>JBBQZZ010000036.1:0-2961 GCA_038207265.1 Chitinophagales bacterium | reverse complement strand
CACTGCATAAAATGCATTATTGTATAAATTGAGCAATACCCTTCCAATGTCTTGCGGAATGATATTTATTTTTCCAATCGTATGATCAAAATCAGTTTTCATTGTTGCATTGAACGAATTGTCCTTTGCTCTTAGACCATGGTAACTCAATCGCAGGTATTCGTCACACAAAGCATTTATATCAGTTGGTTCTTTTAAGCCGCTTCTGCTTTGGCTATGTTGCAACATTCCTTTTACAATGGCATCGGCACGTTTGCCGTGATGATTTATTTTTTGTTCATTGCTTATTATATCATCTGCAATCACTTTTACTTCATTAATATTTCCTTTATCCGCTTCTGCTTTCAATTCTTCAAGCAACTCGGTATTAACATCTGAAAAATTATTCACAAAGTTTAAAGGGTTTTGAATTTCATGCGCAATGCCCGCAGTGAGTTCTCCGAGCGAAGCCATTTTTTCCGATTGGATGAGTTGGGATTGAGTTTGTTTTAATTCGGTATAAGCCTTTTCGATTCGCTTCTTATCCTTATTCTTCTGAACATACCCGTACAAAAGAAATATGCCCAGCAGTGAAATGGCCGCTATGGCGGTATACTGAAGGTTCCGGGTGCGTTTGGCAATCCCATCTTTTTGCTCCTGCTCCGTCTTTTGCTTTTCAAATTCATTTCGAAATTTTTCTTTTTGTGCTTCCTTTCTTATTTCTTCTCCCTTGATCTTCTCACTTGACAAAACATATTCTTTATAATGAGCATAGGCGCCAATACCATCACCCCTTGCAGAATCGATCTGCGTTGCCAAAAGTTCCATTTTGCTTGTTATCTTAATATCAAACCATTGCTTTTTGAAACCAATAAGGGCCGTGTCATTTAATGCTTTTGCCCTGGAGTAATTTTTTAACGCATAGTAATCGAGCGCCAGTAAGTGGAGCCATTCTGGTTTTATATCTCCAGCGCGCAATGAATCAGCAATTCTCACAGTACGGGAATGATACCCGATGGCCTTTTCAAAATCCCCTTTTTTATTATACACCGAACCAATTTCATTCAGTACCAACGCCGCTTCATAAATATTGCCTGACGAATTAAACAAGTGCAGGCTTTTTTCAAAATTGAGCAAGGCATTGCCGTAGTCATTATTATCACTATACACCATACCCATCCACTTATAAGGAGATCCAACATTATGATCAGGCATATTATTGCTGGTACTTATCTCAATCAATTTGTTATAATATTCAATTGCTTTGGCGGTATTATGCTGTGTACGATAAAAGCCGCCCACCGCAGCCAGTACATTAAAGAGTTCACTCGTATCTCTGGTTTTATATAAAATATCCAGGGCAGCCTGGTAATTTTCCATGGCCTGGCCAGATTCGCCATAATCCCTGTATAGATCAGCTAATTGAGAAAGACCTTGTGCAATCCCTTTGTAATAGTTCAGTTTCCTGGAAATGGCAATGGCCGAGTGTACAGATTCAAATGCCATTGTAAAATATCCGGCTGACCTGTAAAAGGAACAAAGGAACCTATACCCAGCTACAATTCCAGCACTGTCTTTAAGGTCATTGAAAAGAGCCAGACTCTTTTGCATAGTAGTCCTAAACGTGAGGGAATCTTTTTTTATATCAAGTGATATTCTGGCAACCTGAAAAAGAAATTGAGCTGTTCTCTTTTGATTACCCGTTTTTTCAATATTTTTTAACCGGGTATCGGTATATGCCATTACTTTATTCCAGTCTGTAACATTATTATTGGTATAATACACAATCACTAAATTCAATAACTCCTGCTCCTCATTAAATAACTTGCCCCACACTCCTTCAGTATCGTGCTTTAAAAAAAGACCATCCACCAGCTTTAGTGCAGGATCGGCATACAACAGGTTGTCTTTTCTTTCGCAGGCTTCACCCAATGCCAGGTAAATCTTCAGCTTTGTTGTATCCTCTTTAGCATTTGCCAATTCTGCCTTAAGAGAATCAACTATCGTGCTCTGGGGAAAGCACAGATTTTGAAATAACATAAGCAAAATTGATAGAAAGATTTTTCTCATATCGATTTATTAAGTGTTCTACGCCTAATGCTTTACGAAATGGAGACCGGTAATATTAGTATGAATGTTGTTTCCTCGTTTTCTGCTGTTTCCACTTTCAATTCACCGCCGTGAGCTTTCACAATATCATAACTCAAACTCAACCCCAATCCTGTGCCCTGCCCGGTTGGTTTGGTGGTAAAGAATGGCTGAAATATTTTATCAACGATGTTTGCCGGTATCCCTTTACCATTGTCCCTCACCGTTATCAGTATCTTGTTTCCATCTCTCTTTGTACTTACCCATACGCTTGGATCGCTCACTTCATTTGTGATCATAGCTCCCTCTTTAGAGGCTGGAGGGTTTACTGCATAAAATGCATTGTTGAATAAATTCAATAGTACCCTTCCAATATCCTGCGGAACGATATTGATTTTTCCAATCGTATTATCAAAATCTGTTTTGATGGTTGCATTAAACGATTTGTCCTTTGCTCTTAAACCATGATAACTAAGTCGTAGATATTCATCACATAAGGCATTAATATCAGTTGGTTCTTTATGTACACTGCTGGTCCGGCTGTGTTGTAACATACCTTTTACAATCGCATCGGCTCTTTTACCATGAAGGTTTATTTTTTCTTCGTTACCTATTACATCATCTGCAATGGTTTTTACTTCATCCATGTTTCCCTTATCAGCCTCTCCTTTTAATTCTTCAAGTAATTCTTTATTTACATCAGAAAAATTATTTACGAAGTTTAACGGGTTTTGAATTTCATGTGCAATGCCGGCAGTGAGTTCTCCAAGACTTGCCATTTTCTCTGATTGTATCAATTGCGCTTGTGTAGATTTCAATTCTGTAAGTGTGGTTTCTACTTTTTGCTTTTGCTCCTGCAGTAAAGCATTAATTTTTTGCTTTTGTTTATTATTT
>JBBQZZ010000035.1:0-3113 GCA_038207265.1 Chitinophagales bacterium | reverse complement strand
AGGTATGAGCCGCAGTGTGGATGGCGGGCAGACATGGGAACCCATGAAAGTGATTATGGATATGGGTGCACCTCATGCCAATAATGGCATTGGCGATCCTGCTATTTTATTTGATCCGGTAACAAAAAAAATATGGGTGGCTGCATTGTGGAGCAAGGGCAACCGTTCTATTGCCGGTTCTTTGCCGGGTTTATCGCCTGATACTACAGGTCAGTTTGTTGTTGTCAGCAGTGCGGATGATGGCCTTAGCTGGTCTGAACCCTTGTCAATTACTCCGCAGGTAAAAAATCCGATATGGCATTTATTTTTTAATGGCCCCGGTAGTGGCATTGCAATGAAAGATGGTAAACTTGTTTTTGCTGCACAATATTGGGACGAAAAGAAAATGCCTTACTCAACAATTATTTACAGTGATGATTATGGCAGTTCGTGGAAAGGAAAATTAGCAGGGCCAAAATCAAATACAACAGAAAGCCAGGTGGTGGAAACAACTCCCGGTACATTGATGTTGAATATGCGGGACAATCGTGGCGCATTCAGAAGCGTTGCTACTACAAATAATTTGGGAACCACCTGGACAGAACATCCAACTTCTTATAACGCTTTACCCGACCCGGTTTGTATGGGCAGCATCATAAAAGCAAAAGTAAAAGTAAAGGGAGTTATGAAAGACGTTTTGTTTTTCAGCAACGCCAATACTTCATCAGGCAGATATAATATTACCATTAAAGCAAGTCTTGATTTAGGCGAAACATGGTTGCCTGCAAACCAGTTGCTGATTGATGAGCGGCCTTGTTATGGCTATTCTTCATTGACAAAAGTAGACGACAATACGATCGGTATTTTATATGAAGGTTCTAAAGACCTGTATTATGTGAACCTGCCGGTTAGCGAAATAATAAAATAATACTAATTAAAGAAAAGCCCGAAGCTCCTCTCGAACGGGGGCTGAGGTATATTTTAAAAGATGAGTTATTCAAAAGAAGAATTAATTGAGTTACAAAATTTTTACGGCAACCAGTTATTGAATGATACGGTTCCGTTTTGGTTTCCCCGTTCATTTGATAATGAGCATGCTGGTTTTTTATTGATGAGAGATGCCGACGGAACTTTGATTGATGATGATAAAGCCGTTTGGATACAAGGCCGGGCAACCTGGCTGCTTGCTACCTTATATAATACCGTAGAAAAAAAACAGGAATGGCTCGACGGCGCTAAACTGGGGTATGATTTTTTAAACAAACATTGTTTTGATGCAGATGGCCAGATGTTTTTTCATGTGATGAGAGATGGAAGGCCCATCCGCAAAAGAAGATATTATTTCTCTGAAACTTTTTATGTGATTGCTGCGGCAGCTTATGCCCAAGCCAGCGGCGATAAGGAAGCAGCAACCAAAGCCCGTTTTGTTTTTGGTAAATGCATTGAATATGCAACTAAAACCGGATTGCTGCAGCCGAAGTTTACCGGCTACAGACCAGCGAAGGGAATCGGTGTGCCAATGATCATGATGAATACAGCGCAGCAATTAAGGGAAACCATTGGTGATGAACGATGCGATGAATGGATTACAAAATGGATTGTAGAAATAGAAATGGATTTTGTAAAAGATGATATAAAATGTGTGATGGAACAGGTAGCGCCTGATGGAAGCATCATTGATCATATAGATGGGCGGACATTAAACCCCGGTCATGCCATAGAAGGTGCATGGTTTATTCTGCATGAAGCAAAATACAGGAACAATGATAAAAACCTGATTGCACTGGGTTGTAAAATGCTTGACTATATGTGGGAACGGGGATGGGATAAGGAACATGGCGGCATTTTATATTTCCGGGATGTGTATAACAAACCCGTGCAGGAATACTGGCAGGATATGAAATTCTGGTGGCCGCACAACGAAGTGATTATTGCAACACTGCTTGCTTATTTAATGACAGGTAATGAAAAATATGCAGCCATGCACAAACAGGTGCATGACTACGCATACAAACATTTTCATGATAAAGAAAACGGCGAATGGTTTGGTTACCTGCACAGGGATGGAAGCGTTGCACAAACAGCAAAAGGTAATTTGTATAAAGGGCCATTTCATTTACCAAGACAGGAATGGTATTGCAAAACAATTATAGAAGAATATTTCAAAACATAGTATTGAAGAACTGCCTGCTGATCATATCACTGATTCCATCTTTTGCTGCGGCACAGTTGCAGCCGGCAGCTATATTCTCTCACAACATGCTTTTGCAAAGGCAGCAGCCCATTCATATCTGGGGAAAAGGATCACCGGGTAAGCAGGTATCAGTATCTTTTTTGCAAACAAAAAAAACGGTTACGGCGAAAGCTGATTCTTCCTGGACTGTTTATTTTCCCAAACAGGAGGCAAATGCAATTCCTCAAAGTATCACCATCGTTTCCGGCAAAGAGAAAATTCAATTCAACAATATTCTCATCGGCGATATCTGGCTATGCATCGGCCAGTCAAATATGGAATGGCCGATGAGCAACGAAATGCATTTTGCTGAAGAAACAGCAAACAGTAATCGCCCCTTACTTCGTTTTTACAATCCTGCTTATGCCGGTAAAGGATATTACAACACTACATTTTCAGATTCAATCGTGCAGTTGCTTCATCCCGAAACATTTTATAAAGGACAATGGCAAAGCAGTGACAGCAGTACATTCAGGACGATGAGTGCCGTGGCATATTATTTCGGAAAACGACTGACTAACGCATTGAACATACCCATCGGCCTCATCAATCTTTCAATTGGCGGCACCCCGCTTGAAACTTTTATTGATATTACTGTTTTGAAAAAAAGTCAGCAGTTTTCTGCAAAGCAAAATAAAGATTGGTTAGTCAATGATGCACTGCCAGTGTGGGTAAGAGAAAGAGGACAACAAAATGTTGGGAATGCTTCAGCCGTACCTGCGGATGCCAATGGAAAAAACCATTCCTTTAAACCGGGCTTTGCCTATGCTGCGGGTATAGCGCCACTATTGCCTTTGCCCATTAAAGGGATACTCAATTACCAGGGAGAAAGCAATGCACAGGAAACAGAACGGGTAAATGAATATGCAGCGCTTACAAAATTGATGGTTGATGATTACCG
>JBBQZZ010000034.1:0-3405 GCA_038207265.1 Chitinophagales bacterium | reverse complement strand
ACAGATTCCATTTCGGGCTCCATCATTATTTTATATCCAAAATGATTCAGCCGGTAATGAAACTCATCGTCCTGGTTGCGGATCAATGTTTCATCAAATAATCCCACTTTATCAAAAACCTTCCTGTTATAAATGGCCATGGCCACACTATCTACATAACTTCTTTTTTTAGAAGTGCGGAACTCGGTATCTCCGACCCCGAATTTAGAACTCATACAAAATGCAATAATGCCTGCCTTTGCTGTTTTCCCTTTTTGAACGAGTGGACCGCCAACTGCGTCTGCTTCACCTGATCGTAGTATCTCAAGGCCTTTTTCAAAATAGTTGGATGGGTATTCTGCATGGGCACCCATCAATGCAATGTATTCGGACTGTGTATTGTTGAAAGCCAGGTTAAAGCCATTGCTGACATAAGTAGCTGTATTGTTTATTAAAATAATATTGGGATATTTTTCCTGCCAGGCTTTTATTTTATCAAGTGTTCCGTCTTTACTGCCGCCATCTATCAACACAATTTCTTTATCCCGCGGAGCAGTATCTATCACAGATGCAATGAGTGAATCTATAAATTTCACTTCGTTGTAAAGCGGGAAACAAATGGTCAGCGTGTTCATTGTAACTTCTTATAGTACCCCATTACCGCGGTACCGGTTTCTTCGGGTAACCAACCCATTTTTTCGTAAAATCTTCTGGCCCTTCCGTTGGAAACATATACCGACAGGCGGGCATAATCGTACTTTTTTTCTGTAGCCTGTGCAATAAATGTATCCATCATCAGAGCGGCTATTCCAGTGCCGGCAGCATTTTCAGCAACGCCTATTCCAACCAAAGAAATAATGCTACCGATATATTTTTGTTGGGTGTTTGCAATAAATTTATTCATGCCCAGCATAGTTTTTGACCGCAACCATACTGACTGCCATATTTTTTTATGAAAAAAGATCCAGGGCCTTTTGATCATTTCCACTGCAGCAATGTTCAGTAATTCTTTGTTCATGCTTTGCTGGTAACCCCATGGTGCTCCAACAATATAACCGGCAATTTGCTCATTGTCATTTATGCCCACAACATTTACTGCCCCGTCTTTTTTGATGAACCAATGCAGGAATGCTTTTATATAACGTTTTCCCAGCAGTATATTCAAATGATCTTTGAATGCCCACATGTGTAATGTGGTCACGGCATCCAAATGGCTTTCATTAAATGGCTGTACCTGCATGTGTTGCTATCGCGTTTTCAAAACTTGTAAATGAATGGCCCCTTTCTTTACATAAACCGATGAGCCAGGTAAACCATTCCATGTATAAAGCATAGGACGGATCGAACATGATATCGTGAAAATTGATGGTAAAAAAGGAAAGCTTATTTATTTTTGCATCCTTCAGTTTTTCTAATGTGTAGGCTTTGGCTGCATCGATCGTTTTATGACCGGGCCTGACTGCGTATACATCCATCACAGATATCGGGAATTCCATCATGGTTTTTACAGGATAGGGTTCTGCAATATTGTAATCAGTGCTATCGAAAACATAGCCTGTTTGTGAAAGTTTATTTCTTGTACCATCATCACTGCGGAGATAATGCATGCGTATCCCGAATTTATCCAGGCCACTTATTTGCTTGAACATTTCAAATTCTTCTTTCATGGCAGCTGAATCATTGTATGCCATTCCATGAACACCAGCATCAAAACCTTCGCTCAATAATTTTTTAATAAGTGGTGCTGCCTTTGCTGCTTTGTAAGCCACGCCAAGCCCGGGGCGCATTACGAAGAAATAAGTTGCAGGCACATTCATGGATCGTTCAAATGCCATTAATTCCTGAATGCGGTTCATTCGGTTATTGCTCCAGCAATTGACACGGGATGCAAATGTTTTCCGGTCGATAACGCCGGTGAGCCATAATTTCAATGACCTTACCCATAGTTTTGGAATGTAGAGGTCATTCCATATATGTTCTGACCAGTTAAGATGATCTACGTCGTGCGATACGATGATCTTCAATTCAGCTTCTTTAAAATTTCAATGATCTGTTTTGCTGTTGTACCATCGCCGTAAGGATTAACCGCTTTGGCCATCTGGTCGTACATGCCATTTTTATTTATCAGCAATGCATGCAATGCAGCTACGATCGCATCCTTATCAGTGCCTACCAATTTAGCTGTACCTGCGTCAATGCCTTCAACCCTTTCCGTTACTTCACGCATTACGAGCACAGGCTTACCCAATGCAGGCGCTTCTTCCTGTATACCACCGGAATCGGTGAGGATCACATAACTTTTTTCCATTAACCAGATCAATCTTGAATAATCCAATGGGTCAATTAAAAAGATGTCATCTTTTGAAGCCAGCTTCCTGTTCACGACTTCCCTTACATTGGGATTGAAATGAACAGGATATACGAATTGTGTTGATGGATGGCTGCTTTTTATTTCAAGTATGGCGTCGCAGATATCTTCGAATGGTTGTCCGAAACTTTCTCTCCTGTGTGCCGTGATCAACACCAAAGGTCTTGAGAAATCGATGTATTCAAATTCAGTTTTAAAATCAATTGATTTCGATTTCAGGTTTTCCAATCCGAGTAACAAAGCATCAACTACAGTGTTACCAACAACCCAAACATGTTCAGTAATATTTTCTTTTGCCAGTGATCTTTTGGCAAGTTCAGTTGGTGCAAAATGATAATTTGCTATAACTCCCGTGAGCCTGCGGTTTGCTTCTTCAGGAAAAGGAGACAGGATATCGCCGCTGCGTAAACCAGCTTCGAGGTGAGCAATTTTAGTACGCTCATAAAATGCAGCCAGTGAGCCGATGAATGCAGTCGTTGTATCACCCTGTACAAAGACCAGGTTTGGTTTGAATTCATCCAGCACAGGTTTTAAACCGATCAGTGCTGCTGATGAAATATCAAACAAGGTTTGGTTGTGTTTCATCAGGTTAAGATCGTACTGAGCTGTTATCTCAAAAAAATCCAATACCTGCTGCATCATTTCTTTGTGCTGACCTGTTAGACAGATACGCAATTCAAAAAACGAGTCTTTTTCGATCAGCTTAATGAGTGGTGCAAACTTAATGGCTTCCGGGCGTGTGCCCATTATGATCAATATCTTCATGATGTAATTATCTCCCTGTAATAGTCAACATATTTTTTCCCAAAATCCTTACTGCTGAAATTCATTTCCATATTTGTTCTTGCGGCCGCACCAAGTGTTGGTATTTGATCCCGGTTATCCATAGCCCATTTCATCTGACGGTACAATCCTTCGGCATCATTCGTTTCGCATAAGATGCCATTTGTTTTGTGCCGGATCAATTCAGGTATACCACCTACTGCATTTGCAATAATAAGATTGCCTGTTGAAGCTGCCTCCATCGCTACGTTCGGCAAGCCTTCTTCGAGACTTGG
>JBBQZZ010000033.1:0-6285 GCA_038207265.1 Chitinophagales bacterium | reverse complement strand
TTATCTGAATGTAGAATACATCAGTGATGTAACGGGTAATATGAATGCGGTAATATATGATGTGAAAGGGAGTCAGATCTTCAACGAGCAGTATGCGAAGAGTCAATCGATGTTAAAAAAGCAGATAGATGTAAGCAAACTAAAGCCAGGAATGTATTACCTGCAGGTAACCCAATCAGATGGTACTAAATTCGTAAGACCTTTTCTAAAACAATAATTTCATACAGGTCAATAATTTTCAACGCGTGAATTGATTTATTTCAATTCACGCGTTGCATTTAAACTATCCGGTGCAACTACTTTTACGATGCGTTGCATTTGAAATATTTCCAGGATATACTACAAAAATCACGTAAGCATACTGAAGGGTCAGTATTACCTGCTTAAGCGTTTTAAAAATCAATCCTTTTTTCCTGGGTTTTTTAAGGTAAATGGTGATAATAAGGAAGCTGATAAAGTATCGAATAAAATTAACTGCAATTCATCCTTACATTTCTAATAGCATAATTTTTAAGTTGTTTATCAAAAAGGAAGATCAACTATGCAGGATATATATATTTGCCGATATTGGAGCCCGGTAAAATAAATGACAGTACGCTGCGTTAATCAAGCTTAAAGCTTTTCTGAAATCTGGTATTTCAGACAAAGAAATTTGCACTTGAACCAAATATTGAAAAGTGGTGGGTTTGCATACCGCTTATAAAAAATTAATTTATAATGTGTCAAACCATTTTCCAGCAGTATAAAAATTGAAACTTTTTTTTATTATTAAGAGTTTAAAGTGTAAACCAAAAGTGTTGGGAATTGCGATAATTATGATGAATCATAATTTCGGAGCACTTGAAAACTCCGGACCAGATCAATTTGATTGTTTGGATAAAAAGTAATTTCTAAATTTGGCGCTATGTTGTTTAATTCGATCGCATTCCTTTTCTTTTTCCCCATAGTCACTATACTATATTTTCTTCTACCTTACCGTTTCAGATGGTTGCTACTCCTGATTGCGAGTTTTGTATTCTACCTGGCATTCCTTCCGGTCTACAGTCTTATATTATTGGTGACAATAGTAGTTGATTACTTTGCGGGTATTTTGATCGCAAGAACTTCCGGATACAAAAGAATGTTTTATTTGGTACTGAGCCTGATTACCAATATTGGCTTTTTATGTTTTTTCAAGTACTATGACTTTTTCATTAGCAATTTAAACAGCTGGTTTTCTATTCATCTTCCGATGATGAAGGACTTATGGATATCAGAATTAATTATTCATTGGAACAATGTTGTAAATCATTTTGTAAACAAGCTGCTGGGAACTGGTCTGGCTATACTAAGGAATATCGTTTTGCCAATTGGTCTTTCATTCCATACTTTCCAGGCCATGAGTTATACCATTGAAGTATATCGCCGCAAACAGCAACCGGAATATCATTTCGGTATCTATGCGCTTTATGTAATGTTTTATCCTCAGCTTGTTGCAGGGCCTATTGAAAGACCCCAGAACATGCTCCACCAGTTTTATGAAAAGCATGATTTTGATGTGAACAGGGTCTCTTATGGTTTGCGCATGATGCTTTTCGGACTTTTCAAAAAAGTTGTAATTGCGGATCGGCTTGCCATTTATGTGAACGCAGTTTATGGAGCACCCGGGCATCATAGCGGTGCAAGCCTTGCATTGGCAACTATATTTTTTGCGATACAGATTTATTGTGATTTCTCAGCTTATTCAGAAATTGCTATTGGCGCGGCAATGGTGATGGGTTATAAGTTGATGGTTAATTTTCGCAGACCTTATTTATCAGGTACTATTTCTGAATTTTGGCGGCGCTGGCATATTTCTCTTTCATCCTGGTTCACAGACTATCTGTATATACCGTTGGGAGGAAGCAGGGTTGCCGTTCCGCGACTCTTTTTTAATTTGCTGATCGTTTTTCTTATCAGCGGTTTCTGGCATGGTGCAAACTGGACATTTATCGCATGGGGTGGAATCAATGGACTGTATCTTATAGTTGGAAGATTAATTGCCAATCCAAGAAAAAAATGGAACAAGATGATTGGCATAAATGAATCTTCTGGATGGTACCTGGCTTTCCAGGTTTTCACCACATTTATATTGGCATGTTTTGCCTGGATCTTTTTCCGCGCAGCAAACATGTCTGATGCATTACAAATCGTTCGTGGCATATTTACATTCAAAGGGCCTTTGTTTACCGATAGCCTTTCAATGATGGCGTATGCTTTTTTTGGAATTGCTTTTCTGCTACTCTATGAAATAAAAACGGAATTCTTTCCCGGCAAATATTCATTGCTTAATAACCGGCACTGGCTCATTAGGCAAATCTCATGTGCTGTTCTGCTGATATTAATCTTATCTATCGGGGTTTTAGACGGCGGTCAATTCATCTATTTTCAATTTTAAGCATTATGGAACACCAGCACAAAATAAAAAACAGCAAAGGCTTTTTCCGTTTTTTGATCTTCCTCTTGCTTTTTGCAGTTCTGGATATGATAGGTGGAAAAGCACTTCAGTTTCTTTATCACAAACAAAAGTCGGGTTACGACTACCGCACTTCATATGCAATAGACAGTACTAAAGCTCCCGGGCTTATTTTCGGATCCTCGAGAGCAAATCATCATTATGTAACAACCATGCTGGCCGACTCGTTTGATATAGCTTTTTACAATGTGGGCAGAGACGGGCAATCCATTTTTTATGACTATGCATTACTTCAATCGATCCTCAGGCGTTATACACCGAAAATGATTTTGCTGGATTACCAGGATGAAGAATTATATTATCTCGATGATTCATATGCAAGGTTATCTGTTCTGCTTCCGTTTGCTAAATCGCATCCGGAAATAAATCGAATTGTTCAGTTGCGTAGTGGTTTTGAGAATATGAAAATGATTTCGCGGGTATATCCATACAATTCGCTTTTCTTTAATATAATCGGTGGCATTTCAGCAGGCGCCAAAGGAAAGGTTGAAGAGGTGAATGGTTATTTGCCACTTGACAATCCATTCCACTCTCTTAATGCAGATCGTAACAAGTTTCTTTCAACCAAAGCGCCAGATACTAACAAAATAAAAACATTTGATGCATTTGTAAACCTGTGTAAAGAAAAAGGCATTGAGTTATACCTGGTGATGTCTCCTTATCTGGATGAAGTAAATGAGAAACTTTATGAACCTATTGAGGAAAGGATTCGCATTGCAAATGTGCCTTATTTCGACTATTCGCGTTACCCGGACCTGTTAGGTAAAAAAGAATACTTCAGTGATGAAAAACACCTTAATCGCAAAGGCTCCGAAATTTTTACAGAAGATCTGATTAATAATATCCGGGACTACCGGCAATCCCTAAGTCATAAACAGGAAGCACCTGCTGGTATTAACCTTCCCGCACCTGCCGGCAATTCCCTTGTAGGTTCTGGTAGTAAAGATTCCGTAAATCTTATTGTATTATTCGGTGAGAGCAATGCATCGGGTATGGCGCCTAATTCACCCATAAAATATTCTGAAAGAGAATTGAGGCAAAATGTAAAAATTTTGAATAATAGTAACTACCAGTTTGAAAGTCTGAAAATCGGCGTGAACAACAATATCCTGCAGAACCAGGGAACGCTGAAAGTACATGGGTTTGAAAATGGTTTGGCAAATGCTGTCGATGCAGGCCAGTTACCGAAACCCTTATTTCTTGTAAAAGCAGGTAGCTCGGGAGCATTAATAAAACAATGGTTAAAAGAGGGAACTCCGTCGAACAATCAAATGGGTTGGCAAACATTGCAATCGCGTATGGATGCTGCCGTACATTATCTGCAGTCTCAACATATTTTGTATAAAATTACCGTATGGGAATCCATTGGAATCAATGATTTCAATGCCAAAACGTCTAGTTCAGATTTTACCAATCAAATGTTGCAGTTCCGAACCGATTTCAGAAATCGCTACGGCAAAAATATTCCTTTCCTAATCACCCTTTTTTTTGCAAGTCACCCTTATAATCCTGTGATCCAGGCCATTGCTGACCAGGATCCTTTGCATGTAAGTGCAGCCGTTATTACCGAAGATGCCAGCCGGGTGGATGCTGCTCATTGGGACTACAAAGGATTAAAACTTATCGCTGGCAGGATGGTGGAAAAAATGAACACAATGCAAACTCATCCGAATTTGAAATAAATGAATTTCGTAGGTGGGTCTTTGTTAGCATTTATGCCGTTCAAATAAGTTATAAGCTTCGCAATATATAATTCGACCTGAATTATTAATGAATTTATTTTTTCCGGCCATGGGTTTGAATATCGAAAAGCATAAGACTTCGTCAATGGAAGTAATCCTGTTTTTAGTTTTTTCCTTTATTTGAAAAGATTTTTTTTGAGGAATTATCCTTTTAAAAGTTGCAGATGCTAATTTTTTTTTGCATGAAATTATAAGTTGAAATGATCTTGATCAACTTATGAAAATGAAGACGTAATGCGTTGAATTTATTGGGGAAAATTACATGTTATTACTTAAAGATTAACTGCTTTTTGGCATAGTTTTGGAACTCTTGTCGACATAGTTTTAGAGTAGAATTTTTATAATCCAATATCCGTGAAATATGAATGAAAAACCAATAGAGCTTACACTTAGGTGTAAGTCTACTAGTAGGTTGAGTGCATTTATGTACCCCTTGATCTACACAATTATTCTTTTTTTTGCAATTTCATTCCCGGCAAACCTACTGGCCGGCAATAATAGTCCTCACTTTTCCGATGCTAAACTCCCATCTCGCAATCATCGCAGTAATACTTCATTCAATGAGGTAAAAAGCCGTGATAATAATGTACGTCATTTTACTATATCTGCTAACATTACGGTGAATGCCGGTGCGGATCAAAATCTTGCGTCCAATGCTACTCAAACAAATCTTGCTGGATCATTGGGGGGTGCGAGTGTTGGTCCAAATGATACGGTAAACCTGGTGTTGATTCAGGGCGAAAGCAATGCGGCCGGTATGGCTCTTAATCTTCAGGCTTCTGTTTCAGAATTGCTTCCACGCAGCAACGTTAAAATCATCAATAATAATACCCTGCAATTTGAAAATCTTCAGTTAGGGTTGAATAATAATATTTTGGAAAATATTGGCAATCAGTTATCACATGGCATGGAAAATGGACTGGCAAATGCAGTAGATGCAGGCAGGCTTACACAACCAACATATCTTGTGAAGGCAGGTGGTTCAGGTTCCTGGATCAGTGAGTGGCTATCGAATGGCAGTTCACGTAATCCAGGTGAATATAGTTGGTCACAGTTGGTTAGTCGTATGGATGCTGCAGTAAATAATCTCACATCGCTTGGAATACACTATAAAATCACTGTTTGGCAATCCATCGGGATAAATGATTACAATGCAGGTACAAGCAATGCTACTTACCAAAGCCAGATGCAACAGTTCCGCACAGATTTGAGAAAGCGTTACGGACAAAATATTCCATTCTATACTACTCATTTTTTTGCAGGTCACCCTTATAATGCAGTCATTGATGCAATTGCTGCATCTGATCCATTGGGTATCAGTTCAGCAATTGATATTACTGGTGCTACGTACAAAGATCCGAATATACACTGGGATCACGATGGTTTAAATCTTATTGCCAGCAGAATGGTGGACAAGATGGTGGCATCTGCGACTACAACACAGGCAACAGTCGCATGGACAAAAATATCGGGTCCGGCTGGTGGAAATATAAGTGCACCAAACAATCTCAATACAACTGTCACAGGCTTACAGGTAGGCACATACGTTTTTCGCCTTACAGCTTCTGTGAACAGTACAGTAGCTGGGTTTGATGAAGTAAGCATTGTTGTTCCTTCTACTTCAACCAATATGGCACCCATTGCCAATGCCGGGGCCAATATCAATATTACATTGCCAACGAACAGCACTACATTGAATGGCAGTGCATCAAGTGACCCGGATGGTACAATAGCTACCTATACTTGGAGTAAAATAAGCGGTCCTGCACAATTTAATATTACCAATGCATCATTGGCCAGTACAACGCTCACCAATCTTGTACAGGGTGTGTATTCATTCAAATTGCAAGTAAAGGATAATGGTGGACTAACAGCATCGGCTACAGTAAATGTTACGGTGAATGCTGTGCCCCCCCCGGTAAATAAGGTACCGATATCGAAAGCGGGAGCAGACATAGCGATTACGTTGCCGGCCAATACAACAACATTGAATGGAAGTGGTTCGAGTGATCCGGATGGTACGATAATGTTGTATAGCTGGTCAAAACT
>JBBQZZ010000032.1:0-6312 GCA_038207265.1 Chitinophagales bacterium | reverse complement strand
TGCTAATTTCTGTGCAGAATCATCTTTTACAAACTTGTGTTCGTCTTTGCAGCAGCCGTTATCAGATTTGTGAGATTTTTCCATGCCGCATTTGGGGCAGGATTTTGATTTGCTGTCGCTCAAACTCCAATCAGCCAGTTTGCCCATGCAGTAATGCATGTGTATGGTAGCACCTGAAGAAGCACCCAAATACAAGACGGCTAATATGGCTGTGATGAACTTTTTCATTTTATCGCCTGATAAAGGTAGAACAAATTATCAGTATAATATTTACACAATTTTAGGAATGATTTATATTAAAATGGTTTTCATTTACTTACAACAGTCCATTTTAGTTACAAAAATGGCTTTCAATTATAAACAAAAGCCGTTTTTGGACTTAACCGTAAACCTGAATTATTAGAAGTTCCTATGATTTTACTTTTACCTTTGCCTTTCAATAGAAAGACTACAATAAGTACCACTACAATCGGAATGAGCCACTTGCTCCAACCCCAGGAATTATTGTGCATCATAATTTTATGTTTTAATAATATCAGTTAATCGGTTGATTAATTATTAAAAAGGTACCCACTTTAATTCCCCTGGATATTATACAATTACAGATAATAGTTATATCATTCACACATTTTTATTTTCGATTTCATTACACATTTATACCTTCACTTTTAATGGTGTAATTCAAAACATCCCAAACCAGTTTTGCTATCATCAACTCTTCATTTGTTTTAATAACACGAACCTGCACTTTACTTATCCCGGTAGAAATAACAGGTTCATTATTCATGTTTTTTATTTCATCTAATTCGATCCCTAAAAACTCAAGCCCATCACATATTTTACTTCGCACTTCGGGAGCGTGCTCACCAATACCACCTGAAAAAACCAATACATCCAGGCCCCCAAGTACAGCTGCAAATGAACCTATCCATTTTTTTGTTTGATAACAAAACAATTCTATCGCTTCATTGGCACGGTTATCGGTGTTTTCAATTTCTATTAGCTTACGCATGTCAGCACTTGTTTCTGAAATTCCCAATAAACCTGATTCATGATTGATCAAAAGGCTGAATTCCTTCGGGCTTAACTTTTCAGCTTTCATCAGGTACCACGCAACACCCGGATCAAGATCGCCGGTACGGGTGCCCATGGGCAATCCGGATGTTGGCGTAAAGCCCATGCTGGTATCAATACTTTTACCATCTTTAACTGCAGCAAGACTTGAACCATTGCCCAAGTGTGCTAAAATTATTTTGCCCTTTGCTGCTTCCTTTCCCGCGATGCGTTCAAGTTCTTCCATCAGGTAAGCATAAGAAAGGCCATGAAAACCGTAACGCTGAATACCCATTTCATAATAGCGACGTGGGATGGAAAGTAATTTTGCAACCAGCGGCATGGAAGTATGGAAAGAAGTATCGAAACAAGCAACCTGTTTTAATGTTGGATATTTCTTTTTAAATACTTCTATCAACTTAATTTCTTCCGGCAAATGTTCAGGATCAAAGGCACTGATTTTTTTTAATTCATTCAAGAGTTTATCGGTGATTAACTCTGGTTCAGTATGTTTCATTCCATGAACTATACGATGACCAATAGCTTTAACTGAATCAAAGTGTTTTTGCTTTTCAAGCCATTCAATCAAATGATTCGCTGCCTGATTATGATCAGCTGCTTCAATATCAAAACTATTTTTATACTGATCTGTAGCATTATTAAAATTGAGTGTTGCTTTTTTAGTACCGATGTTTTCTATCTCTCCATAAAATAACTGCTCAAGTGATTCTTTAATCCGGTATAAAGAAAATTTTATGCTGGATGAACCGCCGTTAACAGATAATATGCAATAATTTTTGTCCATATTTTATTTATATCACTGTTTGATTGTGAGTCCCAAATTTGCTAAGGCTTTCAATGTGGTCAGATAATCTGTATGGCGAATGCTTGTGATACCTAAATCTGTCGCAACATTTACAAACATTTGCACGTCGTCAATATATACTATTTCATCTGCCGGTACCTGTGCGCCGTCAAGTGCCAGGCGGAATATAGCTGCATCGGGCTTTCTCAAATGAACATAGCAGGAGGAAACAAAAAAATCAAATATTTCATTCAGTTTAAAAGTGTTTATCCTGTAAGTATTTAATTCCCTTGCTTCGTTGCTAACCGCAATAATTTTTAACCCATATTGCAATTTTATTTTTTTTATAAAAGCAATCATCTCCAAATCAGGTGCGGATAAAGAGCACATGAAGTCGCTGAATTCAGTACGGGTAAAATCACGCTTTGTATAAAACACAACCCTGTCAAGATATTCATCAAAAGTTATCCTTCCTTCTTCGTATGTAACAAACATGAGACCATGCCGCTCCTCCATTTCATCTGCATCCAGGTGAAAATGCTCAGCAGTCCGCTGCCTGAATTCGTGATCCCATCCGTTTGAAAGCAGTACCCCGCCGATGTCAAGGAATAAGGTTGTTATCTTTTTGTCATTGCTCATTATTATTACGGTACAATTTTTAACCAGTGCCAATGGTTTTAATATTAAATTTCAATAATCCATTTTTTTGCATCATTCAACTCCGCATTGCTAAATACTCTTACTTCTCCCGGTAACAGGTGACCAAAGAATTTTGCAAAACCATTTATCAGTTGATGGTCGGAAACCAAAGCAACACGTTTCCAGGCTGATAAATTTTTTATTCCCACGCCGGCATCATCCATCATCGCCTTCAGGCTGAATCCGGTAAAGCCGGGACCCAGATAATAGAGGAAACGTATTTTTTTATTCGCTTTTAATTTTTCTTCAATAGCAGGTATTAAAACAGTTTCATAATCTGCGCCTGTAACTTCTCCTTCGGCTTCAATGCCCAGAACATCGGCGGGCAAATCGTTTATTATTTTTAACATGAGTGATTTTTTTTAAAAGGTGATTTAATAGAAATATTTAACATCAATTATTATTCCCAAATTTATTTTCTCAAAGCTTCAAAGCCTGCCACTACATCAAATAATTCCTCATCAATGGAACTCTGGCGCAGGCGATGGTATTTTTTACCAACATCATCCAGCAAATCAGTTATATTTTTTTCAGCCCGTTGCATCGCATCCAGACGGCTTGCATTTTCGCTGGCCAATGATTCTACGCTGGCTTTAAAAAGAGAGGCGAAAAGATATCCGTTTATCAAAGCCACCAGCGTGGGTTTTACGCCGCCTGCAATTTGCGGCGGTAATTTTGTGGGCCATTGAATCTGCTGTAATGAATTTTTCCATTTTTCATCTAATGGTAAAAACCGCTGCATCACCGGAGTATAACCTGATACAGGATTTGGTTGGTTGTGAAAAATATAAAATGCTGTAACTGCTTCTTTTTGCTGCCTTTCCTGGCTCTTGCTCAACAATTCTGTAACCAACGGTGTAACTGCATTGATATCATTTGGAACAGAATATAATTTTGATGTATTAAATCCTTCGTCTGATAAAAGCAACTGAACACGTTCACCCACCGCCCAGATTTCTTTTTTACCCGGCAAGGCTTTGAGTGAGGTGGATACAAAATTTGCCATCGAATCGTTGAACTGTGCAACAAGCCCTTGGTCTGACCCGAACACGATGGCGCAGATTACTTCGTTCTGTTTATTTTTTGATGCCGTCTTTTCATTGATCGCTGAAATTTTTTCTGCTTTAAAATAAGCGACGATTCCCAGAGCGATGGTGTGAAAATAATCTGCCAACGAATCCACTGCGGTTTCGTACTGAACAATATTTGATGCTGCCATCGCTTTCATAGCGCTCACAACAGACTTCAGGTCTTTTGCTCCTTCCGTTTTGCTTCGCAAATTTTCTAAAGTGTCCATTAGTTTTTATTTTGATCTTGCTTCGGCTCGTCTTTATCCTCATCTGGTCTCAGCTTGTCTTTATTTTCATCAGGTTTAGGCTTATCCTTATTTTCATCGGGCGTTGGTTCATTATCCTGATCTGCCTTGGGCTCATCCTTATCTTCATCAGGCTTTGCCTTGTTTTTATCCTGATTGGTCTTTGGCTTAGCCTTATCCTCATCAGAATTTGGTTTATCCTGAAAAGGAGTAAGTATTGTTGCGGCAATTTTTAAAATAACCTTGCTATCATCATCACTCAGCTTTGCATTTGAAGATAACCGCTTGATTATCTCATCGGGAAAATTGTTGAAATTTTTAAGCAATGCATCTTGCGCATCCTTGATTTTTTCAATTGGAATTGTATCCAGTAAGCCATTTTTCAATGCAAGCAAAATCACGATCTGTTCCGAAACAGGCATCTGCTGCAGCTCTGGCTGCTTTAAACATTCACGAATACGTTTGCCATGCTCAATGGTCTTTTTTGTATTTTCATCCAGCCTTGTACCAAAGCGGGCAAAGGTTTCCAGTTCCTCAAATTGTGCGTACTCTAATTTTAAATTTGCAATGGAACGATAAGCAGGTAATTGCGCTTTATCACCCACACGGGAAACAGATTTACCTACATCAACAGCAGGTAAAATACCCAGCTCAAAAAGTTTGGGCGACAGATAAATCTGCCCATCGGTAATTGAAATTAAATTTGTAGGTATGTATGCAGAAATATTTTGCGCTTCTGTTTCAATAATGGGCAAAGCTGTTATTGATCCACCTTTGAGTGCATCACTCAAATGCGTTGATCGTTCCAATAATCTTGAATGGATATAAAAAATATCGCCGGGAAATGCTTCCCGTCCGGGTGGCCTTCTCAGCAATAAAGAAAGTTCCCTGTAGGATCTTGCATGATGGGTAAGGTCATCATAAACGATCAATACATCCCGACCCTGTTCCATAAAATATTCTGCAATGCTGGTAGCGGCATACGGTGCGATAAATTCTAAACCCGGAGAACTATTCCCTTCTGCCACCACCACAATCGTGTAATCCATGGCGCCTTTTTCTCTGAGGTTGGCAATTACCTTTGCAACAGCCGAAGCCCGTTGCCCGATGGCGCAGTAAACACACAAAACATTTTTATCATACTGGTTTAAAATAGTATCAATGGCAATAGCAGTTTTGCCGGTTTGCCGGTCGCCTACAATTAATTCACGCTGACCACGACCAATTGGAATTAATGCATCAATCACTTTAATACCTGTTTGCAAAGGAACAGTTACTTGGCTTCGGTCCATGATTGCATGTGCAGGGCGTTCAATTGGCAAACGTTCTTTTTCATTGATCGGCCCTTTGTCATCAATAGGTTTTCCCAGCGGATCAACCACTCTTCCAATTAAAGAATTACCAACAGGTATATCCATCACTCTGCCTGTACGCTCTACTTCATCCCCGGCTTTCAGCAATGAATCTTTACCTAAAAGAATAACTCCTATTTCATCTTCATCAATATTATAGGCAATACCAAAAAGACCGTTGGGAAATTCCAGCAGTTCTTCAAAGCCTGCGCCCGGGAGACCGGAGACTTTTGCGATGCCGGTTGATACACTTGTGACCTGGCCAACTTCACGGGGCTTCATAGAAAAATTAAAGTTTTCTATTCCCTTGTCTAATTGACTAAATGTGTTGTTTAACGTATTATCTGAATCAATTGCTGGCATATTATTTTTTTTCCGGCTCCGGCTTTGCGTTTTCTTTCATGGTTTCAGCAATATTTTTTTCCAATGAATTAAGGTATTCTGAAAAACTCCAAGAAAGTTTATAGCCGTTGGTTGAAAGCTCGATACCACTGATTATTTCGGGTGCAGTTTTAAATTGCAAGGTTGCCTTTGTATCAAGCACTTCATTTACGGCATCATTTATTTTCTTTTGCTGCTTTGCAGGAAGTTCAAATGCACTTCTTACCAAAATGGCATTGGTATTGGCTTTAAACGCATCAATGAATTGTTTCTTCTCATCATCTTTTAAAGCTGCCAGGTGCTGGTTGAATGTGTTAGCTGACTGCTCTTCCAAACTTATGGAAGCAATATCACCCAACGCCTTTCTTGTAATGGCAAAAACCTGTTGTTGAATTTTTTTCGTTACCTGCAGGTTATCATTCTCCTGCTTTTCTTTTGTTGCTTTCTCCATTTTGGTACGCAAGTCGTCTGCTTCCGTTTTTGCAGCATCCATCAATTGCTGCTTCTGCATATTTGAATCCGCAACCGCTTTATCCATTAATTCTTTTTTTTGCTGGTCAAAATCTTCATTTTTCTTTTTGAAATCATCCTGTTCTTTTTGAGCAACAGCTTTTTTATCATCTGCATCCTTCAATTGATCCCTGATTTTTTTCTCCCGTTCATCAATAGCATTGAGAATTGGTTTATACAAAAACTTCTTTAGCAAC
>JBBQZZ010000031.1:0-7086 GCA_038207265.1 Chitinophagales bacterium | reverse complement strand
GGTAGGATCGCTCACTTCATCGCCTTTAGGGAGTGTGGGGCTTACCGCATAAAAAGCATTGTTGTATAAATTCAGCAACACTCTTCCAATATCCTGCGGAACAATATTTATTTTACCAATCGTATTATCAAAATCAGTTTTCATTGTTGCATTGAACGAATTGTCCTTTGCTCTTAGACCATGGTAACTCAATCTCAGGTATTCCTCACATAAGGCGTTGATGTCTGTTGGTTCTTTTGTGCCTGTACTTGCTTGTGAATGTTGTAGCATGCCTTTTACAATGGCATCAGCACGTTTGCCGTGATGATTTATTTTTTCAGAGTTGTCTCTTATATCATTTGCAATGACTTTTACTTCTTCTGTATTTCCTCTATCAACTTCTTCAACCAGTTCACTTATTAACTCCCGGTTCACTTCACTAAAATTATTTACAAAGTTTAACGGGTTTTGAATTTCATGCGCAATGCCGGCGGTCAGCTCACCAAGGCTTGCCATTTTTTCACTTTGTATCAGTTGGGCCTGCGTTGATTTTAGCTCAGACAATGTTGCTTCAACATTTTTCTTTTGTATTTCTATTTCTTCTTTTTGGCTTTGAAGAAGTTGATTTGCTTTTCTACGGTTGCGGTTAATTCTATACAGCAAAAAGGCAATTAACATAAATACAGCAATACCAGTAAGCAAAGTATAACTCCTGACTGTACTCTCTCTTCGAATGCGCTCATTTTCCTGTTCCTGTGCTTTTATCTGGTCATTAAATCCTATGTTTTGGTAGGCATATATTTTATCTTTCTCGGCTTTATTCAGGCTATCGCCTAATATTTTGGATAGTTGAATATAAACATAAGCGCTATCTGCATTACCATTTGATTTATACAATTGAAAAAGGGAAGTGTACGCCTGGTTAACTCCCTCAAATAAACCAAGGTTTTTAGAATCGACCAATGCTTTTTTTGTATAAAAAATACTTGAATCCATTTTACCTTGCGTCTTATAGAAATCTGCCAATGAAGAATATGCGGTAGCAAGCTGAACCAGGTTATTCTCTACCTTATTTACGCTGACAGATGTATCAAAATATTGCCGGGCCAACGCATACTCATTTTTTTTCAAATAGATAAGACCCATCGTATTCAGCACATATCCCTTATAATTTGTGTAGCCTGAAATGCTCATGTATTTTAAACTCTGCTGACCAAACTTAAGGGCAGAATCCAGTTGATTAGTGTCAAAATAATTGTACGCTACGTTAGACGTTATAAGCGCAAGCAAAGTATAATTATTCATGTCTTTACCCATCTTCAATCCCTGGTACAATGCAGCCAGTTCTTTGCTTCTGTTTCCTGTACTCCTGTATAATTGTGACAGATCGTTATAAATATATCCAAGACAAGTAAGCCTTGCCTTTTTTGGATCCTTTTCTTTTGAAAAAAGTGTTATCAGCCAAATATTCTTTTCGCAATCCTCATTTTCTAAAATTCTTATACCCTCTAAAAAATATTGCAGAGAGAGTGCATAATTTTTCAATTGCGACAATACCCAACCTGCATTGTCAAACGCATCCGCTTCCCATAATTTTAAATGCAGTTTTTTTGCCAATGCCAATTCCTGTTCAAGAAAATACAAGCTGCTGTCCCTGTTACTATCCTGGTAATGAAATCCCAAACTTCTTGATAATCTCATTTGCATTGTATCGTTGGAAGTATGATACAATTCCGTTCGTAAACTATCCGCTTGTTTATGAGACCAACTTTCAACATATGCATCCTGCTGAGCTGTTGTAAAAGCGGGTATTAATAGAAAGAAAAATATATTTATAAGCAGTTTATTCATTAACTAAGTGATTGGAATTTGAATGATGAATATTGAACCTTCTCCTTCCTTCGTCTCTGCTTTTATTTCTCCTCCATGCGCCTTCACAATATCATAACTCAAACTCAAACCCAATCCTGTTCCCTGCCCGGTTGGTTTGGTGGTAAAGAATGGCTGAAAGATTTTGTCCAATACTTTTTGAGGAATACCATTTCCATTATCATGGACGCTTATTTCAACAGTATATTTTAATTTTTTTGTGCTGACAGAAACAACCGGATCATAACCTGGTAACATCCGTTTCTGTTTTTCGTTCACCGCATAAAAAGCATTGTTGAGTAAATTCAGTATCAGCCTGCCGATATCCTGCGGAATAATATTTATCTTTTCGAGTGATTCATCAAAGTCGGTTTTTATCGTTGCATTGAAGGATTTGTCCTTTGCGCGAAGCCCATGATAGGAGAGTCGGAGGTATTCATCCGCTAATGCATTGATATCGGTTGGTTCTTTGGTAGCACTGCTGCTGCGGCTGTGCTGAAGCATTCCTTTTACAATGCTATCTGCCCGTTTACCGTGATGATTTATTTTTTCTTCATTGCTTATTACGTCACCCGCTATTGCTTTTACTTCATCTATATTTCCTTTATTTGCTTCTTCTATTAGTTCTTCCAGCAATTCTTTGTTGACGTCAGAAAAATTATTGACAAAGTTTAACGGGTTTTGAATTTCATGCGCAATGCCGGCGGTCAACTCACCGAGACTTGCCATCTTTTCGGATTGTATTAATTGAGATTGCGTGGATTTTAATTCCGTTAATGTGGACTCAATGCTTTGTTTTGCTTTTTCCAGTTTATTAAAATCTTCATAACGGGCATAAGCAATTGAAAAAGCTTCAGCCAATGATTTTACCAGGTCAATGTCATCTTTTTGTAAAGCGCTGGTGTTCCCAACATACAGCATTCCCTGGGTGAAAGGAATAAAGTGCAGGTCCAGCGATTCCGGTGGCGCTGCAGCGCCCTGGTAAGATTGCTGGTTTTGAATTTGGCCCTGTGCGATCAGCGACTTTGACCAGTTAATAAACTCGTCTTTATTCCAATGCTGATGGTATACCTTTTTCTCAAGCCAATGATCCGCAACATTTTTTGTCAAGCCACTTGATCCGAATGGCAGATTCAATGCCGCAAGAGGATGCCCATCCGGTGAGGTAAGATAAACATGAGCAATTTCCTTGCTTTCATCAATGATAAAAACACCGCAACGGATAAAAGGTATACCCACCGCGGTTAGTTCATGCCAGATCAGTGGTGTGATGCGTTGAAGATCTTCGGTTGAACGCATGCTTGCGATTTGACCACGTACCCGATCTAATGACGCTTGCCGGATAGCTTCTTTTGCCTGCGCTTCTGCTTTTTGTAAATCGAGAAAGCGGGTATAGGTTTGTTCAAATACTTTTGCAAAGCGTTTTTGGATATTAATTTCTGTTTCTGATAAAACCTTTCCATCAAAGTTGTTAATGATGATGATGGAATTTTTAGTTAGCGCCACTGATAAACTATAACGCTCTGTTTGTAAAATTTTTTCTTTTATTTCAGCAGGTAACTCGTTAAGATCTCCCTGTTGAAATTGATATTCATAGTAACTGTCTTTTTCTTTTTTTTCATAAGATCCCACAAAGAAATCCAGCCCGTTTTGATGCGCATTATACAGATCATTTGGAATAGGATGATCAAAATAGAGAAGCCGGACATTTCTGATGTCCAGCCCATTTTCCTTATGGCCACAGGCATACACATCCATATCTTTTGATCCATCAATAAAAATATTTATACTGGCTGACTCAACAGGAATGGCGAGTTCCTGCATTTTTTCAAAAACTACACTGATCACTTCTTTGAATTCATCGCTTTTATGCACTGCCAGGGAACGCGACCGTACTTTTTCAAGCGAGGCTTCAATTTCCAGTTCTTTGTTTTGTGCTTCAACTGCTTTTCTTTTTTGTTCCAGTTCTTCAATGGTCTCTTCCAGCAAGATGGCCGTTGTTCTTTTTACCTTTTCAGTACGTTCAAGTTTGAAATTGACTATCTCAAATTCCTTACCGGCACTTTTTAAAGACTTAATAAGTTCGCTCTTTTTTTCAGCAGTTAAACTTTCATCCTGCTCAATTAAACTCAATATATTCTGAAGATGCGTGTTCATTTATTTTTCTTTTAATGCTACCACACAGGTGGTCAGGTTATGCATTTCTAAATTACCACCGGTAGCTCTTCCCAATTCAGCATTTGAAAACATACCTGCCATCGGTACGTTCCAGACATTTTTTACGCCTTCCAATTCTTTGCTCATTAGTGGTCCAAGTGAAAGTATTCTCCCTGCACAACTGAAAACAACCAACGCATCTGCTTCGGGCATTTCAGTATTTTTTAAATTTTCAACTCCTTTCACCACTTTTTCCATCACATCCCAGTCGGGCGGCAGCGAAAAACGAACGCGTGAACCCTGTGGCACCGAACCACTTGTATAAAAAGAATGATCTGTCCAGTCTACCTGCAGACCCGGCCGCATAATGGGGTCACCTTTTTCTCTTTGTAATTGCAGCGGAAAATTAGCTGCTATTTCAACCAGCAGGTTATTGTTTTCAGGATTTATATTTTCCAGCCCTCCATATTTGGCTGTAATATCCAGCACCGGAATATTGTCAACTGTGTATACATGATTGCCTTCGCTTTTTGTAACAATTTTTTCTGTACCTACGGCCTTCCATCCACAGGTGGCAACACCTTTTATCTCCACTTTTGTTTCATCGAGTGCAATACATACCATAGCATTGCTGCTATCTCTTCCGTTAGTAAAAACAAATGTTTCCGTAAAGGAATAGTCATCACCCGCAGCACCACCATAAGCATTTACCTGTGTGCCAACAATATCTTCAATGCCATGTAATATTTCTTCACCGTCTGCTGTAGAATGGCTGGTGCCAATTAAAAATGCAGGCACCCTAAATTTTTCCCTGGCTTTTAAAGCAATGGCTCCGGCAACTTCCCTATAATTTTTTTCCGGGTATTCTTCAAAATAAATATGAAAATAATCTTTGTTCATGTCCAGCAACAGTATAGCCGCTGAATTTTTTTCTGGTTCTTCATCAATGAACTCACCATTGGTGCTGCAACCAAAAATGGCTATTCCTGCTTCATCCAGTAATTCACTGATCGCTTTTCTGTCCAGGCTTTTTGAAATAAAACAGATGGCCAATGTTGGTTTAAAATGCTGCGCGTCCGGCACAAGGGCATCTGTCATGCATTGATCCAATGCCGTTTTAATTTCTTCTGTTGTCTTTCCTTTGATAGATTTTGCTTTCATGTTTTTTCTTTTATCATCCTGTACCCGTCTATCCGCAGACAGGCTTGTTGAATCCTGCCCGACTGATTCGTTCCGGCGGAGATTTTTTTTCTTTTAATACCACCAGTCAGCATGTATTATTATGATAATTATATTTACCGGTTTTTGATTTTCCATATTCGTCATAAGAAAAAATCCTATTGATTCAATAGCTTCTGCACTATTCCCTATTATTGTTTGGCCAGCATTGCAGCGTTTTATTTTTCTTTTAAAGCTACCAAACATGTAGTACCATTATGCAATTCGAGATTGCCTCCGGTTGCTCTTCCCAACTCTGCATTTGAAAACATACCGGCCATGGGCACATTCCATACATTTTTCAGCCCTTCAATTTCCATACTCATCAGCGGGCCTAATGCCAATATTCTTCCCGCACAACTAAAAACAACCAATGCATCCGCTTCAGCCATTTCAGCATCTTTCAATGCCTCTGCGGCATTTATCACTTTTTCCATCACATCAAAATCTGGTGGAAGCGAGAAGCGCACTTTCGATCCCCGGGGAACTGAACCACTGCAATAAAAAGAACGATCATTCCAATCAATTACCAGTCCTGGTCTCATTACCGGGTCACCAAATTCACGTTGTAATTGCAATGGAAAATTTACAGCTATCTCCATGGCTACTGCATTGGGATTGTTTTCATTAACATTCTGCAGGCCACCATACTTAATCATTAAATCCAGTACAGGTATATTGTCAACGGTATAAACATGGTTGCCTTCACTTTTTGTTACTGTTCGTTCGGTGCCTACCGACTTCCATCCACAGGTGGCCCTCCCTTTAATCATAATTTTATCTTCATCCACTGCCAGCACTACCATACCCTGTTTACTTTCTTTATTATTGGTAAAAACAAATTGTTCACTAAACGTGTAATCATCGCCTGCCAGGCCTCCAAAAACATTCACTTGTTTTCCTATTATATCTTCAAATCCGAGGAGCAGCTTTTCTGCGTCTGTTTCCATATGACTTGCTGAAATAAGGAATGCAGGATTGGCAAATAATTCTTTTGCGCTTTTAGCGGTGCCTGCTGCAACATCCCGGTAATTTTTTTCAGGAAATTCTGCAAACAGCACCCGAAAATAATCAGGGTTCATGTCCAGTAAAAGAATGGCTGCCGATTCTTTCGAAAGATTTTCATCAATAAATTCTCCATGCGTAGTAGCTCCGAAAATAGAAATACTTTTTTCATCCAATAATTTACAGATGGCTTTTCGATCCTGCTTTACAGAAATAAATGCAATAGCTAATGTGGGTTTAAATCCACCGGCCAGGCTATCAGCCAACGCCGTTTTGATTTCTTCTGCCGAATTACCTTTTATTGATTTTGCTTTCATACTTTTTTGTTGGGTGATTTGCTGGTATAAAAAATTACAAAACAGGTTAGGTTATAGTGAAATCCGACTATACCTGCCCGGTAGGAAGGTTCGAATCAACCAATAGGTAATTGAATGATAAAACTTGTGCCCTCACCTTCTTTACTTTCCACTTTTATTTCCCCGGCATGTGCTTTGATAATATCATAACTTAAACTCAATCCTAATCCCGTTCCTTGTCCGGTTGGTTTGGTAGTAAAAAAAGGTTGAAAAATTTTATCAACAATGTTTTGCGGAATGCCTGCACCATTGTCCTTTACCGTTATTAAAACATCGCTTCCATTCTTTTTTGTACTTACCCATACGGTAGGATCGCTCACTTCATTTGCAATTAAGGCTCCCTCTTTGGCGGGTGGGAGGGTCACTGCATAAAATGCATTATTGTATAAATTGAGCAATACCCTTCCAATGTCTTGCGGAATGATATTTATTTTTCCAATCGTATGATCAAAATCAGTTTTCATTGTTGCATTGAACGAATTGTCCTTTGCTCTTAGACCAT
>JBBQZZ010000030.1:0-7565 GCA_038207265.1 Chitinophagales bacterium | reverse complement strand
TTAATAATTCTTTGTTTACTTCAGAAAAATTATTGACAAAGTTTAAGGGATTTTGAATTTCGTGTGCAATACCTGCGGTGAGTTCTCCCAATGATGCCATTTTTTCTGATTGGATCAGCAATGCCTGTGTGGATTTTAATTCAGTCAATGTACTTTCAACAATCTCTTTTTCTTTTTTTAATTCATTGGTACGTTCAGCAACTTTTTTCTCCAGCATTTCTTTTTCTTTGTTCAAAGCTTTGGTACGCCATTTAATAAATGCCCACACAGTAATAAATACCAGGACTGCGTACAAGCTGTAAGCCCACCAAGTTTGCCACCACGGAGGCAAAATTATAATATCAATTTTTTTTTCTGACCAAACTCCGTAACTGCTGGCTGTCTTTAACCGGAAAACATAATGACCGGGTGGAACATTGAAATAGCGGGCTGCTTTTTCTCCTTTAACTGTTCTCCATGCTTCTTCATAGTTATCAAGCTTGAACTGGTGAATATTATTTTCAGGATCGCTAAAATGAATAGCGGCGAATTCAAATAGAAATGTATTTTGACTATATTGAAGTCTTATGGCGGTTGCTTCTTCAATGGGTCCGTCAAACAATTTTTTATTTCCTGTATTGTCTGAATTGCTATTCAACTTAAAACCAGTAATAATTGATTGCGGAGGAATATGGTTCATCAATGCGCGGGGAGAGCCGGTATAAAAGCCATGTGGGTTACCAAAATATAATTGACCGTCTGCATCAATACAAGTAGGTTCGTATGCGAGTGCGCCAACATCAAAAGTGCCAAATTTTGTACCAAACAGCGCTAATTCATTTTCTTGCGGGTTGAACCTAAAGATCCCCATAGAAGAAACACCCCATAATTGATTATCTGCATCTTCGATAAACGATTTAATTTTTGTCTGCCTGAATTCTGATCCTTCCGGCCCTACTGGTACAAAACTATCCAGTGTATCGTTTCGGTAATAAAGACCTTTGTTAGTACCTACCCATATTTTTCCGTTCCTGGTTTTCAACAATGCTCCAATGCTGAGCCCCTTCAGATAATGTTTGAATTTTTTAGTATCCCTGTTAAAAAGATCCAATCCTCCGCTTTCCGTGCCCCAAACACCTACCCAAATATTATTGTTACCTGCGTCTGAGATATGTACAACTGCTCCGGGTAAACCTTCCTTTCCTCCGGTAAGGCTGCTGCTATCTGAAGGATTATTATGGTACGTGGTATTGATACCGGTATGATTATCCTGCACAACAAACCGGGGACCATTTAAACCGTAATAAGTTTCACTTTTGGTTTCAAATACTGTAAAACAACCCGAAGTCAAATTATTTTCAGAAGCCCCGGGATCATAAAAGTTTCGGGAAAATTTTCCTGTTCGGGGATTAAAAATATTCAGCCCGTTAAAGGAACCTATCCACATTTGTCCATCCGATCTATCTTTTAAAAACGTACCCATATTGGAACTGATAGAATTGGAATCAGCGGGGTTATGTAAAAAATATTTTTTTTCGTTTGTTTTGGTATCCAGGATCATGAGCCCTTTGCCAGCTGGTGTCATCCATAGATTACCTGTTTTATCTTTCATTACAAAATGCACGGATGACTCTAATTTATATTCAGAAAAACCTTTTTGCAAAGGATCAACCCTGAAAAGATCGTTATGTTCATTGCTAATCCATATCACCCCATCTTTTGAGATATGGGTATCCCAGGTGCTGTTATCAGTATAACCTCCAGACCTGTTTCTGTCATCACTCGTGAAGTGATCCATTTTTTTTGTCGCCGGGTCGTAACAAACAATACCCTGCGAATAGGTACCTATCCATATTTTTCCGGAAACATCTTCGGTTATAAATGTGATATGTTCATATTGGCCATCTTTTTTTACAAGAGGCAAGCTCATGTTTGCCGGTTGCGACGAAACATAGAAAAGCCTTTCAAAACTGCCGTTTTTACGGTTCATGATATGCAACGCGTTGCCATCCGTACCTACCCAAAAATTGCCTTTGCTGTCTTCAAACATGGCCCTGACTTTATTGCTGGTAAGGCTATGTGGATTGTCAGGATTATGCATGTAATGAGTAAAAGTGCCTTTCTCTTTGTTAAACCTGTTCAGTCCGCCTTCAGTTGTTTTGGTATCAAATTCGAAACCGGTGCCTACCCAGAGGATACCCGCTTTATCCTCGTAAAGCGAACGGACCAAATTACTACTTAGGGATGTGGAATCGCCGTCGGCGTGAACAAGATGAATATATTTTCCGGTGGCTGGGTCAAGCCGATCCAATCCGTTTGCCGTGCCTTGCCATACTATGCCGCTTTGATCAACAAGCAGGCATGTACCAAAACGCTCCAATTCACCTTCCCTGTACCGAAAATGAATAAATTTTCCGGTAGCAGGATCAAACCTGTCAATGCCACGATAGACACTTATCCAAATATTACCAGCCTGATCGTTTGTAATACATTCAAAACTTTTTGCGCCTACTGAATTGCTATCGGAGGGGTCGTTGTGAAAAATTTTCATTTCGTATCCATCGTATCTAACCAGGCAACCGTTTGTTTGATCAGCAAACCACATATAGCCATATTTGTCCTGTGCCATACTCACTACCTTTCCCAGCGTATAAGAAGAAGTACCTTTTACCTGAATAAAATCATACTGTTTTACCTGCGCAAAACATTCAATGGAAACGAAACAAAAAATTATCAACAGGTATCGGGCAATTCTTTGCTTCATCCAATCCATCAGGTTTGGTTTATAAATTAGTCCAATCATTTTTTTAATAGCCCGCGTTCTGGCTAAGATTTTTATTTACGGCAACCTGGTCGGCAGGAATCGGGAACAATAAATATTTCGGATCGCTTATATAAACTTTTTCCTGGAAAGGCAGTAAGAATTTCTGAAACCGTATCAGGTCTTGCCTTCTCCAGCCTTCCCACCACAATTCCCTCCCTCTTTCGTCAATTAAATTATCAAGATTAACATTCACCAATGCAGATGCACCCCTGGATGCGCTGGTTCGTATAAAATTTACAATTGACACAGCTGTATTTCCATACGGGCCTGCCATGGTGCCGGTGCCTCCTCTTAAAATGGCTTCAGCCTTCATTAATAATACATCGGACAAACGAAGAAATACAAAATCGTTACCGGGACTGAATAAATTGCTCCAGTCCGGGAAATATTTTAATGGCCTTATACCTGTAACCTGCAGGTTGGTGCCGGTTTCAATATTTTTTACTTCGGGTGTAAAAATTAACGGTGCCCCTGTTCCATCTTTTAGTGCGTCGCCGGTAAAATAATCAAATTGCTGACCTTTAAGAAATCCTATATTAATGCCATTTGCAGGATTGGGCGGAGCATTAGCATCGGTATAAACCATTCCTCTTCTTTTATCTGCCGGTTCAAACTTTTTGTAAAAATCAGATAAGGTAGTCCACCCATTAGCTGGCGCACCAAAGAATTGATTGTAATGACAAACGATGATCCATGTCAGAAACAGCCCGTTTTCGGGGCCTGGTGTGTGTTGCAGGGTAAAAATATTTTCTTTACCAATCGATCCGTTATTCGGTGCAAAATTGTCAAAGTAATTATTACTAAATGAAAACGTGTTACTGTTTATGATACCGTCTGCAAGATTTATTACTTTATTCATATCAGCCGGGTTGAATGCAGGCTCCGATCTTTTTTCATACACGGCTTTATTCAGGAAGCACTTCATCAGCAAGACATCTGCAGCAAATTTATTTGCTTTATATACCGGTCCATTGGGCAACGAGGGTTCTATCTCATTGATCTCGCTGATAATAAAATTCAATGCATCTGTACCCTTCCTTACTCTTGCAGGTTGTATAAGACTTTCTCCCGGGTCGCGATAGGGAACCTGGTCAAATAGGTCAAGTACCAGATACATTGCCAATGCACGTATGAACCTTGCTTCGGCCTTTTCCTGTGGCGGCGGATTGTATTTCAATATATCCGTTGCAGCAAATACAATTCCGTTTAAATTGTTGAAGCATTGACTTACCTCACTATTATTTGACAACCATTTTTGCTGGTGTAAGGCCCGCCATACACCGTTGTCGTCCCAATCCTGTCCCCTGGTTGGAGCTATTGCTTCGTCTGTGGATAATTCCTGAAGCGGAAAAACGGTAAGATGATAGGTAAATAAATTTTCGAGAGAATTGTAAAGGCTTTGCAACAGGATAGCAGCGTTGGAAGTATCAGCCCCTATCTGCCCCTGTGTAATATCACCCCGGAAATCTTCTTTTAATTTAGTACAGCCACAGAACAGAATGCCTCCTGCCAGTATACATTTCACAAAATATTTTCCCCTCATAAGATATATAAAATTAAAGTGAAAAATTTATTCCCAAAATGATTGTTCGTGAAGATGGATAATGCGGGGCGTCAAGTCCTAGCGAAGGAACGCCATTGACACTTCTATCAAAATTTGTTTCAGGACTGAAACCCGGATATTTTGTGATGATGAAAAGATTCTGGCCGGTGCAATATATATTAGCGTCTTTAAAAACATTCTTTACATTGCCCAATGCATAGTTAAGGGTTACATTATTAAGTTTTAAATAGTTCCCTTTTATAATATACCTCGAAGAAGGGGTCACTGGGTTTGCAACCGATTCCTTCACCGGGTCTTTGAATATTGCTAAACCTATGTTATTTCCTACATTAATACCGCCTACGTTTAAAGCAGCCATCAACGGAATAAAGTAAATATCCTGCCCAAAGACAGCCGACATATTTGCAGATAATGATAATTTTTTATACCGGATGATTGTACCAATTCCAAGTAAAGCCTTAGGATTAGGATTTCCGACATGATAAAATGTAGCGCCACTATCTGCATAGTTTGAAAAACCATTCTTGTCATTTCCCAGGAATTTGCGGGTAAAGAATGTATTCATCGGATATCCGTTCTCAATTATCTGAACCGGACCCGATACAAAACCTGTGTATATCGGTGATGAAAGTCCCGATACCTTATTTTTAAGAAATGTTGCATTAGCGTTCAAATCAAAGCCAAAATCTTTTTTGCTGATGATAGCTGTGTTTACCTGTAACTCAAATCCTTTGTTCCGGATTTCTCCATCAAGATTTATCCACCGAATGGCTGCATCGGCTGGTGCAGGCTGAATGGGTTGACTGGGAAACAACAAACTGGTAGTGGTTTTATTAAAATAATCAATGGTGCCGGAAATCCTGTTTTTCAATAGTGAGAAATCAACACCTATATCATATTGCCTGTCGGATTGCCATTTTAAATCGGGGTTAGGATTGTTTACCTGCCTGATGGTGCCCCCATCAAAAAAAGAATACCTGGCCTGTGCAGAACCTGCAGGAAACTCCTGATTACCTGTTTTACCCCAGCCAACACGGATCTTGAGTAAGTTGACGAAATCTGCATGAAAAAAATCTTCCTTACTAATGTTCCATGCTACAGCAAAAGAGGGAAAATATCCATAGCGGTTATTTTCACCAAACTTTGAAGAACCGTCTGCCCTGAGGGTAGCCGTTAGTAAATACTTTTCCTTATAATCGAATATGGATCTGCCAAAAAAAGATCGCAGTTCAGAGCTGGGGTCTTCAAAGGAAGAGATACTGCGGTTGTTCACCGCTGAATATTGTATGTAGTTGCTGTAATCAAGTCCAAAATTGCCAAAGCCTGTACCAGGCACACCGTTACCAGTAAGCGAAAATCCTTTGTTATTGAACCGGGTAAATTCATAACCAGCTACCGCATTTAACTTAAGGGAAGGAAAAATTTCTTTATTGAAATTTAACGTATGGGTGATCTGGGTAGTGGTGAGTTCATTGTTTTTAATGGTTGCGGTACCTGGCGGACTACCTGGAGATACAATGTCCTGGTTCAAAGAAGACCTTGCAATGCCGGTACTGTAATTAACACTGTACAACAAACGGTATTCAAGCCAGTCGGTGAATTTATAATACGGCGAAACGCTGCCCAGCACAGTAGTAACTTTTAAATTGTTTTTTATTAACTCTGTTGCAGCCACCGGGTTTAATGCGCCGTTTACTTTTTTGAAGCTGCCATCCATATTCCTTAATGAATCAGTAGGGTTCCAGCGTAAAGCGGCAAAAAATATCTCTGCAGACCCAATATCAGGTTGCGGGGCAACCTGTATATATTGACTTGAAATAACGTTGATATCAACACCCAATTTTTTATTATCAAGGAATTTAAAATTACCCGACAGGTTAACACCATATTTTTTAAACCCGGTATTTTTCATGATACCATCCTGATTAGTCAGGTTCCCTGAAAATCTGTAAACAGCATTTTCATTTCCACCGCTGATCCCAACTGAATAGTTCGTTTGAAAGCCATTTTGCAGAATAGCATCCAAAGCATCTGAATTGCCACCCCTGTCAAATGCCGGGTTTACATTATAATAAGGAATGGCTTCCCGGTATTGTGCGGCGCTTAATACTTTTATTTTTTTCAGGATGGATGATAACCCTGTTGAAATTCCAACATTCAATTTTGTCGGTCCTGCACTTCCTTTTTTTGTATTGATAATTACTACTCCATAAGCTGCTCTGGATCCATAAATGGCAGTGGCTGATGCATCTTTCAATACATCAATACTGGCAATATCAGCTGGATCCAAAAAATTCAAAGGATTGTTACCGGCTTGCACCGATCTTCCGTCTAATGGAATGCCATCTACCACAAATAATGGTTGACCTGTTCCGGAAAGCGCTGAATTACCTCTTATTCTGATTGTAGTCGCAGCACCCGGTAGTCCATTATTATTTGTTATCTGAAGCCCTGATACTTTACCCTGGATTAATTGATCGGGCGATGTAAAAATACCTTTATTAAAATTCGTTGATGAAACGGAGCCTACAGATCCTGTAAGATCTTTTTTCTTTACAGTTCCATAACCGATAACTATTACATCATTTAAGTTGAATGCTTCTTCTTCGAGTGTTATATTTAATTCTGTTTCATTTACGATAGTGATAAACCGGCTACGGTATCCAATAAATGAAATTTCAAGTTTTTCGCCTGCACTGGCCGAAATTATGAACCGACCAGATGAATCTGTAGCGGTCCCCCTTTTTGAATCTTTTATAGTTACATTAGCTGCCACAAGCGCTACATTATTCTTATCTGTTACCTGGCCTTTTATAATATGCTGTGCATGTAATGGCCCGGAGAATATTAAAAAAAAGAAAAAGATTGGCAGGTATGAACAGAGTACATAGTTGTTAGCGCTATTTCTCATCAGCAGGTTATGTTGTATAAATATAATTAAATCCGTGGACTACAGTTATGGATTTATATAGCCAGGTTTTTGCAGCATGCAGCCTATATTGCCGGTAATTGAATGATGAAGCTTGTTCCTTTTTCTACTTGTGTGTCAACCTTTAATTCTCCTCCATGCGCTTTTATAATATCATAGGCCAATGACAGACCCAGGCCCGTACCCTGGCCGGTTGGTTTGGTTGTAAAAAATGGTTGAAATATTTTATCAATGATGTTTTGTGGAATACCATTGCCATTATCTCTTAC
>JBBQZZ010000029.1:0-11116 GCA_038207265.1 Chitinophagales bacterium | reverse complement strand
ACCCGTCTTTTTTGAACTCAAGAAAACAGTTGGCTGATAAACTTCTTTTGTTATTTTTTTCTTTTCAGTTACTGCATAAAATGCATTGTTGTATAAGTTCAATAACACTCTTCCAATATCCTGGGGAATGATATTTATTTTTCCAATGTTGTCATCAAAATCAGTCCCGATAGCTATCGGGATTGTTGCATTAAATGTTTTGTCTTTTGCTCTCAACCCATGATAGGTTAGCCGTAAATATTCATCGCACAAAGCATTAATATCTGTTAGTTCATTTTGTCCTGAACTTCTTTGCGAATGTTGCAACATGCCTTTTACAATGGCATCTGCTCGCTTGCCATGATGATTTATTTTTTCTGAATTGTCTTTTATATCATTCAGAATACTTTTTACTTCATCATAGTTTCCTTTATCAATTTCTTCTGTTGCTTCTTCAATCATTTCTTTATTTACTTCACTAAAATTATTCACGAAGTTTAAAGGGTTTTGAATTTCATGGGCTATGCCTTCAGTAAGTTCGCCAAGCGAAGCCATTTTTTCTGATTGAATGAGTTGAGTTTGGGCTGCTTTCAGTTCTGCAAGGTTTTTTTGTATCTCATCTTTTTGGTATTGAAGTAAAGCATTCACCTTTTGTTTTTGCCGATTGTTTCGGTAAAGAATAATTGCCAGTAATAAAAACACGACTACTACGGAAAGTAAAGCATAGGTGCTTATTCTATTTTTAGACCGTTCCTGTTCCTGCTGAATTTCTTTCTGACGTTGTTCAATCTGCTGCACCCGTTGCTGTTCGGTAAGGTTGAGTAGCTGAAGCTTTTGAAATTTTTCAGCACCAAACAAACTGTCTTTTACTGACATCTCTATTTGCTGATAATGATATGCACTATCCAGGCTACCCTTTGACTTATAAAGTTTTGAAAGTAAACTACTGGCGTTTAACAGGGTTAGTATTCGTGCTGACTTTTTAGCATTTACAAAACTTAATTGCGCATAATGAAAACTCGAATCAAGCTTATTCAAATTATAATATAACTCCGCTATTTGATACTGCGACCTTGTTCCATTAACGATATCTCCGGAATTAAACGCAAGTTGAACTGCTTGCTGATAGTAGTGCAAGGCCTGGCGTCTATTTCCTAACCTGTTGTAAATAGTACCGAGGTTTCCTAATATTACAGCCTGAGCGTGAAGTGATCCGGGTATACGTGCTGTATGTGCTAAATGTTGAAAATATAATGCCGAGTCTAATAAGTTCAATTTCTCGTAAGCCATGCCTATGCGAGTTAGGCCTATTGTAAGCATTTGCTTCGAAATCCGCTCATAAATTTTCTTTGACTGAGAGAGATATTTTAGGGCTTGCCGGTTTTCCCCCAAATCTAAATAGATACCAGCAATATATATTAGACAATTTGCTTCCTCCTCGTAGTTATAAGTTTCTTTGCTTAGTTGCATTGCTCTTAACAGTTCCTCTAAGGCTTGAGGAAACTCCCCACGTATGCGCAGAACGTTAGCATGGCTGAGTAATGCCCGTATTTCTCCTTTTAAAAAATGCAGCTTCTGCGCTAAATCGATGGACTGCTGCCCCAGTATTAAAGCTGTATCTGATTTAAAAAATGCATAGCGGAACGTTAGCTCAGTTAGCAGAAATACCCGTGTTGTGTCTTGCCGGGTTTGCGATAATAACTTTTTAAGACTATCAGTTTCACTTACTTGCCCTTGAGCCGTTGGTAAGACCGAAGTTAAAAGAAGCGTTACAATGTAGAATAGTTTCATTAAAGGTTTAAATTGAAAGGATAATAATAAATGCTGCTCCCTCACCTTCTTTTGTTTCCACTTTTAACTCACCGCCATGTGCTTTAATAATATTAAAAGTTGTCTAAACTCCCGCCTTAGCGGGACAAGCTATGATTTACAGGATTAAATGATTTATTTGATTTCACCTGGCAAAACAATGGTAAACATACTTCCTTCGCCTTCTTTCGTCTCCACCTTTATTTCTCCTCCATGAGCTTTTACAATATCATAACTTAAACTCAAACCCAATCCCGTTCCCTGGCCTGTAGGTTTTGTGGTAAAAAAAGGTTGAAAAATTTTATCTAATACCTTTTGTGGAATACCCATGCCGTTATCTTTTACTTTGATGATGATATGGTGGTTTTCTTTTTTAGTACTAACTGTTACAGTAGGTTCATAACCTTCCGGATGAAGTTTCTTTTTTTCGGCAACAGAATAAAACGCATTGGTAAATAAGTTTAATAATACTCTGCCTATGTCCTGAGGCACGACTGCCACCTTACTTATTGTATTATTAAAATCAGTTTTCATCGTTGCATTGAATGATTTGTCTTTTGCCCGTAACCCATGATAACTCAATCGCAAATACTCATCACAAAGTGCATTGATGTCTGTTGGTTCTTTTGTTCCTGAACTGCTCCTGGAATGTTGCAACATTCCTTTTACAATTGCATCGGCACGCTTGCCGTGATGATTTATTTTTTCAAGATTTTGAATTACATCATCGGCGATTGCAGTTAAATCTTCATAATTTCCCTTTAGCAATTCACCTTTCATCTCGGCAATTAATTCACTACTTACTTCACTAAAATTATTTACAAAGTTTAACGGGTTTTGTATTTCATGTGCAATGCCTGCGGTTAACTCACCAAGGCTGGCCATTTTTTCGGATTGGATGAGTTGAGCTTGGGTAGATTTGAGTTCAGCGAATGCATGTTTCAAATTTTCGCTTTGTTTTTCAATCTGCAAATTCTTCTCATTGAGTGAATTATTTACCTTTTTTTGCTGACTGTTTAAACGCCACAGAACAAGGGCTATAATAAACGCAATTCCTATAAAAAATAAAAGGCTGGTCTGCTGCATCCGGGTTTTAGAAAGTACCTGCTCTTCCTTTAATTCTTGCAAACGTTGTTGTTCAGAAAGGGCAAGTAGCTGCATTTTTTGGAATTTGTCCAAACCAAATAGACTGTCTTTTGTATTCATTGCTATTTCTTGATAATAAAACGCACTGTCCAGGTTTCCTTTTGATTTATAAAACTTTACCAATAGGTTACTTGCATCCAGGATAGCTGTTTTGTATAAAGATTTTTCGCCGGTCTTGAAAGCTAAAAGTGCGTAATGTATTGCAGAGTCTATATTGTTTTGTTCCTGAAATAATAGTGCCAGTTGGAATAAAGCTACCGATCGGTTTAAAAAATCGTTTGAAGTTTCTGTAATATTTAAAACGTCTGTGAAATGCTTTACTGCCTCTTTATAATGTTTTTGACGACTCTCGGCAATGCCTAGCTTTGATAAAATATCTGCATTTTGCTGCTCTGTAAAACTAATCGGATAACTGAGCACTAGCTTATAGAAAGCCATGGCAGAATCTACCAGGTTTAGTTTTTCGTAAGCATAACCCATATTAGATAAAGTATAAGGTGGGATCTGTTGTGATTCTTCAGACAGCAATTTGATATTAATATTATCGTAAATTTTTCTTGCTTTAGAGAGATGACTTAATGCCTGCCTGTATTCAGCAAGGTCTAAATAGATTGTACCAAGAAAGGTTAAACCTTCGGCTTCAACATCCGGGTAGTTAAATTTCTGACTTAATTTAATAACTGTCAATTCAGATTCAAGTGCTTGGGGAAGTTCGCCTCTTATATGGCGCACTTCTCCCTGTCTGCTTATAGCCCTTAGCTCTCCTTTTACATAATTGATTTTGCGTGCCAGTTGTATGGCACTTTCGGTTAAAATAATTGCGGTATCAGAATTATGGAATTGATAATTTGCGGCGAGTTCGATTAGCAGCACTACTTTATTGCTATCCTCACTTGATTGTAATAATTGGCTGGCGAGGCTATCTATTCTTTTCTGTCCGTTTAATACACATGAACCAAACAAGAATAAAATAATCAGAATATTTTTCATTGAAAGATAATTGGCAGGTTGACTATAAATTTAGTTCGCTCTCCTCCCCTGTCCGTACTGGCACGGGCAGGCTTGGTTTCAACTTTTTCACCGGATCCTGTGGCTCCACTGGATTCTACGGATATTTCATCAGCATGAGCTTTGATAATATCGCAAATTGTCTGAACCATGAGTAATTTGATTAAATGATTGCTGTGATTTAAAATTGGGGTAAAACAATAACGAACGTTGTTCCTGTCTGTCTGATAGGTAAGGTTTCCACTTTTCCCCAGGATTCTACGGACAATTCACCGCCATGTGCTTTTACAATATCATAACTTAAACTTAATCCCAAACCCGTTCCCTGCCCGGTTGGTTTGGTGGTAAAGAAGGGTTGAAAAATTTTATCAACTATGTTCGCCGGTATCCCTTTACCATTGTCCCTCACCGTTATCAGTACATTGTTTCCATCTCTCTTTGTACTTACCCATACGGTAGGATCGCTCATTTCATTTGTGATCAATACTCCCCCTTTAGGGGGCGGGGGGTTCACAGCATAAAATGCATTGTCATACAAATTCAATAGCACTCTTCCAATATCCTGTGGAATGATTTTTATTTTTCCTATCGATTCGTCAAAATCAGTTTTAATCTCTGCATTGAAGTTTTTATCTTTTGCCCTTAGACCATGATAACTCAATCTCAAATATTCATCGCACAAGGCATTAATGTCTGTCGGTTCTTTTATGCCTGATGTTTGCCTGGAATGCTGCAGCATTCCTTTTACTATGGCATCTGCCCGTTTGCCGTGGTGATTTATTTTTTCTTCGTTCGATTCAAGATCATCAGCAATTGACTTTACTTCATCTAAATTCCCTTTTGCAATTTCAGTTTTCATTTCGGTAATCAATTCTTTATTCACTTCACTAAAGTTGTTGACAAAATTTAATGGATTTTGTATCTCATGGGCAATGCCTGCGGTGAGTTCTCCAAGCGATGCCATCTTCTCTGATTGGATGAGTTGCGCTTGTGTGGATTTTAATTCTGATAAAGATTTGGTTAGCGCTGCAGTTCTTTCCTTTACTTGTTTTTCAAGTGTTTCATTTTGTGAGGCAAGTAATTGTTGCTTTTCCATTTCTTGCTCCAGGTTTTTTTGAGAAAGCTCATTAACTTGTATTAACTGTGAGCTTAAAACGCGGTTGGCTGATCTAAACTCCCAAGCCAGGTGCAGTGAATATGTTAACGGAATTCCTAACTGCGGAAAAATCATCTGCACTAAAAGCAATTGCGGTGTATAAACTGGAAACCTATGAAATACGTCGAGCACAAATAAGAAAAAGCCTGTTTGTTGAATGAGAAAACCACTTAATAAAATCCAGAACCCGGTGGTTTTATTTTTGATTCCAAGAATAAGCATCCTGATAATTTCAACATATACGAGTATTGAAACAACGCCTGATAAAAAAGCAAATTGCGGATTTAACACGGCAAACATACATACAATCATTCCGGCAACTATAAGCCATGTGCGACGAGGCATTGTTCCCTTATAGTATAAAGCATAAAGTACGAGTAGTAAAAACAAATTAAGCCATAAAGCTGTTATTGCACCAGTATTACTTGCTCTTACTAATGGCTCCCATTCATTTTCTGTAATCTCAAAATAAACTGATGCTAGTACAACACAAAAATTAAGCAGCAATAACATGGTGATCAAGCTGGCCAATCGCTTTGGATAAAAGAGCCAGACGAAAAAAAAGTAGATGCTAAAAATAAACAATATACCTATAGAGACAGACAATGAGGTAGCATTTACAATCCATGTTTGTGGCTTTACTTCGGAAGATGATATTAACAATCTGAAACCAATATGCCTGTTCGCATAACCCGGATTGTTTGCATGAACGTTAGAATAGTGTACAAGTAATGTATGATAAGCCTGGCTATCTAAATTAACTAAAACAGGATTTCGGGGTACGTAGATTTTTTCGTTTTCTATAGAACTTCCAACCACACCATAGCATTGTATTAATTTTCCATCCAGAAAAATTTGTGAGGCCCCAAATTGCCCCATGCGAAGTGCAGCCGGCTTACCTCTGAAACCAACAGGCACACTAAAGCTTTTCTGATACCAGCCAACGCCCTGCATTGCCAATGGCTTCCCATTTTTATTTTGTAATAATTCAGTATTTGCTATCTCCCAGCCAGTGTTATTTGTATCCAGCGCAGGCAAACCTTTTCCGCTATGAAATAACCAAAGCGAATCAACAGGTAAATGGTTATAGTTCTTTAGCTCTGACAAGTAACCTCTTTCTTCAAAATCCTGAGCGATGCAAAAAAACCTAACGAGTAGAAAGCATGCAAACATAAAAAAAATACGCATTTTCTTGACTACTTGAATTGGCGTGATATTCATACTTGCGATTTTAGAGGTAAGGTAAATACAAACTCGCTTCCCTCACCATCCTTGCTCTCCACTTTTATTTCACCACCATGTGCTTTTATAATATCGTAGCTTAAACTTAAACCCAAACCTGTTCCCTGCCCGGTTGGTTTGGTGGTAAAGAATGGCTGAAAGATTTTATCAACGATGTTCGCCGGTATCCCTTTACCATTGTCCCTCACCGTTATCAGTACCTTGTTTCCATCTTTCTTTGTACTCACCCATACAGTAGGATCTTTTACTGCATTAGTGACCAATGCTCCTGCTTTGGGAGGCGGGGCGCTTACTGCGTAAAACGCGTTGTTGTATAAATTCAATAATACTCTTCCTATATCCAGCGGAACAACGTTTATTTTTCCAACTGTTTTATCAAAATCAGTTTTGATCTCTGCATTGAAGTTTTTATCTTTTGCCCTTTGACCACGATAACTCAATCTCAAATATTCATCGCACAATACATTGATATCTGTTGGTTCTTTTACTCCGTTGCTGCTGCGACTATGCTGCAACATTCCTTTTACAATAGCATCTGCACGTTTGCCATGGTGATTTATTTTTTGAAGGTTCTCCTCAATATCATTTAAAAGCTCATCTTCTGCTTCTGTATTCCTTTCGCCTTCCGTCTTCCGTCTTTCACCTTTAAGTTCTTCGATCAGCTCATTACTTACTTCAGAAAAATTATTAACAAAATTTAATGGGTTTTGAATTTCATGGGCAATGCCCGCAGTGAGTTCGCCTAATGAGGCCATTTTTTCTTTTTGTATCAATTGCGATTGCGCCGACTTTAACTCCTGCAGTGATTGTTTTAATTCTGAAGTACGTTCTGCTACTTCTTGTTCCAGTTTTATTCTTTGCCTGTCTGCCAACGCCATGGAAAAGATCAAAGCTTCCACGCCGCCAAAGAAAAAAACAGTGCCGGATCTGATAAAATCGAAAAATCGGGTGTGTGGTAAAAACCATAAAAGATCAGCCCAGCCTGTAACTTTAAACATTGAAATCAGGATGCCCGCAGCCGTTATTATTTGCCCGGCTATAAAGAACCGTGCGGCTTTAAAACCCTCACGGTACGCTATTAATGCTGTTTTAATTATTACGATGACAGATAAAATATAGACGCTGATAATAATATAGGGAGCGCCCGCTCTGTTATATCCTCCCCCAAGCCAGAATATATTCAGCGATATCAATACAAAAATCAAAGCCAGTAAAAAAGTATCCCAGCGCGGATGTTTCTGGCGGGTATGAAGGAAATTTCTTGAAAATAAAATGAGGCAGATGAAGGCTGCCGGATCAAGTAGTCTTTTAAGAAACAAACCAAGCACCGGATGTTCCGGCAGAAAGAATTGAGTGAGATAAGAACTGTGACTTCCTAATTGCCCGCTAAACGAAATTGCGAGACAAAACAGGTATAGAAAATACCAGACATAGCTTATCTCTCTCGTTGAAATAGAAATCGAGAGATTATAAAAAGCGAAACCAATCATAATACCAAAGAGCATAGCAGAGAGGTACAGATAATACCGCTCATTTTCGAGTGCCGTTTCATGTTTTGAAAGCAGGATATTAACACTATCCATCCGCAGGAAATACCCGGAAGCTTCGAGTTTTGCATAAAGTTTAATTTCTTTCCCGGCAGGTAAGATAAAAGAAGCAAAGTCCTTTCCATCCATTTCACTCTTTTTGCGAAGGAGTCCTGTATACAGAATTTGAACTGTTGAATCGGGATATACCAGGTAAGCTGTTAGATAATCCCACCAGACAGCAGAGATACGGTACGGAACATCTTTAGCATAATTACTTTTAATATTCACCCTTACCCAGTAAACATGTTTTCCCGGTTTTCTGATATCACTTGCTGGAACAAACTTCAATGATGAATCATTCTGAACCTGCGCAAAAGTTAAATTTTGAGAACTATCTATTAAGACTTCAAGTTCCTTCACGAAGGCGGAACTACTAACTGATTCTTTAGAAAGTGTTATAGTATTTTTTTGTGCCGGGGAGTATAAAAATAAAAGTAAAAAGATGGGTAATAAAAATACTTTCATGTTTATTAATTGATCTGTTTTAATGCTTCATCTTTAAGGAAATTGTATTGTAAATTCAGATCCTTCGCCTTCCTTTGTCTCCACTTTTAATGCTCCGCCATGTGCTTTTACAATATCATAACTCAAACTCAACCCCAATCCTGTCCCCTGGCCGGTGGGTTTGGTGGTAAAGAATGGCTGAAAGATTTTATCAACTATGTTGGCCGGTATCCCTTTACCATTGTCCCTCACCGTTATCAGTACATTGTTTCCATCTTTCTTTGTACTCACCCATACAGTAGGATCTTTTACTACATTAGTGACCAATGCTCCTGCTTTGGGAGGCGGGGCGCTTACTGCGTAAAACGCGTTGTTGTATAAATTCAATAATACTCTTCCTATATCCTGCGGAACAACGTTTATTTTTCCAATTGTTTTATCAAAATCAGTTTTGATGATTGCATTGAATGTTTTGTCCTTTGCTCTGAAGCCATGATAACTCAATCGCAAGTATTCATCACACAGGGCATTGATATCTGTTGATTCTTTATGTCCACTACTGTTGCGACTGTGTTGTAACATGCCTTTTACAATTGCATCGGCACGTTTGCCATGATGGATTATTTTCTCTTCATTGTCTTTAATATTTTTTGCCAAAATTTTTACTTCAGTTGTATTTCCCCTATTAACTTCTTCCACTAATTCATTTATCAACTCTTTGTTCACTTCTGAAAAATTATTGACGAAGTTTAAAGGGTTTTGTATTTCGTGGGCGATGCCTGCAGTGAGCTCACCAAGGCTGGCCATTTTTTCTGACTGGATAAGTTGCGTTTGAGTAGATCTCAATTGATGTAATGTATTTTCAATTGTTTCATTTCGCAGTCGTAAAGTTTCAGTCGTCTTTTTTCTTTGCTGGTTATTTCTATAGAGCAAAAAAATAATTATTATAAAAACAGCAATACCGGACATCAGCAAGTATATTCTTAATTTATCCCGGGTCTCTATTTTTTCTTTCTCCAGTTTTTCCAGTTTTGCCTGCTCATCTACCACAACGTCCTGAAATGCAAGAAGATTTTTTCGTTCTTCCTGACTAATACTATCACTTAATGTTTTGGCCAGTTTTAAATAGATAGTTGCACTATCCCTTTGACCCAGGCGATCGAAACCTGCCGTAAGGAGATTATATGCGTCTTTTTTCCCAAACGGGTCTTTGCGCTTTTCAAAAATTTTCAAGCTTTCTTTGGCATAATACAAAGCGGAGTCGTTTTTATTTATGTCCGTATATACCCTATTTAATGAAATATATGCCAGCGCTATGTGCACGTAGTCATTTCCCTTTTTTAAAATCTGCATTGCCTGTGACAATGAATGAATAGCTAAATCGTAATTCCCCATACTCTCATAAGTATCGCCCAGGTATTTCATTGCGCGACCTAATCCCGATTGATCTTTCAAATCTGAAAACGTTGATATGGCGTTTTTAATAGACATGAGTGCAGAATCTGATTTTCCTTCATTCATATACGCAATACCCATGTGAAAGTTTATATACGCAATCTGCCTTCTGTCCCCGGCTGCTTTGGCGTATTTTTCGGCTTCCCGGAAATTTTTCATTTGGTTTTTTATATTATCAGTCCAGTTTCCGGTATAAGCATTTAGCAATCCGATTAAATCGTAGCCGTTGCTAAGTTCTAGCAGTCGTGCACTCCTTGGGTTTTGGCCCGGCGACAAATGCCAAATCGTTTTTTCAATAGTGCTGTCTTTTGCGATATTTATCGCTTTTAAATAGCTTTCCAATGATTTTGAGAATTTTTCTTCTTGCATCAGGATAATCCCCATTAAGTTCAATAGAGTGGCTTCGTCGAATTTCAGATTTAATTTGACAGCCATGGGATAGGCTTTTTCAAAATAAAAATTTGAACTATCACGATCTTCAAGAAGGTAATATGATCCGAGGTTACTACTGGCTTTCATTCGGGCAGTATCACTTGTTGCATCGGATAGCAATTTGTACAAACTATTCAAATTTGGGTTTTCTTGTTGTCCGGCAAGTAACGATGGCAACAAAAGCAGCAAAATTACTTTTAGAAAGATTTTCATGATTTTTTAGTTGATTCGCAATTGAATTATTGATTCGCTCTCTTCCGCTTTTTTTGTGATAGCTTTTCCAGCGGATCCTGCGGATATTTTAACGCCATGTACTTTTATAATATCATAAATTTTCTGAACCATGATGAAATTGATTAAATGATTGCCATGATTTACGATTGGGGTAAAACAATAATGAATGCTGTTCCTGCCTGTCCGCCTGCCTGTCCGGTAGGCAGGGTAGGCAGGGTAAGCAAGGTTTCCACTTTTATTTCTCCACCATGTGCTTTAATAATATCATAACTTAAACTCAACCCCAATCCGGTTCCTTGCCCGGTTGGTTTGGTAGTAAAGAATGGTTGAAAAATTTTATCAACGATGTTGGCCGGTATCCCTTTACCATTGTCCCTCACCGTTATCAGTATCTTGTTTCCATCTCTCTTTGTACTCACCCATACAATAGGATCGCTCACTTCATTTGTGATCAATACTCCCCCTTTAGGGGACGGGGGGTTCACTGCATAAAATGCATTATTGTATAAATTGAGCAATACCCTTCCAATGTCTTGCGGAATGATATTTATTTTTCCAATCGTATGATCAAAATCAGTTTTCATTGTTGCATTGAACGAATTGTCCTTTGCTCTTAGACCAT
>JBBQZZ010000028.1:0-15869 GCA_038207265.1 Chitinophagales bacterium | reverse complement strand
ACAATTCTAAAACCATGGTTCATCGCTGCTGTACAAACCTGCACATTGCTGGCTCCCAATAACATAAATTCCACCGCATCCTTCCAGGTACTTACACCGCCAATACCAGACACAGGAACTTTTGAAGTTGTTGGGTCTTGTGCAATGGTAGTTAACATTTTTAAAGCGATTGGTTTTACAGCTGGGCCGCAATAACCACCAAAGACTGATTTTCCTGCCACGTATGGATTTGGAACCAGTGTATCCAGGTCAATTCCGGTTATAGATTGAATGGTATTTATTAATGATAACGCATTGGTACCGGCTTCAACACAAGCCTTACCAGTTGGCACCGGCGAATGCACATTGGGCGTAAGTTTGGTTATTACCGGAATATGTGCCGCTTCCATTACCCACTCTACCACAATCCGGGCAATTTCGGGATCTTGGCCAACTGCAGCGCCCATGCCCCTTTCCGTCATACCATGCGGACAACCAAAATTCAGTTCTAAGCCGTGTGCACCGGTATCTTCCACTTTTTTTATAAGTTCGTGCCAGCTATTTTTATCATTGTCTGCCATCAGCGAAACGATCATTGCCCTGTCGGGAAAAAGCTTCAGGCATTCAGCAATTTCTTTTAAATTCAAATCCAATGGACGGTCGCTGATAAGTTCAATATTATTAAAGCCCATCATTTTTTTTGAGCCAAAATTTAAAGCTGAATAACGTGATGAAACATTTTTTACCTGGCTTCCCAATGTTTTCCAAACTACGCCGCCCCAGCCTGCTTCAAAAGCTCGGAGTACATTTATTTTTTTATCGGTGGGTGGTGCACTCGCCAACCAAAATGGGTTAGGAGATTTGATGCCAAGGAAATTTGATGAGATGTCTGCCATGTTTTTCAATTTTTCACGCAAAGCTGCAAAGGAAGCAAAGGCGCAAAGTTTATAAGTTATTTACAATATAATGAATACCATCTTTTATTAATGGAACATTGAAATTTATCAGTAATCCCAACTTACAACCCGTAAGTTTTAAATATGTTTGAACTTGTTTGTAATGAACCGGCGCCAATGCTTCTATTGATTTTAATTCGATGATTACTTTATTATCAATAAGTATGTCAGCTCTAAATCCAGCATCCATCTTTATTTCTTCATGTATTAAAGGAACAGGATATTGTCTTAAAAATGGAACTCCATTCTTTTGCCATTCATAGCAAAATATCTCTTCGTAAACAGATTCAAATAAGCCAGGCCCTTATTGCATATGTATTTATATACACAGTTCTACAACTAATTTTGCTATTTCGTTTTCATTTAACATCCTTTGCGTCTTTTCAACTTTGCCCCTTTGCGTGAAAAATATATTCCAAGATCGCTGCTGCGCCATCTTTCCCAGCCTGCACTGCATCCACCACTTCTTTACCACCGTTCACACAATCGCCTCCTGCAAAAATGCCTTTAATATTTGATGCTGAGTCTTCTATATTTATTTTTCCTTTTGAATTTTGAATTTTGAATTCGTTAACCAATTCTTCAAAAGGCATTTGCCCCGCTGCTTTAATCACCATATCCACAGCCAACGAAAATGTTTCACCGGTATCAACCGGACTTCTTCTGCCGCTTGCATCCGGTTCACCCAGTTGCATAATGCTGCAAACAAGTTCATTTACTTTTCCATTATCCCCTATTATTTCTTTAGGTGTCGCAAGCCAGATTATTTTACATCCATCCAGCATGGCAATATCCAGTTCAACTTGTGTACAGGGTTTTTCATTCTCTGTTCTGCGGTAAACCATGGTTACTTCTTTTGCTCCAAGACGCTTTGCCTGCGTGGCTGCATCAATAGCAGTCATACCCATACCAATTACAGCAACCCTGTCTCCAACAAAAACTTTATCATATCCCTTTTCCCGTATATCGTAAATAAATTTGATGGCATCTTCCACGCCTTCCAGCTCTTCACCTGGTATTTCCAGTTGCCTGGCTAATCCAACTCCAATTCCTAAATACACCGCATCAAAATCTTTTTGCAGATTGGTTAGTGAAACATTTTTCCCTAACTCCTGGTTGTATTTAATTTCTATTCCACCAATACCCAAAATATAATTCACTTCCACTTCGCAAAATTGTGGCGTTACTTTGTAAGCTGCAATACCATAGGTCATCAGCCCGCCGCCCTTACTTTCTTTTTCAAAAATGATTACGTCAATTCCTTCTCTTGCTAAAACATGGGCGCAGCTTAAACCTGCCGGACCAGCACCAACGATGGCTACTTTTTTACCCGTTGATTCTTTACGCTCAAATAGCTGCCAGTTTTTATCCATGGCAATTCCTGTTGAGTAGCGTTGTAGTTTAGCGATAGCAATCGGTTCTTCTTCCATAAAATTATACACACAGGCACCTTCACATAATTTTTCTACCGGGCAAACCTTGCTGCAACCGGCACCCATAATATTGCTTACAAAAATTGTATGCGCTGAGCCCTTGATGTTTTCTGTTGCTATCTGTTTGATGAACTTAGGCACATCTATTCCTGTTGGACAACTTTTCATGCAAGGTGCATCATAACAAAATAAACAACGGTTGGCTTCCACCAATGCTGCATCCTTTGTTTCAAACGGCGGGTGAATATCGCTGAAGTTTTCGGCGTATTGTTGTTGTGATAGTTTGTTATTTGTTATTGCCATGTTGTTTTGACCTCACCCCAACCCCTCTCCCAGGGAGAGGGAACTGGAAGGGTTTTCTTTTATGATTATTACTTTTTTTTCGCTAAGATAAAAGCTCAATATTGATAAAATGTACAAGAGTGCGACGCCAATAAAGCCAGACATTAATTCTAAAGCTTGGTACAAAAAAACAAAACTACAATCTTGGTTTCACTCTTCTACATTTCCTCCCCCTTGGGGGAGATAGAGGGGGCTTTATAGTTCCGTTAGTTTCCCGTAAGTCTCCGGCCTTCTGTCTCTGAAAAACTGCCACACGCTTCTCACTTCTTCAATCATATCCAGATCAAATTCCGCAACAAGCAATTCATCTTTGTCCTCGCTGGCCTGTGCAAAAATTTGTCCACGAGGATCAACAAAATAACTGCTGCCATAAAACTTGCCGAGGTTCCAGGGCTTTTCTTCACCAACGCGATTGATGCAACCCATAAAATAACCATTAGCTGCTGCGTGTGCCGGTTGCTCCAGTTTCCATAGATATTGTGAAAGCCCTGCAACAGTTGCAGAAGGATTATAAACGATCTCGGCACCGTTCAAACCCAAACATCTTGCTCCATCCGGAAAATGACGGTCGTAACAAATGTACACGCCAACCTTTGCATACTTTGTTTGAAACACAGGATAGCCAAGGTTTCCGGGCTTGAAGAAAAACTTTTCCCAAAAGCCGCTGGTGTGGGGAATATGATTTTTTCTGTACTTACCCAGATAAGTTCCATCAGCATCTATCACTGCAGCGGTATTGTATAAAACGCCGGCCTGTTCTTTTTCATAAATAGGAACGATGATAACCATATTGTATTTTTTGGCGTAAGTCGCCATCAGGTCTGTTGTTGGGCCGGGAACCGATTCTGCACTTTCGTACCACGCTTTATCCTGGCCGGGACAGAAATATGGCGTATTGAAAATTTCCTGCAGGCATAGTATCTGCACGCCTTGTTTACCGGCTTCTTCAATCAACGGAATATGTTTCTGCACCATGGCATTTACAATTTCCGAAATGGTTCCTTCGCCTTCCGTTTTTGGTAAAGACATTTGTATTAATCCAGATTTAATTATTCTTGGCATAGCAATCTATTTTTAATTTTTGAATCAGATTAACTGAGATACTTTATTACGCTTAATATATTTTCCATTTCCTTTTTCAACCAAACATTTTCCTCCATCAATAACAACCTTCCCTCTTAATAAAACAGTTCTTGTTTTACCGGTTAGCTTCCATCCTTCGTAAGCCGAATAATCCGTGTTCATGTGATGGGTTGCTGCGCTGATGCTGTGCTCTTCATCCGGATCAAACAAAACAATATCTGCATCCGAGCCTGGTGCTATGCAACCCTTCTGCGGAAACATCCCGAATATTTTTGCCGGGTTAGTTGACAACAGTTCCACAAATTTATTGGCAGTTATTCTTCCTTTACGAACTCCTTCGCTATATAACAATTCAACACGATGTTCTATTGCAGGATGACCATTTGGTATTTTTGAAAAATCATCTTTGCCCAATAATTTTTTCTCCCAGGTAAAAGGACAATGATCGGTTGCCACTACTTGTATCAATCCCTGGTTAATGCCGGCCCACAAAGCTTCCTGGTCTTTCTTTTCCCGCAATGGCGGGCTCATTACCCATTTAGCTCCTTCAAAATTCTGTTCGTATAAAGATGCGTCGAGCAATAAATACTGGATACAGGTTTCTGCAAATACTTTTTGATTCTTCCGGTTATTATCACGCACTGCATTTAATGCACCTTCGCAGGTCATGTGCACAATATAGCCCGGGCAACCGGTATACCCTGCAATGGATGCAAAACGCTCCGATGCTTCGGCTTCTGTAATTTCGGGTTGAGAAAGATAATGATAGATAGGTGCAAGATTTCCTTCAGCTTTGTTTTTAGCAATTAAGAAATCAATCATATCACCATTGGTTGCATGTACCGTAACCATTCCACCACGTTGCTTTACTTCATTCATCAATCCAACCATCTGCTTATCATCAATCATCAACGCTCCTTTATAAGCCATAAATATTTTAAAAGAAGTAATCCCTTCTTTTTCTATCAGTTCAACAATCTCTTTACAGGTGTTTTCATTAAAGTCCGTTACTGCCATGTGAAAACTATAATCGCCTATGGTATTTCCATTTGCTCTGCCGCTCCATTCATTATATGCATCGTATAAGGAATTACCTTGCTTTTGCAGGATGAAATCTATAACTGTTGTTGTACCGCCATGCAAAGCAGCACGGGTGCCAGTTTCGTAGTTGTCGCTGCTGAATGTGCCCATGAAAGGCATTTCTAAATGCACATGCGGATCAATACAACCAGGAAATGCCAACAAGCCGGTTGCATCAATTACTTTATCCGCTTTGATGTCGAGATTTTTCCCAATGGCGGCAATGCATTCGCCCTGGATAAAAATATCGCCGGTAAAATTTTCCGCCGCACCAATAATATTTGCATTCTTAATTAATATAGACATCTCTGTTTAATTCTTTGTTTACCAAATTTACAACTCCTGTTTTAGAATTCCGCATTAGCAATATGTATATAATTCCACTTACGAAAAATCCAACAAACCAGGCATAATGATACAGATCTGATATCCATAAAGGAAAGGTTCTTGCTGAAACTAATTTTATCTGTAATAAAAACCCAGGAATATTTGGAACGATGCCAACCAGTAAAGCAATAATGGCTGCTGAATTGAATCCGTTCCCGAATCCATATCGCCCTTTGTGTTGGTATAATTCATCAACAACCAATTGTTGTTTTCTTATAAAATAATAATCAGCAATCATAATACCCCCAACCGGTCCAAGTAAACTGGAGTAAGCAATCAGCCAGGTAAAAATATATCCGTTCGGATCAGCGATCAATTTCCAGGGAAAGATCAAAATACCGATAACACCTGTTATATATCCACCTTTTCTGAAGTTTATTTTTTTAGGAGACAGGTTTGCAAAATCATTTGCCGGACTTACAATATTGGCAGCAATATTTGTTGCCAGTGTTGAAATAGCAACAGCGATCATTGCAATACTTACCAGTAATTTATTTTCAAATTTACCAGCCAATACAACCGGATCCCAAATGCTTTCTCCATAAATAATAAATGTAGCAGATGTTACTACAACGCCGATAAATGCAAACAAAGTCATGGATGGAGGTAAGCCGATTATTTGCCCGTTGATCTGTGCTTTCTGGCTTTTTGCATAGCGGGTAAAATCAGGAATGTTTAAAGAGAGTGTTGCCCAAAAACCAACCATGCCTGTTAATGCCGGAAAAAAATATGACCAGAATGATGGTCCGGATAATTTGGAAGGCTGCGATAATATTGGCCCCAAACCATGCCCCGCATTGATTGCCCAGAACAATAAAGCCAATGCAGCCAGTGGCAAAAAGAATGCTTTAAATACCAATAATTTTTTGATGCTTTCGACACCGAGATAAACCACAAACATATTCAGCAACCAGAAAAGAAAAAAGCAAATGGCCGGGCCGGTCTGCAAGCCAAATGAGTCAGGAAAAATTTGTGGCAAAGTTGCTAAAGATGGCATCCACAATTTCATCATCTGGTAAATGGCAAACCCTCCTATCCAGGTTTGAATACCAAACCAGCCGCAGGCAACAATGGCCCTGAGCATGGCAGGAATATTTGCCCCCTTTGTTCCAAAACTTGCTCTTGCAAAAACTGGAAAAGGGATGCCGTATTTTGCACCGGCATGCCCGTTCAATATCATGGGAATTAAAACAACCGTGTTACCAATAAAAATGGTGAGGATAGATTGCCACCAGTTCATCCCTCCTTCTATCAACGAACTTGCCAGCATATATGTGGGTATACATAGGCTCATGCTTATCCACAAAGCCGCATAGTTCCAGGTTCCCCAGGTACGCTTGTTTTGCGGAATAGGGGCAAGGTCTTCATTGCAGAGAGAAGAATTCTGTATGTTGTTAGTTTCTATCATAGCATTATTTGTCACGCAAAGTCGCAAAGTAAGAAAGGCGCAAAGGTTTCTTTTGTTTTTTTGTGATTTGCTTTCTTTTCTGCTTTGCGTGAAAACTATTTCACTTCTAAATCTGCAATTAAAAGTGCCTCACTGATTATCGCCAATCCTTCATCAATCTGTTCTTTTGTAACACACAATGGTGGCGCAACAAAAATATAACTCCACCTGACGAAAGTGTATAGCCCAAGCTCTTTTAATTTAGCAGCCACCTTATTCATCACAATCATTTCATCTGGCTTTGCATTGAATGGCGCCATGGGCTCTTTCGTTGTTTTGTTTTTCACCAATTCAAAGCACCCCAACAAACCGGTGTTTCTGAAATCGCCGATGGAAGGATGTTTCTTCATCATCTCTGCGGCTTTTTCTTCCATGTATTTTCCCATGACGACTGTATTTTCAATCAATCCATCATCTTCATAAATTTTTAATGTAGCCAAGGCAGCAGCGCAACTAACCGGGTGTGCAGAATACGTGAGCCCTAAAGCCATAACATTATCATCATATTTTGCAGCAATTTTATCACTCACCATTAAACAACCAAAAGGCAAATACCCACAGGTTAATCCCTTGGCCATGCAGATCATATCCGGAATAATACCGTGATTTTGAAAACCAAACCATTTACCCGTGCGACCAAAGCCACTCATCACTTCATCCATAATTAGTAAGATACCATGCTGATCACAAATTTCTCTTACTGCTTTTAAATAACCTTTGGGATATTGCAAACAACCCGAAGAGCCTGATTCGCCTTCTAATAAAATGGCAGCAATATTACCCGGAGCTTCATAAGCAATCATCCTTTCCAATTGTGCAACGGATTCTTTCAATAAATTTTCTTCGCCATATTCCCAGCGATATAAATAAGGAAGATCGAAATGAATAAAGTTTGGCGCCTGCTGTGCATCCACTGCAATCCTGCGAGGATCACCACTTGCGCTGATCGCACCAATGGAAGCACCATGATAAGATTGGTAACGACTTAATATTTTATGACGGCCGGTATAAAGTCTTGCGAGCTTAATTGCGTTTTCAATAGAAGTTGCACCACACAAAGTAAAGAAAGCTTTGTTCAGATCACCCGGACAAATCTCTGCCAGCTTCTTTCCCAATTCACCACGCACTTTTGTAACACAGCTTGGCGTAACATAAGCCACTTCCTGCATTTGCTTAACTACTGCTTCAGTAATCCGTTGATCACCATGACCAATATTTACATTCATCAGTCCCGATGAAAAATCGATGATCCTGTTATCATCATAATCATAGAGATAAACACCTTCGGCATGTTTGACAGCGATGGGTGCAATTCCTTTTTGTTTGCTCCAGGAAAATAAAGTGTAGTCGAGATTGTTTTGAATGATCTCGGTTGATTCGGAAATTGTTTTTGTACTCATAAATTATTTTTTTATTTACCCTGCTTTGGGAATTCTATTTTGCTTCATTGGCGTCGCACTCTTGTACAATATAACAACATGCAACATTTCAGACCCAGATATAAAAATTATTTCTTAAACCCAATCCGCTCTCTTTCTTCCCATTTCTTTTGCGCTGCTTTCTCATCTAATAAGTTTTCCATCGCATCATAAATCTGATTTAATTGAACATCGTGTTCACCAATTCTTTTTTTAATTTGTTTTAATTGAATTTTCAAATCACTTTCTTCTACCAGAACCCTTCTGATTTCAACAAATGCCCTCATTATAGCAATATTCATAGCAATTGCTTTATCAGAGTTAAGTATTCCGCTTAACATGGCTACGCCTTGCTCAGTAAAGGCATAGGGTGTAACTTTTGTATTTCGTTTGGATTCGGATGCGGTCACAATTTGCGGCCGCATGGCATTTTCAACCTCATATGTGGTCACAAATTGTGACCGCATATCTTCCCATTCATTTAAAGTAAGTCTAAACATAAAGTCCTTCGGAAAACGTTTAATATTTCTTTTTACTGCCTGATTCAAAACTTTAGTGGCAACTTCATAAAGACCAGCCAAATCAAAATCAAGCATTATTCTTTCACCTCTGATTTCATATATTCTGTTGAATACTTACAATGACTTTCATTATACCGCACTTTTTAATATGTTTATCAAATATTAAGAATGCCCAACTTTCTAACTCATCCAGTTCACCCCAGCCTCTGCATTCCACTTGATTGTACTCTTCTTTAATTTAGTCCAGAATTCAATTGAACTCTTGCCTGTAATATCCCCTACTCCAAATTTACTTTCGTTCCAGCCACCAAAACTAAAAGGCTCACGTGGTACAGGCACACCTACATTCACGCCAATCATACCAGCGCTGGCACGGTCAATGATATAGCGTGCCATAGCACCGTTCTGTGTAAATACGGATGCTGCATTTCCATAAGGATTTGCATTTTCAATTGCTAATGCTTCATCCACCGTATTGGTTCGCATGATGGAAATTACTGGGCCGAAAATCTCTTCCGTTGCAACACTCATCTTCGGAGTAACAAAATCAATAACTGTTGGGCCAACGTAAGTACCGTTTTCTTTACCGGCAACTTTTGTATTCCGACCATCAACTAAAATTTTTGCACCATCTCTTTCTGCTTCGCCGATAAATCTTTCAATGCGTTCTTTGCTTTCCTTATTGATAACAGCGCCCAGGTTTTCACCCGGAATAATCTTTCTTGCTTCATCACATATTTTATCAATTATAGCATCAACATTTCCCACACCGATCATGGCACTCGCCGCCATACAGCGCTGGCCTGCACAGCCGCTCATGCTGGCAGCAACATTCTGTGCCGTCATACCCGGTATCGCATCTGGTAAAACCATCAAATGATTTTTTGCGCCCCCCAATGCCAAACATCTTTTGTAATTTGACGTTGCTCTCTGATAAACAATCTTCGCAACTTTTGTTGAACCAACAAATGAAACTGCTTCAATTTTCGGATGATCGCAAATAGCTTCCACAATTTCAACATCACCATGCACTACATTAAAAACGCCATCAGGTAAACCAGCTTCCTTTAATAACTCTGCCAAACGTCCACAACTTAGTGGCACTTTTTCCGAAGGCTTCATAATCATACAGTTTCCCAAAGCTATCGCATTGGGTAATGTCCAGTTGGGAACCATTGACGGGAAGTTAAACGGAACAATGGAGGCAACAACTCCCAAAGGCACATGTTCAGTGCGACATTCAACGCCCCTGCTAACTTCCAGTATTTCGCCGGTTACCAACTGAGGTAATGAAGTAGCGAATTCGGTCAGCTCAATTGATTTCTCAATTTCGGCAACGGATTCGCCATAAGTTTTTCCATTTTCTTCACTGCACAATTCAGCAAGTTCTTTTAAATGTTTTTCCAGCAATGTTTTGTATTTAAAGAAAACCTGTACTCTTTCCTTAATGGGAGTTTTGCTCCAGGCCGGGAATGCTGCAGCCGCAGCTTTAACTGCATCATCCAGATCTTTTGAAGACGACATGGGGACTGTAGATAATAATGTGCCGTCTAATGGAGATATAACATCCATTGCTTTTTCTGTTCCGGAAGCCACAAATTTTCCGTTGATAAAATTCTGTATTGCTTTGTATTTCATAATATATAAACTAAAATATTTTTATTTATTCAGCCAAAAAATAAAAATACTGTATTTTTATGTACCGAAATAAAATTATTTTTATTTTTTAGGCTCTATTTTATTTTTTATGACAAATAATGGTTCTCCTATATTAGACAAGCTAGATTTTGAGATATTATCTATGTTGCAGGAAGACGGAAGAATGTCTTTTACGGTAATAGCCGACAGGTTGAAAATTTCTGTTGGGACTGCCCGTACCCGTTTAAATAAATTAATTGAAGATGGCACTGTAAATATTATTGGCCGTGTTGATCCCGATAAAGTAGGATTCAGATGCTATGCCCATATTGCAGTTTTTGTAAGGCCTGCCACTTTAAAAGAACAGGTAGCTCAAAAAATTACCACCTTACCCGAAGTGAGTTTCCTGGCTATGACCTCGGGCGACTATGACCTGGAAGTGGATGTAATGTGCCGGGATAATAACCACCTGGTTGATTTTGTAAATGACATCAGCAAAATAGAAGGCGTACATCAAACCAAAACAACTATTTATTTTAAAGTGTATAAATATGCACAGCCCGATTTAAAATTATTGAAATAAAAAAATAAACATTTTATAAATAACTTAGCCACTTTTTTTCGGGATGGCTGCTCTTGTATTTATCATACCATCTGCACAAAGGATATAATGCAATTACAACAGATATCCAGATTGCATAAGCTACAGCCAGACTATATCCTTCGCCAGATGCCACAAATTTCCATGGCATACCCGGCACTCCCTTCAACCCTTAGGCGATAGTATGCCCCTGTGACAGGTACAGTAAAATATTGATGCTGCTCAACACATGAAAGTGAATGATATAATAGAACATGGGCACCCTTCCATAAACAGTAAATATTTTTGCCAGGCGGCTTCCGGTGTTATTCACCAATCCAAGAAAGATAAGTGCAGGACCAATAGTGGCGCACATACACAACAAGGAAGGCGGATATTTTTGTATATTCATAAAAGACAGAAAAGTAAATAGGGCATTTTTTTGCATGGACCAATGTAATGGGTCGCCGTAAACATTTGTAAAACGCAGTACTGCAAAAAATGCCAGCAAACCTAAACCTGTTACTATCAGAATCTTATTTCGCTTGGCTGTTTCATATTCGGTAAAAACTTTGCCAAAACAATAGCCCAGCATCATTAAACCGCTCCAGGAAAGAAAAGGATAAAATATAAATAAATGGTGCCCACTCCACAAAGTAAAATCACCTTGCTTATGCAACAGGTGCCCCCAAAATGGAAGATCGCCTTGTCGATTAGCCTCTGCAAAATCAAGTGAATTGTGGCCGAGTATTGCTCCTTACAATAAAATGGACTCCAAAAGTGTTAGATTTCATTTTTAATAAATTTATAGGATTTGAAATTTTATGAAAGGACGAAAATTGTCGAGATTTATAAATCGGTCTCGAGTGTGGTCACTGAATTGGTCTCAGGAACTGCCTTTAAATGGACTTATTGAGGCTTTCTTTTTTTGAAGCTCCTAATACTATGTAATTAGCTAAAACCATTACCTGCATTGAGTTACAGGCAACAAAAAAGCCTCACTGAAATTAATCAGCAAGGCTTTTAGTCGGGATGGCAAGATTCGAACTTGCGACCTCCTGGTCCCAAACCAGGCGCGATAACCGGGCTACGCTACATCCCGAACTTAAAAATATCTGACGGGCTTATTGGGAGAACCCGGCAATGTAAACTTATAAGAACTTTTGCGGAGAGGGTGGGATTCGCACCGTTCTCCAAAACCGTTTACAGTAAAGCATTTCAAAAAATCTATTATGAATACTCACCGAATCACGAACCGAATAAATTGCCGGAAATTGATGCAATTTGTTGATTCCCATACTCTTTATAACCCTATCTTAAATGTTCAGTTTGCAAATATAGGATTTCTACATACACTACCCAATTAAAAGTGTTTGCACCTGATCAACTTTTAAACCGGTATAAATACAAAACTCCTCAATGCTTACAAACTGATGTTCTTCCTTATTTAATGACTCCCTGATCTTTAGTAACAGCATACGCCCCCATCGCTCACTTTTGCCAGTGATACGCTGTACATCTTTGGGGTAAACACATAACCTTGTGGTTTCTGTTTTCATACACTACCTATGCCTTTCCCTGGGTGATGCTGCGGCGCAGCTATGGTCGGAAACGGCATACAAATTTAATAAATACCTATAACATGCAATCCCAGCAATAAATGCAATCCCAGCAATAAAAGAATAATCCGGCAATTAGTGTGGTTATCGGAAGTAGTATGATGCAATTACTAAAAATGCTTAGCAGATTTGCTCTCAGGAATTCCTCTTGAATATTTTCCTGTACAGAAAGGGCTTAATGAAATGTGCCGGTAAACATTTTGTTTATTAAAAATTAAATCTTCTAAAATGGCAAAACAAAAAGGTATCATCAAACTGGAAGGAACCATTGGTGATATTACATTTTACAAATCGCAGGACGGATTCCTTGCTAAAGGCAAGGGAGGTATTTCTGCGGACAGGATTGCAAACGACCCAAATTTTGTAAGGACCCGTGAAAACGGTGCTGAGTTTGGAAATGCCGGCAAGGCTGGTAAAACACTTCGCACTGCAATCCGTGGCCTTTTGCAGAATTCAAAAGACAACCGAATGGTTGGCCGGCTTGCTTCTAAAATGGTTGAAGTGATTCAGGCAGATGCTGTAAATCCCCGTGGCCAGCGTAATGTTATTGACGGTGAAGCAGAACTCCTGGAAGGCTTTGATTTTAACAAAAACGGTAAACTGGGAAGGGCTGTATATGCACACTACACAGCGGTTATTGACCGTGTGGCCGGAACACTGACAGCAAACCTTGCAGCTTTTATCCCGGCCAATATGATTGCTGCGCCCGGAGGTACTACCCACTTCAAAATCATTTCTGCAGGTGCAGAGATTGATTTTGAGAATGAAAGTTTTGTGGTGGATTCCAACGAAACTGCTATCCTGCCCTGGGACAACACAGCAACTGCTGTAATTAACCTGGCAAATACGGTTACGGCCAACAGTACTAACCCACTGTTCCTGGCTTTAGGTATCGAATTTTATCAGGAAGTGAACGCTGTGAAGTATCCTTTGAGAAATGGCGCTTTTAATGCATTAAATCTGGTGAAAATTTCAGGTGTGTAATCCTTAACCCTTTGTAACAATGAAACTGGAATTGATCAGAACATATTTTCCGAATGGTACGAATGGAACCATTTTCCTGAACGGAAAAATATTGTGCTACTCTATTGAGTTACCATGGCACAAAAACCAGTCACGCATTTCATGCGTGCCGGAAGGAAGTTATGAACTGATAAAGCGATACAGCCCAACTCATAAATGGCATTTGCAATTGAATAATGTGCCCAACCGTCAATTAATATTGATACATGCGGCAAATAATGCCATGAAAGAATTAAAGGGCTGTATTGCACCGGTTTCGCTTTTAATTGCAAAGGAAAAGGTGTAGAACCCAGCATTGCACTTCAGAAAATAAATTCAATTGTTTTTCCTGAGTTAGACCAAATCAAACAAGTTTTTTTAACCATTAACTAAGTTTTTATTATGTTGTTTATGTGAAATAAAAATAAGAATGGCTATTATGGCTATTGATACCAACGAGGCTGGTAATGTCCCAAGGTCTAAGCCTCCTTTATTTAGTGGCTTTGTCATCAGATCGCCAAATGTTGCACCAAAAGGCCGTGTAAAAATAAATGCTATCCAGAATAAAAGGATATGGTTGATTTTTGTGTAATAATGTAATAATACAACCACTAAGATTATTATTCCTGTTATCAAGGCACCGTTTAAATAACTTATTCCAAAGTAATCACCTAAAAAATCACCGAATGCCGTCCCTAAACTGTTTGAAAAAAGTATGGCTATCCAATAATAAATCTCTTTTTGTTTTTCAGTTATAGGGTAAACTTCAAGGCTTTTATATTTCCTGTACCAAAAAAATAAAGAAATAGCCAAACCACACACCAGAACTAAACTACCCCAGGCATAGCCTAAATGCAATGTCCTGTCAATAAAGTCAGAAATTTCTGTTCCTAATGTTGTTGTACCAACGATTACTAACCAATAAATTAATGGCACATATTTTTTTAGGGAAAGTTGTATAATCAGGACAACTAAAAAAAACAAAAGTGTTATCCCGATTCCAACAGCATACCCCAAGTTAAGAGTCATTGAAATAAAGTCACCCACGGTTTCACCAAGTGTTGTAGCAACTATTTTCATTAACCAAAAAAGCAAGGTTATTTCAGCGACTTTATTAAGTTTTTTCATTTTCTATTCTTTAGTTTCACAAACAATTGTTCCATCTTCTTTTAAAATCACTTCCATTGTTGCAGTACCTTTTGAAATGTCTAACAGATACTGAACTGTTTTGTCTGCCAATGTGAGGCGTTCAATTTGACTAGCTGGTTTATAATCTGAAAATTTTTCTTTTACAGTTTTTAATACACTTGCTGGTGCTTTAGCAATATCTACATCTTCTTCTTGTTGTACGAAAGTTCCATCTGGCAGGAATATTAATGAAAAATTTGGCATCCCTTTTTTATTTATTGCAACATCGATAGCATCACCTCCTGCACATAATGGGTCATATGCTGCACCTGATATGGTGTACCCACCATAATTTTGGACAATAAATTCCTTTGCTTTAACAGAAAGATTCTCCAATGGCACTTTTCCGCTTAACGGCTTCATTATTTGTGTTGTATACTTTGGCACAACAGGATTTGCTACCGTGTCTGTTTTACTTTGTTGATTGTTGCTATTACAGGCGGCCACACCAATAACAAGTACAAGAATTAAACCCTTTAAATTTTTCATTTTATTTTATTTTAAGTTTATTTTTTATAATTGTTCAGTTGTTCCGTAAAATTGCCTGCAACAGGTGTTTTTCCGGTATACCTTTTTCGATTAATTTTTATTTTACAATCGTACCGTCGGCCTTTAAAACCAATTCCTCCGTTTTGCTCCCCGTTTTGATTTCAGCCTCATAAGTAGTTTCTCCTTTGGCATTGTCAATCTTATAAACCTTTGAAACAGTTGCGCCGGGATATTTTGTTTTCACGGCATCTGCTCCTGGTTGTGGAAGTTCAGTATTATTTATCTCCATCTCCGTTTCTACCCAGCTTCCGTCTGTTAAAAAATTAGCCGAAGCCGATTTCTCATTAACCTTAAATTCGGCTTCGTATTCTTTTGAATTTTCCTTTCCCCATTCCGCCGTGGCACCAGGGAATTTTTCAGTAAATGCTGTTTTAACTACAGCCGGCACTTTGGAGGCATCGAGCCCCTGAGTGCAAGCTGATAATGAAATTATTGCGCCCAGTACTGAGATTATTATTATGCTTTTCATGTTTATATGTTTTTTTGAAATGTAAACCTACCTGCAGATTCTGAAGATAAACTGTAGATACATAGGTGTTGAAACAAATTAAAATTTATAAATAACGCCCGGCATCAACCTACCACAACTGTAATTTAATGTGTAGGACAATTCTCTTTTTGTTTTTTTTGTGGATAATGGTTCAATA
>JBBQZZ010000027.1:0-21601 GCA_038207265.1 Chitinophagales bacterium | reverse complement strand
AATCAATCCGGCATTCATCATTGGTTGATGTGCCGAGTTCCTGGCCATCATCGAACCAGGCACGTTTGTACCAATCTCCATCCCAGGCATATTTATCAATATTTTCTTTTAATTGCCTGGCCTCTTTTTTACAGGTATCGGCAAATATGGAATCCTTATTCAGATCAGCTATTGATTGAAACTGAACCAGGATACCATACAAGAAAAATGCCATCCATACACTTTCTCCTTTGCCCTTATCGCCTACTTTATCATAACCATCATTCCAGTCTCCCGAGCCAATCAAAGGAAGCCCGTGTTCTCCATAATCAAATCCATGTTTAATGGCCTGCACACAATGGTCATAAAGTGAAGCAGCAATAACAGATTGTTCAGGGAGATCATAATATGACTCTTCATCGGGATTCAAAAACCGCCCTTCAAGGAAATGTACCCGCTCGTTTAAGATATCCCGATCTCCTGTATGTAAAATATAAGTTGCTGTTACCATCGGCAACCACAGAAAATCATCAGAGCAACGGGTTCTTACGCCTCGGCCGGTTGGAGGATGCCACCAATGCTGTACATCACCTTCTTTAAACTGTCGTGAAGCACATAACAGTATCTGGTCCCTTGCCAGTTCAGGCTTTGCATGAAGTAACGACATCACATCCTGCAACTGATCTCTAAAACCAAAAGCGCCGCCAGACTGGTAAAATCCACTGCGGCCCCAAAGCCGCGACGAAATGGTTTGATAAGTTAGCCAGCCGTTTGTGATGATATTAATGGCCTCATCGGGCGTTTCAACCTGTAAGGCATTCACTGTATTTTTCCAATAGGCACTTACTTTTTCAAAAGATTCATGGGCTGCTGTTCCCCTGAAGTGACGGGCAATATTGCCTGCATCATGAGAATTTTTTCCGGCACCCAACCTGAAAATAATTTCCTTTTCTTCACCATCCAGCAGCTCGAATGAACATTGTATGGCTGCACAGGGGTCCAGAGCCAGTCCAACCTTTCCCGAAAGTTTTGTACGGGACATGGCATCCGGGTTTTGCAAACTACCGTTGCGGCCAATGAATTCTGCCCGGTCGGCCGTAAACGTTTTCTTAACATGATCTGTATCAAAAAAAGCAACCCGTTTTGAAAATTCAGTATTGTATTGATTTTTTGCAAACAGGGCTCCGCTATCAGGATCAACTTCTGTATGAATATGCATAGCGGTTTTCGTTCTGTTATCGCCAAGTACCCATTCTGTATAACCTGTTGCAGATAATTTACGTGCTCTGCCCGACTGGTTACGGATCTTCAATACCGTGAATTTGACTGCTGCTTCAAGGTCAACATACACCAGCATTTCTGAGTGGATGCCATCTTCAACATGTTCAAAAACACTATACCCAAACCCATGCCTGGTTATATAGTTTGATGCCCCGCCGGCCGGGAGGAATGTGGTTGACCAGAAATGCCCGCTCTCTTCATCACGGATAAAAAATGCCTCTCCGCCTGTATCACTTACGGGATCATTATCCCAGGGTGTAAGCCGCAGTTCATGTGCATTTTCTGTCCAGGTATAAGCCGTTCCACTTTCAGAAACAATGGTTCCGAAATTTGGATTTGCGATGACGTTGATCCAGGGAGCCGGTGTTCTGCTGTTGTTGTCAACAGTAATTATATACTCGCTGCCATCAGCACGGAAACCTCCTGAACCATTAAAAAAAATAAGATCATCCGGTAAAGGAAGTGTTATCAATGAAGGACTGTATTTTTCTGTTGCAGTGATAAAAGGTATTACTGGTTTTGCCGTCGTTTTGCGTTTTACAAAATCTTCTAAAGATTCATTGTCTGTAATATTTATTCTTGCTACCGTTTGAAACAATATCCTGTCCTCATTTGATATCTGGTCAGAGGCTCTTACAAAAATGCCTCCGGGACGGTCCCTTAATTCGGGCGGAATAAGTGCAAGAATATCATTTTGAAAACCCTGCCGGTAAACATTATGCTCTTCATTCCAGATCACCAGGTCAACCATCAAACCCTTTAACCGCCAGTATGCATGTGCCTGTACAAGCTGTTTTACCAGTTGCATATTGGTTTGATTTTCAATTTTAAGCAAAACAATGGGCAGGTCTCCCGAAATGGAATATCCCCATAATCCTGACTGCTGCCGGTGATTATTGATAAGAATGCCCGGGTCGGCACGAAATAAAATATTGGTAAATAATATCGAGCTGGCAAGCCACCCATACAATTGTGCGTCGGCTTCCGAAGCGTTGATCTGCCTGAGCACAACCTGGCTATGTGTCCAGGCCAGTTCAAATACCCTGTCTTTGTGATGTTTATCCTGATACTTATCAACGAGGCTTTCGCAGGCAACCTTTGTTTCTGCAATACCAATGACCATATCAAGTGTAACTGTTTCATTCCGGTCAAGTTCTATCTTATAACGGATAGCCACAACCGGATCAAGCACTGAGCTCTGGTGTCCTGCCAACAAACCAGGTTTATTCATCACCTGCGGATTTGCAGTTGTGTTTCCACGCCCGATAAATTCCATCCGGTCTGTTTCATAAGATACTTCCAGCGGAGTTTTTCCCAGTAGCGTCATCAAATGAAACATCCAGGGCGATTGTTCTTCAGCCGAACGCGGCCTTCTGGTACAAAGGATAGCATGTTGCTGCGGAAGTATTTCTGTTTGTACAAAAAGATTGCTGAATGCAGGCTGCATCAGGTCCGAAGCAGCAGGAGCCATTACAACTTCTGCATAACTGGTTATTTCAATAGTTCTTTTCCTGTTCGAATGATTCTTTACCAACAGCCTTCTCATTTCAATATCATCTTCAGGCGATACAACAATTTCGGTACGGGTTTCTATCCCGTTTTGGGTTGAGTGAAAATCCACACGTCCCTGTGAAAATGCAGCTTCATATTTTTCTGCTTTTTTACGGGTTGGTTGATGGGTATTGCTCCAGTAATCATCAGTTTCCAAGTCACGGATATAACAGAACGTGCCACGGTTATCGCAGGTGCCATCTTCACGCCAGCGTGTTACTGCAAAATCTTTCCAACGGCTGTAACCTCCACCTGCATTGGTCAGCATAACATGATACTTCCCATTGGAAAGTAACTGTACTGCAGGAATGTGGGTGAAAGGCGTATTGATTATTCTTGTTTCGGCACCGCTGGCTGTATAATTAATGTCGGAAATATCTGTAGTATGCGCCAAGAAAGTGCTTGCCTTTGGAATACGTTCCTGCAATAATAAAAGTGCCGCTTTAAAACGGGGCTCTGCTTCAAATAATTTTTGCATCGGTTTATCCAGCAGCAGGTAAGCCAGCGATAAGAAACTCATGCCCTGGTGATGTGCCATAAAGGAATAAACAATAGCATTGGATTGCCCCCGCGGCAAACGGGATGGTGTATAATCGATGGCTTCATAAAATCCATATTGTCCTTCAAATCCTTTTTCCTGCAGCAGTTCCAGGTTTTCGCATGCATCTTCAGGAGCTACCATTAAAGCCATGGCAGATGCATAAGGAGCAATAACAGCATCTTCTTCCAATCCTCTTTTTAAACCAAGGCCCGGAGCACCGAATGCACGGTATTGATAATGGGATTCGGCATTTATCCTGTTGTAACCCGACTCTGAGATCCCCCATGGCAACCCTGCATTTTTTCCATACTCAATCTGCCATGCAACAGCGGCTTTACTTGTTTCGTCAAGTAATGTATTTTCAAATGAGGGCATTACTAATAAGGGCATCAGGTATTCAAACATGGAACCACTCCAGGAAAGTAAAACAGAATTTCCATTCACATTGGTAAGTAACCGCCCTAAAGCAAACCAACTTTCTTCCGGTAATTTTCCCTCTGCAATACCAATGAATGTAGCCAACCTGGCTTCTGATGCCAGCAGGTCATAATAACTGGTATCTCTCCGGTATTCCTGCACATTGAATCCGATACTGAATAAATGGGTTGACCTCTCATACAGGAAATTCCAATCCATGTCTGCCAGTATGTTACAATGTTGCGCCAGATCTTCTGTCAATTCGATCCGCTCAATTGCCAATCTTATTGTTTCAGTTAAAGCAGCCTGGAATAATGCAAGCCAATCTTTTTCGCCGGGTTTGTTTCCTGAAACCTGGCGGCGATGCACTTCTATCAGCAATACCCTTGATGTTTTTAATATTTCAGCCAATGTTGAATTATTATTTACAAAATCAAATGCTGCCAGATCTTCTGGAGCTGATTTTAATAATATCCAGGGCATAAAAATGGTAAACTCATCACTCACCTGTTGCAGTTGCTGATTAAGTTTTTGTTTCCACAGCGCAGCTTCACTTTCAGCATGTACATCCAGTTTTTCAATAACAGCCATAAAATCTGTATGCAATGCATCAATATGGGATTTTATTTCAGGAAGTGCATGTAAGTCAGCATCAATTGCTGCCTGTAAATCTGTTTTGAACTGCTGAAGCAGTGCAACATTATTTTCTTGCAGTGTGGTGGTGAGTACAAACAGTGTATCCTGCAGACCGGTAAACAATTTTTGGAAGGATATTTTTTGATCAGGAACAGCAAGTAATCCCTGCCGCAGTACTAGTAAATGGCCTGCAAGATTTCCGCTGTCAACAGTAGAAATATATTTTGGTGCCAGCGGAACCAAAGACTGCGTATCGTACCAGTTATAAAAATGCCCCCTGTACCGCTCCAGTATCAGCATCGTGTTGATGGTCTTTGTTGTTCTTTCTATAAATTGACCGGTAGTGATATAACCAAAGTCGAAGGCAGCGAGATTGGCAAGCAGTGAAAGCCCGATGTTGGTAGGGGAAGTGCGGTGTGCAATCATTGATACCGGTTGTTCCTGGAAGTTATCAGGTGGCAGCCAGTTGTCTTCCAGTGCCATAAAGCGTTCAAAGAAGTTCCAGGTCTTTCTTGCCATTATTCTGAGAAAAATGGTCTGCGAACGGGTAAGCATGGCCGCCTGTTTGGCCAATGGTTTACTTACCCACCAGGTAACAAAAGGAGCAATTATCCAAAGCGCCAATATCGGACCGGCTATAAATAATTTCCCGGGAGCATAAATCAACAGGCATGTTATGATTAATGCTGTAAGAAAAAGCTCGATCCACATGGATGCATAGGATCCAGCCGGGTCCGGTTGTTTTACCGTTTCATCATTGGCAGAAGGGTCCCATTGAAGCATTTTTTTTCTTGTCACGATCATTCTCCAGCTTGTGATCAGTATCGCTTTTAAATTTAAAAATGCCTCATAAGGCAGGCAGATAAGTGTAAATAATGTCTTAAGAAAAATACTGCTAATGCTTTGTACTGAATTTTTGATGTGATGTGATATGATGACATCTTTGGGTTTATGGATAGTATCCCAAACTGCAGTAATAAAAATGGGAACAACAATAATTGCTGAGACTACAATAGTCCAGAATAAAGATGCCGGCAATACGATCCAGTCAAATAACAATAACATTGTCAACGCAACCGGAACGAGGCTTCGCCTGATATTGTCAAATATTTTCCACCGGGATAATCCGGAAACAGGATTTTTGTACCAACGTCTTTCGGCGCCGGGCACTTTAGGTAACAGCCAGGAAATGATCTGCCAGTCTCCCCTCACCCATCTTGCACGTCTTTTCATATCGGCACGATAGCTGCCCGGGTATTTTTCAAACAATTGCACATCGCTTACCAATCCTGAACGCACATAACAACCCTCCAGCAAGTCATGGCTCAGGATACTGTTTTCGGAAAATTTCCCTTCCAGTGTTTTTCTGAAAATATCCACATCGTAAATTCCTTTACCAATAAAGGAACCTTCCTGGAACAGGTCCTGGTACACATCCGAAGATGCCCTGGTATAAGGATCAATACCGGGTTCATTCCCATGCATACGGGTATATAAAGAAGCCGTAGTATCAGGTAAACTGACTGTTACCCTGGGCTGCAGAATTCCGTAACCTCTTGTAACCCTTTTCTTCTTTTTGTCGTACCAGGCCTGGTTCAACGGATGCGCCATGGTACCAATTAATTTCCAGGCAGATCCCATGGGCAGCTGTGTATCTGCATCCAGTGTGATCACATATTTTATTTGCGGAAAAATAGATTCGTCACCCACAATAAAAGAGAACCGCTCTGCAGAGCCGCCACGCAGCAATGTATTTAACTCAGCAATTTTTCCACGCTTTCTTTCATACCCCATCCATACGCATTCCTGCGCATTCCAAAACCGTGGACGATGGAAAAGATAAAACAGGTTGTTCGTTTCGCTATGGTATTTTTTATTCAGCCCTTCAATAAGCTGTTTTACCAAACACACAAGCGCCGCATCTCCTGCAAGTTTTTCCTGTTCAGCATCTGTAAAATCCGTTAATAAAGCAAAATGCAAATTATCTTTTTTGTTTGCCAGGAAACGGACCTCAAGTGCTTCCACCAGTTTTTCAATTTCCTCTGCATGGGTAAGCATTACAGGAATTACAACCATGGTGCGGAAATCCTCAGGTATAGTTTTTGAAAAATCCATCCTGGGCAACAGGTGCGGATCAACAAACAGGGTAGAAAAAAAGTTAACAACAGATACGGCAAGCTGGCTGGTACATAAGAGAGAAAGCAATGCTACAGTAATAAGTATCCAGATGTTTTTTGTTTCAAGATCGGCACTGATTAAAATGCCTGTGCTAATTGCAGCTGTGATCAACACGATCAATCCCAGGTAAACTTTAAGGTTATGCCTGTGCAGCAGTTGCAGCAGCTTTTGAATAAAAGACACCTGCATCTCCGCCATTTTTTTTGTTTGATGCACACCCTGTCCTACCAGGTAATACCCAACATGCGATGTTCTTGAATCAGCGCCGGGTACTACTGTGTTTTCATGCGCTGATTGTATGGCAATCCGGGCCACATCATTTTCGGAGAGCTTGCTTTTTTTTGCAATATTTTCCACAACATGACGGTACTGGTCACGTGTAAAAAAATCCATCGAGCTGTAAATCCCTCCTTTATCTTCACGCAGCGTCTGATCAACAACACTGTGCATTTCAACAAAATCCCTCCAGTCCATGCTGCCAAGCATGCGAAGGCTGCCAATACTGTTGCTTATAGAAACCTGGTAGGCAGATTGTTTTTGAATTTCTGCATTAATCAATTCGGCGCAAGTCAAACCTTTTTCTGCCAATTGTTGTTCCAACCAGTTAAGTGTCAGCGCCAGATCGGGACCTTTACCCCGCAGTTGCCGGGTTAATTCAGATACAAATACACTAACCATTGGCGGATTGGAACGGGCCATGTCTGCTATAACCAGTATCAGGTCTTTAGGTGCTGTTTCAGTTGTTTCAATCATTTTGTTCGCCCAGTAATCAGCCAGGCTTTCATCAACCCGGTCAATAGCAATCTTTGCTGAAACACGCCGCAGGTTTTCAATCAATGCCAGACGAAGCATAATAGGTATGGCCCATAATTCACCCAATTGTAAATTTGCAACGGTTTGATATGCCTTGATGAAACTGCTCAGGCTTTCCAGGTCTATTCTGCCATCACTGTGAGAAATGATCTGAAGAACAATGTCATAAATACGGGTAAGGCCAGCAGAACCTGCATCTGAAAGCTGGGGCAGGGTTTTACTATACCCTTTGGGAAAATGTTTTTTAGCATTGCGGATATTTTCTTCTATCAGGTAGAAATTATCGATCAACCATTCGCCTGCCGGCGTTATCTGGTATTTTTTCTTTATTGAATCAGTAAGCAGTTTACGTACTTCCTGTAAAATGATCTCATTATCCGAAAGCCGCCTCAGCAAATGTTCCTTTCCCGTTTTCGTACTCAGTTTATGATTCGTGGCAAGCGTTTTACCAAAACGATCCATCTGGTCAGAACTGAATAGCTCAGCACTTAAAGGCTCTTCATCCGGATAATTTAATATGGGATTATTCGTTTGAAAAAAAGCCCTCATATTGGATATCAGCTCGTGTGCCAACGGTATCAGTTTCATTATGTTTGTTCTTTCGTTTTTAAAGCATCATGAACAATAGTCTGTGCTTCGTCAATAATTTGTTTCAAATGATCTTTGCTCAAAAAGCTTTCGGCATATATTTTATAAATGTCTTCGGTTCCCGATGGGCGTGCAGCAAACCATCCGTTTTCTGACGTCACTTTTATGCCGCCTATTGATTCATTATTCCCCGGCGCATTGGTCAATATATTTGTAATTTTTTCTCCGGCCAGGTCTTTGTGTTTTATTTGTGAAGCAGAAAGTTTTTTTAATTCCTCTTTTTGTTCAGGAGTCGCTTTTGCTTCAATACGGTCATAAAAAGATTCGCCAAATTCTTTGGTGAGTTCATTATATATGATAGCGGGATCCTTTCCAATCTTTGCAGTAATTTCTGCTGAAAGTAATGCCGGTATAAATCCATCTTTATCGGTGGTCCAAACGCTGCCATCCAATCTTGAAAAAGAGGCACCGGCACTTTCTTCACCCCCAAAGCAAAGAGAAGAATCTAATAAACCATCCACAAACCATTTGAATCCTACAGGTACATCGTCAATCTTTCTCCCTTGTTTTGCAGCAATGCGGTCAATAAGTTGGGTAGTTACAACTGTTTTTCCAACCGCTGCTTTTTTATTCCATTCTGGACGATTTTGCAAGAGGTAAGAAACTGCAACGGATAAATAATGATTGGGATTTAAGAGGCCAGAACTTTTGGTTACAATGCCGTGCCTGTCATGATCTGTATCGCAGGCAAAAGAAATATCATAATCGTCTTTCATTTCTATCAACCGTTGCATGGCATAAGCAGAAGATGGATCCATGCGGATTTGTCCGTCCCAATCCACCGTCATAAAACTGAATGCAGGGTCAACAATTTTATTTATAACTGTCAGATTTAGTTTATAACGTTCTGCAATGGGTTCCCAGTAATGAACCCCTGCACCACCTAACGGATCAACGCCTATGTTAATCTTTGAGTTGCGGATGAGTTCCATGTCGATGACATTTCCAAGGTCATTGATATAAGTATTCAGGTAATCGTAGCGATGAGTAGTGGCGGCATGAAGTGCTTTATTGAATGAGATTCTTTTCACCTCTTTAAGATTGTTCTTCAGCAATTCATTTGCTTTTTTTTCTATCCGGTTGGTCACTTCATTTCCGGCAGGCCCGCCATTTTGCGGATTATATTTAAAGCCGCCATCATCCGGTGGATTGTGCGATGGCGTAATTACAATGCCGTCTGCCAATCCTGTTTTTCGTTCATGATTATATTTTAAAATGGCATGAGAGATTACCGGCGTTGGTGTGTACTCATCCTTATCAGCAATCATCACTTCAACATTATTGGCTGCCAATACTTCCATAGTAGTTGCAAAAGCCGGTGCTGAAAGTGCATGCGTATCAAAACCCAGGAATAACGGCCCATCAATTTTTTGTTCTTTGCGATAAAAACAAATGGCCTGTGTGATGGCAAGAATATGATTTTCGTTAAACGAATTTTTTAATGATGATCCACGATGACCGGAAGTGCCGAAACTAACCCGTTGACCGGCTACTGAAATATCTGGTATTCCTGTGTAATATGCAGCAACAAGCCGGGGAATGTTTACGAGTATATTTTGTTCTGCAGGCTTTCCAGCCAGGGGACTGATTTCCATGATTACTTTATTTTACTTTTCCATCGCTGCGGCATAATTTCCGGCACGTGCGGCGCTATCAAGTTTTGCCCGCTTATATAATAATTTCTGCGCCTCTTCAACATTCGCTTCTTTTCCTTTCCATATATCCAGGGCAGGTTGCTGAATGGCTCTTGCAAAAGAAAAAGTTACTATCCACGGCAGCTGGTTCTTAAAATTTTTATTGATGGCATTCAAATGTGCAGCCGCTTCTTCTGGCGATTGTCCGCCGGATAAAAATGCAATGGCCGGCACAGCAGCAGGAACAGATTCAAGTAAACAATTTACAGTTTCCGCTGCTACCACATCAATATTATCTCTTTTAACTGCACCTGTTCCGGAAATTATCATGTTCGGTTTTAAGATCATTCCTTCCAGATCAATTTTATAAACATATAATTGATAAAAAAGTATTTTTAAAACATGCTCAGTTACTTCGGAACATCGTTGAATAGAATGATTACCTTCCATCAATACTTCCGGCTCTACAATTGGCACAATGCCCCCTTCCTGGCACAGTGCTGCATATCGTGCAAGTGCATGAACATTGGCTTCAATAGATGCTTTCGTTGGCATGCCATCACCAATTGTAATTACAGCACGCCATTTGGCAAAACGGGCACCCATCTTTTTATATTCGGCTAAACGTTCACGCAGGCAATCCAGACCTTCCGTAATTTTTTCATTGGGAAAACCTGCCATTACTTTAGCGCCTGTATCAACTTTTATTCCCGGAATAATGCCGGCTTTGATCAAAACATCTGTAAATGGAATGCCATCTTTGGTTTGCTGACGAATCGTTTCATCATATAATATAGCGCCACCGATACTTTCATGTAAGCCCGGCGTTGTAACGATCAGTTCACGATACTTACGATGCATTTCAATTGTTTGCGGAATGCCTGCTACTGCAAAGCGTTTGTTACAGGTGCCGGTGCTTTCATCCATTGCAAGCAACCCTTTGCCATTAGCAAAAAGTTGTTGTATGGTGTCTTTTAATATTTGTTTTTTCATTGCATCTTTTTTAATCTTTATTTTTTTCCAGTATCGCAACTTTGTTAAGACGTCGCAGGAATCGTTCTTCATTCTTAAAGCCGGCATTGATAAACGTCTGCACCAATTCCCAGGCCAGCGAAGGCCCTGTGATCCTGCCACCCAGACACATTATATTCATATTGTCGTCCTCAACTCCCTGATGGGCAGAGAAAGAATCGGTGATTAAAGCCGAACGCACACCTGCAATCTTATTGGCCGCAATACAAGCTCCCACGCCACTACCACAAATGGCGATACCTCGTGTAACTTCCCCATTAGCCACTGCCTTTGACAATGGAATTACAAAATCAGGATAGTCATCGCCGGGATTGAGTTGGTAAGCGCCGAAGTCTTTAACTTCGTATCCGGCAGTTTTCAGCAACGCAGCCAGTTGTACTTTCAAATCAAATCCCCCATGATCAGACGCAATACCTATGTCTGTTATTTTTTCTACAGCGTTTGTAGTTTCTTCTTTTATTTTTTGTTGTGTTTCCATTTCCAGTTGATTATTTCAGGCATGTCTTTGCCATGTTGATGTACGTAATGTTTATGCTCTATGAGTTTGTCTTTCAGTTGTTGTTTCAGATAATCGCCTTTGCTGCCTAAATGCGGCAATCTGTCTATCACATCTATTACCAAATGAAAACGGTCAATATCATTTTGCACCCGCAAATCAAACGGGGTGGTAATCGTACCTTCTTCTTTATATCCTCTTACATGCAGATTGCGGTTTGTACGGCGATAGGTAAGACGGTGTACCAGCCATGGATAACCATGAAAATTGAAAATGATATGCTTGTCTTTAGTGAATATTGAATCATAATCATGGTCTTTCAGTCCGTGTGGATGTTCGGAACTGGATTGTAATTTCATCAGGTCAACAACATTCACAACCCGTATTTTAAGTTCAGGAAGATGTTCCCATATTATGGAAACTGCAGCCAGTAATTCCAGCGTTGGCGTATCACCACAACAAGCCATTACCACATCAGGTTCAGTCCCCTGATCATTACTCGCCCATTGCCAGATGCCAATGCCTTCGGTACAATGCACCGCTGCTTCATCCATCGTAAGCCATTGCGGCAACGGATGCTTACCGGCAACTACCACATTTACATAATGGCGGCTCCGCAGGCAATGATCAAAAACAGATAAGAGACAGTTGGCATCCGGTGGTAAATAAACCCTTACAATGTCTGCCTTCTTATTAATAACATGATCCAGAAATCCGGGATCCTGGTGTGTGAAGCCATTGTGATCCTGTTGCCATACATGCGAAGCCAGCAAATAATTCAGCGAAGAAATCTTTCTGCGCCAGGGCAGTTCCAATGTTACTTTCAGCCATTTGGCATGTTGGCTAAACATGGAATCAACAATGCGGATAAATGCTTCATAACTGTTAAACAGTCCGTGCCTTCCGGTTAATAAATATCCTTCCAGGAAACCTTCACACTGATGTTCACTCAGCATAGAATCCACCACTTCGCCGGAGGGTGAAAGAAATTCATCAAACTGTTCTGTTCGTGCATCCCACTGACGATTGGTTGTTTCGAAAATTGCCCCTAATAAATTAGACATTGTTTCATCAGGGCCGAATACACGAAAATTGTGATGATCACGGTTCAGCGTTATAACATCTCTCAGAAACTTTCCAAGCACCATTGTATCCTGGCCCATTACTGCTCCGGGAGAAGGAACATGCACTGCGTGATCATGGAAATCCGGCATGTGAAGGTCTTTCAAAAGGTTCCCTCCGTTCGTGTGCGGATTAGCGCCCATTCTGCGATTGCCTTTTGGCGCCAGTTCTGCAAGTTCTTCTTTAAGCGTTCCGTTTTCATCAAATAATTCTTCTGGTCTATAGCTCTTCATCCAGCTTTCCAAAAGCTTCACATGATCAGGATGATCTGCATCTACAATAATCGGAACCTGGTGGGCACGAAAAGTACCTTCAATTTGCAATCCGTCAACTTCTTTCGGCCCCGTCCACCCTTTGGGCGATTTTAAAACAATCATTGGCCAGCGTGGCCTGGTGTTATCATTGGCATCTCTTGCTCTTCCCTGAATACGATGTATTTCCCCTATTGCTTTTTCCATAGTTGATGCCATCAGTTGATGCATGGTTGCAGGATCATCTCCTTCAACAAAATAAGGCGACCATCCACAACCTCTGAAAAACTGTTCCAGTTCCTCATCTTCAATGCGGGCTAATATAGTCGGGTTGCTGATTTTGTAACCATTTAAATGAAGAATCGGCAGCACTGCACCATCTGTAATGGGGTTCAGTAATTTATTCGACTGCCATGAAGTGGCTAAGGGACCAGTCTCCGCTTCTCCATCACCAACAACGCAGGCAACGATCAAACCAGGATTGTCGAACGCTGCACCAAAAGCATGGCTCAGTGAATAGCCAAGTTCGCCACCTTCATGAATAGAACCGGGAGTTGTTGGCGCTACATGACTGGAAATGCCACCGGGAAAAGAAAATTGCTTGAATAATTTTTTTAATCCGGCTTCATCCTGCGTGATGTTTGGATATACTTCGCTCCAGGTACCTTCCAGGTAAACATTGCCCACAATGGCCGGGCCACCATGCCCCGGGCCTGATATGTAAAACATATCAAGATCATATTTTTTAATCACCCGGTTTAGGTGCACATAAATAAAATTTTGTCCCGGTGTTGTGCCCCAATGCCCGAGCACCATGGATTTTACATGTTCCAGTTTTAGTGGCTTTTTTAAAAGCGGGTTGTCATAAAGATAGATCTGGCCAACTGATAAATAGTTAGCTGCCCGCCAATATGCATTTGTCTTTTGAAGTACTTCCGGCGATAGCGTTTCAACTGTTGTATCAGTTTTATATGTTTCCATTATTCATTTATTTAATTGTTCTAAAAATTGTTTGTTGATAAAACTACCATCGTTCCCGGAAACTGAATAGCAGCATCATCTTCGGCAGTGATAAATATTTTGACGGGTTTGAATGAACTGACAGATTGAAAAGAAGCTTTTAGTTTTTTGGATAAGAATCCTGTTGAGCTATTGATCTGGCCAATGTTTTTTGTAATATTATTTTCAGTTTCCATCCACACTACATAGGTATTTTTTGAAGGCTGCAGCCTTTTTGGCTCTGCAAGATTTGAGATGGATATTTTAATCTGATAATTGCTGTTCTTATCTTTTTTTACTTTCACCGAACCTTTGGCAGCCGGAACAACAGCCGAAGTTTGAAAAGAAGCTTTTGTGGAACAGGAGCTGAAATAAAGCAACATCATTGCCGCAACAATAGTGAAAAAAATATTCTTTGCTGTTGTGATTTTTAAATAATTCATAATCTTTGTTTTAGTTATTTATAAATGGAGTTAACTATTTAAATCTATTTTTAATCGGGTCATTCCCATTCCATATGTTTGTCCAATCTCTCTACCGATATAACAGGATTGTATTCTTTTATTGTTATTCATATTTGTAACTTCTACTTTACTTTCAACATACTTGCATTAATGGCAACCACGATTGTACTAACTGCCATTAAAGCTGCACCTGCCGCAGGGCTTAACAATATTCCCCAGTGATATAATACGCCAGCTGCCAGTGGCAATGCCACCACATTATAACCGGTTGCCCAAATTAAATTTTGAATCATCTTCCGGTGAGTGGCTTTGCCAAATAAAATCAAACTCACAATGTCTTTTGGATTACTGTTGACCAACACAATACCTGCGGTTTCTGCAGCAATATCGCTGCCACTACCCACTGCAATGCCCACATCGGCCTGTGCAAGCGCAGGTGCATCGTTTACACCATCACCTGTCATGGCTACATACTCGCCATTGCTTTGCAACTCTTTTATCTTTTCTAATTTTTGATCTGGTAATACTTCTGCAATAAAACTATCCATACCGAGTGTCTCACTCACGCTCTTTGCTACTTTACTGTTATCGCCCGTTAATAATATGGATTTGATATTTTCCTTTTTTAATGTTGCAATCGCTTCTGCTGATTCGGGCCGTATTTCATCCGACAATGCGATGTATCCGGTCAGCACATCGTTGATGATAACAAACACAACAGTTTCCGTATCATTCGCTTTATAACCCTCGGGAATAGCGATATTTTTTTCTTTTAGATAACCCGGACTAACCACCAGTATTTTTTTCCCTTCAACAGTTGCTTCAACACCCTTGCCTGTAATGGCATTAAAGTTTTCCGTTGCAGGAACCGTGAACGATAAACTTTTTGCTTTCTGTAAAATACCTGTAGCAATTGGATGTTCCGACTTTTGCTCCAATGCAGATGCAAGACGAATAATTTCATTTTCATCCATATCTTTTTGCAGTGATACAATTTTTGACACTTCAAATTTTCCAACAGTAAGCGTTCCGGTTTTATCAAAAACAATGGTGGTAATTTTTCTTGCATTTTCAAAGGCTGTTCTGTTTTTGATAAGCAACCCATTTTTTGCTGCCAGGGAAGTTGATTTAGCTACTACCAGCGGCACAGCCAGACCTAATGCATGAGGACAACAGATAACTATAACTGTCACCATTCTTGCCATGGCAAAGTCCAAAGCATGGCCTGTTAAATACCAATATAAGAATGTGGAAATACCTGCTGTTAATGCAATAAACGTTAGCCATTTTGCAGCTTTGTCTGCCAGCAATTGTGTCTTTGATTTGGCTTTTTGTGCATCATCCACCAACTTGATAACCTGAGAGAGATAGGAATCTTTTGCAACGTGAGATACAGTCACTTTGATAGAACCATTTCCATTAATAGAACCAGCAATTACTTTATCGCCATTTATTTTTTTTACCGGCTTCGATTCTCCTGTGAGCATCGACTCATTCAAATAGCTTTCACCTTCAGATATGATTCCATCGGCTGCAACTTTTTCTCCCGGTTTTATGAGAATAATATCTTTCTCCTTTAAGGTTTCTGTTTTTACATCATGTACTTTATCTCCCATTACCATGTGAGCATCTGATGGCATCAATTGCACTAATAATTCCAGTTCTTTAGAAGCTCCGGCAATAGATTTCATTTCTATCCAATGCCCCAGCAACATGATGAGTATAAGCGTTGCCAGTTCCCAGAAAAAATCCATTCCTTTCAATCCAAAAACAGTTGCTGCGCTGTAGATGTATGCTACCGAAATTGCAAAGCCTATCAGCGTCATCATGCCCGGATTTTTCCCCTTCAACTCTGTCACTAATCCTTTTAAAAAAGGCCATCCGCCGTAAATAAATACTACAGTTGATAATGCAAATAAGATATAAGGCGAGCCCGTAAATTGCCAGTCAACTCCAATGAAATGTTGTATCATAGTTGATAACAACAGGATGGGTAGAGTTAATATCAATACCACATAAAATCGTTTTTTAAAATCTGCGATCATCATGGCGTGGTGGTTATGCCCTGCATGCCCCATTGGCGGATTGGCCACATGGTTCATATTGCTATGGTTCATTGTAGAATGGTCCATCAATTTTTCTTTTTAAGGGTGTGTTTTTAATCTTTCAATTAATGTGTTGGCTATTTCATCTGAAGAAATTCCATAGCCATTTACCAACAGCCCTTTTGTGCCAAACTTAGGTGAGGAAATGGCATATAATATTGACTGGTCGTCAGGATTTGATTCCCCTTCAAACCGAAAAGTCTTATCAATTTCAAAATCTTCGGGTGATAATATTATGTCTGCCTGATGGCATACAAGGTATTCTTCACGGATATTAAAGTCTATCGTATAGCCTTCTTTTTTTAAAGCATTAATAGTTTCTGATAATGTTCCATAACTTTCTTTCATACCTGGCTTCATCCCCCGGATTTAACTTTGCAGAGATTTTTAAAATCTAACATGTAATCAACTTTCTTCATCATAACCAGGCACAGTGCCTTCATTGGTAAACCCGCTGCCTGACCGGGCTTTTACATTTCCAACAGCACCTGTTATAATATTATCAAGCGTTGCTGCAGTTGTATTTTTACCTTTTTTAAATTTATTTACAGGGTCACTTCCCGGGCCTGTTTTTTTACCTTTTGTTATTGGGAGCATTTCTTTTTCTTTTTTCATTTTTTTTATTTTAGTTATTTATAAATATATACTGAAGAAGTTTTATCGGGCGCCTGCTTCCCTTTATCCATTAAGCGATTGAAATAATTTCTTTTATGGTATAATTACCCGCCTTACTAAGATGAGCCTGTAATACCTCCATGGCAACAGGCTCACGCATGGTAAGCAATACCATTTGTGGGTTCAACTGAACATCCGCATCTTCAACTCCTGGAATTTCGAGTAATGCATGTTTTACATGATTAACACAACCTCCGCAACTCATGCCTTGTAATTGATATTTATTTTTCATTTTTACGTATTTTAAATTAATAGGTTATTCCTTCTATAGGCATGGGGAAGAGAAAATCCACGAACACATTGTCGTGTGCTTTTGATACATGTTCTTTAAATGACTTCATGCTGCGATGCATTACGGCAGTATATTCCTTTCCCAACTTCAATACAATTTTTTCGAGATCCAATAATTCTTTTTTAATAACAGCAGCTCTTTCTTCATTTTTTACCGGTAAATCTTTATCCAGTTGCAGCATATTCTTTTCAAATACTTTATCAGCCTCTTCGTAAAATGAAGTAAGCAGCGGATCACAGGAATATGTTTTTATATGAGAAAATCTGATCGCTGATTTTTTTTCCGCTTCATCCAGTTTGCCATCGTTATTAGCAGCAAGCAGGGATATATATACCGGAAATTTGAGTAGCTCCTCAATTTCCTCTGTAGTAAGATTTGTAAATGGAATCATATTTTTATCTTTAAATGAGGTTACAAATTATTTATCCATAACGACTCTGTGGACTTTTATTTGATTTCTTAACCAATTTTGCGATTACGCACAATCTCTACCGAACAGGTTGCATGTAATGCTACCGCCTGGGAAACCGAACCGAGTAAAAAGCGTTCAATAGCGCCACGGCCATGTGAGCCAACTACAATCAAATCGGCTCCAAATTCTTCTGCCTCATTTAGAATGACTTGTTTCGGAGAACCTTTAATTACGGCAGTTGTAATCAATAATGCCGGATTCTTCTTTTGCAAGAAATCTGCAGTAGATTTAACGGCATCTTCTGCAGATTTTTTTGCCATGTTATCAGCTTCCTCATAATAACCTGCAAGGCCCCCCATAGGTACCGCAGTTGACATGATTACAGAAGAATGCTCGAAAGCTGAAACAATATGTATTTCTGTGTTGAGTGCAAATGGCCTGTCGGCAAATTCTTTAAGTGACAGGCTATTATAATCGGAGCCATCTGTTGCCAATAATATTTTCATAATGTTGTTTTTATTCGTTGAATGTTGTTAATGATTCCTCAACCGTCCAAGTATGGTATCAAGAGAAGCCTTTAACTTATCAATTGCGCTATTAACAGCAAGCTCATACGTATTTGCCAATGCGGTAACAGCAATTGGTTGTCTGCCTTCAAGGCGGGCTTCCAGCAAACATTTTTTATCATGTATCCCATCTTTAGAGCCGTTCTCATCAGATAGATGAACTTCCAAACGTGTTATGTGTTCACTAAACCTGCTTAACTCTTCGGATAGCAGGTCCTCCAGTTTAGTGCCAAATGCTTCATGGACACTTAAGTTATTATCCGTATTTATTTGAATGGTCATACTGTTTTTTTAAGTTTGTTATTTATAAATTTGATTGCCACCCGTTATATCCAGTCATCATATCCTGTTTCTTATTATCGTTAGTGACTTTTGTTACCTGAATGAAAATATTCTGCTATTATAAATCCATAATTATTTTTTGCAGTCGCTTACTTATCTCAGAAGCAATATCCGTGAGCTCTATATTTTCAATTGCCTGCATAGAAGCCACAGGGTCTACAGCAGAAACCTCCACCTGGCCTGCAATTTTTTCCTGAATAATAACATTGCAGGGCAACATGGTTCCAATTTTATCTTCTGCAACCAATGCTTTATATGCAAATGCCGGATTGCAGGCACCCAGGATTTTATAGTTGTAAAAATCCACATCAAGCTTTTTCTTTAATGTAGCTTTCAGGTCAATCTCTGTAAGTATGCCAAAACCTTCTGCCTTAAGCGCCTCAGTAACTTTTTGAATGGCATTGTCGAAACTCCCTGTAATTGTTTTGCTGAAATAGTATTCCATAATTTCATTATTGATTTTTTTGTCAGATATTATTTACTTTCTTTTGCGTGACCAGCCAATTGCCCCTACTATTACTATAACAATTACAAGAAGGAAAAACCACCAACCCATATGCATTCCCCAGTAATAATAATGTCCGTTGTTGTGCATCATAATTTTTATTTTTAAATTTTAAAGCATTGCAGTCAATAATGAGATTAATGACCCATTCCGCCCATATGTTTCATGCCATTCATACCACCATTACCCATCCTGCTTTGCATCATTTCCATCATTTGCTGATTACCCATCATTGTTTTAATCATTCCGGACATTATAGTGGTGTCGCCCTTAGCTCTTTCCATCATAGACGATAGCATACTTTGCATCATGCCGGGATTGTTTTTCAGCATATTCATCATTGAACTTTGGTTGCCCATCGTCGTCATTTCATGTTCCTGCATCATCATCATACCATTTTTGTTATCCATCATTGCGCCAATCATTTCTCTTGACATCATACTGTCATTAGCAATTTGGTTCATAATTTCATTTCTAGTATTCATGTTTGAAAGGTCTTTTAACTGACCCGATGCAGACTGGCAGGATGCATATATTGTTAATAATGCAATTGCCAATAAAGCAGTTTGTAATTTTTTCATTGTTTTTATTTTTTTATGTGAATTAATCTGACAACTAACAAAAGGTACCTGATTTAACTACCGGAAGTGTTATACAATTATCAATAATAGTTACATCATTCACAGAATCCTGTGGGTTATTTGAATGTGGATGATTTTATTATTACTATAAACTAAGCTAAAATAATGCCACGACAGGATTAGCTTGAAGCGCTGAATTTTAAAGGATGGGTGGGAATATATGGGGAACGCTTTACCCATATCAGACATCTGATTCAGGAGAAATTGCCTGTAAGCAAAATGGATATTTTCATCATACTGTATCATTACAGCAGTCCTTCTTCCTCACTAATATCGCTTTGAAGATTTTCCAGAAGAAATGCGCTATTGATTTTATTGTAAACTTCCTTTACTTACATTTTCATTCCTCCCATCGGGTCGTTGCCTTTTTTAAACACATATTCACTATGCAACAGATAAGCACCTCTCATCACTACAATATCTCCATTTTGCAAACCTGATTTTATTTCTATCCTGTCTCCGCTCTCCAAACCTATTTCCACCATTTTCATTTTAAAACTATTTTTTCCTGACTGAATCCAAACTGTATTCATTTTTCCATCCCGAAGCACTGCATCCGTTGGCAGTGTAAGCGTCTTTATTTCCCTGCTTTTTATACTTACATAGGCTGGCATACCGGGTTTTAATAACCCGTTTGAATTGGGTATGGTAACCCTTACCAGGTTAAGCCTGCTGTCGGGTATAATTTCAGGATTGGCAAATTCAATTTTTCCTTTCCATTCTTTACCGGGTAAATCCGGAATCTGAACTATCGCCGTACCATTTAAATCAACGGCTGAAAGTTGTGAGGCATACACCTGTGCCTCGGCCCATAAAGAAGAAAGGTCCGCTAATTTCACAATCGTCATTCCTTCAGATGCATACTGCCCTTCCATCACCGGCAATTCAGTAATAAACCCTGATGCGTTGCTATAAAATGAAGTGAGCGGAGATGATTTTTTTGTTGCTCCCAATTCATTCACCTGTGCCTCACTCATTCCCCATAAAAGCAATTTCATTTTTGCACTTTGCACTAACCGATTAAAATCAATTATTGAATTGTCGAGGGTCTGCTGTTTTTCCAACACTGCTATATATTCCTGTTTGGCATTATTCAGTTCTTCACTGTACAGATCGTACAGATGTGCTCCCTTTGGAACATAATCGCCAACATTCTTAAAATAAAGCCTGTCAATCCTGCCCATTATCCGGGCATTAATACTGTTTACTTTTGATTCATCAGCATTTAATGTGGCTGTTAAAACCAGTTTGTCACCGATTAAGCCGTTGCGAATTGTATCGGTTTGAATATTGCCCAGCCTTATCTGTTCATCATTCAACATAATTTCATCGGCGGCTGTGTTGGTTCTTTTCACAACAATTAATTCCATGTGGCAAATGGGACAATTACCGGGTTTGTCCTGCATGATCTGCGGATGCATACTACAGGTATAGTATTCGTCTTTATTTATTACTGCCTGCTTCTTGCTTTTGCAGGATGCAAGAGCAATTAATGTTACGATAACTAATATGAAATACTTCTTCATTTTCATTTAATTTGTTTTGATGAAACTTTCACTGTCAACAAGGTATTGGGCATTGGCAGCCACGGCCTCGTTACTATCCAAACCACTTAATACCTGTACCAGGTGTTTATTACTGATGCCGGTTTCTATTTTTCTGGCCATAAAAGATTCGCCATTTCTCACAAATACAACTTTATCTAAACCCAAAGACAATACCGCTTCTTCGGGCAACCATACTGCTGAACGGTCACCGGCAAAAATGGTAGCTTTCACCTGGCTTCCGATTGGAATTTTTGCAACGGTATTATCAAAATAAACCCTCGCTGTCACAGTTTTACTTCCTTCCCTATAAACTGGTTCTACGTAACTAATAGAGGCTCTGAAATCTTTCAACGGATCTGTTTCCGGTGTGATGCGTACTTTATTACCAACCTTAACCATTGCTTCCTGGCCTGTGAATATGTTTAATACTGCCCACGCTTTGTCTGGATTGAAAACAGAAAAAATATTCTGCCC
>JBBQZZ010000026.1:0-22496 GCA_038207265.1 Chitinophagales bacterium | reverse complement strand
CTCTACGAAAAAGTTAGCATTGGCAATGGCTCACAGGCAAGTAATCCCTGGCTGCAGGAATTGCCCGACCCGGTTACTAAAGCAACCTGGGATAACTACGCAGTTATTTCTGCCGCAGCAGCAAAAGAGTTGTTAGGAATCGATCTTACCGATAACGGTGATACCGATAATTACGAAGCCATCCCGAAAAGAACTGTATTGAAGATTACAGCTAACGGTAAAGAGCTCTACCTGCCATTTGTAATAGTGCCCGGTACTCAGAAAAATACAATTGGTATTGCCCTTGGCTATGGGCGGGGAATCAATGCTTTCGTAAATGATGATGCGAGCAACGATCAGCTAGACGCTGTAGAAAGATATAAGAAAACTATAGGTGTTGCGGCCATTGGAGCTGGCATAAATGCTTACCCGCTTGTAAGTTTTAATGGAACTTCCCTGGCTTACACTGTCGGTAACGCAACGGTTGAAAAAACAGGTAAATTATATAAGGTCGCACAGACCCAGACGCACATGACATATGTGGATAGTCTTGGCCATAAGCGTGTGGAAGCCGTTAAGGAAACTTCTTTAGCTACTTTCATAAAGAATCCCAAGGTATTCGCAAAAGAAAAGGAAGACCTGGTAGAGGATTACGCACCAAGAACCGGTGATTTCCGTAACGAGGGCAGCCTTTATGATCCGAGGTTAAACGACCGGCCTGGTATTCACTGGGGAATGAGTATCGATTTAAATAGCTGTAATGGCTGCGGTGCCTGTGTTGTATCCTGTAATGCAGAAAACAATATACCTGTTGTAGGGAAAACTGAAGTATTGCGTTTCCACGATATGCATTGGATTCGTATCGACAGGTATTTTGTAAGCAAAGACGCTTCAAATCCGGATGACCTGGCAGATGTGGTGTTTATGCCGATGATTTGCCAGCATTGCGATAATGCACCTTGCGAAAACGTTTGCCCGGTTGCTGCCACCAATCATAGCAGCGAAGGGTTGAACCAAATGATCTACAACCGTTGTATTGGTACAAGATATTGTGGTAATAACTGTCCTTATAAAGTTCGTCGTTTTAACTGGGCCGATTATACCGGTTCTGATAGTTTCCCGGATAACCAGGATCAAAAGATTGTGGGTCACCTGGATGATGTGGTGCATATGATGAATGATGATTTAACCCGCATGGTGTTGAATCCTGATGTTACTGTCAGAAGCCGTGGAGTTATAGAAAAATGTTCTTTCTGCGTTCAACGTTTGCAGGAAGGCAAGTTAAAAGCGAAGAAGGAAAACCGCATACTTAGTGATAGTGATGTTAAAACAGCTTGTCAGCAGGCCTGTGCAGCAGATGCGATTGTATTTGGTAATGTGAATAGCAAAGACAGTGAAATCAGTACAGTACGTCGCGAAAACCAGGGCCGTTTGTTTTATTCATTGGAGCAACTGCATATTTTGCCCAATGTAAACTACCTGGCAAAAGTGCGTAATACCAATGTATTGACAGGAGTGAAGGAAGAGCATGAAGAAGGCGCAGCAGAAAATAAAGAAGAGAAAGCACACGCATAGATTTCATTAAAAGACAAATAGTAAGAATAACAGATAAAAGTTCTTAATAGAAAATTAGCTCAAGACTCAAAGCTAACAGCTCAAAGCTCATAAATATGTCATTACTCAGATACGAATCACAGGTACGCGAACCATTGGTAACAGGGGCAAAAACTTACCACCAGGTTACAGAAGATATCATTCGCCCGATTGAAATGAAACCAAGCCGTTTATGGTACGTAGGTTTTTTCATTTCAGTAGGTCTGTTGTGTTTTGGTATCTGGTCTGTTACCATGGAGGTTACTTACGGTGTGGGACAATGGAATTTAAATAAAACAATCGGATGGGGATGGGACATTACCAATTTCGTTTGGTGGGTTGGTATTGGTCACGCTGGTACGCTTATTTCAGCTATCTTATTGTTATTCCGCCAGGGTTGGAGAACAGGTGTAAACCGCGCAGCTGAGGCTATGACAATTTTTGCTGTTATGTGTGCGGGACAGTTTCCTATCTGGCATATGGGTCGTGTATGGATGGCATTTTTTGTATTGCCTTATCCAAATACAAGGGGACCGTTATGGGTGAATTTTAACTCCCCGTTGTTATGGGATGTATTCGCTATCTCAACATATTTTACCGTATCATTATTATTCTGGTACACTGGTTTGTTACCTGATTTGGCATCAGTTCGTGATCGTGCAAAACTGAAATGGAGAAAGATGATGTATGGCGTATTGAGTTTTGGATGGACCGGCTCTACCAAACACTGGCAACGTCATGAAAGTTTATCACTGGTATTGGCAGGTTTGAGTACACCACTGGTATTGTCTGTTCACACCATTGTATCGTTTGACTTCGCTACATCTATTGTTCCGGGATGGCACACAACAATATTCCCTCCTTACTTTGTTGCTGGTGCGGTGTTCTCTGGTTTTGCAATGGTGCAAACGTTGTTATTGGTAACAAGAAAGGTATTGAAGCTGGAAGATTATATAACAATTGAACATATTGAAGTAATGAACAAGGTTATTGTTTTAACAGGTTCAATAGTAGGGGTGGCTTATATAACTGAATTATTTATATCATGGTACGGGCAAAATCCATATGAAGCTGCTGCATTTAGAAACCGATGGGATCTTACTACTCCTTACGCATGGGCCTATTATATCATGATGGGATGTAACGTACTGTCTCCGCAATTCTTTTGGTTTAAGAAATTGCGTCGCAATATCGTATTTACTTTTTTCATGAGTATACTGGTTAATGTAGGTATGTGGTTTGAACGATTTGTAATTATTGTTACATCCGTATACCGGGATTACCTGCCCAGTAGCTGGAGCACTTATTATGCTCCCAGTATTTTTGAAGTTGGATTTTACCTGGGAACCTTTGGATTGTTCTTTACCTGCTATTTCCTTTTCGCGAAGTTTTTCCCGGTTATTGCACTGGCAGAGATCAAACACATTCTGAAGAAGAATGGTGAAAGCTTCAAAGAAACAATGACTAGGATAGATGAACAAACAGCAGATGAATTTGCACATGAACACGCACATGATCACGGAGTTTAAAAAATGAAATTGAGCAGAGATAGATGAAGAGATAGTTCAGTCACTATTTAATAAAGCACAAAGCTTAAAATATGGCGGTAAAAAAATTTGTAGTCGGATGTTTTGATGAAGAATCCACGCTGTTTGCAGCCGTGAAGAACGTTCGTAAAAAAGGATACAAGATTCATGATGTGTACACGCCGTTTCCTATACACGGCCTGGATAAGGTAATGGGTTTGCGCGATACCAGTTTACATACAGCAGGTTTCATTTATGCTATTACCGGAACGGCAACTGCCTTATCATTTATCAGTTGGGTGTTTACAATGGACTGGCCTCTGAATATCGGTGGTAAACCCCATTTCGCATTGCCAGCATGGATACCCATTATATTTGAGCTGACTGTTTTGTTTGCTTCTGTAGGTATGGTACTCACTTTTTGTTATCTCTGCCAGATGGCGCCCTTTGTAAAAAAACATCATTTTCATCTCAGGGCTACAGATGATTTGTTTGTAATGGTGATTGAATGCACCGCAAAAACAAACGATGCAGAAGTAACCGGTTATCTTACAAGTGTTGGAGCAATAGAAGTAAATATACAGGAAGCTGAGAGTGGCTGGTGGCTGGGCCGTTACGACAGAGACATGCTGCCTTTTGAAGTAAGAGAAGCAAATTCAGCCGTTTAATTTTTGAAACGATTTTTTATTATCAATCAGATGAAGAAATTATTTATCATAACAATTGTAATAGCGGGGATAGGGCTCGTACAAAGTTGCAGCGATATAAAACGTAAGCCAAGCAGGGTATATATGCCCGACATGGCTTACAGCGTAGCATATGAAACGTATGCCGATCAAAGCAGGTTAAAGGATTCCGGCGTTTTTTATAATTCAACACCAGTGGCAGGTACTGTAAAAAGAGGCGATGATGTGCATTATGAAATTTTAAAAGACACTACAGGTTCTTACAATGTTTCTTTTAACCATAAAAATCCGCTTGGTCCGCTCGATACTTTACAAACTATAGAAGCTGAAAGATTGTACCTGGTGAATTGTGGTATTTGTCACGGCCCAAAGTTGGATGGCAATGGTCCCTTGTATAAAGATGGCGCAGGTCCTTACTCTGCCAAGCCGGCAAACCTTGCCGGTGGTCCCCAATATATAGCGATGGCTGAGGGCACCATGTTTCATTCAATAACTTATGGCAAGAATATGATGGGTAGTTATGCTTCGCAGGTTACACCAAAGCAACGCTGGATGATCGTTAGTTATATTAAATCGAAACAGGTAAAACCTGCAGCAGGAGGTTCAGATTCAACTGCAGCAAAGAAATAAACGGAATTAAATAAGATTGAAAGATTATAAATTTTTAGAGAATGTCGTCATTTAAAGAACAATTTCAAACGCCCGGCAGGTTCAGAACATGGTCGCTGGCATTGATGGGTATCGGTATTATATCTGTACTGGTAGGTTTTTTTATGTATGGTACCGGCGATGAAGAAAAGCAGGCAAGGTTCTGGGGAACCATGTTGCAGAACAGTGTTTACTTTCTGTTGATTGTAAATGCAGCGATGTTCTTTATTTGTGCTACTACACTTGCCATGGGTGCCTTTCAAATGGCATTTCGAAGGGTGACGGAAGCAATATCCGTAGCCGTTATACCATTGGGCATTATTGGGCTGATCATATTGTTGTCACTAATATTCGGCCATCATCATAATGTCTATCATTGGTTAACACCAAAAGGAGATAAAATACTGGAAGGTAAAAGTGCATTTTTGAATCCGACATTTTTTGTGGTATGGACCATTCTTACCATTGGTTTGTGGATTGTATTGGGTTACAAAATGAGATCACTGTCGCGTGAATTGGATGAAAATCCATTACCCGATGTTGATTCCGGTAAGAAATACATTTTTAAAAATACAGTGTGGGCTGCTTTGTACCTGGTTTGGTTTGCATTAACCGTTGCTTCAACTGTTCCCTGGTTATGGCTGATGAGTATTGATGCACATTGGTATTCTACTATGTACAGCTGGTATACATTTGCCAGTACGTTTGTTGCAGGGTTATCTTTAATTGCCATTTTTGTTATCTATCTTAAAAACCTGGGTTACCTGGAATTGGTGAATGAAGAACATTTGCATGACATCGGTAAGTTTATGTTTGCTTTTTCTATCTTCTGGACTTACCTGTGGTTCTCACAGTATATGTTGATTTGGTACAGTAACCAGCCTGAAGAAACCATTTATTTTGTTGATAGGATTGGTAACCACGAACATTCCAATGGTTATGAAGGAATTTTCTTTTTAAATCTTATTATCAATTTTGTTGCTCCTATATTAATACTGATGAGCAGGGGATCAAAAAGAAATTATACAACAATGACTTTTATGTCAATTTTGATCATATTTGGTCACTGGCTTGATTTTTACCAGATGGTATTCCCTGCATTAACCAAAGATGCTAACGGGCAAACACATGTACCCATGAATTTATTTGATTTTGGCGTGGCAGCGGGGTTTGTAGGTTTGATTATGTTTTCCACCGCCAGGGCACTGGGAAAAGCTCCGTTAACGGCAAAAAATCACCCATTCTTTAAAGAAAGCATAATTCATCATACATAGGTTAAACAAAAGAAGCGCAAGAAAAACTATTTTAAAACTTTGTATAAATATTTAAGCGGTTATGTCAATCACAACCATCTTTATAATAGCGATTTTGTTGTTGGGGTTTCTTATTACTTTTCAGATTGCCAAAGCCAGTGAGTATGTTGCTGTTTTAAAAGGCGAAAAGAAAACACTTGAGCAGAATAATAAGATCAATGCATTTCTTTTAATTGTTTTTTTGGTAGGAGGGTTGATAGGCGTTTATCTCTGCAATGAAGCGTTTAAAGGAAGAGTGCTGAGTGATGCTGCATCGGATCATGGAGAGAAAATTGACAAGATGCTGCATTTAACCATTATTATCACGGGGTCAGTTTTTTTTCTTACACAAATATTGTTGTTTTGGTTTGCATTTAAATACCAGTATTCTGAAAAACGTAAGGCATATTATCAGCCACATAATAATACATTGGAAGTTATCTGGACCGTTATCCCTGCCATCTTTTTAACTGTATTGGTTGGTTATGGTCTGTTCTATTGGTTTAAGATAACGGGTGATCCTCCCAAAGATGCAATGGTGGTAGAAGTTACCGGTAAACAATTTAACTGGATATACCGCTATCCGGGAAAGGATGGCGTGTTTGGAAGAAAATATTATAAAAACATCAGCGATAAAGACGATAATACCCTGGGATTGATCTGGGAAGACGTGCCTTCATTGAATCTGAAAATGGACAAAGCGGCGCAGGATGATATTATCACTGATAAATTAATGCTGGTTGCAGGCAAGCCGGTAAAAATAATTATCGGGTCGAGGGATGTAATACATGATGTGGGGATGGTTGAGTTTCGTATGAAAATGGACGCGGTACCCGGCACTCCTACTACCATGTGGTTTACACCAAAATATACTACCAGGCAGATGAAGGAAATTAAAAAGAACCCTGATTTTGTATATGAAATATCCTGCGATCAAATGTGTGGCAAAGGACATTTCAATATGAAAGGCCAGATGGAAGTAGTAACTCAAGCAGAGTATGATGTTTGGATGGTGAGTCAAAAAGCAAAATACCAAACGGCTGTTTTGGATAAGCAGGCAAAGCCCGTTGCTGATACCACTAAAACAGCTGTCGTTAATACAACCAGTACGATGCTGGTAAAAAAATAATAAAGGATCCAATAAACTGAAGAACGATTAAGTTATCCGTTAAATGAATTTGATATGAGTACTGAAACTATTATACACGGTGCGGAAGTAAATCCTTCTCACGATGTACACCAGGATGAACACCATGTTCATCACCACAAAGAAACGTTTATAACAAAGTATGTATTTAGCCAGGATCACAAGATGATTGCCAAACAATTTTTAATTACAGGCATTATCTGGGCAATACTGGGTGGATTAATGTCTGTGTTATTTCGTTTGCAACTGGGTTATCCTGATCAATCTTTTCCATGGTTGGAAGATATATTGGGTCATTGGGCAAAAGGTGGTAAAATTCAACCCGAGTTTTATTATGCGCTTGTAACAATGCACGGAACAGTTTTGGTATTTTTTGTATTAACAGCCGGACTGAGCGGAACCTTTGCCAACTTTCTTATTCCATTACAGATAGGAGCCAGAGATATGGCTTCTCCTTTTCTTAATATGTTATCGTATTGGTTTTTCTGGATGGCATCTGTAGTGATGATTTCTTCACTATTTGTACAAACAGGGCCTGCAAGTGGTGGCTGGACAAGCTATCCGCCACTGAGTGCATTGGGTGGAGCATCGGATGGTTCAAAAGCAGGTATGGATCTTTGGCTTACGAGTATGGCATTGTTCGTTGTGTCATCATTATTGGGTGGCTTGAATTATATTTCTACCATCCTTAACATGCGTACCAAGGGTATGAGCATGACAAGAATACCATTAACAATATGGGCTTTGTTTTTTACTGCTGTGTTGGGTGTATTATCATTCCCCGTATTGCTAAGCGGATTTATATTATTGTTGTTTGATCGTCATGCAGGAACAAGTTTTTATCTTTCTGATATCTACCTCGCATCAGGTGAAGCTTTGCCCAATGAAGGTGGAAGTGCCATCCTGTACCAGCATTTATTCTGGTTCCTCGGTCACCCCGAAGTGTATATTATTATTTTACCGGCGATGGGTATGGTTTCTGAAGTGATGAGTGTGAATGCACGGAAACCTATATTCGGTTATATGGCAATGGTAGGTTCGTTGTTTGCGATTGCAATCCTGGCCTTCCTGGTTTGGGCGCACCACATGTTTGTAACCGGTTTGAATCCTTTCCTGGGTTCAGTGTTTGTGTTACTTACTTTATTGATAGCGGTGCCCAGTGCTATTAAAGTTTTTAACTGGCTAACTACATTGTGGCGGGGTAATATTCGTTTCACACCAGCTATGTTGTTTGCCATCGGGTTTGTGAGTTTGTTTATCTCGGGTGGTTTAACGGGCATCTGGCTGGGTAATTCAGCATTAGATATTCACCTGCACGATACTTTGTTTGTGGTAGCTCACTTTCATATTGTAATGGGTGTTGCAGGATTCTTTGGCATGTTTGCGGGCATCTACCACTGGTTTCCGAAAATGTATGGCCGTTACCTGAATAATACTATGGCGTATATCCATTTCTGGGTAACGATTACTGGAGCATATCTAATTTTCTGGCCCATGCACTACGAGGGTCTTGCAGGTTTGCCAAGACGTTACCTGGATTACAGTAACTGGGTTACTTTTAATAAGTTTGCCGATCTAAACCGGTTTATCTCTATCGTTGCAATGATAGTATTTTCCGTTCAGTTATTGTTTGTGTTTAATTTCTTCTATTCAATTTTCAAAGGAAGAAGAGTTACATCACTCAATCCATGGGGTTCAAATACATTGGAGTGGAGTACACCATTGCGTCCTGGTCACGGTAACTGGCCAGGTGAAATTCCGGAAGTACATCGTTGGGCATATGATTACGGTAAAGATGGCAGAGAATTTATACCACAGACAGAACCGGTGAGCTCAGATGAAAGTCATCACTAATACTAATTAGTGAATGAACGTATTATTTTTTACTTAAGGGAAGAAACATGTTTCTTTAGATTCAATGCCCTGATGTCAGCATGTCGGGGCATTTAGTTAGATGATAAAAGATTTGCTGTTGAAATGCATAATACCCGCCGCCTGTCTGGTAGGCAGTGCAGGCAGAAACAAGAGTTGCTGGGAGAAAAAGAGTAGCTGATAAAAAGAAATCTTTTCAATTGATGCAGAAAGAAGCAACGGTGAATACAAGTTCTTTTACATTGGCCAGCAAAATGCGGGACTATATGATGTTGGTGAAGTTCAGTCTCACTTTCATGGTAGTTTTTTCTGCAGTCATAAGTTATTTGCTGGCGCCGAGTATAGTGGGCTTTAATGCGAAGATGATATTATTGCTTTTTGCAGGCGGATTCCTGGTAACAGGAAGCGCCAATGCAATTAACCAGGTAGTAGAAAAAGATACGGATGCATTGATGAAGCGTACATCCAAACGCCCGGTCGCAAGTGGAAGAATGAGTGTGCGGGAAGGTTGGGCATTTTCTATTGTTACCGGTGCAGTTGGTGTTTTTATATTGTGGTATTTTTTTAATGGATTGTCTGCCGCATTGGCTGCATTCAGTTTGTTTTTATATGCTTTCATATATACACCATTAAAAAAAGTGAATTCAATTTCAGTATTGGTGGGCGCAATTCCAGGCGCGTTACCATGTTTGATTGGATGGGTAGCAGGAAGTGACGTATTGAGCATGGGTGGATGGGCCTTGTTTTTAATTCAGTTCTTTTGGCAGTTTCCACATTTCTGGGCCATTGCCTGGATAGCACACAAAGACTATTCAGGTGCGGGTTTTAAATTATTACCCAGTGTGGAAGGGCCAACAAAATATTCGGCAATACAATCTATTATTTATTCATTGTTGCTGATACCGGTTGGATTGTTTCCTTATTTCGCCGGTATGAGCGGGTGGATAAGTTTGATAGTTGTATTCATTGCAAATTTGTTAATGGTTTGGCAGTCTGTGAGATTGTACCGTGAAATGGAATTAAAAGCTGCGAGGAGAGTGATGTTCAGCAGTTATATTTATTTGCCCGTGGTATTGTTGACTTTACTGGCAGATAAAATTTAGATCAGAATATTAGTTTTAATAATCAGCGAATATGAGTGTAGCCATGAGCAGTGTTCAGGACCAGCGGAAAAAAATACATCCGCATAAATTTACATTATGGATTGGTATTGGCAGTATCATTATGATGTTTGCCGGATTTACCAGTGCCTATATAGTAAAGAGAGAACAACCAGGTTGGCTGGGATTCTCTATGCCGGTGATATTCTGGTATTCAACAGCTGTTATGGTAGTGAGCAGCCTTACAATGCAGATGTCGCTAAAAGCGTTTAAGGATCGTGAGATGGGAAAGTATCGTAACCTGGTTGGCCTGACAACAATACTGGGTTTATTGTTTATTGTTTTGCAGGTGACAGGGTATTACCAGCTGAATAACTCAGGTGTAAAAATAGAAGGTTCGGGTGCAGGTGTGTTCTTTATCATCATTTTCGGCCTGCATGCCCTGCATGTGTTGGGTGGTATCATTGCGTTGCTGACTATATTTTTGAAAGCATTCAGCAACAAGATCCGCAGTTATAATCCAATACCAGTTGAGATAGCATCTACTTACTGGCATTTTGTGGATTTGCTTTGGGTGTACCTGTTTATTTTCTTTTTGTGGATTCATTAAGGCCGGGAAGTTTTTAGTGAAAAAGCATATTGGTTAAGTAATGATAATTAAATTTGCGAATTAATTAAACAACGCATATGGCACAAGCAGTTCCTGCAGACAGAAAATTGTGGAGCGGTGGTAAAAGTCCGTTCAATGTTGAGTACGGCAAACTGATGATGTGGTATTTTTTAATGAGCGATGCCTTTACGTTTGGCGCATTTCTTATTTCCTATGGTACCATTCGTTTTTCCAGTAATAGCTGGCCAGATCCCAACGAAGTATTCCGCGCATTCCCGGTTGTAGGTAATATGCCTATTCCATTGGCCTTTGTGAGTTTAATGACGTTTATTTTGATCATGAGTTCTGTGACTATGGTGTTGGCGGTAGGTGCAGGACATGCAAACGACCGGAAAAAAGTTTTGTTCTATATGGCTTTAACCATTCTGGGTGGAATTGCTTTCTTAAGTTGCCAGGCATGGGAGTGGACGCATATGCATGAGGAAGGTGCATGGTGGGGCAGAAATCCATTTATGAATATTGACGGTTCACAATCCAGTACAAACTTTACCAATTTCTTTTTCACCATAACCGGGTTTCATGGTTTCCACGTATTTTCTGGTGTTGTGATTAATATCATTATGTTTATAATGACTTATCGTGGAGTATTTGAAAGAAGAGGACATTATCTCATGATTGAAAAGGCCGGATTGTACTGGCACTTTGTTGACCTTGTATGGGTATTCGTGTTTACTTGTTTTTACCTGTTCTGATAATTTGAAATTGCAATAAAATAATTTATGGAAAATACACATACTACAACGGCGGAGCATGGCGGAGAACATAGTTTTGATACAAAAGCTATCTGGAGAACTTTCCGGGTACTTTTATACATTACTCTGTTTGAGCTGGTGCTGGCAATTGGTTATTATGAAATAACTGCTTTTCAAACCCATACTTTTAAACATATTTTGAATGGGGTGTTTATCATTCTTACGCTGGCAAAAGCATTTTTCATTGTGGCGGAATTTATGCACCTGGGTCATGAGTTGAAAAATCTTATCATGACCATTGCTGTTCCGGCACTTTTGTTTCTCTGGTTTTTGGGAGCTTTTTTGTGGGATGGTAATTCCTATAAAAACCTGCGCAACAATTACGACAGAAATCATCTCGAACAAAGCCAGCAGAAAGTGGAAAAGACAGAACATGGGGCGCACGAGGCTAAGAAGCCCGGTTCGTTGGAATAATGCAGGGTGACTTTAAAAGAACTTTTTCATTATATCGACCACCGTCAGCAGGCGGTGGTTTTTTATTCAGCAAATAATAAGACGTGACAAAGAAAGCATGGTATGCGCTGTGTATTGCTATTTTCCTTCCTTTAGTAAGTTATATGCTGGTCAGTTATTTTGGAGATGACGCAGTTAATATGCCGCGCAGGTATTTTGAAGATTCCATTATAACGAAAATTACAGATGGCAAAGAAACCTCGGATACTGTATGGCACAAAGTTGCTAATATCAAATTGACCAACCAATTGGGCAATACTGTTACACTTGATTCATTGCGGGGAAAAATAATGGTGATGGATTTCTTCTTTACACATTGCGGATCTATTTGTCCTACCCTTACTGCCAACATGAAGAAATTGCAGGATGCTTTGAAAGTGAAAGATGATATGAAACGGGTGGACACCACATTCGTACAGTTTCTTTCATTTTCTATTGATCCGGAAAGAGACTCTTTTCCGGTCTTAAAAAAGTATGCTGATAAATTTGGCGTTAATCATGATATATGGTGGATGTTGACCGGACCCAGGAAGACTATTTATGATTTTGCATTCGAAGAGTTGAAAGTAGATAAATACAATGATGATCCGATTGATTCTTCATTTGTTCATACCAGCCGGTTTGTTTTGGTTGATAAGGATCGGGTTGTAAGAGGTTTTTACAATGGATTGGATGATAAAGACCTGGCAAAACTGGGTAATGACCTGGTGTTATTGATGCTGGAAAAAGATAAGAGGAGACCATCACAGGTGTTTATTGAAATCAAAAAAATCTGGCCCGTATTCATCATCGTTATTATTGCAGTAGTAGTGCTGATGCTGGTTTACAGGAAACCCCAATATTAAATTAAGTATTATTATATGCTGGAACCGGTATTAAAGAAGAATGATGGCAAAGCGAAGTGGCTGATTGGTATTTTTAGTTGTATTGTTTTTGCTGCTATAGTAACATTAAGCAGGTTTAAACTGGAGGTGGATCTTGGTTTCAATGTACACCGGTTTGCTCAATTCAATGCGCTGGTGAATTCTGCAGTGACATTACTCTTGCTGTTTGCGCTGTATGCGGTAAAAAGAAGAAATTACAAGTTGCATAGAAAGCTTATGTTAACTGCATTGGTACTATCTGTATTATTCCTGCTGTCTTATATCTGTCATCATTTATTTGCAGGCGAAACAAAGTTTGGGGATATTAATCATGATGGAATTGTAAGTAATGCAGAAAAATTGGCTGCGGGCAATGCAAGAACAATTTACTTTTTTTTACTGGCGACCCATATCCCGCTGGCAGCTATCATTCTGCCATTTGTATTATTTACTGCATACCGCGCGTTGATCTCAGAATGGCCCCGGCATAAAAAGCTGGCTAGAATAACCTGGCCCATCTGGTTGTATGTTTCACTTACCGGGGTTTTGGTATATTTATTCATCAGTCCTTATTACCAGTAAGTAAATGGAACAAAAAGAAAATATTTTTAAAGTACTACAATTGTTGCACCGTGCCATGCTGGCAGGAATGATATTGTTCAGTATAATTGGCGTATATATTTCCGTAACCGGGCAGATAAAACATGTGGAGACGGCTACAGGTAAGGTTTTACAAGTAGCGGTTATTGTTATAGCTTTTTTATTTGCAGGTGTTGGTTTTTATCTTTTCAATAAACGTGTGCAGGCAACGGATAATTTGACAACGGCAATGGAACGCATGGCGGTGTATCGTTCAGCAGCAATTCTGAGGTGGGCAATGATTGAAGTGCCGGTAATGTTTGCAATAATCTCTTTTGTTTTGACTGGTAACTATGCCTTCCTTGCATTCGCAGTTGTGCTGATGTTTTTATTCCTTTATGTTGCGCCCACAAAAAATAAAATTGTACAGCAATTACAAATAAGTGAAAAGGAATCGCGGCAGTTAGAGGGCCGATCAGAATGATGCGGAAGCCGGATCCCAGAAGCGTTTTTCGAAATCCACCACCTTGCTATCTTTCACGTTGGTTCCTTCTTTTTCCAATAGTTCCTGCATTTTAGTGGGCGTTTCAAAATGGTGCCGGCCACTCAGCATACCATTTCGGTTCACAACACGATGAGCAGGAACCTTTGGTTTTGCATGATGTGCCCCGTTCATTGCCCAGCCTACCATACGGGCAGAAAGCTTTGTACCAAGACAGGCTGCGATGGCACCATAAGAAGTAACTTTTCCCTTTGGTATTTGCCTGGCTACTTCATAAACCAATTCAAAAAATGAAACTTCTTGCTTTCCTGAAGGGGTAACTGAATTGAGCTTTTGCCGGGGAACTGTTTTTTTGATTTTTGATGGCATCGACCTTATAAGTATTAAGTTGTAAGCAATAAGTTTTAAGTCTGTTCCTGTTATTAAATTATGGTATCATCATCCGAAAAGGGTAAATAATATTTAAACAGCGATTTTGATTTTAAGATCTTTATACCTCAATACTTATTTTTTTTTCTGATTTTCCTGACTTATCACTTAAAACTTATTACTTACCACTTTCCCGCTGTTTCAGCAATTCAGTTCTCCTCGGTTCGGTTACTTGTTCATATTCATAAGGACAATTCAAACAACCATACCCGCAACAATAACCTTTTTCAAGATGGTATCTTTCCGTCAGCACCATAAAGCCCTGTTCATTATAATAGAAATCAATTCCTTCTTGTAATGGCATCTTCATAAATCTTTAATTGTTCCTTTAATTGATTGTCCAGATCTGGAAGTGCTGTATCCGGTAACCTGAATTTAAGGTAATGAATTCGGTGACTTTTTGCTACGTCCAGTCTTTCATAATGCGTTGTTATGGATAATTCAGGTGAAATATTTTCCTGCAAATAAACGTTGTCACAATCATTTAAAAGATCCAACCGGAATAATTGAATCACCTGTTTGGTAAACGCATATAAATCCGGCGAATCGGTCTTTAAATGAATACAACCACCGGGCACCAGGATTTGTTGATAAAGCCGCAAAAATTTTGGATGTGTTAACCTTTTTTTTGCCTTCGACATTCGAAGCTGCGGATCCGGGAAAGTGATCCATATTTCTTCCACCTCACCCGGTAAAAAATATTGCGTGATTTTATCTATATGGGTTCGCAGGAATGCTGTATTGTGAATACCTGTTGCCAGGCATTTTTTTGCGCCCACGTATAAGCGATTACCTTTTACATCCACACCAATAAAATTGCTGTTGGGATACAATACAGCTAAACCAACGGCATACTCTCCCTTACCGCAGGCCAGTTCCAGTGTAACAGGATTGTTATTCTTAAAATAGGCATGCCATTGGCCGCGCATCCCCTCAGGGTATTGCAGCACATTGGGAAAAGATTTGATTGCTTCAAAGCGAACAAGTTTCTTCTGTGCCATGTAGTTGGCAAAAGTAAAATGGAAAGGGGAATGAAATGTAAATTATTTTAATTCAGTTTGCTGTAGAAAGTTTTCACAAAAAGCAATTGCAATAATGCTAAGTACGCTACTTGCTTTGCTAAGAACATAAGTTGCCTCATATGGTTATCATGATAGAATCACTAAATTATTTATCAGATTGCCTTCATGTTCTTATTAGTCAGGATCGTCATCACGAAATAGGAGTGATCCCAGTGACTTGCTATAGGTGTAAAATGCAAAGTTGCGGGCCGTTGTTGGTCTTTTCACAAACACTTAAAATGGATCCGTTGGAAAGTTTTAATAATTCTCGGGACTGAAACTTTATAAAGCGACAGTCCCACTTCATCTATAGTAAGCGAAAGTACCTACTACCGCATCAAAACCAGTAATCTTTTATACACCCTTTTTTAAATTGTACAAGTTATTTACTTTATTTAAAAATGGGCCATTCATATTTAATAAACCATCATCCTATTTAATTACAAAAATAGCGTTTGCCACTGAAGTCCTCGCACCATTGGTAAGCTTTACTTCGTTGCCATTTTTCCAGTAAGTAGCACCAGTATTGGTATTTCCCGATAAATAAACATCGTTACCAGATACATAAATGGAATTGGCGGAGGCAAAGTTTGGCGTATTATTATCTGTAATATAAATGGCTTCTCCGTTTTTCCAGTATAATGCATCTTGTTTAACATAACCGTTAACGTCCGTAAATGCCCAAGTGTGTCCAGCTATGTATATATCATTGTTAGCAACAAACACGGATGTTGCAACAGTACTAAAAGAATTAGGCCTTTCAGTAAGTTCATTTATCTTCCCATTTACCCAGTACCTGGGGACTTGCCGATCGCCTAAACCTAATGTTCCCACAACATACACATTGCTTCCTGATACAAATATGGAATTAACGTTTACGCCAACCCGGGTTAACGCCGGTTCAACTGGTTCAAGCAGGTTTTCGTCTTCATTTTTCCAATATACTCCTGGAGAAAAGTCAAAGTTCATAGTTGCAACATATACATCTTTACCCGCTACGAAAATAGAACGGGCATCTGAACGGCTAACAGAATTAAGCCTTACTTCTTTACCATTTTTCCAATATACTGCACCATCATCGGATCCTGCAACATAGACCTCTCTACCCGATACAAATATGTTATATATTCTTGCTGGAGAAACGCTAATATGCGGAAGTTTGATTTCTGTATTATTTTTCCAATATACAGGTTCCCCCCCATCAACCCCTGCAACGTACACATTATTGCCTGACGCAAAAATAGAAGTAGCAAAAGCACTACTACTCCCATCTGATAGCTCTACTCCCTGGCCATTAATCCAATATTTTGCTACACTCACTTCTCCGTTTGACTCACTTCCTGCTACTAGTACAACCGGTTGACCATTTTTGGGCACCAAATCTTTTTTGCAGGAAGAAAAAGCTACAGCAGCAACAAGGAATAATGAAATCAATAATAACTGACTGGTATGTAAATAAGGTTTCATAAAAATAGTTTAAGGTGAAAAGGTTTACATAAATATACTTTTAATTTGATTGATTTCAGTCAACACAAATGAGCACAATAGTTCCAAGAAATTGCTTTTTTCAGAAGTTGATTTTAATATTAATAGTGTTAAATAAAGATTGGAATCAACTGATGTAAGGGTGAATGTAAAACATGGGTAAAAGTGGAAAGCAATCGTTAATATCTATAGGAATATTGATCGCTGTTTAATACAAATATTTTATTTCTTAGGCAATTGGTGGTAACACTCCATGTGACAGAAGTACAACAAATAAAAAACCTATTGCTATCAATTAGCAATAGGTTCAATTTTCGGACGCTGTAGGGGGAGGAGTCGAACCTCCACGAGGCAGTTAGCTATAGCACAAAGTTCAGTGGTCGACCCTGGTCGCACAGGTATTGCTACTCATGCGGCTCTATGCTACGTTTGTCCTGTTATCCTCACCCCCGAGACAAGGGGGCATGTCTGCCAAGATTTCATCACCCCACAATTTTTAAGAACGCAAGACTGCAATATTAAATAAAATAGCCAATACGTTCGAAATAATTCAACAATATTTTTGTAAAAATAGATTATTTCTAAATAATTGATGTATTTTGTGAAATAAATCTAAAAACCGTTTTGAAATGGGAGCTAAATTAAATCTTGACAAACTGGACCTGCAAATCATTCACGAAATGATGGAAGATGCAGGTATCTCCTATGCGGACCTGGGCAAAAAATTATTTGTTTCCGGCGGCACTATCCATGTCCGCATTAAGAAACTTCAGGACGCTGGTATAGTTAAAGGTACAAGACTTAGCGTAGATATTAAACAACTGGGCTACGACGTTATAGCTTTTATCGGAATTTACCTCGAAAAGAGCTCTTTGTATGATATTGTGGCAAAAGAATTGCGTAGTATACCCCAGATTGTGAGACTGAATTATACCACCGGCAATTATAGCATGTTTGCCGAAATTGTTTGTAAAGACATCAACCAGCTAAGATTTGTATTGCACGATGAATTGCAAAAGATAAAAGGAATTGAAAGAACAGAAACTTTCATTTCACTCGAAGAAAGTTTTTTCAGGAACGTAAAAGTAGATGAGGATAAATGATAAGTTCCTGCGAAATTTCATATCAACACTGGTTTATTTTAATTTAAATCCATACTTTGAAAATCATAATTAATGTTAAGCTATGAAAAAAGCCTCCTTGATTTTATTACTGTCGATGATTGTGTTTTCAGTAACGCCTTCCTGTAAAAAAAGTAACAGCGGCGGTACAGCAGAAGCCACCCTTGTGGTTGAGACTACACCCACTGCAGGATCAACAGAAGCACCAGCACCCGGACCAGATTTTCCACTTACGGTTGAAGTAAAATCAACCATGCCTCCCAGTGGTGTAAAAATTGAAGTGTCTGCAAAAAAAGATGGCTCAGCAGACCCCGCATTTTTTACTTCATCGAAAAACAGCAGCGCTTCTCAAACTAATTTTACAATAACCGGAACACCTGCTACGGTGGTTTGTATTGTGAACATTACCGTTACTTCATTATCCAAACCTTCTAATGTGTGGACAGGCAGTTATCGATATTCAAAAAAATAAATACATTGTAAGATTATATAAACCGCCTTTGGAAGGCGGTTTTTTTATGACCGAACATTCAATGCATCACGCAGGCCGTTGCCCAACAGGTTGAAGGCTAATACCAGCAACATAATTGCAAATCCGGGAGCCAGCGCAATCATTGGATTGTGGGTAATAATAAAATTATAATTCTCCTTAATCATCAGTCCCCAGCTGGGTTGAGGTGGCTGAACACCCACCCCTAAAAAACTAAGCCCTGCTTCAATCACAATTGCAGAAGCAAAATTGGAAGCGCCCACTACCAGTACAGGACCTAAAATATTTGGCAGGATATGCCGGAAAATAATTCTTCCATCGGTGTAACCCAGTGCCCGGGCGGCTTCCACGTATTCAAGTTCGCGAACACCCAATACCTGGCCCCTCACAATTCTTGCAACACTTACCCACATGGTCAATCCAACGGCAATGAATACCTGCCAAAACCCTTTGCCCAGCAGGAGCGTAACAGCGAAAACGAGTAATAAGGTTGGGATACTCCAGATAACATTAGTAAACCACATAATTATATCATCTGTACGCCCGCCAAAGTATCCGGCAATCGCGCCAAGAAATATTCCGATACTGATTGAAATAAAAACGGCAATGAATCCAACACTTAAACTTACTCTTGTTCCAATTATCAACCGGCTTACAATGTCACGTCCGTATTTGTCTGTTCCAAGGAAAAATTTTTTTGTTTCAATCTTTTGTAATTGCGGCTGCCACTTTAAGGCAATTCTTTCTTCTACACCTTCATCAATGAATTTTTGAATGACTAGACTATCTGCTTTTTGCTGGTAACCGGTTATTGGAATGTAAGTATAAGGATCGTCCCTGCCATTCAACAAACGAAGTAAACAATTTTGGTATGGTAAAGTATTTTCTTTTTGTAATAACAGGAACTGTTGCCGGTAGCCTGGTTTTTTGCCTCCAATTTCAACTACCATCCTGTTGGCATAGGAAGAGCCATCAGGTGCAATAAAATATGCCATCACAGCAATAACAATTGCCATTGTAATTATGATAATTCCAAACACGGCGCTTTTATTTTTTTTTAATCGGCGCCATGCAGCTCGTTGTATTGATTCTGTTCCGGGCATTAAATGAAAGTACAACTTATTATGAACCGGGTAATTCCGCTATTTCAATTTCCTGCCCTTCCATTCATAAGACTTAAACTGCCCAAAGAATCCAGAAACAACAATGTAAAATATATGCAAGGGCTGCAGTATTAATAACCAGGGCAGCAGAAATTGCTGATTAAAAAATTTCGCTACATCTCTGACAAAAGATATTTCCAGCAAAAATTTAAGAAAGCAAAGCAATATAAAATACAGCAAAGCGATGGGTTGCCATAAAGCGGCCATCAAAATAAATAATAAGGAAAGATTGGTCAGGTAAACCAGTAAAAGCACGAGAAAAATATTGGACTGGTTATAATGAGTTGCTTTACTTGCCCAGCGAATGCGTTGATTAAAAAATTGTTTCCAGTTACTGGCAGGCATTGTAGTTATGATTGCAGCTGAGGACTTGAGAAATCCTGTTTGCTGCGGACATTGTTTTGCCATTTTATTCATCAGTAACATATCATCACCACTTGCAATGCTATCAATGCCTTCGAATCCCCTCACTTCATGAAATATTTTTTTTGAATAAGCAAGGTTGGCGCCATTGCACATATAATGAAATTTTTTCGAAACAGCAGCTCCCGTTATCCCCTGCATGGTTAAAAAATCCAATGCCTGGAATTTTGAAAGGATAGATTCACCCGATGTTATTTTAACCGGCGCGGCAATGAAAATGGTTTTTGACTGATGATAGTAAGCCGCCAGGTTTTTTAACCAGTTAAGACCAGCCACGCAATCGGCATCTGTGCAAACAATCAATTCTCCACTGGCAACCGAAATACCTGTTTCAATCGCTCTTTTTTTTGGCGCCATGTTGTTCTCTGTCTGTGAGAGTTTAATACATACAACTTCTATCCCTTCATAAATAATATTACTGGCTATTTCATATGTCTTATCTGTAGATGCATCGTCAATTACTATCAACTGGAAAAGATTCGAAGGATAATCCTGCCGGCAAATACTATGAAGGCATGCTGCAATAAAGGCCTCCTCATTCCTGGCCGGCACAATAACAGAAATCTTAATGGCGGGCTGATCATTCGAATTGATATCAAAATCAGGCAATTGCTTCCACCAAATCCGGTAGAATTGAAATAGCATTCCATACAAGACCAGCAATAGCAATGCTATGTAAAATAGAATCATCATCGGCAGGCAAGATAAGCATAGTGCTGACTTCTTTTTCATGCAACTGACCGTTGAATACTGAAGAACTCCGACGCCAGGAGAGCAAAAAAAAAATATTTCCTTTTGTTTTTAAATGTAAAAATGAATGATTAGTTTTGAATAGTTGTTTATCTAACTATATGCAAAACAACCAATTTAAGAAAGGAGAACTATACAGCTTTATTACAGGCAAGGCCTCTACCGCTATTGCCCGTCGGTTGCAGAAGAAATTCAATAATGCATCTTTGAATCTTACTATAGAGCAATGGAGTGTCTTGTATCATTTATGGAAAGAAGATGGTAAAAGTCAGCAAGAATTGTGTAAGCATACATATCGCGATAAGCCCAGCATCACCCGTTTAGTGGATAACCTGGAAAAATTAAAGCTGGTAAAGCGCGTACCTTCTAAAGAAGACCGCAGGATTAACATGATTTATCTCACCCCGGAAGCTTTGAAGTTACAGGAACAAACGATGGGCCTGGCAGAAGAGACTTTGAATGAGGCGCTTCAAATGGTGCCGCCGGAACAAATAGAAGTATGCAAAGCCGTTTTACAAATTGTTTATGATAACCTGAAATAAAAGACTGGTACAATTGAAAACAGTTTCAATGCTGAATTGATCGCAAATAAAAATAATCTTTCACATCTTTTAAACCTAATTGTATGAGTAATACAACAGAAAAACAAACCCTGCTGAAAGGCGGTGAGTGGCTGGTAAGAGAAAGTTCTGCTTTTGACACTTTCATTCCGGAAGATTACAATGAAGAACAGCAAATGGTAAAAGACATGTGTGCAAGTTTTCTGGATACGGAAGTTTTACCAGTAATAGAACGCATTGATAAAATGGAGCAGGGTTTAATGCCTGGATTGGTACAAAAGGCAGGAGAACAGGGATTGCTGGGCGTATCCATCCCGGAAAGCCTGGGTGGTTTGGGAAAAGATTTTATTACTTCTACGCTGGTAAATGAAGCATTGGGCGGTGGCTTTTCTTTTTCAGTTGCAGTTGCAGCACATACCGGTATTGGCACACTACCCATTTTATATTTTGGTACAGAAGCACAACAAAAAAAATATGTTACTAAACTGGCCAGCGGCGAATGGAAAGGTGCATACGGACTAACGGAGCCGAATAGTGGCAGTGATGCGCTGGGTGCAAAGACAACAGCGAAACTGAGTGCGGACGGGAAGCACTATTTACTGAACGGCCAAAAATGTTGGATTACCAATGGTGGGTTCGCCGATGTATACACCGTATTTGCGAAAATTGATGGCGATAAGTTCTCTGCATTTATTATTGAAAGAGGCTTTGAAGGATTTACACAAGGACCAGAAGAACATAAAATGGGTATCAAGGGTTCTTCAACGGTGCAATTGTATTTCCAGGATTGCAAAGTGCCGGTAGAAAATGTACTGGGCGAAATTGGAAAAGGTCATATCATCGCTTTTAATATTTTAAATATCGGCAGGTTAAAATTAGCCGCGGCAGCGATGGGTGGCGCAAAGCTCGCCTTAAGCAATTCAATAGATTATGCGAAGACACGTGAGCAATTTAAAACAGCGATTGCCAACTTTGGCGCGATAAAACACAAGCTTGCGGAAATGGCCATTAAAATCTTTGCAGATGAGAGCGCGTTATATCGCACGGCCAAATGGATTGATGAGAAAGAAGCGGAATTATTAGCCGAAGGCAAACCCTTTAATGAAGCGCTTTTAGGCGCTGCAGAAGAATTTGCAATTGAATGTGCCATCTTAAAAGTGCATGGGAGTGAAGTGCTCGATTTTGTAGTAGACGAAGGTGTTCAGATACATGGTGGAAATGGTTTTAGTGATGAATATAATATCAGTCGTGCTTACCGAGACAGTCGTGTGAACCGCATTTATGAAGGAACTAATGAAATAAACAGGCTTCTTACCGTTGACATGATGCTGAAAAGAGCAATGAAAGGCAAC
>JBBQZZ010000025.1:0-27722 GCA_038207265.1 Chitinophagales bacterium | reverse complement strand
TTATCTGAATGTAGAATACATCAGTGATGTAACGGGTAATATGAATGCGGTAATATATGATGTGAAAGGGAGTCAGATCTTCAACGAGCAGTATGCGAAGAGTCAATCGATGTTAAAAAAGCAGATAGATGTAAGCAAACTGAAGCCAGGAATGTATTACCTGCAGGTAACCCAATCAGATGGTACTAAATTCGTAAGACCTTTTCTAAAACAATAATGAGTTAAGTTTTTTACCAGCAAATGCCAATAAAACATTTTTAGAGCGAATTGAATTGATTCAATTCGCTCTATTTTTTTCCCATCAATATGAGACTGATACTTAAGCATTGAAAGTGCGTCTTAACCCATCTGTTACCTCTTTGGGGATTTTAGAATGTTGTATTCCAGTTTTTCTTCAGAATCTGCCCTTATTTTTGAAAAGCTGACAGATCTTAACAACCAGGTCAGTTATGGTTTAACAGAATGAGAGCATGAAGAATTTTTTTTTGTTGGTGACAACTGTCTTACAATTGTCACTTCTATCATCAGCGCAACAGCAACAGCTCAATTATTATATTGATCAATCATTGATCAACAGCCCGCTTTTAAAAGACTACCACAACCAGGTACAATCGATTAAAATGGATAGTCTTTTGATCAGAGCCGGATATAAACCTCAGGTAAATGCAAACAGCAATAACAGTTACGCGCCGGTAATCAAAGGTTTTGGTTATGATTATGCCGTTACAAACGGCGCCAACTTTAGTACTTTGATTGGCGTGAATCAAACCATTCCAAACAGGAAGAGTCTTTCTGCGCAGTTTGAAAACCTGCAATTGCAGGGCCTTGGTATCAGTAACACGTCGAAAATATCTGAACAGGATTTAAAACGAACTGTAGCCACACAATACATTACAACTTATGGCGACCAGGAACAACTCGAGTTTGCGAAACAAGTTAGAGACTTATTGACAAAGGAAGAGGTCATCCTGAAAAAGCTTACTGCAGGTAACGTTTACCGGCAGGTTGATTATCTTGCTTTCCTGGTAACATTGCAACAACAGGAATTTGCAGTTAAACAATTGTCTCTTGAGCTGATGAATAATTACGCTATCCTGAATTACCTGTGTGGAATCAATGACACCAGTGTACTTCTGCTGGAAACACCAGCTGTTGAAATGGTAAAATTGCCCGGGGAAGCGTACTCTGTATTTTTTAAGCAATTTGTTATCGATAGTTTAAAACTGCTGAACAACAAAGCGCTTATTGATGCCAGTTACAGACCAAAATTTAACCTTTTTGCTGATGCCGGATTTATTTCATCTTTTGCATATCATGCGTACAAAAATTTTGGTACCAGTTTCGGCGTCAGTGCCAGCGTACCCATTTACGATGGCAGGCAAAAGAAAATGAAATACAACAAAATAGCATTAGAAGAAAAATCAAGAGCAGGTTATCAGTCATTTTTCACGAAACAGTATCAGCAACAGGTTGCACAGCTTACACAACAATTGCATGCTACCGAAAGCCTGATAAGTGATATCTCCAACCAGTTAAAATTTACGGAGAGCCTGGTCACAGTTAATGGTAAATTACTGGAAACCGGCGAAGTTAAAATGGCGGATTATATCCTTGCACTGAATACCTACTTAAATGCTAAAAACCTGGTTACTCAAAATAGGATCAGCCGATTGCAAATTATTAACCAGTTAAATTACTGGAACAGATAAATATTTCTCATGCAACCAATCAAGCAAAACCATTTTATTATTTTATGCTGCACATTGATTGTTTTATCCTGTAATGCCCGTACAGATATTAAAGGAGAAGAAGCAACCGCAACAACACAAACGCCCGTTACTGTTATTTCCATCAGTCGCGAGCCCATGGTTTCTTATACAGAACTCAATGCGGTTTCCAACTTTTTGCAAAAATGGCCGGTTAAAGCCAACGCTACAGGCTACTTGCAGGTTGCTCGTGTAAAGCTGAATGAGCACGTTAATATAGGAGAAGTGCTGTATACAGTGAAAACCAAAGAAGCGCAAAGCATCGGAAATTCAATTAATGTGCTCGATTCCAGTTTTAAATTTACGGGTGTTAATAGTATCAGGGCCAACGGAAGTGGTTTCATCAGCCAAATAAACCACCAGGCAGGTGATTATGTACAGGATGGTGATCAGTTGGCATTGATTACCGACACAAAAAGCTTTGTTTTTTTACTGGAACTGCCTTACGAATTGCGCGCCTATATTGTAAATAAAAAATCCCTTGAAATGATATTGCCCGACGGAGAGCATCTAACGGGAATGATTAGCGGAGTTATGCCAACGATGGATCCCGGCTCTCAAACTGAGAGTATTATTCTGAAAGTAAATGCCGGTCATGCCATACCGGAAAACCTGATCGCAAAAGTGCGGTTGATTAAAGCGGCAAAAGAAAATACTTTTTCCCTTCCCAAAGCAGCGGTGCTGACAGATGAAACACAGACCGGATTCTGGGTAATGAAAATGCTGGACAGCACAACAGCAGTGAAAACAATGATAAAAAAAGGTATTGAATCAATGGACAAAGTTGAAATTTTATCACCCGTTTTTTCTGAAAATGACAGGATATTAATAAGTGGCAATTATGGATTGAGTGATACCGCCAGGGTAAAAGTGATGCCGGCACAGGAAGCTGCAAAAGAATAAGAGCAGCCCATTAAAGCTAAGCTGTTGAAGAGTGCGACGCAACACTGCTCCAATGAAAACCAATGTTTGGAAAAATAAAAAAGCGAATAAACTACATTGAAAAATTATTTCGTTTTATATAGAAATCCCTTAACGCTTGTATTGTTACTCATTATAATGGGTGGCGGTTTTGTATACAACAATTTCCAGACGTCTTTATTCCCGGAAATTACTTTTCCTAAAATAAAAGTAATTGCAGACGCGGGTTTGCAACCCATTAACAAAATGATGGTGACTGTTACCAAACCTTTGGAAAATGCAATCAAGCAAGTGCCGGATCTTAAATTAATAAGAAGTATAACCAGCCGGGGTAGTTGTGAGATATCCGCATTTATTGACTGGAAGGCGAATATTGATTTGAGCCAGCAACGTATTGAATCCAGGATCAACCAGATCAAAAATGATTTACCCGCTGATGTTCAGGTAACAGTGGAAAAAATGAATCCGTCCATCTTGCCGGTAATGGGGTATACGCTCGAAAGCCATAATAAGACACCCATTGAATTAAAACAACTGGCACTGTATACCATCAAGCCATTTCTTTCTCAGGTAGATGGCATTGCGGAGATTCGAATTATCGGGGGCAAAACAAAAGAATATTGGCTAACACTTCATCAACAAAAGATGAGCAGCCTTTCGGTAACGCCGGAAATTATCAGCAATGCACTGTCACAAAGCAATTTTATCAGGACCAATGGTTATTTGTCGGATTACCGTTTTTTATACCTGACGGTCACAGATGCTACTGTACATACAAAAGATGAACTGGAGAATATTGTTGTCAGTAATAATGGTAAACGGATTGTAAGATTGAAAGATGTAGCCGACGCAAGTATAGAAGAAGGGGTTGAGTTCACTAAAATAAATGCCAATGGCAAAGATGGGATACTGGTGGCCGTTATTAAGCAGCCCAACAGCAACCTGGTGGAAGTGGCGCGTGCCATAGAAGAAAAGATTAAATCATTAAGAGCTATCCTTCCGCAAGATGTAAGTATTCAGCCCTATTATAACCAGGCGGATTTTGTAAGCGATTCCGTTAAAAGTGTCAACGACAGTTTATGGATGGGATTGGCACTTGCCATTGTTGTAGCCATCATTTTCCTGCGTTCATTGAAAGCCAGCGTAACTATATTAATCACCATTCCGGTTACACTATCACTTACATTAATAGTATTGTATACGGTTGGGTATACACTTAATATAATGACACTGGGTGCTATCGCTGCCGCTATTGGATTGATCATAGACGATGCCATTGTTGTAGTTGAACAGATACATCGTACACATGAAGAACATCCGCAGGAAACAACTACTACATTGTTGCAAAAATCCATCCATTATTTATTCCCCGCCATGCTGGGTTCTTCAGTCAGTACTATCGTGATTTTTATACCGTTTATTTTAATGAGTGGTGTTGCCGGTGCGTATTTTAAAGTAATGACGAATACGATGATCATTACGCTGGTCAGTTCGTTTTTTGTTACCTGGCTGGGGCTGCCTGTTATCTACCTGTTGCTGACAAAAAAGAAAAAAAATAGGAAAGAAAAAAATGAACCCGCTGCACATGAAGTCAAAAACCAGCGTTGGGTTTCTTTTTTTATTCTGCGGCCTTACCTGAGTTTTATTTTTATGTTGCTGCTGGGAGGTCTTATTTATTTTATTGTTCCTTTGCTGCAAACAGGTCTTTTGCCTGAGATGGACGAAGGAAGTATTGTACTGGATTATAGTTCGCCACCCGGAACGTCCCTGATGGAAACGGATCGTATTTTACGGGAGGTTGAAAAAATAATCCGGGAAACACCGGAAGTAGCAACCTATTCCAGGAGAACCGGAACGCAGATGGGCTTTTTTATTACGGAACCCAACAGGGGTGACTACCTGATACAACTCAAAAAAAGCCGGACACAAACGACAGAAGAGGTAATTGCAGCGATCCGTAAACAGGTAGAATCTACACAACCCGCGCTGCGTATAGATTTTGGGCAAGTGATAGGAGATATGCTGGGCGACCTGACCACGTCTGTTCAGCCCATTGAAATAAAGATATTCGGTGATAACCAGCAAAAGCTGCAGGAACTCTCAAAGCAGGTAGCCGGTATCGTTAGTAAGGTGGAAGGCGCGGCAGATGTATTTGACGGTATTGTGATAGCAGGACCTTCAGTAAGTGTAGCTCCCGATTATTTGAAGCTGGCGCAATTTGGTATTACTCCTGCTAATCTTCAATCGCAATTGCAAACAGCTTTGGAGGGGAATCCAGCGGGTATTATTTTAGAAAAGGAACAATTGTCAACCATCAGGTTGGTCTATCCGGGCAATCGTACATTAAGCGTAGCGGGTATCAGCCAATTGCCCATTTTTCTGCCCGATGGCAAACTAAAACCTATTGACGAACTGGCAACTATTACAGTGAATCCGGGTGATGCTGAGATAGAAAGGGAAAACCTGCAATCTATGGGTGTTATTACGGCCAGGTTAGAAAGCAGGGATTTGGGAAGTGTTATAAAAGATATCCAGGCTGCTATACCGGCTGCAGTTAGTTTGCCCCAGGGCTATCATATTCAGTATGGTGGTGAATACGCAGATCAGCAACAATCATTTAAGGAACTATTGATGATATTAATTACTTCGAGCTTATTGGTTTTTGCAGTAATACTTTTTCTGTACAGGGACTTTAAAATAGCTTTTTTAATTCTCATTATTTCTGTCCTTGGCATTTCCGGCAGTTATCTCGGACTATACCTAACCGGTATTCCATTAAATGTTGGAAGTTATACGGGTTTGATTATGATTGTTGGAATCATTGGGGAGAATGCCATTTTCACTTTCCTTCAATTTAGGGAATCATTGCATGAGAAAACAGTGGATGAAGCAATCATCTATGCCATTTCTACGAGGCTGCGTCCAAAACTAATGACGGCACTTGGTGCTATTATTGCTTTATTGCCTTTGGCGCTGGGCATTGGCACCGGGGCACAATTGCATCAACCCCTTGCAATTGCTGTTATCGGAGGTTTTATTATTGCACTACCTTTATTACTAATCGTATTGCCATCAATGCTGAGATTGTTGTACCGGAAATAAATTTTTCATTATGCCTTCATGGTTATTGTTTGCACTGGTCTCTGCTTTTTTTGCCGCTTTAACTGCTGTCTTTGCAAAAATGGGCTTAAAGGATGTGAATTCAGATCTTGCAACCGCCATCAGAACGGCTATCATCTTATTGATTACATGGGGAATTGTATTGTTCAGGGGGAATGCATCAGCAGTTAATCAACTTACAAAAAACAATTGGTTATTTCTCACTCTTTCAGCTTTTGCCACAGGTTTTTCCTGGTTGTTTTATTACAAAGCCCTTCAATTGGGCAAAGCATCAGAAGTATCTGCAATTGACAAAGGAAGTATTGTATTTACTATCCTACTTTCTTTTTTGTTTTTAAAGGAACCCCATACTCCTAAAATATTAATGGGGGGTGCTTTAATTTTTGCCGGTATGCTGGTAATTGTTTGGAAGTAAAATAACAGGCTTTACATCTAATCGTATTTGTTTCGTATGGTTTTGCTGTACCTGTGTGAATTAAGCCAGTATACCAAAGAAAAAAGTTATTTCCTTTCTGTAAAGCGGCAAACCTGCCAACGTTCTTTTATATTATTCTTCATCCTTCAATTAAAAGCAATTATTCATAAAGCAGGTTATAATAATTACTGGTAACCGGGTATAGTATATAGCGGTGCGGAATAATATATTTATCGCACAACAGCCGTTTGTGCAGAACAATTGATTAATAGATATTTCCTTTTAATTCTTAAAAATCTAATGTGTGGTATTTATTTGCCCACTACCAAAACCTGGAATGTACCTGGAACCATTTTTGGTCTTGCGTTTGGATCCGCACCAGCGACCGGTTTCTCCATATCTGCTGCAGGCAGATAAATCAATTGTTTTTGCTGATCGATGGCTATAGTGCGGGCAGATCTTTTAGTAACAACGGTCTCTGTAACTTTATAAGTATTGGCCGATTGTTCATGAATTACCGACAAACTTCCTTCGCCGTTCGAGGTGAAAATGTTTGAATGAATATCATCAAATGCCACCCCATCACAACCTCCGCCAATGGTAATCTTAGCAATCATTTTGCCATTATCGGCGTCTAATATTATAAGTAATTTATTATCGCTGCAACCAGCAAAAAGTCTTTTTGTTTTTTTATCAAGTGCCAGCCCGGTTGGTGCTTCTCCAGGTAATAGTGACCAATGATTTTCAACAGTAAATGTTTTGGCATTCACCACCACAATTTCATTTTTGTCTTCCACATTTACATATATTTTTCCAGCCTCATCCGAGACAGCTGTTTCTGGTTTGCCGCCAACCGGTACCGTTGCAATCACTTTATTGCTTTCAGGATCAATTATGCTTAAATCTTTACTTCTTCCATTGCAGGTAATGATTTTTTTGGAAAAACTTTCATACATAATAGCATCGGGATTTTCTCCTGTGGCTATTTGTCCGAGCGTGGCATTGCTGGTCAGATCGAATACCGTCACATTGTTGGTTCTTCCATTGCTGGTATAACCCTTGTTGCTTTCCGGAATAAACGCTATTCCATGTATACCATTGGTATTCTCAATTACTCCCAGTGAATCGCCTGTGGTTTGATCCAGGATGTTTACTTGCGTGCCATGAGAAACAAACAAACGGTTGCCCGGTCCCACAGCTATATAGTCCCATCCACCTGGGCTGGCAATATGGAATGTCTTTGTTACATGAAACTTACCAGGCTGAGCTTGAGAATGGAATGCCTGGAGAAACAACAATGTTACAATAAATAGTATTTTATTCATGATTTTAAAATATAAGGGTGAAAACTGGAAATGAAACTATACAAGCATTCTGTTGAGAAATTGAAGTTAGTCCGTTTGCGGCCGGTAATTTGTTAACAAGTGGTTGCTGTTACTTTAAATGGATGGTTATTCTATGGAGATTATCCTGGAATTGATAGCTGAGTCGAAATCCCGCTAAATCACAGATTTGTTTTACGATGGATAGTCCCAGTCCGTTGCCTTCCTGCTGAGTATTGCTGTGCCGGTAAAATCGTTGAAATATTTTTTCATCATCAAGCGCTGGTAAATCTGAAGAATTGGAGATGGTAAAAGTTGATTCATCCAGCATAACAGACAAAACCCCATTTTCGATATTGTATCGAATCGCATTGTTCAGCAAGTTAACCATTAAGACTTCCGCCAGCTGTTGGTGAAAAAGAATGATAACGGGTGTTAATTTTAAATCAACAGTAATTTTCTTTGCTTCGGCTATTTCTGAAAGTTCTTCCAATTTCTTTTGCATTACGGTATCTAACTGAACCGGTTCACCCAAATTAAATAATTGATTTTCTATTTTGGCCAGTAACAACAGAGAATGGTATAGCCGTGAAAGCTTGTAAACAGCCTGTTCCATTTCCTGTACCGGCTGTGCTTGTGAGTACAGCAGGTTTTCCTGTTGCATCAGCATATCCAGCTTGGTACGTATAACGGCCAGGGGTGTTTGCATTTCATGCGCTGCATTGCTGGTAAATTCTTTCAGGCCCAGGTATTCGCGCTGCGTTCTCTCTGTCATTTCTGAAATGATTTTATTTAAGAGAGAAAATTCTTCTATAATCGTTGGATGTAATTGTAACGTTTGCTGGGAAGAAAGCTGGTAGGTTTTTATTTTGTCGATGGTCTGGTAGAATGGCTTCCAAATCCTGCTTAGTATGGTCCTGCTGATAAAGAAACCGGTAAGCAATATTAGTGCAATCATACCTGCCGTGACAAGAATAATTAAGCGAAGCAAGTCTTCCGTACCAGTTTGCGATTTGCTTACGGTGACTTCATAATTGACCTGCTCAATCGTAATATAGAAATGAAGTACCCTGAATAATTCATTGTGGTGCTCAATGGGGTTGAGTTTATAAATTGAATAAAGATTTCTGTTAGGGTTCATTTTGTTTACCGGATTAAAATAAACCTGCTGATCATTTGTCTGGATTGCCGCCGGAAGCTTATTAAACTGGCGGGAATACTGAACAATTTCCTGTTGTTCGCTCTCCAGCGATTCATCCAGTTGCAGCACGAGTATGTGACGAAGTACAAAATAAAAGGCGACACTGCCGATAATAAAAATGCCAATGCTGGCAATGATATTAATACGATTGTATTTGGTGAGTAGTTTCACAAACTGCTGAATTTATATCCCATGCCATAAACACTGTGTATATAGTCGCCTGCGCCAGCCTGTATTAATTTTTTACGAAGGTTTTTGATATGGGTATAGATAAAATCGTAGTTGTCTGCCATGTCCATATCATCGCCCCAGAGATGTTCCGCAATGGCGCTTTTTCCCAGCACCCTGTTTTTGTTAATTAAAAAATAGAGCAGCAGGTCATATTCTTTCTTCGTAAAAACTACCGCCTTTCCATTGATCAGAACTGTTTTGTCAGCGACCAGTAATTGAATGTTTTCAAAATGGATGATGTTATTGCCCTGCATGTTTTTGCGGCGGATAATAGAAGCGATGCGCACACTTAATTCGGGTAGGTGAAAAGGTTTGGTCAGGTAATCGTCGGCGCCGAGCTGCAGGCCGGTTATTTTATCATCCAGTTCATTTCTTGCTGAAATAATAATTACGCCATCTGATTTTTGATTGGCTTTTAGCTCCTGCAACAATTGCAAACCGTTTCCACCCGGCAATCCCAGGTCCAGCACTATGCAATCGTAATGGTATCGTTCAATTTTCTCGAGGGCAGCAGGATAATTACCGACAGTTTCTACCAGGTAATGTTGCGATGTGAGGTAGTCTCCCATGCTTTTATTCAGTGATGGTTCGTCTTCTATGATTAAAATTTTCACTGTGTGAAATTAATGGAAAGTAAGTACCCGTTTCTGAAGAAATGTTGAAGTAAAGATGCCTGATTTTATATCAGTGACCGGTTGACAGTTGTACAACTGGTTTATATTAAAAAAAAACGATAATAACTATCAGTATAAAGAAAACAAAAATCAAAGGCTGTTTAATTTATACTTCCTATATTAGCGGCATTGCTAAAATTCCTGCCATGGGCGCTTCATCATTAATAATACTTGTATTTGCCGCTGTTGCATTTTCCGCAGGTGGGATTGCGATCGCAAAAATATTTGTAAAGGGTAGCAAGAATCCGCAAAAAGGACAAACCTACGAGTCAGGCATCAAATCTGAGGGCTCGCCCTGGAACCAGTTTAATGTAGGCTATTATTTATTCGCACTTATCTTTCTCATATTTGACGTGGAACTAATCTTTATGTATCCATGGGCAGTTGTTGTAAAGAAGATAGGTATGCCGGCACTGATAGAAATAATCGTTTTCCTGTTTATATTATTTATGGGTTTTTTATATGCGCACAAGAAAGGTGCATTGAAGTGGATGTAAGAGAAATGTAAGGTCTTTAGTGCAGCAGATTACAAAAGGACAGGAAATTGATTTGAATATTGAAAAATACATTAGCGACCTTGTTCCTTAATCCTTATACCATCTGCCTTTTAAAAAGAGGATTTTATAAATAAAATGTTTTTCAAAATTGTCTGATCATCAAAATACTCCTATTGCATTTCCAGGCCAGGTACATGAAACACCGGGTGGTGGAATCGTACTCAGTAAATTGGATGAATTAGTGAATTGGGCAAGATCCAATTCTTTATGGCCGCTTACATTTGCCACCAGTTGCTGCGGTATAGAAATGATGGCAGTAGCCTCTTCCAAATATGATTTTTCGCGTTTTGGATTTGAAGTAGCAAGAGCCACGCCACGCCAGGCAGATGTAATTATTATAGCCGGTACAATAGTAAATAAAATGGCACCCGTACTCAAAAGGTTATATGATCAAATGCCGGATCCCAAATATGTAATTGCAATGGGAGCCTGCGCCATCAGTGGCGGCCCTTTTTTCTATAATACTTATTCTGTTGTGAAAGGTGCGGATCATGTAATACCGGTTGATGTATACATAGCAGGTTGTCCGCCCAGGCCAGAAGCTTTGTTACATGCATTGATTTCTTTACAGGAAAAAATAAAAAGTGGTTTAACAAGGGAACAATTGCCCAAGGTTAGTAAGGAAGAAAACAAGTAGGAAAATAAGTTAAGGTAGAAATCTTTTTGAGATAGTATGACAATAGAAGAATTAAAAATAGTAATTACTGAATTATGGCCTGCTGCGAGTTATGAAGAAGGTTCAGAATGGCTTAACATTAATATTGATTCAAAAGACTGGCTGCCATTTGCAAAACAACTGATAGAAAATAAGGAACTGTTGTTCGATTATTTGTTCTGTGTAACCTGCGTAGACTGGAAAACACATCTCAGTATGGTGTATCATCTCAGCTCAACGACCTATCGTCATAATTTAGTAGTAAAGGCAAAACTTGAGAGGGTAAATCCGGTGATAGCGTCTGTCAGCCAAATTTGGCGTACTGCGGAATTAAATGAACGTGAAGCATACGAAATGTTTGGAGTGAATTTTTTGAATCATCCCGATCTGCGTTTATTGATTTTACCAGATGGTTGGGAGGGCAGAAATCCGATGAGAAAAGATTTTGAGGATCCGGTGAATATGATAAAATTGTAAATCCCCTGTCCAACTGGAGGGCAGACTTACGTCAAACTTGCAGATGAAATTGGAGGGAGTTGATTTTTGGATTAAAATATTAAATGGTCCAATTCCAGAAAACAGGAACATGCGGTTGAACACAATTATATTATCAAACTTAAATCTCCCTGTCAGGGGGCTAGGGAGCAGGGTATGGTAGAAGAAATAGGAACCACTACGGAAGGAGATTTGGTCATCAACATGGGACCGCAGCACCCTGCTACTCATGGCGTGTTGCACCTGGTGGTTACTTTGAATGGAGAGACCATTAAAAAAGTAGAACCACACCTGGGTTACATACACCGGTCCATCGAAAAAATGTGCGAAAGTCTTACTTACCGGCAGTTTATTTATGTAACCAGTCGAATGGATTATCTCTCTTCGCATATAAACAACCATGCATGTGCGTTATGCGTTGAAAAAGGCTTGCAACTTGAAATTCCAGCTCGTGCACAGGTAATTCGGATTTTAGTTGATGAACTTACGCGTATAGCTTCGCATGAATTGTGGTGGGGCGCAATGGCCATGGATCTTGGAGCATTTACTCCCTTCTTTCATGCGTTTCGCGAAAGAGAAACCATCAATGATATAATGGAAGAAACCTGCGGTGCCAGGTTAACCATGAATTATATAGTGCCAGGCGGCGTGATGGCAGATATCCATCCTAATTTTCAAAACCGTGTGCTCAGTTTTATACAATTGTTCAAATCCAAAATAGATGAGTACGACGACCTGGTTACCAATAACGTGATTTTTCAAAACCGTATGAAAGGCGTGGGTTTACTATCTGCCGCGGATGCAATTTCTTACGGTTGTACAGGACCGGTAGCAAGAGGCAGCGGTGTTTCTAGCGATATAAGAAAGATTTATCCGTACGAGATATACAGCCAACTCGAATTTGACGAAGTACTTGAAACGGCAGGTGATTCTTTCGCGCGTTATATGGTTCGTATCAGGGAAATGAAACAGTCCATCCGCATTATTGAACAGTTAATTAATAATATACCAGACGGGGAGTTCCAGGCAAAAACAAAAGCAGTATTGAAGTTACCGAAAGGAGAATTTTATCAGCGGGTAGAAACGGCCCGCGGTGAACTCGGAGTCTATATTATTAGTGAAGGAGCAACCACGCCATACCGAATTAAATTCAGATCACCGGGATTTGCCAATCTTTCTGCACTTAATCATATGGCGAAAGCTGGTAAACTGGGAGACCTGGTGGCAACAATGGGAACATTGGATTTAGTGATACCGGATATTGATCGATAGGAAAACTATCAGCAATGAGCCATCAGCATTTAAACAAATCAAAGCTCATGGCCCATAGCTCAAAGCTGATAAAGCGATAAGAAAAAAAGTAGCGAGTGTTAAGTTTAGAACATATAACCAATTCAATTCAAAACTGGCTGAACAGTGTGTTTAGTCCGGCATGGGCGTTGTTTTTTGAATTTGTATTGGTAGGTATTGCTGCAATCGGATTGTTTGCTGGTCTTGGTTTGGTGCTGGTGTTGATGGAAAGAAAGGTGGCTGCGTTTATGCAAATACGTTTGGGACCCAACAGGGTGGGACCTAAAGGCATGTTCCAGAGTCTTGCCGATACAATAAAGCTGATCATGAAAGAAGGATTAACGCCGGATGGTGCCGATCATTTCTTATTTAATCTTGCCCCGTTTGTAATCATGATCGCGGCCATGTTATTGCTTGCACCCATCGCTTTCGCCAAAGGATTTCAGATATGGGACATTAACATTGGCGTACTTTATATTTCGGCTGTTTCTTCCATATCGGTAATTGGTATTTTAATGGCGGGATGGGCCAGTAATAATAAATACTCGTTAATGGGCGCCATGCGAAGTGGTGCGCAGATTGTGAGTTATGAATTATCTGCAGGTCTGTCTATATTATCAATCATTGTACTGACCGGTAGTTTAAGAATAACAGATATTGTTGCTTCCCAGCAAAATGGTTGGTGGATATTCAAAGGTCATATTCCTGCCATCATAGCATTTGTAATTTTTATCATCGCCGTTACAGCAGAAACAAACAGGGCGCCTTTTGATTTGGCGGAAGCAGAATCAGAATTAACTGCAGGATTTCACACAGAATATTCGGGAATGAAATTCGCTTTGTTTTTTCTTGCAGAATACATCAATATATTTATTGCCTGTGCAGTAGGAGCAACTTTATTTTTTGGAGGCTGGATGCCATTTCATATTGGCCATTGGGCTGGATTTAATCATATAATGGATTATATCCCCTCTTCTATCTGGTTTTTCGGAAAAACATTTGCGCTGATATTTTTAATCATGTGGTTTCGCTGGACTTTTCCAAGGTTACGGGTAGACCAGCTACTTAATTTAGAATGGAAATACTTATTGCCGATCAGTATGTTTAATTTATTGTTGATGACGGTACTGGCAATTATGGGATGGCATTTTTAACCCCTATCCCTTAAAGAGGTGAATTATAAGTTGAATGGTAATATTTAATAAAGGGATGAAATTTAAAAAAAGAAAGCCAGAATATGTTTATTGCTGATTATATAAAAGAAGTATATACAACAGTTAAGTCTTTGCTGAAAGGCATGAAGATGACCGGTTATTATTTTACTCATCACAAAGAAATTATTACACAACAATATCCCGATAATCGAAAAGAATTGCAATTGCCGGAACGTTTTCGCGGAGAAGTTGTGTTGAAACACGATGGCAATAATGAACATGCCTGTACCGGCTGTACAGCATGTGAACTGGCTTGTCCTAATGGAACCATTAAGATTATCACGAAGTTTGATCTTACACCGGAGGGAAAAAAGAAAAAAGCACTAGACACTTTTATCTATCACCTTGAATTATGCACTATGTGCAATTTGTGTATTGAGGCTTGTCCAACGGATGCAATTAAAATGGCGCAGCATTTTGAGCACAGCGTATTTGACCGGAGCCAGTTAACAAAAAAATTAAATAATCCGGGTTCAAAAATCAGGGAAGGGGTTGAGTAGAAATAGAGATAACAAACAAGTGAAAAATTAAATTATAAACAAGTTGGAGGCTTCACAGATCATATTTTATATATTATCGGCTTTTATACTGGTAGCCGGGTTATTGGCGGTGACATCAAAAAAAGTATTCCGCTCTGCAATCTGGTTGTTGTTTTCATTAATGGGTATTGCGGGATTGTATTTCTGGATGCAGGTTGAATTTATAGCAGCTGTTCAAATCATCGTTTATGTTGGAGGTATTGTAGTGCTGATTATTTTTTCAATTTTTCTAACACAAAAATCAGGTAAAGAATTGCCGAAGCCGGTTCCCAACCGCATACTGTTTTCGATACTGGCGGTGCTGATCGGTTTTTCGCTGACTTATTTATTGATTTATCAACATGGATTTACATCCGTAAATGATAAACCATTTACGCCGCAAGTATCAGATATAGGAATACAATTACTCAGTACTACCGAACACGGTTATATATTACCTTTTGAAGCAGTGAGTATATTATTGCTTGCTGCATTGGTTGGTTGTATCGTGATTGCTATGAAATCAAAAGAAAAGAAAAATGAATAATGAATGGTTGGTATTGAATGGGGAGAGGGGATGAACAATTAAATGAGGAATACTAATAATGAAAAGAGAGTCTGAATGCTGCAGTCTTAATATTAAATACTCAATTCTAAAATGATCTCATTAAACCAGATATTGTTCGTCAGCACCGCCCTGTTTTTTATTGGCATGTACGGACTATTTACCCGGCGCAATATCATTACAATACTGATGTCAATTGAACTGATATTGAATAGCGTTAACATAAATTTTGTAGCATTCAATAAGTATTTGTACCCACAGAAATTGGAGGGAGTTTTTTTTACCATTTTTATTATCACGATTGCCGCAGCCGAAGCAGCGGTGGCCATCGCTATCATTATAAACTTATATAGAAGTCACCATTCAATAGATGCTGAAGACGCCGGTGAAATGAAATTTTAAAACATGATGCAGAATTATTCTTATATCATCTGGATTCCTTTGTTGCCGCTTGCAATATTTGTGATACTGGGATTGTTTGGAAGAAAGTATTTTAAAAATGCATCTGGAATTATAGCAGTCATTGCCTTGCTTGCGTCTACCGTACTGTCGCTTTATACAGCATACCAGTATTTTTTTGTAAGTGGTAAAGTCAACGGTGTGTTCCAAAAAATCATTGCTGTTAAATATACCTGGTTACAATTTTCACCCGGGCTTACTATTGATTTAGGTATTTTGTTAGATCCTATTTCTATAATGATGATTGTAATTGTCACTTTTGTTTCATTAATGGTACATATTTTCAGCCTCGGTTATATGAAGGGGGAGGAGCGGTTTGCCACCTATTATGCCTTCCTTTCATTATTTACATTTTCTATGCTGGGGCTGGTATTGTCATCCAATATTTTTCAGATTTATATTTTCTGGGAACTCGTAGGAGCATCGTCTTACCTGCTGATCGGATACTATTTTGACAAACCGTCGGCGGTAGCCGCTTCAAAAAAAGCGTTTATAGTTACCCGTTTTGCCGATCTGGGTTTCCTTATTGGTATTTTAATCCTGGCTTTTCACGGGCAGACGCTGGATTTCGGAACCCTTATTGAAAGACTTACCGCTGCACAATCGCCCCAACTTTTGGCTATTACCGGAGCTTCTTTTTTGGGTATATCAGTATTAACATGGGGACTAGTATTGGTATTCATTGGCGGAGCAGGAAAGTCTGCCATGTTTCCATTGCATATCTGGTTGCCCGATGCCATGGAAGGACCAACTCCGGTTTCTGCATTGATACATGCTGCTACCATGGTTGTAGCGGGTGTATACCTGGTAGCCAGATTGTTTCCGGTATTTGCATTGTCAGATCCTACGGCATTGAAATTAGTGGCGAATGTTGGAGTGGTCTCCGCATTGCTTGCAGCAATAATCGCCTGTACGCAAACAGATATCAAACGGGTGCTGGCTTATTCAACAATGTCGCAGATAGGATATATGATGTTTGCATTGGGTGTTTCCGGGTATTCCGGTGAAAACGGATTGGGATATATGGGTTCAATGTTCCATTTGTTCACGCACGCTTTTTTTAAATCACTGTTATTCCTCGGTGCCGGTGCTGTCATTCACCTGGTTCATAGCAATGAAATGAAAGATATGGGAGGGTTAAGAAAATTTATGCCGGTTACGCATATTTGTTTTTTAATTGCCTGTCTTGCCATTGCGGGTGTTCCTCCTTTGGCAGGCTTTTTCAGTAAAGAAGAGATATTGCTGGCTGCATATCAAAACAATAAAATTATTTATGCTATAGCGTTATTTACTTCCGCGTTAACTGCATTCTATATGTTCCGGCTTTACTTTTCTATCTTCTGGAAGAAAGACGCTCATCTGCATGATCATCATGGTGAAGGCACATTGAGTATGAAGATTCCGCTGATATTGCTTGCGGTATGTAGTATTTTGGCAGGATTTGTTCCTTTCTCTTCTCTGGTTTCAACTGATGGTGCGGTGTTGGAAACGCATATCAACGTTGCATTTTCTACAGCGCCAGTATTGCTGGCGTTGGGAGGCATCTTTTTAGCAGGTTTCCTTTATAAAAAGGAAAATGATAAACCACAGAAGATAGCGGATTCTTTCGGAGGCCTATACAAAGCCGCCTACAGGAAATTTTATGTTGACGAAGTATATCTTTTTATTACAAAGAAAATAATTTTCAACTTTATAGGAAGACCAGCCGCATGGATTGATAAAAATATAGTGGATGGATTGATGAATACAATAGCTTCAGTAACAACAAAGATTTCTGAATGGATCAAGGGCCTGCAATCGGGTAAAGTGCAGCATTACGCGTTGTATTTTTTTGGCGGCATCGTTACATTAACTGTAATTTTTATCTACTGGTGGAAGTAATAATCATTTTTGACTTTAGATTTTGATATGATTGAAATTAATAATTTACAATGAATTTATCTTTCCTCATCATATTGCCACTCATTACTGCAATTGGCATTTTATTTTGCAATGGGTTGAAGCAAGTGCGGATGCTGTCGTTTGCAGGTGCGGCATTGCAACTGGTATTGAGCTTTTTTTTATTGATATTTTATTGGAAGGAGAGATCATCCGGCAATTCGTCTCCGATGCTTTTTGAATCTAATTACAGCTGGTATGCAACACTTCATATAAATTTTCATATTGGGGTAGATGGCATTTCAATTGCTATGATTTTGTTAACTGCATTTGTGGTGCTGGCGGGGATACTGATTTCCTGGTCCATGGAAACGATGAACAAAGAATTTTTCTTTCTGCTATTGTTTTTAAGTGTAGGGGCTTATGGCTTTTTTATTTCACTCGATCTGTTCACACTTTTCTTTTTTCTTGAAGTAGCCGTGATACCGAAATTTTTATTAATTGGTATCTGGGGAAGCGGAAGAAAAGAATACAGTGCTATGAAACTGGCATTGATGCTGATGGCTGGTTCGGCTTTTGTTTTTATAGGATTGCTGGGACTGTATTTTAATACGCACACAAGTACCGGCGAGCATACATTCGACTTAATGCAGATAGCGCACATGCAGGTACCTCCTGAGGCGCAGAAACTTTTTTTTCCTTTTGCATTTGTTGGGTTTGGTATTTTCACTGCTTTGTTTCCGTTTCACACATGGGTTCCCGACGGTCACTCTTCTGCACCAACTGCGGCGTCCATGTTTCTTGCCGGCATTTCAATGAAACTGGGTGGCTATGGTTGTTTACGTGTAGCAACTTATCTCATGCCAGATGCCGCACACACATATTCCTGGATCATCATTTTGCTCGCTACGATAGCAATCATTTATGGTGCATTTGCCACTATGATGCAAAAGGATCTAAAATATATCAATGCTTATTCTTCGGTTAGCCATTGTGGTTTTGTGCTACTGGGAATAGGCATGCTTACCAAAACATCTATCACTGGTGCAGTAATGCAAATGGTTTCTCATGGACTAATGACCGCTCTTTTCTTTGCCGCTATTGGCATGCTTTATAGCCGAACCCATACCAGGATGGTTGATAAATTGGGTGGATTACTGAAAGTAATGCCATTTATCTCATCTGTATTTGTGATTGCAGGGTTGTGCTCGCTCGGATTGCCAGGTTTCAGTGGCTTTGTAGCGGAGATGACAATATTTATGGGTTCCTGGCAGAATGCAGATTCGATGTATCGGCTGGCGACCATCCTGGCTTGTGCATCCATTGTTGTAACAGCCGTATATATTCTCCGTGCCGTTGGCCAAACTGTGATGGGCCCGTTGTCGGATTCTCATTATAGTAGTTTAGGTGATGCGGGTTGGAATGAAAAACTGGCGGCTGTGTTATTGATTACCGGCATACTGGCGATTGGAATAGCGCCTTTTTGGTTGAATAATCTGGTTACACCGGGCGCCGATATTATTATGCAACAGGTTGGGAAAATAATTCCGGTTAAATGAATTAAGGCTTATGATGAGTGATTTCTTTTTATTGATGAAACAGGAACTGGCGGTTACCATCCTCATTTTCATCCTCCTTTTTACCAAGGTGGGATCAAAGGAATGGTCTGGTGATGCAATCTTTGGCCTGGTCAATGTATTGCTGATTATTAATTTATTGGCAGGATTTTTCTTCCAGTCTGAAGGAATATTATTCAACGAGATGTTTCACACAAACAAATTGATTGCAGGCGAGAAGAACATGTTGAATTTTGGAGTACTCATTATTTCTCTTCAGTCATATTATTGGATAAAATCGCATGAGCATGCTGTTGAATTTTACATACTACTGCTCTCAACCTTGCTGGGGATGTTCCTGATGATTTCTTCCGGACACCTGCTTATGTTTTACCTGGGTCTTGAACTATCAACTATCCCACTCACAGCGCTTTCAAATTTTGATCTTGATAAACGACGATCTTCTGAAGCGGCTATGAAGTTTATAATTTCTTCGGCCTTCTCTTCGGGTTTATTATTGTTCGGCATCTCACTTATTTATGGAACAACCAGCACATTGCTTTTTTCTGAGTTGCCAAAATATTTAACCGGCGATCCTTTGCAGATACTCGCATTGGTTTTATTGATGGCGGGCTTTGCTTTCAAGATATCTGTCGCTCCCTTTCATTTATGGACCGCAGATGTGTATGAGGGGGCTCCTGTTGCTGTTACCGCTTATTTATCCGTTGTTTCAAAGGCGGCAGTGATTTTCGTATTTGTGTCTGCGTTATATACGGTTTTCAAACCGCTTGCTGCAGTTTGGTATAATATATTGTTTTTGCTGAGTATACTATCCATGGTTACCGGAAATTTATTTGCAATACGGCAGCAGAATCTTAAGAGGTTCCTGGCTTTTTCGTCCATTGCACAGGTAGGTTTTATTTTAATAGGCATTACCGGAAGTTCCCAGGCTGGTTCAACGTCAGTTATATATTTCGTTTTGGTCTATCTCTTTTCTAACCTGGGCGCTTTTGGGGTGATCAGTACCGTGAGTTTTTTGACCGGCAAAGAAAACATCAGCGACTACAGGGCTTTTTACAAGAACAACCCATTCCTTACGTGGGTAATGGCGTTGTCTTTGTTTTCCCTGGCCGGTATTCCACCAACGGCCGGTTTTTTTGGTAAATTCTTTTTACTGATGGCAGGTGCTGGCAAAGGGAATTACCTATTGATTACCATTGCAGCAATGAACATGATTGTATCGCTTTATTATTATTTAAAAGTTGTTCGTACCATGTTCATGGATGAAAATGATAAACCGGTAGAAAAGCTTGCCGTAGGGTTTTATCCAAAATTAGCAATGTGGATTTGCGTGCTGGGTATTGTTGCAGTTGGACTGGCCAGTTGGGTGTATGAATATTTTTATTCATTGACCAATGCTTTTTAAAAAGGGTAATTTTTTTTCGGGTTTATTAAAACCAATTGTATGGCTATTAATAAAAATCATGAGTTTGAGGACCTCGATGGAATAAAATGCGCAATTGTAGAAAAAAACGCTTCTCAACAGCGCGTGGATTTTCTAAAAAACTTACTTGAGTTCAATCGTTATAAAGTAATTGTTGTGGCAAGTCCGCTTCCAAAAACTGCGGCTGTTCCGGCAACAGCTAATCCTGAAAATATTCCTGCTGCAGCAATTCCTGCAGCAAGCTTTACCATCGGAGTAACTGATGTCATGTTCAACCCTACCAATGCAATCTTCGGCCGGCTTCTGCATTCAGCAGATGGACATGTTGTTACTTTGGCTTACTGGCAACAAAAGGAGAATATTTCTGAAGACGATGTTCCGTATTTTGAAGATGCGCACCGGTAAGAAGAAACAAAAAACCTGGTGCTTAATTGGCTATGTGGTGTTTAATCAACCTGCTTTTTTTTATATTCTGAAGGGGTTTTACCCGTAATGTTTTTAAAGACTTTATTAAAGTAAGGCACATTGTTAAAGCCACAGTTAAAGCAAACTGTACTGATTGAGATTTCCTGCTGCAACATGACACCCGCCTGCTCAATACGATATTGATTGATAAAATATGTAAAAGTCATGTTCATTAGCCTTTTAAAATAATTGCAAAAGGCAGGAACGGTAAGATGTGCGAATTCAGCTGCTTTCCTTATATTAATATTTTCCTGGAAATTAAGTTCAACATAATTGAAAATACGCCGGAGCCTTACATGAACTTTATTAATAGATGAAGGATGGGTTGTTTTTAAATTCAGTAAAATATAATCAAATGGGCAAGCTAATTGAGGGATAAGAGTAGTAAACAGACCCGAAAAAGTTTTTTTTGTCAAAAGCATCAACCAAGCCACCAGTATTGTCCGGTATATTAATAGTGTAATAGCAGAATAAACGATTAAACTACCTGGTTTTCCAAAATTTAAAGTTTTTTTTGCAATTAAGCGCTGAGAATGTATTTTTACTAAGTGTAAAAAATACACTGAATAAAATAAAGTGTATTTTAGACTGTTTATTTTCATTCGTTTATTTTCATTGTTATATAAGCTTTTATATAAATTTCGAGTTTAGACATACTATTGCTTAACTAAAAAAATGACTGCCATATGAAGAATACAAAGATCTTCATGACAAAGCTGTCCTTAATTGGATTTCTCTTGTTTCTCTCTCTCTCTCAGGTTTTCGCTCAAAACAAAACAATTACGGGTAAGGTTACAAATTCTACGAATGCACCTGTGCCCGGTGTAACTGTTCAGGTAAAAGGACAGAAAGGTGGGGTAATTACGAAAGCAGATGGCACTTTTTCCATTTCTGCCGGGGCAAATGCTACCACTCTTGTATTTTCTTCTATCGGGTATACTACTCAGGAGGTAGCTATAACTGGTGCTGAAGTAAACCTGCAATTGGCTGAAAGCTCTGAAAAGTTGACAGACGTTGTGGTGGTAGGTTATGGTACACAGAAGAAAAAAGAAATTACCAGTGCCATTACAAGTGTAACGGCTGAGCAATTTAATAAGGGAAACATCAATGATGTTGCCCAGTTGTTGCAGGGTAAAGTGGCTGGTCTTTCAATAGCTCGTCCGGGTGGTAACCCCAATGCCGGATTTGAAATTCGTTTAAGAGGATTGTCAACTATTGGGGCAGGTACTTCTCCACTGGTGGTTGTTGATGGTCAGGTAGGTGCGGATCTGAACTCTATTGACCCCAACGATATTCAAAGTATTGATGTTCTGAAAGATGGTTCTTCTGCAGCGATTTACGGAACACGTGGTTCTGCAGGTGTAATAATAGTAACCACAAAAACTGGTAAAAGAGGAACTTCAACTGTTTCTTATAACGGATCTGTAAGTATTGAAAATGCTGCAAGGTTAACAAAACACATGAGTGCAGCCGAATACCGGGCAACCATCAAAGCACAGGGTGCAGGAACCGATTACGGTGCTTCAACTGACTGGTACAAAGAAGTTACCAGGACAGGAGTTTCTCATCAACACAACCTTGCTTTTTCCGGTGGCAATGAACACACTACTTATAGCGCATCTTTGAACTTCAGAAATGCCGAAGGTATTGCAATCAATACTGGATTTCAGCAATTGAACGGTCGCTTGAATCTTACACATAAGGCTTTAAATGACCGCCTGGTTTTTAATGTGGAAATAAGTACAACCCGAAAATTTTCGAATCTAGGCTTTGACCAGGGATTTGAATATCCTGTTATATACAACCCCACTTCTCCGGTTTATGCACAGAATCCCGGACAGGATTTAGCAGGTGGTGGTTATTTTGAAGTAAGCGCAACTCAATATTCAAACCCGGTGGCTGTACTAAAACAAAATACAAATGATCGCACATTAAAGCGACTCAATTTTGCGGGTTCTGCAGAGTATGAAATTATTAAAGGGTTGAAATTTTTGACAAGGTATGCTCAGCAATCTACCAGTACGTACGTGTCAGCGTATACGCCCAGCAATGCATTTATTGACAGAGGTTTTTACAATGGTGTAACAGGTGTGGGTCGTCATGGTTATTCTTATAAACAAGACGATGAGGCTTTGACACAATTGTATGAAAATACATTGTCTTATCAGCATAAAATATCAAAACTGGATGTAAACGCAATTGCCGGTTATTCTTACCAGGATTTTATTTACCAGGGTTTGAATATAGGTGGTGGTAATTTTATTACGGACCTTGCCGGACAAAACTTTGCTGCTGCGCAGGATTTTCAGAATGGTTTATCGAGTCAAAGCAGCTACAAGAATGGTAACAAACTGGTTGCTTTCTTCGGACGTTTGAATCTGAACTATAATAACCTGGCTTACTTATCAGCATCATTGAGAAGAGAAGGTTCTTCACAATTTGGTCCTAATAATAAATGGGGTTATTTCCCGGCTGTAAGTGCTGGTATTGATTTGAATAAATTATTTACTATTCCAAGTGTTAATACACTTAAGCTAAGGGGAAGTTTTGGTATCACAGGTGCCTTGCCTCCGTTCTCTGGTTTGTCTGAGTTGACATTTACCGGACAGGGTAATTACCTGATTAATGGTAACTGGATTACAACTTATGGACCGAACCAGAATCAAAACCCCGATTTGAAATGGGAAAGAAAAGCAGAGACTGATATAGGATTGGATTTTGCAGCCTTCAATAACAGGTTAACCGGTACGGTTGATTATTACAATCGTCTTACAAAGGATTTGATTTTTAATGTAACGGTGCCTTCTCCTCCTGCATTATATAACAGAGCATGGAGGAACGTAGGTGATTTGAAAGGTACTGGATTTGAGATTGCATTGAATTATGAAGTGCTGAAACACAATAAACTCACCTGGACTACCGGTATCAATTACGCGCACAACCATGTGGTGTTAAAGAGACTTGATCCATCGGCTGGTTCATACATTGGTGAAACCAACCTGGGTTCTCCTGGTCAGGAAGCAACTCAAATTACCCGCACTTATGAAGGTGGAGAAATTGGTTTGTTCTACCAGGCTGTATACAGAGGTGTGGACAAAAACGGTAAATTCCTTTTTGATGATGGAAAAGGTAATGCTGTTCTTTCTGGTTCTACCAATTACAAGGGAGTAATTGGTCATGGTTTGCCAAAATTTGAAATGGGTTGGACCAATACCTTTACTTATAAGAGTCTTGATTTTAATTTCTTCCTGCGTGGTTCTTTTGGACATGACATCATTAATACAGAGCGGGCATTTTTCGAAAATCCTGCCGTTGCGTCAATCTACAACGTTGTAAATACAAAATATTACAATCCAAACTTGAAAGACGCACAGATATTTAGTAGTTTGTATGTAGAGAAGGGCGACTTTGTGAAGCTGGACAACGCTACTTTAGGTTATACTTTTAATGTAGGTAAGAAAGGTACAAATTCAGGTATCAAGAATATCAGGGCATTCTTTACAGGTCATAACCTGTTCACCATTACAGGTTATACAGGAGCTGATCCGGAAGTAAGGTATTCAGACAACCTGACCGGAAATATATTAGCCCCTGGAATTGATCGCCGGGCAACCTGGGTACTTACCCGTTCGTTTACATTAGGTGTAAATATTGGATTATAATTTTTTTATTAAATACATACTTACTATATGAAAAGTAAATTTCAAAAAATTCTCATTGCCGGATTACTCTTTATGGGCTTATCCTGTACAAAACTGGATGAGGGTCAATACCTTTACGATAAAGTTACAGGAGACCAATTTGGTAAAACCGATCTTGAATTGAGTTCAGCAGTTGGTGCTGCTTATTCTAACCTGGCAGGTATTGGAGGCTCCAACCACCTTTTGCCGCTGGGCGAAGTTACATCTGACGAACAAGTAGTGCCAACCCGTGGACCAGACTGGGGTGATGGCGGTCACTGGGTAAGATTAAAACAGCATAAGTATACAGGTTTGGATGCCATGCCCGTTAACGGATGGGGTTTTTGTTATTCAGGTGTATCAACTTGTAACCGTTTAATAGCAACTTTGACAGCATTAAACACACCTGCAGCTACTCAATACATAGCGGAGTTAAAAGTGTTGCGTGCCCTCTATTATTACTGGTTATTGGATTGGTTTGGCAACGTACCACTAAGTATCGATTTTGCAAATACAACGCCTCCTTCCAATGCGACTAGAAAAGCTGTTTATGATTTTGTGGAATCAGAACTGACAACCAATGCACCACTGGTAAAAAAACCAACTTCTATACCAGATGTTGCTACTTACGGCAGAGTGAATTACTATGTTGCACAAGCTTGTCTTGCGAAATTGTATTTGAATGCAGAAGTTTATACAGGAACAGCACAATGGGATAAAGCCATTGCTGCCTGTGACGAAATCATCAACTCTGGTATTTACTCTTTATCACCTACTTATGTAGAAAATTTTGTTCAAAACAACCAGGGTTCAAAGGAGTCCATCTTTGCCCTGCCTTTCGATCATGTGAAGTTTCAGGGTTTTAATATAGTTATGGAGACACTTAGTTACCTGAACCAGGCAACTTATAATATCAATGCCCAGCCATGGAATGGTTTTGCAAGCACATCAGAATTTTATAACTCATACATTGATCCTGTACAAAACCCCGGTCCACAGGGTACTGTTGTCGGTATTGATCCTTTGGGAACGCCTACAACCGGTACAGATGACAAGAGGATGCGTGCAAATTTCCTTGTAGGACCCCAGTTTTCTTCCAGTGGTGCACGTTTGTCAGATGATGGCGCAGATGCAACTGACCCGGATGGCAAGCCTTTTACTTTTACACCGTATATGAATGAATTGTTCCCCAATGCATGGCGGCAGTCAGGTGCCAGAATTGGCAAATGGCAATTTTATTTAGGGATGACAACGAGCCTGGACAATGATTTTGCAATCTTCCGTTATGCAGACATTTTGATGACTAAAGCAGAAGCTACAGCAAGAAAGGCTGCAAATTGGAACGATCCAAGTGTGCTGGCTGTTGTAAACCAGATTAGAACGCAACACGGCGGTGTTACTCCGTTTGCAACCTTAACTGCTGCACAATTCCTGGCTGAACGTGGTCGTGAAATGTTTGCAGAAGGTTGGAGAAGGCAAGACATGATTCGTTTTGGAACTTATAACGGTGCTTTCCAATGGCATGCTGCTGATGCTGATCAACACGTGAATATTTTCCCGATACCAGATGCTCAGATCAATGCCAACAAAAATCTTAAACAAAACCCAGGTTATTAATCATTAACATAGTTTCTGTTAAAATAAAGCAAGTAATAATGTAATGTTATTACTTGCTTTATTTGTTAAAATGAGTTTATTTTTAAATGCTCTTGGTATCAATTGTTATAAGGTAAACCTTATAAATTAATGTATAAAGCAGGTGTAATGATTTGTAGTGCGTTGAATATTCTTGCCTCCCGGAATTTGAATTTAAGGAACCTCACAAATCAAATCTTTTCATTCACTTCATTGCTACTTCTTTTTTTGCTTAGCGCCTGCAATCAAAATGCACAAGTCATTGCTGGAAATGAAAATAAGTTGTTTTCCTTGGTCCCGGCTGCAAACTCAGGTATTGGATTTTCAAATGATGTAGCCTATACAGAAGAACTGAATGCTTATACCTTTCGAAATTTTTATAACGGTGGCGGGGTAGGTATCGGGGATATAAACAATGACGGCTTGCCCGATATCTTTTTCTGCGGCAATATGAAATCTAATAGGCTTTATCTCAATAAGGGCAATTTTAAGTTTGAAGACATCACCGACAAAGCTGGGTTGAATTCTGATGGTGTTTGGTCCACAGGAGTAACATTTGCCGATGTAAATGGTGATGGACTGCTTGACATCTACGTATGTAAATCCGGGGACTTCAAAAGTAAAAACAGGAGCAACGCGCTTTATATCAATAATGGCAATCTTAGTTTTACCGAACGTGCAAAAGAATACGGGTTAAACAATATGGGTCTGTCTACGCACGCAGTTTTTTTTGATTATGACAATGATGGAGATTTGGATTGCTATTTATTGAACAACTCATTTCGTTCGGTTGGTAATTATGATTTGATCAAAGATCAACGTATGATAAGGGACACGTTGGGTGGCAACAAACTTTATCGAAACGATAATAACCATTTTACAGATGTAACTCAACAGGCCGGAATCTACAGCAGTAAAATTGGGTTTGGTCTGGGTGTCACCATTGCCGATATTAATAAGGATGGCTGGCAGGACATCTATGTATCCAACGATTTTTTTGAACGCGACTATCTTTATCTTAACAGGCACGATGGCACTTTTGAAGAATCACTTGAAAAAAGCATCCGCGAACTCAGTATGAATTCAATGGGAGCCGATATCGCCGATATTAATAATGATGCGTATCCGGATATTTATGTAACAGACATGCTTCCGGAAATTGAATCAAGGGTTAAAACAAAAACCAATTTCGAGAACTGGGATAAATACCAGTCGAATTTAAAAAACGGCTATTATCACCAGTTTGTAAGAAATGTGTTACAGCTTAATCAAGGTTCTGCTAATAGCAATCCTGGGAATAAAAGCGCAGTTAATTTTAGTGAAATTGGTCGTCTTGCCGGAGTTTCTGCAACCGACTGGAGCTGGGGCGCGTTGATTACAGATCTGAACAACGATGGATACAAAGATATTTTTGTAGCCAACGGTATTTATAAAGACCTGACCGACCAGGATTATATTCAGTATACGGCCAATCCAAATGAAGTAAGAAAAATAATGCTGGAAGATAAAAAGGGCGCCATTAAGAAATTAATAGATTTGATGCCGTCGCATGGGATATCGAACTATGCGTATAGCAATAATGGGGATCTAACGTTTACGAACAGGGCAAAAGAATGGGGTTTGGATGCGCCGGGATTTTCCAATGGTTCAGCGTATGGGGA
>JBBQZZ010000024.1:0-39798 GCA_038207265.1 Chitinophagales bacterium | reverse complement strand
AAATCCGTTATTCAGACATCGTTAGTGTGGACATGAAACAGGGCAACAAAATTACCATCTCACCCAACCCGTTTATCACAGATTTGCACATACAGATGACCGTGGCAAAGACGGGGACAGGAGACATACGGATCATCAGTGTCTCCGGTCAATTGATGTACAGTAAAAAAATAGCATTGGATGCAGGACAGAACAATGTATCTGCAGACGGACTTACCAGTTTGTCAAGGGGCATGTATTTCCTGGAACTTCAGTCGGGCAATACCGTTACAAGAGAAAAAATAATTAAACAATAATTAAACAGTAGTATTGATGATGTCTGATAGGCCACATTGCATTTGCAGTGTGGCTTTTTAATAGTTTTCTGCAAAATAACTTCTGCTCACGTACCACCTGATGGCCAGGTAAAGCAATAGACCAACGGGACCGAATAAAAATGTAAGCAACAGGCAGGGAACAATTTGCCAGTGAGGAATGCCATATTTTGCCGCATTCTTTTTTATAAAGATTCCAGTCATGAGGTCAAAAGCCAGGTAGTGTACCCATCCTATCAATACCGCCAATGGATTTGCAAATAGATCAGTCAACCCCCTGAGGGTGCTAAAACTTTTCATATCAATAGAAGAAATATTGACCACTATATAATAAGTGTAGATAACAGCAAAAAGGCTCACAATAACGCTGACTATAAATTTGTCGGCAGATCGCCACATGGGTAGAGCAATCAAAATAACCCATCCGGCCAGTGCAATACTGTTGCATAACGTAAAAACAGTTGCTGGTAACATAATTAGTCAATTTATAATGAAAGAATATTAATGCACAGCATGTATACGTAACCGGTATCAATCAAGGTTTTCAAGTACCGAAATAATTTTATTATAGGTCTCATCCGCGGTAAGCGTTTGCGGAATAAATTTTTCACCGATCACTTTTTCATAAAGTTCTATGTATCTTTTGCTGATCGTATCTATCCATTCAGCAGGCATGGCCGGAACGGTTTGTCCTTCCTTCCCCATAAAATTATTTGCGATGAGCCATTCCCGCACAAATTCTTTGCTCAACTGTTTTTGTCTTTCGCCTTTCTCCTGTCTTTCATGAAAACCATCTTCATAAAAATACCGGGAGGAATCTGGTGTGTGAATTTCATCCATCAGGTAAATATCGCCGTCTATTTTGCCAAACTCATATTTGGTATCCACCAGTATTAACCCTTGTTTTGACGCAATTTGTTTGCCTCTTTCAAAAAGCTGTAATGCGTATTGTTCCAATATTTTCCAATCTGTTTCATTGGCCAGCCCATTTGCAATGATCTCTTCTTTACTAATGTCTTCATCATGTCCTTCTTCTGCCTTTGTTGACGGTGTAATAATTGGGTTAGGGAAAAAATCATTTTCTTTCATACCATCGGGCATTGCTATGCCACACAATATACGTTGCCCGCTGGCATAGGTTCTCCAGGCGTGACCTGTTAGATTACCCCTTACAACCATCTCTATTTTAAATGGGTCGCATTTTTTTCCAATAGATACATTTGGAGCCGGCGTATACAACAGCCAGTTAGGACAAATATTTTTTGTTGCCGAAAGCATGTAAGCGGCTATTTGGTTCAGCACTTGTCCTTTAAAAGGAATGGGTACCGGTAATATAACATCAAAAGCAGAAATGCGATCAGATGCCAGCATGACCAGCCATTTGTCTTTAATGGTATAAACATCACGAACTTTACCACTGTAAAATCTTGTCTGAAATGGAAAATTGTATTGTGCCATGGCCCGAAATTACGTGCCTGTATGTATACCATTGGATTTAAAATATCAACAGGGTTTGCGCATTTGTGTACAAAAATTAAATTTTTGCATAAAAACATTACATATTGTACTTTGCCCTTCTAACGATTACTAAAAACATCTTTATGAGAAATGCCTGCCACCGTTTAGTAGTACTGTTGATTATTTGCCTGCTCTCTATCCCGACCTTCGCCCAAAACAATACTTTATCCGGAACAGTACGTAATACTTCTACCAAGGAGGGAGTACCCGCTGTGTCCGTAACCATAAAAGGTTCTTCATCCGGAACTTTTACTGATGAAAAAGGTATTTTTAAATTGGTAACGTCAAAACAATTGCCAATTACTTTAATATTTACTTCGGTTGGTTTTGAAACCAAAGAGCTTACTGTGCCTACTGCTTCTGCCGGCATTGAAGTGGAGTTAACTGCTGTTTCTACATTAGGAACAGAAGTGGTGGTGTCTGCAAGTCGTGTTCCTGAACGTATATTGGAGTCGCCGGTTTCTATAGAACGCGTTAGCGCTGCAAATATCCGCAATACACCTGCAACAAGTTATTACGATATCATCAGGACGTTGAAAGGTGTGGATGTAACGACGGCCAGTCTTACTTTTAATTCTGTTACAACAAGAGGTTTCAATGGAAGTGGCAATACAAGATTCAACCAGTTCGTAGATGGAATGGATAACCAGGCACCGGGTCTTAACTTCTCGGTGGGATCAGTCATCGGGCTTACTGAACTGGATGTGGACAATATGGAATTACTTCCCGGAGCATCATCTGCATTGTATGGTTCAGGTGGCATGAATGGTACTTTATTAATCAACAGTAAGAATCCATTTAAATACCAGGGCTTCAGTGCGCAGATCAAACAGGGCATTATGCATGTTGGTAGCGGTGCAAAAGATCCTATCGGCCCATCTCCGTACTATGACTGGAGTTTTCGCTGGGGCAAAAAAGTTGGTGACAGATTCGCATTTAAATTAGGGGCGCAATTTATACAGGCAAAAGATTGGATTGCATATGATCAAACCAATTATATAGGGGCAGGAACGGGTTCCGCTAATCATACATTACCAGGCGACAGGGTTAGTGATCCGGGATATGACGGAGTAAATGTTTATGGCGATGAAACATCTGCAGATATGTTTGATGTTGCAAGTTCGGTTCAAGGTCAAACAAGAGCAGGCATATTAGCGGCAACGGGTAATACGGTAGACATTGTTGCATTAATGAACGCCGTTTTACCGGCAAATGCAAGCGCTGCACAAATTGGAGGATTTATCGGAAGTTTGCCCGCGGCCTTGCAACCATCAGTTACCAATTTGGTGCCTTTTTATTTTGGACTGCGCAATAATATTATTCCAAAACAAAAAGTTACCAGGACAGGTTACAAAGAAAATGAAGTAATCAATAATAATACGGTGAATTTTAAATTCTCTGGAGGATTGTATTATAAAATTACCCCCGGCCTTGAACTTTCGCTGACTGGTAATTATGGTACTGGTAATACGGTTTATACTGGTAGTGATCGTTATTCATTGAAGAATCTAAAATTAGGACAGTATAAATTAGAATTCAGAGCCGCAAATTGGTTCCTGAGAGGATATACAACCCAGGAAAATTCTGGTGATGCCTATAATGCAACCATCACTACTCGTTTGTTTAATGAAGCATGGAAACCAAGTACTACATGGTTTCCCCAGTATACTGCTGCATATGTTCAATCTCGTATTGCTGGTGCTGATCCCTATTCTTCCTTTGCGAATGCGCGCAGTTTCGCGGACGTTGGAAGACCGGTTGCGGGTACTTCTCAATTCCAGACATTATATGACCAGGTAAGATCAAAACCAATTCCGATAGGTGGTGGATTCCTGGACAGGACAGATCTTTACCAGGTGGAAGGGCAATACAATCTTTCTTCTGCTGTAAAATTTGCTGAAGTAATTGTTGGCGGAAGCTGGAGACAGTACGTGTTAAATTCCCAGGGAACATTGTTTGCAGATAGCGCCGGACCTATTCATACCAATGAAATAGGGGCTTATTTACAGGTGGGAAAAAAACTGATCAATGATAAGTTGAAATTAACGGCGTCTATCCGTTATGATAAGAATGATAATTTCAAAGGTAAATTCACGCCCAGGTTTTCCGCAGTACTGGCGGTGGCTAAGGACCACAATATCCGTGCATCTTACCAGAACGCTTATCGGTTTCCTTCCAACCAGAACCAGTGGATCAATTTAAATACTGGTGCTGGTATATTAATTGGCGGACTACCTTCATTGAGAACTTTCTATCATTTCGATACCAATCCTGTGTATACTGCAGCAAGTCTTGCTGCCGGTACACCTGTTGAGCAGAAATTTGGTGAATACAAACCAGAGTCTGTAAATTCTTTTGAATTGGGATATAAGGGATTGTTTGGCAAGCGCATCCTGGTAGATGTGTATGGCTACTATGCAAAGTATAAAGATTTTATTGGTCGCGTATCTGTTGGTCAATTCAATACTGCAGGCAATCCTGCTTCTGGTGTTAAAGGATTTTCTGTTTCTGTCAATAGTGCCAATACAGTGAATACTTATGGTGAAGGGTTTAGCATTGATTACATGATGCAGAGAAATTATGCCATTACCTTCAATGCTTCATCAGATAATATAGATAACCCGGATCCAAATTTTGCTACTTATTTCAATACACCAAAATACAGGTTGAATATTGGATTAAGTAACAGTGGATTTGGATTTGAAAAGAGAGTTGGTTTCAATGTTCAGTACCGTTGGCAGGATACTTTCTTTACAGAAGCGGATTTCAAACAGGGAGATGTAAACGCCATTGGTACATTTGATGGCCAAATCAGTTATAAGTTAATTCCCGTTCGCTCCATAATTAAAATTGGCGCTACCAATATTTTGAATAAATATTACCGGACAAGTTTTGGCAACCCTTCTATAGGAGGCCTTTATTATATCAGTTTCGGATACAATGTCTTCTAACCATTCTCAATAACATAAACAAACAACAAAGAAAGAACCCGCAAATTTTTTTGCGGGTTCTTTCTTTATACTATATACTTTATTCTAACTCAGCACCGGTCTTACCCCCTCACACATTAAACCTGAAATGCATTACGTCGCCATCTTTTACAATGTATTCTTTTCCTTCAATTCTCAGTTTTCCTGCTTCCCTGCACGCTGCTTCTGATCCGTAGTGAACAAAATCATTGTAACCAATAACTTCCGCCTTTATAAAACCTTTTTCAAAATCAGTATGTATCACACTCGCGGCCTGGGGGGCTTTCCAGCCTTCATGAATGGTCCAGGCTCTTACTTCCTGTACACCGGCAGTAAAATAGGTGAACAGGTTTAATAACTTGTAGGCAGATCTAATCAGTTTATTCAATGCAGGTTCTGTCATTTTGTATTCTTCCATGAATAAAAGACGATCATCAGGGTTGTCCATTTCGGCAATCTGTGCTTCAATAGAATTATTCATTATTATCACCTGCGCATTTTCACCGGCAACAGCCGTTTTTAATGCGTCGGAATATTTGTTGCCTGTATGCATAGATGGTTCATCTACATTTGCAACATATAACACAGGTTTGTCGGTCAATAAAAACAAATCAGCGATGGCCGTTTGTTCATCTTTGCCGAGGTTCAATGCTCTTATATTTTTGCCCGACTGTAATTGTGCCAGGCATCTTTTCAATACTTCGTATTCGGCTTTTAATTTTGGATCGGCAGTTTTCAGTAGTTTCTCTGTACGCGAAGTTTTTCTTTCCACGCTATCCAAATCCTTCAATTGTAATTCGGTCTCAATTATTTCTTTGTCGCTAACCGGGTTGATCGCGCCTTCATCACGTAAAATATTTTCGTCTTCAAAACAACGTATTACATGTACAATGGCATCAACTTCGCGAATGTTTGCCAAAAATTTATTACCCAGTCCTTCCCCTTTGCTGGCGCCCCTTACCAACCCTGCAATATCAACAATCTCAATTTGCGTGGGTACAATACGGTTAGGCTTCACCAGTTCTGCCAGTTTGTTTAAACGTTCATCCGGCACATCTACCAATCCAATATTTGGCTCAATGGTGCAAAAACGATAATTACTTGCCTGTGCTTTGGCGCTGTTGCTAACAGCATTGAATAAAGTTGATTTCCCCACGTTTGGCAATCCTACAATGCCCGCTTGTAAACCCATTTTGTTTTAACTTTTGACTTTTTAATTTTTGCTTATCACATTTTCGGCCGCAAATATAGTGTTTTGCCAACTGATGGGTATTTGAATTGAATCTGTTAACTTCAATATTTAATCAATTCGTTTCTATGGCATTGAGCAGAATATGGAGTGCTTTCATCATCATAGCAATATTGGTTGCAGCCATAAAATTCGTATCAGGCAGTGAAAAGCAGGTATTTACAACCATGGTTACCGGCAAAAAAGGAGATTCAGTACAACTGAAACAAATTGACACAGCTGTGGTAGCGCCTGGTATATTAAATGCCCTTGCCACCAAATCCAGGTTAACAGAAGGCGATTTGATTTATAAAAGAGAGGCCGATAAAATTATTATCAGCAGGGTGCAGACGAGTAACGGAATTATTGATACTTGCTGGGACGCGGTGGAAATTTGTTTGAAACTCATTGGTATATTGTCTTTGTTCATTGGGTTTATGAGTATTGCGGAGAAAGCAGGTGGTATAAGATTATTATCAAGAATTGTGGGTCCGTTTTTTTCGAAATTATTTCCTGGTGTTCCGAAAGGTCATCCGGCAATGGGACATATGATAATGAATTTTTCTGCAAACCTGCTGGGATTGGATAATGCGGCTACGCCATTTGGTTTAAAAGCGATGGAAAGTTTACAGGAGATTAACCCAAAAAAGGAAACAGCTTCCAATGCGCAGATCATGTTTCTCTGTTTACATGCAGCTGGTCTTAATATCATTCCGGTAAGTGTAATTGCCATCAGGGCTGCAAAGAATGCCAGTAATCCAACAGATATTTTTATTCCCTGCATGATAGTTACGTTTGTAGGTACCGTTGCAGCCATGCTGATAGTTTCTTTCAAGCAAAAGATAAATGTAATTCAGCCAGTCATCATAATTTGGATATTGAGTATCTCTGCCATCATTGCTTTGCTGGTGCTATATATAACTTCTTTGAATGCGGCCGGCATACAATCATTTTCCTCATTGCTCAGCAACGGCTTGATATTACTTGTTTTTTTGTTGATTGTTGCAGGGGGGGTGTATAAAAAGATTGATGTTTTTGATGCATTTATTGACGGGGCAAAAAGTGGTTTCGATACTGCAATAAGAATTATCCCTTACCTCGTGGGAATACTTGTTGCCATCAGTATGTTGCGTACCAGCGGCACATTTGATGTTGTGATTGCTGCTGTGAAAAATTTCTTTGCCTGGATGGGTGCCGATACAAGATTTGTAGATGGATTGCCTACAGCGCTTATCAGGCCATTGAGTGGTGGCGCCGCAAGAGGTATGATGGTCAGTGCCATGGAAACTTACGGACCCGATTCATTTGCAAGCCGGCTTTCCGGAATTTTCCAGGGTGCTTCAGATACTACTTTTTATGTGGTAGCTGTTTATTTTGGTTCGGTAAACGTGCGGAATACCCGGTATGCTATTGGAGCAATGCTATTAGCGGATTTTGTTTGTATTATTACGTCTATACTTCTATGTTATTTATTTTTTGGGTAGAAACTATTTAATTCCGGGTATTAAAAAAGGCTTTTGGTCAAAAAGCCGTTTTTAAAAAATGAAGTATGATTAATTGATTATTGAATGGTAAATCTTGCTGTTACAGCAAATGCATCCGGTACAAAATTAATGCGGGGAATGATATCAAGTTCGGGTTTCCAATCCAGTGAAAGATTAAGCGGTATTTTATCAAACTTATAATCAAGACCAACTACACCGGTTGGTCCAAGATAAGTATCGTGCGATTCAAAACCAAGATAAGCGCCACCACCATAAAACCATTTCAATCCAGGGGTTGCATTGAGCGGCCGGTGTATTTCATATAAACCACCAACTCCGAAACGTGTGCCGAACGAAATCAATCCTTCAATGGCATTGCCGGCAGGCATAAAATACTTTACAGATACAGCGTTACTTAAAGTAGGAGAAGGCGAACTTAACCTGATGCCCAATCCTATTTTATAATCCTGGTTATATTCCTGGGCTTGCAAACAGGTAACAGCGGAAACACAAAGAAGAATAATAAATGTTAGCAATAATTTGCGCATAGCTGTGATTGTTTTATTCTATTCAACGAAAAATAATGCCGGGTAGGATAAAGTTGTTGGTAAAACCTTGTTAAACGTTTTTTCCTAATATGAAAATGTTTTCAGGTATTGGTAACTGTGCTGGCAGATGTTGTAACCGGATGGATTTTGTTAAAATTATTTTGCAATTACCGGGTCTTCAAACAACTCAAATTTTGTTTTGGGTCTTTTGTTATCGAACCATTTAAAATTGCGCAGCGTCTTTTTTTCTTCAGGTGTTTGTTTGAAAGGATACATAGTACCACTAACATCGCTGATGAAGACTACTTTCTTCAGTTCTTTATTTTCAAACCTCATATCAATGATACTGCCGCTGGCATTGTTAATGCCAACCAGGGCGTCGTTCTCATCTTTTGCATAATAAATACTCTGTGCGGGAGAACCCTTTGTTCGGGTATAGTCAATGCTGCCATCTTTGAAATAAGCATTCAGCGTTTTGCCACTTACCTGGTTGTACATACTGTCGCCGGATCTATTAATGGCAAAACTATTTTCGAATGCAAACATCCTTTCTGCCTTTTTATTTTTCGTATACAGGTAAATTGTATCGCCTGTCACCTGGCTCTGGCTGGCCCAAACAATCGGATGCGTAAACAACCTGAATACGGAATCCTTTGCCGAATAAAATAAGCTGTCACAGACAGCTTGTAAGGAATCCGAAAAAATTCTTACATGATGGAAGCATTGGAAGAAGCGGATGTCGCTGGTATCTTTTGCGTTTATTACAGTAGTACTGGTGAGGGTGTCCCTTCTTAGTTCGCGGTAACTGGAATCATTCAAATCTGCAATCCTTGCCGAAAACAAAGTATCAGCTGTAACATAAATAGAATCTTTGTCCTGTTGAATGATCATCAGCGGATGCTGTGTAGCAAAAAACTGGTTCTTCTTTTTATCATACAGCATCTGGTTAGCAAGTACAGAAGTTTTTTGCGCAGTATCCAGGTAAACGCCATTGCCTTTTATAGTGGTGAGTCCACTGGAGTCGGTATCAATAAAATCGCCCGTAACAGTTACCCCTTTGTTGTCTTTAATAATCGAACGTTTTCCAAAGCTGGCTTTTTTATTTTTCATATCATAAAAACCATCTGTGGTGACAATATTTGCTCCGCTACTGTCTTTGATCAATGTTTTTGTGACAAAGGTTGCAATCTGGCTTTCTGTATTGTATAATAATGAATCCGTATCAAGGTTGTATTGCGGTTCGCGCATTTTTACATCTTTCCTGAAATACACGTCTTTGAAGTCGCCATAATAAGTTGCTTCCTTACTCGTGATAATTGTTTTTCCATTTACAATTTTACCGCCGGTGGTATAAACACCTGTTTTTGCTTTTGTATCATATTGCAATTCATCCGTTGTTAGAACGCCTTTGCCATCGGTAAGTGTGACTTTCTTTTTTACAACGGCTGTTTTGGTATCAATATGATAAATCAGGTATTGCGAATAGATTTGAATACTGTCTGCATTATTGATGTGTACGTTGCCAAATGCTTCCAGTATGTTGCGACGTTTATTGATAACTGCGCTATCGCAATAAAATTTGGTGTTATCCTGCATCAATGCAACATGACCCGCCAGTATTTCCAGTTGAGTAATTGAATCTACTTTCAGAAACCGAAGCCGATCACTGTGAATTTGCTGTACAAAGCTAATGCTGGTATCAGCAGCCGTTTTCGGAATGGTATCCTGCGCGGAAACTAAAAAAGTATTTAACAACAAAACAGTCAGACAACCAACATAGACTTTCAGCATCATTGCTTTTTCGGTGATGGGTTACTGGTAGAATCATCCTGCAAGGGTGATGTAAGTGGCTGACTTTTGTCTTTTTTACCAAATACACTCACATTTACATATCGTTTTGGATGTGTTCTGAAATCGTCCAGCAAAATATTTAATTTGTAAGTGGTACTTTCCAAATTTCTGTACAATTTGGGATCATTTAACAACAGTCCGATTGAACCGTCTTTGCTATTGGCTTTTGCAATAACGCCTTTGAATTCCGTTAAAGTAGATTGAAGGCTTGATAAAGTTTCATCAATTTTTATATTAGCAAATTTACCAGTAGCTTTTTCCAGGTTGTCTAAGGTCTGGGAAATTTTTTCATTGTTTTTTGCCAGGTTACCTGTTATGAGATTTACATTGTTCAGTGATTTTGCCAGCGTACTGTTTTGAGCATCCACCAATTTCTGCAATTCAACGCTGCTTTTTGTAAGATTGGCTACAATGGCATGGAAGTTTACTTTGGTAGCAGGATCAAAAAATGTACCCACAACTTTTAACAATGAATCCAGCGACTGAACTGCGCCATTGACAGAATTTAAAGCCGGATTCAGGGAAGCTTTTATACCATCAATAAAACCAGAACTATTTTGGGTTAATAAGGTGTCTCCATTTTGCATGTAGCTCTTACTGTCTCCAAGTGTGATATTGATAGATGAAGCTCCTAACAGATCTGAAGAAACAGTAGCGAAAGAATTGACTGGAATATCAATATCCTTTAATAAATTAATGGTAACAATGATACCATCCAGGTTGCGGTTCTTCTCATGCATTTCATAAACTTTTCCAATCTGCAATCCATTTATGGTGACAGGGTTGGCAACATTCAATCCATCCACTTTTTTAAACACTGCATATATTTCAGTCTTGGCTTTGCTAAAAAGATTTTTTCCTTTTAAAAAATTAAATCCAAGAATCAGCAGGGTAATGGATATTGCCGTAAGTGCACCAACTTTGGTTTCGTTAGAAACTTTCATTAACAGGATATTTTATTAATAATAGCGGTTTATTGTCGTATATAGATTACAAACCTACAGGAAAATGCTGATTTGTCGCATATAGAGTCATAAACGAAAGAACAGGTATTTTATGGAATAATTTTTTGCGAACGAAACTGTTACACAGCGTTCAAAGTAATAGAATAGGTGGGGATTGCCCCTGGCAATCACTAAATATGGGGATGAAAATACTGTATCGAATTATTACCATTTCGTATGAAAAAATAATATTCACTACATCATGCCAGGGGAAGAAATAAAAGGAACAAAACAGGTTGACTTAAACAACTGTCCGGTCTATTATTTTTTTCCATCCCCTGGTTTTGCCTGGCTATTTCCATTGTTCCTCGAACCTTCAATGGCTTGTTTATACTTCCGAAATGCGTCTACTATATTCTGCACCACTTCGTCCTGACCCTCTTCGCTGTTGAGGTATTCTTCTTCTTCTTTATTGGTAAGGAATCCGGTTTCTATTAAAACGCTGGGCATACCTGTTGCCTGCAACACTTGAATACCAACGTCACGTTGTTTAACACCATAACTGACGCGACCGCTGTTTTTAAATTCTTCCTCAACCAACGAGGCCAGGTAAGCGCTGTTTTGAAAATATTTTTTTTCATATAGTTGTGTGCGAATTCTTGCTTCGGGAGAACTGATGTCAAAAGCAAGTGCTTCTACAGTGCTATCTTCCAAATTCTCACCAGATTCATCGTTTCTGTTAATAGCTTCGCCTTTTTTCTCACTCCTGTCTGCTTTCCATATATATGATTCTGTGCCTATCCTTGTATTCTTTACCCAATAAGCTTCATAAATGGGTTCATTGATGGTCTTTTTTCTTTTGCGTTTGCCTTTTCCAACAAAGACTGTTTTTTTCCTGTGGCCAATAACTCTTTTTGCATACCATCCACCTGCAGGTTGAGGCGTAGCATTGCCGTGAATACATAAAAAAAGATCGCCCCTGGCCTGGTTGGCAATGTCTGCCCGGTTGCGAAGGCCTTCATTTTTGGTAAGCGCATTGCCGGGTAAAATATCGGTGGTGCGGGTAAAAATAACTTTGATATCGGGAAATTCTTTTTTTATGGCTTCTCCAAGCTTAAGACTTATTTCAAGCGTCACTTCTTTTTCTTTGGATATCAAACCGTGTGTGCCGGGATCCAATCCACCATGACCGGGATCTATAATGAGCGTTTTTATGGTTGCAGTTTTACCTGTGCCTGACGTAGAACTGATAAAGGTGAATGCAGAAATTACTGTGCAGACGGTGATCATACCCCACACAATTAAAAAACGTCTTATCATAAAACAAAAAACTATTTAAGGGGTTTGGTAATCTTCACATTATCTTATACAGTGAAACGTTATTTTTGCCCTATCGCGACTATGAACAACGTTTACAAAGTTAACTCAAAAAACATTCTGGTTATCGGGTTTGCAATAATGCTTTTCAGCATAACGTTGTTCAGCGCCACTAATTATCCAACAGCTGCTCTTTTTAACAACCAGTTAAAGAAAGTAATTGATACGGTTCCCTTGAAAACTTTAGCAAAAGATAGTTTGCTCCGCAACCGCGCCGATACGTCCATTAGGAAGGACAGTACCGGAAAGCCCATTCAAAAAGTAGACTCATTCAATGTTAAGGTATCCAAAGATTCTCTGGACGCTCCCGTCAATTACGCGGCGGAAGACTCTATGGTGATGGATGTTCCTTCCAAACAAATTTATTTATACAACAAGGGTAATGTAAAATACAAAGACATCAACCTGGATGCGGGTGTCATCCGGCTTGACCAGGCCTCGCAAAACATATTTGCTTATTACTTTATTGATACTGCAGGCAAACGGGTAGGGATACCCAGGTTTACCCAGGGTGATAATAATATGACGGGCGACTCACTTGCCTTCAATTCCAAAACGCAGAAAGGACTTACCAAAAATACTTATACGCAGCAACAGGAAATGTTTGTGCATGCGGAAACCATGAAAAAAGTTTCACCCAATGAATATTTTGCATACCGGGGCACTTTTACCACTTGTGATCTGGATACCCCGCACTTTGCATTCCGTACAAAAAAAATGAAACTGATCAACCAGAAATTAGCAGTCACCGGACCCATTCATCCGGAATTTGAGGGGGTACCCATTCCTATTTATATTCCTTTTGGTTTCTTTCCATTGTCGCAGGGCCGTCACTCGGGGTTATTACCACCGCAGTTTTCTGCCAATGAACAATTTGGTATTGGCCTGGAAGGGTTGGGTTATTACAAAGTTTTGAATGATTATTTTGATGCTACTATCCGCGGAGATATATATTCTTATGGAGGGTACCGGCTCAACATAACACCTACGTACCGGGTCCGGTATCGTTACCAGGGTTCATTAACGTTTAGCCTGCAGAATACCCGGATATTGAGTGACTATGGTAAACAAGAATTCAATTCAACAAAAAGTTTTAATATATCCTGGAGCCATACCGTGGACAGTCGTGCCAGGCCCGGACAAACATTTTCCGCCAGTGTAAATGCAGGATCGACAAAGTTTAACCAGTATCTCACTACCAATTCACAAAGAAATTTTCAGAACCAATTGAGTTCATCTATTGCTTTTTCAAAGAACTGGCGCAATAAGTATAATCTAACGGTGACGGCTAATCACAGTCAGAATAACAATACCAGACTTATTAATCTCAATTTGCCAACCATTGGTTTTACCGTCAATAATTTTTATCCACTGCAAAGGAAAGAAATGGTGGGCGAAGCAAAATGGTATGAGAAGCTTGGAATTGGGCTCAATACCAATTTTGCCAACCAGTCGTCTTTTTATGATTCATTGTTTAGTTTTCGCCGGGTGCTGGACACCATGCAATGGGGAGCACAACACAATGTGCCCATTACACTTTCGTTGCCTTCACTGGGGCCCATCCAGATTGCGCCGGGAATTTCATACCGTGAAAATTGGAATTCACGCCAGTTCATCAGGCAGTGGAACAACGCAAAAGGAAAAGTTGATACGGTGATCAACAAAGGATTTTATCGTTCTAGTGATGTGTCATTCAGTCTTGGTTTGAATACAGCTGTTTTTGGAACGCACGAATTTAAAAAGACCAGTCATATAATGGCCATAAGACATGTGCTGCGTCCTTCATTAAGTGCTAATTATAATCCGGGACTGGCCAGTAAAGATTATTACAAGACAAGAGTTGACAGCGCGGGTCGTGAAATACAATTTTCCAAATATGACGGAAGCATCTACGGCTCATTGACCGGGCAGAAATTCGGAGGTATTAGTTTTGGCCTTGATAATAACCTGGAAATGAAAGTACGTTCCAAGACTGATACCACAGAATCGGGGATCAAAAAAGTGAAATTAATAGACGGATTTGGATTCAATGGCAGTTATAATTTTTTAGCAGATTCATTCAAATTATCAAATTTTACATTTTACATGCGCAGTACTTTATTTGAAAAGATAAATATTACCGCCGGGGCAAATCTCGATCCGTACGTTTATGATTCAATAGGTTTCAGAAAAAATAAATATGCCTGGAACAATGGTAAATTCAGCCTGGGAAAGATCAATAGTGGCAATATTGCTATTTCAACTTCATTCAAGAGCAAGCCAAAAGATAAAAAAGAAGATTCACTTAATACTTCTTCATTTAATAATGCTAATAATAACCAGTTTAGCAGGCCCATCACTTTGGAAGAGCAACAGGCCCAGTTACAATATGTAAGGAATAACCCCGCCGAATTTGCAGATTTCAATATACCCTGGTCGGTGAATGTTTCTTATTCACTCAATTTCACCAGTCAATTAAAACCAGATTACAGTGGTTATAAAACCGTTCTCAATTCTAATATTAACCTGAGCGGCGATTTTAGTCTTACAGAAAATTGGAAGGTGGGAATGAGTACCTATTATGATTTCAACGGATCGGGGTTACAGAATGTAACTGCGTTTCTTTCCAGGAACCTCCATTGCTGGCAACTATCACTGAATGTTTATTCGGGCCAGTCAAAAGGATTTAATATCACCATCAATCCAAAATCTGGTTTGCTGAGAGATTTGAAAATTAACCGTTCAAGGTATTTTTATAACGGTCCGTATTAAGCGTTGGCAGCATAATAGCTGCTCATTAATATAAATAGTTTTTCTTTCAGGCTTTCAACTGTATCATCAGGCTCTATATGTACGGCGGGCAAAAAATGCATCTTCAGAACATGCGGTATCAGTAAAAACTTGCTGTTTACGGGCAACACTTTCCTGCTATTGAAAATTAATGCTGGTATGATCGGCTTCTGCGTGGCCACTGCCAGTCTGAAAGCCCCGTCATGAAAGGATTTCAAAGGTTGGTCCGTTTTGTTGCGGGTACCTTCCGGATAAATGCACATGTGCAGGCCCATTGCCAAAACGGATTTCATCTTGCTAAAACTTTCGCGACGGCTTGTTTCACTTTTCCTGTCCACCAATACACTGCCCATTCTGTACAACATACCAAACACCGGAATTTTTGCCATTTCAATTTTTGCGATGGTCTTATTGCCACCCGGAATGCCGGGCGATGAAACAGGTACGTCAATCAGCGCATTGTGATTACATAATACGATATAGTTTTCCCCGGGTAAAAAGTTTTCTTTGCCTTTGATGCGAACCGGACAACCAATCAATGGCATATATATTCTCATCCAGGTCCGGGATGCATTTATAAACCAGGTAGTTCTTCCGGGTTCAGGAAAAAAATAAATAGCGGTGAAAGGAATAATAAAAATGAGCATGGTGATAATAAACCAGATAAGACCCCACAATGCGCAAACGGTTCCCGCAATCCGCTTAAATATGTTCATGCATCAAATGTATTGAAGATTGTGAATATGGAAGTTCACTGAGGTCATAATTCATTATCCATCATCCTAACTTGAATACGCACTGTTTAAAGAAATAATATCAAATAAGATCAGCGGATTTTAAATTTTGAAGTGAAAGCCTGTGTTCCGGACTTCATTTCTTATTCTATTCAATATGCTACAACTTCCAATCAATTGGATCAATGCCATTAGTTGCCAGGTATTCATTTGATTTTGAAAAATGCCGACAACCAAAAAAACCGTTATAAGCGGATAAAGGTGAAGGGTGCGCTGCTTTTAGTACGCAGTGTTTTGTTTCATCAATCAATACCTGCTTTTCCTGCGCGAACTTGCCCCACAATAAAAACACCACATTTTTTTTCTGGATAGATATTTTCCTGATTACCGCATCCGTAAAATCGGCCCAACCAATTTTGGCATGGCTCATAGGTTCGTTTGAACGTACAGTGAGGGATGCATTGAGCAGTAAAACTCCCTGTTGTGCCCAATGTGTGAGGTTGCCATGTTGCGGAACAGGTACGCCAATATCGCTGTGTAATTCTTTGTAAATATTTACTAACGAGGGTGGGGGTGGTACCCCATCCTGTACTGAAAATGAAAGACCGTGCGCCTGTCCCTTACCGTGATAAGGATCCTGGCCCAGCAATACTACTTTTACATTTTCAAACGGAGTTGTATTAAAGGCATTAAAAATGAGTGAACCAGGAGGATAAATAGTTTTGCCAGCCATTTTTTCGGTGCGCAGGTGCGTGGCAATTTGCAAAAAATAAGGTTTGCTGAATTCTTGTTTCAGCACTTCTTTCCAGCCGGGTTCAATTTTTACATCCATACCAAAACATCGGAGTTTTAAAAGTCTGGCTGCAAGTTCACCTTCTTTTTTCTATAAGTTGGCTGGCCCGGAAAGTATTTTTTTATGAACGATTTAAAAGTTAGATAGCTATGCAATTTTCCGATGCCATTTTTCCAGTATCACCGCAATTTCATTTGGCTTAAATGGTTTGCTGATGTAATCATTCATCCCTGCATTCAAACAATCTTCTCTGTCGCCCTGCATAGCATTTGCCGTCATGGCTATAATGACAGGTTGCTTTTTTGGACCGCTTCGTATGTTCCTGGTAGCTTCTATTCCATCCATTTCCGGCATCTGCACATCCATTAAAATAATATCAAAGTGATCTTTGGTTTGTTTATCGACCGCCTGTTTACCATTCTCTGCTATTTCGGGTTCATAACCCATTTTGTTTAATACAATCAGCGCAAGCTGCTGGTTAATTGGATTGTCTTCAGCAATTAATATTCGCAAAGGAAACCGTTCCGATAAATTGCCGGGTAATTGCTGATTTTCATTTTCACGATCTGCCATTGGCATCATTTCTCCATGGAAAATACTAAGTATATGAGTGCATAAAACATTTTGCTTAACGGGCTTTGTCAATAATGAACAAAAAAGTTCACTATCTTTTTTATCAAGTTCACTACCCATTGAGCTCAATAAGATAACCGGAATTGATGGGTTATTTTTTTTAATACTTCGTGTAAGCTCCACTCCATCCATGCCGGGCATATTCATATCGGTAATGATCAGGTCAAAATCTCTATGTTTTGATAAAATATCAAGTGCTTCTTCTCCACTGCTTGCGAGCACAGGCAACATCTTCCATTGTTCTAACTGTATCCGTAGTATGGTTCTGTTGGTAAAATTATCGTCTACCACCAAAACATGTTTTTCTTCCAGGTTAAGCATGCTGCCGGTAACATAGGTTGGCAACGCTTGCCTGCCGGGTTGAGTAATAATTGTGAAACTAAACATGGATCCTTTACCGGGTTCACTGGTTACAGTAATGGAGCCGCCCATTAATCCAATCAATTTCTCACAAATTACAAGTCCCAGGCCGGTACCACCATATTTGCGGGTAGTAGATGAATCAACCTGTGAAAAAGCTTTGAATAATCTTTCCAGTTTATCTGCCGGAATACCAATGCCCGTATCCCTGATTTCAAAACATAGTTCTTTTTGTCCGTTTGTTTTGGCTGCAAGCTGATGAATTCTTACAAACACTTCACCCTGGTTTGTAAACTTAACAGCATTGCTAACCAGGTTCAATAATATCTGGCGCAGTCTTGTAGCATCTCCAATGATTTGCTCCGGTACATCATTATCTATCTGGTAAACAAGATCGAGACCTGTCTGCGCCGCTTTGGTTGCGAACACATCCAGCACTTCTTCTACACAGGTGCGTAAATCAAAATCTTTTTCTTCCAGTTCTAACTTACCTGATTCTATTTTAGAAAAGTCCAGTATATCATTGATTACAGTTAATAAACTGTCGCCACAGGTTTGAATGGTTTCTATATAGTTGCGTTGTTCGCTGCTAAGGGGAGTTTGTATTAATAGGGAAGACATGCCAATAATCCCATTCATAGGAGTTCTAATTTCATGACTCATGGTAGCAAGAAAAACGCTCTTGGCCAGGTTAGCCTTTTCCGCCTCACTGCGCGATTTTTTTTCGTCCTCGATAGCAATGGCCAATTGTGCTGTTCTTTCGTTTACCTGGGTCTCCAATTTCCGTTTTTGCGCCTTCTCAATATTAATACGCAAACGTAAAAAAATCAATATTCCACTGATTACGACAGCAAACACAATTAATTTAAACCACCATTTTAGCCAGAAGGGAGGAACAATGGTCAGTCGTATTTCTTTTACTTGTGGTGACCATTCCCCTGTATTATCCAAGCCTTTCACCTTAAAAATATATTCCTTTGGATCTAACTTTGTATAAGTAGCCTTTCTTTCAATACCCACCTCATTCCAGGTCTGATCAAATCCTTCCAGCATGTAAGCATATTTCTTTTTTTCAGAAGTAGTGTAATTCAGTGATGCAAATTCAAAAGAAATAACTGAGCTGGCATAAGGCAGTTCAATTTCAGTGGTTTCTGTTATGGTTTTTTTAAGTGGAGACACATGACTGCTATCCACGCCAATACTTACATTTTTATTAAATATTTGAAAGTTTGTAATCACCAGGGGTGGATCAAAATTATTTTCCTTAACCTGCTCTGGAAAAAATTCATTGAAGCCATTGATCCCTCCAAAGTACATGGCACCTGCACTGCTTTTACAAAATGAATGATCCTTAAATTCATACGACTGTAGTCCGTCTGCGATGCCAAAGTTTTTAAATTTTTTTGTGCCGAGGTCTAATTTGGAAATACCCCAGTTTGTACTGATCCATAAATTGTTGCTTCCGTCTTCGAGCATTCCATAAACTGCATTGTTGGGAAGACCGTCGGCAATGGTATAAACTGTAAACTGCTGTGTTTTTGTATTGAAATAATTTAAACCCAGCATAGTGCCAATCCAAAAATTTCCTTTCTTGTCGCGATAGAAAGTGTTGACGCCGTTGTCGCTCAAACTGTTCTTTTTCGCATCGTGCATTAAACTGCTAAAGGAATTGATTTTTTTATCGTACTTGTTCAACCCGCCCTGGTCTGTTGCCAGCCATAAATTGCCTTCATTATCTTCAACAATCATATGAATTATATCGTTGTTGATTGAACCTGGCACCTGATCGTTTTTTACGTGGTGCGTAAAAGATTCGGTGAGGGGATCATATAAATCCAGGCCACCGCCGTGTAATCCTATCCATATATTTTTGTCGCGATCCTCAAAAATACACCAGGCATTATTGCTGTTGATACTTTTTGGATCTGCCGGGTTGTTTTTAAAATGTTTATAACTGTTCTTAACCGGATTGAAAATGGTCAGGCCATCCCCCCAGGTACCTATCCATATATTTCCTTTGCTGTCTTCACAAACATTCAGTACATAGTCGCCGCAGATGCTATTTTTATCGCCCTGCCGGTGCCGGAAGTGAGTAAATTTTTTTGTTTGCGGGTCAAACCAATCAAGGCCGCCACCATCCGTCCCAATCCAGAGCCTCTTTTTTGAATCTTCTACAATGCACAAAACGTAATTATTACTCAGGCTGTTTGGGTCACTATTGTGTCTGTAATGAGTGAATTTATTATAGTCTTTATTGTAGAGATCCACTCCACCGGAGAAAGTACCAATCCACATATTGCCTTTACTATCGAGGTAGGTGGTGTACACCGAATTATTGCTAAGACTGGTATTATCCAGTTCATCGTGTTTATAATTGTTGAATATTCCTGTGGATGTATTGAAAATACTGAGGCCGCCATTTTCTGTACCAATCCATAGTTTTCCCTGCTGGTCTTCCCCTATCGCGTACACTGCATTGGCGGGAATACTGTTGCTATGGTGCAGATCGTGCTCAAAATGGCGGAATTGCATGTTGTTTTTATCAAGTAAATTCAAGCCACCTCCGTCTGTGCCAATCCACAAACGATTTTTGCTGTCACCAAATATTCTATAAACGTTATTGTTGCTGAGTGAAGCAGGATTTTTTGAATCGTACTGCAAACGGGTAAATGAATGATCCTTCCTGTCAAACAAGTGCAAACCGCCACCGTACGTACCTATCCACATATTGAGATCACGGTCTTCAAAAATTGCCTTTACAAAGTTTTCAGCGAGCGATTTACTGTCCTGTTTGTTGCTGCTATAACGTGTAATCCTGCCAGTTGCTATATTTAAAACACTCAAACCAGCATCATTGGTGCCGATCCAGATATTGCCGTTATGATCGGCAGCCATGCAGGCTACTAAATTGCTGGCAATACTGTTGTTGTTTTTCGGGTCATGTTTATAGTGAATGAATCTATCTTTTTCGCGGTCGTACCGGTTTATGCCACCGCTGCTGGTGGCCACCCACATATTGCCACTAAGGTCTTCTATGATGTCTGTAATAAAATTGTTGCTGATACTGTTTTCATTTTTTGCATCGTGACGATATAGTGTAATCTTGTAACCATCGTATTTGTTTAGCCCGTCGCGGGTACCAAACCACATAAAGCCGCGACTGTCCTGCATAACACAGAGCACATTGTTTTGCGAAAGACCATCATTTATGTCAAGGTGATCAAATCTTAGATTTTGTTTTTGTGCGCTGGCTATATTGGTAAATATTGTTAAGTGCAAAAGCACATATAGCCAGCGAAATTTCCGGGTCAGGCAAATAAATAAAAGGTAGAAAAGCCCCTCAGGCCGATTGGGTTTCATATAAACAGGCTTCGTTATTAACATGACTGGTACCTACTATATTATTGATAATCCGTAATTACCAATAAGAGGTAACGATATAATACTATTAGTATTTCAATAACACGCTGGTCTTTAGGAGTTCTAAGTAATAATCCTTATTTTTTCACTTACAGTCTGTTCTTTTCAACTTACATTGGTCATTCTAGCATGTAAGTATTTGAGTTTGGGTAGCTTTCTAAAAAAAATTATCTTCGCGGCCGATCACTATTTGGCCCGGTAGCTCAGTTGAATAGAGCAACTGCCTTCTAAGCAGTAGGTCATTGGTTTGAATCCAATCCGGGTCACTTCCGCGTAGGATTGCTAATTAGCAATCCTATTTTACTTTATCTGGGTTTACGATAATCTCCTTTTTTTCAACGTATTATAACAGAGCTGCAAAAATTCTTCATTGTACCTTTATTCTGGTAAACATCATTTTAATCGACAAAAAAATCGACAAAATTATGTTTCTACCTATCAAACTGATTTGTGACCGGCGTCCGCGCAGAGACGCAACCAATGTTATTTCCATCCAATTTTGTTTTTCTTCAGAACGAAGAACCTTATTGTTTACCGGACTTGCGGTGCCCATTAAACATTGGAATAAAAAGACAGCATGCATATCCAAAGACCTTCCTGTCAATTATGGAATTGCGGAAGAAATGAACATGCAATTGCGACAAATGCTCAGAGCATCGGAAGACATTGTACACTTTGCTATTGAAAAGAAAATGGAAGATCCTCTTGCGTTTCTTAAGCAAGTTTTTCACCCCAAAATTGACCCCAATACTCTTAAGGCAAAACTGGAGCGCTGTGCATCGCATCTCCCAAAAGATAAATGCGAAAACTTTGATTTCTTTTGGCAGATGGAGGATTATATAAAGTCTAAGACAAGAAAAGTCAGCACTGGAATGGTGCGAAGCTATAACGTGATGAAAAAACGTTTACTGGCATTTGAAAAGCACCAAAAGAAAAAGATAACATTTGAAAGTTTTGATTTCAATTTCTATGAATCTTTTGTAAACTACCTGACGTATGAACACATTCACATGCGAAGGGGAATTAACATCAGGGGATTGAAAAAAAACTCTGTTGGCACTAGTATTAAACAACTCCGTATTTTTCTTCGTGACCGGATTCGAAGAAAGCTTATCAAGGATATTGATTTAAGCGATTATAAAATACTAGAAGAGGAAGCCGATACAATCTATTTAACCAGTATTGAAATCTGTAATTTATATCTCCTGGATCTGACATCTCACCCGGAATGGGCAAGGTTTAGGGATATGTTTGTCTTGGGTTGCCTCACCGGCCTGAGGTTTTCTGATTTTAACGAAATCAAGCCTGATGATATTCGAAATGGAGTACTATACAAAAAGCAAGGGAAGTCTGATAAGTGGGTGGTTATCCCATTACGTTCGGAAGCCCATGATATTTTGATAAATAAATTTGAAAAAAGAGTTCCGAAAACCTCAAACGCAGAGCTCAATCGCTATATTAAAAAGGTTGGACAAATGGCGGGGATTGATAGTCCCGTTAAGATTAGCTGTAAGAAAGGAAATCAGGACATTATAACTGTTAGGCCAAAATTCTCATTAATCACTACGCATACTTGCCGCCGGTCATTTTGTACCAACGAATTTCTAGCAGGCACATCTCCAGAGCTTATAATGAAAATAAGCGGGCATAAAAGTATTAAGGACTTTTATAAGTATATCAGGATTAGTCCTGAAGAAGCCGGGCAAAAAATTAAAGAAATTTGGGAAAGGAGAGGCGAAATGTTGATTTATTCCGAAAACAATAGATAGTTGTTTGAGATTACTTGACCCTCGATGACAAGATTGCAATTACTTTTAATTTTTAAAACAGGCTGTTACATGTTACACTATATCTTTTTTGAGTTCAAAAAAATTAAAATGAAACTGATTTTTAAGCAACTAATCATCTTTCTTATCACCAATTGTGTTCGCCCGTTTACCAGACCACTACATTAATTCCTACTGGTGAACGGGCGAAGTCAATTGGCAATCTGTTTTAATCGGCGAAGTTGTCTTGTTTAATTTGCCGAAGGCTGAAAAAAATGGGACAGGAGTACTTTGCCGGGTCAACATACTGTAATAATGTGTTTTCTGTATTTGACTATTTGTGGCCACCATCATTTTTCCCAGCTTTTTCCTTAAGCCTTTTTGCGTCCGCTTTCAAATTTTCAGCTTCCACATTCATTTGACTGGCTTTTTGTAATAACTCAAAGTTATTCTGATTTTCTTCTTCCTTATTTACAACAGCGTCCCGCATCGAGGCATTATTACGGGACAGGCTGTCTACACGATAAAGCATTTTTTGTAAATAAATATTACCGGTATCCAGCTTCAGGTAACGGTATTTGGTATCACTGGCAATGTATGCCTCCATTTTTTGCCCTGTCATATACCAACCGGCACCTACCAGGGCAACGACAAGAAAAAGACCGGCAGCTATCCAAATAATTTTTGGAACATAATGATGGTGAATTATTTTTTGTGGTACTGGATTTTGGAACAGCAGCCTGTTTTTTTCCATTTGCCCTAATAGCGATCGCAGTTCGTTGCTTGGTAAAGATGTGTCTTGTACCTTACTGGCTATCTTTTCCATGTTGTTTGCGATCAATTCTTCAAGCTGACAGATGGCTTCATTTTCCGATTTGGGGTTGTCTGGTCTGTCTAGGAATACGATTACCTTTGCTGATAATTCATTCACTGAGCCCACAAGCGCTTCAACTGATTTAGTGCTTATTTTATATTCTTCTGTAAATTCATTCAATACCGTCAGTACATTTTCTTTTTCTTCTTTGCTTAAATTTTTTACAGGCGTATCCATATAATAATAATTTTAAATAATTGTGATAAGAATAATTTACTAATGCAGGCGATGTTTTTTCTTTTTTTTGAGCCTTGCTTCATTTAAAAGTTCAGGATTCACGCTGGCTCCATTTTGTTCTGCTTTGGTCAATTCGTGCAGTGCATCTACCACGCCTTTTTTAAGCTGGTCACTAATTGAATCATCAACACTTTCTTGCGTTGTGTGGTGTGCAGACGCTTTTTCCTGCCTGGCATCGGAGAGTTTTTGCAGAAGTTGAGGTTGCGTCCTTAGACCATGTTCAATAATTTCTTTTATTAAGGGCTTAACGGCTTCCTGTTTCAAATTCCTCTCCTGCTTTTGTTGCAGCGTTTTTTCAATTGTCATGAGTGAATAGCCCAGTTCGCTGCCTTTTACCATTACTTTTTTATCATCGATAAAAGTGATACCTCTTCCCTTGATGATCTTGTAACCGAGCGACTGCAACCTTAGCGCAAAATCTTCGTAGTGTTTGGCCATTGCGAGGGTTTGTCCTACGTCCTTTTTCATCTGCTCTTTGCGGATATCATGCCGCGGGAGATGGCGCATTTCTTTTGGCAAAAATTGCCGTGGGCTTAAGACTTGTTGCAACTGATATTTCATTTCAAGTCGCCGGCAAAGCTTGTCCATTTTGTAATAATTGTTGCTGGAACTGGCTGCCTTGCCATCATAACCTACGCGGTTGGCCACAATATGGATATGCTCTTCTTTTGTATCCCGGTGCTGCACAACCAGGTATTGATTGTTTGCTATGCCCATCTCTTTAACTATTTCTTCCGCGATATTCAGCCACTGGTCTTTGTTTAAATGCTCACCCGGCGCCAAGCGCAGAGACATGTGCAGTACAGGTTTTTCTACCCGCCGGCTTAGTTTGCGGACATCATTAAACTGTGCGGCCAGTTCATTTTTGTCGCCAAAGCATTGGTTATAGGCTAACACTTCAGCACGGTTTGCATGCTGAACGCCGTCTTTAAGGGATAACTTTATTTTTTGTTCTTCCGTTAGTTCCTGTTTGTCATCCAGGCAATAACCGAGACAGCCTGAAAAAGATTTCCCCATTGAAATACCGCAAATCATTGTAAATACATTTTAATAGATACTACAAGTTGTTTCAGTTCCCGGGATAGAAATTCCAGGCTGGCACGGTCCGCGGCATTGAGCACGTCCACTACGCTGTTTCGCTTTTTGGCAATCTGGTTCAGGTTAGCGGCCATGTGATTCAGCGTTCCGGCCATGGATAAAACTTCCCTGGGTAAGACTTTCTCTGTGATGACAATCTGGCCGTTGAGCCCTAACTCCCGCAAATATTCTGAGACCGTTAGCCCGGTTTTTTTCGCGCGGGCACTGATCATGGTTTGTTCGTAGCTGGCACATTTCAACGCCACTACGCGGTTGCGTTTAACGCTTTTAGGCGGTCGACCTCCCTTGTTCTTTTTTTGTTCATTCGTCTGCTCCATACTGTTTTCCTCCTGATTTTTGAATCCGCCCCGGCGGATGAGAAAATCGCCTCACGAATGCGTTAGCATGAAGGAGCCAGGAGTTTTGGTGCAACCAAAACATTGCTGGCTCCTGAAAATTGAAAAGTCAATCTTTAGTTCCGTCTCACTGGTAGACGGGATTAACAGATAGAGCTATTCAGGTGGTTCTTCTTGCTGCAATATGTACTGCGCTTCCTTCTTTCCAGCTTTAAATGCTATTACATTGCTTTTGATGAACTTCTGGCGATGGCTACATTATAGCATCCTTTGACTTTTCTGCAACTACCCTTTTCTAGCGATCTTGCGACTGGTTTTATTTTTTCTTTTCACCCGCAGTCTAATCAGATTTAACTGAAAAAAACTGATGAAAATAACACCTGAAAAATTGTCACTTGCGTCGTTTTTAAAAATTGATAATGCTTGATAAATGCAAGCAACAATCCTGTTACCGCACAGCATCGGAGTTAAATGTCTTTGGGCTGTTGATACCATGTTTGCGGATATTATTTTTTAAATCCATCCAAAGCTGGATATTATAATCTGCGATTTCCATAAGGTCGTTCGCAGTCAGGCGGTAGGGATTCATGATCAATGTTGCTGTTCTGTTAACAGGATTTTCTTTTGCTGCTTTTCCGTCTACGGGTATTAAAGTATTTTCATGCGATATTTTTTCTTCCGGTTGCTGCTCCAGGAAAGAAAAAATATTCGGTGCGGACCCTTCGCCTATTTCCAGGCTGGCACCAATCGCCATACTGCTACCATACAATTTGATTTGTTTACCACTAACCAGCGTGAGTGTTCTTCTTTTTAATTCTGCCATAATTTTTAATTTTAATAATTAGATAATTTGTGCGGGCGAAAGAAAAAAAATTACTTCCTGTTTTCCGGAGTCGGTTGCAAGAGTTGCTGAATATCCTGCCACAGGAAGAATACCCGTGACCGGATTTTGACAGGCTTTAGCTTGCCGTGCTTAACCCAGTCGTAAATGGTAGGCTTGGTAATATGAAATAAGGCACAAACCTCAGTAATTTTATAAAGGGGTTTGTAGGTTAGACCGGGTGTTTCAAAAGAGGTAGAAACAGGTCTTTGTTTTTCAGCATTGCTGACTTCCTCGCGGATAATTAGGCGGATAGACTGCCAGTACTGCTCAGGCTCATACGGGAACAGCATGGGGGTAACGGGGTTACCATTGCTCACAAATTCTTTCATCACTTTTCGTTTTAGGTTGTAAATCTGGCCCAAAAAGAAAAATAAAAAAAGTTAAGTATACTTAAATCTGGAATAAAAATAAAATGGCCGCACTTTTCCGTACGGTTTGAGAATTAAGGCCGGGGTCCTCTGGGTTTTTGGCGCAGACCTTGTTTTTTCTCGAGCAAATTTTCCTTCAACGGTGGAATTTTTTGAAAGATTTTTTGAGGATTTTGACTAGCTTGATGTAAACGTTCAGCAATGGATTTAAAGAAAAGTCCTCCAACAAAGAATACATATCCACAAAATCTTTGAGGCGGGTGCCATGGCCGTAAATGGTATTTAATTTCATCGCCCCAATATCATTTAGGGAGACCATGCGCACGCCTTCACTTATTTCAACATCCTGGATAAGCGGGAATTTGTGGGCAAGCAGATCCAATTTAATACCATCTACTAAATAGAATACGCCGTTGGGTATTGTCTGCAGACGGGATGTATTGTATGCAGCATACAGGTGTTTGGAGATTTCTCGGGAGTCAAAATCAGATTGGGTAAAAAGATCGATATCAATAGATTTCCGATTTCCAATCTTTAATGCGAGTGCTGTTCAACCTACCAAATTGAACAATGCAAGTTTATCATCGGCCATTAATTTATCAACTAAATCCATTGTCCCTTTCTCAACTGCTTCCTTGCATAACATGCCATCTCCTCTTTTCTGATATTAAAATAGTTACTCACTTCATCAATGGTATGGTCAGGCAAAAATTTAATTTCTTCTTTCAATGCCTTAATAACAACAGGGCTGCCATAAAAACAGATTATCTCTTCCCATTCTTCCTTTGTTCCCCGTTCCAGCACCCTATCAATAATGCTTTTGTAAGATAGCTGCCAGTCAATAGCGTCATAACGCCAATCCCAAAACAATCCCTTGTCGAGAACAGGCTTCACGTTGCTTGCACTATTATTATCCTTTTCCATATCTATATAAATATTCAACAATAACTATCTTTTTCAAACACTCAGGGTTGAAACTTAGCTTCCAGTTCTCTCAGAATTTGTATCCCTTTTGTGAATTGCAGGTCTTCAAAAAAAGCGCAGGCTTCATCAAACCGGTTTTGGATTTCAGTGTTTTTTCTGAGCGACAACTGACGTTTTTTCCCCAATATTAGTTCCAGGTTTTTTTTCATACTTCCGTTATCAACTCCGTATAGTTTCATTAATAAAGCGCCCGACCGGTCGTTGCATTGCAGCGTATTTATTGCACTTGTTTTGTCAATAACATAAAATACAAGGGCCAAAGCAAAATTTGACAACTGTGCCTGACGACATTTTTCCATTTCATTATTCTGGAATTCTTCAAAACTTTCTTTCACCATTTCAAGCTTAGGCAGAAAATCAAAATAATAGCTTGGCCAATAGTGACCCACAAATAGCACTGGCCATACAATTAACCCGGCAACAAAAAAACCCGGCAAAGAAAATCTAAAAAGCGCTGGATTTAAAACCAATACAATCCCAGCCGAAACACTAAAAAGTATTAAACTATGTCTTAAAACATGCTTACACCAATAAATCCCGATTAACTTTTGCCTTGTTGATACAGTGCTCCACTTTGAAAATTCTTTTTGATATCGATTGTGAATGCTAGCAAACTGAATGCTGATAAATTCTGCCTGTAGGGGCATGCTGAATGTTATAAAGGATTTCGCCTTCTTCACTATTTCTATCATCACTTTACCTTTCCTTAAAGGTACGCCAGTTAAATAAATATCTATCCCAATTAAGGTATTTTTTTGGGGATTTAAAAGCTAAAAACCTATTAGGCTTAGGGTAAGCCAAGTAAACTAAAGTAAAGGGTATAACGCTGGCAATCACAAAAAATATTCGATGCAATCTTATCAGAAGAAGTTTTGTTGAAAACGATTTATACTAAGGCCAACGCAAGTCCTGGTTTTTGAGATGTGTGATGAAGCCATCCCAGCGACAATATGTTTACAAATTAAATGGTCGATATAAACCTTTTATCAAATTCAAATGCAATTCTAAAAGAATAGTTATAATTGGGTTCGCCCTGGTTTCTTTGGTTAAATAAGCTGCAATACCGGGGTTTACCCAAAAATCACATTGTACACAGGTGACTACTTGCACCGGTTCTTCTTTGCCTTTTACTTTGTAACTGTCGTTAATCGCTACACTAAAGTTTACCACCTGGCGATCGTTTTTCAGGGTGCTTACTTTTGCATCACCTGTTAATCTTGCTGTCATTTCCATGATTGATATATTTTATGATTAGAAAATAAGTGTTAGGTTCTTTTCCGTGGTTTCAGCAGCCCGGTTTTGCGGGCTGTTTTTTTTTATAAGGTAGTATACCATAATATCGGATTGCTGGTAAATAACCCATGCAGATGAAAGTGATTTGGAGCGGCCTATTTTTTTCATGCGCTGAATCCTCCATGATAGCCGCATTAGTGCTGAAAGCTGTTCTGTTTGCATACAGTAGTGTTTTTTGATTAATTGCTTAACTCGGCACACGCCTCGTTCGTTCCGATTGTAGCAACCCGGCCTTGAAACAGGGTTTGGCAAAAGCAAGGTTTTTCGTAAAAAGAATACGACCCTAACAAAAGACTTCTCCGGAGGAGTTCAAAAAGGGGTGGAGATTGTTTTTGCAAAACCGATGGCCAGCCGCAATGCAATGAAGGCGCAGACCTTGCTTTTGACAAAGCCTGTCAAGAAATTTGCGTCAGATAAGGATGAATGAGTTTTACCCAGTAGAATTATAAAGGCACTCTATTTCAGATTCCTTTAAGTTGAAAATGTCTGGATTGTGTTTGGCGAGGAACGAGCCAAACTCAATTCCCCTATTATCCGGCACAGTTCTCCCGGCTTATTTGCCGCAGGGGTTAAAAAATAAGATGGGTGTACTGTACCGGATCTGTGGAAGTACAAATTGTTAATTTGGACAATGACTGTACTGTATGCAAATCTTTCAAATAACCCGTTAGGGATTGCAGTGGAAATCCTTCATGAGAAGATTGCAGCGGAAAGCCCGGCCCTACAGGGCAACGGCATGAAAACAAAAATGAAAACTTAGTTTAGGCTCATTTTTTCGCTATTAAAGCCGGTGAAAGGGTAGACAGCTCCCAACAGTCGCAGGCTGCGAGCGCATTTCAATGAATTTGGTATTGTTTAATTTAATGACCGTCCATTTTCATTCTGCCGGCTTTCGCTTTACCAGTCTGATCTAATGCAGCCCTCAATCCTTTAGCTAATTTTTCCGACGAGCCTACACCCCAGTAATGTAAAAAGAAAATTTTTGGTTCCTCCTGCACCATGTGGTTATGTACCGCTACCACTTCAATCCCGTTTTCCACCAATGCTTTAATTACAGGTGCTACTTCATCTGTCAGCATTGTAAAATCCCCGCAGACGGCTGCCTTATCAGGTGTTCCCTGCCAGGAAGCCCATGTATTGAAACCGCCAAAGGTGCTTACAGGCGTTCCATGTTCTTTCAACTGCACATCAGGCCTGCCAATAGTGTATTTATAAACCCCTAGGCTCATTTCTCCTTTTGCTCCGATTATAGCATCAAGTGCTGAAGTATTCAATGTGTTTATTACACTGTCTTTGGGTGCACTTTTTGGATCCTTACCCCTCAGTTCTTTTACTTTATCGAAAACAGCTTTTACATCCCGCGCCATTGTTTCCACATCGCCTGAACCATCTATATGCATATAAATAACATTGGGATGATTCCGCACAAAATGATTGTGTAACGCGGTAATGGTAAGACCCAGCCTAATTACTTCCCGTTGTACTGGTTGTAGATCCGTTTCGGTTAATATAATATCCCCCATCAGCATGGCTCCATGCATGGAAGGTGTAAAGTTTGCCCAGCTGCCCAGTCCCATCGGCGGAATAATTTTAAAGCCATCTACCACAACATTCAAATCGTTTTGCGGTACAGTGATTTTATATTCGCCGTTTTTTTCAACTCCTTTCATCCCGGTAACCTGTTCTATTTTCTGTATATCCAGTTTCGAACGGGAAGTATCCTGCATGTGATTCATTTGTGCAAATGAATCACATGAAAAGATCGTTAGAAAGAAAACAAAGAAATAAATTGTGTAATGGCTATACTTTTTCATGCTCCTTAATTTTAAAAAGGTCTAAATGATATTTTAGAAAATGCAAATGTTCGTGTATGGTAACTTTGTACTAAGCTATGGTGATATTTTGGAGAAATGCCAGATTTATAAAAATACTATTCTTCCGCAGTATTCTTCAATTTCATTAACAAACTATACGCACCTTTAACCACAAAAGTGTCTTTTGCGATTTTTTCATCAATGGCTATTTCTGTAAACCCATTTTCTGAATTGCCTGTTTTTATTTCCACCATTTCAAACTGGTTCTTTCTTTTCTCAATAAAAGCATACTGTTTATTCTCAAAGCGAACAATTGCATCATTTGGTAATGCATTTACCCGGCTGCTTTTTACTTCAATATCTGCATTCATAAACATGCCAGGTATTAAACTTTTATCATATTGCTCAAAGTGGCAATGGACTTCCGCACTTCTTTCAGCACCCAGGTTTTTACTGATCAGAATAATAGTACAGGGATATTTTTTGTCAGGCTGACTATTATTGTATGCTATCAATTTTTGATCAATAAAAAGCTTGTCCAAATCTTTTTCAAATACAGTTAATGCCAGGTGAATATCAGTTGGGTTTACCAGTTCAAACAATACATCAGAAGGATTGACATACTTGCCAATGTTTACATTGACACCAGATACAAATCCATTGATGGGAGAATAAATGTTAATGCTTCTGGTAATAGTACTGGCAGTTAATGCAGCCGGATGCAAACCAATTAATTTCAATTTCTCTTCCAGAGACTTAATCAACACGTTTTGCACTTGATAGGCAGCTTTGGTTTGTTCAAAAACTTTGTCGCTGGTAGCCTTACTCTGGTTCAGTTCCTTTTGTCGGTTAAATTCGCTTTCGTTAAAAGCAAACTGCGCTTTTGCTGTCAGGTAATCCTGTTGCAACTGTATGTATTGCTGATCTTCCATAACGGCCAGCGCTTCACCCTTAGTGACATGCATTCCAGCCAATAATTTGGTTGATTTCAGATAGCCTCCCAAAGGCACACTGATAGACACCATATTTTGGGGCGGCACATCTATTTTGCCATTTACCTTAAGTACCGCAGAAATTATCTGTTGTCCCAAGATACCTGTTTGTATGTCTGCATTTTTTACCTGTGCATTGGTCAATACCGCCACGTTGGAATTGGTCTTATCCATTACCTTTTCCGGTGGCTTCTCCTCCTTTTTACCATCACCACAAGCAGCAATTAATAACAGAACACCGGATAAAACAATTAGTTTTTTCATAGCATTATATATTTGAAGACTTTAATGATGGTTTAAAAATAAAGATTGCCAGTATGGCAATCAATAAGGTCAGCAGACCTCCGAATAAAAATTCACGTTGCGGAAATAATGTGCCCAATAAACCTGCTACAGGATATGTAATAGCCCACCATAAATGAGAAAAGGCAAAATGCGAACCATATACCTTCCCCTGGTCAGGTGAATCGATATTTTCGGCTATTAGTGTTTCTGAAGGCATTTCTGCAAGGGTCTGTCCCAGTCCGGCAAACAACCATAGGCCCAGCAATAAATAATAGTTCACGTAATTGGTAAAACAAATACTGATACCCAGTACCAGTGCACCACCTACCAAAGAAACGGATCTTGTTTTGGATTTGTCCAGGCTGCCAGCAACAAATGCAGCCAGGGCTGCACCTATCCCGAATGCTGCCATTACCCAACCATAATATTTATTGTCTAAATGCAAACCGGTTTTGACATGCCCGATGGTGTTTACCAAAATCATAGCCCCCGCAATGGCCGACACAAATTCAATGCTTAAAGCAAACCGCAATATTTTATTTCCAAACAGCAGCCGGATACCTTTAATAACATCGCCCCATGTGTTTTGTGATTGCGCGGCTTCAGCAGTAACACCTTTTTGCAATTCTGCGCGGGGTATAGCCAATATTAATATAGCTGCGAGAATAAATGAACCTGCATCTATAAAAAATATTTCCCTTGCACCCAGCCAAACTGCCACAACGCCTGCCAATGCAGGTCCAAGGATGCCAAGCAGTTGATAGGTGGCAGTAGATAAACCCACTGCTTCCCGGTAGTATTTGCCTTCAATTATTTGGGGAACAACGGCACGATAGGTCGGTGTAAAAAAAGCGTTGAATACATTCAAGAAAAACACCAGTACATAAATATGCCACTCCGCTTTAATAAACGGAAGGCAGCAAATTATTCCCATGCGTATAAAATGGGTAATGTATAATATTTTCTTTCGATCTACTTTATCAGCCAGCACACCTGCAAAGGGAGAGAAAATAATAAATGCAGTTACCCTCATCGTAAGCGCCGTTGCCAGTATTACGGCGGATCGTTCTTTGTCTATCTGGTAGGCTAATAATGCTAACCCTACCCAGGTAAAAGCATCACCAATAAGGCTGATGGTTTGCGCCATGTAAAGTTTTGCAAACACTTTGTTTTTAAGTGCCAGGAAAGGTTCGCTTAAAACCTGCAGCGTTGTTCTTTTATCATTGGTTGCCATTTGATTTTTATTATTTTGTGATAAAAGAGTTGATTTCTATGGCGCTGGTATTCCTGTTTTTTACCGCTTCAATATATTCGTTTTGAATAGCAACTGCCTGGTTAACGAGCAGTACCCACTCCAGGTAATTAATATCCCCGCTGATGAATTGTTTGTTGGCGATATTGGTAATAAGCGCTGCGTTCTTTAAGGCAGTCGTTTCATAATAAGTGGCCGCTTCTGCATATTTCCTATATTGGACAATGGCAGATTTGTAAGCCGCTGCATAATTTTTTACATTCAGTTCATACTCACCTGCCACCATCGCTTCATTGGCATGGGCCGCATTGACCCTGGCTTTTTGACCACTGTTAAAAATAGGAATGCCCAACCCAACCTGCACAGAATGAAATTGCGGCACACTATTATACACTTTGTTATTAGCGCCTGTTCCTTTTATACTCATCATGTTGTAGCCAAAACTAAGATCAGGCAGTAGTTTTGATTTTTCTACCTGAGTAGCTGCGGCAGCGATTTGTTGCTGTTGTTTTAAATGTTGTATAAATGGATGAGTTGTAAGCACTGAAGTATCGGCAATTGCTGTAGCATTCATTACATAATCTTTTTCGGTTGGAATAAACACCGTATTGGTGTTCAGCAATAACTGAAACTGGATTTGAAGCAATTCCATGTCATCGTGCAATTGCGACAATTGTAGTGCAATTTGCCCGCGCTGGTTTTCAGCAGTTGTTTTTTCCAATACATTGCTTTCGCCTTTTTCAAAACGTAACGTAGCTTTTCGCAGGAACTCAGCAAACAGGCTATCGTTTTTTTGCAGCAACATTTGCTTTTGTTGTAAATACACCAGGTTATAATACAACTGCATCACCTGCTTTTTTAAGACTGCTTCCTTTACGCCAACATTCAATAAACCGCTTTTCCATTCCTGTGTCAATAGAGATTTCTGCCTGGCATACACTTTCGGGAAACTGACTGTTTGTGCGATACCAATTTTTGTATCAACATAAAAACTATTGATTTGCCCAACGTCTCCAAATACATTCGTTGGTGGAATTATTTTTCCCGACCTTATCAATTTTTCCTGCCAGGCTGCGCGGAGCTTTTCACTTTTTACCGAGAGATTATTTTTTAATGCAGTGTCAATCGATGCCTGCAAAGTAACCGGTGTTTGTGCTTGTGCCGGTTGAAGGGAGGAAATAACAAATAATAAAATCATTGACGTTAACACTGTTGCTTTTCCTTTACCGGATATTTCTTTTTCAAACATGATATATACAATTGGTAAAACGAATAAGGTGAGAAAAGTAGCAATCAGCAATCCACCGATAACGACTGTAGCAAGTGGCCTTTGTACTTCAGCGCCTTCTCCTGTACTAAGCGCCATCGGCAGGAAGCCAAGCGACGCCACAAAGGCTGTCATCAACACGGGCCGCAAACGAAGTTGTGTACCTTGCATCACTGCTTCTTTTACACTTGATGCTCCTTCTATTTTTAAGCGGTTAAATTCTGCCACCAGCACAATGCCGTTTAACACTGCCACGCCAAAGAGTGCAATAAAGCCAACACCTGCTGATATGCTGAATGGTATACCGCGTATGGCCAGGGCTAATATGCCTCCGACGGCAGAAAGAGGAATGGCGGAATAAATAATTAACGCATGCTTCGCTGATCCAAAAGCAAAATATAACATCAGGAAAATCAGGAATAGGGAAACAGGTACGGCAATGGACAAACGTTTTTTAGCGGCTAGCAGGTTTTCAAATGCGCCACCATAGGTAATGTAATAACCTGCCGGCATTTTCATTTGAGTGGTTGCTTTTTGTTGCAATTCCTGCACCATGCTTTGTATGTCTCTGCCCCTAACATTGAAACCAACTATAATCCTTCGTTCTGCATTTTCCCGCTGAATCTGGTTCGGGCCCTCAATGATTTCTACATTGGCAACCTGGTTCAGTGGTATTTGCATTCCTTTTGTGCCAGGTATTAAAAGATTCTGAACATCGGATATATCTTTTCTTTTATCACCGCTCAGGCGCACCACTAAATCAAATCGCTTTTCTCCTTCATACACCATTCCACTCCTTTGGCCGGCAAAGGCAGTATTCACTACTTTATTGATGTCACTGATATTTAAACCAAATTGTGCAATCGCTGCCCGGTTATAATGAATAACAATTTGTGGCATACCTGTTACGGCTTCCACATAGAGTCCGCTGTTGCCTTTTACGGTGTTGCAAATAGCGCCAAGCTGTTTTGCCAGTATCGCCAACGTATCCAAATCTTCACCAAATATTTTGCAAACCACATCCTGTCTGGCTCCAGATATCAATTCGTTGAACCGCATCGCTACCGGGTATTGAAATCCAAACGTTACCCCAGGAACTGCTTCCAGTTCCTTCGCCATTTTTGCTTCCAGTTGTTCATAGGTTTTGGCAGAAGTCCATTTACTTCTGTCTTTAAGGATAATCATCATATCCGTTGCATCTATCGGCATGGGGTCGGTGGGTACTTCGCTGCTGCCGGTCTTGCCAACTATCTTTTCTATTTCAGGAAACTTATCCAATAGAATCCTGGACGCTTTTGAAACAGCTTGAATGGAAGTATTTAAACTACTTCCTGGCATCACCCTTGTTTCCACTGCATAATCACCTTCGGGCAACGACGGAATAAATTCACCACCCAATTGAAACAAAACAACAAGAGCGACTGCAAACAGCGCAAGCACAACGGTAAGTATTGTTTTGGGAATTTTTAATACCCTTTCCAATGTATGCTGATAGCTGTGTACTAGTCGCGCCATCATTTTATCAGAAAGCGTTTGCTTGTGTAAAATCTTTTTACTTAAGAATACGGAACTCATCATGGGAATGTAGGTAAGTGAAAGTATAAATGCACCTGCTAAAGCAAATGCAACTGTTTGTGCCATTGGCTTAAACATCTTTCCTTCAATACCCCGTAAACTAAAAATGGGGAGATATACAATAAGAATGATGATTTGCCCAAACACTGCACTGTTCATCATTCGGGTGGCAGACTCTTTTACTTCACTATCCATTTCCGGTTGCGCCAGTTTTTTGACGGTTTCAAAATGGTTACTGTGTTTTAGTTTGTGCATGACGGCTTCCACAATGATAACAGCTCCATCTACAATCAATCCAAAATCCAGAGCGCCCAGGCTCATCAGGTTACCACTCACGCCAAATATATTCATCATAATAATTGCAAAAAGCATGGCCAGCGGAATGACAGATGCTACCAGTAAGCCAGCACGAAAATTTCCTAAGAAAAGCACCAGTACAAATATTACAATCAAGGCCCCTTCCATTAAATTCCTTGAAACGGTGCTAATGGAATTATTTACCATTTTCGTCCGATCCAAAAATGCATCGACCATCACACCTTCAGGTAAAGTTTTTTGTATCTGGGCAACACGTTTTTTAATCGCAACAATTACTTCATTACTATTTGCCCCTTTGAGCATCATTACTACTGCCCCGGAAACTTCCTTCATACCATTGTATGTCATGGCGCCATACCGCGTGGCGGTACCCAGGCCCACATCGCCAATATTCCTGATAAGTAACGGTGCGCCGTCGGCAAGGTTTTTTACAACAATATTCTGAATGTCTTCAAAACTTCCTACCAGTCCTTCGCTTCGAATAAACAAAACGGTCGGCCCTTTTTCAATGTATGCGCCACCGGTATTCTGGTTATTATTTTCCAATGCGGTGAATACATCATTGATCGTAATGTTGTTTGACTTTAATTTGGAGGGATCGACGGCAATTTCGTACTGTTTTAAATACCCGCCGAAACTGCTGACTTCTGCAACTCCTTTTACACCCAGTAATTGACGGCGCACTATCCAGTCTTGTATTGTGCGTAACTCCATGGCCGAGTATTTACTTTCATATCCTGTCTTAGGCCTTACCGCATACTGGTAAATTTCTCCAAGTCCGGTAGTAACAGGTGCCAGCTCGGGTGTCCCAAATCCCTTTGGTATCTGCTCCTGTGCCTTCTGCAATCTTTCCGTTACCTGCTGTCTCGCCCAATACACGTCCGTTGCCTCATCAAACACAATGGTCACAACGGATAAGCCAAATCGTGAAAAACTGCGGATTTCTTTCAGGCCAGGTATATTGTTACATTCCTGCTCAATGGGAAACGTAATCAACCGTTCAATATCCGGTGCACCGAGTGCCGGAGAAATGGTGATTACCTGTACCTGGTTATCAGTGATGTCCGGCACAGCATCAATGGGGAGCCTGGTAATTTCGTAACTACCATAAGCTATCAGAGAAACAATAAAAAGCCCAATGATAAGTTTGTTCTTTATGGAGAACGCAATGATCTTAGTAAGCATAGTTGTATCCCGTTAATCATCAATAAATAATAACATGCTTCCTGCTATAACAAGCATAATAAGTATAAAACATTTACAGCTTTATACATCAGTAAAACAGCAATGATTAACAGGATTTAGGCGGTTGCCATATTCTGGAGAGAATCGCGGATGAAATGAAAGCCTCTGCGTAAACAATCGGAACTTTAATTAATACCGGTTGGTTTGTTTTGAGATCAAAGACAATTGCCGGATGAACCATTATATTGCTTTGCAAAAAACCAAAATCATGAGATTTGAAAGGGAGTTTCTCATGTTCATTGTTAGGTGATGGGTGTGATTTTTCTTCCAGGTAGTGGTTATGCAGGAAGGTGAGAAAAGACATTCCTCCATCGTCGCGATGATGTTCCGTATAATGGTGAATTAAAAGCGGCAATTCCAATAATTGGCCCAGATTTGTATTTGCAAACAGAAAGATGAGTAAAAATGATATGGAGAACAGTTTTTTCATTACGGCAAATATAGGGCAAAAAACTATCGCGAGTATTTGTAGATTTTTAGGTCCGAATGCTAATAAACTATTTTTCAGTTACTTATATACATAAAATACAGTCGCTGGGAACCAACAATTGCCAATCGTTTCAGATAGTTACTAATCATGAAAAGTATTACGCACAGTAATTTTATGATTTCGCTAATCCTTTTTCCTCCACCTGGCCCTTACAAAAAATAAAGCGCAAAAACATCCGTAAGCCACGTAATTGCTGTTGGGTTAACTCAAAGTATTCTTTTTAAAAGGGATCATGCTTATATAGATTAAGCCTATCAATGCCGCAATAGCTGACAAAGCGAATTTAACCCAAACACCAAATTGATACCAAATTATACCCGCCATTGAACTTGCCAGCATGGTTGCAACGCTTTGAAAACCTGAAAACGTACTTATGGCGGTTGCGGTATCCTTTATATAACCATGGTAATAATCTACAGAATTTCAGGATGTAAAGTCCTGAAGCAATACATTTCGTGCCCGGAATTTAATATGTAAATGTAAACCCTGCACCGAGTCCCATATCACTGTCCCAATGAGTAGACAAAGAGATGTACTTTGTAGCTATATAGCGCAAGCCAGCCATATATTCTTTGTCGGTGTTTATCATCCAGCTAAAACGCATACGGGGCGTTAGTGCAATGTCTTCCCTTGACAATTGAAATCGCAATTTTCCATCGCCATCTATTCTAAAATCAGCAATTGTTAACGTTGGCATTGTAAATGCAATACCCGCTACGGCTGTCTTACGATGGTCTTTATTGCTAACCTGTCCAAACCAATTTTTTGCTTCGCTACCAAATATGTTTTTTTGGGTGCCGTTATAGTCCAATATATTTTTAGCTAGTGTTCCTTCAGTTTTGTAATGGTAATCGAATCCCACATACGGATATATCCACTGCATTTTACCTAAATACCTGCCTATCATTGTTTCACTTTCATAGCCGTGCATATCGTGATAGCCTAAGTGCCATAATGTATTTATCTTCCAACGGGTGTTTGCAAACATCGCCATTCCATCACTTCCGTTACTTTCCACTCCTATTTTCGCCATAAAATGAAACTGCCTGTCATCAGCAAACAATTTTCGCTGTGCTAATTTGGGATCTGGTATTTCCGGATTGGCCGGTGAATTTTCGTAACTGAAAACCCTTCCCATTCCACTCATCATGTGGTACAAAATATGACAATGGAAAAACCAATCGCCACTTTCAGTTGCTGCAAATTCCAATGTATCAAGCTCCATCGGCATGATATCAATTATGTTTTTCATAGGGGAGTAGTCGCCCTGGCCATTCAATAACCTGAAATCGTGGCCGTGCAGGTGCATGGGGTGGCGCATCATAGAATTGTTGTATAAAATAACTCTTACGTTTTCTCCTTTCTTTATTAAAATCTTATCAGCTTCAGAAACTACTTTATTATCCAGGCTCCATACATACCGGTTCATGTTTCCTGTAAGATTGAATTTCAATTCTTTTAGCGGTCCTTCCCGTAAGGTTGTTTTTTCAGGCGCTTTTAACATGGTATAGTTAAGGGTTACGATGTCAGTCTCCTCTGCTGCCATATTCATTGCTGACATGCTATTGTTGTTGGGCATTTGCATATTGTGCATGTCATGCCCTTTCATGTTATCCTTTTTGGGTTTATCCATATCCATTCCTTTCATGGTATCCGATTTAGCAGGCTGCATATCTTTCATCCCTTCTGTTTTCTTTTGTTTGCCTGATTTTTCTTCACCTGTTATCTCGGGATACATCACCTGGTTCATATCCATGACCTGGTTGGCCATCTGCATGCC
>JBBQZZ010000023.1:0-40468 GCA_038207265.1 Chitinophagales bacterium | reverse complement strand
GGTAGGATCGCTCACTTCATCGCCTTTAGGGAGTGTGGGGCTTACCGCATAAAAAGCATTGTTGTATAAATTCAGCAACACTCTTCCAATATCCTGCGGAACAATATTTATTTTACCAATCGTATTATCAAAATCAGTTTTGATCGTGGCATTGAAACTTTTTTCCTTTGCTCTCAGACCATGATATGCCAACCGTAAATATTCATCACATAAGGCATTGATATCTGTTGGTTCTTTTTGCCCACTACTTGTTCTTGAGTGTTGCAGCATTCCTTTTACAATGGCATCAGCACGTTTGCCGTGATGATTTATTTTTTGTTCGTTATCCCTTATATCGTTGGAAATTGTAATTGCTTCTTCTGTATTACCTGCTTTTAGTTCAGCTTGCAATTCATCAATCATTTCCCGATTCACATCAGAAAAATTATTTACGAAGTTTAACGGGTTCTGAATTTCGTGTGCGATGCCTGCAGTGAGTTCTCCCAGCGAGGCCATTTTTTCTGATTGAATGAGTTGACCCTGTGTTGCTTTAAGATCGGTAAGTGTACTTTGCAATACTTCTTTTTGTAGGGATAGCTCTCTGGTTCTATCAGTAACCATATCCTCTAAATTGTCTTTTTGCCGCGTGAGTATTTCCTGCTTTTCTTGTTCTTGTTTTAATGTTTTCTCCGACAATTCATTTACCTGTACCAATTGTAGTCGTAGGTCTTTATTTGCTTTGCCAAATTCCCAGGCCAGGTGTAATGCAAAGGTTAGGGGATAACCCATCTGCGGAAAAACAACCAATAATATTTCCTGCGTTTTTGTCATGATAGGGAAGAGGTTAAATATATCCAATGCAAAAATAAAGAACCCCGTTAGTTGAATGAGCGAACCCATTAGTAAAATCCAGAAGCCTGTTTTTTTCTTCAGTATACCTGATATCAATATCCTGTATACTTCAATTGATAAAAGTGGGTTAATGTTATGATTAACATTGAATGAAAGAGGTGTATTGGTTTTAACTAAAAATACACTTAGTACCATAATTCCAATTATTATCCAGCTACGACGGGGCATTTTTTGATCATAGTATAAAGCGTACAAAACTAATAATTGTAAGCAGCTTGTCCATGTTGAAGCTATTTGTACTAAATAATTTACCCTTACAAATGACTCCCACTCCTGTAGTCTTCCAAGTAAAAGAATGCCTGTTAATAAGCAGCAAAAATTTAGCAGCATCAAAGCTGTCAATAAACTGGCCAGGCGTTTTACATCAAAGAAATAAACAAATAAAAAGAATAGTGTGAATATAAATAAGATGCTGATAGAAATTAATAACGAAGGCATTTCTGTTCCAATTGTCTGAAGGAGGGTATCTGTAGTGGCAAATAATACCCTGAAGCCGGTAAGTTTATAAAAATAATTTGGGGTATTTGCGTGCTGGTTGGAGTAATGTACAGTAATAATATGATAAGCCTGTGAGTCAAGTTGAATAATGATTGGCTTATGCGGTGTATATATTTTTTCTTTTTCAATAGAATTGGCAACCATACCATACTTAATAACCAGCTTTCCGTCAAGGTAAGTTTCTGAAGCTCCAAAATGGCCCATTCTTAACGCTATAGGCTTTCCCCTCCATACGGCGGGGACATCAAATTTTTTCTTAAACCAACCAACGCCTTTCCATTGTATAGGTTGCCCATTTGCGCCTGGTAAAAATTCAGTGTTCACTATTTGCCAGCCTTCATTATCGCCAAGCACCTTAATTATATCAGTATCAGCAATTGGATTAAATTGCCAGAGCGAATCAAATGGAAACTGGTTCCAGCGCATCAGTTCTCCACGGTAACCTTTTTCTACGTTGTCTTGCGACATGCACAAAAAACTACTGAAACAAAAACTTATTAAAGGGAGTGCTATCTTAATTTGTTTTGTAATAAGTTTCATATCCTATTTATTGTTGCGGGGTTATGGGTCTTCAGTATATATTTCAATTTCTCACCAATGGGTTTTATAATAGCATAGCCTAATCTGAATCATAGATTTGCACGTAAGCAACGAATTCGCTGATTTCAATGGTAGCACGGCCGTTAATTTTTTAATTCTGATAATCTGTGATTTAGAAAACCGGCAATTGTATGATAAACTCCGTTCCCCCTCCTTCTTTACTTTCCACTTTTATTTCTCAACCATGTTGTTTTACAATTTCATAAATTGTCAGAATCACTGATGAACAGATTTATGGATTTCACCTATTGCATCCGTTTAATCTTTTAAGCCCAGTCATCTCTGCCTTGCCGGTCAGCTTGATTCAGACAATGGGCAATTGAATAATAAAACTGGTTCCTTCTCCCTCTTTACTTTCCACTTTTATCTCCCCACCATGTGCTTTCACAATATCATAGCTCAAACTCAACCCCAAACCTGTTCCCTGCCCGGTTGGTTTGGTAGTGAAAAAAGGTTGAAAGATCTTATCAACGATAGCAGGAGAAACGCCAGCCCCATTGTCAGTTACCCTTATTTCAACTCCCTGACCCCCTGAAAGGGAGCGAGTCTGTCTGGTTGAAAGTGTAACTGTTGGTTCATAATTTTCATTACCCGATTTTTTCTTTTTCTCTGCGGTTGCGTAAAAAGCATTGTTGATTAAGTTTAATAACACCCTTCCTATATCCTGTGAAATGATATTGATTTTATTAATTCTTTCATCAAAATCTGTTTTGATGATTGCGTTAAACGCTTTATCCTTTGCTCTTAAACCGTGATAACTCAATCTGAGGTATTCATCACACAATGCATTGATATCTGTGGATTCTTTTTGCCCTGAGCTGCTTCTTGAATGTTGCAGCATGCCTTTTACAATGGCATCAGCACGCTTGCCGTGGTGGTTTATCTTTTCTTCATTACTGATTACATTATCTGCAATAGCGGTGACTTCATTCACATTTCCTTTTACAAATTCTTCTTTTAATTCCAATAGGAGGTCTTTATTTATATCAGAAAAATTATTGACAAAATTTAACGGGTTTTGAATTTCATGAGCAATGCCTGCAGTAAGCTCACCCAGCGAAGCCATTTTTTCTGATTGTACCAGTTGTGCCTGGGTAGATTTGAGCAAGGTGAGTGTTTGTTCAATTTCCTTCTTCTGATGCTTCAGTAAAGCATTTGCACGCTGCTTGTTTTTAAATCCTATAAAAGCAGTTACTGCCAACACAAAAGTTAAGGCCATACCAATGATTAACGCCAGTTGCCTTGCAACAGACACTTCGTCTTTTGCTTTTTGCTCAGCTTGTTGTACCTGTTCTTTTTTTTCAAATTCATAATTCATTGTTAGCTCCGTAGCTTTCTGAATATTGTCTTTACTCCTGGTGGAATCCGTTATTTGAGTACCTATTTTATAATTTTGCAGGGCTTTGATATAATTGCCGGTCTTTTCATAACACTCAGATAGTTCATTGTATATACTGCCATTGTCTTCACTAAGGATGTCTGAACCCTTCAGAGATAGAAACCCTTTTTCATAAAAGGGAATGGCGGCTGCATAGCTTCCTTTGATTTTTAATATAGAACCCATTGTAGAATATGCCTGGTAAATATTTAAGGGTTGAGCGGATGAATCAGCAATGACGATGGCTCTCTTTGCCAATGCCTCTGCCTCCGCAGGTTTATTGATATAAGCCAATGCAGTAGCAGCTTTAGACATACTTGCCGCCTGTATACCCTGGTCCCCCATAGAACCGCCAAGGTCCGCTGCCTTTGTAGCAAACTCAAGTACCAGTTTCCATTTGTTTTGTTTTGTATACAAGGAAGCTAGATTGCTATAACCATACAATTCAACATTTTTGAGCGATTTTTTCTTTGCTAATGCTATTGCTTTCAGAAAATGAGCTTCAGCCCTTGCAGAATCTCTTAACCCTTCGTATGTGTTGCCAATATTCATGAGCGTGTATGACTGGTTCACTTCGTCCTTATTTAGTTCTGCTAAATGCAGCGCTTTTTGCTGATAGGATAGTGCCCGGGGAAAATTTGACTGTTGCTGAAAAGCAATCGCAATATTTGAATAATAACTGGGCAAGTCTGATTTATTCCCCGAACGTTCCAATATGCCAATTGCTTTATCAAATAAATAAATAGAAGAATCGTACCTGCTCTGCATGCCATACATCATTCCCATGTTTCCATATAGTTGCGCAAAGTCGCTAGAGTCTTTGGTTGGCTTTATGAAATGCGCTAAAAAATTTAAATGTTCGGCTGCGGGTCCATACGCCCCTTTGAAACAATAATTGCTGGCCAATTTTTGCCGTAGATCTACTTCGCCCCTGTAATAGTTTATTTTTTGCGCGGTTACCAGGGTTTGTTTGCTTAAGTTGATGCCCGAGTCAAGGTTGATATAGCTGAGCAAATCAATTTTTTTCACAATAAGATTAATTCTTGCAGTGTCTGTAGCAGCGGTATTGATAAGCCTGTTGAGGCTATCAATTTTTTTATTTTGGGCATGGGTAGTTCCCAAAGCAAGCAAGCAGTAGATGATGAGAATATAGATGTTCATGGTCCGCATTTGACAATAACAACAAAGGGGTTATTAAAAATAATGATTTTATTCTCTTGGTCGGGTTCGTTTGAATTCTATTGATCGACAGGCATCCAGGATTGACGATTATTTGATTAACAGGATACCGGATTGTTCTTGTTAATTACATTATGCCGTTGTCATTGGCAATTCGATAATGAAACTTGTTCCTGCCTGTCCGTCCCGATTGCTATCGGGAATGCCTTCTCCTTCCTTCGAGTCCACTCTCAAATCACCGCCATGCGCTTTAATAATATCATAACTTAAACTCAATCCCAATCCTGTTCCTTGCCCGGTAGGCTTGGTAGTGAAAAAAGGTTGAAAGATTTTATCAACGATGTTTTGAGGAATGCCAGCCCCATTGTCAATTACTTTTATCTCTACTCCCTGACCTCCTAAATGAGAGCTGCTGTGCCTGGTTGAAAGCGTAACAGTAGGTTCATAGTTACCAGTGGTGATTTTTTTCTTTTCATTCACAGCATAAAAGGCATTGTTGTATAAATTCAATAGCACCCTTCCAATATCCTGTGGAATAATATTGATATTGCCGATACTTTTGTCAAAATCAGTTTTAATTGAAGCACTGAATGAATTGTCCTTTGCTCTTAAACCATGATATGCCAATCGTAAATATTCATCTGCCAATGCATTAATGTCTGTTGGTTCTTTTAAGCCTGATGTTAGTCTTGAATGCTGCAGCATTCCTTTTACAATGGCATCAGCACGTTTGCCGTGATGATTTATTTTTTCTTCATTATCCCTAATGTCATTGGAGATCGTAATCGCATCATCAATTTTCCCTGCCTTTAATTCCTGTTGCAATTCATCCACCAACTCTTTATTTACTTCAGAAAAATTATTCACGAAATTTAAAGGATTTTGTATTTCATGCGCAATGCCTGCGGTGAGTTCTCCAAGGCTCGCCATTTTTTCACGTTGTACTAATTGGGTCTGAGCAGACTTGAGTTCTGTAAATGCTTTTTCTATTTTGGTTTTAGCATTTTGCTTATGCCGGTTACTTCTCAATAATATGCTTGCTATCAATAAAAGTGCGAGAAGGCCTCCCAGTAAAATATATATTCTTAGCCTGTTTTGATATTTCAGTTTCGAAGCTTCTGTTTCTTGTTGTTTTTCCTTTTCTTTAAACTCGAGATTTTGAATTGCCATTGTTTTTTCCCTGCCAAACAAACTATCTTTTAAGCGGGTAGCAACTCTTAAATATTTTAACGTGCTGTCAGCTTTATTTTGCAATTGATAAATATCTGTAAGGATAGTAGCTGCCGTTAAGAGGCCTGGAGGATATAGCTCCCCTGTTTTTTCATACAAAACTTTTTTAGCATACCAGGCCGCAGAATCTATATTGCCTTTGCTTTTTTGTACCAGGGCGATACCATTATAAATATCTATTACATCTTTGCCAGTACGGTTTTTAACTGCAGCAGCCAGGCTTGCCTGATAATAAAACATAGCTGAATCATAATTTCCTTTCTTAGAGTAAGCGGTTCCCAGGGAATATAATAAACTATTATTCCAGGTTTTGCTTAAATAATAAGCCCTATTTGCGTAAATGATAGCAGAATCTGGCTCACTACTTTTTGCAAAAATAGTAGCGGCACCACCAATGAATATCTCAATATCTTTAAAATGAAATTGTTCGCCGATTCTCAAAGCTTCACGGTTATAGAATAGGGCATTCTTATAATCACCCTGGTCTCGATAGCAAACGACCATAAGAACGTGTAAGTTATAAATAGAAATAATATCATGATTTTTTTGAGCTCTTGCCAATGCTTTAAAGCCGAAGTCTAAGGCCAACGGGTAATTTCCCAAGGTTGTTAACGCAAGGCCCATATTACCCTGAGCAGAAATTATTCCCTGGTCATAATTTATTCCCTCAGCCAAATTCAATGCCTGTTGTGAATATAAAACTGCTGTGTCAGGATAGGAGGACCATACATATTGCTCGCTCAATTCATTAAGCAGGTTTACTTTATTGGCATCTTTTTTAGCAATCGTTAATTCGTGTTTTAGGCTGTCGATTGTTTGCTGGTTTTGGGCAAAGCCAGTACTATAAATAAGTAAACAAAATGCAATCTGAAGTAATTCTTTTTTCATCACCTATTGATTGGTAAATCTATCATCAACGCATAGTCATAACCTCTTTTGCTTCAACATTTATTTCACTTCCATGTGTTTTTACAATATCACAAATTCACTGACTAGTTAGTATAATTTTTATTCGGGTAAAACAAAAGTAGACATTGTTCCATCATCTGCGTTAGTAACTACTTTTATCTCCCCTCCATGCGCTTTAATAATATCATGGCTTGTCTGAATCACAGATTTAAAGGATGTATGGATTTCACTGATCGATTCATAATCTTGGTGTTTGTTCGTATTTCTTATTTCTTGTATCATAATCCGTGCAATCTTTTAATCCATTAAATCTGTGACTCAGACAGCTGGCAATTGAATGATAAATGTTGTTCCCTCTCCCTCCTTCGTCTCCACTTTTATTTCGCCGCCATGTGCTTTTATAATATCATAGCTCAGGCTCAAACCTAGGCCAGTTCCTTGCCCGGTAGGCTTGGTAGTGAAGAATGGTTGAAAAATTTTATCTACTATATTTTGAGGAATGCCATTGCCGTTGTCACTAACTATAATTTCAACTTTATTACCCACCTTTTTTGTAGTTATAGAAACAGTGGGGTCAAACAGAAGTGTCAGCTTTGGCAAATCTGTCGCCTCTGTTTGAAAAATTTCTTTTTGCTTTTGTTGTACTGCATAAAAAGCATTGGTGAGTAAATTCAATAGCACCCTTCCAATATCCTGTGGAATAATATTTATTTTTTCGATACCGGCGTCAAAATCTGTTTTTATAGCGGCATTGAACGATTTGTCTTTTGCCCGCAGACCATGATAGCAAAGCCGCAGGTATTCATCGGCAAGTGTATTGATATCTGTGGGTTCTTTTGTGGCGCTGCTGCTGCGGCTATGCTGCAGCATGCCCTTAACAATGGCATCGGCACGTTTGCCATGATGGTTTATTTTTTGAAGGTTCTGTTCAATATCATTTAAAAGTTCATCTTCTACTGCTGTATTTCTTTCGCCTTCCACCTTTTGCCTTTCACCTTTCAATTCTTCAATCAGCTCATTGCTTACTTCAGAAAAATTATTTACGAAGTTTAATGGGTTTTGTATTTCATGCGCAATGCCCGCAGTGAGTTCTCCGAGAGAGGCCATTTTTTCTGATTGTATTAATTGTGTTTGTGCTTGTTTCAGGTCGTCTAATGTTTTGTCCACCTGTTGTTTGGCAGCTTCCAGTTTATTAAAATCTTCATACCGGGCATAGGCAGTAGAAAATGCATCGGCTATTGACTGGATCAATTTAATTTCTTCTTCGCTCAATTGATTTGTATTGCCCACATACAACATGCCTTGTAAAAAAGGAAGGAAGTGTAAATGAAATCCACCTGTAGGAATTGTTTTTAAGTATTGCTCCGATGAAGCAAGCGCCCCTTGTTTTACTAATGTATTGGCAAATTCAGCAAAAGCTTCTTCATCCCAATGGTCTATGTAATTTTCTTTATGCTGCCAATGTGTTAGTACTTGTGAAACATTTCCGGGTGATGCATAAGGGATATGAAATGCAGCAATTGCTTTTCCGTCAGGCGTGGAAAGAAACGTATGAATGAGTTGCTGTGGTTCATCCATGATAAAAACGCCGCAGCGAATAAATGGAATGCCAAGGATCGTCAATTCATTCCAGATCAAGGGTGTGATCCTTTCGAGATCAGTAATTGTTCGCATGGATGCAATATCTGCCCGGATGCGATCCAGGGCAGCTTGTTTTACTGCTTCCCTTGCATTGGCCTCTGATGTTTGCAATTCTATATATCGCCTGAATGTAAGATCAATGATGGTTGCAAATCGCTTTAAGATTTTAATCTCAGCATCATTGTATGGAATATCTGACCATGCGTACAAACAACCAACTGAGAAAGAAAGAAAGTTGCCGTATTGTTTTTGTCCATCTTCCCAGTCAGGAACTTTAACCGATAAACCGCCCAACAACAATTCATAATAAGACTTGAGTTGTTCGCCCTGCAGTTGCGGGTAATAATCTTTATTAGTTAGCCAGGTATCATATATTTTTTCCAATACCGGGTGACCTGATAACTCCGCCCATCCTACCAATGAAAGACTATCGCCATCAGTTGTGGAAGTAGCAGAATATAATTGAGCTTTACGGGATTGTTTATTCAACAAACCAACACCGCAACGTATTGGACTAATACCTAATTTTCTCAATTCAGTAAATACCATGCTTGCAGTGATGGAAAGATCATTACTGTTGTGCATGGCCATGGCTTTGCCACGAACTTTTTCCAATGCTGCTTCGATGGTTGCTTCCCTTGCCTGTGCTTCTGCCTTTTGCAGATCAAGATATCGCCGGTAGGTTTGCCCAAATACCCCGGCAAAGCGTTTGATAATTTTTGAATGTTCTTCAATAACCGGTTCTTTGGTAAAAGAAAATACGGCACCTTCGGCGAAAAAGAAATCACTGTGAAATTCTTTTGATGGAAGGGATTCGATATCAAATTTTATTTGATAATATGCTGATTTGTTGATTGACTCATAATAGCGTTTCAAATCATCATCCAGCAAATTGTATTGATAAAATGATTCCTTCGCTTTCCAGGCTTCGTAAACCGAACTCAGCAATTGATGCGAATTCAGATCCAACCGTCCAATGATGAGGGTGGCTTTGCCTTCCGGATTCGATCTTGCCGTCCACACTTCTGTGGAATCTTTACTATTGAAGATTAATATACCACAGCGGTTGGTATAAATGCCGAGGTTAACAAATTCAGCAAACATAGCGGCAACCGTATCACCCACGTCCTGGCTATTGTGCATTGCCATTGTTTTGCTTCTCACTCTTTCCAGTGAAGCTTCAACCTGGGCTTCCCTTGCCTGTGCTTCCGCTTGCTGAAGATCACTGAAACGGGTATAAGCCAATGAGAAAACAGTTGTGGCCCGTTGCAGGAGATTCCAGCTTTCTACAGAAATATCACCGGGTGAGGCAGCACCCATATAGCCATTGGAGAATTTATATAAATGATAGGTGCGGTCAGGAATCACGTCTCCATAAAATCCCTGTAATAGTTTTGAATGCTGAGAACAATAGTTGATCCATTCTTTTCTGTTCCTCCCTTTCATTGGAATGGAAATTTGTTTTTCATCGGAACGATAGAATGCAAGCATTTCTTTTCCTACCCACGTATCATTCACATCAATGACCATGTGGTCAGCGACTAACTTCTTTTCTTCTTTATCCTGTATCGCGTACCAGCATTCCGTTGTTCCTGTTTCTTCGTGATGAATATAGATAGAACTTGTTTCAAGTTCCTCCACGCCGAGCAAACCCATTTCCTGGCGCAGCACCTGTGCCACTTCCACCAATTCATCCGGTTTTTGCATTGACATCGCTCTTGCTCTCACTTTTTCCATCGCTGTCTCAATCCTTGCTTCTCTTGCCTGTGCTTCTGCTTTTTGCAGATCGAGGAAGCGGGTGTAAGTCTGTTCAAAAACTTTGGCGAAGCGTTTAAAAATGTCATGCGCCTCAGGTACAGGCGTGTTGGTAATAAAAATTAAATTACCCCTTGCAAAATTTGCCACATGGTTAATTTGGTATGACGGGAACGGATAACCGGCTTTAATATGATGTTCTGCAATGGCCGCAAAATCAGGAAGCGAAAGCATATATTGGTAATGCTTCACCAACGCCTCGCCGCCTACTTCTTCCACATAAAAAGTCTCCGCTTTTTGTCTCGATTCATAAAAGCGCCTAAAAGTTGGGTTTTCAGTAAGTGGTATTTTGAAGGGCGGTTGAATCATACCCTCACTACTCATCCAGCCGGTGCAAACTTTTTCATCTTGTTCCCATACGTTATAGCCACAACTCCATGCCGGAATACCAAGTGACTGTACTTGCAGAAACAATAAATTAGAGGCTTCCTGCAACTCATTACTATGCTGCATAGCCATGGTTCGGGCACGAACCCTTTCCAATGCCAATTGAATCTGCGATTCTCTTGCTTGTGCTTCCGCTTTTTGAAGATCAAGAAAGCGTGTATAAGTTTGTTCGAACACTTTTCCAAAACGTTTGAATATATCATGCGCTTCCGGCACCTGTTCATAAGTAATGAATAAAAGAAATCCCTGTGAAAAAAAGGCGAGATGAAATATTTGAAAAAATGGCAGTGAACCACCGTCTTCCACAAATTTATTCAGCATATCGCCCACCACCGGAAGTTTACACATGTATTTATAATGCGATACCAGTTCATCGCCACCTGTTTCCTCCACATAAAATGTTTCGCCGCGCTGGTATGCGTCAAAGAAATGAATGAAGGAGGGATCTTCTGTTAGGGGTGCCTTAAAAGGTTGCTGAATGATTCCTGCACTGCTCATCCAGAGTGTGATGGCTTTTTTATCATCATCCCAAATGCAATAACCAGCGCTCCACGCCGGCATGCCCAAAGACTGCACCTGCTGAAAAAGAATGTTCGCCGCATCCGGAAGTTCACTACTCTGCTGCATGGCCATTGTTCTTGCACGAACCCTTTCCATTGCCAATTGAACATGTGATTCTTTTGCCTGTGCTTCTGCTTTTTGCAGATCGAGAAACCGGGTATAAGTTTGGTCAAATACCTGCCCAAACCGCTTTAATATTTCATTTTCTCTGTCCAAATAAGGTATCGGGTTGTACTTGGCCATAATGAGAAAAATGTTGGGCAATATTGCAACAGACCTGGCAATGCCTTTATTATGAATATATGATATGACATCTTCAGAAAGAAAATCCTTACCCATGTGAGTAAGCATATGAAGTGTCCATTGATTATTTTCTTCCGGGGTTACAACATCAGTAAAAAAAGTAAGTTGTTCTTTTTGTGCTTTTCTGATATTTTCAAATATGGGATTATCCAGGTAGGGCACAAATAGTTCCCGGGGATCTAATGTATTTGCCATCGATGTCCAGAAATGATAATCCTGAGCCTGATTGTTAATACCAAAACTCACATGATCAAATCGAAAACCAAGCTGCTGCAATTGTTGTGATACAACTTTTATCACCTCTAACAACTCCTGACTTTGATGCATGGCCATTGTCCGGCTTCTCACTCTTTCCAATGCTGCTTCAATCTGAGCTTCTTTTGCCTGCGCTTCTGCTTTTTGGAGATCGAGAAACCGTACATAGGCTTGCTCAAAAACTTTTGAAACCCTTTTCAATACACTAATACTTGCTTCACTGTAAGGTTTTTCCTGCCAGCTATCAAAAAACAGCGATGAGTTTTTTTCAACCAGCAAAGAAGCGATGTGTTTAGGAGCCTGCAGAATAATTTCTCTTACAGGCGCAGGAATTACATCAAAGCCATTGTGACCAAATACATAATTGAAGTATTTATTTTTCTGCTCAAACGTGTATTCTTTGTTTATATAACCTTCGCCATTGATCCATGCCTGCCAACTATCCCTGTAATTGGTATCTTCTTTTATTAACTGTTCATCGTAAGGAAGACTAACCATAGAGGGCTGCTGAAGATCGTTCCCTACCCAAAAAATTGAGTCCATTGTCGCTTTGTTGAATAACCATATACCAACAGTACCCAGCAGCACATTTAATTCATTTAATTTTTCGAACATAATGGCGATAACTTCTTTCAATTCATCAGAACGATGCATGCCTAACGATCTGCTCCTGATCTTTTCCAATGCTGATTCAATGGTAGCTTCACGTGCCTGTGCTTCTGCCTGTTTCAAATCATTGAAACGGGTATAGGTCATATCAAATACCTTACTGAACCGATAAAGAATATCAAGATTTTCGTCAGACAAAGGTTCAACAGTATCTGCCTGCAAGCCCCCAAAATTGTTAAATGAAGTGTTCAAAAAAATTCTATCAGTAGCCATCATTCCTTTCTTTGCCTCGGGTGGAAGTAATTTTAATTCTGTTTGACCAAATAGATATTCAACTGTTGCGCTTTTGTCGGCTCCTTTCAGGTCGTATATCCATTTTGGGTTTCTTTCTTTCCATCCATTATATGTTGCAACGAAATATGGAATTCCCCCGAGTTTTACATTATAAGCTCTGGGTGTTTTATCTACTTCCGGATTTGCCATCCAGTAATTAGCAGATATTGAGTTTTTGTCAATAATAATAATGATACAGCGGTCAAGAGTAAAATGAAGTTTGGTAAGTTCTTTAAAAGCTGAATCAACTAATTCTGCTAACTCATTCGAGTTTTGCATAGCCATTGCTCTTGCCCTTACTCTTTCCAATCCTAATTCTATCTGTGCTTCTCTTGCCTGTGCTTCGGCTTTTTGCAAATCAAGGAAACGGGTATAGGTGCGTTCAAATTCAATGGCAAAGCGGCCGAGTATCTTTTTTTCATCTTTGGTTAAATCATTTTCAAGCATTACACCAAAGCAGCCATATTTCATAAAGGCTTCAATGTAATGTAATCCGCTACGAAAATGTTCGGGTGTTAATGTTTCAACGCCATCAATCAATTCCCGCCATGCGGCAAAATAATTTTCTACTCCTTTCGGTGGTACCGCGTAAGAAACAACCGGTTCATCAGCTTTCCAATCAATAAGGCATTGCTTAGTGGCAGGTTCATTTCTGTCGAGCGGATAATTAATCGCTTTATTTTTAAAAACAATTTTTTCGTCATTACCTGCCTCGGCGGCAGGCAGGTTTTCTTCCCAGATAGCCCAGAATATGTGCTTGTCTTTTTCTTCATCCGGCAACCATAAAAATGAAAATGCTGAATGGATGCCCAGTAATTGAACCTGTTCGTGAAAAACCCGTAAGGTATCATCCAACTCTTTTGAATGTTGCATGATCATGCTCTGTGTACGGGTTCGTTCCAATGCAGCTTCAATCTTTGCTTCCCTTGCCTGTGCTTCTGCTTTTTGCAGATCGAGAAAGCGGGTATAGGTTTGCTGGAATACTTTTCCAAACCGCATAAGCGTATTGTTCTCTTCATCTGTATAAGGAGTACCAGAAAAGTTTTCAATGTACAGACCAACATTCTCTAACAATACAGTGGATGCAGCAAGGCCTGGGCAACTAAAATAAAATTCCTTTGCTTCTTCCGGCAATCCGGGGATATGCTTTAAAAGATCCTGATAGAATTTGTTTTTTTCTTCAAAATTCAGATGGGTGGTAAAGAACTCTTTTTCTTTTTCTTTTGCTTCGTTGAATTGACTAGCCCACACAGAATCAAAATACGGATGTGTAATTTTAGAAGGAATTTCCCGTTTGTCAGCTATCCAAAAATGCCAGTCAGCTTTTGGCTTATAATCCACAACAAATCCTGTATGTTCGATATTGATGCCTAGATGAACGAATTGATCATACACAACCTGGATTACTTCTTTGAGCTCTTCACTTTTTTGCATACCCATTGATCGGCTTCTCACTCTTTCTAATGCTGCTTCAATCTGTGCTTCTTTTGCCTGTGCTTCTGCTTTTTGCAGATCATTAAAACGGGTATAAGTCAAATCAAAAACTTTGGCAAAACGTAGTAATATATCAGAATGTTCTTCCGGCAATGACTCAGGACTTGCAAGAGTTAAGCTCCCGAAATTATTAAACGATGCATTCAAAAAGATATGTTCAAATTGTTTCATCCCCTCAATGATAAACGGAGGCAAAAGCGAGAGGTCAGTTTCAGAGAATATAAAATCATCCCACTCTTTTTTAATAGCGCCTTCTAATAAATATTTCCATTTTAAGGTGCGACCTTTCCATGCATTGACATAGGCTAAGTAAGGAGGATACTCATGATATTTTACAAAGGAACCAATCGGTAAAGATGACTCTTCCGAGTTTGACATCCACCAGGTTGATCCGTTTGTTTGAGGATCATATATCATAATAATGCAACGATCCAGTGACAAATGAAGTTTGGTCAGTTCTTTAAAAACTGTATGAACCAACTCGGCCAACTCTTCCGATTTCTGCATCGCCATCGCCCTAGCCCTTACTCTTTCCAATCCTAATTCTATCTGAGATTCCCTTGCCTGTGCTTCTGCTTTTTGCAGATCGAGAAAGCGGGTATAGGTTTGTTCGAATACTTTTGCGAAGCGTATAAAGATATCATGCATCTCAGGGAAATGCTCATAGGTAATGAATGCAAGGTTGCCGTGAGAAAAGTTTGCAAGATGATCAATTTGAAATGTTGGAAATGAGAGTCCGGCATCCAATATTTTTTGGAGCATTTCTCCCAGGCCTGGAAGTGATTGCATATACCTGTAATGGCCGGCCTGAAATTCACCTTCCTTTTCATACACAAAAAGTTCATCGCCTCTCTTTCTTGATTCGTTAAAGGAAATAAAAACCGGATGCTCCGTTAGCGGAATCTTGCATGGCGGCAGAATATCACCATCCGGGCTACCCGGATACCAGGTAAATTCCTTATCGTCAATTTCAAAGATGCTAAATCCACACAGCCATTGAGGCACGCCTAATGTTTTCACTTGGTGAAAAAGTATCGTGGCCACATCAGCAAGTTCATCACTATGCTGCATCGCCATTGTTCTTGCACGCACTCTTTCCAATGCCAGTTCTATTTCTGCTTCTCTTGCCTGTGCTTCTGCTTTTTGCAGATCGAGAAAACGGCGATAGGTCATTTCAAATACTTTGGTGAATCGCAACAGCATTTCTTCCTGCATTGCTGATAAACTTTCCTCGCCGATGACAAATAAATATCCCTGGGTGAAATGGAAAGAATATATCACCGCAGTTTGTGGAGATACTTCCAAGAAAGCTTCAACTGAAAAAGGAATTTTATTCTTTGCAAAAGTTGTTTGGATATGCTCACCAACCCAGGTTTGATGTTTAAGGGTCGCTTTCTCATCTAATTCAATAACATAAAATGGTTCCTGTTTTTTCCAACTTGACAAAATGGAAAGCATCACATCCGTTTCGGTATGAGGAAATACAAAAGGGATCGGTGGAATTTTGCCATCAACAGGATTGATGCCGTAGTATAAAGCATTTTTTTCTTCCTCGTTAACAAAGGCGTATGAAATAGCCATGCTTGTAATTCCAAGCATCGTTAATTCTTTGTAAACAAGTTCAGCAGCATTGAGTAATTCATCTGTTTTGTGCATAGCCATAGCACGACTTCTTACTCTTTCTAATGCCGCTTCAATCTTTGCTTCTCTTGCCTGTGCTTCTGCTTTTTGCAGATCGAGAAAGCGAGTGTAGGTTTGTTCAAAGACTTTCCCAAAGCGTTTGAATACATCATGCGCTTCCGGTACCGGCTCGTAAGTAATAAACATGAGACTTACTTTTGGGCCAAAAACGAAATGATTGTATTGCTGAGCAGGCAATTGAAGACCATTTTCCAGCATTTTTTCATATTGCTTTTCATCATCAAACGCAATAAGCTTTTTATAAGTTTTTTTCAATAGATCCCCTTCTAAAAATTGCACTAAAAAAGCAACTCCATTTTTTTTTGCTTCGCTTACCTCCTTGAAAACAGAAAAATGGGTTGCATCTATGGTGTTTATCACATTTCCGTGCGGACTTGTTACATAATCAGTATAAAAATTACTATCATCGCTCCATACATTGAAGCCTGTTGTCAATGCCCTGATACCTAATTCACTGACCTGATTGAATAAGATGGCCGCAACATCATCAAGTTCATTGCTTTTTTGCATGGCCATCGTTCTTGCCCGCACACGCTCTAATGCCAGTTCTATTTGTGATTCTCTTGCCTGTGCTTCTGCTTTTTGCAGATCGAGAAAACGGGTATAGGTTCCATCGAATACCGCTGCAAACCTTTCTAATAATTTAATGCCTTCATCATGCATTGGTTCAGGTGCAGAAACAGAAATTTGTCCCCGGGAAAAGAAAACGAAATTTATCACACGTCGCTTCTCTGTGCGATCATTATTGACTTTGAAATCGCTTAAACTATTCCTGTATTCGTTATACGCTTTCAGCTGGCGCCCCTGCAAGTCAATAATCAGCGATTTTTTATGTTTTTTCCAGGCGGCATATGCTTTACTGATTACGAATGGCTCATCAATAGAAATAGTTAACATGTGCTGCAACTGGTTGCCATGTAAGGTTAACCAAAGTTCTACCACACGTTCCGGTTCATTAATTATGCCGATGGTTATTTGTTCAGGTGTTTCACCCAGCTGATTAAACTGCTGAAGAAGTAAAAAAGCTGTTTCTGCCAGTTCTTCACTTTTTTGCATGGCCATGGTTCTTGCTCGCACTCTTTCCAATGCTAATTCAATTTCTGCTTCCCTCGTCTGGGCAATGGCTTGCTCAATATCTTTAAACCTGCAGTAACACAATTCAAATACGTTGCGGAAACGATTGAACAATTGAATGTCTTCCTTGCTTAAAGCAACATAGGTTGATATACCCAATGCAACCGGTCCCAATGAGCACCAGTAATAATTCAATGAACTGGCTTTTTTTAAATATTTATCGATAAATACATTGGTGGTTTTCTGGTAAGCTATCCATTCCTGCACTTTCTTTCCTTTGATATGCGTAATAAAAAGCTCACCCTTGCCTTTCAGCATTTTTGTAGCAAAAGCTTTGGATATTTTATGATTGGTATAACTTGTTTCTGTAATGACTGTTTTTTTATGCTTTGCATAATACTCGTAGTTCATGTAAGTGCCCTTGGCTTCATAAAAAATGGCTGTTTGCACATTGCGGATTTCTTTGGTGCCCAGTTTTTCCAACTGCAGGGCTATGACACGGCAGACCTCCAGCATTGCAGCCGGTTCTTTCATGGATAAGGCAATGGCACGCACTTTTTCCAATGCAGTTTCTATCTGCAATTCCCTTTTTTGTGCTGCCAGTTCTTTTTCCAGCCGGGCTGTTCTTTGCTTTAAGAATGTTTCCTGATCTCGCTTCATACGGTTAAAATAATTAAGGGCAGGAATAACGGTAATGAAATACGTTTTTTGATTGATATAGGAAGTTAGTTAAGTTTTTAGTTTCTGCCTTGTTCGTTTTCGCATTGATCTTTTCATAGTGACGGCGGTTGACCTTATCCCTTCCCAGCAATAAAAAATTAATTATTTTCCAGGCGTTCAATCGTTTTTTTAGCTGCTGCCAGTCGTACGCCTTTATTCTTCTCCACCAGTTTATGGGTGGCCCAATGTTCTATTTTATGGTGTAGCGGAACCAGTATCGCTGCTATACAAACAAACAAATCAGTAAAATTGTCTTTAGCATAAGCAGTTAGATTTTTGTCGTTGGCAAGTTGTCCGATGCCAGCTGACCTAGCTATTCAATTTTTTTCAATGCTCCTTTCTGCCCTGTATTAATGAACCATGCTTTGATTACTTTGCCGGTACTATCCAGATCAAAAGCAATTTGTCTATCGGTGCCGTCACCATAAAAAAATTTAGTTTCGGATTCGGGTTTTAATTCAATATCGGCAGTGCCATCTCGGTGGCGGTAAAGTTTACCGTCTTTTTTAATAAACACCAGTGTTAAAAATGCGGAATACTTGCCAACATACCGATCAATTAATGCCGGATCAATTTTTATTTCCTTGTGTTCATAAGGCATCACCAGGTCTTCATCCGCTAAAATGGATTCTAAGCCAGCCCTGAGCTGCCCATTCATGGTTTCATTATTAGAAAGTACGATAATGGTTTCATCAATATCGGTTCGGCGTATGATAAGCGTGGTATAGCCGGGCCAGCCGCCGGTATGTGAAATGGTTTTCCCGCGTGGCGTTTTTGGTTGAACGCCTACGCCAAAACCATAAAAACTGGTAGAGTCCCGCGGAGATGTTTGCACCAATGGCGAGAGCATTTCATCCAGTGTTGGTTTACTCACCAGTTTGGTTGTGTACAATGCGCGGTCCCATTTCAGCAGATCACCGGTAGTAGAATTAACACAACCATCGCCCACAATCCCATCCAGATAATAAACAATATCCAGGTTCGGCAGGCTGTCTGGCAATATATAACGTTTAAGGCTATCCGAATACACAAAACCCAACGCATAATTGCCTGGAATTTTACCGGTAGAACGGCGACTATTGTAAATAAAAGTATGGGTCATGCCGAGGGGCTGAAAAATATTTTTTTCCATATAATCATTATAACGCTGACCAGAAACTTTCTCAATGATAGCGGCCAGCACTGCATAACCGGTATTGCTGTATTGCCATTTGCTGCCGGGTTTAAAGTACAGCGTATCTTTTTCACGCGATAGCATTTCAAGCACATCTTTATTGAACGCTATTTTCTTATGGTCCCATTTTTTTTCAAACTGATCTTCATAGGAAGGCAGACCGGAAGTATGCGTTAGCAAATGGCGGAGAGTAATGTTAGCATAGGGGAAATCAGGAAAGAACTTGGTCACATTGTCTTCATAACTCAATAATTTTTTTTCTTTGAGCAGCATGATGCCCATGGCAGTAAACTGTTTGGAAACAGAAGCAAGTTCAAAAACTGAACTATCATTCAAAGGACGTTGCGTATTGAAATCAGCGTAACCCAGGTCTTGCCGGTAGATAATAGTTCCCTTCTTAGCGACGAGTATATTTCCATTGAAACGAAAATAGTCATGTTGCCCGCTCATGAATTGTTTCAGTAAGGATGCAACATCTTTCTGGGCAAGCAATGTAACAGGCAGTAAAAGAAACGCCAAACATATTTTTCTCATAGTATTCATATTAATATTCGCAGTCAGGTTGTCAACGCATTTTGAAATTAATTTATAAATAGCTTAGCCACCATTTTTCTCTGTGTCTGGTTTTATAGCCATCATACCATTTGCATAGCGGATACATAATCAAAACTACGGTTATCCATATCAGGTATACTATTCCGAGTGAATATCCTTCGCCCGGTTGTGCAAACTTAAAGGGCAACCCTTGTACGCCTTTCATGCCTTCTTCCAGGCTATGGCCCCTGGAGAGGTACGCTATAATGGCAGCAGCATGAAGAATATAGAAATGAACGATAAAGTAAAAGAACGGCACCCTTCCATACACGCTTACTATGTTCACCAACCGGCTGCCGGAATTTTTTATAAGGGCGAGGAAAATAAGTAATGGTCCTATTGTAGCACACATGAATAAAAGGGATGGTGGATATTTCTGCACATTCATAAAAGAGAAAAACGTGGCCCATACATTTTTCTGAATGGTCCAGGGAAAGGGATTGCCATAAATATTTGTACCCCGCAAAGCCACAAAAAACAAGAGTGCTGCGATGCCGGTTTTTAACAACAATTTTTTTCGGCTTTCTGGTTCTATGTCTGTAAATAGTCTGCCACAACAATATCCCAGCAACATCAGGCCCGTCCAGGGTAGAAAGGGATAAAAAATAAACAGGCTGTGATTTTCCGATAGGGGAGTGATGGTGGGCCGGTGTAAAATACTCCACCAGACAGGAACCGGACCGGATCTTTCATAGTAGTCCATCAGGTTATGACCGAAAAGTATCAGCAAACCAATAGCCAATATAACGTTGAAGGGTAAACGGATTAATAAACCCAGGACAATCATACTGGCACCGATCGACCATAAGGTTTCAAGAACAAAAATGCCATAATGAATATCGCCGGTCAGTCCCAGCGACATGACAGTGAGATCTATAAATATAAGCCAGGCACCGCGGCTGATAAGAAACTTTCCCAATGAAGTTTTTGTTTTGCGACGACTTTGCAGCCATGCGGAGAGGCCGGAAAGAAACACAAAACCCGGCGCACAGAAATGTGTAATCCACCTGGTGAAATATAAAACGGGAGTGGTGGTAGCAGGATCGAGGGGATCGCCGGTTAACCCTCCTATATGAAAAAAATCACGGGTATGATCCAGTGCCATTATGATCATGATCAGTCCGCGAAGCAGATCAATGGATTCAATCCTTTTTTGCTGAAGGTTGTTAGCTGGTTGCATGACATTTTAGTAATCAGTTAGCGATCAAAAAAGCAAGGGCTAAACCCGGAAATAAGTAAGTTAGTTTTCTTTGTTGAAATTGTTTTGAATAATGACTTATTTACTTTTTTAGTTGAGGCGATATTCGTTTTGTAAATATTCAATCAGCCCGGCGCCGGCTGTTTTTAATTCTTCAGCCGCTCCAAGAATTCCTTTCTTTGTGCCATGCATATAAACTGAAAAAATAGACAACTCCTGCAGTAATTCAATATCAGTTGAACGCAATGCCGGATTTTCGCTGATTCTTCTTATCTCGTCATTGGTTCCTTCCATTTGAAGGAATACCGCTGGATCAAAAATCTTTGCAGCTACTTTTTTGTATTCAGTAAATTCTGTTTCATTAATGGATTCCAGGAGATGCAGCAACGGAAGTTTTTCATAATAAGTCATTATCTTATTGGAAGTTTCAAGATTGCTGATAAGCCTGAAATTGCCAGAGTTTTTTAATTGTTCAAAAGTGCGGCTATTGGTTGATAAGGGCTTTAACCTTGGTGCCAATCTTGCCAGGAAATACAACTGGCTGGTATTTTTGGCAATTTGAGACGGAGCATTTAGAATAACAATCATACTATCCATCATAGAAAGCCCTGTTTTCACTTGTGCAATATGTTGAGATAAGATCTGCTGATCGTTTTTCAGATCGGCAATCAACGATTGGAGATACTGTTTTTCGCGCTGATGTTCTATCACGTGCTCCAACTGGTACTCTGCCAGGAAACCACAGAAGACGGCCAGGAACAGCATAAAAAATTCCCAGAAATAATCTTTCCAGTTTTTCTTTCCGTGGGCAGCGTGGCTGTGGTGATGAACTTCCATATTGTCTTCTGTATTTCCTGATTCAGTTAATTTTGATCCTGGCAACACATTTTCTTCCGGAGTATTGCTTGTTTCCGGAATTGGCTGTGCTGGCGGTTCCGGGGATATGTTATTATTTTCTTCATTCATTTTCTAAAGAATAATTATCTCTCAGCATTTGTAATATCCTGTTATTTGCTTTTATATAATCATTTATCTGGAGCGTACGGCTGGAGACCATCATGGTCTTGTAAAATAGTATCATGTTAACTGTTTCCGCTCTGTGGAAGGAAGGAATATTTAAGATATTAGCATTGATGCGGCTATTGTCTTTCCTGTATTTTTTAATAAGATCTATATTATAACCCTTTTCATCCAGTTTACGCAATTCATTCACCCAGCCAAAATCATAATGTTCCAGCATAAAAGCTTTGATGGGGTTGGCAAAGAACTGGTATTCCTGTTCGTTGCGGTAACGCACGTTATTAATGCAGACACTGATATCGCCAAATATTTTTTGCAATTCGGCGTTTTTAAAATAGCGGAGTGATCCGGAACTTTTTAATTGGCTCAGTACACCATCTTTGGGTTCGAACGTATAACTATTTATCAGGTAAAATACAGTTGTGTAAACAGGATAAAATTCTTTTGGCAGATTGGTTAATGAGCTGTCTTTTATGTAGGCGCTGAGATAATCACAATCTTTTTCTTTATCAAGCCTGGCATTTAATTTATTGGCAACGGCAATAGAGTCTGCATAAAATTCATCGTACAATGCTTTTGCATATTCTTTCTCACGTTCATGCTCTACACTGGTCTCTCTTATATTTTCTGCCACAAAACCCAGGAACACGGCAAGAAACAACATAAAAAATTCCAGCAAATATTCTCCCCATTTCTTTTTATGTGCTACATGGTGCGGGTGTTTGTGTACTTCCATATTTTCTTTTGATGGTGTTGGATTGATGATAGCGGAAGTTTCAGCAGATGAATGCATTGCTTCATTCAGCTCCGGATTTTGGTTCAGGGATTCAATGTTGATATCTTCTTCACTCATAATATTGCTGAATCTTGTAATTACTTGTATTTCCCGATGATTTTTATTTCATCATTCATTCCCGTCATTTGCCAGCGCACCAATGAGACGGGAAGAATTCCGGCGCTATAAAGCGATTCAAAAAAATTGAAAAGTTTAAACTTGTTTTGCTGCTGACGGCCCATATCCATTATCATGCGTTCAATAAAATATTTGCCGGTTACATAGCTTGAACCATAACCAGGTTGTCTTAAATACAATTGCTGTTCAAATCCCACAAGTTTTTCATTGCCGGTCCAACCTTTGGGCGTCCATTGTACCTGGAATTTTCTTGCCTGTTCATAATTGATCATATTGGCTTGTGCATAGAGTGAAGCGAGTCCGCGGGCACAACGTTGGGCGAGCATGATCCACACCAGTTCACGGGCCCGCGGATTGTCATCCCACAAACCAGCATGCATAAGCGTTTCCTCCATACTGGTAGCAAGACCTTCAGATCTTTGCATCCACATATTATAAGGAAGTGCATCGTGTCTAAGCGGGCTGCTATTTGGTGCATGTGTTAATGCAGCAATCTCAAACCAATGGGTCTCGTGCGCATATAAAACTTCCGGCGCAAGGAAGCTTACATTTTCAAAAAAATTTCTTTTTTCTGCCGCTACATATTCACCAATGTTTTTACGCAGTTCAGGTTCCATATAGTCTTTTACCGGTAGGATTTCTTTTTGCTGTAAAAAGTTCATCAATTTCTTTATCGACAAATCGGTTTGTATTTTGAATTCGGCTTCTGAAGAAATAGGTCTTAATTCAGGTAGGTTTTTGTTTCGTTCTCTTTCCAGTTGTAAAGACGCGTAGGCCCTTGTTAGTTCACGATTTAATAAAGTAACCTCTTCTTCCCATGAAAAAGGCAACATCATTACATGGCGGAGATGCCAGTCATAATTTTGTTTGCCTATTCCGGAAGGGCCGGTCTTATAGGGCAATTGCTTTTGCAGCCATGCAATCAATGAGACAGTGGCATTTTTTGCATTTTGAATGGCATCATTCAGTGTTTTATTGTTATTGTTGGTTTTCTTCGAGCAATCTTCCAGGAAACCAACCTGGTCTTTCATGTTGACAATACCGGCGTTCCATAGATCGCGTGCATTGCCCGTCAGGTTGATCTTTGCCTGTTCATACAATGCAGGAATAACAGACAGTTCCGCAGATAATTTATTTTCATCGTCATCGGAAAGTGGAAAGGTATACTTCCACAATTCAACCGCAGCAAAACTGGTAGGACCTTCATGATCAGGCGTATCGCTTTGTTGAGCAAATATGATCGCATAAAAAGCCGGGTCCCGAACCCATGGTTTTAATATGCGGCAATTATAATCGAGTGCATTCATTTCTGCACGCAGCAAAACATAATCTACTTTTTGTTCAAGGTTCCAGCCAGCAGTATCCATTGCTGAATGCAGCTTGCTGTATCGTTGTAATGTTTGCTGCGTTTTAATTATGGTCTCAATCCGGTAATCAGGAACGCCATTGGGCAAATGGGTTCGCTCCAATTGGCGTAGTTCCGTGAATAACTTTAAGAGAGAAGTGTAATCACCCGTAGTTGATTGGGCAATACCATTACTGGCAGAGAAATAGGCAATCCATAAAAAGATCAGTCGTTTCATAAAAAATAATTATCCGGGTGATGTTATTTTTTATTCCTGTCAATGTGTTCAGTTAACCACGCCAATAATTTTTCAGGTAAACTTAGTATCACTGTCCGCTATCAAAAGTATTAGGCAACTGTTTTGACTGGCAGGAATTTATTTTTTATTGTTTTCTTCTTCCGCAAGCTGCGCCAGGTAATAGCAATAAATCAATTGGCCCTTTCGTATACTGGATACTCTCAAAAATTCATTGGCACCATGCCATTTTTCGTCGGGTTGCTGAAAGCCCAGTGAATAGGCGTACAAACCCAATTGCTCCCTGATATTTGTCAAAGCGCCAACACTTCCACCCGTGGCGGTTTCCAAAGGTTGTTTGCCGTAATAATAGTTCAATGCATTGGCAACATAGGTAAATGCTTTTGTGTTGGACGGAAATTTCATGGGTCTTGCAAAATGGCCGCTTGGCTTAAAGGAAAGGGTAACACCTACCGGGCAATATTTTTTGATGTGCTTTATAATTAATTCATTTATTTCGGCACCATTTTGATTTTCTACCAACCGGCAGGTAATTCTTGCAAAGGCTTTGCCGGGTATAATATTGGAACTTCCTTCTGCGGCTGTATAGCCGCCCTGCATACCGGTAATTTCGAGGGTGGGCCTGTACCAGGTTCTTTCAAGCGGCAAATAATTAGTATCACCAACTTCTGCTGTTGTGCCCAGGTATTTCATGTCTTTGGTAGGATTATAAGGAACCTTTTTTAATTTAATTTTTTCAGCGGCAGTCAAGGGAATTACTTTATCGTAAAATCCTTCCACTGCTACATTGCCTTCCTTGTTAAAAAGAGAAGCAATGATTTGGGACAATGCAACAACGGCATTGGGTGTTTTGCCACCATATTCACCCGAATGGCCATCCAAATCGGCAGTTTTTGCGGTAAACTCCATTGTTGTGGCGCCTCTTAAACTCATTACAATAGAGGGGTCGTTGTCGTTTTCCTGGCCGCCATCGGCATTCAATGCAAAATCTGCTTTCAATAATTCTTTGTTGGCAGTAAGAAACTGGTTGAAATGGATACTGCCCATTTCTTCCTCTCCTTCAAATATCAATTTTACATTCACGGGTAATTTGCCATCCTTACTCAGCAATGTTTCAATGGCCCAGATAGGAATCATTACACCACTCTTATCATCACTCGCGCCGCGCCCCATAATTTTTCCATCCACCAGTTTTGGAGCAAATGGCGGAATATCCCATTCAGCGTCTTTCACGGGCTGAATATCATAGTGCGCATAAATCAACACTGTTGGTTTGCCCGGTGCTTTGTCCCAACTGCCAAAAACCACCGGGTTTCCTTCGGTAGCGATTGTTTGTGCAGTGGTCATTCCGATTGTTTGAAGTTTACGCACAATCCATTCGGCTGTTTTTTGTACATCTGCTTTGTGCGACGGCATGGATGAAATACTTGGAATAGAAACCAGTTCGATGAATTCTTTCAGATGTGCATCAGTTTTTTCATCAATGTATTTTTCATAAGCCGGCATGGCCAGATGAACCTTTCCCTCTTTTTTCGCTTTTGCAGTTTGGGCCATTAAAAGATGACTCCCAAAAATGCTCAGACTGGTTAACACAATAAGAAGCATAGAAGATGAAACTGATTTTTTTCTCATGATTGAATGTTTGAATAGGTGTTTATGGTGACTTAAGCGTTTGCAGGTAATTTTATTATTATGGCATTAACCGATAATTCAAAATCATATTCCTGCACATTTCGCATTATATATCAAACTTCACTGAAGATAAAAGAAAATATGTATATGATTCAATTTCGCATTCTGAAATAAAGGCACAGGTTTTTCTAATTAATTGGGGCAGGAAAAAATCAAACATTCTTTTAATGTCCGGTTAAGTTGTTGACGGTAAGGAAAAGATTTGAACTAAAATCAGGTAAATTTACTCATGCGCATCATTTCACTGCTGTTTCTTTGTATTTGCATAGATGCCAGCGGTTATACCCAGCCGCTGCATTATTCCACTTCCAATGCGCACTCGCATAACAACTATGCACAGCCCAAAATTTTCTGGAATGCTTATAACCTGCAGTACGGTAGTATTGAAGCGGATGTTTTATTGCTGGAAGACAGTTCCAATCTCTGGGTAGGACATAATATGGAAGATCTTAAGCACCCAAACAAAAGCCTGGATACTTTGTATCTTTTTCCATTGGTAAGTTGTATCCGGCAGAACAATGGGTATGTGTATGCCGATCACTCGCGTACGCTACAATTAATGATTGATGTGAAGACAAAAGCAGAACCCTCATTGAAGAAACTCATTTCACTGATTGAAAAATATCCTGAACTGGTAAATACCTCAACCCTTAAGTTTGTTATCTCCGGTAATCGTCCAAATGCAGCTACTTATAATAATTATCCATCTTTTATTTGGTTTGATGGGGAAACAGATAGCATTTATAGCACCACCGCACTAGCGAAGATTGCGATGATAAGTGCTCCGCTGACTAAATTCAGCAAATGGGATGGAAAGCAGCCTATGTCAGATAATGAGAAGCAAACAGTAAGTGCAACAATCAAAAAAATACATGATCTCAAAAAGCCCATTCGTTTCTGGGCAGCACCAGATAACATAGACGCATGGAAAGTGTTGATGCAATGGGGAGTTGATTATATTAACACAGATCATATTGATGAACTGGCACAAATTCTCAGATTATCTTCCGTAAATTAAACGCACTGGAAGTTTAGTGCATAAAATCATTGATTGTTGCAACACGTTTTTAAAAATAGTTTTCGGCTATTAACCTGATGATTTGCAAAATACATCCAGCGTCAGATTTATAAATAACTCAACCACCATTTTTCTTTGTGTGACTGTTTATATGCATCATAGCGCTTACACAGTGGATACAAAGCAACCACCACCGCTATCCAGATCAGGTATACAACCGGTAATGTAAATCCATAACCTTGCAAACCACGGGTAAACCAAAGTGGTTTTGTAAGTATCCATGTATGCCAGTCTTCATGAGCAGAAAATGCGGAAGCAATCATTGCGACAAGATGCACGATGTAAATATGTATGAGATAATAAAACATCGGCACTCTTCCATAAACGGATACGAGCTTTACAAAAGTTCCTTGCATTTTTTCTGTAAAAGCGAGGAAAAGCGAAGCCGATCCCAGTGTTATCAATAAGTACATTAGCGAAGGAGGATATTTGGTCACTCTTATAAAGGAGAGCAATGTAAATAAAGGACTGCTTTGATGACTCCATTTGTAAGGATCGCCGTATACATTCAATGTTCTCAAAACGATAAATAAGAATATAGCAGCAAATCCTGTTGTAAGTAAATTCTTTTTTCTTTTGCCGGCATCATAACCAATTGCATACCATTCACCCATTAAATAACCCAGCGGCATTACAGCAATCCATGGAACAAGGGGATAACCAACCAATAGTATTTCATTGTGCCAGGTAAAAAATTGTTGATCATGCAATAGGGCCCATCCAAAAGCAGGAAATGTATTTCCCTGCACATGAAAACCATCAAACAGGTTATGACCCGCAATAACAGCGATGCAAAATACAAGGATGAATTTTTTTGGCAAATGGATCAATGCGGCAAGTAAAATCATGCATACGCCCAATGCCCAGATAGTAATGAATAAAATCATGGGGAATTTTATATTAAAATTCCAGCCAAAATTTACCACAACCATTTCCAGGAAAATTAACCAGCAACCACGTTTAACAAGAAAGACGGATAACTCTTTCTTCGATTTTTTCTGGCCAATCAAATAGGCAGACGTGCCGGCGAGTAACATGAATATGGGTGCGCAAAAATGGGTAATCCAGCGGGTAACAAAAAGCGCCGCGCTTGTCTTCCCAAGATCGACCGGATCATATAAGAAGGAATCTGCCAGTAAATAATCACGTACATGGTCAATCGCCATAATAATCATGATGAACCCCCTCAGAAAATCAATCGATGTAATCCTGGGTTTCGCAAGTGTATTCATATCAAAAGAAGTTTTCAAAATCCAATTTTCTATTAAATGCGGTTGCTGCTGACCGTTACAGGTAACTCAACCACCATTTTTCTTTGTGACTGGTTTTATAATTGTTGTACCAACTGCACAATGGGTACAACGCCACTACCACTGCCATCCAGATTAAATAAACTACAACGAGTCCATAACCCTCGCCGGGTATTACAAAATAGAAAGGAAATTTTGTCCCGGTTTTGGCGATCTCTTCTGCTGAATGCCCCCTTGCGAAAAATGCAACCACAGCAAGCAGGTGGACCAGGTAAATATGAAGTATATAATAGAAGAAAGGCACCCGTCCATAGATAACCATAATATTGGTAAATCTGTTTTGTATTTTTTCAATCCATGCCAGGAATAGAAATGCACAGCCGGTTATCATACTCATGTACAATAGAGAAGGCGGGTATTTATTTACATTCAGGAAAGACAATACTGTAAACAATCCGTTTTTCTGAATACGCCAGTGGACCGGATCGCCATAAACATTAATAAACCTGGCTAAAATAAAAAACATTATAAGTCCTGTACCAATCAGCATAAAATACTTCCTGCGCTTTAACGTAGAGAATTGTTGAGTAAAAAAGATACCTGCACAATATCCAAGTAACATCAGTCCGGTCCATGGTAAAAACGCATAAGCCAAAAATACGGCGTGATGATCCGCATAAGGATAAACAACAAAATTGCCGTGGTGTAACAGGTCCCAGAAAAGATTGGGTGTATAATCTTTTGCCGATTCAGGAATATCAAGCAAATTATGCGCGAAGAAAATCAACAGCCCCGTTACAAGGATAAAATTAAAAGGTAACCAAATCAACAAACCCAGTATTGTCATACTGATACCAATGGCCCAGATAACCTGTAAAAAGACAAACTGGTAATGTGGATTGAAAGACCAGGCAAAGGACACAACGGTTAACTCCAGTAAGATCAGCCACAATCCACGTTTAATAAGGAACGCGCTTAATTCTTTTTTTGTTTTTCGCTGACTTTGTAAATAAACAGAAACACCCGAAAGCAAAACAAATATCGGCGCACAAAAATGGGTGATCCAGCGTGTGAAAAATAAGAACGGTGTTGTTGTTGCTAAGTTTAAAGGATTATCTGTGTTGGACGTGATGTAAAAATAATCTCTAACATGGTCAAGTGCCATAATAACCATTACTACTCCCCTGAGAATATCAATGGATTCAATTCTTTTTTGAACCGGGTTTATTGTTGACTGCATAACCGTTGATTTATTGTTGCGGCAATTTCAATGTTTGCAAACTTATGCTACCATCAATGGTCTGAAAATATAAAACGAATGCAGCTTAGTTTGAATTGGCTTTGAATACCCGGATAAAATTTCCGCCGAGTATTTTCTGAATATCAGTTTCATTATAACCTCTTTCCATCAGCGCTTTTGTGATCAATGGAAAACTTGTCACATCATCCAGCCCCTGCGGCGCAGATTCAATGCCATCAAAATCAGAACCCAGGCCAACATGATCTACGCCTATTAATTTCACAATATGATCGAGGTGGTCCATTAACAATGATAATGGCGGCCGCAATGCATCTGCTTCAGCTTTGTATTTTTTTGAAATCCATTCTTCAATTTCATACGCGGCCCATTTCAATGCTTTGAGTGAATCTGTTTCTGTTTTGTGTGTACCCAGAAAGACCTCTTTGCGTTTCATATAGTTACTGTCAACAAACCCGGAATAGAAATTAAGATGGATAACACCACCATTTTTACCAACGGCTTTTATTTGCTCATCTTTCAGGTTACGGAATACCGGGCAAAGGCTGTATGAGCAGCTATGTGATGCAATGATTGGTTTGGTTGAAATTTTAATCGCATCCCAGAAAGTTTGCTCGCCAACATGCGACAGATCTACCAACATCCCAAGTTCATTCATTCTTCTTACAACCTGTTTGCCAAAATCAGACAGGCCTTTCTTCATTCCTGTCGTATCGGTGGTTTCGTCTTTTGCTGAACTGGCCCAGCTGGTTGAATTGTTCCAGGTCAGTGTCATGTAACGTACTCCTCTTTCGAACAAACTGTTGAGGTTTTCAATCTTATCTTCTATCATATGACCTCCTTCAACACCCATCATACAAGCCAGTTTATGTTGTTTTACCGCTTCCGCCAACTGGGCAGGTGTTTTAACCAGCATCATCTTCGATGGATTTCTTTTTACAATTGCATAGAGAGAATCAATTTCGATGTTTGCGAATTTGTAAGCAGTGTCTTTTCCAAAACGTTCGTCGCAGAAGATGGAGAAAACTTCAACATCCAAACCTCCTTTTTTAAACCTGGCAATATCTGAATGTGTTTTGCCGGTTAAATCGTCTTCAATATTTAATCCTTTAAGCGTGACGGTTGATAATACGTCATTGTGTGTATCTACCACAATTGCTTTTTCGTGTAATTTTTTGTAAGGCTGGCTATTAACGGCAGTTGAGCAAATAAAAAAAATAGTAATGAATGCAAAAAGCTTTTTCATGTGTTAGTTTTGGTATAATGATAAGTTATGTCGAAAGATATTGGTACGAACTAAAACCAGTTGGGGTCTCATCAAATTCAATCTTCTTTACCTCCTTTATCGCCAATAAACCAATGCTCCTTGTTTTTAAATAACACATTGAAGGTAGTGAGTGAACCGTAAATACGGGTGATGTATTGCTGCAGGCTTACTTTTTCTTCATCGGTCAATACTTTATGCGCATTGATTTGTTGTTCCATTACCCGCAACCGATCTCGCAACATCACTATTTTATGAAAGAAAATATCGATGGGAATCTCTTTTGGTTTCTGGGTTTTATCTGCAGGTTGCAATAACATCGTTCCATTTAACCAGCGATCACCCAGTGGCACCAGTTCTGTTGTGTCTGACCATTGGCGTAATATTTTCAGCAATGACTTTTCAACAGCCGCGGTTGTTTCTACTTCGGTGGTTATATTTTCTGGCATGATCTCTTCCAGCTTATTGTCGGTTTTATCAATTTCTTTCATCCCGTGATGGATAAATGAAATTAGATAAGTTGCATATTTAACACCCACTACAACACCAGGTCCGAACTGCACATGCTGTAACCTGCTGCCAATGCCAAGATTCAACTGCTGATCTTCCATAATAAAACTGCGTTTTATGATATCAGTTAGAGTATTATTTTTTTACAAATTCATAAGGATTGTATTCTACAAAGTCGGCTACTTTTACAGTAACGCCTGTTACTTTTCCAGCCTTTACCTTAAATGGAAAGATGGCTTTGCTGAAAATTGGATCGGAAAAAGTTACATAAAAGCGATTGCCGCCCAGTGATTCTAATTTGGCATACATATTTGGGTGGTGAGAGAATTTCATTCTCAGTTCACTGTCTTCAATGACAACTTTCATATCACCATATACGTCATTAAAATAATTACCCGTGTAAGATATTTGCGGTAACTCAGACTTTAATTTTAAGATAACGGAGTCTTTTAAAATTTTATCCTTTTTTGCCTCATTATTTATTTGACCCGTATTGAAACCCAGGTAAACCTTACTGTAATTGCGATATGGGTTGCCGAGATAAGCATCCATGATTTCCCATTTCAATGCTTCATAAAAATTGTTTTGATCCGTATTGGTGAAAACAATAATGCCTAATTTCTCTTCTGGCACCAGTGTAACACTGGTTACAAATCCATTTACACCACCGGTGTGTGATACAATTTTTCTTCCGCTGTATTCCTCCAGGAACCAACCCAATCCATACAAAGAGAAATGTCCTTTATTGTATAAATAACCACCATTGCCCAATATAGAATGAGGCAACCGGGTTTGCGCAATGGCAGATGCCGGTATGATTTGTTTACCATCCAGTTTTCCATCATTCAATAACATCATGACCCATTTGCTCATATCATTTACGGAGGAACTGATGCTGCCCGCAGGTGCAAGATTATCAATCATACAATAAGGGATTTTTACCAATTTACCATCCACCATTGTATGAGGCTGACATTTATTAGGGGCTGCCGGGTAATCTTTGGTCAATGCCAGTGTTTGGGTCATACCCAGCGGTATAAAAATATTTTCTTTTATATAATCTTCCCATTGCAGGCCGGTTACTTTTGGAATGATTTCGCCGGCGGTTAAAAATGCGGCGTTCGTATATCCCCATTTGGTGCGAAAAGGATAAACAGCTTTTATGTGACTCATTTTTTCGATTACAGCTTGCCGTGAGAGATTACTGGTCCAGTATGTAAAATCTCCCTGGAAAGTTTGAAAACCGATGCGGTGACAAAGCAGATCGCGGATAATTGCTTGTTCACCCGCCGCTGCATTGTCCAGTTTAAATGAAGGTATCCATTTGGTAACCTTATCATCCAGTGAGAATTTTCCTGCCTGTCCCGCAGGCATGTTTTGTGCATCCAGCGATGCCAATGCAGTAGCCGTAAATGCTTTTGTATTAGAGCCAATCATGAACAAAGTGTTTTCATCCACTTTGTCATTGCCATTTAACTCTTTCACGCCATAACCTTTCATCACTACAATTTTTCCATCTTTAACAATGCACACAGCTGCACCGGGTACCTGCCATTCTTTGATGGCGCTGTTTACATAATTGTCTAGGCTATCGATCACAAATCCGGGAGTGACCTGCGAAAAGGAAGGCAGGGAAAAAGAGATCAGGAAAAAGATAAGCAAGTGATTCTTGCCTTTGCTGATTTTCATTTTGATATTTTTTGAATGAATTAATCAGCGGTTGCCAGCTGACGTTTTTTATGATCCTTTTGTATCAAGCCAATTCCAATAGGAATGAACATGAGCAAAAATCTTGAAATGACACCAAACCAGATACTCACGCCAACAAAAATGGCAATAATAAACGACACAAGAAAAATAGCCGGCGTAATAAAGCATCTTTTCATTCCCAGTGCCCTGATGGCAGGCGTTAGCAACGGCGTAGCCAATTTGTTTTTCGGATTGCTGATATAATCCCATAACAGGTAATTGAAATAACCCGTAAGCACTATATTAAAAACATAGATTCCATAGGGAACCAGTAAATCAATCCGGTGAAAATACTCACCATATATACCTGAACTGAATGGCATTAATACGATAGAGAAAATAAAAAACAGGTTAAGCCATAGTAGTCGCTGGTCATAATTTTCAACATAAACAAAGATGCGGTGATGAACGGTCCAGTATATGCCAATAATAAAAAAGCTGATGATTAGACCTATAAATTTAAAGATGATCGGTCCCATGGTGCTTAACAATATTTTGTCTGTCACATTATCTTCCAGCGGAGGTATCTTTACTTCGAGGGCCATGAGTGTAATGGCAATTGCAAAAATGGCATCGCTAAAAAGGATCATTCTTTCTAACTGAAACTCTTTTTTGAGTTCATTGTGTACATTGCTCATAAACGAAAGCTGTTAAGCAACGTTAAATTACTTTGTTTTTGTCTCAAAAAATGTAAAGGCGGATAGAAGTGAGCTATTTTCTTTTTCTATATTCCAGCCAGGCCAGTTTTATGTATTCCGCAAATTCGTAATCAGTACTTGTCATCGTAAAATCATAAGAAGGTCTGTACTGTTTCATGAATTCATCCAGTTCCGGGATGTTCATATGGGTGATTTTTTTAACCAGTGGCTTTGTAAACCGATGATCAATTGCTTTATCCTGTTCTTCCAGTATCAGGCGTTTTTGAAAAGCAAGCATGCGCTTGTTTCGCTTAAAATTAAACATATTGATCAATGCATCCAGGTCCAACCCTACACCAAATCCGCTGGAAGGGGGCGATGAAAGTTTGAATCCCGGTTTTTGAAATTCAAAAGCTTTCGCATAAGTACGGCGGTTTTCAATTGAATCCAGTTTATAATCACGAGGCTTTACACGCACTTCTCTTAATTCCGTAACCGGCACATGCAGTGAGATATCAAATGCATTGGGGTTGACAATGGTTGCAACCGGAAATTTTGGCGTGGGTTTATTCAGGTATGAAAACCAGATGGAATCGGTTTCACGAACAACAATAGTATAAACGCCGTTTGAATCAGTAGCAGTCCCGGCACCTGAACTACTCATTACACTTACAGATGAAACAGTTTGTTTGCGGCTGATATCGTAAACAGTACCGCTTATTTTTATTTGCGCTGTAGCTGTTTGCTGCAATACCAGGTAGCATACCGTTGTAAAAAAAAATAATATCTGCCTGTGTAAATGTGTCAAATTGATTTTTCTGCGGTGATATTAAGACAACCTGATTAACTATCGCCGTTTGATGGTTCTTTTAACGATGATTTTACAGTTGGGCCAGCTTTTCAATAACAACCGGGTAATGCTCATGTTCCAGTGATTGTATCTTTTGCGCCAGCGTAGCAGGAGTTTCCTTTTCATCAACGGCGCAGGAAGACTGGAAAATAATATGGCCGTGATCATAATGATCATCCACATAATGAATGCTGATGCCACTTTCTTTATCTCCGGAAGCTATTACTGCTTCATGTACACGATTGCCAAACATACCTTTACCGCCATACTTTGGCAAAAGTGCCGGATGTATATTGATCATCTTGTTTGGATAAGCAGCAATCAGTTGCGGGGGGATCTTCCATAAAAAGCCAGCCAGTACAATAAAATCAATCTGCCATTCGCGCAGGCTGCCCGTATATGCATCTCCAAAAAAGAAATGTTCTTTTTCTATTATAAGGGTGGGCACGTTTTCTTTTTTTGCAATCTCCAAAACCCCTGCGCCTGGTTTGTTGGTAACAATCAAACCTATTGCAATACCGGGATGATGACGAAAATAATCAATGATGTTTTGAGTATTGCTTCCTGTTCCGGACGCAAAAATGGCAATCTTTGTCATGCGTCAAAACTAGTGGAAAAAAGAGTATACATGTCTTGCGCACTAAGCAGAAAAAATATAAGTGGCTTGCGGCCGGAAACCAGTTTTCTAAACCAACGAAGAACCTTTTTTTCATAGTTCCAGAAAAAATGAAATTGTCCGAACACCAACGCAACGATAAGTATGATAATCTGGTATCCAAATAGAAGAACGGCCAAACGAACCAGTAGTCTCCAAATCCAGAAAGTGCTTTCGTTCATCCCGAGCCAGGACGTAATAATTTTTGACAGATATGCGGTGACAGAACCTGTGATTGCGAACACACAAAGGATGCAGAATAGCTGCCAGCCATTCACTTTCCACTTTTTCATCAGACGTTTGAACATATACCGCACATAAATTTGGATCTTAATAAAGGTAATAGCCGTTAACAATTTTTCATGAACAAAACTGTTGACAAATTCATGACATGAATCAAAACAAATATTACACAATCGGCTGAAACCCACGCCGGACGCGGGAAAAAAAAATTTCGGCATGTTGATATTTTGTTAAAATCCTGACTTATTTTTGCAACCGGTTAAGTACCATTATCTACATTATTACTTGATATTACAGAGCTTATGATTCATCATAGACCGATCGCCAAAAAATTCTTTTTCAGTCTGGTTTTTTTAATCGTTTTATCACTGGGTTTTACTGTTTCTGCGCAGGAAGATGGCAAGACTTTATTTGCCAACAATTGTGCGGCCTGTCACAACCCTATTAAAGATGGAACCGGTCCTGCTCTGCAAGGGGTTACACAAAGAGTTCCGGAGAAAAAGAAATTGTACGCGTGGATTAGAAATAACAATGCAGTTCTGGCTTCAGGTGATCCTTATTTTACCAAATTGTTCAATGAGCGGAATAAGACGCCGATGAACTTGTTTACCGGTTTAACCGACCCGCAGATTGATGCGATACTAAATTATGTAGAAACATATAAAGCACCTGTAGTTGAAGGACCCGTTGGTACTGCAGCACCCCAAAGCGACAACTCATTATTATATGGCATTCTTACTTTGATTCTGGCGGTTATCACGCTTATATTATTACAGGTTAACAGCAATCTTAAAAAATTATCAGACGATCGCGAAGGTATACCGGCAGCAGAGCCAGTTCCCTTCTATCGAAATAAGGCTTATATAGCAACTTTCGCGGTTGTTTTATTTATTGTTGGCGGTTATTATACTATTCAAGGTGCTATTGGATTGGGTAGAAATAAGGATTATCAACCAGAGCAGCCCATCTACTATTCTCATAAAGTACATGCAGGTACCAACCAGGTAAGTTGTTTGTATTGTCATGGTGGCGCATATGAAGGCAAACATGCAAATGTTCCTTCAGTAAACGTTTGCATGAACTGTCACATGGCTATCAATGAATATAGTGCAACGAGTGAAAAATTATACCGTGAAGATGGTACTGAAGTGAACGGAACTGCGGAAATTCAAAAAATTTATGCGGCTTCCGGCTGGGATCCAAAAGCAAAAAAATATACCGGCAAAGAAAATCCCATTCAGTGGACCAAAATTCATAACCTGCCGGATCATGTTTATTTCAATCACTCTCAACATACACGTGCAGGAAAAGTACAATGCCAAACCTGCCATGGTCCAATACAGGAAATGGGCGAAGTAAAACAATTTGCTGATTTAAGCATGGGTTGGTGTATCAACTGCCACCGGGAAAGCAAAGTAAACTTTTACAATGCAGAAACCGGCGAAGGCAATAAGTTTTACAGTATCTACGAGAAATTTCACAACGATATAAAGAATAAAAAGGTTGACAGTGTAACCGTTGAAATGATTGGCGGTACAGAATGTCAGAAATGTCACTATTAAGTATTACGCGTCGGGCCCAGGTCTGATGGTATTTTTAATATCATTTTCATACACGAATCAGCATATTAGCGACACACATTATCGAATCATCATATTATGAGCAAAAAGTACTGGCAAAATTTTGGAGCGTTAAACAATTCGGAAGCTTTTCAACAAAAAGCCAAAGACGAGTTTAGTGAAGAATTGCCGTTTGAAGGAATGGATAGCATAGCCGATGCTACTACACCGCGCAGGGATTTCTTAAAATATGTGGGCTTTAGTACTGCAGCTGCTGTTATCGCCGCAGGATGTGAAACGCCGGTAAGGAAAGTTATTCCCTATGTAAACAAGCCACAGGATTTGATTCCTGGTGTGTCTGATTATTATGCCACTACTTATGTTTCTGGCAGTGATGTTATTCCTGTTGTTGCTAAAGTAAGAGATGGGCGTCCGATCAAAATTGAGGGAAATGAATTGTCCGGCCTTACTAAAGGCGGAACATCTGCAAGGGTGCAGGCTTCCGTTCTTGATCTATACGATACTGCGCGTTTGCGTTATCCATTGGCTGATGGTAAAGAAGTAAGTTCTTTTGATGCTTTTGATAAAATGGTGGGCGATGCATTAGCCGGTTCAACAGTAGTATTGTTAACTCCTACAATCACTTCACCTACCAGCAAACAGATCATTACTGATTTTTTAGCCAAATACCCGGGTAGTCGTCATGTGCAATATGATGGTATTTCATATAGCAGTTTATTAATGGCCAATGAGGCATCTTATGGTAAGAAAATGATTCCTTCTTATCATTTTGAAAAAGCAAAAGTAATTGTAAGCTTGGGGGCAGATTTCCTGGGCGCCTGGTTGAACCCGGTAGAACAACAGCGTGGTTATGCTGCACTTCGCAAGATCAATGAGAAAAACCCGGAAATGAGCAAGCATTACCAATTTGAAAGTATGATCAGCATGACGGGCGCCAATGCAGACGAACGATTTACTCATAAGCCTTCTGAAGCAGGTGCAGTTGCAGTTGCTTTATTAAATGCATTGAATGGTCAGGCCATTGCAGGTGTAAATGAAAAAGTAAAAAAAGGAATTGCAACAGTTGCAAAAGATTTGCTGGCAAATAAAGGCGCATCATTGGTTGTTTCTGACAGCAATAATGTAAATGTTCAGATTGTTGTAAATGCAATCAACGAAGCCATTGGCGCAAATGGTACTACCATCAATTGGTCAGCCCCATTGCTTACAAAGCAGGGAACTGATGCAGATATGGCTACTTTGGTAAGTGATATGGAAGCAGGCAAAATTGGTTCATTATTAATTTATGATGCCAATCCTGCTTATGATTATTTTGATGCAGAAAAATTTAAAGCCGCAATTAAGAAAGTAAAGACAACTGTTTCTTTCAATGAAAGAATGGATGAAACAACTGAACTGGTTAAATATGTATTACCGGCGCATCATTACCTGGAAAGCTGGGGCGACGCGGAAGCAAAGCCTGGTTATTTCAGTATGATGCAGCCTACCATCAACCCATTATTTAAAACACGGCAGTTGCAGGATACATTATTGAAATGGTCCGGCAACACAACCGGATTTCATGATTATTTCAAAACTTATTGGGTTGGGAAAACGGGTAGTGAAGCTGCTTATGAAAAAGCATTGATGAACGGGGTAGTTGAATCAGAACCAGCCGCTGCCACGGCTGCTACCTTTACTAGTGCAAAGGTTGCGGATGCTATTACTGCTATCAGCGGAATTAAGAAAGGCGGTAAATACGAATTGGTTTTATATCAAAAACCGGTATTGGGCGATGGCCGCCAGGCAAACAATCCATGGCTCCTGGAAACACCCGATCCCATTACCAGAGCAACATGGGACAATTATGTTATCCTTTCCCCGGCACTTGGAAAAGAATTACTGGGTGTCGATATCAATGACCGCAAAGAAGCGGACACATTTGAAGTTAACCCAGGTAAACCAGTGTTAAAAATTAAAGCAGGTAATAAAGAAATTACTTTACCAGCATTGATTATTCCGGGCATTGAAACAAATACCATTGCTATTGCAGTTGGTTATGGAAGAAATGAAAAGTCTGGACGTGCAACAGTGGGCGCTGGAAAAAATGTTTATCAATTTGCATTGAATGGCGAATGGAATATCAGCGATGTAAGTATTGAACTGACCACGGAAAAATATAAGGTTGCACAGGCACAAACGCATAGTTCTTATGAGGGACGGGTAGAAGTGGTAAAGGAAGTAACATTAGAGAATTTCAAAAAGAATCCAAGAGAAATCCTGGAAGAAAGAAATAAAGAACTGAAACCTTTTGGCGGACTGGAAAATTTTGACAAAGAAGGATCGCCTTATCCATATTACGATAAGCCCGGTATTAAATGGGGCATGAGCATTGATTTAAACAGTTGCTTTGGTTGTGGATCCTGCGTGGTAGCGTGCACTGCAGAAAATAATGTGGCAACAGTAGGAAAAAGTGAAGTGTTGCGTTTTCACGATATGGCATGGTTGCGCATTGATCGTTATTTCAGTGGTAACCCCAATGATGCAGATAGCATCCAGACTATTTTTCAACCCATGCTTTGTCAGCATTGTGATAATGCTCCCTGCGAAAACGTTTGCCCGGTTGCAGCAACTAACCATAGCAGTGAGGGACTGAACCAGATGACCTATAACCGTTGTATTGGTACAAGATATTGCGCCAATAACTGCCCATTTAAAGTTCGTCGTTTTAACTGGTTGGATTACAATGGAGCAGATAGTTTTAAAGATAATCAGCTACCTATAGTTGGTGTTGATATGAATGAGAGCGTAATGCAGATGAATGATGATTTAACCAGGATGGTACTCAATCCTGATGTCACAGTTCGTTCAAGGGGTGTAATGGAAAAATGTAGCTTCTGCGTGCAACGCTTACAGGAAGGGAAATTAAGCGCTAAGAAAGAGGATCGGCCTCTTAGGGACCAGGAAGTAAAAACCGCTTGTATGCAGGCGTGTCCAACTCATGCTATTATGTTTGGTAATGTAAATGATAAGGATAGTAAGATTGCACAATTAAGAGCGCGTGAACAAAAGGAAAGAAAATACTATGTGCTTGAAGAGCTTCATGTGCTGAGTAATGTGAATTACCTTGTAAAAGTTAGGAATACCGATCATGCAGTAGGCAATTTAAAAAAGGAAGAGGAGCACACTTAAATAATTTTTTTGAAATTATTTTATAAATACAGATTTCATTTTATGGCTAAAAGCTAAATAAAGTATGTCATTATTAAAATACGAATCGCAACTGCGGGAGCCTTTAATCGACGGAGATAAAAATTATCACCAGGTAACTGAAGACATTATAGGAGCCGTAGAAGTAAAACCCGGAATGCTTTGGTGGATTGGCTTTTCCATTGCTATTGGTCTTTTGTTGTTTGGGGTATATTCTGTTTACAGGGAAGTAACGTATGGCATCGGGCAATGGAATATTAACCATACCATCGGCTGGGGATGGGATATCACCAACTTTGTGTGGTGGATCGGGATCGGTCACGCCGGAACTCTTATATCCGCTATTCTTTTATTATTCAGGCAAGGATGGAGAACAGGCGTAAACAGGGCTGCTGAAGCGATGACAATTTTTGCAGTTATATGTGCAGGCCAGT
>JBBQZZ010000022.1:0-41192 GCA_038207265.1 Chitinophagales bacterium | reverse complement strand
TTAATAATTCTTTGTTTACTTCAGAAAAATTATTGACAAAGTTTAAGGGATTTTGAATTTCGTGTGCAATACCTGCGGTGAGTTCTCCCAATGATGCCATTTTTTCTGATTGGATCAGCAATGCCTGTGTGGATTTTAATTTTACAAGAGCATCTTCAACTTTTTCCTTTTCTTCTTTCAGCAGGTTATTGGTTTTTTGTTTATGACGGTTGTTGCGATAAAAAATAACAGCGGTTATTAAAAGAAGAAGCGCTGCGCTAATTACTGCATACAATTTTAACTGTGTGTTGTACCTGGCTTTTGCATTTTCCAGCGCCGTTTCTTTCTTATCTGCTTCAAAACTTGCCGACTGGAACTGCCGGATTTTGTCATCATTTAAAATCTCATCTCTCACTGCCACATTTATCTTCAGGTATTTCAAGGTGCTGTCTGTATTGCTGTTCTCATAAAAGTAGGAAAGTAATCCGCTGGAATACATTTCGAAAACTTTGTAATGGTATTGACGGGATAAAGACAAACTTTCATGTGCATACTTAAGGCAGGAGTCGCGCATACCCTGGTCTAAAAAAAAACCAGCCATATCGTTACTGATTGCAGTTACAAAGAAAAAACAATTGTATTGTTTGCCCAGTTCGATTCCTTTCCTGAAATAAATTTCCGCTTTTTGAGGGTTGCCGGAAGCCCTGTATATATTACCCGCTACTATCCATGGATGTATGTTCCTATTCGCTTTTGCTGATGCATAAAGCTCCTGCCCTTTTGAAACAAAGTATAATGCAGAATCCATTTTTTCCTGTATCAACATGGAAAACGCCATGGCAAAATAAACGGCAAAAAAATCTTCTCTTTTTTTACCGGATTGATTTTGCAGTTCAATCGATTTTTTTAAATACTTAACCGCTTGCTGCGGGTTACTATTTACGCTATTGATTTCACCAATAAACTGGTAGGATCGGGAAAGCATTTCCTGGCGGCGGTCAATCAAATGCATTGAAAGGTCCAGGCTTTTATAAGCCATTTGAATGGCGGCGGCAAAATCACCTTGCCTCAATAATGCATTCCCCCTGGATAATATACCAAGTATTTCCGCGTAATTATCTTTTTTTTGATTTGCAAGTACTATTAACTTTTCGGCATAATATACCCCGGAGTCCGGGTAAAGGTTACCGTAATAGTTAGATAACAATTCCAATGCAGCCACTTTATCACTATCTGATTTCACAGTATGTAGAAGTTGCCTGAGGCTGTCTGCATATTGCTGTTGCGCAAAGCAAGTACAAACGGAAAACAATGATAGCAATCCTGCAATGATAAATTTCATCCCGTATTTTTTTATGCTTATCCCGGATGATTGATCAATATTTATAGACAACTTTGCTGTACAGCAATCAACTTTTACGTCTATGCATACTATTTATGTTGCCTGAATAGCCATTCCAGCATAAGCGGATCACTATAAGCACCCAGCCATGAAAAATGTCCGGACTCAGGGTATTGTGTAAAACCTGGATGAGCACCTGCTTTGGTAAGCGCCTGTAACATATCCAATGCATACATAGGGCTAACCGCCGGATCTTCCGCACCCTGGTAAATCCAGATGGGTAATTTAGCAATGGAAGCTGCTCTGCTGGTATCACCACCACCGCAAACAGGAACAGCCGCAGCAAATAAATTCGGGTAACGCTCTATTGCATCAAAAGTTCCAAAGCCACCCATGGATAACCCGGTAATATAAATACGATTGGTATCAACAGGCATTGTTTTTATTAATTGATGTATCAACCCAATTAATAATTCCATCGGTTTGCTGGCAGTTGGCTGCAACTTAGCAAGGCTACCTGTTTTTTCTCTAGAGAAATTGGACCAACCTGAATTTTCGGGGCATTGTGGTGCAATAACCAAAGCCGGATGCTTCATCATGTTTTCGTCTGTAGCAAAATTCAATACACCCCATTTTAATTGTGCATCATTGTCTTTACCGCGTTCACCGGAACCATGCAGGAAAATAACCAACGGGTATTTGCGCATGTTATTGGCATCGGGGAATAACTGTCGGTATAAAAGCGTATCTTTTTTTTCATTGATATATTTTTCCATGCTGAAACGGGAAGGTTGCGCAAATGACGTTAGTTGGATTAAACAAAAAGTCATAGTGAACAGCAGGCAGGCAGATTGGATACACTTCATTTTTATTATTATTTAAATTTCCAGGATTGATATGTATAGTAATGAAATTTTTTATGCGGGTATTTGTTGTAACACATACAATAACTATGCAACAGGTAGATGAACAATAAAACTTGTACCTATATCCGGCAGGGATGCTACCTTCAACTCTTCACCATGTGCTTTCACAATATCATAGCTTAAAGATAATCCTAATCCGGTTCCCTGCCCTGTTGGTTTGGTGGTAAAGAACGGCTGAAAAATTTTGTCAATGATGTTTTGCGGAATGCCGTTGCCATTATCGCGCACCAGTATTTCAATTTTATCGTTTTTTTTGCTTACCAATACAAGTGGCTCATATCCTGCCTGGACGGCCGGCAAGCCCAAGCCTTCTAGCTTCCGCCTTTCAGTAACTGCATAAAATGCGTTATTATATAGATTTAACAGAACCCTTCCAATGCCCTCCTCATAATTTACATTATCACTAAGTTGCTGGTAAGTGGATAGTGAAACTTGTTCCTAAGTTTCCAAGTTAATTTCACTGCCATTGGCTCTAAGAGTGTCACACCCTATTTTTTGAATGTTCTGATTTTGGGTATTACAATAAATCCACAAAGCCATACATGCCATATTGAAAGGCTTTTAGACCAGTTATTCTTTATTGTGAACCAGATACACAACGGTTGAAAATTGAGTATCCATTCAATATAAATTTGACGAACGATAAAATTTCAAAAAATGAAAGCACTACTTACCTGTTTTTTTGCTGTACTTGTCACTGTCAAATGTTTTGGACAAATAAGGGGTACTGTCTCAGATCAGGTAACAGGGAAAAAATTACCTGGTGCAAGCATTGTGCGCTCAAATACAAATATTGGAACCAGCTCCAACGAAAAAGCCGAGTTTTCAATCAGTGCTGACAAAGGTGATACTTTAATTATTTCATACCTGGGGTATCAAAAAATAATAATAATTATTGTTAAGACTAATGAATTTCTTGATATAAGACTGATGCAAAGCAAAAGTCAATTAAGTGATGTAATAGTAACTGGCGTATTTGATGCACGGAAAAGAATAGAATCGTCAATAGCCATCACTACTATATCTGCTGCGCAGCTTGAGCATATCGTGCCGAACAGTGCTTCAGAATTACTTCGCATGGTACCCGGAATCTTTGTCAATACTGCGCGTGGAGAAATTGCAAACAGTCTATATTCAAGAGGTATGATACTGGACGGCAGTTATTATTATGTATCCATGCAGGAAGATGGACTTCCGATAATTCCCTTTTCCGGTACATTGCAGCCGGATGCATTTCTCAGGTCTGATATCAATATTCAAAAAATAGAAGCAGTTAGGGGTGGTTCCGCGTCTATACTTGGTGTGAATGCGCCTGGTGGTATCTTCAATTTTATTTCAAAAACAGGTACCAATAAATTTGAAGGTAATATTGTCTCGCGTTTTGGATTAGAAGGCAATGGCAAGAACCCTTATTACAAATTAGAAATAGGCCTGGGTGGTCCATTAAGTAAAAAAGATAGCTCCTGGACCTATTATGTGGGCGGACACTACCGGCATGCTGATGGCGCTAAGTATCCTGGTTATCCGTTAAGTAAAGGAGGACAAATAAAAGGTAATATTCAAAAGACATACTCTACCGGTTCAATAAAATTAAATGTAAAATGGCTGGAGGACAGAACGGTATCATTTGAGTTTACGCCATCCAGGAATTTTGATCATCCCCTCCCCGCCGGAAATTTTGATAATACAAGTTCTGTCTTAATCCCTGATGTGCATGTAAGCTTACCTTCAACAGGGGAAGCATTACGTACTATTAACTTTGATAGCAAAAACCTAAATCACATTCAGGAGAAATCCATTGGTTTACATTGGGAACAACGATTGGGTAAAGGATGGAAAACCCAGCACGGTATCCGGTTATCGGATAAAAACTATGAATCCAATGGCACCATTATAGTATATCCCTTCCAGATAAACGATATTGCTTTTTTTGCTATCAATGGTTTGTTGGGCAACACAGGAAAATACAGGTTCTTTGATGCAAGGTCCGGACAAAACTATGGCACAGTAACCCAGGCTTTTGATTTTACCCAACCAGTTCCTTTTGTATTTACTTCAGATCTGCATTTACCGGGATCTGAAATAGCCCCCAACTCATTATTTTATACCCCCTTCTCATATAGTCAAACAAAATTAAATGACATAGCTTACCAGGGTTCCCTAACTAAAACTACCAAAGCAATGAAGTTTACTGCCGGCTTATTTTTATCCAAAGGCAGGTATAAATCTTATTTAACACCTCCGGCTGCCCAGGGTTATACCACTATTGAAAACAGGCCCAGGTTAGTTTCTATAGAATACACACCGGATAGTGGTGGCCCTGTAAATAAAGTGACCGATCAAAATGGTGCAGGATGGTATGGCTTAGGGGGTGTGTATTCTAATAATATAAAGCTATCGCAAAATGCATTTTTTTTTGGACACCAATGGGATATTACGCCAAAATTAAATCTCGACTGGGGATGGAGATATGAGTGGTTCAGTATTAATAATACTTTTGTTGTTCCTAAATCAATTGTGAATTCAACAACCGGTGGTATTGACCAGGATCCTTTAACCCTGTATGATAACAGGATTGTGTTATCGGATGCGCCAAAACAATTTAGAAAAACCCTGAACACCTTTTCAATCAGCGGAGGGCTTAATTATAAAGCGAGCGAACACCTGGCTTATTATGTACGGTATTCATTAGGCAATAAATTACCGGATGTCGGCAACTATGTAAATAATGAGACAGTGTCTTCTTTAGTGAAAGAACAAGCGCTGCAAACTATTCAATTAGAAGGCGGTATTAAGTATGAAATGGCTAATACAAAATTTACCATCACGCCATTCTTAAGTATATTATCTAATGTACCACAGGTCTCCTTTGGGTCAGACACTGGTGTTATAGCAGCTATTTACCCATCACCCCTGATATATAATAAAGTACATGCTATTGGAATAGAGCTGGAAGGGAATTTTAAATTATCATCTCATTTCAGTATAAGGGCCAATGCCGTTGTACAACAGTTTTATTCTGATAAATATATGTTTTATGATCTAAGAGACAATGGACGCCAGGATGACACAGTTATAGATCGGTCAGGCAAAAAAATCAGCGACCAGGCTCCACCGATTGTATTCAATCTCACTTCTTCGTATTTTAATAAAAGATGGTATGCAGATATCAATATGTACCGTGTCAGTAAAAGAGCGGCCAATACCAGCGAAACTTTTTATTTGCGTGCATTCAGTCAGTTTGATCTTCATCTTGGGTATGCGATAAGCAAAAAAATAACCCTTCGCGCCACTGTCAATAACCTGTTTAACAATTTTGGAGTAATGGAATGGACGGCACCGATTTATAGCGGTGTTCCATTTGAAACATTTTCTAAGCAACAGTTTACCCCCGATAAAAGGCAATCTAATCCCAATGCTAATTTTTTTACAATAGCTATTCAGCCGAGATCATATTGGTTAGACCTGTCCATTAATCTATAATACAAACATGAACCTTTTTAAATTTTTATCGTTATGGAGCAGGTTTCAGCTATTGTTGTTTATACATTTAAGCATTTCATACCCTGCTCAATCTCAATCTGCACAACATATTGCAGATAGCCTTGAGTTAGTCTTATCGCAGCATCCTAAAAAAGATACCACACGCATTGACATACTGGCCTGGCTATCTATAGCTAATGGATCTATTGATCCTATTAAAGCAATCGGCGATATAAAGGAAGCTATTGCTGTAGCTAAAACACTAAAAAGCAACAGGGACTATGGATTGTGGGTTATGTTAGGATGGGCCTATATGAAAATTGATGACTACCCAAGATCTATTGAAGCCTTTCAGGAAATATTTAAAATTGTACCGCCGGAGAGTATAGAATATGCAACTGCCTTACATTTTATTGGTATGAATTATAAAGCGCAGGGCGATCTGGATAAAGCACTAAGTTATACAAAAGCAGGGCATGCGCTTGAATTGAAAGTTAAAGCTCAAACCGGAATGATCGATCCCAATTCTGCTGTAGGCACACCATGGAATCTTGGAGAAATCTATTTTAAAAAAAACGATCCGGACTCGGCATTGATCTATGGTCAATTGGCTTATATCGAACTTAATGCCTTGGATAAAGTGTGGCAAAAAGAGTTCAGAACCGGGATTACGACGTTATTGGGGAAAATATATATTCGAAAGGGTCAGAAAGATTCAGCAAAATGGTACCTCGATGAAGCCAGGCAATCCGCGGGTTCCTGGGATAACGAATCAAGAATAATTGATGTCAGTCTTTCACGCGCCAAATGGTTTATACAATTTGGTTCACTAGATTCTGCTATGAGGTATGCGAAGGATGCATACGTACAGGCAAAAAAGTTATCCCATTTCGATCTGATGTTTCAAAGTGCGGGTGTCATGCGGCAGGTTGCAGAAAGAATGCAACACTATGAATTTGCATTAAAGTATAATGACCTTGCTATGGCTGTGAAAGACTCTATGCTTGGAGTTGATAAAATCAAGAAGACACAAGCTATGCACTATGACTTTCTGCTTAAAGAGCAACAGGTAGAAAGCGTTCGAACCGAATTACAACTCAACAATAAAGTGAAGCTCCTGGGATTAGTGAGCGTATTCATTGGGCTTAGCGGTGTATTTCTGTATCTTAATAACCGACGCCGCAAAAAAATTATCAATCAATTGAATGAACAAAACAAAATGATTGAAGATCAAAAAAAGGAATTAAGCGGCTATCTTACCGAGCTCAAAGACAAACAAACTCAGTTGATCCATGCAGAGAAAATGGCCTCTCTTGGCGAACTCACTGCCGGCATTGCCCATGAAATTCAAAATCCGTTGAACTTTGTCAATAATTTTTCAGAAATAAGTGTTGAATTAATTGAAGAATTGGAAGCTGCAGGGAACAGTCAATTGAAAGCTGACCTTCTTTCGGATATCAAAAAGAACCTGGAAAAAATAAATCATCATGGCAAACGAGCCGAAAACATTGTGCGGTCCATGTTAGAACACTCACAAGCCAAGCCAGGACAAAAAACTGACACCAATATAAATGCTTTGGCGGAAGAATATCTTAAATTAAGCTACCATGCTATAAGAGCCAAAGAGCCACGGGATTCTGCTAACAATTCCTTCAACGTAAATATCATCACCGAGCTAGACCCTGCCATACCCCCATTGCAAGTGATACCTGCTGATATTGGCAGAGTATTAATTAATATTTTTAATAACTCATTTTATTCCATGACTGAAAAGAAAAAAAAATTGGGTGTATCCTATTTCCCTTCACTTTCCGTTCAATCGTTTATTCATGATAAATCTGCAGATATTATCATTAAAGACAATGGCTCAGGCATTCCTCCGGCAGTGTTATCTAAAATCTTTCAACCTTTCTTTACTACCAAACCTACAGGAAGCGGAACTGGGCTCGGCTTGTCGCTTAGTTATGATATTATTACTAAAACACATGGCGGCAGTATAGCGGTGGAATCAAAGGAAGGTGAGTATTGTACGTTTATTATTAGTTTGCCATTGAGTTAATCATTAATCAAATGATTAAGGTTTGCAACTGCTTGAAATTTATAATGGGTACATTATTTCCCTCATAATAAATGATTATTTTTAGTTGGTACACTTTTGTATGATAATGAAATCAACAACGCTTTTTATAATATTATTATTAAGCTTCTCCAGGTGCTATTGTCAGGATGAAGTCCTCCGAAAAGTCGATAGCCTTCAACAACTCCTTCATCAGAATATCAATGACTCGTTTAAGGTAAAGATCCTTGAAGACCTGCATAATATATGGAAAAATAAAAATTATGGCCGATCAATAGAATATATCAGGGAAGCCATTGCCCTGGCTGATAAAACTCCGGCTGTTGGTTATAATTCAATTGGGTTGAGATATGAATTAGGATTTGCATTAATGGAGGTGGGTGATGCTGTAAGATCGATAGAAACATTTCAGCAAATCATGAAAGAACTGGATGGTAAAAATCCGGAAGGTTACCTGACTGCGCAGGCATTTATTGGTATGAACTATGAAACACTGGGTAATTTTCCTAAAGCGCTTGAATACCAACTGGCGGCAAGTAAAGAATATGAAAGGCTGCTGCTGCATGACAGCGCTGAGGACCGTCGTGGCGTACTTGGAAATCCTCATAAAACGGCCGTTTATTATTTAAAAAATAACCAGGTAGATTCTGCTTTGTATTATGGGCAGCAGGCCTTGAGCAAGTTAAAAGTTGAACCTTTAAACGATTTTAACCGGTTTTTTAGCTGGTATATCAAAACGGTTATGGGCGATATCTATGCCAGGCTGAAGAAATATGAACTGGCACTGGGCTTTTACCAGCAGGCTGAACAAGAAGCAATTCAATATCATTCAACCCCGGATTTAATACCTGTTTATTTAGGCCGTTCTAAAGTTTATTATCAAAAGGATGATTTAAATAAAGCAAAACAATCTGCCCTGGAAGCCTACCGGTTGGCAGATACATTAAAACTATATCCGCTTGCAAAAGAATCTGCACTTTTTCTTAAAACTATTTTTAGTAAGCAGCATCAAACGGACTCGGCTATGTTTTATTATGAAATTGCCATGATAGCAAAAGACTCACTGTCTAACGCAGATATAACACGTAAAATAGATGCATTAGAATTTGCTGAAGAAAAAAGGGCACAGGAATTAAAAACATTTCAACAGGAAAAAATATTTCAAAAAAAGCAATACTATTTACTCACCGGCATCTTATTAAGTATTTTATTGGCTGCATTTTTTTATTATAAAACCCGGTTGAAACAAAAAGCCAATCAATTGCTGGCGTACGAAAACAAAGAAATATTTCTGCAACGCAATCAACTGCAGCAGGATATTGAAAGTTTTGAAATGCAGGCGCTCAAGGCCCAGTTAAACCCGCATTTCATATTTAATTGTCTTAATAGTATCGATGCTTTTATTTATTCTAATGATAAATATAAAGCCACTATGTATTTGAATAAATTTGCAAAACTTCTGCGAAATATCCTGGATAGTAGTAAAAATAATACTGTGAGCCTTCAAAAAGATATTCAATCACTGAAACTGTATACCGATCTTGAAGAACTGAGAAATGGCAATAAATTTGAGACGTTGTACCAGATTGATGAAGCACTGGCAAACAGTGAATATGCAGTGCCTCCGCTGATTGTTCAACCCCTGGTAGAAAATGCAATTTTACATGGCTTAAAAAACAGGAAGGATAAAAATGGAAAATTGATAATATCCATTTCATTAGAAGGTGAAAGACTTAAATATGAAATTACTGATAATGGCATCGGCAGAAAATCGGCGACGCTTATACCAAAATATAATAGTCAATCTTATGGCATGGAGCTTACCCAATCAAGAATAAAAATGTTTAATAAAGAAGAAGAACCGTCTTTGATGATTGAAGATTTATATGAAGGCAGGGAACCGAAGGGTACTTGCGCAGTTGTTTATCTAAATAAGCAGACAGCATGATCACTTGTGTAATAATAGATGATGAGCTTCACGGCAGAATTGCCTTAAAAGAAAAAATAAATATTTTTTGTCCTGAGGTAAGTGTATTGGGAGAAGCAGAAAACGGTGAAGCCGGAATCGAAATCATAAAAAAGTACAACCCGAATCTCGTATTTTTAGATGTAGAGATGCCTGTTATGAACGGATTTGAAATGCTGAGTAAGCTTATAGGTATTCATTGTAAAATAGTATTTACGACGGCATACGATCAGTATGCCATCAAAGCAATAAAACATGCTGCATTTGACTATTTACTAAAACCAATTGACATAGAAGATTTGAGAAGTGTGGTGAAAAAAGCTGTGGAGACGGGAAAAAATGATACAGCAAAGCAATCCTCCCAGGCAGGCAAATCTTTTACGAAAATAGCAGTGCCAACCTTAGAAGGTCTGGTGTTTATTCCTATCCATGAAATCATTTATTTACACGCTGAAAGTAACTACACCACTTTTTATTTACTGACTAATATAAAAGTGGTGTCCAGCAAAAGTTTGGGGGAATATGAGGAAGTGCTTTCTACGCAAAGTTTCTTCAGATGTCATCATTCCTACATGGTCAACCTGGATTTTGTGTCAAAATACATTAAGACAGAAGGAGGTCAGATAGTAATGACAAATGGCGCATATGTTGATTTATCACGGCGAAAGAGGAACGAATTTCTAGAAATAACCGGGTACAATAAAGCAAAATGAAGCAACTTTTATAGTAAAGGCACCGTTTAGGATAATCAGGCACTTGTATAAAACTGATGCAATTTTTTTAAAACTGTCATCAAGCAAAGAGAAATTGAATAATATACCCGCCAACATTTCACTATTAGATTTTAATATTGAATGCTGCACCTTGTGCTTTCACAATATCATAAATTGTCTGAACCCTGCCTACCGGTCAGGCAGGTACGATTTATAATATTTATTGGATTTTTAGGATTGGCTATTCCTTCTCATCGGATGTTTATTATGATGGCAATTGAATGATAAAACTTGTTCTTTCTGTTTCCTTTGTCTCCACTTTTAATTCTCCTCATGCAATTGTCTGAATCCTGCCTACCGGTCAGGCAGGTACGATTTATCGGATTGAAAGGATTGGATAGTAGTTCTCATATTTTATTATTATGTTACCGGTAGTTGAATAGTGAAACTTGTTCCTTCTCCTTCTTTTGCCTGCCTGCCGGTAGGCAAGGTTGCCACTTTCAACTCTCCACTATGTACTTTCACAATATCATAACTTAAAGATAAGCCCAATCCTGTTCCTTGTCCTGTTGGTTTGGTAGTAAAGAATGGCTGAAATATTTTATCAACGATATTTTGAGGTATACCAGCTCCATTGTCAGTTACGGTTATTTCAATGCTATCTTTTATTTTTTTTGTTTCAACAGTAACCATTGCCTTAAACTCTTCGCCTTCAGCCTTTTGCCTTTCGTTCACTGCATAGAAAGCATTGTTATATAAATTAAGTAGCACCCTTCCTATATCCTGCGGAATGATATTGACAGTACCTATACTACTATCAAAATCAGATTTTATGGTTGCATTAAATGATTTTTCTTTTGCTCTAAAGCCATGGTAACTTAAACGGAGGTATTCATCACACAATGCATTGATGTCTGTTGGCTCTTTTTGCCCTGTACTTGTACGTGAATGTTGCAACATCCCTTTTACAATAGCATCGGCGCGTTTGCCATGGTGATTTATTTTTCGTTCATTTTCTTCAATATCATTCAGTAACTCATATTCAAGATCTGAATTCCTTTCGCCTTCCACCTTTTGCGTTTCGTTCTTTAACTCATCAATTAATTCGGCGTTCACTTCAGAAAAATTATTCACGAAATTTAAAGGGTTTTGAATTTCATGTGCAATACCGGCAGTAAGTTCGCCGAGTGAAGCCATTTTTTCTGACTGGATCAGTTGGGATTGAGTGGACTTAAGTTCCGAAAGCGTAAGTTCAATTTTTTCCTTTTGTTGTACAAGCAGGGCATTAACTTTTTGTTTACGCCGGTTGCTACGGAAAAGAAATATTGCTGCAGTTAATAGAATTCCCAGGCCGCCAAGAAATAGGTAAGTTCTAAAATGATTTTGAGATGTGACCTGGTCGAGTCTAAGTTTTTGGACTTCCTTTTCTTTTACTGCAAGGGCTGAGTCTTTTTTTCTTTGCAGCACATTACTGAATTGAAGCGTGGTTATTTTAACATCCATGTCAATATTATGCAAGCTGTCTTTTATAGCTGCCAGTAGGTTTTGATATTTATAGGTGTTTAAATAATCAGGAATGGCAGCATACACTGCTGCCAGGTTGCTATAAATATTCTTTAGATCCATTTGGATCCCTGATTGCAACGCAAAATTTTCTGCTTTTTTTAAATAAACAGTGGCATTTTTATAATCTCTTTTTTTAGAATAGGTTTTTCCCAATTCTAATAGGGGGTTAATGGATAGAAATTTGCCCTTCTCTTTTTTTTCAGACAGGCTCAGCGCTCTTTCCTGGTTTTTTATTGCCAGGTAATAATTACCTTCACCTGCATATAATTTACCAATATTCAAAAAAATATGCGAACTATCACCGCCTGCTTTCAATGCTTCAGCATAGTATAAAAGGGCTTTAGCAGTATCCTTTTGACTGTAATAGATCGAGCCAAGTTCAACAGCAACACTGCTAAAAGTAATAAAGTCTTTCACTTTACGGGCAATTTCGGCCGCTTTTAAAAAATAGTGCTTCGCTTTCTCTTGCGTTTCCGGCTTATTGTACAGTCCTGCTATATTATAAAGCACCGTGAGTGTTCTAAAATTATCTCCAGAATATTCTGCATACTTTAAACCATTCAAATAGTTTTCAAGACCCTTTTCATTATCACCCTGGCTATAATAAACTGCACCAATATTATTATACAAATTCGAAATGCCTGTATTATCTTTCAGCTCTTCAAATGCAGTTAATGCCCGGTTATAATAGTCCATGGTATTATAATAATTTCCCCGGACATAATCAGTGGTACCTAAATTTTTGAGTGCATACCCTTTTCCTTTGAGAAATTTTATTTTATCTGCGAGCGTTAAAGCCTGTGCTGCATAGCTGGTGGAAGAATCCAAACTGACATTGCGGTATTCGATACTTAAATCAATCAGGATATTTATACGGTTTGTATCAATTTTTGTAACAGCCAGTTGTTGTTTCAGGCTATCAACCAGGTTGCCGGTTTGCGATAAACCAGTACTGCATACCAATAAAAAAAGAAAATTGAAAACCCTTACCATTGATTTGTTTTATGCCAGGTTATTATACAAAAGCATTCTTGTTTTAAAATTCACTTATACACTTAATCATTTTCAGGATTGGTGAGTGAATTTAAATCGTTATGAAACGAACGGTCAATTATGGTTATCAACAGGTAACCTTATTATGAATGTTGTTCCTTCACTTAGTTTACTCTCCACTTTTATTTCACCAGCATGCGCCTTCACAATATCATAACTCAAACTCAATCCCAATCCAGTTCCCTGACCGGTGGGTTTGGTAGTAAAAAATGGCTGAAATATTTTATCAACGATGTTTTGTGGAATACCAGCCCCATTGTCAGTTACGCTTATTTCAACCTTGTCTTTTATTTTTTTTGTTTCAACAGTAACCAATGCCTTGTACCCTGCCTGTCCGGTAGGCAGGCCTTCGCCTTCCGCCTTTTGCCTTTCGTTCACTGCATAGAAAGCATTGTTATATAAATTAAGCAGCACCCTGCCAACATCCTGCGGAATGATATTGACAGTACCAATACTATTATCAAAATCAGTTTTTATGGAGGCATTAAATGATTTTTCTTTCGCTCTTAAGCCATGGTAACTCAAACGCAGGTATTCATCACACAATGCATTGATGTCTGTTGGTTCTTTATTTCCATTGCTGCTGCGGCTGTGTTGCAACATGCCCTTTACGATAGCATCGGCCCTTTTGCCGTGGTAATTTATTTTTTCTTCATTGTCTATTACATTATCTGCAATTGCTTTCGCATCCGATATATTCCCTTTTTCCATTTCATCTTTCATTTCAACCAGCAGCTCTTTATTAATATCACTAAAATTATTCACGAAATTTAAAGGGTTTTGAATTTCGTGTGCAATGCCGGCGGTAAGTTCGCCGAGTGAAGCCATTTTTTCCGATTGAATGAGTAATGCTTGTGTTGCCTTCAATTCATTATAAGCTTTTTCAATTTCTTTGGCCTGTGCTAATTCGCGGGCCTGGTTTCTTTCCCTTTCTTTTTGTACCAACCGGTGACGAACATAACGATCTGCAATAAATGCCGCTGCAATAATCAATAAAACATACATTATATAGGCCCCCGTTGTTTTCCACCAGGGCGGGTTTACTGTAATGCTGAGTGTGGCGCCTTTTTCATTCCATACGCCGTTATTATTAGAAGCTTTTACATGGAAAATATATTTGCCCTGAGGAAGATTGGGATAGTAGGCAGCATGCTGATTTCCTATATCCCGCCATTCGTTATCATAGTTTTCCAGTTTATAGGCGTATTTATTTTTTGAAGGATTGGAGTAGTGAAGTGCAATGAACTCGAGCGAAATGTTATTCTGGTTATAATCCAGTGTTATTTCTTTGGTATCGTAAACAGGATTTTTTAAAATTGATTTTTCGCCGGGCACTACCGATTTATTAAACAGTTTCAAATCTGTAAGGAAAACGATGGGTGGTGTAGATTGTTTGTTGATATTATCAGGATTAAAAACCGTGATACCGTTGGAGCCGCCAAACACAAAAAAACCGCCGGTTGTCCTTAAATAAGCGCCATCAGCAAACAACTGGCTCTGTATTCCATCAGCGATAGAAAAATTATTGAATTGTTTTGCTTTTAAATCCATCCGGCTAATCCCCTCAAATGTGCTCAGCCAAAGTGTATTGTTTTTTTCATCTGGCAGTATGCCCTGTATACACATAGAAGGCAAACCATCATTTTGTGTGTAGGTTTTAATTTTCCTGGTTTTCAAATTGTACACGCTAAGTCCACCCTGCCAGGTGCCTACCCAGAGCATGCCATCTGCATCTTCATAAAAAGAATTGATATCCTGTGTTAATAAAATATCACCCTCTTTTTTATCAAATGCATGCCGTTCAATTTTATCATTGGAATAATTGTACAGGAATAGTCCATTGTTCGTAGCCAGCCACAATCCGTGTTGCGGACTTTCCATTGCTTTTGTAATTTCATTGCTGAATGTACTTGCGCGGGGAAGTACACTGAGATCATATCTCCTGAAGGTTTCCGCGTCATTATTTTTTTTGAAGAGTCCTTTCTGTGTGCACAACCAGTAATTTCCTTTGCTGTCTTTATAGGAATTGTTAATGACAATACTATCTGCCAGACCGTTGAACATTATTTTTTTTGCTGCTTTTGTTTTTGGAGAGAAAAGCCAGGTGCCTGCGTTGGTATTGAGTTGCAATTCACCGGGTTTATTTTCAAATGCACCATAGGCTGCCCAGGTTCCCGGCAGAATCGTATTGAATGGAAGACTGCTGATGGTATTTGTTTGAAGATCCAATTCATTCAAACCGCCCGTCAAATTTGACACGCCTGATGAGCCCGCCCAAACTTTCCCGTCACCGGTTTCATAAACCATGTTCACCCATCCCGGCGTTATTGAATTTTTATCTTCTTTATTATAAGTATAGGATTTGAATAAGGCTCTTTGTTCATATTTCAGCAATCCTGCATTCGAGGTGCCTATCCACAGCGCTCCAAATGCATCGAATTTAAGATAATTAGCGGCTGCTTTCCCGATTTGAGCTTTTGATTCATTTTCTAAATAATCGAATTTTCCAGTTTGACTACCGTATTTTATCAATCCCATATTGGTACCCATCCAGATATCAGCGTTTTTGTCAATGACAATATTATTGTTGAAATACTCATCAAAATATTTTCCAGGTGGAGTAAATATTTCGTATTCATTGTTCCCCAGGTTAACCCTGTAAAGACGGGATTTGCAGCTGATGATCCACAGGTAGCCATTTTTATCAAATTCAAAATCAGCCATGTGTTCACCGTTTTTTAACAACGCTGACATTACAGGCAAATACATTTTGCTCAATTTGTTTTCCGAACTTATTTTAAATAATTTATTATTACTAAAAAAAATGATATTGCCTGCTTTATCCTTTTTCATTCTATACACGTTTTCTATCAACAGGCTATCTGGTACAATAAAATGTTTTAGCTTATCATCTTTTGGATCCTTATACAACAATGCCGATCTAATTTTTTCGCCCCGGTAACTGATTGCAGCAAAATATATTCTTCCGTTATTATTCTCACAGATTGAATATATAGCCAATTCCACATCGGCAGGATGATCAATCAAATACTCAAATCCATATTGTGTAAAAGTTGCTGTTGCAGGATCATACCTGTTAAGCTTGGTAGGGGATGATCCTATCCATATTTTTCCGTCGTGATCTTCATACAATGATTCAACATCGCCACCTGCAAAAGTGGAACTATCATTCGGATTGTAATAAAACCGTTTGAATTCATAACCATCGAAGCGGGTGAGCCCATTACTGGTTCCTATCCAGATGTAGCCAAACCTGTCGCTTATTATATTGCGTACCTCCGAACTTGGTAATCCATCGCGCTCGGAGTATTGAGTTAAATTGTTTGCATTAAGTTGTGCAAATGCCGGCCTACTGATAAAACATATAATTACAAGGGCCGTTCTACTAAAGAGTTTTAGGATTATTTTTGTTATCATAAGCTGTTTTGAAGACTGGAGTCAAATTAACAAAAACTTGCTCTGAATTTTTTTTTATTTTGATAGCTTGTCTGAATCACACCTGCCCGTACGACAAGCAGGATTAAACGGAAATGAAATTCATAGATCGCCGGTGACTTAGTCCCTGATGTCTATTTATCCTTCAATGGTTCAGGCAATGGGTAATCGAATAATAAATTTACTTCCTATTCCTTCCTCGGTCTCCACTTTCAGTTCTCCGCCATGCACTTTCACAATATCATAACTTGTCTGAATCACAGATTCAAAGGATTTATGGATTTCACTGATTTTATTCAAAACACCAGTCTTTTGAAGGTGAGACTTTTGCTTCCAAAGTTGATCAATAAGGCAACCTCAAGTTTGTAAGCTTTAAGGTAATTCAATACCTGTGCTAAATGAACATCTTCTAATGCTATTATAGCTTTTAATTCAACTAATACTTTACCCTCCACCACAAAATCTGCTCTTCTGGTACCAATGGGTTCTGAAAGTTCCTTGTAAAATATTTCCTGTTCTATTTCCCGGACATAAGATAACCCGGTTTGAGATAATTCCCAGGCCAATGCCCGTTGATAAATTACTTCTTGGAAACCATTGCCTAAAAACTTATGGACTTCAAAAGAAGCTCCGATAATTTTTTCGGTAATGTCTTTATATTTTAAATCGCTATTCATTTTTTAAATCTGAGTAATTTTTAATCCTTTGAATCTGCGATTGAGACAATTGGCAGTTGAATAATAAAGATTGTTCCTTCCCCTTCCTTCGCCTGCCTGCCGGTAGGCAAGGTTTCTACTTTTATCTCACCGCCATGTGCTTTTACAATATCATAACTAAGTGATAGACCTAACCCTGTTCCCTGCCCGGTAGGCTTTGTGGTAAAGAAGGGTTGAAATATTTTGTCAACGATGTTTTTCGGAATGCCGTTGCCATTATCGTGCACCCTTATTTCAATTTTATTATTTACTTTTTTTGTGCCTACCGATACAAGCGGCTCATACCCTGCCTGTCCGGCAGGCAAGCCTATGCCTTCCAGCTTCCGCCTTTCTGTAACCGCATAAAAGGCATTGTTATATAAATTCAACAATACTCTTCCAATATCCTGCGTAATCATATTGATGTTGCCAATGGTCTCATCAAAATCTGTTTTCATGGTTACGTTGAATGAATTATCCTTTGCTCTTAATCCATGATAAGCTAACCGCAGATATTCATCAGCCAGTTTATTAATATTGGTGGGTTCTTTTACACCGCTGTTGCTTCTTGAATGCTGCAGCATTCCTTTTACAATATCACCTGCGCGTTTACCATGATGATTTATCTTTTCTAAGTTTTGTTTTAAGTCATTGGCTATTTCTTTTACATCTTCTAAATTGCCTTTGTTTATTTCTTCATTCATCTCATCTATCAATTCTGTACTCACTTCACTAAAGTTATTGACAAAGTTTAACGGATTTTGTATCTCATGCGCAATGCCTGCTGTAAGCTCACCCAGCGAAGCCATTTTTTCACTTTGTACCAATTGAGCCTGGGTGGCGGTAAGCTCTTTAAACGTGTTTTCTACTTTTTCTTTTTCAGCTTGCAGTAATATATTGGCCCGTTTCCTGTGCATACTACTTCGCCATTGAGTAAATGCAAGGATAAGGAATGACAATAGCACCGTAACGAAGACGTATACCCTTATTTTATTTTTGTTTTTCTCACTGTCTATGGCAAGACTTGCTTCTGCTTCTTTTTGTTGTAGTTGCTGGTTAAATTGCAGTTGCCGCGTTTGATTGATGTCGCTTCGCTTTCTAACAATTCGCTGAAGGCTATCAGCTTTCTTAAGATAATGATAAGCGCTGTCGGGTTTTCCCAGTTTGCCAAAACTGGCCTCTACATATCCCAGAATGCTCGCATTAGTGCCAATATCTGTTGAATCGGTTACCAACCTCGCCGTACTGATGGATTCTCTGTACCTGCCCTTGTTGAAATAAGAAATTACCTGAAAGTAATAGAAGGAAGTAAGTAAAAAATCGCCATTGTTTTTACAACTGGCTATGCCAAGCGAGATCACCGAATCTGCTTTTGTATAATTATCTATATCAAAAAAATAATTTGTCCAATAATAATAAGAGATATCGTTTGCAGCCCGTTCTTTGGATATTTTTGCTGCCGCATCCAACAGTGCCAGGTATCTCAATGCAGGAGTTAAATTACCATGATCTGCGTAAATGCTGCTGATGTGTCCATATAAATGCAGCGGGATGTCATAAAACGGATCTTTATTGTATAAAAGAGCCTGTTCTCCCTTCAGCGCGTTCTGCATGCTTAAAGCAGAATCTCCCAGGTTATAGTAGATAAATGAGAGGTCATAATAAAGTGTGGCATTAAAATCAGTAATATTATTTTGTCTTGCCAGCTGCAAGCCTTTTAAAGAAATATCGAGCCCGGCATTCAATTCGGCAATGTTCAGATAATAAAAACCAAACCTTGCATATGCCAATACCAGGTATTTTTTATCTTTCAACGCAAAGCCCGTGTTTACAAATTGAGTAAGGTAAGAAAACGCACTGTCATATTTAGCTTCATAAAACATATAGTACATCGACAGACTATCAAGTGTATATGCTTTTATGGAGTCATTTTCGCTAACGCGCAATTTGTTTTTTAAATGGGTAATAAGACTGTTTTGCGCCTGCAGATTAATTGCACAACACAGTAGAATACAAATCAGCAGAAATCGGTTTACGTATTGCATGGTAGTGTTATAACAAAAGTACTTCCTTCACTTTCTTTCGTGGTTACCTTTATATCTCCGCCATGCGCTTTCACAATATCATAAGACAAACTCAAACCCAAGCCCGTTCCCTGCCCGGTGGGTTTGGTAGTAAAGAATGGTTGAAAGATTTTGTCAACAATGTTAGCCGGTATCCCTTTACCATTGTCCCTTACCGTTATCATTAACTTATTTCCTTCTCCCTTTGTACTCACCCATACAGTAGGATCGCTCACTTCATTTTTGATCAATACTCCCTCTTTAGGGAGTGGGGGGGTTATTGCATAGAACGCATTGTTGTATAAATTCAACAATACTCTGCCGATATCCTGTGGAATGATATTGATTTTACCAATTGCTTCATCAAAATCTGTATTCATGGTTACGTTGAATGAATTGTCTTTTCCCCGCAACCCATGATAAGCCAACCGTAAATATTCATCTGCTAATGCATTGATGTTTGTTGGTTCTTTTTGACCTGTGCTTGATCGTGAATGTTGCAGCATTCCTTTTACAATTGCATCGGCTCTTTTGCCATGATGATTTATTTTTTCAAGATTTTGTTTGATATCACCTGCAATTGCTTTTGCCTCTTCAATATCGCCTTTGTTTAATTCATTATTCATCTCATCAACCAACTCATTGCTGACTTCTGAAAAATTATTTACAAAATTCAACGGATTTTGAATTTCATGTGCAATACCTGCGGTGAGTTCGCCAAGCGAAGCCATTTTTTCAGACTGAATGAGCTGGGCTTGGGTGGATCTCAGGTTCTCAACAGACCGCTGGAGATCTGCTGTCCTTTGTGCGACCTGTATTTCCAATTCGGCTTTTTGTTTTTCTATTAATTGTGTGTTTTCCTTTCTTAGGTGATCAAAACGTAATAATAATATCAATGAAAAAGAGATTACCAGCCAGGTTATGCATAAAACTTCTATTAACCTGAAATTGTTCATAAATACCACGTCCAAGAAATTTATTTTGATTCCAAGAACTTCTGCAGGACTTGCTATCAGATAAAGTAACAATAAAGGAAAGGAACCAATTATAAGATACCGGATAGGTTTATCTTTTTTGCGCGTAAAAAGCAAAAGCGTAATTACGATGCATATAGGAATTACAAGAAAAGGGAGGAAAGAAGAGATTTTATAAAAAGAAGATGCTGCATTTTTAAAAAACAGCCTGGCAAAAAATGCAACAACAACTATCAGTAAATTTAAAATACCAAGACTAAAAAGGATTTTATCCCATCGTGGAAAAACAATTTTTGTTTTTAAGAAGTGCCTGAAGAACTGGATTAAAAAAACTGGTATAAAGCCCCATGCAAAACTAAGTAATGGTACATATTCTCTTAACGAAGGATGCTCCCAAATGGAATAAACGCTTGCTATATTGGTTAGCCTGTTAAAGCCTAAAAACAAAGCAAACAGTGCAAAATACAGGTAAACTTTTTCATTAACTATCCTGTAAAATAATAAATTTAAAAAAACGGTAAGCAATAATAAACCTAAAAGAAAAGCTTCCTGTAAATGTATTTTTGCGAAATAAAAAGTTCTGCCGTCAACGTAGTCTACATATTCATCCTGTATTAATTTTTCTGTACTATAAAAATAAACTGAAGTTTCAAAGTTGGTAACTGCACCCATGTGCCTGCGATCATAAATTAAAATTTCCTCGTTGGGTTTTATTTTCAGCGGTATAGCACCGTAGTATCGGGCATGTTTTAAGCCGTCTTTTTTATTCCATTGCTGTAAAAAGCCGCTGTGATATGAGACAGGCAGAGAATCGTTCCGTATAATATATACATCAAAATATTCAACCGGATATGTCAAAGAAATCTTTGCATCCTGGCCCATTGCATTTTTCAACCGGTACCTGTGCCAGTACGTGTGTATGTTGTTGGTGTCAATGCCATCTGCTTTAGAACCGGCGGTATGAAATTTTTCGGACAGAGTCGATTTACTTATATCGCTGATACCCCATTTCCCATCTTTATCTTCTAATTTTTGCCAATAAGAACTATCAAGTCTTTGTTCCTTTGCGGTATCAGATTTTATTTCGTAAACAGCAGGTAAATTTGATTGAGCAAAGGATTGTGCGTAAAAGAAAAAATATAAAATAAGGAGCGGGATATTTCTTTTCATTAAAACTGGGTTAAGGCGTTTTTTTTAAGGTAATTTAATTATAAATATTGATCCTGCTTGTCCCGCAGGCAGGATTTTACTTTCAATTCTCCGGGATGTGTTTATACAATATCATAAATTGTCTGAACCTTGCCTACCGGTCAGGCAGGCACGATTTATAGGATTTGTTGGATGTTTAGTATTGGCTATTCATTCTCATTGGTTGTTTATTATAATGATGGCAAATGAAGGATAAAATTTGTTTCTTCACCCCTTCTTTCTACTGACAGCCGGTAGGCAAGGTTTCCACTTTTAATTCTCCTCATGCAATTGTCTGAACCCTGCCTACCGGTCGGGCAGGCACGATTTATGGGATTTAATGGATTGCCGGGATGTAGCAGTAATACTACTATTTTATTTATTATGTTGCGGGCAATTGAATAATAAATTCGCTTCGCACAGCTTCTTTACTCTCCACTTTTATTTCTCCACCATGCGCTTTGATAATATCATAGCTTAGACTTAACCCCAATCCTGTTCCCTGCCCGGTAGGTTTGGTGGTAAAGAAGGGTTGAAATATTTTATCAATTACTTTTTGTGGGATACCATTACCGCTATCGGCAACTCTTATTTCAACTTTGTCACCAACTTTTTTTGTTCTTACTGAAACAGTTGGTTCATATCCTTCAGGCTGTTGTTTCTTTTTTTCATTCATTGAATAAAACGCATTGTTGTAAAGATTAAGCAACACCCTTCCAATGTCCTGCGGAATAATATTGATGTTGCCAATGCTTTCATCAAAATCTGTTTGTATTGTTGCATTGAACGAATTGTCTTTTGCTTTTAAACCATGATAGGAGAGACGCAGATATTCATCAGCAAGCTTATTGATATCGGTTGGTTCTTTTAAGCCTTTGGTGCTCTGGCTATGTTGGAGCATTCCTTTTACAATGGCATCTGCTCGTTTGCCATGATGGTTTATTTTTTTTGAATTTTCTTTTAAGTCTTTTGCAATAATTTTTACTCCATCAAAGTTTCCTTTTCCTGCTTCTTGCTCCAGTTCATCAGTTAATTCTGCATTTACTTCTGAAAAATTATTTACAAAATTCAGGGGGTTTTGTATTTCATGGGCAATGCCTGCAGTAAGCTCTCCAAGGCTGGCCATTTTTTCTGATTGGATGAGTTGAGACTGGGCTGCCTTTAGTTCGTCCAATGTTTCTTCCACTTTTGCTTTTTGAACATCTATTTCATGTTTTTGCTTTTGAAGGATTACATAAGATTTCTGCTTATAAATATTTTTACGCCAAAGACCTATTGCAATGATCAGAATAATAGTCAACCCGGCTAAAAGAACTATAATATTCTGACGGTTTTTATTTGCTAAGTGCTCCTGTTCTATTTTTTGTTGTAATTCCTGCTGATGCAATTGTTCATTAAAGTAGAGATTCTGTTTTGCCTGGCTAAATAAACTATCTTTTGCCACCATCATTATTTGCATGTATTTAAATGCGCTGTCTGAAACTTGTCTTGTTGTATATATCTCCGTAAGAATTTTGCCAGCTTCAACAATTTTGGAAGGGAAAGAACCATCATGTACAACGCCTACCGCCTGCCGGGCATAGTAAACGGCAGAATCGGACAGATCCATTTTCTTAAATATGCCGGCTATACCGATATAGCCAGTTAAAAAATCCAGTTTTTCATTTGAGTGATTAATACCTCTGTGGTAGTAATCGAGAGCTGACACATCCTTTTTTTTGTGCATAAATTTCTCCGAGAAAGAAATAAGGAATGGCCCAATGGAATTCATCCCGGGCATCAAGATCATAGCACATTTGTGTATAGTATAGTGCCGAATCAAGTTCGTTCAAAAGATAATATGTTTCGCCCAAAAACCCTGAAAAAAATTTTTGGTTGCGTTTGAAAATTGCCTGGTTTAATTTTAGCTTGGTGAAATAATACAAGGCTCTTTTGTAATCAGTAGAATAAGAATATACGCCTCCAATACTGGCGTATGCCCAAACTATTTGTGATGAATCTCCCAATTTCTCTGAAAGTTCCAATGTTTTCAGACTCGCTTCCAAAGCTTTTGGATAATTGCCTTTGCCTGAAAATGCTTCTGAAGCACTAAGATAAGCGTTGATTTCTCCCTGAGTATAATTTAGTTTTTGTGCTAACTGTAAGGCTTCCTGCGCATATAAAATGCCACTATCCGGGTATGACCATTTATAAATGCTACTTAAAGCTACTAATAGATTAACCTTATGAGTGTCTTCTGTGGCAGTAGCTAATTCCTGCCTTAAACTGTCAGCATAACTTCGCTGTGCATTAATTCTTATATAACAGAAAGACAGAAACAGTAATAACAGCAATGCTTTTGACATGAAATAATTTTAGCTCGTTACGTTAATGGTAATTGAATTAGAAATTCTGTTCCTTCACCTTCTTTTGTTTCCACTTTTATTTCTCCGCCATGCGCTTTAATGATATCACAAATTGTCTGAATCACGTATTAAATGGATTTAGGGATTGCACAGATTTTGCTTTATGCTTTACTTGATGAGCCATGTTCTTAGTCCGTGCAATCTTTTAATCTGTTTAATCAGTGATTCAGACAACAGGAAATTGAATAATAAACTCACTTCCTCCCCTTCCTTTGTTTCCTTACTGAAACTGTCGGCTCGTACCCTTCAATATTCAATTTCTTTTTTTCAGCAAGTGCATAAAATGCATTGTGATATAAATTCAATAACACTCTTCCTATATCCTGAGGGATTAAATTTATTTTTCCAATGCTTTCATCAAAATCTGTTTGTATTGTTGCAGTGAACGAATTGTCTTTTGCTCTTAATCCATGATAGGAGAGGCGTAGGTATTCGTCCGCCAGTGCATTGATATCAGTTATTGCATTTTTCCACTAAAGCTTTTTTCAATTTTCGGGTCCCCATTACCGTTATAAACTGCTATTTTTGGAAAGGGGAAAACCGGCCGGGTCATCAACGTTTTTCCATTTTCTTTTTTCGACATCACCACCCGTTCCGGCGCCTTACCCTTTTCTACCCAATCCCGGATCAAATCAACCCAGTCCACATTGTCTGGTCCTGGTCCGTCACCACAATGCAATACACCCGGTAACAGGAATAAACGAATATAAGATTGAATGTCTTTGTCTTTTATTTCTGCTTCCTGGTAATGTTTGATGGTTTCGAATGCAGATAGTGCAGGGTCATTCCAACCATGATACATGATCATTTTGCGATTTCGTTTTTTAAAATCAGTATAGTCTGCTTTTGTAGCATCGAGGAAGGCCGAGGCATATCTTGTTTCCTTATTAAAATTTGAAAAATCGTATTGGCTATAGTCCCAATCTGGATTATTATAAACAAGGTATTTGAACAGGTTAGTTCCAAAAAGGTAGTGAAGACTAGGCATTTTCATTTGGGAATTGTTTCCGGCAATCCATACATCCCAGCTACCGGGTTCATTTTCTGCGCCGAAAGGAAAACCGGGATAAATGCTGTCCTTGTTAATCACCACTGGTGAATAAACTGCATTAATAGCGGCAAGTTGTTTTGATGTAAAACAATTGGGAGATGCCTGGCTATCCATGCAAACCGGCAGCGTAGATAAATCAAATTTGCATGCACGCGGGTCATTGATGATACCGTCGGTTATGCCATCAAGTGCATCGCATTGCTTAAGTACCATCTCCTGGAGCAACTTCAGGTTATCTTTTGTGATTACCGGGTTCGTAACTTCTTTTGGATTGGGATAATTTTTTTGACTGTTCTGTATAAACTTGGCACCAATAGCGGGCCATGCGAATGCAGGTGCTCCAGCAACAATACCATCAAAATCTGCTGCGTACTGTTGCGCTTCCATCATGGCCTGGCCACCGCCTCTTGAACAACCGTTGAAATAAGAATAAGCCGGATCTTTGCAATAGAAAGTATGAATTATATATTTGGAGACAACGGCCGTAAGATGAATCGCTAATTTTCCAAAATCAAGTTGGCGCTCCATATTATTGAGGCCCCAGCTGGCATCTATTCCTATGCCCTGGTGGCCCGCATCTGTACCAACTGTTGCATAACCGGAACTCACTTTATAGCGAAAACTATTCTGAATATTTCCAACAAAGCCACCTCCGCCCGACATCAGGAAACGTTGATTCCATTGGTTGGGTAAAAGCAATTCAAAATTTATTTCCTTACTGATTCTTCCCAACACGCGACAAAATGGAGCATTGATGGCCTGTCCTTCGATAGTGTCTTTTTCAAATGACTTCGCCTGGAGGATGGTTACATCAGGTAATGCGAGGCTTTTAAGTTGTTCGCATGGAATACAATTTTTAAGATTGGAATTGTTTTGTGCCGATAAAAAACGCGGGCCGAAGCCGCAAACCAATACAAGGAATGCAGTCATTTTTTTCATTTGCAGTAGTTTAATGCAGGTTATGATTTGTAAATTTTGATCTGGCATCCAGGGGGCCGGCTACTTGTAATCGATATTCTTAAAAGATATAGAAATTTTGTAATAGTTAGTGTTTAATGAGATAATAAATTACTTCCAAATTCCCCTGCAGTATAGATACATCTGCCTGAATGCAGTCACGTATTAACTCAGGCAACGGGCAATTGAATAATAAACGTTGAACCTTCCCCTTCCTTACTCTCCACTTTTCCACCGGATCCTACGGATATTTCCCCGCCATGTGCTTTAATAATATCATAACTCAATGATAAACCCAATCCTGTTCCCTGCCCGGTTGGTTTGGTGGTAAAGAACGGCTGAAAAATTTTGTCAATGATGTTTTGCGGAATGCCGTTGCCGTTGTCACTCACCCTTATTTCAATTTTATCATTTATTTTTTTTGTGCTTACCAATACAAGGGGCTCATACCCTGCCTGGCCGGCCGGCAAGCCTATGCCTTCCAGCTTCCGCCTTTCGGTAACTGCATAAAATGCATTGTTGAATAAATTTAATAATACTCTGCCGATATCCTGTGGGATGACATTTATTTTTCCGATTGATTTATCAAAATCAGTTTTAACAGCAACATTAAAACCTGTGTCTTTTGCCCGAAGCCCGCGATAGGAAAGACGCAGGTATTCATCCGCCAATGTATTAATGTCCGCCGGCTCCTTTTGACCTGTGCTTAACCGTGAGTGCTGCAGCATTCCTTTTACAATGGCATCTGCACGTTTACCGTGGTGACTTATTTTCTCTTCGTTGTCTATCACATCATTAGCGATTGCTTTGGCATCAGCTATATTCCCCTTATCCATTTCATCTTTCATTTCAACCAGCAAATCTTTGTTTACATCTGAAAAATTATTCACGAAATTCAACGGGTTTTGAATTTCATGTGCAATGCCCGCTGTGAGCTCTCCGAGAGAAGCCATTTTTTCGGATTGTATAATTTGTTTTTGTGCTGCTTTCAAATCCTGTAAAGTAGTTTCTACTTTTTGTTTTTGTTCCTGCAAAATAATATTGGCTTTTTGCTTTTGCTGATTATTCCGGTAAAGGATATATGCAATAATGAAGAATATGCCCAAACCTGCAAATAGTAAGTAGCTCCTTATCCTATTATTGTCGGAGATCTGTTCACTTTCCCTGGCTTTTAAACGCAGTTGTTCATTGAACCCAAGTTGTTGAAAAGTGCTGAGGCGATCAATCTCTTTTTCATTCAGGCTATCGCTTAATGCTTTGGCCAAATGCATGTAAAAGTAAGCGCTGTCATATTGTTTATTGTCTTTAAAACTTTGGGATAAAGTGCTGTAAGATCCAACAGTTTGTTGTATAAAGCTACCAAGAGCTATATAGTTTTTGACTGCGGCCCTGGCATAATAAAGGCTTGAATCATTCTTACCGTTTTTTTGGTACAGATCAGCCAGCGCAGCCTGCGTAAGCGCCAGGTAGTTGGCATTGGTATTCTTTTTTTCAATCAGGTACAAAGCATCGAGATAGTATTTTTTAGCGGAATCCAGGTTTCCTTTTTTATAAAATATATCCCCTACATTTTTTAATGATGCGCCACTGTAATTATTGAGCTCAAAATTTTTTTCAATTTCGATTACCAAACGCTGGTAATGCATAGCCGAATCCATATTGTTCATATTAAAATAAGCGTTCGCAATGTTGTAGGTAAGGCTGTACAAAAGGTGCTTATTTTCTGTTCCGTGTTCTACCATTTCCCTGGCTTCCAGTAATTCTTGTAATTGCTTTTGTAAATTCCTTGTGCTGCCGTATAGCAGCGCCAAACTATTTTTTATGTATCCCAGTAACACTATCCGGTCAGATTCCGGTTTCCCTTTGATATAGGTGTTTATATAAGTGGTGGGTATTACATTTTTTGCAATACTCTTGTCTTCTGCCATTTTAGACGCCTCCAGCAGTACATTTAATGCATTGGAATAGTCACCATTGCTCAATAGGGAAAATCCAAGATCGCTCAGGGTGCTTGCTTCATAAAATTTTTGATTTAATTTTTTTGATTGTGTCAATGCTTTGTAACCATAATAAATGGAACTGTCCCTGTTGGCTTCTGAATAATCCAGCTGCAGCGTACAATAAGTATTTAACAACAACGTATCGTTTTTAGTACTTAGGTCGAAGTGATTGATCGGCAGGTCCGCATTGCTTTGCGCCATAACCAGCAAGTTCAGTATAGCCAACAAACTGGTGATCAGCAATTTTTTCCTGTTGCCTGTTTGCATGTTTAATTCATTAATTGTGGCAATGAAATGAAAAATGTTGTTCCTGCACCTTCCTTGCTTTCCACTTTTCCACGGGATCCTACGGATATTTCGCCTCCATGTGCTTTGATAATATCATAACTTATACTCAATCCCAAACCCGTTCCCTGCCCCGTTGGTTTGGTAGAAAAGAATGGTTGAAAGATTTTGTCAGTGATGTTTTGCGGAATGCCGTTACCGTTGTCACTTATCCTTATTTCAATTTTATCATTTATTTTTTTTGTGCTTACCAATACAAGAGGCTCATACCCTGCCTGGCCTGCTGGCAAACCCATGCTTTCCAGCTTCCGCCTTTCGGTTACTGCATAAAATGCATTGTTGTATAAATTCAATAATACCCTTCCAATATCCTGGGGAATAATATTTATTTTTCCAATTGTAAGATCGAAAGCAGTTTTAAAGTCTGCGTTGAAACTTTTATCTTTTGCACGAAGTCCATGATAACTCAATCTTAAATATTCGTCGCACAAGGCATTGATATCAGTTAGTTCTTTTACTCCGCTGCTGCTTCGGCTGTGTTGGAGCATTCCCTTTACTATTGCATCTGCACGTTTGCCATGATGGTTTATTTTTTCTTCGTTTGATTCAATATCATCAGCAATCGTCTTTACTTCCTCTAAATTCCCTTTAGCAATTTCAGTTTTCATTTCGCCAATCAATTCTTTATTCACTTCACTAAAGTTGTTGACGAAGTTTAAAGGATTTTGTATCTCATGGGCAATACCTGCTGTCAGTTCTCCGAGGCTTGCCATTTTTTCGGATTGGATGAGTTGGGCTTGTGTGGATTTTAAATTGGTAAGTGTTTCCTCCAAAACTTTATTTGCCTTCTGTTTCTTCTTGTTATTGCGGTAAAGAATAAAACCAATTGAAAACATTACTCCTAATCCGGCTAATAAAGCATATTGTTTTGCTTGGTTTTGATAAGCTACTCTTTCGGTTTCAGTCTTTCTTTGATGTTCCTGGTCTTCAAAAATAATTTTTTGCAATGCCTGCACTTTGTCTGCTCCATATAATTCATCATTTGCCGACTTGGCTATTTTTAAATAATAATAAGCATTTTTAATGTCAAATGGCTCGTACAATTCTGCCAGTAAGCTGCTGGCATCAAAGAATGCCCTGGTATAGGAGATAGAACGCGCTGCATCAAGACCAAGCTTTGCAAAATAAATGCTTGAATCGCGATCGTTCATTTCTTTATAAAATCCCGCAATTGTGTTATAGTCTTCGCTTAGCGAGCGGTTTGACGAGTCTTTTAAATTTATTAGAATACTTTTATGCAAGTATTCAATTGCTTCGTTATGGTTGCCTAAGCGAAATTGAAGTTGTCCATATGCCAGGAGAATTGGTCCGCTAAAAAAGCCAGCCTGCAAACGCTTGTTGTATAAATTTTGAAGGTAAAACAAAGAAGAGTCCAGTTGATTTTTTCGCATATAGCAAACACCTATATTCCAATCTAAAAATACTTCGGAAGACGCTGCCTCTTTTATGTTATGAATCGTTTTATTTATTAGCTTGCCTCTTTTAAAATAGCTTATCGCTTTGCTGTAATCTTTTAGTTCGAGGAAAACAACTCCAATACCCCTTAGGCACTTTGCCATAAGAAGCGGCCACTTATTACTTTCAGCAATTTGTAATCCCTGGAATTGCAATTCCAGTGACTTTGGCATATTTCCGAGAATTCTAAATGAAAGTCCGAGTTCATTTAACACATTTGCTTCACCTGCAGGAAAATTAATTCTTTGTGCCAAGGCCAATGCCTGATTTCCAAAAATGATGGAAGAATCCTGATTGTATTCACGATAGAAGTTACATAGATTTGTCAAAATCGTTACACGGCTTGTATCCTGAGTGGTCATAGCCAATTCCTGCCTTAACTGCTTTGCCAGGTCTAAATCTTGCTCAGTTTGAGAATAACAAATGCACCAACTAACTACAAGAATTGTAGCTAATACTATTTTCTTCATTAATAGATTTTAATTAGTAATTGAATAATAAATGTTGTTCTGTCGCCTTCCTTCGATTCCACCTTTATTTTGCCGCTATGTGCTTTTTAGATCAATGAAATTAATTTTATTATTTCAGAACAAACAATACAATTGTAAATGCAATTTGCCGCTCCTTGATCCGACTGCACAAGTGTGCGACGCAATAACCGATGCCATGAAAAACTTTAGCCGGGCTAAAAAAATGCTACTTACTATTTTTTAAAAATGCCAATAAATCTGACATCTGCTGTACCGATACCGAAGCTTCCAAACCCACAGGCATAGCGGATGTTGGCGAAGTCTCCATTTGTTTTATATCGTTGCGGGCAATGGTGGTTTGCGTGCCGCCAATATTGTTGAGCGTAACACTTGCCGGCGTTTGCGATGCGATGATGCCACTAATTTTTTCGCCGTTCTTTTTTGTAACCACCCACAAATCGTAAGTGGTGGCGATGGAACGGTTGGGGTTGAGAATGTCAATCATAATGCTTGCGGCATCGCGGTTGCGGATGGTACCGAGGTCTGGGCCGAACGTGTGACCATATTTTCCATTTGCATTGTGGCAAGTGGCGCAAACTGTTGTAAAAACAACAAGACCTTTTGCAGTGTCGCCGCTGAGTGTTAGTGCGGACTGGTATTTTTTTATCTCCTCATCGCGGCTGCCTGTTTCTGTTGCAAGCAATTGGCGGGAACGGTTGCGGATGTTTGCATCGTCATTGTTCATGAGGTTTACTTTATTGGGCCAACTGATAGCTGAGGGCAAAATGTTTGCTTTTTTTATTGCATCAAGTAAAATATTTGTGTTGCCGGTTGATGAAAGAAAAACATTCATTGCCGTTTCTCTTGTGGCATAACCAAAAGTTTTCCAGTTTCGTACAATGTAGTTGCAGCAAGCATTTGACGACAATGTGTTGTAAGTTTTGATGGCAGTTTGCAGGATTGATTCCGGGTTATTTGTATTGGCAATGATTTGTTCGAGCAGTGCATTGTAATTATTTTTTTTATCCATTGCCAACAGCTTCAATGCATCTTCACGAAATGATGCGGTTGCTTTATCATCTGCTGCTGCTGGTTTTGCAAGGGCAAGTATGGTATTCCATTTTGCATTTTGGGGATTGCCAAGCAATGATAATAACTCAACAGCAGCGCTGCGCGTCATTGGCGGTGTTGAAGCAGAAAATTTCGAAAGTAATAGTATTTTTTCTGCATCCATATTTTGCGGGATTCCTTTTACAGAAAGTGCCGTAGCTAAACCTTTCAAACAGGCGGCCTGCCACCAGTCTGATGAAGCCGCATTATTATTTGTTGCAAGCTGAATGATTGTTTTGATGTCTGCTGCTCTTTGCGATAAACCAATGACACCGGCACAGTTAGCAAAAAATAACGCGGTGCCTTCAGAAGGTTTTGATGCCAGTGCAGGAATTGTTTTTTCAAGCAGTGCCAGTTCTTTTCCCTTTGATGAAGTAAGCGCTGCAATTTGCACCCATTTATCTTCTATGTCGTGCAGCAATAATTTTTGTCTTGCTGTTTCACTGGCATCGTTATTTATATTGCCGAGTGTGCAAAGCAACTGGAAACGCACTTTTGCATCGGCATCGTTTTTCATGGCGGGCAAATCTTTTTCTAATTGTGGAAATTCTTTTACATGCAGTTCTGCAATTTGAAGAGCGTTTTCACGAACACCTGCAGCAGGGTTTTTTAACGCTTTTTGCAAGGCGGCAAAATTGATTGCACTAAAACCTTCCATCAGCCATAACGCATGCACGGCCGTAGTTGCAGAAGTTGTAGTGTCCAATAATTTTTGCAGCAGCGGAATTGTTTGTGCCTCATTTCTTTCCATGAGTAGTCGTTGCGCATTTCTCCGCCACCATATATTATTGCTCGTTAAATGCTGTACCAATTCTGCAGTTGTTTCATCATTTAATTTTAGCCGGCTGCACCAATTCATCTTCTCTGTGTTAGTTGGTGTGATGCGGTAAATCCTTCCTTTATCAGAACCATTGTACAATGCGCCTGAGTTGATAACACTGTCACTCAGCCATTCGGGATGTTCAATTATCTGGCGATAATAATCTATCAAATACAATGCACCATCAGGACCAATATACATTTGCACGGGCCGGCACCATGCATCTGTTGATGCGAAAAATTCTTTTTCTTCATACACGCGTGATGCATTGAATGATGCACCTTTATCTGTTATACGGTCGGCATGAATAAGATTGCTCTGTGGCTCACAAGTGAATGATACCTGATCGAAACTGCCGGGAAACAAACCACCATTATAATACGTGATGCCACATGCAGAAGTGATAACACCCAAATCAGTGAGTAATTGATTTTCGGGATTGGTGGTGATAGGATATACTTTACTGGCATCACCGTGATCAGGAATATAGTCCGATGCATCTGCAATCAGCAAATCAGGGTTGCGTTGTAAATATTTTGCAGCAATGGCTTCATAGAAAATATGGTCTGCATTCTCCACGCAGAAATGATGGCCCCAGTTGTCAAACGTATGCCCGTACTGCGTTTGACCCGAACACATTTCCAGTTGGTAGGAACCTGGTTTAAAACGTATGTTGCGGCCATTGGCATTGCGAGGAAGCTGTGGTGCAGCGGCATTATCAGCATAACGCACAATATGACCGCTATCACTGAACATCATCGAAACCTTTGGCGTGATGCTGCCCATGTGCGCTAAGTAAATCCAGTTGTCCAAACCGTACACAGGTGTATTGGCAATATGCTGCGGATTGGTAAGCGCCACACCGGTAAGCATCACTTTTTTTATATCAGCCTTGCCATCACCATCACTGTCTTCGAGATATAAAATATCAGGCACATCCACAACCAAAAAGCCTTTTTTCCATCGCAGGATACCCGTAGGCAATTTCAAGTGGTCTGCAAATACAACACTTTTATCAGGCATGCCGTCGCCGTTGGTATCTGTCAGCAATTTTATTTTTCCCGAGCCCGCTGTATCAAGCGGATAGCCATGCAGTTCTATCACATACAGGTTTCCGTTTTCGTCCAGCTCCATTGCAACAGGGTCTGAAATCATCGGCTCCGATGCCACGAGTTCAATTTTAAAACCTTCAGGCAACTGAAAAGTTTTAAGCGCTTCCTGCGGAGATGAGCCGCCAGTTGTTTTTGTTTCGCTATTGCAGGAAAATAATAGTATTGCGACAGAAAAGAAAAATAGTATTTTTTTCATAACAGAAGATTGGTTGTCTGAAAATAAATAAAGATTAGTAATAAAATGTTTAGCGGGCTCAGCGCAAATACGTGCGACATGGTTTGTTGCGTCGCACATTTCAATGATTAGAGCTTTACTAAACATTTGCTTAGCTCCCTCTCAATTTACATTATAAAAGTGCGAAGCAGCGAAAGCCAGGTTCATATTCTTGAGCCGGCTAAAAAAATTTCAACTTACCGGTAACTGATTAATAGACTCACTACCTTATCCCACCTTCGTCACCACCTTTATCTCTTCACCAGTGTTTTAATAATATCGCCAATTGTCTGAACCATGATTAATTTGATTGAACGATTGCTGTGATTTAAAATTGGGGTAAAACAATAACGAACGTTGTTCCTGTCTGTCCGCCTGCCTGTCCGGTAGGCAGGGTAGGCAGGGTAGGTAAGGTTTCCACTTTTCCACCGGATTCTACGGACAATTCACCGCCATGTGCTTTTACAATATCATAACTTAAACTTAATCCCAAACCCGTTCCCTGACCGGTGGGTTTGGTGGTAAAGAAGGGTTGAAAGATTTTATCAACGATGTTGGCCGGTATCCCTTTACCATTGTCCCTCACCGTTATCAGTATCTTGTTTCCATCTCTCTTTGTACTTACCCATACGGTAGGATCGCTCATTTCATTTGTGATCAATACTCCCCCTTTGGGGGTCGGGGGGCTTACTGCGTAAAATGCATTATTGTATAAATTGAGCAATACCCTTCCAATGTCCTGCGGAATGATATTTATTTTATCAATGCTTTCATCAAAATCTGTTTTCATTGCTGCATTAAAACCTGCCTGTCCGGTAGGCAGGTCTTTGTCTTTTGCTTTTAAGCCATGATAAGCCAATCGCAAATATTCATCGCACAAAGCATTGATATCTGTTGGTTCTTTTTGCCCGGTGCTTGCCTGGCTATGTTGCAGCATTCCTTTTACAATGGCCTCGGCACGTTTGCCATGATGATTTATTTTTTGTTCATTGTCTTTGATATCTTTTAAGATGGATCTTGTTTCATTCATATTGCCCTTATCAATTTCAGATTCTGCCTCTCCAATCAATTCAGTATTTACTTCAGAAAAATTATTCACAAAGTTTAACGGGTTTTGAATTTCGTGTGCAATGCCTGCAGTGAGTTCGCCAAGACTGGCCATTTTTTCTGATTGAATGAGTTGGGCTTGTGAAGCTTTTAATTCGGATGTTCGTGCTTCTACCTGGCGTTCAAGGGTGTCTTTTTGAGAAGCAAGGATTTGTTGTTTTTCATGAAAGAGTGCTTCGTTTTCTACTAGTTTTTGTTGGAGAGAGATGTTGGTTTGCGCAAAATCATAACCTAAAAATATGGCTACAGATAGTGGAATTCCTAATTGTGCTATGACATAAAAATAGGGTCCGTATTGTGTACCAAATAGATTTGCTCCAAATAGAAATAAAAACCAAAAGAAGAAAAAAATGAAACCGCCTGTAGCAATAATCCAAGCCCCTTTTTTGTGCTTGATGATACCCTTAATAGCAATCCTCAAAATTTCAAAACTAACTAGTAGAGTATAACCCATGCCATAGACTGTCCACCCCCATACATAAAAAATAAAAGCCAAGGGGATACAAATGATGCCAAAGAGTAAAATTAGCCAGAAAAAAATGCCAATTTTTGATTCAAATAAACGATAAACCGATAAAAGTAAAAATGAACTTGCAACAACAAGAATGATGATAAAGGTATTGGATAACCAATACCTGTTTGCGATATCTAAATTGATTAAGAAGCCACTGATATAAGGAGGTATTGTGTATAAAAAAGTAAAAATGGAAAAATAGAGGCTTGTTTTTCTTTTTGAAAAAAACAGAAAAAACGCAAGATATAGAATACATAAAGCAGCATAAAAACTTCCAAGTGCCACGTCTGAGTTCGAAGCGTACTGCTTGAAAGTATTGTATGCATACCAATCTTCAGTTGAATATAAAGTAATGGCCAAAGCTACATTTGATGCACCAAAATGGGTTGCATAACGCATCGTTGGTTGAAAAGCATATCTCAATGCTACAACTTGCGAATCCTCTTTTTGTATGGGAAATGCAAAAATTCTTTGATAAGGATTATAAGCCTTTATCGCATTAAGATTTCTACTGACAACCCCCAACTTTTGAATCAATTTTCCATTCATAAATACTTCAGAAGCTCCAGACTGCTGCAGTGTCATCAGCATTTGTTGGTTCCATGAGCTATCGGCATCAAGGCGCAAACGAAGCCAAAAAATTTCACCGGTTTTGGGCAGTTGAGCTAAATCAAAAATGTCTAAAGTGGGATTGATGGGTTGCCAGGTACCATCATCAAAATCAGCTTTCGCAAAATCAGGATTATCTCCTAATTGAAATTTCCAGTCCTTATTCAATAATAAACCTTGCTTTGGCAGAGAATCAATTTTAAAAACTTCGCTTTGCTGAGCAAAGATTGTCAACGGAAAAACCAGCAGCAATATTCCTAAATATTTCATCATATTAATTGGTTGGCAATTGAATAATAAACTTCGTTCCTGCCTGTCCGGCAGGCAGGCCTTCACCTTCCTTTGTTTCCACTTTTATTTCACCACCATGTGCTTTAATAATATCATAACTCAAACTCAACCCCAATCCTGTCCCTTGTCCCGTTGGTTTGGTAGTAAAGAAGGGTTGAAAGATTTTATCCAATATTTTTTGCGGAATACCATTGCCGTTATCACTCACTTTTATTTCAATCGCATCTTCCAATTTTTTTGTGGTAATGGTAACCGTCGGTTCATAACCTTGTGGAACTTGCTTCTTTTTTTCATATACTGCATAAAATGCATTGTTAAATAAATTCAATAACACTCTGCCAATATCCTGCGGAATGATATTGACTTTGCCAATGCTTTCATCAAAATCTATGTTCATTGCAGCATTAAAACCTGCCTGTCCGGTAGGCAGGTCTTTGTCTTTTGCACGAAGCCCATGATAGGAGAGACGCAGATATTCATCTGCTAATGCATTAATATCTGTCAGTTCTTTTACACCGTTACTGCTACGGCTATGCTGCAACATTCCTTTTACAATGGCATCCGCTCTTTTACCGTGGTGGTTTATTTTTTCTCCATTGTCCTTAATATCATTTGAAATAGCAATTGCATCATCAATTTTCCCAGCCTTCAATTCTTGTTGTAATTCATCAACCAGTTCTTTATTTACTTCCGAGAAATTATTTACAAAGTTTAATGGGTTTTGTATTTCGTGTGCAATACCTGCAGTGAGTTCGCCAAGGCTTGCCATTTTCTCTGATTGGATAAGTTGGGCTTGGGTGGATTTTAATTCTTCAAGAGACTGTTTTAATTCAGCAGTACGCTTTGTTACCTGTTCTTCCAGTCCTGCTTTTTGTTGTTCTATTAACTCACTTCGCTCTATTTCTTTTTCTTTGGCAAAGCGTTCCTTATCTAACGCCTGTTGTGCAATTTCTTTTTTTTGCTGGTCATATCGCTTAAATAATATCCACGAGAAAAATAATACAAACCAGCTTAATGCAATTATCTCAATTGGACGAAACCAATTCGCTTCCCACTGTTTCTCCTTGATTATGAATTCATTATTTTTTAAAATAAAACCCGTAAAATAAAACAAGCCAATTATTATATGTAAACAGATATATGGGAAGGCTCCTGTTATCATTAACCTGTTATATAGATTCGATTCAATTTTTCTTCTTCTACATAAGATTAAAGTGATGAGGATAGAGAGAAACGGGGGAAAGTTGAAAAAGTAAGAAAGAGGTACGGAAAATTTAATAATTCCTAAAAGCAAGCCGACATTTAATAGAACCGGTATAAAACTAATACCGATTAAAAATTTATCCCAGCGTGGATATATTATGAATGTGTTAAAAAAATATCTAAAAAATTGTATCAGAAAAAATAGTATGAACATCCATAAATAGCCTAAATAATGAACGTACTTTATAAGGTCAGCATGTTCATAATAAAAATATACATATACAGGGTTATAGGAATGGTTAAGTGCTAAGAAAAAAAGAAATAACGCAAAATACAGGTACACTTTTTCACGAACCATCCAAAAAAAGAATAGGTTGAAAAAAGAAGAAAAAAACAGGATACCCAGTATAAATGCATCCCGCAAAGAAAAAGCTTCATAGTAATCGCTTCTTTTTTCATTAGTAACTTTAAATTCATTCTGAATTTCCTTTTCAGTATTTACAAAATCAATTAGAAAATCTTTGGTTATGCCAGCTTTATCATTGAATATGCGGTAATAAATAATAACCTCTTCCCGTGGTTTAAGAACAATTGGAATATAATTACCTTGTTTAAGACCATCTTTTTTGTTCCAGGAATAGGACGATCCTGTTACAAAATGTTTTGGTTTACCTGAATCCTGAAACACATAAAAATCTGATTGATCTGCTCTTGAATCTAATGCAATATTTATTTCTTTATCCGTTGCATTCTTTAACCGGTAGCGAAACCAATATGTGTGAATGGTAGTATCAAGGCTTTTTATTTTTGCAGAGATGTCTTGAAATTTTCCAGCTAATGGCTGATTACTTACCTCATCAATTTTTAATGTACCTGTTTTATCTTCCAACACCTGCCAATAAACGCTATCAAGGTCTTGTTCATAAGCTGTATCTGATTTTATTTCATAAACAGGCGGCAAATTATTTTGTGCTTTTGTTTTGATAAACAAAAACAATAAAGGACAAAGCAGAATAAATGTTTTTTTCATTACAGTTAATTTAAAGGCAGCGTAATAACGAACTCACTCCCTTCTCCTTCCTTCGTTTCCACTTTTATTTCTCCGCTTTGTGCTTTTATAATATCATAACTTAAACTCAAACCCAGGCCGGTTCCCTGGCCTGTTGGTTTGGTGGTGAAGAAGGGTTGGAAAATTTTATCTAACACTTTTACAGGAATGCCGTTTCCATTGTCACTTACAGAAATTAAAATTTTATCTCCAACTTTTTTGGTACTTATAGAAACAGTTGGTTTATAAGGCTGTCCGGCTGAGCTTGTCGAAGCCTTCTTCTTTTCATCAACCACATAAAATGCATTGTTCAGTAAATTCAAAACTACTCTGCCAATATCCTGCGGAATGATATTTATTTCCCCAATTGAATTATCAAAATCCGTTTTAATTTCTGCACTGAAGTTTTTGTCTTTCGCACGCAAACCGTGATAACTTAACCGCAAATATTCATCAGCCAATGCATTGATATCTGTTGGTTCTTTTACGCCTGTGCTTGACCGTGAGTGTTGTAACATTCCTTTTACGATTTCACCCGCACGGTTTCCATGATGATTTATTTTTATTAGATTTTGTTTTACATCTGCTGCTATCGCTTTTGCTTCTTCAATATCCCCCTTTTCTAATTCGGCATTCATTTCATCAATGAGTTCATTGCTTACATCAGAAAAATTATTCACGAAATTTAAAGGGTTCTGAATTTCATGTGCTATGCCGGCGGTGAGTTCTCCAAGACTTGCCATTTTTTCTGACTGGATGAGTTGGGTTTGTGTAGATTTTAATTCAGCTAATGTTTTCTCAACATTGTCTTTCTGCTGCTCAGTTTTCTCTTTTTGTCGTTGCAACAGCGCATTTGCTTTTTTTCGGTTACGATTATTTATGTAAAACAAAAACGCTATTAGCATAAATACTCCAATACCTGCCAGCATTGCATAGGTTCTTATTTTACTTTGATACACCAGCTTTTCCTTTTCCACATCACGTAAGCGGAGTTGTTCTTTAAAACCAAGGTTTTGGAAATCGGCTAAACTTTTAATCCTGCTTTTATAAATGCTGTCATTGGCAGCCAGTGTAAGCCCCTGGTATTTATAAGCACTGTCAAACTGGTTTCTTAGCTGGTAAGATTTAAAAAGATTTTCGTACACATCGCCAATAGTAAAAATATTACTTGGTGTTGCCGAAAAAAGGTATGTTTTAAAAGTTTTTTTAGCGTAATAAAGACTTGAATCCTTGTTTTTTTCTTCAAGGTAATATTTGGATAAGGTAAAATTGCCCCAGCATATATAGCTACTGGCATTATTATTCAAGGCGGATTGCATAGCTGCGTAATAGTATTGTTTGGCAAGAGGTCTATTTCCCTTTTTCAAATATATCTCGCCAAGTACAATCAATATAGCGCTCTCATATTTGATATCATCTGTCTGGTGTATAATTTTCAAAGCATTAGTTCCAAACATCAATGCAGAATCAGGTTTATTAAGTTTGAGATAAGCCCCAGCGAGGTTTAAGTCTGAGACTGCAATTCTCCAGAGGTAGTTAACCTTCTTAGCTGTTTTTATACTTTCAATTAAGTATATCATCTCCTGCTCTGAATTTTGAGTATTCCGCATCAAAGCCGAGTAAATTGCCTGAGTCCTTGCTAATGCTGCATCCCTGTAAGTACCAGGGGTGCCGCTAAAGCCTGGGGAAAACATCCAGCTGTTTTTTTCATTTTCCGTTTCATCAATAATATTAAATGACTGGAAGAGGCATTGTAGTGATTCTGAGTACCGTCCTTTCATTGTAAGCTGATAACTTTTCATGGCTAATGAAGACGCTTCAGCTAGTTTTTTCTTATTCTTTTGAGCTATCTGCAATGCACTTTCATAATAGAATAGAGAAGAGTCCCTGTTATTCTCTGAAAAATAATAACCAAGTTCCATACTTGCGAGGTATCTTATAGAATCACTTGTTGGATTTTGCAAGACGAGCCGCAGGCTGTCGGGAAAGGATTTCTGAGCAATTGAAAAAATGGGCATCAACAAAAGCAATAATATTTTTAAATGCTCCTTCATACAATTAATTAACGGGAAATTGAATAATAAAATCACTTCTTTCTCCTTCTTTTGTCTCCACTTTTATCTCACCTCCATGCGCTTTAATAATATCATAGCTTAAGCTTAATCCCAAACCTGTTCCCTGCCCTGTTGGCTTTGTTGTAAAGAATGGTTGAAAAATTTTATCCAATTCTTTTTGTGGAATGCCGTTGCCATTATCCTTTACACTTATTTCAATTTTACCATTATTCTTTTTTGTACTTACTGAAACAGCTGGTTCGTACCCTGCAATGTTCATTTGTTTTTTTTCATTCACTGCATAAAAAGCATTGTTGATTAAATTGAGTAACACTCTTCCAATATCCTGTGGAATGATATTTATTTCCCCAATTGAATCATCAAAATCTGTTTTAAAATCTGCATTAAATTCTTTGTCTTTTGCGCGAAAACCATGATAACTTAATCGTAAATATTCTTCAGCCAAAGCATTAATATCGGTAGGTTCTTTTTGTCCTGAACTTTTTTGTGAATGTTGCAACATGCCTTTTACAATAGCATCAGCACGCTTACCATGATGATTTATTTTTTGTTCATTCGCTTCAATGTCATCCGCAATTGCATTTACTTCTTCAATATTTCCTTTTTTAATTTCTTCTTTTAACTCGCCAATCAGCTCTTTATTTACTTCACTAAAATTATTTACAAAGTTTAACGGGTTTTGTATTTCGTGTGCTATGCCTGCAGTGAGTTCTCCGAGGCTAGCCATTTTTTCTGATTGGATCAGTTGGGCCTGGGCAGACCTTAAATCTTTTAGGGTGTTTTCTATTTCTTCTTTTTGTTGTTTAAGCAGTGAATTTGCTTTCTGCTTATCCTTATTGTTCCTGTAAAGTATAAATGCAACAATTAATAATCCTAAAAAAACTGCCAGCACTCCATACCATTTTAAACGGTTTTGAAAAGATTT
>JBBQZZ010000021.1:0-59636 GCA_038207265.1 Chitinophagales bacterium | reverse complement strand
AAAAGATACTGCTTGCAATCGTCTTCATTTTTAAAAAACTTATTAAACGCCTGAATAGATACTCCTTTATACATAACCAAATAATTTAGCTACAATTTACTAATTATTTTGGTATTTATTTATTACCTAACTTAGCATCGCACTTTAAATGGATAATTCTATTATTTAAATATCGCTTTGCGGGCAACGGTTTAGATCCGTGGCCCGCTTGTTCGAAATGAAATTTAGTCTCCATTATACAAGGCAGTCTATTAAAAAATTACTCGTTATCACGTCGGGCATCGTTATATTTTTCTTCCTGCTCAACTGGATTTTCCCTTTGCAGGATAAAATAGAATATTCAACAATCATTACGGATAACAACGGAGAAGTAGTGCATGCTTACCTCACCAGCGACCAGCAGTGGCGGATGAAAACAGATCTTTCAGAAATTTCACCATTGCTAAAGAAGACCATTATAGAAAAGGAAGACAAATATTTCTACCGGCATCCGGGTATCAATTTAATTGCACTGACCAGGGCTTTTTTTAAAAACTTGTTACACCTGAAACGCACATCCGGAGCATCTACCATTACCATGCAATTGGCTAGAGCACTGGAACCAAGGCGCAGAACCTATATAAATAAAGGTATTGAGATGTTTCGTGCATTGCAACTGGAGCTCAAATACAGCAAAGAAGAAATTCTGCAAATGTATCTCAACATGGTTCCTTATGGTGGTAATATAGAAGGTGTGAAATCTGCTTCTATTCTCTATTTTAAGAAAAACCCGGATCATTTATCACTGGCAGAAATTACTGCTTTATCTATTATTCCAAACCGACCATCCTCCCTGGTAGTGGGCAAAAACAACGACCTGATAATAAAAGAACGGAATAAATGGTTGAAGAAGTTTGCAGCTGACAATGTATTCACCCAAAAAGAAATAACAGATGCGCTGGATGAACCGCTACTGGCTTCAAGGGGAACAGTACCGGCCTATATTCCACACCTTGGTTTGAAATTAAAGAAGCGGGGTGGAGATATAATTAAGACGAATATAGAAATGAATACCCAGTTAAAGTTGGAGAAACTGGTGGCAGATTACAGCAAAACGCTGAGGCTGAAAAAAATCAGTAATGCTGCTGTGATCGTCATAGATAATAACACTCACAAATTGATTTCTTATATAGGCTCATCCAATTTCCAGGATAGTACAGATGATGGCCAGGTAAATGGTGCAGCAGCAATTCGTCAACCCGGCAGCACACTCAAGCCACTGCTGTATGGGTTATGTATAGATGAAGGCTTACTCACTCCTAAAATGATGATTACCGATGTTGCCATTAACTACCAGGGTTATGCGCCGGAGAATTATGATAAAAAATTCAATGGCTATGTAAGCATGGAATACGCGCTGGAACATTCATTAAACATTCCTGCGGTAAAAAGCCTGCGTGCGCTTGGGAAGGACAGGATGGTGCAGAAACTGGCAGACTGTAATTTTCAGCAAGTAAAAAAAGATCAGAAAAAACTTGGCCTGTCTTTAATACTCGGCGGTTGCGGCGCTACCCTGGAAGAACTAACGGGCTTGTATACCTTGTTTTCCAATAATGGTATTTATATAAAACCTGCATATACACAAAATGATACGCTTCAAAAGAAAGTAAAAGTATTGTCTGCAGCGGCCAACTTCATGATCAATGAAACCCTTTCAAAGGTAAACCGGCCCGATTTCCCATTGAACTGGCAAAGCACAGAGCGCATGCCGAAGATTGCCTGGAAGACCGGTACATCTTATGGGCGAAGAGATGCCTGGAGTATTGGCTATAATAAACATTATACAGTTGGAATATGGGCAGGAAATTTTTCAGCGATGGGTGTACCTGAATTAAGTGGTGCCAATATTGCAACGCCACTTTTATTTAAAATATTTAATACTATTGATTATGACAGCGACCTGGAATGGTTTACACAACCAAAAGACTGCGATATAAGAAAGGTTTGCTCTGAAACGGGATTACCGCCGGCTGATTATTGCAGCAATATTGTTACAGATTATTTTATCCCACTCATTTCTCCCTCGGGTACCTGTGACAATATGAAAGAAATAATGGTAAGTACAGATGAAAAGATATCGTATTGCCAGAACTGTGTTCCTCCGAATGGATATAAAAAGAAATTGTATAAGTTCATTGCTGCTGATATGCAATCCTGGATGGAAGAAAATAAAATCAGCTATGCAATAATACCCCCGCACAATCCCCGTTGTGAGAAAGTCTTTAAAGAAGGTGCCCCTGTTATTTCCTCTCCTGCCAGCAATGCAGAATATCTTATCAGTAAAAAACATCCTGAACCATTACAACTGGTTTGTAATGTATCTAACGATGTAGCAAAAGTATACTGGTATATTAATAATAAGTTTTACAAATCAGGAAGTGCAGGCACTAAACAATTTTTCATTCCGGATGAAGGTCCCGTTAAAATTTCCTGTACAGATGACAAAGGAAGAAACAGGGATGTCTGGATTAAAGTGAGATATGTTAACCTGTAATTGATTAATGACCGGTAACTGCCATACGAGATGCTTTAATGCTTTCCTTTAGATAGTCTGATAATTTTATTGATAAAGCAACAACTGTTAGTGTTGGATTTACACCCGCACCTGTCGGAAAGCAAGATGCACCGGCCATAAACGCGTTATCAATTCCATGTATTTTACAATTTGCATCCACAACACCAACCTTTGGATCTTCGTGCATACGGGTTGTACCCATATGGTGCCATCCACCGCTGGTGGTTCCAGGTACTGTGTCAGGTTTACCATCCAGCAGATCTTCCATCAATTTCACTCTTCCAATTCCTGCAGCGCCTACTTGTTGTCCTATGATTTCATAAATCTTGATCATACTTTTTTTCTCCAATCCTGTAAAGGCCCAGTTCAACGCAGCCCGGGGAACACCCAGTTCATCTTTTTCGGGAAGTAATGTAACACGTGATAGTGGATTAGGTTCCTGCTCCAGGCGTATGGTCATTTGAAAAGACTGATGAAGATCTTTTGTTGAATTGAATTTATCTAAAAAACGTGTGATCCTGTTTCCACCAGCTTTCCATTCCGCTTTATTTACCTGCTTTTGATTTTCAAGAGGGTTACCAGATGTCCATGTTTTTATATAAGGGGGTGTTTGTTTGGCAAAATCAAGTGGTGTAAAAGAAACAATACCGTTCAGAATTTTATATTCGGCTTGTTTTTGCGGCATAATTGCCAATTCACCCTGCACCCGGGGAGATGCGGACATGTAAAGCTTTAATGCATTCTTTTCTTTCAACCAAAGTTCAGCCGATTTGATTTCAAGATGCTCCATAAAATAACGACCCACTAAATCATTATCATTGCCCAATCCTTTTGGTGCCTGTTTATTGGCAGCTAAAAGAATTCGGGCATTTTGTATTCCCGCGCATGCAAATACAAATTTTGATGCTTTTACGGTATGCGTTTTACCGGCATAATTTTTTACTGTTACACTATTGACAGAAGAAACATTTTCATTTGCTTCAATGTCTACCACATTAGCATAAGTATATAAATGGATATTTGAAGCATTGACAATTGTGTCTTTGTATTTGGAACCATAACGGGTGGGTGGACTAAAGCGCCAGATCTTATTCCAAACAACACTTTCATCGAGCGGCATTGTAACCAGTGAAGGATCTTTCTTCTGCCATTCTTTAACATCGAATTCATATTCGGGAATATCCATATTTACATGGGCCCTTTTATAATAAGGTATTAAATCGTCCTGGTTAATAGGCCAGCCGCTGAGCGCTACCCAATCTCTTTTTTGAAATACAATGGGATCAAACAAAGAACACATACCACCCCAATGTGCAGTTGTACCACCAAAATAATGCAGTTCAGATGACTTAATGGGATAATAGGTTTGCCCGGTAGTTTTACCACTATACAATTCCTGAACCCTGTCTTCATATTCAAAACCGCCGCCTTCCAGCAAGATCACCTTATAAGGAGTATTCATCCATTCAATTGCCATGCTGATGCCCGCTGCGCCTGCGCCAACAATACATATGTCTCCTTCTATTACTGAATTATCATCCAGTTTCCGTGCATCAATGTGCATAATTGAAAAATGAATTTAGGTGAGTGATAAAAGCGCACATTGGCGTGCTTCGGTGGGTGATAAAACCCATCCATTCAAATTAAGGATATTGTTGTCTTTAAACTCCTGCTGAATTTTTCCAATGAATTGACTACCGTCAACACTATTATCAGAAGATGTTTGGATTTTGCCCGCGTTAGCAGGAACCAATAAATCTATCAATTTTCTTTCTGAATTCTCTGCCGGGAATTTTGATCTGTACGCCAATCCTATATTACGGATGGTCTCTTCATCACAAAAATTAGATAAAATCACCGGTCTGATTAATGGCCGGTCCCATTTTGCGTCCTGGTACTTTTTATATGCCACTGGTATTGCAATGGCTGCAGCTGCAACCGTTACTGTTGCAACAGAGCCCACTATAAATGTCCTTCGTCTCATAAGCGGCCTTTAAATTTACTAGGAAGCGCTAATGTATATATTAAATTTAGAAATTGCAATAGTTGACCTAGTAAAAAACTCAATAACAAAATGAAAAACTACCCATTACAGGATCGTAATTGCATTCAGAATTCAGTAGAATAATAGTTATTGGTATAACTTTTTTCAAAATAAGAAGCGTATTTCTACCTGCCTGCATTTATTTAACTCGTTCAGTTACACACCCAAGGAAAAAAAATAATCATATATACCTGAAGTAAGTCTAAGTATTCTTAATAAGTCTACTTAATAAAAAAGTATGGCAGCAAACAAAATAAAAGTAATAGTGAAGATAATTTTTATTGAAGGTCTAATCAATTTTGTGCACGGTTCCACTTCCATGAACTTCAGAGTTTATTTTAGGGCTGCCTTTATAACGGATGTCGCCGCTTCCGGATATAAAAGTTTCTAATGAAACACTCGCACTTACGTCTGAATCGCCGCTGCCATGAACAGAAACTTTAACGTTTTCGGCCTGCAAACCGGAGGCTCTCAAATCCCCGCTTCCACTAATCTCGGAATTCAAACTCCGCGTTTGCCCGGTAAGAATCATATTACCACTACCGTGCGTACCGGATTCAATATCCGGACAATCCAAATCCAGTTTAATATCACCACTTCCAGACACATGCAATTTCATTTTTTCATTACCACTGATTTTGCCTTCCCCGGTTACATTGCCTGAACCGTGTATTTCAAAATCATTGTATACTGGCGCAGTTACGTGCACTTTCGCTCCATGGTGATCCGTTAGCCAAATTCCGTTTTTATAGCGCACCACTAGGTTGCCATTTTCAATATTTGTTTCAATATAGGGCAGGATATTTCGATCACTCTCTACCTCAACCTTAAAATTTCCCTGCGATACTATGATGTCTATAGAACCATGCGTTTGAACCCCGGTAAATCCGGTTACGCTTCTTTGTTCTGTAGTTACATTCCCATCTCCACGAATTCTTTTACCCATGCGATAACGGCAGGAAGAAAACAGGATCAATATAACGGCGAAGAATAATAGTAATTTTTTCATAACCTGGTTTGTTTTTTATTGGCTAATTCATTAATACTAATCCGCTTTTCTCAGGTGACCCGCACCACTCATGTTTTGTTCGATGCTGGCCGGGGTTCCTTTGTACAATACACTGCCGGCTCCACTTACTTCGGCTTTCAGTTTTACACTGGCGTATACAAAAGCTTCGCCTGCACCGGAAATATCAACCTTTGTATTTTCAGAAAGCAATTCAAAACAATGGCCCTTTGCAGCGCCGGTTAATTCGAGGTCAAATGTTTTAGTCTCTCCTTTGAGATTTACAGAACCGGCGCCAGACACTTCTGCAGTAACGGCTGGTGCAGTAATGTCCATATTAATGTCACCTGCTCCACTCACTTCCATCCTTATATTTTCGGCATTTACAATTTTATTCTGCCCGTTGATATTACTGGCGCCTGATACATCAATATCATTATATACAGGGGAAGTAACATACACTTTTATCTTATTGGTAGGATGCAGGTTGAAACCTTCCTTGTTTTGAACAATTATCTTATTCCCTTCCTGGATTACTTCAATATATTGCAAAAGATTTTCATCGGTTTCAATTTTTACCGGTTTTAGTTCACCCTGGGCAACGTATAATTCAATAGCACCGGACACTTCTACATTCTTAAATGATGAAACACTATGATCCTCAGTCCGGATATTACCGTTGCCTTTTACTCTTTTTCCCCACATATAATGGCAGGATGATGCAGCAATAGCTATTACTGTCAACAGAAATAATAATTTTTTCATGAAAGTAAATTTTGAAAAACAGGTTAACTGACGATATGGTTTTCGGGATACCCGCCCTGGTTAGACGACGGCATCTTGCAACAGGTTACAGAAAGAAGTTGAAGTTGAAAAGAAACCATTTTTGCATGTTAACTGGTTCCTGTTTGTGAAGATACTATTTTCTGAATAGGAAAAACGGGAGGATCTTATAGAAACAATTGTTTTGATAAAGTTTACGATTATTTGAAATCAACAACAAAAATACCCGGGACTAAAAACCCCTGTTTTCTTACCTTCGCGCCATCATGACGGAAAAGATTATTATTCTCGACTTTGGGAGCCAGTACACCCAGTTGATTGCCCGGGCCGTTCGTGAGGCCAACGTGTATTGCGAAATCATTCCTTATCACCAGCAGGTTGTTTTTGACAGCTCACTTAAAGGTATTATTTTATCGGGCTCACCAGCCAGTGTAAACGACGAAGATGCACCCATTACTGATATAGCTGCCCTGGTAGCACAACGCCCCGTGCTGGGCATTTGTTATGGCGCACAGTTGACAGCAAAATGTTTTGGTGGCAGGGTGGAAAAAAGCAACAAGCGCGAATATGGAAGGGCAAAGCTACACAAGCAAAAAGAAGATATATTACTGAAAGGAGTGGCCGAACAAAGCCAGGTATGGATGAGCCATGCAGATACCATTCTTGAATTGCCACAAGGCTTTGAAAAGTTAGCCACTACAGAAAGCATTCCAATAGCTGCATTTAAAACGAACGGGCAGTTTGCAAATGCATTGTATGGTTTACAGTTTCATCCGGAAGTATACCATTCAACAGAAGGAAAGAAAATACTCCGCAATTTTCTGGTGAACATTTGCGGTTGCTTACAGGATTGGACACCTGCGCATTTTATTACCGACACAGTTGCCGCACTGAAAAAACAGATTGGTGATCGTAAAGTGGTGATGGCATTAAGCGGAGGTGTAGATTCAACCGTTGCTGCTACTTTAATACACAGGGCTATCGGCGATCGGTTGTACGGTATATTTGTAGACAATGGTGTGCTCCGTAAAAACGAATTTGAATCGGTTCTGAAAACCTATGCACAGATAGGGTTAAATGTAAAAGGGATTGATGCAAAACAAAGGTTCTACGATGGTTTGGCAGGAAAAACAGATCCTGAAGCAAAACGCAAAGTAATAGGCAGCTTATTCATTGATATTTTCCAGGAAGAAGCAAAAAAAATTGAAGGCGTTGGTTTATTGGGACAAGGTACTATCTACCCGGATGTGATTGAAAGCGTTTCGGTACATGGACCCTCCATGATGATAAAATCTCACCACAATGTTGGTGGCTTACCAGGGCATCTTCATCTTGAATTGGTGGAACCATTGCGTTCCTTATTCAAAGACGAAGTAAGAAAAGTAGGCCGAGAATTGGCGATTCCCCCAGACATGATCGATAGACATCCGTTTCCGGGACCCGGTCTTGCTATCCGTATACTGGGCGAAATAACCCCAGAAAGAGTTCAACTATTACAGGATGCTGATGACCGTTATATACAGGGTTTAAAAGATAAGGGGTTGTATGCAACTGTTTGGCAGGCTGGTACCATCTTATTACCAGTTAAAAGTGTGGGCGTGATGGGCGATGAAAGAACGTATGAATTTACGGTGGCGCTGCGGGCGGTAACATCAGTAGATGGTATGACGGCAGACTGGGCTCACCTGCCTTATGAGTTTCTGGCATACATTTCGAATGATATCATCAACAATGTTAAAGGAATTAACAGGGTAGTATATGATATCAGCAGCAAACCGCCGGCAACCATTGAATGGGAATAAAAATTGATAAAGGGAATAAAAGAACCAGGATGAATAAAACGAACTTTGTATTGCTTGTTTTTTTATTTATAGTCAAAAGCAATTTTATTTTTGCCCAGGTTGATTCTTCCCATAAACCTTATAAAGTTGCTGTATTTACACCGTTGTACCTCGATTCTGCCTTCGATGCAACAGGTGAGTACAAAAAAGGAAAAGAATTTCCAAAATACATTACACCGGGTCTCGAATTTTATGAAGGTATACAGATGGCGCTGGATTCTCTGAAGGAAGAAAAAATTCCATTGGAAGTACAGGTTTTCGATACACGGTCTTCAACCCAAACTTTACAGCAACAGATACACTCCGCAGATATGGACAATGCGGGCCTGTTGATCGGTCATGTTACACCAACAGAAGCAAAACAACTGGCTGATATTGCATTGAAGAAGAACATTCCCTTTATCAATGCAAATTTTCCAAATGATGCAGGCATTAACAACAACGCATCGCTGGTTATACTCAGTACAACACTCAAAACTCATTGTGAAGGTCTCTATCGCTTCCTGCAAAAAAATTACGGTACCTCAAAGATTTTGGTTTTCAGAAAACAAGGTGCATTGGAAGATCGTATTAAAAGTTATTTCACTGATATAGAAAAAAACACTGCCAGCGTAAAGCTCAATTTAAAATTCATTGTACTGGATGAAAACAAACCTTTTAGCCTGCAGCAATACCTGGATAGTACAAGGCTCAATGTTAGCATGGTGGCAAGTTTTGATGAAAATTTTGGCAGGAATGTAGCCCAGCAACTTTCAACACTCACCAAAAAATATCCTTCTTTGCTGGTGGGTATGCCTACCTGGGATACCATCAACGATTTTACAAAAAAAGAATTCAAAGGACTGGACATTATTTATTCCACTCCATTCTATAATGCCAAGACTGACAAAACCAGCATTGGTATAACAAATTACTTCAAGAATGTATTATTTTCCAGGCCCAGTGATATGGTCTTTCGCGGTTATGAATGTATGTACCGTTTTGGTAAATTACTGGCAGAAAAAGGTAGTAACCTTGGCTCAAGCATTGGAGAAAAAAAATACAAAGTATTTACAGACTGGGATATTCAACCGGTACTGAACAAACAAACCATGGCGTTGGAATACTTCGAAAACAAAAAACTCTATTTTGTAAAGAAGACGGATGGCATCGTTACGCAGGTATTCTGAATGTAACAATCGAAATGCTTTCACCCTGAAATTCTTATCGCCGTTTGTAGTACTTCAACATATTAACCCACTACTTTTAACTGCCATTCTTCAACTTTCTCCTAATCATATTGTTGCTGTATTAAAACCGTTTGGTATTGCGGCATGTACATTGTATAAAAGAAGAAGTATATAGTATTTAGTATAGAGTATTTAGATTTTAGTATATAGACTTTTGTTAGACAACCCAGGTTAATAATATGCCATTGATAGAATTTACAGATAAGGGACTTTATTGCAGGCAGGGGCAATTTTATATTGATCCCTGGCAAGCCGTGGATAAAGCAGTCATCACGCATGCGCACAGTGATCATGCACGAAGCGGATCAAAATATTATTTGTGTCACCATTTCACCAAACCCCTGCTGCAATTGCGTTTAGGAGATAATTACTACCAGTCTGCAGAATGGAATGAACCCGTTTATATGAATGGAGTGAAAGTAACTTTGCATCCTGCCGGTCATGTGATCGGTTCCTCACAAATACGGGTTGAATACAATTCCGAAGTATGGGTAGTGAGTGGTGATTATAAAACAACAGACGACGGTATCAGCGGATTATTTGAACCTGTAACCTGCAATACATTTATTACTGAATCTACTTTCGGACTGCCGATCTATCATTGGAAACCTCAAAATGAATTATTTGATTCCATGCGCAGTTGGATAGAAGAAAACAAAAAACAAAAAACCACCAGCGTGCTGCTGGCTTACAGTCTTGGTAAAGCACAACGGGTCATAAAAAACCTGGCGAACGCAGTTGATTCCATTTTTGTACATGGTGCGGTGTACAATACTCAACAAGCATTGACTAATAGTGGTTGGCATTTCCCGGAAGTAAAAAAAGTTACTCCCGATATGTCAAAAGAATTATTTCATCAAAACCTGGTGGTGGCTCCCGGCAGTGTGGTGGACAGTCCATGGTTAAAAAAAATGCAACCTTTTTCGCTGGGCGTATGTAGCGGCTGGATGCAGGTACGTGGAAACGTGCGGCGCAGGAATATCGATGCCGGATTTGCATTGAGTGATCATGCTGACTGGCATGGATTATTGGACGCCATCAAATCAACGAAAGCAGAAAAAGTATTTGTAACTCACGGCTTTCAGTCTGCATTTAGCCGGTACCTGAATGAAAACGGCATTGAAGCGGCAGAAGTAAAAACTGAGTTTGGCAACGATGAAGAGGAAACCAATGAAGCCTTACCGGAAAATCCGGATGAGTAATGGAAATTATTAAAACAATGGATGCAGCAATAATACATAAACCAGAATCCGCCAATCCGCAACCTGACGAAAGGGGTATGCAGTTATTTGCTCAGTTGATAAACAAAGTAGGTACAAGTACTGCTACCAATGACAAACTGGACGCATTGGTAAACTATTTCAATTCGGCCAATAAAAAAGATTGTGTTTGGGTCATCGCCATCTTCAGCGGACGAAGACCTAAACGTGCTGTAAACACTGCACAATTACAAAACTGGTGTACAGAAATTATCCATTTGCCAACCTGGTTATTTGAAGAGTCGTATCACACTGTTGGAGACCTGGCTGAAACGATTGCGTTGTTATTGCCCGAAAACAAAGAACATTTATCTAATCATCAACCACTTCATTTCTATATTGAGCAACTTGCCTCTCTTGCAAAAGAAAGTGATGAAATAAAAAAATTATTTATCACCCGCAATTGGATGATGATGGATAAAGAAGAACGTTTTGTTTTTAATAAACTAATCACAGGCAGTTTCCGCATTGGAGTATCGCAGAAAACAATGGTGAATGCGTTGGCCAGAACCATAAAAATGGATCCGGGAATAATTGCACACCGCATCAGTGGTAACTGGGATCCTTTTTCAACTTCCTTTGAGAATCTGTTGAATGAAGATGCCATTAACATGGATTACTCGAAGCCTTATCCTTTCTATCTTGCTTATGCCCTGGAATCTGAACCCGCACTTTTGGGCAACGCCGCTGAATGGCAGGCAGAATGGAAATGGGATGGTATACGCGGTCAATTGATAAAACGCAACAACGAATTATTTGTATGGAGTCGCGGTGAAGAATTAATGACAGATAAATTCCCCGAATATCATACACTAAAAGATCATTTGCCCGATGGCGTTGTGCTGGATGGTGAAATTATACCAAGTATAGAAAATAAACCACTTCCTTTTGCATTGTTACAAACGAGGATCGGGAGAAAGAACGTAACGAAAAAACAATTGCAGGAAACACCGATTACTTTTTTTGCGTATGATGTGTTGGAGTTTGATGGACAAGATTACCGTGAAAAGACTTTGTCGGAAAGAAGATCCGTACTTGAAAAAATTGTGCTGCAAACAAATCATCTTTCATTGATTCTATCTCCCATCATATCTTTTGATGAATGGGAAACGCTTGCTGATATACGCAGCCAATCGCGGGATATGGGTGCGGAAGGACTCATGCTTAAACGAAAAGATTCTTTTTACCAGGTAGGACGTAAGCGCGGCGACTGGTGGAAATGGAAAATTGATCCCCTGGTAATTGATTGTGTTATGATCTATGCACAAAAGGGTCATGGACGCAGAAGCAACCTCTATACGGATTACACATTTGCAGTGAAGGATGGCGATAAACTGGTAACTTTTACCAAAGCATATTCCGGCCTTACTGATAAAGAATTTGCGGAAGTGGATGCTTTTGTAAAGAGAAATTCGCTTGAAAAATTTGGGCCGGTGAGAACAGTGAAACCAGAACTGGTTTTTGAAATTGCTTTTGAGGGGATTGCTGCATCTAACCGGCATAAATCTGGTGTTGCGCTACGTTTTCCACGCATCAACCGCTGGAGAAAAGATAAAAAGCCGGATGAGATCAATACGCTGGAAGATCTTAAAAATATGCTGATACTGTATGGCAAATAATATGTTTCGCAACTTGCATCATCAAACAAAATAGTTGCGGCCTTATTCATTTTTACCAAAATAATAATTCACCAACAGGTATTTATCAATGCATCTTAATTAAATTTAATTTTCAAGAAAAGCCCATGAAAAAGCTGCAGGTGTTACTGATTTTAACTGTATTCTTTCTATCCGGATTTATTGCATTCAATAAAAATATTGAAACCATCACCGGGCCGGAGGATCCGGTTTACATAGCTGAAAGCAAACAAAGAACCGGCAATGCAGCTATCGGTTATACCTACCTCACAACCGGTGATTACGTAAAAGGTGGTATACCGTATGATTTTTTTTCACTCGCTCTTAGTAAAAGCAAAACCAATTACCTTAAACGCGATGGACTAAATGCCACAGTTAGTCATGAATACACCGTAGTAAAAGCAGCCAACGGAGAAAATATCGTTGCACCCAATTGTATGCAATGTCATGCCCAGGTTTTTGAAGGCAATTTATATGTGGGACTGGGTAATTCTTTTGCAGATTTTACCATGGGGCAGAAATTAAATCCGCAAGCTTACACCCTGTTGGAAAATTTATTAAAGAATGGAGCAGTAAAAAGATATGAGGCAAGTAAATCATTTTTGCAGGTTGCAAAAACAATCGGACCATACTTAACAACCGCCGTAAGAGGTGTAAATGCCGCTGATAGAATTGCTGAAGTGCTGGCTGCACACAGGGATCCTGTCACATTTAAATGGACTGATTCCGCTATGGTAGATATTCCAACAACAGTTATTCCAAGTGATGTTCCTGCCTGGTGGTTATTGAAAAAGAAACATGCTATGTTTTATAACGGCTTCGGTCGTGGTGACTTTGGAAAGTTCCTGATGGCTTCAAATCTTTTAACAGTGAATGACACATCAGAGTCAAGAGAAGTGGATACACATTTCAATGATGTGTTGTCCTATATCTATTCGCTTGAACCTCCCAGATACCCAAAGCCCATAAATAATTCGCTGGCTAAAAAGGGTGAAATGATTTATATCCTCAATTGTTCCAAATGCCATGGTAAGTATGGCAGCAATGATGAATATCCAAACCTGCTGATTCCCGAATCAGTAATCAAAACAGATTCTATGTTATTCAAAAGCAATTACCAGAATCCGCAGTTCATCAATTGGTTCAATAAAAGTTGGTTTGCGCAGGGCGAACATCCGGCAAGGCTTGAACCTTTCAATGGTTATATTGCTCCACCTTTGGATGGAATATGGGTTACTGCGCCTTACTTTCACAATGGCGCTGTACCCACATTGGATGCTGTGCTGAACAGTAAGATTCGCCCCCGGTACTGGCAGCGCGATTTTAATGATCCCCGGTATGACTATGAAAAAAACGGTTGGTTCTATAGTTCCGAACCTGCACCATCAGGGACAGCAGTGTACAATACAGATTTACCGGGCTATGGAAATTATGGTCACTATTTCGGCGATAAACTAAGCGACAAAGAAAGAAAGGCTGTGATAGAATATTTGAAAACACTTTAGTTTTTGATCAATGGAACCAAACCATTTCCTGCACAATCATCTAAAAAAGATATTTCTACTGGCAGCGATCGTTTCAGGATTTACAGCAATATATCATATTCGTTATGCAGGTGTAACACAACAGGATATTATGCGCCGACATATGGTATTTGCCGGAATTAACATGGTATTGATATTCTTATTTTTGAAACGACCTGCATGGTTCGTTATCTTATTCGCCATACTTACTATTCAACAATTATTTAGTCATGGTAGCCGGTTTTACCACTATCTCTCAAATAACGAATTTGACTGGATAAGTGCGGCCCTCGTTATATTCATGCCCTTCCTTTTATATTTGCTCATACTTGAAAACAAATCTAAAAAAAACCGCAGGTTACTTAATCATTAAAGAATGGCTTGCTTCAAAAGGTCATCAACCCTTTCTTTTCCAGGAAGAGGCCTGGCAATGTATCATCAACAATGAAAGTGGATTGGTAAACGCACCAACCGGTTGCGGAAAAACATTTTCTGTATTTCTTGGAGCTGTTATTCAATTCATCAATGCAAACCCCAAAAATTATCAATCCAAATCGAAAAATGGTTTACAATTATTATGGATTACACCACTTCGTGCACTGGCAAAAGACATTGGCCGCGCAATGGAAGAAGTGATTGCGGGGTTGGGAATGATATGGAAGGTTGGTATCCGTAATGGCGATACAGAAATTGCTGAGCGTCAAAAACAAAAAAGACAAATGCCGGAAGTAATGATCATTACCCCGGAAAGCCTGCATTTGTTACTGGCGCAAAAAGGTTATCCCGATATTTTTAACACGCTTAAAATACTTGCTGTTGATGAATGGCATGAATTGCTGGGGAGTAAGCGAGGTGTGCAAGTTGAGCTAGCCGTTTCAAGAATAGTGTCGTTGGCAGCTATCAGCAATGAGCCATCCGCTATCAGCAATGACAACTCACTGCTCACTATTCCTTACTCACCGCTAAGCATCTGGGGCATTTCCGCAACCATTGGTAACCTTGAACAGGCGAAAGAAGTCTTGTTATCTCCAATGAAAAAAAAAGGAATAATTGTAAAAGCGATTATAAAAAAGAATATAGAAATTGAATCTATTATTCCGGATGAAATTGAAAAATATCCCTGGGCCGGGCACCTGGGAATCAAACTGGCAGAGAAAGTTGTACCCATAATAAACGATAGCGGCACTACACTGATCTTTATTAATACCCGGGGAATGAGTGAAACCTGGTACCAGACTTTGCTAAATATTGCGCCCGATTTAGCCGGTGCCATCGCATTGCACCATGGAAGTATAGAAAGGGAACTGCGTACCTGGGTAGAAGAAGCTTTGCACGAAGGCATTTTAAAAGCAGTAGTCTGCACGGCAAGCCTCGACCTGGGCGTTGATTTTCGGCCAGTGGAAACCGTTATACAGGTAGGTTCCCCCAAAGGTGTCGCCCGTTTCCTGCAACGTGCCGGCAGAAGCGGTCACCAACCGGATGCTGTAAGCAAAATATATTTTTTGCCCACACATTCACTGGAACTGGTAGAAGCGGCAGCATTGAAAGAGGCCATTAAAGAATCATTGATTGAAAGCCGTGAACCAATGATGTTATGTTTTGATGTATTGATTCAGTATCTCTGCACCCTTGCGATATCTGATGGTTTTATACCCGCTGTTACTTTGAAAGAAGTAAAGTCCACCTGGTGCTTTGCAGATATGAATGAAGCCGAATGGAACGAGATTTTGTATTTTATTACGGCCGGGGGCAATGCGTTACAGCAATATGATGAATATAAAAAAGTAGAAGTGATCGATGGAATATATCGTATCAACAGTCGCCGTCTGGCCATGCGTCACCGCATGCACATTGGAACCATTGTGAGTGATGCCATGTTGAAAGTAAAATTTCTAAGTGGCGGCTATATAGGTGTTATTGAAGAATATTTTATATCAAGACTGGATCCGGGAGCCGTGTTTACATTGGCAGGAAGAAACCTGGAACTGATAATGATAAAAGAGATGACCGTAATCGTAAAAAAATCAACGTCCAAAAAATCAATTGTACCCAGTTGGAACGGAGGACGAATGCCATTGAGTGCAAACCTGGGAAGGAAACTACGGGAGAAGTTTAACGAAGCCTTTGTGGAGAAGAATAAAGGATATAGTACAAAGTATAAAGTCAGGGATGTAGAGTTGGAAGTGTTGCAACCGTTATTTAATCTTCAAAAAGAATTATCGCATGTACCCAAGGCGAATGAATTGTTACTTGAACAGATTGAAACCAAAGATGGTTATCACCTGTTTGTTTATCCTTTTGAAGGAAGATTGGTTCATGAAGCCATGGCAGCTATACTAGCATGGCGTATCAGTAAGATAACCCCTATTACTTTTTCATTTGCCATGAACGACTATGGATTTGAATTACTAAGCGATCAACCCATACCGGTAGATGATAGTAACGTATATGAATTATTCAGTCCGGATAATTTACTGGCAGATATTCAGAGGAGCGTGAATGCAACTGAAATGGCCAAACGAAAATTCAGGGACATTGCTGTTATTGGGGGTTTGATTTTCCAGGGAATGCCCGGTGAACAGGTAAAAGCGCGGCACCTGCAATCTTCAGCATCTTTATTGTTTAAGGTCTTCCAGGAATACGACCCCAATAATGTACTGCTAAGGCAGGCTTACCGCGAAGTTTTGGATCAGCAAATGGAAGAACAGAGATTGCGCAATATGCTGGAAAGAATACAGCAATCAACAATTGTTATTACTTTTCCGGAACGACTAACTCCTTTCTGTTTTCCTATAAAAGTGGACAGTATGCGGGAAGATCTTTCTTCCGAAAAATTGGAAGACCGGGTAAAACGTATGCAGGCACAGTTGGAAAAATAGAAAGCAGATCGTTATCGGATCTGCTTTTTATTCAATAAAGTTTAAATGATGGGTTGTTGCTTTTAATTTGTGAGGTGCTTTCGCTGAGCGGTATACAGCAACACAAATAAAACGGTGAAACATATGCCTATAATGCCTGGTATACCAGTCAAAGCTGCCATTCCTAAAAATATCGGCATCACCAGTAATGGTATAATTTCTCCTATCAGGTATGAATAATAACCCTGCATTCTCTTTTTCCGCATTTGAATAGCACCATAAACGCACAGTCCAATACCTACCAGGCTGATTGCCAAAATCGGGATCCTGTTTTCATAACTTTTTCTTGCCACTTCAAGCGCTTCAGGAGACAACATTTTTTTTGCAAAAGCAGGCATATTTTCATAAGCAGGACTATTGATAGCTTCCTCCATTTTATCAACGTTGCTTTTTGCATTGATAAAGCTATAAACAACGGAAATAAATCCAAGGCCGCTTCCAATAAAGGTAAGAATGGTTAAAATGTTAAGGCCACTGGGGAGGGCTGGCTTATCATCAGGCATTCCCATGTTTTGATTCATGTCTGTCATAATTGTAAGTTTGGTTGAAGTGAAAATTAGTCAATAAAATTAAGGAAGCTGTAGGAATAAAAAAATGTAGTTACACCGGCAGCTATTCATAGTTTTGCACACTGAATTAGTGTATGCGCGCAGCTTTAAATTACAAATTAATGCAAAATAATTTCTGGCTCTCCCCGGAACGAATGGTTTACTGGGAGGAAGAGCGTGCATTAATCGTTTCAGACCTGCATTTTGGCAAAACAGGTCATTTTCGAAAAGAAGGCATTGCCGTGCCGCAATCTGTTTACAAAGAAGATTTACAGCGCCTCATCAGCCAGTTGCAGCATTTTCAACCGGGGCGGTTATTGGTGGTAGGTGATATGTTTCACAGCCGCGAAAATAAAGAACTTGAATTTTTTAAAAAATGGAGAAATGATTTTTCAGGGCTCGATATACATCTCATTAAAGGTAATCATGATATTCTGCACACAAATTGGTATGAAGAAGCCAGTGTAAAAATTAATCACCACGAATTAAAAATTAATAATTTTTCTTTCATGCATGATATCACGCAGGGAAATCCAGGATCCACTTCTCAAACTCCTGGATACACTTTTTCCGGACATATCCATCCTGGTGTCAGAATTTCCGGCGCAGGAAAACAATCCCTTTGTTTTCCCTGTTTTTATTTCACCCCTTCCTTTTGTGTGCTCCCGGCATTCAGTCGTTTTACGGGATTCGCCACCATAAAACAGGAAACAAATGATCATGTATTTGCAATTGTCAACCGATCCATCATCCAGCTCTGATGCTTAAAATAGCTTTTGATCCTATTTACGTACATCCATTACCTGAAGGTCATCGATTTCCAATGTTGAAATATGAATTGATTCCGGAACAATTATTATATGAGGGATCCATCAGCAATGAAAATTTATTTAGACCGGGTTTATGTTCGGAAGAAATCATTTTGGTAACACATACCCGTGATTACCTGGATAAGTTGAAACAGCAAAAACTGTCGGCCAAAGAACAAAGGCATATTGGTTTTCCGCAGTCAACGGCGCTTACACAAAGAGAATTCATGATCACGCAGGGTACCATCGATTGCTGCAGCCATGCATTTAAAAATGGTATTTCTTTAAATGTAGCCGGTGGTACCCATCATGCATTTGCAGACCATGGAGAAGGGTTTTGCCTGCTGAATGATTTTGCAGTTGCCGCCAATTATTTACTGCATCAAAAAATGGTAAATAAAATTCTTATTGTTGACCTGGATGTTCACCAGGGGAATGGTACGGCTAAAATTTTTGAAAACGAAAACCGTGTATTTACTTTCAGTATGCACGGACAACATAATTATCCATTTCACAAGGAAGTTTCTAATCTAGATGTACCTCTGGCAGATGGCACCAGCGATGAGATGTACCTGTCAATGCTCAAAGAAAATCTAACCGGTTTGATTGAATCCTTTCAACCCGATTTTGTATTTTATTTATCAGGTGTTGATATACTTTCCACCGACAAATTTGGTAAGCTGAATATAAGTATGTACGGCTGCCGACAGCGCGATGAAATGGTTTTTACGATGCTGAAAAAAAATGCTATCCCCTGTACGGTTGCCATGGGCGGCGGTTATTCCGAAGACATCAAGATCATTGTTGAAGCACATTGCAACACTTTTCGCACTGCAAAAGATGTTTACCGGTATTAAGATTCAAACTTGCTTTTTACATAAGTAAAAACCGCTTTGCAGCGGCTTTTACAAAAGTATAAGATAAGAGTACTGATCAATGAATTATTTTATAGGCTGTTCAGTTCATCCGCTTCTTTAAAGTACTTACCTGGTCCTGCAGGTTAGTAACCAGGTTGGCAAGTTGATTTACATCCCAGCGGTTTTGCTGTGTGGCTTTTGTAATCACCATCTGCGCCTGCCAGACTTCCAGTACATCTTCTGCTTCTACATGATAGGGCTGGTAGGAAGGATTGTCACTGACCAGCGTAAGTTTACTTTTAGAACGACCGTTCCTGACAATTCGTTTGTAAACGATCCCCTCCTGTTTGGATATCACTATATAAGTATTGCTGCTCTTCAAATGTTCCAGGCTTTCAACTTTCTCTCCCACAATTACAGAACCGCTGGGAGTGGGTAACATAGAATCACCAATGATTTCAAATGCCCGGTAAGTACCCGGCGCCAGCATTGGTAAAGTAAATGTATTGAGCTCATCAAGGAATTCCGGATCAGCATAACCAGCCAGGTAACCTGCTGCAGCTTTTACCGGAACAAATTGTATATCGATACTGCCTGCTGCCAGTTTTGCTGCACGCCTTTTGGCAATGAAATTATTTTTTGTATCCCCGAGATCTTTTAACAACAATTCATCCAGCGAAAGCTTGAATATACTACCGATGGTTTCGAGCACTTCAATTCTTGGTTCAGCCCTTTCTTCTTCATAAGCGCCCAGTAAAGACCTTTTTATTTTTAATTTGTTGGCAAACTCTTCCTGTGTCCAGCCACGCAGGCGCCTGAGATAGCGTAGATTTTTTCCGGCAAAAGTCATAACTAATTAATTTAGTATGCAAAATACTAATTTTTTTGACATAGAAAAATTTTCATTGAATATTTTGAAATATATTTTCATTTAAATTTTCGGGGTTGATATCGGCAATGATCGAGCGTAGTATAATATTCAACCCGTACAAGAGCCGGCAATAAAACGCCGCTATATTTTATTAACGATTGTATTATCTCTTATTATCTGGATTACCCTTGAGCTTAACTATTCTTTCAAGATATCATTAAATTCAATTCAATATAAACTGCCTGGCTTGATGGATGGGGTGACGTTCTTATTACGAAAAAAACTCTATAACACCGTTTTTTCAGTTAGCGGAATCAATACGCAGCCAGTTTCATGTTCCATTTACGAAATGCCGGCCTTTAACAGACGGTACAAACAAATAAAAATGGTTGTTCTATATTACCGTAACAACAATTTCTCATGTCTTTTCTAAAGAAATTTCGTTCTTGCAATTCTCAATTCTTCATAGCTTTGAAGAATGGCCAACGGAACAAAAAGGAAAAAAGAATTGCCGGTTATATTGATTACTAACGACGATGGAGTAACAGCCCCGGGTATACGCAATTTAGCGGAAGCTGTAAAGGACCTAGGCAAGATAGTAGTTGTGGCGCCGGATAAACCCCAGAGCGGAATGGGTCATGCTATTACAATTGGTCAGCCCCTGCGATTGCACCTGGTATCTTTTATGGATGGTGTGGAAGCATATGGTTGCAGCGGCACGCCGGTTGATTGTGTAAAACTGGCAGTTGATAAAATTCTGCACCGCAAACCCGATATCTGTTTAAGTGGCATCAATCACGGCGCCAATCATTCCATCAATGTTATTTATAGTGGCACCATGAGTGCGGCGGTTGAAGCAGCCATTGAAAGTATTCCCTCTATCGGTTTTTCTTTATTGGATCCCAGTATAGAAGCAGATTTCAATGCGGCCCGCAAATATGTACGCATCATAACAGAACACATGCTGAATAAACCACTGGCAAAACATACTATATTAAACGTAAACATTCCTGCGGTAAACGAAGAATTGATAAAAGGCATCAAAATCTGCCGCCAGGCGTATGCCAAATATGATGAAGATTTCATTGAGCGCAACGATCCGCATGGCCGTAAATATTATTGGCTCACCGGCGAGTTTAAAAACATGGACAAAGGAAAAGACACCGATGTGTGGGCTTTGAAAAATAATTATGTAAGCCTGGTACCTGTACAATTTGATCTCACCAATTACGTTTTAAAGGCTAAATTGGAAAAAACGTGGAAGCTACCATAATGCTGAAAAAAGACAACATACGACTGGGTTTGGTACTGGGCTTCCTGGGACCGTTGTTAGGAATGGTTATTTATTATTTTGTTGCCTTTTATTCTCATGGCGTAAGTTTCTCCGAATACCTCGATTACCTGCAGAAATATAAAACTTTGCTTACCGCCGTTAGCAGTGTTTCGCTCATAGCCAATGCAGTGTTATTCACTATTTATGTAAATGCGCGAAAAGATCAAACCATCAAAGGAATTTTTCTTGCTACGGTTGTATATGGCATTGCTGTGTTGCTGTTGAAAGTGATTGGGTAATGATCAACATTATTTAGTTACAGTTCCTCCCTTTTTACAATTATCAATGGGTTTTTATTAGCCTGCTGTCTCCCGGTCAATAATATACTACTTTTCAACTTCTGATTTAATCGCCCGGGATTAAGATCAAGTACTAGAAGGATTTGATATATTTGAGAAACAGTAGATGTATGCAGCAAAAGGAGTATACCAATATTATTATTTTACTGAAACATCTCTGTATTACGCTGCAATCTTCTGCCGATAGCAGGAATATTAAGATCGATTTTACCAGTACTGAAAAAGAAATTAAAATCGAATACCCTGAGAGCGAATTGCTTGATGAGTTTTCAAAATTGGTTAGTGCTATCATTGATTACATGCCCAACAACAACAGCATGTATATAAACGCCGGAATCGTTGAAAAAAATGCCATTGAATATGTTTCAGTAAAAATCAAGAACACCGGTATTAATCTTAAATTAATAACGGCCCTGATAAAAAACAGCCGGTTGCCTGTTACTTTATACTCCTCTGCCACCAAAGAAACTACTTTTGAAATATCTTATCCCCTGGCATCTTCTGCTACTTCTTGTATAGTTAAGCATGAATCATTGAACGGCATATTGTGGAATTACACAAATGTTGTGAATGGAATAAAATCACATTTCGCAAAATTGAATAACCCCGTTGCAAGGCTGGCAGAAACAAAACCAAAGCAAGCTGTTTTTCTTACCAACATTAATAACTGCATTTTAAAAAATATAGACAACGAACAATTTGATGCCAACGCGCTCAGTATCGCTATGTCTTTGAGCCGCGCGCAATTATTAAGAAGACTGAAGTCGCTAACAGGAAACGCTCCGGGGTATTATATAAAAACAATGCGGCTTGAAAAGGCCAAAGAGCTATTGGAAAATTCAGATTTATCAGTAAGTGAAGTTGCTTTTCAAACTGGTTTTAACTCGCCCAGCAATTTTACAAAAGTATTCAGTGAAAAATATGTTATAACCCCTTCGCAGTTCCGGCGGCCAAACCAGGCGCAACAAATGAATAAGTAATTGCAACAAATGCGATAGTACAGGGATTGACGATGCATATACCTTTATAAAAATTATTTTATGGAACAGCAAAACAAAAACAAAGCGTTCATCATTAATTATTTGAACACATTAAGTGGCATGCCAAAACCAAGGAAGCTGCTGGAACAATTTATTACGGATAAAACGCTAATCGCTCACGTAGAGTTTTTTGAGTCAGCCTTTCCTAAATATGAATTATTTGTTGATGAAATGACCGCTGAAGGTAACCGGGTAATTATCAAAGCACGCGTTAAAGGAACGCATATGGGCGACCTGGGTGGAATCGCCCCAACTTACAAAACAGTCAATCACCCATGTGTAATTGCGTATGAAATTGAAAACAACATGATTATTAGTCATTGGATGCTGGCTGATCAAATGGCGCTGATGGAACAATTGGGTGTTGTACCTGCAACAGCAGCCGCACATTAATATGCAAAATGAGCATGATTAAAATACCGGTAAATTATTAAAAATTATTTACACGCATTGGCAACAGGTACGCCCAAAACAAACTCATTCCTGGAGCAATTTATGAGTGATGAAGCATTGATTGCTCATATAGAATATTTTGAAGCTGTCTTTCCTGGCTATGAAGTATATGTAGAAGAAATGACGGCAGAAGGAAACCGTGTAATAGTACAAGCCCGCTTAAAAGGAACCCATATGGGAGAACTGGCTGGCATTCCTCCCAAATTTAAAAAGGTAGATTTTCCATTTGTTATCAAATACGAAATTGAAAACAACAAGATCGTTAACCATTGGATGCTGGCCGATCAAATGTCGCTGATGGAACAATTGGGTGTTGTGCCTGCTGCACAAGCTGCACACTAGTACCTGAAATAAAATTTTTTCACAGATAAAAAAATATTATGGTATTCAAAAACCTAATTACTGCTACTATCGCAGGCATACTTCTTTGCTCCGCCTCATTCGCGCAAACGGCAGACAAAGACGCCATTAAAAAAATCTGCACGGCCGAATCGCAGGCATATCATGACCATGATTACAATGCTTTCGTACAATACCATGTTCAAAGTGCAGATGAACAATTGGCATGGAATAATCCAGATGGTTCATATGGATTTCAAACAGGTTGGGACAGTATTGGAAAAGGCATAAAGGAATGGTTCCAAAACGAAAAAAAAGAAGATGTCAAAGTTGTGAACGATCATTTCATTTTTACGATACACAATGATATGGCTTTTGTGGCATACAATTCAAACGTCCAAAGTGCCAGTGGAAAAACGACAAAGCTACGAGAATACCGCACTTTGTTGCTCACCAAAGGGCAATGGAAAATATTGGCTGTCGAGGCTTATATTGACCACCATTCGGGGAAATAATCAGGCCAGCTGTTTCTGTGTTTAGTGTCCGGCAAGAATGAGAAATCCGGTGCCTGAAACACGCAGCATGTCGTCAGGTACGTTTTCAGCATTTCCTGGCTACCCGCAAAAAAATATAAAACACTACTCACCGCCGTTAGCAGCATATCGCGGCTGACAAATGCCTGCAAGGATCAGACCATCAGGGGTATTTTTTCTGCAACAGTGGTTATGGCACAAGTGTATGGTTGATTTAAATGATTGTCTAATCGCTTGTTTTTTAGACCAGCAGTATATCGTTGGTCAGCATCCTTGCTACGCTCAGTTCAACGGTTGAATAAACAGGATCAAAACCCTGCCGCTATATAACTTGCAGTATAACAGTTAAGCTCCGGCTGTTGTTATGTAAAACAACCTCTCCCAATTAAAACAGTATATTATTTGTTACTGTTTCTTTCGTACATTGTTCAAACCAATTATACCTTAAAACAACTGTTTATGAAACTGAAAATAATAATCCTGCTCTTACCAGCATTGGCAATCCTGTACACTGCCCAATCGCAGGGCTTCCTGAAAAAAGTAAAAGAAAAAGTTTCCGGCAAAACAGAAACCCCCACTCCCAAAGAAAGCAATAATGAGAAGCCCGATAATAAGATTGCCTGGTGCGATACTGTGATTGGAAAAATCAATACGGTTGCCTACACAATGGCCTATAGCAGCCCCAATTCTTTCACCATTTTATACGATGAAAGTTGCCTGGGTATGGGTATTAAGAAAACTGATTACCGGCTCATATTACAGCAACAGGTCGACAGGAAAACGCAGTATGTTATTGTAGACAACGGCAAGATAACGGCAACCGTAACCGAAATAAAAAACGATCAGATGCTATGCGGAATACATTCTTCATATGAGGGATTCAACACCGAAGGCAACAAAAAAGAAAATCAAAAATACATCGTTGCACTTACCAGCACTACTACGATTGCAGCACAGAATTCAAAAACTGTGACCACAGCACAAAAAATAGATGCAGATAAAGTGGCAACAGGTTACGAAATGGCGAAAAATACAGAAGAGTATAAAAAACTAAGTCCGGAAGAAAAAAAACAAATGGATGAAATGATGAAGCAAATGCCGCAGATGGCAAAAGACTATAACAATAGTGGCATGGCTGGTAAAACAATTACCACACCTGAAGTAAAAGGCGGCACTTATACTGTTCCAACTGGCTATTACAATATAGTAGTTAAGGGAAAAAACTATGGCAAATTCATGGGACAACCTTACCTGGCTGTATCAGATGATGAAGCCAATGTGTATATAGTAGCCAGCGACGATAAAGGCAAAACAAGTTTTATTGTCAACGATAAAAAACTCCCGATGGGCGGTAAGGATGTGCCAGGCAGTTACCACAACCCCGGCGAACTATTACTGAGCCCCGATGGAAAAAAAGCAGTTTACATAGAACAAACAGTGATGACTGAAAGTGAACAACAGGAAATGGTCAAAGCCATGCAAAACGGCGGCACAATCAAACAAAATTTTATTATAACCAAAAGCAATGGCAGTTCTTTTCAAACTACAAGAACAGATGGAAATAACAAATTCAGGCTAACCAATTCCGGCGCCATTGTATATGTAAATGTTACAACAGGTGAGGTCTTTGCAGATGGTAAATCCATCGGAAAATTTAATACGGGCACTGAATTCAACAGCAGCGCATTGTTACTCGGTAATGATCCTTCTAAAATTTGTTATTACAATGAAGATGGCTCATTGAGTTACCTGGATGGCAGCAAAAAAAATATGGGTATACTGTTTCCGCGTGTAATACCAGAAAACGGTAAGAACTATATTGCCTGGTTCCGGAAATGTAAAAACGATATTTATATCGGCAAGCTTGAATTTTAATTTACATACACTCATCCGATGATTTCCAGGTTTATCATCATTGTCATTGGCGCGTTTTTTTCATGGAACAGCCCTGATCCTTCTTACAATTACCGTGAAGAGTTTGGCAATGATTACACCTGGGCCATCAATTGGTTGCAGCAAAACAACAGCAGCATAGAAAAATATGCCTCATTATTTAATATCCCTTCAAAAGAATTAAAAGCAATAGTATTTCCGGAACTGGTAAGGTATAACACGGTTTATGACGCTATTGAAATTAATACATTAAAGTACCTGTATGTAAGTGAAGGAAAGGCCTATGCTGATTTCTCTGTTGGCTATTTTCAAATGAAGCCTTCATTTGCTCAAATGATTGAAGAAGACGCCAATGCCATGCTTGATTCTTCTATACTTCGGATCAGTGGTTTAACTAAATTTAAGAACAATGCAGACTATGATTTATCCAGGAAAGCAAGGATAACCCGAATTACCAACCTTGAAGATCAACTGATATATCTCTGTGCATTTTATAAAATTTGCCAGGTAAAATTTGCCAAACAAAGGTTTACAACAAACCTCGACAAGCTTAAATTTTTTGCAACCTGCTACAACGCGGGTTACAGGAGAAATTATGCAAAACTTGTTTCCCTGCAGGCTCACAATTACTTTCATACCGGCAAATTATGGAGTAATAAACATTATAATTACGCCGACATCTGCGCGTACTATTTCCTGCACGAATCATAGTAAAGCAGCAGCCAGCTACTGTTTTTTTAATGCACTGTGCTGATGGTAACTTCAATGTTTAAGATGAGACTATGTTACTGAACGACGCAAGAAACCTGATTGATAACTACCGGTTAAATACAACCGCTGAACAGCAATGGGCCGACCTCGGTTCCGGCGATGGATTATTCAGTAAAGCTTTGCTGAGCTTATTGCCAGCAGGCAGTATCATTTATGCAATAGATAAAACGGCCTTTGCCTTTTCCGATCCGGGTATACAATTTCTTAAAATCGATTTTGAAAAGGAAGTATTGCCACTACCCTTATTAAATGGTATAATGATGGCCAACTCTCTTCATTTTGTGAAAGACAAACTAAGTTTGCTGCAGCAACTTAAAAAAAATTTATTACCCCGTGCGGTCTTCCTGCTGGTTGAATATGATACTACCATTGCAAACCGATGGGTACCCTATCCCTTAAGTTATTCATCGGCCGGTAATTTATTCAAACAGGCTGGCTTTGATTTGATGGAAAAAAACAAGGAGCGGCCATCCGTTTATAACAGTGCCAACATTTATTCGGCCTATCTTTATCAGGCTACGTAAAAACTATTGAGGTAGAAAATTAAAAGTAACCATACCAGTCACCATGAGAAAGTTTTATATTTTATTGCTTTTTGTTAGCAGCTTGTACAGCGCTGCCAATGCGCAAACCACCGGTATCAGCGGGTATAAAAAGATTGAAAAAATGATTCCCATGCGGGATGGCGTAAAATTGTTTACCACCATTCTAACTCCTATCGGTCATACACAACCGCTTCCGATATTGATGCAACGTACACCTTATGGCGCAACGGTGCCCGACAACTTCAACCCGCTTGAATTTACTTACCTGGCCAATATGGCCAAAGAGGGTTACATTTTTGTGATACAGGACATCAGGGGTAAATATAAAAGCGAAGGCACAATGCAGATTCACCAACCGCTTATCCATGCTAAAAATAAAGACGCCATTGATGAAAGTACAGATACCTATGATGCTATCGACTGGTTGATAAAAAATGTTCCGGGTAATAATGGAAAAGCTGGTATACTGGGCATTTCTTACCCGGGTTGGCTGGCCCTGGTGGGATCCGTAGATCCACATCCTGCCTTAAAAGCTTCTTCTGAACAGGCATGTATGGGCGATTTATTTCTTGGCGACGATTTTCATCACAATGGTGCGTTCCGCCTGAGCTACGGAATGGAATACAGTTATGAATTAGAATTTGATAAAACAACCGACAGTGATTTTCCTTTTCAGCAATTTGATCTATACGATTGGTACCTTAAACTGGGTTCGCTCAAAAATGTAAATGAAAAATATTTTCATAACAAGATACCTACCTGGAACAATTTTGTACAGCATCCCAACTATGATAATTTCTGGCAAACCAATTCACCGTTGAGTTATGTACATGCCCCACAAATACCCCAATTGCATGTGGGTGGATATTATGACCAGGAAGATATAAATGGTCCGCAATTGATGTATGCACAAATGGAGAAAAAAGACAGTGATCATTTAAATCATATTGTATTGGGTCCTTGGAACCATGGTCAGTGGGGACGTTCAAACGGAGATAGCCTGGGTAACATTTCTTTTGAGAGTAATACCGGCGAATGGTTTCGTGAATTGCAGAAAAAATGGTTTGATTACTGGTTGAAAGGAATGGGCGATGGAAAATTTGATGAAGCATATTGTTTTCAAACCGGCAGCAATCAATGGAAAACATATAATAACTGGCCCCCTGTAGAAATAATCAACAAAGATTTATATGCTGCGTCTAATAATAAGGCAACATTTGATAAACCCGTTGCAAAAGACGGGTCTGTTGGTTTTATAAGCGACCCTGCAAAACCTGTTCCCTACCGTATGCTACCTATTGAAGCTACTTATGGTTATGGCAGCAGGTGGCGGCCCTGGCAGGTGGAAGATCAGCGGTTTGTTTATAGCAGGCCTGATGTAATCAGTTTTACGATGGACTCACTTACAGATGATCTAACGGTAACGGGACAGATCACTGCACATTTGTTTGCAAGTACTACCGGCACTGATGCAGACTGGATAGTAAAATTAATTGATGTATACCCCAACTTTGATCAAAAAAATATTTTGATGAGCAACTACCAGTTACCGGTAGCCATGGAAGTATTCAGGGGAAGATTCAGAAAAAGTTTTTCTAACCCCATACCCATGGTGCCGGGTAAGCCGGAAGAGTTTGTAATAAACCTGCACCAGGTAAACCACCGTTTTAAAAAAGGACACCGGATTATGATACAGGTGCAGAGCAGCTGGTTCCCTGTCATCGATCGCAATCCACAGAAATATGTACCCAATATTTTTGAAGCGAAAGAAAGTGATTTTATAAAAGCTGAACATAAAATTTATTTTTCAGCGCAGTATCCAACACATATTGAACTGCCTTTGATGAAGGAATGATACGTTTGTTAATACTGTATCGGGTTTATGAATTGCAAGATGCATTTTGTTTTTAGTTCGATTCAAAAATTAAAGAACATAGAATATGTATTCAAACAACGGCATTTGCGTAAGAAGCCCGTTTTACCTGAGCTAAGTTCAACTGTTGATATTGATATGTTGCTGGTAATTTTACTAATACAATAAAACAGACAAATATCTTTTGACAAATAGTAAATATGGACAAAGAATTAAAAGCGTTTTGGAGTAAGTTTTTTGACTTTAATTGGAAATTTGGGCTTTTTCTGATTCTCGTTGTGTGCATTCCCCGATTTGTTTTGGTGTTGAATGCAAACTCTTCAGGACGCTATGGTTCTATTGGGCTAATTATGACAATTTCTGCAATTGCACCGTTTGTGTTTTTGACCAAACTTGGACGCAAAGAAATAGGAATAACAAAACCCCGAAATACTAAATGGCTTTTTATTGCTTTTGTTAGTGGTCTTATTGCCAGTATAGTACTTTACTTCGCTGGACAAATTTTATACGACAATTCATATCAAAATTGGTATCAGTATATTGGAAAGTCCTACAAAATTCCTGCAACAATAACTCAATCTGATAAAAACATCATGTTTGCAATTGTGGCAATTACAGGTATGACATTTAGCCCAATTGGAGAAGAATTGTTTTTTAGAGGAATTGTTCATTCAAGTTTTGCAAAATCAATCGGAGAAAAAAAAGCATCAATAGTTGACAGTTCAGCATTTGCATTAACTCACGTTTCACATTTTGGCTTGGTTTTTATCAATAATAAGTGGGACTTTTTTATCTTACCGACCATAATTTGGGTGGCAAGTATGTTTTTGGTTAGTTTACTATTCTTCGCTTTCCGAAAAAAGACAAACTCAATTTTTGGAGCAATGGTGTGCCATTCAGCATTTAATTTAGGTATGATATTTTGCATATTTTACTTACTTTAAATCGAACAACAATCCAATCATTCCGGGCAAGCCTGAGACAGCAATAAGAAACTGCAGCCAATTGTACATTCATCATTTGTGCTACTATCTGACTTTTGTGTAAAGGCCGGGCTCACGTTTTTCAAATGCCCACCATCTCAAAGCCGTAAACAAGATCAAAAGAATTATAATGTTGAAAGTCCCCCTCTGAGTACAACATTTCACCTCAGGCGAGATGAATACAAAGCCCTGCCGGTTTGAGGCAATAGCATTTATAATTATTGGAACTTCCTATTGAAAATAGATTTCGGCCCAGGCTACCGGGCCATCGTATCAAGCTAATAAATTGCAGGATGCATTTAGTTTTGAGTTCTCTTCAAAAATTCAAGAACATAGTATATGTAATCAAACATTAGCGAAATGCGAAGCCATGCTGTTTTAAGGAAATAGCGTTTATAAAATTATAAAAAAAATTATTGAAAATAGTTTTCACCTCCGGGCCGGCGGGCTTGCTGTTAAAGGTTCATTACCCAATCAATTCTATTAAGTTTTGTTACAGCAAACTAGTTTGGTTAACTTAGCCGCAAGCGTTAAAAATTCATTTTTCAATATATATAAACAGCTTTTTCATGGGCGTAATCAAAGACAAGTTTAAGGCAAAAGCAGAGGCAGCCAATGCTGAAATCAAGGATCTACTCAAAGAGAATGGCAATAAGGTAATAGGAGAAGTTACATTGTCGCAGGTTTACCAGGGCATGCGGGGCATGACTGGATTGGTTTCTGAAACCTCGTTACTGGATTCAAAAGAAGGCATTCGGTTCCGCGGATATTCCATTCCGGAATTACAGGAAAAACTTCCTAAAGTAAAAGGTGGCACCGAGCCCCTTCCGGAAGGATTGTTTTACTTAATGCTGGTGGGTGAATTGCCTTCAGAAGAAGATGCAGCCCACGTAACATCTGTATTGCAACGCCGCAGTCATGTTCCAAACCATGTATTTGATACCATAGATGCTTTACCTGTCAGTACGCATCCCATGACCATGTTTGTTATTGGTATAATGGCCCTGCAAACAGAAAGTAATTTTGCAAAAGCCTATGCCAAGGGCATCAGTAAAAAAGACTACTGGAACCCGTTATACGATGATGCCATGGACCTGATAGCCAGGCTCCCACGCATCGCCGCTTATATCTACCGGAGAAAATATAAAAACAATCAGCATATACATCCAAATGGATTACTGGACTGGGCCGGAAATTTTGCGCACATGATGGGCTTTGAAGATGAAACTTTCAAAGAACTGATGCGTTTGTATATGACCATTCATGCAGACCATGAAGGAGGTAACGTTTCCGCACATACGACGCACCTGGTGGGATCAGCTTTGAGCGATCCTTATCTTAGTTTTGCAGCAGGTATGAATGGACTGGCGGGCCCGTTGCATGGACTTGCCAACCAGGAAGTGATCAAATGGATTTTTGATATGCGGGAAGAATTAAAGACTGAATTACCAACCAAAGAACAAATAGCGGAATACGTGAAAAAAACCTTGAGCGAGGGAAAGGTAGTGCCTGGTTATGGTCATGCTGTATTGCGTAAAACCGATCCCCGTTTTACGGCACAAATGGAATTTGGTAAGAAACATATGGCAGATGATCCATTGGTACAAACCGTGTGGAATATTTATGAAACAGTACCACCCATCCTTCAAACCATTGGTAAAATAAAAAATCCCTGGCCCAATGTAGACGCACACAGTGGCGCATTGTTGGTGCACTATGGCCTGGTGGAATATGAATTTTATACCGTATTGTTTGGCGTTAGTCGCGCACTGGGTGTACTGGCAAGTTTGTGCTGGGATCGTGCATTGTCATTTCCCCTGGAACGCCCGAAATCAGTTACTACAGATCTGGTTAAAAAATGGTTGAAAGGAGAAGATAATATCTGGGGAGATTAATAGAAAATTATTTTTCCTTGCTTATAAACTGATAGCAATCCGGTCCGGTGCCAGTAAATTATTTTCCAGAAACTATCTCCCGGGATAATGTTTTACATGCTGGTATGACCGGTCTTATTTCCTCTCACGATAGGCTATTTACATAGCGCCTAAATTGTTTTGTATTCGTTTTATTGATTTCCACTTCTATTTTGATGGCGCTGGGAAAAGGCTACTTATATAATGCTTCCACCTTGTACAGCAAACAAAGTCGACAGCTAGATTCAATTTAACAAAATCCTTGCATTTGAATTTGGTAAATCAATGTTTAAACATTATCTTTGTACTCTAATAAAATATACAATTATGGCAAACTGGACAATTGATAAGAACCACTCAGAAGTGAGCTTCAAGGTAAAACACCTTGTCATCTCAACCGCCTCTGGAAAATTTACTTCCTTTGAAGGCACGCTTGATTCGGATAAAAACGATTTCAGCGATGCAAAGGTTACTTTCTCTGCAGACATAGACAGCATACATTCAGGCAGTGAACAAAGAGATGGTCATTTAAAATCAGCTGATTTTTTTGACGCAGCCAATCATCCAAAATTGAATTTTGTATCTACTCAATTGCAACACAAAAGTGGAAATGAATACACGCTGAAAGGCAATCTTACATTGCGTGGAGTAACCAAACCAATTGAACTGAATGTTGAGTTTGGTGGTATTCAAAAAGATTTTTACGGCAATACAGTAGCTGGTTTTGAATTGAATGGTAAAATAAACAGGCAGGATTTTGGTCTTACCTGGAGCGCTGTAACCGAAGCCGGTGGTATTGTTGTGAGCGATGAAGTAAAACTTCATATCAATGTAGAACTTGTAAAGAGCGTACCCGTGAGTAAGGAACTGGCAAGTGAACTTGTAAGCAAATAGTCTTTGGAGAATGCATAGGGTGTAAGGTAAAAGGAGTAAGGTCTAACACCCTATACCTTTTACCTTAGACCTAATTCCTACCTGCGTTTATTCCCACCCTGTTCTATTTCCCTGTTCATTTCTATAATATCTACGGGTTGAGAAAAATCTCCAATTAACCATTTGCTATAGTAATCTGCAAGGCCCCAGAAAAAATATTCCTGCATATCTCCATATCCATGTCGCTGTCCCGGCAATACCATCAAATCAAATCTTTTGTTTGCCTTTATCAATGCATTTACTACGCGAATGGTATTGGCAGGACTAACATTATTATCAATATCGCCAGTGGTCAGCATTAGGTGACCCTTTAAATTTTTGGCAAGGTCCTGGTTCTTTTCAATGTTATATACAAAGCTTGTATCTCCTTTTTCATTGATGGTTTCTTTTACTCCATGGTGTTTTTCACTCCACCAGCGATTGTAAATGCTGTTGTCATGATTTCCCGAGGAAGACACCGCCACTTTAAAAAAGTCAGGATATACAAGTATAGCGGCAGTTGACATAAAACCACCACCGGAATGACCATGGATACCAACCTTATTAATGTCAATAAAAGAATATCGATCTGCCAGTTGTTCGATAGCTGCTTTCTTATCTGCCAAACCATAATCTCTTAAATTCCCATATCCATAACTGTGATACCATTTTGAACGGCTGGGATTACCACCACGGTTTCCAACAGTAACTACAATGATTCCAATCTGCGCAATCCGGTCCGTCCTGTCTCCTACCCTGGCAAAAGATTTATTGACAGCTTCCGTCTGAGGGCCCGGATAAACATATTCAACAACCGGGTATTTTTTACTGCTGTCAAAATCAAATGGCTTATACATTACACCATACAAATCTGTTATACCATCATCTGCTTTTACTTTGAAAATTTGCGGAAACTTATAACCTGCAGCAAGCAATGAAGTGAAATCAGCCGTTTCCAGATCCATTATCTTTCTGCCATCTGCTGCATATAATGCAGATTTAGGAATGGTATTTACCCTGGAATAATTGTCGACAAAAAAATCCTTGTTATCGTCCATACTCATTCCATGTTCAAATTCGCCGGGGTTTAGCATTTTAAGTCCGCTGCCATCGAAATTTATCCGGTACAGGTGCAGGTAATAAGGATCTTCGTTTTGTTCTTTACCATTGGCGGAGAAATATAAGATTCGCTTTTGATCATCAATGCCAATGATATCTTCGCAATGGAAGGCACCGGAGGTTATCTGGTTTTTCAACTTTCCATTTTCATCATATAAATAAAAATGCGCCCAGCCATCTCTTTCGCTCCATTGTATGAGTTCCTTCCCTCCATTTACCAAACCAAGTCGCCGGGTTTCTACATATACATTTTCACGTTCTTCAATCAGCGCTTTTGCCTCACCGCTTGCAACACTGGCAACCATAACATCAATCTTTTTCAGATCACGGCTGGTGCGTGTTAAATAGAATCTATCATTGTTGCCCAGCCATAGCAGGGTGCGCCAGTCATTATCGCGGCTACTGGGCGGTGCCGGTGCGGACCACAGCCCGAGGTCTTCATTTTTAAACAAAGAAACATTTATTTCCTTCTGCGATTTATCAATCATGTTAAAAACCAGCAAATGACCTTCAGGTGCTTCTTTCTCGCCCGGCATCTGGTACTTATAAGTCTCCAGTGTTGGCCGTGGTTCAGCAATGCTATTGATAACCCACAGATCTTTTACTTTTCGCTGATCGGAACGTTCCATGGCAAAATGTTTTGCATCGGGCGACCAATAGATAAATGCGGCTTTTCTTTTGTTTTTATTTTTCTCCCGATCCACATTTGTTTCATTGAATGAATCTCCATAAGCAAAATTCTCAATGCCATCACTCGTTAATTTTTTTTCAACGACGGTACTGTCATCTTCATTTTTTACGGCCTTTTCATAATTGGCCTTGTCCATGTAATACAGGTTAAAATTGCGGGCGAAGACAACGGTTTGACTGTCGGGACTGATAGAAGCCCAGGTTGGTTTGCGTTTTGGTTTTTTGAATTCCGTTAATTCAACCAAAACATTATTGTCGAGGTTATATTCAAAATAGAACACTTTTTTTCCTTTTTCAACGATGGCCGCTTTCGATGCAGAATCTTTTTTGCCGGCAGTATCTTTTTTTTCAATATCCAGTGTGCTCTTAAATTCAAATTGAATAAAGTGTTCATCTTTTACGAAGCGGATGCTGTCGATCAGCAGGTGCTGTGCATCCGATGCATCTTTAATAATTTTAGTTAGCTCTGCAGCCAATTTTGCATTGTCAAACATCAATCGCTTTTCGGCTTTTGATGGATCGACAATATACCATTTCTTCCCATCAGTGGTCTCATAGCTATACCAGAAGCGACTGCTCTTTTTCAACCAATGCGCATCAACGTTTGTAGAAAATAATAATTTATCCTGTTTCTTGGGGGAGAACCTGGCAGCGAGGGAATAATTGGCTTTGGATGCTGTTGCTGATTGTGCATTTACTTCAACAGCCATAACAGAAAGGGCAAATAATAGCAATATGCTTCTCATGCAGTTTGGTTTTAGAAATGGAAAATAAGCTTAATACAGGGATTGGAAAAACCGTCTATCTAAAAGGAATCATCACAAAACCGCCTGCATTAAAAAATTTCAATAATTTTTAATGGCAAAAAAATTACATTATGATCCTTACCAAAGAAGTTTGGGCTTTTCTACATTAGAAAAATTGCCGATGTTTTATCAAGTTTCAGTTGAAGCCACGAATAACCCGTAGTGTACATTTTCTTCCACAAACACCCATGTATTATACCGCAAATTGCGCCATAAGCAGAATGGCATGTTTTTCCGGCATATATTAATATGTTCAAGGCAATCAATTTCCGGCTATCGCTTGTTGTTGCATCTTTAGCCGCACTGTTGTTTTGTATACCTGCTTTTTTCTTTACACAATCTGCCGATTACAAATCATACTGGTTGTTTTACCTTGGAAGTTTTGTTTTTATGGAAGTCATTTGGAAACATATAACCATTGATAGCAGGCAACGGGATAATAATGCGGCGGCCGGAACACTTATTTTTGTTTCTGAAGTTACCACTGTGATGGTGATATTCTTAACCATCGCCCTGTGCCGCTTGATGATGCTGTTGTTTGTGCCAGGATATTTTAAAGGCAATATATCACAAGTGATATTGAGGGAACCAGCATCAAATACAATCCATGATAAAACTGAGAGACTGAGTTTTGAATTGTTTACAGCGGCAACACTCATTAATTTTTTTGTTGGCTCCTTTGCAGCTGTTATTTTACCATTTTACCTGAAAAGAAATCAAAAATCAAATACAAAACGAGCCGACTCAAATCCGTGGCATCTAACACAAATAAAATTTGTATAACGCCCGGCTTCATATACATTCAATAAAAATTAAATTATGAAAAGCGCAATATCGTCACAGATCAAAATTCATATCAATGCATCTCTTTTTAAAGTGTGGGAAGCATTGACTACCCCGTCTATCATTAAAGAATATCTTTTTGGAACAGATACCATTACTGATTGGGAAAAAGGTGGTCCCATCGTTTTTAAAGGTGAATGGGAGGGGAAAACTTACGAGGATAAGGGAACAATCCTGGATATAAAAAACAATAAGCTTATCAAATACAGCTATTGGAGTTCAATGTCTGGTATAGAAGACAAACCGGAAAATTACATGATAGTAACTTTTGAAATTTCCGGTAAGGACAATCATGTTATTCTATCCTTAACGCAGGAGAATATTCCGGATGAAAAAACCAGGACACATTCAACTGATAACTGGAGAAAAGTATTGGAGTCGATGAAACAAATACTTGAAAAAGAAAAATTGCCACAAGACTAGTTAAATTCAAATCAACTTTTATTTATGAAATAAATCCGGTCTGCTGCGCGATAATTATTCTAAAAAAATGGATAAATGATTATTAGCCGTACTAATCCTCCATTCCGGACAGCATAATTTCTGCTTTATTTAAAGAATTTTTATAACAGCCCAATGCCCAACGTGAAAAGAAATAAAGAAAGATAATACTAACCGGTACCATAAACAACCAGAACCATTTTGAATGCGTAATATCTTTTCCATCCATTATCCTGGTAACCACCGGCATTAAAACAATATTGAATATATAGCTGGCCCCTATGGCCAGTTTTTGTATTTTAAGAAACCGTATTTTATGTTGAACAAATACTTTGATGGTATTTGCATAGGAATCTGTGCTGATATTAAGTCTTTTCAAACCCCTCAGGCTTTCAAATGAAAGAACAGGTAACATAAGCAAAAAGATGAACGACACAATTCCAAAAACCTGCAAAATTATGCTGTCTAATTTTCCAAATTTTGAAACAAGTACCACGGCTCCGGCCAGGCAAATGATGCTACCCGCAAATTCCGGCCATGCAATGTTATTGAGGATGCTCCGGTAGTTATGTCGGGTTGCCTGCTCTATTAGCCGGGCACTTAGTTTATGTTGCTTTTCTAATTTTTCATTTAGTATATCCCATGATAATTTTAATTCTTCCAGCTCCATAAAATTTTTATTTTGATTTAGCAATCTGGTTTTTGAGTTTTTCTTTAATTCTTGAAAGCCTGGTTCCTACATTACTCACAGAAATACCCGTGAGCAAACTAATTTCCTCGTATGATTTTCCTTCCAGGTATAGCATTACAATTCCTTTCTCCAGTAAATTCAATAACCTGATATGCTGGTGCATCAACTGAAACCGCTCTTCCGTTTCAGGGTCTGTTGAATCTGCAAAGTCAGTGAGATATTCATTTACCGGTAGAATCTTTACAGAACGTTTTGATCTTTTCAGAAAATAAATAGCTGTATTCATCGCAACCCGGTACATCCAGGTACTAACCGTGGATTGATGATTGAATGAATCAAAAGATTTCCAGAGCTGGTAAATAATTTCCTGCACCAGGTCCTGCCGATCCTGTAAATTATTTACATAGAAGCCAGCTACTTTATAAATAAGTCTTTCATGCTGCTGTATAACGGCGATGAATGCTTCTTTTTTATCCATTTATTGTTTAATGCTGCTTTATTAGTGTAAGGGCAAGCAAAAAAATCACATGTGCCCTGCTGTTTTCAGAAAAAAATTTGTCCCCCTACAATTAACTGGAGGAATGCACCAGAATATGATAACCATTAAGAAATACGGACGAGTTTGTTAGATTAGCAAAAGAAGGATTGCATCCAGGTTAATCTGGGATTCATCCAGTGGCTTGAGTGACCGGTATTGAAGAACAGTACCAGATTTGCGCAGATCAAATGTTTCCTTAAACTTGGAAAACGAATTCCTGATCATCCTGAGCACTTCGTTCTTATCAATGGCCTCTTCAAAATCTATAACATAAGAATCTTCACCTGTATATTGCAGTATGGTTTCATCTCCACAACTAAAACGGCAACTGAACCGGCAGGCGATGCCTTTTTTTGTACTGGCTCTTTTCCGCTGCACTTCAAACGATGTATAACCTTTTATTTGATTGTTTGCTGTAACATGTTCTGAAGGCGAATGATAGTGCCATTCCGAAACAACAAGCGGGGTTTGTTCGATCATATTTTACAGCTTAATAATTACTATTGCCTACAAATACAAAGTAATCATAAGTATCTGAATTGAAAATTTCCGATGCACAAAATTGAATAGCCTTCCGGGAGCTGCTGTTTTCAAGGTATTATCACCAATGTCATTCAAAACTATCTATCTTTTAGGGGAGTAAAAACCAGCAATCCCGGTTTAAATGAAGCTCCGGTGCCGGATAATTACCCGGGACATTTTTTCGATACGCTAAATATGCCATATATTTATATGCTGCGCTTACCTGCCACGGTATTTAAACCCTTAAACAACAACTGATGATCGACTATCATCTATTTTTTAAAGGCAGGCTATTACCAGCATGGTGGATAAAGTTTACCAGGGCCAACCCTATTATAGGTAATTGCATTGCAGTTGCCGGACTGGTATGGATATGCTTTTTACTCACGCCCATTGTGAGTAGTGCAGGAAAAAATGGCCATGGCGAATTGATGGAAACCATCAGGGTCACTGGCACAAAACAGGTAGTTGAAAAAGCCTTTAGTATTCGCCGGGCATATCACCAATGGTTTTCTGAAGACATCAGAAATTTTGTGTCGAATCTTTATTCAAACCTTGCCTTATACTTGCTGGTTCCCTTTCTTTTACTACTTGAATTCTTATTTCCCTGCAAAGTTTATCAACCCTTAATTGGAAAAGGATTTTTACAGGATGCTATCTGGTATGTTACCATTGCTCCGCTAAGAGTATTGGTATTAGCACCTGTGAGTTTATTACTCCATGGCTTATTTAACAAGTATCTGTCTTTTCTTAGTTTGCATGAAGCAACGGTCTGGCCGGTTTATGTGCAGGTAATTGCTGCGGTTTTGCTGACAGAATTTTTAATCTGGCTCAATCATTTCATAAGACATAAGGTTCGGGTATTATGGTATTTTCATGCTGTTCACCATTCACAGAAGGAAATGAATGTATTTACAGATGACCGGGGACATGTTATTGATCAACTGGTGGGTTCATTGCTCTCCTTTTTACCTTTTTTTATTTTTGATGTTTCAGATATTTATGCTGTTACAGTGATAGGTTTATTCATGCCCATTCACAATCGTTTCATACATTCAAATATCAGGATGAACCTGGGTTGGATGGGCTGGATATTTACTTCACCGCAGTTTCACCGGGTTCATCATTCAGCAGAACATGAACACCTGGATAAAAATTTTGGTGGACACCTGAGCATTTTTGATTACCTGTTTGGAACTGCATGTAAGAACAGGAACGTATATCCTGATACCGGCATTGAAGACCCGCAATTTCCTATAGAACAAAATTTACGCATCCGGCATTTGCCTGTTAATTGGATCAAGCAAACGGTCTATCCTTTTTTGCAGGTATTTGAACAAATACTCGCATCAAAGCGACTACAACATTTGCGAACCCGTTATTTTTCGCACAGCAATAAAAAAATCAAAGCACCGCAACCTTCAGTAGGCAGGGAATCGGGGTATACCAAAATCTTAAACAGCAGCGATGTGAATATCAAATCCGCTGAGAAAATTGAATAGGGAGGATGGCAGTTTATATCAAAATATTTCAATTTCTTTCCTGAAATTATCCCGGTCTCCATAAACCAGGCATTTTTCTAAAAGTAGTTTAGTAGTTTTTACCTTCCCGATATCTATTTGAAAGTTTCCGAATCACAGCAGCAGCACTACTCATGCTGATGGCTGCTAATTGATTGAATGTCCAGCCTGTATTTTTTCAAACCACTGCCAGTTGAAGCCTTTATTGCTTTTGCCCTGAATTCCTGATTAGTTTTGTTAAGGTTGCAACATCTATGGATTCATGCTCATTTGTAATTTTCCAGCCATTATTTGTTTTGAGAAACACGCCTGTATATGAAAACTTGGTTGTGTCGGGAGAATTTTTGTCGTGCCAATAGTAAAATGAATTTACCAGTGCTGCATCTTTACTCAAAATGTCAATTCGAGTATTTTCCCATCTAAAATCATTCAGAATTTTTGGAAAACGAGCGTAAAACGCTTTTACTGAGTCAATATTTTGAATAGTCATAGCTCCACTACCTATTGAAACAAACCCTGTGTCTACATAAAGCATCGCAACTGAATCAAAATTTGCATTTTGTAAAAGATGCTTGTAGTTGTCCAAAAATACTTCTACTTCCTTCTTTTCTTTAGTATAAGATGGGGGTGAATTTTTGCAAGAAAGGATAACTACAAAAACCAGCGAAACAATCAATGATTTCCACATAAGGAGTCAGCTTGATTTGAAAAAAGACTGTTTCATTAAAGTTACTGCCAACAGGTTCTTAAATGGTTCCTGTAAGAACTAAGTTAGTAAACAATTTGAAAAGTAAATCGCAACTAATTTACGACGAATTTAAGATTCTCTGAGAAGGCTGAGTTTTATTCATCGGTTCAAGTCTGCGACCTGCCTTCCGGCAGGCAGGCGCAACGAAGTTTTATAGCCATTCTAAAGCCGGAAAACTAAAAATCAATACCCTTTCAACAGCGGCCGGAAATCTAATAATAAGGTGCCACTGACCGGTGTATAATTCAGTTGCATGTTTGGCTGACTCTGGGGCCCCAGTTTATCTGCCGACTGAAACTTGGTGCCAATGGGTGCAATGGCACTCATGATGCCGATATTGCTCTCCGGAAATAGCGGGCTGGTATTAACGTTATATGCCCCTGCTGGTTTTTGCGGATGGCCCAGTTGCAAAAACATGCCTTCGTTTTCATTGTATATTTTGAATGACGAACCAGCTGTTTCTATTACGGCCCAGTAAAATTCAGCATAGTAGCCTTTAAACTCTGGATAGTTCCAGCTTTCACCGGTAACACTGTTATTATATTTTTTTTGCCAGATGCCAAAGGGCTGCCCTTTTAAACGATTTTTCCAGGCTCGGTACGGTCCGCGCCCCATCCATTTAATGGTCGTTATTTGGTCTTCCGGAAAAGTAAAACCAATACCCATAAAATCCGCGGTTCCTTTTTGCGCATAGCTGTATTGCAGTTGAACGGGCCGCCCAGTACTAAAGATCCATTTTACTGAAAACATGGTTTCTCCTTCATAGACGGGCTCTACTATATACTGCAAGTCGCTTGTATAGTGCTTCAACTCTTTCAAAACATGGCTAACACCCGCAACAACGGGCCCATCGGACAGCGGGATCGTTGCAAGGCTATTGATAACTTGATTTAAACAACCTGTTTTGCTGTTAAAGTAATAGCGTATACTGTCCACCGTTACAATAAAACTACTGTCTCTTGTAGCAGTAGTGATACCGGATGGCGTAACCGGTCCGCTGTTTTGAATAAAATTATTTTGCTGGGCAATGGTGGCCGGCGAATGCAAGGGCCAGCTCCAGGTAAATATTTCTTTGTTATAGGGATCATAAGCACCCAGGTACAATACATCATTATTGCTCCAGGAGGCTGGCAGGTTCAATGATAAAAATCCTTTTTCACCGGGTGCCAGCGAGATGTTGGCAGGGCCACTATCTGTTATCAGTGCTGCAGTACCGGTGAAATTTGAAGTTGGTAATGTTCCCAATTCCCATTTAAAGGAACATTGCTGAAGGTTTGTATAGCTATAACGATTTTCTATTTCCAGCTTACCGTTGAAGGTTGGCATGATAGATTTTTGTTTAATATAAACAGGGCTCCATATTTCTTTAATGGTATAGAAGCTGGCTTCTTTCTCCCGATGCGGTCCTACAATACCATCGGGCGCATGATTGCCATCGGTATCAATGCTGTCTTTCTTATCTCTTCTCACGATTCCCTCATCATGAAACGCCCATAAAAATCCACCGGCAGCATACGGGTGTTGGAGTATCAAATTCCAGAAATCATCCAGGCCCGCACCCAGTCCGCCATCATACAACCCATGCATAAACTCTGTTGGAAAAAAAACATCCTGCCCATATAAACTGGAATTGACTACATAATTATAATCGGGGTAATGTTTTGTATCGGTGCCATTGAATTTCTCCCAGGGATGAATGACCAAACGCTGCTGCGGATCATACAAGGCATAATCCTTATCCAGTGCACGGTTCCATCCACCTTCATTTCCATTGTCCCAGATAACTATGGACGGATGATTGACATCTCTTATCACCAGCTCTTTTACTAACGGTCTGCCAGCAACGCTGTCGTACGCCGCCTGCCAACCGGTCAATTCATCCAGCACAAAAAGTCCCAGCGAATCACACATATCTAAAAAATGCTGATCAGGCGGATAATGAGACATGCGAACAGCATTCATATTCATCTCTTTCATCAAACCAATATCCAGCAGGCTGATATTTTTACTCAGGGTTCTCCCGGTCTCCGGCCATTCACTGTGCCTGCATACACCTTTAAAAATTATTTTTACGCCATTTACATAGAAGCCATCGCGCAAACGCAATTCCGCGGTTCTGAAACCAAAACGCTGTGTGATGCGGTGAATCACCTGTGCATGATCTTTCAAGGAAACGATGACCTGGTAAAGATTCGGAAACTCCGGGTTCCACAAAGCAGGATGAAGGAATTGATTCTGCAGCACATACTTTCCCTGTTTTGCAGATAAATCTATACTGAATGGTTTACCAATATTTTGCCTGTTTAGTGTTTGCACCTGCGCCTCAACGGTAGTAACGCCATTAATACTCACCGGATATACTTCCATATTAAAAGATCCATCCGCTTTTGCATCAATGGCCACCCGGTCTATAAATGAAGCAGGAACAATTTCCAAATACACCGGCCGATAAATACCACCCAGGGTCCAGAAATCGCCATTGCGTTCTGCTTTGTTTACAGATGCCTGTGCAGACATTTTACTAACCATGACTTCCAGTAAATTATCCGAACCGTATTTTAGTAGCGCGGTAATATCATATTTAAATCGATAAAATCCTCCCTGGTGAATAGTACCTGCAGATTTACCGTTTACTTTAACTTCCGTATCTGTCATGCTGCCTTCAAATACAATAAATATTTTCTTATGATTCCATTCTTTCAATACTCTAAACTTATGTTTATACCATCCCTGTTCATCCGTTTTTATTTTATCGTGTCCGTAACTATAACCGCCAAAACCCTGTTGTTCCCAATTGGAAGGCACCGCAATGGTGCTCCACTTTCCACTGTTCATTCCTTTGCTACAGAAAAAGTCCCATTGCACCGTATGAATGTTGTCTGTGCCGGATAAATATTGAAGCATGGTTTCCTGGGCAAATAAGCGCGGAACCAAAACCGTTAGTATTAAACTAATACAAATGAGTTTTTTCATCCTGGTTAATATTGACAGCAGGTTATCCATTGATCGTTTAAATCGCTAATGCGTTTTTAAATTGTACTTTCTTAAATATTCCCGGGCTTTAATACCCGATTCTTTGAGATCATTGATTGCCCAGTTACCATTAGAAGCGGCGGTTGGCTTTAATACAGAACAGGTTTCATTTTTATCTGCTACCGACCAGGTTAGCCAGCTCAAACCTTTTGCTTCCATCCATTCAATCCATCTTTGCCACTCAACAGCGTCTATTGCACCATCACCTGTTGCTTCCATACCGGCACATTCAGAAACAAACAATGGTAATCCGCTTTCCAAAGTTGCGTCACATCTTTCACGCAATGCTTGTTTGTGAGAAGCTGCATAAAAATGCATTGTATACATAAGGTTATTGTATCCATTGATGGGATCAGCTGCTGCCAGGTGTACATCCTGGTCCCAGTGCGGACTACCTACCAATATAATATTATGTGGATCTATTTCACGGATGGCACCAATTACTCTTTCTGCATATTTTTTTACAGCTGTCCAGCTTTGATATTCCGGTTCATTGAATATCTCATAGAGTATATTTGGATAACAGCCATACTCAGTCGCCATTTGCCTGAAGAAATCAATGGCTTCATCCAGGTGAATGGTATGACTGTGCCAATCGATAATTACATAAATCCCTTCTTCGATGGCGGCATCTACCACTGCTTTTATTTTTTGTAATGACCCAGCGGGATCTTTTACATAACCATCTGCATGCTCCACACCCATGGCCGCTCTTACGATACTGCAGGCCCAATCATGGTGCAGCCAATGAACAGCGCCCGCATTGTAAAACCTGGGCCACCAGTTGTGCCAGCCAAAACTCATGCCTCTTAGTATAACTGGTTGATCATTTACATCCCTCAGCCGGGTGGCCGTTACTTTTAGTTGCTGGTGCTTTATTACAGGTTGCAGCATAAGAATTTTTTATAAATAGCAGGCAGCTCGTTCCTCAGCCAGGTGTAAGAAATTTTTTAATTTTTATCAATAACTAAGAATACGGTCCCCCTTGCAGGCACCGATAATTTAATACCATTCGCTGTGGTTGCTGATTTTGCTTTAAGTGTGGCATAACCTGCAGGCCCACCCGCTTCTATTGCAGGGCCCACACCGTTTACCATCACCTTGCGTGAAAACTCAGCATTGTCTGTACCTCCTTCCAAGTTATACCAATAGAACCTGCTGCCTATACGAAAATTTTTTGCTTTTACCTGCACGGTCTGCACTGTTGACCCAATATTTACCAATGCAAGTCCCGCCTGCCCTGAGGTGTAGGTGGAGGCGTATGCAATTATATCGGAACTTCCCTGCACAGTAGCAGGAACCATTCGGTCGCCGAGGTATTTTTCAAAATAATACAGGTAATAAAAAGAAGGACGCGGACTCCATTTGGGTACCCCTGGCTCATCGCCCGGGCTAAAAAGGCCATGATCGTTACCGTTAGACCAACCGTTCAACATATCCCAGCGGGCCGCCAGGCCGTATTTATTTTTTATTGATTCGCCGGTTACCAATACCGCAAAAACACCACTGCTATTGGAGACTTGTTGCTTTGAATCCTGTGCCCACATGTTCCATTCATCAAACGCAATGGGCTTGATGGTGGCCCCGTTGGTCTGAAGTTCCTGTTTGATAAATTTTATCATCGTAGCAGGTTCAGCAAGGGCCGAAGAAAATATCACAGCTGCATTTGAATTTTGTCCGTAGGGAGTAATATAATTATGGGCTACATAAAAATCTGCTTTGTTCGCTGATTCTTTTATCATGCCTTCGTTCCAGGTTTTTGTGGTGGTTGTTTCCCAGGATTGTGCAGGTGACTCATGTGCCACGGCGCCGATATAAATTTTCTTACCAATTTCTGTTGCCGCTTTTTGCATGGAGTCTATAAAAACTTTTATATGCTGACCATATAACGCACCGGTTATAAATTCTGGCTGACCATTTTTGTTTTTTGAAAGATCGATCCGATAGCCTGCCTGCCAGTCGCCATAATCTTCGTTGCCTATTTCCCAGTATTGGGTGCGGCCATTGTCATATCTCACCCAATCAGCAGCGAGGTGCGCAGCCGATGCAACCGGGTTAACAGCCGTACTGTATCGCGCATAGGCATAGTTGATAGATATAATTCCGTGGTTGCCGGTTTGCTGTAACAGGTTGTAATATTGATCCAGTGTAAATTCCCAGTTATGGTTTGTTTTTCCATAATTATAAAAAGCGGGTAAAATATTTCCATCCTTATCCATATAGGTAGCGGGCACATCAGCCGGAAGAATATCTTGCGCAGCGTTCCAGAAATAATTATTAGACGCATTACCTCCCGGGAAACGGATAATATGAGGGTGAAGGTTTTGCATGTCAGTAGTTGCCTGTGCTGTTAAAGGTCCCATCCACCAAACACTGTTTGTTCCAAAAATTGACAAAGGTATTTTGGTAATGATGGATGAAGCATCGATGGTAACGGTATTGGATGTTGTTGCTGGCACAGACTCTTCATTGTAAGACGGAGCAACAAATGTTTTGGGCTGCCAGTCGTCTAAAAAGAATCCCATGGTATTTTCAATGGTTGGATCAGGTACTGCTGTAACGGTTGTAGTATCTGTTCCGCCTCCTGCTGGCCCTGTAACGCTGCTACTTTTTTTACAAGAATAAAAAACTGAAACAAATAAGAAGATAAATATTGTTTTGAATGCTATACTATTTCTATATCTGATCATACAAGGATTTAAAATTGCTTTGCACAACATCACTACTTAAATTTTTTGTTTGTAATAATAAGGTTTTTAAAATAATGGCTATTAAAGATGACTATGTTATTTAACTTCATTCAACTCTAGTAAAACGCTTGTTCTGCGCAAATTGATATTAGGATTAAAGCCAATATTCATCAGGTAATCTCCTGAATAAGTCTGATCGTCTTTTATCATAGTGGAAGTACCGGGGTACAAATTAATTTCTTTTACAGAATATTTTTTTGCAGCATCCAATCCTTTGAACCGAACAGGCTCAACAGTGGCTGTAAGAGCAAACCTGCTATTTGTAAGATATGAAAACACTATTGCACGATTCTTTGTTTGGTTTACATACATAAGGGAAGCCAGGCTTTTTTCCCACGGATCCACCAGTCTGTAAAGATCACCATGCCAAACAATATCACTGACAGATTTATAATTAGCAACTGCCTGCTGTGCGAATAACAGGTCCTTTTCACTTAAACTGCTTACCACAATATCAAAACCGAGTTTCCCCATCATGGCTACATCAATTCTGTATTTAAGCGGAAGTTTACTCCAGTCTGTAACATGGTTACAGGTAGCAATAGCAGGATAGAAATAGGAATATTCCCATTGAATAAAAATTCTTTCCAGCGGATCGGTATTATCACTGGGCCAGTATTCGGTAAAATATTTCAAGGCTTCATAATCCACCCTGCCACCTCCACCACTGCACAGCATCATAGGCACAACCGGATATTTGGTCCTGATTCTTTGTAATACTTTGTACAAACCATTTACATAATCAACATACAAATGACTCTGTGGTAATTTTTGTTTTTGCAGGTACATAGAATGCGCATTAAATATTACTGCATTGCAATCCCATTTAATAAATGCAAGCTGAGGATTTTTTGTAAACATTGAATCAAGTACTGCAAAAACAAAATTTTGAACTGCCGGATTAGCGAGATCCAGTACCAGCTGATTGCGGAAATAATGTTCGGGTCTTTGCGGTTCGCGCAGCACCCAGTCCAGGTGCTGCTCATACAATTCACTTTTTGGATTCACCATTTCGGGTTCTACCCAAATACCAAATTTAACATCCGCATTCCCGGCTTCTTTTACCAGGTATCCAATACCGTTAGGAAGTTTTTTCCGGTTCTCCTGCCAATCACCCAACCCGGCATTGTCGCCGTTCCTCGGATATTTATTCGCGAACCAACCATCGTCCAGCAAGAACATATCAACCCCTAACTTTTTTGCGTCTTTAAAAAGGCCGGTCAATTTTGTTTCATCAAAATTAAAATAGGTGGCTTCCCAGTTATTCAGCAATGTAAGCCTTGATCCATTGCCATCGGGTATACGATATTTTCTCGCCCAGCTATGTAGGTTTCGGCTGGCTTCACCTTTTCCATGACTGGAAACTGTATAAATAAATGAAGGGGTCTGAAAACTTTGAGCAGGCATTAATTTGTATTCGGACGCAAATGAATTAATACCGGCAATCAAACGCAAATGCTGGTAGGCATCTTTTTCGAAATCTATTTTAAAATTACCGCTCCATGCAAGCGTTCCCAGCAATACATTACCCTCATCTTCGGTTGCAGGTTTGTCGAACGATAATGAAAAGCAAGGTGGTTGAAATAAATCGGCCCTGGTTCCCAGTTTGCTGTCAAGGGTAAGTATACCGGCACCCAATTCAGTTTCTTCCGGTTTCATTTCACGTCCCCATCCACCATGATAATGATTCAAAAAATATTTAGCAGACTGAAAATACAAATTGGCAGAAGCGTATTTTTTCAACATCACAGCGCCGGCTTCCGTATGTTTTATTTCGCTCCATTGTTCAATAACGTTTTCCGTAAAATAAGTTTTATAGAAAAGTGTTACCTCAAATGGGTAAACCGGATCTCTCAATACAATACTTGTTATTGCGACGTTATCATCTGTTTTTTTTGTTTCGGTTCTTACAAATTGAAGTTCCAGGGAATTGTTTCCATCAGCATGGGTTACCTGTAAAGCGGGTTCCAGTAAGCTCCAGGAACCAGCAGGCGTATAAGCATTGTTGGAAATAACCGCATTGTCATCATTGAGATTATATTGCCTTGCAACTGATGCATATTCATCAGCATTCAATAATTTCTTTCCTGCATATACTACCAGCAGCCTGTTGTTCTTATCCGTTTGCAGCAGCATTGCATTGTCTTTGGTTACAATGGGAATGGTTACCGTATGCTGCCCGAACAACTTTGGGGCAATAAATAATATCAAAGTCACCAATACATTTCTTATAACTATTATACCGGCAAAGCGTTTCTTCATAAGTGATCAAGATTTAGACAATTGAAATAATCATTATTTCTTTATAGCATAACCGATTCTCCATTGCAATGCTTCTATCGCATTGGCCAGGTACACCAATGGTGCGTTCCAATTGATCGCAATTTCATTGGATGCGTATGAACAATCAACATCCGCATAACTGGTTTCGGGTTCTGTAAATTCATACTGGCAATGATCCTGCCTGCCGGGATTGGGCCCACCAGCCAGTAAACCGGGCACAGGTGGATCAATTCCATCAGCTATAGATTGCCGGTGGTGCGGGTGTTGGGTAGATTTAGTTCCGATACCTGTAACAAAACAAAAACCGGTAGCATTTCTTCCAAGGATATAATCCAGGTTGGACAATGCCCCATCCACATATTTCTTATCATGCGTAATAAACCAGGCATTGATCAATGCGATGCCCTGGTTGGCTGCATTGGAATTACTGCCCCAGTTAAAATCCGATTTGTTTTTACCCATCGCTGTTTGAAAAGCATTTTCCTTTGCTCCTAACAGCCACCCATCAGCGAACTTAACCAGGCGCTGCTCTATTCCGTTGATATCGTTTGAATATTCTTTTGGTAACATCTTTCCATTCCTGGCGAGGGTGTAAAAGCCAAGCATCCTCACATTTCCCCAACTGGGTAGCAACAAACTGTCTCTTACTTTTTCCATCACTATACTATAATAATCTTTCTTTTTTGTGCTGCAGAATAACTCAGCGCCTGCCCAAAACCATTCATCGCTGAAATTTCTATCCCCATAACCACCGGTAGTTACTTTGGGTTCGTATAATTTATTCATAGCATCCTGGTCATAAACAAGTGAAGGATTTAGTCGCGACCATTCCCATGCTTTCTCAGCCGCAGCGAGGCAGCTATCTGCCAGTCCGGGTAATTGCTTTCTAAATTTTTGTAAAATTCGGTTAGCCTGCGCCGTTACAGCGGCAAAATCCAGTGTTGCTGCCGTTCCTTTTTGAACAACATAACGTGGCAATTTGGTAACGCCCGGCATTACCATGCCATCAAAAGCGGCATTGGTGCATTTGTTATATACACCTCCGTCATTCGGATCCTGCATGGTCATCATCCAACGCAGGTTATATATGATCTCATTCAATAGATCAGGAATGGCATCATTGCTCTCCGGAATATTTGTATGCAGGGTATCATAATAACCGCTGAAATCTTCATAGGCGGATAATAATGTACCCATGGTAATACCTGAATTGACAATATATTTATTATAATCACCGGCATCATACCATCCTCCCGGGGAAGAAATTTTTGTTCCCGCCTGCCTTGATGTTGAAGCCGCGGAAGGATGAATGAGCACTTCAGTATCGGGGTGACCAGCGGGCCTGGCCCACTTGCCGGCATATTTTTCTTCCAATGGCATTGAAACACGCTGGTAATAGAATCCTTTCAGCGATGCAACGGCCACCTCATGATTGGCATTATTATTTATTTGAAAGACATATGAATTTTCAATACCAGGAACTGCTATATAATAACTGCCTGCTTGCTGCAGTTTACTAAAATCTGCAATCCTTGTTTTTAAAGAGGAATTGGCAGATTGCCTTGTTTCACTCAATGATCCTTTGAATGCGGTATCTCCCTTTTTACCTATCACATAAAAAGATCCGCTGATGCTGTTGTTGGTAATAACAGCTATTTTCGGCGCATTTACATAATAGCCCAGTTGATTTAATTTCACGTCATTCACCGCTGTTTGCGCTGAGGCAGCGGCAGGATAAAAAATCAATATTAAAAATACGCGGTGGATTTTGTGAAATCTTTTCATTGATAAGAATTACAATATCAAATATTTTTCGACCGGCTTTAAATCATTACTGATCATTCTGATGCCTGCCGGTAGGCAGGTAACATACTGGTACCACAAATCATTGTTCAGCTTCGGTTCACACGATAACTTATTTCACCTGCAAATTCACCTCTGCCGGTTGCAAACCATCAGCACTGGCTTTTAAAGAAATTATTCCGCTTTTTCCGTTTGATTGTATAACGGCAAGGCATAACCCATTAAATGCTTTTCGTTGGTTACCACGAAAAGACTCCATACTGGTTTCACTGCCATTGTCAACGGCAGCAATCGTACCATTTCCATTAACCGTGAATGTAACCAGGTTGTCTGCATCCGGAACCATATTGCCATCTTTGTCTGTAATGGTAACGGTTACAAACGATAAATCCTTTCCATCCGCTTTAATATTTTTCCTGTCTGCTGTTAAATGAATCCTGAATGGCTTACCAGCAGTTTTCATTTCTTGCGTCAAAACGACTTTTCCATTTTTTCGGGACACTGCTTTTAGTACACCGGGCTGATAAGGAACGCGCCACATGACATGCAAATCATCGCCCTGCTTTTTTCTTGTTCCCAGTGATTTTGCATTGAGAAATAATTCTACTTCATCGGCATTACTATAGTAAGCCCATACGTCTACTGTATTACCCGGTTGCCAGTTCCAGTGTGGAAGAATATGCAATACCGTCTTATTGGTCCATTCTGCCTGGTACATGTAATAAACGTCTTTGGGAAAACCCGCCAGGTCAATAATACCAAAATAAGAACTGCGTGCCGGCCAGGGATAAGGAGTAGGTTCACCTATGTAATCAAAACCAGTCCAGATAAATTGCCCCGACAGAAAATCATATTTCTTCATCACTTTCCATGTTTCTTCGTGGGTAGAACCCCAGGGTACAGAAACATTGTCGTATGCAGACACCGTAAGATCCGGATTGCCTGCTGTGAAAGGTTTATCCCAGCGTTGGGGCCAGCGTCGAATGGTATCTGATCTTATCAAATCATAATGCCCGCGTGTTTCAATTCCGGAAACACTTTCTGTACTGATAAATTTTTGTCCGGGGAATAATTGCTGAAATCCTGCGTACATGGCTTGGTGATAATTATAACCTATCAGATCCAGTACACCGGACTTAATAATATTATTGGTTTTACCCGGACGATCGCATGCGGCGGTGATAACCCGGGTTGTATCCAAGGCACGAACAATTGATGCTAATTCTTTCGCTATTGTAACACCGCTGCTATCTCCCTGTTCTGGTATTTCATTGCCAATGCTCCACATAAAAACAGCCGGGTGGTTTCTATCGCGTAATACCATATCCTCTAAATCTCTTTTATACCATTCATCCCAGTACAAATGATAATCGAATTTATTTTTTGGCTTCTTCCACATATCAAACGCTTCATCCATTACTATGAAACCCATTTTATCGCAGAGATCCAGTAACTCGGGTGCAGGAGGATTGTGCGAAGTGCGGATGCCATTGCAACCCATCTCTTTCAGTATCTCCAGTTGCCTTTGCAATGCGCGGGTGTTAATGGCGGTGCCCAGGCAACCCAAGTCGTGGTGGTTGCAAACCCCATTGATCTTAACAGGCTTTCCATTTAATAAAAAACCTTTGTCGGCATCAAATACAAATGTTCTGATACCGAATGAAGTGCCATATTCATCAATCACTTTTCCATTACTGATGATTCTTGTAATGGCTTTGTATAAATAGGGATGTTTGTCTGACCAAAGTACCGGGTTCATCACTTTAAATTCTTGTATATGTTCCGATACGGTTTCATTTAAAGTGATACCAACTGACTTTTGCTGAATCGCTTTTCCGACTGCGTCATAGATAATTGTGTTGAGTGTTATCTCTTTCTGATCAACCAGTGATTTACGAACGGTCGTATTCATTGCTACCGTGGCGGCATTATTAGTTACGACAGGTGTTGTGATAAATGTTCCCCAATGATCAACAAATATTTGTTGCACAGTTACCAGCCACACATTGCGGTAGATACCTGAACCTGAATACCATCTTGAATTGGGTTGATTTGAATTATCGGCTTTAACTGCGATGATATTTTTTTCTGTTCCAAATTTTAGATAAGGAGAAAGATCATATCGGAATGAACTAAAACCGTAGGGCCTGATTCCAAGGTAATGACCATTTATCCAAACTTCGCTGTTCATGTAAATACCATCAAAGTCTATAAAAACATTTTTATTTTTATCTGATACAGGCAAAGAAAATGTTTTCCGGTACCAACCGATACCACCGCGCAAGGCGCCACCACCATTGCCTGTGGGACTGGTTGAGTCAAACGGCAATTCAATACTCCAATCGTGTGGCAATTGTAAATTGCGCCAGCCAGCATCCTTAAAGTTTTCTTCCTTCGCGGCCGGTTCATCTCCCAGGAAAAATTTCCAGTCACGGTTAAAAGATTCAATGTTCCTGGAACCGGATTGAGCGAACATGTTTAAAGAGAAAGTGATTGCAGTAATAAGCAATCGTATACGGAGTGTGGCAAGCATTTGCATTCTGGTTATTTAAATATTAGGTTAATGGGATATAACAGCATTACAAATTACCGCAAAAAGATGGAATTAATTAAGTACCAGTTATCAAAAGATAAAAAGGTTGAATATATAAATTCACAAGTACTGACTAACCACCTTTCATCAATGCAATTGATAGAATTGTATGGCCTGATCATTACCAGCAACAGCAAAGATTGATTTATTACCGATAGTTCTGATGGCTTTTATATCACGAATTTCACCCGTTGGCATAAACCCCGATTTTAACGGTGACAGGTTATCAAAATGAACAGCTCCGTTACCCGCAAGAAACACACCATAGCTGGCATCATATCGTCCTTCATATGGCAATACACCATAAAAATTTCCCGCGGCCAATACATCCGTTTTATGGTCATTGTTAAAGTCGCCTGTCAGAAATGCAAACAGTGGTGACCATTGCGCTTCAAACGGTAATTTATTTATGCTGTACTTCCCTTTCCCATTATTCAGCAATTGAACTGAAGAAAGTATACTGGCCGTAAACTTTTTACTGTGTTTCAAATTATCGCCAAAAATTTCCTCAACGGTCTGACCTGCCGCGCTGGAATAATTCAAATATTTTTTTCTCATCAATGCCGGCAATTGTTTTTCGAGATCCTCTTTACCCAGGAATGGATAATACTTCCCATTTTTTTCAATGGCCAGTATTTGATCCAATGCACCATTATTGTCCAGATCACCTGCAAACATCAACAATGGAAATTGACTACTTGCATGCAGTTTTGAATTTTCGCCCCAGTTTCCAACCAGTAAATCTTCTAGCCCGTCATTGTTGATATCTGCTGCATGAATAGTGGTCCACCATCCACTAGTATTTTCCAACCCGGATGAAAGCGTAATATTTTTTAGTTTGCCTTTTTCATTTTTAAAAATGGTAACAGGCATCCATTCTCCCACCACGGCAAGGTCATACCAGCCATCTTTATCAATATCTGTCCATACCGCATCAGTAACCATTCCAATTTTTCGGAGGCCCGGGGCAAACGAATCGTCTGCAACACTAAAATTTCCCTTACCGTCATTTAGAAGAATATAAGAATCCGGAATCAAACCATAATTTCCGGCCACTACCCGGCCGCCAATAAAAAGATCCATATCACCATCATGATCAATGTCTGCCGCAATAGCCACGGACTTATTGCTAAATATTTTTGGCAATGCATTTGATTTACTGAAATTGCCTTTGCCATCATTCATGTATAACCGGTCCATTAATGAAATGTCAATTGTTTGCATTTCATTCCCGCCACTTACTACGTACAAATCTTGGTCACCATCGCCATCCGCATCAAAGAAAACAGCATTCACATCTTCACAAATTGCATCTATAGAGAAGAGTAGCTGATTGGTTGCAATAAATTTTCCGGAAGCTGTTTGCTGAAACAATGATCCGGGTTGATCCTTTGCGCCGCATACATAGAAATCATCCAATCCGTCGCCATTTACGTCGGCTACCGCAAGCTTTGGTCCCTGGGTAGAAATCATATGAGGAATAAAAGCCTGCGCACTGAAATCATTAAAATTATTTTCCAGGTGCTTAAAAGGTAACTGAATATTTGCAGTGATATCCGTAAACAACTGCTTTGCATTTGAACTGCTATCGGATGGTAGCGGCAATAAGAGTTGATCTACTGATTGTGTTGCATTCTTATAATCAACTTGCAATAGCTGATTCGTCTTTACATGATCAAAGTTTTGCGTTCTGCCATCTGGCCATAGGATTTGAATTACATCGATTACAGAATCAGCGCCGGCACCAAAATGCAAATGATGTATAGATGCACTTTCAAAACCTTTACCAGCACTTATATAATCAGTTTGAATTTTACCAGCTTGTTGCAACACTGCTTTTGCGCCAATGGCAAATTTATTTTGTTCCGGGCCCTGCAGGTGTAAATCCAGATAATGGTTATTTATTTGTTGTGCTGAGTTATTGCGGTATATAACGGCAGGTCCATTGATATTATTGACTACTATATCTAAATCACCGTCATTATCAAGATCTGCATAGGACGCACCATTGGCAAAACCCGTTTGTGTAAAACCCCAGTCCCTGCTCTTATCTATAAATTGCAGGCTATCTGTTCCTTTGAAAATATAATTACTCAGTTTTCCTTCCGGCATTTTTCCCAGCAGGTCTTTGTCTGCGGCTTTGCCGGTATCATTCACAGTGCGATTTGAATAAAATTTCAGGTAGTCCAGGTCGTTAGGTCTTCGCAGGATACCGTTACTGACAAACAAATCTTTGATACCATCGTTGTCGAAATCGGCTGCCAGGGGCGACCAGCTCCAGTCCGTAGCTGCAATGCCCGCATATAAGGCTATGTCGCTGAATTTTTTTCCGCCACCCCGGTTCAATTGAAGGCAGTTGCGCGCATATTGGTGATAGTAACCAAAACTGAATTTGAAATTGTAGATATCAAGCGGATCCTCTCCGGCGGAAGACTTTAATATTTTTTCATCTGCGGGCAACATATCCAGTGAAATAATATCCTGCCAGCCGTCATTGTTCATATCAGCAATGGCGCTGCCCATAGAAAAACGGCTTTCGTGACCAAAAGCCTGCCGGTTGATTTCAGAGAAAGTTCCATTTCTATTGTTGAGATAATAGTAATCATTTTCATGAAAATCATTGCTTACATAAATATCATCCCAGCCATCGTTGTTCATGTCCGCAACAGCTACATTCAATCCATAACCGATAACACTGCTATAAATGCCCGCTGCTTCAGTCACCTCAACAAATTTTCTTCCCCCTGCAACACTGTCGTTCCTGAATAACTTATCACCACTCTTTTCGTCTTTTATACTGCGCAGGGAAGAATCGCCATAACTTTTATTGGAATGAACCGAATGGTTGACCAGGAACATATCTAAATCACCATCATGATCGTAGTCAAAGAAAACTGCCTGTGTATTGAAACCTTCAATATCCAATCCAAAATCATGGGCACGTTCAGTAAAAGAAGGAACGCCGTTTTTTGCCAAACCATTATTGATAAACAATTCATTTCTGCCCTTCAAATTTTTATATCCTCCTACTTCGGAGACGTAAATATCCGGAAGGCCATCAGCATTCACATCAGCAATGGTAACGCCGGTTTTCCAGTTGCCTTTGCCTTGTACACCGGCTTTATCCGTGATGTCTTCAAAATGTAGATTGCCTTTGTTGAGAAAGAGTTTATTACTTTCCTGGTTGGAGCTGAAATATATATCTGGTAATCCATCCTGATTAAAATCAGCAATGGCAACAGCGCCGCCATTATAATAATACAGATAGTCGAGTATATTCAGGGTATCCGTATCCGTTATATTGTTTTCAAAATTAATACCTGTTGCTGATGCAGGCAGCGATGTAAATAAAGTTTCGGTTGGGTGGCTATTACAGGCGGAAAATAACAGCATCGCCCATAACCAATATAAAAAGCTTTTGAAATTCATCTGATATTATGCGGGTAAAAAATGATTTGCCCGACTGCTTATTTCTCCGCTACACCGCGGGCCTATCGTTACTACCCCGGAGAAAAATTAAATTAGTGAACACTCCCTTCGTCAGCACTTACACCCTATTGTATTTTCGGTTATACGAGAGCGTCAGAATGATCTGACGTTCACTTCTGATCAGTATTTTTAAAGATTTCCTTTCTTCAATTCATTCACAGCAAAATCTGCTGCTCTGGCTGTCAATGCCATATATGTAAGCGATGGATTCTGGCAGGCGCTGGATGTCATAGCAGCACCATCTGTTACAAAAACATTTTGTGCATCCCATACCTGGTTATGTGAATTGAGTACAGAAGTTTTTGGATCTTTACCCATGCGCGCGGTTCCCATTTCATGAATACCCTGGCCGATATTATAATCCTTGTCCCAGGTAGTAATGTTTTTAACACCGCTGGCTTCAAACATCGCTACCAGTTCCTTTATTATATCCTTGCGCATCTTCAGTTCATTTTCTTTCAGGCCGGCATCCATTGTCAATACCGGTAAACCCCATTTATCTTTTACAGTTTTATTCAATGAAATTTTATTGTCGTGATAAGGTAAAATTTCACCAAAGCCGGTCGCACCAATGTTCCATCCGCCGGGTTCTGTGAGGGCTTCCTTGTAATCGGCACCAACACTCAATTCTGCCACATCCCTGCTCCAGCCATTTCTGCTGGCGCTGCCCTGGTAACCATAACCCCGCAAAAAATCTCTTTTATCACCATATAGATTGGCAAACCGTGTGATATAAAAACCATTTGCACGGCGACCATAATAATACTTGTCTTCGTAACCATCAAAATCGCCCTGTGCCCCCAGCATATAATGATGGTCCATAACATTATGTCCCAGTTCACCACTGCTGCTGCCCAATCCGTCGGGCCATATATCTGTAGCAGAGTTCATCAATACCCATGCGCTGTTCAAAGCAGATGCATTTAAGAAAAGAATTTTTGAATGAAATTCATAAGTCTTACTGGTTTCAGCATCCAGCACTTCAACCCCGGTAGCCCTTTTAGTATTCTTATCGTAAATAATTTTTGTAACAATGCTCCAGGGACGCACCGTTAAATTACCGGTTGCTCTTGCAGCGGGCAAAGTAGAAGACTGTGTACTGAAGTAACCTCCAAAAGGACAACCTTCCCAGCAACGGTTCCTGAACTGGCAATTGGTTCTGCCAGGTATGGCCTGGGTGAGATTTGCAACCCTGCCAATGATCATATGACGTTGATCCTTATACGCAGTTTTTATCCTGGCGGCAATATCTTTCTCCACACAATTCAAATCCATCGGAGGTAAAAAATGTCCATCTGGCAAATGCGGCAAACCTTCTTTGGATCCGCTGATACCGGCAAACTTCTCAACATAATCATACCAGGGTGCCATCTCACGGTAACGGATAGGCCAATCTACCGCAATGCCATCTTTTGCATTGGCTTCAAAATCCAAATCACTTAGCCGGTAGCTTTGTCTTCCCCATAATACGGAACGACCACCTAACTGGTAACTGCGCCACCAGGCAAATGGTTTTTCCTGTACGTAGGGGGATTCCTTTTCATTCACCCAGGAGTCCATGATGGCTTCCTGTGCAGCGGTGCCATACATGGCCCAGTCTCTTGAAATAACAGGATTGTCTTTTTTATACTGTAACGGTGCACGCCCGCGGTGTGTAAAATCCCAGGGATCTTTGCTGGCAGACGCATAATCTTTAATGTGTTCGTGCGGGCGGCCGCGTTCGAGCATCAATACTTTCAAACCGTTTTCGGTCAGTTCTTTTGCGGCCCATCCGCCACTGATACCAGAACCAATTACAATGGCATCGTATGTATTTTGAGCAACTGCTTTGTTGTTTACATTCAGAGAATCACCAGGCATGGTCGTATGTTTTTTATTTAGATTATTTGTTGGTCAGCTGTAAACCAATACCAGGCTTTGGTTGCGTCGCACAATTCAAAAGTGAATCTTTACTGAGCAATCAAAACCCGGTTAGTTTATTCAATCATTATTTTAATTCTTCAATTTCTATTTTACGGTAATAAATTTCCGCCCCTTCAGATTGTATTAATATTTTTCCAGTGTTCAAACTGGGATCTTCTGCGTTATTAACTATTATACCGTTTACTATATAAGTAATTTTTCCTTTATTGGCAATCACTTCAACCCGGTTCCATTCGCCGGTGGGATGTTCACCATCTTTTTTCTTTTTAGACCTGAAGAAATTGCTGGGTGTTGTGCGGCTTCCATCTACCATAACAGTGGTGCTGTCGATTAGCCAGATATCTCCCACATCGCCCTCCTGTATCTGGCACTCAATCGATTTGGGCCAGACAAAATCTTTTGCATCTGCCGGAACATAATAACAAATTCCATTGTCTCTTTTTGTAGTGTCAGCATCACGTGGCGGGTATTTTTTTGTTCCCCATTTAAATTCTACGGCCAGGTGAAAATTCGTGTATTCTTTATCAGTACAGATATAGCCAAATTCCTTTCCGGAAATATGCAGCATTCCGTTTTCAACAACAAAAACTTTTTCGGGATCGTTGTTCTTTCCTTTTGTTTTCAGAAAACTGTACCATCCTTTCAAATCTTTTCCATTAAACAATGATGTCATCTCCTTTTGTCCGGATTGTGCATCGGCGAGGAAGCCGGTCACCAGGAAGTAACTAACAAGTATTTTTTTCATGCTGCAAGCTTTATAAAATTTGTTGTTTTTTATTTTTCTTCAGTTAAGATTTTCGGTGCTTCGTTATTCATCGCAAACAGTACCAGTTTTTTCTTACCTGCTTTCAGTTGAGTGATATTGCGTACCTGGCCTTTTACCAATATACCACTTTGCTGATCATTTATTGCGTTAAAATTCCCCATACCATCGCCCTTGAGTAAGAGACCATAACTGGCATCATAGATACCTACTTCCGGTTTGCTCTGGTAAAAATTCCCGCCTATCAGTATGTCCTGCTTACCGTCTCCATCATAATCACTTACACTGATACCATTCACCGTACTGAACTGCGCC
>JBBQZZ010000020.1:0-75985 GCA_038207265.1 Chitinophagales bacterium | reverse complement strand
ATTTTTAAAAAACTTATTAAACGCCTGAATAGATACTCCTTTATACATAACCAAATAATTTAGCTACAATTTACTAATTATTTTGGTATTTATTTATTACCTAACTTAGCATCGCGCTTTAAATGGATAATTCTATTAATTAATATCTATGAACTGGCAGGTAAAGGGACGAATCAAATGATTGATTCGTCCCTTTTATTATTACAGATATGCACTATCGGGTAAATTAATCCATTCAGCGGAACAATCGGCTACATGCCCGAAAAAATTCAGTATCGCGGTATAATTTATAGAGATTTGTTTTATCAAATTCAAACTGGACATTGAATTGATAAAAGAGGTTGTTATCCATACGTCAATCAGGACTTTCCAATGACCGGCCGTCATTTAAGATATAAACCGCTCTCTGAAACAGGGCGGTTTTTCTTTTTGCTTCAGGGCGCAAATTGTATCTGCCCTTTGGATAATTTCAATTTTATAGCACAGCTTTTAAGAGATCGGGTAAATCAATCCATTCAGCGGAACAATCGGCTATACACCCGAAAAAATTTACCATCGCCGTTTAATTTATAGAGATTTGCTTTATCAAATTCAAACTGGACATTGAATTGATAAAAGAGGTTGTTATCCATACGTCAATCAGGACTTCCCAATGACCGGCCGTCATTTAAGATATAAACCGCTCTCTGAAACAGGGCGGTTTTTCTTTTTGCTTCAGGGCGCAAATTGTCTCTGCCCTTTGGATAATTTCAATTTTACAGTACAGCTTTTAAGAGATCGGGTAAATCAATCCATTCAGCGGAACAATCGGCTATACGCCCGAAAAATTTTAACATCGCCATTTAATTTATAGAGATTTGCTTTATCAAATTCAAACTGGACATTGAATTGATAAAAGAGGTTGTTATCCATACGTCAATCAGGACTTCCCAATGACCGGCCGTCATATAAGATATAAACCGCTCTCTGATACAGGGCGGTTTTTCTTTCACTTCTTATTGGTTGCATCCTCAGCAAACGATAAAATCAGTCAACTCATCGAAGGTCATAAACCTTCAGTCGAAATAATTATCATCTTATTTTGCTAATCATCATCTTTGTTCTGCAATCATCCAATACCTCTTAAAAACCCTGTAGATATAACCTTAGAAAACCCCTAAACCCTGAATTTTTTAATCCAGTACCATCCTTTGGGAGCCGTTCAAACCATTTGAGTCCACCTATGAAGCTCGGCTAACAGTACCTGCTTCAAAAAATTTTACCGCCTTTGTCCAGGGCGGTTTTTTTGTACCTGGTTTATATGAATCAGCATCTTTGAAATCAAATGTTATTTTCAATAAGAGATTCACTGTTTTTTCCAATTTCAATGCTTATCACCGACTTTTGCACGCTAATTACCAGCACAACTGCACAGGGCATTCATTAATCTTTAAATTTGAATTTTGACAATCCTTCAGGTGAAATACAGATTCGTAACAAGCTTATTGGCAATGTTGCTATTGGGAGGACCGGTTATTGGCCAGGATCAAGGTAAAAGCATTCAAAAGAACCATTTTTATAAAGTTATTTCGGGAGAAAACGAGAGGGATGTGAACCAGCAACTTGAATTATTAAAAAATTCAACCCTGGAAGAAAAAGATGCATATGAAGGAGCGCTGCTGATGAAAAAGGCCGGTCTTGTGAAGGGAGCAAAAAAGAAATTAAATTTGTTTAAGACGGGTCGGAATATATTAGAGTCGCAAATTAAAAAAGACGGTTCAAATATTGAATTTCGGTTTTTACGTCTTATAATACAGGAACATTCGCCTGGTATACTGGGTTATAAAGATGACCTGGAGAAGGACCAAAACTATATCAGTGCGAATTTTAAAAAATTAGCACCTGTAGTGCAGCAGGCTGTGAATGACTATAGTAAAACTTCAAAAGTTTTGAGGCTCGAAAATCATTAATGTGTGTTGGAATGAGTAAAAAAGTATTAGTTATTTATTATACACAATCCGGTCAGCTGGCACAGATTGTTGAAAATTTTACAGCTTCATTCGATAGAGCCGGTGTTGTTCTTGAAAAAGTAGTTGTAAAACCCCAGCATGAATTTCTTTTCCCCTGGAACTCAAAAAGATTTTTTGATGTGATGCCTGAAACTGTTCTTGGTGTTGTTGCACCGCTGGCACCGTTTGAGTTAAAGGAACAGTCCTACGATCTGATCATATTTGCCTATCAGCCCTGGTATCTTTCTCCTAGTCTGCCGGCCAATGCTATTCTTGAACACCCCGATTTTAAAGCAGTCGCAAAAAATACACCTGTAATAACATTAATCGGTGCCCGGAACATGTGGTTGAAATCCCAGGAAAGGGTAAAGAAATCGTTGCAAGAAACAGGTGCCAGGTTAGTGGGAAATATTGCACTGGTTGATAATAATAGTAATCTTGTCAGCGGTGTTACGATTCTTTACTGGATGATGACCGGTAAGAAGGATCGCATGTGGGGAATTTTTCCAACACCCGGGGTTTCAGATGAAGATATCAGCCATGTTAAGGTGTATGGCGAAATTGCAATGAAATTCCTGGACAGCGGCAATTGGCATGATTTACAGACAACGCTAATTAATCAAAATTCAGTGGTTGTAAAGACAAACCTGATGTTTATTGAGCCACGCGCTACAAAGTTGTTTTCAATTTGGGCTAATTTTATCATCAAAAGAAAAAATAGAAGCGCATGGTTGCTTGTATTCAAATATTATCTTTTAATTGCACTTTTTATAATAGCGCCGGTTGTTTTGCTAATTAATAACCTGCTGTTCAGACCGTTTTTAAGTAAAAGCATAAACAAAAAGAAACAATATTATTCAGGCATTAATTAATTACTCTATTGCAGATGTCGTTTAAAGAGGTTTATATAACAAGAACAGCCAGCTTTCTTCCCAATGAGCCTGTTTCCAGTGAAGAAATGGAAGAGTACCTGGGTATGATCAATGACAAACCTTCCAAATCCCGCAGGATCGTTTTGCGAAATAATGGCATCAAAAGAAGGTTTTATGCCATCTCCAAAGAAGGAAAAGCTACCCATACAAATGCACAAATGACAGCAATTGCTGTAAAGGAATTGTTCAAAGACAATCCGGCTGGAATTAAATCTATAGAATTGCTGAGCTGCGGTACTTCTTCACCAGACCAAATGATGCCTTCACATGCTGTAATGGTGCATGGATGGTTACCAGAAACAAGGGCGATTGAAGTTGTTTCCCCTTCCGGTGTATGTTGTGCGGGTATGCATGCGCTTAAATATGCGTTCATGGCGGTAAGAACCGGTGATGTACATACAGCAGTGTCTGCCGGTTCAGAAAGATTATCGCGTGTACTTCGTTCAGATGTTTTTGAAGACGAAGTACAAAAGTTAACTGAACTTGAACAAAATCCTTATATCAGTTTCGAAAAAGAATTCCTGCGCTGGATGTTATCTGATGGTGCGGCTGCTTTTCTTTTGTCTGATAAGAAAAATGAAAATGGATTGAACCTTCGGATAGAATGGCTGGAAGGTGTTTCTTACGCAAATGAAATGGAAGCTTGTATGTATATGGCCAGTGAGAAACTGGAAGATGGTACATTAAAAAGTTATATGGATTACAGTCCGCAGGAAATTGCCGATCAATCCATATTAAGTATGAAGCAGGATGTAAAACTGCTTAGTGAAAACATTATTCGGTTGGGAGGCATTAAAATGAAAGCGCTATTTGAAGAAAAAGGATTAAAATCATCTGATATAGATTATTTCCTGCCACATATGTCCAGTGAATTTTTCAGAAACAAAATTGCTGAACAATTAGATCTGAACGGAACACCCATCCCAAAAGAAAAATGGTTCACTAACCTGGATAGCATGGGCAATGTAGGAGCCGGTTCAGTCTATCTTATGATTGATGAATTATTTAACAGCGGGAAATTAAAAAAGGGTGAAAAAATATTTTTATTGGTGCCTGAAAGTTCCAGGTTTTCCTATATGTATGCTTTACTCACTGTTTGTTAGCGAGCTTTGCAAGTAAAAAGTAGAAAATCAAAAAGGCACAGCATCTTGTTGTTTTTACTTTTTACTTTAGAATTTGCAGGGTTATTATAATTGTACCAAACCTTTGTCATGAAAAAAGAAAATATCCCACAGGATCCCAGTGCACTGGACAAATTCACCAAAGAAGTTTGTTATGCAGTGGATGACAAGGGCAATTATGTTACAGGTTTGAGCAGGGGCTGGGAAGTAAAAGCAACTGCTCTTGATGCGGCCTGGGAAGATATTGAGCAACGCATCAATGCAGCACGTGAGAAAGTATTGCACAAGGAAGCAAGTCCCATTTTATTTTTCATGGAATACCGCCTGATGGATATTGGAATAGTGTCTGCTTATACAAGATTTTGGAAATGGCAAATCAAAAGACATTTAAGGCCTGCTGTTTTTGAAAAATTATCAAATAATAAATTACAGCGTTACGCCGAAGCATTTAATACAACTACAGCAAATCTTAAAACCATGACTGTTCATGCAGAATGATTTTAAACACATACAGGCGGCGCATTGTGAGAATGGTGTAACGAGCAATCTTTTAAAAACTGCCGGGGTTAACAATATGACAGAACCCATGGTTTTTGGAATTGGGTCAGGTTTGTTTTTTATTTATATACCACTGCTAAAAATTAATAATGGTCCTGCCATTGCATTTCGAACGCAACCCGGTTTGATTTTCAAAAGAACCTGTAAATCGCTGGGCATTCCGGTGATCAGAAAAAAATTCAGTTCGAAACAGGAAGCGGAAAGATTTTTAAAAGATTGCCTGGATGCCGGACAACCGGTGGGTTGCCAGGTAGGTGTTTATTATCTTACTTATTTTCCGAAAGAATACCGTTTTCACTTTAATGCACACAACGTAATTGTATATGGGAAAGAAGATGATAATTACCTGATTAGTGACCCGGTAATGGAAACCGTTACCACGCTAAGTAGTTATGAATTAGAACGCGTTCGTTTTGCAAAAGGTGCACTGGCACCACGCGGACAAATTTATTATCCCAAAGAAAAAACCATTGTAACAAACGATAAAATTAAAAAGGCAATAGTAACGGGTGTAAAAAGAAATGTACGTGATATGCTGCGCATACCCGGTAATATAGCTGGTGTAAAAGGGATTGCCTACACCGGGAAAAAAATAAAAAAATGGCGCGATAAACTTGGCTTGCATAAAGCAGGACTATATCTCGCGCAATTGGTTCGCATGCAGGAAGAAATAGGAACTGGTGGGGGAGGTTTCCGGTATATCTATGGCGCTTTTTTGCAGCAGGCATATGCTTATCACCCCAATGATGCTTTGTTGGATATATCAAAAACATTCACACAATCAGGTGACCTGTGGCGCACTGCCGCCGTTCAGGCTGCTGGTATTTACAAAGGAAGAATCAGTTCACAGGAAGAATTTAATAAAATGGGTGACTACTTACTGGAAATAGCGGAGATTGAAAAAAAAGCATTTGAAGCTTTGTCCAAAATCAAATGGCATTCATGAGTAGCATAGCCGTTAGCATCAGTAATCTTTCTTTCACTTATAAAGGAGAATCCCAATCCTGTTTTGACCATCTCGATCTTATCATTCAGCAAGGCGAGCGCTTTGGTTTATTTGGTCCCAATGGAGCCGGTAAAACTACTTTGATGAATTGTATGACCGGCTTGCTTGCTCCAAATCAAGGAAGCATCCGGTTATTGGGCCATGATGTGTATCAGCATAAAAAATCTGTCAACAAACTTTTTGGATTTGTGCCACAGGATTTTTCTTTTTTCCAGGAACTAACCGCAGCAGAAAACCTGGCCTTTTTTGGTGCATGGTCAGGACTTCATTCGTCAGCCATTAAAAAAAGAACAACTGAATTATTGGAAATACTTGGACTGGCCGATGCATCTGATAAGCAGGTACAGTATTTTTCTGGTGGTATGAAACGAAGGGTCAATCTCGCTATCGGCGTTATTCATGATCCGCTTGTTTTGTTTTTAGACGAACCCACTGTTGGCGTGGACGTTCAAACAAGACACGCTATCATCAATTACCTCAAGGCATTGAATGCAAATGGCACTACTTTAATTTATACATCGCACCAGTTAAATGAAGCAGAAGAATTATGTGATAATATTGCTTTGATAGACAATGGAAAAATTATTGCGCACAATACACTCAATCAATTACTGGCAGAACACAAAGAAGAAGGGCTGGAAGGATTGTTTATTAACTTAACCGGTAAAGCTTACAGGAACTAAATTTCATCAGCGTATTAAAAAGGGGATGTATAAACTCTGGGCCACTATAGTAAAAGATTTACGTATTCTAACCCGTGACAAGGTTGGATTAACGCTTATGTTTATCATGCCCATTGTACTTGCCATCGTAATCACAGCTATTCAAAACAGTACATTCGAATTGGTAAATGCTAATAAGGTTCCATTGCTTTTATGTAACAGGGATACTGGTGATGCCAGCAGGCAGCTGGTGAAAGCAATTGAAAAGATTGGCATGTTTGATCTAAAGCAGGTAACTGTACAAGCTACGGAAACGGAGATTGTGGATCGCATGCATGCAAAAGATGCGCTGGTGGCTATTATTATCCCGAAGCATTTTTCTGATAAAGTAAATGAAAAAGCAAATTCCATTGCATCTAAAGCTTTGAACAGTTTTGGTGTTCGGCAAGATAGCCTGCATCAAGCCACAGACAGCCTTTCACCCATTACGCTATTTTATCACCCGGTATTACAGCAATCATTTCGTTCATCTATACAAGGCGCATTAAGAAGTGCGCTGCAAATAGTGGAGAATAAGCAAATTCTGAAAAGCCTTTATTTTTCTTTGAACGAAAAAGAATTGCCGGGGGATTTTGAAACTGAAATTGTAAATAACCAGGTTGCGATTAATGAAGTTCCTATATCGCGCAATGGAAGCCGGAACATTCCCAATGCAACACAGCATAATATACCGGCATGGACTATTTTCGCTATGTTCTTTGTGGTGATTTCGTTGGGAAGTAGTGTGGTGAGGGAAAAATTAAATGGAAGTTTTGTACGGTTAAAAACCCTTCCTACCAATTATATAGTGGCGTTGGTTTCGAAACAAATCACCTATCTTTTTGTTACCCTGTTGCAGACGATTGTAATTTTTTCTATAGGTGCCTGGATATTTCCATCTATAGGTTTACCCGCATTGAATTTACCTGCTGATGGATGGGGATTATTAATTGTATCTGTCATTTGCGGATATTGTGCCGTAAGCTATGCTATTTGTATTGGCGTATTTGCACAAACGCAGGAACAGGCAAATGGATTTGGAGCTGTTTCAATTGTTTTACTGGCAGCCATCGGAGGAATACTGGTACCCAGTTTTGCCATGCCGGCATCTTTCCAGGGAATAATGAAGTTATCTCCCTTACATTGGTGCCTGGAAGCTTATTATGGATTATTTCTGGAAGGAGGAAAACTTAAAGATGTTGTATTGAATATTTTACCTTTATTGGCCATTACATTGATCATACAGTTGGCTACCTTGTATGCGCTGAAAAGAAAAAATCTTATCTGAATTAAAAAAAATGGAAACAGCAGAACTAAAACAACAGTTAAAAAAGCAAATCGTAGAATTTCTGAACCTACTCTCTGTTAAACCGGAAGATATTAAAGACGATGAACCGCTGTTTGGAGGAGGGTTGGGGTTGGATTCAATTGATTCAATTGAATTAATTGTTTTGCTTGGCAGAGAATATGGAATTAATATACAGGATCCCAAAGAAGGGCGCAAGGTATTGGTTGACATCAATACCATGGTTGCTTATATTGAACAACACAGGACAAAATAAAATACTTTTTGATTGAGCAGGATTTTTGTTACGGGTATAGGCGTGATAAGTGCTATAGGAAACAACCTTGCAGAAAATCACCTGGCATTAAAGGCGGGTGAGTGTGGTATTGCCGATCTTCATTTATTTCCTTCCAAATATGCCGGTGTTCTTCCATTTGGCGAAGTAAAACTTACTACAAAACAATTAAAAGAAAAACTAAGTGCTGCTGAACCCGGAGTTACCCGAACTTCTTTAATTGCGTTACATGCATTTAATGAAGCCATCGATCATGCTCAGTTAACAGCAGCCCAAATCACTGCATCCGACACTGCATTGATAGGTGCAAGTACTGTTGGTGGTATGTGTTTAACAGATGAATTGTATCATGATGCCAATAGGACCGATCAGGGTTCTGAATATCTTTCTTCTTACGATTGTGCTGCTGTGAATATTTACCTGCAGGCACGCGCTGGTATAAACGGTATTGTCAATACTATCAATACAGCCTGCTCTTCTTCTGCCAATGCAATTATGTACGGAGCAAGGTTGATTAAAAGCGGACACACCCGCAGGGCAATTGTTGGAGGTGCTGACAGCCTTGCAAAATTTACGATCAATGGCTTTAACGCACTGCATATATTATCTGATCAGGCTTGTACACCCTTTGATGCCAATCGAAAAGGATTAAACCTGGGTGAAGGTGCAGCCTTCCTGGTACTTGAAAGCGAAGCGGACGCCAATGGAAAAAAAATCTATGCAGAATTAACTGGTTATGCAAATAACAATGATTCATTTCATCCATCTTCATTGTCCGAAAATGGCGAAGGCCCTTTTCTTTCAATGAAAACTGCATTGGAAAAAGCAAAACTGTTGCCAAGGGAAATTGATTATATCAATGCTCATGGAACAGGAACGGAAAACAATGATGAAGTAGAGAGCAGGGCCATGCTGCGTTTGTTTGAAACGGTACCAGCTTTTACTTCCACCAAATCAAATACCGGGCATACATTAGGAGCTGCAGGTGCCATTGAAGCTGTATTCAGCATATTGAACCTTACCCATCAGGAAATTTATCCCGGTCTGCATTTTCATTTCCCCATATCAACTACCCGTTTGCAACCCGAGCTGAATTATAGAAAATCAACATTGAAAAATGTAATGTCAAATTCTTTTGGATTTGGAGGCAATTGTACATCGTTGATATTTTCCAAAGCCTGATTCTATGTTTTATATTCACCATACAAGTTGTATTTCTCCGCAGCAAACTTTTGCTGAAATAAATATTGATTTATTAAAAGACGCGATTGAAAATAAATTGCGCGCAGCCGAACCCTCTTATGAAGGAATTCCTACAGGAGTTTTGCGCAGGATGGGTAAAGCTGTTAGAATGGGTGTGGGCACTGCATTGCCATTAATAAAAAGAATTACCAAACCTGTTAATGGAATCATCATCGGCACAGCCAATGGCGGAATGGAAGATTGCATCAAATTCCTGAACCAGATTATTGATTACGATGAAGGCATGCTGGCGCCAGGCAATTTTGTTCAGAGTACTCCCAATGCCATAGCTGCACAAATAGGATTGCTGACAAATAACAGGAATTATAATATAACACATGTGCACCGCGGACTCAGTTTTGAAAATGCAATGATGGATGCAGCAATGATGTTGAAAGAATATCCTGCTAACAGTTACCTGCTGGGTGGAATAGATGAAATTTCAACGTATAATTATAATATAGAATGGCTGGGCGGATGGTATAAGAAAGAGCCGGTTTCAATAAGTGATTTATATCAAAAAAATTCGCAGGGCAGCATCGCAGGAGAAGGAGCCTCTATGTATATAGTGAGTGCTGAAAAATTAAATGCATTGGCTGCGGTTGATGACGTACTCATATTACATAGTACAAATGAAGAAATAATTACCAGTCAGTTAAAAGCATTTATTGATAAAAATGCGAAGGGTGGGAATATAGATTTACTATTGACCGGCGAAAATGGCGATAGCCGTTTGTTGAAATATTATACAGCGGCCGAAAAACTGGTTGATAAGGATACGTCAGTAGCGAGGTTCAAACACATGACTGGTGAATATACCACTGCTGCCGCGTTTGCGGTCTGGCTTGCCTGTGAGATCCTATCCGGTATGAAAATACCCGGGCACCTCATCAAATACAAAGCAAATTCTAATTTTAATAAACGCATTCTTATATACAATAACTACAAAGGTCTGCAGCATAGTTTTGTGTTGATTAATAAAGTTGAGTGACCTTGTTGGTACAAGGATCTCCTACAATATTATCTACAACGTTCTGTTTCTAAAATAGCCAATAATTAAAAACAACATAATGAATAACAATGCCAGGGAAAAGCTCAAACCAACCCTGAGCCCGTAACCATCTGCCAGGAAGCCAATCGTGGGCGGTCCCACAAAAAATCCCAGGTACCCGATACTGGTAGCAGCAGCAATCCCCACACTTGGGTTTACACCGTTTGTATTTCCCGCGGTTGAAAAAACGATGGGAACAATGGTAGAAACAGATAATCCCACCAGTAAGAAACCAATAAATGAGGTAATAGAAAATGCAAATAGTAATACCATACTCAAACCTACGATGGCGGCAATGGCATCTATCGTCAGCATTTTTTTTCTTCCCAATTTCATTGTTAGAAAATCACCCAACAGTCTTCCTATGGTCATACCGGTTGCAAATATGCCAAATGCAAACGCACTGTTGGTCAGGCTTTGTCCAATTACTTTATTCATGTAAATAGCCGACCAATCGGCCATTGAACCTTCCACTATCATACCGCAGAATGCAATCAGTCCAATTGGTAAAATCAAACGGATAACTCCGGAAAATTTCTGTTTCGTATTTTCTTTAACGGGAATTACAGATTCATTGATTAAATGGGGAGAAGCAATAATAATTGCTACCAAAGCGACTGCGCTAACTGATATGAGGTGATATAGTAAATCAATTTTGAATGCAGAGAAAATTGCCCCGGTGCCTGCACCCACGGCCATGCCTATACTAAAACACGCATGAAAGGATGACATAATAGGCTTTTGGTATTTTCTTTCTACAAATACGGCCTGCCCGTTCATTGAAACATCCATCGATCCTGTTGAGATACCCAGCAATAAAAAGCAAATGGCTACGACCCACAGTAAATGAAATGCGGCTGTGAAAGGAATAGCAATACAAAACATAAAAGCTGTCATTTTTGCAACCCAATTCGATCCGAGCTTATTTGATAACCATCCGGCCACCGGCATTGCAATCAACGCCCCAATAGCGGTGGAAAACAACAGTGAACCTAACAAAGTATTTGAAATGGCGAGGGTTCGCTGTAATTCCGGAAGCCTTGCCATAAGATTGGCATGTAAGAATCCATTTACAAAGAAAAAAACGATGACAGCAATTCTGTTTTGTTTCACTTAATGTTCTTTGATTATGATTTCCACCATTGAAGCAAGGGTCCTTTTTCTCCATACAAAGGATCTGTTGTTGGTACAGGAACCGCTGCAATATTAATGAATGCTGACTTTCGTTCTTCTATCGTCCCTGTCATCATATCCCATGAACGCCCGTCCGGATAGCCACCTACTATTTCATATGGCGTATTGCCCTGAATTGAATAATGACCAACACCAGCGGGTAATACCAATACATCCCCTTCTGGCACTTCAAAGATTTTACCTGTCTTTTTTCCACCAATCACCAGTATTACTTTTCCTTTGCTAACGCCCAATACTTCATGCGTATTGCTGTGGAAATGATCATGAGAAAGCACGGTGGAGCGCCAGTTGTTGGTCCAGTTGTTAGATCGAAAGCGATCTTCTAACCATTGGGCTTTGTCAACAGTATCGCTTACATGATGGTATACAATTACAGGAAGTGAATTGTTAGGAATAATTCCATCGTCGCTGAATGTAAATGTGGAAATGTTTTTGATGGATGTTTATTTCGAAGTTAAAATTATTATCTGCCTGTAATTTAAGATAAATAGTTTTTGTGATTTGAATTGATCGGGGAAATTATTTTGATAATCCATACAACAGTTTACGGGTAATAAATGTTTTTATTTTGTATCTCCATCCATCTTTCTGGTGCGGCAATTGCGCTCCAGCCAAATTGTTGGTACAGGCCGTGTGCATCCCGTGTGCCTAAAAGCCATCTTCGCAAACCTTGTAGCGATGGATGATTCATTATTGTGTGCATTAATAATTTAGAGAGACCCCTTCCGCGATAGGCTGGTATAATAAATACATCTGCCAGGTATGCAAAGGTTGAAAAATCTGAAATAATCCTGGCGAAGCCAATTTGTTTATTACCGTCGTATACAGCAAAGTTCAGGGAATTGGCAATAGCAGCTTTTACTTTTTCAATAGGAATTCCTTTGCTCCAGTAAGCTTCTGTGGATAGAAAGTGATGTATAAACGCAATATCCAGTTTATCAATATCTGTTGATACTGTAAAATTATCGATCCCTCTTATCATATTAATTTACTTTTTTGACCTGTTAATAAATACAGGTCAGACCCTGGCCCGCCGGAAGTACAGAGTCAATAACTTCCTGTTTTGTGTTTGTATCAAATAATTTTTCAATGGCCCATCCCATCAGATCAACGGCGGCAAGACAGCCGGCTGCAGTAGCAATATTGCCATGCGTTACAAGGTGCTGGTCTTCTACAACGATTACTTCCATTTCACGCAACTCTTTCATTACTGACGGATACGTAGTGGCGGTTTTATTCCTGAGTAATCCGAGGCCCGCCAGTAGCAAGGCACCGGAGCACATTGAACAAATTATTTGCTTTTCAGGATCCAGGTGAAATCGTTCCAGGTATTCCTTGTTTTTGTACAAGGCTCTTGTGCCCGAACCACTGCCGAAGAAAACCAGGTCTGCGTTATTACATTCTTCTATGTTTCCCTGCATTGCCAGATCTATACCACAGCTTGATTTATGAGAAGCTTTGGTACCCACAATCTTTACCTGAAAGCTTTTATTGCAGAATCTAACCCTGTTCAATAAGTCCCAGGGCATGAATATATCTATATCTGTGAAATTGTCAAAAGCTACTATTACTGCTTTTGTCATCATTACTTTTTGTTTTGGGTTTTTAGAACATCTATCAATGCATGAATGTCGTTTGCATTATTATATACATGTGGTGATACACGTATTAAATCACCTCTGAGTGATACAAACACTTTATTTTTTTGCAGGTCCTGTAACAATATGGATTTATCAATACCTGCAGGTAATGAAATGCCAAACAAATGGTTGCTGCGACTGGCAGGTTCTTCAATCCAATAGTTGTTTTCCTGCAGGAATTGCAGGAGTGGTTGAATCAACTGACCACAGTATTCCTGTATAGGTTCAGTGCCCCATTGCAATACCTGGTCCAGTGCCTTGTTCAGCATGGGCATAAGAATGGTATGGCTGAATTCACCCATATTGTAACGGTAGGCGCCGGGTTTGTAATCTTCCAGGTAATTGGACAGTTTTGAAAAATCATTTGCATTTACTTTATTCATCCAGGAGTCTTCAATGGGAACGCCCTTGTTAAGTTTTTCACTGTAGTACGCCAGCCCAATAGAATAAGGACCCATCAACCACTTATAGGAAGCGCAGACCAGTGCATCTATCTTAAAAGCGCTTACATCTATTGGTAAGGCTCCTACGGATTGTGTTCCATCTACAATAAACAATGCATTTATGGCATTACATTTTTCTCCAATTTTTTGCAGGTCGAATGTTGTGCCATCTGACCAATGCACGGATGACAGAACCACAGCTGCGGTTGTTGCTGTAATGGATTGCAGCAAGGCTTCATTCCACTTACTACCACGATGGTGTAATTGATCCGGCGCTTCAATTATTTTTAATTCTTTATTGTTTTGCCTGCACCACTGTTGTATTGTATAATAATCACTGGGGAATTCATTGGCAACCACTATTGCGTGATCGCCATTATTGACTGGTATATTATTGATGGCCGATTTCAAACCATAAGATGCAGATGAAATGATAGCTACCTGCTGTGTTGCTGCATTTACCAGTTGGCCAAATTTTTGTTTGACTGTCTCAGCAGGATCAAAGAAATCATCGGCAGTTAGTTCCCATGGACTGAGTTTTCTTGTTGTTCCCTCCACTCCTGCTGCCTGTACCATTTTCAGTAAAGGCGACATATACGCACCGTTCAGGTAGTGTATGTCTTCCGGCATTTCAAACAGGTGTCTTTGCGATTCCATTTTTATTGATTGATTATTATTAAATACTATTCATGCTTTAAAAAATCTCCGTCTATGATGAGCAATTTTACTCCGTGATTTGTAAAGGAACGATGTGAGCTAAGATCGTCCGACACTATATAGCTCATTCCTTCTTTCAGTATAAACGACTCACCAGTTTCCAGTTCGCTGGTAAATTCACCGTGCAGGCAGTGAACGATATGACCTTTTTTACAGCAATGGTCTGCCATATAACCTGCCGCATATTCAACCATCCTTATTCTTATTCCTTCAAATTGTAAGGTTTGCCATAGGGCAATGCCGGTTTGTCCGGGATGGATGGTTTTTTCTAGTTTGTTCCAGTCAATGGTTTGAAATAAAATGTTACTCATTGCAATAGTCTTATTGATCCAGCAGTCTCCGGTGATAATTTATTTGTCCCAGGTGATAGTTGAAATGCGCTATAAGATTTATTAAAGTGTATTCCATACCGGTAGGTTTATCCCAGATAACAAAAGGAAAATTATTTTTAAGGTTTTCTTCAGTAAGATGATTCAACCCTTCATCAACAACGCTGATGGTTTGTTCAATTTTTGAAATTAATTCCTGGCGTGGAATGTTTTTCAATGAAAATTCAAGATCACGTTCTCTTATGTAACCAGAATTTGCAAGCCCCACACCTATATACGCGTTCAGGTTGCCAGTCAAATGAAGGCAAAGATTTCCGGCTGAATTGGCGATACTTTTTTCAACCTGCCAGATCTTATTCTCTGATTGGTATGATGCTATTTCAAACCTTAGTTTATGTAAGTCGCGTTCGAAAAAGATTTTAAATATTTCTTTGGTCATGGTTTTTAAATTTGCTCTTAATAGACTTACTGAAGACTGACATCATTCAATGCCTGTTTAAAAGATTGCACCGATCTTGTAATATCTGCAGCGGTAGTAGCCCAGGAGCAAACACTGATGCGGATTACCTTTTTTCCATTCCATACAGAGCCACCTGCCCAGCAGTCTCTTAATTCCTGTACACGTGCGAGTGTGTTTGTTGTCAGCTCATCGGATTCACAACTTATCAATACCTGGTTGAATACAATTTCATTTAGGACATGAAAACCTTTTATTTTTTTTATCTCTGCTGCAAATTGAATGGACCGTTCGTTCATGGTATTGATCATCTCACCGATTCCTGATTTACCCAGGTATTTCATGGTGGCCCATAGTTCAATAATTCTGGATCTCCTGGACATTTCCGGTGTATAAAACATGCCGTTTCTTTCCGTATCATTTACAACGAGGTAACTACCGCTTGCATGCAATGCATTAGTAAGGGCATCTTTATCATTGCACATAACAATGCCACAATCATACGGTGTATTCAATGTCTTATGCCCGTCTACCGCCCATGAATTTGCTTTTTCAATTCCGTTGGTATACGTTTTTAATTTATCTGAAGCTGCGGCCCACAATCCAAATGCGCCATCAATATGTACCCATGCGTTTGCTTTGATTGCTTTATCGCATAATTCATCGAATGGATCGAAGGACCCGGTATTTACATTGCCTGCCTGGAGAATGAGAATCGTTTTACTATCTAATGCAGGAACCTTATCAGCAATGATTCTGCCTTCTCTATCGGTATCCACCCATTCAATATTGTCTTTACCCAACCCCAGCAAACCAATTGCTTTTAAAACGGTAGCATGCGCCTGGTTACCGGCAACTATCCTTATCGGCGGTGCAGTAAAAAGTCCTTTGTCATTGATATCCCATCCCTGGTTTTTTAATATCCGATACCTGGCGGCGGCGAGTCCACTGAAATTGGCAACAGATGTTCCACTTACAAACCCCGCGACAGTTTGATTGGGTAACGTAAAAATTTCTTTCAACCATGCTTCTACCACTGCTTCAAGCTTGGCTGAAACAGGAGAGAGCACATGCATGGGTGTACATTGATCCCAGAAGGTAGCCAGTTGTTTTGCCGCCATGCCCGCAGGAACAACGCTTCCACAAACAAAGCCAAAATACCTTCCACCAATATGGGTTACTGTTGCAGGCGCTCCGTATTGCTGTAAAATATCTATCACCTTTACAGCCCCAAGTCCTTTTGAAGGCATCGGCTCATCAAAATATTTTAAATCGGACAATGCTTTTTCGGTGGGATAAACATTTCTTTCAAATGCCTGGTCGAGGTAGTCATAACCATATTCTGTTGCTTTTTCAAACACTTCTTTTTCCGCCATTTCGGAATACATAGATTGCTGTAGTCTGTTGTTCCTCATATAAAAATTTTACCGCGCATGAATAAGTATACAAACTTCTGCATTATTTTTGTTCCGGTACAGATACAATATTGTTATTTTTGACCGATACAGTTTAATGTATGAAAAAAAATGTCGTCAAAGACCTGCTCTATATTAGCATTGCCAGGCACATAGAACAGCAAATAGACAAAGATGTATTGAAAGTGGGAGATAAACTTCCTTCCATCCGGATGATTTGCCGGCAGCATGGGGTTAGCATGAGTACGGCCCAGTTTGCCTATTATGAACTGGAAAGAAAATCATTGGTGGAATCAAGGCCGCAATCCGGTTACTATGTTACCAACACATTTAAGCGAAGGTTGGCAATACCTGGCCAGAGTAATCCTGCCAATAAACAACATCACCCAACAGATAAGAACTTATTTGAAATAGTGAGGAGCAATGTTACCAATGAAAACGTCACACTGTTTTCTCATGGAGTGCCTGCTGAACAGTTGTTGCCGGTAGCAAAGCTGAATAAAGGGATGCTGCAGGCGATGCGGCAATTACAGGGAAGTGGAACCATGTTTGAACCGGTAGAGGGAAATCTAACATTGAGAAGGCAGGTTGCCAAATGGTCTTTTTTATGGAAAGGAAATTTAGCAGAAGAAGATATTATTACGACCGCCGGTTGTATCAGTGCATTGTCTTATTGTATGATGGCCATTGCTAAAAGTGGTGATACCATTGCAGTAGAAAGTCCTTGCTTCTTTGGTATACTGCAGTTAGCACAAAGCCTTGGATTAAGAGTAATTGAATTACCTACCAATCCGCAGACCGGTGTAGATATAGATGGATTGAAAAATATACTCAAAAAAAATAAAATTGCTTTTTGTTTATTCGTCAGCAATTTTAGTAATCCGCTGGGTAGCCTGATGCCTGATGAAAACAAGCGAGAAGCCGTTAAACTATTGCTGCATCATAATGTTCCCCTGATTGAAGATGATTTGTATGGGGATGTTTATTTTGGCAATAGCCGGCCCACCTGCTGCAAAACGTATGATGAGGCCGGAATGGTACTCCTGTGCAATTCTGTTTCTAAAACGTTGGCGCCTGGTTATAGAGTGGGTTGGGTTGCTGCCGGAAAATACCAGGATAAAATACGGCGGATGAAATTGTTTCATGCGCTGTCTGGTACCAGCATTACACACGAAGTCATTGGAAATTTTTTAGAAAATGGAAGATATGAGGCGCACCTGCGGAAACTAAGACATACCCTTCATACCAACTACCTGCAATATGTGAGAGTGATCAGTCAACATTTCCCGGAAGGAACAAAAATAAGCCGGCCCCAGGGCGGACTATCAGTATGGGTTGAATTACCAAAAAAAATAAATACAGTTGATTTATATTATACTGCTATTAAAAGCAAAGTGAGCATTTCTCCCGGCAGCATGTTTACATTGCAAAAGCAATTTAATAATTGCATGCGACTGGGTTATGGCATGCCATGGAGCGAAAAATTAGAAAGCGGACTGAAACTGATTGGTAAACTGGCGAAAGCAGAGCGCTGATCTTATAGGATTGTTCTGAAAGTAAGATTTATTCTTGGCTTTGATATTTTTTTTGAAGGAGGCAATCGATGCAACCAATGCGTTTGTGTTGTTCCTTTCATCAGCAATAAACTTCCATGTTCCAATAACAAAGAAACTACCTGGCCGTTTAATTTGTGCTTGAAAGAAAATTTTCTTTCGGCACCAAAGCTTATGGAAGCAATGGCGCCATTCTTCTTCAAATCTTTTTCAGCATCGCTGTGCCAGGCCATTCCTTCATCGCCATTGTGATATAAATTCAGGAGGCAGGAATTATATTGCTCTGTTGTCTTTTCTTCAACCACTTTTTTTAATATCAATAAGTCTTTCGTCCATGGCAAGGCAGTCTTTGTTATATTGGAATAAGTATAGCTGAATCTACGATCACCGTACCAGGCAACTTTCCTTTTGGTGACAATATGTTTTCCAAAAATAACCGCTTCATCATTTTTCCATTCAATGTTATCTACTAAAATATCCAGGTAGTGACTGGCTTCAACGGCCGTCCACAATTTTCCAAAATAATTTACGGTGCCATCTGAAGGCAATAAATTTTTTGTATGATCCATTGCTGTACTGAATAAATCCATTTGCTGATCTCGATTTGTCTTTAAATTTCTTAACTCAATGCATCATGAAAAATGATGCCGGCAGTAAATCTTTCTCCACTACTCACTTCACTCACTCCATGTTTCATATTTACACGGTAATAACCTTTGCCGCCTTTTACTGGTCTGAAATTAGTTGTAAAGATCAACATATCACCTTTCACGGGGTTTAATACCATTGCTTTGGACTGAGCTCTTGGCGTTTGCTGCAGCATAACAAATTCACCACCCGTATAATCCTTTCCTGGTTCACTTAGGAATAAAACTACTTGCATGGGGAAAAATATATTTCCGTATAAATCCTGATGCATTGTATTATGTCCGCCAATACCATATTTTAAAATGAGTGCTGTTGGTTTTAACTGGTTATTGCGATGGCAGTTTTGTTGCAGCTCCCCGAAAGATGCAGGAAAGCCTGTTGCAATATTCAACCATTGCATCCAGTTATTTGCAATGGGTGCCAGCATAGGATAAATATTTTCCCTCAGTGTTTGAATCCCTTCCGGCAATGGATAATCATAGTATTTGTATTCACCTTTTCCAAATCGATATCGTTCCATTACCACTGTTTTCCTGTATAAGCCAGGCTGATTATAATTTGATTTCAACGTTTCGCATTGATCATCTGAGAAAAATTTTGAAACCAGCGAAAACCCTTTATCGTTCATTTCATTCGTTATTTTTTGCCAGTCCAGTGTTTGAATTTTCTGTTGCATTGATTGATGAATTGCTGCTTGTAAAAAACAAGGTAGATTATTTTACAAAAATCACCATAATGCGGAAATATAAAAATCTGAAACTTGCTATGTTTTGATAATTTATTTTCCCTGTATAGTTAATGAAAGTACACGTGAAAAATTCACCCTGTTTAATTTATACCCTGTAGATTTTATGATTGAAGAATCCGCAGATAAGCTGTCCAGGGTCCCACTTCATCTTTGTACTGTTTTGCCATAACACGACAAATTTGCGAGATATGATTAAGGTCGTGTACAGTCCAGGTAGCCAATAATTGAGAAAGAGTTACTGCTCCAAATGCGGGATGAATGCCTATTCGTTGTAAATCTGTGTTGGTAAAATGTTGGGCTCTTAACCAATGAATATTATTTTTTCGCAATAATTTAAATTCTTCTAAAAGTTCCTGCAATGATTTTCCATTGGATTGATCAAATTGTGCAAAGCGATCAAAAAGTTCAAATGATTTGTTATCTCTATCTGAAAGAATAATTGCAGTGCGGACAATCCAATCGGTTTTTTCTCCGTGTATAAGATGTCCGATGATGTCGTATACTGACCAGGTTTCTCCGCCTTCGTTTACAGAAGTCCAGTCAGCAGAAATATTATCAAGTAAATTCCGGAGCGTTTCAGGAGTACGCGCTAGTATTTCTATTGATTTGTCCAGGTTAAAATCCATGACCGTTTTTATTGGTACTAATAAAGTTTCAGCAACAATTCCCTGATTTGCTTAAATCTTGTCCATGGAATAAAATGATTGGCATCCGGAAAGATTAATTCTTCTATATGTGAAGCATTCACCAGCATTTTTTTATCGTAATCAACATTCGCAATGGGCACCATATTATCTTTTTGTCCGTGTACTATATATACCGGGCATGTAATTTTTGGGAAATCCTTTTTGAGATAGACCAGATCTGTTTTTAAATACCACAACTCTTCATTGGAAGGACGCATAGCACCTGGTACAAAATAGGTAAGTGGTGTTTTATATAAAACGGGCCGCCATTTTTCCGGTTCCTCCTGTGCCGGATCATTGGAACCAGCGAGTAAGACCAATGCCGCAATTTTACCCGGATTGTCTGCTGCCAGTTTAACAACCATCGGTCCACCCAATGAATGTCCAACCAAATAAAGGGGTTTACCATTTTTTATATAATCAAATAAAGGACTTATAATAACTGATTGCTCTGCTAAGTTTAACGGTTTGCCATAATCGCTGTGACCAAAACCAGGCCTGTCTATTGAAACCATTCTGAATTTTTGTAACAAGCCGGGGTCCTCCAGGTAATTTTCAAATGCATCCCAGCTGCCGGGTGTACCATGTACAAAAACAATGGTGGGCAATGTATCATTACCGGTTTTCAGATAATGCAGGTGACGGTTGTTGAGCGTAATGGTATTAATTACAACATCTACACCCTTTGCTTTGAACTTTTCTTTTGCTTCGCTATCAGACATGCGGAACGACATACAGCTTTGTGCCAATACCAGCCATATTACTAATATGAAACCTATGATTATAAATGATCGCATAAAAAAACGTTTCATCTTGTTATGAATTACGATGAACAGATAGTCAGTGGTTCCTTTAACGGGTAAAAAAAATAAAAACCGTTCTAAAGGTAGAACGGTTTACGATTAGGATATATAAAGTATTTGTTATTACGGTTTCTTTTTTATGGGCGGTCCGGGGCGCTGGTCTTTATTATTATCATCTCTTGGCGGAGAAGGTTGCCCTCCATTTCTTGGTGGATTATTATTGCCTCTTTGTTGCGGGCCGCTATTCCTGTTTGGTTGATTATTTGGATTATTTGAAGTATTGGGATTGTTAGGTCTTTGATTTGGATTGTTGCCCCTTTGTTGCGGACCAGCTCCTCTTTGTTGAGGATTGTTACCTCTTTGCTGTTGATTGGGATTACCGCGTTGTGATTGTTGCGGCCTGTTACGTCTATCTGCTTTTTCTAAAGTATTTAAACTAATCTGACCCACCAGTTCAACAAAACCACCACCTGTATCTTTTGGTTTGTTGGTAGTAACATCCACTGCTTCCAGTTCTTCAGGAATCACTCCCTGGGCATTCAGTTGTTTTATTTTACGAACCCGTTCAATGGTAACCGGGTATTGTTTATTGCTATCCGGCAACGTATACCACATCAGGTTTTTGAAAATATCTTTTTTTATAAGAAATGCATTTCCGCGGGCCACCTGCAATGTATCAGCGTTTTCCGGGAAATGTTGCAATGCATCCAGGTAAGTATCCAGTTCATAATTCAAACAGCATTTCAACCGTCCACACTGGCCACTCAATTTGGTTTGATTGATGGAAAGATTCTGGTAACGGGCTGCAGTAGTGTTTACACTTTTGAAATCACTCAACCAGGTACTGCAACATAATTCCCGTCCGCAGCTTCCAACACCTCCCACTTTGGCGGCTTCCTGTCTTGCACCAATCTGCCGCATTTCAACCTTTACTTTAAACTCGCCTGCATACACGCGTATGAGCTCCCTGAAATCTACGCGGTCATCTGCGATATAAAAAAAAGTGGCTTTGCGACCATCGGCCTGCATTTCCACTTCGCTAATTTTCATGTTTAAATTCAACTGGCGTGCAATGGCCCTGGAACGAATCAATGCCTCTTTTTCACGGGCTTTATTTTGTTTCCACAAATCAAGATCGCGATCGCCTGCCCTACGCAGTATCTTTTTCATTTCCGGGTTAAATTCATCTGCGCCTTTTTTCTTCATCTGCAGGCGTACCAGTTCACCGGTCATATTGATTTCACCAACATCAAAACCGCTCACTCCTTCAATGGTAACCAGTTCACCTTTTTCAAAATATTGTAAGGTTGTATTGCGGTAAAAATCTTTGCGACTTCCATTATTGAAACTGATCTCAACCACTTTGCAGGCACTTTCCGGATCGGCAAATGGAAGGTTTGCCAGCCAGTCGTGCACATTAAGCCGGTTACACCCTCCCGTACTGCAACCACCGTTGCTTTTACATCCATTAGGTGTTCCGGTTCCACAGCTACCACAGCCCATATAACAATGAATTAAAAAGTTAACAATCAGTAAAAAAAAGGAAAAATTTGGGTGGGCTTGGCAGTAAATCGCTATTGTACCCCTGTTGCGTCGCACACTTGTGCGATTGTAATACTATGCAACGAAAAAGCTAATTATAGTTACTGCTGATGCAGTGAGTGACACAACGATGTTCAATTAAAATACTGCTGCCTGTTCCAAAATTTTCTTTTCAAACACACTTTTCAAATACTCAATTGACCAAAAATAGCGATTTATCTGCAATGATATGATACAGTTTAAGTGTAAGGGCATGGAAGAGCATTTTGGCGTGGGCATTGCGTTCTATGTAATAAGTGGCTTTGTCCAACTCTTCTATAATGGCTTGCTGCTGACTGATATCTGTCAATTTATTGAGGCGCAGGGCAAAATCACGTTCTTTATCGGGTAATTGTGATGCTTCAGCGGCGCCAATTATCCTGAGCCGGATGCTTTGCTGCAACAAATGGTTAAAATACCGCAAAAATTGCTTTTGTTTTTCCCTGCCGAGTTTCCCAACCTCTTCAATCCATTTCACCTGGGCAGCGGGACCTGTTTTCAAAATAGCGTTTAGCCAATCACGTAGCAAATCCTGCCAATCCTCCTCCGCATGTTGTAATAACTGCAAGGCCTCCCTGTAATTGCCTTCGCTGATGCTGGCAACCTGGTTTACCTGTTCTGGAGGTTGTTTGGCTCTGTCCAATAGAGCATTTGCAATATCTGTTGTTTCCAGGGCAGGAATTTTGATAAGCTGACAACGGGATAAGATGGTAGGAAGGATATCAGATTCATTTTCCGCAACCAGTATAAATAATGTGTTGGCCGGTGGTTCTTCTATTAGTTTAAGCAGTTTATTACCTTCTTTACCAAGGTACTCCGGCATCCACATCAATAATATTTTATAGCCGCTTTCAAAACTTTTGAGGCTGAGCTTATGTATGATGTCGTTGCACTCATAGGCGGTGATGTTCCCTTGTTTGTTTTCCGCACCAATAAATTGCAACCAATCGTAAATGTTGCCGTAAGGGTTCATCCTGATAAATTCCCTCCATTCCGCGATAAAGTCTGTGCTCACCGGTTTGTCTCCAGGCTTCCTGGGTATTACCGGGTAAGAAAAATGGATATCGGGGTGAATCAATTTTTGCGCTTTGCTGCAGGCGGGGCAGGTGCCACAGGAGTCGGAGTTAGTAGCTAGTGGGGTTTGGCTAGTGGGGGCGCCAAACAGCGTGGGTTCATTGGCGTTAGTTTTTCCATTTACTTTTTCACAAACAATATATTGCGCAAAAGCAATGGCAAGTGCCAGCGCCCCGGATCCTTCTTTTCCCAAAAACAAAAGAGCATGACTGAGCCGGTTGTGCTGAACCAATTCAGCCAGTTGTTGTTTTACATTAAGTTGTCCTATTACATCATTGAATGGCATGGCAACAAAGATAAGGAGTAGGTTGAAGGGTTGATTGGTTGAGAAGTTGAAAGGTTGAAAGGTTGAAAAGTTCAGGTGAGGATTTAAGGAGTAAGGCATCGGGTAGAATGTTGCAATAGAGAGCCTTATCACTTACGCCTTATGCCGTAAACCTTCTTCAAATTTAACTACCCATCAACCAAATCATTTTGTATTTTGCATTTTCTAAAAACATTTTACTATGGCTATTTTTAAATCTGGTAATCCTGCTTTAAGTGAAAAAACTTTTCAGCAGAGTATAGTGGTAAATCAGGCGGAGGTGATGACAGAGAGAGGAACCCTGAACAAATTTTTTCTTTTATTCTTATTGGTTATGGGTACAGCTTCACTGACCTGGAATGCATACGGACAAGGAAAAGATGTTTTTCCCTGGATGATTGGAGGTGCAATTGGCGGATTGATAGTTGCAATTGTGCTTGCATTTAAACCCATGTGGGCAACATTTCTTGCACCTATTTACGCATTGTTTGAAGGTGCATTTGTTGGAGGCATATCTGCTTTTTACAATTTTGCATTTAAAGGAGCAGCAACAACGGGTACTACCGGTGGTATTGTGATGCAGGCTGTAGGTCTTACGTTCGGAGTTGTTATCGCGATGTTCTTATTGTATCGTTTTGGTGTAATAAAAGCAACGGAGAAATTCAAATCAATCGTTTTTACAGCCACAGCTGGTATTGCCGTATTTTATTTACTGGCAATGGTATTGCGCATGTTCCATATTGATATGCCATTGATTCATTCAAGTGGTACCATGGGAATAGTATTTTCATTGGTAGTAGTTGCAATAGCTGCACTTAATCTCATACTTGATTTTGACATGATAGAAAAAGGTGTTGAAATGGGCGCACCCAAATACATGGAATGGTACGGTGCATTTGGATTGCTGGTAACCATTGTTTGGTTATACCTGGAGATACTTCGTTTGCTGGCGAAACTGAATAGCAGAAACTAATAGAAGTGGTAAGTTTTAAGTTATAGGATTGTTTCCAACTCAAAACTTACCACTTATTATTTAATACTAGAACCCGTCCCCATCCAATAGATTCCCTAGTCCTCCTAAAATACTTCCTTCTTCTTTTCTTCGGCCGAACTGCGGACTATAAGAAATTATTTTACTTGCCAAACGGCTGATGGGTAATGATTGCAACCATACTTTACCCGGTCCACGCAATACAGCAAAGAATAAACCCTCTCCTCCAAATATCCAGTTGCGCACACCGCGTACCAATTCAATATCAAAATCAATTCCACCGGTATAGGCAACTACACAACCCGTATCAACGCGCAATAGTTCTCCGGTCTGTAATGTTTTTTCTACTACATAACCCCCGGCATGAACAAATGCCATTCCATCACCTTCTAATTTTTCCATAATGAATCCTTCGCCACCAAAAATGCCGGTTCCCAGTTTGCGTTGAAAAGCTATTCCAATACTTACTCCTTTGGCAGCGCACAAGAAAGCATCTTTCTGCGCAATGATGGTACCGCCCAGTTGCTGCAAATCAAGCGGTATTACTTTGCCCGTATAAGGTGCCGCAAAACTTACTTTTCTTTTTCCAACCCCTGTATTGGTAAAAGCTGTCATGAATAAACTTTCACCTACTAAAATTCTTTTTCCGGCAGAAAATAATTTATCGAGCAAACCACCCGACTGTTGTTTAGAACCATCGCCAAAGATGCTTTGCATAATAATATTGTCATCCATCATCATAAATGCGCCACTTTCCGCAATGGCGGTTTCATTTGGGTCCAGTTCTATTTCAACAAATTGTAATTCTTCGCCGTAAATCTTGTAATCTATTTCATGATTTTGTCGCATAGTTGTAAAGTGTTTATAGTTGCCGTAAAATTAATAAAGATTGACTCAGGCGCGCAGGTATTTAGATAAATGGTAGTCAAATAGACAACAGTTTATCTTATTTTGTACAACACAAAACCCTGATTAAATATGAAACAAAAAATTATTTTATCTGCCAGCCTGTTACTCTTGCAGTATAGTGGCGCTTTTTCGCAGGCAAAGCTGGTAGAAAAAATTGAAAAAAGTGGTAGTGAAATTGTAATTCCATACGAAAAATATGTTTTAGCAAATGGATTAACATTGATTGTTCATGAAGATCACAGTGATCCCATCGTACATGTGGATGTAACTTACCATGTGGGTTCTGCAAGAGAAGAAATTGGCAAATCCGGGTTCGCGCATTTTTTTGAACACATGATGTTCCAGGGAAGTGATCATGTTGCAGATGAGAAGCATTTTAAAATTGTTACAGAAGCAGGTGGAACATTGAATGGATCTACCAACAGGGATCGCACCAATTACTACGAAACAGTGCCGGGTAATCAATTGGAAAAAATGTTGTGGCTGGAAGCAGATCGAATGGGCTTTTTACTGGATGCAGTAACCCAGCCCAAATTTGAAGTGCAACGAGCTACTGTAAAAAATGAAAGAGGGCAGAATTATGATAATCGCCCTTATGGGCTTTTAAGTGAAGTAGCCGCCAAAAATTTGTATGATTACGGTCATCCTTATTCATGGCTCACCATCGGATATGTGGAAGATCTGAATCGTGTAAATGTAAACGATCTTAAAAATTTTTTCCTGCGTTGGTACGGACCCAATAATGCTACACTCACCGTTGGCGGCGATGTAAAAGCAGCTGATGTAGTAAAGCTGGTTGAAAAATATTTCGGAAACATTCCCCGCTGCCCGGAAGTAGAAAAAGTAAAAGTCCCTGCAGCGCATTTGGAAAATGACCGTTATGTTTCCTATACAGATAACTATGCAAGGTTGCCATTACTTGCAATGGTTTATCCGTCCGTTCCAAACTATGATAAGGACATTGCAGCTCTGGCATGCCTGGCGCAGGTAATCGGGCAGGGAAAAAATTCTGTTTTGTACCAGCAGATGGTAAAAAAACAACTTGCATTACAGGCCAATGCCAGCAACCAACTCAGTGAACTGGCCGGAGAATTTTTCATTACTGTTGTCCCTTATACCGGAAAATCATTAGAGGAAATGGAAAAACTGGTGCGGGCATCGATGGATACTTTTGAATTGCGCGGTATAACGGAGGAGGACATTGCCAAATTCAAAGGAGGTATTGAAGCGCAATACATAAACGGACTGCAGAGTGTTGCTGGTAAAGTGAGTCAGCTTGCCGCGTTTCAAACCTTTACCGGTAACCCCAATAAGATTGCTGATTTATTAAAAATCTATGCTGCAGTTACAAAAGAAGATGTAATGCGGGTATACAATCAATACATAAAAGGCAAACATGCTGTAATAGTAAGTGTATTACCCAAAGGACAGGATAAGATGTTGGCGGCGACAGACAATTACAAAATTGATTCCAGCCATTACCAGCAACCCGATTATGGTTATAACGGTTTGAAATATGCAAAAGCTACTGATAAATTTGACAGAAGTAAACAGCCTGGTAATGGTGCAAACCCGGTTGTAAAAGTTCCCGCTTTCTGGAAAAAGAATTTATCAAACGGTATTAAATTGATTGGTGCTGCCAACAATGAATTACCGGTAGTAAATATTACAATTACAATTCCGGGTGGCCATTTATTACAGGCGAATGACACTGCTAAGATAGGATTGGCGAGTTTTTTTGCTGATATGATGAATGAGGATACAAAAAAATACACTGCAGAACAAATGGCAGTTGAATTGCAAAAACTGGGAAGCAGCATTCGTGTAAATAGTCAACGCAATGGGATTGTATTTTCTGTTCAATCGCTGAAAAAAAATTTAGATCCAACGCTGGCGTTGCTACAGGAAAAAATGTTTAATCCATTGTTTACAGAAGATGCATTCAAACGCAATCAAAAACAAAACCTCGAAGGAATCAGGCAGGCTAAAACACAACCGGCTGCTGTTGCTTCAGATTTGATTGCTAAAATAAATTATGGTGCTAACAATATCCTGGGCATGAGTGAAAATGGTACAGAAAGCACCATGAATAATATTACGCAGGACGATATAAAAAATTATTATAACAATTACATGACATCACAAGCTGCCAGGGTAGTGGTGGTAGGAGATGTACAACAGGACGAAATATTACCCAAACTCGCTTTCTTAAATAAATTACCCAATAAAAAAATTGATATTCCTGCAGTAAATCCAAAACCGCAGGATGTAGACAAATCAAAAATTTACCTGGTGGATGTACCAAAAGCTGCTCAGACAGAATTCCGGGTTGGATATGCAACCGGAATGAAGTATGATGCAACAGGAGAGTATTACAAATCGGGTATCATGAATTATATTTTAGGAGGTGCATTCAATAGCCGGGTGAATTTAAATTTAAGAGAAGAAAAAGGCTGGACCTATGGCGCACGCACTGGATTTGATGCTGATAATTACAGCGGTAATTTTGAATTCAGCTCAGGTATCAAAGCAGGGGCAACAGATAGCGCATTAACGGAAGTGATGAAGGAGTTAAAAGAATATGCTGCCAATGGTATAACCGAAGAAGAATTGAAATTTACAAAAAGCGCTATTGGTCAGCGTGATGCTTTGCGATATGAAACCGGCTCACAAAAAGCTGGATTTATTGCAAGGATATTAGAATACAATCTTCCCGCCGATTATGTGGATCAACAAAATAAAATACTGGCAGGCATTTCAAAAAAAGAAATAGATGGACTGGCAAAGAAATGGGTGCAACCTGGTAAAATAAATATTTTATTGGTGGGGGATAAAGCAAAGATTTTGCCCGGCTTGCAAAAATCGGGTTATGAAATTGTAGAATTGGATAATGATGGGAAGTTGGTGGGGAAGAAGGGGTTTTGAAGTGAGTTGTGAATGTTGGATAGGGAGTGGGGAATAGGAATTGGTTGCTACATGCTAAATAATGTAAAGCAGATAAATAAAAATGTCCCGCCAGCCGGGACATTTTTATTTATTCAATTTATAGTTAAATCCATTTACTGATTTTAGAACCAGCTGCCGATAAAAGATTTGTTAACCGGTTGGTTCACTAATTTTCTGCGTCTGCGGCTAACTGTTATACGCTGTGCAATGGCGGCAACTATCATCAATGGCATAAAGATGAATATCAATGGAGGGATACCAAGGAACGATATCCATTTGCCACCAAACATTCTTCTCATTGGCCTTTTCAAACGTTCAGCAATTAAATACATACCCGGTACCATAAACAGGGTCATAAAGAATGCGAATGCCAAACCGAATATGATCGTCCAGCTCAATGGTTTCCAGAATGCAACGTTATCTCCGCCAAAAAAGATATGCGGATTGAGTTCTGAAAACAGTGTCACGAAATTAATATTGAAACCAACCGCAATTGGAATGAAGGCCAATATCGCGGCAACAGCTGTCAGCAATACCGGGATGATGCGGGTCTTACCTGCTTGTATAACCGCTTCTTTTGTTTTCACTCCCCTTGCACGCAACTCGTCTGTAAATTCAATTACCAGGATACCATTCTTAACCACGATACCAGCAAGACCTACAATTCCCAATCCCGTCATCAAACCAGATACTTCCATACCGGTGATAGAAAATCCAAGCAATACTCCAATGACACTAAAAACAATCTCTGTTAATATGATGACCGGCTTGCTTACACTGTTGAATTGCGCAACCAACACAAATAATATCAGCATCAGTGCAATGGCCAATGCTTTTCCGAGGAATGCAACTGTTTCTGCCTGTTGTTCGCCTTCACCCGTTTGTTTAATGGTTACGCCATCTGCTTTTTTAGTGAAGTTCGCAATATCCCTTGCCAGTTCCTGGTTCACCCCTGTTGGATTATAACCCTGGGTTGTCAGTACATTAGATCTCAAGGTTATCAATCGTTTTTGGTTTTTGCGTTTCACACTTCCCAATGTGCTGGTGGGTTCTACTTTAACAACAGATCCAATGGGAATTGATTTCAATGCGCCTTTATCTGCCTGGTCGCGGAATGATATATTCATATTCAGCAAATTCACCAGGTTCTGGCGTTGCATTTCATTGTTGCGCAATTGGATCTTGTATTCATCCTTGCCCTCTTTTATTTTTGAAACTTCTCTTCCAAACAATGCGGTTCGTATCTGCTGCCCTACCTGTGCGGATGATATTCCGGCAATCAATGCTCTTTCACGGTCAACAGTAAGTGTAATTTCGGGATTGGTCAAATCAATATCCATCTTCAATTCTTCTACGCCGGGTACTTGTAAGGAATCAAGATAATTTTTTAATGAACTGGCAGTTTGGATCAGATTGTCAAAATCTTCACTGGCAATTTCAATATTGACGGGTGGATCGGTGGGGGGGCCGCCACCTTCCTGGTCAACACTAATTTCTGTACCAGGAATTCCTTTCATTACTGCACGTATTTTATCAAGATAAGGTTTTGTTGAAACGCCATGCCGTTTTTCAAATTCAACAAACGATACCTGTATTCTTCCCAATTCACTTCTTGTACTTCTGTCTCCGCTCTGTGGGTCACCTGCTCCAACAGCAACATTACTGATAACACTTTCTACCAATGGGTTTGTTTTACCATTGTCGGTACCCAATACTTTAGCAACTCTTTTTTCAAGTTCCCTGGTGATTGAATCTGTATATTCCACATTCGTACCAACCGGTAATTTCATGTATACATAAACCTGGTTGGGATCTGCTTTTGGAAAAAACACTACACCAACCCTGCCGGATGAAACGGCCATGCCAAATACGATGAATGATATTATCAATAAAGCAAAAGTGCCCAATAACAAATGAACAGGCCTCCAGCCATTCAAAGCCCAACGTAACAGGCTTTCATAATGTCCCATGATCCACGGCAGTACACGGTTTTGAAATGCATGGATTGCATCATCCAGCATATAGCGGTTAAGCAATACCAGTAACATAAAGAATATGAGAAAGTTGCCGAGGAAAGTTGCACCCAACAAATCAAGTACAATACCGGCTCCAATTGCAATCCAGAAAGAAGGTTTTTTGAAGATAGCATTCTTGGTTTCTTTTTCACCTTCGGGGTGATTCATAAAATCTACGGCAAATACCGGGTTCATGATAAATGCTACTATCAATGATGCTGCCAGTGTAAATATGAGCATGGTGGGCAGGTAGATCATAAACTTACCAATGATACCGGGCCAGAACAACAATGGAAAGAAAGGTGCAAGCATGGTAAGTGTACCCGCTAATACCGGAACAAATACTTCACCCGCGGCCATTTTTGCAGCCGTATCAACTTTGAGTCTTCCATTGCCCTGTACAAAAATGCGGTGCGTATTTTCAATTACCACAATTGCGTCGTCTACTATAATACCCAAACCAAATAGCAGTGCAAACAATACCATGAAGTTCAGTGTAACGTGTGTTCCCACAATCAAATCTGCCGCGGGTAAAAACACAAATGCCACAAACATACTCAGCGGTACACTAAGTGCCACAAAGAAAGCATTGGTAACTCCCATAAAAAACATCAGCACAATCAAAACAAGAATAAAACCAATCACGATAGAATTCACCAGGTCTTTAAAAGATGACTTGGTTCTGATGCTTTGATCGCCCGTTACCACGGCCTTCAAATCTTTCGGAAATAAAACGCCTCTTGCTTCTTCCACCGATTTTTGAACGGCCTCACTGGTTTCAATAAGATTTTCTCCGCTGCGTTTGATGATATTTAAAGTCACCACATTCTTGCCATCCAGGCGCGCATAACTTTCTTTTTCTTTGGTGGTGTCTTTAACAACAGCAATGTCTTTGAGATAAATAGGGGCACCGCTGGTATTGCGAACAATAATTTGTTGAATGTCCTGCGCTGTTTTTAATTGACCTTTTAGCTGCAATGTGCGTTTCATATTGCCCACATCCAGCAATCCCCCGGAAATATCGAGGTTCTCTCTTGATACTGCATTGCTGATATCATCAAACGTAACCCCTGCACCCTGCATGCGATAATTGTCTACATTGATCTGGAACTCACGTTCAGGTGCACCTACTACATCAATACGGTTTATCTGGGAGAGATCTTCCAGTTTATCTTTCAAATCATCTGAGAATTTTTTTAACCGTTGCAGATCGTAGTCGCCACTGAGGTTCACATACATAATGGGAACATCAGACAGGTTTACTTCCAGCGCAGTTGGTTCCTGCGTAAGATCGGTTGGCAGGTCTTGTTTTGATTTGTCTATTGCATCCTTTACTTTCTGCAGCGCTGTGCTTGTTTTTACATCTGTGTCAAACTCCACTACGATGGCAGAATAATCCTGTTGCGAAGTACTGGTGAACTTATTAATCTTTGCACCGGTAATGCCTTTGATTTGTTTTTCAATGGGTCTTGTTACCAGGTTCTCTATATCTTTTGGAGAGTTTCCTACATAGATGGTCTGTACATAAATAGTAGGTATCACAATATCCGGAAACTGTTCTTTCGGCAAGGTGAGAAACTGGTAAATACCCATCAGGCTCACAAATAACATCACCAGGTAAATGGATGTTTTATTTCCAATACTCCAGGAGGTGGGCTTGAATTCTTTGAATTTTTCTTTTACTCTATCTAAAGCACTCATACGATTGGTTTATTTTTTGGTGAGTAGAAAATAGTGAGTAGTGAGTAGCCAGTGAGAATCAAATTGATTATTTCGGCCCCCACCAGCTACCTGCCACTTCCTACCACCTACTTTACTTCTGTAGTTAACAATTGTCCGTCATACAAACCCTGGAAGCCATCTGTAACAATGGTATCTCCGGCCTGCAATCCGCTTTTTATTTCCAGCTTGTCATCATAAAATTCACCGGCAATGACCGTTTTTTTGCGGGCAATCAGTTTTCCATTTTCCTTCACAGCTACCATTACAAATTTTCCTTTTTCGTCATTCTGTAAGGTGTTCACCGGAACAATGATGCTACCGGTAGTAGTGTAGTCCTGAATTTTAACCAATGCAATCTGGTTGGGACGAATATCTTTATCAACGGGTATTTTTGCCTCTATAAAAAAGCTGCGGGTATTAGGGTCAATTGATTTTCCTGCCACCGTTACCACTGCATCAATTGTTTTATTAATATCCGGAAGTGTAATCTTTACATGGCTACCCTTGTTGATTTTACCGAGGTAGTTTTCAGGAATTGCAGCGGTTGCTTTCAGGTGACTATTATTGACTATTACTATTTGTGAACCATTAGCAGTAGCACCGGTAAAAACTTCACCCACTCTTATGTTCACTGTTTCAGCTACTCCGTCTACATCACTCACCACATTGGTGAATTGTAATTGCTCTTTGGTAATTTTCAATTGTTCCTGTGCACTTTTTAACTGGTTCTCTACATTCTGCACATTGTTCTTTGCAGTAATCAATTGTACTTCGGTCCCAATATTCTGATCCCAGAGGTTTTTTTGTTTCTGGAATAAATTCTGGGTAAAAGACAATTGAGTTTTAAGCGTCTCCAGGCCTTGTTCCGCGGTTATCACACTCTGGCGGGCGATAGCATCGTCCAGCTTCAATAATAACTGGCCTTTTTTTACATTGTCACCTCTTTTAACATACAATGCTTTTACTACACCACCCACTCCATTACGGGGAGCTATATACGAAATGTTTTCGGATTCAATTTTTCCCTGCAGGTTTATGTAATGTGTAAAGCTTTCAGGTGCCAGTGTGCCCAGTGTAACCAGTCTTGCTTTTTCAGCTTTGGCTGCAGATGTATCCAGTTTAGCAATATCTGCTTCCAGTTTTTTTACCTGGTCTTTTAGTTTTTCCAACGTTGCTTTTTTTCCTGCCAGTGAACTATCACTTTCTTTTGAACTGTTGCCGCAAGCTGTCATGGACAATGCCAGTATGGAGGCAATAACTATTCTTATGGTGCTTTGCATATTATTGAGTTTAGTAGTCATTGTTTGGTTGATTGTTTTATAATTTGCCCGTTGCTTTCAGAAAATCTACCCTTGCAACAATTGCGTTGTATAGTGAATTGATATAATTGGTTTGTGCTGTTTTCAGATCTGTCTGTGCCTGGTTAATTTCAGTTTGCATACCGGTTCCTATTTCAAACTTCTTTTTGGTTTGCTGGTATACTGCTTCCGCCAGGGCCATGTTTTGTTTCTGGTAATCAAGGTTGGAGACAGCCGAATTGAAATTATTTGTCGCGGTTTGAATTTCGTTGTCTATATTAAGTTTTAGTGCTTCCTGGTTATTGAGTGATTGCTGAAGGCTTAGTTTTGCTTTTGCAATTTTAGCATTGGCAGAAAACCCGCTGAATATCGGAATGTTCAGGTTCAATGTAAATGCAGAAATGCCAAACCAGTCGCCTTTGCCAAAAAAATCAAACTGGTTACGCTGGGCGTTTTTGTTATAGTAACCATTGGCAGATAAAGTTGGAATCTTACTCAGCTTATATCGCTTAACGTCATATTGAGCCAGTTTAACACCGAGTGCTGAATATTGAAATTCTTTTCGCTGGTTATAATCAAATTTCCCTGTTTCGGGTAAACCATTTTTTATTTCATTGTCAGTAATACTGTCTGTTAATAACAGTGAGTCTCTAACGGGCATGCCCATCAGCACTTTCAACCCCAGGTAGCCATTGGCCATCTGGTTCAGTGCATTGGTTTTCTCAGTTTGCAGGTTAGCGATTTGCACTGCCAGTTTATCAAGATCTAATTTTTCTGTAAAGCCATTGTCGAACATTACTTTCGTATCGTGCTGTAACTTGTTGAGTAATTCCATATTGGCATCCAGTAGTTCTATCTGTGTATGGCTCACCACTAACTGGTAGTAGATCTTATAAATATTTGCTTTGATGGTTTCTTCCGTTACTTCAACATTTTTTTGTTGAAAATTGATGAGTGTGTTCCTTGCCTGGAGACCAACAAATACCTGTCCGTCGAAAAGTATCTGGCTGATAGAAACACCCCCGGTTGAATTCCACTTAACACCAAATGCCAGTTTCTGAAAAGTACCGGGCTGCCCGCCAAAAAATTCTGCCGGTACCAAACTCACAGGCAATTCAGCGTTGTAAGTAAGAGAGCCGCTTGCTTTTATCTGTGGATAGGCTGTTCCGGTAACATCGCGGTTGGTTTGCTGTTGAATTTGTACGTCCAGCAAGGCATTTTTTACCTGGACATTATTCTTTTTGGCATAATCAAAGGTTTGCTGTAGGGAAAACTCATGTTTTTCCTGCGCCGTTCCGGTCAAGGCAAATGCAGTTAATCCTATCCATACTATAATTTTATTTAATCTTTGCATTGCTTAAGGTTTTTTTAGTTCTGTCCTGTTTATATTTCAAAATCATTTTATACCCCTTCATATTTACCAATCCATACAGGTAATGAAGTATGAGTTCTTCTCCAATTTCTGCCAGGTTATGTTTTACTTTGGCCTGGAACTCAGGGTTGAATGGAAGCATCATGATTTCTACCCTAAAACGCGAAATGATATCTATATTAATATCTTCCCTGAATAGATCTTCGCGGATGCCCCGTACCAGGTTTTCACGGATAATAGAATAGAGATAATTATTTTTATGCTTGTGAAATTTTGAAAATGCGTGGGGATGGTACTTTTGAATATCGTACAAAACCACCGGGTTCATGGAGCGAAACATTTCTACCATCATATCCATGGCAAGGAACATTTCATGAATGGCATTTTCTGATGCGGTCCGGTCCGTTTCACAACAACTTTCGTTGTATTTTATCTGGTTTTGAATGACCGCTTCCACCAGTTCGTCTTTATCAGCGTAGAAATGGTAAATGGTTTTCTTGCTCATACCCAGGCTGTTGGCAATATCGTCCATACTCACACCGCGCACTCCGTATTTTATAAATAAATCGGAAGCCTGAAGTTTAATGCGCTCTTTGTTGTCTATTTCTGTCATAATTGGGGGACAAAACTACGGAAACTATTTATGTTACCAAAGTTTCCAATCATTTTTTTCTGCCATTTATCATCTTTTAGCTAACGGATGTTCATAAAAAACATTCCGACAGCGATGTTTTTCGCACCCGTGGAATGATTTTTTTTGTGATCTTTACTTTCAATTTTAATTTATACTCAAACGTATGGCTCTATCCCCCCGCAATCATTGGCGCTGGCGCAAAGTGTTGCAGTACTTATTGCAGGGTTTGTTGGTAACAGCGCCCCTGGCAATTACTATTTATCTTATTTACTGGTTCGTTTCATCTGTTGATAGCTGGTTACCAATTTTTACTTTCAAGGACACCGATGGAAAGATTGTTAACCGTAATTACGGGCTGGGTTTTGTAGCCATTATAGTTGCGTTGATTTTTATCGGCTTTTTAAGTTCTAATTACCTCACCAGCAGAATATTTAGTTTGTTTGATGACTGGCTTGAACGTACACCGGGTATAAAATTTATTTATTCTTCTGTAAAAGATTTTTTTGAAGCTTTTGCCGGAAATAAAAGAAAGTTTAAAAAAGCAGTGCTGGTCAATATTTTTCAACCCGATGTATTCCAGATAGGATTTATTACGGATGAGGATGCCAGTGAGTTTGGACTTATTGACTACGTGACCGTCTATGTGCCCAATGCCTATGCAGTAGCCGGCCAGGTATATATTCTTCCCAAAACCAAAGTGAAAGTACTGGAAGATATCAGTGCTTCTGATGCGCTTAAATATGCTATCAGTGGCGGGGTGGCAGAAGTGGAGGAAGATAAACACTCCGTACAGGGGCAACCTCGTGACTGATTCAATTGAAGGAAAATTGAACTTCTCTTTAATTATAAAATAACGGCAAAGCAATTTTAGTTCTGAGGGGTAGCAATATTAAACCTTATTAAATCAGGTTATCATGTGTGCTACCAGGAAAATTAGCTGCAGTTTACTATTACTGTTCCTCCATACAGCATGTTATTGCTGGGGATTTTATGCTCATCAGAAAATTAATTATTACGCTGTTTTTTTATTACCGCCCGAAATGATGGTTTTGTATAAACCGCATATAGATTTTTTAGCGGAACATGCTGTTGATCCGGATAAACGAAGGTATGCAGTAGCAGAAGAAGGGAGCCGTCACTTTATAGATATCGATCGATATGGCAATTACCCGTATAGCATATTACCAAGAAGATGGGACAGTGCCGTTAATAAATTTTCTGCTGATAGCCTGCGGGCTTATGGAATTGTTCCATGGTGGGTACCAACCATGTTGCTGCGTTTAACAAACGCCTTCAAAGAAAAAAACCAGGCAAAGATTTTAAAATTATCTGCAGAACTCGGCCATTATATCGCTGATGCACATGTGCCTTTACACGCATCCAGTAATCACAATGGTCAATTGACCGATCAACGGGGTATTCATGGTTTCTGGGAAAGCCGTATACCCGAATTGCTGGCAGATCGTGAATGGGATTTTTTTATTGGCAAAGCATCTTATATCAGTAATCCTGCCGGTTTTATCTGGAGCCGGGTTTTGGAAAGTGCAGCAGCGGCAGATACCGTACTTCGCCTGGAAAAAAAACTTTCATTGCAATTTAGCAGTGATCAGCGATTTTCTTTTGAAGAACGAAATGGCCTGCTGGTGAGACAATACGCATCTTCTTATACGGTGGCCTATAACAATGTTTTGCAGGGTATGGTGGAGCGCAGAATGCGTCAATCCATTTTTGCCGTCGCATCTTTCTGGTACACCGCCTGGGTAAATGCGGGTCAGCCGGATTTAAAAAATCTTTCCGGGCAACATTTTCCCGAGGAAGATATTAAGGAGTTCGAATCATTGAACGCACAGTGGAAAGCCAGTTCCATCAAAGGCAAGAGCTGTGAATAAGGTCATTATTCTTAATTAAAGTACATTTGCAGCCTATAAAAAAAATCAGCAGTGGTGTATAATTTCAATTCTGGTCCCAGTGTTTTACCCAAAACAGTTTACGAACAAGCCAGCCAGGCTATTCTTGATTTTAATAACACGGGCTTGTCTATTTTAGAAATAGGACATCGTACTTCCTTATTTCAGCAGGTAATGGATGAAGCCGTTGCACTGACCAAGGAATTGATGCAATTAGATACAGAACACGAAGTATTGTTTTTGCACGGTGGTGCATCCACGCAATTTTTCCAGGTGCCCATGAACCTGCTGAATGAAAACGAAACTGCGGCATACCTCGATTGCGGTACCTGGGGAACCAAAGCCATTAAAGAAGGGAAATTGTTTGGTAATATCAATATGCTGGCTTCTTCAAAAGATAAGGACTATACTTACATACCGAAAGGTTATGATATTCCTTCCGGTTCAAAATATTTTCATTACACTACCAATAATACCATTGAAGGAACGCAAATGCACGTTATTCCTGAAACAAGTGTACCGTTGGTTGCAGACATGAGCAGTGATATCTTAAGCCGGCAAATGGATTATAATCGTTTTGCACTTATCTATGCAGGTGCGCAAAAAAATGTTGGCGCTGCTGGTGTAAACCTTGTGATTGTAAAAAAGGATATCCTGGGAACTGTCAACCGCAAATTGCCGTCCATGATGGATTACCGCAACCATATTGAAAACGGTTCAATGTTGAATACCCCGCCCGTATTTGCAGTATATATATGTATGCTCACATTGCGCTGGTTAAAAGAACAGGGTGGTGTACCGGTTGTTGAGAAAAGAAATGCAGCAAAGGCGAAATTATTATATGATACACTCGAAGCTTTGCCCATGTTCATACCAAAAGTAGCAAAAGAAGACAGGAGCCTGATGAACGTGGTATGGATCATGAAAGATGAACAACTGGAAAAGCAGTTTTTAGATGAATGTAAGCAACAAGGAATGGTGGGTGTGAAAGGACATCGAACAGTGGGTGGTTTCCGGGCCTCATTATACAATGCATTGAACATCGATAGTGTTACGGCACTGACCGACCTGATGAAAGACTTCGCAAAAAGAAAAGGATAATTATAATTCAGCAAATTAATGACAAATATTTCAGCATTCAAAGCACTCAGACCAAAAGCAGAACTGGCATCTAAAGTTGCATCCCGTCCCTATGACGTACTTAATTCAGCAGAGGCAAAGGAAGAAGTAAAAGACAATGCCTATTCTTTTTTACACATCACCAAGTCTGAAGTTGATTTACCCGATAGTATTGACATTCATTCTGACCAGGTATATGGAAAAGCAAAAGAAAACCTTGATGCATTTATCAGGAAGGAGATTTTGTTTAGGGAATCCAAGCCCTGTTACTATGTCTACCAGTTAATCATGAATGGCCGCAGCCAGACTGGTTTGGTATGCGGTAGTTCAGTGGATGATTATGAAAATGGCATTATTAAGAAACATGAATTTACAAGACCTGAGAAAGAAGAAGATCGTATTAACCATATTAAAACAAGTGGCGCACAAACCGGGAATGTTTTCCTGGCATACCGCCATAATGCTGAAATAGATGCATTAATAGAAAATTGGAAAAAAACACATCAACCTGTTTATGATTTTGTGAGCGATGACAAAATTGAACATACCATCTGGATCGTAAGTGATGGCAAAACTGTGAATACCATTACACAGTTATTTGCAACAAAAATTCCCTGCACATATATTGCTGATGGACATCACCGTGCCGCCTCGGCGGCAAAAGTGCGAAAAGCATTAGGCAATAAGGTAACAGAAGAAAGCAATTTTTTTTTAACCACCCTGTTTCCCTCCAACCAATTGCATATAATGGATTATAACAGGGTTGTAAAAGATCTAAACGGGCTGAGCGAAGAAGTTTTTTTGAAAAAAATAATGGAAGATTTTGATTGCGAGCTGGCAGGTAAAACTATTTTCCAGCCAAAAAAATTACATGATTTTGGAATGTACCTGGATGGTAATTGGTATAAACTTACTGCAAAACAAGATACTTATACCAATGATCCGATAGGGGTTTTAGATGTCACAATTCTTTCAAACAATATATTGGATAAAGTACTTGGCATAAAAGATCAGCGCACTGATAAACGCATTGATTTCGTTGGTGGCATCCGGGGTTTGGGAGAACTTGAAAAGAGAGTTCAGCGTGGCGAAATGAAAGCAGCATTTAGCCTTTACCCGGTAAGCATTTCCCAATTGTTTGATATTGCAGACAGCGGAAATGTGATGCCCCCCAAGAGCACCTGGTTTGAACCCAAACTGAGGGATGGATTGCTTACGCACTTAATTTATGATTAAGTGATACGGGATATGGAATAAGTTGTAAGGCTTAACCGCTATAGTGGAAGGCCTTAAACCTTTCAGCTTCTACCATTTTAACAAAGGCATTGCGAAAGACTTTTTTTCAAAACGCTATCTTTGGAACCATGAAAAAAACAGCAGGATTCATTTATTTGCTATTGTCTTCGGTGATTTTCACCAAAGCCCAGACAGTAAAAGAGTTGCAGCAGACTGCCAGGGATTTTTTTAAGCAGGGTGATGTCAACAATGCCATTTTAGTTCTCAATAAAGCGCATGACCAGGAACCCAATAACATGGGTGTTAGTAAAGACATTGCATTGGCATATTTCCAAAAATCTGACTATCCAAGGATGCAGAGTACATTAAAGCCGTTATTGGAAAGATCGGACGCGGATGCCGAAGTATTTCAACTGGCAGGTATGCTAAATAAAACCATTGGTGATTTCAAAGACTGCGAACAGATCTATAAAAAGGGATTGAAAAATTTTCCGGATAGTGGCCCCTTATTAAACGACTATGGTGAATTGCTCTGGGCAAATAAAGAATTTACAAGTGCAATCAAACAATGGGAGCATGGCATTGAAGCAGATCAGACTTATACAGGTAATTACTATAATGCTGCCCGCTATTATTATTTTTCCAAAGACAAAGTTTGGAGCCTCATATACGGAGAATTATTTGTAAACATGGAAAGTTTTAGTCGCCGTACCATTGAAATCAAAAGCCTGCTTACAGAGAGTTATAAAAAACTTTTTACGGATGCAGATATGTTGAAGAACCAGGATACCAAGAATCCGTTTGCGGTTGCATTTTTAAACAGTATGAGCCGTCAGGCAAGTGTTGCAAAATCCGGTATTACTACTGAAACGCTTACAATGATTCGTTCGAGGTTTATAATTGATTGGTTTGAAAAGGAAGCCAGTAAGTTTCCGTTCCGGTTATTTGAATACCAGCGCCAGTTATTAAAAGAAGGAACTTTTAATGCCTATAACCAATGGTTGTTCGGGAGTGTACAGAATCTGCCATCTTTTGAAGCATGGACCAAATCTCACAGTGATGAGTACAAGCAATTTACTACTGCTCAAAGTAACCGTATGTTTAAAGTAGTGAAAGGTCAGTATTACCAGACAATGCCGAAATAAAATAATGGATTGATATGTAAAGCCGGTGGTGAATAACTACCGGCTTTTTTTTTAGTGGTTTTTTATCTAATTTCAGCAGTAGGTTGATTATGATGAAAGGAATTACTGATAGCGCAAGAATGAACAACAGATCCCTGAAAAGAAATTAACCGGGTCAAACCAACGATTGCAAAAGATATGGAACCAAAAAGATTATTTGATTGTATTCAATTCCAGCTGCAGGGCTCGCCATTGTCCACTATGCTGGCTGCTAAAGAATCGGGTAGTTGGCGCTCATACAGTACACAGGAAGTTAAATCGATGGTAGATAAGTTGAGCGCAGGGTTGCTCAATATGGGCATTGGTTGCGGTGATATGACTGCGGAGGGCCGCGATAAAGTTGCCATACTTTGCAAAAACAGACCAGAATGGATCATGCTTGATCTAGCGGTACAACAAATGGGAGCCATTCTTACACCGGTCTATCCTACGATTAATGTAAATGAACTTGAATTTGTGCTAAATGACGCGCAGGTAAAAATGGTTTTTGTAAATGATGAAGAGAGCTTTCATAAAGTAGTAAGTATAAAAAGTCGTGTTCCTTCATTGATAGAGATATTTTCTTTTGAGCATGTGATCAATGCAAGGCATTGGAAGGAAGTAATGAATGCATCAACTGAAGAAGGAATAGAACGAATTGCAGCCATTGCTGAAAAAATAAAGAATGAAGATCTGGCTACCATCATTTATACTTCCGGAACAACCGGAACGCCAAAAGGTGTGATGCTGAGTCACAAAAATATCCTGAGTAATGTACTTGCAAGTGTGCCTTGCTTTCCACCTGGCGAAAACCTGCGATCCCTCAGCTTCCTGCCATTGAATCATATCTTCGAAAGAATGATTAGTTATGTTTATTTGTTTTGCGGAACTTCTATTTATTATGCAGAAAGCCTGGATACGATTGGAGAAAATCTTAAAGAAGTTAAACCTCATTTGTTTACAACGGTTCCCCGGTTATTGGAAAAAGTATACGATCGGATCATGATTAAAGGAAGTGAACTGACAGGTTTCAAAAAGAAACTTTTTTTCTGGGCACATTCCCTGGCAGAAAAATTTGAAATCAACGTGCAGCAAAGCGCCTGGTATAATTTGCAATTGTCGCTGGCCAACAAACTTATATTTAGTAAATGGCGAGAGGGGCTGGGCAACCATTTAAAATGTATTGTAAGTGGCGGCGCAGCCTGCCAGGTGAGACTGATTCGCATATTTACTGCGGCAAAAATACCGGTCATGGAAGGATATGGTTTAACGGAAACTTCACCGGTAATCAGTGTAAACCGGTTTAACATTAGCGATAGAAAATTTGGAACTGTAGGGCCATTGATAGATGGAGTAAGTGTAAAAATTGCAGAAGACGGAGAAATCTTATGCAAGGGTCCCAATGTTATGATGGGTTATTACAAAAGACCCGATTTAACAGCCGAAGCGTTTACGGATGCCTGGTATCAAACGGGCGACATAGGATTGCTGGATGGCAGGTTCTTAAAAATTACAGATCGGAAAAAGGAATTGTTTAAAACAAGTGGCGGCAAGTATGTGGCACCATTGCCCATCGAAAATAAATTGAAAGAATCAATGCTGGTGGAACAGATAATGATTATAGGCGCAGAAAAGAAATTTGTTGGAGCTTTGATTGTTCCTTCCTTTCCAAACCTGAAGGAATGGTGCCGGCAGAATGGTGTAACTTTTACGACCAACGAAGAAATGATACACAATGCAAAAGTGATTGATATGTTCAAAGAATTGGTGGAGAGTTTTAATAAATTCTTCAACCATGTAGAGCAAATAAAGAAATTTGAGTTATTGCCATATGAGTGGAGTGTGGATACCGGGGAGATGACTCCCAAAATGAGCATCAAAAGAAAAGTGGTGATGGAAAAATACCGCGATGCCATTGACAGAATCTATGCAGGATAGTTATTATTACTTCATTAATTATTCTTCGCACAGTAGCGAGATAAAAAAACCACCGGAGGAATCCGGCGGTTTGTAAAAGTACCTAACTATAAACAGTCTTTATTTAAAAAATAACTTAATTATTTCCTGTTCATTCGTTGCCTGGTTACGGATAAGTAGAAAATATACACCTGTAACAATTCCTTTGGGCCTTTGAATGTTTTTTGACTCACCTGTTCTTACCGCATAATTATTGTTGAATACTATCCTGCCTTCCACGCTTACCAGTCTGATATTGTAGTTTGTTCCGGATACCTGCTGAAAGTTAATATTAAATGCATCCGCAACAGGATTAGGCATTACTGAAATACTTACTTTGCCTTTCTTATTTATTTCTATAATATTACTATAAGCTGCAGTGCTGCCCGATTTTACGATATGCAGGCGATAGAAAATATGACCTGAAGCTGCATTGAAATCGGAAAAATAGTATTGGCTTACATGGTTGATATTATTGGCATCCACATTCATTGTTCCGATACCATTAAAATTTAAACCGTCGGCACTTCTCTCTATGATGAATTTGTCTGCTGAAAATCCCTTGGCGGTTGTCCATTTCAACTGCACATTGTCATTTTCTAATGAACCCGTAAAGGACAAACCATTTGCTGCGAGTAATTGGTTTCCGCAGGCGCCAGTAACCGTAAAGCTGGACACTTTTGTAAGACAACCACTGTTTACAGACATTACGCTAACGTAGGTACCCGTATCGGAAGGTAGCAGATAGGGTATAGAATAAGTCTGATTTGAGCTTATCAGCGTACTGTCTGAAGGGCTGCTTTTTTTATACCAGGTATAACTTGCATTTGGTATTGTATCTACTGATAAGCTGATGTTATTATAAAAGCAATCTGAAGATGCGGATACAACTGTATTGCCCAGCGGTAATATACTTGCGTCATTAATGGTGGCATTTCCACAGGCGTCTATTACCCGAAGGCGTACCAGTGAATAAGAAGCGCCGTTGCTGATACTGAATGTTGGGCTTGCCTGCGGCGCATGGTTGATGGAAGGACTGGATGGAGTGCTTCCTATAATTTCATAAGTATAAGCAGCGATGCCTCCACTGGCAGATGCACTTACACTTATTGCACTATTATTGCACTGATAGATGGCAGACTGGGCCAGAGAAGGGTAAGCATACTGATTTAAAGCGAATGTATCCCTGGGGGTTGAACCACAACCCTGCAATGTATATTGAACAACATAAGTAGCAGGTTGCAAGTTTGAAAAAGTATAATTGAATCCACTTTGCGTAGAATAGTTGATAGAAACTACAGCACCATCTTTGTAAATAATTTTTGGTACTGCCGTTCCGCCGCTGAACACAGCGTTAACCACAAGATCACCGGTACCATTTTGCCATTGGCCACCGGGGCACTTGGAATTGGCATTGATAGATTTGGTTAAGGATGAGGCAACTGGTGTAACAGTTGCGGAGTCTTTTGAACCACAATTACTGGTAACAACGATTTTATATTGCGATCCGCTTGGTAGACCTGTCAGGCCATTTATTGTTGCACTTGTTGCTGAAGTGTTGGTAGTATTTACCAGCGCACCTCCAGGATTATATACCTGGATGCTGTATGGTGCAACGCCGCTGCCTATGGTTACATTAAGGGTGGTTGTGCCTATTGTGCAGGATGCCCATGTGGTAACATTCAGGTTTAATGGCGGCTGGTTCACCGTAAAACAACGGGTAATGGTAGTATCGAAACAAGTATTAACTACTTTGATACAATATGAACCGTAAACTATATTATCAAACTGACCGGTAGCATTGTTCGTCACAAGCGTATTGCTGTTGTCGTATAAATAATATTGCGGATTTGTGAGGTTCGCCTGCCCGGTAATGTTTGCACTAAATGTTGTACATGCTTTGTTGCTGATATTGACAGTATTGCTTACAGATGGAACCTGTTGCGTTACAGTAAAACAAAGTTGAATGGTAGTATCAAAACAATTCACATCATTTTTAATTTTTATACAGTATGAACCATAAGACAGATTATCAAACTGACCGGTTAGATTGCAAACGATTTGTACGTTATTGTTATCATAAAGGCAGTATTGCGGATTGGTAAGATTTTGTTGTCCGCTGATTTTAGCCGTAAAACCGCTACAGATTTTATTGCTGATATTGACAGTATTGCTTACAGATGGAACCAGCGGGCTCACCGAAAAGCAACGTACGATAGTAGTATCATAACATACCGGATCATTTTTAACATGCATACAGTAATGGCCATAGGCCAGGTTGGTAAATACACCGGTAAGGTTACAGGTAATCTGTATGCCATTCACGTCATATAAACAATATTGCCCGTTGGCAATATTGGCCATTCCGGTTACTGTAGCAGTAAATGTATTGCAGGTTTGATTTGTAATTTGTACCGTATTGTTAACTGTTGGTAATGGTTTCCTTTGTGTAAAGCAACGTGTAATGACAACTCCTGAACATCCGTCTGTAACCTTGATGCAATAAGATCCATACCCGATTCCGGTAAATACGCCTGTTAAATTACAAGCCACCTGAGTATTTACTGAATCAAATAAGCAATACTGGGGGCTGGTCAGATTTTGCTGACCTGTAACCGTTGCGGTAAAAGTATTACAGGCAAGACTGCTTAAGCTCACGGTTGCAGCAATGGCCGGTACCGGTTGTGTTACTGTAAAACAACGGGTAATAGTAGTATCGTAACAATTATCGCTTATGTTAATGCAGTAAGAGCCATAAGGGATTGAATTAAAAACGCCGGTTAAGTTGCAACTTACCAACACATTTGCTGAAGTATATAAACAGTATTGGGGGTTGGTAAGGTTTTGCTGCCCAACTATGGTAGCAGAGAAATTTGCACATTGTTGATTGCTGATAGTAGCGTTTGCATTTACTGATGGTTTGGAACTTTCAAACCAGGTGGTAGTTTTGCTATTGCCACACAGATCCCGCACCACAAACGTAATTGATCTTGCATTGTTTTTAAGAAAACGAAAGCTACGGGTGGTTGACCAAACTGTATCTCCCGGAGCTTTGCTGGCTCCGTATAAAAAGCCAGTGAAATTAATTCCTGAAGCATTTGTATTGCCCTTGTTATCGGATAATTTGACAACCACATCGGCACTGTCACATCCAGCTTTAGTTACCGATGCACTGGTGATGGACCAACTGTAGTTGGCAATAGTAATAATACGTGTCTGCAAACCCCCACAAGAATCACTTAACCTGATGGAATAGTCGCCGGATATTAAATTGGTAAACACACCAGTTGAGTTGGTGGTGCCAACACCAGATGCAGAGGGCGCTACAATTGTGTATGAAAACGGCGCCTTGCCATATTGAAGACTGGTTACATCAATCCTTCCGTCATTACCATTTATACATGTTACATCAGTAGCCAGTAATTGAAACCTCGGATCCTGGTAGTTACCGGTAATAATAATATTATTCAGCTGAAAGGAACATCCGGTATTAATATCCTTCACTTTTACCATATAAGTTCCTGGCGCAAGGCCATCTATTATATTGGAAGAGGTAGTGGAAGAATAAGAAGGGCCCGTAACAATATAATTATAATTTCCGGAACCATTTGTTGTGGCAACCGTAATACTACCAGTTGCTTTACAGATGGATTGCTTAGCTGTGGCTGTTGCAGTCAATTGACAACTCTGACTTAACGCCGTTATAGCATATAGACTAGTAAGAACAAAAAGACAGAATTTGTAAATTGTAGGTTTCGGATTCATAATAGGGTACTTTTTTGTGAAATTGAATAACCAGCGTTTCAACTTTTCAATCAATTTCAGACAGAAACACGGTAATTGTATGAACCGTATTTTCCACAGCAAGAATACTAGGTATCCTTGTCATAAGCAATATCACTTAGTTGAACGTCAGGGTAAATACCGCGTTGTCTATTACAAGTATTTACTTTTGAAGGAATTAAAAAAAAGCAACGGGCTGATTAATTCGATAAAGGAAGCTCTTTACCCGATGAATGATTTTGAGGGTCAGGATATTCATTCATTTTTATCAGGCGTATCAGAATTTTCAGGGTGAAGAAAAAAGCTGGTACTATTACACGGCGCCGCTTTGAACAATGGGGACTTTGCTTAAATAAAAATAAAACAAGAAAAATTATGAAGACATTTGATTCATTGCTTCTTTGGAGCCTTTGTTAACTAAGTCAATATCAGGAATGGAGGTGTCCGATAGTTTCACTTTACCTCTTTCTTTCCTGATGATGCGTGAAAAAAGTGAAATCTCCTTATCAAAAAGGAACCTGAAAAAGAGTTTGGTCCATGAAGTGTGATAGGATAGCGTGTTATAATAACCTGGCGCCGTTTTTCTTACCTGGGGTAATTTGTTCCAGGGTACAGAAGGGAAATCGTGGTGTTCATTGTGATAGCCTACATTAAAAGCAACATTGTTGAGTACGCCATAATAACTGTATGTTTCCTGCTCCTTATTGTTTGTGAGATAGTGTTCCTGGATCCATCTAGCCCCCAGCGGATGCAAGCCCACAGAAAAAAAGAAACTTGCTAACAGGAAAATGATTGCCTTTGGTCCCAGTAAAATGTATACTGTAACTATGAATATAACTTGTAACATAATGTTGATGGCAACCCATTTATCAAAAGGTTTTATTTCTTTCAGTCTTGAAATGCGGAAAGTCTGAAAGAAAGGATAGAATAGCAACCAGACTACCTTGCCGATAAAATAATTATTTATCAATTTTGCTTCCCAGTAGTTCGGCAGATCTGCGTCCAATTCATGAATTCCCTGGAAGGAATGATGCTTTATGTGATAACGCTCAAATGAAATAGCACTGGGAAACAGTTGAGGAAGGTTGGCGATCATACCAGCCCATCGGTTGGCTGAACGATTTCTAAACAAAAGGTGATGTGCGCATTCATGAATCATTACAAATAAAGCATGATCAGCAAAAGCACCCAACAGGTATGCAGCTATGATTACTAACCACCACGGCTGTGTAGTCAATAGCCAGGCCATCAAAACCTGGAAAGCAACCAAACCCACGATCGCAAAAAATGTAGTTGGATTTTTACCGATGAGTTTCCTCATTTCAGGATGTTCCTGCAGAATTTTTTTTGTACGTATGCGGTGCGGTTCCTGTGTTTCTGAGTATATAAATTCATTACTTTTTCCCATGATATGATACCAGCAGTAATTTAGATGGCCGTTAAGATAAGGAATTTAATCAGAAGCTTATTGTCTCAATTGCTGGAAATTAAAATGAACGCCCAGAAGTTACTGGTATTTATCAGCACCATTCATATGCGTAACCGGGCGCTTTTTCTTTTTTAGAAGAGAAGACAAAATTTGTAATCCTTTGTATTTTAAAAGACCTGTTCCGCTACTTGCAGCTTTGCCAACGCCGAATTCAATCAGCCCACCCAATACCCTTTTAAAGATGGATCCGGACAACTTATTGAATAATAATTTTCTTGTAGCCAGCACTGCACCAATACCTACTGTGGCATTGAGTAAATTATTTTTTACTGCGGAATCACCAGTAATTCCATGAATTGCTTTTTTTATCAGGTTAACCGGTGTCAGGCTTTCGCGGGTTCTGTGGAACTGTATTTTTAATTCTTCTTCCTGGGCAAGTCTTTTGGCTTCCAGCGCGAAAATTTCAGTTTTTAGATCGGCCGTCGATGAAATCATAACAGTAATTTTATTTTAACAGCTTTTTTACCAGCAAATCGCTCACAGGAGTTTTGATCCAGTTATGCCTGAATAAATAAATAATAAGTCCGGTTAATAAATAAAATACACCCACTGCCAGGAAGCCGTAAAATACCTGGCCCAGCAGGTTGCCAATCCATATAGACAATCCTATGTTAAGGAACAGAAAGGAAAATATTGAAACCCCTAGCACCACCATTCGCCAGGTCAGCGAAGCCACTACATTCGTTGAACTATCAATTGCCTTAAGCTTAAGTAAATCGACACGGGTTTCTAAATACTCACCAGTTTTAGCAAATAGTGATTCAATATTTGATTCATTTTCCATAGCAAAAATTAATTATAACCGGACTTATTGTACAGTATGAAATTATTATGATAAAGAATTTTTGGCTTCCGTTTTCATGCCATATGCTTTTTCCTTTCCTTTCTCTATTAATTTTTCAGAACCTTCTTTCATATCATCATATTTGTCTGCAATTCCATCTACAAATTCATTGAATTTTCCTTTTAAATCGTCTGTAAAATCACTGCCTTTTTTGGCTATTTTTTTTCTAGTTTCAGAACCTTTATCCGGAGCGAATAATACTCCAAGAATGGCGCCGGCGGCCGCACCTATTAATACACCTGATACTAATTTTCCGTAACTCATAATTGTAGATTTAAAAATTGACAAATTTATTTACAGGTTAGTTGTTCCAAAATGTTGCCAACAATTGTTACAAAAAAAACAAGGTTCAACATAGCTGCTGGCGCGTGATGACTGCTGCCTTTTATCTTAATTTTTTTTAAATCGTGTATTAATTTCTACAACCTGGGAAAATAAAAGGGAGTATAATAGAAAACGGTACCTGCCCATTTGCTGCTTTTATCTATATAGCTGTACAAAAATCTGGCATATAATTGTAATATAAAACCGCATTGAATGTTTAACTTATTTAATCTTTAATCATAAAAATTGAAGGGCTGAATGCAGAATGGAACGATACTTCAATATTTTCACTGGTATTATCCCGATGACGGAGGCCTTTGGAACAAGTTGAAAGCGGAAGCGGTTAATTTAGTGAAAGCAGGTATTACGGCAGTTTGGCTGCCTCCGGCGTTTAAGGCAAATGCGGGTGCTTCATCTGTAGGATACGATGTTTATGACCTGTATGACCTTGGTGAATTCAATCAAAAAGGATCTGTAAGAACAAAGTACGGTACGTGTCAAGAATATATCAACAGCGTAAACGCGGCACATGATGCCGGTTTGCAGGTATATGTGGATATTGTTGTCAACCACCTTGCAGGTGCAGATGAAACAGAAAAAGTACAGGCAATAAAAGTAAACCCTGAAAACAGGAACGAGTTTATCAGCGAGCCATATACCATTGAAGCATACACTAAATTTACCTTCCCTGTAAGAAAGCAAAAATATTCATCGTTCCAATGGGATTATCATTGTTTTTCCGGAGTTGATTACGACGTGATAAACAACGAAACAGCCATCTTCAGCCTGCTCAACAATTACGGAAACGATTGGGAAGAAATAGTGAATGATGAAAAAGGTAACTATGATTACCTCATGTATTCTGATATTGAATTCAGGAATGAGGCAGTAAGAGAAGAATTAAAGAAATGGGGGAAATGGTATTGGGATACATTGAGATTTAATGGGGTAAGACTGGATGCGGTAAAACATATATCTCCTAAATTTTATAATGAGTGGTTAGATTTTATGAAATGGCAAACTGGTGGGGAGTTTTTTGCGGTAGGTGAATATTGGGCCCCGGGTAATTTGCCACTCATGCTAAAATACCTGGAGGCGACTGAAGAAAAAATGAAATTGTTTGATGCCTGCCTGCAGAATAATTTTCACAAGGCATCAAAAGGAGGGAAAGATTATGATCTCACTACCATTTTTAATGATACGCTGGTATTGGTAAAACCCGCATTTGCTGTTACTGTTATAGACAATCACGATACGCAACCATTGCAGGCACTGGAAGCGCCTGTTGAACCCTGGTTTAAGCCAATCGCTTACACATTGATATTACTAAGGGAGCAAGGTTATCCATGCGTTTTTTATCCTGATCTTTTTGGTGCCAGTTACATGGACAAAGGCCGAGATGGAAATGATTATGAAATTCATTTACCAATTGTAGAAGAGCTGGAGAAATTATTGATGCTGCGTAAAGAATATGCATACGGTATACAACGCGATTACTTTGATCATGCAAATTGCATTGGATTTACAAGAGAAGGAACAGAGGAAAATGAACACTCAGGTTGTGCGGTGCTGATATCCAATAGTGAATCAGGTTTCAAAACGATGGAAATGGGTGCACGTCATGCAGGAAAAATATTCATAGATTACTTACAAAAGCATCCTGCTGAAATTACTATAAATGAAGAAGGCTGGGCAGAATTTTATGCTATGCCTGGTTCAGTTTCAGTCTGGGTTCCCAAGCAGCAACAAACTTTTTAATAGCTGAAGTGTATGAAAATTGCCTACATTGTATGCTAAGTTTTGTGCTATCAAATTTTTATTTTGGCTACTTTTACACGCTGCGTTGTGGCATAATACAATACAACCAAAAATGCTATGGGATTGAGCATAGAAAAGCGGTTAAAGGCAGGCATCATAGAAATGAATATTGATCAGCGCATCAAAACTGGTTATGTAGCCGCATTTATTCTATTACTGATTTCATACCTGCTTATTTTTTATACTACCCGTCAGTTACATTTACAAACCGAACGGGTTATTCACACCAATGAAGTCATTACCCAGATAGAAATTCTTATTTCAGATGTAAAAGATGCTGAAGTAGGTTTTCGTGGATACCTGGATTTGAAAGAAAATAAATTTCTTGAACCATTTTATTCAAGTCAATACAGGGTAGTAGAAAGCTTGAAAAAACTTGGGGTGCTGATTGCCGATAATCCGGTCCAGCTAAAAAGAAGGGATACCCTGCAGGCGCTGATTACAGAAAAATTATTCAATATCAATAACCTCACTAAAGCTTTTCGTACTGATGGTTACATAGAACCCGACTCCTTAAAACAAAATACTATAAATGGTAAAAAGTTGATGGACGCCATCCGGGATTTATCACTGCGGATGAAAACCACCGAAAATATTGTGCTTGCTTCGAGAACGGGTGAATTAAACGCTTTTGGCAACGCAATTGGTGTTATCAATGTGATTTCGCTGGTGCTTGCCTTTCTTCTTGCAGTGTATACCATCATTACCTTTAATCGTGAAAACAGGACAAAACATAAGTATCGCCTTGAACTTGAAAATAAGATTGCTGATCTCGAAGCATCCAATAAAGAAATTACTGAATTAAAGCGCATTGAAAAATTTGCAGTTACCGGCCGTATTGCAAGAACGATTGCACACGAAGTAAGAAACCCGCTGACAAATATTGGTCTTGCAGCAGAACAGTTAAGAGAGACAAGTGTACAGACAGGGGAGGCAATGCAATATTTTGATATGATCAAAAGAAATGCGGATCGTGTAAATCAATTGGTGACTGAACTTTTGCAATCAACAAAGTCAATAGAATTGAAACCTTCAAAGGAATCTATCAATTTAGTGCTGGATGAAGCATTTTTACTGGCTAAAGATCGGATTGATCTGCATGGATTGAAGGTGGAAAAGAAATACGATCCGGAAATTTGTGATGTTTCTATTGATAAAGAAAGAATAAAAATTGCATTTCTTAACATTATGGTGAACGCAATAGAAGCCATGGAACCTGGCAAGGGAATACTTGTATTAGAAACTAAATCGCAATCAAGTAAATGCATGATTAGAATCAGCGATAATGGTATAGGTATGGACAAAGAAACCATTTCCAAATTGTTTGAACCCTATTTTACCAGTAAACAGAAAGGAAACGGACTTGGTCTGGCCAATACACAAAATATCATCCTGAACCACAAAGGAAATATTTATGTAGATAGCATTGTGGGCAAAGGGACTACATTTACCATCATACTTGATTTTGCCGGGTAGTTCCTTGATCCGGGAGAATGGTTTTTTTCTTTTTGTGCGTCACTGAAAGAACTTTGTTTAAAACTTTTCCTTGTTTAACAACAGTGATTTCATCGCCCAGCAACATACCCCACGGTTTTAAATCTTCCACACGGTCAAAAATTACTTTGAGGATTGCAATAACAGGAATCGACAAGAACATACCGGAAATGCCCGCCAGCGCGCCTCCTATCAATACCCCGATTATTGAAAGCAATGCGTTTATTTTAACTTTGGAACTTACAACTTTTGGCATGATGATATTATTGTCAATAAACTGAACTGCCGTCAGAACGACCGCTACCCAGATAACATCGCTCATATCAGTAGAAGTAGTAAGTGTAACCAACATACAAAATACTGCAGCTATCAGCATACCAATATAAGGTATCATGTTGAGTATAGCAGCGATCACTCCCAGTAGAATTGCATAACTTATTCCTAATAAAAGAAACCCAGCAGAATTAATAGCAGCTACAATTGCCAGTTCAATCATCAATCCAACCATGTATCCCTGCACAATAGAACGGGATTCACGTAATACTTCCTTCACTTTTTCTTCATGCTGCATACCAAATACATCGGTTAAAAATTTTCGAATCATATCCCGGTAATATAAAATCAAAAAACTATAGACCGGCAATAACACCAGTACCATCACAGTCTGGGTAACGGATAGGAACGTTTCACCAATAAAACCAGAACCATTGTCTTTTATTTTTTCTGTAGCGTTGCTGATAAATTGTGTTTGTTCTTTTCTTGTGATGTGAAATTGCTGGTATACCCACTTTTGCATGGTATTAAAATGCGTTTGTAACTGCTTTTTAATGGCCGGTATATCATCTGTAAAAGATGCTATCTGTGTAGAAATGAAATATACTATCGCTGCGATAAAAACAATGGCCACTGTCAGAGAAAGTAAGATTGCCAGCACCCTGGGTAATTTTTTTTTCTCCAGGTAGTTATTGACAGGTAGTAATAGAACACTTAACAAAATAGAAAATGCAATAGGAACTACAATATCATGTCCTATATAAATAATACCCCCTATAAGGCATAATATAATAAGTAGATAAGCCAACCTGGGTACAAAATGCAGGTTAATATTGTTGTTCATAATGCTGTTTTGGTTATTTAAAATTAAATGCCCTCGTTTCTATGGTATAGAAAGAGGGCATTTAATTATTATGCCTGGGTAATAACGGTTTTCAATTTATAAACTTTCGATCCAGGATTTTATTTCTTCCTTCGTTTTCCCTATCTTTTTCTGAACCCTTCCTAATAGTTCATCGTCTTTACCTTCTTCGTAAAGCAAATCATCATCAGTGAGATCTGCGTATTTCTTTTTAATATTTCCTTTGATATCATTCCAGTTGCCGTTTAATTTCAATTTCCAGCTTTCCATCATTTATGATTTTAAGGTAGACAATAACCGGCTAATCCGCCCGGCGTATAACTTTTAGTAAAATGGCTATTACAGCAATAACCAACAGAATATGAATAATACCTGTGGCATGATAGCCAAAAAATCCAATGGCCCATGCAATTACCAGAATTACAGCGATTAAATAAAGCAGATTTCCCATTTTATAATTATTTAGGTTGAAGAATACCTTTTAATGTATAAAACTCTGCCAATCTTAAATTAATTGTTAAAACAATTATTATCAGCTTTTTGCAAAATTATTATTTGGATTAAGTAGTGGGAAAGAAATTGCAACTGAGGAAATAAATTCCCATTTATTACTGATCAATACAAAGTTTGTTTACTGCCAGGCTAATGGCCTCTTTTGTGAATGGCTTGCCTAAAAATAAATCGGCACCACTCTGCATGGCCTGTCGCCGATCTGCGGGAGTGTCGTGAGCTGTTATCATTACAATTTTGGAAGAAGGATAATTGAGTTTTATGTGTTGAATAAAGTCTATGCCTAACCCATCAGGAAGGTGGTTATCAAGAAAAATTATTGATGGCATTTCTTTTTTCAGGGCAATATCGGCGTCAGATAATTTCCCAACAAAATTTGTATCAAAATTTTTTTGTTTGAGAATCATACTTAACAAAAAACAAATATCGGGTTCATCGTCTATTATAAGTGCTTTCACAGTTAAATCAGATTAGAGAGTATAAATACATTATCTAATTATTTTAATTACCAGAGCAAATCTGGCACCATTACTTAAAGCATAGTCTTAACAACTCTACAAAAATAAATTTTTAATAATTTGTAGTAGTGACAACTGAGTATTTATTTCCTCACAATGCTGATTAAGTTCATCGTTTAGGGGCGCTATAGCAAGTCAGGAAGTAAGTAATATCCTGTTTTTACAAGCCGCAGCATTTTCTGGCAGGGAATTTCTTATATAGTAATCTTCCGAAGTGTGATAAAGGGGAGGGGTAATGAAAAAACCTGGGGTTTAGGTTACCCGAACTAAGTCCTGTTTGGTTAGAGAACAACACAAACCTTTAATTTCAGAATTTGATTAAATGTAAGCTGGACTTATGAAAAGAAGAATACAGCTTTTTTTTTCTTTTATCAAACAGGTCGCAGCGGAATTTCTTGCCAATAATGTAATGAAATACAGCGCGTCACTGGCTTATTATACTATTTTTTCCCTTGCTCCAGTGCTCATTATTATTATTTCCATATGCGGAATTTTGTTTGGAAAGGAAGCGATACAGGGGGAATTATATAACCAGATAAAATATCTGGTGGGTAATGAAGCCGCCATGCAGATTCAAGAGATCATTAAAAGTAGTCATCTGAGTAATCAAAGTTTTGCGGCAACCGTTTTAAGCATTGTGATTTTAATACTGGGGGCCACAGGCATATTCAGTGAAATTCAGGATTCATTGAACAAGATCTGGGGTTTGAAAGTGAAAACAAAAAAGATCTGGTGGAAACTGATACTCGATAGGCTGATATCATTTTCGCTCATTGTTAGTATTGGATTTGTTTTGATGGTTTCACTCGGAGTCAATGCAATCATTGCCATATTCAGTAATAAATTAAATGCTTTTTTTACCTCTGGCGAAACAATGTTGTTGCCCGTATTAGATAACCTGATTTCATTTATAACAAGCGTTTTTCTCTTTGCAATAATTTTTAAAGTATTGCCCGATGCAAAGATTAAATGGAAAGACGTTCTTGTTGGATCGCTCATTACAGCTTTTCTCTTTACGGTGGGCAAAGCAGGTATAAGTTATTACGTGGGAAAAAGTAATATGATGTCAGTGTACGGCGCTGCAGGATCGGTGATAGTAATATTGGTGTGGACCTATTACAGTTCTGTTATTTTGTATTTGGGTGCTGTATTTACAAAGATTTATTCAAAAGAATATGGAGGTCAGATAATGCCAAACGATTATTCAGTCTGGATAAAATTAGAAGAGAAAACGGTTAATAATATTCCACTAACCAAGGAAGTTTTAAAGTAACTTTAAATTCAAAATCGAGTTGTATGAAGAAACGTATTTTGGTAATAGACGACGACATGGACATGTGTATTCTATTACAAAAATTTCTTTCCCGAAAAGGATATGAAGTGGAGGTGGCTTACTCGGGAAATAAGGGAATCGCTAAATTTAAAGAGAGCAAATATGAAATTGTATTATGTGATTTCCGGTTAGGTGATAAAGACGGTAAAGACATACTTACCGAGATTAAAAGTCATGCTCCAGAAACCATTGTTTTAATCATCACAGGTTATTCAGATATTAAAACAGCAGTTGACGTAATTAAGTGCGGAGCTTACGATTATATTACAAAGCCATTGATACCGGATGAGATTATCAATGTGCTGGATGCTGCTCAGAAAAAACTTGAAAACGGAACAGAAAATTATTTACAGGTTGGTGCACCTGTTAAACAGCGTTCATCATTTAATAATACCGGGGAATTTTTGGTGGGTGAATCTGCTGCTACAGGGGAACTGTACAGCCAGATAGCAATTGTTGCACCCACTAATTATAGTGTAATTCTATATGGTGAAAGTGGAACCGGTAAAGAAGTAATTGCGAAAACCATTCATTCAATGAGTGATCGCAGGGACAAGCCCTTTATAGCGATGGATTGCGGCACCTTATCAAAAGAATTAGCCGGTAGTGAATTGTTCGGTCACGTTAAAGGCGCGTTCACCGGCGCATTGGGCGACAAAGAAGGACATTTTGAACTGGCCAATGGTGGTACGTTGTTCCTGGATGAAGTAGCTAATTTATCCCCGGAAGTGCAGGCATCCCTGTTACGCGTGATACAAGAGAGGAAGTACAAACGTGTGGGTGGAAATAAAGAGATGCCGGTAGATGTGCGTATTATTGTTGCCAGCAATGAGAATTTGCAAAACGCTTACCGAAAAGGTACATTCAGAGAAGATCTGTATCACAGGTTCAATGAATTTTCCATCAATCTTCCACCATTGCGACACAGGAAGGATGATATTTCAGCGTTCGCTAAATTTTTCCTTAACAAGACCAATATAGAACTGGGAAAAGAAATAGAAGGATATGAAGATGATGTGCTCGAAATGTTCTTTAACTATTCATGGCCCGGAAACCTTAGAGAATTCAGGAATGTAGTAAGAAGAGCAATTTTGCTTACATCAAAAGGAAAGATTTCGGCTAAAGTATTGCCTTGGGAAATTACAAACCCAGTTGCTATGGCTGAACCCTCAGTAGCTGTTGAACAACACAAAGCAATACCCATGGTGGATAAGAGTATTGGATTAAAGGATACTGCCTCCCGCGCAGAATATGAAGCCATCATGGAAGTATTGAAGCAGGTAAATTTTAATAAAACAAAAGCTGCAGAAATATTAAAAATAGACCGCAAAACATTGTATAATAAAATAAGGATTTATGAAGAATCCAATAATTAGTTTTATGGGATTCTTTGCAATTAGTTTATTTTGATTTCTTTTTATCTGGAGTGGAGAAACCTGAAGCAATACTTTGCATAAGGCTTGAAATAGGTCCTTCCATCTTATGTGTTCGATCATCCAGTGTATCATCATTCATTAATTCACCCATTTGCAATGCTGCTGGAAGGTAGAGCAATGTATTTTTTACCTGGCCACTCATTAATTCTTTTACATCGTCAGGCTTATATCCCGGACTTACAGCATCTTTTATTATAGCCACTGCTTTACTTGAAATGGCTTTTAATGTATCACCAGTGGTTTGGTAATCAGTATGTGCATAATCCGCCACTCTTTTTATAATTTCTTTATGACGTGCCGCAAAAATTGTTTGTACCCAATCTGAGGAGATTTCACCCCTGATAACAGCATTCGCTCCCGCATCTGATTGTGTGAATTTGTAAAGGCCGGTTAATACGACTGGTATAGCGGCCTGTCCCAACGCACTGTCGGGTGTTTGAGACTTATTTACCTCCTGTGTATTCGGATCAATTTTTTGCAATGGCTCATAATTGAAATGCTGCTGCAGTAATTCAGGTAGATTCATAAAATAAGTTTTTAAGTAATTCTATGAACTATTAAAAAGTCATGCCTGATGTTATCAGGCATTGTTATTGTTTTAGTACCCTTTGTAACCATTCAATAATAATAAATTTTCAACTATGAATAACAGACCCACTCAGATGACAACACTTACAAGTGTACTGGAGAAATTAAGAATGAGGAAACAAGACAATGAATTTAAAATGACTCCGGAAGGGTTTATGGCACCTAATGCCAAAACATACTCACCGGCGGATTTAAAAATTATCAAAACGTACCGGTTTGAAGGCGATTCAGATCCTTCCGATTCGACCATTTTAATGTTGATAGAAGCCAACGACGGTTTGGTTGGCTACAGCATGGATGCATATGGAGCATACAGTAATCACGATGATGACGGATATGATGAATTTATATTAAAGATACCTGTTGAAGAAAGGGACGAGCAGCTTATTTTTCAATAGCCTGATGGGAAATACTATAAAAGCGTTCACATGTATATAAAAGAAGTTCCGGTTAATGCAGCCGGAACTTTTTTTATATCCTTTACTTTTCAAACTTTTTGAGACTTCCAGTTGAGATATTTTGAAACTGCGCAGGAGACAGTATGCCCTTCAGGTTTACATTGAATGTTTCATGACTCGCGTTTAATTGTTCCTTTTTTTCGTCTTCACTGATTTGCTGTACGGGTATTTCATTTAACCAGCAGCTTTACATTCACCGTCAACAGCAGGAAAAAAGCAGCTTCCATTCTATCTCGATATTCTTTTTTATGAAAGAAAAAGCCGCCTGGCTTCTCTTCACCAGGCGAAATTTTTAGCATCTGTTCAAACCTGGAAAAACAGCTGTTATCACTCTTGATGAATACGGTTGGTTAATAATAGGGTTGCTTTTTATAAAGCTCCAAAAATGTTATTTGTTAATGAAGACGGCTTCTATGTGAGTGTGTAATTTGAGCAGGATGGTTGCGGAACCGCTAACAATAGCTGGAAACGTACCAATGAATAAATCTCTTGATTTATTTAAGGCAGCATCCGCTACCAGTGCAGCAATTAGTGCCCTGAAACTCAGTTTTGAAAAAACCTGGAATCAATTGAACAATATCCGGACGGTTGCCGTTGTGATCGCATTTATGCTGACACTGCTTGTATGCCTGATAAAACAGCATGTCACAGAATTAAAAATTTTATAAGTCGGTTTAAAAATTATACTATCTGATGGCTTCTTTTAATATGCCAATCGCCTTATCCTGTTCTTTAAAGTTAAGGGAAGCAAAGCCGAGCCGAACTGCATTGTACTTCATACCAGGCTTATCATAATCTTTTCCATTGCCAATGATAAGTCCTTTGGCAGCAACTTTTTTAGACAATGCATCCAAATCAATGTTGTTGAATTTTACCCATACGGACATGCCACCATCCGGAATTTTAAATGAAACATGGCGGCCCAATGCCGACTGTAATAATTCACACAAATGATCTCTTCTTTCTTTATAGAGTTTTACAGATTTTTTTATGTGGCGGCCGATGCTGCCATCTTTATACATTTCGGCAATGGCATTTTCCATCAGGCTATCTCCCTGCGTATCGATTGTTTTCCTAAGGTATGTGGCGGATTGTATAAATTTTAACGGCGCCGCAATAAATCCAAAACGAATAGCAGGTGCAAAAGTTTTGGTAAGCGTACCAATATAAATGACGTTTCCAAATTTGTCGAGGCTGGCCATTGGCATCATGGGTTTACTGGCATAGTGAAAATCATAATCGTAATCGTCTTCTATAATGGCAAACTTATATTTTGCTGCCAGTTCCAGTAAACGTATTCTTCTTTCCGGGGTGAGTGTTACTGTTGTAGGATTGTGGTGATGAGGAATTACATATACCAGTTTAATCTTTTTCTTCCCGCAGATCTTTTCAATGGCGTCAATATCGATTCCTTCATCATCTACTGTTACATGTGTAATTATCGCACCGGCTTGTAGAAAATTTATGTCTGCGGTTTGATAGCCCGGCGTTCCTGTAATCACCATGTCTCCGGGTTCTATCAACATAAGAGACGAAATATACAATCCCATTTGTGCACCCCGTGTGATAAGGATGTTGTCGGGCATTACAGGCAACCCTCTCGTGTCACTTAAAAAATTTGCAAGTGTTTGTCTTAAGAAGCCAGTACCCTGCGCACCGCCGTACATCAGGTATTTCTTATGAGACGCCATGCGGGAATATCTCCGCATATTTCTTATCAATTGTTCAACTGGTGCAAAACGAGTATCAGGAAACCCATCATTAAAAATTAATTTACCGGGCAGCGGAAAATCTGAAAGAGAGATAGTTGAAATTTTTTCTTCATTATATTGGAAGCCTGGTTTTTCCGGTAATAAAAAAACACCTGTTCCGGCAGTAATTTTTTTAGGATTCAGCAATGGCAGATTCGTGCAGATAAAGGTTCCTTTGCGTGAAATCATTTCAATCCAACCCTGTGCATCCAGTTCCTGGAAAGCAGCCACTACAGTCATTCGATTGATATTTAAGAGTTGCGCCATTTCTCTTGAGCCAGGAAGTTTCAAACCTTTTCTTAACCTGCCCTGCACAATGTTTTGAATAAACGCATTGGAGATTTGCAGGTAAACAGGTGTGGTGGAGCGGACGTTTATCTTAATCAATTCTTTAATGAGTTGCATACTGGATGAGTTAAATTTTACAATCTGGATGATTTATACCATCCAGTAAATATATAATTTTATGCAATTGAATTAATAGTAAACGATGAACGAACAAATAATTTGCAGCACCTGCGGTACTTATTATCCAACCGGCAGTGCACCCGAATTATGTACTGTTTGCATGGATGAACGTCAGTACATACGCGAGGGCGGACAGCATTGGACGATACCGTCATTGCTGCATCAAACGCATAGTATAAAGCTGAATAAAATGAAAGCGCCATTGTATGAATTGGAAATTAATCCTGTTTTTGCCATTGGTCAGCGGGCAATGCTGGTGCTATCAGCACATGGTAATATTTTGTGGGATTGTATCCCCATGCTGGATGAAATGACAATTCAATTTATTCAATCAAAAGGAGGACTAAAAGCAATTGCTTTTTCGCACCCGCATTATTAAAGCAATATGAATGAATGGGCAGCAGTATTTAATTGTGCCATCTACATTCATGAAAACGATGCGGAACATATAATGCTGAACGGCCCGCATATTCAATTGTGGAAAGGAGATGAAATGAGTTTATGGGACGGCATGAAATTGATATTAATCGGCGGTCATTTTGCCGACAGCAGCATTTTACAGGTACCTTTTTTGTCTGCTGAAGGAAGTATTTTATGCGGGGATACATTATTTCTCTCACCTTCGAAAAATCATTTCTCTGTACAGTGGAGCTATCCCAATAAAATTCCATTGCCGGTTGCGGAAATGAAAAGAATTAAGGAACGTTTCGATGCTATTCCGTTTGACACTTTTTATGGGTATATTAAAACACAAAATTTGGAAAACAACACGAAGAAGATATTTGAAACATCCATGCACAGGTATTTCAGGTAGCAATGACTTTGTTTATAATGGCATTAATGTTCAGCTTTGATTTCTATCGCTGCAAAAACACGCAGGTAATTTTCACTGGTGATTTTTTTTAGTTCCGGTGCTGTCCAGCCCCGCCGCGCCAGTTCTATCAGCAAGTTTGGGAAACAGGAGACATTTTCTAACCCGGAATTGGGTAATCCATCCCATCATAATCCCCACTGCTGCCGATATAGTCAATGCCAAATAATTTTTTTACATAGTCAACATGATTGGCAACGATTAAGGAATCGCGCTCATTTTGTTTTTGAAAAGAACAAGTATGACCTTTCACTCACAAAATTTCTATCCTATCTTTTTTCTCTTCTATAACTATTCTTCTTTCGTATTTTTTTTCAGCCGGCACAGAGGGCCCTTCTACAAAATACATTTCTACCAATCCTTTGTTCTTTGCTTCCAGTTTTCCACGGGGGGTGCAAATATATTTATCCTTAACCAGTTCGTAAGTGCTGCCGCTGATATTTACCTTTCCGATGGCACCGCTGCTTTCCATTCTCGATGCAGTATTTACCGTATCACCCCAGATATCATAAGAGAATTTTTTGATGCCAACAATGCCAGCAACTACCGGACCCGTGTGAATTCCTATTCTGAGATCAAAAGCCGGTTTGCCTTCCGCCATTTTTTGCTGCTTGGTAATTTCAATAAACTCGGCCATCTCCAGTCCTGCATTGATCACATCAAATGGATGTGTGTCATTGGCAACAGGTAAGCCACCCGCGCACATATAGGAATCACCAATTGTTTTTATTTTTTCAATGCCATGCCTGGTTACTATACGATCAAACTCGCAATAACAATGATTTATTTCTGCTACCAGTTCTTCCGGTGTAAGTTTTTCACTTGCCTGTGTAAAGTTTTTAAAATCCGTAAACAACACTGATACCTTTTCAAAGCTTTTCGCTTTAGCGGTACCTGTTTCTTTTAATTCCTCTGCAGTTTCTTCCGGTAAAATGTTTAGTAATAATTCATCACTGATTTTTTTGCCTTTACTGATTTTATTTCGCTGCTTAAAAAATACCGCTGCAAAAAGCAAGACAATTGCAAACCCTCCAATAAAACTATTGCGAACAAACTTTTGGCGATTGATTTCCTGTTGTTGAATCAATTTGTTTTTATTCAGCAGATCAATCTGCGATTCCTTTCGCTCCAAATCAAAAGTGAACTGAAGTGTTCCTAATTTCTTATCAGTGGTTACATTGTAAATGGTGTCTTTAATTGCCAGCAATAAATTTTGATATTTAAATGCACTGCTGAAATCCTTATTTTTTGCATAGGCATCCGTCAAACCCTGGTAAGCATCTTTTATTTCCATGGTTGTATTCATTGGAATACTGTATTCCAGCGATTTCTTATAATCAGTTATGGCCGTTTTTATATCACCTTTTGCATAATAGGTTTGTGCCAATCCCACCAGCGATTGCGCCATATCCAGTTTGGTATCTAATTTCTGTGCATAGTCAAAAGCCTCTGTAAGGGTTTTTATTGCTTTTTCAAATTCTTGTTGTCTTGTATAAACGCGACCAATATAAATAAGCGCATAGGGCAGACTTTCTGTACCGGCATATGCTTTTGCAGATTCATTCAGATAACGGAGTGCTGCCGTATCGTTTCCTTTTTTATAATAGAATTCGCCAAGATTAACTAACGCGGTTCCTAATAAATATTGATCGGGAACCGGCAGGCTTAAGTTGAGATGATAAGAACGCAAAAAATAATCCAGTGCTTTGTCGTGCTGTGAAGTTTTATTTTGATAAATGCCCCCGATATTATTCAAAGACGTTACAATTCGAATGGTATCATTAATTTCTTCTGAGATTTTTAATGATTTAAGATGCAGTTCCAATGAATTGGCTTCATCGCCCTGGTTGAAATAGGCTGCACCCATATTGCTTAATATATTGGCTTCACCTTTTTTATCTCCGGACAGTTTAAAAACTGTCATTGCCTGGCTCCATGTTTTAACCGCCTCTGCATAATTACCCTGCAGGTAGTATCCTATACCCATTTGTTTTAGCGCCAGTGCAAGTCCAGCGCGGTACTTTATTTTTTCTGCCAAAAACTTTGATCGTTCGGAAATTTTGACTGAACTGTCGGGCCGGTCGCTGAATAAACTTTTGCTCAGCGAATTCATGATATCAACCCGCTGACTATCGGAAACAGCAGTAGGCAACAATCCTCTCAGGCTATCTGCTTCGGGAAACTGGGCTTTTACCTGGAGGGTAATACACAATAGAAAAAATAAAATACTCCTCTTTACAATTTTCATCATTGTACAGCTGGTAATGGTAACCCAAGCTACTGAAAATTTACTTGCTGTTGAGCATGTTCTTCAATAGCCGGGGTTATTGTTGGATTTTAATTTATTCAAACTTTATAAGTTTGGCCACTTTGCGCTGACCACCCTGTGTGATTTCTACCACGTACACTCCAATGGACCATTTTTCTGTTGTTAACTTCAGGTTACTGTTTGGAGCAACTTTTTGTGTGCTGACGGGTCTTCCATTTCCATCAAACACTATTACATTTACAGGTGTTGCATTATCATTGCTGCTGATACCCAGGTTTACAAAAGTGGTGGCTGGATTTGGACTTACTTTCAATGTAAGTTCTTTTGGCATTAATCCACCAGCATCAAGTGCCAATTGATTTTCAGTAAATGCAACCACTCCCAACACATTGCCGGTTGTTGTGCCGTTTCTGAGCGCCAGTCCATCAAATTTCATGTATCCATTGCTGATAGAGCTTTGTACGCGCACCTTGGTTGTGCCGCTTGGAGTGGTTACTGTTGCAAAATAATAAGCGAGTTGTCCAAAATTAGCATCGGTATTGAAGGTGATCGCAATATCCTTTTGCCCAATAACTGTTCCAGCTGCGTTACGATATATCAAACTTAGTTTAGGACTTGCATTCAATCCAGACTGGTTTACACCGGCAAATCCGGTCAGTGTTATTGTCTTGCCCGCGGTAATGGCTACATCCTGGTAAACAAGCGATGCTTTGTTATTCGTTGCATTCGAAGCGTTCCTGGATCCGCAGGTTACATAATTGGTTTGTGTAGTAAAAGTTCCGCCGCTGGAAGTCCAGCTACTGGTACCACTTTCAAAACTACCATTAATGAGCAAATTACCCGAAGCATTGGCAAGACTACAATCCGCAATCAAACCAAAGTCATAGGTACTATTAGAGTTTGTATTTGTTTGCAACAATATTCCAGGTTCGGACGCTGGAGTTAAAGTTACAGCAAGACCTCTTACTTCTGTTCCCACTACAATTGAACCGTTATTATCCAGTCTTACATCATTATCCGGATCTCCACCATTCCTGCTGCTTGGTCTGTAACCTGCAGGCATCACAACACCTACTATATAATTGCCTGGTTTGAGATTACTAAAATTATAAAAACCAAATGCACCCGTAACAGTAGTAGCTATTGCAGCACCATCAGCAATATTGTCATTGTTATCGTCTTTGTATAAGCGAACCGTTACATTTCCAACCGCATTTTCGGTAAGGTCACGAATGCCATTATCATTTGCATCATACCAAACTTTATTACCCAGCTCCATTATTGTGGAGATAAAGCCGGCGTCTATAGAATTATTGACGGTGGTGCCGGATATGGTAAAGCTCGCGGTTGTTCCATTAACCGGGTCACTGTCTTTATTGTCATCACTTCCGATATTGCTTTTGGTAGGTATATAATCAACAGGTGTTGTAAAGTTCACACTGTAAGTGCCGGCAACAACATTCTTGAAACTATAAGTGCCATTGCTTGCAGTAGTTGTTGTTGAAACAACTCCACCGGTACTGTTCAGCAATTTCACGGTTACTCCGGCAAGACCGTCTTCATCATTGTTGGCATCTTGTATACCATTTCCGTTTTTATCAATAAATACAAGATCTCCTATTGTTGCACAGCCTGCTCCAGTTATTATGATACTTGTTACCGGGGACGTACATCCTGTAGCGTTCTTCGAAGTAAGCAGATAAGTACCTGGTACTAAACTGTTGAATGTACCGGTAGAATTGGAATTAATATAAGCCCCGTTTACCAATGTAAAAGTGAGACCTGTTTTAGTTGAAGTAACACTAATGGTACCTGTTGTAACTGTGCAGGATGGTTGTGTGATGGACACTATGGGTGCAGTGGGTGATACTTTTGGTGCTGCTACTCCGCTGCCGGTTGGACTAACACAGGTTCCCACAGTAGATGTTACTGTATAGGTTCCGGCAATTACTTTAATAGAAGCTGTTGTTGCACCGTTGCTCCATAAAAGCACGCCAGGTGCATTTGTACTGAGTATCGAACTATCACAATTATCCACAACGGTAACTACCGGTGCTGCGGAGCCGGTAACAGTCAGTACACCGCTCTGATAATCGATTGTATAATTTGCGGGATTTGATTTTTGAACGATATCTGATGGTGTGACCGTATAGGTTCCGGCAGGCAGATTACCAGTAACAATTGTCCCGGCAGTATTCTTCACAATATAGGTTGGTCCGCCGGCAATTACCGTACTATCCGAATCTTCGAATTGGTAGATTGCTTTTGTGCTCTTGTATAATGGTTGTACACCGCCGCATCCGGCTACTGTATCAACAGCTTTCACTGTTAATATTTCCGGTACAATATTCAGATGTCCCAATCCATAACTGATATCAAAGTTGTCGGAGATTAATACACCAGGTCCAATTAACCAATTACCCACTTCATAACCAGTCACCATGTTCATTGATTGGTATCCGCTTAAAGAATCCGCTGTTGATCCAAATACATCTGTTGAATCTATCACCAGCAGAACATTTTCATTGCTTTCGTTATTGAAGCTGCTGCTGTTTACAGCCTGTTTGGAATTGACTGCCTGTTTAGAGCTAACTACTCCAACGCCATTTACAGATGCAAATCCATTCACTGCTTGTTTGGAATTTACTGCAGCATTCGAATTCACTGCTTGTTTGGAATTCACTGCTTGTTTTGAATTATGTAATGTTCCGTTTGAAGAATCAACCTGGTATTCAAAGATGGATTCCGGAGCAAGTGGAACATAATACGTAGTATCCTGGTAGGTTGTGCCATTGACTGCCTGTTTAGAATTTACAGCCTGTTTAGAATTTCTCGCTGCCTGGCCGGTTACCATAAAAGACATGTTTACAAAGTCAGTGACATCAATGGTTCCATTGACTGCCTGTTTGGAATTGATCAGCAGGAGCGTATTGGACATCGGCGTCTTGTGCAACGCTTCCAATGAATCTCTGAATGCAGCCTGGAATATGGGATCTATATTAGTTGTATTGTAAGCATAATTAAATTTCATTTGCCTTCCTTTGATAGATTTACCATAAGTAAGCGTAGTATCACGAGGCGTAATGGTCACCGGCATTTTTTCAATACTTAATAAGCCATCTACAAAATTGTAATTGTACTGTTGAGCCAGCAGTTGCGATTTAGGAATGGTAAGATCGGTTACTGCTGAGCTTGCTCTGCGATAATACAATCCAACCCTGCTCTCATTTGTAGCGGATGAAGTATGTATAATATCATCCAGTCCCAATTGTACCAGCGTCAGTCCGGCTTGTTGCAGCGTTTGACCATCAACGGTAATAGTATCTATGTAAGCCGGATTCTGCTCACCATATTTCTTTCTTGTTGAATTGACAACAATTTTTACGTTCCTGGTTCTGGCAGATAACAAATAGATGGAATCACTGGCCCCACCATCCACACCATTATTAAGTAACGGTGGGTTATAAATTGTCAAAGGTGGATTGCCCGCAAATACCGGTAATGATACGGTAAGTGTTTTATTATCCACGATGGCTACTGGTATTGTATCATACCTGAATATGGCTTTGGCGTTTGGACTGATATAATCGCCTTTCACCACAACTGTTACAGGTTGAACACCCGCCGTTTTAGTATCATCCAGCAGGTAAGTAGTGTCAACCAGCGGACTGCCATTGGAGAATGAACCCAATGCGCTATCAGCTTTGATGAATCCAAATCCAATTTTATTGTTAATGCCATCGCCACCGGTAACCGTTACAGATGTGTTTTGCAACAGCGATCTCATTTGTGATACATTGAAACTGGAATCGTTGTTGTATTTTTTCTTTGCTTCCAGTATCAACGCCGCCACGGCGGCAGCATGTGGCGCTGCGGCCGAGGTTCCGAAGAAATTAGGGAAAGCATCGTTATCATAATTAGGTGCTCCAAGATTTACGGTAGTATTGACACCATTGGGTGCAAGAATATCTGGTTTGTTTCTATCCACCCCGTCTACTTTTACGCCACCACGGGAAGAGAAAGTAGCTACGGAAGGACTGGGCTTTCCATAGGCAGGTGTATTGTCATAACGTACAGCACCAACCGAAATAGCATTTGCGGCATTCGCTTGTCCCACTACTGTTCCGGTGAGATTTGAATTGCTGTTGATTTTACCATCACCGCGGAACAGGATGTATTTGAAATGTACATTTCTTGTGCCACCGTTCCGGATAATGATCAGCTTTGCTTTTGTTGGGAACGAAACATCAAACGGCATAATTTCAAGCGGATCACCATGCATATTGTCGCGGTTGAAACCAAACAATCTCTTTACACCCGCAGGATCTATCAGGTAAAAATCAAGATCAGTCGTTGCACCAGTACCCGCCGCATCAGAATAGAAATCATCATCCCATTGCAATGCCAGCGTATAGGTTCCTACAGAATCCAAATCAATATCCTGGAAATAACTCCCGCCAAAATTATGTGCCTGTACATTCGCGCCAAAGTTAAGATTGGCAGGTGCTGCCATCGGGGTAAAATCTCCTTCATACGATTTCACACCAAAATTACCTGCAGAACTAAAGTAGCTCACACCACTGGCAGTAACATTATCTACCGCTTTGGAAATTACGCCGTCTGCAAAGAATGGTTCAGTCAGGTAAGTGATGTCATCAACAATTATTTTACAACCCGCATCCCGCAGGTCTTTGATGCCTTCTGCAAAGTTTCCGGGACTTATAAATCCGGTACGGAAATACAACTCGGCACCAGGTGCCACATCATGCACAATCTGTAACATGGCACGGCCTTCATCGGTGCCTCCATCGAACGGATATTCTGCTCTAACGTTAACGGGTAGCGGATATAAGGTGCCGGCTTTACCGGGCAAATCGCCGTTGTCAACATCTGCGCGGGCACCGTCATTTCTTTTATTGTAACTGTCAGACATAACGCCAATCTTGATTCCTTTACCGGAAACCTTCCAGGCTTGTTTTGCCCGGTCTGAATACATAGCTTTATCGCCCTGGCTGATGGTTAAACCTGTAACCGCAGTGGCTGCAGAAGCAATGGGCGGGAAAGTGGGTCTTACATAATTGATTTGTTGTTTGAATGCGTTCAGGTTATCCAGGAATTTGATAGGAATAAAACCGGTAATGATCAAAGAATTTGTACCATTATCTATCTGGCCATTAAAACCGTAATTGTTTATTAAATTAGCCAATACAGTATTGTTGTTGCCCTGGTTCACAATTACATCAACCAATACCTGCCTGCTGGTATCTGGCGCAATAGGAGCCTTGGTTACGAAAATGGCATTTACACCAGCTGTATCAATTACTGAAGTTGGGAATTTAAATAACTGTGTAAGTTCAGTACCAATAAGCGTTTTGGTAGTATCGTTTGTAGGTGGCTGGTAGTAAGGAATGATACAGGTTGTAATCACAACCTGTATGGTTGTGTCTGCAGTACAACCGTTGGCATCAATTACATGATAATTGTAAGAGCCTGCTCCCAGGTTTACTGTACTGTCCGGACCTGTAATTACATAGGGAGCAGTGCCACCGGTAATAACCAGGTGTATATTGCCGGTAGGCGTAGTTTCTTTACAAACAACGACAGTATTTCCGGTTGTACTTTTAACGTGCAGGTTACAATATTGCTGGCAGACTACCCCCGATGCAACAGCGCCCGGGAAAATAAAGTTTGAATTGAAGCCAAGCAATGCAAAATTTTCCAAAGTTCCATTGCGATTGTTTCCACTTGCATCAATAAGGCTGGTTTCTGTATTGTTATTGCCTCCTGCAAATCCCTGGTTAAAATGATAAACCGCGGCCAATTGCGCCTGGGCTGCAATCTCGCAATGCATGTAAAACTGAATTTCTTCGGGACTCAAAGTTTTGGTCCATACTCTTAATTCGTCAATGCTACCATCAAAATTATTATTGCTGTACGAAGCATCTCCAATGTACAGGTCGGTATTGCCGCCAAAGCCAAGAAAGGAAGAGGTGGCTATATCCTGCCCAGCAACGATACCATCGCGGTATACTATTCTCTTCTTCGTAATATTATCAAAAGTTGCTGCCCAATGATGCCAGTTAGTGTCCTGCGTTACCGGAATTTGAAGATCGTTATTGTAGAAATTGAAAAGAAAACTTCCGGAAGGATTAAACCCGATATGCAATGCTGTATTGTTTGCAGGTGTACCGCCATTGTCTCCCTGGCCAAATGCGACATCATAGGTGTTGGTTGTTTTCCGCTTTAACCACATTTCAACAGAGAAAGATTTATTGGCAAGATTGATACCGGAATTAATCACCCGTACCCTGTCATCAACTCCATCAAATTTCAAAGCCGCCGCGGGTGTAGTTGCCGAACAATTTGTACTGTATGTAGCGCCTGCATCTTTACCGGCACCCCAGGTGGTATTCATATAAGCAGGATTGTCAACCTGGATACAGAAAAGCAGCGGATTAGCAGTAACATTAAATGTTGTCAGATTTGTATTGTTGCCATTTTTGATGTTCAGATTATTTAAAACATTGCTATTGCATATGAGGGTTTGTAGATTGGTATTTGCACTCAAATCCAGGCTTGTGAGCTGGTTGCCACTGCAGATAAGTGTAATAAGATTGGGAACAACTGCAAGATTCAATGCTGTAATGGAATTGCCCTGGCACTGCATATTCAGGAACGCAGCGCTCGATGCCAGTTTAAGGGTTGTAAGTTGATTGTTTGCGCAATTCAGATCCCCGATATTGGTACAGGCAGAAAGATCCAGTGTACCGGTCAATTGATTATTACCAACCCAAAAGAAAATAAACTTCGAATTACCGGTAAATATAAAATTATTGATATTGTTTTGAACACAATTGATGGTATCCAGATTGGTATTTGCACTGATGTCAAGGCTGGTCAGGTTATTATTTGAACAATTCAGGGTCCTTATTCCGGTAAATGCGGCAATACCTGTTAGATTACTGATGCCCTTTCCGTTCACATAAATTGATCCGGTATATGCACTTGCTTCACTGCATTCAATTTCACCGTTTCCGTTGGTATTAATGAGCGTATTTGCAAGCAGTGCTGCTTTAAAATTTGCATCCGGAATATTTACATAACACAATGGACAAACTGTGCTAAATGTCTGGCCTCCATCTTTATTTGCTGCCCAGGTTCCGTTCATTGCAGCAGGGTTGTCAACAGTAATACAAGTGAGCAACGGACAAACAGTAGAGTTGTAATAAGTCAGGTTGGCATTATTACCATTTTTTATATTCAAAGATGTGAGCTGCGTATTATTACTGACATTCACATAAGTCAGTCCGGTTAAACCAGAGCAATCCAGACTGGTAAGTCCGGATACAAATGCATTGATAAATGTTACTTGTGGATTATTGGTTAGATTAAGTGCTGTGATATTGGGTGTTCCGGTCATTACAATTGTTCTGAGCAGTGGATTTGCACTAATGTTCAGCGCGGTCAGATTTGTATTACTAACCTGCACATACGTCAACTTTACATTCTGGCTTAGATTAATTGTTGTGTAAGGGTTATTATTGGCGGTCAGGCCATCCAGATTGGTGAAGGCCTGCAATCCTGTAAGATTACTGATGTTCAAATTGGGAATTGTTATAAAACCCGTAAAAGCTGCTGCCTCGGTGGCTTCAATTTCTGCATTGGCGTTGGTATTAATAGCAAAATTTCCTACCAGGTACGCTTTAAAATTTGAATCGGGAATATTTACAAATTGTGCATCAGCCTGTATAAAAGACAGTGACATTAAGAGCGCTAAAGTCAGGGAAATGGACGTAAAGACACTTTTCTTTCTAAGCAGTAGGGTGTTGGGCATGTGAGACGGTTTGTTAGTTTAGTTGAAATCTTGAACCTTGGAAATTTGATATGCAGGAGATTAAGGCGGTTTTTCACAGGTTGATTAAATACAAAGGGGGATCATTCAGCCAATGCTGTTTGCTGAAGACGAATAAGGTTTAAAAAAAAGTGCTGTTCTGGATAATGTATTGTCGGTAATTCAGGAGGAACAAATCTAACTACGAGTTTCTATAGATCACAATCTAATGATAAACTCTGATAAATTTTGTCGCATCTGTACAACATTCGTCTTTGGATAGCTGTTAGAAGCCCGCTTTGTTGGAATTAAAAGGTTTTTGCGGGTTTAAGGAAGGGTTGTATTTTAGTTTGTATAACTGCATTCAACTTACAAGCCCGGATTTCCGAATAATAGCTAAAATAGAGAAACAACCATTATGCAGCCTCATCATTTTTTGCCTCCTGCTTCACTTGCTCCATTCATTGCTTTTTATGGCATAATTGATACAGAACCAGAATTTTATGAACCATATGTTTCACCGCCATTGGGAGTTTGTGGATTTATTCTTCAATTGGAAGGCACTATAAGTGGCCGTTTAAATGGCCAGCCATTTATGAAAGATAATTATTGCATTACGGGTCAGATCACTGCTCCTATGATTGGTGAAACAAGTGGCAGAAATAAAACGTTGATGGTCTTTATACATCCCTGCGGTTTACACCAGTTGTTTGGTATTGATATGTCAACTCTTACCAATACTTCCATGCCTTTGCAGGAACTACTGGGTGAACTGGAAACAGATGCATTGATTGCCCGACTTAAGAAGGCATCCGATCACAAAAAAATGATAGCAGTTATGGATGAATTTTTCCTGGCACAGCTACCGGTATTTGAAATTGCGCCGATAGTAAAAAAAGTTATCGACTATATACATGAAGAAAAAGGAAACGTTTCTATAAAAGATATTGAAAAAAATTGTTTCATCACATCCAGAACACTGGAAAGGCATTTTAAAATATACATCGGGTTAAGTCCAAAGGATTATATAAGAATCTACCGTTTCAAATGTCTTATCAATTATATTCATCAAAACCCGGAGACTTCATGGTCGAAATTGTGTGAGCAATACGGCTACTACGATCAGGCACATCTTACACGCCATTTTACCAAATACCTCAAAACAAAACCCAATGGGTTGGTGAACCTGGATTTGGAATATATAACTTACCTGTTGCAGGCCTGAGATGTTTTTTTATTAAATAAAGAGCCCTTACCAAATGATTTAGTTATGCCACCAGTATGTTGGACATCCTTTATACTATTTTTTGTAATGTGCTTTATAAGCAATACTATTTTGATTAAAAGTCTGACAGTAATTTTATAGGAGATGTGTCCGCAGCAAATTTATTTCCAGGCGCCTAAAATTGCTCCCATGATACCAAGTGCAACCAAGCAATAACCCCCATTTATAAAAATGTACCGTGCTGACTTTTGCTCAAAAAGAGCCACTATAGCTATACCGCAAAAAATCCAGACCCCGGTCAACAATCCGTAAATCAGTCCCATTTTCAAATCGAGATTTGGTGTGTTGCTTAAATACATGCCAAGATTAACTGACATAATAAGAGATAGAATTAAAGACCAGCCAAATACCTTTGCCTTATTGGATTTTTTAATGTCTTCTTCGGTGAGATTATTCTCTTTCATCCAGGCTTTTCCCAACAAGGCAGGCGAATACCATACGCCTCCTAAAATAAAAGCAGAAATTCCGGCAGTTAAAACAGCGAACCAATTTAGAGTATCCATAATGAGTAGTTTAGTTTGGAGTATCTAATGTATTTTATAATTTTCGGGCTACAAAGCAAAAAAGAATGAAGCCGGAAAAAAGGGGGATGAAAGATGATTCAACAAAATCACTCCATTTGAATGACATTGGATTCCGTTTGGTGCTCATTCCTTTTTTTGGCATTGCTATACCTTTGATAACGCACATGACTGAAGCAACCCATTTTACGCATTGGGAATTAAAGCTTTCTTATGCTTATACTATCTTCCTGGCTTTTGTTATCTGGCAAGGCAACCGTTACCTGCTTTTTTCACTTCGCAGCTATTTTGACTGGTTCAACCAACCTATAAAAAAAATTATTGTTTTAATTGTAGCCGTTACCTTTTTCACCGTTCCAATGAGCTTATTGTTATTGGTTGGATGGTACCAGATTTTTAAAAGTGGACAAGTTAATTGGGGTGTGATCAGTACATCCACTTTAATTATTATGATCTGCGTATTGTTTATTACGCATGTATATGAAACTGTCTTTTTGGTGAAAGATTCCGAGAGCGAGATGGTACGAAACGAACAACTGGAAAGAGCAAAAGCAGAAGCAGAATTGCAGGCTTTAAAAAACCAGGTTGATCCCCATTTCATGTTTAATTCGCTCAATACTATCTCCTATTTGATTGATGAAAGCCCGTCGAAGGCAAAAGAATTTAACGAACACCTGGCGGATGTCTATCGTTACATATTGCAAAATAAAAGTCGCCATTTAGTAATGGTGCAAGATGAACTGGTTTTTTTACAAGACTATTTCTCATTGCAGGCGATCCGTTATGGTGCGGCGGTGTTGTTGCAAACTGATATACCCGAAGAAATACTTACTGGTTACCTGCTACCTCCCATTTCACTCCAGGTGCTCGCTGAAAATGCGTTCAAGCATAATGAATTCAGTGCTAAAACACCGCTACAAATTACTCTGACATATCACAACGAAAAATTAATAGTTGAGAATAAGAAGATGATAAAACTAGCTGCTAAGAATTCTGCAAAAGTGGGTCTGGCCAATCTTCAGGAAAGATACCTGCTTACAACTGATAAGTCTATTGACGTACTTGAAACGGGTACTTCCTTTATTGTTCATCTGCCATTATTAAAAATTGAGTAAGGAATGAAAGTAATAATCATTGAAGACGAAATACCTGCTGCAAAAAAGTTAAAAAAAATGCTCTTCAGTTATCCAATAGATATTGAACTTGTAAAAGTTTTGACTTCCATCCAGGAAGCGTTGCCCTGGTTTAGTAACAATGAATCGCCCGATCTGATTTTCATGGACATAGAATTAAGCGATGGCCTTTCATTTGACTTAATAGAAAAATCAAATATTACCTGTCCAATTATTTTTATCACTGCTTTTGATGAGTATTGGCAGGAGGCCTTTGAACACAACAGTATAGATTACCTGCTTAAGCCCCTGAAAAAAGAACGGCTGGAAATAGCATTAAATAAATTCAATGAGATAAGAGAATATTTTACCTCCCGCTATCAAAACCTGCTGTCCTATCAAAAGAGTGAAAAAGTTTTTAAAGACCGTTTTTTAGTAAAGCGCGGAAAAGAATTTGTTAGTATAAAAGCAGAAAATATTTCCTTTTTTTATGCTACACATAAGTTGGTTTGCCTGGTTGACAGTGTCGGTGCAAAATTCATCTTAGATTTCTCACTTTCCGAACTCGAGAAACAGTTAGACCCTAAAATATTTTTTAGGGCCAATCGTAAATATTTAGTCAACAAAAATTCAGTGAAAAAAATAAAGACCCTGCCAAAAAGCAAACTATTCATTGAAGTGATACCTGTACCACCGGACGAATTAATTGTAAGTTCAGAAAACAGCAGCCACTTTAAGCTATGGATGAACAGATAAAATGACAAATCGGGATTCAAAACTTTTTATAACATAGGCATATAACATGATAGACCGCATTGTAAGGCAAGAATTTGATATATAAAATAAAGAACCTGGTGCAGGGGTGTCTAACGGTCAGGCTTATAGCTTTTTTAAAATGCGCATAAGAGTTAGACCTGCTTTTTCCTGCAAAGATGTTTTCCTGCTGGTGGTACAAAATAAAACATATTGGTAGCCCCGACAGGAATCGAACCTGTATCTAAAGTTTAGGAAACTTCTATTCTATCCATTGAACTACGGGGCCATTATAAAGAACTGGCAAATGGGCGCCAAAAATAAGCGTTTCCTGCTTAAATCCGGTTTTTGTAGA
>JBBQZZ010000019.1:0-96625 GCA_038207265.1 Chitinophagales bacterium | reverse complement strand
AAACCTTGAGCACCGCATGGAAGCTGTAGCCACCGTCAGGGGAGTTGAATTTATCAATGATAGCAAGGCAACCAATGTTAATTCCACGTGGTACGCATTGGAGAGTATGACTAAGCAAACCATATTGATCCTGGGTGGTGTCGATAAAGGAAACGACTATTTCTTGTTGAAAGAGTTAGTTCAGGATAAAGTAAAAGCCATCGTATGCATGGGAATTGATAACGCAAAAATTCATGAAGCCTTTGATGGCGAAGTGAAACTGGTAGATACCTCAAGTGCTGAAGATGCGGTGCATGTGGCCTACCACCTAGCGGCTCCCGGCGATGTGGTGTTATTAAGCCCGGCATGTGCCTCATTTGATTTGTTTAAAAATTATGAAGACAGGGGGAAGCAGTTTAAAGATGCGGTGAGGGAATTGTGAGGAGGAGTTGGGGAGTGGCTAGTAGTGAGTTGTGAGTGGGTGGAGTAAACGGGTGTGAAAAATATTTACTAGATAAAGTTCGGACTGATCATAACAGGGTTGAATGAACGAAAAAATATTATGAGTGAATTTGCAGGCATACAACAAAATTCTTTCAGTCGCTTAACCCAGCGTACCAGGGGCGACAAGGTTATCTGGGCCGCAGTAGTGGTGCTGGCATTGGTTTCGTTGCTGGTGGTATACAGCAGTACGGGTACACTTGCCTATAAACTCAGCAAGAGCAATGAGTCTTATTTATTCAAACAAGTGATGTTTATTGTTGTAGGAATGATGGTCATTTATTTTTTACACAAGGTCAACTATAATTTGTATTCGCGGATAGCGAGGTTATTATTCCTGCTTTCGATACCACTGTTGATTTATACTTTGTTTTTTGGTGTTAAACTAAATGAGGGCAGCCGCTGGATAAGATTGCCAATTATCCAGATGACTGTTCAAACTTCTGATCTTGCCAAGCTGGCTTTGTTTATGTACCTCAGTCGGTTGCTTAGTAAAAAGCAAGATGTTATAAAAGATTTCAAAACAGGTTTTTTGCCTATCATTATCCCCGTAGGAATTATTTGTATATTGATTGCTCCGGCCAATTTATCAACTGCACTATTAATTGGAGCAACCAGTTTGTTACTCATGTTTATCGGCAGGGTTAGTACCAAACATTTATTAATGGTAGTTGGAACCGCCCTGATACCTGTTATCATATTAATTGCATCAGCAGTTATTCATCACAAGGCCAACAATGGAGAGATAGTTAAGACGGAAGTGCATTCACGTGTTTTCGCCAGAGTGAGTACCTGGGTAAACCGCGTAGAGAACTTTATGTATGGAGGTAAAGATGTAGATGATGAAGATAACTACCAGGTGAACCAGGCTAAGATTGCCATTGCAAAAGGTGGTTGGATGGGGGTTGGTCCGGGTAACAGTGAACAGCGCAATTTTCTGCCACATCCCTACAGCGATTTTATATTCGCCATCATTATTGAAGAATATGGATTAATGGGTGGTGCATTCATCACCATTATCTATCTCATTTTTCTTTTCAGGTGTATCCGGATCTTCAGGAAATGTCCTTATGCATTCGGCGCATTCCTTGCATTGGCGCTCAGTTTTACGCTGGTGATACAGGCATTGGCAAATATGGCGGTAAATGTGAATCTCTTTCCGGTTACAGGTGTAACGCTTCCTTTGATCAGCATGGGAGGCAGTTCATTCATATTTACCTGTATAGCGATAGGAATTATATTAAGTGTAGCAAGAAATGTTGAACAATTAGAAGGGAAGGCATCAGCCGAGGCAAATGAAAATGATGCTGATGAATAAAAAAATCATCATAGCAGGTGGTGGTACAGGCGGCCATATCTTTCCTGCCATTGCCATTGCCAATGCCTTGAAAAATATCTCACCACAAACAGAGATATTATTTGTGGGTGCGATTGGAAAAATGGAAATGGAAAAGGTTCCCGCTGCGGGATATAATATAAAGGGAATTGATATAGCAGGTTTCAACCGGAGTTCTTTGATAAAAAATATTGGGTTGCCATGGAAACTGATCAAAAGTTATTTCCAGGTACGTACCATTATTGCTGATTTCATGCCCGATGCGGTTATAGGTGTGGGTGGCTATTCCAGTTTTCCGGTATTGAGGTTTGCACAGAGCAAGGGAATTCCAACGTTCATTCATGAAAGCAATTCTTTTGCCGGTAAGAGTAACAAATTACTTGGCACAAAAGCCGTTAAGATTTTTGTAGCCAGTGACGGGATGCAAAAATTTTTTCCGGCAGATAAAATCATGATAACAGGTAACCCTGTACGAAGCAGCATTACGCAAATGAAAGTGAACCACCAGGACGCTGTTCGCTTTTTTGGATTGGATGAAACCAAAAAAACAGTGTTTGTTACGGGAGGGAGCCTCGGTGCGAGGGGCATCAACGAAGCAATTGATGCGCACCTGGATGAATTTGAAAAAGACAATGTGCAGTTGATCTGGCAGACTGGTAAACCCTATGCGGAAAGGGCAAAGCAAATAGCAACCGGAAAAAAAAATATCTGGACAAATGAATTTATCACTCAAATGGAATACGCTTATGAGGCGGCGGACCTGGTTGTTTCCAGGGCAGGAGCGATGGCAATTGCTGAACTGTGTGTTGTGAAGAAGCCGGCAGTGTTTGTGCCATTTCCTTTTGCGGCAGAGGATCATCAAACCATCAATGCGCAAAACCTGGTAAGTAAACATGCGGGCATCATGATAAAAGATAGCGAAGCAAAAGAAAAGCTGGTGCCTGCTATCATAGATCTTGCAAAAGATGAACAGGAACAGACATTGTTAAAAGAAAATATCGGCAAGCTGGCTATAACAAATGCTGATAAACGAATAGCAGATGAAGTGATAAAAATAATTGCAGCAGCGTGATACAATTGAGCGATATAAAGAAAATTTATTTCGTCGGCATTGGCGGAATTGGGATGAGTGCATTGGCCAGGTATTTTCATTCCAAAGGCTGTGAAGTGAGCGGGTATGATAAAACAGGCACTGCACTTACAAAGCAACTGGCATCCGAAGGAATGAAAATACATTATGAAGACAATATTGCATTGGCACCAAAAGATGTAAACGTTGTTGTGTATACACCAGCCATTCCTGCTGATCACAGGGAATTGCAATATTACCGGCAGAATGGCTTTGATGTGTTGAAGCGAAGTGATGTATTGGGAATCATCAGTAACAGTTCTTTTAATATTTGTATTGGCGGCACGCATGGCAAGACTACTATTACTTCAATGATTGCACATGTTCTTCGTCATTCCGGGTATGGATGCAATGCATTTTTAGGGGGTATTGCGGTGAATTACCAGACTAATTTCTGGAGTAGCGAAACAAATGTATGTGTGATAGAAGCAGATGAATATGATCGTAGTTTTTTGAAGCTGAGTCCGGATATAGCAGTTATTAGTTCAATGGATCCTGATCACCTGGATATTTATGGCACGGAAGAGGCATTACAGGATGCGTTTATTGAATTTGCAAGCCGGGTAAAAAAAGGCGGATTGTTGCTGAATAAGTTTGGATTGAAACGCGGAAAAGATTTGAAAGCAGACAACCATTTGACCTATAGCCAGCAAAATGAAAGTGCAGATGTTTATGCAGCTGATATTCGCATGAAGCAGGGGAGCTATGAATTTGATGTGATGATGAAAGAAAGTATGGTTGATGATGTAGAATTGAACATGGGTGGAATGCACAATGTAGAAAATGCCGTTGCTGCTATAACAGTGGCGCACAAACTGGGAATTGATCATCATAAAATAAAAGAAGCAATAGCGGCATTTAAAGGAGTGAAAAGAAGGTTTGAATATATTCTGAAGAATCAGAAAATAGTATTCATAGATGATTACGCTCATCATCCCGCCGAATTGAAAGCATTGATAAGCGGAGCAAAAGCATTATTCAGTGGAAAAAGATGCACAGTAGTATTTCAACCTCATCTTTTTTCTAGAACCAAAGACCTTGCCGATGAATTTGCAGCGAGCCTGGATTTGGCAGATAGTATTATACTGCTTCCAATATATCCGGCAAGGGAATTACCGATGGAAGCTGTAAGCAGTGAGTTGATATTGAAGAAAATGAACAATGAAAACAAAGTGGTGATGGACAAGAACGAACTAATAACTTTTATACGGACCAAATTTGCCAGGCATCTTAACGATGATTTTACGGAGGTATTGATTATGGCAGGTGCAGGAGATATAGACAGCTTGGTTCAACCAGTGAAAGAAATTATTGAAAACGCATAAAGGTCGTAAGATTTTTTACCTATATGTGAGAGTACCTGTCTGGCAGTTATTGGCTGCAGGATGGGATTTTTAGAAAAAAATTAAATAATTCAGCTAGTGAGTATCAGCAATCATCTAAAAAAAATATTGTTCCTGGCACTGGGCATCATTACCGGTGCGGGCTTGCTGGTTTTGCTGATAGCCGCCATTAATAAAAAGAATCATAAGAATTGTAATGGCGTTGACGTAACCATCAACGGAAAAAATGATTTCCTTTTTTTAAACAGGCAGGAAGTACTGTCTATCATTGCGCCAGATAAAAACAAACCTCCCAAAGGAAGACCATTGGCTTCATTTGATTTGAACAAGCTGGAAATATTGTTGAAACAAAATCTGTGGATAAGAGATGCGCAATTGTTTTTTGACAACAATGGAATGCTGCGGGTGAATATAGCGGAAAGACAACCGGTGGCAAGAGTGTTGACAGTAACAGGCAATAGTTTCTATATAGATAGCAGTGGTAAACATTTGCCATTGAGTGATCGGGTTGCTATCAAGTTACCGGTCTATAGCAATTTTCCAACGGATAAATCAGTATTGAAAGGCCCCGATAGTATTTTAATGCAACAGTTAAAACAGATCAATCGCTACGTGCTGAATGATTCTTTCTGGTCTGCACAAATCGCTCAGATCGATATTACGCCTGCTTTCACATTTGAGATGATACCTGTTATTGGAAGGCATATCATTCAATTTGGAGATGGAACCGATATTGAAAAAAAGTTTCACCGGCTGATGTTGTTTTATCAGCAAGTAGGTGCAAGCGCCGGGTTCGACAAATACAATGTGATAAATGTACAATATAATAACCAGGTGGTAGCCACCAGGAAAGGAACCATTGGAAAAGTTGATTCTTTACAAGCTTTGAGGAACATTCAAAAACTAATTGAGGATTCACATCAATTACTTCCTGATACACTATCCACAATGGTGGATAATAATATTCTTGCAAGTGCTGTGACTGAACCACCTTTAGCGACTTTAAATGAAAAACAAATTGAAACCAATATAAAACATCAAACAACGGAGGTTCCAACTCCATCACGTCCAACATCTCTGAAAAGCCAATTGCCTACCCTCCAGGTAAACCCTCCGTCACCCCTTAAAAACGACCCAACACTGTCCCGTGAAAAATCAAAACCAAAAGCTGTAATGAAAAAAGCGGCTGTGCCAAAACGATAGATTGAAAGCAACAACAATCACTTTAAACAACTAAAAACAGCATAATCTATGAACAACGAACAACCAATTATTGTGGGGCTAGATATTGGCACCACAAAAATTGCCTGTATTGCCGGACGCAAAAACGAATACGGCAAACTGGAAATACTCGGCTTTGGCCGCGCCAATAGCAATGGCGTTAAACATGGCCAGGTGCTGAATATTGATGAGACCATTAAAGCAATCAAAGCGGCACTCGATAATTGCAGGTCTTCAAATCCGGGAATTGAAATCAAAGAAGTGTATGTAGGAATTGCAGGACATCATATAAAAAGTTTGCAAACACGCGGCGATATCGTTCGCCAGGATACCAATGAAGAAATCACGCAAAGAGAAATTGATCAGTTAGTGGCTGATCAGTTCAAAACCTATATACCGGCGGGAGATCAAATCATTGATGTAATACCTCAGGAATTTACCGTAGATAATTTTCAAAACATCCCCAACCCGATTGGTTATGGGGGTGTAAAAGTTGGCGCGAACTTTCATATCATAACTGGTGATAAAAATGCCATCCGAAATATCAATCGCGCAGTAGAAAAAAGTAATCTTCATACCAAGGACCTGGTATTACAACCATTGGCATCTGCCAGCGCCGTAATGGCACAGGAAGACCTGGAAGCAGGAGTAGCAATAGTGGATATAGGTGGTGGAACTACTGACCTGGCTGTTTTTTATGAGGGCATATTAAAACATACCGCGGTAATACCTTTCGGTGGTGAAAACATTACCAATGATATCAAAACCGGGTTAGGTGTTTTGAAAACACAGGCAGAGCAAATGAAAGTGCAGTTTGGTTCTGCATTGGCAAATGAAGCAAAAGCAAATGCATTCATTACGATTCCGGGATTACGTGGCATGCCGGCAAAAGAGATCAGTGTAAAAAACCTTGCGAATATAGTGCAGGCAAGAATGAGTGAAATAATGGACTTCGTTTCCTACCACCTGAAACAGGTGGGTCTTGATAACCGGATGTTAAATGGGGGCATTGTATTAACGGGCGGCGGTTCGCAACTGAAACATCTTATCCAGTTAACAGAATATGTAACGGGATTGAATGCAAGAATTGGATTTCCTACGGAGCATTTGGCTGGCGGCCATATTGATGAACTCGCCAAACCTACTTATTCAACTTGTATAGGATTGATCCTGAAAGGTTATGACGATTATGAACACAACCGTAAGCAATTCGAATCAGTTTATCCCAAAGTAGAAGTGCCGGAAACTTTAAGACAATTACACGCTGAAGAAGAAGTAATGTTTGATGAAGCAGCGCCAATAGTTGCTGAAAAAATGAGAAACAGGAAAGGCATGAAAGATTTCTGGGGCAAATTTAAAGATGGCCTGATTGATCTTTTTAAAGAGGAAGAAGACAAACATTTGTAGTAAGGGGAAGTGAAAAGATTTAAGGAGAATGGTTAAAGGCCTTATATCATCCTTATATCATTCTTAATAACTATTGATAAATCAATCAAACGCATATACTGTACCGAATCCATACAGAAGAATGTGTTTTAAAATTCAACAATTATGATACACTTTGATTTGCCGAAAGAAAAATCATCTATCATTAAAGTGATAGGTGTGGGTGGAGGCGGAAGCAATGCTGTTAATCACATGTTCAGCCAGAATATTGAAGGCGTCAATTTTATTATTTGTAATACAGATGCGCAGGCGATTGCGCAAAGTAATGTCCCCAATAAAATTCAGCTGGGACCGCATTTAACGCAGGGGCTGGGTGCAGGTGCCAATCCTGCAATAGGTAAGCAAGCCTGTGAAGAAAGCCTGGAAGAAATAAAACGCATTCTTGAAGTAAATACCAAGATGGCATTTATTACGGTAGGTATGGGTGGCGGAACCGGTACAGGTGGCGGTCCCATCATATCAAAAATTTGTAAAGACCTCGGTATCCTCACCGTTGGTATAGTAACCACACCTTTTTCTTATGAAGGCAGGAAAAGACAATTACAGGCTGAGGAAGGCATACAGGCAATGAAGCAGTATGTTGATACTTTACTTGTAATTAGCAATGACAAACTGCGTCACCAGTTTGGCAATTTAAAAATGAGAGAAGCATTTGCCAAAGCAGACAATGTGCTGGCAACGGCTGCTAAATGCATAACGGATGTAATTAATAGTACCGGCCAGATCAACGTTGACTTTGCAGATGTTTGTACGGTCATGAAAAATGGTGGTGTAGCTATTTTGGGTAATGCAACGGCTGAAGGTGATAATCGCGCACAAAGAGCCATTGAAGAGGCATTGAATTCACCTTTGTTGAACGATAATGATATCAGCGGTGCAAAATGGATCCTGATAAATATCAATTCATCTGAAGGTGATCATGAATTTACAATGGATGAAGTGGAAATTATTCAAAACTATTTATTGAGTCGCGCCGGTGAAGGCACAGATGTAATACTTGGATTAGGTTATGATCCATCATTGGGAAGCAAAATTGGCATTACATTAATAGCTACCGGATTTGAATACAAAGATCCCTTCACCAAACCTGCTCCAAAAGCGGAAGCACCTAAGAAGGAAGACAAGATTGTAATGGTACTGGAAATGAAAAAAGATGAACCGGTGGCCGTAACGCAAACACAATTTGTTTTACCATTGGATGAAAGAATTGACGAGACAGTTGATAATAATTTGGAAAAAGAAGCAATTGAACAGATAACTGAACAACAAGTTAAATTGGTGATAGAAGAACCCATTCTTAAAGAGGCACTTCAACCAACAATGAAAGAAGAAGCTTCACCAATTGTGTTTTTTACGAATGAAGGAGTCAGTAAAATTACTGTGGACAATCCTGTGGAGAAGAAAGAAGAAGCAGAGTATATGGAGTTGGTATATTCGCAGCAGCCAGCCAGTAATCATACCATTGCTGAAACCTTATCTGAACAGCACAAAAAGCAAATAAAAAATAATTTAACGCATTCCCCGGCATCTGCAGTGTCTGGGGGATTCTTGGCCAAGCCATCCAATATTTATGCAGAATCACGGTCGGCAGATAATTCCTGCCCGGAACACTCGACTCCACCTGTGAAACAACCCGTCTTGCAAGAGCCAGTACCGCAACCGTCGGTTCAAAAGGAAGAAGAACCTTCTTTCGACATGCAACTGGTGATTAAAGATGATGTTTCAGTTTCAACAAAAGCGGCGGATGCGCCTTGGGCCCCACAAACTCAAAACCAGTATGTATCTCCTGCAGAGGATCCCGCAATGCGGGACGAAGTAGAAGATCAAAAACGTCGTGCCGCAGAACGAATTCAGAAATTACGTAACCTGTCGTTCAACGTAAATGCGGCCGATACCAACAACGAGTTTGAAACTGTGCCGGCATACATCCGCCGCAATTTAGAACTCTATAATACCGTGAGTCCCGCGGAAAATTTCTATAGCAATTACGAGGTAAAGGCCGATGAAAATAACAACGGCCAGATAAGTACCATCAATACTTTTTTGGATGGTAAGAAACCCGATTAACAATGTCTGTTTTTGGTTTTATAGTTGATTGTATCGTAGTTTTTAGTTAGTTGTTGTATCCTATTGAGAGAATAGTTGTTATCCCTCCCGTTTTTCCGGGGGGGATTTTTATTCGAATTCTATACCTGGATCACTGTATCGAATCGTTCGTATAATTATAATCCAGTTTCATCAATGAAGTTTTGCCATTGTGCTTAAACGGTATGACTAATTTTTTTTCGCCAATGGATTTTGATAAAGGCATCATGTATTGATATTCTCCTTTAACAAACAGATCATGTTCAGACATGTTGCCATCTTTATCAATACTAAGATATATAATACCGCTGTTCTCCGGGTTTGATGGACGGGCACAGAAAAAATCGAGACTATTGCCGGATGATAATAAAAAAAAATTTTCCCATTGAAGTCTTTGTTTGTCTGGCTTGTCTTCTATGACAGTGTCTTTTATCAATTGATTGTTGTTGTCTGTTAAAGTGAACCTGAGTGAACTGCTTGGCCAGTTATCATAGTCAGTATACGGGTGTTGACCGTTACTGATAATGCAATAACCATTGTTGAAGGGATGGATCAGCCTGGGTAAAAATAATTCTTGCTTATAATGCCTGTTACTTTTTAATATTACGGCTGCACTTTTTGTAGAAAGATTGGTATCCAGTTGTGCAAAGAACAAAAACGGCCGGTAAGTATTTTTACGAGTAATCAAACCTCCTTCCTGCTCCGCAAAAGCACAAACAAGAATGGCGGAATCACTTAATTGAATCAGGGGATATGAAAGACTGGACCCGAAAAAAGCAAATGTCCGGTGAGCCATTTGCTGATGGGCCAGGTTTCTTTTTATCATTACTACCTGATCGGAAATTTCGTATTCATCATTTTTATCTGCAGGTAGTACAACCGTTGCATTGTTTGCATTGAATGCATTGAATGCTTCAATTCTCATCTCAAAGACGGCCTGCTGATTTTGCTTAATGGTATAAAACCTTGTGGCAAATGCCGATACTTGCGGACTTGTCCATGCAATCAGGTGTTCAGTTACATCAGTAATATTACCGGCGCCATCAATCTTTAATATTTGCCGGACATTGAATTTGGCAAATGAAACAATATTTGCATAATAAATGCTGTCTTCAAACCGGAAACTAATATCCCATGACATTACATCGCGCAAGACTATTTTCTTTTCTGTAATTAATAGCATGTCTGCTGAAAGTACATGAAGCGTTAAATTAACTGTTCTCACAGAAGAAAGTGGTTGAGGGATAGAGGAACTCCATACATGTATATTGTTACCGCACTTGCCCGCTATTTTTATTTCATGGCCAAGTTCTACATTTGAATATGCTACCTTCTGTGCAGTTGTAAATGTAGAGGCTGGAATAAGCAGAAATAGTGCAATGGCCGTCCGAATACTGAAGTTTTTCATGCGCACTAAAATAACCAAAGTAAAAACAGGCAATTAATGACTTTTACCTGATATTTCCTGCGCTTTATGTAGAATATTTTACCCACGATAAAACTGACTATTGCGATTGCTATAAAAAAGCATTCATCTCAAGGCGAAAATTCATAACGGCGGATGATTTAAAGATTTGTTTTGGTTTAAAAAGCATGGATCAGTTGTTGATTCAATAAGCAAGTGCTGGCACAAACTTATTTGAAGTAGTACTAAACAAGTTTTTCATGCAAACCCAAAAAAAGCAATTTTCATTTTCAAGGCCAATTATTAAACTGGTTGTTATATTACTATTGGTAGTGGGTGCGGTAGGCGTCTGGCAGTATTATAAATATAAAATAATTCGAAACCAGGTAAAGAAAGCAGTGAATAAAAGCAGCAACGGACTTTATACCATTCATTATGACAAGTTGGAGGTTGACGAAGCCGCTGGTTATTTACATGTGACAAATATCAGGATACAGCCGGACACTGCATTGTATAAAAAAATGGTGGCTGATAAATCGAACCCACCTTTGTTATTGCAATTAACTATACCCGAATTGAAAGTGACAGGTGTTAAAACGCCAAAAGCGCTGTTGGAAAGCAAGATTGAAGGGAGAAGAGTAGATATCAGTAATGCCGTAGTGGAATTCTACTACGCAAAAGCGCCCAAAGACAGCAACGATGCCGCGCCAACACGCGAAATGTATGCACAGATATTGGGAAATCTTAAACTGATACAGGCAGATACCGTAAGTGTAGAAAACACATCACTCGCTTTTATTGATATACGTAATAATAAAAAGATGATTGAATCATCTGGTATTTCAATTAATATGCAGGATATTTTAATCGATAGTCTGCACAGCGATGATACCTCACGTTTCTTTTTTGCAAAAAAAATAGAAATAAAAGCAAAGACGGGTAAAATTAAAAACAAGCAGGGGACCTACATTTATAATTTTAACGCAATTGACTTTAATACCGAGGGCAAAATATTTACCACAGACGAAGTTTATATAGAACCATTGTTAGATGAAGCAGCCTTTGCCAAATTTTCAAAATTGCAAAAAGATCGTTTTGATATTCATTTCTCAGGAATCTCTTTAAAAAACATCATTCTTCCGCAATTGATGAATGAATCATTGATAGCAGATGAGCTAAATATCCGGCAAGGTAATTTAAAAATATACAGGGATCTTTCTTATCCACGAGATAAGAAAAATCGTGTTGGTAGTTTTCCGCACCAGCAATTAATGGATTTGCCCATCGACGTTTCCGTAAAAAAGCTCGTGGTTGGATCAGCATTTATTGAATACAAGGAAAAAAATCCAAAATCCGGTTATAGTGGTAAAGTGCAGTTCAATAAGTCAAGTGCTGTCATCACCCATTTGACCAATGTCAGATCAGAAATAAAAAAGAACAATCAATGCGTCCTATTATTCAAGTCAGATTTCCTTAACATGGCTCCTCTGCAAGCGAGAATAATTATGCAACTGGGCGATGCGCAGGGTAGATTTGCTCTTAAAGGAAATGTAAGCGGCTTTGATGCTACTCAATTAAATGTTCTTTTGAAACCCATGGCATTGGCATCGGTTGATAGAGGAAAAATTAACAACCTTAATTTTAATTTTAACGCCAACAATTACTCAAGCGATGGTACCCTCGTGTTGAGGTATGAAGATCTTAAAATGAACTTATTGCGCAAAGACAGCGCGGACAATAAAATTGAAAAAAAGGGACTGGCCAGTTTTGTAGCCAACCTGGTCATAAAAAATGCCAATCCATTAAGAAAACAAGGGGTCAGGACAGCGAAGGTTCATTATAAAAGAGATGAAAACCGCTCCTTTTTCAACCTGATTTGGAAATCGATTTTTACGGGGGTCAAAGAGTCTGTTGGAATGAAAGCAGGCGCAACCAAACAGTAAATTTTCATTCGCATAAATTATTGCTGCCAGCTCATTTTAGCAAGCCCAAAGCTGTTGGCGAAGGCATCGTGGTAAAAACTCAGGATAAAATTCTCCCCAGTATATAATGCAGGATGGTTTAGCACGATCCAGTGTTTGCCTATGGGCCAATTATATTTTTGTGTCAAAGAGTCGGTAAAAAACGCAGCTTCTGTTTGTTTCAATTTTGGTTTGGATGATCTGGGATCATATACAAATTGCTCAAGCGATCCTTTTTTTAAAAATGTATAGGGTGGCATATAATCAATCTCCATTGTGAGCCGGTTTTCCAGCAAGCGACTGTTGGTCATATGAAACTGACCGTCAAAAGTTGTTACGAGTGTAATATGCTGAATGGGTATTTCCGGTGGATAGTAAGGTACGACGCCGGCAGATTGATCTCTCAATGCAGAGGAATTATTAAAAGGGTTGTAGTTTGAATAGTTAGCCCTGCCTCCTATTCTCCGGTTCATCCTGGCTGCATTATAAGAATCCTGTAAAATGTTATTATTATTTACCGAACTCATTTGCGCAACACTTCTGTTGAGTGTGCTGCTGTTATAAGATGAACCATTGTAAGCTTGTCGTGATAGTTCAAGCAAAATCGTAATGCCGTGCTCACTGTTGTACCGGCAATCTTTCAATTCAAAATAGTTCATCAGCTTGTCGTAGTGAATGCCTGTTATATGACGGTTAACTAGCTTTTTAAGTTCTTTCGGAAAACTGTACGAAAAAAGTGAATCTGTTTGCAATGTGTTTTCACTGATAATAGCCCCAATAACTCCGTTGATATTATGCGTATAAAAATCAGTATACAATGAAACCATTACCAACCGGTTTTTAAATTCGTCTGCCTGCAGGAATATATTAGCTGGTTTTTTTTGTTTCGAAAAAATTTCCGGATAATCTATCTGTCCGGCGGTAGGTGAATATTGATAAATCCGGATGCCGGAACTAAGTTTGAAATTAAGCGGATGGTCGAATACAACTGTAAAAACATTCCCTTTATTATCAATGGTCAGGTCGCCGGTAATGTCAAATTCTTTGTTGAACGGAATATTAAGTTGCCCTTTGTTGACTTTTCCATTGGACATTTCAATTGCTATTAATTCTATTCTTAACTGATTATTCTCAAAATCCGGTATCCTCCGGAACAAGAGTTCATACAACTGGTTGCCCGATTCGCCCGTATGGTATGGCCTGTATTTTACAGATAAGGGAAGTATAGAAGAGTCAACTATTTTCGTCTGCGCAATACTGTTATCATTTCCACTCAGATAAGTATTGTGCAGATACCAGAAGCCACCATTCAGCGACTGCCAGAGAATATTCCAGCTATTGGTCTCTTTAAGAATGACAGCTTTAATAAAACCTCCCGGCGGAATAAAGGAAAGTTCATCTTTTTTAATCAGCCGGCAACTGGTATCCAAAATAATATATTGCGGCTTCCGGAACGGAATTGATTCTATGATCAGATAATTGTTGTTGATAATGCCTACGATAGTGCAAAAGCGACTGTTCTCATAGGATCCAATGCTATCAGAAAAATTAATTTGCTGACAGTAAACTGTTGCATGTGCAAAAAGGTTAAACAATATGGACAACAATAACCCCCGAAAAATAAAGAGAGGTTTCATAAAAAAGATTGAAATGATTTACAAACCAAACACGTAACAGGACCAGATGTAATGTACTTATTATTACTTTTATTGTTAATACGAAAATGATATAATTATGGCTGTATTTGTTATTACAGGCGGTTCAGGAACGGTAGGAACGGCATTAAGTGAACTGATTCTGGCAAAAGGACACAAGGTTATTATATTAACCCGGAGTTTAAATGAAAACAAATTATCTGGTAAAAAACAAAGGGAGTCGCTGAGCTATGCACTTTGGGATGTCGGAAAACAAACGATCGATTCAGCGGCAATGGAAAAAGCGGATTACATTATTCACCTGGCTGGTGCCGGCGTTGCAGACAAACGTTGGACAGCGAGGCGAAAAAAAGAAATTGTAAGCAGTCGTATCCAAAGCAGTGAGCTTTTAATTAAGTCAGTTAAACAATACAATAAAAATTTGAAAGCTTTTGTCGGTGCCTCCGCGATAGGATGGTATGGTGCGGATCCTTTAATTCCCAATAACAAACCCTTTATTGAAACGGATCCGGCAGACGCTGCATTTCTTGGCGAAACCTGCAAACAATGGGAAGCCAGTGTTGATCCGGTTAGTGATCTCGGAATACGGTTGGTTAAATTAAGAACAGGTATTGTATTAAGTAACAAAGGAGGCGCGTTGCCATCATTTAAGAAACCGCTGCAGTTTGGTCTTGCAACGATATTGGGTGATGGCAGGCAAATGATAAGCTGGTTACACATAGATGATTTGTGTCGCATGTACTTGCAGGCCATTGAAAACGAAAGTATGCAGGGTGTTTATAATGCAGTTGCTCCACAACCTGTAACAAATAAATCACTCACCCTGCAGTTGGCAAAAGCAGAAAGAGGACAGGCCTTTATTCCAATTCATGTACCTGCATGGTCGTTGAAAATGGTTTTGGGTGAAATGAGTGTTGAAGTTTTAAAAAGCACAACAGTCAGTGCAGATAGAATTCGCGAAGCCGGTTTTAATTTTTTGTATCCAACACTCGAAGCCGCGTTGAATCAACTTATACCAGGGAAAAATCAGAGGGTATAAAGGGTTAAAAATGATAACCGCAGGTGCTTTGCTCAGTAATTCAGTTCGAAAAGTGACTATTGTTCGTTTGCTACTATTTTCGGTGGTTTCATTGGCGGTATTACCAATTCAGGGCTGAGATTGGGCAATGCGAGTTTTAATTTTTGTTCCCTGTAAATACTGGTGTCTACGAAATACCAATGATGTCCTTCATCTTCCGACAAAGCGATCAGCGTACTTTCCAACGTAATGGTGCTGGCCATAAATTTTAGTTCGGTGGTTTGCGGAACCAATGCTTGCAATTGATTTTTATAATGCAAAATTTTTCCTGGATTACCAATGGTTACGCGTTTTACTTCGGCACCAAATTGTTTCATATACTTATTCATCGTGTCCCTTGCAATCAGCATTTTTTCTTTTCCACCCGCCTGTTCTATTAATTTGGGCGGAAGGTAAACAGCCAGTTTTTCAATGTCTTTGGCGAGTACGGCTTTGGCCATTTCCATTGCCTGAATCTTAATAGTCGTTTCCATATTTTGACTATAAGCCCCGAAAACAAAAGATAATAACAGGAACACCGAAATAAAATATGTTGATATTTTTTTCATAGATATAATAGTTGATGCAGAAAGAAAATAGTGATTCATCTTATTTACACAGGCATGAAGGCTTATAGTAAAGTTACATGGACAGTTTATAAATCTCTCCTGTTATTTAGCCAGAAACAAAATAGCCAGGTCAGTACAATTACAATCAATGTATAAAAAATATGATAGTTGACGGCCTTCAGCGCGGCTGCATAGGCTGTTTCATCTATGCGACCAATAAAAGCAGGCTTTGGTAGCAAACGATGCGATATTTCCAGAGGGAAGTACTCACCAATCTCATTTTTATATTTATATCTCAAAACGTTTACTGCTATCGGTTCTGCAATAATAAAATAGAATGCAAAAACAGCAAGCGCAATAAAAGAACGGCGTATCAGGAAACCCACCATGAATGCAATGGACAACTGCGAAAAAGTTTGCAACGCGAAAAGTCCTATATAATAAGCCAGTTTCCATTTTTCTGCACTGGCATTGGTAGTATTGGTAAGGCCAATGATTAGTGCAACAACAGCATATAGTACAGTTACAATTGCAGACAACAATACCACATCAATAAATTTGCCCGTCATAAAGTCTTTTCGGCTCCAGCCATCAATGATGTTTTGACGATTTGTTTTATAATTGTACTCGTTGGTGATAAGAAGAATAATAACAATGGCCGGAATAAAAACAAATAAAGATGAAAAATAAGCAACTGTGCGCCATGTTTCGGGAAATGAAAACGGGTTTCCTATCAGTGCTTTTACAATTTGCCCGGAAGAACTTTTTTGTTCTGTTATATTATTATAAATGCCAATGAACATATAATTAACACCCGGGTAAGTAAGAGCTGTAATACCCATTACCCACCAGAAAGCAGGGTACTTTTTTATTTTTAACCATTCGGTATTGGCGATGTGCAGCATGGATTAGTTATTGGTCAATTCAAAAAATTTGGTTTCCAGTCTTTTCTTTTTGAATAAAAGATGATTTAAAACAATGCCTTTACTGAAACAATAATTGTTGATGTCATCCATCTTCGAAGTGCCTTTGGGTAATGTAAGGAGTAATTTGTTTCCTTCGTGTGTGATTTGAATGCCATTTCCATAATCTTGAATAACATTTTTTAATGTGTCAAGGTCTGCAGCGCTAATTTCTACCACATCATCATCTACCAGTACATCATTCACGTGTCCGGTGGTTATCAATTCTCCTCTTTTTAGGATAGCCACATGGGTACATACTTTTTCTACTTCATCCAGCAGATGGCTTGCCATTATGATCGTATGTCCCTCTTTATTTAATTGTATCATCAGTTCCCTGATTTCTGCAATACCTACCGGGTCCAGGCCATTGGAAGGTTCGTCCAGTACCAATACCTGGGGTTCTCCCAATAATGCTGCGGCTATAGCTAACCGTTGTTTCATTCCAAGGCTGTAGCTGCTGAAACGGCTGTTTCTTCTTTCGAATAATTTTACTTTTTCAAGTACTGTATCAATAAGCTGCAGGTTGCCCCGGCCACTGATGCTGTTGGTGATTTTTAAATTGTTTACTGCGGAGAGATAGTGATAGAAATTAGGTGTCTCCAGTAAAGAACCAATTTTTTTTCGCTGTTCCGGAGAACCTGGTTTGTCGAACCATAAGAAATTACCGGTATCTGCCTTGAGCACGTCCAGGATAATACTTAACAAAGTAGTTTTTCCGCTGCCATTGGGACCCAATACGCCAAATACACAACCAGGCGGTATTTCGAAGGAAAGATTTTTCAGCGCCTGTATCTTTCCATAAGATTTGCTGATGTTTTGTAAAGTTAAGACTGACAATATAAAGGATTTTGCTTTTGAAGTTAGTATGTAAATAACTATCTGTCTAACCTGTGATAAAATTTTTACTATTTATCCAGGTTATAAAAAACTTCTTAGTTTCTAATGGGCTTGCCACCTTTCAATACACTTTGTATTCTTTCCAGTGTTTTCTTTTCACCAGTTAAACTTAAAAAGGCCTCTCTTTCCAAATCGAGTATATATTGTTCGGATACAAGAGTTGGTTCACTTAAATCGCCCCCGCACATTACAAAAGCCAGTTTTTTTGCGACTGTTGAATCATGTTCGGTGGCGTAATTGGCAACTTTCATTCCGTTGATACCTGCGTACAGTGCTCCAAGGGCTGAGCGTCCCAATACTTTTATGTCTGTTCTTTGTACGGGTTCAGTATACCCCGCTTCAAATATTTCAATCACCGATTTTTTTGCATCAGCAATTCTTCTACCCTGGTTCATACTGATTTCGTCGTGTCCTTTTCTTAATATTCCCAAATCATATGCTTCAAATGCTGAGGTAGCCACTTTGGCTGTGGCAATGGTTAAGAATCGATTCTTCAGCGTAATCGTTTCTGGTTCATCTTCATGCATTTCATCGGCGGCACGCAATGTAAACTCTTTGGTTCCACCACCACCCGGTATCAGTCCAACTCCTAATTCAACCAAACCTATATATGTTTCAGCCGCTGCATAAACTTTATCACTGTGCAGGCTTAACTCACAGGCACCACCCAGCGCTAATGCATGTGGTGCTGTAACCACGGGTACGGCAGAATACCTGGCCCGCATCATGGTATTTTGAAAAAGCCGGATGGCCATGTCCAGTTCATCATATTCCTGTTCGATTGCCAGCATAAAAATCATTCCAACATTGGCACCAGCGGAAAAATTAGCTCCTTCATTGGCAATTACCAACCCTTTATATTTTTCTTCTGCCAATGCAATTGATTTCTGAATCCCTTCCAACACTTCACCACCAATGCTTCCCATCTTTGTATACCATTCCAATCCCAATACATCATCTCCCAAATGATAAGTCCTGCAGGCGCTGTTTTTCCAAACGGTTTCATTTTCAAAATTTTTCATAACAATAAAAGCATCACCGCCGGGCAGTGTCTTATAGCTTTTGCTGCTAACGTCGTAATACAACCGCTTTCCATTTTCAAGCTTGTAAAAACTTTTTGCACCAGCTGCAATCATGTCATCAACCCAGCTCGCAACAGCATACCCTTCCTGTTTCATTGCTTCAGTTGTTTTTGCGAGACCCAAAACATCCCAGCTTTCAAATGCACCTATTTCCCACCCAAATCCAGCCATCATAGCGTCGTCTACACGATAAAGTTCATCGCTGATTTCGGGGATACGGTGCGATATATAAGAAAACAATCCATAATGAAAATGCCGGTAGAATTCACCTGCCTTATCAGATCCCTGGCAAAGCATTTTTATCCTCGTTTTTAAATCGTCGATAGGTTTGGCCGTTTCTATTGTAGTGAACTTTGGTTTTACCCGGGGTTTGTATTCAAGGGTTTTCAGATCTAAAACATAAATTTCTTTTTCTCCTTTTGAATTGGGGGGCATTTTCTTAAAAAACCCTTGTCCTGTCTTATCTCCCAACCAACTATTAGCAACCACTTTTTCCAACCAGCCAGGAATCGTAAATGCAGATCGTTGCTCATCTCCCGGACAGTTATCAGCAACACCTTTGGCAACTTTCACCAGGGTGTCAATACCTACTACATCAGCAGTTCTGAAGGTTGCTGATTTTGGTCTGCCAATGATAGGACCGGTCAATGCATCCACTTCATCAATGGTCAATCCCATTTTTTCTACCAGGCCAAATATGGCCATAATACCGTACACACCAATACGGTTGGCAATAAACGCAGGCGTGTCTTTACATAATACAGTTGTTTTGCCGAGGTAAAGGTCGCCGTAATGCATTAAGAAATCAATGACTTCTTTATCTGTATCCGGAGTTGGAATGATTTCCAGCAAACGCAGGTATCGCGGGGGATTAAAAAAATGCGTTCCGCAAAAATGTTTTTTAAAATCATCGCTTCTGCCGTCCGCCATCAGGTGAATAGGAATGCCCGAAGTATTGGAGGTAATCAATGTTCCGGGCTTGCGGTATTTTTCAACTTCTGTAAAAATTGATTGCTTAATATCCAATCGTTCTACTACTACTTCAATGATCCAATCGTAACCTGCAATGTCCTTTATATTGTCGGTAAAATTGCCGGTCCTGATTTTCTTTAGTACGTCCTTATGATAAACAGGGGAAGGGTTAGATTTCACAGCAGATGCGAGTGCATCGTTCACTATCCTGTTTTTTACTGCCGGTTGATCCAATGATAAGCCTTTTGCTTTTTCAGTTTCTGTCAACTCATTGGGTGCCATATCCAGCAGCAATACCTGTAGTCCGATTCCTGCAAAGTGGCAGGCAATGCGACTGCCCATTACACCACTTCCCAGTACTGCCACTTTTTTAATGATTCTTTTTGACATACGTGAAAATTAGTTAGTTAAACAACTATTAATATCGAAGGTAGTATAAAAATCTTTTCAATGAAATATACAATGCTGAGAAATGCGATCTTTTAGAAACAATGATGAAGATTACATCTTTCGGGGGCCTGTTGCCACAGCGCTCCAGTCAATCTGTTCATTTCCTTTATCGACCAGCAATTGCATATTGTTTTTTAATAGCATTGCCAGAGGCATTTCTTCCTTTACAGTGTTGGCTTGTTGTAATACAAGGTTCATATCTTTCAAACCAAGCTTTGCTGTAAAAGCAGCGGGTTGAAATTTTTGCTCAAGAATTATGTTGCTATAGTTTTGGTATAAAGCTGTATTAAATAATGTTTGCGTAAACATTTGCCACATGGCCGACGCATTTACACCGCTGGATGTTGCAAGTGCAATACTTTCACCAATTGCTTCCAATGCAGACGCGATTAAAAAATTGCCACAGAGTTTTATAGTATTGGCAGTGGTTACCAAATCGCCAAAATCATAAATAGCAGCCGCGCCAGCATCTTTAAGCATTGGCTCAACTTGTTTCCTGATTGCATCAGAAGTTCCCGATACAACAAAATTTAATTTCTTTGCGCTGGCAGCTTCTGGTCTTCCGAAAACTGGAGCTGCCAGGTAATGTTGCTGTTTTTGATGATGAAGCAATGATAATTCCGCAGCCGTCTGCGGCAGTATAGTACTCATTGAAATATGAATACTTCCGGGAGCCAGGTTTGCAATAAGTCCACCCGGGCCTTCACAAATACTCTTCAATGCGGTATCATCTGATACGATAGTAAAAACAATAGAACATTCTTTTGCCAGTGCTGCAATACTATCGCAATGTTCGGCGCCCACTGCAATAAGCGGTTCAGTTTTCGAAACCGTGCGGTTATAAACAGCTATTTCCTTTCCAGCCTTCGTTAAATTTATTGCGATTGGCGTGCCCAGGTTACCGAGACCAATAAACCCTGATTTCATATAAATTATTATTTATTAAAAGCAAAAATATAATTCTTAATAGTGGGTTTGATATTTTATCCTATCCGTAATTGCCATTACCCCATAACGACGGATTCCATTATTACCTAAATGTATATAAGTATTTACATGTACTTATTAAACTTTTTTTTCTTTCAAGATACTTAAAGCACTTTTTAAGCACTATTATGCCAATAGTAAGCGTTCATATCGAACTAAGTATGAAAGAAGATCAGAAAAATGCAACCCCCGGTTCATTCCTGAAGCGTATGGCAGGTTGGTTTGTAGTAGGCGTTTATAAAGATGGACACCGCTACATAGATCGTCTGAAATTGCTGCAGGTTACTATTTTCATTGTATTTTTTGTTTCTTCTTTGTTTAATTTTTTCTCCGGACTTAATTACAGTTTTGCTATCACTTCGTTTGCATCTATATCCATGATTGGCCTGAGTTTTTTTATTCGAAGGAATAAACTGCGTACGGCAAGGCTGAGTTTTTTCTTTTTTGTAATTATGGTGGTTCTCGGGCTCAACTATGTTGAGGGTACTTCATCTGGCGCCTATTTCCATTACTTTATTATTGTAATCATAGTAAATTTTGTATGCGTTAAAGAAAACTCCAAAGATTTACTGATTGTTTATAGCTTTACTTTCATCGCATTGGTGGTTACATTTACATTTTGCCCGGAAGAAAGTTTCCTGCAATCCATAAAAGGCGAAGATCGAACCATTAACTTGTTTACAAATGCTTTCATATCATTTGTTGTTGGAGGCTCTTTCTCTTATTCAATGGTTAAAGATGTTTTTCTGAAGGAAACGGTATTGGTTAATAAGCAAATCTTTCTCGACTCTATTTATAATACCTCTTTGGACGCTATTTTCATAGTAACAGAAAATTCAGGAATAATAACGGATTGCAATATGCGCAGTATTGAGTTGTTTGGCAAAACAAACAAATCAGAAATAGTAGGTATTCCATTGCTGCACTTTCTGGATAAAACGGAAGCAAAAGAAGATGAAATAAACCTGTTGCTTAAACCCAATACATCCTGGCAGGGAGAACTTTCCTGCAAAGCAGCCGATAAAATATTTGCCGGATACATAAGTGTAGTACCATTAATGAACGAAGGGATACAATTTAAGAAGATAAACATCCTGGACATCAGTGTAATCAAACAGGCACGGGCGGATATGCAGGTTGCTAAAGAGAAAGCAGAGCAGGCTGTATTGGTGAAAACCAAATTTTTGTCCAATATGAGTCATGAACTCAGAACGCCGTTAAATGGTATCATCGGCACAACCAACCTGTTGTTACAGGAAAGTTTGCTGCCAGAACAGAAAAAATATTTCAACGTTTTAAAGTATTCATCTGAGCACATGCTCAGTCTCATCAACGATATCCTGGACTTCAGTAAGATTGAAGTGGGTAAAATGGAACTGGAAAAAGAGACATTCAATTTGAAAGCAATGGTGGACAATATTCACCAGTTGTTTGAAAAGCAATTTGATGAAAAAGGAATCGGTTTTAAAATTGGATTTGATGAAAAATTGCAATGCAATTATATTAGTGACCAAACAAGACTGAGCCAGGTGTTAAGTAACCTTATTGCCAATGCTTTGAAGTTTACAACAGTTGGTATTGTTGAAATTTCCGTAAGTCATATAACCCAGAATAGCAACGCCTGTACAATACGTTTTGCTGTAAAAGACTCTGGTATCGGAATTCCGGAAGACAAGCAACAGATGATATTCGACAGGTTCAGCCAGGTAGATACAGCCACAACAAGGAAATTCGGAGGAACCGGGCTGGGCCTTTCCATTAGTTCAAAAATTGTTGAATTATTTGGCGGAAAATTGCAGGTTGAAAGCAAACCAGGGGAAGGAAGTTTATTCTATTTTACCATTCAGCTGGATGTTGTTCATGAACAAGTTTCTTATGTTAATGAAACACTGGCAGAAAACCTGTGTAGCTTAAAAGGATTGAATGTACTGGTTGCCGAAGACAATGTGTTCAATATGTTTGTTGCAAAAGCGGTACTGGAGCGTTGGGGTGTAATGATTACAGAAGCCGTTAACGGTAAAGAAGCACTGGATAAATTCAATGATGGTAAATATGATGTGTTGCTGGTAGATCTTGATATGCCTGTAATGGATGGCTTTGAATTGCTGGAACACATCCGCCGGGAGAATAAAATCATTCCGGTTATTGCATTTACTGCCGCAGTATTCGAAAATATACAAGCGCAACTGATCAATAAAGGTTTCAATGATTATATTTCCAAGCCCTTCCGCCCGGAAGATCTCCACGAGAAACTGGCCCGCTATCTCGCTGTTGCATAGCCGAAATTTTAATTACAAAAAAGGCTTAACTCATACTGTAATTAAGCTCGTTATTTTGTCCGGCATATTTTTAACTTACGCCCGCCCCGGGGTTGATTGCATTTTCAGGTTTTACAAAATGTAGTTTACCTTCCTGGTCTTCTGCCATCAAAATCATTCCATTGCTTTCTATACCCTTCATTTTACGCGGTGCGAGATTAGCAACCACTACTACCTGTTTACCAATAATTGCTTCCGTGCTAAAATGCAAAGCTATACCAGACACAATGATTCTTTTTTCAAAACCCAGATCAATTTCCAGTTTCAACAGCTTATCTGTTTTCGCAACTTTCTCTGCGGCAACAATGGTTCCTACTCTCAAATCAAGTTTTGCAAAATCATCATAGATAATTTCTGCTTTGAGCGCTGCACCTTCCTGGCCCAATGCTGAAGGCTCACTGCTGACCGATTTCACCAATCCCGCTTTCAACTTTTCCACCTGTGCTTTTATCTCTTCGTCTTCAATCTTGCGAAACAGCAATTGAGGTTCTCTTAAACTGTAGCCAACGCTTAACAGATTTGTCTTGCCAGCATTCTCCCAATCCAGCATTTTTTCAACCACTTTCATCATGTGTAATAACTTCTTTGCTGTATAAGGCAAAAATGGATTGATGAAGATAGCCAGGTTAGCAGTTAACTGAAGGCATATATGCAAACAATTGTCGATACTACTTTGCGCTTTTGGATTTTCAACCAAACGCTTCGCAACAATCCATGGCTCTTTCTCCTGCATGTATTTATTTCCCTTCCGGGCAAGATCAATCACTTCAAACAATGCTTCCCTGAATTTATATTGCTCCAGCAGGTTTTCAATTTTGGGTTTTGCATATTCAATTTCCTGTAAGAGAGCTGCATCCTTTTCGTCCAGTATGTCTTTGTGCAAAGGCGGCACTTTTCCATTGCAGAGTTTGTGCATTAAAACAAAAGCACGGTTTACAAAATTTCCGAAAATAGCTACCAGTTCACTGTTGTTCCTGTCCTGGAAATCTTTCCAGGTAAAGTCATTGTCTTTGGTTTCCGGCGCATTTGCACAAAGTACATATCGCAGTACATCCTGCTGTTCCGGAAAGTCTTTTACATATTCGTTTACCCATACGGCCCAGTTGCGGCTGGTAGAAACTTTTTCTCCTTCAATATTCAAAAATTCATTGGCAGGAACATTGTCAGGTAATACAAAATTGCCATGTGCTTTAAGCATTGCCGGAAAAATGATGCAATGAAAAACAATATTGTCCTTACCAATAAAGTGAACCAGTTTGGTATCTTCTTTACACCAGTAATCTGCCCATTTATCAGTTAACTCTTTGGTGGCAGAAATATATCCTATCGGAGCATCAAACCAAACATACAATACCTTTCCTTCAGCATCGGGAAGTGGTACCTTGATGCCCCAGTTACTATCGCGCGTCATGGCCCGTGATTGCAAGCCGCTATCCAGCCAGCTTTTACTCTGTCCGTATACGTTATTCTTCCATTCTTTATGTCCTTCAATCAACCACTCCTTTAGCCAGGGTTCATATTGCTGCAGGGGAAAATACCAGTGTTTGGTTTTTCTTTTTACCGGTACCGCATCGCTCAAAGCACTGCGTGGTTCTATCAATTGTTCCGGACTCAATGAAGAACCACAACGTTCGCATTGATCACCATAGGCATTGGGATTGCCACAAACCGGGCAGGTGCCAATAATATAACGGTCAGCCAAAAACGTTTTAGTGGTCTCATCATAATACTGTTCGGTTTCTTTTTCTTCAAACAAGCCATCGTTATACAATTTGCTGAAGAATGCAGACGCCGTTTCGTGATGCACTTTATTGGAGGTTCGGGAATAAATGTCAAATGAAATATTCATTTGTTCAAAGCTTTCTTTGATCAGTGCATGGTATTTGTCCACCACTTGCTGGGGTGTTACACCTTCTTTCATTGCCCGAATGGTAATCGGCACCCCGTGTTCATCGCTTCCTCCTATAAATTTTACATCTCTTTTTTGAGCCCGCTGATAACGTACATAGATATCCGCAGGTATATAACAACCCGCCAGGTGACCTATATGTACTGGCCCGTTTGCATAAGGTAATGCCGCTGTAACCAAAATTCTTTTGTAATCTTTCATTGTCATTTGTTCTTCTTTATTTGAACCAGGCTTTTGAATTTCTATTTAACTTTTGTTGCCCCACCAATTAACGCTTGTCGGAAGAGTGTTGAACACTATTTCAGTAAATAGTTGTTCAACTAAGCCCCGATTCAACATCACAAAAAAATATCCTGACGGGAAGTAAATAGGCCTGCAAAAATACCGTAATCCAAACCAACACCAAAATGGTTGATTTCCGATAACTTTAAGGCATGAAGCGTAAGCATTTTCTTTCCTCCGTCATTGCCGCCGGTGTTACATTACCCTCATTGGCAACGGACCATATTATTAAGGATGATGATGCAGATAACTTGCTGATTACACCCAAATACCTGAAAGCCGGCGATACAATTGGCATAACAAGCCCGGCTGGTTTTATAACATTGCCTGAAATTCAACCGGCCCTGCAACAAATGGAAAGCTGGGGTTTCAAAATACGGGTTGGTAGCAGCATCGGCAAACGTGATTTCACATTTGGGGGAACTGATGAAGAACGGGCTTCAGATTTTCAGGACATGCTGGATGATAAAAGCATAAAAGCAATTATGTGTGCCCGTGGTGGTTATGGTGCGGTGCGAATAATTGATAAGCTTAATTTCAGCAAACTGGTGGAACATCCAAAATGGATCATTGGATTTAGCGACATAACAGTCATTCACTCACATCTTAACCGAAATCATGGCATCGCATCCATTCATTCCAAAATGTGTAATAGTTTTCCGGATGACTGGAGTAAAGCGGAGCCTGCGCAAATCGAAACCATTCTGTCTATCCGGCAATGCCTGATGGGAGAAAAAATGAAGTATAGTTTCAGTGCTAATGAAAAAAATAAAACGGGTAGCGCAGAAGGAGTATTGGTGGGTGGCAATCTTAAAACCCTGGAGTCTTTGGCAGGAACAAAATCTGATATCAATACAATGGGTAAAATATTGTTTGTAGAAGATACCGGTGAGTATTTATACAGCATTGATCGCATGTTCTGGAATTTAAAACGAACTGGTAAACTTTCCGGGTTAAGAGGGCTGATGATTGGCGGCTTTAAAATCAAACCAGATGATATTGGAGAAGAGTTCGGAAAGACGTTGCAGGAAATAGTACTGGAGAAAATAAAAGGATATAAGTACCCGGTTTGTTTTGATTTTCCGGTAGGACATCAAAAAAATAATTTTGCATTGAAATGTGGCATCAGGCACAGGCTGGAAATAAAAGAAGATGCTTGTTTAGTAAAAGAAGTATAGTTACAAAAGAAATTAATTATGGTTAAGATTCCGGAATATTTACAACGGGGAGATACAATCGGCATCACTTGTCCGGCCGGTTATATGGAAGCAGAAAAAGCGCAGACCTGTATTGATACCCTGCATGACTGGGGTTATAATGTAATGGTGGGTAAAACCCTCGGCAGTGCATCCGAAAATTATTTTTCAGGAACAGATGAAGAAAGAACTGATGAGTTGCAGGCTATGCTGGATGATGACAGTATCAAAGCCATACTTTGTGGTCGCGGTGGTTATGGACTTGGAAGAATTATTGATCAATTGGATTTTACGGCATTCCAACATTGTCCCAAATGGATCATCGGGTTTAGTGACATCAGCATTTTGCATGCACATATTTACAGCAACTATAAAATAGCAACTTTACATGCGCCAATGGCTGCTGCATTTAATAATGGAGGGGCAGAAAATGAATTTATTCAGTCTTTAAAAAATGCTATTGAAGGAAAGAAAGCAAAATATGATTGTGCAACGCATGAATTCAATAAACGCGGAGAAGCCGTGGGAGAATTAGTGGGGGGCAATCTTACATTGATTACGCATTTAATAGGAACTTCATCAGAAATAAAAACAAAAGGAAGAATATTGTTCCTGGAAGATACCGGGGAGCTTTTGTACAAAGTAGATCGTATGATGTACCAATTGAAGCGAAGCGGTAAACTGGATAAACTGGCCGGTTTGATAATTGGTGGTTTTTCTGATGTATCGGATACTGAAAGGCCTTTTGGCAAATCTGTGTATGAGATAATACAAGATGTTATCAGGCAATATGATTACCCGGTTTGTTTTGGTTTCCCCGTGAGTCATGAAAATGAAAATTACGCGTTAAAATCAGGTGTAGGATATAAGTTGAAAGTTGGAAAGAATAAAGTTTCTTTGGAAGAGTAAATTTATAAGTGATTTTTCTAATGCTATTGAATAAAAAATCCCGTCTTACCGACGGGATTTTTTTATGTGTGTGATTTTTCATGTGCTATACAGTTGCCAATGATTCTTTAGCATGCTGCTTAGGCATTGCTTCTTCGGGGTTCACACCCAAAGCTTGCGCAATGGCCATACCCAATCCTATGTCTGCACGAAAGAAATGACATAATTGCCTGTTTACAATATCCGCTTTCTTTGGCCCGCTAATTCCGCTCATAGCACCTACAATATTGCTGACGAGATTTTTCTTATCCTGTGCACTCAATACTTCACGGTAAAAAATACCAGGTTGGGTATAATGATCATTTTCGCCTTCACCATTGCGGCTATACCAGTCCGCTGTTGTTGTATCCAGCTCCCAGGCGGGTTGTTTGTAGGCTTCATCTGCTTTTATATTATCAAAACTATTGGGAAAATAATTCGGGCCACTGCCACCGTTATCATCTACACGCATTTGTCCGTCTCTTTCATAATTGTTTACCGCGTATGGGCAACGGTTGACTGGTATCTGCTCATAATTACCACCCAGGCGGTGGCGGTGTGCATCCGGGTAAGAAAGCAAACGTCCTTGTAACATTTTATCGGGAGAGTAACTAATACCATCTATCACATGCGCCGGTGCAAACGCGGATTGCTCAATAGAAGCGAAATAGTTTTTCGGATTTTCATTCAGCTCCATTACACCAAGATCAATCAACGGAAAATCTTTATGGCTCCAAACTTTGGTTAAATCAAATGGGTTCCATTTGTATGTTTTTGCCTCCGCCTCAGTCATGATTTGTACTTTTACATTCCATTTTGGAAACGCACCTTTATCAATGGCTTCTACTAAATCACGCTGAGAGAAATCCATGTCCACACTCTTCATGTGCGCAGCTTCATCATTGCTGAAATTTCTAATACCCTGCGCAGTTTTAAAATGAAACTTTACCCAATGCCTTTCATTGGAAGCATTGATAAAACTGAATGTATGGCTGCCATATCCATTCATATGGCGGTAACCGTAAGGCGTACCACGGTCACTCATCAGAAACATTACCTGGTGCAGGCTTTCCGGGTTCAGGCTCCAGTAATCCCACATCATAGCGGGGCTTTTGCAATTGGTATAAGGATCCCTTTTTTGTGTATGAATAAAATCACCAAATTTTTTCGGGTCTTTAATAAAAAAGATAGGTGTATTATTACCTACTAAATCCCAGTTGCCTTCTTCGGTATAAAATTTTATTGCAAAACCACGCGGATCACGTTCTGTATCGGCGCTGCCTTTTTCTCCGCCTACAGTTGAGAACCTTGCCAGCACTCTTGTTTTTTTACCAATGGTATTAAATATTTTCGCTTTTGTGTATTTGGTAATATCATGTGTAACGGTAAAGGTGCCAAAAGCGCCGGAACCTTTTGCATGTACTACTCTTTCCGGAATACGTTCGCGGTTAAAATGTGCCATCTTTTCGTGCAGAATAAAATCCTGTAATAACAACGGCCCCCTGGCGCCTACGCTTTGCGTATCCTCATTATAATAATAAGGAATACCTGAAGCGGTTGTTAGTTTTTTTTCTTCGCTCATTGTGAGATATTTTATGTGTTAGAAATGAATGTTATCTGGTAAAGTTCGTTTAAAGCAACTATAATTCAAATTGATTAATTTTATATCCTTATAGATAAAAACTATATTATGACTTTTGTACAACTGGAATATTTAGTGGCGCTGGATACCTTTCGTCATTTCGCTACTGCCGCTGATCGTTGTTTTGTTGCGCAACCCACACTAAGTATGCAAATACAAAAACTGGAAGAGGAGTTGGGTATGAAAATTTTTGACCGCAGCAAACAGCCCGTTGTTCCTACAGAAGCAGGAAAAGAAATCATTGAACAGGCAAGAAAAATATTGGCAGAGAAAAATGTAATTGGTGAAATTACACAGGCAAAACAAGGAGTCATTACAGGAGAATTGCGAATCGGTATTATACCCACTTTAGCGCCCTACCTGTTACCCTTATTTGTACAGGGCTTCAATAAAAAATACCCGCAGGTAAAACTGGTGGTGAATGAAATGATGACGGAATACATTGTCAACCGGCTAAGAGAAGGACGTATTGACGTGGGTATATTGGTAACACCTTTACAGGAAAATGGAATAAAGGAACATGTTTTATTCTATGAAGAATTGCTGGCGTATGTTTCAAAAAAGAACAGCGCCTATCATAAAACCTATGTCCTGCCCCAGGATATTGATCCCAATAAACTATGGTTGATGGAAGAGGGACATTGTTTCCGATCGCAGATTGTAAATTTATGTGAATTGAGAAGGTCCAGCGAACTCAGCAGTCATTTCGAATATGAAGCCGGCAGCATAGAAACCCTAAGGCGTATGGTAGAGTTAAATGATGGTATCACTATCTTACCGGAACTAACTACACTTGATATGTCTCCCAAGCAAATGCATTTGATCAGACATTTTAAAAAGCCTGCCCCTATGCGGGAAGTTAGCATTGTTGTACACAGGGATTTTGTTAAGAAGCGATTGATAGAGGCATTAAAGGAAGAAATTATAGCTGCTGTGCCAGATAGAATTAAGAAGAACAGGAGTTCGAATGTGGTGCCAGTGTGAGTAGCTAGTGGCTAGTGGGAATTGGAATAGCAGCAGGAAGTGCAAGTGAGCGTTATATAAATCAGGCATTGCCACATCAGGCTTCAGAAATAGAAAAGCATATTATTTTATTGCAAGCAGCGAATCCAGTTTATGATGAAACAATGGAAAATTATTCAAATCGTTGTGACTGCCCCCCGGTATTGTTATAAACTCGTCAGATTTTTTTAAAGATGGTATAAGTCTTTGGGCGTTGTTATAAGTAATCACCCAGTCTGATGTGCCGTGAAAAATAGTAACCGGCGCCGTGACTTCCTTCAAATACTGGTAACTTGGAATTTTATAATGAATTAATCTTTCTATGGGATATATAGGAAAATAGCGTTTGCACAAAGACGTGATAGAATAATAAGGAGTTTCGAGAATCAATCTTTTACAATTTTTACGGGAAGCCAGCCAGGTGGCAATACCACTACCCAGGCTTTTCCCATAGATAACAATACTATCATTGGCGAACCTCATTTGTGCCAGTTTGTAAAATTGTTCCGCAAAATCATACAGGCGCTGCTCAGTGAGCGGTCCCGTGCTTTTTCCGTAACCAGGATAATCTATCATCCAAACTTCATAACCCATACCGGTGAAATTGAGCGCATATTTTTCATAACGACCTATATTCCTCCGGTTGCCATGAAAATATAAAACAACTCCTTTGGGATGGTCCGTTTCTTTAAATTGAACGATGCTGATATTTGTTTGATTGTCGTACGGAATATTTAACTCTTTGAATGGAATAGTAAAATGATAAGGTTGCTGCCGGTCTACTTTTACGGGCCTGAACAATATATAGTCCTGCAGGTAATAAATGGCAATCCCAACTACTCCATATAACAACAAGAAAACTTTTAACCAGCGAAACAATCTCTTTTTATTCATGGCATCAGTACTTCAGTATATCCCTGATAAAATTGTGGTATTCTGGAAACGAAGGTAAATTATTATGCTTGCCACCGCTGATACGGATCAGTGTAATTTTATGGGGATTCAGTTGTTGAAGTTTTTCACTGTGCCGGATGGGAATCAACCTGTCTTTTGTGCCATGAATAATATACGTGTGACAATTAACATGTTTAATCCATTTGTCGGTGCGCAGCTTATACAACAAAATAAATTGCACGGGAAGAAAAGGTAAAAATCGTTCTACTACTTTTGTAAAATTATAATAGGGCGCATCCAATATCAGGTAACGTGGATTGTTATCAGATGCGATCTTACTGGCAAAGCCACTGCCGATACTTCTTCCGTAAACAAGGATATGTTGTTCCGGGTATTGAATTAGTAATTTATTATAAACAAACTGCATGTCTGAAAACATATCTTTCTCCGATCTTTTGCCGGTGCTCTTACCAAAACCGCGGTAATCAACCAATACCACATCATAATCATACCTGTAAAAATCTTTTGCGTAACGGGCCCAACCTTTGATACTTCTTGTATTGCCATGAAAATAAAGGATCAAACCTTTAGGTGCTTCGCGGTAAAAATGAAGTCCGTTGATCCGCACACCCGGCATTACATCAAAAAACAACTCCTTAAAAGGTGCATCATATTTGAATTCAAAATCCTGCTTTAGTTTCTCCGGGCGAAAAATAAATTTTTCCTGGAAAAAATATACCAGAACAGATAGAAATACTATAATTCCTAGAATGTAGAGAATGGTGGATGACAATGGGCTTGATTATAAGTTCTAAGATAAAGGAAAAGATTGCAGTAGCTTGTGAAAACCCAAAGGGGTGGATCACCCTAAACCTTGATTCCAAGTTTGAAGCCTTAATGGGTGGCTCGTCCTGAATTATTTCAGTAAAACAATTGAATACGCTTGTACAAGATGATCCGCTTTCGGTAAATTATTTAAAGTGCTGGAAATATTTATATTGAGATCCACCTGCTATTGTTTTTTCCATGCTTCCAGCCCACCCTGTAAATTAAAAAGATTGTTGAATTTAAATTTTTCTTCCAGCCGCTGTATGGCAATCTGGCTGCGGATACCCATTTTACAATAGACAATTACGGGTATTTCCCTTTCAATCTTTGCACTGTGTTCAAAAAGTTCCGATAAAGGAACCAGTTCACCGCCTATATTGAATGTATTATGTTCGTATTCTTCCCGAACATCTATTAATTGAATGGATTCACCCGCGGCTAATTGAGCCTTCAACCGGGCAGGAGTTATTTGCTGCATCAGTTTAAATGACGGAATTAAAATTTTCTTCTTCGTTATAATAAACACGTTTGAGTTTAACACCCTGTACAGGCGCTACTATCAACGGGAATTTTTCTATGACAACATTGGAAGGATCAAGACCAAAGCCACGCTCTTCCGATAAACTCCATTCTTTCAGCCAGAAATATAATTTCATAATCACTCTTTCAAAGAAGGGTAGTTCATTGTCCTGGCTAAGGTATTTCTCCATCACTATAAATTGAAAATCACCCACCACATTATTGCGTTCTAAGCTTTCATAGCGGCTCGTAATATTTACTTCCTTATTTTGAACAAGGTCTTCTACCACTTTTCTAAACATAATATTAATCTTGGGTTCCATCCTGAATCCCAGTTTAAACTCAACACGTATAATATCATTGGGTATAATATGTTCAACATTATATTCACTGGTGTAAGGGTCATCAACAGTATCTACATGCACAAACCAGTAAATATCGGAACGTTTCGGTTTTTTATTGAGAATGGAATAAATGATTTTATGTTCAATTTCCTTGGGATTATTGGCACTGGTCATGTACACCAGGTGCGTGGCGTATTTTGGAACGCTTTTATCGTTGCTTAATTCCTGGATCTGCGGTATATAATGTTCTAAGCGTACAAATTCCACATAACGATTCTTGATCTTCCGGCTCCTGTACCAGATATACATAATTGCAAACAGTACACCACCTACCAGCAATGCTACATAACCACCATGTGGAAATTTATCCAGGTTTGCAAAGAGGAAACTGGACTCAATGGTAAAATAAACCATCAGGTACAGGTAAATTAAGTAGGAAGCTGCTCTTTTTGTAACAAGATAATTGGAAAATAGAATAGAAGTTGCTATCATACACAAAGTGATGGCAAGTCCGTATGCTGCTTCCATATTGGTTGATTCCCTGAAATGCAAAACGATACCACAGCAACCGAAGAACAATAGAAAGTTGATTCCAGGAATATAGATTTGTCCGCGTTCTTCCGTTGGAAAAACCACTTTCATTTTGGGCCATAGATTCAATCGCATGGCTTCGCTGATCAAAGTAAACGAACCACTTATCAACGCCTGGCTGGCAATGATGGCGGCAGCTGTTGCAATAATGATTCCCGGTATTACAAACCATTCTGGCATTACGCCGTAAAAAGGATTGAATCCTTCACCAATCATTTTTTCTGTAATCTTATCTCCATTATGTTGAGTCAATAACCATGCGCCCTGGCCCAGGTAGTTCAATATGAGACAGGATTTCACAAATATCCAGGAGTAACGGATATTGTTCCTGCCGCAATGACCCAGGTCACTATACAAAGCTTCAGCACCCGTTGTACATAGGAAGACGCCTCCCAGTATCCAGAATCCGTTTTTATACTGGGTAAGTAATTTAATAGCATAGTGTGGGCTCAACGCTTTAAAAATAGAAAAGTCTTCGTGCAGGTGAATGATACCCAAAACGGCCATCATGCCAAACCATACCATCATTATAGGGCCGAAAATTTTTCCAATGGAAGCTGTTCCAAATTGCTGCAAAAAAAACAAAATCGTTAAAATACCCAGTACAATAAAAATGATGGTATTGGTTTCAATGTTTTCAAGCCTGGGAATATTTCTCAAACCTTCTACCGCGGATGTAACGGAAATGGGAGGTGTAATAATACCGTCAGCCAGCAGTGCCGCTCCACCAATCATAGCAGGTAGTACGAGCCATTTTTTCTGCCGGCGTACCAATGCAAACAAAGAAAATATTCCACCCTCCCCACGGTTGTCTGCTTTGAGGGTAAGGATAACGTATTTTAAAGTGGTTTGTAATGTAAGTGTCCAGATAATACAGGAAAGGCTTCCTATAATCAGGTCTTCTGTAATAATTTTTCCTTTGGTAATGGCATTGAGAACATAGAGGGGAGATGTTCCTATATCGCCGTAAATAATTCCTAACGCTACAATTAAACCTGCCGCACTTACTTTATTAATGTTAATGTGTTTGCTCACGATGGAGAAATTATTAATTAGGGTTTAAGATTGTGATGTGTGTTTGACAAAGATTTTGAGCCAGTCTGTCTGCACACTTGTACGTTCTCAATACTATCAACTGTTCGTTTCATCCTTTCTTAATAACAAACGCGTCAGGATTTGAGTCCTGACGCTGGTACAAAGGTATACCGAAAAACCATTCATTCGTTTTTTTATGCAATTCAGATATAAGAGCAGCAAAGTTCACCGGCAAGCTGTAAAAAAATGCTAATTACTTTCCAGGGTAAATCTTTTTAAACGGCTAAACTGTTAGGTTAGATAACAATTCATAAATTGAAGGGTAATCCTGTAATTTTAATACCAGAAATAAAGTTATATGCTGTATAAAAAGTACCTGATAATATGCGTGTTGTTTTTTACCGCGCATTTTTTAAATGCACAGGCGCCGCGGATTATGTATTCAGAGCCCGAAAAAGAAGACAGCCGTCGTACCAATTTTGAAATCATTGGTAAGTTTAATGGGAATTTCCTGATTTATAAATCCAACCGTAATGACGATGCTGTTTGTATCTACGACAATGATATGAAATTGAAGGAGAGAGTGCCGTTGGAATTTACTCCGGACCAGCAATTGATTAATGTAGATTTTATTGCATACCCGGATTTTTTTTATGTGATTTATCAATACCAGAAAAGAAGCATTGTTCATTGCATGGCCGCCAAAATGGACATTATGGGCAAAAAAATGATGGATCCTATTGAATTGGATACAACACAGGTAGGCTTTGCTGCAAATAATAAAATCTACACAACCATTAACAGCGATGATAAGAAGCGCATCATGGTTTTTAAAATAAACAGCAGAAATCAGAAGAACTTTATGTTTACTACACTGCTGTTCGATAACAACCTATCCATGCTGGCAAAGAACAGGATGAGTGTTCCGATGGAAGAAAGAAATGATTTTTTCACTGATTTTCTGCTTACCAATGATGGCGAGTTTGTTTTTGGAAAATTTGTGCGTACAAATTTCAATGAATACATCACCAAATTGTCATTGATTACAAAATATCCGGATTCGAGCGATTTTGCATTTCGAGATGTAGATCTCGGTGGTAAAGTATTGGATGAACTTAAATTAAAGGCAGACAATACCAACAAAAGAACACTGATAAACGCTTTTTTTTACAAGCAAAAACGTGGCAATATTGAAGGACTGTATTCGTTAGTATGGGACACGCGTCAAAACGTGAAAATCAGAGATATCAGCAGTGTTTTTGCAGAGGATCTAAGGTCTAGTGCCAAAAGTCAGGATGGTTCAGTAAGAATGGCTTTTAACGACTTTTTTATTAAAAACATTGTTGTACGGAAAGATGGCGGGTATCTTGTCATCAGTGAATCGGAGTTCAGTTCCTCTCGAGGCAATCCCTTTAACAGGTGGGATTACCTGGGCGGTGGCAATCCCTGGCTTTCACCCATGGATTATTATTATTATTCACCGGCTTATGGATATGGAAATTATCCATGGAACCGATGGAACAATAATTCAACTACGCGTTATCATGCGGAAAACATCATGGTTCTCTCTTATGATAAAGAAGGAGGTGTAGAATGGAGCAACATCATTCCAAAGAGCCAGTTTGATGATGAAACTGATAATATGGTTTCTTTCCAGTTGATGAATACCGGAGATGAAATTCATTTCCTGTTTAATCTATATGAGCGGAGAACATTGTTATTGAATGATCAGAGTATAGCCGCAGATGGAAAAGTGACCCGGAATGCAACGTTGAAGAACCTTGACAGGGGATATGAATTTATGGCGCGTTATGGTAAACAAGTGAGTGGAAGACAAATTATCGTTCCATGCCTTTACCGCAATTATCTTTGTTTTGCTAAAATAGAATATTAAACCAAATCCAAAATCCTGACAGGTGATCGGAATCTTTAAACAAAAAAATCCGGGTAATGCTTTTGTATTGCTGATATATGGCTTGTTTCTAAAATTCCCTTTTTTCCTGCATCCTGAAAATCCCAAAATCAACGAAGGCGATAATTATATTTTTAATATAATTGTAAAATATTTACAGCCCGTTGCAGCCAATGCACCCATCATCTTTTCATTGCTTGCATTTCTTTTATTGTTTACCCAGGCAACCCTTATTAACCGCATTGCCAACTCTCTCAAACTACTGCCAAGATCAAATTTTTTAGTAGGCATGTCTTATATGCTGATTACTTCACTGGTGCACGAATGGAATCTATTTTCTGCACCCTTACTGGTTAACTCGCTATTGATTTTGATCTGGTACCGTATGACCAATTTATATAACCACAACAGCCCCAAAACAGCCATTTTTAACATTAGTATGTTGGTAGGGATATTACCCCTGATCTATAGTCCGGCTGTAGTGTTTCTTGCCTTACTGGTTTTTGCGTTGATTCTAACCAGGCCATTTCGTGTTACAGAATGGCTGGTAGCATTTCTTGGATTTACGACACCCTATTATTTTTTATTTGTTGTTCTTTATCTCGGTAATCAATGGGACTGGAAAAAAATAGTACCAGTCATTTCATTTCATCTTCCAAAATTACCGGCAACATTATGGGTTACTGGTGGCATTGCTTTTATGGTAATTCCTTTTTTGATCGGCGCTTATTATGTGCAAACCAATCTCGGTAAAATGCTGATCCAGGTGCGTAAAAGCTGGAGCTTATTGCTGGCACTGCTGATGGTATCTGTATTAATTATTATGGTAAACCCGGGTAACAATTATCTTCATTGGCTGCCAGTAGTATTACCATTGGCAGCATTTCATGGTGCAGCCTATTTTTATCCGAATGGACGATGGTTTCCACTATTGATGCACTGGGTGATTTTCGCATTTGTTATCATGCTAAATTATACAACACATTGACGAGAATTTGTAATTTGTTGGCATCTTCCTAAATACTAATTCCCAATTCCTCCATCCCCTTAATGCTTTTCCTTTTCGTCTTATACCTGAACCCATATACCTCTTCATCATTTGCCCCCAAATAATTACCTTTACAACTTATCAATATTTTAGCTATGAAATTTGGTGTTGTTGTATTTCCGGGTTCCAATTGTGATCGGGATATGCAGGAAGCGTTGCAGAATGATCTCGGGCAGGAAGTCATCATGCTCTGGCACAAGGATAAAGATCTGAGCATGTTTTCCAAAGAAGACAGCATCATTTTACCGGGTGGCTTTTCTTATGGCGATTACCTTCGCTGTGGCGCCATAGCACGTTTCAGTCCAATGATGCAAAGTGTGGTTGAATTTGCAAACAAAGGTGGTAAAGTATTGGGGGTATGTAACGGCTTCCAGATATTATGCGAGTCTCATTTGCTGCCGGGTATTTTGTTGCGCAATGCCAACCAGCAATTCATCTGCAAAAATGTTTTTATCAAAGGCTTAGGTTCAGACCATGTACTAAAGATCCCTATTGCTCACGGGGAAGGCAGGTATTATGCCGATGAGCAAACCCTTGATGCGCTTGAAAAAAATGAGCAGGTTATTTACCGTTATTGCGATGAATTGGGTAAATTAACTGAGTCGGCCAACCCTAATGGTGCCATCAGGAATATTGCAGGTATCTGCAATAAGAATCGCAACGTATTTGCGATGATGCCACATCCGGAGCGGGCCTGTACAGAATCACTTGGAAATACAGATGGTCGTTTGGTGCTCAAAAACTTACTCATGCAAAGCCACGCTGTTCTGGTATAAAATACTGCTTTTATTCATTTTTTGGTTTTTTATTAAGATACCATTACAGACCTTTGTGGCAATATTTTACGTTCTTGTATGAAATTAATAATGGGCATGAAAAAAATTTACTTACTGGTTTTATTGGGTTGTATGGCAATTGTAAGCAACGCGCAGTCTGCTAAGCAGGTGCAGTGGGTTTATTCTTCAAAAAAAATTGCAGACAAGACTTACGAAGTACACATGACGGCAACTATTGGTAGTAACTACCATATGTATGCCCAGGATCCTGGCGTAGATGGCCCCCTGGGTACAACTTTCAAATTTACAAAAACACCATTGGTGATTTTAGATGGCAAAGTAAAGGAGTTTGGAAAGATAGTAAAGAAGAAAGAAGAAGTATTTGGTGGTTCTACCCAGTCTTATGAGAAAACTGTCGACTTTGTGCAGCTGGTAAAATTAAAAGGGAATATCAAAACAAGTCTTGCGGGTACTGTAGATTTTATGGTTTGCAATGATAACCAGTGTCTGCCACCTTCCTCAGTGGAATTTAAAGTTAATATCGGCGGATAGTCTTTTATGCGACAATCATCATCTTAATAAAAGCGGGTTCTTTGCAGAAGCCGCTTATTTTTTAATATCACTAAATGAAACGAATTTTATTTGCGATTGGGTTTTGTTTAATCATTGCAGGATTGAATGCGCAGGATACTACAGCTCAAAAAATAATTCAGTGGAAATTCTCAGCCAGCAAAGCCTCTCCCGGAGAATTTACAATTTCACTCAAAGCCTCTATTGCCAAAGGTTGGAGATTGTTTTCCACCACTATGAAAGATGATGATCCCAACACAAGAATAAGGCTTGATTCTTCGTCGCAGGTTTTTGCAAATATTATTAAAACAAGTGAGCAGGGAAATTTAATTGTAAAAAAGGAAGCGCTGCTGGGTAACACTGAAATACGATATTTTGAAAATGATGCTGATTTAAAACTTACGATTCATTTAAATGAAATATCTAAAGACATCAATGGGGTAGTTGCATACATGGCAATAAAGGGAGATAGTGTTGTGGGTCCTGAAGAAGTGCCTTTTCGTTTTTCATCCGATGCTGCTGGTAATCTGGTGAGCAAGCAAGCTGGTTTGCAAGAATCGGAAAACGCAGGCAATGCGTTAAAGCGTACAGCGATAGATATTGCAAAACCAGTAAACAACTGCGGTGGTACAGGCGGAGAAGACAGTGGTAAAAAAAGTTTATGGGGGATTTTTGTATTAGGTTTTATCGGCGGATTGGTGGGTTTGATTATGCCCTGCACTTTTCCTATGATTCCATTAACCGTTTCATTTTTTACCAAGAAATCGGGAAACAAAAAGAAAGGCATTTCCAATGCTTTTCTCTATGGCTTTTTTATTTTCCTTATCTATATTTTATTGAGCCTGCCTTTCTATTTCCTGGATGCCGGAAGTTCGGCGATACTTAATAATATTTCAACAAATGCCTGGCTGAATTTATTGTTTGCAACCGTTTTTATTCTTTTTGCCATTTCGTTTTTTGGCTTTTATGAAATTGGATTGCCCGGTAATTTGTCCAGCAGTGTAGATGCAAAATCAAGTGTAGGAAGTGTTGGAGGAATATTTTTCATGGCACTTACCCTTGCAATTGTATCGTTCTCATGTACAGGACCTATACTGGGCTCTTTACTGGTGGGTGCATTGAACCAGAATGGAGGGGCTCTTCAATTAACAATTGCAATGGCTGGCTTCGGCCTGGCTTTGGGGTTACCTTTTGCATTATTCGCATTATTTCCCAACTGGCTTTCTTCATTGCCCAAATCGGGCGGATGGATGAACACCGTGAAAATTGTGTTTGGTTTTATTGAACTGGCTTTGGCAATTAAATTTATTTCAAATGCAGATTTGGTAAAGCACTGGGGATTATTAAAGCGGGAAACATTTTTTGCGCTATGGATTATTGTTGGCATTGCATTAATTCTATACTTGTTAGGAATTTTGAAATTTGAACATGATCCTCCGCCAAAAAAATTGGGTAAATGGAGAGTTGGAATTGCATTGCTGTTCCTTGTATTTGTAATCTACCTTTTACCGGGTGTAACCAATACTCAATACGCCAATCGCTCGTTCATCAGCGGATTTCCTCCGCCACTCAGCTATAGTATTTATGGCAAGGGTTCGGCCAGAGGAAAAGGGGTAGAAGCAAACCTGGTTAATGATTATGAAAAGGCTCTTCAGCTTTCAAAAAATCAGGGTAAGCCCGTATTGATAGATTTTACCGGCTGGGCTTGTGTGAATTGTCGTAAGATGGAAGAAAATGTATGGCCCGACGAGAAAGTGAAAACCTTAATTGAAAGCAATTTTATTTTAGTATCGTTGTATGTAGACGATAGAAAACAATTGCCAGAAAATCAACAGTTTTTATTTACCAGTAAAGATGGCTCTAAGAAATCAATAAAAACAGTGGGCGATAAATTCGGCACTTTACAGTCAGAAAACTTTATCAATGCATCTCAGCCATTGTATGCCATCATTTCATCAGATGAAAAATTATTGAACTTGCCGGTAGGGTATACACCCAATGCAAAAGAGTATGCGGCCTGGTTGCAATGCGGATTGGATGCTTTTGCTAAAATTAAATGAGAAGGCAATACCGATATGGATATTTGATAATGTAAGAATCTCCCGCCGGCAATTATATTAAAACAGCATTGACGCAAAAAATAAATTGATTAGTATTCAAAAAAAAACCCTCTGTTCAGGAGGGTTTTTTAATTAGGCGTCATTCTGTACCAGCCTTCTAACAGCAAGCATACAATTTTCAAAAGGTCAGATGGAGGGCCAGAATGACAATATTTTTATCTCGTAAGTTCAACTGTAAAATTAGTCTTAATGGTTTGAGCTGCTTTCAAGGTACAGTTAATCTTTTCAAAAAACGAATTATAAAGAAATCTGTTTTTCAACCATCATTTTTCTGAGGTTGATTAACCCGTAACGCATTCTTCCAAGCGCTGTATTGATACTGCAATTGGTAAGAGCTGCAATTTCTTTGAAACTCAATTCTGCATAATGACGAAGAATAATTACCTCGCGTTGATCTTCAGGTAACAAGTCCAGCATACGACGAACGCGATCATGACTCTGGCGTTTCATCATTTTTGTTTCCGCACTGTCTTCAGTGAAATTAAGTACTTCAAAAATGTCGCGGTCATCACTTGTTTTGATAGCAGGTGTTCTTTTTACTTTGCGGAAATGGTCTACGCATAAATTGTGCGCAATGCGCATTGCCCAGGGTAAAAATTTACCTTCTTCGGTGTAACGTCCGCCACGGATGGTGTCAATGATTTTAATCAAAACATCCTGGAAAATATCCTCGGCAAGATATTTGTCTTTCACCAGGAACAAAATTGAAGTGTAAAGTTTGTCCTTGTGACGTATTACCAACGTTTCAAGAGAATTCATGTCACCATCCATAAATGAATGGATCAATTCATGATCTGTGTTTTTGCAAAGAGATTTCATAAACTTCTACGGTTTTTTAAATTATTGGATTATGGTTACAGAGTCTGGAAATAAAATCTAAGAGAAGTACATATTGGCGATAGGCGGGAAGTTTTTATTGGTTATTTCATAGTACAAATTGCTTTTTCGAAAATAATACTTTTTTTATACAAACAATCTTTTGATAAGAAAATATTGCAACAGTTTTCATAATTGAGTGTTAATACTCAACCGGATCGTAAAACTTCGATATTTTTGTTTGATTCCATTTATGACAACACTATACACACAAAAAAAAGTCATTTCAGGCGAAAAAGCCGTGACTTCAAAAGGTAATATAATAATTAAGGGTGCCCGTGTACACAATCTTAAGGACGTCTCTGTAGAAATTCCACGTAATAAATTAATTGTGGTGACAGGTGTTTCAGGTTCAGGTAAATCATCACTAACTATAGACACATTGTTTGCAGAAGGTCAACGTCGTTACGCTGAAAGTCTTAGTGCATATGCGCGGCAGTTTATGGCCAGGATGAATAAGCCTGATGTAGATTATATTAAAGGTTTATGCCCTGCCATTGCCATTGAGCAAAAAGTAATCACGAGGACACCCCGTTCCACAGTTGGAAGTATGACAGAGATTTATGATTATCTCCGTTTACTGTTTGCACGCGCTGGTAAAACAATCTCACCGGTTTCAGGCAGGGAAGTGAAAAAAGATGATGTGGCAGATGTTGTGTATACCATTACACAATTAAACGAGTCAGATAAAGTTTTGGTGCTGGTTCCCTTCAGGCAGCATAAAAACAGAGACATTAAAGAAGAATTGAACATATTGCTGCAAAAGGGTTTTTCACGTTTGTATGATGGAGATATTCTCCGTATAGAAGATTTGCTGGAAGATAAGAAATGGAAACCTTCATCAAAAAAGCAATTGTATTTATTAATTGACAGGTTGGTGGTAAAGGATTTTGATGAGGATGATAAGCACAGGATGGCAGATTCTGTCAATACTGCATTTTATGAAGGAGAGGGTGAAGTATTTATTGAAGTAAATGCTGATAAGATATTGCAATTTTCAAATCGCTTTGAATTGGATGGTATTGTATTTGAAGAACCGGTACCTAACTTGTTTTCATTTAACAACCCTTTTGGCGCTTGTCCAACCTGCGAAGGATTTTCATTGGTATTGGGTATTGATGTAGATCTTGTTATTCCGGATAAACGCATAAGCGTTTTTGAAGGTGCTGTGGCTCCGTGGAAAGGAGAAAAATTAGGGTTGTGGAAAGAACAATTTATAAAGGCAGCCAGGAAATTTGACTTCCCGGTTCATAAACCAATACAGGATCTCAGTAAGAAGGAATACGAGGCATTGTGGAAGGGGAATGAATATGTTCATGGCATAGATGATTTTTTTAAAGAGGTTGAACAAAATTTATACAAAGTACAATACAGGGTGTTGTTGTCAAGATACAGGGGAAGAACATTGTGCCCGGATTGTAATGGATATCGTTTACGTAAAGAAGCGTTGTATATTAAAGTAGGTGATAAACATATTGGTGAATTATGCGAAATGCCAGTGATCAACTTACAACAGTGGTTTCTTCAATTAAAATTAAGTGAGAACGATAGACAGATTGCCAAACGGATTTTGTTGGAAATAGACCACCGCATTAAGACATTAATGGATGTTGGACTTGGGTATCTTACATTAAATCGATTGGCCAATTCGTTGAGCGGCGGAGAAAGTCAGCGTATTCAACTAACCCGTAGCCTGGGTAGTAATCTTACCAATTCACTTTATATATTAGATGAACCGTCTATTGGACTTCATTCAAGAGATACGGAGAGATTAATAAGGGTGTTGAAAGAACTACGTGATTTGGGAAATACCGTAGTAGTAGTGGAACATGATGAAATGATGATGCGTGAGGCAGACTATATAATTGACATGGGGCCTTTGGCCAGTCACCTGGGAGGAGAAGTGGTAGCAACTGGTAATTATGATGAACTCATCAACAATAAAAAAAGCCTGACAGGTAAATACCTGAAAGGAGAATTGTCAATATTGCCTCCAAAGATTTTGCGCAAATGGAATTTTTCTCTTATGGTGATTGGAGCAAGACAAAACAACCTGAAAAATATTGATGTTGAATTTCCATTGAACCTGTTGTGTGTTGTTAGCGGAGTAAGCGGTAGTGGAAAAACAACTCTGGTAAAACAAATTCTATACCCCGCATTAAAAAAAATAAAGGGAGAATTTGCTGATAAAGTGGGACTACACAAAGCAATTACAGGAAATGTAGATGACATCAGCCAGGTGGAACTGGTGGATCAAAATCCTATTGGTAAATCTTCAAGGAGTAACCCGGTTACTTATATCAAAGCATACGATGAAATAAGAGAATTGTATTCAAAACAACCGCTCAGTAAAATGCGGGGTTTTCTTCCCAAGCATTTTTCTTTTAATGTGGATGGTGGCCGTTGTGACACCTGCAAAGGGGAAGGTGAACAAGTGGTTGAAATGCAGTTCCTGGCCGATGTGCATTTAACCTGCGAAGTGTGCGCGGGAAAAAGATTTAAAGAAGAGGTGCTGGAAGTAACTTATAAAGAAAAAAATATTTACCATATACTGGAAATGAGTGTAGATGAAGCCATGGATTTTTTTGTGGAAGAAAAAGATGTTGTAAATAAAATAAAAGCGCTGCAGGATGTTGGGTTGGGATATATCAAACTTGGCCAGTCTTCTGACACATTATCGGGTGGAGAAGCACAAAGAGTAAAACTGGCATCATTTCTTGGTAAAGGCAAAGCCCAGGGACACATACTTTTTATCTTCGACGAACCTACGACCGGCCTTCACTTTCATGATATAAAAAAACTCCTGGCTTCTTTTAATGCATTGATTGAACAAGGCCATTCTATTATAGTCATTGAACACAATACCGATGTAATTAAAAGTGCCGATTGGATAATTGATTTAGGACCGGAAGCAGGAGATGGAGGTGGCGAATTGGTTTTTGCCGGTACGCCAACAGGGCTGGCAAAATACAAGGACAGCCGCACAGCAAAATTTCTATAAATAAAATCGCTAAACAAAGGCGGTTTTATTTCATTGGTAAAATTTATTGTTACTTCATGGTTTCAATAGTTGAATCTTCTATTTCAGCTGGCAAACAGTTATGTGAATTTTTGTCCATTAAGTATATCAGGAACACAGTGTGCCATTACCATAATTAGCTGGAGCTAAGTGATATATTTACCTGAGCCTGTCTAAACTTTTAACGAGTTTTTCGTCTCTATTGATGCCCCGTGCAGCAAGTATTAATAAAATAGGGATGGTAAGTCCAATAATTGCAGTAAGACTGTATTCGCCGTCCGCAAATTTTTTTGTTTCCAGGTAATACATTGCCAGGTTGAGTATTGAAACCATCACTGTTACCAACACAACCCTGAGTTGAAGTTTCCTGTTCTTAAATAGAAAAATACATATGAACGCAGAAAGCGCAATAGCAACAGTAATTATCATAAGTAAGATACTGCTCTGTGCATTCAGGTAAGTAAATTTCGGAGCCTGGTTCAATTCAATTTTATTTCCAATGAAGAAAGAAAATTTAAAAGTTAGAAAGGCGGCTGCAGTTGCAAGTAAAAGCCAGATGGTCTGAATACGTTGAATCATGTCTATTAAATATGCCGGTAAATTTTTCGAAGTTATCAATTTCTGGTCAAACAAAGAATCTTGCTGTTATATCAAAAAAATAAACAGGTAAATGAATACCTGTTTATGCATACCTTGATTTTTCTCTGGCAATTAAGTGCCAGCCATTTTTAATTCAGAGGTTGTTTTTTAAGGATTCTAATTCCTGCATTTCGCCTTCACACACCCTTATTGTTTTGAAACCTGCTTCATCTTTTAAGTGTACCAGGTAAATGATTTTATCATCTACACGAATTTCCTGTACACCAAAAATTGAGTAATCATAGTAAGTGCTTTTTACAATTTTCCTCACATCAGCAGGTAATTTTTTTTCATCATAGCATTGCATACTATACAACCAGTTGCCCTTCTTATCGTAATAGGACCTGTTGAGTATGTTGTTTACCATGAAATGGGCTGTAAATCCATTGGACAATTGATGCCAGGTAACGGCTTCTGTTTTGCCAAATGCTACTTTAAAATTTTTGATGGCTTTTTTGCTGATGGCAGACAGGTCCGCAACTGCATTGTTAGAAGGAGCAGCCTCTGTCACTGTATCGATCAAAATTTTAAAATAATTCAAATCTTTGATCTTGAACGACTGCCCGTCATTTTTTGCATAGTACTCAAAGCCAAGTTTTGAACTTTGAGCATCAGCGGAAAAAAACATGGTTACGATTGGAATAAATCCAGCGGTAAGAAATACGAAAATCTTTTTCATTTTTGATAGGTTTAATAGTTAATGATAGCTGACTGGTGTTTCACCATTCATAATTTAAAATTCCAAGGGTGCTTTTTGAGGGTTCGGTTTTCAACCAGGCGTTTCGAAATGCGTTGTTGTAATTAGTAGTCGCAATACAAAGCAGGGAAGGAAACAGCTGACCAGATATTTTTTTTAGCCCTTTCATTTTTTCTTATATTACAATACCATTATATATTCATGGATATTTCCACTTATACTTCCGGCAAAACAGATCAGGCTATTTTTGATTGCTTGTTACAGGGAGGTATGGAAAGAAGAAAAGGAGAGGAGTTGTTGTTTTCCACCTATTCTTATTTTATACGCGAGGGCACAAAAAAATATTCATTGCCGGAAGAAGAAGCATTTGACGCTTATTCTGATAGTGTATTATCTGCAATCCAAAAAGTTATCAGCGGGAATTTTGAAGGCAGGTCTTCTTTAAAAACCTGGTTGTTCCAGATTTTCCAGAATAAATGTGTTGACCTTTTACGCAAAAAAGCGACCAATAAGAACAGCGTGCATAACACTGTCTCTGTTTCAGATATGTTACATCAATTATCCGATACCGCTAAAACGATTGTTCAAAAAATGATTGAAAAAACAGATTGGGAGTTATTGAAAAAGAAAGTAAGCGAATTGGGAGAGAAATGCAGGGAATTGCTGCTGCTTTCTGCTGATGGTTATAGTGACAGAGAAGTAGCGGCTCAACTGAAATATAAATCTGCAGACGTCGTAAAGACCAGCCGGCTTCGTTGCCTGGACAAATTGCGGCAACTGTACAAAAATCCACTGCATGATGCAGAATATTGAATACATAAACGCTTACTTCGACAAAAATCTTTCTCCGGATGAGATGAGGCAATTTGATCAAAAAATACAGGATGACCCGGTATTTGCGGATGAGGTAGCTTTTTATTGTAGTTCATTGTCTGCGCTTAAAGATCAAATGAACGAAGAAAAGAAAAAGCGGTTCAGGGAAATATACAATACAGAAGAATTGCTTAAAGAAAATAAACCTCCCGTCGTTTTTATGAGGCGGTGGTTGAAAGTGGCGGCAGTTGCAGCAGTTATTTTGATAATCCTTATGGCAGGATGGTTTTGGTGGCCGCAGCCTACACCGAAGGAAATGGCAGATAAGTACATCAAAGAAAATTTTAATGAGCTGCCGGTAACCATGGGTAATGAAAACAGTTTGCAAAAAGGAAAGAATTTATATAATGACAATAAACCTGCTGAAGCATTAGAACAATTTGAGACCATTCTTAAAACGGATACAGGGAACACTGAAGCAAAAAAATATGCAGGTATTGTTTCCCTGAAATTGAAACAGTACGACAAAGCGTTGGAATATTTTAGCGATGTAGAGAAGACTACTCTCCATACAAACCCAGGGAAATTTTATCATGCCCTTACACTCATGAAACGTGGCAATCCTGTGGATATGCTAAAGGCGAAACAATTATTACACGAGGTGTTGGAAAATGATTTAGCAGAAAAGAGAACAGCGGAAGAATGGTTAGGAAAATGGTGATCATTGCTTTCTATAACCCCTAAACTTAATAATATGAAAAAGAGGCTTCTTTTTAGTGAACCTATTTCCGGCTTTCTCTTTACAATCCTGTTAGCTTGCTTTTTAACAGGCTTAAATTCCTGTACCTTAAAATTTAATCTTAAAGGGCCATTGAATGTTACCGGACCAGTTTCCATAACACCAGCATACATGCCTTTGTCCCAACCTGACAGCTCAAAATGGATCAGTTGGAATATCATGTTTCCACCAGGTTCCAATGATGCATTCAGGGCCCAGCAAATAGATGTTGTAAAGGATTACATAAAAAATTATCTGGCGATGTATAACTTTATGCCATCCTACTATGAAATATATTGCCCATGTGATTCCTCATTATATAATCTCAATGTCACACCCGTTCCCCTGAGTGGAAGTGGGCAAGCCTATAATCCGCCAACACCTCCGCCTCCGCCACATGGTGGTAGTGGTGATAACATCCCTTATATCGCCAGCCTTAATAATAGACTTGTTGTTGATTCGCCGAGTCAAAACGCTATCGATCCCAACAGTGTCAATTATGCTGCAGATAATAAATTTGCTTTAAATAATGTTGGTACTAATTCAAGAATATTAGCTATCATGGATACGGGACTGGATCCAGATTATTTCGACAGCAAACTTGGTAAACTAATATGGACTGATCCGGGCGGAAGAACTTTACGCAACTTTACTTTTAATGCACCCGCTTTCACTCCCGCTTCCTCTTTAGACTATTTTCAAGACGATAATCTCAAAAAACACGGAACTGCTGTTGCTACTATTGCTTTGGAGGCGATGGGAAATGTTTCATCCTATCCAAAAATAATGGTGCTTAAAGTTCTTGATAGTAAAGAAAGCGGCACCACATTTAATGTTGGTTGTGCCTTAAGCTACGCTATTAAAAATCACGCCACCATTATCAATGCAAGCCTGGGCTATTATGACACCACCGGTATATCAGATCCTGTACTGGCACATTATTTAAATCGTTGCAATACACCTGGAACAGATTCCATATTCGTTTTTGCTGCAGCAGGTAATTTACCATTGCCGCATGACCCTAACTTACTATGTAAATTCCCGGTTCCTGCAAGCAATGAACTCCTGAATGGTCCTGCTGCTATCAGGTTATTTTATCCCGCCAGTTTCAGCGATAACCTCAACAATGTTATTAGTATTACTGGTTTAAGAGATTTGAATCAATCATGTGTCTACCAAAATTATTCTGCGAGATATGTTACACTGGGCGTATTAAACAACTCGCAGAACTGTTGTGCATTTTTTTTAAAGTCCATTAAGCCTTCTCAAAGCTCGGGATTTGAAGGATCTTCTTTCGCTACACCCGTCTTCAGTGGAAAAGTGATGGCAAATTTGATAAATGTTGTTGGAGCGGCTGCACCAACGGTCAGGCAGAGTATAAATTTTGTGACCCATACAATCAGTTCACTTTTGAAAGTTACACGGGATGGAAGGTTTATTGATAATTCTAATCAATGATGATTTTACAAGTAATAATTGATGCGTTTATTCCTATTCATTTTTTCTGCAGTGTTATTTGCTACATCCCTGTCAGGCCAATGTCCGGACAGGGATTCTCTGTGGAAGCGTATTGTATATCTCCGCGATTCCAGTAAAGTGCTGCCTGAACAACAATTGGTTGAATTACTATTCAGGCTGAGCAAGGAAAAAAAATGTGCTGATCCATTTGATTCCGCACATGCTTTGTTGCTTCAGCGTATTGGCTGGTTAACCTCTGTTCAAAAAAATTTTACCGGCGCCGTTGAATATACGCGTAAGTCTATTGATATCATATATACCCATGCGGGCAAACCAGCAATCAATCCTAACCATCTTGTCAAAAGCTATAATAATCTCAGAATATTTTATGATTCACTAAAACGCTCAAACTTGGAAGCAGAAGCTATAGACAGTTGTATTTCAGTTGCTTTGAATTTGAAAACAGGATATGAATATGCAGTGCCATTAATTTATGCACGTACACAGGGTCTTTTTGAGGCAGGCGACTATTACCGCTGTATCAATTATGCTATAATTGGGGAAAATATGAGCCGTGCAAGTGACTATGAAGTAGAACATATTTTTCTTTACCAGATATGGAGAATCAATTCGCTGATTTTTTTACGTGAATTTAAGGAAGCAGAAGAATTGCTTTTTAAAGCGATTGCAGAAGCACGAAAAACAAGGTATACAAAAAATTTAGGGGCCCTATATGGTTCTATGGCCAGTATTGCTGCAGAGAAGAAAGATGTAAAAATGGCGCTCATTTATTCGAAGCAGGCTATATTTTATGATGAACAAGTTAAAAATTATGATGGGTGTTCAGCAACTCTTACTAACCTGGGATTCAAATTATATTTTCAACAGCTTCAGCAGTATGACATAGCCCTTTTTTATTTTAAAAAGGCATTGAGTTATGCTTCACCGTTTAGTGCAGTGAACATCCTGGATAATATAGCTAATCTCTGGATACAAAAAGGCCGCTACGATTCTGCATTTTATTATTTTCAAAAAGCTTTTGATATTATAAAGCCTGGGGCAGATGAGCAGGTATTATTGCGTACTTACCGCAGTGGCTTGTTAAATAATAATGTAGCTGAATATGTTTTTGGCCTCGTTCTCGATAAAGCAGATGCTTTCCAGTTTAAATATAAACGGCTTAAAAAGGAGGAAGATCTTAGTACGGCACTTCACATTTATCGGGTAGCCGACAAATTGCTAAATGAAATCAAATCGGGACAATCAGCCATGCAATCGAAACTTTTCTGGCGTAAACAAGCCCGGCGTTTATATGAACAAGCCATAGCCGCTGCTTACTTGCAAAATAATGCCGCTGACGCCTTTTATTTTTTTGAAAAAAGCCGTGCGGTCCTGCTCCAGGATCAACTGAATGAATTTAATAAACTTAGTAATGATGATATACTTCAACAAGCACAAGTAAAAAGAAAAATCGCACAGTTGGAAAATGAATTGAACACTGCGAATTTATCTTCAAGGCGTAATATCGAGATTCAAAATGAACTAGGTTTAAACAGTCAGATATTGGATCGTTTGGAAAAGCTTATAAAAAGGCGAAATCCTTTGTATTATCAGAGCTTCATGGACACATCTATGATTACACTTATAGACGTAAAAAAAGAAATATTGAAGGATAACCAGTCATTACTTGAATTGTTTGAAGGGGATAGTGCTGTTTATTCAATATTGATAACATCCTCCCAAACTTATTTTAATAAAATCAACAAGACTGATTTTGATAGCACAACAAAAATCTATATCAGTTATATCACCAATCAATCTTTAATTAATAGCCGGTTTAGTGATTATACCAAAACAGCCAATCATTTATACCGGTTGATTTTTCGGGAGAATATTTTGCCTGCAGCTCGTTTAATCATTTCCCCCAACGGTTATTATTTTCCTTTTGAGGCATTGGTAACTAATGTTTCAAATCCGGCATCGCCTGTTTATTTTTTAAATGATCACCCGGTGAGTTATACCTATTCAGCCCGCTATCTTTTGAATAATTTTGTTTCAAATTTAAGCTCAGGTTCTTTAAATTTTATGGGAGTTGCACCAGAACAATACCCAGCGGCTATGAATTTATCTGCATTACCTGGCAGTAGTCAGTCGCTTGCGCATTTACAAGCTTATTTTATTAAGTCAGATAACTACATTGCCGGTAAGGCCTCTAAAGGTAATTTTATGGAGCAATTTTACAAGTATAAAATCATTCAGTTATATACACATGCGGCTGATAGCAGTAGTAATAAGGAACCTGTAATATATTTTTCCGATTCTTCTTTGTATCTATCTGAGCTTATTCTTGGGAAGAAACCTTTTACTCAGCTCATCGTTTTATCTGCTTGTGAAACCGGGAACGGGACTTTTTACGCAGGAGAAGGCGTATTTAGCTTCAACCGCGGATTTGCTGCACTAGGCGTTCCATCATCCGTTACCAATTTGTGGTCCATCGATAGTAGAGCAACCTACAGGCTAACCGAATTGTTTTATGAACAACTTGTAAAAGGGCTGCCACTGGACATTGCTTTGCAAAAAGCAAAGCTTGATTTCATAAATAGTTCAGAGGGGGATAACCGTTTACCTTACTACTGGGCCGCACCCATCCTGGTTGGCAAAACAGATCCGATACTATTAGACAAACCATTTTCATGGAAATATCCGTTCGCCGCTCTCGTATTTGCAGGAATTATTTTCTTTGGCTGGAAAAAAATAAAAAACAGGAATGCATCAACCCAGCTCCGGGTATAACACAAACTGTTGCATGAATTCATTTACCTGTTTTCGAACGGCGCTGATAAGACTTTCATCGTCTGCATTCATCAATACATTGTCAATAACGTTTACTATAAACTGCATATGATCTTCTTTCATGCCGCGTGTAGTAACCGCAGGTGTACCTATACGTATACCTGATGTAACAAAAGCACTCTTATCATCAAAGGGAACCATGTTTTTATTGAGTGTAATATCTGCTTTCACCAATACATGTTCCGCTTTTTTACCACTGATATTTTTATTGCGGAGATCGATCAACATTAAATGATTGTCTGTTCCGCTGCTGATCAACTGGTAACCTTTTTCAACAAATGCCCTGGCCATTGCCTGTGCATTTTTGATAACCTGTTGCGCATATATGGTAAATTCATCTGAAAGAATTTCACCAAAGGCGATCGCTTTGGCAGCAATCACATGTTCCAGTGGTCCACCCTGGATGCCAGGAAAAACAGCCATATCCAGTAGGTTGCTCATCATGCGTATATTTCCCTTTACATCTTTCAAGCCAAAGGGGTTTTCAAAATCTTTTTTCATTAAGATGATACCTCCTCTTGGTCCACGCAGGGTTTTGTGCGTTGTGGAAGTAACAAAATGGCAATCTTCAAACGGAGAATTCAATAAATTTTTTGCTATCAAACCCGCCGGATGTGCCATATCGCACATTACAAATGCGCCAATTTCATCGGCAACTTTCCGGATGCGGGCATAATCCCAATCCCGGCTATAAGCAGAAGCACCACAAATAATTAATTTTGGTTTTTCTTTTCTTGCCTGGGCTTCCAGCATTTCATAATCAACCAATCCTGTTTCTCTTTTTACGCCATAAAAATGGGGTTGATATAGCTTTCCACTAAAATTTACGGCTGAACCATGGGTAAGATGTCCACCCATACTTAAATCAAGTCCGAGTATTTTGTCACCTGGCTGCAGAATGGCAAGCAATACCGCTGCATTTGCCTGTGCGCCGCTATGCGGTTGTACATTGGCATATTCGCAATTAAAAATTTGTCTTAACCGGTCAATAGCCAATTGTTCTGTCTGGTCCACAATTTCACAACCTGCATAGTACCTGCGACCTGGATATCCTTCTGCATATTTATTGGTCATTACCCCACCCATGGCCTGCATTACCTGCAGGGAAGTGAAATTTTCGGAGGCGATCAATTCAATACCATGACGCTGTCTTTCCAGTTCTTTTTGGATCAAATCAAAAACCAAATTGTCTCTTTGCATATGTGCTTATTAAAAAGTTGAGTAATGAACAAATTGTACAGGTGATAAAATGTTTCGCAGATAAGAGAAAATAATGCTGTACAGTCTCATTAAACCCGAACACCTGTTTTGTATTTGTGGCGCAAAAATACTGAGTTAGTGAATATGGATGGTTTTTGATGAAAGGGAATTTATTAACCGGAATTGACTATTTTCACACGCGTTTTTGAAAGACGAAATATGAAAGCAATCATACCGGTAGCTGGTGCAGGTACAAAACTGCGTCCTCACACATATACACAACCAAAAGCACTGATTCCACTGGCTGGCAAAACCATACTCAGTATCATTGTTGATCAATTGCAGGAAGCCGGTATTTCAGAATTTATTTTTATCGTGGGATACCTGGGGGATAAAATCCAGGACTTTGTAAAATCGAAATATCCGGAACTCCAAAGCCATTTTATCCATCAAAATGAACGGCAGGGACTGGGTCATGCAATAATGCTTACGAAAGAAATTGTTGCACAGGATGAGATCTTCATTGTATTGGGAGACTCTATCTGTGAATACAATGTTGAAGATGTACTGAAGAATGAATTTTCCATGGTTGGAGTAAAGAAGGTGGATGACCCCAGAGATTTTGGTGTAGCAGAAATGAACGAAGATGGATTTGTAAGCAAAGTGGTGGAAAAACCGCAGATCCCTAAATCAAATATGGCCCTTGTAGGCATTTACCGTATTAAAGAATCCGGAATTTTGTTTGGTTGTCTTGAAAACAACATCAAAAACCAGATAAAAAGCAGGGGTGAGTACAATCTTACAGACGCGCTGGAATGTATGATACACCAGGGTGCAAAAATTCAACCCTATAAAGTTCAGAACTGGTTTGATTGTGGTAAAAAAGATTCACTGCTGGAAAGCAATGCAATTTTGTTGAAGAAGTTTGGTCACAACATTGCAGAGGACCATCAGTTTGTCAATACAATCATCATTCCCCCTGTCAGCATTGCAGCAGGTTGCGATATCAAAAACTCTATCATAGGGCCCAATGTTGCCATAGGAGAAAAAGTATCTATTAATTATTCGATCGTAAAAGATTCAATTATTGGTGCATTTGCAAACCTGCTGGATATTGTACTTACTCACTCCCTGATTGGAAGCGATACGGAATTAAAAGGCGAGAGCCGAAGCCTGAACATTGGCGACAACACCGAGATTGATTTGGGAAGAACCTGAAAAAATATATCATCATCCTGTTCTTCATTATTTTTTGCGCTAAATAATTTGAAAGCTTCGATCCAATTTAAGGCGACACTATTACTAAACTCACCAAATCTTGCATTCAAATGGCCTTATTTTCAAACCGGATTACAAAACTATTTGGTATCAATTACCCAATAATACAGGCAGGAATGGTATGGACCAGTGGCTGGCGTTTATGCAGTGCAGTGAGTAATGCCGGTGCGTTGGGGTTGATAGGAAGTGGCAGTATGTACCCCGATGTATTGCGTAATCATATCCGGCAATGTAAATCCGCTACCAGCAAGCCTTTTGGAGTAAATGTTCCTTTGATGTATCCTGACATCGAAAAGCATATTCAAATAATTATCGAAGAAAAAGTTCCTATTGTTTTTACTTCTGCCGGTAATCCATCTGTCTGGACGGCTACGCTGAAAGAAAAAGGTATAATAGTAGTGCATGTGGTCAGCAGCAGCCGTTTTGCGAAAAAGGCAGCCGATGCGGGTTGTGATGCAATAGTAGCAGAGGGATTTGAAGCAGGGGGTCATAATGGAAGAGAGGAAACTACGTCTATGGTTTTAATCCCGGCCGTTGTAAACGCGGTGGAATTACCCGTGATTGCAGCGGGCGGAATTGCAAATGGCAGGCAAATGCTTGCAGCAATGATTATGGGTGCCGAAGGAGCACAAATGGGAACCCGTTTTGTAGCAAGTGATGAAGCCTCTTCACACCCGGATTTTAAAAAATTGGTTATCCAAAGCAGCGAAGGGGATACCATGCTGAGTCTTAAGAGTATTGTTCCCGTCCGTCTACTAAAAAACAAGTTTTTCCAAAAGATTATCGAAGCCGAACAAAAGGGTGCAGACATAGCATCTCTTTCAGCAATACTGGGTAGGGGAAGGGCAAAAAAAGGAATGTTTGAAGGTGATCTGGAGGAAGGCGAACTGGAGATAGGACAGGTGAGTGCTATCGTAAAAAGCATTCAGCCGGCGTCGGAAATCGTAAAAGAAGTTTGGGAAGAATTTGAATCCGCAATAGCAAATCCATTAAGGAAGTTATAACTTTAGCGTTAGAATTTGCAGAAGGAACCTGCTAACAACTCAAATCGCTGATATGAAAAATAAATTATTAACGCTGCTGCTTATTTGTCTTCTGGGCGGATTAGTAGGATTTGCCAATACTGGATCAAAAGAGAAGAAAGAAGATCCGGATATGATTGGTAGTATCACATTTACTGAAACCGGGAAACCATTGAAAGATGTGAATGTTACTGCATACAGTGCCACCAGGAAAGAAAAAGTAACGTTTAGCGATGTTAATGGCAATTTCAGCCTTATAGATTTAAAACCGGGCGTTTATAAATTTGTTTTTCAAAAAGATGGATACCATAAAGTAGTTAAGGAAAAAATTGTTTTAAAAACAAATGAAGACTATCAACTCAATATTCAAATGGCGGAAGAAGAAGCTATATTTGATCTGATGCCTTCTCCTTTGCGGTTTACGGGCGAATGACAATTGTTTATTTTCCTCCAATATTTTTTATTCAATGGCCGTTTTGTATAAAGCGGCATTTTTATTATAGAGATAATAAAGTAAGATCCTGGCCTGCTTGCGCTGGCTGTTGTTTTTTATGTATTCATGTATCTCATCGGGGAATTCATAAAATGCCTGTCCGGTTTTAAGGAATTGAGGTGGTTTGTTTTTCATCTTGGTAATGATTTCACCTTCAAGTATAAAACCTATCAGGTGGGCTGTATGCTGGTGGAGTATAGTATCCATAGCTCCGGCAGGTATGATCATTTCATCCAGTTTAATGGCTTCTTCATTATGTAAACTATCTTCCAACGTTTGTATCATTATCAACCGGTGTTTCCAAGCCTTCGTATTTTGGGGAAGGGGTGTTTGAATTGTTTGAGACAATACAACAACAGAAAGTATACAAAACAGGAGGCTTGTAACAAATTTCAGAAGAGGGAACCTGGCAATTGAACAAACAAAAGCAACTTTGTATTTGGGTAAATTGAGAAACATTACACCCATTAGTATGATGGAAAATGACATCAACTGAACAGTTGTAATCTTATCGCCTTCAATTAACCAGCCCGCTATCACTGCTATTACCGGGCTTACATATGCATAGGTGCTTACAACAGCAGGTGGTTTTATTTTTAACAACCATAAATAAACCATATAGGCAACAATATTTCCCATTACCACCAGGTAAGACAGTGCCAACCATGTGCTGGTACCTAAGTGGAAAAATCTATTTATGCTCACATGTTCTGAAGGAATACTAATCATTAAACAAACAATTCCGGCAACAAGAAGTTGAATGCAGATGTTTGCAGGTGATGGAAGATTGCTGGGCCGATATTTGGAATATAAGGAGCCCCCGGCCCATAAAATTCCGCAACCAAAAACCAATACCAATACTCTGGTTAGTTGCATAGCCGGACTTGAGTGGCCGATACCCATTGATGAATTTTCCAATAATAATACAGTTCCTGCAAACCCCGTTAGCAAACCAATAATGATCCACTTACTCGAAAAATAATATTTCCATTGTTTTTTATCCAGTAAGACAAACCAAAAAGGAGCTATTGTATTTGTTATAGCGGCAATGCCCGATGGTACATGCTGTTCAGCCCATGCAATAACGGCAGTACCACCAACCAACATTAATAAGCCAGGAAGAGCACTTTGTGTAATTTCTTTCGTGAATGGAAACGGTACCTTTTTATAATTACAATACAACAATAACAATGCCGCTGCCACTAGAAACCGGGTTGCAGACATCAGGAAGGGCGGAAGCTCTTTTAATGTAATTGCAATAGCAAGATAAGTTGTACCCCATGTTATATAAATAGTAATAAAACCAAGAATAGCCAATAATTTTTGCGGTAAGAATTTCATAACACTTTTTTATGTTGAATGAATCATCAATCTGCTTTAATTCTTCTGTTATTATCGAAACTCCATTGATATTGAGGAATGGTTGCCAATAAGAAGCTGGCAGCGCTAACTGTGAAAACAGAATAACCAATGGGATCCTGTACGCCATTTGAAATAGCCATTGAAAAGGCGAATAACAATGTAAGAATACCACTGCCTATTGCCGCATATTGGGTCCATTTGCCCAGCATTAATAGTATTCCAAATAAGATTTCTGCCATTGTTGCAGCTATTGCAAAGGGTTCGATAAGTACGGATGGTAAAAAGCCGAGTACTTCATTTGCATATTGCATGAAATGCTTCCAATCACCCCAGGAAATAAATCGGCTCCCATTTTCTCCCCAAACACCAAGGCGATCCAAACCGAGTTTTAAAAAACCAGATCCCAACGCTAAGCGTAGATAGAATTGAATCCAGGGTTGATGCTTTTTCATTATAAAAGAATTGATAATTAATATTCAGGTTGCATTTTCAAACCTACACCAATCCGGTTCCAGGCATTGATGGTAACAATAACCATGATTATCTGTGCCGTTTTTATTTCACCAAATGACTTAATTGCTCTTTGATACAATTCTTCTCGTAAACCTTGCTGGTGAATGAGGGTTATATCTTCCGTCATCTGCAGCAATAGTTGTTCTTCTATTGTAAAAACATTTAATGCTTCGCGCCAAACGCTGATAAGTAAAAGGCGTTTTTCATTTTCACCCTGCTTGATGGCTTCGGCGGAGTGATAATGGACACAATAAGCACAACCGTTAATTTGCGAAGCCCGGATGCGCATCAATTCCTGTTGAATTTTACTGATTTGTGTCCTGGCTGCAAAGACATCCAAAGCATCCATTGCCTCATAAGCTGCCGGCTGAACCAAGCCCATTTTTAACCTGTCTTGCATTTCAATTATTTTATCAATTAATCAATCAGACAAAATTAAAAGACTGTTGGATTAGCTGAATCATCCAGATTTAAAATAATTACTCATCCAGGTTGCCGGGGGCACTAAAAATAAAAGCCGGCGCTATGTGCCGGCTTTGTAGAATGAAATAGAATAAAGATCAGATATCAATTATTTTATCGTTACTATCTTCACTTTTTTCTTTTTCGAGGGTTACTTTACCCTTCTTGAAATAATGTTTATATTTTTCAATCACCGGTGCGGGTTGTTTTTTACCGTTGATCTTCAATTCGCCCTTATTCAATTCAACTTTATAATCCTGGTTTAAATGCAGCAATCCATCTTTCTCCATGTCAGATAGCATTTCCTGGTAATTTTCCAACTCGTCTTTAACCCGGTTCATACTTTCCCTGGTTTTTTCCATTTCTTTTTTGAAATCTTTATCAAGCGCCAGTTTCATTGACGATCTGGCATCATTCATTACCTCATTTATTTTTTCAATGTTCATTTTTTTCAATTCATTTAGTCCGGTGGTTGATTCGTGCAGGGCTTTTTGAATTTCCAAAGCAGCATTTTCAGTATCGAAGTTGTTTTTTGTATCCTCCAGTGCACGCTGTATTTCCTGCTGCATTTTTCCCCCATCCATTTTCTTTAACTCAGCCTGCACCTGCATTTGTATTTTTTGTGCATCAATGTTCTTTAATGCGTTTTTTATTTGTTTCTCTATATTTTCTGTATTTATTTTCTGTAAAGATTTCTCCATGGCTTCCTGCGCTTTTTCCCAGTCCTTGTTTTCCAGTTGCTGTTGAACGTTTTCCAAAGCCCTGTCAACCTGCTCAATGGTCTTGTTCAAATCTCCGTTGATAATGGTTTGATCTTTTGCAGGTCCTTGTTTTTTATCAAAACCTGGAATTGTGTCTGATTGAATGTTGTTCCTGTTTTTTATATGATCATTGGACTGCCAGGCAATACTGGTAAAAGCGATACCAACAAAGATCAGTGTCAAAAGTATAGCAGTGGTTTTGCTTGCTGTTTGCATAAGCGTTGTTTTTAAATACTTGTTACGAATAAATTCGTATAAATGTACGAGTATTTTCGTAAAACTGCGGAAGACAGCTTTCATTTTACTTTATTTAACACGCTGCGAACTTGAAACCGGGTTATGGGTTGAAAAAAGTAAAGCAGGATTATGCTCAAAAGAATCTTTAACTATTAAAAAATAGATTGGACTATGCATCGGGGCCACCGGCTTTTCCCAGGTTGGCCATAAAATCATCAATACTTTTTCTTCCCTTGGCAAGCATTCCTTTCATTTCATTGGGGTCAAAATTCAGTCCACCGGGTCCGCCACCCAATGGGGCGTCTGGTCTGATGACATAGATTTTCAAAGGTTTTTTGCCGGTAAATGGATTGTTGAAAGGGATATTAAAATATTCGTCAATGACATTTTGTTCAATACCAGCTTTTAGCATTTTCTCTTGTACACTATTGATATACTTTAGCGCGCGATTGTATAACATCGGGACCCGGATATCATTTGAACCTACATCCGTGGTAAATATATCAATGGTAGTTGTCAATATTCCAAACGCATCATTGAAAGTTGTTTCTTCTACAACATCTTTTTCCGGGGAAAGCAGTATAGTGTATATTTCATCAGCTCCCGCATCAATAGCCAGTTGAATGCCCGCGTATTCACGAACGCCACCATCTACATATTGTCTTATCGGCACCGATCCTTTTTTGACTTCTATAGGTGGCATAAATACCGGCTGACAGGAAGATGCCATCACCGCCCGTCGTAATTCATCCGCATTGTTTATTTTCTGCACTTCATAATCAGTAACCAATGCTGCATCTTTCGAAGCAAAATAGACAGCGTTGCCGGTTTGCAAACAGGTTGTTGCCAGGTACAATTCTTTTTGTGATTGTAAAATTCTATTGCAGCGGTTATCGTCATAATATTGTTTGATCAGATTGCCCAGGGGTTTGGCATCAAACAGGGAATTATCTCCTAACAAACGGGTCACAACATTTCCCTTTATAATGATATTATCAGTAACGGTGGTAGTATACAGTTGTTCCAGTAAGTCAGTTTCGCCCAGTAAGGCAAGCGGGCAAATCAATGAACCGGTACTGGTACCAACAAAAACATCGAAGCTAATGTCGGGAAAACTGGCAGCCAGGTTTTTTATCACGCCTACTGCAAACGCTCCTTTACAACCGCCACCGCTTATTACCAACGCTCTTTTACCCATGATAATTTTTTTAATGGTTATTTAGTTGAATGGGTCGGATGGTGGTCCTTTTTTTTTGCGAAGCAGGTTATATCCAAGTCCGAACTCAAACCACCAGTAATTAAGACCATAGTCGCGGTGCATACTAAGCCCTATCAAAAGAAGCTGACCCAATTCAGCATTGATTCCTCCGCCAATTAATTTCTGGTGATTGGTACTCCATAGATGTTCTGCTTTAACCTGTAGGTTTAATATAGAACCCATTTGCTTAACATTGAGCGTTTTTATCTTATAAACCAGGTTCGGGCCAAATAAACCATCCAGTTTCTTATTGGTAAACAATAAACCCACGGTAGTGCCTAAGCGAAGTTTGGAGGGAACAACGGTAACCTGCGGGGTAATACTTAGATAACCTACAAACAGATCAGGTGTTTTGTGAAAATTACTTGCTATACCATGATGACTTTCCAGGTACATCACCCAACCCTTTGGAAATTCAGGATCTTTTTGTGCTGATGTATATAGAATGAAAGTGCTGCAGATTATTATCAATAGCAGTTTTTTCATGAGAATGGGGTTTAAACATTTGTTGAAATTATTGAAAATGTATATTTCAAACAATACCCCATTTAGGGGATAAGACAATTACATTTGGCCTGGCGCCTGTAATGCCTTTGTAGCTTGGAGAATGCCAAAGGTGCCTACCAGTTGTGTTAATCACTCCAATCTTTAAAAATAAAAAGCCGCTTATTACAGCAGCTTTAATATAGCGGGTTAGAGAAATCAACTGTGTCTGAAGGCCCATTTCCACATTTCTTTCCAGGTGGCTTTTTTGCCATATAATAATATTCCCGTGCGATAGATTTTTGCACTTAACCAGGTGGTTGCTAAAAACCCGGCAACCAACAGAAACATACTTAGTCCAAGTTGCCAGTAAGGTACAGTGCCAGGAACGCCAAACGGAATTCTTGCCATCATAACAATGGGTGAAAAAAATGGTATGATACTACTCCAGGTGGCCAATGAACTCTCCGGATGTGAGATGGCATTGATCATTATTATAATCGCCAGTACTATTGGCATTGTAATAGGAAACATAAGACTCTGGGCATCCTGCGGATCTTCGTTTACCGCACTTCCAACTGCGGCAAATAATGCAGCGTAAAAAAGATATCCAAAGATGAAATAGAAAATAAACATGCCAATTACCAGCGTCCAGTTTACAGACGATAATTCATGAGAAGCTTTTGCAAGTCCAATCAGTGCTTCACTACCTTGCGAATTCATTTGAGCCCCCGGGAGCTGGCTATTGGCTTGTTGGGCCTGCTGCAATACTTCATGCGGTATAAATTGACCGGCAATAGAAGTAAAAACAAGCATCAATATAATCCACATAAAAAATTGGGTCAGTCCAACAGCCCCTATACCAATTATCTTCCCCATCATTAACTGGAAAGGCTTTACAGATGAAACAATTACTTCTGCAATACGATTTGTTTTTTCTTCCATTACACCACGCATGACCATGGCACCGTAGATGAATAAAGTAATATAAATAAGAAAGGCCGCGCCATAACCTACGCCTGAAGCAACTATAAAATTGCCCTCTTCCACTTTCGCGCCTGCTTTTAATACTTTGTCGTCTATAATTATTTTATTAACCTCATTCCTGATTGAATCTACACTCTGGCTGCCTATTTTATATTTATCAAGCAGCAGATTATTTTCAATTTCTTTGTGAATTTTATTGGTCAATGCCTCTTTGGCCATGATGCCAAAATTCTTTTTCGCATATACACGAAAAGTATCTGTGTTGTTGATGCCCACATGTGGCGTAAACAGGATGGCGGTGTATCCTTTCTTATCAAAATTGGAAGTGTCTGCCTGTGGATCAAGGATGAATTTTATGGTCTTAACACTGTCAATAGCTGATTTGAAAATTCCCGAATTATCAATGATAGCAATCCTTTCTTTGTCTGTATTCTTTACCGTTATAAAAATGATGATACCGATTAAAGCTGCAAAAAAAAGGGGTGTGAGAAAAGTAGATAATATAAAGGTCTTGTTTCTAACCCTGGTCAGGTATTCCCGTTTTATAATAAGCCAGATTTTGTTCATTCGGTTTTTATTTGGGTTGGGTTTATGCTACTGACTGAAACTGCCTTGTTACGGCCGTGCCTTCCACCAGTTTGATAAATATGTCATTGATTGAAGGAAGTATCTCATGAAATTCTTTAACACCTATCTGTTTTTGTATGAAATGCTGCAATACATCGTTGGTACTGTAACCTTCTTTTATTTTTACCACTAGTCCATCTTCTTCTTTGTTGACAACTTCAAAGGCCGGACTATCGGTAAGAGAAGTAAGGCTATTTAAGCCTACGTGAAAAAGATTTTCTTTGAATTGTTGTTTTACATCCCTTACACTGCCATCTAAAATCTTTTGTCCTTTGTTTACAAGGATGATCTGGTCGCAGATTTCTTCCACCTGTTCCATTCTATGTGTACTGAAAATTACGGTACAGCCTCTTTTGGCCAGGTTGTAAATTTCTTCTTTTATAAGGTTGCTGTTTACCGGGTCAAGCCCACTGAATGGCTCGTCTAGTATAATTAGTTTTGGTTCGTGTAAAACGGTAATTACAAATTGCAGTTTCTGACCCATTCCCTTGCTGAGGTCTTCAATTTTTTTGTTCCACCAGCTCTGCATTTCAAACTTCTTAAACCAGCTTTTAATTTTTTCGAGTGCATCATTTTTTTCAAGACCCTTCAATTGTGCCAGGTAAAGCGCCTGTTCACCAATTTTCATTTTTTTATACAGGCCGCGTTCTTCGGGCATGTAGCCTATCCTCATCGCATCCCCTTCTGGATCGAATTTTTTTCCTTCGAAAATGATCTCTCCTTCATCCGGAAAGAAAATGCCGGTTATCATGCGAAGCAGGGTTGTTTTACCTGCACCATTGGGACCCAATAAACCAAAAATGGTTCCGGGCTCAATTGAGAAACTGATATCGTCCACTGCTTTTTGTGTGGCGTAGTATTTTTTGAGGTGGCGAACTTCCAGGAGGGGCATGCAATATTATTTTATCAAATATAAACTTCCCGCAGAAAATTTATATAGGATGATAGCAAATGTCTGACTAACAGATAAGACGCAGATTGTGCTTTATTATTTCAAATAAGGCGGATTTTTTTTATGGGTGGGCCGCAATGGATGGTGGTAGAGTAGTGGGCAAAGGCGAATGGCGGCAGAGGGAGTAGCTAGTGGCCAGTAGCCAGTGGGCTGGTAATTCATGATATTTTATTTTTTCAGTGATACCAAATGAATTTCTGCCCCCACTACCCACTCCCTCCCTACTATTTCAGCAAATCATCCATATTCCTGTTATTATCAATCTTACCCTTGGCTTCCAGCATACGCATGTCTTTGGCATCTTGCAGAAATTCGGATGCAAAAATAAAAGCATTCAACTTTTCATTTTTACTGAAGATGATATCCTTATTGCTGCCTTCCCATTCTTTTAATCCCTGGTACATATAAATGATGTGATCGCCTGTTTCCATTACACTGTTCATATCGTGGGTGTTTACAACAGTAGTAATATTGAATTCAATTGTTATTTCTTTGATCAGTTTGTCGATCACCATTGAAGTCTGGGGGTCAAGCCCGGAGTTGGGTTCATCGCAAAACAAATATTTCGGATTGAGAACAATTGCTCTTGCAATACCCACTCTTTTCTTCATACCACCACTAATCTCTGCTGGAAATTTCTTGTTGGAATCCCTAAGGTTAACCCGGTCCAGTACTTCATTTACCCGTTTTAATTTCTCGGCATATGTCCATGTTGTAAACATGTTCAATGGAAACATAATATTTTTTTCCACGGTCATACTATCAAACAATGCCGAACCCTGGAACAGCATACCGATCTGCTGCCGCAATTCTTTTCGCTGATCATCTGTCATCTCCGTAAAGCTGGTACCGCTGTACATAATGTCTCCATGGTCCGGTTCAAATAAACCCACCAGGCATTTCATTAAAACCGTTTTACCACTGCCGCTGGTTCCAATAATCAGGTTGCATTTACCGGTTTCCAATACGGCACTTACATCATCCAATACTATCTTATCGCCAAAACTTTTGCGTATGTTTTTAAACTCTATCATGCAGTGTACAGGAAATTTTAGTTTAACAAGAGTTGCGCCAATACATAATCCGCAAAAAGAATCATAATACAACTAACCACCACAGAGCGGGTACTGGCCCTACCTATCTCCAGTGCACCTCCATTTACATAGTAACCAAAATAAGCCGGTATGCTGGATATAATAAAAGCAAACGTATAAGCTTTTACCATTGCAAAGAAAACATTGTAGGGTAGGAAATTCGCCAATAATCCTTTGTCATAATCATACGATGATAATATTCCGGAACCAATACCGGCAAGTCTTCCGCCCCAGATTCCCAATACCATTGATATCACCACCAGCATAGGAATAACTACCAGCGCTGCAATGATCCTTGGAAATACCAGGTAAGCTTTTGTATTGATTCCCATAATTTCAAGCGCATCTATTTGTTCACTCACCCGCATATTTCCCAGTTCGCTGGCAATTTTACTGCCAACAACTCCGGCTAATACAATACAAACCAGCGTAGGTGCAAATTCAAGAATAACCGTATCTCTTACAATTTGTGCAATACTTGATTTAGGAATGAGGGGACTCACCAACTGGTAAGCAGTTTGTACGGCTGATACCGCACCCATAAAAAATGAAATAATGACAACGATCCCCAAAGAACCAATGCCAATTTCAGAACATTGGTGCATGAATTCTTTCCAGTATACTTTCATGTTTTCCGGTTTGGAAAACATTCCTTTCAGCATCAAAAGGTACCGGCCTAATTCTGTAAAAAATGTCATATTATATTTAAAAGGAACAATGTTGAATGTAAAATAACTATAAAACGGAAGATCTTTTCAGTAAATTTCTCAGGATTTTTAATTGACAATCATCCATTTTATCACAAACAAAGATCACATCTCCTTACTATTTTTTTTGAAACCTCCCCACCAACGTGATTTTTTCATGCCTTCATTATTACTGGTTTTGCTTTTAATCTGGGCATCTATAACCGCAACCAGTGTCATGTTATAAATACTGCGTACGGAACTGCCCAACTGTAATACATGCACTGGTTTTTTCAATCCTAATAAGATTGGACCAATTGCATCGGCGCCGCCAACTTCTTTCAAGAGATTATAAGCAACATTTCCGGCAGCCAGGTTCGGAAACACCAGTGTGTTTACGTCCTGGTCAACCAATTCGCTGAAAGGATAATTGTCACGCAAAATTTCTTTGTTAAAAGCAACACTTGCCTGCATTTCACCATCTACTATCAGCGAAGGGTTTTTTTCTTTTACAATTCTTCTTGCTTCTGCTACCAGTCTTGCTTCCGGAGAATTGCTACTGCCAAAATTAGAATAACTCAACATGGCAATGCGGGGTGTAAGATTAAAATTGCGCACTTCTTTTGCTACCAGTAGTGTTATATCGGCTAATTCCGCGGCTGTAGGATTAAAATTGACAGTAGTGTCTGCAAGAAACAATGGTCCTTTTTTGGTAAGCAATAAATACATGCCCGCAATTTTTTGTACACCTTCCTCTGTTCCGATGGTCTGCAACGCCGGGCGGATGGTATCAGCATAATTTTTTGTGAGCCCGGAGATCATGCCATCTGCTTCACCTGTTTCTACCATCATGCATCCAAAATAACTGCGATCTTTCATTATTTTGGTACTTTCATAATGGTTAAGACCACGTCGTTGCCTTTTCCTGAAATAAATCTCGCCATATTCTTTTCTCTTGTCATCATACTCATCCAGTTGTGGATCAATTACAGGCATGTCTTCCAAATCAATGCTGTTGGCTTCAGCAATGGCACGAATCTTTTTTTCATTGCCCAGCAAAATGGGATAAGCGACTCCTTCATCAAGGCAAATCTGTGCCGTCTTCAGAATTTTTATATTATCTGCTTCTGCAAATACAATTCTTTTTGGATCACGACGGGCCTTATTGCCAATGATACGTATGAGCTGGTTGTCTAAACCCATTCTTTTGTTCAGTTCCAGGGCATAAGACTCCCAGTTGCTGACAGATAATTGCGCTACACCGCTTTCTATAGCGGCCCTTGCCACGGCCGGTGCAACGGTGGCGAGTAAACGCGGATCCAGGGGTTTGGGAATGATATAGGAAGGACCAAATGAAATCGTTTTTTCATTATAAGCCATGTTCACTATATCCGGCACAGGTGTTTTGGCCAATTCTGCCAAAGCCTTTACAGCTGCCAGTTTCATGGCTTCATTTATTTGAGTGGCGCGTACATCGAGGGCACCCCGAAAAATATAGGGAAAGCCAAGCACATTGTTTACCTGGTTGGGGTAATCACTTCGGCCGGTGGCCATAATTAGGTCATCACGGCTTTCAATTGCCACGTCATACGGAATTTCCGGATCAGGATTGGCCATTGCAAAAACAATGGGTTTTTTAGCCATGCTTTTTATCATTTCCTGACTAACGGTATTGCCTACACTTAAACCCAGAAACACATCTGCATCTTTCATTGCAGAGAGCAGGGTGGTTTCTGCAGATTTTACAGCCAGTAGTTTTTTATCTTCATCCAAATCAGTTCTATCACTATGCAGTACACCATCCTTATCAAACAAAGTGAAATTTTCAGGCTTTGCTCCCAATGTAATATAAAGTTTTACACAGGCCATGGCCGCGGCTCCCGCGCCATTCACAACAAATCTTACTTTATCAATTTTTTTCTTTTGTAGTTCCAATGCGTTCAATAAGGCTGCACTGCTGATAATGGCGGTACCATGCTGGTCATCGTGCATGACAGGTATCTTCAACTGGCTACGCAGTTGCTGTTCTATATAAAAACATTCCGGGGCCTTGATGTCTTCCAGGTTAATGCCACCAAAAGTAGGTTCCAGCGATTTTACAATCTGTACAAATTTCTCCGGGTCTTTTTCATTGATCTCAATATCAAATACATCAATATCCGCAAATATTTTAAATAAGACACCTTTGCCTTCCATTACAGGTTTACTGGCTTCCGGGCCAATATCGCCCAATCCCAAAACAGCGGTTCCATTGGTAATAACCGCTACCAGGTTTCCCTTGGCGGTATATTTATATACATTCTCTACACGATCAAAAATTTCTTTACAGGGTTCTGCAACACCGGGAGAATAAGCCAGTGAAAGATCGCGTTGTGTCTTTGCTTCCTTGGTAGGCACTACTTCTATCTTTCCGGGTCTGCCTTTGGAATGATATTCAAGTGCCTGTTCCTTTCTTAATTTCTTTTGCATAGGCTGTTACAATGGGCTGCAAAATACGAAAAGCCGGATAGATGAGTCTGAATGCTTTATTATGTACCAGGCATAAGAGCGCTGTTCATCATTGTTGCGCCTGCCTGCCGGTAGGCAGGTCGCACACTTGTACAATAACTGTGCTATTGAGTAATAAGACGATCAGTCATTAAAATAGAAATGACTGATACGTTCGAATTTTTTCATTGAACTTTAAAGTTGGCAAGCAGTTTATTTATTTTCTTTCATCATTGATAAAACGAAATCAAGACTTTCTGCATCCGGTAATTTTTTTGCCATTGGATTATCTCCCAACACCATAATCATTTTTGTGGATCTGTTATAGGCCGGCCATTCCGGAAGGCCATTGCTATTGGGATTGCCAGTCTTTGCAAAATTGCTCCAGTAGTCAGACATTGTTTTAGCAAGATGATGATCTGTATTTAACCATGGTCGATTTACAAACTGTAAATTATCATATGCATAAGGAACTTCACCGGTATGAAATGCGCCATATTTTACATATTCACCGGTTGCCGGTACTTTCCTGGTAAAACGGTACACATAAACTTTTGATCCATGATCACTTTGTATATTGGCCCAGGTATAATTTTGTGCACCAAATATCATGTCCCTGGAAAGTTTCAATTGGGAAATGGAAGCGGCTGTATCATTTTCAGCCGGGTAAAATCTCAGTAAAGTAGCGGCGTCTGTGCCATAATGTTCATTTATATCTTTGGTGTAGGCTGTTGCATTTTTTATCGGGCCAAATATCAATCCTTCGTCTTCATTCCAGCCAGTCAGCAATGCAACGGGATTTTCTTTGTGCGCTTCGAATATTTCTGCAATGGATTGCGGAAGCACATAACCATCAACGATAGGTCCACGAATACCCTGTTGTGCTTTCAATATAGTTTCTGCAGGAAGATTTCTCAGTTCTGCCAGGGAATTTACTTTTAAAGCAGCGGCTGTTTTCACTCCATCCTGTTCGGCAGCTTGTAAGGTTATTGCTCCACGGATTGGCGATGAAGCAAAACTCGCACCGCTCTCAGCAATCGCTTTTTTCATTAAATTTCTACATAAGGGAGATGCCACCAGGCAATTCACACTCATTGAACCGGCAGATTGCCCGGCAATGGTAACATTATCCGGATCTCCACCAAATGCCGCGATATTTTTCTTCACCCATTGTAATCCGGCTACCTGATCCATCAGGCCATAGTTGCCGGAAGCATTTCTGCCCGATTCCTTTGTTAGTTCGGGATGTGCAAAAAAACCGAATATGCCTACCCGGTAGTTGATGCTTACAAAAATGATCCCCTTTTTTGCCATTGCTTCGCCGTCGTATATCGGCGCGCTGCTGCCGCCACTGGAGAAACCACCGCCGTAAATCCAGACAATAACAGGTCTTTTTTCATTGGAGGATTGCGCGCCGGTCCACAGGTTTAAATACAAACAATCTTCACTGATTGGTGCATCAGCTATCAAAAATTCCTTTGTCCACATACTGAATGGCGCCGGTGCAGGTTGCATGGGACTTGGCCCAAATGCTGTGCAAGACAATACGGTTGTCCATGGTTTTGCCGGATGTGGCGCTTGCCAGCGTAGTTTGCCGACAGGTGCAGCGGCAAATGGAATTCCTTTAAAGATGTGGATATTCCCATCTTTACCAATGGCACCTGAAACAGATCCCGCTGCTGTTCTTACTATATCCAGACCTTCAGCAGATTTTTGAAATGAAACCAATGCGGTTAATAAACTTATGCAAATGAATATTTTGGTGACAGCAATCATATATTTAGATTTATTGCAACAAGTTACAAAAAGCAGGTTGCAATGAATACAAAATGAATTTGAGTAAGCATTGGGTTGAAATGAAAAATTTTTATTTCAACTAAACTTAAGGGATGTTTTGAAATTGCCTCGCATCTATGAGATGCAAATTGAAACCTGTCTTTTTGATAATGTTGATAAGATTTAACCAAATTAATTCAATTCAATTCAATAAGAAAAGTTATACTGCCGCAACTTTTTCTATTAATTTTTGGGGGCAGGCACTCCGGCATCGTCATCCGGGTATTTTGAATCTTTGCCATACATTTTGAGTACCCCTCCTTTATTTTCAATGCTCACCCAGCCATTGAAACCGGATTGTTTGATGATACGAAACATTTTACCAAAATCAGTTTCAGTATCGTTTCCATTTGCATCGAACACATGCGTTGTTGCATGGATGCCTTTTGCATAAGGCATCAGCAATCTCTGAACGACAAACGCTGAAATTGAGCCAGGTTAAAGTCTATTAAAAAGTTCTTTCAGACTTTACTTAATGCATTAATGAAAGGGAAAAAATTGGTGGGTAGTTACAGTTGAAGATAATTAATGATAAAACCTAAAACGGAGAAAGGAATTGATTGGAGAATGATTACACGTGAGGGCTATTGCAGAAATGTTTGGGCTGAATGATTATCAAAAGGCATTCTTATCGCCTTTGATCGTTACAAATACGGTCATCAGTATAATCCTGAGATCAAGCCACAAAGACCAGTTCTCCATATACCAGATATCGTATTCCACTCTTTTTTGCAGAAAATTATTGTCTTTGATTTCACCCCTGAATCCGTGAACCTGTGCCCAGCCGGTAAGTCCGGGTTTTACGAAGTGTCGAATCATATATTCTTTGTAAAGACCTGCAAAATCTTCGGTATGTTTCAGCATGTGTGGTCTTGGACCAACCAATGACATATCTCCTAAAAAGATATTAAAGAATTGTGGTAGCTCATCAATATTGGCTTTGCGCATAAAGCCACCCAGTCTTGTAATCCTGTTATCATTCCTGGTAACCTGCTTGGAATCTGCTTCATCATTCACCCGTAGACTCCTGAATTTGATGCAACGGAATGGACGATTGCTTTTACCAGATCTTGCCTGGATAAAAAATACAGGGCCGCGGGACTCCAGTTTAATCAGGATCGCAATCAATGGAATTAGCCATGAGAGGATAAAAATTATCACCAGTGTGCTCATGATAATATCCAGGCTTCTTTTTTTAATTCGGTTACCGGTATCTTCAAGCGGTTCTTTTCGTAATGAAAGAACCGGAATATCATTCACGAAGTCAACATAAATATTCCTGTCCACAAAAATCTGGTAATCGGGCACAAACTTAAAATAGACAAATTGCTTTTCTGCCTCTTTGGCGAGTTCATATAAAAAAGGATAATGTTCAGGAGTCAATGTTGAATAAATTTCCGTCACCTGGTTTGCTTTTACAAAGTCCATACAATCGCGCAGATTCTTAATAACAGGGAGCTCAGGCGTATCCTGTATTTTACCTTCTTCGTCGAAGCAGCCAGCCAGTTTTACCAACTTAGCTTCTTTTTGAAAATAGTTGATAAGCTTCATCGAAAGACTATTGTGACCCAGCACCACCACATTTTTCACCAGGCTAAACTGGCTTTTTAATGATATGACAAGCAGGTTAAAAATAACGCGGTTAATAGTAAGTATTACCGCAAAACCTGTAATAAATATTATCATGAAAAGCCGGGAATACGGATAATGATACAGGAAAATAAACAGGAATACGGCAGAAGTGGTTAGAATATAACATTTGGCTGTACGTTTGAAAAATACTTCAAAGTCAAGCCAGTTTTTACTCAGGTACAAAGCAGTGAGGTAAACTGCCGCCATCCAGAAAAGATTAACAACGGCAAAAAATAATTGATATTCCTTCAGGACTATTAGGTCAGCCTTGTGAACGAAGAGGCTGGTGAGAAATAATACCAGGTTAAGTGAAATTACATCCCAAAGCCACAATAATGTGCGGAAAAAATAGAAGGAATGTTTATTCATAAATTAATATCATATATAATATTAACGCTCTTAGCAAAAGAAAATTCTCTATATTGAATCTAACTATAATATTTCTTCGTTTTTATTTCAAACAACCCTCCAATAGATTTATTCGTGGTTATCATTTTATTATTCACTTTGCCAAAGTTGCCTGGTCGAAATTATTGATGAGTGAAACCGTTTCGTTGATATTGCCCTTTGAGGACGCGCCAAAAAGTATTGATTCTATGTTGGGCAGACTGCAAACATACTCGATGGCTTCTTTTGGTGAAACAGCACCTCCTGCCAAAACCTGCATGGCAATGGCGCGGAATTGTCTGGTACGAAGAGTTTGCTCGTACAATGCTTTTCCGCCAGACATTCTGAAGCCTGCTTTATTTATAGAAGAACATATAATTGGATTTTTGATGCCGGCACCTTCCAGTACATTCAACAACATTGGCAGGTTCATGGTAATAAAACCTGCTTCGACGTTGTATTTTTTGGCTACATATTTATGATAAGAAACCAAAACATCAGTCATTCTTAATCCAAGTAATAAATCAGTTATCACATTCTGCAAAAAGATTACCGGAGTATCAATTCCTTTAAACATTTTCATTTCTGCATCTATCAGCAATTCCATGATAGACATATAATCTTTCGACAGAAAAGCTACGCCACCTTTGAACATGGAACCAACAAAATTGCCGGGAACATATGTTTTTAATGTTCCTGCAATACCCATTTCAGTTACTGCATTCGCATATTTATGCGCATAAGGCATGCAGGGAAAAATTTTGAAATTTTTATATTTCGCCGGATTGTCTCTTATCACCTGGCAGATGTTAGCAATCCGGTCATGGGTGGTACACATGAAAGTATTAACTCCTGCTTCGATTGCATAGTCAAGCGTCCTAACAATGGCCGCATCATTTTTGAAACGGATGGATTGGGCCATTGACTTTTCGTCTGAAATATGGTTTACGGCAAAAAACTGGTTGTCGCCAAATAAAATTCTTTCCACAGTATTATTTTTGTGCTTTTCTTATTAATGAGATTGCATTGTCTGTATGCCAGGCGCTTTCAAAACTATTGATGCTATTGGGAACTTTACCCTGGACTGCCTGAACGAAATAATCAACTTGTGAAGAATATTCTTCTCCACGCAGGTAAAACGCTACTTCTTTGGTGAGATCAGTAACATATTTCACGTTCCAACCTTTTGAATATCCCTCCGGGCAATTATTATCCTTGAAATAAACTTTTAGTTCATTCGCGTCTGATACCAGTTTTCCTCCTTTGGCATTGATGGTAACGGAAGTAGACATTTTTCGAATGGTGTCATCGCTCCAGTTAACGGTTAGCAGGCCGGTCACTTTATTGCTTAATTCAAGCATCGCAAAAACAGCATCATCCACATCTTTAGAAAAAATGGATTTCAACATGCTTGCTTTTACGGAACTAACGGGGGCGAGTATGTTATTTATCAGATCAATTACATGAGAAGCGTAGTCCATCAAACACCCGCCACCATCTTCTGGCTTTGATCTCCAGGTGTCTTGTTTGGGTTTTATTACTACGGGTCCGTATGCCTGTCCATGAAAATGATATATTTCTCCCAACCAACCACCATCAACAATTTTCTTCACTTCCTGGAAAGTTCCAACAAACTTATTATGATAACCCACCTGGTTCACCAGTTTCTTTTGTTTTGCGAGGGCTATCAATGGTTTTCCTTCTTCCGGGTTGAGGCAAAAAGGTTTTTCTGCAAAAACATGGATGTCTCTATTCAATAAATCCTCCACCATTTTAGCATGAAATTTTGTAGGAACCGCTACAAAAACAGCATCGGGCCTGGCATTGTCAAGCATTTTGAGATGGTCCGTGAAGCATGGAAAGCCGCTGTATTTTTCAATTGCATCAATCATCATCTTTGAAGTATCACATACACCTACCACCTGTACATCAGGATGCGCGCCCAATATGGCGAGGTGAGAGATACCCATTTTCCCGATTCCAATAATTCCAACCTTTATCATAGTGTAAATCTTAAATTATTTTTTATCATCAACCGTTATCGGTTTCATCCTTTTAATAAGGATGTAAAAGTATCTATTACCAATAGTATATCCTCGTCTTTCATGGGAATGTATAAGGGAAGGATAATGCTTCTGTCAGCTGCTTTTTCTGATATTGGCAATGAAAGGCCTGCACATTCTTCTTTGTAGGCTGTTTCACGATGCGTTGTCATAATTCCTCTTCTTGATGAGATACCTGCATCCAGGAGCTTTTGCATCAAATCATTCCGGCTGATAGGGCAATCATCTTTCAGGTAAATACTGTAAGACTGATAATTTGAAAAATATCCCTTCTTCTCTTTTGGTATCCGGATGCAAGTGATATGCTTAAATGCAGCATTGTATTTTTTTGCAATTTTCCTGCGCTTGTTCACAATCCAATCCAGTTTTTCCAGTTGTTGTATTCCAACCGCTGCCTGTATATCAGTAAGTCGGTAGTTGTAACCTACTTCAATGTGATCCTCAAAAATGATTTTTGCAGATTCATGTCTTACCCTGTCATTAACAGACATACCATGCTGTCTTAATAATTTCATTCTCTTATAGTGTTCTTCATTGTTGGTAGTAATAAAACCACCATCACCTGTTGAGATTACTTTGCGCGGGTGCAATGAAAAACAAACCAGTTCAGAATGACTTCCTATTTTCCTGTCTTTATAACTGGAACCTGCTGCACAAGCGGCATCTTCAATCAGTTTAAGATTGTATTTAGTGGCCAGGGCCTGGAACGCATCTATATCCGCTGGCATTCCTATCTGGTGTACCAGCAGGATTGCTTTGGTTTTAGAAGTAATTTTTCTTTCGGTATCCGCAACATCGAGGTTGTAAGTTTCCGGATTAACTTCCGCAAATACGGGTTTGGCATTTACGTATTTAATGGAATTCGCAGTTGCTATATAGCTCATAGAAGGACAGATGACTTCATCACCGGGTCCTACTCCTGCTACAATCATTGCCAGGTGAAGCGCCGTAGTACAATTAGAAACTGCAACGGCATATTTAGCGCCGGTATAAGCTGCAAATTTTTCTTCAAATTCAGCTACGCGTGGTCCCTGGGTAATCCAACCGGTAAGGATGGTGTCATAAGCAGCCTTGGCTTCTTTCTTTGTTAAATAAGGTTTAGCGATGGGTATCATTAGTTGGTAGTTATTTTTATTTTTTCAAAATACCATTCACTTAATTCTTTTAATCCTTTTTCTAAGCTCACGGTTGGCACAAAATTCAATAATTTTTTAGCTTTTGAAATATCAGCGAGTCTTCTTGAAACAGGATTGATAGAATTTTCTTCGCGGTGTTCCGGTACCAATGTCGACTTATTTACTTTCAGGAAAACATCCAGCAACATGGCGAGGCTTGTTTCTTCACAATTGCCGATATTAAACGCCTCATCGGTTACATCGGCTTGTAATGCTGCCACATTTGATTTTGCAATATCTTTTACATACACAAAATCCATGGTAGTAGAACCGTCGCCATAAATGAGCGGATTTTTGCCATCACGTATACAATCCAGCCATTTAATCATTACTTCTGTATATTTTCCATCTGTATCCATTCTTGGTCCGTAAGCATTGAAATATCGCAGGGCCACATAGTCGAGCCCATACATAAATTTGAAACTTCTGAACAATTGTTCGCCCCACATTTTGGCGGCACCATAGAAAGTTTGATTGTTATACGGGTTATCGGTTTCCGGCGTTGGAAAATGTTGTGCCAGCCCATATACCGATGCACTTGAACTATAAATTACTTTTTTGATTTTATGTTTTGCACATAGGGTAGCAACGTCAAATGTAGACTTGAGCATTACTTCAAATCCTTCTTTCGGGTCTGCTGCGCAGGCATTGATGCGCAGTGCCGCCATATGAAATACATAATCCGTTCCGGCGATGCATTTTTCCAGCAAAGCGGTGTCGCGGATATCACCGTCGTGTAATTCAACCAATGGGTTATTGGCGAAGCTTTTCATATTGGCCCTGCTGCCCCTGATGAAATTATCAATGATGATTATTTTTTTAGGTTGCAGGGGAATAAGTTCTTCAATTACATAAGAACCAATAAACCCTGCACCACCTGTTACCAGTATGGTGCTGTCTTTTACTTTATTGTGCATGTCTTGCGTTGTTTATACTTAATATAATGATACCTGATAAAATAAATGCAAATCCTATAAAGGAAACAAAATTAATCTTGTCTTTGAAAATATAATAGCCAGCAATCAGTGTTAATACAAAATTGATTCCGGCTGAAACGGGAATAACAAAAGAAAAATCAGCTGTAGAAAGCGCCTTAAACATTACCAATGCTGAAACAAATATCAACGCAAAGGCCGCTATTACCTGCAGGTTCAGTAAAAAGTTTATCCAGTGACTGAGTTCATTCAGTACTTTGCCCTTAAGCTTCCACTTTATGATAGCGGCGCCGGAAACATTGAGGACGGCGTAGAAGAAACAAAAAATAACAGCTTTTATCATGAATGGTTTAATTCAATTATTTCATCAATAATGAAAACGGGTCGTTTACGGCTGGCGTCCAAAGTACGCCAAAGGTATTCAGCTATTATGCCAAGAGAAATATTAGTGATGCCAAATCCGATTGTTAGTATCGATACAATTGCGGGCCAGCCACTGGCAAGGTCATTAAAAATTAATTTCCTTAGTATGATGTATGCAGTCCAGATGACGCCGAAAATAAAAAACATGATACCTACAAATGATACCAACCTGATGGGTGCAAATGAAAATGCAACAAATGAGTCGATCAGTAATTTTATTTTTTTCGAAACAGTCCATTTGGATTTTCCGGCCTTCCTGGGCGCTTTCTGGTATTCGATAAAATCCTGCTTGAATCCCAAATTGAGTATCTGTAAAAAAACACTCGAGTTGTTTTCAATATTCTTATTGACGGCTTCGGTAACCTTGCGGTTAAACATTACCACATCAAAACCTTTGGCCGGGTAATTACGGTTTACGTATTTGCGCATCAGGTGCGAATACAATTTCGAGAACTGTCGCTCAAAAAAAGAATTTTGTGTTGCAGCACGGTGAGCCCACACAATATGATTTCCAGACAAAGCCTTATTGTGCATATTGATGATATTCTCCACCGGATCCTGCAGATCCGCATATAGAAAAGTAGTGTGAGTACCTGAAGCGTGCAATATACCGGCTCTTAATGCGGCATGAGATCCAAAATTCTGGGACAGCGAAATTAGTTTGGTAGTGGGAGGGAAGCTTGCCCTCCTGATGGCTTCTACCGAGTTATCTGTTGAACCATCATTCACCAGGATAATTTCAAAATGAATATTTTTATTGGCTTCAATAAATGCATTTAAACCATTTCCAAGGTTGCTGATATTGTCTTCTTCATTCAGGAAAGGAATGATGATAGAGATATCAGGAGTCGTAATAGTTAGCGGTTGCATTATTTAACTTTTATTTGCCTGGCAGGGTTTCCTGCAATTTTTGAATTTTCGGGTACACTTGACAGTACGTTACTTCCCAGACCCACCAATGTTCTATCGCCTATATTGATTCCATTCATCATATTGGTACCACTGCCTATATAGCAATTGCTTCCAACAGTTGTACCACCGGCAATGGCCACATTGCAGCCGATCAATGTATAATCTTTGATGACCGCATCGTGATGAATGACGGTGTTAGGCAGAATACATACATGATTTCCAATTACCGCATTACTGGTAATTACCACACCGGCCATAATAAGACAGTTGCAACCAATTTTTACATCTTTTCCAATACTGGCAGCAGGATGAACGATAGAAGCAAACCTGTCTGCAGGTATATTTAATGATGCAATGTATTCCGCTCTTTTTTGGTAAGAAGTTGGGCTACCCGGAACAGCCAGTACCATGGCATCCGGATGTTGCTGTAAAAAGTCGCGCTTGTTAACCGGCCATTTGTTTTTTGCGGCAAGTTTTTCAGGGCTGTCATCAATGAATCCCAGGAAGTCATATTCATTGGCATCTATGCAGTCGAGTGCTTCAATGCCATTGCCATTAAAAGGGAATATGATCAGTTTTTGGGTCGCCATTATAAGAAATCAATATTGGTTGATTATTTTGATCACATGATCTACTTCTTCGGAGGTTAATTCTGCATACATGGGTAATGATACACAATGTGCGGCCAGGTATTCTGAATTTGGGAAATCTCCATTCTTATAACCCAGGTGCGCATACGCTTTTTGTAAATGACAGGGAACAGGGTAATGAAATGCAGCGATGATATTATTATCTGCCAGATGCTTAACAAACCTGTCTTTATCTTCCGTTGTAACAACAAAAAGGTGATATACTGAATCAGCCCAGGAAGGTTGCGCCTGCAATTTAACAGCTGGATTTTTTATTTCAGCATGATAACGTTTTGCAATGGCTCTTCTTTTATTATTCCATTCCGGAAGGTATTTCAACTTCACAGTCAGCGATGCGCCTTCCAATCCACCCATCCGGTAGTTGTAACCAATCTCATCATGATAGTACCTGACCATGGAACCATGGTTTCTCAGACTTTGTAAATGTTTTGCATAAGTTTCATTATTGGTTGTAATGCCACCCGCTTCACCGGTTGCACCCAGGTTTTTACCAGGGTAAAAGCTAAAGCATGCCATTTCACCAAATCCACCAATGGGTTTTGATTTATAAAATGCACCCTGTGCCTGTGCGGCATCTTCAATGAATTTTAAATTGTACTTTTTACAAATGGCAGCCACTCCATCAATATCAAAAGGCTGACCATATAAATGAACGCCAATGATGGCTTTTGTTTTAGCTGTAATTTTCGCTTCAATTTTAGTGATATCTATTTCCCAGCTGTCTGCAGTACAATCCACAAATACAGGTGTGGCACCTGCATGACTTACTCCCCATGCGGTGGCAATGAATGTATTCGCGGGTATGATTACTTCATCGCCCTGACCAATACCGAGCGCAAGCATAGCTAAATGCAGTGCAGTAGTTCCATTGCTTAAGCCCAATGCATATTTAGTATTGCAAAATGGTGCAAATGCTTTTTCAAATTCTTCTACAAACGGGCCGCCGGAGAAGGCAGTTTTCTCATATACTTTTTCGAACGCTTCAAAGATTTCTTTTTTTACTTGCTGATGCTGGCCCCGTAAGTCAAGGCATGATATTTTCTTTTCCATCGTGGTTTAGGTGCTTAATTTTTATAGTCAAATTGTTTTTATCACTTTTGCCGGACTACCTGCTACAACCGTATTGGGTGGCACATTTTTCGTAACCACTGCTCCGGCTCCCACAAGTGCATTTTCCCCAATGGTGATACCACACAAAATTGTTGCATTACTTCCTATAGAAGCGCCTTTTTTTACATGCGTCTCAATTACTTTCCAATCAGCTTCCGTTTGCGGAGAGCCGTCGGGGTTGGTTGACCTCGGAAACAAGTCGTTGGTAAACATAACGCCGTGACCTACAAATACATTGTCCTCAATATGAACTCCTTCACAAATAAAAGTGTGGCTTGAAATTTTACAGTTTTTACCAATAAATGCTCCCTTTTGAATTTCTACAAATGCACCCACTTTTGAATTATCGTCAATGCTGCAACCGTAAGCATTCACAAAATTAAAAATCCTCACGTCCTTTCCAAGTGTTACGTTATTGAGGCTTTGCTTTTCGTTGTTGATGGTTACCGTTTCCATAAAAATTATTTTATTTTTATTTCTTTACCGTTGTTTTTAATAGATTCCTGGGATGCTTCCAGGATCTTCACCACCTTTCTTCCGAGTTCAGCGTTGGCCAACGGATCTTTTTTCTGCATTATAGATTGAATAAAATCGCTGGCAACACCAGCCAATGCTTCACGGCTTGATAATTTAGGAATGAATACGTCACCGGTCCGGTAATCAACCATTATCCTTGTTTTGTCTTCCTCTGTTTTGTGATTGTAACCGGTATCATAAACCCTCACTTTTTCTGATGGTTCCAGGTCATTATAAAGAATCATTTTTTTATCACCTCCAATTAATGTTTGCCTCACTTTAACAGGTGAAGACCATGAACAATTGAAATGCGCGATGAAATCTGAGTTATAGTTGACCGTTAAATAAGCTATGTTTTCAATTTTGTTTCGTGTATGTGAAATACCAGTGGCATTGATGCTTTCGGGCATTTCAGATACCAGGTAAGTAAGTATTGAAATATCATGCGGAGCAAGATCCCACAATACATTTACATCGGGTTGAAACAAGCCAAGGTTGATACGGGCAGAATCAAAATACAATGGTTTACCAATTACTTCTGTATCGATCAGTTCCTTCATTTTTTCTACAGCACCGGTATATAAGAATGTATGATCGGCCATTAAGGTGAGTCCTTTTTTTGCTGCAATGTTGATCAATTCGTCGGCCTCGGCCACAGACGCGGTCATTGGTTTTTCAATCAATACATGTTTGCCATTTTCCAATGCTTTTTTTGCCAATGCAAAATGCGTGAACACGGGAGTAGCTACTACTACCGCATCAATTTCTTTGCTATTGATGATGTCATTTCCATCTTTCACTCCCTGGATGGAGGGAAATATCTTAGCGAGTGCACTCAGTCTTTCCGGTCTTCCATCTGCAACCGCTTTGACTGTACAACCATTCGATGCAAAAAAATTCCGAACGATATTAGGTCCCCAGTATCCATAACCGACGACACCTACATTAATGTTGCTCATTTAGCGCTTTTTATATTTAACAGGAGGGTTTACAATTTTAGTTATTGCCTTATCTATAGGAAATTATCTTATCAACACCTGCGAATCAGGAACTGGCTTTTTTGAAAAGTTCGATGTATTGATCCGTTATTGTTTCCCAGGAATAGTCTTTTAAAATTCTTGTTTTGGCTGCTGCTGCCAGTTGCAAATGACGCGGCCGGTCATTAAGCGAATACTTTAGTGTTTCCAGCAGTGAAGCCGTATCAGATTTTTTAAACAATAATGCATCTTCATGCGCGATGTATTTATTCTCTTTTATATCGCTGCAGATAAGCGGTGTGCCCAATCCCATTACAGAAAGCATTACCGGCGACAATCCTTCAATATCTGAAGGTTGAATATAGGCATAAGCTTCTTTCATTAAAGTAACGGTGTCATCTCCATAAATAAAACCTGCAAATACAATTCGCTGATCGGTCGTTTTCTGAAGGTTGATTTCAAATTCACTTGGGTTGGGAGAACCACCTACCAATACCAGTTTTTTATTGGTTTGAAGTTTTTCAAACGCAGGAATAAGGTATTGCAGACCTTTATCTGGTATGAACCTGCCTACAAAAAGAAAGAATTCGTTCTTTTGCAAACCCAGTTTCTGAACGATATCGGTCTCTTTCACATCTTTGATCTCACTGCCGAATGAAATAAATTCAAATTGTCTATTGAATTTTTTTTCGAATAGCTCTTTGGTAAATACATTATCAATGGCAATATATTTGGCGGTTGATACTGCTATATATGCGTTGGCAAGCACCAGCTTGGCCATAAAATAATTCCATTTTGGTCTTTCCCATTCAGGACCGCCATCAATACTCAGGATTATTTTTTTTCCAAAGATTTTCAGAAAAAGGGCAAATAGTGCATTGTTGCCTTGTATGTGAACAATATCAGCGGTATTTTTTGTAATAATATGCCAGCAAACCTTGAAGGAATGTATAACACTGTCTATGCCAGATTTATTAATCGTATTCAGATATACAATATCCACGCCTTTGAAGTTGTCAGCACCTTTTTGCTGACCAGGATAGATCCTGTTGTAACCGGTTACTTTATAACCGCGTTCTGCAAGGCGGGGTAGAAATTCCAGGGCAAATTTATCTGCACCTGCCGAACCATTGGCCGGAGGTAAAGATCTGAAACCAAACGAAGCTATCCGCATATTGGGAATGAAAATGGGTTGATTAGAATTTATCTTTCAGGTAATCTTTAAAATACAGATCGATGTATTCGTTCAATGCTATTCGCCAGTCGCGCATTATATTTATTCCGCGCAATTCGAGTTTCTTATTTACCAGCCTTTCACAGGGTGGTCGCTGTGCGAAATAGGTTTCTTTGAAATAGTCAGATGTTACTTCTGTGAGTTTTATTTTGTCTTTCAATCCCAGGATCTTTACAAGTTCTTCGGCAACTTCCATTCGGCTGGTCTGGCCCTTGCATACGAGATTGTATAAACCCCAGTATTCTTTTTCAAACAACAATTTTACGTTCCGGGCAAAGTCAATGGTAAAAGTGGGTGTGCCATCTTTATCATTAACAATAAAAAGTTCTTTCTTTCCGCTTATAAGTTGTTTAACCAGTTTGCCAATGAATTTTTTGTCTTTGGGAGGACCACCACCCATCATCCAACCAGCGCGGCATATTATATAACGGTGCGCATTCTCAATCACATATCTTTCTCCCATGTATTTTGAACGGGCATAGTGTCCCAGTGGGTTAGGCATATCCCAGTCATCATACAAATCTTTTTTGCCATCAAAAATTCCGGCTGTGCTGATGTACAACAATGGAATGTTCAGTGAATTGGCAATATAAACCGCGTTTTCTGCAGAAATAGTATTGGTATTATATGTGTCATCTACGTTTTGTTCGCAAAACTCAAGATCAGTATAGGCACCCAGGTGAAAAAGATAATCGGGCTTAAAACTATTCACATCTTTTTTATAGGCATCCAGATCCCTGAAGTCCAAAAAGCTCAACCAGGATTCGTTTACATCTTTATCTGTACACTTTATTTCAAAGTCGTCTTTAAATACCCGGTAAAATGCTTCGCCTAACATACCGCCACTGCCGGCGATATAGATTTTCTTTTTGTTTAAATGGTCCATAAAAATGAATGTTTCGATTAATATTTATGATTTATATGCTTTAGTTGAGCCTGCTTTTTACAATTTTGGCAGGTACGCCCGCTACAATTGCATAAGGAGGAACATCTTTATTTACCACAGAGCCTGCTGCCACAATGGAACCTTTTCCAATTCGAACACCAGACAAAATCACGGCACGTGTTCCTAACCAGACATCGTCTTCAATAATAACCTGCCCACGAATGGTTGGCTGATTGATCATTGGGACAATTAAATCGGCAAAGCCATGATTTTCGGAAAAGATGGAGACGTTGGGTCCAAACATTACATTGGATCCAATTTCCACTTTTCCCCTTACCTGGATAAAACAATTCTGGGAAATGCCAACGTTGTTTCCGATGGTCAAACCTTCTCCCAAATCTTTAATAACGCCGGTACACTCTATTATAGTGTTCCTGAGTATGGTCACATTATTTCCTAGCGTTATCCCATCAGCACAAAGCGCATTTATTTCTACATTATCTCCAATGGTAATGGTTTTGCCAACCCTTATTTTATGGCAGAACTTTATTTTGCAACGCTTGCCTACAAACATAATACCGCCGGAACTTTTAAGAAATATCTTAAGGTAAAAGCCACGAATGAGCGAAAAGAATTTCCCGGATAAGATAATGACTATATCAAGCTTAGACAATTTTTTGTCTACTTCATATCCGTCTTTTCCGAGTTTCCTGATTATAACGTTCAATATATTCATCCTGCTGTCTGAATTAAAGGGTTAAGTTTAAATTTTCAAATACTCCAGACATTTTATTCCCGAAAGTTTCATAGTTTACCATTGCCGTTGCATAATTTCTTGCGTTGGTTCCCATTTCATTTAGTTTGTTCTTATCGGGCATCATCAATTGAATTTTATTTCTCAAATCTTCTACATTGCCCGGTTGAAATAGATAACCGGTTTTATTGTTGATGACCAATTCCGGGATACCGCCTATATCAGCACCCAGAACAGGCTTGCCTAATAATAGTGCTTCTACCAGTGAATAAGGCAGGTTTTCATACCATTCACTTGGTACCACTACAAAACATGAATGTTGTACATACCTGAACACTTCCTCTTTGGGCATTTTCCCCATCAATTGAACATTGGAGAGATTTGATGTTTGTGCCAATTCCTTTAGATCATCAAAATGTTCGCCGGAACCAATAACCAGTAGATCAACATTCAAACCTGCCATTGCTTTTACAAGGGTAAAAATTCCTTTTACTTTTAAAATATTTCCAACGTACACTATATATGGCTTCTGGTATGGATTGTCTGAATTTTGAAGGCGAACTGAATTAATATCAAACAAGTTATAGACCTGCAATAATTTTTTACTGTTGAAACCAAATGTTTCAAATTTATTCCTGATGAATTCGGACGGACAAATATAGTAATCTACATGCTTGTAAGGATTAAACCAGTTGTTTACATAAGTTTCAAGGCTGGCAGCAAAACTGGCAGGAAGAGAATTCTTTTTGCATTTATTGAGTGTGCATTGATAGAATTTTCCACCACGGCATTTTTCGCAGATTTTTTCATTGCTGATAAAAGTGGTGTTCGGACATAAGATGACATAATCATGCAGTGTCCAGATAATGGGGATTCCTCTTTTTTTAATTTCAGGAATAATACTTGCCGGTGTAAGATAATGGTGGATGTTGTTGATGTGAACAATATCAACCTTGTTCTTATCCAGCAATAATTTTAGTTTCGACTTTGCTTCAGAAGAATAGATGGTTTTTTTTACTGCCTTAATTCCATTGATCAAAGTCTTATTGCTGTTGAGTTCTTTATAGTCAATTTTTGAAATGAAATATTCCGCATATGGGGTTGAAAAATTCTTTTCGTTAGCCATTGAAAATGGAATTACCTCATGTCCTTTTTCCTCGTAGAACCTGCACAAATTTTCTACGTAGGTCCAGTCTCCTCCGGATGGGTACCATGTCCAGTTTATAATTAATATGTTGAGTTTCTTTTTCATTGTATCTGTCGCTCCGGAGTTACTATAGCACTATCAATAAGCCTGCTTGTATTCATTGGTTCGTTGATTGGTATATAAATTTCAAAGCTTTCGTTCGACCAGGCCTTTTTATACTGGTGATTGCTGATAAATGCGTTCAGGTAGTTGTTGCGAAATTTATTTCGTTCCCAATCAAGGTATTTATTTTTTGGTTTTAGCTCTGGCCAGCGACTGCCATCGTCTTCAATGATTTTTATGGTCTGCCTCACGATAACCGGTAAATAATGAGTAGACTGATAAGCTGTGTTCAATTGATTTTTAAAAACGGAATTGGAATAAAACCAGGGTGATGGATTAGACAGGTAAGGAATGGTTTCTGTCATAAAATGAAACATTGGAATACAGTCGTACGCCAATACGGTGTCGTTGGGTTTCATATACTGTTTGCTGGCTTCAAGTAATTCATTGATCTGTTCCGATCTTTCTTTCGACGTAAAAATCATCTTCATATTTTTATTGTCGATGGTAGAAAGCATTTCAGGTCGTTTGTGGAAATCGCCAAAATAGGGCTGCACATACAACCAGTATAAAATAAATATGGTAATAACAGCAAGACCTGCAGCCAGGCTTTTATGAATCTGTAGCGAATGCCAGACAGAACCCGGGTTAGTGCTAGTAAACGCTGGTACCCTGAATGACAATAGCAACTGGAAAGACAGCGGAACTGAAATCCACAATGAATAGGGGACTACTGTAATTATACCAGTTGCACTTCCAAACGGATGTACCAGGATTATAAATAAACCCGCCAACGTTAGAATCTTAAATTCGGCTGAAGTTTTTATTAAAAAAACAAAGACAGAGCTGATGAGGCAAATGCCTGTTAAAAGAAAACTTATTTTAGAACTGGTTACTTTATCAGACAATAATAGGGTAACTAAAATTGCTATGAAGGCTAAACGGAAAATTACAATGAAGATCTTGCCCGCTTGTTTCTTACTTTCAAAATAATGGATAGCAAAACAGGCCCCGAAAATAACTGCCAGGCTCAGCAATGCATAGATGATAGATTTGATGTATTGGGCAGCCAGCAGTTTAACCAGATTTGAAATTCCATAACTGCCACTGAGGCCATCATCGGTGCGGGCGTTGTTGTTTGTAGTATAAAGTGATTTAATAGAATTCACAAAAACGTCGAGGTCGCCAATCAAATACATAAGACCCAGGATGATAAAAAATGCGCTTATAAATCCGGTTATAAAAATTATATACTTTGATAGAAACGCCTTTATGGTTTCTTTCTTTAGCAACTGGTAGTAAGCAATGGTAACAATCAGTCCGGCACCCAATATATTCGGTAGACGAGTAAACACATTCATACCAAAAATTATAGCGCCAGTGAATATATACATTGGTTTATTCATTGCCAGTCCCCTGAATAAAAAGAAAATACCTGCTATGTAGAGAAAGGCTGAAAGGTTATTATAATAAAGATCTCTCGGCCCTGCCTGAATACTCAATGCTGCCAGTACGGCAAGGGCCGCCATCAGCACAATAGGCTTTACATAATGTTTGAGTAATTTATATGTTACCAACGCAGTTAATGTAGTGATCAATGCGCCGGCGAATCGCAGCCCCCATAAACCGGCAAAAGAAAAGACCTTATAGAAAAGGCCGCCAATAAATCCAGAAAACCAAAAGATAAAAGTATACTGTACGGATTCCGGATGTGAAAAAAATTGCTGGTATTGTGTTGCATGGAACCCTTCGTCATTCAAATCCAAACCCTGGAAATTCATCAGCGTTAAAAATAAAAACAGGCAGGTAAAAAATATTACCGGCTGATTTTTTTTCCAGGAAAATTGATTACCCTGAAGCTGGGATGGATCAAATATGTTTAAATAGGAATTCACTTAATAGTAATAGAGCAAAAGATTTTTTTAAAGGGGGCTTTACAAGCTGCAACTCTTTGCTGTATGCAAAAGATAATTATTATGTTTCGAATGCCAGATGCTTATTTTGTATCTTATCCATTACTTGTTTTAAAAAATAATGAAAATATGAAAATGAAAACGCCCTGATCAGTTTCAGGGATAATACAGATGAAAAATTGCGTGATTTAAGACAAAGCACTATCCATCTCCTGGTAATAAAGTTTTTGATAACGGCACTATTCAGTTCGTCTCTTTTTTTCAGTGAAGTATAAATATTTATCAGGAACGATTCCAGTATGACCAGGTTTTTTGAATCGTTGAAAAAAGAAAAATTAAAATTCAGGAAATGATTGTATACCGTCAATTCTTCGGGGCTGTAATCAATATTCAAACTGGTTAATATTTCCGCTTCCAGGTTTTTAAGCAGAGAAACCATTGTATCCATTTTTTTTACACTGAAATTTTTACCGTGTATCCTGTACAAACCAAGGTTAACCGGAAGGTTTGCCAATTTACAACGCTGACTCATTTGTAACCAGAGATAATATTCGGATATAGCATCATATTTTACCAGGTAAGGTAGTTCTCTTGCGAGATCGGATCTATACATGGTGGTAGAGTGACTGAAACAATTCTGCAATAACAGAAACGTGTGAATGTCTTTGTAATCAGTTGGCAATTCTACTTTAAAAACTAATTTGCCTTCCCCGTCAATTACTGAATAAAAAGTGCCGCACATACCATAATCCGGATTGTTTTCCAGGAACTCAACCTGCTTTTCAATTCTTTGGGGCAATGAAATATCATCGTTATCAAGTATGGCTATGTATGTACCATTTGCTTTAGAAAATCCTGCATTCCTGGTGCGTGCAATACCAAGATTTTTTTCATTTTCAAAATAAAAGACTCTTGGATCTTTATTTGAAAGACAGATTTCTTTGCTGCTATCCGTTGATACATCGTTCATGAGTATCAATTCCAGGTTGGAATAAGTTTGGTTGAGAATACTATCAATTGCCAGCTGAAGATATTTTTCCGAATTGTAAACCGGGATAACAACAGAAACCAAGGGCTTGCTCATAAACAAAATGAAATATTAGCGATTAAATTTTGGTAGTCGATTTAACGTATCGGGAAGATAATTTTTAATCAACGAAACATTCTCTATAGAACACTCCTGTATTGTTGCAGCATACTATCTGAATTAAAATTGGTTTCAAGGTACCCGCGAATAGTTTCAGGAGAGTACCCTGCATTGAAGGCTTTGTACCAGGTATCTGCTATTGACTGGTCATTTGGCTCACATAATAAACCGTTTACTTTTTCATTAATCATTTCAGCAGCACCACCAATATTGGTCAGTACGCAGGGCAGACCACAAGACATTGCTTCAAGTGCCGCCACAGAGAAAGTTTCTACTGCCGATGAGCACAAAGTGAACAGGTTAGATGCCCAGAAAAAAGGTCGCACATCTTTTTGCATACCCGGAAATTTTACAAATTCCTCCATGCCCAATTCGCTGGCGGTGTTCATGGCTGCTGGTTTTGTAGTTCCATCACCAACCATTAGTAAGTATGCTTTTACCTGGTGTTCTTCGTGCAATATTTTCAAAGCCCTGATGGCGCCGGTATGATTTTTTTCAGGTCTGAAAGCAGCCGCTATGACTATCACTCTTGCACCTGGTGGAATTCCAAATTCTTTTCGTACCGTACATCCTTCATTTCCATTTGGCAGGTGCCAGTGACTTGTATCTACGCCATTATAAATTACAGATATCTTGTCTTTTGGAATGGCATAATTTTCCAGTGTATATATTACCTGGTTTTTTGATCCCGCTACAATATGATCATTCTTTTTTAGTAAAGCAGTATAGATTTTATGAAGTAAATATTCTTTTTTGTTTTTATGGATGGTGGTCTGGTAAAGTATGATTGTTTTTATTTTTGGACGAATGCCGATCATGGCTAATTTAAGAAAAAAGTAGCCGAAAAAATTAAGAGAAATAAATGCGTCTGGTTTTTCAGTACGAATGATTTTGCGAAGTTTAAATATTACACTGCTGTCAAACTTTGATTTACGGGGTAAGGCAACAAACACTATATCGTTATTGAGTTCTGTTTGAAGAACGTTGTTGCTGCTCAAACTAATCACTATCTGCTTATCGGTTTCTACAGAAAACGAATTGGCGATGAAAACGAGCAATTTTTCAAGACCGCCAACCGGGAAAGCTGGCGAAATATACAATAATCTTTTGCTTTGCATTTTAATAGGAATCGGACTAGTCTGTGGCAGCATAGAGTGTAAACGGAGGTTTGATTTGGCTATTTACTTTTGAATTGTAAATAGTTTCAGCAATGAATGTACTCACAAAAAGGAACATCGTGCTTCCCGTGAGTTCTGAATTATTTGCAAGTGAAAATAAAAACACGAATATTATCAATAATAGTACCGGCGACATATCCGGGCTACTTTTCAGGGATCTTTTTATGCATGTACCAATAAATATTGACCAGAATACCAGACCCACCATTCCAAATTCAATCAGCAACATTAATATCCCATTGTGTGCAGGTAAATTGTTGTGTCCAAGTTTCCTGGAGGCAAAACCCCAATACCCTATACCAAATATTTGCTCGTGGAATTTGAGGTTCAGGAAAGCTTCCATCGCATTTTCGGAAGCTTCTTTCCGCCATTCCATGGCATCAAGTGAATTGACATTGTATTTAAAACCAAGTTGCTTATTTATAACTGCCACCGGTTCATCAATCAAACGCAGTGTAATGCGGTCCATAAAATTTTTATCAAGGTCAAAAAAACTTTGAAGGGATGCAAAAACAAGAAAAGAGATGATAGTAGCTGAAAGAATAATCATCGACAGGGAATATGCTTTTTTGCTGCTTTCCTTTTTTTGTAAAGCTTTACCGATAAGAAAAATAGTTATTCCAATTAATCCCAACAATGCACTTCTGGATGTAGACATCAATACTCCTAAAAACATGACGGGAACCAGCAATACGAGTATTTTATATTTTAATTTATTATTCAGGTAGTCGGCCAATATGACTACAAATGCTAATCCGCAAACCAATCCATAAAATCCATGATTGATAATCTCTATTATTTTACCATCTTCATCATAATTCACTGGTATTTTTAAAATATCCATATAAATTCTCTGAACAGGAAACGAACCATATGCGGCATAGGTATATACCAAATCTGCCACGCATATTAGCCCAGCTAAATAAAGACTTGTTTTAAGCAGGCTCGAATTGTTCTGTTTGATAAAAAAATAGTACCCGGTATATGCTACGATTAAAGTGGTAGCGGATATTTTCACGAATTCAAAGGTTAGTAAATCGTAACAGGCAGAAATAAAAACGGTGTATAAGGCTATATAAAATATATTAACTGTTGGGCCCGCTAAGAAGATAGGATACGAGGTTGAATTGCGGTTTGCAATCAACGTTCTTGCAAACAAAGCCAGGCCAATAATGGCCCGTATGTTTAGAGGTACCCCGCTGATACTTGTATTTATATCTGCAATTGTAATTGTAAAAAAGAAAACGGCAATCACTTCTGGTTTTACAATCAGCAGATAGAGAAAAAGGACACCCAGTACAATCAGAATAAATTCCAAGGAGGTAAAATTTTATAAATTAATTGCTTGAATTTAAGTTGTTTTTATCTGCAGAAAAAACGGTTCTGCGCAGCAATACAATGGTTACCATCAGGTAAATGAAATTAACGGTGATATAACCAAAAGTAGCACCAACTGTTCCGAATGCGTTAATAAATATTATATTGAATACTACAGCATTCAGGAGGTTCATGAATTCCAAAATTACATAAGTTTTTGTCATGGCTTTTGCTATCAGTACATAGCCCAATACCCAGCCAAGCATTCTTAGAAAATCGCCCAGCAACTGGTACCCGAACAACGATCGCATTTCAGTAAACTCTTTGGTAAATAGTAGTTGGATCAAAAAATCCCGCAGGAGAAAGATGACAATGATAGAAATTATCATGAAAGGCACCATCAGTTTATAAACACTGAAAACTTCTTTTTTCAATTCATCAGGTCTTTTCAATTCGGCAAGTCTTGGTAAATAGTAAACACTGAGCGATGTCATGATGATGAACAAATACATAAATGAAATCCTGTTCATACCTTCCCATAAACCGGCTTGAGTTATAGACTGTACTTTGGTAATGTATCCTCTTACAAAGAGCTGACTGCCCGGAACAGTCACGGCACTTACAAGCGCCATGATAGAATAGTGTCCCAATTGCAAGGCTGTTGGTTTGCTAAACCTGGCAAAGAAATTTTTTATTTTGAACCATTTTGATTTGGCTACTACCCATAAAGTTAGAATAAAAACTACCGATTGAAATGTGATAGAAGAAACCAACGCCCCTGTAGTTCCGAATTTAACAGACAGTGTGATTGTAAAAATCAACCCTACAAAACTGCCAACGATATTTGCAATAATAAATTTATTATATTCTTTAAAGCCATTGATTACTGAAATAAGCAATGCATTAAAAGCGTAAAAAATAATTGTCCCCCCAAAAATGTAAAAAACTATTTTGTACTGAATATTGTGCAAAATAATTGTTGAAAAATAGCCTGCGCCAACAATCAGCGCAATACCTGTTATTATTGAAAATATAGTGGTTATCCAAACCCCGGTACTAAGAAACAAACTGTATTTATTTTCATTGTCGGCATGTTCAGAAATATATTTTGTTATTCCTACATTGATGCCACCATTGGCAATAATTAAAACGATGGCTGAAAAATTTGTCAATTGACCTAACAGTGCAATACCGGTTGGACCAATAATTACTGAAACTATTTTTATACTAATCAATCCGGTAATCATTTTGATAACGGTGGATATTCCGTTTAAAAATGATACACGAACCATATCAGATGTCATCAAGTATTTTAACCTCACTAATAAATTCATCAAAAAATGGTACTGGGTTTAAATTGTTTGAAGGATCTGAAATTAAAATTCAAATAAATTAATTTCTGATATTTATTAGTGATTTGGATTTTAAAAAATTGGCTTGTAAAGGGACTTGCTGAAGTTGATACATGATAAAGCTTCGCCACCTCAGTCCCATTGAAAATTAGAACGGATTAATAAATTGCTTACCATAACCAAGACAAAACCAGCTCATTAAGGGCTGATTCTGCTTAGCATAAGAAACGAATAAAGACCGGATTTAAGTATCTGGAATTAATATAAGTTTTAATGCTGAAAGCAGTAAATAGTCTTCCTGTCAGTAAAACTGTTTTTGCAAAGATTCTGATCATGAAAAAATAAACAGAGCGATTAACCTACTTTCTTCTTTTTATTTTTCCCATAAGAATCATATGAAGATTTATAATCGTAGCCATAGCCATAGCCGTAACCGTAACTGTATTTACCAGTACCTCTTCTCTTGATACCATTGAACACCAGGGCCACTTTTTTAATATTGTGTGAGTCCATATTTTCGTCAAGAACTTTCAGGGTGTTTTTAGGTGCTTTACCATGGCGGATAATGTACAGTACATAGTCGCACAATGGTGCAACCACATACAAATCTGAAATTGGATTTACAGGTGGCATATCGATGATGAGCATATCGGCCTGTGTATTCAGATAATTCAGTAAGATTTCAAGTTTTCCGTTCAACAGCAATTCGGAAGCTTGTTCATCAAGATTACCGGCAGAAACAAAATATAAATCAGGATTGATTTGAGTTTGCAATAGAATTTCCTCTACCGAAACCTTTCCCGACAAATAATCTGTAATACCTATTCCTCTTTCAATTCCCATCATTTCACAAATGGATGGCTGGTGAAGGTCCATCTCAAGCAATATTACTTTCTTATTAGTCCTTGCAATGCTGTTGGCAAGATTTACCGCAACAAAGCTTTTTCCTTCACCTTCAATAGAAGAAGTGACTACCAGTTGTTTAATTGTACCGGCGGGTTTTGTTATATTGATCAAGGAAGACCTAAGATGTCGAAATTGTTCAACAATAAAACTTCTTTCTTTGGAAGCAGTAACGATGCTGTTTTCAAATTTTCCCTGGATAATCTCTCCAATTACAGGAAAATCAGACATATTCTCGATCTCTGATCTGAAAAGCACTTTATTATTTAAAGCACTTCTCCCTGAAATGATGGCTGCACCTACTCCAAATGGTGCAATAAATGCAAATAAAAGAATTAAATATTTTTTAGGGCTTACCGGATTTACACCCGTGGTTGGATTATCTACCATATAACTATCGGGCTGTATGGAGCTAACAGAATAAGATGCGGCTTCTTCTCTTTTCTGAAGAAGGAATGCATATATGTCTGCTTTGATGTTTCGCTGCCTGCTTACTTCCACCAATTCTCTTTCTTTCTGCGGAATGCTATTTGCCATTGACGAGTAAGAATTGGCTGTTTCATTTACTGTAGCCATGCTCGCCTGTATATTATTGCGCTGGCTCTTTATGGTTTCCTGTATTTCTGATTTTGTTTTTGTTATTTCGTTCTGAACAGATGAAACCATCGGATTATTTTCGCCGGTGGTTTGTTTCAACTTTGTGTATTCTGTTTGGGCAGTTTGAAGTTTGGTGATTAACTGTGTAAGTGTTGGGTCGGTAATATTAAAAGTAGAAGGTACAACACTGCCTGAACCGTTTTTTGCCTCCAGGTATTTTTGAACTTCGTCAATTGCAGCCAGTTGTGTTTTCATCTGGTTCTTTTGCTGGTCGCTTTGAGAGATATTCTGCAGGTATAATTTACTTTGTTCACTAATATCAACTATACCCGTGCGATTCCGGTATTTCTGAATACTGCTTTCAATAGAATCCAAATCATATTTTACGTTTTTCAAACGGTCTTCAATAAATTTTTGTGTACTGGTTGCAAATTCGCTTTTTCTCTGTACAGCATTATTATTGTAAGTATTTACAACACTCATGATTACACTTTCCCCGCGGGCCGGCACTTCATCTTTGTAGGAAATATTAATAACGGAAGATTGTTTACTTGTAGGAACGGTTTTTAAACTGGTGGTAACCGCATCAACAATATTGCTCAGCTTATACAATGAAAAAGAGTATTTTCCATCATCTTTACCGGCGCCAACTTCTGCAGGAACTTTATAATTGGGGTTTTTTACAAAACGGAGCATGCCCCAATCAGATTTAGTCCATTTGTCAAGTGGAAATACAGTGTTCTCAATTTTTACATTGTTCTGATCCTGAGCATAAGTAAACGGAATGTTTTCTGTTTCTTTAATAGATTTTGGATCCGCCAGTTCAGGTACAACCGGACTGGTTAAGAAACCGCTGCGCGTAATCCAGCCGCTTTTTCTATCTACAGGAGCATACAATCTCATTGAAATCACAATCTGGTTTATGACTTCGTTTGAACGTAATACTTCCAGCTCATTTTCAACAATTTTCTTTTCTCCAAAAATATTCAGGAGTTCTTCCATTTTGGAATCCTCCTGACCTCTGTTTTTATCTTTGATAAGAATGCTGGCAGTGGATTCATATACCGGGGGCGCATACTGGATATAAAAATAGGCAAGCGATACAAATAGTGCAATCAGGATAAGAAACAAAGGCCAATACGGAAGATATTTAACGGCCAGTTGTTGAAAAAATTTATCATTTCCTGCTTCTGTTCCATTCGGCTGCGACTTTTTCATGATTCAGAGGGTTTAATGTGATGCTATTGTTATTATCAAAAAAAGACTAAAAGTATCTGTAAATATTTTTTTTAAAGCGGATTATCTCAGATTATTAACTGTGATTATCAACAACGAAATTACACTCAGCACTACAGGAATCAATTGCTGACTTCTTTCTTTCGCTACCCTGTTTTGGCTTGGTTCCACATAAATTACATCATTTGATTTCAGGTAGTAATAGGGTGATGTAAATAAATCACGTGATGTTAAGCTTAGCCTTTTCAATATTTTTTCTCCTTTATCGTCTTCCCTTATCAGTAAAATATTATCTCGTTTGCCATAAATTGTGATATCGCCGGCAAAACTGAGTGCTTCTATTAAACTAAGTTTTTCATTGGGCGTTGTAAATACGCCCGGTTTAGCAACCTCTCCCAGCACACTTACACGAAAATTCAAATGACGGATGGTTACAATTGGGTCAACCAACTGTTTCTGGTCAACCAACTGTTGAGCAAGTAAATTTTGTAATTGTGTTTTATTCAAGCCTGCCGCATGTATTTTTCCCAGTACCGGGAACTGTATATCTCCACTCGAATTAACCAGGTAACCCACAGTAAGTGTATTTGCAAATGATGTAGCAGAACTAAGCGTGGGGGTAGATTCGTTTGGTGCGTTAAAGATTGCGGAGGCAGCTGCATTGGCACTGCTTACCGTAATACTCAAAAGATCGTTTTTCTGAATTGTAGATTCAGTGTTTGGATACGCTGTCTTTAACGTACCATCTTTTATACCTTCGAAATAAACAAATTTCTTTGAGTCTGCGCAGGATGATAACGAGAACATATAAGCAGATAACAGTAATGCTAAGACGCTAATTCTCGTAAAATTAGATTCATTTCTTTTCATGGTAAATAGTAATGCTTTGAAAGTCAAAGTTTTTAAGTATTTGAGGTGTAGGATTTTTATATAATATGGATTTAAACGAGGATGCATCAATATAATTTTCTGAATATCGAAATTTATATTGGCAATAAAGTTAGCAGGCAATAGGTTTTATTGGAAGTTGTTCGTCAGATATAAGAAATTAAATATATGTACTGATCTTAATATAATGAAATTAGGTTCATTTCATGGCGACCAGACCACTGTTAATCGGGGCTAAAGATAAAAACTTTTCAGTAAGAACCAAATAGTGGGATAAATAATGTTTGTTTCTGTGAACCCAACAAATTGATAGGAGATCCGGGACTTTTAAGTTGTTTAAAAATTTGCGGATACTTAGGTTACACTTTTTAATTTTCAAACTTCATTTATATAAATAAAATATTGCAGGCAATATATTTTAATTGCTAACGTTTTTATCGATCATTCAAATGAATGCATTCGTGATACATTAGTTGCACATTGTTTATTTCCCTTACTTCAAATCTTGCATCTAAAAAAGTAGTTAGCTCATCAAATGTAATTGTAGAAACGTGCATTCAATATTTAATTTCATCTCTTATTTCTTTTCAACAAATTGTGGATTTCTTTTTTATAGATTGCAACTCAACTTTTTATCAGGTTTAAATGCAATATTTATTTTGCAATTGATTTTTTTTCTAATGGTCTGCACCTAAAAATTTTTTTTTGGCAAGCATTTTGAAAGTATTTGTCGGCTTTCAACTTTGTGATAGCCTGATTTAAATTCAATAGTTAATCCAATATCCAGGAAGTATGAAAATCTATTTCTGTACCACCAGAAGAAGTTTGGTTAATTTCCTATGTACTCAACTGAATGTATCTGCGAAGGCTAACCATTTCTTTTTAATTCTTATTTTAACAGCCGGCAGTTTTTCTCTCTTTGCACAAGCTCCTGTCAGTACACTATCCTTCACCAGTATTCCATCAACAACAGAGATTCCATCACCGGGTCGTGGTGCAGAGCAATGGCATTCTGAAGCAGCCAGTCAGGTAGTAGGGAATGTAACAGAAGGAGTTGCGCCCGTTATGCTGGATGCGTATGTAAGAAGTTCATTGACGTGGGATAATATGGAGCCATCTCAGGGAGTATATAACTGGACCAATTTTGATGGTGCGATGAATGATGCTATCAGCAAGGGTCGCAAATTATCATTTAGTATAATGGCATTGTTTCCGGGCTACAATGGTGGTGTATCAGCAAATGGAGTTGGGATGGCCTATCCGTTATACCTTCATAATTTAATGCAATCAGAAGGAGGGAACAATACAGACTGGATCAGTCCTCAGAATCCAAGCTGGGTACCCAATTATAATAGTGCCAACTGGCA
>JBBQZZ010000018.1:0-98947 GCA_038207265.1 Chitinophagales bacterium | reverse complement strand
GGTCCCAAGGGTTCGGCTGTTCGCCGATTAAAGTGGCACGTGAACTGGGTTCAGAACGTCGCAAGACAGTTCGGTCCCTATCTGTGGTGGGCGCTAGTAAATTGAGTGGACATGACCTTAGTACGAGAGGACCGGGTCGTACGTGCCGCTGGTGTATCTGTTGTGCCGCCAGGTGCAATGCAGAGTAGCTACGCACGGCAAGGATAAACGCTGAAAGCATCTAAGCGTGAAACCTTCCACAAGATGAGTTTACTTTTAAGGGTCGTCAGAGACTATGACGTTGATAGGCTATAGGTGTAAGACTAGTAATAGTGAAGCCAAGTAGTACTAATTGCCCGTAAGCTTTAATTTTTTATACTTTGTATTACAACTTCCAATATGTCACCTTATTGAGGTATAAGGCAGGTACAAAGTTTAAGGCGTTTGCCTTTAATCTTTCACCTCAAACCTTTCGCCTTTTAAGATCTTATGGTGGTTTTGCCGGGGGCGTTCACCTCTTCCCATACCGAACAGAGAAGTTAAGTCCCCCATGGCCGATGGTACTGTACCACAATACGGGAGAGTAGGTAGCTGCCATATTCATTTAAAGCCTTCCGGTTTTCCGGAAGGCTTTTTTATTTCCCCCACTCCAAATTCATCTACCATTTCTTCAATAGATTTGTTCTCTTTAAATCAAATCGGTATGAAAAAATATTGTTTGCTGTTAATAGTTTGCTGGAGTTATAATACTTACTCTCAGAATAAATGGACAAATTTATTTGACGGTAAATCCTTAAATGGCTGGAAGCAACTGGCTGGTTCAGCAGATTACAAAGTTGAAAATGGAGCAATAGTTGGTTATACTGTAGCCAATTCAGGAAATAGTTTTCTTGTCAGCGAGAAAGAATTTTCCAATTTTGTTCTTGAATTGGATGTCAGGATAGACGATACCACCAGTAATTCCGGAGTGCAGGTAAGAAGTCACTTCGATCCGAATGGTCATGAAGGGAAAGGTTTGGTATATGGTTACCAGTTCGAAATTGATCCGTCCTCACGGGGATGGTCAGGTGGAATTTATGATGAAGGAAGACGCGATTGGTTATATCCCGTTGAATTGAATAAAAAATCTGAGACTGCTTTTAAAGTAGGTCAATATAATCATGTGAAAATAGAATGTATCGGAAACGAGACAAAAACATGGATAAATAATATGCCGGTTGCTTACATGGTGGATACTGTTGACAAAAAAGGTTTTATTGCTTTACAGGTTCACGGTATAAATAAGCAGGAATATGCAGGGGAAAAAGTATATTTTAAAAATATACGAATCGATTATTCGAATCCCAAGCCAACTTCTTTTCCTGCAGGTGTTTATGTTGTTAATAATATTCCCAATACATTAATAGCTTATGAAAAAATCAATGGCTGGAAATTATTATTTAATGGTAAGACTTCAAACGGATGGGTTGGCGCGTATAAGTCGTCATTTCCGAAAAATGGTTGGCAGATTAAAAATGGCGAATTGACTGTAATTTCTTCTGAAGGAAAAGAATCTGCAAATGGAGGAGACATTGTAACCAAAGATCAATTTAGTTTTTTTGATCTTTCTTTTGAATTTAAATTAACGCCAGGTGCAAATAGCGGTGTAAAATATTTTGTCACCCTCTCTGAAAAAAACCAGGGATCAGCTATCGGATTAGAATACCAGGTATTAGATGATTCTCTTCATCCCGATGCAAAACTAGGAAGAGATGGCAATAGAACACTATCATCTTTATATGATTTAATACCAGCAAACAAATTGAAAAGGTTTATTCATAGAATTGGTGAATGGAACAAGGGAAGAATAGTTGTTTATCCTGATAATCGGGTTGAACATTATTTAAATGGAGTAAAAGTGTTGGAATATAATAGAGGTTCAAATGAATATCGAAAGTTGGTAGCCGACAGTAAATATAAAATCTGGGACAGGTTTGGAGAAGCAACAGAAGGTTACCTTTTATTGCAGGACCATGGGAATGAAGTGAGCTATAGAAGTATTAAGATTAAAAGACTCTGATAAAAAATTATTGAAGGTTTATGAATGTAACAATAAAGAAATAAAAAAGTCCGGTTTCTATGCCGGACTTTAAAATTATTGAATTGCTAACGCAGATTAATAGTCGCTTCTTCTGTTGAATCCGCCGCCACTACTACGATCACGGTTACCACCACCGCTACCACCATAACCACCACGGCTTCCACCACTACCACCGCCATATCCGCCACCACGGCTTCCGCCACCACCGCCGCCGCCGAAGCTGCGTTTCTTAAATCCACCTCCACCACTGCCAGCAGGCTTGGGTTGAGATTCATTAACCACAATGTTACGACCATCAACTTCTGATTCGTTCAAACCAGCAATTGCGGCCTGACCTTCAGCATCATTTGACATTTCAACAAATCCAAAACCTTTACTACGGTTGTTATTGAATTTGTCTGTAACAATTTTTGCAGACACCACTGCACCATAAGGGGCAAAAAGATTTGAGAGATCTTCCTCAGTTAAATTCCAGCTGAGGTTTCCAACATAAATGTTCATTTTTTTACAGTTTGAGTGAAACAAATTTTATAAACCCTAAATGAAAACAGTGAAACATTAAACCCCGGGAACATTTGTTGAAACGCTAGGAGCGCAATGCGAAACTGTAAAGATCATTAGGAAACAAGAACGAAGATATATAAATAATTGAGACTGGGAAAGGAATTTGTGGGATGGCCAAAAAAAATCCGGGGCCTCAAAGCCCCGGAAGAACGAGTTGTTTTGATATTTCTATTCTGCTCCTACTTCAAACTCCAGTTCGGTAGTCTTACCATTACCGAAGTCGACAATTGCTTTGTAAGTACCCAACTCTTTGACTTCGTCGGTAATACTAATTCTCTTTCGGTCAATTTCATAACCTTTTTGATCGCGTATGGCCCTTGCAAGTTGCAAAGAGGTGACGCTGCCGAATATTTTACCACTTGTTCCGGTTTTAGCACCAATTTTTAGAGGTCCATCCTGTAATTTGGCGATAACCTGGTTTACTTCAGCCAGTAATTTTGCCTCTTTTTTCTTTTGTTGCTTTACCTTTTCATCCATCTGCTTCAAATTGGATGGATTGGCTTCTACAGCCATTTTGCGTGGGATGAGAAAATTGCGGGCGTATCCATTTTTCACTTTCACCAATTCGTGAGCACCACCCAGATTATCTACGTCTTGAATTAAAATAACTTGCATTGTTTACTTTTTGTTCACCTTCCCAATCCGAAAACATCCCGGACTGTTCCCATTTTTTAAATGGGTTAGAGTGAGGGTTTACTTTAGAAGATCTGTTACGTATGGTAAAATAGCCATTTGTCGGGCTTTTTTCACAGCATCAGATACTTTACGCTGATACTTTAGTGAATTACCTGTTATACGACGAGGTAATAATTTACCTTGCTCATTCAAAAACTTTTTCAGGAACTCTCCGTCTTTGTAGTCAATGTACTTTATGCCCATTTTTTTAAACCGGCAATATTTCTTTTGACGTTTTTCGGTTTTGATAGCTGTCAGGTACTTAATTTCATTTGCTTTTGCCATAATTAAGCCTCCACTGGTTTTTCGGTTCCTGATCGTACGCCACTTCTCTTTCTCGTATTGTACTCGACGGCGTATTTATCGAGAGCAGTAAACATGTGACGGAGTACACTCTCGTCACGCAGAAGCTGAATTTTCAACTTCTCATTGAAGGTGGATGGCGCTTTATATTCCATTACCAGGTAAAGACCAGTGGTCTTTTTGGCAATTGGATAGGCCAGTGATTTTAGTCCCCAGGCATTTTCGTGCAAAACCTCTCCGCCGTTTTCTTTCACCAGCGTAGCGTACTTTTTCTGGGCAGCTTTATAGTCTTCCTCAGAAAGCACAGGGGTAAAAATCACCATCAATTCATAATTGTTCATGAACCCTGTTTTTAAGTTAAAAAAATTATTGGGCTGCAAAGGTAGGGGAATGAAGTTTATGTGCAAGGGCTTATCGCCAAAAGTTTTGAGTATTATTTGAGCTATAAAACGGCTCTTTTTGAGCAATTTAGCTTTATAATAGTTAATTCTGTCCAAAAGTCTTTAAACCGGAAAATTGGTCTAAAATTTTTTGCCATTGAAAAGCTCACAATAATTACTAAGTTGCCCTCTACCGGCTAAAAGATGGCAATATTTTCCCTGTGGATACGGCAAAGTTCTTGAGCTGAAAATGATAGTGCTTGTGCTTACCGTTATTTAAAACTTGGAAAGCAGATGCGATAGGATATTTACCCTTTAAGATTTTGCTTGTCACAATGACAGTTTAACGGCAATGGCATTGGGTTTGCGAAGAGCAGATGGATTTAAGCTTTATTCGCATTCAAAAAATACTTTACTAAATTTTGTTAGTTATGCAAAAAGGAAACATCAGAGTTCAATCGGAAAATATCTTTCCCATCATTAAAAAATTTCTTTATAGTGAACATGATATATTCCTGCGTGAACTGGTTAGTAACGCCGTTGATGCTACACAAAAAATAAAGACCCTTTCTTCTATAGGTGAGGCAAAAGGTGAATTGGGTGAATTGCGGATTGATATCAAACTGGACATTGCAGAAAAAACAATTACTATTAGCGACAAGGGTGTCGGTATGACTGCGGAAGAGTTGGATAAATATATAAACCAGGTCGCATTCAGCGGTGCGGAAGAATTTCTCACAAAATACAAAGGTCAGACTGAAGCAAATATCATCGGTCATTTTGGGTTAGGTTTTTATTCATCTTTTATGGTTAGTGAGAAAGTTGAAATTTTCAGCAAAAGTTGTAAGGAAGATAGTAAAGCGGTTCGTTGGGAATGTGATGGCAGCCCGGAGTATTTCCTGGAAGAAAGTGAAAAGCAGGAAAGAGGAACAGACATAGTAATGCATATCAACCAAGACAGTAAAGAATTTTTGGATGCAGAGAAAATCAGAACTGTATTGAAAAAATTCTGCCGCTTTTTGCCGGTGGCCATATATTTTGAAAATGATCAAATAAATAACACTACACCTGCCTGGACAAAAAAACCAAATGAACTTTCAGCCGAGGACTATCAAAATTTTTATAAAGAATTATATCCTTACAATGAAGCCCCTTTGTTCTGGATTCATTTAAATGTAGATTACCCTTTTAATCTTACTGGTATTCTTTACTTTCCTAAGATTAAGCAGTCTTATGAAATTCAAAAGGATAAAATTCAATTATACAGTAACCAGGTATTTGTAACAGATGAAGTGAAAGACATTGTACCAGAATTTCTTATGTTATTGCAAGGGGTTATTGATAGTCCGGATATTCCATTGAATGTGAGCCGTAGTTATCTGCAGGGAGATCCGAACGTTAAAAAAATTAATAGCCATATCACAAAAAAAGTTGCAGACAAACTGGAAGAAATATTTAATAAAGACAGAAAAGAATTCGAAGATAAATGGGAGAGTTTGGGTCTGTTTGTGAAATATGGTATGATGACTGATGATAAGTTTTTAGAGAAGGCCAACAAGTTTCACATATTTGAAGATGCAGAGGAAAAGATATTTTATACTTTGGAAGAATATAAAAGTTCAACTGAAGCCCTCCAGAAAAATAAGGAAGGTAAACAAGTTGTAATCTATACAACAAATCCGGTTCAGCAGGATGCTTATATTCAGGCAGCTAAGGTAAAAAGCTACAAAATTGTAAAGATGGAAACCCTTGTTGATGCAGGATTTATTAATCAGATGGAAGCAAAATGGAACGATGTGCATTTTATAAGGGTAGATGCAGATATTGCAGATAACCTCGTAGACAAACAAGAAGATATTAGTTCGGCATTAACAAAAGACGAGGAAACAAAGTTGAAAGAATTATTTGAGTCAAAAGCCGCAGATTTGAGCATTACTGTTGAAATAAAAGGGTTAAGCCCTGATGCACCACCCGTTGTTGCAACGCGACCTGAATTCATGAGACGTATGAAAGACATGTCTGCAATGAGTGGCGCAATGGGAACATTTTACGCAAGCATGCCTGATGAAGTTATTTTGACTGTTAATGGCAATCATTCGATTTATCAATCTATACTAACAGAAAATAATAAAGAAAAACAACAAAAATTGACTCGCAATTTATCAGATCTTGCTTTGCTTTCGCAGGGCCTGTTAAAAGGAAATAACCTTACTTCTTTCATCAACAGAAGTATTGATATAATGGAAGGAGAAAGGAAATCTGTTATTATTGAAAGTTAAAAGAGTTGGATATTTAATATGAGGGGTTGGCGTTTAAAAGATTTTTAAAATTTGAATTTGGTTTTGATTTTTAGATGGTGCTGCAAGCACCATTTTTTTTATTCAGATTGCCTGAAATCCAATACTCTCAATTGAAGGGATTTGTTGCCATTCCACTCGTTTTCATCTAAGGTGAAAACAATATCAAGTGGTAGATGTTGCTGGAGGAGTGAAAATTTTTCTGACATGCCAAATCCGATACCACTAAAAATAATATTATTTTGACGTAGCGAAAATCTGATGTGTTGTTCTTTTACAATTTTTGACCATCCATTGTCTGTTACATTTTTCACAATGAAAACCGGACGCATATTACCTGGTCCAAATGGTTCCATCTGCAGCATTATATTGTAAAGAGATTGATTAATTTCAGCAAAACTTATAGAAGCGTCAATAATAATTTCCGGCACCAGCAAGCTGGTATCAATTGTAGCTGAAACAACTTCCTCAAATTTCTGGCTAAACAATTCAACTTGATGGGGCAGCATTGTCATTCCGGCTGCGGCAAAATGACCACCGTATCCAAGCAGGTGTTCACGACTCGCGTGAATGGCTTCATACAAATTGAACCCGGCAACGCTGCGGGCGCTACCAGCAACTATTTCCCCGCTTTTTGTAAGTACTACAGTAGGCCTGTAATATTTTTCAATTAGTCTGGAAGCAACAATTCCTACAACACCTTTATGCCAGTGTGGTTGAAACACAACAGTTGTCTTCCTGTTTATTAATACGCTACTACTTTCAATTAATGCAATTGCCTCTTCTGTTATACTGCTGTCAGCTTCTTTGCGATCTGTATTATCATTATGCAACATTTCCGCATATGACATAGCTTTTAAATAATCACTTTCCACAAATAGCAATACTGCCTTTCTAGCATCATCCATTCTACCGGCGGCGTTTACCCTTGGTGCAATAACAAACACCAGGTTATTTATATTCATTATTGATTTTTTCAAGCCACTTAATTCTATGAGTGCTTTGATGCCTGCGCAAGGATTTTCATTTACTCTTTTCAAACCGTAATAGGCCAGCACACGATTTTCTCCATTCATTGGTACAATGTCAGCGGCTATTGCAGTGGCAACAAGATCCAGGTAGCAGTAATAATCTTCATCCGGCAAACCTAAATGTTGTGCCAATGCTGTAATTAATTTAAAGCCAACTCCGCAACCACAAAGTTCCTTATAAGGATACTTACATTCCTTTTGTTTAGGATTTAAAATAGCAACAGCTGGCGGTGTGTCTGCGTCTGGAAGGTGATGATCACACACTATAAAATCAATACCTATGGTTTTTGCATAACTAATATGTTCAACAGATTTAATACCGCAATCAAGAGAAATGATGAGTGAAAATCCATTTTCATTAGCGTAATCGATGCCCATTTTTGATATTCCGTAACCTTCACGATAACGATGTGGAATATAGAAGTCAATCAAATCAGGTTGATAAATTTTATAAAGAAACCTGTACATGCATGCAACGGAAGTGGTTCCGTCAACATCATAATCGCCGAATACAAGTATTTTTTCCCTGTTACTAAATGCGGTAAAAATTCGTTGTACAGCCTTGTCCATGTCTTTCATCATCCATGGATCATGCAAATCAGTCAGCTGAGGTCTGAAGTAATTCCTGGCTTCTTCGAACGATTCAATTTTTCTTTCTATTAAAATCTTGCAGATGATAGGATTTATTTTAAGGGAGCCGGTAAGTTCTTTCAACTTTTCATCATTGACTTTCAATATTGTCCATCTTTTCTGCATAAATCCAGTTGAAGCTACCAACCTAATATTTTCTGTCTGTGGTGAATCTCACTAGTTCTTCAAGTGTTTTTCTCACATCATTGTGTGGAAATTCATACAATAAATCAATCGCTTTATCACGATATTCTTCCATGATTTTTTGGCTGTAAGAAATTCCGCCACTTTTTTTTACGGAATCTATTACAATTTTTACCATCTCCTTTCGTCTGTTTTCATTTTTTATGATATGGATAAGTTGCTTTCTTGTTGCCGGGCTGCAATTATTAAGGGTGTAAATTAAGGGCAGAGTTAATTTTTTTTCTTTAATATCGTTGCCGGTTGGTTTACCGATATCTTCATTTCCATAATCAAACAAATCATCTTTAATTTGAAATGCAATTCCAACCCATTCTCCAAACTGTCTGAATTTTTGAGCTGTTACCTGGTCCTGGGTAGCCGAATAAGCACCCGCTGCACAGGCTGCGGCGAGTAAAGAAGATGTTTTATTCCTGATTATTTCAAAATAGATGCTTTCTTTCAGGTTGAGGGAACGGGCTTTCTCAATTTGCAATAACTCACCTTCGCTCATTTGCTTAACCGCACTGGAAAGAATTTTAAGCACTTCAAAATCATCATTATCAAGAGACAAGAGAAGTCCTTTTGATAATAAATAGTCGCCCACCAACACTGCAATTTTGTTTTTCCAGAGGGCATTAATTGAAAAAAAACCTCTGCGTTCATAAGATTCGTCTACTACATCATCATGAACCAGCGTAGCGGTATGTAAGAGTTCAACCAATGATGCGGCCCTGTATGTAACCGGATTAATTTCACCAGCCAATTTAGCACAAAGTAACACAAACATGGGCCTTAGCTGTTTTCCTTTGCGCTTTACAATGTATCGCATGATGGTATCCAGTAAGGAAACATGGCTTTTTACCGATTCTTTGAAGACTTTTTCAAAGATTTCCAGTTCAATACTTATAATTGGAGGGGGAAGTTTCATTATAGTTTTGGGGCATTAAAATATGATATTTGGCTTTAATGCGCTATTTGTGCAACGTATTTAAGGCTGTAAGTGTCTCAAAACTATGAAATGCAACAATATGTACGCAAATTGATTTGCGAAAAAAATTTGGTATATTTTAACTAAATGATACTTTTGCACGGTAATAGTGTTTTAGAACCAGAATTATTATTTCATAAAAATCAGTTATGGCAAGCAAAAAGAACGTTTTTTTATCGGGCATAATCTGCCTCCTTGCGTCTACCTCGTTTGCGCAAGTGCAAACCGGTTACGACATTAAGGACTCTTCTCTGATACCTGCCAAAAGGCAACCGCAGCACAACGAGTTTCTAAACAATGCATACCCTTTTCCTGCAAAACCGAGAAATCAGTGGGAAATAGGTGTAAAGGGAGGAATTTCCAGTGTGGCAGGAGATGTTAGGTCAGTATTCCCTACAGGAGGTTTTGGAGTTCATGTTCGTAAAGCTCTTGGTTATGTTTTTTCTTTGCGTGCTGAATATACGTGGAACAGAGCAAGAGGATTAAATTTTAGCCCATCATCTGGCTATAGCAGAAACTCTACCTGGTATAAATCTGGATATACTCCGGGTACTGATCTTGTTTTTTATAATTACAAAACAAGAATTCAGGATCTTAGCATACAAGGCGTTGTTACCTTAAACAATGTTCGTTTTCATAAAGCTAAAACTGGATTTAATATTTATGCATTTGGTGGAATTGGCGGAACTATATATAATACCTACATAAACGCAAAAGATGCAGCTGGTAATTCATATAAGGCTTTATTTAATAGTATTACGCCAGGATCTTATTCCAATAGGAAGGCTATTAAAAAGGCTTTAAAGGATGGCATGGATAAAACTTATGAAACTCATGCAGAAATAGATCCATTACAACCAACATTATTTCATGAGTCTTTTAAGCCATCGTTTCAGTTAGGTGTTGGAATGGCATTCAAACTTTCCAATAAATTTAACCTGGCAATTGAAGAAAGATTCAGCGCTGTTAAAACAGATTTACTTGATGGTCAGCAATGGCAGGAGAATACTTATTTCCCCGGCGGTGGCGGAACACCCGGAACTAATGTGCCTGCCCAAACCAGGGATTTTGATTCATATAACTTCTTCTCAGTTGGTTTAAATTATAATTTAGGAAAGAAATCAGTTGAACCACTTTGGTGGGTTAATCCCCTGGATTATGCCTACAACGAAATCAATGCACCTCGTCACATGAAACTTCCAAAACCAATTTTGGACGATGCTGATGGTGACGGCGTAACTGACCAATTTGATCATGAACCCAATACTCCCCAGGGTGCTCCGGTTGATAGTCATGGTGTAAGCAAAGACACTGATGGAGATGGTGTTCCAGATATAAAAGACAAGGAATTGATTACTCCAACTCAATGTCAGCCTGTTGATGCAGATGGTGTTGGTAAATGTCCTCCACCAGCTTGCTGCACAGATTTGAAAAATGAAATAGAAGACCTTAAGAAAAATGGAATTAAAGGAACAGCTTGTTCAATCGGTGATTTGCCAAGCGTATCGTTTAGTGGACGTTCCGTTTCATTGAGTAAAGATGCAAAAGCAGTTTTGGCTGGAGTAGCTGAGAAAATGAGAAATAATCCCAATTGTAAAGTGGCAGTTATTGGATATGGTGAAAGTAACAAGGCTGCACAGCAATTAAGTTGGGATAGAGTAAATACAGTAATTACCTATCTGGTGGAAAAAGAAGGTATCAGCCAGGATCGTTTTATCTTCAGGCACAGCCAGGAAGGTGGAGATGGCAATACAGTGGACCTTAAAGATGGTACCGGAGAAGAAGGACCAAGCACAGTTCCTGCTCCGCATCCTAACTTAAGGAAGAAAAAATAAGAGTAGTAACGTGATGAAATAATATAAAAACCCTCCCAAAAGGAGGGTTTTTATATTATCCTTAACTACATGCTTTTGGATGGCAGATTTTTTCCATTCATTTTTGCCCAAAACAATTAACTTTGCACACCTTTATGAGAATTATCGTAACACTGATTGTTTTAGGGCTTACATTTTCGGGTTGTTCCAATTTCAGTAAAGTACAAAAGAGCAAAGACTATGAGTACAAATTGAAAATGGCAAATCAGTATTATGAAAAAAAGAGCTATAATTTTGCGCACCAGTTGTATGAAGAGTTATTTCCTATTTTTAAAGGAACTGACAGATTTGAGGAAATTTACTACCGGTATGCATATTGTACTTACAATCTAAGGGACTATTTGAGTGCTGAAAATTTGTTCAAATCTTTTGTAGAGGTATTTCCGAACAGTAAATATTCGGAGGAGATGGATTACATGAGAGCTTATACATATTATAAGCAGTCGCCAAAGGTTGAACTTGACCAAACCAATACAACCAAGACGATTGGGTTTATGCAGACTTTCATTAATACACATCCAGGGTCTTCAAAAAATAAGGAAGCGACAGAGATTATTGATAAGTGCAGGGTAAAACTGGAATTGAAGGAGTCCAAAAGTGCCGAACTCTATTTTAACCTGGGGCAATTCAAAGCTTCAGCAATTGCTTTTGGAAGCCTGATGAACAATTTTCCTGAATCAGATAAAAGTGATCAATACAAATTGCAGATAATAAAATCTTACTACCAATATGCAGTTTTGAGTGTTGATGAAAAAAAGGAAGAACGTTACGAAAAAGTAATTGCCGAGTATCATGATTTTGCAGATCGCTTCCCGGAAAGTAAATTGCTGAAGGAAGCAGAAAAATATTTTACCTTATCCCAAACTAATATTAAAAATCTAAAAAATGAGCCGATTAAGACGACAGCTTAGTTCAAGCACAGCCAACGTAGTTGAAACTAAAAATCTTACTGATATCAAAGCTAAAACTGGCAACTTGTATGAATCAATTGCAATCGTAGCTAAAAGAGCAAACCAAATAAATATTACGCTCAAGGAAGAATTACATAATAAATTAGAAGAATTTGCGAGTCATACCGATAGCCTAGAAGAAATTCACGAAAACAAGGAGCAGATCGAAATATCCAAGGCCTATGAGCGTATGCCCAATCCGGCACTTTTGGCAACACAGGAATTTATGGAGGATAAGATATACCATCGTAAAAATGAGGATACTCTTTTCAGTTAGGGTTTGTTGTACATAATTTAGAAGCGATAGATATTTTCTGTCGCTTTTTTTGTTTTATAATGCAGAGCATACTGCACACTGCTAATTACCGTAATAAAGAATTAATTTTGAGATATGCTTAAAGGCAAAAAAATTATTTTAGCAATCACGGGAAGCATCGCTGCCTACAAATCAATTTTGCTTGCCCGGGAATTGGTAAAAGCCGAATGCGAAGTGAGGATCATCATGACGCATGCCGCGAAAGATTTTGTTACGCCATTAACATTATCAACGTTATCTAAAAATCCTGTCCTGATAGACTTGTTTGAGGGAGATGCATGGTCTAATCATGTTAAACTGGGCAGGTGGGCAGATGTATTGTTGATTGCGCCACTCAGCTGTAATACACTGGCTAAAATGGCTCATGGAATATGTGATAATTTATTAATGGCCACCTATCTTTCCGCGATTTGTCCGGTAATTGTTGCTCCAGCCATGGATGAAGATATGTGGCAACACCCTGCAACAAAATCCAATCTAAAAATTATTGAATTGCAAGGCGTGACAATTTTACCGGTGAATAAAGGCGAATTGGCAAGTGGTTTATATGGTGAAGGCCGGATGGCTGAACCTGAATCAATACTAGCATTCATCGAACAGCGGTTTTTTCAAAACACCGATATAAAAGGGAAACAAGTATTAGTTTCCGCAGGCCCTACCTTTGAACATATTGATCCGGTCAGGTTTATTGGAAATCATTCTTCAGGTAAAATGGGAATTGCTATTGCAGTTGAATTGGCGAACCGGGGAGCCAAAGTTGATTTAGTACTTGGTCCATCCTCCAACCAACCCAATCACCCGGCAATAACAGTTTATAATGTTAGTACCGCGGCAGAAATGTACAATGAATGTATTGCTCAATTTGAAAGAGCAGATGCTGCTATTCTATGTGCAGCCGTTGCAGATTACACACCGGCCAATATTGCAGCAGAAAAAATTAAGAAGAACGGGCAAAGTTTGAGTATTGAATTAATAGAGACCGAAGATATTTTAAAAACATTGGGGCAGCAGAAGAGAAAAGGCCAGGTGTTGGTTGGATTTGCATTGGAAACTGCCAATGAAAAAGAAAATGCATTGAATAAGTTGTCAAAAAAAAATGCGGATATGATTGTGCTGAACTCACTGAACGATAAAGGGGCAGGGTTTGGGCTAGATACAAATAAAATTACCATCTTTGAAAAAAGTGGCAACCAATTTGACTATGAGCAAAAGCCAAAACAACAAGTAGCAAAAGATATCGTTGATAGGGTTGTAAATATGTTGTATGTGTAAATATTTGTTTTTATTATTCATTGCTTTTTCCTTCCTATATGCTGGCAATGCACAGGAACTACAGGCTAAGATAACCGTTAATGCAAGCCGCATCAATTCACAAATAGATCATAAAGTTTTTCAGACCCTTCAGAATGCACTAAATACTTTTCTTAACAACCGTAAATGGACCAATGAAACTTTCCAGGTCAATGAAAAGATTGTCTGCAATTTTTTAATGAACATTGCAGAAGTTTCATCAGACAATGTTTACAAAGCTTCTTTAATCATACAAGCTGCACGCCCTGTTTATAATTCTGGTTATGATAGCCCAATTGTTAATTTTAATGACGAATCAGTCACCTTTCGATATGTAGAATTTCAGCCAATGGAGTTCAATGAAAATCGGGTGAGTGGATCCGATCCGCTGGTATCAAACCTTACGGCGGTTTTTGCTTATTATGTCAACATCATCCTGGGTATGAATTTTGATTCATTCTCATTGCGGGGTGGAGACCCGTATTTTCAAAAGGCGCAGAATATAGTTAACAATGCGCCTGATAGCAGGGATATTGTAGGTTGGCGGAATTTCGATGGGCAAAGAAATAGATATTGGCTGGCAGATAACATGACGAATAGTAAATACACCTTAATGCATGACGCCATTTATAGTTATTACAGATTAGGAATGGACAATATGTATGATAACGAAACAGAAGGGCGTACAGCGGTGATAAATACGCTGAATTTCCTGAATAATATTAATACAGACAATCCCAATAGCATGGGAGTAAGATTTTTTTTCCAGGGACGTTCAAAAGAATTGATTGGTGTATTTAAAAAAACTGCCCCGGATGAAAAAAACCGTGCGCTGGATTTACTGTCTAAACTGGATATCAGCAATGCCAACCGGTATAAACAGGAATTGAAATGAAATATATTATAACGGCATTACTGATTGTTCCATTTTTTTCCTGTACAACCAACGATGTTATTCCACCGGATATTATTCCTAAAAAGAAAATGGAGACCATATTGTGGCAATTAATTCAGTCCGATGCTTATGCAAGTGCAGAAATTACCAAAGACTCTTCCAAAAATGCCATCAACGAAAGAATCAAATTATACCAGGAAGTATTTGTTTTAAATAAAGTATCCAAAGAAGATTTCAAAAAGAGTTACCAGTTTTACCTGGGCCACCCAGACATTGCCAAAGTGATGTTTGACTCAGTTGCAGCGCGAGCGACCAGGCAAAAAGCAGATGCATACAGACCCAAAGTGAAAGAAGCACCCATTAAAATGTTTGACTCTGTTACAGCGCGTGCCAACAGGCAAAAAGCAGATACCAACAGCCCCAAAGTGAAAGAAGCACTCTTTAAAAAAAAATAGGGTTAATTCATTATAAAATTAGCGTTATGAACAAGCTTGTCAATAATGCAAGTGAAGCAATCAGTGATATCCAGGATGGTAATACCATTATGCTGGGCGGATTTGGCTTGTGCGGCATTCCTGAAAATTGCATTGCTGCATTGGTTTCAAAAGGAACGAAAAACCTGACCTGTATTTCGAATAATGCGGGAGTAGATGATTTTGGTTTGGGATTGCTTTTGAAAACACGCCAGATCAAGAAGATGATGAGTTCTTATGTTGGAGAAAATGAAGAATTTGAAAGGCAATTATTAAATGGAGAACTTGAAGTTGACCTAATACCACAAGGCACATTGGCAACACGCATACAAATGGCAGGTATGGGTATTCCTGCTTTTTTTACGCCGGCAGGTTATGGAACAGAGATAGCCGTTGGAAAGGAAGTGCGTGAGTTTAATGGAAAAAAATTCCTGATGGAACACGCGCTGCGGGCAGATTTTGCAATCGTAAAAGCATGGAAAGGAGATAAGTTGGGCAATCTTCTTTTCAGGAAAACAACCAGGAACTTTTCAACATCAATGGCAAAGGCGGGTAATATTACCATTGCAGAGGTAGAACAACTGGTAGAACCCGGCGAATTGGATCCGGATACAATACATGTTGCGGGTATTTATGTACACCGGATTTTCCAGGGAAGTGATTATGAGAAAAGAATAGAAAGAAAAACCATAAGAATGAGTTGATGCTATATTCTTTGTTTGAAGTATGCGGCACCTACCCGATGATGAACAGGGGTTTACTGTCCTACCCAAAATATATTTATAGCTAAAAAAATAATGTATGGCACTCGATAAATACGGAATTGCAAAAAGAATAGCGCAGGAGCTTAAAGATGGTATGTATGTAAACCTGGGAATTGGTATTCCAACATTGGTAGCCAATTATATTGCACCAGGAATGACCATCATGTTACAGAGTGAAAATGGAATGTTGGGAATGGGTCCTTATCCTTCAGCGCATGAAATAGATGCCGATCTGATCAACGCGGGTAAAGAAACGGTTACGATATTACCAGGGGGTGCTTTTTTCGACAGTGTCGAAAGTTTTGGAATGATACGTGCGGGCAAAGTTGACTTAACCGTTTTGGGAGCAATGGAAGTTAGTGAACAAGGCGATATTGCCAATTGGAAAATTCCGGGCAAAATGGTGAAGGGTATGGGTGGGGCGATGGACCTGGTAGCCAGTGCAAGGAATATTATTGTAGCCATGATGCATACCAACCCTAAAGGGGAATCGAAATTATTAAGCGCATGTACATTACCGTTAACCGGCGTAGCGTGTGTAAAAAAAATAGTTACTGATTTGGCAGTATTGGATATCACGACAGAAGGGTTTCAACTACTCGAAAGAGCACCGGGTGTTAGTGTAGCGGAAATAAAAGATAAAACTGCCGGCATGTTAATAATAGAGGGTGATATTCCTGAAATGCAATTGTGATTGTTGAGAATTGCTTTGGTACTCTATACAACAATAACCATGTATCTGGCCAATAAACTATACAGCGACTTTAATCGATGAGATTATTTTTCACGGCAAAGAACACAAGTCCCGCGGTGTTTTTTGCACCAAATCTTTCCATTAAACGATCTTTAATGGCTTCAACGGTACGCGGACTTACTTCTAATTTCTGCGCAATTTCCTGCGCGGTAAATTCCATACAGATATATTTAATTACATCTCTTTCGCGTTCACTGACCGTTATTTCCTGGTTTAAATTGGGAACAACTTTTTGTTTGGAATGTGATTTTTTAAGCAGGATGCGGTTGACAAAATTATTGAGGTAATAGCCTTTGGTAACTACTTCCATGATGGCTTTTTTTATCTCCTGCGGTTCAGCGCTTTTGAGTAAATATCCATTGGCACCTACTTCCATCATATGACTTACGAAGCGCTCATCTTCAAACATGGTAAGACAAATAATATGTACCTGGGGATAATGTTTGGCAACATATTTAGTTGCTTCTATGCCATCTTTTTGCGGCATTCTGAGGTCCATGAGTATTACATCCGGTATTTCTTCACCGGGTAATTTGTCAATTAAATCCTGCCCATTGTCTGCTTCTAATACGAATTTAATATTTGTATAGGGACGCAACGAGAGTATCACGCCTTTGCGAAAGATCTTATGGTCATCGGCTATTGCAACTTTAATTACGCTCATGGTATTGGAGATATTGGAAAATCAAAATTAAGTCTTTTAAACGTTGGAGGGGGTCATTCATTTATTGCATCTATGTTATACTATTTCTTCCTTAGACAATTCGATTGTGACCTTATAATAAGTCTGGGAAACATCCTTTTCAAAATAAATACTTCCACTTAACAATTTCAAACGGCTCTGGATATTCTTTAAACCCAGGCCGGTAGCACTCTTGTTGAATTTTTCAAAATCGGTTTGTGTTAGTCCGCGACCATCATGGTGCAGTCTTATGAAAAACCGATCCCCATTGGTATTCTGGGTTACATGAATAAAGCTGGCGTTGCTGTGTTTAAGAATATTATTCACCAGTTCCTGGATTACCCGAAACAGGATCAATTCATCCTCAATTTTCAAGCGTTCGCGGTAATCATGAAAGCGGCAACTGGCGTTGAGGCTACCCGAGCCGCTGATTTTCTGGAACAAATCATTCACGGCAGATTCCAGTCCAAAATTCTTTAGTGTAGGCGGCATCAGGCTGTGAGAAATGTTGCGAATCAGCTGAATGGTATCGTCTATGATTTGCTTGGCATTGTAAATACTTTGCAGTTGGGTGGTCTTATCCAGGTTTACCAGGTTTTCGTTTAGGTATAACCGTGCGGTGGCTAATAGCGGACCAGCGTCATCGTGCAGGTCGGCGGCCAGGCGCTGGCGTTCTTCTTCCTGCAGCCTGATAGACGCATTGAGCAGCATGCGTTGCTGGTCCTGTTCCATGCGTTGCAGGGTGGCCTGGTAGCGGATAACCCTGCGTTGATGAAAAACAATGAAAACAATCAACCCCACGGTAAGTGTAAGCATACCAATAGTGCCAAAAAACATTACCGAGGTAATGCCTTGCTGAGTATTAGCCTGTAATAAAAGCATGTTTTTGAACAACGGGGTTAGGGTTATAGTTTAAAATCACAGTTACTAAGGTTGAATGCTATAGGATTTTTGGCCTGATGAAAAAATAGATTTTTCCGATTTTAGTATAAAAGCCACTGCCAGAAGAATATTCTTAATGATATTCGCAAAATAATTGATCGGCCAGTATGCTTTCCTTTCCTCTTCCGATATATAAGCAGTTGAAATAAATAAGAATAATGTGGCCGCGAGATAAATAAAAATAGCAATTGTTATCCAGAATTTTTTCGAAGTATAAATAATCAAGGAATTTTCAGGGTTTTTTAGTTGTTCATACAGAAAACATATACACAGGCTTATTACCAAAACAGATTCGATGGATGCAGGAAGTGAATCGAATTTATGATCAGCAGTTTTGATCATACTATAAATCGCAAAGGCAATAAAAGCCAATGAACTTATTACAATAAACTGTTTAGTTCTTTGAAAAGAAAGATTTAAAAAGAAGAAAAGGACGAACAAAGAGTACTCAACAATCGTAAATGTACTAAATATGTAAAATTTAGCCATTTGTGATTTGTGAATAATCAAATAACCAATATCTGTAGAAAAGGAAACTAATGCATAAATAAAAATTACCCATAGCACTTTACCTTGATTTCTTCGAAAAAAAATAAGGAAAAATATTATGGGTAATAAGCCAGAAATACTACTTAGAAATGTCAACATTTTGGGAAACGGCGTTAGTTTCCCAAATATAGATTACATTAAATTAACTATCAAGACTAATTAGAAAGAAACTTACTAGCGTTTGCCAAACAACCACTCATATAAATCGAAACTACGATCGGCGACAATAGCCTTTTTTGTATCAAATGATCCGTCGCTATTGACAATCTTATATTCGACTAGATTCTTACCAAATTCGTCGACACCCATATACACAAGTGTTTTTTTCCCATCTTCATTATAAGCATTATAAAACTTAATACCTACACAGCCAGGTTGAGCAAGAATTTCAGAAATAATTTCGCGACCGATAAAATAAGCTTTTGTATCATTTGGATTAGCTGCTTGATAGTCTTTAACCATTTGACTACCTAGTTCATGGCTTATTTCCTCACCAACTTTTTTGAGGTCTTTCTTAAGAAGTTCTGTTTTCAGCATAGTAGTAAGTTTTTGGAGTTTTAGAGACAATTGCAGCGTGAATTAAACCCTAAAAAAAAGGGTTGCCAACGGCTTTTTCTTTGTTAAAAACACTTAAATTGCCTGTAATTCAGTACAGTAGCTCATTTCACCGGGTATGTTAGAAAAATTACTTGGTAAAAATACGAAATAACACGAACCTTAATTAGTAATTTTACTGTTCTTATTGGGAAATTAACGATCGTAAAAAACCTAGATATTCACAAATGGGAATAATCTTTTCACCAGTTTCACCGGAAGGAATCAAAAGTGAATGGATTTGTTGAGTCAATTTGGAGCAGTATTTTTGAAACATGATTGCACTTAGACCCGATTTTGAATGATCTATTGCAACAATTAATTCCTGCAATTTTGCGTTAGGTCTGTTGCGGATTTTTGATTAAGAGGGAAGAATATAAAGGTAAGTTGACTGGTATTGAATCCCTGGTTTTTTTAGGAAATTGGAAATTTTTTACTGGACGGTATTGGACATTGGATGGTTTGTGAGTTTGATCCTTTTACCAATCAACTTATGAGCAAAAATAAGGATGCTGAAAATGGTCACCTATAGCACAACTGCTGAATTTTAAACATGCATGAATTACAAATGGCAGCGTAAAAATGCTTGTAAGTTTAATGGGAAGTTTACGAAATAGAAAAGAATAAACATAAATTTGCAAAACCTTTTTAAGTTCTTTCAGAGATTTTATCAATTTATTTCAGCCGGAGAATTATAAAAATCTTATGCAGAAAACCAATAACCAGTTAACTAACCCAGCGCCCATGAGCGGAGAATTACAAATCAAAGTATCCATTGCAGACGACCACAAAATTTTTCGCGATGGAATAAGAATGGCCCTTAAAAACAAAGAATACCTAAAAATACTCTGGGAAGCGGAGGATGGAAAGGACCTGATGCACAAAATGCAAATCAAAAAGCCCGACGTATTATTGATGGACATCCGCATGCCGGAAATAGATGGCATCAACGCAATTCCCCTTTTACGAAAGGAATACGAAGATGTAAAGATCATTGTACTTACTATGTACGATGACCAGGAGATGATCAGCAAAATGATGGAAATGGGAGCCAATGCATACCTAACAAAAACAACTGATCCGGAAGAAATCTATCAGGCCATCCTTGCGTGTATGAATGATGATTTTTATTTTAATGACCTTGTCAATAAAGCTGTATTGTCCAAATTACAAACCAAAAGACAGGTGCGCCAGTTTTATCCCAATCCGGTAAAATTTTCTGAAAAAGAAGTACGCATATTAAAGTTATTGGCAGAAGACAAGACCACGGAAGAAATTTCAAAGGAAGTTTTTCTCAGTCCGCGTACAGTAGAAACAATCCGTCAAAACATGAAAACCAAAGTAGGTGCTAAAACAATTGCGGGTTTAATAATGTATGGGATGAGAAATAAACTGATTGATTAATATTAAATTACACAAAGTTTTTATAGTCTTACTAACGCATGCCTGATTGCATACATAACAAGGCCTACCCTGCTTTTTATGCCTAATTTATCAAATAAATGATCCCTTAATCCATCTACAGCGCGTGGATTCAATTTCATTTTTAATGCAATTTCTTTATAGGTCATTTCTGAACTTGCTAACTTCAAAAAAGTTACTTCAGTATCAGTCAAGACAGCTTTTTCCAAAATTGAATTTCCGGTATTATTCCTGAAAAAATTGGCAAGTTTACCAGAAGTCTGTTGAGAATAATAGTAACCAGATTGCATAACAGATTGAATTGCGTATTTCAATTCCGACGGGTGAATATCTTTTTTCAAAAATCCTTTTACGCCAGCCTGTAATAAACGGATTAAAACCTGGTCACTGTCGTACATGGTTAACATCAGCACATGGATGGAAGGAAACTTGTCTTTTAATATACCGGCAGTTTCAAAACCATCCATTTCTGGCATATTTAAATCAAGTAATAATACATCAGGAATCAAACCGAGACTGATTCTTTGAATCAGTTCTTTTCCATTTGAAACTTCCATGATCACCTTGTGACCGTCAAATCCATTTATCAACGAAGCCAATGCATTCCTCAATAAAATATGATCGTCGGCTAATGCAACTTTAATTTCAACTTGTAATTGACTTTTCATTTAGTTATATTAATGTAGTTATACAGATTATTGTTCCATTCCCCGTTGAACTGTGGAATGTGAATTTGCCACTGATCATTTCGGCGCGTGTGCGCATATTTTTAAGCCCCATCATTGATTTTTGTGGATGTTTGTTTCCTAACAAGTTAGGATCAAATCCCACCCCGTTGTCTTTGATGCATATTGTAACTTGATCAATTTCATATTTGAGAGTCAGTTTGATTTCAGTTGCGGAAGCATGTTTAATTATATTGTTTAAGGCCTCTTGTGTAATGCGATAAAGAACAAGTTCTTTTTGAGCATCCAGAAATGATGGTGTTCCATTTACGTCAAATACAAAATTGAAATTTCCTGATCTTGATATTCTTTCTGCTTCCATTTTTAAAGTATCATATAAACCATTAGTCTGGATGCATTCTGAATGAAGCCCCTTAGATATATCACTTAAATCTCGGATAGCTTTGCTAATAAGCTCAATCGACGATCTGGTGTTTTCCTTAAAATTAGAAGTATTGTTATAATCCAGTGTGTTTAAATGGAGTTTTGCAAGTGTTAGTGAAAGTCCAATATTGTCATGTATTTCTCTTGCAATGTCTTGAAAGGTTTGTTCCTGTATTTCAAGTTGGGTTTGCAAAAGTGATTTTTCATATCGGATTTTAGTTTCTTCCAATCGAGTAGTTAAAAGTATATTTCTCTTTTGATAAAGAAACAAAATGGCAAATATAAAAGTTACCAAAAGCAATATTATGCCAGTAGCTATGACAACAAAGAGAATTATATCAATGTTTTTTGTTTGCACAAATAAGCTTTTATTAAGAATAAGAATATAATCATATAGCCAAAATTGTATAGAGCATCTGTTAAATATACAAAGGAGCCATTTTCAAAAAGGTCTATCATCAAGATGAGAGGAAATGTGAGCATAAAAAAGATAAAAATACCCGCATTAAACCAAAATTCTGGTTCATCTGCAAGTTTCAACATCGGTTGTCCTTTAAACAAATGATAAATGAAAAGAAAGCTTGGGTATAAAACAAAACAAGATTGAATAAAATAAATTTTTCTATGACTTTCGAAATCATCTTTGGATATAAGTTCGGATAGAAAAAATATGATTAAAAAAAACACAAAAGCACACTTAATATTTCTTTTTACAATATTTGAGAATATTGATATTTTATAAAAAAAAATATATATACAAACTGTTTCAATGATAATGAATATGGGAATTGACAAATTGTCAAGTAGTAATTTTGTTTTGCTTGTTGAATTAAAATTGAAAATTCTAAAAAAAAGTGATTTATGATTCTGCAAATAAGATGCGATTGGATAAATAAAGAGATGGCTCAAAACTTTGTGTTTTTTCCTTCTAACTATCGCAATAATAATTGTCGCAATAGTGATAATAAACAAGCAGAGAGTACTGTAGCTCCAAAGTTGTGTAAACATTTATATGCTTTTTCATTGTAAGTAACCTAAAGATATTATTCCATGTTGAAATTTTTCGGTTAAAAAAACATCTGGAAAAGAGGAAAACCCCTTTTTTATTTGAAGGAATGCTATAGAACTCATATTATTTTGGGAACCATAAAATTATAAAAGTGATAAATTCAAAAATCTAGATGTTATGTTCGGGAAAAAAGCAATTAATTCTGTTGTTTTCCCCATTGTTTTCTTTCACTGTTGTTCTAGGTTTGACTTGGAGTTTTTTCATAGTAGTAGAATACCATAACCATTGGCCTTATCCTTTTATTTGTTAATGATATAACAGGATAGAAAATCAAAACCAACGAAAACTGGTATTGCTGCTAAAGAAATCGATATCCTTCTATATACACGCTCTGAATATGGTTTTTTGCTATGTAAAATGGCAAAAAACCTATTCAGGGATATTTAAAACGGGATTGGTCAGGTTGATCACTAATAGCTTTTAGTTTGCTTGGACCTTAGAGTGAAAAAACGTACGGGTATTCTTTTCTTTCCCTGCGTGTTTTTTAGAAAGTAGCCAATAATGCAGTATAAAATTTAAAAATATTTGCGACTGATCATCGCAGGGGAGTATTGTACCGTAAGCCTGGCATAAGTGCAAATGCCGAAGAAAGGTACATCATAGTGAAAAGAACATTAAAATGAAAAAATTAGAAATGAATGAAATGGAACTTGTGCAGGGTGGTCTAAGCAAGGATGCAAACTGCGGTATTACAGCAGCCCTCACTTTTGCTGGAGTCGCTGTATCAATTTTGAGCGGTGGGAGCCTTTTTGGAGTTGCAGTAGGATGGGCAGCAGCAAATTTTGCCACTTTAAAGGCATGTAATCTTATTTAGTCTTTTTTAAGTAGAGAAAACTGCCAATTTGGTTATCAGATGTGATGTTGCCTGGTTGAAATATACTATTGGTAGTTTTCTTTTGGTAGTTTTCTTTGATATCTCATTTAAAAGGAAATGCAAATGCTTGCATACAAGTTTTTACTGGAGCATCGCTTGAAAATGTGGAAAAGAAGCTTAACGATAGTTGGCAAAATTAATTTTGCGATATCATTAATTACTATTCTTTTTGGAACTTTTCTCACATGGGTGATAGTTAAGCTATTGAATCTCTTTATATCAACCCAATTGCCCGAACAAACAAACATTGAAATTTTTAAAAAACTGTTGGTCTACTATTTTTTTTTCGAACTGCTTTCAAGATTCTTTATTCAAAATATCTCAAGAATTAATATCAAGTACTATATAACATTGAATTTTAAGAAAAGCAATCTGTCCTGGTTTGTGTTCCTGGATTCGTTCCTAAATATATCAAATCTGTTTACGGTAATCTTTATGTTATTGTATTTATTGCCAGTTGTGTATCATCCCCACGTAACCAGTGATCGATTGTTGTTCTTAATGTCTTTCTTGATCTCCATTATTGTTGTAAACTGCCTGGTTAGTATAGTAAAATATTTGACCTGGTATTCGCCAATTATTTATCTTTTTTTTCCCGTTCTTTTGATAGGTATAATATATGTACTCACTTCATTAGATCAAGTGTATACTGTTTCTAATAAAATCGAGTGGCTGTTATTTAACTGGCATGGACTTATTTTAAACATATTCATGGCATTATTTTTTTCCCTCGTTGAACTTTGGATTATAAAAAAGACTTTTTACATGGATATTGCTCAAAGCTCTCGGGCGGCAATATTTCTTGAAAGAAAAAAGATGTACAATAGTTTAATTTTGAACTGGATAAATTTTGAATTGAAATTAATTTTCAGGAGCGGAAGAACAAAAAAAATATTATATGGAAGTTTTCTTTACCAGGTAGTTTCAATTTATTTCATTTCAAATAATGTTCCTGGATATGAGATTTACTACTTAGTACTTTTTACGCTTACAGGGGTAAATATGTTATCACTCAGTTACGGCCAGTATAATTATGCATGGCATTCGGATCATTTCAAATTACTGTTCTTGAGTCCTATTGATTTAAAACATATTCTGAAAGCGAAATTCATTTTGCTTTCAGGTCTGAACGGTGTTTTTTATTTACCAATTTTGATTATTTACTGGGATAATGAACATCTGGTGTTGAAAACATTTTCCTGTCTTATTTACAGTATGGGCATCGTTCCGTTAAGCTGTCTGTTAGCAGGTCTGATTAATACAAAGCCAATTGATATTTCTGCCAGAGGTTTTTTTGCAAATTGGCAGGGTACCGGTAGAGCTCCGATATTAGCCGGCGTTCCTGTATTTTTTATCCCTTTATTTTTTGTATTCTTTTTTTCTGCTTTGGGTATTCCTTTGGTAACATTCTATGTTATGGCAATATTGGGTATTGTTATAATGCTTTCTAAAAACTTGTGGATAGGTCTTATTTCAAATGCGTTAGCTAAAAGAAAACACAAATTGATTGAAGCATTCAGTAAATAGAATAAAGTAAAACCAACCATGATGTTGCTTGTCGAAAAATTAATTTTGAAATATAATCGGAGTGGATTTGCACTCAAAATAGATCACCTGGAAGTAAATCAAGGCGAGATTGTAGGTATAGTTGGTAATAATGGAGCTGGGAAATCTTCTTTTTTTAAGGGAGTACTTGATCTGGCAACACTGCATTCAGGTGTTGTACACATTGGTCATATAAACATTAAGACTTCCGAGGCGTGGAAAAATTTTACCTGCTCGTTTTTAGATGAGTCTCAAATAATCGGGTTTTTAACTGCTGAAGAGTATTTCGGATTTGTTGCTTTCTTATATAAAGTAGCAGACTTTGAAAAATTTTTAAAAAATTCGCTGGTTACGCGTTTATTCAACGCCGAAATTCTGAATAGCGGAAAGCTCATCCATACTTTATCTACAGGTAATAAACAGAAAATAGGGATTGCTGCCGCTTTTATGAGTAACCCGAAAATTGTTTTCCTCGATGAACCTTTTTCAAATTTAGATCCCAGCGCCCAGGTTTGCTTGAAAGAGATGGTTCGTTATTTTAATACACAATTTCAAACAACTTTTTTGATATCAAGTCATAATCTGCAACATCTTGCAGAAATTTCAAGTCGGATCTTACTTTTTAAAAAGGGAAAAATTGAAAGCGATTTCCGGGAGCCAATTAACCAAGCCGGGGAATTAGAGGCATTCTTTAAATAAAAACAGGAAAAATGTTACAGGTTGGAAATAGAATACTTAATTACAATGCAATATTTCTTTTCTTAGTCATAAGTCTATTTTATATAGTTCTGAACTATCTGAACAATCTATGGCTTTTAAATGATCAGTTTTATTATCGTTTGCTGGATGGCAGTTCAACCAATAATGAGATAGATAAATTTATTCATGACCGTAGCTCACTGGCATGGGTACAATATCTGCTTATTCCTGTTGTGCTACTCGTCAAAATTGCAATAGTTGCGGCGGCTGTTTTTGGTTCCATGATCCTTTATAACAAACATGCTTCATTCCGCAGTGTTTTTAAAGTGGCGTTATTAGCGGAGATCATTGTGATTTTTGCATCCATTTGGAGGCTTACTTATTTTGTTGTTAAGGGAGACGTTTCGGTGCTGGATTTGCAATATTATTACCCTTTGTCTTTAGGGCAAATTTTTGAACCTACTGTAGTTCCGCCATACCTGATTTACCCACTTCAAATTATCAATCTTTTCGAATTTTTATATTTCCTGGTTTTATCATCAGGGCTTGCATTCCTATTAAATGATAAATTGACACATGGTATTAAAATTGTTCTGTCGGGTTATGGAGTTTGCCTGCTACTTTGGATGCTGATTGTAGTATTTATTCAATTACAAATTACTAATTCGTGAATAGAACATCCCTGGTTATCCTATCTATGATATTGATGATGGGTATTTTTCTGATGGCCTTTCTTAACTTTCAAAAAATTAAGCACCGAAAAAGGCAATTATCAAGTATCAGCATCATACCAGAATTTGAGTTTATAAAAAGCAAAGGCGGCTTATATAATAGAAATGCATTGGATAAAAATGCCGATGTAACAATTTTCAATTATTTCGATCCGGATTGTGAGCATTGTCAAGTAATGATGAAGGCCTACGGTAATAACAGGATAATATTAAAGCGTGTTCAAATTCTTATGATTACTGGAGCAGATAGTATTTCGTTGCGAAAGTTTGAAAATCTATTTGCAGTAGATTCACTTGATGAGGTTGTTTTGCTTCGGGATCCAAAATTTACTTTTTTTAAACTCTTTGGTACTATTTCAATACCAGCTTTTATTATTTATAAAAATGGGATATTATACAAGAAAATCACCGGAGAAACGTCAATCAAAAATTTATTGAATTAATGAAAAGGCAGTTGAACAAAACTGAAGTTGTTCTTCAGCAAGATCAGTCCGACTGCGCAGTAGCTTGTCTATTGACAATAATTAAATTCCATAATGGCAGCGGGACAAATGAAGCAGTCCGTCGATTAAGTGGAACAAACGCAATTGGAACTACCCTGCTTGGGCTTTTTCAGGCGTCCCAAAGCCTGGGTTTTGACGCCTTGGGCTGTGTTGGTGATATTGATTCACTGGCACAGGAAGATAAACCCTGTATACTGCATGTTCAATTGGAAGGCAAGTTGCTTCACTATGTAGTATGTTTTGGAGTGGATGGAAGAAATCCTGAGAAAAATTTTGTCATTGGAGATCCGTCAAAAGGATTAGTTTTTTTAAGTAGACTTGAACTGGATGAAATTTGGAGATCTAAAGCCTGCCTGATACTTAAACCGAATGATAAATTTCAAACAGTTACTGATAAACTGAAAGCAAAAAAAATATGGATTAAGAAACTTATAAAAGAAGATATCGCTTTGTTGACTCTTGCTTCTATTATTGGTGTTTTTGTTTCTGCCTTGGGTTTGACTATGGCAATGTTCTCGAGATACCTCATAGATGATATTTTCCCAAAAAGGAATTTTGCCAAGCTTAATATTGGTATTGCTATGATATTTATATTGCTTATTTACAAGGAATTTTTGTCTGCAATAAGACAATATTTTTTGTTAAGGCAGTCCAAAGAATTCAACATCCGTATTATAGATTTTTTTTACACACATTTACTACGACTACCGAAATTATTTTTTGACACCCGCAAAATTGGAGATCTCACAGCCAGGCTAAATGATACTTCCCGAATACAAAGGGTAATAAGTCAACTGGCTGGTAGTTTAGTCATTGATTCATTAGTAAGCATAGCATCCATTATTTTTATTTTTAAATATTCCTGGCAAATTGGATGTATTTCAATCATTGCAATCCCTGCTTTTTATCTGATTATTTTCTTTCACAACAGTAAGATTTTAAATGCACAACGGGCAGTTATGAACAGTTATGCAATGACTGAAGCAAATTATATTTCAACACTTCAAGGTATAGAACCAATTAAAAACGCTGATAAAATTATTTTGTTTGCAGACATCAACAAGAGTATTTTTCAAAATTATCAGGACAATCTGTATTTGTTGGGTAAAATTCAGATCAGGCTTTCATTGGTGGCAAATTGTTTTGTGGCAATATTCATTGTAGTTATTCTAATGTTTGCCAGTTACAAAGTTTTGAATAATCAACTTAAAGCAGGAGAATTGATGGCCATCCTGGGTATGTGCGGTTCAATGCTTCCAAGTATCGCCAACCTGGCAATGATAAGCGTTCCAATTAATGAAGCTAAAATTGCATTTGATCGAATGTTCGAATTTGGTATTGTCAAAAAGGAGCTGGACGAGAAAGAGGGGAAATATTTATCTGAAATTAACTCTTTGCAATTTCAACAGGTTAGTTTTAGGTTCGCCGGTCATCAACAACTTCTGAAAAACATTTCTTTGGTTTTGCGGAAGGGAGAAATTATTGCATTAACTGGAGAAAATGGATCAGGGAAAAGCACTTTTTCTCAAATCATACAACGATTTTATTTGCATGAAAATGGCCAAATTCTAATTAATGAAAAACTTCTGTTAAACGAGTTATCAATTTCATCATGGAGGAATTTAATAGGAGTTGTGCCACAGCAAATTCATATATTTAATGGTACTGTTTTGGAAAATATAGCGTTCGATGATGCAGCTTTAAAACCTGACGAAGTTGTTGATTTTCTTAAAAAAAATGCACTCTTCCACTTTTTTGAAAAATTGCCACAGTCATTGTTAACAATTGTTGGTGAAGAAGGTATAAATCTTTCCGGTGGACAAAAGCAGCTTATTGCAATAGCAAGGGCACTATACAAAAAACCGCAAATATTGATATTAGATGAAGCCACTTCAGCAATGGACAGACAAGTGGAGCAATACGTTGTGAAATTACTTCTTCAACTTAAAAAAGATATGGCAATCATTTTTATCACGCACCGGCTCCATGTACTCAAGTCTTTTTGTGACAAGATATACCTGCTTGAAAATGGTACCATAACTGCTGCCGGTAATCATGAGGAACTCTTAAAGAGTAATAACTTATACAGCCGGTATTGGTGTGATATTATTAATTAATATCGTTCGCAGACATAAAAAGGCCTGCCTTCCCTGCAACGCATGTCCTAAGTAAACCAAGGAAGCAATATTCATCTTTGCAAGATCCTCCGTCACATTGCTGATTCACGTTGGTTGCAAAGTATTGCTTTCGCTACTTCTTTATCTCGTTACAGGTAAAGCAGGCAAAATATAGTGAGTAAGAACTTTTAAAAGTAGGATAAGGTTTAATGGAGAACCCGGATTAGGTAATAAGTTAGGTTCCAGGATTGACAGGTTCTCCCAGCTTTTCATAGTAATCAGATCTCTCAATTCATTTACGGCAGATCAGTGGTTTTCATGATTTCAAAGGACGGTGCTTTTCAGCTTTCATAGTGTGCCGGCTTAGGATAAAGGGAGGTTGGTTTCCAGGGGAACGGATTCAACAAAAAGAAAAAAGAAGTTGATTGACATTGGACTTCGCCGGGTTTCATTGGATATTGAACAAAGTTACTGGACGGTTATTTCTGGATATTGGATATTGAGGTTGCTAATCCTCGTCAATCAACTTGTGATACAAAAGTACTTGTGGACAACTATGTGGACAAGAGCATATCTGCCCTATTTCTTTTATACGGTATTTACTGCGATAATAGTAGATTGACTAATACCTTATGTTTTTTATACGACAGGGGAATTGTAATTTCTACTACATAAGATCGGTATTTAGTATATTCCGAAATGTGTTAATTTCGTAAATGTACTATAGTAGATGTGACTGATTTTTATTCATTTTACAGTATGGCGTTAAATTCAATGCCGATGAGAATTCCAAATTAACCCGTATGAAAAAATTTGACCCCACCCGTCCTATCAAAGTAGCAATAGCTGATGATCATGCGCTTTTTCGCGCGGGTGTAAAGACTGCTTTATCGGTGCGCAAAGACATTGAAATGATTGCGGAAGCCGATAACGGCATGCAACTGCTCAACCTGCTTAAGCATATAGAACCCGATGTAATTCTACTGGATATCCAGATGCCCATTATGGATGGTATCACCACCCTGCCGGAAATACGCAAACTGTACCCCGATGTAAGAGTCATCATCCTTTCCATGCACAACGATCATTCTATGATCTCAAAGCTGATGGAAGTAGGGGCCAATTCTTTCCTCACCAAGAATTCTGACAGCGAAACCATTTACCAGGCCATTAAGACAGTTTACGAACAGGAATTCTTCTTTAATGAGCTTACCAATAAGGCATTGCTTTCTGGACTGCGTACCAAGAAGAATGACCATTCGCCAGAAGATGTTCAACTGAGTGAAAAAGAAGTGCGCATATTGAAACTGATGTGCGAAGAAAAAACCACCAAGGAAATTGCTGATATCGTAGACATCAGCCCACGTACCGTGGAAGCCATCCGCGATAAACTCAAAACCAAAACCGGTGCCAAAAGCATGGCTGGCCTGGTTATGTATGCAGTGAAGAACGGCATCCTGGAAGAAGGCGTTTAATAACTTTATTACTTATTAATATAAAGAGTCCCGGTTTACTGCCGGGACTTTTTTATTTTCGGGAAACATGAATTCACATCTTTTTTATAATGGGCAATGGCTTAAGAATGATAAACCATTGATCACCGCCGACAACCGCGGACTGCGATATGGAGATGGTTTGTTTGAAACCATCAGGGTTAATGCGGGTATTATTCAATTGGAACAATTGCATTTTGAAAGATTGTTCCGGGGTTTGGATTTGTTGCAATTTGATTTACCTGCTTATTTTAACGCCGGTTATCTTGCAAAAAATATTTTGGAACTCTGCCAAAGGAACCGCCATGCTACCGCCAGAGTAAGACTGAACATTTTCAGGGGCAATGGTGGTTTATATGATGCGGAAAATCACTTTCCCAATTGCATTATTCAAAGCTGGCCCCTGCAGGCAATGAGCGAACGGCTGAATGAAAATGGTTTGATAACGGGTATTTATCCCGATGCAAGAAAAAGCACCGATACCTTTTCTTCGATAAAGAGTAATAACTATCAGCCCTACCTGATGGCGGCGCTTTACGCAAAAAAGCAACGCTGGAACGAAGCCCTTGTGTTGAACAGCCATAACAATATCTGCGATGCCACTATAGCAAATGTTTTTATCATAAAGGACCGGGTTATTTATACACCTGCATTGACGGAAGGATGTATTGCCGGTGTAATGAGAAATTTGTTATTGCAACTTTTGACTGAACTCGGTTATGTAGTGAAGGAAGGAACTATTACAGCTGAAGATTTACAGCATGCTGATGAAATGTTTCTCAGTAATTCGGTGCAGGGTATGCGCTGGGTGCAGCAATGCGGAGATAAAAACTACGGCCATGCCATTACACATGCTATCTATCATGAATTGTTGAAAAGAATTGGCTGAGGAGCTAAACCTTCTGCACACAATCTTGTTGCTTACAAATAAGATTTTATTATGAAGACTGTAAATATTTGCTGGTTCCGCCGCGATTTAAGATTGGATGACAATGCTGCATTGTATCACGCACTGAAAAGCAATCACCCTGTTGTTCCCATTTTTATTTTTGATAAAAACATTCTTGACGACCTGGAGGAGAAATCAGATCGCCGGGTAGCATTTATTCGTGCCGCATTGATAGAAATGCAGGATACGCTTACTGCGTTAGGAAGCAGTCTTGAAGTTTATTATGATGTGCCGGTAAATATTTTTAAAAACGTATTAAATAAATATAAAGTTGAAAAAGTATTTACCAATCACGATTACGAACCTTATGCCATTACAAGGGATCAATCCATTGAAAAATTATTAAAAAACAATGGCGCGTCTTTTCACAGTTACAAGGACCAGGTTATTTTTGAAAAGAAAGAGGTAATGAAAGAAGATGGTAGTCCTTATTCAGTTTTCACCCCGTATAGTCGCCGCTGGAAGGCTACGCTGAATGATTTCTATTTGAAATCTTATTCCGCAAAAAAGTATTATCCAAATTTATTCAGGCAAATTGCAGTGGCTGTTCCTTCTTTGAAGGAAATGGGTTTTATGGAAGTTGATAAACCTTTTCCTTCCAGGCAACTGGATAAGGAACTGGTAAAACAATACAAGGCACAAAGAGATTATCCGGGCATCAAAGGTACTTCCAGGCTGGGATTGCACTTACGGTTTGGAACCATCAGTATCCGTCAACTGGCCAGGAAAGCAAAAGAGCTCAGTGAAGTTTTTTTGAATGAATTGATCTGGCGCGACTTTTACCAGATGATATTATGGAATTTTCCGCAAGTGGGCAAGGGTAAGTCGTTCCGGCCAGAGTATGATCTCATACAATGGAGAAACAATGAAAAAGAATTTGAGCAATGGTGCAAGGGGATGACCGGTTTTCCGATTGTAGACGCGGGGATGAGAGAATTGAATTCTACCGGTTTTATGCACAACAGGGTGAGGATGATTGTGGCATCATTTCTTACCAAGGATCTGCTGATCGACTGGCGCTGGGGTGAAGCCTATTTTGCGCAGAAACTGCTGGACTATGACCTGGCATCCAATAACGGTGGCTGGCAATGGGCCAGTGGCAGCGGTTGTGACGCGGCTCCCTATTTCAGGATATTCAATCCAACACGACAAACAGAAACTTTTGACAAACAACTTCTATACATACGTAAATGGATACCCGAACTGGATGAATTTTCTTATCCTGCACCAATGGTAGAACATGATGCAGCCAGAAAAAGATGCCTTGAAGTTTATGCAAAGGCGCTGAAGAAATAATTAATCATTAACCGCTGATAAAAATATCCGACTTGTTGAAACCAGCAGCATTGTTTACCTGCTGGTATACATCCAATAAAGTAAATACGGCTTTCTTTCCTTCCGCCCCCAGGTCGATTGAAAATTTGTTTACGTACAAATCAATATGCTGTTTCATTACCGATTCGGCCATCTCCTGTGAATGTTGTTTCACATAATCTGTTATCAATGGATAATGGGCGAATGCAAATTCAATGCTTTGCCGGATAAGCCTGTCCACCTTTTGTTGAAGAGAAAGTTCCATTTCATTTCTGATAACAATTCCACCCAAGGGAATGGGTGTGTTTGTTTGATTTTCCCAATAGAAACCCAGGTCGGTAATTTTTTTCAGACCCTTCTGCTGGTAAGTAAATCGATTTTCATGAATGATAACACCACAGTCTGCTGTACCACTGAGCACGGCTTCTTCAATGGATGAAAAAATCATGAACTTCTTATTGGTAGCTTTTGGATAGGCCAGCGAAAAAAGTAAATGCGCGGTGGTATTAACACCCGGTATAGCAATACTGTATTGAGCGATGTCTGATTGCCCTGATATCTCTTTTTTATTTGTTATCAGCAGCGGACCCACACCCATTCCCAATGCGCCGCCTGCGTTCAGCACCCTATAATGTTCTAACAGTAATGGCAAAACGCCATAACTAATTTTACTGATGTCTAGTTTCCCATCTATTGCCCATAGGTTTAGCGTTTGTACATCTTCCAGGATGACTTCAAATTCCAATCCCCCGGTATCAATTTTATGATTCACCAGTGCATCAAAAATAAAAGTATCATTGGGGCAGGGTGAAAAACCCAGTGTTAGTTTCATAAATTTTCAATCAATTGTATGAGTACTTTATTCAGGTTCACTATTGATGATTGCATGTTCCAGTTTTTTTTATTCCTTTCGCCAATGTAATTCGACATACTTCTTAATTGTAAAAATGGAACCTGCTCCATTAAACAGGTATAATGCAGTGCGGCACCTTCCATAGACTCCGCCACTGCATTAAAGCTGGCCCGGTAGAAATTTATTTTTGTTTTGCTGGTGGTTATTTCATTCACAGAAATTCCCTTCACGCTTTTTACTTTGGTTTTTTTCAATAGCTCTTTGTAAGGATTGATAAGCCACATATTCTTATATGGGAACTGGTTATTGGGAACCAATTTCAAATCAAACAGTGTTTTCAATTGTTTCAGTTCTATTACACTTTGATCAGCAATGGTATCTTGTTTGATGGCAACAACAGTTCCCAATGGTACTGAGTGATCAAAGCAACCGGCAACACCCGCCTGGATAACCAGGTCATATTTTTTTAATTGCAATTGTTTGGTAAGGTGATAAGCAGTAGCGGTAAGACCAATACCAGTTACCAGTAAATCAGTTTTTGCAGATGAATTGTTCCTGGTCATTTTTGGAAGACAGGGTTCTATTTCTTTTACCGTTGCAGCTGTTAGCAGGCAGTTCATGTATTCAAATTTTAAGATGTAAATGTCGTAAATGCCTGGCTAATAAAATGACTATTGTTAGCGATATTCAATCAAATTTATTGTGAGTACGAATTCAAAACAAACTACGGTTAACACTGTTTGACCTTCACAACTATTTTTTCCATCATCATTTAAAATATAGTCGCTTATAGTATCTCTATATATCCATCTGTTCCATTCAGCCTGATGATTTGCCCGTCTTTGATAATCCTGGTTGCATTCTCTACACCTACCACAGCGGGTAATCCGTATTCACGTGCAATCACGGCTCCATGCGTCATTAATCCACCAACTTCAGTAACCAGGCCTTTGATGGATACAAACAACGGTGTCCAGCTTGGATCTGTAAATGATGTTACCATTATGTCACCCTCCTGCAGGCTGGCATCTTCTATGCTTAAAATAACGCGCGCCCTTCCTTCAATCACCCCGGAAGAAACCGGTAATCCCACCAATGCGCCGGCGGGAAGATTTTCGCGTTTATACGTACCTGTAATAATTTCTCCATCTGAGGTGAAAACACGCGGAGGGTTCAATTTTTTATTCAAATCGTATTCCTCTTTTCGTTTGATAATAACATTGTAATCCTGTTTGTAGCTGCCTGGCTGTTCTATATATTCGCAGATTACTTCGCGAAGCTCTTCAAAGCTGAGATAAAATATATCTTCCTTTTCACGAATAACACCTGTTTCTAAAAGCCGCTCAGCTTCTTTCAGCAGCGCTTGTTTGTAAATAAAATAGCGACTTACGATTTCGTATTTTGGATATTCCCGGTAACCGGCGTAATTGCGGACCAGGTTGATCATTTGTTTTGTTTCTTTAGCTTTTTCATCTCCGCCTGATAATCGTTTTAACCGCGTTAATAAATCCACTTCTTTTATAACCGCTTCCTGCAAACCCTTTTCAAATTTTCGCTTGCTGGCACCGGGTTCAAAATTTTTGATGTTATTGAGAATGACAGGCACAAGCGCGGCCGGATTTTCGCTCCATCTTGTTTTCGTAATATCTATTTCGCCAGCACATCGCATACCGTATTTACCGAGAAAAGCATTGATGCTGTCGCGGGCTTCTTTTCCACCGGTTGGTTTAACCAGCCCATCTAAAAAATTTTTATCTTTCACCTGTTGTAAATAATCGATTACCTCCGGATAAGGTCTTATTGTATCGGCAACATCCAATAGTTCCAGGCCCATTTCTGCAGTGATATTGTTGGGTACAGACTGTGCAATTGTGTCGGCTGCATTTTTTTCAGCAAGCCACTCATTCATTTTTTCATTGATCCATGTTGCGGCGTTCATACCCGTCATAATAACTGCAAAGCTTTTTGAATGGGTTGCCTGCTTCTTCCTTTCCTGTATATCTGCTGCTATAAAATCCATCAGGTTCAATGCTGATTTTGATTGAATTTGATATTTTAATTCTTCTATTGATAACTGACTGCTCCTGATCAGTTCTGCAACAATGGTTGGATCGTATGCAATCATTGCCTGGTAATTTGGAAGGGGAGGGGCTTTGGGATCTTTACCGGCACCCTCCTCTGTATTTTCTCCTGGTAAAGATTTTATAAAATCTCCGCGTTCCAGAATATTCAGCATTGCATCTCTGATCAGCGGATCAGATTTTCCCAATACTTCAATGATCGTTTTTCGGCCAGCGGATGAAGCAAGCATGGGTGCAACATCCACAAATAATCTTCCTCCGGCTGTTCTCATAGGTGCCGCTGTCATTAGCAGGAAAAATGAAAGGCCCATGGGCTTCATGGCATCTGTCATCATTTGCTGATGACCAACGGATACATATACATGATTTTCCTGGTCATCTACCTGTGGAACCGGGTATAGAGTAGTAATTGGCCTGCTCTGGACAATATAAAATACCCTACTGCCAAACACCACTCAATATCCTGCGGGTAACCAAAATAAGTGTCGATTTTCCTGCCGATACCGGCCAGTTCCAAAATTTGTGGGTCGGTAAGAGTTTGAATTTTTTGCTGTCTCGGATCTATCTGTTTTGTTATGGTGCCTGCTTTCCCGAATCCATAGATGGCTAATTTTTTTTGAGCAATTAATTTACCCGCAATTTTATCGCCCTGTACTTTATAATTATCGGCACTAACCAGTCCTGAGACCAATGCTTCTCCAAGTCGATAACTGGCATCGATTGATATCATCTTTCGGTTTGAAGTAATGGGATCAGCAGTAAACAAAATACCGGAGGCTTCCGGGAAAATCATCTTTTGAACGATTACGGATAAATAAACGTGACGGTGATCAAATCCATTCTGTATCCGATAAATGATTGCCCGATCGGTAAACAACGAAGCCCAGCATTTACTAATATGTTGCAAGATTGATTTCTTACTTGTGATGTTTAGATAAGTATCCTGCTGTCCTGCAAATGATGCGGTTGGCAAATCTTCGGCCGTTGCACTGGAGCGAATTGCATAGGCATTATTTTCACCCAATTTTGTTATACAAGTTTCAATCTCTTCCACGATGCCTGTTAAGATAGGAATGCTTTCGATGGTTTTGCGAATCCTTTCACCGATTTCGTGAATAACCTTTCTGTCTACTGCTGTAAGTTGAATTAATTCATCCAGTAAATTTTTAAGTTCCTGGTTATTGCCGGTAATTTTTTTATACGCCGCTTTAGTAACGCAGAAGCCTTCAGGCACATTTATATTTTGTATCCGGGATAATTCCCCAAGACTGGCGCCCTTACCACCTGCAATAAAGTTCATTGAAGGGTCTATCTCCAGTAAAGTAATTGCATATGTTTTCATAGTATTTTAATTTTTATAATTGAAAACAGACGGGGTAAAAAGAAGCGATGGTTTTTCGGTTGTTGGTTTTTACAACCAATGTGCCTATGCACTTATTGAAGGTTCTGACTTGCCGGCATGTGCATCTGAAACGATGCGCAACGCTTCCTCAAATCTTTTTTGCTGCATGTTTTGAACTACCTGTTCAAAATGTACCCAGGCATATTGTTGTTGTGCCATGGGGTCCAATAAATATATTTCAGCTTTCCAGACGTGATTGTGAAAATCCCTGAAATCCGGTTTAGCCATGTTTACATCAATAGGAATATTTTTATTACTGCACAATGACATAAAAAAGCTGAAGTAGATAATATGCATGATTTGTCGCATGAGGAAAAACCTTGCCAGTTGGTATTCCGTCGCATCCTTTCCAAAATAAACTTTCAGGTATTCTATATCATCATGTTCGTTTGTTATCACAAAATTACCTGCAACAGATAAATCACAATATCGGTCATTTAGAAAAGCAGCTTCCCAGTCAACCAACCATACCTGTTTACCATCATAAAGAATATTATCTGGTTTGAGATCATTATGACAGGACACGAGATCTTCTTCATTGCGCGGATACACTTTCATAATGCGTTCATATTGCCGGAACATTTCTCCTGTTATGCTTTCAGGCAGCGCATTTGATGAATAAAATTTACGGATGGTTGTGTCTGCAAAATCGAGATAAGTCAACCTTGCAGGAAAGCGTGGTAATGAATGTAACCGTCTCAAAGTATCAGGCATCAATATTTTGGCATCTTTTACCGGAAAAGGTTTCGCCTGTACGAAATCAGTGATGGAGATCCTGTCTGTTGAATCAGCATACCAGGAGTGTGGCGCAATACCGGTTTCTGCAGCCAATTTCATACAACTGAAATAATGCGTGGGGTCTGCCATTGCATCGGTACGTGTGATAATACGCAACAGGTAAGGTTTGCCCTTTACAACAATTTTAAAAATAAGTGCTGAAGATAGCCCGATAGTTAGTTGCTCTATTTCCTCAAATTCGCTGACAGCAAAGGCAACCTGAAGTGCATGCACAACCGCAGTTTGTTTATTTTCAGGAATCATAGTAAATAAGTTTAGCAATGGAAGCCACCAAATATAGAAGGCCTTTCATGGGTTTTCATTGTTCTTCAACTATATATTTTTTAGCGAACCAATGCGGGGACTTGCCTGTTAACCATTTATATTTTTACCAGGTTTTAGGCCTTGTTCGTGCCTTTTTATTGCAGTTCCACCTTGATTTCTATTGCGTTCTTAATGGTTTTCATGCCCTCATCAAATTCAAACTTTGGCTGCCATCAATGCCCTGCAATTATTAACTTTGCGAAAATTTTATTACGAAGATGCTGTACCTGACCAGAGTAGAACATTTTAATGCGGCACATAAACTTTATAACCCAGGATGGACACCGGAAGAAAACGAAGCGGTATTTGGTAAATGTGCCAATGAGAACTGGCATGGACATAACTATGAATTACTGGTAACCGTGAAAGGTGTTCCGGATGAACATACCGGTTTTCTTTTTGATGTTAAAAAATTGAGTACTATAATAAAGGAGCATGTACTGGAGCTGCTGGACCATAAAAACCTGAATATGGATGTGGCTTTTATGAAAGACAAAATGTGTTCTACTGAAAACCTCGCCATTGGTATCTGGAACCAACTGGCTCCAAAAATTCCACCGGCAGTGCAATTGCATTGTATCAAATTGTATGAAACGCCAAGGATTTATGTAGAATATTATGGTGACTGAGCAGTCACTGCTTCAAATAATTCACAGCAGATGAACTTTTTGGTAATTTGTCTGTAATTTCAGGTAAGCTGGCCGACATAATGTTTTCACCGGTTGACGGATATATGGCTTTCATTTTTTAAAATTAGCGTCGGTAGCTTTCGGAACTCCCCGGCCACTTGAGCAGCACACTTTTGCCACAGTGCCAGGTTAAATGGATTCATTAATTTATCATATACAATGGGTAATAAAGTAGCAGTATACCGCAAAGAACATTTTAACGCAGCACATCGTTTGAATAACCCTGAATGGGATTCCAAACGAAACGCGGATGTATTTGGGAAATGCAATTACCCAAATTATCATGGTCACAATTATGATTTAGAAGTGAAGCTGGTGGGCGTGCCCGATCCCGCAACAGGTTATGTAATAGATCTAAAGATATTGAGCGATCTTATTAATGATAAAGTTATTTCCAAATTTGATCATAAGAATCTCAACCTGGATACGGAAGAATTTAAAAATGTCAATCCAACTGCGGAAAATATTGTTATTGCCATTTATGGATTATTACGCCCTCATATAGATGCTTCCAAAGATTTGCAGGTAAGACTATATGAAACAGAAAGAAATTTTGTGGAGTACCCGGTTGTTTAAGAATTTTATGCTTCCGGCATAAAATCTTTAACCAGCATTCTTGTACAAAACTGCTGGTAAGCAATTCGCACCCTTCAACCAAAACCTGGCCAGGTATTATAATAAACGCGGAAACGGATGCAACAAAAACAACGTACTATTGTTATTGGCGGTTAGCGGACGCATTTATCAAACTAATAAAGAACGCAATGGCATATAAAAAGACAGAACAATATGAGGATAAGATTACTTCAAAACTGGTAGAAAATTACCGGGATAGTTTGACATTACTTGGCGAAGATGCTGAACGGGAGGGATTGCTTAAAACCCCGGAACGGGTAGCGAAGTCCATGCAATACCTAACCCAGGGTTACCATTTGGATGCGAAGGCAATATTAAATTCAGCCAAATTTCACGAGGAAGTAAGTGAGATGATCATTGTGAAAGATATAGAATTGTATAGTATGTGCGAGCACCATATGCTACCTTTTTACGGCAAGGCACATGTTGCATATATACCCAATGGTTATATTACGGGCCTGAGCAAGATAGCCAGGGTAGTGGATGTATATGCACGGCGTTTACAGGTACAGGAGAGATTAACGCACCAGATCATGGATGTGATTAAAGAAACACTCAATCCCCTGGGTGTGGCTGTTGTAATAGAAGCTTCTCACTTGTGTATGATGATGCGTGGCGTACAAAAACAAAATTCGGTTACCACAACATCCGCTTTCTGGGGTGAATTTGAGAAAAATGAAACCAGGAGTGAGTTCATACGCCTGATAGGCTCCCGTCTTCATTAATTCATAACAAGATATAATTGCAGGTTTATTTGAAAGTTAGCTTACTTCAAATAAACCTTTTTTATATTTGAAGGATTAATTGACTGCACATGAAACACGCTTATGTATTCCCGGGCCAGGGTTCTCAATTCCCCGGTATGGGTAAAGAGCATTATGAAAACAATGCGTTTGCGAAAAAATTATTTGAACAGGCCAACGAAATATTAAAATTCCGCATTTCAGATATCATGTTCAATGGAAAAGAAGAAGATCTGAAGCAAACCAATGTTACACAACCAGCCGTTTTTTTACATTCAGTGATAGCTTATAAAAGCATTGAATCGGCCCGGCCAGATATGGTTGCGGGTCATTCACTCGGAGAATTTTCCGCCCTTGTTGCCAATGGTACCTTAAGTTTTGAAGATGCGGTACAACTGGTAAGTATTCGGGCAAAGGCAATGCAAAAAGCCTGCGAATTAAATCCTTCCACCATGGCCGCCGTGCTGGCTTTGCCAGATGAGAAAGCAGCAGAGATTTGCGCGGCTGTACAGGAAGAAACCGGCGAAGTGGTAGTGGCGGCAAATTACAACTGTCCGGGACAGTTAGTTATCAGCGGCAGTTTAAAAGGAATAGCAATTGCCTGTGAACGCATGAAAGCTGCCGGTGCAAAAAGGGCGTTGGTACTACCGGTAGGCGGAGCCTTTCACTCACCATTAATGGAACCTGCAAGGGAAGAATTGAAGAAGGCAATTGAAAAAACCACTTTTCACCAACCAACATCGCATGTTTACCAGAATGTAGTGGCCAAAGCGGTTTATGACCGGGAAGAAATAAAACAAAATCTTATTGACCAGTTAACTGGCGCTGTGCGATGGACCCAGAGTGTACAGGCCATGATCAAAGATGGTGCCTCAAAGTTTACCGAAGTAGGACCGGGTAAAGTGTTGCAGGGCCTGATTTTAAAAATTGATAAAACTATGCAGACTGAGGGAATTAATTAAAGGCAATTAGATATTGAGCGTACAATTGATCCATTCAGGATCAAAACGGGTTGGATATTTTTTATAAAAGTTGATAGCAGGTTCGTTCCAATCCAGTACCTGCCAGATTATGCGGCTGAACTTTTTTTCGGCTGCTTCAACCACCAGTTGATCGAATAATAATTTACCGGCTCCTTTACCCCGCATGGCTTCGGTTACCAAAAGATCTTCCAGGTACATTGCCTGGCCCTTCCAGGTTGAATAACGCACATAATACAAAGCGAATCCTTCCACCTTACCATTGATTTCTGCAACAAACGCCCACCAGATGGGTTTGTCGCCAAAACCACTTTCAATAAAATGAACCAATGATACCGTTACTTCCTGCGCTGCCTTCTCATATATAGCCAGTTCATAAACCAATTCCATTAATCTTTTGCAATCTTCTTTAACTGCCCTGCGAATTTTGATTTCCATAATTTGTTCTAGCTAGTATGATAAAGAAAAATATTGAAACAGGAATATTGAATGCAGCCTGAAGAAGTGGGGATTCATACCATTCAATATTAGACCTTCAAAATTTAGAGTTCATTATTCTTATTTATTAAGTTTATAACCCGGTCCTTTTACAAACCTGCCAGGTTTGGCATTGGTATGTTCGCCATCTTTTAAAACCTGTACGCCATTCACAAATACATCGGTAACGCCGGTTGCATACTGATGTGGCTTGTCAAAAGTTGAATGATCCGCAATCGTTGCAGGATCAAAAATAATAATGTCTGCATAATTACCTGCTTTCAATTCACCGCGTTTCAATAACTTTAAATGTTTTGCAGGAACATTTGCCAGTTTTTTGATGGCATCTTTTAAGGCCACTACTTTTTCATCCCTGCTATACTTACCCAGCACCCTTGCAAAATTTCCATAAGCCCGGGGGTGTGCATTGGATTTAAGAAAGACTCCTTCTGTTGTATAAGACGCTTCATCGCTTCCAAAACTTACCCATGGCAAGGCCACTTGTTTTTTTACATTGTCTTCATTCATTAAGAAATATGCAACGCCCACCCGTGTACTGTCTTGTATGATCAAATCCATGGCTGTTTCTTCCGGAGTTTTATTGAGCAGCGTTGCTACTTCCGCCAGGGTCTTACCCGTATATTTTTTCAATGAATCCTGTTTGAAAGCCAGCAACAAGACATTCCTGGCACCATTGGCACCATAATACAGGTTTTCCCAATCCGTTGCATCGGTATTCATTGCTTTGATCATCTGTTTTCTTATAACGGGGTCGTGCAAACGCTGCCATAATTTTCCAAAGCCCCCATCCTGTAATGTGGGCGGAAACGCGGAAGTCATGCCAGTGGCGCCAGCGAGGTATGTATACATATCAGCGGTAACATCCAGTCCTTCGGCCCTGGCTTTTTCAACTCTTTTAATTACACTGTCCATTTTGCCCCAATTACTTTTACCGGCAGCTTTCAAATGAAATATTTCGGCAGGGATCTTGGCTTCTTTAGAAATGGTAATTAATTCTTCCACGGCTTCCAGAAGTTTATTCCCTTCACTGCGCATGTGGCTGCTATAAGTGCCACCATACTTAGCAGCTTCTTTCGATAAAGCAATGAGTTCGTCTGTCTTTGCAAAAAAATCAGTGGGATAGATCAGTGCATTCGTTACACCCAATGCGCCTTCCTGCATGGCTTGTGCCACCAGTAATTTCATACTATCCAGTTGAACAGCGGTAGGAGCTTTATTGTCTTCGCCAATTACATAGGTTCTTACAACACCTGTTCCAACAAATGAGGCAATATTACAGGAGATGCCTTTTTTCTCCAGCATGTTCATGTATTCGCCAAGGCTGTTCCAATTCACATCGTATTTAATATCGCCCTGACCTTCCTGCTGTTGCTTTTTCATTTTAGCATTTATCGGTCCCATGCTGAATTCACCAAAGATTTCAGTGGTTACTCCCTGGCGTAAATCACTTTGTGATCGGCCATCCTGAATCAATGATTCTTCAGAGTGACCCATCATATTAATAAATCCGGGTGCAACGGCCATTCCTTTTGCATCTGTTTCATTGGTAGCTTTTGCATCTTTCAAATCGCCTATTGCCGCTATGCTGTCTGCATTGATGGCAATGTCTCCTTTAAAAGGCTCACCGCCGCTTCCATCATAAATAATTCCGTTGCGGATGATGGTGTCGTATTTGACAGTTGTTTTGCAGGCAAACAGCCATGCACAGCAGGTAGTTATTATAAGCATTTTCCTCATACCCGTAAATGTATAGTAATTAATCCGGATCAAACCAGGGAAAATCAGCTATTAAATACGTGGTGAATTAATGTTGAGACCTGTTGAAATTATAACGCAGATTTTTTTTCATCGTACCGCCGGATAATAGAACAGCTGAACTATCTGAAACGCTCAGTTGTAAAGAATCCACCTGGGCATGACCGATATCTAAAATAGAATAACCCCGGATATTTGCATTTACATAGTTCACGTGAAAGGACGCTGTTTTTTTATACTCCGGTGACATTTCAAAAACAACAGCAGAAGAATCTCTTTGTGTGACTTGCAGGCTATCCAAATTGGTGTCCATACTTTCTACCTCAAATTTTGACTTGCCGGACATAATAACTGAAAAATTCCTTTGCTTTATCTTAAACAATTCAAGATTTGTATCGACGCCTGTAATACTTAGCAATTCAGGAGAAAATAAACGCAAGGTCGTCGTATATTTCAGCCAGTCTTTCTCATAAAGATCATGGTATGTGTTTGGGAAATTAATATACAATGTATCAGTTGCCACGTGGGCCTTTACTGCATGTTCTTCATAGCCACGCCAATTCTTAAAAACTTTTACGGAAGCTTTTGGGCTTTGTTCAAATGCAATATTTGAAACATTGCCGCCTTCAATTTTTAAATGCTTAAAAGGCTGTTCAAGAATTTTACCATAAGTCCAGTAAGTATCATTCTTATCGGTTTCCTCATACTCTTTTTTTAATAGCATATTGGAAGCAAATAAACCGCTGGTCATCAGCAACAGCATCAATATCAATATTTTTGTGGTTCGTTTCATGATTGTTATTTTGAAAAGTGTTTTTTTACAAATTGTTCATAGTGGGCTTTTATATCTTTGGGATCAATTTTCAGTAAATACAGACTTCGCAAAAAAATTGGCAATTCGTTTTCCATAAATTGTTCACGACGAAAGATCATAATTCGTTCTGTGGCATCCGGCTCTGTAAAATAACCGATACCACGTTTATTGGTGATGATGTTTTTTTGCTGTAAGAAATCATATGCTCTTTGTATTGTATTGGGGCTGATTTCAATTTTTTCGCCCAATTCCCTTATGCTGATAATTTTTTCGCCCAGTTTCCATTTGTTCAAAAGAATCTGCTCGCAAACGTATTCAGCAATCTGTATGTATATAGCTGGATTATCCCTGAACTCCATGCTGTCGTTTTAAAATTCTTTTTCTTTGAGTCGTAAGTAAGCCAGTCCCCACAAAATAGCCGGGATGAGATAATGAAACATAAAACTGGAGACTGCGAGAGTACTTTCAGGAAGTTCAAGACGACCCCTTTCTTTCCCTACCCAGATCCAAACAAGATAATACGGAAAAGCAGTTTGAACGTTTCTGATAAACAATCCCGCAATAAAGATATTCAGCATAAACAAGCCCATACAAACTGCACAAACGATGAGCGCAACTTTAATAAATGAGGCCTTATTAAAATACAAAGAACCTACCAGCATGGTTCCGGCAAAATTAAAAAACATGACGAAGCATTTGTCTGCAACGAAGCCATAATAATTAAAGATTTTAACGGCTTCATATTGATCTTTGTAGAAAGGACTTTGCGGGTCAAGACTACTATGATAAGCAGAAACAAAACCAAGATCCATCAGTCTGAAAAAGACCAGGAACATTGCCAGGTAGCATACACCAGTAATAAACACACCACATAACCATTTTTCAAACTGAGATGCAGGCAAAGTTAGAAATGAAGATCCGCTGGCATTGGATGAAAATTGGTTATAAACGAACGAAGCAAGAAAACAACCACCCCCAATCAAACCAATCATAAAAGAAGCGTTTTGCGCGTCTTCAATACCTCCTAATAGTTTGACAAGCGCGTAGGTTACAAAACTCAGCGACAGGGTGAGGAGGGACAATCCCATCAATTGTGCAGGCCGTTCAAGAATGGTTTTTTTTAATAGCCAACCAAATCGACTGACGTTAAATGTATTGTTCATGGGCGGCGTTTAATTTCTAAAAATTGATTTTGTAATCGCAGGATTTTCAATAACGGCATTAAAAAGATGTTCAAGATTTACTTTTGTATCTTCTTTCAATGTGTTTTTTATTACGATTGATTTTCCTTTAAGTGCATCTTCTTCATATAGTACAGGTACATTATCAGCAATCTCATCAACTGTTTTAAAACTTAGTTTGTCACCAATGGTCTCCAGCGTTGCATTTAAAAGCAGATCTCCATTGTCAACAATGATTACCTGGTCAATCATGTTATCAAGATCCCTTATCTGGTGTGTTGAAATAAAAATAGTACGGTCACCATGCATTACAGAGGCAATGAGTTTCCTGAATCTTTTTTTTGACGGTATGTCCAGCCCATTAGTAGGTTCATCCAGTAATAATAATTTTGTATTGCACGCCAGTGCAAAAGCGATAATGAATTTTTTTTGCTGACCGAATGATAGTGTGGTTAATTTTTTATTGGTTTCGACATCCAGTTTTTGCAGGTAATCGAATAATTGTTCTTTATCAAATGCCGGATAGAAGTGTGCAAACAGGTTGATATATTTTTCAACAGACAAGGCAGGAACATACACTTCTTCCGGAATAAAATAAATGGTTTCAAGAAATGAAGGCTGCCGTTTGCCGGGTGTAAATCCATTTACAGTTACTGATCCGCCGGTTGGAAACAACAGACCAATCATGTTTTTTAGCAGGGTTGATTTACCTGCTCCATTTTTGCCTAGCAGACCATATATATTTCCCGGCGCAAGTGTAAGTTGGAGATTTTTATACAATTGGTTTTTACGATTGTAACCAAAGGAAAGGTTTTTTACCTCGATCATCAGTGTATTAGTTAAGTTGTACACTAAAGTAGAGTCCTTTTTCTTATTATCCAAATATTTTTTAGAAAAGGAAGTTTGAGAAAAATTCCTTCAACATCTTTGAAGCGTCTTGTTATTTATTTTTTTGCAATCGAGTGAAAGCGCAATCTGTTACTGCGCCAGGGAGATATTAATTTTTATTCCACCTCTTGTATTGGTAATGGGAGCAGAAGTTGAAATCTTTGGTTCTGTTCTGCGCTGATCAAAGTATAATATTATTTTGATGCGGTTATTGAGTACATAGTCTATACTTGGCGAAATGGTAATTACTTTTTGCCCGGCAGTAGGCAGTGCCGTAGGTTGATCCAACCTGCTATTGGAAGTGATATCATCTTCCAAACCAAAGTCAAGTACAAATGTAATATCGTTCTCCAGCTTTTTAGTATCCTTTTTGGTAAATGGCACTTTAAACGGCAATGGAAATCCTTTCTTCCTCCACCTTGCACCAATGGTGAAACCTGTTGATCTGGCTTCACTTAATTGAAAATCTACGAGGCTTAAACTTAGCGTGCGTGACTTCTTGTATTCAAACCTGGCGCCCAATTGATTTGTAAACTGCATGTCCAGGTTGATAAATGGCGCAAAAGCTTCTGTAATAGAAATATTAGGAACCAGGAAGTAAGGAATAAAGTTTCCGGTTAACGTATCCACAAAACCCGGATAATTCTGCCGCAACGGATCCTGGAACAACAGCGCTGAATTAAAACTGTTCATACTGATATTGCTCGTGTAGGCATGGCTGATAGTAAAGCTGCTGAAAATTTTCTCCATGCCCGGTATTCTTGTTAATCCATTATAAGCAATTCTCCAATTGGGCAATGGCTTGATGCCACTGAACGGATTAGAGCTCACGTTAGCATTGTTTTGTTTGATGAGGGCAACTTTCTCAGGATCCTTACCCGTATATGCGGCAATGAACGCCGGTATCAATACATCCTGCGCATATTTTCCATAACCATAATAATAACCATCAGTACCCTGGCCACCACCGGCAACTGAATAAGGATTTTTTGCACCTAACCTTTTTGATAAGGTCTGTCGATAATCCTGGAACCTGAGGAAAGTTCCGGAAACTTCATTGGGTTGTATTTTGGTGAACAAGGTTTTGAATGAAATATAACTTACATTAAAACTGCCCGCTGAATACGGACTCAACCTCGAAAAGCCGGAAAAGCCGGTAGTGTCTTTATATAATTCTGAATAGGTTTTGCCAAATGTTTTATCAACATTCAAGTCAATGGTAAGATCACGTACCGGTATCAATTGTGCATTAATACTCAGATGTTGATTATAATCCTGCCGGTTTAAATTATTGAGTAGCGGATTATGTGTAAAGAAACCCTTCCTGGCAAATTTGTTTATATAATTTGTATCGGGTTGCCGTCCTAGAATGAAATCCATACCCGGTGCATTGTTCCTCCAGTTCATACCCAGCGCCTTTGTACTATCCGTATAACCTGCAAGATTGGTACTCCCGGTAGAGTTATAAGTAATGCTCACCCGTTTAATAGAAGTGAGTAATCTTCCTAATATTTTAACAGCAATGTTTAAGTCTGGCAACTCATTAGGGTCGCGTACTTTTTTTTCTTTTTTCTTTTTGCCTTTGACCGAACTCGTATCGGATGGATTTTTAGGAACCTGTGGCGCCGGTGCAGCCTTTGGTGCGTCCCAATCCAGCGCTCTTAAGAAACGGCTCTTCTGATACAATTTTGAAAAATCTAATTCTGCAGTGGCATTCTTATCTTGTGAATTACTTAAAAAATTTCCGAGGCTTTTTGCAACAGAATCCAATGAAGAGGCAAGCCAACTGTATTTGGCAGTATAACCTACACGCACGGTTGTCCAGTCTAGTAAAGGAAGTTTATTGGTTGGCAGCGCATAACTGAACGTTGCCTGTTGCTGGTAAGAAATGTTTCTTCCACCGTTCCAGAAATTGTTCCACATTCTTTTTCTTTCATAGCTGCTCAACCTGCCGGGTGCTTCGTCTACTCTTGCAAAATTGGTGGCAGTAAAATCTAAATTGAGCGAACGGGTGAAATCCCAGCGCAATGTATAATACCGGTCGAACGTAAAGTACTTATTGTATGTTTCTGGCAGTACATTTTTAGGACCCCCAACATTTCTTGGACGGAATGCTCCAAACTGGCGCTTTGCATCTGCACGAAAACTCAGAATGGATGGCATATAACTAAAATTGAAATCCTTTACCAGCTTAAACCATGGACTCGACGATTTGATAAATCGTTTAAAAGGTTCAACATATTTTGGACTACTGCTATAGTTATAACCAAGTCCGCCGTGGTGCGTTATTAATTCATCGCTTTCTATTAAAGGATTGTGGTGTTCCTGTTTTGTATAAGAATAACTCACATCAAAGTTCTCAATGCTCCATGGTTTTTGTTTTTTGCCATTGGTATTCACTTTTTTTACATTGGTAAAATTGACTGTCTTGATAGTCGTAAGATCAACAGCATCGTTGCGGATAGAATCTTTATTGGCACCGGCTGCACCCAATTTGTCTTTTAATTTTACATCCAGGTCGTATGGATCAAATTCCGGTGTGCTCAGGGTTTGCGAATAACTGGCATACGTAGGAATTGAAATACCTGCTTTTTGCGGAAAGAATTTTCCCAGCTCAAGATTGGTGGCTACATCGAATTGTGATAAATTTTCTTTTGATCTTTCGTTCACGCGTTGGTCAAGGTTACCAAATCCAACACCCTTATAGCTACCAGACAATGTAAGTGTACCTAAATCTGCCAGTTTGAGATCAACTCTTCCCAGCGCTGCCCATCCTCCTTTTTCATTGAGATCTGATAAGCGCAGCTCATTGAACCATACTTCCGTACAGGCAGTTGGCTGACCAATATTCTGCACCCCCAGAAACATTCCTCTTACTTCACCCAGGTTAGGATTACCAATGATGGCGTAAGTTTTTCCATCTGCGGGATCAATTTCCTTATAATAGATATTCGGTTGTGCGGCATTGTTACGTCTTACTTTCAATTGTATCAATCTTTGAAGACTCAGGTTTAATTCATTTTCTGACGGCCATATTTTAGCAGGATCAGTAGCGTTATAATCAGTTTTTTTGAGCGGGATTTTTATTTCGTAGTAATTGCTGACAAAATCATTACCCAATCTTATCACTGCTTCCAACGCACCGGGTTGTAATGGATCTGATGTACCGCGACCTTCCGCATGCACGAACATTGATAATGTTCCGTATTGTCTTAAATCCAGGTTGAAAGTTTTGAATACACCTCTTGCATCTCCCTGCACAAGATTGCAAATTTGCAAACTCATACTTTGTTCGTTCTGAAAAAGATTTACATTGTTATTGCTCAGCAATTGCTGGCGTTCAATACCCGGAGGTGTTACATACGGAACAGGTGTACGTTTGCTGTTCTCTTCAATATTTACCGCCAGCACATTTAATTCCGTACCGGAATTATTGGGTACCGGGGTATAATTACCGGTGGTGTCAATTTTGAAAGTAAAATTCCTCCACTGGTTGCGCACCAGTTCAAATTTTGCAAAGCGACATATCAATGAATCTTCAAAACCAGTAAGATACATACGGATAAAACGTATTGATTTGAAATCGGGAATATTGCCTACTTTCTTTTCATAACCGGCGATGGGTACCCGGAATAAATACCAGTTTTCTGGCTGACCACCCGGAATATTTGGCGTGAAAGAACGCCTATCGGTAATGAAATTTTGTCCAACCGTAAACTGACCCGGAGCCAGGTTGATCTTATATTGAAAATATTCTTCCAATTCATTCAATGTATTATCACGATTCAGATCTTCCTGGTCCGGATACAATGTAAATGCGGAAGTGGTTGTTGAACTATTATCTGCAATAGGAGAGTTTCCCTGTGGATTATTTATTTGTTTATAACGGGCCAGTATATTCGCTTGCTGCCGGTCATAATCTGCATCCCGGTAATTCTTAAAGTTATCGTTTGCCGGATCAGCAGATGCTTGTTGAAAAGCCGGTGATCCATTTCCCGTAATGTTTCCCAGCTGCGTAAGATAATTGTTGAATTTTATCTTCTCGGCATCATCACCCAATCCATCCAGACCAATATCCTGGAAGGGGCGATCTGCAGGATCATTACTAAATGCGGCGGTTACCTGTATAGGGTTGGCCGGTACATTACCCCAGACGGAACTATTATCAACGGTTGCTTTTCCATCAGCGCCGGGTAAGCCGTTTTCAAATTGTCTTCTTCCATCGCGCAAAACATCTTCAGAAATATTTCCCAGGTTAATATAGAACTGACCACCCGTGCTGGAAGGATTTTTAAGAAACGGATCCTGCATCCAGAATTCCATGTACTCTACATTCGCTGTTTCAAAATCTGTTTGATCAATCGCCCGCATGATTCCACCCCAGCGTGTTTTTGGATTTAATAATTTACCACTCGGATCAATGCTTCCGGGTCTTGCATCAAAATTATAAGGACCCCTGTCTTTTGGATAAAAAGCCAAATCAAAAGTAACCAACTGTGCCTGTCCGTAATCAACGGATTTAGTAGGATAAATTTCCTGTTGATTAATTGCTCTTATTCGGGGATCTGAAAAATCCTGGTAACCTTTTACCGGGTTATTGGTTCCTTTTGCATCCTGCAAATTGGGTTCAATATTGTACCAGGCAATTTTTGAACGGTTAAAACCATAACTCAAATCATTATTCAAACTTCCTTCAGGAAACAAGCCATTGTTTTGGGGAGTGGAAGCCAACACCCAGCTAATGAGCGGGAACCTTAAATCAATATTGCTTCTTGCTCCTTCAAAATCATCGATATAAATTGAACCGCTGGTGCCTTTACCAATCTGCGGTGGATGCCCGGGTTTTAGAACTGCCGCTTCACCATATGCCTGTATGGTACTCATTTCATTGGTATGATAACCGGGCAGTTTATCCAACCAACGGGTAAGTTTTGCAAAATCTGATCGATAACTAAAATCGAGACCATACATGGTATTGCGAATAGGATCTCCATCACTTGTACTCACTTTACTAAAATAGGGTCGCTCACCCATTCGCACCAATTGTCCGCCTATATTCAACGATTCTTTGGCGGTGTTCTTTGCAAGATAATCCAGTCGCAAACCCAAATAATTTCTTTGCTGTAGTCCAAATCCACCATTGTTTTCAAATTGAACATTTACCGGAACCCCGGAATTGATGATGGCCTGGTTGAGAATTTTAACGGTTCCTAAACCGTAATCTACAGAATAATCGATCCCTTCTCTCAGCACCGTGCCACCTGAACTAACGCTAACGGACCCCTGCGGAACATTAAAGGCTCCCAATTGAATATCTGAAGAAGAAGATCCTTTTGCACGGCCACTGATGACGAACCGATCCAGGTTTGCATAAGTCTTTGCAATTTCTTTGATGGTATCGTATAAAGGATAATAGACATACCGGTCAATCATACCTTGAGGTGCACCGTTAAATGCTCTTGTTTGCAAATCTCGCCCAAAGGGTTCAAGCAATGGAAATACAATCCTTGCCTGTTGTGAAAAAATGGTTCTTTGTTCAACATAGTCAAAAATACCGTCGGGTTGTGGATCGTTTCGGGTGTTTAAAGTATCCAAACGTAAAATTTGCAGCAGTGGTACGCCTGTTCTGGGTCCCTCTGGCAAATAACGCTTGGTTCCCAAACTGGGTTCTTCATATAATATGTTTAATTGAAAATCGGTTGGCTGTACAGAAGTAATATAACTACCATCCTTTGTTTTCAGCGCATACACATTCTTCATCATCAGATCCCAGATAGGCAGATTGGGACGTTGTGAGGTAGCTTTTAATAATTTTAGAAACAATACTTTTTGTGTACCTGTTTTCAGTGCGGTGGTATCTGGTGGAATATCCTGTGAAAATTCTCCCACCTGGTAAGTTCTGCCGTTATAAGAATAACGGAATGCAATACCCAATACTTCATCGGATTGCAATGGTTGATTCAATGATAAAAACCCAACCTGCGGATCGAAATAATAATCAGACGGACCTAATTTCCTGGCAAATGTTTTTTCAAAATCCTGAACAGGAGTTAAGCCAAGTGCATTTAATCTGGATGTAACAAAAGAAGAATTGCGGCTGGACGGGTCATTAATTATATTACGGTATAGATTGTTTACATCATTATCAGGCAAACCCAATGGCAAAGTTTTATAAGGTTGCACATTTGGACTGAAGGGAGCGCTTTCACCAAGGTCCATCAAACCAACGATATCGCGTGTTTCTGTGGTAGAACCATTTCGGTTGGTAACCCAGACTTCCATTTGCAGAACCTGTACAACGGAAGTAACGGCAGGTAAGTTTGCAAGTACTTTATTGTAATTGTTCCTGAAATATTGCGAGAGCAGGAAGTGACGGTTTTCTTCATAATCATCTGCTTTGAATTCAAACAGGTTAGAAGCAGATCCACCCTGCAAACCCAATGATTGTCTTTGAGAACGTTGATTGGCCAATACAGAGGTTACTGATAATTTTCCAAATTGTAACTGTGTTTTAATTCCAAAGAGTTGTTGTGCACCCTGTATCAAAGTTCCTTTTGTAGAGAATGAAACATTTCCTGCTTCTATACGCTTGATAATTTCGTCGCTGGTGCCGCTATAGTCTAACTTCAGCTGGTTTTCAAAATCGAAGGTAGCATTGGTTTTATAATTGATCGGCAACCGCATTTTATCACCAATATTGGCAATCACACTTAAGTCTGCGTCTTCCTGGAAATCAAAACCACCGCTCTTTCGGGCTCTTTCCGGCAGGGTTGGATTCTTGATGTTCTGGCCCTGGTAACCGGCTGTAATTTCAACATTACCCTGCGGTTTTATTTCAATTTTGCCATTGCCAAATATGCGGTTGAACAGATTGTCTGTAACACTTAGTTTTGGTTTTAGTAATTTCTTATTCAATCCACTCAGTACGCTGGATCTTTTCTTGAAATAATCATCTTCCTGTTGTTTGCCTCTTAAACGCAGGTATTCATCAAAAGTGAGGTAAGTAGGTTTGCGGTAATAGCTGTTTCCAACTTTTTCGAGAATGTAATATTGCTTTGTTTTGGGATCATATTCAATAGAATCCCTGATATTGGCAGGATCTCTTAAATCAAGTGAATTTCTGCCGGGACTGGAAAATCTATCTCCTCTCCTGTCTTTTATGGGATATTTTAAAGAATCTCCTGGGTTGGTTTGAGCAATAGAAGACAAGTTGCTCAACAACAGAATTGTAAGCAAGGCAGTAAAGTTGGTTACCGGAGTTTTCAGTATAGAACGAAATAAAAAAGACAAAACGAATTCCAGGGAAATTGGTTACGTAGAAATTGAGGTCGATAGGCTTATAAAATTTTCAATGCTTTTTTGATGATATCTTCAGCTTTTTCAGTTTCAGGAGCAGTGGAAATCACTTTCCTGATTGCTTGTTCAGCAGCTTGCCTGGTGATCCCTAATGATAATAACGCATTTAACGCATCTTGTTCTAAGGTATTGTTTACCAGTGTACCTATATTTATTTCGATGGGTTGTTTGCTTAGTTTATCTCTCAATTCCAGCACTACTCTTTCTGCTGTTTTTTTCCCGATGCCTTTTATGCTTTCCAGTTGCCTTATGTTGCCCTGGGTAATAGCGCGGATTATCTCTTCCGGTTTCATGGATGACAGCATAACACGGGCTGTTGCTGCGCCTATTCCATTGACTGCAATCAACTGCACAAACAACTCCTTTTCCTTTGGATCAAAAAATCCATACAGCACCTGCGCATCTTCCCTTATATGAAGATAGGTATGTAGTAATCCATGCTGAAGTGACTGAATACTTGAATAAGTATTCAGACTGATCTGAACTTCATAACCCACTCCATTAACATCTACATGAACTACAGTTGGGTTTTTATGTGCGAAAACACCTTTTAAAAATGCAATCATGGCTGCGAAAATAAGAATATTGTGATGAAAGCAGGCAGTGATAGAATGACGTACCACCTAATAGTTCATGTTCTGATAAAACAAATATATTTGGGAAGCTACCTATGAATATTAAAACTACTGCCTGACTTACTTGCAGGTTTCTACATTTGTCACATTTCCACATCAATAAATAATTACTTTTACCAAAATTTACTCACTAGATCCCATAGTATGATTCAACCTGTTTCGGCTACTATAACTGCTATAGGTGGCTATGTTCCTGAAGACAAACTCACAAATTTTGACCTGGAAAAAATGGTGGATACGAACGATGAATGGATTCGTACCCGTACCGGTATTGCTGAAAGAAGAATTTTGAAAGGAGATGGAAAAGCTACTTCCGATCTTGCGATACCCGCCGTTGTAGAGCTTTGTAAGAAAAGAGGAATCAGCCCGGCAGAAATTGACTGTATGATTGTAGCCACGGTTACTCCCGATATGGTTTTTCCGGCTACAGCAAACATTATTTGCGATAAAATTGGCGCTGTCAACGCGTGGGGATTTGATTTGAGCGCAGCCTGTTCCGGTTTTTTATATGCTGTAACAACGGGTGCAAGTTTTATAGAAAGCGGGCGATTTAAAAAAGTTGTGATAGTGGGCGCAGATAAGATGAGTGCCATTGTTGATTATACTGATAGAAATACCTGTATTCTTTTTGGTGATGGTGCCGGCGCTATATTACTTGAATCCAATACGGAAGGATACGGAATAAAAGACAGTATTTTAAAAAGCGATGGCAGCGGCAGAGGATACCTGCATATGAAAGCCGGTGGTTCCCTTAAACCGGCAAGTGTTGAAACAGTTACCATGAAAGAACATTTCGCTTACCAGGAAGGACCCGCGGTTTTCAAATTTGCGGTCAAAGGAATGGCGGACGTTACCGCGGAATTACTGGAGCGCAATCAACTGTCGGGAAATGATATTGCATGGTTGGTTCCGCACCAGGCCAATCTGCGCATCATTGATGCAACTGCCAAACGTATTGGTCTTTCAAAAGACAAAGTAATGATCAACATACAACGTTATGGTAATACAACTGCCGCAACCATACCACTTTGTTTATGGGATTGGGAAAAGCAATTGAAAAAAGGTGATATTATCGTCATGGCTGCATTTGGTGGTGGATTTACATGGGGTGCTACGCTTGTGAAATGGGGATATAACTCTTGATTCCCATAGTTTCATTCAACCTGAGGTTTAAATTATTGTTCAAAAGAAATGAATTTGTATGGATAAAAATTTTTCTGTCACCGGACTTAGTTCAGTAGCGGTACATGCCGGGCACGATAACGATCCCCTGAATTCTCACCTGACGCCGATCTATGCCACATCAACTTTTACTTTTGACAATGCGGACCAGGGAATGAGAAAATTTGCGGGGCAGGAAGAGGGCTATATCTATACACGATGGGGTAATCCGAGCTTCACAGAAGCAGAAAAAAAAATCTGCGCACTTGAATCATTTGGTATTAAAGATAAAAGTGGAGCTGCCCTGGAACTGAAAGCATTTTTGCATGCGAGTGGACAAGCCGCTATGACAACATTGTTTCTGGCCAACCTTGAGAAAGGAGACACGATTATATCTCATTATTCTTTATATGGCGGTACGCATGAATTATTAAACAATGTATTACCTCCATTGGGAATTGAGGTGATCATTGCTGATTTGCGTGATTTGAGTGCAACTGAATTGCTGATGAAAAAAAACGCGGGAATTAAATGGATGCATCTTGAAACACCGGCCAACCCTACTATACAATGTGTGGATATAGAAGCATTAACGGGCCTGGCACGCCAATATTCAATCGGGGTATCGGTAGACAATACATTTGCCACTCCTTATCTGCAGCAACCCTTTAGATACGGAGTTGATTTTGTGTTTCATTCCACCACCAAATTTTTGAATGGTCATGGTACTGCCATCGGTGGTGTATTAATTGGAAAGGATATTGAAAAGATGAAAACTAAAATGACCAAATGGTATCGGTTGCTGGGTGGAAATTCAAATGCTTTCGATGCCTACCTGCTTACATTGGGTATAAAAACACTTGAGCTTCGGATGGAAAGACATTGTAGCAATGCCATGGCGGTAGCTCATTATTTAAATGATCATAAAAGCATTGCAAAAGTGAATTATAATGGCCTGCCCGATCATCCGGATTATAATGTGTCGGCAAAGCAAATGCGCCATCCCGGGCCCATGATGAGTATAGAGTTGAAAGGCGGACTTGCCGCAGGGAAAAATTTTATTGATAAATTAAAGATGTGTACCCGTGCCGTGTCGTTGGGTACTGTAGATACATTGATATCGCATCCTGCCAGCATGAGTCATTTCAGCGTACCGAAAGAAATCCGCGAAAAATCGGGCATCACAGACGGACTTATACGTATGAGTATTGGAATTGAAAATATTCAGGATATTCTTGCCGACCTGGAACAGGCCCTGTAACCGGTTTAATAAATCATATGACTCCAACATTGGTATGGTGGTTGAAAATTTTCATTATAGGATTGATGCTGCATTCTATTTGGGGCATTGTCCGTTCTGCGCGAAACAACCATCAACTACTTCCTTCTAGCAGGAAAGAGTGGACGAAATTGTTTACGGAATTGGTTTATTTGTGCATTGCCCTGTTTCTTTTTTTTATGGTTCAACGAAATTTTCAACAACCCTTGTCCGCTGTTTTAAAATATGAAGGAAAAGAACTCAGCCAGTTGAAATTTAATAATCTTACAGAACATCGTGCAGATGAACTTGCTAATTACAAAGGAAAAACCATTATTCTGAATGTGTGGGCCACCTGGTGTGGTCCCTGCAGGAGAGAATTGCCCGATTTGAATACATTAAAAGCGGATTCAAAAAATAAGGAATTTGTGGTAATTGCATTATCAGACGAGGCGGATGGAACCGTAGAAAAATTTATACAAACTGTTCCCCGGAATATCATTTATGGCACCTACAGATCACATGCTTTATTGGATAGCATTGGTACAAGGCCTATATCTATCCTGATTGATAAAGAGGGCCATGTAAAAAATGTAGTGGCTGGCGCAAGGGGATATTCCTTCTTCAATGATTGGGTTAAAGACTGAAGCAATCTAAAATTATTTGGTTAGCTGATTATTGGTGTGTTTTCTTTAGCAGGATTACATACCCGCATAAACCCTTTTTCTTTTGTTTGTTTACCTGCACAGGTTTTATAAGATGGTATTCTGTAAACTGTGAAACATAGGGATAGCTGATGATATTGCCATCTACATCGCCCCACATATTCTTTTTGTAAACAACTTCCCGTTCGTTCCAGTCATACATACGAACTTCATAAAGCTTGGAAGAAGGATCACCAATAAAAATGAATTGGTACCATGCACCCTGCGTTAAAGGGACAACAATGGGCATTTCGTATTCGCTTTCCATTTTTATGGAAGCTTCGCGAACCACTTCATATCCTTTTGATGAAAATAATTGTTTAAGGCTGTCTATCTGGGGCTTGTAAGATTCATTCATGCAGCTTTCAAGTCTAATCACATCGTCCTGTGCCTTTGCGGTGAGGGAGAGTAAAAAAAGTGCAATTAATACCGGGCTTTTGCTCAGGATGTTTTTCATTTGTCAGGGTTTTTGGTAAGATTTCGGATTATGTCTTTCCCAAAATAGATCACAATTGTGACAATACAAAGTACATACCAGCTAAAATATAGGTGACTAAGTGAAATAGCTCAGGAAATTCGACGAAAAGACTGAAATCACCCTTTAAAGGTATAAAATGCATTGGCCTGGGCCGTGCAAGTCAGTACTAAATCATTGATACAAACATGTTCCGGTAAAGTAGTACAATAATAAATTACATCCGCAACGTCTTCCGCATAAAGCGGTTTGTACCCTTCATAAATTTTGTCGGCTTCTGATTTACTTCCTTTGAAACGCACCAGTGAAAATTCTGTATCGGCTGCCCCTGGATGAACCGCCGTTACTTTTATATGGTGCCTTAATAAATCTATGCGCATAGATTTACTGAGGGCATCAACTGCAAATTTGGATGCACAATATGCGTTGCCTTTTTCATAAACATCTTTGCCTGCCACAGATCCCAGGTTAATGATATGTCCTTTTTTTCGTTTACTCATAAACGGTACAACTGCTTTGCTAACATACAACAAACCTTTTACATTGGTATCAAGCATGGTATCCCAGTCGTCGAGGTCGGCTTCGTCAAAAAAATCCCTGCCCAGTGCAAGCCCGGCATTGTTTAACAGCAGATCGATTTGTTTCCATTCGTCCGGAATTGCGTTGATGGTTTCAAAAACCGTTTTGCGATCGCGCACATCAAAGACGAGTGACAAAACTTGGATGTTGTATTTTTTTTCCAATGCCGTTTTTAATGCAGCCAGCCTGTCTTCCCTGCGGCCATTGATAATAAGGTTGTATTGGTTGGCGGCGAATTTTTCGGCGGCCGCTTTTCCAAAACCTGAAGTAGCACCGGTAATAAATGCAATCTTGTTCATGTATACTTAAATTATATATACCGAAAGTAATAAAGAAACAGATACCGCACTGAAGTATGTACCGCGGTTAACGTATCAGGATCATGGTGCCTTTCTTTGTAATTATTTTGCCGGTAAAATCTCTTCCCTGCACAACCCAGACATAGGTATCCGGATCCTGCATTTTACCGGCAAGTGTTCCATCCCATCCACGACCATCATTTGAACTAAATACTAAATTACCCAGCCTGTTATATACGCGGAAATAATCTATCCTGGATATTCCCACGGGTATGGGGCGGAACAGATTGTTTTGATTTTTTCCCGGTGTGAAGGCGTTGGGCACAAAAATATCCGGTGCGGTCTTATATACTTTTATGTTCAGTGTATCGAATGAAAAACAATTCTCCGGTGTAAATACTTTTACTATATACGTATATACGCCGCTGTTAGCAAATAAAGCCGTGGGCGCCTGGATGTCATTAAAATTGAGATCGGTTGAAGGGGACCATAAGTAGAGCTGACCACCAGATGCCATTAATTTAATGGGCTGATTAACTACTGCTGATGTATCATTTCCTGCAAATGCTTTTATGGGTGGACGAACCGTCACTACCACTGTATCACGGCCGGGCTTGGGGCAACCCAACACATCATACACTGTTAGTACATACGATGTGGTTGTTAATGGTGAAGCAAATGGATTGAGTACGGATGTACTGCTCAACGCATAGGAAGGTGTCCATAAAAATGTTGAACCGGTCATTTTTCCATTGAGCTGAACAGTATCTTTAAAACATTTGGTGGTATCGAAACCTGCATTGGCAACCGGGTAGGGTATCGTGGTTACTTTTATCTCGCCGGGCACAATACATTTTCCGATGGAAGCCAGCAGTTGATAAGTTGTGGTTGCCTGCGGAGCTGCGATTGGATTTTTAATCTTCGCATTGTCGAGCGAAGCAGCAGGCGACCATAAAAATGCAAGGGCATCGGTATTGGGCCGGAGTGTGATGGCATCTGTAAGACAAATGGTAGTATCGGGTCCTGCATCTAAAGTAACGTGATCGACTACACGCACTTTAACAGAATCTGTATTAATACAACCATTTTCATCTAGTTGAACTGTGTAAGTAGTGGTATTGGTAGGAAATACCAGTGGGTTGGCTGTATTCGCATTCAATATCCTGTTGGAAGGTGTCCAGGAAAAATTACCCAGCCCACCTGCCTGCAGTTGCAAAGTATCCTGTATAGGAAGATTACTGCAAATCAAAGTGTCTTTGAAAGAAAGATTGATTATTGGTTTATCTTTTACTACAACATCCCTGTACACGGTATCAATACAACCCTTATTGCTTTGTACTATAAGCGCTGCTTTTTTTGTGCCCAGTGTACTGTATTTCCAGGTAGGATTTTTCTGGTGAGAAGTGTCGGCGGCTGTTACTTCATCGCCAAAATCCCATCGCCATGCATTTACCACACCATATTTTGTCTTGGTAGTATCCGTAAATTGTAATGCCTTTAATATACAGGAACCCGTTACAATAAAACCAGGATAGAACCCGGGATACACTTTAGCCATTGAAGTTGTTGAATCAGTACATTGCCCAGCTAAAATGACTTTCAATTTGATCTTGTAAGTACCTGTGTCAGCATACTTATGTTGTATCAGACCCATTGCATCCCGCGATGTATCTGCTTTAGAGCCATCGCCATACTGCCAGATGTAAACAGAACCTGGTGGATTTGACTGCTCGTTTTTAAATGCCACAAAAAAATCATCGCAGTAATCATAATCAGGTTTTAGTGTAGCTTTTAATGGAATACAATCCGCAATTCTGAGATGTATATCTTTCCTGTGTATATTAATAAGTATTCCATTTCGGTATTCATTGATGCAACAGGTAACTACATATTGTGCAGAAGTAAAAGGCGCAATGCCTGAAATAATTCCCGTTGAAGGATTGATGGTAGCGTTTAGCCCTAACGGAAATGAACCGCCATAGGGGGGCTGGTAGGAAACTTCAGAAAAAGGAGGTGGTGTTGCGGGATTGGGTAAAGGATTGCTCCTGTTTCCTCCTTGGTTAGCGCTACACAAAAAATAAACAAGTGAATCGCCGTCCGGATCTTTTGCAGAAAAGTCATAAGTAAATGAAGAACCGACACAAATAGCAACCGCATCATTGCCGCTGATGACAGGGCTGGAGTTATGCGCTGGTAATGGTAATACGTTTGTACCGGGTATTTCACTTGAATAAGTAGCACCATAACTATCACTGGGCGCCTGCAAATTCTCAATACCTGCTATTCGGCAACAACGTTGTACTGCTATAATATATCCATCGGGGTCATCAGGCAATTCAATAATTGCTGTATAGAACCGCATCCGGTAACAGATATCTTTAGGCGGATTGCTGATACAAGGATTTGAATTAGGATCGTAACTGATCTGTTGCTCTCTGGATAAAGGGGCATTATATACATTGCCAAATTGCCTGTTATCAACTTTTGTAAAAACAGTAAATGGTTCACTTGCATCCAATTGCTGAGTAGTGGCATCGCAACGGATGTATAACTTTAAGGTGACTTCATACCTGGAAAGATTTGCGGCTGATCCAACACCGAGATAGCGATAATAAACTTCACCGCCCCTTATATGCGCAGCAAATAAGGGGATTATAAAAAGTACCGCGATAAATATCGATATTATTTTTTTCATGGGTCTTCTTCAAGGTCAGCTACCATGCACTGCAGCCAAAAATTCTTCTAACACAGCGATGCTTTTTTCGGGTTCTTCCCACATACCCATATGCGCAGCATTTTCAAGTATGTGAATGTACGATAATTGCGTGAGGCCGGGCTGCTTCATACTGTCTTCAAAAGGAACTGCTTTATCGTTTTTTCCAATGATAAAAAGTACCGGATCATAAAAGGATGGTAACAAGGTTCTTCTGTCGGGTCTCTGTATCATTGCTTCATAATAAGCGATTAGTGCTGCGGGGTCGAAATCCTTATAAAATTCAATCATGCTATGAATCTCAGCTCCGTTTTTAGTACGGTATGCTTCGGCGAAAAGGTTGGGTATTGATTGTTTTAAGAATTCATAACTGCCATTGGTACGGATAAATTCAATGCTTTTTCTGCGCGCTACTTTTTTTTCATCACTATCAGCGAACGCGGTTGAATGAAAAAGACCTAAGCCGCAGATAAGCCGCGGTTGTTTTGCCGCAATTGCCAATGCAATATATCCGCCCATGCTGTGACCGATCAGTACAGGCAACTGATGGCTGGTTTCCTTAACAATTATTGCGCTTATACATGTTGCCAACCCCTCAATGCTCATGTCTGGTAACATTCCGGATCTTCCACTGCCGGGAAGATCCGGAATGATAAGTTTGTATTTTTTTGAAAGAGTATCCCATTGGTATTTCCATACATTACTGTCTTCCGCAAAACCATGGATCAACACTACTGGTTTTCCATTGCCGGTTATCTTATAGAAGATCTGAGTATTTTGAATTAAAATATATTTTTCCGTCATGTTATTGCTTTTTGTATTGGAATATACTTCTCAATAAAAGCAATGCAAGCAATGGAATCAAACCATTGTTCAATTCCTGCGGCAGCCATTTCCAAAGTACCAGGGTTATTGACAGAAATGCAGCAGTCATCAGCCAGTAAGTTTTAAGCCATTTTCTTTTTCCATTGAGTAGAAACGCAATAATTGTGTGTGAAGGCAGTGCCCACATAATATTATAATTATTGCCGCATACGTTATCTATTCTGCCAAACCAAAGAAACAATATCAATATTCCTAATAACCCGGTAACAAAAAAAAGGGTAAAATCTAATATGGTTAATAAGCGTGATTGGGAAATGGGGTTGATAAAACTGAAAACAGCAACTACTACAAATAAAATGCTAAAAACAAAAAATGGAGAAATGCCGGTTTGTTCGTTTTCAATTTCAGCCGGTAGAATTATTTGCTTTTTATCTACCAGGCGTTTTTCTCCAATCCGGGCACTGTCAAATCCTTTCATCAGGTAATCGGGTAAAAACATTGAGGTGTTATCTGTAGCATCCTGATCCATTATGCTTCCCAGTAAAATATCTATTCCCAGGCGGCCCCATGTCCTATGATTATTATCAAGCCCTTCATGTATCTGGTCCCAGAAGGTTTTTTTTCGATTTAATATATTGCTGAACAGAACCGGGGCCGTGGTGTTTTTAGAAACAATATCTCTCAATCTTGAAGAACAATTATCGTATAAGAAATTGTAGAGATAATATTTGTTTTCTTCTTTTGCGTTTTCAATTAATGCAGCCGCCAATTTTTGTTTTTCAATACAACTGAGGTTTAAGTGTTGTTCAATAATGCCTCTTTTGAAATATCGGTACTCGTATACAAATTCTTCAAAGCTACTGGTCGATACAAAATATCGCGTATTACCCCTGGCAAACTTGACATAAAAACCGGCTGCCTCAAAATCAAATGATCCATAGTTATACACGATATCTGTTCCTTTGCTGCTATCAGTAACCCTTAAAGCACTATGTCCCCAGGCTGTAAATAATTCTTCTCCTGCACTGCAGGTAAGCAAACTGATGCGCAGGCGGCATGAATCTGCCTGTGAAAAACAAAAATGAAAACAACAAATAATAAAGGAAAGGGAAAATATTTTTTTCAAAAACAAAAATTTTCAACAAGTTCGGGAAAATACACGAAACCCATAATGTGATTCAGCCATTCTCATTTTGAATATACTTTACTGACAAAGCTACAAAGCAACGCAGGCTATATATTATTTCCGGCTATAATTAGGTGCTTCTTTCGTAATATCAATATCGTGTGCATGACTTTCTTTCATCCCTGCATTAGTGATTTGTATGAACTGTGCATCCGCTTTTAATGTTGCCAGGTTTTTGGCACCGCAATAGCCCATGCCAGCACGCAAACCACCAACATATTGCTGAACCACTTCGCCTAAGCTGCCTTTATAAGCAACACGTCCTTCAATACCTTCCGGCACTAATTTTTTTAATCCGTCTTCTACATCCTGAAAATAACGATCACTGCTTCCCTGAGACATGGCACCAATTGAACCCATACCACGGTATTGTTTGAACTTCCTGCCTTCAAATATGATTGTCTCACCCGGACTTTCCTCCACACCTGCAAAAACGCCACCCATCATTACCGTATCTGCTCCGGCTGCCAATGCTTTAACCATGTCGCCGGTATAACGGATACCACCATCCGCAATTATGGGAACGCCTTTTTGTTTAAGCGCTGAGAAAGCTTCCATGATAGCGGTTATCTGAGGTACGCCGGCACCGGCCACTATCCGCGTAGTGCAAATTGAACCCGGACCAATGCCTATCTTAACTGCATCCGCGCCGGCATCGGCCAATGCTTTTGCTCCACTGGCGGTAGCAACATTACCTGCAATCACCTGCAGTTTTTTAAAATTCTTTTTTACCAATTTTAAAGCGTCTATCACTCCTTTGCTGTGTCCATGTGCACTGTCCAGGCAAACTACGTCTACACCTATCTGTTGTAATGCAGCTGCCCTGTCCAGCATATCAGCGGTAATCCCCAATGCGGCCCCCACCAGCAACCGGCCAAAACTATCTTTAACTGCATTTGGAAAACTACTCAATTGCAGAATATCACGATAGGTGATCAGTCCTACCAGTGTATTATCTTTTTTAACAACCGGTAATTTTTCAATTTTATAAGAGCGCAAAATTTTGGCCGCTTTTTTTAAATCGGTTCCTTCCGGTGCTACAATTAAATTTTCTTTGGTCATTACTTCCTGCACCTTTCTGGACTTATCGGTTTCAAAACGAAGATCACGGTTGGTAAGAATGCCCACCAGTTTCTTACTGTTGTCAACTATTGGAATACCTCCTATTTTATTATCCTTCATTAATTTTAAAGCATCACCAATGGTTGCATTTATATGAAGCGTTATAGGATCGATGATCATTCCGCTTTCGCTGCGTTTAACTTTTCTTACCTGTTCAGCCTGTTGTTCAATGCTCATATTTTTATGCAGGATTCCCACTCCGCCTTCGCGCGCGAGTGCAATGGCCAGCGTTGCTTCTGTAACGGTGTCCATTGCTGAAGACAGCATTGGAATATTGAGTGAAATTTCTTTTGTGAGCCTGGTTTGAATACTCACTTCTCTTGGCAATACAGCGGAATAAGAAGGTAACAGCAAGACATCATCGAAGGTTAACCCTTCACCAAAAAATTTTTTACTGAGATCTGATTTGCGGGAGGAGTTATTTATTGTTGCCATGGGCAAAGATAGGGTAGCAGGTAAATTCCTTCCAAAAAATATTTTGTCATCAACAGCTAACCCTTGCCGGGCCTGGGTTGCGTCGCACACTGCAGCCGCAGGAATTCTAATCAACCGTAAAAAATTAAGCATTTTACTGATAGGAATGTTAGGTTAACCGGTATCTTTTACCAGGCATTGAAGCAATTATATTTTGTAATTCAAGATTGAGCGTTGCAGCCGCTACCGCGCTGCTGCTTAATTTACTTTTCTGATTTAATTCATCAATGGTTACAGATTCTTTTTCTTTGAGTATCTCAATGATGATCTTTTCGTTTTCCGTCAGAAAAATAAATAATTCCTTTTGTGGTGTTATGGGCCGTCTTTTTTTTTCTTCCCAACCCATTATCTGTACCAGTTGTTCCGCATCTGTTAGTAACATTGCCTTGTTATTCCTGATAAGGTAATTGCAACCAAAACTTTTGGGGTCGGTTGTTTTTCCCGGAAATGCAAAGACATCTTTGTTATAACCATTTGCCAGTTCTGCTGTGATCATGCTGCCTCCCTTGATACCGGTTTCAATTACAATGGTTGCATCACTCATACCTGCAACTATCCTGTTGCGTGTTGGAAAATTATGTTTATCGGGTTTGGTATGGCTGGCAAACTCTGTAATTAATCCACCCTGACTAATGATATCTTTCGCCAGCAAAGAATGTTGAGTTGGATAAATAGTATCCATTCCGTGTGCCAGCACGCCAACGGTGGGTAAATGATTTTTTAACGCTGCCTTATGAGCAATGCCATCAATACCAAAAGCAAGACCACTCACCACCAGCACATTTGTTGATTCAAGATCCATCAATAATTTTTCCGTAACCTGTTTGCCATACTCTGTATGGCTTCTAGTTCCGATGACAGATATAACCCTTGCATTGTTCAGATCGGCATTGCCTTTATAATATAACATTGTTGGGGGATCGTAGCAATTCAGTAAACGTTTTGGATAATTTGAATGAGTAAGAAACAGCGGGGTGATTTTATATTTTTCAATAAATGCAATTTCCTGTTCAACTTTTTTATACTGATTGAAGTCGCGGATACATTTGGCCCTTATCTCACCAATACCTTCTAATTTACTGAGGGTTTCTATTTTCGTTTTCAATACTGTTGCGGCATCGCCAAAACAATCCATCAATATTTTCGCTTGTACGGCGCCGATATTGGGAACAAGAGATAACGCAATTTGACTGGCTAAAGTTTTATTCATTCCCTGAGCAAAGCATAACAAAGAATGAATGTATAAAAAGAGAATTTACCGGGCCACAACTTTTAATTCGGTTCTCCTGTTTTTTGCTCTCCCTTCTTCTGTTTTATTGTCAGACAAAGGTATTTTATCACCAAAACCCCGGAAGGAAAGCCTCTTTGCATCTATGTTTTTTGACGTGATATAATCAACCACCGCTTTGGCGCGATCGTTGGAAAGTTTAAGGTTATCTGCTACTTTACCAACATTGTCAGTATGACCGTTGATTTGAATGCTGAGGGTGGGATTATCTTTCATCAATCGCACAACATTGTCGAGCTCAACCTGCGACTCGTTTTTCAGGTTATATTTATTTACGTCGAAGAATATATTTTTTAAAACAATGGAAGCATTGGCTTCAAGTGGCTGTAAAGGAATATCAATATTGTAAGTAGAATCCGGGGGCTTCTGGCTCAATGGAAAATTTTCTGAAAAGAACAAATACCCTTTTCGGTTTACATTGAATGCATAATCCTTTCCAACAGGTAACGTGATCAGGTAATTACCTGTTTCATCTGTTTGTACTTTACTGATGGTTTCTTTTGATTGCAGATCGGTCAACTCCACGGCTGATGGTAATCCTTTGTTTGTTTTTTTATCAAACACTTTACCTTTTACCCAAAGTGTTTTAACCGGCCTGATTTCATTGCGCAATCCAAATGTGTACAGGTCCAATCCGCCACGGGTATCGCTGCGGTCACTGGAATAATAGGCGGTTGTTCCATCAGCAGTAATGACCAGGCTTCCTTCATCGTTAATGGTATTAATGGGGTAACCAAGGTTAAATGGTTTACTCCATTTCTGGCCCGTACCTTTTCTTGTCAGGTACAAATCATAACCACCATAGCCAGGGTGACCATTACTGGTAAAATATAACGTTTGATTATCGGTATGTATAAAAGGGCATCGTTCATCCGCGATTGTATTTATTTCGGGTCCAACGTTTTCGGGTTCACTCCAACGCCCTGTTGGTAAAAGATGACTAACATAAATATCGCTGCCGCCATAACCGCCGGGCCGGGTACTTGAAAAGTATAAATCTCTTTTATCGGGAGACAAACTGGGCGTTGACTCCCATGCTTCCGTATTGATCTTAGCACCCATATTCTCAGCCGCGCTCCATCCGTCGGGTGTGAGATAGGAAATGTATAAATCGCATGCGCCATATCCTTCCGGAAAATTGCAACCGGTAAAGATCAACCATTGGCCATCCTGTGAAATACTTTGAGCACCTTCATTAAAATTGGTATTGATATTTCCTGCCAGCGGTTTAGCCAGGCTCCATCCACCGTTTTTAGTATCGGTTTCATAAAAATCCTCATTCATTCCCCTCACACGTCTTGTAAAAACAAGTTGCCTGCTGTCAATAGTGAGGGAAGGAAAATATTCCGATACTTCTGTGTTTACACTGTCTCCTAAATTCACCGGCTCAAACTTTGCCCCGTTTTCATTGTGTTCATTTTTATAATCAATAGCAAATTGATAGCATCGTTTGCGGTAGAGACCCGCTTTTAAACTGCTTTCATTCAGATCAGGAATGGTCATAAAAAGATTGATTGCCTTAAGCGCCTGTTCAAATTGACCTTTACCTGCAAGGTTAATGGAATAGGAAAGATTGTATTCTTTTGAAAATACGGAATCAATTGCAATTGCTTTTTCATAATTGATTACCGCGGAATCATAATTCTTAAATGTACCATACATACCGCCCAGCGATAAGTAGGCTTCAAGATATTTTGGATCTGCCTGTATTGCCTGTTGTAACAATTGCATGCTTTCTTTGAGGTCATCATCATTTGATTTTTCCAGCGCCTGTTGATACAATTTTATTGCCTTCTTATTGATTTTAGCAGGATCATATTGTTGTGCAAAACCACACGCAACAGCAAATAATAAAAATATAGTACAGGCAAACTTCATTGATAATTGTTTTCGGTAAGATTGTTAACGCTTGTAATTTTCTTTTATTCTTTGTGAATAGAATAATAAAGGTAAGAAAGCTGGTTATCAAGGAACGTTAATGTATTTATGCAACTGAAGGCTCAGTTCCCACCGCGGATTATTTTTTATATAGTCAATTATCAATGGTATTACAATGGCTGCTTTTTCCCATTCTGGTTGCAGGTATAATTTGCAGTTTTCTGATACCAATGCAGCATGCTTTTCGGCCCATTCAAAATCTGATTTATTAAATATCACTACTTTTAATTCATTTGCGTACGGCATTATTTGCGGCAACGGAGCTTTAAACTTTTTGGGCGAAATGCAAACCCAGTCCCAGTCACCGCTTAATGGATAGGCACCGGAAGTTTCAATATTGGTTTGAAAACCGGCAGCGTGTAATGCAGCAGTAAGTTCATCCAGGTTGTGCATCAATGGCTCACCGCCTGTAACCACGGCAATCCTGCCCGGGTTTCGACTGGCCTCATTAACTATACCTGTGATGGACAAACGCGGATGTGTAGAACTGTCCCAGCTTTCCTTCACGTCACACCATACACAGCCTACATCACAGCCAGCCAGTCTTATAAAATAAGCGGCTTTGCCCTGATGGTAACCTTCACCCTGGAGTGTATAAAACGCTTCCATAACAGGCAGGGTAACATTTATTGCATTGATGGTTTGCATGCTGAACAAAGTTCGTCAAATTTTATGAGGAACAGATTGTGAATAGTGAGTAGTGAATCACTCACTACTTTCTATTCACTCTTCAATTATTTTCTGTGCAAGCCCGGTAAGTATTTTTCATGAGTGCAGCAATGGTCATTGGCCCAACGCCGCCGGGTACTGGTGTGATATAACTGCATTTGGGAGCAACGGATTCAAAATCCACATCACCTTTGAGTGCGAATCCTGATTTTTTTGTAGCGTCTGGCAAGCGTGTAATGCCTACGTCAATAACAACAGCACCTTGTTTTATCATTTCTGCTTTCAAAAATGCTGGTTTTCCCAATGCTGCCACTATAATATCTGCACCCAGGCAAATTTCGTTGAGGTTTTTAGTGTGAGAATGGCAGATCGTAACAGTGCAGTTGCCGGGATTGCTATTACTGCTTAATAAAATACTCATGGGACGACCCACAATATTGCTTCTTCCCAGCACAACTGCATTCATTCCATTTGTATTTATTTTATAATGTTCCAGTAACAACATGATACCATATGGTGTTGCCGGAACATAGGTAGGCAATCCCTGTACCATTCTGCCTACACTGATGGGATGAAAACCATCAACATCTTTCGAAGGATAAATTGCATTAATGACGTTTTCATCCGACATATGTTTTGGCAAGGGCAGTTGAACCAATATTCCGTCTACATCCGGATCCGTATTGAGATCTTCAATCACGTTCAATAACTTATTTTCACTGATATCGTCTTCAAGTCTTATCAAAGTTGATTTATAACCAATTTCATTGCAGGCTTTCACTTTTGCGGCTACATAGGTTTCACTTGCACCATTAGTGCCAACCAAAACAGCCGCCAGGTGAGGAATTTTTTTGCCCTCAGAAGTCAATTGAGCCACTTTCATTTTCAATTCTTCCTTAATGGCTTTTGATACCAGTACTCCGTCTAATTTTTGCATGGCGCAAAGGTAAGTGCTGGAAATAAGAGAATAAATATTTTATTGTTTTGAAAGCAAATATTGAAAGTAAGAGACGCTGAACGGACAATAAAAAATAATTTTTAATAAGTAGCTGTTAAAAGACGCTGCTATTGCGGGTTTTAACAGCCCAGCATTCTGAAAGTAACTACTAATTTTCTATGATCAAATCTTGCTATGAAAAATATTTGTGTTTATATATTTTCATTTTGCTTTTGCGCGGGACATGCACAAACCACCACGCCGGCGCTTTATTTTCAGTACATAGAAACGGGCAGTTATGGAAAAAATTTTACGACTCCTTTTTCAAGCACCTGTAACCAGGCTTTGCTGGCAGAAGCAAATATGCCTGCAGCAGCAGTATATGCTGAACAAAGGTTTATGCTAAAAGACCTGAATAGTTTTGCATTGGCAATTGAAATACCATCTCTTGCCGGAGGATTTGGAATGGCGATCAGGTATTTTGGCGGACAAAATTTTTCTATCTCACAGGCAGGTATAGGGTACGGAAAAAAATTAAGTAAACGCATTGACATTGGTTGCCAGTTTAATTATAATACCATCAAACTGGCCGGCTATGGAAAGGGCAGCAATATCAATTTTGAAATAGGTTCGCTGTGGCATATCACAGATAAACTTCATTTGGGAATACATCTTTATAATCCTGCCGGTAGTAAATATGGAAAAGATAATCCTGAAAAACTGGCTGCGGTTTATAAAACGGGTATTGGATACGAAGCGTCCGATAAACTTTTTATCAGTACGGAAATAGAAAAAGAAGAAAATCAGCCGTTGAATTTGCATGTTGGATTACAATACAATTTTGCCACGCAGTTTTTTAGTAAGCTGGGAATTTCGTCAGGTAGCAAAAGCTATTTTTTTGGATTGGGATTGAAATGGAATGTTTGTCGCCTGGATGTAGTAACCTCTTATCATAACCAATTGGGTTTTACCCCGGGCCTTATGTTACTATTTGATTTAGGGACGAAAAGGCAGGTAACTGAAGAGTGAAAAAGATAGTATTAATATTAATATTTACGATGCAATTTTTAGCATCCGTTTGCCAGGAAACGGAACAAACCAATATTACAACAGAACAGCAATTGGAGGGCCTCGCCGAGTCAGATGATGCAGAAACCGAAGATGATTCCTACCTGCAGCAATTGGAATATTTTAAAATACATCCTTTGAATCTCAATAAAGCGGGTACTGATGAACTGGCAGAATTGAATATGCTGACAGCCCTGCAAATCAAATCTTTTTTAGATTACAGGAGATTGCTGGGAAAACTGGTAAATATATACGAGTTGCAGGCTATTCCTGCCTGGGATATTGTTGTCATCCGAAAATTATTGCCATTCATAGCGGTGAAAGATGATAACAGCATTGCTGAAAAGCTTGCAAACAGGTGGAGACACGGATCGGAAGTTTTTTTATTGCGGTATGCCCGTACAATGGAGAAGTCTAAAGGATATGCAGTTTCAGGCGCCGGAAATAATTATTATTTGGGTAGTCCCGACAAATTATTTTTTCGCTACCGGTACAACTTCAAAAACCTTTTGCAATGGGGCATACTGGGAGATAAGGATGCTGGCGAACAATTTTTTAAAGGCCATCAGAAACAAGGCTTCGATTTTTATTCCTTTCATTTTTTTGCGCGGCAGCTTGGTATTGTAAAAGCAATTGCATTGGGAGATTTTACGGCTAATCTCGGCCAGGGATTGATTCAATGGCAGAGCCTTGCCTTCAGAAAAAGCGCTGAATTGTTATCAGTAAAAAGACAGGCCGCGGTGCTGAGACCTTACAATTCATCAGGTGAATTTAATTTTCACCGGGGTGCTGGAATTACATTGCAAAAAGGAAAATGGGAAACAACATTGTTTTCATCTGTCAGAAGTATCAGTGCGAATATTGTTGTTGATTCAATTACAGGTGAAACAGTGTCTGCATTCCAGGCAAGCGGTTACCATCGCACAGCATCAGAAATAAATGATAAGAACAGTATTTTGCAAATTGCATATGGAGGCAATATTAAATACCAGTTTAGTAAAGCGCATATTGGATTGAATGCAATTCATTATCAGTTTTCAAAGCAAATACAAAAGATTCCTGATCTCTATAACCTTTTTAATTTTCAGGGTTCAGCACTTACCAATGCCAGTGTAGATTATAGTTTTACTTACCGGAACGTCCATTTGTTTGGTGAGGCGGCAACCGACCATCATTTCAATAAAGCATTATTAAGTGCAGCAATCATTAGCCTGGATCCAAAAGTGGATGCATCGTTACTGTACCGGAAAATAGCTGCGGACTATTGGTCCATCAATGCCAATGCATTTACAGAAAATAGCCTGCCGATCAATGAAACGGGCTTATATACCGGCATCTCTATCAGGCCATCTAAATCTTTGCAAATACAGGCTTACGTTGATATCTTCAGGTTTCCCTGGTTGAAGTACCGGGTGGATGCACCCTCTTCCGGCGAAGATTTTTTTACTCAGCTAATTTATACTCCGGATAAACAGGTTGAAGTATATGTTCGTTATAAATCCGAAACCAAACAGTTAAATCTATCGAATACAAATTTGGTTACTAAAATTGTAAACCAGATTCCTAAAAATAATTTGCGATTTCAGACCAGCTTTATGGTGTCTAGAAAAATCGCATTAAAGCACCGGGTCGAATTATTGTGGTATAATAAAGGCAAGCCCGATGCGGAAGAAGGATTTCTAACTTTTTTGGACGGTTCATTTAAACCCCCATTGAGTAATTGGGCTGGTAGTATGAGGTTGCAATATTTTGAATCCAATGGATTTAATTCAAGGCTCTATGCTTATGAGAATGATCTCCCTTTTAGTTTTTCCATTCCTTTTTTTTATGACAAAGGATTACGGTACTATTTCAATCTGAATTGGAACGCTTCGCAATATTTTAAAAAACAGGGGCACAAACTAACGGTTAATGTGTGGTTGAAATGGTCGCAAAGTATTTATGCAGACAAAACTACGATTGGCTCAGGGTTGGAAGAAATTGCGGGGAATAAAAAATCAGACTTCAAATTTCAGGTATTTATGAGCAGGTAAAATTTTTAGAAATAGGATCGATTTGTAAAATGTCTCTTGGGTTCTTTTTTACTGATTCAAAAATGGTTTGCTATTTTTGAGTAAGAAATAATTAGTTATGAGCACAGCAAACGCAGCACCCAGTCAGTTAAATATAGAAATTTCGGAAGAAGTAGCAGAAGGTACTTATTCAAACCTGGTAATCATAACACATTCTCATGCAGAATTTATTGTAGATTTTGTAAGTGTTATGCCCGGCACGCCCAAAAGCAAGGTAAAAAGCAGGATTATTCTCACTCCGCAACATGCAAAAAGATTTTTGAAGGCGCTGGATGATAATATCCACCGGTTTGAAGAAGCGCATGGTGAAATTAAAGATCAGGAAATGGTTGAGTTTCCGTTGAATTTCGGCGGACCAACAGCCCAGGCATAACTGAATCTCTATAAGATGCCTTCGTCGGCAAAGCTGTAAAATCCTTCGTTGCTTACTATTATATGGTCCAGCACTTTGATGTCCAGAAATTTTGCTGCTTCTTTTATTTTATATGTCAGTTCTTCATCGGCTTTACTGGGTCTTAAATTTCCGGAAGGATGGTTATGACACAAAACAATGTTCACTGCTTCTTCCTGCAATGCTTTTTTTAGAATAATACGTGGATCGGCAACGGTACCAGTCATTCCACCCATACTTATTATTTCAAAATGATTGATTTTGTTGGCGCGGTTAAGAAACACTACTGCAAAAACTTCATGTTGGTAATCGCTTAATAATGGCTGCAAATAATTGGCAATGTCTGAACTGTTCTTCACCTGCTGTTTTTCCAGGAAAGAACTTGACTGCCTTCGTCTTCCTAATTCCATGGCAGCCGAGATGATGATAGCTTTCGCTATACCTATGCCCTTAATTTTCATCAGGTCTTTTACTGAAAGACGGCCCAGTTCTCCCAGGTTGTTCTTTCCCAGGGCAAGCATTTCCCTGGCTAAATCAACTGCCGTCTTCTCTTTTGTGCCATTGGTGATCAATATAGCCAGTAATTCTGCATCGCTTAGTGCTTTGGGGGTCTTACTTAGTAATTTTTCGCGGGGGCGATCATCCGGGGCCCAATCTTTAATTGAGTAATTCTGCGCTTGCATTTTGTAAATAAAGAGAATAATTTTATCTCACTCAATAACCTGAAAGTGGTACAATAGCAAAGCCATTTAAGCGTTAATTGACATATCCATCATCCCGTTTGAAAACTAAAATTGAAAATCCTATGAAACGTAACACTTTCAACAACCTTGGCGGACTGCAGTCTCTTTTCTTTTGTGTTGGAATTTATACAGTCTCCTTATTTTTTTCCATTTTTATCTGTTCATCCGTTTTTTACGCTTTTAATCCAAAAAAGGCGGGTACAACTCAACAGACTTCGGTTCAGGCTGCTAATCGTGCTACAGAAAAGCCGGTATATGCGTCTATCGGTCAATAATAATAAGCACGTGCTTTTTGCATAACAAATGTAATTGCGGTTAATAAAGGGTTCAAAAATTCATTTTTTTCAACCCTTTATTTCTGTTGTGAAGTTTTATCTTCGCGCCACCAATCGCTTCTCTTATGCAGACTTCGGTAAAAATATTCTCCGGTACCAGTTCCCAGTACCTCGCAGAAAAGATCGCCCAGCAATATGGAACCAACCTCGGGAAGTGCATTACACAAAAATTTAGCGATGGTGAATTTCAGCCGGTATTCCAGGAAAGTATCCGGGGCGACATGGTTTTTCTTATCCAGAGCACATTTTCCCCGGCAGATAATATTCTTGAACTTTTACTGATGATAGATGCAGTAAGGCGCGCATCTGCTTACAAGGTTATTGCAGTAATACCATATTATGGTTACGCCCGGCAGGATAGAAAAGATAAACCAAGAGTGGCAATAGGGGCGAAACTGATTGCCAATATGATTGTGGCTGCAGGAGCCGATAGGGTGATAACCATGGACTTGCACGCAGCCCAGATCCAGGGCTATTTTGACATTCCCGTGGATCACCTGGACAGCTCTGCTATTTTTATCCCTTACATTGAGAATCTGAAACTTGAAAACCTTACCTTTGCCGCCCCCGATGTGGGAAGTGCCAACCGCATCAGGGAAATTTCGAGTTATTTTAATGCAGAAATGGTGATTTGTGATAAGCACCGCAAGCGTGCTAATGAGATTGCCAGCATGGTGGTAATCGGCGATGTGGAAGGTAGGGATGTGGTTTTAATAGATGATATATGTGATACCGGGGGAACGCTGGCAAAAGCGGCAGGTTTGTTAAAAGAAAAAGGCGCAAGAAGTGTAAGAGCATTGTGCACACACCCGGTTTTGAGTGGTAATGCATATGCGAATATTGAAAATAGTGTATTGGAAGAATTGGTGGTTTGCGACACTATACCGTTAAAGCAACAAACAGCGAAGATCAAAGTATTAAGTGTTGCACAACTGTTTGGAGTGGCCATCAGGAACGCTTATGAAAATAAAAGCATCACCAGTTTATTCATTCATTCGCAGTTAAGAAATAAATAGCATAACCAGTAAACAATAAAACAAAATAAAAAATGAAATCAATTACAATCGAAGGACAACTGAGGACCGAAACTGGAAAGAAAGCCACCCAGCAACTTCGCTCTCAGGAAATGGTGCCCGGTGTAATTTATGGCGGTGCAGGCGAAGTAAATTTTTACGCTCCTGCTACGGCTTTTAAATCATTGGTATACACAGGTGCATTCCAGTTGGCAGAAGTAACTGCCGATAAAAAAACTTATAAATGCATTTTGAAGGATCTGCAGTTTGACAAAGTAAGCGATGCGTTGATACACGTAGATTTGATGGAATTGGTAGAAGACAAAAAAGTAGTTGCTACTATTCCAATAAAATTTACCGGTACTGCCGTGGGCGTTAAGAACGGGGGTAAACTGATTGTGAAAATGAAGGCCCTGAAAGTAAAAACACTGCCGAAGTACCTCACAGAAAATATTGAAGTTGATTTAACCAACCTGGAGTTGAATGGAAATATCAGGGTTGAAGATGTGAAGTTAGCCAACTACGAAATTCTCAACTCCCCAAGAATTCCATTGGCTTCCGTAGTATTAACGCGCCTCCTGAAACAGGAAGAAGCCTCAACACCTGTTGCAACTGCCGCTGCTGCACCTGCTGCCGGAGCTGCAGCCAAGGCCGCACCTGCAAAAGCAGCTGCACCGGCAAAAGGAAAATAAATTGAATAAATAATTTATAACAGAAGTCCGGCCTGCAAGGCCGGACTTTTTTATTTTCGTGGATATGAACAAATATCTTATTGTTGGGTTGGGGAACATTGGTGCTGAATATGAAAATACACGTCATAATATTGGCTTTGATATTGTAGATGCATTTGCCAGGAAACATGCAATAACTTTTCATAGTGACCGTTTGGCAGATGTTACAGAAGGAAAAATAAAGGGACGGACTATATTTTGTATAAAGCCCTCAACCTATATGAACCTTAGTGGGAAATCTGTAAAATATTGGATGGAAAAAGAACGGATAGATGTGGTTAATATATTGGTTATAGTTGATGAAGTGGCGCTTCCCCTCGATAAAATAAGAATCAGACCCAAAGGAAGCGATGGTGGTCATAATGGTTTGAAAAGTATCGAAGAGGCTCTGAACTCGCAGGACTACGCAAAGTTGCGGTTTGGAATAGGAAATGATTACCCAAAAGGTATGCAATCGGATTATGTATTGGGTAGGTGGACGAGAGATGAAGAACCATTGGTTCAGAAAAAAATAGGTATTTGTGTGGAAGTGATCGAAAATTTCGTGCTGGCAGGCGTAAATCATGTTATGAACCAGTTCAACAAATTATCCGTTACTTTATGAATTATTCAACTGAATCGCTATTTTCGCAGAATCACTATAACAGCTTTGAATAGGTTAGCATTTTAATATTCAATATGCCTATCTGAACTGAACAGGCTTTATGCCTTTAACTAACCTGATTGTTTAATCAACCAAATCCTTTTATTGAATATGAAAATATTCTGTGTAGGCCGTAACTATGTAGCTCATGCCCAGGAATTGGGGAACGAAGTTCCCGATGAGCCTATCATTTTTATGAAACCTAAAAGTGCTTTGCTCCAGGCTCACACTCCTTTTTATTACCCTGAATTTACCAATGAATTACACTACGAATGTGAATTGGTATTACGCATTTCCAAGAATGGAAAATACATCCAGGATCGGTTCGCAAGCAAATACTATGATGCCATAACTGTGGGAATTGATTTCACCGCCAGGGATATTCAGAACGAATTAAAAGCAAAAGGGTTGCCCTGGGAAAAAGCTAAAAGCTGGGATAATTCTGCTGTTATTGGTAAATGGACTTTATTACCTGCTATCAAGAATAAAAAAGACATCAATTTCGGTTTGTATAAAAACAAGGAAATTGTTCAGCAGAGTAATTCCGGGTTAATGATTAATAATTTCGATAAAATCGTTTCTTATATTTCAAATTATTTTTCAGTCAATATCGGTGACCTTATTTTCACAGGTACACCCGCTGGTGTGGGAGAATGTGTGGTAGGTGATGAACTGGAAGGTTTTATTGACGAAGAAAAAATGTTCAGTGTTGAAGTAAAATAAGTAACAATAATTAATTGTAATAGCCGTCTCCTTGTGAGACGGTTTTTTATTTATTGAAATCAATACTATTTGAGGTTTGTTACATTTGTATTTAATCGATTGCTATGAATGCGGATATATTACTGAAGGCCTGGCGTATGATGTGCACCGCAATAGCGATGGCAAAAACTTATGAAGTAAACCGGCAGCATTGCAAGTATGTTCATTCAACATCCCGCGGGCACGAAGCCATTCAACTGGCAATGGCTTTCCAATTATTACCCACTGATTATGTGAGTCCGTATTACCGCGATGATTGCATGTTACTGGGTATGGGCTACCAACCTTATGAATTGATGTTGCAACTGCTCGCAAAAAAAGATGACCCATTCAGCGGTGGTCGCTCATATTACGCACATCCCAATAACCGGCATGCAGATAAGCCGCAAATAATACATCAAAGCAGTGCAACCGGTATGCAGGTGATTCCTACTACCGGTATAGCTCAGGGTATTCAATACCTGGAAGCCATTCAATCTTCTTTGTTGAAAAAAGGTATTCACCAGGAGTTGCCGGTTGTAGTGTGTTCAATGGGCGATGGAAGCATTACAGAAGGCGAAGTAAGTGAAGCTTTTCAATTTGCATCATTGAAAAAATTACCTATAATTTTCCTTGTGCAGGACAATAACTGGGGAATAAGTGCGAGCGCGGAAGAAGCAAGAGCAACGGATGCTTATGGTTATGCCGCAGGTTTCCCGGGTTTACAACGTGCTACATTGGATGGAAGTGAATTTGAAAAATGTTATGAAAGGTTGGCGGAAATTATTGGTCATGTCAGGAATCACAGATCGCCTTTCCTTCTGCAGGCAACAGTTCCTTTACTTGGACATCATACCAGTGGTGTGAGAAAAGAATTTTACAGAACCGAAGAAGATTTGAAGAACCATGCATTGGATGATCCTTTTATTAAACTTAAAAAAAAATTATTTGAAAGAGGTTTCCACGAAGAACAACTCTCGCAAATAGAAGAAACATGCGGCAAAGAAGTGCAAGTTGCCTTTGAAAAAGCTTATGCTGCCGCGGAACCGGATGTATTATCGGTTACTGAACATGTTTTTAAAGAAACAACGATCACAGAAGAAAAGGGTGAGAGAAGTCCTGCCAGCCATTCCAGGATTAATATGGTTGATGCAGCCTTGTTTGCCATCAGGGAGATCATGGAAGATCACCCGGAATCATTATTTTATGGCCAGGATGTAGGCAGGCGACTGGGAGGAGTTTTCCGGGAAGCGGCAACACTGGCAGAAAGGTTTGGTGATCACCGTGTTTTCAATACTGCCATCCAGGAAGCATACATTATAGGATCAACTATTGGAATGTGCGCGGTTGGTATAAAACCAATAGTAGAAATTCAGTTTGCAGACTATATATACCCTGGCTTTAATCAACTGGTAACAGAAATGTCGAAGTCGTGTTATTTAAGCAACGGAAAATTTCCGGTGCAGGCATTGATACGGGTCCCCATTGGTGCATATGGTGGTGGTGGCCCTTATCACAGTGGTTCAATTGAAACAACGCTATTATCCATCAAAGGAATTAAGATTGTGTATCCTTCAAATGCAGCGGACATGAAGGGTTTGATGAAAGCCGCCTTTTATGATCCCAACCCGGTATTAATGCTGGAGCACAAGGGTCTTTATTGGAGTAAGGTGCCCGGTACCAATGAAGCAAAATCAACAGAACCATCCCGGGATTATATCATTCCGCTTGGAAAGGGTCGTATTGAACTGCAGGCCGATGAGTTAAAAGTAAACGCAGGTGAATCCTGTTGTATTATTACATATGGCATGGGAGTGCATTGGTCGCGCATGGCAGCAGAGCATTTTCCTGGCCAGGTTGAGATCATTGATTTACGTACTTTATTTCCGCTTGACGAAGAATTGATCTATGCTTCGGTACGCAAACATGGCAAATGCCTGGTGCTAACAGAGGAACAACAAAACAATTCATTTGCAGAAGCACTTGCAGGACGAATTTCAAGACACTGTTTTCATCACCTGGATGCAGCGGTGGAAATACTGGGCGCTTTAAATTTACCAGCGGTACCCCTCAATTATTTACTGGAGCAGGCAATGTTACCAACGGTACAAAAACTAACAGGTGTTTTACAACATTTGTTACATGATTGATGCTTCAGCAATGAAATTACCCATTCAAGCTTCGTTTAAAAGAAAGTTGTAACATTTTCATCCCGCATTAGTCTATTAATATGGTATAGAGGTTAATTAATCTAGTTGATTGCATTCAACCTTTAATTTACCCGCAGGTGTATTTTATGTTTTCCCTGCGGGGTTTAAATACCATCTTAACTCCGAATTATTTCGTATAACTGTTTACTATGAAAAATAAAATGCTTAAAAGATCCCATTTGTCGGAAAAAACCTGTCGTGAAATCATTCAACTTTTTTCTGATGATCTTACTGCCACCCAGATTGCCGGCATTACCGGTGTTAGCAGGGTTACCATCAACAACTATCTTAAGTTGATTCGAACGCATATTACCAGGCATTGTGAAGAAAAAAGCCTTTACCAGGTCAAAAAACAAGATGCTTATAACAGTGCCTTACCTGTTTCCGGAATGATAACAGATGGTAATACTGAAGAAGAAAGTTCCAATAATTACTTCGGGTTCTATAATATGAATGGAAACATATTTGCGGATGGACTCAATGACATAGATAAAACATCTATTTATGAATTGCAACAGGCTAAGTTGCAAAACAACGAGCATATGAATGGATTACGCAGGTTTATGAAATATCATGCCATTGCTGATTTTGATGCCTGGAGATTGTACCGGATTGATAACAGTGTAGCCAATAAAATGCAAACAGATGAAATTGCAGTGTTTTGGGGAAATGCGAAAAGCCGGCTATTGAAATTCCGGGGATTGAATAAAAGTACCCTGTACCTGCATGTTAAAGAATGTGAATTTCGTTACAATAATCGTAACGACGACATCAATAATATTTTGCTCAATATAATTTATAAACATCCCTTGCATTTATCCAGGGCTTTTATATAAGCACCGGAAAGGGAATGGTTCAAGATACTTCCCCGTTTTCACCAACGCTGCCGCCGGGGATCAGTTTATTCAGGCAGTGATAATAGTTTTCTCATGTTACGCGGCCCCGGTTCCCCGGGGCTGCCTTATTTTGTTTTCACATTTGAGTCGATTTATATATTTTTGCAGCCCCCTGGCGAGGTAGCTCAGTTGGTTAGAGCGCAGGATTCATAACCCTGAGGTGATGGGTTCAATTCCCATCCTCGCTACATAAGAAATTGGTAAGCTCATAAAGCATTTGTTTTATGGGCTTTTGCATTTTGTATAGCCTGTAAAATAGCTGTTTTATGGGCTTTTTTATGTCTGGACCTTTCCTGCAATGATCTCCTTTATCTGTAGTAGTAGCTATGTAAGGTTGCAAGAATAAATTATAGCTACGAATCCATTTTTTTAAAAAGCCTTACTGGTTCAAGATTTCAGCCTTCAAAGATTCATTTTCCGTTTCCACCTGAAATAGTGGAACCTACCCCTATTTTAATAATTTTAAAATCAATACATTATGCACATATTATTTTGGACTTACAAAACACGCGTAACCAAGACTGGCGAAGTACCAGTGATAATGCGAATTACTATTAATGGACAAAGAGTATCTTTTACAACTAATATTTTCATTCAACCTAAATTATGGGATAATGCCAAGCAAAAGGTGAAAGGCAATTCAGATCTCGTAAAGGAGTATAATAATAAGATTCTTTACTTTACTTCAGCAGCGTGGAACCATTACAATGATGCTTTTAGAAAAGATAAAGCAATCTCCCCGGAAACTATAAGAGATCTTCTTTTAAATAAAAGCAGGCCCATTCATACTCTGATGGAAGTAATCAGCTACCATATTGAAAACCTAACCAAACGAGTTGAATTGGATATCTCGGTTAATACCGTAAAGAAGTACAAAACAATTGAAAGAAAGATTAAAGTTTTCTTACAAAAAAAGTATAGCCGCTCTGATATTAATTTGTCTGATCTCAGCCATAAGTTCATAGTTGAATTTGATCTGTACATGAAAACAGAAGGTTTAAAGCACAACGCTGCAATCAAAAATCTGCAACAGTTAAAAAGTGTGATTCGTGTTTGTGTTCAAAATGGTTGGCTGGAAAAAGATCCATTTACAAATTATAAGCTAAGTTTAAAAGATACAGAAAGAGGATACCTAACTGCAGCAGAGCTTAAGGTTATGGAAGAAGTTCTGTTGCCAAGTGAAAGATTGGAACATGTAAGGGATATTTTTATATTCTGTTGCTATACAGGTTTAGCTTATGCTGATGTTTCAAAATTAAATAGCAGTCACATAGAAAAAGGACAGGATGGTATTGTTTGGATTAAATTGAATCGCACAAAATCTAAATCCCGTTCAGTTATACCCCTGCTACCAAGAGCTAGGGAAATATTGGATAAATACAGCCATTACGCTAAAACCAATCCTGAAAAAAAACTGTTACCAGTAATCTCTAATTAAAATCTAAACAAGTACCTGAAAGAAATAGCAGTGTTAAGTGGTGTCACGAAACGAATATCTATGCACTTAGCAAGGCACACTTTTGCAACTACGGTTACCTTGGAAAAAGGAGTTGATATAATGACGGTGAGCAAAATGCTTGGTCATAAGAATTTACGAACTACGCAAGTGTATTCAAAAGTTACTGAATTGAAGATTGCAGATGACATGAAGAAGTTGATGTAAAGAATGCAGGTGGAATTTGTTGTCCACCTGTCTTCATTTTTGATATAAAAAAAGATTTATCTTTCATTAATTACGACTATTTATTTAAACCGTATATTTCACTTAGCAAACTTTAATTTTATTTAAAAATATCGAATGAAAAATTATTACAAAATAATTCTCGGCCCTAAAAGTATCTATGCTGAAGAATGTGTTGAAAAGGGTTTTATTGGTGCAGGTTACAACATCAATCAGGATTTATTAACAAGCTTTCCGGAAGATTTTGATGGATTCAACCAAATGTTTACTCCCATTTATCAAAAAGCAAATCCGGGTAAAAATAAAATAGCAGCAGACTTGGCATGTGGTACGAGCTTTACGATTGCAAGACGAATAAATATTGGCGATATAGTTTTATGTCCGAATGGCAAACGCAGGTTTTTGGTAGCAGAAGTCACCGGTGATTATTCGTATCATCCGGGTGAAATACTGCCCCATCGCCGATCTGTAAAATGGTTAGATGTAATTATTAACCGATGGGAAGTAAGTCAGGAATTAAAAAACGCAACGAACTCTTTAGGAACATCCGCAAATGTGACACAATGCGCAACAGAAATAGAGTCTTATATAAATGGTTCAGCACAGCAATTGTCCACAAGAACAGATGAAGTAATAGAAGATATTACTGTATTTGCCCTTGAAAAACATTTAGAAGAATTTCTTGTGTCAAACTGGGCATCTACTGAACTTGGCAAAAAGTATGATATTTATGAGGAAGACGGGGAAATTGTAGGTCAGCAATATCCAAGCGACACAGGTCCAATAGACATACTTGCTATTAGTAAAGATAAGTTGGAACTACTGGTAGTTGAATTAAAGAGAGGAAAAGCAAGTGATAGTGTAATTGGCCAAATTCAGCGATATATGGGTTATGTTAAAGCAGAACTTGCAGAAAAAGATCAATCGGTTAAAGGTGTTATCATTGCACTGGAAGATGATACAAGAATTAAAAGAGCACTATCCGTCACTAACAATATTGAATTTTACAGATATCAGGTAAGTTTTAAGTTGTTTAAAAACATTTAAGATTCATTTCATTTTTGATACCTAAGGCTAGTACGGTTTTTTCTGCGCCCATTTAGAAAGTTTTTACAAGTACTGTATGGTAAGCCAGTATGTTTAGCAGCCATCCATATACTTTGATATAACTTTCCAGTAAAGATATCAGTAACTGGTTTGCTATTGAACTCAGGTGCCTTACACAATCCTTTTAAGAAAGCATGTTGCATGTTTTCTGATCCAGTTGACCATTCTAAATTCGAAAGCGTATAATCAAGCTTATCACCGTTGATATGGTTGACAAATGGTTTATTAAGTGGATTAGGAACAAAAGATTCAGCAAGCAGTCGGTGTAGGAAGAAAGTTTTTGTTTTTCCATTATTACTTAATCTAACTGTATAATATCCTGCTCTATCTATTCTTTTGTTTATTGTCTGGCCATGATTTCTTTTGTGTAGACTTGTGATAATGCCTGTCTCACTTAATTCGTATAGGCTATTAAAAAGAGTGCATACTTGTATGTTATTGTGGGAAGAGATGTACATTTTGAATGAAGGTTTAATGTTTGAAATGTGTTGTTTAGGCTGTAGAGTTGTAATTAGAGTATTTAGTTGAATATTAAAAACCAACGAATACATGTTCTTTTGGAGAAGTATAACGTGATTCTGCTACTATACTTTGTGCGGAGTATCATTTTTCTGTGTCTGAGTTTATTATGAATACATAGTTGTTTGTTATGAACAGATCGGAAGTATAACTGGCTATACTTTAGTAGCAATTGGATATAGCACAGCTTTCCCCTCCACAGGCTTTTGCTGTATTCATTTAACTTAAGAGAGCAATAGAGGAGAAATTTAATTACTGCTTTTTTGAGTTAGAATATCCAGAAAAACCATTGGAGGAAATCAGAATGTTGAGGAAATTCATGTAAACATTCTGCAAAAGGCACCTATAGCTCCACGTCCCCTCGTTACAAGCCATTTGTTGAACAAAGGTTACACCTTCAAGCTTGAAACTACTTATGTCGTGAGGAAATCATTTTTGTAACCTAAGTTGTGGAGGTACTCGTTGAGGCTGTTGGCTCAGAGCGAGTTTTTTAATGATTCCTGTAGCTGGTTATCACGGTTTTATCCTACATGACCAGTTGCTATAAACCTTCATTTTTATTAAGTAGTTGTTACAGACCACTACAGGCTAAAAATGGGAGTAAAAAACCTAAATTGACTGAGGCCAGTATGGACTCAATCTCTTATAATAATATACGAAAAAAGGGTGAGAAAAACAAATTTATTTTGAAGATTAGGCTGACGAAAATGCTAGAATTGCAAGCCAATTCAACATTTTCTCATTATGATTAGCATGACAGTTTTTACAAAATTTAAAATTGCCGTAATTATAAGTTTCTAAAAGCCTATTATATAATATGTGATCAATGCAAGAGTTATTGATCAGATGTCTGAGTTATTCGATTTAATTGAGAGCTATACATTAGTGCTTTATTACTATTCTGGAATAGGGATAAAATAATGTAGTGAAAATATTTGATCTTGCTTTTTATCTTTCCTCTTTTAGAAAACGAAGTTTGACTGAGAATTTGTAGGTCAAGGGTTTTATCGCGATCTGATAATTCTGTATGAGAACAAAAGGTTTTTAATGGATTGAAATTAGGTAGTAAGGGCACAACTATATTTTTTGCAATAGGCCACGGAACATAACAACAGATCAACTCTTTTCCTCCAATCCTTCTTTCTAAGATTAATTTTTAAAATTTTTTTATTTTTTGCCTCAATATACGTCTAACTTTTACTTAGGCTATGCAAAGCACCCCCCTCCCCAACACTAAATAGATGGATAATTTTTAAACGACGAGCTGAAGATCTCTCCTGATGCTACGCACACTTACCAGGTGTCGGTTCTCCCATACCCCCTCCTTCAGAGTTTTAGGGTTTTGGAAAACCAGTAATCACATTTCTTAATTTAAAACATTTTTTATGGTAACAGTTTCAGGTTATGCTGTCCGTGAGGCAGCAGATGGTCACTCATTTGTGACCTTGGAATTAAATGGTGGGTGCGAATTCGTTCAATCCATGCAAACGGGTAAGTTTTATGCTACTGTACGCAAGTGCAGCATTCCATCCACTTTTGATGAGCGATTCGCTAAATCACTGGTAGGTTCAAACTTCCCGGGTACTGTAGTAAGAGTTCCTTGCGAACCTTATGAATATACGATTAAAGATACTGGTGAAGTAATCACTTTAAGTTACAATTACCAGTACCTGCCAGAAGGTGCAGAAAAGGATGTTCTTGCTCATGAATTTGCAGAGCAATAATGCCGTTCCCTATTACAGATAAGGCAATACTCAAAATCCGGGTATTGCCTTTTTTCATTTTAAAACTTACCGGATTTATTTAATCTCTCAGGTTTTTTTCACCATTAATATTAAAACTATGCAACTTAAAAATGCATCACGCAAAAGAGCAAAAATCAAGATGGCTTTGCAAGGACCTAGTGGAAGCGGTAAAACTTACAGTGCTTTACTCATTGCCTATGGTCTGTGTTCTAACTGGAATAAAATAGCTGTTATAGATACAGAAAATCATTCGTCTGAACTGTATGCACATTTGGGCAGCTATCAGGTATTGCATATTGATCCTCCTTTTTCTCCAGAACGTTATGTACAGGCAATTGAAATCTGTGAAAAAGCTCAAGTGGAAGTAATTATTATTGACAGTATATCCCATGAGTGGGAGGGTATAGGTGGCATTTTAGAAACCCACAGTAATATGACTGGCAATAGCTATACCAACTGGAATAAACTTACCCCAAGGCATAATTCATTTGTGCAACATATCCTTCAAAGCCCTGCACATGTCATTGGGACTATTCGTGCAAAACAAGAATATGTTCTTTCTGAGAAAAATGGAAAACAAGTACCTGAAAAAGTAGGTATGAAGGGAGTTACACGGGAAGGGATGGATTATGAATTTACCCTTGTTTTTGAATTAAATATGAAAAATACTGCCACTGCCACTAAAGACCGGACTTCTTTATTTACCTGTAAACCGGAATTTAAATTGAATCAGGAAATAGGTTCGGTAATACTGAACTGGTGCAATGAACCTCCTTTATCTTCTACTACAGATATTTTGCAGCGCATAAACCAATGCAAATCGCTGGGTGAACTATTGGAGCTTTTTAATGCCAATCCACAGAATCAGGAGGCACTTACTTCTGAATTCACCAAAAAAAGGCAGGAATTAAATCTATCGCAAAGACAAAATTATCAACCTCAAAACTTTACTACAAATGGAACTACTAAAAATAAATAATAACCATGTGGCAGTTGGCAGTGATGACAGCTGGCAGGAAGAGTCCACCATAAAACCATTTATTCAGGCGAATACCATTGCTTCTTCTTTAGAAGAAATAAGAAACAGCCATATCATACCAGTGTTTATAAAAGACAATGAGCCGGTCATATCTCACCATGACTTTATTGATATCACTTTCCAGCAAGTGCAGGATAATTTTCATGGTGAACAGGTTTTAAAACCCAGCATTCGCTTATCCCACCCTGTTAAGGGTAGAATACCAGACGCCAAGGATAAGCCAGCCATTGAACTTTTAGAGCATGAAAAAACATTGTATTATGAACGCATGGCATTTATCATTGAAATTGCTTCTGTAAAAGATGAAATAGATGGGAGCGTCTTATCATTATGCGTGGGAGGTGTAAAAGCATACAATCTGGACAATCTCTATAGCAGGAAAGGTGCTGATGAACATTTTAAAATATTCATCGGTTTTCAGAATCGTGTTTGTACAAACCTATGTGTTTGGAGCGATGGATTTGTCAGTGATGTACGGGTAAACAGTGCAGGACAATTAAAAGGTGCCATCCGAACGCTGATTGATAATTACAATGCTAAGTTTCATCTATATGAAATGTCTTTGTTAAGTAAACTTTCTGTTACAGAAGCTCAATTTGCGCATATAGTTGGCAGAGCAAGAATCTATCAGTACCTGCCTTCAGACCAGAAGATAAAAATTCCTGCACTATTGTTTGGTGACAACCAGATTAGCGCTGTCTGCAAAGACTACTATAGGGATGTTAGTTTCTGCAGAGACAGTGATGGTAACATTAACCTATGGCGGCTTTATAACCTGTTTACAGGTGCAAACAAAAGCAGTTATATTGATACTTTTCTGGAAAGAGGAGTAAATGCCTACCAGTTTGTAGAACAGATAAGATTTCGGATTGAAGGGAAAGCAAGTAACTGGTATCTGGATTAACCAAAACTGTCCGTCCGTCTATTGCTCTAAAGAGATTGGACAGATGGACAGATTTTTTTTGAAAGTCTCAAGCGAGTGTTGCAGACAACAAACTTTAAAGCCCATCTACTTTTAACTTTTGCAGAACATAAAACATTCCTATGATAAAGAACTTACACTTTCAATACTACCATAGCAATGCCTTATTGCTGATCAATAAAAAAGGTCAAATAAGAGTGCTTTACACACCTTTTAGAGTGCTGTGTGTAAGTGCCACTGGCACCATCCCAATGAATTCTTGGGTTTATGTGGAAGAAGTATGGTCAGATAACCGTGACCAACTACAGTTTGTTATACACGGACACCCAGTTTTATATCAGCATTTCTACCTACCCATAAGGTTTTAGTATCTATTTTCCGGTTGTTAAGCTTTATTTCCTCTCCATGTATCCAATATCTTAGCAACAGGTTTCTCTTGGGATCGGTTCCTTCCCAAATTTCAAAACCATTGTAAAGCAATATTCCAAAAAAGGTTTGTTGTACTTAGTGTTTCTTTGTCGCAAGTCCAAATTCAGGCTACTATGTAGGTTGTTCATTTTGGAAAACAAGATATTTTTTGTAAATTAAATTGTATTACTAATTTTAAAATAAAACAAATGAAGTATTATTTTCTATATATATTATTCTTTGCGCCAATAATTTTATGTGGCCAAGAAATTAAATTCAAAGAGAACATTGCATTAAAATGGAACAATAAGATATATCTGGACGAACATGAAAAAGAGGTGAAGGAGAAAAAAGCCACTAAGTATATTCTTATAAATTTGACTCCAAATGGATTACCTGCGGGGGTAGCTAAAATATTTGATATCAAAGGGGTGCTATTATGGGAAGGCGAATTTTTCATTTTTAATAGAGATGACTTTACAAAAAATAAGTTGCAAGGATATTGTGTTTGGTATTTTAAAAACAATAAGATTTCCAGAGAAAGTGTGTTTAAAAATGGCATGTTAGACGGGAAAACAGTTTTTTATAATGAAGGAGGAAAAATTATTTATACTGGCATATATAAAAATGGCAAATTAGAAAATGGGAAAATGACTCAAATAGATGATGATGGTACAAGCAGCAAGATTTATACCCAAGATTTTTCTGGTTTTTATGATAGCTGGGATAATGAAAAGAACCAAGATGGGCAATCTGAAATTACTAATGGAATTCTAAAGCTTAAGTCAATTAGTTCCCATGGTTATTTTAGAAAGGAATATTTACCAATTGAATCAGGCAATGACTTTTCAATTGAAACATCGATTGAGATAAATAATTATTCATCGACAACCATTTATTATGGATTTAAAGATTTTCAAAATTATTATGGAGTGACTATTACAAGCGATGGCTATTTAAAGTTACAGCATGTTTTTGAAGGTATAAACATAGACAGATCTGCAGGGTTTAAAGTCAATATAAATCATTTATGGAATGTAATTAAATTATTAAAGATGGGAGAGGATGTTTATGTTTCCCTCAATGGCAACATAGTTACTTCGTATAAGTTTACAAAATTATACGGAGAGTATTTTGGTTATTTTTTGCCAAAGAAGGGGCAGGAAATTTACATTGCATATATTTTAACGAAAGAATTCTCTTACAGAACGAGCAATAATGTTACTGAATCTCAAAAAAAGCCCGAAGAGAAGCGGACAAATACAAATAGAGAACAAACCGGGGATTATTCATCTGAAGATAACTGGTTGCCAAACGGTACTGGGTTTTATATAGCAAAAAACGGATTGATAATTACTAATTATCATGTTATTAAAAATGGGAGTAGCGTTGGGATTACACAATTTATTAATGGGCGAAAAAATATTCTAAAGGTTAAAGTAATTCTTACTGACGCTGAAAATGACCTAGCGCTATTACAAGTTGAAGATGTGCGATTTGTTTCTCCCGGATCACTGCCATATACTTTAAAACCTGATGTTGCGGAAGTAGGTGAATCGATTTTTACAATGGGGTACCCTCTAACTGATATTATGGGTGATGAGATTAAAATTACTGACGGCATAATAAGTGCGAGATCTGGTTTATTCGGCAATACACGTGATTATCAAATATCAGCTCCAATTACTTTTGGAAATAGTGGTGGCCCGCTTTTAGATAAGGAAGGGAATATACTTGGAATGAATTCAAGTGGCATAAATAGGAATTTGGCTGAAAATACTGGGTATTCTATCAAAAGTACTTTGATAATAAATTTTATTAATTCTATGAATGAGCCACCCATTCTGGAAGCTAACAATATACTTAAGGGAAAACAACTCAAGGAACAGGTGAAAATATTGAGAAGTTTTGTCCCCATGATTTGCATAAGAAAATAATATAGATATATTCACTACTAGATAACTAAAAATCAGGCTACACTACCACAACTTATTGGCTGCAAAATCGAAAATTCACAATAGTGTATATTCCAGCCCTCAGTTTGTAAAGATTCCTTTCTCGTTCTTCAGCCTTTTGTGAGCAGAATTTTAAAATTTTACTCGTATTTAAACTGATATACTCCAAACACCTAACTGTCGGCAACTCCCCATCCCTATTTGATATAAAAGTCATCAAAAAGATAATAAAATCCCTTTTACTGCTTGGATTTAAAATCAGATGCTCTACTAACAGCGTTATAGTGTCAAAAAACTTTTCCTTCGAGTAAAATGGGTCATCGAAAATATTCATAGGTTATTCATAAGTATATTCAGGGGTTGTTTCACAGTTGTAAAGAAATTCATTAAAAGATTTTTGAACGCTTACCTTTTTGTCAACCATTCGAATTTCAAAATCTTCAAGTAGCATGTCTTTTTCTTCCTTCGTGAAATTATGTTTTGGCTGTGTAATTGTCCATTTTTATGTGTCAGATTTTTTGTCATAGAATGGATGTTCATCAAAGTCATCCATCTTTTTTAACAACCAATTGTCATCAATACACTCTATGTGTACTTTTAATTCTGTTTGAATACTCATTTTTATAAACTTTGTTTTATTTTGAGAAATTCAATAATTACAGTTCTTTCTTTAAAAACGTCATCAAAAGATTGTCAAATATTTTTGGCAACGACGAATTGAATTGAGTATCTATTAAAATGTTCGTGTCTTTTTTCAATATTTGAACTAGTTCGTAACATTTTTGTAAAATATGATTGTAGAATAATATTTCTTCATTCAAATCTTTGAAATTTGATAATTTCTTTGCAAAGAATCGTATTGAATATTGTCTGTCAATAGGCGGAACTAAATTTGGAAGAATGTGTGCAAGTGCTTTTGAATTTCCGACTATTTTGCTATTTGATATGGAAACTTTAAGTTTAAAGCATATATTTTGGATTTTTTGGAATTCTTTAGTTGGAATGCATTCAAATTGGTCAAGACTTAAGAATCGCAACTCCTCTAGCTCCGAACTCAGGGAAACAATTGAGTTTTTAAAAACTTCGAATGATACCATTTTAGTTTTTGTCTCGCCCATCCTATGCATTCCCCAAGCGCAAAGCGTGGCGTAAATCATTTCGATGTGCCTATTCGAAAGAAAGTTTTGCTTTCCTTCTATCAATGCCTGTTGATAGAAATAAACACTTGGACCTCCAAAATCTTGATGCAAATTTGGTAAATGGCTAATGAAATTGCCATACTCTGAAGTCAATTTTAGAACTCTAATATCTGTAATAATCATAATTTGACCATAAAAATATATCAATGACTCCGGCTGAACTTATATCAAATATTGTTTTTAGGGAAGCCTTTTCTTTAATCTCTTTAGAAATCAAGTTGGTTAAAATAATAGCAAAAGATGTTTGTTCTGACTTTCTGGAATTTAGTAAGTATTGATCGAATGCTTCTTTATCAGTCAAGTACTTGGCAATAACATTTTGGACAAGATCGATGATCATTAATGTAAAAGTTGGGTTATAGGGATTAATCAAAAGTATAATTAATTTTGCGTGGCAGTATTAGGGTTTTATTTTTTAAAATATTTGCGCCTATTCTTAGATGTCTGATTGTGGTTTTTCGGGGTAGTGGTGCTATTCAATAATTTTAGCTCAGATTTTCCATTCTGTAGGATGAAAAAGAAAGAAAAGAAATTTGAGGACATTTTCGGTGTTACTTCAAAAATTGACACTTACTATTGCATGATATCATGTCCAAAGTGGGTTCAGCTTCTAATTGGCAATGGGAAGGATTATCAGACATTTTTATCTGGACTTATTTCAGTTAATTTCTTTGAGGGAATTGATGGAAGGACTACTATCACACGCATGTCCAGAGAATTGGGTATAAAAACACAGCTGATTTCAAAGTGGATTAAAGAAATGTATCAAGATATATTGGACCTTAACTTTGATAAACCAGAGTTATTTCAAGCTGAAGGAATATTCCATGAATTACATTTTAAAGGATTCCGAGGACGAGTCACACTGAAACTTTGGTTAAAAGCGATTCCAAGATTGTATGAAAAGGTGGAACTTTTCTTTTTAGATGCCAAAATTGGATCAAGAGTGTTTTGGGTTAAAGATGTGCACCACGAAATTGAAGATGGCGAACATACAGTATCAATTATGTTGGACGGGGGAATTTTAAATAAATACCGTACAGAACTTTTGGATAGGGCTTTGTTTGATGGTGTGTTAGGTTTTATGGATATTTATGAAGGCAATGAGTTTGAAATTGATAAACAGCTTAAACTATTCTATAAAAGTTAAGTAGATACACAAACTGGGATGGAATCTGGTTTTTGAATTTTAAAGCGTTCTTTGGACGATTATTGATTTTCTCATTTTCGGTAAATTTATAAATCACTAGTTTGGGCATTTACTAATTAAAATGCAAAGACAGAAGTAAGCCGAAATTGTTAGCAGCTAGCTTTCGAACACCCTTCTACTTTTGACATATAAATAAAATGAAACACCCAAGACATAAACCATTTGTTGATAAATCCATTGGAGCTGCTTTATCAGCTATTGAGGTGTATAACAAACCAGATTTTAAATATCGTGAAGCGACTTTTGCTATTTTAATGATTAATTCATGGGAGCTTCTACTGAAGGCAAAAATCATAAAGGAAAGTAAAGGCGACTTAAAATCAATTTATGTGTTAGTTAATAAAATTGGTAAGAACGGTAACAAGTTAAACACCCTCACTCCTGACTTGAATAGAAGTAAAAACCCTAAAACAATCGGACTTCCAAAATGCGTACTTATATGTGAGCAAGAACCAATTCTTTTAAACAGCGTTGTAAAAGAAAATATCTTTCTTTTAATGGAAATCCGTGATACAGCAATTCACTTTCAACATGCAGACCTTTATTTGAGTAAAAAGGTGTTTGAAATTGGGACTGCTTCATTGAAAAATTACTTAACACTTATAACAGAATGGTTCAATTATGACCTTTCAGTTTATAATTTCTTTCTAATGCCAATGACATTCTTTCATGAATTTGAAGCAATCAAAAGTTTCTCAATTAATAGTAATAAAGCCCAAATCGAAAATCTTTTAAAGTATATTTCAGAAAAAGAAAAGCAAGCCCCATCAGACGAAAACAAAGACTTTAATATTTCTCTAAAACTGGAGACGAAATTTGTAAAGTCAACTTCCACAGACAGTTTGTTAATGAATTATTCAACTGACTCCGATGCAATTAAAATTAATGTACAAGAAGAGGATGTTTTAAAAAACTATCCATTTGATTATGGAAAACTAACAACGGCTTTAAGAAAACGTTACTCAAACTTTGTCGAAAATCAGGTTTACCATAATTTAAGGAAACCATTGATGAAAAATAAAAGGTATTGTAAAACCAGATTGCTTGACCCGACAAATACTAAAAGCATAAAAAAAGATTGGTACAGTTCAGAAATATTTAAAGAGTTTGACAAACATTATAAGAATAAGTAAACGTATAGACAACAAGCCAGACGTTAACAAGCAGTTCCTATGTAAAGCGATCGGGGACGGAATTCACTATCTTATGAAATTGCTGGGTCGCAATGGCCGTTTTATTCACAATGGCTTCCAATTTGAATTATATTTGATTAGTAACGGATGTTCTTAGACGAACTGACTTTAGGCGAAAGTCTGTAAGACGAGCATCGACAGAAAATGAACCCACAATATGACAGAACAGGAAATTAAAAATGGAATCAAAGATGTTTGTGCAACTTCAGCTGAAATTGCTATACTGTACGCTGACAATAACGCTTTAGTCGCTAAGTTGAATACAGTTCCACAAGACGAGTTAGAAAAAATTTCTAATTGGTATTCATCTCGTTCGGGTGTAATTATTGATTTAAGAAAAGACGTTCTGAACTATTTAAAAGCAGGAAATAATCTTGACCTTGCAACGCTTGAAGGATATGTAATAAAACATAAAACAGGAAAGGAAAATCAATATCGAGCCTACAAAAACAACTATACAATATTTTTTCCAATCATTACCTTTCATGGGCATAGTTTGATTAGAGAATTTATTGAAAATTTTATTGATGAAATAATTCAAAAGCTTGGAATCAAAGGAAATGTAAAGCATATCTATTTTGACTTTCAAGGAGCAAGGCAACAAGGAAGTGACAGACTTTGGCTGGCTATTTATAACAATAAGCAGGAGACTCAATCCACTGGATTACAAATTTTCGCAGACTTTCATTTAGGAAAACTAAAGTATGGAATTTATAGACATTCAGACCAATCATATATAAAAGGCCCGATAGAAGTATCGCCTGATAATTTTGATTTTCAAGAAATGATTAAACTCTTTGATGTCAACAAACAATTAATCATTGATGATGAACCAATCAAGGAGAAACTGCTTACTATTCCTTTAAAAGACAAGCGTCTTTACAAAATTTCTCATGGCTCTTTCAAGACAAAAGCAAATGAAAGTATTCGAGATGTTTTTAAGGAAAATCAATGGATAGTAATTCATGAAAGTACGGGAAAAGGACAAGCTGATGGCTTTAAAAACGAGTTAACTGAGGGAGACTATGTTTATATAACAATTGGAGGAAATGAATTATATACAATTGCAAGAGTAAAAGCCGGTTCTTGGGGATATGTTCCTGAAGACATAACTGATGAAAATGGCTGGATATACAGAGAGGTTGAATATGTAAAGTCAGCAATAAATCCTGACCCTACTCCTTTAAAATCTTTTAAAGAGTTTATTTATCCGAGTGGCAACAGCACATTTACAGAAATACCAGTTGACAAAATAGAAGAAGCTAACAAAAGAATATTTGGGCCTCATTTTGGTGTAGAATTCATTTCCGAAGGTGCTACAAAAATTAAGACGCAAGGCGAATTTCAAAAGCACCCCAACAACATTATATTATTCGGCCCTCCGGGTACTGGTAAAACATATAACAGCATAGATAAAGCAGTTGAAATAGTTACAGGTTTTAAAAGTAATCACGACGATAGTAAACTCATTTTTGATAAGCTCAAAACTGAAGGACAAATTGAGTTTGTAACTTTTCACCAAAATTACTCTTATGAAGATTTTATGGTAGGGATTAGACCTGATATTGAGTTTGAACAATTACGATTTAAACCATATAAAGGAATTCTTTATGACATTGCAAAGAAAGCACGAGACAATTATTTTGCTTCTTCAAAAGAACAGCCTAAAGAAAGGGCTTTTCAAGATGTTTTTTCAGAAATAATAAACCCACTTGCTGAAAAAGGTGAATATATCAATATTAGAATGACATCAGGAGTTTTCTATACAATTACTGATGTCAGTGACTATACAATTCATTTTAACAAGCCAAATGGAAGTTCTCAACATACTTTGAGCATTCAAACTTTAGAAGAAATTGTTGATGGGGTTAGAGAATTTACCACAGGTTTAGCGCCATACTATAACCCATTGGCTGAATTGATAAGAGGTAAAAAAAAGGAAATAAAAAATGTAAACACTGAACCAAAGAAAAACTTTGTATTAATAATTGATGAAATAAATAGAGCAAATATTTCAAAGGTCTTTGGTGAATTAATTACTCTTCTAGAGGAAGACAAAAGAATTGATGCGAAAAACGAGCTACGACTAACATTACCAAATGGAGAAAAAGAATTTTGTTTACCACCAAATCTTTATCTAGTAGGGACAATGAATACTGCGGACAAGTCAATTGCATTAATCGATATTGCTTTACGTCGACGCTTTGAGTTTATGGGATTTTTCCCTGATTACAGCAAGTTGGAAGAAAGTGATGGGGAGTTTTTGAGGCAAATCAATAAGGAAATTTATTCTCGTAAAAAAACCTCAGACTACTTAATTGGCCACGCTTATTTTATGACTGGCCTTGATACTTCCAAAATTATTAAGAACAGAATAATTCCACTTTTGATGGAATACTTTTCTGGAAAAGCGAATGTTCTGGAAGAAATATTTAAAAACAGTTCATGGAGTATAAAATATGATATTGAAAAATATGATTGGATTATTCAACCTTCAATTTAGTGTATACGTTGTTTGAACATAGCAATCTCGTACCAATAAAAGACAGAAAAGGTCTTGAGGAATATTTATACATTATATGGCAGGAGTATAAACATGTGTGGATTGATGAAAATCAGGATATAGACGTGAAGGAAAATATAAACTACCAGCCCTTTCTTTCTTTTGACGGGGAAAATGTCAGAGCAAATAACTTTGTTGGGTTTATAAATTGCAACGAAGATTCTTTGGAAATTTATCCAAAAGTTTTTCAAAATATGCAAAGCCAGAACAAGGACTTAATGCATCGTCATTTGTTATTTTGGTTTAGTTATTGTAAAAGAATAAAGTTCCCTTTTAATCAGTCTTTTCTTGAAAGTTGTGATATTGATAGATTTCCCGAATTAATTATTTACTTAATGGGAAAGCAAATCAATGAAACCGTTGCTTTGAAACCGTATTCCTCCTATGAAGAAGTTGGAGGCGCTTTAATAACACCAACAGGGAGAATAAATTTTAATCGATATACAAAAAGCCTTTCTTATGGAAGACATCAATATGTTGACTGCGACTATGAGCCATTTGTCTTTGATAACAATGTGAATAGGATTATAAAGTATTGCATTCGATTATTGTTAACACAAACAGCAATAAATCAAACTCAAACAATGCTAAATGATATCATTCATTTGCTTGATGAAGTTGAAGATCAATCTTATAGAGTAAACCAATTAAATCAAATACGAATACCAACTTTATTTGAAGAATATGTGGATATAATGCAATGTTGTAAGATGATTCTTCAAAATCAGATCTATTCACATTCAGAATATGAAATGAAAAGCTGGAGTTTATTATTTCCAATGGAATATGTATTCGAAGATTTTATTGTTGGGTTTTTAAAAAAACACTTCTGTGATGATTTTGAGGTCGAATCAAAAAAAAGTGATTTGTATCTGCACCAAAACCCCAATGCATTTAATTTACAACACGACATTTTACTAACTAATAGGAAGACTAAAAGAAAAATAATTATTGACACAAAGTATAAGCCCAGATGGGACATAAAAGAATCGGATAGTAAAAAAGGTGTTTCTCAATCAGACATGTATCAGATGATTAGTTATGCCTATCGCAGAGGAACGGGAAGGGTACTCCTACTTTATCCGAATACCTCTACCAATTTACCTGAAGATTATGTTTTCAAAATTCAGAAATCAATTGAAAATGAGGAAATAAGGATCAAAGTTGCTGATGTGCCATTTTGGTCTTCGGTTGACCATTTAGAAGTTGAAACAAATTTATTTATTAAGCTTACCAATTTGCTAAGTAATGATTTTTGACACAGCAAAGTAAAAGGGCAAGCCACTTATAATAGGCAATATTATAAGACCAAGAATAATTTTCACGTGGATCTAATTTTATTTATATGACAAATTGGTACGGGGTTTTAAGCAGAAAAACTCAATATTACTATTTTCTTCTTCAGAAAAATAAGATTGATTTCATTTTTTTTACGAGGATTAATTCGGAATATTGATTTCCTATTAAAGAATATTTCAATTTCCGAATGAGTTTAAAATCTACGGCTTTTTAATTTTTCCACGGAAAGTATTTAAATTGAAAGATTAAAAGAGGCTCGAAAATTATCCTTCCTAAAGAAGATGCGCAATAGTTTCATCCTTTTTACATTCTTATATATTCTTGTTTGATAGATAGAATGATTGATCCCAACAAGAACTAGCATAAAGAATTATATATCAATAATATAGATGGCTAAAACACCTTGAATTATGTCATTAAATAATTATGACGTTATCACCAAATAATGGTAACTAATCATTAAATGGTGATATCCAGAAATTTTATTGTTCATTTTTTAAACCTAATACCTTTTCGAGGCATCTAATTGTCTTCTTTGGAAGATAGCGGCACAAGGATTCCGCACCTACTTTATATAAATTATCGCTTATCGCTTTGTATAATTGATCATGTACATAATAGGTTTTTACTGGCGGCTTGCCAATTCGTTTATTTCTGTTTCTCCATACTTTCAGGTATTTTTTTGGGATTTGTTCAATTTGCACAGATGGTTATTTAGTTGTTAATAATTTATTTATGTGTTTAGGTAACCTAAACTATAAAATGTTAGAAGAGATTTTTTACGGTCTATGGAATTCCCCTTGTAAGCATAGCGTGGATTAATAAAATACCCTCCACGATTTTTACAATGTTTTATAAGAAGATTTTGTAAGCTCCCCTTATTTTAGTGCCACTTGCAGTTAGAGTTTTCTAAATTAATCATCTTTTGTTTTTTCAACTATTTTATCCACTAAACGGCTCTCTTCAATTTTTAAATGATTTACGTTCGCCGTTTGTGGATAAAGCG
>JBBQZZ010000017.1:0-106184 GCA_038207265.1 Chitinophagales bacterium | reverse complement strand
CATAGTTGCTTGCTACTATGCTGGCGCGACGGAATAGCAATGGACATTTGGGTACTATCAGCTATTATCCGTCGGACGGAATTCATTTGAGCATTTGTTGTTATCTTCAACATTAATAACCTGCCTGCCGGAAGGCAGGTTTTAATCGGCTTCAGTTGTCGGCTCGACATTATAAAATGCCAGCACAGCAGCAGGCCGAAATCGTTGGGCGTCATACATTCAAATTTTTTAAGCCGACAGATTTATGGAAGAAAGACCTAGAATAAAATTCATTCTTTCACAATTCGATAAATCTTTAGAGTCAATAGGAATATTTCTATTGCTTATTATGTGGACTTTGACCTTTTATACTTTTATTAAGTCTCCGGCTACAGTTCCAACTCATTTCAATGCATCTGGACATGTCGACGATTACGGAAATAGAATAACAATTTTAATTCTGCCAATACTTGCGACTGTTATATATTTCGGGTTGACCTGGATAAATAAGTATCCACATGTATTTAACTACCTGAAAAAAATAACAAAGGATAATGCAGAACGTCAATATACAATTGCGACCAGGATGATTAGATTTCTAAAGCTTGCAATTTTGATTATATTTTCATTGATAATACTTTTTACCTACTTAACTACAGTCGGACTTGCAAATGGACTAGGTGTTTGGTTTCTACCAGTAGTTATTGGAATCATTTTAATTCCGACTGTAATTCTACTACAGCAGTCAATAAGGACCAGGAAACGATAAAGTGACAAGCACGAACGCACAACAAACATATCCTATGTAAAGGGGTCAGGGACTAGCGCTGAAGAATGATATAGTAATAAAGTCACCACATAATTTGTTATTGATTTTTCACACTGCGGTTTTGAATGATTTTATGTTTTGCTAATTGTCACTTCTGCCGCCGTTAAATCATTCAAAGGCGTTAGTGTGGTATTTAATTTTCTTTAAACTCCGGTTCCAATTTGTGATATTGCGGATTGCCTCACCCTCTACCTGCAACTGTAATGATCTGCTACCTGCTTGCTGATGTGGTAATTTTCATTCTACCCCGATTGTTTTGTAGTCGGAGCATAAAACCTTCAATGAGTTTTAAAGAGTCTATTGTTTATTTTTTTGAGCGATAGTTCATCTGGTACGGTGTTTCATTTTTAATGACAGACAATATTCTACTGCGCATTTTGTGTGCCACTATTACAATTACGCTTTTCGGGTTTTGACTGCACGCTTCCGGGAATATTTTTGTAACGTAGGATCTGTAATGGCTATAATTTGAATTATATTCGATTAGCAACGGTTGTTCTTAGACGAACTGACGTTGGCTGGAATGCTTTGAGAATTGTGCAAACTTTTGAAAATAGCAGTAAAATTGGCAGACAATTATGACAATAACAATTATTATTACAGTATGCACTTTGCTGTTACTTGCTTATGTTTTTGACCTAACATCGTCAAAGACAAAAGTGCCTTCGGTGATTTTGTTATTGCTTTTAGGTTTTGCTGTGCGACAACTTTCTATGCTTGTAGGAATTAATATACCTGACTTGACATCACTCCTGCCAGTTTTGGGAACGGTTGGACTAATACTAATTGTTTTAGAAGGATCTCTTGAGTTAGAATTCAATAAATCCAAAGCCACTCTAATCAGAAAATCTTTTTTTGCCTCTCTTTTTCCGATGTTTGCGTTAGCGTTTCTCCTTTCATTTTTGTTTCAACATGTCGGACAAATTTCATTCAAAGACAGCCTGATTAACGCTATACCACTTTGTATAATTAGCAGTGCCATTGCAATACCAAGTGTAAAATCACTGACACCCTTCAATAAGGAGTTTATAATTTATGAAAGTAGTTTGTCCGACATCATTGGTGTTTTATTCTTCACCTTTATTGCTTTTAATAACAGTTTTGGTTTTTCTTCGTTTGGATATTTTGGATTAAAACTCATCATTATTACTGTTATTTCTTTTATGGCAACAATCGGCCTTGCTTTTTTGCTCAACAAAATTGAACATCACATAAAATTTGTTCCAATCATTTTGCTTGTCATTTTGATATACGCTATTTCTGAAATATATCATTTACCAGCACTAATATTTATTTTGCTTTTTGGTTTGTTCCTTGGTAATCTTGATGAGTTAAAACAATTTAAATGGATTGAAAAATTTAAACCAGACGAGTTGAATAAAGAGGTTCATAAATTTAAGGAGTTGACAATTGAAGCAGCATTTTTAGTAAGAGCACTTTTCTTTTTGCTTTTCGGCTATCTTATTAAAGCAAAAGAAATCCTGAACACAGATACCTTGATTTGGGCAGTCGGAATTGTAACAGCAATTTTTCTTTTCAGAGCTATTCAACTAAAAATTTTCAAACTTTCATTATCACCTTTGTTATTTATTGCTCCAAGGGGACTAATTACAATATTACTTTTCCTTGCAATTAAACCGGCACAAAATATTTCATTTGTAAATAAATCACTTATCATTCAGGTAATAATTTTGACAGCTCTTATAATGATGCTTGGACTTATGACCAATAAAACGCAGCGACATGGCTAAATGGAAGCGAAGCACTACAGCCAAAGGTTTGCTGCTATGCTGGCGCGACGGAATAACATGGGCATCTAGGTACTATCAGCATTTGTACGGCAGTAGCTATATAAGCAGTTGGTTTTAATATTTATAGTATCTTTCAAAGTCATGTATGACAGACTTAATATTTCTAAAAGCACTCATAGACAAACTCAAAGGTGGCAACATAAGGTCAATTCATTTAAATGCACTCCCTGGCTGGTATGCGACACGCCTTGATTTTGCAAATTTCAATTACATCAGATCTGACTTTGCCGAAAAATTTCTTACGCAGCTTTTAACTCAGTCTTGCTTTGACTTCAAAAGTTCGTTTGACGGAATTGAGTTGAGTGATAATTAAACCATCAAAGCAAGACCTTAAGAAAATTATAAAAGCTCCGCTTTTCATTTGGCAGATAGAATTAATCAAAGCAATTTTATTATTTTTTTTAGGGATGAAAAAAATGGACAGTTTTGTTTTCCAGTTGCGGTGAAAATGGTGCACGCGGGTAAAATTGCTTTTTAGAAATAGCAGTACTCCTTGATATATCCTAGCTACCTAACCAGCAACAGTTAAGTAAATAACAATGATTTTAAGAACAATAATTTATTTTAAAGCTTCGCCGTTACGCATCCTCAATTTTTGATATTTTGAATTAGCTCGACATCGCGAAGTCGCTAATATCTCAAATCCTCCGATGCACTTTCGCAAATATATATGTCCGGTTTTGAGTTTTTAAAAAGACCCCGCGAGGAATCGAAGTGTCTTAATAGCTTAAAACGTATAAAAAAATTTAATTCACTTCTTCATTTTGTACGTGAAGAATAGCGAACTCTCCACATTGCCATTCGCAATATATTTTCATCAGTTACATTGAATATGTTGCGCTGAAATATTTCAGATATAAAATAAACCATACCTATACCTTCCCAATAGATCTCCACATGGCAAGTTCATCCTTAAACCTATTTTTTATTACTTCACAGTTTGCATCGATGCGCATTGTAGGCCTGTCAGTCAAATTATACGGAGGCCATTCAGGGACATTTTTTGCCGCGGGATGACTCGTTTTCGCAAATGTTGTCCAAAATTCTGCCATATTATGGGATGCAATAAATCTTTCAGGTTTATTACCTCCTAAGAAACCTGCGTTCGCACCAGGAACTTCATTGTTAAATTTGAAGGTGATGTCCATGGCATGCGGTGTGCCAAATGGATAATCTGTTCCAGGAACTTTTGCTTCTGACTTATATCCAAAATTGTACAAATAAACTGGTGCGCCTTGCTGTTGAACCTTTCTTTCAGCTATTTTAATAGAACCTAAACCCATCATATTGATCGATTCTATTGCAACCCAGATATTTGATGGTGTTGCATTTGGCATTGTGCGCCGATAGGCATCAATAATTTCTTGCGTGTTTGCCCCGAATTGCCCTTTAAGCTTTGCTGGTAATGCTTCAAAGCTGAAGTCTTCTTTTAATGCGTCCGTGTCATGTGATGCCATGGCAAAGAAAGTAAATTCATCCTCATTCCACCCAACCATGAGAGGTTTGTATTTTGAGATTTTTGGCGCTGTAGGATCAAAAGGATGGTGAGGAAGCGCAACTCCATCCACTACAGGTGCGAAGGCGTTTGGGGCAAAACCTACAGCACCATTTTTCTTCGTGTACTCCGATTGGGCCATTAATGCTGGCATTTTCATCTGTAGACTTAACAAATCTTCTACTGGCACTTCAAGTAGTTTTCTCCAATCTTTTGGAGTAATATTCAATTCCCGTAAAACTATTGCTGTCATTTCAACTGCTGCTTCTTTGGGTATCATTTTAATACCGGGGCCGCTTTCAATAGATGCTTTATTGAAAAATGGTGCCGCTTCAGGCATCGCATACAAGCAAGATGTTTTAGCGCCTCCTCCAGATTCGCCAAAAATCATTACATTATCAGGATCACCGCCAAATGCAGCAATATTTTTATTTACCCAATTCAAACCAGCAGTAATATCTAGCATTCCCATATTGCCCGAACCTGCGTATTCGGCTCCGGCTATTTCATCGAGGTACAGAAATCCCATAATGCCTAACCGATGGTTTGTTTCTACAACTACTACATCAAATAGGCGGGCAAGGTTTGAAGCATCCTGATCAACTGCGCCACCAGATCCTCCAACAAAAGCGCCGCCATGATTGTAAAACATCACTGCCCGTTTTTTATTATCATTGGCAGGTGTCCAAACATTTAAAAATAAGCAGTCTTCATTTGGTTTCGGTTCATTTAACCCACGTGTTCCGTTGAGCGGTTGAATAGCAGGAGCACCCAACTGCAAAGCGTCACGTACACCAGTCCATGTTGCTAAAGGGGCAGGCCTTCTAAAACGCCGGTCGTCAGAAATTTTTCCTGCGTAAGGGATTCCCTTAAATATATTGACGCCTTCATTTCTGATTCCCTTAATGCGGCCGTATGTCGTTTCTGTCTCCACAAAGTCATCACCACCTGATTTGAAGGAATAGACAAATCCCGGAATAGTAAATACAGCAGTGGCCAATGATATTCTGCTTAAAAATGCTCTTCGGTTACTTTTCATGTCTTAGTTTTTGATCGTGATAAATTGGTCGATTTTTTTTACAGCATATTAGTTCTTCGTTTTTTGAAGCGACATTCTAATATGCCAATTTTCCATTTTCTGTGCGAAACATGTCGAATCAGGTGAATAAAGCTGTCACTTACAGGAGGATTTCAGGAACAAACCATCATTAGAAATATTTGGAAGCCTTTCACTCAATGATACGCTTTTACTCCGTGCAACAGATGAGCGTAAACCCGGTTCAGAAGCTATTTGGAAGATGAATAATCCATAGTAGCTGGTAAAAATATTTACAAATGCGTATCCTAGCGATTAAGCTCTTTGGCCTGTTATTAGCTTACGTGTTTGGAACTCGCCGTGAAAGCCTTCTTACAACAAGAATAACTAAGCCATAAATATTCTTAGTAACTGAGGGTCACGTGGTCCACACAGCATATTTCTAATGATGATCGATTTTTCAAACCAATACTTGAATTCGTTTTGGAGTCTCCGGTACATCATTCAAATCTACTTCCAGCAATGTAGTGTTATTATCACAGGAAGCACCTACTGTAAATGACTCGTAACCCTCCAGCAAAATCCGGCTTTATTATTTTTGTCTACAACTGTTTATTTGTGACATGAATCTTACGTTCAAACATGCTGAGAATATTTTGGGAGAACAGGCAACTGTCAGGGCATAACAGATGGCCTTTGGTCAAGTATAAACTTTATCCTTTCGCTTTTATACAACGTATCTGAATTTAAAACCCGTATTTTACCCTCATATCGTTCATAATTTATTAAAACAGTGATCCCGTTCGAATTGGTTTTCACTATTTCTACAGAATGCAAATCGCCGGGAATTTTAGCGCCGAACCAATGCGCATCAGTCTGTTGCTTCCAGGTAACGAGGGTAAACGACTCGCCACCAACTACTTCTTTATTAAAGGCGATAGCTTTTTGCAATGCCAATGAATTGCCGTATAGGGTAGACATAGTTCCGTTCTTCTTGTTTATGAAAGAAGTAATTACTTTCAAACCAGAAGGACTGAAGTTAATGGAATCCGGGAACGATGCTTTGGTATTTATGGTATCAGGCAAGTTGGCGTTATTGATACAGGAACTTATCAATATATAAATGGATACCCACACCGTGTAAGTTATATTCTTCATTGCATTATTGTTTAATGGGGAACGTAAATACATTATCCAGCGCTTTTACGGGCCGATGGCAGTTAATACACTTTGTAGCAAACTGAGCCTCCTTATCATCGGGCACCAGGTCAAGCGTTTTAAACCTGGCCCATCCCCAACCTTCGGTGTCAGCATATTTTTCTTCATCTTTTACCATGTATTCAATCTGGTTAAATTTACCCGTATGAATATTGCCCTCTTCGTCTACCAAAGGATCCCATTGTACTTTTGCTAACACGGTTCCATTTGGCCAATGCCTTGTATGATTCTCATTAATCGCTTTGATTGCAACTGCATTACCAAATATAACCCGCAAGGTGCCGTTACTAAAAGCATCTGTAGTACTGATTGGCTGCCAGTTTTTATAATCTGGATCATGAGCCACTCCGTTAACTGCCACAGGTCTTTTACCAATGTCAATTCCATTTCTCCATTGTTTATATTGTTCAAAAGCTTCCATCGTTTTCAAAGTGTCGTAGGTCCTTGAAATTGCCAAACTTGTTACGTAATTTTTCAGAATAGCCAGGTCACTCTCCGAAAGCTTAGCGGAAGGATGCATAACTGTATATTTTTTCAACGGCATAACGCCAGATATGGCATGGTTTATTATTTCCCAAAATTTATCTTTTTGTTGTGCCGGTGTAAGGTTATTCCATTCTGAGAAGTTGATTACATTTCGGCCTTCCTTGATGTCTTTAGCTACTTTCCAGGAAATGGGAGATATCCTGTCAAACCAACTTAGTTTGGTCTCATTAGAGTGACAGGCGAAACAAGACCTTTTTAAAATAGCGCTTACTTCAACTGGCGCTGCAATATCACTTGCCACCAGGGGTGTTTCAAAACCTGGCTGTATAAACTGGAGGATTATAACACCTATTAGTAAAAATGAAATGACCCGGAATATCTTTTTTTTGGTGATAACTTTCATTTTTTATAGATTTTTTTATTGTTTTGAACTTCTTATTGACTGAACACTGCCATACTATTGTAAGTTCCCATTATTTTACTGACTGGTTCTATTAGCTTTTTTTAAATTTAATCATCTTTTTGTTTTTCTACTATTTTATCTGCAACAACCAGTTTGCTTAACGCTTGAATGATTAGCGTACTGTCTAAATTTGAAGTAGGTTCAACAATTGGTACATCAAATGCTGCAATGATTTGCTGTACTGCATTCAATTGTAAAGATGAATTTATATAATGGTTTGAAAAATAGTAAAGAGCAAAAAAACTAACGTAGATGGATGCACTATGATAAGCCGCTCTGGTCCGAAAAAAAAATTGCACTCAAATCCTCGTAGTCGATGGTTTTTACTTTTTCTATTCTAAAATAAAGTCAATAAGACACACATCGCTTTTTTCAATTTGCCATGTTTTATCCTATCATCAATATATACTCCCAGAGATTAAACATAGTCAGCATGGAATTGAATTCCTTTAAAGTCACCAATCCCATTGCTATCACTATCCTGAAAGGAAGATGGATATATTTGGTAGAAAACGGACGGTTTAACCCAGCCTGGAGGTGATTGTGCGGTAATGGAATATCAAATCAACAGTCCAACAAATAAAAAACTTATTGGTTTCATGGCACCATCATTTGTTTTATAACCGATAATAAAATCAAAATTGCGAGTTTATAAAGATGATCCTATTTATCTTAATCTTAAATATAGTTTACTGGAACAGGTTTGTTTTCAAAATGAAACGTACAAAAGACACACTGTGATAAACAGGAGATTTTTAATGAAATAAATCCCCGATTGCTCGAGTAAAATAATGATCAAAAAAAGTAATATTTTTTTTCCTGATCGAAACAAAGGTTTTTTACGCGAATATCCGCTGTGCTTTTGAAGAAGCCGCTGGTAAAATCCATCATTATCATTTAATATAATTGCAGCTGCATTAAAAAATTTAAACTATTGAAATTAACTCACGCTTTCTATATCCAGCACTTCAATAGCACGGTCATAAAACAATTTGGCCCGCTCCGGTGTACTTCCTACACATACCATTCCTAATTTGCCAAATTCTGAAAGTGCACCAAGAAGATGAAACATAACGCCTTCCTGTGTTGCGCCGTCGTACATCAATGAATGGAACATTGCGATGTTCATCAGGTCATCTGGGATAAGTCCTTTGTAATTTTCATTGATTACATTATCAGATGCAAAGTAGCATCGATTGTTTCCGTTTGCGGTTATGAATTCACCACTTTCCGGGTGATACCTGCCATCTGTTAAAAATTGCAACATCAGGAACGGATGTGTTGTGCCGCCCTTGCGAAGATTGATTTCAATTGCATAGTGTCGCCATGAATTATCATCCTGCCTCACAGAAATAAAATCTATCGCAAACCTGCCCATTGCTTCTTTTTGTGCTAATGTTTGAGCAATCTTTCTTCCCTCGGCAGCAAGCGTTACATTGTACATTTTATCGGCAGGAAAGATGGCTCCTAAAAATATCTGACCATCATCTCCACCCAGCAATTGGTCGTGTGTGCTTACTACATCAATACTCTTATCTGGATTGATTACACATTGTACAGAAGGCGACATTTTTATTTCTCCCTCAAGAAACGCTTCTGCAATTCCTCCCATAGCAGCAAGTTTCTCAAAAAAGGTCGATTCAGCTAGATCTTTTGCAACGGTTCTGAATTGTTGTGTGAATGATGAAGCGATATTTTCTTCGAGACTATCATCCAATGGCATTTTTGAATAACGGTAAATGGCATTTCCATCACCACTAAATCCTTCATTTATTTTAACCACTGCTTTTCTTAATAATGGATGCTGCCTTTTCAACGCAGCAAGCGACCTGATAACATCCTGTTTGGAGTACAGATCTTCAAATCCATCGGGCATACTAACTCCACTCTCCCGGAAAGTCTTTCTTGCACCTGATTTCGATCCTTCATAAAATTTGTCGGGATCAGTTCCAAATAGAGGAATTCCCAACTGCACTGAAAGGGTTTTTTCCAGCGGAGTAATATTGAAACAGGTAAGGTGCGTAGTTGAAAGTTGCTTAATATTTTGCCTGATTGCTTCAATGAGTCTTGGTCTGTCAAGTATCTTTTGGGTAAGTGGTCTGGAACCTGCGTCAAAACAACTAAGCATTGTTAGTCGATTCCTTGCATGATGACCGGTAATACCCGGCAATAGATTTAAATAGTAATCAATGATTACATCCGGAACAGGTACACTTGTAATATAAATAAGTTTGGTAAGTGGCATACGTAGTAACATGAGCATGCAAAGTAGCCGTTCTTCATAGTGAATAGCACCTTTAACCTTGGAAAGGATTTCAGTATCCATTGTCAACGAAGGAACAATTACAACCGTGCGTTCCGCAAGTTTATCCGGAAACACATTTTCATATTGTGTTAGCATGGCTTGTTGAATGCTTAGAAAAGTAGATCTTTCGGCTTCCGATCCCGGTTCAGGGAATTTATTATTGCGGGTAAAAGTTGTGCTTAAATCGGATGAAGATATCATAAGACGATTTTTAACAGGCAACACATCGCATCCTTTTATAATATTCATAAAAAGGGCATAGCTGCAACAGAAAATTGTTTTACCAAATCTTTATTCGTTGATCTTCGGGTAAGTAATTTTTATCGCCAGGCTGCACGTTAAATGCTTTATAGAAAGGTGCAAAACTCATAAGGGGTCCATTTACACGCCACATAGCAGGAGAGTGCGGGTTGGTATTTACATACATACGCAAAAACGCATCTCTGGTTTTTACCCTCCATATCCTTGCGATAGATAAAAAGAATCGTTGGTCTGGTGTAAAGCCATCAATCTTAACCGAGTCTTTTCCCTGGTCCGTCATTTTGAAAGCATCGTAAGCAATTGCAATGCCACCGTTGTCGGCGGTATTTTCTCCCACTGTCAAACCGCCTTTGATATGCAGCGTATCAAGAATAGTAAACGAACTGTACAAGTCAATGACTGTTTTTGTTTTTGCCCTGAATTTTTCATAATCTTCTTTCGTCCACCAGTTTTTTACATTACCATCCTTATCATACTGTGCACCCTGGTCATCAAATGCATGTGTCAGCTCATGTCCAATCACCATTCCTATTCCACCATAGTTGATGGCGTCATCCGCCAGAAAATCGAAGTAAGGATATTGCAAAATGCCAGCGGGGAAGACGATTTCATTTGGAGATGAATTATTATACGCGGTAACCGTTGAAGGAGTTGTGCTCCATTCTGTTTTATCAAGTGGCATATTCAATTTTGCCAATTGATATTGATAGTCGTTCTGGTTTAGCGAAAGTAAGTTTTCGAAGTATTTATTTCTGTCGATCTGAACATTATCATAATTTCTCCATTTATCAGGATAACCAATTTTTTTTCCGATAGCGTACAATTTTTCTTTTGCTTTTTGTTTGGTGCTGTCACTCATCCAGTCGAGATGATTGATCCTGTTTTCGAAAGATTTCTGCAAGTTGTTCACCAATGCGAGCACTCGTTTTTTTGCATCCTCATTAAAATATCTTTTTACATAAAGCTGCCCTAATGCTTCTCCCAAATGGTTGTCGACGTTCGCCGTCATAATCTGTTCGCGTGATTTCTGTACTGCCTGGCCTGATAAAACTTTGGTGAGTTCAAATGAAGCATCCAGGAATGGTTTGCTCAATGCGTCAGTGTATTTCTCCAGCGTTCCTGTTTTCAGATAGATTTTCCAGTCATTGATGGAAGCGGATTTTAGTAATGCATTTAACTTATCATAATAGACTGGCTGTGCTACATCAATAGAATCGGTTTTTGCACCCAGGTTTGTTAACAGTGTTTCCCAACCTATTCCTGCCTGTGTTTTGTTAATGAGTGCTACCGCCGTTTTATGGTAATTTGCATTCACATCCCTGAGCTCAATATTTGTTTTATGCGATGCCGCCAACTGCTTTTCAATGCTGTAAACTATTTCCGCATTCTTATTTGCAGTAGCAAGATCACTTCCGGTTAATTGAAACAAAGTGCTGATATATTTTCTATAGGCTTGTTGAATAGCCAACGTAGATGAATCTGTTTTAAAATAATATTCGCGGTCGGGTAAGCCAATACCTGCCTGGTAAACATGGGCGATATTAATGTTGCCATTTTTATTGTCGGGCGAAATTCCAAATCCAATGATCGACGGGTTGCCTGTTTTCATTTGAGTTGCCACAAAATTCATAAGCGATGGCAGGTTGCTAACTGCCTCCAGTTTTGCAAGTATGGATTGAATGGGTTGAAATCCACGCTGGTTAATGGTTGCAGTATCCATACCGGAAGCGTAGAAATCACCCACCTTCTGGTCGATGCTTCCATTGGTATGCTGCATTGTTGAAACACTGTCGAGTACATTTTGCAATAACTGTTTTTGCGGAATATTAAGAAACATATAAGAACCAACACCAGTTTGGTCATCCGCTATTTTTGCAGTGTCGTACCAACGGCCATTAACATAGCGAAAGAAGTTGTCGCCGGGTTTAATAGAGCTGTCAAGGCCGCTGCGGTCAACAAAATCTATCGAATGAGCATCGGGTTTGGTTGCAGGAGTATTGCAGGCGTTTATAAAACAAATTATTAACAGCAGGTAGAAAAGTTTATGCATACCAGTGGTTTTTTTTAAAGGTAATGATCTTTTAATTGCGATGGGTTTGTGTCTGCAGTCAACGAGATTATAATGTTGCAGTGAACAGCGTTGCCAATTGACAAAGAATTGCATGTCTGCACTGTTTGATATTCTCAAAGACAAACCTTCACCAAATGGTGAGCAGCAACTACGAATGGAACATTTTCAAATACCGTTCATAAAACCTGCTAACCTGTAAAAGTTTCACCTTGCATAATTTTATTACCATAGGAAAGATATTAATTGGTAAAACCAGTAACCCGGGCAATTGAAGTATTAATACTATTTCATTTATTTTTACTTAAATAATGAGCTTATGAGTCATCATGAAAAGACAGACAGGCAGGTTGTTTTTGCTTTAATGATATGCTTCCTTCTTGCAAGTACGATAGGTTTTGCCGCGGATATATTTGAAAAAGAAGGTAGAGAAGTGGTATACAAATTTGTAGATGCTATTTTTATTACAGGCACTATTCTAGTTGCGATGAAACTGGCAAGGGACGGGTGGGATATGGCCGCAGGAGGGTTCACGATGTTATCTATTGCATGGGGTGTTTTTTTTCTGGCCAAAGACTTCCAGGAACAAACAGTAGGGGTTGATATTTGGGCATCTTCATTTTATTTTCTATTGCCATCTATGATATTAATCTGTTTTTATACTCCATTCGCGGTATTTATAAAAGCAATAGGCGTACTTGCAATAGTTCCTTCGCTTATCGGGTTAATATTGGTAAAAACAGATGCCTCGAAAGCTGATTATTTATTATGGAGAAAAATCAGTTATCAATCCATTCACATGACAAGCCTTTGCTGGGGATTTTTCTTTTTATGGCAATACAAAAGAGCTTCAAAAAAAGCGCCACCAGAACCAGAAAACCTGGAGATAAGAAATACAAATGAAGAAGTCTGAGTTTGCTGTTAATTGGTCTGACGGCAGAAAATAGCGGGTAAAAAATTTTACTTGAAAATTCAAAAGCCAAAGTATTATGAAATGAAGTATTAGGTCCTAAAAATGATTACGGGTTTTGTTCTTATCAATAAGACATATTTTTTTCGCAACATGAGAAACCTTTTTCAGTAAAGAGCGTCTCCTCTACTTTACATTCAATAGAATTGCTGCTTTTCCACATAATGGGTTCAAATTGAATTCCTTCTATTGCCAGATAGCTAAATAAACGTTTTCTCCCCGGAGCCTGTTTTCCGGTCCTGTAATGGCTGGGAAAAGGTTGCGACCTATTATCCTCGCTATTTATTATTATAAACCCTGAACCTTTTAAAGTAATAAACTGTTTAATGAATCGGTATTGAAATTTAAACAAAATCAGCGCTGGTTTTTTAGATACCACATTTATTCATTAACACAAATTAACAATCATGAAATTATTTAAAGCAAAATTTCTTTTCGTTGCAATAAGCCTGTTCGGAATGCATGCATTTTCACAATCAAAGTCTGATATTGTTGATGTTGCCGCAGGTTCAAAAGCTCACACAACCCTGGTTGCTGCTATAAAAGCTGCAGATTTAGTGGGGACGCTCAAAGGCAAAGGACCGTTTACAGTTTTTGCGCCTACGAACGATGCTTTTTCAAAATTGCCAGCAGGTACTGTTGAAACACTCTTGAAACCGGAAAATAAAGAGAAGCTTACTGCCATTCTTACTTATCATGTAGTTGTAGGAAACCTGGATGCCAAACAAGTATTAGCGGCAATTAAAAAGGGAAATGGAAAAGCTGAATTAAAAACCGTTGGCGGAGGTATGATAACCGCAACACTTGAGAATGGTAAAGTTGTAATAACGGATGAAAATGGCGGAAAGTCAACCGTTGTAACAACAGATTTAAAAGCAAGCAATGGCGTGATTCATGTTGTAGACAGTGTTTTGATGCCAAAGTAATAGTGGAGAATGACAGTTATATGTTTTTCAACTGAAACGGGGCACTAAAAATGAAAAATGGGTTTTGTTTTTATGCCCCGTTTTATAGTATATCGGTCTTTCGGTTTAAAAGATAAAAAATTACAGTAAAGGAATTACCTGGGACTGATGTTATTTCCATTTTCAAGGAGGTGTGGTACCAGAAGACGGTTGCCACTATCAATTATATTGTATGAGGAAAGCAATCACTGATGCCTTGTCAGGTACAATGGCATATACACAGGAAACATTGGATAAACTGGACAAACGGGGGTATAAATTTTTTCACATCAAGGGGCTTACCATTGACAAACACTATGATTATACGGAGCCTTATTATATTATCCTGGTTCCGATAAAAGCACTCCCGGAAGAACAAAAAGACAAGGATATTTTTGAACCCATTAACAGTAACATTTTTGCAAAATGGGTAAATGAAAATAACGAGTACCCTAAAATCCTGGTCGCTGTTGTTGATAAATAAATGGACCTTGGTTTACACAATGATGTCATGTGTACTTAAGGAAGCTGGAACAAGTCGTTTATATAGCTGGAAGGCTTACCTTTAATTATATCATTACTTTCTGACCATGTTGTGAAGTCATTCAGCGTTTATGCTTCTATGTTAGCAAGGCAAATCCCGATCCTGTAATACTATATTTCCATCCATGTTACTCAAAATTTAAAATAAATAAAAATCATGCTAAAAAATTTTACAACAACCGATAAATTATTATTTATCGCGGCATTTCTTTCACTTATATTCTCTGAAATACTGTATTTCAAAGGAGAATCAACAGCCGCTATATTTATTGGTATCTGGGTACCCTCCATCCTGGCTTTTGGCATTTATTTAAAACTGCTAAACAGAAAGAAAAATGATTGAAATAATACCATATTTCGCAGGGTTTATTACGTTGCTATTCGCAACTGGGTTCTTATTGGCTTTGAGGGAAATGAAAAAACAAAGACAATAAATCCTGATTTTCTCCCGCAACCGGTGTAAAAAAATGTGATATCATTTCATTGGATCACTGTGCGGAATTAACGCAAGCATTCATTAATAGTTTTTGTCATTATAACTAATTAATAATGGGGAATTACTTAATAATCGGTGGCTCAAGCGGCATAGGCCGAGCATTGGCTAATCAACTTGCTGAATCGGGCCATCGCGTAATTGCAACATTTCATAAAAGTCAACCGGCAGTTGAAAACCAACATATACATTTTCATCAGTTAAATATTTTAGATGAAGTTCTTTCGCTGGATTTTATACCCAGTGAACTAAGTGGTTTGGTTTACTGTCCGGGCAGCATCAACTTACGGCCATTTGAAAGAATCAAACCTGAAGATTTTGAAATGGATTACCGGTTGCAGGTAATTGGCGCCATCCGTATAATTCAAGCGGTTTTGCCAAAACTAAAGGAAGCTGAAAATGCGTCTATTATTTTATTTTCTACCATTGCCGTACAAACAGGCTTATCTTTTCATACGCAGGTCGCGGCTTCTAAAGGAGCACTGGAAGGGCTCACAAAAGCCCTGGCGGCAGAGTATGCACCCAAAATAAGGGTAAACTGCATTGCTCCTTCACTGGTCGATACACCGTTAGCAGCGTCATTTTTAAATAGCGATCAAAAAAAAGAAGCCAATGCACAACGTCACCCTTTAAAAAGAATTGGTACAACAGAAGATATTGCAAATATGTCGGCGTTTATACTTTCTGAAAAAGCAAGTTGGATAACTGGGCAAATACTACATGTAGATGGCGGTATGTCTTCGTTGAAAAGTTAGGGATTGAAAAAATATTTTTTTTAATAAAGATGGCACAATCTTTTTTATCAGCACGCTGGGAAAATTTAATCATGGCCAACTATGCATTAGATCCCTGCGTCTTACAACCCTATTTGCCAAAGGGTGTTGAACTTGATTTATTCCAAAACAAAACTTATGTGAGCCTGGTTGGCTTTATGTTTAAACAAACCAGCCTGTTTAATATACCTATTCCGTTTTTTGGAACATTTGAAGAAATTAATCTCCGCTTTTATGTAAAAAGAAATGAAAGAGACACTATAAAAAGAGGTGTGGTTTTCATAAATGAAACAGTTCCGTATAAATCGGTGGCTTGGCTGGCGAACAGGCTGTACAAAGAACATTACATAGCAATTCCAACAAAAAATAAAACAGACATCAGAAATACATCCAAACATATAAAATATGAATGGAAAATAAAGGAAAGGTGGAATCATATCGGTGTAAATGCAGTAAATAAAAAGGAGCAAATATTGCCAGAAACCATTGAAGAATTCATCTTTGAACACTATTACGGATATACTAAAATAAACGACCAGCATTCACAGGAATACAGTGTTCATCATCCAAAATGGTTTGTCAATAAAGTAATAGACTACTCTATCCAATGCGATTTTAACGCTATGTATGGCAAAGATTTTTCTTTCTTAAATACTCATCAACCAGACTCCGTTATTATTGCAGAAGGCTCACCGGTTACAGTAAAATGGAAGCGAACCAACTTCTAAATCATTTTATGGATGGAACAAAAAGACATTGATAGGATCATTGAAATGGCATGGGAAGACAGAACGTCATTTGAAGCCATCAAAATACAATTCGGTTTTTCAGAAGCGGAAGTAATCTCGCTCATGCGTAGAACCTTAAAACGCAGCAGTTTTAATTTATGGAGAAAACGAGTCAATACCGGCGTTAGTCAAAAGCATTCGAAAAAAAGAAACCTTGCTATAACCAGGTTTAAATCCAGTCTCCAAAGAACAATCTCGATGAATAAAATAAGTAAGCGATAGCTGGATATGAAATGGGAAACCGACTATAAAAACATTCTTGAAAAAATAGATCAAATTGATCCAATAAGATATGGGCAAAACCGCAATTACGAGAACGGAGCAGTCACCTATTTGTCACCCTATATATCGAGAGGAGTCATCAGCACCCGGCAAGTGCTTCAGAAGTTGTTGGAAAAAGGCTATAAAATACAGGAAATCCTGGCTTTTGCAAAGGAACTCTGCTGGCGTGATTATTTTCAGCGGGTGGGGCAGGTAAGAAATTTGAACCGGGATATTCAACATCAACAGCCAACTGTTTTGAATCATGCCATTCCTTCAAATGTTTTAAATGCCAGCACTGGTATCGAAGGCGTCGACAGGGCCATTCAACGATTGTACAGCACCGGCTACATGCACAACCATTGCAGAATGTACACTGCTTCCCTGGTTTGTAATATTGCAAAATCACACTGGTTGCATCCTGCGCAATGGATGTATTATCACTTGCTGGACGGAGATTGGGCAAGTAATGCCTGCAGTTGGCAATGGGTTGCAGGTGCTAACAGTAATAAAAAGTACTACGCCAACCAGGAAAATATAAACAAGTATACCTTCACCAACCAGGTAAACACCTATTTAGACATATCTTATGAGGCACTAGAAACAATGGAAGTTCCAGCTCAATTATCTCTTTCGCAACATTTCATTCCAACGCTGGATTTACCGGCTTCTTCAATGATCAAAATTGATTCCCGTTCTCCTGTTTATTTTTATAATTATTACAACCTCGATCCTGAGTGGCATAAAGATGAAAAAGGTAACAGGATACTTCTTATAGAACCGGCTTTTTTTTCGAGCAATCCGATAAGTAAAAAATGCGTTGATTTTATGCTGGATTTAAGTAAAAACATTCCTGATCTTCAGGTTTATGCTGGTTCTTTTGAATCTATTTCCAGGGAATTTAATTCAGACAAAATTTATTATAAAGAACATCCGCTTAACGCAGGGTATACAGGTAGTGAAGAGCCAAGAGATTGGATTGCCAATGCGGTAACCGGTTATTTCCCTTCTTTTTTTTCTTATTGGAAACAAGTTGAAAAATACCTGGTCAAAGAAATTCAGTAACATGATTATAAGAAAAGCCGACATAGAGCAGTCAGAACAACTTTACAGAACTTCGTTTATTAATTCATTGGCAGGATTTCGGCAGGCAGTATTGGTAGGCACCAGGTCCGTGGATGGTTATACAAACCTGGCCATATTTAATTCCCTCATTCATTTAGGCGCTAACCCGGCGTTGTTTGGATTGGTCAACAGACCGGGTAATGTTCAAAGAGATACGTTGCAGAATATTCTGGATACCAAAGAGTATACCTTAAACTATATTCAGGCCAAGCATTATAAAAAAGCACACCAAACATCAGCCAGGTACGACAGAAGCATTTCTGAATTTGTGAAAACAGGTTTCAAGGAATTTTATCAACCTTGTAGCCACGCACCATTTGTAGAAGAAGCCTTGGTGAAAATAGCAATGAAGTTCGAAGAAAAAATAGATATCCCTTTGAATGGTACCGTACTTATTATTGGCAGTATCATACAGGTAGAAATAGAGGCTGAATTGGTTGGTCCGGATGGATTTGTAGCATTATCAGAAGCGGAAATATTAATCAGTCAGGGTCTTGATGGCTACTTTATTTCTAAAGAAATAGGACGCCTCGCTTATGCGAAACCATAATCTTAGAGGTTATGAGTATTGGCAATACAAAGTTTCCAGGCATTTCCAGGTTTTTGAAAAAACAACTCTTATGAAGCCTGCATTTATAAATCTCATAGGGTAACGTTTATAAATGGTTAATTAAATTCTTAGCGCATTGCCGGTTTATTTATTTTAATCGGCTTTGCTGTAGGTGAGTAAGGTGGATTTTTTATCAGCTCACTTAAACATTGAATACTCCTGTTTGCATCCAGTTCGCTGTTCAGAAATAAAGATAGTTGGGACTGAAATGTTTTCTCACTGAAACTGAAAGCAGTTAGCATGGGGAGACCATGCTGTTTTTGTTGCTTACAAAATTCAATAAGACGAATATAAGGTACCAGGTTATCAAACAATTTATCCCGTATAGCAACAGGTAAAATCGTCTGCATATAATTTAATATAATATCTGCAGTAAGGATTTTAGAAGTCTGCATTAAAAAAACAGTATAAGAAAAATGCGAATGTTGGTTAAAGAAATTTAAAAGGAAACCTGTGCAATATTCATCAATCACACCATAAAGATCTGCCGAATAGTATGCATATTCCTTTTTAAATAGCGGGGTTGTAAAATGACTTCCCAGTTTTTGAATGATGAAAGCCACCATTGCTTTTTCGTGTTCAATAATATCCTGCACACAAGGTGAATAACCGTTTACCCGGAAGCAAACCTGGTATTTGGTTTTTATCAGGTGTGAAAAGACCCGGCTTTTGAAATTCAATGATTTCCTTCCGTGTACAATTGAAATATAGACAGGATAAATTTCTTCTTCCAGAAAGGGCACTTTATGTTTAACCTTATTGTATTGATACACCCTGTAGTAGATTCCTGATTTTGGCATGTGTAGTCTGTTAAAAAAATAAGTAGTGAATACTTAAATGATTGTATTCACTGTTGTATACTAGTCCATCTTTTGTCCCAGTTTTCTATAGCCTGCAAAAAAGAATAAAGGGAAAACCAGTAATGTAAGAGTAGTAGCTGTTATTAAACCACCGATAACAACTATTGCAAGTGGTTTCGAAGTTTCAGACCCGATGCCGTTTGATAGTGCGGCGGGTAATAAACCAATGGCAGCCATGAGTGCTGTCATAATTACCGGGCGAACCCGCGATTCAACACCATTTTTGATTGCTTTTTCTAATGTATGCGTATTAAATTCTTGTCTTTTTACCCCTTGTAAATTCTTCTTAAAAACGGAAATAAGAATCACGCCGTTTTGAATGCAGATACCAAATAATGCAATAAAACCAATACCGGCAGATATACTGAAATTGGTCTCTGTAATTAAAAGCGCCGCTATACCACCTATGATGGCAAAAGGAACATTCAGCAATACCATTCCGGCGTCTTTTATATTGCCAAACATAATGAACAATATCAGGAAGATGATCAGGATACTGATGGGTATAACCTGGCTCAGGCGCCTGGTTGCGCGCTGCTGGTTTTCAAAATCACCCGCCCATTGCATTTCGTATCCTCTTTCCAGTTTTACGTGTTTCGTTACTTTATCTTGCGCTTCAGCAATAGCACTACCCATATCCCTGCCACGTATTGAAAATTTAACGGCAGAGTACCGTAGGTTTTCATCCCTGAAAATAAGACTGGGTCCGGTGAGTGTTTGTATGGAAGCAATATTTTTTATCGGAACCTTCGCTCCCCTGAGCGTAGGCACCATTAAATTACTGATGGCGTCACCGTTATTGCGATAATTCTCGAGATAACGCAATCGCAATTGAAATCTTTTTTCTCCTTCATAAATCTGCGTAACAGCTTTCCCGCCTATCGCCATTTCAATGACGGCATTTGCATCAGCGGTAGTTACGCCATATAAAGCCATCTTGTTTTGGTCAAGATCTATTCTCATTTCAGGCTGACCGATATTTTTAATGACGCCTAAATCTTCAATTCCTTTAATGCCCTTCATAACATTGTATATTTCCATTGCTTTCTTTTCAGTATAGGGCAGGCTATCGCCGTAAATCTTAACACACAATGATCCCTTTACACCAGAAACAGCCTCTTCTACATTATCCATAATAGGTTGGGAGAAATTAAGGTCAATGCCTACAAACCCGGAGAGGCGATGTTTCATTATTTCTATCAGTTGATCTTTATTAATACCCCTTTTCCAATCTTTTTTGGGAAAGATGTCTACATGAAATTCTATATTATAAAAGCCGGTTGCATCCGTGCCGTCATTGGGGCGCCCGGTTTGAGACATCACCTGTTTTACTTCCGGAAAGGATCTGATTATTCTTCTCATCTTATTGGCGATGTTTTTGGAATCGTCCAATGATACGCTTAAAGGACAGGTTGCCCGTATATAGATTGCTCCCTCATCCAATTCCGGTAAGAACTCCGTACCCAGGAATTTAAAAAGAAACAGACCAACGATTACCAATGAACCAGCAACCAGTAGAGTGATTCTTTTAAACCGGTAAACAGAAGAAAACATGCGCATGATGCCGCTGGTGATAAAATTGACAAAGGGATTGTACTTTTCTTTTACATTTTTTTTCAGCAACCAACTGCTCAGTAAAGGAATGAGTGTGAGTGTAAGTATAAGCGCACCCAATAAGGCAAAACCCAGTGTCCATGCAAGCGGCGAAAACATTTTACCTTCCACTTTTTCAAATGAAAATATAGGAAGCAGCCCGGCTATAATTATTAGTTTTGAAAAGAAAATGGCTTTGCCCAGTTCAGCACCGGTATTTTTGATCATCCCCAGTTTGGATAACTTATTAAATTTTTCCATGCCTATTTCGTGCGCCTTCATGTCCAGCAATACAAAAATGCCCTCTACCATTACAACCGCACCATCTATGATGATACCAAAATCTATCGCCCCCATCGATAATAAATTGGCTGACATTCCTCTTAATGTAAGACAGATAAAAGCGAAGAGCAATGAAAGGGGTATTACAATGGCAACTATAACTGTCGTGCGCCAGTCTGCCATAAACAGGAACACAATAACTGTTACAAAAATGATCCCTTCCAGCATATTATGCAGTACGGTATGTGTTGCAAAATCAATTAAATCATCGCGATTATAGAAAGTATTGATCTTTACATCGGCAGGCAGCACTTTCTCGTTCAGGTAATTAATTTTTGCCTGTACTTTTTTTATAACATCACTGGGGTTTTCACCTTTCCGCATTACAATAATGCCTTCCACAACATCATTTTGAAGGTCGCGGCCCACCTGTCCCAATCTTGGCAAGCTTGAATTATTTACTTCGGCAACATCTTTGACAAGAATAGGAGTACCGTTTATATTATCTACAATGATGTTGTTTATTTCATCAACATTATTCAATAGCCCGATTCCTCTTACCACATAAGCCTGTGAATTATCTACAATCACATCACCACCTACGTTGATATTACTTTTAGCAACCGCATTGTAAACATCCAGGGGTGTTATATCATAGGACGCAAGTTTCTGCGGGTTTACTTTTATTTCAAATGTTTTTACTTCACCACCAAAACTTACCACATCACCCACGCCTGGTACGGCCAGGAATTGCCGTTCTATAACCCAGTCCTGTATTGTCTTTAAATCGCGTGTGGTTTTGCTGCTGCTCTGCAAAGTGTAACGAAATATTTCACCGGTAGGACCTGTTGGCGGTTGCACATTGGGATCCGCTCCGTCCGGTAATGTGATATCCCGCAAAAGATTATTTACCTGCTGACGTGCAAAAGCATCTTCTACATTGTCTTCAAATACAACCTTTACAACTGAAAGTCCAAATACTGTTGTAGATCTTACAGATGTTCTTTTCTGCACAGGGTTCATTGCAATTTCTATGGGGATGGTCACAAATTTTTCCACCTCTTCCGCACTGCGACCGGGCCATTGCGTTATAATAGTAATTTGTGTATTGGTTACATCCGGAAATGCTTCAATCGGAATGTTCCGGAATGCCAGAATACCCCAGACAATCAGAATGAGTGTTGAGAAAAAAATAAACAGCTTATTTTTAAGAGAAAAGGAAATTATCTTTTTAATGATTTTGTTCATACTGGTTGTTTGAACTATTTAGAGTTTAAAGCTTCATACAGAAACACCTGCGAATTGGTAACTACCAGGTCGCCTTCATTTAAACCCGCAACAAAAGACTTGTCGCCAATTCTTTTAATCAGTTGTATAGGCCTTATGATAAGTTGTTGTTTGTCTTTTTTAACGATAACATATTGCTTGCTGTCGTCGAGAACTACTGCCCTGGAGGGAATGGATAATATACGACCTTCTGATTTTCCCTTCACGGTGATGGTAGCAAACATTTCCGGTTTCAGCTCATTGTGGAGATTGTTCATGCTGATGCGCACTTTCATAGTACGGGAAGCAGGATCAAGTACATCGTATATTTTATCTATTTTACCCGCATAATTTTTTTCCGGGTTAGAGAGTGTATTTACAACAACATTGTCACCAATATGGATCTTATTGATATCAGATTCATACACGCTGGCTATTACCCATACGTTCGAAAGATCTGCTACAGAAAAAAGACTCGCATTGTTATCAGGTCTTACTTCAGAGTTATTGGTAATCGTTTTTTCTATAACGATGCCATTAATGGGTGCCTTAAGCAGGTAGGTTCCATTGTTGCCGCCGGTAATAGAAGATACCTGGGTGGCCCTGTTTAATTCTGAGGTGGCTTTATTGAATTCAATTCTGGCTTGTGTTAGATCCTTTTCAGTAGCAAGGTTGCTTTTATACAACGCTTCAGTTGATTCCAGGTTCTTCTTCGTTATCTCAACATTCGAATTGGCCATTGAAAGATCATTGGCTACACCGGCAACTTCGGAGCTTTGTATTACGGCAAGTAACTGGCCTTGCTTCACATAATCGCCCAATTCAACAGCCACCGATTTAATTTTTCCGCTTACCAGTGAATAAACTTTTGCCTGCTTTCCTTCATTCGGAATTATTTTCCCGTTCAATTTTATTGTTTCAACAATATCATCCATTTCAACCGGTGCTGTTTCCGTTTTATTAATAATACTATCGGGTATCGAATTGTCGTCCTTTGAATTGACAATGGTTTGTTCACGGCAGGAAGATAATATTGCCAGGCCGCCCAGGATAAATAAATGAATTTTAAAAGTGTTCATGTGTATCATTTTATAATTTATTCAACGATTGGTTTTCCGACAGCAAAATTCAGTGCCTCAATAGCCTGCATACGGTCATTCTGCAATTGGTTCATTTGCAAAACATTGTTTTTGTATGATTCAACAAAATCAGTGAATTCGATTAAGCTTATATTTTTTTTCAGGAAATTTTCTGTCACAGCATTCATCAACTGCTGAAACTGTGATCTGAATGCCGGATCGAATGACTGAAGCATCTTATGTGTAGTCAGCATTTTACTGTAAGCCTTTTGAACTTCATTTTCCACAGAAGCTTTTTGCAAATCGTACAATACCTTGCTTTGATCAATGCTTATTTTGGCGGCTTTGATATTACCCTGGTTCCGGTTAAAAAAAGGCAACTCAATGGCAGCGTTTAAAAAGGAAGCATTGTTGATGTAGCTGCCCCTTTTATCAAAATCTGCTCCCAACGTAATATCGGGTACGCGCAAAGCTTTTTGTAACGAATAATTTTGTTTGTTGTAAGCAACTACGCCGGAGGCTTGTTTCAGATCGTACCTGTTTACATAGGCACTGTCAACCAATGCCTGGAGTGTGATTTGCCCGATTAAGTTTACCGGTTCACTGTCTGCCTCCGGTACAAAATATGTTTTATTGTTCTGCAGCAGTAATTGCAATTCTGCTTCCACATCATTCAACTGGTTTTTCAATCCTGTTTGCTCGGCTTTCAGTGAATATAAAAGAGACTTGATGCGCACTGCATCTTTTAGTGTTACTATTGTTTTAGCCTGTAATTCCGTATAAGCAGCATTTAGTCTTTCAAGAGTGCTAATCTGGGTATTGTATGCTTTCACTGAGTTTTGGAGAAAATAAATATTGTAAAAATCTCCACGCAACGTAAAGCGTAATGTGCGCATCAAATCAAAAAAAGTATTTTCTGCCTGCTGCGCATTTATCTCTGCCAGTTTTATTTGTTTATTTCTTTTCCCGGCCAGCAAGATAATTTGCTGCAACCCTATATCATATTGTCCGGTACTGTTGCTTACATCCAGTATTTTTTTCTGTTCCCCATTGTACAATGCTGTTGAAATTTGAACCGATGGGTTGTTGTATAGCCTGGCTTGTATAATGCCGGCACGTGCAATGTCTACATTGTATTTTTCTGCCAGTAGCTGAAGATTTTTTTCCAGGAACTGCTTTTCTGTTTTCTGAAGTGTAATATGAGTGGTATCCTGCGCCATGCTATGCGACAGTGCTACCAATACAGATATGGATATCAGCACATGGTGCTTTAAGGTTTTGCGTATCATTACCGGAAAAATTTAGTTAAATTGTAAATGGACATGGAATGCATACAGAGTAGCTCCGCAACACGGTAAAGGGGGCAAACAATCTAAGTGATAGTAACTGACTGGTTATATTTCAGGTGGAGGTGATACGATATCGTCATTTCGTGAATTGAGACCAGGTATAATATAAAGCGGATAGGTTTTTTTTTGACTGGCTGCACTGTAGTCTTTTCTCCTTTCGATGATTTGCTGGCAAAAACTGTAGTTCGTCAATTTCGCCATTGAGAAATATCGCGCTGTATCGTCGTCTTCATCCTGCGGTGAATCATCTTTGTTGCCAATTACGACATAGTCTAAGTACTCAAAAAGACTGTTGATATCATCCATTTGTTGTCCGTTCCCATCATACATATCCAATTCATCCACCTGCGGGATAAACATTCCAAAGTTTATGTGAGAAAGCAGCACTACAAATGCCAGTACCTTTTTCATGGTTGCAAATATAAACGCCTGTTGAGATAACATATTACTGTGAGATGTTAACACGAGGATCTATTTATCAGCAAGAAATCTTGCAGACCCTTGGATGGCCGACAGCAGTGCATTTTAAGGGAATAGAGAAAATCATTAACGTTTATTAAAGACTCGTTAACATGTTTTGTCAGCAGTTGCATCCTCTATTTTCCATGGAAAATGGAGAGCGGTGATCAGGAATTATATTATCTTTCAAATAAATTCGAGTTGGATATTTCTTCCCGGATAAAACAATTTAATGCAAAAAGAGAACCAGGATCTTTAATGCTGAAATACAAGGCGATGGCAGAAAGCCCGTTTCGGTTCTTTCGTGGCACCTGTCACTTATTTTACAAAGATTTGTTGAAAGAGTATCCTTTTCCACATTCACCTTTAACCTGGCTTTGTGGTGATTTGCATATTGAAAATTTCGGAAGTTACAGAGGAGGAAACCGCCTGGTGTATTTCGATATGAATGATTTTGATGAATCGGTGCAGGGGCCCCCGTTGTTTGATATTTCTCGCCTCATTGTTTCTGCAGAAATTGCTGCAAAAGCAATGCTCTATTCCGGGGAAGAGAGAAAAGATATGATTGCCAGTATGGTACAGCGGTACCGTGATACATTGGTAAAATGCAGATCCCTGGCAATTGAAAGGGAAACTGCGACAGGTTTAATAAAGAAATTGATCATCAGCGTAGCTGAAAGAAAACAAAAGGAGCTGTTGCTGGATAGAACCAATAATAAACCAAAAAACTGCAAACTGTTGTTTTGCGATCGTTTGCTCGGACTTGAAAAAAAGGAAAAAGAACAATTGCTGCAGTCTTTTTCAAAATACTGTGTAAATAATTATCACAAGGGATACTGTGTAACAGATGCTGGTTTTCGTATAGCCGGTACCGGAAGCGTAGGTATCCGGCGCTATTTATTATTATTGGAAAAAGAGAATAACCCCAGGCAAAAAAGATTGATTGATTTAAAACAAGCTTTGCCTTCCTCTGTATTAAACGCAGGTGATTTCGGTGTAAAACAACCTCCCTGGCAAAACGATGCGGAACGAATCATTGAAGTGCAACAAATAATGCAGTATATAACCCCTGCATATTTGTCAACTTTTCAATTTAAAGATAACTGGTATGTCATCAAAGAGATTCAACCCACTGCTGACAAAGTGAGCTTTAAACAGGTTGCGAGGCAACCGCTTCAGGTGGAAAAATATTTGTCGGAATTGGGTATGCTGACTGCTTCAGCACATTTGAGAAGCAGTGGCAGGTATCACTCATCAACTGCCGATGAATTAAAAGATTTTGGAGAAGACCAAAGTTGGACAAGTCTATTAATGGAATGGACAACTTATTATTCTAATCAGGTAACCAGAGACTATTATGAATATCTCAGGTCTTTCAGAGACGGGTATTTCAACAAATAAATAATCAATTATGAATTATGAAATGCTCATACGTTTTTTATTGGCCGCTTTATGGGGCGGCATTGTAGGTGCAGAAAGAGAATACCATAGTAAATCTGCAGGCTTTCGCACCATGATTATGATTTCGATTGGAGCTTGTTTTTTTACAATTATGTCAACGATGATAGGTGCTTCAAACAATCCGGACCGCATTGCATCGAACATTGTAACGGGTATAGGATTTCTCGGTGCAGGAGTGATATTCCGGGGAGAAAACAGGGTTAATGGCATTACGACCGCAGCCACAATCTGGGTAGTGGCTGCAGTGGGTATGGGGATCGGAGCAGGCTACTATTTTGCTACGGGCTCGGCCTGCGTAATTGTCATAATTGTATTGTCATTATTACCTTATTGTGAAGAATTAATCGACAAAGCCAACCAGACGAAGACGTATACAATTTCATCTGATTATTCAGCTGATAGAAAAAAAGTACTCCAGGCACTTTTCAGTCAGTATCATTTGAAATACAAATTAATAAAAGAGGTGAAAGAAGGAAATGCATTGTCGTTTTGCTGGCAAGTGTCTGGTAAAGCAAAAAGCCACGGGCTGTTAATTGAGGCTATGACGAAGGATTGTAGTATAAGCCGGTTTGAATATTAGTGAAGTTGATATATGATACCACAATTCGAATGACATTTCTGAACCCGATCTTATCCCCAATTGATTAATAATTTAAGCACTTTTTTTATGACCAGACCCACCTCAATTGTAATTACCCGTGGCAAAAACTTACCTGATGTTATTTAATTTTTTACCTGTATTTCCTTATAAAATAAGTTATGTCGGTTTTTTACAATGAATTGGTTGCTGCTTTTAATAAATTTGTTTCCTTAAAGCATAACAATGAAAAACATCCGCATCGCAACTGCACAGTTTGAACACAAAAGTGGAGACAAGGAATACAATTTATCTGTTATTGAAAAATTATCGAAGCAGGCATCTGTATCAGGTGCAGATGTAATTGCATTTCATGAATGCAGCATCACAGGTTATGCTTTTGTAAGAAAACTTTCTCATGAACAATTGTCCAATCTTGCTGAACGCATACCAGATGGTGACAGTACAAAGCGTTTGCAGGAAATAGCCAGCCGACATAATATTACTATCCTGGCCGGACTGTTTGAAAAAGATAGCAATGGAACATTGGGTAAAGCTTATATCTGTGTAGATAAGAACGGTTTGGTGGCCAACCATCACAAACTGCATCCATTTATTCATCCGGATCTTGTTCCGGGTGATCATTATACCATCTTTGAACTGAATGGATGGAAATGCGGCATTTTAATTTGTTATGATAATAATGTGATAGAAAATGTAAGGGCCACAAAATTGCTGGGTGCAGACATTATTTTTATGCCTCATGTTACCATGTGCACACCATCTACCCGGCCCGGTGCCGGATTTGTTGATCCTTTACTGTGGCTGAACAGGGAGGCGGATCCTACCTCATTGCGTTTGGAATTTGATGGAATGAAAGGCAGGGCCTGGTTAATGAAGTGGTTGCCGGCAAGAGCCTACGATAATGGCATCTATGCAATCTTTTCAAATGCTATTGGTATGGATGATGACCAGTTAAAAAATGGTTCTTCAATGATTATTGATCCTTTCGGGGATATTCTCAGTGAATGTCGTTCATTTGAAGATGGATTTGTAATAGCAACACTTACACCAGAAAAATTGAAACAGTCTGGAGGTTACCGTTATACGAAGGCCCGCAGGCCGTCATTGTATAGGGATATTATAGGACAAGAGCACAAGTCCGATCAAAAAGTGATTTGGCTTAACGCTGACGAATCCAAATAGTGTCATTATAAAGAAACTGGTTATCTATTTTCAGCTATTTTTTTATTGATTACAATATAGACATCCAATCAGTTTCTGCCAGTTCCATTATTCAACCGATTTGATGAATGCATTCAATCGTTGCTTATCCATTTCCGCCTGTGTTTTGAGAAGTTACTTGATCAGCACTTGTTTTTAATAGAAAACATATTAAGCGTAGGTATTGGAACAATTGTTGCCAGCGAATTTGGAAAAAGTAAGCATCCAATAGCAAATTTCATGTGCTATATTATTATGGCTGATCCTATTTTTATTTCTGCGGTAACGGCGTTACCTGTGATGAAACTGCTTTCCAGTTTCCACTATGATTTATCCAGACATCATACATTCTTGTCCTGCGATTATTGAATGGTGTGTTTTGAATACTTCCTTTTGTTACGCTTATGAAAGTTACAATAGCAGTATTGCCATGTATTTTCAAATGGAAATCATCCAGGTACAAAGCGTCTACTACATGATTATTTTTTTTTCGCTGTCCGATGTTATCATAGATTCCCTGCAGTTCCTGTTGTTTGGTGCCAACTGCATCAGCACCTATTGACATAAAACTATTATCCATCATAGAAGATATTGTTGCGGTATCTTGTTTGAATTCTGCCATCAACCAGTCATATTCCATTTTCCTGAACATTGCTTCCGCAGACTTATTATTTCCCTTTTGGGCAGGCAATTCTTTTGGAAGGTTACAAAGCATCAATAACAAAAACAACAGTTTTGTAATTTGATGCTCCGTAGATTTTGTATGGGTAAGACGTTTCATATTTTTAATCAGGGCTTTTCCAAATAGCTGGCTACAGAGACGATGAATGATAAGATTGAATGTTGGATTGATTGCTTTGGTAAGAATATTTTGTATAAATAGCTAACAAAGCTACCAAAAAAGGATCATGAAGGCGGCTAATTTTACGATAATTGTTTACGGTGATGATCAGTTTGTGAAATATTTTTTGCTTCGACTCTTAATAACCAGCATAATACTTTAATTTCATAAGTATAAATTACGAAGATGAGATCTACCAAACTAAAATGCTGCACGCTTGCAATTGCATTACATGTTTTTTTCATCGTGCCAACAAAAGCGCAACAAGGTCCCAGTGTACTGGTGATCCAGGCGCATCCCGATGATGAGACCAGTTTCCCGATAATATTATATAAGATAACGCATGACCTGAAAGGAACGGTTGATCTTGCTCAGATCACAGATGGCCAGGGTGGGTTCAATGGATCGGAACTTGGATCGGTATATTATGGCTACAACCTGATTGATTCAACAGTAGGCCGGTCAGAGTTACCACGGATCCGAAAAAGGGAAGTAATGGAAGCAGGAGATATCATGGGCATTCGTCAATATTATTTTTTGGAACAGCCGGATGATTATTACAACCTCAACCCAATTCCCTATGTGACTGGTCAGCGCTGGGATATTCCATATGTTGAAAAAAAATTGGATCAGATACTCGCGAAAAAACAATATGATTTTATTATCACTATGTTTCCTTTTGCCGGCCAGCACGGGCATCATAAAACCGCCATCATTATGGCTTTGCGGGCGTTGCAAAGGTATAAAGGCGCAAAAAAGCCAGTGATCATAGCCGGTAGTACTTACAAAGATGAGAAGCCGGAAGCCTTTACAATGCTGGAAGGATTTCCTGAAACAACCATAAAGAAAAATGCGCCCTCATTTTATATTGATGTGGCAACTCATTTCGGAGTGGGTAAACAGGTTTCTTATAAAACAGTTGCCCAATGGGTAATTGCCTGTTACAAATCGCAGGGTGATATGCAGGAAAGCGATATATACAAAGGCGATAAAGAAACTTTTCGATTATTTGATATGAATGATGATAATGCTATAGAGAAAGCGACTACATTATTTACGCAATTAAAAAACAGCGGCTATTCAAAGCAGCAGAAATAATGTGTGACTAACTAAAACCTCGAATCGGAGCTTTCCATTTGCCAGGTATCACCAGTAAGATTATAGGACCGAAAAAGTTTCCTTTGTTTCTGCCATCGTCCATTTTTGCCAATTTGGATCTAAGTGATTGCCGTACCATTTTTTTGAGAATTCCTAAATATTATTTATTGGCTGCAGTCTCCCCTCGGTACGTGGTGACGCCTGCACCATTCATTGACCTGTTCTTCCTGCTTAAAAACAAGCATATTGCTGCAGGTATAGATAACATTGTCCCATGCCTGCAGCATTGGCACTGGAAAATGTATGTACAGTTCTTTATTTATTATTTCCCCCTCTTTAATCTTTATAACAACCTGCTCATCATAAGCCGCTATTCTTGTTGTTATAGTAAGGTCTTGTTTCAACAAAGCAGCTATTCCAAGCGAACACCATCCACAATTACCCCACCACAAATTCTTTTCAGTTTTTACCAGGAAATTGGTGGGCGCCAGTGAGAAAGGATGGATTACCCATATTTTGGAAACGTGGGGATACAGTACCACACCATGATAGTCCTGCGATGCACAGAGACCTTTTTCAATATCAGGAACACCGGCGTTCAGTAATTTTGATAACGTATTTGAATCGGGGCATGGCCATTATCAATGATATACCTGATAATAGTATAGTGCAAATTGCCGTTTGTTACCATAACAGTAATAATTGTAAGAAAAATTCACGAATTATTTTTTCAGCATTGGAAACAACCTTCTTATTTCTGCTTCATCTGGTTGTAATCCGTATTCGCAAATTTCAAACGCTTCTACATGTTTTACCTGCGCGGCTTTTTCTTCTCCGTACCATTTTGCCAATGAAGTTTTTATTTCGGGTGTAATAGGTTCATCCCATTTTGTTGCAAGCCATTTTATGCGTTCCTTTTTATCGTTGGGTACTTCAGCAGCGTAATGCCCTATCCACGGCAGCCATTCATATACCTGTGATACATGAGCATCCAGCGCAAAATTTTTCTGTTCGTGCACGTCAGTGATGTCAACAGTAATATCCGGTCGGAAAGGATTGGGGCGTTGAAAATTATCCTGGAAATAAAGGAATACGGGGTTCTTATGTAAGGCCGGTGTACCGGGTGCAACATTTGGGACTGCCACCATATAGGCTGCATCCTGCACCAGTACGCCGGTATAACGATGATCAGGATGATAGTCGTTAGGCCTTGGTGCTATTACAACATCGGCGTTCCACTCGCGTATTTTTTTTATAATTTGTAATCTTACTTCCAGTGAAGGAAGCAATAATCCATCGTGATTATCCAAAACATCATAGCTAATCCCCAGCCGTTTTGCTACTTCCTGCGTTTCAGCATACCTCCGTTTGGCCAGCGCTACACCTTTCATTGTTTGGTGACCTGCATCACCGTTGGTTACAGAAAGGAATTTAACGGCATAGCCCATCTTCGAAAATATAGCGGCAGTTCCCCCGCTGTTTACATCGCAGTCGTCTGGGTGCGCGCCAATCATGATAATGCGAACTTTTTCTTTGGAAGATTGAGCAGATGCGTAATTCATATGGCAGGTTATGAATAATGATAAACAAAGCAAATAAATAAATGGCTTCATACAATTCGTTTTAGTTGGTATGAAGTTAGTGTATATTGTAAAACGAAGTATTGGCAAACCCCAGATTGTCAATTGTTTTCAATAATAGCAGTATTAATTTTTTTATAATTACGATATAGAAACCCGATAATTTTTCTCAGCAAATGTTTTATACGGGAGAATATCTTTCGTGCATCATCGAAAAGGACTTCTATTTTCTCATTGACCATTGGAAGCAGGTAGTTATCCTGGCATCATTTTTATAACTTTGATTTATTTATGACAACTGCGGGCTACTGAAATGCCTGGTAAAAATTTATCAAATCTATTTAATAACTGCGGGCAAAATATAATCATTCATCATTTTTCCTACCTGCCGGTGTGCATAGATTTGACCATAAGCAGAAGCGGTGACCACAATCACCAATGGTTGGTCTTTGAAAATAAAAATTGAATTACCTCCATTTCCGGCACAATAAAATACTTCATAAGATTTCCCTTTCAAAGAGAAAGTTTTGTTCCAGAATAAATATCCATAATATTCATGGTCTCTTCCTGCTATCTGTTTTTGCTTCGTAAAAGTTTTGGCAACCCAGTCTTTTGGAATAATCTGCCTTCCATTCCAAATCCCGTTGTTCTTATACAATTGACCATACTTCGCAAAATCAAGTGCGTTCATGCGGATGCCACCTGCGGTATTGGGCACCTGCTGGGGCGTATACTGCCAGCGGTAATTAGTAATATGCAAAGGATTGAAAAGTTTTTCAGCTGCATATTTTTCCAAACCTCCTTTCACTTTTTTGTTTAGTATATCGCCCAATACAACAACGCCAGCTGTAAAATAATGCCATCCGGTTGCAGTATCATTTTTAAGCAGGGGCAGATCCAATGCAAACTTAACCCAGTCGGCAGTTGGATACATATTTTCTTCATTCCCCGGTGAATTGACATCTTCATCATTTCCGTCGAATGCTGAACTCATGGTAAGTAAATCCCTGATAGTGATATTTTCTTTCCGGCCAGAATAATTATCAAATGAGGGAAGTGAATAGAAATCTTTCAATGACTGGTTTTCGTTTTTCAAATAACCTTCCCCGATAGCAATGCCTGTAATGGTGGATGCAAATGATTTTCCAACCGACCTCGGATCGTGTAATGAATCCCTGTTCTCGCCATTGAAATATTCTTCCAACAGTAATTTTCCATTTTTGATAACAACGATACCATTGATGTTTTTAAATGTGCCATTGTCAATACGGGCCTTTAATTCTTTTATGCGGTTTATGTCAAACTTGTCAGTTGATACCGGGAATCCATCATAAGGTTCTGGTTTATGAAGCTGAATTGTACCAAGGTCAATGGGTGGAGTCCTTTCAACCAGTAGTGACAATTCACCCCTTGCGATCAAATCACCCGTTTTTACTTCATTCAATTTCAAATAAGGTCTTATTTCCAAGGTCATTTCATGCCTGCCATCGGTCAAAACACTGTCGCCACCGGAATACAAAAAGCGGTTCCAGTAAGACTGGGTCCAATACACGCCTTCATTCATATTATCTATTAATGGTTTGCTGATGAATGTTGATTCATTTTGAATGGCTGCACGGGGAGCACCGGGTAAAAGATTGCTTTGGTAGATCAACCGGTTGTCTATGTACAAGGAAAACTGGAAATTGCCTTTCTTCACCAGGGAATCTGCAGGTAAGTCTGCTGCAATACGATGTGCATAATTGGTAAATGAATTGTCCATGAACACGGTCATAAACAGGTTGCTATTGTTTGTAAGTTTATAGGATTGCAGGAAATCAGCTGTCTTTAATTCTGTGAAGGGAATTGATTTATCCGCGAAAACAATTTTACCGATATTGACTTTCTGTAAATTAGTTTTGATGCCTTCGGATTGAACGATATCCTGCACCTGGGCAGGCAGCTTGAATACAGATACAATAACCAGCAACCAGGGTAATACGAATCTTTTCATTAACTAACTTTTGAATATGATATCACAAATCTAGTTGCGTGCAACTGTATAAAATAGAATGAAATTAACATGCAGGTATTTATTGCTGAAGGATACACCGGTAGGCAGTCGGATTAAGACCTGTCATCTCACGGAAGCTGCGAGTAAAATGGCTTTGATCCGCAAAACCACAGTCAAAAGAGATTTCCGTCAATGATTTTTTCCTATCAGACAATAAGGAAAAAGATTTTTCAATTTTCAGCTTCCGGGTGTATTCACCCAAACTGCACTGAAAATACCTGAAGAAACTCCGGGAAAGATGAACAGGGTGAATGGCAGCAATATGGCTTAAATCTGCCAGTGATATTTTTTCTGTACAGTCATCATGTAATTTTTCTTTCACTTTATTTACCCACGCAGGCCAATCTTTTGTTTCCTTTTCCCTGTCATTTTTTAAATGACAAAATATGTTTACCAGTAATTCATGGATAGAGAGATCAGTAACAGCATCATTGATTTTTGTCTCCCTGAATATTTTATACATCATGATTTTGACATCCGGGTTGAAAACGTTGATGCTACCCTGCAAAAGATTCAAATCCAATTGCAGGTTTTTCATCCAGCCCGGTGCTATCTCAATGTGAAAACCACGTGTAAATCCACGGGGTTTGATATTATAATGTGGTTCCTGCCAATGATGAAACAAAAGACTGCCAGCTGCACAATGATAAATATCTTTTTTATTGCATTCAATAACCCGTCCCTGTAATATAAAAGTGAAGTAAGCATTCTCGTGATAATGCCAGTCTACTTTATCGTGTGTATATTCCGTATCAGTGATAATAAGACCGTCCAGGTCTATCCGGGCATTGGTCTCACCATAAAATTGTCCCGGGATTAATTGTTTCATGGTTTCAAAGATCGGTAAATGAAGAATGCTTTATATGATTTCGTTTACCGTTGATAAATTAAGATACCGTTCTTTTATGATTTTTATATGCCAGAGTTCATGTCCGGCTATATGATAAGCAATGGTACGGACGGTGCGGTTATTGGTTACCTTATCATTTTCCAATATGTCACCGCTACGCATCAACGCCTCCTCAGGCAAATTTTCAAAAAGCAGCAAGGTAGATTTTCGTACCGCTTCGTATTCGTCGAAAATACTTTCCAGGCTTCGCTCGTTTGCATTTGCATACCTGGTATAATTATCCTGGTCAAAACCGGGCACAGGACAATGGTCGTTGCGACCGAAGCGGAGTGCCCGGTAAGTGAATATCCGTTCGTCATCAATCAGGTGAACCAGTATTTCTCTGGCAGTCCATTTGCCATCAGCATAACGGAACTGTAATTGTTCTGCAGACAATTCCGTAATAAATTTTTTAATCTTAAAAAAATTATCGTGCAGGTGTTGGAGTACCAACCCATCATCTCTCATCAAATCCATATACACAGATGAATAAGCGGGATATTCATCAGGTCCCGGTTTTTTGATAAACCTGTATTGCATCCTTGATTTTTTTAAGGTTGTTAATTGGATAATTTCTGCAGGTATTTTTGCTTATCGATGGTCAGATTCAAAGCAAGCCAGTTCCTGTCATCCACTTTAAAAAAAATTTGTTTACCCGGTGTTATTGCAAAACCACATTTCTCATAACATTTGATTGCTGCAATGTTCCAGTCAAAAACATTCAACTCAACTACGGATGCCTTTAGAATGTCAAAAGCATAATCCAGCAATGCTTTGATGGTCTGCTGTCCAATTCCTTTACCACGGTTACTGCTATCACCAATTATTAATTTGTCAATTTTGTACATGTCACTGCCCGATAGTAGCAGTTCCGCATGCCCGATTATGTTCTCATTCGTTTCATCCTCTATATTGAATGCATGACTGTCGTGGATAGCGAGGTAACTTTCCAGTTGCAGGTGAGTGAGGGGATAGGTAAAAACATTTCCAGCAATGGTGACCAGCAATGCGGGATTATCGATCCAACCTATCAATTTATCAAAATCTGCTGTTGTAAACGCTGTCAATTTTATCATTGGTATTTCCAAATAAGAAATTAATTTTTGCTTTCTTCCGGAACATAAGGCTCACCGGTTGCACCCAATCCCAGGAAGGCATAGAATTTGAATCATTCATTGGTTTACCAGTAAGCTGAGAATTAATTATAGCTTGTTGTGATAGGATTGAAGATAGTAACAATAACTGAAGTGTTAAGTTGCTGTATAAAGTTATTCCTTATTCAGGATGTTATTTTGTTGATTGTGCTGAAGATTATCCTGTAAATTAAAATTGTCATTTGTCAATTGGTTTCTTGAATTTGAATGTCTTTCATTTTTAAGAAGAATACCAGCCAGCACAATAATCCAAAGCAGGAAAACCCCGATATTGATACGTTCCCATATACCGGCAAAAGGAGTGGCAGGTTCTTTTGCACTTTTGGTGCATCCATACTGGTGAGAATACCAAATACCAGCAATAGGAAAATTGTGCTGATGCTATAAATGCGAAAGCTTTTTCCGAGTGCAGCAGCTCCCAATCCTATGGCCGATGTCATTATAGCCACTGTCACCGCCGCCAGGGTGAGGTGCATGGTATCAGTGAATGAACCGGCACCTGCGGCCAGTGCCTCACGTTGGTGCATAGGTGCAAATGGCCAAATGATATTGGTAATTCCGTATGCAAATATCAATATTCCAACAATGCGTAATTTGTTGTTTTGTTTAGTCAGTTTCCAGATGCCCCAGCCAAAAGAAATGATGAGCACGGTATAAATAACAGAAAGGACAACCCATACTGTCCTTGTTGGCGCACCAATGGCTGACAATTCACTTACTGTCTGCGATGCGCTGTCATAATGCTCCTGCAGCAATGGAATAAAAATATTCATGGCGGTATACCAAAGTGAAGAAATGATACCTGCCACATACAGTCTGCTGCGTAACTGCCTTTTGTATTGGTAACTCATAATACCAGCTGATTCAATGCAAAGAAAAAAAGGTTATGCATTTTGTTGAATGATTGTTGTCATCAACCACAATGACTGAGAAATTGGAATGTAATTTTCAAATGCTTTGCTTCAGTTCAATTGTAGACTGTGGATCGCAAGGTATACGAAATCGAAGACGTAGTACTGTATGAACAGAACGGTGCAATATAAGTTCGACTTTAGAATATGGGCAACACTATTCTTTGGTTAACGGCTGAGCTTACCCTGCCTTTGGACAAGGGTGTAGGCAAGCGTAGGTTCGATCAACAATGATTTGTTGTACAAGGATGCGACGCCAATGAAGTTAAACAGTATTACTACAGCCTGGTACAAAATAAAAAAGCTGTCCTTTTTATGGACAGCTTTTAAAATATTTCCAGTCATCATTAATTATTCTTCGCAAATTCTCTCCTGATTATATTCAATGCACCACCTGCTTTGAACCACTCTATCTGCTGATCATTGTAAGTGTGATTGGCTTGTATAATGGTTGATGTTCCGTCTGCATGATGCAAAACCAGCGCCAATGATTTACCCGGAACGAAATCCTGAAGACCCAGGATGTCGATGGTATCATCTTCCAGTATTTTATCATAGTCTGCTTTGTCTGCAAATGTTAGTGCGAGCATACCTTGTTTTTTTAAATTGGTTTCGTGTATACGGGCAAAAGATTTTACCAATACGGCGCGAACACCCAAATGCCGGGGTTCCATTGCGGCATGTTCACGGGAAGAACCTTCACCATAATTTTCATCACCCACTACAATGGTTCCAATGTTGGCCGCTTTGTAAACACGTTGTGTTTTTGGTACCGTTCCATATTCACCTGTCAGCTGATTTTTGATGCTATCTGTTTTTTCATTAAAGAAATTAACTGCGCCAATCAACATGTTGTTACTGATATTGTCCAGGTGACCCCTAAACTTTAACCAGGGACCGGCCATTGAAATATGATCCGTGGTGCACTTGCCTTTTGCTTTGATCAATAATTTTAAACCTTTTAAATCAGTGCCTTCCCAGGCAGCGAACGGATCTAACAACTGTAAACGTTTGCTGGATGGGTCTACCTTAACCTGTACTTTGCTACCATCGGCAGCCGGGGCCTGGAAACCCGGATCATCAACCGCAAATCCTTTGGGTGGTAATTCGTCTCCACTGGGTGGATCCAATTTTACTTTTTCGCCTTTCTCATTGGTGAGTGAATCGGTAAGCGGATTAAATGAAAGATCACCTGCAATGGCCAATGCCGTTACCAACTCCGGTGAACCAACAAATGCATAGGTATTGGGATTGCCATCGGCTCTTTTGGCAAAATTGCGGTTGAAAGAATGTACGATCGTATTCTTTTCGGCTTTTTCTGCGCCAACCCTTGCCCACATACCAATACAGGGACCGCATGCATTGGCAAATACAGTCGCGCCAATTTTATCGAACACTCCCAGGAAGCCATCTCTTTCTATGGTATACCTTACCTGCTCACTGCCAGGGGTAATCGTAAATTCAGATTTTAGTTTCAAACCTTTTGCAGATACCTGTCTGGCAAGACTCACGGCCCGTGAAATATCTTCATAAGATGAATTGGTACAACTGCCAATCAGTCCTACTTCAATTTTAGTTGGCCATCCGTTGGCAGCGGCCGCCTCTTTCATTTTTGAAATAGGTGTGGCCAAATCTGGTGTGAAAGGACCGTTCAGGTGTGGTTCCAGGTCGGAAAGATTTATTTCAATTACCTGATCGAAATAATCGGCAGGATTTTCATACACTTCAGGATCTGCGGTTAAATATTTTTTAATGCCATCCGCTAATGTTGCTACTTCTTCACGGCCCGTTGCTTTGAGATAACGACTCATGCTATCATCATATCCAAAAGTGGAAGTGGTTGCACCAATTTCAGCACCCATATTACAAATGGTTCCTTTTCCGGTACAACTCATAGAAGTAGCGCCTTCACCAAAATATTCAACTACTGCACCGGTACCACCCTTAACAGTGAGTATACCGGCAACTTTTAATATTACATCTTTGGGTGCGGTCCAGCCATTCAATTTACCAGTAAGTTTTATGCCAATCAGTTTTGGAAATCTCAGTTCCCAGGGCAAACCCGCCATTACATCACAGGCATCTGCTCCACCCACACCAATTGCAATCATACCAAGGCCACCGGCATTTACAGTGTGAGAGTCTGTACCTATCATCATTCCACCGGGGAAAGCATAGTTTTCCAAAACAACCTGGTGTATGATCCCTGCACCGGGTTTCCAAAATCCAATTCCGTATTTATTTGAAACAGAAGCCAGGAAATCATACACTTCACTGCTTTCATGTACGGCCCTGTCCAGATCTGTTTTACTGTTAACTTTTGCTTCAATAAGGTGATCGCAATGAACAGTACTGGGTACAGCTACTTTAGTACGACCGCTTTGCATAAATTGTAACAATGCCATTTGCGCAGTTGCATCCTGCATGGCTACGCGATCCGGCGCAAAGTCTACATAACTTTTTCCCTTTTCATGCGTTTCTGTTGCATTGCCCTGCCAAAGATGGGCGTACAATATTTTTTCTGTAAGTGTAAGGGGGCGACCCACTATTTTACGGGCAGCATCAACACGGCCGGGAAAATTGCTGTACAATTTTTTGATCATGTCCAAGTCAAAAACCATAGTAATTAGTATTTAGTGGTTACAAACCGCAACTACTGGCCGGAAGAGGCACTCAGGGTAAATAATTTAATTTACCCAACACCTGCAATATGCGGTTAAAAGTGATGCGAATTTATCGAAAAAACATCATCATACTCTAACCTTTCGTAGGAACTGTTGTTGAAATATTTTAAATTAGCATACATGAAACAATTTAAGCAGTTTGTAGAATGGCAGGTCTTTGGGGTTTGCTCCTATATAGGAGGCAAAATGGGAATTGCATCTGCTACCATCCGGAAATACTTTATTTATATTTCATTTCTTACAATGGGCTCTCCGGTAATTATTTACCTGTTTGTAGCTTTCTGGATGAATATTAAAAAATATATCCTATCGGCGAAACGCAATCCACTGCGTTACTGGTGAAGAAATAATGGTTTTGATTTATTATGATCCTGTGAGAATGCCGGCAAGCACTATATGAAAGAACTCAAACTAATTTCATGTTTGTATTTGAATACGATCATGTTAACTATACCGCGTTATTGACGCAATTAGCCTCACAATTGGGCGTACCGTTAAACAATGGCAAGATCAGTTTTCCCCGGAATGTAGCAATTGGTTTTGTGCAGGAGATGGAATTGCAGGGTCGTCTACAAGCCATGGTTTTTGATTATACATTTACCGACCGTTACAGGAGCAAAAGACAGAAAATAAAAGACGAAGTATACACACTGTGGTTTACTGAAATGAGTATTGAAGGCGAATTAATGGTAGAGATTGAAGATGAAAAATATCGCCCGGGCAACACTTCTTTCTCTTTTGTCACACTTACCTCTTCATTGTTTTCTACCGTGCTGGAAGCGTCTGCGGGTACCCGTCTCCGGGGTGTTAATGTTTTATTGAACAATGAATGGCTGGCAGATCACCTGGGAGTAAGTTCCAATAGCGGGCTTCTGCAAAAATATCTCTCCCTTAAAGCTGCACGATTAAATATTGAGCCTATTGACATTGAATACAAGAAATTGATGCAAGAAGTTATCAACCTGGTAACAGGAGACGAACAGTTTAAACAGATTGCCATTCAAAATCGCATATTGCTATTGATCGAAAGATTTTTTATGCGGTTGGCTGTAAAAATGCAGGACACAGCTTTAACGATAAAACTTCCCCGGGAAGATATTAGCAGGGTGATGGAAGTAGAAGCTATGTTGACGGAAGATGTATTCAAACAGCCACCCTCTATTGCTCAACTTGCAAAGATGGTACATGTGAGTGAGACCAAACTTAAAAATGACTTTAAAACGGTATTCGGATTACCTATTTATCAATACTTTCAAAAGGCGCGCATGAGTACTGCCAAAGAAGTATTGCAAACGAATAAATATACTATTAAACAGGTGGCCAGGGAATTGGGCTATCAGAACCTTAGTAACTTCAGTATTGCATTCAAAAAGGAATTTGGATTTCTTCCCAGCAAAATTTCATAATGATATAAATTGGCCAAGCCACGGTGATTACTGCATCACGAATATACCTTATTCAGCTAGGCCGTCGCCTTTTACGGGCAGAAGGGTAAGTTAGTTTAGCAATTTTTTGTAATGGTAATGCGGTTTATGTGTGATTTTTACATTTTATTTTCTGTACCCAATTCTTATAACCATTAAACCATTTTAATGTTCACTGTAAAATTCGGCTCGTCTGATTTTGATCAGCATCAGCATGAGCTTGCCGCTTCAGTTACTAACCATCATTACGGCAAAAAAATAATTATCAAAGACGAGGTAGGCACCGGTTATTTTAAGGTATTGAAACTCCCTAACCAGTTAAAAGCCGCCATTAGTAATTTCGTGGTAAACCAGGATTTCAGGGGTGAAAAGGTAAATGTAAAAGATAATTATTACCTGCTGCATTTTAACCAGGTCACAACAAAAAGTAAGTTTTCTGTATTATTAAACAATAAAGAAACTGCATTTGATAACAGTGTATTTTCTTCCATCTACTTAACAGATTCTAAAGAATCTTATGGTTTGAAAGGGACAACTGGCGCCTGTTTTAACCAGTTAACCATTCTGATTCCCAAAACCTGGCTGAAAGAAAATTTGGGAGAAATTTTTTCTGAAGAATTATTGCAGCAGTATTTTGATCTCCGTGAAGAAAGACTTTTCCTGGATGGCTTTGATACTACCTACCGCAGCCTGGTGGACAAGGTAATGAATACAGAAGACAACGTTTATTATTTAGCCGTTACCCAAAGCATTATAACAGTAATTACAGAACGTTTTTTTTGCCGCATGGAAAACAAATTGAAAAGAGGATCCGATAGGCCGGGTCTTCTGGAGAAAGTAGTACGACATTAGAAGTGACGACCCCGTTTTTAAAATCCGTGAAGAATAAAGATTGTAGTATTAAGTATACAATATAAAGACTGTAACTCGTCTTTGTATTGTATACTTAATACTTTATAATGCTTTACGCAATTTAATCAGCTTCGCCAGCAATCCCTCCAATAAATCAAGTTTCAGCATATTCGCACCATCACTCAGTGCCTTTGAAGGATCCGGGTGAGTTTCAATAAACAATCCGTTGGCACCTGCAGCTATAGCGGCTTTAGCAATTGTACCAATCATTTGTGGGTTTCCTCCTGTAATGCCGGTTGTTTGATTGGGTTGTTGTAATGAATGTGTGCAGTCCATGATTACAGGGGTACCATGTTCCTGCATCCAGGGTATATTGCGATAATCAACTACCAGGTCCTGGTAACCAAATGTATTACCCCTTTCTGTGAGCATTACCTTATTATTTCCTGCTTTGCGGATTTTATCCACTGCAAATTTCATGGAAGGCCCGCTTAAAAACTGTCCCTTTTTTACATTGACTATTTTACCTGTTTCAGCAGCAGCAATTAATAAATCTGTTTGCCTGCAGAGAAATGCAGGAATCTGTAGTATATCAATGTATTTTGCAGCAACTGCTGCTTCTTCATGTGCATGAATGTCTGAAGTAGTTGGAAGGTTAAATTTTTCTCCCACTTTTTTAACTAATTTCAATGCAGCCTCATCACCTATACCTGTAAACGAAGATGCACTAGTGCGGTTGGCTTTACGGTAAGATGCTTTGAATACATAAGGAATACCCAAGTTTTTACAAATAACAGAAACCTTGTCGGCTACTTCCATTATTAGTTCCTCGCTTTCAACTACGCAGGGACCTGCTATAAGAAAAAAATTATCGTTGTCGTATTGCTGTTCAGCAAAAAGTTCGGTAAGAAATTTTTCCATCCGGCGAAGTTACTATTTTGATTATTAAGCGATAACTGCAGTTAAACTTCGTTATGGTTTCAGCAACTGGAAAGAAGAAAGGCAATAGCAGGTGTCTGCTGTAATATTACTTGCATTGCAGGTAGTGAGGTCTGCATTGAAATTGATATCGTAAGACCAGGTTTCACCATTTTTTTCGCAATAAGGAACATCTATGTATTTGCCGGAATAAACCGATTGAATAGTAACTAAATTATTTTTTGCAGCATGTATGAAAAAATAAAACCTGTTATCTGTGGCAGCAGGCAATGCAGCCACTTCGAGTCCGCCAAAATCATTTACATGCAAACTATGTTTTGGATTATCTGATGATGTGATGATGAAATAGTCGCCTACCCGGATGAATTTCCACACAAGTGAAATATTGTTAACATTAACAAGATCTACCCTGGTACTATCAGAATCTACAGTAACGAAACTGGGAGCGGGATGAAGGGTAGCAATTTTGATCGTGAAGTTGCCTTCGTATTTTGAAAGAGCGTCTGTTTTACTACAGGACGCTAATAGCATCATAATCAAACAACCGGTTACAGAAAATTTCAAGAGCATAACGCCAGGTGTTATAGATGAAATGATACTTACTAATATACATCTTGTTTGTTTCATATTATAGGATATTTTTGCTGTCATTAAATATTAATGCATGTCAGTTATTAAAGACAAAATACTGGTGATTGGGGCTTCGGGGCAAATAGGAGTGGAGCTTACACTCGCTTTAAGAAAAATATATGGTAATGGCAATGTGGTAGCCTCAGATCTGCGTGAGCAAAATCCTTTGCTGGAAGGAACTGGTCCTTATGTGAGCCTGGATGTAATGAATAAGGAAATGCTGCACGTGCAGGTGATTCGTCAAAATTTTACACAGATATATTTATTGGCGGCCATTCTTTCAGCAACAGGAGAAAAAAATCCCAATCTTGCCTGGAACCTTAATATGACCGGTCTGTTAAATGTGCTGGACATTGCCAGGGAAGAAAAAATTCAAAAAGTATACTGGCCCAGTTCCATCGCAGTGTTTGGTCCTACCAGCCCAAAACAGAATTGTCCGCAGCAAACTATTATTGAGCCGACTACTGTTTATGGTATCAGTAAATATGCAGGTGAATTCTGGTGTAATTATTTTTTCCAACGGTATGGGGTAGACGTAAGAAGTATTCGCTACCCGGGTTTGATTTCTTATAAATCTGCACCCGGTGGCGGCACTACCGATTACGCGATAGAAATATTTCATGAGGCGCTGGAAGAAAAAAAATATGAATGTTTTTTAAAGGAGGATACATACCTGCCCATGATGTATATACCGGATGCCATCCGGGCAACCATTGAACTGATGGAAGCACCCGCCGCATCCATCTCTGTGCGCACCTCATATAATTTATCGGGCATGAGTTTTTCTCCCAATGAAATTGCAATCGCTATACAAAAGCATATTCCTGATTTTACCATTTCCTATCAACCCGACTACCGGCAAAACATTGCCAATAGCTGGCCACAGAGCATTGATGATTCGGTAGCGCGCAAAGACTGGGGCTGGAAACAGGAATATGATTTAGCTAAGATGACAGCAGATATGCTGGTCAACCTTAAATAATTTTTTTGGCAACAGCATTGGATTTGAATCAGGCATTGTTACGCCTGCCTGCAGGTAAGCAGCTAGCACACTTGTGCTTTATAACGATACTGATCTTGTATTCAACTTATAGAAAGCTGTGGCATTTGTTGGTTATAATCTGACTATGGGCCGATAATTATATAGGAATCACCTCACAATGCTAAAATCTTTGAACTCCTGTAAAGGTTCATCGGAGATATCAATACTACTTACTTCAGCTCTTGAAGGTCCCTGCCTGCACCAGTCTATTAACACATCTAGTTTTTCCCGGGTACCCGTAGCAATAACTTTTACATTTCTATCAGGTAAGTTTCTTACGGTGCCTGTTATACCCAACATGGTTGCTTTTTCCTGCGTGGTCTGCCGGTAATAAACACCCTGCACTTTTCCTTTTATTACCAGCGATATCGTCTGAAGCATCCGGCAAGTTATTCAATTTCCAACTTATGATTACTCTATAAACCAAGTAGGATAATGTTAAAAATATTTAATGTCGTTAAACGGACTCATTTTATTTTGTTTTTTGACTTATCATTGCAATGATTAAATCATCGTATGACGAAAATATTACCATCTGTTATTTTAATATTGATCCATTTTCCTGTTTTTTCGCAGCGGGCCGGCAACCCGGATTGGTGGCTTGGAAGTATACATCGTGCAGACGGGCACAATATCGTTTTCAATTTTGAATGGAAAAAGGAAAAAGGTAAAACGGTCTGGTATATACGAAACGCGGCAGAAAGAATTAAAGTGAAAAATATAGCGTTAAAAGCCGATTCAATAATTGTGCAGATGCCGGTATTTGAATCACAATTCAGACTCAGGAGAACAGGGAATGAATTGACAGGTATCTGGATAAAGGGAGGATCTGAAAAAACACAGGTCATACCTTTTACTGCTGTTCCTGACAAACGCCGATTTGCCGTATCGAAATCTACCGATAAAAACATCGCGGGCCGTTGGTCAGCCAATTTTGTCAGTACTAATCAAATGTCGTCTCTCTCCGTTGCGGAATTTAAACAACAAGGCAATGCTGTTGCCGGCACATTTTTAACGCCTACAGGTGATTATCGTTACCTGGAAGGAGTACTTGACGGCGATTCGTTAATGCTTTCCTGCTTCGATGGCGGTCATGCATATTTGTTTACCGCTAAAATTGAGAATAATAATACAATCAGCAGTGGCTGGCATTATGCCGGAGCAGCGGGAAAAGAAACATGGACGGCAATTAGAAACGATACGGCCACACTTTCATATGAAGAAGCAGCGATGTACCTGCGACCAGGAGAAGACAAACTGAATTTTACTTTTAATGATTTAGATGGCAAGCCAATATCCATTAATGATGCGCGATTCAAAAATAAAGTAGTGGTATTGCAGATCATGGGTAGCTGGTGTCCTAATTGCATGGATGAAACTGCCTTTCTCAGTGATTATTATAATAAGAACAAGCAACGCGGTGTTGAAATTGTTTCCCTGGCTTATGAATACAGTACAGACACGGAACGTTCCATAAAGAGTTTGAAAAAGTTCCAGCAGCGGTTTAATGTTCAATATCCCATATTGCTAACCGGCGTTACGGTAAATGATTCACTGAAAACGCAGAAGACCCTGCCCCAGTTAACAGAAATTAAAACATTTCCTTCATCTGTAGTACTCGATAAAAAGGGGAATGTGCGCAAACTGGATACGGGCTTCAACGGGCCTGCTACCGGTGAACACTACACGCAGTATGTAAAGGAATTCGAAGCTACCATTGACAAATTACTGGGAGAGAAATAAGATGTATTTTTTATGGGGTTCGCGCTTTCGCTAATGAGGTTCCAGCTTTCGGTGAAGAGGTTCCCGCTTTCGGTGAAGAGGTTCCCGCTTTCGCGGGAAGGACGTGTAACTTACATTACTGTTACTTGCTTATTGCGTATGCGTATCCGGGATATGCTAATCAAATAGTATAAACAGCTAAGTGATTAATAGATGATGCAGGTCAGTGATTAATTTGGCACTTGCCGTCATGCCTGCGGATGCAGGCACCTCCTTTGAGTTTAAATTATAGTTGGGGAGCTTCCTGTGAATAATTAAATTTAATCATCTCTACTATTGCTTCCAGAAATTTTTTATCTGTTTCATCAAAATCATCCAGTGCGGAACTATCTACATCAAGTACAGCAATCACTTCATGGTTTCTTATAACGGGTACCACTATCTCCGATTTGGATAAACTGCTGCAGGCAATATGTCCCGGAAATTTTTCCACATCCGGAACTATCAATGTCTTTGCCTGTTCCCAACTGCTTCCGCAAACACCTCTTCCTTTGCGGATGCGCGTACAGGCGACAGGTCCCTGGAATGGACCCAATACCAGTTCATTGTTCTTTACCAGGTAAAAGCCAATCCAGAACCAACCAAATTGTTCTTTAAGCGCGGCAATTGAGTTGGCGAGATTGGCGATCAGGTCGGGTTCAGTTTCTATCAATGCATTGATCTGCGGCAACAATGCCAGGTATTGTTCAGTTTTAGTACCCTGTATGATTTGTAAATCTTCTGCCATTTTGTAAAGTTATACAGAACCATATTATTTCAACACCGCAAATATTGCTGCATCGATTCTTTTGGGACGAAGACTGACAGCATCCAGCAGGCACCAGGTTGTTTTTGCTGTTGCCAGCTTGGTATGGTTGACTGCATGAAAAATCTCAACATAGCGGCTTGACTTTGCACCAGCGTGATCACCTACCCATGTGTAGGCTATTAAAGAATCGCTGAGCCGTGCGGGTTGCAGGTAGTCAATTTCATGTCTTACTACCACCCATGCACAAGTTTTTTTTAGAGCGGGCGCAGCGATATGGTTCCAGTGTGCTGCGGCAGCATCCTGCACCCAGCGCAGATATACCACATTGTTAACATGGCCCATTTCATCAATGTCTGCTGCGGTTACCGTTAATGGGTAAGCAAATTTATTTTGACTGGTTGCTTCCATCTTTGTTATCTGAATAATTTGTCCCTGATTTCTTTCCAGGTAATTACTTTGATCTTTTGTTGCTCCAGCAGGCTGCGGCATTCGGCACTGGTGAAAAAATTAAAATCTGCCTGGCGCCAGGCAGCACCATAATCAGGGTGATCAATGGTTACTGCCTGCATCTCTGCAGTTTCATAAGCAGCATGTAACAATATAACGCTAAGGCCTGGTTGCAATGATTTAAAAACAGCCGGGTAGAACTTATTCATTCCGTTTTTATAGTCGTTAGGCTGTGCCATAAATATCTTATCGGCTACAATTTCTTTATCACTGATGTATTTACTGAGATCCAAATTGTACAATAACTTAAACGCTTCTGTATTGAGGAGTACCGGGACTTTGTATTCCCTCCCCATTTTAATTATCAATTGAAGATAAGCCGGTGAAATAAACAGGCAACCCATGTGCGCATCGAAATGTGTTGGGTCTATTCCAAATTGCCTGGCTCTTTCTATCTGTGCCCTGATTTCTTTTTCAATATCTGCTTGCTTTGCATGCATGAATAAACTGTCTGTATCATTGTATAAAAACCCATTGGCATCTACAAGACTACGCACTTCATTCACAGGCGTAACCGGTCCCCATTTATAATTTTTCCATTCACTGGTCAAAGTAAGATGAAGCCCCAGGTCTGTTGTAGGATGAGCCCTGGCGTAAGCCGCAATATCACCCATCCATGGGCATGGCACCATTATGCTACCCGAGCTGACACTTCCTTTCTCGATGGCTTCAATACTGGCCGCGTTTTCAGATTGAGCAACACCCAGGTCATCTGCATGAATGATCAATAATTTGGTATCCCTGGAATAACCAAGTCGCTCCTGTATTGTTTTTTGTTGCGCCATTATCTGCCCAAATAACAAGAAGGATAAAAAATGTATGATTATTTTTTTCATAACCGGGAATTTGAAGTCGGGTATTGAGTATGACAGCCCCCAAGTTATACCAAAAATTATTCTGAGTTCTATTATTTAAGCGAGAAATTTCCGCAATCTGGCTGCGAAATAATTTTCTCCGCTTACACTAACGGTTCGTGAAGTGGGAGCAACCGTACGAAAAAACTTTTGGTGAGCATAACTGCTATCCCAGGCTTTATCAATTTTATGTATCTGGCGTAGTAACAAATGAGTGGCTTCTGGAATGCGTTCTCACAAAGTAAAAGCAAACGTTAAGTGCCCGATAAAGTAATGTTTGCATAGACTGATTTGCAATACATTTATGTGTTTGGTGAGAGTATAATACTTATGATTTTTGAGAAGGAGTAGCCGGTTTATTTCTATTACATTTTCCAGATTTTTCAACATATCGTGCAAGTTTTTTCTGTCTTACGGGTATCAATACCGGATTGTGTTAATATTAATGCTGAACCCTAAGGTACCGGTTCAATTTCAACAATTATATAACTGGTTCCATCAAAATAACGTAGGCCCCGCAAACTAAATACGAGTCTGCATGGTCTAATAATTTCAAGAAAAATCCACAAAGCTCAGTTTTAATTGATTGTTCGATTCAACAATTGAATACTTGCCACTTTCCCTGAGGTCTATATTGATTCATAAAGCCTGGATGAAAGCTGTTTTGAAAAGCCGGCGTTTCAGGATCGATGGTTTGGTGCAGGCATTAAAAATTTCTTCATGGGAAACTGCAAACTGCTGGCGGATCTATGATGATTGCATAGCTGATGAAGTTTTTTACATCGCACGACAGGCAGCAGCACATTCTCTGCAAGCGGTTGCACATTCCTGGCAGTGTTCAGTTTGGTGCTTTCCACATTCTTCAGCGCATTGTGCACAGATATCTGCACAAATATTGCATATCTCTTTCGCACGATCACTACCAAGACTCATCAGTTGTGCGGCGGCATTGCAAATGGCAGCACATTGCATGTCCATGAGAATACAACCAGCCATCATTTTTATTTCAGGTTCCTGTGTACAGGAAGATGCACAATGATGGCAGATGGCGGCACATTTCAAACATGCCTCTATACAATCTTTGTAAGTATGATAACCTCTCATTTGAACTATTTTTCGTAATCGTACAAAAAATATACCTTATGCATGGAGCAACAATCATGGTTCATTGTGATGCGGGCCTTTAATAAATGGGGACAATTGACCACAGCTGTTTTGATTGATGATAACTACCGAAAGGGGTGCTGGTGTTAATCAGAGAATTTTTTAAACAACAAAGGATGGTTTGCAATGCAATGGTTGCATGATAGTTCAGTGAAGGTCTCTTTGGTTACCCCCTCGCATCACAAGGTTACAACAACAGCGGTTTCGCTGATTGTATCTATTATTAGAAGCCCTTCTGAATTTTCTTCCAGCTGGCCCAGCAATTCACCTTTATTGTTCCAGGCAGATGATTTGCCCCCGCAATCAAAATCGTTGCAATGGCCAACACAATTGGACATCAGTACCGTCATGGAATAATTTTTTGCAATACCTGCCAGTTGTTCAATCGCCTTATTCATTCCCGCTACAGATTTTGCTACACTGGCAATATATATTGTTGCAGCATTTTTATGTACCTGTTCAATATGCGCCGGAACCGATATTTCATAACAGATAGCAATGGCGATCTTTTGACAAGCCAGAAAGACTTGCTCATCGCCTTTTATAAAGTATGGGTATTCGTCGGCATGTAGATATTGTTTACAATATATCTTCCTCTGCAGATCCGGTTCAAATATAATCATGCCAATCCGGGTACCATTATGGGTTTTTAAGGGCATTCCTACCGCAATAGATATTTTTTTATCATTACTGATTTTTTGAAAATCATAAAAACGTTTATCGTCCGCGGTTGTGGCCAGTTCAGCAGCAAGCGCAGGTTCATACCCAGTAAGTGAAAGTTCCGGGAAAAATATGTACTCAGCACTATTTACAACGGCGAGGTTGATCGTTTTTTTATGCTGAGTGATATTAAAGTCAATGTTTGCCTTAATCGGTTTGGTTTGCGCTACACAGATTTTCACTTGGATTGATTGAGGATTGATAATAAAGCATTCGGTTCTGGTTGATTCATTTAAAAATTTTGTTCTAATGGCGGGGTTTATACAAGCATGAACAATGATTATAGCTAAAACTCATTGCGCGGTAAGTCTTTCTTTTTAACTGTTTGCTATACGATAATGAAGTGCATTAGTGTTTTTCAGACAAGTAATGATTTCTTAAAACGTCTTCACCGTATTCATTGCCCTTTTCTCTCCAAATGGTATGTATATGGTTCGCCCTGCCTTCAAAGCCATTGTTGTCGAATTCAATTAAAAAGCCCGGGCCATTCAATATAAAATAATGCGGTTTGGATTCATCGTAAGATCCAATCCAGCCAAAATATATTTTGCCAATACCTGCTTTTATTATTTTATTATATTCAGCTGTGGCCTTTTCGTATTCCATATTGAATACATACTCGCGGACGATGTATTGTAAAACAGAACGCTGTTCTTCATTTAATTCTGCTGCTGTAATTCCCCAATTATCAACCAGTCGCTTTCCACTTTCTGCTCCCGTAATGATGTCTCCCGGTACCGCAGAACTCATCGTGGCTTTTTTCTGTTGAGCGGGAGATAACAGATGGATGAGTTTTATTCCAAGATCTTCTTCTTCTCCCAATACCCGCCATCCTGCATATTCTGTATTGGGATATTCCGCAGGGTCAGTACCAATAAAGAATGGCGTTACGGAAAGAGTGCCATTGACAAATGTAAAATTTACAGACAGGTGATGTCCCTCCAGTTTATATCCCCAGGTATTATCGGTAGGTGCACCAAAAAAAGCAAAGAAGAAATTCCGGTGCGACCATTGCAATGATTGCATCATTCGATAAGTGGTATCGTCGATTTCTTTTTTGTAATACAAACTATCAAAATAGCGGTTCAGCAAATCATCGAGGTGCATAATGCTGGTGGCCTTGAGATATCCCTGGGAACTGAGTGATGCCGACAGCACCCGGTGAACCAGTTTTCTTTGTTCGATGGTCATGTTCCCAATACCGGTACCTGCCCTTGCACGAAGACCCACCGGCAGATTGTTCCATTTTAATCTTGCAGTATCTGTAAATGCCAGCGAAGCCGATCTTCTTTGAAGCTGGTCAAAAGTATTGTACAAAGCAACGGCCGCCTGTTTTACTTCCGCGATGTATTTTGGTTGGCAGGGAGATGAAAATGGCAGAAAGAACAATGCAACTGTCAGTACAAGAACAAAAAATTTGAAAGGCATGAGGAATTTTTCCTGAAAGTAGGTTTTTTTTAATGTCTTCCAGCTATAAACAACTTAGATATTTTTCGCAATGCGTTGTTCAAAGATTTGGCTACTATGCAGGCTATTTCTTCCGGGAATTATTGACGGAATTTTTTACCATGGAAGCCAGTACTGTGGTATCAATATCTGCCAGTTTCTGAATATAAATACATCCCTTGCCCGTTTTGTGTTTGCCAAATTTAGCAAGTAACTCATCTCTTTTTTCAAATGTGGAACCAAGATAAAGTGTGATCGCATTTGCCCTCGATGAAAATCCCACCAATGGAGCATCACCTTCACGCCCGCTTTCATAAACATAATGATAACTACCAAAACCAACGATGGCTGTTCCCCACATTTTTGGAGGCAAGCCGGTGTGTGCAGATATCAATTCAATAATTGCCGTACAATCCTGTTTTCTTTGTTTGTCTTTGAGGCTGTTTAAATATTTGCTAACGCTTTCCTTTGTTTCAACAGTCTTATTTTGTGCCATATACTTATTATATAATAATGAAGAATGCGACATAATAAATCCCGGATTTTCCGGGGCATATCATGCGACAGCAAGTTAAGATTTACAGCGAAATTATTCCGGCAGGAGGCACACTTTAAATACACATTTATTGGCAACCTCAACATGGTACTACCTGTTTCAATACACGGTCATTCTGCATTTCCTGATAGTAGGATGCTTATATAAGGGGAAAAATTTGTTGCTGAAAATCGCGAATTAAATTAATGCTTATTTATAATTCTTTGCTCAATAGAATGATACTTTATAAACAGATGACATAGAGTTTGTATGTACTTTTCATTTGATACGGTTCTTAATTAAATCATTACAATGAAAAACTAACGTTTAAACTGAATGAACAGAAACGTTGTTGTAACTATTTTGTTGTTACCCATTGATACTATCTAAACGTAAATTGTTGTAGTCAAAATTAAAATTAGCAAGAATCAATATTTGAGTAACATCAGCGATGCCATTGTTTCAATACCATCTGATAAATTGCCAATCCGAATATTTTCATTTTCTGCATGCTGGTTGTTATCATGATTGGCAATAGACACTGTAATTGTTTTTGCTCCTAATATTTGCTCAAATAAAAACAACGGCAGACTACCGCCCATGGTTGGTTGCAGAACTACTTTGTCACTGGTTGTGGTTTGAACTGCTGCAATTACTTTTTTTATGATGGGCAGGTCCATTGAAGTGCGTTGGGCATTCATGCCATCTTCTCCCCGAATTACTTTAATGATCTTTGGATATTGCTTTCTTTCATCGTCTGTTGGTTCCGTATCGGTCACGTAATAGCCCTGGCTCTTTATGTGATCAATAACTTTTTGTTGCTGCCTTTTCCAATCATTGCCCAATACCAGTCTTAAATCGATTACTGCCGTTGCATATGTAGGAATCTGGTTGGATGCCATCTTTCCAACATTACCGCTTTGCATGCCATTGATGTTGAGCGATGGCAGATTGATCGATTCGCTAAGCGTATGGCCAGGTGATTCAATTGTATTGATGCCTAACTCATTCTTCATTTGTTCATCTACAGAAGGAACATCTGACAATGCTTTCTTTTCATACGGACTTAAAGGAATTACATCATCATAAAATCCTTTTATAACCACTTTGCCATTATCATCTTTCATAGAGGCCAGTAATTTTGCCAGCATCATCGCGGGATTGGGGGCCCAATTGCCGTAATGCCCACTGTGCAAGGGTCGTTTGGATGCGTAGACAGTCAAATCTAGATGGGTATCGCCCCTTACACCAAATGCAATCTGTTTTTTTCCTGATTGGTGGACAGGTCCGTCACAGATGATCCAAAGATCAGACTGCAGCAATGAAAGGTGTTTTTCTAATATTTCATGAAGATGTGGTGAACCAGCTTCCTCTTCTCCTTCAAAGAAAAATTTGAGATTGCAGGTAGGTTGAGTGCCCGTTTTCACGATTGCATCATATGCATTTAGTATAGCATCCACACCGCCCTTATCATCTGAGGCACCACGTGCATATATTCTCCAGTCTTTATTATAGGTACCATTCGCTGGAAAATCAATATTGGTTCCAGCTTTATCCAGTGCACCTGAAAATAATACCGGGTGAAAAGGATCAAGACCTTTTGCCCATTGCAAGGGGTTTACCGGTTGTCCGTCATAGTGAGCATAAAAAATAAGCGTTTGCTTTGCACCCGGTACCAGCACTTCGCCATATATCACCGGCGCTACGCCGGCCGATATTCCATTCAGTAATTGAACATTCCGGATTTTGCGTTTATTCATCATGGTCATAATAAAGGCCGCGCTTTTTTGCAAACCTTCCGGGTCTGCCGCAACATTGGACAGCGACAGCAGAGAAGTAAATTCACTGATAATGGTATCAAAATGCTGTTCACAATATTTTCGGATAACTGTTCCCTGTGATGTTTGGGCAGAAGCCTGTTGATTCACCAGCAAAATCAGTAATAGCAGAACAAGGTATATTCGCATGATATGAAATTTAAAAAGATCTTCTAAAATTGAGCGTTTAAAGAAACTGGTGGCCCTTCACCAGATGTAAGAATCAACTTCTTCATTGAATGTAAAGATAATAATAGCTTGCCCACCAGTTACAGTTGCCAAAATGTTTAAAATTACGCCTCTTCCTCACTGGCTAATTTCTTATCGTTGTTTTCTTTAAAATGGAAAATGAATGTAATGATCAGCCCCAGCAAGCATCCTGCAACTACAGCTATCAACCGTTCAATTGCTGTATCCCATATATGTTTACCTTCTTCATGCAACATGATGATGATGGTAGCGGCCAACGCCGATTTCATGGCAGTATCAAATTTCAAGAGGTAACAAAGGGAGATTGTAACTGCAAGTGCCGCACTTAAAATCCACATGTTAGTGGTGGAAATTAATAAACTCAGTACCCCTACACCAGCGCCAACCAAATTTGCTTTGATCCTCGTAAATGCCAGTGAAAGGGCGTCTTTTCCATCGGGAGATAATACCAGAATGACGGAAATTAAGCACCAGCCAAGATCCTTGTAATTGAGTAATGAGGAAACAATGAATACCATCAGGGTGGCGAAAACACATTTGCCGGCATAAATCAACAGGCTTTTGATTCTGTCACTCATCTATTTTTGTTTATACAACAAAGATAATACTAAGCCAAATGCCTGTGAATATTGAACCGTGCGTTGAAGTGTACGATACAACTATTGAAGATTATTGATTTCTTTTGATGATTGATTTTAGAATTTATTTCGGCTTGCCAGTATCCGGTAAGCAGATAAAGGTTCATTCTGCGGACAAATAAGTAAATCACTGCACCTGGTAATGCCATGCTTCAATCGCTGTTAAATACGATAGAGTAGCAACCAGGTAAGCACAGGAAATGAAACCGCGCCCCACCAGTTGGATATTGCGGGCAAATATTTTCGATTCAATATATGATGACTGGGCACAGCACCACTTAAATAATTCCAGGCCAGCGGTGACCAGATAACCATTGCTGCTATAACAGTTATGCAAATACGAATTTTTAAAGAAATCTTCTCATTCATTTGATCCGGCTGACAAATTAGCCAGCATGTGCATAATGTTTTTATTCCCTGCCAATTTTATCGTTTACCCAGCCAAGCCTGCAATGTAGCCGATTGCTCTGAAGATATATTGTCGGTTTGTTTAATGACAAATTTTTTATCGGGGGATGCAGGATCATTTATACGTTCCAGTTTTAATCCTGCATATTGCAGGTAACTATCATAATCGAGTTCCCTGGTAGTGTATACATATTCAAAAAGCGCAGTAAGCGATGTGCCCGCCACATTTTCGCATGCCTGTTGAAATTCTGCATCTGTGAAGCCGCGTTGCCATTTTTTATAATATTGCTGGTACAACAACCTCATCACATCATCCAACGATCTTTGGTTATGAGTGGAATGAAGAATTGCGAGATCCAGCATAAGTCCAACCAGCGGCCCTTTTTCATAATAAGAAATGGCTTTGCCAGAATCTTTTCCCTGGTTGCCAAAAGGACCATCACTCCAGGTTTCATAACTGGCTTGTATCAATGATTGTTGCAGCCGGCCGGGATTGTTCTCAATATTATTAATATTATTTTCGAAGTTATTGAACAACGCGTGCTCCGTACAAATGCCTGCCCGTTTCGTTATCATGTATTCGTAATAAACAGATATGCCTTCACTTACCCAAAGCAGGTTGGTACGATTCTCTTTTTGATAGTCGAACGGCCCCAGTTCCAGCGGCCTGATGCGTTTTACATTATAGTGATGGAAATATTCATGCGCCAGGAAATTCATCACCCGGTTTGTTCCGGCTTCACTGTTCAATCCTTTGTCATCAAAGCTGACAGTAGTGTTATTCAGATGCTCAATGCCACCACCACCTTTGCCAATATAAATAAATGTATATTGATTGTAAGGAATATCGCCTATGACAGCAACAGAAGCTTCCACAATTTTTTTCAATTTATTCATGAATGCAACCCTGTCGAAGGATCCCATCTTATAACCAATATAGCGATGCTCAATTCCGTTTACTCTAAAAGATGGAAGTTCTTCCAGATTGCCGATCAGCAGCGGAGAATCATACAGCACATCAAAATCCGTTGCACTGAATTCATTTGAACTTCCCTTTACAGTCTCCAACCCGGTTGCCACGCGGTTCCAGTTGCTGTTTTGAATAATTTTTACAGTGACGGGTCTTTTTATAAATCCATCTGCATATAAGAAAAGAGCGCCCGGAACAATATAGGCGTGTGAACTATCTATAAAACTATTTGCAACAAACTGCCGGCTGGTTTTAATATCGTAACTCAATACAAAGGAGGATTTTTTAGCGGTGCTGATAAGCCAGGTATCTTCATTTATTTTCTGAACTGCAATGTTTTTCCCGGATTTGTCTTTTGCAGAAAAATTTTCCAGGGATTTTGCATAATTCATGAGCTGGTAATAACCAGGCATCCATTGAGGCAATTTAAAATAGATACTGTCCTGTGAAAACCCACCGCTATTGAGTACAACATGAAAGCTGTGAGACGCTATTCCCGGCATTGATACTGTATAATGAAAAACGGGCTTTGTATTTTGTGCAACGGTCGTTATATAGCAGAAGAGACTCAAAGTAAATATCAACAAACAAGACCGTGGCAGGTAAAAAGCGTTTTTGCAGTGGATATTTCTCATGCAGGTTACTTGGCGTTAGTGGTTATAAAATTGGATGAAGTATAATACATTGATTTGTGTGGGTCAAAAATATGCATTCATCTGCTTATGCAGTTAAAAACTACATTTTGATACTACTCTTACCAAGTCTTGCATTGTTTACATAAAAGCATTCAGATTATTAATTATTGTGAATTTTATGGAAAAAATAAACACTGTTTGGGGGAATAGTTCTGGACATCCGGCAACAGCTTCAGCTAAAATATTTTAACACAAAGTAATCCGGCAGACTATTTTGAAAACTCTCCAAAATGCCAGCAAATGCCCGATGGATCATGAATATAACATTCTTTGCCCCAGGCAAATTGTCGTATGGGAGTTAGTTTTGCAGTTTCATATTTTGCGGGCAGGTTCAATGCCTCTAGTTCTTTCCAGAAATAATTGATGTCCGCCACTTCCATAAAAACCATGGTATTGTCGATCCAATCTTTTACATAAGCGTCTTGCAGGTAAAAAGCCAACTCCTTTGATTTAAAAACAGACATTTCAGGAAACAAAACCGTTTCGTCAAAGCCAAGGTCGCGGTAAAAGCTTCTTGACAGATCAAAATCTTTGGCACCTATAAATGGCCGGATTGATATTGCATTGTGTTCCATTGTAAAAAATTTTATTGATATAAAAAATAGTGAATTTTATTGCTCGGTAATTGAATACATATTATTTACTACCGCTAACAATTAAAACAAATACGAAAACTGGAAATCACTATAAAAAACCAACGGCAGATTGAATAATAATTGAAGGCAATTTATGTAAAGAAGCGTTCGGACTATTACCGGCTGTATACGAATTTTTCAAGCCTAACACATTTTCACAGCTTATTTCCTTTGATCAACCATACTGATTTAATGGATTGTTCCTTCAGGTACAGAAATCGTTTCCGCTCTTCATCTTGCATAAAATTATTAAAATCATTTTCAGAATTAAAACTTGCCAAATGAATTTCATAAGGAGTTTCTATACTGCTTTCTATATAATCAAGCTTTGCAGGTCGCACGCGTAATAAAAGTTCACCATTGTATTTTGAAATGGCTGGAATAGCAATGGTTTCAAATTGTTCAAATACGGCTTCCTGTCCTTCTATCAGGTAAATCAGTTGGGTGATATAAATCATTTTTTCATTTTTAAGGTTATTGCTGGCATATCAAAGTCGCTATTTAGTAAATTTTTCGGCAGTCAATATTTCTGATGGACTGATAATGGTGTTTGTAGTTAAACCAAAGCCTGCTGTTTATTAAACCTGGCCCGGTAATCCAACGGGGAAATTCCTGCAAATTTTTTAAAGACTTCCCGGAAGGCCTTATCATCCGAGTAGCCAGATTCAATCATTGCTTCAAAGACGGTTTTACGTCCATGCTCCAGGGCTTTTTTTGCAAATTCCACTTTTACGCGTTGCATATATTCTAACGGTGTGTTGCCAACAGCTTTGATAAAGCGCCGGTCGAAATTTCTCCTGCTGATGGCGAGTTTTGTTGCCAATTTTTCAAAAGAAATTTTTTCAGCCCTGTTTTCTTCAATAAAGGATTGTGCTTCCTGCACCAGTTCATCCCCATGATTTTTTTGTTCCTGGAAAATAAAAAATGGCGATTGAGAATCCCTGTCCATTTCAACCTGGAAGACTTTGGAACAATAGATAGCGGTGGAACGGTCAAAATATTTTTCAATTAAGAACAATAGCAGGTTTAAAAAGGAATATGCCCCACCGTTAGTATAAAGGCCATGACCGCTCACAATTAATTTATCGGCTTGCAAATCTGTACGAGGGAACATTTTCCTGAAATCATCGGCCGCATTCCAATGAGTTGAACAGGTTTTGCCATCCAATAAGCCGGTGGCTGCCAACAGAAAGGCACCGGTACAAATACTGGCTATTTCGACCCCCTCCTGATACTGTTCCCTGATCCATTGGATCAATTCTTTATTCTCACGAATCACATTTTTATAGTCGTAAGAAAGTGAAGGCAATATTATCAAATCATTTTTCTTGAGTTGTTTTATCGGAACAGGATGAATACTGAACAAGCCATTACTTAGCACTATTTCTTTTGCTGTACCGGCAACTTGTACAGTCATCAATGATGGATGTCCCAGTTTTTGCCAATACTTGTTGGCCCGGTTCAGTATTTCGAATGAACCGCTGATACTGCTGAGATTTACCTGTCCTTCAGGAACGACTATTACTGCCTTTTTCATTTTAGTAATTTGAACAAAGATACCAATGAATGCTGTCCAAATTGCCCCGTAAAACTGTCCGTTTTGCGCTCCCGCCAAAGGCACCCTGGATAGGGATTAATTCAATCAATTCTTTAATCCAGTCAGCCGTGCAGGTCTTGTATAAATAGATTGCTTCCAGAAAGAGGCAATCGAATATTGGATTGTTCGGTGATTAATCATCTTCCCAAACCATTGCAGTTATTCTCCAGCCATTACTGGTTTTTATAAATTGAAAAAGTTTGGTACCATATGCTGTAAAATTATTACCATTTAAACATCCTGTTTTCTGGTACCTGGAAAATCGTTGTGCAATCCGCCCGGTGATGATTGTTTCTTCGTTCAACTCCCATTCGCTGAAATCGATAAGGGTGCCATTGGTAAGTAGAAGTTGTCTCGGTTCCATGAAATTTGCAAGTCCATATACTGTTTCAGAAAGACTGGTTTTCTTAATAATGATCGCTTCAGGAATATAAATTTTATAAAGAATACTCCAGTCAGGTTTTCTTGCATGGGTATTATTGAAGATGCTGAAGAAATCGCTCGTGACAGTATCGATCTGCCATTTGTCATCTGCAAACAATTTTAGATTATTTTCCATCATTCAATTTTATAGTGAATGGTTTGAAAACGCAAATCATAGTAAACCCATCCTGTAAGAATAAAAATCTGTATCAGTTACTTGTTTGGTGAATCCAATCTGTTCATATAATTTTTGCGCTATATGGTTATCGGTAGCGGTAGAAAGTTCCACATATTTTGCGTGATTATCTTTTGCAAAATGCATTGCGGCCCTGATCAATTTTTCGCCAATTCCCTGTTTGCGATATGTTTCGTCAACAAATAGATCATTCAATAGCCAATTTTTGACAGCCCGCACAGAAGAATAAACAGGATATAGCTGGGTAAAGCCCACTGGCTTTGAATTTTTTTCATCCCACGCAACGAATATTATTGATTCATTGTTATTTAGTCTTTCCAGGATAAAATTTTTCGCAAGTACAATGTCTGAAGGCTGATGATAAAACATCCTGTACCTATCAAAAAGATCAAACACTATTGATGCATTGCTGTTATCTACCCGGATGATAATCATTTAAAGAATGCTTAACGATTTATAGTATTCATACCGTAATATAGAAGTTAATAGTTGAACACGGAAATTCATTCTCCGGCACTGCAAATGTTTTTTATGCGGGCTGGCTTTCGGTATCAATAAAAAAATTCGCCGGTTAAAAAACCGGCGAACAAGGAATAAAATGTGTTACAAAAACTATTGATCAGCTGTTTTAAAAGTTACCATTTTCGGAGCGCCGATTACACCTGCATCCATCATTATTTTTTTAAGCGCAGGGTCATTCATCCTGGCTTTTGACTTTGCCATATCTTTTATATCAAATACCAACTGAACCAAATTTGAATCTGCTATGCCCCTGGCCATCACTACATCAATCAAACCAAAACTGGCCCGGGTGGCAGTTCCTTCTTCGTCAAAAACTTTTAGCCATTTATCAAAGTCTTTCACCTTGTGTGTAACCTCCACCCATTGTTTTTCTTTTGAATCGGGATTATAGCGTATTACATGCCAGTAGTTGATAACAGGTTTTGAAACAACACCATTTTTTTGCATAACATCCTTCAATCTTGGATCTGCTGCAAAAGCTTTTGCTTTAGATACGTCTGAAGCCATGAGCGCAATCATAATATTATTCGGATGACCTTCCTCTCTGCCTACCACGATATCTTCCAGTCCACTTGCGCGACGGGCAACGGAATCTGTGTTAAAAGCAGGTCTCCATTTATCATAATCTTTTACAGTATGAGAAATTTCCATTACATCAAAGGGCTTGAAAACCGGGGCAGGAGGGGGTGCAAGGGCAGTGGTATCCTTGCTGGCAGTTGTAGTATCTGTTGTTGCCGCAGAATCAGCTTTTTTGTCTGTTGCGTTGTTGCAGGCAATCATAGCAGTGCTGACGCCAAATACCAGCAACGTTTTTAATAATTGTTTCATTTTATTTGAATTGATTAGTTACAGTTAGTGATTGATTTTACAGGGTATTGAAATATTGCAATGTGTCATTCAATTCCTGAATGTGCAAAATCTCAGCAATTAAACGAAACCAACCTGAATACGGAATGTTGTAGTTGGACAGGGAACGAATACAGCGCTAAATTGTCCGGGCAAATGGTTCTCATTACCGGATTGTTTACCTGTACGGTTGTACACTAAAGCTTTATAAATATAAGTTATTTCATTGCACAAAAAAATAGTTGTAACGTTCTTTAAAATAGCTGAATGATTGGTTTTGCCAGCAACCCGGATTCCAACTCAACATTATTTTGCCTCCCAGAGCCCAACCTTATTCCCCTCTACATCCATTATATGCACAAATTTTGCATACTCTTCAGTCTGTATTTCGTCTGTTATGGTGACCCCTTCTTTTCTTTATTGCGCTAACAGTGCTTTAAGGTTGTCAACCCGGTAATTGATCATAAAATCTTTGCCGGATGGTTCAACGTATTTCGTTTTTTCAGCAAAAGTGCTCCATTGAGTAATGCCTTTTTTCCCGGGGTTTTCATTCTCGCGCCATTCAAAACTTGTTCCGTATTTAGTAGTATTCAAACCAAGATGGGTTTTATACCAATCATTCATTTTTTCGGGGTCTTTGCATTTAAAAAAAATACCGCCAATACCAGTTACTTTTTTCATTTTATTTGTTGTAATTAGATTGATCTGAAGTAAAAATAAAACGAGACACACATTGAAGCGACAGGAAAAAATATACCCCAGAAGAACCTTAGGATCCCGGATTTGTTATTTGTTGTATCATAATTTACAATTTCATCAACCGCAAATAATACTTTTGGAACGATAGGTGCCTGCCAATAGTTTGCGCACCACTTCAAAATCTATAGTAGCTGGTTTAGTATAACGGATACAACCTTTACCTGTACTCGCTCCTTTTAATTCAGCTTTGTAAGTTTCCATTACGTCGTGTTTCAATATATAAAGGGCAATGTTATTTTTTTGATTGGCAAAACTTACTTCAACAACATCATTTTTTTGATAACATGGCATGCCATAACGCATGGTTTCCTCATAACCTACAAGTTCAAGTAGACATAGCTTTCTTATTTCAATGAGTGCCTGGAGCCTGTCACCGGTTACTTCCTTTAAATAATTGTCTACAGTTGCAGCTTTGCTTTGCATTTTATAAGTTGTTTTATTAATTTAAAGAGCAGGTGGTCCTGACAACGCCAGGCCATGAAATGATTTCAAATGATACTATTTTCCATCCAGCGTTTTTTTTGAGTAGCAGGCAACTAAATTCTTTTATTTTTTGGTACGGCGCTTAAAAACGAGGTGGGCTTCGACGTAAATTAAATTTACAAAAGTTGTTGGTAATTGCTTCAACTGTTTACTTAAAAATTATATTCCCGGCCCTGCCGTGTGCAATAATGCTGATATGCGGCGAGATTGGTACGGTTGTATCTATTGATTTATTACATTCAAACGCAATTCTGGAAATGCTATATAATTTGCCTTCCGGGAAATTGGTAAATTCGATAGTGAAATTATCTGCTGATGTAAGCGACTGGTCCTTGCTTCTTGTAAATCCGCAATCCAGCAACAGTTTGTACAAGTATGATTTTACATCATTATTTACATTCAGGGTTATCCCGGAAAATCTTTTCAGTATTTTATCCGACCGTTCTTTTTTAAACTTATCTAAATAGTCCAAACGGGTCAATTCATTGTTTTTGTGTGGTAGATGGTTGCGGATGAAATATTCATTCCGGTATTCCATGATCCAAAATGAAACCGGGGAACTTGAAACGAAAACAGGGTCTTCAACGGACAGCGCATCGAACCAGGGAACCTGTTCTCCCTCTATTTTTTTTGTGCGGGTTGAAATTTCAGTGTGATAATTACTTTTAATAAATTGATTCAGCCTTTTTAAACCGCCAATTGTTTCTATCCCCAGTCCCAAACCTGCGTTACCTGTCTTTTCGCCAACTCCTGTGCTATCAAAAATTTCGAAGTAATTGTCAACCGCATACAAATAAGTTCCGGTCCAGCTTTCATTGTTATCAGCCTTTACAATATTCGTTTTACAGGCAGCAAATTTCTCTTTTATGAAATGCGAATTTATTAATGCTGACAGGTCAGTTGAATCTATTACCAGGTAGAAATGATTAAGCACAATAGCAGGTATCCGCTGTTTTTTAACAGGGAATGATAGAATGAATATAATTAATAAGAGCACTTTCATATTTGACTTATTCAGGGTGATCCCAGCCGATATTAATAGAATGGCATCAGCTTAGTTATTGTTTCCTGATTCATAAACTTTATGTCCTTCAAACATTGTCCATAATACTTTGGCGTTCATCAGTGCTTCAGGGTTTATCGTTAGCAAATCACGGTCGATCAAAATCATATCAGCCGATTTACCGGTTTGGAGAGAACCGATTTTATTTTCCAGCCTCAATGCTTTTGCCGCCTCAGATGTGTATGCGTATAACATAGCAAGTCGCGGCATGCATTGGGTGCTATCCAATACGCCCATTGGTCCCTTTCTTGTTTCGGCACGGTAGATGGCTTCAAAAGGATTGGCAGATGTAACCGGCCAGTCGCTGGCGCCCATAATGGTAGTACCCGCCTGTAGCATGGATCTTGCCGGGTATTGCCATTGATAAAGTGATGAATCTATAAATGGTTTCACTATGTCAATGGTAGTAGGATCAGCCAATGCCCAGAATAATTGAAAGGAAGCCAGGACATTGAGCTCCGCAAAGCGATTGAAGTCGGTAGGCAATACAATTTGCAAATGTGTGATAGTATGCGGAATTTTAAAATCCTGGTTGACTTTTCTTACTGCTGCAAATCCATTCAATGTTTCTGTCACGGCTTTATCTCCAATGGCATGTACATGCACCAGCAAATTGCTTTTATCGGCGGCTATAGCAAATTTTGCAAATTTTGCCGGTTCAAATAATAATCCGCCTTTGGATTGGGTTCCGGTATAGGGGATGGACAATGCAGCGGTTTGGGTGGGATATTCAATTACGCCATCTGCAAAAATTTTGAAACCAATTATAGTAAAATTGTCTCCATTGTATTTTTGTTGCAATCTTTTTACCTTGTTAATCTGCGGTTGAACTGCAGCGTTAGCATTTGCAAGTAGTAAAGCGGCAACATGAGCCGTTAATTTTTTATTGGTTCGCAGGTAAGCATAAGCGTCGAAGACATTATCCGCTCTTGGATCCAGCCAGGCAGTAATGCCCATTTTATTACAATGACTTACAGCCAGGGTTGCGGCCATGTTGTAGTCAGTTTCTTTTGGCAATGATGAACTGACTTTTTCATAATAAGCTTCTTCTTTGAGGAAACCATTGGGCTCTCCGTTTGCACTTGTTCCATATTTGTATTTCTCAACGGGTGATAATGATTCGATATATTTTCTATTGATACCACTCCTGTCAAGCAAAACTTTATTGCACCAGGCGGTATGTCCGTCTGAACCACATAGCAATACAGCTTGCATTTTAAATTCATCACTGTTAAATGCCGGAATAATTTCATTGAGTTTTTGCCAGCTGCTGATATTTATACCATAGATAACCAGTACATCACCCGTGAGCCCTGTTTTCTTTCTAAGTTCTTCTTTCGCAAAAGACAATAGTTTATTGGTATCAAATTCATTGTCGTCCAGGGTGGGTTTTGTCAATTGGTAACCGCCATCTATGGCGTGATTATGGGTATCAATCAAACCTGGCATCAGGAAACCTCCTTTCATGTCAATCCATTCTGCATGAGCAGGGACTTTTTTCTTTACCTCATCATAATTGCCAACCGCTGTAATGATTTTGTCATCAATGACAATAGCGTCGGCAAATGGATGTAATGGATTGGCCGTAAAAATCCTGGCGTTGTACAAAACTTTTGACTGAGCAGATGATAACAATGGCCATGCAAATAAGATTAGCAGGTAAATTTTTCTCATGGTGCAGTTGGATAAATGAAAGTGGAATGCAGGAATAGTTTTCTCAAATATAAATATTGTACAAATCTGAACGATAACTGTGAAAGAGATTCTGAAATTTATTTCTAAATTGAAATTAGGACAGCCGGGCAACAAACATCGCTGTGCATAAAAGATATCTTATCATATTGCGGAACCCGGTATATAGTCTATCCCCTCACTCCAGTTTAAATTGTTCCAGTTCCTTGAAGGCGCCAAGCGCATTCGATACATGTTTACCACCCGAGCCATTGAATAAAATCCGTACCCATTTTTTATCCGCATTTTTCGCTTTGATGTTTTTATATAACCAATAAGCCAGCCATGTAAATATTGCAGTTAATAAACATTGAAATAATATATAGCCCCCACCAACGTTCTGCGGAAACCATTTATTACTTAGGTAAAATGTTGTCCAGAATGGTAATTGCAGGAACATAGAACTGGTATGTTTGAATATAGATACTTCAAGCCGGGCGAGTTTTTCCTGTATGGCTGTTACACTGCCATTGTAATCTATACTTCCTGCCCAGGCCAGGTGTTTAATGTAATCATACAAGGCTTTTGCATTTATAAAAAATATGGCAGTCATCGAAAATATAAAATAGTTTGCCGCGGATGAATAATGCAATACAGCAATAGAAATCAGGGTTCCTAAAACAAAAAGATATACTACTGCCAGCACGATGCCAACAAACTTGAACAGCTTCAGGGATTTTACAGCTGATTTAGCTTTCTGACTGATTAATTCTTTCAATAGCAATTTATTGATCGCCAGTGACTGGTCAATTTTTTCATAATGCTCTTTCCATAACAGAACGAAATTTGTTTCTTCCATAACGCTAAGTTGTTATTTGTGAAAATTTATTTTTAAGCAATGTTTTTACGCGACTGATTTTTGTTGCAACATTGGTTTCGGTAATGCCTATAATTTCTGCTATTTCCTTATGACTCTTTTCCTCCAGGTAAAGCAACATCATTGCTTTGTCCAACGGTTTGAGTTCACTGATGAATCGTTGCAGCAGTCGGCTGTTTTCATTGTTAACTATATTTTCCTGCTCCCCTGTGAAGTTGAATATCTCCTGTGTGCTAAATATATTGTTCCGGGTTTTTGCTTTCCTGTAAAACGAGATAGCTACATTCAGGGCTATCCGGTAAATCCAGGTGGAGTGTTTGTATTGATTGTTGTACTTATCAAAGGAATTCCACAATTGCAATAGCATTTCCTGCACCAGGTCCTGCCTTTCGTTGCTGTTCCTGCAATAAGCGTTGGCAATTTTATAGAGAATTCCTTTGTGACTTTCAATCACTGAGATAAATATGTCTGTTTTAGCGAACCCCATTCGCAGTTAAAAGTTTGTTTGCTAATTATTCGCAGTAGTGAATGAAATATCACAAACTAAGTAAAATATTTTTTGAATGTGGGAATGGAGCAAATCATCATTGATTTGCAGGCGGGAATACTGTAAGCTGAATGGCTTTCATGCCTGTTGAATCATGTTGCGTACCGGGTTAGTTAGAAAGTTTTCGCATCAACATCTTTGATAAACTTAATCACGCCATCCATAAAAACCTTTTGATCGTCCCACATAGACAAATGGCTGCCATTCGGACAATAGAGGTACCTGCCTTTCTGAACCAGTTTACTTTGTGCTTCCATCGCATTGGGGTCCATAGTATCGTATTTTGCACCAATCATCAAAGTTGGTATTGATAATTCTTTCAAACGATTTTTTATGTCCCAGGTTGCAAGGCGGCCACTGATCCCAAATTCACTCGGCCCCTGCATCATGGTATAGATTTCATTGTTCACATGTTTCATTGATCTGTTCATGCCATCGGGCCATTCTTTTAACCTGCATAAATGTTCATGGTAAAAATTGGGGATGAGCAATTCCATGTACCGCGGGTTATTAAAATCTTTCTTTGCTTCGATGGCTTTCACTTCAGAAAGCACTTCCGGTTTCATTTGCCTGGCAAGCACTTCATCTGCATATTTCCCGTACTCAGGTGCACTGGCCACCATATTTGCTATCAACAGACCTTTTAGATTTGCCTGGTATTTCAATGCATATTCCATGGCCAGTATGCCGCCCCATGAATTACCCAGTAAATAAAAGTTCGAGCTATCTGCACCAATGGCACTGCGAACTTGCTCCACTTCTTCAGCAAAACGTGCGGTGGTCCACAAGCTGCTGTCTTTGGGTTGGTCACTATAGTAAGATCCTAATTGGTCATATTCGTAAAATTCAAAACCCTGGCGCTGGAAAAACGTTTCAAAACACTCCATGTATTCATGAGTCATTGCCGGACCACCATGTAATAACAATATTTTAATCGAGGGATTTTTTCCAAAACGTTTTGTCCACACTTTAAAATCCCCTACAGGTGTTTTTATGGGAATCATTTTTACACCACCCGATTCAAGTGAATCATTATAATTAAAATAATCAGCAACAGGAACAGAAGGGTCTGTTGCAGTTTGCTTGCAGGAAACAGATATGAAAAGCGCAAAGATGAAAATAAGACGAAGCATATGGTTACATATTTATACGGTTCGGTTATATTTTATGCTGAGAAATTATTAAAATTAAGTTTTCAACCGGTTATTCATTTCTGTCTTTAATTTAATGAAGTGTTCAAAAGGTACGGTTCTTATTCCAGTATACGTCGCAGGTAATTAATCTGTCCCAGGTGATAGTTTAAATGTGCCAGCAATTGAACCAGAACATAAGATTTTGAATTTTTTGCATTGTCGAACATTACAGGAAATTCAGTCTCTAAACTTTCACTGGATAGTCCATTCAATGTTTTTGTCACCAACGGTATAAGTTCCTGCAATCTTGATATGATTTCGTTCCTTGGCACGTCTCTGCTGGTAAATTCCTGTTCGCGGTTACGGACATAACCCGTATCTGCAAGAGTTGCCCCTATAAAGTGATTCAGCCCGCCGTTGAGATGCAGTACAAGATTGCCTGCGGAATTCTCTATGTTACCTGCTGTTTTCCAAAGATTATCTTCACTATTAAACAAGTTGATTTCATCAACCAACCTCCGCAGATCCCGTTCGTAAATAGTTGCTAATACATTGTTCAACATAATACATCGGTTTATTGAAATTTTTAACCCTATTAATCGAATTAGAATTCGTTTTGTTACAAAGATTGTATCATCGTCATTTATTGAAGGTAATAACAAATGCTTAATAGTTTTCAGGTATAGCAATCAACCTTCAAAACATGCGCTGGGTTTGGCGGTCAGCAATAAATTGCCGATGTGGAATTGTATTGAGGGTAACGGGTTCTTCATTAATTCGGTTTTGCAGCTGTTACCGGTATTCAAATTAAACCTAATTTTAACCAGGCTTATTTTCATTTGGAAGAAGATCATTATAACCCAGGTATAGACATAAACCTCAGAATTATCTTAATTTATGAAAATTGCAACCTCGGTGTCCAGGATTTTGCTGGGATTTATTTACCTTGTTTTTGGCCTTGATTATTTTTTTCAATTCATTCCTTATCAACCAAACCATACCGGCAGGGTAGCGGCATTCAAAGCAGGTCTGATGGGCGTGGGATATTTTTATCCCATGATCAAATCAATCCAGATTGCCGGCGGTCTATCTATGTTGATTAACCGCTATGCGCCTTTCTTTGCTGTAGTCTTATTCCCCATCAGTTTAAATGTGTTTTTATACCACACTATACTGGTTCCTTCCGGCTGGTTGATGGGTGTATTGTTGATTGCGCCAAACCTCTTCCTGGGATATGCTTACCGGAAATATTATAGCGGAATGTTTGTGAAGACTCCGGTTTTGTAAAAGTAATCAGGGTCAATCATACAATGCAATGCATTCAACGGAAATTAGATGTCGCCGGGGAAAGGCCTGCAATTTTGCCTTTTCACACCGGTAAAATAGGGCAGGGTTATTTGCTCACAGCAATTGTGTCTGCACTTACATTTTTTTACTCCCTTTATTATTTGCGTTTATGTTTAGCAGGTTTTATTTGTTTATATAATGGATTCTTTTATTATACGGATATTCCCCAATGATTACTATCGGGTATGGTTGATTGAAATGAGGTGTTTGCAAATAAGGGCACCTTCCTCACTTGCTGATAAACCGATAGTTTAGTTATTAGTCATTTAGTCCCTGTCCATTGAGAATTCGTTTCCTGCATTTTTCTATTCTTGATGAGCGGGTAGTAGTTTGTTTGGGTGAAGAGAAATAAAGAAGGTACCCTCTTTGTCTGCCGGGTGTTAATGCTTCAAATGCTTTTTTAAGTGCGGCATTTTTGTCTATTACATTTTTAAATTCTTCCGGCATGTTAAACGCTGCTGTCTTTTTTAATTTTACTTTCAAACCCGCTTTCTCCACTTCAATGGCTTCGTATATATAAGATTTCAAATTTCTTTCTTTCTTTACTACTTCCTGCAAACTGGTAAACCGAACCTGTCTTGCCACCTGCACATTTTTTGTTTGCTGCACCAGGATGCAGTTTGCATCATTTAACAATGCACCTTTAAAAAATAAAACGGCACAATATTCTTTAAAAACGTGTATCAGCACAATGTTACTTCCGTTCAAGGTATAACAGGGTGTTCCCCATTTCAATTCTTCATTGAGACCGCAATCGAGTATTATAGTTCTCAGTTTCCTGATTGCTGACTGCCACTTATTGTTTTTTTGAAAATAAAAATCAGTTGTAGGATTCATACATTTTATTTGTGATAAGCGAATGACGAAAATCAGACCCTTAATAATCCGCGGAAACCCCTGGCAGCATAATATGAATCTGCACCGTTGTGACTTAAAAAAACGGTGTTATATCGCCGGTCGCAAAATATCGCGCCACCCAGTTTCCTGATTGCTCCAGGGGTCTTAACCCAGCTCGAAGTCTTTGTATCGAAATTTCCAAGTTGTTGCAACGTGCGGTATTCTTCTTCCGTCAAAATTTCTATTCCTATTGCAGTTGCCATATCAACAACGCTGTTTTTCGGTTTATTTTCTTTTCTTGCATTCAACGCTTCCCGATCGTAACACAGGCTCCTGCGATCTTTCGGACTTTCTGCCGAACAATCATAGAAGATATATTCACCTGTTTTGCTATCACGACTAACAACATCCGGTTCACCACCTGTTCTTTCCATTTCGTTAAGCGACCATAATTTTTCGGTATTGGATTCCAGTTTTGTATTTACATCGGACCAGGCAATACCCTTGTGCCGGTTCATGTTTTTTTCAAAACGATCTTTCAATGTGTCGATCAATAATGATCGTTGTTTTGCCGATAGTTCCTTTTTCATAATTTGATTTATTGATTCGATGAGGCAATTTTTCTGTCGGCTGGTCTAAAATACCAGGACAAAATAATAAAGATAGTCTGCATAATGGGTCCGATGAGTGCCTTGATATCAAAATTACCGTTTACCATATGGGAGCAAAGTGCTCCGGTCATAAGGAAAAAGAAACCAGCATAAGCCCATTCTTTAAGAAGCTTGAAATCCGGCATCAATATAGCTATCACACCAAATATTTTCCAAATGCCGATGATGGTCATGAAATATTCAGGATAACCCAACGGAGTCATTAAGTCAACCATCTGTTTTGTATGAAAAACCTGTGATAAGCCACTGGTGAGCATTCCAAATGACAATAGACTTGTCGCAATCCAATAGATAATTTTGTTTCTTTTTTCCATGGTCTACTATATTAATTTGATAACGATGTCTTGCAACCTGTTATGGGCCATGTTTATGCCCTGGGCAAAAGGCATCTTTAATATTTGATCCCGGTAAGCAACTGATTTATATACAATATGCATATTGAGTTTGCTGCTTTCCTGCGCAATCTGTTCAAACTCCAGGTATTCAATTTGCACAGGAAAAGCTGTATTTTCCATTTCAAAAGTCCTGGTAATTTTTTTGTTCTGTATAAATTCATGTATTACACCGTTGGCCCGGAAAACAACATTCCCTTTTGCATCAGATGTTTCAAATTGGTAACTGCCATGCTTTTTATTTTCAAGTTTCAGCACTTTGGTTCCCATCCATTGTTCAACAAGACCTGGTTCTTCAAAAGCTTTAAAAAGTAATTCCAGCGGCAAATCAAATTCCCTGGTAATGATCATTTCCTGTTTGCCATCTTCCGCATTGATTTTTGTTTTTCTTTCCATCGTCATTATTTTTTTGAATTGCCAGTCTTGCCTTTGGAAGCCTGGTATTTTTTCATGATGCTTTCAAGCTTATTAAACCGTTCGTCCCACATGCTGCGGAATGGTTCAATAAAGTCTGCCACTGCTTTCATTTTTTTTGCGTTGATATGATAGGAAATCTCCCTGCCGTTTTGATCCTGTTTAAGCAATTCACATTCGGTAAGTATCTGTAAGTGTTTTGAAACGGTGGGTCTTGCTGTATCAAAGTTGGAAGCAATGGCACCCGCGGTCATGGATTGTGCAGCAACCAACAAGAGTATGGCCCGCCTGGTAGGGTCTGCAATGGCCTGGAAAACATCCCGTCTTAAATTCATTGTGTAGCTATTTGACTACAAATATATGCGTAGCTATTTAACTACGCAAATTTATTTTTTTCTATTGCGGGTAATTGGTTTCAGATGGTAATAAGTATTGTTCAGTCAATGATTTAAGGGAACCCAAAAGAATAAATAAATGGCTTCTTATACTGGCAGAACGGTTGTTTCAAACAACGGGTCGTAGGATAACCACGTAATGCAGGATCATTGGGGTTAATATAGCCATTGATTGTGGCAATCTTTAATGTTGCAATTGTTATCCATCAACTCAGGTCAATATTGCCGGTAGAAAACTTCAAATTGTATTTGAATTGATAAATCCTCCACCCAAACCCATGTTTCATTAAACTGATATCATAAGTTCCTACAAATTCTCTTGTCTTCCCCTTTGTTGCCGATTCCTTGAAATGGGTAGCCGTTGCATAAACAAAAACAGTTGCAGTGATATCATGGATCTGTACCAGGTAGTTGCCTGCCAGATGGTTGACAACATCAATTCCTTTAAAACCTTTCTGCCAGGTATCACAAATTTCTACTGAGCTGGTTTCTGCTTTCTGACCACCCAGTGAAGACATATCAAAAAATACGTCATCAGAAAAGACTTCATTCTGTAATTTTTCCCATTCCTGCTGGTCCGTATAAATAAATAATTTATTGATTACCTCAATAATTTCGTCACGAATTGAAAAATTTACCATAACTATTTTATCATTTATTTGACGTAAAAATATAGTTGCAACTGTGAGTATTAATTAAACCAAACTGCATAGCCCTGTCTTCGTAAATCCAAAGCTAGTTTTTCTTCCATTACCAGCGCCTGCTGCTGGTTCATTGGCTTTAAGTTGATGTGATCATATAAACTCGGACGCAGATAAGCTCCATATTGCTGAACAATATTAGCAGACAATTTGTGACCTTTTTTATTTACATACCCTGTTTTATGTTGCCGGAAACGTTCTGCAGGAGTCTTGCTGGTCATGCCTACATAAAGACATTGAAGTACACCGTTAAATTGCGGATTGGCATTCCGGAATGTTGCGTTTTCTGTAAAGACCCGTTTTGATAACTCAATAACATACACCTGGTACTTCATTTCTTAAAATATTTACCGCTGGCCGCTTAAATTATAATCCGGAAAATTAAATGGCTTTCAACAAAAGATCGATGTTCTTATGCATATGTTTTTTTCAGGAGTTCCTTTTTTCTTTTTCCCGCAGCTTTGAAATTGTTGAATAAAGGGATGCCTGCCTGTTCAACCGGAGCCTTGCAGCAATACTAATCTATTGACTGGCCTTGTGAGCTTCCATATCAATTTCAATTAATTGTCCTTTAAGTGCAAGTCCTTTTACCTCGAGCCAGGTTCCTGTGGGGAATTGCTTTTTATAAATTGTATTCCGAAAACCAGAAACTTTTATGAACTCTTCCATATTTGTGGTATAAATGTTCTCTGCATAAACATCATCAAAGCTGTATCCATAATGCTGTAGTATCTTCTCCAGGTCGCTATAACAATTTTTCATTTGTTGTTCCATACTGCCTCCCGCAACAATAACACCTGAGTCATTCATGCTTACTGCCCCGGAGATTTTAAGATCATTGCCAATTTTTACAGCATGTGAATAGCCATATTCTTTCTCCACTTTTGGGCGAAATAGATAATAGTTTGGGGTGTCTGATAAAGGAAGTTTTATTTCATTGGCGGCCGCTGTTTTGACAGTTTCGCCAGTGTTGCAACTACTTAAAATTAAAATGCTTGCTAACAATTGTAGTGTGAATTGCAAAATTCTTTTCATTGATTATTTGTTTTGAGAAGTGAATAAAGGGTTATTAAAAGTAGTGTGTAGATTTATAGTATTTGCCTGCAGGTAATATTTGATATTATTTAAATCTTACGTCAATCCGTTCAAAGAAATAAAATGATAAATAACTCAAAGTGATTTAGTATTGATTGCTGAATATACTTAAGATAATTTGGAAAATAGGTGAAGTTTGTACAACCTTTTTTTAGCGCTTGTTGTTGGGAAATAATATTTTTAAATGTAAGAAAGATAAAGAGGCCAGCAATCGAACCATTATCTGTGTTTGTATAGTGGATGCGTTTTAACTTACCGGGAGGAACTGGCAGTTGGAATATTTGCAACTCATTTCGCAGGTCAATGAATGTGGTTGCCGAATGAACAATTTAAAAGTTAGCCTTTTTTATTTCGTAGCAGAGCTCTACCATCCCGTTCTTGTAAGCATTCACATCAGTCAGGTGTAATGGTTGTTCCTTTCCAACGGTATCAAAAAAAAGTGTTCCATCTCCCAGTATAATAGGTAAAATCGTCAGTCTTATTTCATCGGCTAATTGTAAACGTATAAAATTATTGGCAAGCATCGCTCCACCCACCAGCCAAACATTCTTGTAATTTGGTTTTAGTTTTTCGTTTACCAGTGTGCTGAGTTCGCCTGTATAAATTTCTATATTCTTCCTTTCTACGGGCAGGTTTCGGTTTGTAATTACTATCGTCGGCTTGTCGCCGTAAACCCAGCCATAAGTTTTTGAAAGTTCCAACGCGAGTTCGTAAGTGCGAGACCCCATTATATAACAATCAATTGATTTAAGGAATTCTTCCGGATCCTGACCCGTAATGCCTTTTTCATAGAAGTCTTTTGTTTCAAACCACGAAACACTATTATCTTTCCTGGCAATATAACCATCGAGACTGGAAACCATGTGGATTGTCACTTTAAATGAATCCGAAGTCATTTGTGAATATAATATAAATTTTGTTTTATTCGTGTTGGCAGCCAGGCACGATGTTAATACGTGCAGGGCTATTAATAAATGACTATAATATTGCCGGTAAATTGCCGGGAGTATTGAAACATAAAAAATTATTTTCTTCAGGCAATAGTTGCCTGAACAATTTGTTCAATGTTCAATTTTCGCATAGACATAAACGCTTGTGCTGCTTTCCCGGCTTTGGCAGGGTCACTCATAATTTTTCCGAGCATCGTAGGAACTATCTGCCACGATACACCGAATTTATCTTTCAGCCAACCACACATGCTTTCCTGACCACTTTCTGTAAATTTCTCCCAGTAATAATCAATTTCATCCTGGGTTTCGCAATATACTGTTAATGAAACGCCTTCGGAAAAGCTAAACTTGTGTGGCGCGGCGCTTTCCATGAGCATAAGTTTTTCACCATCAACATTAATTTCAGCATGTTTTACTTTCCCTTCTTTGTCGGGTAATTCTTTCGCGCCATAGCGGAGTATGCCTTCAACACTAACATTTTTAAATATCGAACTGTAATGTTCAATGGCTTCATCAACCCGGCCATATGCGGTGCTGGTAAACATCAGGCACGGGATAATCTTTTGACCAGCTTCATTGGTATTGCCCAAAGCCAATTGCCATGAAATGCCAAACTTGTCTGTAATCCATCCGTATTTTTCACTCCACGGATATTTATCGAGGGGCATCATCACATTTCCACCAGCCTGGAAAGCATTCCAGATTTTATCAAGTTCCTGTTCATTTTCACAGGTATAATAAAAAGAAATGGATGGATTAGGAACATACATGGGTCCTCCATCCAGTAAAATAAATTTTTGCCCCGATAATTCAATCTCACTAACAATTGGAGATTGACTCGTAATTTTTGCTTTTTCAAAAACCGAGCAATACAGTATGGCTGCTTCTTTTGCCTGGTTATTAAACCAAAGACAGGGTGTAATTTGTTTTTTCATTTTAAATTCATTTTGATTATTCAGGGATAAAGTTATTGATGGAAATTTCCGTGGAATAGAATAAAAACGACATTATGTTTTTTTCTTTTTCAATCCACTTTTGAGATAGTCATTCGGAGTAATTTGTTTAAAAAACTTGAAAGAACGAATAAAGTGACTTTGGTCCGCAAAGCCATTGTCGTATGCCACTTCTGATATTTTGTCAAACTTTTTTTCACGAAGTTGTCCAAAGGATTGTTGAAACTGGCAAATGCGCCTGTAGTGAGTAGCTGTGATGCCTACGTGTTTTTTAAATATTCTTTGAAAGGTTCTTTCATTCAAGCTTAAGGCTTTAATTATTTCGGGTATAATTTCCTTGACTGGATTATTCAGTATTTCATCAGTTGCATATTGAACTATTTTACACAAATGCTGATTTTCCTTGAGCTGTTGAATCAGCAAATTGTCAAGTACTTCAATTTTTCGTCGGGTAATGCTTGCGTAAATTAATTGTATCCTCAGTGCATTGTACTTATGCGGATTCCAACTATTAAGATCAAAAGGCTTGTCTGATAACTTGTCCGCGGCATTATTAAACAAAGCTGCTGCAGTAAAGGGTTTGAAGAAATAAGCAATGAGGGTTGTTTGTTTATTTACTTTCCAGATGTCGGATGGAGATTTACCAAATAAAGACAGGTGGGTTATTTTTTCATAATCGCCCTTACTTTTTTCCGTTCTGCAAAAAAATACGGGCATTCCATTGGTAAACACCGGTAGATTGGAACCAGCTTTTGAAAAACCTTCCATAATCAGCACGGTCCTCACCTGTGCTGCCAGCAATTTATTTGGTTTTGCATACCAGTATTTCATTTTGTGAAAGGCATTGTTTGGGTTTCTAAAAATCCATTGATAGTAAGATCAGAGGACATTGGAGTTCTCATTGAATATGAATTTGTGATATCAACGATCTTTAAGTTTTAATCAGCTCACTGTTTTTAAAATAATAAGTCAGGAAGAAAATTTGGAGAACAACGCCAAAAGCTGATGGCAGTACCTGGCTATAGGGTTGATAAGACACAAAAACGGTTCCGGCAAACGCAGCCAGCAATGCGGTAAACGCACCGATCATTTTATAAATATGTTCGTAAAACCATAATTTTCCATACTTCGATGCTGGAATCAAATAGCGCAGTAAGTCATATGTAATTACCGTAAACAAAGCACCCAGGGTGCTGTAGATAATTACAGGTGTCCAAAAAAGACCAATTTGTTTAACGTAATAGATAAAATAAAGTGCCGAAAACAAAGTGGTTATTGCCATTACAATGTCTATTGTTTGTGGTTTATTATTTTTTGCCTGTAAAGCTCTGTAACCAGAGAAGCCCTGGTAAGCACTTAATAAAGTAATGACAAGTAAAAATGTATTTCGCTTAAATACAAACACGCCGAGTAGTCCGGTAAAAATTACTATTGTAAGTAATCCAAGAAACCACTTCCCGGTCTTTATGTGAATTTTTCCTCCCTTTTTTGAGCTCAGCGCAATCATGCCAAGTAGAAGCGCAATGGTTCCTGCTGATACATGTACTGCTATATTTGTTGAATGAAAGACTTTAAAAATATCCATATTGTAAGATTGATATAAATGATCGTCGCAGCGTGTGCCCGATAAATTGGTCGTCAAAAGTCAGGCGCTATCCATAAGCTGCTTTTGAAAAGCGCCCGTTCATACTTTTGCTGAATAAAATTAATAATATTGAAGATAACTGCTAAAGTCTGGTGATAAAAAGTTATATTCTTACTCATCAATTTCGTTTTGTATAAATGGTGGTTTGTCGCCGGGATCTTCCTTACCCATCGCTGTTGCAATAATAAAAACGTTCGTATTTGCAAGAATCGTCTTGGCAATTGGTTTGTCTGTTGATTGAACTGAGCATCCATCATTTGTGATCAATGTCGCGAATGGCTTATAGGTTGTTTCTATTTTATGATGGTTATGATGGGCTTCATCAAAAAGTACCTGGGTAATAAGTATTAATTACTTGGGGTGTGGCATCCGGATGGTTAACTTCTCAAAATTTTTTCCATTTTCTTTCCTTTCGCCAATTCGTCAATCAGTTTATCCATATACCGAATCTTTTGCATGAGCTTATCTTCGATTTCCTCCACACGATAACCACAAATTACACCGGTGATTTTTGAAACATTTTTATTTATTTGTGGTGCCTGACTAAAAAAAGTTTCAAAATCATTCTTTTTGTTGATCTGGTCCTGCAACTCTTTTTGACTGTAACCAGTTAGCCAGCAAATAATGCAGTCTACCTCTTCTTTTGTACGCCCTTTCTTTTCCGCTTTATTAATGTAATGCGGATAAACACTTGCAAAAGAAGATTTGAATATTCTATGGGTTTCCAACACCTGATTTTACACTAATTTATTTACTTGTAATGATATTTTGCCAAATTATTCAAATGGCGATATATCTATCGCGCAAGCAGCGAAAGGACTTATTTTTTTGCAGGCTCATAGTAAAGAACCAATACAGCAAATTGAAATGTTTTTGTTTTTAGGAGTTTGAGGTTTTATTTCTCTTTGATGTTTTTAAGTAATGGAAGTCCGCCTCATAAAACGGCGGGTTGAACAGCAATCTGGAATTCGTCAATTTAAATTAAGTTGTGTTAAAACTACTATCAAACCCGAACGATAGTGTCTGCATTGCTCAAGGGTAAATTGTAGTGTTCATGTATTTCTTCATTGGCAATCATTGCCGCGTTGTTGTAAAAGCCATCAAGAGTCATATTCATTGCTGCAATTATTTTCCTATACTTTGTTTTTAGAAGAATGTTGAAATGCTAAAAATAAAAAAAGTTGCTTGTTTATCTGAGCAACTTTTTTTACAAAGCTGGCATTCAGCTAGGAAATTTGAATCCACCTTGCTGGTTTTTGTTTGACTTCAATTTATTATAAATGCGGAGAAGCAATAACCCGTTTTCATATCTGATCTCAATTTATCGATAGCAGTTAGTCACGCTCATTTTTATACCAAAACGGTATCTAAATTAATTACTGCTGAGCATTTTTAATATAGTTTGGCGATTCACATTCCTGCCAATACTCAACAATCTTCACGATAGTTTTTTTTAGTTTTTCATATCCGGCAGGTTTTATAAAGAATCCCTGGATAGACCTTGAATATGCATCGATTACATGTTTTTGCTCGGCGCTGGTAGAAAAGAAAAGATAAGGAATAGATTTTAATCTCAGGTCTTCATTGTTGTGGACTTTTTCTCTTAATTCCATCCCGTTTAATTTCGGCATGTTGATGTCTGAGAGAACAAGAAATGGTTCGACGGAAGTGTCGGTCAGATATTCCAAAGCCTGCAAACCGTCAGCAAAGAAAACAAGCTCATTATTGTAATTGAGCTCTTTAAAAATATCAGTCAGGATTTCCTGATCGTCGATATCATCTTCAATAATTACAATTGGCCCGGTTTTATTCATAATAAATACCTTGAAATTGGCTACTGTAATTTAGCTATTATTTACAAAGAATCTACTTTCCCGGGACTTAACAATAATATTTAGGATAAGAGTAGTGTCGTTCTGGCAATTGAACGTAAGTGCTGCCGCTGCATTCCATTGGTAATTGTTGATTATTAATCGAAAAGTTGCATACCTTTTTTACTGCAAAGCTTTAGTAGTCATTCTTGATATCTTCCAATTGTCTTTAGGATTCCATAACCAATGTGTTTCAAATTGACCTTTGATATGCGCTGTATCCCTGGTTGGAAGGATAGTTACTTGTTTGTACGTCCCTTTTTGAATGGCACTGTCGCCAAATAAGTTGACGGAATCAGTAATTGAGTTATTTGATATTACCCTATAAGCTGAAAACGATTTTAAAAAATTTCTTATTGAATCGCGGCCTTTGGCTACATCCCCTAATTCGCCATCGGGGGTGTATTGTAATGCAATTGAATCGAAATTCATTTTCTCGAGTAGCCGGTCGTAGTAATTCATGCTTGCAATGATGTCTGACCTGGTATGTTTTGTATTACAATTGGCAGCGCAAAATGCAAAGGCAAGTGAAGAGAGCAGGTAAATAGAAATACGTTTTGTCATAAAACAGGAAATATAGATAAACTGTTGGATGGAAAGTTCGGGCGGAATAAAGCAGATGCTGAATATTTGTCTCTATACTGCAAATAAAAATTCTTAGCCTCCGGAATTCATAAAAGTATACTTTAAAGTTCAATCTATTTCAAAGTGCTGCTGCTGTTATTTGCCCAACTGAATGTTGTAACCTGGAATGATAATGGTTCGGTCTAATAGTATTAATAAAACAATTAGCCGACTGGCAAACGGAGAAGTCAGGTAATTGGTGATTTTTCTTTTTTAATTGCCGATAGTACCGGTCTTAACTTTTCCAGCACGCTTGTAGTTGGCAATTATAACACCGCTTGCTGTAACAATACTATCTATTAATGTAAATGCTGCCGGAATCGAGCCATTGTCAAAAAGCTTTTTCCCCTTGCCCAGAATCAAAGGATGGATTTTGAGCCGGAGTTCGTCTACAAGGTCATGCTTAAATAGCAAATGAATGAGTTCGCTACTGCCCCAAACCTGGATATCAGAACTCTTTGATCCTTTTCTTTGCGGTGGCTGGCTTCTAAGTTTTATAATATCAGATAAGTTTTTTATTAGTAGTGAGTTTTTCCAGCCGGTCACAAGCGGATCTTGCTTTTTCATTTTTTTAGAAAAAACGTACTTGTTGCCTTCATTAATACCCGGCCAAAATTCTCCATGTTCCGGCCAGTAGTTGGCCCAAATCTGAAATGTTTTTCTACCCAAAAGATAATCTGCAGGTTTCAGCTCTTGTCGTACTACATTATCATACATTTCGTCAGTATATGGTGCTACCCAACCGCCGTATTTGAAATCTCCAGATGGATCTTCCTTAGGTTCGCCAGGTGCCTGCATAACTCCATCTAATGTAATCATTGATAACACTACTATCTTTCTCATACTATTTACGTTTTATGGATACAAATCTCGTTAACAAATATGGCACCTGCCAGTGTGAAGACGACATTCACAGGGGCGGAATTTGACAATACCTGATGGTGCCGAAATCTTGCTGTTTTCTGGCCACAACTATGTTAACAAACAGTTTGTTGGAAGCTTGCTTTTTTCTTTTGATAAGAATAAAGTTGTCAAATAGTCATTGATACGCAGTGGCAATGCAAATAAATGTTACAAAAAAATATCATTCAGGTTTTAAGATCAGAGGTTTCAATAGACCCTATTTTATTATGTGTCTTTTTAACCCGGGGTTGTAACCTACAATATCCATTCGTCTTTCGGAACAAGTATCATTAATAAGATCGAAATGAACGGAATCATTTCCATAAAATGTTAATTTATATTTACCCCAATAATTCTTGCCACAAACATCTTTGATGTTTTTAATAGAAAAAATAGAATCTTTCAAAAGATAATTCCCTCTTTCTCCAATTTTCCCGCCCGGTAGAGCAATAGCATATGTATGGTCCGCTTTAAAATCCAGGTATTCCCCGCTTGTGGTGCCATCAAGATTAAGTATTGACCAACTGCCTACCAAACTATATTTTGGCGAGCTAAACGAGAAAAATGTTACACTGATGATAAGAAATGGAAATAGCAACCGGAGATGATTGTTTGCATTTTTTCTTTTCATGATAATTAATTTTTGAAGTGAAGAAATTGATTCAACTATAACAGCCGTGCCTCTACAGCAATACCTGGGTTTGTTAAGGATGACTACTGGGTAAGATTAAAATATTAAATACCTGAAGGAACAAATGTTAGTGAAAGATCTAACTTCAAATTTTTTAGAATCTACTTTATTTTTGGCACTAATTGTTAGCAGTTTCTGCCTTTATCAAATTTACCTTTTTTGTTCAATCAAAAATATTGCTAGTTGTTAACGCTGCCGTTTAACCTTTTCTTTAAAGTAAATCGGAGTAATGACAGTCACCCAACCCCTGTATTTTATTTTTAGAAAATGTGTTTCTTTTTCTTTGATTTGCACGGGAGGGAAGAAATATGGCTTTTTATATTATTGTCAACGTTCAAAAATTAAGTCAGTAAAATAGCCATCACTGCTCAAATATTGGATGACGGTTTCGTATATGAAATTTGTTATCGTCAGATGCTTATTGTTGTTCCGTTCCAAGGATAATTTCAATCAGTTTGTTAGAATTTGACTTTAACTTTTAAACCAGGAAATAATATGCAAACCTGGATAGATTTTAATTTTATGGTCGTAACAGGTTAACCGGGAATCATCCCATCATTATTTTTAAGCACTCAAATATGAATAAACTTAGAAGTTCCATCCATTTTCTATTTTTTACCAAATTCTGTTTAGTAGAAACGATGTAGCCCAATTTCAATACCTCCACAATCCTTGATGAGATATAATAATTGGATAGTATCTAAGTGTTCGTACGCAATAGAATTACCCACCAAAATCAATAATATTTTTCAAATTATTTTGTTGTCCTGGCACCCATCTTTATACCAAGTTTTTCAAATTCTGCATCATTTGGTTCCCACAATTCTATTTTGTTGCCTTCTATGTCCATGATATGAACAAATTTTCCATAGTCAACTTTTTCAATGGTGTCTACAACAACTACCCCTCCTTTTTTAAGCTGGCTCACGAGGCCTTCAAGATCAGCTACTCTATAATTGATCATAAAGTCTTTTACAGATGGTTCAAAATACCTGGTTTTTTCTCCAAACGGACTCCATTGCGTAAATCCTTTTTTGCTGGTATCTGCTCCCTGTCTCCATTCGAAAACTGCGCCATACTCATTGGCATTCAGTCCAAGATTGGTTGAATACCATTCCCTCATTTTTTTAGGATCTTTACACTTGAAAAATACGCCACCAATTCCTGTTACTTTTTTTATAGGCGCCTGGTAGTTACTGTTTTTTGACATGAATGAATTAAAAGCGAATCCAAGCGCAAATGTGAACGTAAACGCAAAGATGATTACTAATTTTTTTTCCATTGCAGTATCGGTTATTATATTAAGCGAATATTGATTTGTGCTAACTGCCAACGAGCCGGATCTTTTTTCAGAATTCGTTTTGAAATGGCACAAGACATCGGCATGGCCACAAATTCATTCTTTTATTTTGTAATGCCCCGGTTTCATTTCTTTGATGCAATCAAGATTAAGTTTTGCGTGAAGTGGGTTATCAATAAAACTTAGACAAATATTATCGAAACACTCCGGATTGCTCAATCCGTCAAAAGTGTGAGACATTCGTGGAATAACAATTAAGGTAGAATTTGAAAGATGGCTTGCAATCTCTTTGGCTTGTGAAAAGGGAGTTATTGGGTCGAACCCTCCGGAAAGTATCAAAGTTGGAATACCGGATTTCACAGGAATGAAATAATCAGGTGGTACATAACCCCGGGTCCACTGTGAACATGCATTTATTTGTTGATCTATTCTATAGGACTTCATAAATGTTCCTTTGGTCTGTGAGTTAATATCTTTTGAATTAATAAATGGAACATCTTCTGTGCAGGTAATGCATAAGTATAGCCCTTCTGCTATAAAAGTACTGGTATCAGCATTTTTTGGATAAAGTGATATGAACGGACTTAAATTATCCAGGTAAGCCTGATGAATAATGTAAGGTATTTGCTGTATTCCAAAAGGAGCATACATTAAAGTGCGGAGCTTGGTTTGAAATGCATTCCATGAAAATGAAATTTGTCCTGAATGCCCGGTACCATCCGTGTATAAGAATGGTTTTTCATTTTTACTTTCCATTAGTAAATCAAATTCTCTTGAGAGATTTGGAAACGCAATGTTGCAACCGGAATCAAGACCACAGTCTTTAAAGATCTTTTTTAAACTGGTTTGTGCAAACTTTGCGTGGTATAGTGGCATCTTTGCATAAGTTGGAACAGGAGACCATAATATAGAACTCTCAACGGATGAAGGGAACATTTTCATATAAACCAAAGCAACACGGGTGCCGTAAGACAAACCGTAAATATTTATCTTTTTATAACCGAGCCATTTTCTGACATCTTCTATATCTTTTACGATATTGGTAGTCGTATACTGTTTTAAGTCGGCTTTTTTTGACAAATAATCGTAGCATTCTTTAACCGCGTCCTTTGGGTACATTTCTTCGAACTGATCTTTAATTCCTTGCTTAATTTGTAAAGAAGGACAATCCAACCCATTTGATTTTCCGGTTCCACGAATGTCGACTAACACTATATCGTGATAATTTCGGTATGGTATTGTGGAGTCAGCGAAAAATGAAGCATTATTAGTAGCCGCTATACCCGGGCCACCTTCAAAATAAAATATGGGGCATGAGACTGAGCTGTGATGAAGTGCCGGGATTATAACAATATTTAAATTTATTATACGGCCCTTTGCAGTTTTCCTGTTTTCAAATACCGGATATTTCCCGCAAAACACAGAATCTTTTATTCCTTCAAGCTTACAATAATGAAGTTTTTGATATACGCCTGAAAGTTGATTTTGTGAAAAGCTAAGGGAAGATAGCAGCAGGAATAAAATTAATGAATTGATTTTTTTCATATCCTGTCAGAAGCTAATGATTTTGAAAGTAACAATGGTAGCCGATAAAAATTCAGAATTTGCGAGGTTGCCTAACCGAAAATAGGTTGTTGAAGTTAAGAAATAATACCCAAAATTAATCTTCGGGACTGAACTATCAATGAAGCCTGCTCAAAGCTAATTTTATGCTTTTCAATACTGATATGGCAAATAATTTATTTGAGTGATGCGTAATGCACATTATTGAATTGATTTCACTTCGTTTCTAATTTAGATCAGCCAGCCATTACTGTCCCAGGGTGAAGTTCATTTCTTGAACATATTTTTCCCCTTCGTCACTTTAATTAAATCCAACTTTCCCTTTTGCTGATTCAAATAATTTTTTGGAATTAAATCCAACACCCCTTTTGAATACATATAAGACCTTGCGGATATCGCAAATATTTTTTGTCGGGTCACCGTCGATAATTAGCAAGTCGGCCGATTTCCCTTTTTCAATGGTTCCAATTGTTTTGTCAAATCCCAAAGCAATAGCGCCATTTTTTGTAGCAATTTTTATGGCTTCTGATGGAGTGAATCCGTCTGCCTCCACCAATAACTCTATTGCCCGCCAATTGCCATAACCGGCTAATGTTCCTCCATTGCCTGTTGGGTCGGTGCCTACTGTAAGTAAGCCACCCATATCGTAAAACATTTTTTCCATCCTTGAAGCATTTTTAAAAGTTTTATCCCAACTTGTATCGTTTGCGGATTTAACTGTTGCCAGTCCTTGTAAATAAAAATTCCTTGTGTCGGGAGACATGGCTTCGATTGCTTCCTGGCTGGGCGTCGGTTGATGGCTATTATATCCTTCAAATACTGCCAAAGTTGAAGTAATACCAACTTTTTTAGTGATTAAATTTTTTACGAATTGCTTTACAGCATCGCTTTGGACATTCAAATTGCTCATTGATTCGGTTACTGAACCAACGGCCGGGGCTTCATTTTCTTTTTTATTCAAAACAAAATCTGTGCTTGCAAAAAAACCGTGTTCCAGGTTATCAATTCCCAATGCAGCCGCTTCTTTGTAAGTGACTGTTTCTAAATGACCGGTTACTTTTAATTTTCGTTTATGCGCCGCATCAATGGCAGCCTTCAATATTGGTTTATCAACTCCCATATAAGCTTTAAAAGAAGTGAATCCCTGGTCGGCCCAATAATTTACAAACGCGGCTGCGTCTTCGGCTGTTTTATTTTCTTTCATTTGCGGAAAAAAGGATGACTTCCCTTCAATGTATGGAGCCGTTAGTTCTATTGAGGGGCCGGGCAATAAGCCAAGGTCAATGTCTTTTTTTATCCTGGTATCTGAATAGGGTTCGATGCTTCCGCAGGTTCGGATGGTTGTAGCCCCGGCGGCTAAGTAAAGCCGTGGAAAACTAAATGGCAATTGTCTTAGATGAGGGTACCCCGTAGAAATGTCGTGGGCTGGAATGTACATGTGTTCATGTAGCATGACAAGACCGGGCATGAGTGCCTTTCCATTCAGATCAATAATCCGGGCTGCTTTTGGAATGATGGCTTTTTCATCATCACCTACCCAATCAATCTTACCCTGGCTGATGATGATGGTTTGATTTGGCCTGGCAGCATTGCCTTTGCCGTCAATCAGCATTGCATTCCTGAATGCCGTTATTTCATCGTTGTATTCAATATATTTATTTGTTTCATCGCTGAATTTTATTTGCGAAAAAACAGGACTTGCAAAAATAACAGTGAATGCCAGGACGATTGATATTTTATGCGGGTTCATATTTTTAACTGCGTTTTATAAAGGTTGAATCCAATACTAAAATTTCCCTATTGCTTACATTGTTTATTTTTTCAATTGTAATCTTTTTCCATAAGTAAGTTGTCTCCAAATCCATTCTATTGGACCGTATCTAAAATATTTCAGCCAATAGGTGGAAAACATTATCTCGAAGAGCAACCACAATAAAGCAAAAGCCCAAATACTGAGAATAGATATTTTCCCCAGTTGTCCAAAACCAACTCCATATAAAAAAATAATGAGGAAAGCAGAAATGAGTAAATAATTTGTCAGGGTCATTCTGCCCAGCGATTGTAAAGCATCGAAAAATTTGTTCCTTCCAAAATGCAAGTAGGTTATAACAAGTATGCTAACATAAAAAATGCTGGCAAATATAATTCCCGCTGATAAAGTGAATTTCAATATGTAATTGTTCACTTGTAACATATCGTTTCTAGCCATCCACAATATGATATAATAAGTAATCATTAAAGGAGCCGAAACCAAGGCAGATTTCTTGAATACCGTTTTCTTAGTTTCAACGAATTGAAAAAGATTCAGGCGCACAAAGTAATAGCCAAGCATAAATCTACCAGTCGTTTCAAAGATATCATGTAAATCACTTCCTGAAATAACAAATGATTTATAATAAAATGTAATATTGCTTGTGAAAATGTCAACTACATTGCCGTATTTATACCTATTGTATAATGAGTGTATGTCTGCGTTGGTAAATGTCTCAGGCTGGTTTCGGAACAGGTATGAAATTAAAACAGGGATAATAAAAAGAAAGAAAACAGAGCTGATTAAAACAGACTTATTGGATTGATTTCGGAACGCCAATAAAACCATACCGCTTATTGCATATAAATGCAAAACATCTCCCCACCAAAAAAGTGTATGGATACATCCAAACATAAAAAGCCAGAACATCCGTTTGAGAAAAAAGAAATTTGGATTAATATTCTTTCGCTCCAGGCTTTGCAAAATCAAACCAAAACCGTAACCAAAAAGCATAGAAAATAATGTCATGAATTTCCATTCAAAGAAAACATCATTTATTAGAATTAGTATTGAATCAATTGACGATGCTGTGGACCTTAGAATAGACTCAGGAGTTTGTTGGCTGATATAGGAACCAAAATTTACGACTAATACACCTGCCAACGCAAAGCCCCTTATCACATCCACGACTGTGTTTCTATCGTTTTGAGCAGTTGGCAAAGCTGAAGTCATGCGCTCTCAAATTTAGAAGAGTTTCAAAAGATAACGTAAAATGTTCAGGTATTGCTAAATTGTATTTCCGCTTTATAAAGATGCTGGCTAATTTAAAATTTTGCCGTTGAAAATTATTTTATTTTTTGTCTTCGAAAAGCACCCCGTGAAATGATTGCTAAAATGGTCAGTTATAACTTTTGGATATATGTTTAGAAGCCATTGGTTAGACAAACAAAAATTAAAAGCCGGCACAAATTGTTCCAACTTTTTGTAAATTCAACCAGTGGTCAATTCTTCAAATGCACAAGGCCCGCGGTTATAAACAGTAATCTCAATAGTCATTCAGCCATGAATCAACTATTTCGGAAAAGCTTTTGGAAAAATTTTGCGGCAGAGATTGAAATGCTTAAAAATATAATAATCATTTGTCCGGATGAAATTTGGAAACGGGAAAGGAAGATTTTTTACATGGTATATCATACAAGAATATTTCTTGACTATTATCTCACCAGCCTTGTGAAAGATTTTAATCCTTATTTAAAATATACTTTAGGAGATAAGGATCGTTTACCGCCCGGGCCATTGACGATGTATTACCCTGCCGGTTCTATTCAAAAGAAGAATGCCTGGCATCTATTTCTTACACGAGGGAAAAATGTAGAAAGATTATCAACCAGTCGCCGGAGGAAACATTTGACGAGCGGTGGATCAGTGATGATGAAGTAATCATGCACGGTCTCTGCCCGTCACTTGTGATGAAATACAATCTATTGGAAATCCTGCTTTACAATTGTAGACATGTACAACACCATATTGCACAATTAAATTTATCACTCAGGCAACATGCGGACGTTGCAGCTGAATGGATTTCACAAGCCGGGTAAATGATTTTCCTTACATCCCAACTGAAATGCTACGATCACCAAGGGCAAAGACCCATTTATTCAAAAGATTGATAAAGTATTTTGCCACTTTATACGACCTGGAAAATTTGTCTTGAACCCGTAAGGTATAGTTCGTGATAGCCTTTCATTTTTTCTTTCATTTGTTTCATTTCTTCCGTGTCCTTCATGTATTGCTGAAAATTTTGTTCATATGCATGGAGACTTTCGTACTGGGTAACCATAACTACTTTGTTATAATCACCGGTGAGGTCGGTCATAATATTGACCAATTCTTTGTTGTCGGCCATAACTTCTTTAAAAAGTTTGGCAAATTTGGATGCGTTGCCGGGCTTGCAGATGAAGATATCGTGTACAATGATCATGGTAGTAGTTTTAAATTTCAGTATTAATTATTGTTGAGACAATTTGAGAGGGACTAATACTAAGTTAGGTAAATCTGAGATGGATGAAATGTTCTGTCAGTTGAATTTTTGTGATATCCCGGTGATGGCGGCTTTCGTATTCATTTTAAGCCATTTATGAGGCGGTAAAGAAATATTTTCATTTTTTAATAAATATTTATTGTTTATCAATAAATATTTATCTATATTTGTATTCTAAATAAATTATCATGAAAATAAAGACAGAAACAATTTTAATCGTATCAAAAGTTTTAGCCTTTATGGGCGTCATTTGGTATTCAATTCTATGGGGAAGCCAGTTGCTCACACTTGTATCAAGTTTTATAAACCTTGATTGGGCAAAACACACCTATGAAGTTGATTTAAATTTATTCAGTATACGTGAGCACAGCATTGGGTTTTACGTTGGCGCCATGGCTTTAACTATTGCAGTCTCATTGATAAAAGCCTTCGTTTGGTATGTCGTATTTGATTTGTTGTCGAAGCTTAAACTTCAAACTCCTTTTTCAATGGAAGTGGAAAAAAAATTAGAAAGAATTGCGTACTTGTTGCTTACAATTTGGATAGTAAGCGGGTTTTTCTGGAAGACCTATATTTATTATCTCTCAAAGGAAACTACAATACAGTTGCCAGCCAGCAGCAGTGTAGATGAATATCTTTTCATGGCTTGTATCATTTACATTATTTCCCAGGTCTTCAAACGTGGAATCGAAATTCAGGAGGAAAACCAATTAACCGTATAACCTATGTCAATTATTGTAAACCTGGATGTAATGATGGCCAGGCGAAAGATGTCATTGAATGAGCTGTCTGAAAAAGTAGATCTTACATTATCCAATCTCTCTATCTTAAAAACAGGTAAAGCCAGGGCCGTGCGTTTCAGCACCCTGGAAGCTATTTGTAAAGCGTTGGATTGTCAACCCGGCGATATCCTGGAATTTCTGGATGAAGAAAAGAAATAAAGTATACATGTTGTGACCTGTGAAATACTTAAACACAATACCAAACAAATTTTAAAAAATAATTCAAGCATGAAAAAGTTATTGCTGTATATTCTTATAACAATTATCACATTCGCTCTAAAAGCACAAAGTGATAATAGAATTATAATAGGAAAAATAGATACTGTTTACTCAAATATTTTAAAGGAACATAGAAAAATAATGATCTACACTCCCGATATGACTTCGGGCAGTCATGACCTTAAACAAAGTTACCCGGTACTTTACCTGCTGGATGGTGATTCACACTTTGCATCAGTGGTGGGGCTGGTTCAGCAATTGAGCCAGGCAAATGGTAACACCGTCTTGCCAGAAATGATCATCGTTGGCATTACCAATACCGATAGAACAAGGGACCTCACACCAACACATGTAAACAGTGACTTGCCAGCGATGGACAGTAACTTTTCAAAAACTTCAGGCGGCGGGCAAAATTTTATTGCATTCATTGAAAAGGAACTAATGCCTCACATTGATTCAGTTTATCCAACTGCTCCGTACAAAATTTTGGTTGGACATTCCTTTGGCGGTTTAACTGTGATGGATGTAGTTACGAATCACACAAAATTATTCAATGCTTATATCGCTATTGACCCGAGTATGTGGTATGACCATGAACGTTTCCTCGCTATTACTAAAATGAAACTGTCAGGGAAAAAATATGGTGGCACAAAATTATATGTTGGCATTGCTAATACCATGCCCGGGGGGATGACCCTTGAGAAAATGAAAAAAGATACCACTACCGTTACAAGACATATCCGTTCTATATTCGGGTTGGATAAATTTTTAAAAGCAAACCCGGAAAATGGTTTGAAGTATGCAAGCGAATATTATGCTGAAGACAGCCATGTTTCCGTTCCTATGATAAGCGAATACAATGGGTTAAGATTTATTTTTAATTACTATCGCATAGGCATAACAGCTAAAGATTTTGCAGACACATCTGGTGCTATCGTAAGGAAATACAAAAAGCATTATGATATGGTTTCCAGGGAAATGGGTTACAAAGTTTCTCCTCCTGAATTATTCATCAATTACCTGGGATATGATGCTACGGTAAATAAGCATTACCAAAAGGCTGCAGATTTTTTTAAAATGAATATTGATAATTACCCGGGCAGTGGAAATGTATACGACTCATATGCAGATTTGCTTGTAATACAAAAAGACACGAATGCTGCAATTGTTAATTATAAAAAAGCACTCGCCTTAAATGAAAATGCAGATACTAAGCGAAAATTAAATCTGCTTGAAGGCAAATCAACCTTCACACTAACAGAACAGGAATTGCAGAAATATGCTGGCACTTTTGATATTGAAGGATATCCTGTGACAATTACGTTACAGGTAAAGGACCACTCTCTTTGGTCAAGTGTTCCCGGTCAAAGCGATGCGGAACTGATACCGGTGTTGCCAAATACTTTTTCAGTAAAAAATGTGAGTGGCTATAGCATAAGTTTTCAAATGGAAGCAGAAAAGGTAACAGGCTTTACTTCTGTTCAACCCAATGGAATATTTAAAGCTCATGTTAAAAAATAATGGTTGTTGTTAAAATTTACTCCACGCAATTGTAAATGTCTCTCTCTGTATTGAAGATTCTCTGAAGTCTTATGCAGATAAACAAATGCCACACCTTCAGTTACATTTACAAAATGCACAAAACATCTCGACCGCTTATTAAATTACATTAGTTGAATATTTTTCCAGTAAGTAGACGTTATCTGAATTCTGCCAATAGCAATTGTTATTGGCAGTATTTAATATGAATATTTACTTTGACTGTTCACTTCTTAAGTTTTCACCGGGTTTGTAATTTTTACTGCTTTTATTGCCGGGAGACTTATCCTTGCTAGCGCTATTAATTATCGAGGCAATTCCTATAAAGATCGATCGTATTGCATAGTTGCAAAATAAGGAATCTATAAAAAATGCCTGGTAGAAGTGCGATAAGATGATGTGTCTTTAGTTGCCCAGGAAACGAATAGCCATCAGCGTTCTTAAATTCCAATCCACCTAAACTACATTGATAGTAATATCTGCTTTTAATGTTAAATTTAGCTGGTCATCGATGTAACAGTTAAAATGAAACCGACAAAAAAAGATTTATTTGGCCATGCTTTCGCTTCATGGAATAATGCTGTAGTAAACCTCACGGATATAGATTGGACGAAACAAATGAGTATCTTAAATGATGTAGCGGACCTGATCACAGCTGAGCTTAGCCTGGAAGAAATTACTGAATCCATTTACTCAAATGTCAATCAACTGATCGATGCTTTTCAATTTGCGGTGGGTGTATACAGTGAAAACGAAGGATCGATCGTTTATAAAGGAATGATAGAAGATGGAAAACGCATCCCTGATTTCTCCTTTGAGGTAACTTCTGACAACCGCTTTGCAAGTTGGTGCATACTTAACGAAAGGGAGATTTTTATGAATGACATAGACAGCGAATATGTCAAATACCTGAAATATAAACCTGTTCCCATTGCAGGATCGAATCCCAAAGCAGCTATATACGTGCCTTTAAAACTGCACAATAAAGTTGTGGGCCTAATAACCGTTCGGACAATCCGGAAAAATGTGTACAGGCAACATCATTTATATATTTTAAAAACGGTTGGTAATTTTATTGTCAGGGCACTTGAATTAGCAAGTGTCTCCTCAAAATCAACTCCTAAAATGGAAGGTTCTCAAAAGGAATGGCGTTGGTGCGATGAGCAGCATTTACCTGCGAGTTCAAGAAAATCATTAGGCCTTCTTACTGTACGGGAAAAGGAAGTGCTATTCTTACTGGTAACCGGTTTATCCAATAAGGCGCTGGCTGAAAAGTTATTTGTATCGTCTACCACTATTAAAACACATACATTAAATATTTATCTAAAAATGGATGTGCCCAATCGTACGGCTGCTATCTTAAAGGCCATGGAATATGGATGGATTGTTTAAAATCCACCAAATGGTATAGAAGCTAACGCTTTTGTAAGATTAATTTTACCAAAACATTTTATGATACAAACTAATCTTCTATCCCACAAATTACAAAAGCCTGCAATTGAAAATGCTGTTCATTATATGGCCCACACATTTTCTTTTCTTGCTACTGGGGAAGAAACGGGCGGCGCATTTTCACTGATCCATTGTTATTTTCGCAAGGGATTTACCCCGCCTCCTCACTATCATAAATTGGAAGATGAATCTTTTTTTATTCTTGAAGGGCAAATTGATTTTCATATAGGCGATACAAGACAAAAAGCAAGTGCCGGAGAATTTATTGTCTTACCCAGGAACATCCCGCATTATTTCAATCTTGTAACTGAAACCGCAAAAGCGCTGATGTTTATAACCCCTGCAGGATTTGAGGTATTTTTCAAAGAATTTGGCCGGCCGGCTGAAACCCTTGATTTGCCACCCGTTCCAAAAAGTAATCCGAGAAAGGAAATGTTTGACGCAATGCATGCCCGGATGATAGAATTGGGGAATGTTTTTATGCCTGAAGTTTAACAGTTTACTTTGAGATTAGATCTCAACCAGGTTAACGTGTGAAATTTCATTCAAATGGTACAAATTTTTTGGAAGAAATCTGATGTTATTAAGAGCTTCAATTTTTCGGGTAAAAAATCCTGCAATTTAGATTTTATCAAACCAGAGTTAGGGCTTGGTTGTTCGCAATCGGTATCTGTCAGGTTTAGTCCCCGTTCTTTCAACGATTTTTCTGGCTTCTAAATCTAGTTTTACCGTTTCACCATACCACTGAACACCACCATCAAATTTATCTTTTACATTCTGATAAAGTTGTTCCATTAATTCCGTATGTGTCAACTCAGCATTTTTTAAAATAATGAGGAGCTGGCCTTTTATTGTATTGTATTTATCAAGTGATATTTTCTTGTTTGTTTTGTTTTTGTCGGGGTGCAGCGTTTGAATTTGTTCACCTGTTTTCATTATTAATTTTTTTTCTTTTTGAGCGGCCATGTTAAATGCTTTTTTTGATGCTTCGGTTAAAATAGTTTTCGAAATCTTTTCTATATACAAAACCGTCCAGCCTTGTTTACCCCAGGCGCCGGTTGCAGGAGAAGCCATAGACGGTTTGATCACACAATAAATGGATTGGTCAACAAGGGAGAGTTTTAAAGAAACAGTTTTTTTTTGACTATCCAATGTGGCGAATATTTTTCCATTGATCCGAAAAGAAGTTTTATTAAAATGGGGCTTTTCTTCAACGTTGTTAAAACTAAGCGCAAGTTTCCTGAATAAATCCGGTGAGATCATTTTCTATATTTTGTATGATGAATACCAATACCGCTAACATCATTTTTTACTGCAGCCTGGCTTCACCTGATGAAATTATGAATTTTTACTGGTCCTTAAACCACGCGCATCTACGCCAACGTTCACATTGCTCTTTGAAATAAAAAAGACAACAAAAATAATATATAAGGGCAGTCAGGTAATAATGACCTGAAATAAGAAGTGCTTTAATGACACCCGTAACTTAAAAGGTTTTGTCAAATTGATTTCCCTCCAATTACTATCTTGTCAAACTGCTTGTAAGCCATAAAGGTTTTTATTTTTTCAGTTTGTTTTCCCCGTCAGCCAGGTGTTGTAAATAATAGCAATAAATCAATTGCCCTTTACGAATACTTGATAGTCTGAAAAATTCATTGGATGCATGCCATTTTTCGTCCGATAGTTCAAATCCCATTGAATAGGGATAAATCCCCAATATCTCCTTTATATCAATTAAAGCGCCGGTAGAAAAACCTGCTGCAATTTGTATGGGTTGCTTCCCATAAATTTTGAATAAGGCATCGGACACATAATTGTATGCTTTAGTGTATGCAGGAAATTTCAGGGGACTTGCTCCACCCTTGGTAAATTTATAGGAAAGCGTAGCTCCAGCTGGACAATATTTGTTGATGTGCTTTACGATTAAATCAATAATTTCTGAACCCGTTTGATTGTTCACCAATCTGCAGGTTATTCTTGCCATAGCATAACCAGGAATAATATTTGAATGTCCCTCTGGGGCGGTATAACCACTTTGCATACCAATTATTTCAAGTGTAGGACGATACCAAACTCGTTCAAGCGGCGAAAAAGTTGTGTCACCCGATTCTGCCGTTGTGCCCAACAATTTCATATCATCGGATTTATCATAGGGAACTTTTTTTATCATTTCTTTTTCTTCTAAAGTTGTGGGTACTACTTTATCATAAAATCCTTCCACCGCTACATTACCTTCCTTTGTATAAAACGATGCTATGATTTGAGACATTATTATCGCCGCATTAGGAGTTTTTCCACCAAATTGTCCGGAATGTGCATCGGTGTTGGCTGTTTTTATATTAAACTCCAGGATAACAGAACCTCTTAAACTCATCAAAATAGATGGCGTTGTTTCACTAAATTGACTACCATCGGCGTTTAAAGCAAAATCAGCGTTTAGCAGATCTTTATTAGTTAAAAGGAATTTTTTAAAATTTGGACTACCTTTTTCTTCTTCTCCATCAAAGATAAATTTTACGTTGACAGGCAATCTGCCATCAGTACGCAACATAGTTTCGATTGCCCAAATGGGTATCATAACACCACTTTTATCATCACTTGCCCCGCGCCCATATATTTTCCCATTTTCTATTTTTGGTACAAAAGGAGGATTGTGCCATTCGGATTCTTTTACTGGTTGTACATCGTAATGAGCATAAATTAATACAGTCGGTTTGCCCGGTGCCTTGTCCCAACTTCCATATACCAGATCATTGCCGTCTGTTGGTATGGTTCGGGCTGTTGTCATTCCAATAGCTTTTAATTTATTCACTATCCAACCGGCCGTTTTATCAATATCGGGTTTGTTTGCTGGTATATAAGATATCCCTGGAATCGAGACCAACTCAATAAATTCTTTTAAGTGTGCATCATTATTGTCGTCAATATATTTTTCGTAAGATGCCTGGGACGGTTTTACCTGTCCATTTTTTAAAGGTTTCGAATGGGAATGCTGGGCAAACGAATTTGTATAAGCCAAAACATTCAGGCTAACAAATATTGACAGCGCCAATGATTTTGAAATGGGCATTGTGATTATTGATTTGGGTTAAAGGAGTTGATGGAGTATTATATACTGGCGATGTCAAATTTCGGGTTTGAGATTCAAAGACCAATAAATTTTATTTTTTATTTCAAAATCTCAGATTAGTTGCCTGGTATTAAAAATTAAGATGTACTATAATTACTTCCCACGGTTAGCAACCAGATTTTCTTCAGTTGTCTTGTCGGGCTTGTATGCAACAATAACACACTCATTTTCCTGGATTGCGTATTTAGCATATTGTTTCAAAAAATCAGCTGTAAAAATTTTGGGTTCAAATCCACCTCTTCTTAATCTTTCCAGGTAATCTTCCAATGCGTAAATTCTAACATGGTCTTTCTGCCCGTATAGCCGTTCTTGCATCTCAGGGTCATTTATAAATGGGTCTTCAATGGTAGTTTTTAGATTTTCGGAATAGGGAACCTGCAAGATTGCAAAGCCTCCGTTTTTTAAGACGCTGTGAATTTGTTTTATTGCTTTGAAATCTTCAGGTATGTGTTCCAAAATATGATTGGCGATGACAATTTCGAAAGTTTCGTCTTCAAACTGAAGCGCTGTTGCATCAGAAAATTTAATGGCCCTGTCTATGCTCTTGTAGAATCCGGGCAATAGATCAACCGTTGTGACTTTTGCTTTCTTTTCTAAATATTGATGGAGGTGTTTCTCAGGGGAGAAATGAAGAATTGATGTATTATCGACTGGCAAATCATTTTCGAAAACCGCACGTAGCAATCTTTCCCTGTTCTTACTCATGCAATTTGGACAAAAAACATTAACCCCATACCCGGCAATTACCTGGTTTTTATTCAGCGCTTCAGCTATATTTTTTGAAGGATACTCCGGTACAAACTTCTCATACTTCGCCTCACAAAAATTGCAAATGAAACCTTTGCCTTTAAACTTATAATAACTTAATTGATAAAATTTATTCTTCGTAAAATTAATAATGTTACGATAGAAGGATTGAAGCGGGTGGTAGATGCCAATTTTTTTTAACATCCATTTTGCGCGTTCTTTCATTTGGTTTTTAATTTTTTAAATGGCAAAGCTGTCATACAAGCCGATTCCGTGTGTTCGTTTTGAGGTGTAAATATTTTGTTCATTTTCTCGTTTGGCCGTGACGATATCAAGTTAAAGCTAACTTTTGGGTATTTACGAAGGCAGGGAAATTTGTTGCTCAGTTACCCGGTACAAAAAAACTGGATAAAGTTATGGTAATGACCGTATCAATAATTGAAAATGGAGATTTGCCCTGGTATTTTATATTTACAGCATTTCGACAATCTGAATGTTATTGCCACAAGTATCATTGAAAACAGCAATTTTCACGGTGCCCATCTCAGTTGGTTTTACACTGAATTCAACTCCATGTGACACAAGTCGTTCGTATTCTTGTTGTACGTTGTCTGAATTGAATTGTGTGTAAGGAATACCTGCGTCAAAAAGCGCTTTTTGATAGATTTTGGCCGGCTCAAAATGGTTGGGTGAGGGTTCCAGCAAAATCTCTGGTCCGTCCTGCTCTTCTTTGCTCACCATTGTAAGCCATCTGCTGTCTTCACTTAATGGAATATCTACTTTTTTCACAAAGTCCAATTTTTCCGTATAGAATTGTAAGGCTTTTTCCTGGTCGTGGACTGGGATACTAATTATTTTTACTTTCATTTTTTAATTTTTAATGTTGAGCGCAAAGTTTCGTAATAAAAATTAACCAGGCTTTGTGAAAGTTGCTCTTTTCTGAAATTCAGTTGGTGTTACTCCTACACGGGATTTAAACAATGTGCTGAATGAACTTGGACTGTCAAATCCGATATGGAAACAGGTTTCAGTTACGGCCTTACCTTTTTTTAGCAGTTTCTTTGCTTGTTCAATACGTAGGTCTGTAATATATTGTTTCGGTGTTTGCCCGTAGTATCTTTTAAACAACCGAAGCAAATGAAATTTGGAGGTAAACCGACTATGGGAAAGAAATTTTAAATTCAATTCTTTGTCAAAGTTGTTTTTTATGAAATGGCGTGTTCCTATTACGGTGTCAAGCTGTCCTTTGTTGGAATAACAGATATGCTTTATTCGGGTTATTTCCTTAAGATAATAAGACATATTCTGGGTTTGTGCATTGCCTGTTAAAATTGCTGCTATCGTTTGCATTGACGAGAGAACAGGTAATTGAATCGGGTCCGGTTGCTAAAATGGTGAAAGAACAAAAATACATTGGTTTAAGATCTGTTTTTTATTATACCATTGTGTATTCTTTATCACGTTATTGTCTTCGTCGGCAAAATAAATCAGGTTTCTTCGTTCTCAGTTTGTAAAGGCCCCTTAACAATTAAGAACAATAGAATTTGGTCTGCCCAAACGGCTGCTGATAGTTTCTAAAAAAATGAGGATTTATTACGCCGGCAGCGTGGTAGTCTCTTATTAATAACTAGTGCTTTTTGTCTGCTGTTATTTCGCAGCTTCAATGTCAGTCCAGTTTTCACCTCGTTTTATTCTTAGTATTTGCGTTTCTGTGACCTTAAATAGTTTCACAAGCTGTTTCATTGGTTTGTTTTGGTTCAACAATTTTTTTAACAGCATTACTTTTGTTACTGTCAGCTTTGTGGCTCTTGAATGTTCTTTTGGTTTTTTTCGCCGCTCTTGTTTTTCTTTTATTACATGAGGGCTGTATTTTTGATGTTCGTAATTTTCTTCTGCTGTCATCCATTTCAAATTGCTGGTTCTGTTGTTTAGTTTGTCATAATCAAGGTGAGCAACGATTGTCTGTTTAGATGTTGGCTTTTTAAGAAAATAATCCGCAACAAGCCGGTGTACAAGTGCATGATAATTTATTGTTCGTTCTTTTACGTCGTCCTTAAATTTTTTGCTGATGTTCTTTTTTAAAGTATCCATTAATTCAGCAGTTTCGGCAATTGTTTTTTTGCTTTCGTTATTGTTTTTCAGTGATTTTAGTTTTCGGGCCAGTTTAAATACTTGTTGTTGTAAATAATCGAGCCTGCTTTGAACTTTCTCATCTCTTGGCTTATAAAGTTTGAGTCGTAAAATCTGGTAACCGTTGATCATTGAGCCGTTAATAATGTTGCCGTCCGAAATTTTATTGAAAGTACGTAGCCGCCCGAAGTTTGAAACTTCAATGCGCCCCTGATTGGTAAATTCGAAGTCAAACTTTAGGGTTTTCCATTGTTCGCCTGGATAGTTTTTTGTCATGAGTCGTGTCGGAATGTTGAAATGTTACGAATGTCGTTTTAGCATTTCCACCAGTGATAAGGCTTATACAGTTGGGGAATTAACGAACCATCGGTCCCGAAACTGAAGCTAAATTATCATTAAAAGTTGATGTTTAGCACAAATGGCCTGCAGAATTCAGTGCATTTGATTATTATCTTGTTGTAAAATGCGTTTGTATCAAAAAGACATTGTCTGAATTATCAGCAATTAAACAGTTTTCGATGTTTACCCCCGGGGGATTTGTGTTGTTCCAATGCTGTTAAAAATAGAACATTATCGATTGATATTACCGTTTGATAAAAAATTAGAATGATTTCAATTACTGCAGGAATTTACATTCCTGTTGCTGTATTGTTAGGACCTTGCAAAGCTTAGCCACGCTTTTTGCGGTAAATCTTTTATTGCGAGTTCGTGCTTTAGTGCCGTTTGTTTATTTATAATTGTGACTTTATCCACTGTACTGCCCCTTTTATCACTATATCTTTCCCATCAATACTTTTATTTTCTATAGGGAAATCAGGTTGTATGCTGCCATGATATAATTTTCCGTTTCTGTCTGCCATAATGGTTGAGGCAAGAAACATTTTGGAACCATCAGCTAAATCAAAACTTCCATTGCCAGTGGTTAAACCCATGGTTGGCTGACCAAATGATTTAGTATTTGAATTGCCAATGAATGAAATCGTTACGATTTCTCCTGAACTCCCTACTTGATTACTTGTTAAAACTGCAATTGGTAATTTCGCTTTAAGAGTAATGGGATTAGAAACAGACCAGCCATTATACCCATCTCCCCAATATTTCCCGTCCTTATAATACCAACCATCGGCCATATTATTTACATCTATTAATGCTCCAAGTTTTTCTGAACTGAACAACGGCCCTAATCCCGCAATCATAGGTTCTTGGTTTCCCCCATCATTTTGCCGTAAATCTATTATCCATCCTTTTATATTGGATGATGCAAGAATCTTTATTATGTGTTGCAAACTATCCGCAAATGTGAGTATAGTTTTTTGGTTGCCCCCATGAAACCCAGGAACTTCAATATACCCACAGTCTTCAATAATTTTATAGGCAGGGAATTTAATTTTTTTTACCTCAGAGCCATTATTTTGCCAATTGGTGAATGCTTCTGCCTTCATAAAAAAAGAATGAAAGTCACCATATTGCCTCAATGATTCAAGGAGAAACTCGATAGCCAGATAGCAATCAGCGGTCTTTTTTGCATTGCCAGCAATCTTCAAAGCTGTTTGTTTTAATGCTAAAATATTTATAGAATCTTTTACCAAAGAATGCTTTGCAATAGTATCGCATGCTGCCGAAATATAATGAACAGACATTTCATTTGCTTTTCTATTTTCAATCGGTGAGAATGTTACATTGTAATCTTTGAACCAGGCGTTGCCTTTGCCGTATAAAATAGCGCCAATATTTATTTTTCCGGTTTCTATTGGGCAAACGATCGAAACAGAATATTTTTTCCAACCGTTAGTTCCCCTAATCCAGTCAATAGAATAAACACCGCCCATGTCTTTAAAACCTATGAAACTTCCATCTTTGTTGTACAAATTGATGTTGAAACCAGCTCCCTTTCCTTCTATGTTTTCGGTACTGATCAAAGCACTTAGGGTAAGGATTTGAATACCTTTAGAAAAGTTTACAAACGATGATTGTTCTGTCCAGCTAACTGAGTTTTCTTTTGATCCTGTAAGAAGGAGACATTTTCTTCCGTTTGAATTGTCCTGAATAACTGAACCTTTTTCGCCCCATGACAAATTCCAATAACAAAGCCCTGTTTTGGAAGTATCACAAGACTGCTTAAAATTAAGGTTGTGAAAATTTTGGGCACTTGAATGGTTCAAGCGTATCAAAAAACAAAAAATAAGAATAACGTTTTTATAATTCATAATTGAAGATTAGGTTGTTTCAGTATTCTGACTAACATTTCATGAGTTTTTCAATTGCAACCCCCGTTCATCAATTCTTATATCAAACTTATGGATTGGTTTTTTCATTATAAAAAGTAAGGAAGGGATGCTATTTCTTCTGAATGTTGCAACAGTTCTTCACTTACGGTATGTGCGAAAGTTTTGCATGAAATAAATCGTTCAGCAAAGTACTCCTGTAATTAAAACCAATGCTGCTTTGTTGAGATTTAAAGGCTGTTCTAATGCAAGGGCAGTGTAGCCTAAAACAAAAACAATCATTATTATATTTTAATCATTATTGAAAAAGTAAATTAATATTCTGTTGATTTAACCTGACTTTTAACCAGTGTTCTAATTTTAATTTTTCCTTTTTGGGAAGTTTTTCTGGAATAGACAGCAAAACTAAAAATATTTGTTTAGAGCTGGAACTGTCGCCTAAAATTGACGATGGTTGCAGAACAGCACTTTTTAATGAAGGATACTGGGCTTTTAATTCCTTATAAATTTGTGTACTAAATTTTTGCTGATTGCTTATGCTGTCTAATTTTGATTGAAGCAACTGTGCTTGTTTTTCTTTTGCTTCCAACGCCCCTGTTAACTGAGAAAGTTGCTCATTTTCTATTTTGCTGCTATTTTCTGATAAGTAGGCAAACCCTTGTTTTATTTCTAATGATGCAGATTGCAAGCTATATTTTTTTAACTGGCTTTTAAGCAAATCTATTTCTTCCGGTGTTATTTCTTTGCCGCCAAATACAAGCGTAATCTTGTTGTCTTTTGCTTCAATCTTTTTATTTAATAAATAATCATTGGTAAAATGGGCTTCATAAGCTATAAATCTGTTTGCGTTTTTAGTAAACCTGTTTTGCTGTACCATATCATAGCCAAAATATAAACTTGGCAATAAAGTGAGCAGTACTATTAACCAAACAATTCGCTGTGCCATTTTTTCTGCTCTTTTATTTTGCAGGCGCTTATACGGAAAATGTAAAAAGCGAACAATAATAAATGTAGCTAAGGCAATAAAAACAGTGTTGATGATAAACAAATAAAATGCACCAACAAAATAACCTAATTGAAGTGTTGCCAAACCATAGCCTGCCGTACAAAGAGGTGGCATTAATGCTGTGGCAATTGCCACACCGGGTATCACATTTCCTTTTTGTTTACTTGATGTGGCTATGATGCCAGCAAATCCGCCAAACAATGCAATGAGCACATCATAAATTGTTGGAGCAGTTCTTGCCAGTATTTCGGAGTGTGCTTCATTTAAAGGAGAAAGTAAAAAGAAAATTGTGGATGTAGTTAAAGCCACACCTGTTGCAATCATGAAATTATAAATTGCTTTGCGAAGTAATGGCACGTCATTAATTCCTATGCCCAATCCAATGCCCATAATAGGGCCCATTAATGGTGAGATGAGCATTGCACCAATAATAACTGCTGTTGAGTTTACATTTAATCCTAAAGAGGCAACAAAAATGGCAAAAATAAGTACCCATAAGTTGGTGCCACGAAATACCACTCCATTATCAATGTTTCCAACAACGGTTTGCAGGTCTTCTTTTTCTGTATTCAGTTTGAATTTGTCAAAATAGTTATTCAAATCGTATTTTTTACTTGCTTAATAAAAGTCTGTAAAAGTAAGTCATAATAGATTTCTGCCTTGCTGTCATTCTTCGATAGTTTTTCAATTCAGTATTTTTATTTGTGTTTAATTATGCTTTATAAATGATAGCCGCAGTTAAGCTGGTTTCCTTTGTTATTATGTTTTTGTCGCCTTGAAATAAAAGACTGTCTACCATGTGCAGAAATGTGCGGTGGGGGACTGGGGTTTCGCCTTGAATATCCTGTCACTTGAAGGTGAACGGAAAGTTCTACAATTGTTGCAAATGATTTCGGTTTGCCGATCGGACGGGCATTTCAAAAACGTCAGCCGACAATTGAAGCGAAAACAAATTAAAAAATGTTGGTGATAAGAACTAAAGCCGAGTAATGAACTTCAAACCCAAACTGTCGCCCTACGGTTGCCAAACCATTTGTCGGCAGCAGTATTATTTGTCCGCCAGGATTGTCAATAATATTTTTGTTATGCTTCTTCTAAAAACGCAAGAATATATCCGTCAGGGTCAGCAATGTAAAATTCTTTGCCGTATGGTCTGTCGCACAATGGCTGCGTAATTTGTATGGATTTTTTGCAAAATCCTTGTACAAATCTTCAACAGCTTCTATTGAAAATACAATATCAAGATCATCATTTGCCAATTTGTTTTGTCTTTCTTCGAGCAAAGGCTTTCCTGATTTTAAATGAATAGAATGTCCGTTCTTGCTAACTCCTGCATAGAAGTCTTCATAGTGAAACTCCAGGTCAAATCCAATTTTATTTGTATAAAACGCTATTGAAGCGGCAATGTCAACAACAAGAAGTTGCGGACTCATTTTTTTAATTCTTAAACCTGTAGTGGTGTACATAATATTGATTTTGTGTGGTCAAAAAATGTTATTTGATTTGTTGCCGTCAATTTTGTTGTGTGAAGCAATTAAAAATATCAACCAATGATTTCTCCTTTCTGCTGTGCTGATACCTACCTGCAGACAGCTTTAAAAAACGCCTGGCTCTAACGGCTGCCGAATAGAATTACTCTTGATGAAGATAACAGCTAGACATCGAAAATAAAAGTCAAGTATGGGCTACTTCTGATAACGAACAAAATGCTGAGAATATATTCACCGACCCTTCATATTGCCAAATCGCCTGTTGGTTGCAGTACAAATGGGCGACTACTTAATTAAATCCCACTTTACCTTTTAATGATTCAAATAGTTTTTTTGAATTATAGCCAACACCGTTTCTAAATACATACAAAACTTTACGCACGTCCCTGATATTTTTTGATGGGTCGCCGTCTATAATAAGCAAGTCAGCCGATTTGCCAGTTTCAATTGTTCCTATTGCTTTATCAAAGCCCAAAGCAATAGAACCATTTTGGGTGGCAATTTTTATGGCTTGTAAAGGAGTAAAGCCATCAGCCTCCACCAATAATTCTATAGCCCGCCAGTTGCCATATCCTGCTAATGTGCCGCCATCGCCTGTGGGGTCAGTGCCTACCACCAGTAAACCACCCATATCGTAAAATTGCTTTTCCATTTTGGTAGCATTATGATATGCATTATCATAATCGGAATTGGGTTTCCCTGAATTCCTCCTTGCTAAAATCCGCAAATAGTATTCACGGGTATCAGTTGACATGGCATCCAGTACTTCCTGTAAAGGAGCCGGATGGGCAGGATTCAAATCTTCAAATACAGCTAATGTTGAGGTGATTGTCACCTTTTTTTCTATCAGAAATCGTAGCAAATCTTTTACTTTCTCACTTTCAATATTCAAATTGGCAAGGGATGTGAATTGCAATTCCTCATCCGGACATTCGTTTACTATTTTATTAGTAACGAAGTCAGCACTTGCTAAAAATCCATGTTCCAAATTATCAATACCTAACTCTGCAGCTTCCCGATAGGTTACGGCACACAAGTGCGCCGTAATTTTTAGATTTCTTTTATGAGCTGCGTCAATGGCCGCTTTCAATGTTGGTTTGTCAATACCCATATATGCTTTAAAAGAAGTGAAACCCTGGTCGGCCCAATAGTTTACAAATGCCGCTGCTTCCTCAGGCGTTTTATTTTCTTTCATCTGTGGGAAAAAAGCTGTCTTACCTTCAATATATGGACCAGTTAGTTCAATAGAAGGACCCGGCAATAAACCCAGGTCTATATCTCTTTTAATATGAATATCCGAATAAGGTTCAATGCTTCCACAAGTCCTGATTGTGGTGGCGCCGGCTGCTAAGTAAAGCCGTGGAAAAGTTAAAGGTAACTGTCTTATATTTAAATAGGGTGGCGCCTGGGACATTGCAGAAATATACATGTGTTCATGCAGCATTACCAATCCGGGCATAAGGGATTTGCCATTTAAGTCAATTACTTTGGCTTTTTGGGGAATGATTGCTTTAGCATCATCACCAAGCCAATTTATTTTCCTTTATTGATGATAACAGTTTGATGGGGTTTCGCGTCATTGCCTTTTCCATCAATCAGCAATACGTTTTTAAAGACAGTTATTGAATCATTGTATTCAATGTATTTCTGTGTTTCGGCGCTGAAGGTTGTTTGTGAAAAAACGGGAGCTTTCAGAAAAGCGATCAGGATGATATATAATATTATTTTTTTCAATGGTCTCATTTTAATTTTTTATCGTCAAAATTGCGAACTGTCAAAATGTATAGCAGCTAACGAGCAGATTTTGATGATGGTGGGGGTCATAGATATTCGTCTGTAAGCTCCCCTTATTTTAGTGCCACTTGCAGTTAGAGTTTTCTAAATTAATCATCTTTTGTTTTTTCAACTATTTTATCCACTAAACGGCTCTCTTCAATTTTTAAATGATTTACGTTCGCCGTTTGTGGATAAAGCGTTTTTTCATTATTTGAACTGTTGTTCCATTGTTCAGCATATTTACTTGGTGGCAAGTAACCCAATGATTTATGTGGACGTTCTGTATTGTAATCAATCCTCCATTCTTCGCTCATGGCTCTTACTTCTGCAAGACTGTAAAATAGATATGTATTCAAGAGCTCTCTTCTCAGGCTTCCGTTTTTTCTTTCGATATAAGCATTTTGCATTGGTTTGCCGGGTTGAATAAATTGCAAAGTGATCTGCCTGGTTTTATCATTGCACCATTCTTCAAGCTTATGACTGATAAATTCAGGCCCATTGTCGCACCGGATATTTGCAGGTTTTCCTCTTTCGGATATTAATCTTTCCAATACTCTTATTACTCTTAATGATGGTAATGAAGTATCAACTTCAATAGCTAAAGATTCACGGTTAAAATCATCTATCACATTAAGTAAACGGAATTTCCTTCCATCCATCAGGCTATCGCTCATAAAATCAATACTCCAAACCTGGTTAGGAGCAGATGGAACCATTAAAGCCTGTTTTACTCTTTCGGGTAAACGCTTTTTTGACCTTCGTCTTATATTAAGTTTCATGTCTGTGTATACTCTGTAAATGCGTTTATGGTTCCACCAATGCCCTTTGTTCCAAAGACGGTAACAACATTGCCAAAAGCCTATCGCTGTGTGTTTGGTAGTTAACGATTGCAATGCCATTTGCAATTCGGTATCATCCTTTGGACTTGTCCTATACTGATAGCTGGTTCGGGATATTCCTATCAGTTTACACGCCTTGCGGTTACTTAACTGTTGTTCGATGGTTAAAAAATCAACAGCTTCCCGTTTCGCTTCAGGCGTTATAACTTTTTTGAGACAAACTCCTTTAATGCATGATGCTCTATACTTAACTC
>JBBQZZ010000016.1:0-112131 GCA_038207265.1 Chitinophagales bacterium | reverse complement strand
AAAAGATACTGCTTGCAATCGTCTTCATTTTTAAAAAACTTATTAAACGCCTGAATAGATACTCCTTTATACATAACCAAATAATTTAGCTACAATTTACTAATTATTTTGGTATTTATTTATTACCTAACTTAGCATCGCGCTTTAAATGGATAATTCTATAAATTAAATATATAATAAAAATTAAAAAATCCGAATTTTAGTTTCAATTTTAACCATAATGAAATACTGCATCAAAGAATTTTCTATTGAACGATGAAAAGTCAAAAAAGTCCCGTTCTCCCTGTAAAACAAAGAAGTGCTTTTTCAACCATTATGGCCGCTGCTTTAATTGGCGGCACTTTAGATATCAGTTCTTCGATTCTGATTTATGCCTACAAAACTGAGCGAGGCCCCTCATTAATATTCCGGTATATCAGCAGCGCTGTATTTGGAGAATCCGCATTTTCGGGTGGTACGGAAATGATTTGGATCGGGTTGCTGCTGCACTACCTGATATCATTTATTTTTACGATTTTTTTGTTTTTCGCATACCCATACGTGAGGCCTAAGATAAAAGACAAGTACCTGATAGCTGTTGTATATGGCGTTTTTATTTGGTTGGTGATGAACCTGATTGTACTTCCCTTAAGCCGTGTTCCTGCAAATGCAATCACCATTGGAAAATTTATAGAAGGCAGCATTACACTTATTCTAATGATGGGCATTCCACTGGCAATGATCTTTCAAATTTACTATTCCCTTAAAAAAAGATTGAAAAAGCGAGCAGCACACAGGTAAAATTTTTTCAATTGTTTTTCCAGCCAAAGTTTAACGGGTAAGCGCAGTTGTAGTAGTAGCAGGGTTTCCCGCGGAAACTGCTTTTCCAAAAGCATATAAGATATAACCAATTGCTGCCCCGCTAGTATTTAATATGACATCGTCTATATCTGTTACACGAAAATTGGTAACCAATTGCATGAGCTCAATGCCAACTGAAACACACAGACAAACAAAAACCACCGGTACAAACCCGCTGATTTTTTTATACATTAATGGCAAATAGATCCCTAATGGCAATAACATAATTAGATTTCCCAAAACCTGGTAGGCAACGAGACCGTAATGCCTGATAGAATAAAATGGAACCAGGTTCACCCCATTTTTCCTGCTCACCCGCATCATCATTTTCTCCCACCAGTTGTGTGCCGACACTTCTTTGAATAGAATGAAATAACCTGTTAAAGTAAGTACGCTGAAAATATAAACATAAAAACTGGATTGCAGTAACACCTGGAAAACACCCTCTTGATTTCGTTTTATCAAGCCGGTTATTATCCATGCGTATAACAAGAATACAGTCACCGCCAGCGCAAGGAGTCTCTTATCTGTTGAATACCGGTACTGATCGTTATAATGCACCCGCAGGAAAAAGCATGTTAATATGAAAACAGGCAATACAACTAATATTTTTTTGATCAATGAATTCATAAATGTATGATGAAGATAATTTTTTTATTGCTTCCTGCATTTTACAAAATGCTAAATATGAAAGTTTCAGTCATTTTAACTACCATTGCGGGTAAAACCTGCTCAAATGAATTACCGGCTGCTGGGTAAATCAGATCTACTGGTTAGTACAATTGGTTTTGGATGTATGTCGCTCGGGCAAAATGACAATGATAATGAAAGGTTATTGCACGCGGCCATCGACAATGGAATTAATATTTATGATACGGCCGACCTTTATCAGCAGGGCCAGAATGAAATAACAGTTGGAAAAGCATTGAAGCTGAAAAGAAAAAATCTCATCATTGCTACCAAAGTAGGCAACCAGGTGAGGCAAGACGGAAGTGGCTGGGACTGGAATCCGAAAAAAGATTATATTCTTGAGGCAGTCAACAAAAGTCTTGAGCGATTGCAAACTGACTATATCGATTTATTGCAATTGCACGGTGGCACTATTGGCGATCCAATACATGAAACCATTGAAGCTTTTACCATATTAAAGAAAGAGGGCAAGATACGTTGGTATGGTATTTCCTCTATCCGGCCAAATGTGATCAGGGCCTATTCCTATCGTTCGAATATCTGCAGCGTAATGATGCAGTATAGTTTACTGGACAGGAGACCGGAAGAAAATTGTCTCGATTTTTTAGTCGATAAAAATATCAGTGTGCTGGCGCGGGGAAGTTTGGCAAGTGGTCTGCTGGTTGACAAGCCAGCCAAACCTTATCTTAATTTTAATGAGACGCAAGTTAAAAATGCCGCAGATGCCGTCCATTCACTATCCAATCATCATCGGGGAAAGACACAAACCGCTGTTCAATTTGTATTGTCCAATCCGGCTATCGCTTCAGCCATTATTGGAATAAGAACAGAACAACAATTAACCGAGGCTGTAAAGACCATTAACACCAATCCACTTTCCGAATCAGCCATCAATTTATTACGAAATTCTATTCCGTTAAATTATTACAAGGAACACAGATAAGGAGATGCCATTTTTAATTAATATTTTTTTCAGGCAACCCTTTGTTTCAAATCAGCATTTAATATCAGTAAACCCGGAAGCATGTTTAATTATTTATGAAGCTAGCCGATCTGTTGAAAGAAGCGAAACTGGGAAGTGCAGCAGCACAAAAGTATTTGTTTGACAGGCTGTCGGACAATATGATGTTGCTCTGCTGCCGGTATGTTAAAAACAGGGAAGATGCAGAAGAAATTTTATTGGATGGCTTTTTCAAGTTCTATAAAAATCTGCCAGCATTTCAATACAAGGGTGATGCTGCATTGTATAGCTGGTTAAAAAAAATTATGATTAATGAGTGCCTGATGTTTTTGCGTAAAAAAAATGTATTTACCATAGTAACAGAATCTGCAGCGGAAGACCTGTCTTTAAATGAAGATGCATTAAATAATTTATCGGCTGCTGAAATTTTTGGCCTTGTTATACAATTACCTGTTGGGTATCGTACTGTTTTTAACCTGTTTGAAATAGAGGGTATTGGTCACAGTGAGATTTCTCAATTATTGGGAATCACGGAAGGAACATCCAAATCCCAGTTGAGCAAAGCAAAAACACTATTACAAAAAATGTTGTTACAAAAAGGAACGGAATATGTCAAAAGAAAATCCAAATGACAATTTGCACTGGAAACTGAAATTAGACAGTGCTTATATGCAGGAACCGGTTTTACCTGATAAAGAGGCAGCCTGGGATAAACTGCAACAAAGACTTCATCAGAAACCTGTTCAAAAAGAACGGGCCTGGTATTGGGCTGCTGCCATTTTGCTCGTTTTATTTACTATCCCCTTTTTAATAAGTAAAAACAAAACAATACCCATAGCTTCTTCAACAACCAATGAAACATTTCAAACATTGCGGTCGCAAGACGTTAAACAAATAAAGGATAAAAAAAACATATTGATTTCGCATCCTATTGTTTCGCAAAAAATAAAGCCAACAATAGATTTGGACAAAAGCAGGCAGCTTTATCAAAAAAGCAGCAATCCGGCATCATTGATAAAGCCGGCAGTTGTTTCTCCTGTTTCACCACCGCAAACACCTGCTGAAATATATATTGCTTCAATACACATAGGTGATTCCATTAAAACAATTGCCATCATTTCTTCAACTGCAGTGAAAAAATTAAAAACGGTACATATCAATGAACTGGAGCCACCAGCTAGCCAAATGGCTTCATCCAAATTGCATAAGAGTTCTTATTCAGATATCAGGTTCGGTAACCGGATGATGGATACTGCCCCTTTTGCTCAGTCGTCTGACCCTGGCTCAATTTTCAAAATAAAATTTTAATATGAAGAAAATAGTTGGTTTACTGATGCTTTCCATAAGCATCACAGGAAATGCTTTTGCCCAGCAAGAAGCGTACGCAGCCAAACCCGGAAAGATATTTGACCTGGAACCCGGTTATTTTAAAAGGCGGTATCTTATCGGTCTCGGTCATGGAAATAATATGCAGGTGGAAGTTGCTGAACTGAACGACCTCGAACAACTTAAAAATATCGACACACTGCTTCATTTGTTTTTACAGGATATCGCTATATTCAAAGACTCTCTCACAAATGAACTCTCATCAAAACGCATTGATTATATTTTTGATAACAATGGAAGAAACAAACTACGTATTCAGTCCTTTCAGCCAACAGGCAACAGCTTTCTTTTACAGAAGGGTGAGCCGGCTTCATTGAAACTGGCGCAGGATACTGTTTATATAGCCGGGACCATTGGCAGCGAAGCCCTGAAATCCAATAACCCGTTACGCTGGTACCGAATTGGTTTCTTTATAAACAATATAAAAGATATCAGCAACTACTCAGATGGCATCCTGCATGAAAAAATTTCCGCGCTTATCAAAAGCAACCATGAGAAATGGAAAAGTGTTGATGGACGTTGGTATGTAATAAAAGGCGACAAAGAAATTTCGTCAGAGCAACCTGCCGGTTATATAGCGGGATATAATGATTACATTGCCATTACTGCAGGAGCAGGCATGCAGAATTATAAAAATTATTTCACCCCATCGTTCAATGTAGGTGTCACCGCCATCCTTCATACTCCATTAAAAAAATATGATATTTCTTTTTCCTGGGAACCATTTTTTATGTTTTCAAAAAACAGTGCGGGTAACCTGCAGACTTTCCGGAACGACTTTATTACCATCAGTGGAGGTTTCGAATCAAAGAATGATATAAAAAAGAGCCATTACACGGCAAACTTTGATATTTTCCAGCATTTCTCGCTGGGATATCTTGTAAAACGCCGGGGAGATTTTTTTGACAAAAATACTTTTCGGCTAGGCACCGGTGTTATAAACTGGATGGAAGGCAAAATTAAACTGGAGCCCGTTTTATATTTCCACGATTTTTTTAAAAACAGTACCCCTGGTATACGCCTCTCACTGAATTTTTAATGAACCTGGCGGATTGCAGCGTAGTACCTTACCAGTACAATTAAAAATGAAAATTATAAGTAATCGCAGGAATAATTGGAAACAGTGAGACCTGCCTTGCTTCTACCTTAAGTGTATTATCATAGGGACTACCCTGCTGATCGAAATAAACGAAATAAGGATTTAAGCGGCTGTATAAATTGTAAATGCTAAACACCCAGCTTCCCTGCACTTTCTTTTTACGTTTGGGCACTGGTGTGTAAGTAGCAGCAAAATCAAGGCGGTGGTAAGCAGGTAACCGGTATTGATTTACCCGACTGTATTCCTGCGTAAGCACTCCATTGATGATATAAAATCTTTCGGGTAGGGTTGTTGCATTACCCGTTCCATAAACGAACACGCCAGACAATTTCCATTTCCTGTTCAATTCGTAAGTTCCAACAACAGACAGATCATGGCGCCGATCATATTTTGCAAAATATTTTTCTCCTCCATTCAATTGGGGAAACTTACGATAGGTCCAGCTCAGCGTATAGCCAATCCATCCGGTTAATCTTCCTTTGTTTTTTCCGACATATAATTCAGCGCCATAGCTCCAACCTTTACCAAAAACAAATTCCTTTTCCGGATCAGATAAGGAAGGCGTATATCCTTCTTTGTATTCTATCTGGTTTTGCATGTCTTTGTAATAAACTTCCAGTGAAGTCTCATACATGTTATCCTTGAAATTTTTAAACAATCCCGCTGCGTACTGCCATGCAATCTGTGGCTGCACCCGATAGGTACTGGGTACCCAAAGATCCGTAGGCAATGTTGAACCTGCATTGCTCACCAAATGAATATATTGCAGGTTACGTGTCACTGCCGCTTTCAGCGACGTTTCATCATTGATAGCGTAACGAAGAGTAAACCTGGGTTCAAATCCACCATAAGTTTTTACCCTGTCTCCCCTGCCGTAAATAACGCTATCGGTCTTATTACCATTGGCATCTTCAGTAAACTTTCTATACGGTCCCAATTGAGTGAAACTGGTATAACGTAAACCAAGGTGAACCTTAAATTTATCATTCAGCTCCCAGTCATCCTGTATGTATAAAGCGGATTCGCCCGCATATTTTGTGCCTTCATTATTGGGTGTAAACTGAACACTGTCCTGGTTGCCGCTTAATACATTGGGCGTGAAAGTGTGATAGGTATACAATCCCCCGAATTTGATTTTGTGTTGGGGAGTTGGATAGTAGTCAAAATCAACTTTGGCATTTAAGTCCTTAATGCCCGAGGCCAGTTTTAAATTAAAATTGCTTTGAGAAGCGTTGAACGCAAAGTTATACTTGTTATAAACCAGCGTGGTATTGGCAAATAATTTCCGGTCAAATACATGGTTCCAGCGCAAGGTTGCCGTTGCGTTTCCCCAGGGAATATTAGCGCTAAAGGATCTACGGGAGTTTTTAAAGTCGAATACATCTTTTCCAAAATAACCACTCAGGTACAAACGATCATTTTCAGAAATTTTATAGTTCACTTTTGTATTCAGATCGTAAAAATAATAACCCGACCCATAAAATGCACTGCTCTTTGGTATAAAGGGTTTCACCAGCAAATCAATATAAGTACGTCTTGCAGAAACAATAAAACTTGCTTTGTTCTTTTTTATGGGTCCTTGTATTGATAAGCGCGACGCAATCAGTCCAATCCCACCATCAACCTGCAGCTTATTGGCATTACCATCTTTCATGGCTACATCCAAAACGGAAGAAAGCCGGCCACCATATTGCGCGGGCATTCCGCCTTTGATCAGGCTAACATTCTTGATAGCATCGGAATTAAACACAGAAAAAAATCCAAACAGGTGACCGGTATTATAAACAACGGCATCGTCCAGGATAATCAAATTTTGATCAGGTCCGCCCCCACGCACATACAAACCCGTATTGCCTTCACCCGCATTGCGTACACCCGGCAACAGCTGTAATGTCTTTAAAAGATCTACTTCCCCCATTAATACCGGCAATGCTTTTACTTTGCTCACAGAAAGATCAAATTTTCCCATCTGGGCATTCTTCACATTTTCATCGCGTCGTTTTGCATAAACAACCACTTCTTCACTGCTGGTTGTTTTAGGCGTTAATAGAAAATTGAATGATTGACTGTTGTTTAATTTCAGGGTCACCTGTTCATTACGGTAACCAACAAACGAACAGGTAATTTCATATACCGCCTCGTCCAGTGTAATGGAATAGAAACCATAGGCATTGCTGTTTACACCTTTTCCTTTTCCATTTATTTGCAAGCTGGCGCCAATGAGTGTTTCCCCCGTAAGCGAATCTTTCACATACCCACTGAGCGTGAATTTGTTTTGTGCAAAAACAACATTTACTGTTAATAGAGCCAGTAAGGTGATATATAACTTTATGTAACCGGCTTTGGGTCCGCTGCTAAACTTTTGTTGTGTCACTCACTTGTGCTTTTGGTTATCAATCGGCCCAATAACAATAAAAAAACCTACTTGGTTCATCACACAAAAAGTTTGTAATGACAGATGTTATATAGCAGCAATCATTTCTTCGAGAAATCCAGCGAGTCTGTTATGTCCCCGCATTCAATCATGGTTCCCTTGTATTTCGGATGCTTTTTGCCCAGGTAAGGGTTTTCAATTTTATGGTCATTACTGATCCACCAGGCTTCTTCCTCGTCATTAAATGCCATCGGGCAATGTTGGTGATATAATTTTTGACGATCATATTTTACCGTACGTGTAAGATTATACAATGCGTCTGATATCATCTGGAATTCACGCTTCTTCTTAATAAAATCGGTTTCTCCTACTAAACCCCTGGCTGAACCACTAATGGTACCCGATAAATTGTCAGCCAGTTTCTGTATATCGCCGGTTGAATCGCCTTTTATTTCATTTGTTTTTAAGCTGTCGGCAAACACGATCAATTCTTTCGCCGCCGCGTTTACTTTTGCAGTGTCATAATCCGTAATGGCCGACTTCAAAGCAAAATAAGTGTTTAATATTTTTTCAAATGATTCATTGAATGCGGGCGAATTTTTACTGACCGATAATGCCTGTTGGCGCGGCTCTTCGGGCCTCTTATCCGTTTTTGCAAATATAAATTTCCAGGCAACAAAACCAATAAACACCAGTAATACAATTCCTATAATAAGCTTCTTCATTTGGGGTGAATTTGTGCAAAATTAAGAGATAAAAATTATCCCCGCTGTTTATCATATTTTTGCCGGGAAATTTTACAATTTTGGGATCATCCCGTTCAAAGCTGGCTGCATAAATGCAAGGCTCCGGAAGATGATATAAATTTTTTTCTATGCTGGCAGGATTAACAAACGTAACCTTTGAATTTGGTGCAAGAGTAATTGTTCAGGATGCAACATGGCATATTCAACCCGGCGAACGCATTGGATTGATTGGATATAACGGAACAGGCAAATCAACATTATTAAAATTACTGGTGGGCGGGTTTACACCCAGTGCCGGCACCGTAGAGAAAGGTCGCGATACCAGCATTGGTTACCTGCACCAGGATCTGTTGAGTTTTGATAGCAATGATTCCATTTTGAAAGTCGCCATGGGTGCTTTTGAACGGGTCATTGAACTGGAAAAAGAGATTGAGCTACTAGGCAAAAAGTTAGAAGAAAATCATGAGGATGAAAAATTATTACACGAATACAGCGATCGCTTACACGAAATGGATGTATTGGATGGCTATAATATTCATCATAAAACGGAAGAAGTTTTACAAGGACTTGGTTTTGCCAATAAAGATCTGGACAGGCCTTACAGGGAATACAGCGGAGGATGGCGCATGCGCGTCTTACTTGCTAAAATGATCCTGCAAAACCCTGATTTACTATTGCTGGATGAACCTACCAACCACTTAGATCTACCTTCTATTGAATGGCTGGAAAAATATTTATTGCATTACCAGGGATCGGTAGTTATTGTAAGTCATGATAAGTATTTCCTGAACCGCATGGTCACAAAAATTGTGGAGTTATACCAAAAAGAGCTGCATGTTTACAATGGCAACTATGATTATTATGAAGCCGAAAAAGTATTGCGGGTAGAAATGCAGCAACGTGCATTTGAAAACCAGCAGGACTATATCAGGCAACAGGAAAGGTTTATTGAACGATTCAAAGCCAAAGCCAGCAAAGCGGCACAGGCACAGAGTATCGTAAAACGTCTCGACAAACTTGACAGGATTGAAGATGTTGAAATTGAAAGACCCAATATCAAAATAAATTTCAGGGTAGATAAGACGCCTGGCAAGGTTTTGGTTGAGTTAAAAAATATTACAAAAAAATTTCCCACCGTTACCATAGTAGAAAACGCCTCTGCAGAAATCAACCGCGGAGATAAAATTGCTTTGATAGGTGCCAATGGTAAGGGTAAGTCAACTTTGTTACGCATCATTGCCGGCACTGAACCATACGAAGGTGAAAGAAAATGGGGTCATAACGTGGAGGAAAGTTTTTATGCCCAGCACCAACTGGAAGCATTGAATGTAAACAATACCATACTGGATGAAATGAAAGAATGCGGAAGCCAGCAAACAGAACAAGAATTGCGAAATTTAATGGGATGTTTTCTTTTTGGCGGCGATGATGTTGATAAGAAAATTAAGATATTAAGCGGGGGTGAAAAAGCAAGGGTCGCTCTGGCGAAGACCATTACCAGCAAAGCAAATTTCCTGTTACTGGATGAGCCAACCAATCACCTGGACATTCATTCTGTAGAATTATTGATTGACTCACTAAAAAAATATGAAGGCACAATGATATTGGTGAGTCACGACCGCTATTTTGTTTCAAAAACGGCCAATACCATCTGGGAAATTGATGACAATAAGATCAGGGAATTTAAAGGGCCTTATGATGAATGGGCCGATTGGAAAGAAAGAAACCTGAAAGCCACCGCCGCAGGAAAAAAGGAAGCCGACCGGGTAGCGGCCCCGGTTGTAAAACCTTCAGAAACCAAAAAACCGGCTGTTGAACATAAACAGGCAGTTCAGGGTTCGCCAATTAATAAAGAAGCAAAAAAAGAATTGCAGCGTCAACAAAAAATATTTCAGCAGTTGGAAGAAAATATTGGCAAATTGAATGAAAGGAAAACACAATTGCAGTTGGCACTTTCCTCACATGAAACTTATTCAGACAAGAAAAAGTTTGTGCAGGCTGAAGCAGATTTCAAAAAAGTGAATGATGACCTCTATGTACTAAACAAACAATACGAAGAAGTTTTTGAAAAAATAGTTGAGCTGGAAGGAAACCAGATTGTATGACAAGCGGATTGTTGAAAACTTCATGATAAGTCAGTACTTATATCAACGTTCCTGTAACAATATTGCCCTACCTTTCTTAATAGATTTTTGAACAATTTAAATTTTATTTTATGCGAAAAAATTTTTTTCGGTTTGCCCTGATCTGTGTAGCAACAGTAGTATCGCTGTCAATGCCTTCCTGTAAAGGAGGTGTAAAAGATGCTGATATTGAAAAAGCCATTACGGAAAAAGTAACGGCCATGCCTGACGCCGCTGGAGTAACTTCAACAGTAAAAGATGGCGTTGTTACGCTGGCTGGTGAGTTCAAAGATGATGCTTCAAGAACAGCATTTGAAGCGGCTGTAAAATCAATTGCTGGAGTTAAATCAGTAATGAACAATTCAACAGTTGCAGCTCCTGCTCCCGCACCGGTAACAATAACCGCTGACGATCCACTTATGAAAGGCGTAACAGATGCTACCAAAGATTTTCCAGGGGTGAAAGCTGAAGTAAAAGATGGAGTTATTACGTTAACAGGAGACTTAAAAAGAAGCAGCTTGCCCAAACTGATGCAGGCCTTGAATAGCCTGAAGCCAAAGAAAATTGAAAATAAATTAACCCTTAAATAAAATCGGAGGAACCAAAATATGGCATTACAGGATAAATATAAACAACTCACTGACGCTGCTACAGCGGCAGGTGTTACTGGTTTACAGGTACGCGAACAAGACAATGTATTAAACATAGATGGTGAAGCGCCTACCGGTGCGGTAAAAGATCAGCTATGGGATATTTATAATACTATTGATCCTGATTTTCGTACGGGTGATTTGATTTTGAACATTAATGTTTCTGCAATGGCTCCGGGGGCTAAAGCAAAAGTAACAACAGAAAAAACCAATCTTAATATTCGAAAAGGACCGGGTACCGATCAACCCGTTATTGGAAAAGCGGCGCATTTATCAACTGTCACATTGATCAGCAAAACAAATGATCAGTGGTGGCTGGTGAGAACCGATAAAGGTGAAGAAGGATATGCTTATGCACAATATCTCACAGTAGAATAACAATCAATAGAATTGTCACTTATGTTAAAGCTGCCATTACCGGCAGCTTTATTTTTTTATACCCGGGTCTTGTATGTAATTTTGGTCTTGCCCACTTATGAAGAGATTTCTTACATCACTGTTCCTCATCCTGGTAATGGTTTGCAGTTTTTCCACCCATGCACAACAACGAAGGCCAAAGATTGGACTTACGCTGAGTGGCGGTGGTGCCAAAGGTCTTGCCCATATTGGTATATTAAAGGCGATTGATTCTGCCGGTTTAAAAATTGATTATATCACAGGTACCAGCATGGGCAGTATTATTGGCAGTTTGTATGCCATTGGCTATTCTGCTGATTCCATTGAAAAAATGGCGGGGGCTATCAATTGGGACCTCTTACTCAGCAACCAGGCTTCATTGCGTACTTTGTTTATGGAAGAAAAAGATGAATATTCAAAGTATACGGTTGAACTACCGTGGGTGAATAACCGCTTTCAGTTGCCCACCGGTGTCTTACAAGGACAGGAGCTCTGGTTAAAACTTTCAGAAATGTTCTACCCGGTCTATAACCAGAAAGATTTTTCAAAATTCGACATCCCCTTCCGGTGCATAGGTACCGACGTAGGCAATGGAGAAGCGGTGGTAATGAGTAAGGGTGAAATAACTTCGGCTATCCGTTCCAGTATGGCCATTCCATCATTTTTTACAGCAGTAGATTACGAAGGAAAACGATTGGTGGATGGCGGTGTGGTGAGAAATTTTCCGGTGCGTGATGTACGAGAAATGGGAGCTGATTTTGTAATCGGCAGCAATGTTGCAGGAGGCTTGCTGGCCTCCGACAAAGTGCGGAACGCATTACAGGTTTTATTACAGGTTGCATTTTTCCGGGAAGCACAGGACCATAAAGAAGAAGTAGGACTTTGCGATATTTATATTCCATTCAATATGGAAAAATACAGTATGGGCAGTTTTGCTCAATCAAAAGAAATAATAGAGATTGGTATTGATGAAGGAAGAAAACTTTATCCCCGGTTTAAAAAGATTGCTGATTCGTTGAATGCCATCTACGGAAACCAGCAGATAAACAAAGATCGGTTGCCAAATCCAGGCTCCGTAAAAATATCATCCTATGAAATAAGAGGATTGAAAAATACCAGTGCAGATTTTTTAGCGCATACCATGGATCTTTTAATTGATCACGTTTACCCGCCTGAAAAACTTTCACTGATGGTTCGCGCCGCGTTTGGAACCCGTTATTATAGCCGGGTATCCTATTCGCTGGAACCGCAACCAGACAGTACCTGCAAAATCATTTTTGATGTAACAGAAAACCCGCTTTCATTTGCGAAAATATCGCTTCATTACAATAAGTTTAGCGGTATAGCTGCCATTATCAACTTAACGACGCGCAATTTTTTTGTTACCAATTCACGCAGTATGGCAACCATTAATATTGGAGATGCTTTACGTGCAAGAGTGGAACACCTGCAGTACATCGGGCGCCGGAAAAACTTTGCTGCAATATTTAGTTCGCAGTATGATCGTTTTGATGTGAGCACCTATAACACTTATAAACAAGATGGATTGTACAAACAACAATTTTTTAAAGGGGATGGCAAGGTTCAGTATTCAACATTGAGGAATTTTTCCGTGGGTATTGGTCAGCGTTTTGAATCCATGAATTACAAACCAAAAATCAATTCTGCATTCCAATTCAGCGGTAGTAATAATTTTACAACTTCTTATTTGTTTATTGCCCATAACAGCCTTGAAAAAACAGTCTATCCGCACCGGGGTCTAAAAATAAACGCTGAATTTGATTGGGTATATGGACAGGATCCAAATGTATTGTTTTTTGTAAATGGACAACAAGCCAAACCAGATTCGCTAAAGGTTAGCAGAGATCCCTACCCGAGACTAACTTTTAACCTCAATGGATATACGCCTCTGTCGCGGCGCTCTACTTTGGAATTTTTAGTACAGTCTGGTATCAATTTTAATTACCAGCACAATATCATGAATGAATTTTCAATTGGGGGTCTTACCTCACTATTCCGCAACCAGGTGACTTTTGCCGGTTTACAGGAAGGTTCACTCTATTCTCCTGCTGTTGCCGCTTTCCAGGCAGGTTACCGTTATGAACTATTCAATAACAGTTTCGTCATTGCAAGGACAAATATATTGTTCAATAATTTTATAAGCAGAAGCAGCTTTTTTCAAAATCCAGATATACTTACCGGTTATTCTCTTACTTTCGGCTATAACTTCGCGTTAGGTCCGCTGGAATTCAGTCTTATGTATAGTGACCAGTCTAAAATTGTAGGCAGTTATGTAAATATTGGTATACCATTCTGAGTTTGAGCTGTATCGCACGGTCTGAATGGTATTCATACCTGGTGGTTGTTCAGGATATCAACAACCGATCCAGTCACAAGATGGGCTATCCCTTACCGTAACTATGTGATTTTACAAAATCGCTGATCAAATAACTGATTAGCTTGCCCATTGATTCGTCTTTTCTGCCATCGTTTAACTGCATAGCACCTTCGCAGATATGCAGATAAGCAGGCTTACAGTTTGCCGCAGCAAAACTTATATATTGCCGTGCGTGCAGGGTACTTAAACCACAGGGAGTGGCAGCGCTGGCCAGGGTGCCCGCTATGCAATCCAGGTCTAAATCAATGCCGGTATAATTCTCTTCAGTAAAACCAACCGCGTGTGCAACAGCTTGTATAAAGTTTCTTTTCTCGTGAATAAAAATATCCTCGTAGGTGATGAAATCAATAAATGGATTATTTACAATATCCAGCCAGACATTTTGCGGCAGGTAATTTTCATGTACTGCAACTGAACAGTATTTTAACAGGTAACCATCTTCCTCCGCATAGCGAAATCCATTGCCACTGTGCCGGCCTTCGGAAGGACGAAAATCAGTATGTGCATCCAGGTTAATGGCATTGATTTGTGCAAGCGGAATGACGCCTGCTTTATAAAAACCCTTTGCAGCCCCTTTGATCAATGGATAAGCATTATTGTGTCCACCACCAATAGCAATAGGAATTTTTCCATTGGCAGTGATATATTTAACCAGGTTTTCCACTTCTTCATCAATTGCGTATACTGCATGACGGTAGGCATCTATCCGCTCTTCCGCGCTGTGTGCATTTTGTTCAATGAGGTATTTCACATCGCCGAAATCGAAATGACCCAATAACATTATTTCATCGCCAATAAAAAAGTCATTGCTTTGCACATTCAGGAAGGAAGATAGAAAAGGTATCCATACTGAATCTGTTCCCCCGGTACCATAGTTCCCTTTTACTCCAATGTCCTCCGGTATTCCAAACAATACATAGGTAGCCGTGGATTGCTGCAAAGATGTTTCCAGGTGCTGAATATCCTGCAATACCTGCACTCTTTCACCAATCTTGGTCTCAAAACGACGAATCCTGGTAAGCGATAGAATATCCTGTTTATCGTAAAATTTTAAATGCTGAGCAGCTATCCTGGATGTCTTAGCTTCGGTTTGTGTGGCTTGCATAAACGCAATATTTATATTAAAAGGTAATACATTTCGAAAATATCTGAGCTTGTACGCTGAATATTAAAAGCTAGATACTATTAACTGCACCGTTAACACTTCTTCTCATTAAAGCCATTCACCGGCAATCATCACCTTATCCACCAGGTTTTCTCCAAAAGCATAGGGCAGGTAGGCCAAAGAAGGAATGGGTTTTGTTACTATCAGATTGGCTTTTTTGCCAATGCTGATGCTGCCCAGTTCTTTTTGTAGTTCCATGGCATGAGCGCCATTCACGGTTGCTGCGTTAATGGCTTCCTCCGGCAACATTTTCATTTGTATGCAACTCATGGCTACTACCAGGTTCATATTTCCGCTGGGACTTGACCCCGGATTGAAATCAGAAGCAATGGCGATTGCGCAACCTGCATCAATCAATTGCCTGGCTGGCTGGCAGGGCATCCGCAAAAAAAATGCAGCAGTTGGCAAAAGCGTTCCAATTGTATTTGAATTCGCTAAAACTTGTATGGTTTCTTCATCCATTGTTTCCAGATGATCAACAGAAACGGCACCCAACTGTACACCTGCCTGAACGCCACCGGATAAATGAAGCTGGTTGGCATGGATCTTTGGTTTCAATCCGGCCGCCATCCCTGCCCTGCAGATGGTTTCTGTTTCTTGCTGCGAAAAAAAGCCATGCTCACAAAAGACGTCAATATAATCCGCCAGTTTTTCCCTGGCAATCACCGGTAACATTTCATTTATGATTAAATCAATATATCCCTGGTGATTATCTTTAAAAACTAACGGGTAAGTATGTGCGCCAAGAAAGGTTGCCTTTATAGAAAGGTTCGATTTTTCTTTTAGTTTCTTTATAACACGAAGCATTTTTAATTCAGCATCAACTGTCAAACCATAACCACTTTTAATTTCAATAGCCCCCGTACCCAGTTTACTAAGGGATTGCAACCTTTGCCAGCTTATATCGAATAGAGCATCAGCTGAAATCTCCTGTATTTTTTTTGCAGAGTTCAGAATGCCGCCACCATTGGCAGCAATTGCCGCATAACTCAATCCTTTTATTTTATCGATGAATTCATTTTCGCGGCTGGCTGCAAATACAAGATGCGTATGGCTGTCGCACCACGCAGGGAGTACTATTTGATTGGTTGCATCGTGCGACGGTAAATGTGAATAGTGAAGAGGGAGTTCGTGCATTTTACCAAATCCTGCGATGGCATCGCCTTCTATTAGTAAATATGCATTTTCAATTATTGGCAGCACCGATAAATCATCACCACGAAGTAATTCCGTAGTCGACCGCACACCTGCCAACTGCTTAATATTTTTAATAAGCAATGCCAATCTTATAATTCAAATATTTTGTTCATCAATAACCACTTCTCCCCTTTTTTTGCAATGGGCAATGCCTGCTGGTATTTCCACATCAAATCTTCCCATTGCTGAACTTTTTCGTTGCCGTTATCGGAAGCTGATTTTTTTTCAAAACTAAATTCATCGTTGGTTTCCATCATCATGAAAAGCCTGTTCATAATACGGTAGATCTGCATATGCTCAATGCCGGATGATCTAATTGAATCCAATATCTCCGGCCATACCGCCTGGTGGTATTTTTCATATTCAGCAATCAGTTCGGGTTCGTTTTTCAAATCCAGTGCAAGACAAAATCGTTTTGGCATGATCGTTATTTTTCGAAACTAAAATAAAGTGATATCCCATGTTCTTTCAAAATGCTCCCTGGTTTCCAATGCCACAATACCATCCTTGTGTTCCAGTTGCTGGTCGGTGTCTACACTATCTGCATTGCCACACCAGGGTTCTATACAAACAAAATCAGCATTTTTTGCGGCCCAGATACCGAGATAAGGAAATCCTTTGTAATTGAACTGTAAACCATGACTGTCTTTATGCGATTTTAATTGCACCTGCGTAGAACCAAGATGCTTGAACACCAATGCGTCTTTATGAAACAATTCTTTCGACAAAGGGAGATGGTTTGTATAAATTAATAAAGGCAATGGGAATTTCTCTATCAATCCCTCTTTTGAAATGGGCCAGCGCCCGGTATTTTCAACTTCATTGAACTCAAGATAGTAATCATCATATTCAAGACCATTGCTTAACGGAACTTTGAAAGCGGGATGCCCGCCAACTGAGAAATACATTTTGCTATTGCCGGCATTACTCACCAGGTAACTAACACTTAGCTGATTTGCATTAACAGTGTAAGTAATTTGAAAACGGAAAGGGAAAGGGTACTGCACCATCGTACTGTCATCGCTATCCAATGAAAATATTATCGAACCGTTTGTTTGTTTTGTGACTGTAAATTCCATTTCCCTGGCAAAACCGTGTCTTGGCAAATGGTAAGGCTTTCCATCATAATAATAGGTGTCGTCTTTAAGCGTACCAATGATCGGAAATAATACCGGAGACTTCTTACCCCATACTTCCGGGTCAGCATTCCACATGTATTCTATCTGATCTTTTTTATTGAATACACTATCAAGCTCAGCTCCTTTTGACTGAATACATACCCTTAAATGATCGTTCTCTATAGTATACATGCTGATAATTTTCAATGAAGATAAAATTAAGCCGCCGCAGGGATACCAACAATTAAAATATAACCCGGGAAGTATGCATAGAAGCATGGGGTACCGCGTCAAACTTCCGTACTTTTGCCGCAATGCAACAAAATAAAAAAACAACCGGAAAGATTTTACTCAATTTAAAAATTGAAGCACTTAATGACATGCAGCTCGCGGCGATGAAGGCCGTAGAAAACGAAAACGATCTTATTTTACTTTCTGCCACCGGCTCCGGTAAAACAATTGGATTTTTATTGCCCATCGTGCAACTATTAGACCCAACCAACACAAAGACCCAGGCCATTGTCATTGTGCCTTCCCGTGAACTGGCTTTACAGATTGAACAGGTTTTTAAAAACATGGGTACTCCATTCAAAGTTACCTGTTGTTATGGCGGTCATTTGAGAGAAACCGAAGAAAACAACCTGTTGCAACCACCTGCTTTATTAATTGGAACACCGGGAAGAATAGCGGATCATATCAGAAGGGGAAATATTACAACTGACAGCATTCAAACAATGGTGTTGGATGAATTCGACAAATCGCTGGAACTGGGCTTCCAGGAAGAAATGTCTTTTATCATCGCATCCTTAAAGGCAGTCAGTAAGAAAATACTAACCTCCGCTACCGAATTGCTGGAAATACCTTCTTTTATAAGTTTGTCTAATCCGGCCAGGCTTAATTTCCTGGAGGCGGAAGGCGAATCTGAAAAAAGCCTGGCTATTAAATCGGTGTTGAGTCCCGATAAAGACAAGGCTGAAACGCTTTTTAAATTGATTTGTTATTTAGGGAACAGATCTTGCATCATCTTTTGCAATCACCGCGAATCGGTTGAACGCACCAGCGCTATATTAAAAGATAAAGGGATTGTAAACGTTTTTTACCATGGCGCATTGGAACAACCTGAACGCGATAGCGCGCTTTGTAAATTCAGGAACGGCACTTCAAATATCCTGGTTACAACAGATCTTGCCTCCCGCGGGCTTGATATTCCCAATATCAGATACATCATACACTATCACCTGCCACATACAAAAGAGATTTTTATTCACCGGAATGGACGTACAGCGCGTATGGATGCCAGTGGGACTGCCATACTCCTATTATCTGAAGGCGAACGGCTGCCGGATTATATTAACCCGGCCGAAACTGAATCGATTCAATTAACAGAACCGCCCGTTCTACCCGAAAAGCCAAAATGGTCAACGTTGTTTATCGCAGCCGGCAAAAAAGACAAGGTCAATAAAATAGATATTGTTGGCTTCCTGTCCAAAAAAGCTGACTTGAAAAAAGAAGATATCGGCCTGATTGAAGTGAAAGATTTTTTCTCATTTGTGGCGGTAAGAAAAACAAAAATCAGCCATGCATTGCAGTCCATCAAAGACCAGAAAATAAAAAATAAAAAAGTAAGGATTGATATCGCCAAATAAGTAATCCTAGTTTAGGGTGATGGTTAATTCTTTGCTACTACTGTTTCCATCTTTGTCTGTTGCTTCCACTTCAACTTTATAACTGGCTTTTGCATTGTCCGGTATTCCATATTTGGAACTGAAATAATAAAAAGTCTTATTACCTGCACTGAAATGGTTGTGAAAAAACTCACTGTTGTTGGAAAGATCTGTCATGTGAACAGCTACTTCCGTCAATTCAATAGTGTGGGTAACGGTACCTGTGATTCGTATGGTATCACCCATAACAAAATGCTGCCTGGCGGTGGGGGTGTCAACTACAATAGCTGCTTCGGATTTTTGCATGGTTTCGCGCTTACAAGCCAATACACACACAATGCCGGCAAAAAGAAAAAACTTTTTCATCTTTATAAATTTACACACCCATTTGTACGCAAACACAATAAAAAAGGTTGCTTTTTATCGCTCATTTAGCGAGCAAGATAATTAAACAGGCAGTTTTATTATATTACAATTTATTTAAACCCGGACAACATCATGACAACAATGAGCACCAACAGGCTGGAAGCATTCAGTGATGGCGTAATTGCTATTATTATAACTATAATGGTTTTGGAAATGAAAGTACCACATGGTGATAAGCCTTCATCACTGGAACCATTGTTACCTATATTTTTTAGTTACATAATAAGCTTTGCCAATGTAGCTATATACTGGAACAACCACCACCACATGTTGCATGCTACAAAACATATAAATGGCAGGGTATTATGGGCCAATACACACTTGTTGTTCTGGTTATCCCTGTTTCCTTTTGTTACCGGATGGATGGGCGAGAATCATTTTGCACAATGGCCCGTAGTAATCTACGGGATTGTTTCGTTCATGGCGGGTCTGGCTTATTACCTGCTGGCGCAATGTCTTTTATCAATACATAGTAAGGATTCTGCACTGGCAATAGCGATCGGCAAGGACAGGAAAGGATTTATTTCACTCGTATTATATGCAATTGGTATTGCAATCGCTTTTGTTATACCGTGGCTGGGGCTGTTAACCTATATACTGGTTTTTATGATTTGGTTTATTCCTGATAAACGAATTGAAAAAGCACTGGACAATAAACCGAAGGAAATAGAACATTAATATTTGTACAATTAAAGCCTGAGTAAACCAAATTTATACATCGTATTAATGGGCTTATTATCCCAGAAAAGTTCAAAATCCTCAAGGCCCGCCGCTTCGTAATTGTCTATGATTTCTTTGACCGTATAGATTTTATTATTTTCAATGGAAAGACTTTCCAGCATTTTAATAAACCATTCGCCCGGTCCTTTGTCCAATTGGATACTAAGCATTTCTTTTTTTCCCTGGAAGGTCAATGTAACCATTTCCCATTGCTGCCCCTTTTTAGACTTTGTAAAATATTCCAGTGATGGCAGGTTGCCCAACCAAACAACTTTAGCATTTGGTTGGAATGCAGTCAATTCTTCTTCTGCCAATGCCTGCACAATATAATCCGCCTGAACTTTTGTTTTGGGAACTTTAAAATCAAACCATTTATGCAATGGATCGTCAAGACAAAGAGCATGCATGTAATTCAGCAATGATTTTTTTAAACCAAAGCTGTAAATCTCATGTTCAGCACCGGTTGGATCAATATGTGCAATATCATTGTTCGCAAAACTTCCAACTGTTTCTGTTATTTTTTTTACGCCAAATAATTCCGGGTGCAAACCTACCGGGCTGTGCGCAGTCATGGTAAACTGGTGCCAGAATGCCGACTGGAGAATACCCGCTTTGAACATTTGACGCACCATCTCCAGCGAATCAATGGTTTCCTGCGCGGTTTCCGTGGGGAAGCCATACATCAGGTAAGCATGCACCATAATACCTGCTTCAGTAAAATGTTTGTTTACTTTGGCTACCTGTGAAACAGTAATGCCTTTTTGTATGAGTTCCAGCAATCGATCAGAAGCAACTTCCAAACCACCGGAAACCGCAATACAGCCAGCAGCTTTTAATAATAAACATAAATCACGGGTAAAACTTTTTTCAAATCTTATATTGGTCCACCAAGTGACGATCAGTTTTCTTCTTAATATTTCCACAGCCAATGCACGCATCAAAGCAGGGGGTGCTGCTTCGTCCACAAAATGAAATCCGCTTTCACCGGTCTGTGCCATCATTGCTTCTATACGATCGCAAAGCAGGCTGGCAGCAACGGGTTCGTATAGTTTTATATAATCAAGTGAGATATCACAAAAAGTACACTTGCCCCAATAGCAACCATGCGCCATCGTTAGTTTATTCCAGCGGCCGTCGCTCCACATCCGGTGCATAGGATTGACCACTTCAATTGCTGAAATATATCTGTCCAGTAATAAATCACTATAATCTGGTGTGCCCAACTCGCCTTGTTTATAATCTTTTCCAATTTTGTTATTGTAATAAACAATGTTTCCGTCCTCTAACAAGAAGGTTCGCTTTAAATCACCTGTACTTTTCCTGTTGCCGATAAAAGCCACCAGGTTCTCCAATGGAGCCTCACCATCATCTAATAGTATAAAATCAAAAAAATTGAAGACCCGGGTATCGGACAACGATCTTAATTCTGTGTTCGCAAATCCACCGCCCATAGCAATTTTGATTGCCGGATAATATTGCTTAACCCATTGCGCACAGCGAAAAGCACTATACAGGTTGCCGGGAAAAGGAACAGAGACCGCCATCAGACCTGGTTTTATGGAGATCATATGTTGTTCCAGTATTTCAATTAAAATATTATCAATATAAGAGTGCGGTTGTTGTAAAGCGTTATACAGCTCATCAAAACTATTGGCTGACCGACCCAGTTTCTCGGCGTAACGACTGAACCCAAAATGCGGATCAACGCACTCTGTAATTAAATCTGATAGATCTTCCAGGTACATCGTAGCAAGATGTTTGGCTTTGTCCTGCGTACCCATACTACCAAACGCCCAAATCAAATCATCAACCTGTGCAAAGCGGGATGCTTCGGGTAAAAAATCCCGTTTACAAATTAAATGTGCCAGCGTAGGATTTTTTCCCTGCAAAAACAATATCACTGAATCAATACTGGTTATATAGTCCCCTTTCAATGCAATGATTCGTTTTGCATTCTCAGTTAGCGGCTTTTCTTCAGTTGTTATTGAATTAAAAAGTTGTGTCAGGCCATGCCTGCAAAATAATTGCAAGGTGGTTTCAATACCCAGATCAGCCTGGAAGGATCCAATTCCCCTGGTATTCAGAAATCCTTTCAGATAAGCCGTGGCAGGGTAAGGCGTATTTAACTGTGTAAACGGCGGTGTTATCAAAAAAACTTCTGCACTCAATGCTGCTGATTTAGATTGCGAAAATATTCTATAATAATTTAAAAGCATCACAAGTAGATGCTTTCTTGTTATGGTTGTTTTAATCAGTTAACTGCCAACTTTTTTCAAGGCAACATCGTTGACCGTCCGAACGATCATCCGGGCGGGCGTTGCACCCTTGTTCATTATTTCATTATTCATCTTTTACTTACCGGCGCAGCAGCCATCTATCATCCTGAAGAATATAGTGATGCAATCCTATCATCCCGTTTATCTAAAATCATTGCATCAGCATCGGGGCCCGTTAAAGTAATTAACTTCGGCCATGACTAACATTTTATCCACCCTGAACATTCAAAAGATTCAGCACATTGGTATTCCGGTAACGGATATCAAAGTCTCTGAAATCTTTTATACCAAACTGGGATTTACCAATACAATGCAGGCCGCATTTACCATGGAGGGAAAAAAAGGCACCTGCATTATGATGCAACGTGAGGACATGACCATAGAGCTATATCAATTACCTGATCATAAACTAGCTGAAATAAAAAACAGGAAAGATGGTCATGTCGACCACATAGCTTTTGACGTGAGTGATATTGATAAAGCGTTTAAATTAGTAAAAGAGGCAGGTTATAATATAATTGAAACAGAACCAGTGTTCCTGCAATTCTGGAAAAATGGATGCAAGTATTTTAACATAACCGGTCCGGATGGTGAGCGACTTGAATTTAACCAGGTCTTATAAAAGCAATTTGTCAGTTCCTTTTCATTCTTGAAAATGGATAACCGCCACATCCTTTTTTTGGATTTGTCCAGTCTGCCGCTATTGCCACTTCCGCAAGGGAATCGGTTGCTGCATTATAAACAGTCAGGCAAAATCCCCAGCCGTAAGGTTGCATATTTTCAAAACGCATGTAATCAATCCTGGTATACTTTCCTCCATCAGAGGAATTTTTTGCGTCGTTTCGCGCTATCAGGTATTGCTCCTTATTGTTCCATCGAATAATATGATATTTACCAGAAGGATGCTGAATAAATACCGTATCATTTATAGAATAACGGATTCCATAATCATCGATAAAATTTCCCCTTAATATGGCAGGTGCTGTGTCAGGTATTGCTTTTAGAGTAAACGGTATAACAGGACAACCGGTTTTCTGATGGGCCATAATAACACATGCTAAAAACGAAAGCGTTAAAATTTTCATAGTGCTTTTGATCCTTTTTTACCCATCCATTTCGAAATGGCAATAAATAATAAAGACAGGAACAGGAACCCGCTTGTTAATGCTACGATATTTATAGTTGTTCTGTAAAGTCCAAGTTTATCTAAATCAATAAATGGGTAAGGATAAAAACCAGAGGCAGCACCACGGATCAAAACGTAGACACAATATACCGTAGGATAAATCAACCAGGGCAGACTATCTTTCCATTTCAAAGAGCCCGTGGCGGCATATAACATCCAACTCAAAAAAAACAATACCGGGACAATGGTATGCAAAATTTCATCCACAACCTGCTGCAGACCGGTTGGCTGCCAGAGGAATCGCAAAATGATATTGTAAACTATGCCAACTACTACAATATAAACGGCGATGGCAGTATAAGTTTTCGTTGAACTAAAAAATGATGCCCACCGTGACCGGGATGCAATGAATAAGCAAATGCAACAAGTGGCCACTAATATGTTTGTGAGAATGGTGAAATAGCTAAAGTACCGGATCACTAACTCTGGTATCGGCGCCTTCCCGCTGTTTATTATCAGGTAAAACTGTGCGATTAATGCAAACCAACCCAACACTGCAAGAAATCCCATGAGTGTTTTATTTAAACCTTTTTGCCTGAGCATGAATTTTGTTTTATTGAATGTACTATTTATTTACTGTACTATCCGGGGGTGCATTTTTAAAAATAATATTCTGCCAGTCAAATAAATAGTCATTCTGGTATCTGAAACTTTCTTAAGTTGCAAATGTTATAGAAGGATATATAGCCGGTAATGGTTGATTGAGACAAGTCTTTTACTTTTAATAAATTGATAGCATATGCCAAATACACCTTCCCTGATGAGTCTGCACCTTAGCTATCGCCTTTGGATAGCCGAAATGAACTTCGATATTACGGTGCTACGGATTTTTGACGACTCCTTGCAGGAACTGCTGATCATCAGGAATGAACCACCGGTTAAAGAAGAAATTGAACATTTTGAACAACTTTTTACCGATATCAGGAAAGAAATCGATAGTATCAAACATGAGATGCACCTGGTAAAAATGAAATTGGCAGCTGTTTCAAAAGAAAACAATCCGGTGGGTGAAAAAACACCGGAAATTGAAAATCATGCCGCTGTTAAAAAAACATATTTTGAATTCCGCAAAAAATTTGATGCTATCAAGAAAGATTATAAACAATTTGAGAATAAATGGATGCAATAATTTACCCGTATATTTCACAACAAAATGTAAACAGTTTAATTCTCAAACATCTGTTTCATAAATAACTTCCAGGCAAACTGTATTCTTACACAAATTCTTTCAGCAAATACCTGGTGATTGCAGTTTGAAATACCATGCCGTATCAGGCACGATATTGGGACACTATAGAGTATGAAAAAAATTATATCCATCACATGTGCAGTAGTTTTTACCCTGTCGTTTATTATTATCCCGGCAAAGATGGTCGCACAACCAGTTTCCGGGGATTCAGTAGCCGCTTTAAAAACCCAGAAGAACATATTGGAGCTCAGTAAAAAAATCAACGACAATAAAATAAAACTGGCCAAATTGGAAAACAGCCTTGAGCAGAAAACACGCGAAATGGAAGATACACAGCGGGAGGCAGAAAAATCTGCCAGGGAAAACTCAACTGCAGCTGATAAACTGAGTAATGATGCACAGGACAAAGCACTTGCACGCCGGGCGAAAAAGTCAGCAAAAGAAGCGAAAAATGATTCAAGACATGCAAGAATAGCGACCGCGAATCTAAAAGACCTGAAAGATGATATTGAATCAGTGAAGAAAAAAATTGCTTCAGATGAGTCAAAATTATCATCTCTATCTGCAGCTTCTAACTAATTAATATTGCTTTACGATCTCAGTTTGGGGAATAAACTACGCAATAATCCTTTTGAGGTTAGTTGAAAACCGTTCTTTTGTCAAAATAGTAATTAGAATTTTACATATTTTTCTTTGAGCATTTTATCTATTCCATCTATCCTGGCTTTTACTGCCTGCCGGCGTAATATGAATTTAAAAGCGCTCATCCATCCGGGTAAGTTACTCTCACTGATATCAAATAACAAGGCAAGTGCCAGTTTGTCTTTTGGAAAGCCATTTCGGTTGGTCTCCCCGTCACGCGCAAGTCCATAACCTATTTGTAAGGATTCTTCAAAACCCCTGCTGGCTGGCCGTAACTCCACTCTGAACTTGCAGGTGGCACCGCTTCTGTTACGGAAGAGATGATTGATATTGGGTTCGGCGGTAGCAGATTGTCCTTCTTGCAGTGTATATAGCTTTTTTTGCAATTGCACCTGCAGCGCTCCATAGATACATTCAAATTTTTCCAGGTAGGTTTTATGATAATGCAATCCTACCCCGCCACCATCCGCCAGCTCAACTTCTACCAGGGTATATTCGCCATTTGTATCCCCATGGGTTTTTAAAAAAGTTACGGTGTCTTTCTGAACAGGGTTGTATATTTTTCTTTCCATAAACTTTATTGGGTGATATATAGTACGAACCAGACGTGCAAAAGGATTTTTTATTGAAAATTTTTGATGCCCATAATATTCAAATAAGCTTTCAATCAAGCAGGATAAGGTTTAACGGAAATTAATTTGCCTAACTTTATTCTGTTCTTCATCAGTAAAACAAAATCAATATGCGTTTGATTTATATGAAGTGCCGGCTTCTGTTTACCGTTGTTACGCTGTCTGTATTGCTGAATGCTGGAACGGCCCAGGAAAACCAGCCGTCTTTTAACGTCATTGCTTTCTATACTGCGCGGGAAGATCAGGCGCATATTAGTTTTGTGCATGATGCCAATATATTTTTTTCTTCCCTTGCAAAAAAATATGGGTTCTCATACGATTCAACCAATAACTGGTCGAACATGAACCCTGAATTTCTATTAAAATACCAGGTTGTTTTGTTTTTAGACACGCGCCCGGAAAATCCTGATCAGCGAATGGCTTTTCAGCAATACATGGAACAAGGTGGTGGCTGGATAGGATTTCATTTTGCCGGTTTTGCACTCACGCCTTCGGATTTTCCACAAAACTGGGATTGGTATCACAATCAATTTTTAGGATCTGGATCTTATGTGAGTAATACCTGGCGTCCAACTTCGGCTATTCTTCGGGTTGAAGACCCTGCGCATCCGGCAATGAAACATTTGCCGGTTACATTTTCTTCGTCACCCAATGAATGGTACCGTTGGGAAAAGGACCTGCGCAATAATCCTGATATTGATATCCTGTTATCGATTGATTCATCCAGCTTCCCGCTTGGTACAGGTCCCAAACCATTTGAAATATGGCACAACGGGTATTATCCCGTTGTGTGGACAAACAAAAAATATCGCATGCTATACGTTAACATGGGACATAACGATATAGACTATGAACACAAGACCAATAAAGAATTATCGTTCCAGTTCGCCAATGAGACACAAAATCGCTTCATTACAAACGCCCTGTTATGGTTAGGAAATGCAAGTTACCAGCAAAAACAAGCTAAAAAATAACAGCCATCTGATATAAGTCATCATTGAACGAAGAATCGCCAGTTTTTTGCTGCGCCGTGTATTGATATGGTATTTTTCTGCGTTATTAGCGGAGAAAATCCAATAATTTGAAAAAGATTATCTGTGTCTTTTTATTATCTGCGGCTATCACCCAACATGGTTTAGCGCAACCCCTGAATGATACGATGGGTACATTGAAAGCCCAAAAAGATAATATCATAACATCCTCAACCATTCTCAAAATAGAAAACCTGGGTGCCAATATAAATTCTGAATTGCCAGAATTGAGACCAACTATTTCTGCAGACGGGAATCTTTTGTTCTTTATTTGTGAAAATCATCCGGCCAATACAAAATACCGATCTGTAAGAAACTCACAGGATATCTGGTTTTCTGAAAGGGACAGTAGTGGAAAATGGAGTGAAGCAATTCATATGGAAGATCCCATCAATACCGCTTATTACAATGCAGTATACTGGGTTTCTCCTGATAACAACAGAATATTGATCAGGGGTGCCTTTTTAGATGGCTCTTACCAGGGTAAAGGAGTAAGCATGAGTACGCTGAAAAGAAATGGCAGGTGGAGCAGACCCAATATGCTGAACATAAAAAATTATTACAAATATGATAAGGGTCAGCAATCGGGTGCCAGCATGGCAAATGATGGTCAGACCCTGTTGTTTTATATGAGCGATGAAACCGGCAGTTATAACAATGATATTTATGTATGCTTCCTTGAACGCGATGGAACCTGGACAGAACCCAAAAGCCTGGGTAAGAAAATAAACCTACCCAAATATGATGAAATGACTCCCTATCTGGCATCGGATGGAGTTACCTTATATTTTAGCAGTAATCGCCCGGGCGGTTTAGGTGATAATGATATCTGGATGACTAAAAGACTTGATAAGACCTGGCAGAAATGGAGTGATCCTGTTAACCTGGGCAGCCCGATTAATACACCCGACTGGGATGCATTCTTTACATTGGATGCAGGTGGTGAATATGCTTATCTCAGTACCAAATTGAATTCATTGGGTGAAAGTGATATTGTTAGGGTGAAATTATTGGAAAAGGAAAAACCAAACCCGGTAGTATTGGTTAGCGGGAATGTTTATAATGTGAAAACAAAGGAGCCCCTCAGTGCATCGTTGGTATACGAAACCTTGCCAGATGGAGTTGAAGCAGGTAATGCAGTTTCAGGGGCAGCCGATGGGGCATTCAAAATTGTTTTGCCATACGATAAGAATTACAGCATTCGAGCCACGGCCGATCATTTCTTTTCTATTTCTGAAAACCTCAATTTAGATTCATTGGTAAAAGCAGGTTATAAAGAAATACACAAAGATCTTTACCTGGCACCCATTGAAATTGGACAGGTAGTAAGACTGAACAATGTATTCTTTGATTTTGATAAAGCGACATTGAGACCGGAATCATTTATTGAACTGGACCGGGTTGTAACATTGCTGACAGAAAACCCGGCCATTGAAATTGAAATGAGTGCACATACTGATAGCAAGGGTTCTGATGATTATAATATGAAACTTAGTGATAACCGCGCAAAATCGGTGATGGAATATATTCTGTCAAAAGGCATCGCCAGTAATCGCATTATATCGCAGGGATATGGAGAAACGAAACCAGTTGCAACCAATGAAACAGATGATGGTCGCCAGTTAAACCGGAGAGTTGAATTTAAAATCCTGAAGAATTAAAGATCAGATATCCATTTTTTTCAATTCATTCACTGCATAATCGCAAGCCCTTGCGGTGAGCGCCATATAAGTCAAAGAAGGGTTGACACAGGATCCGGAAACCATGCAGGAACCATCGGTAATAAACACATTGGGTACTTCATGCATTTGGTTGAATTTATTTAAAACCGAAGTTTTGGGATCATTTCCCATTCTTGCAATACCCATTTCATGATTGGCATTTCCGGGAAAAGATATTTTAGCATTGACTTCAACATTTTTAAAACCTGCCGCTTCCAGCATTTCCTTTCCTGTATCGATCATATCCTGGTGCATGGCTTTTTCATTTTCTCTGAATGAACAATTCATTTCCAGTACCGGTCGGCCCCATTTGTCTTTTTTACTATCGTTGATGGTTACCCGGTTATCTGCATAAGGAAGACATTCACCAAAGGCGTATATGCCCATTGACCATCCACCTGGTTCTGTTAAGGCTTCTTTTAAAGGAGCCCCCATTAATCCTTCTGTATCATGCCTTCCCCGGTATGCACTACCCCCGTATTGGTAACCCCTCAGGAAATTTTTTTCTTTTGATGAAACATTTTTAAATCTTGGAACATAGATACTAGTAGGTCGTCGTCCAAAATAATACTTGTCTTCAAATCCATCTATATCCGCATTAACAGAAACTCCTTTGTGGTGATCCATCAGGTTCCTTCCTACCTGGTCGCTGCCGTTACCCAATCCATTTTGAAACCGGTCTGAAACGGAATTCAACAAAATAAACGCAGTACCCAGCGTGGCAGCATTTAAGAAAATTATTTTGGAATGAAACTCCTGTACATTGTTCGTTTCTGTATTTATCACTTCAACACCTGTGGCTTTCTTCCGCTGCTCGTCATAAATTACCTTATTCACAAGAGAATGGGGCATCACCGTTAGATTACCGGTTGCATATGCAGCGGGCATCGTGCTGGCATTGGTACTGAAGTAAGCACCATACGGGCAACCACGATGACAAAGATCCCTGGCCTGGCACTGTCCCCGGCCCTTTACTGGTTGGGTAAGGTTTGCGGTTCTTCCCATGATCACTTTTCTATCGGAATATACCGACTCAATTTTTTGTTTGAAAAATTTCTCAGCACAGTTCATTTCAAAAGGCGGTTGAAATTTTCCATCCGGCAATTGCGGTATTCCATCATTGTTACCACTTACACCAATGAAAGATTCTACATAATCATACCAGGGCGCGATGTCTTTGTAGCGAATGGGCCAATCAGTTCCATGGCCATCTTTTGCGTTGGCCTCAAAATCCAGGTCGCTCCATCGGTAACAGGCACGTGCCCATAGCAAAGAACGGCCACCAACAACATCACCCCTTATCCAGTCAAAGCGCTTTGTTTCTACATATGGATTTTCGGAGTCGTTTATATAGAAATGTTTGTTGTCCTCCCTGTATGAATAATGGCGGCTCTGTACATAATTTCTTTTCTTATCTTCTTCTGTCAGTCGCAGGTGATGGGTAAAGTCCCAGGGATCTTTTGTCGCCGTTGGGTAATTGGCATGTTCTATATTTCTACCACGTTCAAGCAACAATACTTTCAAACCTTTTTCACATAATTCCTTGGCTGCCCAACCACCACTGATACCGGATCCTACAATGATGGCATCATATGTATTTTGCGCTTTCGCTTTGTTATTGATAAATAAAGAATCGCCAGGCATAAATTGAAGCTAAATATTTCTGTTGGAATATTTTTATTGACCCGTTAAAACTAAATTAAATAATAGCAGCATGCATTATTTAAAATGTTGTTTCATTGCCATTGGAAAATCAGCCAGCGCTATTTCCGGTTCTGCAATTTCAGGGTGCCATAGTTTTTCCCATTCAAAACTGTAGTAACCTTTGTATTCTGCATTAGATAATATATCGATGGCCTCGAACACCGGGGTCTGTCCTTTACCCATAAAAGTGTAAGCTATTTTTCCATCTATGATATTAGCATCTTTGATATGAGCATGGCGAATGTATTTTTTGATTCGCTTATACATGTCTGCCGGCGCTTCTTTGGTAGCTGTCCACATATTCACCACGTCCCAAACCAATCCGGTATTCGGGTGTTCAGACATCTGCATCAATTGTTCAATGTCTTCACTTTTTACCAGATCACCATGTGTTTCCATTAATACGGTTACGCCTGATCCCTTTGCATAATCACCTAATGCAAGCAATCCTTTTGATATCAGATCCATTGTAACACGCTTATCCTGTTCTTTTGGAAACAGGTTTGGAAACACTCGTATGTAGGGACATTTTACCTGGCTGCCAAGATCAATAAATCTTTTCCCCTCGTCCATATTTTTTTGCCTTTCCGGTCCTTCCGGAAAATGCATGGTAGCTGATGAACCCAGATCAACAAAATGCAGATCATTATCTTCCATCAGTTTTAAAGTACCAGCAATACCCTTTGCACTACTGAATTCATTGCACTTTGATAAATCTACCTGGCCCAAAATACCGCGTATTTCAATACCCTTGTAACCATGCCGGGTTGCAAATTTTACTATTTCTGCAAAGGGCCATTTAGGACAACCCAGCGTTGAGAAAGCTAATAGTGGAGGGCTATTTTTTAAGTCAAAAGAAGCACCGACAATTGCAGCTGTTAGTAACACAGCACTGCTTTGTAAAAAATCTTTACGGGAAGACTGTTTCATACTGGCATTTTAATTCGTTGCAATTTAACCCTTATCACTAAAATTAAGGTTGAATTGTAATAAGCCTGTATTTTACCTTCGCCATGCTTTCAAAAAAAGCACGGTATTAAAATCTGCTAAACGCGATAGCCAAACAATGGTATATTATTATTTACGGCTGTGGACATACGCGTTTCTCTTTGAATTTCTTCCAGCTTTCTTTCAATAGCCTCTGCTGCCTGGCGATAATTCATTTTCTTTTTCAGCGCCTTTTTCGCGCTCATCCGGGGAAGATTAGATTTAGACTTCATGATTTATTGGATTTAGGAACTGCCTGGCGGCAGGTAAATCAATAACGCAGAAAACAGAAAATTATTTAATGTGTTGATGTGAAATCGTCCAAAAGGCATGCTGGCCAAGCAGTCTAGCTACTAACCGGTGGTTTGCCCAGTGCCTCCAACCGGCGTATATGTGAACCAAATGCTTTTACAAAGCTTTCTTTTAGGTTGTAATGGATTCCAAATTCTTTTGCAGTGCGCTCTACAATGGGAGAAATTTTTCTATAGTGTACATGACTGATATTGGGAAAAAGGTGATGCTCAATCTGAAAATTTAATCCACCCACATACCAGTTGAGAAACAAATTCTGTCGGGCAAAATCTGAAGTGGTTCTTAATTCATGAACTGCCCATTCACAATGTATAACACCATTATTATCGGGTAGCAACTGTTCTGTGCCTTCTACCACATGAGCCATTTGAAAAATGGTACTCAGTATACATCCGGTGGTCCAGTGCATAATAAAAAAACCAAATAATACCTGCCACCAGGTAAACGAGGTGAATAGAATCGGCAACCCAATGAACACAAAAAGATAAACCAGTTTGACGGTTATCAGTTTTGTGTATTCCAGCATTGGATTGATACGATGTTTTAAGATAATGCCTTCTTTGTTATATTTTACCAGCTGACTGAAATCTTTGATAAGTTTTGATATGGTCATCAATCCATAAAAAAGAAAAGCGTGGATGTATTGATATTTATGGATTTTTTTCAGTGGCGCATATTCCGATAAACGGATTGGCCCTTTTGCCCCAATGTCTTCATCATAACCATCAATATTGGTATAAGCATGGTGAAGGATATTGTGCTGCACTTTCCAGTTAAAGACATTGCTGCCCAGTAAATACATGGTACTACCCATCAGTTTGTTCACCCAGTCTTTGGATGAATAAGAACCATGAACTGCATCGTGCATAACACACATTCCTATCCCTGCAGCCCCGATACCCATTATAACCATCAGCAACAACACTAGCCATCCATTCACTGGCAAAGCCATAATTACTATAAATGGAACAATATAGCAGGAAATCATGACGATTGTTTGCAATGCAAGGGTCAGGTTTCCTTTTGTTGAAATAGCATTGTCTTTAAAATAAGCATTCACATTTTGTCTTAGTGCAATCACAAATGCCTTCTGAGATTTATTATCTCCTTCAAATCTTATTGTTTGCATACGTTAAAACCATTTTGCGAGGTATTTATTAAACTCAAGTCGTAAATTTTTGACCACTTCTTCGAATTCTTTTACCCTATTTTGTAATTCTTTGTTTTCCGGCAACCTTGATTCCTGCACCCTTCCAACATGTAGCTTTGCATCTTCAGCCGCTAGTTTTGTATGCTGGCTTATTTCATGTCTGAGTACACTGATATTATTTTGCTGGATGATAAACTGGTTCTGGAAATGTTCTGCAAACACCCTTGATTCATTGCCGGTATTCTTACTATTTACTTCTTCAAGTCTTTTTTGTAGAATGTCGATTTCGTTTTTATAAAACTCCAGTTTATTCAGCCATTCATGTTGCGCGTTGCCAAGATTTGTTGCGTTTGTATAGATCATAACATTTTTTTTGGGTTATTATTAAAAACGAAGCTGACTCAAACCGCTTTCATTTTCAATGATACTTATCAAAACTTTTAATGATTATGCTCAATGATTAGATAGTATTGCAGGGTTTGAATCAAAACTCATAACACTGCTTTGAAAAAAGTTAACCATATTGGTCAAAATGCATATCTTTTGAACTTACCATACACTATACGATGAAACGTTCACTGGAAGTTTGTGCTTTTACCATACAGACCTGCATGATAGCGGAAAAAGCCGGCGCGGTAAGAGTAGAATTATGCGATAATCCCATAGAAGGTGGCACTACACCATCTTACGGAACCATCAGGCAGGTGAGGGAATCTGTAAATATTGCTGTTTATCCTATTATTCGTCCCCGTAGCATGAATTATTATTATGACGAAAATGAATGGAAAATCATACTGCATGATATTGCCATTTGCAAGAGCCTGGGTTGTGACGGCATTTCGGTTGGAGCACAATTGCGCAATGGTGAAATAGATGCAGATAAAATGAGTCAGTTGGTGGAATGGGCTCATCCCATGAAAGTGACCTGTAACCGGGCATTTGATGCAGTACCCGATCCGTATGCAGCGCTCGAAGTGTTGATCAATGCGGGTTGTGAAAGAGTACTTACCTCCGGCCTGGCATCAACAGCACCAGAAGGGATTTCTACTTTAAAAAAATTGGTAGCGCAGGCAAATAAAAGAATCAGTATCATGCCCGGTGCTGGTATACGTTCAGGCAACCTTCCCAGTTTGATCCGGGAAACCGGCGCTTATGAATTTCATACATCGGCGAGGAAGGCAGTGCCCAATAACATGCAATTTTCAAATCCTGCGGTTACAGATGCGGGTTATATGTTTGTTGCCGATGAAGACGAACTCAGAAAAATTGTTCAGCTTTTGGAAATGGTAACATAAATTGAAATAAAAATACCCGTTACTCCTTTGCGCCCGTTGCGTGAAATAAATGATCAAATCAAAATAAAATCAAAATGCCTCCAATATTTCTTTTACTACTCCATCAATGGCCTTATACTCAATCCACCGGGCAACCATTACCAGGTCGTGTTCAAAATCTACGTAGATGATATTGGTACCATTACCTACATGCATAACCGAAGTTTCGGCTGAAGATGGAAGCATTTTTTGACCGGTATTTAAAAACCAGTTCATATAACCATAGTCTGTTTTTGCTGCAGTTGGCGTGAGCGCCTGCTTCACCCATTGCTGACTGATCAATTGCCTTCCATTCCAATTTCCTTTGTGCAAAGTAAGTAGTCCAAATCTGGCCATGTCATAAGCATTGATAAACATGCCACCGCCCCAATGGCCTCCACCACTCACACTTTGTACCGGTTGTCCATCCAATACTATCCAGGCGTTCCGGTACCCGGTCCAGCGCCAGGTATTGGATGCGCCAATGGGATCCATAATCGTTTGCTTCAACACCTGGGGTAACGGTCTTCTCCAAACGCTGGTGGCTGCAAGTGCAAGGGCATTAACCCGCACATCATTGTATTCATAGACGGTACCACTCTGATGTGGCGTGCGACTTAACCAATTGTTGGCATTACTATCAGGTCTGTCGGCCCAATCGGGTTTGCCCCATAACACACCTTGCCAATCGCTGGTCTGTCGCAACATATCATTCCAGGTGATGGTCTTATTGTGTGCAGTTGCAAAAAGATCCAGCATTTGAGGTTGTCCAATCAAATCAGCGGATCTGTTTACCGGCTGACCGTATAGTTCTATGGGTGGCACATAAGAAGCGACCGTATCAAAAACATTTTTTATTAATCCGCTGTCAACTGCCACACCTATCAACGAACTCAAAAAGCTTTTGGTAACACTATGCGTCATATCACAACGGTAAGGCTCACCCCAACTTGCAATAATATATCCTTTATAAACAATTATACCTGTTGGCGCGCCACGTTCGGCAAATGAACCTATCCCCTCTCCAAAGGGTTCTTTCCCAAAAGTGCGGTAATGGTTAATTTCCATGTTACGCGGGCTCCTGATTTCCGCTCCAATTGCCATGGCAACCGCTGAATCAATAGCAGCTGCTTTCAATCCAAATGATGCCGGCGTCTTTTGCTGCCAGTTATTATATGGCGGAAAATATGCGGCTGATTTTACATTACTTATTTTTTGAGCACTGCCGGAATTGATCAGCTGTATTAAAAAAAGGAACGACAAAATTTTTTTCATAATTATCAGTTGACTGGATTGCCCTAAATATTGGGTGCATAAATGTAGCCTAATTGTGGAAAAATTGCTGGCCCCATTACGCAGTCTTAAGCTAATTTACCATTGAGAATATCCTTGAGCAATGTCTAAATATTTCTTACCTTTATCGGATTCTCCTCCATTACCAACCACCGAGTCTGATAGAAGCAACCCGTTGTGAAACTGACAACATATTTTTAATTAAATAGAAACATTTATGGCAGAAACCTGGAATAAAAAAGAAAGAGAAAAGAAAAAACAGCAGGAAAGAAAAGAAAAGGCAGAGCGAAAACTGGAACGGAAAGAGCAAAGTAAGAGTGGAAATAGTTTTGACAGTATGCTTGCTTACCTGGATGAAAATGGAAATTTATCTTCCAAGCCACCAGATCCAAGAAAAAAAGTAACCATTAACGTGGAAGACATTGTTATTGGCGTACCCAAACAGGAACCCGTAAATCCAGAAGACCTGATAAGAAAAGGTACTGTTACTTTTTTTAATAACGACAAGGGTTATGGTTTTATCAAAGATTCAGAAACCCAGGAAAGTGTTTTTGTGCATATTAATTCATTAACAGAACCCGTCAAGGAAAACAACAAAGTAAGTTTTGAAGTGGAAATGGGACCAAGAGGTGCCAGCGCTGTCAACGTAAAATTGATACCTTAGTAAGCGCAGCATTCTAATAATCAGGATCTGCAACTACTTTAAAGTTGCAGCAAAAAAATTCCTTATTGCCTTTTAGCAATAAGGAATAATAATTTTTGGGGGAAACCATAACAGCTGCCTACTCTTTTGCAACTTCTACAACTTCGTTTATTTGATTGACACAGCTGGTGTGATGACAATATTCCTGTAATCAACTGGCCCATGATCTCCCTGGATCATTAATGGACCTGGTTCACCTTCTTTACTGTCCAGGGCACCACCGGTAATACCCGGAATTTCCTGGTTGCAGATAATTTGTTTGCCATTGGCTACCACGCTAACCATTCTTCCCACCAATGTAATATCGTATGATTGCCATTCACCAGGCGCTTTTGCCATCATATCTGTTGGAATAATAAATCCATAGACTGCTCCGAGTTGATCTTTTGATGGCTCCATTCCCTTGCTATCTGCCACTTGTATTTCATATCGTCCACGCAGGTATACACCGCTGTTACTTTCTTTGGGATAACGAAATTCGATATGCAACTTGAAATCCGTAAAAGCCTGGTCTGTTACAAGATTGGCTCCTGAATGCGGACTGCTTAGAATACCATTTTCAACTTTCCACTGATTTTGTTTTCCGTCTGCCGCATGCCAGCCTTTTAGATCATTGGTAAGTAATAAATGGATTGCGGTTCCCCACACAGGGTCTTTTGATCTTTTTAATGAGGGTGCACGATGTGCGGTCCAGTTAAAAGTCTTTCCATTAACATCCACTACCGTTCCGGCTAAACTATCGCCCTGCAAAGTTGCTTCAAATACAAGATCTCTGTCGATACGTTCCCATTGTGGCGGAATGGTAAAACTCATTTTGCCAGCGCTATAATTTATTCTTGAAATGGGTCTCGCGCTGCCGCCAATGCCTACATACTGACCTACCAGCATATGGATGCCGGAATGATGAACTTCCAGCCAGGAAGGGTATTCCTTGCCATCCATAACAATGTTCATGTCCCATCGGCCTTCCAGGATAGCAGAGTCAGCTTTAACGGTAAAAATATTTGCATTTGCCTTAACCGCAAAGACAAGTAAAATAACAGAGAGGAAAATGCGACTCATTTTTTGGAAGCAGATTTGTTTGATTTGTTTCATATGTGTTTTTTGATTGTATGGGTGTACAATTTAGTTATAAAATCTGAAAGATATTCTTAACTGATTAAAGCTTTGCCGCATATTTCTTTATTCTGTACATCATGCCTATTTTCACGTCATGCCGGTAAACAACCTTCATATCAAAAAGCTTTTGGAATGTATTGAACTGGAAGAAAAAGAACAGGCACGAAAATATCGCCTGGATCAACAGCATACGCTGAAAGCGCTGAAAGCTGAAGGCCTGGCACTGCATCCAATAACCGTTAGCAGGAAAAATTTTGGATATGCAGACTATCCTGAGATCAGCTTTCGGCTGAATTATCCGGCTGAAACAAATTTGTTCAAAGATGGAGCAGCTATTGAATGCTTTTATACTGGTGAAGAACCCGTAAAAGGTATACTCATAAACCTGGATGGCAAAACAGGCGAATTCAGGTTATTTGCACCCGATTTTCCTGATTGGATAGAAGAAAGTGGCGTTGGAATTAAACTGGCACCGGATCAACGCACCAGCAGTATCATGAAAAAAGTACTGACTGATCTGGAAAACCATCAGCCATTGTATAATCTGTTTGAGCAATTGCATGGCGATAAACCAATGCCGGTGCAAATTCCTCCAACGGAAACAAGGAACATACCATTCAAAAATCATTCGCTAAATGATAGCCAGAAAAAGTCAGTAGCCGCCATTATGCACAATGAAAACATGGTGATATTACATGGCCCTCCCGGTACCGGTAAAACAACAACCCTGATTGAAGCAGTTGTTCAATTACTGAAAGCAGGCGAAAAAGTATTGGTTGCCGCACCCAGTAACACAGCTATTGACAATATTGCAAAAGGTTTAATCAAACAGCAGCTAAACATATTGCGCGTTGGAAATACCAGTAAAGTGGACGAATCTATTTTTTCTCATACAGTGGAAGGAAAACTGAGCAATGCCAAACAACAAAAAGAAATCAAACAACTAAAAATAAGAGCCGAAGAATTTAGAAGAATGGCATTGAAGTATAAAAAAAGTTTTGGGAAAGCAGAAAGAGAACAAAGAAATTTATTGTTTAAAGAGGTCAAGAACATCCGGGTGGAAATTAAAAAGCTGCAAGCCTACAATGAAGAAAAATTATACAGTGAAGCTTCTGTCATTTTAGGTACGCCAATTGGCTTATACGATGCAAAAATTAATCATCTTAATTTTCAAACGCTCATCATTGACGAGGCGGGCCAATGCATTGAACCGCTGGCCTGGTGCATATTTCCATTGGCAGATAAATATGTTTTAGCGGGTGATCATTTTCAACTACCTCCTACCGTTTTAAGTTATGAAGCTGCAAGGCTGGGACTTAACCGTTCTATTCTTGAATTGTGTATAGAAACTATACCAGCGATATTTTTATTGAATACGCAATACCGCATGCGTGAAGCCATCGCCGGATTTTCCGGAAATTATTTTTACAATGATTTATTATTAACACCAGCGGCTCTTTCCAATACAGGAACACACATTTATTTTATTGATACCGCTGGTTCAGGTTACAGTGAAATACAGGGTAATGATGGTATGAGCCTGCAAAACAAAGGCGAGTTACTCATCATTCAAAAACTCGTACAAACGGAATCGCTGGTGCCCGGTCACACAGCCGTGATTTCGCCCTATGCTGGCCAGGTAGCTGCAGCGAAAGAATTATTACCGGCAAATTTTCGGGTAAGCACGATAGATAGTTTCCAGGGACAGGAAAAGGAGAACATAATTTTGTCGCTGGTTCGCAGCAATGACGATGCTGATATCGGATTTCTTAAAGATTACCGAAGAATGAACGTAGCCATCACAAGGGCAAAAGATCAATTATTTGTAATTGGCGACAGTGCCACCATTGGAGCAGATCCGTTTTACAATGCCTTCTTAAGTTATGTTGAAAAAAATGGCACCTATAAGTCAGTCTGGGAATTTGATTTGTAACAAAAATCCTGTTCTTCAAATCAAATTTCTGATCTTCATTTATTATAAATAATATTTGTTATTCAAATCCCCTCACCTTTATTCTTATAAATTATGCAATCTTCCCGGCTATTTTATCCAGCTATGTTTTTTTGTTTCTTGTTTATTTCCCAATCAGTTTTTGCAAACGATCTGCCTACCCGGATGCTTATGCAACCAGCAGTCAGTGCAAATCATATTGCTTTTGTGTATGCAGAAGATTTATGGATAGCTAATCCTGACGGCTCACAACCGCAACGGCTGACCATTGATCGCGGCATTGAATCCAACCCGGTATTTTCACCAGACGGAAAAACAATTGCTTTCAGCGCGCAATACGACGGAAACACGGATGTTTATATTTTACCGGTGGAAGGTGGTATTCCTAAAAGGCTCACCTGGCATCCATCGGCAGATTTGGTCAGGGGTTTTACACCTGATGGTAATTCGGTGCTCTTCTCCTCGCAAAGAGCTGTATTCACAAATCGTTATTCGCAGTTGTTTACTGTACCGGTTGAAGGCGGCATGGCTACACAATTGGAAATTCCCAACGCTTTCTGGGCTACCTATTCACCGGATGGAAAGGAAATTGCGTATACGCCTCTCGGTGATGCCTTCCGCCAATGGAAACATTATCGTGGAGGTCAAAACTCTCATATAGTTGTTTTTACCTCGGCAGACAAATCTGTAATAAAAATTCCGCAACCAGAAGGAGGTTGTAATGATGTAAATCCTATGTGGGTGGGTGGCGTTATTTATTTCAGGAGCGACCGCAATGGTGAATTCAATTTGTTTGCTTATAATACCAGTACAAAAAAAATTGACCAGTTAACTAATTTTACTGATTTCCCTGTTTTGAACGCATCCGCTACCGAGGGGAAGATCATTTTTGAGCAAGCCGGTTACCTGCATAGTTTTTCAATTGGTTCATCGGCCGCCGCCCAATTAAAAATTAATATAGCCACAGACTTACCGGAAGTGAGAAGTCGATTTGTACAGGGAGCCGAATATATCCGCTCCGCTGATATTTCACCAACCGGTGCAAGAGCCGTCTTTGATTTTCGCGGTGAAATTGTAACAGTGCCTGCAGAAAAAGGCGATTACAGAAATATAACACAAACACCAGGCGCACACGAAAGATTTCCCGCCTGGTCCCCAGACGGAAAAACTATTGCCTATTTTTCTGATGCCTCTGGTGAAAACCAACTTAATCTTGCAGCACAGGATGGTAAGTCAATAGCAAAAACTTTCAAACTCAATGGAACCGGGTTTTATGCATATCCAATCTGGTCGCCCGATAGCAAAAGAATAAGTTTTAGTGATAACGGAAGAAATCTTTACATGCTTGAAGTTTCAACTGGTGCCATTACAAAAATCGATGCGGATGAATTGTATACCCCCGGTCCGTATAGAAATATATTTGGCGACTGGTCCTTCGATTCGAAATGGATTGCTTACACCAGGTTAACTGAAACACAATTCAAAAGAGTTTATCTCTATTCAATAGAGCAGAAAAAATCATTTCCCCTTACAGATGGTTTAAGCGATGCCTCTGAACCTAAATTTGATAAAAGTGGCAAGTACCTTTATTTCTTTGCTTCCACCAATGCCGGACCTGTTATCAATTGGTTTGATCAATCAAATGCTGATATGCGGGCAACTGTATCAATTTACCTGGTGACTTTACAAAAAGAAACCATTTCTCCTTTTGCGAGAGAAACAGACGAAGAATCTGTAAAAACAGACACTGTAATAAAGTCCGCTTCCGATGATAAAAAGAAAAAACCAGTTATTATAGATAAAACGGAACCTGCAGATCTTCATATTGATTGGGATGGTATAGAAAACAGGATTGTTGATTTGCCGGTACCGGATGGTAATTATTCCCAGTTGGGAAATGCAAAAGAAGGTGAACTATTTTATATCGCGTACAATCCGGGTTCACCCACAGGCATGTTACACAAATATGATTTGAAAGCCCGTAAAGACGAAGAAGTGACATCCATGGATGGTTATTTTATTTCCGCAGACCGGAAGAAAATGCTTTTTGCTAACGGTAATACCTATAGTATTTCCGATGTCGGTGGAAAAAATCCACCGGGAAAAGGCGTGCTGGGTGTCGGCTCCATACAGGTAAAAATAGACCCTCTGCCTGAATGGAAAAATATATTTGAAGAAGCCTGGCGGGTGAACCGTGATTATTTTTATGACCCTGGCATGCACGGCCTTAACTGGCCCGCTATAAAAAAGAAATATGAAGTTTTCTTACCGCAATTAACCTGTCGCAATGATTTAAATGCATTGCTGCAATGGATGTTTAGTGAACTGGCTGTAGGACATCACTTCATAACAAATGGAGGTGATCATTTAAATAAACCGAAGCCGGTTAACGGAGGGTTACTGGGAGTGGACTATACCATCAGCAATAACCGATACCAAATAAAAAAGATATACGGCGGACTGAATTGGAATCCAAATTTGAAATCTCCTCTAACGGAACCAGGTGTGAATGTCAAATCGGGCGACTATATTCTCGCAGTAAACGGCAATAATATTACTGCTGCCGAAGACATTTATCGCTATTTTGAAAATACTGCGGGCAAAATCACTGAACTAAGTATTGGAACATCCGCTGATGATAAAAACCCGCATGTTGTGAAAGTGGTTCCTGTTGACAATGAATCTGCATTACGCAACAGGGATTGGGTGGAAGGCAATCTAAAAAAAGTAACAGCGGCTACCAATGGGCAGGTTGCCTATGTATATGTTCCAAATACGGCTGATGCAGGACATGACTATTTTAAAAGGTATTTCTTTCCACAGGCAAATAGAAAAGCTATTATCATTGACGAACGTTTCAACGGCGGAGGTCAGTTAGCCGATTATTATATAAACCTGTTACAAAATCCTCACCAGGCGTATTGGAATATGCGGTATGGCAAGGATTTGAAATCACCCAGTGCATCTATACAGGGACCCAAAGTAATGCTCATTGATGAAACGGCCGGATCCGGTGGCGATATGTTGCCATGGATGTTCCGGAAATTCAAAGTAGGAACGCTTGTAGGAAAACGTACCTGGGGAGGGTTGGTAGGTATATTGGGATTCCCTGAGTTTATAGACGGAGGTGAAGTAACGGCACCTAACGTTGCTATCTGGACGAAAGATGGTTTCATTGTAGAAAATGTGGGTGTGGCCCCGGATGTAGAAGTAGAACAAACACCCGCTGACATAATAAAAGGCAATGATCCACAACTTCAAAAAGCTATTGAAATTGCATTAAAAGAATTAGAGAAAAATCCACCTGTTAAACCAGTAAGGCCACCTTACCCGGTTAAGGTTCATAACTAAAAAGTATAGAAGAAGAAAAATGTATCGAAATAAAAGCTGTTGCTGTTATCGGGTAATAGCTTTTATTTATCGATACATATTGTAATCATCGTCCCTTTACCAATCACACTTTCTATTTTCAATGAACCATTGATGGATCGGGCACGCTCCTGCATGATGGTGATGCCGGGCTTGTCTTTTTTTTGTTGTACATCAAAGCCAATTCCATCGTCACTTACAAACAGGCATATCCTGTTTCCATGATCTTCCAGTCTAACCTTTACATTAGCGGCCTTTGCATGAAACATAATATTCATAAAGGCTTCCTGGCAGATGCTGAAAAAATCAATTTTCATTTCCGTGGTCAGGTACTTCTCATCACAATTACTTTCGAACAGGCAGGGAATACCATTTAGGTTGGCAAATTCATCACAGTGCCATTTCAGGGTTTCTTTCAAACCAAGTTCACGCAGCATATTGGGGCTGATGCAAAAAGAAATTCGCCTGATGGAGCGAATCAGAAGATCAGAAATAGCGGTCGCATGCTCCAGCCTGCTTTTTGAGAAGGCATTCAATTCTGGTTCACTCATAGCAACTACTTCCATATCCATCTTAATGATGGCAGCCAGTTGAGCAAGTTCTTCATGCAATTCTATGGCTACATATTTTCGGTTATCTTCTATACGGCTCTTAAAATGCCTGGCTACACTTTTGTATTTCACATATTTTTCCTGTATTTAGATTTCAGCAAGTTTACTTTCTGTAATGTCTTTGGCCAATGCAAAAACAACTTCCTTTTCCGGGAAGTAAATAGAATTCCATTCCAGCCAGATAATATTACCATCTTTGGCAACATATCGATTTTGAAAATTGATGAGTGCTTTACCGGTTAACAACCCGGCTCTTTGCTGGTTGGTAAGTGCTTTATCCTCGTCGTATATAAAATGTGAAAACGGGTAGGCGTATAATTCATCCGCGCTATACCCTAATTTGTCAATGACCGCGGGGTTCACTTTTTTCAAAAATCCATCTTTTCCGGCTATACATACCAATACCGGCGTCATTTCAAAAAAATCAAACATCTCAAATTCCCTTTGTTTCTCCATATACAATCAATGAAAATACAGCAAAAATCATCGCAGAAAAAATAGAACAATACATTCAATTGTGCCGGCACAATGTAGCACTGTTGCTACATTCAGCCAGTTTTTGCCAATGAAAAATCGGGACAATAAATGGCGCAGGTCTCGCTTTGAAATATGATAATACTGAAATGCCCGGACAACTTTTTCCAGTCTTCCCTATGAAAAAGGGGTATTATTAGTGGAAAAGATATAAAATTTTCTCACAGTGGAAACAAAGTAAACAAACTATATTTGACACTGGTAACACTTAACACCCATTAATTTTCTAAAATCAAAAAAAAATGGCAACAAAAAAAACAAAGAAGCCTGTAAAGAAAGCAGCTAAAAAAGCGGCTCCTAAAAAGGCAGCAAAGAAAGCAGCTAAAAAAGCAGCTCCAAAAAAAGCAGCAAAGAAAGCAGCAAAAAAGAAAGTAGCGCGTAAACCAAATGCCGCTTTCATGAAGCCACTTACACCCAGTGCAGCATTAGCAGCTGTAGTAGGCAGCAAAGGTTTGCCTCGTACAGAAGCTGTTAAAAAGATATGGGTTTATATCAAAGCAAATAAGCTGCAGGATAAAACAAACAAACGCATGATCAATGCTGATGACAAATTAAAAGTTGTATTTGGCGGAAAGAGCCAGGTATCAATGTTTGATATGGCAAAGCATTTGTCTAAACATCTTAGCTAAGCAACGCTATTCAATGGTAGAGGGCATCAATTGATGCCCTTTTCTATTTTGGTCAATATCAATTGCTTTAGTCACAATAGAAAAATACCAGGTGGCACTTCTTTTTCTTACCTTAACTTCCTAAATTATTTTTACATGAAAAAGACCATTACCTTAACAACCTGTTTTTTATTATTTATCAATTGTATGTTCCTGTCGCAAACAAAGGCGCAGGCCGTCAGCGCGGAAGAACTTAAAACACAAATGGTAGCAGACTGGCAACGTGCCAAGGCATATACGGTAGACTACCTCAATACAATGCCTGCAGATAAATATTCGTATAAAGCTGTGGACAGTTTACGCAGTTTCGCACAACAGATGCTGCACTTGGCGCAGGGCAATGTTTTCATAATGTCGAATGCAAGTGATATGGCTACCCCTTCCTACTCAAAATCAGATATTGAACACAGTCCAACCGCTCAAACCAAAGATTCAGTGATGTATTATGTGACCAGCAGTTATGACTATTGTATCAATGCAGTAAAAAATTCAGATAGCAACAAATGGGGCGAAAAAAAGAAAATATTTGGAATGGAAGCAACGAGGCTTGCTTTGATGATGAAAACATTTGAACACCAGACGCATCATCGCGGACAAACTACCATCTATATAAGATTAAATAATATCAGGCCTCCCCAGGAAAGATTATTTTGATCAACATATAATTTTTTAAACTAAATAACCCCGGTGCATTTCCAACACCGGGGCTTATAATGATGGTAAACATTCACTATCTGCGTAAGAGAATACCTGCAGTTTTTGAGTGTTGTTCCGTTTTTATACCGCCATGTTGAACCGCGGGTTGCTGATTGCATTTTCCCAATGCATAATAAATAATTACAAAAACAAGAATGGTGCTGAAGCATCCGCCACCAAGTTTTTTTGCGCCATATCCGGCAATAAGCGCTCTGAGCCATCTGGGCATGTAAAAAAATTTTAAGGTTTATAATTAATATTTAAAAATACTGAACAATTAAAATAAACGAAATAGTTTTTACAACGGAACTGCTTTCATCTTGTGTTGCAACAATATTGCCAGCTGTTTCATATATCTTTAAAAAATTTTTTCTTACCCTTTTTTTTAAAACTTGTATCATTATACAATATCCATTGCTTCCATTCACCTGTCAGGTATTCTAATAAAAATAGCAATCAATTCTTCCTGGAGGGCACCGGGGATAAGGTGACTTTTGCAGTGGAATTCTGCGGATTATTGGGGTCTTGAAATTTCACCGTAAGCTTCATTGTATCCTTCGAAGATAGTCCGCGACGATTGGTTACTTTTAATTCAAACTCATAAACTCCAATCTCTAAATCAGTCACGGCTGTAGTAGCAGCATTGGGTGTGAGTATAGAATATCGGTTCGGACCAGAAATCTTCCGCCACTGATATTTCAATGTAGGCACCTGCGTGCTTCCGGACAACATTATCAATAGAAACAGCAATTTCATTTTGGTAAAGTTATACCCATTTCCGGGGAAGTTATTACACAAAAATTAATTCAACTTTTTTAATTCTTGGTTTGATTTAATTTAATGGGTCAATACTCAAGCAAACAGCATTACTAAATTTCACAAATCCTGCCAACCGTGCTTTCACATTTATTGCAACAAGAAACGTAATTTAAAGAGTGCGTGTACCGGGATTAATTTTTTTAACCTGCATTTATTGAATTCAACAACCGGGCTGCCAAATATTATTTTAAAAATGTAGCTTTTAAATATTTGCAAAAATTCTGAAAACAAATTTTTCTATGATCAAAAATTTTGTGTCTATTCAGTCAATCCTGGTTGTACTGTTATTTTCCTTTACTTCGTTGTACTCACAGCAGTCAGGATCCAAATCAAATCCATGGTTGCTCAATCCATCAGTAAACACGGTAGTATGGGGTAACTATTGGTCGGAATCGAAGCCGGCACTTCGCATACATTCGGCAGATTACGTGCATGTACATACGCTTATTACCTCCACTCCAGAACGTTTAGAAGCTGCCGGACTTAAACCATCAGAGGTAGAAAAAGAATTGCTTGAAGTACAATCGGTAAAAGAACGGGGACCGGGTGGACATGTACTAACGGGGCCAATTTATATTGAAGAAGCCGAACCCGGTGATGTGCTGGAAATAAAAATTATTTCAATTGACCTGGCAATACCTTATGGTTATAATGTTATTGGTCAGAATGGATTTTTATCAGATGAAATTTTTGACCGCACAATGCGCATCATCAAACTGGATTCTCAGAAGATGAAAGGGCATTTTGATGATGGTATTGAAATTCCGTTGCGTCCTTTCTTCGGCAGCATGGGTGTAGCACCACCAAAAGAAGTTGGAAAGTGGAACAGTGCACCACCCTGGATTCATGCCGGAAATCTTGACAATAAAGAACTGGTCGCCGGCAGCTCTCTGTTTATTCCGGTCCATGTAAAAGGAGCATTGTTTGAAATAGGTGATGGTCATGCAGCACAGGGAAATGGAGAAGTTGATATCACAGCCATCGAAACTTCGTTAAAAGCAGCATTACAATTCTTGGTACACAAAGGAAAATTGTTGCAATGGCCGAGAGCTGAAACCCCCACACATATCATTACCATGGGATGTGATCGCGACCTGAATGCAGCGACCCATATTGCTGTTCGTGAAATGATCAAATACCTGGTAGACGAAAAAAAACTAACCAAAGCAGATGCATATATGCTTAGCTCTGTTGCAGCAGACCTGAACATAACCCAGTTAGTAGATGGAAATGTGGGCGTGCATATGATGCTACCGAAAGCAATTTTCATCAAATGAGAAATAAGTTTGGTGCGACTATTTTGTAACCGGTAATTCAAGTTCGATTGTTACATCGCTTCCAACGGATCCACCTTCTTTTCCAAGATGGAAGTCTTGTCGCCTTAATTTAAATTTTCCTTTAAATACTCCACCGTCTCCTTTTTTTGTAAATGTAAATGGAATGACAACTGGTTTTGTTACACCCTTAAGCGTTAAATCGCCTTCTGCTTTGTATCCATCATTTGTCTTTTCAATTTTTTTTGATTTGAAATTGATCAGTGGATATTTATCTGCATTGAACCAGATTTCTTTATTGCGGAGATCGCTGTTGCGAAGTTTGATGCCCGTACTGATGGTTTTTACATCCACACTCGCAACAATTGAACCGGCAGCAGGATTCTTTTCATTGAATTGAATGGTTGCTTTCAACCCGGAGAAATTTCCATTCACTGTACCAAACGGACCTTTAACGGAGAACTGTATTTTCGCCTTACTGGTTTCTGGCTTCCAGTTTTCAAATGGCAGGAAGCCGATTGTAATCGCAAAGATGGTCAATAAAAATTTGGTAATCATATGCTGAAGATTTATGTGTTCGTTTTAAAACCTGGCTTTAACTTACCATGGATGCAAAGATCCAGCCACGGCAATAAGTAGTTGAGCGGTTGATGTAGGCTTGAGATTAGATTTAATATTCAGGTTCTATAAAATTCGCAGAAGCCGATACAATGGTTGCTGTTGTGCCAAAATAAAATTGTTAGTTTTCAGAAAATAAGTTAGATTTATTAAAATTAATTTTATGAGACATCAAATTTTACCAACACTTCTTATTGTTGTGATGGCTCTGTTTGTTTCATGCAAAAAAGAATCGGTAAAACCAGCGCCCGTCATTCCTACAATCGAAGTTGTGAATGTGAAAATTGCTCCCAACCAATCGTACCAGGCCGATATAACTGATGCAACAAAAATTAGCATTGCCAAACAAGCTACTCATTTTTCAGTGAGTGAAACATTGGCGAGTGGTGAAAAAGGTGCACCGGTTTATAAATATTTACCCGCAACAGATTTTACCGGAACCGATGAAGTAACCCTTGTTTCTTCAAAAGTAGAGGTCAGTTATTTTTCAGGTGGGTGTTCAACAGATAACAGTGCTGACCATGCTACTGTTACAACAAAATATATAACGTTAAAAATAACCGTAGCCAATTAGAAAATAAGCGTTGATAATTGCCAGTCCCGTAAGTGTATGGTAATAATCAACGCTATTTTTATGCACTTCAGTATTTCAGCCATCGCGGTATCACATCTGTTCAAAATATTTTTTCCCCATTTAAATGTTGTCATATGCCTGCCAAAAAAATATCGTATGTTTCATTTAACCGTCGTGATTTTCTTATCAAAAGTTCAATAGCTTCTGCAGGGCTACTGTTGCCTGGTTCCGGGGCATGGTCAAAGCGCTTGTTCATAAACCCTGACTCCAAATTTTTTGGTGTTCAAATAGGCGTCATTACTTACTCCTATAGAAGCATGCCGGCTAATGTAAGTCAGTTATTGCAATATATTGTGGATAGCGGCATCAGCGCAATAGAATTGATGGGTGATGCAGTAGAGGAATATGCCGGCAAACCAGTTAACCCAGTTAAAATGCCGCCCTTTGTCCCTGGTCAACCGCGCCCAACACTTACGGATGAACAGAAAACCCAGTTGGCAACATATGGAAAGCAAGTTGCCGAATGGCGCGCAACTGTGTCAATAGATAAGTTTGAGGAAGTAAAAAAAATGTACAATAAAGCAGGTGTCAGTATTTATGCTTTTAAACCAAATGCACTTGGAACAAACAATAGTGATGCAGAAATTGAATATGCTTTAAAAGCTGCAAAAGCGCTGGGTGCCGGATCAGTTACAGTTGAATTGCCAACCGATGCGGCACAATCAAAGAGACTTGGAGACCTGGGGGCGAAACACAAGGTCTATATTGGTTATCATGCGCATTTACAGGCTACTGATACTGCGTGGGACACAGCCTTAAGTCAGTCACCATACAATTCACTGAACCTGGATTGCGGCCATTATATTGCAGCAGGGGGCAATAACACAAAAGAAACTTTACTGGCATTGATTGAATCAAAACATGATCGGATCACAAGCCTTCATATCAAAGATCGCAAATCAAAAGACAACGGAGGTATGAATATGCCCTGGGGAGAGGGTAATACGCCGTTGAAAGAAATCTTACATCTGCTAAAAGAAAAGAAATACCAAATACCGGCTACCATTGAATTGGAATATGATATTCCAGCGGGCTCGGATGCAGTGAAGGAAACTAAAAATTGTCTGGAATTTGCTAAGAAAGCTTTAGGGGCTTAATTGATTTAATGTAAATAAAAGCCGGCAATCATTCTTCAAAATGAATTTTTGCTGGCTTTTATATTTCTATCGTATCCATAACCAAATATTTTCCGGCTCACCTCCCTGCTGATTCCAAACCTGTCAGCACATGACCAACCTCAGTTTTCCGCGCTGTTATATTCTTGAAATTTGTGATAGTACAAAGAAATTAAATAACAGCTATTGCAAAACACACAACAAGTATTCAATCAATGCTATGACAATTACCCCTTTCCGGGGTCATTGCGGGAATTACAGCATTTCGAAAAAATGCAGCATGATTTTGCTAACCAGTTTGAGTTATTTTTTCCGGACAATCTCGCATCCAAAACAATTGTTGTTGTTCCCAGCCTCACACTTGACCAACAGGTACTGGCTAAAGTAAAAGGGGCCCTCCATTATGAAGAAAGACTTTTATGTTTACTGATGTTATTAAGAATGCCAAGAACACACATTACTTATATAAGCAGTGTGGCCATTGATCCCATCATCATTGATTATTATCTTCATTTATTGCCGGGCATAACAGGTTATCACGCAAGAGAACGGCTCACGTTACTCAGTTGTCATGATAGTTCTCCTATATCCCTGACTGAAAAAATATTGAATAGAAACAGGATGGTTGAACGGATTAAAAAAAGCATACCTGCGGGTGACGCTGCACACATTGCCTGTTTCAATACAACTCCATTTGAACGAACGTTGGCAGTCAGGCTGGGAATACCTATTTACGGTTGCGATCCGGCCTTAAACTATCTTGGAACAAAAAGTGGAAGCCGCAAAATATTTTTGCATGCCGGAGTTGCTATGCCACCTGGAACGGAGGACTTAAAAACATATGAAGATATAGTGCATGCGGTGGCCGCATTAAAAGACATGTACCCGAATTTAAAAAAAGCCATTATTAAATTGAACGATGGATTTTCAGGAGACGGGAATGCCGTACTGCATTACCCTGAACACTTGAACAAAATGGAATTATTTAACTGGATACATCACAACCTGCATAAAAAGATAGAACCCGTATCAAAAGATTTAAGTGTTGACACTTTCCTGTCAAAGTTTTACGAGATGCATGGAATAGTGGAAGCTTATATAGAAGGTGATATTAAAAAATCACCTTCTGTACAATGCCGGATAAATCCCCTGGGTGAAGTAACTGTCATTTCAACCCACGACCAGGTTTTAACGGGTGAAGATCAGCAGGAATTTTGTGGAGCTCATTTCCCCTGTGATATTGAATATAGCAGCGAGATTGCTGTACAGGCAAGAACCATTGCTGAAGTGCTGAAGCAGAAAGCAGTAACAGGCAGGTTCAGTATAGATTTTATTTCGGTAAAGGAAAACAATAAATGGAAACACTATGCCATAGAAATCAACCTGAGAAAAGGTGGCACCACACATCCCTTCCTCATGTTGCAATTTCTCACCAATGGTAATTATGATGAAACCAATGGCGTTTATGAAACAGCAGACAAACAAAAAAGATTTTATTTTTCTTCAGACAACCTGCAAAAGGATTCTTACAAAGGTCTTACTCCACAGGATCTTATTGATATCGCTATCTTTCACGGACTGCATTTTGACGGGGCAGCGCAAAAGGGTGTTGTATTTCATATGATCGGGGCCTTGTCACAGTTTGGAAAAATGGGTATCCTTTGCATTGGTACTTCGCCCGAAGAAGCATGGTCTTTCTATGAGAAATCAATGGAAGTACTGGACGCGGAAACAGCCTACAATAAACCAGGTGTATGATCATGCTATTGCATCAACCACATGCCATTCAGCAATAGGCATCGTAAATAACACATCGTAATTTATACCATTCATTTAAGTAATAATTCAAAAGCAGGTAGGGATAACTGGTATATCAGGCACACCGGTAAATAAAATCATGCAGGTGCTACATGATACAAGTCAATAAAAAGTACAGTAATTACTTATACACGGTAAAAAACGCTGAATCAACTTTGATGTTAGCCGGATTTTATTTAAGTTTATATTAAATCCACTACTCTATGAAAAGAACAATTCTACCCATTGTTTTTTTACTGCTGCTATCTACAGGGGCCTGTAAAAAATCTACTGACTCACCCGGTAAAACCACTGCCGACAACTTCCCTGAAATTACTTCCTTTAAGTTCTCCGGACTGGGTGCTGACTCAGTCAATATAGCCATAGACAAAAACAAAGGAACAATCGACGCAATACTTCCACCGGGAACAAATCTTTCTAAATTGGTTCCTGAGTTTACGGTAACCGGCAATGCGGTAGCGCAACCCGGCAGTGGAAGTGTACAAGATTGCTCCGCTCCCTTTTCATTGGTATTAACGGGCGCGGATGGTATGCATAAAACTTATTCAGTAGCTGCTTCTTTGCAAAAAGGCGTTTTACTGGGAAAATGGTATTTGACATCTTATACCGTGGAAGACTATTACCTCAATACATCAATTGGAAGTAATACCATTGGTTCCGAAGCCGGGGGATTTGCATTCGGCGATTTATATGCACAATTTAACTCTGTGGGTTTATATGAAACGAACTTCCCGGCTTTTGGAAGCGGGATCAGTTTTGCCATGAATTCAGACAGTAGTTTTCTGGCAGATGAGCCCAAAGGAAAGAACCAATACATATGCCAATTTAAAAGTTCCAATGACCTTGTATTGAAATGGTGGGACCACTTTGTACCACATTCTCCCAACATTACAGAAAAAATTATTGCCAGTTATAAGCGGCCTAAATGATGGCTAATGATTATTATATTTATTGATCGCATGCTATCCTCGAACACCTGGTAAAGTACCCTTTAAAAATAAATCCTGGTAATTGTACCAGGGTTTTATTTTTTAGGAATGTCAACATATTTTATGCAGGAGTTAATTAAAGAAGAACCTGGTTCCGTCTGAGATATGAATGTACCGTGTCCACCCATGTATCTAATTACTTTGTTTTTCCCCGTCCTTGGACAATTGAATCAAAGCCTGGATTGAATCTTTGAGTTTACCGGATCCCTCATCAAAAAGAACATCTTTGTTCTTTTTACTGGCTTTGTTATCGGTAGATTTTTTTATGGTGGTTCTAACTGATTCCAGGTCTTCAAAAAACGCAGGTATATTCTGTTCGTAGAATTTATTGACAGATTCTATTTTCATCAGCAAATCCTCAAACTCATTTAATATAGTATTGATCTCTTTAACATTATCAGGTGAGTGTCTTCTTGGTACCCTGCTGTAAATTGATTCTAATTCGGCGGTGGTTGTATTCATTGTAATTTTAAATGACTAACAACAAAAATAAGGTAAACAGGAACGGATGGATGCGAACCTCATAAAATTTACCATTTATATTCTGCTTTCCTCCGGGAAAAACGCTTTTTAAGATTCCATATATTGTAGCACATGGAGTAACTGTTGTAAATCAAAAATGGAAAGTCAGTTTGTTTGCAGATATATTAATTGATCAGCCCAAAAGGTTATTTAATTGCAATTAACTTCTGCAGAATATGAGTGTAAAATGAAGATTGGGAAATAGTGGTCGATAAAAAAGGAAGCTTAAATACCACCTGAATGATGATATTGGAAAAGCATGTGCTGATATTACGGATAATAAAGGCAAACTTTTGACCGGCGAAGAATATCCGGTTGTCCATTCATTAAAGCGTGAAATAGATCTGTGTAATATTGGCTTCATACCCGCAGTATTAAATGCTGATACCGGTTGATTGTTTATCTAAAAGATATTTATTCAAAAGTGTTTTACCTTCTATTATTGCTTCTCTGCCACTGGATTCAATGCCGTACCATCCATGATAACCAGCATCCACACACAATTGAATCATTTTTGAGGTAAGCTCTTCAGTAGGTTGGTTACGATAGGACAGACCTTTTGCATAAGGCAGCACCTTCTGAAGGTAACCATAGTTGTCAAAATCTGCAGTAGGTTCCCTCCAATCCGGATAGGTTCCAAACAAAGGGTGATTTACTTTCTCCATTAATGAGATTATCCAGTCTGCATTATCGGAAAGTCCCCCATGGTTTTCTATCAACACGTTTATATTTGCGGAGGTTGCGTATTCCAATAACAGCTGGTAGCTCTCAACCGCCCATTTCAAAGTATCTACACTGGAAGCAATAGCTGTACCACGGCAGTTGGTGCGAATTGAATCACATTCCAGGTAATTGGCTATATCAATCCATTTGCGGTGATTGATCTCAAATTGTTTCCTTTCTTTTTTATCTGATGAACAGCCATCACCTTCGTCATCTATCATGATCAGTACCATTTTGATACCATTGTCTGCAGCATTTTGTTTTAACTGTTTCAGGTATTCAATAGTAGGTACTCCAAACAACGTGTTAACAAATTCAACTCCGTTCAGGTCAAAATCTTTCCTGGTAATGGCTGGAAAATCGAGCGTTGTCCATTTGCCAGCATTTACTTCGTCAACCAGTGACCATTGTGCGAGGGAAATATCGTCGGCAATCATAAATTCATACTTAAATGGTTGGTTTAAATTTTATTAAGGATAAAAGTACAAAATCAGTCCCGATATCCCGTATTGTTCAAACCGTTCGTCCAACGCTCCAAAGCTTAAAGCAACCAAATAACATCTTTCTCCGTATTTTTTTCGGTGTACAATTGTTTTCCGTCCTTATTAATACATAAAAAACATAATGTATTGAAAACAGCGAGACATTCCAGTGTCGGGGATAAAAACATATTCGTAAAAACACGATCTCTTAAACAATGTTCTCAAAATAATTTGCCATTTATTATTGGACGCAGTGCACAACAATAAATCTTAACTTTAAGAACTCAACCAATACACATTGTGGTATAGCGCTACCTTTCTCAAAGCAAGAAAATGCTATCGTTGTATTGAATCACGATTAATTTGCATTACCCTCCTGCTGATGCTGACTGGTATTCGTGTACTTGCACAGAAATGTCCGCATAATATTGATTTCGAAGACGGAGATTTTAATGGATGGACTTGTTATACGGGTTCAGTAGCTTCTGTTGATAACAAGAATATCATTACACTCAATCAGTCAGCTCCTGAATATGACAGGCATACGATGTATTCTTCCTTCCCCTCAGCAGGAACTGACCCTTACAGTGGTTTGCCCATCAATTGTCCTAACGGTAGCGGTCACTCGATTCGGCTCGGTAATGCAAAAGGCGGCGGACTGGCAGAAGGAATATCTTATCAATTTACCATTCCCGCCAACCGCGAATCGTATAGCCTGATATATCATTATGCTGTTGTATTCCAGGATCCCGATCACCTGGAAAGCCAGCAACCAAGAATGGAAATTGAAATTTTAAATCAGAGTGATAATGAAGTAATCCAATGCTCTTCATTTACATTTCACCCATTTGGATCGGTACTACCCGGATTTTTTCTATCACGCAATCCAGGCGGCGAAACACCTGTTTGGTGCAAAGACTGGTCGGCCGTTTCCATTAACCTGGATCACATGGCAGGCAAAACCATTCAACTTTTTTTTAAAACAGCCGACTGTACTTTTAAAAGACATTTTGGATATGCCTATATAGATGTGAATTCTGAGTGCAGCAGTGAATTTGTTGGGGCTACCTATTGTCATGATGATACCGCCGTTAACGTAGTAGCACCTTATGGATACCAGCAATACAAATGGTTTGATAAAACTTTTTCACGGGTATTGGGCACATCTCAAACACTACGAATGGAACCGCCACCACCATTGGGCACATCGGTTGCCGTTGAACTCATTCCATTTGATGGATACGGTTGCCTGGATACCATGTATGCAAAACTGGTAGATACACTAACGGTCAGGGCTATTGCAGGACCCGATATGCTTTCCTGCAATTTAAAATCGGTGCAATTGGGTTTGCCGCCAACACCCGGGTTGGTTTACAATTGGTCACCCGAAGCAGGTCTCACAAATCCAAATGTTGCCAATCCATTTGCAACTCCGCTTGTTAGCACCAACTATACACTCACAGCAAATAGTTTCGGAGGTGGCTGTGTAACCTCAGATATTGTGAAAGTAACAGCTTCTATAATTGATTCAACGCTGCAGCTGGAAGGGAAAACCATGTATTGTATTACCAGTACAGACAGCGCGGTATTGAAAGTAAAGCCATATGCTAATATAGAGTGGTTCAGGAATAGTATCCGTGTACTTGGAATGGATCAACCGCGTTACAGGGTCCCCAAATCTGGTTCTTATTATGCAAGGATTGAAAACGCGGATGGCTGCAAATTAATTACCAAATCAAAAAACATTGTTATTGAATCACCGCGTCCGGGCATTACCTACCCGGTGAAATTTGCCATCAGCAAACTTCCGCTTTCACTGAAAGCAAGAACATTTGGAGATACAGCAGTTTGGAGCCCGGCCGTTAACCTGGATGATGCAAAAAGTTTTACTCCCGTATTTAATGGAAGCATCGATCAACTTTACCGTATAGACATTACCACCCTTGCAGGTTGTCTTACCCAGGATACGCAATTTGTAAAAATGGTAGAACGTGTCGAAATATTTGTACCCACCGCATTTACACCTAACCATGACGGTCATAATGATTATCTGCATCCGCTTGCCAGGGGATTGAAAGAAATTCATTTTTTCCGCGTATATAACAGGTTGGGACAACTATTATATGAAATGAACAGTGATGAATCCAAAGGCTGGGACGGCAACCTGAATGGCAATCCGCAATCCAGCCAAACAGTTGTATGGACTATTGAAGGAGTTGGCCTGGATGATCAGATTTATAGGAAAAGTGGAACAACAGTGTTGTTGAGATAATTCTTATTACAATGTCATTTCTCCTGAATTGACTGCGCAGATTGTTCAAAATATTTTTTTGTACACTGTAGAAAGTGTAATGCATCTCATCATTCCGCAATTGGCGCCACTGCTTGTATTTTAGTGCCGTAATTGGCCTTTTGACCAATTGCCTTGTTTAGTATATACCGGCTATGTATAACCGCATTTATTTTTTTTTGAAAACCGGAAAAAGAACGCACGGGTAATTCTTACCACTCCAAAAAAAATAATCGCACCCCAGGTAAAAAACAAACGTTTACCTCCCTATCAGTAGCAGACGTAATTTTTTAAAAAGGGAAACATCACTGTTGGTTTATTGGAAATTCCAGAAACACCTTGCTCCCCGGAGTAATGAATTACCCAGGGCAGCACCCATCATTCATGGTAAGACTTCAACCTATAGTTGCGGAATGAAAAAAACCGGATGGACTTCCTGCGCTGCTGCGTCGCTATTTGTCTTTTGACCAATAGCTAAGAAGACACGCACCTTGTAATATGCAGTAAATTTTCTGCTTTGTTATTCGTGAAACCAACGATGAGCGACTACGCCACGAAAAAATGCTACTCCTAATCATCAACAATGTCTTTGAGAAAATCATTCTCAACGATATCGCTGCATGTCCCACACGTCCGTTAACAATTCAATAACCATGTTTTGGCAAAATTGCTAATAATCATACACGTTCGTGTTTACAATCATTTTTTTATTTTTTACAGAGAAATAGCTTTACTCAAACAAACCTTCCAACAATGATACATTATTTAAGGTCGCTGATATTATGCACGCTTGTTACATTTTGTTTTACAAGTGTACAATCTCAGACAAGAAAATTTCCTTCTCCCGCTTCCGCAGATACCATTAAAAACCAGGTAAAGAGTGATCCCGCTTCCACTTCGGGCGGAAAAAAAATTTATGCCCAGTACTGTGTTACCTGCCATGGCGAAAAAGGTAAGGGAGATGGTATTGCAGCTCCAGGGTTACCAAAAGCGCCCGCAGACCACACTTCAGGGTTTGTACAAAGTCAGACAGACGGTGCACTATTCTGGATCATTACCATGGGAAACACGCCCATGCCTTCTTACAAAACAAGCCTATCCGCCACCCAGCGATGGCAGGTGATCAACTATATACGCACATTGGCCAAAACATCTAAAAAATAATACGTGAAAAATAAACTTATTACCATACTGTGTCTCCTCTGCGGCAGTTACCTGAATGCCCAGTCAATAGGAGACAGCAACGCAGTAATGCCAGCACCACAACCGAATAAGAATGGCATCAATAATTTTGCGGTGTTTGGAAATGCTGAAATGATTTATTTCAAGGATAAAAATAATAGTCAATTCGGCGAAGTGAATTTTAAACCGATTTTCCTATGGAAAATATCGGATAAGTTATTTGTTGAAGCAGAACCTGAGTTTGAAACAGGAGGTGGTTCACTTGACATTGGGTTGGAATATGCTAACATGGTCTATATTGTTAACCCCTATCTTACTTTACATGCAGGCAGGTTTCTTCCAAAGTTCGGGGCTTACCGTGGCAGAATGGGAGAAGGATTTATCAATCGCTTCAGCACCGCTCCGATAGGTTTTGGAGATGGCGGTATTGGTGCTATGAATGAAGTAGGTGTAGGTGCGCAAGGAGGTTTTGGCGTGGGGGATTCCAAGATAAATTACGAACTCTATATCGCCAACGGACCGCAGATTCTGACTGATCCTGAAAACACCGGTCAGTTTGAATACGAAGCATATGCCGGCAATAACAATGCTAAAGCAGTAGGCGGAAGAATTGGCATACTACCACTTACCAATTCCAGTCTTGAAATTGCCTATTCTTTTCAAACAAAAAGTAAAACCGGCGAAATTGGTACCCGGTATGAAAATGTGGGTGTAACCATGCAGGCGGTTGATCTTAATTATTGGGGACACCTGCTTGCACTCAAAAGTGATGTCCGCATCATTGCAGAATGGAAACACCAGAAAGTAGACAATGCAGTTTACTATAAAGCTGATAGCACCACTTATACATTTAAGAACTCCCCCAGTGCTTATTATATTGCTGCCACTATCCGGCCCTCTCATTTGCATAACAATTTTTTTCGCAACCTTGAATTAGCCGGTCGTTATTCCGAATTTACAAGACCGGATGAAGCTCCCTGGGGTGGTAAGACAAATCAATTTGCAATGTCACTCGATTACTGGTTGAAATGGAACACCGTGCTTAAACTCACTTACCAGACACAAAAAAATACTGACAATGCGTTTTATGCACAACTTGTATTCGGTTTTTAACGATTAAACTAATAAAAATGAAAAAGCAAATCAATATACTTATAACACTAATTCTCATTACCATCGCCGGAACCATTGGTATCAGCAGTTGCAAAGTTTCCCAGAAAGTGATGGACAAAAGCGGAACACAATTATGGGGAGAAAACTGCGGTAGATGCCACAACTCACCCGGACCAGGAGAATTCAGCGATACTAACTGGGATATTATCGGCACTCATATGCGCGTGAGAACAAATATTACTGAAACTGAAGAAAAGAAAATAGTAGAATACCTTAAAGCTACCGGTAATTAATAGTGCGGATGATATTAACTTCCTTGTCATGTACGAGGATGGGCTTGCAGCCTGCAATGCCCGGGCACGAGGCATCTCATCAACCACGAGCGTAATAAGATTCCTCCTTCGTAGGAATGACAGTAACACGCTCCAATTTTGTTACGCTGTTGTCGATCTTCTGACCAACAACTCTTAGTTACGGACTCATAAATATATTCATCTGGCTTTCTCTTTCAGCTGTTGGTGAAAACACCAACAGCAGCGGGCATTAAAAAAACATTATTTGAGTCTGCTAAATAATGCTGGGAGATTGCTTATTTCCATACTGAGTTCAACGGCTATTACCAAAAAAAAACGCTCGTCGATTATAAACGTTGTTCGGCTATTGATGTATTAGCAACATGCCAATTGTCTATAGGTTTGCATACTGAGACGAATTCCTCTACTACAAACAATTTTTATTCATTTGCTTAATTCCTTATCAATGCGTCAGTCAAAATTATTCGGCTATCCTGGTTTATTTATTATAATTGCGCTCTCAGGATGTAATGGATGTAGAATTAACTCAGAAATGGTGGCCGGTGCAGAACCCGACCCTGCAAAGAACGGTGCCTATTTTAGTTCTCTGGATAACCCAATCATTCAACGCGTGGATATATTAAGCAAGCAAAGGAAAGAAGCTTCAGGGGAAGAATCTTTTGAATCGCTGATAGTATCAAGATCAGGGGCAACGGTTAATGGAATGGCTTTCCAGGATTTTAATATTTTTCTGGATGCGCATAGCACCGGCCTCAGGGGCTCTACTAACAATCAACATTTCATACCTGTGCCAGATACAAAAGATGGTGAAGAAGTTCATGCTGAATCTGATCACAATACTTTCCGGTGGACGGTAAATGGTATCGAACTGGGTTATGATAAAACAATTGTGGAAGCCAAACATACCAATGCCTGGGGTATAACAAAACCAATTAATACAATTCCATTGGAACTGCGGCTAAAGCCGGGTACTATTCTTGTTCCAGTGCAGGTAGTCCGCATTATTTTTAGGGGCGATCCGGAATCAGTGGTTTCAAAATCTTACACCGCCCCTTCTTATAAATTATTTTTTGACGATTTTACACCCATCAACAGTTCCTTTATATCCGAACCAGGCAAGCCAATAAGAAAAGCCAATCATGAGTTTCAAAATCCAAGACCCATAGCATTTACAAGGCCGGATAATGTGTGGAATGCCTGTGGAATTCAATTTCGTTTGATCAGTGTAACAGATTTGATTGTTGATGAATCGAAATTTGTAAGGGCAGAAAGCTGCATAGATGGGAGATTCCCTGAAATGCAGGCGAACAGGGAAGCCATTCGGACAAGGTTAGCTGGAGTTGTCAGGGATGACTTGCCAATTATTATAGCCGTTGAAAGAGCGGCCGGCAATAATTGTGTCAATACTGTTGCAGATGTTGCGGGTGCAGGTTGGGCAACGATGTCACTATCGCAATCTTCAAATATCCCTTTATTAATAAGTCATGAACTGGGTCATATCTTAGGGCTTAATGACGACAAAGCTAAAGGTGCTGCCAATCCACATTTAATGCGGCAGGATGATGTTTTTCAAACCAATTTTATACGATCACAGGACTGTGAAGTAGCAAGAAGAGGCGCGGCAATATATTCTCAACGTTTTTGGGGTGTTCCTATGTCTCCATAAAACAAGAGGCTTACATTGAATCGGGACAAAAGAAAATTTGAGCTTGGTGTGCTGGTAACTATATGTTTTCCCTAATTGGGCAAAAGTACAAGACGTTGTCTTCGTGAAAAGAAATTTATTATATTCCCGTATATGAGGTATTGCTTGGAAAGACTTATAACTTACTTTATGGACAAATCGACGCATCAAAATTATTGTTGTTCAAACTACCGTCTGCATTAAAAGTTCTTATGCTCACCAAAGTGCCACGATCGGTCTTTATTTGCTTTATACCAGCGGTGCATTGCAAGGATACGGACACACGTAAGTCAACCAAATTGGGATAACTGCCCGTAGCAGTATTAAGGTTAAGTGATGTTAAAGCAGCTGAATAACAAGAAAGCGCAAATAGATTTGAAAGATTTTGTACGCTTAGTGAAGTAAACTTATTATTGATGCAGGCCAAGGTTGTGAGATTTGTAAGACCATTCACATTTAAAGACGTCATTTGATTACCGGAACAATCCAGGTAGGACAGTTTGTTTAGCCCTGTTAAATCAATTGACGTCAATTGGTTGTTATAGAAAATTAGACCTGCTAAATTTAATAGTCCTTGCAGGTTAAGAATTGATAAATTATTTGAAGAGATATCTAAGGTTTTAAGCGTTGTGAGGCCTTGTATATCAATTGAGGTAAGTTGGTTGGAAAAGCAGGCAATTAAAAGCAGGTTGGGCAAACCTTTTACATTTAAAGAGCTTAATTGATTAGAATTACAATATAAAAGTTTAAGATTTGTCATAGCACTCACATCAAGGGAATTTAAATTGTTATTATCGCAATACAATGTATCAACGTCTGTTAAATGATCAACCCCCGACAAACTCTTAAGCATTAAACTGCCCAAATTGAGCCTATGCAAGCCAGCAGCAGAGCTTAACTTAAGTATCTCCCCTATAAAATTTAATGTGCTTATTTTTTTTAATTCCGCTCTTGTATTGTCATCAGGAATATTGGATGCTACCTGTACTTTTACTTCTGCCGATACAAGCGAAGCATTATTGCCTGTTGCAGCCTGAACCTGGGCGCCAATGCGATAAGATCCCGGCGCATTAAATTTTATTTGATTCCCTGCTATCGTGAAAGCAGTGGCGGGTACTGAAGTTCCGTCATCATTCTTTATCAAATAAGTTATACTAGTTGCATAGCTGGCTGGGCTGGTAGTAACATCAAAATTAAGAACCGCGGGAGAGTTTACGTCCGGAACAAGAACAACATTACTATAACCTTGCTTTAATCCATTAAACTGTTCTTTGAACAATAATGTTGAGGAACCATTAAGTACAAAAGTACTGATACTGACATCATCCTTTGCCTTTGGAGTGTCGACACTCTTTTTACTACAAGAAGAAACTGTGATTAAGCATAACAGAATAATACGTGCAAGACAATCGGTTAGTTTTTTCATTGAGTTATCAGATTTAAAGTAAATATATATTCATTTATTTAATGAACCAATATGTTTATCTATTCATTTTATAAATGTTACGCTTAAAAAAGAATAAACATCAATCTTCTTATTCGGTTACCGTTATATAGAAAGCAAATAGTAGTTTACCATTATAAGTTGAAGTTTGAAATCTGCCTCTTAAATTTTATTACCTTATTACAACACTTATTCTCCAACATAACAATTTTTCTTTATTTAGTCCTGTTAATGTGAGACTCAACGTCTAATTGTTTAATATTTATATTTATTGGTATCTTCTTTTCTTACTTAAGGCTAGCAATTATCAAGTGTAAGTCAATACCTGTTCATTTATGAGTTAAACTGCCTGCTGCTATTATTATCACTTTTATTTTACCGGCACAAGCGGACGCTTGCGACTGATTGGGGGGATTACAATACTGCAATAAAACCGGGAGTCTTATTACGGCCATAAAATTGCAATGCTATTTCTTCGCTATTGCTCCTTGGTTGGTCTTTTGACCAACCAATTAGTTAGGCATCTAACTCCATATTCCAGTTGCCTCTCATTCAGCTGCTGTTGAAAACACCAACAGTAGCTAAAAAGCAACATTCAATAAGATACATACGCATCAATCGAATCGATTCGAACTTCTTATTCCTTCCAGATTGCACCTAAACCAGCATCCCATAATTTTTTATTGAATGCAGGCACGCTTTTATCTAAAATCTCTGATCCCCTGCTTTTAAGCGTCGTCCATATTTCATTCAGTTCTTTCATTCTGCCTGATGAAGGCCCGGTCACAACCGGAATATCACTTTCTGTCTGATTGATTAGAAATAAGTAGTTTGCTGTAAACTTCGCCGGAAAATTATCTGCATCGTCATATACTTTTGTTTTGCGCTGTATCATGTCCTCATCCCATGCTTTCATTTTTTTTGCCAATGCCGAAGCTTCTGTTTTTAATGCTGCATATTTTTCATTTTCAGCCATAGAACTAACCAATGATTCCAGTTGCTCTCTTTTTACATTCATATTCGCAACCATCTTATGCATCACAGTCAATTCCTTTTCCATACTGGTCATAATATTATCATACTCATTGTACGTAGCCGCATCAGTTGGGTATAATGGATTGGCCAATATCAACGCATCAGTGGTGAGTTTCTGATCACCCATTATTAATGTTACTGTGTATTTACCGGGAATGGCTTTATGTCCCCGGTAACTACTTTCAATATATGCACCCGCCACGCCTGGCATGGTAGCGTGACGCATATTCCAGACAAAACGATTCAGCCCTTTTGTGTTTGACAACACAGGTTCTGCAGGTGGACCTCCATCATATTTTTTATAAGTACTATCTTTTTTTGTGCTGTATTTATGTAGCAGGTTACCCGCAGCGTCCCTGATCTCCATGGAAAGCTGAATGGAATCTTTTCCATCGGGAAGCCTGTAGTAAATGACTACACCAGTAGATGGATTAACACCACGGGTGGTTGCCATTCCTGTAAATGTTGCACTGGTTTCGTCCAGTTCACTGTATCCATTTATTGTGTAAGCAGAAGAAGGAGCATAAAGTGAAAATGAATTTGCTTCCTTTTTGTATTGGCGAACCAAGCTGAGATCATCCAGTATCCAGAACGAACGACCAGAAGTAGCGGCAATTAAATTGCCCTGCTGTATGCGCAAATCCGTTATCGGTGTAACCGGCAGGTTCAATTGAAATGATTCCCAGTTTTTTCCTCCGTTCCAGGAAATGTATAACCCCAGTTCAGTGCCGGCAAACAATAGATCTTTTCTTTTATCATCTTCTCTTACTACGCGGGTGAATGCACCGTCAGGTATACCGTTGGTGATTTTTGTCCATGTTTTACCATAGTCCGTTGTCTTATATAAACCGGGTGAATGATCATTGAATTTATATCGCGTGGTAGCGATATAGGCAGTGGCTTTATCAAAGGGAGATACTTCAATAGCATTGATCAGGCATTCCTGTAAACCAGCCGGTGTTATATTTTGCCAGTGCGCACCATTGTCCTTTGTAACATATACATATCCATCATCGCTGCCGGTATAGATCACTCCTTTTTCAAGTGGCGACTCAAGTATATATGAAAGGGTTCCATAATTCTCTGCACCCACGGCTTCATTTGTATAAGGTATACCCGGCTTACCTTGTTTCTCTTTTTCGTTTCTGGTTAAATCCGGAGATGCCTCTGACCATGTTTTGCCCATATCTGCCGTGCGCAATAAATACTGTGAACCATGATAAAAAACATTGGGTTCATGCTTGCTCCAAATAATCGGGGCATTCCAGTTGAACCGGTATTTCATATCCTTTGCATCACGCGTTAAATACTGAATGGGTGCAGCCATAATATTCGTAGATGCTTTTGCTTTTACATTCAATACTTCTATGGTGCCCTGGTAACTTCCACCCATCACAAATTGCGGATCATCCGGATTAAATGCAAGAAATGCGCTTTCTCCACCTGCAGAAGATGTCCAGCTGCCAGCACCTATTCCGCCGCCACCGGGCTCCCTGCTTGCAATCTTTACAGAACTATTGTCCTGCTGGCCTCCATAAATATGATATGGAAATTCATTGTCAACATTGATGCGATAGAATTGCGCTGTTGGCTGGTTGTTCTGGCTGCTCCATGTCTTGCCTTTATTAAAAGTAATGGCTGAACCTCCATCATCAGAAATGATCATATTACTGGAATTGCTTGGATTGATCCAGAGATTATGATAATCTCCATGCGTGCCCGAAATATCTTCCCATGTTTTGCCTCCGTCGATCGAACGCATGGCTGGTGAACTCATTACATACACCGTGTTATCATTGGATGGATCAGGAAATAATTCTATATAATACCAGGCTCTCTGAATCAGGTGATGATCATTGGATACCTGGCGCCAGTTTTTGCCCGCATCTTCCGATACATATATTCCACCTTCTTCTTTTTCAGAATCACTTTCGATCAGTGCATAAACTTTTTCCGAATTGGAACGACAAACGGCAATTGCCATTTTGCCCATTTCTTTTGGCAGGCCCTCCTTCATTTTTTCCCAATGCTCACCAGCATCAGTAGATTTATATAAACCACTGCCGGGTCCACCACTGATTACTTTCCAGGGAAGACGTCCATGTTCCCACATCGCGGCATAAAGTATCATCGGGTTATTCATATCCATTGACAATTCTGCGCAACCTGTTTTATCATCTACAAATAGAACATTCTTCCAGGAAACTCCTCCATCTGTTGATTTATATATACCGCGCTCTTTTGATTTGCCGTATAGCGCACCCTGTGCAGCAACATAAACGATGTTGGGATCTTTCGGATGTATTGCAATCCTTGAAATATGCTGCGTAAGATCAAGTCCCATCTTTTTCCATGTTTTACCTGCATCAGTTGATTTGTAGACACCGTCACCCTGATGCGTCATTACTCCCCGCACTGCATGTTCACCCATACCCACATAAACAAAATTTGGATCACTCTCCGCTACTGCAACTGCGCCCACGGACCCGGTTTTAAAAAATCCGTCAGATACGTTATTCCAGGTTAATCCCATGTCTTCTGTTTTCCAGAGACCGCCACCGGTGGTTCCTTCGTAATAAACAGCAGGGTTGCCAACTACACCCGTGGCACAATTGGAACGGCCACCCCGGAAAGGCCCGATGCATCTCCATTTCACCGGTTTGAAAAAAGTATTCAGATCACTGGCAATAACAGTGTCTTTTTTTGTTTGAGCGATTAATGAAATAATTGTTGAAAGAAAAATAACGGAGAACAGAATTTGCTTTGGCATGGAGAATGTAATTAATCCTGAAATTTAATTATAATTTGGAAACAATCTTTGAGATATTCTTTAATATTCCAGCTATCCTTAAATTAATACGGATGCAGGACATATTGTTTGGTTATGCAAGAGAAGAATTCCAATATCGCCCATACTCCTGTCCCCGTTGATCTCTGATCAACAACTTAGTTATTCGTACAGTATAATATTCACATAAAACTTTTCTGCTGTTTATAAAAACAGCAATAGCATCGAGCGCCTGAGAGCTCAAACAATACTATTAATTAAAAGCAGCAAAGGTCAGCAATGTGTAAACAGCCTGTTCAATAAATTACTAAAGTTATTGCTACAGTACAAGCGTGCAACCCAACAATCGATGCATGGTAGTATTGTCGGCGGACTGATACTGCCTTACAACATCTAAATATCAGACTCTAAAGCGCATGTATATACGCAGCGCTGTCTTTGAATTTATCTGCAGCCATTTCTACAAAAAAGTTTTTGACGCCTCCGATTTTTGCAGCAGCGAAAAACTCTTTCCAATCGATAACACCGTTGCCCACTGGCGCTTCCTTCTTGTCCGTTGTCCAATCTGATAAATGCGCAGACACAAAACGACCAGGATATTTATTGAAATAAGTTGCGGCCTTATAACCATTGTTGATTACTTCTGTCTGGAACTGCATTTTTACAAGAGCGGGATCAAATCGACTCATCAATGCATCATAAATCAATTGACCTTCCAGCATGGCAAATTCAAAATCGTGGTTATGGAAACCTGTTTGCAATCCTGCTTTGCTGATTTTTTCAGCGGCTTTATTGAGTTTATCTGCTGCCGCATTATAATCATTGATGGTTGCTGTTTTTGGTAACCAGAATGTAGAACAAATCATTTGAGTCATACCTATTGCTTTTGCAAACTCAATCCGGTCATCAAGATTATTGGGTTCAAATTCTGCAGAACCAAAATGACAACTGGGACAAGTCAACCCGGCATCTTCAATCACTTTACGAATTTCTGTTGTCTTCATACCGGAAAGAAATCCGAAACCAATCTGTGCATACCCTTTTGGAGAACACAATTCAATAAACTTATAACCCAGGTCAGACATCATTTTCAACGTACCGGCAAAATCCTTTGCCAGCTTGTCTTTCACGGCCCATGATTGAAAGCCAAGGGACATATCATTGAATGCTGCATCACGGGCGAATGATTGAAAGGGCAATTGTGATAAAGCAAATGCGGCGCCCAAACCCATTGATGTTTGAGATATAAATTTTCTTCGATTCATATTTTTAGATTAATAGTTTGAAAAATGCTGGCTGCATATTATTTAGCAGCCAGCAATAGTAAATATTCGGTTATTACGATCTTAAATGGTATCGGGACTCCAACCGTTCCGGTACTCCCTGCTAAGGTATTTATTGGCATCGGCAACATTCGTAATCTTTAAACTGGCGGCATCATACTTGAGCAGCTTGTTTGTTCTCAATGCCACCGCATATAGGTTGATCGCCTCCGTTATATATTCTGCTTCCCGGAAATTGCCCGGGTATTGTTTGCCAGATTTGCATGCTTCCACAAATTTGGGCAATGCTTCTGATGTTTGCTGCACCTGTGAACGGCTGTCTGCGCTTGCAGTACTAGGCGCGTCTAATTTTTTTCCGGCAATGATCTGCGGATTCTGCACGTTGAAACCGGCAAGAATTTTTCCCTGGTCACCAACAAACATCATTCCTTCTTCCGGCAATTCTTTTCCTTCATTGGAAAGCTCAACAGGTATGGGCGGACGCATGCCACCATCGTACCAGCAAAGATCAACCGGCGGGCGATTTCCATTGGCAGGATATTTAAATCTAACGGTGCTGGCCATGGGAAAAGAGAAATCATTGTTGATCCGGTATGGTACTGGTTCGTGGAAACTACAAACATGACTGCGGTGCGGTTCCACGCTAACAGGAGAGGTTAATTGTAAAGCATTGAATACAGTCCACAAACTATAGTGACCCATATCTGCCATGGAGCCGCCGCCGAAATCATACCATCCGCGAAAAACCATGTTGGTGTAATTAGGGCTGTACGCACGTTCTGCTTCCGGTCCCAGCCACAGGTCCCAATCCAATCCCTCCGGTACCGGTGGTTTGTCTGCCGGCAAATCAGGATATTGCGGCCATACGGGACGGTTAGTCCAGTTATGTACTTCCTGCAGGGTTCCAATAGCACCCGCATTGATCCATGCCATCACGGTTTCCATAGATCCATTGGAATCCCACGGAATCAGGTGTGTAATGGCTTTGCTGTTCCTGGCCATTTCAATTACTTTCTTACCTTCCAGCAACCGATTGGAAAGTGGTTTATGCACAAGCACGTGTTTACCTCTTTTAAGCGCCGCCATTGAAAGAATACCATGCAGGTGATCCGGCGTCATGATCTTCACCGCATCCAGGTTCTTTTCTTTTTCCAGTAACTCACGTGCATCGGCATACGCAGTACAGCCTTTGTATTTTAATTCCGGGTGATTGTTGGCGTAGAAGGTATCAACAATAGATTTACCATTGTCCCTTCCACCCGGGATGGTATTATCGCCACCCGGCATCCAGTCAGATTTCTTAATGGCTTTCTGTACTTCGCCGCGGAGCCAGTCCTTTCCCCAATCCCTGTATCCAACCGCGTTCTTATTGGGATCACAAACCGCAACTACCTGTATTTGTGGCACTGCCAGCAAAGGCAATAGTTCGCGTATACCCTGCGTACCAATGCCTATATAAGCGAGCGTAATCTTATCACTGGGTGCAATGAAATTTTTTCCGCCCAATACATGTCTTGGCAAAATAGTGAAAGAGGCGGCAGAAGTTGCGCCCATCGCTACAAATTTTCTGCGGTTCATTTTCCAGTTATTAGCCGGATCAATGGTTGTGTTTTCTTTTTGAATGTCAGGAGCAGACTGATCCTGTGGGATTGATTTTTTCATACAGCAATTTTTATCGTTAGTGAAGTTGCTTAAAGTTACGTCATATGACAAGATATCATTTACTAATAATTTTTAAGGTTTGCAGAATTTATTAACAATTGAGGCTTCCGATCCAATTGATGCTATTAATAAAAAATTCCTGCATTGGGCAGGAATGAAAGAGTTAATTGTTTATTACTTACTTTTTACCAGCAATTAATAATTATAAAAAATTCAACAATCATTTTATGGTAACCGGTTTTTAAAATCAAGTTCATTTTTTTCGAGCGTTTGTTGAGCCAGCTCGTAACCCGCATCGGCATGCCTTATCACACCCATGCCAGGATCATTTCTTAAAACCCGACTCAGCCTGGCCGCCGCATCATCAGTACCATCAGCAACAATTACCATACCTGCATGAATACTATACCCCATTCCTACTCCTCCTCCATGGTGCAGGCTTACCCAACTGGCACCACCTGCGGTATTAACGAGTGCGTTGAGAATGGGCCAGTCTGCCACTGCATCACTCCCATCCAGCATGGCTTCAGTCTCACGGTTAGGGCTAGCCACAGATCCTGTATCAAGATGATCTCTTCCAATCACAATGGGTGCTTTCACTTTACCCGTGCGCACCAATTCATTGAATGCAAGCCCGGCTTTTTCACGTTCACCCTGTCCCAGCCAGCAAATTCTGGCCGGCAGCCCCTGGAACGCGATGCGTTCTCTTGCCATCTTCATCCACCGCAACATGCTTTTGTTTTGAGGAAACATTTTCATGATGACTTCATCTGTTACATCAATATCATTTGGATCTCCACTCAATGCGGCCCAGCGAAAAGGCCCTTTTCCTTGGCAGAATAACGGTCTTATGTATGCGGGAACGAAGCCGGGAAACATTTCCTCATTGCTGCCGAGCGGAGTTGTCCTGAACTCATGAATATGTTTTGATTCATATTCCAATGCACGGGCACGGATATTATTTCCATAATCAAATGTAATAGCGCCATGGTTCATCAAATCCAACATCAACCGCACATGTTTGTACATTCCTTCGTAACTCAATTCCAGGTATTGTTCAGGATGTCTTTCGCGCAGCATATTTGCCTGGAATGTATCCAGCATATACGGCACATAACCAACCATTGGATCATGCGCAGATGTTTGATCTGTTAGTGTATCCGGAACAATATTCTGATCCATCAATCTTTGCAACAAATGCACCGCATTGCAGACTACGCCAATACTTTTCGCAATGCCCTGCTTTTTATATTCCATTGCTTTTTCAATCGCTTCCGGAATGTCTGTATATTTTTCATCGAGGTATTTTGTTTCGATGCGTTTATCCACCCTCCATTCTTCAACTTCTGCAATCAACGCCACGCCCTCGTTCATGGTAATGGCCAAGGGTTGTGCGCCACCCATACCACCCAGTCCGGCAGTTACATTGAGTGTTCCTTTTAAAGTTCCACCAAAATGTTTATTGGCGATGGCAGAATAAGTTTCATAAGTTCCCTGAACAATACCCTGGCTTCCGATATATATCCAACTACCTGCGGTCATCTGGCCATACATCATCAGACCAGCTTTTTCCAGTTCATCAAAATGTTTCCAGTTGGCCCAATTGGGTACCAGTTGTGAATTACTAATTAATACCCGGGGTGCATCTTTATGCGTTTTTAATATACCAACTGGTTTACCGGATTGTATCAACAAGGATTCATCATTCTCCAGGATTTTTAATGCGGCGATGATATTGTCAAGTGCTTCAAAATTGCGGGCCGCTTTTCCACGTCCACCATAGACAATAAGATCATCTGGGCGCTCTGCAACTTCCGGATTGAGATTATTAAGTAACATCCGCAAAGCGGCTTCCTGGATCCAGCCTTTGCAATGAAGTGTGCTGCCGGTGGGAGTTTTATATTTAACGGGATCGTATTTGTTTACTGTAGTGGATTGTATCATAAAAGATGAATTTATATTTTACTATCATTCTTCAACGCTGCACCTCCTTGTTATTTCTATCTCAACTTCTTTGTCATCCCGACGAAGAAGGTACCTTAGCGCGTGGCACATGATCAATGCTATTTCATTCTTAAACACTGCACATCATTATAATTTCTATCTCAACTTCTTTGTCATCCCGACGAAGGAGGGACCTTAGCGAGTTGCACATGATCAATGCTATTTCATTCTTAAACACTGCACATCATTATAATTTCTATCTCAACTTCTTTGTCATCCCGACGAAGGAGGGACCTCAGCGAGTTGCACATGATCAATGCTACTGAATTTCAGGCGGCCAGCCGTTACAAACAGCTTCATTCATAAATGTCCAATTCGGATTCATTGTATTAATCAAATTCAATTTCTTTTGTCTTCTCCATCCTTTTATTTCTTTTTCTCTTGCTATAGCATCTTTCACATTTTGAAACGATTCATGATAAATTAAATTATAACAGTAATATTTTCCCGCAAAGGTCTCCTCTTTCCCGCGATTGAGCCAATGTTCTACAAGCCGGCGGGCAAGATGATTTGTTATACCAGTATACAATACGGTTTTTCCAGGATTGGTTACGATGTAAATATAATATTGAAATTGCATTATAGATTTGATTTATTGTATGTGGCTGGGTTCCCTCCTTCGTAGGGATGAAGGTCGAATATTGTTTGAGACGAAAGTTATATAAACAAAGGTTGGTTATAAGAATGAAATTGATTTATTATTAAATGTTGAGGTCCCTCCTTCGTCGGGATGACAAGCGAGGGGGATATGATCTTCGTAGCGAAAATTGATTGTTACGAAAGTTATATTAACAAAGGCTGATTATAAGAATGAAATTGATTTATTATTAAATGTTGAGGTCCCTCCTTCGTCGGGATGACAGGCGCTATATTCTTACGTCTTCGTAGATGGATTTCTATGTAAATTAAATTCCAGGCAAATTATATTGACTTGCGAATATAAGATTTGATTGAATGCTGTTCGCAGTGATCACTCCTCCGTCGGGATGACAGGCGCTATGTGCTTACGTCTTCATAGATGCATTTCTATGTAAATGAAATTTTAGGTAAAATGTTTTACAAATCTTATCAAAGAATCCCAGGCAATCATTCGAATTCCTCAAAGCCCTTATTCAAGGCCACACCTCTGCCTATGGCAAATTCATTTACCTTTTCAACAAATGAAAAATCTTTGATGATGCCGGCTACCTTATTGATGTCATCGGCAAATATGCGATCTTCTGCAGCAAATCCAACAAACTGCCGTACATGGTCATGCGCAAATTCAAGCAGGGCGCTGCTTTTTAAAGGCGACCGGAACTCGATGGCCTGGCAGGCGGACAACAATTCTATGGCCAGTATAAACTCCAGGTTATCCAATACCTGGTTTAATTTTCTTCCACTAATCGAACCCATACTCACATGATCCTCTTGTCCCAATGAAGTTGGAATACTGTCTGCACTTGCCGGAAAACAAAGTGTCTTGTTTTCAGTGACCAGCGCAGCGGTTGTATATTGTGGTATCATAAATCCACTATTCAATCCCACATCTTTCATCAACAACATGGGTAAACCCCATTTACCTTCCAACAACAAATAACAACGGCGATCACTGATATTACCTATTTCAGCGGCAGCAAAGCAGGCATAGTCTAAGGGTAACGCCAATGGCTGACCGTGAAAATTTCCGCCACTGATCGTATCATCAACGCCCAGTATAATTGGATTATCCGTAACCGAATTCAGTTCTATCCCGGTTAGTTCTTTTAAATGCAACCATGCATTACGACTTGCTCCGTGTACCTGCGGCATGCAGCGGAGGCTATAAGGATCCTGCACACGACCACAATCTACATGGCTTTGCATGATAGCAGAATGCTCCAGCAATAACCGGAGTCTTTGTGCAACCAGTTTTGTTCCTGCAAATGGGCGCAACTGGTGCAAGCGTTCATCGAATGGTGCTTTTGTTCCCGTTAACGCTTCAAGGCTCATAGCGCCTATGATATCCGCAGCTTCCAGGCAATTGTGCATTCTTTGAACCGCCTTTATTGCAAAAGCTAAAATGAATTGTGTTCCATTGATCAATGCAAGACCTTCTTTGGGTCCAAGTTGCAAAGATGATAAGCCAAATTGTTGAAGTACCTTTTGCGAGTTGCTTTTCGCTCCATTATAATAAACCTCACCCAATCCAATTAATGGTAAAAATAAATGTGCCAGTGGTGCAAGATCACCTGAAGCGCCTACACTTCCTTTCTCAGGAACAACAGGAATAATGTCATTTTCAATGTGCCAGATAATTCTTTCCAAAGTTGTAAGTTGAACACCACTATATCCCTGTGCCAGCGCATGCACTTTGGCAATCATCATCAGTTTGGCAACTTCAGCAGGTATAGGATCCCCAACACCAACACTATGACTTTGCAAAATCTTGTGTTGTAACGTGGTTGTATCTTCAGCGGAAATTTTTGTGTTGGATAAAATACCGAACCCTGTATTAATACCATATACAGTGGTATCATTGTCTACAATTGCCTGAACATTTCGCTGGCTTGCTCTTATTTTTTGTATGGCATTGTCTTGTAAAACGCCTTTGGCTCGTTTATTGGCAATATCAATTGCAGTTGAAATACTGAGTATACCTGTTCCGTATTGAAAACCCGTCATAGCATGCAAATTAGTTTTCAAAAGTAAATGGTTTTTTACCAGGAAACTTCCGGGCAATTATTTGAGGGTAGTGTTGATTGATCCCGCATTACTTTTTATTTTTCGTCCGCAGTATTAACAGCAAAACTGCCACTACTATAAAACCAATCAACACATAAATAAAAAATGGTCCTGGTTTTTTCTGCGGAATTTCGGTAATTGTTATCAATTGGTTGGGGCGAATGTTTGTGATAGTCTGTTTATTGCCACCCGTCCAGTATACATTGATCTTATCGATCTTACTTGCATTTGCCAATCCAAAATGCGCAATCACTGAATTCTGTGAAAGATGACTGGACCCGCCCCCATCAATTTCACGAATCATTTTTATGCCACCTGCTTCTACCTCAACCCTGGAGCCAATTCCATGAGACTCTGCTTCCACACCCTTCAATGCAATTTTTATCCAATTGCCTTTTGTCAAATCATTGCGGAATAATTTTGTAACCGAAGGTACCGGGTAACCCGGCAATACGGGTTCCTGGTTTACAACCAATAAATCAAGATCTCCATCATTGTCATAGTCGAATGCCACTGATCCGCGGCCAATTCCATAATCAGATAAGCCAGCTATCATCGAATGCTCTACAAATTTTTTTCCATCATTTTCGAAAAAATAATTTGACATTGGATGACAATTGGGATTTAAATCTCCGTTCGAAACAAATAAATCCACATCCCCGTCATTGTCAAAATCAGCAAAATTTGCGCCCCAACTGATGGCATTGTAACCGAGACCCAGTTCCGTGGCCTTATTTACAAAAGGTTTTCCGGCACCCTGGTTTACCATCATGGCATTAAAACGAATATTTGTCACAAAATAATCCATTAACCCATCATTATTATAATCACCTACGGCGGTACCCATTGAATTGATCCGCAAATCCATGTGCATTTCCTTACTCACATCAATAAACGATTTTCGCGGATACTGGTTTTCAAGTAATTTATCGGGTGTTCTTTTATAGCCAAAATCATGATTCACAAAAAGATCCTGGTCACCATCGTTATCAAAATCTGTAAAAATGGCACCGAAACCGAAACCCCGGTAGTCAAGTCCATAATCAGCATATACATCGCGAAATTTCTTTCCATTCTCATTTTGAAATAAAAACCCCTTGGCAATCTGGTTTGATTCCACCACTGTATTGTCATTGATAACGCTCAGTTTACCTTTGTATTCGTTGAAATAATTTCCAACATAGGCATCGGGCCATCCATCTGCATTGAAATCACCAAAGCTGGCACCCGTGCTGAATGAAAGCGTTTGATCCAGACCGTAAGCTGCCGTAGCATCCCTGAAAGTACCATTGCCATTGTTGAGGAAAAGCAGGTTATAGGCTCTCGGTATGGTTTCTTTTCTATCTCTCCTGGTAATGGTGGTGATAAATAAATCTACAAATCCGTCACGGTTTACATCCGCACCCGTTACGCCCTGTGTTACAAATTTTTTTGTAAGGACCAAACCCGATTGTTCAAATACATTTGTAAATGTGCCATTGCCATTATTTTTATACAACGCATCATTGTTCATTCCACCTGTTATATAAACATCTTCATAACCATCGTTATTAAAATCAATTACACAGGCGCCCCCACCAAACATACCCTCATATACTTTGAATACATGCTGAATACCAGATGCATTGGTAACATCGGTAAAATGTGCTTGTGAAAAAACACTTACGGCAAGCAGGCAGCCGACATTCAATAAAACAATTGACTTGTATAACATATTAGAAGTGGTATCAATGATTTATTTTTTCCAATGAAGGCGATTAATATTTTTGCCGATAATCATTCCCTTCTCCAAACCTCTTGCATTGTCCTGCGGCGTATGAATGCCACCATAAAATCGTGACATAGCTGTTTCTTCCGCAGCCTGCCAGAAAGATTCAAAATGACGTGCTTTAAAATCCGTATTTCTTATTTCATCGCGGGGCCTGCCCACATGTGCACTATCTGTAAAAGAAAAATGATCACCGTATAAATCTGACAATACGGTAGCGGCAGCAGCGGCTTGTATTGCATGTCCGGAAGGAAAAGCCGGGAAAGGTGGATCGGGCCAGAAAGATTCCCAATGCTGATCGATGTGTTGCGGTACAAATGTATTTGCTCTTTCAGTAAAGAATTGAAATTTCCATTTCCAGCAATTGCGGAATGCATCTGCCACAGCCATACCCAGACGCGCATAAGTTTCTGCGCATTTTATAAGGGTTGGTCTGGTTTTCCTTATAGCAATCGTTGCAAGATAGTAGGAATGACCTGGTGGTGTAAAAGTAACGTCGGGATCATCACTCCACCAGATAGCCGCTTCCTTCTCTGCCTGTGTGAGTAATTTCTCTTTCTGGTATACCAGTTCAAACTGGTTATAGTAAGCAGAACCCCTGCCCGTATCAAATGGTATAAATACAGGTGGTTCAATAGCCGAATCAACTGCAATGAAAGTGCGGTTCCTGCCCCAATGCGGATGCAATGGATAATGGCTAAAGGACTGTGCATACAAAGGCGGTTTCCAGCTTCCGGCTTTTTCTTCGAAAACCAATTTTTTATCGAAATTGTTCAGGTAAGCTCTGTGTCCTCCATCTGTTTGAGACCACTTAAAAATAACCTGTGCAATTTGCTTTCCAAACAATACAGATCGATTGATGACAGCTTCATCTTTAATATTGGGTTTGTATAAATTTTCAAAAGTATTTTCGAGAGAATCAATCCTGGTTTTGTTTTTGTCTGAAGTTTGAATATAGATATTTCGCAGTATCTCTGCCTGACCTGCATTCAGCGCCAGTTGCCAATTGTAAGCAGCGCCTTTTTCTGGTGCTGGCAAAGTTCCCAATCCGTTCAATTGCGTGGCAACACTATTATGTTCCGGGTAGCCATGAACGATAGATTCATACATCGTTAGCCCGATATAACCCAGGCAACGTGATGCAAAAGTGGGCGAATTAGCGGGCGTATTTTTTGCAATAAAATTTGTCATGTCTGCCCATGCGCAGGCCAGCTCAAAATCTTCCGGCAATGAAGGCTTTTGCTGTCTACAGGATATAAACAGGCAAATAGCAAGTAGATAGCACAGGGAGCATTTCATGTGTTAATGCTTAAATCAATTCTTTTTTTGAACCGGTCTGTAAGCAAAAAGGCTTTGACCATTTATACCAAGGTAAATATTGTTCTTAATCTGCACACCCGATCTAACATCTCCGTGTATATTGAATCCTGATTCAGCCTGGGGAACATAATTGAAATGACCTGCACCATCACCGGCAATCAATATTCCATAATTTGCATCAAATTTTCCAAACCTTAGCTTTGTATGGCTATTGTTCCCGCAAAACAACAAATCAAGTTTTCCATCATTATTAAAATCCAATGTCTGAATAACATTTACGGGTGAATATTGAACTTGTTCAGGCAACTGGGCAATTGTAAACTTTCCATTGCTGTTACTTAAAAAGCAGGTAGTATTCATGTAGTTTGCCGTGAGGTGACCGGCTTCTTTCAATTCATTGTTCTGAAAAAGATCATCCATAGTAATATCTGCATAACTTTTAAAATCAGCAAATCTTTTGCGCAGGTAAGGCAATTGTGTGATGAGTTCATCTCTCGTAACATACGGATAACGTTTGTGCTGAATAAAGAAACTGAGTATAGGGTCTACGGAACCGTTCTTGTCAAAATCCCCATAGTACATTTCCAATGGCTCATCCGCGGATGCTTTGAATTGTGTATTCAGTCCCATATTGCCTATCACAAGATCCGCTTTGCCATCATTGTTGAAATCGCCCGTGGTAATTGTATTCCACCAACCCGAATAAGATTTATCAAAATATCGGGTACTGGAATTAACTAGTTTTCCATTGGCCATGCTGTAAACTGAAATGGGCATCCATTCACCCACAATTATTAACTCATTCTTTTTATCTCCATCCAGATCTATCCAGGCAGCATCGGTTATCATTCCGGGCTTTAAAAGCCCGGGACAAATTTTTTCCGTTTGGTCTGTAAAAATTCCTTTGCCATTATTAATTAAAATATAACTACGTGGTGTTTCGGGATAACGGCCAGGTATTACTCTGCCGCCAACGAAAAGATCAGGGGCGCCATCGCCATTGATATCTTGTACACGCACGCATGATTTGCTGCCGGTCACTGAAGGGAAATTAATGCTCCTGGTATAATTGTTACTGCCATCATTCAGGTATAACCGGTCGTCTAATAAACTGTCTGTTGCTGACAGGTTACCATACCCACCGCTCGCGACATAAATATCAGGATAGCCATCACCGTTAGCATCAAAAACAGCGATGGAAGCATCCTCGAAATTTTTATCTTTTTCAAAAGCATCCACTTTTTTCAAAAGAAACGAACCATTCTTTTGCTGCAAATATATCCTTGTCTCCCGGTTACCCTCGCCTCCAATCAGCAAATCTTCCAGTCCATCCTTGTTCAAATCATATTTATAAAGACAGGGAGTTGAGTAAGAAAATTCACCGGTGAGTAAGAGTTGACGGTTAAAATCGATGGTTTCCTGCAATTCTTTATCAAGCTGAATGCCCGGGTTCATCCCGGCAAACCATGGTTTTATTATCTTTTCATTTTTCGGAAAACCGGTTGCATTTTTTTCTGTCAGGGTTACCTGTTGATTAGCCTGGACATGATAAAGTTTTTCCTGTTTTCCACTGTTCCAGGTTATTATTAATGAATCAGCTTGTTTGGCTGATCCCAGTCCAAAGTGAAGAATGTCAGATACACTTGAAAGATAACCCCGTGCAGTGTATTGATCAAGGGTTTGAACCATACCTTTTTCATAAACAGCCAGGTGTGCACCCAATCCTTGTGTATTGCCTGCGTTCCCTTCCAGTTTGACCTGCAAATAATGGTGTTGATTTAATTTTTGTGATTCGTTCTGGTAAATAAATGCGGGTTGATTGATATTATTAACCACCAGGTCAAGATCGCCATCATTGTCCAGATCCGCATATACGGCTCCGTTACTATTGGAAGATTGTGTTATCCCCCATTCACTTTGTTTGTTTTCAAAACCACTATCCTGTTTGTTTTGAAATATATAATTAATAACGTTGGAAGCCGGCATCTCTTTTATTATATTCATTACATCTTCTCTTTGCAAACGACCCTTGCTCTTCACGTATTCATTCATGTAATTGATGAAGTCGAGGTTTGTATAATCACGCTGGTAACCATTTGTAATGTAAATATCTTTCCAGCCGTCGTTGTCGTAATCCGCCAGCAATGCCGACCAGCTCCAGTCTGTATTGGAAATCCCTGCCAGCTGGCCCACTTCACTAAATGTTGCATTCCCATTATTGAGTTGCAGCATGTTGCGCATATACTGGTAATAGAAACCGCTTCGCAGATTCTGATTGAATTTATTAAAGTTGTCCGGAGCGAGTAATAATTTCTGCCGGTGATTGTCTTCCGGTAACATATCCAGCGTATAGATATCCGTTAGACCATCGTTATTGATATCGGCCACATCATTGCCCATTGAGAACTGGCTGGTATGTCCAATGCTTTGCTGAAGCTGATTTGCAAAGCCCCCTTTTTTATTATTGATATAATAATAATCCGGTACTGCATAATCGTTTGACACATAGAAATCGGGCCACCCATCGCCGTTAAAATCTGCTATGCCCAAACCAAGTCCGTAACTGAGTTCAGAACCATTGATGCCTGCGCTGGTGGTCACATCTTCAAACTTGCCGTTGGTTTGCCTGAATAAACGCAGCCCTTTTTCCGGGTTGTCTTTTTTAAAAAGTGCTTCCGTATTTTGTTCATTGAGTATCGGCAGGTTTTTTGGATTGTGGTTTAGTAACAGCATATCCAAGTCGCCATCTTTATCATAATCAAAAAAATAAGCCTGGTTACTGTATCCTGCACTGGCAATGCCATACGCAGCAGCTTGTTCTTCAAACATTGGAGTGCCCCGGCTGTTATTTCCTTTGTTTATATATAATTCATTAACTCTTTTTTCTGGCGGCAATGCTCCGGAATAACATAAATAAATATCCAGTTTACCATCGGCGTTGATGTCAACAAGGCTCACACCGGTTTTCCAGGGGCCTGCCCTTCCGGAGGCACCGGAAATAGCGGTTATGTCCTGGAACTGCATATGACCCATGTTAAGATAAAGTTTATTATCACCCATATTGGAAGTAAAATACAGATCAACCAAACCATCGTTGTTGAAATCACCGGCAGCTACACCGCCGCCATTATAGAAATATTCATATACAAGAATATTTGTGTTCAATCCTTCTGTAAGTGTATTTTCAAAATGAACATTCGTTTGTTCGGGAGTCAGCAATGTAAACAGATGTGGTTTGTTTACTTCATTTTTTATCTCAGCTTTTTGAGAACAGCCGGTTAAAAAACAAATACACAAAACATAAAAACAATAGTGTAGTTGGTAATGGTTCATTGGTAATTTGAAAAGGTTAATATATAAAAAATCTATCCCGCAAACGGGATAGATTTTTTATAGTTAGCCATTGATATGAATTAGTATCCGGGATTCTGTGTCAGCTTGCTGTTTCTGCTTACCTCGTCTTTACTGATGGGTCTGAAATACATTTTATCGTTCCAGACTCTTGTTTCATTTTCTGTATTGTCTACAACTGTGTAAACATAATTGTATTTTGTCTTGTCGTAACGGTAAGGAACATTGGCTGCCTGACCAGGTTTCAATGTTGCAGTTACTTTGATTGCTTTAATGCCACGTCCAACAGTTGTCGGGGCAATCATCCACCTGCGGGCATCATGATAACGGTGTTCCTCATACGCCAGTTCAACTCTGCGTTCGTTACGGTAACGATCTTTCAAAGCAGCTCCAGCATCGGTTATGGCCGGCATACCCGCGCGAAAACGTATTTTATTCAACCAGGTGCGTGCAGTTGCTTCGTCGCCAAGTTCTATACTTGCTTCAACATAATTCAAAACCATTTCAGTATAGCGGATAAATGGCCATGGAATTGTCTGTGCGCTTGACTGGTTATCTACCAATGCCGGATTTGGATCGATGAACTTACGGGTATAATAGTGAGTGCGGCTTCCGTTCCAGTTTTCAACAGGAGATTCACGTGTATCAATTCCATTTACAGTTCCGCCTGCACCGTCGTCGTAATAACCAGTTTGAATCTGGTTCACCGGATCTTTTCCTGCCACGTCTCCGGGCCTGGGTTTCCAATCCGAACCATCATACAATATAGTTGCATAAAAACGGGGATCGCGATTGGTATAAGGAGCTGCTTTTTCAGCCGCGTTATTCCAATCGAATTTTGATCCATCCATCATTTCATAGTCATCTACCAATAGCTGGATAGGTGTATTACCGGCCCAGTTATGATATCCATTTGGACCATTATTGATAGCATAGTGAATGCCGCCCAATGGCCAGTTGTCTTCAGCATTGTACAGGGCTGTCTCTGTGCGTTGAAAGATTTGTTCAATAGATGCTGCTTTATCACCGATAGCACTTTGTCCGGCAAGCGCAATTGACATGTAGTTTAATTTCCCATCTGCTGCAGAAGCGGGAGCCGACAAATCAAGTTTATATCCCTGGCCGGCATCCAGCACTGCTTTTGCTGCGTCACGTGCTGCTGCCCATCTTGCATTTCTGTCTCCTGAAGTATAGGCAACCAATTCGATTTTTGAATAGGAAGATAATGCAGCTGATTTTGCTTTGGCAGTAGGTGCATCATGCAAATCACTTGCTGCATACAATAAAACGCGGGCCTTTAGCGCCATTGCTGCGAGTTTTGAAGTACGTCCGCTTTCTGCGCTTTTACCATCCAATAAGGTTGCAGCTTTATCAAGATCTGCAACTATGAAATTCACACATTCCTCGAAAGTATTTCTGGAAACAAGATAGTCTTGGTTTAAGCCATAAGACTTATCAATTAAAGGTACCCCGCCATAAAATCTTACCAGCTGATGGTAATAGTAGGCTCTTAAGAAATAGGCTTCACCGAGCAATTTATCGCGCAGTGTTTTATCGGCAAATGTAGATCCGGGCAATTTCTCGATAGCAATATTTGCCGAACGGATTGCCTTGTACATATCATCCCAATTGTAGGTAGAACTTACCCAGGCCATACTACCGGGTGTTTCTGTAGCCTCTGTGAAATTGTTTATATTTCTTCCTGCATGGGTAAACATGGCTTCATCAGTATATACTGCCAATGCCTGTTCTTCAAAACCGCCATACCCCAGGTAGGAGTAAATGCCGAACACGAATGCTTCGGACAGTGGTCCATCTGCCCAGGTTGCATCGGCAGATACCGTTGAAAGCGGTTTCGTATCCAGGAAGTTCTTCTTACAGGATACGATTACCAGTAAGAACAAGCTTACAAAACCAATGATGAATTTTATTTTTTTCATTGTTGAAAGTTTAAAAAGTTATGCTGAATCCTGCGTTAATTACTCTTGATTGCGGGTAGTATACACCGTTACCTGCTGTTGCTTCAGGGTCAAAAATTTTGTATTTGTCAATCGTAAATACATTCAGTCCGTTCACAAACAACCGGAGGTTACTAAGTTTTACCCTTGATAAAATATCTGCAGGTAAATTATATCCCAGTTCAATATTTTTCAGGCGGATATAATTCTTACTGAAAAGGAAGTATGTGTTATCGCCATAACTTCCACCGGTGAAATATGTATCACCGCGACTGGCCAATCTTGGATCCGTACTGCTCGGATGATCAATGGACCACCTGTGATCATAAGAATACTTAAGGAAGTTACCAATGTCGCCAGATTCTGTCTGCACGCGCACTGAAGCGCCGGTAGCTCCCTGGAATAAAATATTCAAATCAAACCCTTTATAACGGAGTTCAATAGTTGCTCCAAAATTCAGGGTAGGTGTAATGTTCCTGTCCAATCTTACCCGATCATCCGATGTTATCTTGCCATCTCCATTAACGTCTTCGAATTTCATATCACCCGGAATTAAGGTGCCGGTTACACCACTATAATCGATTTTGTTCTTGGCAATATCGGCCTGGTCAAGAAACACTCCTGCAGATTTGTATACAAGATAAGCGCCGATAGGTTTGCCTTCCTGTTTCTGGTAAGCTGGTGCACCGGGAATTTCATCCATGAATACAACTTTGTTCTTTGCGTATCCGCCATTAATACCAACTTTAAATGTCAGGTCCTTGCTGGCCCTGCCATTGTAGTTAACACTAAACTCAAAACCCCTGTTATCAACTCTTCCTGCATTAACTGGTGGTAGTAAAGAAGTAATTCCTGATGAAGCCGGTGTTGAACCCGTTTTTTGAATCAGGATATGATCTCTTTTGTTATAAAAATATTCAAGTGTTACATCCAGTTTGTTATTCAAAAGTGTTGCATCTAATCCAATATTGTAATTATTCGCTCTTTCCCATGTAAAATCAGGGTTGGCCAGTAATTTTTCCATCAGGGTTTTTGCAACTGCTCCATTGATGGGATATTGTCCAAATCCAAACAATGATAAGAACGCATATTCCTGCAATGAATTATTGAAGAATACCTGGTCATTACCCATTTGGCCATAAGATGCTCTTAATTTCAGGTAGTTGATGGGTTTAACATGGAAAAAACTTTCATTGGTAATATTCCATCCCAGTAAAAGACCGGGGAAGAAACCAAACCGGTGATCGGGTGGAAAAATATAAGAACCATCATAACGCCAGATAAACTCAGCGAGGTATCTTTCTTTGTAATTGTATTGAGCACGTCCATAATAGCCCAGTCTCGCTCTTTCGTAAGCACCACCATCAACAGTTTGTGTGGTACCACCGGCGAACAACTGATCAACTGCTGCAGAAATATAGTTCCTCCTGAAAGCAGTAAAGCCATCACCTTTGAATTCTTCTTTGGTAACACCCGCCAGCAAACCAATACTGTGATCACCAAACTTGTGGTCATAACTCAGGTTCGCTGTAAGGTTTGTGTTCAATACTGATCCGTAACGTTGTGTAAGACGCGGATCACTGTAGTTAGATCTTACCGCACCTACCAGTTTAGGCGTTTTGCCATCGGCCTCATATGATATTTTATCCCAGTAATAAAGCGTCCAGGGTGTTTGCCATACTTTATCAGTCTGCGCATTTTTATCTATCGCACCAGACAAAGTGAGTTTTAAACCTTTAATCCAGGGATTGGTAATGTCTACCAGGCCATTTGCCTGTGTGTAATCAGTGGGGTTATCATCATAACCTGTAGCACTGGTTGTAATCACATAAGGATTTTGTCCGTTTTCAATATCCGGACCCGGTTTTCCATTGGGCCAAACTTCGGGTTCTGTGGGTCTTCCTCTCATTAACATACGGAAGATACCGCCTGAACTTTCAGTTGGGAAATGTCTTTGCTCTCTCCGTACCATTATACCAAGTGTAGTACTGATATAGTCATTCACTTTGGCTGTCACATTTGTACGGAAATTATATTGCTGATAACGGGTGGCTGAATTTTTATATATCGCATCCTGGTTCACATAACCCAGTGAAGCAAAATACCGGACGCTTTCTGTTCCGCCACTGATTTGCAGATTGTGACGCGACTGCGGCGCCCAGGTTTTAAAAGCATCTCCAAACCAATCAGTATTGGGATAACCCCAGGGATCTGATCCATTACCGTATTTCTTCACTGCATCCGGACTGTAATTGGCATTTAATGTACTTACTCCGGATGTAGGCGATGTATACGTTCCGGTTTGTTTGATGGCGGCCCAGGCTGCACCCCATTCATTGGCCGGAATGGTTTTATAAATGGGAATTTCATTCATGATATTCGCATACTCAACTGCGTTAGACATTTTCGGAACCCGTGTAGGTTGCGTAAACCCCTGGTTGAAATCATAGGTTACCTTGGGTTTGCCACTTGAACCTTTTTTGGTAGTTACCAGTATTGCACCGTTAGCAGCCCTTGCACCGTAAATAGCAGCAGAAGCATCTTTTAGTACTGAAATACTTTCAATATCTCTTGGATTTAAACGGCCCAGACCTCCATCCCTGTCTGGAATTCCGTCAATAACCACCAATGGGCTGTTATTTCCCAATGTATTGGTACCACGAATCGAAATAGTGGCCCCATCATACCCTGGTTCACCACTTTGTTGAATGACAACAAGACCAGGTAAACGACCAGAAAGGGAATTAGATAAATCAACAGCAGGCGATTTAATCAATGCCTCGCCTTTAACCGCGCTTACAGCCCCGGTGATGGTTACTTTTTTCTGCGTGCCATAACCAACCACTACTACGTCAGACAAGTTTGATGCATCCGGTGATAAAGTTGAATTAATGGTCGTTTCATTTCCCACTTCCATGGAAACACTTTTGTATCCAACACCAGAAAAAACCAGCGTTTCACCAGTGGCGGCGCCGATAGAAAATGAGCCATCAATTTTTGTCATGGTACCGCGTGTCTTTCCTTTAACAGTTACCGATACATTGGAAATGCCTTCGCCTTTTTCATCCGTAACTTTTCCTGTAATGATTTTTTGCTGGGCCGTGGCGGTGTACTGGCCAGAGAGAAACAAAAATAGAAAAGCAAAAATCAGTTTTGCCGCCCTGAATCTTGATCCAATGTTAGTTTTTTTCATAATAAGCAATTGAACATTTTAAGCAATAGTGGTTGTATCTAAGTGTAAACGATTACGCAAATTTTAATACAGCTATCCATCATCGGTAAAAATCTCTCTCATAAGTAGTGAATTTTAATATTAAGTCCTAAATAAAGAAAGTGACGATTGTTTTAATTTGTCTTCAATTTGAAGTCTTACTGAGGATTCACGGAAGTACGGTTGGGGTTCAAGAATAATTTTCGCATTAACATCTGTATGTGTCGCGGTTCCTTCTATTAGACCCAATAACATCCTGAAAGATTCGCGGCCCATTTCTACAGTTTGCTGGCTAATGGATGAAAGGGTCGGTGTAATATGTTCATCAAAATCTTCATTGGCAAAACCAATGATTCCCATCTCTGCGGGCATCCTGATATTTCGTTCTTTGAATCGTTTAATTAAACCGAGTGCGGAAAAATCTTCTACGGCAAATATCGCGTCGGGTATTTGATTAAGTGCGAGATAATAGTCGGCAGCTTTTTTCCCTTCTGCAATTGACAGATCACCCGTAAAAATCAAATCATCATCTGCCTGGATATTATGGGCCGCCAATGCATCTTTATAACCCCTTAACCTGTTTTGAAAGGTTTGAAACTTTTGCGGACCAGCCATATGGGCAATTCTTTTATAACCTTGTTCAATCAGGTGTTCCGTAGCAATATAACCACCTTTGTAATCGTCTATCACTACAGAAGGTATATTTAAAGAATCATTGGATCGATCAAACAGCACCAATGGTACATTTCTTTTTTTGAGATCCGTATAATGGGAAAAATCATTCGTTCCCTTCGCTAAAGAAGCCAAAATGCCATCTACCCGTGCACCCAGAAATGCTTCGATCGCTTTTATTTCAAACTCGGCCGTTTCTTCAGACTGGTAAATCAAAGTATGATACCCGTATTCGCTTGCCAGTGTTTCAATGCCATGAACAACGGAACCAAAAAAATTAATTCTTGCACTTGGAATGATAACACCAATGGTATATGAACGTCCGGTTCTGAGTGAAGATGCAATTTTATTTCGTTTATAATGCAGGCGCTGCGCGGCTTCTAACACTAACTGTTTAGTCTCAGCGCTAATTCTGGGATGGTTATTCAGCGCCCTTGATACCGTTGCGGGAGTCAGGTTCAATAAATCAGCAATATGTTGCAACGTTGTTCTCAATAGCGAGCAATTAGTTAGAAATGGTATGTAATCGTTTGCACAATTTATTATATTTTCTGATTTTACAAAAAAATAATTTGAAAATCAGCAATTGACGTACAATTCCAATTTATTGTATCTATTCAGGAACCTGCAGCTTTCAATACTATTTCCAAATCCCCCGAAGTGCTGTAATGGTGAGTTCTTTTAGAACCGTATTTTTCGGCGATTGAAGATCAATCTTACCAAAAGGCTTTGAAGGGAAGAAAATTTCAGTCATTACTGTCATTCCATTATCGGCAAACAATTCCACCGAACTAACATCAACTATTAGCGATAGATTCAAACCGGGAGCATTGCTTAATCTCGGTGCGGTATGAGTGGCTGCAAAATTGTCGGCAAAATCCGCTTTGCCTGCATGGGTGCGATCAATAAAATAACGGTTATCACTTTTGTTATAGCCGAGTTTTATGTACTCCCCTGCTTCATTTGAAAGTGTTATTGAAAAGTCACTGGCCGCAGCCATGTTGAGGTTAATGCGGCAAGGCAGGCTTGTTGCTCCCGATTTTTTTGATAAAACTGAGTGATTATTTATTTCAAGATTATGAAATACCACTGGTTTCAAACTCAATCCATCCATTTCTTTCACCGGCAATGAAGCAAGCACCAACTCATTCCCTGATTCAATTATTTTCAGTTCCCTTGGAATTGTCATGGCATTCCGCCATTTTTCAGTGGGTACCTGGTTTGCATATATCCAGTTACTCATCCAACCCAGGAATATTTTGCGATTACCCGTATTGGACCAGGTAATGCCTGCATATTCATCCGGACCATAATCAATCCACCGGGTCTTACTATCAATCGAAACAAATTTATTACCATCAAAATTGCCCAGGAAATATTGTGTGGCCGATCCTTTGTTGGGACCACCCGGATTAATATTTACAATCAATACCCAGGTTTTTTTTCCATTGTGAACAAGCGGGAACAAATCAGGGCATTCCCATACACCTCCATGTGCGCCTAAATCTTTTCCAAAATCAGATTCTTTTTTCCAATCTTTTAGATTGGGGGATGAATAAAATGAAATTTTGTCTTGCGCCGCCAAGGTCATGATCCATTTTTTTGAATTTTCAAACCACATTACTTTGGGATCACGAAAATCTTCAACCCCGGGATTTTTCAATACAGGATTATCAGGGCCTTTTGTCCAGGTTGTACCATTGTCCAGGCTATAAGCGATGCTCTGATTCTCACGGCTAAGGCTACTCGCTCCTGTTTTATTGGGATCGTGGCTGGTGAAAAGGGCTACGAGCGGAATTTTTCCGTCTTTGCCAAATCCACTGGTATTATGAATGTCCACCACGGCGCTCCCAGAAAAAATATAACCCAGGCTATCGGGGTACAAGGCTATCGGCTGTTGTTGCCAATGAATCAGGTCCCTGCTGGTAGCATGCCCCCAATGCATCGGTCCCCATACGGAGCTATCAGGATAATGTTGATAAAACAAGTGATACACACCTTTATAATAAACCATTCCATTGGGATCGTTGGCCCATTTTTCTCTCGGCGAAAAATGAATTTGCGGACGATGTTGTTCATGGTACAAAGGCTGTGCAGCCAGTTTTGCAACAAAAAAATCAAGCAGCAGGAACAATAAAACGATACGGCGGATTGAAATGCATTTCATCTTATAAATTTTAGACAGCGTATAACAAATATCAATTTTAATTAGTCCGGCCAGAACAAATAATGCAATGAAGATAAAGGGGTTTTATAATATTTTACAATATGGAAAAAACAATGGTATTGCCTGCCATTTCATCCACTCAACAAATTGAAAAATATGACCAGGCTATTTTAACGTTAAAAGAAACTTGTGAAAAAATTTACACTGGCTATTACTAATCATATGCCTGCTGATTTTATTGAAAACTGCCTGGGAATATTCACCTTAATTTACGAAGTTTTCCACATGGTGATTAATTGGATCTCGTTCAACTTTGATCAGGGACCCGGTTAAGTACTCGGACATTACCATTCAAAAAAAAGCATTAAACAAGAAAACTAATATTCAGCTGCAGGTAAACAATATGTTTAACATCATTACCTATACCAGTTATAATTTTTTTGATAATCGTTCTATTGTTGCTGGTTATACATTGAGAAACTGCCATATAATGTGCAAGCTTAATTTTCAATTCTAATCAAATTAGACACCCGGAAATTATGTAACAAACCGAACTGCCGGAAGGCCTAGTTTACATACAGCATTGAATTTTTTTACAACATATTGTGTCAGTTCCGGTGATTTACCCTCATCATGCATATGCATGAAGAAATAAACTTCTTCGATTCCACCGTCAATCCATTTCTTTAAACGCCTGACCCAATGTTCAATTCTGGTATAATCGCTTGGGTGCAGACTGTTTCCTACAAAACGTATAAATGTTTTTGGAATTGTCAGGTGCATGTGCAACACATCCTGCCTGCCCGCAGTATCAGTTATTACTGTTCCTATTTTTAATTCGCGGAGCCTGGCATAATATCGTTCCATTAATTTTTTATCGGTATAAAAACTTGGCCAGCGTTCCTCGATAAAAAAGTTGATGCCGGTGGGCAGTGACTCCAGGTATTTAAAAAAATCTTTTTCCCCCGCTGCATCCCATTTGATTTTTTCATCGTGGGTGATAAATACAGGTCCAAGTGTTTTACCCAGCACCCGTACATTATGAATAAAGTCTTTGGTGAGATCCTTACGGGAAGGTGATTCTTTTAAAAAGCTCATACCCCTGTGTGCTTTTGGACAAAACCTGAAACCGGGATTATTTACTTTATCCACCCATTCCTTCAATTGCTTCTGGTCATATAATTTATAATGGGTTGCATTGAGCTCAATTGAACCGTAATGTTGAGCATAGTATTCAAGGAATTTTTTTTCAGGTGTGCCTTCAGGATAGATCTTGCCCACCCATTCTTTTCTTCCCCACTTTGCACAACCTAAAAAAAGTTGCACATTTCCCTTACCCTTTTTTAAAACCTTTGCATTTGATGCCGGGTCGGGAGGCAATTTGAAATGTATTTCTTCCAGTCGTGCTTTTGTAAGATGACCAAATTCCATTGATGTATTTTATATGGTAAAGCTATAGCGGATGACCGGAAGCGAATGAATTTATTATAATGCGCCGGCTGGTGTTTATTTTGATACTGTTGTATAAAAGCCGGACAGCAATGGCAAATCCACAACTACACACCGTATTACTTCTGCAGCTCTCCATCCACGTGGAGGGGGTTTTAAACAGTTGTTTTTTAATCGTCTTTTCCGATTTCATCTTGTACTAAAATGATAATAGATCGTCATCTGGCTTGAAGGTAATGGCATGAAGTCAATTTTCAAGCCTATGAATAACGCAGCCCAATTGAATATACAATGAATTTTTTTTTATAAATTTAGCAGCATTACAAACCGCTTATTTTCTGATGCCGCCACGCTGGATACTGTAAAAATCTCTTTTGATAAGCAATTAAAATGACATGAATGAAAAAGCTGATTTTTTGTTTTGTTATTGGAGGACTTACTTCGGCATGTAATAATGCTGTGAAGGAAAAGAATGACCGCAGAACAATTGGTGAAAGCCAGTTAATTCATTGCGGATCTCAAACCACAGATAAAACGTGGTACACAGCTGGTACAAAAGCACCCTTGTTCAGCGGACTTAAAGGAATTGATTTTAAAATATCTACTAATAACAAAGAGGCGCAGGAATACTTTAATCAGGGCTTGATGTTGTCATATGGTTTTAATCATGCAGAAGCAGCAAGATCTTTCTTTGAGGCCATGCGGATTGATTCTAATTGTGCGATGGCTTATTGGGGATATGCATATGTGCTTGGTCCAAATTATAATGCAGGAATGGAGGATGACAATTATCAACGGGCTTACCAGGCATCTCGAAAAGCTTTATCACTTGCCGGTCATTGCACTGAAAAAGAAAAAGCACTTGTCAACGCATTAACTTACAGATATGAAGCGGAGCTACCAAAAGATCGCAGTCATCTTGATAGTGCTTTTTCAAATGCTATGAAAAAAGTATATACTTCTTTTTCTACTGATCCGGATATCGGTGCACTGTATGCGGAATCACTGATGGATATGCATCCATGGGACATGTATGATAAAAAAACCAGGGACCCGAGACCATGGGCATCCGAAATTGTTGCAGTGCTTGAGAAATTAATAAAACAATATCCCAAACATCCGGGCGCACCACATTTTTATATACATGCAGTTGAAGCTTCCAAAACACCTGAAAGAGGATTAGCAGCTGCTGATTTACTTACTACTTTGGTACCAGGTTCAGGTCACCTGCTACACATGCCTTCACACATTTATATCTGGACAGGAGATTATCATAAGGGTACACTTACCAATCTTAAGGCAGTAAAAGAGGATAGCGAATATGTAACAGCCTGTCATGCACAGGGAGTTTATCCGCTTGCTTATTATCCTCATAATTATCACTATTTATCTGCCACAGCAACATTCGAAGGAAACTCAAAGCTTGCCTGGGAGGCTGCAAAAAAAGTACAGGAAAAAACAGCCAAAGATATTATGCTGCAACCGGGTTGGGGAACTTTGCAGCACTATTACACAATACCATACTTTGTTGCAGTTAAATTTGGAATGTGGGACAGTATTCTTAATATTAAACCCCTGGATAATGATTTGATTTACCCCAAAGCAGTTTTACATTACGCAAAAGGAATGGCTTATCTTGGAAAGAAAGATATTGCAAATGCTGAAAATGAACTTTCGCAATTGAAAGATTTGGCAAAAGACTCTTCACTAAAAAAGATTACCATCTGGAATATCAACAACCTGCACGACATTGTGCAAATAGCAATAAATGATCTTACTGCAGAAATCTATCGAAGCAGAAAACAATATGACATAGCAATTAATGCATTTCGTGCGGCCATTTCCATTGAAGACAATTTGAATTATGACGAACCGCCCGACTGGTTTTTTTCTGTTCGCCATCAACTTGGAGCTGCATTACTGGAGGCTGGAAAATATGCTGAAGCAGAAAGTATTTATCTTGATGATTTGCGCACCTGGAAGGAAAATGGCTGGGCACTTGTTGGTTTATACAATGCTCTTCAAAAGCAAGGAAAAATTTCAGCAGCGCATCTTGTTAAAGTTCGATTAGACAAAGCCTGGCAGCATGCTGATTTTAATATTACCTCATCATCGCGCTTGTAATTTTTTCAATTCATTGCGTAAAATTTATTGGAGACTAAACTTAGACAATTATTTTCTGGCTGTCCGGGGCTGCATCCATCCTGACATTAATGTAACTAAAATGATTTCGAAAAGGGGTATTGACAAAAATTACATTGGCCATACTGAAGAACTTGCAGGAGTAAAAGGAAAAGTTCAGATAAGTCAAACACTAGAGAGCAATTTACTTTTTAAACAAAAAACTATCTGTACTTACGATGATTTTTCTTCTGACACTATTTCAAATCGAATTTTAGTATCAACCATTTTCAGGCTTATCAAAACAAAGGGATTGGACAAAAAATTAAAAAGTGAGTTGATCCCATTACAAAGAATGTTAGAGGACATTCACCAAATAGAAATAACAGCCTCTTTGTTCAAGCAAGTTTGGTTTATCAGAAACAATCGTTTGTACGGATTTATAATGATATTTGTCAAATCATTTATGAAAGCACCTTCCCATCAGAAGAGCAAGGCAATTATAAATTTTATGACTTCGTAAGGGATGATAATAAAACGAATCAACTTTTTGAAGGCTTTATTAGAAATATTATAAAATTGAACAGAGAAAATATTATACAGTTAAAAAAGAAACTATCAAATGATAATTTAAAAATACGGATAGCGGAAGCTAATAATATTTACCTCAAATGGAGACTGATATACCCTTATAAAATGAACTCGAGAAAATAATTATTGATGCAAAATATTATAGGGAAACAATGATAATAAATTATGACAAAGAAAGAATCAAATCTGCAAACCTTTACTAGTTATTTAGTTATTTATTAAATCAGCAAGACAATACGCCAAAAACACTAAATTCAATCGGCATGTTACTCTACCCAATTATTGAAACAGATTACAATCTGGACTTTAGATAAAAGACGCTCAATATTCAGATAAGAAAAATTAACTTGAATTCAAACTGGAGGAATGTTTCATCCATGTTAAAACAATTAATAAAAGTAAAGCATGAGATTTAACTTAATTTTCAAATGAACCTCTATATAAAAAATATGGTTTGCAACCGCTGTATAATGGTGGTGAAGCAGGAATTGGACAAACTTAAGCTGCAACCTATTCACGTCAGAATGGGAGAAGTGGAATTAACCAAAGCGCCGACAAACAAGCAATTGCTTACACTGAATGACCGCCTTAAAGAATTGGGATTTGAACTGCTTGACACGCAAAAGCAAAAGCAGATTGAAAAAACAAAAAACCTTCTGATTAAAAAAGTGCAGTGCGGAGAAGTGGAAGAACATTTTAGCATCATTGATTTTCTAAGTAAATCGCTGAACAAAGACTATAGTTATATTTCCCGGTTGTTCTCTGAAGTGGAAGGCATTACTCTTGAGCAATTTTACATCCTGCAAAAAATTGAGAAGGTTAAGGAATTGCTGGTGTACGATGAACTAAATTTAAGTGAAATATCTTTTAAATTGGGTTACAGCAGCGTTGCGCATCTTTCTGCACAATTTAAAAAAGTCACCGGCCTTACGCCTACACACTTTAAAAAACCAGGTAATCACAATCGTAAATCACTTGATAAAGTTTAATATATGAAAACCTTCCCTTTATGGACAAGCATTATTTTCTCTCTTTTTTTCTGTAGTTGCAAAGAAGAACAAAATTCAGCAGCGGCACCTTTAGTAATCGCCAGCGGGCAGATGCCTGCAATGACAAAGGACAATTCCGGTAACTTGAACCTTGTATACGGAACTGGTGATAGTATTATGTGCAGTTTTTCAAACGATAATGGTATCAGTTTTTCAAGCCCGGCGTTAATTGATGTATTACCCGAACTGGCGGCTTCACATACACGGGGTCCACAGATCGCGGTATCCGATGAAGGTGTAACAGTCACAGCCTGTAATAAAGCAGGTAATATATTTTCCTACACAAAGGCTAATAAGGGTAATTGGAAATTTGCCGGGAAGCTCAATGATGTGGATACTGTTTCAAAAGAAGGCTTAATGGCCTTAAGCGGAGACGGTCCCACCACGTTTGCCGTATGGCTTGATTTAAGAGATAAGCATAATAAAATATTTGGTGCAAAGTCAACCGACGCTGGTAAAACCTGGTCTAAGAATATTATGATTTATGCATCGCCTGATACTACTGTTTGCGAATGTTGTAAACCTTCTGTAGTGGTTAAAGGTGACTTTGTATATGTAATGTTCAGAAACTGGTTGCATGGTAACAGGGATTTGTACCTAGTGTCTTCCGACGATGCTGGCAATACTTTTGGCAGCGCACATAAATTGGGTAATGGTAATTGGGCTTTGAATGGTTGCCCGATGGATGGCGGAGCATTGTCAATAGATAAAAGGGGGAACGTGTTTACTGTTTGGCGCAGGGAGGGAAAAATGTTTGCCAGCGAACCTGGAAAGCAAGAGATTGAAATTGGGGAAGGGAAAAGCTGTACAATGGAAATTGTTGCTGGTAAAAAAGTATATGCATGGATTGAAAAAGGTCAAGTTATCTGCTTATTGCCGGATGGGAAAAAACAAGTCCTCGGCAAAGGTCAGCAGCCCGTTTTAAAAACTATAAGTGACAAACAATTTATTTGTGTTTGGGAGTACGAGAAAAAAATCCACCGCTCAATCCTCGAAATTCTGTAAATCAAATCCATAAATATATAACACACCTCATATAAGGTCATAGTAATTTCGCAAGATAAAAACTACACTATGACACATATTTTTAAAATTTCAGGACTGACGTGTACGGGATGCCAGTCAAAGGTGCAAGGCTTACTGTCAAAAGTAGCTGGCATTAAAAATGTGAGGATTGACTTAGCAAAAGGTGAGGCGGCTATTGATATGGACAATCATGTTGCAACAAAATATTTGCAAATTGCGTTGCAGGATTATCCCAAATATCAATTGTCTGAAGCAATAGAACAAACCACTGCAATTGCTTCTGAAGAAGAAAAGAAATCATGGCTAAGAATATATAAACCCATACTGCTGATATTCGGTTATATATTAGGCATTACCCTGCTGATTGAATATAGCAATGGCGGTTTTGTATGGATGCGTTGGATGAATCATTTTATGGCAGGTTTCTTTTTAGTGTTTTCCTTTTTTAAACTCTTAAACCTGAAAGGTTTTGTAGAAAGCTATTCCATGTATGATATTGTTGCAAAAAAGTGGAACGGCTGGGGCTATGTGTATGCATGTACAGAACTTATGTTGGGGCTTGCTTTCTTAACAGGGGTTTATCCAATGCTTACAAATACAGTGACCTTCGTTGTAATGACACTAAGCATTATCGGCGTACTGCAAAGCGTGTTGAACAAAAGAAAAATAAAATGCGCATGTTTAGGCGATGTTTTCGATTTACCCATGAGTACTATTACAATAATTGAAGATTCTTTGATGATTGGTATGAGTGCGGCGGTGATTTTAGCAATGTTGTAAAATGACAGTTACAAAATCAATAAGGCAGCTTTTCTGGAAAATCTTTATAGCTATCTCTTAAATCACCAATCAACCATTCAGCCATTCTTATAAAAATTTATAAATGAAAAGATTATCTAACCAATATGAAATCAGTAATTCTATAAAAATTTCCCATAATTGTGTAACTTTTTAAATGCGATCGGGGTATATCTTTACACTTTAGGAAACGTTGCTTTTCAATTAATTACCTTATTTTTTTAATAGTCAGATGCAAAAGATAGCCATACAAATTAAGGCAGCCTTTCTTTTAATAGTTTTCTCAATGAATACTGCTATCGGCTTTGCTTGTGCTATGGGTGTAGATATGGGTTTTAATATCAAACATCATCACGATAAGGAACAAGCCACTGAACCAGTTGTTCATGTACATGCTGACAGTAAAAAGCATCAGCATCACGATAAAACAACAAAGTATCAGCACGGTTCTAAAGAAGAATCAGAAAAGGGCGGTTGCTGCAATGATGGTGTTGTTCAGTTTCAAAATTTAGACAAGAGCCTCAACCAGAATACTGCAACAGCTTTGAATGCTCACATTTTTACGACTCTTATTAGTAATTTATTTAGGATTAATATTTCTGAATTAATATCTGTTCGTACCAACAAACACATTGTTCAATTTTTCCACCCTCCCCCTCCTGACATTCGCATACTAATTCAGAGTTTTCAAATTTGATTTGATCTAATGTTTTGCATAGCTGCTTGACTGCAAACTCGAGTGTGTAATTGTTCTATTCTTCAAACATTAAATCAAAAAAAATGAAAAAGATATTTTTTATGGTTGTATTCGTTACAGCTATATCGATTCAGCATTCCTTTGCCCAGGATAATACAAAGACTACTTCTTTATCTGCTTTACTCAATTCTTACTTAGATATTAAGAATGCATTGGTTGCTACTGACGCAACAACAGCATCCGTTAAAGCAGGCGAACTTGCAAAAGCCATTGAGGATGTTGATATGAAAGCATTATCCGAAGCTGACCATAATACTTTTATGCCATTGAAAGAAAAGCTTGCATTTGATGCGAGGCATATTTCGGAAAGCAAAGATATTTCCCACCAAAGAGAACATTTCTCTGCTCTGTCAAACAATATATACAAGTTGGCAAAGGCAGTTAAATTATCTGCCGAACCTGTTTACCAGGCATATTGCCCAATGAAAAAGATGTATTGGTTAAGCAGCGAAGCGGCAATCAAAAATCCTTATTACGGAAAGGCAATGCTTACCTGTGGCAAAGTAACAGAAACCATAAAATAATCACTCAATTAACAGGATAGCCACCGGTTGCTTGCAGCCTGAGGCTTTACCTATTTTAATTATTCAGCATCAATTAAAAAAAAATAAAATGAAGAGTTTAATTATCATCGCAGTCTCAGCAATCACATTTGCTTCCTGCAACAGCTCCGACAACAAATCTGCTGATAACAAATCAACTCAACCTGCATCAGCAGCGGTTGACAAAAAAATGGCTGATGTTACTGAAAAACAACAGGCTAATACGGCTACACCGGCAAATACAGCTTCTATAAAAAGAATTTTGGCTAGTTACCTGCAAATGAAAAATGCCTTTGCAAAAGACAACAGTAAAGATGCCGCAACGGCAGGAAACGCAATGGTTGTTTCGTTTGCCAGTTTTAATAAAGTTCCGTTATCTGCAGACCAGGTAAAAAATTACAACGATGTAGAAGATGATGCCAAAGAACATGCTGAGCATATTGGTTCAAACGGAGGTAACATCAAACACCAGCGGGAGCATTTTGATATGTTGAGCAAAGACATTTATCAATTGGTAAAAACATTCGGTGGTGGACAAAAACTGTATTATGATCATTGCCCCATGTATAATGATGGCAAAGGAGCAAACTGGATAAGCGAAACAAAAGAAATCGTCAATCCCTACTTAGGTAAGTCAATGCCAACTTGTGGTACGGTGAAAGAAGAATTAAAGTAAACTTATGACTGTTAAAAAGAAGATAGGACTAGGATTGTTTATTGGCTTCGTTGCAATTCAGTTTATTCAGCCTGTGCAGAATAAAAACAATACTATTTTGCAAACGGATATTAAAAAAACAGTTCCAGTGCCTGCAAATGTTTCAGGCATATTAAAAACATCTTGTTATGATTGCCATACCAATAACACCGGATATCCCTGGTATTCATTTATACAGCCTGGGGCATGGTTAATGGCATCGCATATAAAAAATGGTAAAGCGATGCTAAACTTTAGCCAGTTTGGCGAATTGTCTATTCGTAAGCAACAAAGCAAATTGCAAGGAATAATAAATCAAATAAAAGATGGAGACATGCCAATATTATCTTATGCACTTATTCATAGAAACGCAATTTTAACGCCTGGGCAAAAAACAATTCTGATTAATTGGGCAGTATCAGCAAAAGACAGTCTTTTAGCAAACAATTAAGGTAAAGTGAAAAAAATAAAACAAATATTGATCAAGGTATTCAAAGGAATTTTCATTCGTAAAAGAAATTGCTGCAAATAAAAATATTGAACGATGAAAAAATTTATTTTAGTCTTATTCATGTTTCCCCTTTATTCCCTGGTTCAAGCGCAGGATATGAAGGGTATGGACATGAATAAAAAAGGAATGACGTCACAAGCACAATCAGTTACTTACACCTGCCCCATGCACCCGGAGATACATGCTTCAAAGCCAGGTAACTGCCCAAAGTGCGGTATGAAATTGGTAAAAGAAAAACCGAAATCTGAAAAGCAACAGGCCATGCCGGGCAATCCTAAAATGGAAATGCTCAAGGACACTATGCAGAAAAAAAATATGGGCATAGAGGGCATGAAAATGACAGGCGATACCGCCAATGAAAAAATGATGAATATAAATGGCCGGGAAATGAATATGTCTGCCGATTCTACTTATACAAAGTTTGATAAAAAATATCTGCCAAACAACATTCCACCAAGAACAGTCAGGTACGATTTGTACATAGCTGATACAATGGTTAATTTTTCAGGTAAAGTAAAAAGGGCCATTGCGGTAAATGGACAGATACCAATGCCTACCCTCACCTTTACTGAAGGTGATACCGCGGAAATTTATGTACATAATAACCTGGATGAAGAAACTGCTTTGCATTGGCACGGGCTGCAATTGCCAAACCAGTACGATGGTGTTCCTAATCTTACGCAGATGCCAATAATGTCTCACACTACACATTTGTATAAATTTCCAATCATACAAAACGGTACACACTTTTATCATAGCCATTCCATGTTCCAGGAACAGATCGGCATGTATGGAATGTTTATTATGAATAAGAGAAAAGAGTGGGATATACCAACAATACCCGTTGCATTGAGTGAATGGTCAGACATGAAGCCGGAACAAATCAATCGCAGATTGCACAATGCTTCAGACTGGTTTGCCATACAAAAAGGTACTACTCAAAGCTACGCAGAAGCAATTGGGTCAGGGCATTTTAAAACAAAAATCACCAACGAATGGAAGCGCATGAATGCAATGGATGTAAGTGATGTGTACTACGATGCTTTCTTAGTCAATGGGAAAAAAGAAGATGCCTATCCGCAATTCAAAGCGGGTGATAAAGTGCGGTTACGCATTGCAAACGGCGGTGCCTCCGACTATTACTGGCTTACTTATTCAGGTGGAAAAATAACAGTGATTGCCAGTGATGGTTTGGATATGGAGCCGGTAGAAGTAGACCGCTTAATTATTGCCGTTTCTGAAACCTATGATGTAGTAGTTACCATTCCTGAAAACAAAAGCTATGAGTTTTTAGTAACGCCAGAAGACCGCACAAAATCCACTTCGCTTTGGTTAGGTAGCGGCGAAAAAGTGCCTGCTACAAAGTTGCCTAAGCTAAAGTATTTCGCAGGCATGAAGATGATGAACGGCATGATGAATATGCATGGTAATATGATAGAAATGGAAGGTATGAAAATGCAAAACCAGCAAATGGATATGAATACTGTAATGTATCCTGAAATAACCGGTCCGGCTAATCCTGCAGACACTATCCAAGTTGATAAAATGCACGGCATGAAGATGCCTGCCCAACCTTCGGGCGGGGATGATAAAATGCAAATGAAGGGCAAGGAAATGCAAATGAATAATCATCAGCACAGCATGGCAGGTATGGATATGGACAACAACGATGCGGATATAGTAACACTTAACTATGGTATGTTGCGTTCACCATACAAAACAACTTTGCCTGATGGTCCCGTTAAAGAATTGTCGTTTGATTTAACTGGCAATATGAACAGGTACGTTTGGACATTGGATAACAAAACCATTTCCGAAAGTGATAGAATACTGATAAAGAAAGGCGAGAACGCCCGCATAATTATGTATAACAATAGCATGATGCGGCATCCCATGCACCTGCATGGTCACGACTTTAGAATATTAAACGGGCAAGGCGATTATGCGCCGCTAAAAAATGTAATCGATGTTATGCCCATGGAAAGAGACACTATTGAATTTGCAGCTAACAAAAGCGGCGACTGGTTTTTTCACTGTCATATTTTATATCACATGATGAGCGGAATGGGAAGGATATTCAGGTATGAAAATTCACCGCTGAATCCGGAAATACCCAATCCAGCCCTGGCTTATCGCAATCTAAAAACGGACGACAGGATGTTTCATTCAATGGCAAAGATTGGTGTCGAAAGTAACGGAAGTGATGGCAATGTTATGCTTGCTAACACCCGATATAAAATAACAGAGATGTGGCATTTAGGGTATCATGATATGCATGGTTACGAAAGTGAAACCATGGTTGGTCGTTACTTAGGTAGAATGCAATGGCTCTATCCATATGTAGGCTTTGATTACCACTATAAAATAGAAGGTGGTCCTAAAAATATTTTTGGTAGTGAAGAAAGAAACTGGTTTGGGCAAAAGAGTAATAAGAATAATCGTCACACGGTAGTAGCAGGCATTGCCTATACATTGCCAATGCTTTTTATAGCAGATGCAAGGGTTGATGGCGATGGAAAATTCAGGTTTCAGTTTAGCCGTGAAGATATTCCCGTTACCAGCAGATTACGTTTAAATATGGCAATTAATACCGATAAAGAATACACGGCTGGCTTGCGCTACATCGCTACGAAATTTATATCTATATCAACCCATTACGATAGCGACATGGGATTAGGAGCAGGCATCACATTAACTTACTAACACGGCTTTGGGTACATACTTTAAATAAATAATCTTTTGAAAAAGATTTAACCAAAAATTTAAGAAAATGGAAAACAAAATGAAAACAGAAGAAATGAAAGGAATGAACTATCGCAAATTCAGCATTATGCTGCTTGTTCTTTTTTCATCATGTACATAGTTATGTTTCTTAACATAGACAGCATCAGCCATTATCATACAAGCGTCACACGGATTTACATGACCATTTTGATGGTTGCTTCCATGGCAGTTGTAATGATGCTGATGATGGGGAAAATGTATCCGAGCAGAAAGACCAATGCAGTCATAATTGTAGCGGGCATTCTTGTGTTTGTGCTGGCACTGGTTGGTTTGCGTACCCAAACGCCCGTAGCAGATGTACAGTATATGAAAGCCATGATACCTCATCATTCATCAGCAATTATGGTTAGTAAACATGCAAAAATAAAAGACCCGGAAGTTAAAAAGCTATCGGAAGGAATTATCAGTTCACAGGAAAAAGAGATTGCTGAAATGGAGGCAATATTAAAGAGGATGGATAAATACCAACACACGAGTTAAAAAAACGGCTTTATCAATAAATAACTTGAAAACCAATTTGCCAGTCAATAAAAATAAAGATCATGGCAGGATATCTCAGGTACAAACTTGTATAGTGGCATGTTTAAAATTTACAACTATATATATCATTGTGCTTCATCATGCAAATTGCCAGGTTGTTTGTAACCAATGTGCGGAAGAATATAGAAAGATGGCAGCATAGTTAATGCTTCTGCAGAACAAATTATAACCTGAAATATTGATAATGATTTTGCAACATAAATGATAGTACATCACCAATAGGCTATTGAAAATGCATCAGCTTATTTATATCACGGAAATAATACGCCACTTAAAAATATAGCAACAAAGGTTGTTAGTTCTCAATCGATGGAAATACAGGAAATGAGCAATTGGCTTATTGCCCGTAAACAGTCAGAAACTATAAGCCGTACGTAAAGCCTCCTCTTTTTCTAAGGATGAGGTTTTCTATTTACCAGCATAGGATAATTTTTCAGTGTCTGTTGTGTCATTCACTTGCGGGTTCAACAATTCTATTTTAACAAATTAGCAATCCCATGCATGGTAACCCGGATTAGATTCAAACCAATTACCTTCCCAATTTATAAGTCGGGATGCTCTATTCAACTGGGCTACCGAATAATTCATTTCTAAAAATAAAAAAGCGCAATTAAAATTGCGCCTTGTGACCCGGATTGGATTACAATTACATTCTTAGAATCAATTATTTAGACATTTTGTCGATTATTTTGTCGATTTGCAAGCTAACTTTCTGCATTTTCTTATTAACCTTTATTCAAGTAAATTATTCTCGAAATTAATAAAATCTTAGACAGCTTTAATCTTTATTCTCAATTTGTAACCCGTCCGGTAATATTTTTTTACAAACGGGCCCATCGCAGATTTTGCTTTTTTTATTCTATAAAAACTCAAAAGCAACGCAAATCTTACTTTATTTCACTTTTTGAGAGAAGTCTTTATAACTGATTCAGTGTTTAGCAGATTCTTTTCGGCAATAGCTGGAAATGGAAAAGACATGACGAATTGAATACTTTTGACCCGCTACTCTGCTATCATTTTTGCCGTATGTTAGTCATGTGGCTTTATATACCAGATCAGGCATTATTGAGTACGATAATATTTTCTGGAAAATCAAGAACGGTCCGATCAATTCAGCATATTACAGAGAACGCCCAATTTTTCAAAAATTACTTTAGCCTGTGCAACGGAATAATACGGGCCGTATATTCACCTACTTCAGTTTTAAATGATTTCACTCATTGCGTAAGAGTTTTAAAGCATACACCATAACCTGCCATATCTTTGACAGAATTGGCCTAATCTCATCTACCATGTTGATAACTCCCAGCTTATCTTGCCTTTTCCTTCATAACTGGCTAGTTTAAAAAGAAAAGGTAATAATATTTAATTTTGCGGCATGAACCTCTATATAAAAAATATGGTTTGCAACCGCTGTATAATGGTGGTGAAACAGGAACTGGACAAACTGAAACTGCAACCATTACAGGTTAGCATGGGCGAAGTGGAATTAACCAAAGTTCCGACAGACAAACAATTGCTGGAATTTAATAACAGGCTGAAAGAATTAGGATTTGAACTGCTTGACACGCAAAAGCAAAAACAGATTGAAAAAATAAAAACCCTGCTGATTAAAAAAGTGCAGCCGGGGGAAGTAGAAGAACATTTTAGCATCATTGATTTTAAGTAAATCGCTGAACAAAGACTATAGTTATATTTCCCGGTTGTTTTCTGAAATAGAAGGCATTACCATTGAACAATTCTTTATCCTTCAAAAAATTGAAAAAGTAAAAGAGTTACTGGTGTATGATGAGCTAAATTTGAGTGAAATATCTTTCAAATTGGGTTATAGCAGTGTAGCGCATCTTTCGGCACAATTTAAAAAGGTCACCGGCCTTACGCCAACACATTTTAAAACGATAGGAAATCAGCACCGTAAACCGCTTGATAAAATTTAAGACATGAAAGCAATACCTTTAGTAACAAGCATTATTTTCCTCCTTCTTTTCACTCGTTGCAGAGAAGAAAAAAAGTCACTACCAGCACCTTTAGTAATTGCCAGCGGCCAGATGCCTGCAATGGTAAAGGACAACTCTGGCAAGTTAAACATGGTATATGGTGCAGGTGATAGCATAATGTATGTTTCTTCGGCTGATAATGGCATCAGTTTTACAGTCCCTTCCTTAATCGAAGTATTACCTGAGCTCGATGCTTCCCATACGCGAGGACCACAGATTGCTGCATCGGGAGAGGATATAATAGTCACTGCATGTAATAGGGCGGGTAATATATCTTCCTATACAAAAGGTAAAGCAGTTACTTGGAAACCTGCTGGTAGGGTCAATGATGTGGATACTGTTTCAAAAGAAGGATTGATGGCATTAAGTGCCGACGGTGGGGTTAGTTTTGCAGTGTGGCTTGACTTGAGAGATAAACACAACAAGATATTTGGTGCAAAGTCAACAGACGGTGGTAAAACATGGTCTAAGAATATTCTTGTTTATGCCTCGCCCGATACTACTGTTTGTGAATGTTGTAAGCCGTCTGTAGCGGTTAAGGGCGATAATGTATATGTAATGTTCCGCAACTGGTTACATGGAAACAGGGATTTATACCTGATAAGTTCCTCAGATGCAGGCAATAATTTCGGCGACGCACAAAAATTAGGTAATGGTAGCTGGGCTTTGAACGGTTGCCCTATGGATGGCGGAGCATTGGCAATGGATAAGAGCGGGAACGTGTTTACCGTTTGGCGCAGGGAAGGAAAAATGTTTGCGAGTGAACCGGGAAAGCAGGAGGTGGAAATAGGAGAAGGAAGAAGCTGTACCATAGAAATTGTTGGCGGTAAAAAAGTATATGCATGGACTGAAAAAGGAGAAGTAGTCTGCCTATTGCCGAATGGGAAAAAGCAACTTCTGGGAAAAGGTCAGCAGCCGGTTTTAAAAGCTATAAGTGACAAACAATTCGTTTGTGTTTGGGAATACGAGAAAGAAATCCACCGCTCAATTCTCGGAATTCTGTAAATCATATCCACAATTCTGTAACAGTTTCGCCTTGATTGTGAAATAACTTTGTAACATAATTAATCAGCATTATGGACACAGTTATAAAAAGGAGCTTCCCGGTTACGGGTATGAGTTGTGCTGCTTGTGCAGTCAGTGTAGAAAGTATGTTACAGTCTGTAACCGGCGTAAAAAAGGCAGGCGTAAACTTTGCCAATCAAACAGCCTGGGTAGAATACAATAAAGAGACGGTCTCACCGGAGACACTAAGAAGTACCATACAATCCATCGGTTATGATCTTATTACAGATGCTGACAATGCAAAAGAGTTGCAGTCGGCTGCACAGCATCAGCAGTATCTCGCTATAAAGAACCGCACAATTTGGGCCTCCATATTATCGCTGCCTGTTATAGTCATAGGCATGTTCTTTATGGATATGCCTTATGCAAATTATATCATGATGTTATTGTCAGCCCCGGTCGTATTTTATTTTGGCAGGACTTTTTTTATTAATGCCTTCAGGCAGGCAAAACATGGAAAGACGAATATGGATACCTTGGTGGCACTGAGTACAGGTATAGCTTTCCTGTTCAGTGCTTTTAATACTATATATCCTTCGTTCTGGAACCAGCGCGGTTTGCACGCACATGTATATTTTGAAGCAGCAGCGGTAATCATCGCATTTATATCGCTCGGTAAGTTACTGGAGGAAAAAGCCAAATCAAATACTTCATCTGCCATTAAAAAACTAATAGGCCTGCAGCCTAAAACTGTAAGGGTATTAATTCATGGAGAGGAGAGCGAAATACCGCTTGCACAGGTGATCGTAAATAATATTATCGTTGTAAAGCCGGGAGAAAAAATTCCAGTAGATGGTGTAGTTACAGAAAGCAGTTCATTTGTTGATGAAAGCATGATCAGCGGTGAGCCTTTGCCGGTAGAAAAGAAAGACGGTGACAAGGTTTTTGCCGGAACCATCAATCAGAAAGGCAGTTTTCAGTTCAAAGCGGAGAAAGTTGGCGGTGATACGATGCTCGCGCACATTATACAAATGGTGCAGGAAGCACAGGGCAGCAAGGCACCAGTGCAAAAATTAGTGGATAAAATTGCAGGTATTTTTGTACCGGTAGTTATTGGTATTGCTCTGCTCACATTTATAATTTGGATGATTGCAGGAGGAGACAATGCTTTCAGCCATGCCTTGCTTACTTCCGTAACGGTACTGGTTATCGCCTGCCCTTGCGCACTTGGCCTGGCCACACCTACAGCCATCATGGTTGGTATTGGAAAAGGTGCAGAGAACAATATCCTGATTAAGGACGCTGAAAGCCTGGAGCTGGGCTACAAAGTAAATGCAGTAGTGCTTGATAAAACAGGAACCATTACAGAAGGCAAGCCTGTTGTTACTGATATATTTTGGGACAATACACTAAAAGACATTTCAGTTTATACGCCAATTCTGTTCGCGTTGGAATCACAGTCGGAGCATCCTTTAGCCACAGCAGTTACCAACCGGCTTAAACCGGAAATAATTAATCATGTAAAAATCCAGTCTTTCGAAAGTATTACAGGAGGTGGGATAAAAGGCAGGTATGATAATCTGGTTTGGTTTGTTGGAAATAAAAGAATGATGCAGGAATATAAGATCAGTATCAGCAACCTGCTTGAAATAAAAGTAGCGCAATTACAAGCAGCTGCAAAGACTTTGGTTTATTACGCTGACAATAAAAATGTGCTGGCGGTAATTGCGATAGCAGATAAAATAAAGGAAACCTCCGCCACGGCTATCCGGTCTTTATTGCAAAGCGGAATTGAAGTGTATATGTTAACCGGGGACAACAAGGATACGGCGGCAGCAGTTGCGAAACAGGTTGGAATTACCCATTATCAGGCAGAAGTAATGCCATCACAAAAAGCATTTTTTGTAAAGGAGTTACAGGATAAAGGAAAAATAGTAGCAATGGTGGGTGATGGCATTAATGACAGCCAGGCACTCGCCCAAGCAGATGTGAGTATTGCAATGGGCAAAGGGACGGATATTGCCATGGACGTCGCCAAAATTACGCTGCTGACATCAGACCTTAATGCGATACCAAAGGCATTGCAATTGTCCGCGAAAACCGTAAAGGCGATACGTCAAAACTTGTTCTGGGCATTTATTTACAATCTCATTGGGATACCGGTAGCAGCAGGTATACTTTATCCTTTCTCTGGATTTTTATTGAACCCCATGATAGCTGGCGCAGCAATGGCACTTAGTTCTGTATCGGTAGTAAGCAACAGTTTAAGATTAAAGACAATCAAATTATAAAGTAGCTAAGATCACAAAAATCTATAAAATAAATACAAAATAGTATAACAGTAACAGCTTTCAATTAATATATTTTTGTACAATAAAAAATGAATAAAATGGAAACATTACAATTTAAAACGAATATCAATTGCGGTGGATGTGTGGCAAAAGTAACCGGCCCTTTGAATGAAGAAGCCAGTATTAAAAACTGGCAGGTTGATACTGCAAATCCACAAAAAATCCTTACCGTTAAAACAGAGGATCTTTCTGCAAAACAAATAATAGAAGTAGTTAATAAAGCGGGTTTTAAAGCTGAAGTAATTTAAACCTCGAACCGTCAAACGTTTTGAACGTTGATTTTAGGTTGCCGGGTAGGTTCTCCTCCTGGCTTTTTTTGTATGCTATTGGATAAGCAAATCTGTTTTCAGACAACAAAATCCTGTAAATCATCTCCATAATTCTGTAAAACGTATATATTATCTAACCTTCCGGCAATATTTAGGATACTTAACATCCACACTGGGCGATTTTTCCGGAAAATCCATCCTCAAACTAACTTTATAATAAAGCAAGATTGTTGCAATTGTAAATGCAATTGCCATACTTTAATATGTTTATTGGGAGGTTGTATTTTGAATGAGAGACACCCAAACAATATTTTTTTAGCTTTCAATGGTTTATACTTTTATACAGAAACTGGCCAGTGCAGAGAATAAGCTTAATTTTAATTTTCAAGCCTACAATGAAAAGTGAAAACTTTATACAGCAAAACGGGGTTTATATTTCGACTGACACAGTGCCTGATGAGCGTTTTGAAAAACTCTATTTAGGAGTAAGGCAAAAAGAGGAAAGAGTATACAGTAATGAAGTACTGGGTAAACTTCCCCGAATCAATCGAAAGCATCCACACTTTCGGGAATGGCAAATACGCAAAGCATCATGCAAAAAACTTATTGCTTATTTGAATGCCAAAAAAAGACCTTTGCATATTCTGGAAATTGGTTGTGGTAATGGCTGGCTGTCACATCAACTTACTAAAGTTCCACAATCAGAAATTGTTGGGATAGATATAAATATGGGAGAATTACAACAGGCAGCATGTATCTTTTTGAAATCAAACCTCTCTTTTGTTTACGGCGATATAAGACAAAATGTTTTACAACCTTATCGGTTTGATGTGATTGTTTTCCCCGCTTCTGTTCAATACTTCTCTTCAATTAGTGAAATTATCAATCTCACTTTAAAACTTCTTAATGCAGGTGGGGAAATACATATAATCGATAGTTTTTTTTATACTGACCTTGAAGTGGAAGCCAGGCGGAAGAGGAGTAAGACATATTTTGAATGCATGGGATTCCCTGAAATGATTAATTATTTTTTTCATTTCAGTCTTAATGAATTGAAAAACTTTAACTATATTATTCTGCAGCAACGTAATTCATTTGTGAAAAGACTGTTTACAGGTATAAATTTATTTCCCTGGATATGCATCAGACAGAATTGATGTCTATAAATATGAATTCAAACCTCTCCCAAATTATCAGTCAATATAAATCGGATAATCAATCCGTTTTCAATACCTGGTTCATCAATAACGAAGAACGATTAAAAGCATTTCGTTCCATCCGCCGGGGTGTAATGCAGGTTGTAGATGATATAAAAAACAGAAAATTTCCCAACGATTTTAAAGGCTCGTCACTTGAATTTGTATTAACCTGCATCACAGAACAAAAGCAGGTATTTGAAGGAGCATCCCATCCTTTTTACTGGAAGCCTAAACTTCGTATCCCAGACATTTACGAAAACGAAACCAACAAACAGGTATTCGGGCAATTTCTTGAAAACTGTTTAAATGCAAAAACAGAAGACCAGCTTTTAAAAGAAATTATCAAATTAGATGGCAAGAAAATTAAAGGGCTTGGGCCTGCAGTGGCAAGTATAATTTATTTTCTGCATCCTACAATGATACCACCTTTTAATACAGCCATAATTAATGGCTTCAACTTTTTATTTAAGGATAAAAAGAAATCAGGCAGTTGGAGTGAATATTTAAAAGTGAGAGAAGTGTTGATTGATACCAATACCCAGCATCGTTCAGAATTATCTTCAGACCTGGGAGCTATCGCTGGGTTGCTATTTGAAATCGGTGCACAGAAATTAGTTTTGGGGGCAGATGAATATTTGTCAGAACCGGAACGTAAGAAACTAGAGAAGCTGATTGAAAAAAGGAAAACAGATGTAGAGCAGGAAAAGGCAGAAGAAGACTTACATACTGAAATGCAATACCATTTATTAAAGATTGGCAATGCGTTGGGTTACGATGTAATTGCGGCATCCAATGACCGATCAAGGCAGCATTGCGGCAATAGTTTTTCATTTATGAGTTTGCAGCAATTTCCTGAAATTAACCTGGATAAAGAAACACTGAATACCGTCAAATTGATTGATGTGCTTTGGTTCCAAAAAGGCACAAACAATGTTATCGTTGCATTTGAAGTAGAAAAAAGTACCAGCATTTATTCCGGCATTTTGCGGTTAACAGATTTAAGTTACACAATTGCCGACGGGGATGAAGTTTTTTATCTGATTGTGCCAGATAAAAGAGAAAAAGACGTTTGTATGCAATTGTGCCGCCCTTCTATTAAGCAAAATAATGTGCCCATTAAGTACATTCTGTTCTCCGAACTCCGCAGCCAGTGCGATGCCCTTTGCAGGTTTGGGGAAAGCCATCATATTATGGAAAAGATTGCAAAGGCAGTTTAATGCCAATATTATGTAAATCTGCCCTGTAATTGTGTAGCCTTTAATATTTATTAACCTAATGTGCCTTTATCTGCAAGAATTTGTTGTTTTTCGACGAATTGCCTTAATTTCAAGGAACTATAAATGCAAAAAAGTATATCTATTCAACTAAAGGCCGCTTTTTTAATAATAGTATTCTCAATGAATACGATTATTGGCTTTGCTTGTACTTTGGGTATAGATATGGGCTTCAACAGTAAACACCATCACGATGATGATAAGGAAGCAAGGGAAACTTCAGTTCATCTTAATGGCAAAGAACACCCGCACCATCATGAAGAAAGTAAACATCATCACGACTCAAAAGAAGACTCAGAAAAAGGTGGTTGCTGCAAGGACGGAGTAATTAAGTGTCAAAATTTAGAGAAGAATTTAAGTCAGAATAATAACCATGCTATTTATACACATTTATTTGTAACTATTCTGAGCAACTTTTGGAGAATCGCTATATTTAATAGCGGAAAAGCTTTACCCCAACAATACAAAGCCAGCGTTTTTCGTCCACCTCCCGCTGATATTCTCATAGCAATTCAGCGTTTCCAGATTTGATTATTATAACTGCGTTTGATGGCTTTTGCCCATCGGACTATTTGCATTTCGCCCAAATGGTAAATTGTATTTTCCAGTTATCGTAATCAATCTTTTATGTCAATACGCAATGAAGCAGAAAATTCATCTGAAAAACCAGATGAATTATATGACCAAAATAATGCTAAGCAATTCGTAGCACTTTTTAATTATGCCACTATTGGTATAGTTATAACTGACAAAAATGGTGTTATCATTAATTTCAACAAGTATATAGAAATTCAATTTGGTTATACTAAGGCCGAGGTGCTGGGTAAAACGGTGGAAGTATTATTACCTCAAACAATTCACTCAAAGCACAAGGCTCATCGCGATGATTTTAATAAGCATCCGCAGAACAGGATAATGGGTGCAGGCAGGGATTTATATGCCAGGAAAAAAGATGGAACAGAATTTCCTGTAGAAGTAAGCCTGAGCCATTATAGCTTAAACAGTGAAGAATATGTGATTGCTTTTGTTGTTGATATTACCATAAGAAAGAAAAATGAAAACCTGGTTTTGCAACAGCAAAATGATCTGCAGCGGATTACTACGGAAGTACAAAATATGAATAAAGAGCTGGAACAAAAAGTGCTTGAACGTACCATGATGCTGAAAGAAACATTAGCCGAACTTGAAAAATCAAAAGAATTAATAAACCAGGCATTAACAGCGGAAAAAGAATTGGGTGAATTGAAAAGCAGGTTTGTTACAATGGCTTCGCATGAATTCCGAACTCCGTTAAGCACCATTTTTACTTCACTTTCCTTAATAGAAAAATATACAACTACGGAAGAGCAGGATAAAAGAGAGAGGCATGTTTTACGCAGTAAAGAAGCAGTAAATAATATGAAGAGTATGCTGGAAGACTTTCTGTCGTTAGGCAAACTGGAGGAAGGCAAAATTGAACCCCATATTTCTCAATTTGACATAACACAACTTGTAGAAAATATTATAAATGAAGTACAAGGCTTAAAAAAAGCAGGGCAAAAAATTATCTATGTTCATCATGGTAAATTAGATATATTCTCAGACCAGTCAATATTAAAAAATATTGTCATCAACCTGCTCTCCAATGCCATAAAATTTTCTCCCGAAAATTCAACTATTAACCTCAATAGTTTTGTTGATGATGATAAAATACAGATTGCTATAAAAGATGAAGGCATAGGTATTTCAGCGCATGATTTACAGCATCTCTTTGAACGTTTTTTTCGTGGAAAGAATGCACTGAATATTGAGGGGACAGGATTAGGAATGGCAATTGTTGCCAAATATTTGCAAATGCTGAATGGAACAATTAATTGTAACAGTGAGCTAAATGTCGGTACTGAGTTTATTGTAATGCTTGATAAGAAGTAATGAGCCTGTCAGGGCTTACTTATTGTATTGCTCAACTACTTCTTTCGAAAAACAAATTATGAAACAAATTTTATTGATTGAAGACAATAAGGCGGTAAGGGAAAATACTGCTGAGCTTCTTGGACTGGCCAACTACAAAATGTTAGTGGCCGCCAATGGCAAAGTTGGTGTGGAACTGGCACTGAGGCATAAGCCCGACCTGATAATTTGTGACATTATGATGCCGGAATTAGATGGTTATGGCGTATTGCACTTGTTGAGCAGAAACAAGGAGACTTCCACAATTCCGTTTATATTTCTTACTGCAAAAACAGAAAAGACGGAATTAAGAAAAGGTATGGAAATGGGCGCCGATGACTTCATAACAAAACCTTTTGATGATGTGGAATTACTGAAAGTAATTGAAATAAGATTGAAGAAGGCAGAGACTTTAAAGAATCAATTATCACAGGATATTACAGATATGAACGATCTTATTCAAAATGTTGCTGCATCCACTAATATTAAACTCACCTCCGACAAAAGAGAAATAAGTATTTATAAAAAAAAGCAGACGGTTTATTCAGAAGGGAAAAGACCTTTTGCTGTATATCATATATTGTATGGAAAAATAAAGACATTCAAAGTGAATGATTTTGGAAAGGAACTGATAACTGGTATTTATACAGGGGGTGATTTTATTGGATATACTACGGTGCTGGAAGAAACAGCTTATGCAGATACGGCAGAAGTGCTGGAGGATGCTGAATTAATGATTATTCCAACAGCAGATTTTCTACAGCTAATTTATAATAACCCCCAGGTATCAAAACAGTTTATAAAATTGCTTACAAAAAATGTTTTGGAAAATGAAGAAAAACTATTGACTATTGCATACCAGTCTCTGCGTAAAAAAGTAGCTATCGGGCTAATAGAAGTTTTTGATAAATTTAAAACCAAACTATGCCCTAAACCGGAACTTATTATTTCAAGACAGGATTTATCGCATATTGTGGGTGTTGCTACCGAGTCGCTTGTACGAACCCTCAGTGATTTTAAAGCCGGGAAACTGATTGAGTTAAAAGAAGGAAAAATTGTAATTCTTGAAGAAAAAAAATTACGCGATTTTCTTTTGTAATTCAAAGTGCATAGTGATTAAATAAATCAACTTGTATGAAAATGTTTACTTGCGGCGTTTTGTTTTTGAAGTGTCCAGCTATCTGTTAATGAAGTTTCAATCCAAAGGTTATTAGATCTTCTTAAAACCTTGACAGTTAAGTTTAATAAATCTTTAAATTGAT
>JBBQZZ010000015.1:0-112155 GCA_038207265.1 Chitinophagales bacterium | reverse complement strand
TATCTTTTCATTCAAACTGCCGTCAATTATTATGTTTTTTTCTTTGCGTTCAAAGCCACAACGTTTCAAGTTAGAAATATGGTCAAAAGCATGACGCACAACGGACAGGGCTTGCCGAAGTACGGGAATTAGTATTCCGTCAGCCCGGTACCGATGATGATTAAAAAACTGAAGATGAAGATAACAAACAAAAGCTAAATAGATATTCGTCTGCCCGATATGAAGCACAATAGCGAACAAAAAGTTGATGATAACTTCCGTCCGCCCGTATTTTGGCAAACCCCCTGTTGTACGTTCGCCCTTCTCCTCGGTCATCTACAATGTGGGTCTGTGTCCACCCGTAGAGTGTTGCCTGTGCGTTGGCACAAGGCAGGCTCTTTTGCAAGGTTGGCTTTTGTGTGTCGGCTTTGTGTGCCTTGCAAATGTGCCTGACTTGGTGGCGTTGGCATTACTTAGTCTTAGCCAAACTGGTTTCAATAGTTAAACGTTCTTGCTTGGAAAGGTCAAACAAATTATAAAATAGTTCGTCAAGTTCTTTTTCAATTGCATCTGTTTCACTTTGGTTTTTCTTTGCCGCTAAAATTTTGTCCACCAATGATATGAATGGTTGTTGTTGCTTATTGTTAAGTTCCTTGATGTACATTTTCGATACATTAGGGGCACTATAAAGTAAATATCCACCTTGCATTTTTAAGCCTTCAAAAAAGCAGTCAAAAGTAAATTGAAAAAGTTTGCTGTTAAGCCATGCAAGAATATACTTAGCATCAAAATCTGAACTAAAGGAATGAAAGCAGTTTGTATTAATTGATGCGTATTCTCCAATTGAATCTAAAAACGCTTCCGTTCTTATTGCAATTTTCGCAAGAATGATTTTAGGCGAACTGTAAAGATTATTTCTATTCTCACTTATTTCGCCAGTATTTTTCGCAAGATAAGGGTTCAAATATTTTGCCCCTTTGTCGGTTAGTTCATTTTTACCCCAAAGACTTTCGTATCTGTCAATCGTACCAGTATTGATAAGTTTGTAACCAGCCTTTTCATTTATGAGTTTATGATAATCGTCAGCTTCGGAAGCAGTAGAAGTAGCATTTATTTTTGCACACTCAGTTATTGAAACTGATTGATTAATTATTTTTTCTGTAATGCCAATTTTTTCGTTTAGCAGATAACCCCAAATGTAGCCTTCAAGAAAATTTAATTTTTCTGAAGTTACCGATTTGAAATCTAATGTATCGGTTGAGTCATTGTATTTACCTATTGAGATGTCATAGATATTTTCAGCAGTTTCTATCTTACTAAGAGTTGTAACTATTGGATAGGTGCTGGCTTCTTTAAAAACTCTAACATGAGAGTAATCAACAATTTCAATTATCTGCGACTGGTTAAATAAAAACTCTCGTAATGCTTCCCCATAGCTGGCTGATAAGTATCTGTTTGGTGTTATGTAAGAAAGTGGCGAACCCTTTTTAATGAGATTAAGCCCTCGTTCAAAAAAGTAGATAAATAAATCAACAGTTCCTTTTGCCGTTTGATAGTCGGATTTCATTTGCCTGTAAGTAAGTTCAGGCAATGACTTTTTTAAATCCATTGCACTTATGTATGGCGGATTTCCTATAAGCAAATCGAAACCTTCAAAGTCTCCTGTGTTATTTAAGACTTCTGGAAATTCAAATCTCCATTCAAATGCTGTTTTGTAGATGGCGTTTGTTTTTATTTCATCTATTTCTTTTGAAAGTTTTGTTATGTCTGCTTCCAGTTTTTGCTGCTTTTCCATTTGAGTTTTTTTCTGTTTACTGTCCAACTCAAATAGTTTGCCCTGATTAAGAAGGTTGTAAAGGTCGCCGCTTAGATTTTTTAATTTTACTTGTTTAGGGTCATTCTTACTTATTTCAGTTCTAAAATCGCTCTTGATACTGTCTATGATTTTTTGCAATCCTTTTTTTACATCTCGGTTTTTTTCATTTTTATAGTCTGCAACAAAACCACGATAAGATTCAATATTGTATTTGATACTCTTTAGGGCTTTGCTTAAATCTGCATCTAAGGAAAACCTACTTAATAAACTATTGCCACATTTAATGTTGATGTCAATATTAGGCAGCGTTTCAAGTTCTGTGTAATTGCTATCTTCTTTGTAGTAAGCATTTTTTAAAAGTTCAATCCACAAGCGTAGCCTGCAAATTTTTACTGAATTAGGATTTATGTCAACGCCGAATAAGCAATTCTCAATGATTGTTTGCTTTTCTAAAAATAATGTTTCCTGAATACGCTGGCTTTCCTTGTTTTGAGGTTTGTAATCAAATATTTCGCCTTCTTCATCTGTAACATACAGTTCGTCATTTTCTACTTCCACGGTATATTCTTTTAGCCTTTTTCCTTTTGTGTCTGATAGTATTTTCAATTCACTTTTAATTGCTATAACTTCATTAAGAGCCGAAACCAAAAAGTGTCCTGAACCTACAGCAGGGTCGCAAATTTTAATATCATTGATGATTTTATTTGCTTCGTTTGTATCATCTATCTTATTGTAGATTTCTTCAAAGGTTTTAATGTTCCAATTTTTTGCTTCGTTAAACTTTTGTACAACTGTCAAACGGATAGACTGACGACACATGTACATTGTAATAAAGCCTGGTGTGTAAATTGAGCCGTCTTTGTAACCATTAATTTTTTCAAATACTTTCCCTAATACTGAAGCATTAATTAGTGGCTTATTGTCTTCTTGTATGTTTTCAGAACCTTCGCTGGCAAAATCGTATGAATCTAAAAAGAGAAATAAATAGTCAAGCGTTTTGAGTTTGTCGTTTTTCTTTTTTTGTTCTTTTAAAATACTTGTGTTGTTAAAATCAAGTGTTTCTGAATTGTCTAAAGAGTCAATGCAAATTGTCAAGTCTTCCAATTCACTGATTTCAAAAAGTGAACTATTTAAATAAGGAACAAGCTTGTATTTTAATTTTATTTCTTCTTCTCTACTGCTGATATTAACGGCTAAAACATTATGAAACAATTTAAATAACTCGTCAAAATCATGGATTAGTGCTGAATTTAAAAACCGATATGACCTGTCGCCTTTATGATAGCTGATTAATTGACCTTCCAATAACTTTAAAAATAAAATTCTGTTTATCCATGTAATGCAGAGTTCAAGTGCAATATTGAAATACTGTTCATCTGATGTTTCACCAAATGCTTTTATGTCTGCAATTTTATGTACTCCTTTTGTTCGTAGCTTTTTGACAGCCATTTCTAAAAGAGATGCTGGATTTTTGTTTTCTACTTTTCTGCGAATTATATTTTTACCATTTTCTTTTGCTTCTTCAAGTCCAATGATATGCAGTAGTTCCTTGTAAAATTTATCGTCCAATTCGTTGCTGTCATTTGCGAATGGAACTTTTAATAAATGTTGAGGTGAAAGTATTTTAAGAAGGGCAATAAGATTTTTATCATCCTCTTTGTCTTCGTTATTAAGAATTTTTACATAATTCTGGATATTGAAATAAGTGCAGGGGATTTCTTCATCTAACTTGTCAATAAACGGCTTGGCAATTTCATTATAAAATAAACCTGTGTCTTTGGTTACTTTTTTTCCGTCTCTCCATTCTTCATAATTTTTTACGAATGTTTTGTTTTTGTAAAAAAGGTTTTCAAAATACTTGGATTCAATTATGAACCATTCGTTGATGTTTGTCGCAACTAAATATTTAATGTCAATGTTATTGCACTCAATTCGTTCTCGTAGGTAATAAAGAACAAGTTCATGTATTGCTTTGCTGTTTGGTTTGTCCGCTGTGAACCATTCGCCTTTATTTGGTCTCTTTGCTTCAATGATGACACCAACTTGGGTTTTGTTGTCTTTCCCATTGTGTATTACAAGGTCTTGTCTTCCCTTAGTATTTATAAAATTGTTGTCCTGATAAATTGCTTTTTTGAGAAAGTCGCTTACGAGGTTTTTATGAAACTCCTCTGATTCGTTAGTGTCTATTCGTCCTAAAAGTGTAGTGAGTTCTGTTTTGAATAAATCCATTTCGCTTCTTAAAGGTCGTTGCTTTAAGAAGGCTTTATTAAGTGTCCGTTTTGGTGCTTGCGTTATTAATCTCATCTATTATTTACAGTCAATTTTGATAATCGGCAATTTAAGCATTTATTGTCGTGTGAAGTGTTGCTTTGTCCGCCAGTTGGGTGGTGGGTGGGCTTGGCTGTTCAGTAAAGTTATTTGTTGATGTATTTAGTTGAAGCCGATAAGAATTCCGTCCGCTGGGGTGGGTGGGCTGTGCGTTGGCACAAGGCAGGCTCTTTTGCAAGGTTGGCTACTGTGTGTCGGCTTTGTGTGCCTTGCAAATGTGCCTGACTTGGTGCGTTGGGTCGTGTCGGCAAAGTCATGGATGCTTAAATGTTTGTAGGATTTTCAATAGGGTGACGTACAACGTACAGGGCTTTGCGATGTTGGGGGATTTGAAAAACGTCAAGCCCGGAACCGCTGCCGATTGAAAAACAAATGTACAAGATAACGACTAAAAGCCCACCGATGTTTGTCCTGCCCGAACAACTGCTGCCATGTTGCTAATGATGAAGATAACAACGTCAAGCCCCAATATTGCAAAACCCCATGTTACCGGCAGTTTTTTTACGTAAACAAAACTGCTGGCTTATTCAATGTCAGGTCACTCCAGTCAACTTTATTCCAATTTGTATTGGTCTCACCATTTATATTGTCACCACTTTTTATTATGTTATAGTATAGTAAGTTTTCGCTTTCTTGTGTCTTGCCATAATAATACCATTGCCAATAAACTTTGTCTGCTTTGTTAATTTGAAACCTGTTTCTATATTCCTCAATGTCAGTTGGATTGTTTATTCTCAAAGTTTCTTGCTCAGAAAATTGAATTGTCAATATGTTGTGTTCTATATCAAAATCTGAATTTGTAATTTGGTGAAAATTGTCGTAAGGTCTGCCGAACCAGTGTCCCCAAAAACAAAGTGTCCCTCCTTTAACTTGCCCTTGGCCATTTCTATATTTTTCTGAAAATTGTTTTGGCGTCAACTTGCAAGGTATTTCGTCTTGGGTAATATTTTCTCTTTTATTAATAACAGAATTTGTCTGCCTGTCAGCACTTTTTAAGAGGTGTCGAGCCACATAAAAGATAATTGTCGAGACTGCTAAAATTATGAAGAATGTCATTTTAAAATTGCCGGTAACACGCTAATTTATGCTATAAGGCGCAATGATGCAAGAAATACCATTATTGAAAATCAATAATTTAATCTTGCGCTTTTTGTATTGTCGTTAGGACAATCCATCTACCAGTCTATCTCCTCCTTCTTCCATAAATCATCAAACGGACTTATGATATTCACCAGCTGCCGCTTACTAACATGAAGGTACCGCTCCGTAGTTCGGATATTGAAGTGACCCAGGATGTCTTTGATGTATTTTATGTCTGTTCCCTTGTCCAGCAAATGCGTTGCAAAACTGTGCCGCAGACTATGTATCCCCACCGCTTTACTAATCCCCGCCTTTTCCTTCGCTCCTGAAAATACCTGCTGCACCGTACGGATGGGAAAAGCTTCTCCCGTTTGATCGGATTCAAATAAATATACCTTCGGCTTCGGTTTATAACCGGTTAAATACATTCTTAATATATCCAGTAATACCGGGCTCAGGTTCACATACCGATCTTTTTTTCCTTTGGCGCGACTGATAAAAATCTGCATCCGCTTGCTGTCGATATCGGCTATTTTCAGATTTACAATTTCACTTACGCGTAAGCCCGCACTGTAAGCTGTAAACAACATGGCTTTGTGTTTCTTATTGGTCAATGCATTGAATAGCCTTCTTAATTCCGTTTCATTTAATAGTTTCGGCAATATCATTTGTTTCTTCGGTCGCGGAATTTCAAAAAAAAATTTCTCTTTGTTCAATACCTGTTCATAATAGAATTTGAGCGCATTCATGCGACTGTGCAATGTATTTTCGCTCAGTTTCAGCTTTTCAGAACAATATTGCAGGTAATCCTTAATTCTTTTGATCGTAAAAAGATCTGCCGGTTCATGACGAATGGCCTTGAGAAACATACTCATTTCATTTAAATAGGTTTTTATGGTGGAAGAACTGTAGGCTTTTAACACCAATGACTGCTTCATAACAGCTAGCACATGTTTGTTAACGTTATGAACGGTACCGTGAGTGCTGACTGCCGGTTTGAATACCGGCCCTGTGTTTGTGTGCATCTGCAGCGGGGGCTCATCAACGGGTTTGTTTCCCGGTTTTGAAGCGCTGGTTTTTTTCTTCATCTGCAGGTATTTGCGCAACTCCCCATTTTCAATTATTGCTTTGCCTTTTAATAATTGCGTTAATCGTTCATAATTTTCTTTATTCAGCGTTACGTACCAGCACTGATGGGTTTTGCTCCATTTTGCATGGGCCTTTTTATACAAAAGGGTTTGCAAGGTTTTATCAAATTCAAAATGGATGGAAATCCTTTCCTCGTCGCGGTGTAGCAATGGTTTCAGCGAAACTTGTTTCATGTAACAGCACTTTATGTATGAATGTAAAGGTTTACACTGCATGCGCCTCGTTGTATTAACGATGTGCGGGGGAGGAAAGCGCTGCCATTTCTATGTTAAATGTCTTTACGCAGAATAAAGCCAGGGGGCAGTTAAATTAATGAATGGCGAGGATGGATATTTAATCAACCGTACAAACCCTTAAATACCGTTGCCGCTTACAAAAATTTATACAGCGTTTACTGATCGCAGTTATTTGCAGCGGAACATAAACCGGTAACTCAACTGCAGATAATTGATATACCGGTGAAGTGATTGCGACGCAACGATGATGCCATAGAAAACTGAAGCTGGTATACTAAAATTTGAGCTGTATGGTTTAGCGTGTGAGATGCAGTTTTGCAAAAACCTTTAATTTAATGGCTAGATCGGGGTATTGAGTTTTAGAAACAACAGGTTTTAAAAGCAGTTCCTGGTAAAGCAACGGTCAGTATAAATAGGTTGGATTTTTTGGGAACAAATGATATTTAAATCAATTCATACAAAGAATCTTAAACCATAGGTCTTAAACCATTTCAGTACCTTAAATCTTTCAAAATGCCCAGGCTTTAATGGATGCCAAAAAATATTTTTTGCAGTGCCACCAAAGAACAACAAAGACCAGCTAACACCAGCAATGATCTCAGCCAGTTCATGTTTTGCCAATCCCTTACTGTTTTCGTTAACAGATCAACATCAGTAAGCTGGGCGGTCTTAAAGATGATTTCGTTGCGCGGATAGAAATAAGCAAACGTGAATGCATCTCCCAGTACATACAATGCAAACGCAAGACCTAACCACAACCTGGCCGATGGCGCAATTTTCCAGCATAGAATCAAGGCCAATATACCCAGCAGCTGGTTAAGTGGTGAAATAACGCGGAAGAAATTTCCCGGGTTAACAACCTTGAAATATTCCCTTGCCGCTTCAATGGAATGGGGAACGTTGCTTCCCCATGACTTAGCATCTACCAGTGAAGTATAAATGTTTGTAAACAATATACCGCTGGCTACACAAACAGATAGCATTAAAATAATCGATTTCATTTTTTTTGCTGTAAAGATGGCCTGGTAAAAGCCGGGAAAATTGTATTTAACGGACATCCTGGAAAATATGACCTTTTAATTCGCCCCGGTTTCGGAGATATTCGCCGGGGGTAAGAGAAGTATAGTGTTTAAACGTTTTGATGAAATGCGATTGGTCCGCAAACTGGCTCTGGTAGGCGATCGCAGTAAGTGATAGCGTTGAATGCTGCATCAGGTCAACCGCATGCAGGTATTTCTTATACAATAAGAACTCCTCGGTATTCATGCCTGTTATGACTGATAATTTTCTTGCTAAATGACGGGGTGAATAGCACAATTCATTTGCCAGCTGTTTAACAGACAGTTGGTGCCGGTTGCCTTCATACAGGTAGTCATTCATGAGTTGATCCCTGGGCGGTAATTCGTAAAAATATTGTTTCAGCCAGTTCAATACAATTTTTACCCGTCCGTTGAAATCGTCTACTTCGCCCAACTGGTGCCACAAAATATTAAAGCCACTATTCAACAACGTTAGATCAACAGCAATATCTGAAAATGCTGAAGCGGGTGTTTTAAAAATTTTGTGGATAGCAAGGGGTTGAAATAAGATTCCAAAAAAGACTTGTTTTTCGGGAAGTTGTAAATGGATGGAAGACCGGTTAAATCCATTGATAAAGCAACGGGGTAAATCATATTGGCGTGTACCCAGGCGTGCGGCAATGGGAGCACCTTCGCTAAAATTGAAAATTACTTCAATAATGCCTTTGGGTATGATCTGTTCCTGTATAAATGCACCGGCGCGGTTGGTCTGCCAGATGACTTTTACAATGTTTTGAAAACATTGCACAGCTGGTATGTATGCCTGGCTATTCAAATGCTAAGAAAAATTAAAGTTACCAGTAAACTTTTATTTCTTCCGCGTTTTCCCAGCCCGGCGGTATGGGATACTGCCTGGCGGGCTGTGGCAGATAGCTGAGCGCGTTGGGATAGTAGTCAAAACAAGCGATAAAATCCGGTGCAACAAATGGCTCCGCAGACAATTGCATTAGATAGGGGGTAAGACTGTAGGGAATTAAAATCGCTTTACGGTGCGAAACAGATGATGCCGAAAAATATCCCAGCGCATACTCATTCATGTTAGCTTCGTTATATACGTTCCCTTTAATGGCGGCAGGCAACGGATCCAATATGCCGCCGGTACGGGTTTGCTGATCCTGGTAACGTTGCCAGAATTGATAGGCTTCACGGCTGAGCGAAACCTGGCCAATGTCTATCACCGGGTTTAAATAAGTATAGATGTAGCAATAGCCAACGGCCTGACCGATAATACTGTTTCCATTGATGGACGCATCCGATAATATTCTGGTCTCCCGGTCCGTAAAATGCTGGTAACACAATTCATATTCTATACATTGATTGCCACAGGGGTGACCGTGGGTCTGTCTGCCTATCCAGGTACTGAATGTCCAGCGGTAATAATTTTCTTCGTTAGCTGGATCTTTTGAATTAACAAACACATTCATGCGGCTTGGGAAATTAAAATCCCAGTGGTTATTGAATTGAACGGTAATGGTATCAATAGGTACTGGTGCTTTTATTTTTTCCGGTGTAGATACATATTTTTTACCATCACTCAGTAATGCGGTGACGTGGTAGCTACTTCCAACCTTGCCAATATACGCGGGATCGGTAGTAGTATAATAACCCTGGTGCGTGTAGGTGAGGGGGGTGCTATTGCCATTTTCATCACTGATACTTACGCTTGCATCTTTCACCAGGTATTGATCCGGTATGCTGTCAGCATAAGTAACCTGCCCGGAATACGACAATCTAACGGTGTAGGGTACTGTATCTGTTGTAATATTTCCTTCTACCACCAATATGGGCTTTTCGTTCCGTAACGCAACATCTACCTGTTTTACGCAGGAACCGGTTACTATGATGATGAAGAAAATGGTATATAATGATTTATTGGATAGCATCATTTTTAAAAATTAAAGTTCCAGGTAATAGATGGAATCAAACCCCCGATAACCGACAGGCGATAGGAGAGCAGCCGATCCTGGTCGCGTTTGAAATAAATGGAATAGGCATTCTCATGAAAATAAATATTATAGAACGATATGTTCCACACACTGTATTTGCGTTGTTCAGGATAACGTTTGGATATATACGCAAACCCGGCATCCAGGCGATGATAAGCCGGCAACCGATCCATATTTCGTTTTGAATAATTGGTAACGATATTGCCGTTGTACGCATAAGTTCCATCGGGGTAAGTAGCAGGACGACCCGAAGTAAAGATAAAATTGCTGCTAAAGCTCCAGCCCCTTCCCAGTTTTATTTTGGCGATAATGGAAAGATTGTGCGGCCGGTCGATATCAGACGGATAATATTGTCCTTCATTGACCATCTCCGCCGGAAAAGCAGTTTGCACCTGTACCTGCGATTTTGAATAAGTATAATTGACCTGCCCGGTAAGCTTACCAATATTTTTGACGAAACTAAATTCCAATCCATAAGCCCGGCCCCTCGCATTGAGCAATGCACTTTCAATATAAGGGTTCAGTAGAAGCAAGGCGCCGTCTTTGTATTGTACGATGTTCTTCGCTGTTTTATAATATCCTTCCAGGGATACTTCGTATTTATTGTCTTTGAAATTTTTAAAAATACCCGCTGCATACTGATCCCCTATCTGCCGATTGATGTATTTGTCGCTGAGTTTCCAGAAATCAACCGGTGAGATAGCAGTTGTGTTGGAAATGAGATGCAGGAACTGTTGACCCCTGTTATAACTTAATTTGACAGAGAGTTCTTCATCAATTCCAATTTTCAAAGCAATACGCGGTTCCAGGCCCGCATAATTTTGTATGCTTTTATTTTTTGAATACAACACAGAATCGGTAACGGTTTCTTTCGACAATGGAACGCCGGGCTGGTATTGAAATACTTTCTTGTCGCCCAGGTAATCATAACTGGTGTAACGCAAACCTGCCTGTAAAGAAATATTTTCAGTAAAATCAATTACATCGCTGATGAATACCGCCATTTCTCTTCCCTGTTCTTTTTGTATCGCCAAAGGATTGACATTGCTGGAAGCGGAAGAAGGATTTTGCGTGCCGGGTGAAATGCCATACAAAATATAGTCTGCGCCAATGGATATTTTATTTTTATCATTGATAGCATACGTAAATGAAGGTTTTACCTGTTTTTGATCGATGGAAGATGTAAGCTTGAATGCATAATCCGGTTGTAACCCATTGATGCCCGATATAAACTGGCTGTAACTGGCATTGAGGTTAAAAGATAATTTATCATTGAAGTTGGAAGCATAATTAAGGCTGGCAAGATTGGTTTGCCAATCATATGAAGTAATGGTATCAAACCTGAATTTATCATAGCTACGGTAACCTGTAACCGAAATTTTATTGTTTTCATTGATGGTGTATTCCGCTTTCAATATGCCATCATAAAAAAATGCTCGGCTGTCGCCGAATTTATCTCCCAGTTGATTTAAAATCAGATCCGGGTAGGCAACGCGAAATCCTCCTGTAAACGTCAGTTTATTTTTCACCAATGGCCCGTTCATGAAGAATCTTCCACTCATGGGACTAATGCCGCCAGTGTATTGCATCTGGTTATTGTTGCCGGGTTTTATTTTCATGTTCAGCAGTGAAGAAAGCCGGCCACCATATTCTGCAGGCATTCCTCCTTTATACAAGGTAATATCCTGTACAGCATCGGGACTAACGGAAGTATAAAAACCCAGCAAATGAGAAGTGTTGAATAACGGGGCACCATCTACCAGTACCAGGTTTTGATCGGAATTGCCACCGCGTACATTGAAACCACCTGCTCCTTCGCCAGTGGTAGTAACACCGGGTTGTAAAGTGAGTGCTTTGATAATATCAGCTTCGCCAAAAAGCAACGGCGCTCTTTTAATGAGTTCAGGATTTATTTTAACGAGGTTCATCTCCACCGTCTTCACTTTGGAGTTTTCTTTATACGCATTGACTACTACTTCATCCAGTAGCTCGTTGGCTTTTTTCTTCAGTTCAATGGTAATGGGCGTGCTGTCTTCTGTTAAGTGAAATTCCCTTGATGCATGTACATAACCTACATAAGAAATGCTGATGTTAAAATCGGGTATACGAACGGGTAAGTTGAAATAACCACTATCGTCTGTAATAGTTCCCAGCTTTGTAAGCCTGAGTGAAATACTTACATTTTTGATGGGTTGTTTGGTATCGAAATCTATTACACGTCCGGAAGCTTTAAAACTGGTTTGCGCAATGCTTTGTGAAGAAATAAGGAACCCGCAAATACTAAACAATGCTGTACGTGCAAACAAATTCATTGGCTTACAATTTGTGAATGCCGAAAATATAGAATTATTGTGTGTTATCAGTGTAAGGGAAGTACCGCTGGTAATAAAGTAGGAGACAAAAGCTGAAGTATAAACGCTGCCTCCATATACTTCAACAGATTTACCAATAATAAAATTTTAATGTTGACTTATCATATAATCTAAAAAATTCAGGTGAATGCCAGATGTTATGGATAAAATTTTAATGCGCTTTTAAAAATGCTTCGGATGGTTTGAATGGGCAGGTCTTTGTTGCTATCAATCACCATTATCTTCATCCGGCTGCGTTTCTCCTGTATAAGCGCCCGGTGAGTGATCTTATTGCCTTCCACAATTCCAATATAAGGCTGACCGGTTGACTTGTTTGTCCAGAGATAACAGAACATTTTTCCCTTGTAGCAATAAAATGGCATGCGGTATTTCCATGCTTCTGTGATGTTGTTGTTGTAGTTGATGATATAATTTCTGAGTGCCAGCAGGCAACTCCTGGCAGGTTCTTGTTTTTGAAGAAAGTAATTGTCGATATCTCTTAACATTGATACCCTTTGAGATTTTATTACCGGATTAAAACACTGGTGCCTTTGAGTGAGAAATTTTTGCCCGTGTCATGATTGGTATAACGTAGAGTCCAAACATAAGTTCCGCTGCTTTGCTTTTTACCGCCAATGGTTCCATCCCATTTTTTTGTCCAGTCAGTGGTATGAAAAACAAGTTGTCCAAGCCGGTTGTACACACTAAACTCCAGGTTGTCTGCCTTGTAAGCATTTAGCGGGTACAGGTAATCGTTATTTTGATCGCCATTGGGCGTAAATGCGTTGGGTACCGCAATATAACAGGTACGCAATACTTTTATTTGCTGCAGTGAAGTATCATAACAGGGCCCGTTGTTTTGAACAATCAATTGTATGGAGTAGGATTTCTCACCACCTGTTTTTGGAAAATGCTGGGCCGGAGGATCTTTTAAGTTACTTGTAACACCGTTTCCAAAGTCCCAGTTGTATTGAACAATATCTCCAATGCTGCCATTGATGAATTTGGCAGAATCTTCCGGGCACAATTCAGGATTTGTTGTAAAGTTGGCTTTCAATTCGTTGTTCAGCGGAATGGTTTGAACAATCGTATCGCTGCAGAATCCGTTGCTTACCACCAGGGTTACCTGTTTATTGCCAAAGGTTTTGTAAATAAACTGCGGGTTTTGCTGTGTACTGGCACCTGCTGCATCAAAACGCCAGAACCAATCATTTACATTGTGTGCAGCATTGTGAAAAAACTGTATAATATCTGCTTTGCAACCAAATTTGATGGCATAATTGAAATCTGCGGAGACCGTGTCTTTGGTTGTGAATGGAATGAATGAACCGGCGGGTGTTTCCTGTCCGCATTCATCTAAAATAGTATTTCCATCGGTACCGCGTTTCAATGTTAGTTGATATACACCTCCAACCGTAACAGGCGATGCGAGTGTTACCAAAATTTCCGTGCTGAGACCATTGGTACAGGTTCCGGTTGCACTACTAACGTTGATGGTTGACGGACCCGTTATTATGAAATCACTTCCATCTGCCGCAATGGAATTACACCGGATATTTTTCCTGAAAACGAGGTGCAACTGACCAGGCGCGCATTTAACCGTAGTGAGGCTATCCATGGGAGTGGGTTGAATAGGCGCAATGATAAGCGGAATATTATTACCTGCAGGAATCAGGTGATCACAATTATCAAGTAGTGTATTGGCATCCGTTCCATTTTTTATAATAACGGAATAATTTCCAACCGGTAAAGGATTGCTCAGCGTTAAAGTAATTGAATCCAAATCAAACCCTGCCGTACAACCCAATCCCTCGGCCGAAATTACGGTTGCAGATGCAGGTGAGATAGTGAAGTCGCTGCCATTTGATGAAAGCGTATTGCATTTCACTTGTTTGTTAAGTTTGATCGTAATTTTTGTTGCATCACAGGATGAACCGGCCGTTTGCAAATCGGGTAATTTTGGATCCGTAATGCTGGCTGTTCCGCCACCAAACGATAATTTATAGCCACTTTGAGAATCGCTGTAATGACTAACCATTAAAAGATAGGTATGTCCTAACACCAGGTTGGGCATGCTGCTAAAGGTGGGTATATTGTCTTTTGGATCTGAAGCACATTGTACGATTGTATTTCCGGCAGATGATGCACCTGTCAATCCAAACGTACCGGCCCAGTTACCAATTACAAAAAGAGCAGGATCCGTATAAACAGCATTTAGGTTAGTCACGCCCGTTATATCAAACAACTGCCAGTCATAATCATCATTCAAATCATTGGGGGTTATCAGTAATCCAAGTGTGCCCGCCTGGTAGCAGGTAAACCTGTACCAGAATGGATTTTTATCACCATACGCTACAGCAGGTCCCCCGGGGCAACCAGGCACTACCATACTACTGTTCTGGCAAACAGGAACAGTTGCCTGGTTAAAAGCATTGATACCACAAACGGGGAAAGCAGTATAAGGTGTTTGGCCAAGCGTGGTACAGCCCTGTGCATGAAGCTGAACAGTCAGGTAAATAAAAAGCAATAAGCTAAGGCTAATTTTCACGCGCATACAGGGTTGACCCATAAAAATATTCAATCGCTGCAAATATTGGGCTGAATATTATGCAGTAAACGGATAATTAACATAAAGCAGGTATTTATACGGTTTTTGTCTTTAAGCAGTTGGTTCCGGTCGTGAAATAGGGTGATTATTTTATTAATGCATCGAATAATATTTCCACCGGGTGCAAGGCTTTTCTTCCACTGCCATCTTTGATCTGGTGCCGGCAACTGGTACCCGGTGCTGCAATAATGGTACCCGGTTCCATTTTTCGAACTGCTGGCAACAGTACCAGTTCAGCAATTCTCATGGACAAATCATAGTGTTCTTTTTCATAGCCAAACGAACCTGCCATTCCGCAACAGCCGGATGGTATTGTGCTGACCTTGTAATTTTCGGGTAGGGATAACAGTTTGACAGTAGGCGCTACAGACGATAATGATTTTTGCTGGCAGTGGCCATGTAATATAACCTGCTTTGATTCCTTTGTAAAGGCTTCGCTTGTTATATGGCCCCTTTCTATTTCAGCAGCAATGAATTCATCTACCGTAAAAACATTTTTTGAAAGTGATTTCGCCTGTTCGAGCCTGCTGTCATCAGCAAGGTCAATGTATTCATCCCTGAAAGTAAGAATGGCCGAAGGTTCAATGCCAATCAATGGTGTGGAATCACTGATCAGCGGTGAAAGCAGATCAATATTTTTTTCAGCAATTTTTTTTGCTGCGCGAATCAAACCTTTGGATAACCAGGCCCTTCCACTTTCTTCGTGTTTGGGTATTATTACTTCATAGCCCAGCTTTTCCAGTAACAATATTGCTTTGATGCCAATTTCAGTATCATTATAGTTTGTGAACTCATCGCAAAATAAGTAAACTTTCTTCCCACCACCCACTCGCCACCTGCCTGTCCGGCAGGCAGGCTCGCCACTCGCCACCTGCCTGTTCGGTAGGAAGGTTCGCTTCTTCATCCACTTCCTCAACGTAATCTTATACAAAACCGGCATACTTCTCTCCACCGCAAATCCCGAAACCCACTTGATTAATTTACTGACGCTTCTATTCGTCACCATAAAATTATAGATACCTGGAATCACGGCACCCAATCTTGCACTGTTATTAAAGTTTGCAATCAGCTTCGAACGAAATGGAACTCCATTGGCATCATAGTACTGTTGTAAAAATTCTGCTTTTAATTTGGCAACATCAACATTGGATGGACATTCTGATTTACATGCCTTGCAACTAAGGCAGAGATCCATCACTTCATAAATTTCTTTGTTATCAAAGCGATTGAGTTTATCTGAATGCGTAAGAAATTCTCGTAAAATGTTTGCCCTTGCACGGGTGGTGTCTTTTTCATTGCGTGTGGCCATGAATGAAGGACACATGGTTCCACCTGATAAATGTGTTTTGCGGCAATCACCCGATCCGTTGCATTGTTCAGCATGTTGCAATACATCCTGGTTATGATAACGAAACACTGTTTTGAATGCAGGCGTTTGTTGTCCCGGTGTATACCGTAACATAGTGTTCATGGAAGGTGTATCAACAATCTTATTTGGATTGAAAATATTTTGTGGATCCCAGGTTTGCTTGATGGTCCTGAGCAGTTGATAGTTTTTTTCACCCACCATTTGCGGGATAAATTCTCCGCGCAATCTTCCATCCCCATGTTCACCACTTAAAGAGCCATTGTATTTTTTTACAAGCGTAGCAATTTCTTCTGCAATGGTTCTGAATAAGCGATTGCCTTTCTCAGTTTTTAAATTGATAATGGGGCGAAGATGGATCTCACCCGAACCTGCATGCGCATAGTGAACAGAATAAAGATGGTGCTTCTTTAATATTTCATTGAAGTCGCGTATGTAAGCAGGCAAATCATGTACATCTACTGCGGTATCTTCAATTACCGGTACTGCTTTTTCATCCCCTGGTAAATTGCTCAGCAAACCAAGACCCGCTTTGCGAAGGGTCCATATTTTTTTTGTGTCTTCTCCAAATAGCAGGGGAAAATGATAACCCAACCCCGCTGCGCGCATATCTGCTTCAACTTTTTTTGCCAGGTCAATCACTTCTTCTTTGTTATCTCTTGCAAATTCAATTACCAGTATGGCACCAGGATCGCCTTGTACAAAAAAGCGATTCTTTGATTGTTCCTTATTTTCCTTGGTACACGCTAAAATGTAATGGTCAATTAATTCACTGGCGCTGGGTTTGTATGACAAGGCAATCAGGTTGGCTCTTAAAGATTCATCAATTGAATTGAAATGGACACATAATAAACCAACTTCCCGCGCCGGAAGCGGTACTACATTTAATTTTATTTCTGTGATAAAAGCCAGTGTACCTTCTGAACCGGCAATCAGTTTGCAAAAATTAAAATCCGGTTCACCGGCAGTAAACGGGGCACTATCCAGTAATACATCCACTGCATAACCCGTATTTCTTCTTTCTACCGTTTTGCCTGGAAATTGTTTCCTGATTTCTTCCTGTGTATCATAATTGCTCAACAGGCTTCTAACCGTTTTATAAATATTGGCTTCCAGTGAATCGCCCTCACACTTGCGATGAAAAGATTCTATATCGAGTGTTTTAAATTCAACTGCTGATCCATCGCTTAACAATGCTTTTACTTCCAAAAGGTGTTCGCGTGTACTGCGATATACTACTGAATTGGACCCGCAGGAGTTGTTACCCACCATTCCACCAATCATAGCCCTGTTGGCAGTGGAGGTTTCCGGTCCAAAAAACAAGCCATGGGGTTTTAAGAAAAGATTAAGCTCATCGCGTATAACGCCAGGCTGTACACGCACCCAGTTTTCCTTTTCATTAAGTTCCAGTATGCGGTTAAAATATTTTGAGACATCGGTAACAATGCCATTGCCTACTACTTGTCCGGCAAGGGAAGTTCCGGCAGTTCGCGGTATCAGCGAAGTTTTTTCCCGGCGCGCAAATGCAATGAGTTTTTTTAAGTCCGCTTCAGTTTTTGGAATGGCAACGGCCAAAGGCATTTCCCGGTAAGCAGAAGCATCCGTAGCATATAAAATACGCATGGTTTTATCATCGTACAATTCACCTTCCAGTTCATTTGATAGTTGCTGCAGTTTTGTTTTCAACAGAGGCCATTTTATTACAGCCGCAAAAATAAGGTCTTTCGGGGTTTTAACCACAGAGACACAAAGCCATAAAGTAAATGAACCACAGAGACACAACGACACGGAGGGGACACAAAGGAATTCAATTCAAACAGGTATTTTGAACCAATAGCAAAACATGTTAGTGTATGCCCATTTATCGTAGATAAAAATATCATTGCGAACCACTGTGCCCCCGTGTTTCCGTGGTTCAAAAAAATATCACAATGAACCTCTGTGTCCCCGTGTCTCCGTGGTTCAAAAAACTATCGCAATGAAACACTGTGTCCCCGTGTCTCCGTGGTTCAAAAAAATATCACAATGAACTTTTGTGCCCCAGTGTCTCCATGGTTCAAAAAAATATCACAATGAACCACTGTGCCACCGTTTCTCCGTGGTTCAAAAAAATATCACAATGAACCACTGTGCCACCGTATCTCCGTGGTTCAAAAAAATAACAGAATGAAACACTGTGCCCCCGTGTCTCCGTGGTTCAAAAAAAATATCTCAATGAACCACTGTGCCCTGTGTCTCCGTGGTTCAAAAAAATATCTCAATGAACCACTGTACCCCCGTGTTTCTGTGGTAAATAATACACCCAATGTTTTTTTTCATTAATATCGCCGCTCTTATTAACTTTAAGTATGAGACTAACGATTGTTTTATTGCTGGCATTTTCGCTTGTAAGTTGTAAACGTAAGGTGGCAGATTCCAAAGAAAAAACGGAGATGCGTTTAAAAGCGGCTATGCAGGCTGAGTTGTACCAATCTATTAATAATGATTCTTCAAACATTAAATACAGGGTGATGGAAGTTTCCTATTTTGAAGAAAAAAGCCGGTTCGTCTGCGAGTTCAAAGTTCGTTTGATTAATAATGGTCACGATACAACCGGCATCATGACAGCAGATATTTCCAAAGATATTACAGTAGTTAAAAGAAAGTCGTAATCATTATTCAGGGGCCTTTATTGTTTCATTGTCTGCAAAAGCGCCACAGCTTTAATGTTGAAAGCAATTCCTGTTGTTAAAAGTTAAGATTAAATCTTTGTTTTAGGGCCTGGACTGAATTTCAATTTAATTATTGTCAAAATAACACTTATTTTTAGGACAGAATTTTATATTGCTTAACTATAAATTACAATGATGAAAAAGCGATTGTTCTTCCTGCCTTTTTTCTTACTACCCTCAATGGCCTTGCTTGCGCAGGCAGTTACCATTCATATCAACGCTACGGATGATAAAACCAGGATCAGCAAGAATATCTATGGGCATTTTGCCGAGCACCTCGGACATTGCATCTACGGTGGATTCTATGTTGGCGATACTTCCAAAACAATTCCCAATACGAACGGTGTGCGCAATGATATCATTGCTGCGCTGAAAAAATTAAAAATTCCCAACCTGCGCTGGCCCGGTGGATGTTTTGCTGATACATATCATTGGAAAGATGGCATTGGACCTAAAAATAGCAGGCCTTCCATGGTAAATAAATGGTGGGGTGGCGTTACGGAAGACAATAGTTTTGGAACGCACGATTTTTTAAATATGTGCGAACTATTGGGTGCAGAACCTTATATCTCCGGCAATGTGGGCAGTGGTACGGTACAGGAACTGGCCGACTGGGTTCAGTACAGCAATTTCAAAGGAAGGAGCCCGATGAGTGATCTCCGCAAACAAAACGGCAGAGAAGAACCCTGGAAAGTAAAACTATGGGGAATAGGCAATGAAGCCTGGGGCTGTGGTGGAAATATGACGGCGGAATATTACGCCAACGAATACAGGAAGTATACTACGTTTATTGCTGACTGGGAGAATGGTGGCGGATTGCAACGCATTGCCTCAGGCGCAAGTGATGCTGATTATAAATGGACCGAAACATTGATGAAAAATATTCCATTAAATATGTTAGGGGGCGTTGCGATGCATCATTACTCAGTCCTTGAATGGAATAAAAAAGGATCCGCCGTAAATTTTACGGAAGAACAATACTTCACAACGATGAAACGGGCATTGCAGATGGAAGAAATGGTAACCAGCCATTCAGCCATTATGGATAAATATGATCCCAATAAAAAAGTCGCGCTGGTAGTGGACGAGTGGGGTGGTTGGTATGATGTGGAAGCAGGTACCAATCCCGGGTTTCTATTTCAGCAAAATACCATGCGTGATGCAATGATTGCCGGTGTTACGCTGAATATATTTAATAATCATGCAGAACGCGTGCGCATTGCCAATCTTGCACAATGTGTGAACGTTTTACAAGCAGTCATCCTGACCGATAAGGAAAAAATGATTCTTACACCTACTTATCACGTGATGGAAATGTACAATGTACACCAGGACGCAAAATTATTACCTGTAAGGATTACTGGCAACGATTATGTACTGGGCAATGAAAAATTACCCGCTGTTTCTGTTTCTGCTTCAAAAGATTCACTGGGTGTTACACATATTTCTTTGGTGAACATAGACGCAAAAAAATCTCAGGACATTTCAATAGCAATTGACGGCGGCAAATACAGTGGCCTCACGGGAAGGATACTGAGTGCTCAGCAATTGCAGGATTATAATTCTTTCTCACAACCAGATAAAATAAAGCCTGCCGCATTCACTGGTGCTAAGCTCAGCGGCAATTCAGTAAGTATTAAGTTACCGCCTTTTTCAGTGGTGGTATTGACGTTGAAGTAGAATGTTAGTTGGTTGATCGGTTGAATCGTTGGTTGGTTGAAACGTTTATCGGTTGAATGGTTTATTGGTTGATTGGTTGAAACGTCCAACCCCGAAGGGGTGCCATTAATATAGGGGTGCCATTAATATAGGGGTGATCGGTTGAATCGTTGATTGGTTGAAACGTTAATTGGTTGATCGGTTGAATGGTTGATACGTCCAACCCCGAAGGGGTGTCATTATTATAGGGTTGATCGGTTGATTAGTTGAAACGTCCAACCCCGAAGGGGTGACATTAATATAGGGGTGTCATTAATATAGGGTTGATCGGTTGAATCGTTGATAGGTTGAAACGTCCAACCCCGAAGGGGTGTCATTATTATAGGGTTGTCATTATTATTCGGATGACATCAATATTGGGGTTTCGATAATATCGGGATGACATTAATATTGCCGTTATGAAAATATTGAAATCAGCATGTTTTATTGTATCGTTGATGACACTCATCACGACAAATGCACAGCATACATTGAATGTAAGTGTAAATCAGCCAGGCGCAGTCATTCAGCCCACCATGTGGGGCGTTTTTTTTGAAGACATCAATATGGGTGCAGACGGGGGTATTTATGCAGAACTGGTAAAGAACCGTTCTTTTGAATTCAATAAGCCTTTGATGGGTTGGAAACTGCTGGGAAAACCTGCAACAGAAGGTGATTTTTTAGTGCTGAACCGCGGAAAGGAATATTCGTCTAATCCAAGATTCCTGAGAGTATCATTACATAATAATAGCAAGGGAAGTATTGGTTTAAACAATGAAGGTTTCCGGGGCATGGGAATAAAGAATGGTTTGCGTTATGATTTCTCATTTTTATACCGGCAGACCTCGGCACTCATTAAAATACATGTAGAATTGGTGGACCAGGACAATCAGCGTATAGGCGGCACCGTAATTACAACAACAACAACGGGTGCGGATTGGAAAAAACAAAAAGCCAGTTTCAACGCAACGGCCACTGTATTAAAGGCCAGTTTAAATATTTGGTTTGAAGGCGATGGAACCATTGATTTAGATATGGTCTCCTTGTTCCCGGAAGATACCTGGAAGAAAAGAACCGGGGGAATGCGTGCAGATATGATACAAATGCTGGCAGACATGAAACCGGGCTTTATCCGTTTTCCGGGCGGATGTATTGTTGAAGGGTTTGATTTATCGCAACGCTACCAGTGGAAAAAAACGATTGGCCCGGTTGAAGATCGGCAATTGATTATTAACAGATGGAACTTTGAATTCGCGCATCGTCCCGCACCTGATTATTTTCAAACTTTTGGTCTTGGATTCTTTGAATATTTTCAACTGGCCGAAGACATAGGCGCAGAGCCGTTGCCTATTTTGAATTGTGGTATGGCCTGCCAGTTCAATTCTGCCGAATTGGTTCCCATGAATGACTTGGATCCCTATGTGCAGGATGCGCTGGATTTAATTGAATTTGCTAACGGTGATACAAACACTAAATGGGGTAAGGAAAGAGCAGCATTGGGACATGCGGCTCCCTTTCATCTTAAATTACTCGGCGTGGGTAATGAGAACTGGGGACCGCAATACCTGGAACGACTGAAAGTATTTACAAAGGCCATCAAGGAAAAGTATCCTGAAATAAAATTGGTTAATAGCTCGGGCACCGATCCCAATGGAGAGCGGTTTGATTACCTCAATAAAGAATTGAGGAACATGAATGCTGATATTATAGATGAACATTATTATCGCCGGCCGGAATGGTTTTTTGCGAATGCGAAACGATATGATAATTATCCCCGCAATGGATCAAAAATTTTTGGCGGTGAATATGCGGCTCAAAGCGATAAAACCGTAAGCATTGATAATAAAAATTGCTGGTTAACGGCTTTGTCGGAAGCAGCCTTTATGACCGGACTGGAACGCAATGCGGATGTGGTGAGTATGGCATCTTACGCTCCATTGTTTGCGCATGTCGATGGCTGGCAGTGGACACCTGATCTTATCTGGGTAAACAACCTGCAATCTTATGGAACGCCGGATTACTATGTACAGAAATTATTTTCCTTGAACAAAGGTTCGAAAGTGTTACCCCTTACTATGAAGAATGAAGTAGTGGCCGGACAAGACAGCCTGTACGCTACTGCCAGTATTGATACCAATACAAATGAGATTATTATCAAACTGGTGAATGCATCTGCACAGTCCCGAAACAATACAATTTCGCTGCAAGGGATAAAAAAAATGGCATCAAAGGCCAGTATGACTGTTTTACAAAGTGATGATTTGTTCAGTGTAAATTCTATAGCAGCACCGCAAAAAATTTCTCCCAAAGAATCTGTAATAGATGTCAAAGGCAAAAAAATTGAATTAGCGCAGGCACCCTATTCATTTACTGTGGTAAGGATAAAACTGCCGGGTTCCAGATCTTAATACTATATACTAAATATTTCAAACGCAAATGAAGTATGAAATATATAGTATTAGGACAAAACCTATACTCTCAGGAATACTTTTTTCTTATACATAAAATACAGGAAGGTCCATTTCACCATTACATAACAAATTGCCATTGCCACAACATTAAAAGGATTACCAACCAGCTGACCCAGCCATTTAAAAAATCCTTCCGTACTGTATTCCCAGTTTATAAAGCGGCCCGACATATAAATAAGTATTGAATTCATTCCAATCACCCTGAAAAAGAATGACCATTTCTTATATCCCAGTACATCGATGATATAATAAAATAGCGAAAGCAATAATAAACTCAATCCCCCCACCAGCAATACAAATGAACTGCTCCATAAATTTTTATTGATAGGGAAATCTAAGTTCCAAATTAATGACAGTCCGATGGCTAATGCGCCGGCTCCTGCCAAACGCAATGCGGTAGACGCTTTCGGTCCGTTTTTCTTTATAAAATTCCCTGTCATGATTCCCAGCAAACCCGTTGCGATAGCGGCGATGGTAGAAACAAGTCCTTCGGGGTCGTGAATACCGAGGTACAATTTGCCTGGCATGATACTGCGATCCAGGTAAGATGCAAAATTACCCTGCATGGTTAAATCTCCACGGGTAAATCCGGGTGCTGCATTAAATTTTAATAAGAGCCAGTACCCAATGAGCAGCGAGCCAAACCAGATAACCTGGGTGCGTTGTTTACTATAGATATAAATAATATTGGCAAACATATAAGCAAGACCGATGCGGCCCAGCACGCTTCCAAAACGGATATCTGCAAGCGGCCGCAACTGTAATCCATTATTATAAATTAATCCGAACAATACGAGCAGCAGTCCTCTTTTCACTACGCGCCATAGTACTTCATTTTTAGTTTTGCCTTTTTCTAATTCACGTCCAACAGAATAAGGAGTTGCCACCCCGGCCATAAACAAGAACAATGGAAAGATCAGATCATAAAAGTGAAAGCCGTTCCAGTCTGGATGGGTAAACTGGTTTGCAATTGCTCCCCAAAACGGAGATCCAGTTGCTTTAAATAATCCATGAAATATTTCTTCGGCGCCCATGATCCAGAACATATCAAAACCACGGAGGGCGTCGAGAGAATACAATCGTTGCGAAGCAAATGCGGGTGCAGATGTGGGGTTGTCTGACATACAGTTAGTTTATGTTGGCAAGTATTAAGTATTAATCAAGGAAATTAGTCTTTTTCACATTAAAAATCCAAACAGACAGTTTAGTAAATGAGTTGGATTAAAAAAATATTTTTAAAATCGTTAAATCTTTTTTTGCCAAACGCTCGTAAGTCAGCCGATAACTGTTGAGAGTCCCCCGACATACACCTCCGTTTCTCCTACCCTCATTTCAGACCTTGTATTAAGATTAATCTCTTATTACTTGTTCATTCAATCAAATTATTAAACCAAAAAAACTTTCTGCCATGAAACTAAAGGCTATTGCCAGACGGCGGTTCAAGTTTATGACCTGCTTGCTGGGCTTTTCATTTGTCTTAATGTCTTCCAGCCACCGCGAAGCGCCATTGATTGCGAACGATCCACTGGCAGACAACACCGATCTCTATGCATTCCGGAGTCCCGATAACCCGGATAAGATTACTATTATCGCTAATTATGTACCGGCCGAGTTGCCTTATGGCGGACCCAACTACAATAGTTTTGGGGAAGATATTCGTTATGAAATTCATATTGATAATGATGTCAGCAGTAAGGGTGATGATATCGTTTACCGGTTCACTTTTAAACAAACCAATGAAGACAATACTACATTCTTCAATGTACGGCTGGGTAAACAGAATTTAAAAACCACCTATACCTGCAAAAGAAGTATGGATGGTGGCAGAAGTTTCAAAACCATTGTGAAAGACGGAATGGTGCCTCCGCCTAATATTGGTCCGCGCAGTATCGAATCTGCGGTGGGATTAAATACCGATTATAATAGTTTAATCAGCAAGGCTATCACACGTGCCCATACAGGAGAGAAGATTTATTGCGGCCCAGCCGATGATCCTTTCTTTGTGGATCTGGGTGGTATTTTTGATTTGGGTGATGCGCCCCGCCAATCCGGAAAATCATTTGATGGATTAGGGCATTTTAATATTCATTCTATTGCCTTGCAGGTTGATATCTCTACCCTGCAAAAGGATCATAAATCAGTAAAAAAAGCAAAGAATATACTCGACCCCGATTATGTGATTGGTGTGTGGGCTTCTGCCAGCAGAAGAAAAATTACAGTACTGGAGAGTCCTAAAAAAGATGAAGACGATTATGATAAAAATCATGATCGTAAACATCATGATAGCGATAATGATTTCGAGGTGGGCCCATGGGTACAGGTTTCAAGATTGGGTATGCCGCTTACCAATGAAGCGGTTGTTCCTATCGGTTATAAAGATTTGTGGAATTCATTAACACCTTATGAAGATTTAAATTACCTGAAGACTTTCGGCAACTTCTTTTACAACCCAGAACTGGCTTTATATATGGACGACAGCAAATTTGGTAGTGCCGTACCTGCATTTTCAAAATTGCGGATTCAAAAAAATTCGTTGGGTTCTTATGGTTTTGGTAACGGCCAGAATGGATTGTTTGGTTTGAAAAACAATCCAGCATTAAAAGGTACCGCCCTGGATGATGCAGTTTTTGGAAAACTGTTATTACCTGCACCCAATTCTCCGCGTTCAGTAGATTTATGGCCGATCTTTCACACGGGCGTACCAAACTTAATTCCTTATCAATTAGCTACGGGTAAGAACGGAAACCCATTGGCAGCAGGCAAACCTTTTATCAATAATTTTCTGCCAAATGGTGGTGATATGCTTCGTTTGAACATGGCTGTTCCCGTTACATCGCGAAGTGATCCAAAATTCAGTAATATGGGTATTGTACAGGCAGCGGTACTGGGATTAACCGATACTGCATACAATTGCAATACAGCGCTGGAGTTCATTCCTAATATGGATGGCTTTCCGAATGGGCGTCGGCTGGAAGATGATGTAACCAGGATTGAATTGCAGGCAGTAGGCGGAGTTGCATTAGCGGCTATTGGTCTCTGGTATGATGATTATACGCCTGGTGCTGCAAACCCTGTTACCCCTAACCTGGTAAATGTGCTCACTTATAACACGGGTGTAAACGCTAATGATACCACATTTAAAGCTTCGTTTCCGTATGTGCAGTCGCCATGGAGAGGTACTGCTGTACAGTAAGTGGCTGCGAGAGGAACCTATGTACAAGTGTGCGACGCAAGTATGCTGAGGCAAGTACAAAAGCCCGGACAACACCGTTATTGATATTTTTAAAAAGGTCATTCTAAAAATAATAAAATGAAAAAGAAAATAATTGCTTCCATTTTTATGCTGCTGATGCTGGTAAACATGATCCCGGTATCATTGTTTGCATCCAGCCATCGGGAAGCACCATTGATTGCCAACGATCCGCTGGCAGACAACACAGATCTATATGCATTTCGCAGTCCGGATGATCCCAATAAGGTTACGATCATCGCTAATTATGTGCCCTTGCAATTGCCGCAGGGGGGACCTAATTACAATTCTTTTGGCGAAAATGTGCGTTATGAAATACATATTGACAATGATATTACAACAAAAGGAGATGATATTATCTATCGTTTCACATTTGATCAGACCAATGAAGATCCTACCACTTTCTTTAATATCCGTTTGGGTAAACAAAATTTGAAAACCACTTACACGATGGAAAGAAGTACGGACGGTGGCGAACATTTTCGTACGGTGGTAAGAAAAGGAATCGTGCCGCCGCCTAATATTGGTCCGCGTTCTATTAGTTCACCGGTTGGATTGAACACACCAGATTACAATACATTAATCAATAATGCCATTACAACCGCCAGTAGTGGTGAAAAAGTATTTTGCGGTACATCAGATGATCCATTTTTTGTGGATCTGGGTGGTATTTTTGATTTGGGTGATGCGCCCCGTACTACCGGCACGGCACCAACAGATGGAGTAAAATGCAAAAATGTTTCAGCCATTGCGATACAGGTAAATATTGCTGCTTTGCAAAAAGATAAAAAGCCTGTATGGAAAGCAAAAAATATTTTAGATCCTGATTATGTAATTGGTGTATGGGCATCTGCCAGCAGGCAACGCATTAAGGTATTGAACAATAACGGTACACAATCAAGTTATGGAGATTGGGTGCAGGTATCAAGATTGGGTATGCCATTAACAAATGAAGCGGTTGTTCCAATCGGTTATAAAGATTTGTGGAATTCATTGACACCTTACCAGGATCTTGCCTACCTGAAAACATTTGGTAATTTCTTTTACAATCCTGAACTGGCATTGTACATGGACGATACTTATTTCGGCGGAGCTGTACCAGCATTAATGCCTTTGCGTATCCAACGTAATTCATTGGGTGCATTTGGTTTTGGCAATGGACAAAATGGTTTGTTTGGCTTAAAAGGAAACCCGGCATTGGCGGGCACTGCACTGGACGATGCTATTTTCGGAAAACTTTTATTACCCGCACCCAACTCTCCGCGTTCGGTAGACTTGTGGCCCATTTTTCATACGGGCGTTCCCAATTTAATTCCTTATCAATTGGCAACGGGTAAAAATGGCAATCCACTGGCAGCTGGCAAACCCTTTATCAATAATTTCTTACCAAACGGTGGTGATATGCTTCGTTTGAACATGGCCGTACCCGTTACTCCTCGCGATGATCCAAAATTCAGCAACCTGGGTATTGTGCAGGCGGCTGTTTTGGGATTAACAGACCCGGCGTACAATTGTAATACAGCATTGGAGTTCATTCCCAATATGGACGGCTTTCCGAATGGCCGGAGACTGGAAGATGATGTAACCCGGATCGAATTGCAGGCAGTAAGCGGTGTAGCATTAGCGGCTATTGGTCTCTGGTATGATGATTATACAGCTGGTGATGTAAACCCTGTTACCCCAAATCTGCTGAATGTGCTCACCTATAATACCGGCGTCAACGCAAATGATACCAGTTTTAAAACATCCTTTCCATACGTTCAAACGCCATGGTCCGGAACCAACGCCTGCTGCGGTCTTGCATTTAATGATAATAGTGTTCCGCTCAATGTAAAAGCAATGCCACAACAGATAATCACAGCCAAAACAAGTGCCCTCGAACTTTCTTCACCGGAAGTTTTCGTAACGGCAACGCCCAACCCGGTAATAAATAATAATACCATCCGCTATCACCTGGTTAAACCTTCCAAAATTACCATTGCCGTGTTCGATGCTTCCGGCAAACAAGTAAGGGTTCTGGAAAACAAACAACAGGCAGCAGGTACTTATAACCTGTCCTGGAATACAGGTAACCTGGGTAAGGGCATATACTTTGTAAATACCATTATTAACGGCGTTGCCAAACAATCCATTCGTTTAGTGAAACAATAGTTTATATAAGTATGGTTCGTTAATGTAAGTCCGCAGCACCACTGCGGACTTTTTTAGTTTGGTTCAAACCAAATCTTCTTTTTATCCGTAGATACCAGCTCTGCCCTTGTTTACCCCTGTTGCATTTCCTGTCTCTAAATAAGTTAATACTGCTGTTATGAAAAAAAACACCATTTATACCCTTGTACTGGTTGTATTTATTGCTGTAATTGGCCTTATCATTTTTAAATATAACAAGGATGAAAAAAGCCAGGCAGCGGCTAATTATACTTTGCAGGATCGTAAAGCGATTGCGCAACCGGAAGAGTGGGAGAGTACCCGTAAAAGAGCGGAGGCCTTGTTGAATGCAGTAAAAACAAATCCGGCAGATACCAAATCATTAAATGCGCTTGCCGGTTTATTTATACAGGAAGCTCGTGTAACCGGTAACTATGTATATTATGATATGGCGGCTATGAAATATATCAATGATGTATTGAAGGCTGATTCAGGTAATTTCGATGCATTAACACTCAAATCACTTATCTATTTATCCCAACATCATTTTGCAGATGGATTGACTGCCGCTCAAAAGGCACAATCCATTAATCCCTACAATGCTTTTGTATATGGAATACTTGTAGATGGAAATGTTGAAATGGGCAATTATGATTCTGCAATTACCAAAGCGGATAAAATGGTTTCCATCCGTCCCGATATCAGATCTTATTCCCGCATTTCTTACCTGCGTGAAATTTATGGCGATTATCCCGGTGCAATTGAAGCCATGAAACTTGCGGTGCAAGCGGGTATACCCGGAGATGAAACAACAGAATGGGCAAGAGTTCAACTGGGACACTTGTATGAGAACAGCGGCGATCTGAGAAATGCGGAAATGTATTATACGCTTGCATTGAATGCACGACCTTCTTATGCATACGCCATAGCCGGAATGGCACGCCTTGCAATGGCAGCAAAAGCCTATAGCAAAGCCATTGCCTTGTATGGTTCAGCAGATTCACTTGTGAACGATTATTCTTTTAAAGAAGAATTGGTAGAAGCTTATAAATTATCAGGAGATAATGACAAAGCAACGGCGATTGCTAAAAGCGTCATTGAGGGTATGAGTAAGGACGCCCAGCAGGGAAAAAACAATGATAATATCGGGCACTACGCAGATCGAGAGTTGGCTTATGCATACCTGAAAGTAAATAATTATGATAAAGCCCTGGAGCATGCATTGGCCGAATACAATCGTCGCCCTGATAATATTGACGTAAACGAAACCCTTGCCTGGGTATATTATTGTAAGGGAGATTTTGCGAAAGCATTGCCTTATGCAGCCGTAGCATTAAAAACCGGTAGTAAAAATCCAACCTTACTTTGCAGAACCGGTTTGATATATTCCAAAACCGGTGATAAGGTACAGGCAAAAAAATTATTGCAGCAGGCACTGATGAATAATGCAAATATAGCAATCAACCTGAAAGCTGATGGAATCAATACACTGCAAACACTTTAATTGAAGTGATGCAGTCAACCGCATACCGTTTTTCAGTGCGAGGATGTTTTTTACTGGCGGCTTTGTTGTTGGCCAGTCATTTATTTGCGCATACCATTAATTATGTGCTGGAAAAAGCACCCACGGGGCATGTGGTTTGGTATTACCTAAAACTGGGATTTCGGCATATCATTCCGCAAGGCTTCGATCATATTTTGTTTGTGATCGGATTGTGCTTATTGAGTACAAAAATAAAAACCATCTTGTGGCAAGCCACTGCGTTTACCGTGGCACATTCGATTACGCTGGCACTAAGTATGAAGAATATGATTGTAGCGCCCGGTGCCGTAGTAGAACCCATCATTGCTTTATCCATTCTTTTCGTAGCGGTAGAAAATATGTTACTCACAGAATTAAAACCCTGGCGGATATTGATTGTATTTATGTTTGGACTGATACATGGAATGGGTTTTGCAAGTGCATTGAATGAAACAGGTTTGCCACGTAATAATTTTTTTACGTCCATCCTTTCTTTTAACCTGGGTGTTGAGTTGGGGCAGGTGGTTGTTATTGTGGGCGTATTTGCTTTAATTATTTTCCCGTTTGGTAAGAAAGAGGGTTACAGGAAAAAGCTGGTGTACCCGTTATCTATTCTTATTTCATTAATAGCTGCTTACTGGACCATAGTAAGGGTCTTTTTTTAGCTACAGAAATTTTCAGCAACGGCATCAAATTTTATTACCCGATTTTTCCAGCGTTTGAATATTAATAAGTTGTTCATATTCCCGTAAATTCTTTGTAATTGAATAATGCAGTGCGCGAGAACGCTCAATGGTCTCCCTTAAATTAGTCTCTGCCTGTTGAAGGGAAGGATCTCCGTACAATTCATTTTCTTTTACTGCGCACTGAATCCACAACAACACGGATGCAAGTGATTGGTTGATTTCGTTTTGAAGTTCGTTGGCAACCATTTCTCTTTCTTTTAATAGCATTTCTAATAGTTTTGAATCCATATAATAGGGTTCGGGGTTTGGCATGATAAAACCAATTCCATGCCTTTTAAAAAAATATTGTTTATCACCCCCTTGTGAGATAATATGCATAATGTTATTCCCGTTTCCGGATTTTTTTTCCAAAAATGCAAGCCAGGAAGCACTATGATTCTTCTTTAAACAAGTACCGCTACCGAAATATATACGGTAATATCGATGCAGTAGTTGTTAAAGACCAACCTTATTATTACTATGACTTTCTAATGGTTATTATGTACAAAACTGTATCTTTTCAGTACAATATAAAGTTCCATGACAGCTCAGAATAATCAGTCGAGAAAATCTTTTATTCAAAAAATTGCTGTTGCAGGAGCGTGTTCAATTGCATCAGCAAATTTGCTGAATGCTGTGCCTGAAAGCAATTTATTTCCTGGCGGTGGTGGGAACAATTCGATCATTTTGTTCCAGGGTGATTCCATAACAGATGGTAATCGCAGCCGGAACGATGACTGGAATCATGTAATGGGTCACGGTTATGCATACCTGATAGCAAGCAGACTCGGGTACGAACAACCAGGGAAGAATTTTCATTTTTACAATCGCGGTGTCAGCGGTAATAAGATAACTGACCTGGCGGGCCGTTGGCAAAAAGATACCATTGATCTGAAACCTGATGTACTCAGTGTACTGATTGGTATAAACGATGTTAATAGTGTATTTGAGGGAACGGATCCGGTTGACGCAAAAAAGTTTGAAGAGGTTTACCGATCATTGCTGAAACAAACCAGGGAAAAATTGCCAGGTATCAGGTTCGTGCTTTGCGAACCGTTCCTTTACCCAATGATAAGGGCGAATGAAAAATGGGTGCCTGAAATAAAGGCGCGGCAAACTATTGTCAGAAACCTTTGCAATGAATTCAATGCCATTTTTATTCCACTACAGGATGCGTTCAATGCAATGCTTGAGAAAGCGCCGGCTACTTACTGGATATGGGATGGGGTGCACCCCATGCCCGCGGGTCATGAATTGATTGCGCGCAAATGGATAAGCATTGTGAAAAAGACTTTGCATTATATTGCATAAATCCTTATTTAATACTTTTTCAATTATACCAGATGTATAACAAACAAACCCGGCTTTTCTTTTTTCTGACAATCATGCTGTCTACATTACAATTAATTGCTCAAAACAAAAAAATAGCGGCACCAAAAGCATTGCTTCCCATTCCATCCCCTGCACAAATGGCCTGGCATGAAATGGAGACCAATGCATTCGTCCATTTTACCACCAACACTTTTACCGGTCTTGAATGGGGCAATGGTGATGAAAGTGAATCCATTTTTAATCCAACTCATCTGGATGCAGGTCAGTGGGCCGCTACTTTAAAAGCAACAGGGTTCAAAACGCTGATACTAACCTGTAAGCATCACGATGGATTTTGTTTATGGCCCAGCAAATACACTGAACATTCTGTAAAAAACAGCCCGTATAAAAATGGTCAGGGGGATATAGTAAGAGAAGTAAGCGACGCGGCAAAAAAGAACGGTTTGAAATTCGGCGTGTATTTGTCACCGTGGGACAGGAACCATGCCGACTATGGCAAGCCTGCCTATATAGAATATTACCGCAACCAGTTAAAAGAATTGTTTACGCAATACGGACCTATTGTAGAAATGTGGTTTGATGGTGCCAATGGTGGTACAGGTTATTATGGCGGTGCACGGGAGGCAAGAAAGATAAATGGTGCAACTTATTACGACTGGCCGGCTACGCTGAAGATGGTAAGTAGTATTCAACCCAATGTAGTTTTTTTTAGTGACGCGGGTCCGGGTGTACGTTGGGTAGGTAATGAGAGAGGAACTGCTGGTGAAACCAATTGGAATACCATTTCGGTAGATACATTATTTGCCGGTAAACCAGGAATTGAACAATTATTGAATACAGGATCACCTGATGGAAACAAATGGATACCGGCTGAAGTAGATGTATCTATCAGACCAGGATGGTTTTATCATGCGGCAGAAGATTCGCTCGTTAAATCGCCGGAAAGATTATTTGAAATTTATTTGACGTCTGTTGGAAGGGGTTCAACCTTGCTATTAAATATTCCACCAGATAAACGCGGTCTTTTTCATGAAAATGATGTGAAGTCGTTGAAAGGATTTAAAGCATTACTGGATAAAACATTTTCAAACAATATTGCAAAGAACGCAAAAGTGAAAACCAGCAGTTACCGCGGAAATTCAAATATTTTTTCAGGAACGCAAATTACCGATGCAAATAAAAATACTTACTGGGCCACTGACGATGGTATTACAACCGGTAGTTTTGAAATTGATTTGGCAAAAGCAGCAATCGTAAAATATATCATGCTGCAGGAGTATATAAAATTAGGACAGCGGGTAAAAGCATTCAATGTTGAAGTATGGAAAGATAATGCGTGGCATAAAGTAGCAGATGCCACTACCATTGGGTACAAGCGTATTTTAAAAATTGAATCGGTAGAAACGAATAAAATAAAAGTAAATATTACTGCTGCAAAAGCTTGTCCGGTTATTTCAAATGTGGAAGTGTATTGAGATTTGAGAAAATGAAAATGATTGGTGAATAGAATTTTCGCCATCGGAGGCAGGCACCTCCGTTGAGTTTAAACTATAATTAAGGAGATTCCCGCATTCGCGGGAATGACGTTCCAGCTTTTGCTTAAAGAGATTCACGCTTTCGTGGGAATGACGTGCAACTCTTTTCCTGATTATTGTCTTCCCGTTTATGTTGATCCCGAGAACTTTCAAATCAAACTATGCGTTCAGCTTAGTGTTTTATAAATGAAGTAAGTCAGTGATTAATCTGGCACTTGCCGTCATGCCTGCGAAGGCAGGCACCTCCATTGAGTTTATACTATGATTAAGGAGATTCCCGCTTTCGCGGGAATGACGTGCAACTGATCAAATGAGGTTAAACTATAATTAAGGAGATTCCCGCATTCGCGGGAATGACGTTCGCGCTTTCGATTAAGGAGATTCGCGCATTCGCGGGAATGACGTGCAACTCTTTTCCTGATTATTGTCTTCCCGTTTAAGTTGATCCCGAGAACTTTCAAATCAAACACTGCACTCAGCTTAATGATTTCCAAATGAAGAAATTCAGTGATTAATCTGGCACTTGCCGTCATGCCTGCGGAGGCAGGCACCTCCATTGAGTTTATACTATAATTAAGGAGATTCCCGCTTTCGCGGGAATGACGTGCAACTGATCAAATGAGGTTAAACTATAATTAAGGAGATTCCCGCATTCGCGGGAATGACGTGTTTGATGAGAGTGCTGGTCCAAGGCATTTCCAAATCAATTTATGCCCAGGCATTCCTCAAAAACCTCACCCAATTACCATGCATAACATTTTCTATATCTGCTTGCGCATAACCGCGCTTTGATAATAGAGCTGGAATATTTTGAAGATCAGTAATGGTATCCAAATCATAAGGACATTGCTCTTTTCCAAAGGCGCCGTCCAGGTCTGTACCCATTCCTATGTGCAATGAATTGCCTGCAAGCTGACAAATATGATCCATGTGGTCAATTAATTTTTCCAGGTTGCAATTCATTGATTGCGGCGTCGATTGTTTTCTCACCCAACCGGGTACCATCATCCATGCATCCATGGCGCCTCCAATGACTGCACCTCGTTCAATCAAAATTTTTATCATTTCATCACTGAACTGACGGTTGTGATTGACCAGACTTCTGCAATTGTTATGACTGGCCCAGACCGGTCCGTTATAATGATCCATTGCCTGCCAGAATGCATCATCACATAGATGTGTAGCATCAAGAATAATATTAAGGGATTCCATTTTTTTCAACAATGCAATACCAGCCGCTTCCATGGCACCGGTTGCATCTGTACCATTTGCATAGCGGCCCGGACCGTAATGAGCAGGACCTACTGCACGCAATCCATACTGATGTGCTGTTTCAAGATGTTCAATAGAAACAAGTGAATCTGCACCTTCCAAACTTAGCATATAGCCAATTGGTTTTGTGTCATTGGGTGTGCCATCATTCCATCTGTTGATATGATTTTCCAGGCTATTCAAATCAAGTACCTGCACCATCTCACCTTCTGATTCCATGATCTTATACCATGCAAGCTGCGCCTGAGTTTGCGCCCAAGCCTGTTGCGGAGAATGCCACCCGCTTAATTTATTTTCCGGTGCCACATATCTGGCAATTTGTGTAGCCACCACCAAACCAATATTCCCTTTTCGCAAAGCAGGAAGGGATACAACTCCGTTTCCGCGGTCAGGCTTGTCCGTCATACCCATTTCTCTTTCACGGATTTCATGTACAGGCTTGCGGAGATCACGGTTCCATTCCATAGCATTCATGCTGAGATCAAGATGCGCGTCAATAATTAACATGGAGGATAGAAATTTTTTCAAAGATGAGAAACTAAATTGATTTTAAACTCGAATTCAATCCTGCTGCTACTGGGCAGCGCCGATGAGGTAGTAGTGATAAAAATGTGTAATGAAGTGCCATGGTAATTTAACTACGAAATAACGTTCGCGGATCCTGAGCCGTCTATAATAATTGACATGCTTTTAATAGCTTCGCCTGTGATTTCGGCAGCTGCTTTAAAATGGTTGCTGCTTTTCAACAAAACAAAAAAAATTAAATGAAGAAATTGTTTATTGCGATGGCTTGTACCGGTATTGTGTTGTATGTAATGAGCTGTAGTAAATCGGGTAACAATAGTTTTACCTGTACCGGAATTTTGCCTGCGAAAGACTCAGGCTTTTTGCTTGCTTTTGCAAAGAAATACAATGTGAACCCGGTGCCGGATACTTCCTGGTTGTATTATGAAGTTATTGATCCAGGCACGGGTGCTGTTGCGCTGTCCAATTCAAAAGTGTATGTAAAATATGCCGGCCGTTATATGGACGGTACCTATTTTGATTCCACTGTCACCAGTGTGAGGTACCAGTTGGATAGCCTGATCAAAGGGTTGCAATATGGTTTGGTGAAAATTAAATCCGGCGGTCGTATTAAACTACTTATCCCATCTGCGCTTGCTTATGGTTGTGAAGGAGTACCGGGTGTTGTTCCTTCTAACGCGCCACTGTATTTTGATATCAGGCTGGACAGCATTAAATAATTGCCCGGTGTTTTACGTGTATTAAAATAAGAAGTTACGACCTGGGATTGCAAATTGCGATTGCAAGAAATCAAATACCGAAAATATTTTTGTCCAGCCACTCATTCCTGAACTTACCGGAAGCATCATAATGTGCAATTGTTTGTTTGAATTCAGGAAGCTTTTTATATAATGAAGCAAGTCGCTGAGGAGCGATGGTAAATAATTTTCCCCAATGGGGTTTTGCATTGAAAGGTGCCAATTGCGCTTCAATCAGCGGCAGTAATTTTTTTACTTCGGTCCATTCCTGTTTCCAGGTGAAATGGATGGTTGCACTGGGTTGCTGATAGCAGGGGCTCATCCAGAAATTATCTGCATCAATGGTGCGGATTTCTGTTATCATTAAATGCGGACTAACTTTTTCATGTAGTTTCTCAACAGCCATAATAGCTTCGTATGCGTGTTGCCGTGGTACGAAATATTCTGATTGTAATTCTTTGCCGCTGCTGGGGGTGAATCCCATTTTAAAATGGGGAAGTCTTTCATGCCAGGGGCCGGGCACACCCATTTGCTCTGTACAATTTTCGGCAGACAGTTCAACAATGGGATGCAGGTTTTTTGTGGCTGGTTTTGATCCAAAAAAATCGGGTGCCAGCTGAATGGTTTCGCCGTCTTTGATCCGGCGCTTTATCCATACTTCACTGAAATTCTTATTTCGCCAGTCTGTGAAAAGACTCACGCTGTAACCACTGGAAAATATTTGCTCGAAATGATCTTTCAATACAGAGAAGGGAAGATTTTCATACACATCCTGTCGCACATTAAAAGTAGGTTGTATATCCAGCGTCAATTGGGTAACGGCACCCAATGCCCCGAGGTTCACTACAGCCGACATAAAATGTTCTCCATCTTTTTGCTTGCTCAGTTTCACCAAATCTCCCGAAGCATTGATGATATTCATTCCCACTACGGCAGAAGATAAATTGCCATTTTTACTTCCTGAACCATGCGTAGCGGTTGCACAGGCACCTGCTACAGAAATATGAGGAAGCGATGCAAGATTATGCAACGCAAAACCATTTTTTTGTAAATGCTCAGCCAAACGGCCATAACGAATTCCACCACTCACATCAACGGTATGGTTTTTTTCATCAATCTGCATCACTGGTTCTATTGCCTGCAACGAAATCAAATTATCTTTTGAATCGGCAATATTATTAAAACAATGGCGGGTACCCAGTATTTTTAGTTTCTTATATTTCCTGATTAGTTCCTGTAGTGCTGCAATGGTTTGTGGTGACTGAAGTTTGTTCGTGCTGTATTGAAGGTTGCCAGCCCAGTTTATCAATTTATCATCCTGCGCAAAATCAACCAATGGAGATAAGATGGTACCCGTGATGGCCATAGAAGAAAGTTTGATAAAGGTTCTTTTTTTCATTTTGCAACGTTATACTGCTAATGTACATGATTCGAATGAGAACCCGGCGTTGCAAATGCATGCCGACTTCTTTAAAACTTAACTACTTCCCAAAAAGCTTTTTTTGGTTTTAAGTCTTTGTCGAATAAAAGCGGGTAATCTTTTCTACCCCGCACAGGGAAATTGTCTAACCAGCTACTACGATCTGAAACATTCCAGAAGGTAATGCCTGATAAAACACTTTTATATTTTCTGAAGGTTTTAAAACACATGGCATACATCTCCATTTGTTTTTTTTCTTTTTCGTCGCTGAAATTAGTGTTTGTATCTGCAGGCTGACTTTCCCTTGTATTGTGTTCTTTTGCGTAGACGGAAATGTCCAGTTCGGTAACCTGGAGTTTTAACCCAAGCATTGCAAAACGCCTGATAGTGCTGTCCAATTGAGAGGCCGAAGGTTCGTTGATGGCCCAATGGCCCTGCATACCCAGGCCATGTATGGGTATGCCAGCTGTTTTTAGTTTATTGACCAGTGTATAGATTTTTTCTCTTTTAACTGCATTGATTTCATTATAGTCATTATAGAAAAGCAATGCATTGGGATCCGCAGCATGTGCGAATTCGAAAGCTTTGGCAACAAAATCTTCGCCACATATTTTATACCAGGGCGAATTACGGAAATATTCCTCCGGTTTATCAGAGATCACTTCATTCACAACATCCCAGGCATAAATAATTCCTTTGTAACGGCTAACAACAGTTGTAATATGGTCTTTCAATCTTTGTAATAGCACGTCCTTACTGACGGTCTTACCGGCAGAATCAACAAACAGCCAATTCGGAGTTTGATTGTGCCAGCATAGACAATGTCCGCGTATTTTTAAGTGATGCGCCTTCGCAAATGCAACAATTGAATCTGCATCTTTCCAGTAATATTCGTTTTCTTTAGGATGAATAGGACCCATCTTCATGGCATTCTCTGGTGTAATACTGCCAAACTGTTCAATTACCAGATTACTTTCATCTTCTTTTTTACAGGTTTGCGGAGAAACCGCTACGCCAATGGTGAAGTATTTTTGATAATATTCATTGAGACCCTTTACTTGCTGTGCATTCAAATTATCCGGGGAAAATAACAGGTTAGTAATTACACAAATAGTAATTACACAGAGAAATTTATGCATGAATTAATGATTTAACTATTTAAAATATTAGACCGGCGATGATGAGTACTTATTCTAAAATTAAACTTCTTATTCAAAATAGCGCGCTGCAAATTCAAGGAAGCTGGGCCAGTTGGGACCAGGTGTATGACCACCGCTATGCTGACGAAATGCAATCTCACCTTCCATCAAACCATTTTCAATTGCAGGAAACTTATTGGTACCCAAATCTTTTTTCCCTAATAATTTATATACGGGGCCCGCAGCAACAGCCGCCATGAACATCCCTTTTACATCCACCCATGCATCCCCCTTATCGCCACTACTGATAAAAACAGGTCTTGGCGCACACATAGCAATCAGTTCATGCGAATCTACCGGCAGATCACCCCAGTTTAAGGGTCCGCCATATTTTATGAAATTGCCTGCCATCCAATGATACTCGCCTGCACCCGTTAGATTTTCAACAATCTCACCAGCATTGCGCCGGTGCAATTTCGCTCCCCCTTCACCGGAAGAACTGATAAAACCGGCAGCGAAGCGTTTATCATAGGCAAGCGTAACAAGTGCGGCTTTGCCATACCGTGAGTGACCTTCAATAGCAATATGTTTGGCATCAACTGTCTTATCAGTTTCAAAATAATCCATCGCACGACTGGCACCCCATGCCCAGGCACGTAGGGCACCCCAATCATCGGGTTTGCGGAATTGTCCTTTATTGGTCAATCCAATAATGCCTTGCGTTAATCCCGCACCGTTGTCTGCTTGTATACTAACGGGTATCAATACTGCATAACCCCATCCTTTTGCAAGGCTTTGCTGCTGCCAGGTAAGTGGTTCGGGTTTACTACTATCACGTGCAGGTGTGGGAAAGTGAAAACCCGGAGGGAAAATAAAACTGAGTTCCATCACTACCGGAACAGGTTTTGTTGCTGCTGTGGGTGTAGACAAACTCAAATCAATATTTACGGAGATTGAAGGATAAGCCCTATTTTCAACATGACCGATCAACTTTCTTGTATGCACCTGCACAGTTCCGTCCATTTCAATTGTGTCTTTGACCAGTTCCCATTTTACGCCCGGAATATTTTTTGGGAGCCTGCCATAAATTTCTTTGTTAAAATCTTCTTCAATTTCAGGACGTCTTTTATTCCACCAGTCAGCAGCATTCATTATTCTTTGCCCGTTCTTTAAAATAAGTGGATCCGGAAGTTTGGGAAATGGATTTGCTTTTGATTCATCATAGTTGGCGGCGTTCGGTGCGTTTGGATTGTTTCCATCAGCACCGGTACGGACCGACTGTATATTCAATTGCTTTAGCATTTGCGCATGATCATTTTGTGTAACACGGTTAATGCTGTCACGTCGGAGACTATCTGCCGGCGATAGCCTGCCAAACTGTGCATTTGCAATGATTGCAAACAAAAAATTGATAAGAATCAAACTCAATATTTTTTTCATAGCAGGAATAATTATTGTGACTGATATTTTTTTATGTATTCTGCAACTGTTAGCATCGGCGCAATCCAGATATCTTTTTCATGTTGTTTGAGAAATCGCAAAAATTGGCGGTGCGCCGGCAATGAAACATTTAATGAATTGCCTCCATTAACTCCATGAAAAAGTATTACCAGCAATGAGTTGGTTTCCATGGCCTGTTTTGCCCAGGCAATTAATTCGTCGCCGCTTTGCCCGTTCACCAGGTAACAATCCACTTTGTACAAATCAATATTATTTATGCCGTGCATCTGGTTATTGACAACTCTTGCTGCAATGAAATCATTTTTCAGCAAATCGATAAAAGAAGTATCACCCACTTTCATATCGCCGCATGGATAGGCAAATGTTCTTTTTGTTTTGCCGTCCATTGATTGCAGCAACACGTTGGTTGTCCTTGTTTCATCTACTATGCGACGGATATTGTATTTGCTTAAATCATATTCTGGTTTTACCCAGCTGCGCCCCGCAATACTGGCATCGCATGGGTGAAACATGGTATGGTTGCCCAGTTCATGACCATGGGTCACAATTCTTTTCCATTCATTCAGCCTTTCTCTTACAGAAGAAGAATACCCGGTGATATAAAAAGTTGCTTTCAATCCAAGTGAATCCAATACCGGTACGGCATTGTCCAGGTGTTGGTTGATGGCATCATCATAAGTTAACACAACAGCACATTTTTTATGGTTCCACGGTTCATTGTTTTGTGCTGATAAACAAATACAGGAGCTCATACAGAGACTTACCAGTACGATTGGATTAATTATACTGTGAAATTGGATTAATAACATGTGTCTTTTTTTTTCTATAAAAGAAATTAATAATTATTTGTCCGTTCTGAAGGGTGATGCAGGCAAACCTTCTTTGTTACAGAGGTTTGCGCCAATTGGATTATCGGCCCATGCATAACGAACAAACATAGGATGTGAAACTGTTTCATTCCATACAATTATTTTAGTATTTTCTATTTTGGTTTTCGCCCACACAAATTTTTTATCAGCACCTGCAATGGCGAATTGCCGCAATTGATTACCATCTTTTGCAGTTAAACCCGTACCGGTATTTGTAAATTCAACAATGATTTTGTTGTTGTTGATTTTCATTGATTGAAACAAGGGCCCGGAATACGTTATTGTTTTATCAGCGTAAGCCAGGTGCATTGCGGCAAGCGCCAATCTTTTTCCGACATCTTTTTTATTCAGGGGATGCAGGTCGTTCCATTCCCCGATATCTATGGTCACGGCCATCGCAGTATTTATAGTGGCCAATGTTTGTAATTGTTGTTCTCTTAACAATGCCCATTTACTTTCTGTTGGATTATCCGTTGTGTCGCCATAGTTGGGTAATTGCACAAATAGGAATGGTACGTTACCCAATTTCCATTGTATTCGCCAGTCCTTGATCATCGCATTGAATAAAGCGTGATAATCTTCAGGATGCCCGGTATTGCTTTCACCCTGGTACCATAAAATACCTTTTATCGAATAATTCAATAAAGGAGCTATCATTCCATTAAACATTCCAGTAGGCTGGTAGCTAATATTGGGGGTGTTATTTTGTAACGGTGCCGATTGTACGCCGATCTTGTATTGCCAACTCCCTTTCAAATCAAATTTGGCATTTCCATCTGTTAAGAAGTAGGGTTTGTCGGGTACGAATCCAGCTTTTCCCGAATTGCTGATAACCCTGACCGTTATAATATTCATCCCTGGTTTTAGAATGCCTGCAGGTATCTCGTAGCGGCGGGGCGGATATTGGTAAGTGATATTGCCAACCAGTGTTCCATTAACATAAACATAGTCAGCATCAATGATTCTTCCCATAAATAATTTTAGAGGTTTACCGCGAAAAGTTTGGGGCACACTGATTACTTTACGAAACCAGGCAACACCATTAAAAGATTTTAGTCCCTGCTGATCCCAGTAGCCCGGCACTTGCATGGTCTTCCAACCAGATGCCTCGTAAGAAGTATCATACCAGGGAAGTTTGCCAGCCAATCCACTATCATTTTTACCGATGTATTCATACCATTTGTTGTTAATTTCCGCATCCCGTTTTTTAATGCTATCTGTATACAGGCTGTCTTTAAATTTTTCAGCTATAGACAGATAGTTTGGAAATGCTTGCAATGCGTCACTGCTTATCCATGATTCAACTGGTGTTCCACCAACACTTGCATTGATCAATCCGATGGGTACATGATATTTTTCAAAGATGTCCCTGGCAAAAAAATACCCCACTGCATTAAAACGCAAAATGGTTTGCGGGTTGGCGCTTTCCCATTTACCAGCTGGAATATCTTCTTCTGGTTGATTGAAATTGTAATGCGTTGCCAAAAAGAAATAGCGGATCAAGTTATTTTCACTCGCTGCTATGTCTTCCGGGTATTTTTCTTTTACCCGTTCCATCGTTATTGTCATATTGGATTGCCCTGAACAGAGCCAGACATCTCCAATAAGAATATCATTCAATTCTAAATGGTTATTGCCATCTATTTTCATTTGATAAGGTCCGCCTGCGTTCATAGCGGGTATCATTATGCGCCATTTGAGATCAGTTCCGGTAATTGTATTGTATACGTGACCTGCAAATTGAACCTGTATTTTTTCTCCCGGATCGGCCCAACCCCAGATAATCAGTTGGGTATTTCTTTGCATAACCATGCCGTTACTTACCAGTTTCGGTAAACGGATATTTGCTATTGCATTCAGTGAGAGAAATTGTAATAGCATTGTTATACAAATAGAAAAAATATTTATTTTTCTCACTTGCTTGTTTGCTGAAGTTATTCTTTTGACAGCTTTAAATAATTTCAATTTTTGTCGATTTTATTGTTCAGAGTGAGCCGCGCTTCAAGGGTGACCCACCCTTTGCCACTACCAATCAACTCATCTGCCAGATTAACCTTTACATTCTTAAAAATGTTAGCTATTTTGTTTCTGGTGGACCAAGATAACTCTCTTTCAATCCACCCAAATCCAATACAAGCTTTTGCAGGATAACAGCACTGCTAACCATATAATATTTTAGAATATGCTTACCTGGTTTATCTATCTGGTGAGCCGATGTTTTGATGATGATATTATTTGCTACCCAACCTTCCCAGGTTTTTTGATTATTTACGTCTTTATTAATACTTATCATTTGTGGTTGTTCATCGTCTATTGCTACGGCATACTGTAAGCCTTCAGGATTGTTATGAAAATTCAGCGTAGGGGAGAAGTATAAATTTAATTTTACCACTCCTTTACTGTAAGTATAAAATTCATATTGAAGCTGCGGTGAATTGGCAGTCGCATTTTCGTCGGCGGCTGTTACCGGGAAAGTTGTTATTGCATCGCCGGTTCTTCCAAGATCCGGTAATACTTTCCATTTAACCTTGTTTGAGTTGATGGCCTTTGTATAATGTGGAGCTTCAATGGAAACATAATTAGAAAACTCGGAATGCATTTTAGGGTATGGACCTTTTCCAAAAACTACAGGGATGCCCTTTACTACTTCTACCTGCCGGATCGAATCTGGTGGGAGATATTTTAACGCCGGTATTTTTTGAAACGGTGGCTGTTGCCAGTAAGTATAGCCAATATGTGTCTGGTCCATCATATGGTTCCATTTACCATTCATGATTTGATGATATTGAAGAGTAATTAGCGAATCATTAATATAGTTTTGTTGTGCTTTATCAGCATAGTAGTTGGTCTCGCCAACCTTAGAAGCATACCAAAATTTATTTAAAGCCACATTAGTATATAATTCCTGAAGATTAGCGCATGCTTTTACAGGGTGAAGTACCAATTGAAAGTACGCATCCTTATATTCGGCTGGTAATTCCTTATTGAGCTTTTCTGCTTTTGCCAATAAATTATTATATTCTAATGTTACTTTTTCTGCCTCTCCGTAATTATAGATACTATAAGTATTTTCGTCCAATAATTCTGGTTTTCGCCTTCCATTGTATTTGCTGTATGTAGCAATAATATCCGCTATGTCTGCAGCATGTTTATTGTCAAACTGCGCAGCGGCCCATTGCTGCGTATATTTTTTTAGATCATCTGCAGCAATTTTTGATGGATTCCAAGCATAGTCTAGAAAGAAGGAGATAGGAAATTCCATCGGTTTGATGTCGCCCACATTCACTATCCAGATTTTATCAACTCCATAGGAATAAGCGAGATGCATTTGTTCCCAAACCCTCGGAATAGGATTTGTGTTAAGCCATTTGTAATTGCGTGGATCGCCCACATAATCGAAATGATAATAAATTCCATAACCACCACTTCTTGGTTTGTCGCTCAGTTTTGGCAGCTTACGGATATTGCCCCAGTTGTCATCGCATAATAATAATGTAACGTCATCGGGTACCCGCATTCCTTTATCATAATAATCCTGTACTTCCTTGTACAAAGCCCATAGCTGTGGCGTTTGGTTTGCAGGTTTGCCGGTTACCTCTTCAATAATGCCGCGTTGATCCTTTACAATTCTTTCCAGCAGGCTAGTGGCGGTTTCTCTTGTCATGGGTTCATCTCCATCGCCCCGCATGCCAATGCTGACTATCTTTTCATTACTGGCCCGGCGCATTCCCTGTTTCCAGAATTCTTTCAATTTTACCTCATTGCTGTCATAATTCCATTTGCCGGTACCATACCTTCTCCATTCATCATGCGCCCGCATCAAAGGCTCGTGGTGGGAAGAGCCAATCACCACTCCATATTCGTCTGCCATTTTTATATTTAAACTGTCGTCATCATAAAATGCATGCCCCCACATAGCCGGCCATAAATAATTTCCTTTCAAGCGAAGAATCAATTCAAAAACGTTGGAATAGAATGTATGGTTGAAGCCACCAAATTTTTCCATACTCCAGTTGCTCAATGCGGGTGCTTCGTCGTTTATAAAAATGCCCCGGTATTTTACTTTTGGTGAATCTATAAATGTGTTGTTCTTTTTCACATACAGCTCCGTTTTTTTCTTTACAGGTACATCGGCCCACCAATACCAGGGTGACACACCGATCTGTTTTGAGAGTTCAAAAATTCCATATGCCGTTCCCCGCCGGTCGCTGCCCACTATTACCAATGCGTTGTCAACTCCTTTAAATGGATTTGCAATTGTATTTATCTGGTACGCTTCCCAACGGCCTTCCAGCCTGGAAATATCCAGTTTTTTATCGTGCACCAGTTTTTTGATAAGCGTAGATTTTTCAATACTGCCCACAATGATAATATTGGTCGATTGCTTATTGAAGATTGGTTTGATGCCTGTTACCAGATGGAAATCCCGTTGTAGTAAAGTAGCTGCCTTTTTAACCACTGCAAAATCATTGCTGTCCAAAAAGATTCCGGCGGTATTCCCGGAACTGATAAGTGGAAAGCTATGTGCACCGGTTTTACTGGTAATGATCAGTTGTGCACGGACTGATAACAGGCCGCTAACAAGAATTAAATACAAGGCGAGTCTTTTTTTCATGCGCAAAAATTATTTCCCTGAATTGAACCTGTCAAAATCAGCAAAAATTTTAAATTCCAGTCACTAAATTTACTATTCTCTTGTGGTATAGCGGTAACTTCAAATGGTTTATAAAATGTTCCCGAAATGATTGACTTTTTTTTAAATGGATATTTTGTAATGCCTAAATTAACGCCTTGCTATTATTAACCGATTCAATTGCGCCTGGTACATGTCAGGAAGCAACTGAAACCAGTAATTTTAGTGAAATTGCTTTTAAACAAGTTGAACAATAGTAACTATGAATACACCCAATCCACGTATTGCCGTTGTCACCGGTGGCGCCTCCGGAATAGGACTGGCAATTGCCAGGAAATTTGTTGAACAAGAAATATTTACCATTATCATTGGCAGAAACGCGGGGAAATTAAAGGCCGCGCAGGATGAACTTGGCAACAGGGCCGTCACCGTTTCATTTGATATCAGCAAACTGGCGGAAATCCCGGTATTGGTGGCTAAAATAACGGAGCAGTATAAACGCATCGACATCCTGGTAAATAATGCGGGTATTAATCAAAAAAAAGATTTTACAGAAGTGACGGATGAAGAATTTCAGACTGTTATGCTCACCAATGTAAACGCGGTATTCAGTTTGTCTCGGGAAGTGGTGAAGGTTATGGAAAGGCAGGGAAGCGGCAGCATCATAAACATCAGTTCGATGGCGGCAAAATATGGATTGCCCAGGGTGATAGCGTATTCAGTATCCAAGAATGCCATCGAAGGTATGACAAGAGCCATGGCTTCGGAACTTTCGGGGAAGGGAATCAGGGTGAATGCGATTGCGCCGGGCTTTATTTCAACAGACATGACGGCCAAAGCAATGAATGGTGATGAAGAAAGAAGACAAAAAGTATTGGCAAGAACACCCATGGGTTATTTTGGAGATCCTGCTGATATAGCCGACGCTGCGTTGTTCTTTGCAACTGATGCATCAAAATATATAACTGGTACTTCGCTTTGTGTTGATGGCGGAAACGCGATTGGATTTTAATCAGCAGCATTATTATAAAGGGTTTGATGGATTGATTACACACAAATTAATTGTTCTTTAATTAACTGGTTCGGAAAAAACTTATATTGTGTTTCAAGTTATTGATTGCTGACTGAATAAAATATTTACATGAAACAATTTCTTACACTCCTTTTGCTTGCAATTGCATTTAGCGGAAATGCACAAACGAAATCAATCAAAAAATCTGCGCCGCTAACCGAAGCCAGCCCGGAAACGGTGGGCATGTCTAAAGAAAGATTGGCAAGGATTGATGCCATGTGTGAAGCAGCCGTTACAAAAGGCGAAGTGCCGGGCATTGTTGCGCTGGTGGCACGCAATGGAAAAATAGTCTACAACAAAGCATTTGGGTTCGCCAATAATGAAACCGGTCGCTCAATGAAAACTGATGATATCTTCAGAATTGCTTCCCAGAGCAAAGCTATTACGGCTACCGCGGTCATGATGTTGTATGAAGAGGGTAAATTTCAACTCGACGATCCTATTTCTAAATACATTCCCGAATTCAAAAATCCGCAGGTGCTGCAGTCATTCCAGTATGCTGATACCAGTTATACTACAGTTCCTGCAAAAAGTGAGATTACCATTCGCAATTTACTTACACATACTTCCGGACTGGGTTATGGACAGATAGATGGAGATGAAAGATTCAAAATGATTTATAAAAAGGCCGGCATTACTGATTTATTCACCACTGAAAATATAACAATCGGGGAAAGCGTGAGAAAGCTGGCAAAACTTCCCCTGCATCATAACCCGGGAGAAAAGTTTACTTACAGCGAAGGGTTGGATGTTATGGGTTATTTCATTGAAGTGATTTCAGGAATGCCATTTGATGTCTTTATACGGAAACGTTTGTTTGAACCACTGGGCATGAATGATACCTGGTTTTACCTGCCGGATGAAAAGGCATCGAGAATGGTGCCCGTACAAAAACCCGATAATAATAAATGGATAAATTACCCGGTAACATTTTATGATCCATCTTATCCAATCAAAGGAGCGAAGAAGTTTTTTTCTGGTGGAGCAGGTTTGTCCAGTACGGCAAAGGATTATGCCACTTTTTTGCAGATGTATCTTAACGGAGGCGAATTAAATGGAACCAGGATTCTCAGTCGCACTACGGTGCAATCAATTCTCAGTAACCAGGTTGGCGATCTCCAGGGCGATACTCAACAATACGGGCTGGCATTTGGTCTTGTCACACAAAAAGGACAGGACAAGTCTGGTCATGGCAGTACCGGTACATTTTCATGGGGTGGTTATTTTAATACGCAATACTATGCTGATCCCAAAGAAAAAATCATTGCTATTTTGATGAAGCAAACGCAGGGTTCTTCAGATAATACGGGTGCGTTATTTACCATTCTGGTTCAACAGGCGGTGGACGATTGATAACATAGATGGTTAACCGCTTTTTACTTTGTTCATCCAGGTAATGCCTTGTTTATTTAACAACGGGCATAGATGAAATCCTGAGTCTAGCAGCCCCCATTGGGATCAATTCCAATGTTTGTTCATTGGTATTCACCGATATGGGGCTTTGCGGCAATACATCGCACAAGCCATATTTGTCGAGGGTCCATTCAGGTATCAGTTTGCCTTTGGCTTTTAAAAGCAACGGTACAGCATCAGGCGTAAATGGATAGTTATCTGCGGGCCAGGGTCTTTTTATTATTTCAAATTGTTGTTCGGGCAATTTATCATTCAAATGCAGGCCGTAATTCCATAAGCTGGCAGGATAAATTTCAAATGATGGCCAGTTGGTTTGGTCTGCGTTGGGTTGCCATTTGGAATCGCCGATAGCTGATTGTTTGCTATCCATTAATTTATAGGATTCGTCTATTTTCAATGAAAATGTAATCGGACCATAATTAACACTCACACTATTTTTGTTTTGTTGCCAGGTTTTTATTGATAATTGCATGGGTAATTCCAGCTCAATGATATCGCCGGTCTTCCAGTCTTTTTGCACGCGCAGGTAAGAATCCGGAACTGAATTCACTGTTACCAGGTTGCCATTTATTTTTACACGGGCGTTGGTACACCAGTTTGGTATGCGCAGGTATAGTGGAAAATTAATTGTTACGGCTGTTTGCACTTCTATTTTTATGTGTTCGTCAAAAGGGTAATTGGTGGTTTGTTTCAGCATTACCATATTGCCCTTTCTGTTACCCACATACGCTTTTACTTCACTGCTGTTGTATAGTATGGCGGCAAGACCGTTATCAGCTGTAGCCATCCAAAGATGTTCTGAATAGTAGGGCCAGGCCTGTGCATGATTGTGCTGGCAACAACGACTGCTGAACGGATTCATCATTAGAAATGGTCCTTCATTATCGATGCCAGGTGCATGATTTTTGCTATCGCTGATTACCATGTTGGGCGCTGTTAAATAACGGAGCGCTCTGAAATCAGGCATGAATGCAGCGGGATAGGTATTGAAAGCAACGTCTTCACAATTATCTGCCCACATTGGATCGCCCGTTATGCCGGTTAATATTTCATCAGAAGCCATTTGTTCTACCATGCCGCAGGTTTCAATTGCCTGGTGCGGATCCGAATAACCTTTGCGTGCATTTTCATCTGCACCAAACATACCACCCGGAACCTGCCCGTATAAATTTCTTATTAATTTAAAATCATCATAGGTTGCATTCAGCATCGCACTGTCTTTGGTCTGCAGGTAATAAGTGGCAGGCTCCCTGAAACATTGCGCAATATTTACATTGTGCCAGTTGGGCAAATTATCCTGCTGCATCCAGTTGGCTGTATTGCGATGAATTTTATTGGCCAGATCCAACAGCCATTTTTCACCGGTTCTATTGTACAGCCAATAAATACTATAGAGGTTATCGCCACCGCGACTGTTCTCCCAATATATTTTTAGCAGACTGCTGTCGGGTACAGTTGTTTGCCATTTGAAATATTTTGTCATAAAAGGAATGACCCTTGCATCATTACTAAATTCATAATATGATTGCATACACCAAAGCATCAGCATATTTGGCCATAGGTCCGGGGTAGTGCCTTTGTTTCTCAGGTGATCGGTTTCTGTGATGCTGGGTCCAAAATATCCATCGGGACGCTGGCTCTGAAAAACTTTTTCGAGCCACAATTTTGTTTCAGCGATTATTTTTTCGTCCTGCAGAATATAACCCAGGTTGCCATAACCCTTTAGCCAATAGGGAACTTCTTCCCAACCATGATCACCTTGTCCGTTTCCACTGTACCATGCATTGTTGTTTTTATCGAGCCATGCACTGATTTCACCCAGGTGACCAGTCAGACCATCCCGCTGCAGTTCCAGGTATTTTAATATCCAACCTTTGGGTTTAATACTACCGACCGGTAATTTTATAAAATGAAGTGGCTGTAAAGGTGCTTTGTTACCGGTATATGAAACATTGGTGCCAGACATCGCCGGCCGGTTTACCGTGCTGACAAATAATTTGTTTTTCTGTGCTACACGTAGATTTGTTGAAAATAAATAGATGAAAATGCAATGGATAAATAAATACTTCATGGCAGCGATAATTATTAGGAATAAAAATTAAAGATAAGAAAAGAACAAAAATTAAGACTGATAAACAACACAGCAGGTTAAGCCGGTTCATAAATTATTTGTAAGTTGCCGTGTTAAGATAGTATTTAATAATTGCTGATATGCATACAGAAATATTTGACAATGCTGAATTGCTGGCGGAAAGATCTGCACGAATATTAACTGATCAGGTCATTAAGAAGCCTCAATCCGTATTATGCCTCGCCGGCGGCGATACTCCTCGTCTCACTTACCAACATATGGCTTACATTGCAAAAAATGAACTTGTTGATTTTTCTAATGTTCAGTTTATCAGCCTGGATGAATGGGTAGGTATTCCTCCCGGCAATTCCGGAAGTTGTTTTCATTTTCTGAATGAAACAGTATTTGATGTGTTGAAGATTAAAAATGAAAACATATATTTTTTCAATGCAATGGCTGCGGATTTGAATGCAGAATGCGATCGGATTAATCATATAATAAAAAGACTGGGCGGTATTGATTTAATGCTGGTAGGTGTTGGAATGAACGGCCATATAGGATTCAATGAACCCGGCATTTCACCGGATCTTTTTGCACATGTGGTGGAATTGGATGTTGTAACACAATCGGTAGGGCAGAAATATTTTTCTTCTGATACGCCATTGAGCAAAGGAATTTCATTGGGCCTGGCGCAATTCATGCAATCGGGTACTGCCTTGTTACTGGCTACGGGCGCAAAAAAAGCCTCCATTATAAAAAAAGCAATGGAGGAAATTATTTCACCGGCAATCCCTGCTAGTTATATAAGGAACCATTTCAATGCATTTGTCTTACTGGATAAGGAAGCAGCTTCATTATTATGATTTTTATGCAGGATGAAAAGCATTTCAATAAATTGTAGTCGCATTCATAATTCATACCAGTTATAACAATTTAAAACGATTGTCTATGCCTCCCCAGGATTCTTCCAGCACTCATATTATCGGCAGCGGTAAAATAAAAAACACCTACGACGCAATAGTAATAGGGTCAGGTATCAGCGGTGGCTGGGCCGCCAAAGAACTTTGTGAGAAAGGTTTGCAGACATTGGTGCTGGAACGGGGCAGGGATGTTGTTCACCTGAAAGATTATCCAACTGCTAACAAAGATCCATGGGAGCTTTCCCACAGGGGTGGCATCACTGAAGAAAGAAAGAAAAACAATCCATTAATAACAAGGGCCGCAGGTTATGGAGAAGACAACCAGCATTTTTTTATTGAAGACAAGGATCATCCTTATGTACAGGAAAAGCCATTTGATTGGATCCGGGGATACCAGGTGGGAGGTAAATCACTTACATGGGGCAGGGCCTGCCAGCGCTGGAGTGATTTTGAATTTACCGGCCCGCAGCGTTTTGGATATGGTTGGGACTGGCCCATTCGTTATGCAGATGTTGCCCCATGGTATTCTCATGTAGAAAAATTCATTGGAGTATGTGGAAACAAAGATGGTATCGAATCGATGCCCGATGGTGAATTTTTACCACCTTTTGATTTGAATTGCGTGGAGAAACATTTGAAAGAAAGCATCCTGAAAAATTATGGTAACCGTTACCTCGTGCATGCGCGATGGGCACATCTTACACAACCCAATGACATACATCTTGAACAGGGCAGGGGTAAATGCCAGGCAAGGAATTTATGCATGCGTGGTTGTCCGTTTGGTGGTTATTTCAGTTCCAATTCATCCACGCTGCCATGGGCAATGAAAACGGGTAAGCTTGTCATCCGTCCACACTCAGTTGTCCACTCCATTATTTATGATGAAAAGAAAAACAAAGCAACGGGTGTAAGGGTGATTGATGCACTAACAAAAGAAACGACTGATTTTTTCGCAAAAATTATTTTTATCAACGCATCTGCGCTGAACAGCGATCTTATATTACTCAACTCAACTTCGAAGCGTTTTCCCAATGGTTTGGGTAATGATAGCGGAACATTGGGCAAATATGTTTGCTTTCATAACTACCGTGGATGGGTAAGCGGAGATATAGATGGTTTTGAAAATGGTTATACTTATGGAAGAAATCCAACCGATACCATTATTGCCAATTATCGTAACCTGCACAAACAAGACACAGATTTTGCCGGCGGTTATACCACCTTTGCCAGTGCTTACCGGCAAAGAGGTGATGCCGATCGTTGCCCCGAACAAATAGGATCAACCTATAAGGAAGCCATGACAGAAGCCGGTCCCTGGCATGTGTATGCCTATCTGCAGGGAGAGACCATTCCCAAAGAAAGCAATCACGTTAGGTTGAGTAAGGATCAAAAAGATCAGTGGGGCATTCCTTTACTGGTGACTTCTGTTGGTTATGACGACAATGATGAAAAATTATTGAAAGATTTTTTTGAACAGACAACTGAAATGCTGGAAAAAGCAGGCGTGAAAGAAATCAAACATCGTGATAGCAAACAGGCACCTGGGTTAGATATTCATGAAATGGGCGGCTGCCGTATGGGTAAAGATCCAAAAACATCCATGCTCAATGAATGGAACCAGTTACATGCCTGCAAAAATGTATTTGTTACGGATGGTGCCGCCATGGCCAGTACCGGTAATCAAAGCCCTTCTATATTATACATGACCTTAACGGCGCGTGCGGTGAACCATGCAGTAGCGGAATTGAAAAAAGGAACATTGTAAAATCAGATCAGTTTTTTTTCTACTGCCAGTCTTATCAGGCTGGCGGTATTTTTTACATTCAGTTTGGCAAGAATGTTTTTTCTATGACTGTCAACAGTAAACGAACTAAGAAATATTTTTTCTGCAATCTGCGGGTTGGTATAACCTTCGGCTATCAATCCCAGTATTTCTTTTTCACGCGCAGATAATTCTGGTAGTTGTGTTTTTGACGATTGCTGATATTCTCTCAATGCAGTGCCGGCTTCACCACTAAAATAGATACCGCCTGCTGCCACTGTGTGTATGGCTTTTAATAAATCTTCTTTGGAAGAATTTTTTAAAATGTATCCGGAAGCTCCGTTTTCCATCATTTTTTTAATATACAAACCCTGGTTGAATGTGCTTAAGCCAAGAATAAAGATGCCCGGATATTTTTCTTTTACAGTTCCACAAAGTTCAACACCATCCATTCCGGGCATGCTGATGTCCATTAAAATAACATCGGCAGTATGGTTAACAAAAAAACCAAGACAGGAACCTGCATTCATTGCCTGTCCGGCCCATTCAATGTCTTTTTCCTGCTGCAGCAATGCATGAATACCTTCAATTACTACGGGATGATCATCCACAATAAAAACGCGTATCATAATTAAGTATTGAATTCAATATTGATTAAAGTTCCTTTTCCGGGATTGCCATGTATGTCTAACCTTCCTTTAAGATAATCAACCCGGCTGCGCACATTTGCAAGCCCAGCGCCTTTATTGTTCTCTGCATTTGTAGCATCGAATCCTTTTCCATTGTCCTCTATTACTATGTTTAACCGGTTTCCATCCTGTATCAATTGAACAAAAGCTTCTGTTGCCGATGCATGTTTCATTATATTATTCAATAGCTCTTGTATGATGCGATAAATAATTATTTCAAATGATTTATCGAGCCTTGCTTCCAGGCCCAGCGATTGATATTTTATATTGATCAGTTTTGTTGTGTTGATGCTGTTACAATATTCTTTTAGGGCTTCATCCAGGCCAAATTTCGTAAGCATTTCAGGCATCATATTATGTGCCACGCGACGGAGTTCCCGGATAGACGTATCGATCATGTCCAGGGATCGTTCAAACACGGCCATGTTATCGGGTGTTACAATTAAATTGTCTTTCATATTACTAATTGAAAATTTTACACCGGATAATAAGCCACCCAGGCCGTCGTGAAGGTCTTTCGCAAGCCTGCTTCTTTCTTCTTCCTGTCCCTTCATCAACGAATCTACTGCTACCAGCTGTTTGTCTTTTTCCAGTTCACGAATGGTTTGTTGCTGTAAATCATATTGCTGCCTCGCCAGTTTTTGACGCTGGCGGATATTCCGATAACCTAAAAAGCAAACAATCAATAATGCAACCACCGCACCCACCAAAAAATAATTGAGGGTAGATTTTTGCCGGATAGAAAGTTGCTGTATCTCTTTATCCTTTTGTAACTTAATAATCGCTTTTTCTTTCTCGCCGGCCTGGTACTTGTTTTCAATTTCAGCGATGGCTTTTTTTGAAGATTCTATGTTGGCGCTGTCTTTTATAGCAGTTAACTGTTTGAGGTAATCATAAGCCTGTGATTTATTATTTGTCTTTTCCTCTACGATTACCAGTTGCTGTAAAATTTCAATTGGTTCCCTGGTGGCATATGCACGCACACTTGAATCATTCATTACAGAAGATAGTGCCATCAATAAATGTTGCCTGGCTGCAGCGTATTCACCCAGCTTTAAATAACATACACCAATCATTTTACGGGCCGAGAGTGATTGAAAATTTGAATTGATCGTTTTTGCTTCGGCAATTACTTTTTCATAATATGGAATTGCTTTCCGGAAATCATTTTTTTTGCGGCTCATTTGCCCCAGCTTATTATAATATTGAATATTCAAGCCATGATTATTTAGTTTTTCTACCGTAGGCTTTGCCCTTGCCAGATAAATGACGGATGAGTCTAATTGGTTCAATGCGGCAAAATCGTCGCATAAATAAATATGCGCCCAAGCAATGGCTTCTTCATTATTGCATAACAACATGTATGAAAGAGAAATTTTATCGTATGCCAGCGCCTTATCAAATTGATTCAGGTTGAAATAAAGAGATGATATTCTGCCATAATAAGTGCCGATCGCCTGGTTTTTACGGGGATCCTCGGAAGCTTTCCAGGCTTCCAGTGCTGCAAGGTATACGGGTATTGATTCTTCTCCTCTTTTTGACAGTATATCCGCCTTTTGACCAAGGCAAGTAGCAATGTAAACTTTTGCATCACTCACTTCTTTCTTGGGCCGGGAACCATGGATTACTTTTTCAAAATAAGTGATGGCGGTGTCTACGTCCCGGATGGATAAATCCCGATTATTAGAAATCACGTCAATAACCCCTTTTACAAAATAGTGATCTCCCAAAGCATAATCCCATTTTATTTTTTTGGCGAGTATTCCGCTCTGTTGCAGGTATTGTTTTGATTTTACTGTATCATATGGAGCATATTCGTTGGCAAGTGCTGTAATAAGGAAAACGTTTACTGAATCATCTTTGGAATTTTTTAACCGGTTCAGCAGGCTGTCAATATTATGGTTTTGAGCCATTGAATGAAATCCCACGGCAAGCTGTATGCATAGTACAAGGAAAATATAATGACGAATATTTTTCATTTTTATCCTGGAATTTTCAGACGATGTATAAAAGTACTGTTTACTTGATCACTATTATTTGCTTTTCTGAAAAATACCAGTTTCAGGTGATTCTGCTGTAATACGGCAGGAATCACTGTTTCGGGTGAGCCGTTGCAATAACAGCCAGTCTAGATTTGAATGGAAATAAATTACCTGATTTATTCAGTATTTAACAACACATCAACATGAAATATTTTTTACTCACCTGTTGCATTTTTTATTGCACAATTCTAACCAGGGCGCAAACCTGCCCCCAGATTGAAGGGTTAACGCCGGTGCCGGTAAGATTCGGTAATCAGCCGGAATCAAATTTTCCAACGGTTCCATTATACTGGAACCGGTTTTATACAGTTGATATAACAACGGGACAATTAGCATCTGTGACCTGCACTTATTCAGGTGACCCCAATATTCACGAATTTGCTTATTGCGCCTGTTATCTGACCGGCCTTTACCTAAGAAGAGTAACGGATGTTTGCGACCTCACTCCTTGTGGAGGCGACTTACCCGGGTTGGCATTGTTGCCAAAAACCAATAACAATAATTCAGGTAATAGCTGGTCGCAGGCTCCCACCTGGAATGCTAATCAGTTACCGGATGTATCAACTGCGCCAGCCGTGTTGATTACAAAATCAATACAGGTAGATGCTGATCTTAATCTTACAAGTAATCACTGGCTTGCATTTACGGATGGTAACAGTACAGTTGTGGCAGGCAATTCGATAACCAACAATTCAATCATAAAAATTTATCCGGCGGCTCAATTTGAAAATTTCGGAACCATTAAAGGTTCCGGAGCTATACAAGGTTCAATTATAAATAGTGGTATCCTGTCTCCGGGAAACTCACCGGGAAAATTTACTGTTGCCGGTAATTATACTGCAACCAGTTCAGCTATTCATGAAATGGAAATTGCATCGGTAAATTCATACGATACCATCAATATAATAAGCAATGCATCTTCTCCTGGCGGAGATGCAATATTGAACGGCGCGCTGAATGTAAGCTTGCTTAATGGATTTGTACCATCATCTGGGGATACCTATAAAATTATTACTTACAATAGTGCCAGCGGCGCTTTCAGCCATCTTAGTTTACCTGCTTTGCCGTCGGGCCTGGCCTGGAGTATCCATTACAACATAACAGATGTTACCCTCCAGGTAAATACTGTTGCACTTCCTGTTTCATTTATTTATGCCAGGGTCTTTAGCAATAACAATGGAGTACAAATTGAATGGCAAACCGCAGATGAAATCAATGTAAAAAATTATCAAATAGAAAAAAGCATTGATGGAATGCATTTTAGCCTGGCCGGGAAAATAAATGCTTCAGGGGCTGCTACAAATAAATATAGGTGGAATGATCTATTTCCGGCCAATGGCATTAATTATTACCGCATTAAGTCAGTTGACGCAGACAGCAGCTTTATGTATTCACAGGTAATGCACGTAAATATCTCAGTGGGTAACCAAAAATTATTATGGCCAAACCCCGTAAAAAGAGGGGAGATGATAAATATCAAACTCCAAAATAACAGTTCAATTCAAATAGAAATAATGAATGCGGAAGGACGGGTGATATACCGACAGCCGGGTATACACAGTGGTACAGTAAGTATTCCCGTATCAGAATCATGGTCTGCCGGTCAATATTTAATCAGGCTGAAGTGCGCGAATAAAATTGAGTTCAAAAAACTTTTAGTTCTATAACCATTTAAAAAAATCAACATGAAGAAAATAATTCTTTTCATTGCGGTTGTGCTGGTTGTTTTTTCGATCACAAGCTGTAAAAAAATATTGGAGGGTACGCAGATGCCGCCTGTAAATGAAAACCCCTTACCAACAGAAGTAGGTGATGCAGCGGGAGCAGTTGTTATCAAAAAAATTGGGAGTAGTGGCGGAAGCATTGCTTCTGCAGACGGCAAAATTGAACTGCAGATTCCTGCCGGGGCATTAAACAGCGAAATGGAAATATCCGTTCAGCCCATCACCAATAAAGCACCCAATGGCCTTGGCAATGGCTATCGGTTTATGCCCGATGGATTACAATTTTTAAAACCTGCTTCATTAAAAATTAATTATTCAGGGTTAGAAGGTTTACCGTCCGTTGCCGGTTTGCTGGGAATTGCTTTCCAGGATAATAGCGGAATCTGGTGGCGCCTGAATAATTTTTCTGATGATGTGGTGAATAAAACCATCTCTGTACCAATGATGCATTTTAGCGACTGGACCTTGTTTGACGTGATGAGTATTACACCTGTAGAAGCGGCGTTAAAAGTAAACAAATCTTTGAACCTGAAGGTAACCTATGTAAACGCCGCTGACGATGACTCATTGCTTGCACCGCTTTTGAACAAGGTTGGAAAAATTTCATGGTCGGCTTCCGCAGGTAGCTTAACTTCAGGAAGCGATGGCGACATGTCGCGGACCTTTAAGGCGCCGGCTAAACTGCCCTCACAAAATCCGGTAGCGGTTGCGGCACAAGTGCAGATTAAATTTAAATACCACGGTAAAACCTTTGACAACACCACGCTCGTATCCAATGTAAAAATTTTTGATGGCGATGAAGTGTATTTACTTGAAATGAGGGTCATTGACAGTTCATGGTTTGCAGGTATGAAAACAACTGATTCTGTAAGCATGAAAGTGAAGGTTAATGATACCACGGTAACCATTTCAGATATTAAAAACTTCCCTTCAACAGCTGTTCCGGAAAGATTGGTGCTGGGTAATTCAACTGTAATATGGATAAATGATCCCATTGGTGAATTAAATATTACCAAAGCAACAGGTAGAAATGCGGTTGATTTTTTTGGCCCCAATACAGGATTGTTAGGATTTGATTTTACGCATACAGACGTGCACACCCCAAAATACCATATTGTAACAGTAGTAGGTCCTAACACTGATGACCAATATTATGGTGGTGGGGTAGCAGGATTTCTTGGGGGTACTTCATTTCAAACAACAACTGGTAAAACTTACTATGAGCAGGGCTCCTCAGATCCGAATACCAATATTAAAGTACTCGTAAAACTATCCTTACAGTTATGACGGCTGGGTTGAATAAAATCTCAAAAAAAAACATCATGAAAAAATTAATTATTTACCTGTTGCTTCTATTGCCCTGCTGTTGCATGGCGCAAATTGGAATTAAAGCAGGCTTAAATTTTGCCAATGTAAGTAATGCATCTTCCATTAATAACAGTAGTCGTACAGGGTTTCATGCGGGCATTTTTTTGTCGCCGGCATCACAAAAAATATTGGGATTTCGTACAGAGATTATCTATTCTCAGCAAGGCTATGATTATAAATCTGGCGCCACTACCGGCAATGTAAAGCTGGATTATATTATGTCGGCCAATCTTACCACTATTAATATCACCCGCTATTTTCAAGTACAATTGGGTTTTCAAATGGCTTACCTGCTCAATGCCAAAGTAGATAGCAGCAGCATGGTACAAGGTATTCCAGCCTCCTATAGTAAAATAATGAGTTTTTACAACCGTTTTGATTACGGACTCGCTGGTGGAATAGAAATTCATCCGGCAGGGGGTTTGTTGATTGGGGCAAGAATGAACATCAGTTTTTCAAAATTGTATAAAGATGCAGAAACAGGCCAGTCCGTATCATTCTCCAATATGGATGCAAAAAACAATCTCTTCCAAATATTTGCCGGTTGGCGTTTTGGTTTGAAAAACAAAAATTCAAAAAAATAATACCAGCTAGTTAATTTCTATATCATCCATCCTTACCCTGCCCCGTGCATTTGCCGGGGTTTTTTATTGAGTATTATTTACCGCAAATCCTTTTTTACCCGCCATTCATGTATAAAAACCAAAAAATACTAATCAATTAGTTGAAATACTAATCAATTAGTAGTATATTGCTTTTAAATTCAACAGCAATGATAAAACTGGCAAAGCGAGAAGAACAAATTATGACGGTATTCTGGCAACTGGAAAAAGCATTTATCAAAGAGATCATTCCTGCCATGCCCGAACCAAAGCCACATTATAATACCGTGGCCACCATTGTAAAGATTTTGGAGGACAAAGGATTTCTTGCACATGAGGCAGTGGGCAATATTTTTCAGTATTATCCACTGGTATCGAAAGAAGATTACCAGAAGCACGCCGTGAAAGATATCGTAAGCCAGTACTTTAATAATTCTTACCCCAGTATGCTGGCTTATTTCGCCAAAGAGCAAAAAATATCTGATGCAGAGTTGAAGGAAATTGTAAAACTCATAAAAACTTCAAAAAAATGATACCCTATATATTGTATGTGGCCCTGCTTATTTCGGTGTGTCTTATTTTTTATAAACTCCTTTTACAAAAGGAAACGTTCTATAAGCTGAACCGTTTCATTTTAATCTGCATTCTTGCATTGTCATTTTTAATACCACTGGTACCTGTACCGCAGCAATGGGCCTTTCAAAAAACAAAAGAGCCTATTTCCATTAGTGCTCCAATAATAAATGCAGCTGATAAACCCGCTGATCAAATTGAAACAAAACCCCTTGTCATTACAACGCCTGATCAATCAGTAATTTCAAACACACAAAAAGGCACTTTGGCAGCTATTAACTGGCCGTTTGTACTGAAATGGCTTTTCTACCTGTATTGGGTAGGTGTAATTGTATTTGCATTAAATTTTTTATTGCAGTTGTTGGTATTGTTATACCGTGCATGGTCCACAACCGCCATTAAAGACGGGCGTTATCGGATCGTAGAAATGAGTGGAGAAAAGGCCCCCTGTTCATTCCTGAACTACATTTTTATCAACCCGGCAAAATATGACTGGGATACGTATAACCAGATATTGCTTCACGAAAAAATTCATATCCGGCAGGGCCATAGCCTGGATATTTTGATCGCGGAAGGAGTATTGGTATTCCAGTGGTTCAACCCGTTTGCGTGGATATATCGCCGTGAGCTGGAGAATAACCTGGAATTTTTAACGGATCAATCCGTATTGAGCAACGACGGCGTAGAAAAGGAAACCTACCAGGTGAGCCTGTTAAAAGTGTCTGCACCGCATTTCTCCCTGGGGCTGACTACAAACTACAATCAATCATTATTAAAAAAACGAATCGCCATGATGAACGCTAAACAATCTAATCTAAACAGCATGTGGAAATATTTTTTCCTGGTACCGCTCTTCGGTTGCTTGATGCTGGGTTTAAATGAAACGGTTGCTTTCGGACAATCAGTTTCGCCTAAAAGCAAAATGAATGTTTCTGCGAACAAACATCATTCGCTCAATGACCGCACCAGTGGCTCCTGGTTTGCAACCATTAAAAATGAAAAGGTCCGGATTCAATTCCGGAGCGATGAAAACGATGATAACTGGGGCAGCAATTCCGATTTTCAATTGAGTGAATTCTCAGCCCTGCCTAAAAATCAACCGGGTGAATTTACACTGACCCGTGAAGCAGGGATCATTTTATTCAAAGGAAAATTTGATGGCGACAAAGGTTATGGAGATTATAAATTTACTTCCAACAAAGAATATTTGGATCTTCTTAAGAAAGAAGGCGTAACCGATGTAGCAGAAGACGATGCGTTTTCATTCTTCCTGATCAACATTACAAAAGAGTATGTAGCCATGTTAAAAAATAATGGGTATAAATCTATTTCCAAAGATGATCTGATACCCATGGCTGCATTAAAGGTGGACGCAGCTTATATCCAGATGTGGAAGCAAAATGGATTTACCGATTTAAGTACCAATGAACTGGTTTCTGGTAAAGCATTGGGTATTGACAAAGACTATGTAACAGAGATACGCAAAGCAGGTTATGATAAAATTGAATTCAACCAGCTAATCAGTTTTAAAGCGCAGCATATATCAGGGGAATATATAAATAGCCTGCGTAAAGCAAAGGTTACTGATGGGAAAACCCAGGAAGAAGGTAAACTTCCCGATGCCAACCAGGTAACGGCCTATAAAGCCATGAATATTGATGCTGATTTCATCAAATCATTTGAAGCCATTGGATACAAAGATCTCGAACACAGTGATTATACTTCTTTAAAAGCTTTGCATGTAACTCCTGAATTCATAAAAAGTTTTACAGACATTGGTTATAAAGACATTCCTGTAAGCGAACTAATGACGCTGAAGTCGCTTGACATAACTCCGGCATACATCAAAAATTTTGCAGATGCCGGCTATAAAAATATTCCTATTAATGAACTTGCTTCTTTAAAGTCACTGAAAATTACTCCTGAGTATATTAAAAGTTTTCAGTCTGCTGGGTTCAACGATATTTCTTTGAATGAAATGACTTCAGTAAAGGCACTGGGGCTAACGCCGGAATACATCAAGAGTTTCCAGGCAATTGGATTTACAGAAGGCTCGCTTAATAATTATATTCCTTTAAAATCGCTGGGAATTACACCCGAATATGTAAATGGATTTAAGAAACTGGGATTTAATAAGATTTCATTAGACCAGTTACCGGCCCTGAAGTCAATGGGTGTAACACCGGAGTTTATCAATTCGATGCAGGAAAAGGGAATCAAGCTGAATAGCCTTGACAAATACATTCAATTGAAATCGGCGATGAATTAGCAAAACTCATTTTAGTATTCATTGATCCTAATGCCCCGAACAGGAAATGTTATTATAAATAACTGCCTTGTTCGGGGTAGTTTTATTTTCAAATCTGCTATATAACCGGTTTTGTGCTTACTGTTACTTGAGTGATGATTGAAAAATGATTTTTTGGAAGTGTTTCTTTTTAATTTTCTACTCTTTTTAACTGAGCATTTGTAATCAATCATCAACGTTCCGGAACCATTCATTGGTTGCAAAAGAGATCTCAAACGGTTGCGCTTCTCCCTGTATCTTTGAATACAATGATACTTACCTTTTATACAAAAATCAGTTAATGATGGAATTGGGTTTATATACTTTTGCGGATGTGCAACCAGACGCAGTTGCAGGCAATGCGGTTAATACACATCAACGCATCAAAAATTTACTGGAAGAAATAAAGTTAGCAGATGAACTGGAACTGGATGTTTTTGGAATTGGAGAGCATCACCGTCCAGACTATGCCATTTCATCACCCGCCACATTGCTTGCTGCTGCTGCTGTTATCACTAAAAAAATAAAACTCAGCAGCGCCGTAACTGTTTTAAGTTCTGATGATCCCGTACGTGTGTTTCAGCAATTTGCTACAGTTGATCAATTGTCGGATGGCAGGGCGGAGATCATGGTAGGGCGAGGATCTTTTATAGAATCGTATCCTTTATTTGGTTATGACCTGGCTCATTACGATGCATTGTTTGAAGAGAAACTTGCATTGTTACTCGAATTAAATAAACAGGAAGTCGTAACCTGGAATGGAAATTATCGCCCCTCTTTTAAGGAACTGGGCGTATATCCGAGACCGTATCAAACTGCTATTCCAGTTTGGATTGCTGCTGGTGGAACGCCTGCTTCTGCAGTAAGGGCAGCATCGTTGCAAATACCACTTGCATTGGCCATCATTGGTGGAAGCCCGCAGCAATTTGTTCCCTTTATCAACCTGTATAAAAATAATGCATTGAAAACAGGTCTTTCTGCCGATGAAATTCAAACCAGCATCAACTCACACGTATACATAGCCGATGATTCAAAACAAGCCCGCGATGAATTTTATCCTTCCTATGCAACCATGATGAACCGTATTGGCAGAGAAAGAGGATGGCCGGCATTGAGCCGCCAGCAGTTTAATAATTCCACATCGGCTGAAGGTGCTTTGTTGGTGGGCACTCCATCTGAAGTAATTGATAAAATATTATACGAACATGAACTGTTTGGTAATACCCGTTTCCTGGCGCAAATGAGTGTTGGCCTGGTGCCCCATGAAAAAGTTATGAAGTCAATTGAATTGTTTGGAACTAAAGTAGCGCCCGCAATACGGAAGGCCATTAACAATAAAAGATGAACCGGCAATAATTGTTTAACCGTTCGTCCACTAAGTTAAAATCCGTTGTTATATAGCGAATAATTGAAGAAGATTCCATTTATGTTTTAATATTTTCACTTCAAACAATTCAACAAGGTCTGTATGTGTACAATTAAAAAAAAGTCATTGTGGATATTCCTGGCCATTTGCAACATTGCCTTGCATGTTCAGGCCCAACAGGCATCCCCCGATCTATACCTGCAAACCAGTGAAATGGCCGACGCCATGATAAAGTATGATGCAGATAAAGCCAGTATCATGCGTTTTTATTCTACCAACGGATCACAATCAGAGTGGTGGATGCGGCAGCAGGGAAATAACTATAATTCGCCGGAAAGAAGACAAAAGTTGTTGCAATTGGTACATGAATATTTTGATCGCATTCAAAACATGCCTTTTGAAAAAATGAATGTGAATGGCAAGGTGGATTATATTCTTTTCAAAAGAAACCTGGAAGATGATCAATACGGGTTGCAGGAGGAACAAAAATTATACGAACAAGCTGCGAAATATTTACCCTTTTCTGATCGCATCTATACATTACAAAAGCCGCGGCGCCGCGGTACGGCCGTGAGCGGGGAAGAGGTAGCCAAAGAATTGAACAGCATCAATAAAGAAATCAGTCAATCGATTGAAAAATTAAAAACAATTGACAGCATTGAATCGAAACATGCAAATATGGCTGCAGCGGCGGCCAGGGGATTGCAGGGTACATTAAAAGACTATTACAATTTTTACAATGGTTATGATCCGCTGTTCAGTTGGTGGGTACCTGCTACCTATACAACTACTGATAGCCTGCTTAACCTGTTTGCAACAAACATTAAAAAGAAAGGGAAAATAAATACTTCTCAAAAAGACGATGGAAGTGGTATCATCGGCAATCCCATTGGCAGTACGGAATTGATTCGCCAGTTAAAAGGAGAATTTATTTCCTACACTGCTGAAGAACTGGTTGATATTGCCAACAAAGAATTTGCCTGGTGCGATGCGGAATTATTAAAAGCATCCCGCGAAATGGGCTTTGGTGACAATTGGAAAGAAGCACAGGAAAAAGTTAAACAAACCTATGTGCCGCCTGGCAAACAACCAGAAGCCATGCATGAATTGTACACGCAATCGGTAGATTTTTTAAAGAAGAATAACCTGCTCACCATTCCGCCGCTGGCAGAAGAAGATTGGAGTATGTTTATGATGTCGGCAGATCGGCAGCGTGTCAATCCATTTTTCCTGGGTGGTGAATCGTTGATTATTTCTTATCCAACCAATACCATGTCTTATGATGAAAAGATGATGAGCATGCGTGGTAACAATCCAAATTTTTCCCGCGCTACGGTACACCACGAGTTGCTGGCGGGTCATCACCTGCAGGGTTTTATGAATGATCGCTATAAAACGTACCGGCATTTTGATACACCGTTTTGGGTAGAAGGAAATGCTTTGTACTGGGAATTGTTATTGTGGGATATGAAATTTCCACGCACACCAGAACAAAGGATGGGTATGTTATTCTGGCGCATGCATCGTTGTGCAAGAATTATTTTTTCTCTCAATTATCATTTGGGCAAATGGACCCCGCAGCAATGCATTGATTTTTTGGTTGACAGGGTTGGACATGAAAGAGCCAATGCAGAAGGAGAAGTGCGTCGATCTTTCACCGGCGGCTATGGGCCCTTGTACCAGATTGCCTATATGATTGGTGGATTGGAGTTCATGGCACTGAAGAGAGAATTGGTGGACACACATAAGATGTCATATAGTCAATACCACGATGCAATATTGCATGAAAATAGTTTACCCATTGAGATGTTAAGAGCGATCCTAACCAATCAGCCGCTCAGCAGGGATTATAAAACCAATTGGCGGTTTTATAACAAGTAATCATTTGCGAAACCCTTGTTCCTACTGGAGCAGGGGTTTTTTGTAGGGTCGAATAACTATCTGATTTGCAATCCGGGTGTTGATCGCTGTATTCGACAATATTGATTACATTGCTGTATGACAAGAATAAAAAAAAGGAGATCAGGTAAGAAACGTGTGAGCGATCGCAAAAAAGCCAGCGAAGGCAGAAGAGGAAGAGTTAATAAGGAACCAAGACCTTTAAATAAAGACAGTGCAATAAATACCACTTCATCCAATAATAAAAGTGAATCAGTTAATAAGGATGAACCGGGTAAAAAAACAACAAAGAAAAGATCTGCAGGGTTAAGGAGAATAGCGGCCAGTAAAAATATTGCCCGGCACACAGATCAGAAAAAAGAAATCAAACCGGGCAAAGATTCAAAAACCAAAGAACCTTCCGGCAAAAAAGGTTTTGCTCCCTGGAATAAAGGCAAGTATAAGAAAAAAGACTGATCGTATCTGAATATGTAACCCCATTAAAATTCCTGTATGAACAACACAATAGACAGGAGAAGCTGGTTAAAACAAACCAGCCTGGCGTTGGCAGGTCTTGGGCTCAGCAGTTATAAAATTCCTTCACCTGGAAAATTAACGAGCGATGTAATCCTGCTGAACAGTAATGAAAACGCGTATGGGCCTTCACCACTGGCAAGAAAAGCCATGCTGGATAATTACCTGCGCAGTAACCGTTACCCGGATGATGCAATCGATGCTTTACAAAAAGCGGTTGCGGCTCACTGTAAGATTGCAGCACCAAATGTGTTACTGGCTGCAGGTTCATCTGAAATAATTGGCCTGGCCTGCATTCACGCTGCCAAACAAAAGGGTCATGTTATCTGCGCAGATCCTTCTTACCGGGAATGGAACACACAGGCAACCGCGTTTGGCCTTGATTTCCAAAGAAACCATTTGCCCAAATCAGCAACAACAGCGGAAGAAGTGTATGGACGGATATCAAATGATACACGAATGATTTATATCTGCAATCCCAATAATCCTACCGGCACTGTGATGGATACTAAAATGATTGAACAGTTTGCCATCAAAGCTTCAAAAAAAGCAATTGTTTTTATAGATGAAGCTTATGCTGAATATGCAGGTATTGAATCATTGGCACAGTTAGCGATTGGCAACCGTAATATTATCGTTGCAAAAACCTTTTCTAAAATTCATGGACTGGCCGGGGCAAGGATTGGATATGCAATATCACATCCGGATACCATTACTGCATTGAGTAAATACCAACCCTGGCCTGCAGCCAATCTCAGTGCGGTATCAACTGCCGCCGCAATGGCTTCCCTGCAGGATAGTGAATTTGTAAAAGATTGTCTTCAAAAAAATAATTCCACCAAGCAAAGCTGTTATGATTGTTTTGAAGAGTTGAAACTGGAATATCTGAAATCTTCCGCGAATTTTATTTTGTTCAACATAGATAAGATTGCAGAGAAATTTATGCAGACCATGAAACAAAACAATATTATGTTGAAATACAGGGATGCTTACAACGGCAAATGGTGCCGTGTAAGTATGGGAACCATTGAAGAGATGAAGTTATTTACTGACGTTTGCAAAAAGGTATAATTAGAATAGTGACTATTCGGATCGCTGAAAATTTTGTTATTCAATCAAAGGGTTCCTGCTATGAGTGATGAATTTGTGCTCACTGTTCAATTCAAGGGAGAAGAACGTCAATTTGAATCAAGTTTAATTCAACGGGGATACACCCATCAATTCCGTATTTTAATTGGTGACAAAGAAGTGTTTTTTGAACCGGATGAAGAAGGGCATTACCGCGCTGTAAAAATGCCCGCACAGGAAGCACAGGAATTAGAAAAGATAGACAAAGCATTGTTAAGTGCTATTCAGCAGGAAATTGAGAAAACACTTGCATAGCTTGTATATAGAGAAATGAACTACGAAGACGAGGAACCACAGAGTAACACTGAGAATTAATTGCTCAGCTTGTATATTGAATAAAACGAACCACGAAGACACAAAGCCACAGCGTAGCACAGAGGGATTATTGCTGATACGGAATCATGAAGTAAAAAAACCTACAGAGAAAAACTGAGGGTAATTGTTTTCCATAAATAGTCTCTTTATTAATACTTACATACTGTCAGAGTTAGTTTTTATTGATCACAGAATTCATCCAGTTCTTTATCTTGTTGCCAGCTATATTCTATTGTAAAGGCAACTCCCTTTGCAAATTCATTGCCATGCAGATCATTCAATAAGCCCAGTGTCATATCCATGCCGGCACTTACCCCGGAAGAAGTATAATATTTGCCATCCACTACCCAGCGTGCACGTTTGATCCAATTTACTTTTTCACCGGTGCTTACAACCCAGTCGAAAGCCCTTTTGTTGCTGGTAGCTTTTCTTCCATCCAATAAACCGGTTTTTGCAAGCAATGCGGTACCGGTACAGACTGTCAATACAAACTTGCTCAATAAAGAAATTTGTTTTATAGCATCAATAAGCGGAAGATTATTCACCTCTATTCTCGTTCCATACCCACCCGGGATCAGAAAAATGTCCACACCGTTATTAATATTTTCCAGTTTTTCTGTTTGAATAATAACGCCGTGACTATTCTTAACCAAGCCACCCGTTAAGGAATAAAAACGAATTTGGTATAGATCCTTGAGTCTGCCCAGTATTTCAACGGGACCGAATACGTCTAAAGTTTCAAAGTCTTCAAAAAGTAAAACGCCTACGTTCATAGTAATAAATTTGTACAATCAAATATAGTATAATCATCCGCGAATGATCTGAAACGCATGACTCGTAAAAACATATTTATGATTACAGCTAATCCGAAGCGGTAAGCTTTTTTCAGACTAACGGGTGCATTTAAAATTGTCGCATGAGATGTTACCTTTTTTAAGGGCATTGAAGCCAAAAGCTGTTTGTAAAAAGCTGACATCTCTAATTCAGGCAGCGACAATAATAAATACACCCATTCCAATGGTATTTGATAAATTAAGGCGATTTAAGTTAATTTTACTCTTCAACAATTGCTTTTGAACTTATCAAATTATGCTTATGACAAATCGCAGATCATTTATTAAAAACAGCGCTGCAGTAGCGTTTGCTGGTCTTTTACCGTCACATGATTTATTGCATTGTTTTGGCACCCTGGATAAAATTGGCATCCAACTTTTCTCTTTGCCCAAATTATTAGACAAAGATTATGCGGCGGCTATTAAAATGCTTGCGCAAATGGGGTATAAAGAAATAGAGGTATTTGGTCCCTATCCTTTCAGTGATAAATCTGCACAGGACAGATGGAATGCGGTTACCCCTATGCTGGGTTTTAAAGGCAGCGGCTATTTCGGTAAAACAATGCAGGAAGTAAAAAGTATTTTTGACGACAATGGTGTAACCACGCCTTCCGCGCATACTGATCTTGATACACTCATGAATAACATGGGCAAATTGGGTGAAGCGGCTGCAGTACTTGGACATGAATATGTGGTATTGCCAGCTATCCCGGAAGAAAAAAGAAAAACATTAGATGATTATAAACGCCTGGCAGAAAGTTTTAACCGCATCGGTGAAAATGCAAAGAAAGTAAACCTGAAATTTGCCTATCATAATCACGGTTATGGTTTGAAACCAATGAATGGACAGGTGCCATTACACATCATATTGGATCAAACCGATCCTGCGTTGGTATTTTTTGAAATGGATATTTACTGGACATCCGCAGGTGGTGCAGACCCGATAGCCTACCTGGAGAAATATCATGGCCGCTATCACATGATGCATGTCAAAGACATGAAAGAAAGAAAATATTTTTCAGGTGATGGTAGTACCCCTCCTCAATGGATAGAACTGTTTCCTTTTATGACCACAGCAGGTGACGGTGTTTTAAATGTAGCTGCCATTGTAAAAAAAGCAAAAGCATTGGGTGTTAAGCATTTTTTTGTTGAACAGGATATGGTTGATCAACCCGAAATTGCACTGAAACGCAGTATCGATTTTTTAAAGGGGGTTTAAATCCTGACTTGTCACCAAGGTTTTGCTGTAAATCCAGATACAAACAGGTTGAAGTCATGCTCTGCTGTAATATATCCGCCTGGAGTAAAATTTAATGAATACATCCATCCACCTGGGATATTATTTTCTTACAAATTTCTTTTCCTAAAAACCATTCACATTTTCAAAAAAAGTGTACACTTAAACCTTTCAACAGTTAATTTTCCCTCGCCCATTAGTTAAGTATCAAACTCCATTGCAATTTTTTTTACAGCCATCATTTAAACACCCGGTTTAGTCAAGCAGTCTCTGTTGTTGAAATAGATAGTTGGAATCCATCAAATACAACGGCATTCGGGTATTCCATTTATCTGCCAACACTCTTGCTCTGAGGAATAGTCGTAAGTGCATAACGACAATGCCATGAAAAGTAACAGTTGCTGATGCAATATTCCAAAACCTCTTTGGAGAAAATTGTCCATCAACTAGTGTTCATTATCCATTTTTTATAGCCTGGTGCCGGAGCATCTTTGCACCGTCAACAGCAACAATAGATGTTAAATAATAAAACAATGTAAAAATTCATTGTTCCTGCAAGAGATAAATGATAGTAAAACCAAGCTAATAAATAGTCAACTATGACAAATATAAAATCGTATCTGCTCATCTTTGCAATTGCTACATTATTTGTAAGTAGTGATTTATTGGGGCAAATAACTTCCAAAGAAGTAGATGGACTTGTTGCCAGGGCAATGGAAAAATTTAATGTTGCTGGTCTGGCTGTGGCCATTGTAAAAGATGGGAAAGTAATTCACGAAAAAGGTTATGGAGTAAAATCAATAGATACAAAATTGCCTGTTGACGAACATACTAATTTTGAAATTGCTTCCAATAGTAAAGCTTTTACAACGGCAGCCTTATCAATTTTAGTTGATGAAGGAAAACTCTCCTGGAAAGATAAAGTCAAAATATATATCCCCGAATTTAAAATGTATAACGACTATGTGACGGAAAACTTCACCATAGAAGATTTACTGTGCCACCGTAGCGGACTTGGTTTGGGTGTTGGAGACTTAATGATGTTTCCAGACGGTACAAACTTCACCATCAAAGATGTTGTATCGTGCTTCCAGTATTTTGTGCCTGCCTCAGGTTTCCGAACACAATTTGATTATGATAATCAGCTGTATATTGTTGCGGGTGAAGTAATCGCAAGAGTAAGTGGAATGAGTTGGGAGACTTTTATCCAAAAACGCATCATAGAACCTTTGCAAATGCAAAACTCTTTCAGTTCCATAAGCCAGGTAAAGGACATGAGTGCAATAGCTTTTCCACATTCATCAAAATCAGGCATTATTAGAAAAATATCTTTATATGGTGCAATGGTTAACGGCGCTGCCGGAGGTATATTATCAAATGTTGACGATATGTCGAAATGGATGCTTGTCCAGTTAAATAAAGGTAAGTATGGAACCAATTTAGATAAGCAACTTTTTACCAAAGAAAGGCAAAGTGAAATGTGGACAATGCATACTGTTGATAAAACAAACGCTAACCCCCGATATAACCAACATTTCAATGGTTATGGTTTAGGTTGGAATTTAACCGATATGAAAGGGAACTTAAGTGTTTCGCACACCGGTGGTTTACCCGGAATGCTTTCTGTTGTTACCATGATACCTGATTTAAAATTAGGTATTGTCATTTTAACCAATACGGAAAACGGTGGCGCTGGTGTTTTCTCCTCGGTAAGTCAAACCATTATTGATAGCTATTTGGGGCTAAACGATTTCGGGTGGGTTGATAAATATGCTGCTTATTTTCAATCACAAAAAAACACTGATGATGAGGTAACTAAAAAAGTTTGGGAAATAGTAAGCAAAGCAGGAAATACCAATATAAAGAACGAAGATTTAATCGGACTATATGAAGATAAATGGTTTGGAAAAATTGAAATCTTCTTAAAAGGAAATCAATTGTGGTTTAAATCATATCGTTCACCAAAACTAAATGGACCAATGAGTTTTTATAAAGCAAATACTTTTGCAATTAAATGGGAATATAAAGACATGAATTGTGACGCTTTCGTTATGTTCAGCTTAGATGAGGATGGCAAAGCACAAAGCATAAAGATGAAGGGTATTTCACCAGGGATAGATTTTAGTTTCGACTTTCAGGATTTGAACTTACAAAGAGTAAAAGAATAAAAGCCAGCCACCAACAAGATATTGGGGAAGATGGCAGGTGACGTGTGAGTTTTGGGCTTTGTACTGCTACACAGCTATATCAAGAGTGATGGTTGGAGATTTAGTGAAAGTAATGGCATGGTACGATAATGCATGGGTTTTACAAACCAAATAATAAGACAGATAAAGGAAATGTAATTATATTAATATCATAAGTGGGGTGGCATTTAAATGATGTCGCCCCTTTTTTTATCAGCTTCATGCTTTTGTCATGGAGTGAAATTAATCCATCTCAAAGCGACAATCCTCCATTTTTATTCGATAAAGGATATTGCACCTTTACATAGTCAATAATATCAGAAATCTTAAAAAGATAGAAATGAAAAAGATAACAACAGTATTAATTGCATTTTTTTTTATGATGGCAATTACAAATGCCCAGACCGCATTAAGAATAAAGGAGTTTAACCTGCAAAAAGGATTAGCTATTGAAGGCTATGACCCTGTGGCTTATTTTACACAGAATAAGGCAATAAAGGGTACTAAGCAATTTGCTGCCTTGGTAGAAGGTGTTTCCTATTATTTTTCAACCGCTGCCAATAGAGACCTGTTTATTAAAAACTACAAAAAGTATGAGCCCCAGTACGGGGGTTGGTGTGCCTATGCCATGGGGGCCAGCAACGAAAAGGTTGAGATAGATCCAAAAACATTTAAGATACTAAACGGGAAGCTGTTTCTGTTTTATCATACCTGGGTAAATAATACGCTCAACAAATGGAATAATGATGAGGCGCATTTAAATGCGGAAGCAGATAAAAATTGGGCGGTTTTTTTTCATTAAACCCAGGGTCAGCTCTCACTTCTGAATGTGCAAGCGAAATTTAACGACAACAGACTTTTAAAAAATAAAACAATGAACACAATTGCAGAAAAAATCAACCATCTGAACCAGTTGGTAGTGGATGGCAAACTATTAGACGCCTTTGAACTGTATTATGACGATGCAGTTGTAATGCAGGAAAATGAACAGCCCCCGGTTGAAGGAAAAGAATCAAATCGCAGGCGGGAACTGGAGTTCCTGAATAATATAATGGAATTCCGCAGTGCAACACCCACGAATGTTGCTATAGGCGATAATGTTTCTTACGTTACATGGTTGTATGACTATACCCACAAAGAATGGGGTCTAAGGAATTATACACAGGTTTCAGTTCAGTATTGGAACAATGGCAAAATCATTAAGGAACAATTTATTTACAGTAACTAAAATATTATCACAATGAAACGTTTATTTCAAACGACTAATGATTATACGGGGTTATTCATAAGGCTCACTATTGCACTGGTGTTGTTTCCGCATGGCGCCCAAAAACTATTGGGCTGGTTTGGTGGCTATGGTTTTACAGGCACTATGCATTTTTTTACCGATACAAAGGGACTGCCGTGGTTCGTGGGCTTCCTGGTTATCATGATTGAATTCTTTGGCAGTCTGTTACTCTTGCTGGGGATGGGTTCCAGAATATTGGCTGCATTAGTTGCCGTGCTAAGCATCGGGATTATTTTTACTTCTCACCTGCAGTACGGGTTTTTTATAAACTGGTTTGGTAATCAAAAAGGGGAAGGGTACGAATACTTTCTATTGATGATCGGGCTAAGTATTGCGTTATTAATAAATGGCAGCGGAAGATTATCCGTTGATAAATTACTGAGCAAATAATTGAAATGCCAAAGCATTGTCAACTGGCTGACAACGGTAAATGTGATCCATTATAATTTTATAAAAAATATAAGAATGAAAAAATATTTCGGATAATTATTTTTTCCCTTGTACAGGTATTTCATTATTTGCAAAACAAAGTAAAAGTACTGTTTGATTTCTCTGAAGCAATGGCGGGATAATACAACGGCTTTATAAAATTTTTTAGATGCAGGTATGTATAATGGCCGGGAAAAATTTCCTGGCCTTTTTACGGAGCAATATTAAAAAAGGAAAAATTATCCATCCCATTGAGCACATCCTCCATTTTTTCAGCAAACACTTCGCTGCAGTTTTGTAATATTAATAACGACAATAATTTTTAAAAAATAAAATCATGAATAACGAAACAGTTCAAATCAACGAAGTATTAGAAATGCTTAAAAAAGGTGAAATAGCCCAGGCACAGGAAAAATATTTTGCCAATGATGTGCAAACACAGGAAGGCAATGGCCCTGTAGTATCAGGCAAAGCGAATGCAAAAGCAGCGTTGGCAGCATTCCAGGCAGCAAACAATGTTACCGAATTTATTGCTTACGAAGTGGGCAATGTTTCTGTTAATGGAAATCATTCATTTTATAATGTAGCGTTGGTGTTACAGGTAAATGAAAAAGATACCGTTCGAATAGAACAGGTAGTATCAACCACATAGAAAAATGGTAAAATTGTAAACGAAAGATATTATCACGGATAAATAATCAGTTGCGGAAGGTAATGTTATTAAGCACTCTTGTATAATTAAAAATGAAATTAAAACTCAAAAAAAAGAGGCAAAATCAAATAGGTCTTAACCAATAAATTTATTAACATGAAACGAATTGCAATAAATGGCTTTGGCAGGATAGGCAGGGCCGCTTTAAAAGTAATAATGGATACACCGGAGCTGGAATTAGTTGCTATTAACGACCTGATGTCGGTTGAAAATGCAGCTTATCTTTTGAGATATGATACGGTGTATGGCAAGTATGATAAAGAAATAACAGTTCATAATGGACACCTGCATATTGCAGGGAAAAAAGTTTCTTTTTATTCAGAAAAAGACCCTTCTAAACTGCCATGGAAAGAGTTGAATATTGATGTTGCCATAGAGAGCACCGGGTTGTTTACCAATAGGGAAGATGCGGAGAAACATATTCATGCCGGGGCAAAAACAGTCGTAATTACGGGCCCAACAAAAAGTAAGGATACACCAACGGTTGTGTACGGAGTAAATACAGCCGATGGCAAAACACATATTTTTACTTGTGGTAGTTGCACCACCAAGAACATGGCACCACTTGTGGAAATTTTGGACAGAAGGTTGGGTATAAAAAAAGCAATTCTAAATACTACACATGCATTTACGGCTTCCCAAACTTTGGTAGATGCACCGTCAAAAAAAGAGTTAAGAATGGGAAGGGCAGCAGCATTGAACTTATCCCCTGCTTCAACTGGTGCCGCCATTGCTGTGACAAAAGCCTTACCACAATTTGAAGGAAAATTCGATGGCGTGGCGGTGCGTACACCTGTACCAACCGGGTCCATTTCTGATATTACTTTCATTGCAACAAGGAATACCTCAGTAGAAGAAATCAATGCAATACTTACAGAAGAAACGAAAACTGCCAGGTATAAATTAGTGTTGGCTGTAACAGATGAGCCTGTTGTTTCTTCTGATATGATTAAGAGCCCCTATGCGGCTGTTGTCGATTTAGAAATGACAAGGGTGGTGGATGGAGATTTAGTGAAAGTAATGGCATGGTACGATAATGAATGGGGTTTTACTAACCAAATGATAAGACAGATAAAGGAAATATGATTATACAGATATCATAAATGAGGTGGCATTTAAATGATGTCACCTCATTTTTTTATCAACTTAAGCTACAGTCATGGTAGTGAAATTACTCCATCTTAAAGCGACAATCCTTCATTTTTATTTGATAAATGCTATTGCATCCTTACACATTCAATAGTATCAGAAATCTTTAAAAGACATATTGAAAAAGTAATGTTGATGTTTGGGTGTATTCTTTGTGCCGGTATTTTATTATTTGCGCAACCTAACAAAAGTACCGATTGATATCCCGGAAGCAATTGACTTATAACTCGCAGAGGCTGTAAAATATTGCATCTTTATAAAAGTCACTTATTACAAAGCGGGGATCATGGCCGGGAATACTTGCCTGGCCATTTGTCATCATAGAATAAAATGTAAGAAGAGAAATTTATCCATCCTATTGTGCACATTCTCCATTTTTTCAGCAAGCACTTTGCGGCACTTTTGTATTGTCAATAACGACAAGAAAAATAAAAAAATAAAAAATGAAAAAGATTACCATCCTAATTGCTGTAGCAGCATTGTTATTTATATCTGTCGTATCAAGTGCGCAGGTATCTTACAAGAGTATTAAAGTTGACGGATTAAACATCGCTTACCGGGAAGCAGGAAATCCTGCCAATCCAAAAATTGTTTTACTGCATGGCTTTCCGGCAGCATCTCATCAGTATCGTGATTTAATACAATCACTTTCTGATAAATTTCATGTTATTGCACCTGATTATCCTGGTTTTGGCCTAAGTGATCTTCCCGACCCGGCAAGCTATGCTTACACTTTCGAGGGCATTTCTGTTATAGTTGAACATTTTTTGCAAATGAAGGGGTTTGACCATTTTGGTTTGTATGCACAGGATTATGGAGGTCCAGTTGGTTTCAGGATTGTTGGGCGTAATCCTAAGGTGCTCGACTGGCTGATTGTACAAAACACCAATGCCTATGAAGTTGGTTTTACCGCTGCGTGGGATGGTTTCCGCGGTGCTTTGTGGAAAAACCGTTCCGCAGAAACGGAGAAACCACTGGCTGCATTTCTTACACATGATGCAATAAAAGGTATCTATTTGTTTGGCGCAAAAAACCCTGAACTGATTAGTCCTGATAATTGGGAATCTGATTTTGGTTTTATGCAAAGACCAAATGCAGTTCGTGTAAATCTTGATTTGTTTTATGATTATCGTACCAACGTAGAGTTATATCCTGTATGGCAGGAATTTCTTCGTAAAAATCAACCGAAAACAATTATTTTCTGGGGACAAAAAGATATTTTCTTTACACCTGCCGGTGGAGAAGCTTACCTGAAAGATTTACCCAAAGCAGAAATGCACAGGCTTGATGCAGGGCACTTTGCCGTAGAAGATAATCTTGATTATATCGCTGATAATATTCATCGCTTTTACAAAGAAAAAGTAGCAGGTAAAAAATAATTACCTCTACAAATAACATTGATGCCCTCATTGCGGCTAATGCGTGGGGCATCAATTGTTGTTTGAGTTTATGTCATGCTACAAATATTAATCAGAGTAACTATTTAGTGTCTGTTTTATTTTATGGACCCGGCTGTATTGCTACTATTAGGCCCTGTTGCGTCGCACTCTTGTACTTTCTGTTTAATATTCAACAGACACAAACATGCTGGACTGATTGGTGGATCCGGAATAACAAAAACTACATAAAATGAAAATTAAATTATTTTTCCCCCTCCTGTTAATTACAAACCTGTTGATGGGGCAGGCCAAATATACAAGCTGGACGAATAAGACTTATAAAGTTGCCGGTACCTGGTCGGTACAAAAAATTAATGACCAGTATTTTTTTATTTTACAAAATGATTTTAAAACTTCGCAGGGTCCGGATTTAAAAATATTTCTTGTTCAAAAAGAAATTGATAAGATTGGTAAAAATGAAGCAGTAGATACCGAAGGCATCTTTCTCGACGACCTTACCTCTGCTACCGGGTCACAGCGGTATGCGATCCCCCAAAATATTGACATCACTAAATATCATTCCATTGTAATTCATTGTAAAAAATATTCGGTAGTATGGGGCGGTGTAAAATTAAATGAACAATAGAGAGTTCATTCTTCATCACTCATTGACAAAACAACCTTAATGAAAAAGGAGCTAATCAGATGCGATTTTGTAAACCAGGGCCCGGAACTTATTCCTTATCACGATGAGGAATGGGGCATTCCCGTTCTGGACGACAACAGATTATTTGAAATACTTTCATTGGGTGGCCAGCAGGCGGGAATCAGTTGGCTGATTGTTTTTAAAAGGAGGGAAGCATACCGAAAATTATTTCACCGGTTTAACATTAAGAAAGTGGCCGCAATGAAAGAAACCGAATTGCAGAAAATTTTATATGACGCATCCATCATCCGCAACAGGAATAAAATAAACTCGATTGTACACAATGCAAAAAGGGCTTTGGAAATTACGAAAGAGTTTGGGTCATTTAATAAATACATCTGGAGTTTTGTTGATTTTAAAACAATTCATCACAAGTACAAACATTTTCATGATATACCAGCCACCTCTTCAGTAAGTGACAGCATGAGTGCCGATTTAAGAAAGCGGGGTTTCAAATTTACCGGAAGCATCATTTGCTATTCCTTTATGCAAAGCGCAGGTTTGGTAAACGACCACAGTGTTGGGTGTTTCCGGTACAAAGAATTGATGAGCTGAATTTATTTGTGTATGATCCTGTTTCTCTATTCTGTGATTATATTTCGTTGAGGTTTTTAAAGGAGCAGGCTTTTACCTCACAATCAAAGAAATATTAAAGGAAGAAAAATTAAATTAATACCGTGTAAAGCGGGATAAACAAGTAACGATGAATTTAAATCAAATAACAGTACCCGTATTGGATGTGGTAAATGCAATTGCCTTTTATGAAAAACTTGGTCTGAAGCTGATTGTTAAGTCCGTTCCGGAATATGCCCGGTTTATTTGCCCCAATGGCAGTTCTACATTTTCACTGCATGCAACTGATCAGTTTCCAACCGGTGATGGTATCTGGATTTATTTTGAGCTAGATGATTTAGATGACTATGTGCAATCGTTGATAAAGAAGGGAATTGTATTTGAGGAATTACCAACCGATAAACCCTGGTTGTGGAGAGAAGCACGTTTAAAGGATCCTGATAACAATCAGCTCATTCTTTATTTTGCAGGAAAAAACAGGACAGATCCACCCTGGAAAATTCAATCAAAAATGAAATAACATATAAATCTTAAAAACAGTAAGCCATGAATACAAAATATTTAATGATAGCAAGTGCTGCTACAATGGGCGTGGTTGGAGTAGCCTTGTCATTTTTCCCGCTGGAAATTTTAAACTACGTAGAGACGCCCTCCGGTCTCGATTACACAATCTTACTGCAAATAACTGGTGCACTCTTCCTTGGTTTTGCCATGATGAATTGGATGGCAAAAACCGTTTTAGTTGGTGGCATCTATGCACGTCCACTGGCAATGGGTAATTTTATGCATTTTGTTGTTGGCTTTTTAGCACTGATTAAAGTTGCCATCAATCATTCAACCTCTCTTTATTTCTGGATTGCTACCATGCTGTATTTTGTGTTTGCTGTGTTATTTGGCATTGTAGCTTTTACAGCTCCGGCTAAAAAAGTGTAAAACACTGTTAAGTAAAGTAAAAAAAGGAAACCATTGACAAATGCCATATTTATCAATATGAAAAAACAAATTAATATTATTGGTATTTCAGGAAGTTTAAAACCAACTTCTGCTAATACAAACATTCTTAGAACCTTGGCGACAATGGTCCCGGAATATGTGTTGGTAAAATTATTTGATGAGTTAATCACACTGCCACATTTTAACCCCGAAATAACTTCACCGGTTAGAGCGGTCAATAATTTCCGGCAACAAATCAAAGAGGCAGATGCCGTGATTTTTTCTACTCCTGAATACGCCTTTGGCGTGCCGGGTGTTTTAAAAAACGCCTTAGATTGGTTGGTATTTACCGGTGAGTTGAACGAAAAACCTGTTGCTGCAATCAGCGCATCACCATTGTATTTCGGAGGCGATAAAGCGCTGGCATCGTTACTGCTAACACTTACTGCTTTGGGAACAAATATGGGTACAAATACTTCGCTGAGTATAGCCAATGTTAAAAATAAAATAAATGAAGCAGGTGCTGTTACAGATACAGAAACACTGCAATCATTACAGCTGCTGTTAGAGAATTTGATTAGCCGGATAAAGGAGAGAGATTAATAATTTTCAAAAACACAATATATTATTTGGCAGAAAAGATTAAGTTTATCGCGCCAAATAATATTTTATGAGCTTACGTTTAGGAGATTTAGCTCCCAATTTTAAAGCGCGTACTTCTTTGGGTCCGCTGGATTTCTATGAATACCTGGGAGCAGCCTGGGGTATATTGTTTTCACATCCGGGCGATTTTACACCGGTTTGCACAACCGAGCTTGGCGAGGTATCTACATTTCAAAAAGAATTTGAAAAGAGAAATATAAGGGTACTGGCGTTGAGCGTGGATAGCCTGGAGAGCCACAAAGAATGGATAAAAGATATTAATGAAACGCAAGGAGTCACAGTTGGGTTCCCGATTATTGCCGATGAGACAAAAGAGATTGCAGTTGCTTATGATATGATACATCCCAATGCATCAGAAACGTTTACGGTTCGTTCCTTATTTGTTATTGGCCCCGATAAAAGAGTTAAATTAATTATCACGTATCCTGCTTCTACCGGCAGGAACTTTTTTGAAGTAATGCGTGTTGTTGACTCACTTCAATTAACCGCAGCTTTCTCTGTAGTTACACCCACTAACTGGAAAGATGGCGAAGATGTGATCGTAGCTCCTGAAATGAGCACCGCGGATGCGTTAAAGAAATTTCCAAAAGGGGTAAAAGAAATAAAGCCATATTTACGCTACACACCTCAGCCAAATAAAGACTAATATTTAAATTGGGGAAATTTGAAGTTTTAGGTCAAAGGAGGGTTCCTCTTAATTTCTAATTTCTTCATTCTTGATTCCAGCGTATTAGCATTTAATGCTAAAATTTTAGCTGCACCATTTTCTCCACTTACCTTCCAATTTGTTCTGTTTAGAATATTAAGAATATGTTGCCTTTCCATGTCTTCCATTTTAAGTAATTGCGGCTTCCCATTTTCTTTGTTGCCGCCATTCTTATTGTTTGGTATCCAATCGCCATATTCCAATGTATTACCCCTCGATAGTATCAATGCTCTTTCTATTACATTCTCCAGTTCGCGGATGTTGCCAGGCCATTCGTACTGCATTAATTCGGTAATTACTTTGTCAGGTATGTTTTTAATTTCCTTTCCCATTTTACCCTCGTACTTTTTTACAAAATGTTTTACCAGCAGGGGTATATCTTCTTTTCGGTTGCGTAAGGGAGGTGAAAGTATCTGAAATACATTGAGCCGGTAAAACAAATCTTCCCTGAATTCTTTTTTCGCAATCGCTTCTTCCAGATTGCGGTTGGTGGCCGCAATCACTCTAACATTTACTTTCAATGTTTTAGGATTACCCAGTCGTTCAAATTCGCCTTCTTGCAATACCCTTAATAGCTTGGCTTGTAATTCTACGGGCAATTCACCTATCTCATCTAAAAAAATCGTGCCTCCATCTGCCAGTTCAAAGCGCCCGATTTTTCTTTCCATGGCACCTGTAAAGGCACCACGTTCATGGCCAAACAATTCGCTTTCAATTAAATTGGCGGGCAAATTGGCGCAGTTTATTTTTATAAGCGGACGTTTATTTCTTTTACTAATATTGTGTACAGCCCTCGCCAGCAATTCCTTTCCTGTTCCGCTTTCACCTAAAATCAACACTGTGGCATCAGTAGAAGCTACCTGCTCAATCTGTTGTAATACTTTATGAAATTTTTTACTCTTGCTTACAATTTCTTCAAAATTGTGGGTTAGTTTTATTTCTTCCTGCAGATAAGAATTCTGAGCTTGTAATTTTTGTTGTTCCTTTTCCATGAGTACTTGGTGAGTAATATCAACTATCATAGTTCGGGCAAATAAACCACTTTGGTCTGTTTTAGAAAACCATTTAACCCAAACAGGCTTCCCGTTGTCTTTCCTGCGTAGTTCGAGCGGGATACCGTCATGCTCCTTTTCATCTTCTGACGCATCCGAGATGACATTAAGAAATCGCTGAGCTTCTACCGGATCGGCTATCAGTGTTTTACCATAGGTTTCAGTAACTTCATCTTCTCTAACTCCAAGAATTCTCCTGGCAGTGCGGTTAATTTTAATAAAACGGGAATCAAGCCGTTCTTGAACATAAGCAATCGGTGCCTCTTCAAACAAATCACGAAAACGCTCTTCACTTTCCTTCAACAAGATCTCTAATTGGCTATTGACAAGGTTTAACTTTTCTTCTGCCAATTTTCGCTGTGCTATGTCTCTAACAAAAGTGCAGGTTATTTCCTGGCCCTCATATTCCATATAATTAACGCTCACTTCAACATCATATAAATAGCCCGTTTTGTGTTTATACTTTACTTCATAAGTAATAGTTAAGCAGTTTAATGCATTGTTGTAAGGTGCAATATCCTGAGGCAGCATATCACGCAGGTTCATTGCCATCAACTCGTTTTGACTATATCCCGACATTTTACATAAAGAATCGTTAGCATAAAAAATATCTCCTTTGGCATTTGCCCAGAAGATTGCCTCCTGCAGGTTTTTAAAAGCAAATTGTGTAAGGTCTGGATTTGTGTTAAAATCCAGCTCAGCCTTTTTTGACATTTGTAAATTTTTAAAGGTCCTGATAAATACAAGTCTGTAAATGCATCCTGAAAAATGTTATAAAGTCAGGAAGGAAGAATCCAAAAAAGTCTTGGGAATATTCCCAAAACATATTTTCATGGCGATTAATATAAAGTATTAAGAAAAATAAAAACAGATTGAGCCCTTCATTTTTCGTTTGAAAGTTTCATGAAATATAGTGAAATTCCTGATATATCATGAAAATAAATTTGCCGAAATACATGGTAGACGCAATTATAAAAATGCTACAAGTCTTTACTGTATTGAGTTGTAAAAAAATTTGATGGCTTGTAATTAATATGGCACCTCATTTGGCTATATAAATTATGCCGAGCAATAAAAATATCATCAAGAAAATAAAGGAAGAAGGCATTTATAACCGAAAAGTTTTAAATGGCAGTGGTTTACAGATTGTAAGATTTTGTGCAGAATGGAGCGGCCCCTGCCAGATAATGGCCCCTATTTACGACGAGATGCAAATGATGTTTAAGACTGCTGCTTCATTTTACAGGGTTGATATTGATGAAGTTCCTTTTCTAAAAGAGAAATTGGGTATTACAGATTTACCTACCATTTTGTTTTACCGCGATGGGGTTACGATTGATTTTATAGTTGGCCTGATTTCAAGGGACTTATTCATTGCAAGACTGGAAACAGCAATTAAATAATATTGAATTATCTATTTTTTAAAAATACGATCATGCACAACCGATTAAATTATTCGTTGGTAAACAAGGTAAACGGCAGCCTGGTATTCAATCTTTTTAAATTTGAGGAAAATTGTTTTGTTGGGCAGATACAACGAAATAAATATTTTTCACTTATCTGGGTAAAAGAAGGACATGGTAAAGTGAAAACAGGATTTTCTGAATTTGATTTCCAGGAAAATTCGTTGTTCAGTTTTGCGCCCTTTCAACCATACCTTATTTCTTCCGAAAATCCAATCAAAGGAATCGTAATTAATTTTCACTCCGAATTTATTTTCGCAGATCAACCCGAAAAAGAAAAAGCATTTAAAACAAAATTGTACAATAATGTTACGCAGCCTCCTTTTGTGCAAATTAACAACAGTTCAATAATGGCATTTGACATGTTGTGTGAAAAGATAGAGGAAGAAATACAATATACCTTAATGGCTGAGCATGACCTGCTGGGATCTTATTTAAGAATATTATTAATTAATGCTTTCCGATTAAAATCAGAACAGCAACCGCAAGAAACTGATAATGCAGCTGGAATTAAGGAACCTTATATTTTGCAAAAGCTTATTAATGCCATTGAGGAAAATTTTAAAGCCAAACATTCGCCCAGTGACTATGCGGCGATGCTTTATGTAACCGCCAAAACTTTAGGTAAGGTTTCAAAGGCCTATTACAATAAGTCAATTTCCAGTATTATTAATGAACGCATCATCACTGAAGCTAAAAGGGAATTATACCTTACCAATAAAGCGATAAAGGAAATTGCCTACGAACTGGGTTACGAAGATGAATATTATTTCAGCCGCTTTTTTAAAGTAAATACCAAGGTTTCGCCGCAAAAATACCGTGAAATGATTGGTTATGCACGGGCATGAGATTAACAATTTAGTGCGGGCCGTTGGTGAAATATTACTTTCAGTAAGCAACAAATCAATCCGGAGAAAACTGTCCATCCCTTTGCGTTCATTATCCATTTATAAAAGCAGATTATAGTTGAAACTTTGTATTGTAAAAGAAACAAAAAATGGCAACAACAAACACACTCATTAAAAAGTCAGATTATGCTGCTTATCTTGAAAAAGGTATTGGTTACAACCAATACAAACAACAGATGGCTGAGGACCTGGCTTTAAATGCCGATCTGAAAATTAAAGAATACATCAACCTTAACCAACGCCGTATGCACCGTGTAGAGAAAACTTTTACTGCCGGTTCGATCATACTAGAACAAATAAAAAACCTGAAGCAAAAAACTTATTGGTTATTATTAACAGAACATTGGTGTGGTGATGCTTCGCAAACGCTGCCAGTATTTAATGAGATTGCTGAATTGAGCGGCGGAAAAATTGAAATGAGAATGGTTTATCGTGACCAGAATCCTGAATTAATGGATGCATATCTTACCAACACCACCCGCTCTATTCCAAAATTAATACAACTGGATGTGCATTTCAATGTAACAGGCATCTGGGGCCCAAGGCCAACTGTAGCGCAAAGCTTAGTAAAGAAGTTGAAATCAAATACCGCAACTGCTGCAACCTATGCTAGCGAATTGCATTTTTGGTATGCCAAAGACAAACAACAATCACTGGAAGCAGAAATTTCAAAATTGTTATTTCGCGCAAATTTATTTTGTGCTGATTGTTTATCATAATTAAAACTTCAATTACATGGAACAAAAACATCCACTTCCCCCTTTTACAATGGAGACAGCATTGCAGAAAGTTCAACTGGCAGAAGATGCCTGGAATAGCAAAGACCCTGAAAGAGTTTGCATGGCTTACACCATTGATACCGAATGGCGAAACAGAACTGACTTCATTAACGGACGGGAAGCTGTGAAAGAATTTTTAAAAGGCAAGTGGGAACGGGAACTGAATTACAAACTAAAAAAAGAATTGTGGGGTTTTCGGGAGAACCGGATGGCTGTGAGGTTTGAGTATGAATATCAAAATGTGGCTGGGCAATGGTTCAGGGCTTATGGCAATGAGAACTGGGAGTTTGATGAAAACGGTTTGATGAGAAAGCGGTATGCCAGCATCAATGACCTCGCAATCAAAGCATCTGACAGAAAATTATAATTGCAAAAAGATATTTTATGTTAAGTAATTCAAAAAGCGAAAAGAAAAACAACGGGTTTATTCCTGTAAAGCCAAAACGAGTTGCTATAACAGACAGTACTGTTGACGAAGATATTGTTATTTATGATGAATGTGGAGATACTCTGTGGCACAGGGTATTGTTACAGGCAGATAAAACCATCAACCCGGAACAAGGTAAAGGCAGTAAAGCTGAATGATTTTAATTTCAACAGGAAATTTTCTTTAAAAGTATGCTCAATCCACTTTATATGGCAACAGAAAGCGATTATCTAAAACTTCGAAGTCATCCATTATTTGCAAACTTAACGGATCATAAAATAACCGAAGTAGAATCAGTAATGAGACTAAGAACTGTTTATCGTGGGGAGGTCATAAAATTCGGGTACGGCGAGTTCAGTAAAATTTACCTGCTCGTAAACGGGAAAATAAAAATTGCTCAATTGGGCAATGATGATGCAGAACTTATAAAGGATATCATAACTGCCCCGGATGTTTTTGGAAACATTAGTATGGAAATACATTCGTCTGCCGATGCGTATGCACAGGCCCTGACCTCTAATGTTTTGATTGCTATGTTCAACATTTCTGATTTTCAATATTTATTGCAAAGCAACCAGGCGATGCTGACAACATTCTCAAAAATGGTAACGGGCAAATTGGGGCGCCTGGAACAACGTCATTCCGAACTGGCTTTTTGTGATACTAAATCCCGGCTTATTCACTTTATTAAAAACTGGGCACAAACAGATGGTAATAAGATGGGCGACAGAATTATATTGAATAATTATCTCACTCACGCTGATATTGCCAATTCAATAACAGCGTCAAGGCAAACTGTAAGCACATTATTAAACGAATTGAGAGATGCCGGTATTTTAATGTACAATCGCAAACAGATTGAACTAAGCCAGTCTCTTTTATGGAATTAAGAAAAAATAATATGGCAAAAAATTTTGGAGCAATCGCATATTCAGCAGCAGTAAAAGCAATGCAGGAAAAACTCGGCAGCAGGGCTAGCTATGCGAGAATGGAAAGGGACACTTATGTTGATGGACTAACTGAAAGTGAAATTGATTTTATATCACAACGGGATAGTTTTTACATGGCAAGTATTGGGGAAAGTGAATACCCTTATATTCAACACCGGGGAGGGCCAAAAGGGTTTTTAAAAGTATTGGATTCCAAAAGAATCGGGTTCATAGATTTTAAGGGTAACATGCAATACATCACCGTTGGTAATTTGGCAACCAACAACAGGGTATCGCTGATAATGGTTGATTATCCCGCAAGGGCAAGATTAAAAATTTTTGCAAGGGTGTCTATTGTGGAATTAAAAGATGATCCTGCTTTGTATAATTTGCTGGACTTAACCGAATATAAATTCCGACCGGAACGTATGATGGTATTGCATATTGAAGCCTATGACTGGAATTGTCCCCAGCACATTACGCCCCGTTACACGGCAGAAGAAATAGAGTTGGCCTTTGCCCCGCAAAGAGCATATGTTTTAAAACTGGAGGCGGAAGTAATGGCATTGAAACTAAAATTAAAGGAACAAGTGTTACCCAGCCAAGTCTCCGGCACAGCAATTTAAAATATTTGTTTTTGTTTTGGTAGGACGCGGTGCCTTACTGTTTATCATCTTATTTTTTATTGGAGGTTGACGCTTTTTTTCCCAGGTGACTACTGCGGACACATCGCCTGCGAACTACAGGATGGCGGCTTATGATCGCCCTGCAAAAAAACATTTACACATTCAGCAATAGCATTTTCTAAAAGGTAGCCATTTTCAGTCATGCTGATTTTAATGTTATTTTTCTGCAATATTTTCAAATATTCATTGATACAATATTGAACTCCTCTGTAGCTGTGGTGATCGATTTTTGTAATATCATCACAACCTTTTACTTACATTTGCAACGCTTTTATACTGCCTAATCCTTCTATGTTTTTGATAAATAAAGCGCTGCTATTTTTCCTGAATAAACATCAGCAATTAAACTAAGATAGGCAAACGAACTTTTTAGTGTGATGTAACTTTTTCAAGCTTTTGTAAGATATTGATCGTACTTGTTACAATGATTTATTTCATCCTTAAAGGTTAATTTGATATGCTGCTTAATCTAAATGGACGTTTATCAAAGATCTACAGTATACAACTTTTTTAATCGCCTTTCATTAAAGCTTCGAGGTAGTGAACGGAAAATAAAATTTCTGATGGAGGTCAAATAACTATTCTCCAATTGTGCAACCTTACCTATAGCTAATGAAGTGTTGATGATAGTATGCGTTCTTTTTAAACGCCGCTTTTCAAACACTTCGAAAGCTTGTTTATAGTACTCGGTCTTGCCCATTTCATCAGCAAGTATTACTGCATCCTCAATTGCCTGGCAGGCTCCTTGCCCAAGGTTGGGGGTTGTAGCATGGGCGGCATCTCCAATCAGCAGAATATTATTATAAGCGTATTGTTTGATAGGTTGTAAATCAACAATGTCATTCCATAAAATATCCTCATCTTTTGTTTCTTTTAAGATGGCTGATATGGGTGCATGAAAGTTTTTAAAAATATTGAGTAGCTCTTTTGTTTTGTAATATTTTAATGCACCATCATTTTGTTTAGCATTTACACAGGCAAACCAATAAATTTTTTTATCTGCCAAGGGAACGATACCAAACCTTCCATTAGTTCCCCACGTTTCTGAACTTTCCAAAATGTTGAGGTGACTATTATCTATCACAGCTCTCCAGCAGGTATAACCAGCATAGCGGGGTTCAATATCAGGAAGTATTTTTTTTCTGATTGATGAATGAATGCCATCAGCCACAATTAAATAATTTGTTTCATGCATGGAGCCGTCTTGAAATTTTACAATTATGGTATCTTCTTTTTGCGCTACATCAACGGCTCTTTTGTTCAGGTAAACGGATTGACTATCGATTTTAGAAAAAAGCAATTGATGTAACGCTGCCCGGTGAATAGTAAAATTATCAATACCGTATTTATTGGACAGTGCTTTATTATCGGTACGTGTAACCAGTTTTCCTTTCTCATCAAATATAGAAAAGGAGGGTAGCACCCTGCCGCATTTTACTACCTCATCAATCATCTCTAATTTTTTAAAGGCAAGCATTGCATTGGCCCCGAGTGCAAGCCCGGCGCCCACAGCTTTTATAGAAGGCGCTGCTTCAAATATGCTGGTTTTAATGCCTGCTTTATTTAGCGCAATTGCAGCTGTTAGTCCTGCAATTCCACCTCCTATTATGGTAATTTGTTTTGTCATTATTTATTTCGGATTTAATTGTATGCAATGGAAAATTCCTATTGTCTATATGATTTTTTCTACCGTATTCAGCCATCCACTATTGAAGCATTGAAGCTGGCGATATTTTAAAGTTCTTGCATATCGCCCAGTAGCATTCTGCTGTACAAGAGTGCGACGCAAGAAAAGCATTATAGAAGCAATATAGCATTTTTTGTACCCGGCAGCATTTCTACTATTAAGCATCGTTGCGTCGCACGCTTGTGCCGTTATAACTATATTAAGCATCTTGTGTAAGTATCGCCAGGATTGTAGTTTCTCCAACTTGCATTAGGTTTTAGCTAATATTAGTATATTTTAAAAACAATTTTTTCCAGCCCAGAAATAATCCAATTATATAAAAGCAATTGATAGCAAAATTAAAAATGGGAGCGGGGAATTGGTTGGCCTGGTTATACATTGTGCCTGCATTTTTTTTGTAAAGTAGCACATCCTTGGAATGTTTATTTGTCCTCTTTTATTTATATCCTCATCAATGGTCAACCCAGCAAAACATTGGAAAAAAGTATAGTTATCAAGTCCGGGTTTATATTCAACCCAACAGGTAAGTATCGCAGCTTTATTATTAAATGCGGTATGCCTTTTCCCCTTCGGTACTGTAATGCTCTCACCTGCTTTGCCTATATATTCCTTGTCCTCAATCAGCAGCCTGACTTCTCCTGTCTTAATGTGAAATATTTCATCCTGGTTAATATGAATATGCTCAAAAGGAACATACCCGTTAGGTTGAAGCGTCCATTCAAAAGTAAAGGCTTGCCTGTTGAATGAAATACAACGAAACTGCTCAAGTGTAATTTTGTTGTAAAATCCATTGTATAAATTTATAGCCATGAGTTGTAGTTTTTAATTTTTATTGATCCGAAATGTTTCTTTACAACACAGTAAAATATGCTTCAGGGTACTGGTAGTAAAGCAGGAAGTATTATTTATCAATAAGTATGTTATAGGCTGCCGGTATTCTTACCCCGTTAAAACGATTGGTAAGCCCATAAAAAATCACAATGGTCAAAAAAAATCCGACAACTATTATTGCTTTTGATTGTACAATAGGCGTCAATCCAAAAACATTGAGCTTCATTTTTTTATGGTGTACTGCTGCAATGTGACTAAAGAAAGCGATAATCGCCAGACCATAATAAGGCACAAAAAGCAAGTTGTATGGAAAAGTATTGAGCCCTGCTACACCAAAATAATAATTGGTATTCAGGTGAAGAAAAAATCGGCCGCTTAAAACTGCACCCAAATGAATAACAAAGAAAATTGCCAGGTACAACCCGGAATAAAGCTGCAACAATTGAAATGCTGAATGGGCAATTTTTATTTTTAGAATAAAAAGTTTTAGCCCGGAAATAATTTGTACAAATACACAAGCTAGTAATATTGTTTCAAGAAAGACACTACGGTAAAAATACCGCAATGTGTCCATCATTTTAATATGCGCCGCTGCACCTAAAATACTTACGCTATGATTGAATAAGTGCAGTACGATAAAAATGGTAATCGTAAGCCCGGATATGTAATGAATTTTCTTTATCATTTAAAATCAGTAAACCGCCTTTGTGCATGCGTTACTTAATTTACTTGCTTGCTTACCTGGCTTTATGAGCCTCCATGTCTATCTCAAGTAATTGTTTGTCAAGTGCCAAACCTTTTACTTCAAGCCAGGTTCCGGTCGGAAATTGTTTTTTATAAATTGAATGGCGAAACCCTGAAACTTTTATAAAGTCTTTCATGTTTGTGGTGTAAACATTTTCAGCCACTACGTCGTCAAACGTGTACCCGTAATGTTGTAGGATTTTTTCTAAGTCGTTGTAGCAATTCTCCATTTGTTGTTCCATATTGTCCGGTGCAACTACCATTCCTGAGTCGTTCATACTTGCTGCTCCCGAAATTTTAAGGTCGTTTCCAATTCTTACTGCGTGTGAATATCCAAATGCTTTTTCCAGATTTGGTCGCAGGTTGAAATATTCTGGTGTTTTTGCATTTGTCAGCTTTGTTTCACTTTCTGATTTTGTTTTAGGTGTGTCGGCATTATTACAACTGGTAATAGTTGAAAAGCCAATTAGTAGGCTTAAAGCTGATAACGTAATTTTTGTCATTGTTTTTTTGGTTTTATTATTGAGTAAATAAGGTTTTGCTCGCATTATGCAAAACATGCTCTTTGCCAGTTTAATGGGCTACTACAATTACGGCTGAGACTGGGATTATAACGAATGCCGCGACCATAAATATTTCGATGTTATGTTTTCATTATTTTAAACCTGCTGCAAGATATTTTTGAATTATCGGTTTAACAATGTAGTTGGGCGTGAATTGCTGGATAGACTGTATGAAATGTAATAATTGCAGCAATCAACAAAGGCAAAAAATAATACAGGCATTGAAATAACTGAATCGTCTTAGTAAAATTGGGCACTAAGTTGTGCATTTGATTGCTCAGGAAATACTCCCGGGAGTAAAAGAAGTTTTGCAATTTCATTTCTTAGTTATTATGATAATTGCACAAAACTGAAAGCGGAACTTACCTGCAACAACAGGTGCTGTATTGAATGGATGTGTTAGAGGGATGAAGTGAAGATTATTTACTGCGAGCTCTTGTTAAGTTCGACAATTCCTTCTTTCTACCTTTTTGTATTACAGATGCAGTAGCAAAAGGAATATCATTTCAAAAGATTTTCGGAAAAAAAAGCAACATAGTTTTAGAAGCACTGGCCTAAAAGCTGAAAAATAAATTATCCCGCCAATTTGTGAGATAAAGCAATGTAGTGTAAAGGCTTAAAATATACTACCGTTTGAATGCCGGAATAACTTAAAAATAAGGAGCTATGTTGATTTTGAATTTCAACGAGCTCAATTTTCCCTTCATCAATATAAAGGCAAAAAAGTCAATTTTCACCATGCTGAGTTCCAAATTTGAGTTTAAAATTGCTTTGAAAATAAACATCACCTAGAGATTAATAAATGAAAGCGAACGTTTTAATATTATTGTTAGTGTATGCTTCAATTATTGCCAGGGCCCAGATTAGTAAAGCAGATTCATTATTTATAGCCGCCAATTACCGCGTGGCAAAACAAGTGTATGAATCAATATTAAAGGATACTACCCGAAATCCTTTGGCATGGAACAGGCTTGGGTTCAGCAACTATAATGTAAAAAACTATGACGAGGCCTTAAGATGTTTTGAAAAGTCTCTTTCGCAAAATCCACCGCCACCGTTAAAAGCAATTGCGTATTCGAGAATGGCAAGAATATTTGCTGTGCAAAAAGATAACGCCAGAACATTTATTGCATTGGATAGTGCAGTAAAGCTCGGGTACAGCAATGCAAAAGAAATGGATACCCTTACTGAATTCAATAAAGTAAGAAGCCAGGCGTATTTTAAACATTTAAGGGAACAGGTTTATATCAATGCCAATCCATGCATGGCCGATGCACATGTACGTGAGTTTGATTTTTGGGTAGGGGAATGGGAAGTATATCCCACAGGAACAACACCTGCTGGCCCCGGGGCAAAAAGTATGATACAGATAATTTCCGGCGGTTGCGCCATTTTGGAAAACTGGGAAAGTCCGAATAGTAAAGGTAAAAGTATCAATTTCATTGACCCTGTAACAAATAAATGGAAACAAAGCTGGGCAGGAAACTATGCAAACGGAACACAGGAGTTTGTAAATGGCGAATATAAAAATAACGCCATGCACTTTACATTTGAAACCAAAGATGCACAGGGAAAACCACTGGTTGGCAGGTTTATTTTTTATAACCAGGGACCAAATCAAGTGCGGCAGTTTAACGAAACTTCTGCAGATGGGGGCAAAACATGGACAACAAGTTATGATTTTACTTATTACAGGAGAAAATAAAAAATAGCATATGAAATTTCTTTTTATCGGATTGTTAACAGTGCTTATTGCAGTGATTGGAAAAGCACAGGATTTTTCTGAAATAGCCATGCCCTATAACGGCGATAATGAAAAAGCTGAGGTATCACAATGGGTGGGGCCAGTAAAAATTACCATTGCTTATCATAGCCCCGATGTGCATGCCCCAAATGGTGCAGATCGTAAGGGACACATATGGGGCGAACTGGTTCATTATGGTTTTATAGACCAGGGGTTTGGCCCATCAAAGTCTGGACCCTGGCGAGCCGGCGCTAATGAAAGTACTACGATTACTTTTTCGCATGATGTAACCATTGATGGCCGGCAGGTAAAGGCGGGTACTTATGCGATGTTTCTCGATCTTGAAAAAGTCGGGTCTTCTTATTGGATATTATCATCAAACATTGGCTGGGGTAGTTTTCAATACGACCCAAAGTATGATATTAACAGAATACCAACGAATGCAGAAGATGCTGCATATACAGAATGGCTTACTTATGGATTTGATGACCGTCAAACCAAATCTGTCAATGCATATTTACAATGGGAATTAAAGCGATTTCCCTTTAAGATAGAAGTACCAAATGTTGTTCAACTTTATATAGGTAAAATGAGGACTGATTTATTAGGATGGGCAGGATTTGACCCGCAAAACTGGTCAATGGCTGCAACTTATTGTGCCAGCAATAAAGTAAATCTTGATGAAGCTTTGGTGTGGGCAGATAGAGCTATTTCAGAACCTTTTAGAGGAGCAACATCCGGGAAGGCAGATTTTACTAACTATCAGGCAAAGGCCGCCGTACTGAATGCGATGGGGCGTAATGCAGCAGCAGACAGTATTATGGAAAAAGCAATGCATGCCGAAGGTGCAGATGTATTTTCTGTTTTCTTATACTGCAGAACCCTGTTAGCGCAAGGCAAAAAAGATAAAGCCCTGGAAATATCACTCTACAATCAAAAAAAACATCCTGATGAAAAATGCTGGACTTATGTATCGCTTGCCAGAAGCTATGCTGCAACCGGCGATAAAACCAATGCTGTTCATAATTGGGAAATTGCCATCGCAAACATTCCTGATGATAATTTAAAAAAGCAAAGGTTATCTACTTTTCAAGCTGAAGTAAATAAATTAAAAGCGCAATAAAATCATTTATTCCAAAAATTATTTAAAATAACATGCTTCAAATAAAGTCAAATTGTGAAAGTTGCGGCAATGAACTTCCGAATGAAAGTGAGGAAGCTATGATTTGTTCATTCGAATGCACTTTTTGCAAAGATTGCGTAGAAAATATTTTACACAAGGTTTGTCCCAATTGTGGTGGAAGTTTTGAAAAAAGGCCTATCAGACCACAATTGCTTTTAGAAAAATATCCAGCATGCAGTTCTTAAAATTGTAACTAGAAGCAGGCTTGAATAAATTGGATAAGCTGTCTTATTAAAACTGTACAGTTAAAGGTTCGATACTTGAGGATCTGTTACACAAGATGGTTCAAAAGTCTGCCTGATTTATTAAGCGAATGGAAAGGTAGAAGAAAGATTACTTCAAAAAAATAAATTAATTAAAACATGAAAGAATTTCCAAAGCAAATATTTGTTTCTTTTCTTTTTATTTTTCTTTGCGGGCCTGGCGTATTATTGGCGCAAGATAAAAAGCAACAAGAACGGATTAAAGGCTGGTCATCAGATATTGATACGATGATGTCATTAATGAAAACGCAACATTATGTTTATCGTTCAAAACCTTTATCCCAGCAATTGCTCGCCGATGCAAAAAATCTTAAAACAAAAATTTCTCTGTACAGCGACGAAAGAATGTTAGGCGAACTCGAACGCCTGATGTTTTATATGCACGACGGGCATTCTTATATTTTGCCTGTTGCAAGAAATGTAAATTCATTTTATTTGCCACTGCAGTTTTATATTTTCAGCGATGGTGTTTACATAATTGATGCAGATGAACCCAACAAAAATTTAATCGGCTGCAAAGTCGAAAGCATTCATGGTGTTGCTATCACTAAATTAATTGATGACATGAATGCTTATATACATCACGACAACAAATTTACCGTGCAATGGTTTGCACCTTCTGTACTTCGTTTCAGGGGTGTTTATGAACAGTATGGATTGATGGCAGGGTCTGCTGATGTTGAAATGAAGCTTACCGATAAAAATAGAAAAGCAATTACAAGAAGCATTTCATTTATACCTGCAACAGATTTTCACGGAATTCCAAAACTCTTTCCTTCTAAATTAGCGCATAATATTCCTGTTCCACTTTACTTATCCAATGTTCCCGATAATTATTGGTTTAAAGTATTAACTGAAAAAAAAGCTTTTTATTTTCAGTTTAACCAGGTGTATGATAAAGACAATGAAACCCTTGCTGCATTTGCAGTACAGCTCGACAGCGCTTTGCAAACTGAAAAGCCAAAATTATTTATCATTGATGTAAGGCACAACAATGGCGGAAATTCAGGTTTACTTCCACCACTAATGGATGCGATAAAAGAGTTTGAACATGCAAACCCAAATTCAAAAATTATTGTAATTACTGGCAGAAATACTTTTTCCGCCGCACAAATATTTATATCATTAATAAGCAGAGAAACGCATGCGTTGTTTGCGGGTGAGCCTTCTTCTTCAAGCCCTAATTTTGTTGGCGAAGAAAATTATATTCTATTACCCTTTAGCGGTGCAATGGGTAGTATTTCAAACAAATATCACGAAACAATACCAGGCGATAAACGAAAATGGATAGAACCTGTTTATCCTGTTTTTTTGTCGTCAAAAGCTTATTTTAAAAACCAGGATCTGGTAATGGAATTTATCCTAGCCATTAAATAGCTCAATTTTGAACGAAAATATTAAGAAAATGAAAATTAAGGTCATTACTGCGATTGTCCTTATGCTGGCAACAGTTAATTCCAGTTGTTCACGAAAGATTCCAAGTCTGCCAATACTAAATAAATAATCAGTCGTGATAAAAATACTTCAATAAGGAAAACCAGGCAAACGTCTTTTGCAGAAAATTTAATTGTTGGTTTTATTTTCGAAAGGGAATAAAAATATTTTTATGAATATTTTAAAAGTAAATATTTTAATCTTTTGCAGTCAGCTTTTGCTGATCTGCATTGTGAGCAACGCATACAGCCAGGTAAATAAGAATCCTTTGCCTCTGGGGATTTTAGTTGATGCCGGGGGCCACAAACTGCATTTAAATATCCAGGGTAAAGGCAACCCGACAGTGCTATTCGAAAATGGAAGTGCAGATTTTTCATTTGTGTGGAGCCTTGTACAGCCTGAGGTCGCAAAATTTGCAAAAACTGTTTCTTATGACAGGGCTGGTTATTCATGGAGTGAACCGGGTCCTGTACCAAGAACAAGTAAACAAATATGTTTTGAATTACATACTGCATTGCATAATGCAGGAATAAAAGCTCCTTACATTTTTGTTGGTCAATCTTTCGGAGGATTTCTTGTAAGGGCTTTTGCAAGATATTATCCTAATGAAGTTGCAGGAATGGTTTTGGTTGAAGCTGTTCAGGAAGACCAAAGAATTTTTATGGGTGGCGATACTCCCATGCGTATCCGCCAACTGGCGAAGGGCAGGTCTGTGCGAACGGTGCAAACATTTTTTAAACCTGTTTCAACTATTAAAGAAGCAGGAACATTAGATTCTACGATTGAGTTTCCGCTCAATAAACTTTCACCCACGCTTCAGCAGTTGCAAATATGGGCGCAATCTCAACCAGCATACAGGGATGCTGCAATGGCTGAAATGGATTGGTCACCCGAAGATGTAGCAGATATGTATAAACACAAAGGTAAAGCTTCTTATAAACTCGGAAATATTCCCTTGATGGTTCTTACAAAAGGAAGCGGCGGATATGAGGGAAGAACTGATTCAGCAGAACTTGAAACAGAAAGATTAAAATTACAGGGAGAGCTTGCTCATTTATCAACCAACAGCAAACATATCATTGATTATAATAGCGGGCATAATATTCACTTAGAAGACCCGCAGGCAGTTATTGATGCCATTAAAGAAATTTTTTGGGCCATAAAAAAAAATAAACATCTCAGGTAGATTAAAACAGAATAGAAAACCCAAGGCTAATTACGATAGAATATGAACTGTCTATACCGGATTAACAATTTTATTATGATGCAACATTCGGAATTTCTCAGGTGATGAGTTGTAAAAGCCCTTGAATAACTTACTGAAAGAAGAAATATCGCTGTATCCAACCTGCGTGCAAACTTCTGAAATGGGCATAAAAGCATCCTTTTCAAGCATTCTCTTTGCCGCTTCCATTCTTTTAGAAATAATGTACTGAAGTGGGGATATTCTAAAATATTTCTTGAACTGGCGTAAAAAGTACGACTGATTCAGCCAACATACAGTTGCCAAATGCTGGATAGTTATTTCTTCCTCATAGCAGGAATCAATATAGTCTTTGGCACGGTAGAGCCGTTTGTATAGTTCAATTTGTGTGCTCTTCTTAACGGCTTGTATACGGCTTACTTCATTCAACGTGGCTTTCTGCTTATGAAGTAACCTTTCCAAAAGTAAAAAATAAAGTTCTTCTATTTGCCCTTCGTTACCGTCAAAATCCTCCTCAGTAAGCTGCAGCATCCGGAAAATAACAGGGCCTACAGAATCATCATGTAAATAGAGCCGTTCAATAATTTCCACATTGTTATTATTGTCGAAATTTCTGAAATTTGCAAGCAATGCTTCGTCTGTTTCATTTGCGCTTTCCATAAATTCTTTGACAAATGACTGAGAAAAATTAATGGTGAAGGATTCCACCTCCGCAATTGAATCAATATAACTACTGTAATGGTTCCCATCATTGATCACCAGATAGTTTTCATCAGCTACAGCATAATTACAATTGTTTACCCTATAAAATTCTTTTCCCTTAAAAGCACATTTAATAGATAATGGGCCCCAATGTTCGGGATAGGAAACTTCTTTTGAGCTTGCGTGTATAATGACATTAGCAGTTTTAAATTGAGAATTGTACGTGTACATATCAAATCCGCTTTTATCGAAATTGGGAAATGACTTGATGACGCAACAATTTTGAAGCAAATTCATAGCTAAAATGATACTTTATGGAGCTACTGTAAAGAAACTTCATTTTGGAAATATTTTTATAGAATAGTGACGAATGGTGAATAGTTCTTAAATCATAATCAAATCCCTGATTTCTGTGTGCAAATTCAAAAACTCAGCAAGTTTTTAATTTGCTTTTACTTCGGGAAGACAGGGTTATTTTTAATGCCCCTTTGGGGCGGCGAAACAATTATCCCCGCCCCGTTTCGCAGGGCACACCAGCTTTTTTGTTTCGTCCGTCAGCAATGAATTCGAACCGCTTACTACTATGATGGCCAATTTGTTATGCTAGTACACACAGTGTGAATCAGGATGGCGAGTTGGTTGAGAACGCAGTAGTGATAAAAGATATAGAGAACACCTTGTCACAGGCGTTTTGTTGTTACGGGTATCGCAATTTAACTGATGAACTTAAAGAGATTGGATGGGTTATTAATCATAAGAAAGTCTACAGAATGATGAAGGAATCAAAATTGCTTTATGGATCAAGAATCAGGGTGATGCCGTTTAAAAGAAATTTTATCCGGTTCAGAAGCCTCCGGCCTGAGCGTCCATTGCAATACCTGTCTATGGATATAAAATATGTTCATGTGCAGGGAACCGGTAGAAATGCACTTCTGCTAACGGTCATGGATATCTATAGCCGGAAGGTTCTGATCCATATGCTGAAACACAGCATTAAAAAAGGAGATGTCCTGGTAATGTTATCGCTGATGTTGCTTGAATACAAAACAGAAGGAATGTCGCTCAGAAATGATAATGGATCGCAGTTCATTGCAACAGTAGTCAGAGAATACCTCAAAGACAAAGGTGTTTACCAGGAGTTCTCTCATGTAGCAACACCCGAGGACAATGCCTATATCGAAGCACTGCACTCAAACCTTCAACGAGAAGTCATAGACCGGTTCGAGTTTGAATCAATTTATCATGCACAAATGATTATCGATCGATATTACAAGTGGTACAATGAAAAAAGAAGACATGGTTCACTCAATCGTCAGGCTCCCGAAACCACATGGAAAAATATGATCCGATCCCTTTTGAAAATAAAAAATTACTAAACTATCTATAGAAATCTGTCCAGTTTATAAGGGGCCGGGACAGCTGCTCTCCTGAGAAAAAACAAGTATATAAAAAAAAGAAGTCAATAGTAGTAAAAAGAATTGCTTATTGAGCAGGAGTGCCAACGGTTCGGGTAAAGTTGTTTTGTGAGCATAAACTTGTTTTTTAAAAATTGAGTATATTGAATTTGAAAGATGTAAGAATGAATACAAGGTATACCATCCTGTAATTTGCTCCAATACCATTTAAGTGGTACTATGCTTTGTCCAGCCAACTTGGTATTTCAATTTCATTAAATTCCGAAAAGAAAACAAGTCATATCATATTTTATCTAACCATCCATCACCGAAACCTGCTATTCGAAGACCTTTGATTAAATAGGGGCATTGTTTCATAATATTCCATATCAATTCAGTCTTATAGTTTTCAATCATTATAACAATGGGACCTTGGTTTAACCCAAATCTCCATGGAGAAACCCAGCCATGAGGATTTGTAATCTTCTCTGGAAAAGTTGGATTGAAGCTGGCGTCAAATCCATATAATCTATGTGGTTTTAAATTCAATTTTTCTATAGCATGACGAATGGTTTCGATTACTATTTCAGGTGCAAACGGAAGTGAGGCTACGACGGCCCAGGGAGAAACAGTGCCGTCATCAGGACCGTACGGAGCACCTCTTGCTATATAATTGTAAAAAACTCTTTTCTTACCATCAATCTTTAAATTTTTTTTGCCAGGGCCATCACTTGCAGTTAAGCCCCAGCAATACTTTCCATAATGTTCAAAATGCAATTTATTTTCAATGGCATATTGGCGGTGAATATAAGTTGCACGCCTACTGTTTTCAAAATAATCAAAACCTGCTTTTTTATTAAATGCATCATGTATTCCGCGAAAATCAATCCACATGTGGGAGAACTGGTGTATGAATAAAGGACCGGCATATAAATAAGAGCTATTATACACTTTTGTTACATTAAAGGTATCTGTCCATTTTTTATAACTCCCAGGTTTAATGGGGAAAGTTGGAGAACCTAACGCCAATATGTACATGATAATAGCTTCACTATAATTCTCATCCCATCGATAAGGTAGAAAACCTGACCGGGGTTTCCATCCGTGGCATATTGTATCTCCGTTATTCATTGCCCATTGCCAGTCAATCCTGCGATAAAGTTTATCAGCCAGGTCTCTTATTTCTGCTTCTTCTCTGTTTTTCCTTTTGAAATAGCCTGCCGCACACAAGGCGCCGGCAATAAACAAAGATGTATCTATAGTGGATAATTCACAATTCCATTCTCTTTCCCCATTATTCATTTTTAGAAAATGATAATAAAATCCTTTATAGCCGGTAGCACTTGCCTGCTTTCCCTGCTGGCTGTCATAAAAGAATCTCAAAATCTTAAGTATTCTTTCAATTGCTTTTTTTCTGGGAAGCAATTTTATTTCAACACCAACTATATAGGTAGTAATTGCCATTCCGGTAACAGCTATACTTGACGGAAAACCGGGTTCTGTTTTATCCGCAACCAGCCCTGTTACAGGATTTACTTCATTTAAAAAGTAATCAAAAGTTTCGCGTTGCAGTTTATCCAACATGTCCTCATCTGTTCCTTGTGGATCTGTTACAGGAAGGTTTTCTAGTTTTGAATCTTTCATTATTTTAAGTTACATAAACAGGCATATAACTTTAATTTAAATCATCTGAAATAATTTGTTTATAAATATAGGGATATAAATTCTTTATGGGATTAGGACAGGACTGAATTAAACATTATTTAAATTGTGCATTTACAATAATTTGTGCTTCATCAATAATTTTTTTAAGATGATTCTTACTCAAAAAACTTTCGGCATAAATTTTATAAATGTCTTCTGTGCCGGATGGTCGTGCTGCAAACCAACCATTTTCGCTACTCACTTTTAATCCACCAATTGCGGCATTATTTCCCGGAGCTTTTGTGAGTAAATCAATAATTATTTCACCCGCTAAATCTTTTTGTTTGATCATATCGGGTGAAAGTTTACTTAGCTTTTCTTTTTGTTCAAGAGTTGCTTTTGCTTCAATGCGATCATAAAAAGGTTCACCAAATTCTTTTGTCAGTTCATTATAAATTACTCCCGGATCTTTTTTCATATTTGCCGTTATCTCAGCCGAAAGTAAAGCCGGTATAAATCCGTCTTTATCAGTAGTCCAAACACTTCCATTCAATCGTGAAAAAGACGCGCCTGCACTTTCTTCGCCACCGAAGCAAAGTGACGAATCCAACAACCCATCCACGAACCATTTAAATCCAACCGGTACATCATCAATTTGTCGACCCAACTTTTTTGCAATGCGATCAATGAGTTGAGTAGTTACGACGGTCTTGCCAACAGAAGATTTTTTATTCCAATCCGGGCGATGTTGTAACAAGTAGGAAACTGCCACAGATAAATAATGATTGGGATTTAATAAACCAGAACTCTTTGTAACAATTCCATGCCGATCGTGATCGGTATCGCATGCGAATGAAATATCAAAACGATCTTTCATTTCAATTAAACGTTGCATCGCATAAGTTGAAGATGGATCCATTCGAATCTTACCATCCCAATCCACTGTCATAAAACCAAAAGTTGGATCAACTATTTTGTTTACTACTGTCAAATTGAGTTTATATCGCTCTGCAATGGGTTCCCAATAGTGAACGCCCGCGCCGCCAAGCGGATCAACGCCTATATTGATCTTTGAATCGCGAATAAGATCCATGTCAATAATATTTCCAAGATCATTAATGTAAGTATTCAAATAATCATAACGGTGTGTTGTTGCAGCCTTGATTGCTTTTGCAAAATGAATTCTTTTTACCGATTGAAGATTAGTTTGCAATAATTCGTTTGCTTTCGCTTCTATCCAATTGGTAATCGTGCCTGACGCGGGTCCCCCATTGGATGAATTGTATTTAAATCCGCCATCACCGGGTGGGTTGTGTGAAGGCGTAATAACGATGCCATCAGCCAAACCAGTCTTTCGTCCGGAATTGTATTGTAAGATAGCATGAGAGATAACCGGAGTAGGCGTGTATTCATCACCAATAGCAATCATTACTTCAACATTATTTGCAGCCAATACTTCCATTGTGGTAGAGAAGGCAGGCGCTGAAAGCGCATGCGTATCAAAGCCAAGATATAAAGGGCCATTAATTTCTTGTTCTTTGCGGTAAAGACAAATTGCCTGTGTAATCGAAAGAATATGATTTTCATTAAAAGAATTGGTGAATGAAGACCCACGGTGACCCGAAGTACCGAATGCAACACGTTGATCCTTTACATTAGCATCAGGTACTTCCGAATAATAAGCAGTTACAAGCCGGGGGATATTGACAAGTATGTTTTGTTCTGCTGGCTTTCCCGCCAAGGGGCTAATTTCCATGATTACTGTATTTTACTTTTCCATTGCTGCGGTATAATTCCCGGCACGTGCTGTACTATTAAGCTTAGCATGGTGATATAATAACTTTTGTGCTGCTGCTACATTAGCTTCCTGGCCTTTCCAAATGTCCAACGCCGGTTGCTGAATGGCTCTTGCAAAAGAAAAACTAACGATCCAGGGTAACCGATCTTTATAATATTTATTAATGGCATTCAGGTGTGCAGATGCTTTTTCAGGAGATTGTCCGCCCGATAAAAATGCAACGGCAGGTACACCCGCGGGAACTGATGCAAGCAAACAATACACGGTTGCTTCTGCTACTTCGTCAATGCTGTTTTGATTAGCGCTTTCTGTTCCGGCAATTACCATGTTTGGCTTTAAGATCATTCCTTCCAGATCTATTTTATAAATATACAATTGATAAAAAAGTATTTTCAATGCATTCTCTGTTACATCATAACAACGCTGTATTGTATGATCACCGGTCATCAACACTTCGGGTTCTACAATTGGTACAATGCCTGCCTCCTGGCATAAGGCTGCATATCTTGCAAGCGCATGCACATTAGCTCTAATAGAGGCTGTTGTTGGAATGTCATTACCAATCGTAATTACACCACGCCACTTGGCAAAACGTGCACCCATCTTTTTATATTCGGCTAATCGTTCCCGTAGGCCATCCAAACCTTCGGTGATTTTTTCATTGGAAAAACCAGCCATTGGTTTAGCACCCGTGTCAACTTTTATTCCGGGGATGATTCCTGCTTTTACCAGTACATCAGCCATCGGTACTCCATCTTTTGTTTGCTGCCTGATGGTTTCATCATACAAAATGGCACCGCCAATACTTTCAGTCAAACCGGGTGTTGTAACAATCAGTTCACGATACTTACGACGCATCTCGATTGTTTGCGCAATGCCTGTTGCGGCGAAACGTTTGTTGCATGTACCGGTGCTTTCGTCCATTGCCAGCAATCCTTTATTGCCGGTGAAGAGTTGCTGGATGGTATCTTTTAATGTTTGCTTATTCATTTGATACAATATTCTTATGATACGGATGTTGAAGTTTAGGTCAGCGTTTTAAAATCTATTTATTTGAGTCTGATATTTTCCATTTCCAGTTGAGAATTTCGGGCATGTCTTTACCATGTTCACTTACATAATGTTTGTGTTCAATTAACTTATCTTGTAGTTGTTGCTTTAGATAAGCACCTTTACTGCCTAAATGTGGCACGCGGTCTATTACATCTATCACTAAATGAAAACGGTCAATATCATTTTGTACTCTTAGATCAAATGGCGTGGTGATAGTACCTTCTTCTTTATAGCCTCTTACATGAAGATTACGGTTTGCACGGCGATAAGTGAGACGGTGTACCAACCATGGATAACCGTGAAAATTAAAAATGATATGCTTGTCTTTAGTGAATATCGAATCGTAATCCTTTTCATTTAATCCATGCGGATGCTCCGTGTGCGGTTGCAGTTTCATAAGGTCAACCACATTCACCACTCTTATTTTTAATTTGGGCAGGTGTTCTCTCAATATTGAAACCGCAGCCAGTAATTCCAACGTAGGTGTATCACCACAGCATGCCATCACAACATCGGGTTCAATTCCCTGGTCATTACTTGCCCATTGCCAGATACCAATCCCTTCAGTGCAATGAATTACCGCTTCATCCATAGTAAGCCATTGCGGTAATGGATGTTTGCCTGCTACTACAACATTTACATAATGCCTGCTTCGTAAACAATGATCGAAAACCGATAAGAGGCAATTGGCATCTGGTGGCAGATAAACTCGTACCACATCCGCTTTTTTATTCATGACATGATCAAGAAAACCAGGATCCTGGTGTGTAAAACCATTGTGATCCTGCTGCCAAACGTGTGAAGCCAATAAATAATTAAGTGACGCGATTTTTCTTCTCCATGGTAATTCTGATGTTACTTTCAACCACTTTGCGTGTTGACTAAACATAGAATCAACAATGCGAATAAAAGCTTCATAACTATTGAACATGCCATGACGACCGGTAAGCAAATAACCTTCCAGCCAACCCTGGCATTGGTGTTCACTCAACATGGAATCCAGTACCTGCCCGGATGGCGCAAGAAACTCATCGTTTATTTTTTCTCTTGCTTCCCATTGGCGGTTGGTGACTTGGAAAACAGCTCCCAATAAATTTGAAACCGTTTCATCAGGGCCAAATACACGGAAGTTATGATGCTCATGATTTAGCTTTTCTACATCCCGCAAAAAATTTCCCAGTATCATCGTATCCTGCCCCATTACTGCACCCGGCGCAGTAACTTTTACTGCATGATTGCGAAAGTCCGGCATAACCAGGTCGTGCAATAATATACCGCCGTTGGTATGCAGGTTAGCGCCCATCCTACGGTTACCTATAGGCGCTAATTCAGCCAGCTCAGGGATAAACCGCCCACTCTCATCAAACAACTCTTCTGCTTTATAACTTTTCATCCAGCGTTCAAGTTGTTCAACATGTTGCGGATGATCAGCATCAACTAATATAGGCACCTGGTGCGAATGAAAAGTTCCTTCATTAGGCACGCCGTCCACCTCTTTTGGTCCTGTCCATCCTTTGGGCGATCTTAAAATGATCATTGGCCAGCGGGGCCTTGTATTGTCGTTTGCATCTCTTGCCATACCCTGTATGCGATGAATTTCTTCTATTGCTTTATCTGTGGCTGTAGCCATGAGTTGATGCATTGTTGCAGGATCATCTCCTTCAACAAAATAAGGTATCCATCCACAGCCTCTATAAAATTGTTCCAACTCTTCATGTTCTATGCGGGCCAATATAGTTGGGTTGCTGATTTTATACCCATTCAGATGAAGTATCGGCAGCACGGCACCATCCGTAATCGGGTTCAGAAATTTATTCGAATGCCATGCAGTAGCCAACGGCCCTGTTTCCGCTTCACCATCTCCAACAACACATGCAACAATTAAATCAGGATTGTCAAATGCAGCGCCAAAAGCATGGCTTAGTGAATACCCCAACTCCCCGCCTTCATGAATTGAACCAGGAGTTGTAGGTGCAACATGGCTTGAAATTCCACCGGGGAATGAAAATTGTTTGAATAGTTTTTTTAAGCCGGCTTCATCCTGTGTAATATTTGGATATACATCGTTCCAGGTTCCTTCTAAATAAACGTTGCCCACTATTGCAGGCCCGCCATGGCCCGGACCAGCGATGTAAAACATATCAAGATCATACTTTTTAATTACACGGTTAAGATGTACATAAATAAAATTCTGTCCCGGCGTTGTGCCCCAGTGCCCCAGCACCAACGGTTTTACATGCTCCAGTTTTAGCGGCTCTTTCAACAATGGATTGTCATACAAATAAATCTGACCTACTGAAAGATAGTTGGCTGCACGCCAATAGGCATTCATCTTTTGAAGCAAGTCTGGTGATAATGTTTCAATTGATGAAGCAATATTTTCTGTTTTCATCACTATAAAATTTAATTATTTTAAAAACGGTCTGTGGATAAAACAACCTGCATACCCGGGTATTGAATAGCGGCATTATCTTCGGCAGTTAAAAATATTTTTTGAGGCTTGAATGAACTAACGGCTTCAAAAGAAGCTGTTAGTTTGCTGGATAAAAACCCTGTTGAGCTATTGATCTGCCCGATGTTTTTTGTGCCGTTGTTATCTGTTTCCATCCATACAACATAAGTACTCTTTGAAGGTTGCAACCTGTTTGGCTCTGCCAGGTTCTGTATTGATATTTTTATCTGGTAATTGTTATTGCCATCTTTTTTTACTTTAACGGTGCCCTTGGCAGCCGGAACAACAGAAGAAGTTTGAAAAGAAATTTTCTTTGAACAGGAGCTGAAAATAAATAACATCATTGCTGCAGCGATAGTGAAACTAATATTCCGTGCTGTTGTCATTTTTAGATAATTCATAATTTTTGTTTTAAAGTATTTATAAAATGTAGTTAAGTGTTTAAAATTGTTTATAATCAGCTCATTGCTTTTCTAAATGACTCTCTCTTCATTCTACCCATATGAGAGAATTGCCTCTTCTTTTATTTATTCATATTTGTAACTTTTACTTTACTTTCAACATACTTGCATTAATGGCAACCACGATAGTACTGACCGCCATCAAAGCTGCACCTGCCGCCGGGTTTAACAATATCCCCCAATGATATAATACACCTGCCGCCAGTGGTAATGCCACCACGTTGTAGCCAGTGGCCCATATTAAATTTTGAATCATCTTCCGGTGAGTGGCTTTGCCAAATAGAATCAAACTCACAATGTCTTTTGGATTACTGTTGACCAACACAATGCCTGCTGTTTCCGCAGCAATATCGCTGCCACTGCCAACTGCAATACCAACATCTGCCTGTGCAAGCGCTGGCGCATCGTTTACACCATCGCCTGTCATTGCTACATACTCGCCTTTGGTTTGCAACTCTTTTATCTTTTCTAATTTTTGATCTGGCAGCACTTCGGCAATAAAACTATCCATCCCCAATGTTTCACTCACACTTTTTGCAACCTTACTATTATCACCCGTTAATAATATTGATTTGATATTTTCTTTTTTTAAAGTTGCAATCGCTTCTGCTGATTCAGGACGTATTTCATCTGATAGAGCAATGTATCCTGAAAGTGCATCGTTGATGATAACAAACACAACAGTTTCTGTATCATTGGCTTTAAAGCCATCCGGAACAGCGATGTTTTTTTCTTTTAAATAACCCGGGCTTACAACCAGTATTTTTTTTCCATCAACAGTTGCTTCAACACCTTTGCCGGTAATGGCATTAAAATTTTCAGCTGCAGGAACAGTGAGCGATAAACTTTTTGCTTTCTGTAAAATTCCAGTAGCAATAGGATGTTCCGATTTTTGCTCCAGGGCAGATGCAAGCCTTATCAATTCATTTTCGTTTACATCTTTTTGCAGCGATACTATTTTTGACACTTCAAATTTCCCAACAGTGAGCGTTCCGGTTTTGTCAAATACGATGGTGGTAATTTTTCTTGCATTTTCAAATGCTGTTCTGTTCTTAATGAGCAATCCATTTTTTGCTGCCAGCGAAGTAGATCTGGCTACCACAAGGGGTACCGCCAATCCTAATGCATGCGGGCAGCAGATAACTATAACCGTCACCATTCTCGCCATGGCAAAGTCCAAAGGCCGGCCAGTTAAATACCAATATAAAAATGTGGTTATCCCTGCAACCATTGCAATCAGCGTTAGCCATTTTGCAGCTTTGTCTGCCAGCAATTGCGTTTTTGATTTGGCTTTTTGCGCATCATCCACCAACTTTATTACTGTGGATAGATAAGAATCTTTTGCGGCGTGAGATACGGTCACTTTAACAGAACCATTCCCATTGATCGAACCTGCAATTACTTTATCACCATTTATTTTTTTCACCGGCTTCGATTCTCCAGTGAGCATCGACTCATTCAGATAGCTTTCACCTTCGGATATGATTCCATCGGCTGCAACTTTTTCTCCCGGTTTAACAAGAATGATGTCTTTCTCTTTTAATGTATCCGTTTTTATGTCGTGTATTTTATCTCCCATCACCATATGCGCATCGGCAGGCATCAACTGCACTAACAATTCCAGCTCTTTGGAAGCGCCGGCAATAGATTTCATTTCTATCCAATGCCCTAGTAACATGATGAGAATAAGCGTTGCCAGTTCCCAGTAAAAATCCATACCCTTCAGCCCAAATACAGTTGCTGTACTATATACATAAGCAACTGAAATGGCAAAGCCTATCAAGGTCATCATGCCCGGGTTCTTTTCTCTTACTTCACTTACCAGGCCTTTTAAAAAGGGCCATCCACCATAAATAAATACTACGGTTGACAATGCAAATAAAATATAGATTGAACCGCTAAATTCCCAGTCAACTCCTATGAAATGTTGTATCATAGATGATAACAACAAGACGGGTATAGTTAATACCAATACCACGTAAAAACGCTTTCTAAAGTCAGCAATCATCATGGCATGATGGTTATGCCCTGCATGACCCATTGGCGAATTATCACCGTTTGGCACTGCGTCATGTTTCATTTTAGAATGATCCATTTACTATAGTTTCATTTTTTAATATTTAAACAGATGTACTCTTAGTAATTCTGTAGCCGTCCAATGATTGAATCGAGGGAAGCCCTTAATTTATCAATCGCACTATTAACAGCCTGGTCGTAAGTATTGGCTAATGCAGATACTGCAATTGGTTGCCGTCCTTTCAGCCTTGCTTCTATCAGGCACTTTTTATCATCCTGCGAATCTTTGTTTCCGTTCTCATCGGAAAGATGTACTTCAAGCCTGGTAATATGCTCATCAAACCTTCTTAACTCTTTCGTCAATAACGCTTCCAACTGTTCATCGTATGCTGTATGCACGGTTACATTTTTGTCAGTATTAATTTGTATGTTCATAGTTTATATTTTATGTGTTTTTGTTGAATAAGCAAGAAGTGTGCTGCTATAATTCCATTACCATTTTCTGCAGCCTGCTTCTCATTTCCGAGGCAACGTCAGCAAGCCCCCTATTTTCGATTGCCTGCATAGAAGCTATCGGATCAATAGCAGAAACCTCCACCTGCCCGGCAATTTTTTCCTGAACGATCACATTACAAGGTAACATAACGCCTATTTTGTCTTCTGCCAGCAAGGCTTTATATGCAAAGGCAGGATTGCAGGCGCCAAGGATTTTATAGTTGTAAAAATCAATGCCAAGTTTCTTCTTTAATGTATCTTTTATGTCAATTTCAGTGAGTATGCCAAAGCCTCCTCCCTTGAGTGCCTCCGTAACTTTTTCAATTGTGTCATCAAAACTGCCGGCGATCGTTTTACTGAAATAGTATTCCATATCTTGAGATATTATTTATTTAAAAATACTGCTAACCGGTTCTGTCTGTTTAGACCCTATTTATATTATGCTTTACGATAGCTTAAGCGCATTTTTATGCAGTTAGTATTTTTATTTTCTTTTTCGGGACCAGGTAATCAACCCTGCAATTACTATAACAGTAAAAAAGAGAATAAAGAACCACCAACCCATATGCATTCCCCAGTAATAATAATGTTCGTTATTGTGCATCATAATTTTAAAGCTTGAAAGTAAGTAATGAGGTCAATTGCCCATTTCTCGCATAGGCTTCATACCATTCATCGTTTTGTCACCTCTTCCTGTTTGCATCATCTGCATCATTTGCGGATTACTTTTCATTATATTAAACATATTGTACATCATAGTGCTATCACCCTTAGCTGTTTCCATCATGCCTGAGAACATACCTTGTATCATACCTGGATTATTTTTTAGCATATTCATCATTGAATCTTGGTTACCCATCATCATTATTTGGTGTTGCTGCATCACCATCATACCATTTTTATTAATCATCATGGTGCTTAGCATTTCTTTCGACATTACACTATCATTAGCTATTGCATTCATAATTTCACTTCTTGTTTGTGCGTTTGACAGGGAACTTGTTTGAGCCGAAGTGGACTGGCAAGATGCAAATAGTGTTACCAGGGCTATTGACAAGGCTACTGTTTGTAATGCTTTCATTTTTAATGAGATTTTAAGTGATTGATATAGCTTATAAGTTAAGCACTTTAACGCACGTTTTTCTTACACAATTAATGATAATAGTTACATCATTCACTCATTTTATTTTCGACTTAATGTTACGCTCAGCCCTTTCCATTTTTTAATAATTCAGCACATCGTAAACCATGGTTGCTATCATCAGCTCTTCATTTGTTTTAATAACGCGAACCTTTACATTACTTATATCAGCAGAAATAACAGGTTCATTGCTCATATTTTTTATTTCATCCAATTCAATTCCTAAAAATTCAAGGTTATCGCATATTTTACTTCGTACTTCCGGAGAATGTTCTCCAATGCCACCGGAAAACACTAATGTATCAAGCCCTCCGAGTACTGCAGCAAATGACCCAACCCATTTTTTGGTTTGATAGCAAAATACTTCAATGGCTTCTTTCGCACGTTTATCTGCGTCTTCCATTTTCATTAGTTCTCGCATGTCCGAATTTGTTTCTGATATACCCAGTAAACCGGATTCATGATTGATGAGATGACTAAATTCTTTTGGTGTAAGATTTTCTTGTTGCATCAGATACCATGCAACCCCTGGGTCAAGATCGCCGGTACGTGTGCCCATGGGCAACCCGGATGTTGGCGTGAAGCCCATGCTGGTGTCCATACTTTTACCATCTTTAACTGCAGCAAGACTTGCGCCATTACCAAGATGTGCCAGAATTATTTTGCCGTTTGCCGCATCTTTTCCGGCGACCCTTTCAAGTTCTTCCATCAGGTAGGCATACGAGAGACCATGAAAACCATAGCGCTGAATGCCCATTTCATAATACCGGCGGGGAATAGATAATAATTTTGCGAAAACCGGCATCGAAGTATGGAAGGCAGTATCAAAACAAGCTATCTGCTTTAAAAGGGGATAACGCTTATTGAACGTTTCTATCAATTTAATTTCCTCTGGCAAATGTTCAGGGTCGAAGGCACTGATCTTTCTTAATTCATTTAATAAATCATCAGTAATAAGTTGGGGTTCGGTATGTTTCATTCCATGAACTATACGATGCCCTATTGCAGATACTGAAGTAAAGTCTTCCTGCTTCTCTAACCAGTCAATTAAATGATTCGCTGCCTGCTCATGATCGGCAGCCTTAAAATCGATACTATTATTTTGTTTATCAACAGTATTATTAGAATTGAGTTTCGCTTTTTTAGTTCCGATGTTTTCTATCTGTCCCCAAAACAATTGTGTCAGTGGTTCTTCTACTTTATACAAAGCAAATTTGATACTGGATGAACCTCCATTGATCGTTAATATATAGGGGTTGTCTTGCTTCATTATTTACTTTTTAACCCGAATGATTCCAGTCTTTTACAGGTATCTTCATAACTGGTATGATGAATGCCTGTTATTCCTAAACTTTCAGCTACGCTTACAAACATGGGCTGATCCTCAATATAAATTACTTCTTCTGGCTTAACGTGGGATATATCAAGTGCCAATTTAAATATGTCAATATCGGGTTTCCGGAAATGAACATAGCTGGAAGAAATAAAAAAATCAACGAAGCTGGCTAAGTTAAATGTTTCAATTCGGTAAGTATTTAATTCTCTTCCTTCATTGCTAACTACGGCGATCTTTAAATTATATTTCTTTTTTAATTTGATGATGAATGCTATCATTTCAGGAAGTTCTTTGGATTGGACAAACATAAAGTCCCTGAATTCTTTTTTAGTGAATGATCTCTCTTCATAAAATACAGTTCGGTCTAAATACTCTTCAAGTGTAAGCTTGCCTAATTCATAAGTGTCGAATGTAAGCGTATGCCGGGTATCCATTTCTGGTATATCCAGGTGAAATTTTTCGGCTGCCAGATGCCGTGATACATGTCCCCATCCATTGGTAAGCAGAACACCGCCGATATCAAGGAATAAACAACTAATGGTATTCATATCATTCATTTTTAAAGTTTTCTTTTTATCATAGCGTTAAAAGTAATAGCATATACCAAGTCTATAAAAACTATCGCCATTTGCCGGGCCAGCATTTTGACCTTTTCCTGTTTCTTTATTTGTTAGTGATAAATTCATTGCGCTTTAATACATCTTTATGATGACTCACCTTTTATTTTATTTTCTTCGTAGGTCAATGCCCCATCGATAATTTCAGCAGGTGCAGTGAAGCGGTGTTCTTCTCCTTTCCCAAGCCTCATGATATGCATCACTTTCCATCCCCCTACTTTTAAAAAATCAGAAACCATGGATCGGTGGCAGCGCCACCATAAGGCTTCCGAACACATATAGGCAGTCCTCTGTTGTATTGCAATTGTTTCAAGCACTTGAACTCCTTCTCTGAATAAGCCGGTTTCCATATAATCAGCATACCCTCTAAAAGCCGGATGGTGCCATGCTGTATTTTTTGAATCAGTATTTGTCTTTCTTCTTCCTCCCAGATTTTTTATATGGAAATACAACACGCCATGTGATGACAAAGAAACTTCCAACGCTTCTTTGTTAAAATGCGGGTAACGCATTGACCCAGGGTAGCTTCGGATATCAACTACTTCTTTTATCTGAAAGGAATGTAGCATTTCAACAAACTCTTCCAGTGTGCGGGTAGAGTGGCCGATTGTCCAAATTGTTTTATTTATTTCTTCGTCCATCTTGAATCCCTGTTGATAAAATCTATCAAAAGCTTTTAATTTCAGAATTTTAAAATTGTTCTATCACTATTTTATCTTTATCAACTCCTAATTGCTGAAGATCTTTACCGATACTTTCAATCATAGCATCAGGCCCACAGATATAAAAATATTGAGAAAGGTTTTTTATTTTTTCTTTCAGATAATTTACATCTATTTTCCTGTTGTCATATTTTTCTGTTTTTTCATCCGTAAGTGTATTGATAAAATTATCGCCCAGCATTTTTTCAAATTCATCTTTAAGAATAATATCTTTTGAAGTTCTGTTGGAAAAAATCAATTTATTATTACCCAATTTTCCATCTTTTTGCAATTGCCGGAAAATAGCAATGAAAGGCGTAACGCCTGCTCCGCCTGCAATAAAAACCCCTTCGTCTTTATAATTTATAGCGCCAAAAATATCATGCAAAATAAGTTCATCGCCTGCTTTTAGTTTTCCCAATTCATTGGTAACACCATCATGATCTGAGTAAATTTTAATAGTAAATTCAAGATGATCCCAATCGTTGAGAGAGGTAAATGTAAAAGGCCTTCTTTCCTTTTTC
>JBBQZZ010000014.1:0-116419 GCA_038207265.1 Chitinophagales bacterium | reverse complement strand
CTAACTTCACAATTATTTTTGCCAGTTTGGTTTCCTTATCCTCAATAGTCTGATCTCTTTCGCCGTAAGCATGAGTAAAAAGGTTTTGTACCCGATCTACTTTTCCACTCTCATCACCTTTGTTCAGTAGATCAAATACCTTAAAATTAGCCCCAACCAATTTAAAATTTAATTTACCGGTACTTGTGTCTCTTAACCAATGAACCCCGCCGATCTTTTTTTGTTCTGAAAAATAATCAGCAGCCCCTATTGAGTTAGTTTCGTTTGCTTTCTTTAGTTTGTCCTTGTAGCCTTGTACGCCTCTCCAAAGTGCATAATCTTGGGGTGTGATAATCATATCAGCAAGCGCCTTACTGATGGTTGTTTCATTTGTTTCGTAACTAGTCATAACTTAAATAATTTGATGTTGTAAAAATATTTTAGCGATCTCCTTTTCAATTTTTTCAATTGGTTTTTGATTCCAAACGGTTAACCCTATTTCCTTATTAAGAAGTATAGCCTCATGGTAACCCTTCAAATATTTTTCATAATCATTGGTTGACAAATACCCTTCGTCGTGATCTTTTACAATGGAATCGAAATAGCTGTAAATACAAACAAAGCCATTATGTATAGCGGCTCTTGCTTTATACTCATGCAAGCGTACCTGATCGTATCTCTCAAACAGTCGCTGTAGATCATTTTCTAAACTTCTGCAGCCACCGGGTGATTTTGTGGAGTAGTTCCATTGCTTACGTATTTTTTCCTGAGCAGTCTGGTAATTAAGTTCAGGCCAAATTTCATGGTTAATGAAGTAATCCCTATACGCTTTTTGTCTGCTTTCAAGTACTGGCAAATCACTTACTATTGTCCAGTAACGGGTTGAGTTATCCCTTTGTTTTAACATTTATAAATCAAATAAATTCGATGGTGATAGCGATGTTTGCAAATACCCGTTTGGGGATTAAGCGTGGCTATATTTTTTTATAACTTTTGCTGCTGCCTCAACCTCATGTAGCTTGTACAGATTTCTTTTGCCGATTTTGTATTCAGCAATCCTACCAGATTCAACGTAGGAAGTCAGTGTTGGAATGGTTATTCGCAGCAGCGCTGTTGTTTCTTTTGTTGTTAAAAATTTAATTGGGGGAGGAGGAATTGACCTTATTATTTCCTCTTTAAGTTCTTGGAGAATGTTCTTGAATTGACTAAGCGTCAAATGCACAACCAATGATTCATCAATCATTTTAATACTATTATTGCGATGTGGTGTGCGATCTTAATTAATTATCAAAGATAACTAAAATCTATTAAAGTTTGTTTTTGCAATTAAACAATATTTTGTTGTTCATCTAATGCAAACATTAAAATTAGAATATACATTACAAAATAACTTATTTGATATTAAGAAGCTATGCTTAGTAGTTTCATTGACCAATTTTTTTTCATATGCTGCTGCAATCTTACAGCAGTATCCAGCTTGGTTACTTTTATATAATGTAAAAAGGCAGTTTCAGTTTTATGCCCTGTTACCCGCATTATATCAACCGTCGGGAATCCCTCTAGGTAAAGGTTTGTTGCAAATGACCGTCTGGCTGTGTGCGAACTTACACATTCCCACAATTCCAATTTTAGGTTATAAGATAGTCTGCCCTGTTCTTTCAACCCAGCTTTTTTGCAAATTAGTTTTAAATAGTCATTAAATTTCTGAACCGAAATGCTTTTGGGCAATCTATTTACATTTTCAGAATACTTGTCAAATATTTTCAGCACCACAGGGTTGCACGGTATAATTACCAGCTCTTTGGTTTTTTGAGTTTTCATTTTAATGTATAGCTCATTATCATTCTTGATAATATTTTCAGGACGGATATTTGAATAATCAGAAAACCTTAAACCTAAAAATGCTCCGGCTACAAATAAGTCTCTAACTTGTTCCAATTTTTTACTACCTGAAAAATCAAAATTGTATAAGGCAATAATTTCCTTATCAGTTAAATAAACTGCATCCGTTTCCTGAGAAGGGTTTACAAATTTCTTGTGCTTAAATTTTAAATTATCAGTGTATTCAAGATCAACTGCTTCATTCATAAACGTCTTAACGTTTTTGATTTGCTTTCCAATTGAATTGGGATTTAATTTCTCCTTTTTCAAATAAGTAGTGAACCTGTAATAAAAATCAAGGTTGATTGTTTCAAAGTTAACAGGGTACCTTTCCGCTTTTTCAAATCCCTTCAGATGGTTAAGGGTAGTACCATAGGTCTTTATCGTTGCAGGTACTTTGTCTTTTCCCCTAAACTGGATTTCCCCGTTAATAAACCGTCCAATCAACTGATACAATGTCGGCGTGCTACTTGGGCTGTCTATAATTGCATTCTTATTGAGGAAGGCTTGCAGGTATTTTTTTAAGGTATCGGGTGTTGGTATCCCTTGTGCCTTTTCTTTTTTGTAAGCTAATTCACAAACTTCCTTTAAATTATCCAGCAGCTCATTTAAATGATGCTCCTTATTCTCGGTTAAAATACTCCCTTTTGCACGCTTTCTTTTTTCATCCCAACTTTTAGGTTTTATTCTTTCGCCAAATGAAAAAAATAACCGGTTACCACTGTATTTAAAGTTCAAAAAAATTAGTGCCTTACCGTCTGCATCTACTGGCTTTAGGTAAAAGTTAACCTGTGAGTTGCGTGCCATATATTAATTATTTTTCACCGAAGATAGTGGTTTTAAAACTCTTGGTGTCCCTTTCAGTGTCTCTAAAATTTTACATCATTATAATTTTTCATTAAGATGAACACAAGCATTCTCCTCTGATTTAAGCTCTTTCTATTATATACTTTAATGAAAATAGAAAATAAATGAAAGTAGGTTATAGTCCTGACGAGACCACCAAATCCTTTGCGATTGCAATAGTTATCTTTGATATTAAGGACAATCAGCCAAACCACTATGAGCATAATTTTAATGGACATTCGCAGGTTGCAAAAGCAATGTTCATATAAAATATTATTCGCTGCTCTTCCGGGTACTAGTTGCAGAAAAGGATCGCAAATTATCTCAGGAAATAGTTATTTTTATTTTGACAATCTGCAATATAATGTCGCGTGAAACCTATAAAAATTTGTTATTGATTGATGATGACGAAGATGATCACGATATTTTTTTTAGTGCTGTTAGGGAAGTAAACAAGGGCGTTATTTGTATTGGAATTGCAAATGCAGCAGAAGCGCTTCAGCAGTTAGAAACAAAACAGTTAACCCCTGAGGTAATATTCCTTGATTTGAACATGCCTGTTATGAGTGGTCAGGAATTTTTGGCTGAAATTAAAAAAAGGCCCGCCTTAAATCACATTCCTGTTATCATATTTTCAACCAGCGCTCATTTACCAACAATTATGCTTACAAAGCAGTTAGGCGCATTGGACTTTATCACAAAGCCCATGAAATATGATCAATTGGTGGAAATACTCACCCCATATTTAAGCACAGCAATCCAATGAGGAAAGAAATTACTGCGAACAATTCCCAAAGCCCCTATTTCTTACAAGGAGGTGGAGAAATGGGCAAACTAATCCGTTCCATGAATTGGGAAGAGACAGCCCTTGGAAATTCAGACTCATGGCCTTCAAGTTTAAGAACATCAGTGGCAATGATATTAGACAATCCTTTTGGGATGTATATAGCCTGGAGCAAAGAGTACATACAAATCTATAATGATGGTTACCGCCCCATCCTTGGTGAAAATAAACATCCGAAGGCATTGGGCATTAGTACCCGTGAAACATTTAGCGAAATCTGGCATATCATCGGATCCATGTTTGATGGGGTTATGGAAGGGAAGGCGGTTGGTTTTCCTGACTTTATGCTGCCGTTAAACAGGAACGGTTTTTTAGAAGAGTGTTATTTTGATTTTTCCTATAGTCCCATTAGGTTAGATGATGGAACGGTTGGCGGTGTGCTGGTTACCGTTATTGAAACAACGAATAAGAAAAAAGCAGAAGTAGCCCTTATTGAAAGCGAGCAACGCTTTCGGACAATGGCAGAAGGAACCGATGTTCTTATAGCAACAGGTGATGAGACAAGTAATGCTACTTATTTTAATAAAGCGTGGACAGATTTCACGGGTCGGCGTATGGAAATGCTTGTTAATTATGGGTGGGCAGACTTAATACACGAAGAAGACAAACAAGCCTTTTTAGATATTTACCTTAAAGCATATGAAAAAAGAGAAGATTGGGCAGGTGAATTTCGAATACTAAATGAAAACGGCAATTACAGGCACCTCTTAGCTAAAGGATCAGCTCGTTTTCGTTCGGACGGAAGTTTTGCAGGTTATATCAGCTCCAGTATTGACATCACGGAAAGTAAGGAAGCTGAAAACAAGCTAAAGAAGAGTGAACTTGAGTTGCGCAGCTTTATAGAAAGTGCACCCTACCCAATAGGAGTTTATATTGGAGAAGAACTGATTGTACAGGTTGCAAACCAAACCATGCTTGACATTTGGGGTAAGGGCAATAATGTTTTTGGCGAATCATATAAAAAAATATTACCAGAATTGAGCAACCAGGAGATATTTGAACAATTAGACAGTGTATATAAATCGGGCAAAGCCATTCATGAAAAAAACAAGCGGCTTGAATTGGTGGTGGATGGGAAACTGCAAACTAACTATTTCAACTACAGTTTCACTCCTTTGTTTGATGAAAAGGGCGGTGTATATGGTGTGATGAATACGGGTGCTGATGTTACTGACCTGAACCTTGCAAAACAAAAAGTAGAACAAAGTGAAAGCAGCCTGAAAGAAACTATTTTACAGGCACCGGTGGCGATGTGTCTTCTCAGAGAGCCGAATTTTATTGTGGTACTAGCTAATGATTTAATGTGTGAACTCTGGGGTAAGACCAAGGAAGATGTATCCGGCAAACCTATTTTTGTTGGCCTTCCTGAAGCAAAGAACCAGGGCTTTGAAGAATTGCTCACGGGTGTTTACAATACCGGGGAACCATTTGTTGCCGAAGGCGTATCTATCAATCTACCCCGTGGCACAGCCATTCAGACCGTATATATGAATTTTGTTTATGCCCCTTACCGGGAAAGGGACGGAGAGATTTCAGGAATTTTGGTCATTGCCGTTGATGTAACAGCGCAGGTGCTGGCCCGTCAACAAATTGAAGAAGTAGTGGCCGCCAGAACCAAGGAACTTGCTTTGGCAAACAATGATCTCAAAAAATCAAATGCAGAACTTGCTCAATTCGCTTATATCGCCTCACATGATTTGCAGGAGCCGCTAAGAAAAATCAGCACCTACACTCAAATGCTTGAAAAGCACATAGCATCAACGATTGACGAACAGGCAAGAATTTATTTGGATAAAATAAATAGCTCGTCTTCAAGAATGAATGTTCTGATAAATGATGTATTGACCTATTCCGAGATTTCCAGGAACACAGAACTTGTAACCACCGTTGATCTGAATGAAACTATAGAAAATGTTCTGAGCGATTTTGAATTGTTAATGGAAGAAAAGAACGCTAAACTACATTACGACCCACTTCCGGTAATTGAAGCCATCCCGCTACAGATGAGCCAGCTCTTCGGTAATCTTATCAGCAATGCTTTAAAGTTCAGCAGAAAAGAAGTAACACCGGTTATCAGCATTAGTTGCTCAAAAATAAATGCCGACGACATTGCTTATTTAAAACCAAATTCAAACAAAGAATATATTCAAATAAAAGTGACTGATAACGGCATTGGATTTAAACAGGAACAAGGGGAAAAAATCTTCCATATTTTTCAGCGGCTGCACCGCAAGTCGGAATATGAAGGCACAGGGATTGGCCTTGCCATGTGTAAAAAGATTGCGCTTAACCATCAAGGCGATCTGAATGCAGAAGGAAGCTCAGAAGCCGGAGCGGTTTTCAATATCATTTTGCCTGTGCAACAACAACTGTTAAATTAATTATAAGACCTGTTCATGTTTCCGCAAATGCAACTTGAATTATCAATATGTAATTGCGGGACGGGCGCTTAGTTATGCATTGCTCAACGTTCTCTTCGGGGGATCTTTGCTGGGAAATGATATTAACAGCTTAATCTCTACTTATGATAAGAATTATAATTGCCGATGATCATTCTGTTGTACGAAAGGGGTTGAAACAAATATTGATAGAAGCATTTCCTTCATCGCACATAGAAGATGTAGCAGATGCCGAAGAGCTGATGAAAAAAATTAACAGAAATGACTGGGATCTTGTTATCTCTGATTTGTCAATGCCGGGCAGAAGCGGGCTTGAAGCTTTGCAACAGATAAAAGAGTATCATCCTAAACTACCGGTATTGATTTTGAGCATGCATGCAGAAGAACATTATGCTATACGTGTGCTAAAGGCCGGCGCTTCCGGATACCTCAATAAAGATTCTGCTTCCGAGGAACTGGTGAATGCAGTAAACCGTGTACTGTCTGGCAGGAAATATATTACCGCTTCAATAGCCGAGAAACTGGCGTCTACGCTCGATCATGATAATAACCGCCCTGTACATGAAATACTTTCTGATCGTGAATTTGAAGTATTGAAATTACTCGCATCCGGAAAATCAGTTTCTGATATTGCTCATTCACGTTCGTTAAGTGTGACCACTGTTAGTACGTACCGCGCCAGAATCCTGGGTAAAATGAACATGAGGACAAATGCAGATCTTACATTGTATGCCGTGGAAAATAAACTGTTATAAATACCAGGCAACTTCTTACTAAAACCTGTTACTACGCAATAGCCGGGCAATGGCGGCTTTTGTAAAGGGGATTACCGGCAATTTGCTGATAATGTTTACATCTTCCGCAAATGAAGTTTCATTGTCCAGGAACTTAAAAATCTTTTGTACTTCGTTGTGTTGAAAAAGTTTACTGAATATAATATCACCGCCCGGCTTCTTTTTTAAAAGCAGGTTCAGCAATACTGAATCATAAAATTGAAAGCGGCGGGGTGTCAATCCCTTTTTTGTAAAAGGGTGCCCGTCACTGATCATCTTTTCAACAATGGCAGCTGTTCTTTTTTGAATAAACTGGAACGTATAACCACTGGATGCTTTGGTTTGTCCGCCTGCCGTTCCCATATTTACAATATTACCCTCCTGTGCCGGAAAATTGTAGTTGGTCATCGGTATTACACCTTTTTCTTTCGCTGTTATTGTGTACGTATTACCTTGCAGGAATTTTTGGAGATAATCAATCAATCCCTGCTCATAGATGTGCGGGCTTAAAACGCTTTCCGAAAAAAAAGTAAATTCAATCAATGCATTTTTTTTCGAAAAAGGCATTATGTAAATGAAAGCAGTTCCATATTGCTGGTCAACATTAAAATCCATCAACACTGCTACAGATTCGTCAAACGCATCGGCAGCAGTTTCAATTACCCATCCTTCAAAATGCTGCTGTAAGAAAATATCTGAAGGTTTTGCGTGCCATTGAAGTGGCAATATGCTGTTGAAAATATAACTGGCGTGAATTAATTCAGCATTCAAATTCAACCAGGCTCCATTGGTATCAGATTCAACGCTCTCAACAGATCCGTAATGGATGGTAATATTAGCATGCTGTTCAATCACCGAAAAACAATGCCGGTAAAAATCGATCCCTCTTATCATTTTATATTGATAGGGGCGGATATCAAATTCTTTGGTAAAGTTTTTGCTCCTGATAGAAATTTTTTCCCACTGCTTATAAACGATGCTGTCAAAAAAATGATCGCCTGCATCCCAGAAACACCAGGTGCGATCGTTTTTAATTTTCCGATCTTTATCAACCAATAAAATATTTTTCCTTGAAAATTGTTTACTCGCTATCATGCGCATGAGTAAACTCAGTCCGGCGCAACCTGCACCTGAAATAATATAATCGTACTCTTTTAGTGCCGGTACGCCAGGTTTAATTTGATTCATGTAAAATTGCTAAACAGATAGTTTGCCACGGGCAGAAGCCGAATCCCGATCCTGTTTTACTTTTTGCCAGTATTTTTTTGCAACATAGAGCATACCAAATGATTCACCGTCTTCCTTTTCCAGGTGTTTGTGGTGCATTTTGTGAGCCCATCTAATTGTTTTGATATACTTATTCTGCGATCTTGAGAACCATTTGATGCGCTGATGAATAATAACATCATGTATCATAAAATAGGCGAATCCATATGCCATTACGCCAAAGCCAAGCGCCTGCAACCAATATATTTTATCAATGGTTCCAAATAAAATGGCCGAAAAACTGGGTATCGCAAAAATGATGAAGAAAGCGTCATTTCGTTCAAAAACACCCGGCCCTTTCTTATGATGATCTTCGTGCAGATACCATAAAAAACCATGCATTACAAATCTATGGGTGACCCATGTTACCCCTTCCATTGTTAAAAATGTACCCAATACTATTCCGCTATATGCTAACCAATGCATGATATATTTTTTAAGCCACTTCTTTAATGACGCGCTCTTCTTCCAGATATTTTTCTATCATGGGAAAAGCAATATGAAACCAGGCAGTATATTTTGAAGCGTGCGATTGAAGGGATTCTCTAACCTGGCCGATGCTTTTATAACAGTAATCGTTCACTTCATCCTTATTTGGTGCAATGATGCCATCATACACAGCAGTAAAAACATGATCAAATTCGTATTCCGTGAGCCCGTTATCAAACTCGGATTTATAAGTAAACTCAAATATTTTCTTAAGTTTTACAGAAAAACCCATTTCTTCCTGCAAACGAATCTCCGCAGCCGCTGATGTTTCCTGGCCGGGCCGGGGATGACTGCAACAGGCATTGGTCCACAAACCCCCGCTGTGGTATTTGTTCAGGGCACGTTGTTGCAACAGCATTTCTCCTTTGCTATTAAAAATAAAAACACTGAAAGCCCGGTGCAGCATCGCTTTACGGTGCGCTTCCATTTTTTCAATGGTACCAATTGGTTCGTCTTTTTCGTTTACCAATATAATATCGTGCGTATTCAACATCTTGCCGGTTCAAATTTACAAATCATAATTTCAACATGAAACGGTATTTTTTCAAATAAGATTCAGTTGATTTTTTACCCCCGCCCGGAAAATAATCATGGCTTTACGGTAATTGGGGATACGGATTCTTTCTTCCATAATCCTGGATGGATTTATTCTTTTAATTTTTCTGAATAAGGACAGGTAATATTTATAAGCAACATATACGCCAAAACGGGCTTTCACGGGTAAATGAAGAATACCGTTATAAGCAAGCCTGAAATCATTTTCAATTTCTTCTTCTATTTTTTGTTTCTGTTCCCGGGTAAAATTATTGAAATCGCAGCCGGGAAAATACAACCTGTTCAGCCCGCTGTAATCGGCCTTTAAGTCACGCAAAAAATTTACTTTTTGAAATGCAGCTCCCAACGCGCTGGCCGATGACTTTAATTTTTGATACCGATCTTTATTGCCATCACAAAATACATACAGGCACATCAGTCCTACCACTTCTGCAGATCCATAAATATATGTATTGTAGCTTTCAAAGTTGTGTGAGTGATGATTCAAATCCATTTCCATGCTGTTAAAAAACGCATCGATCAACTGGTGATCTATTTTATACTCGTTGACCGTTCGCTGGAAGCTGTTCAATATAGGATTGAGGCTCAGTCGGCGCTCAATAGCCAGGTATGTCTCTTCTTTGAATTGTGCAAGCAGGCTTGCTTTATCGAAATCGTGAAAGGTATCTACAATTTCATCCGCAAATCTTACGAAACCATAAATGTTGAAAACAGGCTGACGCAGATCAGGATGTAATAACTTAATACTTGAAAAAAATGATGTACTATATTCTTCCGTGGTAGCACTGCTGCATCGCTCGCTTACCTTATGAAATAATTGCATCATGGTTACTACAATTTTATATAGAAACGTTCAGTAAAATAATATTTATTACCTGCCGGAAATTGTTTGTTCAACATGATAAAGCTGCTCTCGTCACCTATTTGAACATATATTATTGCCGTTGGTTTCCAAATTGTTTTAAAACCTGTCCTGCTACCACTTCGCCACTGATCAACGCGGGTGGCACGCCGGGTCCGGGAACGGTTAGTTGCCCGGTATAAAACAGGTTATTTATTTTTTTGCTCCTGCAGACAGGTTTCAATACTGCGGTCTGTTTTAACGTATTGGCCAGTCCATAGGCATTGCCTTTAAAAGCATGGTATTCCCGTATGAAATCCGTTTGTGCAAATGATTTTTTATAGATAACAGATTGTTTTATTTTCTCGCCCGTATGCTTTTCAAGTCGCGCAATTACCTTATCAAAATACATATTTCTTTTGGTTTCCGTATCTCCTGTTAAACCTGCTGCGACAGGAATTAGGATAAACAAATTTTCGCAGCCATCAGGCGCTACGGTATTATCTGATACAGAAACAGCGCTTACATAAAACATCGGATTTTCCGGCCATTTTTTGCTGGTATAAATTTCACCGGCATGCTGTTCAAACGAAACATCAAAGAACAAAGAATGATGCAAAATGTTTTTTATTTTCTTATTTAAACCTACATAGTACAAAATACAGGAGGGTGCCATTGTTCTGTTTTGCCAATAAGCTTCTGTATAACTCCTGGCTTTCTCCGGCAACAGGCAGGTTTCAATAAAATGATAATCCGCGGCACCTATCACCACATCGGTTTCGTATTGATTTGATGCACTTATAACTTTTTTGGCGTTTTTATTTTCTATTTCAATACTGGTTACTTCTTCATTAAAACGAAATTGAACGCCCAGTTCCTTTGCCAGTTCATACATGGCATTTACGATACTGTACATTCCACCTTGCGGGTACCAGGTTCCTCCAATGATATCGGCGTAATTCATCAAGCTATATAAAGCAGGTGTATCTTCCGGCAATGCCCCTAAAAACAAAATCGGAAATTCCAGCATTTGCCGCAGGCGCGGGTTTTTGAAAAATTTATGTACATGATTTTTCATTGAAGTAAACACATCCAGTTTGAAAATACCCCTGATGATATCTGCGTCAAGAAATTCTTTGTACGATAACCCTGGTTTGAATACTAATTTTTGAATACCGGTTTTGTATTTATATGCCGCTTCTGTTATGAATTTGTCTAACTGCGTGGAAGCGCCCGGCTCTATTGATTCAAACAGTTGCTTCAATTGATCAAAGTTTGCCGGCATATCGGTTGAACCATCCGGCCAGTAAATTCTATAGGAAGGATCCAACCGCTGAATTGAATAATACTGTTCCACTTTTTTATTGAACAACCCAAAATATCTTTCAAACACATCGGGCATCCAATACCAACTGGGTCCCATATCAAATACAAAACCATCTTCCTTTAACTGCCTGGCTCTTCCTCCCGGGGTAGCCTGCTTTTCAAGAACAGTAACGTTCCAACCCGCCTTTGCCATGAAAGACGCAGCCGAAAGGCCGGCAAAACCGCTTCCTATTACAATTACATTGTTTGCCAACCTTTAGCTAATAAATATTTAGAATCTTTGAATTTCTGCTTTCAATAATTTTCTTGCGAAGTGAATACGGCTTTTAATGGTACCCAAAGGTTCCTCCAGCATGTTTGCAATTTCATGGTATTTATAACCATCAAAGTACAAAAGAAAAGGATTACGGAAAATTTCCGGTAATTGATGAATTGCCTGCTGAATGTCTTTTAATTTTAAAATACTTTCCGCAGCGTTTGCCGTTGAAACCTGCGACTGGTTCAGCAGGAAATCATTTGGCGTACTATCAAAGATGGTATTTTGTTTGGCTTTCCTGCGATAATTATTAATAAAAATATTCCGCATGATGGTATACAACCATGCTTTGATGTTTGTACCTACATTGTATTTGTCTTTGTTTGCCAAAGCCCTGTATAATGTTTCCTGGTATAAATCCTGTGCAGCTTCAGAATCACGGGTAAGTGTAATTGCAAACGGTTTCAAAAACTCCGCATTATTTACCAGCAGTTGATTAAACTCCATCGATGCCATCTGTATTATGTTTAAGTATTTATTGTACAAAATTAAACACAATTGAATATATCTGCCAAATTTTTATAAAAAATGCTATGTTAAGACTGGGGTTTGTTTAATGCAATTGATAGAAATGTCTGATTTATATAGACATTTTAGCGGTGACTGACCTGGGGTATAAGGTAGTGTTTAAAGACTTCCCACATATTCTATTACTTCCTGTAATGAAAGCTTAAAACTCACCTTTGGAGGGATTTTCTTTTTATAGTGCTGGGTAAGCTGGCCAGATATAACGAAAGGAAATTCTGATAACCGCAACTGCACCTGGGCCAGGAATTTTTCAAAATTAAAATTACTGGCCACCGAAGTAAGATGGGAATACAGGTAATCTGGTTTCTTGAGTTTACTCACAAACTCAATATCTTTTATAGGTACATTGGCGCCGAGGTACAATGTTTTTACACCACGACTTTTAAGCAGGTAATACATATATAATAAACCCAGTTCGTGGTGTTCACCTTCCGGTAGAAAAAGCAATACTGATTTGTCTACCTGTATATGAGAAAACACAGCTTCTATACCAACTATTAATTTCTGACGAATGATATTTGTGACGAGGTGTTCCTGCGCGGGATTAATATGATTGGTAAGCCAGAGTATACCAATCCGCTCCAGGTAGGGAAAAATGATCTGCGTAATGGTCTTATCAATACCACGTGCCACTATGTAGTTATCAAGTAATGTTTCAAATGCATCAATATCCAGGTCCACCATGTGCTGGATCATTTCATTGACGATTCGTTCCTGCTGTGCCTGTGTATTAGAAAGTGAAACAAGTTTACTTCTTATTTCCTGAGGATCCATTTTATCAATATGAGAAATCTTGAATCCATATTTATTCAGCAGCGAAATATTCAGGATTGTTTTTAGTTCTTCATTACTGTAATAGCGGATATTGGTATCCGTACGCTGAGGCTTAATAAAAGAATATCGTTGTTCCCATATCCGGATGGTATGCGCTTTGACGCCGGATAAATTTTCAAGGTCCTTTATGGTAAAAGCATTCATGTTCTTACAACATATGCCGCATAAAAAATGTTTAAACAATTGCAGAATTTATCAAACAGTTTTGAATGCAGCGGCAATTATTATGGCAAGAATCAAATAACAACCAGCCATTTAATTAGATCAGTGGCGAATGGCCGGTTTTCGAGTTTAATGTACCCTTCGTGAATGTTGTAAAATTAAAAAGCAGAAGAACTGGTTAGGAAGATAGAAGAGATTCGTAAAGTGCCAGCGTTGCAGCAACCTGCGTGGAGAGTTGAAATTTTTTCTGAACAAAGGATTTGCCAGATTGACCCATTTGGAAACGAAGTTCCGGATTACTAATAAGTTGTTGGATAGCGTGGATATAATCGGATGGATCTTTTGAATTGCAGATAAAGCCACTGACGTCTCTTAGCATTACTTCATCAATGGCTCCTGCATTGCTTGATACAATGGGCTTTCCGGCAGCCTGGGCCTCAATCAGTGACACAGGTGTGCCTTCGTTCCTGGAAGTCAATACAACCATATCCAAACCATTGACGGCAGTTTGGATATTGCTGATCCATGAAGTAAATGTGACGAAAGCCTTTTTTTTATTTTCAGGATAGTAAGTGAAGTCAATTTTCCATTGTCTTAGTTTATCCTCCAGTTTCTGTCTTAAACCGGCGCCATCCCCGATAATAAAAAACCTGGTGTTCTTTTCCTGTTTGTCATAAAAAGCTTTTACAATCTGCAGAAAAAGTTCATGGTTCTTTACCGGTACTATTCTTCCAATGATGCCAATGGCAATCTCATGTTCGTCCAGCAAATATTGTTGCCTGAATTGATGCCGTAACGTTCCCGCATCATCAAAAAATTTCGCTACCTGGATACCGATGGGGATATGCACTATTTTTTTTGCCGGCGCTATTTGGTAAACATTCTCCAGTTCATTTTTTTGTTTTGCACTGACCGTTGTTATGCAGGTAGATTTTGAGGCTGCAAATCGTTCCAGCCAAATCACGGTTTTCGATAACAGCGGATTAAAATAAGAATGAAAAACGTCTCCATGATACGCATGCATAATAACGGGGACGCCTAGTTGCCATGCCGCTACACGGCCGATAAATCCGGGTTTTGCTCCAATGGTTTGCAGCAATTGTGGCCTGTATTTTTTGATCAGCTTTTTTATGTTTTTGAACGCTGCCAGATCCCTGACCGGGTTCACACTTCTTACAAGAGCAGGTAAACGAATGTGTTCTACATGTTGCAGAAAAGCAGACCTGTAATCAACTTCCAGTTCATCTTGTTCTTTGGCACCAGTGACCAGTATTACGTTGTAGTCTTTTTTCAACGCATTGATTAAATGAAGTGTGTTCATGGCGGTACCACCTACTACCAGCCGGTTCAATATAATCATGATGGTTTGAGGCAATGTGGGGGACAATTAAAAAGAAAGTGCGGGATTTTGCAACTTACCGCTATCCAGCAGTTGTTGAACAGCGTTCAGTATGTTTTTGCTGCTGCGAAGTGCATCTAAGTGGCGTTGGTGGTGCAAATCGGTTCCCACCAGGTCTATATAATTTTTTGAAATGAGATAATGGGCGAGGTCCTGGGAAACTTTGCCATAATACCCGGAAAGTGAGAGCAGGTTCAATTGAAAAAGGCAGCCCATGCTTTTAAGATCATCGAACAAAATCTTATTGCCGGCCAGATAAGTATACCGTTCCGGGTGGGCCAGGATGGGTTCATAACCTTTTATCTGCAATTTGAACAACTGATCTTTTAAATCCATTGGCGCCGCAACAAAAGAAAATTCAACCAATACCTGTTTACCGGAAATGGTAAGCAATGGTTCATCCTTATCCATTAAAGCATCAAAATAATCATCAATAAAATATTCTGCAGCGGCCCTCATGGCAGGTATCTTTTCAGTCTTGCGCAATTTTTTCAATGTATCGCCAATGGTGAGCGGAGTATTTTTATACAGGTCCCACATAATATGCGGGGTAGTGATAAACTGCCGGTAACCCAAGTCTGTAAGGCCATTAATCAATAGCAGGGAAGTTTCCGTGTCTGGTGAACCATCATCAATACCCGGTAAAAGATGAGAGTGCATATCCGTTTTTACAGCACTGAAATCTGGCGGGGATGCGGGATATTTTCTTTTAAAAAATGTAAACATACGGGACTGAAAATTATTTCAGTTTTATTTATACATGGTGAACAGAACTATATTGCTGAATGAAATCCTGATAAGCCATTTGAATACCTGTTTTCAAATCAACACCGGCTTTCCATCCAAGGTTTGTAAGTTTGGTTACATCCATCAACTTTCTTGGTGTACCATCTGGTTTGGATAAATCAAAATTAATGCCGCCGGTATAGCCAACAATATCTTTTACCAGTAGTGCAAGATCCTTTATTGGGATGTCAACACCGGTTCCAATATTGATCAGACCGGGTTCATTGTATTGCTGCATCAGGAAATAACAGGCATCTGCTAAATCATCTGCATACAAAAATTCGCGCATAGGCTTGCCCGTTCCCCAAATGGTTACTTCCGCGTGCCCGTTGATCTTTGCTTCATGCATTTTCCTGATCAACGCTGGTAATACATGCGAATTGTTTAAATTATAATTGTCGTTGGGACCATATAAATTGGTGGGCATTACAGAAATAAAATTGCATCCATACTGAGAACGGTAGGCGTCGCATAATTTGATGCCTGCAATTTTGGCGATGGCATAAGGTTCATTGGTTGGTTCAAGCAACCCGGTAAGCAGGTAATCTTCTTTCAAAGGTTGCGGCGCCAGTTTTGGATAGATACAGGAGGAACCAAGAAAGAGTAATTTGGTTACGTTATTTACATAAGAAGAATGAATGACATTATTTTGTATGGCCAGGTTTTCAAATAAAAAATCAGCACGGTAAGTATTGTTAGCAATGATACCACCCACTTTGGCAGCAGCCATAAAAACATAACCTGGTTTTTCCTGTGCAAAAAAATCAGTTACCTGTTGCTGGTTGCGTAAATCAAGTTCCCCGGATGTACGCAACAAAAGATTTGTAAACCCTTCCTGTTGCAATTTCCTCAGAATGGCTGATCCAACCATTCCCCTGTGACCGGCTATATAAATTTTATCCTGCTTGTTCATTGATTGATAAGATTCAATTTTAAATTGACAGTGTGCATGCTAAGTTTCATTCAATTCAGCAGTTAATCCTGCGGCCCAATGACACCTGTATATTATTCAAATTGATTTTTAATATTATACCCCGCTTCTTTCAGTAATCTTTCTTTTTTAAACAATTCCACATCGCTCACCACCATTTCTTTAACCAGCATGGCAAGGTTGTATTTTGGTTTCCAGCCCAGTTGCTGCTGGCATTTTGAAGGATCTCCAATTAACAGATCAACTTCTGTAGGACGATAATACCTTGGGTCCACGGCAATTACTTCTCTGCCGATTTCCATTTGATAGGCAGGGTTACCGCAGGATTTTACAGTGCCCTTTTCATTTTCTCCGAAACCCGAGAATTCAATTTCGATACCTACTTCGTTAAAGGCCATTCTTACAAACTCACGTACTGGTGTTGTGATACCCGTTGCAATTACATAGTCTTCCGGATTTTCCTGCTGCAGGATCAGCCACATGGCTTCTACATAATCTTTTGCATGACCCCAGTCTCTTTTTGCATCCAGGTTGCCGAGGAAGATTTTATCCTGCAGGCCCAACGCAATCTTAGCAACGCCTCTTGTTATTTTGCGGGTTACAAATGTTTCACCACGCAACGGAGATTCATGATTGAATAAAATCCCATTTACGGCAAACATACCGTAGGCTTCGCGGTAGTTGACGGTGATCCAATATGCATATAATTTTGCCACCGCATAAGGAGATCTTGGATAAAAGGGTGTTGATTCTGATTGTGGCACTGCCTGCACCAACCCGTATAATTCAGAAGTAGATGCCTGGTAAACTTTTGTTTTTTTTGTCATGCCCAGTAAACGCACCGCTTCTAATATTCTTAATGTACCAATACCATCTGCATTGGCAGTGTATTCAGGTATTTCAAAGCTTACCTGAACATGGCTCATCGCTGCCAGGTTATAAATTTCATCTGGTTGTGTTTCCTGGATGATCCTGATTAGGTTGGTAGAGTCTGTGAGATCTCCGTAATGCAAATGAAGTTTTACATTTTTTTCATGCGGATCCTGGTATAGATGATCGATTCTTTCTGTATTAAACAAAGAACTTCTTCTTTTAAGTCCGTGAACAATATAACCTTTCTTCAAAAGCAGATCACACAGATAAGCTCCATCCTGCCCGGTAGCACCGGTAACTAAAGCGATTTTTTGCATAATTATTTGATAAGATATTGCGGAATTTTCCGCAATGGTTTTAAATACAGTGTAAAAAAATGAGGACGCTTGTTGTTCAGTGTCCATGCCCTTGCATCTTCACGATTGGCTTTGAACCTGTTTCTGAGGGAAGCATTGCTTATCCCGCCCGAACGCATTTTCACCAACACTTCCGGAATATACACCACCGGAAATTCGTGTTTATATAAAATGCGCAGCATCATTTCATAATCGGCAGCAGTCTTAAATGTTGTATTGAACAATCCCACCTTTTCATATACTTCTTTCCTCACGAAAAAAGTTGGATGGGGCGGCATCCATCCGTATAAAAAGTTTTTCAGATTAAATTTTCCCGCTTTCCAGGTTCGAACTATTTTGCCGGGGTTTTGGGCATTTACATATTGCAGATCTCCATATGCACAATATGTGCCGGGGTTTTCAAACGCGGCAGCAATTTTTTTCAACACATCATTATGGGCATAGAAGTCGTCACTGTTCAACATTCCGACAACATCACCCGTAACCATTTGCAAACCCTTGTTCATGGCGTCGTACAACCCTTTATCTGTTTCAGAAATGAACCTGTCAACATGATTGAAAGATTTAATGATCTCAAGCGTGCCATCGGCGGATTTACCATCAACAATGATGTGTTCAATATTATCATGGGTTTGCCGGCGGATACTTTCCAGCGTATCGCGGATGGTACCAGCACTATTATAGGACACCGTAATAATTGAAATACGCATAACGTCTATTCTCTGGTAATTACACAATTTTCAAGGACAAGCATATCCATTTGTGTTCTCAAAAAGCAATCCAGTGCTTCAGCAGGTGTATTTACAATCGGCTCATTTTCGTTAAAGGAAGTATTCAATAATATTGGCACCCCTGTCTTTTTCCTGAATGCATCAATCAATCCATAATACATGGGTGATATTTTTTTGTCCACCGTTTGTAACCTGCCCGTTCCATCAACATGCGTTACGGCCGGTATTACAGCATGCTTTTCCGGTTTCACGGGAAATACTTTTTCCATGAAAGGTACTTCATCTGATTTTGTAAAGTATTCCCCGGAATATTCTTTCAATACAGACGGTGCAAAAGGGCGGAAACTCTCTCTTCTTTTAATTTTAAGATTCAGCAGATCTTTTGCTTTTGGATTTCTCGGATCCGCAATGATTGAACGGGCTCCCAGTGCTCTTGGGCCAAATTCTGCCCTGCCATTGAACCATCCTACCACACCGGGTTCTATCAACTTATTTGTCACAACATCATATAACTCATCATTGCTTAGTCTCCTGTAATGAACGCCTCTCGATTGTAAAAATAATTCTATTTCATCATTGGTAAATTTACTACCGGTGTATGCAGAATAGATTGGAGCCGATCTCGGTTGTTCCAATACATCATTATAAAGGTATAATGCGGAACCCATAGAGATACCTGCATCATGACCTGCCGAAGGAATATACACGCCTTCAAATCCGGTAGCTTCTGCTACTTTACCATTTGCAACAGAATTTTGTGCAACCCCACCCGCTATGCAAATGTTCTTCATACCGGTTCTTTCCTTCAGCTTTCTGAGAATATAAAATATCAGCTCTTCTGTTACCCGCTGAACAGAGGTTGCCAGATCTTTATGATAGGCTGATAGTGCTTCTGTATTATTTCGGGGCGGACCAAATTCTTTCACAAAGGCAGCTGAATATAAATTTCCCACTGAGGGGATATGATTTTCATATTTGAAGCCAGCCTTTGTGGGCTGAATAAAAAATGAATCGTCCCATGTAAATAATCCGTTTGGTAAAAATTTCAATAGCTTTTTTACTTTATCAACGTATTTGGGTTCGCCATAAGGTGCCAGTCCCATTACTTTGTATTCATCACCATAATGCGGGAAACCGAGGAATTGCGTAAATGCCGTATAAAATAGTCCACAGGAAACCGGGAAGTCGACACTGTCCAGCACTTCAATTTTATTTCCCTTTCCAATCGCTATCATGGTAGTAGTAAAATCGCCGGAACCATCAATAGAAAGAATGGCAGATTCTTCAAAGGGTGAAGCGAAAAATGCAGAAGCGAGGTGGCTCCTGTGATGTTCAATATTCTTGATCTTGCTTTTCAAAGCATCAAAAGAAATAGTGGGATCGATCTTTTTAAATTCATCTTCCAGGCTGGTAACCTGTTTACTGTTTTTATAACGTGTAATAGCACCAAAAACCAGTGAAGGATTTTTGCGGAGGTAATTCAGTTTGTTTAGAAATTTTGCTTTTGGATCGCGGCCTATCGTTATGTAATCAAGATCTTTCAAGGCAATACCTGCTTCCTTCAAACAAAATTTAATTGATAAAACAGGAAACCCTGCCCAGTGTTTGATGCGCGTAAAACGCTCCTCTTCAGTAGCGGCAATCATTGTTCCGTCCTTAAAAATAGCGGCTGATGAATCAGCATGATAAGCGTTGATCCCGAGAATATACATCAGTTAAAAAGTTGTTGGTATTGATGAATTAAATTTTTTGTGTCTTGTTTCATGTTTGCAAATGCAAGTGCACCTGCACAATGCTTATTGAATGTATCCTGGTTCCAGTTAACGGCTTCCTGTAATGCCTGCTGAAACAATAAAGGTGATGAAAGTGGATAATCCCAACCTGCATTGTTTGCTGCAAGATTTCGCCAGGGAGTTTGATCGCTGATCAATACAGGTCTTCCAATACCCAATGCTTCTGCTATGGCATGACCGAAATTTTCACCCGTTGTTGGCAAAACAAATAAATGATGTTCATTCAACGTTTTGCTGAGCAGCTGGTGTGGCAGTTCTCCTTTAAACTGAACGGAAATATCTTTTGGTAATTTTTCAACGATTGATAAACAGGATTGAAAATATTCAGGATGCTCCTGCACACCAATGATGTCCAATTGAACTTTACCGGTAATGAATGATAATTGCTGTAACAGGAAATCTATATTTTTTATGGGATGAATCCTTCCTACCAAAATTAATTTTAACTGCCCGGCATTTTTTGACAGAAATGTATAAGAAGCCGCAATGGCCGCCGGAAAATTATCTGCGATTGATACCATTGCGTTGCTAAATATTTTTTTTACTTCTCCCGCTTCTTCGGCATTTGTTGCATGGAAATGAACTTTGTTGTAGGTATTCAACAATTTAACAATGAAAAAGAATATTTTTTTCTTCAAAGGCTTTACAGCAAGGGCACTTGGTTTTAACATGCCGCGGGGCGCTAATATTAGTTTAGCCAGGCTTTTTGATTGACGGTGCGCGGTAATTACATTTAAAGTAAATAGTTTGGAGAACATACTGTTCAGGTAAATAAAATCAGGGGCAAGAGAATTGATCATTGATTTGATAAAATGCACATTCATTTTTCCGGGGTCACCATACCATACCTGTATGCCCGGCGCATGATGCACCCAGCAATTGAATTCAACTCCTGATAACAAAGATTCCGAACCAAGATCCTTATTACCGGTTAATATATAAATATCATAAAAAGGAGAAAGTTGCCCGGCAAGATTTACACAGGATCGAATAGGACCACCGGCTTTGAAGGCAGGTTCGTACCAATCAATGCTGACCAAAAGTCTTTTTTTATGCATCAATGCCATTTTTCTCCAGCCAATATTCTAAAATAACAAATAGCCAGATTTCCATCCACCGCACCTGTTTTTCATCGCGCAGGAACAGGTTCCATTTATGAAGAAGTTTATCAGCATTGATAAAATTTCGCTGGCAGATCCGCCTGATGTGCGTATCGCAAAATTCTTTCAGATCATTTTTCATCCATATTTTCCAGGGAAAAGTAAAACCCTGTTTGCGGCGGTGTACAATTTCCGGTGGTAGCAAATCGCCGAGGCTTTCAACCAATAACTGTTTGGGATAATTGGGATATTTTATAGTATCCGGTATACCCAGTACATATTCAATTAATTCATGATCGAAGAATGGCTCCCTTATTTCCAATGTTACGGCCATCCCCATCTGGTCTGTATCTTTTAAAAGTGTCTGTTGTGTATAACCAAAATATTCAGCAATGCTTACCTGGCTCAAACAAGGGAAATTATTAATTGCTTTTTCTTTTTGTGCCAGTAAATCTGCAACAGCGTCATGACCGTTTTCGAAACGGCTTAATTTTTTTATTTCGCGGGGAGAAATGATCTGACGAAGCACCGGGTAAATATCCGCTATTCCGGCACTGTTGGTTGATAGCAGGTCATGCCATTTAGCCGTACCCGAAAAAGCTGCCGTTAACTTTCGTATTCCGGTAGCGGCGTTCCAGGCGCGGGATTGTTTACGCAGTTGATAATATTTTTTAAAGAACGGATATCCTGCAAACAACTCATCTCCGCCTACTCCTGATAAAGCAACCGTTAAACCAGCTTTTTTTACTGCTTTGGAAACAACAAAAGTATTGATGCCATCACCCGTTGGCGTGTCCATGGCATTGAGTGCATTGGTAAGTTCCTCCAGCATTATATTTGGCGGCAAGACTATCTTATGATGATCTGTATTAAATTTTTTTGCGACAATTTCAGCATAGGCAGATTCATCAAATGCTTTTTCCTCAAAAGCAATATTAAATGTAACAGGCCTTGCATTATTTGATTGACTCATCAAGGCCACTACTGCACTTGAATCAATTCCACCGGAGAGAAAAGCACCAATAGGAACATCACTGATCAATCTTTGCGAAACGGATTGTTGCAGCAGATCCAGGATATTCTTTTTTATTACCGTACGATCCGAACTTGCTATGGGTTTGAATGCAGTAATATCCCAGTAACATTTAATTTCAAAACCTTTTTCATTTACCCGCATAATATGAGCGGCCGGTAACTCGTGAATGCCTTCTATGATACTATCTGGTGAACTGACGGACTGGTATTTTAAAAAATTGGCAATGGCAGGTTGATGCAATTTGGGTCGCACCAATCCACTGGCAATAATGGCCCTGATCTCGGAAGCAAACACCAGGTAATTTTCATTGGCATAATAATACAAAGGTTTTACACCCATCCTGTCTCTGGCCAGCCACATTGTCTTTTCTGAACTGTCCCAGAAAGCCGCAGTGAACATTCCTTTGAATGCGTTCAGGCATTCAATGCCCCGTCTCGCAAATGCTTCTATCAAAACCTCGGTATCACCCGTTGTTTTAAAATGGTGATCGGTGATCGTTTTTTTTACCTCCGGGAAATTATATAGTTCCCCGTTATAAACTACCTGGTAACGTTTGGTTTGATCGGCAAAAGGTTGATTGGCACTTTCCGACAAATCAATGATCGATAAACGCCGATGCCCCAGCCCAACATTGTGATCCGTAAAAAAACCATCTGCATTTGAACCCCTGTGCGACATCGCATTGGTCATGCGTTGCAAAAGCCCTTCCGGCACCTGCTGATTTTTAAAATAATATATGCCTGCAATACCACACATAATTAAAAAGCAATTTTCTTATAAAGTTCAAGATATTGATCAGCTATCCTGCGCGCATCAAACCTGCTGGTGTTTTGAAATCCGCGTTGTATCATTTCATCCCGGAACACATCGTCATTGATTATTTTTTCAAGCCCCTGCTTGATTGCCGAAACATCAGAAGGGCTTACAATAACTGCAGCATCGCCCGCTACTTCCGGCATTGAATACACATTACTTGTAATCACTGGCCTGCCGGTTGCCTGCGCTTCCAGTATTGGCATACCAAAACCTTCATAGTTGGATACCAGGCTCACAATGTCTGCGTCTTCATACCGCCTCAGCATTTCTTCATCTGATAAACCCGATTCATACACATAATCAATTTGATAAGACTTGAGCAACAATTCGTATTCATCATTTTTCTTTCCAACAATGTTTAAAGTACAGGAAAGTCCTTTGATGGCTTCAATAAGATTTGGAATATTTTTATTGGGTGCTGTTCCAATTTGCAAAATCCTGGGTTTTTTTTTGTTGAAGACTTTTTCAACCGCTTTAAATTTCGAGGAGATGGCAACGGGTATTACTACAATCTTATCCGGGTTACATGGATGGTGCTTTAGAATTTCATTTTTAGTTGAAGTTGAAATAGCGGTAATGTATTTCGATTTTTTTTCCGGGATGGTTAGCCAAAATAATTTTAGCACCCTGTATTTTAAACCAGTTGACGTATTGAGGTGAACACAATCCAGGATGGTTTGGATGCTGTTGTTTTTATTCAGCAACAGACCGAGGTAATTGACATCGCCGGTAACATGGTTCACATCCCCCTGTTTACGAAATGCTTCAAGACAGTTATACAAGCGCTTCAATAATCCTTTGCTTTCGTAGGTAGATTGTACCACTACCGGTATGATTTCATCTTTCAATCTTTCCCGCACATCATTGAATATAAATTCTACGCTGTAGTTTCCAACATTGCGCGGTTTCCTATGAAAAAAAACAACCCCTGGCTTTTTCGATCTATCGCGCTCCATAATTTTTTCGCTCCTCTTCAATAATGGCATCCAGTACATCAAAAAAACTTAATTCATAATGCCAGTTCAATTCTTTTTTTGCTTTCTGACTGGATCCATAAATATCTGCAATTTCTGTTGGTCTGAATAAAGCGGCATTTATTTTTACTTTTCCAGGATCCAGTTCTTGTTTCTTAAAAACATAGGCTACGATTTCTGCCAGTGACAAAGACTTGCCTGAACTTATTATATAGTCGCCTGGTTTTTCCTGTTGCAGCATTAACCACATGGCTTCTACATATTTTTCTGACCAACCAAAATCTCTCCTGATATTTAAGTTTCCAAATTCTAAAAATTCCTTTTTGTCATGAATTATATCAAACGTTCCCTTTATTAGTTTTTTTATAAAAAAAGTTTCGCCTCGCAAGTAAGATTCATGGTTAAAAAGAATTCCGCAACTGGTGTACAGGTTATAAGATTCACGGTAGTTGATACATATATAATGACCGGTGACTTTTGAGATGGCATAGGGACTCAATGGGTGGACCATCATATCTTCTGTAATAGGCAGGTGATCCACTTTTCCAAACATCTCACTGCTGGAAGCCTGGTAAAACCTGATAGCCGGGTTGATCAACCTGACTGCTTCCAGTAAATTCAATACAGAATTAACGTTGAACTCCAGTGTTCCTATGGGTTGTTGGAAAGACAATGACACTGAGCTTTGTGCCGCAAGATTATAAATTTCGCCAGGTTTCAATTGACTGATGAGGGTAAGTACCTGGGACAGATCCTTTAAATCACATTCAACCAATTCTACTTTATCAAGTATGCCCAGGTATTGAAGACGGGTTAGGTTAGACCCGTTGTTGGATCTCACCAATCCAATCACCCTGTATTTTTTTTCCAGCAGCAGTCTCGACAAATAGGCACCGTCTTGCCCGGTAATGCCCGTGATGATGGCTGTTTTCAAATGAGAATTGTTAGCGTAAGAAAAGATTAAGAATATACAATTTCCGGTCGCTTGATTTTTCGCCTGGGCATTGCAGTTAGCAGAACCGGGAAAGTTTTATAAATAATATAAATGAACAATGCACCTTTTGTAAGTGAATTCAGAATTTGCAACGTATCATTTTCCGCAGAATAACTGACCTGGAAAAACAATAGTGGTAGCCAGAAAATGAGTAATGGCATGGTACGGGATATCCGGAAAACGATTGAATAGGCCCAGCGGATAAACAGGCCCAGCAAAAACATAAAAACAATGCCACCGGTTACACCAAAGCTTCCATAGGCTTCTCCCAACGGACCAACATTGGTTGACCATCCCTTAATCTTGTACCCGGTATAGTAATACATATTGAACTTGCCGCCCGCCTCAGGTTTATCTGGCCAGAGAAAACGGGGCACCAGCGAAGCTGCCAACGCTAATAATAAGTTATCTCCATAATCAAATTGTTTAACGGCCGGAAATTTCCGCATTACCAACGCCACATTAAATCCCTGGTTGGTACGCATGTATATGGGGAACATTGCGTTGACATTAAATAACTCTGATGGCGAACTTAATTTTTCGGAAATAAGATTGGTAAACAGTGCTGTTTTACTTTCCTCAACACCCGCTTTACCTCTCCAGGTATAATCCCTGTAAACTGTTTTTACCGATTGAATGAGAAGCAAAGCGAAAAGGCTGATAGCAAAAACAACTGTCTTCCTTAACATGGAAGAATGTTTTCCCAGGAATACAAATGAAAAGATGGTCATTCCCATATAAGCCAGGATGGTAAACATACCCAGTTGAAGCGCCTGTATTAAAATGAAAAAAACAAAGGCAATCAATACAGGTTTCCTATAGGATAATTTAGGAGAAAAATAAATGTACAATATCGCTGCAAAAGACGCCCAGAAAAACAAAGTGATAAAGAAACTAACTGAATCAGGAGCAAATGGCGCAATAAAAGAGCAAAACAGCCCCCATATCAATAAATAAAGTGCTGAATTATCAATATTGGCCAAAGTTGCTTTCAATAACCGGAAGCGTTCAAAAATAAACTCGCCCTCGTCGCTGCCTTTACTTTGACCAATGGGCAGACATATTGCAAAAGCAAATCCGGAAATAGCAGGTAATGCAAAGGAAAAATAAACATCATAGTTGACGGGCATGTATTTAACAAACATTCTTGCCAGCGGATTGTCATAAGTATAATAAGTGTACCCGGCCAGTGGCATCACAAGGCAAATAAAAACGCTGTGGAGAGCAATGATTTCTCTCAAAATGATTCCTCTTCCCAGCTTGAACAAGATGGAAAAAATAATAATACCCGCAAGAATTAAAAGTAATGCTGCGTACCATTTTGTATTCAGCGAAAGAATAAAAATGATTCCATACAATGCCGAAAACAATGCAGATGAATTTTTTCTCATTGTCTATTTTTCAAAAATTAATTTTTGTACCAGTTCTTCACTCACCTCTTCGCATGAAAAATGTATGGGTCTCCTGGCGGCTGTCTTCCTGTCAATTAACTCGTCAATGTTATATTGAGTAAGTTTTTCAAAATTCAACCGCTGCACTTTAGGCCATTCCACAGGTGAATCATATTCCCATAAACCCTTCATTGTTGACGGATACCATGCATCCAGTCCGCATGCAAGGTATTCAAATAATTTATTGGGTGCATTATATTCAAAATTTTCAGAAACTGCCTTGTATAGTATTAGACCAACATTGTATTTACTTAGTATAGTGGGCAATTGATAATAATCTACAGCCGTCATTATGTGGATGAACGGGCAATTCAAGCCTTTTACATAGGCAGTTATGTTACCAGGAATATTCCGACTGTAAATATCCAGTGTTATTTTACCCTGCTGAGCCTTTATCCATTCCAGGGTTTCCTTTATGTAAATACTTTCCATGGCACCAAAGGAGCCAACATAAACAAATTTGAAAGGCAAATTAATTTGATCCCCGGTGCTGTTTTTCCCCCAATCTTTTAATGGATAATTGGGAAATATATGGGTATTGCTTAAGCCGGATCCGTCAATATCCTTTAAAAATAATTGCATTCGTTCCTTATTGGTATGTGAAATCCATGCTGCGCGCGCGTAAACTTTTTTTTCGAGCCGGTGAAAGGTCCTGCTCAGGTACATGCCTTTGTAATCCAGTTCGTTCATGTATTCATGATAATGAATAAACAACTGCGTTTGCCTGGCCAGGTATTTTTTTACAACAAAAGGAACCAGGGCCGACATTGACTCATAATAAATAATTTTACCGGGTGGGGCAAACACACAATTAACCAGGCCCGTAAGGAAATAACGCAGGTAATTAAAATAGCGCTTCACGGGATTCATTTGCACTGTATTCAAACCAATGCGCCTGATGATGATCTGTTTATTTCGGGATTGAAATGTTGCACTAGTATCTCCGGGCTTTGTGGTAAAAACAATGATGCGAACATCAGCGGGAATTTGCTTTTCCAATACCCGGATAAAATTCATCACCGGTGGAAACATTTCTATTGGATTGAAATGAAAGATGGCAATCTTCATTTTGCAATACCCATTTTCTGCAGCAGGTTTTGTAATATGCCCGGATAATCGAATGTGCCATTCAATAATTTCTGATGCCCTCGTTCGGTCAGCGCTTTCAACAAAGCAGGGTGATGCAGGTAATATTCAATTTTTTCCGTCATCTCATCCAGGCTGGAAAAAAACAATACTTCATCATCGCTGTAAAATTGCCGGGTTTCATCATTGTCTTCAGCAGCCAATGCAGTACCACAGGCCGGAATTTCAAAAGTGCGGGTGGTATGTTTTTCAGGAAATTTTTTTGACAACAATCCCAGCCCTATCAAACTTCCTGAAACAGCCTTTGCATAAGATTCATGAAACAATCCCGTACCCAGCCATTGTACATCATTGTTCGATTTATATTTCCTGGTAAATTTATCCCAACCAACACCTGAGACGGAAACAGTAATTTTTTTCTCTACCAGTCTTGCTATCGCTTCTTCGCGCCAAGATTCATTTTGACCTATGAAGACTACGCCTTTCTTTTCTGAAAATTCATGATAGCTCTTATGAAGTTTTGGATCATAACCCTGTGTACAATAAAGCGTATTACGGGCACCTGCTTTTTTGTAATTGTTGAGCTCGAAAGATTTGGTGGTAACACAATAATCGTATAATGTCAACGCATCCATAAATAACTTTGAGTGATTGGTTTCGAAAGCAGTGTCGGGTGTGAAATGGATAAGCATCGCTCCCTGTTCCTTTAATCTTTTCAGTATCAATGGATCAATAAAAACGCCTTTATCGATCCAAACAATATCAAACTTATCCCTGCCTTTTAACTGACCCTTAATATATTTATTTACATTGCTGATAAGCGGCCCCTTGTAATACCTCCAGCCAAATGAACGGAATATTCTGGTTGTGCTGTAAATAGGGATATCCGTATTGACTACAAAAAAATCTGCTGGTCTTAGTAGTTCCTGTAAATATTCACCGCGCATGCGGGTAGTACAGCCGGGCATATAATGACCAATGTATAATACCCTCATCCGGCCAGTAATTTGTCCATTGTATTTTTATAAGCCGGCATTCCAAAAATTTCCGCGGCTTTTGTTTTAACTGAATCGATCGCTTTACAACATTCAGCATATTGATTAGCTATCAATTTTAAATTTCCCGCAATTTCAATAAATGCATTTTTACCGGGTTGTACCAGTGCATCCTCCATGTTGAGTAAATGACCTATTTCACCAATACCCGCCGCATCCATTCCAATAAATGGTTTACCTATATTAATCGCTTCAAGAAATATTCTTCCCAATGCTTCCTGTTCACTTAAATGCAGTATGCAATCTATCGACCGGTACATTTCATTTTGATTGTCATAAAATCCTTCCACGCTTACAGCATCCAGGCTTGCAAGTTTGTCAATCCAGTTATCATTTCTTGCATCTGCCTCAATGGTTCCAAATAATTTGAACCTGAATTTCTTCTCAGCATCAATAGAACGCAGGTATGTTATCAGATCAAAGAGTTTGTCCAATCCCTTGGTTCTTGTTACACGCCCAATGATTCCAACCCTCAACATTTCTACACTTGCAGGACGGCTTGAATCTTCTTCGTGGTCAGTAAAATGAAATGGATCATACAAAAGTTCTGAATTAAAAGGCAAGGCGTTCTGAATAAAATTGGATATGGACAAAATCGTCACATTTTTTCCAGGCAATAGCTTCCATCTTGCCGCAGCTGTATCTTCTATTATTCTAACGTGTATAAAGAATTTTTTTTTCGGGAAAAATTTTGCCAGCAAAAGTATATACCTGGTATGACCGGCTTCATTGATATAAACATGCTGATAGCGGCCGAACAAAAGACCTGTAAGTAATTTGGTATAGAACAATACCAAATGGTCATTTGAAAAACCGCGCAGGGTATGATTCGAAAAAACATTCTTCAGTTTATTTTCCAATACGCTTTTTTCGGGTACCGCAATGTCAAAATGCAAGCTGGTACTGCCCAGGTAATCGTACAACACCTGTTCACTTCCATAGAAATTACCCGATGGACTTATGATCAGTGTATTATTCAAGGGGCATATTTAATTGAGGCGGCCATTCTCTTACAGGGCCTTTCTACATAATAATATAGCAGGTAACTAACTAGTATGGTTACCCCAAAAGCAAGAGAAACCATTATTATTTTTTGATAGAAATGATGGGTGATGCGTATGCCGATATTAATGATGGCAAACGCTACCAATGTATGGCACAGGTACAATGAATAAGATATTTTGCCAAAAAAATTCCAGGGCCTGCTTTTTACCTGCGGTTCCAGGTAGATGAGTACAAAGGGAACAATAGAAAAAACAAAAACCTCCCACCCGGTTTGATAAAAAATAGCACCTGCCATCAATACACTTGTAACCAACCATTCTGTGAACAGCATGATTTCCATTTTATACAATGCCAGGTTGATACCCAGTAAAAATACAGGCGACCAATGAAAAAAGAAGGATTCTGAAGCACTGGTAAAAAATAAACCGAGCAGTACTATTTCCATCGCCCAACGCAGCCATTTTATACCAATATACCATTGAAACAGCAATGAGAATAAGAGGTAGAACTGAAACTCGATGGCCAGTGTCCAGAATACTATACTCAGCCACCCGTAATTTGAAAAAGGTATGAGGTAACCCACATGTAACAAAACCTGGGTAAGATTGGGTAATTCAGTATTGCCATTTGCCAAACCAGATTTATTGCGCAGCAGCAAAAAAAGAACCGTTAGCAATACAATCACCAGGTAGGGAGGTTCTATCCTTATCACCCGCTTCTTTAAAAAAGTAAAAAAATCGGTGATTTTATAATGGCCCTTTATCATTGAATAGGTAATCACAAAACCGGAAATAACAAAAAAGAACTGCACGCCATATTTTCCATAGGCAAATAAATGATTCAGCATTTTATTGGAGATATAGCCATTGGAGAGGCAAACAAGGTGAAATAAAAAAACACTCATGGCGGCGATGCCCCGCAAAATAGAAACGATTGATATTTCCGCATTTTTCGCTGCTGGTGCCGCTGATATGCTGTTTTCCTTATTTAACAAAGCATTCATCTTTTAAATAGCCTTCAATGGTTTCAACCTGTTTACGGTAGGTGTTTGCATTTGCAAAATCAATTCGCTGTTGCTGAAGTGCCGCCGAATTGTAAACAGGTAAGTTTTGAATTACTTTTTTAAAAAGAGCAGGTAATTTTTCATTGCTGGTTCTTTCTGTTATCATTTCCAGTAATCCGGGCTTATCCTGGTAGGTACTCACATTGTTTGAAATAATGACCTTTCCAACCGAGAGGTATTCCATTATTTTATGGTAGTTGGTACCACTGCTTTGATCTTTTTCTATATCGTAACAAATTAAAAAGGCATCCATTCGCCGATAATCTTTTGAAAGCTCCGCCGCCGATACGGCACCATGCAATTTTACATTGGCTGATCCCTGCAATCTTTGGATAAATGAAATGGTCTCGGGGTTCATACTGCCACCTATGTTCGCATTTTTCATTTGATAACTACCCCAGCACTCAAATATTATCGCGGGGTTTTCATTAATGATTTGCAAAAACACCGTTCTGTCTATATCGGGTCTTAACAGGTTGCCGGAAAAACCAACCCTGGTTACCTGATCCATCTTTTCTGAAACTGACTGTTGCAGGAATAGTTCGCTGACCCCATGATTAATAAAGTGCATTGGCAAGTGGTAAGTTTTATACCGGGTAAGAATTTCATTGGTCACGGAAAATATTACCTGCGCACCTTTTGCAGCAGCAATAGCAGTTTCATTTAACGGTTCATCAACCGGGTGAAAAATCCGAAATGCCTCCTGCGGAAATAAATGAAAAGGATACAAATTGCCCAGGTCGAAGGACCAGACAATATCAATGGGCCTGCCAATACATTTTAATATTTTTTTTACCTGCTTTTTCATCAGCCAGTGAAAAATTGAAATGGCATGAAACTTCAGGTTATAGGGAAAATTAATTCTGTGTTGAATGATAAATAATCCCGGAGTTGAATCTACCGGGTTGATTACAATTTCCTTTTGCAATGTTTGTTCAGGTGGATCCAGGAAGTAAACAGTGTTTCCATATTTAGCCAGCTCCACTGCATAATGATGTTTTGAAACAAACATGGTGCCCCATGCCTGGGGGGAAAGAATCAAAATAGTTTTGTTTTTAAGGGTCGGCAAAACGAGGAAAAGTTACGCGTAAAATGATCGGATGGCTGATGCTATGTATGCAATGGCTGCTTCATTCAATTCAGGATACATGGGAAGTGAAAGAATCTGCGACTGCAAATTTGAAGCAACCGGGCAATCAGCATGGGAATAACCAAGATATTTATAGGCAGGCAGGTTAGGCAAAGCGGTTGGATAATGAATGGCAGTTTCAATTCCTTTTTCTTTTAAGTGCAGCATCAGCGCATCTCTTTGCTGTGCAAGTATTACATACAAATGATAAGTATGTTTTGAAGCCGGACGTTGTGCAGGTAAAACAATTTGGTTGATACCGGCCAGCTGTTTATTGTACAATGCCGCATTGGCGATGCGCTTATCCGTCCATGAAAGAATGTGCGGAAGTTTTGCTGATAAAATAGCAGCCTGTAATCCATCCAACCGGCTGTTGATTCCTTCTATCTGGTGCTCATGTTTTTTTAATGCACCATGCCTCGCATACATTTTACATTTTTCTGCCAGTGCACTATCGTTGGTAATGATGCAACCGGCATCGCCATAAGCACCCAGGTTTTTCCCCGGGTAGAAACTAAACGAACCCGCTATGCCGGTTAAACCCGCTCTTACCCCATTGAGTGCTGAAAAATGCGATTGCGCACAATCCTCTATTACGGGAATTCCTTTTTTATCGCAAATAATTTTAACGGCATCTATTGCACACATTTGTCCCTGCAGGTGTACCGCAATCACCGCTTTTGTTTTTGAAGTAATGGCAGCTTCCAGTTTTTCTTCATCCATACTATAATAAACAGGATCAATATCTACAAAAACCGGCTTTGCACCTGTTTGCGAAATGGTCTCTGAACTTGAAATCCAGCTATTGGCCACCGTTATAACCTCATCCCCGGTACCAATCCCCATCATCTTCATTAAAATATATAAAGAATCCGTACCATTTGCACAGGACACTACGTGTTTCACTCCATATAATTCAGCAAATTGTTCTTCAAAGGCATTTACATATTTTCCTCCTATAAAAGCGGTTTCACTGATTACATCGGCGATTGCTTTATCAATAGCGGGTCTGATACTGTTGTATTGTGCCTTCAGATCAACAAATGGAACTTGCATAACGAATCAACTATATTGAACGGATGAATTTTGCCGGGTTACCCGCATAAATGCCGGGTATTGAAATATTTTTTGTGACCACCGAACCCGCGCCTATTACCACATTGGCGCAAATGGTTACCGGCATAATGGTTGCGTTGGATCCGATGGATACCTTATCTGATATCACCGTAGCTTTCCATTTCGATTGGTCGCCACCCGCCGGTGCTCCTTCTTTAAAAACGTCATTGATAAACATCACACCGTGACCAATAAAACAATCGTCTCCAATGGTCACCAGTTCACAGATAAACGCATGTGATTGCACTTTGGTGCGCTTACCAATTGTAACGGTCTTTTGTATTTCCGTGAAGGGTCCTATAAAACTATCATCTCCTATAGAACAACCATACAGGTTTACCGGCAATACAACTTTTACATTGATGCCAAACAGCACATCTTCTTTTATCCTGCTTTCAAAAACAATGGGTTTATTCATACCCTTTTGGCTGCTTTATAAATTTTTTCAATAATCTCCACTGTCTTTAATCCTTCAAATGCGCTGGTTGTAATGGATGCATTGTTTTGCAATACGTCTATTACATTGTCATACACTTTATCATGATTGCTCATGGAGCCAACGTAATTACCATAGTTATTGGGTTTATTGCCTTCCGGCAGGTTTTCTATCCTGTATCCTTCAATGGATTGATATTCCAGTTCATTGAGGTATTGACCACCAATTTTTACGGTACCTTTTTCTCCAAAAAGTGTAAGAGAACCTTCCATGTTTTTTTTATAACTGTTCACCGTATAATTAATGGTACCGATGGCGCCATTTACAAAAGTTAAGATGACTGCGCCGGTATCTTCAAATTCAATAATACCCTGGTGTGTAAAGTTGCCCACTACCGCATGAACCTTATCAACATCTCCCACCATCCAGTAGAGCAGATCAATAAAATGGCTGAATTGGGTAAACAAAGTACCTCCATCCATTTTCAACGTGCCTTTCCATGAATTGTGATAATAGTCCGTATTCCGGTTCCAGAAACAATTTAACTGAATACTGTTGATCTTCCCAAGCCGCCCCTCTTCTATCAGCTGCTTTACGGCGGCCACCGGCGGATTATAACGGTTCTGCTTAATCGCAAATAATCGTTTGTTCGATTTTTCTGCTGCCTGTATCATGGCCCCGCAATCCGGAACCGTAATGGCCATGGGCTTCTCACACAGCACATGAAAACCCGCTTTCAGCGCTTTAATAGCATGTTCCGCATGCAGGCCATTGGGTGAGCAGATAGCCACTACATCAATATCTTTTTCCCCCGCCAGCATTTCATCTGCATCAAAATAAGCGTGGGCCTGGTATTGCGTGGCCATGGCAATCGCTTTTTCTTTTTCGGTGTCACATACCGCTACCAGCTTTCCTTTGTTATGGATATGTTCGGCGTGCCGCTGAGCAATTCTTCCGCAACCTATAATGGCAAATCGAATGGGAGAAGACATTTATTTTTTGGGTTTTAGTATCCTTCTGATTTTTTCTGTTTTCCTGAGCAGGTTCATATAACCTTCTTTCAGCTGTGTATCTGTTTTAAAGTCTTCATGCCGGTGTACGGGTAAACGCATGATTTCTTCAAATGCATCCTTGCTGAGGCCAAATTTTTTCAATACATATTCTTTGTCCTGTTCCAGTTCCCCATTGGGATAAATGGGTTGTTCCAGTTCAGCCAATGCTGCTGCTTTTGTGATTTGTCCTGCACAGATAAGGGTTGACAAATGTGCTTTTCTTTTATCAATATGAAATTTCTCCGGTAAGATATAAGCCTGGTAAAATTTTGTAAATACAGACTCATAGTGTTTGCCACCGTAATCTCTCCAGCTTAATTCTTTTGTTATAAAAGCCTTGATTTCTTTTTTATTATACGGCACATAATTGAGTATACTCACCGGCGTTAGTTTCAGCACAGCGGAATAGTATACATATTTTTTAAAATCAAAACTCGGATAGGTCTTAAGTTTCACTCTCCCAAACCGGGCATGGATATCTTTGAGGTTGGCAAAATCCATTTTCTTATACAACCAGGAGGGTGGCATGATATATTCTGTTACCACGTTTGTCCCGCTGATGATATAACCAATGTTTTTCTCTTTGGCCAGTTTATACATGCTGGCAAAGATGGCATGATCAGATACCACTTCAATATCTACCACGGAGGCACGGAGATAAGACAATTGAATGTCTTTGAATTCCTGCCAGTTTATAACAAGGGTAAAAAGATCGATTCCCAGCTTACTGATAATATTTTCAATATTTTTTACTGCCAGTTCAGAATTCCAGCCATTATCGAGATGCACCGCCAGCGGGCGCAGGCCGAGGTCCTTTACCAGCCATGCAACATAAGTGCTGTCTACACCACCACTCAATCCAATCAGGCAATCATATTGTTTACCATCACCGGCGGATTTAATAGTAGCTACAAGGTCCATCAGTTTTTTTTTGCCCTCCTCACCGGTAAAAACATTTTCTTTTTCCGCCTGCTGGTAATCGTAATAATAATTACAGATTCCCTTGTCATCAAAATGGATATCGGGATCCGCGATATTGTCCATTACCGTAAGCGCACATTGCCGGAAAGCCGGATCATCTTTTGTCAAAACCATTTTATACGTTACTGCTTAATTGCTGAAAATAATTGTTGTTCCAGTTGTTGCTGCGACGGGTAACTGATCAATACGGCCTGGTGCGGTCTTTGAAAAACAAACAGTGAACCCGCGGCAACTGCTGAAGCACCCGCATCCACCGCCTTTACAAAATCCGGTAAGCCGGAAGCCCCACCGCAGGCCACCACGGGTATGCTAACGGCCTCGCACACCTGCTTTATCAGGTCCAAATCGTACCCCCCGTAAGTGCCGTCCTTATCAATTGAATTCAAAAATATTTCACCGGCACCTGCCTCCGCCATTTGTCTGGCAAATGAAACCGGGTCGGCCTTGGTTGTTTCTGAACCATTTAGGGTGCATACTTTATAAGATCCCAGCCAGTTCTTTTTTACATCTATTGAAGCAACCACGCTCTGGCTCCCCACCAGTTTAGCGGTTTCTGTAATGAGGGATGTTTGGTGGATAGCCTGGTAATTAAAAATTACTTTTTCAACACCGTTATAAAAAAGTTCCTTTACCTGCTCCGTAGTGGAGATGCCGCCACCATAGGCCAGTGGTATAAAAGCTTCACTGGTGATTTCGCGTATGCGTTCAATATCAGGACCTCGCTTTTCTTTTGACGCATCAATGTCCAGCACTACTATTTCATCAATTTCCTTTTCGTTGAAAATTTTTACTGCGTTGATGGGGTCTCCCACATACTGGTAATTTTTAAACCGGACAGATTTTACCAGTCCCCCTTCATGCAATAATAAAACCGGGATGACCCTGATCCTTTTCATCAATAGTTATTGGCAAAATTCTGTAACATCTGCATTCCAAACCGATGGCTTTTTTCCGGGTGAAACTGAACCCCGAGTATATTATCTTTTTCCAGTCCTACCGCTATAGTATAACCGTAATCCGCCATCAACAATGTATCGGATACCGAGGCAGGTTGTACATAAAAAGAATGGGCAAAGTAAAAACGGGATCCTTCCAATCCTTTCCACAGGGCCGACTGCTTAACGGCTTTCACTTCCTGCCAGCCCATGTGTGGAATCTTTAATGAGTGATTCATTTGTTCCGGTTTGAAACGAACGGTTTTCCCGGCCATCCAACCCAGGCCCGCTTCATTGCCTTCCTCACTTGACTCCATAAACATTTGCAGTCCCACACAAATACCCAGCAACGGCGTTTTATCGGTAAAAACTTTTTTCTCAATAGTGGATCGAAGTCCAGATGCATTGAACCGTTGCATACAATTATCGAAATGACCCATGCCCGGTAATAATATTTTAGAAGCCGATAAGATATCTGCTTCTTTGCCGCTGATGAGCGAAGTGGTTCCTCCTTTCTTCAGCATATTCTGAATAGAAGTAAGATTTCCTACACCATAATCAACAATAACGATCATTATACTTTGAGGTGTTTTTTCCGGTACGCTTCAAACCGATCAGATTTAATATAGCCATTATAAGCAACCCTGTTATGAAAGGGTATGCATTTACTTTTATCAAGCTCACTGATTTTTTTTGCCGGTACACCTCCAACAATGCAATAACCTTCCTCAAATGATTTGGTAACAACTGCTCCCGCGCCAACGATTGTCCAGTCGCCCAATATAACACCCGGCATTATTTTGGCCCCGGCGCCAATCCAGCAATATTTTCCAATGGATACAGGTTTATTAATATGCTGCCGGGAATCATATACATCATGGTTAGCGCTTACTATCACAACGTTTGGTGCAACCTGCGTATAATCGCCAATGCTAATGCCACCTTTTCCCTGGATATAACAACCCTGCATATAACCGGGATAAGCATCAATTCCTACCAAAATATTTTCAACATCATACACTTTACTGGTCCAGTGCACCGGCCAATATGCCTTCCTGTTACCACCCATGTTTAATATCTTTTGAAGAAACCATTGCCAGAAATTAATGCTGCATTGGTAATCGGTTGTTTTACGAACAAAAGAAAAGTAAGGCAAGCGGGTAAGCGGTACCGTGAGTAACCTGAAAGGGTTTTGCAAATAAAAGAGCAGCTTACTTTTCAATGTTTCTCCGGTTTAATAAGCGGATACATTTCCAATTGCTTTCAACCTGGTTCCGGTTCATTTTTACCATTCCCTTTACCAATTGTTTCAACATCGCTGATTTTTTTCTTTTTAATATATCTGTTACTTCACGCTTTTGAAGCGGGCATTCACTACTGTTTAGATAGCGGAGGGAGATTGCCTCATACCTGTCAGCTATACTTTTTTTTGCATTTTTTGTTTCCTGTGCTTCATGTTCACGGTACCATACCATTCCATCAGGCATCAGGAGTACATTGTATCTTAAAGCGAGGCGGTGCCACAATTCAAAATCGCCGGTCCATCTTTGTGTGGCAAAGCCGCCTTCTTTTTCAAAAACGTCGCGTTTGATTATACAAGAAAGCGGCGCCCGATCCAAGAGGCCGCCAGGTCCTGCATAATGATAAGCATAAGTTCCTGCCGGTGTAAGCAGAAAAGGGAATGGCTTGTCTATATTTTGAACAAGGGAGCACAAACCCCAGCCTGCTTGAGGAAACTGTTCCATCATCTGTACCAGTAATTCTAACGCCCATGGGTAAATGTAATCATCATGGTCTATTGATTTGAGATACTTGCCTTTGGCATAGGAAGCGGCCTTGTTTCGGTTTGGATAATCACCCAGGTTTGTTTCATTCAGAAAAACTTTTACCCGGTTGTCTTTATTGGCATATTGTCTGGCAACACTCAATGTATTATCAGCAGACCTGTCATCTACTATAATTAATTCAAAATTGGTATAGGTGGAGTTTAATATACTTTCAATAGCAAACCCAATATATTTTTCAGTATTGTATGAAGGCATTAGCACACTCACTAAAGGAGATTCTGTCACTTTGTATTGTTTTTTAAAGCTTGCGGAATGATACTGCATACTTCATGGTACAAGTTCTCCAGCTGTGCTTCTCCGCCAGTTGATATTGCTTTCAATATTGCTTTATTGGATTTTTCAATCGCAAGCAGGGTTTTGTAATTGTATTCTAACCAATTCCATTTTTCCCGAACCGTAAACATTTTTTCACGCATCAGCAATTTGAGGATTTTTAACATCCTTATGGACAAATCTAATTTACCGGGAACAGTGCCAAAATATTTATACAAATGATATTGCACAATAAAATTTCTTCTAAAAGCAAAATTATAATTTTCGTGATGATAGTGTTCTACTCTAGCAACTGGGTTAAAAACAATGGCATACCCTTTCAGCAAAGCATCCTTTGCCCAAAGAACATCTTCTGCAAAATCCGTTCTCCTGAAAGGTAGCTCCATCAGAATATCTTTCCGGTACATCGTATTTACATCGTCCCACCTGCAAAACGACAATTGCTCCTGCGGGCTCAGCTTTTTAAAATCGCCAGGATTGGGGAAATGGATTTTTTTCAAACGTGCTAGTGAAATTGGCCGGTACCATTCAACGGGGTTTTTATCATGATGGTGCGGAACCATTTGCTGGCCGCACACGGCTACTACATTGTTATCAATAAGGCCGTCCAGCATTTGTTGCAACCAAACATCTGATGCTGGTTTGGCATCCTGAACTGTCATTACAACAAATTTTCCTTTGGCCAGCGATGCTCCCAGATTCCGGGTGAGACCGTGATTAAACTCTGCCGGTTTAATATGAACTACCGTAACCGGGTAACCGGAAAGTATCTTCAAGCTTTCGTCAGTAGATCCGGAATCAATTGCGATTATTTCAATTGAGCCAGGAATTTTCTGACCTAAAATCGCAGGTATGGTTTCCTTTAACCAATGATCACCGTTTTTTACAGGAATAACTATTGTGATAAGAGGTTTTTCCGTCAACATTACAAACTATCAAATGCATGTTTGGTCACTTCAAGGTATTGGTTACCCCATTTTAGGCAGGGTTCAAGATGATTGCCCTCTGCCCATTCATTCCACGCATTGATAAAAACATATTTTGAGTTATCTGATTGAAATGCCTGATATTTTTTGAGAATGCTTGTCAGCCATTTTTTATACAAAGCAGGAGTTGAATCATGAAAGAGTGTAGCGTTTGTTGTATTTCTCGCGGTATTATCCCACATCGGTGTAATACCGGGGTACACGCCTTCCTTAATCTCCTGGGTTCTTATCATGTTCTCTGCATATTTTTCATAACTGGCGACCCTACCCGAATAATAAACAGAAGTTTTTAAATTAAGGTGGTGCAATAATTTATCAGACAAAGGAGCAGGTTCGGGTGGAGGCATCAGCGCGTGACGGGGATGAAATTCAACAAGGCAGTCAAAACCCTCATCCAGGTAATTTTCATGGTAAGAAAAACCCTGCATAAAACCTATATATAATTCAAATCCAGCTTTCAATGCTTCGCGTCTCCAGGTATCAATTGTTTCTTTTATATCCGGGAATAATGAAGGACGATAGATAACAAAAAATGGTTTATTATTTACCCTGATATACCGGCTGTCTGAAAAAAATTGTTTGCATAAAAAACGGATATGTTCAATATCATCCTGCTGGTTGTACTCTTGTTTCATGAGTATTTCCTTATCATCACCATCCCATCGGCGTGTCCAGTTTTCATTAGCCCAGCACAACATAAAAGGGAAATCTGGGGTCTTAGTGCTAATCATATCATCCAATGGACGGTTCAGCATTCGTTTCCCATTGAACCAATAATGGTAATAACAAAATCCATAAATACCGTAAGATTTGGCCAGTTCAGCCTGCGCAATCCTGCTTTCTTCAAGCCTGAGATCATAATATCCCAGGTCTGTGGGCAGATGCGGTTGATAATGTCCTTTGAATAATGGTCTTGCACTGGTAACTTTCGTCCATTCAGTAAATCCCTTTCCCCACCATTTATCATTTTCGGGTATAGGGTGGAACTGCGGCAGATGAATGGCAATGGCACGAATATCTTTCTCTGACATTTTATTTCTTTATCCTTGTGATAAACTCTCTCACTATCCGATCGCACATTTGAAAACGTTGCCGCCAGTTATAAGCACTAAAACCATATTTCAATATTAGCCAGCTTTTATCTTTGGCAAATGTTTCGTCTGTAATGGTAGAACTGGATCCTGCAGGTGCATAAAATGCAACCAAGAGATCAACATGCCTTTTTCTAACCCTTTTATCAAACATACAGCGCAAATTGAAATCATAATCTGCCAGCAATTTATAACGGGTATTAAAGCCTCCCATTTTTTGTAAAAGTTTTTTTCTTACAAACAGTGCCTGGTGACATATGTTTTTCTCAAGAATCTTTTTTGAATCGAATTCACCGTCATAATTATCCCCATACTCAGGTGAAAAAACATTCCCATAGACGTAATCAAAATCGTCCAGTTTTATTTTTTGAGTAAGTTCATTCAGTACATTTCTTCCCAACAGGTAATCATCGCTTCCTAAAAAATAAACCCATTCACCACTGGCCCTGGCAATCGCTTTGTTCATTGCATCATAAATTCCGTTATCTCTTTCCGATAAGATAATAATATCGGGATGCAGCCACTTATACTGATTTACTATTTCTAATGTATTATCGGACGAAGACCCATCAGAAATAATCAGCTCGAAATTTGTAAAAACCTGGCCTATTATACTATCCAGGCACCTAGCAATTGTTTTGGATGAGTTATAGGTGGGTATAATGATAGAAAAAAAGGGCGTAGTCATTTTTTATATAAACCAAAATTCTCTCTTAACCATTATGGCATTCAAATTAGTGTTTGCATACTCGTAATACCCTTTTCCAATTAGAAAATTAATTAGTTCGGATCTCCTGGTTCCTGCGCCCACTGCAGAATATTCTGCAGCTTCAACACATATAATTTTAGGAGATGATTTTTCAAAATTGATTGACTGAAGTATTTGTAGATCCATCCCCTCTGCATCAATACTCATAAAATCCGGAAACTTATTATTAAAATGATTTTCTAAGATACTCTCCAAATTTGTGAGTTTTATCTTTTTGATTTCTGCCAGTGTTTTGCCATTCGAAACCATAGTATCACATTCATTTTTTGAAAAAGTACTAAGTGTGTTATCTGCCATAATATAAAAATCCAGTTCTTCGTCCTTATTACTGATACCTATATTTAAATTAATATCATCGGGCCTATAAACAGTGAAGCTTTCAATCAATTGAGGATTTGCCTCAATGTTTATCCCTCTGCAACCTTGTTCATAAAGTAAAGCAGTATTACTTATAAAGAAAGGATGGTTAGCACCTATATCAAGGTAAGATGGTTTTGTAATTCCTCGTAAGCTAAATATGTATTGAACTATTAAATCTTCCCCGCATTGCGAATAAGAGTATTTTTTGTACACCGATTTTTTGTCTGATAATTCTTTACCATTTTCTCCTAGTATTTTTTTTATAGCTTTTTTTAAATATGTTTTGAAATTCATTATATTTTTTGTGTTTGTGTTTTGCATCATTGTCCTGCCGGTAATATTATTAGAATTAGTTCGTCTCCTATGATGATTAAGAAGTTGATAATAAAACGAGTTCTCAAAAGGCAAAGAAGAATAATAATCTACCTGGGCCTGATTGCCCTGATTGATACAATTAAATTCGCCTGCTACCCTGTATTCAGGCAACTTATAATGATTTCCAAATTGTGTAGGCATCCTGTAAAACGAAATGTTATATTTTATAGCCAAAAGTGACAATATTGACTGATCCCACCTGTGTTCAACAAATTCCGGAAAATCATGTTTCCCGCATGTATTCGAAAGGTCGGTTATAATATTAGCATTACTGCCATATAATAGCCACTCCTCCAGAAACAATTTGCTATTTGTACTTTTTTTAAATAAGCAAAAAGCCGCGTCACTATGCTTACCATTCCAGTATTTTTCCTCATCACAATCCATTAGGACAAAGCAGTCTCTTTTTGTCCAAATACTATTAGTGTAATTTGAATTCGCAAACAATAAAATATCTGTTTCATTTTCGCACAGGTCAATCAATGGCTTTAAACTATCCATAATCTCAATTCCGCAATCAGAATAAATTACAATATCTCCATCATCAATATTTTTAAAAGTCTCCAAAATTATATGTGGTTTCCAAAGCCAGTATCCAATACCTTTGGGCTGAGTAAGTATGGCTGAATTAATTGAATAAAAAGGTGTAGAAATAATATCTTCAAAAGCGTAGGAATTGATTATTTTAATTCCCGCATTTATTGCAGACCTGTTCAGCACTTGCCTGCTTTCGTTAAATAAATTATTTGAAAGATTTGTAAGAACTACTTTCATATCAAATCTTTTCATCCTTTTTAAAAACAGCAATAATGTTTTTACCATTTTTTTTTGTATGGCTCATTTTGAGCCATCTGAAATATAACTGATCGTACATGTGTTTAAAAGGTTTCCCGGTTGAATAGTTCTTATCTTTATTAACGGTGTAATACCGCTCAAAATCGTATCCGACATTAGGCAATTTTTCAATGATTACCTGTTCTAATTTCATTGGGAAGAACCTAAACAGGCTTACAAAAGCGCTTTTGCCCCACAACCCCATATGGTGAGGCGGCATATTAAGGGTATTATATTTATCATTTTTAAAAAGGTAAGGATCATTAAAAGGAACTGTAATTATTAGCTTTCCTCCTTTTTTCAATATTTTTATACTTGCATCTAAGAATGATTTAACTTCTGATATATGTTCTAATACTTGAAAAGTGCAAACAACATCATATTCCTCTAAAACATGCTTTGCCTTTTCCTGTATTGTGATATATTCTACATTCAAGCCTTTGTTAATGGCAACATTTACTGAATCATGATTTAGTTCTGTTCCATAAACTTCTTTTACTCCCCTATGCTTTAATTTTAATAAAAAATTACCATTGCCGCAACCAATCTCATAAACCTTGTCAGTTTCCTTTATGAAATTTACGCATATATCATACTCCCATTTCCAAGTAGAATAGTAAGGAGCGTTATACATTACTGGCAATTGAATTTTTAATTCATCATAAAAAACCTCGTCTCCTGAAATACTAAATGGATAAAAAAACAAATAACCAGTGTCCAAGCATTCCCAAATCTGTACTTTATCAAAATCATTAAAAAATCGCGACACGTCAACATTTAAATCCCTTTTGTAAGAATTTATAATAAACTGTGTAGATATAGTTTCCACACATCTAGTATTAGGCAATTTTGTAATTGGACTTGGAATATTCATCTTATTCTAAAAAAAGGTTTGTTACAATACCTACATCATGCTTAATCGGGTAATTTTGCCCCAGCCAACCATTAATTTTAATCAATCGAATATTTTGATTTTTTAAATTAAATTTTTGTTTTAAACTTTTGGCAATTTTATAGAATGATTGTTCAAGTCCGTTATTTAAATCATCCCAGAACATCAGAAAGTCATTGTCTAATAACGCATATTTTTCTATCATTGCGTATTCCCATACTAGTGCTTTAGGATCATGCAAAGCATCGGAAAAAATTACGTTATATTTATTTCCATTTAATTTCTTCCAGCAATTTTCATCCCATATATCACCCGCCATGTAATTCACTTTATTCGAAAGAAATTTATACGTTTTAATATACGACTCCTGCTCTCTTACTGAATCGGGTTTGGTTGGCCAGTTAGTTTCATTTATGAATGAAAAATGCCTTTCAAGTAAAGGGTTAATATTTTCAATGTCAAATCCTGTGAGGTTTGCACTTTTCGTCTGGTTTGCAACCTGAAAAAAGTTTTTTCCAACAGAAACGCCTAATTCAAGGTAGTTGACACTTTTTAGTTTACGACACAAATAAACAATTAAATCAGTGTAAGTTACTTCATCGCCAATTTCAAGATTTATTAAAGCAGATATGTTATCAGGAATACCATAATTATAAAATGAATCTTTCTTAATTTGGTCATTTACCCAACTTGGCACTTTTCTCAATGATTCTCGGTTTTCTTTAATGATGGCATTGAGTTGAGATTGTTCCATTAGGGGTAATTCGGATGAAATCTTTTTATCAAAGTAGGAATGCAACGATTTAAATAAAGAAATCATAATTAGTTTATTTTAATTGCTAATCTGCAGGTATAATCAATCCGGGTTAAGAATATTTTACACTTTTTTTCTTCAATGAATTCATCGACAGCCTTCCTAGCACCAGCCCAATGTCCGTAATCATCTATAATCAAAACTCCACCAACGACCAATTTATCATAAAGCGTTTCCAATTCATGTCTTGTTGATTCATACCAATCTGTATCAAGCCTTAAAATTGATACCTTACTTATTTCTTTCAAGGGCAGAGTATCCTCAACTTTCCCTTTTATAAAGTGCATATTAGACTCATTATAACCAGTTTTTTTAAGATTAGCCTTAACTTCGTCAATCGAAGAGTAACACCAGGCTCCATCCAATTTATTATTCTCGGTAATTTGATCGTAAATATCAGCAGCCCTTATATTGTTAAAACTCACATCATTTGAATCGGGTTTAGACATTCCTTCAAATGTGTCAAACAAAAAAAGTCTTCTTGATTGATTATTTAATTTAACAAGCATCTGTGCAGCCAGCATCATACTTCCACCTTTCCATACCCCACATTCGACTATATCACCTTCAATTCCATTTTTTTCAATATATTCAACGGCTCTACTCAAACTAACTAGTCTTTCATAGCTGGTCATTGTATAAATGTTTACAGATTGAATTAATTGCTTTTCTTCTTCTGAAAAATCAGAAGGGAATTCTCCATATACATTACCTCGTTGATATTCTAATTGTGTCTGTGCTTCAGTAGATAACACTTGTGTAAATACTTTATTTCTTTTGAAATGGTTCAATATTCGCATGCTCTAATTTTTTTACATCCCATTTTGATTCTTCAATGTAAGCACAAGCTTCAGGATACCATTGAAACTCCTCTCTTGTAGAATCATACATCTTTACTTCAAATGGACATATATTTTCTAAAACTTCAAAAACCCTTCCTCCGGGCCCCTCGGAAAAATAACATTTAAGATAATATTTACCCATATATAATCGTAAAGCAGGTATGCTACAAGTCAATTGATATGTACCTGATTCCCTACAATATTCAATCTCTTTGTCAAATATCCAAAAATGTGAAAAGTTCCTTTCTTTTGAATCTACAAACTGAATTGAGAAACAAGCACCCTTAATCGGAAAATGACTAGTAAGAGTTACAATTACTTGCATCTTATCACCATTCAATTGATGATTATTAGGCAATGATGTTTCTAAATTTATCTTACTTACATGCGGATCCTTATTTAACCCATCTGCGACGTACTCCAAGCCCGTGGCTTTCTTTGAATCAATATATAATTTAATTATTTCTCTGGTATATCCGCTTTTTACAATTACACCTTGATTTAAAAAAATTGCTTTCGTCGTTAATGTTGAAACAGCCTGCATGTCATGACTTACAAACAATACAGTTCTTCCCTCTCCTTTGCTCACATCATTCATTTTACCCAGGCATTTTTTTTGAAATTCTGTATCTCCTACTGCCAGCACTTCATCTACAATCAGTATTTCCGATTCAAGATTGGCCGAAACAGCAAAGGCCAGGCGCACATACATACCACTGCTGTAACGCTTTACGGGTGTATCTATATACCGCTCCACGCCTGCAAAATCAACTATCTCATCAAATTTTCTTTTTATCTCCTGCTTGGTCATGCCCAGAATGGCCCCATTTAAAAAAATATTTTCACGGCCGGTGAGCTCCGGATGAAAACCGGTGCCTACTTCAAGCAGACTGGCCACCCGCCCTTTTATATTAATTTGACCAGTAGTTGGCGATGTGGTGCGGCTGAGTATTTTTAATAGGGTGCTTTTACCGGCTCCATTGCGGCCGATGATGCCCAGCACTTCTCCCTGTTGCACTTCAAAATTAATATCCCTTAACGCCCACGCATAGTCGCTTTCCCCTTTTTTGCTACGATCATTTTCTTCACCTATTTTGATATAGGGATCTTCTTTTCCCCTTACCCGGTGCCACCAGCGGTTCAAATCATGAGATATCGTACCTGTACCTACCTGCCCTAGCCGATATTGTTTGCTGATGTTAGTTACCTGTATTATTGCTGACATTTTATTTGTAGTCTAAAAAATACGAATGAAGCACTGGGTTGAAAGTTTAAGGTTCCCACATTTGAAATCACTTCAGAGATTCATACTTGAATCAATTAATCCTTTATATATTAAACTTTAATTTTTTGAACAAGCCTTACTATCCGTCGTTAAACTGTATCCATAAAAGTTTTTTCCACACGGTTAAAAATAATAGTACTTATTACAAGTAATATTGCCATAAAAACAAAACTGTACCCTATCCATAGCCAGCTTAACACTCCTTCGCCAAGCCATGCTTTGCGGAAAGCCTCTACCAACGAAGACATGGGATTAGCCTCAATTACCCATTTATATTTCGATGAGATAGTAGATACTGGATAAATAACAGGAGTCGCATACATGCCCAACTGTATACCAAAAGAGATCAGGAAAACAAGATCGCGGTATTTAGTGGTCAGAGCAGAAAGAGTGAGACCCAGCCCAAGGCCGAGCCCTGCCATAATGAGGATGACAACAGGTGTTACCATAAAAATACCCAGGGTATCAGGGTGAATCGCTGATCCTTTGACTAAATAATAAAAAAACACCAGTGCAAACAACAGAAATTGGATACCAAATTTGATAAGCCCCGAGATTACTTTAGAAAGAGGTAATACCAGGCGGGGAAAATATACTTTTCCAAAAATGGGGGCATTGGTAATAAAAGTGCTGCTGGTTGCGGTGAGTGTTTCTGAAAAATAATTCCAAATGGTAATACCCGCGAGGTAAAATAAAATCTGCGGTAAGCCATCTGTTGAAATTTTTGCGATATTACCAAAAATGACCACGAAGGTAACCGTGGTTAAAATGGGTTGAATGAAAAACCAGATGGGTCCCAGGATAGTTTGTTTGTATACAGAAACCAGATCTCTTTTTACGAACATCCACAACAGGTATTTATAACGCCAGACTTCTTTCAGGTGCAGTTTAAAAATATGGTCGCGTGGTTCAATTACAAGGTCCCATGAATTGGAATCCTGACTTTTAGCCTCTTTCATTTGTATCATTAATTAAAGCCGGCACAATGTTCGGGTCCGGGTTAGATGCAGTAAATTGATGAATCAAAAGAACAAAAAATCAAAACAATAAATTGAACCATTCTAAGAAAAGAATTTTCTTATCCTGCGCAGGAATCCCTTTTTCTTTCTTGGTTCCTCTTCGCCTTCAAAATAACCACTGCCATAACCATACCCATAACCGTATCCATAGCCATAGTTACCGTAACCATAGTAGCCGCCACCATACCCTCCTTTTAAATCCACATCATTGATGATAATGGCCATATGGGGCAATTTTTTATGCATATATATCTCGTCAATCATCGAGATCTGTTTTTTGTAGGTATAATTATGCCTCACAATATATACAGTAGCGTTTGCATGCTGGCCCAGTGTAATGGCATCACTCACCAGCGCCACAGGGGCGGTATCAACAATAACAATATCGAATAGTAACCTGAGTTCCTTAAATAAAGAATTTACTTTTTCATGCAGCAACATTTCAGAAGGGTTGGGCGGTACGGGCCCGCAGGGTATCACAAAAAGATTTTCTACATGGGGTACCGGGTGAATTATTTCCTGGATGTCTATATTGCCGACAATATAATTGGTAAGCCCTCTCCGTTCTTTCAGGCCCAGGCCCTCCATAATTTTCGGCTTGCGGATATCGAACTCCAGTATCACGGTGCGTTTGCCCGAAATGGCCATCACCGCGCCCAGGTTGGTGCTCACAAAAGACTTACCCTCACCACTAAACGAAGAAGTAACCATCATCACCGACTTGTCTGATTTGGGAATGATGTATTGCAGGTTGCTGCGCACAATGCGGAACTGTTCGGCAATGAATTTCCGGTTGTTCGCAGTTACCACCAGGGCACCTGCGTCGGCAGCATGACCAATTTCTCCCAGTACCGGTGTGGTAGTGAGCCTTTCAATATCGGCTTTTGCTTTTACTTTGTCGTTTAAATATTCGATTAAAATAACAATGGCCACGGGGATGGCAATACCAAACAATAAGAAAACCGTATAAACAGATTTACGGTTGGGGGAAATGGGTTCGCCTGCTGCCATGGCCGGTTCCAGCACTTTTATATTTGATATGGTGGAAGCAGAAGAAATGGAGGTTTCCAGTTTTTTTTGCAGCAGGAATGAATACAATTCTTCCAGTATTTTTTGCTGCCGGGTCACTTCCAGCAATTGCTTTTCCTTGGCCGGGATACTCATTACCTGGTTGTCATTTTCCTGCGACTTTATTTTAATATCGTTGATGGATAACTGAATTGTTTTGCGCAGGTTGCGCAGGTTTTCCAGCATATCGCTTTTTAATTTTTCAATACCGGCTTCCATCCCTTTGATAAGGGGGTTTTCTGCTGTAGTTGTCTTTAAGGCTGTTTCTCTTTCCAGTTGTAATTTATTGTACTCGGTTACCTGTTGAAACAAGGTGGGTTCGGCAATTCCCAGGGTAGAGGAAACAATCCGGTAGGGATTTTTTTGATCTGAAATATAGTTGAACAACAAATCAATGACTTTGATCTTTACTTCCAGTAAACTTTGATCTTTTGTAGACTCGGACAAAGAATTGATAAAAAGCTGGGACTGTACCTCCGGGTTAATCACTCTTCGCTGTTCTTTGAAACTCTGCAGGTTTCTTTCCACACCACCCAGGTCTTTGGCCACTCCTTTCATTTGCTCATCAATAAAGGCCAGGGTATTGACCAGCATTTGTTTTTTATCTTCCAGGGTAAATTGCTGGTACTCCTCCATAAAACTGTTCACAATGTCCAATCCCAGTTTAGGATTGGGAGTTGCATAAGATATGTTGAGCACATTAGAATTAAACTCCCCCGACTGCACCAACCCAATTGATTTGCCCAATGCCGCTGAAGCGGGTTCCAGGGCCCGGTAATTAATGATAAAATCTGAGCTTGAGAATTTATCAAGATTTTGTTTGATTAATGTAAGCCGGATCTGACCGATTGGCAAAGCAATATATTCATTGAAATTGTACAGTTTTTGTGATTGGTTAATATGAAACTGGCTGCTATTTACTATCTGGATTTGCAGGTTAAACCCATTGAGTGTGTCCCGTTGGTTACTGATCTCAAAAATAAAGGGCAGATCAGAGGAATGTAAAACAGAAGGATCTTTTATTTTACCCTTGTTATATATCTGTGTCTGCAGGGAGAGTGATTTAATAACCCTTGCTGCCATTGAACGTGATTTGATCACTTCAATTTCATCATTCAGGTTATTGCTGGAACCTTGTAACATAAAAATATCATCAAATTTTCCACCACCACCAGCACCATAAGGGCTGCTATTTTTCTTTACTAATAGCTTTCCGTTAACAGCATATACCGGGGTAGAATAACGAAGTTTGAGATAGGCCAGGAACAGGAATAAAGCGACGGATATGATCAGCCAGGGAAGGAACCGGATGTAATTAAACAGAAGTTCCCGGGGTGTAAAAACCGATTTTTTTTTGGTAAAATGAAAATCTTCTTCGGACATAAATTTTATCTTCTTAGTATAGAATAGATGATGGCAAGCGTAGATACAATGGTGGCAGCAATCGTTATATTACGCACGGTTACCTGGTCATTGGCCGCCGCTTTGGTCTTATTGAAATCTACATACACTATATCGTTTTGCTGAAGCTGGTAGTAGGGTGATAAAAATATGTCTGGCTTTCTTAGATCTATTTCACCAAACTCCCTTTTACCATTGGTTTCACGTATAATTTTAATATTGTCACGCCTGGCAGTAATGCTTAAATCGCCGGCCATCCCAATCGCTTCCAGCAGATTTACTCTTTCTGACGGAATACTATATACAGCTGGACGTGCCACATCACCGATAATGGTAATTTTATAATTAATAAACCGTATATTATAATATGGATTGGTTAAAAATTTGGTGAGTTTGGTATTAAGCAATTCGGTTAATTGGGATTTGTTCAATCCCTCTATGTGTAATTTTCCAATCCCCTGGAAATCGATATCGCCCATTTCATTTACCATATAACCCGAAGCAGCAGACCCGGCAGATGACTGGCCACCCACTGTACTGCTACCCGAAGATGACTGGTTATACAATGCCGTAGCAGCAGGTGCATCACTGAACACCGTTATACTTATCACATCTCCTTTCTGAATAAAGGGTACCGGAAAATTATACGAAGACATTTTTGTAGTGTCAAAACTGCCCTGCATATACTGTAAATTTTTTGTGCTGCTACAGGAACTAAACAGCCATAGTAATAATATTCCGACGATGTTATAAAGAGCTTTCATATTCATCATTAAATGCGTTCAAATATATTCATTAATTCAGTTTTCTATGGGCAAGCTGTTCAATAGTTAAAAATTCAAAAGTAAAAAGTAAAAAATCTCCCGGTTCAGTTTCCCCTAACCTTCTTACCGGCAGGCAGGCTTGCCTACCGGTAGGCAGGTTCACCGCAGCTTACTCAGGTTCTTCTTATCTACATAAGCTACCAACTTATAACCCAGGCTTTCTATTTCCAATTCTACCCTGTTACCCAGTTGCCTTATTACCTTTGCTTCCTTGTCCATTAATGCACCGGCTTTTACCAATACCTGGTCATTGGGTTTTATATGAAGTGATTCGGTAGTTACATCTTCATAGTCGTTCAGGAAACGTTTGATCCGATCAATTTCCTGGGGTTTGATGATGGCGGGTTTACCCAGCCAATAAACAAAATTCAGCACTCCATTTACCAGCCTGATTTTTGTTTGTTCTTCATCCTGGATGTGTACAAATACATAAGACTTAAATAAAGGCTCCTCTATTAATTTAATTCGGTCGCTCCATTTTCGGTGAACCTTATTCAGCGGACAGTAACTTTCAAATCCTTTGCTGGTTAAAAGTTCATTTACTTTTTTTTCCCAGCGGGGTTTGGTATAAAGCGCTAACCACTTTTTGTTATTATTCATTCCGGGAATTACAGCCCTAGCTTTGCAGTAAGACTAATTTATATGGCTTCGCCAGCTCAGTCACATATTGTATTTGTAACTAATTAATTATGAACGCCGTAATAATTAATACCTATCTTTTACCAAAGTGAAAAGGGTACAAGTGGTAAGTCCTTACCCCTTATACCCTTTCCAAAAATTTTTATACAAACAATCAGGAACGATGTTTTCTTCACAGGTTTTCTAGATTTTATAACGGGCCACAGCATCAAACACAGCAAGCCTTCCTACTCCACTTTTCTTATTTTTCCGGAATGCTGCAAATATAGGGGTTTTTCAATGTAAGATTTTGGTGTTGAGAGCAGTACACCATAAAAAAAACCAGCTATAACGCTGATGAAATATTTGATCTACCAGATTAATACTTAATTAAAAATTTAGAGGGGGAGCTCAAAAACCTATAAAAAGAAAAAAAACTTTTAGTTTAGCGAAGCACATTAGCGTATAAATTATAATATTTTTAGTGTGCCGGGTATTTAAACCCTGGTTCCTTTTGTTAACAAGTTGGCCACAATTTGTATATTGCACCCTCAGTTCGTTGTGTATTTTAAAAAAGACTATTATTAAAACCTGTTGGTACAAATAATTGTTAACGAGGCCGAATGATTGCCCGGCAACTGAGCGTGGAAATGGAAGCGAGAATCTGAACTTAGCGCAATGGCATTTATTTTTTTATCATGAATGAAGCAATAATAATCAATGGTTTCATTCGTTTACTGGTGGTGGTTGGCATAGTGGGTAGGAAGGTTTTATTTTGCTGAAAGGATGTATCAATACAGCTGGAAGCTGATAATGTAAATTAATTGTTGTGAAACCCGGAAGAATTTTAAAAAGGATCGTCACTAACCTCCATTTTTTAGTCTTTGTCAATGGCTTCCTCATTGCATTTTTCATCTTATTTAAAATACAGGCCAACCGCGAAGATTTGATATTCAATTCCATTGCAAAAAAAATTACCAGTGTTGGCGAACTTGAAGAAGACAGCCTGATCAAAAGCGCTGTACATACCACTCATTACTTATTGAGAAGAAGGTCCGAAATATTCAGTGGTGTTCCTGCTACCGGTTTCGTTGACGAATTTATTCATCCGCTTTCCACTGATATGATGACAGCCGATGGTGCCTGCGGAAGTTATTCTGCTGTTCTTTGTGGTGTTTTAAGAACAATGAACATTCAAAGCAGGTTTGCTCAAATGAAAGTGGACGGCGTATTTGGGGGTCATATTATTATTGAGGCTAAAACCAGTTATGGCTGGGCGGTGCTGGATCCGTTGTATAACCTTTCTTTTAAAAGAGCTGATGGAAAACTGGCTTCTTTTCAAGATGTAAGTACCAACTGGGATCTTTACAAGCAACAGGTTCCTGAAAATTATGATGGACGATACCGGTATGAAGATGTGCGATATACCAACTGGAACAAAATACCAGTATTAATGCCTGCCTTGAAAAAAGTAATGTCTTTGTTCATGAGTGATGAGGAACTGCAGGGTTTTTCGTTCCGTACGTTTTTCATCAAGAAGTACGCGGTGATTGCTGATTTTTTATTTTTGATCATTCTTCCTCTTTCTATTTATTTAATAGCAAAACTTATTTATCCGAGACTTGCAAAAAAATTGCCCATCCCTTATTTCTTCGACAAGCAACCGCGCGAAAATTCGCTGAGATCCGGTGTGAATGCATAGTGATGCGCTGCTGATGTTGTTTATGAATGTGTTTGCCAGCATTAAAAGTTCCCCCATATCTTTTACTGGTTCCATAACTTAAAGAAGTTATCTTATCTTTCTGTAGTGAATCAACGATTTTACTCCCTGGATATTTTTCGCGGTGCCACTGTGGCATTCATGATCCTGGTAAACAACGCAGGTTCCGAACATGTTTACGAACCACTGGAACATGCCCCCTGGCATGGCCTCACGCCTACTGATCTTGTCTTTCCCTTTTTTCTTTTTGCCGTGGGTAATGCAATGGCGTTTGTTATGCCCCGGCTGGAAGCAGCAGGTACCAATGCGTTTCTTAAAAAAGTATTCAAAAGGTTTTTGATAATATTCGCTATCGGGCTCTTTCTTAACTGGAGCCCATTTATTCGCTGGCAGGGAGAACATCTTGTGCTGCGTCATTGGGTAAATCCGGATAACCCTGATAATGGTGTAAGGATACTTGGCGTGTTACAAAGAATTGCATTGTCTTACCTGTTTGCATCGCTAATCATTTACTTCCTGAAAATTCGGGGTGCCTTCGTGATGACTGCAGTTCTTCTTTTTGGATACTGGCTGATGTGTATGCTGGGCAATCCGGCAGATCCCTATAGTATCAATGGCTGGTTTGGTACACCTATCGATAAAAAAATACTGGGCATCGCGCATATGTATAAAGGTGAGGGCATCGCATTCGACCCCGAAGGAATCATGAGCACCATTCCCTCCATTGCACAGGTAATTTTTGGTTATTTGGTTGGCAACTATATTATACAGAAAGGCAAAACATTTGAAATGCTCAGCAGCCTTTTTGTAATTGCCGCGGTATTACTCTTTGCCGGTTTTTGTTGGGACATGGTATTTCCTATCAACAAAAAAATATGGACCAGTTCTTTTGTCGTTTATACAACTGGCCTGGCTATGATGATTCTTGCCATTCTTATGTACGCAGTTGAATTCCGTAACCAACGCGGTGGCTGGACGAGGTTCTTTGATGTTTTTGGAAAAAATCCATTGTTTGTATTTTTTCTCAGTGGGTTTATACCAAGGGTAGCGGGTTTACTAAGATGGACAGATCATATTGGTGAAGATGGCAAACCGGTTTATACAAATGTTTTTGGCTGGTACTTTGAACATGTATGTAAAAATATTTCTTCCAATCTCAACAATGGCTCCTTATTATTTGCATTGAGTATCGTTGTTTTTTACTGGTTGATTGCTTACTGGCTGGATAAAAAGAAAATATACATTAAAGTATAGATTTACTTCACTTCAACCTGCATCCTGAATATGTTCAAACGCTTTTTGCAAAGAATCTTTCAAAAACCTGTCACCCGGCTGGCCGAAAAAATTTCCTCTTCACCAGTCAAAGAAGATGTGTTTTCTTCCATGGATACGGTTTTGAAAGAGATTCGCGCGGGCAATACTACAGAAGGCATTATTATACCTTATGAAATAAACAGCGGCCGGTTTATTATTTTTTCTGATCAACACAAAGGCATCCGCGACATGGCCGATGATTTTCGGCTGGCGGAAAAAAATTATGTGGCCGCGCTTGATTATTACTTCAATAATAATTTTCAATACATAAACCTGGGAGATGCGGAAGAACTCTGGGAGAACACACCCGATACCGTTATGAAAGCCAATAAAACAGTGTTTGAATCAGAATTGAAATTCTTACAGCAAAACAGGTATTATAAAGTTTTTGGCAACCACGACCTGGAATGGAAATATCCTTTTCAGCAAATGATTTACCTGAAGCCGGTATTTGGCGATACGTTAAAAATTTATGAAGGCATAGAATTGCAAACGCAATACAACAATAAAACGTTTTCATTTTTTCTCACGCATGGTCACCAGGGTGATAAAAAAAGTGATGGCAATCCATTCAGCACATGGGTAGTAGCCGCGATCTGGACGCCTATTCAACGCTTCCTGGAAGTAAGTATCAACACGCCTTCTACCTCTTTTGAACTTACCGATGCGCACAATATAATTATGTATGAATGGAGCGCCACCAAAAAGCAACTCATCATGGTTTCGGGTCATACGCATAAACCTGTCTTTGCTTCACTTGATCATATTGATCGATTGACACACCAGCTGCAAAATGCAAAAGAAATAAACGATGAGGTATTAATAAATAAAATAGCAGCAGACCTGGCGCAGCGCAAAAAAGAATATGAAGGAAAAAAATTTGTGAAGAGCATGACCTATCCTTCCTATTTCAATAGCGGCTGTTGCTGTTTCAGCGATGGTGACATAACCGGTATTGAGATTGAAGATGGATTTGTACGCCTGGTAAAATGGGAAACCGCTGCTGATAATACCATTGAGAGACAGGTACTGGAAGAGTCCCCGCTGAGTTATATTTTTGATCAGTTGCCACAGGATTAAACAATCGTTATAAAAATAGTTTCTCCGCTACGGCAACCGATTCAGGTTTGCCAACATCCACCCATTTATCGCCGGTATGCTCATAACCAAGTATCAAATGATCTTTGGCCAGGCTGAGATAGGTTTCTACCAATGAAAATTTGCCCTGTTGTTTTATCAATGAAAAAATGGTGGGTTCGAACACTACCACACAGCTGTAAGCTTTTTCTATAAGATCATTTTTTGCAATTGAAATTCTTTCTTCTCCTGTTTTTTTGTTGCGCCATCCACAGAGACGATCAAATTCATCAAATAAAAAATTACGTGAAGTATTGCGATGGGTAACGGCAAATGAAATAAGCGGTTTATAATCTTTGTGAAAATCCAGCAGTCTTTTGATTTTGAGATCCGTAAGTATATCCACATTGATGGTTACAAAACATTCATCTCCTTCCAGCAGGTTTTTTGCTTTTAACAATCCACCGCCGGTTTCCAGTACTTCATTACGTTCATCACTGATTAAAATTTTACTGCCCCAGCCATTGTTCTTTCTTATTGCTTCAATGACCTGGTCAGCGAAATGATGCACGTTCACCACTACTTCTGTAATGCCATACTGCTGCAGGTATTCAACATTTCTCTGCAATAAACTTTTACCATTCACCAAAGCCAGCGCTTTGGGATGTTTATCTGTCCAGGGTTTAAACCTTGTACCCAGCCCGGCGGCGAAAATCATTCCTTTCATACCCCTGCCCCTAAAAGGGAATTTTGTGAATTATAGTTGACCATTCTTTTCAATTATAATGTTTTATATCTCCTGCCTGCTTACCTACTCCCTATTTACTACTCACTTACTATCCGTTGATCCAGTTCTTCTCGTCCTGCACCCTATGCTGCAAATTAATCTTCACATGAAACTTATTTTTTAAATGCCTTGCCAGCGCATCTGCAGCATAAACACTCCTGTGCTGTCCACCAGTGCAGCCAAAGCTGATCATGAGGCTGCTGAAATTGCGTTTAATGTAGTCCGTTACTGATATATCTGCTATGTCAAAAACACTGTTGAGGAAATCGGGCATTTTGGTTTGCTGTTCCAGGAAATCTTTAACGCTTTTATCCCTGCCGGTTAATTTTTTGAATGCATCAAAACGCCCCGGATTTAAAATGCCACGGCAATCAAACACAAAGCCACCGCCGTTTTCAGATTCATCCTGGGGGATTCCTTTTTTATAGGAAAAACTATTGATGGTTACCGTCAATGCTGTTTCTGCTGTAGCACGCAAGGGTTCAAACCGGTTGATGACTTCATCGCTCACACAAAAACGCAGGCATTTTTCAAATTCAGGAACAGCAATTCCCATGCTTCTGTTTTCTGAAAACCATTTCAGGTTGAGGAGTGCCAATGGAATACTGGTCAGAAACTGAGCTTTGCGTTCAAATAAACCGCGGAATCCATAGGCACCCAATACCTGCAATAAACGAATCAATACATAACCATTGTATTGGGTAGTAAAAACGGTGTTGTCTGCAGGTATTTCCAATAGCTTGTTCGCTTCATCTATATAATAATCAAGCAGGCTTTTTTTCCAGTCGTCTGGCAGTTCTGCCCTTGCCTGCCACAAAAGAGAAGCCACATCATATTGTAAGGCTCCGCGCATGCCGCCCTGGTAATCTATAAAATGAACTTTATCATCTTTGATCATCACATTGCGACTCTGAAAATCGCGGAACATGAAATATTTATTTTCCGTTTGTGTCAGGTAAGTACTCAATGCCTCAAAATCATTCAGCAGTGCCTGTTTATCATAAGCATATTTTAATGTATCCAGGAAATAATATTTAAAGTAAAGCAGGTCCGACAAAATTGCCTGCTTTCCAAATTCCTTTGCAGTGAGGCACAAATTATAATCAATATGCCGGCCACCGTTTACCTGGAGTTTTGCCAGTTCTTTCAGGCTTTGTTTAAAGAGACTATAAACATATTCATTGTACCCATGCGTTTCCAACTTATTCAATAAAGAAACATCCCCAAAATCTTCCTGCAGGTAAATGGTCTGATCATCATTGACAGCAAGAATCTGCGGCACCGGGCAACCCGCTTTTTTAAATTGCCTGCTGAAGTGGATGAACGTGTTATTTTCTTTTACATTATGACCCGTAGTTGCAATATAGCTGCCGGATTCTGTAAGGATACGATAATAGATCCGGTCGCTGCCCGATTGCGGAATCTTATCTATTTGCTTAACCGGTTCATTCTTCACGGTAGAAAACAATTGACGAATCTCTTCTGTTGCATTTTGCATGATGCGTAAAAATATAGCAATTTTTCATGCCATTATTAACAACTGAATTTTGTGGTTGTTGATTCAAAAGTCTGCGTACCGACAAGATTATTTTGCGGCATCTACCAAAAAACTTTCAACCGATTAATACGCATAATTCACCGGTTGATGGTATATTTGAAAACCGACTGCTACGCCGTATCAATTTTTTTGAGTTTTATTTCATTTTTCCCGATGATAAACTCATTTTTCAAAACCCAATTGTTATTGCAGGTTGTTTATCGCATGATAAACGACTCATTACTTAACTAAACTAATTGTATGAGACGCTTACCAAAGGTTCTATGTATGCTGATGTTAGCAATTTCATTTACGCTGATTGCCCAGGCCCAAACCGTTACCGGTAAAATAACGGATTCAAAAACAGGCAATCCACTACCAGATGTTTCTATCCGGGTAAAGGCTACTAAGAAAGGAACCATTACCAATAAGGATGGCGCTTTTAGTATAACAGCCGGTCCTAATGATGTGTTGGAAATAAGTATTGTAGGATACAAAACGCAATCCATAAAAGTTGGCAATGAGACAACACTGACCATTGGACTGGAAAATGCGGCTACAGAGCTGAACGAAATTGTATTTGTAGGATCAAGAGGCGGTGCCAGGGCAAAGATTGAAACCCCTGTACCGGTTGATATCATCCGCATCAACCAGGTTGGTTTACCCACTGCAAAAATGGATCTCACTTCTGCATTGAATATCGCGGCACCTTCATTCAATTATAATAAACAAAGTGGTGCAGACGGTGCCGATCACATTGATTTGGGTACTTTAAGAGGTTTGGGTCCGGATCATACCCTTGTTTTAATCAATGGTAAAAGAAGACATTCTACAGCGTTTGTAGGATTGTTTGGCACAAGAGGCCGCGCCAATTCCGGAGTTGACATGAATGGCTTTCCCCAAACAGCGGTTGATCGCATCGAAATATTACGGGATGGTGCTTCTGCACAATATGGTTCTGATGCCATTGCAGGTGTAATCAATATCATTCTAAAAAAAGACATTAACCATTGGTCAGTAAATGCAGGATGGGCCGGTTATAACGACACCAAATTCAATGCACGTAAATTCAATTCCGGCAATCAATATTATTCTGGTAACGCCATTGATGGCGGTACATATACATTGTCTGTAAACAATGGCGCTGCTATTGGTAAAAACGGCGGCTTTATCAATGTTTCTGCCGATTTTCTTCGCCAGGCAAAAACCTATCGCCAGGTTGATACGATGAATGCTTATGGAAATAAAAATGCGTTGCCTTATCTGAATACCGGCCGCAGGGCATTTGGAGATGGTTCCGTTACTACCGCAGGCATTATGTACAATATGGAAGTACCCACCAGTGCAGGTGGTAAAACAACTTTTTATTCTTTTGGCGGCTACAACTATAAAGCTTCCGATGCTTTTGCCTATTCAAGAAACTGGAGTGCTAAACCTGAGCGCTTCCCGGTTGATGCCGGTGGTAACCGTATTGACGTGCCTTCCATCATGCATACTTCCAACGATGGAGAAGTTTATTATAACCCGCATATACAAACGCATATTACCGACATCTCTTTTGCTGCTGGAATCAGGGGCAGCGCCGGTAAAGACTGGGGATGGGATTTGAGCAATACCATTGGTTATAATGATTTTCATTATTATGGCGATAAAACATTCAATGCTTCGCAGATAGGAAAAGCAACGCCCACCCACTTTGATGACGGTGGTTTCAACTTTTTACAAAATACACTGAACCTGGATTTCAATAAAACTTTTAAAACAGTAGCCAGTGGATTGAACCTTGGTTTTGGTGCAGAGTTCCGGTATGAAAAATATACTATTTTTAGTGGTGAGGATCTTTCTTATAAGAATTATGATCCCAATGGCGTACAGGCTTCCGGCTCCCAGGGTTTTCCCGGATTCAGCAATACAGACGCCGTACATTCTAACCGTAACAACGAAGGGGTGTATGTTGATGCCGCACTTGATATCACCAAAAAATGGTTGGTAGATGCCGCGGTAAGATTTGAAAATTATTCAGATTTTGGATCTGTCTTGACCGGTAAACTGGCCACGCGTTATAAAGTATTGGATAATTTCAATATCAGGGGTTCTGTGAGTACGGGTTTCCGTGCACCATCGCTGGCGCAAATACATTTCAGTAATACGCTTACTTCCTTCAGCGGGGGACAACTGGTACAATCACTCATCGCTCCCAATACCAGTTCTATCGCGAGAGCTGCAGGCATACCAGATTTGAAACAGGAAACTTCTATCAATGGAAGCCTTGGATTTTCGTGGAAACCGCTAACAGGATTTACGGTTACTGTAGACGGTTATATTGTTAAGGTAAAAGACCGGGTTGTGCTTTCTGGTTTGTTCAGTAAAGACGATGCAACATTGCCCGCTTCTTTTACTTCCCAGTTTCCGGCAGAGGTCTCCACTGCACAGTTTTTTGCCAACGCTGTTAGTACCACCAATATAGGATTGGATATTGTGGCAGACTATACTTTTCACTGGAACCGCAACAGCCTGAAGGTATTGCTGGCTGGTAATGTACAACACCTGACCATTGATGAAACTCATTACCCATCTGCGCTGAGCAATACGCAATTGCAGAAAAAAACTTTTTACAGCGACCGGGAAGAAGCATTCCTGAAAGCATCTGCACCCAATAGTAAGTTTTCCCTGGGATTGGATTATACACTTGCCAACTTTGGTTTGGGTGCTCATTTTACTTCCTATGGAAAAATTGTCTTGTTGGGTTTTGGGGATGGAAGTGCACCCAATCCAGGTTCACCGGGTGGATTTGATAATCCAAATTATTCTGGTATCAATCCGCGTGTACCCAGCGATGCTAACCCCAATGTATATGTGCCGGAAGTATTTAATTACAATCACAAGATTACTACCGATGTTTACGCATCCTATAGATTTTCTAAAAAGATCAGTTTGTTTATCGGGGCTGATAATTTGTTTAATATTCATCCGGATCTTGGTGTGAATCCACAGGCAAAAGGTTATGCAGAGGACAATGAAAGCGGTGGACCCTGGGATTCTGTGCAAATGGGCTTTAACGGAAGACGATTGTTTACAAAGATTGCTTTGAATTTCTAGTTTATTGAACCATGGAATTTTTTTTGAACCACAAAGTCACAGAGACACGGGGGAGATACAAATTTCTATACAACCCGGGAAGCAAAAAGAGTATATTTCAATTTTGAGGTTTTACCAGTAGTGAAAACACTCGGATTGAGAGGTCACAGAGCGTAACTTATAAGTTGCTGTTATTATAAGCGAATCTCTGTGTTACGCTGTGGCTTTGTGACTTTGTGGTTCATTTCGTTTTAAATAATCCTCCGTGCTCCTCTGTGGCTTTGTGCCTTTGTGGTTCTTTTGCAGGTTTATTTTATGCGTGTTGCATACAAGTCGTTCTTGATGGCGTAGATAATGATGCCAGCAGTATTTTTTACATTCATCTTTTCTAATAATTTCATCCGAAGTCCTTCTACGGTGCGTACACTGAGGAATATTTTTGCTGCAATTTCCTTGTTGGTCAGGCCATCACAAATGCAGGTAATCATTTCCTTTTCGCGGTCATTGAATAATGGCTTAACGTGTTGCGCATACGGATTAAACTTGCTGCGGGCAACCATTTGCGCCAACCGGTGAGAGGTATGCTGACAATAATAAGGTTCATTGTTATAAACTGCTTTGATAGCGCCAATCATTTCATGTTTATCGGCATTTTTTAATAAATATCCTTTGGCACCAGCTTCCAGCATATCAATAATCAGGTCTTCTTCATCAAACATGGTAAGTGCAATGATACCAATATTCGGATAATGCTCAGCTATGTGCTTAACGGCAGCTGTGCCATCCATGCGCGGCATTTTTATATCTGTAATTACTACGTCGGGCTGCAGGTGTTTAATGTGTTCAATTAATTCTCTGCCGTCTTCGGCTTCTGCCAGCAGGTTGATACCCGGTTGTTTTTGCAACATCATCCGTAAACCATCACGAAAAATTTCATGATCGTCTGCAATAACAACTTTTATGGAAGCAGCTTCATTCATATAACATCTATAAAGGTATTTCAATGGTATAGGCAGTACCCTTGCCAGGTTCTGCTACGCAGTTGAATTCTCCACCCATCACTTCTGTACGACTTTGTAAATTACGAAGACCCAGGCCTATATTGTCGCGGATCTTATTAAAATAATCAAAACCAATACCGTTATCGGCCGTCATGAGGAAGAGGCGGTTATCCTGTATACTTATTTTAATGATGAACATGGTGGCTTTTGCATGTTTGATGGTATTGTGGGTAATCTCCTGCACCATTCTATACAGATTGATTTCTTTATCCTGTGCCAGTTGTATTTGCTGCTCGCAAATAAATTTAACCGGAAGTTTGCTTGCTTCCTGGCTATTTTCTATAAACTCTTCCAATGCAATCTTAAGGCCTTTCCGCATCAGCGTATTTGGCATTAAATCATTTGAAATTTCCCTTAACTTTTTAATGATGTTGTCAATATGTGTGCTTGATTTTTCAATCAGTTGCAAATCTGCCACATCCGTCGTTTCCAGGTTATTGATCTGTAACTTAACTGCTGACAGCAAGGGTCCTAGTTCATCGTGCAGGTCCGATGCAATGCGCTTGCGTTCATTTTCAAGCGTATCAATTTCGGCTTGTATTTTTTCTTTGTGCAGCCGCATGCTTCTCCGCTGGTAGCGAATTATGGTTATAATAAAGTACAATAGGATAATTCCAACTATTGCTACTATTATCAGAAGAGACTGGTAAAATGCTTTTTCCTGGGCACCCATAATACTGCAATTGCATACATTGTGTTAACCAATAAATTTGAAAATACGTTTATTTCATGCAGGTTGCGGCGAAACGCCACGCTTACTTTCAGTTGAAATACCGATAAACTGGTTGTATTGGTAACAATAAAAAATGTGTAAAAAATTGTCAACCCCAGGCAAATCCAAAACCTGGCATTGGTAAAAATATTTCCTTTCTCATTTACAATAAATTTATTAAAAGCATTCACACTGAAAAAAACCAATGCAAATGAATATATAATAGTGAATATATAATTGGGTGTTGTGGCTCCAACAATAAAAAACGTAGTCACTATCCAGCAAACGAGTATAAATGTTCCAATCAAAAGTGAAATTCTTTTGTTGTGTCCAAACAACTTCCAGTTGTAGAACAGCATAAAATAAAGTGAAAAATCTACCAGTATATAGACATTATAAAATATTGCCAATGCATTTTTATTACCGCCCATCATCAGCAGGCGGGTAGTTAACTCCACCAGCAATGAAATCCATACACTGAATATAAAGGGATAATAAGATTTGTCAATTTTGTTAAATCTTATCACGCCAATGATAGCTGCAACGGCAATACTCAGGCTTAAAATAAAAATCAAAGTATTAGTCATCTGCCATGATTATAAACAAGCGAATCGTATCGGGTATTAATGGCATGGTGGATTACATTGTCCAAATTCCAGTCCGAACCGTGTATCGCCCCCAATTTTACTTGCTATCGCCGAACCTCTTGTGATCAATAAATCCTTTCCCTGCTGATCCACGCCAACCAATACCATGCGGAATTCGTTCCTGTTGTCTCCTTTTTTTACGCCGTAGTAAATGCGAATACCAACATTGTTTGGGTCTTTTAAAAGTTCAAGCAGGGCAGCTTTATTGAATGCTTCGCTGGTGGGGATATAAAGATTGGGTACACCGCGATTGATGCTGTCTTGCTGTACAGCGAAGTCTTTCTTCAAAACTTCCAGTTGATCCAACGGAATAAAATGGTCAATTTTCCCCAATGCCGATGTGTCTTTCGGAAGTGGAATGGTTACGCCCACCGCTTCTTTGCAGGAAAAAAACAATAAACTGATGGAAGTAAAGGCTACCGTAAGCACAACAGCAGCGGATAACGATTTTTTAATCTTACGCATAATGGTCGTTTTAGAAGTTAATACTGATTAAAAGTATCAACAAGCGTCAAACTTATCGTAAGTAGAACTACTTATTTTGACTGCCGTTAATACGCATAAAAATCGGTATGAAAACGCTTGTCTGACTATTGATAATGAAGCAACTTTGAAAAAGCATACCAAACTACTGAACTAAGCTCTACACCGTTAAAGAAAGTATTTCAAAACAAAAAAGTGTTCAATTAAATTTTTATTATGAGACAAGAGCTAGCAACCACCACAAAGAAATCCAGCATTAAAACTGGAACCCCCTCTTTTACTGCGCCTGCAGTGAAACCAGTTATGGCAGATTCGATAGAAGTAATGGAAGTGTATTACCGGGAAAGAATTGCTACTTTCAAACAAATGCTGGAAGAGCTGAATATATTACAGGACGCACCGGAGATTGAATTTCTATGCAGGGAAATTATAGAGGCTCGTGGCATTCTTGCAGGAATTGAAATGAAGAAACGATATACGGCATAAAATTTAGAAAACCGGTTATCCCGGTTTTCAATAATGAGCGTTTGAGAATTGTATCAAAACAATTTTCCCTGTGCCCCCGGTCTTCGAAAAATACTGGTATCCAAACTCCATTCTTCTGCATTCATGTTATATAGTTTTCCGTATTTTTTATACTGCTGTTGTACCATCTGTGCAATACTTCCTTCGCCACGCATGCGCACACCATAGCGCGTGTCGTTAACTTGCCCGCCGTGACTCTGTTCTATGAGGTGCCATACCTTGTCTGCCCTGTCCGGAAAGTTCTTATATAACCAATCATGAAATAAAAATTTTATTGCACCATTGAGTCTTATGAAAGTATAGGCAGTAAATGTAGCACCATTGTCAGCTGCTGCTTTCATAATGCGTTGCATTTCGTGTTCGTTCAGTCCGGGTATCATGGGTCCCATCATAACACCCATGCGTACCCCGGATTTACTCAGCTCTTCTATTACTTTTAGTTTTTGTTTGGCTGTAGTAGTGCGGGGTTCCATTACCCGGCGCAGGTCTTCGTTAAAAGAGGTAATGGAGACCATGGCCGATACCAATTTCTTTTTTGCCATTTCCTGCAACACATCTTTGTCTTTTAATATCCAGGAATTCTTGGTAAGGATACCTGCCGGCTGGTTGAACTCATTGCAGACTTCCAGCAATTGCCGGGTGAGCCGGTATTTCTGTTCTGCGGGTTGATAACAGTCTGTATTGCCACTTAGCATGATGGGTGCACAATTCCATTTGGGATGCATTAAAAACTTGCGGAGCAATTGCGGCGCATTTTTCTTTACAATGATTTTTTGTTCGAAGTCGGTTCCCGCACTATAGCCCCAGTATTCATGCACATTTCTTGCATAGCAATAAATACAGCCGTGTTCGCAACCGGCATAGGGGTTCATGCTATAACTCATGCCCACATCCGGACTTTCGATTTTATTAACGATTGATTTGGACTCCTGTTCTATAAACTGTGTGGGCAATGATTCTTCCGTCCAGTCATCTATTCCTTCTACATGTTCTTTGGTGTTCTCTGTTTTTAAGAACTTATTGCGGGTATTGAATTGAGCCCCGCGACCCGCTTTGTATTGTTCATTTTCAGTTTTTGGTTTAGCAGTTACTTTAAAATGATCTTGCTGAAGTTTACCTGGCATTGTAATAATTTTTGAGTACGTACATATTTTTTGAACCGTATTATTTTTCTTGTGAACCACTGAGACACTGGGAACACGGAGATTCAAAGTGTTTTTTTGAACCACTGAGACACAGGGACACGGAGATTCAAAGTGTTTTTTTGAACCACTGAGACACTGTGCACTCAGAGATTCACAGTGTGAGCTGAACCACTTAGACACAGGGACACAGAGATTCACAGTGTGAGCTGAACCACTGAGACACTGGGACACGGAGATTCACAGCGTTTTTTTGAACCACTGAGACACTGTGCACTCAGAGATTCACACAGTGTCTTTGTGTCCATGTATTTCAACTCATAGTGTCTCTAGGTTCAAACTCACCCTTACTCCAGATTTATCTTCAGCGTATCATTCGCCTGATTCCGTCCTTCATTAATGGTACATGAAAATTTAAGATATACCCAAGCCTTTTACCACTCAGTTTTAAATAACTCAACAGTTGTGCTTTCCAGACAGGATGTTGATGGTCCTGTGCTTTTAATTCTATTATAATCAAGTTATCTACCATTACATCCATTCGCAAACCTTCGTCTATAACCAGGTTATCGTACATTATTTTTATCATTGGTTGTCTTGTGTATGGGATTGCTCTCTTTCCCAACTCATCACAAAAACATTTTTCGTATACAGCTTCCAACAAACCTGGTCCCAATATTTTATGAACACTTATAGCGCTATCAATTATTTGTGTTCCCAGCCATTGTTCCCTTTCTGTCAACGGACTAAAAACATCCTCCTTAAAATATTGTGTCATTGTGTGAATTTCTATTTTTTTTGATCAAAGAACCATCGGACGATGACCCCCGAAGTGTTCAAATAATTTTAAACAAATTTTTCTTTGTATTTCTCCTTGTCTTTTATATTCTCTGTGTTTTAATTATTCCAACATCATTACCCGAATAAATCTCCCTGTTTGGTAGCGACAGGTAAATTCATAAACTCAAACCGTTCTAATATTTGGTAAGGTTTTTCACCTACTGGTCGCCGTAATAACAACATACTATCCGCAATGAACCGGCCGGTAAAATGTTTCTGGCTGTATTCAAGCCAACCTTTTTCATATTGCCAGGGCACGAGTTTCCCTGCAATGATCACATGTGGTTCATCCAGGAAATGTGGTTTGTTATCATTGTTCAGTTTCAACAATTGCTGAAATGGTTTGATCTGTTTTACAAGATTGCGGACAGGATCTTTGGTTGTTACATTGATGTATATAGTGTGCGTAGGGTAACTGCCAAAATCTTTCAGTTCTACTTTGAAGGCATGATATCCCATGGCCACCGTTTTCAACCGGTTCACAATTCTTTCTTCCATCATAGCATATTGCCAGCATTTAACAAGGGTAATATGAGGTTTGCCCCAAAGCGCATTGGGTGCTTTATACGACTCCGCAAATGCCTGCTTAACAGTTTTTATTTTATTGCGCAATTCTTCATGCGGATTCAATACCAGCAGGTATTCATTCACCTGGTAGCCAGGAATAGTCAGTACAGAAGCCTGCATAAAAAAAATTGAGATGATTAATAATTTAGTATAAATTTACTAAATATATTAGTAAACAAAAAATCTTTTTATATGGAAGATGAACTGTTTTTTGGCGCTGCTTACAAAGGTTCCAAACAATTTAACCAGCACCATATCAGAACGGCCAATGCCACGGGTTTTGGTGCAGCCGCTGATGATTATGCAGAAAGAGGTATTGATTTAAATGAACAGCTGATCCATAATAAACCGGCTACATTTTTTATGCGTATGCGGGGTGATGCCATGGTTGCTGCAGGCATATTTGATGGAGATACTGTGATAGTGGATCGATCGTTAAAAGCAACCAATGGAAAAATAGTAGTTGCCATCCTGAATGGCGAAATGCTCATTCGCCGGTTAGAAAAAACTTTTAACAAGATCAGGCTATTGCCTGAATCAAATAAGTTGTCGCCAGTTGAAGTAGATACTGCATGTAATGAGTTTTCGATCTGGGGAGTGGTGACGTACTGTATTCACCCCCTGTCCCCCTAAAGGAGGGACTTAGATCAACTTACTTTATTCATTACACATTGTCTTATATCAAAATCCTCATTGTGAAAAAGGAAATGTTTTATAGTGCTGGTCCGCTTATTTTCCAAAGAGCAAGGGAACCCAGGCATAATCCGACCGATGCTGAAAGAATTTTGTGGTTGCATTTACGAACAAGACCAAAAGGACAAAAGTTTCGAAGGCAACATCCAATTGGAAATGATATTGTTGATTTTTACTTTCATCAATTGAAATTAGTTATTGAGTTTGATGGATCGATTCATGATTTGATTGATGTGATAAAAAAAGACAAAGAAAGACAATCTATTCTTGAATAAGAGGGTATAAAGTTTATGAGGCTCGCTAATGATGAAATTATGCAAGTCATGAACAACGTCATTGAAAAAATAAATTTTATGATTGATGAAATCCAAAGACACAATTAATGAGTTCGTTCCAGGTTCCCCCATTAGGGGGTCAGGAGGTATGAAAGCAATCGTCGACTGCAACAGTTTTTATTGCTCTGCTGAAAGAGTGTTTCGTCCCGATTTACTGAACAAGCCGGTGGTGGTGCTCAGCAATAACGATGGATGCATTATTTCGCGAAGCGATGAAGCAAAAGCGTTTGGTGTTGGAATGGCCGGCCCCTATTTCCAGGCCCGGAGCTTGATTGAGCAACACAATATTGCTGTATTTTCTTCTAATTATAATCTCTATGGCGACATGAGTATGCGTGTGATGGATACCTTACGTACACTATCTCCATCCGTAGAAGTATATTCAGTAGATGAAGCATTCCTGGATCTCAGTCATATTCCTTCAGCAGATCTGACAGATTATAGCATGCACATCCGGAAAACAGTAGAAGCCTGGACAGGTATTTCTGTTTCCGTTGGTGTGGCACCTACCAAAACATTATCGAAAATTGCCAATCACCTGGCAAAGAAAAATAAGCGCATAACCGAATGCGTGAGTATACTTTCCACAAAAGAACAGCAGCGGGAAGCACTGCAGGTAACGAGGGTGACTGGTATCTGGGGTGTTGGAAGGGCCTATGCAGAAAAATTAATGAACCTCGGAATTATCAGTGCCTGGGATTTGCATAATATGAGTGAAGAATGGGCTTATAAAAACCTGGGCGGCGTGGTAGGTGCAAGGCTGATCAAAGAATTAAGGGGTGAACCCTGCATCGAAATGAAAAACCAGCTGGAAACTAAAAAAATGATCGCTACCACACGCATGTTTGGAGAACCCGTAACAGATATCAATGATATCAGGGAAGCCATCGCTACCTATACCTCCAGAGCAGCAGAAAAATTACGCCGGCAACAAAGCGCCGCCAGTATTGTAAGTGTATTCATTGTTCCAAAAGAATCAGATTATTTAACCGATTTTCATCACGGTCCCAATATTGGTGCACAAACTACATTGCCTTCAGCTACATCTGTTACGCATGAACTGATCAAACCTGCGGTACAGCTGGTAGAACAAATGTATGAGAATGGACGCAGTTATAAAAAAGCAGGTGTGATGTTGAGTGGACTGGTACCTGAAACTTCAATTCAATCAAATTTATTTATTCCGGCAACAAAAAATGCTGCACGCATGTTAATGGGAACAATAGACAATGTAAATTTTGCCATGCGGGATGATGTACTAAAATTTGCAGCGTCTGGCACAACCCGCGACTGGAAGATGCGGCAGGAACTGCGCAGCAAGCGATACACTTCCAGATGGGATGAATTGTTTGAGGTGAGTTGATTTTTTACTTTGAACCAAGGGCACGGGGTCACAAAGGGGCACGGAGTTTTTTTAATCTAATGAGCATCTTACGCTAAGTGTACAAATCATTCATCTGCCCAACTTTTTTTTTGCATCCTGATCTTTCAATATTATTCTCAGGGTAACTCTATTCTATGCGATTGTGTGGATTCAATCATTCAATCTCAGTGTAACTCCATTTCTTTAGATCCCCATGTACCTGTAGTTTAATTATCCAAAGTATTTCTTTGTGCAACGCTGTGCCATTGTGCCTCAGAAGCTTAAATTATAAAAATATTTCTTTGTGTAACGCTGTACCATTGTGTCTGTGTGGTTTAAATTAGAATTTCTATCATTGGATTTCCGTGGTTTAAAATCCCGGCGAAGCCGTATATTTATCATTCCCAAAACTACTAACATGAGAAAAATATTCTTATTCTCTGCATTGTTGTTATGCAGCATTATTTCATTGAGCCAAAAAACAATCGCTATTAAATGCGGTAAGTTAATGGATACCCGCAACGGCCAGTTGCTTTCTAACCAGGTTATCATTGTAAAAGGAAATATTATTGAAAACATTGTTGCTGCCAATAACTTCAAACAAAAAACAGACAGCGTAATTGATTTGTCCGGTTATTATGTACTGCCGGGCCTGATTGATTGTCATACCCACGTTTTACTACAAGGTGATATAACCAGCGATGACTATGCTGTACAGTTACTCAAAGAATCGATCCCCTATCGCACGTTGCGTGCAGCACGCAGTGCAAAACTTTCGCTCGACTATGGCTTCACTACCATCAGGGATTTGGAAACTGAAGGCGCTATGTATGCTGATGCAGATTTAAAAAGAGCAATCAATAACCATGTAATTCCCGGACCGCGCATGTTTGTCTCTACCCGTGCAATCAATACAGTTGGTCATTATCCATTGAGCCCGAAAGAATTTAACTGGGAATTGGATCTGCCCAAGGGCATACAGGAAATTAACGGAGCAGATGAAGCCAGAAAAGCAGTGCGTGAACAGATAGCACATGGTGCCGACTGGATAAAAATTTATGCAGACAGGGGTTATTATAAATTACCGGATGGTAGTTATCGCAGTCGCCCGAATTTTACTACGGAAGAGATTACCGCGGTGGGTGATGAAACCCTTAGATCCGGTAAAAAATTAGCAGCGCATGCGGTCACCCGGGATGGAATTCTAGCAGCCATCAATGCCGGAGCAGCTACCATTGAACACGGATTTGGAATGGATGATGAATGCATACAACTGATGGTTAAGAAAAGCGTTTACTGGTGCCCGACAATATACGTATGCGATTACGTTGCAGAAGGAAGGGCCAAAGAAGGATCACCCATCAATAAATATTTTATGGAAACATTACCGGCAGTTTTTAAAAAAGCCATGAATGCCGGAATAAAGATTGCTTATGGTACTGATATTGGTGGATATAGCTGGGATGAACCACAGGCAAAGGATTTTGAATACATGGTTAAGTATGGCATGACACCCATACAGGCTATTCAAACAGCTACTACCGTTGCCGCACAGTTGCTGGATATGGAAGGAAAGATTGGTGAGTTGAAGGCTGGCGCGTTTGCGGATATTATTGCTGTAAAAGATGATCCTACAAAGGATGTGAAGCAATTACAAAGTGTGCAGTGGGTGATGAAAGATGGAGAAGTGTATAAGACTTCGAAATGATTCACGTAGGGTTTGTTTGTGGAATTGTTGAGATCCCTCCTATCGTCTGGATGACAATCACCTGGTGAGCATATTTCAATTTGAGCGCTTGTTCACTTGAATGTATTTAAGTTGTTGAATTTTGATTTCGTTGAGAACGCTCCTATCGTTGGGATGACAGGCAGTTTAATGATTTGTTTTCCATTTGTAATTGAATAACCCCGGGATGGGTTACAATATTTCTGTTTAAACTGGCTGAACTTACTCCACTCCAGATGTTCCGCTCATCTTAATTGACTGTAATAGCCTAAAATCTTTTTCGATCTTTAAAATATAATGTCTTTCCACCCGTCTTCCTAAATTACATGGAGGATGCAATGACGATACAGGCTCAAATGACTGCAGAACAGAAGCAAAATATTAACAGGGTTGTAAAAGACTACAGCAGGCGCCTGCTGGGTTTCATCCGTAAGCGGGTACGCAATGAAGCGGATGCTGAAGATATTTTACAGGATGTATTTTACCAGTTTATCGGCAATACCCAGCCTATAGAACAGGTGACGGCCTGGCTTTTCACCGTTGCAAGGAATAAAATCACGGACCGGCAGCGCAAGAAAAAACCAGAACCACTCGAAGATTTATTTGGCCGCGATGAAGATGACGCCGCGTTTGACTGGACCGAGATTTTCTTTGACAATACAGACAATCCGGAAACAGAATACCTGCGAACGCTTTTCTGGGAAGCACTGGACAATGCTTTGAATGAATTGCCCGCAGAACAAAGAGATGTATTTGTAATGAATGAAATGAACGGTATTCCGTTTAAAGAAATTGCTGAACAAACTGGTGAAACGGTGAATACGCTTTTATCGCGCAAACGGTATGCTGTGTTACATCTCCGGGAAAGATTACTGGTATTAAAAAATGAATTATTAAATTATTAATCTATAAAATTAAACACATGAAAAGAGGATTCAGATTTGGAAAAGTGTTGATGATATTGCTGGTGGCTACTGCCGCAATATTTTTATTTGGCTTTATTGTAATGAATTTATGGAATGCAATATTACCGGGTGTGCTGCATGTGGGTACCATTAGTTTCTGGCAGGCACTGGGTATATTATTATTGAGTAAAATATTGTTTGGGGGATTTCATGGCGGATGGCGTGGTGGGGGACGCCGGCAATGGAAACAAAAAATGAATGAAAAATGGATGAGCATGACGCCGGAAGAAAAACAAAAATTTCAGCAGGAATGGAGAAGCCGCTGTGGCAGCTGGGGCAGGTCAAAGCCAGCAGAAAGTAGTTCGTCTGTAGATTAAGGCATTTCGTATCATTTCTGTTTTCCAATAAACTGCAACTGATAATTTCGTATGGCTTTCGATTGTACCAAACCAAATCCTTTGTATATGGAAATCTTAATTTTCAAAACAGATATCCGCGACAGGAAGCGGGTCACAGATGTAGAGCAGCATATTGAAAATATTGAAGGCGTGATTAAGTGGAATGTTGACCTGCATGATTGTGATAATATTTTGCGCATAGAAGCGGAAAAACTTTCGCCACGCACTATTGAACAAGAGTTACAGCAGGCTGGTTACTATTGTGAGGAGTTGGCTGATTAGTTGAAAAGTTGATTGGTTGAAAGGTTGATGAGTTTATTTCTTGTCTGCTAATGCTTCACTTAATGGAACAATTACGTTTGATTCCTGCACTTTGGTAACCGGACTGTTGGCTTTATTTCCGTATTCAGCAATCAGTTCGGCTACAAGTGCCGTCCAGCCGGTTTGATGACTCGCACCCAGACCGCGCCCATTGTCTCCATGAAAATATTCATAAAACATTACCAGGTCTTCATTACCGGGCAGTTGGTAAAACCAATTGTAGTCGCCATATAAACGACGCTTACCATCCTTATCTTTCTCAAATAAGCTAATGACTCGTTGGGTTAATTCATCCGCCACTTTTTCCAGCGTCATTTTATTACCTGAACCATGCGGATATTCAACCTGCAAGTTCTCGCCATAAAATTCACCATACTTCCGAATGGATTGAATAATCAAATAATTAATCGGCATCCATACCGGTCCCCGCCAGTTACTGTTACCCCCAAACATATCCGAAGTAGAATCACCCGGATCATAATGAATGGTATAAATATTCCCTTCAACTGTTACAGAATAAGGATGTGCTTCATGGTATTTTGACAAAGCACGGATACCACCGGGGGATAAGAAACCCTCTTCATCCAACAGGCGATCCAACAGGGCTATCAACCGATCTTTGGGCACCAGTGACAATAACAATTCTTCCCCATCGCCCCTTTCTTCATTGGGCCAGAACTTTTTATTCTTTATCCGATAACCTTCAAACCAGGTAATGCGTTTTTTAAAATCCTGCAGTTTGTTGAGTACATTTTTACTGATCGTGGAAACAGCGAACAACGAAGTGAGTCCGACAATAGATTGAATCCGTAACGGTAATGGATCAGCGCCGGAGATACAGAGCATATCGTAAAAGAATTTGTCTTCCTCATTCCATAAGCCGTGTTCATTCAACGCCTCAGCAACTAAAACAAAATGTTCAAAGAATTTGGTAGCTGTATCTTCAAATGATTCATCGTGCATGGCTATTTCAATAGCAATGTCCATCATGTCCAGCGCATAAGTACCCATCCAGCTGGTACCGTCTGCCTGCTCCAGTTGCATTTCACCTGCAAAATGAAAGCTGCGGTTGAATACCCCAATATTATCAAGGCCCAGGAATCCACCTTCAAATATATTATTTCCATTTACGTCTTTGCGGTTGATCCACCAGGTAAAGTTGATCAATAGTTTTTGAAAGACTTTTTTCAGGAAGATGATATCGCCTACACCCTTTTGTTTTTTCTCAATATTATAAACCTGCATGGCGGCCCAGGCCTGCACCGGTGGGTTCACATCGCTGAAATTCCATTCATAAGCGGGTAATTGTCCATCTGGTTTCATGTACCATTCGCGCATAATCAATAGCAACTGGTGCTTGGCGAAAGTGGGATCAGCAACTGCCATCGATATACATTGAAACGCAAGATCCCATGCCGCATACCATGGATATTCCCATTTATCGGGCATTGATATGATATCCTGGTTTTTTAAATGCTTCCAGTCGCTGTTACGCCCGTTCATTTTTCCAACGCTTACCGGTGTAATACCATCGCCCGAACTCAGCCAGCGTTCCACATCAAAATGATAATATTGTTTGCTCCATAACAAACCAGCCAATGCCTGTCTTTGAATTTTGGCCATATCATCGCTGATTCCACTGGGAAGGATAGCCGCGTAATAATCATCTGCTTCTTCTTTACGGGTAGCAAATATTTTTTCGAAACCGGTACCAAAAGCATTTTCCATATTTTTATTGCTGAGCCTGCAATAAATGGTTTTGGTTTCTCCGCCTGCCACCCGTAGTTTATATACCGGTGAAAACTTGGTGCCCGTTTTCCTGCTTCTTAAAGCGGCAATATTATCTCCTTTTATGATTGCGTCATGAAAAGCATCTTTCACAAAAATGCTTTCGTTCTCAACTCCGGTTATTTTCTGGGTATTGGTTTCATTTTCTGTAAACAACCTGTCGGTAGGTGGCTGGAAGTAAAAAAAATAATCGTCCAGCCTTTCATGTTCTGCTTTTACCGAAGTCTTATTGAGATAACTCAGCAAGGGTTTTTTATCTACTCCACCGTAGTTCCAGCGGTTATAAAACCATAGGGTAGGCAACACCGTTAGTTCGGCAGGTTTTGAATAACGGTTGGTAATGCTGATTTTAATAAAGATATCCTGCACCCCTTGTTTGGCGTAGGTAACGCGCACATCAAAATACTGGCTATTATCAAATACACCCGTATCCAGTATTTCATATTCAGGTTCAACACGACTTCGGCGCCTGTTTTCCTCTCGCAATTTGTCATATGGAAACTCAAGCTGGGGATACTTATATAAATATTCCATAAAAGAATGCGTAGGAATATTATCAAGGTAATAATATAGCTCTTTTACATCTTCGCCGTGATTGCCCTGGCTATTTCCAAGACCAAATAAACGTTCTTTTAGAATGGTGTCTTTGCCATTCCATAATGCCACGCTGAAACACAGGTTCTGAAAATAATCCGAAATACCCGCCAAACCGTCTTCGCCCCAACGGTATACGCGACTGTGTGCGTGATCGAAAGGGAAATAGTGCCATGCATCACCGTTAGGACTATAATCTTCCCGCACTGTTCCCCATTGGCGCTCACTTAGGTATGGTCCCCATTGTACAAGTGGTACATCTTTGGTAGCGTTAACTGCCAGTCGCTGGTGTTCTGCTGTCATTCTATCCATTTAGTTATAAAGCTTTTTCAATGGCGGCAAACCGTTGTGAGGCAAATAAGCAATCAGCAATTGTAGTCTGAATCGTGAAATTAAAAAATAACGGGCAATAATGGTGATGCCCGTAGAACTAATATAAGAGAATTCATTATTATTGGCATGTACCTCAACCCTGCCTGCTATAGGCTCTTATCCTTCTCCAAAGGAGAAGGAAGATAATCTTTGATTAAACTATACTTACTATAATTCTCAAAATTAAAGTAAGCTGATTAAATATTGCAGTCATAATATTACTTCTCTGTGTAACCCTGTGCCTCAGCGTATTTGTGGTACTATCAGATATGACTTTTCTCCGTTGCTAAAAAAATTATTCATACTTCTTTACCAAATCAAACAAAATCTTTTTATCTGCATCCGTAAATACTTTACTTGAATCTGTTTGTACAAAATGAAGTTTGAAAGAATAGATTGCAGCGGAAGAATCACTGATATTATATCCAACTATTCTCAATGCCTGCAATGCATTGAAATTGTCCGGCACCTGTGCTGCTGCAGTAGTATCATACCAAAATCCGAAACCGCCTGATGCGAGCCGCTGCCAGGGGAAATACCTGTTGGGATCTACTTTCCTACCCGGTGCAATATCAGAATGACCAATAAAATTGGCAACAGGAATGTTGTAGTCTTTTTTCAATTTAGTAAGTAATCGCAGGAGGCTAATCATTTGCGCTTCAGTAAATCTTTCAAATCCATTATTGTCTATTTCAATACCAATGCTATTGCTGTTGATGTCTGTACTACTTCCCCACTTTGCGGTGCCGGCATGCCATGCACGCAGGTAATCATTCAGCATATGATGCACCGTTCCGTCTTTACAGATTACATAGTGAGCACTCACCTGTGCTTTAACAGTAGTAAAAGTTGTAATGGTTTTATCACAGGCATCCTGCGCCGTATGATGTATAATAACAAAATTTGGTTTACGCATGCTGAAATTGGTTGTGCCTGTCCAGTGTGCAGGAGGTTGCAATGAATCTGGCCACGGCTGCGTACGCAATTCTTTTGCAAATGCTTTAACCTGCTGACGGTATAATTTATTGCCCGCTTTATATGGATTGCTGGCGCAACCCATCAGTATATATAAACAAACAAGTTGCAACCACCTGCCTAATCTCATAAGATTTTACAATTGGAATAAAAAATTATCCCCTAAAGTAAATATTTTTCCGGATCATAATTGTTATTGCCTGGTATCTTTATGGTATGGCAGATGTGCATGGATAAGGCCACGCGCTGTTTTAACATGTCGCGGATAAAAAGCAAGCATACCCAACCTGAAATGCTTATGCGGAGTTTTCTACACAACATGTTTACGTTTTCGCTTGCTCGATAAAAGCTTACCTGATTGTAAGGATTTGTTATTAAAAAAATATAATCCGGCTTTTTCATTCACGGATGCTTCTGGCATGGACATAATGACTGTAAATATTATGTGATTCCCAAAACAAGAACAGATTGGTGGCTAAATAAGATACCCATTAACAAACAAAATGACACAAACGCTGTGCGGACATTAAGAAAACAAGGTTGGAAAATAGTTATTGTAAGGGAATGTGCATTGAAACCAAAAAAAATCAAGCAAACCTGTAAAAAATTGCTGCTGACATTGCCACATTAACCTGTACGTTTAATTTTCCCGACGATAACTCCCTATTTGAATCAATTTTTTCCCTGTTGGGGAAATAAAAACAGATACAATGCACAGATTCCGCTTTAAAATGATTTGGCATGCCGTTTGAAAATTACTCAATAGGTTTTTCATAGGATATTGGATTTAAAATCGGGCTGGATTTCTATCCGGCCCTTTTCTTTGCATTAACACGTAATTCCTACCAGTCATCAAAACTTCAGCTTTTATTCAGATTGATGCAGCATTTTTGCAACCTTATGTTTAAAAAGTCCCTTCAGAAATATTTCATAGCTATTGTATTGCTGTTGCTAACTTGTTTTAATGTCTTCTCCCAATCAAAAATTTCAGGAGATAAGAAAGGAACTGTAACGGGCAAAGTAACCGATGCCATTTCTACAACACCCATTGAATATGCCAGTATTGCCGTTTATACATCAACAAATAAAAAACCAATAAATGGGGCTACTTCCGACATCAGGGGAGTTTTTTCAATTTCAGATTTGGACACGGGTAGCTATCGAATGATTACTGATTTCATCGGCTACCAGCCTGATACCCTGCAATTCAACATCAGTAGCAGGGATATGACTGTAAAACTTGATAATATTCAACTTTCAAAAAAAGCGCAAACGCTGCAAACTGTTACTGTTACCGCTCAAAAACCACTGATTGAAAACAGGATTGATAAAATGGTTTATAATGCAGAGAAAGATGTTACTGCACAAGGAGGTGTGGCTACCGATTTACTGAAAAAAATACCACAGGTATCAGTAGACGCAGATGGTAATGTGGAATTACAGGGCAATTCCAATATCCGCTTTTTAATCAATGGAAAACCGTCCAGCATATTTGGTAATTCTCTTGCTGAAGCCTTACAGTCCATACCCGCCAGCCAGATAAAAACCATTGAAGTCATTACCAGTCCCGGTGCGCGGTATGATGCTGAAGGTACAGGTGGTATCATCAATATCATTTTAAAAGAAAGCAAAGTTCGCGGTATCAATGGTAATGTGAATATAGCTGTTGGCAGTCGCCTGCAAAATGGATCGCTAAACATGCATGCCCGCCGCGGAAATTTTGGATTGAATGGCTTCATCAGCGGAAATGGTCAGATAACCTCCACTACACTCACACACGTTAACCGCAGCTCCTTCGATACCAGCTTGCAAACACATTCGACCTTGTTAACAGATGGCAGCAGTAGTTTTCACAGGGGCGGATTTGAAAGCGGGCTGGGATTTGAATGGGAGATCAATAAAAAAAATAACCTCTCCGGCAATGTTGGGTTTGAAAATTTCGGTAATAAAAGTCATGGCAATAGTTTGCAGGATATACAAGTTGAAACCACTCCTTTGCCCGGTAGCCTTGTCTCCGCATTTCAAAGTATATTCAAACCAGAAAACAGGTTCCGTTTCAGATCTACTGATTACAGTTTAAACTATAAAAAAACATTTGATAAGGAAGATCAGGAATTGAACGTAGCATTCAACACCAGTTATGGAAGATCAAATCAAAATTTTACGCAACAGCAGTTCAATGTGAAGGGTGATACTCTTTTTAGCGGCTCACAAAGTGCCAACCCGGGAACCGATCATGAAGCAGAGTTGCAGATAGATTATACCCAGCCGCTTCCACACGATGTAAAAATTGAAACCGGGCTGAAATCAGCGCTGCGGGATATTGAAAGTGCATCTGATGTACTATATTTTTCACCTGCCGGTTACCGTTATGATACAGCGCAGTCCAATAGCCTGCATTATAAAAGAATGGTATACGCCGCTTTCGTATCCGTGAATTTTCCGGTTGGCAAGTGGCTGGAAGTAAAATCAGGGTTGCGATATGAACGGACGGAAACCAACGCCCATTTTTCCAAAGCGGCCGATGTAGATATTCCGGGATACAATACACTGGCGCCATCTGTATTATTTGCACATCATATCAGCGAAAGCCAGATCATTAAATTAAGTTATACCAGGCGCATACAAAGACCCGGTTACCGGTTCCTGAATCCATTTATCAATGCACTGGATCCAAAAAATATTTCGCGGGGTAACCCCGACCTGCAACCGGAAATTGGCGACAATGCTGAGCTGGGTTACAGTAAAAATTTTGAAAAGGGTGGATCGGTGAATGTAAATTTGTTTTACAGGGGATCACGTCGCGACATACAACCTTATATCGTTTATTATCCTTCTTTTGCCGTGGGGGATTCTGTATATAGCAATGTTTCGGTAAATACATTTGAAAACATTGGAACAGAACATATGTTCGGACTGAGTTTATATGGGTCATTACCGGTAGGTGAAAAACTGAACCTGCGTAGTAATCTGTCATTGTTTGATAAATATATTATCAACAGGTTTACTGATAACAGTGCTATCAACAGCATTAACTACCGTATAAACATAAACGCCAGTTACCAGGCCAGTAAAACTTTAGTCATGGAATTTTTCGGCAACTTTAATTCACCACGCAATGAAGTACAGGGCAGGTATCCTTCCTTTACTACTTATAATTTTGCCATGCGCAAATTAATCTGGAATAAAAAAGGAAGCATTGGTTTTACCACTACCAACCCATTTAATAAATATGTAAGACAGGAAACGCAGGTAACCGGTCAACAGTTTGTATTGAATAGTCTTCGCCAGTTGCCGTTCCGTTCATTTGGAATTAGTTTCATGTTTAAGTTTGGTAAGTTGGAATTCAAAAAGGATAAGGAAGAAAATGGAGGGGCAAATGTGCCTGAGAATTAAATTTTACTTCAGCATGCATGTGGTATTGATGGATATTTTTAAACCACAAAGACAGGAAGACACAGAGGAGCACAAAGAAATCATAATATTATTCAAATCCTTAAATACCTAGATGTAATTAAGTAAATACCATTTATTAGCAGGTATCAGAGCTTATTCCGCAGTTAGGAAGACAAATCCCGGCATTTTTACTGTTATTCATTTTCGGCTAATCTCAGATCTGAATTAACACCGAGCCAATAATTTATTAGCGAGTTACACGTCATTCCCACGAAAGTAGGAAACTCTTTAAAGTGCAAATAAAAAGCATAGTGTAATTAAACACTATGCTGTGTAATTCACATCAACAACCGTCCGGATTAATTAATCTTTGTATAAGTGAAAACTGTAAGCGAAGACATAAATGGATAAAGTTGTGTTCCTATTACCCGGAACTCTTTGCCATATCTTGTCCAGGTGAAACTCTTAATGTCTTGCTTAATGGGCCCCAGGGAAGACGAAGAAATCAACGTTAACTTATTATCGTTAAAAATATACTCCGTTTGAACCTGCCCCGGATAGCTTACATTAAAACTATTTTCATAGACCAATAAGTTTATATCATTCTTGCGCAAAAAACTCAGCGTGTCTCCATAGTTTTTACCCTTTACCCAGGTGCCATAGAGTATACTTTCATTATGGCCGTTGTCTTTTGAGCAGGCAACGCAAGACAACAGCACTACTAATATTATAAATGACAGAAAACGCAAGTAAATTTCTAAAGTTGACAATTGAAGCGGAGGGAGCGTTGCATTGTAATTGCAAAGTACCGGCAGAATGGTAATAGTTTGTAAGGGCCAAATGTGACGCTGCCTGATGAATTATTGCTGACAACTATTTCCAAAAATTCACCGTGTACGCTTCAAGTAGTAGTGCTCAGCAGCATTCCTGGCCTTCAACAGTGCGACGCAAGGATGCTTTATAGCATTTCCACCGCTGGATATATAATACTTCCGCTTCTGTTAATACCAAGCACTCATTCCCTCAAATACAATATCTTTAGTACTACCATCACCCAAACACTTGCTTATGAAATTGTATATTTCAATTTTTGCCTGCTTATTATCCTTCCATTATTCATCCGCGCAGGACCTGTCTGGTAAAGCCAATAAGTTCATTGAATTGCTGGATACGGCACAACGCAGCAAAGCGGTTTATCCTTTTGATACAGAAGAACGTTACCGATACAATTTTGTACCACTGGACGATCGCAAAGGAATTGAAATGAATGCACTGAATGCAGCGCAGCAGGAAGCGGTGATGGATCTGTTGTCTACCAGCCTGAGCGATGAAACGGTAAAGAAAATCAAAGCTATCCGCCAACTGGATAATGTTTTAAAAGAACTGGAACACCGCAAACCAGAAGATCATTACCGGGATCCCAATAAATATTTTATTACCATCTTCGGTATACCCTCTTCCAACACAATATGGGGCTGGCGATTTGAAGGACACCATATCGCCTTTCATTTTTCATCAGATAAAAAACAACTGGTCGCCGGCACACCCTCGTTCCTGGGTGCTAACCCGGCCATTGTGCTGGAAGGCCCGAAAAAAAATGAGGAGGTATTGAAGGATGAAACCAACCTGGGTTTTGCCTTGCTGAATGGCCTTTCTTCCGATGAATTAAAAAAAGCATTGATCGCAACCGACGCACCCAAAGAAATCATTACCGGCAACAACCGTAAAGCGTTGATTGAAGAAACTGCGGGTATCCGTTTCAGTGAGCTTACGTCAGCAAACCAGCAACGCATGCTGAAACTGGTAAATCTATATGTACACCGTTATACGAAATTATTTGCCAACAGCATGCTGAAAGAAATAGAAACGGCTGGTTTGAATAACCTGCGCTTTGCCTGGGCAGGTGCTACTGAACATGTATTGGGCAAACCTTATTATTATCGCATACAAGGCCCTACCATTATTATTGAGTATGATAACACGCAGAACAATGCCAATCATATTCACACGGTAATCCGTGATCTCAAAAATGATTTCGGTGGAGATTTATTGTTGCAGCACTATAAGGAAAGTCATTAATCTTCATCACTTCCTGCGGCAGGTGTTTTGAACCACGAAGACACAAGGACACAAAGTTACACAAAGGAGTATTACTCAATTGCAATACTTAACATGTATTTGTAAGCTGGGTTTAATCAAAAGTTATCATTATTCAGAGGACATAGAGCGTTAAACCAGGCAGTAATTGACATTATTAATCTTATTTGAATCTCTTTCTATTTTATCGGATAGCTGATAATATTTCAAAATTCATTTTTAAATATTCCTCCGTGTTGCTCAGTGGCTTGGTGACTTTGTGGTTCAAAAACCATCCCTTTAAGAGCAGGATGTTTCGTACTTTTACAAAAATTATTCGCATGGAGATAAGCGGAAAAATACTGCAATTATTGCCAGCACAAACAGGTAACGGAAAAAATGGGCCCTGGAAAAAACAAGACTTTATTTTAGAGACCGGCGATACTTATCCAAAAAAAATCTGCATCGCCGTTTGGGGTGATAAAATTGATATGAATAAATTCAGGTTGGGCGATAAAGTTAGTGTTTCGTTTGATGTTGAAAGCAGGGAATACAATGGTAAATGGTACACCGATGTAAAAGCATGGAAAGTAGTAGCAGGCACCCAAAGCCAGCAACCACCATCTGATCAATACCATGATATCAATGCATCCGACGAAGACGTTCCATTCTAAATAAAAAAGGCAATGAATCAATCATTGTGTTTGGTTGAAGATTTGCATCCCATCAATGATGCTTCCTGCGGCGATGATGTTGTATATGTCTTTTATGTGCACTAGCATGTCGCCTCGCTTTACGTGCCTGTCTTGCATGAATATTGCGTACATCACGATGCACTTCGCGGTGATAAGATTTTGCTGCACGATGATCGGCTTTTGCCCCTGCAATATTTCTATGCGCGAGGTCACGGGCTACTGCATGTCTCTTGCTTCTCTCCCGGGCAACATCCCTTTGCAAATCTTTCCTTTCAGCCGGCGTTTGTGCGGTTATTGCATGGACAGCTATCAATGCAGCAAAAACCAAAATAATTGTTTTCATTGTAATTGATTTAATTGATTTGTTTTGCATTTTACTTCTATTTTTCGCAACGAGCGCGAAGACACTACGATGCAATGCTATTAATTTATTTTACATTTCACTTTTATTTCTCGCCACGAACGAAAAAGAAGCTAAGACGCAACAATTTTATTGGTTTGCTTTGCCTTGGCTCTTATTCTTTGTGCTCGTTGCTCCTTTGCGTCCGTTGCTTGAAAAATATTTACTCATTGCGTTCGTTACATACAGAATAAAAACCTGGCTATAACTAGCCAGGCCTCAATCTCCGCATCCTCATTCTTTACATAGCCCTCCGGCTCTATCCAGGTTTTTCACTGTCTTTCATCACAGGGATCTTCTTCTCGGTTTTTTCCGGATCATAAATAGGTGAATTAATTTCAGGATCATTATCCAGGTTACTACCTGAATTACCGGCTGTTGCAGGATCGTTTCCTATAGGCGTATTATTGCCAGTTTGCCGATTTTTTTGCTTGTCATTATTTTTGGGCCAGGGCATTGGCGTATTACTACTGTTTTGCTTTCCCTTCATATCATTTTTCATATCCAACAGATTTAATTGATTTGAAATATTGTTGACTCTTATACAAGGGTAAAAATGATGCCGGAAAATATTGCGTGATTATTAATGAAACGGCAGTTATTGCATTCAATTAAAGTTCCTGATTTCACATGACCAGTTATAATTGTAGAAATTAGTACCCGTATGTGTCAATATCCCAATCTCTTTAAACAGGATACTATATTAACACCTTTTTTTATCGACATATAAAACAAATCACCCAGCTTATCTATTCTTTTCCCGATGTTGAAAATGTTAAATTGAGAAGGGTGCAATCCTGGTTTTACTTCTTTCCACGTCAATGGTGCCGATACCTGCGCACCTGCAACAGGCCGCACACTATAAGCCGCTGCAACTGTTTGGCCGCGACTGTTCTGCAGATAATCAATATAAATTTTATTGCCACGCTTCTTCAGAGATCTTTCCAGGCTGGTGAACGCAGGCAATTGTTGCTGAACATTGCTTGCTATCATTTCAGCAAAATTTCGCACTTGTTCATATTCATATTTATTGTTCAGTGGTATATATACGTGTAATCCCGAAGCACCCGAAGTTTTACAATAAGAAGGAGCACCTGCTTTTTCCAAAACATTCCCAATAACCCGTGCCGTTTCTATCACCTGGTCAAATGAATTTTTTTCTGAAGGATCAATATCGAGGATCAGGTAAGTTGGTTTGCCGGGTGATTGAATGGTTGAATTCCATGGGTTCATTTCAATGCACCCCAGGTTGGCCAGGTAGATCAAAGTAGCTTTATCATTACACAGCGTATAATTCACTGTCTTCTGTGTTGACGCTGCGAAAACAGGTTCGGTTTTTATCCAGGTGGGAAAATGTTCGCCGGCATCTTTTTGAAAAAACCCTTTGTCTGCTATTCCATTCGGATTTCTTTTTAAGGATAAGGGACGGTTTTTTAAATAAGGCAAAATAACCGGTGCCATTTTCTCATAATAATTGATCAGATCGCCCTTGGAAATTTTGTCTTTGGGCCAATACAACTTATTAAGATTGGTCAGCACCAGTTGATGGTTATTCAGTTTAACTGATTTTTCTTTTTCGCTGTTCATGCTCAATTGTTTTAGCCGGCTTTTCATTGCTTTCTTTTACTTCATCCGCCTTCTTATCTATTCGCAAACCCATGTATACCGGATGCCGAAGCATTCCATCAGATGTTTGTTCAGTATATTTTATTTCACAAACAAGTTTTGGTGTAAGCCAGGTAACAGGCGAGTTTACTTTTATTGAAGATTCAAAAGGTGATTTCTGAGTGATGAATTTTTGCATTTGCCCCCGGAGTTCTTTTAAAACTTTTTCAGTAAAGCCCGTACCAGTATGTCCTATATAAGTAAATTTTGTTCCCCGCTTTTCAGCCAGTATCAATGCACCAAAATGATTTCTGCTACCACGTGGTTGGGTAAATCCAACAATAACAGCTTCCCGCGAATGGTGATTTTTTATTTTCAACCACTCCTTTGTCCGAATACCACAAGTATATTTGCTATCCGCCTTTTTTGCCATTACACCTTCGAGGTTGAGCTCTTTGGCCTTTTTAAAAAAAGAAATTCCTTTGCCCGTTACATGATCACAGAATTGAACGATTGCATTCTTCTTTACCCCGAGCGCCTTTTTCAACAATGCTTTCCTTTCTGTCAGCGGAAGTTCTCTTATATCCTTCCCATTGAGAAATAACAGGTCGAACACATAATAAATAATGGGGTTACCCGGATCTTCTTCGTACTGCTGCAATAACTGGAAGCTTGGTTTGCCTTCCTTGTTCAATACCACTATTTCGCCATCAATAACTATTTTGTGTTTAATGTGTTCTAATGCTTTTGCAATAACCGCATATTTATCGCGAAATGAAAGGCCGTTTCGTGAATATAACTTTACTTCTTTGCTCCCACATTCTGCAATGGCCCGGTAGCCATCCCATTTGATTTCAAAAATCCATTCCTTGTCATCAAATGCTGTGGCAAAGGGAGTTGCCAGCATAGGTTTATAATACCGCGTTAATTTTTTTGTTTGGACAACTGCCGGTACCGCTTCTCTTTTTTTAGCTGTCATGGCCTTTTTACTTGCTACTGCAACTTCATTTTTTTCCGGATCATATTTATTCTTTACAGCAAAGTCATCCCCGTGTTTGATCAATAACCAGTTTTTGGGATCATTTTTTAATTGTACCAATACAAATGAACCTTGTAGTTTTTTCCCTTTGAGGATAAATTTCAACTCCCCCTTTTTTAACCAGTTATTAGCTTCCCGATCATTCAAAACCTTTCCTTTTTCATCAATGGGGGTATATATTCCTTTGTCCCAAACTTCAACTTTACCAGCTCCATAGTTTCCTTTTGGAATAGTTCCGGAAAAATTAATATAAGATACCGGGTGATCTTCTACCTGTACAGCCAATCTTTTATCTGAGGCATTCATTGAGGGCCCCTTTGGTACAGCCCAATTTTTTAAAACCCCGTTCATCTGTAACCGAAAATCAAAGTGAAGCCGGGTGGCGTCATGTCTTTGAACAACAAAACGGTGTTTTGCAACTTCATCTTTTGCCCCGCGTGGTTCAGGTGTATCGCTAAAATTTCTTTTTTTATTATAGTGGGTCAGGATGCCTTTTTCTTTTTGGAACCCAGGCTTTCTTTTAACTGATCCATCAGGTCCTTGCCCTTTGGACGTACCATTTTTAAAACCGGTGCGGCTGTCTTTTTACCAGCTGCTTTTGCTTTAATCAGTTTCATCAATTTGGACGTATATTCATCTTTGTAATTGCTGATATCAAAAGTTTCGGACAATTGATCGATCAGCGATAGCGCCATTTTTAATTCACCTGGTTTAGGTGCCACAGCAGGAATATCCAGGTCCTTGCTATCCCTGATCTCCTGGCTAAAACGCATACGATGTAATACCAGCGAATGTTCCGACGCTTTGATCAGGCAAAGACGTTCTTTGTTACGTAGCACAAATGAACCTACACCAACCTTTTTTGACTTGTTGAGCGCGGTATTTAATAATGCATAAGCACGCTTGCCTTGTTTTTCCGGCTCAAGATAATACGGTGTTTCATATAACATCGTATTGATGTCCTTTTCATCAGCAAAAGAATCTATCTGGATGGTTTTCGTTTTTTCCGGCATGGCATCAGCAAAATCAGAATCATTTAACACAATATATTTTCCATCCATGTTAAATGCGCGTACAATATTTTCCCAGGCCACTTCTTTACCCGTACTTTCATTCACGCGCTTGAATTTTATATTGGAACGATCTTTCTTATCAAGCATATCAAGATCAAGATTGCTTTCTTCTATAGCACTGAATAATTTCACCGGTATGTTCACCAGTCCAAAACCAATAGCGCCTGTCCAGATTGATCTCATAAAAAAAGATTTACTAAAACTTATTTTGTTTTCTTGTTGCCTTGTGATTCTATAAACTCCGGTTGATTGTTGGCCTGTTTATCTTTCTCCTGCGGCCAGGGATATTTTTTCTTGTGATCGGCATCTTCTTTTCCTAAAATTGAGCTATTCTCCTGGCCTTCCCGCACCGGAAATTTCTTGCTCGCTTTGCTACCAATATTCTTTTTCATGTACTGATATTAAATTAACTAATAATTTTTTAACCATTTATGATTTCACCACCATTGGGATGTAGGAATTGTCCACTCATATAAGTACTGCCTTCGGTTGCTAAAAACAAATAACAGGGGGCAACTTCTACCGGCTGACCGGCGCGTTCCATGGGTGCCTTGCTACCATGTTTGGCAACTTTTTGGGATTTGAAACTGGAGGCAATAAGAGGTGGCGGCGTCATATTCTTTTCTGAACCCGGTCTGTTTTGCTGTTGGGGCGGATTTAATTTCTTCTTTACCGACTTAGCCATATAACCAATCTTTATTAAATGATTGACCTATTGATGAATAGCATGTGTATAAGCCGCCCTGTTATCACGAATGCCTTCTGATATTTCTTCAATGATTTTTTTATTGAATGCTTCCAGATCGTTCGGGCTACGACTGGTAATAAGTCCGTTGTCAACTACAACTTCCTTATCAACCCAGATTGCCCCTGCATTGCTGAGATCGGTTTTGATAGATGGGTAAGAAGTCATTTCCTTTCCATCCAGCATTCCTGTCTCGATCAATAACTGAGGCCCGTGACAAATAGCAGCAACTGGTTTACCCGCTTCCAGAAATTCCTGCGCAAATTGTATGTATTCTTTGTTAATACGCATTCGATCCGGGTTGATCACACCGCCCGGTATTACCAATGCATCATACACCTCACTGTCTGCTCTCAGTAGATTTTCATCAACTGGCAACTCTATCGACCAATGATCCTGGTTCCATCCTTTTACCATACCACTTTGATTTGAAATAATATGTACCACTGCACCCGCATCTTCAAGTGCCTTTTTCGGACTCGTCAATTCGATTTCTTCGAATCCATGATCGGTGAGTATTGCAATTTTTTTTCCAATGAGCGATGCCATAAAATGAAATTTTTACTATTAGGAAGTTATCGATTTCATTTGCGAAATGCTAAAACCATACCATGACTAAAACATCTCATTGAAGACAAAATGGTCAAAGTATAGCTTCTATAACTATCCCACTTGCGGCTTACTTACCAATTGTGTAGACAAACTTCCCCGCCCCCATTCCGTATTCCTTACTCCACCTACGTAACGTTGCAACCATTCCGCATTGATCAATGCGGAATCCCGCATGGTATTGTTGAAATAACAATACGCGTATTTAACATCCAATCTTTTCAGCAATGAATCAGCTACTCCTCTGATAAAATCAATGGAATAAAGCGATTTATATAATTCCGGCACACCATGAAAACGGTAGTACACATAATCAGTGTTAATTACCGCATCATTGGGTAATGTGGATGGATGACTGATACCACAAAAGCAAATCTGCTTTGCTGTCAATTGCCGGTATACTTCACTGTTCCACCAACTGGCGTGACGAAACTCAATAGCATTATGGAATTGTGTATTGGTATTATTAATAATTGAATGCAATTTTTCTTCGCTGTAATGCAATTGCGGCGGTAATTGAAAAAGAACCATTCCAATTTTATTGTCCAGTCCTTCTTTAATAATACCGTAGAAATCTTCCATCAATTGCAATGTGTCACTGAATTTTTTATAATGGGTAACAAGCCTTGGTACTTTCAATGAAAAAGAAAAATCCGCCGGGCTATCTTCATACCATTTTTTTAGTAGTGGCAATTTAGGGAACTGGTAAAAGCTGGAGTTCAATTCAAGTGTGTTGAAATGCCTTGAATAATATTGGAACCACAATCGTTGCGGCAGTTTTGGTGGATAGAAAAATTCTTTCCATTGTTTGTAGTGAAATCCTGAGCACCCTATTTTCCATTCTATATTTAGACCCATGCGTAATGAGCACAAATATGAAACCAGCGTTGAACCACGGTGAAAAGGAGATACCGGGTTTCATAGAGATAACTGACTATATAACAATAGCAGACCGCATCTAATACTGGCATGGTACAGGTTTTGTCTGGTACCGGTATGCCAGAAGGACCTTCCATCATCATCGCCAAAGAGGCCATAAAGGATTTTAAAAACAAAAAAATTTTGAAAGCTAGCGGTAATGCGAAAATTGACCTGCACAAACTGGAAAATAAAAAAATTATTGATATTAAAACCTGGGGTAAACATCTGTTGATTTGTTTCGATGGATTTTTTCTACGCATTCACTTTTTAATGTTTGGCACCTATCGCATCAACGAAAGGAAGGAAGCAAAACCGCGGTTACAATTAAAATTCAGCAAGACTGAAATAAATTTCTACACCTGTGCCATCCTTTTAATAGAAAAAGATCCCAACGAAGTTTATGACTGGACGGCAGATACACTCAACAAAGAATGGGATCCAACAAAAGCATTACAAAAAATAAAAAAATCGGGGCTAATGGTCTGTGATGTATTACTTGATCAGACCATGTTTTCCGGAGTCGGCAATATTATTAAGAACGAAGTTTTATTTCGCACCAGCATTCATCCGAAAAGCAAAACAAATAAAATTCCTCTTAAACAACAAAGAGCATTGATAAAGGACGCTGTACAGTACAGTTTTGATTTTTTGAAATGGAAGAAAGCGTTTGTTTTAAAGAAACACTGGCTGATTTATACCAAAAAAATTTGTCCACGCTGCAATATTCAATTGCACAAAGAATGGTTGGGCAAAACAAAGCGCCGGACATTTTTCTGCAACAATTGCCAGGTGCTATATAAATAATAAATGTTGATTGGTTATCACATGCTGTACGCCCCATAGTAGGCCGCACCCAGCAATGGGATTTTCTCATTTAATACAACATATACAGGTACCGTTTCCAGTAACGCCTGCATGCGACCTGCATCAATAAAATGTTTGTACCAATCACCGGTTTGTAATACGGGTAATATTTTAGGAGCAATCCCACCAGCGAGGTAACAACCACCGGTAGCTTTTAATTTTAAAACCATACTGGCCGATTCCATCGCCAGGTAACGTACAAAGAGTTTGAGGGTCTCCATGCAAACCGGCTCCTGTTGATGAATGGCGGCGTTGCTAATGACCGCGGAAGGATCCTGTTCTTTCATTTGCTCAAGCAATGACTCAGGAACCAGCTTGCGTTCAACGGTAGTAAGAAATTTGAATATGGCATGAATACCCGGGCCAGATAAAACTCTTTCAACACTTACATGTCCATATTGCTGTTGCAAAAACCGCCACAGATCAACATCCTGTTCTGTCCGAACAGGGAAGTCGCTATGTCCTCCTTCTGTAGCGAAAGTGTGATACTGCTTTCCATCATAATACATTCCGGCTTCTCCTAAACCTGTTCCTGCGGCTACAATCGCTATATTTCCTTTACCAACAGCATAACCGCTATGTAACGGAGCCAATTGATTGCTATGCAGGCCAGCCATACCATACCCGGTTGCTTCAAGATCATTGATGAAATGGATGGGCACTTTTAATGCGGTACTCATGGCGGCACTATCCAGGTTCCATAATAAATTGGTGAGATGAACTTTTCCATTTAGTACCGGACCCGCAACGGCCATGCATATACGATCCGGCCATTCTGTACCGGTGAATTGAATAATAATATCCGCAAGTGAATGATATTCCTGTGAGACATACTTTCCTTCGCGTAAAAGGGTGAGGCCTTTTTCATCTGCGCGGTAAAGGGCAATATTTGATTTTGTTCCACCAACATCTCCTGCCAGGATGGTTACCGGTTTTTTTATAGTTGCAGCATCATTTTTAAAAGCCAGTGGAATTAATGATTTATTGGGCATGCAATGTTTTTTGATCAGTTAAAGATACAGGCAAATATAAAATGGAACGAGCAGCGGAGGTTAATAAAATGAAAAGGTAGTTTGTATCATGTTGTTGCAAACTCTATCAAGCGGGTATAGTCACCTGAGTCAGCTTCTTTCAATGCTGTAATGTATGCTGATCTCAATTCAGCTTGTGCTACAGTCATTCCGGCTCCCCATGTAAATGCAGGCTTCTTAAATAATTTTTCCATAATGCAATCTGCTATCAATCTTGAATGGCGACCATTTCCGTTGGCAAAACAATGGATTTGCACAATACGGTGTTTAAACCGCAGGGCTATTTCTTTCTCCGGAAAACTTTTGTTTGATATCCAATACCTGCTGTCATCCAGCAATTGTTTTAAAAACATAGGTATTGAATGTTTTTCAACACCTATATTTTTATCTGTTTTTCTGAATTGACCGGCCCATTTCCAGACATCGGCATACATGCGTAGGTGCAGATCTTTTATGAATTTTTCAGCAAACAAGTCTTCTTCTTTCAGTTTCTTTGTCTTCAGCCAAATCATTGCCCTTTCAATATTTTGTTGTTCAAATTCATTCAGTTCCCCATGGGTGGTAATAATTTTTAAACGAAGTCCGTCTGCTTCATCCTCATCCAGTGCTGTCTGACCGCTGCAATACTTCATTGCTAATCCCATAAATATCCTGGCATTTCGTTTTTGATTTCTGCAGCCCTTTCTTTAATTGCTTTTTCGATCCGTTGCTTTGAATTTTCCTGGTCTTCCAGCACCATACTGTGCGAGGTGCGTTGAACGATCTGCTTCGCAATCTCATATGCTCTTTTGTCGATCATTATTTCAATGGATTCTTCACTGGCAATAAAACCATAGACTAATTTCAAATCCAAGGCTTTACCTGCTTCCCTCAAATTTTTTAAGGTTATGGACCCATCCTTTTCTCTTTGTTCAATTTCTTTCATGCTTTGCGGAGTAATGGAAAGCTTGTTTCCCATTTGTCGCAAAGAAATCTTCAAAGTTGTTCTTATTGTATGAAGCCAGCCGTTCACGGGAATTGGAATATCTTTCAATGACCGGAATGCATTGAGTTTATTATCCAATTGCTGAATAAGGAGCTTTGTATTTTTGTTATTTTTCATCAGGCTATAACCTTAAAATTATTATCCAAAATTAAGGCTATACCCTGATATTTCAAATTAATATTTAAGGGTGTAACCTTAAATTAAACCTAAGATGATTCTAATTAGATAGATTTTACATGTTTCTACGGTATTGGCCGCCTACTTCATATAACGCGTGGGTAATTTGGCCAAGTGAGCAATACTTTGTCGTTTCCATCAGTGCTTCAAATAAATTTCCATTGTTAATGGCAATTTCTTTCAATTGCTGCAATTTTTCACCTGCAATAGTTTCATTGCGTTTATGGAAGGCCGTGAGATTATGAATCTGTTGTTCTTTTTCTTCGGTAGTGCTGCGGATCACTTCTCCGGGCAGAATAGTGGGGCTACCTTTTTTATTCAGGAAAGTATTGACACCTATAATGGGTAAGTCGCCTGTATGTTTAAGTGTTTCATAATACAGGCTCTCTTCCTGTATTTTATTTCGCTGGTACATTCTTTCCATGGCACCCAATACACCACCACGTTCGGTAATGCGATCAAATTCCGTCAGTACCGCTTCTTCCACGAGGTTGGTGAGCTCTTCAATTACAAAACTTCCCTGTATAAAATTTTCGGTATGTGCGGTACCCAATTCGCGGTTAATAATTAATTGAATAGCCATTGCGCGTCGCACACTCTCTTCGGTAGGAGTTGTTATTGCTTCATCATACGCGTTGGTATGAAGTGAATTGCAATTATCATAGATTGCATACAAAGCCTGCAAAGTTGTCCGGATATCGTTGAAATCTATTTCCTGCGCATGCAAGCTTCGTCCACTGGTTTGGATATGATATTTCAACATCTGGCTGCGCTTATTTGCTTTGTACTTATATTTCATTGCCTTTGCCCAGATGCGCCTGGCTACCCGCCCAATTACACTGTATTCGGGATCCATTCCATTGCTGAAAAAGAACGAAAGGTTGGGCGCAAAATCATCGATGCTCATTCCACGACTGAGGTAATATTCCACATAGGTGAAACCGTTAGACAAAGTAAAAGCAAGTTGCGTTATAGGATTGGCACCGGCTTCCGCAATATGATATCCACTGATGGATACACTGTAAAAATTTCGGATGGATTGACTGATAAAATAGGCCTGCACATCACCCATTAATTTTAATGCAAACTCTGTTGAAAAGATACAGGTATTTTGCGCCTGGTCTTCTTTTAAGATGTCTGCCTGTACCGTACCTCTTACCTGCGACAAAGCATTGGCTTTAATTTTCTCATACACATCTTTTGGCAATACCTCATCACCACTCATGCCCAGCAATTTCAATCCCAGTCCATTGTTACCTTCCGGCAATCTTTCCGGTGAAGCCGGATTATAATAACAGGGCTGATTTTGAGTTTTAAATTTTGAGTTTTTAATTTCCTGCAACGCTTCTTCCAAGCCATGTTCGGCAATATACTTTTCACATTGCTGATCAATAGCAGCATTCATAAAAAAAGCAAGGACAATTGGTGCGGGACCGTTGATCGTCATACTGACTGAAGTCTTGGGATCACAAAGATCAAAACCGCTATATAATTTCTTTGCATCGTCAACAGTTGCAATGCTTACACCGCTATTTCCCACTTTACCATAAATATCCGGGCGTGGAGCGGGATCTTCACCATACAAGGTAACGCTGTCAAATGCGGTTGACAACCGGATAGCAGGTTGTCCCAATGATACATAATGAAAACGTTTATTGGTTCTTTCAGGTCCGCCTTCACCTGCAAACATGCGCGTTGGATCTTCGCCTTCGCGTTTTAAGGGGAATACCCCGGCTGTAAAAGGAAATCGTCCTGGCGCGTTTTCCTGTGCCTGCCAGCGAAGAACATCACCCCAGTCTTTGTATTTGGGTAGTACTACTTTTGGAATGCGTGTGCCACTTAAACTACGCGTATACATTTCCTGCTTAATTACTTTGTCGCGCACATTGTATTGATAATAATCGCCTTCATATGCCTTTAATTTCTCCGGCCATTTTTGCAGCAACTTACGACTTGCGGGCGTCAATTGTTCCTCGTAGAATTTCTTCATCTTTTCGAGCAAAGCTTTTGAATACCCGTGAGCGCCCTGTGCAAATTCAAAAGTTTTCATACTTTCCAATACACCGTGCAGTTGGTAAAGTTTTGAAGCGATACCGGCCTGCTCATTTACCAATTGATCATAATTACGGTTGTTCTCGGCTATTTCGGATAGGTAACGGACACGCTTAGGTGCAATAATAAAAGCCTGTTCCAGGCTCCCACTGGTAAACGCCGCAGTATAAGATCCCCAATCCTGGTTTGTTTTTTCTCTTATTTTTTCCAGTAACAGGTTGAATAATTTGTTAACCCCTGCATCATTGAATTTATTTGCGGCAGTTCCCAATACCGGCAGTTCATCGTCTTTGGCCGACCATAGTCCATGATTGCGTTTATATTGTTTGCGTACATCGTTCAGCGCATCCAATGCACCGGCTTTGTCAAACTTATTGATGCAGATGATGTCTGCATAGTCCAGCATGTTTATTTTTTCTAACTGTGATGCAGCACCGTATTCTGGTGTCATCACATACAAACTCACATCACAATAGTCAATGATGGAGGCATCGCTTTGTCCAACCCCCGCACTTTCCAGTATAATAAAATCAAAGCCTGCATCCTGGCAGATATCAACGCAATCCTGCATGGCATTGCTGATGGCAATGTTTTCATCCCGTGTAGCCAGAGAACGCATATACGCACGCGGATGTGAAATAGCATTCATCCGGATGCGATCTCCCAGTAATGCACCACCGGTTTTCTTCCTCGAAGGATCCACAGAAATAACCGCGATGGTTTTATCTTCAAAAGTTTGCAGGAAGCGGCGCACTATTTCATCTGTGACAGAAGACTTTCCAGCACCTCCGGTACCGGTGATACCAAGAACAGGAGCCCCCTCTAAATCTACCCCGGCGGCGGAGACTTTTGGCAAGTCCAGATTTTTTTCATTTAATTTCCTGTCTGGTAACGAAGAAAGCTTGCTATGAATTTTTTCTACAACATCATCCAATTGATAAGTTACTTCGTCATTGGTCACTCTTATTACATCGAAACCCAATCCCTTTAACGTCATTGTTCTTTCTTCATCACTTATTTTCATCTCCGGAAGCTGGTGATAGTTTCCATCCACTTCAATTACCAAACCTTTACTAAGGCAAACAAAATCTGCAATGAAAGAACCAATGATATATTGTCGCCTGAACTTATATCCTTCCTTTTTACTTTTTAATTTTTCCCATAAAATGGATTCCGGTAAGGTTGGTTCTTTGCGATGTACAAGCGCAAATTCTTTCAACTTCCCATATATCAATGGATCGGCTTTAAATTGATTACCCGTAATTGATGACCCATCAAATGAAATTTCCTTCGTTTTACCAACTTCTGCAATTGTAATGGCGCGTGCTATTTTTCTAATATCTTTTACTTCTCCCAATGGAGTTTGACCGTTCCAATTTTTTGAAGCCCGCCAATAGTCAGCAAGTTGCACGTCTCCTCCCCTACCGGGGGAGGCTGGGCTGGGGCTACACAATCTTATTAGTTCTTCAATCATTCCTTCCAATCCCATTTTACGGCCATCATCCGGGCTATAAATTTTTGTGATGCCATAATTATGCAGTTCACTGATCTCTTGCGGTAATATGGTTCCTCCCCCACCGCCAAATATTTTAATGTGACCGCAACCGTTATGATCCAGCAAGTCTTTCATGTATTTAAAAAACTCTACATGTCCGCCCTGGTAACTGGTAATGGCAATACCCTGCACATCTTCTTCAATAGCACATTCTACTATTTCATGCACACTGCGATTGTGACCAAGATGAATGATTTCTACTCCCTTGCTTTGCAATATGCGTCGCATGATATTTATGGCGGCATCATGCCCGTCAAATAAACTGGCGGCGGTTACAATTCTTATTTTATTGATGTCGGTATCAAGCATAGAAAAAGCAGCATAAAAAGGAATAAGACAAAAATACAATAAATGACTGCATGAAATGAACAGTTGTTAGTTTTAGCTGACAGATAGCCGGTATTAACGGTAAGTTTGTAATAAGCCTGCTTTTGATTAACATTGAACAACCAATCATACTATGCATACAACAGTATCTGAAAAATTATTTGCAGCCGGTTTGCTGTCAGATAACTCAAAAATAAAAGTCTTGCAACAGCAAAACAACCGGCTTTTTTCCGTTCACTGGGAACTTAAAACGATATTATACCTGGGTGTATTGTTATTGAGCAGTGGCCTGGGAATACTGGTTTACAAAAACATTGATAGTATCGGACACCAGGCCATTCTTATATTTATTGCGCTTATCACGATTGCCGGCTTTATCTATTGTTTTAAAACAAAACTGCCTTTTTCGACAGGAAAAGTAGAAGCACCCAATTCTTTTTTCGATTATGTTTTGTTATTAGCCTGTCTCGGTTTCATTAGCTTCATAGGCTACCTGCAATACCAGTATCATTTTTTTGGCGATCGTTTTGGGCTGGTGACATTTATTCCGATGCTGGTTTTATTTTTTTCGGCCTATTTTTTTGATCATTTGGGCATATTGAGTATGGCAATTACCAACCTGGCCGCCTGGGTTGGTATTTCGGTTACACCTCTGCAAATTTTAAAAGCAAACAATTTTAATAATGGCACCATTATCATAACTGCTCTCGTGCTGGGCGCCTGCCTGGTTATAACTGCAATGATTACACGACTACGACAAGTAAAACCACATTTTGCTTTTACTTATCTGAATTTTGGCGTACATATAATATTCATTGCAACTTTGGCGGGTCTTTTTGAATTCGAAAAAATTTACCTGCTTTGGTTCTTATTGCTGGGTGGGATTGCTTTTTATTTCTATAAAGAGGCCATCCGAAGCAAATCTTTTTACCTGTTATTGGTTTTGACTTTATATTCTTATTCAGGACTTAGCTATGTGATTATGCGATTGCTATTCTATACAGCCAACGCAGATATGGGAGGCGTTTACCTGGCCTTCCTTTATTTTATTGGCTCAGCCACTGGCCTTATCTTTTTTCTCATCCGCATGAACAAAAAAATTAAGAACCTATGATTGCTTATAACAATAATTGGCTGGATAATCTTATCATCCGGGATCAGGCAGCAAAAGCAGTTGATGAAGCCACTATTACCAAAGAAGAGGAGGCAGCTATCTGTAATGCATATGCCGCTGGATTTTATATGCCAAATATATTTGTAAGAGTTGGTTTGTTTATACTTACAATTATTATAGCATCTTTTTCTTTTGGACTGTTTTCCCTGCTAATGCTCAGCAGCAGTTTGGAATCTTTTGGTGCACTGTCTGTTTTTTTCGGGTTACTCTCCTATGCAGTGCTGGAAATGATAGTCAGGAAAAGACATTATAAATCCGGTGTGGATGACGCACTGATGTGGATGAGTGCCGGGCTTATTGTTGGCGGACTAAATGGAGCTGCTCATGTATCCGGACTGGCAAATGCAATACTAATATTTTTTATTGCTTTATTCTTTATGCTCAGGTTTATAAATATGTTGATGTCAGCTGTTGCTTTTATTGCCCTGCTGGCCATAGCTTTTTTTATTTATGTAAAATTGGGTGACCTGGCAAAAGCCACCATGCCATTTATATTAATGACTATGTCCGCACTTGTTTTTTGGTGGATCAAAAAACAATCTGTAAAGCTGCAATGGAGACATTATGCCAATTGTTTTACAATGATAAAGGTGACTACATTGGTTTGCTTTTACGTGGCTGGTAATTATTATGTGATAAGAGAGGCGAGCATTGCCATGTTTGATCTTGGTTTGAAAGAAGGTGAAAGCATTCCATTTGGCTGGCTGTTCTGGATTTTGACTTTCTTAATTCCACTTATCTATATTTTCCGCGGAATACAACGCAAAGATGCTGTATTACTAAGAACAGGTTTGATGCTGGTAGCCGCTATTATTTTTACAGTGCGATATTACTATCACGTAATACCATTGGAGTCAGCAATGGTAATGGGAGGAATAATTATGATCGCGATTGCTTATACCCTGATGAAATATCTTCAGTTACCTAAATTTGGATTTACTGCCCGGGAATCATCCGGTAAATTCCTGACGGATAAGCTTCAATTGGAAAGCCTTGTAATTGCACAGACTTTTAGCACTCCAACTCATACTGGTAACGACGGTACAACATTTGGAGGTGGAAGTGGCGGCGGCGGCGGAGCAACGGGAGACTATTGATTATGTTTATTAGAATAATTGTAACAGACTATAGTGAACCAAGAAGGTTTTCTACAGTAAACATAGATTTTATTAAAATTTCCTGAACCACAAAGTCACCAAAACACAAAGTAACCCGGAGGATTTTAATTGAAATATCTAATTGTTCCGGCATTTATAAGTTCAACTTCACTTTTCAATGGTTATAATTAATTAGTGCTTTAAAAATTCCATTTAGAAAAAAAGATCTCCGTTTAGCTCAATAAAAAAACTTTGTGGTTCATCCTGCCTTTGTGCCCCTGTGGTTCGAATTCAAAAATGTAATGTTTTAAAAACATAAACCATTAAAACACTATTTTGCAGCCATTAAATAACCTGTTATGCTGAACCGATTGCTGTATTCATATCTAATCATCACTTGTGCGCTGTTTGTTTCATTCAATGCTTTTGGCCAGGATCCCTGGAAAATAAATGCTACCAATATTGATCCTGCCAATTATTATGGTATTACCGTTGCCAATGGTATGATTGGTATTGTTTCTTCGCCGGAACCTTTTAAAATAAAAGATGTAGTGCTGGCCGGGGCTTATGATTTGTATGGCCGGGGCCGCGTAAGCAATTTCCTCCGCAGCTTTAACCTGCTGAATATGTATCTTGAAATCGACGGCAGGCGCATCGGCAACAAAGATGCCAGCAATATGAAACAGGAACTGGATATGCGGCACGCCAGTTTTACCACCACGTTTGATTATGCCGATAAGGCCACGGTGAGTTATACTTATTATTCTTTGCGGCAATTGCCCTATACTGTTTTAATGGACGTGCAGGTTACTGCAAAAAAAGACATCAATATTGGTGCCGCCAGTGTAATGGAAGCGCCGGATGCATTGAAAGAGGTGCAGAATTATTACAATGAAATCGATCGGCCGCATGTAGTAATCAGCTTACTCACTTCTTCTGCCAGGAGCCCTACCGGTAAATTATTAATGTGTGCTTCGAATACATTCTTATTCAGCGAAGCGCATGGGCAGGAACCAAGGGTTATACACGAGATGTGGGATAATAACATGCATCTCATGAAATTCAGCAAAACCATAAAAGCAGGTAGTAGTTACCGTTATTCAGTGGCGGGTTCATCAATTACATCCGCACATCATGATGATCCATTAAATGAAGCAGAACGTTTAACCATTTATGCAAAACTGGAAGGAAGGGATCGCTTGTTGGAATTTCACAACAAAGCCTGGGATGCATTGTGGAAAAGCGATATAAGGATTGAAGGAGATGATCAAAGTCAGCAGGATATACACAGCATGATGTACCACCTGTATTCATTTGTAAGAGAAGGTACCGCATTATCGCCTTCGCCGATGGGTTTGTCTGGATTGGGATACAACGGCCATGTTTTTTGGGATACCGAGTTGTGGATGTACCCGGGCATCCTTGTGTTGCATCCTGAATTGGCAAAGAGTATGATGGAATATCGCTTTCAAAGATTGGAAGCTGCCAGAAGAAATGCATTTGCCAAAGGATTCAAAGGAGCTATGTATCCATGGGAAAGTGCAGCTACGGGTGTTGAAGAAACACCGGTATGGGCATTGAGCGGGCCCTTTGAACATCACATCACTGCCTGTGTTGGTATTGCAGCATGGAATTATTATTGTGTTACACAGGATAAAACATGGTTGAAAGAAAGAGGGTGGCCAATATTATCTGCCACTGCAGATTTCTGGGCCAGCAGGGTGGAAAGAAATGGCCCGGGCAAGTACGATATCAAAAATGTTGTGGCTGCAGATGAATGGGCAGAGAACATAGACAACAATGCATTTACAAACGCGGCAGCAAAAGCTCTATTGCAACATGCAACTGAAGCTGCTAAATTATTGGGGATTGTTGCAGATCCGGATTGGATGAATGTTGCTGATAACATTCCAATACTAAAAATGGAGAATGGCGTTACAAGCGAATATGCGGGCTATGATGGCAAAGGTATTAAGCAGGCTGATGTTAATTTATTATCATACCCGTTAAAAGAAATAACAGATCCCAAACAGATAAGAAAGGATCTTGAATTTTATGAAACCCGGGTACCCAATGAAGGAACGCCTGCCATGACGCAAGCCGTGTTTACTACATTATATGCTAGATTGGGCGATGGAGACAAGGCCTATCATTTTTTTAAAGATGCTTATACTCCCAATCTAAATCCGCCATTGCGGGTAATTGCCGAAACAAAAGGAGGTACCAATCCTTATTTTGCAACCGGGGCAGGAGGGATTGTTCAAAGTATATTAATGGGATTTGGGGGACTGGACATTACTTCAAAAGGAATTGTGCAAGTAAAATCTGCATTGCCAAAAAACTGGAAAAGCCTGACAATTACCGGTATAGGTATTGAAAAGAAAACTTTTACGGTGAAATAAGCAGCATATAAAAAACTTTGATTGCCTAATAACCGTTAACACCAATTTTGTGATTTAAATAATTCATTTATCTTAGTGGGCTCTAAGATTGCTGACTGACTTGAAAAAAATTGCTTCTATATTATTGACAGGCATATTACTCTTCAACTGGTGCGGTTACCGCTGGGTAATAAATTATTTGCAGCAAGATGCAGATATACAACTGGAAGCCAGGCTCGATAAAAACGACTACGACGAATCACAACTCATAGAAATCAAGGTTGCCATCAACATGCCCTATCAGTCTGATTGGGCAGATTTTGAACGCTACGACGGTGAAATAGAAGTGAACGGTGTTCATTATAAATATGTAAAACGAAAAGTACAGGACGGACAATTGGTATTAAAATGTATTCCTAACCATACCAGGCAAAAGCTTGAAAACGTAAAGGATGATTTATTTAAGATGGTAAATGACCTGCAACAGGATCATTCCGCAAAAAAACCATCTGCTCCCAATTCTATCCTGGTAAAAAGTGTTTTAAGCGATTATGACAGCCCCCGGCAATCAAGCCTGGCAGACCTATATATTACCGGTTCTTCAAACTCATATGGCCTTTATCATCCACTGATACTGACCGATCAAATTCTAAGAACACCAGAGCAACCTCCCGAAGCATAATCTTTTGATTTCAATCGCGCCGCTACCTGCAGCGCATGGCCGATTCATTTTTCAAAAAATTTATTGATGAAGTATTTTATTGCGTTTGCAATTGTTTGCATGACTATTGTTTCATGCAAGCAAAACGGAGATTATAGTAAGCTAACACACGATCCCATATTATTCAGCAAAACAGTGTATCAATTAAACACTGTGGTGATGGGAAATAATTTCAGTCCCATCGTCGCCTCCCGTAATTACCTGTATGCTGCAATTGCGGCCTATGAAGTGATTGCCGGTGGTTATCCTGCGCAATACAATTCGCTGGCTGGACAATTGAATCAATTGAAAGAAGTACCTAAACCAGATACTACTAAAAAAATTGATTTTGAATTTGCAGCTTTGCTGGCTTATAGTAAACTGGGAGAAGCAGTTACTTTCCCCGCGGGCAGCATGCAGGATTATACCGACAGTATTAAGCAAATGGTCGTTGATCATGGTATGCCAGCTGATGTGCTTAAAAACACAATTGAATATGCTGATACGGTTTCCGCTGCTATATTGAAATGGAGCAAACTGGATAATTATGCTGAAACCAGGAGCAGCTCTAAATACAATGTGATTGATTCTCCCGGACGATGGGTACCAACACCGCCGGCTTATACTTCCGCTATGGAGCCGCATTGGAACGAGATTCGTCCATTGGTGATGGATAGTGCTACACAGTTTATTCCGCCGGCGCCTTATAAGTTCGACATGACCAATAAAAACAGTGATTATTACAAAGAGGTCATGTTAATCAAAAATGCCATAGACAGTATAACACCAGAGCAAAGGCATATGGCAGAGTTCTGGGATGACAATCCCTTTAAGCTGAATGTATCGGGCCATGTTATGTTTGGCACCAAAAAGTTTTCACCACCGGGTCACTGGATGAGTATAGTGGGTATCGCTGCCGAAAAAGCCAAGGCCGATTTTGGAACAACCGTATATGCCTATGCGCTAACCGCTATTGCACAGTTTGATGCCTTTATTCAATGCTGGGATGAAAAATACAGGCACAGTACGGTAAGACCAGAAACGGTGATCAACAAATATATTGATCCAAACTGGCAACCTATCTTACAAACACCCCCATTTCCGGAATATACCTGCGGCCACACAACAGTTTCTGCTGCCAATGCAGAGGCATTATCGCATGTATTTGGAGATAACTTTTCTTATACCGATTCCAGCGAACTGGAGTTTGGAATCAATAGCAGATCATACAAGTCGTTCAGGGAAGCAGCCATGGAAAATAACTGGGGAAGATTTTACGGCGGCATTCACTTCCATCATTCCTGTACCGTTAGCCATGAATACGGCAAGAGGGTAGGTGTCCTGGTAGTAGCCAGATTAAAAATGAAAAAAGAACAATAAACTTTATTCTTAACAAACCGACTCAAACTATTATGAAACTCATTTTAATATCAATTGCACTCACTGTATTATTTAATTACCATACTAACGCACAAGGTTGTGTGGCGGTACGCCAGATGGGTGGCGTAACTGCATTGGGTTCACCTGATAATTCTTATAATCTTTCGAAAGGCGATTTGCAGGTAGGTGTGAATTATCGTTACTTTCATTCATGGAGACATTTTGTAGGAACAGACGAGCAACCTCAGCGACAAACGCTTGGCAATGCAGTTAATATTTATTCACATGCCGTTGATCTGAATTTATCTTATGGCCTGACCAATCGCCTTCAGTTTAATCTTTCCCTTCCTTATGTACACAATGAACGTTCGCAAACGCTGGTCCAGAACAAAGACACGGCTTCAGGTAAGCTTACCCGTTATAGTTTATTTGCACAGGGACTGGCAGATGTAAGGTTGGGTCTTAATTACTGGGTAAACGATCCATTGCTGGCGCAGCATGGGAACCTGATGATTGGCTTTGGTTTAAAACTGGCTACCGGCAGTCATGGCACCACCGATAACGCTTTGCAAAAAGATGGCTCTTATAAATCTGCTGTGAATGATCAGGCCATACAACCCGGTGATGGAGGTGTAGGTTTCTCTCTCGAGTTTTCTGGCTTTACAAAGTTGTATAAAGGTATTTCCGGCTTTGCGAATGGATACTATTTATTCAATCCAAAAGAATCAAACGGTACTTATAAATCAGCGCCAAAAGCAGGGCTTGCCGGTTATAACCTGTATGCTTGTCCTGATCAATATTTTGCAAGAGCCGGAGTAATGACATCCGTATTGAAAGGAAAAAATCTGACGCTTTCTCTCGCTGGAAGAATGGAGGGAATTCCTGCATATGATATCATTGGTGGACAGGTAGCGTATAGGCGTCCTGGTTATGTAATGGCCGTTGAATCTGGTGTTTCTTACCAGAAAGGGCATTCTACATTGAGTTTGTTTGTTCCTTACAATTTTGCCAAAAACCGTATACAAAGTGCTGCTGATAAAGCAGATCAAAACCTGCAAAATTCAAAAATCACAGACCCAACAAAAATGGTACATGTACAGGGAGATGCGGCTTTTGCTGATTATTCAATCAGTCTCGGCTATTACTATCGCATTGCAAAAAAGAAAAAACAAGCACCCATCACTTTAAATTAATTGTAACCATTAAACCAATAGGCAAGGCGGTATGCGCCTTACCTATAAATCAAAACAATAACTCCAGGTATGAAAAAAAGACTTATGCGTTATAGCATGCAAGGCCTTATATTCTGTAGCCTGCTTGCATTTGTCACCCGCGCAAATGCGCAAACTGATGCAGACGCGATTATGATGGTAAAAAATAATTTTTGTGTGGGAGGAATGTATAGTTACAGTAGTTGGAAAGATTACTGGGAAGGAACACTAAAAAGAGACAACGAAAATCTTGGTACTGTTTCAACGACTATGATTGGCGTAATGGGCAATTATGGTATTAGCAACAAATTGAATGTGCTTTTCAGCCTGCCCTATGTACAAACAAAAGCCTCTGCGGGTACACTGCACGGACAAAAAGGAATACAGGATCTATCATTGTGGTTAAAATGGATGCCATTTGAAAAAGAAGTGGGACCGGGAACTTTATCTCTTTATACGATCAGTGGAGTATCGATCCCCACAACTGATTATGTGGTGGATTACCTGCCGTTGTCAATTGGATTGAAAAGCCGGAATGTGACTTTCAGAATCATGGCTGACTATCAAATTGGGAATTTCTTTGCTACTATATCCGGAAGTTATGTTTACAGGAGTAACATTAAACTGGATCGACCTGCTTATTACGATACACAATTGCATTTGACCAACGAAGTAAAAATGCCGGATGCCGCACAATACAATGTACGGGCAGGTTACAGAACAGACAGGTTGATTGCAGAAGCGTTATTTGGAAACTGGACCACTTTGGGCGGATTTGATATTACCAGGAATAACATGCCTTTTCCCAGTAATAAAATGAATTCAACCAGCGCAGGTATCAACCTCAAATATAACGTCAAAGCTGTTGACGGATTATCGGTTATTGGTGGTGGTAGTACTGTTGTTGCTGGCAGAAATGTTGGCCAATCCACCTCTTTTAACGGTGGTATATTTTATATTCTTTCATTCACTGGTCATCATAAAAACACTGGCAATACGCCCGATAAAAAATAAAGACTATGAAAAAAATATTTTTATTTTCCCTGGTATTGAGTGCAGCAGTATTGAGCTTGCCATTTGGCTGTTCCAAAAAAATTGATGGTAGAACCGACGATATCGCGGCGTTGGTGCCTGCTAAAACAGATATTGATGCGGGTGCCTGGAAGCCGATCCTCCTTACAGCACCAACAGACGTTGCAGTAGCTGCTCCTATTGCCACCGGAACACCTGAATATATTGCGCAGGTAAATGAAATTAAAACCTGGCAGGCCGATCTTACAACAGAGAAAAAAGAACTGGTAAAATATTGGAGTGCCGGAGCTGTTTTGCGTTGGAATGAAATCCTTCGTGAACTGGTTGCCAAACATAATCTTCCTCCTTATCAGAATGCGGATAATACCTATCCCACTCCGAGTGCTAATAACCCCCTCGCCTACCCGCAATTTCCATTTGCCAATCCTCCTTATGCGGCAAGGGCCTATGCATATGTAAGCGCTGCGCAATACGATGCATTGGTAGCGGCTTTCTATTATAAAAAATTATACAACAGGCCCGCACCTTATAAAGTAGATGCAACTGTAAATGTATTGATACCAAAATCAGATTTGCCATCCTATCCATCTGAAGATGCAGTGGTAGAAGGAGCCGCAGTTGAAATGCTGAAATTACTTTTCCCGGGCGACCAGGAATATATTCAACAGAAAGCAGCGGATCACAAACGCGCAAGATTGATTGCAGGTGCTAATATCAGGAGTGAACTTGAAGCAGGAGAAGCCCTGGGTAAAGCAGTTGCTCAAAAATTTGTAACAAGAGCAAGAGGAGATCGGGCCGGGGCTGCTGTTGGCACACCGGCACAATGGACACAAATGGAAACCGATGCCATCGCAAAAGGCGAAACACCGTGGTATAGTTTGGAATTACCAAAACGTCCGCCCATGCTGCCGTTGTTTGGTAAGGTGAAAGCTTTTTTGTTTGATTCTCTTACAGCTATCTCTCTGCGCCCGGGTCCACCCCCATTAACCGGAAGTGCAAAAATGAAAACTGAAGTTGATGAAGCGTTGGAGTTTACTAAAAATGATACTCGTGAACATTATCGTATTGTTCATTTCTGGGCCGATGGTGTGGGTACTTCTACACCGGCTGGTCATTGGGACGCAATTGCAACAGTAGATTTTATTACAAAAAATTACAGCGAAGTGCGCTGGGCAAGAAACCTGGCCCTTTTGAATATGGCTTTGATGGATGCTGGAATTGTTTGCTGGGATACAAAATATTATTATTTCAATCCGCGTCCAACACAGCTCAATCCAGCAGTAAAAACATTAACGGGTATTCCCAATTTCCCATCCTATATATCCGGGCATTCAACTTTTAGTGGTGCCGCTGCCACGGTATTGGGATATATTTTGCCGGAAAATTCAGCAACATATACGGCCATGGCAACGGAAGCGTCCATGTCGCGTATGTATGCGGGTATCCATTTTCGTGCGGATTGTGCAATAGGTTTGGAGGTAGGAAAAAACGTAGCCAATTATGCAATTACGCGCGGCCAGGCAGATGGAGCAGGCAATTGATAATTAATTTTTGAGATTCTTTGTATAAGCAATAGTTGACAACTCAACAAACTTAAGCCCTGCTGTTCCCGGTGGGACAAAGTTTTTTAAAATGAGCTGGTTTTTTCTATACGTGTTAATCTACTCCGCAAATTTTGATACTTGCAGCATTATAAACAGCGAGAAATGAAAACAGCAACAAAGTTTAAATTCATTGTATTTACTTTTTGTTTAGTGACAACAATAACCACTGTTGCGCAACAATCAGAAAATAATTTAACCAATGACACATTGCAGGTAAAAACATTGGACAGTGTTATCGTTAATGCTAAAACTGCCTTGCCAAACCCGTATTACCTGCCAGATGTAAAAGGATTGAACCTGTTCGCTGGAAAGCGTACCAACACAATAACTCTTTCAATTCAAAATTCAGGCAGCGAGCTTAACCTGGGACGAACTGTATTGGCACAAATCCCTGGTCTTACTATGTGGGAAATGGATGGAGCAGGAACACAATTGAATATTGGATCAAGAGGTACGGATCCACATCGTTCTATTGAAATGAATATGCAACAAAATGGTTATTCCACCAATTCAGATTTATTTGGTTACCCGGAAAATCATTACAGCGTTCCTATGCAAGCCATCGAAGAAATTCAATTGGTAAGAGGCTCCGCTGCTTTGCAATCGGGGCCACAATTTGGTGGCATGATGAATTATAAACTGAAAGATGGAGACAGCAGTAAACCATTTACATGGGAAAGTGATCAAACAATAGGTGCGAATGGCTTTTTCAATTCCTACAATGCAGTGGGTGGAACAAAAAGAAAATTTAACTACTATGCCTTTTATGACAATCGCAATGGAAATGGCTGGAGAAACAATGCAAGATTTAATTATCATTCCTATTATATTCATCTCGGATATCAATTAACCAAAAAAATCAATATTGCTTTTGAATATTCCGCGATGAATTATACCCAGCAGATTGCGGGTGGCTTAACAGATGCACAGTTTAATGCACAGCCAAAGCAATCGCAACGCAGCAGGAATTTTTTTCAACCCATTATCAATATTCCGGCGCTCCGGTTACACTTCCTGGTTTCATCGCGTACAGAACTGGAAATTATATCGCATGCTCTATTGGGTGAACGGAACAGCGTACAATTTATTAACGCCGGTAATATTGCAGATACATTCAATACCACTCTTCATTCATATAACCCGCGCCAGGTAGACCGTGATTATTATACCGGGTTTACTACTGAAGCCCGGTTGCTACATCATTACAAAGTTGGAAAAATACCAGGCGTACTATCGGGTGGCTTACATTACTTCACACAAGTAACCAGGCGCAAACAGAAAGGCGTAGGTACCACTGCGGCTGATTTTGACCTTTCCTTAATCAGGCCTTATGGAATTGATTTGCGATTACAAACACATAATTACGCTGCATTTATTGAAAACAGCTTCCGGTTGACACCCGGATTATCTTTTACACCAGGTATGCGTTATGAAATCATCAATACTTCACTGGATGGTGTAATCAACAATGCAGCAAATTCAATTGCATACCGCGGCAAAAGAAATTTTCCTTTGTTTGGTGCAGGACTTCAATACCAATTAAATTCAACCTCGCAACTTTATGGAAATATTTCGCAGGCATACCGGCCCTATCTTTATGCATCTGTAACACCGGCCGATCGCCTTGATAAAATTGATCCCACTTTAAAAGACAGCAAGGGATATAATATAGATTTTGGTTACCGGGGTCGTTTAAAAAAATTACTCCGGTTTGATTTCAATGTGTTTTATCTATTCTATGGAAATAAGATTGGTCTTTTAACGGTACAGGAATCTTCCGGCAACTCCTATTTATTGACAACCAATATTGGCAATTCAGTAGCAAAGGGTATTGAATCTTATATAGAAATATCCTTGGTGAAATTATTCAAACAGCAAACAACCAGCAAAGACATCAGGATTTTTAATTCCCTTGCATATAATCATGCTGTCTACACAAAAGCAATCATCAATAAAGCTGGTATTAATGCCTCTATCAACGGTAATTATGTTGAAAATGCACCCACATGGATTAATAAAACAGGAATAAATTTCAGTTACCATGATGTTTCAGCGGGTATTCAATACAGCTATACCAGTAAGTCTTTTAACGATGCGTTTAATACTGAATTCAGCAGCAATGGGGTTATAGGTGCTATCCCGGCCTATCATGTTTTTGATGTAAGCTTTAGCTGGCAGTTCCTGAAAAATTATCACCTGTCTGCGGGACTGAATAATTTTACGAACGAAAAATATTTTAACAGAAGGATTACATTTTATCCAGGTCCCGGCATCTTACCGGCAGATGGACGAACATTTTTTGTTACTGCAGGAGTTAAATTCTGAAAACGAAAGCACTTTAAAGTTGTTGAATTGCGGACAGGAACCTGTGGCAACCGCATTCAAATCCTTGCCCAGGATAGTCTATCGCAGATCCAACGCGATAGATTTATTCATCATGGCTACTTTGGTTTAACTTAGTTGAATCAAATAAGCGTCATGCTGAAGAAACTGGAGCTGCTTTTTATTTTTTGTTGCACAACGTCTGTAATGATGTCGCAGACAATACTCACTCCAGACAAAATTTACGGCAAACTATTTCACGATGTACAAATGGCAAGAATATTCCCGGATGGAAAAACTTTTGTTGATTGTATTCCAAAAAAATCGCCTGCAGAAATAGTGTCAGACTATCTGCGCATCATCAGCAATCCGGCAGTTAGGTTTTCCCTCAAATTATTTGTTGAACAAAATTTCATGCTTCCAAAAGAACCACCGCTTAACGTGATCTCCGGTGAAAAAGACATTGTAATGCATATGAAGAATTTGTGGAGTGTATTAAAAAGAGCGCCCGATAAGCAAACAGAAGGTAGTTCGCTGGTACCATTACCTTATCCTTATATAGTACCTGGTGAAAGATTTAGAGAAATACATTACTGGGACGCCTATTTTATAATGCTCGGACTACAGCGTACAGATAATGATATGATTGAAAATATGATAAAGAATTTTGCCTGGCTGATTGATACGATCGGTCATATTCCCAATGGCAACAGATCCTATTACCTCAGCAGATCACAGGCTCCATTTTTTTCACTAATGGTGGAATTACTTGCATCGTTAAAAGGAGATGAAATTTATATTCACTACCTGCCACAGTTAGAAAAAGAATATGCATATTGGATGGAAGGAGCCAGTACCATTAAATTTGGACTGCCCATAAAAAGACTCGTAAAACTAAAAGATGGTGCAATGCTCAATCGCTATTGGGACGACCTCGATATTCCCAGGCAGGAAAGCTATTACGAAGATTTCAGTCTTGCTGCCAGTAAAGAAACTGTTAAGCGCGGTTTGATTTATAGAAACCTTCGTGCTGCTGCTGCCAGTGGGTGGGATCTCAGCAGCCGCTGGTTTGCCGACAAAAAGAATATTCAAACCATTCAAACCACCAGTATCATTCCTGTAGATCTCAATTGCCTGATGTATAAATTGGAATTGGTTATCGCGAGGGCGCAACAATTAAACAATGCGGATTCTGTTGCGGAAATTTTTCGTAAAAAAGCAAGTACAAGACTGGCAGCTATTGATAAATATTGCTGGAGTAAACCCATCAACTTTTATACTGATTATAATTTTATTACAAAAAAACAAACCAACCAGGTAACAGCAGCAGGAATGTATCCGTTTTGCTTTTTTGAAGAGAAACCAGATTTCATGAGCCTGCTGGCGAAGCAGGCTGCCGAGGTTATCAGAACAAAATTGTTGAAGGCATCAGGAATTGTTGCCACAGAATTTAATACCGGTCAGCAATGGGATGCACCCAATGGGTGGGCACCACTTCAATGGATGGTTATTTGGGGTCTCGATCGCAGTGGTCAGAAAGAACTGGCCGCCGATATTGCACAAAGATGGATAAAATTGAACGTTGAAGTATTCAACCAAAGCGGCAAACTAATGGAGAAATATAATGTGACAGATTCAAAAGTTGCAGCCGGTGGGGGTGAATATCCGGGGCTGGATGGCTTTGGGTGGACCAGCGGAATATTGTTGAAATTAATAAGCATCTATGGTTTACCAAAAGACCAATGAACAAACCTGCACAATCGCTTAGAGGGAGGTCTTGAAAGTTATCTACGGTTGCTTTATACCGGTAGATAAGGAATATTCCGTCACAGGCAATTTAAACAGGTACCTATCGTTAGTTTGAATGGGTTCAAAAACTACCAGTCATTGTTCCTGCATCTCATAAAATAACCCCATAACTTTTATTATGAAAAGAAATTTATTACTCAGCCTTTTTCTTGGCTTTGTCTTTTGTGCAACTTTAAATGCGCAGGACACAACCAATTCTTCTGCCAGCAATAAGGCACTGCATCCAATGAATTTTATCAAACTGAGTCTCACTTCCATTGCATTCAAAAATTATTCCCTTCAATACGAACGTATATTGAGCAAAGGCATTTCTGCTTCATTGTCTTATCGCCTGATGCCAACATCCAAAATTCCTTTTGCAACTTCATTGGCCAACCAGGCAGGAAACGATGAACCTGATGTAAAAGACGCCATAGAGAAATTAAGAATGAGCAATTTTGCTATCACACCAGAAATCAGGTTTTATTTAGGCAAAGGCTATGGTAAGGGATTCTATATCGCCCTATTCTATCGCTATGCCAGTTTTACTGCAGAACATTTCCAGGTTGCGTATGATGATACGCATAAGCTTGACATGTCTGGAAAACTTACCGCCAATACCGGTGGCATTATGTTTGGCGCACAATGGTTGCTGGGCAAACATTTTTGCCTGGACTGGAATATAGTCGGACCACATTATGGATCAGCTTCTGGTCTTTTAACGGGCGTTGCCAATCCCGTACTCAGCCCAACCCAGCAAGACAAACTCAGGAGTAATCTAACAGCTGTAGATATTCCGTTGACAAACGAAACCGTTACAGTAAATGCAAATGGCGGCACATTGAAACTGGAGGGTCCCTGGGGCGGTATACGTTCCGGCATTTCACTAGGATTCAGATTTTGACAACAGCATCTAAATCAAATTATAAAAGTATCAATTTATATATCTTCACATAACATATGTCCTGCCAAATTAAGTAGCCCTTACCTTTGCCAAAATTTTACGGACATGCGTTGCAATGTATTTTCTCTGTTATGTTATTGTTTTTTCATGGCGGGTTGTTCTCCCAATAATGTTTCGGAAGACAATAGCTTTAAAAAATATTTTGATAGTGCAGGTGTGACGGGGTGTTTTGGCTTTTTTGATAATGGCCAGGGCAACTTCACCATTTATAATCTCAGGCGTTTTAAAGACAGCGTTTATCTTCCAGCTTCCACATTTACATTAATCAATTCTCTGATAGGGATTGAAAGTGGCAGGATCAACAATGAGAATATGGTAATAAAATGGGATGCTGTGACCCGTTTTTATCCTGGTACAGATACAGCTTTTGCCTGGAACAAAGATCTCACTATGAAGGAAGCCTTCAAAACTTCTGCAGTTCCCTATTTCCAGGAAGTTGCCAGGCGCATTGGAAAAGATACGATGCAGCGTTGGATGGATTCCCTGGGTTTTGGTCAGCGTTACGGAAAATTCACCATTAAAAACAACCTGGATACGTTCTGGTTAGACAATTCATTAAAGGTTACGGCGGATGAAGAACTGGGACTAGTTAAAAAATTATATTTTGATCAATTGCCTTTTTTTAAAGGAACCCATCAAAAGATCAGGAACATGATGTTGGAGGAAGACAATGCTAATTATAAACTGAGTTATGCGGATGGCTGGGGTTTTACAGAAAATGGTCATGCACTGGGTTGGTTAACCGGTTGGATTGAAGAAAACAAACATCCTTATTTCTTTGTGTTACAGATCGAATCACCAGATCATCACTTTGACATGAAACCGGCGCGCATCAGAATACTGAAAAGTATTTTACAACAAATGGGCTTTTTTGAAGGGAAAAAATGATAGGTAATAAATGGTTAATAAAAAATAAATGTTCTTTTGGCATAATTCTTTCTCCATTTCATACAATATTTTGCATTTATAAATTCATATGCTGAACCTCAGATTTGAACATATAGAATTCCTCGTGGGTCTGGCAGCATTACCATTGCTGGTTTTGCTGTTTATGACGGTGCTCCGCTGGAAAAAAAAAACACAGAAAAAAATTGGCGATCCGTTATTGGTGAAAGAACTTTTAAAAAGTTATTCGGCTAAAAAATTTGCGCTTAAATTTATTTTAATCGCCGTTGGTTTAATCCTGGTGGTAGTAGGTGCGGCCAATCTTCAGCAACCGGGTACGGCGGATAAAGTAAACCGCAAAGGTGTTGATGTAATGGTAGCATTGGATGTTAGCAATAGTATGCTGGCAAATGACATCAAACCCAACCGGTTGGAAAAGGCAAAACAGTTGGTCACAAAGCTCATGGATAAAATGGACAATGACCGTATTGGCCTGGTACTATTTGCAGGACGTGCTTATATGCAAATGCCTTTAACCACCGACCATGGCGCGGCCAGGATGTACATTCAAAATGCAGGACCCGATGTTGTTCCCACACAAGGCACTGTCATTGGCGAAGCACTTAAGATTGCCAATAGCGGTTTTAACAACAAAGAAAGAAAATACAAATCAATTGTGTTGATTTCTGATGGAGAAGATCACGACCCGGAAGCATTGAAGATGGCCCAGTCACTATCGCAGTCAGGTGTAATGATCAATTCTGTGGGCATTGGTTCGCCAGAGGGATCTCCCATCATTGATCTGTCAACCAACCAGACAAAAAAAGATGCACAGGGAAATACCATTATTACTAAACTGAATGAAGAGGAGCTACAACAATTGTCTCAAAGTACGCATGGTATTTATATAAGATTGGATGACCCGGATGAAGCATCGAGACTGATTACGGCACAACTCGCCACAATAGAACAAACCGCTACAGGTGATAAATCATTTGCCAGCTATACCAGTTATTTTCAATGGTTCCTCGCAGCGGCATTGTTGTTTTTACTTGTTGAATTTTTTATTCCTGAACGCAAAATGAAATTCGCCTGAAAAAAGTCCTCACGATATTTTCAATGAGCACCTGCTTCTTTACTGTAATCGCGCAAAAAAACAACAGCGCAGTTAGAAAAGGAAATGAGCTGTACAAGCAAAAGAATTATGAAGCTTCACTGCAGGAGTACAACAAAGCACTCAGTGCTGATCCAAAAAATCCACTAACGAATTATAATACTGGGAATGCCCAGTTCCGTAACAATAAAACAGACGAAGCCATTCAATCATTTGACAACAGCATAGCCAATAGCATTGATAAGCCTATTAGAGAAAAATCTTTTTATAACAAAGGTGTGGCGTTGAGCAAACAACAAAAACTGGAAGAAAGCATCCAGGCATGGAAAGAATCATTGAAGCTGGATGCGAACGATATGGATGCGCGGGAAAATTTACAGAAAGCACTAATGGAATTGAAGAAAAAGCAAGATCAACAGAACAAAGAAAACAAAGATAAAAAAGATAAAAAGCAGGATCAGCAAAAACAGCAGGAACAAAAACCTCAGCAGCAACAAAGCAAACTAAACAAGCAGCAGGTAGAACAATTATTAAAGGCCCTGCAGCAAAAAGAAAAAGAGCTGCAACAAAAAATGCAGAAAGGAACCGCCTCCCCGGAGAAACCTGACAAAGATTGGTAATATTTTAATGAATATAAAAAAAGCCGGTAACAATTGTATTACCGGCTTTTTATTTTATATAACTTGATCTTACTATTGAATCACCAGGGTTTTGCTTTCACTAAATTTACCGGAACGCATCTTGTAAAAATAAGTCCCTTTACGCAGGCTGCCTGCGTCCAATTGATAATTGTAAGTACCGGCTTCTTTTGTTTCGTTTACCATTATTCTCGCTTGTGTACCCAACACGTCATATAATATCAATTCCACTTTCTCTCTTACCGGAATGCTATACGTAATATTGGTATATTGATTAACAGGGTTGGGAAAATTCTGCTTCAACTGATAGGTAAGTAGGTTTGCTTCCTGTTCTTTAGCAATTTCAACCTTTGCCACTGCAGCAGCAACTGGCCCATTAACGTTGATGGATACCTGAGAAACACTTGTACCCCCATTGACTGCCAGCTGAAATACATAAGCTCCCTGTATCAATCCCGTAGCGAGACTGCTTTTTGATGACAAAGAGGAGAAGGATGAAAGAGAAATCATCTTATCAACCATTCTGCTTGCAATAAGATTCAAACCATCATGATCCCAATGTACACTCGCGTCGCGATAGGGTGCACCGGTAACATCAATGGCGGAACTGATGCCTAATGGATCTGATGCAGCAATGGCATCTATCACAGCGTTATAAGGATGACCTGCAAAAAAATGAGTAGTAAGGAATGGAATATTTAGTCCATAACGATTCCTCAAATCTATGCGGAACTGTTGCATCTGGACCTGGTAAGTTGCATTACTTGTTCCTGCATTGTAATCATTGATACCAATAGATTGCCAAACTGTGATCTTATAAGGTATGGCATTCGCTTTAAGATAATTCACTGCCGCATCCATACGACTGATCAATTGTGCCCAGCCATACTCAACCGTGTTATTTGAAATACTGTTGGATAACCAATCATTGATAAGCGTACTGGCGCCACCGGCTTTTACGAGGTAAACCTGGTTAGCAATCCTGCCTTCATCTGCTGCTGCTGCTAATTCATTTTCCATGCCATGCGTTGACTGGTCTCCCAGATTTTGCAGGATATTATTGTTTACTCCCAATTGCAATGTCTCAAATTGAAGCGTATTATTATTAATGATTTTAACCTTGCTTCGCGGCAACAATTCTAAAGAAGTAGCCTGTGCATTGGACGCTGTTCCCGCGGCATTACTTTCGCCCTGCATCAATATCAGGTTTACGGTATCACTTTTAACAGTATTGGTTATTATGGGATTGTTTGGGCCTGATACTTTTGTCCATGCAAAACTACTGATGGATCCGGTCGATTTACTACCATCCAGCATAACAGCAGCAGTTGGTAATGTAATAGTCTGATTGCTCCCTGCATTGGCAGTTGCGGTTGTTGTTACGGTGGCTGTATTTGAAGAAAACATAACATCAACCCAGTAATTCGGCTTTTTGCCGTTCGAAGTATCTGGAAATGCAGGCGTTGGCGAGTAAATATAAACTCCATTTATTCCATCGGTTCCATCCGCCAGTGCAGATAATCCATTATTAACTACTGCTGCGGTAAAATAATTATTGGTTGCAGTATAAGTGCCGGTACTGTTATGATAAGCTGCAATATAAGTTGTATTGGCATTAATAGGAACAGGTTTTGAAAACTGTACTTGTTGCCATCCGCTTTTTGATTCGCCGGTAAACACAGCCTGCGCAAGTCTTGTTCCTGATAAATTATACAACTCACCGGTATGGATACCCGCATCTGACGCCTCTTTGTAAAACCTTACCCCGGTTACATAACCCGCAGTTGCAGATCGAAACTTAACACCCAACTCTACTGCCCGGTTGTCTCCGTATACTTCATTGCCTGGGGTTTGCGTTGTAAAAATGGTGCCGGTGGAAGGAATACCTGCAGCAACGGATCCAGCTTTCAAATCAAAGTTTTTCAATAAGTAGGAACCGTCTGCACTTCTCCCTTCAATGGACAGTGGAAGCGGTTGACGATAACCGGTAGGATCCCTGATTACCAGGACCACATTGTAATTTCCATCCGGGATAGAAGCGGTCAGTGTAAAATTATCGGTAACTGTTGTTGCAGCTGAAGATGGCAGGAATAACTTCGGTGTAAAACTCGATACCCCTGACCAAACTGCCACATTACTGGCGTTTCTTAATTCATACGTCACATTCCAGTTTTCATATACCGG
>JBBQZZ010000013.1:0-118727 GCA_038207265.1 Chitinophagales bacterium | reverse complement strand
TGAGTTTGATATTAAACAGAAGCCATCAAAAGGTGGAAAAAGTTTTCCGGGTCTTCATCATGTGATTATGAATTTAAAAGGATGGCTAAGGGGAATTCACCATCATTGTTCTGAAAGATTTATAAACGGATATCTGGACGATTTTTTTTTCAGATTCAACAGAAGAAATTTTTTAAACAGCATTTGGCATAAGCTGATAGAACGATTTATGATAAACAAACCATATAGCTATATTGCCAATGAGACTTAAATGGGTAATCCTATTAATTAAATTCAATTTTCGTCCGCCAAATTTTAAAAAATAATATTTTGAAGTCAGGGTGATGCAAAACACCCATAGACCCTCTGGCAAAGAATAAACAATATGTTTGTTCAGTGGTAAAGCATTAGTGATATTTTTTCGCAAACCAATAAACCTGTCAAATGAAATCAGGGAAATAAACATTTCTGTTACTACTGTCCTTTCTGTTCTATAAAACAAATAGACAAACAAACAAAATGACAAAGCTAATATTATAAACCAATAAATTTTTTTCACGACTTGCCATAGATTTGAATTTTAAAATAAGCGAACCGGTCAAGGTTGATTTCTTTCAAAAGCACAAATTTCTTTATCGAATTCAAACTGCCGATTTCAAAAACTGATCTAAAGTGAAAAATTTTTGAGAGTGTTTGAAATGAATAGTCAAGGTGCCTTAACCAGTTTTGTGGCGTAAAATGATTGAGAATAAATAATTTTCCACCACGCTTAAGCACCCTGTAAGCTTCCGATAATAATTCTTCAGGATCGTCAACAACTGCTATTACATGCGAGATGATAACATAATCGAAAATTTGATCCTTAAATAAAAGCGCTTCTCCTTTCATTTGGATGAATTCAATACTCTCTTTATTTATTTTGACGGCATTTTTAAGCATTTTTGAAGAAGTATCAATGCCTGTTATTTTACGTGATTTATAAAATTTCAAATGGGTTCCGTTACCTACCCCCATTTCAAGCAAATGCCCAAAGGGTAGTTCGTTAATTTCCTGGAAGAGTCTTCTCTTTTGTGATCTTAAAAACATATCCACCAACGGATAGAAAATTGAAAATCTATTGTAGAAATTGTCTGTCTGTTGACTCATTCTTTATTGTTTTGCAGATTTGCCCTTTGTTGGCGCGCTACATTGTGAGGATCGGGAATATGCTTTTTATCAAAAGCAGTTTATCAAACTGGACACTTGATTTAACCACGGAGGATACACGAAGGAATGCACAGAGAAAATCCGAGATCTATTGGTCTCCGCTGTGTTCGCCTCCTTTCATCAGTGGTAAAATAAATTTAACTACGGAGGATACACAGAGACATAGGGTTTAACTGATATATTACTTTGTAGTACCGCGTACCACAGCGTCTCCGTGGTTCATACAAAGATTACCAGGCAATCTTGTTTAATTTCTTTATTGTCATATAAACGATGCTAAGAAAAAATGAAAAACACATAATCATGGCCCAGCCATCTTTATACCACATGGGATGCAAAATCATATGCATTATATCCCCCATTAACCGAAATGGATTACTGATTATATCCCAGCTGTTATAGCGCAGGTACCTGCCAATATATACACCTTCTGCATTCAACCACATGATGGGATATACAAAAAACCACTCACTTTTTATTTGCCATCGTACATGTATAATTTTTTCCATCTGCCGTACACTTAAGATGCCCATCAGTAAAGCGTTCCAGGCAAATGAAAATATCAGCATCAGATCATACCAGCGTGGCACCGCATAACTGTCATACAGATGGAAAAGATCCGTAAGAATATAAAATGAATTGGGAACAAATAACAACCATATCGAAAATAACAACGCAAATTTCCAATTGCTTTCGATCCACGCCGGACGCAGCAATAACTGATAAGATAAAAAGTAGGGTACGAAGGCAAGGAATAGATTCCATACGAGGAATGCAAAAGTAAGCTGGCCCGTATAGACTATCCTTGCCATTACCATCAACAAACCAAAGCCGACTGAAGTAAGCAACAGGCGGTTTATTTCAGATTTGAGAAAATATATGCTGGTCCACCAGGACTTTAGAACTTGCGCTTTTATCATAAAAATTTGGGTATAAAAATGATGCATCCAATTACAACAGATGTTACAGAGGTTACCAGTACTGCTGCTGATGACAAATCTTTAATAAATTTAATGGCAGGATTCTTTTGCGGACAAACCACATCACATAACTTTTCAATAGCGGTGTTGAAGAGTTCAGCCATCCAAACCAGTCCAATGGCGATAGCAATAAAAAGTAATTCAGTTGATGAAAGTTTGATAAAACAGCACATAACTATAACTACAATGGTTGCTATTGCATGAATAATGGCGTTGTGATCCCTAAGGAAAAATTGCCGAAAGCCTTCAAAAGCATATTGAAAGCTTTTTGCACGTTGTCTCAATGAAAATTTTTGTGTTTGCATAGTTCTTTATTTTCACCCAGCCCGGCCCCTTCCTGAACAGGAAGGGGGTTCTCAATTGTCTCTGAGAAAGCTGAGTTTGGGTATAAGGCTGATGTTATGATGTTTTTTCTGCAATCCACTTCCACCAGAATGCGGTGCAGGTTGTGTAAACAAATAAATGATACAAATCGTCTGAAACAGAATGCCCGTTTCTTATGATAGTGGCGAATACAGGGACCAAAAAAACAATTGCGGCTATTGTTACCAGTAATCCCATTGCATGCACCGGTAAATAGGTCCAGCCCAACTTTTTAAACCAGATACTGTTCATAAAAAATGTTTTAGTTATAAATATGAACTAAGCGGATGCAAGTTTTTTCCCTCCTGGTGAGTTGTACCAATTTATTTTCCTGCTGCCATACATTACGAGCGCCAGTACAAGGAACAAGCCAATGCTTCCCACTAGCAAGGCCGTGTCTTCCAAACGAATTAAAATGAAAATAAAACCGTATAAACCGGATAACACAGCGCCAAACAATGCGGCCGTTTTCCAGCTATTGAAATGACTTTTGGAATAAAGCGTAATAAGAAGAATAGTAGCCAATGATGCCACTGCATAAGCCTGGTCGAATAAAATAAATTCAGAGAGTGAAAGCAGTAAAGTATAAAAAATGACCAATGCCAGTCCCACCAATACATATTGCACAGGGTGCAAGGGCTTTTTTTGCATTACCTCAACTATGAAAAACAAAGAAAATGTGAGACCGATAAAAAGAATAGCGTACTTAACGCTGCGCATTGTCTTGGCATACTGATCGGCTGGTTGCAGCATACTTACACCAAATGCAAAACCTTCCTTATTGAATTCAGATGCCTGCAATATGGTTCCAAAAGGAAGATTGGCTTTATTGATAGTCCATTTTGCTGAAAAACCATTGGGCGTGACAGTCCTATCGCCTGGCAAATTGTTACCATCAAATGAGGGACTGTTCCAGGTTGATTGCAAAGCAAAACTACTGTTACCAGCCAGCGGTACGAAATGCAGTTGCTCGCTACCTTTTATTTTCAACGGCATACTAAATTCAAGACTCTTTCCAATATCTGCCGTTGTTAAACTGACTGGTACCGATAAACCATTCTTATCAATATCATTGGCAGGTAAACCCGGCGCCAGTTCATAATTGGTTCCATTGAAATTAACAGCAAGTCTTTCTTCAATGCCTTTGAAGTCTGTAATACCAAAGCAAATTTTTGCGTCCTGCAGTTGAATGGACGCTTCGTTGATTTCTTTTGGAATATGAATAAGGAATTTGCCCTTGCTCTCCAAACTGGTTTTATACAAAAGCACTTTATAGATAGAGCGGGGGCGGATTTCCGGGCTGATGGTACCCGTTATATCAAGCGTTTCGGGTAACAGTAAAATATGTTTGGTAACGGCCACCGGTTTTTTATCCGCATCGGTTTCAATTACTGTATAAGGAATATAAATATAAGGTCCGCCAATGAGTTGCTGCGATGCCCACTTACTGCTAACTTCTTTCACTACTTCGGCTTGTCGCTGCTCTCTTTCGGTTACGAGGTTACTGACAAAAACAGTAGGTATCATCATTAAAAGTATAAGGACGCCGGTTATAATTCCTTTAAATAAAGTCCTATTGGAATGAGATTTTTCCTCCGGCATGGGGTAATCGGGTTGTGTTGTTTCCATTGTTTGTTTAGTTTGAAGTGATTGATAAATATTTCCAGGTATAGTTGTAAAAAATTGTAACAGGTTTTTGGAAGTTATCAGCATTGCAATGCCGGCGCAGACAAATAAGATACCCGCAGCAGAGAGTGAGCGCAACAGGTAGCGTTGTTCAAAATTACTTTGCAAAAAAAGATCAGTAAGAAAATTACCACATATTAAACCGTAAGGAATGGTGCATAGAAAACTGGTGAGCAATAACCAGCCAATCTTATGGATTAATTGATTGCAATACTTTTGGATCACTACCATAGCAATTGACAGCATCAATAAAACGGGCAGGCTGAAAATTGAAGCACAAAATGTAGCAAGAATACAGATCCATGCATCCATGCCGCTATAGAAAAAAATACTGTATAATAACCAGCCAGCTCCAAACACAATACTGGTCATGATCCATATCAATGCTGCCAGTTTAAAAGCTTTCAATCCATTATTCATAAAAAGTGCTTTGTATTTCAAAGTGTAGTCATAAAAAAAATTAACTCATTGACTTTATCATTTGTTCCAAAGCTTCCAGGTGTTGTTTGAATGCTTTCTCTCCTGCTTTGGTAATTGTATAGGTAGTGTTGGTCTTTCTTCCAATAAAACCTTTCTGCACTTTAATAAATCCATTTTCTTCCAGGGTTTTTAAATGGGATGCCAGGTTTCCATCTGTTACATCAATCAATTCCTTCAGGTCATTAAAATTAATTTCGGCATTTACAACCAGCGCACTCATGATGCCCAGGCGGATACGGCTGTCAAAAATTTTATTCAGATTTTCTATCGGGTTCTTCATGCCTCTTTTTAATTATTCCGTTGTCTTTCTCTCGTACTTGTTCCACATCAGTATACCATATATAATGTGTAATATACCAAAACCCGCTGCCCAAAAATAAAGACCATTGCCGGGTATCCACAAATTGATACAGCCCAGTATTAACTGGCAATATCCCAGGTATCTTACTTCCCCCAATGTATATTTACTTCCATTTATTAATGCAAGCCCATAAAAAATGAGCGAAACAGGTGCTATCAATCCATAATAATTTAATTCAAGTAATTTATAAACCACTATACCGCCTGTAAGCAAAGGAATTGCTGTATTAAACATTAACCGCTTTGCTGCCGATCCCCACACAGCTATCCCTTGTTTGCGGCTACGCGTGTACGTGAAGAGGAAAGCAAGAGTAAAAGCCGCGACAAATGTTGCAGCCGCGATCGTCATCAATGTTCTTTCGATATAAAGGGGACCTCCGTCCTCTGCGATCCCCTGATAATGATCAATATAGTACCTGGCAGTTATTGCACCACCCAATGCACAAAGACCTGCAGCAATGCCACTCCAGCCACTTAAACTGATAAAGCGACTGCTTCGCTCCATCATCTGTTTGATGTTCTTTAATGCCTCGTAGCTTTGTTGTTGTTCATTCATATAAAAAGCACTTTGAAACACAAAGTAAAAACAAATTACCAAATAATCCAAATGATTTGTCAAATGAAAGTCATAGTTTCTATAACCGGCAGGGGCAATTGACCGTTATGCGCTATTTTTGAGGTTGTATGAATTTTTTTAAACCTGCATCTTACAGAATCGTATTCCTGGTTTTTGTCGCTTACCTGCTAGCTCATCCTGCCTCCGCGCAAAACAAAGTCATAAGGGGCTATATCAAAGATGCGCTCAGTGATGAGCGTGTGCCTTTTGCTTCTATAAATTTTATAAAGTCCGGGGCCGGAAAACTGAGTGACTCAGCCGGCAATTTTGCTTTCCGCTTTGATGAATGGCCTACTGACACTTTACTGGTTACATATGTTGGCTATAAAGACTTTAAACTATTTATAGATACGGCTTATATCCATCGTGCCATCAATAATGAAATTGACCTGGTGGTAAACATGGACCGTGGTAAAATAGTTTCTGAAGTAATCGTAAAACGAAAAATAGATCGCGGTTACCTGATGTGGAAGAGAATTGTGAAGCACAAAAAGCAAAACGACCGGTATCGTTTCAACAATTTCACTTACGAGCTGTACAATAAAATGGAGTTGGATCTCAACCGGATCAACAAAGAAAAAATGCAGCAAATGAAATTGCTGCGTCCATTTGGATTTGTATTCAACAATGTAGATACATCTGAAGGACCTCCATTTTTACCGGTATTTCTTACTGAGACCATTTCTGATTATTACTACCAGAAATCGCCTTTCAAAACCCGTGAAATAATTAAAGGAAGTAAATCAGAAGGCGTCAACAATGAAAGTGTAAGCAAACTACTGGGTGGAACAGACGCCAACGTAAATGTATATGCTAATTTTATCCCCGTATTTGATAAACAATTTGTAAGTCCCATCAGCGATAATGGCGACGGGTACTACCAATACAAAGTGCTGGACAGCCAGATGGTGAGCGGGCAGCGGTTGATACATATGTCGTTTACCCCTAAACGAAAAGGAGAAAATACGTTCCAGGGAGATTGCTGGGTGCATGATACCACCTGGGCCATCCAAAAGATGACCATGTATCTTTCTGCCGAAGCCAATATCAATTTTGTTGACAAGTTGAGCCTGATACAGGAATTTAAAATGATCGACGACAGCACCTGGTTCCTTGCTAAAGATAAGTTTGTTGTTGATATAGCCCCGATTGGCAAAACCAGGTTTGGTGTAATTGCCCGTAAGACTACCACCTATAGAAATGTGATCCGGGATCAACCCTTCATTGAAGACTCATTGAAAAAAAACAAGATAATACAGGAAGTGGAATTTGTGAAGGGTGCGCGTGAACAGGCAGATGACTATTGGAAAGATCAACGCCACGAAGAACTCAGTAAAAATGAACGATCCGTTTATGCGATGATTGATACGCTGCAGAAAATGCCGCTCTTTATTAAATACACCAACTATATCAATTTTATAGCAACTGGTTACCTGAATATTGGCAATGTAGAAATAGGTCCCTGGCAAAACTGGATTTATTCAAATGTATTGGAAGGCCTGCGTCTCCGCTGGGATTTGGGAACCAACAAAGGTTTCAATAAAAACCTGATCCTGCACGGGTACCTGGCCTATGGCTTTGGTGATCGGAAATTCAAGTATGAGGGCGATGCCATGTATTTATTCAGCAAACATCCCCGTGTATACATCTACGGTAAATATTCCAAAGACATTGATTACGGCCAGCAATACCTGGATGAAGTAAGCCAGGATAATATTTTTGCATTGGCCATTCGTAAAAGTGGTGTTCCTATTAAGTTTTTATTCACAGAAGAAAAAAGACTTGATCTATTCAAAGAATGGCATTCAGGTTTTTCTGTAACACTCAGTGGCGCAAATAAAAAATATGACCTTTTGAGAAACCTGCCGCCCGACAGTCTTTATCGGAAAGAAATCAACGGACAGCCACTGAATAATTTTGAGACCTCCATAAAATTCCGTTTTGCCTATCTTGAAAAATTTCTTGAAAATACTTTCTACCGCTATAGTCTTGGCAGCCCCTATCCCATTGGTGAAGTAAAAATTTCAAAAGGAATCAGCGGTGTGCTCAACAGCAGTTATAATTATACAAAGCTTTCGGCCAGCGTTTCAGACTATCTGAAAATACCTCCTTATGGAAGTATTTACTATAATGTGTTTGCTGGTAAAACCATTGGAACGCTTCCCTTTATGTTATTGGATGTAGCACCAGGAAATGAAATTTACTACTATAACAAGTATGCATATAGTTTATTAAACCGTTGGGAATACCTTCATGATCGGTACCTTGGCTTTGGCATTGAACATAATTTTGGCAATGGTTTATTCCGTTTCATTCCATTCACCCGCAAATTGAAATTCCGGCAGTTCTGGACAGCCAAAGGTTTATGGGGAAGTCTAAGTGATGCAAATAAACAATATAATTCATCGCTGGATTATCCATTTACCAAACAGTTCAATTCACTGGATGGAAAAACATATATGGAATTGGGTACCGGTGTAGATAATATTCTCAAAGTATTCCGGCTGGATTTTGTCTGGCGCGTACTGCCCAGGCCCTTACCACCGGAGAAGGTTAAACGCTTTGGAATATTCTTTAGTTTCAGGCTGGTGTTTTAACGTTGATATATTTGAAGTCTTAATAATAATAACCCGCACATTTAATTGTCCGGGTTATTATTTTTTTGACCAATGGCAAAAATTACCGGACAAATATTGAAGTTGCTATTGCATTGTTTGTTCCATTTGTAAGTGGCGTTTCCACACCATTCTTCCAATAGACTGCAGCATCTGTTGTTCCATTGTAAACAAACCCGGCTGCATATACATTTGATCCCGCAACATAAATGGAGTTCGCACGGGCGGGGTAATTATCCACTGGCGGAGGTGGATTAGGAGTAAGATTTACAACTGTGCCGTTTTTCCAATAGACTGCTCCTCCGTTACTAAAATCATTTATTATCTCCCCTGATACATATACATCACTACCTGTTACAAAAACCTGGGTGCTCCAACCCAACGCACCGAAAATCTCAACAGCATTTTTATAACATACCATAATAACGCGTCCACCCCCAAATGTCACAACGTCTGTATACACATCGCTTCCTGATACATTAATTGAGGTTACAATTGATTGACCAATGGCCGGACCTGGTGCAACTGTCGTTTCTACTCCATTTTTCCAATAAACAGCATTGTGACCATCGGAACCGGATACATACACATCATTTCCTGAAACAAAAACAGCATTGGCTGCTGATGGGTGCTTGCCCGGTGGATAATATGGCTGCGGACTAACGGCATCAAGTCTTACTTCATGACCGTTTTTCCAATAAACTGCTCCGCTATCCGTGCCAGCAACAAATATATTATTATTGGATACAAAAATTGAATTGGCATGGAGATCAAATGCAGAAATAACCGGAAGTCTTCTTTCAATATTATTTTTCCAATATACGGGACCGCCATCTGTTCCGGCTATGTAAACATTGTTGCCAACAGAAAAAATTGAATTCGCTATCGCATCATTTGTTCCATCAGATAAGGTTATTTCCGTTCCATTCACCCAATATTTTGCATAATTGATTTCACCCATTGCTTCATATCCCGCAACAAGTACCGCATGGCCACTAATAGGTGGGCAATCTTTTTTACAGGAAGTCATTATCAAAATACCCAGTACAAATAACCCGGATAACCGGAACATGCGCCCAATGAAGAAATATTTCATAAAAAAGGTTTTAATTTTTATAAACGAATTACAAATACGCTGCTTGGATACTAATGATGCACTCAGTAGTCGTAAAATATCAAAGAGAAGGAAACTTACGGGCGGACTTAAATTTTCGCAGGATGTAAATTATTTACCGGAACAGATAATATCTACTTATATAAAAGTATTATTTAAATGTATCACAATAATAACGGCGTGGCAATACCACTTTGTGGTTAGTCAAGATGACTTTGCAGTTGAACAGCAATTAAATCAGGGAAAGACTTTTGTTGTATCAAAAAATAAAACTGCAAATCACCGTCCATTAACAGTGAGTAATTTGCAGCATTAATGAAATCTCTGTAAAAGAAATACTATTTACTTACAAAAATTGAAGTAGCAAAAGCGTATTGCGTTCCATCAGTCAGTTTTACTTCCGTTCCATTTTTCCAGTATGCAGCAGACGTTTCTTTAGTACCTGCAACATAGATATCTTTACCGGAGACATAAACAGCTGTTGCGCTGGCGTTTCCGGAAAGAATGAATATTTCACCGTTTTTCCAGTATATCGCATCAGGAGCTTTTGGATTGGCATAACGGGTAGAAGCGGCTATATAAACGTTGTTATCGCTAACAAATACACTTCCCGGTATATTCTGGTATGAATCCAACGGCAGGTTAAGATGCGTTGACGTTCCGTTTTTCCAATAAACGGGGAATGTCGTCGCCCCACCGGCAAAATAACCTACTACATGTACATCTGTTCCGGAAACGAATATTGATTGAGCACTGGTTAAACCCGCTCCTGAATTTGCCTGACCCAATATTTTTTCTATTCCGTTTTTCCAATATGCGGCATAAATGCTCATACCATCCCGATCTATACCGGCAACGTATACATCATTTTTTACTACAAAAATTGAATTTGCCTTTGAAAAGCCGGTACCGGGAAGTGCAATTTCTTTTCCATTTTTCCAATAGACTGCCTGTGGTCCGTCTGTACCTGCTATGTAAATATTATTTCCGGAAATATAAATAGCATTTGCTGTAGAAAAGGAGGAAGTAACCGGAAGTTTTATTTCAATATTGTTTTCCCAATAAACTGCCTGGTTATTGTCTACGCCGGCAACATATACATTATTACCAGATGCAGAAACAGCATTGGCCTTTGCTTCATAGTTTCCGTCAGACAGCACCAGTTCCTGCCCGTCTATCCAGCATTTGGCAACATTTACTTCACCATTGGATTCATACCCAGCTACCAGCACCACCTGCTTATTGGGCCTTGGTGGAAAATCTTTTTTACAGGAAGAAAAAATAAAAATGGAAAGAACAAATAAAGTCACAGGCTGTAAAAAGCCTTTCAGTTGAGTTGATTTCATAAACAGTTTAGGTTTAAAGATTAAGTATTGAAATACGAATAATATTAATGGTTATTCCACGAGAATTTTATTATGATATTGCATGGGATAAAAACCCATGCTACCAGGATTTTACATAACGTTGCTGACCAATCAGCTGGCTTTGTAAAAATGCAACGGGTCATATTGAATTTTTTACGGCTGGAATAAAGTTTTACCGGGGGGCGGGATAAGACAGTTGCCGCTGTCAGCGCGGAAGAAAAAATGAAGTGAAAAATTTTGTTACCAGTCTGGTAAATAAAAAAGAATGATCATATTCAAGGTTTAAGGTTAATGATTCTCAAATGTACGTGTCCAAAATTACCTGCCAATTAAATATCGTATTCATTGCAAAGATTATTTTCAGGTTAAAAGGTCATCATTAATAAAAATATAACCGCCGGGGCTTCGGGTGGTTCTTCTTCATTTTTTACTACCTTACCTTTATAATTAACGGCTGCTTATGCAAAACGCTTATATTCTTGCGCTCGACCAGGGAACTACCAGCTCAAGGGCTATATTATTCAATCACGATGGCAATATCATTACTACAGCACAAAAAGAATTTACACAGCTATATCCGCAACCCGGTTGGGTAGAACATGATGCAGAAGAAATCTGGAGCACACAGTTCAGTGTAATGGCAGAAGTATATGCCAAGCAAAATATTACTACCAGCCAGATAGCTGGCATTGGTATCACCAATCAGCGGGAAACTACCATCGTGTGGGATCGTCAAACCGGTACACCTATTTACAATGCCATCGTATGGCAGGACCGTCGCACGGCATCTTTCTGTGATGAACTAAAAGCAAAAGGCATGGCCGCCATCATCCGGCAAAAAACAGGATTGATTATCGATGCATATTTTTCTGCTACCAAATTGAAATGGATCCTGGATAACGTTCCGGGTGCAAGAGAAAAAGCAGGCAAAGGTCAATTGGCATTTGGTACCGTTGATAGCTGGATCATATGGAAATTGACAGGCGGTAAATTGCATATCACAGATGTATCCAATGCATCCCGAACCATGCTGCTCAACATTCATACGGGTGAATGGGATGAAGAACTATTATCTATTTTTAATATCCCCCGCAATATTTTACCGGAAGTAAAAGCATCAAGTGAAAAATATGGTGTTACAGAACACAGCAACATACCCATTGCAGGCATTGCAGGTGATCAGCAATCCGCCTTGTTTGGGCAAATGTGTTCCCAACCGGGTATGGTAAAAAATACTTATGGCACCGGTTGCTTTATGTTGATGAATACCGGCGATAAAGCCGTTACTTCTAAAAATAATTTGCTCACCACCATTGCATGGAAAATAAATAACAAAACGGAGTATGCATTGGAGGGAAGTATTTTTATTGGTGGCGCCGTTGTACAATGGTTGCGCGATGGCCTGCAACTCATCCGTTCTGCAGCAGAGATAGAAACACTGGCCAAAAAATTTGAAGATACCGGTGGTGTATATGTTGTGCCTGCATTTGCGGGATTGGGAGCACCTCACTGGAACCAATATGCGCGGGGCGCTATGTTTGGTATAACCCGCGGTACTACAAAAGAACATATTGCCAGGGCTTCGCTGGAAAGCATTGCCTATCAAACCACCGATGTATTGAAAGCAATGGAATCCGATTCAGGAATCAGCATAAAAGAATTAAGGGTAGATGGTGGTGCAACGATCAATAACCTGTTGATGCAATTTCAAAGTGATATTTTGCAGGTGCCGGTCATAAGACCAAAAGTATATGAAACTACCGCCCTCGGTGCAGCTTATCTTGCAGGATTGGCGGTTGGTTACTGGAGCAGCGTGGAAGAAATACAAAAACAATGGCAGGTAGATAAAACCTTTAAACCCGTTATGCCGGCTTCAACCGTAAAAGCGCTTATGCATGGCTGGCAGCGGGCCGTAAAAGCCAGTATTGCATGGGCCGATGATAGTCAATAATATTTTGGTACCGGCATTTGAATATCAATGAGGCATCGTTGCTACGCTCAGTTCAACATGTAAACAATGGTCATCAGAACATCAGGTAACACAACAAACAAACATAGCGGAGAACACAATGCTGTATAACCATGAAGCGACAATCAATGATTCAGGCGCTGGAAGCGCATAAGGGTGACTGGGATATCTGTATCATCGGCGGCGGTGCTACCGGCCTGGGTGCAGCTATTGACGCGGCTTCCCGCGGATATTCAACCATATTATTTGAGAGAACAGATTTTGCAAAAGGCACTTCATCCCGTTCTACCAAACTTGTACATGGTGGTGTGCGTTACCTGCAGCAGGGAAATATAAAATTAGTAATGGAGGCGTTAAAAGAACGTGGCACTCTAAAACAGAATGCACCGCACCTGGTAAAAAATCAATCCTTTATTGTTCCCAATTATAAATGGTGGGAAGGTCCTTATTATGGTCTTGGTCTAAAAGTATACGATTGGATGAGTGGCAACCTGGGACTGGGACCCTCACAATGGTTAGGTAAAGAAGAAGTGCTGGCACTGGCTCCCACACTTGATCCAACAGACCTGCGCGGTGGAGTTATCTATCACGATGGACAATTTGATGATGCAAGACTGGCCATCAATATGGCACAAACTGCCGCAGAGCAGAATGCCTGTGTATTGAATTATTGCACCGTTACGGGTCTGTTGAAAACAAATGGAAAGATTAATGGTGTGCAGGTAAAAGATTTATTGAGTGGAAAAGAATATGGAGTCCATTGTAAAGCATTGATCAATGCAACAGGTGTTTTCAGTGATGCCATTCAACAAATGGATGAAGCGTCAAAAACAAAAACCATTACACCGAGCCAGGGAATTCATATTGTATTGGATGCAGAATTCTTACCTGGCAACAGCGCTATCATGATTCCGCATACAGATGATGGCCGTGTTCTGTTCGCAGTCCCCTGGCATAAAAAAGTTATTGTCGGAACTACGGATACAGCTGTCAGTAAGATCACCGAAGAACCAAAGGCTTTGGCGGGTGAAGTAGATTTTATTATTCACCATATAGGACGCTATCTTACAAAAGATCCAACCATCCATGATGTCAGAAGTATTTTCGCCGGACTTCGCCCGCTGGTTAAAGCCGACAGTAAAAAAACTGCCGAACTTTCCAGAGATCATGTAATAACCATCGCAGCTTCTGGTTTGATTAATATATTGGGAGGTAAATGGACCACTTACAGGAAAATGGCAGAGGATGTGGTGAATATTGCTGCCATCAATAATATACTCACCCCGAAAGATTGCATCACTACATCGCTTCCGATACATGGCGCGCAAATTATAGAGGACTATAGTGATGATCAATATTATTATGGAAGTGACTTGTCTTTTATAAGATCGCTTGAAGCAGCAGATCTTACATTGAAAGAAAAATTACATGAGCGACTGCCTTATACAAAATCTGAAATTGTATGGGCCGTGCAGGAAGAAATGTGTATGACGGTGGAAGATGCGTTGGCCAGAAGAACCCGCGCATTGTTACTCGATGCAAAAGCTGCATCAGAGGCTGCGCCATCGGTTGCCCTGATTATGGCGGGACTTATGCAGAAAGATCAAAACTGGATTACTGAACAGGTAACTGCATTTCAAACAACTGCAAAAAATTATATCCCTTCAAATATTCCATTACAAACTTCAAACTAACGCTTATGCATGCTTTTTTGGGTGAATTCATTGGTACAGCCATTCTTATTCTCTTGGGAAATGGAGTAGTAGCCAATGTGGTGCTGGACAAAACAAAAGGTAATAGTGGCGGATTAATTGCCATCACATTTGGTTGGGCCATTGCTGTATTCACCGGCGTCTTTGTTGCATCTCATTTTAGTAAAGCGCACCTCAATCCGGCAGTTACCATCGCAATGGCTTATATAGGAGATAAATTTACCTGGGCAGATGTGCCCCAATATATAGCAGGCCAGATGCTGGGTTCAATGCTCGGCGCCTTACTGGTATGGTTAAGCTATAAATTACATTTTGTTCAAACCAAAGATGCAGATGCAAAATTGGCGGTATTCTGTACTTCACCCGCAATACGCAGTTCACCCAATAACCTGATCACAGAAATGGTCGGCACTTTTGTGTTGGTTTTTGGAGCATTATATATTGCTGCACCGGGTAGCAGCTTAGGTGCATTGGATGCATTACCGGTTGGATTGCTTGTATTGGGTATTGGTTTATCATTGGGCGGACCAACTGGTTATGCCATCAACCCGGCAAGAGATCTGGGTCCGCGAATAATGCATTTTATTTTACCAATTCCCGGTAAGAGAGATAGCGACTGGTCCTATTCATGGATACCAGTACTGGGTCCTATTATGGGTGGCTTATTGGCAGCAGTTGTTTTTAAATTTATTTAATCAAGCTGTATGAAAAAAATAGTATTGTCCTTACTATCAATTGTAATAATTACTTCAGTTATGAGCCAGGAAATAGAACAAAAATTAAAAGAAAAAGGTATTATATTACCTGTTCCCGCAAAACCAGTGGCCACTTATGTAAATGCTGTGAGAACCGGGAATTTAATTTTCCTTGCAGGCAAAGGCCCGCTTAAAACAGATGGCAGTTATATCACCGGCAAAGTAGGAAAGGATCTCAGCATCCAGGAAGGATATGATGCAGCAAGATTAACAGGCATCAATGCATTGGCAGCTTTGAAAGCAGAAATTGGTGATTTGAATAAAGTAAAACGCATCGTAAAAGTATTGGGAATGGTCAATTGCGAAAGCAATTTTATGGATCATCCAAAAGTCATCAATGGATTTTCAGACCTCATGGTGGAAGTTTTTGGAGACAAGAGCAAACATGCACGATCTGCTGTAGGCATGGGATCGTTGCCAATGAATACATGTGTAGAGGTGGAAATGATTGTTGAAGTAGAATAATTATGATTCATTAATACATTGCAACAGAATATCGCAGGCATCTGTTATTTCCTGTTCCGTAATAATTAGCGGTGGTGCAATGCGCATACACTGCGGTGCAAATAAAAACCAGTCGGTTAGTACGCCTTTTGCAAGACAGGCATCTATTATTTTTTTATTGATTTCAAAATTTTCAAATTCTATCGCAAACCACAGTCCGGCAGAGCGGACTGATTTTATCAGCGCATGTTTCAATAATTTCTTGAAAAGTTGTTCTTTTGATCTTACCTGCTCAATACAATTTGATGTCAACAATGCGCGCATCCCTGCCAAACCAGCGGCGCAACATACAGGGTGTCCACCAAATGTAGTAATATGACCAAGCACCGGGTTTTCAGTCAATGTGCGCATTAATTTATTATCGGCAATAAACGCACCCAACGGCATACCGCCACCCAATGCTTTACCCAATAACAACACATCGGGCACTATACCATATTGTTCAAAAGCCCATAATGTTCCCGTCCTTCCAAAACCCGCCTGTATTTCATCCAGTATTAATAATACATTCAGATCTGCACACTTTTTTTTAACTGCCTGTAACCATTCTATGTCTGGTGCGGTAACTCCACTCTCTGCCTGAACGGTTTCAACAATTACACAAGCTGACTTATTATTGATTGAGTCAAGTGACGCAATTGCATTGAACGGCAGGTGCAATACGCCTGGCAACAAAGGTCTGAATGCATTGCGCCAGTATTCGTCTCCTATTATGCTAATAGCTCCTTGCGTTGAGCCATGATAGGCATTATTAAACGCGATGATTTGAGTTTTACCAGTTACTCTTTTTGCAAGTTTCATAGCGCCTTCCGTGGCTTCGGCGCCGGAATTGGTAAAAAAAACAGTATTGAGCGAAGCTGGTAGATGATCTGCCAGCAGTGTTGCGTATTGTGTTTGCGGTGATTGTATAAATTCTCCATACACCAATACATGCAAATATTCATCTGCCTGTTTCTTTATAGCAGCCACTACTTCAGGATGACGATGGCCTATATTAGCTACGCTGATGCCTCCTATCAAATCAATATATTTTTTTCCATTTGCATCATACAACCAAACTGCTTCCGCTCTGGCTATTTCCAGCGCAATGGGAGCAGGTGAAGTTTGCGCCACATGCTTAAAGAACATTTCGCGCTGATTCATAATAGAAAAATATATTTAAAGCAAAGAACGCAAAGCGGGGGCAAAGCCGCAAAGAATTTTGATATTTGTGCTGCGAAGTTAATTTTAAAACAGTACAGGTATGCGTCGAAATAAATTGCTGATGTATATTTAAAAGCTGACATCCTAAAAATTTAATTATGCCCGTAATTCTTCCTGTTGAAGGCGTTTCGCCAACGTTTGGAAAAGATTGTTTTATTGCACCAAATGCCACAATTGTGGGCGATGTGGAAACAGGCGACGATTGCAGTATATGGTTCAATGCAGTAGTGAGGGGTGATGTCAACAGCATCCGTTTGGGAAATAAAGTAAATGTGCAGGACGGTGCCATCATTCACGCTACTTATCAGAAAACAAAAGCAATAATAGGTAATAATGTTTCAATAGGACATAATGCTATTGTACATGGATGTACGGTACACGACAATGTATTGATTGGTATGGGGGCTATCGTAATGGACAACGCCATCATTCATAGCAATACCATTATAGCAGCCGGAGCCGTGGTTCTTGAAAATTCAATTTGCGATGCCGGAAGTATCTATGCAGGTGTACCCGCTAAAAAAGTAAAAGAAATTTCACCGGAACATATTCATGGAGAAATTGATCGCATTGCCAATAATTATGTCCGGTATGCAGGATGGTTTAGAGAAAAACAAGTATGAGGGGTAAAGAAAAAGGTATAGGGAACCTCAATTGCAACAGGCGGAAATTGATAAGGCCTTATCCTTACTCCTTATTACAGTCTTCATTTTTTCTTCAGTCGACTATTTCCGTCCATTCATCGAAACTATATTTGATTGCTTGCACCTGCTGCAAAATATTTATAAATTTATATCGTTGTACTGTAGTTATAAATCATTCAAATGAAAACACGTTCAATATTCAGTTTGCTTCTATTAGCTACCCTGGCTTGTACGATGTCTTCCTGTGGTGTTTGGAATAAATTATTCGGACCAAAATATGGTTGCCCTGCCAATGGAAAAAATACCGGTGCTGAAAAAGTGCTGTCAGGGGAAAAGGTTCCGAAAGCCGGCAAATTCAAAAGTTAAGAGTACTTATTCTGATTTTATCGGAATTATTTATAGACCCAAAATCCGTACATATGAGCTTAACTTTACGTACCGACTTCGGATGTACCGAAGCAGTGATTGACGATGATTGCGGCCTTAAACGTTTTTACGAAGTGGCCGATATTCTGAGTGATGATCTGCATATCAAATTCCTCAGTAAGTTGGACGATTTTGATTCCCTGGTATGGGACTTTAACTACAAGGGTCATACTTTAATCCTGCACTATAACATTTATACAGGTATTTCAATCTATCCGCACAAGTTTCGTGAAGCGCCGCGCCGGGATAACGATGCAGTAGTAGAGGTAGCGCAATTCCTGGAAACAAAACTAATGATTAACACTGCCAGAAAATATTTATCATAAACGCTCTCTTTAATCCGTACTCTTGCACATGTCAAAACCGCCCCTAACCGGGCGGATTTTTTTTGCGGCAGGGGTTTAATAGGTTTTATCTTCCATTGATTCCAAAATATTGTAATAACTCACATAACGGTCCTCTGTAACCGCACCAATGGCTACAGCAGCTTTTACCGCACAGCCTGGCTCATTGGTGTGCAAACAATTATTGAACTGGCAATCATTGATGAGTTTGCGCATTTCGGGAAAATAATGAGAGAGCTCCTGACGCGGAATGTTTACAATACCAAATTCACGGATACCAGGGGTGTCAATGATTTTCCCGCCCAGTGGTAAATCAAACATTTCTGCAAACGTAGTAGTGTGTAATCCTTTGCCGCTCCAATCACTTACCTCCTGTGTACGCAGGACCAAATCTGGAAATACCGAATTGATAAAGGAAGATTTCCCAACGCCAGAATGACCACTCATAAGCGTTACTTTGTCTTGAAGCAATGTTTTTAATTCATCAACTCCGTAATTTTCTTTTACACTCATGGCAACAACTTTATAGCCGATAGCCTCATACATAGTGGTCCATGCCTTTAGTTTGTCCAACTCCTTTCTCTTATAAATATCCGTCTTGTTAAATACAATGATAGCCGGAACATGATAGGCCTCACAGGTTACGAGGAAACGATCAATAAAACCTTCAGATGTTCTTGGCTCCTTAAGTGTAGCAAATAACAATGATTGATCCAGATTGGATGCTATAATATGGTGCTGTCTCTTATGTGAAGGAGATTGCCGGTTAATGTAATTCCGTCGTTCATAGATACGCGTTATGGTTACGGCGTGTTCCAGTTCATTCTCCATTTCAATTTCCACTTCATCACCTACAGCTATTGGATTGGTTGATGTAATGCCCTCATCCATTTTAAAAATGCCTTTCATACGGGCATTATAGATTTGCCCATCTGAAGTTTTGGTGATATACCAGCTACCGGTTGATTTGTAAACGAATGCTCTCATCTGGCAGCTAATTTACATGAATGAATGGAATAAGATAATAAGTCGGGTTCAGGGAAATTTTCTAAACAATGTGAAACGCAGTAACATTTCCAGCAATAGCAATAAAACTGCAGCAATGGCGAAAGGAAAGAATTTTTCGGAATATCTTTTTAATGCAGTTACTTCAATTTTTGATTTTTCGAGTTTATCAATCTCTCCATAAATATTTTTAAGGCTTTCATTGTCTTTTGCCCTGAAATATTTTCCCCCTGTTTCATTGGCTATTTGTGTAAGTAATTTTTCGTCAATATTTACTTTCTCCCGTTGCATCACCACTGCGCCGCTCTGTGTTTGCATGGGCGTTTGCGCAAAACCTTCCGTTCCTACCCCTATCGTATACACTCTTACGCCGGTAGCTTTAGCCAGTTCTTTAGCGGTAAGCGGTGGAATCTGTCCGCCATTGTTTTCTCCATCTGTAAGCAATATCACCACTTTACTTTTTGATTTGGAAGAACGCAACCTGTCTACACTGGTTGCGAGCCCGGAACCGATTGCTGTGCCATCTTCCAGCAAACCGCTCTGAATATTTGCAATCTGTTCATTTAATACATGCTGATCAGTAGTAAGCGGACACAAAGTGAAACTTTCGCCAGAAAAAATTACCAACCCAATTCTGTCTGTTGGACGATTGGCTGCAAAATTTCCTGCAACTTCTTTTGCGGCTTCCATCCTGTTGGGTGTGAAGTCCTGCGCCATCATACTCCCGCTTACATCAATGCAAAGAATAATATCGACGCCTTCTCCATTCACCAGTTCTTCATCATTCCTTGTTTGCGGGCGGGCCAGCGCAAAAATAATACAGGCTATACTCAGCAATCGAAAAACAAAAGGGATGTGCCTGAACGTATTCTTCCAGGAACTGATAGATTTCACTTTCAGGATAGAAGAAATCAAGACACTTCCCTGGTGCCGCGGCTGTTTGCTAAAATACCACCAACTTAAAACAGGCATTAGCAACAACAACCACAATAACCAGGGATGGGCAAAATCTATATTTTTAAAATAGTCAAAAACCAACGTTATAAATTAAGACTTGTTATGATGAAATAATTTTATCCAATTGCTCAATCGATTTTTTTATTATATCCCATGATTGTTCGTTCTCGGAGGCATCTGGTTGAAATTTTGCAAACTTTACTGCATCGTTCATTCGGAGTGACTGCGCCAGACCAATGAATTCATTGTTGGGCATGTTGAATTGTTTTATCTGCAGCATCAGTTCACCGCTTGTTTTTTCCATCGTAGCTGTATTTGTCTTCCGGTACAGGTACCATCGCAATGTATCATTTAAACCTGTATGAAATGTCTTAACTGCTCCATTGGTATATCCCTGCTTTTGCAGATCAAACAATGTTTGCAGTGCTTCATCAAGGGGAGATAATTTAGAACTGGGTTTCTTTACAATGTCCGTCTGCTGAACAGTTGTCTTTTTTCTAAGGAACCAGATAATGGCCAGTAAAGAAACAACAGCAAGACCCGCAATGATCCAATTTATAAAATTCAAGTCTTCATTGGGAACTTCCAGTATATCTTTTATATCATGATAATCCTGGTTGGGATCAAAATTTGAATAAGCGACCGATACTGCGAGAGAATCAGTAAGGTATTCTTTGTTGCCAATAGCGAGCGGAAAGGATGAAATTGACCACCTGCCCGAATCAAAACTGGTAATGGTAAGTGTCTGGGAAAAATCCCTGGAACCGGCCGTTGTTACGGTATCTATTTTGCCTTTGCTGATGAATTCGAAATGATCAATGGTATCCAGCGGAAACCATTTTGCATCTGTACCCGCTGGTATTTTTGCTTCCAGTTTCAACTCAATAGGTTCACCTATAACAATCTTATCACGGTTGATGGAAACTTTTACCGAAACATTTTGTGAAAAGCAAAAGGAAAATGAGAATGCAAAAAGAATGAACGCAGTAATATGCAACAAAATTCTTTTCATTAATACAAAGAAATTGGTCTGGTAGTGTTGATTCATGATCGGCCAATAAAAAATTTCTGCAGCACTTTCACATAGTCTTCGTCTGTGCGCACATGCAATAAATCACTGCCACTTTTCAGAAAAACACTTTTACACCATTCCGTATGATCAAAAAATTGCTTTTCATATTGTTGTCTAACCCAGTAATCACTGCTATCAACTAATTTGGTTTCGCCGGTTTCTGCATCGCTTACCTGTAATAACCCGGCATCGGGCAGTTGCACATCCATCTTATCATATACTTTTACACCAATGATATCATGCTTTTTTCCAGCTACCTTAATGGCATCCCCAAAGTTGATATCCAGGAAATCACTCAGCACAAAAGAGATGCTTTTCTGACGGGTGGAATTATTAAAGAATCTTAATGCTTCAGTTAGGTTGGTACCTTTTCGTTTAGGCTCTGCTGTCAGCAATTCACGCACAATAAAAAGAGCATGTTGTTTACCTTTTTTGGGAGCGATGTATTTTTCCACTTTATCGCTGAAAAAAATGACCCCCACTTTATCGTTGTTACTGACAGCGGAAAAAGTGAGTACCGCACCTATTTCTGTTATCAAATCCTTTTTCTTTGCGTGAACAGTCCCAAACAGGGAGCTGGCACTTACATCAATGAGCAGCATCACAGTTAGTTCTCTTTCTTCTTCAAACAATTTGGTAAATGGATGAGAAAACCTGGCGCTTACATTCCAGTCAATAAATCGTACATCATCGCCGGGATAGTATTCCCGCACTTCGCGAAAGCTCATTCCCCTGCCTTTAAAAGCTGAATGATATTCTCCCGTAAACAGATGCTGTGTAATCTTCTTGCTTTTAATCTCCAGCTCTTTTACTTTTTTTAATATTTCAGCGGTTGTCAGCATATATATGAATCAGAAGGAAGGTTTAACTTAAACTTTGTTTATTCAATTACTGAAATTGGTACCATAGATAAGAAAGACTGTCTTTCAAATTCACGGCAATGGAGATAATTTCACTTAAGGTACACTAATAGCATGCAAGATGTCATCAATAACATTTTCCACATTTACATTTTCCGCTTCTGCTTCGTAAGTAAGTCCTAAGCGGTGTCTTAGTACATCTTTTGAAATGGTGCGGATGTCTTCCGGTATCACATAACCGCGTTTATTCAAAAATGCATTTGCTTTTGCGGCCAGTGCCAGGTTAATACTCGCACGGGGAGATCCGCCATAAGAAATAAGTGGCTTTAATTTTTGTAAGTTGTATTTTTCCGGGAACCGCGTTGCAAATACAATATCCAGAATATAGTTTTCAACTTTCTCATCCATATATATGTCGCGCACCAGTTCTTTTGCCTGTATGATTTCCTGCACAGAAACAACCTGGCTTATACCGGGAATTTGTAATCCCTGTACATTCTGACGGATGATTAGTTGTTCTTCCGCTTTGGAAGGATAATCCACCACAACTTTCATAATAAACCGATCTACTTGGGCTTCCGGTAATGGGTAGGTGCCTTCCTGTTCCAATGGATTTTGTGTAGCCAGTACAAGAAAAGGCTCTTCCAGTTTATAGGTGGTATCGCCAATGGTTACCTGCCTTTCCTGCATGGCTTCCAGCAGCGCACTCTGAACCTTGGCAGGTGCTCGATTGATTTCATCTGCGAGTACAAAATTGGCGAAGATAGGTCCCTTGCGAACAACAAATTCGTTCTTCTGTTGCTGGTAGATCATTGTACCGATAACGTCTGCAGGCAACAAATCGGGCGTAAACTGTATGCGGCTAAATTTGGCTTTGATGGCTTGTGAAAGTGATTTAATGGCCAGTGTTTTTGCTAGTCCTGGTACCCCTTCAAGTAGTACATGTCCATTGCTCAGCAATCCAATAAGCAGTCGATCCAGCATATAATGCTGTCCCACAATGATCCTTCCAACCTCTTCGCGTAATCGATCAATGAAAACTCCCTGGTATTGTATTTTTTCATTTAACTGGCGGATATCTTCTGCGGTTTGGAGCATATTTTTTTTAATTAAAGTGATTTTTTAATTTACCGGAATCGTATTATTACCAGTGCTTATATTTTTATAATTTTGACAGGGCCTGCATTATCAGGCAGATTGCTTTCAAATTCAGGTAAAAATACGAACTACAAGCTTGCAATTCCTCTGCCAATCTGTGTCTTTACCTAATTATTTGTTAAGCGAAAAGGGTCAGAACCAAACAATAAAAGCATTCAAATGTAGTTTATAGCTGAAACAAAAAATCAATGATGAAATACCACATGAGGAAGTCATTTGTTCTTGGTTTTATGATTGTTGCTTTTGTTTCCTGTAAGAAAGATACCAATTCATCTAAATCAAAGACTGAATTACTCAGTCAGAAGGCATGGAAAATTGAAACGGTATCTGTGAGCATTTCCGGCATCTCTCAAAATATTCCGGTTGATTCTTGTGAAAAAGATGATACCGAACTTTTTGCGGCTGCAGGTACTGGTGTTTATGATAACGGTGCTACCAAATGCAACATTGGTGATGATCAGACTTCTTCTTTCACATGGAGTTTTAAAGAAAATGAAACCATACTTTCTATTTCAGGACCAAACCTCAGTATAGCCGGAGATAGTAAGATTAGCATAATAAATGAAAATACACTGGAGCTTTACAAAGACACAACTTTGAGTGGCATTTCAGGTCGTTATACGGGTCGCTTCAAACATTAATAAACTTTAGATTTCATAAACAACCAACAGCCGTCTGCTATTCTTAGCAGGTGGCTTTTTTTGTCTGAAGTCATCACCTGGTAAAAGCATCCTAATCATTCCTGGCTTGTAACTTCATACCATAAATAAAAACACGTATACCATAAGGATGCGCCATACATGCTAACTTAGGTATTTTCCAACAATCGGCATTCTTCTACCCATACCAAACGCCTTACAACTAACACGGATAATGGGACAAAACTGGTTCCTTTTATATTCATTGCTGTTTACCAACTTTATGATACGGGCTACCAACGCTTCATCAATACCCATTGCAATAATCGATTTGGGATCCTGTCTTCTTTCGATATACTGATATAATACTTTATCCAGTATTTCATATTCGGGTAAGCTGTCACTGTCTTTCTGATTGGGTCTTAATTCGGCAGACGGAGCTTTTATTATAATGTTTTGAGGAATAATTTCCGCATCCTTATTTAAAAATTTGGCGAGTGCATACACTTGTATTTTGTATACATCACCCAATACGCTGAGTCCACCAGCCATATCACCATATAAAGTTCCATAACCTGTTGCCAGTTCACTTTTATTGGATGTGTTGAGCAGTATATATCCAAACTTATTGGCTAGCGCCATTAATAAATTACCTCTTGATCGGCTTTGAATGTTTTCTTCGGCAAGGCTAAATGGCAGATCCCCAAAGATCGGTTTCAATGTTTGAAGAAAAGCTTCATAGATGTTTTCGATAGGAATAATATCAAAAGGATTGCCAAGGTTTTTACCAAGCTGTTCAGCATCAGTTACAGAATGATTACTTGAATAAGGCGAAGGCATTAGGACGGCCCTTACATTTTCTCTGCCAAGGGCCTCACAGGCAAGCGCAAGCGTAACTGCGCTGTCGATGCCGCCACTGCTGCCCAGTATGGCTTTTGAAAAACCCATTTTTTTAAAATAATCCCTGATCCCCATCACGAGTGCAGCATGTATTTCGCGGATATTTTTTTCCGCTACCATATATTCAACAATCATATCCGGGTTACTGATTTTCGAAACCCGCATTTCCCTGTCAAATAAATCTGATGGCTGTGGATGTAAAACACCGGTTGCTTTAGTTCCGGTATATTCCACTATGGCAAAGTCCTCTTCAAAATAATGCATTTCTCTCAGCAGGTTGCCATTGGCATCCATAGCCAGGCTGCCTCCATCAAAAACTATTTCTGTTTGGGAACCCACTGCATTGCAATAAAACATAGGCAATCCATATTTCAATACATTTGCCCTGATAACTTCTTTGCGATCATCATCATGATCATAATCGAAAGGCGATGCAGAAATATTCAGCATTAGATCCGGTTGTTGTTTCATCAATTCATCCATTGGGCAAATGCGGTATAACGGGTTATCTCCAAGGTTCCAGATATCTTCGCAAATGGTAAGCGCGATTTTCTTGCCTTTGAATGAAATAATGTTCCAGTCGAATGCCGGTTCAAAATAACGGTACTCATCAAATACGTCATATGTAGGTAAACAGGTCTTTTGTATTACCGCTTTCACCTGTTTTTCATATAAAAACCAGGCTGCGTTAAAAAGATCTTTTCCTTCCTTTCTGGGGTTTCTTTGCGGGCAACCCACAATGATTGCTATATCATCCGCATATTGTTTAATTTCTTCAATGGCCGCATAGCATTTATCGATAAAATCATTGAATTCAAGAAAGTCACGCGGAGGATATCCGCAAATACTGAGTTCCGTAAACATTACCAGGTCCGCACCCGCTTTTTTCGCCACCACTGTTGCGTCAATTATCTTTTTTGTGTTGCTTTCAAAATTTCCAATGTGGTAATTCTGTTGCGCCATTGCTATTTTCATAATACAAATTTACGCGAATGGCCTCTTGCAAAAACAGTAAATTACTTCCATTGAAACCAGCCGGTTCATCAACTGCCTGCACAGGTTTAATTTTAGAATTACTTTTGCAACATTCTTAAACTCCTGCCGTTTGTACAACATGCTAAAATTGAATTTTGCCATTCTAACGATGATTGTTGTTGCCAGCAGTTGCAGCAATAACAGCGGGCCCGATGTTTCCGGTGTTAAAGCCGACGCAACCATTGCGCGATTCGATAAAGATTTTTTCCGGATAGACACATCACAATTGACACCGGGCCTCCATGAATTACAAAATAAATATCCTTATTTCTTCAACGACTTTATTCAAAATATAGTAATAGCAGGACCTGCAGATAGCAACGTTAATTTAACGTTGGCTATTAAGACCTATCTCAATCACAGCAGACCGTTATATGATTCCGTACAAACAAAATTCAGCAGCCTGCAAAACCTGGAGCCGGAATTAAAAAAAGGGTTCCAGCATATAAAATATTATTACCCAGATTACCGGCTGCCAAAAGTGGTGACCTATGTGGGTTTGATTGGAGATCCGTCTGTTGCACTCACCCGTGATGCAATGGCCATAGGTTTGCAAATGTTTTTAGGAAAAAATTTCAGTGCCTACAATACACCCGAAGCCATTGATAAATTTCCACAGTATATCAGCCGACGCTTTGAGCCGCAATACATCAGCATAAATTGCTTACAAAACATTACCGCAGATATTTATCCTGATAAAACAAAAGGTGCTTCCTTAATAGAACAAATCATTGAGAAAGGAAAACAATGGTGGCTCACAAAAAAATTTTCTCCCACCGCAGCAGATAGTTTAATTACCGGCTATACCCAAACGCAGGTCGACTGGTGTGAAAACAATGAAGGTCTTATCTGGAGTTTTATTATTCAAAATAATGATGTCTTTACAACCGACCCCATCAGCATTCAAAACCTAATTGGTGAAGCGCCCAAAACTGAAGGAATGCCGGAACAGTCACCTGGCAATATTGGTCAGTGGATAGGCTGGAAAATTGTAAAAACCTATGCCGAGAAAAATGCTGAACTTTCTCCAAAACAGATCACTGAAACAGATGCAAAGAAGATATTTGAAATGGCGAAATATAAACCCAGATGAGCATTAATTTGAGGGATAAGTTGATTACATCAAAGCTCGCACTGCCAATATTATAAAAAATTCAACGACGCCTGGTAATATTGCGGAAATTAAAATGCGTGAAGTGACCTGTCAACTGTAAATATTTATTATGCAGCTGCTACCCCCGTTGGTTTTTGTCCTAATTGCTTCATCATTCTAAAATGCGATGAAAGTGATCCTGCAAAAGTTGGATTGCTATGATAAGGCAAATCAAATTCCTTACAGGTTTTTTCCACTATTCCGCTGATAGCAGGATAATGAACGTGGCTGACGCGCGGAAAAAGATGATGTTCTACCTGGTAATTCAATCCGCCTACGTACCAGTTTATAAATTTATTCTTCGGAGCAAAATTGGCGGTTGTTTTTACCTGGTGAATGGCCCACTCATTTTCGATCAGCTTATGTTCCATACCTGCAGCCGCCTCAAATTCTACATCTTCAACTACGTGTGCCAATTGAAATATGAGTGCCAGTGTCAAACCCAATGTTACTTCCATACATACGTAACCCAATGCCCAATATTTCCATCCCACCATCATTACAGGAATAACAACATAAAACAACGCATATAAAACTTTGCTGAGCCAGAATATCACGTGTTCCTTCACACTCATTTTTTGTAGCGGCGTAGTAAATATCTTTTGTTGAAAATATTTATTGAAGTCCATGATGGCCACCCACGCAATAGAAGAAATAGCATACACCAAAACCACATAGATATGTTGAAACCGGTGTGCAGGCACCCATTTCTGTGAAGGGCATTGACGCATCAGCGGACTTTTAGCGATATCATCATCCACACCATCTACATTGGTATAAGTATGATGCACAATATTGTGTTTAAACTTCCAGATAAAAGCATTCCCGCCTAACGCATTCAAACTAAGGCCCATTATTTCATTTAACCATTTTTTACTGGAGTAACTTCCATGACAGGCATCATGCATAACATTAAATCCAATACTGGCCAAAATAAAACCCATCAATGCGCAAAGGGATAATGCCAGTACCGGCGGCATCGCTACTGTAAGCAATACGACATACAATATAAGGGCAGAAGGAATCAATACCAGCGCCTTACTATACAGCTCCCAGTTTCCTGTATATTTTATGTTATTCTGAGTAAAATAAGAATCAACATTTGCCTTCAGAGCATTGTAAAAAGGCTTGGTTTTGTTATTGAAAGTTACTTTAGGCATATTCGTTTAATTTACCTGTATCGGAAAACGTTTGAAAACAGGTTTTATTGAGGTTGCAAGATACTCAATTTTGCTGTAACACAGTTGTGGCGTTGAATGTATTGGCTTTAAATTAAGGCAATTCCGATCGTATTAAGATTTATTAATCTTTGCTTTAAGCAATTGCCTGACCGCCTGCAATTGATCAAGATCAGCGAATGCATCTTTGGGCACCAGGAAAAAAGATCTTGCATCAAAATACAAATGAAAAAAATACGGACTTTCCATGAAACTGCTAAAGTTGCTCCAGGGCCATGCTTTTGCACCCTGCTGGTTTGATAATTCTACTCCATCGTCTTCAAATCGCATGGAAAATTTATCCTGGAATGTAGCCGCACTTTTGTAGATACTTGCAGGCAGCAAACGCCATATTACCAGCATCAGCATCATCCATAACAAAGAAAAAATAAGAAATGAAAGACCCTGTATTTTTTTTAAGGCAAACAACACCGCCGATGCGATAGCAAAGACATTCACCAATACCAGCAACACTTTTATTTCCGGTTTGGAAAGAAAATGATAGCGCAATGCCTGTAAGACCTGGTTTTTTTCATATCCAAATTGAATTGTCATGCTGCAGTAGTTTTTCTTGTAAGTTATCGGGCTTATTTATTATCAACCGGCCATTTAATGTCTTTCTCCTTAATACTCCATTCACCCAGCTTATCTCCTTTTATACCCAGGAATTCAACCTTCACTATTCTTTCTTTTGGTTTACCGCTTATAGAAACCCTGGTGTAATTCTGAGCTTCAACCAAACTGCCACTGATGCGGGCTGCATTTTCTTTCTCTTTGTTTCCATTGCCACTTACTTTTGCAACGCCGGAGGTAAGTGGAGAAGACGTTATATCATACAAAGGATAATTATCTTTTCTATCGTACCTGATCACCTCGCTGTGATGACGATCACCGGTTAAGAAAAGTATGCCATTAATTTTTTGATCCGCCAGGAAGTTAATAAGTTCATTAAATTCTACCGGGTAATGTTGCAAGCAATCTACGGGTGAAATTGTATTCAGCGTTTGACTACCGGTTACGATGAATTTAAAATTGGCTTTGCTCCAAATAAGCGAATTCTTTAACCATTCCATTTGCGTTGGTCCCCACATGCGTTTATCAGGATTGGGTTTGCCGTTAATAAATGGTTCCATATCATCGGCACTGCGATACCAGCGATCGTCCATCAAAAAGAAATCACAATCTGCATAAGAGACTTTACTGTAAATGCCTTCATTGCTTTGTCCGTAGCTGGGATTGGCCCAGTAGTTCATGAAAACACTGCGGCTCTTATCTTTCAGGTAATAAGTTTTGTCTGCATCATCGGGACCATAATCATGATCATCCCAGATTGCATAATGGGGCATAGCTTTTAAAAAAGGTTGTAATACCGGTAATTTTCTATCATGACTGGCACGGTACCATAAACCCCATTCACTTGCATAATCTGCTTCCCTGGTATACCAGTTATCGCCCAGCCAAATCATGAACGCGGCATTTTCTTTTGCCATGGTTTCAAAAATGGAAGAATCGCCACCATAAGGTTTGCCTGGTCTGTCATAAATGGGTTCATTAAAATATGCACAGCTTCCGGTGAGAAAAGAAAAATCAGGTGCGGGTTTTCTCCATTGCCAGAGATCCTTGGTAGTAAAAGATCCACCTTTCTTTGACGTTATTCCATTTATCAGAATTTCATAATCATAAACAGTATTCATTTCCAAACCACCAATTTCTGCCTGCATGGTTTTAAAATCGCGGGTCATATCTCCCACTAAAAACTTAAAATGATAGCTTTTTGGATTTGCCTTCTTCCAATATTTAACCGCAGCCGTTTTTGTGTCGCTGCCTGCTTCTATCCAAATGCGTGCGGTGCGTAACTCAACCTGGCCAAGCATGGGACCAGCAATTACTCCCTTATTTTGTGCAGTAACATCAAATAATAGAAAGAAGAAAAACAATGTAAAATAAAAGCCCAGCAGTCTTTGCATCTTGTTGGCATTAGAAATTGCAAAGTACAGAAAGAAAATTATTCCTGATGAGCAGGATTATAAATTCATTGTTAACCCAAATAAATTTGATTGGTTAGGCATTGGGAATATTATTCAAAATGCTTGCAGCCTGCCCTGAATGAGATGCGGGATTGCACTTGTCCTTTATCTCTTTAAACCAATGCTATCAATTTTGCAATATTTTTTCCATTCATTGTATTGTTGATGCATACAATGTCCGCAAGGACGATAGCCCTGATCAATTGCTTCATCCTGATCTTTAAAAAAAACCCGGTTACGAATTTTCATTCTTTTGCCGGATGAGCAGTTAAGTGTGCCGTAGATTTTGAGTTTACTATTGCCTGCAAATCCAATTTCACCTTGTTCTATCAGCCAAAATACTTTTCTTCTGCCAGCGAATTTTCCATCAGATAGTGCACTATGATGAATCATAAAATCTTTTGATTAAAGCTGAACCGCATATTCTATTTTGAAAAGACAGGGGACAAAAAACTTAGAAATTACATTGAATAAAAAAATAGTTGAATAATTTACCCTGCGAATAATAAAGCGCCGATAAAAGATTATTCGGCCAGTATTTTTGCTGATTCCCATCCTATGATAGCTTTTTTGCGAACACTTCCCCAATGATAATCGCCAAAAAATCCGGTTGATCTAATTACCCGGTGACAAGGTATCAATAATGCAACGGGGTTATCGCCAATAGCAGTACCAACTGCTCTTGCGGCGCCAGGTTTATCAAGGATACCAGCAATAGATGCATATGTTGATAAATGTCCGAATGGAATGCTTAGTAAAGCTTCCCATACTTTCAACTGGAACTCCGTCCCTTTCAGGTGAAGTTTTATTTCAGCCAGGTTATTCCACTCTTTATTTAAAAATTGAAGAATGTTTTCCTGGTGCCTATCCTTACTTGCTTTTATAACAGCATTTGGCCACTGATTTTTCAATTCCTCCACGGCTATATTGTGGTCATCCGTAAAGAACAGGTTGCAGATACCTTTTACAGTGGATGCTATTATTATTTCTCCAAATGGGATTTGTGCAAATTCGTATACTATCGTTAATCCCTGGCCGCCGTTTTTGTATTCGCCGGGTGTCATTCCCTCTATCGTAATAAACAAATCGTGCAAGCGGCTGGTACCTGAAAGCCCGGTTTCATAACTAGCCTCTGCGATAGAAACCTGTTGCTGTAGTAGATTTTTTGCATGCTGCAGGCTTATATATTGCAAGAATTTTTTAGGACTTACGCCTGCCCACTCTTTGAACAATCGCTGAAAATGAAAGGGACTGAGAAATACTTCTTTTGCAAGTTCTTCCAGGCTGGGTTGAGCCCGGTAATTTGTTTCAATATGCGCTATTGCTTTGGAGATGCGTTCATAATCATTCATAACAAATTCCTTTAGGGTGTAAAGTTATTTGTTTGCTATAGCCTGTTAAACCCGAAACTTGCGGAGAATTAAATAAAAAAACCTGGCAGGATTTATAATCTGCCAGGTCAATGTTTTTAAAATGGTTTTATCTTACGCTTCTGCAGCTCTTGTAATGCCTGTTAGCAGCCTCCGAAGGAGTAACCGCGCGACTACAGGAAGCAAATAATGTTATTAATACCAAAAGGGTTAGTAGCGTTTTCATAAAAAGGGTTATATTTTGTTTGGAATAACGAATCAGCCTGGTAAAATAGTATTTTAATTCCGGCCTTGCAAGCTATTTATGTTCAAAAATAGATCCAAAATCGGCTTTCGTTGTCATTCAAAGCATTAATTGAAACCAGGCCGGTCAACTACAATTTTATATTGAGCGGGCAATCAGGTTTTTAACTACTTTTATCGCATCATTAACCAAAAACATAAATGCCATGAAAATTATTCAAGCATGCCTGATCGCAGTGTGTATGATTGTTGTCACTACCGGAATCAAAGCACAGCGCATAAAATTAATAGAAGGAGATCTTTCACCCTTAAAAAATGAGAAAAAGATCAATACGGAATTTACATATGATCACATGAGCGTAGGCAAATTTGATAAAGAAGAAGACTATATAGCCAAAAAAAAGGATGAATACAATAAAAAACAATCTGGTAAAGGTGATAAGTGGGCCAAGGATTGGGTAGATGATCGCCAGGATAAGTTTGAGCCTAAGTTTAATGAACTGTTTGAAAAAGAAAGTGAGATAGCTACAACCGGATCAAAAAAAGAGGCAAAATATACCCTCATCTACAAAACTACTTTTACTGAACCGGGGTTCAATATCGCCATCATGCGTCACAATGCTGAAACCAATGCAGACGTTTGGATTGTTGAAGCTGCAAATCCATCAAAAGTAATTGCGAAAATATCTGTTCAAAAAGCACAGGGCAGAACATTTTGGGGCGAAGACTATGAAACGGGTGGCCGTATTGCAGAGTGTTATGCAGACGCGGGCAAAGCACTGGGAAGATTTATCAGGAAAGAAATAAAATAAGAATGATCGGTGAATAATATTAAAAGACTGTCCAGGGGCAGTCTTTTTTATTTGCAGTATTTTATTATCCCGGCAAAAAGAATCCGCTCATAGAAATGAGCGGATCAAAGTTTATGAAAAACCGTCCGTGAAATTCACTTGATTTTAGCTACATCCCATGCTGTTGCCACAGTTCAAACATTTGTAGCAGGTGCCGCTGCGGATAGTAATATGTCCGCAGGTATTGCAGGCAGGTGCGTCGCTCTGCATACTTCTGGCCGCAGCGTTTACTGCATCCAGACTATTGCCATCCATTCTGGATGAAACGCCCGACTTTCCGGTTGCCCTGCTGGCTTGTGGTTCGGCCGTTTTAGCAGGAGCCACAATTCTTACATCACTTAGTTCGGGTGTTTTCTTTTCGTACTCGAGGCCAGTAGGCACTTCATCCCAGTCATCCGTACCTGTATTTAAGATTTCAGGTTTGTCAAGCACATGTACGAGATCTGTTCTGCCCAAATATTCATAAGCCAATGCACGGAAAATAAAATCAACAATGGAAGTGGTGGTTTTGATATTTGGATGATCCACCATACCCGATGGTTCAAAACGGGTAAACACGAATTTTTCTACAAATTCTTCTAACGGTACCCCATACTGCAAACCGATAGATATTGAAATAGCAAAACAATTCAGCATGCTGCGCATTGTAGCACCTTCTTTTGCCATATCAATGAATATTTCCCCCACCGTTCCATCATTGTATTCACCGGTACGGAGGAACAAAGCCTGTCCGTTAATCTTTGCTTTTTGTGTGAAGCCACGGCGTTTGGCAGGCAGTGTTCTTCTTTCAACAATCATTGCCAGCTGACGTTTTAGTTTGGTATCTGGTGATGACTGTACTCTTTTCTGAACTTCTTCCAGCAATTCATCTACAGTAAGCTTGCTCATATCCACAATGTTGGAAGCTGCATTGGCTTCATCCTGCAGAGGTGCTGTTTTATCGGTGCTGTCCTGTTCTTTTTTCTTTTTATCTGATTTGTTACTTAAAGGTTGGCTGAGTTTAGAACCATCACGGTAAAGCGCATTCGCTTTTAAACCCAGTTGCCAACTCATCAAATAACAATCTGCAATTTCTTCCACGGTTGCTTCATTGGGCAGGTTGATGGTTTTTGAAATAGCTCCACTGAGGAAAGGTTGTGCAGCGCCCATCATGCGTATATGGCCATATGCATGAATATAACGAATACCTTTCTTTCCACATTTATTGGCACAGTCAAAAACGGGCAGGTGTTCATCTTTCAGAAATGGTGCTCCTTCAACAGTTCCGGTACCACATACAAAATCATTTGCAGCATCTATCTGTTCATCCGTAAACCCAAGTGCTTCCAGCAGGCTCCATTCAAAATTGAAATATTGCTCTGGTTTAAATCCAAGTCGTTGCAGGCAAGCTTCGCCGAGCGTGTATACATTGAAAACAAATCCTATTTCAAATGCAGCCAATGCTGCAGTATCCAGTTTTTTAATTTCATCTGCCAGGAAACCTTTTTCACTGAGGCTCTGGTGATTGATATACGGAGCACCGGCAAAACTGGCAGTACCCACCGCATACTTAATAATTGTATCTACCTGTTTAGCATCGTAGCCCAGGTTTTTCAAAGCTAGGGGTACCGACTGGTTGATAATTTTAAAATAGCCTCCGCCACTCAGTTTTTTAAATTTCACCAATGCAAAATCTGGTTCCACACCTGTAGTATCACAATCCATTACCAACCCAATGGTGCCAGTTGGTGCGATTACCGTTGTCTGTGCATTGCGGTAACCATATTTCTCACCCATTTGAACGGCATCATCCCATGCTTTTGTAGCTGCTTTCAATAAATTATCAGGGCAATATTTTGCTTTTATACCCTGTGGTTTCAGGCTCAATTGTTCATACTCATCTGCATCATAAGCAGCCAGGCGGTGATTGCGCATTACCCGCAGCATATGCTGCTTGTTTTCTTCATATTTTGCAAAAGGTCCTAAGATGGAAGCCAGTTCCGCAGATGTTTTGTAAGCGATACCAGTCATAATAGCAGTAATAGCACCCGCAATTCCACGTGCTTCTTCACTGTCATAGGGGATGCCACTCACCATCAGCATTGAACCCAGGTTGGCGTAACCCAAACCAAGTGTACGGTAATCATAAGATAACTGCGCAACTTCTTTAGATGGAAACTGTGCCATCAATACGGAGATTTCGAGTACAACTGTCCATAAGCGGCAGGTATCTTCAAAACCTTCCACATCGAAAATGTTATTTTCTCCGTCGAAGAACTGGCGCAGGTTCACAGATGCAAGATTGCAAGCTGTGTTGTCCAGGAACATATACTCACTGCATGGGTTTGAGGCCCGGATTCGGCCACCTTCGGGGCAAGTATGCCACTCATTAATGGTGGTATCGTATTGGGTACCCGGGTCCGCACAACGCCAGGCTGCGTAAGCAATCTTGTTCCACAATTCGCGGGCAGGTACTTTTTTCATTACCCTTCCGTCCATTCTCGCTTTCAATTCCCAGTCTTCGTTTTTTTCCAGTTTTTCAAAAAAATCGTTTGGTATACGCAATGAGTTGTTTGAATTTTGTCCACTTACTGTTTTATACGCTTCCCCTTCATAATCGCTTGCATAGCCTGCATCAATCAATGCTCCTACCTTTTTTTCTTCTTCTACTTTCCAGTCAATAAAATCCATGATTTCCGGGTGATCCAAATCCAGGCAAACCATTTTTGCAGCACGGCGTGTAGTACCGCCACTTTTTATTGCACCGGCTGCTCGATCACCAATTTTTAAAAAGCTCATCAAGCCAGAAGAAGTACCCCCACCACTTAATTTTTCTCCATCTCCGCGAATATTGGAGAAATTGGTACCTACACCACTACCATACTTAAATATCCTGGCTTCACGCACCCACAAATCCATAATGCCACCGTCGTTTACCAAATCATCTGTTACACTCAGAATGAAGCAAGCGTGAGGCTGTGGACGTTCGTATGCTGAAGTTGATTTTTTTAATACTCCATCTATAGCGTCCACAAAGTAATGACCCTGTGGCTTGCCTTTGATGCCGTAACTTTCATATAAACCCGTATTAAACCATTGTGGACTATTGGGTACACAAGCCTGGTTTAATATGCTATAGACCAATTCTTCGTAAAAAATTTCTGCATCTTTTTCACTGGTGAAATAATTATAACGTACTCCCCACACTTTCCAGCAATTGGCCATTCGATGTGCAACCTGCTTGGCAGAAGTTTCGCGACCCAATGATCCGTCTGGTTGTGGTACACCTGCTTTACGAAAATATTTTTGCGCAAGTATGTCCGTCGCAATCTGGCTCCATTGTTTCGGAACTTCCACATTGTTCATCTCAAACACCACTTCCCCGCTGGGATTACGAATAACAGAAGTTCGATAGTCGTATTCAAACTGATCAAACACGTTTACCCCTTCCCGGGTAAACCGACGGCTGAACAGCAAGCCTTTCATAGGTTCTTTTTTATTTGCCATTATACTAAGTATATTTCTGGGTTAAGTAATTTAAAAGAGGAAAACGAAAATATCTTTTGCTATTCATAAACACGTGGCTGAAATATTAACAGCATGTGGAAAAACAAGCTTAATAATTTGGTAATGCCCAACAGCAGTGCATCTCTTGATTTTTGCACATATTAACTACTGAAAAAGGATAAAAAAATTTTGGTAGTCAGCCGGAAAATTGATAGGAAAAATAGTTGATGATTTTTATTCAACAGAATTGCTTTTTAAAAGCAATGTGATGGCGGGTTGGCAGGTTATTGGCAAAAATAATTTACTAACGGAAATCTATACACACAAAACCGGGTAGCAGTTTTATCACCATTAATCGTAACAATTGGTATTTTGTACCTGTATTTTTACGTAATACCAAAACAATATAAATAATGGCAGACGCGGCACATAGTTTTATTGTAATGAAGGTAGTGAAAGTACATATTTACTGCACCGCAAACCAATGGCTATATACCGCTTATATTGAGCCAGCTGCATTTATTGAGAATTAAGAATGGTAAAGCCAAAAACTTTTTGCATTTTTGCAACACAAGGAATAATGCCTGATGAAGACCTTTTTGTATCAGCAATTACTGGAAAAGAAAAACAAGGGACAAAAATCCTTTGCACTGCTTATCGATCCTGATAAAACAGATGAAGAAAAGATTGAACAGTTAACGCAATTGGCGACTGCAGCTAATGTGGATTACCTGTTTGTAGGCGGAAGCCTGGTTATTTCGAATCACCTAGACGAAGTTGTACAACGCATCAAAGAAAAATGTTCTATTCCGGCAATACTTTTTCCCGGCAGTCCTTCACAAATTTCTAAATATGCAGATGGTCTTTTGTACTTGTCACTTATATCCGGCCGTAATCCTGAATTGCTGATTGGTCAGCATGTTATTTCTGCAGCAGCCGTCAAACAAAGCGGGTTAGAAATAATTTCTACTGGTTATATGGTAATTGACGGTGGGGCGCCTACCACTGTCTCGTACATCAGCAATGCCAATCCTATTCCGGCAGATAAAAACGAGATTGCAATGTGCACAGCTATGGCCGGCGAAATGCTGGGAATGAAAGTAATTTATATGGATGCAGGCAGCGGTGCCAAACGTGCTGTAAGTGAAAGCATGATAGAAAAAGTTGCAAAATCAATTGAAGCTCCCTTAATTGTTGGCGGCGGTATAAACAGTCCTGAAAAAGCTTATCGCAATTGCAAAGCAGGCGCCGACGTCATTGTTATTGGGAATGCCATTGAAAAAGATATTTCCCTTATCAAAGAAATGAGTGATGCCATTCATTCTGTTCCTGCAAAAATTTTCTAATCATTCAACAATTCTATAACAATCTAAAGGTTGTGTTCGCGTTATCTTTACATGATGAGGCCTACCCTATACATCATTTTAATCTCCATTATTTTTAGCAGTTGTTTTACAAGATTTGTTACTACCAACAGGGAGTTAAAAAAATATTACAAAGACAAACCCGTTAAACCTACTTACTTTACCATTAAAAATGATTCAGTTGAATTGTTTTGCGCAACTACTGGCGTTGATACGCTGCCACCCTTATTATTGATTCATGGCGCACCGGGTGCCTGGTATGGCAGCCGGGTTTTTTTAGATGATTCCCTATTGCAAAAACATTTTCATATTATAGCAGTTGACAGACCCGGGTATAATAAATCAACATTCAAAGGAAAAAGAAAAGCTGTTACATCTATAGAGACACAGGCCATTGCCATTCATGAAGCGCTGCGGTTAAATAAATCTAACCAGAAAGGAACAATAGTGGGCAGTTCATATGGAGGTCCAATTGCCGCAAAACTTACCGTCTTATACCCAGATAATTTCAACCATCTTGTTTTGCTGGCAGCAGCCATTGACCCCGACAAAGAAAAGTTCTGGTGGTTCAATAAATGGGTGCATCATGGACCTGTACGATGGGTATTGCCGCGGTTCATCAATCATGCAACCGATGAAAAATACAGTCATGTAAATGAATTAAAGAAAATGCTCCCCGACTGGAGAAAAATAAATGTGCCTGTTACCGTTGTACAGGGCGGAGCAGATAAAATTGTCAACCCGGTTAATTTTGAATTTGCAAAAACACAATTAAAAAATAAAAAAGCAGCATTTATTTTTTTACCAAATGCGGGACATCTTATCCGCTGGCAACGACCAGACCTGGTAAAAAATATTTTATTACATCCTTCCTCCCAGCAAAATTTTAACAGCGCCCAATAAGGTTAGCAGTATTAATTATTTAAGATCTGCGGTATTTACACGGGAAGGCGTGTCGTTACCACTTATTATTGTTTTGGAGCTGCCTGCAATGGCTTTGATAATCATGGCCATATTCAACATGTCAAGTGTTCCTATCTCATCACTTGCTTTGTGATAGTTTGGTTCATTGTCCATTTTCGAAGTAGAAATAGTATGTGCCGGTACGCCCTGCCTTGCAAGTGTAGCATTGTCTGAACGATAAAACAATTGCTGATCCGGATAAGGATCCGGATAAAATTTAAATGGTGTTCCTTCAAGATTCTTTTCCAAAATTTTTCCCATATCGGTTTTTTCGTAACCCGTTATATAGGCTGAATTGTTTCCCCATTTACTATCTGTTCCTATCATTTCAATATTAAACATGGCCATTACTTTGTCTGGCTCAAATTGATTTGAAAAATACTGGGAGCCAAAACCGCCGGCTTCTTCCGCAGTGAATGCTGCAAATACAATTGTTCTTTCATTGTTGGCAAGCGCTTTGAAATACTTTGCCAGCATAATCACGGCAGTTGTTCCGGCAGCATCATCATTGGCCCCATTATAAATTGAATCCCCGTTTTCTGGTTTACCAATTCCGAGGTGATCATAGTGACCGGAAAAAATAACCATTTCATCTTTCCTGCTTTTGCCAGGTAAAACCCCCACTATATTTGACAATTTTGATTCTTTGATTTCATGTTCTGCCTCAACTTCATAACTAACCGGGTCTGTTGCTGATAATATGAAAATGCAACTGAATTCCGATTTGAAAATATTTCTCTTGAGACCTGTCAACCTTAAAAAATTTTTAGAAAAAGTGGTATCAACCACCACAAAATAATTTTTACTCCCCTTTGCGTATTTAATGGCCTCATTAAAGAAATTGGCGCCTGCTTTTATAGTTACTTTTTCAAAACCGGATTGCTGGTTAATTTTTAAAATGGGTTTACAGGTTATAACAACAACATCTTTTCGATCCAAAGGAGTTCCATCTACTATGGCAGATGCACTGATGAATTTCGGACTTACCATAGCAAATTCCTGCCGGTAATTTCCACTGTTATTCAAAGTTTGCAAACCCGCAGCTTTGAATTCCGCGGCTATAAAATCTGCGGCTTTCTCTATATCGGGAGAAAAAGCTTTTCGTCCTCTCATATCATCAGCAGATAACGTTTTTTCAATACGCTCCACTTCTTTTTCATTAATGATGTCATTAATGTCCTGTCCCAAAGAAAAAAGGGTTATTGCTAACAATAACCCAGTAACTGCAAACTGTTTCATATTTTTTATCTTATACTATATTACTGATTTAAGTATGCTGAAAATAAAAGAAACTCTCATTTTCACTTTTTACCACATTTTCAAACCTGCCTGCCGGTAATAGGAATTCTACATTATTAAAGACTCATCATTTCTTTAAACTTAACCGTCTGCCTTCGGCTCACTTCAATTTTCTCACCACCTTTCATTTCAAGCAATAATCCCCCGTTGAAATAAGGTTCAATTTTATCGATCAGTCTGAGGTTCACAATGTGCTTTCTGTTTGCCCGGAAGAATGTCTTATCATCCAGCCTTTCTTCCAATGCATTCAATGATTTTAATATAAGGGGCTTATTGGGCCCAAAAAAAACTTTCGCATAATTGCCAACACTTTCAAACAATCGAATTTCACTCAGTTTTACAAACCAGCAGCGTTCTCCATCTTTTACAAAAACCTGGGCATCTTCCTGCAACATTTCGCGGTTAACGGAACCGTCGCCGGAAATGGTTTGTTCTTTTTCTTCCTGGATATGTAATTTCTGAATAGCATCCGCCAGTCGTCTGGGTTCTACTGGTTTGAGCAGGTAATCCAGTGCGTTAACTTCAAAAGCTTTCAGTGCATATTCATCATAGGCGGTTGTAAATATTACATGGGGAGCTTTGTCCAGTTCGGCCAGCATATCAAACCCTGTTTTACCCGGCATCTGAATATCGAGGAAAACAAGATCCGGGTTGATGGTTTCTATTTTTTCTAACCCTTCATTTGCATTGGCGCCTTCTGCAACTACTTCTATCTCCGGAAAGTCGATCAGTAATTTTCTCAACTCGTTTCTTGCAAGACGTTCGTCGTCAATAATAATAGCTCTAATCATTTTGTTTTTTTTAAACAGCTATCGAAACAGGCAATATTACCTTGGCTTCCACCATGTTTCCATTAATTTCTTTGATAGTAAAATTGGCTTTTTCGCCAAATAGTAATTGTAATCTATTTTGTGTACTGGCCAGTCCAAAACCATCCGCATTATAAGAACCGTTTAAGTGACCGGTATTTTGTACCACCAGTTCATGATGATCAAACCTGAAATCGGAAATTATCTTTACTACTCCACCAGTAACTTGTTTGCTGATGCCGTGTTTAATGGCATTTTCAACCAGGGTTTGCAGCATCATAGGCGGCACTGGTTGATCCAGTGTGTCTTCATCAATTTCATATTCTATCTGTAAACGATCTTCAAAACGGATGTATTCCAATGCCAGGTAATCTTTTACGATATTAAGTTCTCTTTCAAAAGTAACCGTTTCCAGTTTCTCTGCCTGCATGCTACTACGCAATATGTTACTGAGTTCTGTAATTGCACCTCTTGCTCTCATTGGGTTTTCATCAATCAAAGCCCGTATACTATTCAACGCATTGAAAATAAAATGTGGATTGATATGCGATTTAATGGTCTTAAGTTCCAGTTCTTTCACAAGCGCTTCCAGTTTCAACGTATCAACTTGCTGATGACGGCTTTTTTGCACATAATGATAGATATAGTAAATACAATTCCAGATAAATAAATAAAAAAAAGAATTAAACGAATAAGAAAGAATGGTTTTTGTAACAGGAAGATTTTTCCCTTCTGATGCTGAAGTATGTAATAAGTCAAAATAGCTAAGTATGTAAAATTCGAAAGCTCCCAGAAGAATAGAGAAAACAAGTGTAATAAAAATAAAACCCAGGATTTGTTGCTCCAGTGGTTTGATTAAAATATTGGACCTGGTAATGACCGCGCGCATGAGATGGGTAAGTGTTAAACCAAGACCAAGATAAACCAGCAGCCTGATAATAAATTTTATATCGAATTTATCAAAAGTATAGGCAAAGAAGAGGTTTGTGAGAATAAATACCCCCCATCCAAAAAGTTGGTAAAGCCAATATGTTGGAACCCTTTTCATCAAACTCATATACAAATCTATTATTTATCACCACCCCTAATATAAGTAATTGTATGAATGGTGAAATAAGTAAATAGCGGTTTGTTCACTGAATTTACCAGCCTGGCCGCTTTTTTGTGTCATTTTGGCTAAAATACCATCTCTCAAACTGCGTTATAAGCAGCAGACGTTGTGTATCTTTGCAACTTCATTTTAATGTACAATGGAAATAAACCCCGGACCACTATTAAAAACAATTAATTCTCCGGCTGATCTCAAAAAAATCAGCAAAGAGCAATTGCACCAGGTTTGCGATGATCTGCGTCAATATATTATAGACGTTGTAAGCGTATACGGGGGGCATTTCGCTGCCAGCCTGGGGGTGGTTGAGCTGAGCGTTGCCTTGCATTACATCTACAATACGCCTTACGATCAATTGGTCTGGGATGTCGGCCACCAGGCTTATGGTCATAAAATTCTGACTGGCAGAAGGGATAATTTCTATACCAACAGAAAGTACAATGGCATCAGTGGCTTTCCAAAAAGAAGTGAAAGTGAATACGATACTTTTGGCGTAGGTCATTCATCAACTTCTATTTCAGCAGCATTGGGAATGGCCATGGCTGCCAAATACAAAAAAGAAGATCGGAAAGCCGTTGCGGTGATCGGGGACGGCGCGATGACTGCCGGCCTTGCATTTGAGGGCATGAACCATGCAGGAGTTGCTGACACAGACATGCTCATTATTTTGAATGATAATTGTATGAGTATCGATCCAAATGTGGGTGCATTAAAAGAATACCTGACTGACATCACAACTTCTCAAACTTATAATAAGTTAAAAGACGATATCTGGAAAGCGTTGGGCAAATTACCGGTAGGTAAAACATTCACCCGCGAAATGGCCAGTAAACTGGAACACAGTATTAAAGGTTTTGTAAGCAGGAGTAGTAATTTATTTGAAGCTTTAAACCTGCGCTATTTTGGTCCTATTGATGGACACAATATTACTAAATTGGTGGATACACTTCAGGATCTCAAAAATATTCCAGGCCCAAAATTATTACACATTGTAACAATAAAAGGAAAGGGTTATTCACTCGCAGAAAAAGATCAGACCAAATGGCACGCACCTGGTTTGTTCGATAAGATTACAGGAGAGATTTATAAAAAGAAGTTCGAAATTATACAACCGCCAAAATACCAGGACGTATTTGGTCATACTATCATAGAACTGGCAGAAAAAAATAATAAGATTTTTGGTGTTACCCCTGCAATGCCAAGCGGGTCTTCATTAAAGTTTATGATGGAGCAAATGCCGGATCGGGCCTTTGATGTAGGCATTTGTGAACAACATGCTGTAACATTAAGCGCAGGTATGGCTACCCAGGGCATGAAGGTATTTTGCAATATTTATTCATCTTTTATGCAAAGGGCTTACGACCAGGTGATACATGACGTGGCTATTCAGAAACTGCCTGTTATTTTTTGTCTCGATAGATCCGGGTTGGTAGGAGAAGATGGTCCAACGCATCATGGAGCATACGATATTGCTTATATGAGATGCATACCCGGAATCATTATCAGTGCCCCAATGAATGAATCTGAATTGCGTAACCTCATGTATACCGCGCAATTGGATACAATGGATGCACCATTTGTTATCCGTTATCCCAGGGGTGAAGGCGTAATGCCTGAATGGAAAACCGAAATGAAAGAAATTAAAGTAGGTACAGGCAGAAAACTCAAAGACGGAAAAGATATTGCTATATTAACGCTCGGACATCCGGGGAACTTTGCAGCTGCGGCTATACGCGATCTTAAGAGTGATGGATTAAACCCCGCTCATTATGATATGCGGTTTGCAAAACCGTTGGATGAACCAATGTTACATGAAGTTTTTAGTAAGTACAGCAAAATCATCACTGTGGAAGATGGGACCATTGTCGGTGGTTTTGGAACTGCGATTGCTGAGTTTATGATAGCGCATCAATACAACGCAAGCATTCATATGCTGGGCATTCCGGATCATTATGTTGAACACGGATCTTTAAAAGAATTGCACAAAGAATGCGGGTTTGATGCCAATGGCATTGCAGAAGCAGTAAGAATTATTTTGAAAGAAAAAGCCTCCATAAAATCAACACTTCAATAAATCATTCAATTGAGTTTTTCTAAAGCCAGCCTCCGGGGCTGGCTTTGTTTTTTGCATTGAACGCTGGTCGCAAATTCATACTCTTACTTGCCATCAGAAATGGATAATAATCCCCCATAACGTTACTAGCCTCCATTAATAAAAATGAACTACTTATTTTGTATATCAGTTGCGTGTGATTCCAGCAGCAACATGGGTAATCATTGTTCAAGTTGATTTACAAACAATATGCTTCTTGCACTTTCATTTTTTAAATTTTAAACTCAAAAATTTGATATGAAAAAAATAATTCCACAGTTGCTAATGATTGCAAGCATTGATTTTGCCTGGTTGTAATAAAATGAATTGAAAATTTATTTCCAGTCATTCCTGATCAACCAACAATTACAGGTGCTGGTAAACGCTCTTTACGTTGTAAAAACAACGTCTGCTACTATGTTAAATCTATTGTAACACCATAATTTTTCTGTTGTAAATTTTATGGAAGGCCCGTGCTGATGCATCAACTCAATGCATCTACAAGCACCATCATGAAACGTCTTATTATATTCATCAGCGCAGCCTTGATTATTTTATTGATGAGCAGCGCCGGTTGGCATATGTCCAGGCTAACATTTAGCATGAATAAAAATGAAAGCGCCCGTTTAAATAAAATAGTTGAAGGAAAAGTTGTTTCAGAAAAAATAAAAGTCTGTGCCAAAGATGCAAAGCACTATACCATCATGAATCATTTGAATACCCAGCTATGCTTCCTGATAGACATGCACATGGAATCTGGCAGGTACCGCTTTTTTGTCTATGATTTAGTTAAGGACATTGTAGCGGAGACGGGCTTGGTTACCCATGGCTGTTGTAACCAGTATTGGTTGAATGGAAAAAAATATGGCAACAGCATTGGCTGTGGTTGCACCTCACTTGGGAAATATAAAATCGGTATTCCTTACTATGGCAGGTTTGGACTTGCCTATAAACTTCATGGACTTGATTCATCTAACAGTCATGCGTATAGTCGTTTTGTGGTATTGCATTCCATGCAATGTGTTGCTGAAGATGAATTCTATCCCTTACCAATCTGCCAGAGCGATGGTTGCCCGGCCGTATCACCAGGTTTTTTAAAAAAACTTGCTCCGGTAATAAATTCCAGTAAACTGCCGGTCTTACTGTGGATTGTTGACTAATACTATTTTACAGTAATTCGCGTTGTAAAAACAATGTGTTATATAAATTAATTTCTATCCTGTTTTAAACCTTGGAAACCTTTGGGGGTCTTTAGAAAGCGATTTATACAACGCATAAACTAAAAAATCACTTAATTATGAAAAAGAATTTATTGAGTGCTGGCTTAATACTGGCATTTGTATCTGTAAGCACAATGAGTTTTGCACAAACAAGAACTCCCCGGGTTACAAAAAGACAGGAACGTCAGCAGGAAAGAATTGCGCAAGGCGTTAAAAGCGGCGAATTAACTGCCAAAGAAACTAAGCACCTGGAAGCCCGTGAGGTTAAAATTCAACACGATAAAAAAGAAGCCAAATCAGATGGGGTGGTAACCGCTAAAGAAAGGGCAAAATTGAACAGGGAAGAAAATCGTTCAAGCCGTGCTATCCGTCGTCAAAAACATGATCCTCAATCAAGGCATTAAAATAATAAATTAGATAAGACAAGAACCAGGATTACACTGGTTCTTTTTTTATGATACCGGTAGCTATCTTTGCATATGCAATTTTCTTCTTCTTTGTTAGAGAACGCGGTAAATGAATTTGCCAAACTGCCGGGAATTGGTAAGAAAACTGCCTTGCGCCTGGTACTGCAGTTGTTAAAAACGGAACCGGAAAAGGTTACCAGCTTCGGGGAAGCCATTATTAAAATGCGACAAGAAATTAAGTATTGTCAACGTTGTTACAATATTGCAGACGCAGATATTTGTTCAATTTGTTCCAATAGTATGCGGCACCAGGAATTGATTTGCGTGGTAGAAAATATCCGTGATGTAATTGCTATCGAAAGTACCCAGCAATTCAATGGAACTTATCATGTTCTGGGGGGAATCATTTCCCCGCTGGATGGCATTGGCCCCGATCAACTTAATATTGAACAGCTGGTGAACCGCGTAAAAAAAGAGAATACAGAAGAACTTATTTTTGCCCTCAATCCTAATATACAGGGCGATACTACTATCTATTATATTCAAAAGAAACTACAGGGTGTAGCTTTGCGCATCACTACCATATCACGGGGTATCGCTTTCGGAGGAGAACTGGAATATGCAGACGAAATGACCCTTGCCCGTAGTCTGCAAAGCCGTTTGCCTATAGAAAGCTATATGAGCAAGGGCAAATAATCTAAAAGGTGCACTTACAATAAAAGAATTCACCTTATTCCTTAACCCTACCTCCTTCTTTGTATTTACAATAACATACTATAACTTTGCGCCCGTTACAGGCGGATTTGTTTATTGTTCAGCCTGTCCAAAAACTGAACTAATAATCGATGATTATTCTGGATATTTCTTCCAAAATTTCCTCGTTATAAAGTTTGGTGAATTAAATAGTGGGGCCTGCTATCCCAATGCTTTTTAATCACATTTGTTCGGGATTGAATTGCCGCCTATAACTATTGTTTTTATTCAACACTTATTCTGTTGCATTTGAAAAGTACTATTGCTTCGGAAAATAAAATAAATGAATATGAAAGACATCAGGAACGAACTGGAAAAGCGCATATTGATAATAGATGGTGCGATGGGTACCATGATACAAAGGCATAAACTGGAAGAAAAAGATTATCGCGGTGAACGGTTTAAAGACTGGCATTCCGATGTAAAAGGCAATAACGACTTGCTGAGTATTACCCAGCCTGCCATTATTGAAGGGATACACAAACAATATCTTGAAGCTGGCGCTGATATCATTGAAACCAACACTTTCAGCAGTACAGTTATTGCACAGGCCGATTATGACATGCAATCCCTGGCGTATGAATTAAATGTTGCTTCTGCCCGCTGTGCAAGGAATGCTGCAAATGAATACACGGTAAAAAATCCTTCCAAACCACGTTTTGTTGCCGGTGCTATCGGGCCCCTGAACAAAACATTGAGCTTATCTCCCGACGTAAACAATCCCGGTTACCGCGCGGTTACATTTGATGAAGTAGTAAATGCTTATTACGAACAGGTAAAAGGTTTGGTTGATGGAGGTATTGATTTATTATTGATAGAAACCATTTTCGATACCCTGAACGCAAAAGCTGCCATCTATGCTATAAAAAAATATTTCCGTGATGTAAAGAAGGTAGAACTACCGGTAATGATTAGTGGCACTATCACAGATGCCAGTGGAAGAACATTGAGCGGACAGACACTGGAAGCATTTTATGTTTCTGTGATGCATGCAAGACCGTTAAGCATAGGGTTGAACTGCGCTTTGGGTGCACATGAAATGAGACAACATATTGAAGAACTGAGCCAAATAGCAGCTTGTTACACTTCTGCTTATCCCAATGCAGGATTACCCAACGCATTTGGTGAATATGATGAACAACCGCATGAGACTGCCCATATCATAGAAGAATGGGCGGCCAATGGCTGGTTAAATATTGTAGGAGGTTGTTGCGGAACAACACCTGATCATATTAAACATATAGCTGATGAAGTGAGCAGGTACGAACCCAGGAAGTTACCTGTTGGTGAATTAGAATTAACCACAGAGTAGCACAAAGGTATATACAGAGGTAAAAGCGGACTTGAATTTATTAATGGATTAGCATAAAATTCTTTAAAGAATTGCCAGTTTTATGAACTAAAGAAAAATGTACGGAAGAGATTGATTTTATAACCTGAGTGTGACAATCCTCCTTTTCCTCTGTGGTAAAAATAAATGAAATGAGCAATACCATCAAACCATATTTACGACTGAGCGGTCTGGAATCTTTGATCGTTCGGCCTGAAACAAATTTTATTAATGTTGGTGAACGCACCAATGTAACAGGTTCTAAAAAATTTGCGCGGCTTATTCGTGAAAATAAATACGAAGAAGCTTTGAGCGTTGCAAGACAGCAGGTAGAAAATGGCGCACAAGTATTGGATGTAAATATGGATGATGCCCTGTTGGATGGCGTGCTTGCGATGACTACTTTTATTAACCTGGTACAAAGCGAACCGGATATAGCAAAGATTCCCATCATGCTGGACAGTTCCAAATTCCAGATTATTGAAGCGGGATTAAAATGCGTGCAGGGTCGTTGTATAGTGAATTCTATCTCCATGAAAGAAGGAGAAGAAAAATTTATTGAACAGGCGATAATCTGCCAGGCGTATGGTGCCGCAGTTATTGTAATGGCTTTTGATGAAAAAGGACAGGCAGATACAAAAAAGCGAAAAGTGGAGATCTGTCATCGTGCCTATAAAATATTAACAGAGCAGGTAGGTTATGATGCCCAGGATATTATTTTCGATCCCAACATTTTTGCTGTGGCTACGGGAATTGAAGAACACAACAACTATGCGGTAGATTTCATTGAAGCTACCAGGGAGATAAAAAAGCTAATGCCGCTCACCAAAGTAAGTGGTGGTGTAAGCAATGTTTCTTTTTCATTCAGGGGCAATGATCATGTAAGAGAAGCCATTCACAGTGTATTTCTTTATCATGCCATAAGAGCGGGTATGGATATGGGAATTGTAAATGCAGGTCAGTTGGTGGTATATGATGAAATAGAACCACAATTGAGAGAAATGTGCGAGGATGTAATTTTGAATCGCAACAATGATAGTAATGAAGCTACCGAAAGACTGATCAATTTTGCTGAAACAGTAAAGGCCAAAGGAAAAGAAACAGTAAAAGATGACGCATGGCGGTTAACATCAGTAGAAGAGCGACTGAAACATTCATTGGTAAATGGTATCACAGATTATATAGATGCAGATACGGAGGAAGCACGCCAGAAATATCCCAAACCCCTGGACGTAATTGAAGGTCCGTTAATGGATGGAATGAATGTGGTGGGAGATTTATTTGGCAGTGGAAAAATGTTTTTGCCCCAGGTTGTAAAAAGCGCCAGGGTAATGAAAAAATCAGTGGCCGTACTAACACCTTATATAGAAGCAGAAAAAGAATTGAGAAGGCAGGCACATCTTACTGCAGGTACAGTTAACGAAGAAGGCGCCGGTGCTGCAAAAATCTTACTGGCCACCGTAAAAGGCGATGTGCATGATATCGGCAAAAACATTGTTGGCGTTGTACTGGGTTGCAACGGATATGATATCATTGACCTGGGAGTAATGGTAGCAACTGATAAAATTCTTGACACTGCAGTAAAAGAGAAAGTAGATATTATCGGGTTAAGTGGATTGATTACTCCTTCTCTGGATGAAATGGTTCATGTGGCGCATGAGATGAAACGCCGCGGAATGAAATTACCATTGATGATTGGCGGTGCTACTACTTCACGCATGCATACAGCTGTAAAAATTGCGCCTCAATATGAAGAAGGTGTTGTACATGTATTGGATGCTTCAAGAAGCGTAACGGTAGCCGGCTCATTGCTCAGCGCCGATCAAAAACCCAGGTTTCTCAGTGGAATAAAATCTGAATACAATAAACTGAAAGAAGATTTTGGTAATAAGAAATCGGTAAAACAATTTCTTTCGCTGAGCGATGCGCAAAAAAACAAAGTAAATATCGACTGGAATAAATTTACTGCAGTTGTTCCGGCCTTTACAGGCACTAAAATATTTGCAGATTTTCCACTGGAAGAAATTTCAAAATTCATTGATTGGCAACCATTCTTCATTGCATGGGAACTGCATGGCAAATTTCCGCAGATATTGACTGATGAAAAAGTAGGAAAGGAGGCAACCAGGTTATTCAATGATGCAAAAATTTTATTGCAGCAGGTAATAAAAGAAAAATGGCTGCAGCCAAAAGGAGTGATAGGATTCTGGAAAGCGAACAGCAACGGTAGAGATTCTGTGAAAGTAATAGACGATTCAACCGAAATAAACCTCGAATTTTTAAGACAACAAATAAAGAAGGTAGAAGGCCAGGCCAATTTTTCGCTGGCAGATTTTATAGCACCGTCCGAAACAAAAAAACAGGATTACATAGGTGCTTTTAGCGTAACCATTGATGGAATTGAGCATCACATTAAACAATTTGAAGCGGCACACGATGATTATAATAAAATTATTTTGCAGGCACTGGCAGATAGGCTGGCAGAAGCATTTGCTGAAACCCTGCATGAACAGGTTCGTAAAAATTTCTGGGGCTATGCAAAAGATGAACAGCTAAGCAATGAATCATTGATCAGGGAAGAGTATATTGGTATAAGACCCGCTCCAGGTTACCCTGCTTGTCCTGATCATACAGAGAAATACAAATTATTTCAATTATTGGGTGGAAAAGAAAAAACGGGTATTACATTAACAGAATCACTTGCTATGTTTCCAGCGTCTTCTGTTTGTGGTTGGTATTTCGCTCATCCTGAAAGTAAATATTTTGGCGTTGGAAAAATTGAAAAAGGCCAGGTGGTAGACTATGCCAAAAGAAAGAATATGCCGTTGCCTGAAATTGAAAGATGGTTAAGGCCTGTTTTAGATTATGATGCCTGATGAAAATAAATATGCATTAAAAAGGAATCCTGATAACTTTACCAAACGTTTATTGAAAGAAAATATCAAAAGAAAATGAGTATACAGAAACGTGGGATTTTTTTTAGCGCTGTTTTTCTATTTTTCCTTTCTCCCTTTACAATCAGCGCTCAAAATAAAACCAGCCATCACAAGGGCGAATTTTATATTTCCTGGGGATATAATAAAGAATGGTATACTTACAGCAATTTAAAAATAAGTCAGCCTGAACTGGGCAATGATTATACTTTCAAAAATATCAGCGGGCATGATCACCCGGGCTGGGACAAGGGACTTTTTTCAAAAGCATTTACCATTCCACAATATAACTATCGCATTGGTTATTTTTTTGGCAACAAACAAGACCTGGGCATTGAAATCAATTTCGATCATACTAAATTTATTTTTAAAGACGACCAGGTAGTTCACATTAAGGGAACAATGAACAGTAAACCCTACGACGGACTGGCGAGGTTCAAACAAAATGATTTTCCAACAGCAGACAGTAACTCATATTATTTCCTGAACAATGGCGCAAATTTTTTATTGTTCAATATTGTCAGGCGCTGGCACCTGAAGGAAAATAAAAAGGGCAATATTTCAATTGACGGGTTAACCAAATTTGGAATCGGACCACTTATTCCGCATGTTCAGAATAAATTTTTTGATCAACCACAAAACGAGCCCCATTTCCAGGTGGGTGGATGGAATACAGGAATAGAAGGCGCTATCCGATCCACTTTTTATAAACACGTTTACCTGGAATTTGCAGCCAAACTGGATTATGCCCGGTATAGAAATCTTAAAATTTATAAAGGAACGGCAAGCCAGGCTTTTGGTACTGCTGAGATTATTTTGAACCTCGGTTATACCTTTCATACTGGTAAAAAACACTTATAGAACTATCATATTATAATAAGAATAATCAGGATGCTGATTGGCCTTTAGAAAATCAGAAATGTCAAAAAAGATTCAATTCAAAAAATTCCAAAAAGCAGGCTGTTGTATTAAAACAAAAATGAATTATTACGCCATACCAGATCGTTTCTTCTTTACTTTGAACATAGCCCAGCCACAATGCAAATGGCATGAGCCAGAAAAATGAAATAATACTCATGTGTAACAGTGAAAACAGGAAAGCGGATATAAATATGGCTTGTTTGGTATCCACCACTTTTTTCAATCCTTCCTGCATAACACCACGAAATGCCAGCTCTTCAAAAAATGCCGGCTGCAGGGCTACTACCATTACGGTAACCAGTTTGGCATATTTTAAATGACTGAATGCATAATAGTAATAAGATTCCGTATCAAAAATGGTTCTGTTCAGCCATTTTACTATTAAGTTAACAGCAACCGCCGCAACTACAGCAGAAGACCCGTAAATAATTATTTTCAGAAAAGAAAATTGAACCCATCGGAAAATATGTCCTAATTCTTTTCTTAATAAAACAGTGTAAACGATTGTCACAATTGAAAGTATCCCATCAAAAATGAGCAGTGGAAACAGGCCCCTTACGGAATGATTAAAATTAGCCAGCAGACATACTACTAAATGCACGCCAAAAAAGAAGGATAAAAGTAAGACCCGGTTCTGCCTGATTTCAGCATCTTCGTAATCGGGTAAGGCTTGTAACGAACCACAATGATTACAAAAGCTCGCCTCTTCTGCAATAGGCTGATTGCAATGTATGCATTGATGATTTGACAAGCCTGTTGGCCCGGTTATTTCCATCATAAATTATGTTGTTTCCTGATACTTTGTGCTTTAAAAGCATTTATTAATGCAGTGGTTAAGGCAACCAGAACCAATAGATTGATGATAATCCCGCTTGATAATCCCGTTACTATACTTATTAGATACAATGTCAAACCGCATATAATTGAAGCAAGAGGATATTTATCAGACATTGCACCCAGACAAAAAAAGAGTATAGCCAAAATTCCATTGGTGACAAGAAAAATCACACCCAAATTGTTTTGCGTGTTGAAGAAAAATATAAGTAAGCCGGCTAAAAAAAGCAATCCCGCTAAAATGTAAAAGATAATAGCAGCATATTCGATTTTTGATTCAAGTTTTTTTAATTGTTCTTTGTTATAGCCCCTGTTATTAATAAATCTTTGCTGAAGTTCATCTGTTTCCTGGAGCGGAAAACCACAATGCTGGCAAAATTGGTCTTGCTCATTGATGGTATCACAGCAACATTTACATATATACTTTTTAAAATCCGTTGGATTTGGAGCTAAATCCATATGAAACATTTTCACTCAAAATATTCATTTTATCTGAATATAGAAACCTGCCGTTCTTTATTAAAAAATCACGCTCATATCTTTTAATACATCGGACAATTGTGCTGCTGACTGAAAATGTATGCCTTTAATACCTGCTGCCTCCGAACCTACTACGTTCCGCAAATTGTCATCTATAAAAACTGCTTTGGCTGCATCAATCTTATAGCGTTGCAATAACAATTGATAGAATGCTGGAAATGGCTTGCGGGTTTTCTCAACGCCACTTACTACAATGCCATCAAACCAATGTAGAAAATTGTAACGTACCAACGCAATATTAAAAAGATCCGCCTGCCAATTGGTTAAAGCATAAATTTTATAGTCGCCGCAATGTTTGAGCTTTTGAAAAATATTAACCGTGTCAGCAATCGGTCCCCGCAACATTTCGGTCCATCTTCCATAATAATCCCTGATGGCTTGTTCCCATTCCGGAAACTGTGTAACCAGTAACTGAGTGCCTGTTACGATAGAGCGACCGGCATCCTGTTCTTCATTCCATTCACTGGTACAGATTTTCGAAAAGAAATGATCCCGGATCTCCGGGGATGCAAAATAATTTTCGTCATATACATACAACGGGTTCCAGTCCAGCAGAACGCCACCCAGATCAAATATTATGGTATTAATTTCTGTGGCCATAAATTTTTCTATTAATTTAAATGTTAAGATTATATGATATTGGATAAAGATAATTACTGTAGTTAGACTAACCCTGCATTCTTTCGGATAAGATCTACCGGTTGCTGCAATTCAAATTCTTATTATATCGGTGATGCACAACTGGTATTATTATGTAAGCTCAATAAATGCCGCATTGGTATCGGTTGCTAAAAAAGTATTTTTCGATGCAACAAAAGTCGCCGCCAGGTTCAATATTAATATAAACGATAAACCTGCCGCCATTGAAAAATTTTCTGATATCATTCCAATTACGGATGGTCCAAATAGAAAACCTATCAAACCACCGCTGGCAATTGAAGCCAATCCAACGGCAGGACTCACGCCCGGTACATTGATGCCGGCACTAAATAAGATGGGAACAATACAACAATATCCAAGGCCGGCAATTGTAAATCCTGCAATAGCGGTTATACGATAGTGAAAGAAAACTACCATTACAAAACCAGTAGCAGCTATAAGGCTGCCCGTTATCACCATTTTTTTAGCTCCGATTTTTGGGATCAATGCATCCCCGTTCAATCTTCCAATCGCCATCATTACCGAAAAACCAGCATATCCCAGACTGGCAATCGACGCCGTACTGTGCAATGATTCTCTTAAATAAATTGCGCTCCAATCTGCTATACTTCCTTCACCCATAAAACAAACAAAACAGATAAATGCAAGTCCGAGTATGCTGGCTGGGGGTGCTGCCAGCGCAGAACCTGAATGAATCAACTGGGTGTAAGACAATAAATATTTTCTCAGGAACAAAAGGCTGATAATAATCAAAATCGCTACAATAGAAATCTGAATGGCGGCCGGTAAGTGTATGCTGTAAAACCCCGCAGCCAATCCGGCACTTATAAAACCACCAAGACTATACATTCCGTGACAACTGCTCATGATTCGTTTCTGGTATCGCTTTTCAATGATATCAATTACAGCATTGATGGAGACGCCATTAAAAAACCCAACCAGACCTGTAGCATATAACAGGATCCAAAACAGCAGTCGATATTCTGAAGTTACCAATAATACATACAGGCAACACTGCAACATAGGCCCCGCCAATAACCATTTACCAACCTGGATTTTACTAAATACTTTAGATGAAAGAACAACACCTGTTAAAGAACCCACCGGCGCCAATAGCAATGACAATCCCAAAGTACCGTCATTAAATGACAATCTATGTTTAATGGCAGGCAGCGCCGCCACCCAGATTCCAAGCAACAGGCTGGCAACAGATAATAAGAAACCCATTGTAAACCCGGGCCGATGTTTTATAAATGCAATGGTATTTTTTATCATTTAAATTAAAATGACTGTTCTAAAAACTTTAAATCGTTATTTCGATGCGATTGTTGTCTGGATCTAATACAACACTTTCATAGTAGCCATCTCCGGTCTATCTCGGCTCACCCATAACTATAAATCCTGCCAGCCTGATTTTTTCAGTGAGCAAATCTACCTGCTCTTTACTTCCGGTGCTGATGGCAAAATGATTGAGCCCGATGTGTTGGGTGATCTTATCATTGTTGTTTGACGGAATACCAGGCATATGCATGAGTTCAAGCCTTGTACCATCTTCAAAGTACAAAAAATAGGAACTGAATTCCTTTTGCCGGTTAGAATATTTTTCTCCGGAAATTGCTTCAAAATAAGATATATAAAACAATTTCATTGCCTCCAGTTGATGGGTCCATATAGCAAGATGTTCAATTTTCATGTATTTATGAGGGTTATTTCATGAACCCGTTGCAGACAATATTATACTTTTCCCCCAATAATGGCTCGCTTTGCTTGCAAAATATCAACCCTACCATATGAACTTTTATTTATTATGGATTACAGGCAAACAATAAAATTACTTTGTTCATTTAACCAACAGTTGAATAATTTCAGCCAGTTTTCCTAATCTTTGCAGGACTAAACTATTTGTCATGAATTTTCCTGCAAATCTTCGTTACACAAAGGATCACGAATGGATTAAATTAGACGGCAATATTGCTACTATTGGTATTACTGATTTTGCACAAAGCGAATTGGGTGATATTGTTTATGTAGAAATTGAAACCGTAGGCAAACCCCTTGCCTCAGAAGCTGTTTTTGGTACCGTAGAAGCAGTGAAAACTGTGAGTGACCTGTTTTTACCCATTTCGGGAATCATCAATGAAGTAAATCCTGCGCTAGTCAATCAACCAGAGTTGGTAAATACTGACCCTTACGGTGACGGCTGGATGGTAAAAATGACAGTTGATAATCCCGCTGATGTTGCCAATCTCATGGACGCGGCTGCCTACCAGGCTGTTGTTGGATAAGCAATCTATGGTACCCGTTGTTTCGTAAATAGAGTTGTAGATTTAAAATCGTGTGTTTTGAATCAGCACCACAAACCACCAACTAATTGAATACCACTGTTAGATATACTGAACAGGAATTGGTTACTTTGTTAAAAGCGAAAGATGAACAGTCCTTCAGTTACCTCTATGACAATTACGCTGGTGCTTTGTATAATATTGTTTTACAGATTGTACCTGATAAGGAATTAGCGGAAGATGTTTTACAGGAAGTGTTTGTAAATCTTTGGAAGAAAATTGAAAGTTACGATTCCAGCAAAGGCAGGTTGTTTACATGGATGCTGAATGTTGCGCGTAATTTGGCAATAGACATGGTGCGATCAAAAGCTTACCAGAATAGTCAGAAGAATCAACAATTGCCAGACACAGAATATTATGATAAGTCCGGTGGAGTAACTCAACTCAATATAGATAATATTGGTTTGAAGAAAATAGTGGATAAGTTGAAGATAGAGCATCGTGTGTTGATTGACCTGGCGTATTTCAAAGGATATACGCACGAAGAAATTGCAGAAATTGAAAAACTTCCTTTAGGGACTGTGAAAACGAGAATCCGAAGTGCTTTAACACAATTGAGAGTTTATTTAAAGTAAAGTGAATATACAGGAATACATATCAAGCGGCATTATCGAAAGCTACGTACTGGGACTTACCAGCCACGAAGAAAAGCTGGAGTTTGAACAACTCTGCGCAGCTCATCCAGAAATACGGCAAGCGAGAGAAGCATTTGAGTTAACGCTGGAACAACATTCAGTTGCCAATTCAATTCAACCGCCGGCAGAAGTAAAACAAAAGATCTGGGCGGCTATTCAACCAACTATTGCTGAAGTTGTAAATATGAAAAAAGTAGATGGTTATTCAGCTTCTCCACTTACCCCTGTCAGGCGAATTACGGCTACCCATTACATTGCAGCCGCTTCGGTTTTACTGCTACTGGCAAGTACAATTTTGAATTTTTATTTTTACAATCAGTATCAATCATCCGCAGCAAAACTGGACGAACTGGTGAAAAACGAGGAGCAACTCGCCAGTAACAATCATATCATGCAAACCAAACTTCAGGAATATGAAAGCAGTTTGTCCATGATAAGAAATCCTGACATGGCAGTAATCGCCATGAAGGGTCAGGCCATCAATCCTACATCGCTTTCTACCATTTATTGGAATACGCAGACAAAAGATGTATACCTGTTGGTCAATAATTTGCCTCAACCCGCATCAGACAAGCAATACCAGCTTTGGGCCATTGTAGATGGAAAACCAGTAGATGCCGGTATTTTTAACATGAAAGATGCTGATGGTTTGGTTAAAATGAAAAACATTCCTCATGCCCAGGCTTTCGCCATTACTTTAGAGAAAAAAGGAGGAAGTTCTGCACCAACGTTAGCTGCCATGTACGTAATGGGTAAGGTTTAATCAAACACTTTTATTTCCATTCAAAAATCTTTAGTTTTATCAAAAATTGAAAGTGATAAAACGTTTATTCGGTTCTGTTTTTTTATCCATTACCTGGACTATTCTCATTCAAATCTTAATGTGCATTCCAGGGTCGGACTTACCCAAATCGGGTCTGTTCAGTATCCCACATTTCGACAAATTAGTACATGTCATTTTGTTTGGAACGTTGGTAGGTTTGTGGTGCTATTATTTTTATCTACGGCAGAAGCCATTCGATAAACTAAAAACATTATTCTTTCTCGTATTTCTGGTAGCGGCAGCCAATGGAATAATTATGGAATTTGTTCAGCGTGATTATATTCCCAACCGAAGTTTTGATGAGGGAGATATCATTGCCGACTTATTGGCCAGCAGTATTGCTTATGGTATCTGCAATATCAAATTACTTGCAACCCAACCTTAATTAAAAAAGAATGGCCCCTGTGGAAACAGGGGCCGTTAACCAAAACTAACTGCTTATGAGAAAATTGACTGCTTATGTGAGAGTCATTTGAAAAGAACTTCTTACTGGCATAACGCAAAACCAATGCCATTAGTATGATTTCCGTCGTTAAATAAGGTTTAAAAGCCCCGGAAATTTAATTCGATACATTGTCATCTTAGCCGCTGATAAATACGAAATAACAGCATTTTCAGACTTGTTTATTTCCATTTTAAGCAGTAATAGTAAAAATATTTTTGACCAGCTTGCATTAAAGAAGCGAGTCGTCGGGTTGCTTTTTTTTGGGGAAAAATATACACGTCGGGATTTATTGCCCAAACATTCCTTTAATTGTATCCATAATACCAGTACCTCCTGCGTTCGAATCATTAGTTCCTCCTCCACCGGTAAACTGTCTTATAAGGTTTTGAATATTCAATCCACCGCCTGGTTGTCCTTGTTCACCACCGGCCAGATGACTTATGATACTTTGAATATCAAAACTTTTGTCGTTGGGATCATTTGTTTTGTGAACGAGTTGTTGTAATACCTGCGGAATAAGTTTTGCAGCAATTCCGCTTGCTGCTCCCTGTCCCAGCCCAAATTTATCCATCAGGTTTTGGACAAGTCCACCCGATAATTGCTGTGCGGCAGGTGTGCTGGCAATATCGCCTCCCTGGTGGTTAAAAAGATTTACCACATCCTGGGTATTACCGCTAGCTATCATTTTCTTCAAACCATCTACTATTGAATTACCCGTCTCGGCAATGGCGGCCTCATTATGCTCATTAGGTATAGCAGGATTTTCAATGATTGCGCTGCCTGCATTTTGTTTGATTAGATCTAATAAATTTTCTAACATAAAATAGTTTTTAATTGCAGTAAGTTAGAAATTAAATCCAAATGGTTGCAGTCTTGATCGGCTATTTTAAAATATTTTATTGAAAACTGCGTCATTTAATTCTGCCTGGCCATTTTTTCAGCGTTTTCAGCAAACTGTAATTTGTCAATCAATTCCTTAATTTCCCCGTTAAGCACAGCGTCGAGGTTATATAGCGTTAATCCAATACGATGATCTGTTACCCGTCCCTGCGGAAAATTATAGGTGCGGATTTTAGCACTTCTGTCACCAGTACTCACCAAACTTTTTCTTTGTCTTGAAATCTCATCTTCCTGTTTTCTAACCTGTTCTTCATACAATTTTGTGCGCAACATCTGCATCGCTTTTTCGCGGTTACCCAATTGACTTCTTTCCGTCTGGCAAACAACCACCACGCCGGTCGGTATATGGGTTAGAAAAACTTTCGTTTCTACCTTATTTACATTCTGACCACCTGCGCCGCCACTCCTGGCCGTCTCCATTTTTACATCACTCTCCTTTAATTCAAAATCAACTTCTTCTGCTTCCGGCATTACCGCTACTGTAGCTGCACTGGTGTGTACACGACCACTACCTTCTGTATCGGGAACACGTTGCACACGATGTACACCGCTTTCAAATTTTAATGTTCCATAGACGTCCTCACCTACAACTTCTACCTGTACTTCTTTATAACCACCAACTGTTCCTTCACTTTCAGATAGTATAGCAGTCTTCCAACCCTTACGCTCACAATACTTCAGGTACATCCTTAATAAATCGCCCGCAAATAAACTTGCCTCATCCCCACCAGTTCCGGCTCTTATCTCCAGTATGGCATTTTTCTCATCCTGTGGATCTTTTGGAATAAGCATCTGGCGTATGTTTGCTTCCATTAATTCCTTTTTTTCATCCAATCCTGTTACTTCCGCTTTTGCAAGTTCTCTCAATTCATCGTCGTCACCGTTCAACGCCTCTTTGTTAAACGCAACATCATCCAGTAATCGCTTGTAGTCCTCATAGGCATGCACAATCCTTTCCAGGCTGCGGTACTCTTTGCTCATTGCACTGAATCGCTGGTTATTACTCACAATTTCCGGATTGCTCAAAGCCACACCAATATCGGTAAACCTTGCCTTGATTGCTTCTAACTTATCTAACATGCTAATGTTTTTTATAAACCCCGGAATGACGCCCGGCATCATTGAATAATTTTCCCCGTTACTCACCGGTATTTTTTTAGCGGCACAACACTTTTCACCTTTTCCAAGAGCGGCAAAATTAAAACTTCCCCGGCACTTGAACGAAAGAAGGTTGGCATTTACCTTTGCCAGCAATTAATTTGATACAATGACATTTAATAAATTCAGGGCAAGTCATCTTTTTACGGGTCACCACTTATTAGACGACAATCATGTACTGGTAACTAAAACAAATGGAACCATTGAAGCTATTATTGATATTAAAGATGCGGGTGAAGATATACAGCAGCTGGACGGAATTCTTTCGCCGGGTTTAATAAATGCTCATTGCCACCTTGAATTAAGTCATCTTAAAAATGTTATTCCTCCACACACTGGCCTGATAGATTTTTTATGTTCAGTAGTAACCAAAAGAGATTTTCCGGCAGCATTCATTCAGCAGGAAATTGAAAAAGCTGCGCTTGAATTGTATAACAATGGTGTTGTGGCAGTGGGAGATATTTGTAATACAGCAGATGCTATAGCAGTAAAGAGCCAAAGTAAAATTATATGGCATAGCTTCATTGAGGTATTAAGCTTTACAGATTCCCGGGCTGATGAAAATATGGAGCATTACACAAAGGTTCTGCAACTGCACCAGGCAAAACTGCCAGCGCCTAATCAAAATGTTTTAACTCCTCATGCGCCATATAGTATAAGTCCTAAAACTTTTGAACTGCTTAATGAAGCGACCGGGGGAAAAATTATATCTATTCATAACCAGGAGCATCCGGCTGAGAATGAATTATATAAAACGGGGAGCGGTGATTATCTGAAATTGTTTAAGATTTTTGCTGTTGAAAAATCCCCATTTCCCATAACAGGAAAGAGCAGTCTGCAATCTTATCTGCCACATTTCAATAATGGCCAAACCATCTTCCTTATACACAATACGTATATGCCGGAAGAGGATATTGTTTTCGCTAATAACTATGCAGCGCAAAACAATCTTAAATTGGTTTATTGCCTTTGCCCAAATGCTAATCTGTATATTGAAAATAAATTGCCCGATGTACAACAGTTTATAAAGAATAATTGCCATATCACGTTGGGTACTGACAGCTATAGTAGTAACTGGCAGTTAAATATTGTTAAGGAAATGCAAACGATACACGAGCATTTTCCAATTCTCTCACTGGAAACCATATTGAAATGGGCCACCAGCCAAGCTGCAAAAGCCTTGCAACTGGACGAATTATTAGGTAGTTTTGAAAAAGGAAAACAACCCGGACTGGTAGTGATAGATAACCAGTTGAAAGGTGCAGAAAGACTTTTGTGATGGGGCTCCCTGGCATTTCCGGCGCCCGTATTATATTAACATGAAAATCGTTTCGATAATTATAATTCTTCTTATAACAGTTGTTCTTAGTTTTTCATTTAGTGAAAGGCATAACAAAACTTATAATAACCTTTATGAGACGTCAATCAATGCATTTAAGCAGGAACAATCTTCATTGGAAAAAATCATTACACGTGCGGACCTTTCCTCAGAAAAAGATATACAGGTAATCAAACAAAAAATTGCATCCGCACGCCTGGCATTAAAAAACATCGACTTCTGGCTTCGCTATTTTGAACCGATTGCTTACAAAAAAATAAATGGCCCGTTACCGGTAGAATGGGAAAATGAAGTATTTGAAAAATTTGAACCTCCATACAAGAGAGAAGGGGCAGGGTTAACCGTTGCTGAACTATATCTTGACGGAAAAATACTCAGTAAAGATTCTCTTTTGCAATTGATTAAAAAAAGCCAAACAGCCATCCAAACATTTGAGGCCGATTCTATCAGCAGCCAGTTAAATGCTTATCACCATTTTTTCCTGGCAAACCGATTGTTTCTTTTAAATCTTGCCGCGGTATATACTACCGGGTTCGAATGCCCGGATACCAATCGAATCATTCCTGAGCTGCGATCTTTGTTAAACGGCACAGCAAATATCTATACAACATACAACCTGTCATTCCCGGCAACGCCGCTCACGAAGGAATATTTAACGGCTTATGACTCCACTGTTGAATTTGTCAATCACCAACCAACCAGTTTCAGCAGCTTTGATCATTTCGATTTTATAAAAAATCATATCAACACTTTGTATGCCCTCAACCAGCAATACATCAATGACTATAATGTCAATTCCATCAATTTAAATGATTACACTATAAATAATAACAACCGGACCATTTTCAGTAAATCACTATACAATCCTCAAAATACAAAAGGTGTTTTTTCATTGGTGGATGATGAGAAAATATTGAGTGAAATAAGGCGCATTGGCAAGTTGTTATTCTATGATCCCATTTTATCCGGCAATAATATGCGCAGCTGTGCATCCTGTCACAAACCGGATCAATACTATACAGATACAACAAGAAGAACAGCACTGCAATTTGACAACCAGCATTCACTGCCGCGGAATACACCTACATTAATCAATTCTGTATACAATCACCTGTTAATGCTGGATGGAAAACATATTTCATTGCAAGCCCAGGGTAAAGACGTAATGACCAATCCTGCAGAGATGAACAGTAATGAAAAAGAATTGATCAAAAAAGTGTTGAGTTGTAAGGAATACAAAGATGCTTTTCGTAAATTTTTAAAACTAACACCGGAAGAAAAAGATATTTCACTCAATCATATTGTTTCAGCTATTACCTATTACGATGGAAGTTTTAGTTCATTCACGGCTCCCTTCGATGATGCCATGAACAACAAACAGGTTATTGGTGCAGATGTAAAAAAAGGATTCAATCTTTTTATGAGCAAGGCGCAGTGCGCTACCTGCCATTTTGTGCCAAATTTTAATGGTGTAAAACCGCCTTATATAGGTTCGGAATTTGAAGTTATAGGTACGCCGGAAGATACCAGCTTTGTCAATATCAGTTCAGACAAAGGGAGGTATACCATTAACCCGGCAACCGAAACACTCCATGCTTTTCGTACCGGATCTATCAGGAATGCACAATTTACCAAACCTTACATGCATAATGGAGTATTTAATACGTTAGAAGAAGTGATAGATTTTTATGATGCGGGTGGAGGAACCGGAAAAAAATTAAAAATAGACAACCAGACACTCGCAGGCGATTCATTAAAATTAAGCACTGGCGAAAAGAAACAACTTATTGCTTTTATACATTCACTGAATGAAAACGTTATTTTTGAAACGTCGCCTGCGTCATTGCCGCGCTCTTCTGATAAAGAATTAAACAATAGAAAAGTAGGCGGACAATATTAGAGAGCATGAAATCAATTTTGGGTATCATATTCATCTTATTTTGCACAGTACTTGTACAATGCAAAACACAAAAAATAGAATATAATATTCCTTCCCATGTTTCTGCCCTGAACAGGGCTATATTTTTGGACCGTTGCGAAAAAGGCAGGATTCTTTTTAAAGCCAATTGTTCAGGCTGCCATGGAATTTTTACAAAAGGTAAAGATGGTGTACCCAATTTTACCAAAGATGAAATTGACAATTACAGGGCGGTCGTATTAATAGCGCGTGATCAAAAAAATCATGCAGTTGCCGCAAAAATGAGCCCCGAACAAATTGATCACATCATTACTTTTTTATCGCTGCGGATAGAAAAAAAATAGTGTTCAACCTATCTCAATATTTCTTTTAATATGGGCAATGTTTTCATGGTTCCAAAATCCTGGATATGTAACGCATAGAACACCTGGTATGCATTTAATAAGATACGGCGCATGTCGTGATTGAGTTTTATTTCACTCAATTCACCGGGTTGCATGGTTCTGAGAATCTGTGAAGTGGTGTAACTATATTGACCATCTAAAAAATGCGGATGAATGGGTTGTTCATGTACAAATTCACCTTCCTTTAAATCGAGAAAACTTCTTTGTTCACTGTAATCATCTGCGAAACGCAATCCAAATAAGTTTGCCAGGTGAAGCGAAAAATAAAGCGGGTAATTGGCTAGAACATCTGGCTCACTTTTATCCAGGTGAATAAAAGCATCTTCAATAAATTGGAATAAGTCGGCATTGGTCTCTGGTTGTTTGATTGTTTTCTGCAAGAGCTCTATCATAAACAAAGCCACCGAATTTTTTAAAACATCCGAAAGCACGTGTTGATATAGATAGCCCCATTTAAATTCCTTTACGCGTTGCAGGTTTTTTAATTCGTTGTGATAAACTATCAAATCAAGTATAGCAGCAGGTTGAAATAGATTTGCCCTTGCCGGACTTTTCTTTGTGCTAGCCCGCACTCCATTTACCAGGTAGGATTGAATACCAAATAGCTCTGTATATATGGTAACTATTATACTGGTTTCACCATATTTCACAGTGCGCAGTACAATGCCTTTTGTTTTATGTACGTTCACTTACTGATGAATACTATTTTGGTTGCTAATTTTTGTTGCCTGCTGTCATCACTAACCAATACCAGGTATACCCCGGTTGAAATGGTCCGGCCTTTATAATCTTTCCCATTCCATACTGCTTGTCCGCCAAGTGCTCTTGTCTGATAAACAAGTCTGCCATCTAGTTCAGTAATCTTAACTATCGCATTTTCTGCCACACCTCTTATGGCAATCGTTCCATTGTATCCGGGCGGAACAGGATTTGGAAAAACCAATACATTACTATTGCCTTCTTCCGCTTCGCTAGCGGTGCTTCTGAAAGAACAAATTCCTTTATCAGTAGCAAAAAACACCTCGCCACTTTTTCCGTCTATGGCTATTTTTTGAACGTTGTTGTCAAGCAATGGGCTATTGTCGTTCGTAAAACGATAAATAATTTTATCTCCTTCCGGACTTATCAACCAGGCACCATTCTTAGTGCCTACCCATTTTCGATCAGCTCCATCAACCGCAATAGTTTGAACCTGTTCATCACCAAATAAATAACCGGCAAAATTATCCTGCTGTACAATGGGTAATATAGCATCACAACCCTGGACAGTGAAGACTTGTTGCGGACATTGAACAATGCCAATGCCTTTTGTTGTCCCTACCCACATAAAACTATTTTTATCTTTTGCAATACAGAGCACATTGTTGTCGGGAAGATTACCAAGGCCCACTCCTGCTTTATACAATTTCCAGTTATCATCACCAAAATTGTCTATAGACTGCCCATGATTAAAGCATATCAATCCGTTACCACCGGGAGAAACTATCCATTTCTGGTTAAAATTGTCGATGACTATTTGCGAGACGGCGTTGTTACTTAACGAAAAGGGGACGAAGAAATTTTTCCAGCCTCCATCCTGCTTTTTCACCGACAGGTTTTGAGCAGCTCCATAATTTGATATCCATAAATTATTATCATTATCAAATGCAAGACCCGCAATGAAATATTTATTCGCGTCATTTAAGGATGCAGCCAACGGCGAATTTTGTTTAAAGACCTGAATGGATTTATCTTCTTTTATGTTCAGCAGTCCTCCACCAAATGAACCAGACCAAACTGAATGATCCCTGGGATCAATGGCTGCCGTTACCAGGTCATATAAGCTATCTATAGCCGTTATATTACCACTGTTGAAATTTGTCCATTCTTCATTGCCAAAACGGTAAATACCGTTCCTGTTAAAAGTATTTATCCAATTACTGGTAACAGCCCCGGATGTGACCCACAAAAAACCATTGCGGCTAACCATTTCTCCGCTTGCAACAGACAAAGGTGAATTGGGTTGATACTGCTTTGCGTCTGTACCGGCGAATTCCAATAAGCCGGATAAACTATCTGCCACCCATACACTATTTTGAGATAAAACAGCCTGGCGTGGTGATAATAGTTTATTATTTTGATTGATAGAATTTTCTATTACCCCATTGCTATTGATAACCAACACACGGCCTTCCGCCCCTTTTTGCTCACAAATCATCAACTTGTCATTCGATGCTATCGCGTTGTTTATCTTCCAATCATCGTTATAAAATAAATTCCAATTATTGCCATTGAGTACAAACAACGAATCATTTTTTTGAGCAAGCAATTTATTCTGCACGGTTATCACATTATTATAGACCCCCGAATCCAGCCCATTCGCACCGCTTATCAATTGCCAGTTTCGGTAATCGGATAAATTGATGCTAACTGCTTGTGCTTTCTTCAGACCCTCATCTGTTGCAGCGTAAAAATAATTTCCATCTGCAGTGAGTCCGTTCACCTTCACCTTATCACCGGCATTGCCAATAATGTAGGTATCTTGTACTTCATATTTATTTTCGTCAATTACAATTATACCTATGCCGGTACAGAGGTAAGCTTTCTCCTGGTAACAAAATATATTATATACGAGTTTGTTGCCCAACAGGTCTTTATCTTTTATTGAGGAGATATTAAATATTTTGCTGCCTGACAGGATATCAATATTGCTGTTACTATAAGCAATAATTAGTTTTTCGGCGTTATCGTCCCACCGGATGGTTTGTATACCGGTTTCATGAAGTCCATTTATTTTACTGTAGCGGTTTATGGAGTTATCGGAGGCGTCGAGGCTAAAGAGGGAATATGGTGTAGCGCAAAATATTCCTTTGCTGGTTGCCTGAACATTTTTTGCCTGGTTATACGACAGATGCTCTCTCCATTGACCAATGGGTTGTATTTGTGCAAGCGCAAAACGGGTAGAAGCGATGAACAAAAAGAAAAAATAAAATTGCTTTTGCATGCTGGTTCAAAGTTATTACTCGTGGGGCTAATTGCTGGTAAATTATTGAGTGAATATGATATTCATTAGGTATGGAGTGGTATTTGCTTTCAGAAACCCGCGTAGAGAATGGGATTAAAAGGTTAGAACTGTTATCAATTTTGTTAGTACAACTGCCTAACAGGTCTTTTAAACTATTCCTTTTTCAGATAGTCTTACTTGCTCCGACGAAATTTAATGTTATGGTTTTAACCAATCTGCAAAAAAATCTTCATCTGTCATGGCGGGCTGCTTTCGGGCCCGGTGCGGAGGAATTGTCATTGTTATCTCAATCAACACCTCAATCATATTTTAATAGGTTATTAAAGGATTCTGCAAATGCACCACTTTATCTTGATGCTGCAGATAAAACACTCACCACCCTTTTATCGGGAATGGATGATGGCGCAAAAAAGCAACAGTTAACTGCAGATCAAAAAAAAGAATTGCGGGTTAAATCCAGGAACGATCTTAAATCGCTCAATCTCGCGTGGCTGAATCAAATGATCAACAGTAAACAACAACTTCGGGAGAAAATGAGCCTGTTCTGGCACGGACATTTTGCAACCAAAACTATTAATATTATTTACCAGCAGCAACTACTGGACATTATCCGCACCCATGCGCTGGGCAACTTTGCCGACTTACTAAAGCAAGTGAGCAAAAGTGCCGCTATGATCAATTTTTTGAATGCCAATCAAAATAAAAAAGGTCACCCCAATGAAAATTTTGCAAGGGAAGTGATGGAACTGTTTACACTGGGGCGAGACAATTATTCAGAAAAAGATATCAAAGAATCGGCGCGGGCCTTTACCGGTTGGGGAGCAGGAATCGATGGAGCGTTTATTTTCCGGGACCGGCAGCACGACGAGGATAAAAAAACATTCTTAGGCCAGACTGGTTATTTTAACGGCGATGATATTCTGAATATTATTCTGGAACAAAAACAAACTGCAAAGTTTATTACACAAAAAATATATCGCTATTTCGTCAACGATAAAATAGACAATCTAAATGTAGAGTGGCTGGCCAACCGGTTTTTCAAAAACAACTATGATATTGAGAAACTCATGACCGATATATTCACCAGTGATTGGTTTTATGAAGAGAAGAATACCGGTACAAAAATAAAATCGCCTGTTGAACTCATTGCAGGTATCAGGAGAATCCTGCCTATGCAGATTCAAAATGAAGAAGTTCAGTTATTATTGCAACGTTTGCTGGGTCAGATACTTTTTTACCCGCCCAATGTGGCCGGTTGGCCCGGTGGTAGAAGTTGGATCGACAGCTCCACTTTAATGATGCGGTTGCGCATTCCTCAATTAATCTATCAGGGTGATGCTTTTCAAATGAAACCCAAAGATGACGATGATGTTATGATGGGAATGAAAGATAGGGCGGGAAGACTGGATTATAACGATAACAGAAGTTTGCCTGAGCCGGGAATAAAAAGAAAAGGGTTCGGGAAAAAGGGACAACAAATAAAGGCGGTCATCGACTGGCATTTGTATACAAAACAATTTGAACAAGTATCGCGAGAAAATTTGTTGAGCTCTATTTCGAATCTGCTGTTGCCGTCCAAAAATAAACTTGATGAGTTTCTATTAAAGAATTATGTAAATGCGGAAAGCAGGGAAGCTTTTATTAAAACCGCAACGATTCAGTTAATGAGTACTCCTGAATATCAACTTTGTTAGTTATTAAAAAAGAGTCAGCAGCAGTCGACTCGAACTATATTAAGATATAAAAATTTGTGCATGCTTATTAAACGTAAACAATTTATTCAACTTGGTACCCTGGCATCGGCATCGTTGTTTCTCCCAAAGTTTATGAAAGCTTTTGAAAGACCGTTGATGGTTCCTGCAGGAAATAAAGTACTGGTGGTTTTACAATTAAGCGGTGGTAACGATGGCCTTAACACTGTTATTCCCATTAGCAGCGATATATACTATAATGCGAGGCCTGTGCTGGGTATTAAAAGGGATGCTTCATTGCGACTCACAGATGAAGCGGGTTTAAATCCTGCTTTAACAGCATTCAAAGGTTTGTTTGACAATGGTAACCTGGGAATTATAAATAATGTTGGTTACCCCAACCCTGATCGCTCACATTTCCGTAGTATGGATATCTGGCAAAGCGCAAGCAATAGTACCGAATACATTAACAATGGCTGGATAGGACGATACCTGGATGCCCAGTGTGAAGGCTGCGAAAAACCTACACAGGCTTTGGAAATTGACGATGTTTTAAGTCTCGCTTTGAAAGGCGAAAGAATGAACGGAATAGCAATGCAGGATCCGGAAAGATTATATAATACAAGTCATGAAAAGTATTACAAAGATATTTTAGCTCAACATCATACGGAAACAACTGAGCACCCCGTTGATTACTTGTATAAGACTTTGGCAGAAACACTTAGTAGTGCTGATTATATTTTCGAACAAAGTAAATTACACCGTTCTACTACACAATACCCGGTAACGGGACTTGGACAGCGTTTGAAAACAATTGCCTCGCTGATTTTTTCAGACATCAACACCCGGGTCTATTATGTATCATTGGGCAGTTTTGATACGCATGTAGCACAGGAAGGTCAGCAAAAGCGTTTGTTTACAGAAATGAATGATGCAATAAAATCTTTTGTGGATGATCTAAAAGCAAATAACCGTTTTGAAGATGTGTTGCTCATGACATTTTCAGAGTTTGGAAGAAGAGTGAATCAAAACGCAAGTGGTGGAACGGATCATGGTACTGCCAATAATATGTTCTTTGTTAGCGGGGGATTGAAACAAAAAGGCCTTTTAAATTCCTTGCCAAACCTAAATGACCTGGTAGAGGGTGATTTAAAACATAGTGTGGATTTTAAAGATGTCTATGCAACAGTGCTGAAAAAATGGCTGAACGCAGATGATACCAAAATTTTGGGCAGGGAATTTAATTACTTGGACTTTGTCTGACAATAATACTCAAGTATTTTTTGATTCGTGCTTACCCAAACAAAAGCCCCCGCAACTTTAAACATTGCAGGGGGCTTGTTATTTTAAGCGACTTGGAATACTCAACATTCTCAGATTAAAGAAAACTGTCAGTATCAACTATTTATTCCCAACCTTGTTTTGCAATTCCGGCCTTAATAGCAGCCAGCGCTTTCTCTGCACCCAGTAATGTGGTGAGTTTATTACCCTTTCCGTCATTTCCCTGCGCCATATAAGCACCCTTAGCTGTTTTAGTAATTACTGCGTCCAGTATCTTAACACCTTTTTCTTTCGTTTTTACATTGTAAGCGGTTAATGTTACTTCTTCTGACATGATTATTTATTTTATTGGTTAGTAATTTATTAATTTAAATTTCCCGGGTTTCCGACCCGGTTTAAAGGTAACTAAATATTTCAAATAGCCTGCCAAGCTACTGTTTGGGGCGAATTTTCAGCTTTTATAAATGCTGCCTGTAGTTATACATCAATTTTTGCATATTTAGCATGGGTTTCAATAAACTCACGGCGAGGTGCTACTTCATCACCCATTAGCATACTAAAAACGCGATCTGCTTCCGCTGCACTCTCTATAGTGACTCTTTTTAAAGTACGGGTTGCAGGGTTCATTGTAGTTTCCCACAATTGTTCAGAATTCATTTCACCCAAACCTTTATACCGTTGAATATTTACGCTGTCTTCTTTTCCAGCAGCAAATTTTTCTACCAATGCTTTGCGTTGATCTTCGTTCCATGCATAAGCCATATCCTTTCCTTTTTTTACCTGGTACAGTGGTGGTTGCGCCAAGAAAATATAACCTTGTTCAACCAATTCAGTCATATAACGATAAATAAAAGTTAATATTAATGTAGCAATGTGACTACCGTCTACATCAGCATCTGTCATGATGATGAGTTTGTGATAACGAAGTTTGGCAATGTTCAGTGCTTTAGGATCTTCTGCTGTACCAACTGTAACTCCCAATGCAGTATACATATTCCGGATTTCTTCATTTTCGTAAATACGATGTTCCATTGCTTTTTCAACGTTAAGGATCTTACCTCTTAATGGAAGAATAGCCTGGAAACTTCTATCACGACCTTGTTTAGCTGTACCTCCTGCAGAATCTCCTTCTACAAGATACAATTCACATTTTTCCGGATCTCTTTCTGAACAATCCGCGAGTTTACCAGGCAATCCGCCACCACTTAATACACTCTTACGTTGTACCAGTTCTCTTGCTTTTTTTGCCGCGGCCCTTGCCTGTGCTGCAAGAATTACTTTACTGATTATATTTTTTGCTTCTCTTGGATTTTCTTCCAGGTAAGCCACCAATACTTTTGACACAGTTGCATCTACTACACCACTTACTTCACTGTTTCCCAACTTTGTTTTTGTTTGCCCTTCAAATTGTGGCTCGGGAACTTTTACAGAAATGATAGCACTCAGTCCTTCCCTGAAATCATCCCCTTCAATTTCTACCTTGGCTTTTTCAAACATATTCTGTTCATCGCCATATTTCTTGAATACCCTAGTCAATGCCCGCCTGAAGCCAGCTACGTGTGTTCCTCCTTCAATGGTATTAATATTATTGACGTAAGAATAAATATGTTCACTATAACTATCATTATAGGTAAGGGCTACCTCCACCATTACATTGCTAACCGGATCAAGACCTTCAACAAAAATTACTTTTGGCAATAAAGAACTGCGGCCGGCATTTGTGTCCAGCATTTCAACAAATTCAACAATGCCGCCTTCACTGTAGAATGTTTTTGTGTAGTTAGTGCCATCCTCCTCTTTCTCACGCAAATCATTAAGAACAATCCGAATTCCCTTATTGAGGTAAGATAATTCACGCAAACGGCTCTCGAGAATATCTCTTTTATATACAGTTACATTAAAAATAGATGCATCTGGCAGAAAACGAATAGTGGTTCCCGTGGTATCGCTCAATCCTATTTCTCTCACCGGATATTGAGGAACGCCAATGCGATATTCCTGTTCAAACATTTTTCCATCTCTCCGGACTGTTACATGCAATTTTGTACTCAATGCATTTACACAACTTACACCAACCCCATGTAATCCACCACTTACTTTGTATGAACCTTTGTCAAACTTACCTCCTGCATGTAATACGGTCATTACAACTTCCAGAGCGCTTTTCTTTTCTTTTGTATGCATGGCAGTTGGTATGCCGCGGCCATCGTCTTCAACGGTTATAGAATTATCCTCGTTAATAATGACAGTAATATTTTTACAGTAACCCCCAAGCGCTTCGTCAATTGAATTGTCTACTACTTCATATACCAAATGATGCAAACCCTTTTCACTAACGTCGCCAATGTACATGGCGGGTCGTTTACGCACTGCTTCGAGGCCTTCTAAAACCTGTATGCTATCAGCCTCATAACTGTTGTTTTGCGGAACTATTTTTTCTGTTGTTTCTAAACTCATTTCAAGGGATTAAAAAACCGTTTAACAATAATTGAATAAAGTCAGCAAAGCTACTGAAAAATAAGGGTTTCAGCGTCATTCAATAGATGAATTTTACACCCGTTTTTGAACGATTTTTGAACAAAAAAACATGCGTTTTTTCCGGCTTCTTTTTGATTTAATTCATGCAGGTAGTCAACAGCACTTTTAGGTTTATTGAAGTTTAAACTATAAATTTGTATGTTATAAATGATACAACCTCCAGACATATTGTCGTTGGCGCATAAGCAACCCATCATGCAGGAACAGTTATTGTTATTGCAGGAAAAAGAACAACAGATTCCGGGTTCTGTGCAATATGTGATCCGGCGTTATCACAAACAACCTCTGTGGAGCATGGACGATGTGGGAATGATTGTTTATAATTATAAAAAAACATCGCCAAAAGAAAATTACCTTGAATTAAGATTTTGTGTGTCCGGCAATGTGTACTGTAAGAAAAAACAAGTGGAGTGTGATAACTGTAAATTCAACGCATCCAAAAGTTGCGAGGAAAGAATTGATAGTATTGATGTAGTTAGTTTTCGTTTTTCTGCTGTTCACTTATCGCAGTTTTTAAAACCGGGTAAGTTGCATGATAAATTAGCGGACGATATTTTAGGTTTTACGCATACATCATCGTTTTCCAAAACACTATCGCTTTGCAGTCGCACCCGCATGGTGCTGGAGGCCTTACTGAATCATAATTATACAGACAGCCTGGAGAATATTTACATCAACGCGCAAACACAAATGCTTTTGTTGTACAGCCTGGAATGTATGTTGGGTGATAAAGATGTGGATGCGTTTCAATGTAAGTTTCTTGCTAATGAACTTGACAGGGAAAAAATAATTAAATCGAGAGAAATCTTATTACAGCATATTGGCGAGCCGCTCACGATTAAAGAATTAAGCCGAAAAGTTGCTATTAACGAATGTTATCTAAAAAAAGGATTCAAAGAATTGTTTGGCACCACTATATTCGACTTTTATCAAAGTCAGCGGATGGAGCACGCCCGTTATCTGTTATATGAAAAAGGTTTGAGCGTGACTGAAGTGTCACTTATGCTTGGATATTCTTCTATCTCCCATTTTTCTACCGCATTTAAAAAACACACCGGCTTAAAACCCTGCGAACTGTTATTTCACTAGAAACTTATTGTAGCAAGTAGGTCAACCCCAGGCCGGGTTCATCATTGGTATACATATAACCGTCTTTGATAATAAAACCTCCTTTCACTACATCCTCCGCAAGGTCCAGGCTTCCGTCCAAATCCAGGTAACTGGTATGCGCACAGGAAAACGCGATATGCAATGCAGCAGTTATACTTACAATGCTTTCGTCATTGCAACCCCAGAATAAATGAATGCCGGCAGGCTTGGCAATGGTGGCAATTTCATGCGCAGCATTGATTCCACCGCATTTCATCAACTTAATATTAAATATGCCATACGCTTTTGATTGAGCAATTGACAAGGCTGCTTTTGCATCTTTGAGTGATTCATCTGCGGCCAGTTTTTCACGGACAGATTCCGATAATTGCAGCAATTCATTATCCCTGGCCGGCGGCATGGGTTGCTCTACTAATTCTACCCCGGCGTCACTGGTTTTTTCTATAAAGTATTGCAACTGATCCAAGGTATAACCGGTGTTGGCATCAACTCTCAAAGAAAAATGACTACCTAATTTCTCTCTTAATTTGATTATCCGTTCAGCATCTTCTTCTGCATTGTTACCTGTTTTTATTTTCAATACCCTAAATCCCTTTGCAAAATATTCCGTGGCTTCTGCTATTGTTTCCTCAACATTTTTAATACCAACAGTTACAGAAGTAAGCATTTTACTATGCTGCCTTCCAAAAAAATCAACCAGGGGAATTCCAATGTATTGCGCAAAGGCATCATGCAAGGAAATGTCAATGCATGCTTGTGTACCCGGCAAGTTTTTAAAATGTTCCCTGCAGGTATAAATATGTTGCTGGAAATGACGGATGTCTTTACCTACCAGGAATTCAATAAAACCTTGCTGCAGGTTTTGAAACGTCTGTGCGGGAGATTCTCCCACAACTTCCGGTGCCGGATTAGCAGCTCCAATTCCCTTTATGCCATTTTCCAATGTAATTTCGAAAAAAATATTTTCTACATCGGAGATGGTTTCCCTGGCAATTGTATAAGGCTTTTGCAAAGCCAGGTTTTTGCGGAATACATTTACAGATTTAATTTTCATCAGAATTATTTCATTTTTGTTGCTATCAACTGCCGGATTTCCGGAATAATTTTCCCACAACCTTCCTGCAAGGGAAGCATCACCGGAACATTGAGTTTTGATTCATATGAAGATTGAAATGTTTTTGCTTCCTCTATTGAGCAATTTTCGGTATTGATTGCAACCGCTATGACTTTTGATCCAAACTGATGTATCAACGCAATTTCGGATTCTATTGGTGGAATAGGTCCCCAGGCCGGATCCAGATCGTAGTATTTTCTTTTGGGTGCATGAACCAAAATAACTGATTTGGCATTGCCAGATACCAATAATTCAGATCCACATGGACCACTTGGATTTCGTAAAGCGGACTGTCCTTCGATGAGTATTATATCAGGATTAGTTGCTGCATTGCAGGAAAGGATTGCATTTTCCAGCTCACCTGAAACAAAATCATTCAGCGTACTATCAAATATAAATCCATACTTACCACCTTGCAACCAACCCGTCTGGCCGGTATAAATCATCTGTGCATTTAAACCAGCATTGACACACTCGTTCATTACAAGCCTTGCCGTGGTTCTTTTACCCAAGGCGCAATCGGTACCCATAACAGCAATAACCGGAGTTTGCAAATCAAATATCTTACCCGTCCAGAAATGCAGATCTTTTCTTTGCTTTGGTTTTCGGATATCTGTCAGCGTTACCCCATTATCTGTTGCCAGTTTTACCATTTCTGGTCGCTCTGATAATAAATCATGCAAACCATTTACAACAGACAGTTTATGTTGTATGGCAATTTTTACCAGTTCAACCAGGTTGCCAGGAAAAATTCCTCCAACCGTGGCAACCCCAACGATACAACAAGATGGCTCCACACTCATGGCTTCTTCTACAGAATTAAAAACCGGGATGTTCCGGTGCTTACCATCCAACACTTCACCAGCATCTTTGCCTGCATACAAACCATCAACCACTCCCACAACCTGGTAGCGCCGGCTTTCACGTATAAGGCCATGAGCAGTTTTAGCATCTGGCGCTGCTAGTAGTCCGTTAGTAAGAATAATTGCTTTTTCCATACACTAATTATCATACCGGATAAAAATAAATTTTATTGATTAGTTTTAAACGAATATATCAATCAAAACACCTGCAAAATCAAAATACATGAGAAAATTATTTTTTCTGCTGTTGTTATTGCCTTTACTAACAACCGCTCAATGGAGTAAGAAAATAAGTACAGTTGATTCGGTGCTAACCACTCTTTACGAAAGACAACTTTTCAATGGAACCATTCTCATTGCAGAAAAGGGTAAAATCTTATACAAGAAGGCATTTGGGATTGCCGGTGTGGATCAAAAATCGCTGACCACTGCATCTGCATTTAACCTCGCATCAGTATCAAAGCAATTTTTTGCCATGTTAATAATGATGTTGAAAGAAGAAAATAAACTCTCCTACGATGATCCTGTACAGAAATACCTGCCCGGTTTCCCTTATCCGGCTATCAGCATTCGTCATTTGTTGAACCACACGTCCGGCTTGCCGGAATATTTTGATATAGCCGATAGGAACAGCAATCTTATGGACACACTCAACAATGAATCTATGCTGGCGTTGCTGGCAGTAAAGAAGCCGGCGCTTGTTTTTAAACCGGGTGAAAAATTTGAATACTGTAATACCAACTATACAACCCTTGCATCTATAATTGCTGTATTATCAGGAATGCCCTGTGATAAGTTTTTTGAACAGCGCATCGTACGACCACTCGATCTGAAGAACACCTATATTTATAACATCAACATGAAAAGTTTTCCGGCATCGCGTGTATTTGGATTTCACTATTCAAATGGTAAGCCGGTAGCTGATGATTTAATGTGGATGGATGGAATTGTAGGAGACGGGAATATTTATTCGTCGGTGGAAGATTTATACAAATGGGAGCAGGCTTTGTATACTGAAAAGCTTGTAAAACAGACCACTTTTAAAGAAGCCATCACCACCGGCAAATTAAATAATGGTGTTTCCACGGGATATGGTTTTGGATGGTTTATTCGTAAAGATGGAAATGAAGTAGATCATACCGGTAGCTGGGTAGCTTTTTTGAATTATATCGACAGGCTATTGACTACAAAGCAAACCTTGATAGTATTGGATAATTCTGCCAATGGTTACGCAAGATGGATTGCAAAAAATATTTTAACAGATCAACCCTATAGTATTCCACAAACACAACTTATCCAAAATGTACAGATAATTGACGGAACAGGTTTGCCGGCTCACAAAGCTTCTGTTAGAATTACAGATGATAAGATTAAAGCAATAGGTGACCTGTTCGCTTTTAAAAATGAAACTGTAATTGATGGAAAAGGACTAACACTTGCCCCGGGATTTATAGACAGCCACAGTCATCTTGAAGGAAGTCTCAGTAGTAACCCAACCGGTATAGCTGCTACCAGCCAGGGTATTACAACTATTGTTATTGGACAAGATGGAGCTTCCTGGCCGGTTGATACATTGAAGGAAAGGATAAAAAAACACCCGGTAAGCATCAACATCGCTAGCTACACCGGTCACGCATCTTTGAGAGAGCAGGTAATGAAAAACAATTTACAGCGGACAGCCGATGCATCAGAAATTGAAGCGATGAAAAAAATCCTCAAAGACGATATTCAAAAAGGTTCACTGGGTTTATCTTCCGGCCTGGAATACGAAGAAGGATTTTATTCAACCCCGGAAGAAGTAATTGAACTGGCAAAGACATCTGCAGCTGCAGGTGGTCGTTATATCAGTCACATCCGGAGTGAGGACATTAATATTGAACGGGCACTGGATGAAATTATTAATATAGGAAGGGAAGCGAAATTACCAGTACAGATTTCTCATTTTAAGATTGCTTTACGCAGCAAATGGGGCCAGGCAAATCAACTGCTTGTAAAATTGCAAAAGGCGCGTGCAGAAGGCATAGACATTACCGCTGACTGTTACCCCTATACGATGTGGTCCTCTACACCCAGGGTATTGTTCCCTAAAAAAGATTTTAGCAATGAAGCAAGCGCATTATTTGCCACAACAGAATTGTTCGATCCGGCGGCATCTGTTATGACCCGCTTTCCGGCCAATTCAAATTATGAAGGAAAAACAGTACATGAAATTGCTAAAATGAATAATGAAACGGATGCGCTGGGATTGATTCGTATAATCAAAGAAGCAGGTGATAAAGGATCAAGCATTGCAGGGGCGTCTATGTCCGATGAAGATGTAATAAATTTCTTACAATGGAATTATACGAATGTCTGTTCGGATGGTGCCGATGGCGGACATCCACGTGGTTATGGTGCATTTACCCGGGTGCTTGGTAATTATGTGCGCGAAAAAAAAATTATGCCATTGGAAACCGCTATTTATAAAATGACAGGACTTTCTGCTGAACACATTGGCATTGGCAATCGTGGTATCATTGCACCTGGCTATTACGCGGACCTGGTACTATTCGATCCTTCGACTGTTAAAGACAATTCAACCATGACCAATTCCAAAGCCCTTTCAACCGGTATATCCATTGTATGGGTGAATGGTAAAATTGTTTACCGGGATCAAAAAGCAACCAATCAATATCCGGGTGTGTTTATCAGCCATTATTAAACAAACAACAAAATCACCTTAACAGATTGGGATATTTATATTAAAAAAGGTTTGTTTTTCACCGGGCTGTAGCATGAAACTGCATACATAAATTATCAAAACCTTTTATATCATAAACGTCATGGGTTTGATTTTCCTTATCGCGTAAACCGGTTTCCCGAAACTGTAAGTGAATATCTGTGGTTATCGGATAGTTTCGCTGCATGATTAAGAGAATGTATTTTTTGGTCTGTGCTACAATAGTTTTTAAAGCTTCCTTTGGCCAGTTCAGGACTAATGCACAGCAACAAATTTTTACCAATGAGGATTCGTTGAATGCAGGTATGAATAAAAGCAAAACAGTTATCTCGGGTTATGGCAGTGCCTTCTATCAAAGAGATAACAACCTTAAACAGGCAATTGTCACCTTAGAAAGAGCCGTGCTGTTTGTGGGCCACCGGTTCAACGATAAAATTTCTTTCTTCTCAGAACTGGAAATAGAAAATGCGAAAGTAGCCGGGGGAGCATCTAATGGCGGAGAAATTGCCATGGAACAAGTTTTTTTAAAATTCAATCTCAACCCGCGTCAATATTTAATAGCAGGTTTATTTGTACCACGTATTGGTATATTAAATGAAAACCACCTGCCTGTAAACTTTAATGGCGTTGAAAGACCGATGGTAGAATCTATTGTAATTCCTGCAACGTGGCGGGAATTAGGTATTGGTTTTTACGGAACGATAAACCGCCTGCCCGTTAATTATAGCATTGCTCTTATAAATGGATTGAATAGTGAAGGGTTTGAACATGGTAATGGTATACGTGAAGGAAGAGCGGAAGGCAGTAATGCGCCGGCAAATAATTTTGCCATTACTGCTTCGCTGCAATACAACTGGAAAGATTTTAAATTCCAGTTAAGTGGTTATATGGGTGGTACGGTTGGTTTAAGTAAACGTGCCGCCGATAGTTTGAGTTTGAACAGCGGCAAATTTGGTACACCTGTTTATCTGGGTGAAGCCAATGTGCAGTATGCATCGAATGGTTTTTCTGCCAAAGCGATATTTGCGGATATTGCTTTTCCAGATGCCGCTAAAGTAAATACTGCGTATGCAAAAAATATGGCCAGTAATATGTTAGGCACCTATATAGAAGCAGCATACGACTGGTTATATAAAAAACAAAAACAACCACAATTCATCACATTTGCCAGGTATGAACTTATTGATTTAAACGCAACAACTCCTGCACCACCCAAAGCCATTTATGATGGAACCTTGAAACAAGCTTACCTGGTGGCTGGTATAAGTTATTTACCCATTCCAAACGTGGTAATAAAAACGGATGTAAGGCTACTGCATACAGGTAAGCAAAACCCCGGCCTGGTTGTTAACCCGGCGCCCAATGCATTGCCCTACCAGCAAAACAATTCATTTATCAATTTAGGAATTGGTTACTCGTTTTAATGCTGAATAGTATTGTTGCTGTTGAAGAGTGCGACGCAAGAGTGCTTAATAAAAGAACTATTGCCCGGTTCAAAAAAATAAAAATGCAACGAAGAGAATTTATAAAGTCTACCTGTAATTTTTGCATGCTGGGTGCAGCAGGATTTATGTTGCCGCAATTGATTGGCTGCAGCCCGGCCATAGCTGTATATAAAACTATTGTCAATAATAACCAGTTAGCAATACCGCTTACTTTATTTGAAATATCATCCATTCAATTTGTGAGGCCGGCAGGATGGTATTATGATATTGCCGTGCAAAAAAAAGAAGATAATACTTACGCTGCTATACTAATGAAATGTACGCACCAGGAAAACCAGTTAACAAAATCCGGCAATGGTTTTCACTGCAGCCTGCATGGCAGCCAGTTTGACGCAACTGGCAAAGTGCGCAAAGGCCCGGCGGAAACACCTTTAAGAACTTATTTAACAAGTATTGATCAAAATAACCTCATTATCAGAATTTGAACAACCATCATGAAAAAAAAATATTTTATTGGCGCTGTCGCGTAAGCAAAACTGATTGCGGAATATGTGAAGGCTTTTCTATTTGGGCGGTGGAAGACAATGACTATTTTCTCAACTTGAATACATGTTCCACCAGTACTGGGGCAAGAAGAAGAAACCATATTGTGGCATGCCGTTGAAGTAACCCAATCAAAAAATAAATTCATCCAACTTAGTAAAGCAGACAATGCTACGGTACTGAAATTTTTAAAATCGCTGAAGTACATTTGTTTTTTGTGCCCTGCGTTGTAATCCAATTAAACTTTGCTACGTCGCACCCTTGTACTTTTATAACTTCTTCGGTGGCTTATATAATATCTTTCAAACTTTCTTCAGCGGCCTTTATCGTATTGTCCAAATCTTCTTTTGTCAATGCGTTATTCAGGAACCAGCTTTCAAATGCAGAAGGTGGCAGGTAAATTCCACGCAGTAGCATAGCATGAAAAAATTGTTTAAACCTGTTGTTATTCGCAGCTGCCGCCCCAGCAAAATCAGTTACCGGATGTTCACTGAAATGGATACTTATCATTGAACCCATTTGATTAATTACATAAGGCTCACCCCATTCACCCAGTACTCTATTCAATCCATCTTTTAAATATGAAGTTTTGTGATCCAATTCCGTGTATATGGCAGCGTTATGTTTCAGTTCATTCAACATTGTGTAACCTGCAATCATCGCAATCGGATTTCCGCTCAGCGTACCTGCCTGGTACACATTTCCCAACGGTGCAATATGCTGCATAATTTCCTTTTTTCCGCCAAATGCACCCACAGGCAGTCCGCCGCCAATAACCTTTCCATAGGTAACAAGGTCTGCATCAATCATTAATTTCTCCTGTGCGCCACCAGGCGCTAACCTGAAGCCGGTCATCACTTCGTCAAAAATCAATACAATCTTTTCATCATCACAAATTTTTCTCAAGCCTGGTAAGAAATCCACTGCGGGAATAACGCAACCCATGTTACCTGCCACTGGTTCAACAATGATAGCGGCTATCTCATTCTTATTTGCAAGTACCAATTGTTTTACTGCATTCAAATCATTGTACGCGCAGGTCAATGTATCATTGGATACTCCACTGGTTACACCCGGTACTGTCTGAATATTGAATGTAGCCAGCCCGCTTCCTGCTTTTACTAAAAATGAATCTGCATGGCCGTGATAACAACCTTCAAATTTGATGAATTTATTTTTACCTGTGTAGCCTCTTGCCAACCGCAACGCACTCATACAGGCTTCCGTACCACTGCTTACCATTCTTATTAAATCTACATTCGGCGTCATACTAATAATCAACTCCGCCATATTTATTTCCAGTTCAGTGGGTGCACCATAAGAAGTTGAAAACGCCGCATATTCCTGGATGGCTTTCACTACAGGCTCATAAGCATGGCCTAAAATCATCGGTCCCCAGGATGCTATATAGTCAATATATTTATTATCATCCGCATCGTATAGGTAAGCGGCTTTGGCATATTTGATAAATAAGGGTGTGCCGCCAACACTCTTAAAAGCACGCACAGGAGAATTTACTCCACCGGGGATGCTTTTTTGTGCCCTTTCAAATAAGGTTTTACTTTTTTCAAACATATGCATTAATTAATAAAAGCTTCGGGCCTATCGGCCTTTTTTGTTACCAGCATTTCTGTGACCGTATAGTCGGCCATTTGATATTTATAGAATGGATCCTCTGTAATAATTTTCATCAGATCTGTCCTATCTTTTCCTGTTGCAAATATGAAACCGCCGCTTCTCGGAACTTTCCTACCCGATGCAAAAAAAATTCCTGCGGCATAATACTTCTCCAGAAAAACAACATGTTCATGGAGAATGGCATCAATCCTTTCCAATGAAACTTTATAATTTAGTTCAATGATAAACATAATCAGGTATTGATCAATCTTACTGCATCCTTTGCAAAATAAGTAGCAATCAAATCTGCACCAGCTCTTTTAATGGCGGTTAATGTTTCGAGGATTGCTTTGTCTTCATCTAACCACCCCATTTTTGCTGCCGCTTTAATCATTGCATACTCACCACTTATATTGTATGCACTAACGGGAACGTCTACCGCATTTTTTACTTCCCGGATAATGTCCAGGTAAGCGAGTGCAGGTTTTATCATAACGATGTCTGCACCTTCTTCCACATCCATTATTGTTTCTTTAATGGCTTCTAGTCTGTTGGTATAATTCATCTGGTAGGTTTTCTTATCTCCAAAACCTGGTGCAGAATCCAGTGCATCCCGGAACGGGCCATAGAAACAGGAAGCGTATTTGGCACTATATGCCATGATTCCGGTCTTTGTAAAATTATTTCCTTCCAATGCTTTCCTGATGGCACCAATTCTTCCATCCATCATATCGCTGGGGGCAACAAAATCGGCACCTGCTTCTGCATGGCTCAAACTCATTTTTACCAATGCATCCACCGTTTCATCATTTACTATTTCACCATCCTTCACAATACCATCGTGTCCATAAATAGAATAAGGATCCAGTGCAACATCTGTCATCACTATCATTTCTGGCACAGCCTCTTTAATTTCCCTGATGCTTCTTTGCATTAATCCATCTTTGTTCCATGATTCCCTGCCGGTATTATCTTTTGTTTCGTCGTTTGCTTTTACAAAAATTAAAACGCATTTAATTCCCATACCAAACAATTCCTTTACTTCGGTTATAGTCAAATCGAGACTGTTGCGGTAATAACCTGGCATGGTTGCAATTTCCGTCCGGATGTTTTTTCCTTCATTAATAAATAGAGGAACAATAAAATCATTTGGAGTAAGAACGGTTTCAGCAACTAAATTCCTGATGGAATTATTTGATCTTAGGATTCGATTTCGTCGTTGTAGATACATAAGATGTATGATGTCTGATTTGATGATTTCTTTTCGTTCAGCTTCGTTGTATTATCGGTACCTATCCTATGTCAAATCCATTCCCTCGGATGCAAACAAACCTGTTGCAATTTATCTTCTTCGCTTCCTGCTTCGGGTTGATAACCGTATTCAAACCTTACTGTAGGCGGTAAGCTCATGAGAATACTTTCTGTACGGCCATTTGTTTTCAAACCAAATAATGTACCGCGATCATGAATCAGGTTAAATTCAACATAACGTCCCCTTCTTATTTCCTGCCAGTGTTTTTGCTTTTCAGTAAATGCTACATCCTTTCTTTTATTAACAATGGGAAGATATGCTGGGATAAATGCATTTCCAATCGCCTGCTGAAACAACAATAGCCGATCAGCATCGGTTTCATTTTGGGGGCGAAGATGATCGTAAAATACACCACCAATACCTCTTGCCTCATTGTTGCGATGTTTGTTCACAAAATATTCATCGCACCACTTTTTGTATTGTGGATACAGGTTGTTGCCAAAATCATCCATTGTAATTTTCAATGTTTGATGAAAATGGATGGCATCTTCCTCGAATAGATAATAGGGTGTGAGATCGGTTCCGCCGCCAAACCATCGATCCATTACATTGTCTGCCTCATCATATAATTCAAAATAACGCCAGTTGGCATGCACCGTTGGAACATAAGGATTACAGGGATGAATTACCAATGATAACCCCGCTGCAAACCATTTGGCACCATCAATGCCCAATTGCTTTTTCATCTGTTCCTTTACATGACCGTACACAACAGATGTATTCACTCCACCCTTTTCAAAAATATCTCCGTTCGAAATTACACGGGTAATGCCACCACCTCCCTTGCCGCCGGCTCTTTCCCAACGGTCTTCAATAAACGCAGATTTACCATCTGCATTTTCCAATTCTTTGCAAATACTATCCTGCAGGGTATAGATGTGTTCAATCCATTTGCCCCTGAATGCTGTTGTAGCTGTTTTATAAAGTGGTGCTTCATTCATTATTGGCAGCTATTCTTTATGATGATAATTCTTAACTGTATCAACAAAAGCTTTTGCATGATCTACCGGTACATTCGGTAGAATACCATGCCCGAGGTTTGCAATATGATGCTGCGGACCAAATGCTTTAAGCATAGCCTTTACTTCTTTCTCAATCACCGGAACAGGAGATAACAACTTGGCCGGATCAAAATTACCTTGCAACACAACTTTGTTGCCGGCAAATTTTCTTGCCAATTGAGGTTGTATGCACCAATCGATGCCCAAACCCTGTGCACCGGTTGCAGCCATCTTATCTAATGAATGCCAGGCGCCTTTGGCGAATACTATCACCGGTACCATGTCTTTTAGTGCCTGTACAATCTGCCGGATGTATTGCAAAGAAATATTTTCAAAATCCTCCGGACCCAGTAAACCACCCCAGCTATCAAAAATCTGAACCATATCTGCCCCGGCCGCAACCTGTCCTTTCAAATAAGCAATGGTAGTATCTGTTATCATTTGTAATAACCGGTGCGCCAATGCTGGTTGCATATAACAAAATGCCTTGGCCTCATCAAAGGTCTTTGATCCCTTGCCTTGTACCATATAGCAGAGCAATGTCCAGGGTGCCCCGGCAAAACCAATCAGCGGCACGCGGGCATTCAATTCCTTTTTGATGAGTTTAATAGCTTCGAAAACATAACCCAGTGTTTCATTTACTTCGGGTACCCGTACCCGTTGTAAATCTGCATCTGACTTTATAGGCGCTGGCAAAACGGGCCCCTTGCTTTCTATCATTTGAACTTCCAGTCCCATTGCCTGTGGAACTACCAGTATATCTGAGAAAAGAATGGCTGCATCTACTCCAATAATATCAACCGGTTGCAAGGTGATCTGGCAGGCCAGTTCAGGTGTCTGGCAACGTTCAAAGAATCCATATTTCTCCCTTAGTACCATATACTCCGGTAAATAACGGCCCGCCTGCCGCATCATCCATACCGGTGTTCTTTCTGTTTGCTCACCATGAAGTGTTCTTAATATCAGATCGTTTTTAATTATGCTCATAAATTCTTTATCTCTCGTTGTGAACGAAGTAATTAATTGCTTTTTCAACCATGGATTCTTTTCCTGGCTCATCGCTGATGATAACGGGATTTGCAGTGTGTTTCCGGATATTGTTTGCCGTGGTATTCCCAATAGCAAAAAGAATGGTATGATCGGTTAGTCTATTTTTCATAAAAAAACTTTCTACAGCACTGGGACTGAAAAAAAGAATACCATTATACAACTTATCAATTTTGTGTGATACGGGTATGGTATGGTACACTTGTATTTCGTTCACTTCAATATCATTGGCCTGCAAAATATCGGGTAGCTCATCCCGCCGTTGATCGCCGCAAAAAAAAGTTACTGTATCCGTTTGCGCTTCTTCCACTATTAAATCTGCCAGTGCTGCAGCATTGGATGCAGTTCCTGCTATGGAATGTTCCCCAAAATATTTCTTAACCAGTAGTTGCGTGGTATTTCCCATACAATAAACAACCCAATCCGGTTGTTCATCAATAATAAAATCTGCCACTGCTTCAACAGCATTCATACTGGTAAATACAACAGTAGTCGTTTCCTGTAACGCCAATTCAATTTCCTGTTGTAACTCAACAGACTTGATGGCTTCCGTTTCGATAAATGGTAGCACTTCTATGTGTACACCTTCTTCTCCCGCTTCTTCAATCAGTGATTCGTTCAACGGTCTCGTTGATAATATGGTAATTTTATTTTGCTTCATTACGTATCTCTTCGGCAATTTCAGTCCCGCCGTTTTCTAATATTTCTTTTGCTGCACGGATGCCGAGTTCAGATCCTTTTTCTACCGATGCACTTAATTCAATGTGCGCCTTTTTTTTACCATCTGGCGAAACAATATTTCCTTTGAAAAGAATTTCATCGCTTACAATCTCTGCTAATGCACTAATAGGTGTAGAACAGCCGCCCAGCAAGGCTTTCAAAAAATCTCTTTCAGTCTTTACACAGCATGCAGTTTCAGCATCGTCTAAGTTTTTACAGGCAGAAAGACAAATTGCATCGTCTTTCCGGCATACTACTACTATCGCACCCTGCGCCGGTGCCGGTAACATCCAATCCAGCGACACTGAATTGTCGGGTCGCATTTGAATTCTTTCCAAACCTGCAGCCGCAAAGATTGCACCGTTCCAATTATTATCTGCAACTTTCTTCAGCCTGGTATTCACATTGCCACGCAGAATTTCAAATTGATGACGAGGAAACCGGTTCAACCACTGAGCCTTGCGCCGGATACTACTGGTTGCAATAACAGCACTTGAATCCTTATTGTCAAGAAATGAAATATCTCCCTTATAAACTAAAATATCTTTGTACGAAGCTCTTTTTAAAACCGCTGCCTGAACAATACCATTCGCCAATTGAACGGGTACATCTTTCATGGAATGAACAGCAATATCTATTTTGTTATTGAGCAATGCAATGTCAAGACTTCTTGTAAAAATACCCTGCACTCCAATTTCATACAACGGTGTTTGTAAATCAATATCCCCTTCGCTTTTGATATATACCAGCTCGCTTTCAAAATTATTTTCTTTGAGAAGTTGTTGTACTAGTTTCGCCTGCCAAACTGCTAACTGGCTTTCTCTTGTGCCAATACGAATTGTTTTGTTCATGAAAATCTAGTTTGTACCTGTTGCCATAAAATCATTGATGGCTTCTATATATTGGCAACCGCGCTGATTCTTATTGCGCATTTTTACAGCCATCGTAGTTATGACTCTTTGAATCCTGGCATCATGCTTTTCAGCTGCGAAGGTAGGGAAGGAATCCGGAGTAAAGGAGTTGATATATAAATGACATGCATGCATTTGTTCCAGTTTGCTTTTTACAGCTTTTAGTACAGGTACATATTTACGCATATTGTACCATTCTGTGAATTCTGCCATGTGTTCTCCAATGATGACTTTTGCTTTTGGTACTTCGGCCTTTCTTTTTTGAAGGGTTTCATCTTTCAGCCTGGCAAGATCATCTACGTTCACCAACGTAATGGTTGATAATTTCTCCGCAGATACTTCAACGTTATATGGAATAGACAAGTCTATGATAAGTTTGTCACCCTTGCCTGCCAAATGCGATTGAAGAATAGTGGGTTCTTCAGAACTGGTAGCTACCAATATTATATCTGACTGCGCTACCTGTTCCGCCAGATCTTCAAAAGCTGCCCATTGAAGATTCAGTTCCGAAGCAAGGGCGGTCGCTTTTTCCGGAGAACGGTTAATAAGCGTAATATTGGTCGTTCCCAGGTAGTCCACCATATTCTTACAGGTATTCCGACCTATTTTGCCGATGCCCAACAACAATATTTTCTTGTCGCTTATATCTGCAATGACTTCTTTTATATATTGTACGGCAGCAAATGAAACCGATACTGTTCCACCGCTTAAGGCGGTATGGTTCTTTATTGCTTTAGAAGATTGCAAAGCTGCATTTGTAAGCCTGTCCAATACTGTATCGATAAATCCGTTTTCTTTCGAAAATTTCACTGCCAGCTTTAATTGTCCCACAATTTCGTAATCTCCCAGCATCTGCGAATCCAGGCCGGCTGCTACATCAAACAAATGCTCCACTGCTTTCATTCCTTTATGGATATAGGACATTTCTTTAAACATATCGGCAGTACCAACGGTTTGTGTACACAACAAGTCAATCAGGTCCTGCACATGGCTGGCAAAACCATAAATTTCGGTACGGTTACAGGTGGAGATAATAAATAACTCGTTAAGTCCATACGACTTTGCAAGTATTAAAATGGATTTGTATTGATCATTGCTGATGGCAAACTGTCCGCGCAGCGAAGCGTCAGTTTTTTTGTAATTGATGCCTGCCAAACAAAAATTTGATATGTCTTTTGCTGCAATGCTGTGCATGGGAACAGTTGCTGTTTATTAGAAAGCGAAATTAACCACGTGGCTTTAAAAAGACTAATATCCATGTCACCGGACTGTCATTTTTTGGGATGAGTTGTATCAATCTACAACATGACTTGGATTGGTTGATTAAGTTTGTTGACTGAGGTAAGCTATAGCATTGGCTTTTGCACAGGGATAGTAGTTACATTTACAAATATTTTAGTTTATAACTGCAATGGAAAAAAAAGGAATATTGTTAATGAACCTGGGTTCCCCGGGTTCTACACAGGTTAAAGATGTTGCACGCTATTTACGTGAGTTTTTAATGGATGGACGCGTAATTGATTACCCTTATCTTTTCCGGTCACTCTTAGTAAAAGGTATCATTGTTCCTTTCAGGGCTCCCAAATCTGCTAAAGCTTACCAGACCATCTGGACCAAAAATGGTTCACCGCTGGTTGTATTTACCAAACAACTACAACAGGCACTTCAGGAAAAAATTACAGCCCCGGTGGAAATTGCCATGCGCTATGGCAATCCGTCTCCAGCTGAAGCATTTGACAAATTAATGAAAAGAAACCCGTTGCTTGAAGAAGTGGTTGCATTACCTCTTTACCCCCATTATGCAATGTCTTCTTATGAAACCGCCATTGAATATGCAAAGGAAATTCATCAGCAGAAAAAGTATCCATTCAAACTGAGTTTTATAAAACCATTTTTTGACGAAGAAAATTATATTCATGCAATGGCAGCTAACATGCAGCCATACCTGAAAAACGAATATGATCATATCTTATTTAGTTACCATGGCATACCAGAGAGACATATTAGAAAAAGTGATGCAACCGGCAGTCATTGCCTGGTGAATGCCAATTGCTGTGATACCGCGTCTGCGGCGCACAAGACTTGCTACCGGCACCAGGTATTTGAAACCACCAAAAGATTAGCAAGCCTCTTAAATATTCCGAAAGACAAGTATAGCATTTCTTTTCAGTCAAGATTGGGCAAAGGATGGTTGCAACCCTTCACTGACATACGGCTTGAACAATTGCCCGGCGAAGGAATAAAAAAATTATTGATCATCTGCCCGGCATTCGTAAGTGATTGCCTCGAAACTTTGGAAGAAATTGAAGAGAGAGGAAAAGAAACATTTATGCAGGCCGGGGGAGAATCGTTCAACATGATTCCATGCCTTAATACACATCCTGCGTGGGTTAGTACAATTGCAGGATGGATAAATGAACACAATGAAGGCAGTCAAAAAATGATGTTGGAATAATCATACGAACATGTATCTCTATATAAAAGCGCTACACATCATTTTTATTGTAACCTGGTTTGCAGGTTTGTTCTACCTGCCCCGTTTACTGATATACAATACGGAGGCTAACAGTAAGGAACAACCGATAAAGCTTGCATTACAACAGCAATTTAATGTCATGATCAACCGGCTATGGTACATTATTACCTGGCCTTCTGCGATACTCACTTTAATTTTCGGTGGTTATACCTGGTACATGCTGGCGGCATTGCCCACCTGGTTATCTATAAAATTAATTTTTGTAGTGTGCCTCTATGCTTACCATATTTCATTACACATCCTGGTATTACAACAGGCAAGAGCCGAATTTAAATTTTCTTCTCAGCAACTAAGGGTCTGGAACGAGGTGGCAACGATAATATTGGTGTCTTGCGTGATGCTGGCGGTTGTAAAAGACAGCATGAGCTGGCTCTGGGGAATCATTGGACTAATCCTGTTCATATTTGTTCTCATGAGTGCCGTAAAAATTTATAAATTACTGAGGAAAGAAAAATAATGATTCATAAACACTAATAAAAATCAAAACCCTTCATCGTAATGAGGGGTTTTTATATGACCGGAGGAAAAAGTAGTGTGTAAAAGGAAGGGGAGTAGGAATACTCCCCTATTAACCCCTAAACCCTAAACCGTAGAAAAATGTATACTAATATTTTATAGTTATTTAAACCTCAAATTAATTCAATCCTATTATAAATCTGTAGTATAAATTCACCGTATTATATGATGGTTATTTTACGCTTGTGATATAGTAATAACAACAGGTTTATTTTCATGAACGTCACCCACTTATAATTGCGTATAAACTTTCAGAAATTATGCCAAAGCCAAAAAATGTGGATAAATCCAACTAACAGTATTATTGTTCTGTTTTTGTTTTAAAGGTTTCTTTAACAAATAACAGAATTGATCAATCAATTGAATAAAATCAATTGATTGCTAAGTGTTATCATTTAATTCAACATCATCGAACACCTGCTCGTTTTTCTTTTATAACATAAATTTTTTTACCAATGGAATTATCAGGCACTGAATTGAACTCCATGGCTGGCAATCGCGTGTTATTTAGTTCTAATTTCAAGTTCTTTTCCCCGTAACTTTGCCGACCCGTTAAAATTCCGGGCCAACTTTCACCGATCGATTTAATATGACTGGCAAATACAAAGAATTTTCAGGGCTGAATTTACCCGCTATTGAGCAGGAAATACTTGCCAAATGGGAAGCTTCACAAGCTTTTGAAAAAAGCATAACAAACAGGAAAGGTGCTCAGCCTTTTGTTTTCTATGAGGGGCCCCCCAGTGCCAATGGTCTTCCCGGTATACACCATGTTATTTCAAGAACCCTTAAAGACCTGGTCTGCCGCTATAAAACAATGAAAGGTTTCGAGGTTAAACGAAAGGGTGGCTGGGATACACATGGTTTGCCCATTGAGTTAGGAGTAGAAAAAGAACTGGGTATTACTAAAGAGGATATCGGTAAAAAAATAACGGTTGAAGCCTACAATCTAAAATGCCGTGAAGCGGTAATGCGCTACAAGGATAAATGGGACGATGTAACAAGGAAAATGGGCTACTGGGTTGACCTGCAAAATCCATATGTTACTTTTAAAAATGATTACATAGAGACATTGTGGTGGATATTAAGTGAGCTCTATAAAAAAGAATTACTCTATGAAAGTGTAAGCATCCAGCCTTATTCTCCGGCAGCGGGTACCGGTTTGAGTTCGCACGAACTAAATCAGCCCGGCACCTATAAAATGGTAAAGGATACTTCAGCGGTGGCCATGTTCAAAGCCAAAAAAACGGGTCAATCATCCTTTTTATTCAATGCTGCTGGCAATGATGAAGTATACTTCCTTGCCTGGACAACCACACCCTGGACACTTCCTTCGAATCTTGGATTGACGGTTGGTGCGAATATCGATTACGTTTTAGTGAGAACATTTAATCCTTATACTCACTTACCCATCAACGTTATACTTGCAAAATCGTTAACGGGAAAATATTTTAAGGAAGAAGGATTGCTGGCCGATCTTAATAACTATCATGAAGCCGATAAGATACTTCCCTGGAAAATTATCGCTGAATTTAAAGGCAGACAAATAGAAGAATGCGAATACGAACAACTTTTACCATTTGAAGCCAACGCGCCGGAAAAAATCAATGTAATAACCCCTGGCGCTAAACCTTTCAGGGTGATGGTTGATAGTTTTGTTACTACAGAAGATGGAACAGGTATTGTTCACACCGCCCCGGCCTTTGGTGCAGATGACTATAAAGTAGGAAAGAAAAATAATATCGGCATCCTTATCATGGTTGACAAACAGGGAAAATTTGTAGATGGCTTGGGTGAGTTCAGCAACCGTTATGTGAAAAATTATAAGGACGAAAAGGATTATACAGATGTAAACGTAGATATCTGTGTAAAGTTGAAAAAAGAAAACCGTGCTTTTAAAATTGAAAAGTACGAACACAATTACCCGCATTGCTGGAGAACAGATAAACCGATACTTTATTACCCACTGGATGCCTGGTTTATAAAAACCACCGCCGTTAAAGAAAGAATGGTTGAATTAAATAAGACCATTAACTGGAAACCAAAATCTACCGGTGAGGGACGTTTCGGAAACTGGCTTGAAAATATGGTGGACTGGAACCTGAGCCGCAGCCGTTTCTGGGGAACGCCTTTACCCCTTTGGAAAACGGAGGATGAAAAAGAAGAAAAATGCATCGGCTCCATTGACGAATTGAATACTGAAATCAGGAAGGCCGCTGAAAAACTAGGTGGCGATATCAATAAAAATTATTTACATGAAGGAATTCTTGATTTGCATAAGCCTTATGTAGATGAAATTGTGCTGGTGAGTAATTCAGGTAAACCCATGAAACGTGTGCCTGATTTGATCGATGTTTGGTTCGACAGTGGCGCAATGCCCTATGCTCAATGGCATTATCCTTTTGAGAACAAAGATGTTTTCAAAAAAAGTTTCCCTGCTGATTTTATTGCGGAAGGAGTGGACCAGACAAGAGGTTGGTTTTACACTTTGCATGCGCTGGGAGTAATGTTGTTTGATAGTGTTGCATATAAAACCTGTGTATCCAACGGACTTGTGCTGGATAAGAATGGTAACAAGATGAGTAAACGACTGGGCAATGTGGTTGATCCATTCAAAACCATTGAACAGTTTGGTGCCGATGCCACCCGCTGGTATCTTATCACCAATGCATCTCCATGGGATAACCTCAAATTTGACCTGGATGGCATAAAAGAGATTCAACGAAAATTCTTTGGTACACTATATAATACTTACCAGTTTTTTGCCTTGTATGCCAATGTAGACGGATTTGCTTTTAAGGAAGCTTATATTCCTTTGCAACAAAGACCCGAGATTGATCGATGGATCCTTTCTTCATTAAATACATTGATTAAAAAAGTAACTGAAAATTTTGACGACTACGAACCTACCAATGCCGGTCGTTTAATAGAAGATTTTGTAGATGAGCACCTCAGTAACTGGTATGTAAGGTTATGTCGCCGGCGTTTCTGGAAAGGAGAATACGAACAAGACAAAATTGCTGCCTATCAAACATTATATGAATGCCTTGAAACAATATTGCGTTTGATGGCCCCGGTATCTCCTTTCTTTAGTGAAGCAATTTTTCAACAACTGAATAGTATCACCAACCGTTACAATGCTGAATCAGTCCACCATACTGATTTCCCGGTTGCAAATGCAGCGGTCATTGATACAGCACTTGAAGAAAGAATGCAGATGGCCCAGGATGCTTCTTCACTGGTATTATCCCTCCGCAAAAAGATTAACATTAAGGTTCGTCAGCCGTTACAAAAAATTTTGGTGCCTGTGCTGAATGCCGGCATGAAAATTCAGTTTCAAAAAATTGAAGATCTTATAAAAGCTGAAGTGAATGTAAAAGAAGTGGAGTACCTGGCAGAAGACAATGGTTTTATCAGTAAAAAAATAAAACCCAATTATGTTGCACTTGGTAAAAGGTTGGGAAGTAAAATGAAAGCTGTGGCTGCCGCATTGGCTGTTTTTACAAAGGAAGATATTGCCCAACTGGAAAAAGAGGGTTCTTATTCATTGCTGATTGAAAACGAACCCGTAATATTACAGGTTACCGACGTAGACATCAGCAGCGAGGATATTCCTGGATGGATTGTAGCCAATAAGGGCAGTTTGACAGTGGCCCTGGACACAACCGTAACGCCGGATTTGCTTGAAGAAGGCAATGCAAGAGAAATAGTAAACAGGATTCAAAAAATACGTAAAGACAATGGTTTTGACTTAACTGACAGAATAACTGTGCAATTAACCCGTCAGAATGAACTGGGTGCATCTGTCAATAAGTATAATGCCTATATTTGCGCCGAAATTCTGGCAGATAAGCTTGAGTTTGTGCCTGAAATCAGCGACGGCACCGAAATTGAAGTGAACGACATTCCGCTGAAAGTGTTTGTCACAAAAAATGTATAACAGTATGGCAGTTAAGAAGAAAGCAGCCAAACCAGCCAAAAAGGCCCCTGCTAAAAAACCCGCGCCGATTAAAAAAACAGTAGCGAAAAAGCCAGCAATTAAACCTGCTCCAAAAAAAGCTGTAAAGCCTGCCGCCAAAATTGCGCCTGCAAAGGCCGTAAAAGTGGACAAGCCAGCATCCAAACCTTTGACAAAAAAAACCGTACATCAAGCGCCTCCGGTAAAATCTGTTATTAAGCCAAAAGCTGTTCCACCACCAGTTAAAAAAGCTGATCCAAAAAAACCGGAACCAATGCCCGTTTCTACTAAACCTTATGTTCCACCTAAGCCAACCTTTAAGCCTGTAACCAACACACCTGCACCTGTTCCAAAAAAACAGCCAGTGGTAGTAAAAGCCGCAAAACTGGTGATACCAGAAATAAAAACAAAAACAGTTCGTAAATATCAACCAGATTTTACAAAATCAGTATTGGATCAACCTTCAGAACATCAATCCGGACCAACCATGAGATACAGTGATTCAGAATTAAACGAATTCAGGGAAATTATCACAAAGAAGTTAGATGCCGCAAAAAAAGAGCTGGCTTATTTACAGGGGTTAATCACCCGAAAAGATGAAATGGGTGGTGATAATGATGATGCCCGTTATATGACCATGGAAGATGGAAGTATGAGTATGGAAAGAGAACAGCTAAGCCAGATGGCCAGTCGCCAGATTTCCTTTATTGATCACCTGGAAAAAGCAATGATGCGGATAGAAAATAAAACCTATGGCATTTGTCGTGTGACCGGTAAATTAATTGATAAAGCACGTTTACGTGCTGTGCCTCACGCAACTCTTAGCATTGAAGCGAAACAGATGATGAATAAATAAGATCCTCACTATAGAAGTAAAAATAAAGGAGCATATATTGATATGCTCCTTTATTTTCTGCAGATAACCAGATTATACCGGTCACGATTAGTTGCAAAATTTATTGCCTGGTAATTATTATTTCCAGAATTCGGCCGGCATTTCTTTTCCCAGCAGGTATTTATAATAAAACGTGTAGGCTTCAGTGCGGTTATGCACACCTTTTGCAGCAGCAATGCCATGCCTTTCGCCGGGATAAATCATGAATTCAAAATGTTTTTTTAAATCTTCCAACTTATTAATGACCTGCAGGCTGTTCTGCATGTGTACATTATCATCTGCACTACCATGTACTATTCTTATCAGGCCTTTGTATTGGTTAATATAAGTTAATACCGCAGTTTGCTTATACCCTTCCGGGTTTTCCTGCGGTGTATCCATGAAGCGTTCTGTATAATGAGAGTCATACAACTGCCAGTCTGTTACAGAAGAATTGGCTATGCCGAAGTCAAATACATCTGACCCATATGTTAATGCCATACAAGTCATATAGCCACCAAAACTGCCGCCTGTAATGCAAAGTTTTTTATTATCTGCCCATGGTTGTTGCTTAATCCAGCGACCGCAAGCCATATAGTCTTCCATTTCATATTTACCCAATTGACGATGTATATAATTCATTCCCTTTTTTCCAAAATGCCCGCTGCTGCGGTTATCAAAAGACACTTGTACCAAACCTTCCTGGGCCCACCATCCATCTGCAGGAGTAAATTTCCAGGAATCATAGACAGTACCTGCATTAGGTCCGCCATAAATATTTACCAGCACAGGATACTTTTTATTTGCATCGAAGTTGATTGGATAAGTGATGAGTACTGGCAAATCAAACAATCCATCCGTAGATTTGACCCTCACCAGTTCTTTTTTCGGCAAATTGTAATTATCAAATTCAGCTCCTTTTGCATTTCCCAATTCTCTTAGCACTTTTCCGTTCATATCCATTACAACCATTGTAGGTGGCATACTGGTATTGGAATAAGTAGTAATGTAATATTTTAAATCCGGTGAAATATTCATTCCAGAATAGGAGTAATCTCCTGAAGACAATCGGCTTATTTTTTTTCCATCCAGTGAAGCGCTGTACAGATCAAATCGCGCAGAATTTTCTTTGCGGGCACTGAAGAATAAAAGGTTTGCCTTTTCATCAATCTTAAAAATTTCCCCAGCTGTAAAATCTCCTTCCGTTATTTGGTTAACCAGTTTGCCATTCATGTCGTATTTGTAATACTGGCGCCAACCTGTTTTATCACTGGCCATAATGAATCCCATTCCACTCTCAAGAAATGCTGGATTTGCAAAGTTTACCCATGTGTTTTGCTTTTCATCAATAATTTCATTTTTGCTTCCGTTGTTCAAATTTATATTATACAGTTTTACATTGTCTTGTCCGCGGTTCATCCAGTTTACCCAGAACTGTCCATTAATTGTCCAATAAGGTGTACCAAAATATTGATCATCTTTTGTATTGAAATCGGCCCATACTGTTTTATTATTGTCCAGGGAAATGATACCTATTTTTACCTCCGGATTTTTGTCGCCAGCTTTTGGGTAACGTTCATTTTCAATATAACCATGCTGTCCGTCTGCCCAGAAAATAGGAAAGACGGGAACCTGTGCATCGTCAAACCTCATAAACGAAATACACTTGCTATCAGGGCTCCACCAGAAAGCACGATAATGACTGGCCCTGCCTAAAATTTCTTCATAATATACCCACGAAGCATAGCCGTTTAAAATTGTTTCACTACCGTCGCTGGTTAACTGCAGTTCCTTATTGGTCGATATTTCAGTTGTATAAATATTATTGTCTTTCTTCGTATACGCCATCCATTTACCATCTGGCGATGCAGTTATATTTTTTGCATCTTTAATAACAGGCAAAGGAGTATTTACTTTATTTGCAGGAATAATATAAGGTACTGCTTTACCTGTTTTTACGTCTATGGAATAGGAACTAGTTTTGTCCTGGGCCTCTTTTATTGTTTCGATAAAATGGATATTATCAAGCCATTTAACAACGGCGGGCATTGGTTTTGATAAATTGGTAACGGCTCCTTTAAAAGCCTGGTCGTAAGTAAAATTTTTCTTCTGTGCCGCAAGGAAAATAAAAGATGATACTGCTGTTAAAAGCAAAAACAATTTTCTCATGTTGAATTTATTTGGAATACTGAAAATACAAAGGGATTCCTAAGTCTGGACAGGATTTACATTGAAATTAATTTCAGTCATACTTTCATTATTGGCAGATCATTTAACCTCCTGCATATCCACCAGTCGCTTGTAAAAACCGGCCTGAAGAAGTAGTTGATCGTGTGTGCCACGTTCAACTATTTTTCCTTTTTGCAATACAATGATTTCATCTGCGTGGCGAATGGTAGAAAGCCGGTGTGCGATTACTATACTGGTCCTGTTTTGCATCATGTTATTAATCGCATCCTGCACCAGTCGTTCACTTTCTGTATCAAGGGAAGAAGTGGCTTCATCTAAAATCAATATCGGTGGATTTTTTAATACCGCTCTTGCAATCGTCAACCGCTGACGTTCACCACCACTGAGTTTGCTACCGCGATCGCCAATATTCGTTTCGTATCCTTCCTCTTTCTGAAGTATGAAATTATGGGCATTGGCAATTTTCGCAGCATTGATAATATCTTCTTTGGATGCATCACTTTTTCCCAGCGAAATATTATTACCAATAGAATCATTGAATAAAATAGGTTCCTGGGTCACGATACTCATCTGGCTTCGTAATGAATGCAGAGAATAATTTTTAATATTGATACCGTCAATAATTAACTCACCGCTTGTTACATCATGAAACCTGGGTACCAGGTCTGCCAGTGTGGATTTACCGGCTCCGGAAGATCCAACCAGCGCAACTGTTTTACCTTTTTCAATGACAAGGTTAATGTCGTCCAGTATTATAACATCATCATAAGCAAATGTCACGTTGCGGAACTCAATACTTTTATTAAAAGAAATGAATGGCGCAGGGTTGGAAACCTCTTCGATAATTATGGGTGCCTGCAAAATTTCTTCAATACGTTTGATGGCAGAACTGCCGCGTTGTACATTATAGTATGCAGTAGACAATGCCTTTGCAGGGTTAATTATTTGAATAAAAAAAAGTATGTATGCCAGAAATCCTTCCGCGTTCAATGAGCCGCTGGTATTATTAAGTACCAGGCTTCCTCCAATAAGTAATACCCCGCAAATAGCCATTACACCTAAAAATTCAGACATTGGAGAAGCCAGGTCTCTGCGAAAATTCATTTTATTACGAATATTATTCAGGTCAGTATTAACAGTTAAAAATTTTATCTGCAATAATTTTTCCGCTGTAAAAGCCTTGATTACCCTTATCCCACCCAATGTTTCATCAAGTATTGATAAAGCAAGCCCATTTTTTTCCTGGGCGGTAGTAGATTGCTTCTTTAACGATCGGCTTACGCGGCCAATGATAAAAGCCATGAGTGGAAGAAACACCAGCAACATCAACGAGAGCTTAGGACTAATTGCAATCATCAATGCCAGGAAAAAAATAATATTCAAGGGTTCTTTAATAATTGCTTCTAAAGTACTCATCACGCTCCATTCAACTTCATTGGTATCATTGCTCATGCGCGACATCAAATCGCCTTTTTTTTGTTCTGTAAAATAGCCTATAGGCAGGACAAGAATTTTATTGTAAAGGTCTGCTCTCAACCTGGTCATAACACCGTTACGTATTGGAGCAAGCACGTAATAAGAAAGGTAAAGGAAAATATTCTTAAGAAATACAGTAATAATGATAGTGATGCAGATATAAATAAGAGCAACCATTTTGCCCCGAGTATTAATAACATCACCCAAAAACCATTTGACATTTTCATAAATAGCTGACATGGTCCAGGCCCATTCAGGTTTATGCAGTGTTGCCTGGTCCAGCCCAAATAATAATTTCAAAAAAGTGGGAAGGGTTGCCAGCGATATGCCTGAAAAAATGATAGAAAGAATAACAAAAAGAAAATACAGTACAATATTGGATTTATAACTACGCAGGTATTTGAAAATCGTCGAAAATTGTTTCATTTAATACATCATTAAATTTTAGCTGAAAAGGCTGAAGGAATTGCAAAAATCATTCTTTACCTGCAATTACGGACAAGAAGGCAATAAATAAGCTGTAAATTTACAGTTTAATTAGCGTAACGATTATGGAAGAGGGAAAACGACAAAAACAAATAGCTGGTCTTCTACACGAAGATTTAACTGCTATATTTCAAAGATTGGGATTAAACATGATGGATGGAGGAATGGTTTCGATTTCCAATGTTAAAGTAACTCCGGATTTGCTGGAAGCAAGAATTTACCTGAGTTTTTTTAAGGTGAACGATGCTACGGCTGCGTTGAAAAAAATTGAAGATCGCGGTTGGGAAATTAAAAAAGAAATTGCTGCCCGCGTAAAACACCAGTTACGCCGCATACCTGAATTCAGGTATTATTTAGACGATACACTGGACCATGTATTTAAAATGGAAGAGCTTTTCAAAAAAATTAATACCGAAAAGAAGAGCGACTAATGGCACCGAATGGTTACCCGCAATTGCATTAAACACATTCAACATTGAACTTCTTATTTGCCTGGCGATATTTCAATGCGAAAAAATCTACCAATGCCATTAATATTATTGCATGGGTAAGTGTATTGGCATTGGGAACGGGCACTGCAGCTATTATAATATTACTAAGCGTTTTTAACGGATTTGAAGGTTTGGTAAAATCACTATACGCTGATTTTTATACTGACCTTCGTGTTATTCCTGTTAAAGGAAAAACATTGACACTAACGAAAGAACAACAAAAAAAAATCACCAGCTGGCCCGGGGTTTATGCCATGTCTTTAACTGTTGAAGAAAAGGCAATGTTGCAGAATGGCGACTACCGATCGCTGGCATTTATAAAAGGGGTGGATTCTAATTATCAAAAAGTAAATTCAGTTGCGGACAGGTTGGTTAAAGGCAGGTTTGCATTGGGCACTGCAGATAAACCTGCAGCCGTACTGGGTGTTGGGGTGGAAAGTTCACTTGAAGTAGAAAGTGATCGTGCATTGTTACCACTGACCGCTTATCTTCCCAAAAAAGAAATCAATATCAATGAAGCAGATCCCATGCAATCATTGGGAGCCGGTAATCTGATCACGTCCGGGGCTTTCGCTATTCAGCAAGATTTTGATAATAATTATGTCATTACCAATATCGATTTTGTAAAAAACATGCTGGGTTTACAACCCAATGAATTTGGTGCAGCTGAAATTGCTATTGATAATAAAAAAAATGAAATAGAACTAAAAAATGGTTTGCAATTATTCCTGGGAAATAATTACCTCGTACAAACCATGTATGAACAAAACCGCAGTCTCTACACAACCATGCAATCTGAAAAGTGGTTCATTTTTATTTTACTTTCTTTTATACTGGTTGTAGCAGCATTTACAATGATAGGTGCATTAACGATGCTGGTTTTGGAAAAACAAAAAGATATACAGATTTTAAAAGCCATGGGATGCAGCAGTCTTGCAGTTCAAAAAATATTTTTGACCGAGGGTTTGTTACTGGCTATCATTGGTGGAACAGGGGGTGTGTTGCTATCCCTTGCCATAGGATGGCTGCAAGTGAAATTTAAACTGGTAAAACTACAGGGAAATACTTTTCTTATTGATCACTACCCTGTTAAGTTTTTATATACTGATATTCTCCTGGTTTTTATAACCGTATTATTAATAGCATTGATTGCTTCCTGGTTTCCTTCCCGAAAAGCGGCGATGCAGGCTATTGAATTGAGGAGCTAGTTTGAAAGCATATAGTATTGAGCATGTAGATCGATCCCAAAGTCTTAAGATCTATATACTATCATCTTCTTCCTAATAATCCCCCAAAGTTTCCGGTAACTGCGCCAGTGCTTTTGCTAATTGTTCATCATTGGGAGCCACACCATGCCATTCGTGATGACCTTCCATAAAATCAACTCCGCTACCCATTACCGTTTTCATCAGAATTACAATGGGCTTTCCCTTACCAATAAACGATTTTGCCTTTTCTATTGATGCCAATATCTCATCGATATCATTTCCTTTTTCCAGATGTATAACTTCCCAGCCAAAGGATATAAACTTTGCATCTAAGTTTCCAAGCGCCATTACATGATTCGTTGTTCCATCTATCTGTTGTCCATTCCAGTCAACTGTTGAAATCAGGTTGTCAACTTTATGGTGTGCTGCAAACATGATGGCTTCCCAATTTTGTCCTTCATCCAATTCACCATCTCCATGTAAAGAAAAGACAATGTTGTTGTCCTTATTCAGCTTTTTTGCCAATGCAGCGCCAATTGCAACACTCATCCCTTGTCCGAGTGAACCAGAAGCAATACGTATGCCTGGCAAATGTTCATGAGTAGCAGGGTGACCCTGCAAACGACTGTTTAATTTTCTGAACGTTGCCAATTCTTTTATATCAAAATACCCGGCACGGGCAAGTGTTGAATAAAATACTGGTGAAATATGACCGTTAGACAAAAAGAAGACATCTTCATTTGTTGCGTTCATATTAAAAGCAGGATCATGTTTCATTACCTGAAAGTAAAGTGCAGTAAAATAATCTGCACAACCCAGAGATCCACCAGGGTGACCGCTGTTTGCACCATGAACCATTCTAACAATGTCTCTGCGTATTTGGGAAGCTATTGCTTTTAATGCTGGCATAAGTTATATTTTCTGAGATGCTGGCAAAGCTAATTGAATTTTAAATGCTATTATTTTCGCATCAAATTTTTACGCTAAAATTTCATGCCGGTAAATTTCATTACAAATTTGAGAGTTGGTATACTAATTTTCCATTTAAAACGTATTTTAAATAAACTTCTGGTATCTTGCATGCCGGAAAACACTAAAAAGGCCTGGTTGGTTGTCAGTAGCCCATCGTTTTTGAGACCAAAACCTTATAAATGTTTGATATCTTACTAACCATAGCAATCGCGTTTACCATTACCTTTCTTTCAATCCCCGTAATTATTTTTGTTGCGGAGTCCAAAAAACTATACGATGTTCCGGATGCCCGGAAAATTCATGATATGCCTATTCCATCGCTTGGGGGATTGGGTATTTTTGCCGGATTTATTATGAGTTGCCTGGTGATGATTTCATTTACACAGGCTTCCGAATTTCAATATTTCTTTGCTGCAGCATTTGTTATTTTTTTCCTTGGATTAAAAGATGATATCCTTGACATCAGTCCAATCAAAAAATTCATAGGACAGGTATTGGCAGCATTTCTTATTATCTACAAGGGAAACATACAAATTCAAAGTATGCATGGTTTCATGGGAGTAAATGAATTGCCTCCCATGTTTAGTTTGATATTTACATACCTGACTGTTATCGTAATTATCAATTCTTTTAACCTGATTGATGGCGTAGATGGATTGGCAGGAACACTGGGTTTAATGGCGGCACTTATCTTTGGCGCCTATTTTAGCGCAGTAAATATGCTTCCTTACGCAATTCTATCTTTTGCACTGTCCGGAAGCCTGATTGCTTTCCTGATTTTTAATTATCAACCTGCCAAAATTTTCATGGGTGATACCGGATCATTGTTACTGGGTCTTATCAATGCTATCCTGGTGGTTAAGTTTATCAACGTAGCAAACCTACCAGATATCAAATTTCCGATTACAGCTTCCCCCGCAGTGGGATTTACAATTCTAATGATTCCCCTGCTGGATACACTCAGGGTTTTTGGCATCCGGATAAGTCACCGAAGATCTCCGTTTAGTCCTGATCGCAATCATATTCACCATATTTTGCTTGATAAAGGATTGTCACACCGTACGGTAACCATTACACTCGTAGCTACGAACCTGTTTTTTATTGTAGCAGTTTATTTACTCCGTTCATTAGGGTGCACCTGGCTGATACTGGGTTTGTTTACCATATTTTTTACTGGCATTGGGTTGCTCTATTACACCCGCCGCTCGAGACTTTTTGTAGCAAAGACTGATAACGAAAAAGCAGCTAAACTCGCTTCCTCTAAAATTGTTCCTCTTACGAAAGATGCTGTATTAGAGCAAAAATAAATTCATTCCTTTACCGGTCAATTTCGGTTAATATTGTTTCAATTTGAAATATTTCATTATTCAAACCCATTCACTTCGCAATAAGGACCGGGAATCATAATAGGTTTGTTAGATTTGCAAACCCATAATTCAAATTTTATGTCAGATACGTTAGAAAAAATAATAGCAAGCGCTGAAGATGCAATGAAAAAAGCCATCATTCATCTTGAAACGGAACTTGTAAAAGTGAGGGCAGGCAAAGCAAATCCAAATATGCTTGATGGTATCGTTGTAGATTATTATGGAAATCCAACGCCCATTGGTCAGATTGGAAATATATCGGTACTGGATGCGCGGACATTGTCTATTCAACCCTGGGAAAAAAATATGTTACAACCTATTGAAAAAGCCATTATGGCTTCAAATATTGGAATTACCCCGCAAAATGATGGCGCCAATATCCGTTTATACATGCCGCCATTAACAGAAGAAAGAAGGAAGGAATTGGTAAAAAGAGCGAATGTAGAAGGGGAGCAATCGAAAGTTGCTATTCGCAGTATCAGGAGAGAAGCTATCGAACACATTAAAAAATTGCAAAAAGACGGACTGAGTGAAGATGTTTGTAAGGACGCTGAAAAAGATGTTCAGAACGGTACAGATAAGCACATTGGTTTAATAGATAGGCACCTTGCTACAAAGGAAAAAGAAATTATGTCTGTGTAAGATTATAAAGCGGCGCAGGGATATTAGTAACCACTTCCATCGCCAAACTGTGCCTGCTTACGGATACTTTAATAGTTATTGTAATTATATAATGCTTACGTGTCTTGATTTTCATTACTACGCATAAATATTTGACTAATTAAAAGTGATGTTGCATTAACATCGGCACTAGTCAAATAATTTTTATCTTCATTGAAACCAACAGATATGGATAAAGTAAAGCTAAACGCCATCAGCACCCGTGCGCCAAAAGATCTTGATAAACAAAATACCAAAGAAAAAACAATCAAAATACTCGAAGAACTGGATGCTTTGCAGAATCTGCTGTATGCAGAAAGTAAACATTCCGTGTTGGTTGTTATCCAGGGCTTGGATGCCAGTGGCAAGGATGGCGTAATAAGAAATGTATTTAGTAAACTCAATCCGCAGGGGGTAACTGTTAAGTCATTCAAAGCGCCTACGCCCGAAGAACTATCCCACGATTTTCTATGGCGTGTGCACAATGCTGCCCCGGCAAAAGGAGTCATCCAACTTTTCAACAGATCACATTATGAAGATATACTGGTTACCCGGGTGCACAAGTGGTGCGACGATAAGACTGCAAAAAAAAGAATGAGGGCCATAAACGATTTTGAAAAATTACTGACAGAACATAACAACACTGTTATTTGCAAATTTTACCTCCATGTATCACCGGAAGAACAACAGGAACGATTACAGGAAAGAATCAAGGATTCTACCAAACAATGGAAGTATAATGAGAATGATTTTACAGAAGCCAAATTATGGGACGAATATATGCAGGTATATGAAGATTGTTTTGAGAACTGTAATGATATTCCATGGAACATTGTACCTTCTGATCAGAACTGGTATAAGGAATTTATCATTGCAAAGGAGTTACGTGATAAATTAGAAGGATTAAAAATGCAATATCCCGGTTTAAAAAAATAAACTTTCCAACTATGCAGCGGTGGTGATTTGAATTCCTACTAATGCCTATATTAGATTTTTTCATATTCAACAACAACTAAAATTAATTATATGGGAATGCTTAAAGAATTCAAGGGTTTTGTAATGAAAGGTAATGTAGTAGACCTGGCGGTTGCGGTAATTATTGGTACCGCTTTTGGTGCTATTGTATCCTCATTGGTTGATGATGTGATCACACCTTTGTTATTGGCACCTGCATTAAAAGCTGCTCATGCCGAGGACCTGGATAAGTTGGTATGGGGTGCGGTAAAATATGGTAAATTCCTCGCAGCTGTAATAAAATTTGTGGTGATTGCCTTTGTACTTTTTATTATTATTAAAGGAATGAAAAGCATCGAAAAGAAAGAAGTTCCCGCTGCTGCAGAACCATCCAGTACAGATAAATTACTGATACAAATCAGGGATTCATTAAAAAAATAATCTCAATACAAACAACAAATAATCAGGTTATAGACCTGCTATTGATCTAGCACATAACCCAAGTTATTACAGATCAAAGACTATTAATATTTATATCTTAATAGCCGATGTTGAAATAACTGAAATCATTCAAAAGAAAATATCATGAAAAGAGTACTGGCGTTAACGGCCCTGGTAATTTCGATCCTTACAATAAATGCCCAGGATAAGACGGTGCAAGATTTAAAAGATGCATCGGGAAAAACAATCACAAAAGATCCCAACGATACCATTCCAAAAACATGGAAAAAAGGCGGCATATTCAATGTTAATTTCGGGCAAACTTCACTCTCTAACTGGGCTGCCGGGGGCGATAAACTTCAATTAAATATAAATGGATTTTTAAATGTCTTTGCATTTTATACAAAGGACCGATCAGCCTGGGACAATAGCCTGGATCTGGCACTGGGTTATATAAAGACTACATCTCTTGGCGAAAGAAAAAGTGACGACCGAATTGATCTGACCTCAAAATATGGTTATAAATTAAGTCCAACCAGCAAATGGTATGCGAGCCTGCTTTTTAATTTTCGTACTCAAATGGCACCAGGTTTTAATTATCCCAAACCAGATTCGTCTGCAAAAATTTCTCAATTCCTGGCGCCTGGTTATGTGCTGCTCTCCCTTGGTCTGGATTTCAAACCCAATAAAAATTTCTCATTATTTCTATCTCCTGTTACCAGCCGCTGGGTGATAGTAAATGCTACTGGTTTGAATCCAGCATTTCCAAACAGTAAAGGAGGTCAATATGGAGTTCCTGTAGGCAAAACCGTGAATAATGAATTCGGAGCATATGTAAGCGCCAATTACATCAATGAAATAGTTAAAAATGTTACCTACAAAGGGAAACTTGATCTTTTTTCTAACTATAAGCATAACCCCGGTAATATTGATGTATTTATGACCAATATACTCAGCGCAAATATTTTCAAAGGAATATCATTCAACCTGGGGCTGGATGCAATTTACGACGACGATGTACGTGTATTGGGAGATGATCATCTGAGCCGCAGAACCCAGTTCCGGGAATATATCGGCATTGGTTATTTAAAAAAATTCTGATAAAATATCTCTTTAGGGAATATTAAGCCCAACATCCTGGTTGGGCTTTTTTTATCAATCCAGACTAATTCACACAGTACTCACCTGCTCAATTCTATAGCAATATTTCCTTACATTTGTCTGGTCTCAGCAGCCCCTGGGGCTTTTTTTTAGGAGTAAATGAAACAATGTGAGTGCACCATCTTACCAGATTAAATTAGCGGAATTTGAAGGTCCATTTGACCTCTTATTATTTTTTATTGAAAGGGATGAACTGGATATATACAATATCCCCATCACTAAAATCATCAATGACTTTCTGGATTTTATCCATCACGAAGAAAAATTAAATATTGAGTTATCAAGCGAGTTTATTTTGTTTGTGTCAACACTCATGCGTATCAAGGCAAAAATGCTTTTGCCGCGCAAAGAGATTGATTCGCTGGGTAACGAGATAGATCCAAGGCAGGAACTCATCGACAAAATCCTTGAATATAAAAAATACAAAGAGGCCGCCGCGCAGATGGCAGAATTGGAAGCAACCCGGATGTTAATGGTAAAGCGCGGAAACCTGCAAAAAGAAATAGCCAGCGTTGGAGAAGAAGCTGGTGAAGGAACAGAGATTCAGAACATCACTTTATATAAGTTGATGAGGGCTTTTGAAAAAGCTATGCAAAGAATCTACGACCGGAACAACCGGCCCGTTCATACAGTGGTACGTTATAATTACAGCATGGAAGGGAGCAGGTCATATATGCTTGACAAAATAACACTGGAAAAGACAGTAGCATTTGAAAGAATTTTTGATGTTTGTGAAAACCGGATTCACGCAATTTTCCTTTTCCTGTCCCTGCTTGAACTGGTTCAGCTTCGATACATGTCTATTCTGTCAGGAGAAGGAAGAAATAATTTCATTATTGAGTACAATGAAAAGCGGGAGGAAGATGTTCAGGTTGAATTTTCTCCCGCCAATCCAGCATAACTGCTGACGAAAAGACTTCTACTACCCTTAAAGTTCCGCTTTTCCATATTTGGTATGTAAATTGATGTTTAAACATCAAAATTGATGATATGAAATACAAATTATACCCGGCTTCAGAAAGAGGCCACGCAGATTTTGGATGGTTAAATGCCCATCATTCATTTAGTTTCGGACAATGGTATGATCCTGAAAAAATTCATTTTGGCGCTTTGCGTGTATTAAATGACGATATAGTAAAAGGTGGGGGTGGTTTTCCAACTCACCCGCATGATAACATGGAGATTGTCACTATTCCATTAACAGGCGCACTGGCACACAAAGACAGCACAGGTGGAAATGGAATTATAAAAGCGGGAGATATACAAGTCATGAGTGCTGGCACCGGTGTGAGACATTCTGAATTTAATGCATCAGAAAACGATGAAGTAAATCTTTTACAGATCTGGGTTTTCCCGAAGAAAAAAAATATTGCGCCCAGGTACGATCAAAAAACATTTGATTTAAATGACCGCAAAAACAAATGGCAGGTTGTTGTAAGTCCGGATGAAAAAGACAATGGCATGTGGATTAACCAGGATGCGAGGTTTGCATTGACAAGGATTGATGCGGGCGGTTTATTGACTTACAACATTAAATTTCCGGCAAATGCTGTATATTTTTTTATCATTGAAGGTGCGGTAGAAATTGAAGGAAATAAGTTAGAGAGAAGGGATGCTATTGGCATATCAGATAGCAATGATATTGCAGTTAAAGCTGCTGAAAATGCAGAGATACTGGCGATAGAAATACCAATGGTTATATAATGTTATCCGTTTTCAATTTTCATATCGCTGCTGCCGGCTTGTAAAGTTGGCAGCAGTTTTTTATAAATCAACAATGGTTTCGTTGTCCCAGTTGGCTTTAATGGTAAGCGGCTTTTTTATCGCAAGCACTTTTTCCGGTTGAACATGCTTTCCAAAAAATTCTCCGGTATCCCAAACGCCATTTTCATTATCATCGAATAATATTTTTATTTCGTAATCGCCCGGCTTAAAAAGTAGCTTATTAAATTCTTTGGAAACAAGTCTCTCCGTTAGCTTCATTTCCTCTCCCTGCATGAGTTGCAGCACAGGCTTCTTACTTAAATCGAGATTATTGAAAATAATATGGATTTTACCATAATCTGCTTCCCGAAGCGTTCTAAACCTGAGCGTATCGGTTCTTGGTATTTTTTTTCCAGTGCTATCCTCTGCAAAATCCTTGTCAACAATTAAATTATACGCAGTATTTTCTATCCATTTATTTTTCAGTATAAGTTTTTTTCCGGTTGAATCCCTGCTAAAAGTATACCCTGCAACTGAAACAAAATTTTCATCGGTTAACCGTGCTTTTGTTGAATCAAAATTCTTTAATGGTTCCGGGAAATTGAACTCCAGGTTACCGAGCAAATCCTGTGAACCGCTTGAAAGATTGTTTCCAAACTTCAGGCGTTTGTCTTGTTCTTTTGCTTTTTCTTTTTTGCTGGTTGGGGGTGCTGTTGTTGCTAAAACAGTTTTAGTGGTATCTTTTTCCAGGTAGGCATAAACGTTAACCGGTTCATTGTTGGATTTGATTTGTACCGGTTGATCTGCAAATCCAAAGAATTGTTTTTTGGAAAGATATTTTTTCTGACCAGCATCATCTTTTAACGCATACAGGTAAAATGTACCTGCGGGAAGATTATGAAAATGAAAATTGCCGGCGCTGTCCAGTTTTGCAATATAACGCGGACGTTCTTTTATTACCGCGGAATCATCTTTGTTACGATGTAACATTACAATCAAAGTACTGTCTGACTTACCAGTCTGTGCCAGTAAAACCCTGCCGGTTAATTCCAGGCTGTCTATCCGGTTGCCAGTGGTAAATAAGTAGGTAAAGTTCCTTGCAATATTACCTTCATTAATGTCTTTGATAGCATTACCGAAGTTGAGGAGATAAGTGGTATTTGCTTCGAGCGTATCTTTTATTTTGATTGTTACGGTTCTCAACCTGGCATCAACGATGGGTTCAATTTTGGGTGTTGGTGAGACAATCAGGTTATCGTGAACATTATCCAATTGCACATATTCACTAAAATAAAAAGTGATCTTGTCTGCTTTAAAATTGCGGGTAGAATCTGCCGGCACCGCACCCAACAATACAGGTGGCAGTGAGTCCCTGGGACCACCAGAAGGCGTTATTTGCTGAGCGCAACCAGCAATAACGGCAATACATAAATAAATGATCGCAATGAAAACAACAAATGTGCTGATAATTCTAAAGTTCATAGATGAGTTGCAAACATAAGTTGTTTCGGTAATTTGTTGAGATAGCTGCTTGCTAATAATGCCATAATATTATACTTCTTTTTCTTCTACTTCAAGGAGTTTAACATAGAGTTTACTGTCTTTAGCAAAATTGCACCACTCGCAGTCAGGCTTGCCACATCCGGTATAAAAATCATGTTCCTGTATCTGGTTCCACACGGAAGTGATTTGCTCCTTTACCTGATCCGTTTCCTCAACTGTCACAATCATTTTTTGAATATCAAATTCATTTTTTAAGTTGGGTTCAACAAAATCAAACTGGATTAATAGTACATTCCAGTTTTTTCCCGGAAGATTATCCACCAGGATTTTGTAGAAAACAGCTTGCCGCCAATAATTGCCCCCATAAGGCTTTTCTTCAACTTCTCCGGGTTTTGCAAATTCACAACGCTTACTGGCTTTTACAAGACTACCCGTTTTAAAATCAGTTATAATAATATCATTTTTCCAGAATTGAATTTTATCAGTAAATCCTTTTAAGGGAATATCATTTACAACCACTTTTGTTAATGGAAATTCTGTAAGAATGAAATCTCCCTGCGGAGCAGGATTGTAATATTTATCATAGTATTGACTTAATATCTTTTCACCATATTCGCAGAAACGTTGCAGGCTTTCCCGGGTAAAGACTTCCCTGCCATTGTTAATATGAAATAAAAACTGTTGAACCAGGAAAGACTTTTCCGGATAGATTTTTTGGTTGTTCATCATGTGATTGATAAAATCACTCAGCGCTTCATGTACCGCCGTTCCAAATTGTGCGGCTTCACTTTTAGCGGACGGTACGCGGATAAGGTTATTGTAATAAAAACGTAGGGGACATTCCAGGAAATTATTAAGTGCAGTAACGTTCATTACAAAATTATGTAACAGGCGATCAATAAAATCTTTTTCTGCCTGTTGCAATATGGGTTTTTGAACAACGCCAAATCTAAGAGCAGCATATGATAATTTTTCCGCTTCACTCAACCTTATAATCTCGGCTGTGATTTCCAATGGCTCCCTTATTTCCTCTACAAACTGAGAAGGCTCCAGCAGCTTACCATCGTTTTTCATTGCGGGATATGAAATGAAGAGATATTTTTCAGCGCGTGTTACCGCTACAAAAAACAATCGTCGTAACTCTTCGGTGGCTTCAGCTTCTGTTTCCTGTTCAAAAACATTGGGTGGCAATTTAAATCCCTGATTGTTTTTCCGTTTGCCTTCCCACACATCATTTCTAGCTCCCACCAGGAAAACATATTCATATTCCAATCCCTTACTGCCATGCCCGGTTAATAAATTAACCCCGGTCTCTGTACCTGTGGTCTGTACCAATGGTAAGCTAAGGCTGTTTTCTGCTAATAAGTCAATTTGGGCCATGAGTTGACTTAGCGATAGGTCCGGTTTTCGGTGCGTACTTTCTTTAATATAGTCAAAAAGACAAGTGAGTTTGCTCATGTGCCAGGTCTTATCATCCTGCTGCAAAATATAGGATAGAATACCACTCTCATTAACCATGTATTCAAACCAATGCTGGGTGCTTTTATTGAAAACTTCCTTTTGCAGGTTCTCAATAAGGTTGTTCACCCTAATCAATTCATCTGTTTCTTCACTGGCTGAAAATAAAGTTTTGGCAGAAACCGCCGCAGTTTTTTTAAGATAACCCCGTAATGAAGTTTCTTCTCTTGTTTTGCTTTTTCCTGCAGCTGCTTCATTGCAAATTGTAGCTATTTTAAATGCTTCAATTTTAAAAAATGGGTAGTGTAATATTTCAAACAGTAAAGGTTCGCCGCTAAAAGGCGTATCCAGTTCAGCAACGGTATAACGGATAAGGTTAAGTATCTGGCGGATGAAAACATCTTCCAGTAAATTGACTGAACGTTTAACATAAAACGGAATGTCCAGTAGTTGAAAAAATTTCATCAGTTCATCGCCAAACTTATGTTCACGGTAAATAACGGCAATGTGCCCTGGCAAAACCCCTTCTGCAATTAGTTTCTGAATAGAAGAAGTGACATGAACATTCTCTGCGAATTCGTTTTCATAAATTCTTATCACTGGTTTTGTAGTAAGTGATAAAAGTTTTTCATTTGATGCAATAAGATCCTTCGTCAAATCAGGATACTTATTTACCAGCCTTTGCTGGTTATTGGCAATCAATGCTTTTGCCGCATTTAAGATAGGTTGAACACTTCTGTAGTTTTGGGTCAACACTACTTTCACAAGATCCTTCTCATAGGTATCTGCCAGGTTCATTATGTTTTTTAAGTTGGCCCCCTGGAACCGGTAAATACTTTGATCATCATCACCCACTACAAAAATATTCGGACGCTCCTGCTGCCAGTAACTGATAAGCAATTGAACAATTTCGTTCTGAGATCCGCTGGTATCCTGGTATTCATCTACCAGTATGTATTGATATTGCTCCTGGTAATTCAGTAATACCTCTCCATGTTGCTTAAAAATTTCAATGACCCAGTTTATCATGTCATCAAAATCATAACGGTGAGCAGTATGTAAAATTTGCTGGTAGGTTTCAAAGGATACAACGGCGGCTTTCAGTTTTTGCATCCGCTCTTTTTCACCCATTCCTTTTTGCGTTAAGACAAAATTTCCTTTTGCTTTCTCCCGCTTGTTGTACATTCCGTCAGTTTCCGGAAGGATATCGGATACATAATCATCAATCTGACTTATCAGGACTTCCGGTTTCCAACCTTCTCTTTTAATAGCAGAAAATAGGGTGGATAGATTATTAAGATCATAATAGATTTCCCCTTTGTATCTTTTTAGGGGATTGTCTTTATCAAAACCATCAATTAATTGTTTGATGAACTGCACTCTTTCCAAATCGCTCAATGCCTCCAGTTCTTTTTTATTGAAATAGCGGATGTTTTCCTGGATAACACTATTACAAAAGGAATGAAAAGTGTGAATATTCACTTTATAAGCCGCACTACCAATAAAACCCAATAATCTTTTGCGCATAGCAACGACCCCGGCATCGGTATAAGTGAGGCATAGGATGTTTCCTGGTTGGGCATCTGTTTCGAGTAATATTTTTCCAATCCGGCTGGCAAGAATCTGCGTTTTACCGGTACCTGGTCCGGCAATTACCATTACCGGACCTTCGATGGTATCTACCGCCATTTTTTGCTGTTCATTCAGCTTCTTGTATTCGAATTCAAATTTTTGGTTGAGCTTAGTATTTCCTTGCTGCATCAATCAAAGATAATCAATAGCGGTTTTGACTGCGGTTAATGAACTTTCTTTCCACATTTTCATTCAATTTTCTATTAAGGGGAAACATTTAGTCTTTGATAATGAATAGCTTGTGTTATTTAAAAATATGATTGCCGCAAAATCGGAACATTTCTTTATTTGGGAATATTTTTAGAAGATCTGCGTTATAGTTCAAGCAAATCCAATATTATGAAGAATAGATCCGGATTCAAGATTTTTATTCTTGAAGATGATACATGGTACGGCTCCATGTTAGAGCATTATCTTTCTTTGAACCCAGATTACGAGATCAGGCGATTTGAGTCTCCTGCAAAATTTTTTGCTGCCTTACATGAAAATCCGCAGGTAATAACCCTTGACTATTCGCTCCCTGATTGCGATGGCGCTGAAGTGCTCCGCAAAATAAAAGAATACAATAATAATATTCAGGTCATTATAATTTCGGGTCAGGAAGATGTGGCTACTGCTATCAACCTGCTTAAAAATGGTGCTTTTGATTACATTGTTAAAGACGATGATACAAAAGATCGGCTTTGGAATACCATATTACACTTGCAGGAAATCAATGGACTTAAGCAGGAGGTAGAACATTTGAGAAAGGAAGTGGGCCGTAAGTATGATTTTTCAAAAACTATGACCGGTAACAGTGACGCTATGCAGCGGGTGTTTGCCATGATTGAAAAAGCGGCTCAGACAAATATTACGGTATCTATTTATGGCGAAACCGGTTCCGGTAAAGAAATGGTGGCGAAGGCAATTCACTATAATTCAGACCGGCAAAAAAAATCTTTTGTTGCCGTAAACGTGGCAGCCATTCCAAAAGACCTGCTGGAGAGTGAATTGTTTGGACATGAGAAAGGCGCCTTTACTGGGGCAGTTACCCGCCGCATTGGAAAATTTGAAGAAGCAGATGGTGGTACGCTGTTCCTGGATGAAATTGGCGAATTGGATATTAACCTTCAGGCAAAATTATTACGTGTTTTACAAGAAAAAGAAATTACACGTATCGGCGATAATCATGTGATACCCGTGAATGCACGCATTATAGTTGCCACCCATAAAAATTTATTGGAAGAAGTACAGGCAAAAACATTCAGGGAAGATCTATATTATAGGTTATATGGGTTACCCATTCACATACCGCCTTTACGCGAACGGAATGGAGATCTATTGCTACTGGCAAAGTCATTTATTGAAAAATTCTGTGCGGAAAATAAGATGGAGAAAAAAACTTTGTCACAACAGGCACAGGAAAAATTAATGTCTTATCGATTTCCGGGTAATGTACGCGAATTAAAGTCTGTTGTTGAACTGGCGGTTGTAATGTGCGATGGTGCTGTTATTGAACCGGCAAACATTACACTGAACAGTACCGCAGCAGTAACTGATCTACTGGCAAACGGAAAAACGCTCCGTGAGTACACGAATTTTATCATACAACATTTTTTAGATACCAATAATGGCGATGTGTTGCTGGTAGCGAAATTACTTGATATTGGTAAATCAACTATTTACCGGATGATTCAAAGCAAAGATCTGGTATTGAACTGAAGATAAAAGCTGCATTGTTTTGAAAGATGAACTATGCGGATCAATAAAATACATTACTAAATAAATTAAATTGGTTACCATGACTAACAATCTTGCTTCTGCCAACAATACTGATGAATCTGGCCAGGATAAAAAATTATATGATCTTACCATGGTGCGGGCTGTATCTGGTGGTGATGAAGGATTTATCAAAAAAATGATTCATTTGTTTATTGAAACAGTTCCGCCCAGTCTCCATGATTTAAAGGAAGCATCGTCAGAAAAACAATGGGAAAAAGTTGGAAAAGTAGCACACAAACTTAAATCGACTATTGATTCAATGGGTATTGAAAGCCTTAAAGAGGATATTCGAAATGTAGAAGCAAATGGCAAACATCAACAAGATATAGAAGCTATTCCTCCACTCATTCAAAAAATAGATACGATTGTAATCAATTGTATTCAGCAATTAAAAACCGACTTTTCTCTCTGACATCCCTTTTTGAAAACGTTTTTCCTTTAATGGGAATACTATTTTGTATAAATTTACGTATTAACACTGAGGAACAGTGTATTACCAGAATTTCAGCTTTGGCAATATTATTGAGTAACTGAAATACTTAATAACTAAGGAAAGTATGCAAAAGTCACAGCCCATTATTTTCGTTGTAGAAGACAATCCTGTATTTCAAACTTTAATATTAAAACAACTGGAAGGCTTAACTCCAAATGTGCAGGTATTCAGCAAAGGTGAATTTTTTCTTACTGCATTAACTTCATGCAAACCGGATATCATTATATTGGATTATCATCTTGACGGCGAAATGAACGGGTATGATGTTTTAAAGGAGTTAAAAAAGTTAGTAGAGCCGGCACCTGTTATATTTTTCTCCAATAATCTTGAACTTACGATTACTTCTTCCATTTTAAAACTGGGTGTGGTTGAATACATTGAGAAAAATATTTTTTCGTTACCCAGGCTCAGAGACTCAATCAAAAGAATTTTAAAGGCCCCCATCGGCAATATCCTTCCCCAGTTTTAATTTTTTTAAAGGACATGCATATGCCTTCTATCAAAATGTGTGTTTTCCTTTCTGCTATTGAACTTTTATTGTAATGAGTGGTTATTAGATATCACAATTTTTTCCATCATGTCTGTCCATTCATTAAAAGTAGTTCAATGCTTACCCGTGTCATTGGAACAAGCCTGGGATTTTTTTTCTAATCCAGCAAACCTTCAAGCCATTACTCCCGCAGATTTGCAATTTAAAATTGTTTCAAAACATCATGGTAGTAAAATGTACGCGGGACAAATCATTGAATATACAGTAAGACCCATATTGAATATACCGCTGTATTGGATGACTGAAATCACACAGGTACAGGACAAGGAATTTTTTATAGATGAGCAACGTTACGGTCCTTACAGTCTGTGGCATCACCAGCATCATTTTAAGGAAATAAAAGGTGGCGTGGAAATGACAGATATTGTGCATTACAAATTACCACTCTGGTTCCTGGGTGATTTTGCCAATAGCTTTTTTGTAAAAAGCAGCTTGAAAAAAATTTTCAATTACCGGATAGAGAAAGTTAACAGCCTGTTTGGCATCTATCCGCTGGTTGCGGTGCCGGAGCCGGAATTTTTTTAGTACTACCAATAGAGTATTCAACCCGTCTGGTTAGTTTGTAACTTCATGTATCCTTTACTTCACTAAACCTTACAATTATGGCAACTTCAAAAAAGAAAAGCAACCCTGCTTATAAACTGGGTTGGGTACCAGACATACCGGATGCAAGAGATATATTGTATGCAGCACCTGCAAAAGTGCTGAAGAAACTAGCATCGAAAATCAATCTTACCAGTAAGTTTCCTGCCGTATACGACCAGGGACAACTGGGTAGTTGCACTGCCAACGCTATTGGCGCGGCATTCCAGTTCCTCCAAAAAAAACAAAAGATAAAAGATTTTATTCCGTCGCGATTGTTTATTTATTATAATGAAAGAGTCATACTGGGAACAATTAACGAAGATTCCGGCGCAATGATCAGGGATGGAATCAAAACCATGAATAAACAGGGTGCCTGTATGGAAACCATGTGGCCATATAAGATTGAAATGTTTACGCAAAAGCCCCCGAAAGAATGTTATAAAGAAGCATTGAAACACCAGGTAACTTCTTACCAGCGATTGAGTCAAAACCTGAACCAGTTAAAAGGATGTCTTGCCGCTGGCTATCCATTTGTTTTTGGATTTACAGTTTACGACAGCTTCATGTCACAGGCAGTAGCAAGAACTGGCAAGATGCCAATGCCGGACCTTTCAAAAGAAAAAGTAGCGGGCGGACACGCTGTTGTTGCTGCAGGTTATGATGATTCATTACAGGCATTCATAGTCCGGAATTCCTGGGGCAAGGGATGGGGCAAGAATGGTTATTTCACCATGCCTTACGCTTATATACAAAATTCAAGTTTGTGTGATGATTTCTGGACCATGCGGATCATTGAAGTTTAACAAAGGCTTGTTTCGAATATTTAATTTTGTCCGTCAACACTAATTTAAGTGACAGATGCTTTAATTTATCATCAATTGTTTACTTCTGATGAATAAGATCAATCTAAAAAAAGCCGAAAAAACAATTATTCAGTTTCCTGATCTCTCTACGGCAGGTTATAGCATCATAGTAAGCGGAAAATATGAACCAATCATTAAAGTGAAAAGGTTGGCAATGGAAAACAAGGAGGGTTCAAGTCTCGTTGGAGGTGTAAAGCAAATTAAATTTGAAATCACTGGTATTGAACCGGGAAAGGCATTGCTGGATTTTGATCAAAAAAGAAATTGGGAACCATCTGCTGCATCCACCAACACATGGAAATATGAAATAACGGTTGAATAAAATATCAGCCGGGAATTCTTGAAATATATTTTTCAACCTGTTTAATCTGATCTACTATTTGTGGAGTAGTAGGCTTTAATGATTTTGCTTTCCTGAAAAATTCTTTCGCTGCGCGAAATTCCCTTTTTGTCATCATGATGCTGCACAACTGGAGATAGGCTGCAGCCTGGTTTTCTTTGTCTGGCAAACCGGTTCGCAAAGCGGAACGAATATAATTTTCAGCTTGCCTGATATCATTTTTTTGCATGGACAGCATTCCCATTTGTAAAAGACTTGCCCCTTCAGCTTCCTTCATGGGCATGCCAAGATCCAGTCCTTTCTTCATATTTTTTTCTGCCCCGACAAAATCCTGTTTCATCATGGCAATATTGCCTTTCAATGTAAAGTAAACGGAGCGGATAGGTTTATACATCAGGCCTGGAAACTTAATTGAATTCAACACTTTTTCCGCACCTTCCATATCGCCACTCTCCATATACTCCTGGATTAAACGCAATGGACCAAAAAAGAAATGTCCGAAAATGAGGATAACACCGATTAAGTACAATGGAAATGCAGCCCAGAAACTATTTCCCCATACATTCACTGCAATTCCAATTGCCAGCAAAGCTATACCCAGTTGCAGGCGGTATTTTATGATGATATTATAGAACTTCATAGTAATGCCCTTTTTTAAAGGACTGCAAAGATAAGGAGTAAGGTTTAAGGTGAAAGATGAAAGGTTTAAGGCAATCAGCACATATAAAATTTCACCTTTACTCCTTTGCATCGTTTATTTCAATCCAGTATCCATCGGGGTCCTGGAAATAAATTTGTTTTACTCCATCAACGCGGTTTGTCCAGGTATCTTTTTCACCGGTCCAACTTTCGAAAGAGATATTATTCTTCCTGAGGATGCTTGTAAAATCCGGCACAGACGAAACTGTAAAACAGAGATGTGCGTTTTTGTCGTGCGGCTCCTTTTTTTTGGCGCCGGATATGATATGCAAATGACTTTTGGGACCAACTGAAAACCAAGTATGTCTGCCATCATGAAAAGGTTCGGGAATGGTATCGAGACCAACAACATCCCGGTAAAACCCGGTACTCACTTTCAAATCCACCACATATTGGGCAATGTGGTTGAGACTTGCTTTGAGTTTAGCAGCTTGTTGGCCATTAACAGCGAAAGCGACAGATAATAAAACAAAAGTGGATACAATTATTTTCATCATAAAAACATTTATGACGGAAAGTTAGTGAAGCCGGCTTGCATTTCTGTAGAAAATTGAAACTATAGTCGTGAGACGTTAAAGCCAGAGATGATAGTGCAAAATAAACAGTGTATCTCCTGTTTATTTTACACTTTTTTTCCATGGACCACCCTATCCGGCACTCACCACTCCCTTCTGCTCTTATAATCCCTTCCTATCCCAGAATGCGGGTGGTTCAATACCCAATGAACGGAGGTAAACAAAAGCCTGGCCGCGGTGATGGATTTCATTATCTATAAAATAGAAAATAAAAGAGAGACCATTACCGGGCCATTGACCAAAAGCTGTATCCTGTTCATGGAAGCGATGTGGAGGAATAGTAGCCCAAATGCGATTGAGAGATGCGGTTGTATCATCCCAGAGCGCGAGTAATTCTTTTTTGGAAGTCACCTGCTTTGAGTCCGCCCATTTTTCCCATTTTCCCGTAGCAATTCCTGTAATGCCAGGTACTGCCATACCTAAAAATTCGTACACCAGTTCAGCAAAAGTTCGCATGCTGCCAATTGAGTAAGTGAATAATTTGTCTTCGGGAAATGCTTCAATGGTTTTGCGGGTCAGACCGCGGTGGCCCTGCCAATGGTTAAACAATGCTGCAGGGTCCATTACTATTGTTTCTGTTGCCATGGTTAGTTCTGTTGCATCTGTCATACAATGTATTTTATGGTTTTTGTTTGTGTTTGTTATACAAAGAAAAATCACTCCACTGACAACCCTATGTCAGCCCAGTTTTGAAATTGAAAATTTTTTGTCTTATCAATTCATTCTTTTCTACAAAAACCGGATTTAAGCAGGAAACGCTTATTTTTGGCGCCCATTTGCCAGTTCTTTATAATGGCCCCGTAGTTCAATGGATAGAATAGAAGTTTCCTAAACTTTAGATACAGGTTCGATTCCTGTCGGGGCTACCA
>JBBQZZ010000012.1:0-128605 GCA_038207265.1 Chitinophagales bacterium | reverse complement strand
AATCAACCAATCAACCAATCAACCAATCAACCAATCAACCAATCAACCAATCAACCAATCAACCAATCAACCAATCAACCAATCAACCAATCAACCAATCAACCAATCAACCAATCAACCAATCAACCAATCAACCAATCAACTTATCAACTTATCAACTTATCAATATGTACAGATCGCATACCTGTGGAGAATTAAGAATTTCTGATGCAAACAAAGAAGTTACATTGGCAGGATGGGTGCAAACCGTTCGCAAGTTTGGCGCAATTACTTTTGTGGATTTGCGCGACCGGTATGGCATTACACAATTGCTGATCAATGAAAGCCTGAACGCTTTGCTGGATGCCAATCCTTTGGGTCGTGAATTTGTATTGCAGGCAAAAGGAAAAGTAAATGAACGCAGCAGTAAAAATGCAAATATACCTACGGGTGAAATTGAGATTATCGTGAGCAAATTTACAATACTTAATAAGTCGGTTACTCCGCCATTTTCTATCCAGGATGATACAGATGGTGGCGATGACCTGAGAATGAAATATCGCTTTCTCGATCTGAGAAGAAATGCGCTGAAGAAAAACCTTCAATTGCGTTACGCAGTAAATCGTTCTGCCAGGAATTATTTACATGAAAATAATTTCATGGATATTGAAACACCTTTTCTCATTAAATCTACTCCGGAAGGTGCCAGGGATTTCGTAGTACCCTCCAGAATGAATCCCGGACAATTTTATGCATTACCGCAAAGTCCGCAAACATTTAAGCAATTACTGATGGTGAGTGGTTACGATCGCTATTACCAGGTAGTTAAATGTTTCAGGGATGAAGATTTAAGAGCCGACAGGCAACCAGAATTTACACAAATTGATTGCGAGATGAGTTTTGTGGAGCAGGAAGATATTCTTACAATGTTTGAAGGTTTGGTAAGACAGATATTCAAAGATGTGAAAGGCATTAGCTATAATGAAACCCTTCAACGAATGACCTGGGAAGATGCGATGTGGCAGTATGGGAATGACAAGCCGGATATTCGTTTTGGTATGCGTCTTTGTAACTTAAAAAAACCTGCTGCTGTTTTTGTTGATAAAAGTGACAAAGCAATTTTGATTGCCGGTGCGGACTTTAAAGTATTTGACGACGCGGAAACAGTTATTGCGATAACAGTACCTGGTTGCAGTGAATATACCCGTAAGCAAACTGATGAATTGACAGATTGGGTAAAACGTCCGCAGATTGGAATGAAGGGGCTGGTATTCATCAAATGCAATGCCGACGGAACATTCAAAAGCAGCGTAGATAAATTCTATCCGGAAGAGAAATTAAAAGCTATTGCAGATGCCGCACAAGCAAAAGCGGGCGATCTGGTTCTTATTTTAGCAGGGGCCGAAGAAAGGACCCGCAAAGCCATCAGTGAACTACGATTGGAAATGGGGAAAAGACTTGGCTATCGCAAAGAAGGTGAATTTAAATTATTATGGGTATTGGATTTTCCCTTGTTTGAATATGCGGAAGAAGACAATCGCTGGGTAGCGAGGCATCATCCTTTTACTTCACCCAAACCGGACCAGATTGAAACAATGATCAATAATAATCCCGTAATAGAAAATGCATCGGAGTATTTAAAACATCCATATGCCAATATCAAAGCCAATGCATATGATATGGTATTGAATGGAAATGAAATTGGCGGTGGATCGATAAGAATATTTCAGCGCGATTTACAGGAAAAAATGTTTGCCGCATTAGGAATGAGTACAGAAGAAGCCCTGCATAAGTTTGGGTTTTTGCTGGGCGCATTTGAATATGGTGCCCCGCCGCATGGTGGAATTGCTTTTGGGTTTGACCGTTTGTGCGCCATACTGGGCGGCAGTGAATCCATACGTGATTTTATTGCTTTTCCTAAAAACAACAGCGGTAGAGATGTTATGCTGGATGCACCCAGCACCATTGATGAAAAGCAATTTGATGAGTTACAGATTAAGTTGAACTTGAAATAAATAATTTCAATGAAATAAGAAGCCTGCCGGTAATAACTGGCAGGCTTTTTACTAGTAACAAGAAAATTAATTAACACAATAAAACATGTCAGGAGATATCATCTTCATACAAACGCAATTTGTTTCTAAGCTGCCTTATTTCTTCCTGCATATTTTGAATACGGTTCAATAAATGTGTTACCGCATCGATACCTTCCTCATTAATATCAAGTTCATTGTGCAACCGAACCAATTTTTCTGCCAATGTTAACTGGCTGGCCGGCAGGTAAGACTTTTGCTCTAATTCAGTAACCTCAATCAATCCAAATTCCTGCAGGGAACTGAAAAATGAAATTTCTATGTGATGATGACTGCAAAAAATATCCAGTGGTATATATTCTTCCTGTTCCATATAAAAAATTTATTGGGATTGCTTAGCCAGTTCGGCAAACAATTCTTTTTGTTTATCGGTTAAATGCTGCGGTATCAGAATATTGTAAGTCACATATAGATCACCAAATTGTCCATCCTGTTTGTATACTGGAAATCCTTTCCCTTTTACACGGGTGACCATTCCATTCTGCGTTTCCGGCTGCACTTTCATTTTAATCTTTCCACCCATGGTGTCTACCATAATCTCACCCCCAAGTATAGCCGTAAAAAGATTTAGTTGAACCGTCGTTTTTAAATCATTGCCGGTTCTTTTGAAGCGTGGATCATTGGAAATAGAAAATGTAATCAACAGGTCGCCGTCAGGTCCGCCATTCACCCCTTTTCCCCCATACCCTTTTAATTTAATGGTTTGACCGTTTTCAACACCCGCCGGCACTGTAATGCGCACACTCTTTCCTTTTATTGTAAAAGTCTGTGGATGCGTTGTATAAGCATCGTTCAGTGTAAGTGGCAACTCACTGTTATAGTCCTGTCCTTTGAATTTTGTCTGACTGCTTTTTCCTCCACTGCCTCCAAACATGGAACCAAAAAAATCTGAGAAATCATCTTCGCCAAATCCACCGGAATAATAGCGCTCACCCGTACCTGCAGATTGCCCCTGCCGTGCTTTCTTCGCCTTTTCATATTCTTCTCCATGCTCCCAGTTTTCACCGTATAAATCATATTTCTTTCTTTTTTCGGGATCACTCAACACTTCGTTGGCCTCATTGATTTGCTGAAATTTCCTATTGGCTTCTTTATCGTTCGGATTCAAATCCGGGTGCAGCTTTCTTGCCAGTTTGCGGTAAGCTTTTTTTATTTCCTCATCGGTCGCTTTTTTATCAATGCCCAGTACTTTATAATAATCTATAAATGCCATACTATAATTTTTATCTTCACTTCTTATCAAAATTAATGATTAGAAGGGGTATTTGAATGCAGTTATGTTGACTCAAAATTAAAAAATCCCGTGAATACGGGATTTTACAAATTATATCCAGGACTGCGTTAAGTCATCTAACCAATAATTCCCGCTAGCTCCAGGCTTTTCTTTTTTAATTTTCTTATCTCAACATCTTCAATGATCGGCTCTGGCGTTAATATGAGAGAAGTATTGTTTTCTTTCCACCAGCTGTTTTCCTGCAATTCTTTAAATGGCAGCACGCCAACAAGGTATTTACGATCTTTATCTGAATGCCATTCTTCTACCCATTCGAATCTATCTTTGGGAATCAATTTCAGATCGTCGAAGCTTACATACACTTTTACATAAAAATTATTAGATAGTTCATTGGGTGTATGATGGTATAGTTTCTTGTACTCATACTTGTATTGATAGCGCAATGCTGATAGATCACTCAATACAGCAGAAGCGGTTGGAAAACTACCGGCACCTTTTCCATAAAAAAATTGTTTGTCTGCGAACGAACTCTCCAGCACCACACCATTATATTCATTTTTAACAAATGCCAGGTGATCATCCTGGTTGATAAATTGTGGTAACACAAAACCTGCAACTTTTCCGTTCTGCAATTTTTTAGCCTGTGCTACCAGTTTGATGTCGAAATGCTTTTCCCGTGCAACCACTGCATCGCTGAGTTGAATATTTTGAATACCGTTAAAGACGATGTTATTCGGATGCACTACAATGCCATAAGCATGATTGAGCAAAAGTGTCCACTTGTTTACGGCATCATAACCTTCTACATCCAGTTTGGGATCCGATTCTGCAAAACCGAGTTGCTGCGCAAGCAGTAAAGCGTTTTGAAAATCCAGTTTGTCTTCAAACATTTTGGTAAGGATAAAATTCGTAGAACCATTTACAATTCCTTTTACAGAATGCAATAAGTCATTGTCGTAATATTCCTCCAGGTTGCGGATAACAGGTATAGATGCACATGCGGCTGCTTCATACAACAAAGAAGTTTCATACTTCTTTTGAAGTCCCAGCAACTCAGGTAAATATTCTGCCAGCATTTTCTTACTGGCGCTGACTACATCCTTTCCATTTGCCAGGGCAGCCGAAACTATTTCAAACGCAGGTTCGCTTTCATTGATTACTTCAACAATTACATTGATCTCAGGATCGTTTAATAAAACGTTCTTGTCGGTAGTAAACAATTCTTCCGGCGCATTTCTTTTTTTACCCGGGTTCTTTATACATACCTTTTTTATGGTTGCTTTTAATGAAGGGGTTTGCTGCAATACCTTGTACAAGCCTTCCCCTACAACGCCAAAACCAAACAAACCGATTGTTAACTGTTTATGTGCTTCCATGTTTAATTTGTTACTGCCAGTTGTTTCCTGCTGGCCTTATCTGTTAATATAAATTCGTTGATACAATTTGTTATCTGTTCAAATTCCAGCAGGAAACCATCGTGACCATAAGGTGAACGGATGGCCGCATATACTGCACCCGGAATGTATTTTGCCAGTCTTCTTTGTTCACTTAACGGGAAAAGTATGTCGGTCTCTATACCTATTACCAATGCTTTTGCACTGATCTGTTCTAATGCAGCTTCAACGCTTTCTCTTGCTCTTCCCACATTGTGTGCATCCATTCCTTTGCTCAGAAAATAATAACTGAATGCATTGAAACGTTTCGCCAGTTTCTCTCCCTGGTATCGCTGGTATGATTCACTTTTAAATCCTTCAGTCTTTGTAGTGGAAGATTCCGATTGACCTTCTTCATAGGTTTCATAATGCCTGTAAGAAATAAGGGCAATACTTCTTGCCAGTTTCATTCCTTCTATACCGGCAATTTCATTTTTGTCTTTCCAGGTAGGGTCATTTTCAATACTCATTCGCTGTGAGGCATTAAAAGCAATACCCCAGGCAGAATGCCGGGCATTGGTTGCTAACGGAAAGATATACTCGAACAAGGAAGGTTCTTCTATAGACCATTCCAGTAATTGTTGTCCGCCCATTGATCCGCCAATGCCAATATATATTTTTTCAACGCCCAGGTGAGACCTTAAAGGCTGATAGGCCCTTATCATATCGCGCGTGGTAAAGAAAGGAAACTGATGGTAATATGATTTATTGGTTAGCGGATCTATATCCAGCGGACCAATACTTCCATAACAACTACCAGGCATGTTTACACAAACAATAAAATAATGAGCCGGGTCAAATAATTTTCCTTTGCCTGTCAATCCACTCCACCATTCTGTTGGATCACTGTTAGCTGTAAGCGCATGAAAAACCCAGACTACATTGTCACCCGCATCATTTAAAACGCCATGCGTTGTATAAGCAAGGTGGTATTGGGGTAATACCGTTCCGGATTCAAGTACAAAGGGTTGGTTATATGTAAATATCTGATACAACAAATTGATTTTTTTACCATCCATTAACAGCCAATCCGCAATGTTGCCCACATTTCCACTTTCGGAAGAAAGCTTTTGCTGTTTGGAGTTCCATTATTGATTGCTTAAATTGACAGGTTTTATGAATCAAAGGTTTCGCAAAAATATGCGAAACCTTTGCAGTGCTTTTCAATAGAAAAATTTTAACCAACCAGTTGTTTGTCGAACACTGATGCAAAAGCCTGTTCAAAATCTGCTTTTATATCTTCTATATGTTCTATACCTACGCTGATACGAACCTGGTTGGGTTCAACCCCGGCTGCTTTCTGCTCTGCTTCATTCAATTGTTCATGTGTTGTTGATGCTGGATGAATGGCCAGCGTTTTTGCATCTCCTACATTGGCAAGATGACTCACCAGTTTTAATGAATCAATGAACTTGCTGGCATTTTCTTTACCACCTTTAATTCCAAAATTCAGGATGCCACCAAATCCATTCAACAGGTATTTTTTCGCCAATTCATTGTATGGACTGCTTTTCAAGCCCGGATAAACAACAAAATCTACCTGCGGGTGTTTTTCCAGCCATTGGGCCAACGCCAATGTATTGTCTACATGACGTTGTACACGAAGACTTAATGTTTCGAGTCCTTGCAATAACAGGAATGCGTTGAACGGACTTTGTGAAGCACCAAAATCGCGCAGACCTTCTACCCTGGCACGAATGGCGAATGCGATATTGGGTAGGCCCAGTGGATTACCTTCACCAAAAACTTCCCAGAATTTCAACCCATGATAGCCTTCACTTGGTTCGGTGAATTGCGGAAATTTGCCATTGGCCCAGTTATAATTACCCGCGTCTACTATAACACCTCCAATAGTTGTACCATGGCCACCAATCCATTTCGTGGCAGATTCAACCACTATATTCGCACCCCATTCGATAGGTTTAAACAAATATCCGGCAGCACCAAAAGTATTATCCACAACCAATGGCAAATCATATTCTTTTGCCAGGTCTGCAAACTTTTTAAAATCAGGAATATTCAAACGTGGATTTCCAATGGTCTCTAAATAAATGGCCTTGGTATTTTTATCAATGTGTTTTACAAAACTTTCCACATCATCGCCATCTGCGAATCTTGCTTCAATGCCAAGTCTTTTAAAAGCAACTTTAAATTGATTGTACGTACCGCCATACAAATAAGTAGTGGTAACAAAATTATCGCCTGCTTGCATGATATTGTTCAGAGCAAGAAATTGTGCGGCTTGCCCGCTACCGGTTGCCAATGCTGCAACACCGCCTTCCAATGCAGCAATGCGTTGTTCAAACACATCGGTTGTTGGGTTCATGATGCGGGTATAAATATTTCCGAATGCCCGCAAACCAAATAAATTGGCGGCATGTTCAGAATTATCAAAAGCATAAGAAGTGGTTTGGTAAATCGGAACTGCTCTTGATTTGGTGGTTGGATCAACCTGCTGTCCTGCATGCAACTGCAAAGTTTCGAAACGATAATTGCTCATGGCATTGAGTTTAAAATGTTTAATAAAAAAATTCGTAACTGAATTGGGTCGGTAATAATTTGGCTTAACCCGGGAAGATGAACCGTTGATTGTACTTACAACAACAGCAACAGCCAAAGCCTGGCATAAAATAAAGGCCTGTTTTGGTTCCTGTGTTCATTTGTAGATATGAGTATCCTACAAATTTAATGGACTTACCATTGATCTTCCAAAATTAAAACTGTTAATTATTTGTGTTATCAAATACTATATTTTCTGATGCTAAAAATCCAGTTGCCGCCGTCATTTCAAAATTACCCGCCACAATGAAAAATAACAGGATTTAGTCCCATCCATTACATTTTAAAGCTAAACGGTTGATTTCATTCATTGACAGTCGCGCTTGTTGAATTCACAAAAGAAGCAATCATTTTGAACCTATATTATCTTTTAAAATACAATATGCCAGAAAACTCAAACAAAAAAAAAAGCCCATCTGCTAAGTCAGATGGGCTTTCATTATTGTAAAAATATTGTTGAGCGTTTTTCTGACTTATCTTCCCGGTCCTTTCGCCGGAATGGATTTAGCACCGTTCTCTGTAGCTTTATTAGCTGCTTAGAGGTTGCTAAGGCTTCAATGGGCCAATACCCTCTGCCTTTCTTGATAAGAAATATTTAAAGAACTATTGCTTTTCCGTTTGCAAGATTGCTGAAAGCCAGGCTTCGCAACCGGTAAACAGGCCTGCCTACCGTTAGGCAAGCAGCAAAGTAAGAGCACAAATTGTAAATCCCCAAATCTGTTTTTATTATTGATTAATTCTGAGGCCTGGGCCACTATTGTAACCGGTAACCAAGTGACAATCCAAAACCCGTATTCTTCCACGACGACTTGTCATTGCTGGCTCCTTCATAAGAAGGATTTATCCTGGTGAGTCCCAACTGTGCATTTAGCTGCGCCGATAACCTGTTACTTAATTCATATCCAAATAATAAATTAGCACCTGCATCAATAGCTTTGAAATAAGCTTTGTCGGCAGGATCAGAAGCTGACACATTACTTTTAAATTTTACAGCTGTATTGTTTGTTTGACCAAGTCCTTCAGACTTAACCTTACCCCCAAGACCAAATGCTATATAAGGCCCAAACCCCATTAAAAGTTTTCCTTTTCCCAGGGTTGGTTTATATAGAAAATTGACTGGCACTTCCAGGTATGAAAGATTGATCTTTTCATTCAACATTTGACCTCCTATTGATTCTGCTGCTTTTGCTCCTTTTGTACTAAACAGTAATCCTGGCTGCACATAAAAATCAGTTGCTACTGGTAATTCAACGTTTGCACCTATATGAAACCGTGGAACTAATTTATTGGATAATTTATCTCCGTTCTCATCTTTTCCATTGATATTTTGAAAATTGACACCGGCACGGAAACCGAATGATGCTCCAGCTTTTTGCTGTCCAATTGCTGTGAAACCGGTAAGCGCCAGGGAAATTAATAATAAAATATTTTTTTGCATATTAATTATATTTTAAGTGAATAAAATTATTTTCCTGTTTCTTTTTTCGCGTCTTCCTTCATTTTTTCATTGGCAGTAACCAGGAATTCCACACGTCGGTTTTGCGCTTGTCCATTTTCAGTTTCATTGCTGTATTTGGGAGCGGTTTCACCAAAACCTTTTGTAGACATACGATTGGAAGGAATATCATGACTTCTTAAATATGCAGCCACACTGGATGCCCTGCGTTCGGACAAATCCTGGTTATACGACTGGGAGCCTTTATTATCGGTATGCCCTTGTATTTCGATATCTGTATCTGGATATTTTTTCAAGATTGTAACCAGTTCATCCAAATTGTTTTGAGTTGCACTACTCAGATTGGACTTATCAAAGCCAAAAAGAATTTTATCATTAAATTCCACTATTATCCCTTCTCCCACTCTTTCTACCTTTGCTCCCGGTACGTTCCTTTTCATTTCTTCTGCCTGTTTATCCATCTTTCGGCCAATTACGGCACCAGTAACCCCGCCAACTGTTGCACCTATGATGGCGCCCAATGCTGTATTACCAGCAGCTCTCCCTATCACTGCACCAGCAGCAGCACCACCTGCTGTTCCGATAGCGGCTCCTTTTTGAGTTTTATTTAAACTTTTGCAGGAACCGGCCAATAATAAAATACAAGTGCTGCTTATTAATATTCCTTTACTTGTTGTCATATCAGAGTGTTTGATTACAGTACGGCCTGCCAAATATCATGCCTCACGAAAAAAATAAAATTTACACAGTCTTTGACTAGTAATTATACTATGTTATTATTCCGGTGTAGAATAATTTCCCAATATTGAACTAAATGTTAATCAAAAAAAACAATTGCATAAACAAAAAAAACCAACCATTGGTTTCAACGCTTCGTATAAGTTGTTATAAGGCCTGGCCATTAACATTTTTTATAACCTTTTAACTTTTCATGGAATAGTTATTGACTAATCAATCGTCTATACTTCAACTCTACATAAATTTTTACTGATATGAAAACAAACAACAAGTGGCTATTGCCCGCTGCAGGCGCTGCTATGGCATGTATTTTATTTATTGCCTGCAACAAAGAGAATTCAGGTAGTACCGCCATTCCTACAGGTAAATCACAGCTTTCTGTTTATATGATGGACGATCCTGTACCGTTTACAAAAGTTCTTATCGACATTAAACAAGTAGTCGTGAAAATTGACACGGCAGCACATCATGATGATGAGGACGATGACCATGAGTGGAAAGAAGAGTACCGTGGCTGCAGAAACGGAAATTCAATTATCTGGGACACGCTCTCTATTACTCCGGGGGTATATGATTTACTCTCGCTAAGAAATGGTACAGATACCCTGCTGGCTTCGGGTCTTATCCCCAATGGAAAGATATTGAAAGTAAGGATCACCCTTGGAACTGAAAACACTGTGTATACAGATAGTGTAACACATTTCCCCTTAAATATTATCGGACCAGGTACATCATTTGATATTAATATAAAAAGAGAGCATGTTGCTGTCATTGACAATAACCAGTTCAAGTTGTGGTTTGATTTTAATCTTTCAAGATCTATTTTGTTTTTCAATAACCAGTATTGGTTAAGACCAAATTTGAAACCATTCAATGACAAAGCAAAACCTAAATTAGAAGGACGCGTATTACCGGAAGATGCTTCTCCATTGGTACAAGTGTTTAACCAGGCAGACACTTTATATGCTCTTCCATGGCATGAAGGATATTACCAGGTTCGCGGGCTCAATGTTGGTACCTATTCTATTTACTTCAAAGGGCAGCATGGTTATAAAGATACCACCATCTCAAACATTGAAGTAAAGTCAAATGGTGTTACCAAAGTTCCAACCATTACTTTGCATAAATAATAATAACAACATCAGGCAATTTGGAGAAACCGGCATTATCGCCGGTTTCTTTTTTTATTGTTCATTTTCAAACCAAACCGCATGGGTTTTGTTTATTTAGTTTTACTTTAGCGCAAAAAAAAATCAATACGATTACAATAATATGGTCAACGCGAGTGAAACGGTACTAGAGGAGGCATCAGCCGAACAGGAATACATTGAAGTGTTTGGTGCGCGGGAGCACAACCTTAAAAATATTGATATCCGCATTCCGAAAAATAAACTGGTAGTATTTACCGGCGTAAGCGGTAGTGGCAAATCTTCGCTGGCTTTCGACACAATATACAATGAAGGACAGCGTCGTTATATGGAAAGTTTCAGTGCCTATGCACGTCAGTTTATCGGCGATATGGAAAGACCCGATGTAGATAAAATAACGGGTCTCTCACCAGTCATTTCCATTGAGCAAAAAACAACCAATAAAAATCCCCGGAGCACGGTTGGAACCATTACAGAGATTTATGATTTTATGCGCCTGTTATACGCACGCACTGGTGAAGCCTATAGTTATAACACTGGCAAAAAAATGGTTAAGTTCAGTGAGGAAGAGATAGTGGAAAATATTTTTTCAAAATTCAAAAATAAAAAGATCAGTTTACTCGCGCCATTGGTGCGCGGGCGTAAAGGACATTATCGCGAATTGTTCGAAGATACCCGCAAAAGAGGTTTTCTGAAAGTTAGAATTGATGGAGAAGTGAAAGACCTGGTTGCCAAAATGCAGGTGGACAGGTATAAGTTACATGATATAGAAGTTGTGGTAGACAGATTGGCCGTAACAGCAGATATGAAAGTGAGATTAAGCCAGAGCATTCAAAAAACTTTGCAAATCGGAAAGGACCTCATGTTCCTGCTCATTAATGATGATAATAAAGTTGTGCAATACAGTAAACAACTGATGTGTGAAGATACCGGGCTTAGTTACGAAGAACCATCACCCAATGCGTTTTCTTTTAATTCACCTTATGGCGCATGTCCTGCATGCAGGGGATTGGGTACTGTTAACAAAGTTGATTTGAACGCCGTAGTTCCCGACTGGAGCAAAAGTATCAATGAAGGCGGTATCGTTCCATTGGGAGAAGAAAGAGAAGCCCATGTTTTTAAACAGGTTCAGCAACTTTCAAAAAAATTTAAATTCAGTCTGGATAAACCATTGAAAGAGCTTTCACAGAAGACATTAAATGTTTTACTATATGGAACTGAAGATGCTGCCAGCAAAGAAGCAGATTTTGATTTTGAAACTACTGAAGGCAATGTCTATGTTACAGAATATGAAGGAATAGTTACCATGTTACGTCGCTGGTTTGCGGCCAACAGCAGTGAAGCTTTAAGAGATTGGGTGGAAAAATTTATGGAGCTTACAAAATGTGATACCTGCAATGGCGCAAGATTGAAAAAAGAAAGTCTCTGGTTCAGGGTTAATAATAAAAATATTGCTGAATTGAGTGAACTCAATCTCGACAAGCTAATGGAATGGTTTAACGGTATTGAGAAAAAATTAAGCAATAAACAAAATTCCATTGCCAAAGATGTATTGAAGGAAATAAGAGAACGCCTGCAATTTATGTTAGATGTGGGCCTCACCTACCTTACAATTAACCGTTCTTCCAAATCTTTAAGTGGTGGCGAGTCACAGCGGATAAGACTCGCTACTCAGATTGGTTCACAATTACAGGGTATAACTTATATATTGGATGAGCCATCTATTGGTTTACATCAGCGCGACAATCATCGTTTGATAGAAGCATTGAAAAATTTACGCAATATCGGCAACAGTGTATTGGTAGTGGAGCATGACAAAGATATTATGCTGGCTTCTGATCACCTGATAGATATTGGACCAAGAGCCGGAAAGTTTGGAGGACAGATCGTGTCCCAGGGAAATCCACATCATTTGCTGAATCAATCTTCTGAAACAGCCAGGTTTTTATCGGGCGAAAAATCAATAGCTGTTCCTTCAGAAAGAAGATCCGGCAATGGAAAATTCCTTGAATTAAAAGGTGTAAAAGGTAATAATATCAACGGTATTGATGTGAAATTTCCGTTGGGGAAATTAATTGTAGTTACCGGAGTAAGCGGGAGTGGCAAGTCAACTTTAATTACAGAAACACTGTATCCGATTCTCTCCAAATATTGCTATGATTCAAAAGCAAACCCCATGGAATACAAATCCATTAAAGGTTTGGAAAATATAGATAAGGTGATTGAAATTGATCAGTCTCCCATCGGAAGAACACCCAGGAGCAATCCGGCTACTTACTGTGGGTTCTTCACAGATATCAGAACATTGTTTGCTTCGGTACCTGAATCAAAAATCAGAGGTTACAATGCGGGTCGTTTCTCATTCAATGTTAAAAGCGGTCGCTGTGATGTGTGTGAAGGCGGTGGAATGAGGGTGATCGAAATGAATTTTCTACCCGATGTCTATGTTCATTGTGAAAAATGCAATGGAAAACGTTATAACAGGGAAACACTTGAAATTCGGTATAAAGGAAAATCCATCAGCGATGTACTAAATATGACGGTGGATGAAGCGGTAGAATTTTTCACCAATGTTCCATACATTTATCGAAAGATAAAAGTATTACAGGAAGTTGGACTGGGTTATATTACGCTAGGCCAGTCTGCAGTTACGCTCAGTGGTGGTGAAGCGCAAAGAGTAAAACTGTCAACTGAACTGGGCAAAAAAGATACCGGCAAAACTTTTTACATACTCGACGAACCCACTACAGGTTTGCATTTTCAGGATGTGCAACATTTGCTGGATGTCATTAATAAGTTAGTGAACAGGGGCAATTCTGTATTGGTAATAGAACACAACCTGGACGTAATTAAAGTAGCTGATCATATTATAGACCTGGGCCCGGAAGGAGGCGATGCAGGTGGGAAAATCATTTTTGAAGGTACTCCTGAAGAAATGATAAAAAATAAAACAAGTCATACCGCTAAATTTTTAAAAACAGAATTAACGTAAACCATGAAAAGAATTTTGGTTGATATGGATGAAGTAATTGCAGATACAACAGGCGGAATGGTTCAATGGTACAAAGAAACTTATGGTGGAGATATTGATTATCATAAAATGCTTGAAGGAGGGTCACTGGTAAAGGGGTTTGCACCTGAGAACCAGGCAGCGGTGCGACAAAAATTATTTGAACCAGGGTTTTTCCGTTATTTACCTGTGATGGACGACAGTATTGAAATACTGAAACAAATGAATAATAAATACGAGATCTATATTGTATCTGCTGCTACCGAATTTCCCAACTCACTCACCGACAAATTTTATTGGCTGGCAGATAACTATCCATTTTTTACCTGGCAACAATTGGTTCTTTGCGGAGATAAGAAAATGATCCAGGCAGATTTTATGATTGATGATCACACACGTCACTTGCAATATTTTAAAGGGAAGGCGTATATGTTCAGTGCACCGCATAACCTGAATGAAAATAATTACGAGCGGATCAATAACTGGAAACACGCGGGTGAAATATTTCTATAAGGATAGTTCGGTCGGATTCAACTGTATCCTCGTCTGAGGATTTTAGTGTACGCATTCGTCAAAGACTCTTGCCCTCATTCATTATCGTTTATTGGAAGACGTAAGACCTATAAAACAAATAGCCGGCAATTACTCATCGCCGGCTATTGAGGATACTGGATTGGATCAGTATTTTTAAGTTTGTCTTTCCAATAAGCGGTGGCGGGAAGTGATTAATAAAATCTTTAAAAGTAAGGGTACAAAAACTATAGGGAACGGACCAGGTTTGGTTTTCAAACCGGATATCAGGATTTTAAAAATTTCCCCGCCGCTTATTGGGTATCGTTATAGCAAACAAAGAACTTCTTTAATATATTAACGGACTACCAGCGTACCATTTTCAATACGCTCGTCGTCGCTGAATACTTCAAACATATAATTGCCCTTATTAAAATTGGCCAGCATGGTAGTTTGTTTATTGCGTATCTGGGTTTGTTTTACCAGTGTGCCATCCAGGTCAAATAAAAACAATTGATACACTTTTCCGGTTTCACCGCTGGCAGTGAAGAATACTACCTCGTTGGTAATACCAGGATAAAGTTTGATTTTATATTTTTTGCTTGTATGTGCTTTGTTGATTAGAATAGTATCTCTGTTAAGATTCACTGAAACCGTACCTGCTTTAACCGGTATGTACAACAAAACAATAAGAATCAAAGGCAGGAGGCAGCATAACATTGAGTGCATGACTTGCCCCGACTTAAGTACAATTGTTTTCATAAGTACATGCGTTTACATGTTAAAAAAAGGGTACGGATCTAACAACAACCAACTTCTTTACAGGAATATCTTAGAAACGGATAATCGGGCAACGGGTAGAGTTTCTTAAACTTCTGTCGCCGCCGTTTAATCGGAATCCTAATTTGAAGCCAAATGAATAATAGGCATCATTTTGTTTGGGATCACCGCGTTTTTTACCAATACCATAATTAGGATCGCCGCCCAATCCACCATTGCTTTTATCTGCCATATGTGCAGCCAATGCAGCCTGGCCGGGTGTAGCAAAATTATTATAGAATACCTGGGGATCAACATAATTTGTACTTACGTCGTCAATGTAATCAGTAAATGTTTTGCGATGTATTACTTCAAGGGCGAGACTAACGTTGTCGCTCAGCCAGTATTTGATACCGGCACCCATTGGTATATTCATCTGCCACAGGGAATAGTTTTTTCTGTCTGGCAAAAAGCCCTCGCCCTCTGTATGCAATGGTTGAAGGTCAACCCACTGACCGGTAGTGTTATTATAACCCTGCGGGTTAAAATGAAATACACCAACACCAATAATACCATAAGGTCTTAATTTATGATATACATCAGAAGCATCTTCCTCCAGGAATACGGTGGGAAATACTTCTGCTACAAAAATTCCTTCATATAATTTTGACTGGAAATTAAGGTTACGGTTTCTACGCGCTTCTTCCAATCCACCTTTACCTTTAATAACAGCATCATCACCTTCAATCTTACCAATGTTTACAGCAAGTCTGAAACCCAACCAATCTTTTGCATAGTAACTCAGGTGAGCACCAACCATCAATTTAGTAAGATTAAAATTGTTGTCTTTTAAGAACGGAGTTCCTTTACCAAGATGACCTCCCAAATCTCCCAGGAAGTTTGAAGGACCAGCAGTAATCCCAATTTCCGCGTAGGACGGTCCGCTCACATACTGAGCAATGCTTTTTGCCGGAATTAAAATGGAGAGTAGCATTATTACACACGTTCCCCACAGAAAGTGTAAAAACTTTTTCATGAATACCAGATTTTAGTTTTCGAATGGTTATTTGGATTCGGGTACTAAAATAAAAATTCCCCTTACAAATTAGAAACGATGAAAATATAGTTGTGGTGTGTGCTCCTGGAAAAAAAATATTAAAGCAAGGGTTTTCTGATAATAACTAGTAAGATTACTAAAGTGCAATTACGAAAGCAGCATTTCAATATGTTCAATTCCATCTTCGAGATAAATTCCACCAATGGGAACAAAGCCCAATGATGCATAAAACTTTTTTAAATACAGCTGTGCACCAATACGAATAATGTTATGACCAAACAATTTCCTGCATTCAATAACCGATTGCTGCATCAATGCTCTTCCAAAGCCAGATTTTCTTGCAACAATTGAAGTTATAACTCTTCCTATGCTTTGTTCTTTGTAGGCGATACCGGGCGGTATCAATCTTGAATAGGCAACCAGCTTTCCCTGCTGCCATCCCATTAAATGAAATGCGTGCTGATCTTTATTGTCCGCATCCTGGTATACGCAGTTTTGTTCAACTACAAAAACTTCATTGCGCAATTGAAGAATAGAATAAAGTTCAGCAGGAGATAAGTCATCAAATTTTTTACACATCCAGTTTATCATGTTGGTATGAATTATGCACCCGGCATTTTTTACTGTTCAAATTATATTGCTGCTTACCCCGCACTCTCTGGGGGGTTGTCCATTCAATTGTATCGATGTTATCGGCCAACTGAAGGAATTACAGGCAAACCTTCATTGCCATCGTTACTTACTGACTGTACAGCAAAAAAATAATTGTCTTTTGAATAAGGCAAACTTATTTCAGCTTGTGTAGTAAAGATTTTCTTTTGCCAAAATGCACTGGTTGTTTCCCGCATCAATACATAATATCCCTTTACCTTGCCACTCCTGGGTGCTTTCCAGGAGAGAAGGCTATAGTTGGTTAGTTTCTTCACATCTACTTTTACTTCTTGCGGCATAGGCGGTGATTTTGCGAGGTTAGCAAGATTGGCAAGATTCAAACAGGTATTTTTTCTGAGGTATTCAAAATCCATAAACCCGGAAAGATCACCGTACTGTATTCCATTTTCTTTTCTTACGTCCTGGTGCTGGTGATAATAATTTTCATTCATTTCCGTAATGCGAACCGCTGCAAAGCCTCTTTGTACATAAGGAAGATGATCACCTCCACGCAGGAAGCGATCATTGCGGTATACCATCACTACCTGCAGGTTGTCAACATACCGCTCACCTATTTCTTTTACATAACGTGCAAGTTGCCGGGCTTTACCATCATTTTCCAATCCCAGTTGTCTTATAGCAACTGCATTCTTGTCTAGCTCATATGCCGGTAACCCCTCGCTGAATACCCTGATTTTTGTATTATCAATGTTATTCGTTTCACTGCTGTTATTACTTCCCATAATATCATTGTTCAGCACAGCTTCTATATTCCAATTTTCTTTTTTGGCTTTTTCTGCCATAAAATTAGCACCCAACAATCCTTGTTCTTCTCCGCTTACTGCAACAAATATAATTGTTGCAGGAAATGCGCTTTTACTCATGATCCTGGCACATTCAATAACTGCCGCAGTTCCACTTCCATCGTCGTTGGCACCTGGTGCATCACCTGTTCTGTCCATTACATTGCTGCGCATATTATCAAGATGTCCGCTAATAAGAAATATCCGGTCATCACCTGCATCTGTACCTTTTAAAGTAGCAACTACATTGCCCAATAGCAATGAACCATCTACACGCTTCCCATCGGCCTGCAATGTAGTTGTATCAATGATTGCAGTAAGCCTGCCTCCGGATTGCTTTGCAAATTCAGTAAACTTGCTCAATACCCATAGCCTGGCAGCTCCTATACCACGTTTGTTGTCTGACTGTGTACTTAAAGTATTCCTGGTTCCAAATGCAACAAGTGTATTTATATAACTTTGAAGGGAATCTGTTGAAACATCATGAACCATTTTATCTATCACCGGATCTTTATCGATGATAATTTGTGAAAAGGCAAACCCACAAACAAGTATACATAGTAAACAGCATAATAATTTTCTCATATCAATTAATCGTTTTGGAAAATTAAAATTAAAGCAAACTATATCCATTGCCTTGAAAAAACGCTAATTTTAAAGAAATAGTTGTGATATGAATTTTAATGACCTCAGCAAAGTTCATCACCTGGCTGGCAAACTATTTAAATGGCCATCCGCTGCTTCTGAATGGAAACAATACCTGTTATCAAAACAGCAGGTTGAATTCTTCAATGAGAATGGCTACCTGCCCGGCATAAAAATGCTGGACGAAATTCAATTGGAAACACTGAGAAATGAATTGTCTCAACTTTCCGATATTCATCATCCGGGTCATTCATTATTTTATGAGTTTCACAGCAATGAATCTACTGATCCGCAAACTGTTTTATTTCATGCATTGGGTGCCTGGAGAATTACAAATGGTTTTCATGATGTATTATGGAATCCTCGTTTTGTAATTGCAGCAAGCCAGCTACTGGGCAAAAAACCAGTTCGTTTCTGGCATGATCAATTGTTTTATAAACCCGCAAAGAGAGGCGGCGTTGTAGCGTGGCACCAGGATTATTCATATTGGACCCGCACATTACCAATGGCACATCTATCCTGCTGGTGTGGACTGGATGATGCAAACATTGAAAATGGTTGTGTACAATATGTACCGGGCAGTCACCGGTGGGGGTTATTGGATAAACCAAACCTGGCCGGGGACTTTTTGAGCATCATGAATTATCTCACGGAAGAACAAAAAAAACAATTCAAACCGGTATATGCAGAAGTAAAAGCAGGAGAAGCGATCTTTCATCACCCACTTACTTTACACGGCTCGGGAGAAAATAAAAGTAACCGTCCGCGCCGCGCTTTTGTTATAAACGTTTTTGAAGATGGAGTTGTATCAGATAGCAATGATGCATTGCTGGCAGGTGTACCCATTATAAAAAAAGGCATCAAGATGGACGGACAATTTTTTCCTTTGCTATTTGATGAAACCAGTATTATTCCTCAATAGCCATACTTTTCTTTCCAGAGATTATGTAAAAATTTTCTCAGCTCCTCCTCACGTGTGTTTTTTCCGGGATGATAAAATGTGGTACCTGAAATTTTATCCGGTAAATATTCCTGGTTGGAAAAATTATTTTCATAAGCATGAGAATACTGATACCCTTTTCCGTAGTCCAGGTTTTTCATCAATTTGGTAGGCGCATTACGAATATGAAGTGGCACGGGTAAATCACCATATTGTTTTACTGCAGCCATGGCTTCGCTAATTGCAGCAACGGCCGCATTGCTCTTAGGTGAAGACGCCAGGTAAGTAGCACATTGAGACAGGATGATATTTGATTCCGGATAACCTATTTTATTAACTGCATCAAAACATGCATTCGCAAGCACAATTGCCGTTGGATTGGCATTGCCAATGTCTTCACTGGCCAATATAACCAGCCGTCGTGCAATAAATTTTACATCTTCCCCACCCTCTATCATTCTGGCCATCCAATATACAGCCGCATTGGGATCGCTTCCCCTGATTGATTTGATAAAAGCGGAAATAATATCATAATGCTGCTCACCTTTCTTATCATATAACGCTATTCTTTTTTGCGCTACCTGCATCACCAGGTCATCAGTAATTTTTACCTGGTCACCTGCTGACTCCACTACCAGCTCCAGTAAATTCAGTAGCTTTCTTGCATCACCACCAGAAATATTGATGATGGCTTCTGTTTCTATCAGTTCAATTTTTTTCTTCCGCAGCAATATATCTTTTTCAATTGCATGATGAAGCAATTGAATCAATTGCTTTTCATCCAGGGGTTTCAAAATATAAACCTGGCACCTGCTGAGTAACGCGGCATTTACTTCAAAAGATGGGTTCTCGGTGGTAGCTCCAATTAATGTTATTATTCCTTTTTCCACGGCGCCCAGTAATGCATCCTGTTGTCCTTTATTAAACCGGTGTATTTCGTCAATAAAAAGTACAGCGCCTTCTTTTGATTTAGCTTCTTCAATTATCTCTCTAATTTCTTTTACACCACTGCTGATGGCACTCAACGTATAGAACGGTACCTGAAGACTATTGGCAATTATATTGGCAATGGTAGTTTTTCCTACACCTGGCGGACCCCATAGTATCATGGAAGGGACCTTACCGTGTTCAACAGCGGTTCTTAATATACTGCCTTTGCCAGTGAGATGTTCCTGTCCTTGCAATTCACCCAGTGATGAGGGACGTAGTCTTTCTGCTAACGGTACTGCCATTGTCAAAGTAACAAAAAAAGCGGGAAGGAAGACTGAGCAGTTCGGTTATATCAATTCACATGAAGCCTGATAAAAGCTTCTATTTTATCAAACGAATCAATCAGGTTAGCGCCGGTCCATCCATGTCCCTCAGTTGGATAAAACACATATTGATTGGGCACACCTGCCGAATCTAATCTTGCTGTCATTAATGTTGCCTGCGCGGCGGGAACCAATGGATCCTGTCCGCCCTGCAATAAGATAGCCGGACAGGATTGTGCAGTAACAAAATTAACCGGGCTCGATTGGTTATATATAGCAGGATTCGAAGTTGGAATAGCACCCGTAACAGATAACAGGAGCAATGGGATAAGCGGGCTGGGCGGATTATTATACAATTGAACCAAATCAGTAGGCCCGAAAAAAGAAACAACTGCTTTTGGTTCAATAATATCTGCATGCTTATATGCCAGCAACAATGCAAGTTGTGCACCTGCACTGGCACCAATATAAACCCAGTTATTTGAAATCAGGTATTCAGATTTTTTTGACAATACAAATTCCACTGCGGCTTTTACATCATTTTCCTGTGTTGGAAAAAGGTTTTGATTATTTGATACCAACCTGTAATTGATATTTACAAATGCATAATCCGGAAACCGCAACTGCATGTTTCTAACCGAAGCTGTAAAATCTGCCTTATCTCCCTCCGTCCAGCCTCCGCCATGAATGAGGAACATGAGCTTCGTAGAGCTTAATGAACGATTGGCAGGAAGGTAAACGTCCATCTTCTGTTTCGCATCGGATCCATAACTGACATCTATAAGTGCTTTCGAGGGTGGGTTGCCATCATTACTGTTTCCTGTTTTTTTACAGGATAAAAAAAACAATACGCCCAGTAAAAGAGTGCTTAAAATCCTCATGGCTGTTGTTTACCCAAATAACGAAATTAATAGACTGAAAAGTGTATAAAAAACAAATCAGCCATCAGCAACTTTTAAAAAAAACAGGTTGCTTTTCTTCCAGCATGGCTTCAATTTTCTTTGCCGTGTTTGTAATGGAAAGCCCTCCCAGGTTGGTACAACGCAATGTATGATGAATCTGATCTCCAACTGCTTTCATTGTTTCTATCACTTCATCGAGTGGTATGAGTTGCTCATAATTGGACAGGGCCATATTGGCGCAGGAAACTGCGTTGGTGGCGGCCATTACGTTTCTTCCCAAACAGGGCGCTTCTACCCGATTGCCGATCGGATCGCAAATAATACCCAATGAATTTTGTAACGCGAGTGACGCAGCAGCAATTGATTGCTCCATTGTTCCGGATTTCATTTCTACGATAGCAGCGGCAGCCATTCCCCCTCCGGATCCCGTTTCAGCCATGCATCCCCCCACTTCCGCAGCAAATGTGGCATGCGCTGCAATAAACACTCCAATCAATCCCGCAGATAACATTGCTTTCACAATCTCATCTTCCTCTAGTTGCAAAGAATGAGCCGTGCCGAACAAAGCGCCTGGTAAAGCTCCGCAGGATCCTGCAGTAGGAGCGGCTACAATCACACCCATCGAACTTTTAACTTCCATCATCGCAGACACATACATGATGATGCGGTTATTGGCATCTCCCCCTATTAATTTATCAGCATCCATTTTTTCCTTAAACTGAACAGATTGACTTCCCAGGATACGGTCGGTATAGTGTGTTCCTTTTAACCCGGTTTGAATCGCATTTCCCATAATCTGAACAATGCTTCGCATTTTTTCAAATACCTCATCGCCCGAAATATTTCCACGTGCACATTCATAATCGACTGCGAGTTGCCAAAGCATTTTATTTTTGCCTTTGTTATACTCCATCATTTGGTTGCAGGTAATAAACGGCACCTGCATATTTTTCCTCGCTAAAACAGGAAGTACTGGTTTTAGAAACTTAATAGCGGTAACCCCTTCCATCGCCAGCAGCTCTTTACATATAATATCTCCTGGAAATGCCTGGGACTTGATTTCTATAAATGAATGAAAGCCCTGGCGGATTTGTATCTCATCAAATGCAATCACGGTTTTAATAAATGGAATGATCGCTTCGGGATTATTGCAATAGATAAGCGTTTCAAAATAGTCACCAGCCATTGAAACAGCTGCACCATCAATTGCTATCACTTCAATCATACCCCCTCCGGTAGAGATGGCTGTTAAGTTCCTGGTTTCGCTGTTATTTGACAGTGTAATTTTATAAGTATTCGGATGCGTCGCCTGAATATCGCAGATATTAATGTTTACATTTATTCCCGCTGTGACGATATGTTTATCTGATGCAGGCAATCTTTCATCAAATGCTTCCCAGCCTAAGAATCCACCAAACAAACCCATGTCTGAGCCCTGGCTCTTATGGGTGGTGGCCAATGAACCGTTTGGATCAAATTCAATTAATATGTCACGAATATTTTCATCCATCAAATCCCTGCACAATCTTGCTATGCGCAACGAAGCCGCGCAATGAGAACTGGATGGACCCCGCATTACCGGTCCTATTACATCGTTGAATATACTTGGATATGTACTCATCCCTGTAAGTGGTTATCCTGTTAAGTTACAAAATCTACCGCCAATATTACCCAATTGATACAGGAAAAAAAGTGCAATTTAAATGATGACCTGTCCTTATTCATTCTTTCGGGTGCCGGCAAAAACCAGTTGTTTACTTTTTATAGGGCGATTGGCAGTTGGTGACCAAGAATGGCTGTTCAAATTCGGCTTGCCCGGTTGAAAGTATCATTTTATAGTCTCCCGCCTCCAGGAATTTTTCATATTGTGTAAAATAAGGCATGTCGCTTGTCGACCTGCTAACGATCATATCCCATCGAAATTGATTAAAGCCCTTCACGCCCGGCAATTGAACCGTCCATAGTTGTTTTTTCGCCTGGTCGCAAATGGAAAGCGTAACCGGTTTCGGTTCGTTCAGCCAGTAGGTAACTGTCGGTTTTTCAAAGGTCCGGTAATCGGGTACGCCACTTGAAGACTGAAACCAGGGAAGCTGGCTGGCTGCTGTTGCAAATAGATAATCTGTACCCGTGGAAAATTGATTGTTGACCAGCGCATGTATGGGGTGCAGGTCGATCTTAAAAATACCACGTCCATGGGTAGCCGCTATTAATTCCATCGTACTTTCCTGGATGGCAAGATCCGCTACCGCGGTTCCGGGCATGTTGTTTCCCAGGTAGGACCAATGTTTGCCCCTGTCCAATGATAAATAGACCCCCCGGAAACATCCCGCATACAGAATATTTTCATTCAAAGGATCTTCCAGGACAACATTTACAGGTTCGTTGGGCAGACCCGCAGCAATACTGATCCAATTTTTTCCGCAATCATCTGATGCGTAAAGGTAGCAGGCCAGGTCGTCGTAGTTAATGCCCGTCATGGCAACATAAACTCTTTCTTTTGCAAAGCGGGAAGGGCAGATACTACGGATGTAATTATTTGCAAGCCCCTTATCGTTTTCCTCCCAGGTTGCGCCATCATTTTTAGAAATCCAGAATGCACCTTTATCAGTTCCTGCAAAAAGCCAGCCTTTCTGAATAATTGATTCTGCCAGCGCACCGCATGAAAAAGAACGCTTTTCATTATTCGCTGCGATAGACAGGTTGGGGCTGATGACTTTCCAGTGATCGCCGCGATCCGTGCTTTTAAAAATATAGTTTCCACCGTGGTATAGTGTTTCTTTCTGGTGAGGCGAAATAAAATATGGGGTAACATAATTAAAATGCAAACTGTCTTTTATCACTATAGGTAGTTTGGGCATAATAGAAACTACAGTGTCCGCAGCCCTGTCAAGCCTCATGGCATCTCCATGCTGGGCACTATAGTAAACGGTATTGTTGTCTTCAGGATCAACCTGCGTTACACAACCATCCCCACCATCCCAGGGATCAATCCATAGGTATTTCCAGGGGTCCGGAGCTGAAAAATTAAGTTCTTTTGGAGGCCCAAATACAGTTGCATTGTCTTGTGTACCTCCATAGATGGTATAGTTTTTTTGATCAATGGCGATATCATAAAATTCTCCAACCGGAATATTGTTGTAATGAAACCAGTTCAATCCCCCGTCATAGCTAACATAAAAACCACCATCATTGCCTGCAGCAATATGCCGCGGGTTATTTGGGTCGATCCATAATTCACTCTGGTCAAGATGAAAACCTTTTGCAAGGCTAGGCGTTGCCCGCTGCACCTCACCGCCAATTAACGAAAATGTTTTCCCGCCATCAACACTGTGCGCGAGACGAACGCCTAAACAATAGATTTCATCATCGTTTTTTGGATTAACATACACATCGGTAAAATACCAGCCGATCACCGAGAAAATAGCAAACGGTGTACGATGTGTTTTATTCCAGGTGTTGCCTCCGTCCGTTGTCTTGTAAAGTTCAGCGGCTTGTCCAGCCAGGCTATCCCGGTTATCAATAAGCGCATACGCTTTCAGTGGATTGGTATAAGATACAGCAAGCCCTATCCGTCCTACCATTGGTCCACCTGGTAAACCTTTATTACATATTGTCCAATTTTTGCCACCATCAATGCTTCTATAAACAGCGCTGTTTTTTCCACTCACACCTGGATACAACTCCCACATGGATGTATACATTATTTGCGGTTTGGATGGAGCAATAACGATATCATTAGCACCTGTCGCATCATCTTTGTACAATACATGTTGCCAGGTCTTACCTCCATTGGTTGTTTGATAAAGACCGCGATTTTTATTTTTTGTCCACAGATGACCCAATACTGCAACCATTACAATATCCGGGTTTGTTGGGTGTATGGCAATTTCAGCAATAGACCAGGAATCTTCTAACCCGATATGTTGCCAGGTTTTACCAGCATCGTTTGACCGATACATGCCCGTACCCGGCAACGTAAAGTTCCTGGGCTTTTTTAAATTTTCACCCGTTCCCAGATAAATAATATTTGGATCTGAGGGCGCCAACTCCATATCGCCAATACCCAAAGAGGCTTGTTCCTGGAAAACACAATTCCAACTGATACCATTATTCACCGTCTTCCATAATCCTCCCGATCCAAATCCAACATACATGGTACCCGGATGCGCAGCATCCACTTGTACAACATCAGCCCTTGCGGAATTTACCATTGGACCCAATGAAATCCAGTCGAGATGAAAACGCGTATTCTTTTTCATTTCCTGGTAATCTTTGAAAGATGCAACCAAAGGGGATTGAGTTTGCTGTGCATAAACACCTGTTGATACACAACAGGAAATGATAAGAAATAAAATATAGGTTTTCTTCATGCCTTTCAGTTGATTGCTGTTGATAAAAACCAAGGGAGTTATTCCGAACAAAGATTTAATTGCCCGGTTTTCTTTTTAAAGCATTCACGTTACCGGAACATAATGTCAAATTCTATAGAACATCATATACTTCACCTTTTATTGTTTTGAATTCGATGTTCCCGTCTGGTAGCTTTTTGACATTCATTATTTTTCCATTATGGCTCACCGTTATAGGGCGCCGTATTTCAAGCCGGCAAGTCGTTCCCGCTTTTGAGGTAATTTTCAAATGACTCAGTTGATTTTTTTTCCATGTAAAGTCCAACTCAAATGCACCCCTGGCACATACCCCCTTAAATTCCCCCTCATTCCATTCGTCGGGTAAGGCCGGAAGTAATGAAATAAACCCATCGTGCGATTGCATCAACATTTCCGTAATGGCGGCTGTAACGCCAAGGCTACCATCAACCTGCAGTGCCCTGCCGCACAAGGCAAATAATGAAATGCAACTCTGTTCTTTCATATATCCTTTATAAATTTTATTGGCACGGTTGCCATCATGTAACCTTGCCCATAAAGCCATCTTCCACGCTCTTGAAAAACCAGTGGAGGCATCGCCCCTTTCTTCCAGTACTTTTTTATAAGCAGCTATTAATGCAGGGGTTCTTTTTTCATACAATACTTTTCCCGGGTATAATCCATACATATGGGAAAAGTGCCGGTGATGTTCTTCCAGCGATTTCCAGTCATCGGCCCATTCCTGCAATGAACCATCTTTACCAATTTGCGGTGGTACTAATTTGTCTCTTGCTGTTTTTACCTTTTGCAGAAAAGAATCATTTTTTCGTAAAACTGCTGAGGCCTCGATATAATAACCAAAAAGATCGTAAAGAATTTGCATGTCAATAGAAGAACCGGCGCAGATAGTAGTGCCTTCACGGAATCCGGCAGTAACTTCATCAAAGTATGGTTTGTTTCCGCCGCCATCCGGGAAGTTTTCTGGTGAAGTAGAAGGATTGGTGACCAACCATTTTCCATTGGGATGTGGTACTAAAAAATCCATAAAGAACTGGACAGAACCTTCTATCAACGGATAAGCTTCTTTTAGAAAATCTTTATCCATCGTGTATTGATAGTGCTCCCACAAATGGGTGCAGAGCCATGCCCCACCAACTGTAAATGTTCCCCAGGTGGGTCCGTCCATTGGCGCGGCAACTCTCCAGATGTCTGTATTCTGATGAAACACCCATCCTTTGGCGCCATAATGTTCACGTGCAACCTTTGCTCCCTGGTCTGTTAACTCTTTAATCATGCGGGTTAAAGGTTCAGCGCATTCAGATAAGTTGCCGCTTTCCACTGGCCAATAATTCATTTCGGTATTTATATTGGTAGTGTATTTTGAATCCCAGGGTGGGTTCATATCATTATTCCATATGCCTTGCAGGTTGGCAGGTTCTGTACCCGGACGCGAAGCACTTATCAAAAGATACCTGCCGAAATTATAACTCAATGCAGACAACGACGGATCAGGAGTGGATTGTATTTTTTGAATACGATCCGGTGTTGCAAGAAAAGAATTTTGTACAACGGGTAATTTAATTGACACCCGGCTATAGTATTTTTTATAGTCCTCCATGCCAGTCGCGAGTATGGCTTTGTACTTTTTGTTTTCGATTGCTTTGAAATAATCATCCACACGTTGGTGCTGATCAGCACTCACATCTTTATAGTTAATAAAATTAGTTGCTGCTGCAAAATAGATTGTTACTGCATCGGAATTTTCGATGACCAGATCAACGCCATCTGTTTTGATAGTGCCTCCTTCCGCAACGGCTTTTATTCTTGCTTCATATTTTATTTTTCCTTCAACACCCATATAATCTGCAGATTTTCCTGTCAGCACCAACCCGTCTGTACCATATGGATCCATTCTGAAATAATCAGTAGCGTAATTGGAATGCGTTTGGTTTCTTTCACCGCGAAGATTTGCTTTAAAAGAAACACTTCCGGTTCTATCGGCGGTAATTCGTACAACAATCACCTGGTCTGGTGCCGACGCAAATACTTCTCTTTGATAACGGATACCGTTCGCAGTATAAGAAACACCAGTAACTCCTGTTTCCAGGTTAAGCCATCTTTTATAATCAGTGACACTATCCCCTTTATTAAAAAACAAATGCAAATTGGCGAGGCATTGGTATTTCATTTGTTCAACCGGGTAGCCCATTAAATACCTGCCGAATAAATTATGTGCAGCAAGGTATTTTTCTTCGAACACCAGCTTTTGAATCTCTGGCAACCATTTCGCTCCACCTTTTACCACCGTTGAGTAAGGTCCGCCCGACCAATACGTTTCTTCATTCAATTGAATTCTTTCCTCTCCATTTTTCCCAAATACCATTGCACCAAGACGGCCATTCCCAACAGGCAAAGCCTCCTCCCATTTTTTTGCTGGCTCACCATACCATAACATGGTTGAAGGGTTAAAAATCCTGCTATTGATTTTAGCCGCTATATCATCGTCTTGTGCGATAACGGCAGAACCTGAACATACTATAATCACAATACTTATGAATGCAGAACATTTTATCATTACAACATTTAAATTTATTGGTTTGAAGGAAGGGGCTCAGAAACAGTTAAAGAAGCCGATAGGTTTAAAGATATGCGTTTTTGTGAATTCTCCGGTTCGGATACCTAATGAAGACTTATCAACCATGATGGTGATTAAAGATGCCGAAAAAATTCCTGGAGGATTGAGGAATGAGACTTGTGGTATATTTAGAAAAAAGTCTTAAAAAAATAATACATTTATTACAAATCCTTTTTTTCAAATTATCAGCCATACATGATTTATTTAATCTGGATATCATTGGTGCTACTTACGATCTGGTTCAGCATTGTTCTGACAAGAGATTTTATGAAGCATAAAAATAAACTGGAAAATATCAGTTGGTTAAAAGCAGGTTGCATTGGCTTTGTGGTGAATTTCTTTGATGTATTGGGTATAGGAGCGTTTGCACCACAAACTGCATTATTAAAATTTACCAAACAAACAGAAGACAAGGTGCTACCCGGAACATTGAATGTGGCTAACACCATCCCTGTATTGTTGCAGGCCATTATTTTTATTACTGTAATTAAGGTAGAACCCATAACATTAATATTAATGTTGCTTTCTGCAACTGCCGGCGCAATCATCGGCGCCAGCATTGTTTCAAAATTATCCGAGCAAAAAATTCGCTTAACGATGGGATTTGCGCTATTGGTTACTGCTGGTTTTATGCTAGCCAGGAATATGGAATGGATAAAAGGAGGAGGAGATGCTATCGGACTTCAATATGGAAAGCTATTGATTGCCGTAATAGTCAACTTTATTTTAGGTGCATTAATGACTACCGGAATTGGTCTTTACGCTCCCTGTATGGCGCTGGTATTCGCGCTTGGTATGTCACCACAAGTGGCGTTCCCGATAATGATGGGATCCTGTGCATTTCTGATGCCACCTGCGTCTATAAGATTTATCCGTGAAGGTGCTTATAACAGAAAAGCTGCTGTTGCAATGGCCATACCAGGTATGATTGCAGTACTGATAGCTGCGTTCATCGTAAAATCTTTGCCACTTGATACATTAAGATGGATTGTTATAGTTGTGATACTCTACACTGCTGTTGTAATGCTGCGTGCGGCTTTCGCCGTCAATGGTCCTCTGATTAGTCCGCCGTCATCATGAAGATCTAAAAATAATTTCAAAAAATGAGTGAATTAACAACCCGGCATTAATTAAGTATTAAGACGACAACTTTCAAACAGGTGTAGGCGAATAAAAATCCTTTTACATCGCAGATAAATTTCTTTGATATCTAAATTGACTTACTTTTATAGTATAAGTGAACAATTTTCTGAAACCAGCCATCCATTATAACGGATTCCGATTTTTTAGGCTCTGAGTAATAATACTTTCGAATTTTTTCCTGTCGATTTTAAAACCCCTCTGCAATAATTTCAAGCATCCGCCTGTTTTTAATAATAACTTTCCTTGCTTCGGTGGTAAGGATACCTTGTTCTTTAAAAAAAGTTAGCACTCTTACAACAGTTTCTTCTGTAGTTTCAGAATAACAAGCAATGTCAGCCTTTGACAAAGTAATCCAAGTTTCTTTACTGTTGGTTTGATATTTTTCATTTAATATAAGAAGTATTAGAGCAACTCTTTCTTTGGCAGACTTGTGAGACAAAGAACCAATCAGGTTTATCCATACGTTAAATTCAAAACTTAAAATTTCAACCAAATTAAATGACAAGTTTGGCGACCGCTTTGCAATATTTAAAAAACCTCTGCCATCATAAACTTCTATCTCACTTTCTTCCAAAACGATAGCAGACACAGGATGCTTTTCATTGCACAAAAGCGGACGAAATCCAAAATATTCACCAATAGTGTAAATATAAACAATACGGCTATTGGCGTCTTCTCCCGTTTGTTCAATTTTTATTTTACCCTTTTTTACCCTGTACACTGCCTTTGGCATACTTCCCTCACGGTAAAGTACTTCTCCCTTTTTAAGCCGTTCTGTTTTTGATATGTCTTTTAACTCGTTCATATAAACAGGTAATATTGCATCAAACAGTTTAACACTTTTAAAATGGTATTTAGATATATCGAAATTCATGAAAATATATTTTTAAAAGGTTGACAGCCATCAACTTTTATTTCCTGAAAATAGTCTTTCTTTAAAAATCAAACAAACAATCAATAAAAACTAAAATTCAATTAAAATGTACAATAAAGTACCATTTGTGAGTACAATTTGCATACTGTTTTGTTCTGTCGTCTTATTATCAGCTTGCGCTAAAAAGATAGTATTAAACAATTCGGGTATAGCTCCGGCTGCCGAAGCCTATGCCACAGTAAAAAAAGGTAAAGATAAAAACTACCAGATTCAGTTAAAGGCCACACATCTTGCACCCTCACTGAATTTAAATCCTCCTAAAAAAACGTACGTAGCATGGATGGTGACAGAAAATAACGGCACTAAAAATATTGGTCAGTTTCAAAGTGGTTCCGGCATTTTATCCAAAACTTTAAAAGGGTCACTAAAAACAATTACACCATTTAAACCGGTTAACTTTTTTATTACCGCCGAAGATGATGCTGCTATTAATTACCCGGGCAATACAGTTATTTTAAAATCTAATTAATTGAGGCTATCTTATTTTATTATTAACAGCCTGTTGCTTGTTGTAATGGCCAAGCATTTATACAATGATACAAGACGTGAACAAGCCTGTTATCGCTCAACATAAAAGCAAAGAAAATTTTGTTGGTAAAATAAAACCCTCGTTATTACAGTAGTGGCATTGTTATTTATTCTGATTATCTGGTTTTGGAAAGAATATCAGATAAGATCGCTGATAGCAACGGCACAAGAGCAGTATACTGAAAAACAATATGAGGCTTTAAAACTAACGGCAATGCTCTATGCATGGGCAATGTGTCAAGAAATGTTTAGAAAAAATTATCAACAAGCAAATTTATTTACTGCCGGCAAGATGCATGAAAAGAATTTTCAATCTATCATGGTTTCAAATACTAATGGGCTTGTTATCAGTTCTACCGAAAAAAATCAGAAGGGCAAAATATAAACTCATTTGTAAATGAAACATTCATTACGGCTGATTCAGCTAACATTAACAAAAGAAGTGATAGTTTTATAGTAATCAACTCCCCCATTATGGGTTTTAACAGCAGACAGTGTACATTAACTATTTATAAAAAGCTGGAAAGCATTCAATACTAAAAATATTTTGTAGTATGCAAGTTTCCATTTTTCATATCCAATATCAAAATGGGGTAAAGAACAAAGCAGAGAAGCCGGTAGGCATTATTGCCTGCTTGGTTTACTTTTTATTAAAATAAATTTATTGCATGTCGTTCAATCGCAGTTAAGTGTTTACACAACAGGTATGCATGGCGTAATGCCGGAAATTGAGCAAACATTAATAAAGGATGCAAAAGAAAACATAGAAAGGCACAAAGCTGTCATACAAAAAAGCAATAAACTTGTAGTAGATGCCCATGAAGAAATTGGTAACGTTGCAATTTGTGTAAGCAGTTATGTACTCAACAACCAGAAAGAATTAGTATTGATGAACACGTAGTACTTCTGGCTGGAACGAGTTTTTTCTTGGCTCCAATGCAATGGCTACAAAAAAAGAATGCAGCTGACCGGAACTTACCATACCGCCGTCATTTAAAAAAAGAACATTTGATTCCGTATTATACCCAATTAGAAACGTAGATGGCGTTACGGAAAAATACGATTGCAGTAAACCAATTGTTGAAAAGAACGAGGCTAAAATCCAGTTACTGTGTGTTGCCCAGCTACAAGATGAATATGAAATTAGTGTTTTAACCAATAAATTGAAAACGGTAAGAGAAGCTGTTGTGTAAAATAGTGAGTATATTTCTTACGAAAGACATCAATGTGAAAATATTGCCGAAAAAATTTTAGAAGTAGCATACAAAAGAAATGACGATATAATAATTATCAATATCACCTTGGATCAAGTCTGGTATATATTGTTTAGCGGCAGTTATACAAAGCAAATAGTAAACCATTCCAAAATACCTGTGCATTCTGTAAAGCCATCCCTCACACCTGAATTAATAATACTAAGGGAGCATTTTTTGTGGAAGAGGTTCAGCTTTATTGCCCTCTTACAATACAACCGTTTTGAGATATACAAAACCATCAACTATATATAAAACAGTAAAATGAAAAATGAGGCTTTTTTCTAAGAGGATGCGTGGCATTATCGGTGTATCTTTTCTGCTTGAAAACCGTAATCTTTACGCTATTGATTCATCAAACACTACAAAAGAAATTATTTGATAAATAAGTTTACAACAAATTTATCATGATTCAATGGGGTTTATAAAGCCAACTGAAATTACTATTAGAAACAAAAGATGTAATCGATTTAAAGTATAAGTTATGATTAACAAAATTGAATTATTAAATCTAAACACTTCACACTACAAACAATTGCTCGAAGCCATGAAAGCTGCCTATATTAACTGGACAGGCAGTTATTGGAGCGAGGCAGTCATTGAAAAATTAATAAATAAATTTCCTAACGGGCAGTTTGTAATTATTGCGGATGATAAAGTGGTCGGTTGTGCCTTGTCAATAATTGTAAAATATGACGACTATGGTGACGACCATACCTATAAGCAAATAACGGGTAATTATACATTTTCATCTCATACTGAAAAAGGTGATGTACTTTACGGTATAGAAGTTTTTATTCACCCAGACTTCAGGGGCTTGCGTTTAGGACGAAGACTATATGATGCCCGAAAAGAACTTTGCGAAAAGCTGAACTTAAAGGCAATTATATTTGGAGGACGAATTCCAAACTATCATACTTGTGCGGCGGAGCTAAAGCCGAAAGAATACATTCAGAAAGTAAAGCTGAAAGAAATTTATGACCCTGTATTATCTTTTCAGCTAAGTAATGATTTTCATGTAAAGAAAGTATTGAAAAATTACATGCCTGAAGATAACGAAAGCCAGGAATTTGCCACTTTATTGCAATGGGATAATGTTTATTATAGGGCAGAATATCTCCAGAGTAACAGGTTAAGAAAAAATGTACGCTTAGGATTGGTGCAATGGAAAATGCGTTTATATAATTCTTTGGAAGAGTTGTTTCAACAAGCAGAATATTTTATTGATTCGATTTCCAACTACAAAGCGGATTTTGTGTTATTCCCGGAATATTTCAATGGGCCACTGATGGCAGAATTTAACACTATGAATGAATCTGATGCAATGAGGGCAATGGCACAATATACCCATCAGATAAGGGATAAATTCAGTGAATTTGCAGTGAGCTATAATGTAAATATTATTGCTGGCAGTATGCCCTTGTATGAAAATAATACATTGAAGAATGTTGGATATGTATGCCACAGAAGCGGGAAAGTGGAAATGTATCAAAAACTACATGTAACTCCTGACGAAGAAAAATTTTGGGGTTTAAAAGGTGGTAATTCATTGCAATCCTTTGATACCGATTCAGGAAAAATTGGAGTGTTGATTTGTTATGATGTTGAGTTTCCAGAACTATCACGGCTATTGGCTGATGAAGGTGTGCAGATTCTATTTGTTCCTTATCTAACCGATACTCACAACTCCTATTTAAGGGTTCGTTTGTGCGCACAGGCAAGGGCGATAGAGAATGAATGCTTTGTTGCTATTACAGGTAGCGTTGGCATCTTACCCAAAATAGAGAATTTAGACATTCAATATTCACAGTCGGCAGTTTTTACTCCCAGCGATTTTGCTTTCCCATCCAACGCTGTTAAAAGTGAAGCTACAGCCAACACAGAAATGGTGTTGATTTCGGATGTGGATTTAAAATTATTAGATGAATTACATACTTATGGAAGTGTAAGAAATTTAAAAGACAGAAGAAAGGATTTTTATGAAGTAAAAAAATTGTCTTAATATATGAATGGCTTTATAGATAAATGGCTTTTCAATAGCCCCATAGGAAAAATTGTTGCTGTAATGATAAGCATCATTCTTATTTGGTTACTTATAAAATTCATTAAATCCCGATTGCTTGGCAACATTGAGGACCACAGCAGCAAACACAGAACTAAAAAATTACTGGATTTTGTAGGCTATTTCCTGATGGCGCTGATGCTTACTGTTGTATACAGTAACAAACTAGGAGGGCTTACCGTAGCGCTCGGTGTTGCGGGTGCCGGCATCGCCTTTTCATTACAGGAAGTGATTGCTTCAGTGGCGGGCTGGCTGATGATTATGTTCGGTGGGTTTTATAAAACAGGCGACAGGGTGCAGCTTGGGGGTGTAAAAGGCGATGTGATTGACATTGGAGTACTCCGCACTACCCTAATGGAAGTGGGTGGCTGGGTGGACGGCGACTTGTATAACGGCAGGATTGTGCTGATTGCAAACAGCTATGTACTGAAAGAACCTGTATTCAACTATTCTGGCGATTTTCCTTTTTTATGGGATGAACTGAAACTGCCCATACGATATGGAAGCAATTACAATAGGGCAAAACAATTATTTGAACAGATAGCCAAAGATGTAGCAGGTGAACTAACAGAAACATCCAAAGAGAAATGGGATGCTCTTGTAAACAAGTATATGGTCGAAGATGCACAAACGAGTGCTATGGTAACTTTGGTTGCCAATGATAATTGGGTAGAATACACTGTGAGGTACGTGGTAGGTTATAAAAAAAGAAGGGTTACCAAAAACGAACTTTTCAACAGGTTATTGACCGCTGTAGAAGCCACTAACGGCGACATTAAGTTTGCATCAGCCACTTTTGAACTGGTAGATGCTCCTGAAATAAAAGTAGCATTTACCAATAAATAGAATGTACAGATATTTTAAAATAATACTTAGCATAATTATCTGTTTTGGCATTGGACAGTTTCTTTACATTTAAAAGGTTAGACACCTGGTATTTAGCCCTAAATAAACCAAGCTTAAATCCACCCAACTAGATATTTGGGCCTGTTTGGTCTGTGCTATATTTAATAACGGGTGTTACAAGTGGCTTGTTGTAAGATGCAGCCTCAAAAAAGAAATATTCAAATAATAAATTATTACTGCAATTATTTGGATTACAACTCATCTTAACCTGTTGTGGAGTTTCTTATTTTTTATTTGGAAAATCCATTATTTGCATTGATAGATATAGTACTGTTGCTTACAGTATTACTTACTACTGCTTTTAAGTCATTCAAAAAAATGAAACTAATTGCGTATTTACTACTCCCTTGTATACTGTAGGTTTGCTTCGCAACAATATTAAATATTGCAATCTTTTTATTAAACTAAAAAACCAGTATGACATACATAAAATGAGAATAAAAATTCAAACAGTACATTTTACCGAAACAAAAAATAAGAGTTTTGTAAATATAAAAGCTGGCAAGAAATTTCATTAAAGCCCTGACATTATAAGGTTGGACATTCCTATGGGAAAAGGTAAAAAATAATCATTTCACTAAATGGTGTTTACTTTACCTTGCCAATAATAACGAAAATCAATACGTTAAAAAACCACAGCAAACTGGAAGAAAGTGTTAGGGTTGCTGCGGAGGCAATGGAAAAGTATTAGGAAGGCCAATGCCTAAAAAAATCAGTCGGGAATAATGACCTGCAATAATATGCAGTGAGTTGAAATCCTGCGATAAAATTAAAGAAAATGAAAATGACCAACTACGCTTTCAGAAATATTTTTATACTTTTTCTTTTACACCTGTCAGCAACTGCAGTTTCGCAAATTGATATTTCAAAAAAGGGAGCAACAGTGCAAACAGATAGCTTAAACAAAATTGACTCGGTAAATGCCAATATATTACAGCAGTACAACCTAAAGTTGAAGGAAATAGAATTGCAATGGTCACAGGATTCGGTAAAGAAAATTGAATTAGTAAGTCAGCTCAATTCACTCAGAACGACAGATAACTTAAAAAAGGAAGAGCTACAAAAGCAATTACAGCAATTAAATGCAAAGGAATTAAATCGGCTAAATGAAAAAAAAGCGAGAATTGATTCCCTAAGAAAGACGGCACAATCATTTGCAGTAAGGGGATTCTTTACTGACACACTTTTTACTATTTACAGCAAGCTGGGCAGTTTTTCTGCCCATGACAGGGCAGAAGCAATTAGCAACCGAATTTATAAGCTGGCTGATCAATATCAGTTCAAAACTGATTCAATAAAAATTGTACAGACTGAAACCACTTCGGATATAGTTTTTGGGGAATCTATTATCATGAGTATTTCAGAAAATGATGCGTTATGGAATAATCTTTCAAAAATTGCCCTTGCTGAAAAGTATAAACAAATAATTGGGAAAGCTGTAAACAAATATAAGCATGAAACCGGCTTTGCAACTCTTGCCAAAGAGATTGGTCTGGCCTTACTGGTAATTATTACTGCAGGTATAATAGTTTTTTATTGCAACAGATTTTTTAAGTGGAGTGGAAATAAAATACAGCAACAGGAAGGAAAGCGGATACATGGCATTAAGATAAAGAACTATACATTATTTGATGCAAAGCGGCAGGTAGGCGTACTTGTATTTCTGAATTCGATATTAAAATGGGTAGTAATTCTTTTGTTGATTTATATTGCATTGCCTGTCTTATTTGGGATATTTCCGTGGACAAAAAATTTTGCAGGTACGTTGTTTGGATTCGTTTTAACACCTTTAAAGAAAATAGCCTTTTCCATTTGGAATTATCTTCCCGACTTATTTACTGTAATTGTAATCATTATTATTTTCTGGTATGTACTGAAAGGGGTTCATTTTTTGAAAACCGAAATTGAAAATGGCAACCTTTCACTCACTGGCTTTTATCCGGATTGGGCGAATTCAACCTACCAAATTATAAGGCTATTGTTATTTGCCTTTATGTTTATTGTAATATTTCCATATTTGCCCGGAAGTGAAAGTCCCGTTTTTAAAGGTGTATCTGTTTTCCTTGGTGTATTATTCACCTTTGGATCTTCTGGTTCATTAAGTAATGTAATAGCAGGATTGGTGCTTACCTATATGAGGGCATTCAAAATTGGTGATCGTGTAAAAATAGGCGATGTCACAGGTGATATTATTGAAAAATCATTGCTTGTAACAAGGGTAAGGACAATTAAAAATGAGATCATATCCATCCCCAATTCTAATGTTATGAGTAGCCATACTATTAATTACAGCAGCGATGCATTGGATAATGGTTTAATTATGCATACAACCGTAACTATCGGTTATGACGTGCCTTGGAAGAATATGCACCAGGCACTGATAGATGCCGCCTTAAGAACTGAGTTTTTGTTGAAAGAGCCGAAACCATTTGTATTGCAGACCAGCCTGGATGATTTTTATGTATCGTACCAAATCAATGCTTGTACAAGAGAGCCCAATAAACAGGCAGTTATCTATTCTGAATTACATCAAAATATTCAGGATTGTTGCAACGAGGCAGGTATTGAAATATTATCGCCTCATTACCGAGCATCGAGAGATGGCAATGCCACTACTATTCCTGCAGATTATTTGCCCAAAGATTATAAAGCGCCAGACTTTAACGTTAACATTCATAAAAAAGATGAATAAGCATGAACAATCATATCTACGGATGGGAATAAGGGCAAGCGGTTTAATTTATTATTGCTTTTGATAATAATTCCCATTCTCATTTACAAAATAAAATTAACAATGAAAATTACAATTCAAACAGTGCATTTTACGGAAACAAAAAAATTAACAAGATTTGTCAACTCAAAAGTTAGTAAACTATTTCATCAGAGCCCCGAAATGATAAGAGTGGATGTTTCCCTTAAAGAGGGTGCAAAAAATAATCCCTCCAACAAATTGTGCTCATTGTACATTTCGCATAAAGGCGAAAATCAGTTTGTAAAGAAAAACAGTGCTTCTTATGAAGAGAGTATTTTATTGGCTGTAGAAGCCATGGAGAAGATTTTACGCAGAAGGAAAACTAAAGTAATAAACCAGCGTAATGATAAAAAATAAATAATCTTAGTAAAATAAAATAACAATGAATGATTTTTGGCACAAAGTAATTTTTAAAATGGGCAGCTTTACGCTTACCCCTGCAAAGCTGGCAGTGCTGGCATCTGTATTCCTTTTAACACGGCTGCTCCTTTTCCTGGTTAAAAAAATTCTTATACACGAGCCCGGTCTAAGTTTAACCGAAAAAGCTGCAAGATCTTCGGTATTTCAATTAGTAAAATACTTTGCCTGGGTTGTTGCCATATCTATAACCATAAGGTTATTGGGTTTTGATGTTACTTTTCTGGTGGCAGGGTCTGCTGCATTAATGGTAGGGCTGGGTTTTGGCTTACAAAATATTTTTAGTGATATTATATCAGGCCTGTTTATACTTTTTGAAAGAAAAGTGAAAGTGGGTGATATAATGGAAGTGGACAACATAGTTGGAAAAGTGCAAACCATTAACTTGCGTACCTCTGTGCTGCTTACCCGTGATGGCTATAATATAATTGTACCCAACCATAAATTTATTACTGAAAATGTAATTAACTGGACCCACCAGGCTTTTGACAGAAGGTTTCATTTAGAAGTGGGTGTTAGTTACGATAGCGATGTAGATAATGTAACTGCCATCTTATTTGAATGTGCAATTTTACAAAAAGAAGTACTTAATGACGAAGCTGCAAATACTAAACCCTTTATACGCTTTCAGGATTTTGGAGATAGTGCTTTGATTTTTCACCTTATTTTCTGGACGCAAGATATATTTCGTGTTGAGCAGGTAAAAAGTGAACTTCGGTATAAAATTTTTAAAGCCTTTCTTGAAAGAGGCGTCTCTATTCCTTTTCCACAAAGGGATATTCATATTATACAACCAACTGCTTAATGCAATCTGTAAAAAAACTAAACACATGGATGGCTACTGCTATTTGTGGTAACGACATTACATCTTCCTGTTTATATGTATCTGCACTTACCATTGCCATGGCAGGGCAATACGCCTGGCTTGCTTTATTAATGGTAGCAGCAGTACTTTTTTTGTTTCGTAAAATTTATGGCGAGGTGGTAGGCGCTTTGCCGCTTAACGGCGGCGCTTACAATGTATTGCTGAATACCACCAGCAAAAGCAATGCATCTGTAGCAGCCTGCCTTACCATTCTTTCTTATATGGCTACCGCGGTAATTTCTGCCAGTGAAGCCATGCACTACTTGAATACAAGCATTCATTCTTTGCAGGTTAACTTTGCAACACTTGGATTGTTGTTTTTATTCCTGTGCTTAACCATACTCGGTATTTCAGAAAGTGCTGTAGTAGCATTGGTAATATTTCTTTTTCATCTGGCAGCAATGGCCACTTTAATTATAAGTGCATTCATTTTTATAATGCACAATGGCACGGCTGTTTTTTCCGCTAATTTTTCGTTGCCAATTAAAGGCGGCAGTTTGGCCACAACTCTGTTTTTTGGTTTTAGTGCTGCAATGCTGGGCATATCCGGTTTTGAGAGTTCTGCTAATTTTGTAGAGGAGCAGCGGCGGGGCGTATTTCCCAAAACACTCCGCAATATGTGGATTGCGGTTTCGGTACTTAATCCCTTAATTGCATTACTGGCTATTGCAGTAATGCCTGTTGCCCAGGTAGAAACTCACCAACAATCCTTACTTAGCTATATGGCATCGCTAACTGGCGGTAGCTGGGTTGCCACTATAATTTCTATAAATGCAGTTACCGTTTTAAGCGGTGCGGTGCTCACTTCTTTTGTGGGTGTAAATGGATTAATGAAACGTATGGCGTTAGACAGAATACTGCCGCAGTTTTTTTTAAAAGAAAATAAAAGAGGAAGTAGCTACCGTATAATGATAACCTTTTTTATATTGTGCGTATCGGTTTTATTAGTTACCGAAGGCGAGCTGGCTCCATTGGCTGGTGTTTATTCCCTTTCTTTTTTATTGGTAATGGCTTTTTTTGCATTTGGTAACCTTATGCTTAAAATAAGGAGAGCTAAATTACCAAGGCCAGTGTATGCTACGCCATTTATTGTAGTGCTGGCACTCTTGGCAGTTTGTATTGCGCTGTACGGCAATGTAAAAATGAAGCCCGAATACCTGGTAGTTTTTCTTCAATATTTTGTACCTGCCATGTTGTTGATATATGCCATGCTTAATAGAAACCATCTTATGGAATTTTCATTAAGCATCCTTCGTAATATTACCGATGTACTTAGAAAAATTTCTGTAGTAAGCCGTAAAAAGATAAACCGCTTTATTACTAAACTTCATGAGCAGGAGTTTATATTTTTTTCTAAAGCAGATGACATTGCCACACTTAACAAAGTGATGATCTATGTGCAGGAAAATGAAATTACCAAAAGAATAAAAATTGTAACAGTACTAAAAGAACACGAGCCTGCACCACAGCAGTTTTTAAATGATTTTGATGTACTTGACCGAGCATACCCTTATATAAAGATGGAGTATATTACCATTGTTGGGGCATTTGGGCCCCCTTTAATAGAAAAGTTGAGCAAAGAATGGAATGTGCCCAAAAATTTTATGTTCATCAGTTCGCCGGGAGAAAAATTTAGTTACCGGGTGGAGGAATTGGGAGGCGTGAGACTGATACTCTGACACGCGGCCCAGCGTTATTTATGAAAAAACTATAAAAAGCAACTGTGGTGTTGACTCTTATACTGATGCACAAATAAATAACTTAAGTAGGCAATTAAGAACCAGATAAAATGAACGCAAATAAGATGCAACACATTTTAGTACCAACAGATTTTTTCGAATGTGCAACAAATGCCCTGAATGCAGCCGTTGTAATAGAACATTGAAACCACCAGATTAATCAAGAACAGCAGGAAGAAACACTAATAAAAAGGGTTGCAAAACTGGAAAAGTTAGCAGCGCTAACTAACTACAACATGCCGTTGTGGAAAATGCAATTTGCCCTGTTTTGGTTGTACCGGTTGCTTCAGGTGTCGTAAATTTTAAAATACTTATGTTCTCAATAAGAAATATACCCAATGCTTTAGAAAAGTATAACTTTTTAAGAAAAATAATAAAACACAAAGACTCCGAGCTAGTAGTGCACGGAAAAGAAGTTGATAATGCAATTGCTTATTTGACAGATTCAATTAATTATTTTGATCATCAAATAAAAGACGATAGCGTTATTACCTCCAACCTATTTTAAAGTGAACGATGAAAATTTAGCTGATGGAGTTTTATTTACCAAAACGTCAATCCTTTAAGGCTAGAAAAGTTATGAAGTCTTAGGGATGGTGAAGAACGGCCCGTTGCAGCCTTTATTTCACCGGTAAATTTCGAACTGGATACCCGTAAACTGATAGATGGTAAACATATACTTAAAATTGTAAGCAAAGACCCTACTGGTAAAGAAGGCATCAGGCTTATTCCCTTTGAAGTAAGGAACGGTCCAGCTATTGATGTGGAAGGTATCCGGGAAAATGCAGTGGTGGACGGCGTGTTGCCAATTATGATTAATGCTTACGGTAAAGGAGACCAGAAATTATTTTTAATAGAGGGAAGTGAAACGCCTAAAAGCATTCCTTCCTGGGTATGGATACTGATCATTGGTTTTGCCGGATGGGCTTTGTACTATCTTTTCACCTATTTAACACTGAAACCCTGATGGCTATGAAACAAGATATACTTACCATTGACGATATAAAATTATTAGTGAATCATTTTTATGATAAAATAAAAACAGACGAACTACTTGGCCCCATATTTAATGAACGCATTCAAGATCGGTGGTCTGAACACCTTGAAAAAATGTATCTTTTTTGGCAAACCGTTTTACTGGAAGAACATACTTATTTTGGTAGCCCCTTTCCCCCACATGCCCAATTACCTGTTGGTCATGAACATTTTTTAAAATGGATGGAGTTGTTCATTCCAACTGTGGACGAATTATTTACAGGCGAAAAAGCAGCAGAAGCAAAATGGCGGGCCGCAAAAATGGCCGAAATGTTTGAAATAAAAATAGCACACTATAAAAAGGTTGGTATTAAAAACCTGGTGTAGGAATGAATGATAAAAGAAAAGAAATAGCCATTACCATCATAAATGCAGGTGAAGCACATCTTGTAAAAACTTATTTGCATCAATACCGGAACCTGATGGTGCTGCTTAACAACAGCATCTACCTGGAAAATTTTGGCGAGTGTGGCGGGCAGGGACGATGTGCCACCTGCATGGTTAAAGCATTTGGATTAAACGGCAATGCCAATGCGATGGAGCGAAATGAAGCGGCTACTATTGGCAAAGCAGGATTCGCGGATAAAGACATCCGTTTATCGTGCCAGTTATTGATTAACGAAGACCTAAATGGAGCAGTAATTGAAATTGCAGGAGATGAATTCTAATTGCTATCATTACTACTTTAACATGATTAATCTGGATTGGTACAATAATAATAGTAACTTATAACTATCGTCAGTTCTTTTAAACATTTAAAACAGCAACGCATGAAAGAAAGTTATGGTACTTTATCCGAAACAATTAATGGTTTAAAAAAGGAAGGCTATACGCAGGATTTTAATATTAGGGAGGATTGTATTGTTTGTCATCAATCAAACACTGTATTATCAAATGACGATTTTGAGATTGATAAAACATACCGCTTTGAAGGCCAGTCTAATCCCGATGATCAGTCTATTCTGTACGCCATATCCTCTAAAAAGTTCAACGTTAAAGGAACACTTGTAAACGGATATGGTATTTCCGCTGATGATGTAACCACCGCATTGGTTGCCAAATTACAGCAACATCATTAAGTATTCAATTAAATTATCCCACTCACAAAACTTTACACAATGGAAAATAAGTCAAATGAAGCAACTCCTCAACGACCTGAAGGCGACCGCCTGTTAGATGCTCCCGTGGTGGAGATGGATTTGAATAAGCTACTGTTACAAATAAAAAGCGAGGCACCCTGGAAAGAAGCTGACCACAATGCAATCACAATTTTCAAGTCAGATTTAATGCGAATTGTACTGATGGGTATGCACGAAAATGCTGAACTGAAAACACACACCGCAATGGGAACCATCAGTGTTCAGGTGATAGCCGGAAAAATCAATTTTAAGGCCAATGACCATACAGCTTCTATGGAAGCAGGGCAAATGCTGGTATTGCACGAAAAAATTCCTCACAGTGTTGTGGCACTCAAAGAAAGTTTCTTTCTGCTTACGCTCACGATGAGTAACAGCTAAGTAACTTCCCTTCATCCAAATCATTCACCAAAGGGACAAGGGCAACGTTAGTAATTCAACCGCCGTTTGCACCTGTTAAATTTATTCCCCGGAGGGGTATTTTAATGACACCGCATCACTTTATCATACGGATAATCCTGTCAAATTATTTCGCATGATATAACCCGGCATATTGCTATAATTTAAAACAATATGAATGTGATTAAAACAGGAAAAAGTATTTGGACAATCGGACACTCCACCCATCCGCTGGATGTACTGGTAGCCATGCTGCAATCATTCCAAATTGAAATGGTAGCTGATATCAGAAGTTTGCCTGGCTCACGAAAATTTCCTCAATTCAATAAAGAAGCACTGCAAATTTCTTTGAACGAAAACAACATTCAATACATCCATTTAAAAGAGCTTGGAGGAAGAAGAAAAGTAAATCCTGATTCTAAAAACACTGTATGGCGGCACCCGGCATTTAGGGGTTATGCCGATTATATGGAAACGGATGCTTTTAAAGAAGGTATCCGGGAACTTCAAAATGTAGCATTGAAACAACGAACAGCTTATATGTGTTCAGAGGCGGTATGGTGGCGCTGTCACCGATCTATGGTTTCAGATTATTTAAAAGTACATGGTTGGAAAGTAATGCACATTATGGGTGTTGGAAAGGGAGAAGAACATCCGTTCACTGCTCCTGCAAGAATTGTAGATGGTGCTTTAAGCTATAAAAGGATTTAAAAGAAGATAAAGGTTGGCTTAATTAGTATGCAGGAATCTTTGGATAATGAAACTTCAATTAAAATAATATACTTAAAATATAATAGGATAAAAAGATGAACAGCTCGCAATGTATTAGCTAACCTATTTTAGCAAAATACTTTTCCATTTAGTATTAGTACAGCCCCGTCTTCATGCATGTGCCGCATAGTCCTGATTTCTATCTCTACCCGAAGGCCAGTCATATCTGCTATTTACTGCCTGGTAAGTTTCAGTTGGTTAGATTCATTACAAAAATTCTTATCTTCCTTTTTTAAAGAATTCAGTAAATTTTTGATTCTCTCAACTGGATCATGACAAGCAAATGAGCCATTTACACGACCCGCTACCAACTGATTATAAAAAGAGCATGCATTCCCTTCAGTAAAATTATTTCACCTTTAGCTATTCTTTTATATGTTGCTCTATAGACAAGTAAAAGGTCTATACAAAAATCATATTCTCATAATTTACAGGTTAATCCGCAATGTATTTATCGGGTTAATATCAGCCAATTAACCACAACCCCCATCTCATATTTCCGCATTTAATATTGTAATTTATTCCAACATCCAGAACTTTTAAAGACAAAGTTAGTGCCACCATTGGACTAGTTCTTTGACACAAATACATTGAGAGTTAAAGTCATATTCTAATGCAACATTTTTGGTTTATTTACTCTTGTTATTAATTAATACAGCTCCATTTTTTATATCATCGGCCAGATGCTGAATAGTTTTAGTTTCAAATAATTCTATCAACTGTTCTTTTATTATTTTGTATTTTGAATGCATGGGACAAGGCTTTGTTTCTGAACATTTGGCCAATCCCAACACACATTTATCCAGTACTTCATTTTCTCCCATAGCCTCAAGTATAGCACGAACCGGCAGTTTTCTCGCCTTTTCAGACATAAAAAATCCGCCATTGGGCCCACTTACAGAACGGATGATTTTATTATCCTTTCTAAGTGCCTGTAATATTTTAGCGGTAAATGATTGGGGTGAATCAATGGCCTTAGAGATTTCAACAATTCCGATTTTGTTTTCCTCCGTACCTTTTTGGGCTATGAATATCGTTGCCCTTAATGCATATTCTGTTGCTTTTGAAAACATAGAAAATAATTTACTGGGAATGTACATTTTATTTTAGTAACAGCTTAGTGTTGTGGTTTATTGCTATCAATCCATCTTGCAAATGAATCCTTCGTTTCGTATAATGTCAGTTCAGCCAGTTTAATAGGAGATGGTAATACAGCTGATAAAATCTGGTGCATATAATTAATAAGATTTTCTGCGGTAGGTTGAGCTTCCAGTATAATCAAATTTTCCTGAGACCGAATAAAGGGATGCTTTTCAATATAATTCTTTGATAAAACGAGTTTATGGTCAAGTACCCTGATAATAAATTTATTCACCAATTGTTTCAGTTCATTAAAATCGTAGATAAAACCCGGTGCCGGAATATATTCTTCTTTTGTTACACTACCGGAAACAGTAACCAATAATTCATAAGAATGGCCGTGTATGTTTTTACAGGCGCCTGTATAACCGTGAATGGCGTATACCATTTCAAAATAGAAGATTTTTATAGCCTGTAGCATATAAAAAAATGAGTGGCAGATTATTTATTATATCCTTATAACAAATGAATAATACTCGGCTTGTATTTTTTCGGTGTTTTAAATTTGAAATACGATATCCGCCTAAATCATATAACTGGTAACAGGCGTTGCAATTGTACTATTGCCGTACTAACTTTCCGTTACCAATCTCTTCAGGCATACTCTTACTCTTTACCAGCAGCGATAATTAAAGGCAGAAGGAATAGGATAAGAATGCGATTATCAGCAATGCTGCAATATTAATTTTTCTCATTTCTGTAAGCATTATTACTTATTTTAAACAATTAAGGACAAATTTATCCTTAATTGTTATATTTGCCAACAAATATTTATTTTATGGCCAAAAATAATTTCATCAGCTACCTGCTTAACCCCAAGAACTGGTGGCTGCCGTTACTGGCTATTTTTGTAATTAGTATAGCAGGCGTAACGATGATAGGGGTGCATACATACACGGAAGCTCCACCTATTCCATCCTATGTTTCAGCCAAGAATGAGACTATTTTTTCAACAGAGGATGTATTGAAAGGGCAGGCATTATTTCAAAAATATGCGTTGATGGAATATGGCAGTATGTTTGGTGATGGTGCCAACCGTGGACCAGACTATACAGCAGAAGCCCTGCATTATATTGCTCAATACATGAATGACTATTATCTATCGCAATTGAAAACAGAAGCAAATAGTGAGTTGCTTAAAAAGGGCGTTGCCGAGCAGGTAAAAAGTGAAATTAAACGCAATCACTATAGTAAAGACAATAACCAGGTAGTACTTTCTGAAGCACAAATTTATGCAATCAACGAACTAATAAAATATTACAACCAAAAATTTACTAACTCCTCTTCACCAGGAGCATTTAAGCCGTCCGGATATATTACTGATGCAAACGAAATAAAATCATTGACTGCTTTCTTCTTCTGGGGTTCATGGGTTTGCGGTGTAGAAAGACCGGCAGAACACTATAGCTATACGCACAATTGGCCTTACGATCCTTCAGCCGGAAATACACCGAGTGCTGCAATTATTTTATGGAGTATTATAGGTTCACTGGGACTAATATTCGGGTTAGGTATAGTGTTGTATTATCATGGCAAGCTTGATAAGCTGGACGATGGTATTTATACAAACAAGGCGGAGCCTTTTATGACAAGAGGAGACATACAAAAGTTTCAGCCGGATGCTATTCAACAATCTACCTACAAATTCTTTTATGTTGCCATCCTACTTTTTGCTGTGCAGGTTTTGGCAGGCATCTTAACTGTGCATGATTTTGTAGGCCTGGTCAATTTCTTTGGATTTAATATTTCCAAAACACTACCAATTACTGTAACAAGAAGCTGGCATGTACAACTATCGATTCTTTGGATATCTGCCTGTTGGATCGGTGCTTCATTTTTTATGATGTCGCTTGTATCACCTAATCAACCCAAAAAGCAGGTTACACTAATCAATCTTATTTTCTGGCTTACAGTAGTATTAGTGGCTGGCTCATTTGCCGGAATGTTGCTTGGACCAAAAGGGCTTATCGGGCAAAGCTGGTATTGGCTGGGTCATCAGGGATGGGAATATGTAGAACTTGGAAAATTATGGCAGATCATGCTTGGAGTAGTTTTTATTATCTGGGCAGTAACCATTTACCAGGGTATTAAACCAGTGATGAAACTGAAGCAACCATGGGCTTTACCTAACTGGTTAGTGTACACAACTTTTAGTATAATTTTATTATTGATCTCTGGTTTTGTTGCCACCCCCAAAACCAATTTTGTGATTGCAGACTTTTGGAGATGGATGGTAGTGCATATGTGGGCCGAAGCATTCTTTGAAGTGTTCACTACTGTGCTGATTGGATACTTTATGGTGTTGATGGGATTGGTAAGCAGGCAGGCTGTGATTCGAGTTATCTATTTGGCAACCTTATTATTCCTTGGTTCAGGCCTGCTCGGAATATCTCATAATTTTTACTGGAATGCTAAACCGGTTTTTACAATGGCTCTTGGCTCAGTGTTTTCAACATTGCAGGTAATACCTTTAGTGCTGCTTACATTAGAAGCGTGGCGTTTCAGCAAACTCCCCAAACTATTGGAGACTAGTAACCAGGTAAACGGCGATTTGAATAAACGTTTTGGGTTTTCAGAAGTGTTCCTGTTTTTGGTAGCTGTTAATTTTTGGAATTTCTTTGGTGCAGGAGTACTTGGATTCATTATTAATCTTCCTATTGCCAATTATTATGAGCATGGAACTTATTTAACTGTCAATCATGGCCATGCTGCTTTAATGGGTGTGTATGGCAATCTTGCAGTGGCTGCTGTTTTATTTTGTTGCCAGCTATTATTTAAGGCAGATTGGTGGAAACCAAAACTAATTAAAACTGTATTCTGGTCTGTCAATATCGGTTTATTACTAATGGTACTGCTTGATTTATTTCCAGCCGGCATCTATCAGTTTAAAACAGTGACCGAACAGGGATTGTGGTATGCCCGCAGCAGTGCATTTATAGAAAGCAGCAGTTTTCAAACACTAACCTGGATGCGTATCATTGGCGGCTCCATATTTACCGTTGGCGGTGTAGTACCACTTGTTTGGTTTGTAACCAGCAGAAGAAAAGGGTTGAAAAAAGTTGAGAACAATAATATAATAAAATCAAAAACAGATGAACCAGTTTCAACCATATTGGCTTAAGGTTAAAAAAATCAACAGCCTTTGGCGATTGCAATTTTTAATTGAACTACTGAAAAACCATCTTTATAAAAAGTATATTTCGTAGAATGAAAACAAGAACTGATAATAAACCGTTGGTGTATTCCTGCTCTGGCTGTTCCAGTGCTGCTCAAATGGCAAACTTTATTGCTGTTCAGCTCGACAGGATGGAAGTCGCAGAAATGTCTTGCATTGCCGGTGTTGGAGGCAACATAAAAAAACTTGTGCGAACTGCAACATCGGGTAGAAAAATTATTGTTATTGATGGTTGCCCACTGGCTTGCGCGAAAGCCTGTTTGAGTAATCACTCGGTAAAGCCTGATATCCACATAGATTTATCCAGTATGGGTGTTCCAAAAATTCAGCATGAAGATTTTAGTTTGAAAGATGCAAATGAGATACTAAATAAAATTGAATCACTCGTAAAGGGAAGAACTATAAAATATACCTGTGAAATATAATTATGCCGTAAGCAATATTCTATAAACTCGAAGAGAATACAAAAGTGCAAACTATCTGTGGCTATTATGATACTCTTTAGGATAAAAGGCGTAGGTGTAATATAAATTATGTACAGTAACTAAACAATGAAGGAATTAAACTATAAGACCCCGCGTGATGCTGAAACTATCAAAACAGAAGTTATTTGTGCTGATGGAACCCTATGGGCATATTGCTGGGTAGTCGTTTGGTGGAGTGGATGCATATATCAGCAGCCGTATGTGCGTAACACATGCCTGTAAAATTTGTGTTACCGCCTGTATCAATCGTGTTGATTTTACGGCAGTAGCCAAAGTTGGGGATATTATTACCATTTCTGCCAGCATAACCCGTGCCTTTTAGACATCAATGGAAATTTTTGCTTTCGCATTTGCAAAAACAGTATTAACCGGTTAAAGCTATTTAATCAGTGAAGCATATTTTACTTTCGTGGCTTTTGATGAATAGGGAGAAGCAACCAAAATTATCGCTGTTAAACCGGTAACCTCTTCTGAAAAAAAATATTACGATGCGGCATTTAAAGAAAGAAAAGAGATATACCAGGAAAAATAAGTATTGAATAATATGGGTGTTACAAACAAAGTGGTCTTTAGCTTTATCAAACAACAAACATGCGTTACTATTTGCTGCGCAGACGAGCAAGGAATTCCTTACTGTTTCAGTTGTTATTACGCAGTTAAACCTGAGACAGGTTTATTATATTTCAAATCGTCAGATAATGCATACCATACTTCTCTATTGGCAATCAACCCGGTTGTAGCTGGTACAATTCTTCCGGATAAACTTAGTAAACTGATAACAAAGGGAATACAATGGCGCGGAGAATTACCGGAAGAGCATCATCCGCAAACGAAAGATGCAGTTGAAATCTATCATAAAAAAAATCCAATGGCATTAGCTATAAAAGGGAAAGTATATACGATTCGTATGAATTTTATAAAAATGACAGATAGTAAATTGGGTTTCGAAAAATAAAATACATGGAAAAGAGAGTTGTATTAAGTAGTTCCTGAATTAAGAATAACTAAAACATTAAATTTTCGCAACTATGGATATTACCAGCCCCTTTTAAATATTCGATAAAATAACATTTAAAGCTTTCAATCAAAATCTATCTCACTATGTATCACTCATCACCACATAAATTTCATATTCCTGTAATGGGGCTGGCTTATACCATTGATAGTCCGATAAAGGTTGCCAGATTTGGTATCTCATCTGTTATTTCAATCGTAGAAGACCGTCTAATAGAAATGATGAGACAGCACTATTATCCAACAATAAGCCTGGAATATCAGCCCATCTCTATATATGAAACTGATTACAGAGCTAATAGGATAACTGATTATCTTAACCTTGTAAACAAGATTGTACAGACCCAGGTTGAAAAACTCAGGAATGCAGCTTTTGAAGCAGGTTCTGAAATTGCGAAATATTTTGAGATGCTGCCGGACGACAGTGCACTGAAACAATTGTTCCTGCAAATGATGAATTGCGGCAATCAACAGGAAAAAGAAAAAATTGCAGTCCATTTGCGGTCACAAATACAACCCGGTAGTATTGATGTAAATATAATGACCAAGGTGGACCGGGAAATTTATAATGATAAAGGAGAAATCGTGGAAAACGGTTCTGATGCTGTGACTGCATTGAAAGGTTATGTAAAAAGTAACCTTGCAAATTCTTCGGTAGTTTTTTCTGCCGGATTGAACCCCAGGTTGTATAACTATCTTGAAAGTTGTAAGGAGTTTGATGTGAACGAAGATGGTGGTTTTACAAAAAAGGTAATAGTAAAAGTTAGTGATTACAGGTCGGCGTTAATACAGGGAAAATATCTGGCAAAAAAAGGTATCTGGGTAAGTGAGTTCAGGATTGAATCGGGATTAAATTGTGGTGGTCATGCATTTGCCACGGAAGGTTATCTGCTAGGTCCCATCCTGGAAGAATTTAAGACAAACAAACAGGAGCTAATTGATACTATTTTTGAGATATATAATGCTGTTCTCCTGAAAAAAAATAAGCGACTTTTTCTTTATCCACCCAAAATGATATTTTCTGTACAAGGAGGTATTGGTACACATGAAGAACATGATTTTTTAATTCGTTATTATAATGTAGAAAGTACCGGATGGGGTACTCCCTTTCTACTGGTACCGGAAGCTACCACTGTAGATGAGGATACAATGAACCTACTATGCAATGCAAAAGAAAAGGATATAGTGCTGAGTCGTAACTCTCCACTAGGAGTAAGATTTCACTACCTCAAAGGAACCAGTTCAGAAAAGGAAAAATTATTACGCATTAAAAATGGAAAGCCTGGCAGCCCATGTACCGAAAAGCATTTGTCATTTAATACAGAATTTACAAAAGTACCAATTTGTACAGCCTCACACAAATATCAAAAATTAAAAATCACACAGTTACAATCTCTGAACCTTCCTTTAAAAGAATACCAGAAACAATTGACTGAAGTATTGGATAAAGAATGTTTATGCGTTGGACTGAGCAATGCCGCAACACTAAGTTACCATCAGAATTTCATTAAGAGACTGAAGGCGGTAACTATTTGCCCCGGACCCAATATTGTAAATTTCGCCAAAGTAGTTTCACTGCAAGCTATGACAGATCATATTTATGGAAGAACAGATATTTTAACAAGTGCAGACAAACCTCATATGTTTATTGCAGAACTGAATTTATATATCGATTATTTTAAAGAAGAGTTGGAAAACGATATCCGCACTGAACAATACTCCAGGCGAAAAAAATATTATACTTCTTTTTATCAAAATCTTTGTAATGGTATCACATACTATCGGAGCTTAAATGGCCTGTCTGCCACAACCAATCAACCTCAGTTTATTAAGGATCTTGACAATGCCAGTTTAGAAATGGATGTCCTGAATTATCAGTATGCAATTATTTAGGAGGGGTAGCAGGTAAGAAAAATTGCAAAGAAATTACTAAAATAAATCATATAAATACATATTGATATTTCAGATGAGATCAGTCGTTAATTTGCCGGAAACTAATCACAAACTCAGTGCCCTTGTCTAACTCACTCTTGTAATGAATATTTCCGTTCATTAAATCAACATATTTACTTGCCAGGTGTAGTCCCAAACCCGTTCCTTGTATATTTATTGCATTGGAAGCTCTGTAAAACTGCTCAAACAGATGTCTATTGTATTCAGGAGGAATCCCAATGCCATAATCTTTAATTGATAATTTTACCCGGCCATCTATACATTCGGTTTTAATTTCAATCTTCATCTTTTTTGCAGAGAACTTTATGGCATTAGAAAGAATATTTATTGCGATATATTTCAATAAAACAGGGTCCAGCTCAACTAATTCTTTACCATTATGCTCGTAGGAAATAAGAAGTTCCTCATGCTGATTATTTTTGAGTTCTGTGATGATCACATTGATATGCTCTTTAATATTAAAGGTAGTAGGATTGAATGAAATATCTCCCTCCTGCATTTTTCCTACCGTTAGAAAATCGTTCAATATATCCGTTAAGTGACTTACTGATGATATTATTCGTCCAATATGTTTATCTCCTTTTCCATCTGATTCCTGGTTAAAGTAATTTTTCAGTAATTGTACAGATGATAATATTGTTGTAAGTGGTGTGTTAAATTCATGAGAGGCCATAGTAATAAAACGAGACTTCAATTCACTAAGCTCTCTTTCCTTTTTAAGCGATATTCTTAACTCTTCTTCCGCTTTCTTTAAATGCGATATATTCCTGATAATTACTCCAGCATAAGTAATTGTATCACGATTGCCCTTTATAGGGAAGGCATCCATAATATAAAATTCACCTTTAATCAAATTGTGTAGTTCAAATGCCGATATCTTATCCCCAGAGAACACTTTTTCTAATTGTATCCTGATTACATTTCTTACATTTTCAGGAAACTTAGGATACATTTTATTGCCAATTAATTCAACAGGATTGGCAGAAAGTTGCTTATGCAATTCACCACCTGTATATATGAAGTTGTCTTGTCTATCGATAAGGCTGATCACTCCATCAGGATAATTATGTAGCAATTGGAGAAATAACTCCTGTTCCTTTGAAGATATTTTATGATTCTTATTTGTAACAGAAGTATCCTGATTTGCCAATTGAGCTTTGCTGGTATTACTGTTTGCTGATTGCTTATTATTCGAGTCTGGAAATATATTTTGTGGCGCTAATCTATTCATACTTCAATTAAATATTAAATGAAGGCAAAAAGTTAGCAGTAATAGTATGACCAGGTGCTGATGTAAATCATCATAAGATATGATTGGGAACAATTTAGTTGGCGCTATTGCATTCTTAAAGTTTGCACATACTATTTCAGGTAATCCGAATTTAAAAGAAAACTTCACTTTACTTCTGCTGTATTAATTTTTTTATAGTAGCAATAGTTTCAACATGCACTGCCCCCAATCCTTCTTTTTGATATTGCAATACTCCATTTTTATCTAATACAGATATAAGATTACTATGAGAAAAATTATCTTCGGCATCCTTTTCAAACTGTACATTTAATAATACTGATAAAGTTCTTACAGCATCTTCGCTACCATGCAGTAATATCCAGTTTTTATTCAACCCCATTTCATCGGCAAATTTACTTAAACGATCCGGGGTATCTCTTTTTGTATCAAAACTTATCAGCAAAAAATTTACTTTTTCCTTTTCATTCTTTAATGAGTCCGCAATATTTTTTATATCTGCTGTTAATCGGGGGCATGCATAGGTGCAATGGGTAAATATCATACCAACAACAGTAGGTTTACCTTTAAGCATAGATAAACGGAATACCTTATTTTCCTGCGTTTGAAAACCTTCTGTCAATTGAAAAATACTTTCTGCGGGTATGCCATCTTTGTAAGATGAAACTTTCTGATTACTTATTTCTCCTATTTTACTTTCAGATATGCTGGAATTTTGGATACAACCAACAAGGCTTGCAATCACTAAAATACCAATACTATATTTTTTCATTTTTAGGCTTTTAAATTTTATGAATTCTATGTATAACTTGAAAAGAATGAACTTGTAAAGTTGGTTAATAACTATTCAATACTTTTTGCACATCTGAATCCAAGATTGGCAATACAATAATTTCCTTTTAAACTTCCGCGATAACTAAAACGAAGAAAACCGGCATAGTCAGTTTTATCAACAATATTTATTGAACCTGCAGCGCAAAATGCTTTTGATTCGTCTTCTGTATTTCCTCTTGAATCTCCATTACTGATAAAACTATTGAAATTAAATGTCCATTCCCATATCAAGCCATGCATGTCGTACAAACCGTAAGCATTCTGATAGGTGGTTTTAATGTTGGGTAATTTGGTTAAGTTTGGTTTTTTGTACCAACCTAAAATATATTCTGTGAGCGATGTATACTTTATATTTTTAGGAGCCGCATTACCCGCTTGTTCCCATTCAGCAACTGTTGGCAGCCGTTTGTTTTTCCATTTACAATACGCCTGAGCCGCGAACCATGAAACATGCACTACCGGAGAGTTGTAAATATCTTTATTCTTTTCTCCAATAGCTAAATCGGTTTCCCAATCCCGGAGATAATTGCTGTCTGCAAAAAGCCTGTTTACTTTAGATTTTCTCCATTCAGGATTTGCTGTTACAAAAAGAAGGAATTCGGTATTGGTGACTGCTGATTCATCCAATTTAAAAGTAGCAACTTTTATGGGCTTACCGCTTTTGGTTACAAAAAATGGTTTATAATTCCCCGCTGGGATTTTCAGCATTTTCCTTTCAACAGAAACAGATTTTCTTTGCTGGGCGTTTGAAACATCGAAGCATTCGGTTAAGAACAATATGATTAAAATAAATTTCATCGGAAAAACAGAAATGATACTTTCGCTCGTTTCTTTTATTATTTTAGTTTCTGAAAGACATTAGGGTGTTCATCTCCGGCTACTTTTATTTGTGCCAAAGCTCCCTTATTAAATGCACGGAAAATAGCATGATCAACCAGGTTATATACACCTGGTACTTCCATTCTCATTTCTACCATTGTGGATCCTCCGGCGGGAATTAAGGTAGTCTGTACATTCCTGTTAATTTCAGAGCCGGATTCCATATTTACTTTGTTAAAGATCTCACCAATTACATGGAATGAAGAGACCAGGTTCGGGCCTCCGTTTCCAACATAAAGTCTCACTGTTTCTCCTACATTTGCGGTCAATGCGTTTTTGCCCGTGGTAGAGCGTACCCTTCCATTAAACAATACGTAATCCGGACGTTCAGCAATTGCCTTATCCATGTCAAAAACCTGCAGGCCCGGTGCCTCAAATTTCCCTGTTGTATAAAAATCTCCCTGCATGATATAATATTCTCTATCGACTTTTGTCATTCCGCTTTGCGGTTCCACTAATATTAAACCATACATACCATTTGCGATATGCATACCTACAGGCCCAGTTGCACAATGGTAAACAAACAGTCCGGGATTAAGAGCCCTGAATTGGAAATGTGATGATTGCCCTGGTGCGGTCGCTGTAGCATCCGCACCGCCACCAGGTCCTGTTACAGCATGCAGATCAATGCTATGTGCCAGTTTGCTATCTGCCATGTTATGTAATGTAAAATCAACTAGATCTCCCTGTCTTACCCGGATGAATTTGCCAGGCACATGCCCTCCAAATGTCCAGAAAGTGTATTCAGTACTATCAGAAATCTTCATTATTTTTTCTATTACATCTAGTTGTACTATTACCCTTTTGGGTGAATTATAATTTAGTGGTTTGGGAACAACGGGTGCATCGGTCAACTCTGCCGTGATATTTCCCGTCAATACAGTATCTAATTTGTTTTCTACATCGGCATTGCCTGAATTGCTGTTACAAGATAAAACAATTGATATAAAAGATAATAAAATCAAATGCGATAGTCCTGGTTTAATGTATTTCATATTTTCTATTTTAGATTCTTTAAAATATTTTTATTTACTTCATTTCAAGAGCAACCAATAATTACTGATATCCCCTTTTTTATTTCCGAACATCATAAATTCGGCACTACACAAGACGTCTCCTTTATAATCGGACTGCACTGCAATTTCAAAATCGCACTGCCTGTTATGGTTTATAGTCAGTAATTACACCTATTGTCAAAGAAAAGTAAATTTACAAAAATAAAAGTATTTAAATACTTTTATTTAATAACAATTCATATCTTTGCTTTATTAAATTACTATTCAAAAAACTAAATTATGCAAACATCCGCTGCAAATATCCTCAACGTAACTTTACTGGAACCAAGACAAAAACATCCCACCATTTTTGTCCGTTTTGACGAATTGGCTGAAGGAGCAAGTTTAACCATACACAATGATCACGACCCTAAACCATTGTATTATCAATTGCTGGGAGAAAGAGGTAATATCTTCACTTGGGAATACCAGGAGCAGGGACCAGAATGGTGGATAGTTAAGATAACAAAGCGAATTAATGGGGAAAATGACGAAACCCTGGGACAAATTGCAGCCAAAGATTTGCGTAAAGCAGAGGTATTTAAAAAGTATGGATTGGATTTTTGTTGCGGAGGAAAGAAAACAGTAAAAGAAGCCTGTGCAGAAAAAGGATTAGATGTTACCAAGATTGAACAGGAGCTACAACAAGCTGATAAAATGCCATCCTCCCGCCCGATACCATATGGAGATTGGAACCTGGATTTTCTGGTAGATTATATTGTTAACACCCACCACAATTATGTAAGAAAAACCTTGCCGGATATTACTGCCTATGCTGAAAAAGTGATGAAGGTACATGGTAGTCAGCATCCGGAATTAGTACACATCAATCAGTTAGCAGGTGAAGTAAATGCAGAGTTAACGGGCCACCTGGCTAAGGAAGAAAAGATATTGTTCCCTTATATTAAAGCATTGGTTGCAGCAAAAGATCATATACAGCCATTGCAGGCCGCTCATTTCGGCTCAGTACAAAGCCCCATTAGTATGATGGAGATGGAGCATGAATTGGTTGGAAAAAACCTGGATGAGATCAGGCAACTCTCCCACAATTATTTATTACCTGAGGACGCCTGTGCCAGTTACAGTTTACTATACAGGATGCTGAGCGAATTTGAAGAAGACCTCCATTTGCATATCCATCTTGAAAATAATATCCTGTTTCCAAAGTCACTGGAAATAGAAAAACAACTAAACAAATGAAAAACCAAGCTCCCATTAAAAGACACAAGGCTATTGTCTCATTTTCCAAAGACCATCATTTTGGATTATTGCTGGTTTGGAAAATAAGACATGGCCTGAATAAAGCTGTAGATCCTGAACGGATCAGCAACTACGTAACTTTCTTTTTTAAAGAAGACCTTGAGAAACATTTTAAAGAAGAAGAGCAATTACTCTTCAATAAACTACCGGCTGATGATGCGTTAAGGAAGCAAGCAGAAGGAGATCACCATGCAATATACAAGCTCGTATCTGCTATTGAAAGAAAGAAAGGTGATAAAATTCTACTCAATCAACTGGCTAATGAACTGGAAAAACACATTCGTTTTGAAGAACGGGAACTGTTCAATCATCTTCAGGATAATATTACAACAGGTGACTTAGAAGCAATAGCAAATCGTTTTCCCAATAACAGTAAGGCAATCGATGAAAAATGGGAAGATGTATTTTGGGAAATTAAAAAATAATAAAATGGAAATCCGGGATAAAAACAGCAATCAAAAAAGAGTAGTAATAGTAGGTGCCGGTTTTGCCGGCCTCACATTGGCGAAAGAATTATCGCCAAAATACTTCCAGGTGATCCTTATTGATAAAAATAATTATCATCAGTTTCAACCTTTACTTTACCAGGTAGCTACAAGCGGGCTGGAGCCAAGCAGTATCAGTTTTCCACTTCGGAAAATATTTCAGCAAAAACAAAATGTTTTTATCCGCATGGCGCAGGTAACTGCGGTTAGTCCCGAAATAAAATTAGTACATACAGACATAGGCGATGTTAAATATGATTATTTAGTACTTGCACAAGGAGCAACAACAAATTATTTTAATAATAATCAGTTACATAAGAATGCCTATTCCATGAAATCGGTATCTGAAGCATTGCTGTTACGGAATACATTATTACAGAATTACGAGCAGGCGCTTAATGCCGAAAATAAGGAGCAGCGGTCTTCATTATTAAATGTAGTAATCGTTGGTGGCGGACCAACAGGTGTTGAACTGGCAGGAGCGATTGCTGAGTTGAAAAAAAAGATTCTGCCAAAGGATTATACTGAAATAAATTTTGGGCAGATGCATATCCACCTGCTGGAAGCTGCGCCTCGTCTGCTAAATGGCATGAGTGATCAATCAGGTAATACAGTTGTAAAGTATCTGCATCATTTAGGGGTAGAAGTACAAACAAATACTGCAGTAAAGGATTATGATGGCGAAACGGTATTACTCAGCAATGGAGAAACCATACATAGCCGTTGTCTTATTTGGGCTGCAGGCGTAAGAGGAGTTTCTATACCTGGAATTCCTGCAGCTTCTGTTGCAGCAAACGATAGGATATTGGCAAATCAATATAACCTGGTAAAAAATTTACCGGAAGTTTATGCCATTGGTGATATAGCGCTCATGCAGGGTGATGCTTTTCCGATGGGGCATCCACAGGTGGCACAGGTGGCTATTCAACAGGCAAAACTTTTAGCAAAGAACTTACAGAAAATAGAATCAGGAAAGCCTCTTATAGCTTTTAAATATAAGGATAAGGGCAGCCTTACTACGGTGGGCAGAAACCTGGCTTTGGCCGAAATTGGCAAATTAAAGTTGAAAGGTTTTGTTGCATGGTTTGTATGGATGTTTGTTCACCTGATGTCAATCATCGGTATCAAAAACAGGTTGTTTGTACTCATCAACTGGATGTGGCAATACATCACTTATGACCAGTCCTTACGTTTGATTATAAGGCCATCAGATAAAAAAAAGGAAATCAAATTATATGAAACAAAAGCTAACCATCTTATTGGCAACAAGTCTCTTGCTGGCTTGTAATGCAAGAAACGAGAAAGAAAAAACTATAAGAACAGAACCTGTCGCCGGAAATCATGTTGAACATTCTGTCACTGGGCTTGCTTTAAATAACGGAGTTAAGTGGAAGGCAGATTCAACTACAGTATTGAACGTGGATTTACTGCAAAAAATAATCTCCGTTGCAAAAAAAGAAAGTCTTGAAAATTATTCACAAACAGCAATTGGCTTACAGAATGGTTTGAATAAAATGGTAAGCGAATGTAAAATGAAAGGGGCTGACCATGAAGCCCTGCACCATTGGCTGGAACCACTAATGGACAAAACAAAAGAACTTAAAAATGCAGACAGCATTGAAAATGCCAGAACAATTTTCGGGGAAATTGAAAAGCAAATCAAACTGTTTTCTCAATACTTTGAATAATGATGACTATTAACGCCAATACAAAAATTGCCAGCTTACTAAAGCATAATGCTGATGCACTTGAAGCTATTGTAAGTATATCACCCAAATTCACAAAGTTGAGGAACCCGATATTGCGCAAAGTGATAGCCGCAAGAACCAGCATCATTATGGCCTCAAAAATCGGAGGTTGCAGTGTGGATGATTTTTTCAAGAAGTTGCAGCCATTGGGTTTTGAAATTGACAAAGAAGCGGTTTTAACGGGAACCAAGAATGAAAATAAGCCTGTTCCGGCATTTATGAGAAATATTGCTGCTGATAAAATTGTTGAGTTGGATGTACGTCCTGTTATTGAATCGGGTAAAGATCCGCTTGACATTATTGTAAAAAAAGTAAAGGTTTTGGAAACAGGTTCTGTACTTAAAATCATCAATAGTTTTGAACCCACTCCATTAATGCACTTGCTCGGCAAACAAGGTTTTGAATCCTATGCCGAACCTATCAGTGATGAATTAGTGAACACTTATTTTTATAAAAAAAGCGATATTATTCTGGTAGCTGAAAAAAAAGCAACCGATTACTCAAAGGGATGGGATGAAATTTTGAATCGTTTTAAAGGTAACCTTGAAACCATTGACGTAAGAGCATTAGAGATGCCTTTGCCCATGCACACTATACTGGATGCAGTAGAAATATTACCGAAGGATAAAGCCCTGTTTGTCTACCATAAACGTATTCCTGTCTTCCTTTTACCCGAACTGGAGGAACAGCAGTTCAGCTATCGCATCAAAGAAATCAGCGATGCAGAAGTACATTTGTTGATTTATAAAGATTGATATGTTTTCAACAGCCGGTAATACTGAAACCACAAAGACCACTTCCTGGAAAGTTGTACTACCATTTTATGGCTATGCCGCTATTGCTTTTCTTATTGCCACTATTCTTTTATTGTTATCTGCAAGTGATATTACCAGCCATTATTTTCTTCCGCACACATTAGCTATTACACATATTATGGCGCTTGGCTGGTGCACTATGATGATCCTGGGTGCCAGCCATCAATTGGTGCCGGTATTAATTGAAGGTAAATTGTACAGCAATAAACTGGCCTATGCTTCCTTTACTTTAGCTGCGATTGGTATCCCTCTATTGATCTATGGTTTTTATTTTTTTGACATGGGCTTGTATACCCAGTGTGGGGGCATATTAATCATCTTAGCCATCATTACTTATCTGATAAATCTTGCGATAAGTATGGCAAAAAGCAAACAGGAAAACGTGCATGCCTTTTTTATTTTTACCGCTGCATTGTGGTTATTGGCTACTGCAATTGTTGGTCTCCTTGTGCTCTGCAACTTTACTGAGCCCTTACTGCCTAAAGATTCACTGGATTATCTGCCATTACATGCACATATTGGTATTGTTGGCTGGTTTTTATTACTGGTAATGGGAGTTGGTTCCCGTCTGATTCCAATGTTCCTAATTTCTAAGTACAGCAACATGCAGTTACTCTGGTGGATTTATGGTTTAATAAATGCAGGTCTATTGGCTTTCGTCTTTATCTTTTTATATGCAGCCAGTAAATTTTTGTTTAGTATCCCATTACTGGCTGTGGCTGCATCCATTGTATTGTTTGCTAATTTCTGTTTGAAATCGTACCGGCAGCGCATTCGCAAAAAAGTGGATGAACAAATGAAAGTTTCTTTGTTGTCTGTATTGATGATGATGTTGCCTTTAATTATTCTTGTAATTATTATAGCTCTATTAATACTGTCTCCAAAAGAAAATGTCAATCTCATAATAACCTACGGGTTTATTATTTTTTTTGGCTGGATTACTGCCATCATTTTAGGCATGACTTTTAAAACCTTGCCTTTTATTGTATGGAATAAAGTATATCATCGCTTAGCTGGAAAAGGTAAAACCCCCAATCCAAAAGATTTATTTAGCAATAGGATTTTTAAATGGATGAGTGTTTTTTATATCCTGGGTTTTGTTTTGTTTACTACAGGTATTTTACTTCATTCGGCCATTGTTTTACAAATTGCTTCTACATTATTATTACTCACTTCTTTATTGTATAACTGGAATGTAATAAAACTTCTGATGCATAAACCCGCTTCTTATGATGAATGTAATTACAAATAATACCATTCAATGCACGGTGGCATTGGCAGGCCTGCAGAATATAATGGACCCGGAAATAGGGTTGAATATTGTGGATTTGGGTTTGATCTATCAATTGGACTTTGATGAAAGTGAAAAGAAGATTTATTGCTCAATGACACTTACCACACAATTTTGTCCGATGGGGGAATCTATAACTAATGCTGTGCAAGAAAATTTGAAATTAAGCTTCCCTGAATACGAACCTGTAATAGAATTAATCTTTGATCCACCCTGGAATCATGAAATGATTTCAGCCGAAGGACGTAAATATTTAAACGAACAATAAATGCTTAGTCTTACTTGCAAAACAGCCATTAAAGCGGTGATATTCCTTGCTTCAAAATTTGAATCGGGAGAGAAAGCCAGTATTATAGAAATTGCGGAATTTATTAATGCCAGCGAACACTCTGTTGGCAAAATGCTGCAAACGCTGGTTAAAGAAGAGCTAATTAATAGTGCGAAGGGTCCAACTGGTGGATTTTATATCTCTGAAAAACAAAAAAACCAGGCAATCATTAAAACTATCGATGCCATTGATGGGAAAGAGGTTTTTGATCAATGCGGGCTCGGATTAAGCAAATGCTCTGCCACTCACCCATGCCCTATACATAACGAATATAAAGTTATAAGGGATCAATTTAAAGCAATGTGCCAGCAAAAGAAGGTAAATGATTTATGTGAAACTGTAAACGATGGATTGGCTTACCTGATGGGTTGATTATTTTTCCCAATTCCGGAATAAAGGAGTAAATAAACTCTTCAAGTTTGATTATGTTCAGGAAACAAGAGCTATTGAAAAGAAACGATAGGTAATTAGTTAGCTGTATCCCGAAAAAATGACTTTCGATGGATTTTCATTACGAACGAATCGCATCAATGAAGCCGTTCGTCTGATATACAGTATGGGTGAGGTTTAGAGCGAAAATAAAAACAGGACAAGCGGAAGTAATTCCAACTTGTCCTTTGAGTCGCCCTCCCTGTACAATTTTCGAACTTATTTATCATGGATTTACAGAGACTGGCAAATATTGTTGCTTAGTATCAGCCACTTATGTTAGGTAGTAAAGCGGCTAAATTAAGGAAGACAAATATTTCAAATTTTAGAGCTAAAAATAGATTTTGTAACTTTAAAAAATGGGAAGGAAAGCATCCATACAAGATAAGCCTGATTTACCGAGGCGGTTGTTCTGGGAGTTCAGGTATGATGACATAGAATGGAGAAAAGAATATCTTACTGTTATAGAAAGAGTTCTTGAGAGAGGCACACCCGAAGAATGGACAGAAATGATTCGGTTCTACGGCAAAACCCAAGTTATTGATGTTCTCAAAAAAGAACTTAAATTTCTGCCTGACTATGCCATCGAAGAAGTATGCGCATATTTCCCACTCCGCAAGGAAGAATTGTTATGTTATACACGCAAACAGTCGAGGCCGGGACACTGGATCTGATTAAAGAATTGATTAAGGATAAAGAGTTGGGTTCTTTTAACCTCGTAGGCGGCACTGCACTTTCCCTGAAATTGGGTCACCGCATCTCGGTGGATATTGACCTATTCACTGACCGGAATTTTGATTCTCTTTACCTCAGCCGTCATTTAGCCCAAACCTACAATACTGGAAATATTAAGACCTTAAAGAACGGCATATTTTGTTTTATTAATGGAATTAAGGTGGATATGATTACCCATCAGTATCCATTATTATATAAGGTTGAAAACGTGGATGGAATAAGAATGCTCTCGCTTCAGGATATTGGCGCCATGAAATTAAACGCAATTTTGCATAGTGGAACCCGGTTAAAAGATTTTATGGATATGCATTTTCTCCTGGAACAACTGCCATTGCAAAAAATCACTGAAGGGTTTGTGCAAAAATACCCCGATGTAAATGTACAGATGGCATATAATGCCCTGCTCTATTTTAATGATTTTAACAAGGAAGAAAAAATTAGTTTTTTAACTAGGGAAATTTCTTTGAAGGAAATGGAAAGCAGGCTCAGAAAAGCAGTAGAAAATACCGCCCTTGTTTTTAAGCCTGACCAAGCAAAGATCCTGCTATCCAAAAAAACCAATCTTAACCCAAATGCTTCCCGGCAAAGAAAGCCTCGCAAAAGACCGGGATTGTAAACAGAATAATTTGTGAATTTGTGTTAGTGAGATATTAGTTGTGAAAATGAAAAATGAGGTGTATGAAAAAACTAATGGCCGCTGAGGCCAAACAAATCGATTTGGTAGATTATCTGGCAGCGCTGGGACATTACCCCAAAAAAAACAGAAACAATGACTACTGGTTTCTATCGCCGTTACGAGAAGAAAAAACGCCTTCATTTAAGGTAAACCGGAGCATGAACGTATGGTATGACCACGGCATTGGGAAAGGTGGCAAGCTGGTTGATTTCGGGATACTTTATTTTAACTGTTCGGTAAGTAACTTTTTGGAGCATCTATCCCAATATCAAAATATCCCTACGTCCTTTTTTCGCCAGCAGATTCCAACACACAATTTGCCAGCCTCCGCTCCTTCCTTTGCTGATGAAAAAAAAGAAACAGTAAATGAAAGCAAAATCACTATTCTGGAGGAAAGACCACTATCAGAGATATCGCTTTTAAAATACCTGGAAAAAAGGCGTATCCCTTTGTCGATTGCAGTGAAATTTTGCAAAGAAGTTGACTTCCTTTTATACGATAAAACCAGAACCGTAATCGGCTTTCAAAATAATGCCGGAGGATTTGAATTAAGAAGCCCCCATTTCAAGGGCAGCAGCTCCCCAAAGGACGTTACATTTTTTGAGCACAATAAAGAGCAGTTAAATGTTTTTGAAGGCTTCTTTAATTTCCTGTCCCACCAGGCAATCAATAAACAAGATTCTCCGCCACTGACAAATTTTCTGGTTCTAAACTCCCTCTCATTTTTTCAGAAGCAACGGGAAAGAATGGAGCAACACGAACATGTTCATCTTTTTTTAGACAGGGATTCAGCAGGAATAAAATTTACTCAAACAGCATTGCAATGGTCAAAAAAATACATTGACCAAAGCCACTACTATAAAAAATATAAAGACTTAAACGAATATCTCATAAGACAACAGGAACCTCGACAAAGACAAAGCAAGAGATTAGGAAGACATTTTTAAATTTCAGTAGCCAGCTATGTTTCGGTTAAACCGAAACGCTGGCTTCCTCATGCTGGCGCATTCGGAAGGCAGTTTTTCTCATCCCGCTTACCAGCGGGATTCAAAAAACTAAACAGTGAGAAAGATAATGGGAGAGGCTAAAACACATACCAAAAACAAAGGAGGCCGTCCCAGAAAGGACGTAAAAAAAGACCAATTGCTGGCCATTAAATGTTCTTTGAGTGAAAGAAAGGAAATAGAAGAAAAAGCAAAAACGGCGAACCTTTCTGTTTCAGAATATTTACGTGAAATGGGACTGACCGGAAAAATTGACAGACCGGAAAAATCCATTCCGTTAGAAATTTTGCAGTTCACCGGAACACTGAATCACCTGGCTGCTAACCTCAATCAAATCGCCAAAAAAAGGAACGGAATTGAACAATTGGATGCACTGGAAAGAGCCGGTTTGGAAGTGCAATCCAGGGATTTGAAAAAGCTTGCTGAAGCAATAAAAAACTCACTAAATGATCGGTAAAATTGCAATAGGGAAATCCTTTAAAGGCTGCTTGCTGTATTGCCTGAATGATAAGCTACCGGATCAAAAACAAGAACTGGCAATGAAGAACAGGGCAGAGATTCTGCTGTTCAACCAATGCTACGGTAACCAGAAAGAATTGATACAGCAATTTAACGAGGTCAGGCACTTAAATCCAAAGCTTTCAAAACCTGTTTTACATATTACATTAAGTCTTTCGCCGGGAGAACAATTATCCAAAGATAAACTGATGGAAATGTGCCAGGATTGTGCAAAGGATATGGGATTTGAAAACAACCAGTATATAGTCATCCATCACCGGGATACCAATCACCAGCATTTGCATATTGTGGCCAACCGGGTGGGCTACGATAAAAGAACTGTCAGCGACAGCCGGAACTTCCAAAAAATAGCTTCGTATTGCCGTAAAATGGAACTGAAATTTGAACTTAAACAGGTACTTAGCCCACGGCAATTTTTATCCAAAGAACAGCGGTTAATTCCCCGGCAGGACGTTCGGAAGGAGCAGTTAAAAACAGATATTCAGCAGACTTTAAAACAGTCGAGAAACTACAACGAGTTTGAGCAAAAAATGAAAGGGCTGGGATACCAGGTTTTAAAGGGCCGGGGCATCTCTTTTATTGATGATAAAAAAGTAAAAATAAAGGGTAGTGAAGCGGGTTTTTCTTTGATGAAAATTGAAAAAATCTTGGCCTTAAAACAAGAGCTTGCAGTCAAGGAATTATTAAAATTAAATCAGCCGGAATTATCTCCAAAACAGCAATACCAGAACATTAGAAGATCACAAGCTTTAACTGAAAAAATAATTCCAGGCGACATCAAATTTAATGGGTATGAAAGGGAGCCTGTTATCGACTTGCAAAAACAAATTGCTGAGCTGATTACTCTAGTCATGAAGCCTGACCAAATCCCTGACCAATTACCTCATGAATTACTCAGAAAAATGAAACAGAAAAAACGGCAGAGACATCATCTCTAACAACACTATTAAATAATAAAAAAGAATCTTATGGGGGCAGTGAAAAAAATGGAGGAACAGGAAAAAGATACGTTGGAACTTGTGTTGAAAGAAATGCTACAGGTACAGCAGAATGCAAACAAAATTAGTGACGACCAGGTTGCCGCAATTAACCAGTTAACCGTTACAGTTAATAGTTTTAATGAAGGGTTGCAAAACCTTAAAATTATAAGCCCGCCAATTGGCACAAAGTCTATCGAAGAAATTATTAAGAATGGGATTAATGATATGCAATTGAGAACAGCCAGTCAGCAAAAAAATGCGACCAAAAAGTTTCAGATTTTGCTATTTCCTGAACAGGATGCAAAACTTTTTTACAAGATAGTTTTTGGCCGCTGGTTTATGTGGCTGACAATTATGTTATTTATTACCAGCCTTTATAAATGGAGCGTCCATTTAAGCGATAACCAAAAAGATATAAGGTATGAACAGTTGCAAAATGACCGAGTTAAGAAAGCCTGGAATTATCTTTATTCTCAAAACGGGAAAGTGATTAAACGGCTAATGGATAGTGCTTATAATAAAATCATTCAAAAGGAAGAGTAGAATGCGCACAAGTCATGGTTGCTATTTTCATTTTATAATACATACTTTTCTGTAATAACTTAGGCGTATTACAATCACGAAATAATTTGTCAGAAGTTATAGGCATTCTCCAGCATTAAAGTGTAATAGCTACTATTTAATCCGACAACTAAGGATTTTTTTTATAGGGTTGGGATATATTTTTACACCGCAGGTAACACTTGTCCTATCATCTTTTATCTTGCTATACTATTCTCGAAAAACTGGCCTTGGTGAAAAAGCGAATATAAGGCGATTTTTTTTTCAGATTATTTAACTTGATGCCTCACCTCCAATTTTTTTTGCACCATAGCCAATAAATCAGTAACGTCGAAAGGTTTTGGTAAAAACCCATTTGCGTTTGACCTTTTGCAAATTTCCTCAATTTCAGTATTTGCAGAAAAAAGAATAATGGGTATACTAGTGATGTCCTCATTGTCCTTTACCAATTTTACTGCCTTTTCCCCACCTATCTCAGGTATTCTTACATCCATCAAAATAAGTTCGGGTTTTATCTCCCGGATATCTTCAATAATATTATCGCATCTTGTCCTGGTTTCCACCCGGTAATTTTGTTTCTCTAAAATTACCTTACAGACAAACAATATTTCCTGATCGTCATCGAAAATCAAAATACATTTTTTCATACCTTTAAATTGGTAATGTGAAATAAAAAGTGCTTCCCTTATCTTGTTCGCTTTCCACCCATATTTTGCCATTATGACGTTGAATAATATTATAAGAAATGAAAAGCCCTATACCCAGGCCCTGGAAATAAAATGCCCTTCCATCTTCCCTGTAGTAACGTTCAAATATTTTCTCCAAGTTCTCTTTCCGTATACCAATTCCGCTATCCTTTACTGAAACTTTCACCTCACTATTTTCCTCAACCACATTAACAAAGACTTTATCAGCATCTGGTGAATATTTCACGGCATTAGACAATAAATTTATCATTACCTGCTGCAATCGTTGATTGTCCCCTTTTATTCCGTGTTTTATTTCTCCGGTTTTTATAATACTATATCCGGGCGATGCATGCTGAACATCCTCTATAGCGGCAGCGAGCATTTGATCAAAATTAAACGTTGTTATATTCAGGGGTAGTTTTCCATTTTGTATCTTACTCACGTCCAGTAATTCCGCTATCAGACTATTCAACCTGTCTATGGACAGATTAGCCTTTTGCACATATAGCAAATCTTTACTATTTCCATCTTCCATGCTTGACTGCAACAATTGGATATAGGCTTTAGCTGTCGTGAGTGGTGTCTTCAATTCGTGGCTGGCAATACTAATAAATTCATCTTTTGCTTCCTCTTTTGTTTTCTGATCATGAATATCTGTTGCAGCACTTACCCAGGAGGTAATAATGTTTTCACCATTTCGTATAGCCGACGCACGCCATAGATGCCACCTATAAATGTCATCACTTTTTCTTTTCAACTGCAATTCCATATTAAAATCTTTACCTGTGGCTATAGAGTGCCTCCATAATTTTTTTATTTCCGCCAGCATTTCAGGTTTCACCACCGATTCCCATCCCTGCTCAAGCGCATCAGTAAAATCCATTCCAGTATAACTGAGGAAAAATTGATTAAAATAGGTTGACGAGCCGTCCGGTGAGGCCGTTATGGTGATTTGAGGAAGCGTTTCTAATATTATTTTCAAATCTTCCGCATTCTTTTTTTCAATGTTTTCTTTCTCTTTCCATAAAGTAATATCGTTAAAGGCCAGCATTATCCAATTCTCGCCATTTTCCTTCTGGATAGGTTGTGCATTAAAGCAAATGGTGCGGCTACCTACTGATGGGAATGAATAGGTAATTTCCCATTCGAGAAACCTTTCGTTCTCTGTTTGAATTCTCAAAAACTTGCTGCGCATCCCGGGTATATCCCATTGATTATTTTGCAGCTCGAATAAAACTTTTCCAATAGCCTGTTCTTCGGATATGGAAAAGTCCTTATAAAACGATTTGTTGGCGCTTATTATCCTAAAGTCGTGGCTGAGGATCAACAAAGGCTCATGTATAGTAGTAACAATAGTTTCTGCATATATGCGGGCATGATTTAGCTGTTCGTTGCGATCAAACAGTTCCTGGTTCACCGTGATTAGTTCTTCATTGGTACTTTGCAATTCTTCTTTACTGGTTTCGAGTTCTTCATTCAAGCTTTGTAATTCTTCGCTTCCACTCAGCAATTCCTCATTAGCACTTTGCAGTTCTTCATTCGCAGCTTCCTGTTCTTCGCTTATGCCCCGCATATCTTCACGGGCTTGGAGAAGGTCTTTTTCTAATTGACGGTTACGGCTATTTTCTTCGTCTTTTATGTCGCTGGTGTTCGATTGCTGATCATTGAGGCCAGATCGCCTGGTCATTATAGTGTCGCTAAAAAGAATCAGGAAATGTGGATCAATTGCCTGAGATAAGGGAATTATCTCAATGGTGATTAATCTTTTTCCTTTATTAATGGGTATGCCTTCTTTACTAAAAACATCGTTGGTGGTTTTTGATTTGTGTAAGGCATTTCGAAGCTCAAAAGACAAGCCTTCCCGGGCCATTTTCAATACATTCAGGCTTGCTTTGCCGGGTGAGGGTTCCAAAAAATCACCTGTTGATCCCCGGAATTGTACAATATCAAGTTGCTCATTTACTATCACTCCGGCCGGAGCGTATTTGGATAATATAATATCATCTGCATTTTTCTGGAAGTCATCTCTTTTTCTGTCATTACTGCGTATCCCATAATCTTTGTCTTTCAGCGTTTCTTCCCTACGTTCCGAAGCAACGTTCATGAATCTTCCGGGAAGACGTTTCCTGGTATATAACTTTTCTTTCTTTCCAACAGGAAGAAAAAGTTCTGAAGAGCTGCCGGTAGTTTCTGATTTTCCCAATAACAAATATCCTTTTTCAATGAGTGCGTAATGAAAAGTAGTAAACGCTTTTTTTTGTAAAAAAGGTTCGAAATAAATAAGTACGTTACGGCAACTGATCAGATCTAGTTTTGCAAACGGCGGGTCTTTTAAAAAATTATGACTGGCAAAAACACACATATCCCTGATTACTTTCTTTATTTGGTAACTGCCATCAGCTTTGGTAAAAAAGAGCTGTAAGCGTGAATCAGAAACACCTTGTATTTCTCTTTTATGGTATAAGCCTGTCCTTGCTTTCGCAATTGCTTTTTCCGAAATATCGGTTGCAAATATTTGTATTTTGATAGTAGAAATCTTATCACTCAGATATTCATGCAAGCATATGGCCATAGAATAAACTTCTTCACCCGTAGAACAACCGGCTATCCAGATGCGTAGAGGATTAGCGGACGATTTATCCTTAATAATTTCAGGGAACACGATTTCACATAAATTCTCAAAGGTTTTAGGATCACGAAAAAAACACGTGACTGGTATCAGCAGATCCTGGAATAAAATATCCTGTTCAGGCTTGTTTTGTTTCAGATCCTCTAGGTAATCAACAATCTTATCCAGTTTTAGTATCGCCATGCGGCGAAGAATGCGCCTGCGGATAGTGGTCTGTTTGTAATAAGTAAAATCAACGCCTTTGCGGCTACGAATAAGGGCAAGTATCTGTTTAAAACTTTCATCATCCGTTAGCTGGCCCGGGATGGCTTTATCAATTGATGGAAGAATATTAAAAGCCCGGTTAAGCTCCAGCAATTGTTGGGGCATATTTTCAGGAGCCAGGATAAAATCTGCTACTTCCGCATTAATAGCGTTTTGTGGCATGGCATCGTAAGCAGCGCTAGCAGGGTCCTGCACAAAAGTAATTCCGCCTTGCCCTTTAATATCTTTTAATCCCATTGTACCATCAGCACCTGTACCGGATAATACTATTCCTATCGCATGACTCTGGTGAACCTCTGCCAGCGAAGAAAAGAAAATATCAATAGGCATATTCTTCTGATCTTTCGAGGGCCTTGGGCTTAATTGAAGTATACCATCTGTTGCCACCAGCATTTTATTGGATGGTATAATATAAACCTGGTTGGGTTTCACCTCTACATTATCACTTATTTCATGAACAGGAATAGTCGTTTCCCGTTGCAAAATTTCTGGTAATGAGCTACTATGATCAGGGTGCAGATGCTGCACTAAGATGTAAGCCATGCCAGAGTTTTTAGGTATAGCTTTTACCAGTTTTTTGAAAGCTTCCAACCCTCCGGCAGATGCGCCAATGCCTACAACCGGGAAGAGATTTTTAGAAAGAATTTTTTTTTTATCTTGATCTGCCTGGGGCATGATTGGTTTTTTTAAATAAAGTTCAAGAACATCAGAGTTTATGATACAGTAAAAAAACTAATTCTTAAAGCATTATATTCAGCAATTTACCTTTATTTTTTTGCATTACTGTGAATGATATCAGACTAAGCTAATCCTTTGATAACCACTCATAAAATGAAGAAACAACACATTCAAGGTGACGATCAAGCCATCTGTAGTTCACCTAACTTGAAATACAGGCTATTATTTACATTCCTTTCCATGCCTTAGCAAATATCTTCCAAAAGGTCGGGTCAAAGCAAAGTCTCTGCGCGAAACGAGGGGCGCTGTCGCTCATTTCGCTTGCCCCAGGTGGTTTTGACTAAAAAATCTCCGCCCTTCTGCGGCAATATTAAGGCTTCGGTGGAGTGGAGCAGACCTTGTAACAAAAAGGGGCATTTTATCAGGCCGTATTTTTTTACCAAAAACCTTGCTATTGACCCGGCCTTTTGTAAGGCCGGGTGCTACGATGTAAAGGAATGAGAACCGGACGGAGTTAAGTCAAGCTTTTTCGGCAATTTATTATTCTTAAAAAGTATTTTATTTGTTTACCCATTCCTGTATTTTTTCCAATGCTTCAGTAAGGTTATTGTCCGGGTAATGCAACGCAAAAAAAGCAGCAAACTTTTCTTTGGTAGCTGGTTGTTCCCATTCCATTACACTCAGCATCCGGAAAGGAGTCCGTTTGGGCTTTTCTGTAAAAGCGTACAGTGGCAAATAAGGTGGGGCTAAATAAAATGAGTTTTCAATAAACTTTTTGTATAATGAAGGGTGAAGTGCTTTTTTCATATCGAGTGCCAGGTCATATAATTTGCAATCTGCGGCTCCATTTCTAATTGTCTCAGCAAAGAAGGCCATTCCTTCATCCTGGAGAAAGATAAACAGATAATCCATAAAACTTGCTTCCATGATATCTAGTAAATCCCTGCTGTAAAAAGCATATTCCTTTTTAAAAAGATCAAGGGAAAAACTTGGCAGATTTTTATCAATAATAAATTCAGCCAGTTTTTCTTCTTTTGTAATTATTTCTTTTATGTCCGGGGTGAAAACACGACCTGCTACCCGGATGGCATACTTTGATTTTGAAAAAAGGTCGTAATAATAACTTTTGAAATAGAGGGGAGTACGATCAAAAATCAACTGCACATACAAAGGATGCATGAGTGTTGTGTGAAAAAAGCTTTTTTTCAATCTTTCATTGAAATAAGTTTTATAGGTAACTTTATATGCCTTGCCGGAGTTTTCCATTCACAGGTGTTCAGGGTGTTTTTACTGTAAAATTATTTAATCATTTCTATGAATGCTGGCAACAAGTAAAGTTGCATCAAATTGAATTAAACTGTATCAGATTCCCGGCCCAGACGAACCTAAGCACAGGAAGAGTTCTTTCAAATAAAGTTATGTCAAAATTAGTTTAAGCATAGCAAAATTTGTATCTTGGTATGGTAAATTAAATACGCTTACGCTGGTGTATTTGTGAAGTGTGATATTTAAAGTGAGGAGGTGTAAGATGGAAAAGCTACAACCTGAAAAGGCGGTTGAGATGTTGCGTCAGTCCGGGACGGACGTAACAATCGAACAGGCAAAATTGATTTTGGAATTTTTGAGAAAATTGGCTGCCATAGCCGTCACTCAATATCTAAACCAATGAAGACAGCAGATTTATACATCCGGGTGAGTACGGATGAACAGGCAGAAAAAGGCTATTCCCAGCGTAGTCAGGAAGAATTGTTACGCAGGTATTGTGATATTAATACAATTGCAATCCGGAAAGTAATTCTTGAAGATCATTCTGCTAAAACCTTTAACCGCCCGGAATGGAAAAACTATCTTTCGGAACTGCGAAGGCAGAAAGGGCAAGCTGACCTGGTTTTATTTCTTAAATGGGATCGCTTTAGCCGCAATGCAGGTGATGCCTACCAAATGATAAGTACACTTCGTAAACTGGGTATAGAGCCGCAGGCCATTGAACAGCCTCTCGACTTATCCATCCCGGAAAACAAAATGATGCTGGCCTTTTATTTGGCAGCACCGGAAGTGGAGAATGACCGCCGGGCGTTGAATGTGATTCATGGTATGCGCAGGGCCAGAAAAGAAGGCCGCTACATGGGGCTTGCTCCGATTGGCTATAAGAATAAGATTGACGAAACAGGCAGAAAATTTATTGAACCAAAAGAGCCGCAAGCGGGCATTCTAAGGTGGGTATTTTCAAAAATTGCAGAAGGGGTTTATAATACGGAACAAATATTTACGATGGCAAAAGAAAAGGGATTTACTCCCACCAAAAGTCTTTTTTGGTTTGCCATCCGTAACCCGGTGTATTGCGGGAAAATATTTATTCCAAAATATAAGGAAGAAGGCAGCTGTTTTGTAAAAGGATTGCACGAACCCATTATTCCGGAAAGCTTGTATTACCAGGTGCAGGATGTGTTGGATGGAAGGAAAAGAAATTACCGGCTTAAAGTTGTTTCAAATGCAACACTTCCCTTGCGTGGTTTTATTATTTGCCCCCGGTGCGGGAAATTATTAACGGGTAGTGCTTCCAAAGGGCATACCCGTCATTATTCCTATTACCATTGTTTTGGCGGCTGTACCAGCCGCTTCAGAGCAGATTTTGTAAATGGGCAATTTGTAAGTGAGTTAAAAAAATATATTCCCAGGCCGGCAATGGAAGGGTTATACAAAATAATCATTCAGGAAGCTTGGCAGGAGCAAACCTGTCATTTACAAAATGATAATAAACAGCTCACAAGCCAGATAAAAGCGTTGGAAGAAAAGCTTGCTTATATCCGGGAATTACTTTCCTCCAAACAAATTGAGCCAGCAGATTTTCGCGAAATGAAAGCCGATTATAGTAATAAATTGGAAAAACTTGAAGCAAAACTTGGTAATGGGAATGATGAAACACTAAATATAAAAGGGCTGTTAAGCGCGGGAATAAAAACACTTTTGCAACTGGATTATATTTATGAAAAGGGGGATGTTGAGAAAAAGCGGGAGGTAATAAGTTCGATGTATCCGGAAAAAATGACTTTTGACGGATACGTACTTCGAACTACCCGTGTTAATGAAGCTGTGCAGCTAATATACAATCTGGACAAGGGTTTGAACGAAAATAAAAAAGGACAAAATGGAAATAATTCCACTTTGTCCTGTGATGTCGGGAAGACAGGATTCGAACCTGCGACCCCCTGGTCCCAAACCAGGTGCGCTACCGGCCTGCGCTACTTCCCGGTTTTATGATTAGCTCAGTAAAGCTAAGCTAATTAATATTAGCGGTGAGGGAGGGATTCGAACCCTCGGTACAGTTTAACCCGTACGGCAGTTTAGCAAACTGCTGATTTCAGCCACTCATCCACCTCACCTTCAGCTGAAATACTCAAACACCGGTTCACAAAAAATTTGATCTGCTATTGTTTGCGGGCGGCAAAAATAGCAATTAACACATCAACTCCAAAAAAAGAATCCCGGCTTTACCGGGATTCATTAAATATTATTTCAGTGGATTACATTTTACATGGCAGCCAGTTGTACTTTCTGCTGTAATTCCATCACATTTTCTCTGAAAACATTGTCTGTATCAATCAAATCTTTTACGGTCTGACAAGAATGAATAACAGTGGTATGATCCCTGCCTCCAAAATGTTCACCGATAGTTTTGAGCGAATTTTTTGTAAATGCTTTTGCCAGATACATAGTTATCTGCCTCGCTTGCACAATTTCACGTTTGCGTGTTTTTTGTAAAAGCTTATCATAGGACACATCAAAATAATCACATACCATCTTTTGAATGGTTTCTATCGTGATTTCTTTTGAGGAGGTTTTTACGAAATTCCGAAGCACTTTTTTCGCCAAGTCTAAATCGATTTCCCTTCTGTTGAGCGAAGATTGTGCCAAAAGAGATATCAATGCTCCTTCCAATTCACGCACATTGCTATTTATATTATATGCCAGGTACTTAACAACTTCCTTCGGCATATCCAATCCATCATTCTTCATTTTCTTTTCTAATATTTCAATCCTGGTCTCATAGTCCGGCACTTGTAAATCGGCACTCAATCCCCACCTGAATCGGCTCAGCAATCTTTCCTGCACACCTTCAAGATCTTTTGGTGGTTTATCGGTTGTTAACACCAATTGCTTACCACTCTGGTGCAAATGATTGAAAATAGCAAAGAAAGCATCCTGCGATTTTTCTGCCCTGTTGAAGAACTGTACATCATCAATTATTAATACATCAATCAATTGGTAGAAATGAATAAAATCATTGATTGCATTGTTGCGGCTGTGATCAATAAATTGATTGATGAACTTTTCAGAACTCACATACAAAACCACTTTATTACTATGCAGGCGTTTTACTTCATTTCCTATGGCCTGTGCAAGGTGAGTCTTCCCCAAACCTACTCCACCATATATCACTAATGGATTAAAGGAATTTGCCCCGGGCTTTTCAGCAACCGTTTTACCGGCCCTGCGTGCCACCCTGTTACTATCACCTTCAACAAACGCTTCAAATGTATAAGAAGAATTTAACTGAGGGTCTATCTGCATTTTCTTCAGACCCGGTATCACAAACGGATTCTTGACAGGCGTATTTATAATAAGCGGAAAATCCATTTCATTGCTTGCAAAACTTTTATATCCTTGTGCAGGAACATCCATGGTAAGCGGTTTATTATTATGATTGCCGCTATCAACCATGATTCGATATTCCAAACGGGCATCTTTGCCCAATATCCTACGCAAAGTCTTTGCCAGTAAATTTACATAATGTTCCTCGAGGTACTCATAAAAAAACTGGCTGGGAACCTGTATTACCAAAACGTTGTTCTTTAATTCTACCGGCTTAATGGGTTGAAACCAGGTATTGAAATGCTGCCATTCAACAATATCCTTAATTATTTCCAGACAATTGCTCCAGACTTTATCAAACGTTTTGGCCATTATTGAATAAGCAGTTTATAGTGAGTTATTGTATTATTTTTTTAAGGGATTTTTTTTCATAGGATGATTTGATTGGAACTGGTTTGAAAAGTAACGCAGGGGAACGAATATCAAAATTTTTTGTTGAAAAAAAAATTTTTTATTCACTTGTTTTCTACTTCTTACCCGGGAATGAAGCACTTATTGGTTTTTTCGCAAAAACATGTGAAATTATAGTCATATTGAAGGCAAATATATTGTTTCGGTTTGGTCATTTTTTTGTATTGTTATCTGGAATACAACTTCATTCAGTTAGATTGTGTATAAAATTTCCCAAACCAAGCATTTATATCAATCAGTCTTATTGTAAAGTACTGATTGAATTGTTCAATATCGCTCACAGTAAAATAACTGCTTTTCATACACAAAGAGAGATTTGAAGTTAAAACGCAAGTCCTGCAATAATATTTACAAACAATTTAAATGTCCCTGCGATCTATTATAACAATTTTCAGGTTGAGATGAAGATACATGTATTTGACGCCGTTCAATCTGATTTTTGTTTTTCCCGGTAAAAAAATCAGGCTGGCTAAAGTGATCAAGAAACAAAATGTATGTTTGAAAAAGCATTCACATCCCTAAAATATAACTGACACAGAATAATTCGCATTGAATAACAGGGAAGATGGCAACAACCTATTTTTGCCGGATTGTTTTCCGGTAAAATACCAGACACATGCAACAACAACTTACTATCAGGCTCCTGCCTTCTGAAGCAGTTAATGATTCCACTATTACTGAGTACATCAGCAAAACAATTGGTAAACCTATTTCATCGGTTACCGGTTACAGTATACGCAAAAAATCAATTGACGCCCGGAGCAAACAGGTCTGGATCCATTTAACGCTCATTGCATTTATTGATGAGCCATTTTTTGACGCTGTTTTTGAACCGGTTCAATTCAAAGATGTCTCAGGTGCCAATAAAAAAGTAATTATCATAGGTGCGGGCCCATGCGGTTTGTTTGCAGCGCTGAAACTTATTGAAAATGGTATTCAACCAGTTATCCTTGAAAGAGGAAAGAATGTCCGTGACCGAAGAAGAGACCTGGCAAGATTGAATAAAGATGGCATCATTCATCCCGACAGTAATTATTGCTTTGGTGAAGGCGGAGCCGGCACATACAGTGATGGTAAATTATACACTCGCAGCAATAAAAGGGGTGATATAAATAATGTACTGAACCTGATGGTACAGTTTGGAGCAGCAGAAAATATATTATATGAAGCGCACCCGCATATTGGCACCAATAAACTACCGCAAATAATAACTGCCATCCGCAAACAAATTACAGCGAGCGGCGGAATTTTCCTTTTTGAAAAAAAAGTAACTGATTTCATCATAGAGAAAGAGGTAATAAAAAGCGTTCTAACCAATGATGGTGAAATTTTTGAAGCGAATGCAGTGATACTGGCTACCGGTCATTCCGCGAGGGACATTTTTTTGTTGCTGCACAATAAAAAAGTATTTATTGAAGCAAAACCTTTTGCATTGGGAGTAAGGGTGGAACATCCACAATCTTTAATTGACAGTATTCAATACCATTGTGATAACCGGGATGTTTTTTTACCACCGGCCTCTTATGCACTTGTTCAACAGGTAAATAATCGGGGCGTATTTTCTTTCTGCATGTGTCCGGGTGGTATCATAGCACCGGCTGCTACCAGTGAGGGAGAACTTGTGGTAAACGGTTGGAGCCCATCTAAAAGAAATAATCCATTTGCAAACTCGGGAATCGTAACTGAAGTAAATGAAAATGACTGCTATGAATTCCTGAAGAAAAATATTCATTCATTGCCAATTCCTATATCCGGACTATCATTAAAGGGAACGCTTAACGGCATGCATTTTCAACAATTGGTTGAACAGGCATCCTATACTGCAGGTGGTGGTAAATTTGTTGCACCCGCCCAGAGAATGACTGATTTTGTAAACAGTAGATCCTCCGCAACGCTGCCCGCCTGCTCCTATCTGCCAGGCACTCATGCTACACAATTAGAAAAAGTATTGCCTGGTTTTATTACTAAAAGTTTACAGGAAGGATTTAAACAATTTGGTAAAAAGATGCACGGTTACTTAAGCAATGAAGCAATCGTTCTGGCCACAGAATCGAGGACTTCTTCACCCGTTCGTATTCCACGCGTTCAACACTTGCTTCATCACCCCCAGGTTAAAAATCTTTACCCCGGAGGTGAAGGTGCCGGTTATGCCGGTGGTATTGTGAGTGCTGCAATGGATGGAGAGAAAATTGCTACCTCCATCGCAGTATTATTTGGCAAATAAGCTACAATGGTCACAGGCGATCGCAGGTAATTTTAAAGTTGCTTTTTAATTGACCCAGGCTTCAAATCTGGTCCAACACATGCTTCACATCAATTTTTAACCTTTCTTGTATTGTGTGCGTGTTTTGTATTACCTTTGCCCACTTAAAAATCATGCCGTAACATGATTTCAAACCTGGTGTTCCATAATTAGGTTTGCAGGAATCGCTTGCTATCATTCCCTGTTCCTGCGCATCTGTTTGTATCATGCGGCAATTATCTAAATTAGATTGATACATGAAACTTTCTCAGTTCCGTTTTGACCTTCCTCTTAATCTTATCGCCCAAAACCCTGCAAAAAGACGTGAAGACAGCCGGCTGATGGTTGTTCACCGGCATACCGGCCAGATGGAAAACAAACATTTTCACGAGATACAGGATTATTTCAATGATAAGGATGTATTTGTAGTTAACAATACGAAAGTATTTCCTGCACGTATGTATGGCCGTAAAGAAAAGACCGGTGCAAAGATTGAAGTGTTTTTATTGCGTGAACTTAACAAACCCAACCGCCTGTGGGATGTAATTGTTGATCCCGCAAGGAAAATCCGTGTGGGTAACAAATTGTATTTTGGCGAAACAGATGAATTGGTTGCAGAAGTAATTGACAATACCACCAGCCGGGGAAGAACCATTCGTTTTTTGTGGGATGGAACCGACAGCGAGTTCCGCCAGATGCTGGAAGTACTGGGTGAAACACCATTGCCTAAATACATTAAACGCAAACCCGACGAAGAAGACAAAGAAAGATACCAGACTGTTTATGCCAAGCATGAAGGTGCAGTTGCCGCACCTACAGCTGGTTTACACTTCAGCAAAGAATTGATCAAACGCCTTGAAATTAAAGGAGTGCGTTTTGCAGAGGTAACCTTGCACACAGGGCTCGGCACCTTCAGACCAATTGAAGTGGAAGATCTGAGCAAGCATAAAATGGATGCGGAATATTACCATATTGAAGAAATTGCCTGCAATATTGTAAACAAAGCAAAAAAAGACGGTCACCGGATATGCTCAATAGGAACCACTACCATGCGTGCCATGGAAAGTTCTTTTACCGCAGAAAAATTATTAAAGCCTTCTGAGGGCTGGACAAATCATTTTATACATCCACCATATGAATTCAATATTGCCGATTCACTGGTGACAAACTTTCATTTGCCAAAAACAAGTTTGCTGATTATGACTTGTGCTTTTGCAGGTTATGACCTGGCGATGGAAGCTTATAAAAAAGCCATTAAAGACAAATACCGCTTCTTTAGCTATGGAGATGCCATGATTGTCATTTAAAAAAAATATCAGCAACATTAAGCCCTGTTATTTCAGGGCTTTTTTTTGAATAGAGAATTCTTAGTTTTATGTGGTTCTGTTAACAGATAAAGTACCAATGAAATTGGCGTTCTAAAAATCGCTTATTGCTACACGGTAGATTTTTTTTTCAATCTAATTTCTCTTACACATGAAGAAAATTATCCTGTTCCTGGTATCCGTTCAATCCATTATTTTGACAATGGCACAGCAAACATTTCCCCTCTACGATCATGCAATCCCTAATTCAAAACCATCCCCTAACAAAGAGAAATCTGAAATAGAGAATGGTGGCATTCAAATCATCAGCGATGTAAGCCTGCCTTCTATTACGGTGTACCTGCCTGCAAAGGAAAAAGCAAATGGTACGGCGGTAGTTATTTGTCCGGGTGGCGGTTACCGTGTGCTGGCGGCTTCTCACGAAGGAAGCGATGTAGCCAAAGTATTTAATGAATGGGGCATAACAGCATTCGTATTAAAATACCGAATTCCCGATGATAATACGATGTTGCAAAAAGAGATCGGGCCATTACAGGATGCCCAAAGAGCCCTGCAATTTGCAAGGTTGCACGCAAAAGAATGGAATATTAAAAAAGACCATATTGGTATTATGGGCTTCTCAGCCGGTGGCCACCTTGCCTCTACTGCGGGAACGCATTTTTCAAAAGCCGTAATAGAAAACAAACAACAAATCAGTCTCCGACCCGATTTCATGATTCTTATTTACCCGGTCATCAGTTTTTCAGACAGCATTGGACATATTGGTTCGAGGGATAACCTGATTGGTAAAAATCCAACTGCGGAAAAGATCAAGTATTATTCAAATGAATTGCAGATAAACAGGCAAACCCCGCCCACCTTTTTAGTTCATGCCAAAAACGATGATGTAGTGAAAGTAGCAAACAGCATTGTTTTTTATGACGCACTTCAAAAAAACAACGTAGCGGCTTCTATTCATTTTTATGAGAAAGGCGGACATGGTTTTGGAATGAATAATCCAACATCATCAGACAAATGGATGGATTGGCTGAAAGCGTGGATGGATAAAAGTGGATGGCTTAAGTAAACAATCAAACTTTTATCAAATTGGTAGATTGTAATATTTAAATGACACCGCTGTAATTAATGAAGACCTGGTTAATCTATTAATATCATATAAAAATGACCGCAAACAATGAAAAAAATATCCCCGGTCAAAAATTGATTTAATGGTGCTGTTTACTTTTTTTTATAATCCAGTGGCAGCATTGTTGCAATCTTTTCACTCCAGGACCAGTAGCCATAACTCATGAAATCGAGCGGCATCGCGTAATTGCCATTTGCATCAATGGCAACAGCTCTGTGGTTATTTAAGAACACAACTGAATGCTGAAAAAAGGGCTTTCGTTTTTCGTGTATCCATTGAAGGTACTCATCTTCTTCTTTTTCTTTTTTATAAAAAACATCCAGGTAGTTGTCAAAATACAATTGCTTGCTGGCATCGTTCCGCACTGTAACAAGGCTATCAGCTGTTAAAAAAGCTTGTGCGTATATTTCAATATCATCCGGTTGCCGGAGTATACGTTCGTAATAACCTGAAGTATCGCTATTGGTATTTTTCATTGCAGCAGACACTGATAGATTTGCATAAATCCTTTTTATCCTTGCTTTTTCCAGGTTTGGCTTTTTTACCAGCCTTTTAACTTCAAAACCTTCTTCTTTCAATTGATTACTATAAAGGCTGGCCATAAAATGGGTAACGGAACCATCATAAGCTTTTATCCTGTTTGTCATTTGTCCCTTTTTAGGTCCGCGTTTGTTCAATTCATTAAACAACGTAAATCCTTCAAATTGAAGAATATTTTGCCCGAAGTCAAAAGTAAATCCTTCAAGCTGGTATTGAATTTTATACCCAAGTGCATTGTTCTCTATAATCAAGGGTTCTGTTGCAGTTACCGTAAGCAGGTTTTTCTTTTTTGAATTACGAAACCGCAAGGTTTTGAAGTTTTTAATACTACAACGTTTCGCATTTGCTGAGCGGCCAATAAAATTTTCAATAAAAAAAGTTCCCCATTTTTCCCATCCATCCTTTTCATAGGGCTCTACTACCACATTCTGCAGTTCTTCTGTTTTAGTTGACATATTTATCTCCAACCGCAGAGGCAACTGGCTTCGCTGGTAGGAATAAACAAAAGTTTCATAGCCTATACAGGAGACCACCAAATCGTAAGTTCCCTCTGGAACATTCATCAACTCAAATTCTCCTTTGTTATTGCTAACGGTTCCCTTGGAGGTATTGGTGATAAAAATGCTGGCGTTCGGTATTGCTTCACGCGTTTTTTCATTGATTACTTTGCCTGTAATATTATTGACGGGTTGAGCAACAGTTGTAACTACTATAAATACAAAAAATAAAAAAGCCGGTACATATCTCATACCGGCGGAAGTTAATTTAAATAATTATTCAGAAGAACTAGTCCAGGTTAAATAATCCCTTATTTAATAATTGAAGTGTCTGTATTTTATATGATGAAGGTATCAATACAGAGACATTGTGCGGGCTGCCACCATAACTTACCATACGCACAGGTACCGGCTTCAATGCATCAAACAATTTAGCCAATAAATTTTCCGTATTGGCCAGTTCGTTTCCAACTATAGAAACAATGGTTTGCTGTTCATCCAATTCGGTTGTTCCAAATGGTTCAAGCTCTTTTAAAATTTCTTTCAGGTGCAGGGTACTGTCAATAGTAATAGATACCGCTACTTCAGAAGTAGTAATCATATCAATGGGTGTTCGGTATTTTTCAAACACTTCAAAAATCTTTCTCAGAAAACCATAAGCCAGCAACATACGGCTGCTTTTTATTTTAATAGCAATGATTCCGTCCTTTGCAGCAATGGCTTTTACACCCACACTTCCTGCTTCCTGTTTAATCAATGTGCCTCTTGCTTCCGGTTCCATGGTATTCAAAAGCTTTACCGGAATTTTATACATCTGCGCGGGCCAGATAGAAGCCGGATGTAAAATCTTTGCACCAAAATAAGCCAGCTCAGCAGCTTCATCAAAACTCAGTTGCTCTATAGCAACGGTTTTTTTTACTACCCGTGGATCATTATTATGCATTCCATCTATATCTGTCCAGATTTCACATACACTCGCATTGATCGCGGCGGCTATCAAAGATGCACTGTAATCGCTTCCACCACGTTTGAGGTTATCTACTTCACCTCTTGCATTGCGGCTAATATAGCCTTGCGTGACAAATATTTTTTTGGATTCATGCTGTTTCAACAACTGCGCCAGTTTCACTTTAATACTGCCAATCTGGGGCTCATCGTAACTATCAATGGTCATAAAATCCAATGCGGGCAGTAAGTAGTGATCGATGCCTTTTTCTTCCAGGTAAATACAAAATAATTTTGTACTTAATAATTCTCCCTGCGCCAGGATATCTTTATTCAACGCTTCATTGAAGGAAATCTTGAGAATTATATTGAGGAATTCAAAGTGTTCAGCAATCACTGCCTTTGCTTTTTGCAATGCATCAGCGGTTTTTAATAATTCAACTATGAAAGACTGGTAATGCGCTTCCAGCTTATCTATTTGCTGTTTGGCTGAGGTCTTCTCCCCTTTACTTAAACTTTCACCAATGGCCACCAATGAATTGGTTGTGCCACTCAATGCGCTTAATACAACTATTTTGGGTTCATCATCCCTTGTGATGAGATCAGCAACCTGGTGCATCCGTTCTGGCTTACCAACCGAGGTGCCACCAAACTTCATAATTTTCATTGTTCCCCTCCCCCAATCCTATCTTAAAAGGATGTTTTAGGTTAATAATATTTTGGGCAGCAAAGATAACAGTGATTACAATATCTAGTGCAGTTCAAAAATTATTATGGGACTGGCTTTCGGAAAATATTGTAGTTTGGTTGCCTGCCTGTCAACAGTAAGGGAGCTTGCATCGCATATTTAACGGGCATGAAAATATCAGGTACTGAAAATTTATAACAATACTTCAAATCTTTCACTCAAATCTTTCAAATCTTCTGTTACAGCCCGCAAAAGTGGAATACCATTTTGCATGCGTTCCGTTTCTGCTTCTCTTTCGGGATCGCCTGGTATTAAAACCTTTGCATGTCCTTCTGCTACCTTAGCATTTCTGAATCTTTGTATCCATTGATCCATATGTAATTTAAAATCTTCCGCTGTTCTGAATGCATCTATGCGCATTGCACCAAAAAAATGACCAATGCCTTTACCCGGCATATTTTCCGGCATTGGAACATATGCAGGAAATGGCGGTACCCATGGACCATAGTTAGCACCACTTAATACAGCAGAAAAAATATCAACTACTGCTCCCAATGCATAACCCTTGTGACTTCCATGTTCTCTGTCGCCACCCAATGGCAACAATGCGCCACCACCTTTCAATTCGTGCGGATTGGTAGAAGGACTGCCGTTTTTATCCTGTATCCATCCTGTAGGAGCATGCAAATTTTTTCTTTGTAAAATTTCAAGTTTACCATTCGCTGCGGTGGTTGTTGCAAGATCGGCAACAAATGCAGCTTCATTTCCTGCAGGAATTGCCACACAAATGGGATTGGTTCCCAATAACCTTTCAATTGAAAAAGTTGGTGCTACCAATGCGCTGGCGTTGGTCATGGCAATACCAATCATATCATGCTGCAAAGCCATCATAGCGTGAAAGCCGGCAATTCCAAAATGATTTGAATTGCAAACACTCACCCAACCGGTGCCCACATTTTTGGCTTTATCAATTGCTACCTGCATGGCAAAAGGCGCCACTACCAAACCCAGTCCGCTGTCTCCGTCAACAACTGCGGTGGAAGGCGTTTCATGAATGATTTTGATCTGTGCTTTTGCATTGATTCTTTTCGCCTCCCATAGACGAACATAACCACTTAACCTTGCCACGCCATGTGAATCGATGCCGCGCAGATCAGCAGATAACAAAGCTTTCGCTGCAATGATTGCATCGGGATCGTTACAACCAATTTTTTTAAAAATATTTTCTACGAAAAGTAAAAGTTGTTGGTAGGAGAATTTTTGTTCGGGCATGATACAAAGAAACAACATTCTATGATTGTATCCATTTCACAAAAGCTATTGAAATAAAAAAGACATCGGAATAATAATGCCGATGTCTATAACATAATGCTTTCAGATTATTTCAACTTATCCTTCTTTCAACTTCATATTCACCGGATCCCAATGAATTATTTTCTTTTGAAAATAACTTTCATTAGAAGCAAGACAGGGAGCTGCGGCACGGAAACCAAAAACAGGATCTTCTACAATTGGTTTATTGCTCCTGATGCCTTCAAAAAAATTAGTGAAATGTTCAACATGCTCATCATAACCTTCCGGTTTTACATATTTGATCGGCGCCTTCATCGGCGTTTGCTTATCTGCTGCGGTCCAGCGTTGATCATATTGCTTCATCAGCTCTTCCTGCATTGCTTTTGGATAAGTTGAGATGGCATCCCAACCCCCGATACCCGGCGCCTTCGGCATCAGGCTGTGTGTAATGTTAAATCCGTCCCCGGTTTTTTCCATAACACCCTCGCTACCGATAAATCTTACTGAACCCCGATCGCCACCACCACTTATAAAGTTCACGCGCAGCATGACCTGGAATGCAGGATGCTCCGCTGTTTCAGGATAATCCATGATGGCAGTACTTACATCGGGCACATCGCGTCCGTCTTTCCAGTAGCTCAACTGACCAGATGAAAATATTCTTTGCGGACCCTTTGCATCTGTTACAAAATGAATACCGGTTACCAAATGCACAAATAAATCTCCCGGCATACCTGTTCCAAAATCTTTGTAATTGCGCCACCAGAAAAATTTCTTAGGATCATAAGGAGTCTTTGGCATACCAGCAATATAACGGTCCCAGTCAACCGTTTCTACAGAACCATCGGTTGGCATTGTATATTCCCAGGCGCCTATCGCGCTCTGGCGATCATATGTTGCTTCAATACAATTCAATTTTCCTATTTCACCTGCTTTATAAACTTCCTTCGCTTTAGCGTAATCAATTCCCGCGATACCCTGGCTGCCCACCTGCATTACTTTTTTTGTTGCTTTTTGTGCATTGATAACATCCCAGCCCTGGCTGATTTTGTGCACCATTGGTTTTTCACAATACACGTTTTTACCCTTGTTCATAGCGTCAATCGCGATACGACTGTGCCAGTGATCACTGGTAGCAATGATCACCGCATCAATATCTTTCCGTTCCAGCACCTCACGGTAATCCCTGCTCGTAAATAAATCTTTTCCAAACTGCTCTTTCATTCGCTGCAAACGACCCGTATACAAATCAGCAGCCGCGCCAATTTCAACACCGGGTACTTTCAGGGCCGCTTCCAAATCTGAATGTCCCTGTATTCCGGTTCCTATAACTGCTATGCGAATTTTATCATTGGCGGTGATTCTTTTCTTGACAGTGAGTACCCGTTCTTCCATTTTTTCCCTGGCAGCGAGATTATTTAATGAACCGGCACCCAATAAGAAAGTTGAAGCACCGAGTTGCTGTAAAAATTTACGACGCGAGGATGAATTATTTTTTGCCATATACAGTTGATTTAATCTTTGATGGATATTTATTTTTTTAGCTGCGCCACCTGTTCATTGAAATATTTAATTTCGGCTATTACATCCGGAACATTGTTCTGCCAGTTGTTTTCTCTTTCAATGGAGAACATTCCGCTAAATCCCTGCCTTTTCAGTTCAGCAAATATTTCAGGAAATTTATTTACCCCCGTTCCGGTTATTACATCTTCGGCTTCTGTTTTATTAAATTCTTTCACATCTTTAAAATGGACTCCAATGATATGGCCCTCCAGTTTTTTCAGGCATTCAACAGGGTCCAGTCCGCTTCTTGACCAATGGCCAAGATCCGCGCAGGAACCAAGATTGGGATGACCTTTCACTGCTGCAAGCACAGAATCAGGATGCCAGTAATGACTGGGTCTGGGATGATCGTGTATAGCTACTTTGATTCCATAGGCACCCGCAAGACTATCTACCACTGACCAATGTTCATCGTTTGGTTCGGCAGTCAGGTATTGAATCCCCATGTCTTTTGCAAAATCAAACAACTGTTTCCATTCGGCTGCAGAATTTGCACCCACTACTCCAAATGCTACCAGGGTCATCCCTTTTGACTGAAGCAGTTGTTTTACTTTGGCACGATTGGCAGCAGAAAGTTTTACACCAAAAGTGTCTTTGTAATCTCCGCCCATGGGCTGACCGGGAAATGCTTCTATATATTTTGCTTTTGCGCTGTCGGCTTTTTCGATAGCGGTTACAAATGGGAATTCATGGAATGTCCAGAGTTGTACTCCAATTTTCCAGTTATCAGTTACTGAAGCTGAATCCTGTTTAGATTCAACGGCGGTTGGATTGGTTTGATTGTTACAGGAAGTATAAAATAAAATCAGTGCTACGGAGCAGAACGCTACCATGTTTTTCATGTGGCAATTTGTTTTCGAATGATAAAATAAATGAGTGTTGAAGTTAGGGAATATCCGGTTAAAAAGACTGTCGGATAATGTTGGCGCTCATAATTCAGCACCTGGCTATTTTTTTAGAAGAACTCCTTGTATGTTCACAGGATTACTTTCAAAAACATTTGAATAATAATCCAGCATTACTGCTAATTCATATCTTTTGATGGGTCGGTCTGCATCAAAATCAAGGAGATGCAATTGATTACTCCAGGCATTTGCATCAAGTAGGATTTCAGGGTGTATTTTATTGCTATTCACTTTTTTAAAAAGGTGATTTTTTTTGCCTGTAATCATTTTAATTGCTTTTCCAATCGTCAATTGATTTCTATTCAAGACTTCAGAAACAGCAGATCCTGGAAACAAACTACGAATGCCTTTTTCAAATTCACATATTCTAATCGTACTGTCTGGATAGAAATAGGTTTTATTCGCCCAGCCTTCAGGTTTGCCAATTCCCTTCAAAATACCTGAGGCGCCAACTTTCTGTACGGCCTCCCAATATGGATCTTCGGTCTTTACATCCACATAAGGCATCAAATAACATTTATGTTTTAATAATTCTTCCTGCACTTTTCTCACAGGCACTTGTCGTATACTCATTTTGTTTTTGATGCTTAATGCTGCCAGTACACCCGCCGCCTGGCCAGTTAACAGTACGCAAGGCTGCAAACGCGTACTGCCATTTACAATATTAGAAACGGAAATTCCTTTTTCGCAAACAATCAATCCGTCTATGACTGATGGAATCAGTGCACCCAGTGGCACATTAAAAGAAGGTATTTTTGGAAATTGAATGGTTGGAACTTTTCCCGGGTATTGTCCATGATGATGATCCACAGGGTAGTCGCCCACCGCAATACCGGTTCTGTATAATGTATAGTTGTATGGATTTTTTATATGGTTGATAGCAAACCTTATTTCCCCTTTTAGCCTCCTCCCTTCGCGATTATAGGGAATAATTGCCATACCTTTTTCCAATTCATCCTCTGCCAGGCCCAGGTTTTTAAATCCCAGTTTGGTTTGAATAAAATAAATAAAACCAAGTGTTTGTTTTTTTGCTTCCTCATACTTCCTGTTTCTTACATTTTCTTTTTCTTCAACAACATTCAGATAAGAATCGTTGCCATGGGCCGGCCAATTAAGCATGTATTTATTATTAGGAAGTTTACCATAGTCAAGCATTTTTTGCGCATTCACTTTATAGGGTGTGCCATTGCAGGGGGCGTCGGTACAACAGCAATAATATTTTTTTTCATCATACCCCATAGGCCTTGCGATAGTTTTATCAAATCCTTCTCCATAATCTTTTAAAATAGCGGCCCATGTAATGTCCTGAATAATATCATTTTTTTGGATTGCTTCAGTTTCTCCACTACCTGCTACACGCTCCATACCCAGATCATAAGCAGCACCCGCTGCTGCAAATACATCACCCAGTTCCGTTGCGTCGATAGTAACCGCCGCTTTAACGATTAGTATCTCATTTTGCTGATTTCTGAAAACAACACCCGTTACCCGGTTTTGTTTCTTCATCAACTTTTCAAACCGGCAGCCATATAATACAATAAGATTTTTCTCCTTCTCAGCCCACGCTTTAAAAATACTATCAGCAACATGCGGTTCAAAACAGGTTTCACTTACCCACCCTGTAGAAAGATTCCTGGTTCTATAATGCAGGTATAAATCTTCCCGGAATTGCTGCCACATACCGCTGGGCAGTCCATCATTTCCATCTGTACAACTTATGCCGGCTGCTGTAAGCATTCCGCCAAGTATGTTGGTTGGTTCAATAATCATTGTCCTGATTCCTAGTCGCGCAGCTTGTATACCCGCAGCTACACCTCCCGTGCCACCGCCCACTACCAATACATCAGTATTGTATTTTTTTGATTGGGCTGTAACAAAGAAAACTGAAAAACAAAATGAAAGAAACAATGTTGAAACCCTGCTATTGAAATGCATGCAACATATTTGTTTGAAAGTAAAAAATAAATTTGTGTAAAAACAAAATGCCCCTGCAAAGCGGGGCATTTTTTATTCCTGGAACAGAATCAATCAAATCAAAATGGCAAATCATCTACCGGCTCTGTTATTTCATTGGGAGAAGGAACATTGTTTTGTGCAGACGATGAAGTGGCTGCGCTGTAGCCACTATTTTGTGCAGGACCACTGTTACCATCTCCACGATTACCCAGTAATTGTACAGTTTGTACACGCAGAGAGAGTGATGAGCCTATGGTACCATCATTCTTTGAATATGTTTTTAATTCAGGAACACCTTCTACATACACCTGTGTGCCTTTACGAAGGTAGGGTGCAATAGCGGTTTTGTCTGTCCAGTAGGCGCAATCTACCCAAACAGTTTTGTCTTTCTGGTTCCCCTGTGCATCACGAAATTTCTCTGTATGAGCCACACTAAAATTGATTACGTTTTTACCATTTACTGCATTGGTAACGCAATCTTTACCAAGGTTGCCGATTGCTTGTAACTTGATCATAATTTCATTTTTTAACTGCGTACTTAATTTATTTGAACATGCAAATTACAGATAAGCATTTTCAGTTCCATACCACGTTATGGTAAAACTTATTAACAGAATCTCTACCAAAAAAATAAAGTATGTTATTTACTGCCGCTTGGTTTGCAAGCACGATTTAATGATACCCTGCATCCAAAAGAATTTTTTTTCTGGCGGAAAATAGTATATTTAATATCCAAACGGCTGCATTGAAAAAAACCATTGCGATAGTTTTATTCACTATTCATTTCTTTAACCTGGCAGGTTATCGCGCAATATTTGGCTTGTTACAACAAAAAGCCGCCGTTCAAATTTCAGAAAAAATTGACCTGGGTTCTTACAATAATGCAGAGCTTGTTGAAGTAAAAATACCTTACCCCCTTCCTTATGCCGCTAACTGGCCCGAATACCAGCGTTTTGATGGTGAAGCAGAAATGGATGGTGTACTTTATAAGTATGTAAAACGCAAAATGGTGAATGACACATTATATATATTGTGTATCCCCAACAACGAAAGAAACAAAATTGCTACAGCCAAAAATGATTATTTCAATTCCACCAACGAAGTAAACAACCCTTCTTCCGATAAAAAATTCCCTGCCCGGTCCATTCAAAAATCTTTCGGCACCGAATACAATGATGCGGTATCAATCTATAACATTTGTCAGCCGGTTCAATTGTATTTACAGTCCTATTCTTATTCAAAGTTCGAATTACCAGACAGTTATACTTCATCTCCCTTTCAGCCGCCCAGGTCATAATTAAGCTGCACTGCATTTTCATTTACCGATTACATTCCTCCGTGTCAATTACGGAACAGTTGTTTTTCTCCGGCATTACCGATACGATTGTAATAAAATTGCGGCGTTCTTCTTCCAATGATATTAAAACATTCAGTTGAAAAATGCTGGCTTTTCCTGGTAACCATTGTTATAAAAACTTAAACAATAAAACATGCCTTACATACCGTTAGAAGATCACCTGCCCGGTATTACCGGATTGCTGGAATACAGTAAAGAAACCGCGGCTCCCATTCGTGAACTCACACAAATTCTTTTACGCGGACCTTCTACCTTAACGGAAGGAGAAAGAGAATTAATTGCAACGGTAGTATCATCACGTAACGAGTGCACTTTTTGTGTCACTGCTCATACTGCCGCAGCCAATATTTTACTGGGCGAAGAAAACACTGCTGCCAAAGTAAAACAGGATATATCAACAGCACCAGTAAGTGATAAAATGAAAGCCTTGTTAACGATTGCTGCGCAGGTTCAGCAAAGTGGTAAGAACGTAACTGACGAATCAATACAAAAGGCAAAAGATGCCGGTGCTACGGATATTGAAATACATGATACCGTTTTAATAGCAGCATTATTTTGTTTGTACAACCGCTATGTAGATGGATTGGCTACTGTTACACCGGTTGATCCTGCATTCTATAAAGGATTGGGTGAACGATTAAAAAATCATGGATACAATCGTTTGCCACAGGGATATGATCATTTAAAAAATAAACAATGACTATTGTACGGGAAGAAAAAATAACTTTTTATCACTGGTTGTTATTCAGCATTTGTTTTTTTGGAACTGCATTTGCCGGAACCATTTCTACTTTGATGTCTGTTTACCTTCCGGTAGCTGTCAAAGATTTATTGGGTAATAAAAACTCCGATGAATTAAACAATATCAGTGCCTACATCAATGCCGTTTTTATTTTCGGTGGTGCATTCGGCGGTTTTATCTGTGGAATGATCAGTGATAAGGCGGGAAGAAAAACAGCGGTCATCATTTCCATTGCCAGTTACGGAGTTTTTACTTTGCTCACTGGTTATATGCCCAACTGGTGGGGCGTTGTTATCTGTCGATTTTTCAGTGGCTTTGGGTTGGGTGGCGTACTGGTTACTACAACCACCATACTGATGGAAGAATGGCCAAAAAAAACAAGGGCAATTTTTATTGGTATATGGTCGATATCGATTCCTGTGGGAATTTTCTCAGCAGGGGTGATTGATTATTTTGTTTCATCCTGGCGACAAGGTTTCCTGGTAGGTCTTATCCCGGTTGGTATTGCATTGGTTTCGACAGGGGTGTTGAAAGAGTCCGACCCATGGAAAAATAACCGCAAGGCTGTTGTACAACAGGAAAAGGAAAACGAAAATATTTTTGCTGCTGGCTATCGTACCGATTTAATTATTGGTTCCATTATTTTTGGTACGATGCTGATTGGCATGTGGGCCATCTTCTCCTGGATACCAACCTGGATTCAAAGCCTGATTACTAACGGTGATGGACAACAGCAACGCGGGCTCAGCATGATGATGCTGGGGATGGGCGGCTTGATCGGTGGATTTCTTTCTGGCTGGTTAACGAATGCCGTCGGCCTCAGGAAATCAATGATGCTTTGTTTTTCAGTTTGTACAGCCATGTCCTTTATTATGTTCAAGACCAACACCGCATTCTCAGCAATTATTTATGCTGAAATTTTAACCATGGCCCTCTTCTTTGGGGCCAGCCAAGGAGTATTATCCGTTTATATACCCGGTTTATTCCCGGTGAATATAAGAGGTACTGCCACAGGTTTCTGTTTTAATACCGGGAGATTGTTTACTGCAACTGCTGTATTATTTGTAGGTGTCTTGGTTACAGAGTTGGGTGGATATGGTAACTCACTGTTTATTTTTTCGCTGGTTTTTTTAATTGGATTGGTAGTAACATTTTTTGCAAAAGATAAGGTTGAAACCATTGTTGACCATTTACCAGACAGCAGTGCGTTGCTGAATATTGAACATACATAAATATCCGGATCATTTACATTTCAAAAAAAAATCTATGGCACATATTCATGTTGAAGAGGGCATTCCCGGAATAAGGAGCCTGGTTTTATTCAGGCCAGAAACCGGTAAACCATTGTATGAACTGGCGCAGGTTCTGTTGCGCGGGCCGTCACCTTTGTCAGAAGCAGAAAGAGAATTGATTGCTGCATATGTATCGCATCTGAACGATTGCTTTTTTTGTAAAAACAGTCACGCCGCCGCGGCGAGATGTTTATATGGTACTGATAAAAATATTGTTGACGATGTACTGGCAAATATGGAGAAGTCGGGGATAAGCGACAAATTGAAAACCTTGTTAAACATTGCAGGTAAAGTGCAGGTTTTGGGTAAAGAAGTTACCCCTGGAGATATAGACGCAGCAAGAAACGCGGGTGCAGGCGATCGGGATATACATGATACTGTATTGATAGCTGCTGCCTTCAGTATGTTTAACCGTTATGTAGATGGGCTGGCGTCTTTTACTCCAACAGATGTCTCCATATATGAAGCGATGGGGCAACGAATGGCCAAAGGTTATGTACTTCTGCAAAAAACAACATCTTGAAAACAGGCCAATATCCAATCATTAAAAATGAATGTATGAAAATATTATTTCAATTAAATGCGGGAAATTTTGACCTCGAATATGCGGGCGAAAATGATAAATCTTCCCTACCGGTATCCATCACAGAAAATATCGGGCCCAGTCAGCGTTTATCCCTTGGCGTTATTAACGTGCTGAACCCAAAAATAGAAACACATGAAGAAGTGCATGATACAATCCCGGAAGTAATAGTGACCATTCCTGTAAACCAGTTTGGGGCTACCGATGATTGCGGATTCTCTCCTTTTGCTGATGACACTTCTCCCTCAAGAGACACTGCCTTGCAAAATCAGTGTACGCATTAAGGGAACCGCGCTGGCCGAAAAAAAATCATCCCATTATAAAACCAACAAGCTATGCCACACATCAATTTTGAAAATGATTTTCCGGGTATCAGGGGAGCACTCGCTTACAGCCCGCGCACTGCTGAACCATTGGGCGCGTTGGCCGAAGTTTTATTGAGAAGCAACGATGGATTATCCCGTGCTGAAAGAGAACTCATCGCTACCTGCATCTCTTACCTGAATGATTGCTTTTATTGCCATCATTCGCATGGAGAAATTGCCTGCATTTATTTAGAAGGCAACCGTGAACTGGTTGAACAGGTAAGAACAGACTATCTACATGCAGCTATTTCTGACAAATTAAAATCATTACTTGGAATAGCCGCGAAAGTTCAGCAAAGCGGGAGGGCTGTTACTACGGCTGATATGGAACATGCAAAAAAACAGTGCGCTACAGATAAGGATATACACGATACTGTTTTGATTGCTGCTGCATTTTGTATGTTCAACCGCTATGTAGACGGATTGGCAACCACAATACCTGGTGAAATGGTTTCTTATCCGCTCCGCGCAAAACAGGTAGCAGAGCTTGGTGACGGAAGTCATATTTATTCGGCAAAACAACCTTCTGCCTAAATAAACTATTCTTATGAAAAAGGACCTTTTAAAACAAACTTTTTATCACTAAAATTAAAATTGTTATGAGAAAATTAATGATTGCCTTGCTGGTATTCCTGAGCGTGCTGCTGCCTTCCCTTCTTTTTGCACAAGGCAGCATAGTTACCGGCAGGGTTACGGACATCAGATCCAATCCCGTGACTGGTGCAAGTATAGTCATTGCAAAAACAAATACAGGTACCGTTACCGATACAGATGGAAAATTCAGCTTATCAGTTCCTTCCAATGCCAGTGTCATTATCAGCTCTGCCGGGTTCAAATCACAGACGATTAAAATTGGATCGAATCAAACCGAATTAGCAATAAAACTGGAAGAAGATTTTGCAAGGTTGGATGAAGTGGTAGTTACAGGTCTCGCCACCACTGTAAAAAGAAGAAATCTCGCCAATGCAGTGGGTACTATTTCCAGCAAAGAATTAAACGGTGTTGCACCCGCACAGACTTTTGATGCAGCACTTAATGGAAAAGTAACGGGCGCATATATCAATTCAAACAGTGGTGCACCCGGTGGTGGTCTCTCTGTAAAACTGAGAGGTGTTACTTCCATATTTGGAAATACACAACCGCTGTATGTAGTGGATGGTGTGTTTATGGATAACACGGCAACCTCTGCGGGTTTAAATGCGGTTACAGCCGCTGCGGCAGGAGGAAATGCTTCTACACAGGACAATCCTTCCAGTCGTATAGCAGACCTGCGTGCAGAAGACATTGAGAATATTGAAATTTTAAAAGGCGCTTCTGCCGCTGCTATTTATGGTTCAAGAGCTGCCGCCGGTGTAATCATTATTGCTACCAAACGCGGTAAACAAGGAAAAACAAAAATCAGTTTTTCACAGGATCTTGGTTTCGTTAAAGTGCGCAAATTGCTGGGGGTACGGCAATTTACGCCTGAAACCGCAGCCAGTTTATCCAGTGATCCGATAGCAAGTGCAGCGTTGAAACAACAGTTTATTGCCGCGCAGTCAGCTGGAAAATTGTATGACTATGAAAAAGAAGTATATGGCAACACAGGCTTTACACGTAACAGCGTCCTGAGTATGACCGGGGGAAATGATAAAACAAGTTTTTATTTTTCTGCGGCGCAAAAAAATGAAGATGGCATTGTAAAGAACACAGGTTACCGTAATACAAGTCTGCGTTTGAATGTTGATCATAAAATAACTGATAATATTAAATTTGGCATCAGTACCAATTATGTAAACACTTCCTCAGACAGGGGGTTAACAGGCAATGATAATAACGGTGTAGCCTATAGTATTTCCTTGTCGTCAACACCCAATTTTGCCGAACTGCATCCTGATAAATTTGGCGTTTATCCAGCTAACGGTTTTGGTGCATCCAATGTATTGCAAACAATTGCTTTGATGCATAGCAATGAAGATGTGAACCGCTTTAGTACAGGCTTTAATCTGGATGCGGTTTTGTTTAAAGGAAGCAAGTCAACCACAAAATTCATTGCAAGGGGTGGTATTGATTTTTATAATCTTGTTACAAGTGCATTGTTCCCGAGAGAACTGCAGTTCCAGACGGTTAACAAAGGAACTGCCATAGAGGGCTTAACAAAAAGCCTGAATACGAATTATATTTTATCACTGGTGAATACATTCAACCCTTCAGAAAAATTAGGATTTACCACTTCTGCAGGTATTACACAGGAAAGAGGAGATTTTAATAATGTACTGGATGTAGCAACCCAGGTTGCACCGGGCCAGTCAAACGTAGACCAGGGTGGCGCGTTAACGGCACAGCAATTCAGGAATAAATTTCAGAATGACGGATTATTTATACAGGAGGAAGCCGCCATCATTGATGCTATTAATGTAACAGGCGGGGTGCGATTCGACAGATCTACGAATAACGGTGATGTTTCTAAATTTTATGTATATCCCAAAGCCGGCCTGTCGGTTAATCTTACAAAACTGGGCGTAGCAGGAGAGGGCTTATTCAATAACCTTAAACTACGTGCTGCATATGGACAATCTGCTAACTTTCCAGCGTTCGGCAGTAAGTTTACTACTTTGGTAGCCTCCAATATAACAGGTACCCAAGGCTCTATTGTAAACATACAGGGAGGCGATCCAAATATTAAACCCGAACGGCAAACTGAATTTGAAGCTGGTATTGATTTCAGTATTCTGAAAAGTAAACTGAATTTTGAAGTTAGTTTTTATAACAAAAAAATCTTTGATTTTCTTTTACTGGCTACAGTTCCTCCTTCTTCCGGTTTCTCTACAAAATTTATAAATGCGGGTGACTTAAGTAACCAGGGTGTTGAAATAGGTTTAAATGCACAACCGGTATCGGCGAAGAATTTTAAATGGACGAGTTCTGTAAACTTCTGGTTTAACCGTTCAAAGGTTACGAGACTTACAATACCTCCGGTGATTCTGGGTTCTTTCGGTACAAGCCTGGGATCATTCCAGATAGAACAGGGTCAGTCTGCTACACAAATTGTAGGCACCGACCAACCCAATCATACCGGGTTAGTCATCTTAGGCAACCAGGAACCAAAATTCCAGATGAATAGTTTTAATGAATTTACTTTTTTAAACAAACTCACATTGCGCTTTCTTGTTCATTGGAAATACAAGGGTGATAACGTAAATCTTACCACCCTGCTGAATGACTTTGGCGGTACCAGTGCAGATTTCGATGCCAACGGGCCCAAAAGAATTGGTTCATTCCTCGGTGGCAGTGCGCGGGGATTTGTTCAGAATGCAGGTTACCTGCGTTTCAGGGAAATTGGATTGTATTATACATTCAGTAAAATTCCCGGGCATATAATTCGTGGTGTACGTGCGGGTGTTTCACTTAACAATTATATCACCATCACCAAATACGAAGGTTACGATCCGGAAGTTTCCAATTTTGGAACGGGCTTCTCCACAGGTATTGATGTGGATCCATTTCCTGCATCCAAACGTGCCATGTTTAGTTTAACAATTGATTTCTAAAAAGTAAAATTATTATCATCATGAAAAGATTAATAAATCGATATACACTATTGTTGTTACTCGCTGCGGCAGTATTGCCTTCCTGTAAAAAGGAATATGGCAACCTCAATAGCCCCACCATTGAAGATTATTTAAAGAATGCTTCAAAAGACCAGTTAAATGGTTTGGTTACCGGTTCACTTTCTGGTATGAGAAATAATGAGGGCTCTTACCTGGATGCGGTTTCTGTAATTGGTCGCGAAATCTACCGTTTCTCCAATGCAGATCCGCGGTTTGTAACAGAATTACTGGGTTCGGGTAACAGTACGCTGAATAATACGGGCTTTTATATTACGAATCCGTGGTCATCGCGCTACCGTGCGGTTAAAAATTGTAATGTGCTTATTGAAGCCGCAACCAATTCAACAACCATTTCTCAGGAAGAAAAGAAAGCATATACCGGTTTTGCAAAAACACTGAAGGCTTATGAGCTTTTACTGAATCTAAATCTTACTTATAGCAATGGCATACGGGTTGATGTGGCGGATCCAAATAAACTGGGGCCCATTCTTGGTTACGATGCATCCATTACTGCAATTGCAGCCTTGCTGGACGAAGGAAAATCTGATCTAACGGGATCGAATGTTGCTTTTTCGCTTACGCCTGGTTTCACAGGATTTACCGATGCCGCAGGCCTCACAAAATTTAATCGCGCATTGGCAGCGAGAGTTGATGTATATCGCAAACAATGGACAGCTGCATTAACAGATTTAAACGCATCATTCCTGGATCTCAATGGTGATTTTAATACCGGCATCAGTGAGCAATTTAGTACCGGCAGCGGAGACCAGTTGAACTCCGCTTTCTTTCCACAAAATCAAAATGGTGAAGTACGGCTTGCGCACCCTTCTTATGTGACTGACATTGCCACGGGTGATGACAGGATAGGAAAAGCTACACTACGCACAGCTGCAGCTTCAAATAGTGGTCTAAGCAGCGACAGAGATGTTTGGGTATACAAATCAAGCACGGATCCAATACCAGTTATCCGGAATGAAGAATTGATTTTGATTTATGCCGAGGCCAATATTCAAACCAATTCTTTATCCAACGCCGTTACAGCGCTTAATAAAATCAGGGCTGGTCATAATCTTCCTGATTATTCTGGTGCGGTAACACAGACTGCTTTAATTGATGAAATGCTGAGACAAAGAAGATACTCTCTTTTCTTTGAAGGACATCGCTGGATTGATATGCGCAGGTACGACAAACTTGCTGCATTGCCCATAGACAGAACAGGCGATGATGTATGGTCTGCAATGCCCATACCATCTACAGAACAATAAGGAGTGAGTAGTGAATGGTGAGTCAAATACTTACCATTCACTATTTACCATTTATAACTCACCATTCACTATTCATTATTCACAACTATGGCGCATATTGATCTTCAAAATGATTTTCCGGGTATCCGTGGCCCCATGGCTTTCCGGCCAGAAACGGCTAAACCATTAAACGAACTGGCTGAAGTATTATTAAGAAGTGAAAATTCATTGAGCCGCGGCGAAAGAGAATTGATAGCCGCCTATGTATCCGCTGAGAATGATTGCTTTTTTTGTCAGCAGGTGCACGGTGGACTGGCACAGCATTATCTGGAATGCGACACTTCTTTTATAGACGGAGTAAAAAATAATTTTGCTGGCACTGATCTTTCTGATAAAATGAAATCTTTGCTTTCGATTGCGGGCAGCGTACAGAAAGGAGGCAAGCAGGTGACTGCTCAACAAATCGATGCAGCTAAAAAACACGGCGCCAAAGACAAAGAAATTCATGACACGGTTTTAATATCCGCTGCATTTTGTATGTTCAACCGATATGTAGATGGGCTTGCAACATGGGCACCAGTTGAGAAAGATTATTATATCAACCGTGCAAAACAAAGAGCGGAAGAGGGATATGCGGGGTATAAACCGGATCATTAGTAGAAAGTAGAAAAGTTGATAGGTTGAAAAGTAAAAAAGCTTTTCAAATCCATTTCAAATCTTTCTCTCGAATGTAAACACTAGACAACTATTCAACCTATCCACTATTTTTCACTATTCCTCACTCTTCCCGCTCCCCGCATCAATAATTCTTCCAAAAAAGATAGCATTCATCATCAACTTTGTTCCACCCAGCCAGAATGCCCGGAAATTAGGATTGTCTGCAATAGAGATAACCCTACCGCTGCCAACTGTTGAAACGACTACGGCTGCGGAATTCTTTATAGCTGTATAATTTTCTTTACTGATATACCCACTCTGCAAAGGCTTGTCTCCATAGGTTGCGAAATTTGAATATGGATTTTTACTTTTTTCCGGGAACGTCTTTCCTGCTTTGAATAAATCGATAAAAGGTTGATTGTATCCGTAACCCAGCGGGTGGGTAACGTCTATGCTAGCTCGAAAAATGCCCCCGTAATTTTGCTGGGCCCCTTCCCTGTCGTTTTTAGATGCATACGTCAATGCCAGGCTGCTATCGATCCCCGAATTCACTTTTTTAAAACTAAGATTTGTTATACCGTTCTGCGCGACCCACTGTACAGCATCTTCCAGGCAGATCAACGTACCCCCATTTTGTACCCATGCTTTTAATTTATCCTTATTGAGTTCGCCATAATTTCCACTCACCATTACCAGTGTATTATACTTATTCAACTCTACCCGGTTAAAAACCGGGATTTCCAGCTGACTAACGGGCATGTTAAACCGCTGATCAAGCTGGTACCATACTTCACCTGCATCGGTAGCACTAACGCCAGTACCCACCAGCATAGCAACGGAAGGCTTGCTGATATTAACAAAACGAGCGCTGCCCAGGTCTACACCGGCAGTTGACATACCCGTTGACAATGCATATACTCTTATCCCGTTTTTTTCGGCACTTGTTTTTAGTAAGGTATATAATTTATCAGCATCCGTTTTTTGCAGGCCAACAGGTACCAGTATACTTCCATAACCAAATTTTTTTTTATCGCCACCTGCAACCGCTTCAAATACAGCAGTAGAAACTTTTGTAAGAATACCATTGTCGGCCAGTTCGTACAACATGCGTGGTGCATAAAATTCGCTCCATTCAAAAACATAGGCATAGTTGGTTTTAGCACCTATCATTTCTCCCACGGGCATTTTTGCACTATCCAGTTTATTGCCCAGCAGGGAGCTGTTGTATTTTGCTGCGCTTAACTCTGCATAAGGCAAACCGAAAGCCAAAGGCATCGTCCAGGCAGTGATGTCATAAAAAAGGCTATCCTTATACGTTAGTGTTTTATCAAATATACCCCGCAGCAAACGGTATTGCGGCTGACTGGCAGGTATAAGATATGCGCTTCCCTTTTCAAAATTATTTCCATCAACAGACAGGTTGCTGTTCAATTCATAAACTTCTATTTTATGCCGCAACAACATCTCTGCAAAATGCATGGTCCTTGCTTTGTCATTGTAGTCGCCGATTATCCAGGCCTTGTTTGCAGATGCTGCTCCTTCCTGAGCAGTCATTTTAAAGAAATCTCTCTGGTAAGTCAATAATTCTTTGCGCAAAGATTTTGCTGCTTCCAGTGTAGATAGTGCAGTGGTAAATTGATTTTTAATAGTGAACGGGAATTTTAAAATGCCATTGGATGTTTGCTGTGCATGACCCCTGGAGGATGCCTGTTCAAATAAAATTCCGATACAGCCCTGTACATCCGGATAAGTAGAACCTTTGCCATAGTAGAAATCATCATAGTTTTCTTTGGTAAAATAAAGTGACCCAATTTTATCAAGGAACTTTGCATGAAAGGCTGCAATCTTTGCGGTCAACTGCTGATTTATGTCTGGTGTTAAAGGATTTACTCTTGAAGAAACACCGGGTTGAAAAAAGAAACTCGCATTGCTGCCCTGCTCATGATGATCGGTAAAAATATCGGGTCTCCATTCCTGGAATTTTCTGATGCGGTTCTGGCTTTCTATGTGTACACCCGGTAACCAATCGCGGTTTAGATCGAACCAATAATGATTGAATCGTCCACCCGGCCATACTTCGTTGAATTCTCTTGAATTTGGATCGGTTACCAGGTTTTTACTTTTGTGTTGATTCACCCAGGTTGAAAAGCGTTGCAAACCATCCGGGTTGAATGAAGGATCAAAAAGTATAACTACATTTTCCAGCAGTTCGTCAATTTGTTTGCCCTGCGCCGCAGCCAGGTAATAAGCACTCAATAGCGAAGCATTGGCACCGCTTGATTCATTGCCATGAATGGAATGTCCTATCCAAACAATGGCGGGCATATTATCTATATTAAGCGATGCTGATTTAGAAGGATCACTCAATTGCAAATGTTGCAATCTTAGCTGTTCTAAATTATCCAGGTTTTTTTTGGATGAAAAAATCAGTAACAATTGTGGCCTGGTTTCATACGTAAAACCCATCGTCTCCAGTTTTACACGATCGGGTGCCGCTGCAGCAATGGCCCGTATATAATTCACCAGCCGGTCGTGTGTGATATGCCACTCTCCAACGTGATGTCCAATGATTTGTTCCGGAACCGGAATATTAGTATTGTATGTGACGTCATTGGGAAGATAGTAACTCAGCTCCTGTGAAAAAGACCGATCACAAAACGCAAATAAAATAATCGCAATAATAATTTTCTTCATATCAGCTTGTTTGGAAGTTGGAAATTAAGAAATTAGTATGAACAGGATTGGAATTGGGAATTTGTAATTGGAAATAGGGCCCATATGCCAAAAGGTTGATCCATTTTGGACTTCACCCAATTCCTGATGGCTGATTCCATTTCAACGTATATTTGCTGTTCGAAAAAATTTTAAGTATGAGCCGCAAAGGAAAGGTGCTGGTGGCAATGAGTGGTGGAATAGACAGTACTATCACTGCATTGATGCTGCACGATGAAGGATATGAAGTGATTGGCATTACCATGAAAACATGGGACTATGCAACCAGTGGCAGCAGCAAAAAAGAAACCGGTTGCTGCAACCTCGACAGTTTCAATGATGCTCGTATGGCCGCGGTGCAACACGGGTTCCCGCATTTTGTGCTGGATATCCGTGAAGAGTTCGGTGATTTTGTTATTGAGAATTTTGTTGATGAGTATATTGCAGGCCGCACACCCAATCCATGCGTAATGTGTAATACCCATATTAAATGGCGGGCCTTATTAAAAAGAGCCGATGCCATGGGTTGCGATTTTATTGCTACCGGGCATTATGCCAAAATAAATCAACATCACAATGGCAGGTATTATGTGAGCAAGGCTGTCGATGCTACAAAAGATCAGAGTTATGTACTTTGGGGATTACAACAGGATCTTCTGAGCAGAACCTTGCTTCCTCTGGCACCGTACAAAAAAACTGAAATTCGCCAGATGGCCATGGACTATGGTTATCCGGAGCTCGCAAAAAAAAGTGAAAGCTATGAAATATGTTTTGTGCCGGATAACAACTATCGTGATTTTTTAAAAAAGAAAGTTGAAGGCCTTGAAGAAAGAGTTGCATGTGGAAATTTTATTGACAAATCAGGAAAAATCCTTGGCAAACACAAGGGCTATCCGTTCTATACCATTGGTCAGCGCAAAGGGCTGGATATTACATTTGGTAAACCAGTGTATGTTACCGGCATTAATCCAGATAATAATACCGTGGTATTGGGAGATGAAGATGATTTGAATAAAAATGAAATGCTGGTAACAAAACTGAATTGGATCAAATACGATGGTATATCTGACGGGATGGAAGCAACCACTAAAATTCGTTACAAAGACCATGGTACTTTATCCAATCTCTACAATCACCAGCAGGGTGTGCAGGTTAAATTTTATGAAGATGCGAAAGGAGTGGCGCCCGGGCAAAGTGCCGTTTTTTACGAAGGAGACGATGTAATTGGGGGTGGAATCATTATGCGCAATAACTACCTTTAAGATTATTGATTTTCTAAATAGAACCTATTACATTTTACCAAATTTTATTTATTTCATTATCGGTTCAGGAATAAGCATTTAAACGCAATAAACAGGGTATTTCATCGTTTGAAAACCGGGAAGAAAGATCGCTTCCCGGTTTATTTTTAATGCAACACAAACAATGTAGCCGTTGTCTGATGATGGTTCCGGTTTAAACTAACAGGCATTTATGAAAAACAATTTTTACTTTATTACCCTGTTTCTTATTGCCGGTTTGCTGTTGGCGCGCTGCTCCAAAAAAGATAGCTATACAAACGACCAGCCCACAGTATATACCAACTTTGCTGTTGGGAAATTTATTACTTACCGGCTCGATTCACTTTACTATGTGAATTTTGGTCAGAAAGATACCACGGTAAAATACCAGGCAAAAGATGTGGTGGATGCTGCCATTACTGATAATAGTGGCAGACCCAGCTGGAGAATTATCCGCTACCTGAACGATACTACCGCCAGCGGCACATGGAAACCCGATATTACTTACCTTGTTACCGCTTCTGCCAATACCCTTGAAGTAGTTGAAAACAATCTTCGTTTTATCAAGTTGAAATCTCCGTTTTCTGAAGGCTATACCTGGAAGGGTAATTCATATATTAATACTCAATCACCGGGCAATCCAAATACCGATCCTAATTATTATTACCTGGAAAACTGGGATTATACTTATGCTAATGTTGACCAACCATACCCTGCTTTCTCAACATCAGTAGAAAATACAGTGACTGTTAACCAGCGCGATGAGATCCTGGGCACGCCGGATAACGTGGATGCCTATAGTGAGCGTAACTTTTCACAGGAAGTGTATGCAAAAGGAGTTGGGTTGATCTATAAGAATTTTGTGCATTGGGTATTTCAGCCCCGTACCAGTACTTATCCAACCGGTTACTACGATGGTTATGGTATTACTTTAAGAATGATAGATCACAATTGATTTTTCTGAAACAAAAGAATACGGCTTAGTGTTAATAATAAATAATAATCCGATGAAATTTTTTTATTTTTTTATGGGATTCATGATGATGGCTGCTGCATCAGCGCATGCTCAGTACAGCCGTTATGTAGTACAGTTTAAAGATAAAAAAAACAACCCTTACAGTATCAGCAGTCCGGCTGCTTACCTGTCTTCTAAAGCCATCACAAGAAGAACACGTTTCAATATAACAATTGATTCAACCGATCTACCTATTTCACCTGCTTATATAGACAGCATTCAATCCGTTCCCAATGTAATCATACTGAATAAATCAAAATGGTTGAACCAGGTATGCATTGAGACCACTGATCCTGCAGCATTGGCAAAAATTAATACTTTCTCATTTGTAAATGTAAATTTCCCGGTGTCAGTGAAAATAAACCCGGCTGCACCGCCTGTTTCAAAGAAATTTGATGGATATGACCCGGTAACCATTACTACGCCGCCTAATGTTGTCAATGGAATTGCAGGAATAAGCGGAGTACAGGATTATTATAACTACGGAAACAACCTGGCACAGGTTCATATACATGAGGGAGAATATTTACACAACCTAGGTTTTCATGGTGAGGGTATTACCATAACTGTGCTTGACGCCGGATTTCTGAATTATGATATCAACCCCCTTTTTGACAGCATACGTAATCAAAACCAGGTATTGGGTACCTGGGATTTTGTAGACAATCAACAATCTGTTGCAGAAGATCATCCGCATGGTGCATGGTGTCTGTCAACCATGGCTGCGAATAAACCAGGCACCATTGTAGGAACAGCGCCAAAAGCAAAATATTGGTTATTGAGGACTGAAAATGCAGCCACAGAATACCCGATTGAAGAACAAAATTGGCTGGCGGGCGCTGAATTTGCAGACAGTGCAGGAACCGATATGATCACTTCTTCTCTCGGTTATAGCGACTTTGATGATCCTTCTTTTACGCATAGTTATGCGCAACGCGATGGCAAGACGGCAATCATTAGCAAAGCTGCTACATTGGCTGTGCAGAAAGGAATATTGGTTACCAATAGCGCTGGCAATTCTGGCAACAGTGCAAGCGATGCAAAATATGTTATTTGTCCCGCTGATGCCGAAGCGGTTTTATCAATTGGCGCAACAGACGCAAATGGAAATATCGGAACTTTCAGCAGTTGGGGACCCAATGGCGCTGGAAAATTAAAACCAGATGTTGCCTCTGTGGGTGCACCTGCAATAGTGGGTAATACAACGGGTGGAACAACTGCCGCTTTAAATGGTACATCATTGTCAAATCCTAATTTATGTGGATTAATTGCATGCTTATGGCAGGCTTTTCCTGAATTTAAAAACACGGAAATTGTTGATGCGGTTAAAAAAAGCAGTAACAAGTATAATAACCCCGACAATCGATTTGGTTTTGGTATTCCGAATATGCGGGTTGCCTATCAGCTGCTGGAGCAGGAAAAAATAATCAGGAATTACAAACAGGAGTTGGGCAATAACTGGATAAAAGCATTTCCGGTTCCGTTCAGTGATAACTTAACCATATTGCTGAAAGCACCCGTCACCGGCAATTGCGTTTTGCGTTTATTGGATATGAATGGCAAAACAATCGATCAAAAAAATGTTGCCGTTTCTCAGGATAATATCGTCACGGTTTCATTTGACCGGTTAAAATCCTTGAGCCGCGGTGTTTACACTATACAATACAATGATGGTAAAAACAAAACCACACTCAGAGTAGTGAAACAATAAAAGTCATTTTTGGGAATCATATCTAATTTTTAACGAGCAATGCTGCAAACATGGTGTCTGCTTTCAACTGGTATCCGTTTAATAATTCCATCCGCTTCAATTCCATCGAATACTCGTTTGTCAACAATTCTATTACGTCTTCATTTTCCTTTTTAAATACAGAACAAGTTATGTAGAGCAGGTATCCACCTTTTTGCAGGCAGGGAACAATGTTGTGCAGTATTTTCTTTTGCATTGCACAATATTCATCTAAAATATTTTCTTTAAAAAAACTTATCCGTTCAGGTGTTCTGCCCCAGGTGCCACTGCCGGTACACGGTATATCAGCAATAATCAGTTCATAATTTTTTAAGGGCGATGTCTTTGTGAGATCTGCAACAAATGATTGATAGTGATGGATACCGGCTACGGCAAAGCGCTTTTTAAGATTGATGAGAATAGATTCCCGTATATCTGAAACGGTCAAATCAATTTCATTCAATATGTCTTTTACCATGATGGATTTACCGCCACTTGCTGCACAACAATCCCAGGTTTTCAAAGGCAATTTATTTTGGTTGCTTAAAATGGATAACAAAGTCCCCACGCGTTGAGAGCTGTAATCTTGTATTACAGCTTCTTTATTGATATCGAGCACTGTATCAATTTTAGTATTATTAGGCAATGCAATGCAATCTTTCAGCAGCAATGAATAATGAATACCCGTTTTATCCAATTTATCAATTACCCTTTCATGCTGGCCCGGTCTGATACGGATAAACAAATCAGGTTGTTCCAGGTGAGATTGATTGAACGCATTTATATCGATGCCTGCACTTAATTCCGCCAGCAAGGGAAACATATTCAACGCTTCATATGCAATTCCAATCAACGGGCATTTTTCTTTGATGGATAATTTTACCAGTTCATTCCATTGCGGTTTTAATGCCTGCAGCACTTCATTGCTGTTTTCCGTACATAAAAACAAACCGGCAATAATCCTTTCAGCAACCGGATCGTTTTGCATTACATTACCCAACCTGAAATAGCAATAACACAAATGAGCAATACTTTTACGGTCTTTAGATCCATACTTCTTACTGTTGCTGAAAAATTCCTTCGCAAAATGGGGAAAGGGCTGTTTGCCTTTGAACAAACGAATCATTTCAACAGCTGTATTCAGGTGGGAAAAATATTTCATTTCCTGCAAGGTATAAAACAAAACGTGCCATAGTCAAAACCATGGCACGTTGCATTCATTCATTGAAAATTATAATTCAAGCAAGGCCTTGACAGGGTCTTTGCCAAACAATAACAATTCCGGGTTTTCAAGTAATTCTTTTACTCTTACCAGGAAACTGACAGATTCACGTCCATCTATAATCCGGTGATCATAACTTAACGCTACATACATCATGGGTTTGACAACAACCTGGCCGTTTACTGCCATGGGTCGTTCCTGAATTTTATGCATACCCAGTATTGCGCTCTGTGGAATATTAATAATTGGCGTACTCATTAATGAGCCAAATACACCGCCATTGGTAATGGTGAAAGTGCCCCCGGTCATTTCTTCTATCGTAAGTTTGCTTTCTTTTGCCTTAGTGGCCAGTTCAACTACTTTCTTTTCAATTTCAGCCATACTCAAACTTTCCGCATTGCGGATTACAGGCACTACCAATCCTCTCGGTGCCGATACAGCAATAGAAATATCGCAGTAATTATGATAAATAATTTCATCCCCGTCTATATAGGCATTTACTGAAGGCCATTCCTGTAATGCAAAACAAACAGCTTTTGTAAAGAAGCTCATGAAGCCAAGGTTGACAGCATGCTTTTTATTAAATACTTCCTTATACTTTGTGCGGAGTTCCATAATAGGCTTCATGTCTACTTCATTAAATGTAGTAAGCATGGCCGTTGTATTCTTGGCTTCAACCAACCTGCGACTGATGGTCTTTCGCAGGTTACTCATTTTTTCTTTATTGTCGTTGCGGCTGAACAAAGTTGTACCGGGTGTTCGACCCGGGTTACTCAATGCGGCCAGCACATCTTCTTTTAAAATTTTTCCACCCACACCTGAAGCAGTGATAGTAGAAGGATTTACTTTTTTATCAGCAATGATGGCAGATGCAACCGGTGAAGCTTTTACTCCTCCGTCACCAGCTGGTGCGGACGGAACTTCGTGAACTGCTGCGGCAACTGTTTTTTCTGCAACTTTCGTTGATCCATTACCGGAAGCTTTTGTATCAGCCTTTAATGGCTTTGATGTTTCTTCCTTTGCTGCTGCTGGTTTGGCTGCTGTTTCATCAATAGATGCCAGCAAATCACCAATTTTTAATGTATCCCCTTCTTTGGCAGTGGTTCTTAATACTCCTGCTTTTTCTGCATTTACTTCAAAAGTTGCTTTCTCACTCTCCAGTTCTGCAATCACTTCATCCCGGTCAACATAATCCCCGTCTTTTTTTGTCCATTTCAGCAAGGTTACTTCACTGATGGATTCACCAACTGTGGGAACTTTGATATCAATCATAAAATGTGTTTCGCTTTTATTATTTTGATCTTTTGTTTGCCGGCATTTGAATTCCACTCATTTTTCCTCTATTATATTTATTCCGGTTCATCGTGCTCCCTTATACTGTTTATCAAATATCGGCAGCTTAAATGGAAAATGCAGTATCAATTATTTCTGCCTGCTCCTGCTGGTGAACTTTATTGTAACCGGTAGCCGTTGATGCGCCGGGTTGCCTGCTGATGACACCGTAATTGATGCTCTTCAGGTTCATTTGCAAATACATAGCGGCGCCCATATTCAATGGTTCTTCCTGTACCCAAAACCAGGTTGCCTTATTATACTTACCATATAAATTTTCCAGCTGCTTCACTGGTAATGGATATAATTGCTCTACACGTATAACTGCAGTATCCTTTATCTGCTCTTTTTGCTGGCGCTCTGCTAAATCAAAATATATTTTACCGCTGCAGAAAAGCACTTTTCTAACTTGTTCCGCATCCGAAACAAAAACATCATCAATGGTTTCTCTGAACCTGCCATTGGTAAATTCATTCTTTAATGAGTAACTACCCGGGTGCCGCAGGTTTGCTTTGGGTGAAAAATTAATCAATGGCTTTCTGAATGACCAAATCACCTGCCTGCGCAATAAGTGAAAAAAGTTGGCGGCGGTAGTTACATTGGTTATTATCATATTCAGCTCTGCGCACAATTGTAAAAATCTTTCCATTCTAGCACTACTGTGTTCAGGCCCCTGACCCTCATAACCATGAGGTAATAACATCGTTACACCATTCATACGGTTCCATTTCTGTTCCCCCGCAGCTATGAACTGGTCTATCATGGTTTGTGCCCCATTACAAAAATCTCCAAATTGCGCTTCCCATAATACCAGTGCATTTGGATTTGCCATCGCATAACCATATTCAAAACCCAGTACACCGTATTCACTCAGTAAAGAATTATATATTCTGAATATTCCTGTAGCACCCGCCAAGCGGCTGAGCCTGCTATATGCTTTATCAGTTTCTTCGTCCCGTAATACTGCATGACGATGAGAAAACGTACCACGACGAACATCCTGACCGCTCATTCTTACATCATGACCGCCCAGTAATAAACTACCGTAAGCCATTAACTCGCCCGTTGCCCAATCCACTTTTCCTTCAGCATTGAATAATTTTATTTTATCCTGGATGATCTTTTCAACCTTTTTCAATGGTTTAAAATCCGCCGGCCAGCTCATCAATGCTTCAAATATTTTTTTGAAATCACCATCGCTAATGGCAGTCACGGGTGATTGATCAAAATCTTCCGGAGTAGCTTTGCGCAAACTTTTCCATACCAATTCTGGTTGCTGGTAATGGTAAGGCAATGGATTTTGTTTTACTTCATCCAATCTTTCCTGCAAATCGCCCCAGAATTTTTTTTCCATTTCTTTGGCCAGTTCCTTTGCATCGGCCTCACCGTTTTCCAATAAATAAGTGGTATACACTTCACGCGGATTCGGATGTTTCTCAATCAATGCATATAAGTGTGGTTGCGTAAATTTTGGATCATCACCTTCATTGTGTCCGTGCCGGCGATAACAAACCATGTCTATAAAAACATCGCTGTTAAATTCCTGCCGGTACCGGGTGGCTATTTCCACGCATTTTACCACAGCTTCCGCATCATCACCATTCACATGTAACACAGGTGCCTGCACTGCTGCAGCCAGCGATGTGCAATAATCTGAACTGCGGGCATCTTCAAAATCAGTTGTAAAGCCAATCTGGTTATTGATTACAAAATGTATGGTGCCGCCTGTCAGGTATCCATCAAGGTTACACATCTGTAATACTTCGTAAACAATACCCTGTCCTGCAACGGAAGCATCACCATGAATCAGTATCGGCAGAATTTTATCGTAATCACTTTTATACAATACATCCGCCTTCGCTCTTGCAAATCCAACAACCACCGGATCAACTGCCTCCAGGTGAGACGGGTTGGGCATTAATTTCAGGTGTACTATTTTACCGGAATGGGATTGTACTTCGCTCCCATAACCCATATGATATTTTACATCTCCACTGCCCATGGTTTGATCCATTTTGGCGGTACCCTCAAACTCACTAAAAATTTGTTCATAGGTTTTACCCATAATGTTGGCCAGTATATTCAATCTTCCGCGGTGTGCCATTCCAATGACTACTTCCTGCACGTCATGTTCGGCGGCCGTATTTATGATGGCATCCAATGCAGCTATAGTGGTTTCACCTCCTTCCAGTGAAAAACGTTTCTGCCCTACATACTTGGTATGCAGGAATTTCTCAAACATTACACCCTGGTTAAGTTTCTCTAATATCCTTTTCTTTTTTTCAAGTGGCAGGGGTTCCAAAAATTTCTTTTCTATTTCATTTGTAAGAAAATCCACTTTCTTTTGATCGCTGATATATTTGAATTCAATTCCCACGTGTGCCGCATAACAGCTTTCCATGTGATGGAGAATATTTCTGAGGCTGGTGGTTCCAAGGCCAATCAATTTACCGGCATGAAACTGTTTATCGAGATCGGCTTCTGTAAAACCATAAAAACCAAGTTCAATATTTGCTCCCCTGTCTTTGCGTGTTCTGATAGGATTGGTACGTGCCAGCAGATGTCCTTTATTGCGGTAACCAAGTATCAGTCGGTACGCCCGTACTTCGCGCATCCAGTCAATATCTTCGGCCACGGATGGAGTGGCACTAACACTTGTGCTTACTGAAGAACCATTTGTTGCATTCTTAGCGCTGCCCATAGCAAAGTCGAACCCTTCAAAGAATTTTTTTAACTCGGGGTCAACGCTGCCGGGATCCTTTAAAAAATCCTGGTATAAACCTTCAATAACCTGGGGATGTGAGCTGGTGATATAGGAGAAATCCTTCATGGATTGGAATATTTTATTGGGTAACAAATATCGGATAAAATACTGAACCTTAATTGCTGAAAAGGCGGGATTGTGCTTGTTTTGGGTTAACGGGTTTTTACAACATTTTTAGCTGATCCGCTCAATGACCAGGATGAGTGACCAGCAATTTTTAATTTTGGGTATTCTTAAAACTTTTATGCCTTAATTTTCCAAGTTACATTGTATTCCCCTACCTTTGCCGTCCTAAATTTTTAGAACATATGGCTAATCATCAGGCTACCAAAAAAGATATGCGTCAGTCGGCGAAACGTCGCGACAGGAATAAGTATTACGGAAAAACCACCCGTAATGCGATACGTGATTTGAAGGATTTAAAGGCCAACAAAGAAGCTGGTGAAGCATTGCCCAAAGTTGCTTCAATGATTGACAAACTGGCAAAAAAGGGAATCATTCACAAGAACAAAGCGGCTAATGTGAAAAGAAAGCTTACGAAAAAAGTGAACGCATTAGCGAAGTAACCGCCATTGCAATACATCATAAAAAAGGCATCCCGCAGTTAAACGGGATGCTTTTTATTTAAAGGGAGAGAGAACCAAACTGCTTCAATCCGGATTTATTTTTTTTTATTTTTTCGGCAAGCATTTGGAACAACATATAAATAATAACCCCGGCTACGCATAGCAGGCACAAGCAGGCAAATAAATTTCCAGCAATACTATAGAGGGTAAATCTGTATCCAACTGGTACATCATTAACCCAGAGTTTGGTTCCATTTTTATAAAAATCCAGATGGGCATATTGCTTACCACGGTAATCAACTGCTACAGATAAGCCCCCGCTTACCTGCCTTACTACGGAACATCCGTTCTCAATTCCTCTTAGTACAGCCATATGAGTATGATATGGAGATATAGAATACCAATCACCTGAAGGAAGTAATAATACATCCGCCTTATTATCTGCCAGTTGTTGCATTTCTGAAGGGAAATCCGCATCATAGCAAATAGAGGTGGCTATACGACCATAGGGAGTTTCGATTACCGGGATTTTGCCGTCGCCCGGTTCGCTGTTTTCGGCAAAGGGAACTGGCTTATTTTTATGAAAGATGTTCAGAACGGTTCCATCGGGGCCAATAAACACCGCTTTGTTTTCAATGAATTTTTTACCGAATGTTATTTTACCGGGTTCCAGGATTGCAATAGCCATTAATAAGTAAACATGATTTCTAGCGGCAAAAAATTTTCCCCTTTCCATTAATCGCTTCTCATCAAAACTAAACCCGATAGCATTGGCTTCCGACCATGTAATAATTTTTGCACCTTCTCTTGCTGCCTGTTCACTTAATACAAATAAACTATCGTTGATTTTTTCCAATGCATGATAAGCAGTTTTGTACTTTACGGTATCAGCCGTCTCGATAAACGGAATCTGGGCAAGATTAATTTGTTGCAATTCCTGTGATGCAATCGACAAACGGGGATTAATTGTAATGTCCTTGCCGGTAGCAGTTTTGTACATGGCTTCCAGGTATCCAAAAGCAGGAACAGTTAAGCCCGCAATTTTTATTTTACGTTGCTCGGTTTCACCGGCCATCCGTATGCTGCCAAAAACCATGACTATCGTCAGCGTTGTGGCAAAAATTACAATACCGCGTTTGAAATTTTGGTTGTGCTGATAACGCTGAAATGACCATATTGCAACGGAACCAAACCAGTACAGCATGAAACTAATGCCCCAGATACCTGTAACCGATGCCAACTGCAGCAACCAGGGAAAAGAATACTGTGAATTGGCAACAGACCACCAGGCACCTCCCCCGGTTTTGGCATTTATAAACTCCAGCGCCACACAAGCAGCAGGAAAAAACAAGCTGGCAATAAACTGATCGCTTTGCTGACATATCTTTTTATCCAGTACGAATACAACCATTTCCTTAAAAGTAGAAAGAATGGTAAGCACTATCAGAACAGGCAATGGGAAAGGAATTACATCATATGCAGCAATGAAATTACCAAGCAACATAAAAGGCAAAGCCCATAGCAATTTCCTTTTTAATGCCATCATGCGAAAGAAGTATAAAAGAAAAACTGGTTCAAGCCATGCAAAAACGGCAATACTTAATTTGGGACCGGCCAGGATCTTTGCAAATACAGCTAAAGTCAATAAAATTATCGCCAGCAATTTTTTACCTGGCAAGCGGTGATTGATTGATATTTGTTCCATAAAAAAGAATTTAGGTAACAAATATCCTATCATGAAAGGCCTGTTGTCGACCGTTGTCAGGAAGTCGAACTCATTTATTTGGTTCGGATACAGGATTCCCTGAAGTCGAACCTTTCAATGCTGATTTTTTCGTTTGAACTCACCAGGCGTGAGACCAGTTTGCTTTTTAAACAGCGTATTAAAAGAGGACTTGGAATTAAAACCCGATTCGTAAAGCACTTCCAGCACGGTTATTTTTTTATCAGCCGGATTCTTCAGCAATCTTTTAGCTTCTTCAATCCGGTAACTGTTTACAAATTCGAAAAAATTTTGGTGCAGCACTTCATTAATCACTTGCGATAACGCTTTTGGCTTTACGGAGAGCAAATCAGCCAGTTGCCGGAGGTTTAATTCCGGCTCCAGATAAGGCTTCTTTATTTCCATGCACTGCTGCAGGCTTTTCAGCAGTTCATTTTTTGTTTCAGTAGTCAAAGATGATCCGGAATAAAGTGCGGTATTGGATACAGGCTTATTTTCTGAAATATTACCCACATCTTCCGTTAATAAAAAAATCTCCGGGCTACGCAGGGCTTTCAACAATACACGGTTAATGAATATAAAAACGAATACAACAATGAGAAAAAGAAATAAATAATAATAACTGGCCAGTGGGGTAAGTCCGATAAACCCATTCAATGCCGCCATTAACATACACACAGTAAAAAAAGCGATGGTGGAGAAAAGCCATGATACATTGGTGCGTTGCCTGTCGGAAAAATTATTTTCAGCAATTCTTTTATACTGCCGGATCAAGACAAAGGAGACAAATATATAGGCAAAAAATTGTAAAAATATAAACACCGAAACCCAGTAAACGTACATCGGCAATTTTCGCTCTATGACAGCATTTAATATTGTCAGTTTCATTTCCCTGGGTTGCAACAAAAAACCTGCTTCTGTTACAAGAAAACACATTAAGAATGGCAAAAAATGAATCCATTGTTTTCCGGCTAGCCAAAATTCTTTATAAAGAACTGACCTGGCATATAAGTATAGTAAGGGACCAAATAAAAGTGGCAGACAGCTACCCCATCCCGCAAATGAGGGATTAAGAAGGTAAACTTTTTGCAGTGCAAAGAAACTATCCACCAGGTTAAGGCTCACACAAAGAAAAAATGTTGCCAGTAACCGATTGCTTAATAGCCTGCCTTTATTGTGTGTATACAGGAAAATGCTGATAAAAAACAATTGGAAAATTACAATCACAAATAAAATATCGGCGATGCTTATACTCATACTGGTGTAAATTATTAAATCCTCACCACGTAGATAAATAAACCTGCCACTGCCTGCCTGGTTTTCTTTTCGTACATTTCTTACTTAATCAACTATCATGAGAAGAATGACTGTAGTGCTCTTTTTGTTTTCTACCAGCCTGGCAACGTTGGCTCAAAGTATGGTTACTCCCTTTGAACAATCCAACGGAATGCAATCACCGTCGTACACTGAAATAATCAATTGGTGGAAACTCTTGGATGCCAAATCAGATAAAGTGAAGATGCAGGCAATGGGACCCACCGATGCAGGTTATCCTTTACATCTTATTATTGTATCCAATGATAAGGATTTCAATTTTCTAAACTTGCGCAAAAAAAATAAACGCATTTTGATGATCAATAATGGTATCCATCCTGGTGAACCGGATGGCATAGATGCAAGCATGTTACTGGTACGTGATATTGTTGCCAATAAAAAACAATTGCCGGATAACCTGGTGCTCGCAATAATACCCGTATATAATATCGGTGGTTGCCTGAACCGCAGTAAAAACTATCGGATAGACCAGAATGGCCCCGTAGAAAAAGGTTTCCGCGGCAATTCGCAAAACCTGGATCTCAACAGGGATTTTATTAAATCAGATTCAAAAGAAGCCCGGTCCTTTGCTGAAATATTTCATTTGTGTGATCCCGATGTTTTGGTAGATAATCATGTAAGCAATGGCGCCGATTACCAGCATTACATCACATTGCTTACTTCACAGCACAATAAGTTGGGTGGTGCCATGGGCGAGTATTTAAACAACGAGTTTGAGCCTGCTATTTATGGATTGATGAAAGAAAAAGGATATGATCTGGTTCCCTATATCAATGCATTTGGCGATACCCCTGAATCTGGATGGCCGGAATTTTTTGACGGACCCCGGTATAGCAGCGGTTATGCCTCACTGTGGCAAACATTTGCTTTTATGCCGGAAACGCACATGCTGAAAGCTTATGATAAAAGAGTGAAGGCCGATTATGCACTCATGGAATCCTTTATCAGCTTCATCAGTAAAAACAGTGAGCAAATAAAAAAAATCAGGCAACAGGCAAAGACAGCAGTAAAAACACAGGCTGAATTTCCGGTTTCATGGATGCCCGATAAAACGCAATCAACAAATATCACTTACAAAGGATTTGAAGCGGGTAGAAAACCAAGTGCGGTATCGGGTTTACCAAGGTTGTATTATGATCGTAACAAACCCTTTGAAAAACAAGTGCCGTTCTATAATACCTATCAATCCAAAATCATTATTAAGAAACCACTGGGCTATCTCATTCCACAAGGATGGTGGAAAGTAATTGATTTGCTGAAAGTGAACCATGTAATAATGTGGCCACTTAAAAGTGACACAAATATTACAGTTGAGCTATATAAAATAGAAGATTACAAAGCATCTGCACGTCAATACGAAGGTCACCATATTAACAGTGAGGTAAAAATAAATAGCAGTATTAAACAGTTGCCCTTCCGCAAAGGTGATTACTACATACCAATGAACCAGGTTGCCAACCGGTTTTTAATGGAGGTATTGGAACCGATGGGAGATGATTCTTATTTTACCTGGAATTTTTTTGATGCTACGCTGGGACAAAAAGAAGGCTATAGCAGCTATGTTTTTGAAGATACTGCGGAAGAATTTTTGAAAAACAATCCGGATATAAAGAAACAACTGGAAGATCGAAAATCAATTGATACAGCATTTGCAAAAAGTGCATCGGCCCAATTGAATTTTGTTTACCAGCATTCTCCGTATTTTGAACCTGATTTAATGAGATACCCTGTGTATAGGGTAATTCATTAAGCTATCATAACTATTGGTCAATATTTATGATAATCTATAACAAAAATTAATTTAAACTTATTGCTTATTGAGGCTGGCTGAGTAAGGCTTCCATTCAATTTTATTTTTCTATCAATTCCTGCACAATGACGTAATAAGGAACACTATTGGGTTTACGAATGACAAGCGTTGTATCTGAAATTGACAATATTTTATTTATTCCAAAACGATTAACAGTAGTATACTTTTTGTCATTAATAAAAATATCATACTCATTTGGTAAAAAATCCCAGGCATAGGTGTACGGTGCTTCCCGTATAAAAGATATTAATTTGTTCCCGGTTTTATAGGTGAAGTCGTTTCTTAATTCTTTCGGATTTTCATCTCTGAGATATTGTTCGGAAGTTTTAATGATGTTTTTTGCAGTGTCTTTGTATTTTAACTCCAACAGAAACACAGGTTCTCCATATTTCATAAAATCAGGATACACTTCATATAAGTTTGAAACAAGATAACCTCGCTTATTCAAGGCAGCAATAATACCAGCATTTAGCCCTTGAATGCTGGCGATACTCACCCATTTGCCTTTATTAACATTTGGCCGCACTACATTCATTTCAAATTGGTTAATTAATTCCGGCTTTCTGGCCCATGGTTCCAGGTCGTAAATAATTGCATCATTTTTCAACAATTTGCCCAATCCATCCTGCGGAAAAGGGTTGACATTTACAAATCCACTAATACTGTTTAATACGTGTCCGGAATCAATTATCTGTCCATAGTCATGAAAAATCAAACCTGCATTGGTTTTTAAAAGGCTTTTGTTTTGAACCAATTCTTTATAATTGTGCCAGGAAAGATTAAGCTGTTTATAATAAATATTATTAAAAGTGGTATAAGTCTGGAGAAACATTACCAGAAGGAGGAAAAAAGAAATGATTCTACGGTTAAAGTATACAAACCAGAGACTGATTATTATTCCATAACATATTTCAACAATAATACCATATCGGTAATATGCTGTGGTAATGATACAGGCATAATCAAATAAAAGAGTTAATACAGAAAAGTAAAAAACAAATCGTAAGAAAGGCTTACCAGTAACTTTTTTATTTCCCACTAAAAAAACCAACATACTGATAATAACTATAACATAACCGACCAGCAGCCGGTAGCTAAAAAGACCCCACTCATTGCATCTGCTATTGTCTTTAAATGTAACAAAAGGATATATAAATATTTCATGAAATGAAGTTGGTCCCCATCGTACATCTTTAAAATTTTCGTTGGGATATTGAATAGAATGAAATATTTTATTGTAGAAAGGGAATATGGGGTTTCCTGTCTGAATGAAATTATACAGCATATAAATGACCGGGAAAACCAGGATTAACAATGGCAGTGTAAACACCTCTTTTCTACTCCAAAACCTGAGGTTTCTCAGAAAATAAAAAAATACCAGCAGACCGGTATATGGCAAAAATGTTAGCTTATATGCTACAGATAAAGATGCAACCAGGAAAAAATAAAAATGATCGACCCTCTTTGCGGTTGTCCTATCCTGAAAAAAAACAATGTATATTAATTCAAGGATTAACGGAACACCAATAAGATCCGGTTTGTATGACCCAATGTTGAAAAGCGTATTATCAGCAAACAGTGCAAACAAGGAAAGTATTGCGACTAACACCGATGGAAATGAGGTGTTCGGTAAATATTGAATACAGATTTTCTTAATAAAATCATAGATGGAAAAAATAATTGTTACAAGCAAAAAAGTATTAAAAACTGTACCAAGACGATAACCTAAGATATGCCTGAACAAAGAAAATATTCTTTCCGGTAGCGGAAAATAATAAGAACGGATTGATCCAGCTGCAAAATTTTTTGCATTGTCGCCGAAATTATATTCCTGTAGATACAATTCAAAGTGATACGTATCATAATTCTGGTCCGGATAAATAGCTCTGAAAAATCCAAGTAAAATAACCGGGCTAGAAACGACAAATAATAAAAGCCATTCGTTTTTTGTTCCTGCCTCAAACAAGCTGTTCTTTTGTGAAACAATATTTTCTATCGGAAGAAATTTTCTCAACACGAAAAAGAGAACAGCCAAAAGCAATAGACTGATAAGTCCTATGAATAAGTAACTATGAAAATTAATTGCAAACGCAAAAAACAAAAGATTCACTCCGTCAGTCAACCAGCAATAAATACTAATCACTAAAAGGAAGAGAATAAAAGGACGACGCATTGCTTTTGGATTTTATCAGAATTTATTTAACTGCAAAGAACACAATTTGTTCACCGCCCAAATACCCAAATGTGTCAGACCAGTAAGTGAGTGAATATACATTTCTAAAGCCACAATCCCTGAGTTGGTCAAGCATCTCCCAGCCAAAATGAGTAAAGCAAAGGCTACCACCTTCACTAACAGGGTTGCCATGATACTCGGGCGGTAATATATGTGTCACCTCTCCATGCTCATTTATAAATGCCCGTCTGAGATTTTCATAGTTTTGCATAATAAAGGGTACACTAAAAAAAAGTATCCCATCTTTTTTTAATACCCTGATTGCTTCGCTGAACGCCTTCTTAAAATCCGGTATGTGTTCAAAGCATTCAAACGAAAGGTAAAAATCAAATGTTTCGTCTTTAAATGACAAATGAGTCATATCCTCATGTCTTATGCCTTCCTGATTTATAAATCCCCCAACATAATCAGATCCGAGAAACTCACTGCCCGTAGTATCCGGTACTTTTATTTTAATATAATTATAAAGCGATGTAACCTGTTCCGTTATGTAAATTTTATGGTACTCTTTCAAACCTAACTCAAAATCAGCCAAGTGTATACTGGCTCTTAATCTATTATTTAAACCTGTTAAAGGACAAATCATTCGTTCTCTCCAATTTATATCCACTCCATTTGAATATTTAAAATCAACAAGGAAATCCACCGTTTTTTTTGCGGGATAGGAAATTCCATTAAAAGTAAAAGACTTCTTTTTATGGGGTGTCATTTCCCTTTCTTTCAACCAAATGGATTCAAAAATATGCCGGCACTTTTCCTTGTGCGACAAATATTGTTCAAAATTCTCTATACGTGAAATTATCATCTATGTCCTTTTTGGTAATTTACTAAGCCAGGTTTGGCTTTTAATACAAAACTTTGATTCCGGTATCTGTTGACCACTGGTAAACCAGAGAACATTATTTGTTATACCTATTGCTTAAAAACTCCATACTTAAGAATACAATAAATAGCTCTGAAACCATCTTTCCAATTTATTTTTTTTCCTTCAGCATAGGTTCTGCCATAGTAAGAAATACCTACCTCATACACCCTGATATCAGTAATCCTGGAAATTTTCGAAGTCACTTCCGGTTCAAAACCGAAACGCCGTTCTTTCAAGGACAAAGATTTTATAATTGATGTTTTAAAAAGTTTATAGCAGGTCTCCATGTCCGTTAGGTTTTGGTTTGTGCACATATTGGATAGCAACGTCAGGAACCTATTTCCAATGGTATGCCAGAAAAATAAAACGCGATGAGCTGAACCGCCCATAAATCTTGACCCATATACCACATCAGCCACTCCTTTCAATACGGGAGCAAGTAAAACATTATATTCCTCGGGATCATATTCAAGATCAGCATCCTGGATAACAACATATTCACCTGTTACTCTTTCAATACCAGTATGTAAAGCTGCTCCCTTACCTTTGTTAACATCGTGACGGTAATAAGAAATTTCAAATCCAGGATTATTGCGCATGTATGTATTAATTGCTTCCTCGGTACCATCCGTTGAACAATCGTTTACTACTATAACTTCCTTTTCAATTTTATTCACCAGGACAACATCCCTCACCCGGTTTAGTATGTGGTGGATAGTATTTTGTTCATTGTAAGCGGGAATAATAATCGTGAGTTTTTTCATAGTAAGTTTAAAGTTTAATCGTAAATGATATAAAAAGTATCGTTGACAGCTTTGTTCAAATCACCCGCTTAACTATACGCCCTTGCAGTGTCAAGGGCCAGTATGTACATTAGATCCCCTGTCTTTTTATCTCTCAGTATATTCACGTTTTCCGGAATAGCACGCCAGATCCTTTCATCCAATGGATTAACAAAATCATGGTCTGGCTTGTATTCGGCTATGAATGCCCACGATTTACCAGGGACAATTAATATTTTAAATCCAAGAGGTTTCAATAATACTTCCAGGGCCTGAATTGACCAACTCACGACGTGACCTCTTACAAAAGGATCAAGATAGCCTGGATCTTCTTTTTTGACATAGTCAACCATACCAGTATTGAAAATATAAATACTATTGGGTTTTGACTTCATTGCCAGCTGAGACATCATCGTTTTAAACATCAAAGGAGTGATATGTTCAATCACTTCCACACAGCATCCCGCGTCAAAATTAAAATCAAGATCCAGGAAATTACCGCGATGATAGTTTTTATCCGTTGTGCATTCATCACTTTCCGGTGGAAACAATTCATTGGCATAAAACAAGTCGTTTGCGGAAGGAAGTTGATATTTGAGTGCATCCAATAAATAACCCGGACCGGATCCTATGTCTATAAATTTCTTGATCGGAATCCGTGCATATAAAAAAAGTTCCGCAATTCTGGCCAACGAAGATCCCCAGGATCTTTCCCGCGCAGCATAAAGTTCTTCCTTCCAGTATGAGCTGTTGTATTTAACCAATGATTCTCCCTGGTCCATTCTTTCCAAAATATCTGGTGCAATAAATATCAGTTTGCAATGATTACATTCATAATAAACATATTCATTTACCTCTTTGAACAAAGCAATTTCCACTGAATTACAAACCGGGCATTTGAAAGAATTCATATTTTTTTATTGATAAACAGATTTACTTTCATTTTAAGTGACTCTAAATTTATTATTTACCGGCAAATATATATTGTCACTTCAGAATTAAGTAAATTGTTTTAAATTATTATATACTGTATATATGATAATAACCCGTACAAGATAAAATATTGAATAAATTGGTGATCAACATTTAACTGCTATGTCTATTTTTTGTCAGGTAAAAAAAGTAATTCTGATAACAGTAATTTTTTTTCCTATTTGTATACCAGCGCCTGCTCAAAAAGACACCGCACACAAATGGCTGGATGCAGAATTACGTTTCACCAGTAAAAAAAGCGGTCTCTACCCGGCAATTATTTATGAAGAGAACAATCACTGGCAATTGCGCGCCAGTTATCCGGAAGGCACCACGGTGGTTGCAATTAGTTTCAAGGACAAGGGTTTGACTATCCGCGATGGACATTATATAAGATATTATCCAGCTATGCAGAAAGCAGAAGAAGGTAATTTCGTCAACAATATGCAGGACGGCGTTTGGCAAAGCTGGTACCCCAACGGTAATAGCAAAGATTCAGGAACATTTAAAAATAATTTGATCACCGGCACCTGGGTAATGCGATATTTCAATGGCAAGCCGGAGGCCATCATCATTTTCCACGAAGATTCTACCAACATAAAAGAATCTTCCTGGTTCCGGGAAGATGGCAGCCCCTGCAGCAAAGAAAAATATGTGAATGATAAACTGGTAAATCTCGAATGCTTTAATGAAAAAAGCGAATACACTGGCTCCACTTGCAGCGTGCTGAAGCCACCGGTATTCACTCATCCCTTTTTTACTGCTGAAGAATACATTATAGACCAATTGCACCGCAATCCAAACAAAAATATTAAATATGAAGGGGAAGCGTCTTTATCTTTCATTGTTACCCAATCGGGCAAATTAGATAAGTTGGTTGTTACAAATTCACCGGATACCGCGCTCACTAATTCGATTATTAAAATAGCAGGCGGTATGACAATCTGGTCTCCCGCTATCTCGCACAACCGAGTTGTAGATTTTTCATTACAATTGTTGATTCCTTTTTATAAAGATTAGGATTCATCTTTCACACCCAACAACTGGCATTTCTTTTGTTTTTATCACTGCAATTGTATTAACAAGTCATTTTGGTAATTTCTTATGAGTCTGATTAAACCTTTTGGTTTTTGCTGGTCATAAATACATTATCAATAAAAACAATCGTTATGAAAAAAATTTCATATTACTTAATAGGTGTTTTGGCCATTGCCAGTATGACCTCCTGCGCCAGTGGTTATGTAGTGAGGGAAAGACCCGCAGCTGTAATATATTCAAGACCAGCACCAGCTTCCCGTGAATATGTGTGGATTGGAGGTGACTGGGTGTGGACCGGCGGACGTTATCAATGGCACGAAGGACGATGGGAAAGACCAAGACCCGGCAATTCCTGGCGCGAAGGTTATTGGCAGAATTCAAGACGCGGATACAAATGGCATCCCGGACACTGGCAGCGGCATTAACAAGGAATTAAATAATAAAGACTACTCATTGAGTGGTCTTAATTAACTACCATTCTAAGGATTTCTGCCTGATAGTTAAAAATTACTTCGTAACCCTAATCACTCCCGCTCCGTTATAAGAATGATACTCGCCATTATACATTGCGTCTGCACTGGCAGGACCCATGTGGTATACACCCGGGCTAACCGCCCTTACCGAATAATAATAATTCTGCCTGTTGCTGTGCAAATCTACAAACAAATTGATACGGTCATCACGTACATCCATAGCCGTAGGTACAGTTGCATCCTTTATCCACTCCATTCCCGGCAATTCTTTAATACGCGGATTCTCGATTTCAAATCCGGCGGGTAACAAATCTGTCAACACAATATTTTCTACTGAACCACTGTACGATTTCTCCAGGCTCAGCTGCACTACTATCAGATCATTTTGCTTAAAGTTATTGCCATTGATGATACGACCGTAGCGATCAAAAAATTTGCGTCGTACTTTAATGTAGTTGTCCTCTTCCTTATACGCACCGCTGGCACTGATTCCTTCACTTTGCCACCAATAATATACACGACCTTCCCCTTTTGAAATAATGTCAACGTTATTATTACCTAGCTGTCTGGCAGTAAGTTTCACACTGCCAGCGTTTAAAATACCAGCTGACTTTCCATTAACATTTATAATGGCCGTTACCGTGGATTTGTTGGATGCTTTGGCGAGTTTGCCCAATGCTAAAAAACTAAATGCACTTTCCTGCGTACTATACCAGGTTCGTTGTTTTAATTTTTCAGCAACATGTTTTGCCATCAATGGTATTTGTACATTGGCGGGATCAGCATCAATCAAAACATTCAAAGCAATGGATTCATCGCGGATATCACTATAAAAACTTCCACCGGTTTGTGCAACTGAAACTTCACCACTGAAACTGGTTGGCAACAATTCGCGAAACCGGCTCTTATCACCTGCTATAGCATATGCAGCAGATAAAAGATACCGGCTGTCCAGGGCTAACAAAGCAGTATTCGCCTTATAATAATTCATTACGCTTATATTCGGTCTTGCTGCTAAGGCAAGCACATATAAACTATAGGCAACTTCTTTGGGAGCTATCTTCTTTTGCTGGTTCTGATTGTAATAGTAATTAATGGTTTCGCGGTTGCGCAATTTATTATTGATATAATTGAGCAATGTTTGTAACAATCCCTTATCTACTTCATATCCCGCTTTCTGTGCTTCAATTAAAAAATGTGCTGCATAAATTGAAGCCCACCAATGTTCTGTTCCTTCGCCGTCCCATAAAGTAATACCACCATTGTATAACTGACGCAATTTTATTTTCTTAATCGCTTCCTGGATATTATTATTTGCAGAAGCTTTACTGGCTTTACCGGTATTCAGCAAATCTGCCAGGTCAGCATAATACAATTGAGGGAATGCGGTTGACACGGTTTGTTCTGTGCATCCATAAGGATACGATACCAGGTATGCGAACTGATTGACAAGTTCCAATGCCGGTGAACGGCTTACCAGTAATTGATAATCACTGCTACCCTGCATAAAGTCACCCAAGCCAATAGTAACATGTTCTGTAGCATTACCTGCAATAGAACCGCTTCCGGAAACTTTCTGTAAGGTGGATGCAGGTCTTACGCTGATTTCTGTTTCATCTGTAAACTTTTCACCCATCGCCTGCACATCAATTTTTATTTTCCCTGTGCTGATTGACGGAGATGCAACAACCTGGAATATGGCAACCCCTTCACTATTGGCATTCAGGGATACAGATTGCTGAGTAGCACCTATAACCTGCAATGGCAATGAAACAGATATAGCAGCTGCAGCGGTTGTGACTTTACTGGTTGTGTTGGTAATGGTGACCGGTACGGTGATGGTATCCTTCGGACTTAAGAAACGAGGCATCGCTGTACTTAGAACAATGGGATCAGCTACTTTCATTCCCATGTCTTTGCTCCCAAAATTTTGGTCCTTATATGCAACCGCCATCAACCTGATTTCACCACTGAATTGCGGAATGTCAAATTCAAATTCCGCTTCTCCATTACCGTTAGCCTTCGCTATACCGCTCCAGTAACTAACAATTTTAATCCGCTTATTGGGCATCGGGTTGGTTCGTTTGCTCATTTCCAATTCACCATCACCACCAGTACTGCTTAACCTGGCGCGTAGTTCCGGAAATAATAACGGGTACATGTCATAACCATTAACTTCCAACGCACGTTTTGCATAAAAGTAATTATACGGATCCGGTGTTTCAAATCCGCTTACCTGCAAAACTCCATTGTCAACTGCTGCTAATGTTATATTACTACCTGCTACTGCCTTCACTCTAATTTTTTGATGCGTGCGGGAACGCACCGATGCCTGGGCGGAAATCTGAACGTCTATCCTCCTCGTCTTTTCTTCCACCTTTATATTCTGGAATCCATGCGCAACCGTAAGCGGAATTTCACTTACTTCATGTGGCTTGATCAGGGTGGCGGTAACATAAACATTTGGCAGATGTTCAGTTGTTAATTTGAGATCCAGTGAAACAGAACGATTTTCAACTGTTACGTATTGATATGAAATAATCTTATCATTTTCTACTGTCACCAGCATCTTTCCGCTGAAAGGAGTTTTAAATAATACTTTAGCATTTTCTCCGCTGTTGTAAGACAGCCTATCCAGGCTGATATCAATATTGCCTTCATTGTTTACTTCAAAAGATGAGTTATCACCACCCCATCCTCCATAACTGTAAAATTCCTTTTTTACATAACTGTTTCCACCGGGAACGTATACACGAATTTCGTAATTACCCGGTGAACGCGGTGTAAAAGGAAAACGGGTATTTTCACCGGCTACATTGATGGTATTAGAAGTTACCAGCTTGTCTTCTTTTTGTGAATCATACCTGAAATAAGATCCGTTCTTTGTTAATACTGTCCGGTATTCGTGCTTAATCACTTCCACTTTTGCCTGTGAATTAATCAGTTGCTCATTTTTATTGACAGCAATCACAGGGAACTGAATAGTCTTGTTCAATGGATAATACCACCAGCCATCTTCACCCAATCCAAAGAATACATTTTGCGTATAGATAGCAGCATTAGCACTCCGGCTCACGGGCCTGCCTGTTTCGTCAAAAACAGTAGCATAAAAGGTGGCTTCCAGCAATCCTACATTCTGGTATTCTTTTTTTGCAGCAAAAGTTTCCGTGGCATTTCCATTCTCATCCGTCTTTCCCTCATTCACCATTTTATCAAATGAAATACCGGGGTTGGCAATTGAAAAATTATACCGATCATATTTTTTGGGATTGAAAGATTTTTGTTTCACCTGGATTTCTGTTTCATAATTACGGTTTGCAGCAGGTGGTCCAAAAAAATTAACAGCATTAATACTGAGTTTGGCCGATTCTCCCGCCTGAAGAGCAGACTTATCTAACGTAGCAGTAACTTTAATCCGATCTGGTACAAATTCTTCAATCATAAAATTCTTGCTGGAGAGCAATACATCATTACCATTGTAAACTTCAAGTAAGTAACTTCCTGTAATGGCAGAACTGGCAATATCCACGCTTCCCTCTGCTGCACCCTGATCATTCAAATTTTTACGAAAAGTCTTTAACTCTTTACCGTTGGGTAATAAGAATTTCAACTTGACGGGTAATTCACCGGGGCTTTTCCATTGTTTATCCCTCATCACAACAGAAAAATTCACTTTCTCTCCCGGCCTGTAAATATCCCGTTCCGCATAAATAAATGCATCGAGGCCGGTTGAATTGCTATGCTTGCCACCAACATCAAACCGGCTCATGTTCACCCTGGTTGAATTGAATGGCAGATAATTAAAATCATTCTCAGTTTTGGCGATAATCATTGCAGGACGAAAACCTGTGAATTCCTTTTTTGCATAACTGATCTCCGCCACACCATCCGCATTACTGGTACCCGTTCCCAGCAACTGATTATTTGCCCCATAAGCAAGCACATTCACAGCACTAACCGGCATTGCTGTTTTTAATGAGTTGACAAATACAAATATTTTATCGGTTCCTTCTTTTGCTATCAATCCAAAATCAGACAAAGAAATAAACCTACTGTCACTTACCCAATAATCTTCTGTGGATTTTATTTTGATATGATAAATCCCTTTGAAGTCTGGTAATTTATCTTCAATATTAAAATTGAACAATCTTCCCGAACCGCTTTGCGGCAGGCTCCGGGTTTCAATCTCCTTTTCATAAATCACATCACCGGAAACAGCTTCTGATTCACTTTCATAATATTCTTCGCCATTACCTCCTGTTTCTTTAGGATAGTAACCATTTCGTTGGGCCGCCAGCAGGTTATTCTCATAAATTTTAGAAATAATAACTTTTATTTTGGGCACGTTCACAAGCTTTACCTCAATATTTTTAGCACCCTGTCCGGACAGGTAAACAGCTTTACTGTTTACAAAGCTGATAGCGGGTTCCATTTTACCAAAGGCAAAATTGTTATGGTATTCCTCTTTCAATACGCCACCAATCCTTCCACGTAGTCCTTTGAGCAGACTAAGCGCATAACTTTTCGATGCATCAAAACCTTCACTGTTAATGATAAAACCATCATCTGTCATTTCAACAGTAAATTTCACAGCTGGTTCAAATTTTATGTAAGCAGCAAGGTTTTCGGCTACTAACTGTTGACTCGTTCTTACCGTAATGCTTCCATTGCTTCCATCATGATCTGCATTTACATCATTTATTGTCAGTACAAAAGCCGAAGGAATTACCGCATCTGTTTCAACTTTATCTTTTGTGGCGTTTGCACCTCCTTCCGGTAAAACACCTTTGTCGATACTAATTTTTATATCATAATCCTTGTCTTCCGGCTTCAGGTTCTGGATGCGTAATGAAATTTTATTGTCGGTGGAAAGCGTTTGTACTGTATAGTCAACTTTCTTCCCATCTGCGAACACACCTAATTTTTCTTTGAGCGTAACAGGACTGACCGGGTAATTAAAATATAGATCAACCTGGGGAACGGCTGTTTTTGTGTTCTCGTCCTGAATTACCCAGGTGATATTTGTATTGTCAAGTTTTAAATCTGCTGTGCGGAATAGAATATTATCTGCTTTTTCAACTTTATCAAATTTGGAAAACCGAAGTAATTCGCTACCGACAGTAGCTTTATAAGATGTTGCTGGCAATAAAGGCCGCTCTGGTGAAAACACCAGTTCATCTGCATGTTCCCAGCGAAAACGGCCACGGATTTTTGGTTCAAAGGCAATGAATTCGGTTGAATCCCATTGGTTCAATAGCGAATCTTTTACCAGTGGTTTGTTAAACCGAAAAACAAGATTGCCGAGTTGAGGCACTTCCTCCCTGGCATTGGTATAATCCAGTACTACCGCGTTGCGGTTACAGGCATATAAAAAAAAGATCCCGATAATGATCGGGACCATCACAAATTTTGCAATACGCATATAAGGGTTGGTTGAAGGTATTTTTAAAAGTAGCTGTTAAAGTACAAAAAGGAATCAAAAAAAAAGGTCTTGTTTTCCTTATGTGGAAAAGAATAGCTGAAATTAGCGGAAGTAGCTACGGAGGATGACTGGAGGAAACCATTTGGGTTGAAAAGAATTGTAACAGGAAGGTAACTAACGATTATGCTGGTTCGCAAATTTATTCAGATAAGTATTTGTTAATTGATTAATTTAATTAATAGGATTACCCATTTAAGTCTCATTGGCAATATAGCTATATGGTTTGTTTATCATAAATCGTTCTATCAGCTTATGCCAAATGCTGTTTAAAAAATTTCTTCTGTTGAATCTGAAAAAAAATTCGTCCAGAT
>JBBQZZ010000011.1:0-135625 GCA_038207265.1 Chitinophagales bacterium | reverse complement strand
GTGATCCCGCTGGGACTCGGACCCAGGACCCATACATTAAAAGTGTATTGCTCTACCAACTGAGCTACGGAATCATCCCTTTATTTTTCGGAGTGCAAAAATAAGGATTAAACCCTTTGTACCAAATTTTCTCATTTATTTTATTCATGTTATTTCCACATTAATAATTCTTTATAAAGATCACCAGTCGGCTTCGCTTTTGAGATAAGTCTTATTTAGATTAGGTTTGCCAAATATTTAAACAGAATATGTCATCGTTTTTCTTAAATAAAGTTGTTGCCATAACAGGAGGAACGGAAGGAATTGGAAAAGCACTGGTTGATATCATGATTAAATCGGGTGCTAGAGTGGCCACCTGTGCCCGCAACCATGATAAATTATACAATTTGCAACTGGAAAATGCCACAGTTATGTTACATACAGTGGTTTGTGATGTGAGCAAAGAAACGGATTGCAAACGTTTTATCGATTCTACAGTTGACACATTTGGTGGAATTGATATACTTATTAACAATGCAGGAATCTCCATGCGTGCTTTGGTAAGTGAAACCGAGATTGATGTTATCCGAAAAGTTATGGACATTAATTTTTTTGGCGCCGTTTATTGCACAAAATTTGCAATGCCCTCCATTATTGAAAGAAAAGGGATGATAGTAGGAGTATCTTCTATAGCCGGTTACAGGGGATTGCCGGGTCGCAGCGGCTATTCCGCTTCCAAATTCGCGTTACAAGGCTGGCTGGAATCTTTGAAAACAGAATTAATGGAAAAGGAAGTGCATGTAATGTGGGTATGCCCGGGTTTTACCACTTCCAATATTCGCAATTCGGCATTGGCAAGAGATGGCAGTGCGCAGGGTGAAAGTCCAATGGATGAAGATAAGATGATGTCAGCAGCTGAATGCGCGCGCCATATTATGCATGCGATTGAAAAAAAGAAACGCACATTGGTACTCACCTTTACGGGCAAACGAACTGTGTTTATGAATAAATATTTTCCTGGACTTGCGGATAAGTTTGCACATAAATTTTTCTTCAAAGACGGAAAGCTTGTAAAATGACAGCCTATATTTGCGTCAGTCCGCCATGCATTTCATTGCCATAACCTTAATGCACATTTTGCTGAATGCCTTTAGTAACACTTACATCAGATATCGGTTTGCAAGACTACCTGGTGGGTGCTGTTAAAGGGCAGTTGTTGCAGGTAAACCCGACCTTCAATATTGTTGACATTACGCATCAGTTGCCACCATTCAATTATCCACAGGCGGCTTACGTTTGCAGGAATGCCATAAAAAATTTCCCGGCTCAGACCTATCATGTAGTATTGGTGAACCTGTTTGAAAAGAAACCAGAGAACTTGTTGCTTGCATTTCACAACAATCAATACATACTTTGCGCAGATAATGGATTAATTACCATGATTACAGAAGGCAGACCGGAAATGGTTATCGGTTTACCCATCAACAAAACAATGTTGAAGAATACGTTGTACTGTGTGAAAGTTTTTGCAAATGCCATTGAAGCAGTTACGCAGGGCAAACGTTTACAGGATATTGGCGAACCAGATATTCCCATTTTGGAGAAAAATCACCTGAGACCATTTCTCACACCGGATGCAATTGAGGGTCAGATAATATTTATTGACAATTTTGAAAATGTTGTTATAAATATAACGCGGCAGGAATTTGAAGAACAAATGGGCAACCGTGGTTTCAGGATCGAATTCAGGCGAAATGAACACATTGAACGCCTTAGCGAAACCTATGCGGATGTTCCGGAAGGTGAGAAACTGGCATTGTTCAATTCAGCGGGTTACCTGGAAATTGCTATTAATAAAGGTAATGCGGCCGGACTACTATTCGGTTTACACGGCTACAAAGAACAACCAAACAATGCCTATCTCCAGAATCGTCTTTTCTATGAAACGGTGAAGATTTATTTTCAATAGTGAGAGGTGAATGGTGAGACCTGAATCGCGAAAAGTGAATCGTGATTGGTGAGACGTGAGTTGTAAATAGTAAGTCACTTTGTATTATGAAAGTAATTTTGCCCGGTGCTGATGGCCAAAAGATGAAAGCTCACTGCTACAGCGGAAAATTATCCGTTAAAATGGACAAGCAACACTATTCTTTAGTTTTAGACCGTTATATTTGCCCGACTTTTTCAAAACCAATGTGTTATGACTTTTAAGAAAGTAAACAATATTACAGGTTGGATAGTTTGCGCCATTGCCTGTACGGTGTATATAATGACCATGGAAGCCACCGGCAGTTTCTGGGATTGCGGTGAGTTCATTTCAAGTACCTACAAGATGCAGGTGCCGCATCCTCCGGGAGCACCATTGTTTGTAATGCTGGGCAGGATGTTCATTGTTTTATTCCAGGGTTTATTTGGAAGCGGGCCTGAAAGTGCTGCCCGGGCAGTGAATCTTATGACTGCAATGGCCAGTGGGTTTACTATTCTATTCCTTTTCTGGAGTATTACGCACTTTGCGAGAAAAATTGTATTGAGTGCAAAGGATGCCGTTCCAACAAATCAGCAATTGTTTTCTATTATGGCGGCTGGTGTTGTGGGTGCCCTGGCGTACACATTCAGTGATTCTTTCTGGTTCAGCGCGGTGGAAGGTGAAGTATACGGTATGTCCTCATTGTTTACAGCATTGGTGTTTTGGGCAATATTGAAATGGGAGCACAATGCAGATAATCCGGGCGCAGATAAATGGATCATTTTTATATTTTTCCTGATGGGCTTATCCATCGGTGTGCATTTGCTTGGAATATTAACCATTCCTTCTATCGTGATGGTTTATTATTTTAAACGATATAAAACAACTCCCTGGGGAATTGTCTGGGCGTTTTTAATAAGCTGCGCAATTACTGGTTTTGTTCAGAAAGTAGTTATTCAATACACTGTTTCTGGCGCAGGTAAATTTGATATCTGGTTCGTGAATGGACTGAACATGCCATTCTTCAGTGGATTCATTTTCTTTTTCATCCTGCTGGCAGTGATTTTTTATTTTGGATTGAAAACTGCAAAAAGAAGGAACTGGTCCTTTCTTACGCTGGGTATCTGGTGCAGCATTTTTATGTTGATGGGCTATTCAACTTATGTTACCACCATGATACGTTCCAATGCCAACCCGGCGGTTGATATGTACAATGTTGACAATCCAAATTCATTGGTAGGTTATCTTGGGCGCGATCAGTATGGTGATTTTCCTTTATTATATGGCCAGGTCTTTACTGCCCAGCCAGAGAACTATGAGGAAACCGATATGAAATACACAAAAGGAAAAGACAAGTATATTGAAATTGGAAGAGATCAAAAACCAGTTTATTCTTCCGAGGACATGATGCTTTTTCCACGTGTATGGGATGCAAGTAACGATCAGGGACATGCGACATTTTATAAAGAATATCTTAACCTGGCGGATGGTGAAAAGCCCAATTTTTTTAATAATATCAGCTTCTTTGTTAATTACCAGGTAAATTGGATGTACCTCCGTTACTTCATGTGGAATTTTGCAGGAAAACAAAATGATATACAGGGATTTGCACAGGGTAATGTACGGGATGGCAACTGGCTCAGTGGCGTTTCATTTATTGATAACATGAGACTGGGCGACCAAAGTAATATGCCGGATAGTATCAAACATAATAAAGCCAATAATAAATTATATTTTTTACCACTCATACTAGGTTTGATTGGAATCTTTTTTCATTATTCAAAAGATAAAAAAGATTTCCTGGTAACATTCCTGTTGTTTTTCTTTACCGGCTTTGCAATAGTATTATACCTTAACCAGGCTGGTAACCAGCCCAGGGAACGTGATTATGCCTATGTAGGATCATTTTATGCATTTGCTATTTGGATTGGATTGGGGGTATTACAGGTGCAGGAATGGTTACAAAAAAAATTAAGTATAAACATTGCTTCTATTATTGCATTTGCAGCATGTATGCTGGCGGTTCCGGTATTAATGGGTCAGCAGGAATGGGATGATCATGACAGAAGTAAAAAAGTATTGGCAAGAGACCTGGCAAAAGATTACCTGGAGAGTTGCGCGCCCAATGCAATTTTATTTACTTATGGCGATAATGATACTTATCCTTTGTGGTACGCCCAGGAAGTTGAAAACATTCGTCCCGATGTTCGCGTGATCAATAACAGCTTACTGGGTATTGATTGGTATATTAATCAATTAAGATATAAAGTAAATAGCAGTGATCCCATTGATGTAATCTGGGATGAACAAAAGATACAGGGAAATAACCGCAATTATGCATTTGTAAATCCAAGACCTGAACTGGATAAAAATGCTTATTTCGATCTGTACCAGATTATGAAAGATTTTGTAGGTAGTGATGATGCCGATAAAAAAGTAACTACCCAGGGTGGTGAATCACTAAACTATCTGCCTACCCGAAAACTAAAAATACCCGTGGACGAAAAAACCGTAAGAGGCAATGGTACCATCAATGCAAAAGATACAGTGGTAAGTGATATATTTTTCGAATTGCCGGAAAAGAAAAACATCATTGTTAAAAACGACCTGGCTATACTAAATATTATTGCAGCTAATAAATGGAAACGTCCCATTTACTTTACAGCGCCTTACAGTGCTTCTGAATTGGGTCTTTCACAATATGTTCGTAAAGATGGATTGACGTATCGCCTGGTGCCGGTTAAAAACAATAGTGGCATTAACACTGATTGGGTAGTAGATAAACTACTTAATAAGTTTGCTTTTGGTCACGCCAATATTAAGGGAGTTTATTTTGATGAGCAAAACAGGCTCCATCTCAATACTATCAGGGGGGCGTATGCAGATGGCGCAGCGGCATTGGCAGACGAAGGCAAAAAAGACGAGGCCAAAAAAATCCTAGATATTGCGGATATGGGAATTTTGGAAGTAAATCATCCATATGCCATGGTGAGTCACAATAATCAGCACAATTATTTTACCTTCCGTTTCCTGGAAGCCTGTTACAAAGCTGGGTATAAGGAACTGGCAGATCACGTCTCAAAGGCACTGCACAAAGATTTTGATCAGCAGATGAAATATTACCAGGCATTACCAGAGGGCAAACTGGATGGAATGAAATCCGAAATGCAGGGTACACAACAATTGCAACAAATGCTTACAATGATGGATGCGCAGTACAAAGGCGGAAGTCTTAGTAACAATCCGGAATTAGAAAGCATCATTAAAAACACTCCTGATTCGGGAATTAAAAAGAAAGACTCCGGCAAAAAATAGTATCATAAAAAATGGTAGAAAAGCTCCGCAAATAGCGGGGCTTTTCTTATTCACAACCAAATGCTATTTGTATTGTTATTAATTTGCGTTAAAAGGGAAACGGTTACAAAAAGTAAGTAAATTACAGTGGAGGGTATATATTATGAGAGGATATTTTTTCACCAAATTTGATCCCAGCCAGGATGGAAAAACGGCTTTCGACAAGTTGATGGATTTATTTATGCAACTCCTTACTTACACCAGCGGTGATGTAAATGAAGCATTGCAATGGCTAAATGAATTGGATCGCCAGTTTGAACTCACCAATCCCGACTACGGAATGGGCGATTTTTTAGACGACCTTAAAGACAAGGGATATATAGATGAAAACAAACAAACAGGTGAAATAAAAATAACCGCCAAATCAGAGCAAAGTATCCGCAAAAAGAGTTTGGAGGAGATTTTTGGTAAACTTAAAAAGACAAAGCAGGGTGATCATAATACCCGCAAACCGGGACAGGGAGATGAAATTAGCCCGGATAGCAGACCTTACCAGTTTGGAGATATGCTGGAACAAATTGATTTCACTGAATCCATCCGTAATGCGCAGATCAATCACGGACTGGATAGTTTTTCTATGCACGAAGATGATTTGCAAATCAGGGAGACAGATTTCAAATCACAGACTTCTACCGTGCTGATGATTGATATTTCACATTCAATGATTTTATATGGAGAAGACCGGATTACGCCTGCAAAAAAAGTAGCGATGGCGTTGAGTGAACTGATAACTACCAAATATCCAAAAGACACTTTAGATATAGTTGTTTTTGGAAATGATGCATGGCCGGTAGAAATAAAAGATCTGCCTTATTTGCAGGTAGGGCCTTATCATACTAATACTGTTGCAGGTTTAGAATTAGCAATGGATATCCTGCGCAGAAGGAGAAACCCCAACAAGCAAATTTTTATGATCACAGATGGCAAACCAACCTGCCTGAAGATTGGAAAGAAATATTATAAAAATAGTTTTGGATTGGATAGAAAGATTACAACGCGTTGCCTGAACCTGGCTGCGCAATGTAAAAAACTGAAGATACCCATTACCACATTTATGATCGCATCTGATCCTTACCTGCAAAGATTCGTAAATGAATTTACTGAGACCAATAACGGTAAAGCGTTTTTTGCTGCATTGGATCACCTGGGAGCATTTATATTCAAAGACTTTGAAAGCGGAAAAAGAAAAACCGTTTATTAAACTACCGTAGTCTTTATGTTCATAATGATTACGACTTGAGCCTTAAGACTACGGTAGTTTCGATGAAAACATAAAAAAACAAAATGGATATTAAGAACATTAAAACATTGGGCGAGCTAAAGAAAAGCGGTTATCAACCCATCAGCGTAAAAGAAGAAATACGAAGGAACCTTATTATAAAATTGCAACACAAAGAATCGACATTTCCTGGCATTATTGGCTATGAAGATTCTGTGATTCCAGATACAGAGCGTGCATTACTGAGCAAACACAATATTTTATTTCTTGGATTGAGAGGACAGGCAAAAACACGAATGGCCAGGCAAATGACCGAATTGCTGAATGAATGGGTACCCAGTATTTCCGGTAGTGAGATCAATGATGATCCTTTAATCCCCCTGTCTAAATATGCTGTTGACCAGATAGCGGCGCATGCAGATGAAACGCCTATCCATTGGATCCATCGCAGTGAGCGTTATGGCGAAAAATTGGCTACACCTGATGTAAGTGTAGCTGATTTAATTGGTGATATAGATCCAATCAAAGCTGCCAACCTGCGATTGAGTTTTGCAGATGAAAGAGTTATTCACTACGGCATCATACCAAAAAGCAATCGTGGTATTTTTGTTATCAATGAGATACCCGATTTGCAGGCAAGGATTCAAGTTGCATTGTTCAATATTCTGGAAGAAGGTGATATACAAATAAGGGGTTTCAAATTGCGCATGCCATTGGATATTTTATTTGTCTTTACCGCAAATCCTGAAGATTATACCAACAGAGGATCCATCGTTACACCACTAAAAGATAGAATTGAAAGCCAGATATTGACGCACTATCCAAAAACGCTGGAAACATCATTGGCAATTACAGAACAGGAAGCCACTATACACGAAGAGCAGAAAGAACGGGTGAAGGTGAGTGATCTGGTAAAACGACTGATCGAACAGGTAGCATTTGAAGCAAGAAGCAATGAATATGTTGATAAGAAAAGCGGAGTATCTGCTCGTCTTACGATTGCCGCTTTTGAAAACGCAGTTAGTGCAGCAGAGCGCAGAGCTATCCTGAACAATGAAAAGCAAACACAGGTTTGGGTAAGCGATCTGGCGGGCATTATTCCGTCCATTACCGGAAAAATAGAATTGGTATATGAAGGTGAGCAGGAAGGGCCCTTCCAGGTGGCAATGAACCTGATGGATAAATCAGTGCGCTCACAGTTTATACAATATTTTCCCAACCCTGAAACTTTTAAAAAGCGCAGATCTACCGGTAAAGAATCCACCAGGGAAATGGAAAATCCTTACAAATCAATCAGCCGCTGGTTTGATGCAGGTAACGCAACAGATATGCCTTTCGGATTAACCGATAAGAGTAAACTGGTGGAATTATATAAAGTGGACGGATTACATGCGCTGGTAAAAAAATATTTTCCCAAAGCCAACGAAATGGAAGCGGCGCTGCTGATGGAATTTGTACTACATGGCCTGGCTTCTTATTCATTGATCAGTAAAAAGGTTGTTGAAAACAGGATTGAATTTAAAGATTTAATAGGTTCAATGGTGAACCTGGGTTCAGGAGGAATAAGCAGTGAGACCGATTTTGACAGCGAAGATTTTAGTTGATATAATGGAATAGTTGTCCTGCTACTTTATCGGTATCAAACAGACTATCTTTTGTGGGTTTGTATTTTTAAAACTCCCGACAATATTTGAACAAGGGATATTAAATTGGATGGTTTCACAATAAAGTCAGTAGCGCCCTTTTTTTTTGTCTCAGCAATGGTAATTGGATCGGAAGAAGTAGAATATATGTAGACCGGTATGTTTTTTAAATGTGCTGTTTTACGGATGAATTCAAGACATTGACTGCCATTCATACGGGGCATATTCAAATCTATAAATATGAGATCCGGAACCATGGAATGATCTTCATTTAATTTCCGGATAGCTTCAGTTCCATTGAATGCATACTGCAATTCAATGTTTTTATCTATTTCACCAAGCGCCATTTTAAAAATTTCATAATCGTCCTCGTCATCGTCTATCAGAATGCATTTTATCAAATCATTCATATTCATTGGATTCAGTCCCAAATATACTTTTTCTGCAATATTGATAAATTTTTTTAATACAAAATAAGCTTTCTGTCTGTATTAAAATCTGATTAATAAATTTTGACGAACCCATAATATTGCTTCAAGCTTTATTTAACTAATTGAATATTCGGGTAGCCTTTTAATTGCTACGGTTTTGCCGAGATGAAACCAGGCCGGCATTTTTTTAAAGTGAGCAGCCACCAGTAGAGACTGTGTTGTGGATTCCATTGGTAATTGTTTGCATGTTGAATTTTTACTTTGATCATGCAGGCGGAGCCAAGATTGAAACCAGCTTCTTTATCTGGTATCCGCATCTTTTATTTGATCACCTATACCCACAGTTTTATTTGTGGGTAGGCCCGTAGAATAATTTCTACACAAATGAACCTCTCATAAAGAACTTATGTTTTAAAAGTGCGGCATGATATTTTAATAAGAAGTAGGTATAATAAAGGTGTCGAAAGTTTAAAGCAAATATTTTAAAAATTGTTCATAGGGTGAGGTTTTGGGGTTATAAGTCAGATCGTTTTGGTCTGACTTTTTTTTTGTTGTAATAAAAAAGCCTTTTCAATGAAAAGGCCTTTTATTCTCTGCAATCACAGGGAACATTTCTAATAATCACACTTCGGTAAGTAAAGATTATATAGGAGAGCACGGAAAAATATAGGTTCGTACCAACAAATTTGATAAGTCTGAATTTTAAAACCGATCATAGCTTTTGTATATTATTTTCAAGAATAAGCGACAGATCGTTTAATAGCTGATCATGAGCTTCCCAGTTGCTGTCACCCTGGAACTTGAATACTTGCCAAATTTCTTTACTTATCATCAACATCGTAAAAATACATCGCCTGTTAGATGAATATATTTCAAACAGCGGATAATTAATCATCCAGTAATGATAGAAACCGAAATGCATCAGCCTGTTTTTATCTTCGAGGCAAATCCAGTTTATTTTCCTTGGTTCCTGCACATTTATCCCGCCAATTTCATACAATGAAATTTGCGCTCCCACCAGCGCTGCAAGCGAAGTGAATCCAAGATCCTGTTCAATCCAGTCATCGGTTTCAACATCAGTAAAAAATATATTTTCATAATTATCTTCAAAAGCCACTTGATACATCAGTCTATGTATAGGATGATGTATTTTGTTTAGCGTGGCAATTTGCCTTTGCCCATCAAATAATATTTTTATTTTATCCTTCACCTTGCATACTCAGGCATGAGAAGCCCTTATTCTTTCAAAATGATTGATAACTTCATTACTGGCAAGAACTGCTATATTAGTATCGACCCTGTTTTTTAAGTGGTGATAACGATAGAAAGATGGTTGGTGCATTTTCTTTATTTGATTTTCTTTCTCTAATTGATTGATATTGATCGCCGGGACTGTCTTATTATTACCTGGATTTACAATAATAACCGGCTGCGATGGTTTAACAGGTGTATTATGAAATGGTGAATCCATTTTATTTTTTTTGCCAAAAGCATGTACCACCGTAATGGTGACGATTAAAATGAGCAGCAGTTGTTTTTCTTTCATATTACTTATTGTGCAGGTAAAAAATAAATCACTATACGGTATATGTAATTTTTATGCCGCTTTTTTTGGGTAATTTTTACACATCAAATAATGAATAAAGCGGTTTAAAACCGCCTTTTTAAATATCTTGTTTCTTTCAATGAAATCAGATGCTGCTTATTTTACCGGCATGCGCAACTATTTCCACAGTTGTATTCACTGGGCAGGTTTCATGTTTTGATATTATCAATCCTATAATAGACCGAAGAAAACATAAAGAGGCTATCATTTATTTTACCGGTGATTATTTCTGTAAGTACTGAAGCGGCAATACGGCTGAAGTTGATAACAATTCAGCCAAGTTAAGCGCAAAAAAACTGTTGCTTTTGGGTAATTAAGAGAAAATGCAAAAACCAAAAGAAGTTAATTGATAACAGGCAAGTTAATGGAAAAAGTAGTTCCTGTTCCTTCCAGTGAAAACACTTCTATTTTTGCAAGGTGACTTTGTAATATGTTCAATGTAGCTGCCAGCCCCAAACCAATTCCATTGCGCTTGGAAGTGAAATAAGGTTCGAATAATTTCTTTTGATTTTCTTCACTGATGCCGCTGCCATTATCGGTAATTCGTACTTCACAGTTTTCGTGGTTAGGATGTACGGAGATGATCAATCTTCCTTCCCCGTCATCCATGGCCTCAATTGAATTGGTGATGATATTTAGAAATGCAATACTCAGTTGTACTTTGTCTGCCATGATTGGAATCAATACGTCCGGGTAATTGATTTGTAATTTAACGTCGCGCAAAATAATTCTGTCGGTTGCTGCAGTAATCGTTTCATCCAGTACGGTCTGCAAAAACGCTGGCTGTAAATTCACATCTGCTGGCCTGGATGAGTGAATGAGTTGGGTGATAATTTCATTAATGCGGTGACTGTTCCTGAAAATAATTTCAAAATATTGTTCCTGTGTGTTATAGTGTTCTTCCTTTTGGAGATGTTCTGCAGACAGCGTAATATTTGTAAGAGGATTCCTGATTTCATGTGCAAGCACTTGTACCAGCCTTCCTGCCAGCGCCATTTTCTCTCCCAGCAAGACCGTTTTTTCTGCTGCACGCAGTTTTGTGATATCGTGCAGTAGCCCCTGGATTAGGGGAGTTTCATCGTTGCCTTTGATTTTTGAGGCAGAGAAAAGACAAATCTTATCATCGCCATTCTTGCAAACAAATTCAAGTTCGAAATCAATGATTTCGCCTTCCGATTGAAATTTTTCAATCAGGGGCAGGGATTGTGTATCATCGGCCATTAAATCCGTGATGGTCATGGAGAGCAATTCATCACTGGAATATTGAAGCAGCAGGTTGGTGGTTTCATTGACCGTTAAAAATTTGAAATCCTCGTCGAGTAAGAAAATTGCATCTTTGGATTGTTCAAATATGTTCCTGTACTTTTGTTCATTGATTCGAAGCACTTTGAGTGTTTGTGCTTTTTCCAATGCATATCGAATTGCCCTTTCTAATTTTTCGGTTGTTATTTCGCTTTTTATGAGGTAATCAATTGCTCCGCTTTGCATGGCCTTCATGTCAATTGACTGATTTCCTCTGCCGGTAAGTAAGATGATAGGCTCGTTGCAGTTCTGAGCAATTCCTTCTTCCAGTAAGTCAAGACCGGTTTTAGCCCCAAGATAATAATCTACAAAATATATATCATAGTGTTTGGAACAAATGTAGTTAAGAGCGTCTTTGTATTTATAAGACCAGTCTATCGTCCAATTTTCTGCCTGCGGGATCATCCTGAGGAGATCACGAGTATAGTAAAAATCATCTTCATCATCCTCCACAATTAATATACGAATATTTTTTTTTTCATTTTCCATGATACGTGATTTAGAGTCATTTCATTCCAATGTTTCAAGGCAATTGTTGTAGTGTAGTTTCCTTTTCGTTTGCATATTATTCGTTCGGTTGAGTTTTACGCTGGACCAGGTCCTGGTACAAGGCTATTTTATTATAGAGGGTTTTCCTGTCGATGTTCAGCGCCTTTGCTGCCTTACTCTTATTAAAATTATTTTCTTTCAATGTTTTTACTATCACCTCGTAATCGTGATCGATGGAGGCAATCTTAAGAGAGCTATCAATATGTTTTTTTACTTCCGGGAGTTTTGATACTTCTGGCGAGAACGTATTGATCCTGCTGGTGATTTCCTCTTCCTGCTTCTCCGTCTTATCGAATTGCAATTTGTTGAAATTTGATATTTCGAATGGCAGACTCCGGTCTACGATCCACTCTCCGTCTGTTAGCAAAGCGGCTCTCTTCACCACGTTCTTTAATTCTCTCAAATTACCGGGCCACGAATAATTTTTGAATATCGACTCCACTTCAGTGGAAAAACCTTTTATGTCTTTCTTAAGATTTTCATTTGCCTGCACCAGGAAATGACTTGCAAACAACATAATATCATCTTTTCGCTCGCGCAATGGCAATAGTTCAATAGTAAATTCATTAAAGCGATGAAATAGGTCTTCCCGGAATTTTCCTTTTTGTGTTGCAGACCATAACGGTTCATTACTTGCAATGATAATTCTTACATCCAGCGAAATATCTTTTACTCCTCCTATCCTCCTCATTTTTCTTTCCTGGATTACTCTTAACAAAGAAATTTGTATGTGGTACGACAGGTTAGCAATTTCATCCAGGAAAATGGTGCCGCCATTTGCAATTTCAAAACTGCCATCTTTCTGATTCAATGCACCTGTAAAAGCACCTTTCTCATGACCAAACAATTCGCTTCCGGCCAATTCTTTGGACAACGCACCGCAATCAATTGCAACAAAAGGAAAATTACTTCGTTTGCTTTTTTTATGGATTTCCTGTGCAATGGCTTCTTTGCCACTTCCGCTTTCTCCGTAAATAATAACACTGTAATCAGTAGGGGCTACCAATGAGATTTGCTGTAGTATTTGACGGAACACATGACTGTTTCCAAAAATATAGTCTCCCTCTCCCGGGGACGATGCTCTTTTTCGTTGAGCTGGCATCTGATCGTTTTTATCAATGTTTTCTTTCTCCCGTGAAGTACTGTCCAAAGCAGCTTTGATGGTATTTAGAATTTCTTCAGGAAACAGCGGCTTCAATACAAAATCAAACGCGCCAAGTTTCATGGCAATGACCGCTATCCGCAAATCATTATGAGCGGTGATGATGATAACAGGCACCTGTTGTTTTTCTTTTATTTTACCAATCATGGTATTGCCGTCGATTCCTTCCAGCCTGTAATCGCACAACACTACATCTACTGCATTTTTGTCGAGGATTTCAAAAGCTTTTTTAGCAGTCATGGCTTCAAGCACTTCGAAGCCATTCTTGGTAAGAAATTTATTCAGTAAAAAACATATATCGTGATCATCATCTATTACTAATACTTTTTGCATCACAATTTATTTTTGTTGAATAGTTATATAAATTACTTCCAGATGCCTCTTACCTGCGCTGCCGGAATTTGCAGCAATTCCCGGTATTTAGCAACTGTACGTCTCGCCAGTTTAAACCCATTATCTGCCAGTTTCTCCACCAACTCATTATCTGTATAAGGTGAGTGTTTGTCTTCTTTTTCAATAGTGTTTTTCAACGCTTTCTGCACAACGCGCGAACTGATGGTCTCACCACTGAGATCTTTCAGACCTTCAGAAAAAAGTGACTTTAACAATATGTTTCCGAAGGGTGTAGCTGCATATTTATGGCTTGTAATCCTGCTGACCGTAGAAATATCCACACCAGTTTTATCTGCAATATTTTTCAGGATCATTGGTTTTACCTGCATCATGTCGCCCGACAGGAAATAATTTTTCTGCCAGTTCACAATTGCTTTCATGATAGCGAGCATATTACTCTCCCGTTGTTGTATAGCCGAAACAAACCATTCAGCCGACAGTAACTTATTGCGGAGGTATTGCTTACCTGCTTTGTCTTTGTCTCCGAGTTGATTTTGTACATGGTCCATCCAGGAATGATTGATGCTCAAAGTCTGGGATCGTTGTTTTGTTAAACTCACTTTTATTTTGTCGTCTTCAACATGAATGACGAAATCAGGGAAGATAATTTCTTTGATGGTTTCGGACGCTTCTGCTTTTAATACAGGTCTGAAATGCAGGGTGCCGAGATAATTAAGTATTTCTTTTAATTCTTCGTGGGAAATTTTTAATGCCAATTTAATTTTTTCCATGTCTTTATGGATCAGGCTATCATAGTGGCCCCGGATGAGTTCAATAGCCTGTAGAATCGTCTTACACGGCGATTTTATTCTATCCATTTGTAGCAGCAGGCATTGTTGCATATTGAGTGCACCAACACCAGGGGGATCCAATTGCTGAATGATAGAAAGCACCGCTGTAAGTTCGGATGCATCTATCCATTTTTTATTTTTGAAAGATATTTCTTCTGCCAGTTGTTCCAGGGATAATTCGAGAATGCCTGAATCATTTAGCGAATCAATTAAATAGTCCGCGAGCAGGCATTGAACTTCATTGTCCAACTGAAGACGTACCTGTTCCTTGAGTACCTGTCTGAAATTTACTTCCTGCGTAATAGGCTTTTCAGGCATAACCTCTCCTGAAAAATAATTTGCGTATTCCGTTTTGTAGTCTGGTATATCGTCGTATACATACTCTTCCCAGTCGGCAAATTCACTTATTGTTTCGTCATGCGATTCTTCTGTGTCAGTATCTTTTATTTCTTCCAGCAAAGGATTCTCTTCAAGTTCAATCCTGATTTGTGCTTCCAGTTCTAAATTCGTCAAGTGAAAAAGGTTGAGTAACTGAATTTGTTGTGGTAGTATTTTCGTTTGTTGCCGTTGACTTAAATTTTGTACAATCATAAGAATTGATTTACCCCTTAGTTGAGTCAAGTTTCAGTCCAAAACTTTCTATCCTGCGGCCGGATGTTACCTAACAGGATTTATAGAAATATCATGTAAAACTTTACCTGCCATGCGATTGTAATGCTCAGTTGCGTAGAAATATTTCTACAGGGATAGCTGCTAATGCATATTGATTTTATTGCTAACTATTTCCTGTATGAACAATTTATTCAGGAATAGAGATTGATGCCAGATAAAAAAATACGAATGAATCATTTCATTTGGGGAATATTTGGTCCGGGAAAGATTGCAGGTTCATTTGCTGAAAATTTCAAATTTGCAAAAAATGCAATTCATCGGTTAGGTGCCGTAGTATCACATAATCCCGCATATGCAAAGAAGTTTGCCGCACAATATATTGTATCCAGCGTCTATGAAAGAATGGAAGACTTTCTGCACGACGGTACTATTGATGCGGTGTTAATTAGCCACACCTTATACAAAGCATGCAAAGGAGACCTTGATTTGCCTGGAGAACCAATTTCCGGTATTGTGTGAAAAGCCATTGGAAATAAATGTCTCACAGGTGAGGGATATGATAAGTTGTTCTGCAGGTAAACAGATTTTTTGATGGAAGGAATGTTGATGCGATATTTACCAAGTATAAACAGGTTGTTGCAAATTATTGAAGAAGGAAGCATCGGTAAAATTGTGTAGATGAAAGCGAACCTGAGTTATAAAGCGATGTATGATTTAGACAGTCGTTATATTGATTCGGTGCTAGGAGATGGTTCCCTGCTTGATCTCTACATTTATCCTGATTACCTTTCTTAATTATTAATGGTAGATCCAACATTCATCAAGGCAGTAGCCCAACTTCACCCGGAACCATTGATGAAGACTGCAGAATAATTTGTACGTATTAGAACGATGCTAACAGTTATCTTGAAAGTTCGTTGATAGTAGAGACAGATCAGTCAATTGTTGTTTCCGGTGAGAAAGGAATCATCACTTTAAAGGATCCGTGAAATGAGAAGACGACGGCCATCACTGTTCAGCATACAGGAGGAGGAATTATTTTATATTCGCAGGAATGGAACGGCAGAGGTTTTCAATTTGAAGCAGAAGAAGTGGTTGACTGCATAAATAACAAAAAGATGGAAAGTGAAAAAATGAATCACCAGTTAAGTTATGACGTGGCATCAATGCTTGACGAGAATAGGATGAAGACAGGAATAAAATCTCCGGATGATGATTTAGTTTGAAATTGTTGGTGAGCATATTATTCCACATCGGAACCGGGTATAATATTTTAACAGATAAAATGACAGGTATTTTATTTTGTACTTTAAATTATTATCTATGTTACGCTGGACAATCATTTTCCTGATCATAGCAATCATTGCCGCCATATTTGGTTTTGGTGGTATTGCTGCTGGTGCAGTTTCTATTGCTAAATTACTTTTCTACATTTTTCTTGTTTTGTTTGTTATATCATTAATATTTGGGTTGACAAGAAAGGGAGCAGACTAGGATATACGCAATACAGACTTCAAAAAGCGGTACCGATGTTAGTTAGTGCCGCTTTTTTATTTGTTGAAATGTAGCTCGCAGCTCAACTCAATTTCTAAATGGAGGATCGATCACCGGCAATCTGGCTTTAACACAGTCAAATTAAAATCAGTTCCTCAAATTGCATGGAATTTGGGGAGCTATTGATGAAATTTATTTAAAGAATGAAATTATTACCTCAAAATATAATATCGGAACAGGAATTAAACGCCGGCATGTTGAATGTTATCCGGGATGGATTAGCATCCGAAACAATGACTGCTTTGAGCAGTGGGGCTTTTCTTGTTGCAACGGCAATTTTATTGGGAGCTACTAATTTCCAGATTGGTTTGATTGCAGGATTACCTGCATTTATGAATATTTTTCAACTCATTACTATTTGGTTGGTCCGTCGATTTAAGAACAGACGGGCTGTAAGCATTATTTGTTCATCGCTGGCTCGGCTCTCGCTTATATCTGTAGGCGCTATAACACTGCTGACAGCTGGCAACTCCGGTATCTCCATATTTATTTTGTTTTTAAGCAGTTATTATTTTTTTGCGTCCCTCGCAGGAGTGAGCTGGAACTCATGGATGAAGGATCTGATTCCCGAGGATAAACTTGGCAGTTTTTTTTCAAAAAGAACCATGTTCACGCAAATACTGAATATTACTGTGAGTCTGATTGCTGCGTTGTCGGTAGATTATCTAAAGGCAAATTTACCAGGTTATGAATTATCATTTTATTCAGCAATGTTTATAGTGGCAGGTGTCTTTGGTTTGCTGGGTGTAATTTTTCTTTATCGCACTCCTGAGCCGGTACCGTATTTAAGCAACGAAAATATTTTTAAGTTGTTAAGGCAAACGCTTAAAAACAAAAACTTCCGGAACCTGTTGGTATTTAATTCGGCCTGGGTCTTTGCAATCAATATTGCCGTTCCATTTTTTACTGTTTATATGCTCAAAACACTGAATTTGCCAATATCCTATATAATTGCATTGAGTATTGTAACACAGTTAAGCGGAATATTTACAGTTAAACTCTGGGGATTGTTTGCTGATCGGTACAGCAACAAGACAATTATTGGTATTTGTGCGCCACTATATATATTATGTATCACGGCATGGTGTTTTGTTGGACTTGTACCCAGGCAAAACATAAATCTTATTTTACTGGCAGTTATTCACCTTTTTTCCGGCATTTCAACTGCCGGCATTAATTTGTCATTAATAAATATCGGGCTAAAATTAAGTCCCAGGGAGGATGCCATAGTCTATTTGTCTTCAAAAAATATTATCACGGCATTTTTTTCTGCTTCTTCTACCTTTGCGGGAGGTTATATTGCAGGCTATTTTGCCAATAGGCATATCGACATATTCACACAATACGGTGGACCTTCTATCAGCAAAAGATTTCATTTGCTCTCCTTGCACCAGTGGAATTTTTTGTTTGTCATTGGAGCGTTATTGGCAATTGTAGCCATACAATTCCTTGCCAATGTTCAAGAAAAGGGAGAAGTAGAAAAGGATATAGTAGTTCGTATCATGCGCAGCAGCATCAGAAATAATATGAAAGATTATTTCATCGTCGGATCTTTGTTGGAATGGAGAAAGCAATTTCACTCAAAAATTTCTAAAATATTTTCTTCAGATGAAAAGGGAAACTAAGACGGGCAAAAAAAACTGTCTACAACAGTAGACAGTTTTTTTGTATTTAGATAGTAACAATTATCTTTTTCCAACAATAGCTTTTGCTGAATCAAGGTGTTTCAACAAAACCGGCAAAGTTTGGGAAGCAAAATTTCTCAAATCAGGATCTTTGCAATCTTTTGCAGTTTTTTCAAATTTGCTAACATCGTCTTTGTGGTCTTTTAACATCATGTCCATATAAGCTTTATCAAAATCTCTGCCCGTCTTCTTGCCAAGATCGGCTATGTGTTTACCAGCATCATCACCCACCATTCCTGGCAATGTAATGTTTTTGGTGCCTGCAAGTTTCTTTAATTCTTCACCAGCTTTAGAATGATCGTTTACCATCATGGTAGCAAAATTCTTAACTCTTTCTGCAGAAGCTTTGGTTTCCGCTAATTTGCCCATCTCCACTTCCATCATACTTCCGTTGGCGGCTTCAACTGCAAAATCAGCCGCGTCTTTATCTACCGGCATTGTTGCGGTAGTTGTAGATGCACTGCTGTCGCTGGCATGCATACCTGATGAACTGCTGTCTTTTTCTTTGTTTGCATCTTTGGCATTATCCACACTGTCTGGTGAACTGTTATTACATGCCTGGGTTATTATACAAAGTGCCAGGCATAGAGCGAATGTTAATTTCATAAAAAATATTTTAGTTTATAAAAATTGGTCAGGCTGCATTCACAAATTACAAGCCATGAAATAATGATATAAAAATCAGTGCTTTTGGTAAATGACGAAACACTTGGGCATTGGTCGTGTAGAGAATTCACCACGCCAGCGGTAGCTAAACCGAAATATAATTTATTAGCAGGTACAATTTATTTATGGTTGTGAGTAAAATTTAATTACACATATATTCCGTTCAACTATTATTCGGGGTTACGGATTGAGGGCATCTTATTTGTAAAAAAATCGGGTCAATAATTTCTTCATCATATTAATTTTTTACAATGCTAAACACAAAAACAGCAACGCGCAGGAAAGCGGTCCCTGCTGTATCGCAGGAATCGGAGAATTCTCAACTCGGTAAATTTTTCACGGATGCGTTAAAGGATATTTATTGGGCAGAGAAACATCTGACCAAAGCGCTTCCTAAAATGAAGAAAGCCGCCACTACGGAAGAATTGCAAAATGCTATCGGTAAACATCTTGCCCAGACTGAGGAACACGTTGCCAGGCTGGAAAAGGTTTTTGGAATGCTGGGTTTGAAACCACAGGCGAAGAAATGTGAAGCCATGGAAGGATTGGTTAAGGAAGGCGAATCTATAGTTGAAGAAACTGAAGATGGAAGCATGACAAGAGATGTTGGAATTATCATGGCTGCACAGAAAGTGGAACATTATGAGATTGCAACATATGGCACATTGGTACAACTGGCCAATACAATAGGACATACAGATGCAGCCGATCTTTTTTCACAAACATTGGAAGAAGAGAAGGAAACGGATCGGGGGCTTACTGAAATTGCCGAAAACAATATTAACATGAAAGCAGGAGAGGAGGAGTCAGCGGAAGAAGACGAAGCGTAAAAGAACAAATGAATAACGGACCGGCAATTGAGCCGGTCTTTTTTTTAATTATTAACATATTTATATGAAACAAGGGCTGATGAAAGTTTTGAAGATGCAATTGAATACTTTCTGAAAAATTTGGCACGAATTTTAAAGAGTAGATGTTGTCGATATAATTCAGACTATAATTCCCCTGTAACGCTTCGGCCGAATCCTCCTATGTGAATAAATGTATCAGATAAATTTTTTTTGATTCTATATTCATCATTTTTAAAAATTAATTAGACATGAAAACACGAATAAGTAGTTCGGTTATTATGGTTTTTAGTGCGCTGTTGCTTTTTACGAGCTGCGTTTCGAGTAAAAAGTACAAGGCGTCACAAGCCAGTCTTCAGCAAGTAAGGGAAGACAGTTCAAAACTGGCACAACAGGTAGCCTCTTTGAATCAGAATGTACAAAGTATTGAAGAAAAAAATTCTTCCTTACAACGTTCGCTGGATAGTAACACTGCCAGTTATGCAAGCCAGCAGAAAAATCTCGATTATTACCAGCATTATTTTGACAAACAGCAAACTTCTATGTCGCAGCTGACACAGGAGATCAAAGATGCGCTCACCCAGGCTAATGTAACCATGAGTGAATCCGATTTGCAACAGGATAACGGTATTATCTATATTAATCTTGATGAAAACAATGTTTTCAAAAAGAATAGTACGGCGGTTACTAAAAACGGTGATCAGGTATTGAACAGTATTGCAACTGTGTTAAGAGGTCACAGTGATGTTAAAGTTACGGTTGATAATGCGTTTGAGGGTACCAGTGATACCAGCGCAATGGCTTCGCAGGGTTCCATGAGTAAGGACAATTCTTCTATGAGTGCTGATGCAGGTAGGAGTACCGCCAGCAATAAAGCTCATAGAAAATCAAGTAGCTCTACAGTAAAAAGATCTTCAACACCAGCATCCGCTACAGGTGCAGATGCATCATCTACTGCTGCTACTCAATCAGCCAGTAGTAGTACAGATACAAAAACAAGCACTGCTAAATCTGTAAAGAAGTCTGCCCCAAGAAAGTATTCTTCTGAAAGCAAGTCTTTGACTTATTCCAGCAATTCCCGTAAGAGAAATTCCGCTGCATGGGTATTGAAATACGGTCGTGCAAACATGGCGGCAAAAGGGTTGGTGCATCATGGTATGCCTAAGGTAAATATAGCTACACAGAATGAACCCGCTGATTTCGAAAATTCACCTCAAAAAAATGTGTTGAAAGTTGTTGTTACACCTGTAATGAATGATTTCACCCCGGTGAAAGGTTCATCTGCGAGCAAACAATAATATATTTTTTATTGATTTATTTAACTCCGGTATTGTTATTACCGGAGTTTTCTTATTATGAAGTCAGTGCGCGGCGCTGATTAAATCTTCTTTCAACGGTTGCAAAACCGATAAATTGCGTGTGCTTGCATAAGAAATGTTGTGACATTTCTGACAGGATTTTGGAAACTTATTTGTTCAGGTTAAATCTTCTAAAAATGAAAAACAATAAATTATTATCAGCTGTATTATTTGGTTTCACCACAGGTCTTGCAGTAGGTGTATTGTTCGCGCCGGGTGATGGCGCCGACACAAGGAAGCTTATCAGGAAAAGGGGCGGACAGTTTTTTGAAAGCCTCAACAATATGCTTAAAACTTTTGCAGGAACTGAACTTGCAGAAGAAGATGTTGCAGAAAATTCAAGCCGAATTAATACAGGAGCTGCCGAAGCTGAATATTATTTATAAATGAACTTAGTTATGAACAATCATTCAAACTTTATGCTCGACTACCCCCGAAAGCAATTGCCTGTCACATACAGGTCAACCGGCAAGGAAAACGAAGGTGACTATACCATTGAATTTGACGATCGAACTTATACCGTACATCTTAAAGAAGACAATGAAGGCGCGTGACACTGGTTTGAAAAAAGCACGGAGGAAGAGTCAGTTTTATCGAAAGAAATTGGCCAGGCGATTGGAAAATCGAGACCACCGATAAAATAATTTGTATAGATGACTTAACATGATTGATTTTTTACTTCAAAACGTTGGCGAGAGGGCATTGGATAATTCCGATGCCCTTTTTTGTTCTTCAAAATATGCGATAGCTTGTTCCGGGCTATATATTAACGCTTATTATGACATGGATCATTGGTTATTTTGAGCATTCTCATGCGAAATTTTAGATGTGAGCCTGATATTTGGCAAACTTATAGAAGCAGGAACCTTATTCCGGGTTTCGAAATATTCTATGAAAAAGACAAATCCCGTATGGTACATCCTTATAGTTATGTTTCAGCAGAACAGGCATTTTCTGTCATTGAAAGTGGCAATAGAATTTTTATCCAGGGCAGTGCATGCACGCCTGTTTATTTATTGAAAGAACTGGCAAAGCAAAGTGATCGTTTGAAGGATGTAGAGATGGTGTCTATTACTTTACAGGGAGATATTGAAATCCAAAAGCCGCAGTACCAGCAAGCATTTCATATCAATTCACTTTTTGTATCTGAGCCGGTTCGTGCGGCTGTGAGAGAAGGGAGGGCAGATTTTATTCCCGCATTCCTGAGCGATATTCCCGATATGTTCAGAAGTGTATTGCCCATCGATGTGGCCCTGGTGCAGGTGTCAGTGCCGGATCAGCACGGTTATTGTTCACTCGGTTTATCTGTTGATGTAACACGCACTGCGGTTGATACTGCCCGTTATGTTATAGCACAGGTCAATCCTCAAATGCCTCGTACCCATGGAGATGCCATGATCCATACAGATCGCTTTCACGCGATGGTTCTTTATGAGAACCCCTTGTTTGAAGTTGACTATGGAAGTAAGGTAACTGAAATTGAGTTGCAGATTGGCAAAAATGTAGCGGAACTAATTGATGATGGCAGCACGCTGCAGGTGGGTATCGGTACAATCCCCGATGCTGTGCTGCGTTCCCTGCGAAATCACCGTAACCTGGGCATGCATACAGAAATGTGCAGTGATGGAATTATAGATTTATATGAAAAGGATATAATTAATAACAGTAAAAAGAAGATTCATCCCCACAAACTGGTTACTTCATTTGCACTGGGTACCCGTAAATTGTATGATTATGTGGATGATAATCCTTCATTTGCATTTCTTGATATCGATTATGTTAATGATCCGCATGTAATAAGACGCAATCCAAAAGTAATGGCCATCAACAGTGCCATTGAAGTAGATGTAACCGGACAGATTTGCGCAGACAGTATTGGTGTTTCTCAGTACAGTGGAATTGGCGGACAAATGGATTTTATGCGGGGCGCAGCATTGAGTGACGGAGGGAAGCCCATGATAGCTATTACCAGTCGCACAAAAAAAGGCATTTCGCGTATTGTCTCAACATTGCAGCAAGGGGCCGGAGTAGTAACAACCCGGGGTCATATTCATTATGTAATAACTGAATACGGTGTTGCTTATCTGTACGGGAAAAATTTAAGACAACGAGCCAAAGCACTCATCAATTTAGCTCACCCCCTGGACAGAGAAGAACTTAGCAGGCAATGCCATGAAAGATTCAAAGTGTTCTGATTTGTGAGGATGATAAATGTGAACTGAATCTTGCTATCCCCTGTCGCTTCATAAAAAATGCTGCGTTCAAATGGACGCAGCATTTTTTATTGTACACTACAGGTGAGTCAGGATGATAATTTCTTTATTTTAATGAGTTGGAATACGAGGTATATAATAGTACCCCATACTCCTATTACAATTGAATAGGCCATCAGCAATAACCAATATGGTGTTTTGAAACGAGTTGACCACAATGTGCGTTGGTCAAAGAAATTTTTATTGGCTACATAAGGTACACCCCAGGCAACTTTCCTGTTGGTTGACAGTGAGCCAAGGAATTCATTGTCTTCCGCTTTCGCAGACAATACGATATTGCCCTGTTCATCGCCCGGGAGCCTGTTTTTTTTTAATTCAGCCGTGACTGAACCAGTTGAATCAGTAGTATATGTTGCTTCATCCCCAGCAGATAAAATGGCACCCTGGCGATCCACTCCTATTTTTAATTCTACATCTTTTGCAGGAACCCATTTATCTTTTTCTGATTTCATTACAGCAACTACAATACTTTTTACTCCATCCACATTCATTGTATCAATGCTGATTTTTGATTTACTGATAACAAAATCTGAGACAACATCTTCGTCGCCATCTTTTACAGTAAAGCTATGTTGCGCGGAAGCATCCCACACTGACTTTAAAGACGCAGGTATAAATGCTTTTGCTTTTCCATTTTCATCGGTTTTCAATTTGGCAACCAGATTTATGTTATCCAGGTACAGGTCGTAAGATTTATTTACTTGGGGCGATAACAATTTCCCTTTCTTTAGGCTACTTTCCAGTAACAGGTATTGTACGCTGTTATTGACATTGAAATAATGCAGTTTGATTATTTTTTTTGCCGGGGTGGAATCTGCCTGCCCAAATGAGCTTTTGTTAAGCAACAGGCATGTAAAAAAGAAAAACAGGGGCCAGCATTTATATTGATGCAGCTTTTTCATTTTCATCAGTTAATGTTTTATAAATTGAAATGACCGGAAATACTCTTGCAAAAAAAGTAATGATTAGTAAGGCGCCAGCTAATGACCCACCCGAAATAGCCCACTCTTCCCAGCTTGGAAAATAATGATGATAGCTGGAAGGAACATCGTGCATGGGCAACAGCGGATGAAGTAAAGTTGGTGTTACGATGAGGTATCGTTTGAACCAGGCACCCACCACTACCATCATGCCTGTAATAAACATGGGGACGGGCTTTCTTCCTTTCTTAAACAAAAGAATCGCAATGGGGATTAGCATGCCCACAAGAATGGCAAACCAAAACATAGGTGCATATTCTCCGGCAAATAATTGGGTTAAATGTGCCTCTTCCGATTTTTTCATTTTAAATGCGGGAATCAGGTATTCATTCACGTTAAAATAAAGATATAAGAGTGCAAGTAAAACAACCACTCTTCCCATTTTCTCGAAATGCAGATCAGTAATATATTTTTCCAGCTGATAAGCCCTGCGAAACACATACATGGCAACAACAACGCCTCCGGCACCTACAAGAAAGGCGCCTGATATAAAATAGGCTCCGAAATTAGTACTGTCCCAACCCGGACGATAGGTAGTTGCAAATAACCAGGAGGTGACTGTGTGAATACAAAATGCCACCGGGATAATCATAATACAAAGGATGGTTATGATCCTATCCCTTATTTTTTCCTGATTCGGCCTGCTTTTCCAGAATGTAGCCAGCCATTGATAAAGTTTTGAAAATGGTTTGCCCAGTTTATCTTTTGCCCTTATCAGGATTGCTATATCCGGTATCAGGGTAACATACAGCAGGAAAAGGCTGATGCAGAAGTAAGTACTAATCACAATCACATCCCATACAATGGGAGATTGAAGACGTCCATGTGTAAATAAGTTGAGCAATCTTTCCGGGCGCCCCATATCTACAATGATGATCAGCGAGGCAAAGGTAATGGCTGATACCGCTATCATTTCGGATATCCGTGTCAGTGGTGTTCGCCAGGGTACCTTTGCCAGCCTGAAAATGGCTGTTATCAGTGAGCCTACCAGGCTAATGGCTACAAAAAATACAAAATTGGAAATATAAATACCCCAGGATACATAATCCCGCATATTGGTTACAATCAATCCTTTTTCCAATTGGCGGTAATAGGCAAAAGCGCCGATGATGCAAGCTAAAATCAGCACAACGGTCCATATTTTTCCCCTCCTGCCAAATTTCTGAGGAAGCAGATCATGTATAATCTGCTGTTCGGTTGTTAATAGAGTTGATTTTTCCACGGTAATTATTTTGAGTGATTCTTTTTATCGTCAGCATTTTCGTTTTCAAGTCCTGATTCATAGGGGAAATTGCGGCTTACAGGAGGCAAATAATACACACTTGGTTTGGTACCCAGGTCCTCCATTAACCTGTAACCGGCCTTATCTTTTATTAATTCACTAAAACGGAATGTCTCGGCGCCATTGGTTACAGCGTCTTCAATCATATCACCAAACATGAAAACACCGTTAGGGCATGCCTGTACGCAATGTGGCAATTCTCCCTTTCTTGTCATATCCGGGCAGAAATCGCATTTCCCAACCGTTCCTCTTTTCTGTGGTGTACTGGTTTCACAGGAATAAGGTTGTTCTGCATCTTCCTTGGTCAACTCGGGTTCTTCCCAGTTGAATACCCTGGTTGTATATGGACAAGCTGCCATACAAAAACGACAGCCTATGCAACGATCACTATCGATCAATACAATTCCATCCTGCCGTTTAAAAGTAGCATCCACCGGACACACTTTTACGCAGGGTGGTTCATCGCAATGCATACAGGTGGTAGGTTCCCAATAAGGCGCAGTATGATCTGCATCTTCCATATTCAAAACTTTTATCCAGTTTTGACCGGGATGCACCTGGTGCATATGATTGCAGGCGCTCTGGCATTTCCTGAGATTTTTACAACGTGACAGATCAATTACCATTACAAATTTTTTACCTGGGATTCCTCTTCTTTCTTCTGCATTTGATAAATGCGGGAGGTCAGGTACTGGTTTCAGGAAAGCGCGATCTATTTCAATGATGTCGCCATTCACTGATAACAATTGTACCTTTTCACCGGTAAGTGCTACATCATCTTGAGGTTTAAATGGATTGTTTTTATCACTGCAACCAGCAACCGCAGCAGTAGTAGCCAACAAGCCGGTCAGCAAAAAATCTCTTCTTGAATTTTTGTTACAGTTGTCTTCACCACAATTACAGCTCATTGGATTTTGTTTTATTGGTTACTGGCTTGTTTTTTACCCACTGCTTTAATTCTTCATTATTTATTTTTTTGCTACGCAATGCAAGAAAAGTATTATCTATTTCTACCAGGCGGCCATCTTGCGTGAGCATCTTTATTGTTTCAGGCTTTTTCTTTTTTTCCCTGGTAAAAAAGCGCAGTGTGAGAGCAGAAGCAAAAGCTGCAATTCCCAGCAGCAGGAAGTTTTTTCTGGAAGGCGGTTGTTGAGAAGGTTGCATAAGAATAATAATTGAATATTGTCAAAAATATAGGACGATGAGGTTTTTTTACATTATTTAACTCATCAGGTAATATGATTATAATCACATCGGCAAATAAAAAAATCCGGCTCTTTTTAAGCGCCGGATTTTTTAAGATGTTCGGGTTTGTTTATTTCTTTAAGGTTCTTACAAAGTGAACAAGGTTCCACCTGTCTTCTTCATCAGGAATTTTCTTTTTGAAACTTGGCATATCATCTCTGCCTTCAGATATTTTGAAAAACAGTGAGCCGTCTGTCTGACCTTGTGTATCTGCTTTTGACATATCGCCGGGTTCAGTTTTTAACTGGGCCGCTTTATTGCCATCACCCAAACCTTTTGCACCATGGCAGGATTTACAATGCGTGTTCCATAATTCTTTGCCGGCAGTTACCGCTGCGGCACCCACAGCTACAGGATTTTTTTTATTCTTTGCGGCATCGGGTACGGGCCAGGGTTTAGCCTGATCTTTTAGGGTAAAAGCAAAACTGGTAGCTATTAATCCAGTAGCCAGAAGCAATGCCATAAATTTTGTCTTCATTGTAGATTGTTTTATTTTAAAATTAAAGGCTTTTATTTTTGTACTTAATAAGTGATCGTAATAGCGTTCTGATTATTTTATGATAAAATTAAAATGTATTTTTAAGTCATCATTGTGTTTGGGTTTGTGATAAAAAGTTCATTATTTATTACCATTAAGCCGGTTTGCTGAATAAAAAAAGTTCTTTAGTAGTGTGTAATAATAATGACATGTAAACGTAATGCAAGCTATTCAGTGGCTGATGGTAAATTCATGATAATTATCAAGCATTAATGTGATAAGAATCAAAGCCAAATATCATACTAAAAGCGGATTTGATTGCATTTTAATTGCATATTAACTGATTTAAGATCAATTTTGAGGTCATAAGTTTTTGTTATAAGTAGAATCTGTAGATCTTCCTTTGCCAATAGGAAGCAATATATACCCGTCTGAATGGGAAAAAGATTTTTACTTATTTTTCAAAATAGAAACCAAGTGCCGTATCTATATTCATCATATCAATCATTTCCGGTTTTTTTTCCGGTTCGAATAGAAAAATACCACTGATATCATTTTTTTCATTCAAATCTATTGTTGTTTTAGAATTTGTATTATCAATAAATGCCAGCCAGCGGTGTTTTGACGTTTCAATGATAGTGAGTCCGGGCCAATATTTCTTTATCACAAGCCTGGCGTTTCTCATTTGAAAAAAGCTTTCATGGGTCATACTCTCAAATACATTTTTTTGCATAATTTCTTCTAGGGCTTTCAATTGCAGGGAATCTACGGAAAAAAATACAGCGGATCTTTTGCTGATGTACAGGGTATCATTGAAACTGCCGGGAGGTTTTTTAATATGCAAGGGCACCGCCTGTGTGGTTGTATCTTTTGCTGAAATATTTTTATTGTTTGTTTCTTTACAAGAAAAAAGTACAATTAATAAAATGCAAGTGATAGGGAATTGATATGAAATATTGCTTTTCATTTATTAAAAACGATTAAAAATAAGAAACCCTGAACTGCTAAATCAATCCGGGGTCTCTTTTTATTGTGCAGGTTAGTAGGTGGTTTTCACAGTGGATATCAGATCCTGCCTTAATAATTCCACAGCCTGGTGATATTAAAGCCTATCATAAATTGTCCGCCTTTTACTTTGTTGCCCGTAGCCTTATCAGTATAGGCAAAAGGACTATTGGTATTATAGAGATTATTTCTTTGCGGACTCAGGAAATAGTAATTGGTACAAAACAATTGGAAAGAGTGACTACTGGTGTTGAACTCCAGTCCAAAAGAAAGATTGGGATTTGGATTATTGTTTTTGTGCTTTGTTATTGGTTGATCATAGTTGAACATCAGTGCCATCACATTGGTGAGTTTGTATCTTCCGGAGAATGCAATGGCAATATGGTCATGCTTCATATCAGAATATATCTCTTTACCGGTACTGTCATTTTTTGTATAATAACCGTTTACTGCATTCTGGTGTGAGATACTGGGAGCAATCTGTAATGAAAGCTTATTATTGATTTTTTTTGCAATAATTAACTGGTTAAAAAAGGAAACTCGTTGTGTGGCATATTTGAAAATACTGTTGTCTGCATCATCCCTGGTGTCATAGGCCATGTTGCCATAATAGGTAATGCTAACCGGGTAGATACCTTTTGTCTGGCGGATAAGTGCATACTTTGCACTCGCATCCCAGAGCATATTACTTTTGGTGATACCAATTCCAATATTTAAATTTTTAATCGGTGCATAACTTACACCCAGCCTGATATTAGAAGGAGCAAAGAATCCCCAGAAATCCTTGTATCCTTTATTAACCGTGCCAAACCGGTGCATAATATCCATCTCAAATGTTCCTTTTACGGGCACCATTACTGTCTGGTTATCGATGATCCATACACTGGGAAAAGTATTTTTTACAGGTTTTGGTTTGCTGGGAGCTGCAACCTCATTGGTCGTTGCGCTGTCAGTTTGAGCAATTACATTGCCGGTCATTAAAAACAGGCAACATCCTGCGCAAGCCGCAAACACGAACCGACTTTTTATTTTATTTATATTTTTTTTCATTTTGGTATTTTTTATAGTTGGCTTAATTGTTCGGCGCGCCATTTCTGATCCAGTCATATACTTTTTGCCTGTTGGCTGCAGATGGCATGTATGTTCTCATCTCTCCATTGAGCATTTTGTAAATAATACTCTCTTTGGGTATGGATGTATCTACGAATCCACCATTTACTATCTGCAGGTAAGAAATATCTGTCGTCATAAAAGGTTGGTGACCGCCCGTTACATGGCAACCAGACAACGCGCAACTGGAATTTAGCAATGGTGCCAAGTCAGTGCTGAAGCTTACAGCCTGCGGTGGACCATCAGGATCTACTGCAACATCTGGCAGAATAACATCGCGATAACAACCGGTTGTTGCAACTACAATAGCAAACAACAGCCCCGTATATATTAATAATCGTTTCATCGTATTTTCTTTATGGGTGATTATTTATTATTGAAGTTCATATTGCATTCAATTTCCAGTTTATCTGAGATACTGGTACTGGTAACTCCAAAGTCGCGGCAATTGAATTGAAATGAAAGTTGTAAACCAAATACGCTGTATTTAGTTGTTGTACCAACCACAGCTCTTGGAATGTATTTAAGCTTGCCTACGATAGTTTGTGTAAGTGGCGCCGCCAGTTTTCCCTGCCATGTAAGCGCTAACGTTACTATGTACGCTGATGATGACGGATCGAATTCAACTTTAGTAGTTTTTATTTTAGCAAGGTTACCAACGGAAAGGTTTTGTGTACCATTCTGGATTTTAGTAGTGCCTAGTGTTGATATATTGCAACCTGTATCCCTTCCTGGCTCGCCGGTATTTGATGTATTAATTTGTACATAACCGTTGAAGTAAGTTTTTGAAGGGTCATTTTCATAAAAAGCCCATGAGGTATCTTTTAATGGCTGACCAGTTGTTGCGTATGTGATCATTTTTGCATCCGTTACTTCGTGCATTCCAAATTGGTTAAAGCGACCAGTCAATAAACCAGCGGCACCAATATAGCTACCCTGCCACAATACGCTGCTGTGTACTTTATCCAGTTTCCACTGGCTTGAATCTCCGACCAACATAGTTCCCGGAAGAAAGATTTGAGTACCCCTGTTGATTACAACTGTATTGGTAGCTGCTGCAGGAGGAGCGACGTTCTCGTGTGTGCAGCTGATGAAATAGCCATAGCCGCTTATTAAAAGAAGCAGGGCCAAAAGCATTTTAGTGTTTAATAGTTTCATAAAAAAAAAATTAAAGATTATAAATTATGTTCACGAGAATAATTAATTACAAATACAAAAATATTTCTACGTGGTTTTATTAATCATGACTTGTATCAAAGAGCAATGTGATTAAGATCACAATGAATGGAACCAATTACTGGCAGATTAAATTGAACCAGTAAGCTGGCGGAAAAAATTCTATTTAGCAGAAGACATTGGTTTTTTGAAAACCCTGTTAAGAATGAGGAAGATTATAAATATTAGTAGATAACAGGCAACATGCAGCAAAAGACTATCAGTATAGACTTTCATATCATTCCTGATGATATCCGGAGCCGATACCTTATCGGAAAAAATGTCTTTCAGCAGCAGGAAAAAAAATACGAGGCTATGATACAAGCTTAGAACAGGTTTGTTCGCAACCCCGGGCAACCAGCATAGTATTGCCAGGCAACCCCAGATTGTAAAGAAAGAAGCAGAGAACAATTGCTCATGAACACCCGCTTTATAACTGGTAAGCGCATCTCTTACTACAAGACCAATAAACAATGTGGCTGCAAGCGCATACGCATAAGGTAGCAGTTTAACCATTTTACCTGCAAACAAAGCATCCTTTTTGAGAAGGTTTCCCGAAATGACTTTAACAATCGAATAAACGAGCGGATAACCGGTAAAGAATGCCATCAATTCAAGTCTTTCGATATATGCAACCAGTTCTGTTTCCATACGGCTAAGTGAATTATTGAAAGCGCATAAGCATGATCGTTTAATTCCGGCGCACCATATGCTATTCAACCGTCAACTATTTTGGACTGTAAATTGCCGGACGAAGAGAGCATTAAGTTACAAATGATTTTTATATTGTTTGAATCTTGTAATATTAGCCGTTATGCGGTTCGATTGTTTTGCGATTTGCTGTCTGTACCATACATTAATTCCTGCGTGGCGTTTTTTGCTATTTCATTTTGTTGTTCCAGCGTAAGATCATCCGTGCCGGCAGTTTGTATCCATGCTGCTCCATGATGACGGAATACCTGTATGTTCAATCCAAATATTTTTTTAAAAGCCTGCTCTACCGTGCCGGTTTTATGCCAGGCGTGTATTTCCAATACACCTGGTGTATGTTTTTTCCTGATTTCGCCAATTTTTTTGTCTGGCGGTAAGAGGTAATTAAAAGAAGAAGCCTGCTGCCAGCCGTGCGGGGCATCAAAAAATTCAATTTTCAAAAAAGGATAGCAGTCAGTAAATTCTCTTGTGACTGCTTCAATTGTTTTTGTATCGTCAATTTCTAAAATCATAACTAAACCGGGTTATGTTGTATAAAAAGTTCATATAATTTCACCAGCACATAAATAAGCAAAGCTTTTATGTACCTGAAACCCATAATTACAACTAACGCGGCAACAAACCATGCGGCCGCAATCATCAGTTTGAAGTTATCAATATGTATTGCCGACAGGTTCATTTGTCTTTCTTTTAATTGCATCTGCTCTCTCATTTTGCGGACGCGGATGCTTGTCCACCAGTATTTCTGAATGATAAATAATAGCCGCGTTCACAGAATTACTTACCAGGCAATACTTTTGTGTTTTTTCCAATACCCTATTTGCTTTTTCAAAGAATAGCTCATCCGCAATAAAAACCCTGGGGTAAAGATTGATATGCGTAAACTTGTATTTGCCTTCTGCAGTTTCTATTTGCCCAATAGCGCTGCATTCAAAATGGCTGATGTCAACATCCATTTTCTTTGCAAGGGCCAGGTAGGTACTCATAAAACAACTGCTGATAGAACTTAGAAACAAATGCTCGGGGCTCCATTCTTTTCCGTGCCCGCCAAATACCGTAGGTGTGGCTACATGCAGATTCTCATTCACGTCACGGGCATATAATATGCCACGGTTTTGTTCCAGCCAGTTCAAATGCACTTCAAAAAAGAATTGCTTTTCTGTTTTGCCGGTCAAATGATTGATGTCTGTCATAATGGTTGTTTTATAAACAAAGCTAAAAGAACAACAAAAGCATCGTCATGACGCGTGTCAGGAATATAAGTGATTCCAATAGCATTTATTTTCAAATCAGCAGTTTGCTTTTTTGCTGATACGATATAAGCATAATAATGATCCCCGCTGACAAATAAACAAATTGCCGTACATGCAAAAGAGCGCGTTAGTCTCTATAGCAATATTTTCATGTATGTTATTTATTGTATTGATCAGGGTCCTTCTCCCGGCTCCGGAATTTCTGCAGGTGGTGTTTCGAAAGGATCGTCATCCGGAATCAGATCCGGATCGGTTTCTGGCCAAACCGGACTGTCTGGTATAGCATCCGGATCTGTTTCAGGCGGATGCTTACGGGGTTTGGGAATTTCAACGGGTTCTTTTGCTGGTGCTTTTCGTGGCATAACCAAATATTAACCTAAAGCAAATGCAGAAAATATTATTTATAAGTGAGTACAGTTATCCGCGGGGTTGATGCTAGTCAGGTTTCTGAGCATCCACCACAGCTAACTTTGCGGGAATAGCTGGTTTGTATTCATCTAATTCTTTACTGCTAAAAATAAAAGATATGTTGGGCAAATTAAATGATCTCCAGATTAAGAATGTTCTTTCAAGCCAGGTATTGGGCAGAATAGCCTGCACAGATGGAAAGCAGCCCTATATCGTACCTGTAACGTATACATATGACGGAGAATATCTTTATGGACAAACCAATGAAGGCACCAAGCTCGAAATGCTGCGTAAAAATCCAAAAGTATGTTTTGAAGTAGACACCATGACGGATATGGCTAACTGGCAATGTGTGCTGGTATACGGAAAATTTGAAGAGTTAGCAAGCAAAAAAGCTGAAAAAGCAAAAGAGATTCTTTTTGGCAAGGTACTTACTTTAATGACCAGCAGCACCATTCATACGCATGAACACCAGGAAAAAGGAGAAATGGAAGATAGTAACCGCGTAAAGCAAGTGATGTACCGGATAAAAATAAAAAAACTGACAGGTCGTTTTGAAAAACGATAAATGATAAATGACAATCCCGACTGGCTTCTGATAATATGACAACGTGCGGTAAAAATTGCTAACTCCTGATAACCACAACCTGTAAGTGGTGGAAAATCCTGTCGTTTATTTTATTTTATAAATCATTTACCTTGCGGCATGCATAAAAAAATATTGCTGCTGGGCAGCGGAGAGTTGGGTAAAGAGTTGGTTATTTCATTAAAGCGATTGGGGCAAACCGTTATAGCCGTCGACAATTATGCGGATGCACCTGCCATGCATGTAGCCGATAGCGTTGAAGTCATTGATATGCTGAATGCTGAGCAGCTGGATGCAATCGTACATAAACACCACCCCGATCTGATCGTGCCGGAGATTGAAGCCATCCGCACCGAACAATTTTATGGGTACGAAAAGCAAGGCATGCAGGTTGTGCCAAGTGCAAAGGCTGCCAACTATACAATGAACAGGAAATTGATTCGCGATTTAGCGAGTAAAATACTTCAACTGAAAACCGCCAGGTATTTTTATGCAACCAACTTCGAAGCGTTTAGTAATGCAGTAAATGAAATTGGTTATCCCTGTGTAGTAAAGCCGTTGATGTCTTCCAGCGGTAAAGGGCAATCTGTATTGAAGCGCGCAGCAGAACAGCAGCAGGTTTGGAACTATGCCATCAATAATTCACGGGGTGATATAAACGAAGTAATTGTAGAAGAATTCATTTCATTTCATACGGAGATTACATTACTGACTGTCACGCAAAAAAATGCAGCCACTTTGTTTTGCCCACCAATCGGCCATCGGCAGGAGCGTGGAGATTACCAGGAAAGCTGGCAACCTGTGGCCATCAGCCGGAAAGATTATGAAGAGGCCTGTAATATGGCAGGAAAGGTTACCAATGCTTTGACAGGCGCAGGAATTTGGGGTGTTGAATTTTTTCTAACGGATAAGGGCGTGTATTTTTCTGAACTTAGCCCGCGCCCGCACGATACTGGCATGGTGACTTTAGCAGGCACGCAAAATTTATCTGAGTTTGATCTGCATGCGAGGGCTATATTGGGATTGCCGATTCCTGAAATATCATTGGAAAGAGCAGGTGCCAGTGCAGTGGTGCTGGCCAATAAATCGGCTGACCAATTTGTCATAACCGGAATAGATAAAGCATTGCTGCTAACAAATACAGATATACGGATTTTTGGTAAGCCGGTCATTCGTCCTTATCGACGGATGGCAGTTGCATTGGTAAACGATGTAATCGGTTCGGACATGAATGAATTAAGGAAGAAAGCAAAAGCGGCAGCGGACTGTTTAAAAATCGAATAACATATTTTATGTGTCTCAACACTATTAAAGTCTGAAGAAATTAAGTTGCATTAATATTTGCAATGGAAGTATTTGTTTCAAAGTTTCCTGAGATTATCGTGAACATCCTGAACAACTCACTAATTTCTTAATTAGGTAAGAACCATTAAGCCAATTATAGCAGCAGTCTTTACTGGGGACAACTAATTTGAAGTGAAAGCATCGGAAAATTTCCTTCGTTTTTTTGCCGGTACTTTTCTGCCATCAGCTCAATTTATGTTTCTGCAAACAGGATCATGCTTCACGGCGCACCGGGTAATTATCCGAATATTCAATCTCAATTTGAGATTCTTGTTCCCAATATTGGAAGCTTGTATTTACTATTCAAACGTAAAAAGCTGAAAATCAATTGCACAGAAAATGGCACTTGGTTGGAAACACCTAACACATCCGTCATTCTTTAAAAAGACCTTTATGAAACAAATTTTTACAATTCTTGCTCTTATTACGCTTACGGTGTTAAGCACTAATGCTCAAACTGTTTATACCGTCAATTCAAACGGTAACTTTTCAGCCAGTTGCAGTAATTGTACTTTCAATATCGCTTTTGGTGTTACACTTACGATTAATACTGCAGGAACCTGCAGTAATTGCACTTTTAATGGAGGTACTATAGACATCAAGAAAAATGTGGTATGTCAGCCTTGTACATTCAGCAACAATACTATTACAATGAATAGTCAGTCTCTGAACCCAAATTCAGGTACTACTAGTTTTACAAATGTAAACATGACAGTAAAAGGAACAGGTTCTGTCTCAGCCAATACGCCTGTTACAATTACCAATTCAGTTTTTACTTTCAATGATAATTCATACTTCAATAATAATGGTGGTCTGTTGGATTTAACAGGAAGCACATTCAATTTAAATGACGACAGTTATTTTAATGCCAATGCAGGTCCGGTTAATTTAAAAACAAGTAAAATATTTGCCGGTAATGGTTTGCTCAGCAGTCACGCTTATGTGAAAATGAATGGCCCGGCTTTAAATATTTACGACAATACCTCAGGCATTATGCTGGCAAATAATAACAACTATTATTATAACTGGAATTCTTTTAATTCAATCAGTAACAGTAAAACTTATACCACTACTTACCCAAGTACCGCCAGTACCATGAACTGTGGCGGTCCTGGTCAGAATGCTTGTGGTATGTGGAGCGCACCTACTGTCTTTGGTCCGGCAACTTTTAGTTCTAATGGTGTTGCAGGAATTACTTCTACACTGGCTGTTTTATTAACAGGATTTACGGCAAGCTCGGTAAATAATAATAAAGTTGCCCTTGATTGGTCTACACAGCAGGAAATAAATTCAGCATATTTTGATATTCAACGTAGCTCAAATGGTTCTACCTGGGATAAAATTGGAACGGTTGCGGCAAAAGGCTATGCGTCTAATGTTTCTCATTATTCGTATACTGATAATTCGGCGCTTGCGGGTGTTGGTTACTATCGCCTGAAGATGGTTGGTTCTGATGGTAAGCAAGCTTATTCTGAAATCAAAACTATTCATGCCTCTTTATTGAAAGGTATCACATGCTATCCAAATCCATCAGTTGACAATGTAAGTGTATCGGTAAACGGTACAACCGGTGGGTGGAGTGTGAAATTAATCAACCAGTCTGGTGCTGTGTTGCAAAGTGAAAAAGCAGGCAACAATACTACCATGGTATCAATGAATACACAGCAGTATCCGCGCGGTATGTATATTCTTAAAGTAATTGCTGCTGATGGTACCGAGCAAACTACTAAACTAATGATAGCACATTAACTCTTTTTTATAAGGTCAGAACAACGGATAAAGGCCGGTATCGAAAGATGCCGGTTTTTTATTGCCGGTGAGGAAGGATGTTTGTATAATCATCGTGCCGACGGTTTTTTTAATTGGTAAAAAGTTAATGAAAATCTTTTTTGTATTGAATTTTTAACGGTCATCATTTTGGACTTCTAAATGAAAGTTTTAAAGAACAAACTTTAAATCAAAACAATTACATATGAAAAAGATGTTACTGCTTTTGATTGCCGGCGTTTTTATTGCTGCCAGTGTTATAGCACAACCGCCAAAAGTTTCCGCTGATAAGGGGGCGCATTTTGGAGAAAAAGTAAAGATTGAAAGTGCTGTTTCTGCAGATGAACTTCCAGCTTTACTGAAAAACAATGCAACAGCTGAAGTAAATATTAAGGGTACTGTTATAGATGTATGCCAGTCCAAAGGATGCTTTATGTATTTGAAAACATCAACGGGTAAGATATACATCAAAACAAAAGATGATTCTTTTTTTGTGCCACTGGCTTTGAATGGTAAAATGGTGGTAGTTAAAGGCAATGCTAAAAAAGACAAAGTCAAAAATGAAATTTCGATTCAGGCTACCGGGTTGGAAGTAATTTAATTGCTCCCGGTTCACCAAGCAATAGTATTAGACTAAAACAGTATTATTTTCAGCCGTCATTGAAACCTATTCAATGGCGGTTATTTTTTTACAGTTGTGCCCATGTATTCAATCATCCTTATGTTGAGTAATCTCTTCTTTTACTTTTACTTCCAGCTTTTCTTTTTTTAACTCTATGCGAAGACGTCCAAATAAACTCATATAAATATTCGCAACCCATATAAGGGAAAAGCCGGAAACAAGGTAACCTCTCCAGTCGTTATATAACAAATGGAAATGAGTTATCAATAGAAACAAGATGGTTACATAATGGCTAAAACAATATTCGCAGGTAAAGAGGTAAAAAAATTTGCGGATGAGTAAAGATTTCGCATTTTCGCTCTTGTGCAAACAATACTCCCTTGGCTCCTTGAAAACCTCCTCGTGGGTGATTGTCCACGCAATACAGGCAATGGGGATGGCCAGGATAAATAAATACCATAACTGTATACCCGGACTCATAACTTTTTTTCATGCCATTGCTAAAACTGGGCCACATAAACAGGAAATCGGAACCCTGTTAACTTCTACAGTATGCTGGCATATTATTACAGCAGTTCAATGAAATTAAAATCATGATAAATAAAAAATCGTCAATACCCCGAAAAGAAACGGGAAATAAAGGGTACAATGAAACAAATCCTGCTCAGCCAGAAGGTGCTTTTCCACCAGGTGCTGCGGATGCTCCCATTCCAGAAGAACGCTCCACAAGAAAGCGCCTGGGTGACGCCTCAAAAAAAATAGAAGATGCTATGAAGAAAAAAAATCAGTCTGGCTAAATTAGATTCAACTTTGTACTGGGGAAATTTTTTTACAAAAGTGGGAGCAAATGCAACTGTTGACCTTTATCGGTTAAGTGAGGCTTGAATTTTCCTGGTCTATGAAATATAATTAACCGTTCCTGTTAAAATATAGTTTTCGATGTTTGAAATGCATGGTGTAAAACCAGCTGATCTGCGTGTCTGCAAACCTATTTGAGTTTCATTATCTTTCCACCCGGAAATGGAATTGACTTACACTACTAACTTAATTTGTTAACACATAGGGTATGACCAGCACAACTGTTCTGAGATGTTTTATTATCATTTTTTGTTTAAAATTATCATTTACAACTGCTGTATTTTGCCAGTCATCAGCTGCAAGAATAAATCTTGATGAGCAAAACAGGATTTTGTCAATCTCAATAGCCGGTGAGCATTATATTTTAAAAAAGCCGATTCCTTTTATCAGCTACGAGGTCAACAAAAAAAAATATCCTGTTAATAATCCTGCCTCCCCGGTTAGCGTCAACATTAGTTTTGCTGATACAATTAATTCCTTGGTTAAAGCAGTTATTGGTTTTTCAAATGTTTCTGCTGATACCATTGCGTTGCGAAATATTGTTCCGCTGCAACTGGAGCAAAGTGAAGCCTATATTACAGGGTTGGGAGATCATCCTCTTTCCCGGTCCCATCTTTTCTTGTCCGGAAAAATGCCGGTGAATGTGATTTTGCCCGACAATGCCTGGGAACTTGGATACAATACTATAACAGTGTCGGATAACCGCAAATTAGCCTTCCTGAGCAGGAGAGACAAGACATCAGTCAAAAATGGGGAAAGGAAAAGATTTGAAACCATTTTGTACCCGGGTGGTTCGGTTGAATACATATTATATGGGGAATTGTTTAGCGGAAACTGGCAGAATGGTCTTACACAAGTCTTTCAAAAAAGGTGGCTATATGATCTTCCGGCGTTCAATGACAGTATTTTTAGTCGCAGAGATCTGCAATGGGTACGGCATAGCTATGTGCTGCACCTCATGGATGCTTGGGATAAGTTTTATTACGATAACAAAGACAGTAAATATCATTTGCAGGAATTTCTTGTGAAAGGGAAAAAACTATATGGTGGTAATGATATCATTAGCATCTGGCCCACCTGGCCGACGCTGGGACTGGATCAACGCAACCAGTTTGATTTATATTATGATTTACCCGGTGGTATCAGTGCTATGCGTAAACAGGCCGAACTGAGTAGGGCGCATGGCGCAAGATTTTTTATTTGCTACAACCCCTGGGACGAAAGCACCAACAATAAAAATCATTTTGAAGGGATTACGCAATTAATTAAAGCTACAACTGCAGACGGTATGGTGCTGGATACAAAAGGAGCGTCCAGCAAAGAGTTGCAGGAAGCTGCTGATAAAGCAAGAGCCGGCGTTATTATGTATAGTGAAGGAATGGCTGTTCCCGGCGACATGCCCAATATCGTTTCGGGAAGGGTACACAATGCATTGTATTATCCGCCTATGTTAAATCTTAACAAACTCATCAAACCTGAGTTTACTATATTCAGGGTAGCTGAATTGTATAAAGAAAAGATCAAAAGAGAATTTGCTACTTCTTTTTTCAATGGATACGGTACTGAAATAAATATTATGGCACCAGGTCAGCCGGATTGGGTTGATGAGCAATATAAATATCTCGGCCGTACCTCAAGAATACTCCGGGAGAACACGTTCAATTTTGTCAACCGCGGCTACGCGCCACTGATACCTACCAGCGCAGATAGTATCTGGGTGAACCAATGGGACCTGGCAGATAAGACTATCTATACCATCTTCAGTGTTATTCCGGCTGGCTACACAGGAAATCTTTTTTCCGTAAAGCCTGACCCCGGATTTCATTTTGCAGATATCTGGCATCACCGCTTACTATCACCAGTAAACGAAAATGGCAAATGGTGGATTGAGGCCAGCACAGATGCTTTTAATGCAAGCGATCTTGGCACCAACAATGAAGGCGAAGTTGATTGCATTGCCAGGTTTCCTTTGCTGATTGATGCAAGAATCAATGGTAATGAGTTAAAGATATTAGCACAAAAGGGAGGGGACCAGGTAAAAATTTGGGCAGGTACTCCCGGATACGAGAAACAGCCCCTGTTGTTGAAACCAGGTGAGATTAAAATAAGCCTAAGTAAGTATTTTGATCGTTATGAAGGCGATTTCGTGATTCAATTAATGAAAGAAGGTATTCTGCAGGATGAAACAATTGTAACAATACTGCCAGGAACAGCAAGAAGGATTTCAACTGTAAAATTTACAAATCCTGTTTTTTCGGCTCCAGCCGGCATGGTGAATATACCCGCTGGTAAATTTAAATTCAGTACAACGCACGGAGACGAATTTATTTCTTACCCTAAAGAAGATATGGACAGCACATTTGAAATGACTTCTTTTTTTATGGACAAATACCCGGTTACTAATATCGAATTTAAAAAATTCCTTACAGCAACTAATTACCACCCGGTTGATAAATCCAATTTTCTGAAGCATTGGAAAGGCGGGCATATTCCTGTTGGCCAGGAAAATTTCCCGGTTGTGTATATCAGTTATGAAGATGCCGGTGCTTATGCTGCCTGGGCAGGTAAACGGTTACCTTCTGAAAAAGAATGGCAATATGCGGCACAAACCAGCAACCTGCAGGAATGGCCATGGCAACAATCCACTCCTGTAAGCAGGAAGGAAGAATATGTTACCAATACACTTACCGTTACAAAGCTGGAAGGAATTGATTCGACATTTTGTAATCTTGGTAACGGTAAACCTTACAGAGTAGGGACATATCCAAAAGGTGTTAATCCAAATGGATTATTTGATTTAGTTGGGTCTGTTTGGCAATTAACGAATGACATATATATGAGTGGTAGTTACCGTTATGTTATTATGAAAGGTGGATCTTATTTTAAACCGTCTTCCAGTTGGTGGTATGTTCAGGGAGGACCAAGGGAATTGCATTATCGCCAGTTTCTTTTGCGCGTTAGCCAGGGTTTTGAGCGCAATGCAACGGTGGGATTCCGATGTGTAGCAGATAAGAAATAAAATATTCAGTTGTTTAATATAAATGTAAAACCAGGTGTCTTCACGGAAAACATATTAAATAATTATCGTGAATAATTATTTATTAATTTCATCCGAAAGCAGTCAATGAGTCAAATAAATTCCGAAACTTCTTCCGGCTTATCCCGATCGCTTGGACCGTTTATGTTATGGGGTCTGGGAGTGGGCTATGTAATTTCAGGAATGTATTTTGGCTGGAACCTCGGCCTGGCAGAAGGGGGTACCCTGGGACTTGCCGTAGCAACTTTATTTGTTATTGTTCTTTATATCACTTTTACTTTTTCATATACTGAACTGGCATGCTGTATTCCAAAAGCCGGTGGAGTTTTCGACTATGCGACAAGAGCAATGGGAAAAGATCTTGGTTTCCTTGCAGGCATGGCCCAACTGATAGAATTTGTGTTTGCGCCGCCGGCCATCGCGGCTGCCATTGGCGCTTACTTTCACATATTCTTTCCACAACTACCCGTTAATGTTATAGCGATTGCAGCTTATTTTATTTTTACTGCCCTCAATATTATTGGAGTAAGGGCAGCTGCAGCTTTTGAACTTATCATTACTTTATTTGCAGTATTTGAATTGTTGCTGTTCTCGGGTATTACGCTTCCCCATTTAAAAACTGCTAACCTGTCTTTAAATGCATTTCCAAATGGTTGGAAAGGTGCATGGGCTTCAATACCTTTTGCCATCTGGTTTTTCCTGGGCCTGGAAGGAGTAGCCAATGTTGCGGAAGAAACAATTGATCCGCAAAAGACAATATTGAAAGGATTTGGATCGGCATTGATAACACTTATTTTTTTGTGTGTTATTATCTTCATCTCATCCATCGGTGTAGCAGGGTGGGAGGCTATTGTTTACGCACATCCTGGAGCAGAAGCATCCGATTCTCCATTACCATTGGCCATGTCGAAAATTACCGGCAATTCAGGTTGGATTTATCATTTGCTGATCACAATTGGACTAATGGGTTTGGTAGCATCTTTTCATGGAATCATACTCGCTGCGGGCCGGGCTACATTTGAATTTGGCAGGGTGAAATATATTTTGCCTTCTTTAGGAAAAGTACATCGTTCTTTTAAAACACCAGCCAATGCTTTAATTGCAAATATGATCATCGGTATCATAGCTTTGCTTACCGGTAAAACCGCAGAGATTATAACCATTGCCTGTTTTGGTGCTGTAAATTTGTATATCATTTCAATGATTGCAGTGATCGTTTTGAGGAAAAAAGAACCGTCATTGCATCGCCCGTTCAGGGTTCCATTTTACCCTGCTTTCCCGGTAATTGCATTGGTCATTGCATCCATCTGTATGATAGCAATGATAACACTCAATATTAAATTATCGTTCATTTATTTTGGTATATTAGTACTATCCTATATTTGGTTTCATGGTTTCGTAAAAAAATCAATTGATGCAAAAAAAGAAATCATTACCTGAGATACTTAAATTATTATCTGACCAGGGCAGGGAAAAAGTAAAAATCGCAATAACGGATATTGATGGTGTCCTGCGTGGAAAAGTAATCAGCGTAGAAAAATTCCGTTCAGTAGTTGAAAATAATTTTGGATTTTGCGATGTGGTATTTGGTTGGGACAGCTCAGATAAAGCGTATGACAATACTTCATTTACGGGTTGGCATACTGGTTATCCTGATGCTAAAGCGGTAATTGATATTTCAAGTTTTCGTCAAATTCCGTGGGAAGACAATTTGCCGTTCTTCCTGGCAGATTTTCGCGATGCAAAAGAAAACGATTTGCCGTTTTGTCCGAGAAGCCTGTTGAAAAAAATAAAATCCCAGGCTGTTCAACAAGGATTCCAGGCTTCATTTTCGCAGGAATTTGAATGGTATAATTTCATCAACAACAGTGAAGAATTGTACGCAAATAAATTCAGCAAACTGCAACCCATCAGCAATGGAATGTTTGGTTATTCTTTGTTGCGGGCCGCTGAAAACAGTGCATATTTTAATGAACTGTTCGACTTACTAAAAAAATTTGAAGTGCCACTGGAAGGATTGCATACAGAAACCGGTCCGGGTGTTTATGAAGCTGCCATTTTGTATGGAGACATCGCGGAAGCGGCTGATCGTGCTGTATTATTTAAAGCAGGTACAAAAGAAATTGCGCTCAGGCATGGAATCATAGCAAGTTTTATGGCAAAGCCCAATGATAGCCTGCCGGGTTGCAGCGGTCATGTTCACCAAAGCATCTGGTCCGCAAACGGAAAAGAAAATCTTTTTTACGATAAGAAAAGCAAAACAGGCATCAGTGTTTTGATGGAAAATTATATTGCGGGACAATTGCATTGTCTTCCACATATTTTACCCCTGTTTGCGCCTACTGTTAACAGTTATAAAAGATTGGTAGAAGGTGCGTGGGCGCCCACAACACTTACATGGGCAATCGATAACCGCACCACTGCCCTGCGGGCATTACCGGGAAGCGATTATTCAACTAGGTTAGAGACACGAGTAGTGGGTTCAGATTCCAATCCTTATCTGGCCATGGCCGCCTGCCTGGCAGCTGGGTTGTATGGCATCAGGAAAAAATTAAAATTGAAAGTGGCAGCAACAGTTGGCAGCGGATACGCCAATAAAACCAATGGAATTTTGCCCGCCAATTTATGGGAAGCCACCCAGGCCATGAAACAATCGGCACTTGCAAAGGAATTATTCGGATCCGCATTTGTAGATCATTTTACTGCGACCCGGGAATGGGAATGGAGACAGTTTTCCAAAGCGGTAACTGATTGGGAGTTGCAACGTTACCTGGAGATTATTTGAAAAGTATTTTAGTATATAGTATTAAGTATATAGATTTAAAAATATTGAATTTTGAGTATTGATTTCAATACAATCAGGCAGTACAATTTTCCAACAGTGATAAGGTTTGGCGCAGGTGCGGTAAATGAATTACCGGCGTACCTGGCTTCGGCAGGGCTTAAAAATCCATTGATTGTAACGGACCCTACGGTAAGGGAACTGAATTTTTTTAAAGACATTATCAAGCGTCTCACAGAGAAAACGGGTTCGGTTGAAATTTTTTCCGGTATTCATAAAAACCCGGTAAAATCAGATGTCATTGATGGAAACAAGATGTATATTTCTACTGAACGGGATGCTATCATCGGCATTGGTGGAGGTGCGGCCATGGATGTTGCCCGGGCAATTGTTTTAAGCATTCATCATCACCGCGATTTATTCGACTATGATGATTTGATTGGTGGTGACAAATTTGTCACCGAAGATGTTCCTTATTTTATTACTGTGCCTACTACCAGCGGTACGGGTAGTGAAGTAGGTAGAAGTGCTATCATATCTGAAGACGATACCCATCGGAAACGCATACTGTTTTCTCCTAAATTGCTTGCTAAAATTGTTTTTGCGGATCCGATGCTGACAATGGGATTGCCGCCATTTATCACGGCCGCCACTGGCATGGATGCGCTCACCCATAATATTGAAGCATTTATTGCCAAAGGATTTCATCCAATGGCAGAAGGTATTGCGCTGGAAGGGATATCATTGATTCATCAATCCATTGAAACAGCCGTTAATAAACCTGATCTCGCTTCGCGCAGCAAAATGATGATCGCATCGCTGATGGGAGCCGTTGCATTTCAGAAGGGATTGGGGATTGTGCATTCACTCGCGCATCCATTATCGTCTTTGCTTGATACTCATCATGGTCTGGCAAATGCGGTAAACCTTCCTTATGGTATGCAGTTTAATATTTCTGGATCTGAAAATAATTTCAGAAGAATGGCACAGTCAATGGAATTAAAAGATACTTCAGGTGAAGCGCTGGTTCAATATTTATTTGAGTTAAATAAAAAAATTGGATTGCCCATTCAATTGCGCAGTATTGGTGTAAAAGCAGAACACATAGAACCTCTTTCGGATCTTGCATTTGCAGATTTTTGTCACCCCAGTAACCCCAAACCAGTGAACCGGGAAGATTTCAAAAAAATATACCTGGAAGCCTTATAATCATGGGTATGAAAAAAAGATTGGGCGTCAGTTTTACACATACTAAATTTCAGCACTACTGGAATTGGTTCACGACTGAGGATCTCTCGGTTGATATAGAATTGATAGAATTGTCGTTTGAAAAAGATAATGTGAAAGACATTCATACCTGCGACGGATTTATATTAACCGGTGGCATTGACATTGATGCGGACCTGTATGGAGGTGAAACCGACTACGAATACAAACCGGATACCTTTCAGAAGGAGCGCGATTTATTTGAATCAAGCATTTATCATTATGCGCAATTGCATTGTTTGCCGGTTTTGGGAATTTGCCGTGGATTGCAATTGGTAAATGTATTGGAAGGTGGCAAGTTGCTGCAGGACCTGGATAGGTATAATGACATTCATCGCATATCAACAACACAAGACAAGTATCACGACATATTTGTTGAAGAAAATAGTTTGTTGTCTGATATTACAAAATCAAATACAGGAACCGTTAACAGTGCCCATCACCAGGCGATTGATAAAAATGAATTGGGCAATAACCTTAAAGTGAATGCCTGGTCGGGAACAGCAGATGGCACGATAGAAGGTATAGAATTCAATGACAAAACCGGTAAGGCATTTATGCTTTGTGTACAATGGCACCCGGAAAGAATGCCTGACAAAGAGGAGAGCCCATTCTCGAAAAATATTAAAGAAAGTTTTTTGAATGAAATAAGAATTACGCAGATGAAGAAGATACATGTTATTAATCCTGCTACGGAAGAACTGATAGCCGAAATCAATGAAGACAGCTTGCAGAGTGTAGCCGATAAATTTGAATTATTAAAGCAGGGCCAGATGTCATGGGCTGCATTGCCTTTGCAAAAACGAATTGCGTGCATAGAAAAGTTTTATGCGTTACTGGATACTTATAAAGATGTACTGGCTAATACGCTCACTGCAGAAATGGGCAAACCTTTGCAACAATCCTATAACGAGCTTAACGGCGCACGCAACAGGATAAAATATTTTATTGATCAATCAGCTAAGTGGCTCGCAGAAGAATGGGTTACCAGCGAAGGGGGCACAAAAGAAAAGATCACGTATGAACCATTGGGAGTGATTGCCAATATTTCAGCCTGGAATTATCCTTACCTGGTTGGTGTAAACGTCTACATCCCGGCATTGATAGCAGGAAATGCTGTCTTGTACAAACCTTCCGAATACACTACACTAACGGGGATGCACATACAGGATTTGTTGTATAAGGCAGGAGTGCCTGTTAATTGTTTTCAATTGGTCAGTGGTGCTGGTGCAGTAGGCGAGATGGTTCTTAACCTGCACCTGAACGGATTTTTTTTCACTGGCAGTTACCGAACTGGAAAATACGTTGCTGAACGAGTAGCCACACATTTGGTTCCCTGTCAGCTTGAACTGGGTGGAAAAGATCCTTTATATGTTGCCGATGATGTAGAAGACATAGAAAGCGTTGCTGCAGCAGCGTTAGAAGGAGTTGTGTATAATAATGGACAGTCTTGTTGCGCGGTTGAACGTATTTATGTACATGAAAAAATATTTGATCGGTTTGTAAAATCCTTTGTTGCACAGGCAAAGAAAATGTTGATTGGCGATCCAACAGCGCCAGGCACTGAAATTGGACCGGTGAGCCGCAAAGAACAATTGCGATTTTTACTTTCACAGGTAGCAGACGCAAAAGAAAAAGGAGCAATAGTATTAACGGGCGGTAACGTATTAAATGGAAAAGGGTTTTTTATGGAACCAACCGTATTGGTGAACGTAGATCATTCAATGAAGATCATGAAAGAAGAATCGTTTGGTCCGGTTACCGGAATTCAGAAAGTTAGCAGTGACGATGAAGCGATACAATTGATGCAGGATACAGAATACGGTTTAACAGCAGCCGTTTATTCATCCAGTTTTGAAAGGGCAGAGAAAATAATGAATAAAATGAATACAGGTACTGTTTACTGGAATTGCTGCGATCGTGTGAGCGCAACCTTACCGTGGTCTGGAAGAAAGCATTCAGGTTTGGGTGCTACATTATCTTACCAGGGTATTCGTGCATTCGTTCAACCAAAAGGCTGGCATCTCCGGGGCTAAATCTGAAATTGCTTTGCAGTCTTAACTTTATCTTAAGTTGTCAATATGATGTAGTGTTTTATAAACACATAGCTTACATGGTTATTACGATTAAGAGGTTCAAAAAACTATACGGTGAAAAGAATTATACAAACATGCTTATTTATATGCAGTTGCCTGTGTGTAATACCCATGCTCTCCCGGGCGCAACAATCAAATTTAATTTATAGCAGAGCCTCATTAAGGCAAATCATCCGGTCGCATAACAAGGTGATTGCTTTAAATCCGGCAAATGCAAATGCATTTTATTGTCGTGCCAATGCAAAATTTATGCTGAAGGATTATCGGGGTGCACTGGCAGATTACAATAAAGCCATTGAATTCAATCCTGGAAAAACAATGGCTTATTATAATCGCGGATTTGCAGAACTCAGGTTAGGTGATAAGTCGGCATCCTATGCAGATTTCAGCAAAGCAAGAGAACTAGGAATAAAAGAATCAGCTGATATAAATATGGAAGATGAGCCCCAATAGAAAACATTCTAATGGCAATTGTTGAAAAATATACTGGTAACAAAATTTATTATGCTTGAGGAACCAGTTGATGAGTTAGCATTGATAATACCCAATCTCCCTTGATTTCGTTAGAACTCAATTCAATCTTAAGACCTTGCCAGCAGCGAAAAGCTGCTGGCTTATGACTCACCGCTCACCACTCACATCTTTTACAACCACCTGTATAATTACCGGTTGAATTGCTGAATTTTCATGTTATTATTGCTGCTCAATGGTCTTCCCAAATTTCATCGGACCAAACAACAAAAAATTTTCTATGCAAAGAAAGCAAATCGCACTGGTACTGTTTAGTTCTGTTTTTGTACTAATCATCCATGCACAAAAGGTAAAATTTACAGAATATGATTTGTCCAATGGTTTGCATGTGATACTGCACCAGGATAAATCAGCACCGGTAGTCGCGGTTACGGTGTTATATCACGTAGGCTCAAAAAATGAAGATACGGGCCGGACCGGCTTCGCACATTTCTTCGAGCATCTTTTGTTTGAAGGCACTGATAATATCAAAAGAGGTGAGTGGAGTAAAATTGTATCGAGCAACGGCGGCACTGAAAATGCAAACACAACTCAGGATCGTACATTTTTTTACGAGTCGTTTCCTTCCAATCAACTGGAACTGGGGTTATGGATGGAAAGTGAAAGAATGCTGCACCCTGTTATCAATGAAACTGGTGTAAAAACACAAAATGAAGTTGTCAAAGAAGAAAAAAGACAACGCATCGACAATCAACCTTATGGCCGTTTCCAGGAAGAGATTGGTAAAAGACTTTTTGCAGTTCATCCATATCGTTGGCAGCCCATTGGTTCAATGGCAGACCTGGATGCGGCGAGGTTGGATGAGTTTAAAGCTTTTTTCAAGAAATTTTATGTTCCCAATAACGCGGTGCTTAGTATTGCGGGTGATATAGATATTGAAAAAACAAAAAGTTGGGTCACAGCTTACTTTGCCGACATCCCCCGGGGTAATGAAATAATAAGAAAGGAGTATACAGAAGCTCCGATTACCAGCCAAATAACGGATACTGCATATGATTCCAATATCCAGATACCGGGTATCATGGCAGCTTATCGCACACCAGGTTTAACATCGGGAGAAGCAAAAGTGCTCGAAATGATTACAGCATATTTATCCAATGGCGCCAGTTCAAAACTGTACAAAAAAATGGTGGATGAAAAAAAGAATGCCGTTCAGGTAGGAGCTTTTAATTTTTCGCTGGAAGACTATGGTTCTTATATTACTTATGCTTTACCCAATAACAATGCATCATTACCAGATCTCCTGAAAGATGTTGATGAAGAAATTACCAAGGTGCAGCAGGAGCTTATCAGTGAACAGGATTATCAAAAATTATTGAACCAGTTTGAAAACAATTTCGTCAGCGCCAATACTAGAATGCTGGGTATAGCAGAGAACCTTGCAGATGGCTATGCGTTTCACAATAAGAATACCAATAGCATTAATGAACAATTGGATGAATACAGGAAAATTACACGTGAACAAATAAGGGAGGTAGCGCGAAAATACCTGAATCCAAACCAGCGCGTGGTATTGTATTACCTGCCTTCAGGTAAATAATAATTCGATTTTATCGGTTGAATAGTTTTAAAAGAAAAATAAGACAAATGAAAAAAATATTGATAGCGGCGATGGGTACTTTACTATTTATTAGTTCCATGTCGCAAACAAAAATAGATCGCACTAAAAGGCCAAAAGCGGGTCCGGCTCCGGTAATTTCTATTGCCGATCCTGTTATTTATAAATTAAAAAATGGAATTACTGTACTGGTAGTTGAAAACCATAAACTACCAAAAGTTTCAGCGCTCTATTCAATTGATGCGGGTCCCAGATCCGAAGGCAATAAAGCGGGTGTAATGACTATTATGGGACAGATGCTTGGCGAAGGAAATGCAAAATTGAACAAGGCGCAGTTTGATGAAGCGGTAGATCAAATAGGCGCCGACGTTAGTTTGTTTTCCTCTGGTGGAAGCGCCGCGGCATTGACACGGTATTTTGATAAGGCATTTATGTTAATGACGGAGGCGTTACGCACCCCTTCCTTTCCGCAGGAGTCCTTTGATAAAATAAAATCACAGGCATTAACCGGTTTAAAAGCGCAGGAAAAAAGTGCCAAAGCCATTTCAGCCAATGTTGTTGGTGCACTGTCCTATGGACTGGACCATCCATTTGGTGAGTTTGAAACGGAAGCTACTATCAATGCCATTACAATGGACGATGTAAAGAAAGCTTATACCAAATACATCACCCCATCCCGCGGATATCTCACTTTTGTAGGAGATATAAAACCAGAGCAGGCAATAATACTTGCGGAAAAAGCTTTGGGTGACTGGAAAGGATTCTCCCTGGTATTACCCCAATTGAAAACAGTTAATAACCTTGCTAAAACAGAAATTGATCTTATAGATGTACCCAATGCGGTACAAAGTGAAATAACTGTGACCAATCTGGTGAATCTTCCCATGAAAAATCCTGATTATTTTCCTGTGTTGCTGGCCAACCATATACTTGGTGGTGGCGGTGAGGCAAGACTGTATATGAATCTCAGAGAAAAACATGGGTTTACTTATGGAAGTTATTCTTCCATCAGTGCAGGACGTTATCAAACCAGTTTTGCTGCTGAAACTTCTGTACGGAATGAAAAAACGGATAGTTCAATTGCGGAGATTCTCAAAGAAATTAATAGGATCCGAACTCAAAAAATATCAGCTGAAGAACTTAAAAATTCAAAGGCTTTATACAACGGTATTTTTGCATTAAGGATGGAAGACCCTGCACGTACCGCTTCATTTGCCAGCAATATTTTAATTAATAATCTTCCAAAAGATTTTTACAGAACCTACCTCCAAAAAATTAATGCGGTAACTATTGACGAAGTACAAAGGGTGGCACAAAAATATTTTGGTTATAACAATGCAAGGATAGTGGTCGTTGGTAAAGCTGAGACAACGGAGCCAGGACTTGCGAAGCTGGGTTATGAAATAAAGAAATATGATCGTTATGCAAAACCTGTATCTGCAAAACAAATTTCAAATGTAAAAGTGAACGCATCAGAAGTTATTGGTAAATACATAACAGCTATTGGGGGTGAAGTTGAACTCAAAAAACTCAAATCTCTTTCCATCATGGGCGAAATGAGTATACAGGGTATGAAATTGAACCTTACCCAAAAGAAAATGGAACCCAATATGGAACTGATGGAAATGGCGATGGGTGCGAATACAGTTGTACATGTTGTGTTTGACGGAAAAACAGGCTACCAGTCACAGATGGGTCAGAAAAAAGAAATGTCTACGGAAGAAATTGCAGAGAAAAAAGATACAAAGGGAATTATACCGCAGCTTTTTTACAACGATGGTTCATACAAACTTGAAGTGGCGGGAATGGACAAAGTTGCCGGTAAGGATGCATATAAAATCAAAGTTACAGGCCCCTCGGGCAAAACGAGTACTGAATATTATGATGTGGAAACTGGTTATTTGGTAAAACAGGAAAACAGCAGTAAACAAGACGGACAGGAAGTAACGCAAACCATTGAATACAGCAATTATAAAAAAACCGGAAATTTTCTTTATCCGTATACTCATGCTTTTTCAGTACAGACTCCGGCCGGTAACCAGGATTTTACGATGGAAGTAAAAGAAATAAAAATTAATGAAGCAGTAACGGCGGCAGATTTTAAATAATCCTGTTATCATTATACATTGAACCACTTGCTATGCAGGTGGTTTTTTTATTACCATTATAAAATATTATTTAACTCATTATCCGGGTAACGGTAATAAAATAATTTTTATATTCAAATGTATTGTTGATAATCGATCAAAGTTTAGAAATGCTGATGATCACCACCGGCGGGTCAAATGCCTGGTTATCTTCCGGCCGGTTATAAATTTTTCTAACCACATCCATTCCCTTTGTCACTTTTCCAAATGCCGCATAGCCTTGTTTATCCGGGTTATTTTCTCCACCAAAATCAAATCCAGGTTGATTGCCAATGCAAATAAAAAATTCGGTTGTTGCAGTTCCGGGCTCCTGCCTTGCCAGCGATATGGTTCCGTCTGTATGAAGAATGCCAGTTTGCCGGGTACTCTCGTGCGGAATGCCCGGCAGTGAAATGACTTTTTTATAGTTTGTTTTCCAGATACCACCCTGTATCAATTCCGCTTTCGGTGCGTTGGAAGGTTGATTATCGTTGTTTAAAACACGGTAAAATGAGCTCCCCTTGTAATAACCTTCATCTATATAAGATAGAAATGCGGCCACTGTTTTAGGGGCTTTGCCAGGATATAATTCTGCCTCTATTTCACCGGCATCGGTATTTATAAGTATATGCGGGTTATTATTTATAGTAGTACCGCAATTTGTAAAAACAATACTTGCAAGTATCAAAAAGCAAAAATTGCGTTGATGAACAATAAACATAATTAACTTATTATTATTTTGAATGATAAATTTAAACAGTAAGCCTTGTATTTTATTGAGTAATTTGTCCCGGTTACTTTATGAAGCTTTTGGTTTGCGATAAAATTTAAGAAGCCCTGCAATGCAAGATTCTACGATAGTGGTTGAACATACAAAAAAATGGATCAAAGAGGTAGTAATAGGTTGTAATTTCTGTCCGTTTGCGGCAAAGGAAATCAGGCTCAATACTATTTATTACCAGGTTGAATATAGCGCTACTGTTACATTGGCCCTTGGGTCTTTATTGCAGCAATTTATAAGATTGGACAATGAAGAGAGTATTGAAACTATCCTTTTAATTTTTCCTGAAAATTTCCTGGAGTTTGATAATTATCTTGAACTGGTTGCGTTGTCAGAACAATTGCTTAAGCAAGAAAAATATGAAGGCATCTACCAACTGGCGAGTTTTCACCCACAGTATTGTTTTGCGAATGAACCTGTAGATGACGCTTCCAATTATACCAACCGTTCTATCTATCCTATGTTACATATTCTAAGAGAAACTAGTATTGATAAAGCTTTGTTACATTATCTGAACCCGGAGGAAATACCCAATCGTAATATGAATTTCGCGAGAGAGAAAGGGGCTGCTTATATGAAAATGCTGAAAGATTCCTGTATGTAAGATGGCTGAAAATTTACCATACTATTATGCATCTTAGCAGACTGCAATTTTTTTTATTACTGACTATTTTTTTCATCTTACCCATTTTTGCCTGGAAAATAATTTGGATTTCAGGTACAAAGACCTGCAGTGGTACTATGTGTTTTATGGGTAAACAACAGAATGGTCAGTTTATGAAAACCTATCCGGTGATTAAATTTTCAAGCACCGGCAGCGATACTGTTTTTTTTAATGGTACAGATGAACTGCTTTTAATGCCAGGGGAAGCGGTGCAGGTACGATTCAGGAAAAATGAGCCTGCAGATGCCAAAATAAATAGTTTTACAGGATTATGGTTGGATACATTTATTTACGCGGCTGTTCCGTTTTTATTTTTGATGATTGTATACCTGCACAAGGATATTATACCGCGGAGATCAGAAGTTGTACTTGGAAAAAAGCCTTTTATCAAGATATTAAATTAATGACGTATAGGTTTTTTCATCGGGCATTCCACCGGAATTTCTTTATCCCAAGTGCCGCAAATACAATTGCATATAATACTGTTGCAAGCAATGCAATGGAGGTTTGTTGGTCCCATGTACCTGGCTGCATAGCAGAAGAAATAATATGTTTGACGACGCCATAGGGTGACCATTTAACTATCGCTCCAATTTTTTCACCCAGCATACCCAGTTCACCAAACATACCTACCATAATAAAAACAAAATAAACCAACCGTGTAGTGGAGTTAACCGTTTCCGCATTTTTTATAAGGCCCACAATGGCTTGTCCCAGTCCCAGGTAAACGGCACCCCCGGAAATAGCGGTCATATAACCAAGTGTATAACCCAATGGAGCAAGCGTAATTTTATCAATATTGCTTCCGGCTATAAATACAGCCGTCGTCACCAAAAGAATCATGGTTAACTGAACCAATAGTCGGCTAACCATAATAGACCAGGAAGGAAGCGGCGCTACCCGCAAACGCTGAAAAACACCCTTATCCCTGTCGCGTGCAATCGAATTTGAATAACCCATCAGGCCAACGGCATTCAATCCGATGGTAATACAGTTTGAAAGAACAAATGCGCCACCCAATTTATCTGCCACTCCTTTCCAGGAAATTAATATGATTACAGGCACCAGCAATAAAAGCACAACAGCTTTTCGGTTACGCCATTGAGTTGTAAAGTCCGCTTTCAATAATGCTGTTAATACCGTTTTAGATGAAGGTATGATTGTTTGCATTGTATATTATTATCATGAACGAATGGCAAAACCGGTTAACCCAATGAAAACATCTTCCAGTGTTATTTTTCCTTTGCGGGATGCTTTGATCACTTCAGGATCATGCCGGTGTTTATCAATTAAAGCAGATGGCGTATCAATGGCAACGATCTGCCCGTGATCAATAATAGCAATTCTGTCGCAGACTGCTTCTGCCTCTTCCATGGAATGCGTTGTTAATAAGATGGCATGATTGTTCGAACGCAATGATTCCATTCGCTCCCAGAGTTGTCTCCGTGACTGAGGATCGAGCCCTGATGTAGGTTCATCAAGTAAGACCAAACGTGGATTATGAATCATGGCGATGACAAGAGAAACTCTTTGTTGCTGTCCGCCTGACAATTGTCCAAAACGTTTGGTTGTTGCATCCTTAAGTTTTATATCGGATAGAATATTATCCAGTTTGTCTTGGTTCATTTCAACGCCGTAAATACCGGCATATAATTGAATGATTTCGCCAACAAATAACTCAGGTTGAAAACTGGTGGATTGCAATTGAACTCCTGTATTGGCTTTTGCATAGAGTGGTTTTTCTTTGATATTATATCCTGCAACCAGAATATCGCCACTTTGTGGTTGCATCAAACCCTCTATTGAACTCAGTGTACTTGTTTTACCTGCACCGTTTGGCCCCAGCAATCCAAATATTTCTCCGGGACTCACATTAAAAGAAACATTGGTTACGGCCTTGAATGCGCCATAACAAACATTAAGACCTTCTACCTGTAATATATAACCGTTTTGTTGATCCATGAATATTTGATTGAATAAATGGATGGAATTTCTTTCTTTGAAAAAAGAAAATTATTGAAACATGTTGCTTGTTGCTTAATTGAATTTGATATTGCTAAGATATTTGCGAAAGGCTTTTTATCCAATTAAATTTAGTCAAATGGTCCGTAATAACCAGCGAATGCCTTTTACCACGGATAAAAATAAGGTGCCATCCTTCCAGATGATTATGCAGTCTTGTGTTATTATTTCACATTTGTGTAAATCTTATACCCTGTTCTTTTTCTTTTAATAGCTTATTTTTGCCTCATAAATAAAAAAGATGGCTGAAAGTATTCTTGAGCTTCGCAATGTTAACATATACCAGGGTGGCAATCTTGTATTGGAAGATGTCAATATTGTGGTGAACAAAGGTGAGTTCGTATACCTTGTGGGGAAAACCGGCACGGGTAAATCAAGTTTATTAAAGACATTATATGGAGATCTGCCGTTGAAAGAAGGAGATGGTACTGTTGCTGGTTTTAATCTGAAAGAAATGGATTGGAAAAAGGTGCCGTTTCTCAGGAGAAATCTTGGAGTGGTATTCCAGGATTTTCAATTGCTGACAGACAGAAATGTGAACAATAACCTCAAGTTTGTTTTAAAAGCAACAGGCTGGAAAGATGAGCGGTTAATGGATGAAAAAATTGCCGATGTGCTGGATAAAGTGGGATTAAAATCCAAAGGTTTTAAGATGCCTTTTGAAATGAGTGGCGGGGAACAACAGCGCATAGACATTGCACGTGCGTTATTGAACTCTCCTAAATTAATTCTTGCTGATGAACCCACCGGCAACCTGGATCCTGAAACCTCTGACGAGATAATGCAGTTGTTATTTCGAATCAGCAAAGAATTCGGAACTGCCATTGTAATGGCCACGCATGACTATATCGTGATAAATAAATTTCCAGCCCGCACCATAAAAACTGAAAAGGGCAGGGTAGAAGACAATGCTACCATAACCATGAGATAAGTTCCTGAGCATTCCGTTTATTGTCATAAGTATTGCAAAGAATTTTTTGTCGCAATTTAATTTCTTCAGGTGTGAACGGACGATGATAAAGTTGTATAATAATCTCTTTGAAAGATGCTGCGTTGGTTCCCGTATGACAAGCCGGTTCAAGTCCGGTTTGTTCTACGGTAGCATCATTTACAACACAATGCCTGCCGTTGAACAAAGCATTGATAAGTTTAAGCTTGGTGCCTGTTTCATTAAAAGAGGGCAAAATATTCATCTGGGCTTTTGAAATCAGATCCCTCATTTCATCTTCTGCAGGATTTCCAACAAGACAAGTATGTTCGGCTAGGTGCGCTGCTTTCTCAAGTCTTGATGAGGGGTTTTTGCCAGCAATAACAAAGGGCACTTTTAAATCGTTAAATACATTCTCCAGTAGCCAAATAGCGGCTTTTTCATTTTCTTCTACTGATAAGTTGCCATGATAAAGGCAATAAGTTCCCATGCCCTCATGACCCTTAATTTCATTCCAGGGCACAAACAATGGTAAATAGCGGGTGTTTTTTGCTTCAAACTTTTGTTGATATACCCCGGCATCTTTTTCAGCCAAAGCAATGACAGGTAGCTTTTGCGCCAATCGTTTTTCATACTTTTTCAGCAAACGGCTTTCATTCAGATAATATATCTTCTTGACAAATGATCCTGCGTGTCTGGCCAATTGCCGGTAATACAAATACTCCACATTGAATAACCTGAGCATTATTTTCCTGTTTGCAAAATTTGGATCGCCGGATAAGTAAGAAGAATGAATTCCTTCAAGTAAAATGGGGTAATCGTCCTTAAGTAAATTTTGTCTTAATTCTTTGTTGAACCTGGAACAAACGATATAAGGTATTTTAATGGAGAAACCTTTGTGCCCTTCATTTCTTGAGTAGTAGTAAACTTCTTCACAGTATTTGTTTAATTCAGGTTGCCGCCCCCGGCCATATTCAAAGCAATGCAAATAAATGCAAATGCCCGCTTCATGCAATGCTTTTAACGTGCAATAAATATCGAATACACCCCCATAATCAAGTGGGTAAGGAACATCATGACATATAATATGTAAATATCTTCTCATTATATTTTCAGAACATTATTTTCTTATAAAATTTAATGAGCTTAATTTCTTCCTCCTGCCAGTTCAGTATAAGTCTAGCTCTTTCACAATTTTTTACAAGCTCGTTATATCGTATATCATTATTCAATAAATTATTAAGTTCCAGTGCTATTTTATCAGCATCCGGACTTGTAAGTAGAACAGCCACTTCGTACAAATTGTTTAATTCACGGTAGGCAGGAAAGTCAACACATAACTGTGGAACTCCTGCATGTAAATAATCAAAGTACCTGTTTGCCAGCGAATAAATATTACTCATTCCTTGTTCTTCGAAAATGGTAATGCCAATACTTGCAGTCCTGGTAACCATTTTTAGTTCAATGGGGGGTAATTTGCCTTTAAAAAATATTTTATGATCCAGGTTGTGTCTTTTTACCAGTTCTTTAGACTGATCCAAAAAATTACCATCCCCATAGATCAAGAGCGGTACATTAACAAATTGCATTGCAGGGATAAGAATTTCAAAACCCCTTCCTTCATTAACTGCTCCCTGGTAAAGAATGAATTTTTCATTTTTTATGATGGGGTTAAAATTTTCTAAGGAGGAAATATTTCGGATCGTTTCATATGCTACTCCATACATTTTATTAAACTCCTGCGCTATCATTGTATTAACGGTATAACCATTGCTGAATTTTGGAACCGTAATGCGCTCAATATATTTCCATACTGAATAAATGGCGGGCCTCGTTACAATTTCTTTCATTTCACAAAACAGCTCATGCGCATCATATATGCGAACAGCATTTTTAATTTTTGAAATGATGAAACAGGGTAATATAGTATCCAGATCGATGGCACATATTGCATGGGTCTTTTTAAACAACAAGTAAAAAAAAAGTTGGATATTAAAACTTACATAAAACAGTTTGCCTTTTTGAAAAAGGGGGTTTAATCTTTTTTGGAGAAATGGCTGATGAATCAGGGGAATTGAATTTTTAGCGGATCGGCCAACCAGTAAAACTTCAAAGCCTGCTTTGGCAAGCGAAGTACAAATACGTATCATTCGCTGATCATAACTCAGGTCGTTGGTAACCGTAAAAATTATTCTTTTACCCATCTTTGCAATTGGGGTTAGGCCAACACATTTGACTGATCGGCGGGGAAACAGCAGGGAATATTTCAAAAATGGGCATAATAGAATGGGAATTGGGGGCCAAAATCCCAAAAAATACTGATTCAGCAAGCTAATTTTTGAAATATTTCTCTACCTTTGCCGCCGAATTAACAGGATGCAAATTACAGGATGCCTAAAAAAAATTAAAGATGCCTTATTTAACAAAAGAAAAAAAAGCAAAAGTTTTTGCTGATTTTAGTGGTAAAGCAACCAATACAGGTTCTACTGAAGGGCAGGTTGCTATGCTGACAGAAAGAATTTCGCAGATTTCAAAACACCTTCAGGAAAACAAGCAGGATTTCTCCACTCACCGCGGATTAATGAAACTCGTTGGACAGAGAAAAAGTTTACTTACTTACCTTAGTAAGCACAATCTTAAAAGTTACCGCGAATTGATTGAAAAACTCGGACTCAGAAAATAATTGCATGGTCATTTTATTCCCAACTCGTCAATAGGTTGGGAATATTTGTCTTTGGTAGTTTGTTCAAATCTTTTATCAACCCTATTAAGGTTTCGATTTACATCATTTTTGCTCCCTCCTGAAAAGGATGTATTTCAAAACGCTTAGTATTAGTAATTCAAAATTTTATGTTATCTCAACCTATTCAGTCAAAATTTATAATAGGTGATGGCCACGAGGTTATCATCGAAACCGGTAAACTGGCCCGCCAGGCAGATGGATCTGTAACTGTTCGCCAGGGAAATTGTATTATTCTTGCAACCGTTGTTGCCAACAGGGAAGCAAAAGAAGGTCAGAGTTTCTTTCCTCTCACAGTTGATTACCAGGAAAAATTTGCGTCCGCAGGTAGAATCCCCGGATCTTTTTTTAAGCGTGAAGCAAGATTAAACGACTATGAAATTCTCACTTCGAGATTAATTGACCGCGCATTGCGGCCGTTGTTTCCGGAAGATTATTTTTGTGATGTACAGGTATTGGTGACCCTTGTTTCAAGTGATATTGAAGTAATGCCGGATGCATTGGCTTGTCTTGCCGCATCAGCCGCATTGGCAGTATCTGATATTCCGATCCAGGAAATTATATCAGAAGTAAGAGTGGCACGTGTAAACGGAAAATTTATTATTAATCCGCTCCGCAGTCAATTAGAGAAAGCGGATATGGAATTCTTAATCGCCGCCACCGATAAAAATATAATGATGGTAGAAGGGGAAGCGAAGGAATGCTCAGAAGAGGATTTGATTAAGGCCATTGAACTTGGACATGATGCTATAAAGTTGCAGGTAAAAGCGCAGGAAGAATTGCGCAAACTAAAAGGTATAACAACTAAAAGGGAATATAAAAAACCAGAACACGACGAATTGTTGCGGGAGAAAGTAAATGCATTTGCTTCTTCTAAAGTTTATGAAATTGCAAAAGCTGGTCTTAGTAAGCATGAGCGTGCCGATAAGTTTGAAACCATCCAGGACGAATTATTAGAATACTTGAAAACGGAATACAAAATTCCTGAAGGCGAAAGCTTACCCGAAAACACAAAGAAATTCGCAAAAAATTATTACCACGATGTTCAATATGATGTAGTAAGAAATATGATCCTGAATGATAAAGTGAGATTAGATGGCCGAGGTTTGGAAGAGGTACGCCCATTAAGCATGGAAGTGGATGTTTTGCCTTCACCACATGGCGCTGCTTTATTTACACGAGGAGAAACACAATCACTAACTACTGTTACTTTGGGTACCCCACTTGATTCTCTTTTGATTGAAAGTGCTGCCAAATCTGATTATTCTAAATTCCTTTTGCACTATAATTTTCCGCCGTTCTCAACTGGTGAAGTAAAAATGATCAGAGGTGTTGGCAGAAGAGAAGTGGGCCATGGAAATCTTGCATTAAGATCATTAAGGCAAATGATGCCCGGTGCTGAATATCCTTACACAGTAAGAGTAGTGAGTGATATACTTGAATCCAATGGATCTTCTTCCATGGCAACTGTTTGCGCAGGTTCTCTGGCACTAATGGATGCAGGTGTTCCATTTGCAAAACATGTAAGTGGCGTAGCAATGGGATTGATTTCAAAAGAGGGAAAGTTTGCTGTGCTTACAGACATTCTGGGTGATGAAGATCACCTGGGTGATATGGATTTTAAAGTGACTGGTACACGCGACGGTATATGTGGCGTACAAATGGATATTAAAGTAGATGGCCTGAGCATGGACGTTATGAGACAGGCATTGGCGCAGGCAAGAAACGGAAGATTGCAGATTGTAGAAGCGATGTATGCAACAATTCCTGCATCAAGAAGTGATGTTAAGCCACATGCTCCAAGGATGGTTAAATTGTTTATCGATAAAGAATTCATTGGAGCAGTGATTGGACCGGGTGGTAAAATCATCCAGGAAATTCAGCGTGAAACAGGAACTACCATCAACCTGGAAGAAAAGAATGAAATGGGAGAGGTTAGTATTTTTAGTGCCAATAAAGATGGCGTTGAAAAAGCAGTCTCTTGGATAAAAGGGATAGTGTCTGTACCTGAAGTAGGTGATGTATATGAAGCAAAAGTAAAATCGATAATGCCTTATGGTGCTTTTGTAGAGTTTATGCCAGGTAAACAAGGTTTATTGCATATTTCTGAAGTAAGCTGGAAACGCCTTGAAACATTGGAGGGAGTATTAAATGAGGGCGATACGGTAAAAGTAAAGCTTACAGGCACAGATCCTAAAACAGGTAAATTTAAATTATCCAGAAAGATATTATTGCCAAAACCTGAAGGTCAGCAAAGGCAGGAATAATAATACTTTATTTTTTTAAGACCCCGAAACTATCCCAGTGATCAGATTCGGGGTTTTCTGATTTTCAGAGGCCCGATAAAAAGCCGTCTGCATTTAAATATTAAGATTATGTACGAATATATTGAATTGACCTCCGGGATTAATGAAACAGCTTTAAGAGAAATATTTATTGCAAAACTCGCAGCAGTAGGTGCAGAAGGTTTTGAAGAAGAGAAGAATTTGTTGAAAGCTTATTTCCAGGAGACAACATTTAATAAGGATATCATCGATGAAATCTTCCTCGCCAGCAACATACAGTACACTACAAAAATTATTGCAAACAGGAACTGGAACGAATTATGGGAATCAAATTTCCAGCCGGTACAGGTAGATGAATTTTGTGTGATCCGGGCAGAGTTTCATCCTGCCGTTCCTGGTGTGAAGTATGATATAATTATCAACCCAAAAATGAGTTTTGGAACTGGTCACCACGCTACTACGTTTATGATGATCGAGGCTATGTCCCGCATTTATTTTTTCGGCAAATCAGTATTTGACTATGGAACCGGTACGGGGGTGCTGGCAATACTGGCAGAGAAATCAGGAGCTTTTCCAATTATTGCCATAGATAATGATGACAGGAGCATTGAAAATGCAGAAGAGAATATTAATATAAATAAATGTTATAAAATATTGGTATTCAAAAATATATGTTTTTTTGATAACAGTTTTTTCGAGATTATTCTTGCAAATATTAACCGGAACATTATTCTGGATAACCTTTCAGCAATGAAACAACATCTATTGCCAAATGGCGTTTTATTACTCAGCGGTTTGCTTACCGGCGACTATGAAATTATAATGGAAGCTGCAGAAAAAAACAAACTGAACTTGAAAAACCGAACTGAAAGAAATGGGTGGATCTGCCTGGAGTTGATTAATCATGAATAGCCTCTATTATTTCAGTTGTTTTAGCTACTTTCGTTATCCAACTTAACCACTAGACCGATGAAAGAGGTTTTGATAATATTTTTGGCCTATCTCATAGGATCATTACCTACATCGGTTTGGGTGAGTAAATATTTTTTCAACATTGATATCCGGGACTATGGAAGCGGTAACGCCGGAGCTACCAACACATTTCGCGTGCTTGGAAAAAAATGGGGTACCATTGTTATGGTTGGGGATATGCTAAAAGGTTTATTAGCAGTTAAGCTCGCACTCTTACTTCCTTATTATATTGAACACGACTTAGCCCGAACCAGTTTGCAAATTGGGCTTGGGTTGGCTGCTGTCATTGGGCACATCTATCCAATTTGGGCCGACTTCAGGGGAGGTAAAGGAGTTGCTACATTATTTGGATTGGTATTAGGCATTTCACCGTGGTCTGCGCTTGGATGCAGCGGAGTGTTTCTTCTTGTTTTATTTCTGACAAGGTTTGTTTCATTAAGTTCCATATTGGCCAGTGCCGCTTTTCCGGTTTTTATTCTGGTAATTTTTAATGTGGACAATCATGCATACCGGGTTTTTGCAGTAGGAGTTGCATTGTTGGTAATTCTTACACATCAGAAAAACATCAGTCGGTTACTGAAAGGCAGTGAAAGCAAAGTGCCGATCCTAAAACATCGGGATAGAAGAAGACAACGAAAAATTATCAGCAAATAATCATCAACCAAATTTAATCATCAACCGAGGCTGCTTAATAGCGGCCTTTTTTATTGTATATGCTAACTTGGTACAACAATTGATTTTACTTTTGCACAAATTAATTATATGATGCGGTATATATTATTTTTCAGCGTGGTGATGATGGTTGCAGCCTGTTCCAGGAATGCAGTTACAGGCAGAAATCAGTTACAGCTTTTGCCAGAATCGGAAGTTCAATCAATGGCATCCCAGCAATATAAACAATTCCTTACGGAGAATAAGGTGGTGAGCACGTCAGTTAGTAAGGACGCCGAAATGGTCAGAAGAGTTGGACAACGCCTGACAAAGGCGATTGGTGATTATTATACCCAACAGGGGAAATCTGATATCTTAAACGGCTATAAATGGGAATATAACCTGGTTGACTCAAAAGAAGTAAATGCTTGGTGCATGCCGGGTGGAAAGATTGTAATATATACCGGGTTACTTCCCATTTCTCAAAATGAGGCTGCCCTGGCAGTTGTAATGGGACATGAAATTACCCATGCATTGGCACAGCATGGCAATGAACGTATGAGTATGGGCTTAGTTCAGCAGTTAGGCGGTGCTGCACTCTCAATAGCATTGGCCAATAAACCCGCTGAAACCCAAAATCTTTTTATGACTGCTTACGGGGTTGGAAGTCAGGTAGGAGTGATGTTGCCATTTTCAAGGAAGGACGAATATGAAGCTGATAGATTTGGTTTAACGTTTGCAGCACTGGCAGGTTATAACCCACAGGAAGCAATTCCGTTATGGGAAAGAATGCAAAAGGCCTCAGGAGATAATAAGCCCCCTGAATTTTTAAGTACACACCCATCTGAAGGTAATAGAATTGACCGGTTAAAAGAATTAATGCCCGAAGCGCTCAAAAACTACAAGCCGATTGGCAAGTGAACTGTAAACTAATGATTTAGATCAATAAAGAAAGCTAGCAGCTGGTAATTCCGGCTGTTTTTATTTATATAATATTAGTCATTGCGTGGGGGATTCCTTACCTTTGCATTCCCCTTCAGAACAACCCTTAAAACAAAAATTTCTACATATGTCTCAAACACTGTTTGAAAAGCTCCTTTTGCAGGACGAAAGAAATTTACTTATTCAAGGGCTTCCTTCATCAATAGAGAAACAATTTACAAAATTGTCTTTCGCCAAAAACCTGACGCCCTTGTTAAAAAGCCGCAAAATTGATTTCGCCCTCGTTTTTGCTGTTAATGAGAACCAATTGAGCGGGATATTGCGAGAAGTTTTACCTGCGTTAAATAATGAGGCTAAATTGTGGATAGCTTATCCAAAGACTACTTCTAAGATTTCAACAAACCTTAATCGGAGTTGTACATGGGATTGTATAAGTAGTGCAGGTTATGAAGATTCTGATAAAATTGAATTGGATCATGTATGGAGTGCCACACGGTTTAAAAAGACGGAAGTTGAGTTGGTGACTTTATCGAAAGTAACCAGAACAAAATATCGCCAGATAGAAAAGGTATAAAAAATAATTATATGAAATTGAAAACCTTCCTTATGGAGGGTTTTTTTGTTTTGAACCGGTATATTTAATGGTTAAGGTAGTTGGAGAAAGGTCATCTACCTGTATATAAAAAGATAGCCAATATAGGCTGACAATATCAGAATAGTGGAAACTGTTTTGTGTCTCAGGCTATCAAACTTTTGCTTTTTCATTAATAGTTGATTGATATAAATATGAAGGAATGTAAAACCAACATAGGTGGCTCCCGTTTCCTTATCATAATTACCTGGATGAGAAGCCACTCCGATGGCAAATGCCACCAGGATGAAAATAACAATAAAGAGCAAAAATAAAATGATGTTGATGATTACAAGCCTTAACATGATTGCTGCTGCAAATGAGTTTGCCGGATCTATTAATAAAATTGATTTCCATTAAAAGTGCCGCAGTGATGATTGACTGGAGTTATCCTATTGCGTCACTCACCCATTTATCTCTTTCATCTGGACTAAATTTCCAGGGAGCAAAATTGTTTTCAGTATTGCTGAACATTGTATTCCATTCCTGGGGCGAGTTGCTTTCTTCCATCACCAGGCTGCGCCGCAACTCCAAAATTATTTCCAATGGGCTTATGCTGACAGGACAAGCTTCCACGCAAGCATTGCAGGTGGTACACGCACGTAACTCTTCAACAGAAATATAATTATGCAATAAGGTTTTCCCATCTGCTACAAAATGGCCAGTAACATTTATATTTCTTCCCACTTCCTCTAACCTGTCTCTTGTATCCATCATAATTTTTCGTGGGGACAATAATTTTCCGGTGATATTAGCAGGACAAGCTGCAGTGCAACGACCGCATTCAGTGCAACTATAGGCATCAAGTAAATTTCGCCAGCTTAGATCCATTACATCTTTCGCTCCAAAGCTTGTCGGGGCCGCAGCATCGGCTGGCGCAAGTTCTGGCTGCATGGCATAAACCACTTCGTTTTGAACTGCCGGCATATTTCGTATCTCTCCTGCTGGTCTCAGTCTTGCATAATACGCGTTTGAAAATGCTAATAGTATGTGCAGGTGTTTAGAATACGGCAGGTAATTTAAAAATGCAAAAATTCCCGCTATGTGTAACCACCAGCAAACTCTTTCAATCACTTGCAATGATCCATTACTAAATCCATCCAATAAGGGATGCAATAACTGGGATATAAAAAAATTCCCCGTAAGATATTCACTATAATGCTCAGCACCTCTCAATTGCAAAAGCGTATCAGTCGCGTTCATGATAAGAAAAAGCGACATCAGGATTATTTCCGTAATTAATATATAATTGGCATCACTACGCGGCCATCCGGATAGATCTTTACTGGTAAAGCGTTTTATTTTCAAAATATTCCGACGGATAAGAAACACAATACACACTGCCAATACTCCGATTGCTAAAAATTCAAAAGAATTTATGAGAAGAGGATATAGACTACCTACAGGTTTTGAAAACAAGCGATGAGATCCCAAGAGGCCATCCAAAACAATTTCCAGCACTTCGAGATTAATGATAATAAAGCCGGCATAAATTATAAAATGCATCACGGCAACCAATGGATTTTTAAACATTTTCTTCTGCCCGAATGCCAGCAATAAAACATTTCGCCAACGTGCGGCAGGGTTGTCTGAATAATCCTCATTTTTACCCAATAAAATATTGTTGCGGATTTTTTTGATTTTTTTTGAAAACAGCCATGTAGCGCCTCCTGCCAGCAAAACAAAAATAAACTGTGCTAAAAAGTGCATACAATAATTTTATAGTTAGCTAAATTAAAGGTTTTACTTTTAGTGTGTTGTTTTGTTGTATTTTGTTTTTAAATCATTCAAACTTTGACAAACGAAAAGAATTATATTTTAGACGAAGCTACAGCCACAAAAAAACTCAGGCGAATGGCCTATGAAATCCTCGAAAACAATATTGACGAAAAACATCTCGTACTGGCCGGCATTCGGGAAAGTGGAAGTGTTATCGCGCGCAACATTCAAAAATTGCTGGCAGAGATTAGCCCGGTAACTACAGAACTTATTACCGTTAGCCTGGATAAAAAGATGCCTGATAAAGTTACTTTGAGTAAGAATGAAAATTTTGATGATAAAGTTATTATACTTATAGATGACGTGTCCAACAGCGGTAAAACTTTGTTGTACGCGTTAAAACCTTTTATTGAATTTCATCCAAGGGCGATTGAAACTTTAGTGTTGGTAGAAAGAAGTCATAAATTTTTTCCCGTGAAGCCAGACTATGTTGGCCTGTCACTGGCCACTACTTTACAGGAACATATTTATGTAGAAGTTAACGGAGACAAAGTAACTGGCGCTTATCTCGCATAATACATATCAAATCTGCTTAAAAACTTTTAGTAATAAATCGCATGTAGTTTTAACTTTCCTCTTCCGTCTAATTCAATTGCCGGTGCTGGTACTTTGAGCATATTCAATGTAAAAAAAATTGTTTTTAAAATCTTGCTCTTCGTTTTTACCTTGGTAAGATCTATGTCCGGCGATAGAAAAAAACGACGCGTGCGCGGAATATCTGTCCTGTCATATTGAACACCTTGCTTGTCGGTCCACCTGTTGATAGTACCTCCCAACATTCCGTCGGATCCGTATCCGAATGAAATATTTAGCCATTTTGGAACATGGAGCTCCGAAAAAAATGCGTCCAGGTTTGCGCTTATCCAATATGTTTGCGAGTTATAGTCTTTTAATATTTTCTCTGTTAATCCATTTCCGAAAAGTTGATTCCTTCTCCCAGTCAAATCCGCTTCATACGGATAGGGCCAGTAACTCATCTTAACCTGGATGCGCTGATCTTTCCAACCCAATTGCTGTGAAACAAAAGCAGCAGCACCCACCACATTGGCGGCCATATCGCCCCAGCTAAATCCCCATTCTGCTGAGAACCCGTCCTGAATTTCGATGATACTCTGATAGGCAATTGCGCTTATACCGCCATAGATAACACTTTTATTATGAGGTAGCCCTGTCCATTGCCACATTTCTGAAGAGATACGACCTACATTATAAGATGTCCAGACATGGCCGAGTTTATCCATTTGGTTCCATTCGCGGTTATCATTAAAAAAATGAAAAGAGGACCGTGGATAATTTGCATACCACGCTTTATTGAGGGCAACATAGGATCCGCCCCATAATGCTGCATGTGTACCCGCGATAAGCCAAAGCCTTTTATTATTGATTTGCTTACCTGACAAATGAATTGGAGAAATTGTATCCTGCGCGTGACAGACAAGTAAAAAGAAACCGAGTACCGATATGCAAAATATTTTTTTAATCACAAAGGGAATACTGATTTTTATCGCCTGAGTCAAACGGTCTGCCTGACGGACAAAAATACGTTTTAAGGCGGTTAATAGATTGTCAATTGCTAAAAATCAATAACTTCAAACCTTAAATGCAAATAATAAAATTATAATTATGGACGCTGCCATTCAGGACAAAGTAAATACCTGGCTTAACGGAAATTTTGATCAGGCTGTTAAAGAGGAGATTACCAGGTTGCAAAAAGAAAATCCAAAAGAATTAGAAGAGTCTTTTTACCGGAACCTTGAATTCGGAACAGGTGGACTTCGCGGAATAATGGGCGTTGGTACAAACCGCATGAATAAATATACAGTAGGTATGTCTACCCAGGGCTTTGCCAATTACATGAAAAAAAAATTAACCGGTGAAATAAAAGTTGCTATTGCACACGATAGCCGTAACAACAGCCGGTTCTTTGCTGAAACGGTTGCCAATGTTTTCGCAGCTAATGGAATCAAAGTTTTTTTATTTGAAAGCCTGAGACCTACGCCTGAACTGAGTTTTGCCATCCGTTCCCTGCAATGCCAGGGCGGAGTGGTATGCACCGCATCTCACAACCCAAAAGAATACAATGGCTATAAAGCATATTGGAATGATGGGGGACAACTGGTACCACCACACGATAAAGACGTTATTAGAGAAGTAGATAAGATTGCATCCTTTGACGAAGTAAAATGGAGTGGGGGTGAAGCAAATATTACATCAATAGGCGCAACTGTTGACAATGCTTACATGGATATGGTAAAAAGTCTGAGCGTCTATCCTGAGGTAATTGAAAAGCAAAAGGATTTAAAAATTGTATATACCCCCATTCACGGTACCGGAATAAAATTAGTTCCGGAAGTATTGAAACGTTTTGGTTTCACCAATGTTACGATTGTTGATGAACAGGCAGTGCCCGATGGTAATTTCCCAACAGTTGTTTATCCGAATCCGGAAGAAAGTGAAGCCATGAGCATTGGCCTTAAAAAAGCAAGGGAGTTAAATGCGGATATTCTACTGGGTACCGATCCGGACGCTGACAGAGTGGGCATTGCAATTAAAAATCATAAAGGAGACTGGGTGTTGGTGAACGGTAATCAAACAGCTGTGCTGGCATGTAATTACATGATTGAAGCAAGAAAGGCGAAGGGCATAGCCAAGCCAAACGATATGGTGATCAAGACTATTGTGACCAGCGAACTCATTGACAAAATTGCCATTGCCAATAATGTTGCCTGTTACAATGTTTTAACAGGATTTAAATGGATCGCAGAATTGATAAAAGAGAAAGAAGGCAAAGAAGATTATATAGTTGGCGGTGAGGAAAGTTATGGATTGATGATTGGATCAAAGGTCCGTGATAAGGATGCAGTAAGTGCTGTAGCCCTGCTGTGTGAGATGGCGGCCTACGAAAAAAACAAAGGAAGAAGTTTATACGATAAGCTGATTGATTTATATGTACAATACGGATTCTATAAAGAATCGCTTATTTCAATAACCAAAAAAGGTATGGATGGCCAACAACAGATTGCCGATATGATGGAAGGATACCGTAGTAATCCGCCAAAAACCATCAACGGTATTGCAGTTGTTCAATTGCTGGATTATGAATTAAGAAAAGGTAAGAATATTCAAACGGGTGAAAGTTGGGATATACAATTGCCAAAGTCCAATGTATTGCAGTTTATCCTTGCAGATGGAACCAAAATATCTGCCCGTCCGAGCGGTACCGAACCCAAAATAAAATTTTATTTCAGTGCCAATACTAAGTTGCAAAGTGTTGAAGAATTTGATGCGGTTCAAGTTGAACTGGATAATAAAATTGAAGGTATAATCAAGGATATGAAACTTAGTTAGTAAAATACAAAGAGTGTCGGAACATTACGGCACTCTTTGTATTTTACGATAGAATCAGGCACATTCCCTTCCGGAAATTGATTGCTGTACCAAACGGAATTAGCAGGTTAGTTAATTTATTTGGCAGGCAATGCAAATGCCAGATAAGCATCACTGGATGTTGTTCCCAGTTTTCCTCCACCACATGCAATTACCAGGTATTGTTTTCCTTCGAGCTCATACACTGAAGGAGTAGCAAAACCGGGTGCAGGTAATTTATATTCCCATAACAATTTACCTGTATGTTTATTGAATGCACGCAGTTTACTATCTCTTGAAGCCGCAATGAATACCAAACCGCCAGCTGTTACAACAGGGCCGCCATAATTTTCAGTACCGGTTGGAGGAACAGCTTTAGCCTTCAGCTCTTCATATTCTCCCAAAGTTGTTTTCCAGGCAAGGTCACCTGTATTGAGGTTGATTGCATTTAAAGTTCCCCAGGGTGGCGCAATACCGGGATAACCTTCCGGGCTTAAGAATTTGGTATAGCCTTTCATTTTATAAGGCATTATATCAATACTGTCTATTTTCTCCGGTGCAGCCACATATTTTTTTGACTGCCTGGATTTTTCAGTGAGCACGAAAGATGCGATGGCATTTTTATCTTGATCAGATAATTGTTTGAATGCAGGCATCATTCGACGACCACTATTGATAAGCGTTAGAAAAGCTGGTTCATTATATTTTGTCTCTATATTTATCAATGTTGGATTATTACCTGTACCATTTCTATCAGCGCCATGACAGCTTCTGCAGTACTGAGTAAACAGTCTTTCACCTGCCTGCAGGTAATTTTCATTTTTAGGCACTTCATTTTTTGCTTCCAGCATTTCCATGATCCAGGCCATTTCATTTGCGTTTACATATAATAAAGCAGTTTCGGGATCAAATGAGGGGCCGCCCCATTCCGCACCACCATCATAACCAGGTAATACAAGCAAGGGTTTTTTACCTGGCGTCAAAAACATGTTTCCATAACGGTAACCGGCCATGTCTTTTTTTAATTTAGCTATTGAGCTATCTGGTAGATAGGGATTGATATCATTTGCAGTAATAGTCTGTCTTGCAAACGGTGCAGGTTTTTCCGGGATGGGTTGGGTGGGCCAGGGCTTTTCACCTGCAAGATCACTAACGGTATCAACTTTGGTTTCTACAATATTAAAAACGGGTTTGCCGGTAGTTCTTTCAAAAACATATACCATTCCGTTTTTGGTGGTTTGGGCAACAGCTTCTATTTGTTTTCCGTTTTGATGGAGGTTTACCAATGCAGGCGGGGAAGGCAGATCTTTGTCCCACAGATCATGATGCATAAATTGAAAATGCCAGATACGTTTACCGGAACTGGCATCCAATGCAATTAAACAATTGGCAAATAAGTTGGCACCTTGGCGTTTGCCTCCATAAAAATCGTACGCTGCGGATCCGGTAGAAGCAAATACAATTCCCTTACTATCATCTAACGTCAGGCCGCTCCATGCATTAGCACCCCCGACATGTTTATAGGAAGCAGTGTCATGCCATGTTTCGTATCCAAATTCTCCCGGTTGCGGAATGGTGTGAAATATCCATTGTAATTTCCCCGTGCGTGTATCATATGCACGAATATGTCCGGGTGCCGCAGGGGGTGCTTCATCCACCCTAGTACCCATTATCAATAAATCTTTATACACTATACCGGGGGAAGTATTTACTACAAACAAATCCTTTACATCCCGTTCAAGATCGTCGTGTAAATCTATTGAACCTTTCGTGCCAAATGTTGAAATGGGTTTACCAGTAACTGCATTAATCGCGAATGTGTTTGAACCTGCAGTAAAAAAGATCCGCTTATCGTCTTTTCCGTCCGTCCAGTATGCCACACCCCGGCTATTGATCATATTATGGTAAGCAGACGGGTTCCCGTCAAAATCGGTTTTACTATTGGCATCAAATTGCCACTGTTGCTTACCGGTAGCTGCATCAATAGCAAATAGTTTCATTTGCGGGTTAACACCAAATAAAATACCATCTACGATTATTGGATTACATTGAATCTGGCTATGGTGTGCGGTATCAGCATCTCCGCTGTGATAAGTCCACGCCACCTGTAAAGTTGATACATTGTTGGTATCTATTTGTTTCAAAGATGAGTAGCGGATCATGTCCTTGCTTCCACCATAGTTGGACCATCCGGTATAATTATCAGTTGCCCGATTATTACAGGCCAGGTTGAAGCAGACAACAATACAAATGAAGATGGAAGGCAATCGCTTAATGTTCATAAGCACAAGTTATTTAAGAGCAGTGAATAGACAGGCCAGGTGGTTAAACAGAGATAGGTGCAACAATGAGTTACACCTATCTATATAGCGTAATAAAAACAAAGATCAATTCAGCACTTTTTCCGTAATCTTTCCGCTCATTTTATTTTTAATAATTACTTTTTTGGCACCGTAATGGGTCATCTCTTCTTTTACAAGGTAATGTTCGGCATCATATTCCGTCAGGTGACTGTCTTTACCAACGCCTTCTCTGCCACGCCATATTTCCAGTTTTACCGGCTCCCACAATTTTGATTTGGCAGATTTATAGGCAGCATCCAATATGGTATTTACTACATAGCCATCATAAAATGTTTCTTTGGGTGATGTGCCTGCCTCAATGGCTTTAAACATATCTGTGAACATATGATTATAACCAAGATCATTTAGTTCATCGCCCACAGGGAAAAGCCAACCCGTATTGCTTTCCGCTTTTTCTGCTACATAGTCGGCACCTTTTCCGGTGGTGAACATTTCAAGCCCGGTGCGTAAAAAATTATTCATCCAGATAGTGCCCTCTGTTCCCATTACTTCATCCCGCAAATCCAATCCCCCCCGAAATGTCCAGCTTACTTCAAATTGCCCAATGGCGCCATTTTCATATTTCACCAAACCAATGGCGTGATCTTCTGCATCAATTGGTTTTACCTGTGTATCGGCCCAACACATTACTTCAACCGGCTTGATGTCTTTACCAATAAAACTCCTTGTAATTTCAACGCAATGACAGCCCAGGTCGAGAATGCAACCACCTCCGGCTTGTTCTATGTCCCAGAACCAATCGCTATGTGGACCAGGATGTGTTTCCCTTGATTTGGCCCATAATATCCTGCCCAGCGCTCCATTCTTTACACTTTCAAAAGCTTTTAAAAATTTGGGTGTATAAACAAGATCTTCCAGGTAACCATTAAAAATACCGGCAGCTTCAACGGCTTCCAGCATACGTTTTGCTTCTGCTGCATTACGACCTAGTGGTTTGGTAGTGATCACTGCTTTTTTATGTTTGCAGCAAAGCATCACGGCTGCTTCATGTAAATTATTGGGCAATGAAATGCACACAATGTCTACATCCGCACGGGCAATGGATTCTTCCATAGAAATCGTCCAATGCTCACAGTTATAGTCTGCCGCGAATTTTTTGGCGCTCTCTTCACGCCTCGAATAAATACTTACAATTTTGTCTTTACTTCTCTGTCCCAGTAATGATTCCGCATAAAACCGGCCAATGAATCCGGAACCAAGCATAGCAATTCGTTGCATAAATGTTTGAGTTTATTTTTGATTTTGTTTTAATAAGCTATGGAAAATAAACCAGCTTCGTTGCCATTTGAAACCAATTGGAGGAAAGTCAGTTACAAGTGCCATAACGTTTGATTAAGAAATGAACACTTTGTTGATCATCCCCTTCAAATGAAAATGAATTAAGCTTGTTTGATTTCTCTTTTCTCTTTAAAGAAAATAATAAAGTAAATCAGTACTGCTACGGCGATGCCGGCAGGTACAAACCAGATTCCTTTCCAGTCGTGGCCTTCGATCAGTTTATACTTGTCTACAATGATACCCGAAAACCAGGTCCCGATAAACATACCCAACCCATAAGTAGCAAAGGTGAACAAGCCCTGTGCGGCACTTTTGATTTTTTCGCCCGCTTTTTTCTCCGTGTACATGTAACCGGTAACAAAAAAGAAATCATAGCATACCCCATGCAAAATAATTCCGGCATATAACATCCAGGTGCCGGCGCCGGCATCACCATAAGCAAAAAATATATAACGAAGTATCCAGGCAGTCATACCCAATAACAACATGTTTTTTACTCCTATGCGGTAAAATAAAAAAGGGATCGCAAGAATAAATAAACCTTCAGATACCTGTCCCAATGTCATCTTAGTAGCAGCATTTTCTACACCCAATTCATTCAGGAATGGATTGGCAAAGCCATAATAAAAGGAAAGCGGAATGCAAACGAGAATAGCCGCAATAAAAAACACCAGGTATGATTTGTCTTTAAATAGAACAAACGCTTCAGTACCCAGCGCTGCTGAGGCAGTAGTAGCAGTTTTTGCTTTGGGTGGAGTGTCTGGAAGAATAAAACTGATAAGTCCCAGCGCTGCAGAAGCACCCCCCGCCATCAAAAAAGTAGCCGATGTTTTTTCAATGGATAATTTCCCAATAAGAATGCCGGCTACTATCCATCCAACGGTGCCGAATACACGAATCCATGGAAATTGCTTCCCGGGGTCGGACATCTGTGAAAAAGCAACACTGTTGGACAATGCAATCGTTGGCATATAAAGCAGGGAATAAAATAGTATTATCCAATAGAAAGCACCATTGCCGGTTATTTTTGTAGCGAGGAACAATAATATGGCTCCCAGCAAATGCAGGAAACCCATTAATTTCTGAGCGGCAAAAAAACGATCCGCAATCATGCCTACAAAAAATGGAGAGATCATAGTAGCAATTGCCAGTGCGCTATACGCTGCTCCAATCTGCAAACCAGATGAGCCCAGGTGTTCGCCCATATAAGTTCCCATGGTAACATACCATGAACCCCAGATAAAATATTCAAGTAGCATCATCAGCGCAAGAAGAATACCGGTGTTTGTCTTCATTCAATAAATTTTTAATAATAGATGAATGTTTGTTAAATGGTTTGTAATATACGATTAGCATTTATTTGATCCGCACTTCTTTTATCCTGCAACAGGTTAATCAGCCGCGTTGGCAATCATAAGAAAGATTTTAATAAAATACACGTGAAAAATTACGAAAGAAAAACTAACCTCGTAAATATTTTACAAAGCCGCTATCTTGCAAACTGTTTATGAGAAATTACGAAGATACATACCGGCACAAGGGACTTAGGAAAAAATTGGTGGAAATATTACGGACTAAAGGTATTTCTGATGAACGGGTGCTGGAGGCCATCGGAGCCATTCCACGTCATTATTTCCTGGATTCTGCATTTGATGAAGTGGCTTATGAGGATCGGGCTTTCCCAATTGCACAACATCAGACCATTTCTCAGCCTTATACAGTTGCTTATCAATCGCAGTTATTGGAATTAAAGCATTTTGAAAGACTGTTGGAAATTGGTACGGGTAGTGCCTACCAGGCAAGCGTTTTGACAGAGATGGGAGCGCAGGTTTTTACAATTGAAAGACAAAAATTATTGTTTGATAATAATAAACGGTTTACATATCTGAAAAAATATCCACAAATTAAATTTTTTTACGGCGATGGTTACGAAGGTTTACCCACCTATATGCCTTTTGACAAAGTATTGGTAACTGCTGCCGCACCTTCTATACCGCAGCGATTGATTGAACAATTAAAGCCAGGTGGTAAAATGGTAATACCAGTAGGTGAGGCTCCGGTTCAACGGATGTTGCGTATCACTAAAAACGAAAACGGCACATACTCAGAAGAAGTTTTTGATAACTTCTCTTTTGTGCCCATGTTAGAGGGGAAGAATAGTTGATCGGTTAACGATATACTGATTTTACATAAAGAAAGCTTTTCCAATGATAGATCTCAAAATGAAGATTCTTAAACAGTAAACCTTATCCCTTACACCTTGCCAGCACCTTTTAAAATTTCGTAAAACCGAAAAACATCCCGGAACGAATTATATAGTGGAGCAGGTGCAACACGTATGACGCCTGGTTCGCGATAATCTACCACAACGCCATTATTAATTAAATGCTGATGGATCGATTTTGCTTTTTCTTTAAAGTATAAACTCAATTGGGCACCGCGTTGTTCGGGATCCGCGGGAGTAATAATTTCGAAATTGATATGTGTTAATTGCTGCAAGAGAAATTCCAGGTATGAAGTAAGCATCACACTTTTCTTCCGGATGTTTATTATACCTGCTGATTCAAACAGTTCCAATGAAGCCTTTAAAGAAACCATATTAAAAACCTGTGCAGTACTCACTTGCCATCCCGCGGCTCCTTTTTTTGCTTTAAATCCTTTTTCCATTTTAAATCTGGTCTTTTCAGCATTTCCCCACCAACCGGCTAATCTGCGGAACGAAACGTCTCCGGCATACTTTCGGTTAATGTAAATGCCTGCCACAGCGCCGGGACCGCCATTCAAATATTTATAAGAACACCAGCAGGAAAAATCTACTCCCCACTTGTGTAATTGCATGGGAACATTACCTGCAACATGTGCCAGATCATAACCTGCGAATGCTCCCGCATTATGCGCTGCAGTTGTAATTTTTTCTATATCATATAATTGTCCTGTATAATAATTAATACCACCCAACAATACAATGGCCAGGCTTTCTTGATTATCTGCTATTTGTTGAAGAATATCTTCAGTACGCAAATTTTTTTCGCCGGCACGGGGCTCCAGTTCTATTATAGCATCGGCTGGCAGATATCCATAAAATCTAACCTGCGTTTCTATAGCGTATTGGTCGCTGGGAAAAGCACCCGCCTCCATCATAATTTTGTAACGACTGGCAGACGGTTTGTAAAAAGACAATAAGAGCAGGTGCAGGTTTACAGTAAGTGCATTCATTACTGTTAGTTCTTCCTGTTTGCATCCCATTATTTTAGACAGGGGGCCTTTGAAATTATCCTGGTAAAAAAGCCACGGATTTTTCGCACCAAAATAACCGCCTACCGCCAGGTTTTTCCAATCTTTTAATTCCTGTTTTATTGCTTCATTGGTTTTTTTTGGTTGAAGTCCCAATGAATTGCCACATAAATAAATTGATTTTTTTCCTTTGTGTTGCGGGAAATAGAATTGCTTACGAAACCTTCGCAAACGATCATTGGCATCCAGTTTTTTTGCAAATTTTAGTGACGCTTCAAACTGCATTGAATTTTTGTTTGATACAAATATAGTGGCTTTGTAAGATGCACAGGGGTCGTTTCAACTCAAGTCTATGTTATTTATGAAACCATCTCACAAACAAAATGAAATTATCCAGGATCCGACAAAGCGCCATGGTCGTATTTTCTTTTAAATTTACAGTTAACTAATAATGGGTGACTTTTAAAATAAAGCAATGGCATACAATGAAAAACTCGCCGATAGAAGAAGGGAGATCATTTCCAGGACACACCAGAATATTACGGAGAAAAAAATGTTTGGTGGTTTATGTTTTATGGTAAATGACAAAATGTGCCTGGGTGTAGAGAACAACAGATTGATGGTTCGGCTTGATCCGGCTATCTATGAAGAGGTAATGGAAAAGGAATGTTGCAAACCAATGGACTTTACCGGAAAAGTAATGAAAGGATATGTTTTTGTAGATATTAATGAATTAGATAAAGCAAAGAGACTGGAATACTGGATTAAACTAGCCCTTGAATATAATAAAATTGCCAAACCGTCTAAGAAGAAAAAGAATGTATTGTAATGTGTAATAATAATCAACCGCGTCTCATGACTGGTTATAGAAAATTCGTTACAATTTGAATGATGTTATAGTCCCGGTAAATCTTTCGGTGTCCAAGGCCTTTCGTAATGTGAAATTTGAGGTTTGGGTAGTGTTTGTTCATCAATGGTTCCACGTCTTTTATGGGCGTAACGTCATCATCCCTGTCATGTATCCATAGAACAGAAGCAGTAATGTTTTCAAGGGCCCTGGGAATTGAATAATATTCCGGAGGGTTACCACCTTTCCGCCCGATGATGACTTCAAATTTTTTTCTAACGTCTTTGCCTAACTGTAAAAAGCGAAAAAAGGAATCAATGGCAGTTTTTGTTTCAGTCATTGGTGCAATCAATGCGAGGCGAATGCTTTGATCATGTGGTATTTTTTCTATGAAATGAGTGATGGCCATTCCTCCGAAGGAGTGGGCCATAAAACTTTGGATGGTACCCGTTTCAAAATAGACCATCCGAATGGTATCAACGTAATCCGGCAACGTAATTTGTTTGCCATCAGAGATTCCGTGTGCAGGAGCATCAAAAGCAAGTACTTCATAATTTTTATTGATCAGAGGATCGATATACGCTTCAAAGTTTTTTGAAGAAGATTCAAAGCCATGCAGGATGAGTACTCGTTTTATACCACCCTTGTTCCAGCGAAATCCACGGATGGTTAAGCCATTCACCTGTAGTTGAAGTTTTTCTGCTTTTTCGAAAACAAAAGGTAGTTGCCTGCTTTGTTTTTTAAATGGAGTACAAAATATGATGAACGCTCTTTTTGCGGCTTGTTGCCCTGATACAACCGCCAGCAGATTGAGTTTGGCGCGGATAAAATTAATGGCAATTATTTGTCCTAATTTCATGCGTATAAAGATAGGATATGAAAATTGTAATCATTGGTACGGGTAATGTAGCAACAGTATTGGGAAGAAAATTTAAACAAGCGGGTCATGTTATCTTGCAAGTTTGCGGCAGAAGCAAGGAAGCAGTAATTGGTTTAACGAAGGAATGGAACGCCACTGCAGTCATGGATTGGGCTTCTATCACCAGGGATGCGGACTTGTATCTAATTGCATTATCAGACACCGCATTGACAGATATAGAAAAGAATATCCGGCTCACCGATCAACTGGTTGTACATACGGCAGGTTCTGTTTCGTTGAACGTTCTTGAAAAAGTTTCTTCTTCATTTGGGGTATTTTATCCTTTTCAAACGTTGCGGAAGGAAATATCATCCATTCCTGAAATACCTGTTTTTATAGACGCCAATTCAGAAAAAGCAAAGGAGATATTGAAGCAAGTAGCCCTGACCATTTCCGGGCAGGTAACTGAAGCCAATGACAAGCAACGGATGCAGTATCATCTTAGCGCTATACTGGTCAATAATTTCAGCAATTACTTTTACGCGCTGGCAGAAGGATATTGTAAAAACCATGGGCTGGAATTTAACAAACTTCTGCCGCTGATACGCGAAACAGCCGATAGGTTGCAGCATATTTCACCAAGACTGGCACAAACCGGACCTGCGATACGAAAAGACATTGCAACGATTGAAAAACACCGGAAAATGCTTGAATCAGATCCCGCTTTGCAAGCCCTTTATTCATTTGTTTCCGGACAAATCCTCCAGTTTAAATGGGGCAACTAGCGGGTGTTTTTTTGTTTTGCATTTATTGTATTTACTGGTATAATAGTTGAAAAGAAGATTATTAAAATTCCCAATTGAAAAATACTTTCATTTTTTTGGTGCTGGTCATAGGTATAACCGGGTGTTCAAAAAAAGTAACACCAACTGCCACAAGAACTGCTGCCTATCGCGAAAAAGTTATAGTTACCAGTACGATGAATGCAGATATCATTAATAACGTGAATGCATACCGTCAATCCAAAGGACTGGCGCCCATGCGCCTGCTTTCATTGGCAGCTTCCCTGGCACAAACACATAGTCAGAATATGGCATCAAAAAAAGTTGGTTTTGGTCATGCCGGGTTTAATCAACGTGCCATTTCTCTTGCAAATGAATTGAATGGTACTTCTTCTACCGGAGAAAATATTGCGTATGGAAAAATGACGGCCAAAGAAGTACTGGATGCCTGGCTGAAAAGTGCTGTTCATCGCGCAAATATTGAAGGACCGTTTAATTATACAGGAGTTGGAGTAGCAAAAAATAATCAGGGTGTGGTATATTATACACAGATTTTTGTAAAGAAATAAGTTCAGTGGAGCGGTAGTGTTAGAGCCAGGATCGTTTATGATGCGATGATAAACATGATTCAAAAAAGTGGTATGCATACACAAAAGTTTTTTTGATTGCAGGAATATCAAACTGAAGTATATTGCCAACATGAACAACATCATCATTTCAGTAAAGAATCTCCATAAAAAATACGGTGAATTTGAAGCTGTTAAAGGAATTAGTTTTGACGTATTCGAGGGTGAAGTGTTTGGATTACTGGGTCCCAATGGCGCCGGAAAATCTACTACGCTTGAAATAATTGAAACATTGCGGGAAAAAACAACAGGTGAAGTAACCGTGAATGGTTTGAACCTGGATCATTCTCCGGATGCGATCAAAAAAATTATCGGGGTTCAACTCCAGAGCTCAGGTTATTATCCCGGGTTGAATCTTACAGAACTGATTGAATTGTTTTCCGGATTGTACAACCGTTCAGTGAAACCGGCCGAATTGTTAAGTCTCGTCAATCTGCAGGATAAGGCCAAAGCAAAATTTAAAGAACTTAGCGGCGGTCAGAAGCAACGGTTTTCTATAGCCACTACCCTAATCAATCAGCCAAAAATAATTTTCCTGGACGAACCAACCACCGGACTTGATCCCCAGGCAAGACGTAACCTATGGGACCTGATAAAAGACATCCGTTCAAAAGGTACTACTGTAATCATCACAACCCATTATATGGATGAAGCGGAAGTTTTATGTGACAGGGTTGCTATAATCGATGCTGGTCGAATCATTGCAATTAATTCTCCTGGCAGACTGATTGACGATCTGGTGGCGACAGGATTTCAAAGAGAAGAGGCTGTTAAGAAAGCAAATTTGGAAGATGTATTCCTGAATCTGACTGGCAAGCAGTGGAGAGATGAGTAATGAAAGTGAAAAATGAGCTGTAACAGCAGGCAACCTGGTGTGGAAATGTAATAAATGATTACTTACATTGATGTTAAGCCTGCTCTCTAAAATTAAATTCGATAGAATAAATATCTAACTGTTTGTTTTGAAATTTATGTATCTGAATGGGGGAAGTTAATAATTGAATTGTACACTTTTCAAAGTTGATTGTGGATCTTTGATATATGAATTTCCAGATTTTCTACATTTTCATATTTTCACATTAATAGTCACCTCCAAAAAAGTAATATGGATTTACGTTATCCCATTGGCAAATACGAAACTCAGCCATTTTCAGATAAACAAAAGGAAAGCTGGCTGAATGATATCAAATTCTTACCGCAATCGCTGGAAAACGCGATATTAAATCTGAATGAGACCCAGCAAGAAACACCCTATCGCGAAGGTGGCTGGACGGTAAAACAACTGGTGCATCATGTTGCAGACAGTCATATGAATGCTTACTGCAGATTTAAACTGGGGCTGACTGAAAATAATCCCACCATCAGGCCATATGAAGAACAGTTATGGGCAGAACTGAGTGATACCAGAAAGCTACCCACAAATATTTCCATTACATTGTTATATGCCCTGCATACACGTTGGTATGAGTTGCTAAAAAATTTGAAACGGGATGATTGGGAGAGGACCGTTGTTCATCCTGAACATGGAAAGCAAATGAGTCTGTGGTTTTTGCTAGGCATGTACGCCTGGCATAGCAGACACCATACAGCACATATAACAACGCTGAGAGAACGCAATGCCTGGTAGTTCAATAAAATTTATTTATGAAATGGAAAACGCTTTCATCAAAGTATATCAGTAAGCATATGTATTTTACTGCCAGGGAAGATCGTTGTATAAGACCCGATGCGGTGATTGTGGATCCTTATTATGTAGTAGAATTGCCGTTGTCTGCAACTGCATTGGCATTTACGATGGAAGGCGAAATAGTATTGATAAAGCAATACCGTTACCCTATCGATGAAGTGATTTATGAAACACCGGGTGGCTTTATTGATGAAGGAGAGGACGCAGTTACCGGAATGAAAAGAGAATTGCTGGAAGAAACCGGCTATACATTTGAAAGTATTGAACCATTGGGAAGAATTGCCGCAAACCCTGGTGTGCTGAATTGCTTTACTGAACTTTTTTTAGCTACCGGTGGTCGTAAAGTTGCTGGTCAGCACTTGGATCACAATGAGGAAATTGAAATTGTATTGGTATCAATGGAGGAATTGATTAGGTTATTGAAACAACAGGAAATCAAACAGTCCCTTCATACTACATGCATATTTTATGCACTGATGAAAATGGGTAAGTTGAGCTTGATGAACAAATAGAATCCACCTGGAGCACCGTTCCCATCTAAACAGGTAGTAATACTTCCCCTACCACAAAAACGCTTCCGCAAACAAGAATCAGATCATTTTTCTTTGCATGATTCATTGCAGCTTTCAAAGCCATATTGACTTCGGAATAGTGTTGGCCGTTGAGACCCGCTTCCTTTGCTTTTTCTGCCAGTTGTTCTTCCGGCAAAGCACGTGGTATTTGCGCTTTGGTAAAATAGTAGTAAGCATGCTTCGGCAGCAGTGATAATAACTTTTCAATTTCCTTGTCTTTTACCAACCCAATTATAATGTGCAGATTTTCGTGGTCTGTAATCTCTAATTGTTCAGTGATTTGTTTGATGCCATCTTCATTGTGACCAACATCAAGGACTATCATTGGCTGTTGTTGGATGACTTCCCACCGGCCATGAAGGCCTGTTAACTTTTTTGTATGGTTCAAACCTGTTTTTAAATCCTGTTCTGTAATATTCCATCCATTTATTCTTAATTGTTTTACCGTCTCCAGAACAGTTAAAATGTTTTTAGCCTGGTAGATACCTGTCAGGTCAAGTAAATAAGTTTTTCTTTCGTCATTCCTTTTACTCGCTACAGAAACCTGGAGTTCCTGGTTTACCGTTTGCCATTCAGGTACATAATATTCATCGGTAGCAATCGCTACAGATGCAGCTTCCTGTTGAGCCTTTGTAGCAAACACATCTCTTGTTTCGGGCAATACTTCTCCTATAACAACTGGCACGTTGTGTTTAATAATGCCGGCTTTTTCAAAAGCAATTTGTTCAAGCGTATCGCCCAGCATGTTCATATGATCCCAACCTATATTGGTGATGATAGATAGTTCGGGGCTGATAATATTGGTGCTATCCAGTCTGCCGCCCAGGCCTACTTCTATCACAGCAATATCAACCTGCTCTTTTACAAAATAATCAAAAGCCATAGCGACTGTCATTTCAAAAAAAGAAGGTTCCAGGTCATTCACTAAGGCTTGAATGCGCTCAACAAAATCTACAACAAATGTTTCAGTAATCATTTTACCATTGATCCTGATACGTTCCCGGAAATCCTTTAAATGCGGGGATGTATAAAGTCCGGTTTTGTAACCCGCGGTTTGCAATATAGCAGCCAGCATATGACTTGTTGAACCTTTGCCATTGGTGCCAGCAATATGAATAGACTTAAATTTATTTTGTGGATTGTCAAGTGATTTGCACAATGCAATTGTATTGGTTAGGTCTTCCTTAAATGCTGCTGCACCTATACGGCTATACATTGGCAGCCTGGTAAAAAGATAGTTGAGGGTTTGCTGATAGTCCATTATTTGTAAAGATAAAACCTCCGGCAATTAAATACCGGAGGTTTTACTTTATTAAAAATTTAGTTCCTTAGTTTATTTTAAAATTGATAACTACCGTTCCCATTTGTTCGTCCGGCCCATTTGGATTTGCGTTCAATTTAGATTTCTTCACAATTTCGATGGCTTTATCTTTATAGGATGATGAAGAAGTAGTTGATCCCCTTGGCTGGTAAGATGCGCTGATTACATTTCCCGATTTATCAATTTTTACATCTACGGCAACTTTTTCATTGGTATCAAAATCTCCCTGGTAACTATATACTTTTGTGAAATATCGGCCCTCTAATCCCCTGGCAATGCTTACGCCGGAGTTACCGTGTCCACCATTGCCGTCATAATTTTTACTATTTGGATCGCCACCGGGCTTTCCCTGATCTCCTTTACCACCTGCAATTCCTTCACTACCTCCTTTTTTATAGCTATCTGCATCGTTGCCACCAGTACCCGTTCCATTGACACCTTTGAATACAGCTTTTGGTTTTGCGGGTGCAGGAGCAGGTGGAGTAGGTGTTTCAATTTTTTTAGGGATCACTTTTTTTACTTCTTCTTTCTCTGCAATTTTTGTAGCCTCAGGTTTTGGTTTTACAATAACTGGTTTCTTAATCTCCGCTGCTTCGGGATCCTTATCGTTGGTAGCAATGTCTTTAAGGGGTTCTTTTTCCGCTACCACAGGTTTCGGAGGCGTATAATGTTGCTGATCCTGTGGTGCAGGTTTGCCAGGTTCAAACGTTTGATCAGTGCCAAGTCCTGCATCACTGTTACCAAGATTTACTTCAATTCCTTCCTCTGGCAATGGTTGTAAAATAGAAGGGGTTGTCCATCCAACCATGAATAAAAAAATCAGTAACAAACCTAAAATAGCCAGCGTAATGCTGCCTGCCTGCATATTTTTTTTTGATTCGAAAGCATGGTCTGTCATATAATGATAAATTAGTAATATAAAGTTAGCAAGTTTAGCTATTGAACGATGCAAGTATAATGCTAATTACATACAGTGGTAAAATGGAACTGTTAAAGTTTTATCAACTGGTAAACGATGAAAACAACAATTGATAAGAAATTATACCGGCAGGTGATCCACCGTATTATTCAACCCAATTTCCGGTATATCCAGCCAGGTATCAGTTTTAATAAATTCGCGATTATCCACCAACGTTTGCTGATGTATACACGAAATCGTTTTGCCTCAATAGCGTTGTACATCTGCCTGGATGCTTTTTCAACAGGCGCTTCCCAGAAACGTCCTTCACCTTTTGCCATTTTTGTATTTACAAATCCGGGTTGAATATCTGTGATTGCAATCGGCAGATTCAACTTTTTTGCTTTGATATACAATCCTTCCAGGTAAGTACTCATAAATGCTTTGCTGGCACTGTATGCGGGTGCCGCGGCATTTCCGGCCAACGAAGCAATAGAAGAAGTGCCGGCTATTTGTCCAAAACCCTGTTTTACAAAATAATTGAATGCATAATTTGTCAATTCTATAAACCCATTTACATTGGTAATAACGGTGGTTTTATCAATTGGCCAGTCCAGGTCTTTACTGATTTCTCCATAACCAGCATTATAAATAAAGATATCCATTCCCCCCATTTTCTTAATGATGTTGCCCAGGTGAAATGCGTTTTCCGTGCCCATAACATCAAAAGATTCAGTTATTATTTGCTCAGGATACTTTATTTTAAGTTCCTCCAACAAGGAGTTTCTTCTGCCTGTTATTGCAACATGGCAACCTGCCAACGCATATAGTCTTGCCAACTCTTTTCCAATACCAGAACTGGCACCAATTATTACAACTTTTTTATTTGAAGCATTCATCCTGGTTGAATTGTTGACTATTTATCATGCCTGCATGAAAATACAGCTATAAAAATTATTTTTGCCGATACCTGCGCATCATTTTTATTTAGTAGATAGCCAATTACAATAATTTCTTACCATGTTTAAAAAAATAGCTATTGCGTTTTCTTTGTTTGTCTTTATGCAGAGTTTTTATGCACAAAAGAAATTAAAATGGATTGCTATTGGCGACTCTATTACTTATTTAAATGAACACCTAAATGAAACGGGTAACAGGGTCACCAAGGGTTATATGACCAGGGTAACAGAAGAACTTCCATATGTAAGTTATTCCAATCAGGGACATAATGGGTGGACCTCCGGGGGGATTGCAGAAAATATTGAAAAGCTTGGAATTGAAAAGGCAGATATCTATTCGGTATTTCTTGGAACCAATGACTGGTGGCAGGGAAGGATACTAGGAAGTATGGCAAATTATCAAAACAATACCGGTAACAATACTGTATATGGCTCATTTCGGATCATTATTGAAAAGTTGAAACAGCTAAATAAAGATGCACACATTATTCTTATTACACCAATGCAGAGAGCCGACTTCGTATATATTGCAGATTCAAAAAACAATGCATACGGTTCATATAAAGAAAAAAATGGTCAGTCACTAGCGGCATTTGCAGCTGCTATAAAATCGATCGCTGTTACAGAACATTTTGAGGTAGTGGATCTGTATAATGACAGGAAGATTTCAATTGAGAAACTTGTGAAATTTAAAAGAATGAAAGATCCAAAGACAAGGATTTATAAAAATTACAGGTATCCTGATTTTAGAGATATTCCATTTAACCCGGCCACAGATGAGTATCCGTATCCGCTGGATGCTATTGATATGACTTATGATGGGTTGCATCCTTCTGATAAAGGTTTTGCTGTTATTGCCGGGAGAATCGTAAATGTTATGAAAAAATATTAGCCCTTATATTATTTGAAAAGTACATCATAGGCAAATCGGATAATAGTACCGGCTATAACAAACAAAAAGAAGACGCGGATAAAGCCATTTCCTTTCAGGATGGCAAGCCTGGCACCCAGCAAACCACCAATCCCATTACAAACAGCCATTGGTATCGCGATTGTATAAACGATTTTTCCACTCAGGGCGAAGAAAAGAATAGAACCAAGATTGGTGGAAAGGTTTACAAATTTGGCATGTGCACTCGCTTTTAAAAAATCGAACCCAAGGAAACTGATGAAAGACAGTACCAGGAAAGTGCCCGCGCCAGGGCCGATGAAACCATCATAAAATCCAATCAACAGGCTAATGAGAATTGAATACGTCCATTTCATCCGCTTGCTGTGTTCTTTGACAACGTGATTACCAAAATCTTTTTTGCTATAAGTGTATACGGCAACAGCAATCAAAACAACCAGCAGCAAGGGCTTCATAAAATGATTGCTGACGAACGATAATAAACTGGAACCCGAGAACGCAGCGATAAATGCAATGCCCGTCATTAATACCAGTTCATTGTATTTTATGTCGACTTTCTTAGCGTATTGTGCAGCTGCGAAACTGGTTCCGGTAACAGCCGGTATTTTTAATGTGCCAATTATAGTTGCTACCGGATACTGGGGCAATATAATCAGGGATGCTGGTGTTTGTATAAGACCACCTCCACCAGCAATAGCGTCTATAAAACCGGATGCCAGCGCCACTATGCATAGCAAAATTATTTCTGAGGTCATAATGATTTAACTGCCGGTTTTTTCAAATTGGCAATTACAAGACCTCCAATTACCAATAAGCCACTGATTAAATGAATATTTAAAAATTCTTCTCCCAAAAACAATACTGCTTCTATTGTGCTGAAAACAGGAATTAAATTTCCAAATAGTGCAGTGCCCGAAGCTCCCAGTTTTGTAATAGCTGCGTTCCAGCAAAAAAAAGCAATAATTGAATTGCCAATGCCCAGGTACAAGATAATAAGTAGCATATTGCTATTCCAAATAATTTTTGGATGATGCGCGGTTTCGAAAAGATAAAATGGGAGAAGGAAGATGGTACCCGCAACGAAAATCGTAAATAGGAATACAATGGGAGAAATGCCTGATGGTTTCCTGCGAACAAGCGTATTGTAAATGGCAAATGTAAATGCACTGATAAGGATCAAAATATCACCTTTTCCAAACCTGAACTGTGCCAGTTGATGCCAGTTGCCCTTGCAGAGCAGGAATAAAATGCCTGCAATGCATATAATCATTCCCGTTATACGAAGGCTGTTTACATGTTCCTTTAAAAAAATAGCAGCCAAAATGGTCGCGAATATCGGGGCTGATGTGGTGCCGATAAGAGCCAGATTAATGGCAGATGTATAATGTCCGGCGAGATAAATGAGTGTGTTAAAAATGGTGACACCGGTTAATGCAGACCATAAAATATAGACTTTATATTTAAGCAACGTCTCTTTCTCTGCTTTAAACTTTTTGAGCGCGAGCGGTGTTATACAAATTGATGCTACTGCCCAACGAAAAAAAGCCAGGCTAACAGGTGGCAGTTCTGCAGAGATTCCCCTTGCTATAACGTAATTACCAGACCAGATCAATGTTGTAAGTATTGCAAGACTGATACCGCTGTAAAAGTTTTTCTTAGAAGCTGTTAAAGGCATTATTATTCTTAACGATATTTTATTGGGTTGTTTAAGCAACCAATCGTGATCTTTGTATATCTATTTGTAGCCGAAAATACGTTACCAGTGGTTATTAAAAGTGAAAAAGTGATTTTATGCAAACAGCTATTTTAAAATTGAAAGAAAAGCTACAAGCGTTCTATCCTATATTAGATGCTGATTTTGAGAAACTGGCGGTGCTGGTGTTCGAAAAAAGGCTTAAAAAAAAGGATTGCCTTGTTAATGAAAATGAATTGCAACAGGATATATTTTTTGTTACTGAAGGAGTATTAAGAAAATACTTTCGCAGAAATAAAAATGAAGTGATCACGCAGTTCTTCCTGGATGGAGATTTTGCTAATGCCATTGTTTCTTTTTATAATGGCACACCATCCCAGTATACGATAGAGGCCATTGAACCTTCTGTATGCCTGGGCATTCACAAAGCAAATCTTGAGAAAGTGTTACATGAAGTGCCTGCGTTGGAAAAATTATATCGGGTTATCCTGGCCAAATTGTATGTAAAAAAGGAATTGATGGAGTATGATAAAGCAAGGTTAACCAAACAGGAAAGATTCATGAGTTTTTGCAATGAACAACCTGATTTACTTCAGCGAATTCCGCAAAAATTCATTGCCTCTTACCTGGAAATTGCACCGGAAACATTCTGCAGGATGAAACAGGTGGCTTATAAAGCGGCGAAGAAGAATGCTGAATCTTCCAATTAAGGGGTAACTGTTTTTTAACCCGTGAGTTTTTATTGGATCAGGTGTTAGTGGTCCATAAATAATCTGTATCTCTACAACTTAAAATATTTCCGCACAGGCAGGAGTAATTGATATCATCAATGTGCAAAGTCAGTCGTGAAATTGCCTTTGATCCTTTCCATCGGGGGATTGAAATAGCCGTACTTAAGTGTAGGAAATTCTTCCTGTATCAATTCCTGTAATTGTTTTATACCCATGCATTCACCTGTTTCTGAAACCCCGGTTTTGCCAAGATACCAATCGGGGTCAATATTAAAATTGCGCCATTGAATCATGGACAATCCGGTGTCGGTAATCAACTTTCTCAACGCTTCGTATTCTTCAATACTATCTGTCATACCCGGAAAAACGAAATAATTGATACTTGACCAACCTCCATAACTGCGTACTACTTTTAGACTCTCAATGATATCTTCAAAAACATAATTATTAGGTCGGTAGTATGCTTCATAAATTTGCTTGCGCGCGGAATTTGTACTTACGCGAATACTATCCAGTCCCGCTTCGCATAATGCTTTCACGGCATCTGGTTTTGAGCCATTGGTATTGATGTTGATGCTGCCGCGCTTGCTGTGTTTACGTATTTCAATGATGGAATCGCGTAGGGTTTCCCACATCAGTAACGGTTCACCTTCACAACCCTGGCCAAACGAAACAATGGGATAGGGAGCAGTTTCAAGGTGTGGAACAGTAAATTCAACGATTTCTTCAGCGCTTGGTTTAAAAGTTAACCTGTCTTGTGTAGATGTAATACTTTCTTCTGACGGTTGAAAAGATATACATCCAATACAATTTGCGTTGCAAGCCGGGGAAGTGGGGACCGGGCACTCCCATCTTCCCAACGAAAGATTTTTTGCAGCCGGGCAAGAATAAGTAAGGCAACAATTCTCCATCAGGTGTTTTACCAAACGATTGTGCGGGTACGACTTTAATAAAAAATCCGATCCGGATTTAATACCATCATCATTGTAACCCAGTGATTCCTGCCGTACGTCTGGTTCAATACGAACTGCCGGCACATAAATTTTTTCATTGTGCCAGCCTGCTGCTGTGTAACAAAATAATGGAAGGGTAGGAGCATTTTTTGATGTTTCGTAGGCAGCGAGAAATAAGCCAGTGTGCGCAGGTGGAATAAATGCAGCCACCGCCCAGCCTTTTTCGCATAACCGCATCTCACCGGTTATTCTATCAATACCAATGCCACGACGGCCGGGCAATTCGTACAAAGAGCCACCCGACGGCAGTTCAATCCAATCTTCATCTGGCACCGGAATGGCATCCCAGCCACTTCTGCCAACAGCATATAAAGAATTGTCTTCAAAAATATTTCCTTTGCCATCTGAAAAAAGTATATAGGGAGCGTGTGTCATTGATCAATCACTTTTAGGCACCGGCTTTGAACGCTGATGTCTTTTTGCAAAAGATCAACGTTTCAGGTTAATGCCTGTTTTAAATAATGCCTGCAAAATTCGTGAATTTGATCCAGTTCTTCGAATCGAAGATTTTGGCGGAGATTGAAGTGATATATTTTATTTTGAGCAGTTTCTATAATGATACTATCATATCGTGCATCAACTTTATTAATGTTTGTCCAAATAAAAAACCGGCTTACTGGAATGCCCGAAATCGAAATGCCGGTATGGTGAAAAGTGACGCTTTCTGCGGCATATACTTTTTGCTCGCAAAACATCAGGTAAGCATAAGCGCCACTTATTAATGCCAGTACCAGGGCCATAACGATGTTTTTTTCAAACAGTAAAATAACTGCTGCGCCCAGGAAGATAGTACATTCAATAAAACGAAATATTGTATTTACCCCGGGTAACTCTTTCGCCAGGTTTCTTGCGGTGAATGCCATTAACAAAATATCAGCACCAATAAACAACTGGCACCAGAAGTACAGGTGATTGACTTTTGGTAATTGCATTTCATGCATTGCATTTAAAATAATCAGTAAACCTGCAACGATATGAAGAGAACGCCCGGTTCGTTTCAGATTCTCATAAGCCGGATGAATAATGTTAACGGCAAGTGCATTCATACAGCAGTTTTTTGTTAGATGCAATCTCATGATAAATCCATAATGATTGAAAGTAGCGGCAGGAAATAAATCTTTTTTAAGGTTTGATGGGTTAATAAAAACTATTCCATCTTTAAAATGGATCGATAATGCAATTGCCTAATTTTCTTGGGTGGCCTTTGCAAGTTGTTCGTTGCAGTACTGATTGAATTCGTCTTCTTCAGCGTCGCCTTCTTCGTCTATGGTTTCACGCTGCAACAAACGATTGGTTTTGAAGTCCAGCGTTAGCAGGTCATCTTTCAAAACTACATTATTGAAATCGCTCCATTTAAATTTACGTCGTATTAAAGTATTGATGGTAACATGGTTGTCCGAAAACCCTATCTCAAGCGGAAATTTTGCCTGCCGCTCAAAAAGCCCCATTAGTGCAAACGGAATAAAAAGCCAGGACAAATAAGGCATGGTTACCCAAGCGATAGCGGCTATAAACAATGCGCTGCTATAGAATACAGGCACTTGCATTTTTTTTTGATGGTAAACATTGCGTATCGAAATTATTATGATTGCCAAAGCGCCAAATAAGTATGCTATTTTAATATTGTCTGATCTAAATTGTTCTCTTAAAAACAGCATCACCGAGGTAAAAAGAATGAGCAGGGAAATAGTGTCTATGTACTTACGACTGTTGTTTTTGAGTGTAACCACATACTGATAAATCATTCATTATTGCGTTTTGTGCGAATGTAACCTATGTAATAAGACATGTATAATCAAAACTTAGCGATTACTTGCCAGTAAGAGGTGACATAACTTCCATAAAATCCTGGAGCCAACATTGGCATCCCACTCGGTTTCACCCACTCCAACTTCACTTAAATCAAAACCAATAATTTTCCTTCCGCTATTTAAAACTTGTTTAAATAAATAAAAAGTTTGTTCTGCTTCCAGACCACCCTGTACGGGCGTACCGGTATTGGGACATAATTTGGGATCCAATCCATCTATATCGAAACTGATGTATACATTTTCCGGCAATTGCTGTACTATTTCATCTGCCAATTGTTTCCAGGTCTGTCCTTCGTATAAACGATCTTTTAACTCACGGTCAAAATATGTAACAACCCGGTAATTGCTGCTGCTGATGTAATCCCATTCCTCTTCACAAAGATCTCTTACTCCAACCTGCACCAGTTTCCTTAATGCAGGAATTTCATTGAGTGCATTGTACATGATGCATGCATGACTATAGGTAAAACCTTCGTAATTCTTTCTTAAATCCGCATGGGCATCAATCTGCAAAATTCCAAAATCACCATGTTTTTCTGCAATGGCTTTGAAATAACCAAGAGGGGTGCTGTGATCGCCGCCAACGAGACCCACCAGTTTACCTTTTTCTAACAAACTTTTTGTTTGATCGTATACCCAATTATTGAGATATATTCCGCCTTCATTAATCTCTTTCATGCTTTTGCACATGAAATTATTTTTTTCAACTATCTCTCCTTTGCTGATATAGTCTATATACAATTCTGCTTCTTTGCGTAAGTAGTCACTTTTCATTAGAATTTTACGATCAGCAGGTCGCATATAAAATCCTTGCTTCCAACCATCGCGCAAATCAGATTCAAATATGTCTACCTGTAATGCGGCTTTAAAAATATGGTCTGATGCTCTTGCCGTGCCCGCACTGCAACTAACAGTTACTTCCCAGGGAACGGGTAACAATACAACCCTGGCATCTTCTTCGGTAAAAGGTAAACCAAAAATATTATTGTTGGGATTGCCAGCTCTGTTAGGATCAAATTGCGAAAGGTCTGCCATGATGATATATTCTAGATAAAAAGAACGCTGCGCAAGTTAATGCAGTATAATATAGAAGCAAAAAAATGGTAGAAAGTTGCAGCACTGAACCGGCTGAGTGTTAATTTTAAACTAACGCTTGTTTTGTAAATAAACTCTTTTTGTTGAACATTTTCTCGCAAGCCACGTTTCAGTTGATTAAACTGTTCATGCAACCGTATGTACAACTGAGAATAATCAATTAGCATTTGAGAATAATCAGTTTAGTAAATGAGCTTTTTTGACCTAATTTTGCATTTGAAATAGTTTTTTATGAAAAAGACCCATATTGCCGTATTGGTTCTGATTGCCATAGCCATTGGAGTATTGATTAGTTTCACAGGCAATCTCAGTACGTATGAAACGGTGGCTTCTGCCAGGCAGAAAGAAGGAAAATTTGTTCGGTTGATTGCAAAAGTTGATAAGTCTCAGCCTATTGAATACGATGCTGCTAAAAATCCCAATTATCTTGTTTTTACAGCAGTTGATACATTAGGAAATACGACCAGGGTGGTGTTTTATAATGCAAAACCACCAGATTTTGAAAAAAGCGAACGCCTGGTGCTGAATGGTAAAATGCAAAACGGGCAGTTTGAATGTAAAGACATGCTGATGAAATGTCCTTCCAAATACAAAGATGATCCCAATATGGTCAAAAAAAATCTTACCATTACAAACTAACCCATTCAGGAAATGAATTTTATTGGTGAACATCTTTTACCCGGTCAACTGGGACACTTTCTTACTATTTTTTCTTTAGTTGCCTCGCTAATAGCGACAATTGCATATTTCAAATCTGCTAATGCAAATTCAATTGAAATAGCGCAGCGCTGGAAAAAGCTGGCGCGTATTTCCTTTATAGCGGAATGTATATCGGTTTTTTCAATTTTTGTGATCATTTATTATATCATCTCCACACATAAGTTTGAATACATCTATGCATGGAATCATTCGAACCTTCAATTAAGTGCCAAATACCTGTTTAGTTGTATATGGGAAGCGCAGGAGGGCAGCTTTTTATTATGGACCATCTGGCATTGTGTATTGGGACTGATTTTAATGTTCAAATCAGGTAAATGGGAAGCACCCGTTATGACCGTAATTAGTTTTGCCCAGGTTTGTCTTGCAACGATGATAATGGGTCTTTATTTGGGTAGTACCAAAATTGGTATCAATCCATTTTTGCTGGTTCGTCAATTTTTCCAGGATGCGCCAATGTTTAATTCGCCCGATTACCTGAGTATGCCTCAAATGAAGAATGGGCAGGGCTTAAACCAATTGTTGCAGAATTACTGGATGGTTATACACCCGCCAGTTTTGTTTCTTGGATTTGCTTCAACCATTGTTCCTTTTGCCTATGCGATGGCCGGCCTTTGGAAAAAAGATTATACCGGGTGGACAAAGATTGCTTTGCCATGGACATTGTTTTCAGCCGGTATACTTGGATTGGGAATAATGATGGGCGCAGCCTGGGCTTACGAATCCCTTACATTCGGAGGTTTCTGGGCATGGGATCCTGTAGAAAATGCTTCGCTGGTTCCCTGGCTGGTAATGGTTGCCGGATTGCATACACTTGTCATTTATAATTCAACTGGCCATTCTCTCAGGGCAACTTATCTTTTTTTTATCGTTTCTTTTTTCCTGATATTATTTTCCACTTTTTTAACGCGTAGCGGCATTTTGGGTGAAAGTTCAGTACATGCTTTTGTTGAAAATGATATGAATTTGCAGCTGGTTTCATTGATGGCTGTTTTCCTGATTCCGGCAGCTATTTTATTTGCCATAAGGTTTAAACACATACCCCATATTATTAAAGAGGAGAGCAGTTATTCAAGAGAATTCTGGATGTTCATTGGTGCGCTGGTATTGTTTCTTTCCTCGCTGGTAATAACATGGCAGACATCATTTACTCCCATCTACAATAAACTGGCAGGAAAAACAACGGCAGCACCTGAGGATGCAGAATTTGCCTATAACAAAATTCAGATTTTTGTAGTAGTTGTTTTAGGAATATTAACAGCCATTGGTCAGTACTTAAAATATAAGGATACAACAAGAAAATATTTTTTGAAGAAAGTCGGGCTTCCTCTAATTGTTTCTGTTGTATGTTCATTATTGATAAGTTTTTTTGGAGGGATTCATTTTTATAAACATGGTGCTGGTTTTCTTGCTGCCATTCACCTGGCCATATTTGCCAGTGTGTATGCTGTTATTGGCAATGCATGGTATATATGGAGTGGATTGAATGGTAAATTAAAGGCTGCGGGGGCTTCCATTGCCCATGTAGGATTTGGACTTATGTTATTGGGCATATTAATTTCTTCTGCTAAAAAAGATGTGTTATCGAAAAATAACGGTATCCTCTTAGCCTTTGATCCTTCCCAAAAACAGGATCCAATGGAGAACATGACTTTACCAAAAGGTCTTCGGACTGATATGGGCAGTTATTGGGTTACTTACGACAATAAAGACAGTACCAATCAATTTGGAAATATCACATATTTCAAATTAAATTTTGAACACAAAAAGACCGGTGAAAAATTTTCGCTGTATCCAAATTTTATCAAGGCTACGAAAGGACAGGAAGGATCATCGGGAAATCCTGATTCAAGACATTATTGGGACAAAGATATTTTCAGTTATGTAAGTGCTGCCAGCGCGGATGAAGTAAATGATACTGCACATTTCAAAAAATATACAGTCAGGGTAAAGGATACGATTTATTATTCAAAGGGATATATGGTTTTGAATGATGTTAGCCTAAATCCTGCTAACACAAAACATGTAATACATCCAAATGATACATTGATTGTGGCAGACCTGACTATTTTCGCCAATGACAGCATGAAGTACAGATCTACACCAGCTATTTTTTGGAAAGGAGTCAACTCAAAATTGATATTTGATACCATTTTTGCACAGGATCTCGCCATTGGGTTTACCAGTGTAGAAAACGCCACGCATGCCGTGGAGATACAGGTAAAGGAATCTGCCAAAATGGTTCCGTTTGTTTCGTTAAAGGCATATGAATTCCCTCATATCAATTTGCTTTGGCTGGGTACCGTTATCATGGTAATAGGATTTGCGATGAGTGTAAGGAGGCGAGTGCTGCTGAATCGTGCATCTTCAATCTGAGTTAAGTAGGTAACAATGAAAATTTTAGTAAATCCGTAACAGCATTTGGGGTTACTTTTCTGTCAATGTTAGGATAAATAGGAACCAGTTTGTATTTTTATTTGATGACGATTTTAACAACATATAAAAGGTTTCGTGCTGTTATCATCTTCTTTCTGCTATTTTCCATATCGGCAGCGGCCATTGCGCAGGAAAGTGTTCCTGATTCGATACTAAAAAAAATCGCCCCGCCGGAACTTGGACCAAACGATACCATTCTTGTAGCTGCTACAGTGAGCGATGGAACATTGATACCTGCAAAAACATTAGAAGGATATTGGATAACAAAACCAGGGCCGCCTGGTATGCGTGAACGAATTGAAAAATGGACGCGTTTAAGAAACGCGGTTTATGTAACGTATCCTTACGCGAAAAAGGCGGGTGCTATCATGAATGATATGAATGCAAAGATGGCAAAGATGCCAGAAAGAGACGATAGGAAAGCCTATGTTAAAACAAGAGAAAAAGAATTAAAGAAAGAATTTACTGATCCGCTTTCCAACCTTTCTATCTACCAGGGTAAGGTGCTGATGAAGTTAATTAACCGGCAAACAGGTAATAATTGCTACGATATAATCAAAGATTACAAAGGTGGCCTGACCGCACGTTTTTACCAGACCGTTGCTTTCTTCTTTAATAGTAGTCTTAAACAACCTTACGACCGGCAGGGTGATGATAAGGATATTGAATCAATAGTACAAGAAGTTGAAAGAATGTATACGCGTTAGTATATATTAAAGACGGTGGATTTTTTCAATGATGCTGGTGGTAGAGAATCCGGGCACAATCTGATTGATAATGACTTTTCCTCCATTTGCTATAACTTCTTTTCCTCCCGCAACCTGGTCTATTGTATAATCACCACCTTTTACTATTACATCAGGCATGATGGCTTTTATTAGTTCAAGGGGTGTATCCTCATCAAATATTATCACCGCGTCTGTTACTAATAAGGATGCAATGATAAGTGCCCTGCTTTCTTCATCATTAATTGGACGCAATGCACCCTTTAATCTCTTTGTGGAAGCATCTGAATTGATACCAACAATTAAAACTTCTCCTTCTTTTGCAGCCTGACCAAGAGAATAAATATGTCCCTCGTGCAAAATATCAAAACACCCGTTACTGAAAGCAATAGTTTTATTTAAAAACTTCCAGCGCGTTACCTGTTTTTGCAATTCAGGAAGAGAATAAATTTTTTGCCTGATGAAGTCAGCGTTTTTCATTTTCTTTATTTCTATTAATGGCAGGTAACAATACAAGGCTTATTGCCCCAAAAATCAGTACCATAAAAAACTGTACCAGCCAGAGCAACCAGCCAAACGCCTTTGCAATGTTTTCCCCCAGGCCGTATAACATCATTGTTTTTTGGACCAAAATAGGGTAAAGCCCAATACCACCCTGTGTACCTATCATACCAATACTACCCATAGACAAGACAGAGAAAGATTCCTCAAAACCGTATACGCTGGTTTCTTTCATAGCATTCATTCCCATGCGAATACTTACAAGGTACAAGGTCCAGATCATCACGGTATGGAAAATAAACCAGCCTTTGTTCTTTATGTACCGGATACTGGTGAGACCATGCCAGATGTTTTGTATGATTTCTTTTATTTTCCGTACTATGCTAACATGTGCAAATTTTTTAAATAGCCAACGTAAAACAAGAATTAATACAACCAAAACAAACAATGTTATCAGTAATCCTGATCTGCCAATCCCATGCGATTTATTCGTAAATATTTTATTCAGCATATCGGATGCATAATCGCCGATAATATCTATCTGGGAAAAAAAAGTGATGGCAAAAACAATTGTGAGGCAAACCAGGTCAAATGCTCTTTCAGCAACTATGGTACCTACCAATTTATCGGCAGGCACTTTTTCATATTTGGATAAAAAGGTGCATTTCAAAACTTCTCCTAATCTTGGAACAGCCAGGTTGGCAAGATAACCCACCAGTACAGCCAGGTAGGTGTTTAATACCGAAGGATTATAGCCCATAGGTTGCATCAATATCTTCCAGCGTATGGCCCGGCTGAAATGACTAACCAACAGCGCAAGCACGACCGGTGCTAATAAACCATAGTGAACCCTCAGGATTGCGTTCTTTATATCGATCCAGTCTTTGTGTTCAATTTTACCAATGCTCCACCAGACTAAAAAAATCCCCAGGCCCAGAAACACTACGTATTGAATAAGGTTAAGGGCTTTTTTATGCATGATAGTTAAATGAATTGCTATTTAAAGTTAACGGCTGAATTTGAACAACCCATTAAATTTTATTTCCCTCTCTTGGAAATGCTACCAATGGTTTGAACTTTTTTGCTTCTTCAAACTGCATTCTTGCATATGAAATTATTATTATAACGTCACCCACAGCACCCTGCCTGGCAGCAGGTCCGTTTAAACAGCAAACACCTGAGCCTCTTTTACCTTTTATCATATAGGTTTCAATCCTGCTACCGTTGTTTACATTCACAATTTGTACTTTCTCATTTTCAATTAGATTGACTGCATCCATCAAATCCTCATCCAGTGTACAACTTCCTACGTAATTTAAATTGGCTTCCGTAATTACGGCCCTGTGTATTTTTGATTTCAATACTTCAATTTCCATATAGATAAATAGGTTAGTGCTGTTAATAACCGATGCAAGCTAAAAAAGTTTGTTCACTTCAATCAGTTTAACAACAGGTTGTCGATGAGCCGTATTTCGTTTTGAAAAGCAGCAATTAATGCTACAATTTTTTGTTCCCCATCCCAGGTATCCAGTATTGATAACGTTGATGCATCAGCAACAGCAATATAATCAATGTTGAATTTTTTATTTAATAGTATCGGCTTGCTTTGTTCGATAATGGGATTGATTTTGCCGGGAACAACGTTTGCTTTTAAATATTGTAAAGCTTCCCAGATACCGGTTGCATTTTCTCTCTCATCAGCAGATAGCCGGAGATTGCGGCTGCTCATGGCAAGACCATCTTTTCCCCGCAGCGTTGGACATTCAACCAAAATAGTTTCGCTTTTCATCAACTGTATTAGTCTCTTGATCACCATGCATTGTTGGAAATCCTTTTGTCCCAAAAACAAGTGACGTGGCCTTATTACTGTCAGCAGCCTGTACATCACTTTGCACACGCCCTGGAAGTGACCCGGCCGGGATTTGCCTTCCAGTATTGATTCCAGGTATCCGAGATCAAAATAGGAGGGGATTGACAGCCATGGTGGATATACTTCTGCTACATCAGGATGAAATACAATATCACAGCCGGCTTTATAGAGTAACTCAATATCTTTTTCAAGGGTTACCGGATATTTTTCGAAATCTTTTTGGTTGTTAAACTGAACAGGGTTTACAAAAATACTGGCAACAGTCAATTGGTCTTTGGTTTTTGATGCTTCAACCAAAGAAAGATGTCCTTCATGAAGGGCGCCCATGGTGGGCACAAATCCAAGCGCGGCTCCACTGCCGGTTAGTTTTTCTATCTGCTGTAGCAGCATTGCTGTTTTTGTTATAAGAATCATACTATTTACAATGAAACTGGCGGTATTACTGATTTTTCCGTTTAATATTCGTACTTTTGCACACTGTTTTTTTACATTTTGCTCATTAATTTAAACCGCGAATGTCAACAAAGAAAAGAATTTTATTCATAGCCAGCGAAATGTCTCCCTATCTGGAAATGACCGAGTTCTCCGAAATAGTGAATAAACTAGCCATTAAATCGAATGACAGTGGTTTTGAAATTAGGTGCATAATGCCCCGGTTTGGGGTGATCAATGAAAGAAGGCATCGCCTTCACGAAGTAGTGAGGCTTTCGGGAATCAATGTTTCGGTAGACAACGACGATTATCCTTTGCAAATTAAAGTTGCCTCCCTGCCAAATGCCCGCCTGCAGGTTTACTTCCTCGACAATGAAGATCTGTTTAAAAGAAAATATATATTCCAGGACGAACAGGAAAAATGGTACGATGACAATGGACTGCGCACCGTATTTTTTTGCAAAGGAGCTCTTGAAACCGTGAAGAAATTTGGCTGGCCACCGGACATTATTCATTGCAGTGGCTGGATGACAGGATTAATACCACTTTATCTTAAGACCGTCTACAAAAAGGAACCCGTGTTTTCTCACAGCAAAATAGTTTTTACCATTGGTCAAAACACATTTAAAGAAAAATTGAGTAGTGATTTTCTTAAAGTTTGCAATATAAATCCTGCGCTTTTGAAAGAAAAAGATCTTGAACAATACAAAGACCTGAACAATACTGCCATGTTCCGCGGTGGCGCTGCATTTGCGGATGCTATTACATTTGGGGCCGACAAAGTTGAAAAAAAATTAGTGGATGAATTTGGTAAGGTTAAGGGTAAGAAGGTGTTAGCCTATAATGCAGAAAGTGATTTAACAGACTATTTGCAACTCTATACCGACCTTGCCAAATAGATAACCGTTAATCAGATACCTATTAATTTAATTGTAGCTTGTGAAGAAGTTATATTTCTTTGTTTTCATACTGTCATCCTTTGTTTTTACACACTATTCCTGTACTAAAATTGATACAACTGAACTGGGAGGCAACCTGATTCCTGCAGTTGACAATGTGAATACTTTTGATACTACGCTGGATGTAATTAGCAACAATGAATACCTGGCAGACACAACATCGATCGTTTACAATGAAGACCATGCACTGGGGAAAATCAACGATCCGGATTTTGGAACCACTACAGCTGATATTTATAGTGAAATAGTTTCGCCTTCGTTTCATGACACCCATCCTTTTGTAAGCAGAGACAGTGTAAAAGGAATTGATTCCGTTGTTTTGATGCTTTCTTACCGAGCTTCATATGGAGACAGCACTTCAGCTTTCAATTTACAGGTTGCTGAAATTGACCCGGCTGCCAGTTTTCAGGATTCTCTTTCAGGATATCAAATCAGTTCACCGGATTTTCCAACAACCGGCCCTCAGCTTGCTAACGCAACAGTAGATCTTACAAAACTGCACGATACAACAACTGTTATTTGGAAAACGGACACTGCAAAAATTGTAAGTGTGATGCGTATCAGGCTCGATAATAGTATCGGTCAAAAGCTGGCAAATTTTGATACCATACCCGGCGCTGCTTATTATGATGATTCTACTTTCAAGACGCGGTTCAAAGGGTTGGCTATTAAAACAGGTTTGGGTAACCAGGCCTTAACGTATTTTAATTTGCTGGATGCTAACTCGCGTCTGATTGTTTATTATCGTGCTCAGAAAGGTGGGGTTGCAGACAGTGCTTTACGTACTTCTTTCACATTTGCCCCATATATGCATGCAAATTTAATCAGGCGAACGCCAGCTGGTAATTATGCATCGAATGTTGCAAATGGCATTCAAAATGATCCTTACCTGTACATTCAATCTTCACCAGGCTCATATGCAAATATTAAGATTCCTGGATTGAGCGGGCTTGGCAACAGGGTTATTCACCGGGCTGAGTTGATTGCGGAAAAAGATGCTTCTGTTACCAGTCGTAACGATGTATTTACACTGCCGCCATCGCTGTTCCTGGATGCAATTGATTCTGCCAATAGCAACCGTATTACGGCAACGCCGAACTATGACTTTCGAACAGAAAACAACTACTATAATTTTGCTGAATTTGGCGGTCTTATAAATTATGATCAAACATATCGTTTTAATATAACGCGGTATGTACAGGGTATTGTTACAAAAGCTGAACCATCATATACATTGAGGCTTCATGCAGCCTATCTGGATGTGGTTTACTATAAAGATCCTGGATTGGGTTTGATTAGATATCCAATTAGTCTCAGTAGTAAAATTGCCTACGGCAGAGTTGCATTAAAAGGTGGAGGATACCCTGATCCGAAAAAGAAGATGCGACTCCGAATTATTTATTCCAAAATATAAAATCACCAATTATCTTTGCGCGAATTTAATACGCCGGAATTACGCTATTTACCCGGCGTATTAAATTTTAATAAACTCTCAATCATTCATTAAAACAATATCTTTCTATGCCTTATTTGTTTACATCAGAAAGCGTTTCAGAAGGTCACCCCGATAAAGTTGCCGACCAGATCTCTGATGCGCTTATTGATAATTTCCTTGCGTTCGATGCCCAGTCTAAAGTAGCCTGCGAAACATTGGTAACTACGGGACAAGTTGTACTTGCCGGAGAAGTAAAATCAAAGGCTTATTTGGATGTGCAGGAAATTGCCCGTGGTGTGATCCGTAAAATTGGTTATACCAAAAGTGAGTATATGTTTGAAGCCAATTCCTGCGGAATATTATCGGCCATTCATGAACAGTCTGCCGATATTAACCAGGGCGTAGATAAAAAGAAAAAAGAAGAACAGGGAGCAGGTGATCAGGGAATGATGTTTGGTTATGCTTCCAATGAAACAGATGATTACATGCCATTGGGATTGGATCTGGCACACAAAATTCTTATTGAACTGGCAGCCTTAAGACGTGAAAACAAACAAATTAAATACCTGCGACCCGACGCAAAAAGCCAGGTTACACTTGAATATGATGATAACAACCAACCTGTTCGTATAGACGCAATTGTTGTTTCTACCCAACATGATGATTTTGACAGTGAGGCAAAAATGCTGAAAAAAATACAGGATGATATTGTAAGCATACTTATACCACGCGTCAGGGCAAAGTATAAGAAATATGGCAAATTGTTCAATGATAAGATCAAGTATCATATAAACCCAACAGGTAAATTTGTGATTGGCGGTCCGCATGGAGACACCGGATTGACCGGTCGTAAAATTATTGTAGATACGTACGGTGGAAAAGGTGCACATGGTGGTGGCGCATTCAGTGGTAAAGATCCGAGTAAGGTAGATCGCTCTGCAGCATATGCTACAAGGCATATTGCAAAAAACCTGGTGGCAGCCGGTGTTGCAGATGAAGTTTTGGTGCAGGTTTCTTACGCTATTGGTGTTGCGCAGCCAACTTCAATCAATGTAAATACCTTTGGCAGGGCAAAGGTTAATTTAACCGATGGTCAGATAGGAAAGATTATTGAAAGTGTATTTGACATGCGTCCTTATTTTATTGAACAACGTTTGAAATTGCGCAACCCTATTTATAGCGAGACGGCTGCTTATGGTCACATGGGTCGCAAATCTGAAACGGTAGAAAAGACATTCAAATCGCCCGATGGTAAAGAAATAAAAAGAAAAGTAGAACTTTTCACCTGGGAAAAACTGGACTATGTTGCCAAAGTAAAAAAAGCCTTTGGCCTGAAATAATTTGATATCATATTAAAAACCTCCCGCTTAAGGGAGGTTTTTTTATTTTCGGTATATGAATGAATCAATAAATCCGTGGAAAGTTTTGAATGAAAAAAAGATCTACGATAATCCCTGGATTTCGTTGATTGAATTTGATGTAATCAATCCTTCCGGTGGAAAAGGTATCTATGGCAAAGTACATTTTAAAAACATGGCCATTGGTATTATGCCATTAGATGAATCGATGAACACTTATCTTGTAGGTCAGTACCGGTTTGTATTAAATGCTTATTCATGGGAAATACCAGAAGGTGGATGCCCGGCAGGCACCGATACACTGGAAGCAGCAAAAAGAGAGCTGATGGAAGAAACCGGTCTGGAGGCCGGTCAATGGCAAAAGCTGATGAATTTTCATTTGTCCAACTCCGTTAGTGACGAATACGGGGAAATTTTCCTGGCCCGGCAACTGGTTCAACACATGCCTGAGCCTGAAGAAACAGAGCAACTGCAGATAAAAAAACTGCCTTTTGAAGAAGCTTATGAAATGATTGAATCAGGCAAGATTACAGATTCTATTTCTGTTGCAGCCATACAAAAAGTAAAACTGATGCTGCTGGAAGGCAGTTTAAAAAAATAAAACCTCAGCATTGAAATCATCTGCGCTGGTAATTGGCAGGCAACCATTAATTGAAGCCATTGAATCGGGGAGACCTATTGATAAAATTTTGTTTCAACGCAATGTGAGCGGAGAATCAATTGGCGAAATAAGAAAGCTTGCGAAAGAACATAATATTCCGATTCAGCAGGTGCCACCCGAAAAGTTACACACACTAACCAGGGCCAATCACCAGGGTGTCATTGCATTTGCTGCATTGGTTCAGTACATGCAGTTGCAACAAGTTATTGACCATGTTATGGCAAAAGGCGAATTGCCTTTGTTTATTATGCTTGATGCGGTTACAGATGTCCGTAATATAGGTGCAATAGCAAGGACGGCAGTTTGCTGTGGCGCACAAGCGTTGATTATCCCAGATAAAGGAGTAGGGGCACTTAATGAAGAAGCTATGAAATCTTCGGCTGGGGCGCTTGATAAAATAAATATATGCCGGGTAAACAGCCTGATGAAAGCAGTGGATGAACTTCACCTGAACGGAATAAAAGTATTTGCCAGTGAGATGACGGCCCCTGTGAGGCTGCATGATCTGGATTTGAAAGAACCCTGCGCCATTGTTATGGGCAGCGAAGAAAATGGTGTATTCCCCGCACTCATGAAAATATGTGATCAGAAATTTAAGATCGCTATGACCGGAGACTTTGAGTCACTCAATGTCTCTGTGGCAGCAGGAATGATATTGTACGAAGCCATGCGGCAAAGAATGTAAATACCTGTTTGCATAATTAATCTGCCTATCTACCTGCCAATCGTAAACGATAATTAAGCGAAACTTTCAGTAAAAGATCATCATTCATCTTTGTATTATAGTAATATTTTGTAGCGGGATCTTTTAAACCCAACCTCAATTGTCTTAAGACTGCATGCCCCGCTTCCATATTTAGTACAAAGTTTTTTGTAAAGTAAAAATCAAAAAATAGACTTAACTGATTTTCATCAATTCGCAGGTATCTCTCATTGTCCGCTATTCCGGCATTTGTATTATAGTGGATGAAACCCGCGTCATAACTATTTGTAGTGGCTTTGAAATTTAATCCACCAAATAAGGCGCGAAAGATTTTATGTTCAAATACAATGCTTCCGGGTAATATTCCAAAAAGATTATCTCTATCACCAATTTTCCAGTCAATTCCCAGTAAAGGCATAAAAAACGGGCCGGATAGTTCTGCATTGTAATATAACCCTGCTTTCAATACAAGCCCTGCTTTCTTTTTATAGCTGGCAAGAACTGCCACTCCCATTTGAAAACTATTTTTAAAAACGGAGTTGTTGTTTCCGTTCCATCGGGGAATAGCAGACACAGTTATATTCCAGCTGCCTGATAGCGGCCTGATATAAGTGAATGGTAACATTAATGAATAGAGATGATTGGGTAAATCATTGAAATTGCCAACAGCATTTGTAATATTAAAATCCCATCTTTCTGCATAGGGGCTTAACAAAATAATACTGCTGTCTTTTTTTGAAACAAATGGAACATTTATGGCAGCACTAAAATGCTCAAAGTAATTAGGCTGGTTATTTCTTCTCCATAATCCTGCATCAGGACTATGCGTGTACTTAAACTGCGCAATATCGATGTAGGGTTGCGCCTGTTCTGATAACGAGCATAAATAACAAATAACAAAAGCATAGGCTTTTAGCATATGGGACTATTTGCCAGTATTAAAATTAAGATACATTCCCATTGAAAAATTCCCTTTTGACCGGTGCAAATCGGAATTTGTTAAGTGAGTAGAAGACGAGTAGCCGGTATGAAACAAGAAATGTCTCCATCCAAAGCGAAATACAATTCCAGGTTCCCAAAAAATATGATTGGGTTGTTCTTGCAAAGTCCGGATTTGGGTGGCACTGAATGGTTCTTTATCTATGTCAAAGGCAGGAAATCCTATATTGAAATGATTTGAAATCAGTTTAGATACAAAACCAAATTGAACGGTTTGCTGCTCATTGCTGACTGCCATGGCGGGTTGAACGAAAAAATAATTGCTTTTAATGATGGAAGCGCCGGTAGCATGTTGGTTGTCTATCTTACCAACACCGTACCCCGCATACATTTCAAAATGCCAGTATTTTCCGGCAGGTAAAAGATAACCGGCACCCATTTCAAATTTGCGGTAGCTAAGGTCATCGTCTTTCTTATTCCCTCCCCCGGAATAACTGGTGATCATTCCAATGTGTTTGCCGGGTAGAAAGGCACCCTGGATTTCAACGCCCGAATGCATAGGACTGGCAGAACGTTGCAACGATAAGCTAAGATCATGTTTCGTATTCAGCAATGGTGAATTCACAGAAGACGGGACATAGTAGAAATTTTCTTTTTGTCGCGTCTCAGGTATAACATCTGGATTTTGTACACCACATGGCTGACAACATGAACTAAATGCCAGGATACAAGCGCAGTAAATTAACAGTTGCGACAGTAAATAATTGTTATTTCTCATTGTAATTAGTTTTGTTTGAAGAAATTATTGTTGCATTCAGAAAAAATTTATCAGCGTTTAGTAAAAGTGGTGATGGCGCTTCTTCCATTGGAATATTCTTCTTTCCATTTCAATATGGAAGCAGTTAATTCTTCCAGTACATATTCATCGGCACCAAAAACCAGGTGTGTTTCATTTTGGGTTAGCTGCCAGTTTGAACTGTATGTTTGCGGATCAGTTGGATCGCATTTGGAAGGACCTTCATTAACCTCCAGGTTGCCACTGGATTTGAATGTGTAATAATTGTCCCTGAAGCAATCCGGGAAAGAAGCTAACCTGTTGGTTTCATAACTGCCGTTTCCATCTTCATCTGCTATAACAGCCGTTAGTTGCCAACTTCCGGATATGAGTAACTCGCTTTTGTGTAATTGGTTGGCAGAAGCAGCATCTTTCTTATTGCAGCCAAACAATAGCATGCAAAAAATAACGATCCTTATACTGGTATCTTTTTTCATAATTTGATTATTGGTTATAAAATAAATTGTTATTCAAATTTACTTTTACCACTAGCCAACCCCTAATTGCTTTCTGATCCTGCTTTTTATAAGCGGGTAATATTCACCAGAACAGCCACGAGAAATACCAAACCGCTATTGTCAATTGCAAAAAATCAACTTACATTTATAAGGACTTGCAGATTTCGCCAAATTTTGCCTGGCCGTTTGCAGTAAATGCCAAACTAATTGCCCATGAACCCAGCTAATAAGCAGGTGCTGTTGTTCCAGCATCTTAAATCTCAATTGCCAAATCATATTTCGATGGTTGATGCAGTGGCTGAGTTATTAAACATCAGCAATGACAGTGCGTACCGGCGAATACGGGGAGAAAAGCCAATTGATTTAGAAGAAACTTATACGCTGTGCAGGCATTTTAAAATTTCCATGGATCAGTTGCTGCACCTGCAAAGCGATGCATTTATTTTTACTGGTATTTTGAAGGGTAACAGCAACGAAACAGCATTCGCTGAATACTTGCAAAACGTGCTCTACAATTTGCAGGTCATCAATAGTTTTGAGAAAAAACATTTGTATTGCCTGATGAAGGATATTCCGCATTTTGAACATTTTCTTATCCCGGAGCTGATGATTTTTAAATGCTTTTTCTGGATGAAATCAATTTTGCATGATGAAAGATTGAAAGGAGTGAAGTTCTCGCTACAGGATCCAATCTATGAACAGTATACAGAATATGGCAGGAAAATAATTGAAATGTATAACCAGATACCCAATACCGAGATTTGGAACATAGAAAGTCTCAACAGCTCATTAAACCAGGTTAATTTTTATGCAGAAGCAGGTTCATTTGCCGATAAAAAAGATATAAAAATTTTATACGAAAAAATAGAACTATTAATCAATCATATCGAAAAGGAGGCGGAGATGGGACTTAAATTCAATATCGGTGAGAAACCCAAACCCAATGCAGCCTCGTTCCGCATGTTTGTAAATGAATTGATCCTCGGTGATAACACATATTTAGCTGAAATTGGTGAAAACCGCGTTAGTTTTCTCAATCATAGTGTATTGTATTTTGTTGGTACACGCGATGAACGATTTAATGATTCCATGTACGCTAACCTGCAGAACCTGATGAAGAAATCAACCATGATTAGTACCATTGGAGAAAAGGAACGGGAGAGCTTCTTCAACAGGTTACGCGACAAGATACACAAGCGTATTGCGCAGCTTAAATAATACTCGTTATTTTTGCATCCGTTATGCCAAACAGCTCAAAGATTAGACTCATAGAATGTCCGCGCGATGCAATGCAGGGTTGGAAGCAATTGATTCCTGCTGCTAAAAAAATTGAATACATCAATTCGTTATTGCAGGTGGGTTTTGATACCATTGATTTTGGAAGTTTTGTTTCTCCCAAAGCCATTCCCCAAATGGCAGACACAACAGAAGTGCTGAGGGGATTAGCGTTCGGCAGTTCACATACGAAACTCCTTGCCATAGTAGCCAATCTCAGGGGTGCTGAAGAAGCGGTTATACACAATGAAATTACTTATTTAGGATTTCCTTTTTCAGTATCGGAAACCTTTCAGCAACGCAATGCCAATAGTTCAATTGAAGAGGCACTTGAAAGAGTAGAAGACATACAGGAGTTGTGTTTTAAAAATAAAAAGCAATTGGTGGTTTATATATCAATGGGTTTTGGCAATCCATACGGCGATGTCTATTCGGAAGAAATTGTTTTTCATTGGGTGAACAAGATCACTGCCCTTGATATAAAAATAATCTCTTTGGCAGATACAGTAGGCCTGGCCACACCAGTGCAGGTATTTTCAATGACCCATTCTCTCGTCAACAAATTTCCACAACATGAAATTGGAGTTCACCTGCATTCCTCTTCAATGAATTGGAAAGCAAAACTGGAAGCAGCGCTGAACGCGGGTTGCAACAGATTTGATGGTGCGTTGAAAGGTATTGGAGGTTGTCCTATGGCAGACGATGAATTGGTAGGTAATATGGATACAGAACTTATGATCCCTTATTTTATTGAAAAAGGGTTAATAGGTAAATTAAATATGGAAGCATTACATAGCAGCAGCAGGTTAGCGGATATAATTTTTGCGTGATGCAGTTACTGATTACAAAAAATACCGGTAAACCACATATCATATTGTATAAAAGAGATGATAATTCTCAAACCTGGATGCAAGCCGATAATTTTTATGTTTTGCATGATTTGAGCCACTACGCCATAGAAAAGGCACTGGGCTACAAAACAGCGTTTATGAGCATGTTGAATAAAGGAATGGACATTAAAGATTTTGAAAATCGTGAAACGAGGAAACAAATTGTAATACCTGAAGAAGCCAGTTATGCAGAAAATATGGCCAACCTGTTTTTAATTGAATTTAACCAGGGATATTTTGAAGACTTCAACAAAGTTGCGCAAGATGCATTTGCAAAAATGTGCACATCGTATCCGGCTCCGGAACTTTCGGAGACAGCAATTGAGTTGATCCGAAATTATATTAAGTCTCTTATTGAATCATGGAACCGTCTGCCGTATTCCGGCACGTTTGTGTTAACTTATGAATTTTAGTCATGGAATTTCAGTTACCCATTCATATCAGTCCTTTGCCACAACAACTTGGTTACAATGATAAGTTGCTGTTGGTTGGGTCCTGTTTTACAGAACATATAGGTAATAAATTACAGGAATTAAAATTTGAAGTCATTCAAAATCCCAACGGTATATTGTTTGATCCCTATAGCGTATCGAGTAGCCTGGTTTCTTATGTTCAAAATACAAAATATTCGAAGGAGGATCTTTTTTTCCAGAATGAACTTTGGCAAAGCTGGCATCACCATAGCATTTATTCTAATACAAGTATGGATGCATGTTTAAATTTGATCAACGGGGCACAAGATAAGGCCCATGCGTTTTTAAAGCAGGCTGATTGGATAATCATTACACTGGGTTCTTCTTTTTCATACCGGCTAACCGCTGTTGCTTCCGCGAACGGGTCGAACACCATGGAAAATACAGCGGTTGCCAATTGCCACCGCGCACCTGCTCAATGGTTCAACAAGCACCTGATGAGCATCGAAGAAATCAACGCGGTGCTGGATAACTGTATTCACCAATTGTTTCATTTTAATTCAAAACTGAAAATCATCTTTACGGTTAGTCCTGTACGTCATATTCGCGACGGCGTGGTGGAAAACAACCGAAGCAAGGCGAGACTGATTGAATCGGTTCATCACCTGGTTAATAAATTTGAGCGCCTTTATTATTTCCCCGCCTATGAACTGGTGATTGATGTATTACGCGATTATCGGTTCTATGATATAGATATGGTGCACCCTAATTACCCTGCAACGGAATTTGTACTGGAGAAATTTGCACTGTCCTGCATTGATGAGCCATCCAGGCAATTAATGGAAGAAGTTAAAAAAATTGTCACCGCCCGGAAACACAAACCTTTTCAACCTGCCACCAAAGCACATCAAATGTTTTTGGCAACGCATTTGGAAAAATCAAAAGAGCTTAAAAGGAAATTTCCGTTTCTGAAACTGGATGATGAATTGAATTATTTTGGTGCTTAGTAATCACCGTAGTCCTTAAATAATATGGAAGATTAATAAAAGACAACGGTGGTTTGGTACATGAGAAGACTATAGTAATTTTGAAACGTACGCCTCCAGCTTTTCAAGTAATATTATTTGATTGAGAGCCCGGTTGAGGTTTTGCTCCGGGTAACTTGTTTTATAATAAATGTCATTATTCAGAAAGTCTGTGACAAAGCGGATGCATTGCATATAAGTAAGGAGTAATCCGGAATGATGAATATTCTTTTTCTCAGCGGCTGTTAAACCATCACCCATCCCTTCCATATAGCCTTTGATAATGGCATCATAACAGTCTGCCTTTACATCAATTTGTTCCCATGCATTGCTGTTTTCCTGTTCAGAGCAGGCCATGGTACGAATCATATCGCCTATATCAGAAAAATATTTTCCGGGCATGACAGTATCTAAATCTACCGGGCAGATAACAGCCTTACTGGATTGATCAAAAAGTATATTGCTGATTTTGCAATCGTGGTGCATGATACGGGTGGGATAATCTGTTTCATCGGTTTCAACAGTATTATAAAAATCGACCAACCATATATGATCCCTGATTTCAGAAATTACATGTGTTGCCTTTAATAATCTTTTGATGTGTGCCCCTTTAACGATTTCTTCAAATTGCCGGTAACGGAAATTTAAATTGTGAAAACGGGGTATGATAACATCAAATTGATCAGGAGATAGCCCGCTTAGCGATTTTGTAAACTGGGCAAAACATTTTGCTGCCGTATAGACTTCCGCAGTGTTGTTGGGAATTGCAGGTGCGTAAGAACCCTGAATGAAATCTGTAGCACGCCAGAAATTTTCTTCAGCATCTATCCAATAATATTTTCCCTGGTTGGACCTTAATAATCGTGGTACACAGGATGATGGATGTTGTTCCAAATAATCCTGGATGAGGCGGTAATTATTAATTATGTTTTCGGGTTGACTAAATGTTGTTTGATTAATGCATTGTAAAACGATCGGGTTGCTTAAAGTAAAATTCACTTTATAAGTACGGTGAATAAGTCCTTCACCCAATGGTGAAATGTCAGGTACTCCCTTGCCAAATTGTACCGCCGCTTTTTCTATGATTAATTCATTCATCTCCGAAATTTAATCACTGCATTTTAATCAAATGGATGAGTGTCCATACCCCCTCCATACGCAGGGCAGGTTCTAGTAGATCAATAACAAATTGCAATTGTTTACAATCCTCAAAATGCATCTGTTAAAGCAAATTCATTTTTCCGGTACATCCATTGTCCGCTGGTGAAATCAGGGAAATCCACTGTTTGATTACCCAAATCAATACTCATTTCACTCAGTGGTGTAATGGCACTCCAGGCGGCTGCATCGTACACATCCATTGGAGTGGCCACTTTGCGTTTGACAGCTTCTACAAATCCATGCAATACAAAAAAATCCATACCACCATGACCTGCATTTTCCGTTTCCTTGCTCCACCTCGTCCATAATGGATGGTCATATTTATCCAGCCATGTTTTGGCATCATCCCACTGGTGAGGTTTTGCTGCCAATCCTTCAATATAGATTGAATGATTCACATCCATCCATAATCCTTTTGTTCCCTGCACCCTGAAACCAAGAGAATAGGGGCGGGGAAGATTTGTGTCGTGTTCCAATAAAATAGTTTCTCCATTTACGCATTTGATATGCGTGGTAACGATGTCGCCGAGTTTGAATTCTACTTTTGCATTGGGATGATTGGCACCCCCCTTACTTATTATATATTCATGCAGGCCGCGGCTCTTGGTAGCAAATGAATTCAAAGATAAAAACCGGTTGCCGCGATTGATGTTCAGCATTTGGGCTACGGGACCAATGCCATGTGTGGGATATAGGTCACCGTTACGATGAACAGAATGATTTGTTCTCCAGCGCGCCTCTGAAAATCCTTTGTCGCCAAATTCAGCTCCGCTATCATAAGGATCAACTCCGTTGTTGAATTTTACGCCCCGCAGATCATGTTGATATCCTCCCTGCAGGTGTATGAGTTCTCCAAAAATTCCCTGGCGAACCATATTCATTACAGCCATTACATCACGGCGGTAACAAACATTTTCGAGCATGGTAACATGTGCTTTTTGTTTTTCAGCTTCATGCACTATTTTCCAGTGATCATCCAGTGTAATACCGAGAATAACTTCGGTACCAATGTATTTAATCCCGGCTTGCAAGCTATCCATGATCATTGGATTGTGCCATTCCCAGGGTGTTGCAATAATTACGGCATCTATATTTTTAAGTTCCAATAATTTTCTATAAGCATAAGGGTCACCTTTAAAAACCTGTGGCATGGTTTTACCGGATTTCTTAATGATATCTGCTGACATCGTTAGCATGCGATCATCCACATCACAAATGGCTATTACATCCACATCTGCTCTTCGCAGTGCATTGTCGAGGTGGTTTTGACCGCGCAGGCCCACGCCAATAAAAGCCAGTTTTACCTTTTTGTCTTCATTGGCCATTAAACGGGATGATGGAATAATACTTACGGCTGTAGCAGCCAGCAGGCTGTTTTGTACAAAAGTTCTTCTTTTCATAATGCAATTTGTTGGGGCGGAAAGATAGAATTTTATTTCTGATGTAGGATACCTGATATCCGATACCTGTTTCATTAATGTATGCGATCGCCCCTGACTTCGAGATCCTTAATAATCCCTGCCTCATAGTTTAACCATTCCGTCCAGCGGGTGCGCACTTGTTCTTTATCTATGTAATGCTCTGCCAGTGCTATGAATAATGTGTAATGACCTGCTTCACTTTCCATAAACCGGCGATAAAAATGGCGCATGTATTCATCGTTCAATCCTTCACTTAGTCTTTTGAAGCGCTCACAACTTCTTGCTTCTATTAATGCCATCGTTAGCAGTTGATCTAAAAAACGTTCTACAGTTCGGCCGCCTTTGCGCTGAAATTCCAGTAATTTATTTACATAAAGGTCTTTTCGTTGCAATCCCAGTTTTAATTTTCGCTTGTGCAGTTCCGCCAGCACGAGACGAAAATGTCCCCATTCTTCTGTAACAATGGGAGACAATTCTTTTATCAGTAATTCTTTATCTGAATATTTTTGAATCAATGAAATGCAGCTCAATGCTGCTTTCTGTTCGCAATAAGCATGATCGGTAAGAATTGCTTCCATTGAAATACCTGCCAAATCTACCCATCGTGGATCAGTTGGTAAATGCAATCCCAGTATATTTTTTATGTCTGCGCTCAGCATTATTTTTTACAATTAAAGTATTAAAGGATATTTGGCGCGTAAAGATATGAATGAAGATTTTCTATATAAAAAAATAGAAGAACGAGTCAGCCAGCGGGCTTACCGGCAACTGATTCTTCCCAATGGCAAGATTGATTTTTGTTCAAACGATTACCTGGGTATTGTAAAAAAGGGGTTATTAAAAATTCCCGGTGAATTGGCAAGCGGAAGTACGGGTTCAAGATTGCTAACTGGAAATTCCGAATTGATAGAAGAGACTGAAAAGTTTATTGCTGATTTTCATTACGCCAAAGCCGGCCTCATCTATAATTCCGGTTATGATGCCAACATTGGTTTGTTAAGTTGTGTTCCACAAAGGGGAGACACGGTACTGTATGATTATTTGTCCCATGCATCTATCCGGGATGGCATAAGGCTTAGCCTGGCAGCATCCTTTTCTTTTCAACATAATCATTTGGAAGATCTGGAAAAGAAACTGAAGCAGGCAAAAGGAAATATTTTCGTGGTAACTGAATCTGTCTTTTCAATGGATGGAGACATGCCTCCCCTGGCAGAAATTGTAAAGCTATGTCAAGTATTTGGTGCGCATTTAATAGTTGATGAAGCACATGCTACGGGCGTAATAGGAACGAAAGGAGCCGGGTTGGTTCAGCACCTTAACTTACAGGAATTTTGTTTTGCGCGTATACATACTTTTGGTAAAGCGTTAGGTTGTCATGGTGCCATAGTGCTGGGTTCGGATCTACTGCGAAACTACCTGGTTAATTTTTCACGCTCATTTATCTATACCACTGCATTACCAGCGGCAACCGTTCAGGCAATTAAAAATACCTATAAAATTTTTCCTTATTTGAACAATGAAAGAGAGCAATTGAATAACCTTGTGAAAAAATTTCAGGCTGAGGATATCCGTTATGAAAAATTAATAAGTACTACTCCTTTGCATGCGGTAATTGTTCAGGGAAATGATTTTGCCAAAAAGCTGGCGCTCCGCTGCCAGGAAAAAAACCTGGACATACGTGCCATACGCTATCCAACGGTACCGAAGGGAAGTGAGCGTTTGCGCATTATATTGCATGCATTCAACACAGAAGCCGAATTGGCATTATTAATTCAGGCACTCAAGTAAGGGCAAATAAAAACCGGCTCCTGTTTTCGTGGGAGCCGGTGTTGGGTTAGACGCGGATTAACAACCTCTAAAACTGCCTATGCTTAACTAATTGTCCAGTGTAATAATAATTTGATAAAACAAAGTTGCGGTATTAAAACACTGTATGCAATACAATTAAGTGGTAATACCTGAAAATTGTACGGTCGTTGATCTGATGAAACCCTTGATGACAGTGATTTTAACGGATAGTTGGTAAATTTTAGCATTAATTGACTAATTTGAAAAATACCTGTTTACCACTAGCCAATAAGGTCAAAAAAGTCATTAAAAAGTGATACCCCGGAAGAATCCGGGGTATCATCAACCAAAACGACTGCTTATGAGAAATTCGTTTATTTATATGAGGCTTAATATTAAGAGAGCAATGAATAAGACACCCAATACTTTCTTTTCTATTCCGTGCGTATATGTTTTCTTTGCTTTCATGATCTTTATCACTGGTTTGACTATTTATGGTAGTGCTGGTTTAATGCTTGGAAGGATTTAATTTCTTCCCTACTTATATGACGACACAAAATTCCTGAATGTTACAGCCCTCAACAATACAATTTTATGGTAATACGTAAAAGTTGCAAATCTCGTCGTTAATAGGTTATTTACTTATTCAGGGTGTTGAGAGAAAAGATCGTGCTGGTAGTTGTGAACTAAATGCAAAAAAAGGGGGATGCTACTTTAACAGTTATGATTGCCTGGTTCTTATTCCAGTAAAAAATCCTTTAAATTCGGTAATTCATTAAAAGAAACTTATGAAATTGGTCCCATTTATTGTTACTGTATCTGTAACAATTGTATTGATTATCTTATTCGGGTCAAGACTTTTAATACCTGCTCCTTTGGGTTCATTGTTGAGTCCACAGGAAGGATTATGGCAAAATGCCGAACCATCTGGTGTTAGCTATGCCGAAGATTTAATATTTCCAACTTTGAAAGGTAACGCGGAAGTTTATTTTGATGACAGATTAATACCCCATGTTTTTGCTGAAAATGACGAAGACGCTTTTTTTGTTGAAGGATACCTTCATGCTAAATTCCGCTTATGGCAAATGGAATTTCAAACCCATGCAGCTGCCGGAAGGTTATGCGAAATAATGGGGGAAAAAAGTGGGACCCTCGATGTATTGAATAAAGTAGATCGATATTTCCGGAGGCTGGGTATGGGGTATGCTGCCGAAAAATCTTTGCTTTTGGTAGAATCAGATCCGGCTACAAAACTTATGTGTGATTCATATACCGCGGGAGTAAACGCTTATATCAAAACATTAACAAGAAGTCAACTACCGTTGGAATATAAGTTACTCGGCTATCAGCCAGAACCCTGGACCAATTTAAAAACAGTGCTGTTTACTAAATACATGGCTTATGATCTGGCTGGAAGTGAAAATGATTTTGAATATACATCCGCCAGGAATGTTATGTCGAAGCTGGATTTTGAAACCATCAATCCAATAAGGCCAGATTCTCTTGATGCAATTATTCAGAAAGGAACTTTATTTGATCAACCGGCACTAACAGTTAAAGCGCCTGCTTCTGCTGATTCACTATATTTTACATTTGGTAAAGACAGCAGTTTGTTACCGGCAGAACCTCTGAAACCCAATAAAGACAATGGAAGCAATAACTGGGCAGTCAATGGTAAAAAAACCAGGAGCGGTTATCCAATACTGTGTAATGATCCTCACCTTGGGTTGAATCTTCCATCGCTTTGGTTTGAAATACAATTGAAGACGCCAAATTTTAATGTCTATGGAGTTTCATTTCCTGCAGCAGCCGGGGTGATCATTGGGTTTAATGATAGCTGTGCATTTGGTGTTACCAATGCCGGCAGGGATGTTAGGGATTATTATACTATTCAATTCAAAGATGCATCCCGCAGTTCATATTTATACAATGGTGAATGGAAACAAACAGAATTCCGTTATGAGCACATTAAAATAAAAGACAAACCAACATTTATTGATACAGTGGCTTATACAGTATTCGGTCCCGTTATTTTTGATGACAATTATAACAGTCATAAAAAAGATGGTAAGAGTTATGCGGTTAGATGGAAGGCACACGATGCCAGCAATGAAATGAAAATGTTTTACCAGTTGGATCGCGCAAAGAATTACAATGACTATTTGGAAGCTATAAAGAATTTACACACACCCGGACAAAACTGTGTCTTCGCTGCCAAGAATGGTGATATAGCTATGTGGTGCCAGGGAGAGTTCCCCGCTAAATGGAAAAGACAGGGCGATTTTATTATGCCGGGTATAGATAGCAGTTATAGCTGGCAGGGAATTATACCTCAATCAGAAAACCCGCACCAGGTAAATCCGGAAAGAGGATTTGTGAGTAGTGCCAATCAACTACCTGTTGATACTTCTTACCCTTATTATATCGGTGGAAGTTTTCCAAATTACCGGGGTTGGACAATCAACAAGCGTTTAACTCAAATGGCTGATATCACTCCGCAGGATATGATGGAATTGCAGACAAACAATTACAATGTATTTGCCGAAATGGCAAGGCCGGTGTTACTAAAAAACATGAATGAATCATCATTGAATGAAGACGAAAAAAAATATTGGAACATTTTAAAAGACTGGAACCTGAGAAGTGATACGGCTGAAGCAGGCCCGGTAGTCTTTACTGTTTTATGGGACAATCTTGAGAAAATTGTTTGGTCCGATGAAGCAGCGCAAACACATTCCTCGTTTTTTCCTTATCAAAGTACATTGCTGGAAGGTCTGCTGAGAGATTCTGCATATAAATATGTTGACAATATTAACACGCCACAAAAAGAAACACTGGCCGATGATTTGCTCGCCGCATTTAAGAAAACCATTCCTGTTTTAAGAGAAGCGGAAGCAAACGGAAAATTGGATTGGGTTAAATTCAAAGACACAAGAATTAATCACCTCACAAGGTTACCTGCCCTCAGTCGTTTACACTTACCCATTGGCGGTGGTACACATATTATTAATGCCACAAAAACGGATCACGGTCCCAGCTGGAGAATGATCGTTTCATTAACACCGCAGACAGAAGCCTATGGAGTATACCCGGGCGGGCAAAATGGAAACCCCGGCAGCAAATATTATGACGCTTATATCGATACATGGGCAAATGGCAAGTATTATCCGCTATGGGTAATGAGTGGGAAAGATTTTATAGATCGGCGGATAAAATTTAAGATGCAATTCAGTAACAAATAATCAATCTCCTTACTAACAATCAATTTTTATAAATGAAATTCATCGTTTCTATATTACTCACCGCTTTATTAAGTTTCGTAATAGGTTTGTATTTCTCCTGGTGGTCCATTGCAGTTGCGGCATTCGTTGTGGCGGTTTGCATCCGGCAGCAACCCCGGAAAGCATTTTTTACTGGATTCATTGCACTCTTTTTACTATGGGGCGGATTGGCATGGTTCATTGATTTGGCCAACGAACATGTAATGTCACTTAGGTTGGCTGCTGTATTGCCTTTTGGAGGTTCTTCTTTTCTAATGATCTTTACTACGGCATTGATTGGAGCATTGGTGGCGGGATTTGCTTCAATGGCCGGCAGCTATTTGCGTTTGATAAATAAGTATGAAGATGCTACGTAAGACAGGCTTATATTTTTTTCTCGATAAGCCAGTAATGTCCAAAAGGATCTCTTAATTCTCCCTGCCGATAACCATAATCGTGATCCTGAGCTGGAGATACAATGGTTGCACCCGCAGCAACTGCGCTGTTCATTACAGCATCCACATCTGCAACAAACAAACCAATCAAAACAGTGGTTCCCAAATGTTCTCCGGGACTGAAGAATTCTTTTTTTGATCCAATTTCATGCAGGTGAAAAACGTTGCCATTTACTGACAACTCGGAAACATGGATACTGCCATCGTCATTTGAAAACCGTCTTAATTCAACTGCTCCAAAACCTTTAATATAAAAACTGATATCGTGTGTTCCATTTTCTATATACAGTTGTGGTGCGAAAAAAGTAGCCTTGTTGTCCTGCATAACATAAATTAGTGATGCAATGTATGTTTATTACAGGAAAACTCAACCGTCATTGAGATTGTCGTTTTTCAAAGGTCTTACCACCATGGTATTATTGGCTTTTCAATATGCCATTGCTTTTTCCATTGTACGGGATACTTTTTTATTTACAGCATTTTTCTTTTCATGCCGGCGGGGGGAAATATTATATTCCTTTCGCGGGTATTCTAGTGCTGCCTGTGCCGCTGCCAATCTTGCAATAGGCACGCGGAAAGGTGAGCAACTTACATAGTTCATGCCCGTACGATGACAAAACTTTACACTCTCCGCATCTCCACCATGTTCGCCGCAAATACCAACTTTCAGATGTGGTTTTGTTAACCTTCCTCTTTCCGTACCAATTTTTATTAATTCACCTACGCCTTCCTGGTCAATGGTTTGAAATGGATCGTCTTTCAGTAATTTTTGATCGAGGTAAATAGGAAGAAAACCGCCTATATCATCGCGACTGAATCCAAAACTCATTTGTGTAAGATCGTTTGTTCCAAAACTAAAGAAATCTGCAACGGTAGCCATTTGCGCTGCTTTTAAGGCGGCTCTCGGTATCTCAATCATGGTTCCATATAAATAGGGTATTTTCTTAAGTTTTGACGATTCACATACTTCTTTGTAAACCTGGTCGACAATTTTTTTCTGGTGTATCAATTCATTTACGGAACATGTAACAGGTATCATGATTTCAGGAAATGCTTTCTTTCCTTCTTTGAGTAATTCTGCAGTTGCTTCTAAAATTGCGCGAACCTGCATCTCGGTGATTTCGGGGTAGCTAATTCCCAATCTTACACCACGGTGACCCAGCATTGGATTGTTTTCATGCAAAGCCAGCACACGTCTTTTCAATAGACTCATGCTGATGCCAAGTTCTTTGCTTAACTCGTGAAGCTTTGCCGCATCGTGGGGTACAAACTCGTGTAAAGGTGGGTCCAATAACCTGATGGTAACAGGATTTCCCTTCATGATGAGCATGGTATCCTTCACATCTTTCTTTACATACTTATATAATTCCTTTAGCGCAATCTTTCTTTCTCTTTCTGTTTTACTAACAATCATTTTCCGCAACATGAACAAGGGTTGCTCACTTCCTTCACCATAAAACATATGTTCAGTTCTGAATAAACCTATTCCTTCTGCGCCGAATTTCAATCCCTGTGCTGCATCAGCGGGCGTTTCAGCATTTGTGCGCACACCCATTACTTTTATTTTATCAACCAGTTGCATCAAATGACGATAGGATTTGTTTTTATCCAGATCGATTGCGACCAATGAAAGGCTGCCTTCATACACCAGTCCTTTTGTACCATTCAATGTTATCCAATCACCTTCTTTTACAATAACGCCATTTTTTGCTCTAAAGGATTTGGATTCATGATGTATTTCTATATCCCCGCAACCTACAATGCAACATTTGCCCCAACCCCTGGCTACCAAAGCTGCATGTGACGTCATACCGCCTTTGGTAGTAAGTATTGCCTGCGATTTATGCATGCCATCTACATCTTCAGGTGAGGTTTCTTCTCTTATCAATACAACCTTTTCTCCTTTGTGCGCCCATTCAACAGCATCGTCGGTTGAAAATACCACGCGCCCGCCAGCGGCACCAGGCCCTGCAGGAAGACCTTTTGCAATAACGGTATGTTTATGTTCCGCTTTTGGATCCAGCATGGGTAATAAAAGTTCAACCAGTTGATTGGGGGCTACTCTCATTACAGCAGTATTTGCGTCAATCAGTTTTTCTTCGTGCATTTCTGTTGCCATTCTTACTGCGGCTATACCATTTCTTTTACCAACACGGCATTGCAACATATAAAGCTTGCCTCTTTCAATGGTGAATTCTATATCCTGCATATCTTTGTAATGCTTCTCCAATTTTTGCTGGTACTTATCCAATTCCTGGTAAAGTTTTGGCATTGATTTTTCCAGTGTTGTAAATTTTTTACTTTGTGCATTTTTTGAATATTCATTTACAGGAGCGGGCGTTCTGGTGCCTGCTACTACATCTTCGCCCTGTGCATTCATCAGGTATTCTCCATAAAATTTGTTTTCACCGTTGCCCGGGTTACGGGTAAATGCAACACCTGTACAACTATCATTTCCCATATTGCCAAAAACCATTGCCTGGATGTTCACGGCAGTGCCCCATTCGTCCGGTATTTTTTCAATACGCCTATACTCAATTGCACGTTTGCCATTCCAACTTCCGAAAACAGCACCAATTCCACCCCAGAGTTGTTCCCACGGATCTTCGGGAAATGCCAGGCCCAACTCTTCTTTGACAGTTTGTTTATATTCTTTTACCAATAGTTTGAGTTCATGGGCGGTTAAGTCTGTATCGCTGGTATAACCTTTCTGTTGTTTAATGCTTTCCAATTTTTCATCCAACACTTTTCTTATTCCTTTCCCATTTTTTACTTCAAGGCCCGCACCTTTTTCCATTACTACATCCGCATACATCATAATAAGCCGGCGATATGCATCGTAGGCAAATCTTTCGTCACCACTTTTTTCAATAATGCCTTTGATTGTTTTTTCATTCAAACCAATATTGAGTACTGTCTCCATCATTCCAGGCATTGAACGACGGGCACCTGAACGAACAGATACCAACAACGGGTTATTTTCGCCTCCAAATTGTTTGCCCGTGAGTGACTCTACTTTTGATAATGCTGTTTCCACCTCAGATCTCAGTGCAATGGGGTACTTTTTATCATGATCATAATAATACGTGCAGACTTCTGTTGTAACGGTAAAGCCCGGGGGTACGGGCAAACGCAGATCCGGATGACCTGCCATTTCAGCAAGGTTTGCACCCTTTCCACCCAATAAATTTTTCATGGATTCATTTCCATCAGCTTTACCGCCGCCAAAAAAATAGACATATTTGGGTGATTTAATATTCTTAATCATAACAAAGTTTTTTTGCTATACAGAGTTATACAATAACAACAAAATATCAGCCGATGCTGGTCAGAGCCTATCCTGATTTATATCATTTCTCTATACTCATCAAAGTTTATCCCGCTCATTTCTTACCGCAACGACTGGCCATTTTAAGTTTTTTGTTTTGAATTTTTTATTGGTATCGTATAGGTCAGTAACTGTTAAATAACCCTCAATCTTACCACTAACCATTTTATCAGTAACTTTTGACTTTATTTTCGTGGCTGCCGGGCCATCGTAATTCGTTTTCTGCCCTTTGCGAAAATGGAACCAAAGACAAACCTGTACGGATGAGAAAAAAAATATCCTTGGTAATTCTTACTGCTATTTCATTTCTCACGTTACATGCGGGCAGGATCAGCGGTACAATTACCGATGAAAACGGAACTCCTTTACAATATGCATCCGTATTTATAAAAGGCACCAGCATTGGAACAACTGCCAATAACCAGGGAAAATATTTTCTGGATCTGGATGCCGGCAATTATACCATTACCTGCCAGTATGTTGGTTATAGTCGCCAGGAAAAAACAATTACAGTAACCAATGAAACCAACACGCTGAATTTTCAATTAAGCTTGCAGCAAACTATCATGAAAGAGGTGGTGGTACATGCCGGGGGCGAGGATCCTGCTTATGAAATCATACGCAACGCCATTAAAAAGAAAAAAGATTATGTAGAACCACTTGATTCGTTTACCTGTGAGGCGTATATAAAAACGCTTATCCGGCTCCGTAAGTTGCCTAAAAAAATACTTGGGAAAAAAATTGAAGACAATGATCGGAAAGATATGGGTGTTGATTCTGCCGGAAAAGGTATTATTTATTTATCCGAATCGCTTACAAAAATCGCTTCAAAAAAACCGGGAAAAGTAAAACTCGAGGTACTGTCCGGAAGGGAAAGTGGTGGTAATGGTTTTGGATTTAACTTCCCCACATTCATCAATTTCTATAATAACAACGTAACCGTATTTATTTCCCAACTCAACCCGCGGGGATTTATTTCGCCCATCGCCGATGGAGCCATTAACTATTACCGTTATAAATACCTGGGTTCTTTTTTTGAAGACGGGAAAGAAATCAATCAGATAAAAGTTACTCCCCGCAGAAAATACGAACCGCTTTTTTTTGGTACCATCAATATAACAGAAGGTGATTGGCGCATTCACAGCCTGGAACTGAATCTCAGCAAAGAATCTCAACTGGAAATACTGGATACCATGCGTATCAAACAAATTCATGTTCCGATCAGCAAAGATGTCTGGCAAACCAAGGACCAGGTCATTTATTTTACGTTCAATTTATTTGGTATTGACGCGGTTGGCAATTTTCTGAATGTTTACAACAAATATGATGTGGCCCCGCAATTTGGAAAAAAATATTTTAACAATGTAGTAGTCGCTTATGACACAGCCGTCAATAAAAAATCAAAACAATACTGGGATTCGGTACGTCCGGTACAGCTGGAACCGGAAGAAGCAAAGGACTATAAAATAAAGGATAGTATATTTCAATACCAGCGGGATTCTTCCCGGTCAAAACACGCCATTGACTCCATGCGAAAAAGACAGGGACATATTACTTTGTCTAAAATTTTATGGAACGGTTATACCCGTTCAAACTTTGATCCGGTTCATCCATTTTCTTATAACTGGGAGCCGTTGTTGAAAAATATAAGTTATAATTCCGTAGAGGGATTGGTGATAAATGCGGAAGCAACGTTTAGAAAATCATACCCGGCTTTGCGGCAACAAATAAGTTTTACACCCCACCTTCGATACGGATTTAGTAACTCGCATCTTAATGCCTGGGGAACATTGAATTTTTCACGACGAACCTTCAATCGCGATGCAGAGGGGTTTGGTGTCGCTACCCGGAGTAACTGGACGGTTGCTGCCGGCAAAAGGGTGAACCAGTTCAATAAAGAAAATCCTATTACTCCTTTGGTGAATAGTATCTATACATTGCTGGACAAGCGCAATTATATGAAGCTCTATGAAAATTATTTTGGATCCCTCACTTACAACAAAAGATTTGATAACGATCTTCGTGTTACTGCTGATTTATTATATGAAGATCGGCTGCCTCTAAGCAATACTACCGATTTTACCGTTTTTAAATATGCCGGCAAAACATTTACACCCAACTATCCTTTTGAAAAAATATCCCAGCAATTTGCCAGGCACCAGGCGGTAATAGCAGGTATCAACTTGCAATTCAAACCCGGCCAGCGTTATATTCAATTTCCGCGCGGTAAGATGGCCATTGGATCAAAATATCCAACATTGGCACTGAGTTATTCAAAAGGAATTAAAGGTATTTTGGGCAGCGATGTAAATTTTGACAAGTGGAAATTTTCCATATGGGACGAAATGAATTTTAAATTGCTGGGACTTTTAAAATACCGTTTTAGTATCGGTGGGTTTTTGAACAGGAAGGCGGTTTACATACAGGACTACCAGCACTTCAATGGAAACCAGACCATCGCAGCCAGTGAATACCTGAACAGTTTTCAACTTGCACCTTATTATGAGAATAGTACTACGGCTTCATTTTATGCAGTTGCACATTTAGAACATCATTTCAATGGTTTGCTTACCAATAAAATTCCGTTGTTCAGAAAACTAAACTGGCACCTGGTAGCAGGTTCCAACGCTTTTTATGTAAATAGTAATAATAATTACGTGGAGGCATTTGCCGGACTTGAAAATATTTTGAAAGTATTAAGGGTTGATGTGGTGGCATCTTTTCTGAATGGGAAAACAGGTGAGCTAGGAATTCGGTTGGGCCTCGGCGGTATATTGGGTGGAAGTATCAGAACCCGTTAGACAAATTTATGCAGTGGCACTTGCCGGGTTTCTTAGGCTTTTTTAAGCGCTGCGCTCAACATCGGGCAAATACCTGTTGCTGATAATATTCATTTGATCAATTAATCAACACAAATTATATTTGCGCCGTTAAGAAATTTTGTTCGTCAGGCATACGTCCTTAAAATTTCAAGAAAATGGCAGTATTACATAACCGCGTCTCCAATAAGGAGCTGAAAGAACGTCTGTACCGGGAATCCATTCCCCGCACTACCATTTCATTTTACCAGTATTTCCCGGTTCCCGATCCAAAATTATTCCGGGATGAACTTTACAAATCTTTACAAGCACTGGAGGTTTTTGGACGGATTTATGTTGCAGAAGAAGGCATCAATGCACAGATCAGCGTGCCGGCCAGCAATTTTGAAGCATTGAAGAATTATCTCTATTCCATAGAACCATTGAATGGACTTCGTTTAAATATTGCAGTGGATGATGATGGCAAATCTTTTTGGGTATTGAAAATAAAAGTGCGGGAAAAGATTGTAGCGGACGGTATAAACGATCTTTCGTTCAGTATGGAAAACAAAGGCCGGTATGTAAATGCCGAACAGATGAATGTATTGCTGAATGACCCCGATACGATTGTGGTTGATATGCGCAATCATTACGAATATGAGGTGGGCCATTTTGTAAAAGCCATAGAAGTGCCCAGTGATACGTTCCGGGAACAATTGCCCATGGCTGTTGACATGCTGGATAGTGTGAAAGATAAAAATATTATTATGTATTGTACCGGCGGAATCCGTTGTGAAAAAGCCAGTGCATATATGCTGCACAATGGATTCAAAAATGTCTTTCACCTGGAAGGTGGAATCATTAATTACGCACAACAGGTAAAGCAATCAGGTCTCGAGAGTAAGTTTATTGGTAAAAATTTTGTTTTTGACGATAGGCTGGGAGAGCGCATTACCGGCGATATTATTTCAAAATGCCATCAATGTGGTAAGCCGGCAGATACGCATACCAATTGTAATAACAACGGATGTCATTTGCTTTTTATACAATGCGCGGCATGCGCTGAAAAATATGATGGTTGCTGTAGTGATGCATGTCATTCCGTATATAAGATGCCGGTCAATGAACAGAAGGAGTTGCGCAAAGGCCTCGATAAAGGAATGATGATTTTTAATAAAGCAAAAAAGAGATTAAGGCCACGATTGAATGAGGAATAAAATTTTCAACGGTAGGTGAGACCAGTAATTGTTTATTATTTTCGGGCTTCCAAACTAATTGAATGAATAGAGTATTGTCGTTGATATTACTTGTTTTGGTGCTGTTCTACAGCGTTGGATTTTATTTTGTGTACCAGCAAAACAGGGAGGCAATAAAAAGGGAAATGCAAGGGGCCATTGCTTCGAAGCATTTTCTTCCAGGACAATTGGTGGTGATTTCAGTTCCGCTGTCTGGTAATGCTTCCGGCAATGGTTTTGAAATCTATGATGAAGATGAAATCAGCTGGAATGGTAGCATGTACGATTTGGTGAGTATAAAAAAGGAAGCTGGTAGCACTAAAACATATCACAGGTGTTTCATTTACAAACTGCACTGCATCAATTGGAGCATGCCAATTTTTTATGGTATTCGAAACCGTAAATCATATCAAACATGCTGGTCAACCAGCACAGGATTCCCATCCGGGTCAATTACAATAAAACTTGCAGATCCGGTGGTATGTTCCTCCGCTTCAGAGGAAAATGCAACATCCTTGCTTTTCAGATCTTGTTGAATGATTCTTATATCGTCAAAAGTTTCAAGCTTGCCGGCATTTTCATCCCAGCCAGGATTAAATGTAAGTATGTTTTTTTCGAACATTCCCTGGAACAATCCAATAATCGCATTTCCATTTTTCATAATGAGCCAGCGCTGTGCTATGTTCCCCCCAAATGAAGTAAAACCAAGTTTTTCATAAAATAGTTTTGAAGTCTCAATATCCTTCACGGCAAGACTGATTGAAAAAGCTCCCAGTTTCATTTTTTTTGTTTAAATATTTAAGTAATAGTGTTTTGACGTGTCCTGTATTATATGGAATATCTATATCTAAAATGCAGTATTATGCAATCATTCCAATGAACTACATGGAAGTTACTTCCTGGTTTTGCTGCCTGCGGTCACCGGCATTCTTTTTCTTTAATACCAATGCACTGATGAAGGACAGTAATAAGCCTACGGGTAAAATTTCCGAATAGGTGAGGAGTATATTGAAGAAAGGATTTTTATACATGGTTTTAAAATTTTCCATTTCAATGGTCTGTCGGCTGATTTCAGCTGCTGATGCACCCCCGGCTTTTAGTTTTTCTATTGCATGTGCTGCATATTTATCAGCGAAATCGGGGATAAAAAAATAATAATCAATTAACCAGCTCGCTACATAAAAAGTAGACGCTATCAATGTAATAAATAACCCTATCCGGAATGCCCTGCCAAAACTTATCGAGCCGCCATTGTATTTGTCGCGATAATTCTTAACCCCCACAAAAATCAATGAAAAAGCCAGCAGCATCATGGCATAGCCAAAATACATGCTCTTGTCGAAGTCTATTTGATCATGATAGGCGGCAGTGAGGAAAATGCCGAACGCCAGGATGATACCGGAGATAACGCCGTATTGCCAGATATTTTTTCTCATGGTAATAATTTTGAATGATGAACAGCGAAGCTCAATATTTGAAAATTAAAAGAGCTAATACTTTTGGGTGATTTTGCTATTGCAGCTCAAAATATCATCACAAAGAATGAAGGTTATGGTATCAATCCTATTCTTTTGGCTTTTTCAATAGCCTTCATGCGGCTATTCACTTCCATTTTTTCAAATATTTTAGAGCAGTGAGTTTTGATCGTATTTAAGGAAAGGAAAAGTTCATCCGCGATATCTTTGTTGCTGAGACCCTTTGCCATCAACTGTAAAACTTCCAGTTCGCGGGTACTTAAGCCTGTTTCTGCGAGTGCCGCATGATCCATTGAAAAATTGAATGTTGATTGGTAAACTATTTTTTCGATAAATACCGTATTTGTTTTCGGTCTTGATATTTTGAGTGCCAACCAGATACCAAGCAGGGTAAAAGTCAACGCAATGGCGCCAATATAAATATCAAATGCGTGATCATAAATAATAAACCGCAGCTCCAGCCATTTTAAAATAAATAAAAGAATCGCCAGCACAAATCCATATACCCAGATAAGCCTGTATTTTTTTGCGAAGGGTTTGCTCATTATTCGTTGTTGAAGATTGCACTCAGCACTTGCTATTAAAAATAATGAAAGCCGGGAATCACAAGAGACGGATTTTCTAAGGTTTGTTATTTAACCTGGCCCAGCAACATAAATCCTGCTATTTCCATACCTGCCCTTGTCAACGTAGCTCGGGAAGCGATATTGTCTATACTGCAACGGGCGGCCGGTATCCTGCCAGATAAGAAACATTCTCTTTTGAGTTCCTGTATCAGGTAGCTTCCCAACCCTTTTCGCCTATGGACTTTCATTACTTCCATATACAAATCTGCAAAAGGCATATTATAATGCAACAGGAATCCGCCGGTAGCGACTACTTCTTTATTTTTTTCAAGTACCCAATCTCCTTCGGGTTCTGAGTGGTGTGGAAACATATTATCTGCCTCGTTGCGTTTTCTGAAAACAATATTGTTTGTTATTATGTCGCTTGTATGACCTGCTCCAAATAATATAGTATCCGAGTTTATATTTTTTCCGAATTGATACAGGAGCGAAGTAAGCAATTGATCATTTGATTGGCATTCAATGAAAACAGCGGCACTAGTATCCAAAACTTTTGAAAATATGTTTGTACTGATATGCCGGAATGCGGGAACTATATAAAATTCGAAAATAGAATTCCTTTCATTTCTGTTCTCATTCCCTTTTATTGCAGCATAGCCAATGTTTACTTTATCAGAAGAGATTAGATAACTGTCTGACCAACCACGTTCATGAACCGCGTTGTACCTGATTTGGAAATTGTTTTCCTGCAGGAACAAATCGCGTAGATAATCTATATCTGCAAAACTGGTTTTACAGGCGTTGATCATGTTGTCTGTGCAAACTTTACATCATCTATTTTGAAATCCATTTCAAACAAACAGGATTTCCCACTTCAATTTTTTTTCCGGTATCAGTTAACAAACCTGTCTTAACATTTCTTTTGAATATAATAACGTCATCAGTATCCTGGTTCGCAACCAATAAAAAATTACCTGATGGATCGAAATTGAAATTACGGGGCGCTTTGCCCAACGAAGACTGGTAACCAATAACTGTAAGCTTGCCGCTTGCATTATCAATCTTAAATATGGTAATGGAATTTGATTCACCACGGTTACTGCAATACAAAAATTTACCGTCGGGTGAAACATGAATATCGGCACTACCCATACCTCCTTTAAAATCTTTTGGTGCGGCACTGATATTTTGTATGGTTGTTAATTTGCCGTCGCTGTATTTATATGCAACAACGGTGCCTGTCAGTTCCTCTATCAGGTATGCGTATTTGTTATTGGGATGGAAATCGATATGCCGGGGGCCGGAACCCGGTTTTGACATTACAAAAGGTTGTGGTGCCGGTTTGAGTGTTCCTGTTTTATCATCAAATGAATAAATCATTACTTTATCCATGCCAAGATCCGGGGTAAATAAAAAACGATTGTCTTTTGAAAAATAAGTGCAATGCACATGCGCTTTTTCCTGTCGCTGTTTATCAACACTGTTCCCCGAATGCTGTATATGTGCCGAAGACTGCCCAAGTCCACCATCTGCCTGTACTGGGAAAACGGTCAGGCTTCCACCAGTATAATTGGCAGCCGAAACCCATTTTCCTGTTTTGTCAACGGCTACATAACATGGATGATCACCACCTGAAAGCTGTTGATTGATTTTACGAAGCTCACCATTTTGCTTATTAAATGAATAAGCTGCCACACTGCCTCCTACATTGTTATTATTACCTGCTTCATCAACAGCATAAACCCATTGCTGGTTGGGGGAAATGGCCAGGTAAGATGGGTTGGAGCATTTTATTTTACTAACAGCGGAAAAATCTCCGTTTTTACTATTGAATTTGTAAACATAAATCCCTTCACTTTTGCCTTTTGTATAGGTGCCTATCAGCAAATAGTTCTCCTGCGCATTTGCAGAAAGCAGGGACATCGAAAAAATAAGGTGCAAAAAATTTTTCATGTTGTATCAGCGTTTAAAATTTAAATTACGTTATTAATGGTAAATGAAACCACCATGATTGATTATTTTTAACCATCCATGAAAATCTGTATCGTTATATCTTTTGTGGTATTGGGATTGGTAATCTTTGTTCTATCCTGCTTCAACAGCCAGGGTAGGTTGCAGGATAAAAGATTTGCAGAACGAATACCATCCTATATAAAAGACAGTGTTTACTTATCGGATGAAAATCCATTTTCAACTGCCAAAGCAAATCTTGGGCAATATTTATTTTATGATCGCCGGCTTTCTTTCAATCAAACAAAAGCTTGCGCCAGTTGCCATGATCCAAAATTCTCTTTCACAGATAGCTATCGTCGTTCTACCGGTGCGTTAGGAGATAACCTGCAGCACAATGCGCCCGCACTTATAAATCTTGCTTTTAATAAATACCTCACATTCGCAGATTCAACCATACATTTCCCCGAGCAGCAAATTAATAATCCTTTGTTTCATAGTCAACCTGTTGAAATGGGATGGAAAGGGAACGAAGCATTAATCATAGGTCGTTTAAAAAAAGATGAGTTTTACAGCAAACAAATGTCAATTTTATTTCCCGGGCAAACCGATCCGGTAACAATACAAAACATACAATATGCTATCGCATGCTTTGTCAAAACTATTCTTTCCTTTCATTCAACGTTTGACAGGTACCTGGAATCCGGCAATGAAAATATTTTAACTGCTACACAAAAGAGAGGAAAGGAATTGTTTTTTTCAGCGCGTTTGGCTTGCAGCAATTGTCACAATGGTATTAATTTTTCAACACCCGGTTTAAAAGATGAAAAAGGTAGCAGGATTTATTACCAGAACACCGGTTTGTATAATGTAGATAGTAACGGAGCTTATCCGGGATTTGATCAGGGATTGATAGAATGTAGCGGCAGGAAAACTGATATGGGAAAATACCGTATTCCTACTTTGCGCAATTTGCTGTATACGGCTCCCTATTTTCATGATGGAAGTGCTGCTACACTGGATGAAGTAATAGCAGTCTATGAGCAGGGTGGTAGGAATATCGTATCAGGTGTGTATGCGGGTGATGGCCGAAAGAACCCATATAAAAATAATTTAATTAACGGCTTCCGGTTAACTTCGCAGGAGAAGTATGATCTGATACAATTTTTATTAAGTTTATCTGATTCTTCTGTTTGCAATAACCCATTGTATGCAAACCCTTTTAAACAGGATGAAACAAAAAACTAAACTGTTATCAACAGGTTGCCTGCTGTTGTCAACTTTATTTTTTATTGCAGGCTGCAATGATAACCCTGCCGCTGTTTCCAAAAGCATAATTCCTGCTTACGATAAAGATGTATTGAATTCAATAATTGTGAATGCAGACAGCCTGCGCACATTTCCATTTGTAGAACAACGGGTATCGCTGATCAAAGCAGCACTTAAAAATCCTTTGCCGGTCATGCTGTGCCAGGATAGTCTTAACAGCCATCAGTTATTGGCACAACTCATTGCTTTAAGCGATACAGGTTTCACAAAATATGTTTTTACAAATGACCACCTTCCATTAAGAAATGAAGTATTTGGAATTTATCCGGCCAGGCAAAGTGATATTGTAACAGTTAAGGACCCGGTAACATTGTCAAACCTTTACCGCGTTGAAATGTACAATTATGGTCTGAATTTATCATCATTCGCTATTGTGGATGTGAAGCAACAACAGGTATTACTTTATTCTCATCAACCCGAATCACAACCAGACATTCCCGTTGTATTGAAAAACCTGGCAGTTCAGATAGCAGCGGCTTCTCCTGAAGTACAGCAATCACTTGGCTTTAAGCCCGGTGAAAAAGATGCATTGATGGCCAGTACCAAAACTGCGCTTAATAGATCCCGTTGTGAACGCAGTCATCATCTATGTGTGGCACCAACCTTTATTAAGAATGATAAAGCATTATGGGTAATCGTGGATTTAACCGATCAGAGACTGGTTGGATTGCGGTGGACAAATGTTGGCAATACAGGTCCGGCAGCAGCGCTCACTGAAAAAAAATTGCAGGACGATAAGATTACATCCTGTTTTTGTGAACTTGAACAAGTTTTGAAAAAGAATGAATGGTCAATGAAATATATGCTCACCAGCAGCGATGGATTAAGGATTTCTGACGTGAGCTTTAATAATAAACCTGTTTTACGCAGTGCAAAGCTGGTTGACTGGCATGTCAATTATAGTGGTACCGATGGCTTTGGTTATAGCGATGCGGTGGGTTGTCCTTATTTCAGTCAGGCGGCAGTGATTGCCTGGGAAACTCCGAAAGTGGCAGAGTTGAAGGACGATAAAAATAATGTCATTGGATTTGTATTGGAGCAGGTATTCAGAAGCGAAGGATGGCCAACTCCCTGCAACTATAATTATCAGCAACGCTACGAGTTTTACAATGACGGACGTTTCAGGGTTACGTGTGCAAGCAATGGAAGAGGTTGTGGTAATAATGGCACTTACCGGCCGGTATTCAGGATAGCATTTGCAGAACAGCACAGTAATTTCAGTAACTGGGATGGAAAAGAATGGAAAACATGGGAACAGGAAAAATGGCAGGAACAAAACAGCCTGAGCAATTATACAAAAGAAGGATACATGTATAAGCTGGCATCGCTGGATGGTGGTTATTATATGGAACCCGGCAATGGTCAGTTTGGAGATGGTGGTAAAGGTGATTTTTCATTTGTTTATGTTACAAAACATGAAACCGGCCGCGACGAAGGAGAAAATGATTTATCAACCATTGGTCCCTGTTGTAATACAGATTATCACCAGGGACCGGAAAAATTTATTGAACCACAACCAGAAAACATCAATAACAGTTCATTGGTGGTTTGGTATGTAGCACAGTTAAAAAATGATGACCGAAAAGGCAGCGAGTATTGCTGGTCCGAATCCGTTTTGGAAAACGGCGTTTATACAACAAAGATATATCCTTGTTTTTGCGGTCCTATGTTTGTGCCGTTTAAGTGATAAAAATGAAGCGCGAAATATTTTATTTCTTTATTGTTAGTAGTATCATCTCCTGTAAAGAGGATAAGGTTGCATTTCAGTCAAACAACTGCAAAGCAAATCCCGCATTTGTACAATCACTGTCTGGTTTCAATCCTGCCAAATCATTCTTCAGCACATCTGAAATCAGGAAAATGGGGTTGGTGCTGGTGGAAAATGCAGGTGTTCCCGGGCACCCTTCGCTGCGTTATTACCAACATCCTTCATGGAAGAAAGGTGGTTGGCTGGCTTCTATATTATTAGATGAAACAGGCAACATATTTATAACCCCGGCACCGTTTATTAATATTCTGGATAATACACTGGCCAGTCAGAATACAGTTTACAAAGTTGATGGCAGTACCGGCATAATGAATGAATTCATCCAACTGCCAATGCCCGATTCTGTTACAGTCAACAATGCTTATGGAATCATAGGCATGGCTTATTTATGTGAGGCATCTGTATTGTATGTATCAACAGTATTGGGTTCTGATAGGTTTGTAGAAAGGGGCGGACTTTATGCAATTGATATTAAAACAAAGAAAATTACAGATAAAATAATGGGGAAAGACGTCATGGGTATGGGCATTAGTTATATAACGGGAGAGCGCAGACTATATTTTGGAACTGGCCGCAGCCCGGCCATTTATTCAATTGCACTGACCAAAAACGGCCATTTTTCGGGGTCACTAAAGGAAGAGTTTACCCTGGCCGGATTGGGAAGCCGTGGTGATGATAAAGTGAGGCGCATCCGAACCGATGAAAACGGGAATCTATTGATCAATGCTGTTGATTTCAATTATAACCTGATAGCGCCACGCGAGAAACAGGAGACTGTTTACTACTTCATTTACGATCAGTCATTAAAAAAATGGCTGTATAAACCCGATGGTAAATTAACTGGTGCAGGTTCAGTTAATTAACTGTCTGGTATCGTAATTTCTACTCAAAAAAAGGCCCGTCTAAGCATTTCCACTCATTAAAGACTCTATGTTTCAATTGGTCGAATTAAAAGTTCATTTCATCTAATACCTATCTGGCTACTTAGTAATTCTAAACTATCCTAGTAGTTTTGCATTAGTAACAGTATTAATACTGGCAGCTTAATAAGCGTTGAATGTTTAATACTAAGTAGAAGCCCTGAACCGTGAGAAGCCTAACTAAACGTACCTTTTATGAAACTGAAATTCTACAAACTTTACACAGCAATCCTGCTACTGAGTGTAGCACAATGCAAAAATGCTGACGCCCAGGTGAGCGGATCTGTGTTTAGAGACATGAACAATAACGGCATTCAGGATGCAGTAAATCCCTCGGAGCCAGGCGAGCAAGCTGTTACCATCAAAGCTTACAATGCCTCAAATGTACTGGTAGCTTCCACTGTTACCGATGCTGCGGGCAATTATAGTTTTTCTGCAGCGCAAATTGTAAATGGTTTGGCAGTAAGGTTAGAATTTTCTGCAACTGCAGGAGATTATCCTTCAAAAAGAAAAGCGGCAGACAGAAGTAATATACAGTTTGTTATTGCCGGAGCAGCAGCGGTGAATATTGATTACGCAATTGCGACCAAGAAATTTTTATCAGATAATAGCAACCCTTATGTTGCTGCCAGTGCATATACAAACGGTGACGCACTTGCAACAGGTGCCGGAAACGCAGGTGATAATAACAACCTATATGTTTTTCCTTACGACCTCAGCAATGATGGTGGTGCTACGCGCCGGGTAAAAAACCAATACCTGGGGTCTGTTTTTGGTTTAGCATGGCAGCGTGAGTCACGCATATTATTTATGTCTGCTTATTTAAAAAGACATTCGGGCTTTGGACCAGGAGGAATCGGTGCCATTTATCAATCGCAAATTGATCTCACTGGTGTTCCTTCAACCCCAGCCATGCTACTTGATGTAAACGCATTGGGAATTAATGTGGGTACCGACCCCCGCATCTCTCCATTGCCTGCCAACTCAAGCACTGCTAATACAGACATTGGTGTATTTGCTGAAGTTGGTAAAAGAGGAATTGGCGGAATTGAACTGGCAGATAATGGACGCGATTTGTACATCGTAAACATGTTTCAGAAAAAATTACATCGAATTAATATTGGTAACCCTTTAAAATCTTCGTTCAGTAATGCAGATGTTACCGGCACATGGGCAATACCTGATCCGGGAATTACCGGAACGAACTGGCATCCGATGGCCTTGAAAATGCATTATGGCAAAATATATGTGGGTGGAATCTGTACCAAGGAAGTTGTAACCGCTCATAATATTGCTGATACAGCAAACCTGACCGGAGTAGTTTATGAATTTAATATTGCCACCAATACATTTACTGAAGTATTAAGGTTCCCATTATCACACCGTAAAGGATTTACGAATGCAGATTTCCGTTATGAGTTTAGAAATAATTACTGGAGTGCATGGCAGAACAATGGTGACATTTCAATCAGCGGACCGATACGTACCGGGTTAATTGGTGCGCAAACAGGTAGCAATGCTACAGGTGTTTATTATGCTCAACCAATGTTCAGTACGCTTGAATTTGATGTAGACGGTGCAATGATTATTGGTCTGCGTGACCGTTTTGGTGACCAGGCGGGTTATGCTAATTATTTTGAGTCTGGTAACGTAGCTGGTGAAACTTACAGAGCTTTATCTGCAGGTGAAGTTTTAAGAGCTGGTAACAATGGTTCAAACTGGACGCTCGAGAACGGGGGTACCGTAACAAGCAATGGTATTACTACAACTACTGCAGGTGTTGCGGATAACAACCCTGCAATGATTGGTACGTTCCCAGCTGCTCTTCCCGGTACTTCACCATGGGGAGGAAGTTATGGCCCCGGTGGAAAATATTATTATTACAATGAAAATTTTACAAAAACAGGCGTGCCTGTTCCGTTCAATGCGGCTTCAACAGTAACGGGTCATTATCTTAAAACAAATGGCGGCCTCGCTTTCTTACCAGGATTCAATGAAGTAATTACTACTGCAATTGACCCGGTTAATAAATCTTTTACAAATGGTGTTATTAAAAACTATAGCCTTGGCGCCAATGCTGGTAATATGTCTGGACGAATGGAATTAATTCAATCAAATGGTACTGATCCAACCAACATGGGTAAGGCAGCGGCATTGGGTGATCTGGAAGTATTGCTGGATGCAGAATCGGGTGAAATTGGTAACCGTATCTGGAAAGATTTAAATGGCAATGGCAGACAAGATGCTGATGAACCGGGTGTTGCTGGTATAGTGGTTGATTTGAGAAGCCCGGGTGCAGACAATGTATATAATACCGGTGATGATCAAACCTGGACAGTAACCACCGATGCCAATGGTAATTATTATTTTGATGAAACAATTGTAAATGACAATCGTCGTCCTGCTACATGGATTGGCGTTAGTTCAACCAACTCCGGCATCTTACCT
>JBBQZZ010000010.1:0-165020 GCA_038207265.1 Chitinophagales bacterium | reverse complement strand
ATTTTTAAAAAACTTATTAAACGCCTGAATAGATACTCCTTTATACATAACCAAATAATTTAGCTACAATTTACTAATTATTTTGGTATTTATTTATTACCTAACTTAGCATCGCGCTTTAAATGGATAATTCTATTAATTTATTTACCACTTATATTTTCCATTGGACTTGAATTATTCCAGCTTCTTCATCTTACCAACGGACAATTTGACTTTTGGGATATCGGATCTTCCGTTTCATGCTGGGCTATTGCAAGTTATTTTATTAAATTTCAATGTATCAATAGAAATATCCTGAAGCCCTTTACCATTAATAGTTTCATTTGCATATTGAGTTACCTGATTGTTTATTTTGCTCATGTTTGGAAATAGCTCGGTATCTCTTGTTGAATGAACCAGGGAGCCACAAAAACACAGGGTAACACAAAGTATTTCTCAGTGCAACTTTGTGTCTGTTTCTCTATGGTTCACTTAAGACAGTCTTTGTGTCTCTGTGTCTCGGTGGTTCACCTAATTGAATATATTTGCTCGTCGCATAACTTTTTGTATACGACTATCTATTATGAAGAAAAAGGATTTACTCATTATTGCTTCATTGATGGTTGTGGTGCTGTTAATTTATTATCCACTCTTCTTTTCAGAATATGCCTATACCGATGAATTGGTGCAGTTATGGTTGTATAAAAATGGAAGCAACTATCATATGTTTCTTCCGCTGGGCAGAAATATAACAGACCTGTTGTTTAGCCAGCTATTTGGTTCGATTGACACTATCCATGGAATTACCAGGTTGCGTTTGTTTTCTTTGTTAGGATGGATATGCTGTATTCCTGTTTGGTACTATATACTAAAAGGAATTATTATACGCGAGGGTCTTCCTGAATGGCTCTGTTCTTTTACTATGATCTACCTGGTTTGCTGCCCGGCTTTTTCAGTTTCAGTGCAATGGGCTGCCTGCATGGAATTATTTATAGCCAATACCGCAGGCCTTGTTTCCGGATTCATCTTTTTTAACGGATTCCAGTCACAAAGCAATGCAAAAAGCCATAAAATGTTCGCTGTAATATTTTCACTATTATTCGGACTCATTTCTTTGTTTACTTATCAGAATGGATTTGGATGTTTTTTTATTCCTTTTATAATACATCTGATAGCGCAAGAAAAGTTAACTCGCTTGTATTGCATTGCGATAGCTATGTCAATTTTCATTTTTGCGAGCTATTATATTATTTTTAAATGGTCTCTTACATTTTATCAAATTCTTTCGAGCGAGAGGGCCGGGCTCGCTACTGATCCCTGGCATAAATTGATTTTCTTTTTTACGAGGCCCATGGCCAGTGCATTTCATTTTACTTTCCTAATGAATGAACGAAATATTGTAGGTTCATTATTTTACGCAATTGTATTTGCATCGTGGACGATTTTCATTTTTTTCCAAAGACTGGCCGGGGCAATTAAAAACAGGCTGTTTTTTTTTACCGGGTTGTTTGGTATGTTAATGCTCATCTATCTGCCCTCCCTATTGGTAAAGGAAAATTATTCATCCAACAGAACCTTGCTGGCGCTGGATGTAGCGGTATGCCTGTTATTTTTTGAAACATTTTTTTCTCTTATCAGCAGCAGCAGGAAAAATTTATTGCTGATGATTGCTATTGCTGTTGTGTTTTTTGCAAACGCCTGGTACAATTTTACGATTCAATTTTTGAGACCCGTTAAAAGCGAATACCAGGTTTTGAAATCTTTTTTAGATGACGGCTATCATAAAGGGATAGACACTATTTACTTTATCCGTCCTCCAGAAAATTTATTCCAGCAGACCCGGCATATCACGGCTTCATGGGACGAGTTTGGGGTACCGTCTTTGTTTTTTGAATGGGTGCCCGAATTCTTTGTCAGGCAGGTTGTATATGAAAAGACGGGAAACAGAAGACAATCAGAAAGCCTGGTGATCAAATCCTGGCCCCAGAAAGAATTGTTTCAAAAGGAAGCACTTCTTCTAAGTAACAATATCTTATTGATAGATGCTGGTACACTTCTATCTCAAAAATAGGATAGTTAAAAGCATTTAAAGGAATATGGGTATAATTTACAAGTGGTTCATCTTTCTATTTTGAACGGTATATATTTAGTGTTTCGTTATTGATAATCTATAAGTTTTTACCATGAGAAAATTCGGATTGATTTTTCTATTGATTTATTGTCTTTCGGTTAATGCACAAAACAAAGAAGGAGATGTTGTATCCTTTACTTTAAAGAACGGGATGAAGTTCCTGGTGCTGGAAGATAATTCCATTCCTAACGCCAACATGTACCTGTTTTACAAAGTGGGCTCCCGCAATGAGCATCCGGGTATAACCGGCTTGTCGCATTTTTTTGAACATATGATGTTCAATGGCGCAAAAAAATATGGCCCAAAGCAATTTGATCGCACCATGGAATTTAATGGCGGCGCCAATAATGCGTATACCACAGAAAATGTAACGGTGTATACCAATTGGTTCCCTTCATCTGCTATCGATACAATTTTTGACCTGGAGGCGGATCGAATCGCCAGTTTGAGTATTGATCCAAAAATGGTAGAAAGCGAGAGAGGAGTAGTGCTTTCTGAACGAAGTACCAGTCTTGAAAATTCACCCTGGAGTTTACTGGGCGAAGCCGTACAAGCTACTGCGTTCCAGGAAAGTGCCTATCACTGGCCGGTGATTGGATATGAAACAGATATTAATAACTGGACCAAGCAGGACCTTGAAAATTATTTCCGGACTTATTACGCACCCAATAACTGCGTTGTAGTAATTGTGGGTAATGTAAAGCCAGATGCAATAAAAAAATTGGCGGAACAATTTATTGCTCCCATCCCAGCACAACCTGCGCCACCATTGGTTCACCTGGTTGAGCCTGTTCAAACTGGTGAAAGAAGAATTACTGTCAAAAAGGAAGTGGCTACTCCTTATCTTATGATTGCGTATCATGTACCTGAAACAAAGCACAAAGATTATTATGCATTAAGTATTTTAAGTTCGGTTCTTTCCAATGGCAATTCTTCGCGGTTGTATTCTGCCTTGGTAGATAAGAAGCAAGTGGCCACCAATGTTTTTACCAGGTTAGATGAAAGTTTTGATCCCGGCCTTTTTCAATTTTATGCCGTGGCAAATGAAGGCATAAAAGAATCAGACCTTGAAAACAGTATTTATGAAGAAATGGAGAAAATTAAAAAAGATGGTATCTCAGAAAAGGAGTTGCAAAAAATTAAAAACCAGAAATTGGTTGAATTTTACGACCAGGTAGAAACCATCAATGGCAAAGCCAATAATATTGGTACTTATGAAGTCTTCTTTGGCGATTATAAAAAAATGTTTGATGCCCCGGCAGAATATAACAAGGTAACGGCAGAAGATGTAAAGCGCGTCGCCAACCTGTATTTCAGTAAATCTAACAGAACCGTAGGGGTTTTAAAAACTAACGTGGAGGAATAAGTCATGAAAAAATATATTCAAAACATAATCGCAACCGTTATTGCACTCGCATTTATTTCACCCACTATTGCTCAGACAAATAACGCGGCTTTTAAATTGCCGGCTTATGAAAAATTTGTTTTGCCCAATGGGTTGACCATTTACCTGATGGAACAACACGAAGTCCCTGTAATTAATGTGGCCGCTATTATTCCTGCCGGCGCAATCTATGATGGAGACAAAGCTGGTCTTGCATCACTTACTGCTGAATGTTTACAACATGGAACAAAAAGCTACAGCAAACAGGCAATAGAGGAGGAATTGGATTTTATTGGTGCATCAATTTTTACCTATGCTTCCAAGGAGTCTGCCGGACTGTCTGCAAAATTTGTTGCAAAGGATCAGGACAAAGTTTTAAAAATCATCCAGGAAATGTTATTAAGCCCTGCTTTCAATGTAGATGAATTTGAGAAAGAAAAAAAGCGCACGCTTGTAAATCTGGAGCAGGCTAAGGAAAGACCAAGGCAGGTTATAGCAGGATATTGGGATAAATTTATGTACGGCGATCACGTTTATGGAAACCTCGTAACTGGCAATGCCAGTTCTGTTGCTAAATTATCCAGGGAAAATTTGCTGGCTTTTTATAAGGGCAACTATGTACCGAATGGATCGGCCATTGCAGTAGCCGGTGATTTCAGCGGTAAAGCTATGAGAGCGAAACTTACCGGGTTATTTTCCTCCTGGCAGAAAAGCAATCAGCCCCAACAAAATCTTGCATCAAAACCAATAACCTATCCTGCATCAGCAAGAGTGTTATTGGTAAACAAAGATGATGCAAGAGAAACAACTTTCTATATCGGCGGAAAGGGTGTGAACAGGAATAACCCGGATTATGTTGCCATTGAAGTGATTAATACTGTGCTGGGCGGACGATTTACTTCCTGGTTGAATGATAAATTGCGTGTAAGCTCCGGGTTAACCTATGGTGCGGGAAGTAGATTCTCTTCGTTAAAAAATGCTGGTACTTTCTTAATCTCAACTTTTACTGCGACTAAAACAACAGAGCCCACTATTAACGGCGCGCTGGAGGTAGTAGATAGCTTGCACAAGTTTGGAATCGATGAAAAAACATTGTCTTCTGCAAAAAATTATGTGAAAGGACAGTTCCCTCCCCGTTATGAAACTTCGGGTCAGCTGGCAAGTCTATTAACGCAGATGTTCTGGTATGGTTTGGATGATTCGTTTATCAATAATTTTCAGCGCAACGTGGATGGATTGACGGTAGAAAGGGCAAAAGAAATTGTAGCAAAATATTTTCCGAAGGATAAATTGCAGTTTTTACTGGTGGGCAAGTCGGCGGACATCAAAAAGATAGCTGAAAAATACGGAACTGTAACAGAAATGGAGATCAAAGAAAAGGCAAAACCCAAAGCATTTTAATAACGCCCGATCTTCGATAACGTCAATAAAAAACCGGTAAAATCTTACCGGTTTTTTATTATCAACTAAATTAGAAATCCACGCCCATTCCAAAATACCAGATTGGTTTTCCACGGAAGAAACGATCCATTGGCCAGGCCGCATCCAGTTTAAGGAAATAACCAAGTAACGTACTTCTTACACCAAATCCATAACCCCCTACAAAAGGACCAATACCACCCGCTTTTACTCTTACTTCAATCGGGTTACCAGGTTCGTTATAAATGGTTTGAGGTCTTTGTATTTTATTATAAGCTCCATTCCAGGCAGAACCCAAGTCGATAAACTGTGTCAGTTGAAAATTGCGCAGGAATGCATTATTAATAGGTTTATTAAAAAAAGTTGTAAACACCGGTAACCTGAACTCACTGTTAATCACAACCGCATTATTGCCATTTGAAACGTTCTGATTAAAACCACGCATGTTAACCGCCAGTGTCTGGTAAGCATAGTCAGGATCCTGCGGAGTATAAGCGGTGTTTGCTTTCGGGAACATCCAGCCATCCGAACCTCCTAAATAATACAATGTTTTCTGATTGCCCCAGCTAAAATCTGCACCAATACGTCCTGCCCAGATAAAATTCCGGTAGATAGGATAGTAGTAACGAAAATCAGTTCCAAAATTAAAATTACCCCTGCCACCCGCAAGTGTATCCTTTTTAAGATTGTTATTGAAATCAAAGTAAAATTTATACCGCATGCCTTTGTAAATATTGGTGGTAGGCATTAGGGTATTATCATAAACGTATTCAAGATGGGTAAGTAAAAAAGATTGTTTTTTATCCGGCGCTTTTAATGAAACATCATCTGCAGCGCGTATCACAAACTTATCCGTCCTTACGCCTACAGACAACCGTATACTTTTTACTTTATCAAACGGGTATTTTACAATTCCCTGGTAAAGATTAGTGTATAGCTTGGCGTTATAATTACCGATGGCGCCAATTTGTGTTTCCCTGTAATACAATGCAGAATAATCCAGTCGTTTCTTCAGATAATCAAACCTTGCATACCATTCACCACCTGCATCAAACAAAGAATTATTTGTTGTAACAAAAGGAGTGCTGCCAACACCACCCACAAAACCGGAACCTGTACCAACCGTATTGATAAGTGGCAAACGCATGGCACCGGTAAAACGAAGATCCTCCATCACATCAAACACACTGGCTTTGAGCAACCCGTTAAAACCACCATTGCTATTCAACACCACGGGCAGACTTCCTGTGTATGGCTGATAACGGTTAACCAATACATCGTTATTGAAAGCAGCCGATACATTATCTGCAAAGAATTTCAATTTATAATCGTAATGCTTAGCCTTGTCAAGAAGAGAAGGAGCAGCTTTGTCACGCCGGGTTTCTGTAACTACAGGGTTGGCTGCTGCAGAATCCTTTTTATCACTATCAAATTCGGATTCAAATGCATCTTTCTTACTCGTGGTATCGGAGGTATTTGCTTTGTTTGCCTTCGCTGCCTGCGCATTTGCTATTCTGGCCGCTTCAATGGTTTTCCTCCTGAAATCTGTTGGCTGTGGATTGATATTTCTTTTCTTGAGGTTGCTTTCATCCACTTTTAGTTTATAAAAGAAAAGCAAATCACCTTCCTGTCTTACTTCACTAACCAGGCCGTTGTCGCCGGCAATCTTTGTTTCTTTCAATGAACTTTGATAATTGGTGAGCGGGAACACATAGGCAGAATCGTTGGTCAGTGAAAAAGTAAACATGGAGTCAGGCTCCGTTTTGTTATTTGCCTTCAATGCAGAATCAAGTTCAATACCGGCAGGGTTATGCAAAATATCATCACCCACTTTATAAACCGTATCAACACCTGCTTTTTCTGTATGAAAAAAACCGGCCCATCGATTGCCGATACCATTTTCATCGCTTACATAAGTAAAGTGTGCGGTATTGTATTGCGTTGGGAAACGCGCATTACCATATTGCAGACGGCTTAGCTGAGATATCTGGCGGAATTCACTTTTGTTCCAGTTGTCAACCAAAAATATATTAAAACGATTGTTGGAAGGCAAAACGGTGTCACCTGAAACTGCTTTGGCAGAAGGCCGGTTGGATGAATAAATAATGCCCGTCTTTCCGGGGAAGGCAACAAATGTTGCATCCAGGTCATCGTAAACATCATTGGTGATTTGTTCAACAGTTTGCTTATCTATTTTATAAACAAAAATATCCGATTGACCCTTTTGTACTGCGCTAAATAAAAGTGTATTTCTATCAAGCATGAACTTCATATCCTGCACCTGGTCAAACTCCGGAATGTCTTGTTTTATGGGTTTGTATTTTTTGATCAGATCGTAAACAAATAATTTTATTTTACCCTCTGAACTATAAAGTACCGCTACATTAGTTCCCCTGCCGTCCCACGCTATTAAAGGATAGTTGGGATTGACTTCATTTTCGTTGAGCCTTACACCGGTTTTCAATAAAACTTTGCGATTGATGAAATTTTCATAAAGCACTACGCAATATTGACCGTTCTTATATTCGGTAATGGCGTATGTCTGGCTGCGCGGCGCGGGGTTGGGAGAATATCGAAAGAATTTCTTGTTGTTGGTTGTTTCCTCGGTAGTTTGAACAGATCCTTTTGGTGCATTGCGCCTGCCACGGATATCTTTATCATAACGCTCTTCCTCATACGCCATAAAGTCTTTCAATACTTCCTTAAACTTCTTTTTTGCAATGCGGTTGGATGCACTGTTAAGGTTGCGATATACCCTTGCCAGGTACAAAAAATAAGTAACGTTTTCTTTTTTATATTTCTCGGCAACATAATACCAGAACGCGTGTCCGGCGAGCAAAGGCTTATCAAATGCCAATTGATAAAAATTGCGGTAATTACCAGAAAGTATAGCTGACTTCAATTGGTCATCAAGATCAGTGCTCCAGTTTTCAGCGGCATAATCAACATATCCGTCGGTCAGCCATTTGGGAAGATCCAGCAAAGCCTGGTTAGCCGCAAATTCACCCAGGTCATCTCCAAATAAAATATTATCCAGTAATATTCTTGCCAAGCCACTACGTACCTGTTTACGTAGGTTGGCATGATCGCTGCTATAATAAACCAGCATTTTATTATTGACCAGTTTGGTCGTTCCTCCGGAAGTTTGCCAATCGAGACCTAAACCTATATTCGATTGTTCCAGGTCGTTAAAATTATTATAGACAACAATATTGGCGCGGCGTTGTAAACCATATTCAACAAACCCTTCTATGTCTGGTAATTCTTTTTCAGCAACCTGTGCTACAAATTTGGCGAGTGGCTCTCCGTTTTCGTAATAATAAGAATTGAAATTATCGGTTTGATAATAGGCCCATTTAAACTTTTTATATTGCACCCTGTTTTTGCCGAACTCTACTGTTCCCAGTTGCGCAAATGTTAAACTCCCAACAAAAAGGGCTATTGTAAACAATGTTGTTTTCTTCATGCTAAAAAATTGTTGTGTCAAACTATTCTTCTGAAATTGCATACCGGATATTTAGTCTTTAAAATTATGCTATTTGGGTGAAACGGATACACCCGCAAAAAAGGATCAGATTATGTTTACAGTTACGTCTTTTGTGTTTAGCCCGATTGCAGAAAATACCTATGTTTTGCATAATGAAAATGGTGAATCCATCATTATTGATCCGGGTTGTTACTTTGGTAATGAACGCCGGGAACTGGCTGATTATTTTTCTGCAAATAAACTGGTACCTAAATATTTGTTAAATACACACTGCCACCTCGATCATGTATTTGGAAATAAATTCGTTCACGACACCTGGCATCTTGAACCATACGTTCATCCGGAGGAACAGGTTGTCCTGGAAAATGCGGCGTTAGCAGGTTTGAAGTGGAATATGCCTTTCGACAATTACAAAGGTCCTTTGCATTTTTTACGTGCAAATGATGTGGTTCGGTTGGGTAATGATGAATTAAAAGTGTTGTTTACGCCGGGGCATAGTCCGGGCCATATATGTTTTTACTGCGAAGCCCAGCATTTTATTATCGGTGGAGACGTGTTATTCAATATGAGTATCGGCAGAACTGATTTGCCTGGTGGTAATTTTGAAACACTTATCAATAGCATACATACGCAATTGTGGATATTACCCGGAATTACGGTTGTGTATCCGGGTCATGGTGAGCCCACTACAATAGAATTTGAAAAAAGAAATAACCCTTTTTTGAAAGGTTAGGAAAGAAGTGAAATAGTAAACCATTAAAGTGTTCAATGAATATATTTGCCGATATAGGGTAATTTTTGAAATTCTTTTCTTTCTATCTTCAGAATAAAGAGGCTGTACAAAACCAGCAGCAGCGTTGCCAGAATATAATCGAACCATAGATTTGACCAATAAGCGATTGCTGCATGATGAACAAAATACAACAATGTTACAATAACCATGTAGGCAATTAATTTTTTCCACGCATAGGGAATGGGATATACTTTTTGTCCCCACAGGTATGATATTATCATCATACAACCATAACAGGCAAATGTAGCCCATGCACAAGCCATATAACTATAGTGTGGAACAAAAATATAATTGATAATGAGTGTTATCAATGCGCCAATTATAGTAATGTAAGCGCCCGGGGAAGTTTTGTGAGACAACCTGTACCAGATAGAAAGATTTATATAAATACCCAGAAACATATTGGCAAAAAGAAGGATCGGCACAACTTTAAGGCCCTCCCACATTTTTTTATCTTGTATAAAACCCTTCCAGATATCGATGTACAAAGCAACTACCAGGAACATCACAGTAATAGTAATAACAAAAAATTTCATTACCCTGGCATAGGTTCGCGGAGCATCTTCCTGAACAGATTGTTTGAAAAAGAAAGGTTCTGCCCCCATCCTGAAAGCCTGGATAAAAAGGCTGATAAGAATAGAGAGCTTATAACATGCACTGTAAATCCCTACATCTGTCAATGCCTGGGTAGCGGTACCCGGTGCCCACCATCGCAGCATAATGCGATCAAAAGTTTCATTCACTATTCCGGCAAAAGCTGCAATGGCCAATGGTATGGAGTAAATGATCATTTCCTTCCATAATGGAACATTCAATTTCCATTTGAACCTGATTAATTGACCAGATACCATAACCAGCTGAAAAGCGGCTTGGGCCAGGGTAGCTATCAATATATAACCAACCCCGAAATCCTTATTATACAGTAAAAGAAAAATACTATTGGGGTATTTTTTCAAAAGTGCGGGACATATAGATAAGAAGAAATACACGATGGCAATATTTATCAGTACCCCACCAATACGTATAAACGCAAATTTTCGGGGACGCCCCTCATGCCGCAGTTTTGCAAATGGCAATGCCGAAATAGTATCAAATGCAATGATAAATATGCTTAGTAAAATATATTCCGGGTGTTCTCCAATTCCAATAAAACTGGCGAGACCCTTATAAAATGCCAGGATTAATAGAGTTAAAATAGTTGTACTGGCCAGTATGGAAGAGCTGAGGGTATCATAAACATCTTCCTTATGCTCGTTTTTAATGATATAACGGAAATAGGCAGTCTCAAAACCAAAAATAAAAAGGGTGTTCAAAAAAGGGATCGCGGCAAAAACAAGGCTCATTTCAGCATAGGCAGTGGTGCCCCGGAACTTGAGCGTGAGATAAGGCGTTAGGAGGTAGATTAAAAACCGGGCGAAAATGGTACTTGCTCCGTACCATATGGTTTGTCCCGCTAATTTTTTTATACTACTCAATGAATCAGTGATTTTGGCAAATTTAGTTTTTTTGTGCTGCTGCTGTTTCTTTTTTAACTTCCCTTTCAATGCAACTTAACGAACCCGCATTACATCTTTATAAATTATAAAACTAATTGTATGAAACGAATATTTCCGCTTTTGATTGCTGTTGTATCAATAACATTTCTGAAAGCACAACCCCAGGCATTTGAAGCCACTACCGAATTTCAAAAAACCACGCAACCGGCCGCCATTATTGAGTTACCTTATTCAGCATCCGTTGTTGAAAAAGCAGTGTCGGAATATATGAGCAGGAAAGGAATAAAAGGAAATGATAGCAAAGGATTCAAAGTTTTCCGGAACTATAAATTACGGGAATCGCAGGATTATATGAGCGACCTCTATTTTAAAATTGAAAGAAAGAGCCGGAAAGAAAAAGATCTTACGGTGGTTTCATTGGTAGTGGGTAAATCAAGTGAAGATGTAAAGGCCAGAACGTCTCCCGATAATACATCGCTGGACGGGGCAAAAGAATTATTGAATGATATGGTAGGTTCAATTGATGCTTATAATCTTGAAGTGCAGATCAAAGACCAGGAAGAAACGGTAAAGAAAAGTCAGCGCAAATATGACGGGCTGGTAGATGATCAGAAAGATTATGAGAAGAAAATCAGAAACCTGCAGGATAAACTGGAAGAAAATAAAAGAGACCAGCAAAAACAACAGGATGAAGTAAAAAGGCAACTGGACCTGTTAGAAACTTTGAAAGGCAAACGCAAATCCTGATCAATTATCTTCATAAATGAAACCGGCTTTTAAACAGCCGGTTTTTTATTGCGGTTGTGCAAATCTTTTGTCGTTGATAAATGTAGAATCAGTAAGTGTTTTTAAGAAGGCTTTTATGTTGCTTCGTTCTTCAATATTTAACGGAATGCCGTTTTTAAGCGAAGGATCAAGCGTGGAACTTTGAACGATTCCTGTTGAATAATGATTTAAAACCTGGTCAATTGTATAAAACCTGCCATCATGCATATACGAAAATGTCAGCTCCACATTTCGGAGACTGGGAACTTTGAACTTAATTGAATCAGCATTGTCATTGGTAATTCGCATCCGGCCATAATCTTTTAAATCCGGATGCAAAGTAAGACCGTTGTTCCGGTAGCTTAAATCTGTAAACAATGGCTCTGCATGACAGCTGGCACATTTTGCCTGGAAAATTGTATAACCCTTTTGTTCAGCCAAAGTAAAAACTGCTTGCCCCTTTTTAACCTTATCGTATTTTGAATCTGCTGATACAAGCATCAGCATGAATTGTGTCAATGCTTTCAACATCTTCTGACTGGTTATTTCATCTGTACCAAAGGCCGATTTAAACATGCCCGGATAAATATTATCTGCTTTTAGTTTGTTGATAACATTATTAATGTCTTCTGCCATTTCATTGGGCGCTGTAATAGGTGCAAGCGGTTGTACCTCCAGGTTATTTACACCACCATCCCACTGGAATGCAGTGTGCCATGCAAGATTGAATAAGCCAGGCGCATTACGGGTTGTGAACTGGTTATTGAAACCATGGCTGAAATCATGATCAAAAGTTACAAACGCGGCAAATTGCTGGTGACAGGACGAGCAGGGGAAATTTCCATCTTTAGAAAGTCGCCCATCATAAAATAATTTCCTTCCTAATTCAAATCCATCTTTTGTCAATGGATTATTGCCGAAATTGTATTTCGGTTCCGGAAAACCCGGGGGAACAGTAAAGGTTAGGGAGTTGCTTTGCTGAACGGCATCATTTTTTTTACAACTATTCACCTGCATCGTGGTAGCGCTTAATAAAACAACGACCGCTATAGTGAATAGTTTTTTGCGCATTAATTGTTTACAATTTTTGTAACGGTAAACATTTTAGAATAATTCTCAGATATATCTTTTGCCATCAGGCCTGGTGTGGTGCAGGAAGGGTTTTCTTTTATTTTTATCTGGTGCGGATTATAAAACCAGGCAGCCACATTTGCATTCACACTGATAATACTTTTTTTATCGGCCACAATTTGTGAGAACTGACCAAATGGAAACAATATCGTTGGTTTCCGGAGAACATTTTCCTGGCCCGCAAAACCACCGATATGATATTCAAATTTATTGCCCGCCAGCGAAGACACAGGCGAACTGCCTTCCAGTTTTGCCATAATATAACCACTGTTCCAGGTCCAGAACATTCCCTTCAAAGGATCAAGCGCTCCTGTTTGTGCGCCACTCACATTACGAATGCTATCAACTCCAATCAAAAAAGAGATTCGGTTATACTTAAATGGCTTTGATGCCAGTTTCACTGCCCAGGTTGTTGAATCCGCAGCGTCTATCAAAAAATATTTATCGGGGTTGATGTGATATACGGTTCCTGAATCAGTATTGATTAGATCGAATTTGCAGACATAGAATTTAAAAGCAGAGACTGAGAATGGTTCCTCCCAGAAATTGGTATAAGTAGAATCAAAGCTCAATTTAACAGTATCAAAAACAGGCGTAAAGTCGATGCGTAAATTGAAGCTATCATCAGGGTTCCCCGTTCCCTTGTAACCACTACTGGAGCTGAATTCTTTGGAACATCCAGCAGCGAACACTATCAGCAGTATCGCAAGTAAGAAGGGCAGCATGGGTTGCTTTTTCATAGTAAGTGATTTTCAGTTGATCAATCAGCGTATCGGATTTTTTGCCTTTGTTGTTTTGTTTCGCTTTTTCTTTTCTTATTTTCCACCCGGTTTTCTTTAGATGATTTTGAAGGCCTTGTTGCAATCCGCGATTTTTTCTTTTTCAATCCTTCATCAATCAGGGCATTCATTCTTTTTACCACTTCTTCTTTATTAGACAACTGGGTTCTGTGGGTTTGGCTTCTCACCTGCAAAAACCCTTCCGAACTGATGCGGTTTTCCAGTTTTCTTTGAAGGATTTCTTTTTGCTCATCAGATAATAAAACAGAACCCGCTACGTTGAAACTGCCTTCTGCAGCGGTTTCCACCTTATTTACGTTTTGTCCGCCTTTTCCGCCACTGCGAAAAGTCTTAAATCTTATTTCTCCCGAAACGTCTATCATCGATTTTACTATTGTATGGAATAGTAAATTTACGGACAATATTTACAATCATGCGGGCAGTCATACAGCGGGTAGCACAGGCCGGTGTAACCATTAATAACCAGATACGGAGTTCGATTCAGAAGGGTTTGCTTGTTTTTGCAGGTATTGAAGATGCAGATACGCTAGACGATATCGAATGGCTAAGCGCAAAAATTGTGAACCTGCGCATTTTTGATGATGAAGATGGGGTGATGAATTGTAGCGTGAAAGACAAAGACGGAGAGATCCTGCTGGTCAGTCAATTTACCCTGCATGCTGCTACCAAAAAGGGAAACAGACCTTCTTATATAAAGGCAAGTAAACCACCAATTGCAATTCCATTGTATGAAAAGTTGATAAAACAACTGCAAACAGATCTGGGTAAAGAGATTGGTACAGGAGAGTTTGGAGCCGATATGAAAGTATCTTTATTAAACGATGGACCGGTTACCATCTTCATAGATACAAAAAACAAAGAATAATGAACGACCTCACAATAAAGCAGGTGCAATTGCAGATCGATGGTTGGATAAAAACAACAGGTGTCCGTTATTTTAATGAACTGACCAATCTTGGAATATTAATGGAAGAGGTAGGAGAGTTATCAAGGTTAATGGTCCGCATTTATGGTGAGCAATCTTTCAAAGCGTCAGACAAGGGAAAACAACTTGGTGATGAAATGGCTGATGTACTATGGGTGTTGATTTGCCTTGCCAATCAAACGGGTGTTGATCTCACTGCTGCTTTGCAAAAAAATTTTGAAAAAAAGAACCTGCGTGATGCTACAAGGCACCAGGAAAATGATAAACTGAAAAATGATGAAGGAAATGCTTAACCCGCTTACTTTTCAACCAGCCAACTTATATTTGCACCCACTATGGCAAACGATAACAACAGGTTCCAGGCAATAATTTCTCATTGTAAAGAATACGGATTTATATTTCCCTCCAGTGAAATTTATGATGGCTTAAGTGCCGTGTATGATTATGGCCAGTATGGTAGTGAACTGAAAAAAAATATCAAAGATTACTGGTGGAAAAGCATGACCCAGCTGCAGGACAATATTGTGGGTATTGATGCCGCTATTTTTATGCATCCCACTACCTGGAAGGCCAGCGGGCATGTAGATAATTTCAGCGATCCGATGATTGATAACAAGGATAGCAAAAAAAGATACCGGGTTGATCATTTAATTGAAGCGTTTGCTGAGGAATTAAAAGCCAAGGGTGAAAAGGAAACAAAACAAGCCGATGATTTGATTTCCGAAATGGAAGCGTTGCTCGCAAAAGATGATTTTACAGGGTTGAAAAAATTAATAGAGGACAAAAAAATTAAATGCAGTATAAGCGGTACTGCTAACTGGACAGACGTGCGCCAGTTTAACCTGATGTTTAAAACTGAGTTTGGTGCCATTGCATCGGACAATCCCAATGATAATATAGTTTACCTGCGACCAGAAACGGCACAGGGTATTTTTGTCAACTTTTTGAATGTGCAAAAAACCGGCAGGTTAAAAATACCGTTTGGGATAGCACAAATAGGCAAAGCATTCCGCAATGAAATAGTTGCCCGGCAGTTTATTTTTCGGATGAGAGAGTTTGAACAAATGGAAATGCAATTTTTTATCAGGCCGGGTACAGAAGGAGAATGGTATAAGTACTGGAAAGAAGAAAGATTAAAATGGCACCTGAGCCTGGGTATTCCGGCAGATAAATATCGTTATCACGATCATGTTAAGCTGGCTCATTATGCAAAAGAAGCTTGTGATATTGAATATGAATTTCCGATTGGTTTTAAGGAAGTGGAAGGCATTCATTCCAGAACTGATTTTGATTTGAAAACTCACCAGGAATACAGCAGAAAAAAAATGCAGTACTTCGATAATGATCTGGATGCAAGCGGTAAACCTTATGGAAATTATATACCGTATGTAATTGAAACCTCGATAGGGTTGGACAGAATGTTCCTGCTAATCATGAGCAATGCATATACTGAGGAAGATCTAAGTACGACTGAAAAGCCCGATAGCAGGGTAGTGCTGAAATTTCCACCCAACGTGGCACCGGTAAAACTTGCAATATTGCCATTACTGAAAAAAGATGGTTTGCCAGAAATTGGAAAGAAAATAATGGATGAATGCCGATCCTCTTTCCGATGTTTTTACGAAGAAAAAGATGCAATTGGTAAGCGCTATCGCCGGATGGATGCCATAGGTACGCCTTTTTGCGTGACCATTGATCACCAGACAAAAGAAGACAATACCGTTACCATCCGGTACCGGGACAGCATGCAGCAGAAACGCATACCTGTTGATAAGATTAGATTATTGGTAGAAAAGAATATTTCCGGAGGTTAAACGGAAACATTATTTTGCGGAACTAAAATCCCAGGAAAAACTACCTCAGTCCTTCCTTCTGAATTGCGATAAGAATCAGCATTATTGCGTTTTTTAATTAAACCCCGGGATTTTATGTTTGCCTTATTAGATATTACCATAGACATTTTTGTCTTTTCCGGAATTATTCTTGCCGCCATTGGAACTGGATTTATCGGCGGCACTTTGAAATTAGCTAAGTTTAAAAAAAGGATTGGCAAACTTGAAAAGGAAATGTTGAGCAGTCATGCTGAAATATTGCGACTTCATAAAGATCTTTCAGGTAAAAATATAAGCCAACCCCAGGCGCCGGTTTATTCTATGCGTAATAACCCGGAACATATGAAAGACAATCCAGCAGATTCTTCAACCCCTAAAAAAGTGTCTCCGGGGTTAACCAAACCAAATTTATAGTAGCCGGTCATTATGAAAACTATATGTTTATTCTTATATTAAATTTTGAAGGTAACCCTTATTTTGTGTTTTAATTATTCAACAAGTTGCAGACAAATTAAACCCAAATCCATGGCTGAATCGAACCCTGTTTTATTTTATTCTATTGCAATTCTTTTCATTGCCTTCACAACCGCATGGATTGCGTATGCGATCCGTAACAGGCAGGTAAACAAATTCAGAAAGAGGATCGATGAGTGATTGTAATTCGGAACCCTGCAAATTTGGTATGAACATACAGCCCCGCAATAATTTAATTTAACATTGTACTTATAAGTCATCCATATAATTCAAGATGGATGTTCTTCTTATCGTATCCAAGATCCATGATACGTTTTTTTGCTTCGTCTACCATATTTTTCCATCCGCACAAGTAAAATGAAGCTGGTTGCATTTCCACGCCGGCGCTTGTTTCCTTACTCTTTTTGCGGCAGATCTCTTCGTATACAGAATGTACATAACCGGTCCTGATAAGATGATCTTTATTTTCAGGTTCCTCTCTCGAGAACACTGGCAGGTAGTGGAAACTGTCTACCTGTTGTTCCAGATCATGTAACTCTTCCCCATATAGTGCATCGCTGATTTTGCGACAACCGAAAACCAGGTATATATGATGGTGAGGAACATTTTTATTCAGAATATGATGAGTCATTGAACGGAAAGGTGCAATGCCTGTACCGGTACAAATGAAAAAAAGGTCCCTGTCTATTTTTTCAGGTAATACAAATACACCCTGTGGCCCTCTTATGGATAATTCGCTGCCAATTTTAATCTCATTAAATAAATAAGACGTGCCGGCTCCTTCCTGCATCAGCACAATTACAAGTTCAAAAATGTTGGTGCCGTCGGGCCAGGAAGAAATAGAATAACTGCGCCAGCGCTTATTGGGTTTCTCATGTATAGGTAAATCAATTGTTACAAATTGCCCGGGTATGAAATCAAAAGTATTCAACTCCGGAACCTGTATCCAAAATCGCCTCGTGGTTGCTGTTTCATCTGCTATGCGTATTACAATTGCTTTTCGCCATGGTTGCAATGCCATTCAATAGAATTTTGAGAAAGTTAGGTAAAACTCATGATTCAAAATATTATTTGTACCCGCATGCCATTGCTATACCCAAGTAGTACTTATCAATACCGGGTGTTTTATTTGAATTGAAAAAATAATGAAAAATCATCGCTGGTTTGTACAAAAGTCATCTGCTAATTTTAAATCACAGCCAATTTTCTCCTTTACCTTTGTGACCTTAAAAAAGCTATATGGAATACCGAATAGAAAAAGATACCATGGGAGAAGTTAAAGTTCCGGTTGATGCCATTTATGGTGCGCAGACCCAACGCAGTATAGACAACTTTAAAATTGCGCAGGACATCAATAAAATGCCAAAAGAAATCATTCGCGCATTTGCCTATCTTAAAAAAGCCGCCGCCATTACCAATTTTGAGGCCGGGGTGCTGACCAAAGAAAAATCTGATTTGATTGGAAAGGTTTGCGATGAGATAATGGATGGAAAACTGGATGACTCATTTCCTTTGGTAGTTTGGCAAACAGGAAGTGGTACACAAAGTAATATGAACGTAAATGAAGTGATAGCCTATCGCGGTCACGTATTGAACGCGGGTAAATTAACTGATAAAGAAAAATTCCTGCATCCAAATGACGATGTAAATAAATCTCAATCCTCCAATGACACTTTTCCAACCGCCATGCACATTGCAGCCTATAAAATTTTGATTGATGTAACGATACCCGGAATAGAAAAGCTGAGAGATACCCTTGCAGAAAAAAGTAAAACATATATGCAGGTAGTAAAAATAGGAAGAACGCATTTTATGGATGCTACACCTCTTACTGTAGGACAAGAATTTAGCGGTTATGTTTCTCAGTTAAATCATGGTTTGAAAGCAATCAAAAATTCACTGGCACATTTATCGGAACTGGCCCTGGGCGGTACTGCTGTAGGAACCGGTATTAACACGCCGGATAATTATGATATTAATGTTGCAAAACAAATTGCGGTACTTACCGGGTTGCCGTTTATAACGGCGGAAAATAAGTTTGAAGCACTTGCTGCACACGATGCAATTGTTGAAGCGCATGGTGCATTGAAAGTAGTAGCTGTGAGTCTAATGAAAATTGCCAATGATATTCGTATGTTATCATCTGGTCCGCGCAGCGGAATTGGTGAATTGTTTATTCCTGATAATGAACCAGGCTCTTCTATCATGCCCGGTAAAGTAAATCCAACGCAGTGCGAAGCGCTCACCATGATTGCGGCCCAGGTAATGGGCAACGACGTTACTATTGGCATAGGCGGCAGTAATGGTCATTTTGAATTGAATGTTTTTAAGCCTGTGATGATTTATAATTTCCTTCATAGCGCCAGGTTAATAGGAGATGGTTGTGTAAGTTTTAACGACAAATGCGCTGCAGGACTGGCACCTATTGAAGCCAATATCAGGAAGCATGTAGACAATTCTCTGATGCTGGTAACCTCACTAAATACAAAGATTGGATATTATAAAGCTGCTGAGATTGCACAGAAGGCGCATAAAGAAGGTACTACTTTAAAAGAAATGGCAGTGAAACTGGGTTATGTAACTGCAGAAGAGTTTGATCAATGGGTTGATCCTGCAAAGATGGTCGGGAAAATCAACTAACGACAATGCAAGGTACTTGTATAAATAGCAATGGCTTCAACGGGTGAAGCCATTGCTATTTATTTATTGCGTTCTACTTAAAACACCTGGGTACGTGTTGCATTTAATATATCTGCCGGCTGATCAAACGGTGACGCAGTATAATCTATAAACTTAACCAAGCCAATATCTTTTGCAAACCATTGTTCAACCCTGTACACTTCCTGCGTGAGCGATCCGGTAACAAAGACATAACTTAACCGGACTTTGATAACAACAGGATAAGGAATACCACTCACTGTTGCGGGAACTCCTTTTTCAAGAATGGTGCCTTGTATTTTTCCTGTAACGCTGATACCTGAAATGGTTCCGGTTTGCGACGTTTCAAATACGGTGCCCTGCGCTACATTGTCTTTTAGAAATACATATTCTACCGCAGCGGGGTTGTCAAAACCAAATACATTTAAGTTAGCGGGGTAATATTCATAATATATCCCATTTGATTTTCTGTAATAAGAACTGTCTTTACTCACTGCATCTGTATTAGTAAACAAGTTATATCCAGGACCTGTTCCAAAAGTTTTAGTAGTGCCGGTGCTTAACGTAAAAAGTGTATCATCCGGGGCATTACCTTCATATAAGTAAGTCCAGTTGGAATTAGCGGTGGTTGGAAAATAATCACCTGTTGGCAAAACGATAAGATTTACCTCCGCTTTGGTACAGGCATTTTTCGTCACTGTTATGCTGCCAGTAATAGAATCTGTTCCACAAACAGCCTTCCAGGTGTAAGTGCCCACGGCCAATTGTGCTGTGTATGTTCCCACAGTGCCACAGGTAGCGGGCTCACTTGGATAAAATGAAGTAATCTGACCATTTTTATTTGCAATAGAAACAGCAATAGGTGTTGTGCTGGTTCCCCCACCGCATCCACTCTTGCTCCAAAGCATTACCTGACCGCTATCTGTTACTGGTGGATTAGTTACAGCGCCATTTTTAAAGCTCGCAGAAAATTTTCCACCCGTAATTGATTTGGAAGCACCTGATTTGTCCAGTGCTTTTCCACTGAATGTTCCGGTAATTCCATTTGCATCAATGGTTGCAATGGTGATGGAGAAAGAATCTATTGCGGTAATATCTGTCTGGTATAAAGCTGCACCGCTGCGCTGGTAATCCATTGAGCTGAGGGGTGTTTTGTAAGTGCCCGGTTTTAAATCGGCGGCGAAAACTTGTAATGTTATCTGATCTTTGCCGTCTGTTGATTTACCCTCAATTGTCAGGAATTTAGTTGCACTTACTGTATCAATATATGCTGTATCTACCGGTCCTTTAAACAATACCCCGGATTCTTTAAACTCCCATTGGGCAGAATTATTTCCTGTGTTATTTCCGTTTTCAACACTGTATTCTTTCTGGCAGGCAATCAATAAAAATATAGCAGAGAAAAAGGCTAAAAACGGCTTTAAATACTTCATCATTGTGGATTTATTTTTCAAAGGTCAGATGCCGGTAGCATTGCAGCCACAAAGGAATCGGTACTTTCCAGACCAGTTTCGTTGATAGTACGAAACAATAGTAAGAAAGGTTGGTTGAAAAATCAAGGCTAAAAAGACAATTCTTTTATAAGATTTGCACATGATCATTCACCGGTGCATTGGTCTCGGTGACGGAATGATTGTCTTCATCTTCCTTTTTAAAAAACTTCTTCTGAAACACCAGTATGGAAATTACACCAGCCGATATAGAAGCATCGGCAATATTGAAAACAGGGCTGAAAAAAGTAAATTTTTCGCCACCCCAGATGGGCAGCCAGGATGGAAAAGGTTTATCTTTTATAATAGGAAAATATAACATGTCTACCACCTTGCCGTGTAAAAACCCTGCATATCCCTTTTTTGGAAATATTTGTGCTACATGAAGGTAACTATCATCAAATATCATCCCGTAAAACATGCTATCGATTAAGTTTCCAAGTGCGCCGGCAAAAATCAGTCCGGCGCATACAATAAACCCCCAATGGTACTTTTTACGGAGAAAATTTCTTAAGATAAATATTCCCCCAATGACCGCAATCAATCTAAAAAGGGTAAGTGCCATTTTGCCCCAGCTTCCACCCAGTTCCCATCCCCAGGCCATTCCCGAATTTTCTACAAAATAAACCTGGAACCAATCGCCACCCAAGGGTCTAATACCCCGATCGTAGGGGGTTAACATATTTTGATATTGACCCAAGTCTCCACTTAAAGGCATGTGTGTTTTGACCCAGATTTTCAGTGTTTGATCAGCTATTAAAATCAGTAGTATTATAATGGCAATATTTCTTCCCTTCACCGGTTTGTTTTTTTAATTGGCAAATATAACGGTTTCACGGGCAGTTGATTGCCCGGTTGGGCAGTGAGGGTTGTTAAAATGAATGGCAGGTTTGAATAATCATGAATGAAAATTGTCAATATATATCTTGAATAAATAATGTACTTCAAAAATGCTGGTTATTCCTCAAAATAAACTCTTTTTACTCTTTGCGAAATACCGGTCATAATTTCATAAGGAATGGTTTGCGCCCACTCCGCCAATTGCAAAACAGAAAGTTTATTTCCATATACAATCACATCATCTCCTTCCTGTACTTCGGGGATATCTGTAATATCAAGCATTGTCATATCCATGCAAACCGTACCCATTACAGGCGCCAGCTTTCCTTTTACCAACATTTTTCCAGTCCCATTACTTAATCTTCGCGGGTATCCATCTGCGTAACCCAATCTTACAGTAGCAATGATTGAATCTTTGCTCAGCTTCCCATTTCTTCCATAACCAACCGTTTCACCTGCTTTAATATGTTTGATCTGTGCAATGGTTGTTTTGAGTGTAGTAACCTCTTTCAAATCCAATTTGTGGAGTGCGGCGCTGTCAATACCGTACAGTCCAATCCCCAATCTTACCATTTCCAACTGCAATTGAGGGAACCTGATGATTGCCGCAGTGTTCGCAATATGCTTCACAAATTGATAATTCAGTTCCTGTTCCAGAACCTTGCAGGCTTCCAGGTAATTATTTGCCTGTTGTAAAGTGAAATCATCATTGATCGGATCTTCGCTGGCTACCAGATGCGTAAACACCGTTTGTATTTTACAGGAACCCATTTTAATATGTTCCGCCAGCAACTTTATATCCGCAATATCGAATCCCAGCCGGTTCATTCCAGTTTCCAATTCTAAGTGTACCGGGAACTGTTGCAAACCTTCTCTTCTCAAAAAATCTTCGAATAATTTTAATTCTTCAAAAGAATAAATATCGGGTTCCAGGTTAAATTGTACCAATGCATCAAAAGTATTGGCTTCCGGATTCATAACCATAATGGGTAATGAAATACCTGCTTTGCGCAATTCAACGCCTTCATCTGCATACGCAACCGCCAGGTAATCTATTTTGTGAAATTGCAGGAGATTGGCTATTTCATAACTGCCACTTCCATACGAAAATGCTTTTACCATTGCCATTATTTTCGTAGCGGGTTGCAATAGTTTCTGGTATTGTTGCAGGTTGTGCAATACCGCGGTTAAATTAATCTCCAGTACTGTCTGATGTACTTTCTGTTCCAGCAAGGGTACTATCTGTTCAAATTCAAATATCCTGGCACCTTTTAATAAAATAGTTTCGTTTTGGAATTTTAGGTGATAAAAATCTTTTCTGAATGATTCAATGCTTTCATACATTTTTGTTTCAAGACCCTGTATTTGCTCAAAAATATTTTTATTCCGCAATAATTGCGTACCAATTCCAATAAAACGACTGATTTTTTTTTGCTCCAGTGTAGCAGCAATCAACTGGTACAACTCCTTTTCACTTTTACCGCTCTGCAAAATATCTGACAGAATAACCGTTTTGCGCGCATGTTGCTGTTGTCGGTTTAAAAAATCCAATGCAATTTTCAACGAACTCAAATCAGCGGAATAACTGTCGTTGATTATTGAGCAGTTGTTAATGCCTTTTTTCATTTCAAGTCGCATAGGAACATTGCCCAATTTCTGCACATGTTCCTGCATATACCGTTGATCAATACCCAGGTGAAGCAATACACAACAACAGGTAATCGCATTTTCAAGAGAGGCATCGTCAGCAAATGGAATTTTTACTGAAATTTCTTCTTCTTTGTATTCGGCCGTTATATAAGTGAATGCATCATCTTTTAGCAAGGAGGTTACCTTGAATGTAGCATCTGTTTTAGTGCTCCAGCTAAATACATTGAGTTTGTCATCCGGCTGGTTACGCAACCTTTGTACAAGATCGGCAACTGCTTCATTTATTTCGGGGTAATCGCTGCAATATATGAGTGTGTCTGCATGTTTAAACAACTGCAGTTTTTCTTTAGCTTTCTGACGCTGGTTTAAAAAACCCTCATTGTGCGCCTCGCCAATATTGGTAAAAATTCCAATGGTTGGCTGAATTATTTTTTCCAGCTTATCCATTTCCCCGCTTTGTGAAATACCGGCTTCGAATATGCCCAGGTCAGCAGATTCATTCATCTGCCACACACTTAAGGGTACACCAATTTGCGAGTTATAGCTTTTGGGACTTCGAACGATAGTATATTTTTCTTCGAGCAATTGATTCAACCATTCCTTCACGATTGTTTTTCCATTGCTTCCGGTAATACCAATCACAGGATAAGAAAATTCTTTTCGGTGATGTGCCGCCAGGTTTTGTAATGCCTGTAAACTGTCTTTTACCAATATAATATTTGCGTCGGTAGGTAATGCAATTTTCTTTTCATCATAAATTATAAAACAACGTACTCCTTTATCATACACTTCCTGTATAAAATCCTGTCCGTCCCGCCGGGGACCTTTTAATGCAAAAAACAACGATGTTGCGGGAAATAATATTTTCCGGCTGTCCAGTAACAAATGTTCAATGTTTGTTTCCGTAGATTGTTGCAGCCATTTACCTTTTGTTATTTTAGCTATGTTTTCAATTGTATACAAGGGGATGTTATTAATAGGTGCAAGATGCTGTTTTTTTTAATCTGCCTCCTCTTCTTTTTCAGAAACCTGAATTGAATATAATATCGAAGCAACCAGGCAAACCACAATTACAATTAATGAAATATATACCGGTATATGTATATCAATGTATTTGATCTCTGCCAGCATTTTCAAACCAATAAAAATTAATACGATGGCGATTCCCTGCTGCAGGTGACTGAATTTGTTTACGGCACCTTTCAACAGGAAGAAGAGAGAACGCAGTCCCAGTACTGCAAATACATTTGATGTATAAATGACCAGCCTGTTTTGTGAAATGGCAAAGACCGCAGGAATGGAGTCCAGTGCAAACAAAACATCAATGGTTGCCAGCATAATGATGACCACAAAAACCTTTGTGTAAAATCTTTTGCCATTTTTGACAAGCGTTAGTTTGCTTCCATTTTCTTCTGTGGTAAGTGGGAATACGCGTTTCAATAACTTATAAATCCGGTTTTGTTCGAGGTCAATTTCTTCATCTTTATCAGCGGCAAACATTTTAATGCCGGTAATTATCAGCAACCCGCCAAAAACATACAATATCCAGCGAAAGCGTTCTACCAGTTCAATTCCAACAGTAATAAATCCAATGCGCAGTAAAACAGCCATCAGGATTCCTATGAGTAGAACCCTTGCGGTATTGCTTTCCCTGATTTTAAAAAAGCTGAAGATGAGTATAAACACAAAAATATTATCGATGCTTAAGCTCCATTCCATGAGGTATGCACTGAAGTATTCAATTCCCGCTGTGTGACCATTTTCCACTGTGATAAAAAGTCCGAAGCCCAATGCAAGTACTACCCAGAATACAGTCTGCCATAGTGCCTTCTTTGTTGATACCACTTTGCCCTTCTTACTCAGCAATCCCAAATCGAAAGTAAGTGCCAAAATTAATGCAATGCCAAAGACCAGATAGGTCACCTGCTCACGTGTCATTATTGTTTTAAATTGTTTGTAAAGATACTGTTTACCTTTTTTGGCATGTGACGATGTGTAACTAATAAAGGAAATGGAACAAAGATTACGCCTGATATTTTCTTTTGCGCAGGAATTGATACAGTACCCCTGTGAAAGAAACAAGCAGTAGCGGCACCGTTATATTTATTATTTGCCACCTGGTTTTGTCTGTATCAAGCTTTTCTTTGTCAAGCAAGCGAAGTGTTAAATCTTTGGAGCGCGTTTCTAAAATACCGGAATTGTCTACCAGGTACTCAATGCAGTTCATGATAAATTCACTATTGGCATATTTATACCTGAAATCAGGAAAAGCTTCCGGCATTCCCATCGAAAGCGGTCCCTCTTTTTGTGTAACAAGGTTTAACGCAATATCACCGTCGGATATCACTATCATTTTATTATTGTTTTCATTCTTTGCAACAAATGGTTCCTGTATCGCATTGAGTGAATCGCGCATGGCAGTACCAAGCCTGTTTGTAAAGAGTGAATTAAACTTTCCTTCCAGTAAAACTGCAACCGGCACCGGGCTCAATTTAAATTTACGCATATCCTCTTCCGTTTGAATACTGTTATAACTAACTATAGCCGGTGTATTTAATATCCTTGATTTACCAGACGTGGCCAGCAATATCGTTTTATTAATACCTATTGCTGATACTGTATCAATGCTATTTGGAAATTGCGCTGCAACATAATCCAGGTTTTTTGCAATAGGATGATTGTTGTAATTGCTGAGTAAAGGAAAATAAACCCAGCTCAGCGGCTGAACCTGTGGCTTACCACCAGCATCTCCAATAGTCGTTGCGATCTTTGCGCAGGTTAAATCCTGTACCAGGTCGGTGTTGATTCGCACGCCATACTTAAAAAGTATATCATCCAGGTTAAGTCCCCTGTCAAAAGCAATGAATTGATTTTGAGATCGGCGCAAGCTGTCCATTTCAGCAAATAGCTGATCTACCATCCACAGCAATTTGCCGCCGCGCATTACATATTGATCAAGTTTCAGTTTTTGTTCATCCGTAAATTTTTTAGTGGGTTTTGCAATGATCATTGCACTAAAAAATGCAGGTATGGATGGAAATTTATCAATGTCAAAAATGCGGAGTGTGAAATTTTTCTTTACATTCCTTTCAATCAAATCATAAGCATCGTAAGAAAGTGGTTCACCGTTGCCAGACAGATATCCAATCAATGGTACGGTGTCCTTGGTGATTTTATTAATGGCATTGGCAAACTTGTATTCCAGCGTGGCCTCCACCCTGTTGATTGAGCGCTCATCCAGCCCTGAACTTTGGCCAGCCAGTAAATCAACCGCCATTACCCGGTCTTTGTATGACAACAGCGCACCGGGTACCACTTGTCTTTGTTCAGCTCCTTCACCTTCTTTTATTTGGGCACTAATGGTATAAGGTTTTATACCAAGCGTTGCAAGAGAGTCCAGCAAAAAAGATTTTGCAGAGTCAACCAGGCCTTCGCCGGCTTTTTTAAATTCAAATTTTATATTGCTTCTTCCGTATTCTTTAAACTCCTGTAACAGTTCTTGGGTACTATTCTTTAATTTCTTAAAATCTTTTGGCATCTCACCCTGCAGGAAAACGGTAATATCTACCTGGCCATTCACCTCCTTCAGCATTTTTTTGGTAGCTGCAGATAATGTAAATCTTTTTTCTGCTGTTAGATCCACCCGAAGGGGAGTATAGGATGCCACTATATTAATAAGGACGAGTATCAGTAACAAGATAATCCACCAATATTTTGTTGCCAGTATTTTTTTCATTGGTTGTGCTCAGGGTTTGCGTTTAATAAGGTTGCGTTGAGTAAAGAATAGAAAAAACGCGATAACACTCAGAAAATAAATTACGTCCCGGCTGTCGATTACACCACGGCTGATACTCCGATAATGAAAATCGATGCCCATCATTTCAAGATAATAGTCAGCACCGGCAGCAAATAATGCTATCCGGCTGATGGCATTAAATCCATTGTATAATATAAAACATGAAAATGCGCTGATGATAAATGAAGCCACGGCATTATTGGTAAAACTGCTGCAACAGATGCCAATAGCCGTAAAAACAGCAGCCAATAATAATAACCCAATATAAGAGCCTGCGGTTCCGCCTATGTCCAGGCCTGCTCCATCTGTACTCAACAACTGTATACTGATTGCATAAATAATAGTGGGTAATAAGGCCAGTATTACTATGAACAGACAGCCGAAATATTTACCAGTAATTATCTGAGTATAGGTCACCGGCCTGGTCTGAAGAATTTCATACGTTCCGCTTTTAAATTCATCCGCCAATGTTCGCATGGTGATAGCCGGAACCAGGAATGTAAGTATCCATGGAGAAAGCTCAAAGAATTTCTCCATGGTAGCGTATCCAAAATCAAAAATATTGGTATCAGGAAATACAAAAAGGAACAATCCATTCAACAACAGGAAAACGGCGAGTGCTATAATGCCAGTAAGACTGCTAAAAAACAGCCGGAATTCTTTTTTACAAACAGGCCACATGCTCCAAAAATAGTATATAGTATTTAGTATTTGGTACAGGGAGATGGAAATATTGAAAATTGAAAGCTACTAAGGTAAAACGAGCTGCAAAGTTGGTAGTTTGTAGTACGTAGTATAAAGTAAATAGATTAGTTTATAGACCGTATTGTTAGACGGGATTGATTTATTAACTTACAATTCCATTCCTGTGGATTGCCTGGGTTTTGCATTAACAATCCAACTTCCCAATACTAAATAGGCTATATCACATTCTCAGTCCTTATTTGTAAATTCGGGTTTACCAAATTCAATAATTATTCCGTATGGCATTAAAGATGATCGATCATGGCTCAAAAGAATACCAGCAAATGGTGAAAATGCGTATGGACATCTTGCGCAAGCCATTGGGACTTACTTTCACAGATGAAGAATTGGAAAAAGAAAAGGAGGAAATTTTGATAGGCGCATTTGAAGACGAAAAAATGCTGGGTTGCTGTATGCTGATCAAGCAACCCGATAATACGGTCCGCCTCCGCCAGATGGCTGTTATGAATAATCTGCAGGGTAAAGGAATTGGACGGGCTTTGATGAATTTTGCAGAAAATATTGCAAGGGATATGGGTTATAAAAAGTTATCCATGCATGCCCGTAAAACAGCAGCCGGATTTTATGAAAAGCTGGGATACAAGAAAGCAGGGGAAGAATTTTTTGAAGTCACCATACCTCATTATATAATGGAGAAGGAATTGTAGGTTTATATCATTTTATCACGGCCTTGTGCATACGTTGAAGAAATGCATGCATTTTCCCCATATCATTTATATCGGCCACAACCAGCATGAATAGTTTTCCAACCTGTTTTAGTTTTGCTTTATTTGTTTGTGTTTGCAAAAAGTCAAGGGTATTTTTAAACACCTCAGATTCAAAATAAGGAGAATCCGGCCGGTTGATAAAAAAGCATCGCAATGTGTGGTCCTTCAAACTCATTTTTTCAAATCCCAATGCTACTGCCAGTTTGCGGCAACGGACGGTTACGAAGAGATCTTCTACCTGCATTGGTACGGGCCCGAAGCGATCAATCATCTCCGTATGGAAATTTTGCAATTCTTCCTCCGTTTCACAACTATCCAAGCGTGTATAAAGGGACAGACGTTCAGTAATACTTTCAACATAACTATCGGGTATCAGTATTTCTAAATCAGTATCAATAGTGCAATCCTGTACAAAATCTTCCTGTTTTTGTATCTCTTCTTTGAATACCTCGCGGAAAGACGTGCGTTTCAATTCCCGAATGGCTTCATCCAGGATTTTCTGGTACATTTCAAAACCAATTTCTGCCATGAAACCGCTCTGTTCTCCTCCCAGCATATTTCCTGCACCTCGTATGTCAAGATCGCGCATGGCAATCTGGAAGCCGCTGCCCAGTTCGCTATGTTGTTCCAATGTTTGCAGCCTTTTTCTTGAATCAGAAGGCAACGTACTTACGGGTGGTGCCAGCAGATAACAAAAAGCTTTTTTATTACTGCGCCCAACCCTTCCCCTTAACTGATGCAGATCACTTAAACCAAACTGATGGGCGTTGTTGATTATAATGCTGTTGACGTTTGGAATATCAACACCGCTTTCAACAATATTGGTACACACCAGCACATCGTATTTTTTATCAATAAAATCCAGGATGCGTTCTTCCAGTTCATGCCCCTCTAACTGGCCATGGGCAAAACCAATACTTAAATCCGGGCATAACCCTTGTATCATACCGGCCATTTCACCCAATCCCTGTACACGGTTATGAATGAAGAAAACCTGTCCGCCTCTTTCAGTTTCATAATAAATGGCATCGCGTATAAAATCCTGGTTAAAAACCTGTACTTCTGTTTGAATGGGCTGACGGTTGGGTGGTGGCGTATTGATAATACTCAGGTCCCTTGCTCCCATGAGGCTAAACTGCAGTGTACGGGGGATAGGCGTTGCCGTTAGTGTAAGACAGTCGACATTAGTGCGCAATGTTTTGATTTTTTCCTTTGCTGCTACCCCAAACTTCTGTTCTTCATCAATAACCATCAACCCCAGGTCTTTAAATTTTACTGCATTGCCCAGCATGGCATGGGTGCCTATTATAATATCAACTTTTCCCTCTTCCAGTTTTTTAAGTGTTTCTTTCTTTTCTTTTGAAGATTTGAAACGGTTAAGATAATCAACGGTAACCGGGAAATCTTTCAAACGATCACTGAAGGTTTTATAATGCTGGAAAGCAAGTATCGTAGTTGGTACCAGTATCACAGCCTGTTTATTATCGCAACAAGTTTTAAATGCAGCGCGGATTGCAATTTCGGTTTTACCAAAACCCACATCGCCACAAACCAGGCGATCCATTGGAGACGGTGATTCCATGTCTTTCTTCACATCCGCGGAAGCTTTACTTTGATCGGGAGTGTCTTCATAAATAAATGATGCTTCCAGTTCGGTTTGCATGTAATTATCAGGCGCGTGTGCAAACCCATGCTGGGCCTTACGTTGAGCATAAAGTCGGATTAGATCGAAAGCAATCTCCTTTACTTTGGTTTTCGTTTTTTCCTTCAGCCGGTTCCAGACATCACTACCCAGTTTGTTCACTTTGGGTACGGTTCCTTCTTTGCCCGTGAACTTTGCTATTTTGTGAAGTGAGTTAATATTTACATATAGGATATCGCTGTCTTTGTATATAATCCTGACAGCCTCCTGCAATTTTCCGTTGGCTTCAATTTTTTGCAAACCACTATAGATACCAACACCATGATCTATATGTGTTACATAATCTCCGGGCTGCAATTCCCGGAGTGTTCGGAGCGTAAGTGCTTTGTTCTTATTGTAAGCCTGTTTTACTTTGTATTTGTGATAGCGCTGAAATATCTGGTGATCTGTATAGCACACAACTTTTAAATCGTCATCAATAAATCCTTCATGTATGGATACCGGAACAGGCGTCAGTTGAATGTCAGCTTTCAAATCAATAAAGATGCTGTGCAATCGTTCCAGCTGTTTAGGATTTTCAGCGAACAAATAGATACTGTATTTTTTTGCTTCCCTGTCTTTGAGATCGTTTATCAGTAAATCAAACTGCCTGTTAAATGCAGGTTGTACTTTAGTATGAAAAGTTATTTCATACAAAGTAGTTTCTGATGGGTTGTGACCGAATTCTAACCGGTGTTTTTGCTTTAATTGTTCTTCCAGAAAATCAATTTGTATAAAATCACTTTTGCTGACCGATTCTTTTTCTAATACATCGTCATCCCCAACGGGTTTCTTAACAGCAGCGACCGATTCTTTTTGAAGTTCAATATAGAAATGGAGATCCTCTTCCTGTACCAGGATTTTTTCTTTTATAACATCCCAGTCCTGGAGCCACACTGCAGTATTTTCGGGCAAAAATTCCAGCAAAGAAACCTTCTCTCCACTTTCAAACTGTGTTTCCACATTTGGAATAATGGTAACCTGCAACAGCTTTCTTTCACTCAATTGCGTTTCGGGATCAAAAATGCGGATGGAGTCAACATCGTTGCCAAATAATTCAACGCGGTAAGGTTTTTCATTTCCAAATGAATAGATATCCAGTATTCCACCACGAATGGCAAACTGTCCGGGTTCATAAACAAAATCTGTGCGGGTAAATCCATAATCAACGAACTGCTCAAGCAATTTATTGATGTCCAAAACATCGCCGTTTTTAATTCTGATGATATTGGAAGCCAGTGTGCCGGGCAATACAACTTTTTCAAACAATGCTTCGGGGTAAGTAACAATTATTTTCTTGTTGCCACCGCCACTGAGTTTAGTAAGTGCTTCTGTACGAAGCATTACATGAGAAGAATTTAGTAATCTGAAATTTTTCTTGTTTTTGAAAGAGGCTGGAAAATAGAAAAGATCCAATGCCCCGGTTAGGTTTTCCAGGGTATTGTGAAAATAAGCTGCTTCTTCTGCGTCATTGAGTACAACCAGGTGATTGATTTGTGCACAAGCTTCATGCTGGAAAATAGCAGCTACTACAAACTGTGAAGCACTGCCTTGTAAATTTTTTAGGAAGATTTGCTGGGGTTGAGACATTCCGAGCCTGTCCGCAATAGAAAAAATGCGGGAGTTGTTTCTATAATCTTCCATCAACACACTCAAATTCATCGGGCTGCAAATATAGCTCGCCGGCAGCAAAGAATGAGGTTTGAGACGGTAATATATTCCCTAATATGGAAAATTTACGGGGAGTACAATTGCCATGTAAGTGGTTGAGAACTTTTTTGTTAAGACCTTGTTTTACTTTAATAATTCCGACAACCTTTTTGAGGTTAAATACGTATTTTGTGTAACTCCGGAAACTTAATAAAACTATTCTTCGCCATGCAAAAGAAATTATTGCGTTTAATTCCTGCTCTCGTTATTGTGTTGACGGGTAGTTTCTGGTTGTTGCATTCAAACAACAGTTCCAGGCATTTTAAAATTGAACAATTTGGGGATGATGAAGAGAATGAAGCAAAGGCAGAAAAAGAGGAGATGTCGCAGCGTGAATCATTCGTAAAACAGCGACTTCAATATGAGTTCGACATGTTGAAGGATCCGGCAACAGGTAAAATCCCCCGCGGTATTTATGATAAAGAAATGGAGCAGGCAAGGGTAATTCCTTTGAAACAATATGAACAAAATCCATTTGCCATTCTTAGCTCTCCCAATTCACCCAATTCACCCAATTCACCCAATTCGCCCGAAACAGGAAATACCTATTTCGCAGCAGGTCCCAATAACCAGGGTGGCAGAACGAGGGCCATCGTATTTGATAAGCGTTATAATGCAGGCAGTAACCAGGTAGTAATGGCCGGTAGTGTGAGTGGTGGAATTTTTAGAACAGCGGATGGAGGTGCTAACTGGACCAAAGTAACACCGGAAGGAGAAGTACACAATCTAACTTCAATAGCTCAGGATACAAGAGCTGGTTTTGAAAATACCTGGTATGCAGGTGGTGGAGAAGCGTTGGGTAATTCTGCTGCAGCTTTTGGTGCATTTTATTATGGTTTTGGAATATTGAAGTCTACTGATAACGGCCTTACCTGGACGAAACTGACCCTGAACATCACCGATATATCCGGTGGTGCTTTGGTGACTGGCACCATCGAAAATTTTGACAATGCATTTGATGTGGTTCACAAGTTAATGGTCAACCCTGTAACAGGAGATTTATATGTATGTGGTCATAGAAGACTGATCCGTTCAACAGACGGTGGAACCAGTTTCAATGTTGTATTTGCAGGGATAACCCCCTCAACAGCAGATGCCGGTCAGATGGATGTAGCGTGCACCAATACAGGGAAAATATATCTTGCCGTAAATGGTGGATTTGCAGATTTAACAAGCCGGGGTTTATGGGTTTCAACCACCGGCAATGCCAATAGTTTTACAAGAATAGCAGGCGGACAAACACTTAATGTAGATTCAATACCAAACTGGCGCGCTAATTCATATGATCTTTTACAGTCTCCATCCAGTTATGTATCAAAAAGAATCGTACTGGCACTTGCTCCATCCAATCAGAATATATTGTATGTATGTTACGAAAATGGCTTGTCACAGGAATCTGCCAATGGATCTCATCCGGAAGTAGATCTGTTTAAATTTGATTTTGGGGCCAGTACATTCAGCAATCTTTCTGCAAATATGCCCGATTTTCCAGGAGGAAATTTCAATGGTATTGATCCTATTGCTGTGCAGGGTGGCTATGATTTATTACTGGCTGTAAAACCGGATGATCCGAATATGGTGTTTATCGGAGGTACTAATTTATATCGATCATCAGATGGATTTGCAACCACTGCCAATACAGAATGGATTGGCGGTTATGGAAAGAGCACCACGCAGGTAAAATTTGATCCGGTTACACACCCTGATATGCATGCACTTGTTTTCGATCCCACGAATCCTAAAAGGGCTATTTGCGGCAACGATGGTGGCATACATGTAGTAAATGATATAACTGCTGCTGTTCCACTGGCATGGATAAATCTTAATAATTACCAGACGTTACAATATTACCATGTTGCAATTGATCCTGCAAGTGGTCAGAATAATTTTATTGGTGGCGCACAGGATAACGGAACTTTCTTAAGACAAGCTGCCGCAACACCTTCAGACAATCATTTTAAATTACTAAGTGGTGATGGGGGTGCTGCTTCTATTGCCTCTATTTCAAATACTGCTTTTACAATTTATGGCAGCTCACAATCAGGAACTATTTATCGCGATGTAACCAATACTTTTACCAATATAAAACCTAACAATGCAGAAATGACTGCAAACCCTGATGGGGGGTTCGGTGAATTTGTTACTTACTTTAAAATGGACTTTGACAACCCCGAGGATATTTATTATGTCAACTATAATAAAATTTTCCGAACAAAAAATGCTTCTACTGTTACAGTAGCTGGATGGGATTATCTCTCGGGTATTGCAACTGCCATCAATTCTGCAACGCCCAATGGTACTAATATCGGCATCCGCGCGTTGGAATTGAGCCGGGGACCTTATTTTCCCAATCATGCATTATATATTGGTACAACCAGCGGTAAAGTTTACAGGTTAGATGATCCGAGAAATGCGGCAGTAACTGCAACACCCGTCGATATTACTCCACCAGGTATGACAGGTGGTGTTTCCGCTATTGCTGCGAATCCTAATAATGACGAAGAGATAATGGTCACTGTTTCTAACTATGCGGTAACCAGTGTTTATTGGACGAACAATGCAAAGAGCCCGGCACCAACCTGGAAAAATGCAGAAGGTGATCTCACACTCCCCTCTTTTCGTAGCTGCATGATCGTTACCAGGAAAGATGTTTCCAACAATGCGGTACAGGAATATTACGTGGGTACTTCAGTAGGGTTGTACAGCGCCACCAATATCAATCAAACACTTGCCAGCGGTGGCACCATTCATTGGTCCAGAGAAGGTGGCAGTCTGGTAAATTTTGCCATCATTCAATCGATGTCTTATCGTCCGCAGGATAATGTATTGTTATTAGGAACCCATGGTAACGGATTATATTTTACAAACCTGGGAACGCCGAATTTTCAACCGAATCAAAATACAGGTGTAAACGATCCTGTGAGGAACGATAAAAACTTTATACAAAAAGCATATCCCACACTGGTCACAAACCAGATTGATTTCAAAATCGGCAACATGTTCACCATCCAAAAACTGGTAATTAAGGTGCACAATACCGCCGGTCAACTGGTATATCGCAAGGAAGATGGTTATGTAAATGGAACCATAGATGTTACCAAACTTTCGAAAGGTGCATATGTACTTACTATTACCAGCAGTGACTTTAAACAGCAGTTTGTACAGCAGTTTGTTAAAAATTAAGAAAATGAAGCTGTGAAAAGCTTGATAGGCTATTCCTGCTTATGCAAATACCGGAATAGCCGCATCTTGTATAAAAAATAAATGTATGGGGAAGAGAATTCTTTTTATGCTTCAGTTTTTTTTATATGTTCTACCCGTCTTTTCGCAGGCGGATCCATATCCAAAAGCACATGCGTACAGTCGGGAAATTTTGGGTGGTGCCAGGCGCGCGGCAACCGCTGATGAAACAGGTAAGTCAACAACATCTGCTGCAGAGCCATCTCTTCAATATTATATATACGTGGAGTCTAATAGCGTAATAAATATTAAAACTGTTTGGGTAGAAGGGAAGCAATTTTCCGTAGCCACTGAGAAAATTGCATCACCTGTCATTTTACAAAATGCAACCATACCCGGAAATAAAGTAGATACCTTAATCAGGGCTACGAAAAGTAATGTTTGGCAAGTTCTATTAAAAGATAAATTGAAAGACGGAAAAAGAACGGCTACACTTGTACGCTTACTCCGCAATAACGATATTGTTATTGTGTATGAACGCAAAGGAAAACTTATTCAACTACCGGTAAAAAAGATAAATAAATTACCACCGGTTGCTTTGTCATAAAAAAAATACTACATTAGTCGAACGATTGCCTGCCTGTAAAGGTGAATAGATGGCCCCGGGTGATCCGGGGCTTTCTTGTTTTATGCTAGTATCATTCATCAAATAGAAAGCAATTTCAGTTATTCTCTTTTGGACTCAATAATAAACTTATCAATATTTAAATTTAATTTAACTTCTCGTCCGGGTAAATATTTTATTAGATTTATACGTTCATGAAGAATCTTTTAATTTTTCTTTTGTTAATAGGAACAGCGTTTATTACAGCTGCACAACAGGCAATGCCAGTTTATAGTGATTCAAAGGGAAATAGGAATATTGCTGATTGGTTGATAAATTCTGTCAAAGAACGGGCAGCTGTTTATAAATCAAAATCCGGCAAAGAGATTCTTCTCTACAATGGATTGGTAAGAAGATCTTTTCGTTTGATGCCAAACATGGTTTGTACCGACTACATTAACATGAGCAATAACCAGCAGCTGTTACGAGCCGTTAAGCCAGAAGCAAGACTTACCATTAACGGGACTGATTATAACGTGGGTGGTTTATATGGTCAGAAGGAAAATGCATACCTATTGACGGAGTGGGTCGATAGTTTATATAAAAAGAGCAACGATTTCCAGTTTGTTAATTATAGCGTTGGCAAAATTCAACCACAACTTTTATGGAGGTCTGCAAATAAAAACTTTCAAAAGCCAATAACCGGCAAAGGTGTTCATTTGAGTTTTAATTATACTGCTGGCGTTGTTTCATTAAAAGGGTTGGTTATAACCATTCACTATGAACTGTATGATGGATTGCCACTCATTGTGAAATGGTTATCTGTAGAAAATAAAAGCAATCAAACGATTCATTTAAACAGCGTCGTAAATGAAATACTTGCATTTACCGAAGAAGAAAGTGCAGTGGTTGGTACGCCGGAACAAATGAAGAAGCAACATGGTATTTATGTAGAAACCAACTATGCTTTCAACAATGCAATGCGTTATGATATCAGCGATCAAACAACGCATTGGAAAACTGACAGTAATTATACATCACAAGTAAATTATAATTACCAGACCCCTTGTTTACTGGAAGTGTACCCTGAAAAGGCACCGGGCATCGATCTGCAACCCGGTGAAAAATTTGTTTCGGTTAGAACACATGAGCTATTGATGGATAGTTATGACAGGGAACGAAGAGGTTTGGCAATTAGAAAAATGTACCGGGTAATTGCTCCCTGGACACTGGAGAATCCCATCTTTATGCACCTGGTGAGTAAGAATGACGAAGAGGTTAAACACGCAGTTGATCAATGTAAAGCCACCGGCTATGAAGCACTTATTTTGAGTTTTGGAAGTCATTGTAATATGGAGGACACTTCTGCGGTTAATATCAGCAAATGGAAACAACTGGCCAGCTATGCACACCAACAAAATATTTTAATCGGCAGTTATTCTTTATTCAGTTCAAGAAAAATCAGTGATGAGGACGATGTAATAGATCCCGCAACAGGGAAGCCCGGAGGTGCTTTTTTTGGCAATGCACCTTGTTATGGCAGCAAATGGGGACTGGCATACCTGGAAAAAATAAAATATTTTATCAGCGAGACCGGATTTAATTTATTTGAAAACGATGGCCCGTATCCGGGCGATGTTTGCGCCTCCACAACACACCCGGGTCACAAAGGATTAGAAGATAGTCAATGGAGACAAATGGAATTGCAGAAAAGTTTATATCACTGGTGTAATGAACATGGGGTATATGTAAATGCACCGGACTGGTATTTCCTTGACGGTACCAATAAAATTAGCCTGGGTTACAGGGAAGTAAATTTTTCGTTGTCGCGCGAACAACAAAAAATTTTGAACAGGCAGAATATTTTTGATGGTACCTGGGAAAAGACGCCTTCCATGAGCTGGGGATTTGTACCACTTACAAAATACCAGGGGGGTGGCGCAGATGCCGTATTGGAACCATTGAATGATCATTTGAATGACTATAAGCAATTGATGATGCAATATTACGGTGCTGGTGTGCAGGCTTGTTACCGGGGGCCCAGGTTATATGATACAGATAAAACCAGGAAGCTTGTAATAGATGTAATCAGCTGGTATAAAAAATATTTTGATATCCTGAATGCGGACATCATTCATCTCCGGAGAGCAGATGGAAGAGATTGGGATGGATGGATGCATGTAAACGCAGGTTTACCCAATAAGGCGCTGGTAATGCTTTTTAATCCCCTGACAACAGCCATTACCCGAACTATTAAAATACCATTGTATTATACGGGTCTGGTAAAAAAAGCGATCGTAATTAAAGATGGCCAGTCAAAAACATATTCGTTGGATCGCAAATACGAAATTGAAATAACACTTACAATTGAGGCTGGAAGTTATTCCTGGTTTGTAATACAGTAGCGAGGAAATTGTAATGGCAGAAGACTGCAGGTTGGACCCTGGTATATTAGTTTCTGAATCCCACTCTGCATATTATAATCGGTAGATGAGCAGTAGTAGTTAAGAACCGTATTTTGATTTGAAAAGAAGTAATTTTAGTATTCCTAAAATTGTTTGCCGCTTGAAAAAAATTTCATTTAAAAAATCTTTTTTAATTATCGCCGCGCTGACGATTATTATTGTTGTTTTTACTTTCAGTACACGGAGGCAGAAGATTGATTTCAGTTCACAGGTAAAACCCATCTTCAATAAAAAATGTATTACCTGTCATGGCGGAGTACGACAAAAGGCAGGGTTCAGCCTTTTATTTCGTTCAACGGCATTGGCAAATACGGAGTCTGGAAAACCAGCGATTATACCAGGGCAACCAGAAAAGAGTGAACTCATACGGAGACTTACATTAAAAGATCCGGAAGAACGGATGCCTTTTAAACATGCGGCATTATCAAAGGAAGAAATAGAGATACTCAGGGATTGGATCAAACAAGGCGCGCAATGGGGAGAGCATTGGGCTTATGTGCCGGTGCAACCAACCTCAGTTCCCACATCAACCCGTTTTTTTGGTTTGATTGATAACAACAAAGATTGGGTTAAAAATGATATTGATCATTTCATCCTTCAGCAATTAAAGGAAAAAAATCTCACGCATGCAGCAGAAGCGGATAAAGTTACCTTATTAAGAAGGGTAAGTCTCGATCTCATTGGGATGCCGGCAAACCAACAAATTGCGCAACAATACCTGGTTGATTCAACCAATAAAAGTTACGAGAATTTGATTGATAGTTTGCTTGCGTCGCCAGCTTTTGGTGAACGATGGGCCGCTATGTGGTTGGATCTTGCCCGATATGCCGATACCAAAGGTTATGAAAGAGATGATAGCCGTACCATCTGGAGATACCGTGATTGGTTGATTAGGGCATTCAACAGCAATAAGCCCTATAATGAATTTCTTACGGAACAAATTGCCGGCGACTTATTGCCGGATGCGAATGATCAACAATTAATCGCCACAGCATTTCACCGTAATACCATGACTAACGATGAGGGGGGAACGAATAACGAAGAATTCCGAACGGCTGCTGTGCTGGACCGCGTAAATACGACCTGGGAAGCATTGATGGGCACCACTTTTGCCTGTGTGCAATGCCATAGCCACCCTTATGATCCTTTTAAGCATGATGAATACTATCAGTTCATGGCTTTCTTCAATGATACAAGAGACGAAGATACATATGAAGATTATCCATTGCTACGTCATTTTACTGATTCAGCAAAACTGGAGAAAGACAAACTGATAAGTTGGCTGAAACAAAATGCAGACACATCACAAATCAACGATATCAATCATTTTTTAAAAACATGGGAACCGGCTTTTCATTCTTTAACCTGCGATAGTTTTACCAATAGCGAACTCAGCGATACCAAATGGCTGGCATTTCGAAATAAGGCTATATGCAGGTTAAAAAAGGTAAACCTGGACAAAAAGGACGAAATAATTTATCGATGCCAGGCCTATAAACCAGGTGGCCTCTGGCAAATTCATATTGATAAACCAGATGGAGAGATTATAGCTACCATTCCATTGGCGCTTACAAAAGATGGTTGGCAGATAAGCACTTTCCCAATCCGATCTGCTACAGGCGTGCATGATTTATATTTTACTTATAGCAATAGCAATTTAAAAAAGCCGGAAGAGAATGGTGCATTATTCGATTGGTTTAATTTTACAACATCTTTTCCCGGAAAAGAAAAAGCTGGTTATGAAGAAAACAAAAGAAGATATTGGAGTTTATTAACCATGCAAACGGCAACAACGCCGGTAATGGTGGAGAATCCAAAAGAGATGCACCGCGAATCGCATGTTTTTGAAAGGGGCAATTGGCTTGTGAAAGGCAAATTAGTAACGCCCGGTGTTCCCAAATCATTGAATCCATTTCCAGCAAATGCACCGGCAAACAGGTTAGGACTTGCAATGTGGCTAACCAGTAAACAAAATCCGCTGACTGCAAGAACCATGGTAAACCGATTATGGGAACAAGTATTTGGTGTTGGTTTGGTTGAAACATTGGAAGATTTGGGTACGCAGGGAGCAAGCCCTACACATAAAGAATTGCTGGATTATCTTTCTTATCAGTTCATGAATGATTACAATTGGGATATAAAAAAATTATTGAAAGAGATGCTGATGTCTGCCACTTACCGTCAGGATTCAAAAGTATCATCCGAACAACTGGAGAAGGATCAGGCCAATAGGTACTATGCAAGAGGACCAAGAATTCGTTTATCTGCCGAGCAATTACGCGATCAGGCATTGGTAGTAACAGGACTGATGAGTGACAAAATGTTTGGTCCGGGCGTAATGCCTTACCAACCAGATAATATATGGCTTTCACCATACAATGGATTGAAATGGAATATGAGTAATGGCCAGGATAAATACCGTCGCGCAATTTATACCTATTGGAAAAGAACTGCACCATACCCTTCAATGCTTTCTTTTGATGCAGTGGCCCGTGAAGTATGTACGGCACGTCGCATCCGTACCAATACACCTTTACAGGCATTGGTTTCCTTGAATGATGAAGCGTTTCTTGATATGGCCAGAAAATTATCCTACCAGGTTGAAAGCAGTTATCTCAATAATCCACAACAACAAATCGAAAAGACATATGAACAAATAACTGGTCATGCGATACCTGAAAAAACATTTAGGTCATTGATGAAATTATACAAGGCAGCATTGCAAAAATTCAATGCCAATAGACTAAACGCCTGTGAAATGGCGGGTGGTCAGTCAAACAAATATAATACGGCTGCTACCGGCGCATTGGTTGTAGTGACAAATGCGATGCTTAACCTGGATGAAGTTGTAACGAAGAATTGAAGCGGTTAAGTATTTGAATGATTGAAAGGTTGAATGGGTGAAATGAATTCGTCAAGTAAGAAGTTTTTAGATCATTTATATGACACAAAAAGAACTACATAACCAACAGTTGTTGAAAGAAGCCAATGATGCATACCTGCGTATGCATACGCGCAGGCATTTCATAAAAGAAAGTGCGATGGGTTTGGGTGCATTGGCATTTGGTTCATTATTATCCGGGTGTGGAAATAAGTCGGTTACAAATAGTATTGCATTTGATCCGGCGCATCCGCTTGCACCTAAAATGCCAATGTTTCCGGGAAAAGCAAGATCAGTCATATACCTGCATATGGCAGGCGCGCCTTCACAGTTAGAGTTGTTTGACTATAAACCGGAGCTGATAAAATTAGATGGACAGGATTGCCCGGAATCCTTATTAAAAGGAAAAAGATTTGCATTTATAAGAGGAGTACCTAAAATGCTAGGTTCATCGGCCACTTTCAAACAACGTGGTGAGAGCGGTTTATGGATCAGCGATTACCTTCCGCATCTTGCTACTGCTGCAGATGAAATTAGTCTACTCAAGGCCGTTACAACTGATCAGTTTAATCACGCGCCAGCACAACTGATGATGCATACCGGTGGAGCAAGATTGGGAAGACCGAGTATGGGTTCATGGGTAACTTATGGATTGGGTACCGAAAATCAAAACCTTCCGGGATTTGTTGTATTGACTTCCGGTGGAAGAAATCCCGATGCAGGCAAAAGTGTTTGGGGCAGCGGGTTTTTGCCTAGTGTATACCAGGGTGTGCAATGCAGAAGCGAGGGAGATCCTGTTTTATTTTTACAGGATCCTGCGGGGATGGACAGGGATTTGAGAAAAGCGTCTATAGATGCTATTAATGAAGTAAATCAACAGCAATACGAAGAATACAAGGACCCTGAAATTTTGTCGAGGATAGCGCAGTATGAAATGGCTTATAAAATGCAGATATCTGTACCTGAAGTCATGAACATCAATGACGAGCCACAATACATTCATGATATGTATGGAACGCAACATGGCAAATCAAGTTTTGCCAATAACGTTTTGCTGGCAAGAAAGCTGGTGGAAAAAGGGGTTCGGTTTGTACAGTTATTTGATTGGGGTTGGGATAGCCATGGTACCAGTGCAGATGACGCGGTAGATATCGGATTGATAAATAAATGCAGGAAGATCGATAAGCCCATTACTGCTTTGTTGATGGATCTGAAACAACGGGGGTTACTGGAAGATACATTGGTTGTGTGGGGCGGTGAGTTTGGTCGCACACCCATGCAGGAAAACCGTGAAGGAAAAAAACTTCCATTCAAAGGTAGAGACCATCATACAGAAGCATTCACAATGTGGATGGCCGGTGGTGGAATTAAAAAAGGATTCAGTTATGGTGAAACAGATGAAATTGGTTATGCGGCCGTCAACGGTAAAGTAACACCATTCGATATACAGGCAACCATATTGAATCAGCTTGGTTTTGACCACGAACAATTTACCTACCAATTCCAGGGGCGCCCTTTCAGGTTAACGGATGTAGCTGGTAAAGTGATAGAGGAAGTAATTGCATAAGTTAAATCAAATGCTGAAATTGAATTCACATGAATTAGTTAGTAGAAATTTTAAAGTTAACTGCAGGCTGTAGACAAGAAAAATAATCATGCCAATCAATCGAAGAAAATTCTTTGGAATCAGTACTTCTGCCGGAACAGCAATGCTATTATCATCATTAGATACCCTTTCATCTTCTTATAAACCCGCATTTACTATGACTGGCAACTTTGAGTTAAAAATAATGGGCACCAACTGGGGCTTTAACGGCACTACAGAAGAGCTTTGTGCAAAAGTAAAGAAAGAAGGCTATGATGGTTTAGAGATGTGGTGGCCCATGAACAAGAAGGATCAGGATGAGTTATTTGATACATTACAAAAGCATCAGCTTGAAATAGGTTTTCTATGTGGCGGATCTCAAAGCAATCCAGCCGAACACCTGGATACTTTTAAAAAAATGATTGATGGAGCAGCTACGAATAAAATACAACGCCCGTTGTACATCAATTGTCATTCAGGAAGAGATCATTTTACTTATGATCAAAACAAATTGTTTATCGATCATACAACAACTTTGTCTAAACAAACAGGCATCACTATTTGTCATGAAACACATCGTTCCAGGATTATGTTTGCCGCACACATCACGAAGCAATTCATTGAAAAAATTCCGGAACTGAAACTGACGCTGGATATATCACACTGGTGCAATGTGCATGAAAGCTTGTTGCAGGATCAGAAAGAAAACGTTGAGTTGGCTTTGTCGAGGGTAGAACATATTCATGCGCGCATTGGTCACCCCGAAGGCCCCCAGGTGAATGATCCACGTGCGCCGGAATGGGAAGCAACGGTAAAGCAACATTTTGAATGGTGGGATAAAGTGATTGATCGCAAAAGGAAAAATGGTGAACGAATGACCATACTGACAGAATTTGGTCCACCTGATTATATGCCCACTTTGCCATATACCCGTCAACCGCTGGCTGATCAATGGGCTATTAATGTGCATATGATGAATTTGCTCCGCAAACGTTATCAACCTTAATATCAACAGCTGTTATTTTTTATGAGTGAATTCATTGGTCACTTCCATCCTGTACTGGTACACCTGCCAATTGGTATTTTACTTTTGGCCTGTCTCTTCCGGCTGTTAATGGATAAGCAAAAATATAAGGACTTACAACCTGCCATAAGAATTGCTTTGTTTTGGGGAATGATTTCGGCCATTGTTTCCTGTATAAGCGGGTACTTGCTTTTTGACACAGGCGATTATGACGAACAACTGGTTAACCAGCATCAATGGTTTGGCATAGGGGTAGCCGTTATATCTGTGGTTTTTTATTTTCTTTCGAAGAAAGGCATTGAAACCAAGAGCACAAAAATCTCAGCTTTTTTTCTTATCGGTTTAATTATTATCACTGGCCATTTGGGTGGAACTATTACGCATGGGGAAGGATATCTTACCAACTCATTGTTTGGAAATGGAGAAGCAACAACGGCAACCGTTGTCCGAAAACCAATTCCAAATGTGCAGGAGGCCATTGTGTATGCGGATATCATTCAGCCTCTATTGCAAAACAAGTGCTATAACTGTCATGGTTCAACCCGGCAAAAAGGAAAGCTAAGAATGGATCAACCGGAACTCTTAATGAAAGGTGGAAAAGATGGTGCCGTGATCAAAGTGAATGATCCCGATAAAAGCGAAATGATTAAACGATTGCTGTTGGCAAGAGAAGATGAACATCATATGCCGCCAAAAGAAAAGTCGCAATTGACAGAGAAGGAAATATCATTGTTACATTGGTGGGTAGCCGGTGGCGCTTCGTTTGATAAGAAAGCAAAGGAACTTACGCAACCCGAAAAAATAAAACCAATATTACTGGCACTTCAAAACGCTGTGCTTGAAAAGAAGCAAGATTTCAGTATTCCTTTGGCACCCATCGAAAAGGCGGACGATGCGACCATAAAAAAATTAAGAGATAAGGGTGTCGTAATTATGCCCGTGTCGATCAGCAGCAATTACCTGCTGGCTAATTTTGTTAATGTTCCGCGTATTAAAGAAAACGAGTTGCAGCTATTACTACCACTGCGCAAACAACTGGTATGGCTTAAACTCAGTAATACCAAAATTTCGGATGAGGCTCTTACGGTTATAGCACAATGTGATAGTATTACAAAACTGCAGCTGGACTATACAAGCATTACAGACAAAGGATTAGAAAGCATAGCAAAGTTGAATCAGCTTCAATCATTAAACCTCGTCGGTACAAATATTACAGCTACGGGTTTGTTGAAGTTAAGGGTATTGAAACATTTGCAATCTGTTTACCTGTATCAAACCGCAATAAAGAATACTGAATGGGAAGGCTTGAAGAAACAGTTTCCAAAAACGCAGTTAGATTCAGGAGGTTATAAAGTTCCGCTCTTTGATACAGATACCTTATTGGTGAAACCACCCACGATTCAATAAACCTGTATGAAGCATTTAATTGTTGTCGTAACTATTTTTATTACAGGCATTGTTTCAGCACAACCAAAGCCTGATCATAATATTGTTTTTGATTCTATGGCCACCCGTTGGGATGAAGGCATTCCTTTGGGTAATGGCTGGCTGGGTGCACTCATCTGGAAAAAGGAAAATAAAATAAGATTGTCTCTGGACAGGGTAGATCTTTGGGACGATCGACCCATGCCAGAGATTGATAAATTAAAATTTAGCTGGATAGTAGAGAAAGTTAAATTGAATCAATACGATTCTGTGCAGAGAATTGGTGATGAACCATATGAAAAATATGCAGCTCCTACCAAGATTCCGGGAGCGGCAATGGAATTTGATTGTTCTGCCTTTGGTAAAGTTATATCCAATGAGCTTGATATTAAAACTGCGCTTAGTACTATAAAATTTGAAAATGGTGTCAGTTTCTTTAATTATGTGCATGCTTCCAGACAAACAGGTTATTTTGGTTTTGAAAACCTGCCTGCACAAATTATCATTCCTGAACTGCTGATTCCTGCATATAATAATGGTAATGCAGGCAAAACCGGTAACAGTGTAGAAGGGCAGGGACTGGAAAGGTTAGGTTATAAAAAAGGAACCATTACAAAAACAGCTAATAGTATCCGCTATCATCAGCCCACCTGGAATGGTAATTATTATGAAGTATTGGTGAAGTGGAAAAATTTTACTACAAAGCATATTGTTGGTGAATGGACCATTGTTGTAAACAAACCCGCTGTATTGCCTGAACTGAGTATTTTATTAAAAGAACCAACCGGTTGGAATGCTCATATTGCCTGGTGGAACGATTATTGGAACCGATCATCTGTTGCTATTCCAGATGCTCAATTAGAGAAGCAATATTTTTTAGAAATGTATAAGTTTGGTTGTGTGGCAAGAAGCAATACACCACCTATTTCATTGCAGGCCATCTGGACAGCAGACAATGGCAATCTGCCCCCATGGAAGGGCGATTATCATCAGGATCTCAATACACAATTAAGTTACTGGCCGGGTTACACAGGGAATCATCTTGATTTAACAGCTTCCTATACCAACTGGTTATGGAAAATAAAAGAAACAAATAAAGAATGGACAAAAAAATATTTTGGTGTTGATGGATTAAACGTGCCCGGTGTTACAACTATTAGTGGTAAGGAAATGGGAGGGTGGATTCAATATTCCATGAGCCCAACAACGGCTGGGTGGGTAGCACAGCATTTTTACTGGCAATGGAAATATAGTATGGATAAAAAGTTTCTAAGAGAAAAAGCCTTCCCTTATTTCGAAGACATAGAGCATTTTTTCTCTGAAATGTTTATCACAAATAAAGCCAATAATGAAGCTGTACACTTTCCTTTAAGTTCCAGCCCTGAATATCATGATAATAGTATAGGTGCCTGGTTTCGAGAATTTACAAATTATGATCTTTCATTGCTATTGGAATTTTATGAAATGGGAACAAAAATGGTGGATCCTTACTATAAAAAAATTGACCCTTCGAATGGATATACCAGGCTTGAATTGAATGCAAGGAATGCACATATGAAATGGAATGGCGGAGCTGTTAAACTTCCCCGCCTTTTGAACAGCAATCAAACAGGCCTTACTATTGCCCCTGGGCAAAACCTTGATGAATCACATCGTCATCATGCCCATCTGATGGCTATATATCCATTGGGATTGTTAAGCCCGGAAAATCCTGAAGAAAATCAGCTCATTGACAAATCACTTCGCTGGTTAGAGAAGACAGGCACCCGCAACTGGTGCGGCTATTCTTTTAGCTGGGCCGCCTGTATTTATGCAAGGGCAAAAGAAGCACACAATGCAGTTAATATGCTGAAAATATTTGCTTCTAACTTTTGTTCATCCAATAGCTTTCATTTGAACGGGGATCAGAAAAGCGGACAATATTCTTCTTTTACTTACCGCCCTTTTACATTAGAAGGAAATTTTGCTTTTGCACAGGGTGTACATGAACTGCTGATCCAAAGCTATAAGGGCTATATTGAAATATTTCCCGCAATACCGGATAGCTGGAAAGATATTTCCTTCAAAACATTAAGAACAGAAGGTGCTTTCCTTGTATCGGCAAAAAAAGAAAACGGTATGGTTGCTGAGGTGAAAGTTTTTGCGGAACAGGGAGGCATGCTGAATATTAAACTTCCTTTTAAAACATTTTTCCTCACCAATAAGAATAAGAAATACGGCCTGAAAAATGGGATTTTAATTTTGAAAATGAAAAAGGGCGAAACAGTTACTATTAAAAATGGGTATGAATAGAATGTTAACAGCAATGGTTATTACTGTCAATAATTTTATTTGCCCGTAAAATTGGGTTTTCTTTTTTCAATAAAAGCAGCGGCGCCTTCTTTGGCATCTGCAGTATCAAATAATTCACCAAATGCATTTATCTCTTTTTCCAATCCATCTGTGGTACCAATGGAAGCAATATTGGTCAGCGAAATAACATTTTTAACAGCAAGCTGTGCTTTGCTATTGATAATTTGAAGAAGGTCTTTCGTTTTTGAAATTAATGTATCGGGTGTTGTTACATAATTCACAAGGCCGATTTGTTTGGCCTCTGTTGCATCAATTATATTGCCGGTCATCATAAGTTCCATTGCTTTTCCCTTTCCAATTAATTGCGTTAATCTTTGTGTTCCACCATAACCGGGAATGAGTCCGAGGTTTACTTCGGGCTGACCAAATTTTGCATTGTCACTACACAAACGAAAATGACAGGCCAATGCAAGTTCGCACCCCCCACCCAGTGCAAATCCGTTTACTGCCGCAATAACTGGCTTGGGACTGTTTTCAATTTTACTGAATACAAGGTCCTGTCCTTTTTGAGCCAGGTACATACCGGCCTTACTATCCATCGACAGAAATTCACTGATATCTGCCCCCGCTACAAATGCTTTGGAACCACTCCCTGTTATAATTGCACTCTTGATAGCTGCGTTGTTGTATATTTCGTTGATTGCATCCGCCAATTCTTCAATCACAGTTTTATTTAACGCATTTAATTTTTCGGGGCGGTTAATGGTAATAATGAAAATTTCATTGTCTAATTCAGTAAGTATAGTGGTGTAATTCATATACATAAATTGATTTAATCGAACCAAATAAATTCAAACTGTTGTTAATTTATTTGAAAATCACTGTTATTCCGCTGAATAAGAATATAAAGGGATTAAAAACTTCTGTGTTCTTTTACCCACGCAGTAATATAGCCGGCTATATCAGTAGTTGTAGTACCAGGTGCAAATAACTTTCCTACGCCGAGATCATTCAGCGTTTTCATATCATCTTCAGGTATGATACCTCCACCGGTTAATAAAACATCGTCCATTCCTTTTTGTTTCATGAGTGCAATTACTTTTGGGAAAACAGTATTGTGTGCACCGCTTAATATACTTATCCCGATTGCATCAACATCTTCCTGCAAGGCAGCATTCACAACCATTTCAGGTGTTTGTCGCAAACCAGTATAGATAACTTCCATACCAGCATCACGTAAAGCGGTTGCAATTACTTTTGCTCCCCTGTCATGACCATCAAGTCCAACTTTTGCCACCAAAACCCTTATTGGTCGCCCATTAATGTCTTTTACCGGCAGGTGCTCATTATTTTGATTCATGAAATACTGTTGATCTGAATTTCAAAAGTACACAATGAATTACAATTATCCGGTAAGCTTAATGTTTGTTGTATTACCAATTAACTTTGGCTTTGTCTTTGGCTAATTTCTCAACCATGAATTTTTTGAAAGTTGGGTCGGGTCCTTTAAGAACAATAATCAGGCTGCCTCTTTCTCTTGCATATATATTAGTAACGCTATCCGATAGGATGGCAGATTTAAAATTTTTAATAAAATCATGCTGCATCTCATTCTTATCGTCCGTTAGCAAAACGATATTTTCAAATTCGAGTTTATCTGGAATCCAATACAAAAAACTAGCATTGTCACTATAAGCAAAGGGAATATCATATTTCATGGCATAATAGTTTACAGCACCAGCCTGTCCATAATTATCACAAAACAGTATGCAGTGTTTTTTTTCATTACTGTTCAGTGAATGGTAAGCGGCTGCCATTTTTTTGCTCATTTCCTCCCAACCCAGCATATCTGCAAAATCTTGTGGCAATGGATGGTTTTTTAGATCTTCCCACTTTAAAGCACCTGTTTTTTCTGTATGATGTTTTTCGTAAAATGCGGCCAGCTGTTTTGCTTCAAACAAGGGTAATGCAATTGGCATGAAGAAAAAGCCAATGCCAGCAGCAAATAATAGCATTGCGTAGCGAAGTAATTTGAAACGAACAAAAGTTAATTGTTCAAGTCTGCATGCACCAAAAGCAAAGAGTATGGGATACACGCCTAAACTATAATAATTTTTACCATGGGTGACCAACAGTAATAAAATGACAAATAAATAGGTCCAGCCCATAAACCGGTATTGTTTTCCTGCATTGGAGAAACTGATCCAGCAAAGACCGGTAATCCAGATGAACACGCAGGGCAGATTCATAATCACCTGGTCTGTTAAAAAATCTTTCGGACTTACATATTGCAATTGCGTTTGCTGTAGTTCTTTCATATGAAAAACCACTGGAAAATGATGATTGTATTGCCATAGAAGGTTTGGGAGAAAAATTATTAAAGCAAGCAATGTTGCAAAATAGAAATGTCTGTTAAATAATACTTTTCGTTCAGGGGTGCATAACAGACCCATTACTATACTTATCAAGAATAGAGACACGGAATATTTACTCATCATACCCATGCCAGCGCCAACAGCAAAGAGATAAAGCCAGTTGTTATTACGTGTTTGGATGTACGAAATTATTGCCCAGGCTATCATGCTCCAGAAAAAAATCTCGAGAAAGTTAGGCTGGAACAAGTAATGTATCCTGAGGAAGACACCCAGGATAAATGGAAGAAAACCCAGTAAGAGCGCAAAAGATTTTCCTCCCAATGAAACAATGATCCTCGCAATGATAATATAATTAAGTGCACCAAATAGGGAAGGCCAGAATTTGATCCAGAAAAGGCCGTCACCACAGATATGAATCAGCCACGCAAAAACGGAAAGTAATGGCGGAACTTCCATGTATCCCCAGGCCATGTGGTTTCCTTCTGCCAGGTAAAGAAATTCATCACGGTGCGGTTCATAAGAGTGATGTTGTAATAAAAAGGGTAAAATAAATTTCACCAATGCAAACAGGTAGATAAGCAGGTTGCCTTTCTTCATCAAATTTTATTTACGGGAAGGTAATAACCGACCAGGTATCGGACAAAATTATTAGAACGTCATTTAAGGTTGCTGGAGTAAGCCCAGGAAATGTTTTATGCGATGAATTGTTTCTTGTTTTCCAAGCACCTCAGCTATCTCGAAAACGCCGGGTCCAAATTTGCCGCCTACCAGCATAATACGCAAAGGCAATAAAACTTCGCCGGGTTTTATTTCATTTACCGCAGTTATCTCTTTGAATTCTTTTTCCAGTTCGGCAGCATTCCAGTATTGCATTAATTCAAACTGCCGGATGGTTTCTATAAACAACAATTGTTTTTGATCATTCCATTTGGGTTTCACCGCAGATAAATCATACTGTTCGGGAGTTGAAAAAAAGTATGAGGATTGCTGTATAAAATCTGGTAATAATGTGCAGCGATCTTTTACTAATCTAATTATCTTTTCAAGGTATACGTCGTCATTTGCGTTTATTCCGTGCCGGTATAAAAGATCCTTTACAGGTTTTCTTAAACTTTCCGGACCAGCTTTCTTAATCCATTCATGGTTGAACCATTTCGCTTTTTCATAGTCGAATTTCGCGCCGCCCTTATGTACTCTTTCTATGGAGAATTTTTCAATTAATTCATTCATGGAAAATATTTCCTGTACGGTACCATCATTCCAGCCTAACATGGCCAACATGTTTACAAATGCTTCCGGTAAAAACCCCAGTTCCTTAAAGCCTTTTGTAAGTTCACTGTTTTTTGGGTCTGTCCAGTTCATGGCGAAGACAGGGAATCCCAACCTGTCACCATCCCGTTTACTGAGTTTGCCATTGCCATCGGGTTTTAAGATCAATGGCAAATGAGCCCATTGCGGCATGTTTTCCAGGCCAAACAGGTATTTCCATATTAAAATGTGTGCGGGGGCGCTGGGTAACCATTCTTCACCCCTGAATGCATGAGTAATTTTCATTAAATAATCATCTACTACTACTGCCAGGTGATAAGTGGGCATCCCATCGGCTTTCAATAACACTTTATCATCAGTCTGTGAAGAATTAAATCTTACTTCACCACGGATCATGTCAGTAAAAACAATTTCTTCATTTGCCGGAATTTTTAACCTGATAACATGGGGAATTCCTGATGCTAATAATTGATTTGTATCAGTAATTGTTAAAGTGAGTGAATTTTTCATATGCACTCTCAAGGAGTGGTTATATTGAAAATTCGCTATGGCTTTCCTTTTTTCTTCAATTTCTTCCGATGTATCAAAGGCATAATAGGCAAATCCATCATTCACCAATTGTTCTGCATACTGCCTGTATAACGGTTTACGTTCACTTTGCCGGTAGGGACCGAATTCGCCCGCATGGAGAGGACTTTCGTCCGGTATTATTCCGCACCATTGCAGGCAATCAAAAATGTATTGTTCAGCGCCTTCTACAAATCTTGTTTGATCAGTGTCTTCAATCCTCAGTATAAAATCTCCATCATTATGTCGGGCAAAAAGGTAATTATACAATACAGTTCTTACACCGCCAAGATGGAGACCTCCAGTAGGGCTGGGCGCAAACCGAACCCTTATTTTTTTACTCATAGTTGCAAATATAATTATTTGCAATAAGGACTTGTTGATTGAAACAGAAGACATCCTTCAACATTCTCAGAAAGCAAAGTTTACTTTCCCTGGCTTATTTTACAAGGATTGTATGCTTATGCAGCATATTACTAACGGAGGTTGTCACATTAAAGAGCAATTAAAAAATAATTTTTCTGTTTGGTAGATTTCCTTAAATTCGTTTCTTAATCGCAATTAACCTTTCCTAAAATATTATGGTCTCAGACCTATCGAAATAACCAAAACCAACTGCAATGTATAATCCCGCCAATTGGCGGGATTAATTTTTAATAAATAACACAGCAATAGTTTTTTTTTTGAAAAATTGGACCTGCATTGGATTATAAAAGGAAAGCCCTTCTTCTTAAGAAAGGCTTTTCTAAATAATTATCTAACTGTAAATTAAACAGCAAAACTTTCACCACATCCGCAACTACGACTTGCATTTGGGTTACTGAAATAAAATCCTTTTCCATTCAATCCATCAGAAAAATCCAGCGTAGTATTTACAAGATATAAAAAGCTTTTTAAGTCAGTCACCACTTTTATATCGTTATCTTCAAAAACCTGGTCCATGGGTTTTGTTTCATTATCAAAATCCATTTTATAACTCAGCCCGGAACAACCACCACCTACAACTGAAACGCGAAGAAAATAATCTTTACCATCTATTGCGGCATCTTTCATTAAATGAGTCACTTTTTCCCTCGCTTTATCACTAACATAAATCATATAATAATCTTTTAGATAATAGTATTAAGTATTTAGAATACAGACAAGAAGTCTTCATACTTTAATATACTTAATACTTCATACTTCTAATGCACCACACTGCCTTCAAATTTAAATGCTTCCATTCCATTCTTTACACGATAATCGTTGATAGCAGCTTTTATTGCATCTTCTGCAAGTACGGAACAATGTATTTTAACTGGTGGTAAATTCAATTCTTCAACAATATCCATGTTATCAATTTTCAATGCATCTTCTACACTTTTACCTTTTAACCATTCTGTAGCAAGGGAAGAAGAAGCAATGGCAGAACCACATCCGAATGTTTTAAATTTAGCATCTTTGATTACACCTGCTTCATCAACCTCAATCTGCAAACGCATAACATCACCGCATTCCGGTGCACCTACCAGCCCAGTACCTACATTTTTCTGACTTTTATCCAGCGTGCCTACATTTTTTGGATTCTGATAATGATCGATTACTTTTTCTGAATATGCCATAATGATGTGTTTTATACTTTTTTAAAAATTAAACCCTGGATTTATATTTTAGTGAGCCGCCCATTCGATAGAATCAATGTCTACACCTTCTTTGTACATTTCCCAAAGTGGACTCATTTCCCGAAGTTTGAGTACAGTTTTAGAAACGTTTTCAATTGTATAATCAATCTGTTCTTCAGTTGTGAACCTTCCCAATCCAAAGCGCAATGAAGAATGTGCCAAATCATCTCCCAAACCCAATGCTTTCAATACATACGATGGCTCGAGTGATGCAGAAGTACATGCACTTCCAGAACTCACAGCAATGTTTTTATTAAATCCCATCATCAATCCTTCTCCTTCTACATATTTGAAAGAAATATTTGCCACATGAGGAAGGCGATATTCCTTACTACCATTCACATATGCCTCTTCCAGTTTCAACAATGCTGACTCCAGTTTATCTCTCAGTCCACTTAGTCTTTTTGTATCTGCTTCCATTTCCTGCATTGCAAGTTCAGCAGCTTTTCCAAAACCCACTATTCCAGGAACATTTAAAGTTCCGCTGCGCATACCTCTTTCATGACCCCCGCCATCCATTTGCGCGGTAACTTTTACCCGGGGATTTTTACGGCGAACATACAATGCACCCACACCTTTGGGTCCATACATTTTATGCGCTGTGAATGCCATCAAATCAATACCATCTTTGTTTACATCTACCGGAATTTTTCCCACGGCCTGTACAGCATCACTAAAAAATAATACCCCATGTTTTTTTGCGATGGTGCTTATTTCTTTTATGGGTTGAATAGTTCCCGTTTCATTATTTGCGTACATGATTGCTATCAGAACAGTAGTGGGCTTAATTGCTGCCTCCAATTCCTTAAGATCTATTCTTCCATCAGCTTGTACTTGCAGGTAAGTTACCTCGCCTCCTTCTTTTTCGATATGTTTACAAGTATCTAAAACTGCCTTATGCTCTGTAGTAGCGGTAATAATATGGTTACCCTTGCTTTTGTACATTTCAAAAACCCCTTTGATAGCAAGATTATCTCCTTCCGTGGCACCACTGGTAAATATAATTTCTTTTGGATCTGCTCCAACCAGTTTAGCAACCTGCTCACGTGCATAGTCCACCGCTTCTTCTGCATGCCATCCAAACGGATGGTTTCGGCTGGCTGCATTTCCAAAATTTTGTGTGAAATAAGGAATCATAGCTTCAACTACCCTCGGGTCACACGGCGTTGTTGCATTATTGTCTAAATAAACTGGCAAATTCAACATATAAAATCCTTTAATTGATAAACACAAATTTACCTCAAATGGTTCTATTTTTAGAGTCTTAAAAACCATTAGCGCTTATTTTACCGAATTCGTAAATGCATGTATATAACGAATAAAATACTAATATGATGACTGTAGAGCATATAGGAATTGCTGTCAGCGACTTAGCCGTTTCAGTTCCCCTTTTTGAAAAAATACTTAATATCAAATGTTTTAAAACTGAAGCGGTAGAAAGCGAAAACGTTAATACTGCTTTTTTAAAGGCTGGCGATACCAAAATTGAGTTGGTTCAGAGTACCAGTCCTGAAGGGATCATAAAAAAATTTATCGACAAAAAAGGTGAAGGTATACACCATATTGCATTTGAAGTATCTGATATTTATGCGGAAATGAAACGATTGCGGGAGGAAGGTTTTATATTAATCAATGAAAAGCCAAAGGCCGGGGCAGACAATAAGTTAGTATGTTTTCTTCACCCAAAAAATACCAATGGAGTATTAATAGAACTTTGTATGGAAATGAAGGCGAATCTTGAAAAGCCGGTAATGGGAGACAAGCAGTAATAAATTTATTCTTCAATTTTCTCAATCAAACCAAGTTTTCCAACCGCTATTTGCGCGGCTATCTGGCTGGCATCTTTTTTATTGTAGGCTTTCCCTTCAGCAATTAGTTCACCATCCACTACGGCACCTACAGTAAATAACCGCCTGCCGCCTTCAATTCGTTCGTCCAGTGTTTCAAACTCCAGGTTTTTGCCATTTTTATTGGCCCAACCATAGAGTTTATTTTTATGATTGATTTCAAGATTCTCTAAATCATCCATAAAAAGATGTGGAATAATAATACGTTCCATCACCCACAATTTTGTTTTATTGAAACCTTTGTCGAGGTAAACTGCGCCTACTACAGCTTCCAGCGTATTACCAAAAATCTGGCTGATACGAAGTGAATTGTCAAACTTGTTGAAATTGGTTATTTTTTTCAATCCCATTTTTAAGGCTATCTCATTGAGCGTAGTTCGGTTAACCATTTTACTGCGCATCTCTGTAAGAAATCCTTCTTCTTTGTAAGGATATTTTTTAAAAAGAAAATCCGCTACAATGCTACTGAGAATAGCATCGCCCAGGTATTCAAGCCGTTCATTGTTTTCATCGGCCATTTCTTTTACAGAGCGATGAGTCAACGCAGCTTTGTACAGTGACGTATTACCCGGAGTAAACCCCAGTACATTGCGCAATTGTTTTTTGAACGATGGCGCTTTTTCATGCTTAGCAATAAACCGGTCTAGAAATCCCACAAGTTGCAAGCTACTATATTTGATTAGGATAGAAAATTAATGCCCTTCATTAATAAAGCTCTTTGATTAGAAACGATGTTTTGGAGATAAAATTTTAGAAATTAAACTTTATTGATATTTCTTTACAATGACTGCAGCATTATGTCCGCCAAAGCCAAACGTATTGCTTAAAGCCGCCCTTACAGTACGTTTCTGTGCCTTATTAAAAGTAAAGTTCAGTCTGGGATCCAAAGAAGGATCATCTGTGAAATGATTGATGGTAGGAGGTATCAAATCATGAACAAGCGTCTTTATGCAGGCAATTGCTTCAATTACACCAGCAGCGCCGAGACAGTGACCTGTCATAGATTTGGTTGAACTGATATTGAGGTTATATGCATGCTCACCAAAAACATCAGTAATTGCCTTGGCTTCTGCGCCATCGCCCAATGGAGTTGAAGTACCATGGGTATTTATGTAATCTATATCTTCTGGTTTCATGGCTGCATCTTCCAGTGCAGCAAGCATAACATTTTTAGCGCCCAAACCATCCGGGTGTGGCGCTGTAATGTGATGAGCATCTGCAGTAGCACCACCGCCTGCAATTTCACAATAAATTTTAGCACCCCTGGCCAGTGCGTGTTCAAGGGTTTCTAAAACCAGCACGCCTGCAGCTTCGCCCATAACAAATCCGTCCCGGTCTTTATCGTAAGGACGACTGGCAGTTTTAGGATCATCATTTCGCTCGCTCATTGCTTTCATGGCGTTAAATCCACCCACGCCTGCTTCAATTATTACAGCTTCGCTGCCACCAGATAAAATGATATCTGCTTTCCCGAGACGTAATAAATTAAAAGCTTCAATGACGGCGTTGGTACTGGTGGCGCAAGCGCTTACTACAGCAAAATTGGGTCCACGCAGATTATGCCGCATTGAGATCTGGCCTGCAGCAATGTCTAAAATCATTTTAGGTATGAAAAATGGGTTGAATCTGGGAGTGCCATCTCCTCGTGCAAATTCCGCAACTTCGGTTTGAAAAGTAATGATTCCGCCAATGCCACTTCCGAATACCACACCGATTCTATCCGGGTTAATATTTTCCTTGTTTAAACCGGCATCTTTCATAGCCTGATCACTGGCTACTAATGCAAACTGGGTAAAACGGTCAATTTTTCTGGCTTCTTTTCTATCCATGAACTGAATAGGATCAAAGTTTTTGACCTCGCAGGCAAACCGGGTCTTAAATTTTGAGGCATCAAAAAGTGTGATGAAATCCGCTCCAGATACGCCATTAACCAAACTGGTCCAGTAATCGTCTGGATTATTCCCAATTGGGGTTAACGCACCGATGCCAGTTACAACTACTCGTTTCAACTCCATATGGTTACATTGGATTAATTAAGTGATAAATCCGCCTCTTGGGCTTTCGCTTTCAAAAGGCGGATTATTCCATGGTTCCTATACAAGTCGGAAAAAAGTCTTACTTGGCGTGCTCTTCCAAATAAGCAACGGCTTGTCCTACAGTGGTAATGGTCTCTGCCTGCTCATCCGGAATAGAAATATTGAATTCTTTCTCGAATTCCATAATCAGTTCAACGGTGTCTAAAGAATCGGCACCCAGATCGTTGGTGAAAGAAGCCTCGTTGGTAACTTCTGCTTCTTCTACACCCAGTTTATCAACAATGATCTTTTTAACTCTTGTTGCAATGTCTGACATTTTAATAATTTTTAGTTACGGCTGCAAAAATATACTTTTTGGATTAATCACAATGAACAGAGCTACTTTTATTATTGGGCGGGTTTTTTAATGTATGAGTGCTGTATTTGAAGTTTTTTATGCGGTTATTCATCCAGGTCAACATTTTGCGGGCCAAATTAACTATTTATGGCAGGAATTACATCAGGAATACGTTTTGCTTACCTTCAACATCTCTAAAATTCATGTATAAGTATTCGTATATACTATTAATTATTATTGCTAACAGTTGCTTTGCACAACTTACGTATCAAAACCTTTTGGTAGACTATGATAGTGCATGGACGTACAAGCATCTGAAAATAATTCCCGTCAGGTATAAAGGTAACGTTGCATCCATGCCGGCAACTTTAGAAAACAGCATTTCATTTAATCAGGCATTAAAGCAGGGGCTTATTACTGTTCAGGAGCGGGGAACTACCGCTATTGAAAACGTTCACTGGTTGTCACTTTACAATAACTCGGATAAAAATATTTTTGTTTCTTCGGGAGAAGTACTGTCGGGCGGAAGGCAAGACAGAATGGTTTCAAAAGATACTATTGTGATGGCAAAAAGTGGCCGGATTGATCTACCTGTCATGTGTGTTGAAGAAGGAAGATGGAGTGAAAAAGATAAAAAATTCAGCTATCGTAAAATGGCCAATGCACATTTGCGCAAAACATTGGACCAGTCAAGAAGCCAGGTATTTGTTTGGAAAGAAATCAACAATCAGCTTGAACTGGGAAAAATCAGGAATAAAACATTGTCGTATTTATCCAGGGATAAAGACAAGAATTTTTTACAACTTCAGGGCGAATACTGGCGTTTTTTTGAACCAAAATTCAAACAAGCGGATAGCAACATCGTCGGCATTGTTTGTATTTCAGGAGATAAAATAATTGGATCCGATATTTTCATCGGGAGCAATTTGTTTTACGGACAATTACAACCGCTTATGCAGGGTTATATTGAAGACGCAAGTGTTTTTGGTGGCACCCCTGGCGTTTCAAACGATGCCATACATAAGTATTTGGATCAGTTTCTTAAAGATGAAATTTCCCAGGAAGAATTTTTAAAGAAAAATGGCAAGCTTTTTAAAGCCGGTGGTAAAGTCATTCATATCACAAGTTTCTAAAGATGTTTTATTTAATAAAAACACCATGGTGGATCAGCAAGTGGATTTACAGGGATTATATTTGGCAGATACCCACAAGTCAAAAAAAATTATATCTCACTTTTGATGATGGTCCACACCCGGAAGCTACTGTCTTCGTTTTGGATCAATTAAAAAAATATGGTGCAAAAGCAACATTTTTTTGCATCGGTAAAAATGTTGCAGTCTACCCGGAAATATATAAGAGAATACTCTTAGAGGGTCACTCAACAGGTAATCATACAAACAACCATCTAAGTGGTTGGAAAAGCAGTGATAAACTGTATTTTGAAAATATAATTACGGCTTCCCGTTATATAGATAGCAAATTATTTCGCCCACCATATGGCCGCATTACACGTTTTCAGTCTAGGTATGCCCGGGAGAAATTTGGTTTCAAAATAATTATGTGGACTATATTAAGCGGCGACTTTGATGTGCATAAAACACCAGAAAAATGTTGGGAAAATGTAAAAAAATTCGCTGGAAATGGCTCTATAGTCGTATTTCACGACAGTGAAAAAGCAATGGAACGAATGCATTTTGCCTTGTCCCGTACCCTTGAATACTTCAGCGAAAAAGGGTATATTTTTGAAAGTTTGGATTCATTAAAGCAATGAAAAGCAACTTTGGATGATGCCTTAAAAGCCTTGCCGGCAAAGGGTTTCAGGTAGTATATATAGTAAAAAAAATTTGGGCCGGGGTAGAAACCCTGGCCCGTTTTTAATCCGTACCCTATGAAAACTGATTTAAAGGTATAATATTTTTTTTATTAATACAAAGTAATTTCATCTACAACCCCGTTTACCGTTATCGTGGCATTGTTGTCACAATCTCCACTTCCGAAATCGAGATACGCTATTGGCTTATCACCTTTTTTTATGGTCACTTCACCTTTTACTGTCCAATGACAAGTAAATTTCTTTATAAGCGGTTTGCTAATAACATGGGTCCATTGCATAAAATTATTTCCTCTGTGGAAAGTTCCGTTAGCTTGTCCGGATATACTAAATACATCATCCAAAGGCCAAAATGCTGTGCCCAATCCTCCTGTTTGCTCAATAATTTTATCACTACTCCATTCTGAGTAATTGCCATTTGGCTTACTAAGTTTGGCGCAGATCACCTGTACATGAAATATTTGTTTATCAGATGTACTTGCGTTTTCAATAATATGAGTTCCCTCCACTTTTATATTATTTACATAGTAATCATCAAAAGTAGTTGTGGCTGTTGCACCAGGTGCTACCAAACGCTTTGTATATACTGTAATAATTTTTCCTTTACGGGTCCTCCCGTCCCTGCCTGTACAGCCGCTTCCGAAATCAATTACAACTTGAACCGGAAAACGATCAGGAGGATTGATTCGGGTAACACTTACTGTGAAGCATGCGTTGTGTAAACTATCGGTGTTGTTCACCCCAGCAATTATATTGGTACCTGTATTATTATTTACGCTGCTTACAACTCCCACACCATTCATTCCCACTTCATCATTGGCTCCAACTACATTGTCAAAAACATCATCGAAAATTACCTGCGATTCGGCGTCAGATTCTGTAGTTGTGGTTGCATAAGTTTGCTCGTCCACATTATTGCTGTTTGAATTGTCTTTTTTACAGGAAACAAAAAGGAAACCCACCAGGATAAAAAGGGCAGTCATCATTTTTAAATGAAAGGAAATACATTTCATAAAAATAATTTTAGCGTGATGAAAGAGATAACAGATGTTGAGACCTTATCATGGTAAATTAGTTTAAAAGAAATCATAAATAATTTGATCTTTGATACATGTTTATCACCGACACACATTGTCATTTGTATCTAAGTGAATTTGATGAAGATCGTTCAGCAGTTATTGAAAGGGCAGAAACAGAAGGAGTAAATAAATTTTATCTCCCGGCTATTGATAGCCATGTCACTTCCAGGATGCTTGAAATGGAAGAGAAATTTCCAGGCAAATGTTTCGCAATGATGGGACTACATCCATGCTCTGTGGGGAATAATTACGAAGAAGAATTACGGCATGTTGAAACCTGGCTCAGTAAAAGAAAATTTGCCGCAATAGGAGAGATAGGGCTTGATTTCTATTGGGATAAATCATTTAGGGAACAACAGTTGATTGCATTTAGAAGACAAGTGAATCTTGCAATTGATTATCATTTGCCTGTAGTCCTTCATTCAAGGGAGTCGATACAGGAATGCATAGATGTAATTGCTGAAACGCGCGGTGATTCTTTAAAAGGAATATTTCATTGCTTTGGCAGCAAAATAGAACATGCAAAGCAAATAATGGATCTTGGATTTTACTTTGGAATTGGTGGTGTAATAACCTATAAAAATTCGGGTCTGGCAAGCGTAGTTAAAGATATTCCACTTCAAAATATAGTAATTGAAACCGATGCGCCTTATCTTTCACCAATACCATTCAGGGGAAAAAGAAATGAAAGTAGTTACCTTAAATATATTGTAGAAAAAATTGCCAGCATTAAAAATGTTTCGGTTGAGGAGGTAGCAGAAATAACTTCCAGTAATGCACAAAAAATATTCGTTCACTAAGTACTGAAAGAGTATTTTTGCAACCCTTAAAATAGTTGGAGAGTTGTCCGAGTGGTTGAAGGAGCACGCCTGGAAAGTGTGTATACGGGAAACCGTATCGAGGGTTCGAATCCCTCACTCTCCGCAAATAAACCTGTTATAAATATTTGTCGGGTGTTTTATTACCAGTTACTCATTTGCTCAGGTATAATTCTGTCCATGTTTTTTTCATCAATTGGATGCTGTTTCCAGTCTGGATCATATTTCACGAACCATGAAAGCCATAGTGTACGGGACAAACGCATCAATGGAGGTTGAAGCAATATTAATATCACAGCATTTGAAATCACCCAGGTGAGGAAACGATTGTCTTCAAACGAAAATCCAATCAATAACCACCAGGTGATACAGGAAGCGACGCAAAATCCTACAGAAAGGGCATAACTGACATAGCCTGTACCATAATAAAATCCAACTTCAATTTCAGTTGGCTGTTCACATACCGGGCATCTGTCATGCATTTTCACAATTGAATTTAATTTATAAGCGCTTTTCACTTTATAAATTTCACCTTCCCTGCATCGGGGGCATTTATTGGTAAGCACTGAAATCATATAGCCCGGGTGCTTTACTTTGTCTGACATTTATCGTTTATTGAGGGCCAAAGGTACAATGCCGTAAGGGTAAGAGAAAAGAAATTTAAACAGGTGCTATAATCTTCTCCATTTGCATACTTCTTGAGCCTTTAATTAGAATGGTTGAGTTTATGAAGGATTGTTGATGGTACCAGTGTTTTGCTTCCAATGAATTTTTAAATGAAATAAAAGGATGTTGTATGTTAAGAAAATCGCCTCCAACTAATACCACATGGTCCCATTTGTAGTGATTAATTAAACTTACAATATTTTGATGCTCTGACAGGCTTTCAGCACCTAATTCGGCCATCGCACCCAATATCAATATTTTCTTTGCAGCATGCATTCCCGAAAAATTTTCTATTGCTGCTTTCATACTTGATGGGTTGGCATTATATGCATCCAGGACGATATTGTTTGATGCCTGTTGTATGAGTTGTGATCGGCTGTTGGTTGGATGATAATTCTCAATCGCATTTTTTATTTTTTGATCATCAACCCCGAAGTATTTCCCAATGGTAACTGCGGCCAGGATATTTGGTAAATTGTAATCACCCACCAGTTGGGTATTGATGGTTCCGGCGTATCCCTGCTTCATACCAACTTCAATAAAGGGTTCGTTATTTATTACATAACCCAAATAGGAAGCATCTTTAGTTCCATAGGTGATGATATTATCAATTCCTTTGCTCATTTCTAAAAGGTATTCATAATCACTATTGATAAAGACGATGCCTTTATTTAAACGAAGGAAATCAAATAATTCACCTTTGCCTTTTTTCACCCCTTCAACTCCGCCAAATCCTTCAAGATGAGCTTTCCCACAATTGGTGATGATGCCATGGGTTGGATTTGTGTATTCACAATAACCGGCAATTTCTTTCTGGTGATTGGCGCCCATTTCTATTACTGCAATGGCGGCCTCTTTTTTTATTCTAAGAATGGTTAGTGGCACCCCGATATGGTTATTAAGATTACCCTCTGTAGTGCAGGTTATGAAAGAAGAAGATAACACGGCATATATCAATTCTTTGGTTGTTGTTTTACCGTTGCTGCCGGTGATGGCAAGAAAGGGTATATCAAAATGACGGCGGTGCTCTTTGGCTAACAATTGTAATGTTGTTAGCACGTCATCCACCAGGATCGTTTTTTCATTGATTTTAAACGAGGGTTCATCGATAATACAATAAGCAGCACCGGCTTCCAAAGCATTTTTTGCAAATTGATTGCCATTAAAATTTGGTCCTTTCAATGCAAAAAAGATATCATCCTTTTTTATTCTTCTCGTATCGGTTACTACTGAAGGGAAGTCCAGATAAAGGCTGTATATTTTTTCGATAGTCATTTTCCAATTTGATTAGAAACGTTAAAAGTAGTATTGCTTTTTAAATAGATAAAAAATGTTCTACTCAATTTCTAATTATGTGTATCTATATTGACAAAAAAAACCATTCACAGGGAATGGTTTTTAAAACTTTTGATGATTTTTATAATTTTATTTTTTTCTGCTGTTTTGTCGGCGTTGTTTGTAGTTGATACCAGTGCCACGGCCATTGCCTTCAGGGCTTCCCAGACGATCCATTGCGCAACGGAAACCAAGTGTACTGCTGGATTGGTCTTCTTCGAGGAAGCGGCGCGTACCAGGACTTAACCAGTAAGCACGGTCATTCCAGCTTCCACCTTTAATTACTCTTGATTTATCGCTAATTAAAGTACTGACACCATATCCGTAAGCAACACCCGCTACAATTGAGTCACCATCCAAATAATTTATAACATCACCTTTTTGATAGTTACGGCGTTTCTTACTTTCTTCGTCAGTGATATAACGATTCTTGATTCTTCCGAGGCTATCTCTTTCAGCTTTACCAGAAGTCATATCTACGGTTTCAAATTTATTACCCCGGTAAGAAGCAACATCATCATTATCTACGTTCGATAAAGGCCGATAAACATCAGCAGTCCATTCGTTCACGTTTCCACTCATATTATACAGTCCAAAACCATTCGGGAAAAATGAAGTAACAGGGGCAGTGTATACCGCACGGTCATTCAAACCACCCGCAACTCCCATATTATCACCAGCACCTCTTTTAAAGTTGGCCAGGAAAGTACCCTGCCAGCTTCCGCGACGAGTATCCCGAAGACCATTTACATTCTCGCTCCAGGAATAAACTTGCTTATTCGCCAGTAATTCCTCACCTCTTTTGCCTTCTTTCTTGCTGGGCATCGGGTTTTGGTTTACCAGTCCTAACGCGGCATATTCCCATTCTGCTTCCGTTGGTAAACGATATCCCGGCAAAAGGATACCATCTTCAAAAGTTACATTGGTACGGGGAGTTCCATTAGGATTCTTTAAAGGATTTTTCTTTGATTTTGCAGCCTGACCTGGAGTTGGTTGGTATTCACCCAGCAAATATGCTTTGGTGTCAAAATTTTCCTGACCAAGTCCGGTAAGATTTTTCAAAGAATTCTTATTGATATAGCCTCTCTTTACTAATTCGCCTTCATTTACCCTGTCTGTTCTCCATGCACAAAAATCGTTTGCCTGTTTCCAGGTTACTCCTACAACCGGGTAATAATTATAGGAAGGGTGGCGAAGATAGTACTCAACCAAGGGTTCATTATAAGCAAGTTCACTTCTCCAAACAAGTGTGTCTGGTATGATAGCGTTGCGGACGGCCTGGTATTCATCTCCGTCAAAGACAGTGTTTACCCAATACATGTATTCACGGTAGTGTACATTCGCAACTTCGGTGCGATCCATGTAAAATGAGTTTACAGTAATGCGTCGGGGAATATTGTTCCAGTCACCCATTACATCTTCCTGGGTAGCACCCTGAGTAAAAGTACCTCCCTGGACAAACACCAGTCCGGGACCGGTTTTTTCTTCTTTTTCTCTGGATACCTGGTAACCACCCATGTTTTTATCATTGTAGTTCCAGCCAGTTACATCGGATTTTCCACCCTTGGTTTTTCCACTTTTGCAAGACGCTACACTGGCAGCGCAGGATAGGATAATAATTAAAGTCTTCCAGTTCATTTTCATAGCCATTTGAAGCCGGTTTTAGATAGAAATAACGGGATGTTGCTGTTTATATTGTATTTATGTGTAAACCTTTTAGACAAGCTATGCGAATATAAGTAGCTTTCTCATATCTGCTTCGTACAAATACGTTAAAAAGTACATGGTTTTTCTTTTTTGATTACGCTCCTATGCAATTCGCCAGCCTGAAGCAGCTATTATGCCACATTGACAATCACTTTATTACTTTAGCGTTTACAAAAGTTGCGGTAAACCGGATTCTAAAAGTAAGGTAAATGAAAAGTCACTGTTGGTTAATGGTTTTAATGGTCACTTTACTTCCTGTATTTCTACACGCTCAGAGGGTTTACAAATCCGCTTCCGTTCTCGCATCCGGTAACTGGTATAAGATCGGTGTAAGTGAATCCGGTGTATATAAAGTAGACTTGGCACTGATGAAAAAATTGGGTATTAATACAAGTAGCCTTTTGTCGGCATCCATCAGGCTTTATGGAAATGGGGGGAATATTTTACCGGAAGCTTGCAATGGAGCGAAAAGCGATGATCTTATTGAGGATGCTATTGAAATGTTTGATGGTGGGGATGGGGTTTTTAGTGGTAGCGATTATTTTCTTTTCTTTTCAGCAGGACCCGATACCTGGTCTAAAGATTCCCTCAATGGCCGGTTCAAACACCAGAAAAATTTATACAGCAACCAGGCTTTTTATTTTATCAATATTGGTGGTACAGGAAAACGAATTCAAAACAAAAATCATTCACTAACAGCAAATACCATCGTTACATCTTACTCGGAAAGATATTTTCACGAATTGGATTCAGTCAACTTTCTTAGTAGTGGCAAAGAATGGTATGGTGAAGAATTGTCATTGTTACCCGGGCGTTCTCCTACTCAAAATTTTAACTTGCCCCTTTCAAATATTGCAGCATTCCCTGCAATGATTACATCAAACTGTATTGCACGATCCATTGGTGGAAGCAGCAGGATAGCAGTGGCAATCAATGGAACGGGTATTTTGCAGCACGACATTGCAGCAACAGGAAACAGCAATTTTGATTTGTTTGCAAAAAACTCTTTGGTGTCGGCAACATTCAATCCGGGCACTTCAATATCATTGACCTACACGTTCACACCAGGAGGAATTAATGCACAGGGATGGATTGATTGGTTCGAAGTTTTTTGCAGGCGAAACCTGGTTTTTGATAGTCTTTCGCAATTGTTATTCCGCGACTGGAATAGTGTTTCGCCCGGCAACATAGCTGAATTTCGTTTACAGAATGCCGTTACAGCGCAGGTGTGGGATGTTACCAATGCTTCGGAACCAGAAAAAATGAGTACAACGACAAACGGCAATGAACTGATTTTTGTAAATGCAGCAGCATCACTTCATGAATACATCGCTTTTTCAACTTTGTTTCTCATACCTGAACCAATTGGTAAAATTGACAATCAGAACCTCCATAACTCGTCACCAGCAGATTTAATCATTGTGACTTATCCACCGCTCTTGCAACAGGCCCAGCGGCTTTCGCTTTTTCATCAGCAAAGAGATAATTTAAAAGTAATTGTAGTTTCAGCTGAACAGGTATTTAATGAATTTGCATCAGGCGCGCCAGATCCAACTGCTATCAGGGATTTTGTGAAAATGTATTACGATAAGGCAGCTGCAGATTCTATCAAACGTCCAAAATACTTGTTGCTTTTTGGGGATGCTTCATTTGATTATAAAAACCGGTTGAAAAATAATAGCAACATCGTACCTGCTTATGAAAGCGTTGTGTCGTTGGATCCGCTTTCAACCTATACTTCAGATGATTTTTTTGGTTTTCTTGAGGATACGGAAGATATCAATTCAACAGCAATAACAAACGTCCTTGATATAGGTATCGGCAGAATTCCTGCTCAAACACCCGCCCAGGCAAAGGCCATGGTTGATAAAATTTTCGCTTATACAGATCCAAAAAGCCTTGGACCCTGGCGCAATGAGCAAACTTTTATTGCCGACGATGAAGATTTTAATCTGCACTTCAGTGATGCAGAAACTATAACCACTGCTGCATCTTCAACCAATTCCTTGTTTATACAGGATAAAATTTACCTGGATGCCTATACAGAGGTAAGCACTCCCGCGGGAAGCCGCTATCCGGAGGTAAATACTGCTATCAATAACCAGGTTCAAAATGGTACATTGATATGGAACTATAACGGACATGGAAGTTACCGGAGACTTGCTGAAGAGGTTATACTCGAACAGCCAATTGCAGACAGCTGGAACAACAACTACCGGTTACCGTTATTTATTACTGCTACCTGTGATTTTGCTCCTTATGACAATCCTGCTATCAGTTCATTGGGTGAAAATATTTTGCTGCGGGATAAAACGGGTGCGATAGCACTGATGACAACCACAAGGCTCGTGTTTGCATTTAGTAATCGCATTATGAACAGGAATTATCTTCAGTTTGCTTTGAATGTGAAACCAAACGGAACCTATCCAAGTCTGGGGGAAGCAGTAAAACTGGCTAAAAACTTTACCTATCAAACTCAGGCAGATATTGTAAATAATAGAAAATTTACATTACTGGGCGATCCGGCACTTACCATTGCATTTCCGAAATACAGGGTTCAGGCCATTACTATTAATTCAAAAGTTATCACAAATAAACCGGACACTTTGAATGCGCTTTCCAAATATACAATTGGTGGAAACGTTACGGATGTGCAGGGAAATGCGTTGAATGATTTTACCGGTACAGTATATGCAACTGTATTTGATAAAGCACAAACTGTATCCACACGTGGCAACAATCCTGATAGTTATAAAGAAAATTTCCAGGTACAACGCAACCCGCTTTTCAAAGGGAAAGTAAAGGTATCAAACGGAAAATTTGAAGTTTCATTTATCGTTCCCAAAGACATCAACTATCAATTGGGTAATGGCAGAATCAGTTTTTATACAGACAATGGTCAATTAGATGGAAATGGAAGCTTCACAGGTTTTTTGGTGGGTGGATCTGGAGGAACCCTTAGTGATAATACCGGGCCGGAAATAAAAGCATTTCTGAATGATGAAAAATTTGTTAGCGGAACGATCGTTAACGAAACGCCTTTACTCCTGTTGCACCTGAGTGATTCTTCTGGTGTGAATATTACTGGCACAGGACTGGGGCATGATATTACGGCAATTTTGGATGGCGATACAAAAAAAACATATGTGCTGAATGAATTTTTTGAAAGTGAACTGGATAGTTATCAAAAAGGTATAGTTAGATTTCAACTACCGGCATTAGAAGAAGGGGTACACTCTTTTTCCATTAAAGCATGGGATATAGCAAATAATTCAAGTGAGACCACTATTGAATTCAGGGTATTAAAAAAAGAAAACCTAAGTCTCAATCATGTGCTCAATTATCCAAACCCGTTTACTACCCATACTACGTTCTGGTTTGAACACAACAGGCCCAATGAAGATCTAAGGGTAATCATTCAAGTTTTTACGGTTTCAGGTAAGTTGGTAAAAACCATTCATCAAACAATAAATACCCCCGGAAACCGTTCAAATGAAATTGATTGGAACGCTACAGATGATTATGGCGATAGACTTGCACGTGGCGTTTATATTTACCAGATCCGAGTAACTACAGGAGACGGTAAAAGCGTTGTTAAACTCGAGAAATTGATGCTGTTATAGACAGCGTTTATTTTAAATCTTGTAATTTAGCCGCCAATTTAATCGTAAAAATACTATGTTATAGAGCAGAATTGTACGTAAAATTATTATTGATGAAAAGCAGGACTTTAAAACTAATTGCCTCTCTGATATTGATATCTGGATTTACCGCATTAGAAGCGCAGAGTGACGGAACGATTAATGTTGTAACTACTGCTGTTCCTTTTTTGCGTATCTCACCAGATGCCCGTGCGGGTGGTATGGGTGAAGTAGGATTGGCAACTTCTCCTGATGTAAATTCTCCTTTCTGGAATCTTGCCAAGACCTCTTTCAATGAGAGTAAAGGAGGCATAGGACTTACCTACACTCCCTGGCTGAGACGATTGCAATTAAATGATGTTTACCTGGCAACTTTGGCGGGTTATTATAAATTATCAGATAATGATGCCATTGCAGGTTCCATGCGTTATTTCAGTCTTGGTAATATTCAGTTTACCGATAATCTTGGAAATGATTTTGGTTCTTTCCGCCCCCGCGAATTTGCGTTTGATGCAGGTTATACCCGCAAGCTTTCCGAAAAGTTAGGTTTGGGTGTAGCGCTTCGTTATATCCATTCAAATTTGGCGGGTGGCCAGGTTGTTAATGGTACCACCTATAAGGCAGGTAATGCAGTAGCAGGTGATATCAGTTTGTTTTATACCGGAGTGAATAAAGCTGGTGGGGGCTGGAATTTTGGTGCAACATTGACGAATCTTGGTACCAAGATTGGTTATACTAACGACGCTAAGCAAAAGGATTTTATTCCTGCTAATTTAGGAATTGGCACAGCACATACCTGGGTATTTGATGAAACCAATAAACTTACACTCGGTTTGGATATTCATAAATTACTGGTCCCTACACCACCATTGGTCGGCGATTCAGCGGGGCTGGTAAATTACCGGAACAAAACAGTAGTAAGCAGCTGGTTTAGTTCGTTTGGTGACGCACCCGGCGGATTCAATGAGGAATTAAAAGAATTCCAGTTATCTGGTGGTTTAGAATATACTTACCAGGAACAATTTTCATTGAGAGCCGGATATTTTTATGAAGATAAACTGAAAGGCAACCGTAAATATTTTACCTTAGGCGCTGGTCTTAAATACAATGTATTTGGATTAAATGTTTCCTACATTATTCCGTCTGGTAGTGGTATTAACCAAAATCCATTATCAAGTACTTTGCGTTTTAGTCTTGTTTTTGACCTGGATAGTGAAACAAACGGCAGCAATAAATAACTTACTCAACAAATAATCCTGAAACGTCCCGAAAAACCGGGACGTTTTTATTTATTAAATAGTAAATGATATGTCATACAGAATCGGATTTGGGATCGATTTTCATCAACTTATCGAGGGAAGAGATCTATGGATTGGTGGGGTCAAAATTCCTCATACCAAAGGATCATTGGGGCATAGTGACGCAGATGTTTTGCTGCATGCAATATGCGACGCACTGCTCGGCGCACTTGCATTAGGCGATATAGGAATTCATTTTCCTAATACAGATCAGGCCTATAAAAATATAGACAGTAAAATCCTATTACAAAGAAGCTATGAGCTCATAGTGCAAAGGGGGTATTCAATTATAAACGTAGATAGCAGTGTTTGCCTGGAAGAACCTAAAATAAAAAAATATACAGCTGATATGCGATCAATTATAGCATCGATACTTCAAGTTTCAATTGAAGACATATCGATCAAAGCAACAACAACAGAAAAAATGGGTTTTGCAGGAAGAGAGGAAGGCCTGATGGCATACGCCAATGTATTGTTACAAAAAAAATGCTAAGAATTTTCCTCCGCGTTTGTTTCCCTAAATTTGCCGCATGCCTGGAATAACGGTTAAAATTATTAATCATTCAGCAAATCCATTGCCGGCCTATGCAACTTCCGGAGCCGCCGGTATGGATATTATGGCTTCTCTCGAATCTGCCGTCATATTAAAATCTATGGAAAGACAACTGATTCCTACGGGGCTTTTTATAGAATTACCTGACGGTTACGAAGCACAAATAAGACCCCGCAGTGGATTGGCAGTTAAACATGGAATAACATGCCTGAATACACCGGGTACCATTGATGCTGATTACAGGGGAGAAATAAAAATTATTCTCATCAATCTTTCTAATGAACCGCATACTATCCTGACGGGAGATCGAATTGCTCAAATGGTTATCAGCAGCGTTGAGCAAATTGGCTGGCAAATTGTATCACTTATTACAGAAACAAAACGCAACCAGGGCGGATTTGGTCATACAGGTAAATAAGAAATTATGAATCACTTATTACGCATTGCAATTTTTATACTTTCAGTTGCAGCTTTCAGTTGCAAATCGGCTAAGAAAATACAAACTGCGATAACAAAGAAAGATACCACTCAACTTACCATAGTTGATAATTCACATGCAGACTCTGTTTCTTTTATTCACGATGTATTGTCTAAAATAGAAAGTAACCGGATTGTGGATTTTAAGACTTTTTCTGCTAAAATGAAAGTGAACTACCATGACAAAGATGGGGAACAACCTGAATTAACGGTATTTGTAAGAGTTCAGAAAGACAGTATGATCTGGGTTTCCATCAATGCCACCATTTTTAGTTATGAAGCTTTAAGGGTATTGATAACACCCGACAGCATTAAAGTACTCAACAAAAAAGATAAACTGGTGCAACTGCGATCGGTAAGTTATTTGAAAGAGCTTACGCAATTGCCATTTGATTTTTTTACACTGCAGGATTTTTTGCTGGGCAATCCTATCTATCTTGATAGCAACGTTGTATCCTATAAAAAGAATGATCAGTCCATCGCGTTAATGAATATTGGGCCTTTGTTCAAAAACCTAATCGCAATCAGTACCGGGGATTATTTATTGCAACATATTAAATTGGATGATGTTGATCCCATTCGTAACAGAACCTGTGATCTCACCTATACGGGGTATGAAAACAACAACGGTTTTAAAATAGCCACCGAACGAAGAATTTCTGTTTCAGAAAAAGCGAAACTGGACATTGATATGAATATTAAACAATTTAGCTTTAACGAAATATTAAGCTACCCTTTCAATATTCCAAAAAATTATAAACGAAAGTGATCGTTAATAAATTTCCGACCCCGTTATTTCAACTTAAAACTGAGATATGACAAAAACCCTGTTGTCTGTTTTACTTTTCCTCACTACCATTACCGCATTCACACAGCAACCCAGCAAAGCTGAGCTGGAAAAAGAGCGTGCGAATATTCAAAAGGAATTAGATGACGTAAAGCGGTCGCTGGATGAAACCAAACGCAACAAGAAAGCTTCACTGGCTCAATTGAATGCTGTGCAAAGGAAATTATTATTAAGGCAGAAGCAAATCAATATCATTAACCAGCAAATGAACCTGATTGAAGGAGACATCAACCAGAGCTGGCGCGATATTACCAAGCTAAAAAAAGAATTGGATACATTGAAATTTCAATACGAAAAAAGTGTTGTCTATTCGTACAAGAACAGGAGTAATTATGATTTCCTCAACTTTATTTTCTCTGCGGGTAATTTCAATGATGCATTAAAGCGCGTGGCTTATTTAAAGTCTTACCGCGCTTATCGTGAAGAGCAGGCGAATAATATTGTTCATACACAAGAGTTATTACAGCAAAAAATTACCACTTTAAACGCAAACCGAACTCAAAAAAGTCTTGTACTAAAAGAAGAAGCAAAGGCAAAAGAGGTGTTGGAAGATGAAAAGAAAGAAAAGGATGCAGTGGTGAGCAAACTCAAAGACAGGGAAAAAGAATTAATGAAGGATTTTGCCGATAAGAAGAGACAGGATATCAAGCTGGCCGCAGCAATTACTGCCGCTATCAAACGGGCAACTGCAGCTGCATTGGCAGAAGCGAAGAAAAATGCGGAAGCTAAAAAATTAGCAGATGCATCTTCCAAGCTGAACAACACAACAACATCAACAACAAGCAAGAATGCAACGTCTTCTGCCAAAAAAGTAATTAAAGAGTCCACTTTTGATGCGGATCCTGCAGCCAAGAAACTCTCAGATAATTTTGAAAAGAACAGGGGCAGCTTGCCATGGCCGTTAGAATCCGGAAGAATATCAATGCGCTTTGGTCCGCAAGGTGTGGAAGGAATTAAAGGTATTACTTACTATAACAACGGACTCACTTTTGAAACAGAAGCGGGTAAAACAGTAAAAGCTGTTTTTGATGGCGAAGTTGCCGTAATCACTAATATTGGAGAAGTGCAGGCAGTTATTATCAGGCACGGTAAATATTTTACTACATATAGTAATCTATCATCAGTCAGTGTGACCAAGGGTCAGCAAGTCAGGACCGGTCAGACCCTTGGAAGAGTTGCAGAAAAAGATGATAATATTGGCGAACTGGAATTTCTCATCTCCAATGATGCCAATAAGAATTTCGATCCTGAAAAATGGCTGAGATAAATATTATCTTACTTCTAAAAAAAAGCTGTCGTCAACTTTATTATTACAAGCTTTCAACCGCTAAATGCATTTACAAAATCGATTGTACAGCAATTCATATTTGGGAATAATATTGTGTATATCAAATAACGTTGCATGTTTGTATGCATGATGTTTGAACTGTTTGAGGGTGGCTTCATCTTTTAATATATGCAACGCATTTTTTGCCATTTCATTAATATCTCCCACATTACTTAGATAGCCGGTTACGCCATTCACATTTATCTCGGGCAAACCACCTGCATTAGAACTAATAACCGGAACGCCGGCAGCCATGGCTTCCAATGCAGCCAATCCAAAACTTTCATAGTCTGAAGTAAGCAGAAAGATATCGGCAATGGCAAGAATGTCTTCCATTTGTTCCTGTTTGCCAACAAAACGAATATGCTCAGAAAGATTCAGATCACGGGCCAGGCTTTCTGCCGCAGATCTTTCAGGACCATCACCCACAAATAATAATTTAGAGGGTACCTGTTCATTCACCTTTGCAAAAATGTTTACTACATCCAGCACTCTTTTTATTTTTCTGAAGTTTGAAGCATGCAACAATATATGTTCACCATCTGGTGCAATGACCCGACGAAATGCATCAATTGGTTTTTTGTGAAAGCGTTTTACATCTACGAAATTGTGAATGACTTCAATCTCTTTTTCGATTTTAAATGATCTATAAGTTTCATCACGCAGGTTATTGGAAACGGCGGTAATGGCATCGCTTTCATTTATGGAAAAGGTAACAACGGGAGCATAAGTTTTATCTTTTCCAACCAGTGTAATATCGGTTCCATGAAGTGTTGTAATGACCGGGACGCTTTTGCCCTGCTTCAATAGAATTTGTTTGGCCATATAAGCTGCCGATGCATGGGGAATTGCGTAATGAACATGCAGCAGGTCCAGGTTGTTGTTAGATATCACGTCAACCATCATACTTGCCAATGCCGTTTCATAAGGCGGATAATCAAATAATGGATAGGTTGGTACACGAACTTCGTGATAAAAGATATTTGCATTGAATTCACTAAGTCTCACCGGTTGCTGGTAAGTAATAAAATGAACCTGGTGTCCCTTATCTGCCAGGGCCTTTCCTAATTCTGTAGCCAGTACACCGCTGCCACCAAATGTGGGATAACAAACAATTCCTATACGCATGTGCAATTTGATTTCTTAAAAATGTTTCCGAAGGTAATTGAAATTAATGGCTTCGGTATTACCGCCTGTCTTAACCAACAGACCGCATGATTGTTTGACTTATCTTTAGCAAAATTTCCGAAATATGAGACTATTGATTGGATTTTGTATACTGTTTTGCGGCAGCATCACCTTACATGCGCAAAATGATGACTCTGTTTTTATTTCAAAAATTGCCGGCGAAATTTTAGTCAGCGGCAAATGTTACGATAACCTTCGCGTACTTTGTAAAACTGTGGGTGGAAGGTTATCAGGTTCTCCCCAGATGTACAAGGCAGAAGAGTGGGGCGTAAAAACATTAAAGGAAGCAGGAGCGGATAAGGTTTGGCTGCAGGATTGCATGGTGCCTCACTGGTCAAGAGGCGGCAAAGATGAGGCATGGTATACTTTTAAAGATGCTACAGGAAAAATAATAAAAGAGAAACTGGATATATTGGCACTGGGTAATTCTATCGGTACCGGCAAACAAGGCATAAAGGGTTCAGTGGTTTATTGTAACAATTTTGATGACCTGGAAAAGCAAAAAGATAATGTAAAAGGTAAAATCGTTTTTTTCAATTATCCTTTCAATGAAAAATACCTGCAGCCTTTCTACGCATATGGTGAATCGGGTGTATACCGCCATTCTGGTCCAAGCCGTGCTGCAAAATATGGTGCCATTGCAGTCGTAATACGATCTATGTCTGGTTCAACGGATAATAACCCCCATACCGGCGCAACGCAATATGATACCGCATTCTCAAAAATACCAGCTGCGGCTATGGGTCTGCGTGATGCAGATAAGTTAAGCGCCCTGATGAAAAGCGGAATAGCAGTGGAGTTATTTTATCAATCCCATGCACACTTCATGGCCGATGCTCCCGGGCATAATGTAATAGGAGAATTAACCGGCAGCGAGTTTCCTGATCAATATATCACTATTGGCGGGCATTTAGACAGTTGGGATCCGGCAGAAGGAGCACATGACGACGGAACTGGTTGCGTACATTCCATTGAAGTTTTGCGATCTTTAAAAATATTGGGTTTTAAACCAAAGCATACCATTCGCATTGTGCTTTTTGCCAATGAAGAAAACGGATTGCGTGGTGGAACAAAATATGCAGAAGAAGCAAAAGCTAAAAACGAAAAACATGTATTTGGATTAGAAAGTGACGCTGGTGGATTTACTCCCAGGGGATTTAGCTTTTCCATGTCAAAGGAAAAACTGGATAAGATCAATGGATGGATAGATTTATTAAAACCTTTTGGCATAAGTGCATTTGTGCAAGGTGGGGGTGGTGCAGATGTGTCCGGCTTAAATACTTTGCTCAATACACCTGTTTCTGAGTTAATGCCCGATGGTCAACGCTATTTTGATGTGCACCATGCAAGAAATGATGTATTTGAAAATGTAAACAAACGCGAGCTTGAACTGGGTGCTGTTAGTATGACAGGACTTATTTATCTCATTGATAAATACGGGTTATAATATAATTTGATGGCAGAACATTTTGAATATTTGAAATAAAACATTTTTTATGAAGAAATTTTTAGGGGTCGCAAGCGTTGTGGCTATTTTGTTTCTTATTATATTTTTTTACTGGCGGTATTACTATACTTATAGCGAAGGAAACCGCACCGGTCTTTTGCAAAAATTTTCTCACAAGGGAAATTTATTTAAAACCTATGAAGGCGAACTGGTATTGAGCAGTATTCAGTCAACAGGTGGTGTTGGAATAGCTTCTGAGAAATTTTACTTTTCAGTAGCAGAGGATTCGCTCGCCAGCAGGATGATGAACTACGAAGGACACAAGGTAACATTGCACTACCTGCAGAAAAACGCGTCACTTCCATGGAGAGGAGATAGCGAATACATAGTAGATAAAGTGACTAATGAGCCGTAATTAGCCAGCATACAATAAAAAGATTGCCGGATGTTTATGAATGTCCGGTATGTTTTTTTTCCAGTCTTCAATGGTTTTTGTTTTGATCATTTCATTGCTGGCGGTCAGATCTGCCGCAATACACAATCTTGTAGATGGATGCAGTGTTTTGCAAATAGTTTCAGTAAGCTGATTATTGCGATAAGGTGTTTCAATAAAAATCTGTGTACATTTTTTTTTCTGTGATTCATTCTCCAGCTCTTTTAGCCTCTTTATCCGATCGACATTGTCGATAGGTAAATAACCTACAAACTGAAAACATTGTCCGTTCATACCACTTGCCATCAGCGCCAGTAATATTGAGCTGGGCCCTACAAAAGGTTTCACAGTGGCATATAACTGGTGGGCTGTTTCAACCAGAAGCTGGCCAGGATCTGCAACACCGGGACAACCAGCTTCGCTAATGATGCCGATATTCATACCCCGCTGTAATAACTTTTTAAAACCCTCTTTCACTTCCGGCTCGGCCTTATGAATGCTGTGCCATTCATAATTATCAATCACCATCTCCTTCCATAACTGTTTCAGGTACCTCCTGGCACTGCGTTCGTTTTCAACAAAAAATGCCTGGCATTCCTTCACCGCATCCAATACATAGGGCGGTATGGTCTGGAGATTCTCTTCATCAATAAAGCTTGGAATTAAAAAAACCTGGCCAATTGCAGCGCTTGCCATTCGTTTGTATTTTGATCAAAGATAGGCTGAGTAAGTGGTAAGTAGCGAGTGGCCAGTGTGTTGTAAAATGCATTTGAAAGATCATGTATCAAACCATCATACATCAGCCATAACACCTCAAACTTCTTTCTCCTGGTAATATAAACTGATGGTTGCTGCAACCACTGCGTAAGCCGGTGCCAGTACCCAACCCACAATGGGCAAACAATGCATTAAATAAAAACCCAGTCCGTTGCCTATTGCCAACCCTTTTCGGTTACTGATAAACGCTACACTTTGTGAAGGAGACAACTTATTTCTTTCACAACTATAATCGAGCATTGAAAAACCATAGTAATAACATTCTACAAACATGGAGATGACAGGTGTTACCCAGCCTGCAACAGGTATAAAAGATAGTATCAATATTGATACTGTATAAACGGTTTGCCATAATGCATTGCGCAACGCAAGACGGATACCTCTTAACATGTCCTTCAGAATTTGTTTGCCATCGAATGGATATTCTTTTCCTGCAAGCAGTGCTTCTGTTTTTTCACTGAGGTAGGCAAATACAGGAGAGCCGATAATCAGCCAAAGATATTTGAACAATGAAAAATAAAAGAACATCAGTAATAACCAAATCATTATACCTCCAAGTGTAAAGAAAAAGCCGAGCCAGCTGTTCTGCATTTTATGTAACCAGGTGCTGATTCCTGTTTTGATACTCAAGTATTCAATTACATTCGTAGCGCTTTTTCCAAAAAAATACATACTGACGCAAAACAAAACCAGGTAAACTATTCCGGGAATAAGAATCCATTTCCATAAGCGGTGCTTGCTGATGAACTGGTGAGCCTTAAAATACGATTGTATGGCAATAACAATTTCTTTTAGCAAAGGATCGGGATTGTTGAATACATAAATTTATTACTTTGAGTGCATACGCCAGCATTATTATGAAAAAACTACCAGCAAGCTTTTATCAACGCAGCAATGTAGTCATTATTGCAAAAGAATTATTGGGTAAATTACTTGTGACAAGTTTCGCTGATGGTCAGACGATTGGCCGTATTGTTGAAACAGAAGCTTATAACGGAATAGTTGATAAAGCGTCACATGCATATAACGGCCGGCGTACAAATCGCACTGAGATTATGTTTGGTGAAGGTGGTATCGCTTATGTATACTTATGCTATGGTATTCATCACCTTTTTAACGTGGTCACCAATATGAAAGATAAACCGCATGCAGTATTAATCAGGGCCATCGAACCCGTTAAAGGAATTCAACTGATGATGCAAAGAATGAACAAGAATAAAATGGATTTTAGTATTGGGCGCGGACCTGGCAATGTTTCTAAGGCCATGGGCATCGATAGGATGCATACCGGTTTGTCTTTGATGGGTAATAATATTTTTATTGCTGAAGATGCAATAAAAATTAAAAAATCACAGGTCATCAGCACCGCACGTATTGGCGTTGACTATGCAGCTGAAGACACATTGCTGCCTTATCGCTTTTTTGTGCAAGACAATCCGTATGTTAGTGGTACGAAAAGGATAAATAGCCAATCATAAAAATTGATAATTGAAGCACCGGTCTGCGATAAATAAAAACCCCTTTTTTTATGGTGTTATTACCAATCTTACTTTTTGGGTATTGGTTGCCGTTATAGCGGGCGTCATGTTGGGTCACTATCTCCCGGAGAAAGCAGTAAAAATGGAAATACTCGGCAAGAGGTTTGTCGACCTGATTAAACTTTTTATAGGGCCTATCATCTTCTTAACTATTGTGCTGGGCATTTGTGGAATGGGTAATTTAAAAAAAGCGGGGCGCATAGGTATCAAATCACTGATCTATTTTGAAATTGTTACTACTATTGCATTACTCATTGGTATAATCGTAGCCAATATTATTCAACCGGGTAAGATTAATAAAACCGGACTATTGATCCAGGATGCCAGTAAATACACAGCCAAAGCGGGTGAAGGGATAGACTGGCAAAAATTCTTCTCTTCTAACTTCACTTTGCAGGTATTGATTGTGGCCATAGTGATTGGAATTGCACTCAATTTTTATAGCGGCCGCAAAAAAATAATCAGCGGACTTGCATCGGTATCTAAAATTGTATTTACCGGTTTAAAATATGTTATGTACCTGGCACCTATTGGTGCTTTTGGTGGTATGGCTTTTACCGTTGGTAAATTTGGATTGCATACACTGGTGCCCCTTGGAAAATTAATGCTGACAGTTTATTGTACCATGTTTGTGTTTGTTTTTTTGGTATTGGGATCAATCATGCGTTATTATAAAGAAAGCATCTGGCAATTTTTGAAATACATCAAAGAAGAGTTGCTGATTGTATTGGGTACCTCTTCTTCTGAAGCCGCGCTCCCTTCCATTATGAACAAACTGGAAAAAATGGGTTGCAGTAAATCGGTCGTTGGTTTGGTAGTGCCCACTGGTTATTCATTTAATCTTGATGGTACTTCCATATATCTTTCAATGGCGGTCATATTTTTAGCGCAATTATACAATGTTCACCTCGAACTTGGAGAGATACTGAGCATCATTGGTATTTTAATGATCACTTCCAAAGGCGCGGCTGGCGTGACCGGCAGCGGTTTTATTGTTTTGGCCTCAACGCTGACTGCTATTCATAAAATACCTGTAGAAGGATTGGCTTTTTTGTTAGGCGTAGATAAATTCATGAGCGAAGCCAGGGCTATCACAAACATCATTGGCAATGGAGTAGCAACAATTGTGATTGCAAAGAGCGAAAACGAGTTTGTGAAACCAGTTATAGTAGAAGTTATACCGGCATTCAATTCCGGGAGAATATAGTGGTACGAAGTCGGAGACTTCGTACAGCAGGATGATCCTGCCTGAAACAAATGCCTGGTACCTTACATCACTAAAACTTTGGACAGGGAATGCCTTTTCTGCCGCTGGCAGGTTTCTTAATGTAGATAAGTGAGATCTCAATACCACCCCTGCTTTGTGAACCAACTTTTAGATTGGAATAGTTAACATCATAAGTAGCACCCAAACGAAAATCATTCCATTCGAGGCCTACATAAGGAATAATAGCATCATTAAAACGCAACCAGCTTCCTGCATAGAAATTTGTAGGGGTTTCTTCAACATCATTGTTAAGATTGAATGCCACGGCACCGCCAATTACCGTTTCGTTTGCACCTGCCTGTTGGCTGAACAACGCTGTTAAGTGCAACGTGGTAGTTTCTCCCACTTTGAAATAGCCACCACCGTGTATGGTTAACCGCGGATTAAGAGTATAATAACCATTGCCCATATAACTTTCTTTGGGCCGGTTAATATGATACATAGAAGCGCCGAGATAATAATTATTGTAACCGTCCGTAGAACCATTAAACAATATACCAGCATTGAAATCAAAATAATTTACGTTTACACTGCGGCCATCAACAGGTTCATTACTGGGCAATGTCCAGTTGCCATTCAGGTCCAATTCATTTTCAAATTTCAATTGAGAACCATCCAGCCTTTTGCTTGCATAAGTTCCCTGGAAACCAAAACCTAACTGGTTCAGCCCATCTTCATCCAACCCTTTATGATAAGCTGTAGAAATAGAAATATAATTGCTGTTTAAAATTCCATTCGCGGTGCGATCAGTCATTGCCATTAATCCCACGCCCCAGGTATCATTTGGATTAATGCGATTGGTAAGCATGGGTGCATCTAATGATAAAGTTGATGTAACAAATGCTTTGCTGATAGCGGGCCATTGATCGCGGTAATTGCCTGCTGCCCTGAATACTCCATCAAATTTGCCGGTTAACGCCGGGTTTAATGTTAGCGGCGATGCAAAGAATTGTGAGAAATGCGGATCCTGTGCAAAACCTTGCATTTTCATGAGGGCCATAAAACCTATAACCAGCGCAGTTCTCTTCATTTTTGGCTAAATATGGAGAATCAATTTACAAACAATTATAAGAGCGGCAAAGTTAAAAATCCGCTGCTTGTTATAAATAGGGGAGACCAACAGTAAGGAATAATTGGAAGAAAAATTATAGCCACCGGTATTAATTACGAACCATCAACGATAATTTGCTCGCAGTAAAACTACATCTGCACCTTTGCTCCAAAAGCAAGATCGCCGGCATCTCCCAATCCTGGAACGATATAACCTTTTGCAGTTAATTCGTCATCAATAGCGCCGCACCAGATTTTGCAGGCCGGTTCGCTGCGGAGTACATATTCAATGCCAACTGTACATGCAATGGCCGTAACAACATGTATGTGTGCGGGTTTGCCTTCCTCGCGCAGGTATTGAATGGTTTTAACCAACGATGCGCCGGTTGCCAGCATTGGATCAGAAATTATCAATACCCTGTTTTCCAGTTCAGGGCAAGAGATATAATCCAGGCTGATATCAAACGTGCCGTCTTTATTATGTTTCCGGAAAGCAGAAATAAAAGCATTGTCGGCCTTGTCAAAATAATTCAACAAACCCTGGTGCAATGGTAAACCTGCACGCAGAATGGTGGCCAATACCGGTTGTTCTTTTAATACTTTGCAATTGGAAATACCCAATGGTGTTTGTATTTCCTTTTCTGTATACAACAGTTCTTTGCTGATTTCAAAGGCAGTGATTTCACCAATGCGCTCCAGGTTGCGGCGAAACCGCATACGATCCATTTGCAACTCTGTGTCCCTAAGTTCACCTACCCAATCACTAAGCAATGAATACTGCTGGCTAAGATTTACCACCATAAACAACCTGTTTTTAATTTCCGTTAAGCGATACTAAGAAAAAAAGTTTGATTACCGGCACTTGAATTTCATGGGGGCGGTGTTGCTGCCTGCTTGGCACAAGATTCGGGGTCACTCACTTGTACGGTAAATCTTTATTGAGCGTTTCAATTTTTCAACGCTTTTGTTATTATCAAACACCCTATCCGGCTGCATTGAAATCCGTAATTTGCCAACGCAAAGCTAAATTCTGCAACCGGAAATCTAAAATCAATTATCGCACATGGTGTACAAGGCAATAGGTATGATGAGCGGAAGTTCCCTGGATGGCCTGGATATCGTTTATGTCCACTTTCAAGAAACGGCGGGAAAATGGTCCTATGAATTATTGCAGACAGATTGTTATGCCTATACAACGGAATGGTCAGATAAATTAAAGAATGCTGTATTATTGCCGGCGCTGGATTACCAATTATTACATACAGCCTATGGTCATCATATTGGTGAAAGAGTCAACCAGTTTATAGAAGCAAATCAATTGCACCACCAGGTGGATTTGATAGCATCTCACGGACATACCACTTTTCATTTACCGCAACAGAAAATGACAGCGCAACTGGGAGATGGTGCCGCTATTGCTGCGGAGACCGGGCTACCAGTGATCAGCGACTTGCGTGCATTGGATGTGGCATTTGGCGGACAAGGAGCACCTATTGTACCCATTGGTGAAAAATTATTATTGAATGAGTATCATTTTTTTTTAAACCTCGGTGGCATTGCCAATCTGTCTTATAATGATCCGGCGGGCTACCGTGCGTTTGACGTTTGTCCGGCCAACCGCGTTTTGAACATGCTCATTCAACCAACAGGACAATTATTTGATGAAGGTGGAAAATTAGCTTCCCGTGGAAGAATAAATGAAGCACTGCTCAACGAGTTAAATGCCCAATCTTATTACCAGCTAAACCACCCTAAATCGCTCGCCAATGATTTTGGTACAGGAGTTATTTATCCGCTGATCCAAAAATATCAGCTATCCATACCAGATAGTTTAAGAACCTATGTAGAACATATTGCTGTTCAAATGTTGAATGCTATTAAACTAATGATAGCTCATTCCCCAATTGCCTCCAACCATTCAGTACTCACTACCGGCGGCGGTGCGCTCAATCAATTTATGATAGAACGTATCAGTCAACAGTTGAAAGATCTTTCTATAGAAGTCGTAGTACCGGAAAAAAGTCTTGTCAATTACAAAGAAGCACTTATCATGGCTTTGATTGGCGTATTGCGATGGAGGGAAGAGAACAATGTGCTTTCCTCTGTAACAGGGGCAAAAAGAAATTCAATCAATGGCGCCATTTGGATGGGCGCTGAAGCTTAAAATTATGATATGAGAAAACTTATGCTGCTTTTGTTATTGATTACGTGTTATCGTTATTTGTCAGCACAGTACAAAGTTGTCGATGGCTATTACCCTTTATTGCGGTCTGCTTTTGTTGAAGGCAATGCTTACAAAACGGTAAGTTTTGTGGAGCAACGCTGGCGAATAGCCGGAAATACGGGATTTAACGAGAGTATTTTTTACGTGGAAAAAATTTTACAGGATGCTGGTTTCAAAAGAGAGATCAATGGTGAAGCGGATGGCCCGCTTACTTATAGAATTGAAACCAGGAAAATGAAAAAGCCCACCTGGGAGCCAATCAATGCCAGTTTAACCATTGCGGGAGATGATAAACCTTTATTGCAATTTGCAAGCAATAGAAATATGCTGGCCATCAATTCCGCTCCTACTAGTGCTGAAGGGGTAACAGCAGAAGTGATAGATTTGGGCAAGGCAACAGCAAAGGATTTTGAAGGCAAAGATTTAAATGGTAAAATAGTATTTGCGGAAACTTATGTAAGCGGATTGTATGACATGGCTATTAAGCAAGGTGCCATCGGTGTGCTGGCTTATTCAATACCAAACTATAATCAACCGGAGAAATATATTAATTCAATTCAATTCCAGGCGATTCCTTACCAGGATTCCGCTCATCAAAAATGGGGAATACTATTATCTTATGCTGCAAAGGAAAAGTTGAAAGCAGCATTGGCAAAAGGTCCTGTACAGGTTATTGCAAAAGTGGTTTCAAGAATTTATACATCAGGTGAACTTACCATTGTTGCCAATGCAAGAGGAGTAGTTAAACCCAATGAACGTTTTGTTTTTAGTGCGCATGTGCAGGAGCCCGGCGCAAATGATAATGCCACTGGTGTTGGCACACTGGCAGAAATGGCAAGGACCACTGCTGAATTAATCATTCATAAAAAATTTATTCCGCAGCGAACCATAACTTTTTTATGGGGCGATGAAATTATTTCAACGGGTCGTTATATCAAAGATGATTCCATTCGTGCAAAAGGAATCAAATGGGGTCTCAGTCTCGATATGGTTGGTGAAGATGTAACAAAAACCAACGGTAGTTTTTTAATTGAGAAGATGCCGGATCCTTCGGCTATCTGGACAAGAGGAAATGACAAACACACTGAATGGGGTGGCGAAAAATTGAAAGAATCAGATATGTTCCCGCATTACTTCAATGATTTTTTATTAAATCGTTGCAGGCAACAGGCAAAGGAGAATGGATGGGTGGTGAATGCCAATCCATTTGAAGGTGGCAGTGATCATACACCATTTTTACAAGCAAAAATCCCAGGTTTACTGATGTGGCATTTTACAGATATTTTTTATCATACCGATGCCGATAGGCTTGATATGGTTTCTGCTACCGAAATGAAAAACGTAGGTGTGAGTGCATTGGCTGCGGCATTTACACTAACAGCTGCCAATGAGAAGACCAGCTTGCAATTGATCAGCGAAATAACCAACAATGCATTGCAGCGATTGCAGACGGAATACGGTTTAAGTAGTAGCGCCATACAAAATGGTGCTGCAGCAGTATCTGAGCAACATATTATAGATGTATGGGCGAATTGGTACAAAAACGCTATTGGAAAGATGAGTGATATAAATGTAAAAGGTATAACCAGGAATATTCAATCCGCTATCCTAACTGCGAAGAAAAAAGTTGAGTTGAAAAGATTGGAACTCGATAAACTGCTGCAGGTGGGTCACCCTTAAATTTTACAATGATGTCACATCAAACGTTTAGGGCGGCTAACCCTGTCCTAGCACGATGAATAAAATATTAGGGTGAGCCACCCCGTTATATTTTTTACCAAGAAATTTATTTCATGGCGAGCCCGCTCCCGGTAGCCTATTGCTCGTTCTTCTTTCTAAACTCTTCTGCCACGGCCCTGCTGATATAACCGGATATCCAACCCACATACGCATATTTTGAAAAATAAAAGCGCTTAACCGGTTGCGTGGCATTTAATTCTTTCATCAGGCCTTCAATCCAAACTGCGCCGGCAATTAATGATTCCTGGTCGTATGTATTCTGTGCGCGACTGATGGTTTTGCGGGCATCCATTAAAAGGTTTTCATTGCTGATAGCGTTGAGATCTGGTTGAATGGCTTTTTCGTAATTACTTAGCAGCAGAATCCTGAAACGGCGTATAGCGTCTGGCGTTAGTTCAACATAGTTATCATTTACTTTCTCCGGGTAAAGATAGGTTGCTATACACCATACAATGCCACCGCCGAGATAGGTTGCACTGCGGTTTTTTAAACCGGCTCTTCTTCCCAGTTCATCCCGTACCACTTGCCCGAGGCTGTCTCTCCACAGTGTTTCACCCACCTTTGCAAAATCATTTATATTAAAAGGGTTTTTATTTTTTATCATTTTTACAAAGCTCTTGGTGCCTACAGGGAAATAAACGGCATCAAATGATTGTGAAGCATCCATGAAATAACCGCCATTGGTTTTATTGCTGCCTACATCAATGAGGCTGGTACTGAATCTGCGCTTAGGGGGCACTGTTCCCAATACTGCCAACTCAGCTTCTTCTGCGGAAGAGACGGATTGAATATTAAAACCTGCGGGTGCATTGGCCGGCGTTACAGCAGATATGAATTCAGCTGATTTGTTTTTCTTATCCAGTTCCATTTTCAATCCGCTGCTGATAACAATGTATAAATGATCAGTATTAATTCCATATTTATTCTTTGCTACTTCCATGAATTTTCTCAGTGCATCTGCAGTTTCCTGCTGCGATTGAGGCGTCATGGCCGCGGGTTCAGGGTTTACCGATGAATCTGACTTCAATACATATTCAACTTCACCATTGCTGTTTAGCTGAACACTTAAAATACTAAGCTTAATTCCCTTCGCCCCAATTTCAATTCCTCCATACAATTGTTCCTTGCCTTCGGCACCAGTGAGCATTTGCTCAAGTGCTTTTTCGCTCAGCGACATTTTCAATTGACGGTAAATAACCAATGCTTTATTGAAATAGCGGCTGGCATCTTCTGTTTTATCCTGGTCCTTAAAGAGCAAACCAAGGTTTTCATAAGCTGCTGCTTCCCAGTATTTGTCACCTTGTTCAGTAATAATTTGCAAACCCTGTCGTAAATATTTTTCACTGAGATCATATTGCTGTGCTTCACGCAAAGTATTACCCACTTTGATATAGCGAAGAGCATTGTTGATTTTGCGGTAATAATCCTGCGCTTGCAGGCTGTAGATTGCCAGCAGGCTAATAAAAAAGAATAAGAAATATTTTTTCATACTACGATTGTGTACATCAATAACTATTACCAGAATTTTTTTTAGAATGGAATTAAACACTAAACCTAAGCAACTTTCTCCCCGCTAGCTACTATCTACCTGCCACTCACTTACTCACCGATTCTTTTTCTTACTCTTCTTAATCCCGGTATTAAAACCTTTTGTGGGTGTACCATCTTTTAAAATATCAGTGTCGTCTTTCGAAGTATTGGAAGGGTTTGTTATAGCCGGGTTAACTTTTTTTTTATTGGTTTGAAAATCAGCATCTGTTTCATCGGGAGGTAAAACATCTTTTGCAGAATGTGCTACTGATTTACTGGTACCAGTTGATATTTTTTTTCCCGGTGTAACAACCGGGTTATTGACAAAACTGATGGGTTCGCTTTTTTCCTGGTCTTTAACGGATGTTGTAGAAAGGGTGCTGTCTTTCTCAGTAATCTTTGTCCATTGTACCGGTTCAATTCTACCCGCAATTTTTACCTGCATAAACTTTTCAACAGATTCTCTTACTTCATTGATGTTATCGTCTTTAATAAAGCGATAAGTAGTGATGCCCATTTCATTGAACCATTTGCCCCAGATTTTCGTGAGCAAACTATATTCGCCGCTCCATTCATCTTTTGGATTGACCTGTAATAAAACGACCCGGAGGTTGCTGAATTTTTTCTTAATGGGTAAAATGCCATAGTCTCCTTCGGTAAATTTATTTTCCCAATCAGGATATTTTTTCAATGCATTCATAATTTGAGAACAGGAAGCGAAACGATTGTTTTGAGCGGGCCGCTCTTCCGTTTTTTCCAAATCCATGTAACCATCGGTTATAATGAACAATGTATTTTGTGCATCTTTTTCTAAATCATCATCCAGGTCTTCGTTGAAATATTTCCATATATCGGCACCGGAATAAGCATTGCTGTTATTGCCAATCACGGCCTGTTTATAAATTAACGGAAGTGTACTGTTGAAATTTTTTTCTGCAGAATCTATCAAACCTGCTTTTTTATCGGGCTGTTCGGAAGCCAGTTCAATGCGCAGGCTTCCTACCATATCATATAAGGATTTGGGGGTTGTTTTCTGGGGAGCAATTAACACTTTCAATTTGTCATTGACGGTATAATACAGATGAGTGGGATCTTTTATACCCAGTTTTGATTTAAAAACCGCAAAAATGGAATTGATAACCGAAAGGTCCTTGGGTACCTGTTGCTGGTTGTTAAACAATATGCGATCACTTAAATCCAGTAAGACTATATAATTATCCTTTGGTGGTAATACAACATCTTTCTTTGCATCTTTAACAGCCTGCTGAAATTCACTGCAACCCGCAAAAAAGAACATTCCTGCCAACAATAAGAAACCGTACCGCCGCATGTCTGATTATTTAAAATATGATTCCTGGAATTCTTTCAGTTCCCTGATATAAGCTTCTGACGCTTCGTTAATGATTTTTATCTGCTCTTCTCCTTTGTCTCTTCCATACAAAGTAGATAAGTAGCCGTTCCATCCATCACGGAAATAATTGATGTTTTTTTCAATGGTATCAACAGGCAAAACCATTCTATCCTTTTCCTTGCTTAAATTTTCTATACGTTTCGCTATATGATTAATCTCTGTTTCGTACAACATTCTTTTTTCTTCCAGCTCAAGAATTTCATCTTGTAAACGACTGATGCGCTGATAACGTAATTTGATCTGGTTGCGTTTGGCCCATTCCATTTGCAACAGGTAATAGACTGCGCTCCAGATGGCAAATACGCCAAAGCCCAGGAACAATACCAGGTAAAAACGAGAGTCGCCATAAACAGGTACGATCAACGTTTTGAATTCTTCCCGGTTGGCTTTTATCAAAATTTCATTTACACCCGTATGTACCTGGAAAGCCAGTAACATATCGCCTACAAAAACCAGTATCATCAATCCTATCACAATTTTTTTGAAACGAACTCCTTTTTCAGAAAACAAATGAATAGAAGTACCCAACGCAAAAAAGATGGTGGGGAAAACTATCAGTGGCGGGTAGTTGATAATTAGATAGATGAGCCGGCGAAGGTTGGGTAACAATTGTATGTTTAGTCTCCCTTCCTGGAACAGTGACATAGGATCAACGCCATTCAATGCAAAATCAGCCACGCTCATATAGAAATACAACAAATAAAACGACAATGCCAGCAAAAGGAAAAACAGGAATGAATAAGTGCCCCAGCTAAACGTGTTAAATTTATTATTGTGTAAGGTACTGCGTGTTGTTTCAATTTCATCCACCTGGTTTTTGAGCAGGTTGATTTCAGTTTGTTTGATGGGCACCAGGCCTTTCGTTATATCGCGACTGTTGTGAATTTCATCGGCGCGGCTTTTTAATTCATAATATTTTTCCAGTAACGAATCAATTTGTTTTTGAATGCGCCCTTTTGTTTCTTCTGTTTTTGCAACCAGTCTGACGGAATCCTGTTCGGTAAGAATTGAACCACTGCGAATTTTATTGAGCATGCCTTTGTAAGCTTCAACACCACCTTTGTAAGTACCTGCTTGTTCAACTCCGTATTCCCGCAAATCTTTAACCACCACATTGGAGAGATCCTGCAGGTGGTTTTTTCCGGTGTCAATTAGTTTTGATTTGCTGGTAATAATCACAATGGTACGCTTTGGGTTATAGGTAGTCAAAGGCTTTTCAAATATAGCATTTGAGCCAATGCTAATGATAGCAGATCATAAAAGTGTTGATAAATGGAGAATAAAAGGAAACGGAAATCGTAGATCTACGATTCGCATTATTTCAATTGACTATAAAAATTGATCAAATTTAAATATTAGGTGACTTACGGTTTTATAAACCTAACACCTGCCGCAGTTTTACATAACCTGTTTTACTTACAGAAACCCTGGCGCCGGATTTTAAGATAGCCAGGTGACCATCTTTTTCGTAAGGATCAATACGTGTAATGTGTTGCACGTTTACCAGGTAAGAACGATGGCAACGTGCAAACTGCTGGGCATCCAATGCCTTTTCAAAATGTGCCATTGTTTTATTTTTTAAGTAATAGCCATCAGTTGTATGGATCTTTACATAATCATCTGCAGCTTCCAGGTATTGCACATCCTGCACCGGAATAATTTTGATCTTGGCACCATTCTTAACAACAATACGTTGGTTTTGCCCGGGTGTTAAGGACGCCGTTTCCAATAATTGATCTGTGTTGTTGTTTGTCACGGGGGTGGTAGTGGTTTGCTGCTGATCCATCCATCGCTGAATGGCTTTATCAAATCGTTCTTTGCTGAATGGTTTTAGAAGGTAGTCCACCGCATGTGCTTCAAATGCTTTGATAGCATATTCGTCAAAAGCAGTTGTAAAAATTACAGCAAGGGGTTGATCTACCAGCTCCAGCATTTCAAATCCATTGATCTTCGGCATTTGAATATCCAGGAAAATTAAATCAGGCTGGTGCTGCATAATGGCTTTTACTCCTTCAAACCCATCATTGCATTCCTGCATCAATTGCAATTGCGGATGAGACTGCAAATATTCTATTACCATACTTCTTGCCAGCGGCTCATCATCTATTATAATTACTTTTTTCATGATTTTATATAACGTTATAGCTGTGGTACTTTAATGACCGTGGTAAATAAATTATTGTTCGCCGCGGTTGTTAATAAATCATTCCTGGCAAATAACAAGTATAAACGGCGCTGGATGGAATTTAGTCCAAAACCTGTACCCTGCCTGGGTTGTGATGTTGCAGGATCAAATGGATTCTGCACCGTTATCTTAAGCATTCCTTCCGTTGCACTGGTTTTAATTTGTATGATTGTTTTACCAACGGTATCATACAATCCAAACTTAATAGCGTTTTCTACCAACGGTTGTAACAACATGGCAGGTATTTTCATTTGCAGGGAAGCGGGATCTGTATCAAATTCTGTTGACAAACGATTGCCAAACCGCACTTCTTCAATATTAAGGTAAAGCTGCAGGTACCGAATTTCTTCTTCTAATTTTATCCATTGCTGTTCTTCCCTTTTTAATGTGCCACGTAAAAAATCAGACAATTGCTGCACCATTTTTCTGGCTTCCTGCGGTCTTGTTCCAATCAATGCATTAATGGAATTTAAACTGTTGAATAAAAAATGCGGTTGCAGTTGTTGTCTCAGTTTATACAACTCCGCGTCTTTAGTGAGCTGTTCCGCTTCTGTTTTTCTTTTGGCACTTGCTCTCTGTTCTTCAAAACTATACCAAAGAACACTTATAATTGCCATGCATCCAATCAATAAAAACGCCACCCCAAATCTAACGGTCAGCGATTTTGATAAAAAAATAGCGTAGTCAGTTTCATAAGTAGCAGCCAATGGTAATGCATATTTAAAAGCAAGTAACCACCCACCCGTTAATAATAAACTTAACAAAAGAATATAGCCATAGCGTTCTTTTTGCGGTAAGTAATATTTAAGATTATTTGTGATAAGCACACAGGCTGCAGCCAATAAGACATTTGTTACAACACTATCTGTTACGGAAAGTTGCAGTGAATAACCTTGCGCATATATAATCCAGGTTTGCATACCAGACCAGGTAAGCCACCAGGCGATAAAGGCCAATAAAAATTTGCGGTGAGAAAGTGGTGTAGCAGCCAAAGAAGTGGTTTAAATTAATTGTAAAGAACGCAGAACATTATCTCCCTGGATATAATCCGCTTTACGGCGAATTATTTCAATATACCTGCCGGCATCATCGGCTTCCTGTATACGACTGTACATTTCCGCTCCATCAATTAATTCACTTAGTTTATACAATTCACAAACATCAATGAATTTCCATTTTACCAGGTTGTTTTTATCATTTAAAAAACTTTCCTGTTCCATTATGCCAATTTTTTTGGCTTTCTGAAATGCTTCCTGTTCGTTGTCGGCCGTTATCAACCGCAATTGTTCGTCAAACTGCGCTGTATGATTGCCCTCTCCGCAAATTATCTGATACACAATTTTTGAAAGATACCAGTTCATAAAAAGTTGGTTTAAAGTTGGCCCTCATGGGCAATGAAATTGATGACACCTGAATAATTTTCCGCGATATTGAACAACAGTTGATATTATAAGCGATAACTGGCACTTAAAAACTTTTCAATTCAATTCCACCCATAAACGTGGTGCCTTTTATGATCAACACCTTATTGAAATCAACCACCTGTCTTGCCTGCCGCTTGTCTTCCATAGAACCCAAAACAATACTGGCTTCACTTTTTACTTCCCAGTTAGGGGGTACAATAATCTTCGCACCGCCCATAACCAATGTAATATCCATTACCACCGGACCCTGAATATCTGCCTGGCTCAGATCTATTTCTGCACCTCCCAAAAAGCAGGTAATATCTGCTCCTTTAAAATTTTTGGATACCACCACTCTTTTTGTACCACCTAAAAAGGACGTGCTATCTATAAAATCTTCACCTGAATAATTTGTAGACTGAGGTCCTGGTCCGCTACCTGGGCCAGGTGTTGGTTGTGTGGGATTATTCAGATTCGAAGCCTGGCTTGTGTTCCAATTGTTCCATCGATCCCGTTTGCGCTGTCTGCCCCAATCGTTCCAGTCTTTATTTTGCCAGTTTTTTTTTGGGCGAAGAATCATCATCATTCCTACGGCTATAATAATTCCCGGAACAATGAAGCGATGCAGATCAATATCGGTATCAAACTGGTCAAAAAGAAAAACTATACCAATTACCAGTAATATCAACCAACCTGGTCCACGGAATCCGTGCTTGATGCCGGTATAGACTCCCACTGCAATCAATATCATGGGCCAGGTAAAAATCCAGTAAGGAAAGAAAATAAAATTACCTTCTTTCAATAAGAAAACAGCACCCAGGAATAACAGGAACAACCCTCCTAAAACGCGGTTTTTATTGCCTGGTTGATTATAGTCTGTTCTTTGATTTTGCGTATCCATTTGTAATTATTTATGAAACAAAAATAGAGGGCAGATGACTACCTGGCAAAAGGGATAAGGCATGTAAGCACAAAAACCCGGTAAAGCAGGGTAAATTGGCGGTGAATTTTTTAAGGTAACCGGCATTTGAATAAAGATGAAACATTCTTGCTACGCTCAGTTCAACGGCAACGCCTTATTGAACCAACTCAAATAAATTGAAACTTATCAGCATCGAATAATCCTTTGTCACTGAGTTTTACATGCGGTATCACCAACAGCGCCATAAAAGACAAGGTCATAAACGGTGCAGATAACCTGCTGCCCAAACGTTTCGCCATGGCATCAATGGCGGTATAAGCTTCAGCAACCGCATAACCATCATTGTTGGTCATAAGTCCTGCAACTGGCAGAGCCAAAACCATTTCGTTTGTTTCACTCACACAACTGATACCACCTTTTTTCTCAATCACCAGGTTTACAGCTTTACAAATGATTTCGTCACTAATACCCACGGCAACAATATTATGACTGTCATGTGCAACCGAAGATGCAATTGCACCCTGTTGTAAACCAAAATTTTTAATGAATGCTTTTGCAATGGGAGCGTTGCTATAACGATTCACGACAACTATCTTCAGTATATCGTTTTCGGGGTCACTTACTATTTTATTATCAACTACTGTAGGATTGGATAAAAATTTATTGGTTATCAACTGTCCGTCCAATGCCTCAATAACTGTGCGTTTTTTGGTTTCATTATTAAAAGGCACTGCAAAATCACTGCTGTTTTTTTTACTGCATTCAAAGTGGTTGATCAGGCCTGCCTGTTGGGAGATTATCAAAGATTTTCCATTGTCAGCTACCAGTTCTCCATCGATATATGTTTGCAGTACTTCAAATTTTTCCAGGTCCTTTACAACAATAAAATCAGCCGGATCTCCTTTTCGCAACAAACCTACTTCTGGTTTATAATGTAATACAGGGTTTACACAAGCGGCCCTCAATACATTGAACACATCAATGCCTTTGGCAACCGCTCTTTTGCAAAGTAGGTTGATATGACCTTCCACCAGGCTATCCGGGTGTTTATCATCACTGCAAAACATTATCATGTCGGGATATTCGTCCAACAACATGATCAAAGCATCAAAATTTTTAGCAGCACTTCCTTCGCGGATCAGAATTTTCATTCCAAATCGTAATTTCTCCCTGGCCTCTTCTTCGGTAAAACATTCGTGATCCGTACTGATGCCGGCAGCTATATATTTTTTAGCTTGTTCCCCCATTAATCCGGGAGCATGTCCATCCACTGGCTTATTCAAATCATGTGCTGCAGCAATTTTTTTCATCACTTCTTCTTCCTGGTTAATTACAGCAGGAAAATTCATCATTTCGCTCAGGTATCTTATTTCTGGTCTTAGCAAAAGTTGTTTGATGTCTTCCGCGTTCAGCGAAGCACCGGCCGTTTCAAAAATGGTTGCCGGTACACAACTGGGCGCACCAAAATTAAATTTGAAAGGAACGGTTTTCCCGTTTTCAATCATGAATTCTACACCTTTAATACCGCACACATTGGCAATCTCGTGCGGGTCGCTGATGGTAGCAACAGTTCCATGTACCACTGCCAGTTTTGCAAATTCAGAAGGAACCAGCATCGAGCTTTCAATGTGCACATGTGCATCAATAAAACCAGGAATAATAAAGTGCAGGTTTTCCAGCTCAGTTTCGGCAATTGCTTTAACAGAAATGATCTTTCCGTTGTCAAAACTTATTTCCGCAGGGTAAATCCTGCGCTGGATAATATCTGCAAATTGCCCTGATATTGTATTCATTACTATAGTTTGATTTTACCCATTCTCCCTGATCAAAACAATATTTAAAAAATAATGTAAGTAAATATACAAATGGTCTACTAATGCCAGTCGGGTGGATTAATTTTGTAGTCATCGTTTTTTATCCGCCCGATAAGATATATTTACCCAAATATTAAAATTCCAAAAAATGAAATTATTAAAATCAGTATTGACTGGGGTGTTAGTTGTATCTGCTATTGCGGGTCTGCATGCGCAAACGGCAGATGAAGTAATCAATAAACATTTGGATGCGATTGGTGGAAAAGAAAAACTACTGGCATTGAACAGTGTGATCATGGATGCCAGCATGAATGTGCAAGGCACTGATATTGCTGTAAAGATGACGGAACTGCATAATAAAGGTCAGCGTGTTGATATAACTGCAATGGGCATGACTGGCTATGTAATTCAGACGCCTACTGAAGGCTGGAAATTTCTTCCTTTCCAGGGACAGGCAAAACCCGAAGCCACACCGGTTGAAACAGTGAAGGAAATTTCAGATGCGCTGGATATTCAAAGTTCATTACTGAATTACAAGGATAAGGGTCACCAGGTTGAGTTGCTGGGTAAAGAAGATGTGGAAGGAACAGAAGCATTTAAACTCAAATTGAAAATGAAAAATGGACTGGAACAAACCATTTTCTTCGATCCCACTACTTACTATATTATTAAAACAATTACCAAGAGTAAAGCAACCGGTCAGGAAGTGGAACAAGCGCAAACATTCAGCAATTATAAAAAATTGGATTCTGGGTATGTATTTCCGTTTTCAATGACTGGCTTTGGTCCGGCTGAGTTGAACATTTCGAAAATAGAAGTGAATCCTGCTATCGATGAAAAATTATTCAAAGTGAGCGAAACGGCCACAGGAAAATAATCAGCTTTTATCTGACTGCTTATTCGGTATTTATTGCCTGTAAAATAAAATATTGTGATTGCTATGATCAAATGCCTGGGATGTCTTCTGCTGCTGTTGAGTGTACATGCTTATTCACAAAATGCAGATTCAATCATCAATCATTATATTGATGCTATTGGTGGCAGGGAAAAACTCGCCGCTATTAAAACAATTCATACAGAAAGTTATATAGATCAGGGCGGGGCTAAAATCAGCTTTGTTACAAATGCCATTAATCAGAAAGCTTTCAAACAGGAAATTAGTTTTGGAGGAATGACCGGATATGACATTGTAACAGACACAGCAGGTTGGTACTTTTCTCCTTTTAATGGAATGACACAGGCTGAAACAAAAACAGCAGAGGATTTAAAATCACGACTTTCAGACCTGGACTTGCAAGGTGTTTTATTAGACTATAAGCAAAAAGGCCACGGAGCAAAATACATTGAGAAAGATGATGTTGATGGTGTGGAATGTTATGTGGTAATGCTTACTTTAAAAAATGGAGCAGTCAAGAAATATTATTTCGATCCTGCCAGTTACTACCTGCTCAAAGAATCTACAAAAACTGAAGTTGATGGAAGGGAACAGGTAAATACCGTTGTATATAGTAATTATCGTAAAACGGATGCGGGTATTATTATGCCTTTTTCACAGGATTCATTTGGACAGATAACTACTTTTGAAAAAATCGTCACCAATGCGGCGGTAGATCCCGTCATATTCAAACGTTGACCCACTAAACTGAAAATTTCAACATGAGAAAAATTATATTGTCCATTGCTTTTTTTGTAGGATACATGCAGTTTGCCACAGCACAGGCTAAGATTACCTCGGCTACTTTTGGGATGATGGAAGCACGGCATATTGGTCCGGGTACCATGAGCGGAAGAATTGCCGCTATTGAAGGAGTGAACGAAGATGGCAAAACCATTTATGTGGGAACTGCCGGCGGTGGTGTTTGGAAAACAACCAATGCCGGGGCGTCTTTCAAACCCATTTTTGATAAATATTGCCAGTCAATTGGTGCGATTGCTATTGATCAGAAATCACCCAAAGTATTGTATGTAGGAACCGGCGAAAGCAATATGCGTAATTCCGTTTCAATCGGGGATGGTTTATATAAATCAACTGATGCGGGTGATAACTGGGTTAAGATTGGTCTTGATAGCACAGAACACATTGCAAAGATTGCTATCGACCCAAAGAATTCTTCGAATATCTATGTAGCTGCTCCGGGACCATTGTGGAGTGATAGCAAACACCGGGGTTTATATAAATCAACAGATGCGGGTAAAACCTGGGAGAAAATTTTATATATAAATGAAAAGACAGGTTGTGCAGACGTGTCTGTAGATCCGGTTAATCCTAATATTGTTTATGCATCTACCTGGGAGTTCAGAAGGTTGCCCTACTTATTTAATTCTGGTGGCAATGGCTGTGGAATGTATAAATCTGCAGATGGCGGAAAAACATGGAAAGAGTTAACCAATGGCTTGCCTGCAAAACCATTTGGTAGAATTGCATTTACATTAGCACCGAGTGCGCCGGAAAATATGGTGGCTATTGTTGAATCAAAAGAAACAGGATTATTTATTTCTGCCGATGGTGGTGAATCCTGGAAAAAGCAAAGTGCACCTTTGAATGTTGTGTCACGTCCTTTTTATTTTGCCTGTGTAGTAATTGATCCGAAAGATCCGAAACGGGTGTATCGTCCCGGATTTGGTTTTTCTTATTCAACCGATGGTGGATATTCGTTTGCAGATGCCAGTAATGATGGTGGCTGGGTACACAGCGATATGCATGCGCTTTGGATAAATCCTAATAATACAAACCAGATGTACCTGGGTACAGACGGTGGTGTTTATTTTAGTCTCGACAAAGGTGCTACCTGGTTGTTTGTACAGAATTTGCCGGTGGGACAGTTTTATCATGTGCAGGCCGATAAACAGGAGCCTTACCGTATTTATGGAGGATTGCAGGATAACGGTAGCTGGGTTGCACCTTCCGCAACACCAGGCGGAGTAACCAATGGCGATTGGAAAGCGATATATGGTGGAGATGGTTTTTGGGTGCAACCAGATCCAAACGATGCAGATGTGGCTTATGCAGAAGCACAGGGGGGAAGTGTTGGCCGTGTAGACTTAAAAACATTTAAGAATGTAAATATTAAACCACAGGAAAGCGCCGGCGATGGAAAGCTGCGCTGGAACTGGAACACTCCCATTGTTATTGGCGCAAAGAATACACATAATTTATACATGGGTGCCCAATATCTTTTCAAATCAACAGACCAGGGAAAGAACTGGACAAAAATTTCACCCGATCTGACAACGAATGATAAGAAAAAACAGGAACAGGAAAACAGCGGTGGTTTGAGTGCAGATAACACCAGTGCGGAAAATCATTGCACCATATTTACAATTGCAGAATCTCCTTTGGATGAAAATACCATCTGGGCGGGAACCGACGATGGTAATTTACAGGTAACCATGGACGGTGGAAAAACATGGAACAATCTTTCGAAAAATTATGCAGCGGCAGGAATTGCTGCCCAGGCCTGGGTAAGCAGTATTGAGCCCTCTAAATTTGATAAAAACATTGTGTATGTAACGTTTGAAAACCACATGTATGGTGATCATAAAACCTACCTAGGTAAATCATCCGATGCAGGCAAAACATGGAAGTTGATAAAAAGTGATGAGTTCACGGGCTTCGCGCATAAAATAAAAGAAGATCTGAAGAATAAAGATTTGTTGTTCCTGGGCACAGAAATGGGATTGTTTGCTACGGTAGATGGTGGAGAAAACTGGTTCCGGATGAAAAATAATATACCCTGGTATGCGCTGGTAAGAGATATACAAATTCATCCTGTTACCAATGACCTTATTTTAGCAACCCACGGAAGAGGTATCATTACAGTTGATGATATTACGCCAATGAGATCGCTTACAAAAGATATCATTGATAAGGATGTGTATCTTATGCAGAATGATCCCGTTACATTATCCAATGGTAAGTTTGGCGATGGTGGATTTCCTTCAACTGGAGGATGGAATGCGGGCAACCCTGCTTCTATAACACCCATACAATATTATTTAAAAGACCGTGTAAACAGTGGAGATGTAAAAATAGAAATTTATGATGCAGCCGGTAAATTGGTTCAGACAGTGCCGGGTACAAAACGCAAGGGCATCAACAAAGTTTACTGGAACCTGCACATGAAACCACCAAAAGTAGCTACCGGTGGTACTAAAGTAGATTTTGGAGGTTTCGTTGCGCCAATGGTATTGCCGGGTGATTATACCGTTAAGTTAAAAGTTGGTGACAAAGATTACAGTAATACTATGAAACTTGTACATGATGAAAAAAATAAATCTTTTACTGTTGCAGACCGGGAAGCACAGTTTGCTACCGCTATGAAATTGTATAACCTGCATGAAGAGCTGGCGAAAACGGTGGATGATATCAATGAAAAACAAAAAATGTTGAAAGGAAATATAGAAAAAACAAAAAATGCAAAAGTAAAAAAATTGCTGCAGGAATACTTTGATAAGCTTGAAGAACTGCGAAGTACATTACTGGCCACCAAGCAAAAAAGCATTTTTGCAGATGAAGAAAGATTGAGAGAAAAAATAACAGATGTATACAGTGCAGTGGCAGGACAGGAAGCCGCCCCCGGTAATCTTCAGCAACAACGGGTAACAAATTTGCAGAAGGATGTAATAAAAGCGGGACAGTCAAACAATGCTTTGACTACTCAATACTATGCAAAAGTGAAACAGTTATTGATTAAAGAAGGGCTGGAAAAACCAGAAAGCACACTGAAAGATGTGAAAGGGAATTAGCACTATTGGATTTATTTAATTCATTAAAAAAAGCATTGAAACAATTATCAATGCTTTTTTTATTAATGAGGAGTAATAACTCTTCTTAATAATAATGATTGCCTGATTTTAATGGCTTCCGCGTTTTTTGGATTGACTTTTATGGCCGAATCTACCTGTCGCATGGCTTTTGCACTGTCACCCAACACAATATTGGCCTTACCAAGGGTAGTCAGATTATGCGAATTTTTTTCAGGTGTTTTTTCCTGCATCACCTGTATGTCTTTTTTAAGTTTCTTCACGGCTGCACTATCAGACGGATTTTCCTGCACTTTATTTATTTGCAATTCTACATTGACCCTCGGTGTTAGTAATTGCTCTTTTATTTTCAGGAGTTTTTCATTGGTTTTGTTGAATACCAATCCTTTTTCAATCCAATGATAAGCTTTAACAGAATCTCCCAGGAGCGCATTGGTACTTGCCACCGTTACAACGGTATTAACATTGGTGCTATCGAGACCTGTTTTTTTTATGTCTTCTATTTTTTTCCTCGCCGCATTTTGCAATGTACTGTCGGAAGGATCTTTCGAAAGCTGATTGTTGATACATTCCAGTCGCTGTACATCCAGCGTTACGTCGGCAAATACAATTTTACTCAGCGCGGGAAAAGCAATCATTACAATTGACAACAGGTACATCGCAACCAGCAATTTTACATCGCGTTTCAGGGCAGTGAATACAATCGCGGCAATAAATAAGATGATACCCAATATTGACAGAATGATTTCATACAATTGCATGCATACACCGAAGACATCTATCAGGAGTGGCATAGGAATGATTTTCCAATAAAGATATTACAATAAAAAAGCCTGTGAAATAACCTCTTCATGGTATTTGATAAGTGATGCCATTTATCCTTTCTCTTTTTCTGGACAGTTTATTTGTTCGTAATTTTCTGATCTAACACATAATAACATGAGAAAAATACTGCTGATGCTGGTATGGATGCCAGTCTTTACAATTAATGCTCAAAAGAAATCAAAAATTACCGCTGCAACCACCATTGATGCAGATTCAACTTTGTTGTCCAAAGTTAAATACAGGTTGATTGGTCCATTCAGGGGCGGAAGAAGTGGGGCAGTAACGGGAAGCTATAAAAATAAAAACACTTTTTACTTTGGTTCCACCGGTGGTGGCGTTTGGAAAACAACGGATGGCGGAAGCAACTGGAAAAACATCAGCGATAAGTATTTTGGAAGTTCCATTGGGTCAGTTGCAGTTGCACCTTCTGATGAAAACGTTTTATATGCAGGCGAAGGAGAAAATACCATGCGCGGTAATGTAAGCGAAGGTTTGGGTGGCATGTGGCGCAGTGATGACGCGGGCCGCACCTGGAAAAACATAGGATTAAAAGATAGCCGCCATATAGTAAAAATTATTGTTCATCCCCGCAATCCTGACATTGTATGGGCAGCGGTGATGGGTCATTTGTTTGGACCCGGAGAAGAAAGAGGAATTTATAAATCCATTGATGCAGGTAAAACATGGAAGCGGACGCTTTTTGTCAATAACCAGACTGGTGCATCTGATCTGATAATGGAACCCGGTAACCCTTCTGTTTTTTATGCAGGTACCTGGCGGTTGCTTCGTACTCCTTACAGTCTTGAAAGCGGTGGAGATGGCAGTGGCTTATGGAAAAGTACAGATGCTGGTGAAACATGGACCAATATTTCATCAAAAAAAGGTTTGCCTAAAGGTGTTTGGGGAATTGTTGCGGTAACGGTGGCACCCTCTAATTCGGATAAGATATATGCAATGATTGAAAATGCAACCGGTGGCATGTTTGTAAGTGATGATGCAGGTGAAACATGGACGCATACCAGCAGCGACAATAATATTCGTCAACGGGCCTGGTATTATAGTAAAGTATATGTGGATCCCAAAAATGAAAACACTGTTTATTCTCCCAATGTAAGCCTGATGCGTAGCCGTGATGGAGGTAAAACATTCCAGGCTATTAACAGTACACCCCATGGTGATCACCATGATCTCTGGATAGATCCGGAAGACGGCAACCGCATGATTGTAGCTGATGACGGAGGTGCCCAGGTCAGCTTTGATGCTGCCGAAAACTGGAGTACTTATAATAATCAGCCAACAGCTCAGATATACCGGGTGACCACAGACAATTCATTTCCTTATCGCATCCTTGGTGCGCAACAGGATAATTCTACCATCCGAATCAAAAGCAGAACGGCAGGGGCTGCCATTACAGAAAACGATTGGGAGCCCACAGCCGGAGCGGAAAGTGGCTATGTGGTAGCAGACCCGCTGAATCCGGATATCGTTTACGGCGGTAACTACGGCGGTTACTTGTCACGGTTAGATCATAAGACAGGAGAGAACAGGGCCATCAGTGTTTGGCCAGATAACCCCATGGGAGCCGGTGCAGATGTGCAGAAATATCGCTTTCAATGGAACTTCCCTATTTTCTTTTCTCCGCACAATCCAAAAAAATTATACTGTGCAGGAAATGTTCTTTTTGCAACAGAAGATGATGGTGCCAGTTGGAAAGCATTGTCAGGCGATTTAACCACCAACGATAAGAGCCGCCAGAAATCAAGTGGTGGTCCTATTACGCAAGACAATACCAGTGTTGAATATTATTGCACCATTTTCACTGCCATTGAAAGTCCGCTTGAAAAAGATCTTCTCTGGACCGGTAGTGATGATGGCGTAGTATCAGTAAGTAAAGACGGTGGCGCGCATTGGGAAAATGTAACACCTAAAGATTGTCCGAAGTGGATGATGTGGAATTGCATTGAAGCGGATCCGTTTAAGAAAGGAACTGCCTATTTTGTTGGAACAAAGTATAAAAGTGATGACTATACTCCATATATCTACAAGACAGAAGATTATGGGAAAACCTGGAGTTTGATCACAAACGGAATAAACAAGATGCATTTTACCCGGTGCCTCCGTGCAGATCACAAACGAGCTGGTTTATTATATGCGGGTACTGAGTATGGTATGTACATCAGTTATGATGAGGGAGCCAATTGGAAAAAATTTCAATTGAATCTCCCCGAAGTGCCAATTACAGATTTAACCATCAAAGAAAATGATCTGATTGTAGCCACACAGGGTCGCGCATTCTGGGTTTTAGATGATTTGGGTATTATTCAACAAATGAATAAGGAGATAACAAATAAAAGCCTGCATGTATTTGATGTGAATCCTGCTTTCAGGATGCAGGGCATTCCATTCCGTTTTTTTGGAGGAACAGCACATAATGCTGGTAAGAATCCACCAGTAGGCGCGGTCATTAATTTTTTTGTAAAAGATATAAATGATTCAACAAAGGCATCGGTGGTGATTATGGACAAGGACCACAAACAAATCAATTCTTTCAGCACAACAGCCAAAGAAACTGAAAGCAAAATGGACATTGTGAAAGGCATGAACCAGTTTGTCTGGAATTTTGAATATCCCGCTGCTGAAAAAGCAGATGGAATGATATTATGGAACGGTGTGCCGAATGGAATTCTGACAGCTCCGGGTAAACATTTTGCAAAAATCAAAGTGGGTAACGATTCTACAGAGGTAAGTTTTGACGTAAAAGCGGATCCAAATTATAAAATAACGCAGGCCGACTACGATGAGCAGGTTGGATTTTTATTAAAAGTGCGCGATAAATTTAGCGAAATTCAGAAAAGTATAAAAGATATTCGGGCGGTGCGAAGCCAGATGAATGATTATACAACAAGGTGGGATGCAGAAACGCCAAAGGAAATCAAACAGATGACAGACACCATCAATAAGCAACTGACGGCTATTGAAGAAACATTGTACCAGACCAAATCAAAGAGCGGACAGGATGTTTTGAATTATCCAATACGCCTGAATGATAAATTAAGCGGAGTATTTGGTGCTGCCAACAGCGGCAACGTGGCTCCTTCCAGGCAGTCTAAAGAAGTTTATGAAGATATTGCCGGCAAGTGCGATGCAGAATTGAATAAATTGAAAAAAATAATGAAGGAAGATTTGCCAAAATTAAATAAGGCCATTCATGAAAAGCAATTGCCTGTAATTGGGGTGAAAACGCCGGACAAGGAAAAAATACAATAGAGAATTTGAAAAGGCCTTGTGTATTACACTGCACATTGTCATAAAAACAATCAAGCGGGACAATCATTTATTGCCCCGCTTTTGTTTTCTTTGCTGAACCATGCAGACACTGAATTACCTTAAATCTATCATTAATTTTAAATGTAGGTTTATGCGAAAATCATTCGCTGATAAACCTTTTAAATTACTCGATGTGGGCGCTGGCAATCATTCCGCTTCCCGCATTACCTCCTTGTTCAGGAATTGTGAGTATTACGGCCTTGACATGGATAAAAATTATAACAATGATGAAAGTGACTTTGCTGTAATGAAAGGATTTTTTGAACTCGACTTAACCAAATTAAATTTTTCAGTTATCCCCGACGAAAGTTTTGATGGAATATGGATGGCACATGTTATCGAGCATCTTTATAATGGTGACGAAGTAGTAAAGGGATTGCTAAGAAAATTAAAATCAGGCGGATATTTTTACATCGAATACCCCGGAAAAAAAAGTACTACGCTGCCATCCATGCGCGGATCATTGAACTTTAAAGATGATGCGTCGCATGTCAGGCTTTATTCGGTACCAGAGTTATTGAAAATATTTGAATTAAATGGTTGTATGGTCCTTAAAAGTGGAACCCGTCGGAATTGGTTTTATATTATTTCAATGCCTGTTCGTATGCTTCTGTCATTATTTAAAAAAGGGTATTTGGAGGGAAATATATTCTGGGATGTGATGGGTTTTGCCGAATACCTCTGGGTTAAAAAGAAGTGAGCGCTGCAAAAAATGTCTTGAGTGAATGAATTCATTATCTACAAAAAAATAATTTAATTAAATCTTTTACTGCATTAAATTCTGATTAACTAAATAAAATTAAACAACTGTTTGATTTTATGTTTTCCACGCTGTAGCTTTGCCCACCTATTTTCCAGAAGCCTGCTGTTTGCCGCCTGCCAAATAAAATTCCGGGATGACGCTATTCCGGGATTGGGTCAAACGGGTGGTTTTACATTTGAATTGGAACAAAAGGAAAGCACAGACGATATCAAACAATTTGAAAAAGTTGTTCAAAATTTTGTAGCAGAAGCCAACAAGCGGCCTGAAATAAGCCGCGCATTTTCTTTTTTTACAGCCCGCACACCAGGTTACCAGGTAGATGTTGACAGGGAAAAATGCAAAAAGCTTGGCGTATCCATTTCAGATGTCTATGGTACGATGCAAACGTTTATGGGTAGCCGTTATGTGAACGATTTTACATTGTATGGGAGAAATTTCAGGGTAGTGGCACAAGCCGATACTTCATTCAGGGCGGGTATTATGAATCTGGATAAATATTACGTGCGCAACCAGGCTGGTACGTTACTGCCCCTGAGCATATTGGTGGATTATAAAGTTACAGAGAGTGCGCCACTGGTATCTCACTATAATCTTTTTCGTACCGCAGAAATAAACGGCGGCGCAGGTGCTGGTTATAGTAGTGGCCAGGCCATTGAAGCGCTCCGGCAAACGGCGGCCAAAGTTTTGCCCTCCGGTTATGGTTATGAATTCTCTGGCCTTAGCCGGGAAGAAATCAATTCAGGCAGCAGCACCATTATCATTTTCGCATTATCAATTGTTTTCGTTTTCCTGTTCCTGGCAGCCTTATATGAAAGCTGGTCGGTGCCTTTTTCTGTTTTGCTGGCGGTACCGCTGGGGGCTTTTGGTGCTATTCTTACGCTTACATTCATACCAAGACTAACCAATAGTGTATATGCGCAGATTGGTTTGATAACATTGATTGGGTTGGCCGCAAAAAATGCCATATTGATCGTGGAATTTGCTAAAGAAAGAGTTGACAGGGGTATGCCATTGATACAGGCAACAATGGATGCGGTTGATCTTCGGTTACACCACATCGTTATGACTTCTATGGCTTTTATACTGGGAGTGTTACCACTGGCATTTGCTGAAGGAGCAGGTGCGGTTGCACGTTCAACCATTGGTTGGACGGTATTAGGCGGTATGCTTGCAGCTACCTTACTTGCTATTTTTATCGTACCAGTTTTATTTGTAGTAATTACAAGACTGGCATATGGTAAAAAGCAATTGTCGGCGCTGGAATCACAGGCAAAAAAGGAAGCAGACACCGATGAGCAATTAAGTCATACATAATCACTTTATTATCAAATAGTCCATATAATACTAAGTAAAAGTGTAGCTAATTCCACAGGTTTTTTTCAGTGTATCCGGGTATATATCCTATCGCCTTAATCATGCTTTGGCACGGCAAATGCATTATACCCGTAACAAAAACCAATTGTTATGAAAAAGACCATTGCATTAAACCTCGCAATCATTCTTCTTTTTTATATCCTGTTACAAACTCTTCTTCCATTTTGAATAACCAGTTAACAGGTAAGGTTTATTCGTCACAGGTTTAACCAGTAATTCATTTTAAATATCAAAGCCCTGTTTTTATTTTTGAAAAAAGGGTCAGTAAAATAATTATCTGTGTATACCAGGAATAAATCGCTCATGGGTTTATAACGCCATTGAAAGCGGCTGTTAATGTTGAAGTTGTTTTGCTGGGTATTATATTGAACAAACGTGGTCCAGAAGATACGGGTAGAAAAATTAAGCTGTAGTCTCGGCGCTATCAGGAATAATTCAGTACTGCCATAAGCTTCAGGGAAAGTCAATTTATTATATTCTGCCGTGATGGAAAGATTAAAATGTGGCTGACTTCTGAAAGTTACACTTCCTTTCAATTGACGGTATTTTCCATTGTAAAAATTTCCCCCTCCACCCCCTGCAGAATAAGCAAACTGCCTGCGGGCATCTGAAAAGTATTCTACAGTGATATGGGCAAAATCATATTTTCTTGCCGGCAAAGGTATCTTGTCAGTAAATGAAATGGGATAAAGCAAGCTTACATTGTCTCTTATCAGTTCTGCCGCCAGGTTACTTGTATTTCGAAAATCAATTGCGTATATCAGTTGCTGTGATAATTCATTGAATGTGTTATTTGGATTCAGCACATAATAATTAGTGAATTCAAACGTATGCCTCAAGCCGGATCCATTAGATGGTAGTATACGATAGGTGAATTCTGTAAATAAATTTTTAAAACCCACACGCACAGAAGTATCTCTCAAAGCGTCATAGTTTAACAATCGTTCTACATAACCCATATCAGTATAATAGTTGGTACCCACTTCGCCGGCATCAACCACTATTCCAAATCTTCTCGATGAATAATTGACGCCACCGTCGATAAATTGATTGTTGCTTTTAATACCGGGTTTAAAAGAATGATGATAGGCCCCCCAGGCACTCCAGGTTCCGTCAAGGTTGCTGTAATTGAAATCCATTCCCGCGTTCCGGCCATATTTATTAATGGGTGTTGCTGTTTTCTCTGCTTCTGTTAAAAAGGATTCCTGGTTTAGAAAATAACCCCTTACAACAGATCGCTTAAAAACTCCCTGGCTTACCGATACGGCTGAATAATTCTGCCCCGCAAAATCATTTTTTCTGCCCGTCTGCATATTCATAACGCCAATCCTTGTACGATTTGATATGTTACCGCTTAACCTGGCACCAAATAAAATTGGAATGCGGTTTCCATTATTGTCCAAACCAATCCTCCGCGAATAGAAAGGTCGGATAGGCGGTATACCATATTCTGCAAACAGATCCGCATTTTCCAGGAAAAAGGTTCGCCGCTCAGGAAAGAAAATACTGTATCGGGTAAGATTTGTTACCTGCTGATCAACTTCAATCTGAGAGAAATCGGGATTTACCGTCAGGTCAAGATTCAATGCCGAAGACAATGCCACTTTCGCGTCAAATCCCGCATTGCCGGTAGCTTTTGAAGGTTGGGCTTCTTCCCTGTTTTGATCCACACCACCAGTTATATAAGGTATAAAGGCAAGATTGGTACCTGCTGGGGGTGGTGCTGCATCCCAGGTTAAAGTACCGGTATAACCCAGGTTAGATGCCCTGAAATTAACCGGCATTTGGGTCCATGTTGAATATTCATTTGTTTTTAAATCGCTTCTCAAAAAATTGATACCCCAGGTAAGATTGTCAGCTGAATACCTGATAGTTTTGAATGGAATCGCAATTTCAGCAATCCATTTATCATTGTATCTTTTGGTAGCAGAATACCATTTATTATCCCAGCTTAATGTTAACTGGTTTGAACTTCCATTTAGTTGGTCGTCCGTCTGGGTATTCAAAGCGTTTACAACAAAAAGAAATCCGCTCGTGTGTTGGTTCATTGGATCGAGTATAATACCCACTGCATCGTTTAGTTCATGCCCACTATCCCGCTTCAGGCTTTGGATAACAGGGCTGCCCGAGTCCTGAACTATAAAGGCGAAGAAAACAAATTGATCGTTGTATGTAATTCTTACTTCAGTTTGTTTTTGGGGTCTCACATGATCACTTGGAAATTTTCTCCAGAATGGTGTGGTAGTATCAGCTTCCTGCCACGACGCTTCATCCAGCACTGCATCAATTTTCATGGGAACAACAGATCTTTTTATGTGAATCTGATATTGCTGCTGGAAATTTTTATTTGAACTTTCCTGACCGAAAGCATAGGAAATTGTAAACAGAGCCGTGCCTGCAAATAATAGTGCCTTGAATAATTTCATAAGTAAAAGTTGGTATGCACAGCGTGCTAAGAGTAAGCAACAAATTAAAGTATTAAATAATAAACGACTTGTAGAATTTGTTACAATGAGAATAAAAGTTGATAAGTGGCAACTGTAGTTTATTATTCAGAAAACAAATCCGGTCTTCTTTCTTTTGTGCGTTGCAATGATTGCTCGTGACGCCATTCTTCAATTTTTTTGGGATCACCACTAAGAAGAATAGCGGGTATTTTAGCGCCCCTGAAATCTGCCGGGCGTGTGTACACCGGAGGCGCTAACAAGTCGTCCTGGAAAGAATCCAGCAGTGCAGATGTTTCATCATTCAATACACCGGGGAGTAGTCTTCCAATTGCATCAACAATAACCGCTGCTGCCAACTCACCCCCACTCAATACATAATCGCCAATTGATATTTCTTTTGTGACATATTTTTCACGGATGCGCTGATCAATGCCTTTATAATGACCACAGATGATAAGCAAATTATTTTTAAGTGAAAGTTGATTGGCTGATTTCTGACTGAAGCGTTCTCCATCCGGTGTCATGAAAATAATTTCATCATAGTTTGTGGTTGCAGACAATTCTTCTATTGCTTTGGCCAGTGGTTCGGGCATAATCACCATACCTGCTCCGCCACCATATTGGTAATCGTCTACCTGCCCGTATTCATTCACTGCCCAATTTCTGAGTTGATGAATGTCTACCTGCAACAGGCCCTTATCACGGGCGCGCTTCATGATGCTATGATTAAGCGGACTTTCCAGTAGTTCCGGAACTACAGTCAGAATATCAATCTTCATCCGGTAAATTTACACAAGAAATGCTGGTTGCATTAATCACTTGTAAAATCATCCAAATCGCGGCGTTCTTTTTTTGTGGGTCTGCCAATTTTGCTTTGACGTTTGCCAGTATTAAAACTAGAGGATTGAAATTGAAGGCGATCCAATTCTTCAGCAGGAGTGATGTCGACATAATATTTTATGGCTTCTGCATACTGCACTCTTTTTTCCAGCAACGCGATTACTTTTATGCGCCAACGTTTGAATTCGGTCTTCACTTCATATTCATCACTGATGCTTACATTCTTTGATGCTTTTACATTTTCACCATTCATTTTCACCTTTCCTTTGTCACATGCATCGCCCGCCTGGCTACGCGTTTTAAACAATCGAATCGCCCATAAATATTTATCAAGACGTAGTTTTTCTTTTTCGGGCATAGATCAAATTAAAAAGTAAAAATTCAAAACCAGCAAAAGAATGCATGTCACCAATTTATAATTTTTAATTTTGATTTTTTACTTCATCTCTGCAAAAAATTGGTGGAAATAAGGTATCGTTTCAATGCCCTTATAGAAATTTACAATATCGTATTTTTCATTGGGACTATGCAGGTTGTCACTATCAAGCCCAAAACCCATGAACACTATTTTTACGCCGAGTTCCTGTTCAAACAGTGCACAAATAGGAATGCTGCCACCGCCACGAACAGGGATGGGATCTTTTCCAAACGTGGCTTTAATTGCTTTTGCGGCGGCTTTATAAGCATTTGAATCGATGGGCGTCATATAAGGTTCACCACCGTGATGCTCACACGCTTTTACAGTTACACCGGGTGGAGCGATACCTTTAAAATAGTTCAATAATTTTTGGGTGATTTTAGCGGATGACTGATTTGGCACCAGCCGTGCGGATATTTTTGCAGAAGCCTTGGATGGTAATACCGTTTTTGCTCCTTCACCTGTATAACCGCCCCAGATACCATTTAATTCAATGGTAGGACGAATTCCGGTTCTTTCATTGGTAGTATAACCTTTCTCACCCCACAATGCACTAACACCAAGATCTTTTTTAAAATCGGCTTCGTTATACGGAGCTTCTGCCATTAATTTTCTTTCTGCAATTATAGATTCTGTTACATCATCATAAAAACCCGGAATGGTTATACGATTGTTTTCATCGTGGCAGGAAGCAATCATTTTTGCAAGAATGGTTATGGGATTGGCTACGGCGCCACCATATACGCCGCTGTGCAGATCCCTGTTGGCGCCTGTTACTTCAACTTCAATATAACTTAATCCGCGTACACCAATATCAATGGAAGGAGCATCCATACTGATCATTGCGGTATCACTAATAAGTATTACATCAGCCTTTAATAAAGCTTTATTGGCTTTTACAAATTTTGCAAGATTGGGTGAACCAACTTCTTCTTCACCTTCAATACAGAATTTGATATTGGTGCAGAGAGAATTTGTTTTCACCATTGTTTCCAATGCTTTTACATGCATATAGAACTGGCCCTTATCATCGCAGGCACCGCGCGCATAAATTTTACCATCTTTTATCAGGGGCTCAAACGGACCGCTGTGCCAGAGTTCCAGCGGGTCTGCAGGCTGCACATCATAATGCCCGTATACCAGTACCGTTGGTTTTGCCGGGTCAATAATTTTTTCTGCATAAACGACGGGATGTCCTTCAGTCGGGTAAATTTCAACCTTGTCTGCTCCGGCTTCAAGCAAGCGTTTTTTTACTGCTTCTGCACATCTCAGCATGTCATTTTTATTTTCACTTCTCGCACTGATACTGGGAATGCGGAGTAATTCCAGTAATTCATTTAAAAATCGATCTTTATTGGCCAACGCATAATCTTTCCAGGCTTGCATATGATAATGTTTTAATTATTTGCTGAATGAAAAACGAATATACTCGTTTTAAAAATATTGAATAAGGTGTGTGGCATTAATACTATTGTTTTTCCAATACCTCATTATGAGTCACCAGCAATTCAAACTCCAGTAAATAATCCTTGTCTTCAGGGTAATACCTTGCTTTCTCATAATCTTCACCTGCAAATTCTTTAATGGCATCAATACTATTCCAGAAAGTCAATGTCTGGAAATGTGTAATGTTTTGTTCCTCTCTTTTAAAAAGAAAAACACCACCATTACCTTTCACTGCTGCATAGTCTTTCAGACCTGTTGCCAGTAAATATTGATGATAGGCATGTGCATTCGATGTGATTACACTACCGTGCCAGCTTCTTGCTATCATTGGGAAGTATTTTTTCTTTTGAGAAATTAACAATAATAACCCCCGCAAGTATAATAACCAGTGCTATCACCTGGTGCCACGTTATTTGTTCATGCGCAACCAGCCAACCCAGGAATACTGCTACTACCGGGTTGACATAGGCATAGGTTCCTACCAGCGAAGGCGGACGTACACTCATCAGCCATACAAAAGACATATAACCTATCAGTGATCCAAAAGTAATAAGGTAAATAACTGCCATGACCGATTGCATAGAAAGACTGCCCCATGAAAACTGTTGCAGTTCGCCACTGCCGGTTCCGGTAATGAATGAAACGGTTCCGGCTGCCATCATTTGTATAGAAGCTTTCATACCCGTAGAACCATTAGACGGTTTGTATTTTGCATACAGTGATCCAATGGCCCAGCAGATACTTCCCAATACCAATACAAAAAAACTTATCAGTTTAATTTTACTATCAAACAGGTTTACCTGGCTGTTACCAGCAAACAAAGAAAGTACACCAGCAAACCCAATGAGCAATCCAAACACAATTTGTTTATTAGCGAAATGAAATTTCCACTGGCGTTTATCAAGAATCACAAACCACAGGGGAACTGTGGCAATGATAATGGCGGATAAACCTGTTGGCAAATATTGCTCCACCCATACCAATCCGCTATTCCCAATAAACAACAATAATATTCCGCTGAAAGAAATTCTACTGATCGATTTTATATCGGGTGTAGACTGGCCCTGCAACCGGCACCAAATGTATAAAACCAGGCCGGCTATAATAAATCTTGCGCCCGCCATTAAGAACGGCGGAATATTCTTGATGGCAATAAAAATGGCGAGATAAGTTGAACCCCAGATAATATACAATGCCGCGAAGGCTGCAATCACCAAAGCCCTGGAAGGTGCATTTTTTGTGATGATAATGGATGACATAATTAATTAAACTTTTGGAACAGGTAAATAATTATCTTCTTTTAGGGTTTCCAGTACAATGGTAGTCTTGGTGGAAATGATATTTGGTATTTTACTGAATTTCTCACGCATTAGCTTTATCAGCGATTGAGGATCTTCTGTTCGAACCTTAACCAGGTAACAATCCTCACCCGCAATATGATGTACTTCCAGCACTTCCGGTATTTTTGCGATGCGTTTGGCGGTAGTAGCGTTGCTGGGACCTTCACCACTTTTGATAAAAATAAAAGCAAGCAATTTCAAATTCAGTGCAACCGGGTCAATACGGGTCACATAATTTTTTATAATGCCTTTCTGTTCCAGTTTCTTTACCCGCTCCAGGACTGCAGAAGGCGCCATGCCTATTTTTTTTGCCAGCATAGAATTCTGCAAACAGGCATCCTGCTGTAACAGGCCAAGAATTTTTAGATCGATTGCATCCGGTTGCATTTGCATATTCAGAATTTAATTCTGTAAAATTATTTAATCACAGAATTAAAATCAAAAAACAAATATGAAAGCAGAATCCTGAATGAAAGAGGGTTGCCCCGTCGCTCCTGGTCAACGCATGACGGCAGTACCGGGCTGCTGATGCTTTTTGTTGGAGACAATATTAGTAAGTGTCCATTCAATTCTTTTTTCAAACGGATGTTGTCTTACCGGGCAATCTTGTTTGCTGCATAATGAGCATTGAGTATAAAGACAACCATCTGTATGCACAAAAAACTCTACGCTGTCACCAAACTCTTTTTTTATTAATATGATCAAAGTATCTATTTCTTTGTGCGCTTCATTGATGTTCAGGTACCAGGGCACCGTCATATGACAATCAATATGCAACTGGCCACCATATTTTATTACGCGCAGATTGTGCAGGTCTATCCAGTTTTCGCTCCGGTTATTGTTTAGAACAGTTACCAGTTTAAACAACAGGTCCGTATCAACTTCGTCCATGATGCCTGCAAGTGAACTCCTGATAATCCGGTAGCCGGTGAAAATAATGATGAATGCAAAAATAATTGCAATTACTGCATCCAGCCATAGATAGCCGGTGATAAGGATCAACGCCAGCCCGATAATAATACCCAGTGTTGAATACGTATCTGTCTGCAAATGTTTACCACTTGCAATAAGTGCCATTGAATTGTTTCGTTTGCCTTTACGGATGCTGATATAACCAACCAAGAAATTTATGACAGCAGTTACAGCCACCAGTATTATACCATAATCAAGCTTTTGAATGTTGTGTGGATGAATGAAATTATTAATGGATTCATAAATGATGATCAGGCCGGCAACCAGTATAAGCGTTCCTTCTACAGCTGCGGATACAAATTCTGCTTTGCCATGTCCGTAAGGATGGTCTTCATCTTTTGGTTTTGCTGCAACATACAGGCTAAACAATCCAATGAAACCCGCTATTACATTTACGGTACTTTCCAGTGCATCGGTAAGAATGGCGACGGATTGCGTGATAAAATAAGCAACAATTTTAATGGCAAAAAGAATCACCGCTACGGTAACAACCAATTTTTGTATTCTTAAGTTCTCCTGCTGGGGCTTCAATAGAAATATATTTTATGCAAGATGGAAAAAGTTGCCGTATAATCTGGTACCATAAAGTAGCCATGCAAAAATACTGGCTTGGTATGGGATCAATAAAAAAACCTTTGCTTTACGTAGCAAAGGTTTTAATTAAATTACAGTATTAAATTATTTTATTCCGTCAAAGCGATTTTGAACCATTTCCCAGTTCACAACTTTCCACCAGTTTTCAATATATTCAGGTCTTCGGTTCTGGTAATGGAGGTAATAGGCATGTTCCCATACATCCAGGCCCAGTAAAGGCGCTCCTTTTATATCAGCAATATCCATCAAAGGATTGTCCTGGTTAGGCGTTGAGCCAATTTTTAATTTCTTATCGTCTGTAAGCACGAGCCAGGCCCATCCGCTGCCAAACCTGTTTTTAGCAGCATCTGAAAACTGTGTTTTGAACGCGTCGAATGAATTAAAATCTTTTTCAATAGCCGCCAGTAATTTACCAGTGGGTTTGGCATCCGCATTTGCTTTCATACTTTTCCAGAATAATTCATGGTTATAATGACCCCCTGCATTATTACGCATTTTAGGCGTGAACTTTGAAATTTTTGCCAGCACTTCTTCTATCGGCTTGCTGGTATCTACTGATTCTGCCTGTGCAGCTTCTTTCACATTTTTAGCATAAGCTGCGGCGTGTTTACTATAATGTATCTCCATCGTCATGGCATCAATTACCGGCTCCAATGCATTATATGAATAGGTTAGCGGCGTTTGTTCAAAAGATGTATAAGGAGAAAATTTATGGGTAACAGATGCAAACAATTTGTCTGATACAAAGCTGGCTGCCGTTACTGCCAGGCTTGCTTTTGCTGAATTTGCAATAAATCTGCGGCGATTTGTTTTATTTGAAGACATATAAAATATTTACGTTAAAGTTAAGCAATGGCTGATGCATTCTTTTTTAATTTCTTATCATTAACAAACTTGCGCAACCGTCTGAAAAAACGATAGTAGTATTCCTGGTTAAATAGCTGGGAGTCGCGCATGGCTTTAAAGATCAAGAAAATACCAACTGGCAACAGAATAATGGTGGCCATCCACATACCGGCAAAAGGCTTCATTACATCCTGTTTTACAAATTTTTCTCCAAAGTTGTTGAGCAGGAAAAAAATAACAAAAAATGCTACTGCAAATACCAATGGTGTGCCAATTCCTCCTTTGCGAATAATGGAACCCAATGGAGCACCAATCAAAAAGAGTACAAGACAGGCAATAGACATGGTAAACTTCCGGTGCCATTCAATTAAATGATATCGCAGATCTTTTCTTTTGGAAAAATAATCTGCAGCATTTATTTCAAGCGTTGATTTGACTGAATTTGCCTGGCTCATACCAAGATCAATAATAGAAGCACGAACGCTGTCTGGAATTAAATCATCAAAAGATTTTCCGTGTAAATTATCGGGTTTGATGTTTGCCCAGCTACTGTCAAGAAATTTTTGGAAACCGAGATTAGGTGCCGTTTCCTTCGAAATTTTTTGCTGGTATCGATTCGTTGTTTTCTCAAGCGAATCAATAGCCTTATTCAGTTGGCGGATACTCAGCATTTTCCAGTTGTCTTTAAACACGCTGTCTTCTGTTTTCTGAATTTTAAACGAACTTAAATCAAATACTTTTTTATAATCTTTAAATCCCAGTCTCGTGAAATCTGTATTGGTGGTCATTCTTTCGCCTTTCTCTGAATAGCGCCAGCCACTGTATAAATAAAATTCAAGAAACCTTTTGTCTTTGGAGACTTTCATTTCCCCACTGTCCGCCACTGTAATATTATCCTGCAGGCTATTCATTTTTTCATAGATGATGACATTTCGCAGTGTGCCATTTTTTTCTTTCTTTCCAATTTTGATTACATAACCTTCCAGTTTATCATAAAATACTCCCTCTTTGATATCGAAAGCCGGTTTTGCAATAATGATATCGTATTTAAGCGTATTGAGTTTTAGGGTGGCAATAGGAATAATATAATTATTAAAGAGAAAAGTTATTCCGCAGATAAATAAACTGGTAATCAGCAGGGGCCGCATAAAACGCAATAAAGGAATACCTGCCGATTTAATGGCAACCAGCTCAAATGTTTCACCCAGGTTGCCAAATGTCATAATAGAAGACAACAATACTGCCAGCGGTACAGCCAATGTCACCAACGTGGCACTCAACCAACCCATTAACTGCGCAATGGTAAGAAAGTCGATATTTTTACCAACAATATCATCAATATACAACCAGAAGAATTGAAGTACCAGTACAAATAAAGTGATAAAAAATGTGGCAATAAACGGTCCGACGAATGCTTTTAATATAAGTTTGTCAAGTTTTTTTATCACAGGTAAAAATGTAAATTTTTCAGGATGAACAATTTTTAAATGAATAACTCAAAAATACAGCTTTCAACAGAGGAAATGGAATTGGTCACCAACAGTGATTGGATTTTAACAAAGCACCGCATTATAAAAAAAGTTTACGAACTGTTTGGCAATTTGTCTGCAGATATGCAATCTTTTTTCGCAGGCACCCACGCGTTATCACAAGAAATATTATCAACGCCAGCAAAAATTTCAAAAGGTGAACAATACCTGGCTTTGCCTTATGTGGTGCTTGACTATCCGAGATATTTTTCAAAAGCAGATGTATTTGCCATCCGAACATTTTTCTGGTGGGGGAATTATTTTAGTATCTCATTTCATTTGAAAGGAAAGTTCAAATTACAATTCGAAGAAAAAATCTACTTAGCCCTTAGCCAAAAAAAATTCGGAGATTTTTACATATCCACTTCAGGCGACGAATTCAGTTTCAACCTGCATGAAAAAAATTATGCATTTGTTTCGGGAGAGTATGCGTTTAACTTAAAACAAAAGAAAGAAAATTCATTTCTTAAAATCAGCTACAAAGTTCCATTGGAACAATGGGACTTTGTTCAGGAAGAAATAATGAAAAAATTTCTGCAAATAATGAATGCAGTTATTGATTAACTGCCAATGCGGTGAAACAAATCTTTTACCTGGTAATCCCAGAGCTGACTTTGATCTTTAATTTCTTTTTTATCTGCAAAATCATGTATTATCAGGATTGTTTGATTGGTGACTTCAGATTTTTCTATACGAAATTCAAAGTATTCTTCCTTGGGAGAACTGATCCAATGAAACCGAACAAATTTTTCTTCTTCACCTTCCATTACTTCCGCCTTCTCTGTTGATCCGTTCCATGAAAAGCTGAATATATTTTCTCTTTCATCTACTTTATCTGCAAACCACTCCTGCAAACCTGCTGGCGTGCTCAAAAATTCATAAAGAATAGAAGGAGAACATCTCACCGGGTATTCTAGTGTAAATAGTTGTTTTTTACTCATCTCACAATCATTGTACTATAAGTTTCTGAATTCATGCAATAATAGAAAATAAATTCACGCAGCAAAACTTTAATTTTTTTTTTTTCATACCCGTTTTAAATGGCAAAACTGCTAAATATCATCTAAAAGCCGCTGATTGACAACACCTTGCGTTGAGAAAAGAGCATAAATCCCTAAAAATTGTTAAATGTTGAACTGGTGAAAGCTGATGGTGGATAAATTTTCATATAAGAAAAGACCCCAATCAGCGTTTTAATGAAGTCTGGCGTTAAAACCCATTCAAACCAGTTTAATCCTAAATATTCCGCCTATGAGTATGCGTCAACTTAAGATCACAAAATCAATTACCAATCGTGAATCTCAAAGCCTGGAAAAATACCTTCAGGAAATTGGTAAGGTAGATTTAATTACACCGGAAGAAGAAGTGAGACTGGCTGGCCTCATTAAACAGGGAGACCAGTCTGCACTTGATAAACTCACCAAAGCAAACCTGCGTTTTGTTGTTTCAGTAGCCAAACAATACCAAAACCAGGGATTGTCATTACCAGACTTGATCAATGAAGGAAACCTTGGACTGATCAAAGCGGCACAACGTTTTGATGAAACCCGCGGATTTAAATTCATTTCATATGGTGTATGGTGGATTCGCCAAAGCATTCTGCAATCATTGGCAGAACAGGCAAGAATTGTTCGCTTGCCATTGAATAAAGTTGGATTAACCAATCGAATTCAAAAAGCTTTTTCTCAACTGGAACAAGAATATGAGCGGGAACCTTCGGCAGAAGAGCTGGCAGATTTACTTCACCTGGAAATTGAAGAAGTAAGATCAACCCTCAGTATTAATGCACGTCATATAAGCATGGATACACCCTTATCTGAAGGCGAAGACAATACACTGATTGATGTGATGGAAAATCCCAATTCAGTAAGAACAGAAAAAAATATCGAGCATGATGAATCACTTAAACTCGAAATTGAACGATCATTAAAAGCACTTACAGAAAGGCAGAAAGAGGTGATTTGTTATTTTTTTGGAATCGGTATTGATCACCCCATGAGCCTTGAAGACATTGGCGACCATTTCAGCCTTACCCGCGAAAGAGTGCGTCAAATCAAAGACAAAGCCATTACAAAACTAAAAACTACCAACCGCAGCAGAATTTTACGCAGTTATTTAGGAGTATAATCTTTCGAATCGTTACTATATTTGCAATCTTTTATAAGGTGAATGTTTATCATTCACCTTTTTTATTTTTTAGCTGAAAAACTCCCGGGTTATGTTTGAATCATTAAGTGATAAACTGGAATCGGCCTTTAAACAATTAAAAGGCGAAGGCAGAATTACAGAACTGAATATTGCTGCTACCATAAAAGAAATTCGCCGCGCATTGATAGATGCCGATGTGAATTATAAAATTGCCAAAGAGTTTACAGATAAAATTAAAGAGAAAGCAGTAGGCGAGAAAGTAATCAATGCCATCAGTCCCGGACAATTAATGACCAAGATTGTAAAAGATGAATTGGTTGAACTGATGGGTGGAACAGAAAGTGATTTCAATGCCAAAGGCAACCCGGCTGTGATTTTAATTGCGGGTCTGCAGGGTTCCGGTAAAACAACTTTCAGTGGCAAACTTGCAAACTTCCTCAAAACAAAAAAAGGTTTATCACCCATGCTGGTAGCAGCGGATATTTACCGTCCTGCGGCCATAGAACAACTCCGGGTATTGGGTGAACAGATAAACATAGATGTATATAACGAACCAGATAACAAAGATGCTGTTTCAATTGCAAGAAATGCTATCCAGGAAGCAAGAAGTAAAAATAAGAATGTAGTCATAATAGATACAGCCGGTCGTTTGGCAATTGATGAAGCCATGATGACTGAAGTAGCCAATATAAAGTCAGCCACTAATCCAAATGAAATCCTGTTCGTAGTTGATTCAATGACCGGCCAGGATGCGGTGAATACTGCCAAAGCATTCAACGACCGCCTTAATTTCAGCGGGGTGGTATTAACAAAATTGGATGGTGATACAAGAGGTGGAGCCGCGCTATCTATTAAATATACCGTCAACAAACCCATAAAATTCATCAGCAGTGGTGAAAAAATGGAAACACTGGATGTTTTTTACCCGGAAAGAATGGCCCAGCGGATTTTGGGCATGGGCGATATTACTTCCCTGGTTGAAAAAGCCCAGGAACAATACAATGAGGAGGCTGCCCGCAAACTGGAGAAAAAAATTCGTAAGAATCAATTTGATTTTGAAGATTTTAAACAACAATTGGAACAAATCAAAAAAATGGGAAACATCAAAGATTTGATGGGCATGATACCTGGTGTTGGCAAAGCCATTAAAGATGTGGACATTAGCGATGACTCATTTAAGGGAATCGAAGCAATGATAAACTCAATGACAGCTTTCGAACGCGCCAATCCCGATGTCATCGACCAGGCGCGCCGTAAACGTATTGCCAAAGGAAGCGGTAAGGGTATGGATGAAGTAAATGCTTTTATGAAACAGTTTGACCAAATGAAGCAAATGATGAAGACTATGAATAAAATGCCCATGGGCGGACGTTTACCCGGTTTTGGCAAAAGATGAACCCATTTAATGATTTTTTAATAAACTTTACTGTTTGTGAAATATTTGTCAAAGGGGAAAAACAAAATATAGAACTAATTCAATCAAATATTATATTTGGAAAATAAACAAGGATGATTAATTTTGCCATCCTTGCATAAAGCAAATGAACGTAAACCCTATTTCTTAACGCATTTAAATGTCTATTTAAGATGCCAGTAAAAATGAGACTTCAGCGCCATGGGTCCAAAAAAAGGCCATTCTACTTTATTGTAGTGGCGGACGCCCGCGCTCCAAGAGATGGTAAATTCATCTCTAAGATTGGTACGTACAATCCATTAACAGTTCCTTCCACTATTCAATTAGATCGTCAGCGTGCTTTGGAGTGGTTACACAAAGGTGCACAACCAACGGATACGGTACGCCGCATCCTTTCTTTCAAAGGTGTGTTATATCTGAAACATTTGTTACGGGGCGTTGGACTTGGATTGTTTGATGATGTTACCGCCATGCAGAAATTTGAAGTATGGCACAAAGATCATGAAGCACAAATCATGAAGCGCCAGGAGGAAAACCGCAGGGCAAATCCCCGTGGTGGTGGCAGAAGATCTGGTGGTGGTGCTCCAAATCGCCGTCCCCAGCAATCAAGACCAGAAGCTGGTGGTTAGCATTAAGCTGCATTAATTTATCAATTTATAAAATCCCGGCGGATATTTTCTGCCGGGATTTTTTCTTTGATCAATAAAGATAATTTTGTACACGGCATTTGATTGTATGCTGGTCATCCTTGCGCCTGACTACCGGAAGGCAAATCTCACCCTTCAACTTCTTACTATAGCCATGTCTAATTATATCAGTATCGGGAAATTGGTTGCCACATTTGGTGTAAAAGGGGAATTACTTCTCGAACATCGCCTGGGAAAGAAAACAATGCTCAGGGGACTGGAAGTGCTTTTTATTGAAATATTGAAAGATGAAATGCTTCCCTATTTCATTCAATCCGCTAAAATAAAAAGTGCCAATGAAATTTACCTGAAACTGGAATCCGTTGATTCAAAAGAAACAGCTCAGAAATTGATGCATAAAGAAGTCTGGCTACCAGAAGAAGATTTTCAAAAATATGCGTCAAAATCATCCCCTTTCACTTTGCTTGGCTTTCATATAATAAACGATGGAGAGGACATTGGTGAAGTACTTGAAATCATTGAACACCCACAGCAGGTTTTATTACGTATTGATATCAATGGCAAAGAAGCACTCATTCCGGTACATGCAGAAACTTTGGAGAAAATAGATAAAAGGAAAAAGCAGGTTTATCTCAGTTTGCCGGATGGATTACTTGATATCTACCGCTAAAATTATTTCTCACCTCTTATAAAATCGGCCAGCAATTTCATCCGGTAATAAAGATTGCTGATCATCAATGAAAGATTGTTTTTTACATTTTCCACAGAGCCATTGTTCATTTTCTTTATGGTTTTTAATTCTTCTATTTTTTCATCAATCTTGTCAGTTAGTTTTTCAGCGGTCCAACCCAGGTATCTTTTATTACGGTCGTCATAAATATGATAGGGTTCAATGGTACGTGACTTCAATTTCTTAAATGCAAAATTGGCGGTGATGGCTTGTTTGATTGCCTCATTGCTGAGCAGGTCAATCATTACATTGTAGGAAGCATTATTGAGAAAGCCATTTTTAAATACATTCAAATTATTCTGCAATTCACGGATCACCTGTTTCTTGTGCACATCATTGGTGGTGGACTGTTTTTGCAAGAAAGCAATAAGATCTTTCAGTGGTCCGATGCCCGTCTTTAACCATTCCATTTGCATATAATAAAGATAATGTTGAAAAAGGAAAATACGGGACAATTTGAGAATATGAAAATGTGGAAATGCATTAATGCGTAAGTTGAGACTTTTATACAATAGGTAAATTGCACATGGGTATTTGCTCACCTGCTTACCGGCAAGTTTTTATTTTACCTTCCATATTCCTTCAGTAACTTTAATATCCGCCATGTCAGCACTTGCTCCGCGCATAATTGCCCACTTTGATCTTGATTCATTCTTTGTGAGTGTAGAAGTATTGAATAATCCTTCATTGAAAGGCAAACCTGTTTTAGTGGGTGGTCGCGAACGCGGAGTGGTGGCAGCCTGTAATTATGAAGCTCGAAAATTTGGCATTCATTCAGCCATGCCGATGAAAACCGCCATGAAATTATGCCCCGGGGTAATTGTTGTTGGAGGTAGCCGCGGTGAATACAGTCGTTTCAGCAGGTGGGTGACAGAAATTATAGCTGCCGAAGCACCGGTTTTCGAAAAGGCATCTATTGATGAATTTTATCTTGACCTTACCGGTATGGATAAATACTTTAACGCGCTTGAATGGACCCAGCAACTGCGCAATAAAATTATTGAGCTTACCAAACTGCCAATCTCATTCGGACTTGGTTCTAATAAGATGATTGCAAAAATGGCCACCAATGAAGCCAAGCCAAACGGATTTCTATATGTTCCTGCAGGAAAAGAAATAGAATTCCTCGATCCCATGAAAGTGAGTAACATTCCGGGCGTGGGCGATCAAACATATCGCTCCTTACTCCAAATCGGGATCGAAACCATCCGGGAGCTACGGGAAGCAAAACCGGCTATGCTGGAACGTTATATTGGTAATTACGGTGTAGACCTCTGGCATAAGGCCCACGGTCAGCATGAGGGTAAAGTTGTGGAATACCATGAAGCAAAATCGGTTTCTACCGAAAACACATTTGAAGAAAATAAGACGGATATGAATTTCCTGATGACAGAGTTGGTAAGAATGACCGAAAAAATTTCCTTTGAATTGCGACAGGAAAATAAAATGGCAGGTTGCCTATCTGTTAAGATCAGATACCCGGATTTTGAAACCACATCCCGGCAGACCACAATTCCTTATACTTTTTATGATGATGAACTGATACCGGTTGCCAAAGACCTGTTCCATAAATTATACCGCAAGGGTCAGGCTATCAGGTTGCTGGGGGTGAAGCTAAGCGAACTTACAAACGAGGCTGTGCAAACCAATTTATTTGCCAACAAAGAAAAAAAGGCCGACTTATACAAAGCCATTGATGATGTTAAAAACAGGTTCGGAAAGGCTTCTTTAACAAAAGCCACTGGAAAATAATATATTTAGTCCATCAAATTAATAGGGAATTAATATATTTGCTTCCACATTTTATTAACTTTTAAAATTTACTATATGAGTTTAAGATTAGGAGACACAGTTCCGAATTTCCAGGCAAAGACAACTGCCGGCGACATTGATTTTTACGAATACCTAGGCGATGGATGGGGTGTATTATTTTCTCACCCTGCAGATTATACTCCGGTATGCACTACAGAACTGGGGAAAACAGCTTTGTTACAGGAAGAATTCAGAAAGCGCAATGTAAAAGCACTTGCTGTTAGTGTTGATCCGCTCGACAAACACCTTGGCTGGATAAAAGATATCAATGAAACACAAAATTGCAATGTTGATTTTCCTATAATTGCGGATGATGACAGGAAAGTTGCCGAATTGTATGATATGATTCATCCAAATGCTTCTCTTACTGCAACTGTACGTTCATTGTTTATTATCGGACCGGATAAAAAATTGAAATTATCCATTACTTATCCGGCATCTACGGGAAGAAATTTTCATGAAGTGCTGAGAGTAATTGATTCGCTGCAATTGACAGCCAATTATAGTGTGGCTACTCCAGCCGATTGGAAAGCGGGAGAAGATGTGATAGTAGTACCAGCTGTTTCAACCGAAGATGCCATCAAGAAATTTCCAAAAGGGGTTAAAGTAGTAAAACCTTACTTACGATACACACCACAGCCAAATATTGACTAATAAACAAGACATAGATTATTTTGACAAAAGAGCCAAAGGGCTCTTTTGTTTTTTTTTGAATAGACGATTGCTTAATTTTCAGGAAACTAACTGTATGTTGAGAAATTCAATGGTCATTGCATTTTTACTGGCTGGTTTATTTGCGCACGCCCAGCGCACAATTTTACATTGTGGCAAATTAATTGACGTAGTGAACAGTAAAACTTTAAGTAATTATTCCATTATCATAGAAGGCAATAAAATCACTGATGTGAAAGAAGGTTTTATGAAACCTGAAGGCACCGACAAAGTGATTGATCTCAGAAATAAAACTGTAATGCCTGGTCTGATGGATATGCACGTGCACATTGAATCAGAAACAAAAAGAGGAGCAACGGCGGATCGGTTTACCATGAATTCCGCAGATATCGCTTTTGAATCAGTAAAGAATGCCCATGTTACCCTCATGGCAGGATTTACAACCGTCCGTGATTTGGGTGGAAGCGGTGTAAACATTGCTTTACGAAATGCCATTAACAAAGGACTGATTGAGGGCCCGAGAATTTTTACTGCAGGTAAAATAATTGCTTCCACAGGCGGACATGGAGATCCAACCAATGGTTACCGGAAAGATCTGATGGGAGATCCGGGGCCCAATGAAGGGGTGGTAAATGGAGCAGATGATGCAAAAAAGGCTGTGCGTCAACGTTACAAAGACGGATCAGATTTAATCAAGATCACTGCCACTGGTGGTGTGTTAAGCCAGGCCAAAGATGCCTCCGGAGCCCAGTTTACAGAAGAAGAAATTAAAGCCATTGTTGAAACAGCCAAAGATTATGGTTTCAAAGTAGCTGCCCATGCACATGGAGCGGAGGGAATGAAAAGAGCCATCCGTGCCGGTGTAACTTCAATTGAGCATGGTACATTTATGGATGATGAAGCCATTGAATTATTTAAAAAATATGGAACATGGTACATACCAACTATTATAGCAGGTAAATCAACAGCAGATTCTGCAAAAATTCCGGGTTATTATTCAGACATTGTCACACCCAAAGCATTGGCAGTTGGCCCAAAAATCCAGGCAACTTTTGCCAAAGCATATAAAGCCGGTGTGAAGATTGCATTTGGAACCGATGCTGCTGTTTACAAACATGGAAAAAATTATATTGAATTCCAGTATATGGTGGAAGGCGGAATGCCTGCCATGGAAACGATCCGCTGTGCTACGCTTCACGCTGCTGAGCTATTAGGAGTAACAGATCGGCTTGGTACAATTGAAAAAGGAAAGATAGCTGATATCATAGCGGTTGAGGGTGACCCCATTGCTGAAATTCAAGCGATGGGTAAAGTAAAATTTGTAATGAAAGAAGGCGTGTTGTATAAAAACGAATAAGAATAATTTATTGATTCCACTTTTTCAATTGCTGCAATAATGCTTTCAGATCTTTCGGGAGCGGCGCATCAAAATGATGGGTAATACCGGCTTCATCTTTAAAACTGAGTTGCGCAGCATGTAATGCAAGCCTGTTTAAAATGGGTCTTTCTTCTTCGGCAGATTTGGAAAGATTGAATTTTTTCTTGAAGGAAGATAAAAGGATCGGTTTTCCATCGCCGTAAAGTTCATCGCAAGCAATAGAATGTCCTATGTGTTTCATGTGAACACGTATTTGGTGCGTGCGGCCCGTAAGAATATGGAATTGCATCCATGTGAACAATTTGAATGGCTCAAGTATTTTGTATTCTGTTATAGAAGGCTTGCCTTTTGCAGCGATCATCATCATACCTTTTTGCGAAAAATGTTCCGCTATTGGTTCATCAATAACCCCTGTATTGGCAGCTGGTTTACCCAATACCAAACCGGTATAAATTTTATCGGTGCTACGTTCTTCAAATTGTACTGAAAGATGTTTATGGGTGAATTCGTTTTTTGCAAAAACAATTACACCACTGGTGTCTTTATCTAAACGGTGCACTGTAAATATGCTGCCATATCTATTCAGCAGGTGATCTTTCAGGGAAGTTTGTGATTGCGTACGATCTGGTATAGACAACATACCGGATGGCTTATTCAATACAATGAAATCATCATTTTCAAAAATGATCAGGCGTTCTATATCCTTAAATGGCAGATAAGGATGCTCAGGTAATGCTGCATCGGAATTCATCATAGTTTCTTTTCAATTCTTTGTTTGGGTGCCGCCTTCACTGGTTTTTCCCGGTCTTTTTTCGTCTGCGGATTAAAGTGGCGTAAAATGCGTACTTCCTTTTCCGTTAGAAAGCGCCATTTTCCCCGCTGAACATTTTTTTTGGTCAGGCCGGCGTACATAACGCGATCCAGCTGGCGAACATCATAACCCAGGTGTTCGAAAATGCGGCGCACAATACGGTTGCGGCCACTGTGTATTTCAATACCAATGATACTTTTGTCTTTTGGGTCCGCATAGCCCAGTGAATCAGGCGCGATAAATCCATCTTCCAGGGTCACACCCAATATTATTTTTTCAAAATCAGCTTTTGTAACGGGTTTGTCTAAATGAACTTCATAAATCTTCTTGATAAGGTTTTTTGGATGAGAAAGCGTTTGTGCAAGATCGCCGTCATTCGTAATTAATAATACGCCGGAGGTGTTTCGATCCAACCTGCCAACAGGATACACTCTTTCATCCGTAGCCCGTTTGATAAGATCCAGTACCGTTTTCCTTCCTTCCGGATCATCCAGCGTAGTGATATAGTCCTTGGGTTTATTCAATAAGATATAAACCAGGTTCCTGGACGGACTTAGTTTTTTTCCTTTGATAGTGATGGTATCTTTTGCAGAAACTTTGGTGCCCGGTTCGGTAACAATTGCATCGTTAACTTTTACTTCTCCTTTCCTAATCAATTCCGCAGCATCCCTTCTTGAACAAACCCCACTGTGCGCAACATATTTATTGAGCGGCATTAAATCTGTCGGCTGTTTCCCGGTTCCGTTTGCAGGTCTCCCGGTTTTTAAATTTTGTCCCGTCCGTAACGGGATGACTTTTGAATTGGCAGCAATCGTTTCTGGCTTCTGAATGGAAAGTTCCTGTTTCAATTTTCTTTTCTCTTCAAATCTTTTCTCTATGGCAGCCGCTCTTTCTTTTTTAAATACTTTTTTTTCTTGCTTGAATGCTTCTTTTTTTGCCGCATTGCTCTTATAGGTGATGAATTTCTGGAACTGCTGGTTCTTGCTCATGATGGTTGATTTGCTGTTTTACAACAGTAATGATGATTAAGTCGTTTACTAATTTTTATTGGCCAATTGGCCACAGGCAGCATCTATATCTTTGCCACGGCTGACTCTCAAACGCGCATTGACCCTGTTTTTTGAAAGTTGATTCATGAACTTTTCTACCACTGCTTCATCCGGTTTCTTAAACTGGGCACGGTCAATAGGATTGTATTCAATGATATTAACCAGGTCAGCGGGTACCTGGCGGTAAATTTTTATCAGCTCGTCAGCATCTTTAATTGAATCATTAAAATCTTTGAACAGGATGTATTCAAATGTTATCTCGTTGCCGGTTTTTTTATAGAAATAATTCAATGCTTCTATCAATGTTTTGATATCATTGGTATCATTAATAGGCATTATTTCGTGTCGCTTGGCATCTGTTGCGGCGTGCAACGATAAAGCCAGTTTAAATTTCACTTCATCATCGCCCAGTTGTTTAATCATCTTAGCAACACCAGCTGTTGATACGGTGATGCGTTTCGGGCTCATTCCCAAACCTTCGGGCGATGTTATTTTTTCGATGGCCATTAATACATTTCTGTAATTCAGCAAGGGCTCTCCCATGCCCATAAAGACAATATTGGTCAGCTTTTTCTGGTAGACTTTTTCACTTTGCTGGTTGATCAGCACCACCTCATCATAAATTTCATCAAATTCAAGGTTGCGTTTCCTTTCCATATAACCGGTAGCACAAAACTTACAACTCAAAGAACATCCAATCTGGGAAGATACACAGGCGGTTTTGCGGTCGTCGGTTGGTATCAATACTCCTTCAACAAAATGTCCGTCGCTTGTTCTAAAACGACTTTTCACAGTTCCGTCTTCCGAGTATTGAGTGGCGTCTGCCTGTAAAGCGGGCAGACTAAAGTGTTCAGCCAATTTGTTTCTCAGTTCTTTGCTAAGATTGGTCATTGCCTCAAAATGATGGGCATGTTTTTGCCATAACCATTCATATACCTGGCTGGCCCGGAATTTTTTTTCACCCATGCCCACAAAGTATTGCTCCAGCTCATGCAGGCCCATTTGCCGTATGTTTTTCATGGCTGTTTTTAACATGCCGCAAAGATACGTTTGCGCTGTGGGATTAGCTAATTAGGCGGTTGGCGGTTTATATTTGCCGAAGCTTATTAATTTAGAATTGAGAAAGTGTGAGAATGTGGATGGGAGAACTGATTAGCATAAATTGGCTTTCATTTTAATTATCTGTCGCTCTTAAAAAAAATGGAAGTCACGAATAAAAAACCCGAAAGAATAATAAAAAGACCGGACGATGAATACAGCATATATTATTGATTCCGTACGAACACCTATAGGAAAATATGGAGGAGCTTTAAGTACGATAAGACCGGACGACCTACTCGCACACATCATCAGGTGGTTATTGAGCCGCAATGCAGGTATAGATGTAAACGCTATTGAAGATGTAATAGCCGGTGCTGCCAACCAGGCGGGTGAGGATAACCGTGATGTAGCAAGAATGGCGGCGTTGTTAGCCGGTCTACCGGTAACCGTTGCCGGCGTTACCGTGAACCGTTTATGTGCCAGCGGTCTGCAAGCCATTATGGACGCGGCCCGTGGTATTATGTGCAATGAAGGTGAACTGTATATTGCCGCAGGTGTTGAAAGTATGACAAGGGCACCCTTTGTTATTGCCAAACAGGGAAACGCCTGGAACCGTAATACTGAAATGTATGACACTACAATCGGGTGGCGGTTTACCAATCAGAAATTAGCGCAGCTTCATCACCCCTATAGTATGGGAGAAACGGCGGAAAATATCGCGCAGCAATGGAAGATCAGCCGGCATGCCCAGGATGAGTTTGCATTGCGTAGCCAGGAAAAATATTTTTCTGCACTGGGAAAAAATAAATGGGATACTGAAGTGGCAGGACTAGAAATATTTGGGGGAAAAAATGAAAAAGTATTTTTTGATAAGGACGAACATCCACGAAAAACGTCTATGGAGAAGCTGGCCGCATTAAAGCCCGCATTTTTAAAAGACGGAACGGTTACTGCAGGAAATTCAAGTGGCATCAACGATGGAGCCGCTGCTGTTTTGCTGGCAGATGAAGTTGCAGTAAAAAGGTATAACCTGCAACCGATGGCAAGGATTGTATCAATGGCAGTGGCCGGCGTAAATCCGGCTATTATGGGAATGGGTCCGGTACCGGCTGTAAACAAAGCGTTGGAAAGAGCGGGACTAACCGTCATTGATTTAGATCTTATAGAATTGAATGAAGCATTTGCATCGCAATCAATAGCCTGCATTCATGATCTTGGACTTGATTTGGAAAAAGTAAATGTTAACGGTGGTGCAATTGCTATTGGGCACCCACTGGGTTGTAGTGGGGTAAGAATATCAACAACTTTGTTGCATGAAATGAAAAGAAGAAATGCAAAATTCGGATTGGCTGCAATGTGTGTGGGTGTGGGGCAAGGGGCTGCGATCATTTATGAAAGTCTGTAAACAATAGGAAAAGTATGAAAATGCAGCAATCCGAACATTCATCTCATTAATATTTTAATGCTATGTGGCAGGAAGCAGGATTTTTAAAAGGCAATTCAGATATAGATGTGGCAATGAAAAAATTGGGTCATTATATTGAAATAGTGCCGGCAATTTTTAATGCCATGACAGAACCGGAATTGTTGCAATTTCCCGCACCGGGTAAATGGAGTCGTAAACAAATACTCGGCCACCTGGTAGATTCCGCGATTAACAACCTCAAACGTTTTACCGACATACAATTTTTACCTCAGCCTTATGTTGTAATAGCCTATTCTCAAAATGAACTTGTGGCTGTTAATAATTACCAGCAAGTTCCGTTGGATCACCTGATCCAACTTTGGCAATCACTGAACCAGCAAATTATTTTGATTGTTGAAAATATACCGGCAGAGAAATTTCAATACCGGGTTAAAACACAATATCAAAACAACGAAATGCAAATACTGGAATGGCTTATTTGCGATTATGTAGCACATATGGAACATCACCATAAACAATTGTCTTGATTTTAGATAAGTTGAAAGGAATCAGTAACAAGCGACCACTCTCATAAAATCTTTTTTTGATATGAATGATTTCTTTAATTTAGACCAAACTGCTTAAGTATATGAAAAAGATCTTTTTACTGGCATTGACTACATTGTTAATTATTGCAGCAAATGCCCAGGACACTACTCAAAGAATGGAATACCTCGGAAAATACAAATTTCCAGAAGGGAGCGTGGTACCGGAAGTAGAAGTGTTAATTGAAAACGGCATGCTTATGATGAATTCAACTGCCGGCACTTCAGCGCTTGAATTGATAAAGGGAGATACTTTTACCATCGTAGCATTTAACGGCACAGCCGCATTTAAAAGAAATGATGCAAAAAAAGTAATCGCGGTGCATATTGATGCAGGTGGTTATGTCCTGGACGGATTAAAAGATTCAACAGCTACTATTGCAAACATTGTTCATGCAAATTTGAATAAGTTTCCTGTGTTCTCAACAACGTATGTTAAACCTGGTTACTTAACTGATTTTCCAGCCGACAAAGAAAATGTTTTATTCAAAACAGCAATACTGGCTATTGCGAAACGCAAAGACTAACTAATACCCGCAGTTGAAAATTTTATTTCTTTAAAATATGGATGATGTCCAGTTCATTGAGCAGGAGTATGACTCCCGCTATAGTGAATGTTATGGCGCAAGCCAGCAACGTAATATACATTAGCTGCTGATTGGATAATAATATTGTAAAATCTGTTGGATCCTGCGGATTGTAAATCACTGACACTTTTTTGCCCAATTTTACCCGGGCCGGTAAAAATCCATCCGGAGATACAAGCTTGAATAATTCATTCCTGCTGGTAGTAAAACTAACAACAGGATAAATATTACTGTCGTTAGTGCCCGCAGTTTTTTCAAAATCAACAATAGTACCCGGTGTTTTTTCTCCAATTTTTTTAAGTCTTTTATTTCCCGGTTTCATTAGCAGGAAACATACTGTGAGGCCCATAAATATTAAAACAATATCCGCCGCCATTATATAAAATTGTATTGTAAAAGTTGGGTTTGAAGGATGGTTTCCTGGTTGCTGTTGTTTAAGTTTTTGACAGTACAGGTGTTCTCCTGCAGTTCTTTGCTTCCGATAATAATTATATAGGGTATGTTTTTCTTTTCTGCGTATTTAAATTGTTTGTCAAACTTCGCAGGTTCATGATACAACTCACTGGGTATGCCTTTATCGCGCAATTGATGTATGCAGGAATAAGCAGTCCTGGCTTCCGCTTCTCCCAAATTAAAAAATAATATTTTGGTGCCACTATGAACTGTGGAAGGAAACAGTTTTCGTTCCTCCATTACATCATAAATTCTATCAACGCCAAAAGAAATACCAACACCGGGAATATGGGGAACTCCAAATGTACCGGTAAGATCATCATAACGACCACCGCCCCCAATACTACCCATTTGTACATGAAGCGCTTTTACTTCGAAAATAATACCGGTGTAATAGTTGAGGCCGCGGGCTAGGGTGAAGTCAATAGTGAGTGGTGAATTGTAAGTGAGTAATGATTCCAGAAGGTATTCAATTTCTTCTATCCCCATTTTTCCTGAATTGCTATCGTCCAGTAAATTTTTAACTTGTGTGATCTTTTGTTCATTACTACCGGTTATGCACAGGTATTTTTCAATAATAGATACCTGGTCGTCAGACAGCCCTCGTTGTGCAAGTTCTTCTTTTACCTTTTCAATTCCTATCTTGTCCAGTTTGTCAATTGCTGTAGTAATGTCAATTATTTTATCCGCACCAGCACAGATTTCTGCCAGGGCGGCCAATATTTTGCGATGGTTGATTTTTATTTCAATTTCTATTCCCAGCTTTTTAAACACAGTAGTGTAAATAGCTGCTAATTCTTTTTCGTTTAATAAAGAACTGCTGCCTACAATGTCAGCATCACACTGATAGAATTCGCGGTAACGACCTTTTTGTGGTCTGTCGGCCCGCCAAACAGGTTGCATCTGGTATCGCTTAAAAGGAAAGGAAAGCTGTTCCTTGTTCATAGCTACATACCGTGCAAAAGGAATGGTAAGGTCGTATCTTAATGCACGTTCCGTAAGGTTTTTATCATTTTTACCAGATAGGACGTTTTCAAATGCGGTCTTTGCTTTATCAATATTTTTTGGATCATTTAAACCATTGTTGAGAATTTTAAAGATCAATTTATCACCTTCGTCCCCATACTTTCCCATCAACGTTTCCAGGTTTTCCATGGCAGGTGTTTCCAGTGGTTCGAAGCCATACAATTCAAATACTGATTTAATGGTATTAAAAATGTAATTGCGTTTTCGAACAATATCGGGCCCAAAATCCCTTGTGCCCTGTGGTAATGATGCGGTAACCTTTGCCATCTGCCAAAAATTATAATTGATTTTTTATAACGCCTGCTTTTAATTTTTCAATTATTTTGTCGCAGGCTTGATCTATCATTTTGTATACTTCATGGTATTCTGATTCCGGCCCCGACCATGGATCAGGTATATCCAGATTTTCCCCCGGGTACAATTCATTCATCAGCAAATCTGCTTTAGATGGATTGAATTTATTTTTTGCAATACGCTTCATTTCATCCATCACATCTTCTGCCATTGCATAAATTTTATCAAACTGATCAAAATCGGCAGCAATAAAACGGCGTTTGCGCTGCCCACTAATATCAATTCCGTTCAGCAATGCTATATGCTGTGAATAAGGATGCGGTGGTTCGCCAATATGATAATTATTTGTTCCCGCGCTATCTATCTGAAGATCCAATCCTGCATCAATAGCTTTCTGTTTCAATATGCCTTCCGCCAGTGGACTCCTGCAAATATTTCCCAGGCAAACCATTAAAATCTTCATGGCGGCAAAGGTAAGCGATGGGGGTGAAAGAAGTTTTAGGTAAAAAGTAATAAGTGGTAAGCATTAAGTAATAAGTGCTGCTATGACAAAATACTTCCAAATTGTAAAATTCAAACCCTGTCCGAATTCTATACTTACGACTTACAACTTATTGCTTACCCGCTTTATGGATTTGTTTATTGTATGCATCTTATACCGAAACAAGCGCTGCGTTTTTTGATATCGATCATTCATCAAAAAACTTCATTATTATGAACGCGGAAACTATTTTGCAAAGTGATATACTGGATATACTATTTGACAATCGTAACAAACAATATGGCGCTTACGAATTGCGAAAGGAATATAATAGTCGTTTGGTCAAAGCGATAGTGACAATCATCTCCATTGTCTTATTATTTTTAGTGGGGAATCTTATAAATAATAACAGGAATCAACAAACAAATATATTTTTTCCTTTGTCAACAGATACGGCTGTGCATTTGCAAAAAGTTGACATTCCAAAAGACTTGCGCCCACCGCCAGCATCCAAACCAATGCCACCAGTTGCAAGGGTAGTCAACCCCGTTCCTGTAATTGCTCCTGATAAAGAAGTAAAAGATACGATGCATAGGGTTGATGATTTTGCAGAAAAAATAATCAGTGATAAAAATGTTGAAGGTGATCTAACAACAAGTGATAGTCAGACAGATATAAACCAACAACCTGCTCAAAGTAAAATGGCAGAAACCATTATTGAAGCGGAGCCCGAAGTTATCGAGCGGCCCGAAATAATGCCTGAATTTCCGGGTGGAACGGATGCATTGCTGCGTTTCCTCGGAAGAAATCTTCAGGTGCCGGAAGATGTGCCCGAACCCGATCTGAAAGTAAAAGTTCCCATTCGTTTTGTTGTAACTAAAGATGGTATAGTCTCAGGCGTGGAATTTCTTACCCAGGCTGATAATGTTTTCAGGAAAGAAATTCTGAGGGTTATTGCTAAAATGCCCAGGTGGAAGCCGGGTTCGCAACAAGGTAAAACAGTTGCAGTGTACTATACCATACCGGTAATATTTGATATGACTGAAAATTAAATTTCCTTATCTTGCCACATACGCATGCGGTTATTAAATAAACACTAAATGAACATAGATCCATCGGAAAGAAAAGCTAAAAACTATATCTTGAGACGCTCTATTTTGGATTATGGAATGGGAGCTATCATTATGGGCTTTGGATTCTTTTTTGCATTTGCTGACAGGTTTGGAATAGCATTTAGTATTACTCCTTTGTTCAGGTATTTTTTTGTTGGACTTTGTATTGTATATGGAGCATTTCGTATTTATAGGGGTTATAAGAAAAATTATTTTTCCGAATGAGTATAACATCATTTTTAATACCTGCCAGGCCGTTGTTTCTTATTACCTCACTTGTGATGTTAAGCGCCTGCGGTGGCTCTTCGTCTGATCCGGCAAAGGAAACCAATACAAAAGGAATCATCAATATCAGCGTAGACGAATCGTTCAAACCCGTCATAGATTCACAGATAAAAGTATTTGAAGCTTCTTTTCCCAACGCGAAAATTATTGCCCATTATAAACCCGAGGCGGATTGCATTAAAGATCTGAATGACGATAGTACCCGCATGGTTATTATTACAAGAGGTTTAAGCACCGATGAAGAAGGCCTGCTCAAGAAAAAGTTGTCTTATGTACCAACGTACGGCAGGCTGGCTTACGACGCCATTGCGGTGATAGTGAACAAACAATGCAAAGATTCACTGTTTGACATGTCGGACATGCGTTCATTGGTGAAAGGAACCAGCGGGTATAAGTATAAAGTAGTTGTGGATGGGCTCTCATCAACCAGTACAGTTCGTTACGTAACCGATAGTCTTGCAAAGGGTCAACCCTTAAGTAAAAATGTGGTGGCAGCAACCAATAGCCAGGGTGTTATTGACTATATCGGCAATAATAATGATGCTATCGGTTTAGTGGGTGTTAGCTGGATTGGCAACAAGGAAGACAGTATTCAATCAAGCTTTTTGCAGAAAGTTAAGATAGCCGGTCTTGAATGTTTGGCATGCCAGCCACCGGTTTATACTCAACCTTTTCAATATAATATAGCAACGCGCCGGTATCCCATGGTACGTGGTTTGTACTATATTTTAAAAGAAAATTATGATGGCCTTGGCAGCGGTTTCGCCAATTTTCTCATCTACGAAAGAGGTCAGCTGGTTTTTAAGCGGGCTTATTTATACCCGGCAAGAATGTCTTTTGAGGTAAGGCCTACAAAAATCAATTAATTATGTTGGTTATTTTAATAAATTTACAAGCGTTCAATAAAAAACTAAAGAATCGATAATGAAGAAAATCACACTAAGTCTGATAGCATTGGCGGCAAGTGCTGGTGTATTATTGGCACAAAGCGTTGAGCAGGGAAAGAAATTTTTTTACTATCAACGTTATAAAAGTGCCAAGGACCAGTTCGAAAAAGTATTGGCAGCCAACCCGAACAGCCTTGAGGCTGTTTATTGGGAAGGTCAGACTTTACTGGCAGAAAAAAACCAGGCGGGAGCAAGAGATCTTTATCAAAAGACTTTAATGTCGAATGGAGCTGCTCCATTGGTATTAGCCGGCATGGGTCATATTGAATTGCTGGAGGGCAAGACCAATGATGCCCGTCAACGTTTTGAAACTGCCATTAGTTTGTCAAAGGCCAAAGACATTGAAGTGTTAAATGCGATTGGTGCGGCCAATGCGGATCCAAATTCAAAAGCAGGAGACCCGGTATATGCTATTGAAAAATTGACGGCCGCTACTCAGATCAAAAATTTTAAGAGCCCTGAAACCTATTCGATAATGGGCGATGCCTATCGTAAACAAATTGATGGAGGAAATGCCGTGACTTCTTATCAAAAAGCTTTAACGATTGATCCTAAGTATGCGGAAGCGCAATATAAAATTGGCAAAGTTTATTTGACACAAAATAATAAGGATTATTTTTTGCCTGCTTTTGAAAAAGCCATTGAAATCGATCCCAACTATGCACCCGCTTATTATGAATTGTATTATTATTGGTATTTTCACCAGGACGTTAATAAATCCATTACTTATTTTGACAAATATCTTACCGTAACCGATCCCAAACCAACGGATGAATACGATAAGATAGCTAATCTTTATGCCGCCAAAAATTATGCGGATGCCATTGCAAAATCGCAGCAAAAACTAAGTACAGAAGGTGCAAATGCAGATCCACGTTATTATCGCCTGATTGCCTATGCGTATAATGATCAAGGGGATTCTGTAAATGCGAAAAAAGCGTTGGATGATTTTTTCGCTAAACAAAAGCCAGATGGATTTGTGCCAAAAGATTATTCTTTTTATGCCCAGATACTTTCAAAATTCCCTGGCAATGAAGAGACGGCATTTAAAAATTATGAAAAAGCAGTTGAAATGGATACCGTGATGCAGGAAAAAGTTGAACTGATGACTGATGCATCTAATCTTGCTAAAAAAATAGGTAACAGAGTTGAACAGGCAAGGTGGTTGGGTAAAGTATATTATAGTGATCCAAAAGCCAATAAAACGGATTTATATAACTATGGGTTCGCATATTACCAGGCTGCACAATATGATTCATCGCTGGCAATTTTTACGAGTTACAAGACTCAATTCCCCGAGGAAGTATTTGGTTATTTATGGTCTGCAAGATCCAATGCTGCGTTAGATACTACCATGCAAAAAGGAGCAGCGGTAGATGATTGGCTAAAATTTATTGAGGTTGCAAAAAAATCTGATTCGGTAAAATATAAGTCACTTATTATTCAGGCATTGTTTTATATGGCTTCGTATTCAAATGACATTAAGAAAGATAAAGACGGAGCCATTAATTATCTAACACAGGTAACTTATGTAGACCAGCCGGGCAGTCCTGGTTATGAACAAGCCAAGAAAATTATTGACCAGTTAAGTAAACCACCTGCCAAACAACCCGCTCGTCAGCCTGCTACTAAATCAAAGAATGGTGGTACTGGAAAAAATAGATGAATCACATTAGAAAATTATAATTGGCATAATGGAGAAACCCCGTCTTTAAGCCGGGGTTTCTTTTATTTTAAGGAATTTGGTTTTCAACCGCTATAAATTGATGGTGCTACCTTATTTTTGCTGCGCAACAATTCCTGTTGAACAATGAAATGGTTCCTGCTTCAAGCTAATCTTCCCATTACCGATGTTAACAACTCATCCAGTTACCTGCCGATTGCCATTCAACTGATTTTTGCTATTCTTTTTATTGGCGCTATGATGGCACTTACCCATTGGTTAGGACCAAAGCGTAATACATCTGATAAACTCCAAAATTTTACAAGTGGAATCGAATCCCATGGAGATGCACGGCAGCCCATGGCCATTAAATATTTTTTGGTCGCTATATTGTTTGTACTGTTTGATGTGGAAGTCATCTTTTTTTATCCTTATGCAATCAATTTCAGGTCACTGGGCATGGAAGGGTTCATTGCGGTATTAATGTTTGTAGCATTTTTTCTAGCCGGTTTTATTTATATAATAAAAAAAGGTGCTTTGAACTGGGAAGAATGATTGAAAAGTGTTAATTGTTGGGTCGCGGTAAGGTAATGCCGGTGTTATGAGGAACCATTGAAGATGAAAATTGTTATTACTGCATTGACAATTGAATTAAAAAATTGAAAACTATGTCTCGTCCTGTACAATATAATGTGAAGAATGAAGGAGGTAAACCAATCCAGGTAGTGGGTTCGCCCGAAGGTCATATGGGCGAAGGTTTTTTTACCACCAAACTCAGCAATGTGGTAGGATTGGCAAGAAAAAATTCAATCTGGCCCCTGCCTTTTGCAACTTCTTGTTGCGGGATAGAATTCATGGCTACCATGGGTTCTCATTATGATCTTGCCAGGTTTGGTGCAGAAAGAGTAGGTTTCTCGCCCCGTCAGTGCGATCTTTTAATGGTGATGGGTACCATTGCAAAAAAAATGGGCCCGGTGCTGAGACAGGTTTATTTACAAATGGCTGAACCCCGTTGGGTTTTAAGCATGGGTGCCTGCGCATCCTCTGGTGGTATATTTGATACCTATAGTGTGTTGCAGGGTATTGATCAAATAATACCCGTAGATGTATATATTCCTGGTTGCCCGCCAAGACCAGAGGCAGTTCTCGACGGTTTTATGAAAATACAGGAGTTGGTAGGCAAAGAAAGTATACGCAGGAGAAATGGGGAACAATACAAACAATTAATGGAGAGTTACGGGATACAGTGATTGTTTGAATGGTTATTGGTTGAATGGTTGATAATTCAAATCGTCTTGGCTCAAGACTCAAAGCTCATAGCTGACAATGGCATTGACAAACGAAATAATTAAGGATCGGCTCATAAACAAATTTGGTGATCAGGTAACCGGGTTTGAAGAACCTTATGGTCTGCTCACATTTGAAGCTCCCAAAGATCTAAATTTAAAAGTACTGCAGTATTTATATGATGATGCTGAACTGAAATTCCAATTCCTGACAGATATATGTGCCGTGCATTATCCCGGCAACCAAGGCAGGGAATTGGCAGTTGTTTATCATTTGCATAACCTGGCAGATAACATACGACTAAGGTTTAAAGTGTTTACAGATATTAATTCACCGGATATTTTTACGGCTGTCAATTTATACAGCACAGCTAACTGGATGGAAAGAGAAACGTATGATTTTTTTGGGATCAATTTTGTGGGTCACCCCAATCTGAGGAGAATTCAGAATGTAGATGAAATGGACTACTTCCCAATGCGTAAGGAATTTCCATTGGAGGATCAGACCAGGATTGATAAGGATGATGCGATGTTTGGAAGGTAATTTTATAAATGTTGTAAACGTGAAAACCTGTCTGTCGAAAGGTGTGAATGTGTGAAATGGGAAGGTTGCGTCTTTGTTCCTTCGCGTTCGTTGCGAGAAATAAAGAATAAAGACATCAGATATCTGAAAACAGAAATAAGAAATAGGAGCAGCATATAATGTCAGAAATAGTACATCATCATATTAAATTACCAGAGGGTTCTATAGAGAAGCAAACCACTACGCTCAACCTCGGTCCAACACATCCGGCTACGCATGGTGTAATGCAAAATATTCTTGAACTGGATGGAGAAAGAATTGTATCCGCAGAACAAACCATCGGGTATATTCACCGTGCATTTGAAAAGCTGGCAGAGCGCCGGCCCTTGTACCAGATTACAACGTTGACGGATAGACTAAATTATTGTTCTTCCCCTATCAATAACATGGGATGGCATTTAACCTGTGAGAAATTGCTGAAGGTTAAAACACCTAAAAGAGTAGATTACCTAAGAGTCATTATAATGGAGTTGGCAAGAATTTCAGATCACCTTATCTGTAATTCTATTGTTGGTGTAGACAGCGGGGCCTATACCGGTTTTCTTTATGTGATGCAATACCGCGAATTGATTTATGAAATCTACGAGGAAATATGTGGTTCCCGTCTTACAACTAACATCGGTCGCATTGGCGGTTTTGAAAGAAATTTTACCAATACAGCATTTGAAAAGCTTGAGAAATTTCTGAAAGAATATCCCAAAGTGCTCACGGAATTCGAAAACCTGTTCAAGCGCAACAGGATCTTTATGGAACGTACACAGGGCACTGGTGCCATTGGAGCAGCGCGCGCACTGAATTATGGATTTACTGGTCCCAACCTGCGGGCTGCGGGTGTTGACTATGACGTTCGCGTGCATACGCCGTATAGCAGTTATGAAGATTTTGATTTTACAGTACCGGTCGGAACAACAGGTGATAACTATGATCGTTTCCTGGTACGCAATGAGGAAATGCGTCAGTCGCTGAACATTATTGAACAGGCATATCAAAAAGTACAGGAATTTAAAGGTGCGGATGCTGAAGTTTTCCATGCAGATGTACCCGAATATTACCTGCCGGAAAAGAAAGATGTTTACACCAAAATGGAAGCATTGATCTGGCATTTTAAAATCATTATGGGTGAAACGGATATTCCTGTTGGTGAAGTGTACAATAGTGTAGAAGGCGGTAATGGTGAACTTGGTTTTTATTTGATCAGCGATGGCGGCCGTACGCCCTACAGGCTGCATTTCCGCCGGCCCTGTTTTATTTATTACCAGGCCTATAGTGAACTAACCAAAGGTGCTATGTTGAGTGATGCCATAATGACCATGAGCAGTCTTAACCTGATTGCAGGAGAATTGGATGGATAATTTAATTAAAAAGTCAAAAAAGCGTATCAGATTTTTCGGACTTTTCAGTATTGAATTTTGAATTGAAACAAATGAAATTTTCAGAAGACAAATTAACAGAGGTTAACAATATTATTGCACGCTTTCCTGCAGGCAAACAAAAAAGTGCCCTGTTGCCTTTGCTGCATCTGGCGCAGGACGAATTCGGCGGATGGCTGAGTGTAGATACGATGGACTATGTAGCTTCACTATTGCAAATTGAACCCATCGAAGTATATGAAGTTGCTACATTTTATAGCATGTACAATTTAAAGCCGGTAGGTAAATTTATGTTTGAAGTTTGCCAGACCGGTCCATGTATGTTAAACGGAAGTGATGACATCATCAAATACATAGGAGATAAATTAACCATTAAGCCGGGTGAAACTACAGCAGATGGAATGTTTACTTTGAAGACCGTTGAATGTTTGGGTGCCTGTGGATACGCACCGATGATGCAAATGGGAAAGACTTACCGCGAACATCTGACAAAAGAAAAAGTGGATGCAATCATTGAGGAGTGCAGGAGAAACGCTGAAAAAAATAATTAACCAGGAATAGTTCAACGCAGATAGTGGACAATTCAAGAGCAAAAAAATGGGAAGAAAAGTATTATTAGATAAAGATCATATTGAAGGCATCCGCTATTATGATGTATACCGTAAGAATGGTGGTTATGCAGCTGTTGAGAAAGCTTTCAAAACTTCTCCTGCCGATGTAGTGGAAGAAGTAAAAAAAAGTGGACTACGCGGACGCGGCGGTGCCGGTTTTCCAACGGGTATGAAATGGAGTTTTATTGCAAAACCCGAAGGCGTACCCCGTCACCTGGTATGTAATGCAGATGAAAGTGAACCGGGTACTTTTAAGGATCGCTATTTAATGGAGTTTATTCCGCATTTGCTGATTGAAGGGCTGATAGTAAGTTCGTATGCGCTTGGCAGTAATGCTACTTATATTTATATCCGGGGCGAATATGCATGGATTACAGGCATACTGGAACAGGCCATTGCAGAGGCAAAGAACAATGGATGGCTTGGAAGAAATATATTGAACAGCGGTTTTGATTGTGAGATTTATGTTCAACGCGGTGCAGGCGCTTATATCTGTGGTGAAGAAACTGCATTGATTGAATCGCTGGAAGGCAAAAGAGGTAACCCGCGCATCAAACCGCCATTCCCTGCTGTGAAAGGAGTTTGGGATCGACCTACGGTTGTCAATAATGTGGAAACGCTGGCGGCAATAGTACCCATCATCAATTTAGGTGGAGAAGAATATGCAAAAATCGGTGTAGGAAAATCTACCGGAACGAAATTGATTTCTGCCTGTGGAAATATCAATAAACAAGGCGTGTATGAAATTGACATGACCATTTCTGTAGAGGAATTTATTTATAGTGATGAATATTGCGGAGGTATAGCGAATGGTAAAAAATTAAAAGCCTGTATTCCCGGGGGATCATCGGTTCCTATTTTACCGGCAAACCTGTTACTTAAAACAGCCAAAGGTGAAACCCGTATGATGACTTACGAAAGCCTGAGTGATGGTGGTTTTGCAACAGGTTCCATGATGGGTAGCGGCGGGTTTATTGTGTTGGATGAAGATCAATGCGTGGTAAGACACACATATACATTAGCAAGATTTTATCGACATGAAAGCTGTGGTCAGTGTTCACCCTGCCGTGAAGGAACTGGCTGGATGGAAAAAATATTAAAGAACATTGAATATGGTAAAGGAAAGATAAGTGATATTGATTTGTTGTGGGATATTCAACGCAAGATAGAAGGCAATACTATTTGTCCTTTGGGTGATGCAGCGGCCTGGCCGGTGGCGGCAGCCATCCGTCATTTCAGGGATGAATTTGAATGGCATGTATTGAACCCCGAAGAAAGCCAGAAAAGAAATTATGGATTGGCACATTATGCAGATGCGAGACCCGTTGCAGTGCCGGCTTGATATATTTTACGCAACGAATATAAGATATTTCGCGCGACGGACTATATAGGCAATGATAAAAAGTAGTGGCGCAAGAATAGGAATGAGTGAAAATGAAATTGCAAGGCTGGTACTGGACATTTGTTTTAAGATACATAAGCAATACGGACCGGGCTTATTTGAGTCAGTATAGGAGGAAATATTTTTTTAGGAATTAGCAAAAACAGAAGCCCGGATTATTAATAAATTTCAATGTGGAGTATTTGAAAGATGGTATACATAGAATTGCAAACAAATTGTAAAAAGCGTTGCGTCGCAATATCGTTGCTATCGTTGCGTGAAATGAGAAGCGGAATGATTAAATATGGTAACGTTGTGTCGTAATTTATTTGCGCTCGTTGCGTGAAACAAAAAGATATGGCTGAGGAAATAAAAAAAGAAGCACCCAAATTATTCAAGGTTACCATCGATAATATTACGATCGAAGTAGCCCCGGGCACATCAATATTAAATGCTGCCAGGCAGATTGGTGGTGAAGTTGCGCCTCCTGCTATGTGCTATTATACAAAACTGCAGGGAAGCGGTGGAAAGTGCCGTACCTGCCTGGTAGAAGTAGCCGCCGGCTCAACGGCAGACCCCAGACCCATGCCCAAGTTGGTAGCGTCTTGCAGAACCAATGTAATGGATGGCATGATTGTTAAAAACATTACCAGCGAAAAAGTTATTGACGCAAGAAATGGAGTGGTTGAATTTTTATTGATCAATCATCCGCTGGATTGCCCCATTTGTGATCAGGCAGGCGAATGTCACCTGCAGGATCTGAGTTATGAGCATGGTAAGGAAGGTACCCGCTATGAATTTCCAAGAAGAACTTTTGAAAAACATGATTTAGGGCCTTATATACAATTACACATGACACGTTGTATTATGTGTTTCCGTTGTGTGTTTGTTGCAGACCAGTTAACAAAGAAAAGAGTGCATGGTATTTTAGACAGGGGAGATCACGCGGAGATTGCTACCTATATAGAAAAGTCACTGGACAATGATTTTATTGGAAACGTTATTGATGTTTGCCCGGTAGGTGCATTAACAGATAAAACATTTCGTTTTAAAAACCGGGTATGGTTTACAAAACCTGTAGATGCACACAGGGATTGTCCTAAATGCAGTGGTAAAGCACAGCTCTGGATGCGGGGAACAGAAGTGTTTCGTGTAACAGCCCGCAAAGATGAGTGGGGAGAAGTGAAAGAATGGATTTGCAATGAATGCAGATTTGAAAAGAAGGAGGCGGCCGATTGGGTAATTGAAGGCGTGTCACATGTGAACCGTCATTCCGTTATTTCCCAGGGGCATTATGAAGGATTAAAAAAACCCAATGAAACTTTTTCTGCCATTCATGATGGTCGAAGCCCTAAATTACTAATGGATATTCACAGTATAAGTGAAGTGAACAGGCCGGACGTACATTTAAGTGCGATAGAAGGACCGGCACATAGTGATGATTTTAAGGAGTGAGAAGCTGTAGAGCAGTAGTTCAAAATAGTTATGTAGTACAAGAGTGTGACACAACGATGTTGATTAAAGAGCAAATGCCGGATAAATAAAAAAACAAACACTGTGTTATTAGTTATCGACTGGAGTTTATTAATGGAGAAATTATTGCTGATAGTTGTCATTGTATCAGTGTCGCTGGTCATTGCCATGTATGAAACCTACGCGGAAAGAAAAATCGCGGCTTATATACAGGATCGCATTGGCCCGGATCGTGCCGGTCCATTTGGAATTTTTCAGCCCCTTGCAGACGGACTGAAATTATTCATGAAGGAAGAAATCATTCCAAATACTTCAAATAAATTCCTTTTTATCCTGGGGCCCTGTCTCGCGATGCTCACAGCCATGATGACAAGCGCGGTGATTCCATGGGGAGGATCACTGCATTTATTTGGAAGAACGATCACATTGCAGGTGGCCGATATAAATATTGGTATTCTTTACATATTTGGCGTAGTGAGCCTGGGCGTTTACGGAATCATGATTGGAGGATGGGCCTCTAACAATAAATTTTCTTTGATAGCAGCATTGCGGGGTGCATCACAAATGATCTCGTATGAACTGGCCATGGGATTGTCGCTGATAGCATTGTTGATGCTGACGGGTTCATTGAGTATGAAAACGATTGTTCAGCAACAAATGGATAATGGGGTTTGGAACATCGTTTATCAACCATTGGGCTTCCTGATCTTTATTATATGTGCGTTTGCTGAATGTAACAGAACACCTTTTGATTTACCGGAAGCAGAAAATGAATTGAACTTTGGTTATCACCAGGAATATTCTTCCATGAAACTGGGTTTTTATTTATTTGCAGAATACATCAATATGTTTATCAGCAGCGCAATAATGGCTACATTGTTTTTTGGAGGGTATGATATTCCATTTTTTAATGAAGCAACTCATATACAGACCTGGGGGCCTAATATTGTTGCCATCCTGGGAACCGTTGCGTTGATACTAAAAATTGGTTTTTTTATTTTCTTGTTTATGTGGGTGAGGTGGACCATTCCTCGCTTTCGTTATGATCAGTTGATGAACCTGGGATGGAAGAGTTTGATTCCATTGTCATTGTTCAATATGCTGGTAACAGGTGCGGTGATTCTCTGGAAACAAAATCACTGGCATTTTTAAAACCTTGCAATTAAGTTGGTAGGTTGAGTTGATAAAAATATTTTTGCGGTCCCTAATAAAAGTTAACAGATAACAATGCAGGCATTAACAAACAGGGTGAAAGTGGTAGAGCGTAAACCCATGAATTGGGTGGAGCGGTTGTATCTCTGGAATATTCTTAAGGGAATGATCATTACGTTGAAGCATTTCTTTCAACGCAAGGCTACTATTAAGTACCCGGAACAAAAGCGAAGCTTCAGCCCGGTCTTCAGAGGTTTGCATGTACTGAACAGGGATGCAGAAGGTCGTGAAAATTGTACGGCTTGCGGTTTATGTGCAGTCGCTTGTCCGGCCGAAGCCATAACAATGGAAGGAGCAGAAAGAAAAAAAGGGGAAGAACATTTGTACCGCGAAGAAAAATATGCTGCCCGGTATGAGATAAACATGTTGCGCTGTATATTCTGTGGTTTGTGTGAAGAAGCTTGCCCTAAAGATGCTATTTACCTTACAGAAACTTTTGCGCCGGCAAATTTTCAACGCCAGACTTTTATTTATGATAAACAGGATTTATTAATTCCCGATCCAATAAAAGAGCCGGAGTTGTATGCGAAAGCTGCGGGGGGAAGGGTGAGGAAGAATTGAGAATTAGAAAGTAGGAATTTTTTTTAGGGATAGGAAGTTAATGCAAGTATTTTTTAATTAGAATTAATCTGATAGCTCAAAACTTATAGTTACAACTGCTTAAACGATCATGGGAATTACACAAATATTATTCTGGTTTTTAACGGCACTGGCACTGGGCAGTGCTTTAATGGTGATCGTAAGTAAAAACCCCGTTTACAGTGTTTTGTTTCTCATTGTCACTTTCTTTGCCATCTCCGGGCATTACGTTTTATTGAATGCACAATTCCTGGCTATTGTAAATATTATTGTATACGCTGGCGCCATCATGGTGTTGTTTCTCTTTGTGATCATGATGATGAACCTGAACGCTGATATGAACCTGCAAAAAAACAGGCTATTGAAATTTGCTGGATTTATTGCCGGGCTATGCCTGTTCCTGGTGTTGGTTGCTGCACTGAAAGATGCCGACATAAAACAAAAAATGGTTCAGACAAATGGGGGTGATATAGGACTGATAAAAAACCTGGGTACTGTATTGTTTAAAGATTATGTAGTGCCTTTTGAAATAAGCAGTGTATTGTTTTTAAGTGCAATGGTGGGTGCAGTGGTGATAGGTAAGAAGGAATAAATCGATACAAGTTGTGAAGCAAGAGACAGCGCTCCTTGCTGACAGCTCAAAGCTTGAAATATGCCGGTCAATTATTACATATTCGTAGCAATAGCATTATTCTGTATTGGAGTAGTAGGTGTTTTAACACGCCGCAACGCCATTATTGTTTTTATGTGTATTGAATTAATGTTAAATGCCGCAAACCTGTTGCTGGTGGCCTTTTCAAAAATGCACCATGTAATCAATGTAGCAAAAGACATTAATGCCGGTATCGACGGTCAGTTATTTGTTTTCTTTATTATGGTGGTAGCAGCGGCAGAGGTAAGTGTAGGATTGGCCATTATTGTAATGATGTACAGGAATACGCATTCTGTAGATATTAATTTTTTGAACAGGCTGAAACATTAGATCTCTATACTATATACTCCCTGCGAGGTATTCAGTATATAGTATAGAGACAAGAAATTAGAGTATGAACCAACTTGTTTTCTTAGTTCCATTGTTGCCGCTGCTGGGTTTTCTCATCAACGGTTTGCTGCGTAAGTTTTTGTCGAAACCAATGATTGGCATAATTGGCAGTGCGGTTGTGCTGGGATCTTTTATTGTAAGCCTGGCACTTTTTGCAGATGTCAGGGCAGGTAAGTCGGGAGTAGTTGAACTATTTGATTTTATTAGTTTTGGAAATGTTCATATTCCATTCGCTTTCCTGGTTGACCAACTGTCTTCTATTTTTCTTTTGATCATAACCGGGGTGGGGTTTCTGATTCATGTATACTCTGTAGCCTACATGAAAGAGGAAGAAAACCAGCATTACGGAAGATACTTTGCCTATCTCAATCTTTTTATTTTCTCCATGCTGTTATTGGTAATGGGTTCCAACTATGTGATCATGTTTATTGGTTGGGAAGGGGTTGGATTGTGTTCTTACCTTTTAATTGGGTTTTGGTTTAAAAACAATGATTATAACAATGCGGCTATAAAAGCATTTGTAATGAACCGGGTTGGCGACCTGGGTTTCCTGATTGCTATATTCTGGATACTGGCAAAAGTGGGTTCTGTAAACTATAGTGATGTCTTTGCTAAGGCGGGTGCTCTATCACACAGCGATCTTGTCATCATAACCTTATTACTTTTTGTTGGCGCTACCGGTAAGAGTGCACAGATTCCTCTATATACCTGGTTACCTGATGCCATGGCAGGTCCTACACCAGTATCTGCATTGATTCATGCTGCAACCATGGTTACCGCAGGTATCTATATGATAGCACGCAGCAATATCCTGTATACATTGGCTCCTGCCACACAGGCGGTAGTAGCCATCATTGGATTGGCCACCGCTGCTTTTGCCGCCACCATTGCATTAAAGCAAAACGATATTAAAAAAGTGCTGGCCTATTCTACGGTTAGCCAACTGGGTTATATGTTCCTGGGACTGGGTGTTGGCGCTTATACCGGTGCGGTATTTCATGTAATGACGCATGCGTTTTTCAAAGCCTTATTATTCCTGGGTGCCGGATCAGTTATTCATGCCATGCACCATGAACAGGATATTCGTAAAATGGGGGGATTGAAAAAGTATCTACCCATCACTCATATAACATTTTTACTGGGATGTATTGCTATTGCCGGTATTCCTCCATTCAGCGGATTCTTTTCAAAAGACGAAATACTGGCGGCTGCTTATGAGAGCAACAAAATATATTGGGTGATAGGTGTAATGACTGCCGCCATGACCGCTTTTTATATGTTCCGCTTATATGCTACTACCTTCCTCGGAAATTTCAGGGGTACAAATAACCAGGAACAGCATTTACATGAAAGTCCCGCTGCTATGACCATACCATTGATCGTTCTTGCAATTCTGGCCGTTGTTGGTGGATGGATTGGTATACCGGAGGTTTTTGTAAAAGAGAGCCATTGGCTGGAACGTTTTCTGGCGCCCGTTTTTGCAGAATCCACTAAACTGGTAGCCGCACATACAATGGATCACAATACAGAATTGATCTTGATGGGTGTTTCTGTAGCGGTTGCTGCGGTTTCTATTATTGCTGCATTAAGAATGTTTTCTAAAAAACCGGAACTGGAAGAAGCAACAGGTGTTGGAAAACTACTCTATAACAAATGGTATGTTGATGAGCTATACGAAAAAGTTATTATTCAGCCTTTAAACGCATTTGCGCAATTTTTGGATACAGCAATTGAAAAATCTGGAATTGACTGGTTGGTTAATGCAGTTGGAAGGGGCGTGCAGTATGGCAGCCGTCAACTCCGTTTATTACAAAGCGGACAGGTAGGTAGTTATGTGTTATTGATGATAGCGGGCATGATCCTGCTATTTGTTCTGCAGTTCTTTTTGAAAAGATGATTGAAAAGCGAGTGGCTAGCCTGCCGGTAGGCAGGTGGGAAGTAGGCGATCTGACGTCATCGTGTGACCGAAAACAGGAACTTAATGATGGCAAAAGATAAAATGATTGTAAACAAAAAATAAAAATTCTCTATTACGGAGATTGAACATGATTGCATTATTACTGATATTAATTCCCCTGGTTGCCGGCCTGGCTTTGTTTATAATAAAGGGTGAAGCTGCTGCTAAAAGCCTTGCACTGATGGCAAGTTTTGCAGTGGTGGTTGTATCTATATTGGGACTTACAACAATGAATAGCCCCCATTACCTGCAATTCGATGCTTCCTGGTTGCCCATGCTTTTCGCACGCTTTCATATTGGACTGGATGGAATGGGACAAACACTTTGTTTACTTACCGCCATTTCCTTTTCATTAATTTTTATAGCAACCTGGAACAATTCATACCCGCAGCCCAGTCGTTTTTATGCATTGATGCTCCTGAGCCAGGCAGGTTTGATGGGTGTTTTTCTTTCTATGGATGCATTGCTGTTCTATTTTTTCTGGGAACTGGCATTGATACCGGTTTACTTTCTTTCTTCCATCTGGGGTGGCGAAAAAAGAATTGCTGTTACATTTAAATTTTTCATTTACACATTTGTTGGTTCGCTGCTGATGCTGGTAGGCATTATCTACCTGTACTTCCAGGCGCACCAGTCATTTGATATTCACGATTGGTACAGTATGAAACTGGCACCCGAACAAGAGAACTGGTTGTTCTGGTTATTTTTTATTGCCTTCGCTATTAAAATGCCAGTATGGCCCTTCCATACCTGGCAACCCGACGCGTACGAACAATCGCCGACAGCAGTTACAATGGTATTGAGTGGAATCATGGTAAAGATGGGTGTGTTTGCTGTGATAAGATGGTTAGCGCCTGTATTGCCTACTGCCAGTTATCAATGGGGTGATACCGTTTCTATGTTGTGTTTGATAGGAATGATCTATGCTTCTTTGATTGCCATCAGGCAGGATGATCTGAAACGTCTGATTGCATATTCATCTATTGCACACATCGGTTTGATGTGCCTGGCTATATTTTCCACCAGCAAAAGCGGGATGCAGGGCGTAATGCTGCAAATGTTTTCGCACGGAATTAATATCATTGGTATGTGGATAGTAGCCGATACCATCGAACAAAAATATGGCACACGCAAAATTTCAGCATTGGGCGGACTGGCACAAAAAGATCCGGCCCTGGCCATACTGTTGGTTATTGTGGCCCTGGCCAATATAGCATTGCCACTCACCAATGGTTTTGTGGGAGAATTCATGATGTTTAATGGTATATTTTCTTCTACTGTTACAAAGTATGCGCTAATGGATACAGTAGTGGCCGGTATTTGTATTATACTATCGGCTATCTATACACTCAATATGATCAGGAAAGTGTTTTATGGCAATACCAGCGCATTGATCACCAGTGGCAACAACACCTCTGCGGCAGTAAAAGTTTCATTGTCAATAATAGTAGCATTGATTTTTATTTTTGGCGTATATCCAAAACCAATGCTGCAACTAACAGGTGAATTGGTTGACACAATCCTGGCTCACATGAAAACGACTATGTAAAGAAGATTTTTAAGCAACAGTATGAATGCAATCATTTTTTCGGCAACCTGGGGAGTACTGATGATGTTCAGCGGTATTTTTATTTCCAAACCTGCTGTCATTCGCAACCTTGCCATTACTGGCGCAGCCTTGTTGCTGCTGGTAAACGTAGCGGATTCCGGCCATACCCATTTTTTTCATGTGGATGTAAAAGGAATGCTGGTCTTTGATAGTTTTGGTCTTTTGTTCAATAGCATCGCTTTTACCGCAGTACTGGTTTATTTTATATTGGGTGCTAAAGACATTGAAGAAGTGGGTGTGAATGTGGGTGAATATTTTGCGTTGATATTTTTTGTGTTGTGCGGGGTCAGCATCGCGTCTTCGTTTAATTCACTGTTGATGCTTTTTCTCAGCATTGAAATTATTTCTATACCACTTTATATTCTCACGGGCAGCGACAAACGAAACCTGAAAGGCACGGAAGCTTCGCTGAAGTATTTTTTAATGGGGGCTTTCTCCACCGGCATCATGCTCATGGGTATTGCACTGATTTACGGGGCTACCGGTTCATTCAGCCTTGGCAATATGTCGGTACAACTGGAGGGTTTTGCGCCGGTAATGATGGCGGGTTTGTTATTGCTGTTGATTGCTATGTCGTTTAAAGTATCTGCCGCACCTTTTCATTTTTGGACGCCAGATGTATATGATGGAGCACCCACCATATTTACTTCATTCATGGCTACCATTGTAAAAGCTGCTGTGTTCATCGCATTCGTGCGTTTATTTGATGCAGCCTATGGATCATCGCTGGTAAAATGGCGCTTAACCATTGCATTTATAGTAGCAGCTACCTTGTTTGTCGGCAATATCACAGCCGTTTTTCAGCAGAGCGTGAAAAGAATGCTGGCTTATTCCAGTATTGCCCAGGCCGGGTTTATGCTTTTTGCCTTGTTCGGATACAGTTCCTATTCAAAGGAAGGCATTATCTTATATGCCGCGGCCTATAGCCTCGCCACCATTGGTATTTTTGCCATACTCATCAAAATGAAGGATTATACTTTTGATGGTTACAATGGATTGGGGAAATCACAACCACTGTTGGCAGCCACCAATACGGTTTTCCTGTTTTCACTCGCTGGCATCCCATTAACGGCCGGTTTTTTTGCCAAATATTATATGCTGGTAGCAGCTATAAATAACGGGGCATATTTGTGGCTGGTCATATTCGCGGTTTTGTGTGCTGCCGTCAGTGTGTACTATTATTTCCGCGTTATACAAGCCATGTATTTCAAAGCAGGGGATGGCCAGGTGAAAGAAGTATCACCTGTCTTTAAACTGGTACTGGCCCTGGTGGCCGCCATCGTCATCTTATTAGGCGTCTATCCGCAGTTATTGCTTGTTCATTTGTATTTCTGATATTTTAAATCTCTGTTTGTCACATTTTTCTAAGAACCAATAAACCTTTAGGATAATTGGGTATATTGCAAACTAAATAATTTAGCAAATAGATTGTGGCAAAAAACAAGTTGATATCCCCTTTTCTAAAATGGGTTGGAGGTAAAAGACAGATTATGCCTTCCATTTTAGCACGTGTGCCTAAAAAATATAAGACTTATTATGAACCTTTTGTCGGAGGAGGTGCTGTCTTATTCGAATTGCGACCTAAGTTAGCTGTAATTAACGATTTTAATGTTGAGTTAATAAACGTCTATAATGTGATAAAGAACAACGTAAATGAATTAATTAAAGATCTAAAAAAACATAAAAACGAGTCTGAATATTTTTATATGATTCGTTCAAAAGATCGTACACACGAATTTGATAGACTTTCAGAAATTGAGAGAGCTTCAAGAATAATTTATCTTAATAAAACTTGTTTTAATGGTTTGTATCGAGTAAATAGTTCGGGGGAATTTAATTCTCCTTTTGGGAAATATAAGAATCCAAACATAGTTAATGAACCAACACTAAAAGCGGTTAATAGTTATTTCAATTCTTCTCAAATACAAATTTATAGCGGAGACTATGAAAATATCTTAAAAAATGCAAGTCGAGACTCTTTTGTCTATTTGGATCCTCCTTATCATCCTGTTTCTGAAAGTTCGAATTTTACAGGCTACATAGAAGGAGGGTGGGATATTAAAGATCAAATAAGACTTAAAGAAGTTTGTGATAGATTAACTGCTAAAGGTGTAAAGTTTTTATTGTCAAATTCAGGAGTATTATTTTTAAAAGATTTATATAAAGATTATCACATTGACGTTATTAAAGCCAATCGCTCCATTAACTCAGATGGACTAAAAAGAGGCGAAGTTGAGGAGTTACTTATTCGTAACTATGAATGATTCAAAGAATGATATCGCTTGGCAAAAGATCTTTGATAAGCATGGAATTATTGCGAAAGTTTTAGCAACTAACTACCATGTAATCAATTCAAATGATATTAATGAATTTAGAGAGGCAAGATTGATGACGAAATTCGATCACAAGTCTCAATTACCAAAACTTTTTTCAGATAATAATTTTTCAATTCTCCCAGTTTCAAGAGGAAGTTATATTATCGCAAACATTGACACCTTTCACAATTTTGGCAATGAAGAAGAAGTAGAAATAATTAAAATTAATTTCCCTAGTGACTTAGAAAGTTTAGACTTCAAGGATATAACAAGCGAATCTACTGCAATTAATTGTGCCTTTGTTACTAAAATTCTCCATGATTTCATAGAGGAAGAGGAATTACATCCAACGGTGAGTGGACGTATGAGCTCATCGTCATTTGAATTTAAAATAAATTCTGTAAACGACTTATTGGATGTAAAAGTTGAAAACTCCCAAATAGAAATTGATGGAGGATTTGAAGGTGAAAAATCATTAAACTTAATAGAAGCGAAAAATTATTTGTCGAAAGATTTTCTTGTAAGACAGCTGTACTATCCTTACAGGCTTTGGAAAAGCAAAATGTATAAGAACGTCAGAACAATTTTCTTGACTTATACAAACGGAGTGTTTCATTTAAGAGAATATTTATTCGAGGATGTTAAATATTATAACTCTCTAAAACTAATTCATCAAAAAAAATATGTAGTTACGCAGGGAGCAATTAATCTCGAGTTAATTCAGGAAATACTTAATAAAACAAAAGTAGTTTCTGAACCACAAATTGCATTTCCTCAAGCAGACTCTTTTGAAAGAGTTATTAATTTATGCGAACTCTTAAAAGAAAAAGGCACTCTTACAAAGGAAGATATAACGACTAACTATGACTTTGATGAAAGACAAACAAATTATTACTCTGACGCTGCTCGATATCTGGGATTGGTTGATAAGAAAATAGAGAATCGGCAAATTGTTTTTTTTCTCACTAAAAGCGGGCGCGAGATATTTAATTTAACTATTCTGAACAGGCAAATTGAATTCGCAAAAATTATCCTTTCCCATTTGGCTTTTAAACGATCACTAGAACTTTATTTTAGTAAAAGCGGAGTTCCTAGCAGATATGAAATTGTGGAAATAATGAAGAACTCGCAATTACACAACATTAACTCTGGTTCTACCTTTAATAGAAGGGCATCGACAATTATGGGATGGATAAATTGGATTATGAGCCTAATTGAAGAGTAAAACAGGTAATAATCACCTCTTGAATAGTCATATGGGTAGCCTTTAATGCAAATTTCCCCCATTCATATAACTCCTCGGTTATTTTAAGGCAGAATCATTAATTTTAGTATATGAACACCTTTGACACTTTATCGCTGTCATTCCGAACCATCCGCAGCAATAAACTGCGTACCGGCATAACCGTAGCCATTATAGCATTGGGTATTGCGTCGCTCATTGGGATACGCACCGCTATTGAAGCCATGACGCAAAAGTTTACGGAAAGCTTTTCGGCAATGGGTGCAAATGGATTTAGCATACGCTACCGGCAGATGTGGCGCATGCAAAATAACCAGGGCTCAAAAAAAGAAAAGAAAGGTCAGCGAAAAGAAAAGCAATCTAACCAGAATAAACCCATTACCAAAAGAGAAGCGGAGGATTTTAAGCAGATGTATAAATTCCCTTCCCAGGTTGGACTATCCATTTTTGGTACCGGTAATGCAGTGGTCAACTTTGAAAATAAAAAGACAAACCCTACCGTAAGAGTATTTGGCGGAGATGATAACTATATTGATCTGAATGGATATAAATTGGGTTCGGGCAGAAACCTCAACGACCTGGACGTTCAGTCCGGAAGGAACGTATGCGTATTGGGAAAAGATGTTGCCACCACCTTATTCGGCGAAAACAAAGAGCGTGCACTTGAAAAAATAGTCAGAATAAATAATATTCCTTTCCGCGTAATTGGTGTGCTGGAAGAAAAAGGTTCTACACTCGGTTTTAGCTGGGATAACTCTATCGTTACTTCCTATAATAATGTACGACGTTTTTTCAACAGTGGTGCAAACCAGTCCTTTGCAGTTGGTATAAAGTTGTCCAATGTAAAATTACTGGATGCCGCAATGGGCGAAGCAGAAGGAACCTTCCGCTCCGTTAGGAAATTAACCACCACAGAAGGAAATAATTTCCTGGTAGATAAAAGCGACAGCTTTGTAGATATGTTGCTGAAGCAATTATCCTGGCTTACCATATCTGCAATCGTGATTGGATTTATTACATTGATGGGTGCCGCTATTGGTCTAATGAATATCATGCTGGTGGCGGTGACAGAAAGAACAAAAGAAGTAGGTTTGATAAAAGCCATCGGTGGTAAACAACGCAACGTACGCAACCAGTTTTTGTATGAGTCCATCATTATTAGTTTACTGGGTGCCGCATTTGGAATTGTTACCGGTATCCTGTTGGGTAATAGTGTTAGTCTTTTAATGCATACCGGTTTTGTAGTTCCATGGGCATGGATATTTTTGGGTATTGCCATTTGTTCATTGGTGGGTTTACTCGCCGGACTTTACCCCGCATTCAAAGCTTCGAGATTGAATCCTATCGAAGCATTACGGTATGAATAACTTCAGTAAAAGTTATAGTTCATCAGATCACCACTATGTTTATGATCCATCAGGTCCTGTCATCCCGACGTAGGAGGGATCTCTTCGCCTTGCAATAAATGAAAAAATCTTGTTGCCAGCACATTTACTTCCCATCAACGTCTCCCGAAGGGGACCTTGCGTCACGTATAACTAACCGCGGCGTCCCTCTATAAGTTTATATGAGTGTAAGCTGCGCATGCGGAGACAGGGCGGAGAAAAGAATCAGCAGCATGACAGACTCACCATATAGTTCATCAGATTACCATTATAGTTAGTTTCCCAGCAACGTCTCCCGAAGGGGACCTTGCGTCACGTATAACTAACCTCCGCGTCCCTCTATAAGTTTATATGAGTGTAAGCTGCGCATGCGGAGACAGGGCGGCGAAAAGAATATTCATTTTATTCTTCTGCAAAAAATCCCAGCCAACGGACCGGGATTTAAATTTGTTATTCAATCGCGACAATCTATTTCGGATTCAAAATCTTTTCAATTCTTTCCTGTACATCCTGTAAATGATAACGCGTCATTTTATCCGTAACAGATGGCAACGCAGCATTGATATCACTTCTCAGGCTACGCAAGGTTCCTTTTGCAACAGAAACAATGTCTGTCTTCTTTGCATCAACACTTGGTCCGAATGTTATGGTAATACCACCGAAACTGCCCACAGCAGGAGGAGCAGGACTTATAATAGTACTCAAACGTTCAATAAACGCTTTTTGCAGGTTGCGACGGTACACATCAATTGGTTTGCGTGAATAAATTTCGGTCCAGATATTTTTTTGCAAATCACCCAGCAATTGCGTGATCGTATATGCATTGCCGCTACCCAAAGATGCTTCAGCACTAATCAATTTCGCCATGCGCGTATTGCTGAGCAAATTATTAAGAACAGATTCCATACGGCCGCCAATGATACTGATGGGGTCCGTTCCGGTCTTGCTAAAGATATCATTGTTGATGAGCCAGGTGGGGGTATTAAAGATATTTTTATTTAAAAAACTCATGGCTTCCATTTGCGTAGCTTTTGGCACATATTCATACACGGCACCTGATTGTTCTACAACTTTGGGCACTTCATAAATACCACCAATATTTTTGGTAACATGCCCCAGGTATCGGCTGAATTGGCCAAATACCTGGTCGTATAATTCGGAAAGGTTTGAATAATCTTCATTGGCAACTTTTGTCCAGGCGGTAAGATTGGGAACAATGCGTTGAAGGTTTTTTATACCATAGGCACTTGCTTTCATGGCATTATCACCCAGGTCCTCGCTTTGAGAATGAGGATCATCGGGGTTACTTTCAGTTCCAAACCACAAACGATGATTGGCTTCCAGCCGTTCAGTGGTCATCTTATTGAGAATGGGAATCTCTTCTTCTGCCGATTTTGCTTCGTATATTTTTTTATAGCCCCATTCAATGGCCCATTTATCGTAATCGCCGATACGTGGATACAATCCCGCCGGGGAAATATTATCTTCCGGCTGAGCTACATAGTTGAACCGTGCATAATCCATTATCGAGGGGGTATGACCGTTAGCTTCAACCCAGGCTTTGTCGCGAAGTTTTTCAACAGGTACGGTAGAACTGGAACCAAAGTTATGGCGCAGTCCAAGTGTATGTCCTACTTCATGAGATGAAACAAACCGGATCAATTGTCCCATCAGCTCATCATCAAATTGCATTTTACGTGCACGGGGATCATTGGGCGAGCATTGGATAAGATACCAGTCGCGCAGCAAACTCATTACATTGTGATACCAGTTAATATGACTTTCCAGTATTTCGCCGCTGCGAGGATCATGTACATTGGGTCCGCTTGCATTGGCGATGTCTGAAGGTTTATAAACAATAGCAGAAAATCTTGCATCGTCAAGGCTCCAGGTACTGTCTTCCTGGGGAGTAGGCGCCATCTTTGCCATGATAGCATTTTTGAAACCTGCTTTTTCAAAAGCAGCCTGCCAGTCGTTTACACCCTGTATTAAATAAGGTATCCATTTTTTTGGAGTGGCAGGATCAATATAATAGATGATGGGTTTTTTAGGTTCTACCAGTTCCCCGCGTTTGTGTTTTTCAATGTCGTCATCTTTTGGTTCAAGTTTCCAGCGTACCACCATGGTAATATCTTTCACACCTTGCGGGTTGGCATCAAAATCTGTATAGCCCCTTGCAAAATATCCAACCCTTGCATCAAAAAAACGCTGTTGCATGGTAGTCTTTGGTAATAGTACCAGCGAACTGTTCAGTTCCATGGTGAGCAATTGTCCGCCGGGCGGAGCTGCAAACGGATTGGGTGCCGGAGTTCCGAATCCACCACCGGCGCTTTTGCTATAGGTCTTAACCGTTTTTATTTCAATATTGATAGGATAGGTTTTTACAGACACTATATATGATTTGTCTGTTTGTTGTCCTCCTACCTGGAACAATGTTTTGAGATTGCTGGCAAAATTCAGAATATCGTTATCTGTATTGATATAATTGGTCATTTCAATAATGGAACCGGAGGAGTCTTTATTGAAACACGCAATATCAAATGCCGCTACAATAGGTTGAATGTTAGAATTCATCACGGCTCTATACATGGGTTGTGAACTGTCTTTCGACATTTCATCAAAAGAAATTTTCTTGAGAAAGATCTTATTATTCGGACCTTTTTCAAAACTAACCACGTTGTTGCCAATCTGGTCTCCTGCATAACCAAAGAAAAAGTTGCGCATGCCTGCAGCGGCTTTCGATAAACGATTGACTACTAAAATATCTCTCCCAAAAAGAGAATCCGGAATTTCAAAATACCATTTGTCTTCTACCTTATGAACAATAAACAAACCTTTGCGGCTAATGGCTTTGTCTGTAATGATTTCTTTATACGGCTTAGGCCCCGTTTTTGCAGCGCCAGGAAATCCTGCTGGCATTGCAGATGCATTACCATTGACGGGTGTTGTTGGATTAGAAGGCTTTCTGTCCTGGGCATTGCTGGAGTAGCTGAAGGCCAGCAAAGCCAGTATCACCCAATTTCTGGGGCTTAAAAGTTGAATAGACATGTATATATTTTGTTTGCAGTGAAATTAATTAAAAGATAATACTAACCATTTGGCATTATACAGCAAAGGAAAAATTTTTGTTTAAAAGGAAAAGTTTTTTATCAGGATTATCTTTATCTTACCGTTCCTTCCAATATCTTTTTCAACAAAAAACCCATTTGTATCAGGGTTTGTTGAAATAAGAAAATACTTATCTTGTGAATCCTTGTAAAATATTAATCGTCTTTATTTGATTTTTGAAAAAGTTTTTTCAGTAGAATTGTGTTGTTAAAACGCAATATTGGCATATAAAAATTATAAAACTAAAAACAAACGATCATGGCTGAAACAAAACCAACTGCAGCAAAAGCTTCTACATCTGTGCAACCAAAAAGAAAAAGTAATTCTATTTCATGGATGGCTCCCCTGGCATGTATTATTTTGGGATACGTTATCTGGCGTTTTATAATTGGTAGTCCGGACAATTTTACAATCGGAAAACAAAACGGTGGTTTCTGGCCCGATCGTGAAGGTGCAATTGGTGGATTTGCAAAAATGTACCTCGGGGGTATCATTGTACCCATTTTGATCGGATGTTTTCTTACTGTTTTAACGTTTGTTATTGAGCGTTTTCTTACTGTTTCAAAAGCAAGTGGTACCGGCAACAACGCAGAATTTATCCGCAAAGTGCAATATCATCTTGCCAATAAAAATGTAGATGCTGCATTGTCTGAGTGCGACAAGCAAAAAGGATCTGTTGGCAACGTGATGAAAGCCGGTCTGCGCAAATACAAAGAATTGATCACAGACACGCAATTGGATACAGAGCAAAAAGTACTTTCCATACAAAAGGAAGTAGAAGAAGCAACAGCACTGGAACTGCCCATGCTGGAAAAAAACCTGGTATTCCTTTCTACTATCGCGTCAGTAGCAACATTGCTTGGACTGCTGGGAACGGTATTGGGTATGATTAGATCTTTCTCTGCACTGGGTGCTGAAGGTGGTGGTGAAGCTGCCGCTAAATTATCACAAGGTATATCTGAAGCATTGTACAATACAGCGTTGGGAATTGGTACTTCTGCTGTTGCCATCATCATGTACAATGTGTTTACAACTAAGATCGATTCCATCACCTATGGTATTGATGAAAGTGGTTTCACATTAACTCAGAGCTTTGCATCCCTCTATAAATAATTAAAAAAGGGATATGGAATCGGGCAGGTTTTGAATCTTAATAAGTGAATTAATTTATATGTCATGCCAAAAGTTAAATTACCAAGAAAAAGCACTTCAATAGATATGACGGCCATGTGCGACGTGGCGTTTCTGTTGCTGTCTTTTTTTATATTAACAACAAAATTTAAACCCTCTGAAGCGCTGGCGGTTGTTACACCCAATTCGGTTTCTTCCAAAGCAGCGCCTGAGAACGATGTGGTTTTAATAACCATTGATAAAGATGGCAAGGTCTATTTATCTGTTTCAGATAAAAATACTCCTGAGAAAAGAGCCATTATTACAGCTGTGAGTGCGGCAAAAGGCTTAAACCTGAGCGCTACACAGGTGGCTGCTTTTGCAAGGGCCAACTCCTATGTGGGTGTTCCATTTGCCCAGTTACCAGGTTTATTGAATACAGCGCCAGACGATATCAAGAAAATTAAGATGGATGGTATTCCGGTAACGGATACACTCAATAACCAGTTAATTGATTGGATGCTGGCCGCCAAACAGGCTTTCGAAGGAAAAAAGATGGAGATACTGGTGAAGGGAGATAATCTTTCTAAGTATCCTTCTTTCCAGGGTGTAATCAACGCCTTCAAAAAGAATGACCTGATGAAGTTTTCAATGGTAACAAATCCGGAGAGCGCTCCGGCCGGTACTGAACTGGATAAAATCAGGCATGCCGGAAAAATGGCTGAGCCGGCAGCAGCTAAATAGCATTATTTTAAGTTAATCAAAAAAATTAAGCGATATGGCAGAAATGGATACCTCCGGTGGGGGACATAAAAAAGGGCCAGGCGTTAAAAAGAGTAAGAAATTGTCAACAAGGGTGGATCTTACGCCCATGGTAGATCTGGGTTTCCTGTTGATTACATTTTTTATCTTCACTACTACCATGAGCCAGCCAACGGCCATGCGTTTGTATCTTCCAAAAGATACAGATGAAAAGGATCAGAATAAGGTAAAAGAATCCGGCGTATTAACCCTGTTATTGGGTAAGAACGATAAGGTTTATTATTACGAAGGCACCCTGGCCAACGATGCCTCAAACTTTAAAGCCTCCAATTTTAAAGAGATCAGGTCAGAGTTGATCAGCAAGAAAAAATCCACTGATCCAAAAGATTTCGTGGTGGTGATCAAACCAGACAAAGAATGTTCCTATAAGAATGTAGTAGATGCACTGGATGAAATGACCATCAATGATATCAAACGTTATGCAATGGTAGACATCAGCGACGTTGAGTTCCAGGTGATACAAAAAACTGAACAGAGCAGTGGTAATTAACCGGCATTGAATTATGGAATTTTAATTGAAAAGCATCTTTAGTTTAAAAGCATTATCATGTTAGATGTAAATAAAATAATGAGTGCCGATATCCTGGACATCATTTTTGATGGAAGGAATAAAGATTACGGCGCCTATGACCTGCGAAAGACTTATAATAAACGTCTTACCATAGCATTGGTTGGTATGGCCGTTTTGCTTGCACTCATTTTTATAGTGTTCCTTATTGCCAATACTATTTCGGCCAATGCCGGAAAAGAAAAATTGGTGGTAAAGGATGTACAGCTCGAAGAAGTGAAGCAGGAAGAAAAGAAAAATGAACCACCACCTCCACCACCACCGCCAAAACAGGAACCACCAAAAGTGGAAATGGCCAAGTTTACACCTCCTAAAATTGTAAAAGACGAGGAAGTAAAAGAAGAAGAAAAACCACCAGAGCAGGAGAAACTGGAAGACACCAAAATTGGAACTGTTAACCAGGAAGGTATCAAAGATGAAGGAATTGTAGCACCGGTAGACAATGGCAAAGGTGTGGTAGAAGCGCCCAAGAAAGATGAAACAGATTACGATAAAACTTTTACAAAAGTTGAAATTGAATCTGATTATCCAGGTGGCCAGGGTGCATGGATCCGTTACCTGAGCAAGAACCTTGCTTATCCGCAGGATGCGCAGGACAATGAAATTCAGGGAACCGTTGTGGTGCAGTTCATTGTTGACAAAGAAGGAAACGTTAGTGATGTGGAAGCCGTTAGTGGCGCCAATGAATTAAGAGCAGAAGCGGTACGGGTAATCAAGAAAAGTGGTAAATGGACACCCGCTGTTCAGAATGGCCGCCAGGTAAAATCTTATAAAAAGCAACCCATTACTTTCCGTTTAGAGGCGCAATAATCAGCTTGTAAATATTTTTATCAATCCCTTCTTTCCGGAGAAGGGATTTTTTATTGGCCAACTACGGCTAATTTTGGCCTTGCAAAAAAAAATCATGACAGGCAAAACGGGTAACTGGACAGATACCATTGTGGCATTGGCAACCCCACCCGGCATTGGGGCCATTGGTGTTATCAGGTTAAGCGGTGAACGGGCCATTGATATTGCCAATGAGTTGTTCCCTGCTAAAAACCTGCTGGTTCAGCCTGCGCCTTCTGTACACATTGGTTTATTGAAACTGGATCATAAACTGTTGGATGAAGTAGTGATCACATTATTCAAAGCACCGAAATCCTATACCGGTGAAAATACCATAGAAATTTCAGCACATGGTTCTCCGTATATACAGGAAGAAATCATACGGGCCTGTATAAGTAAAGGCGCCCGGTTGGCAAAACCGGGTGAGTATACACAGCGTGCTTTTTTAAATGGCAAGATGGATCTTACCCAGGCAGAAGCGGTAGCAGATTTGATTGCCAGTAATACGGAAGCCAGTCGCCGCACCGCGTTAAAAAATATCCGTGGTGGTTTCTCCGATGCATTGGTTCAGTTAAGAGATCGGTTGATTACATTCTCAGCATTGATAGAACTGGAGCTTGATTTTTCACAGGAGGATGTTGAATTTGCCGATCGCGATAAATTAATTGAACTGGTGAATGAATTACAGCAAACCACGGAGCAGTTGAGGCAATCCTTCTCACTGGGCAATGTAATAAAGAATGGGGTGCAGGTGGCCATCATTGGTAAACCGAATGCAGGTAAGTCTACTTTGCTGAATACCCTGCTGAATGAGAACCGCGCCATTGTGAGTGATATAGCCGGCACCACCCGCGATACCATTGAAGAGGTTTTAAATATCGATGGCATATTGTTCCGGCTTATCGATACCGCCGGCATCCGGCAACATACAAAAGATGCAATAGAAAGTATGGGCGTTGGAAGAAGTTTTGAAAAAGCGGCCTTGGCCGATGTTATTTTGTACATCTATGATCAATCGGCAGAAAATGAAAACGAATTGAAAACAAACCTGCAATGGCTGCAATCATTTGAAAAACCGTTCCTGTTGGTGGCCAATAAAAATGACCTGGCGCCTGCAACTGCTATAGAAGATCTATCCATCACTGAAAAAATAATTCCCTTATCTGCCAAAGAAAAAAATGGAATTGAAACATTAAAAAAAGCACTGTTCAGTATCGCCGTGAAGGGCGATACCCATACGGAATCAACCATCATTACCAATAGCCGTCACTTTGATGCGTTACAAAAACTTCATACCGCCTTAGTAGATGTACAACAAGGATTAAACGATACAATCCCCGGTGATCTGCTGGCACTGCATATCCGTTCCTGCCTTCAATGGCTGGGAGAAATTACCGGTGAAATAACCAATGAAGATCAGTTGGATTATATTTTTAGCAAGTTTTGTATCGGAAAGTAACCAGCTCAAAACAACCCCTAACAAACCGATAAGAAACCCGCATAAAGCCCTATAATACAGGGTTTTTTATGCCTGTAAGCATAAGTTTGCTTTGTGTTAATAGTTGTTTGTTTATAGAATATTTGTACCTTAGTTGTACCTCGAAGCAGTTGAGGTACAATAAATGTGGTTTTCCGCATTTTATTTTGCGCTTAATTGCACTAAAAGACGTTATACGACACTTAATAGCACTTAAAGCTACTTAGTATGAGTTCAAACATTCAGGTACAACGTATCTGCCAGCATTGCGGAAAGGAATTTACAGCCCGAACCACAGTAACCCAATATTGCGGGGACGATTGCGCTAAACGTGCTTATAAGGCAAGGGCAAAAAATTCTAAGGTTGAAGCAAGCAATTCCGAAACCCAATGTATCAAAAGCCAGCCTATTGAGGAACTTAAAGCAAAGGAGTTTTTAACCGTTCGAGATGTTGCCCGATTGCTTAACTGTTCGGTACGTTCAGCATATTACTATATTGAAAGCGGGAATATTAAAGCCGTGAATTTAGGGCAAAGGATTACACGGGTAAAGCGTTCAGAAATTGATAAACTATTTTGGTAATTTTCTAAAACATGAAAGACAATGGCAATAAAAGTTAAGTTAAGACAAAAGTCTATTTCAGGGAATAGGCAAAGTTTGTACCTGGACTTTTACCCAGCAATATCACACCCCGAAACAGGCGAACTTACCCGAAGGGAATTTTTAGGGCTTTACCTTTTTGATAAGGCAAAAAACCCTATTGATAAACAACATAACAAAGAAACTTTACAACTTGCTGAACAGATAAGGCAGAAAAAAGAAAACCACCTTAACAAGCCCGAAATTTACACAGGGTACGAAAAGGAGCAACTAAAAATAAAAGAGCAGGGCGAACAAAATTTTGTTACCTATTTCAAATCACTTGCCCACAAACGCAAAGCCTCGAACCATGATAACTGGGTTTCAGCTTACAATTACCTTGAAACATTCACAAAGGGGAATTTGAAATTTACCGACCTCAACGAAAAGTTTTGTAATGAGTTCAAAGAGTATTTACTCACTACCAAAAGCAATAAGAGCAGCAAAGTAACCCTTGCCCAAAATTCAGCCGTTTCCTATTTCAATAAACTGAAAGCAACTTTAAAGCAAGCCTATAGAGATGGGTATTTACCCAGCGACCTGAACGCAAAAATTGAACCCGTTAAACAGGCAGAAACCCGAAGGAACTTTTTAACCATTGAGGAACTAAACAGCCTTGTAAAAACGGAATGTAATAACCCTTTATTGAAACGTGCAGCTATATTTTCAGCCCTAACAGGGTTGAGATTTTCAGATATTAAAAACATGGTTTGGGGTGAACTGGAATACATTGAGGGCAACGGGTATTTTATACAGTTCAAACAGCAAAAAACTAAAGGGGTTGAAATGATGCCTATTTCTGAACAGGCTTACAGCTTGCTGGGTGAACGCAAAGAATCTACCGACAAAGTATTTGACGGGCTTACTTATTCAGCATACGAAAATAAACACCTCTACCAATGGATTGGAGCAGCAGGAATAACAAAGGTTATAACCTTTCATTGTTTTAGGCATACGTTTGCCACCTTGCAACTATCAAAGGGAACAGATATTTACACAGTTAGTAAAATGCTGGGACACCGTGAACTGAAAACAACACAGATTTACGCAAAGATTATAGACCAAACCAAACGGGATGCAGCAAATAAAATTATTTTAAGTTTTTAAACGAAATTGTAATGCCTGAATCATTTTTAACAGTACTCGAAAGATACCGCAAAATTTCATTCTCTGAAAAGGACAAAGGAGAAAGATTTGAAAGGCTTATAAAAGCCTATTTGCTTACCGACACTAAGTATGCTTACAAGTTTAGGAAAGTTTGGTTGTGGGCAGAGTTTCCCGGCAAGAAAGATTTAGGAGGCACTTATACAGGCATTGATTTAGTGGCACTCACAAACGAAGGCGATTATTGGGCTATACAGTGTAAATGCTATCAAGAAACATCAGTAATTGATAAGCCAGCCGTTGATAGTTTTTTATCTACATCAAGTCGCCAGTTCAAAGGCGAAGATTTAAAAACATATTCATTTGCACACAGGCTTTGGATTTCAACAACTAATAAGTGGGGTACAAATGCACAAGATGCTATCAAAAATCAAAACCCACCAGTTTCAAGAATTAATTTATACGACCTTGTTAATGCACCTTTAGACTGGGAAAAATTAGACAATGGCATTACTGGAGAAGTAGCAAGAACAAATAAAAAAACATTAAGACCACACCAAACCGAAGCCCTTACAAATACAAATAATCATTTCAAAAATAACGACAGAGGCAAGCTCATTATGGCTTGTGGCACAGGCAAAACATTTAACTCATTACGCATTGCAGAGAATGAAACCAATGGCACAGGGTTTATTTTATTTTTAGTTCCATCAATAGCATTATTAGGGCAAACATTAAATGAATGGTATGCAGATGCAGTAGAACCTATCAACGCAATTTGTATTTGTTCCGACCCCGAAATTACCAAGAACAGAAAACAATTAGAAGACATTGATACATCTTCTGTTATTGATTTGGCATTTCCAGCATCTACCAATGTGGAAAGTATTTTAAAGCAATTTAAAGACTTAGAAACCAAAGCCAATAATGGCTTAACAGTTGTTTTTTCTACCTATCAATCCATAGAACGAATTTCACAAGCTCAAAAGGTATTAGAAAAAAGCAATCCAAAATATGCTCAATTTGATTTAATTATTTGTGATGAAGCCCACCGTACTACTGGTGTTAAATTGAGTGATGAAGATGAAAGTTCATTTACTAAAGTTCACAACAACGATTTTATAAAGGCTAAAAAACGCCTTTACATGACAGCCACACCACGCCTTTACAACGAGGATACAAAAAGCAAAGCCGCACAAGCCGAAGCCCTTTTGTGTTCTATGGACGATGTAAGTTTATATGGCGAAGAAATGTACAAAATCGGTTTTGGTGAAGCGGTTGCAGCAGGATTACTCACCGATTAC
>JBBQZZ010000009.1:0-182514 GCA_038207265.1 Chitinophagales bacterium | reverse complement strand
GTTGATTGGTTGATTGGTTGATTGGTTGATTGGTTGATTGGTTGATTGGTTGATTGGTTGATTGGTTGATTGGTTGATTGGTTGATTGGTTGATTGGTTGATTGGTTGATTGGTTGATTGGAATAAAGGCTTTTTGAGGCGCAAAGGTAACAGAAAGCAGGAAGGAATCCATATTTTCGCTGGCACTAAAATTCGCAGTCGAATGCCTGGGGATACGTTGAAAGTTACCGTTGAGGGAGATACTATTCGGGTTTCGGATAGTTTATTTCATCAAACGCAGATTTCTTCCCCGCCATCAGCACTTACCGCTGATGCTCCGGATAATTCTTTGTTATTTTTCTCCGCTATCGGAATATTACTGTTGCGGATTTTTACACCTGTTATCATCGCAGCAAGGTTCAGAAAATTTCGGCGGAAAAAGATTCACAATGAAGCGCTGGAAAGAGTGAGCGAACATTATCCACAATATGATAATTTGTTAAGTTCATACAATGGCTATTACAGAAATCTTCCCAGTCCTTTACAACAAAAATTCCTGGAAAGAGTTATTGAATTTTCTGTACCTAAAAATTTCAAATACCTGGATATTGAAAAAGATGATAAAATGCCATTGCTCATCAGCGCGGCCGCGGTACAACTAACCTTTGGGCTGGATAAATTTCTATTTGATTCTTTTGATACCATTTATGTATTGAAACACGATTATCAGTATGGTGCAAATGCAATGCCTTTTATGGGTCATGTGAGCAGGAATGGAATTTATTTATCATGGGATAATTTTATTAAAGGATTCGAAGACGATACGGATGGTAACAATGTCGGAATTCACGAGATGGCTCATGCACTTGCCTTTGTAAATTTTAAGGTGGATGATGAAGAGGCAGCGGACAATCTATTTAAACGGCGGTTCAAAGAATTTTCAACCATTGCCAGAGCAGTGTTTAATGCTATGCAAAACGGTGAAACCAATATGCTGGGTACTTATGCCACCTCTAACTACAATGAATTCTGGGCAGTAGCAGTCGAATTCTTTTTTGAAAAATCTTTGCAAATGAAAGTTGAATTACCTCATTTGTATATTGCCATGACGTATTTACTAAATCAGGATCCGTTGATGGAACAAAAAATTCTGAATCATGATGAAGTATAAGTTTTAAGGCATAAGGTTGAAGGTGTAAAGACTTATCCTTTACACCTTACAACCTGTACCGGCTTAATTATTTTTCTTTTCGCTCATCATTTCCATCAGCTTCAACCCAAGCAAACCACCTATTCCACCTTCAGATCCATTTGAACCGCTGATGAGTACATCGGGTATTACCTTAATATTACTCTTGCCAATTTCTTCGGTTACTTTGTACCGTGTAAAATTATCTCCACCCATTGCCTTCACCTGCAATTCATATGCTTCAGCTGTTGATTTACCAATGGCCATTATTTTTTCGGCTTCCGCCAATCCCGTTTTTGCTATGCGTTCGGCATCTGCGCCGGCATTCATTTTTGTTGCATCAGCTTCGGCATTTGCTCTCATCCTCGTTGCTTCCGCTTCAGCATTCACTTTTAATTTTAAACTTGTTGCATCTCCTTCAGCTTTTTTTACAGTGGCATCTGCTGTACGTTGCGCTATCTCAACACTCTGCTGTGCTTTTACAATTTCCTTTTGCATATCTGCAATGGCTGTTTCTTTTTCAACACCCTGTCTTTTTTCCTGTGCCATTCTCTGTGTTTCATACGTTTTTTCTTCTTCCTGTGCAATCTTTCGATCCGTTAAAGTTTTCATCAGGGCTTCAGGTGGTACGATATCACCAATCAATGTGTCTACTGCATTCACATTATAGTCATCCAATACTGCTTTTATATGTTCTTTGGCCGCCATCTGTCTTTCTTTACGCGTACTTAAAAAACTGATCACATCACTGTCCTGTGCGGAATTACGGAAATAGTTACCAATGGTTGGCTCCAGCACCTGGCTTACCAGGTTGTTCATACTTCCGAATCGTGCAATCACTTTTGGTGCTTCATTGGCAGGTATATGAATAATCTGTGCAACATCAAGATTAAAAGGGAATCCATCTTTTGATCTAACTGTTATAGTAGAAAGATTTTTATCCAGGTTATGTGATTCACTTCTTGCATTGGCCCAATTCAATACCAGGTTGGTTGTTGGAACCAATTCCATTTTCATTGTGTAGGTATTAATGGGATATTTCCCGGGTCCCAACGGTTCCATCCATACACCACGGAATCCTTTTTCAACGATGTTGCCGTGTTTGAACGTATCACCTGTTAAATCCTTTCCGTCTTCACCAATATAGGAGATCACTACTCCAACGTGACCAATTGAAACATCGGTCATTGGGATCTCTTCAATTTGAACAGCCCATGGGTTAATATAATAAGAACCTGCCAGCACCACCTGTGGCTGTAATCCACGATTACCGCCATTATTCATGAAAGTATCTATATCCTGGAAATTGTTATGGCCTGCTACCTGTTTACCTGCAATCTGACCCTGCGTGATGGGTTCACCATCCATCGTAGTAACAATTCCTACCATGTTTTCATGGATAACCAGTTGATCGGCTATCGTAATATCAAACAAAAAAGTATTGATGCGATAGGAACCAGCAGTCATAAAAGCGGTTTGGCGTCCCCGTTGGCCTCTGTTGTCTAAAAACTTCTGCGCGTCCTGGAAATTATCACTGTCTACTTTGCGTGCCAGTATGCGACCCGTTGGAATCTCAGCACCGTCTTTACTAAGGATCAGTCCGATCTTTCCTTCCGGTATTACAACAAAAGGTACCATGTTCACACTATATTGCCAGGGCCACATTCCCCAGTATAAACCGGGAGCCAACGTTCTTGCCTGGAAGCCTGCTTCTCCTTTTGTGGCAATGATGCGACCGTCGGGCAATTCGCGGTTATTGCCCATTAAAACAAATTTCTTGGTGACTAAGCCAATCCTGTTTTCCGGTACGATTACCATACCAAAGAAAACACGTAAAATAAATTTATACAGGATGAGTGATAACAATATTAAAAATACCCACCAGTAACTTGAAAATAATTCAGAGAGGTTCATAATAATTGAGGTTTTATTGAATGAATAAAAATTTTTATTAAATCTGCGTCAATGCCCCGCAAATGCCTTTGCGTTAATTTGGGTAAGCAGGAGCGCCCTGTTTAAATTTAACTTACTTGATTAGCCTGGAGGAAATTGAAATGGCTTATGAAGAGATTCAGTGTTACATTCTGGTGTCATTAAATTGACGAGATAAAGATAATACTGGGCTAGTCAATACTGTTAGTAGATAGGGAAGAATGGGTTGAAACTTTCACTACTGGTAATCGTTGACTGATGAATGGTAAAAACACTGTATAATTCAATAAGTGAGCAGGAACAACGTAAAAACCCTGAAAAAGATTCATATTTAAATTAATACTACTGTTGCTTTAACAGTTTTCAAATTATTTAAAATTGATGCAAATGGCTATTTCCCAATTCAATAGCAATTTAAAATGCATATCCTTCTAAGTATAAACAGGCAGAAAAAGTTGTGTCAGCACAAGGACTGATAGGGTAGCGATCACAAATATTTTAAAAGTACAGGGGCCGAAGCTTTTACTTTTCAAAAAAAGTTTTTACTTTGTTGAATCTTCTATTTCCACATTCCTTTTGATTTACCTCACTGAGCTTACTTCCACCTCTGGAAAGTCCGTAAATATCACATCCATATCGTGTTTAACCGAAACGGTTTACTTGTACCTGAACCACAAAAATGAACCTTATGGAAATAGTGTTTATCTGCGCATTTATCTTTTGCAGTATCACCCTGTACAGTTTGCTACAGGAGCCTATCGAGCGTTTCTTTCAACGCCGCCGATACAAAACTTTTCTTACAGTAGAAAATCATTACCGGAAAACGGTAAGTGCTCACCTTGCTTATTTTCGCAGGTTAACAGATAAAGAACAACATCGCCTGTTGTTCCGCACGTACCTCATTCACCGGGGCAAGAAATTTCATTATGTGGGAATTGAAAAGAAAGAAGAGATGCCCATTCTGATCAGCGCGGTTTCTGCACAATTAACCCTGGGTCTCGATAAATTTACATTGAATTACTTCCGGGATGTATTTGTATTGCAACATGACTATCATTATGGGTATTACTCATTGCCTTTTATGGGTCACGTTGACAGTACCGGTATTTACTTAAGCTGGGATAATTTTTTAAAAGGAATTCATCGGGCAGATGAGAACAGCAACGTGGGTTTGCATGAAATGGCGCATGCCCTTGCTTATGTAAACTTCATTGTGAAATCGGAAGAGGACAAGCATTTCAAAAAAGAATTTAAAAATTTTTCAAAAGTAGCAAGACCGATATTCCAGGACATGCAGCGCGGCAAAAAAACTTTGCTGGGAGAATATGCTGCCAGCAATTATCATGAATTCTGGGCCGTTAGCGTGGAAATGTTTTTTGAAAACCCTTTCCGTTTTAAATATGAACTTCCGGATTTGTACGAAGCAATGGTAAAGTTGCTGAAACAGGATCCGTATGAAATGATTGTGAACAGGAGAGTAGATATAGTGGTTAACTAGTTTTCATTCAATTGGTGCGTTGCTTTCTAATGTTGTGTTTAGTTCTTTCTTTCTGTAAATCAAATAATAATAAGCCAAAACAGAAAGCCCCATTAAAAATGGAATCAATGCAAACTGGCGCAATCCGTAGCCATTCCAAAGATTTTCATCAATATGAAAAAATTCACCAATCATCCAGCTGCAATTGGCAATAATCCAGAAATCAATGGCAAGGTTGTGAAACAACTCAGTTTTCAAATGTCGTGTTTGCCAGGTAATGACCAACGCTACTGAAAGAGTTGGCACAATCATTATTAATCCGGGGATCTTCATGTTGGTTGCCCAGCATAAATCTTTTAAAAGCCATAACAGGATATGTATGTTTTCAGTTTTACGAAAACGCAACGGAATAGTGTACACTGCTTTGCTCATTATAATCGATTACTTATTAGAAATTTTTTTATCAACAACGGAGGCAAAAATAGAGTATTGAAAAATAGTTAAGCAAACAAAAGTTGGAAGTATTTTAAAAATTACCGGCTTAAGACTTTTCTGAATCGATGAACATCGGCTTCAGGCAAAACGGGATCGTTTTTAAGTAAGTGGCTCACCAGCTGTTTGGCAAAATACGGAGCAAGCGAACAACCTTTGGTACCCATGCCATTTAGGATCCCGATATTATTATGCAGGGGATGAAGTCCCACAAATGGTCTCCGTTCAAGGGTAGCTGGTCGCGCAGCAGCCATGTGATCAATAATTTTGAAGGGGTGTTTTATAGTTTGTCTCAACCAGTTTTCTGCAAAATTAAAAAAGCCTTTGGTTGGAAGTATATCTTCAAATTCCCATAAATATGTTGAACCCAACCAGAAAACATTTGCCGACCAGGGTACAAGACTATAGCCTCTTTTTATGATATGGGTGGCAGGCAGTTCAGGAATTTCTACCAATACAACTTCTCCTTTGTTGGCACCATAAGGCAAAGCTTTGAAATAGGGATTGTCAAAGCCAGTTACTCCTTCGCAGAAGATTATTTTATTTGCAGTAACTTCTTTATATCGAATGCCATCGTTGTCAACCAACATGTTCTTGATTTCAAACCGTTCTTCCAGCAACTGGTGATTGTCTGATAATTTTTTTCGATGGCTGGTCAATAGCAATTGCAGGTCCACGAGGTAGCAGGGATGAATGATACCATACCCAAATTCATATTGAATGTGTTCCAGCCAATCATTTTCATTGGCAGGCAGGTTAAGAAATGCTGAATCTGTTTTATATCGATCCAGGAAGGCCAACCGCATTTGCGGGGTAGTAAAACAATCAATAATATTTTTTTCAGTGATGCAGTCAATATTCAATTCAACACCAATTTGCTTGTAAGCATTCCGCGCAAAAGGCATCAGTTCATCAATCATCCAGGTTTTAACTATGCGCCGGCCCGTAACCGGATTTATAATGCCTGATGCAACTTTTGATGCACTGGACGGGTTGCTTTCATCAATAACTATAAATGATTGATTATTCTTCTGTAATTCCCAGCTCAAGAACGTTCCGCAGACTCCCTGTCCAACAATTATATAATCTACTTGCATGCGGTAAAAATAACTAAACTACTATAGTCGTGCTTACTAATCTACCGTAGCCTTTGAAGATAAGCTACCGTAGTTTTAGCTGTAATGAAACTTACATCCAGCGTATATAAACTACGGTAGTTTGGAACACACGGTTTATTTGTTTTCTTCAACATTCACCCGAACCCCTTCACTGTGACTGGCAAATTCCGGTGCATACATACACTGAATGCTGGTAATACCATTGCTGAAATTGCCGGTATGTGTTACAAATAGCGGGTATTCGAAAACGTAAGTACCTTTTGGCAACCGGTTAAAAAAGAAATTGGTACTGGCATCTTTAGTGCTTTCATAATATCCGAGTCCACCCTGCCATTTATAACCACTCAGTACATTCACTGGTTCCATACAACTGGCGCGCATGTCTTTCATGTGTACATATTCCATTTCGCGATCCACACGTAATTCTATTCTTACTTTTATTTTGTCGCCCACTTTCAAATAAGCATTTTCATTCACAGGCTCCAGCACCGGACCATTGCCTGTATTTTTTTCAATGAATATTTTCTTATTCAACTGCAGCGGTGTTACAGCAGTAGTTATTTTATCCAGGTGTTCAAAATACTGCCAGTAAACCGCTCCCCAGGCAGGTTGTGCAGACAACGGAATGGCCGGGGTTGCAATTTTAACCGTTATCTCACCCATGGAAGGATTTACAAACGCCCCTTCAATTCTTTTTTTAAAATAGCCAGTGCCAGCCTCTGCACTACCAACTGAAGAAACGGTTTTATCTCCCAATTTAATTTCAACAGATGGGGTATTGCTTAACCAATCACTGCCCTGTAATAACAATGCATAACAGGCTTCAGCAGTTGCTTTGGTGGTTTTCCAATTTTGAGTTTGCTTTTGTTTTAGCAACCATGTTTTTAGATCGTTGGCTGTTTTTATGTCTTTGTTTATTTCAGTAAAGGTTTCAATCAGTAAACTTTGTGTTTCAACAGGCGCCTGCTGCCAATAATAACCACCGTTGTTTTCCTTCCAGTACATACCCATTTCTTCATTGGTAATAGCATTTTGTTTTAAGGACTTTACTATATCCCCGGCTGTTTTGATATCACCGCTGCGAAACAAAGACAACGCAATCATCCCCTGCATGTATTTATTTTTCTGCAACCAGTATTGCTGACTTTGTTTGCGGTAATAATTTACGGCTGTGAAAGAAACACCTGGTATGCTATACTCATTAAAAAAGCTGCGCATATACAGGTATTGAATTTCATAGTAACCCAGGTTGTTCTGTTTTAAATCTGTTTTGTGTTTGATAAGGTCATCATAGTCTTCTTTAATGCGCTTATCAAGGTATTGAATGGCACTGGTTATTACTGTTGTCCATTGCTCCTGCTGTGTCTTATTCAGTGCACCTAGTTTTTTTAAATGACCAATACCTGTCAATATATATTGGGTCATGTACCGATCGTCTGGTCCGCCTTTGAACCAGGCAAAGCCACCATTATTACTTTGTAACTGTTTGAGTTTTTCGAAAGAAGAAGATAGCTCCCTGCTCATTCTCATCATATCGAATAGTAACGCTATGTTTTTCTTTTGCTGGGTTTCATTTTTTGCATCCATTACCCAGGGTGTTTCTTCCAGTAGTACAGCTTTCAATTCAGGATTTTTTTGCAGGGTACTCAACAATGCTGCCGTATCTGTGGTGCGCCATTTTTCAAATACTTCTTTGAGTTTGGGTGAAGCATTGGCAATCTTTGTCGCGATGGCGTTTGCATAATATCTATTGAATGTTTGTTCTGCACATTCATAAGGATATTCCATTAAGTAGGGTAGTGCTTGTACTGCATACCAGGCAGGGTTGGTTGTAAATTCAACTGTGAGCGCATGTTGCTGCAATGTTTCACTGTTGCCACTCTGCAATAATTTTTCGAAGCGGAAATTTTTTGCAGCATTGCCCCGTATGGGCAAGGGCATACTTTCCGTGACCAGCATGCTATTGGATAAAACTGGTATCGCAGCTTCTTCACCGTCACTGTTATCACCTGCTTTGGCTACAAATCGATAAGTAACCACACTATTGTATTGATAAGGCACATCAATTATGAATTTAACAGCGGCACTTTGTCCGGCTTCGGCAGTAAAATATTGGGTTGGATACATGTTGCGGAACCAGCCACTCACCGATTCATTGCTGGCAGCATTGGTTAATTCCAGCATAACCGTTCCTGTTAGTTCTTTGCCGGTTAGGTTTACCACTTTTGCACTCAGTTCAATTTTATCTCCTTCGCGCAAAAAACGCGGGGTATTGGGTTGAACCATCAATGGTTTTTGGGTGACTACAGTAGTAGTGGAATATCCAAATCCCAATCCTTTTGTATGTGCCAGTGATTGTAATTTCCATTTCGTTAAGGCTTCGGGAATGGTGAATCCAAATTCAATATTGCCGGTACTATCGGTTTTAAGATCAGGAAAGAAAAAAGCAGTTTCGTTAAAGTTTTTACGAAATTGATTATTCTCCAAGGACAGATTTCCTTTTTTTTCAAGGTCATCTATTTTTTTCATTTCTTCTGCCTTAACAAACGTTTCTGGCGAAGCTTCATATTCGAGTTTGTTTGCTCCGGATTTGTCGGAGCTAGAAAATGAAGCCACACCTCTTAATCTTATGTCGGTTGCAGATTTGGCCCCGAACTTTATTTCAACGCCATAATCTTTTCGCAAAAGGACGTCATATATTTTAACTATGTTTTTAAGTTCTTCATTCCAATATTTTTCCTGCGACTGTATTTGAGTAAAAGAATAATCTCCTGTCCAATTCTTACTACTATAATAGTTTTCCCAGATGGCCGGCACTGACCAGCTATGCGGTTTGAATTGATCCAATGAAGCATCATACATACTTACCAGCATTTCTGCTGCAACTTTTTCGTTCTTAGAACCACTTATTTTCAGTTTGTATTTTTCTTCGCTACCCGGCAAAGTTTTATCGCGGAAAGTTTCATACGAAATATTTAATTCCTTATTGGTCCAGGGAACATTTACGTTGTTACTTAAACTATAGAAACGATTATTCTTTACAAAAAAATGCTTGACTCCAAACCCGCCTCTATCATTTTCAGTTGCGGGGAAATCAAAGGATTTTTTTTCATTGTTCAGGATTAAGAAATTATATTGGTTATTGGATGATATGGAAGTATCCGATTTTTTATCAGTTGGTTTATCTATGTGTTGAATAATAAATATGTCAATTGCGGCAGAACCAACCGTGATAGTGGAGACAGCACCCGGGGCGATGGTTTCATTTTTCTGAGCCTGCCATGTATAAGTAACAAACGGCACTGTTTTACTTTTCTCATCGTATAATTGTATGTACTGAACATCTTTTACCTCTTCGCCGTCTTTATCTTTTGTACTTACTTCTAACGCATACCAACCCTGAGGCAACTGAGATTTTGGTAGATCAAACTTTCCATCGCGGTTGCTGGAATCAATTTTACGCAGGTAAATTTTATCTTTTGCCCAGCTATGAAAATCTGATTCATTCTGATACTCATCAAATGGAAATTCTTTTACAAATTCTTCCTTGCTCATAATATATTGATCCGGTTGCTGCCAATAACGTTTGCGCACCAGTCGATCCGGTGCCTGTAACCCGTAAATGACCAGGTTCAGCAATACAGGTTCAAATTCACCATTCAGATTTTGAGTAGTAATTGAAATGTTTTTTAAACTATCGGCAGGAAGAAGTTCTGGCGTATTAGCTTTCAATTGAAGTGCTTTGTATGAAACCGGCACGGTAGTTTCACCAGATCTTGTTTCTCCATTTATATCCGTGATATCTGCGGTTACCTGGTAGTCAAAAATTGGTTCCAGTGTTTTGCCGATGCTTTCATCCGGAAGGGCTTTAAAACTAATGTTGAATTTACCTTCTGTATCTGTGACCGCAATTCCATTGGTGATTTCCATATTACTACTATGTGGATAACCCATTTTCCAATACAACCAGGGGTAGATAAACCTTGCAACCCGCTTCACCCGGTATTTCACCTGCGCCCCATCAATATTATTACCCGCAAAGGCTTTTGCAAATCCTGTTACCGCAATACTGTCATTGACTTTGTAAGTACCTTTTATTTTTTCATATTCTACATAAAATTTCGGTCTCTTATATTCTTCAACAGAGAAATATTGATCGCCTTCCAATATTTCATCATGCAGATAAAATTCACCGTTCAATAGCCCTTCTGGTAATTTGAATTTACCCGCATAAGAACCATATTCATTCGTAGTTACTATCAAAGAATCTGCTTTTTCACCATTTGCATTGTATAATGTCACGGTTGATTGTAAACCCGGATATATTTTACTTCTTTTTGTTTGAAAGTCTTTTGTAACAGCAATTCCCTTGAAATAAATCGTTTGTCCGGGTCTGTAAATACTTCGATCGGTAAAAAAGAAAACGCGGGCATTGTCTTTTTCATAATCACTAGCATCGTCATTATCATCCATATCATCAGTTCGGTAAGGAATATATTGTGGTTCATTCATAAACAATCTGTCCTTATCATGGGTTACCTCCAACAGCAGGTTACGGTTGTTATCTTTCTTATCTCCTGCAATCCTGAAATAGCCATTTTTATCAGCTATTAATTTTTCTTTTTTCTGATTTTTATTTTGCCGGCTATTGTAATCATAGTCAGTTTTCCATATTTGAATGGATGCATTTGCAAGTGGCTTGCCTGTCTCACGATTTAAAACAAAATAATCATTGTCATTGCTGATATAACTAATATTGGATACATAAAAAAATTGGACCGCCAGCGGGTTTTTATCGAGGCTAAAATCTTCTTTCACACTGGATAATAAAATATATTCTCCAACGGGTAATGCTTCTATTTTTATTTCAGTGCTGTGTTTTTGATAGTCATTGGTTGCAGATAATTGTTGCGTCCATTTTTTTGTAAATGGTAATTTTATGAGCTGTTCCCAAAATTTGTCATCATACCTGTTGGAAAGCCTTTTATTTAAATCATCCGTTACAGGTATTATCCGGAAACTCAATTGACTGAAGTTGCGGTAGCTCACCAGTGTTCTGAACGATTGTCCGGGTATATTTACTTTCTCGGTAGCCAGGTTCAATTCCTTTCTTTCAATTTGCTTCAAAAGATTATAGCAATTGATATAGCCTTCACTGCTGTCTTTTGTCGCCAGCACTTTTTTACAAATATCCGCAGCCGTTATGTATTCATTTTTTAAATTGGCGGAGTCATCTGCCGTATATTTCAGCGGATTGTATTGAGCAGCTTTATTCGCGTGTAATTGCGCTATTAAGTAAGAGGCCTGTGTTGTTGCGGACAGGTTTTCATATTTTACTGTGATTACAGACAATGCATCTTCATATAATTTATCTTTATCCGGCATGGTGCCATGTTGATGTATAAACTGGAGACGTTGAATATCGGCATCAATCAATGCATCTGGTTTTTGGTCGGTTAAATGAAAGGCCAGCAATTTTTGGTAAATCAATAATGCCTTTTGATAGAGTGATGTTGAATCTGCCGTTACAAAGCTGAGTTTTGCAAAATCGGAAGCTGGCGCAAAGTAGTTGTCGTCTTTTATTTCAAAAGCAAATGCAGGTTTGGTGATTTCCCTTTCTTCATCCATAAAATATTCCAATGCCCGGAAACAAAGTAGATCATACAACGTTGGACGAAGATATCTTACGTTTCCTTTACTAATGATGGCATCAAATGGTTCCAGCCGGGTGTGTTGTAAAAGCTTTTCATCAGCCAGTGATGATAAAAATAGATAGGTAATTTTTTTATGGAAATCAGCTACACCCCAGGTTGCTATATCTTCTTTATTGAAATTGATGGTTTGGGTGCGATCGTATAATTGGTAGCGGTGTTGCTGAAAATAGTTCCTGTATTTATCCGCCAATAAAGATTGTAAAATATACTTTGTTGCAGCAGCAGAAGATTTTAGTTCAGTCTCCAGGGTATTGATTGATTTGGCACCTGCGTTTTCTTCCGTTATTTCTTGCAGGCTCAATTTGTACAACAGTGCTTTTATGGTTTGTGCATCCTTCTTTTCTTTTTTTGCAAGTAGATAAATTTTATTTACTTCAGTCAATGCAGATTGAGTAAGGCCTTTTTTTGATGACAGGGAATCCACTTTGTCCCACATTTTATCATAATTGGTCATGTTTTGCTGGGCCGATAGAGAATAAGTGACCAATAAAAAGTTCAAAAGAATAAGTCCAATGGGTTTTACAACAGCCATGTTCATCAATTTTTTTTTAAAGATAACAAAGTTGCCTATGGGATGCTTCAGAAACAGTTTTGCACAAATAAGCAGTTTGATTTTTTAAAAAGAAGTGCATTGTTGTTTCGGACATAGATAGCATTAACAGTTTCTTATCATTATTGAGTTTTACTTCAAACTCATTCAGCCTTCTATAATGGTAATTCCTGGTTTGGAAGGCAGGATTAAAAACAATAAAAACTCACGTTATGAAAAAAATATTTACACTCAGTGCCGGTTTCTTTTTATCGTTTGCTTCATTTGCGTTTGCGCCTAACAGGCTTATTGTTTCTGCTGAAGCAAATGCAGCAATTAAAGTCACGGTTGATGGCAGTCGCTTAAATCAGGTATTGTACGACAACAGTGTTGTATTTGAAAACCTGGTCCCCGGTTTTCACGCTGTGAAAGTTTACCAGTTAAATACCCGCAATCGTTTCAACCGGGGAAGGGGAGATGATTATCGATTGGTTTATACTGCTTCAATCAATATAAAGCCGTTATTTGAAACTTCTATTGAGATAAGCAGGTTTGGCAATGCCAATATTGATGAAACACCTATTCGTACTGAAAATGACAGGAAACAGCGTGACTTTGATGACCGGAAAAATCGTGGCCGTGATTTCGACAATCATGATGATCATGCGTCAGGTAATGATGATTATGGTCGCAACAATGATAGTTACGAAGGTAATAATGTAGCAATTTATAATCGCCCAATGAATAATGATGAGTTCTTTTCCATAAAAAGAATGCTTGAAAGAGAAGAATTTGACAATACACGATTGGTCATAGCCAAGCATATAGTAGATGTTAATGAACTCACTTCATTGCAAGCGAAAGAAATGGCAGCATTGTTTGCGTTTGATAACAGCCGGTTGGATTTTGCAAAATATGCTTATAACAAAAATATTGATAAAGATAATTATGTGGTAGTATGTAATACATTTTCATTTAACAGCAGCAAGGAGCAGTTGATGCATTTTCTCAGGAATAGGTAAGGTCCACATAGGTATAATCAAAAAAAACCCCGCTTGTTTAAGCGGGGTTTCTATTTTAATGTGCGATAATCGGCAATATTATTTTTTGGCCATATATTTTAAGTAAAAATTATGGCTTGTCAGCACTTCTAACTTTGAGAAATAAAAATCATCTGTATCCTCTGTAACAATGCATTGACACTTGTTTTCAACGGCTGCATAATATTCCAGCCCGTCTTCAAAATCTTTTACTGCCGGGTTTTCTAAACTCTGTTTCAAGGAGACATTACTTACCCCTGCAATTTCGATATGATCACATAGCAAGCTAATCTTTTGTTTGGCAGTGGCGGAGCGATATTTCTTTTCTGCAAAGTAAAAAGCGATAGCCAGGCAAACAGGCGACGTGAATATCCGGAATTGTTTACTGTCAGCCAGGCTTACAATACGGGAGGTATAAGTAAACAATGGGTATTCCTTGTTCAATACTGACACAAGAATATTGGCATCAATAAAGACTTTCATTTCTTAGCAGTAAAATATTCAGCTTTTAAAGATTTTCTTGTTCTCTTCTTTGTTCTATAAACAGCTTCTCCTTCTGCCACCTGTTTCACCCAGTCAGAAACAGGAAAATCTTCCAGTGAATGGTAATCTGAAGTAGTTATTTTTTTCAGAAGAAATTCTATTAGCCGCGAAAGACTGATATTATTAACCGCCGCATACTTCTTTGCTTTTTTAATGATGCCTTCGTCAAAGCTCAATGTAATTTTACTATCCATAAATAGTGCATTTTATCTGCAAATTTAATATATCATACGACAATGAGAAAAATATTATACGTATAAAATAATACGGCAAAAAAATTCCCACAAAATTTGCAGGAATTCAGTCAATTGTATAAAATACAGTTGCGAACCTTTATTTTTTATTCTTGATCACTTCCGCCATTTTCTTTCCAATGTCTGCCGGACTTTGTACAACATGAATACCACATTCAGCCATGATTTTCATTTTGGCAGCTGCTGTATCATCGGCCCCACCAATAATAGCACCTGCATGTCCCATACGTCTTCCCGAAGGCGCCGTTTGCCCGGCGATAAATCCAACGACAGGTTTAGTACCATTTGCTTTTATCCAGTTGGCCGCTTCAGCTTCCATGCCTCCACCAATTTCACCAATCATAACGATGCCATCAGTTTCAGGATCATTCATCAGCAATTCTACGGCATCTTTTGTTGGCGTGCCAATGATAGGGTCACCTCCAATACCGATAGCGGTAGAAATACCAAGACCTGCTTTCGCAACCTGGTCAGCTGCTTCATAGGTAAGTGTTCCGCTTTTTGATACCACACCAATCCGGCCTTTTATAAAAACAAATCCCGGCATAATGCCAACTTTGCATTCACCGGCAGTTATTACGCCAGGGCAATTAGGCCCAATCAACCTGGTATTCTTTCCAGCTAAATAATTTTTTGCCTTTACCATATCCTGTACGGGTATACCTTCTGTGATACAAACAACCAATGCGATACCTGCATCTGTTGCTTCCATTATGGCATCAGCTGCAAAAGCGGGTGGTACGAATATGATGCTTACGTTGGCACCGGTAGATTTTACGGCATCTGCTACGGTATTAAATACGGGTTTATCCAAATGTGTAGAACCACCTTTGCCGGGCGTAACCCCACCAACAACATTGGTTCCGTATTCAATCATTTGTGTTGCGTGAAACGTGCCTTCAGTACCTGTAAAACCCTGAACTAAAATTTTGGAATTTTTATTCACTAAAACAGCCATGGTAATAATAAATTAATTGTGGGCAAAAATAGGGGTTTTAGTTTGAAGAATAGCTATGCACTCTTTGCGCTTGCCGGACTGGGTATGGATGCAATCAGTCTTTGCGTGTAAGGTTGTTTTGGATGGTAATAAACCTGGTCTGCAGAACCGGTTTCAACTATTTTGCCCTTTTCCATCACCATAATCCTGTCACTTATATAATGCACCACCGAGAGATCGTGCGAAATAAAAATCGCAGTAAAGCCGAATTCTTTTTTTAAATCATTCAACAGGTTTAACACCTGCGCTTGTACACTCACATCCAAAGCACTTACGCTTTCATCGCAAACTATAAAGGATGGATTCAACGCGAGTGCCCTGGCTATTACTATTCGTTGCCGCTGACCTCCACTGAATTCATGTGGATACCGGTTAAAATGTTCTGGCTTTAAACTCACTTTTTCCAGCAAAGCAATAACCTTTTCTTTTAGTTGATTAGCGGAGCCTGTCAATTTATGCACCTGCAATACTTCTGTAATGGCATTGCCAATGGTTATTCTTGGATTAAGCGATGAATAAGGATCCTGGAATACTATCTGCATCTCTTTTCTCATTGATCTCAATTGGGCCGGAGAATATGCAGAAAGATCATAACCGTTTAAAAAAATTTTGCCACCTGTTGGTTTTATCAGTTGAATTAAAGCTCTTCCCAATGTTGTTTTACCACAACCCGATTCCCCTACCAGTCCAAGCGTTTCTCCCTTGAATACCTCAAAACTTATATTATCAACCGCTTTTGTATAACCTGAAACTTTTCCAATAAAATTTTTTTTACCGGCAAACCAGACTTCGAGGTTTTCAACCTTCATTACTTTTTCAGTGTTTTCAACTTTTAAATCATCTTCACGGATGATTTGAGCAGTTGCAATAGGATCATTTGGAATTGCTTTTTCAAACAGCTCACCATTCTCATTTGTTTCCATATAGTCGCTCACTACCGGTAGCCGGAGATTTTTTTGATGATTGGCCGGCCGGCAAGCCAATAGTCCTTTTGTGTAAGGATGTTTGGGTTGTGTGAAAACATCTTTAGCTGTCCCCTGTTCAACAATTTGTCCCTTGTACATCACTACAACATTATTTGCTATCTCTGCTACTACACCTAAATCGTGCGTAATAAAAACAACTCCCATATCGGTAGCCTGCTGTAAATCTTTAATGAGTTCTAATATTGTTTTTTGCACTGTTACATCCAGCGCTGTTGTGGGTTCGTCGCAGATCAGCAGCGCCGGATTACAGCTCATAGCCATTGCAATCATCACCCGTTGTTTTTGACCGCCACTCAACTGGTGTGGATAACGGTTGAAAATATCTTTTGCATCGGGAAGTTTTACTTTTTCAAAAATTGCAATCGTTTTATCTTTTGCAAGTGCCCGGCTTATATTCTGGTGTACCATGATGGCTTCCATTACCTGTTGTCCGCAAGTGAACACCGGGTTTAGTGAAGTCATGGGTTCCTGGAATATCATGGCGATTTTATTGCCACGAATGTTTTGCAATTCAGCTGAAGATTGCCGTAACAAATCCACCTGTTCTTTTCCATCTTCACTAAAAAGAATTTTTCCACGCCGATAGCGAACTGTTGCAGCAGAAAGCAACTGTAAAACAGATAGCGCCGTTACAGATTTACCCGAGCCCGATTCACCCACGATGGCCACTATTTTGCCGCGCTCAATTTCAATGGACAAATCCTGTAAGGCAGAATGAATACCTGCCGCTGTTTCAAAATCAACAGAAAGATTTTGTATCTGGAGTAATGGATGCATATTAAAAGCGCAGATGCCTCACCGTCATACCATCATTGATAAGTTGTTTCAGTGAATCAATACCTATTTTAATGTGGGTTTCTACAAAACTACCAGTAACATTTTTATCACTCTCTTCTGTTTTTACTCCTTCCGGTACCATGGGAGAATCACTTACGAGCAACAATGCACCAGTGGGAATCTTATTGAAAAAGCCAACTGAGAAGATGGTGGCTGTTTCCATATCAATAGCATAAGCCCTGATTTCCTTGAGATATTCTTTGAACTCATCATCATGTTCCCATACCCTGCGGTTGGTTGTATATACGGTTCCTGTCCAGTAATCCACCTGGTAATCACGAATGGTAGTAGAAATAGCTTTTTGAAGAGCAAAGGCGGGTAACGCCGGTACTTCCGGTGGAAAATAATCATTTGAGGTTCCTTCTCCGCGTATAGCCGCGATCGGTAGAATTAAATCACCAATCTTATTGCGTTTTTTAAGACCGCCACATTTGCCCAGGAACAGTACCGCTTTTGGTTTAATGGCAGTTAGTAAATCCATCACTGTAGCGGCTGTGGGGCTGCCCATTCCAAAATTTATAATAGTTATTTCACCAGCAGTAGCACATTGCATTGGCTTATCCCTGCCAACTATTTCAACCCCGTGCCATTGAGCAAATAAGGTCACATAATTGCTGAAATTGGTGAGCAATATGTATTCTCCGAAGTTTTCAAGTTTTTCGCCGGTATACCGGGGTAGCCAGTTTTGAACAATTTCTTCTTTTGACTTCATACTTGTGATTGGTAATTATCTGTTTTGTATTTTGCAATCAGCTAAGGTACTAAATTGCTTTTGCAGAAATGTAACCAGTATGATCTTTGTTAACTACCCGCAACACCAATACAAAATTCGAGAACCGGAATGGAAGAAGGAAGAAATCTGGGATGATGTGCGCCGTCAATGGGTATTGCTTACACCGGAAGAATGGGTGCGGCAGAACTTTACCCAGTTCATGATACAGGTATTGCATTATCCTGCGCCATATATTGCCATAGAAAGAAAGATACAACTGGGCGAAGTAAAAAAGCGATTTGATATCCTTGTTTACAACAAAGCAGCCAAACCCTGGCTCATGGTTGAATGTAAATCCAGAGACGTTCAGTTGAATAAAAAGGTATTGAACCAGGTACTCAATTACAATATTGCAGTCCCGGTACCCTACCTGGTAATTACGAATGGTCTTTATTGTTATGGTTATCACCGCAACGGAATTGATATGACAGAAATGGAGGCTTTGCCGGAATACGAATAACAAAATCCATCCACCAGGGAAACACTTACGTTCCGACACCTAGCGATGCCTACAGTTTTACGCTTAGAAAACTAAAAATTGTCGTGGCAGTTATAGTAGGAAAACCGTTTAACCGTTGATCAGTTGCAGTTGTTTCAAATTGGGACAACTCAAAATTTATAGAGTTTCGTTTCCATATCCTGTAAAAATTTATTTAGGTTTAATCCGTGCTGTATGGACAAGATGTTATTAAAAAGGATTACTATTTTCCTCACAGTAGATGAAAAAACAATTGATAGCTATTTCAATGCCCATGATCCTTCTCCTATTTATAAGAGACAACTCAGCCATGAATTTGAAAAGTATATCATGTCTTCGATTGTGGCTATCAAAAGATATTCTATCCTCAGGTATAAATTGGTTTGCAGTGAAGAAAGCGACAAGCAATATGTTGAACCGCTGATTCATGCCATCCGCCGGCATTTCTCTATTAAAAAGGCAATAAAAGAATCGGAATTTAAAAAATTTAAAAAAGGAGCTTACAAATTATTAGGCATCAGCATGCTTATCGTTATGCTGAGCCACCTTATCAGGATCACGGTATTAAAAGAAGGCAACCAGTTCCATTCCATGGTGGGCAATGCGCTTGATATTTTCAGCTGGGTTGTTTTGTGGACACCGATTGATAAACTTGTTTTTTACTGGAACCCTTTTCTAAAAGAGATTTCCATCTTAGATCGTTTAACCAATGCCGATATAGTAATCAGTGAAAGACAACCGGTAAAAATTACGATGTCTGAAAGAAAATATGCGTAGCATTATTTTTATAGCTGTATCGTTGATGCCATTATCCAATGCCAATGCCCAGGCAACCCTTGGTATCGATCAGTATTCTTATATGGGCACTGGGCAAAACAGCAGCATGGTACCTGTCGCTCATTACCAGAGCAGTAAAAACTGGTACGCAGAAGCCAGGTATAACTATGATAATTACCAGACATTCTCGTTGTATGCGGGAAAAACTTTCGCCCGGCAGAATGCATTTTCTTATGCATTAACTCCAATGATAGGTGGAATGACGGGTAAAATGAACGGTGGTTCTTTTGGTTTGAATACAGAGCTTAAATATAAAAAATTTAATTTCTCTTCTCAGTCGCAGTATAGTATAATTGCCGCCACTCAAAACAATAATTTTTTCTTCAGCTGGTCAGAATTGTATTACCAGCCCATACATTGGTTGTATACAGGAGTCACGCTTCAGCATACACGTATTTATAACACAGAGGCAAAGTATGAACCGGGTATCCTGCTTGGTTTTTCATTTGATCACTGGAGTTTCCCCGTCTATAGTTTTAGCCCGTACGCCAGCGAAAGATATTTTGTTCTTGGTATTAACTGGGAATGGAACTATTCCAAATCACAGCATAGGAAAGCAGATCCTCATGAATTAACCAAAACAGATCAATAAACGCTGTCTGTAAATTGTGCATTTACTTATTCCGAAATTTTCATTACTGGCAAACCCTTACATTTTTACTGATATTACCATCAACGTGGAAAAATAGTGCTGCTAATTTTTAATTCAGCTTTAATATGTACGTTAATCATTGGTTATTGAAACAATCAACATCCAATTATTAATTTTATGAAAAAACTTTATTTCTTTTCAATCCTGATTTTTACTTCGGCAAGTTTATTTTCACAAATAGGTATTGGTACTACCACTCCTAATTCAACATTGGATGTTCGTGGTTCAATGGCAACAAATTATAGGGCGTTTGCCGCAAATACAACCGCTGATATTTCAGACAATATTCTAGTATTTACCGGCGCTACGGCAGCAACACTCACATTACCAACTGCAGTGGCGATAACAGGAAGAACTTATCAAATAAAAAATGCCAGTCTAACCGGGCCAACGCCGGTATTAACAATTGCAACCACTTCAGCACAAACAATTGATGGCTTAACAAGCTGGTCGCTGACCGGTTTGTACCAGACGGTAACGCTTGTAAGCAACGGTAGCAACTGGCATGTCGTTAATAACTTACCTGCAAGTTCGGCTGTCAGCTGGAGCCAGACAGGAAATAGCAATATCAACCCCGCTATAAATTTTCTGGGAACAAGTGATGATAAGCAGATGATTTTAAAATCAAATGCACAATCTTATTTAGAATTTGGCAGACGGCAAACACTTGGACTTACACAGGGATACACCGACTATGATGATAATGATGAAAAGGTAACTTATGTACGTTCTGCATTGCAGTTTGAAGCACCCAACGCATCATTTTATAAACCTAAAATGTACACTGATGTAAATGGCAACTTCAGGGTTAAAGGAAGTTCTGCCGGTACAGATTATTTTGAATTTGGATCAACAGGTACTGCTAACAATGGAGGCTTTGAGTTTATCATTGGTGATGATGGAGACGAACCCATACTCTTCAAAAGTTATAATTATATCACGGGCATGTCGGAAATAATGCGCTTGCAAAGCGGTAGAATGGCAGTAGGTTCAAATGCATTCAATGCAACCAACCCAGAAAAATTATTGATAGATGCAGGTAATACTACTTCTTATAATTTGATGACGGGCAAAGGCAGTATAAATAATTATTTGCAGATTAATGTACAGAACAGGTCCAACGGTGCCAGTGCAAGCTCAGACCTGGTAGCCACTGCCGATAATGGAACAGAAAGCGCTAATTACATTGACATGGGTATTAACTCCAGCGCCTATTCAAGTACTGGTATATTAGCAGGCGTTAATAACGCTTATTTGTATTCGGCCGCCAATGATTTGGTAATAGGTAACACCACTGCCTCAAAAGATGTTATTCTTTTTACAGGCGGAACAGCAACAACCAATGAACGTTTAAGAGCAACGGCCAATGGACTTACCATGACTGGTTCACATACCGTAAGCTATAGAAAAGGTACAGGTGCCTATACTGTACTGGTTACCGACTATGTAGTAATCAACACAGGTGTTGCCGCTACATGGACGTTACCATTAGCAAGTAGTTGCACAGGCAAAGTTTACCGGCTATTGAACCAGGGTACCGGCGTAATTACATTATCACAAACTGTAAGAACAGATGGTACTACAACTTCTACTGCATTGCCGATTGCAGCAGGAACAAATTTCTACGAAATACTATCTGATGGTACAGAATGGAGAAGAATAAATTAATTGCTAAATCCCTTATTGATCACAAAATAAAGAAATGAGGCAATTGATAGAGAGTATAAAAAAATCAGGTGAAGAGTAAAAATTAATAGAACTGGCAGCATAAATCCAAACTAAATGTCAGAGTTCATTCAATTATTTGTATTTCATAGTAACTAATGGTTTTTTATTAGTAGTACATAGAAAAACTGATTACAACAGATAATAAGGTAACATTTACATATAAATACTATCTGATTTTCGTTCATGATTAGTATCCGGTTTTTTAAATCCAATAAAGTATGAAAAATAAACTCCTTTTTTTATTGACTTCTTTTTTTACAACAACCATTACAAATGCGCAAGTTGGCATCGGCACTACTACCCCAAATTCTACTTTGGATGTGCGTGGTTCGCTGTCAGTAAACTACCGGTCATTTACAACCGCTATTACTGCCCTGGCAACCGACAATACGCTGGTCTTTGAAGGAACGGTAGCGAGAGTGTTAACCTTACCGACTGCGGTAGGTTGTACCGGCCGTATTTATTGGATCAAGAATGCCAGTAACACGCTGCCAACACCTGTGTTAACTGTTGCAACTACCGGCGGTCAAACATTGGATGGTAATGTTAGTTGGTTGCTTGATGAGCCTGATGAGTCGATACGTGTTGTAAGCGATGGTTCCAATTGGTATGTACTTAACCAGGATGTAATAGTTCCAAAGACCGGCACTTCGGGTGGTGCATGGTTGCAGGGTGGTAACCGCGTTACATCAGATAAATCCATTGGTACAATCAGCAATTTTAGTCTCCCTTTTATTACTAATAATATTGAACGTATGCGCTTAAGCGCAACGGGATTTCTTGGGATAGGAACGAATAATCCAACCGGACGATTACATCTTGTTAATGAAGCACTGGAGGCAGGAAACGACTATATCTTTGATGATTACGGCGCTGGTACTTCCCAGGGTATTTATATGACCAAGTCGAGAGGTACTGTAGCAGCACCTGCAAATTTGCAAAATGGAGATGCGATTGGATTTCTTCGGTTTGTTCCAAGATTTAATGGAGCGCTTGGAACAACATCAGGTTCTTCCATTGATGCTTATTACAAAGGTATCAGCGGGTTAAATGATTCAACTGATATGCGTTTTTTTACAAGTGGTGTTGAGCGCATTCGCCTTAGCGAATCTGGTAATGTGGGAATCGGAACTTCCACTTTCACAGCTGCAAATCCTGAAAAATTACTGGTGGATGCCGGAGGTACTACTTCTTTTAATGTAATCAGTGGCAAGGGTACAATTAATAATTACCTGCAATTAAATATTCAAAATCGTTCCAACGGCGGATCTGCCAGTTCGGACGTTGTGGCATCTTCAAATACTGCAACAGAAACTGCTGGTTTTATTGATATGGGTATTAATTCAAGTGCATATAGCAATGTCACTTATCCCATTTTAGGGGGTATTAATACAGCATACCTCTATGCTACCGGTAATAATTTCATTTTGGGAAATGGAACAGCCGCTAAAGACATGATCTTTTTTACCAATGGCTTTGCGGATACAGATGAAAAGATGCGCATATTATCAGGCGGAAATGTTGGTATTGGTGTCACTGCACCGGCCGATAAACTAACGGTAGCGGGTGTAGTTGCCCCTTCAGCAGACAATACTTATACATTAGGCAAAAGTACGGCAAGATGGAGCGTGGTGTATGCCGCAAATGGTACTATTCAAACATCAGATGCCAGGCTAAAAACAAATATTCAACCTTTGAAATATGGTTTAAAAGAAGTGATGTTAATGCAACCTGTACGATATAATTGGAAAGACAGTTCTATGACAGGTAACAAAATTGGGTTGATTGCACAAGACGTTCAAAAACTGGTACCGGAAGTTGTTGTAGGAGATGCAGCAAAAGAAAACCTTGGAATGAACTATGCTGAGCTGGTGCCGGTATTAATTAATGCAGTAAAAGAACAGCAGCAACAAATAGATGATGTTCAAAATATAGTATCAGCACTAAAGAAAAAAATAAATGCAGCTCATAAATAAATTTATAAGCCATCAGCAAATTGTTCTGCAGAAATACAGCGTTATGCAAAAGAATTTATATAGTTATTTCCTGTTGATGTTATTGTGTACAACTGCGAGTGCTCAAATAGGCTTTGGTACCATAACACCTAACTCAACGTCAGACATCAGGGGTGGATTTGCAATTAACCTTCGTTCCTTCACAACCAACACCACGGCTACCGCTACTGATTATACACTGGTATTTACCGGTACTGCAGATGTTGCGGTTGCGTTGCCAGATGCAACCGGATGTATAGGGCGGATATATTGGATAAAACATGCTAGCACAACTTTGCCGGCACCTGTTATTACAATCAATACAACGCTGGCACAAACGGTTAATGGACTTGCTTCATGGACGATGGACGAATCAAATGAAGTGGTTCGTCTTGTGAGTGATGGAACTGCATGGCAGTTATACGTGCAGGATGCACCCGTACGTAAAACAGTAACTGTCGGCGGCGCATGGAACCAGGGTGGTAACCGTTTGACAGCTGCTAAATCCCTGGGGACTATCAGCAATTTCAACCTGCCTTTTATCACTAATAATATAGAACAGATGCGGGTAAGTACGGGTGGATTTGTTGGACTTGGATCAATTGCGCCGGCAGGGAGATTGCATCTGGTAACAGACAATGATGATGCTGCCAACAATTATTACTTTGATGACTACGGTGCGGCCATTTCTGCAGCTTTTTTCATGAGGAAAATAAGAGGCACTATAGCAGCTCCTCAAAATTTACAAAGTGGTGATTTGATTTCACAGTTTCGCTTTGCGGCACGTAATAATGGTACGCTTCTTAACAGCAGTGGATCCGGAATTGATGCCTACTACCTTGGAACAGGTACCAACAATAGTACAGATATGCATTTGTTTACGGGCAATACAGAACGAATGTTAATAAATCAAACAGGGAACTTTGGTATTGGTTCTGCTACCTTTTCGGCTTCCCCGGAAAAACTGCTGATAGATGCAGGGAATACTTCTTCAACCAATGTAATCAGTGCAAAAGGAGAAATTGATAATTATTTGCAATTAAATATTCAAAATAAATCCGGCGGAAATACTGGAAGCTCTGATGTAGTAGCTACGGCAGATAATGGGGATGAGAACGCGGGTTATATAGACATGGGAATCAATTCCAGCGGGTATAGTAATAGTCTTATTCCTATTTTGAATGGACCTCTGGAAGCTTACCTCTTTAGCAGTGGTAATGATTTTGTTATCGGAAATGGTTCACCAGCTTATGACATGAGTTTATTTACTGGTGGATATGCTTCAACAAATGAGAGGATCCGGATTACAGCCGCCGGTAATATTGGGATAGGTGCAATTACTCCTGCAGATAAATTAACAGTTGCTGGAATTATGTCTCCATCGGTGAACAGCATTTACAGTGTAGGGTCAGCTGTTTCAAGATGGAGCGAAGTATGGGCAGTAAATGGTACAGTGCAAACATCGGATGCCCGGTTAAAAAAGAACATAGCGCCACTGGAATATGGTGCGAAAGAAATTATGCTGCTGAACCCTGTATCCTACAACTGGAAAGATAAACCGGCAAGCAAAAATAAAATCGGATTGATTGCACAAAACGTGAAAATGATAATACCCGAAGTGGTTGCCGGAAATGAAGAAAAGGAAATGCTGGGAATGAATTATGCAGAAATAGTACCTGTTCTTATCAATACAGTAAAGGAACAACAGAAAAAACTGGCATCCCTTAAAAAAGAATTAATAGCCCTTCAAGCCCTTGAAAATGAAATTTTGTCGCATAAATCAACCAACAATGAAAAATAACTTTACGCGGTTACTAACCCTATCCTTTGTTTTATTATATCAATTCGCCACCGCGCAAACTGATCTTCAAAACACAGGAATACTTTATGTAAGTGGCCCAACAGATATATTGTATATCAATGGCGCGTTTACCAACGCGTCTGGCGCTGCATTAACCAACAATGGAAACCTGCACGTAAAACAGAACCTTATCAACGGACAGGCAGCAATGGCAGTTGGCACGGGTACATTATTATTAAACGGTTCCGCGGCACAAGCGGTAAATGGTACCCAGGTTTTTAAGACTTTTAATTTGGTATCCAACAATGCGTCCGGTATTACGCTGAACAATGATCTTAGCGTAAGCGGTGTGCATACATTTACAGCGGGTGTCATTATCAGTTCCGCAACTCCCAATTATCTCATGTTTGAGGCTGGTTCTTCGTATACTGGTGATGGTGATACAAAACATGTGAATGGATGGGTGCGTAAAACCGGTTCCACTAATTTTATTTTTCCATTGGGAAATGGTACTGTTGAAAGAACCATTGGTGCCAGTAGCCTGTCTGCATCATCTGTTTTTAATGCAAACTATGCGGGAGCAACTACCAATACGGGAAACGTTGCAGCCCCATTGGTAGTGGTTGATCCTTATGAATACTGGACGGTGAACCAGGTGAGCGGTGGATCGGCAAGGATTGATATGAACTGGGATAACAGCAAAATAACCATGGCTAATTTTGTTGTAAGTGATATTCGGGTTGCTAATTATATAACTGGAAACTGGACACAAGTAGGCGGATCGGCCACCGGTACCATTCCTACAACCGGAACCATTACTTCCAATCTCATTTCTTCATTCGGATCTTTTGTACTGGGAAGCATTACCTCAATCCTGCCGCTTAAACTCATAGAATTTAATGCAAAACGCAGTAATGCAGGTGTATTGGTAAACTGGACCACATCAGATGAAGTCAATGTGAATCGCTACGATGTAGAACGCAGCGAAAATGGGATAGCATTTTACAACGTAGGAAGTATTGCGGCAAGAAACCAGAAAGGTTTGCAGCAATATGAATTCACGGATAACAAATCATTTAATGGCAGAATTTACTATCGGCTGCGGAGCATAGATGGCGATGGAAAAACAAGTGTTTCAAAAGTAGTGATGGTAAGCGAAGCAACAAGTATCGATAAATATTTTACAGCAACCAATATAACCCGTGGCAATCTAACCATTGTTGCCGGAAGCAGTCACAATGGAGATTACATTTATCGCATCAACACATTTGGAGGGCAAACCATTCAACAGGGAAGATTGAACATTGTGCACGGTGGTAGTTACAATATTCCATTGACAAGCACAGTTGCGGGTGGTATCTATATACTGGAAGTTCAAAATGGTCAATTTCACTACCAGCAAAAAATAATACTCAAATAATCGAATAGATTCTTTAGAAAAAAAAATCCCGCATATTATTTTGCGGGATTTTTTTATAACGTTTATAAGTCTATGGAAATATGCCCAGTTCAGCATAACTGGTTCCTACTTTGTTAATTGCTACAACATATGCAGCCGTACGCATATCCGGAATTGACGGGTTTGCTTTCCATGCCGCCATTACTTCACGGGTGGCATCAATCATGGTTTCTTCCAATCCACTGTAAACGAGATCAGTTTCTTCTGCACCTTTTGTTATAAAATCTTTTTCCTTCGAATCAACTGTTTTACCAGTCAGGGCTTCCATTTGTCCCAATATATGGCTATTCATATTTTCAGTAAAACGTTTTTCCATTCTACCATAACGTACATGACTAAGGTTTTTTAACCATTCAAAGTAACTAACCGTAACTCCGCCGGCATTCAGGTACATATCTGGAACAACCAGAATTCCCCTCCTCGCAAATATTTCGTCCGCATCCGGTGTCAAAGGACCGTTGGCAGCTTCGCCAATTATCTTTGCTTTTATATTGGAAGCATTTTTACCGTCAATAACATTTTCCAATGCGGCAGGAATTAAAATATCACATTCCAACTCTAGTGCTTCGTCCGAACTGGCAATATTTACGGCACCGGGGAAATTGAGAATAGATCCTGTTTTTTTCCGGTGTTGAAATACTGCCTCTTCATTCAAGCCATCTGCATTCATTATAGCCCCTTCAAATTCGGCGAGCGCAATAATCCTGGCCCCTCCTTCCCTGAAAAATTTCGCCGCATGATATCCAACATTTCCCAGCCCCTGTACAATCACGCGCTTGTCTTTAACTCCGGTAGTTAATCCCAGTCTTTTCATTTCATCCGGCATGTTACAAACTTCACGCAAACCATAATATACGCCAAGCCCGGTTGCTTCCCTGCGACCACGTACGCCACCCTGTGTAATGGGCTTGCCAGTTACACAGCCCAGCGCATCAATCTCACCCGGACGCATACTCGTATATGTATCCAGTATCCAGGCCATCTCTCTTTCACCAGTTCCATAGTCAGGCGCGGGCACGTCAGTACCTGGACCAATAAAATTTTTCCGGATGAGTTCGGCAGTATATCGCCTGGTTATTTTTTCCAATTCGTACACGGTATATTTTTTTGGATCGATACTGATACCGCCCTTTGCTCCACCAAATGGCACATTAACGATGGCACATTTATACGTCATCAATGCAGCCAGTGCCATTACTTCATCCAGGTTCACCGATGTAGAAAAACGAATACCACCTTTGCAGGGTGTTTTGTGATGCGAGTGCTGAACACGGTATGCTTTGATAACTTCGATTTTATCACCAATTTTTACCGGGAAATGCATCCGGTAAACAGAATTACATTGTTTGATCTGCTCCAGTAAACCCGGATCGATGCTGGTAAACTTAGCAGCTTTATCGAAGCTTCTTTCTACGGCTCCAAAAAAACTGTATTCTTGTTGTCCTGACATAAGATTTGTTTTTGAATTTATATAAAGGTCACAATCGTTTGTTAGTTAAAAAATTCCAAATACTTCTCTCTGCATTTGCATCTCCCCCGAACGAAATAAATTTTATGGTTTCTATACAGCGTAAATCGATTTCTATAACGCCGGGTACAGATCATTTGTTTTCTTTTTCAAGCTTCGTTATTTTTCTATCCAGCCTGATTAAATAAAGCAACACACCTGTCAATATGATCAACAGAACGCCTACTACTACATAGATTTTCCCATTGTGCCGCATATCAAATGCAGTGTATTGTTTTTCCGGATCATTTACCTGGGCCCAGATACTGACAGGTAATACGGCCATCAAACCAGCCAGCAAGACTAATTTCATTTTAATCATTTAAAAGGCTTTTCTCTTTTAATAAATCAACCCTTATTTTTAACGAAGTAATCCAGACGCCCAGTAGTGTCCAACCGATAATTGCGGGATAAAATACCGCTTTTAATCTTGCGTCAGAATCTCTGAAATTTAATGCCGGATTGCCCTCTTTACCCGGATGCAAACTTTCCAGCAAGCGGGGCAATATCCAGATAGAAGGAAACAGCATTACGTATGCGAAGATGGAATACACGGCACTTATTTTAGCTCTTTTGTCAATATCGTGTAATGAACCCCGCAGTACCAGGTAAGCAAAATAAATAAGCAGCGCAATGGCTGCACCCGTTAATTTAGGTTCTGTAAAAATCTGGGTGTTATTGGCAAACTCAGTCCAGGTAAAAGAAGCCCATAAGGCACCGGTTGTATAACCCAGCAGGCCAAAAAGGATCCCCACTTTTGCAAAATTTACCGCGTAAATGTCATGCATTAAATTTTGTGAACGCAGGTATTTTATTGAATATACCAATGAGGTTGTAAACAAAATCATCATTGCCATCCACATACATACATGGAAAAATAAATTTCTTATGGTTTCGTGTAAAATTTCACGGGCTGGAACGCTGAATAAAAAACCACCTGTTACCGTGTAAACGAGAAGAAGAACACAAACTATTTTCCACCAGGATTTGCGCATACATTCAATATTATACCAATTGCATACAAAGCCGGCAAATTTTTTTTAATACCGGCAACAGCATATGTTGGCGAAGCGCTGCAAATTTAGGATAAACAAAATCAATATCCTGCAAGCCTTTTTAATTTTTAAACGACCGTTTCAGGTATTGGCGAAATTTTAATGATAAAAACGAGCAATGGAAAAAGGCATTAGTCTTTCCACAAAAAAGGAAATAAAATAACCGCCATTGTAATCACCAGTATATCCAAACCGGTTAACAACAATACAATTTGCATTAGTCCGGCTTGTATAACGTCGGAAAAAACAATATTCGAAATTCGCATCAGTAACATTAGTTGCGGAATGATCAAAGGAAATCCCATAATGGCCATTAATGCTGCGTTCTGCTGAGCTCTTGCGGCTATAGCCGATAAAAATGTAAATACAAGGCTCAGGCTTACCCCACCAAGAATTGTAATTCCCGCAAATTTCATTGTATACAGTACCGGGTTGCCAAGAAAAATGCTAAACAGCAACCAGCTCGTAAGCGTCATCACAATCATCAGCAAAACATTAAAAATAAGTTTGGCAATGATAAAATCCCTGCCCCCGGCAATAGAATAGAAATACAACATCCTGGATTTGCTCTCTGCCAGAAAACTTTTTGCAACCGCATTTACACAAACAAATAACTGTATCATCCAGAACAGGCCGTTCCAAACATTGGTTTCGGGCTGTCCCATAGCAAGGTATAAAACAAATATGGTAGCAGCCACATACAACAATATGCCATAGAAGCTATACTGCTGCCGCACTTCAAGCAACAGATCTTTTTTAAATAATGCAATGATATGCTTCGCGGATTTAATAACAAGTTATTTGCAACAAATGTAAACAGCTTGATATTAATTCAGTTATTTTTATTTATCATCAGTATTATGTGCCAGCTAAAAACCGTTGCTATCTGCTTGTTAATTTTATTTACTTCCCAGGTGCTGTATGGCCAGATAATCAATATTGATAAAACAGACACTTCGGATTATGTGAGGAAAGCAGTATGGAATGGAAATGTATCGCTGGGACTGGAGATTGATAAACAAAAAACTACATTAATAGATGCCAGTAATTTCCTGGATGTATCTCTTCAGAAATGGCATGAACTTTATGTTTTGTCGGCAAGTAACCGATTTACATATAATGGGCCACAGAGTTTCCTGAATACCGGTTATGTTCACTTGCGGTGGAGACACGATTATAAGGAACAATTACATCCGGAAACTTATGTACAATACCAATGGGATGCTACCATCGGCATGTTGCACCGTTTTGTAACGGGAGAAAATCTGCGGTATAATTTCTGGCACCGCCGCAAATGGGAAATGACGGTTGCAACCGGTATTATGTTTGAAAATGAATTGTGGAATTATACTGCAGTGGATTCTGTAAAAATTCCTGCAAACCCGGTGAACCAGTCCAGTAACCAGTTGAAATGGAACAGTTATATAAAATGGCAGGGTCAGGTTTCAACTGCTTCCGCTATTTCAATTATCCTTTTTTACCAGACCGCTTTCAATGACTTTTTGAAACCGCGGGTTTCAGGTTTTTTTAATTTTGATTTCAATATTTCAAAACATTTTGTAATAGGAATTAAATACAATGGATTGTATGATGCTGGTCCGGTTGTGCCCATCTTCAAATTTTATTACAGCTATTCAAATAGCATCGTCTATAAGTTTTGAAATAATTTCAAACATTATAAAGGACAGAACTTATCTGCTATCAATCGGCCTCCTGATAACAATAGCGGCATCGGGGTTCATATGAATCTTTTTCTCCCAGTAATAACTGACCCGTTCTTTCTGACTTACGATACGAGTAGTTTGCAATATTTCCACATTTTACGCAAATGGCATGCAACTTGGTGATATAATCTGCCTTGGCTAACAAAAATGGCATTTGTCCGAAAGGTTTGCCAAGATAATCCATATCCAGGCCGGCTACTATAACCCGTATGCCACGCAACGCAAGCTGATCGCATACGTCGGGCAACTGGTCATCAAAAAACTGGGCCTCATCAATACCCACAACATCCACTTCATTGGTCAATAAAAGAATGGTTTGAGAATTATCAATGGGTGTTGAAACAATAGCGTTTTCGTCGTGAGAAACAATATTGATTTGATCGTACCGAACATCAATGGCTGGCTTAAAAATTTCTACCCTCAGATTAGCAATGCGTACCCTTTTGAGTCTGCGGATAAGTTCTTCTGTTTTTCCACTGAACATGGAGCCACAGATTACTTCGATCCATCCCCTTCTTTCAGCATGTAAGTTGGGTTCTATGAACATGTTTTAACACAATTTGCTTTAAATACTTACTAACTTTATGTTTCATACCAATATTCAAATGTACCATAACCCATGGAAAAAATTAAAGCACTGATAAATAAGTTGCATGAACAGGCGTCTCAGAATGCCGATGCCGCTTCTCTGCTTGCCATTGTTCAGCAGTTACAGCTTGAACTCTCCCCCAATGGCCAGTCTCCGAAACATAATTTAGGCAGTTCAAAAGTTTCCGTTGTAATGCCCGCTCATAGCAGGTATATGCCGGCAACTTCAGATACCAGTGTTGATAAATTGGTGGAACCAGTCCATGAATTTAAACAACCGGATGAAAAAAAATACAACAGCGTACCCGCAACTAGGAAATCGGAACAGGATGCGTGGTTGTTTGATCCCATGAAAGAAACCCCCACTTTAACGCAACAAATAAATCGTAAGGAACTTAATGATACCATGGGTCAAAATGGAAAATCATTAAATGATCACTTGAAAATACAAAAAACAGAACTGGCGGAAATTCTTACCGATACACCTATCAGGGATCTGAAGAAGGGAATAGGAATCAATGACCGGTATGTTTTTGTAAGTGAATTATTCCGTGGTGACGATGCAATGTATGAACGAAGTATCAAAACACTCAATGGTTTCAGAATTATGGCCGAAGCAGAATATTGGATAGAAAGAGAATTAAAGGTAAAATTGGGTTGGGATGACAGCAAACCCACTACGCAACATTTTTATCAATTGGTTAAAAGACGTTTTTCCTGAATATATCGGATTACCTTTTCTGTTGCACCCTGGTTTGCAAGAACATATTGCCGGGCGGAAGCACAAGCGTCCTTATACAAATCTTCATCATTCAGTAATATTTTTAAATTTTCTTCAAGCTCCAAACTATTCTCAACGCTAAAGGCTGCACCGCATTCAACAAGCCCAATTGCTTCAGCATATTTTTCATATACAGGACCAAAAATTACCGGCTTACCATAAACAGCGGCTTCCAGTACATTATGAACGCCATCATTACCAAATCCACCTCCAACATAGGATATGGTTGCATAATGGTACAAACTTGCCAGCATACCAATATTATCAATTATTAAAACATTGGATGAATGATTGTCCATCGCCCATTCTCCTTTAGTTATTTTGTTTTGCCATACAGAAAATCTTATTGAATGGCGGAAGAGTTTTTCAATGTCTGTCAGATGCGATTCCTCAATTTCATGGGGTACAATAATGAATTTTATCGCGTTATTTGTATTGGCAAAATGATCGAGTTCTTCTTCATCTTCTTCCCAGGTGCTGCCGGCTACAATTACTTTTGCATTACCGATAAACTGATCTATTTCAGCAATAGCCTTAAACTGTGAAGCAATTTCAATCACACGGTCAAACCTTGTATCACCGCTTACGCTTACGTTATCTGAAATTCCTATCCTTTTTAAAAGGTCTTTTGATGCTGTATTTTGCACAAAGAGCCAGGAGAAATTAGCCAGCATCTTCCGGTAAAACGCACCATACCATTTGAAAAAGGGCTGGTCATCTCTAAAAACACCAGACACCAGCAGGAGTGGAATTTTTTTATTTTTTATTTCTGCCAGGTAGTAATGCCAGTATTCATATTTTATCCAGATAACAAGGATCGGATTAACAATTTGAAGAAACCTGGCAGCATTTGCTTTACTATCCATGGGTAAATAGAAAACGAAGTCTGCGCCAGTATAATTTTTTCTTATTTCGTATCCCGAAGGAGAAAAAAAGGTTAGCAAAATTTTGCAGTTCGGAAACTGATGGCGGACAGTTTCTATCAAGGTCCGGGCTTGTTCAAATTCTCCCAGCGAGGCACAATGGAACCAAATAATGCTCCCCGCATCCTGAATAATTTTCTTTTCAAGCAATTCAAAAATATTTTGCCTGCCTTTTAACCATCGTTGTGCCTTTTTATTAAATGGGGAGATACATTCAGCGCCCCATTTATAGAGCCAAATGAACAGCCTGTATAAAATTATCATCAGGTAATTAATAGGTTAGTACGCGCAAATCTAAAATCAAACTTTCACCCTACCTATATTTTGTTATTTTTGCACCCGAATAAAAAGCAACCTTATGCGGCCCATTCAAATGGTTGACCTTAAGCAGCAATATGCCCATATTAAACAGGATGTGGACAAAGGAATACAGGAAGTGCTGGACAGTTCAGCCTATATTAATGGAAAGCCGGTTCAACGGTTTGCTGAAAGTCTTGCGGAATACCTCCGAATCCGCCACGTAATTCCATGTGCAAATGGTACCGATGCGTTACAGATTGCCATGATGGCATTGGGATTAACGCCTGGAGACGAAGTAATTACCCCTTCTTTCACTTATGTTGCCACCACCGAAGTAATCGCGTTACTGAGACTGAAACCTGTGTTTGTTGAGGTAGATAAAAAAACATTTTGCATTGATCCGGAAGCCGTTAAAAAGGCGATAACAGCAAAAACAAAAGCAATTGTGCCAGTCCATTTATATGGCCAATCGGCCGATATGGAGGCCATTATGGAGATTGCGGCGAAACATAACCTGTTTGTAATAGAAGACAATGCCCAGGCAATTGGCAGCGATTTCAAATTCAGAAATGGTACAATTAAGAAGACTGGAACAATAGGAACCATCGGAACAACTTCTTTTTTTCCGTCTAAGAACCTGGGTTGTTATGGCGATGGCGGCGCAATATTTACGGATAATGAAACGTTAGCAAGCCGGTTGCAAATGATTGCCAATCATGGTCAGAGCAAACGATATTATCATGATATGGTTGGTTGTAATAGCCGCTTGGATACGATACAGGCAGCGGTTTTAAATGTGAAATTGAAATACCTGGATGAATATATAACAGCCCGGAGGAAAGCGGCGGATTTTTATGACCAGGCTTTTGCCGGACATTCAAAAATTACCACTCCTTTCCGGGTAAACAATAGCAATCACGTTTTTCATCAATACACTTTGACACTTGAAGGCGTGGACCGTAATGGATTGAATGAATTCCTGGCAACTAACAATGTACCTTCTATGATTTATTATCCGGTTCCTGCTCACCGGCAGCAAATGTTTGCTGCTTTTGGAGGAAGTTCCTATGAACTGCCTGTAACAGACTGGTTAACGGAACGTGTCATTTCTTTACCAATACATACAGAACTGGACAATGAGCAATTAAATTTTATAACAGCCAAAGTACTGGAATATATCAATCATTAAACCTAATTAACAACTTTATCAATGAATATAACCGTAGTTGGAACCGGATATGTAGGACTTGTAACTGGAACTTGTTTTGCAGAAACCGGTAATAATGTGACTTGTGTTGATATTGACAAAAACAAGGTAGATAAACTCGCTAACGGACAGATAACCATTTATGAACCCGGACTGGAAAAATTATTTTTGCGCAATCTTCGGGAAGAACGGCTGAAGTTTACTACCTCATTGGAAGAAGGGATCAAAAATGCTACTATAATATTCCTTGCTTTGCCGACACCTCCGGGTGAAGACGGGTCAGCGGATTTAAAATACATTCTGGGAGTGGCCGATCACCTGGGTAAAATTCTTACCGATTATAAAGTGATTATTGATAAAAGCACCGTACCGGTAGGCACAGCAGAAAAAGTACGTGCGGCCATTGCAAAAAATTTCAACGGATCGTTCGATGTGGTTTCCAACCCGGAATTCTTACGGGAAGGGGTAGCCGTAGAAGATTTTATGAAACCAGACAGGGTAGTAGTGGGAACCGTTTCTGAAAGAGCGCGAAAAGTAATGAGCGATTTATACAATCCTTTCGTAAGACAGGGTAACCCAATCATTTTCATGGATGAACGTTCAGCAGAATTAACCAAGTATGCTGCTAATTCTTTCCTGGCTACAAAGATTACATTCATGAACGAGATAGCGCTGCTGTGTGAAAAGCTGGATGCCGATGTAGACATGGTGCGGAAAGGAGTGGGCAGTGATGAAAGAATAGGCAGGCGATTTTTGTTTCCGGGAATTGGCTATGGGGGAAGTTGTTTTCCAAAAGATGTGCAGGCTTTGGTAAAGTCATCCACCGATGTAAATTATGATTTTAAAATTTTGAATGCAGTAATGGAAATTAACGAGAATCAGAAACTGCATCTCATTCCAAAAATTAATAAATATTTTAAGAACGACCTGAAAGGGAAAAAATTTGCGCTGTGGGGTCTTGCATTCAAGCCCAATACAGATGATATAAGAGAGGCACCCGCATTGTATATGATAGATGCATTGCTAGCGGCAGGCGCTACTGTAAGTGCTTTTGATCCGGAAGCGATGAACAATGTTAAAAATTTACTGGGCGATAAGATTTCTTATGTTGATAACCAGTATGAATGTCTCAAAGGGGCAGATGCGCTGATTATTGCTACAGAATGGAATGAATTCAGGACACCAGACTTTTTGAAAATTGTAGGTTCACTGAAAAACAAAGTAATTTTTGACGGCCGCAATCTTTTTGACATCAATGCGATTAAAGAGCTGGGATTCTATTATGAAAGCGTGGGCCGCGCAGTAGCAGTACCTGCCAATTCATCAACTGTAGAACAATAACTAACCATATATGAGCAAAAAAAGGGTCTTGGTAACAGGCGCTGCAGGTTTCCTGGGTTCGCATTTGTGTGACCGTTTTATCAAAGAGGGCTTTCACGTAATAGGAATGGATAACCTGATCACAGGTGATCTGAAAAATATTGAACATCTTTTCAAACTGGAACAATTTGAATTTTATCATCATGATATTTCAAAGTTTATCCATGTGCCCGGTGAGTTGCACTATATCCTGCACTTTGCATCACCAGCCAGCCCAATCGATTATCTTAAAATTCCAATACAAACTTTAAAAGTAGGATCGCTGGGAACGCATAACTGTCTTGGATTGGCGAAAGCCAAAGGGGCGAGGATGCTCATTGCATCAACTTCTGAAATATATGGAGATCCATTGGTGCATCCGCAAAACGAAGAATATTGGGGCAACGTAAATCCAGTGGGTCCACGGGGTGTATATGATGAAGCAAAACGTTTCCAGGAAGCTATTACAATGGCATATCATAATTTCCATGGTCTTGAAACAAGAATAATCCGCATATTTAATACGTATGGACCAAGGATGCGTTTGAACGATGGCCGGGCTTTACCTGCATTTATTGGCCAGGCATTAAGAGGGGAGGATCTTACTGTATTTGGCGATGGTAGTCAAACCAGGAGTTTTTGTTATGTAGATGACCTGGTAGAAGGAATCTACCGGTTACTAATGAGCGATTATCACCTGCCTGTAAATATTGGTAACCCGGATGAAATTTCATTAAAAGATTTTGCTGAAGAGATTATCAAACTCACCGGAACAACACAGAAAATAATTTATAAACCTTTGCCAACCGATGATCCGAAACAACGGAAACCGGATATTACAAGAGCAAAGGAAATTTTGGGATGGTCTCCGAAAGTGGCGAGGGCCGAAGGATTGAAAATAACGTATAACTATTTTAAATCGCTACCAAAAGAAGAGCTGGTTAAACAACCCAAAGAATTTAAAAGTATCAAGTAATGCTGATATACCAGGATTTGATAGATAGAAAAGCAAAGTTGGCTGTTATTGGCCTGGGATACGTTGGATTACCCATTGCATTGGAATTTGCGAAAAAAATTTCCGTGATTGGATTTGATATCAATGTCAGGAGAATCGATTTAATGAAAAATGGCATCGATCCCAGCCGCGAACTTACATCAGACGCTTTTATCGATAAAGACATCGTTTTCACAAATGACATAAATGTATTGCGTGAAGCGAGGTTTTTTATTGTGGCTGTTCCAACTCCGGTTGATGATCATAAGGTGCCGGATCTTACGCCGGTACAAAAAGCATCAGAGACGTTGGGTAAAGTGGTAAAAAAAGGTGATTATATTGTATTTGAATCAACCGTATATCCAGGTTGTACCGAAGAAGACTGTTTGCCTTTAATAGAGCAACATGCAGGATTAAAATTTTGTACCGATTTTAAGTTGGGCTATTCTCCTGAAAGAATAAACCCGGGTGACAAAGTGCATACGCTTACGAATACCATAAAAATTGTATCCGGATGCGACGCGGTAAGCCTGGATGAAATAGCAAGGACTTATGAAATTGTTGTTGAAGCGGGAGTGCACCGCGCACCCAGTATTAAAGTTGCTGAAGCTGGTAAAATTATTGAGAATACACAGCGCGATCTGAATATCTCATTGATGAACGAACTCTCTATTATTTTTGATCGCATTGGGATCAATACATATGATGTAATTGAGGCAGCAGGTACAAAATGGAACTTCTTGAAATATTCGCCGGGTCTTGTTGGAGGTCATTGTATAGGAGTAGATCCTTATTATCTAACTTACAAAGCACAACAACTGGGTTATAACTCAAAAGTTATTGCGGCTGGTCGCTTTGTAAACGACGACATGCCCCGATACGTTGCTAAAAAAGTAGTGCAGCATATTATAAAAAATGCCAAAGACACGGCCAATGCGAGAATATTGGTGCTGGGTGCTACTTTCAAGGAAAATGTAAGCGATATACGTAATTCTAAAGTGGCGGACCTGGTGAAGGATCTGCTGGATTACTCCCTGCAGATCGATTTTGTTGACAAACATGCAGACGCTGATGAAGTAAAACATGAATATGGGCTGAAAATGACCGCTGAGATTGGAAAAAATTATGATGCGGTTATCCTTGCGGTGGCACATGATGAATACAAGAATTTAACAGAACCATTCCTGCTGGGCATTACCAATCCTAATGCATTGTTTGCAGATTTGAAGGGGTTGTATCGCAATAAATTTTCAAAATTAAAATACTGGAGCCTTTAATGATCGTTGAGGCAAAAAATAATTTCTAAACTTAAATCCCGTAATGAAAATGAGTAAGACAATAATGATAACAGGTGGTGCCGGTTTTATCGGTTCGCATGTTGTACGTCTTTTTGTAAATAAATATCCAGATTATAAGATCATCAATACCGACGCACTCACGTATGCCGGAAACCTGGAAAACCTGACAGATATTGAAAATGCAACAAATTACGGATTTGAAAAGGCAGATATTACTGATGCAGAAGCAATTGAAAAATTATTTTCAAAATACCAGTTTGATGCGGTCATTCACCTGGCTGCGGAAAGCCATGTAGATCGTTCTATCATGGATCCGCTTGCATTTGTTCGCACCAATGTGATGGGCACTGCCACACTTTTGAATGTTGCAAAAAAAAACTGGAAAGACAATTGGGAAGGAAAAAAATTCTACCATGTATCCACAGACGAAGTTTATGGTTCATTGGGTGAAGAAGGATTTTTTACAGAAGAAACCGCCTATGATCCGCGTTCACCTTATTCAGCGTCAAAAGCATCCTCCGATCATTTTGTAATGGCGTATCATCATACTTATGGAATGCCGGTTGTTATCAGCAATTGTTCTAATAATTATGGCTCCCATCATTTCCCGGAAAAATTAATTCCCCTCATGATTTATAATATCAAAAATAACAAACCATTGCCGGTTTATGGCAAAGGGGAGAATGTAAGGGATTGGCTATGGGTAGAAGATCATGCAAGGGCCATTGACACTATATTTCACAAAGGAAGAATTGCAGAAAAATACAATGTGGGTGGTTTTAATGAATGGAAGAATATTGACCTCGTGCATTTATTATGCAGCATCATGGATAAGAAACTGGGCCGTACCGCGGGAGAATCTGCAAAGTTAATCACCTATGTTAAAGACCGGGCTGGCCACGATTTACGATATGCCATTGATGCCGGTAAACTTAACAAAGAACTGGGTTGGCAACCATCGCTGCAGTTTGAAGAAGGACTGGAAAAAACAGTGGATTGGTACCTGCAAAACCAGGACTGGATAAATGATGTAACCAGTGGTAATTACCAGAAATATTATGATGCGCAATATGCAAGACGTTGAGTACAATGGAACGATTCATTAAATAGCAACTCAAAGAATATCAGCCAGCTTATTTAATATTCGATAGATAATTAAATTAATAGTCAACATGCCATTTATTAAAACTGAGTTTCCGGATTTGCTGGTCTTTGAACCTGCCGTGTATGGCGATGACCGGGGTTATTTTTTTGAATCTTACAACGAAAAATTATTTCATAATAATGGCGCTGCCATGCGCTTTGTACAGGATAACCAGGCGAGATCTATTTACGGTGTGGTGCGTGGTTTGCATTTTCAAAAAAACCCGCATGCCCAGACAAAACTGATCCGTGCATTTGAGGGAAGTATCCTGGATGTGGTAGTAGATCTGCGCAAAGGTTCTCCTACTTTTGGAAAATATTATAGCATAGAATTATCTGCCGTCAACAAAAAGCAATTGCTGGTACCGCAGGGGTTTGCCCATGGGTATTCTGTATTAACCGAATCTGCGGAAGTAATGTATAAATGCGATGCGTTCTATAATAAAGAACAGGAAGGTGGTTTAATGTATAATGATGCATTTTTAAATATTGACTGGAGAATACCGGCTGACAAAATGATATTGTCTCCAAAAGATTTGATACTTTCTTCTTTTGAAAACTGTGTTCACAATTTTGTCTTTCAGGGATAACTTATTTTATGGCTAAACCAAAAATTATAGTAACAGGTGCCAATGGCCAGGTGGGTAAAGAAATAAGAATGATTGCGGCTATGCAATCATCTTTTAATTTCCTTTTTTTGTCGAAGGAAGATTTACCTATCCATCAATTTGAATTGGTGCGTCATTATTTTGAATCTGAAAAACCTTCATTTTGTATTAACTGTGCCGCTTATACTGCAGTAGACAAAGCAGAACAGGAAAAAGAACTGGCACTTTTAGTAAATGCAGAATCAGTAGGAGTATTGGCATCGGCTTGCAAAATGTTTGGAACAAAATTTATCCATATTTCTACAGATTACGTTTTTGATGGCACTGCCACCCAGCCTTATAAAGAAAGTGATACTACCAGCCCGGTAAATTTTTATGGGGCCACTAAATTTAAAGGAGAGGCATTGTGTTTTGAAAATAATCCCGACGCCATCATCATCCGGACTTCCTGGGTCTATTCAGCATTCGGAAACAATTTTGTAAAGACTATGATCCGACTGATGCGGGAGAAAGAAAGCATTAATGTTGTCAGCGACCAGGTTGGATCTCCTACTTATGCCGCCGATCTTTCCAATGCCATTTTTCAAATTATACAGAGCAGTGAGTCAGGAAGTGTTGAATGGAAGCCTGGTATCTATCATTACAGCAATGAAGGCGTTATCAGCTGGTATGATTTTGCAGTTGCCATCAAAGAACTTACCGGCGGCAACTGCGTTGTCAATGCAATTCCAACAACGGCTTATCCAACACCCGCGAAACGACCAGCCTGGTCAGTTTTCGATAAAGAAAAAATCAAATCTGCCTATAAAGTAGTCATACCTCAATGGAAAGACAGTCTTAAAATATGCATTGCGCAATTAAATAATAATTGATCCGCTGCAGTTAATTTGAATTTGTTTTCATCAGCATTATTGGTATTAACAAAGTTAACAGCTACCAGAAAAGTGATTTGGTTAACTTACGTTTAAAATCACTCATGAAAAACAAAAGCTATTCTTCATTCTCAAAACTGTTTGATAAATTTTCTAATCGTGTTACAAAAGCAACCGGTAGTCCATCAGCGTTTATTATTGCATTGCTCGTAATTATTGTTTGGGGAATTACAGGGCCATTGTTTCATTTTTCCGATACCTGGCAACTGGTAATCAATACCGGTACTACCATTGTAACGTTCCTGATGGTTTTTGTTATACAGCAATCGCAGAACAAGGATACGATGGCCATTCACCTCAAATTAAATGAACTCATTTCTGTGAATAAAGATGCCAGCAATCGTTTAATAGACGTTGAGGATCTAACAGAAGATGAATTAAAGCTGCTAAAAAAATTTTATATTAAACTGGCAGATTTAGCGGAGAGCAATAATGATCTGCATAGTACCCATTCAATAGATGAAGCAACTGTCAACCACGAACAAAAGTTACACAATCGTCCGGCTGGTAAAAAAAATACCGGTAAAAGCAAACAGGCATAGTCGATAGTATGACTATCCAAATAAATCGCTGCTGAGATAACGATCCCCGCGATCACAGGCAATAAAAACAATAACACCACTATCAAGTTCAGCGGCCAACCTGATGGCAGCGGATGCAGCGCCGCCGCTGCTCATACCGGCGAATACGGCTTCTTCCCTGGCCAGTAAACGGGTTGTTTGTACAGCGTCTGACTGGGAAACATCTATTATACGGTCAACCCGGTTCGGATCAAAAATCTTTGGCAGGTATTCTTTTGGCCATCTCCTGATTCCGGGAATAGAAGATTCTTCTGTCGGCTGGCATCCGATTATTTGTATAGCATGATTTTTTTCTTTGAAAAACATTGAACTGCCCATAATGGTTCCCGTTGTACCCATTGAACTTACAAAATGTGTAATCTTACCTGCCGTGTCTTTCCATATTTCAGGCCCCGTGGTTTTATAGTGCGCCATGTAGTTGTCGGGGTTCGCAAATTGATTCAATAAAAAGTAATTGCCCGTTGCGGCTTTTTCTTCTGCATAATCGCGACAAATTTCTATGTTATCCAGCAAAGTAACTTTCGCGCCAAATGCTTCCATTGTTACTGTTCTTTCACGTGTTGAAGTAGATGGCATTACCAGTTCAATTTCCAAATCAAATAGTCGTGCAATCATAGCCAGTGCTATACCGGTGTTACCACTTGTTGCTTCTATCAATTTTGTGCCAGCTTTGATTTCACCTCTTTCCAATGCACTTTTTATCATGTTCAACGCAGGACGATCTTTCACACTGCCCCCGGGGTTATTGCCTTCCAGTTTGGCATACATTCTTACATTGGGATTGGGGTTGAGTTTTTTTATCTCTACCATTGGCGTATTTCCTACCAAATCAAGTATACTTGCCATTGTCATTTTATTAATCAGTAAGTTTTCTTTCTACTACTTCAATATTTGCACGGTGATAAACAGAAGAATAAGGAGGAACACTTTTAGTAAGCCAGACATTACCACCGATGATGCTGTGCTGGCCAATGACTGTTTCTCCGCCCAGTATGGTAGCACCGGAGTATATTATTACATGATCTTCTACTGTAGGATGCCGTTTTAAATTCGCCATGTTCTTATCAACACTTAAAGCTCCTAAAGTAACACCCTGGTAAATTTTTACATGGTTCCCGATAACGCAGGTTTCACCAATAACAATACCGGTTCCGTGATCAATGCAGAGGAATTCACCAATGGCAGCGCCGGGGTGAATATCAATGCCCGTTTGTGAATGGGCATACTCAGTGAGTGTGCGTGGTAACAGGGGAACATCGGATTGTAATAATGCATTCGCTATTCTGTAGAAGCATATCGCTAGAAAGCCGGGATAAGTTCTAATCACTTCAAACTCACTTCTTGCTGCGGGGTCACCTGTTACAATAGCACTGACATCTGTATTCAGCAACTGGTAAATGCCAGGCAATGATTCAAAAAAAATGGAAGATCTTTTTTTATTATTACAACCCTTGCATGCACCGGTACCCTCCAGAATAGTTGTTAAATTATCTTCCAGTATTTTGAAGGCCGCTTTAAATTGATGAGAGGATGAAAAAAACTGTTTCGATTGTTCCGGGTATAAGAGACGTATCAATTGAAGCGCCCAATCCGTGATCACCGAATTGGGTGGAACATCTTCTGTTTGTTGTTGTTTTTCAAAAATGCTTTGGTAAAATCCTTCGTTCATATCTTTTCCGTGTTAACCAGCTATGATAAGAATAGCCAGCATGAATGTTTTATAAAGTTGGTTGATTTTTGCGAAGTAAAATGCGTTGGTGGCGACATATATTAAATTTTTACCGAAATAGTAACATTGTCCAATACCTGATTGTTTATCTACTGACTCCTCTCTTTTCACATAAACTTTTACATCAACCTCTTTAAAAGTTGTAACAGGTTATCCTTATCTTAGCCATTCACAATTTTTTTATGCTAAAAATAAAAACCAGGTCAATACTTATTCTAATTGGTTTGATGCTTCAGAACATTTCAAATGCGCAGGACCTAAAGCTTCCACCGGGTTTTACATCTACTATAGTAGTAGAAAAATTAGAAGGAGCCAGGCATATGGCGACAAACAAGAGTGGCGGGCTGTATGTGAAATTGGCAAAGCTGAAGGAAGGTAATGGGATAATTTATTTAAAAGGGTTGACAAGTGAAGGTAAATTCAACCAGCAAGTGGCATTTGGTGATTATGCAGGCACCGGTATTTGTATAAAGAATGGTTATTTATATGCATCCTCCAATGATGACGTATACCGGTATCAACTGGATAAGAATGGAGAAGTAATTCATCCTGCATCGCCGGAAAAAATTATTACCGGACTGGTGAACCGAAACCGTGATAATTCAAAAGCTATCGCTGTTGACGATAACAATAATATTTATGTAAACGCAGGTTCTTATTTAAATGCATGTCTCATTGATCCTGCATCTAAAATTGCTCCCAATCCTTGTCCAATACTGGACTCAGTTGGTGGTATCTGGAAATTCAAAATCAATCAACTTAATCAACATTACAAAGACGGTGTTCGTTATGCTACAGGTTTTAAAAATGTTGTAGGACTTGACTGGAATGCACAAACGAAAACGTTGTTTATAATGCAACATGGCCGGGATCAACTGCACGATTTATATCCTGATTATTTTACAGCTGAACAACAGGGCTTGTTACCTGCAGAAACAATGTATGAGCTGCATAAAGGTTCCAATGGAGGATGGCCCTATGTTTATTATGATCATTACCAGCACAAAAAAATATTGGCGCCGGAATATGGAGGCGATGGTAAAAAGACAGGTGCTGAAAACGCAATCAATCCCATCGTTGCATTTCCTGCACACCTTGCTCCAGACGGTTTGCTATTTTATACGGGCAACCAGTTTCCCGCAAAATATAAGCATGGAGCTTTTATCGCTTTTCACGGCAAATCACCCGAGTTGAACCAGGGATACCTGGTAGCATTTGTTCCTTTTGTTAACGGTAAACCCTCGGGTAAATGGGAGATTTTTGCCAGCAATTTTATTGTTGAAAAAGATCAGCACAAACCCTGCGGACTGGCGCAGGCACCTGATGGATCCATTTATGTGTCTGATGATTCAAAGGGAACGATATACAGGATTCAGTACAAAAAATAAAAACCGGTACAAATATTATTTATACCGGTTAGATGGTTTTGTTGGCCTACCAGGGTTCGAACCTAGACTAACTGAACCAAAATCAGTTGTACTACCATTATACTATAGGCCAATCCGTAAATGGAGTGCAAAAATAAGGTTTGCAGGGTTTTCGCCCAAATGGAATTTTGTTAGGGTAAAAGGTTTATTGCACAGGGTTTAAGGCCTGTCAGCTTTAAAAATGAAGACAATTCGCTCATAGCTTTTGACTGCAAATTTTCAACCCTTATACCTTAGAACTTATACCTTACACCGGGTCTTTAAACTTTACTGATACTGTCCTCCCGTTCTTTCAACTGCTTGATTTTATCAAGCGCACCGGCCACAACGTCACACATTATTGTATATAAGGCACCGGGTTGATGATTTGCATAAATATATTCCAGGGCCTCATTTTCATCCGCAATTGTTTTTGTTGGTAAATCCGGGTTTACATTGTTGATCCCTTCTTTCAATAAGCCAATTATCTCATCGGCCGTCCTGCCACGCAGGTTCTTATCGCAGCGAATGATAATTTCATCAAAATGCCTGGCAGAAATCTCACCCAGTTCGCGGATATCTTCGTCCCGCCGATCTCCGGTACCGGAAATAATTCCAATGCGCGCTGAATATTCAAGTTTGCTTACAAATTCGCACAATAATTTTAGTCCATGCGGATTATGGGCAAAATCAGCCAGTATCGTAAAATTTTTAAATTTAAAAAAGTTTAATCGCCCGGGTGTTTGAGAAGAAGAGGGTACAAAAGAAGTCAGTGCTGAACGAATGTCCTCAATGGTTATGTCTCGAAAAAGGTAAGTTGCCAGCACTGCCGGTAAACAATTATTGACATTGTGCAATGCTTTTCCCTCGAAGGTCAGCGGTATTTCTTTTACATGCATGACCCGTATTTTCCAGTTACCTTTTAAAATACTTACAAAACCGTTTTCGAATACAGCTGCCAGTCCTCCTTCGCTGCAATGTTCTTTGATTCGGGGATTGTTTTCATTCATGCTGAACAAGGCAACATTGCAATCAAGATCTTCTTTCATGGCATAAACCAAATCGTCGTCTGCATTCAATACTGCATAACCATGCGGGAAAACGGTTTCCGGTACCACTGCTTTTACTTTGGCCATTTGTTCAACACTGTTGATACCACCCAGGCCAATATGATCGGCAGCTACATTGGTAACAACAGCTATTTCACAATGCTCGAAAGCAAGACCGGCTTTGAGAATTCCGCCCCGTGCGCATTCCAGCACTGCGAAATCTACGGTAGGATCTTTTAGTACAAATTTTGAGGAGAGGGGGCCGGTGCAGTCGCCTTTCATCATCAATTGGTTTTGTATATATACCCCATCGCTGGTGGTATAGCCAACTTTCTTACCGGAACTTTTTGCGATATGAGCAATCAGACGGGTAGTGGTGGTTTTTCCATTGGTACCCGTGATAGCAATAATTGGAATTCTTCCCGCACTTCCTTTTGGAAAAAGCATATCCACCACCGGTTCGGCAACATTTCTGGCAAGTCCTTCCGATGGTTCTATGTGCATACGGAAACCAGGAGCGGCATTCACTTCCAGGATGGCGCCCCCATTTTCGGTTACTGGTGTGCGTAAGTCTGAAGCCATGATATCAATACCACAGATGTCCAGGCCAATGATTTTTGCAATGCGTTCACACATAAATATATTGGCAGGATGTACTTCATCTGTTACATCTGTGGAAGTTCCGCCTGTTGAAAGATTGGCAGTAGGTTTCAATAAAACCAGCTCGCCCTTTCCTGGAATGCTTTCCAGTGTGTAGTTCAGTTCATCCAGCATTTTTTGTGTAAACTGATCAATGGTAATTTGCGTCAGCACTTTTTCATGGCCGTATCCACGTCTCGCGTCTTTATTTGTTTCATCAATCAGCCATTGTATGTTGTGTATGCCATCGCCCACCACGCTGGCAGGCGTTCGCAATGCAGCGCATATAAATTTGTAGTTGATCACCAAAACCCGGAAATCAAAACCAGTGATAAATTTTTCCACAATTACATTTCTACCATATTGTTTGGCAGCTTCCAGGGCTTTTATGGCCTGTTCCCATGTTGTAATATTAGTCGTGTTGCCTTTTCCATGATTCCCGTCTATCGGCTTTATTACTAACGGGTACCCATATTTGCCGATTGCATCTTTCAGACCTTCTTCAGTCTTAATGACCGTGCCACTCGGTACCGGGATCTCAGCAGCCTCCAGTAAATTTTTTGTTTCTTCTTTGTCGCATGCAATATCAACCGCAATATTACCGGTGGTGCTGGCAATGGTGGCACGGATCCTTTTCTGGTGAATGCCATAACCCAGTTGTACCAGGCTTTGTTTATTAAGACGAATAAAAGGAATTCCCCTTTTTACAGCTTCATCAACAATACAACCAGTAGATGGCCCCAGCCTTGTGTCTTCACGTATCTCTCTTAACTGCTGAATGTCTTCTTCCAAATTATATGGCAAATCCTGTATCAATGATTCAGCAATACGTACACAGGCTTTCGCTGCATACACACCGGCATCTTCTTCCATATAACTGAATACAACATAATATACGCCGGTTTCACCGGCCCCGCGGGTTCGACCGAAACCGGTATCCATTCCACTCAATGTTTGCAATTCAAGTGCCATATGTTCAATCACATGACCCATCCAGGTGCCTTCATCCACACGTTCAAAAAAACCGCCTGGTTTTCCTACACTGCAACGATGATCGAAAAGTGACGGAAACATTTTTTCCAGCCTTTGCCTGAAGCCCGGAATCTTGTTTGTAGGCAATTGTTCCAGCTCTTCTAAATCCAGTTTCATTTGAATGAGTTTGTTGCGTCTTACACTCCAGTAATTAGGTCCTTTTAAAACTTTTATCTCAAGAATTTTCATAATAGAAATGTGTTGAACATTCAATATAGTTTTTTTTGATTAGTCAGCCAACTGCAAATCTTTGTGCTGCATACCTTGCGACCAACAATTGAACGACCGCAAAATTTTTTAGCCCTTGGAAAGATCTAATTTGCTTAACCGGGTAAATTTCTGACGATTATTTCCTAACTTTCTTATATCCCTTATGCATTAAATTGTTAAACCATGACTGCTTTCAACCGTCGCTCTTTCATCAGCAAAACCGGATCATTTTCAGCCACTGCTTTATTTGCAACACTTACACAGCCCGCATGGAGCCGCAATTTGCAAAAAGCATTGAATGCTGCATCGGGGATTGCACCCAATGAACTGGCCAGCGATGAAGATTTCTGGTATTATATACAGGAATCATTTACTGTTTCTCCTTCGCTGATAAATTTAAACAATGGCGGTGTGGCCCCATCACCCAAAGTGGTGCAGGAAGCCATGAAACGTTACCATGATATGTGCAATGAAGCGCCGAGTTATTATATGTGGCGCATACTGGACCAGGGACGCGAACCCTTGAGAAAAAATCTTGCAAGATTAGCCGGTGCCAACCCTGAAGAAATTGCAATCCAGCGCAATGCATCTGAAGCATTAGAAACGGTCATTTTTGGTTTGGATTTAAAGGCAGGCGATGAAGTGGTATTGTCCAAACAGGATTATCCCAATATGATCAATGCCTGGAAACAAAGAGAGCAACGTGAAGGAATTAAACTGGTTTGGATAAATTTAGAATTGCCCAGTGAAGACAATGATTATTTGAGCAGTCAGTACATCAAAGCTTTCACCGCTAAAACAAAAGTGGTGCATGTTACGCATATAATAAACTGGAACGGGCAAATATTGCCTGTTAGAAAAATTGCAGATGCAGCGCATGCAAAAGGAATTGATGTTTTGGTAGACGGGGCACATAGTTTTGCGCATTTTGAATTTACCATTCCGGATCTGGGAGCAGATTATTTTGGTACCAGCTTACATAAATGGTTAAGCGCTTGTATTGGTAGTGGTATGCTATATGTGAAAAAAGAAAAAATTAAAAACATCTATCCGTTGTTTGCCGGCGGAGATCCCAAAAGTGAAGACATTCGCAAATTCGAGAACCTGGGTACGCGACCGTTCTTTATTGAACAGGCAATAGGGAAAGCGATCGAGTTTCATGAGATGATAGGCAGCAAACGAAAAGAAGAAAGATTGCTCTACCTGAAAAATTACTGGATGAGCCGGGTAAAAGATATTCCAAAGGTGAAACTTAATACATCCATGAAAAAAGGTTTTGGTTGTGCCATTGGTTCAGTTGCCATAGAAGGGAAAAAACCGGGTGAACTGGATAGTTTTTTAATGGATAAATATAAAATTCATACTGTAGGCATAGAGTGGGAAAATATAAAAGGTGTGAGAATAACGCCCAATGTATATACCACAACCAAGAACCTGGATGTTTTAGTAGATGGTATTACAGCATTTGCCAAAACAGCGGGTTTTTAATAATTATTTGAGTGATCTTTTTTAATACATCAGTGCTGTAGATTGCAGCAGATAAAAATAGTAATGCGATTGCCTGCAAACTTTTTAATTTACATCCATTACTAACCATTACTGATGTCTCCAGCACCAGCACTCAAACGCGAGATTAGTTTATTGCAGGCAAGTTCCATCAACATGATCGACATGGTCGGAATCGGTCCTTTTGTGGTTATGCCTATGGTGATTGGAATGATGGGAAGTCACCTATTTTTATGGGCCTGGATATTTGGTGCTTTGATAGCTTTTGCAGACGGAATGATCTGGAGTGAACTGGGTGCAAGATTTCCGCTGGCTGGTGGCAGTTATAATTTTCTAAAAAATGCTTATGGTCCAAAATGGGGATCACTCATGTCTTTCCTTTTTGTATGGCAAACCTGCCTGCAGGCTCCTTTGGTAGTTGCTTCGGGTGCTATTGGATTTTCACAATACTTCAGTTATTTAATTCCATTAAGCAGCATAGAAAGAAAAATGATTTCAGGTGCGGTGGTAATACTGATCACTATTTTGCTTTATCGCAATATAAAAACTATTGGAAAGATTTCTGTGTTGCTTTGGGTCGGCGTCATCATTACTCTTTTATGGATCATCATCAGTGGTCTAACTCATAAACAGGTAGATTATAATTTCTTGCCAGGCGGTAAAGGAGAATCACTGTTTAGTTTGTCCTTTGCATTGTTGATTGGCCAGGCTTCCGTAAAGACCATTTATAGTTATCTCGGTTATTATAATGTTTGTCATCTCGGTGGCGAAATAATAAACCCGCAACGGAATATTCCACGCAGTATTTTTATTTCAATTTTTGGAATTGCAATGCTTTACCTGTTGATGAATTTTAGCATCGTAAGTGTCATTCCCTGGCAACAAGCCATGAAAAGTGATTTTATTGTAAGCACATTTATGGAGAAGGTGTATGGCACTAAGGCCGGTATCATTGCAACCATGCTGGTCCTGTGGATTGCATTTGCTTCATTGTTTGCTGTGGTATTGGGATATAGCAGGGTGCCCTATGCAGCGGCGGCAGACGGACAATTCTTCCCGGTATTTGCCAGATTGCATTCAACAAAAAATTTCCCTTATGTATCACTGTTATTCTTAGGCGGACTTGGTTTTGTTTTCAGTTTGTTATTCAAATTAAGTGATGTTATCAATGCTATATTGGCCATGCGAATAGTAGTACAATTTATTGCGCAATCAATAGGCGTCATTTTTTTACGTAAACGGGAGGGTACAAATCAATTGCCTTTTAAAATGTGGTTATATCCACTGCCGGTTATTTTATCAGTATGTATATGGCTTTTTGTATTTTATTCAACAGGTAAAATTGCATTACTTGGACTCATACTCGCAGCCAGTGGTATCCTGGTTTATTATCTTACAAAAAAAATGTGGCAGCAGTCGAAATACTAAATAATCAATACGCGATAATAAAATTCATACAGATCAAAATATCTCATATAGACAATTCCTTTCTTGTATTTCCGTTATTTTTGTCAGATTAGGCAATCACAGAAATAATATGGCAATACCGAAAGGAAAATTAATAGCGATAGGAGGTGCAGAAGATAAGGGCACTGATCTTGAAACCGGCGATGTATACCGTAATAATCTTAATTTCTTTGAACTGGGCATTCTTCGTCGCATCATGATAGAATCCGGTGGCCCGGCAGCAAGAATAGAAGTCATAACCACAGCCTCCACCATCCCCCATGAAGTTGGGAACAATTACCTGAATGCATTTGGAAAAATTGGTTGCACCAATATCGGCATATTAAATATCCGAACCCGTGAAGATGCATTGAACGAAGAATACATTGAACGAGCCCGTCGTTGTGACTGCATTATGTTTAGCGGAGGAAACCAGATGCGACTGAGTGCCACGTTTGGGGGTACCCGATTTTTGAAAATCCTGCACGATCGTTACCGAAATGAAAACTTCGTGATTGCCGGTACCAGTGCAGGAGCCATGGCCATGAGCAATACCATGATCTATGAAGGCAATGCAACGCGCGCTCATTTAAAAGGAGAAGTAAAAATTACAACGGGGCTTGGTTTTATAGATAGCATAATCATCGATAGTCATTTTGAAAAACGCGGAAGATTTGGAAGATTGTCCCAGGCCGTTGCTACCAATCCTTCCTGTATTGGAATAGGATTGGGAGAAGATACGGGTATGCTGGTTACAGAAGGGAATAAAATGGAAGCCATCGGTAGCGGGCTTGTTATTATTATTGATGGTCATGATATCAGGCATTCCAATATAGCGGATATACCCGAAGGCAATCCCATTAGTGTAGAAAACCTGGTTGTACATTTTTGTGAGAAAGGAAATGGTTATATCATCAATGAGAGGAAATTTTTGATGGAAACCAGTGAAGGTTCGGTTATAAAGAAGCAGGTAGATGTGGAATAGATTTTATAAGATATAATAATTTAAGTCAGCTTATCGGGCTGACTTTTTTATTTTTACCATATGAACCGTAAAAAATTTATACAGCAATCGTCATTTGCCACCGCCGGTATATTGCTTTCAGGAAATCAATCTTTCGCCCGTTCCAATGCAGATTTTCCATTGGTAAGGATTGCTGAATCGCAACGCAAATTTAAAAGTGCGGCGGTTGAACAAACCATTCAGGCCATCAAAAAAAATATTGGTAATAAGGAGCTGGGCTGGTTGTTTGAAAATTGTTTCCCCAACACGTTGGACACAACGGTTGATTTTGAAATGATCAATGGAAAACCTGATACCTATGTGATAACGGGCGATATTGATGCCATGTGGTTGCGCGATAGTTCCGCACAGGTATGGCCCTATCTGCCGTTGATGAAAGAGGATAAACAATTGCAGCAGCTGATAAAAGGAGTTATCAACCGCCAGGTTAAATGTATTTTAAAAGATCCTTATGCCAATGCATTCTATAAAGATGAAAATAAAATAAGTGAGTGGAAGGAATCAGATATTACTGATATGAAGCCAGGTATTCATGAACGCAAATGGGAAATTGACAGTTTATGTTATCCTATCCGTTTGTCACATGGCTATTTGGAATCTACAGGAGATGTTTCAGCTTTCGACAATGATTGGGTGTCTGCAATGAAACTGATCGTAAAGACATTTAAAGAGCAGCAAAGAAAAGATGGAAATGGTCCCTACACATTTCAGCGAAAAACCAGTTGGGCCACAGACGGCGTGCCATTAAGTGGTTATGGATATCCTACAAAAAAAATTGGATTGATTCATTCTATGTTCAGACCAAGTGATGATGCTACTATATTTCCTTACTTAGTTCCTTCAAATCTTTTTGCGCTGGAGTCGCTGCGCCAGCTAATAAAAATGAAATCAGCCCTCGGCAATGATACCCAATTGCAACGTGATGCAACATCCCTTGCAAGTGAAATTACCGGGGCACTAAAATACTGTACGGTTACCCACAAAGAATACGGTGAAGTGCTGGCTTATGAAATAAATGGTTTCGGAAGTTATAGTCTTATGGACGATGCGAATGTTCCATCATTACTATCGCTTCCATACCTTGTGAAGCAGCCAATACCAGCTTATGCCAATACAAGAAAGCTCCTGCTATCTGCTAATAACCCATTTTTTTATAAAGGTGCTGCCGGTGAAGGGATCGGCGGACCACATGCCGGAGAAAATATGATCTGGCCACTTAGTATTATTATGCGGGGTATCACCAGCCAAGATGATAAGGAAATAAAACTTTGTCTTGACATGTTACAAAAATGTCATGCGGGCACTGGCTTTATGCACGAAAGTTTTCACAAAGACGATGCAACCAGGTTCTCCCGCAAATGGTTTGCCTGGGCCAACACAATATTTGGAGAATTTATATTGAAAATATACAAAGAACGTCCCCATTTATTGAAATAAAAGATAACCAGATCAATTCATTCAAAGGAAATATTTAAACTGATTTCACCAGGTAGTAGTTCTTTTTTCCTTTTTGTACAAGAAGGTATTGTTGGTGTAGTAAAAGATCACCTGTTACACTGAAAGTAATTTCAATTATTTTATTCCTGTTGATACTCACACCACCGCTTTGCAGCATCTTTCTTGCTTCGCCTTTACTGGAGAAAATCCCTGATTCAGCCAGGAAGCTAATGATGTCTATACCTGAATTTATTTTTTCAGCAGCAAAATCAAATTTCACAACGCCTTCCATATTTTCAAGATCATCAATACTCAGGCTTTCAGCAGGTGCATTTTGATTGCTGAACAATTTCTCTGTTGTTTCTATTGCTTTTTTGTAGGCTGATTCTCCATGAACAAAAATGGTAACCTGCCTGGCAAGTGTTTTTTGCAATTCCCTTGCGGCGGCATTGGCCCGGTGTTTTTCAATCAATGTATCTATTGCTGCTTTTGTAAGGAAGGTAAAGATCCTGATCCATTTTTCTGCATCAGCGTCTGCGGCGTTTAACCAAAACTGGTAGAACTGGTAGGAAGTTGTTTTGTCCGGATCGAGCCAGATATTCCCTTTCTCGGTTTTTCCAAATTTTCCCCCGTCTGTTTTTGTAATCAAAGGACAGGTAAATGCGTATGCCTCGCCGCCAGCCTTTCTTCTTATCAATTCAGTTCCTGTTACAATATTCCCCCATTGATCGCTACCCCCCATTTGGAGTTTGACATTTTTATTCTTGTACAACCAATAAAAATCATATCCCTGCACCAGTTGATAAGTAAACTCCGTAAAGCTCATTCCCGTCTCACCCTCTAATCTTTTTTTTACACTGTCTTTATTCATCATGTAGTTAACGGTAATGTGCTTTCCAACATCGCGGATAAACTCCAGAAAGCCCATCTGCCTGAACCAATCATAATTATTAACCATCTCGGCGCAATTTCTTTTGGAAGCATCAAAATCCAGGTATTGAATCAACTGTTTTTTTACTCCTTCCTGGTTTTGCCGGAGCACTTCTTCACTCAACAAATTCCTTTCTTCACTTTTACCGGAGGGATCACCTACCATACCTGTTGCACCACCAACAAGAGCAATAGGTTTATGACCTGCTTTTTGCAAGTGCACCAGCAATAGGATCGGTACCAGGCTGCCAATATGAAGGCTGTCGGCAGTAGGGTCAAAACCAATATAGGCCGAAGTCATTTCTTTGTTTAACTGTTCCTCCGTGCCCGGCATTATGTCCTGTAACATGCCCCGCCAGCGCAGTTCTTCCATCAAATTCATGGTATTCAACTATTTTGCGCAAAAGTACTTGATTCTTAATACATGAGTACTCTTAAAAAGGCAATAAAATGCCCCGGGCAGCCGTTACCCAACATTAAATCATCTTTTCACGTATTTAAAGTCGATCCGGGCTTTTGAATTGACAGGAAAGATGCAGCCAATATTCGTTAAAACAAGTCTATTCAATTGCTTATACTGAAAATTGCATAAATGAAGACCCTTAAACCGCTGTTGATCGGCTCATTAATTTTAATGAGTATTACCGTAACTGCCCAGTTTAGAAAATATTCCAATGAGTTTTTAAATATTGGCGCAGGTGCGCGAGCCTTGTCAATGGGCAATGCACAAGTGGCTTCAGTGAATGATGCAACCGCTGGTTACTGGAATCCGGCGGGTCTTGTGAATGTAAAAGACAATCCACAACTTGATTTAATGCATGCCGAGTATTTTGCTGGCATTGGTAAATATGATTACGGCACATTAGCGATTCCCATCAGCGGCGGTAAAAGAACCCTTGGTATTTCTTTGCTTCGTTTTGCAGTAGATGATATTCCCAACACCATTTTTCTTGTTGAACCCGATGGCACCATCAACTTTGATAACATCACTACATTTTCTTCTGCAGACTATGCACTGATTTTTTCTCTTGCCCAGCAATTGAAAATAAAAAAGAAGCACAACCTCAATTTTGGAATCAACGCTAAAATTATTCACCGCAAGGCGGGTGATTTTGCCACAGCGTGGGGCTTTGGTTTTGATGCAGGCATTCAATACGAACATAAAAACTGGAAACTGGGTTTGATGGCAAGAGATGTAACTACTACATTCAATGCATGGTCTTACAGTCTTAATGAAAAAGTGCGCGAAGTTTTTTATCTCACACAGAACGAAATTCCGGTACGTTCTACAGAATTGACCGCACCTAAACTGATAGCAGGGGGTGCTTATAATTTCAAAATAAGTAAAAGTGTAAACCTGCTTGCTGAAGCCAATGTGGACTTTACATTTGACGGAAGAAGGAATACAGTTATTTCATCCAAAGCAGTTAGCATTGATCCAAAGCTTGGCCTTGAAGCCTCTGTTAAAAATGTATTTTTTGTACGGGCTGGGATCAATAATTTTCAAAAAGCACTGGATGAAAGCGATTCGAGTAATACCAAACACGTATGGATCTATCAGCCAAGTGTAGGTGCAGGTTTTAAGATAGCAAATGTGCAAATTGACTATGCATTCACTAACCTGGCCAATCAATCTAATCCATTGTATACCCATATTTTTTCATTGAAGCTTGATCTGAAAAAGAAGCAGAAAAAATAGCCTGTATCCTAAATGAAAACCGGGAAACTCTTAACCATGAAGAAATTATTTACCCTTGCCATCTTGTTGTACAGCGCCTGCAGCTTTGCACAGCCGTATAACAATGAATGGATCAATCCCGCTAAAACATATTATAAATTTAAAACAGCACGTACTGGTTTGTTTCGCATACCCCAGCCAACTTTGGCGTCTATGGGGTTGTCTGCAACAGTGGCACAGGATTTTCAATTGTGGAGAAACGGAGTGGAAGTACCATTGTATACGTCGGTTGCACTTGGCTCACTGCCTGCTAATGGTTATATAGAATTCTGGGGGGAAGCAAATGACGGAAAAGCAGATAAACCACTTTACCGGGATCCCAACTATCAACATACTGATAAAATAAGTTTACAAAGCGACACGGTTGTCTATTTCCTTACTACAAATGCCGGAACTAATTTGCGCTTTGCAGATGTTACAAATAATGTCGCTGGTAACAGTTTGCCGGCAGAACCTTATTTCATGTATACAACAGGAACCTATTTTAAGGAACGTCAGAATCCTGGATTTGCTGCAGTAGTGGGTGAATATGTTTATTCATCATCCTATGACAAGGGGGAATTTTGGAGTACGGAAGAATTATATCCCGGCGGTCCAAGAACTTCTACTATTTCAAACCTGTATCCTGCTCCTGCTGGTCAGCCTGCACAATTAAGATTTGGAGCGGCAGGCAATGCACTTAATACAAGAACCATACAGGCAAAAGTCAACGGCACACTTGTAAAAGATACTTTATGTGATTATTTCAGTGATGTCATCGCAACTGCATCAATACCTGCTTCACTGATAGCAGGAGGAAACGCTGATGTTCAATTTTTGAATAATTCAACTACTGGTACAGATAGAATTGTGATCTCTTATTTTGAATTGACTTACCCCAGGTTGTTTAATTTTGGTGGTGCTTCCAACTTTATCTTCGAACTACCGGCAACCAGTAGTGGTAATTTTCTGCAGGTAGTCAATTTCAACAATGGCAGTACGGCACCTGTGTTGTATGATGTAACAAATAAAACAAGGTATACCGGGGATTTATCTGTTGCAGGTACCGTTCAATTTGCCATTGCACCCAGTATGGTAGACAGGAAATTTATTTTGGTAAGCCAAGAGGTGACTAATTTTCAAAATATAGCCCCATCAGACTTCACCACCAGAAATTTCATTGATTTTAATAATGCTGCAAACCAGGGCAATTACCTGATTATTTCAAATCCATTGCTGTATAATGGAGCCAATGGAGTGAACCCGGTTAATGACTATAAAAATTACAGGGGTTCGGCTGTGGGGGGCGGGTTCAACGTTAAGGTAGTAGATATTGACGAATTGGTGGATCAATTTGCATTTGGTATCAAGAAACATCCATTATCCGTTAAAAATTACCTGCGGTTTGCCAGAGCAAAATTTAATGTTCCGATTCAATTTGTTTTATTGATTGGACATGGAGTAGCATATAATGAATACCGCGCAAATATAGCAGATCCCATAGATGACCGCTTAAACTTAGTGCCCACATTTGGGTGGCCTGCATCCGATAATATGCTGGCTTCTGCAGATGGAGCCAACCCGATTGCGATAACACCCATCGGACGTATATCCGCAGTTTCGCCTGCGGAAGTTTCTGTTTACCTTGATAAAGTAAAAGAGTACGAATCAGCACAGCAAAACAGTCCCAATACAATTGCAGGCAGAGCATGGATGAAGAATATAATGTTTGTAACGGGTGCAAGTGACGTTTACCTTGGAACAGTTTTGTGTAATTATATGGATTCATATAAAGATATTTTACAGGATACTTTAATAGGAGCAAACGTTGAGATTTTTTGCAAAAACTCTTCCAATCCGGTAGAACAATTATCAAGCGACAATATTGCAAACTTGTTTGAACAGGGACTCAGCCTTGTTACTTATTTTGGCCATTCGTCATCTACTACATTGGAATTTAATATTGAAAATCCCCAGGCTTATAATAATGCTGGTAAATACCCGGTGTTCTCTGTGAATGGATGCAACGCCGGTAATTTTTTTACATTTAGTCCACAACGTTTTGATTTTAATCAGTCATTGTCTGAAAAATTCACATTGGCTAAACAACGTGGAGGGATAGCTTTTTTCGCTTCTACACACTTTGGTATAGTTAATTACCTCAACATATATCTCAACAATTTCAACAACATAATGGGGAAATCCGATTACGGTGCGTCGCTTGGAAAAATTGCCAGAGATGCAGCGCAGCAGTTGATACAAATTGCCGGAACAGGTGATTACTATGCCAGGTTACACGCTGAAGAGATGACTTTACATGGTGACCCCGCATTGAAATTTAATTTTTCGCCACTTCCGGATTATGTGCTGGAAGAACCACAGGTAAAAATAAGTCCGCAATTTGTGTCAGTTGCAGAAGATAAATACAAAGCGGATATCATAATTTATAACCTTGGAAAGGCAATAAATGATTCTATAACAGTAGAAGTTAAACAACAATATCCCAATGGTGCAATCGCTGTTTTATTGCGGAAAAAGATTGCCGGTACGCATTATAAAGATTCAGTCTCTTTGGCTGTGCCAATTGTTGCTACCAGGGATAAGGGCTCAAATAAGCTTATTATAACAGTTGATGCAGATAATGCCGTAACGGAAACATCGGAGTTAAATAATACCATAACAAAAGAGTTTTTTGTTTACGAGGATGAAGCAAGACCTGTTTATCCTTATGACTATTCAATCGTAAATCAGCAAAATATTAAGTTATATGCTTCAACAGCTAATCCATTGAGCAGTTTGAAGCAATATGTAATGGAGATGGATACCACAGCTGATTTTAATTCATTGAGTAAAATTACCAAGACCTTATCTTCTGTTGGCGGATTGCTGGAGTTTGATCCGTCCACTACTTTCGCGGACAGTACTGTTTACTACTGGCGCGTTGCGCTGGTGCCAGCCGCAGGTGGTCAGTATGTCTGGAACAACGCTTCTTTCATTTATCTGGCTAATTCGTCAACAGGTGCTAATCAATCTCATTACTTTCAACACCTTGCTTCGGATGTTAGCGAAATATCAATGGCAAGTAATCGCTCCTGGAAATTCGGCACCCGTATCACAAACATATTTGTCAAAAACGGAGTATATCCTTATGGTGGCAACCAAGACAATGATTTTTCAGTTGAAATAGCAAGTAAACCAGAAAAAATAGAAAGTGCCTGCCTTGGTAACTCTTTGCTTTTTAATGTTATTAATCCTATTACACTGGCACCCTGGAAAAACGTTGACGAGAATGGAAATAACCTGAATTTATATGGAAGCGCAAGTGCCAATTGTAAATATAACCGTAATTATAATTTTGAATTTTCTTACATGTCTGCCGCAAACAGGAAAGTAATTGCGGATTTCATGGATTCAATACCAAGTGGTTATTATGTAGTGGTAAGAAGTTTTGATGTGGATAATCCCAATTCGTACTCTGCTACATGGAAATCAGATGAAAGTATTTATGGGCAGGGAAATAGCATTTATACCAAATTGCTGAATGCTGGTTTCGTGAATATTGATTCACTTAATTCTGCCCGGGCCTGGATATTTGTTTACAAAAAGGGAGATCTCTCATTTGCATCAAAATCAGCTTTAACTGTCGGCACATTTGATAGGGTAACCGTCTCAACGGATTTACTCACACCGGACACGGTTGGATTTATCACTTCTCCTAAGTTTGGGCCGGCTAAAAGCTGGAAACAACTTCACTGGAGAGGAAGTAGCCAGGAACCAAATTCAAGTGACAATGCGAATGTTTCAGTAATTGGTGTTACAAGTGATAGCATTGAAACTGTTTTGTTTTCACTGGATAAATCACAACAGGATTTGGATATTTCTTCAATAAATCCGCTTCAGTATCCTTATATAAAACTAAGGATGCGAAATGCTGATTCGGTTACGCTTACACCTTACCAATTGAGCTACTGGAGATTGAATTTTGATCCATTACCCGAAGGAGCATTGATACCAAATATTTACCTGAAAACAAAAACGCCTGGTCAGGCCATCGATTCATTGGATGTTGGAGAGCACCTGAATTTCGGAATAGCGTTTAAAAATATTAGTATAACCGCTTTCGATAGTCTCCGTATTAAAGTCTATATACTGGATAAAAACAATGTTCAGCATGCTATTCCGTTTTCAAAGAAAAAACCATTGATTGCCGGCGATTCACTTCGAATTGATTTTGATATCGACACCAAGGATTACAGTGGCTTGAATACATTATATATAGATTTCAATCCCGACGGTGATCAACCCGAACAATATCATTTTAATAATTTCATGTTCCGTAATTTTTATGTAAGACCGGATAAGACAAACCCGTTACTGGATGTGACTTTTGACAATGTACATATTCTTAACCGGGATATTGTGTCGTCAAAACCACATATCCTGATTAAGTTGAAAGATGAGGCAAAATATTTACTGTTGAATGATACATCAGGTATGACAGTGCAGGTACGTTCGCTTGCCGATAACTCTCTCAAAATCTTTCAATTTGGCACAGATACCTTAAGATTTATTCCTGCAGTGAGCGGAACTGATAATACTGCGTCAATTGAATTTAACCCGCAATTCTTAACCCAGGTGAGTGCAGACGGTGATGAGTATGAGCTTTTGGTAACCGGAAAAGACAGAAGTGGAAATAAGGCCGGAACCACCCAGTATAAAGTTGTGTTCAGGATAATCAGTAAGCCCATGGTAAGCAACCTGCTCAACTACCCCAATCCATTTACTACATCAACCGCATTTGTATTTACGATTACAGGTTCTGAAGTACCCGATAATATGAAAATTCAGATTATAACCGTTACCGGTAAAATTGTACGTGAAATAACAAGGCAGGAACTGGGGCCACTTCATATTGGCAGAAATATCACCGATTATAAATGGGATGGCAATGATCAATTTGGTCAGCGTCTTGCCAATGGCGTATATCTATATCGTTTTGTAACAACATTAAAAGGAAAAAGACTGGATAAATATTCAGGTGATGGTGACAATACTGACAAGTTTTTTAACAGGGGATACGGGAAAATGTATCTGATGAGATAAGTTTGAAATATCAATAGCGATGTTGAAGCTGTAGCTATTCAAATAAAAAAACAGGTGGTAAAATTTTTTATAAAAAATTTTACCACCTGTTTTTTCTTTTATTATATTTTTAGTAAAAACTGGGAACCTTTAAATTCAAATTATTTAATAGGAATTTGAAGAAAAGGATACTACTTTTTTTACCATAGTTTGGTAAATATGAAATGTGGATGTTGTGACAATTTTTGGCTTGAATAACGAAATAATCTGCGTTCCTGTAAACGACTATGATTTGCTTATTTGTAAATTGATAATCCCACTTAAATAGATAGCCATTAGGTTGACAGACGACTTAGTTTTGATTCTCCCGTTTTCTAACGTAAGAGGTGTGGGGTTCATAATTTTCCCAAATTCATAACCCAATCTATCTTTCGGAATTTTTTTTTTGGTCGATTGCATAGAACTTTGCATGTTGTACATTGTACATTTATCGCAAAGGATTATGGCAAAAATAGGAATCAATATATCAACCGGCAGCCTGCAGCAAGCGGAAATAATTGTTGGCATAGACCTTGGCACTACCAACAGCCTGGTAGCTGTTATACATCCCCAGTCAAAAGAACCATTGGTGTTGAAAGAATATGATAGCAGTTCGCTTGTTCCTTCTGTGATCCATTTTGGAGACAAAGGTTCAGTTACTGTGGGTGCAGACGCAAAGGAATATCTTGTCTCAGACACACCCAACACCATTTTTTCTGCAAAACGTTTAATGGGTAAGTCTTATAAGGACATACGACAAAACGCATCTTTTTTTACCTATAAAATAATTGATGATGAGACTGACAGCCTGGTAAAAGTGCAGGTGGGAGATACATTTTATTCACCCATCGAATTATCTTCTTTCATTTTAAGGGAATTGAAGCATCGGGCAGAACACATTCTGAAAACACCAGTAAAAAAAGCAGTTATAACTGTGCCTGCATATTTTAACGATACTCAAAGACAGGCTACAAGGGATGCCGGAAAATTGGCTGGTTTGGAGGTATTGCGGATCATCAATGAACCTACAGCGGCCAGTTTAGCTTATGGATTGGGATTAAATAAAGAGGTTCAAAAAAAAGTTGCTGTGTATGATTTGGGTGGTGGAACTTTTGATATTTCTATCCTCCATATTAACAATGGTATTTTTGAAGTCTTAAGTACCAACGGAGATACATACCTTGGGGGAGATGATTTTGATAATGCAATTGTAAACTTTTGGATCAAGGCCAATCACATTTCGCCGGATTTTCTGGATGCTAATAAAAGTGTTGCACAGTCTCTCCGGCTGAAGGCGGAAGAAGCTAAGATCTTCCTGTCAACCAACAAGAAGTTCACCAGCCATTTTAATGAACTGGAATTGACATTGGATAATTCAGCATTTGAACAACTTATTCAGCCGCTGATAGACAAAACTATTCAATGTTGCATGAATGCTCTTAAAGATGCAGCGCTCACTACTGAAGATATAGATGAGATAGTAATGGTAGGTGGGTCTACAAGAGTGCCGCTTGTCAAAGAAATGGTTGGGAATTTTTTTAAAAAGAAAGTACATGACAATGTGAACCCGGATGAAGTAGTGGCGTTGGGTGCGGCAATTCAGGCTGATATATTAGCAGGAAACAACAAAGATTTTTTGCTGTTGGATATAACGCCGTTATCATTGGGTATAGAAACAATGGGGGGCTTGATGGATGTATTGATTGCCCGCAATTCAAAAATACCTACAGGGGTAAGCCGTCAATATACTACCCAAAAAGATGGGCAAGGTTCAATGCGTATTGCAGTTTTCCAGGGCGAAAGAGATTTGGTTAAAGACAATCGCAAATTGGCGGAGTTCAATTTCACTAATATACCAGCAATGCCTGCCGGTTTTCCAAAAGTAGAAGTATCATTCCTGATAAATGCCGATGGTATTTTAAATGTGAAAGCGAAAGAATTGAGAAGTGGCGTTGAACAAGCTATTGAAGTTAAGCCACAATTTGGTCTGACCGATACAGCAGTAGAACAAATGCTGCTGGATTCTATAACGCATGCAGAAGAGGATATAAAGAATAGAGCTTTGATTGAAGCATTAACGGAAGCGGAACAACTTTTGGTTACCACAGAAAACTTTGTTCAAAAAAATGCTGATTATCTCACAGATGATGAAATGAAACGTACATCTGATGCAATGAAAGAACTTCGGATAGTTGTAAATAATGGGGACAAGGATTCAATTCATAACAAAATTGAGGCATTAAACAATGTTTCAAAACCTTACGCTGAAAGATTGATGGACGTGGCCATAGGAAAAGCAATGAAAGGGAAAAAAGTTTGAAAGATTCAGCGCAGTTATAATACACCGGGTATTTAGGCATTATTGCTACCAGTTAGCAGGTTAACTGTTTTCATAAAAAACTGATTTTGATACTTACAGGGATTGCTTAATAATTTTCATTTTTAGAATCTTACATGACAAAAAGCGTACGTAAATTAATTCAAGTAATTCCTTTTGTTGCTCTATTACCTTACCTGATACTTGCTTTTTTTACACGTCCTGCTGCAGACGATCTCACACCTAATTTCTATACCAACAGGTATGGCATATTTGAAATGTGTAAGCAGACTTATCTGCATCTTTCCGGAAGATTTTTTTCGATGTCAGTATTTTTATCACTTACATCAATGCGTACGGTGTTTTCTAATTATTTTTTAATACCGCTTTGTTTGATGTTATTATTTATGGTAGCTGCAGGTTCCATCATAAATACTTTGAATAAATACTATTTTAAGGCATCATTAAAAAGCATCGAACTTGCCAGTTATGCTGTAACTGCTCTGTTAATCTACCTGGCAGTGATTCCGGATGTTGCATCTTCTTTTTACTGGATGGCGGCAGGCATAATTTATCAATTGCCACTGATGCTGTTTATGTTTTTTATAAGTGCCTATATCGTTTTCATCAATACAGGAAGTAAAAAGTACTGGGGTCTATCCGCGATACTCATTTTTCTGATTTTTGGCAGCAACGAAGTCATGATATTTTTACTTTATCCGGTATTGGTTCTTTTTACAATCGCTGGCTATTATACGAAAAGCGCTTTCCGGCATTATACAATGCTATTGGTGCTTATAGGTACAGTAAGTGCCGCTATCCTGCTTCTTTCGCCCGCAACCAATAGCAGAACTTCAGGTTTAACAGCATCGCCGGGCGCGATTTATGCTTTTTCAGCGGGCCTTATTCAATACTTAATGATGATAACAACAGCATTTAGTACCCCTGTTTTCTGGAGTATTTTGCTTTTCCTGATTTTTAATTTGCCCCCGCTTTCTTTGAATGCCAAAAGTATGAAGGGTATAGCGCTATTTGCGTCGGCGATTCTTGGCAGTTGCCTGGTCGCTTATTTTATTGTTTTTATTTTTAAAGAGAATGGTTTACCCGGCAGAGCCAACAATTTATTTACATTTTTTTTCCTGTTATCCATGTTTTTATATGGATTGACTGTTGCGGTAAGGTTGAGACAGAACTTTACACTACCAACACTTACGGCGATGAGACAGGTATCGGCAATTGTATTGATGATTACCATTTTTACAAATTTTAATTACAAAAAAGCTTTTATAGATCTTGGATCCGGGTTTGTATTCAGCCATGTGTATGATAAGCGAATTGATGTTATTAAGGAGGCAATTCACCAAGGCAAGCAAAGTGTTGAGCTGATGGACTATGATTATTATTGGAATGATTTTGTCGATAAAAATATTCCCGCCTTGTTTAATAAGCCATTTAAAAAACTAATTCCTTTATATCCAAAGTCAATATTTATTTGCGATGACCTGGCAGAAAAAGACTGGGACAATGGATTTGCTGAATATTATAATATCGACACCATTTTTGTAAATAAAAAAAGAGTGCTCCGGCATGCCATTGTTAAAAACCTTCAAAAATAGAAATCCTGGCAAGCGCTCGCTGGATAATTAACGGGCCAGGGTGGAAAAGATTAAATTGAAACAAAATATGATTTTACGAAATAATCATGGTTGCAATTAGCAAGATATAGAAACCTGCACTTTTTAAAATTAAACTGTTTAATATTGACAATGCCTGCAGCAGATAAAAAAAGCAACTTAGCAAACCTTTGGACTTATTGTATTTTTTTATTGGCATCGCTATTATTGTTCTCACCTGTATTGAATAAGAATTTTGCGTCGGATGATTTTGCAGTTTTATACCGGTTGGTTTATCAGCATAAAATTTTTATCCGTGAATTCTTCCGGCCTCTATCGGATATTACTTTGTATTTATCCTACTTGATGGGCGGTTTTGATCCATTATATTTTAACGTTTTTAATGTAATTATTCATGGTAGCTGTGCCTATATGCTTTACAGGTTTTGCTCTATGCGCCAGGTGCTACCTGTTGAAAACCGTACTTTTTTTGCATGGAGCGCTGCAATTTTATTTCTTATTTACCCCTACCATAATGAATCAGTTGTATGGGTAGTAGGAAGAGCATCAATGATGGCGTGTTTTTTCGGATTTCTTTCTTTGCTGATTGCGTTTTCGGAAATGCCTGCTTCCAGGAAATACCTGCTTTCCTGTTTATGCTATTTTATTGGTTTGTGCGGATATGAAACTATTCTCCCCCTTCCAGGCATTGTATTGTTTTTGTTATACAGGAAAGGCATGCCACTCAAAAACTTGTTTGTAATTGCAGCTGGTTATTCAGCAACGCTTATACTGAATATGATTGTACGTTACCAGGTTTCCGGCGGATTGTTGGGGAGTTATGGTAGCAAATTGTTCAGTCCGAATTGGTCAGATTACATTTCAAAAATCCTGAAGACCGCCGGCAGGTTGTTCCTTCCTCCTTCAACGCATTCTATATTACTGATTGTTGGCTTTCTGATAGTTTTTTTTATTATCGTAACGATAAGTTTTATTTGTATTAAAAGAAGGAACTCTGATTCCGGGACTTATTTCATAATTACGGGTTCCTTATGCCTTGCTTGTATTGTGCCATTTATGTTTGGAATTAATACGCGGACATTTGAAGGTGACAGAGTTTTTTATTTTGCTTCATTTTTCCTTTGCATATGGGCAGGCTTTATTTTTCAATTGATAAAAAGAGCAAAAATAAGGCTGGCGGCAGTTTTTTTAGCTGGCGCATATTGTCTGTACTTTTTTTATCAAAGTATTGATTCGTGGAGAACTGCCGGAAAGATTACCACAACTATTTTGCAACAAACAGGCAATTTGAAACCGACTGGCAAACATTTAATGTTGATTAATCTTCCGGAAGAATTCAACGGAGCGCAGGTATTCCGAAATGGTTTTCAGGAGGCGTTGTTGATTAATCATATTGATACCACCGGTTTAATTGTCATTAATTACCTGGCGTCGGAAGACGCTGAAAAAATAAACGGCATTATTCAGCCTGTATTCAAAGGAGACAGTATACTATTACCTCCCTATTCTGCTATTTATAAGGGTATCATATCATCCAGGCAATGGGCAAATACTGGTGATACCATTTATTACCACAGTTCAACGTCAGATAAAATCTATTACTGGAACAAAAAAGCCTTTCTTCCTGTTAATAAACCATTTTAGTCGGCCAGTTAAAAAGGGAATCATCCTTGTAGCTGCTTATTTTTGCAGGATGGATATTTTACCAGCATAAAAGATGTATACCATTTCTGATTATATAAACAGGGGGCTCAGATTTGTAAATAATCAAATGAGGCCGGGGCATAAAAAGCTTTCCACATTGATGATCTATGCGACAGATCTCTGCGACTCTGCCTGCAAACATTGCCTGATTTGGGCAAAGCGGCCGGTGAATTATCTTCCCATTGACAAAATAGTAGAAGTAATGCAAAGCAATTGCATTTCAAAACAAACAAGTATTGGATTGGAAGGGGGAGAGTTTATGCTGCATCCTGATGCGCTGAACATTTTGAAATGGTTTTACCATAATCATAAGAATTTTGACTTGCTCAGTAATTGTCTCAAGCCCGATGCATTGATAGATGCAGTCAAAATGTTTCCACCCAGGCATTTGTATGTTTCTTTGGATGGAAATGCTGATACGTACCTGTATATGCGTGGAAAGCCAGGATATAATAGTGTTATTAAAGTAATTGAAGAGTTAAAATCTGTTTTACCAGTTTCTGTAATGTTTACTATTTCACCTTATAATGATTTTAATGACCTGAAACACGTGGCAGAGGTATGTAAGAAAATGGGAGTTGATATGAGAGTAGGAATATACAACGATGTGGCTTTCTTTGATACCATAGACAAAGCTCATGAAACTGATATCGGCAGTCATAAGGGTGAGCCAGTACGCCGGTTCCAGGAAGTAAAATCCAAGGAAGCACAAGGCGGTTTGGAAACAATAAAACTAATTAAACAGGCAGAAATTACTGAAAATCCTTCTGAACCAAAACACGATACCAAGAAGTTTCATCATGATTTCACCAATGAAATTCCCGAAATTATAAAAGAATTCAGCGAGAATTACGATTTCCTGGTATTATACAATGAATGGCGAAAAGGCAGTTTAAAAATGCGGTGTTACAGTATTCTGGATAGTTTGGTCATTCTGCCGAATGGAGATATACCGATTTGCCAAAATCTCGATCTTAAAATAGGCAATATTTTTAACCAAAGCCTGGATGAAATATTTAATGGTGAAAAAACACAACAGATACAGGCACATTATGTACACAATTGTAACCAATGCTGGTTAAACTTTCACCGGAAATTTGATGTTATATTGTACAGGAATTTAGAAAAGTATTTTGGAAGAAATATTACTACCAAACTTTTTGGATATTATCAATGGGAAGAAACAGCAAAAAAGACCTACAAGGAATACTTTGATGATGTGGAAAGCAGGGATTAATGTGCCGATTTTATTTTTTCTAAAATTCCATATGCAGGTAACAGGCTTTCCGGTTGTTCCAATAATGTAATCTGACTTTTTTCGACCGCGTTTGTAAAATTGAGCAGCGCCGGATAAAAGCCCATTAATTGAAGACTGTTTGTTTCTGGCACAGGTAGAAAGCCACTATTGTCCAGATAAATTTGTTGATGCAATGGCTGCCGGAATATTTTTTCCATTGGTAATTTAAAAAAAGTTGCCGGTTTTGTTACTGACGAAACGTGGCCCGGATAAATCACAGTAAATATTTTATCGGTAGTATTTACGATCATTTCGTCAATACTTTGCTGCCAGCTGTAACCTGTAGATAATTCGATGCAGCCTCTCACTCCATTATGGTTCAATATCAAAAAATAGGTAGTACTACTCCCCGACGATACCATACTTATATTTTCTAATTCAGCATTTCCAAACAATTGTATTACATTGTCTACTGGATGAATGAATATCTCGTAAATGCTATCACCTTCAGGATAAGCCCCTACACAAAACCGGTAGTTATAGGAAATAGTATTTTGGCAATGCTGCTTTAATATTTTTAATGCGGGGGCAAATCTTCTTTGCAAACCTGCCTGGCAAATTAACCCTTTACTAATACTGATTAACTCATTCAATTCCTTTATAGAATAGGCCAGGGGTTTTTCGGCGTAAACATGTTTACCCGATGCTAATAATTTTTTTATAAGATCAATCTGTACCAAAGGGGGTGCAGCCACAATTACAGCATGGACGCTTTTGTCGTTTAATAGTACAGAAATATCATTGGTTCCCTCACAACCATTCCATCTTTTTGCGGCTGCCTCGGCGTTTGCCCTTGTAGCAGAGTAAACAAACTTTACCGGAATTCCCAGATGCCAGATACAAGGATATAGATTAGAAATATTGTGCTTACCCGTTCCAATAATAGCATATTGTTTTTTATAAACTGACGGTTTTGAAAGAAACGCCTGTGTCTGAATTTTTTTGTACCTGGATAAAAAATAATTAAACATATTATAAAACGTTTTTGAAGGCAGGTTTTATAAATGTAATCAACAATCAGCATATTTAATTTATCAATGCTCAAACCAGGTCATTGATTTCATTATTGTGACTGGCCTGCAGATCAGGTGTGTCATCGAAGTACTTTTAATTTACTTACAGGTCTACCTGATAAATTTTCTGAGTATTACGCGTTGCTTATCATCCGTAAACCTAACTATATAAGTTCCTTTTGAGAATGCAGAAACAGGTATGTTGATGATTTCATCCCGTCCCGTTATTGGTTTCTTCAGTTTGAAAATAAGCTGACCGGTAACAGTATAAATTTGAATATCCAGGTATGCAATACTTGGATTAAAGATGGCGATATTAATGTTATCCGATGCAGGATTCGGATATATCTTAATCAAATTCGCAACGTTTGTTGCAGACGGAATCTTATTCGCTATTCTGTCTTTTGCTATTATCCAATAATTGGGATCTATTTGCATTGTATCCGCCCTGAAACCAATGTCTAACCAGAATATTTGTCCGTTTTGCAGATGGTTAACAGTAATTATTGTATCCCTGTTGTTGTTGCTGAATCTTAACTGAACAGGCATTTCGTAAAACGATACAGACTGGTGCGACGTGGTCTGATTGATTTGTACTTTTGCCCAATTGTTGGCGTTTTGCGACCACGAACAATTGTAATTCGCATAGCCTTGACCATAGATCCATTTTTGAAAAAAAGAATGAAGATCTCTTCCACTGACCTCTTCAAGGTTGCGTTCAAGATCCTTGGTAAATGCAAAACTACCTTGTATTGCAGGGTCATTTAAGTATTTTTTTAACCCCGTGAAAAAAAGCGAATCTCCTAATATCCCCCTGAGCATATGCACTACATAACCCCCTTTCGCATAACTAAGTCGTTCATTGAATATGCGGCCGGAGTTGCTGGTATCAGGTACAAAGACAGAACCATCCGGGGCAGAAACGATCTGGCCCAGGTAATATTTCAGGTGAGGTATGATAAGACTTGAATCAAAATTTTGCACATAAAGAAACTGCATGTAATTGCCAAAACCTTCATTGAGCCATATATCTTGCCAGCTTCCGCATGTCACAAGATCACCAAACCATTGATGTCCCAGTTCATGTGCTACCAGTTGATTCCATATGCTTCCGATAAAACTATTTGTTTGATGTTCCATGCCGCCACCAATATTCCATTCCGTTTGTGAATACTGTTCATCAGCAAAAGGATAAATGCCAAAAAGATTTGAAAACTTTGGAAGTATTTGTTTAGCATACAAGGTTGCATTTGCAAAATAATCCTTGTCCTCAGGATAGGCGTTCATAATTATTGGTATTTGATTTCCTCCAACTTGCACGCTATCAATTGCAACATCGTAATTGCTCACTGCAATACCAACCAGGTAACTTGTAATAGCATGCCTGTGCTTAAAACAAACCGTTCTGTAAGATCCATTTATTTCATCTTTGTAAATAACACCATTGGCGGTTCCCCTATATAACGAAGGAGATTTGATAATGATTTCAATTGAATCTATTTTTTCCGAAAGTCCGTTCTTGCAGGGCCACCATTCTTTTGCACCATATGGCTCCGACTGAGTATACAATACCGGAACACCACTATGGGTACTACTAGAAAAAACAGAACCACTCATTCTGGGAACTCCGTTGTAGTAAATAGATAGTGAATCGGTTTGACCGGCATCTAGGTTGAAAGGGAATTGAATTTGTAGTCCATCGCCCGGTAATCTTTGAAATCCGACCAATACATTTTTATAAGTAACACTGTCAACCATCAACGTATCACTTAAATCAAATACAATCTTGTCTGTATTACCAATCACTTTGAAATTGGCGGTTACTTTTCCCTTGATAAATCTTATGGCTGGATCAATTTCCCATTCACAACGATAAAACGTAACCTTGTAATTTGATGAAGCAGTCGTCCTGAACGCAGTCTCATTTTTTAAACTGCCTGATTGCTGATGCTGTTCAAATTGAAGTTTTTCATTTTCAACAATTTTTTCAATGTGGAACTGGCCAAAAACATTTCCAGAAAGTATCCATATTGAATGGCACATTATAATGAGGGTAAATTTTTTTTTCATAACAGAACAGGTTATTTCTATTTGGCGGCAGGATTCATTAAAACGATGAAAGCATCAAAACATTGTTAGCTAAGCGGCAGATTTCAACTGTTTTGTGTGCGAGTTGACTTCCCTTTTCAAAAATAATTATTTCAAATTGGAAACTTTATTGAGTTTATTTTTGATCATCTATGATAAGTTTTGTTTTGCCCATTTATAATTGTTATCCGGAATTTCTACAGTCAGTTCCGGCGTTCAGGCAATGGATATCTGATCGGCAAATTCCTTGTGAAATCATTGTAGTGGATGATCATTCTGATCCAAAGAAAGATGTCTGTGAATTGATAAACTGGCCACAAATGTCCTGCCTGTACAATGAAAAAAATTACGGCAAAGGATACTCAGTAAAAAAAGGATTTATGGCAGCCAAAGGAGAATGGCTTATTTTTATGGACGGCGATTTTCCTTTTGATTTTTCCGTTTTCGATACTATTGTTCGCGAAACAGCATTCAATGATGCAGATATTTTAGCTGGAGATCGTACATTGGCCGAATCCAGTTATCCTGCAAATTTATCTTTTTTGAGAAAATTAGGGAGCAAGGTTTTATCTGCATTTGCCAGTCGGTTTATTACAGATGATATATATGATACCCAATGCGGAATCAAAGCATTTCGTAAAGATGTCGCAACAGATCTTTTTAGTCAACTTACGCAAAATGGTTTTTCATTTGATTTAGAGTTGTTATTCCTTGCCAGGAAAAAAAAATATCGCTTAAAAAAAATCCCTGTGATTGTCAGGCAACAAAACGGTTCTTCTGTCCGGGTATTCAGGGATGGGATGACGACCATTATCTCACTCATTAAGATTTACTTTAATAAAATTTCCCGGCATTATAAAATATGATAAAAAGAGAACTTACCAATAGAATACGCTACCTGATAGATGAATGGATCCCTCCGGTAGTAAGAGACTCATATTGGTTTATGTATCCTTTTTTTTATATAGCCTATCATGGAAAAGACATTAAACGAAAAATGCATTTTAAGTCACTGGTTTATTCCATGACAGAGAATGAATACCTGAATTTTTACTGCAACAATGAATCAATTTCAAGCGGGCGGCTAACAGATCTCTCCGAAAGCAATATTCTTTATATCCTGGAAAATATAGGAACAAATGCACAAACAATCATCGATATTGGCTGTGGCAAAGGGTATTTGCTGAACCGAATTCACCAAATTTGCAGCGGTTCACAGTTAACAGGTGTAGACTTGCAAAACCAGCTTCAATACAGCAGCATCGGTTTCGTTCAGTCTGGTATCACAATACTTCCATTTGAAGATAACAGTTTTGATACAGTGATTTGTACGCACACCATCGAGCACATTGTGTCACTCCAACAGGCAACAGAAGAATTGGTGCGCATTACACGGAAAAAGTTAATCATTGTTACGCCCCGGCAACGCTACTTTTATTATACAGTAGATGGACATGTAAATTTTTTTTATGAAAAGGAACAGCTAACCAGGTATTTGCCATTTGAAAAATACAGCTGCATTGAGTTGGATATGGACTGGATTTATATAGGAGAGAAAAGTCAGTAGATGTTGGACGGTGATAATACCAGCCAGTATGGCGATTTACCTGAGATTTTGTTGTTTGAATATGTACTTACCCAGCAAATCAAATTCGAGATTTACTAAATTTCCTTTTTGCGCAAGCTGAAGATTTGTATGTGTATACGTGTAAGGAATAATGGCTACGTTAAACGAATCTTTCTGTACGTCAAAACAAGTGAGACTGATCCCATTAACAGCTATGGATCCCTTTTCAATTATTAATGGAGTAAAGGAAGCGGGAAATCGAACTGCGAACACCCAGCTACCTTCCAAATCTTTTTTATCTGTAATAATTCCAGTAGTGTCTATATGTCCCTGCACAAAATGTCCATCCAGCCGGCCAGATAAAGCAAGGCATCTTTCAAGGTTAATTATATCGCCTGTTTTCCAATCTCCAATATTTGTTTTGTCCATGGTTTCCTGTATGGCAGTTACCTGGTGCAACCCTGCTTCAATAGATTCTACTGTTAAGCAAACGCCATTGTGGGATAAACTTTGATCAATTCTAAGCTCCCCGGCAATAGGCGATGAAATCAATAAGGTTTTATTGGTACCCTGGACACTTACTTTTTGAATGATACCTGTAGTTTCGATGATGCCTGTAAACATGGCTGTAAAATTAAGCGGTAAAAGCATTTGGCTATTTATGATTTTCCTTTATCTTTGCCGTCCCAAACACTAAAAGGGGGTATATCTATTATGTTGATCATTGATTCAAAAGATTGCGAAAACATTGACAAGGCACTGAAAAAGTACAAGAAGAAATTTGAAAAAGCCAAAATCCTTGTACAGTTGAGAGAGCGTCAGTCGTTTATAAAGCCATCAGTAAGACGCCGGGGTGAGATTCTTAAAGCTGTTTATAAGCTTAAAGTATCCAGCGGACAACTGGACGATTAATACAACTTGTAACAATACATTGATAGCTGTAAAGTGTGTAACTTTACGGCTATCTTATTTTTATACCCGTGCAATACCAGCCATTCTTACAAGCTTTCATAAATTACCTGAAGTTTGAAAAACGGTATTCCAGGCATACCATCATCTCGTATCAAAACGACCTGGTACAATTTTTTTCTTTTTTAACTGCACAATACCCCAACACTGATATCAACAACATTGAAACTATTTTTATACGAAGTTGGCTTGCGTCGTTGAAAACTGATAAATTGACCGCCAAGAGTATCAATCGTAAAATATCGTCACTAAAGTCTTTTTTTAAATACCATATCAGAACAGGGAAAATTGCCAGTAGCCCGATGTGGTCTGTTATAACTCCCAAAATTAGCAGGCGCTTACCAGAATTCGTGAAAGAGGCCGATATGAAAGAGTTGTTTAAACAATTACAATTCCAGAATGACTGGCGGAGCCAGACCGATCGGTTACTGTTGTTACTTTTTTATCAAACGGGCATGCGACTTAGTGAATTAGTGAACTTAAAAGAAAGCCAGGTAGATTTTTCTAAAAAAGTAATTAAGATTTTAGGCAAAGGAAACAAAGAAAGAGTAGTGCCTGTTTCGCCCGAACTCACAAAGTTGTTAAAGATATATCTTCAATCTAAAGGGAAACATATAGAAAACCCCGACAAGGTCCATTTGTTTATTTTGGAAAATGGAAAAAAAATTTATCATAAATATGTTTACCTGATGGTAAATAGATACTTGTCTGCAGTAACAACACTCAATAAAAAAAGCCCGCATATTCTTCGTCATACTTTTGCAACGCATTTAACCAACCATGGTGCAGACCTTAATGCCGTAAAAGAATTACTGGGACATAGTAGTCTCGCTTCTACACAGGTGTATACACATAACAATATTGAAAAGCTGAAAGAAGCTTATAAAAGAGCGCACCCAAAAGCATAAGAAATTATTCAGTTCGTACAATAAAATTGCCGCAAATTTTGTGGCTTTTTTTTTGGAAAAGCAGGGTGTATAAGTTAATTTCATACAAACACAATTATCAGCCTATGTAATAAATTATACCTGTTTTTTAAGTTCTTTAATTTATTGTTCACTGATTAAAATGAGAATATTATGACCGTTAACATTCAGACTGTACACTTTGATGCAGATGTAAAATTAACAGAGTATGTAAACAGGAAACTAGAAAAGTTAAATACTTTTCACGACCGTATCATCAAAGTAGATGTATTTCTTAAACTGGATAATGTTGTACATCAGATCAAAGACAAAGTTGCAGAAATTAGTGTTCGGGTGCCAGGCCGCCAATTTTTTGTAAAAGCAAGTTCTAAATCATTCCAGGAATCATTTGACGATGCATTTGAATCACTCGTAAACCAGATAAAACGAAAAAAACAGAAACAAGCTGCATAACATTAAGCTCCGCAATTAACGCGGAGCTTTTTTATTTATAACCTCACTTCTTTTGATAATTACTGTTTGAATGTAGTTAATGTTGGTATAACTCACATAGCGCAATGCGATGAAACGTATGCTGGCAGTAGATTTCATCATGACTGCCTAAATGTTTCATTGTTTGATAAAAAATTCACCAGCAAAATTTTTGTATTTATTGAATTCCATTACCTTTGCCTTCCCAAAATTTTTGGGGTAGTTCTTTATTGGCATGTATAATGCCACCTTAGCTCAGCTGGTAGAGCAACTGATTTGTAATCAGTAGGTCGCAGGTTCGATTCCAGCAGGTGGCTCTAAGTTGGGCAAGTAGTCAAGTGGCCAACGACAACAGACTGTAAATCTGTTCTCTCCGGAGTTCGGTGGTTCGAATCCATCCTTGCCCACGAAGTTCTTTATAAAAGCGGAAGTAGCTCATTTGGTAGAGCGATAGCCTTCCAAGCTATAGGTGGCGAGTTCGAGCCTCGTCTTCCGCTCAGCATGGTTCTGAGTTGTAAGTTTTGAGTTCAGCAGTTCTAAACTCGGAACATAGAATTTTGAACTCACTAAAACTGAACTAGCCATTGTAGCTCAGTGGTAGAGCACTTCCTTGGTAAGGAAGAGGTCGTGAGTTCGATTCTCATCAACGGCTCCATTAATTGTTATTCTAAGTAACTCCGTAAGGTAAATTAGAAAACGTTGAACAGATAGTAAAAAGATGAAGTGTGCGACGCAACAATGTTGAATAGAATGACAGTTGCTGACTACATTATAAGCAATCAAATTTGTAAAAAACACAACTTTAAAACCGATAACGATGTCAAAAGAAACTTTTAAGAGGGACAAACCCCACGTTAACGTTGGCACCATTGGCCACGTTGACCATGGTAAAACAACATTAACTGCAGCTATTACCGAAATCCTTGCTAAAAAAGGTATGGGTAATGTCGCTAAAAAGTATGATGAGATTGATGGCGCCCCTGAAGAAAAGGAAAGAGGTATTACTATCAACACAGCCCACGTTGAATACCAGACTGCCAATCGTCACTATGCACACGTAGATTGCCCTGGTCACGCGGATTATGTTAAGAACATGATCACCGGAGCTGCGCAAATGGATGGAGCAATATTGGTAGTTGCTGCAACGGATGGTCCTATGCCACAAACAAGAGAGCATATTCTTTTGGCTCGTCAGGTAGGAGTACCGCGTATGGTAGTATTTATGAATAAAGTGGATTTGGTTGATGATCCTGAATTGATAGAATTGGTTGAAATGGAAATCCGTGAGTTATTGACTAAAAACGGTTTTGATGGCGACAATACTCCAATCATTAAAGGTTCTGCCACTGGTGCACTTGCAGGTGATGCAAAATGGGTTGGTGCTATTGATGAATTAATGGATGCTGTAGATAGTTATATTCCATTGCCTCCTCGTCCGGTTGATCTTCCCTTCCTGATGAGTGTAGAAGATGTGTTCTCTATTACTGGTCGTGGTACTGTTGCAACAGGTCGTATTGAAAGAGGCCGTATAAAAGTTGGTGAAGCAATAGAAATAGTAGGATTGATGGAAAAGCCTTTGCCTTCTACTGTAACAGGTGTGGAAATGTTCCGCAAATTGCTTGACGAAGGAGAAGCCGGAGATAATGCTGGTTTATTATTACGTGGAATTGAAAAAACCCAGGTTCGTCGTGGTATGGTTTTGTGTAAACCAGGTTCAATTACACCACACACTGATTTTAAAGGTGAAGTGTATGTATTGAGCAAAGAAGAAGGTGGACGTCATACTCCATTTTTCCAGAAATACCGTCCCCAGTTCTATTTCCGCACAACGGATGTAACTGGAGAAGTTGAATTGCCAGCAGGAACTGAAATGGTTATGCCTGGTGATAATACTTCACTCACTGTGAAGCTGATTCAACCAATTGCAATGGAAAAAGGTTTGAAATTTGCGATTCGTGAAGGTGGCCGCACAGTTGGTGCAGGACAGGTTACGGAAGTAGTGAAATAATGCTTTTCCATTTAAAATGCTTTTTGCATTGGCAATGGATTTTGCAAATAATAATTGATATATTTGTAGTCTGAAAGCTGTCCAGGTATTATCCTGGATAGCTTTTAGCTTTCTACGGGCATGGTCCCGCTGTTAGCGGGATACGGGTCAAAACAAATACGGGCATGGTGCAACGGTAGCATACGGGTCTCCAAAACCTTTGATCTGGGTTCGAATCCTAGTGCCCGTGCTGTCTAATTGGAAATGTGAAAATAGGAAAATGTGGAAATTCTTTAATTCGGGATTTCATTTACACATTAACACATCATCACATTTCCACATTAAATTTTATCACGTTTCTAATTTGAGAAAAATGAACAAAATTTCAACTTACGCAAAAGAGTCTTACAAGGAGATGGTGGAAAAAGTTACCTGGCCTACCTGGGTTCAATTGCAACAATCAACCGTCATTGTATTGATTGCAACATTATTGATCACCGCCTTGGTTTTTGCAATGGACATTGCCTCTAAAGGAGCGCTTAATTTAGTTTATTCTTTATTTAAATGATAATGGAAAATCAGACCCAACAACAGGAAACCAAATGGTTTGTGCTGCGTGTAGTAAGCGGTAAAGAACGTAAAGTGAAGGAATACCTGGACAAAGAAATTTCAAGAGGCGGCTGGGAAAATATTGTGAAACAAGTTTTTCTGCCGGTTGAAAAAGTATATAAAGTGCAGAATGGGAAAAAAGTGATGCGGGAACGCAACTATTATCCGGGGTATGTAATGATTGAAATATCTGAAGGTAAACTGAGTGATGATTTAAGGGACACTATTAAAAACACCAATAGTGTTATTCATTTCCTGGGTAAAGAAAACCCCATTGCCTTACGAAAAGCAGAAGTGAATAAGATGCTGGGTAAAATGGATGAAATGGCAGAGGCTGGTGGTGTGAGTATGAGTGAACCTTTTATTGTAGGAGAAACCATTAAAATTATAGAAGGGCCTTTCAATGATTTTAATGGTATCATTGAAGATGTAAATGATGAAAAGAAGAAATTGAAAGTTACTGTGAAGATTTTTGGTCGTTCAACGCCGGTAGAACTGAACTATATGCAGGTAGAAAAACTTAGCTAAACTCAAATTCATTTATTAGTAAGCCCTGCAATTGCGGGGCTTTTTAACAAAAAGAAGTAATGCCGCTTGTTTGCTGAAAGTTTTTTCTTAGCTTTGCCATCCCAAAAAAATAGTTCTTTTTAAACAAATTTGAATTTGGGAGTGCCGATAATATCGGGACGTTAACACCAAAAAGTAAAAAAATGGCAAAAGAAATCTCTGGTTTTGTAAAGTTGCAGTGTAAAGGCGGTCAGGCCAATCCTGCACCTCCCATTGGTCCGGCGCTGGGTTCCAAAGGCGTTAATATAATGGAGTTCTGTAAGCAGTTTAATGCAAGAACCCAGGATAAAATGGGCAAAGTACTTCCCGTATTAATTACTGTATATTCTGACAAAAGTTTTGAATTTATCATCAAAACTCCTCCGGCTGCTATCCAGCTGATGGAAGCTGCAAAAATTCAAAGTGGTTCCAAAGAGCCAAACCGCAACAAAGTAGGAAAAGTTACCTGGTCAAACGTTGAAGCAATAGCCAAAGATAAAATGGCTGATTTGAATTGCTTTACTGTAGAAAGTGCCATGCGAATGGTAGCCGGTACCGCCCGTAGTATGGGTCTTACAGTTGATGGTAAAGCCCCCTGGGAAAATTAATTTATTATCACTTAAAATTTTTGAGCTATGGCTATCAGTAAAAAAAGAAAAGTCGCGAATTCGAAAGTAGATTCCAATAAAGCATATACATTAAAAGAAGCATCAACACTTGTAAAAGAAGTGAATACTACCAAATTTGATGCTTCCGTTGATTTACATATACGTTTGGGTGTTGATCCTAAAAAAGCCGATCAGGCTGTTCGTGGTACGGTGACCCTTCCTCACGGTACCGGAAAAACGAAAAAAGTTTTGGTGCTGTGTACGCCAGACAAAGAAGCTGAAGCAAGAGCTGCAGGTGCAGATTTTGTTGGACTGGAAGAGTTTATTACAAAGATTGAAGGCGGGTGGGTTGATGTAGATGTGATTGTTGCTACTCCTTCAGTGATGCCTAAAATTGGTAAACTCGGTAAAGTTTTGGGTCCACGTAATTTAATGCCGAACCCCAAAACCGGTACCGTTACCAATAATGTGGCAGAAGCGGTTAATGAAGTGAAGGGCGGAAAAATAGCTTTTAAAGTAGATAAAGCAGGAATTATTCATGCCTCTATTGGCCGTGTTAGTTTTGGTGCCGAAAAAATTGCGGAAAACAGCCAGGAATTAATCAATGCAATTGTGAAGTTAAAGCCATCTTCCGCAAAAGGAATTTACCTGCGCGGGGTAAGCTTGGCCAGCAGCATGAGTCCTGGTATTGCTGTAGATACCAAAACATTTGTACACTAATTAAATTCCATGATGTTCATTTCGCCCTGGCGATATTGAAATAAAAAAAACGTTATGACAAAAGATCAAAAAAACGAAGTGATTGAATTGCTGAAAGGCAAGTTCGCTCAATATAATAACTTCTACATTGCAGATACCGAAGCGCTTTCTGTTGAACAAGTGGGTAAATTGCGCCGTGCTTGTTTCGATAAAAATGTTGAGATGAAGGTTGCAAAGAATACTTTAATAAAAAAAGCACTGGAATCACTGGACGGATCAAAATATTCTGGTGTATATGAATCATTGCACAAGGTTACGGCATTGATGTTTTCAGAAAATCCCAAAGAGCCGGCTTTAATTATCAGCTCTTTTCGCAAAACACCCGGTAACAGTGAAAAGCCTGTTTTAAAAGCAGCTTTCATTAATGGAGATATTTATGTGGGTGATAAAAACCTGGTCGCATTAACCAAGATTAAAACCAAGAATGAATTGATAGGTGAAGTAATAGGATTATTGCAATCACCAGCAAAACGCGTTTTGGCTGCATTGCTGCATCACCACGAGCAAAAGGCCGCTGGTGCTTCCGAACCCGCAGCTGCAGAATAAAAATTTTAATATAACCTGGCCGACGGTTCAAATAAAAGGCGAAACAATTTTTTTAAACTATCCTCCGGAGCTCAAATAAAGAGCGATGAAGGCGGAAAAAATTAAATCAAAATGGCAGACTTAAAAACATTAGCAGAACAATTAGTAGGTCTAACTGTAAAAGAAGTACAGGAACTGGCCGATTTTCTTAAAACCGAATATGGTATTGAACCAGCAGCAGCAACAGTTGTAGCATCTGCAGGGGGCGATGGTGCAGCAGCAGCAGTTGAAGAGAAAACCGCTTTCAATGTAATTCTGAAGAGTGGTGGTGCGTCTAAATTGAATGTGGTTAAAATTGTAAAGGATTTGACCGGTTTAGGTTTGAAAGAAGCCAAAGAATTAGTGGATGGAGCGCCTAAGGCAGTTAAAGAGGGTGTAAGTAAGGCAGAAGCTGAAGAAGTAAAGACAAAATTGACTGAAGCGGGTGCTGATGTAGAAATTCAGTAATCGGGCATAAAAGATTGGAAACCCCGGCTTTGTGCCGGGGTTTTTATTTTCGGCCTGAACTTTGATGGCAAAGTTTTATTGTTTGTTTTTCTTATTTCATTACCTTTGCACTCCATTTGTACAAAAGAAATAAGCCCGGGTGTTTAAAAATCAATGGCCATTTTCTATAATTATTTATTTATCAGGACACTGAGAACTGAAAAGTTCTACGGTATTTTTTTGTCTATTGGCGAAACAATTGTTTGAACAATTTAAAACCGGTTTTAAATAATATGTCTTCAACAAAATTGCAAAGCAGGATTAACTTCGGAAAGATTAAAAACTTAGCAGAAGCGCCTGACTTATTGGAAGTGCAAATCCAATCATTTAAAGAGTATTTTCAGTTAGAAACAACTCCGGACAAACGTAATATTGAAGGGTTATTCAAAGTGTTTAAGGAAAATTTCCCGATCACCGATACCCGCAATATTTTCGTACTCGAGTTTCTTGACTACTTTATAGATCCGCCACGTTATACCATTGAAGAATGTATGGAACGTGGTCTTACTTATGCCGTTCCTCTTAAGGCAAAATTGCGTTTGAGTTGTAACGATGAGGAACACGTGGATTTCCAAACGATTGTTCAGGATGTTTTTCTTGGCAATATACCTTACATGACACCCCGTGGTACATTTGTTATCAATGGTGCCGAACGTGTTGTGGTAAGTCAGTTGCATCGTTCACCAGGCGTATTCTTTGGTCAGTCTATTCACCCCAACGGCACAAAAATTTATTCTGCGCGGGTTATACCATTCAAAGGAGCCTGGATGGAATTTGCTACAGACATCAACAATGTTATGTATGCTTATATCGATCGCAAAAAGAAATTCCCGGTTACTACTTTATTACGTTCTATCGGTTACGAAACTGATAAAGACATCCTGGAGCTTTTTGGCATGGCAGATGAAGTGAAGACTGATAAGAAATCACTCGAAAAACACATTGGAAAAAAATTAGCCGCTCGTGTATTAAGAACCTGGGTAGAAGATTTTGTAGATGAAGACACCGGCGAAGTGGTTTCTATTGAGCGCAATGAAATTGTAATGGAACGCGATACCATTCTTGATGAAGAAGGTATTGAAACCATTAGTGAGATGGATGTGAAAAGTGTTTTCCTGCAAAAAGAAGATGTAGGTGGTGATTACGCTATTATTTACAATACACTTAATAAAGATACATCTAACAGTGAGTTGGAAGCGGTACAGCATATTTACCGCCAGTTGCGTGGTGCAGATGCTCCCGATAATGAAACTGCCCGTGGTATTATTGATAAATTGTTCTTTAGCGATAAACGTTATGATCTGGGTGAGGTAGGTCGTTATAAAATCAACCGCAAACTTGGTTTGAACCAGCCGCTCGATCATAAAACACTCACTAAAGAAGATATGATTGAGATTATCAAATACCTGGTAAGGCTTACAAATGCCAAAGCAGATATTGATGATATTGATCACCTGAGCAACCGTCGTGTACGAACAGTAGGGGAACAATTGTATGCACAGTTTGGTGTTGGTCTTGCACGTATGGCAAGAACCATCCGTGAAAGAATGAACGTACGCGATAATGAAGTATTCACACCGGTAGATTTGATCAATGCAAGAACGCTTTCTTCAGTGATCAATTCTTTCTTTGGTACTTCACAGCTGTCGCAATTTTTGGATCAGACAAATCCCCTGAGTGAGATAACACACAAACGTAGGATATCAGCACTCGGACCAGGTGGTCTTAGTCGTGAGCGTGCGGGTTTTGAGGTTCGTGATGTTCACTATTCTCATTATGGTCGCTTGTGTACAATTGAAACACCGGAAGGTCCAAACATTGGTTTGATTTCTACCCTGTGTGTACATGCTAAGATTAATGAAATGGGTTTTATTGAAACTCCTTATCATAAAGTGAATGATGGGAAAGTAGATTTGAAAAAATTAACTTTCCTCAGTGCAGAAGAAGAAGATCCGGCAAAAATTGCACAGGCGAATGTACCGTTGGATGAAAAGGGACATTTCCTGGAAGAAAAAATTGTTTCCCGTCAAACCGGTGATTTCCCCATTCTTGACAAGAGTGAAGTGGAATACATGGACGTTGCACCTAACCAGATTGTTGGATTGAGTGCATCGCTGATTCCGTTCCTTGAACACGATGATGCCAACCGTGCATTGATGGGTTCCAACATGCAACGCCAGGCAGTTCCATTAATACGTCCGCAGGTGCCTATTGTTGGTACAGGACTTGAAGCAAAGGCCGCACGCGATGCAAGAGTTCAGATTTTAGCAGATGGCGAAGGCATTGTTGAATATGTAGATGGTAATGAAATTCATGTTCGTTACGATAGGAACGATACAGACAGGCTGGTAAGTTTTGAAGAAGATTTAAGGATATATAACCTTACAAAATTCATTAAAACAAACCAGGAGACGTCTATTTCGCAAAAACCAGCTGTTAAAAAAGGACAACGTGTTAAGAAAGATGATTTCTTAAGTGAAGGATATGCAGTAAAAGACAGTGAACTGGCGTTGGGTCGTAACTTAAAAGTTGCCTTTATGCCATGGAAGGGTTACAATTTTGAAGATGCAATTGTAATCAGTGAAAAAGTTGTGAGCGAAGATTTGTTTACTTCCATCCATATTTCAGAATACGAATTGGAAGTACGAGATACAAAATTGGGTGAAGAAGAATTGACACCAGATATTCCAAACGTATCTGAAGAAGCTACAAAAGATCTGGATGAAAATGGTATTATTAGAATTGGTGCATCCGTAAAAGAAGGAGATATCATCATTGGAAAGATTACACCAAAAGGTGAAAGTGATCCAACTCCAGAAGAAAAATTATTGCGTGCAATTTTCGGTGATAAAGCGGGTGATGCAAAAGATGCATCATTGAAAGCGCCGAATGGTGTAGAAGGTGTGGTGATCAATAAAAAACTTTTCCAACGTGCAAAGAAAGATAAGAATGCAAAAGTGAGAGAGAAGGCGCAACTGGAGAAACTGGAAAAAGTACATGAGAAAAATGTAGAAGACCTGAAGGAGTTGTTGTTGAGCAAACTGCAAACCTTGTTGAGAGAACATACCTCTGCAGGTGTTAGCAATAATTTTGGTGAAATGCAGATTGGCAAAGGTGCTAAGTTCAATGCAAAAAATCTTGCTTCTATTGATTATCTCAATGTGAATCCATTGGGTTGGTCCGGCGACGCAAAAGTAGATGAACTCATCAATGTATTGCTGCACAACTATAGCATTAAGTACAATGAAGAATTAGGAAGGTATAAAAGAGAGAAATTCAATATTTCGATTGGTGACGAATTACCAGCAGGCGTATTGAAGCTGGCGAAAGTTTACCTGGCTGTAAAACGTAAACTGAAAGTGGGAGATAAGATGGCGGGTCGTCATGGTAATAAAGGTATTGTTGCGAAAATTGTGCGTGCAGAAGATATGCCTTTCTTAGAAGACGGAACACCAGTTGATATTGTATTGAATCCATTGGGCGTACCCAGTCGTATGAACCTTGGCCAGATATATGAAACCATATTGGGTTGGGCCGGTGAAAAGTTGAAAGTGAAATTTGCTACACCCATTTTTGATGGTGCCACTACTGAAGAAATTGAAAGATATTGTAATGATGCTGGCATTCCTTTGAATGGTCACACCTATCTCTATGATGGTGAAACAGGTGAGCGCTTCCACCAGAAAGCAACAGTTGGTATTATCTATATCATTAAACTGCATCACATGGTGGATGATAAGATGCACGCCCGTTCAATAGGACCATACAGTTTGATTACGCAACAACCATTGGGTGGTAAAGCACAATTTGGTGGTCAGCGTTTTGGTGAAATGGAGGTTTGGGCACTCGAAGCTTATGGTGCATCCAACATATTGCAGGAATTGCTGACGCTTAAATCCGATGATATTATCGGAAGAGCCAAGACCTATGAAGCAATTGTAAAAGGTGAAAATATTCCAAGGCCGGGTATTCCTGAATCATTTAATGTACTGGTACATGAATTAAGAGGATTGGGTCTTGATCTGAAATTTGAATAAACTCAATGCAGGGAAGCAACATCGCTTCTCTGCGCTGATTTTTTATGTTGCTCAGGTGAGCCCCGGTAAACCGGGATAATCACAACACTATAAAGATGAGCATCGGTTCAAAAACCGGGAACAAAAAATAAAAACGAACAATTTAAATCTTCAAAAAAGATATGGCTATCAGAAAAGATAATAACAACCGCCAAAGAGCCAGTTTTACTTTTTCTAAAATCACTATTGGCCTTGCTTCTCCGGATAGTATCCTGGAAAGAAGTTTTGGTGAAGTGTTAAAGCCCGAAACAATCAACTATCGTACGTACAAACCAGAACGTGATGGTTTGTTCTGCGAAAGAATTTTTGGACCTGTTAAGGATTACGAGTGTGCATGCGGAAAGTATAAGCGTATCCGTTATAAGGGAATCGTTTGCGATCGTTGCGGTGTGGAAGTAACTGAGAAGAAAGTTCGTCGCGAAAGAATGGGTCATATCAAATTGGTTGTACCTGTTGTGCACATCTGGTATTTCAAAAGTTTGCCAAATAAAATTGGTTATCTGTTGGGTGTGAGTTCAAAAAAGCTTGAGACCATTGTTTACTATGAACGTTATGTGGTCATCCAGGCTGGTGTAAAAGAAAGCATGAATACAGGTGATTTATTGACAGAAGAAGAGTATTTGGAAATCCTGGATACGCTTCCGAAAGATAACCAATACCTGCCTGATGATGATCCTCAAAAGTTCATTGCCAAAATGGGTGCTGAAGCAGTGCATGATTTGCTACAGCGTATTGATTTGGACAGCCTAAGTGCACATTTACGTCACGCGGCTGCCAATGAAACTTCACAGCAACGTAAAGCCGATGCGCTGAAACGTTTGAGTGTTGTTGAAGCATTTCGCGATGCAAATTCAAGAATCAACAATCGCCCCGAATGGATGGTAATGCAATATATTCCTGTCATTCCACCTGAACTGCGTCCATTGGTTCCGTTAGATGGGGGTCGTTTTGCGTCATCTGATTTGAATGATTTGTATCGTCGTGTTATCATTCGTAATAACCGTTTGAAACGTTTGCTGGAGATCAAAGCACCTGAAGTAATCTTGCGCAATGAAAAACGTATGCTGCAGGAAGCAATAGACTCATTGTTTGATAATAGCCGGAAATCCAATGCGGTTAAAGCAGAAGGTGGTCGTGCATTGAAATCATTGAGTGATGTATTGAAAGGTAAACAAGGACGTTTTCGTCAGAACCTGTTGGGAAAACGTGTTGACTATTCAGGTCGTTCTGTAATTGTGGTAGGACCCGAATTGAAATTACATGAGTGTGGTTTGCCAAAAGATATGGCGGCAGAGTTGTTTAAACCATTTATCATACGCAAACTCATTGAAAGAGGTATTGTAAAAACAGTAAAGAGTGCAAGAAAATTAGTTGACAAGAAAGAAGCCATTGTCTGGGATATTCTTGAAAATATATTGAAAGGTCACCCGGTTATGTTAAACCGTGCTCCAACATTGCACCGTTTATCCATCCAGGCTTTTCAACCAAAACTGGTAGAAGGTAAAGCCATACAATTGCACCCATTGGTATGTTCTGCGTTCAACGCTGACTTTGATGGTGACCAGATGGCGGTTCACGTACCATTGAGCAATGCTGCAGTTCTGGAAGCCCAGTTGCTGATGTTGTCTTCTCATAATATTCTTAATCCGCAAAATGGTACGCCCATTACCCTTCCTTCACAGGACATGGTATTGGGTCTGTATTATATAACCAAAGGAAAGAAATCAACTCCTGCTGAAAAAGTGCGCGGAGAAGGAATGACATTCTATAGTGCAGATGAAGTGATCATTGCTTATAATGAAGGTCGGGTTGATTTACACGCATGGATAAAAGTAAAAGCCAATTTACTTGAGAATGGCGAATTGAACAAGAAGCTGATTGAAACAACTGTAGGCCGTGTAATTTTTAACCAGGCCGTTCCTAAAGAAGTTGGTTTTGTGAATGCATTGCTGACAAAGAAATCATTGCGTGAAATCATTGGAGATATTACAACCATTACCAATGTTCCAAAGACTGCCAAGTTCCTGGATGATATTAAGCAAATTGGTTTCCGTACAGCGTTCCAGGGTGGACTGTCATTTAGCATTAATGACCTGATCATTCCTGATCTGAAAGAACAATTATTGGTGAATGCCAAAGTAGAAGTAGATGAGGTGTGGGATAATTATAACATGGGTCTTATCACCAACAATGAAAGATATAACCAGATTGTAGATATCTGGAGCCGGGTAGATACGCGTATAACGGAAACGCTCATACGCGAATTGGCCAATGACAGGCAGGGTTTCAATTCAGTTTATATGATGCTGGATAGTGGTGCCCGTGGTTCCAAACAACAGATCAAGCAGTTGGCTGGTATCAGGGGTCTGATGGCCAAGCCAAGAAAAAGCGGTAGTACGGGAAGTGAGATCATTGAGAATCCAATTCTTTCCAACTTTAAAGGTGGATTGAATGTATTGGATTACTTTATCTCTACACACGGTGCCCGTAAAGGTTTGGCGGATACGGCGCTGAAAACTGCAGATGCCGGTTACTTAACTCGTCGTTTGGTTGACGTTGCACAGGACGTAGTAATAACAGAAGAAGATTGCGGAACACTCCGCGGTATTGCAACTTCTGCTTTAAAAGATAATGAGGATGTGGTAGAACCATTGGTGGATCGCATTGTTGGACGTACTTCTTTACACAATGTATATCATCCATTGACTGATGTGTTGCTGGTAACTGCAGGAGAACAAATTACGGAAGCGATAGGAAAGGCAATAGAAGAAGCAGGTGTTGAAACCATTGAAATACGTTCTGTACTTACCTGCGAAAGTAAACGCGGTGTTTGTGTAAGATGTTATGGTAAAAACCTTGCAACCGGTTATACTGCTCAAAGAGGTGATGCGGTAGGAATCATTGCTGCACAGTCCATTGGTGAGCCGGGTACTCAGTTGACATTGCGTACATTCCACGTGGGTGGTGTGGCGGGTTCTGCGTCAGTTGAATCATCGTTGTTTGCAAAATTTGATGGTACTGTGCAATTCGACGGATTGCGCACAGTAACTACTCAGAATACCGATGGTGAAAAAGTTCAGGCAGTTATTGGACGTACGGGTGAAGTGAGAATCATGGATATTAAAAATGATCGCCTGTTAATTACCAATAACGTTCCCTATGGTGCAACCTTAACAGTTAAGGATGGTCAAAAAGTTAGTAAAGGAGATGTTATCTGTACATGGGATCCTTATAACAATGTGGTAGTAGCAGAAATTGCTGGTACACTTAAGTTTGAAAACGTATTGGAGGGAATTACTTACCGCGATGAAGCTGATGAGCAAACAGGTCACCGTGAAAAAGTGGTAATTGAATCAAAAGATAAAACAAAGATCCCTTCTATTCTTATTGAAGGAAAGGAGATCAAATCTTATAACTTACCAGTGGGTAGTCATATTGTAATGGAAGGCGGAGATGAAGTAAGAGCCGGCCAGGTAATTGTGAAGATACCACGTGTACTGGGAAAATTAAGAGATATAACCGGAGGTCTGCCAAGGGTAACGGAATTGTTTGAAGCACGTAACCCGGCTAATCCTGCTATCGTTTCTGAAATTGATGGAGTCATTACGTTTGGCGCTATCAAACGTGGTAACCGTGAGATTGTAATTGAAGCAAAAGATGGTGTAGTGAAAAAATATCTTGTGCCGTTGACACGCCAGATTCTTGCACAGGATGGTGACTTTGTAAAAGCGGGTACGCCTTTGAGTGATGGTCAGACCGCACCGGGTGATATTCTCTCCATTAAAGGTCCTTTTGCAGTACAGGAATATGTTGTAAATGAAATACAGGAAGTTTATCGTTTGCAGGGTGTGAAGATCAATGATAAACACATTGAAGTAATAGTAAGGCAGATGATGAAGAAACTGGAGATTGTTGATCCGGGTGATACCAGATTTCTCGAAGAAGACACAGTTGATAAATTAGAATTCCTGGAAGAAAATGATTACACTTTTGATAAGAAGGTTGTAACTGAACCCGGAGACAGTACAAAGTTAAAAGCCGGGCAGATTATTACTTTGCGGGACGTAAGAGAAGAAAATTCGATCCTACGTCGTGCAGACAAAAAGTTGGTTGAATTCCGGGATGCAAAGCCAGCTACTTCACAACCGCTGCTGCTGGGTATAACCAAAGCATCATTGGGAACCCAAAGCTGGATTTCAGCTGCATCTTTCCAGGAGACTACCAAAGTGTTGAGTTCTGCTGCCATCCAGGGTAAGACAGACGAAATGCTGGGTCTGAAGGAAAATGTAATTACGGGTCATGCAATCCCGGCAGGTACAGGTTTGCGTGAATTTGAAAACATGATTGTAGGTAGCAAAGAAGAATATGAATTGCTGCAGACAACCAGGGAAGCAATGAATTTTGACGATGAAGAATAAGGTTGAAAATTTCAATCAGAAATAAAATAAAAAAGTAGGAAGTAATAAACTTCCTACTTTTTTATTAACTCACCGGTAACGTATTCGTTAGAATGACCAATAATTTGCATTTTATTTTTTTTAACACTTTTATTTTTTACAAAGATTCTATCTTGCCTAAAACAGCAGACGCATGAAACAACTTTCCCTGATTTTAAGTTTGGTGGCCATTGGTTTATCCGGAACACTGCTGTACCTGCATTTTAAAAAGAGTGTCGTTTTGCAACCGGTAAATACAGTTTCAAGTGTCGTGGATAATGTGCAAGGCTTTAAAATCGCATATTTTGAATTGGACTCACTGCAGAACAATTACCAGTATTTCAAAGACGCTTTAAATGTTTTGAAAGGCAAGGAGGAAGCAATGAATGCAGATCTTGCTTCGCTGGAAAAATCTTACCAGAAAAAAATTGCGGAATGGCAGCAGAAAGGAAACAGTATGTCGCAGGCTGAATCAGAAGCCGCAAATCGTGAGTACCAGCAGATGCAGCAAAATTTTCAAAACCGCAAACAACAGTTGGATCAGGCCATGAACGACCAGATGAACGAGTCGAGAAAAAAGATCAGGGAGCGGTTGGAAATGTATCTCAAAGAATACAACAAAGATAAAAAGTACGCCTATATTTTCTCTGACTTTCCGGATATCTATTACCGGGATACCATCTACAATATTACCAGTGAACTGGTAAAAGGTTTGAATGAAGCTTACAAGAAAAAGAATTAGAAATAAAGCCGTCTTTAAGACGGTTTTGTTTTTTTATCCACGTTAAGGCGCGTCATTGTTTCAATGCATATTTCCTTATCTTCATTATTCATTCAATAACACATATGTCTGAACAAACTACCTCGTTTAAACCGTCGCTGGGACTGCTGGATGCCACCATGGTTGTAGCCGGCTCAATGATAGGTTCCGGTATTTTTATCGTGAGTGCGGATATTACACGCAATGTAGGCAGCGCGGGTTGGTTGATATTTGTATGGTTGATCACAGGTTTCATGACCCTGACTGCAGCGGTTAGCTATGGCGAGTTAAGTGCTATGTATCCTAAAGCGGGAGGACAATATGTTTACCTCAAGGAAGCATTTAATCCACTGGCTGGTTTTTTATATGGATGGAGTTTTTTTGCAGTCATTCAAACGGCAACCATAGCTGCTGTGGGGGTTGCCTTTTCAAAGTTTGCCGGTTATTTTTTTCCGATACTTGAGTTGAAAGACGAAAATATTCTTATTCAGGCTGGGGCATTCAAATTATACCCTGCACAGTTGGTTTCCATCCTGCTGATAATTTTCCTTACTTATATCAACACCAAAGGGATCAAAGGTGGAAAACTGATACAAACCACTTTTACCGTAACAAAACTACTTTCGCTTTTTGGTTTGATTGGATTTGGATTTCTGCTGGCTGCTAAAGCTGAAGTATGGCATGCTAACTGGCAGGATGCATGGAGCATGAAAAATATTACAGCACCCGGTCAATCAACCGGTTTATTTGGTACTGCGATGGTGGGTGCCATTGCGGCGGCAATGGTGGGATCTATTTTCAGCAGCGACTCATGGAACAATGTAACATTTATCGCCGGCGAAATTAAAAATCCGAAACGTAATATAGGGTTAAGCCTTTTTCTGGGTACGTTGATAGTAACGGTTATCTATGTTACCACCAACCTGATGTACATGAGTGTTTTGCCATTGAATGAAATTGCATTTGCAAAACAAGATAGAGTGGCAGTGGCAGTTTCTGATGTGATTTTTGGAAACGCAGGCGCCTATGTGATTGCTGTTATGATTATGATTTCCACATTTGGTTGTAACAACGGTTTGATATTGGCGGGAGCAAGGGTTTATTATACCATGGCACAGGATGGATTGTTTTTTAAGAAAGCGGCAACGTTAAATAAAAACGCGGTTCCGGAATGGGCATTATGGGCCCAGTGCATTGTAGCTGCAGGATTATGTCTTAGTGGTAAGTATGGCGACTTGCTGGATATGGTAGCATTTGTTGTTGTGATTTTTTATGTGCTTACTATCATTGGTATTTTTGTGCTTAGAAAAAAGAGACCAGAAATAGAAAGGCCGTATAAAGCTTTCGGTTATCCAGTTCTTCCCGCTATTTACGTTTTAATGGGATCGGCATTTTGTATCGCATTGATTTTTCAAAAACCATTGTATGCGGGGCTAGGTCTGACTATAACGTTGATGGGTATTCCTTTATATTATGTAGCGAAGAAAAAATAGTTAAAAATGTCAATTCGTAAATGTGGGAATAATGGATTTTGATAAACTTTTTAGTAATTTTTCGAATTATAAAGTTGCGGTGATAGGCGATGTAATGCTGGACACATACTGGTGGGGGCATGTAGAGCGTATTTCACCAGAGGCACCGGTACCCGTGGTTTCGCTTGATAAAAGAGAATTGCGCATAGGCGGCGCCGGGAATGTTGCATTGAACCTGGTTTCACTCGGCGCAAAAACAACCATTTTTTCAGTATTGGGTGAAGATGATGCTGGTAAACAACTGGATCAGCTGTTAACAGAATCGGGGATCGATACTTCTTTTATTATATACAGTCATACGAGAAAAACAACGGATAAAACAAGGATCATCAGTCGTAATCAGCAAATGATGCGCCTCGATTCTGAAACTACAATTGATCTCACAGCAGGAGCGGAAGATGCTCTACTGGAAAGAATGCGCAGCTATATCACTGATGAAAAACCGGCAGTTGTCATTTTTGAAGACTATAACAAGGGAATACTTACGCCTCGAATTATAAAAGAAGTCATTGGTTTATGCCAGGAGCAAAAAATTATTACGGCTGTTGATCCAAAGCGAAAAAACTTTTTTTCATATAAAAACGTCACAATTTTCAAACCAAACCTGAAAGAAGTAAAAGATGGTTTGAATATTTTGATTGAAGAGGTTTCATTGCCTGTTTTGCAACAAATTCATGGCTTGTTACGGGATCAGCTTCATCATCATATTTCTTTTGTAACCTTGTCTGAAAAAGGTGTATTTGTTCAAAGTGGTGATCAATCTTCAATTGTTCCATCGCACCTTCGGCACATAGCCGATGTGTCTGGCGCAGGAGACACGGTAATTGCGGTTGCCTCTTTGCTTTTTGCTGCAACCGGTGACATGAAATTAATGGCTGAAGTTGCAAATATAGCCGGCGGTCTTGTTTGCGAAGAAGTGGGAACGATGGCAGTAGATAAAAAAAGATTATTGCATGAATGCAAGTTGCTTTTGAAATAATGGATCGAAGACTATGTCAAATTATGTTTTAGTCATACATGGAGGAGCGGGTACTATTCTTAAAAAGGATATGACGGCGGAAAAGGAAGCTGCGTACCTGACTGCCTTAACTGAAGCACTTACTGCGGGATATCAATTGTTGGAAAAAGGGCAAACTGCAACAGCAGCAGTGCTGGCAGCAACTGTATCACTTGAAAACAATCTGCTTTTCAATGCGGGGCGGGGATCGGTGTTTGCCAGGGACAGAACGCAGGAAATGGATGCTTCTATCATGGATGGACAAACGCTAATGGCAGGCGCGGTTAGTGCAGTGAAAAATATCTGTAACCCGGTAGAACTGGCTTACGCTGTAATGACTAAAAGTGATCATGTAATGCTAAATGGGAAAGGTGCCAATGACTTTGCGGAACTACAAAAAATTAAGACTGCCCCGGATGACTACTTTTATTCGGAATTCCGCCATGAACAATGGAAGCAAATGCAAGACAGCAATGAATCTGTTCTCGATCACAATATAACTGTACCGGATAAAAAATTTGGCACAATTGGCGCAGCTGCCTGCGATTTACACGGAAATATAGCCGCCGCTACCAGCACTGGCGGGATGACAAATAAGCAATGGGGAAGGATTGGAGACAGTTCCATCATAGGGGCAGGTACTTATGCAAACAACAAAACATGCGCCATTAGCTGTACAGGTCATGGAGAGTTGTTTATCCGCGCGGTCGCGGCCTATGATGTAAGTTGTTTAATGGAATATAAAGGACTGTCTCTTAACGAAGCCATGAATATTGTTGTGAATGATAAGCTCGTAAAAATGCAGGGTGAAGGTGGAATGATTGGGGTAGATGCTAAAGGAAATTTTGCATTGAAATTCAATAGTGAAGGAATGTACAGGGGTGTAAGAAATAATTCAGGCGTAAATGAAGTGAAAATTTATAAGTAGTCTTAAAGACTTTACGATGATCCCCGGACCTGGCTTACAAATGATGCAATAATAAGATACTGTCGTCTGTTTTTTAATCAAATCTGTAAATCCTTTTCAATATTCTTGCATGAAAAAATATGCAGTGATAGTTGCAGGTGGCACGGGTTCACGAATGCAATCGGCAGTGCCGAAACAGTTTTTGCTGGTCAACGGCAAACCATTATTGTGGTACACGCTTAACACATTTCTTCAATCCTATGCTGATATTCAGATCATTCTCGTTCTTCCGCGGCAATTTATTGATACTGGAACAGCAATAGTGGATACATTAAGAGAATCCGCACGCATACAAATCACTATCGGAGGCGCTACCCGTTTTCATTCTGTGAAAAACGGTCTGAATTATATAGCATCGCCGTCCATTGTATTTGTACATGATGCGGTGAGAGCCATGGTGAGTACAGCGTTGATTCAGCGCAGTTATGAAACAGCATCTAAACTTGGTAATGCCATACCTGCCATTCAACCTTCGGATTCCTTAAGGAGAGAAACATCGGACGGAAATGAAATTATCGACAGAAATAGTATAAGGATGATTCAAACACCACAGGCGTTTTCTTCTGATATTATTTTAAAGGCATTCGAACAAGATTATGACGATACCTTTACCGATGAAGCTTCCGTAGTTGAGAAGATAGGTGTAAAAATAAACCTGATTGAAGGAGAAATCACTAATATAAAAATTACCCTCCCAATAGATTTGCAAATAGCGGAAAAATTTTTAGCTCCAGGTAGCTCAGACAATCCACGCTAATTTTATTTCTTCAACCATTTGAAAGGTACAGGTAGTTTATTATATTTCAGGCAAGCATATTTTTCTTCTTTTGCTGCAAAGCCGCGGAAGAAAAATGCGATGGAATCTACGTCTGAACCTTCAAAATCGAGTATCAGATCCTTACCTGCATTGTCTTTAATAAAGCTATTAATTAGGTGGTGAGAAGGTGAAAACGCACGTCCCCCGGGATCATTTCCTGCAAGAATATAGTAAGCCCTGTTATGAGAGAAAAAAAATATAGCTGAAGCAATTAATTTATTGTTTGCGGAATATGCACCATAATTAACCGCCTTATTTTGTTGAAACAGGTATTGATATAATTCCTGGAGGTGTTGATAATCTTGTCTTGTTGCATTAGAAATCTCATTTAATTTTTTACTTGCCAGGAGTAACAAATCTGCAATAGGAATGTTCTTCCTGATTACCAGTTGGCCAGTTGAATTACTTAGTAACTGTTTATAGCCTTGTCTGAAATTTTTAAATAATTCTTCGTAAGGTTTATTTAATGACAGGATATAGTTGGTACGCTCATATATTTGGGATTCAACTGCATGAAAAAGATTCCCGGCATTCAGAAAAATATCACAATACTTAAATTTTGCCGGGATATTCCTGATAAATTCCTCCACTATTTCTTTACTTATCAATTTTCCAAAAATGCCAAGCGAAGCGGTGAGAAATGGTTGATGAAGATAATGGAAACCAAATTTCTTATTCCAGGTAAGCGGCATCACCGCTTCATAATCATTTAGCAACAGCGCATCCCAGTGATTAGACATATGGTCGAGATAAAATGAATAACCATAGATTAATCCATTTGAAGATTCGTCAATACATTGATCCCACTTCGTTTTATCAATCTTATACCGGGGGAGATATTGTATTTTATTTATACTATTCATATCTATTGAACTCACTAGAAATCCAGTTGCTTATCGATTTTTCGTAAATTAAAGTTTTGTATATCGATACTGAACGAAACGGTTTTCCAAAAGCGTTTTTCTCCCAGTGTCGATTTAAAATAATCCTTGTATTCTTTGCTGTATAGTAAGGGAAAATAAATATTAAGGGTTTCATGGAAAAGCGAAAGCTGGAGACCCGCATCAAACAAAAACCTGGAAGTAGCTGCGTCCTTTTGCCAACCTTCTGCGTACGTACCGATGTCTGCAAAAATCTTTAGTGGAATTTTAAATGGCAATATACTGAGTGGGTTTATTTTGTCTGGTATGTTGGTTGTGAGATTCATAGCGGCTAGCCAGTTATCCGTTTTTCCTATTTTGCTGCTAAGTAGATCTGTCCTCACTTTAAAAAACCCATCACGCATCATTATTTGCTGGCTGGACGCACCTTCAAATTTATTTCGCCCTAAAAAGTAATTGCTATAAGTATAGTCCTCGTAACCATTGGCGCCGGTGAGATTAAAATGATATCGGTCGGTTTCAAATTGTTTGGTAAAAGTTTTTGTAGTCGTATAAAAAAATTTCCCTCCAAACACACGCAGGCTCATACCACCTTGCCGGTTGGAATAATTGAAAAAGTAATTACCTGTAAATGCAGCACGCGTGAAACCGTTTGCCTGTTCCAATTGTAACTCGCCCCGGTAGGGATACAAGATGCGATTGTTTTCAATAACAAATTTTAACTGGTTGAGATAGCGGTTGCTGCTTTTCTTTTCCACCAAGTCAGTTGTATCAATCCCATTGATAACCGTTCTGAAATTGAGCACATCTTCCCTGATAAGGTATGACTTAAATTGAATGTATTTTTTTATTTTACTTAGCGGATCGCGTTCTTTAAGAGTAAGCCTGAAATAGGGTGCGAGTTTTTTAAAACCCATCATTATCTTTTTCTCATCAACTGGTTGAAAGGCATCCATTGAAAACGCCGCAGCAGCAGCACCTATTTCTGCTTTGTAAAAAATATTTGCCGGATACCAGCTATATGACGCTCTTGCCAAACCAACCAATTGCTTGCTACCAGTTGCATATAACGGAGCCACCAGGAATTGAAATGCATGAGGCGGAAGGTTGTAGTTGTGTAATGCTACGCCTATCATGAACTTGTCATATTGGTTATACCCTGCAGCTGGAAGAATATTAATATAGTTGAATTTGTCAGTATGGGTAAGATCAAAGAATGCAACCGGCTTGATTGTTTTTTTTTGAGATGCTGCCAGGCTACCCTTATTGCTCAGTAAATTGAATACATCATCCAGTTTCTTATGGCTGACTTCTTCTATGATCCTTTTAAAATCATCGGGGTATGGGTGTCGAAATTGCCAGCGACGATAATATTCCTGCATACATGAATCGAACAGCGCAGTGCCCAATTGATTTTCCAATAATTTAACCCATTCAGCGGTTTTTTCATACGCCACCAAGCTATAATTATTTTCTGTGAAGTCAGCGGAACGGGTGTTAATGGGTTGATCTTTCTTTACAGCAATGACTGACTGAAGTAGGAGCGGCTCAAAAAAATCAGGCATTTGTAGATGCATTGATTTCTTTGATGACCTCTTTACTTCATTATTTTTCAACTTGTCATAGCGACGATCATAGTAACTGTTTATACCTTCATCCATCCAGGGATAGTCTCTTTCATTGCTGGCAAGTATTCCCTGTAACCAGTTATGTCCCACTTCATGTTCAATAGTGGATTCCAGTTCTTCTTCAGTGCCGTTTTGCGATATACAGGTTATGGTAGGATATTCCATTCCGCCATCAACGCCCATTTTTGCATCTACCGCGCTAACGGTGCTGAAAGGATAATCGCCCATCACCGCGGAGCGATAGCGGATAGCATTCTTAATAAAGTCAATGCTGTTTTTCCATGTTTTCTTGCTGGCAGGTAAATAATAACTGTATGCAGTAACCGCTTTTCCGGAACTTAACAGCATAGTATCCTGTTTTACTATATAGCGCTTGTCAGCAAACCAGGCAAAGTCATGAACGTTGGTTTGTTTGAAATTCAGTTCTTTTATTGCAGAAGAAGAAGCCGGGAATTGTTGCACCATTTTCTTTACAAAACCTGCCGAACCTTTTTTTGTATTTATTTTTTTAATGATGGGTTTCCAGTTGTAGGTTGTTCTTGTTTTCAACCATTCTTTTTCAGATTCGTTTTGTAGTTCCCCCGTGGCAGCAACTACATAATTTTCCGGCACAGTAATACGCACATCATAGTCACCAAACTCACTGTAATATTCACCCTGGTCCAGGTAAGGCATGGGGTGCCATCCCTTGTGATCATAGACTGCGGGTTTTGGATACCACTGTGTGATTTGGTAAGACTGTCCGCTGTGACCTCCGCGTGAAAAATTATCCGGTAGTTGTACATGAAAAGGAGTGGTAACAATGATGCGGGCACCGGGCGCCAGTGCTGCTGGTAATACAACTTTAATAATATCGATGTATTGCGGATGGTCTTCTGTTTGTGCAGTGCTGCCATTTATTTTAAAATCCAACCTGTTTATATAACCTCTTTGCTCCCTGTTGCTGAAATAGAAATCGGTTCTGTCATTAGTCAACAATTGGTCACTGAACGCAGTCTTATCATTCTTATATGCATTGGGCCATAAGTGAAACCAGATAAAATGAAGCGTATCGGGGGATTTATTGATGTATTCAATTTTTTCGTAACCATTGATACTGTGTTCAACATCATCCAGTGTCACATCTATTACGTAATTGACCTGTTGCTGCCAGTATTGTGCCAGGCCAGTTGCTGAATAAAAAGCAATAAGGAAGACAGTCAGGATTGATTTTACCAAGGATCTTGTGTTTTGTCAAAAATAGTTGAAATAGCTGAATTGATGAATGAAGGATAAATGCTGATGAGTGCAGCTCTACATATTTTTGCGGGAGTATGCTGAAGAGTGGTTTACTGCCGGGTTCAAAAACATTACATTCCTTTGCCCATCAGTATAATTCTGAAAGTGTGAAGCAGGATTTTAAAATCAAGTGCCAGTGAAATATTTTCCATATAAATCAAATCATATTGCATGCGTTCAATCATCTCCTCTACGCTGGCTGCATAACCGAATTGTACCATACCCCAGGAAGTGAGCCCGGGCCTGGTTTTTAGCAGGTATTTAAAATTGGAGGATTGCAATGAAATCTGTTGAATGAAATAAGCCCTTTCTGCGCGGGGTCCTACAAGACTCATTTCACCAATGAGTACGTTCCATAACTGGGGCAATTCATCCAACCGCCATTTTCTCATCACGCGTCCCCATGGCGTAATGCGTGGATCATTGGGAGATGACAAAGCCGGTCCATCTTTTTCCGCATCTGTATACATAGAACGGAATTTATGAATGAAAAACGGTTTGCCTTTATAACCGATCCGTTCCTGCGAGATCAGTATCGGTCCCTTAGACGAAAAGCGAACCCGCAATATAATGTACAAAAGAAAAGGAGACAGCATGATAAAACTAATTACCGGCACCAATATGTCCAGGAGGCGTTTGATATTTTGTTGCCATTGTGGTATCAGCCCGGTATTGATGTTTGCCAATACGGGTCCATAAACATTTTCTGTTTTTACAGATCCGGTTAATATGTCCAATGTGCTGGGAACGATTTTAATTTCTACTTCTTTTTCGCTGAGCCGGTTGATGATGGATTCTACTTCTTTTTGAGCAGCATATTCAAATGCTACCACTACCAGCGAAATTTTGTTATGGTCGATGACGGTTTCCAGTTCCTTCATCGCGCCCAGGTAAGGTAAACGGGCAGCGAGGCCGTTTTGAATATCACTCACAAATCCTGCATAATAAATTCCTGATTTTTTTAATTGTTCCTGGGTAGCATTAAACAAACGCAAGGCAGTATGATTGTCACCTGCAAGGATAGCATTGAATTTTACTTTGCCAGACAGCAATTGTTTTTTTGCAATATTGAGTAATATCCATCTTCCGCCAACGGTTAAAAAAAACTGTAGTGTCACGAAGCTGGCAAAAACAAGATAGTAATAATGAATTGTATGATCGTTATCGTTCAATATAATAATAAAAAAAACCACGGTACATCCAACCAGCGTAGTGAAAAAAGTATTGAAGATCTCACTGAGTCTTGATTTTTTATACATGGAGACATAAGTTCCCATCATAAAATAAAAAATAAGCCAGAGAAACGGAAGCAATACCACGCCCATGATGAACCGGCTGTTCAGATCAAGGTGATTACCGTTATAGAAAGGTTCACGTAAGAGTTCTTTGCGCACCACTGTAAATAAAATCCATGCAATGGCTGCGGCCAGGTAATCACTGAATGCATACCAGGCAATATGGATTTTTTTTTCAGAAGGCATAAAAATTCTCAGGTATTAATAGAAGCGTTCTTTATTTTATTGAGGATCTGGTGTGCAATATCCATGGCCCTGTAACCATCAACTTCACTTACAATGGTACGTGTATTATTTTCGATGGCATCACGAAATTTTTCCAGTTCCATTTTTATGGCGTTGACTTCTGGTATCACGGGGTTTAGTATGGCAATGGTTCGTTTGCCATGCGGGGTATCCAGGTCGAACGTGAATGCTTCCAAATCCTGTTGCCCTTTCAATTTTATGATCTCAGTTTTTTTATTTAAAAAATCAATACCTATATAGGCGTCTTTCTGAAACAAACGCATTTTTCGCATGCGTTTCATGGAAATGCGGCTACTGGTAAGGTTTACTACACAGCCATTGTTGAATTCGATGCGTACATTGGCAATATCCGGAGTATCGGTCATTACGGCAACACCGCTGGCAGAAATTGATTTTACTTCACTTTTCACCAAATTGAGAATGATGTCAATGTCGTGGATCATTAAATCGAGTATCACGCTCACTTCCGTTCCGCGCGGATTGAATTGCGCCAACCGGTGCACTTCAATGAACATGGGATTCATCTGCAATTCATGGGTGGCGAGGTAGGCGGGATTGAATCGTTCAACATGACCTACCTGCATTTTTACATTGCTTTCTTTCACCAGTTTTACCAGTGCCCGGGCTTCCTCCATGGTATTGGCCAACGGTTTTTCAACAAATACGTGCTTTCCTTTTTTAATGGCTTTCTCACATAGTGCGAAATGAAAATGGGTAGGTGCAACTACATCAATGGCATCGCAGGCATCCATCAGCCGTTCCGGATCCAGGAAACGGGGCAATTGATATTTCTCACTTACTTCCTGGGCAGCCACATCATCGGGGTCATAAAAGCCCACCAGTTCAACACCGGATATTTCTTTCCAGTTGTTCAGGTGAAATTTTCCCAGGTGACCAACGCCAAAAACGCCCAGCTTAAGCATACAGTTGAATTTAATCGGTCAAAGATAGGATTCACGAGTCTATAAGGCCTAACGGTTTGTGTACAAATGGGGAAAACAATCATACAGGTAAAGCATTGCTTTACGGCATTTGAAGAATAAAATACAGTGGAGAAGAATTATCAAATGAATGCAAAATCTTTTTTTGATAAAAGGTCAAAACTTCTATCTTTGCCGTCCTGAAAACAGGCGATATACAGGCTTCGAAGATGTTGTTGGATATTAGTTCTTAGATAATCTAGTTGGATCGGTAGTTCAGTTGGTTAGAATGCCGCCCTGTCACGGCGGAGGTCGCGGGTTCGAGTCCCGTCCGGTCCGCACTATTTCCTCTAAAACCCGCGCTGGTCGCGGGTTTTGCTTTTTTTATTCTATTTTTTATTCTATAAAAACCCAAAAGCGACCCAAATCTTACCTTGTCTTACTTGACTTTATTCTACCTGACAATTGACCCTATAAAGGTACGATTTTCCATTTTTTCAAAGAACTTAATAGTATAGGTTTAGAATCAGGCATAAAAAGCAGCGAATTTCACTGCATCCACCAGATATTGGAGCCATTGCCAGTTTACGTATTGCACACCTGGCTAAATTCTTATTCCTTTTGCTTTTTTGTTCTCAGTCTCCTTTTTTGGCAACAACGATTTGCCTGCATGTTTTCCAGGGGTTTCTTTTTCGATAAGATTAGTCTCATTCGGCACGTTTTGCTGCTTCATCTGGTTCTCCTGAATTTTAATGGAAATTTCCCGTTCCAATTTTGAAGCATCTTTTTTTAATTGAGCCAGTTCATTTTCCTTTTCAAACGGTTTTGCAACCAACTGTTGAAGCATTGGAACGTTTCGTTCTATTTCCTGCAGGTTCTTCTGATATTTTTCTTTCAGATTATCTACCCGGTCTATGGCATTTAAAAAATACCGGGCGGCAATCTTTGGGTTATCAATATTGATATGCCCCTGGTTCCATGAATATTTTATACCTGACTCTTTGCCTTCAGCATAAAAAATATTCTGATAACGATATTCAAACATGCCTTTGTCTTCATAAGTTTCTTTCTGCCTGCGGATATATAAATCAAAATCATACAGGCTGCCTATTTTCAATGGGCCGTCTTCACTAAAGCTAGGTTTCCAGTTAAAAGATTGTTTGATAAGGTAAATACCGGTTGCTTCAGCATCAGCAGAGTTGAAACTATCCAATTGTATGGGGTTAAGTTTTGTTCCATCTTTATCATATTGCAACTGGCTTTTATAACTGCTTGCGTCCAGCGTTAGTTTACTAAGGGTTAGCGATGTTTTTTCTTTATCCCCATGTAAATTCTCCAATTGAAACCTTGACTTTATTATTTCTTTATTGTGAGCATTTCTCAGGCTTTCCAATACAGCTATCTTCTTTTCCATTTTGGATTTTTCGAGCAATGTTGTATCGCCGGAAAGGATAGCGATATATTCCGAAAAATTCATGCCGCTTTTTTCATCAATTGAACCTTCATCCAACGTTCTTACATTCAGCTCACAATTTTTCATCTGACTGATAAAGGTTTGTTTATTCTTTAAAAGATTGAATTTATAATTGTCCAGAGATTGCTCAACGGCATAGATGTAATTCTTTACTTTGTTACCATAAGCTTCTTTTGCCAAAATATTACCCTGCCTTGCACCGCGGCCATTGCGTTGTTCCAGTTCTGATGGTTTCCAGGGAATATCTAAATGGTGCATTCGAACAACATTTCTCTGAACATTTAAGCCGGTGCCTGCTTTTTCGGTACTACCAAGTAATATTCTTATCTCACCATTATTCATTTTACGGAACAAATCCGGCTTTTGCCTGTCTGTCCAATCGTGAATAAAAGTGATATGATGAGCAGGTATTGAAAAGTCGTTTATTAATTTATCCTTTAAAGCATCGTATATGTTAAAGGCATCCTGCTTTGGTGTGCCAATATCGCTGAAAATAATCTGCGTTCCCTTTTGCTCATTACTTAATTTGTATAATTGCGCTACATTTCTTGCGCAGACATTTACTTTATGATTGGGATGATCTTCATAAATAAGCGGATTAATAAGCCTCATATCAGCCGCCATCTTTTTAGCATAGTTTGTTGCAATCAGCATTCTGCCTTTATCTTCTTCTTTTGATAATGGTTGCCTGCCGATTAATTGACCATCACCGGTCTTAGCAAATGCCATCAGCTTTTTAATGAATTCCTGCTGATCAGGTGTTGGAGGAATATTTACCAATTGTTCATCTAATTCTGGCTTATCTAATTTGATATGCTTGGCTGTTTTATAATCGGTGATTTCGTTATAGAATAAAGCCAATTCAGGCACTTTTATAAAATGCCGGAAACGTTCTTTTGCAATTATTTCATTGGTAACCGAAAACTCAAAGTCTGTTGTCTTTCTTGCAAATACTGCCGCCCAGGCATCAAAGTTCTCAATGTGTTGCCGCTCCATTTCTTTTGGACGCAGGTATTTAAATAGAAGATACATTTCAGTAAGACTGTTGGATATAGGTGTGCCGGATAAAAAGGTTACACATAAATCACTATCGAATTTATCCTGTAAAGTTCTTACAGCAAAAAGCATATTCAACGCTTTTTGACTACCCTCAATATTACCTAAACCAGCAACCCTGTCATGCCTTGTGGTGAATGTCAGGTTCTTAAATTTATGCGACTCATCAATAAACAAATGGTCAATACCTAAATCTTTAAAACTTATGCCTGCATCTTTCTTTTCTTCAATGTCTTTTCGGATGCCTTGCAGCTTTATGCCCAAATTGCTTTTTCGTATCTCCAGGCCTTTCAGCATTCGTCTCGATATTTCACCACCAATATCTTTCAGCGTATACAAATCCTTTTCAACATTGTCTAACTCTTTTTGAAAAATTTCTCTTTGTATTTCATGAGACTGTGGTATTTTACCAAACTGGTCATGCGTTAAAATGATACAATCCCAATTATTGTTTTTGATTTCGTGGGACAGACGAATCCTTTTTGTTGGTGTAAAATCGTTTTCACCAGGCGCCAACAGCTTTGCATTTGGATAGGCCTTCCGGTAAGTATCTCTTATCTGGTTCACATTTGCTTTTAAAGCCAGTATCATGGGTTTGTTTACAATGCCCAGCCGTTTCATTTCATGGGCAGCCACAATCATCGTAAGGGTTTTACCCAAGCCAACTTCGTGGTCAATTAAAGCACCACGGTTTTGTATAATCCTCCATGCAGAATTCTTTTGGGAACTGTATAAATCTTCAATGCCCAATCTTTTCCTGTCTAATCCTGGGAATTGCAAATGACTGCCATCATATTCTCTCAGGACATAGCAATTGAAAGTATCATTGTATAAAGTTTCTAACTCTTTCTTATCGCTGTTTGGTAAGTCTTTTAACCAGTCATTAAAATTGTTACGGATTGATTCAATCTTCTGATGGGCTAATTGTATGGCATCGTTATCGGGCACCCGGATTGTTCTATCGCCTGAGTCAATTTCATAAGTGTAAAAAGGTGTGGTGTTTTCTAAAGCATGTTCAAGTAATGTATGACCATAAGAAATCTTGCCACTTTTGGTAGTAACCGCATATTCCTGGTTTGTTTTTGCATTACTGCTATCTGTTTTTACTTTAAAAGTATCCAGCGATTGAAAATAATTAACGGTAGTATTCAGTTCGAACAAATTAGATGCAAATCGATTGTAATAATCGTCTGGTATCCATCTTTCCCCCAGATTAAAATCCAATAATTCAAATGGTATTTTCTCAGGCTGTATTTTCTCTAACGCCTCCAGGCTTCTTTGTAGTTGCACATCCGCTGGCACTTTCTCAATTGCTGCTTTTGCAACGCCAAGTTTGATAACTACATTACCGCTTAATAACAGGTCGGCGGTTTCCCATTCACTATTTGCCGGATTTAGGTAAATATGATTACCTAACGCCTGTATAGTATCAGCATGGGTACTGTCAGTAGCCGCAGCAATAAACTCTATATCCACAAGGCCTTTATCATTCAAGCTTTTTGCCAAAGCTTCTACCGGTTTATCTGTTCTAAAAGCCTGCTGCTTTTGAATTAACGATTGAGTCAGTATATCAGCTTTAAAATACTGCTCTCCTTCTTTTCTTTCGAGCGATGCCATCACTACAAAACCAAAGGCCTCATCTTTTAATATACGTTGCCTGTTGGTAGTTGAATTTAAAATGCCATAACCTTCTATTAAAGTATCATAGGATTCATTTAATTGTTTTCTTAGTTCAGGGTATTCAATATTTTCACTTGCTTCTTTATCAGCAAGCATTAAATATTCATCTCTCACAGTAGTGTATTGCTGATAAAAGCCAATATCTTTCTTTTCGTAAAGGCTCGGCAGGAAAACAGGCTTTTCATTTTCCGAAGTGATATAAGAAACAAACCCTATCCGGTTGTCATGTATAACAAGCGTTCCTTCTTTGTGATAAGGGTTTAAGTCTTTTATTTCAGCAAACTGCCCCCCTTTATTATTAAATGCAATATGAAAAACGCCTTCGCCTTCGTTATGAAATTGATGGTTGAACTGTTGTAATAGTTTAGGTAAGCCCGTCAATTCACGATGAATTGCCGATGCTGTCATCCAATTTGCAGAGAATTGTATTTCTTCGACATTTGAATACAGCTTGTAATGGTATTGCTTAAATGCTATTGATTTTGCTACAATCAGCAGAAGAACTTCATGATCTGGTTTGTCTGCCGTTTTGATGATATTGGCTATCCTGGCCGTTTTCCGGTCCACTACTGTTGCATCTAATGGATTGATATAGGAAGCAGCCCTGTTGATACTGGCAGCAGGTACAATGTCAAATAGCCCCAATTGAACAACACTATTATCCGCTTTGTTTTCCGGCATTGGAAGATAAGTAAGCATTTTACCTGTTCCAACACTTTCCGGTGCAATAGTTTTGGCAAATGCCTCCTTATTGAAATTATTTTTTATCCCATCTGTTATAGTTTCTGTTAATTGAACTGTAATGGAATTGATGTCCGCATTTTGCCACACTGTTTGAGTGGCCTTTCCATACTGATTTTTCCCCGCCTGTATTCTATCCCCAATAACAATTTCGGGATGCAGGGAGATGTATTGATTGTTATTGTATTTTCCATACTCATTTTCCAGCTCAATGGTGCTTATTAATAGTTGTTCTTTTTCAAAAAGAGAAGTCTTGCTCATATTCTTTTGAGCAATTAATAAATGGCTGGGGGCTTCTGTATTGCCTGTGTCCTTCATCAGGTTATCGGGCATTACATTAAGGCTGATAAAATCAGCATGATTGAATAAATATTCTCTTGCCATTTGGTTAGACGGGCTGTTTAAAAATGAATTTGTAGCGATATAAGCCAACAGCCCTCCTTCTTTTATTTTGTCCAACCCTTTTGCAAAAAAGTAGTTGTGAATTTTACCTGTTAATGATTCGTCTTTGAATGCGGCATCAAGAACCGGGAAATTTCCAAAAGGGATATTACTTACAATCATATCAAACTTTCCATTCTCATCATTTTATGTGTTCTCAAAACCTTTCACCTGGACGGAAACCGGAACGGGTATTGAACTGCCCAATGCTGTCAATACCAGTCCCGAAATAATATCTTTTTCAACAGCGGTGATATTTTCTAGTGACGGGAAAGCCGATGCAGCATGGGTTGCAAAGATCCCGGCACCACTGCTCGGTTCATAAAGACTCTTAGGCTCAATGCCTTGTTCTTTCAATACATGGAATAAAGTATGAGGAACGATTGCTGGAGTGTAAAAGGCAGTGAGGATGCTATTCTTAATGGAATCAATAGCCTGTTTATATTCTGCTTCATTAGTATGCCGCTGTAATAATTGATGCAGTTCCACAATTTGCGGGTAGAGCTTTAAATCTTCTTTTGAGGCATTTAGTTTTATCCATTCTTCTTTAGGCCCGCTTGGATACAATACTGCTTTCAACCCACCAAAACCTGCATATTTTTTTAATTCTTCCACCTGCTCAGGTAAAAGAGTTTGTCCCTGTTGCCATTCCATTGCAATACGGATGGCAACAATATTATCCTTCAGTTTTTGATGACCGTTGTAACTCATTGTTCACAGTTTCATTCTCACTTGTTACACTCTTTATCAGGTAGTCACTGATAGCACCAATAATGGCATACCTTAGATATTGGTTATCCTCTGTTTCTTCTGAAAAATTCAGATCCTCAAACACAGATTGGCAATGTGTGATTATATTTATAGCTTCAAACCGGAGCAGACCAGTAACAACTAATCTTTGGAAAGTATCCTCAAATTCATCTTCCAGTATGTTGCGGATGTAATTGTATTTAGATGGCAGCAGGTCTTGTGTTACTTTATTCATGCAAGTGTCTTCTACGATATATGCAGGTTGCTCCCGACTCAACTCATTCAGTAAGGTATTTACTGAACTCACCTTATTTATCAAGTATTCAGTAACCTTTCCCTGCTCCTCCAATTGAAGCAATACATCAGGATTATTTTCGCTGATGTATTCATAAAGTTTTTTAATAAGAATATCCTCCATAATCGTTTTATAAATCGAAAGAATTGGATGGTAATTGCTGATGAAATTAATCGAATGATTATACCTGCATTAATTGCCGGATATCGCTGCCTAGAAAATACACCCTTGACCTAATTTTAACCCTTTTCAATTTGCCATGTTTTATCCAGTCATAAATAGTGGGTTTGGTGACTTTAAAAAGTGAGCAGATCTCCTGGATTTTATACAAAGGTTTTTCCGTAAGTCCGGGTGTTTCTGTAATGGTTGCCAAAGTGAGATGCTCCTTTTGACCTCTCGACACCTCTTCCCTGATTATTACCCGGATTTGAGCCCAGAACTCTTCCGGTTCAAATGGGATTAAAATTGGTACTGATAGATTCTTTTCCATAACCACATTTCATTATCACAATCCTTTCAGGTAAACAGTGCTGTTATTAAATGAGTTTGTTGCAGGCGTATAGCTTATGTAGCCAAACTCCTTCAGATTATTCATGCATTTATTATAAGTGTGGCGGGCATTTATTTTGGCTGCCTTCATAATGTTGGATCTTATAACGATTAAAGGATTTGTCCCACCAGTCATGTTCCACTGTTGTAATAAAGCCATATAAAGACTGATGTGCGTAGTGCTGATCCTTGCATCATCTTCAATGGCTTCATAGAACCCAGTTAATGGTGGAAATAATTCCATATCCTTATTTTACTGTTGAACGGTTTTATTCTTTTTAGCGCCTTTACCACTACCAAAACGTTTCTTTTTTAGAAGTCCACTTCCTGATGAGCTTTGACTATCATTTTCATTTTCTCCTGTTTGAGAAATTTCTGCTTGTTTCTTTTTAGCCTGCATTTGTTTCTCCCACCACCTGTTTTGCAAAAAACGATAAGCTTCATCAACTGAGATGCCTGGCTGGCCATCTGAAACATAAAATCGTTGACTCACCTCTGACTTGCTTTTTAAAGGGCTGATATTACCAACAAGTTCCTGGTATGGCATACCAGCCCAATATTTGATCTTTATGCTAGCAGCAACAACTTTCCCATCGTCAGATGATTCTAACTTCTCCAGTTCCTCAACGGCAGATTCAACTTTAAGTTCCTTTTCCCAGCTTGCTTTATCTGTTACGCTCCATTGTTTTTTATTATCCAATTCAAAAGATGTTTTCCAGTCGATTTCTGCCATCTTTTTTTCAAGTTCAGGTATATTGACTCCATTTACTGTTGTATCAACTAAAACTGCTGCATTTTGAAGGGTTGCATCGTAATACTGCAGTGAATAGGCGTTTTCCTTATTATCTTTTTCAAAATATAAATGAAAGCTCAACTGATCGTTACCCTTCTTCATCCGCTGGAAAAGAAGAAAATTGACCGGCCTGAAAGAGATTCTTTTTAATATGGATGAGCTTAAATTTTCAAAACCCAACGAATGTAACTGTGCAGCCAATGCCGCAATATTTTCGATATTCATAATACAATTCTTTTAACGAAAAGATGATCTGTTCGATTTATGAAATGCCCATCCCCTTTTTATTACTTTCCGTTTTTTTTGGCAACAGAGATTTGTCATTGCTCTTTACGGCTTTGTCTTTGGCAAGGCCCTCTTTTTCTGGTTTAACTTCCTGTTTCAGGTCTTTTTTTTTATCTGTTCCCTCTTCTTCTTTTACAGTCCGGCTGGTTCCAGTTTGTCCAATGGATTGATACTTCTCCTTTTCTTCTTTTGGTAATAATTGCATCTTAGAATCGTAAACTTTTACATCTTTGTATTTAGGATCTGCCTCCAAATATAGTTTTTCAGATTTGCCTTCTTTTACAAGCGTCACCATCTGTACATTGCCTTTCTGTAATGAGTTCACCAGGTCTTCCTTTTGTTTCGGATCCAATAATTCTTTGATGGGATATTTAGCCAGCACTTCATGCACGTTATATCCATAATTTTCATGGTATTGCTGCCTTTTATAAATGCCTTTATCGTCTTTTGCACTTAGATCAAGCTGCACCCATGCTTTGTATTTTTCTCCCTCTTTGTCAGTCAGGTTTTTGTGAACTGCCCGGCCTTCAAGAAGATTGTAAGACTCCTTCAATGTTACACCCTGCCCTTTATTGATGTAAAAGGTCTGCTGCAAATCCTTCGACAGATCGTCAGTATTTTTGATTTTTACGTCATAGCGATTGAAGAAATACATGTCAGTAGTTTCCGATTTCTTAAAATGCAAATCTGCTTCCACAGGTTTTTTATTAATTTCAGTCTGCATCTTTAACGTAAACTCTGGCTTTTGTTCAGCCATGTTTTTCTCCATTGTCTCATTTAACTTATCTCCGAATCCCATGTATTTGAGATTGTCTTTGAGATACTTCACATTTTCCTCGTTCATAGTTGTATTTTTTATTTGTGATAAATCAGGTGACTGTTTAATTTCAGGTGAATCATTGTAGTCTATTTGTTTGAATATTTCTTCAGGGTAACTCAAGTGGATTATATTAAACCGATCATAATCGCTTGAGCTATTGTTGGAAAATTCATTTGCTTCCTCACGACTTTTAAAAAAGAATATATCGCCTTTATCAATAAAATACAGGCTGTTATTGTACGCCATCCAGTTTTCCCCCTTACTGACGGCTAACTTTATCAAGTCCAATACTTCGCCCGATATGACATGCTCATTGTTCATTGTAATGTTGATGAAGGTGTTTCCGCCAGCATCTTCGCGTTTACAATTCTTCTGTTGCCTATTCTTAACTGCAAATGCCTTCCGCCGTTTTTCTCCATCATTTGAACATGAAGCCATTTTTTGTCCGGGATGGTAAACTTTGGCAGTGCGTAGACCAATGATTGGCTTGAATCACCTTTAACTGATAAGTTATTGCCATAAATGTATAAAGGCAAAACAGGAAGCTCCTGTGATGCAGTACGCCTGGCTTGTTTTCGGTCTTTAATAAAAAAATGCAGCATATCAATGTCGTAATTGATGGTAGATCTGTTTTGCAATTGAATCTGAAAATACAGAACATCATTTCTTACATATAAGCCGGTCAATCTCATTCTAATACCATATTTTTTATCCTTAATCCAAAAAACATCCCGTTTCAGTCCATTAATATTCTGTGCATCTGTCTCAATTACGGCCTCATTAGTAACAACCGGGAATTGTAAGCCTGGTTCTTTAATTAAACTACTGTCTTTAACAAAATGAAGATTGAGAGCGCCGGGGGTGCTTGAGTAAAAGACAACGAATGAATATAGCCTGCCATCACTGGTTATTACGCTGAGATTTGTTTCTTCAAAGTTTTCTATTGCCGCTTTTAGTTGTAAAACATTTTCAACCCCTTTTGCTTTTTGCACCAGCAAGTCCTTACTGCCCCTGTCAATGCTTTTAATCTTAAAAGGGAATATCAGGTTAGTGGTCTTGTTGAAGCAAATGGGCAATGTTAATGACGGAATAATGTCCGGGTGCGGCAACTCATTTACAACTTGCGCATGGGTATTTAGAAAAAATAAAAGCCCGGCTATTACTTTTACCAATATCACACTGAATCGTTTCATACACTTTGGTTTTAAAATTTAATAATAGATTATTTTGTATTGTTGTCTTTCAATAATACCTGGTAACCAGCTTTGAGTGTAACTTTTACTAGTTTCACCTTCTTACTTAACAATGTTTTGGCTGCCTCAATGCCTGCGCTGGCGGCTTGTGCACCGACCGAAGGGTCAAGACTATTCAATGCGACACTTTGGATAGCTTTGTCAGAAGATTCTTTGGCTGAAGTTCTTGCTATTGCACCAGGAATATAGATACCATCCATTCCATCCATATCAGATACAGACAAGGCTATTGGGAAAAGCGAATTATTATACCTGATACTTTTAATTTCAATGATTAATCGTTCTCCATTTAGGGATGCTATGCCAAAAACAAAATTGTCTTTTGGTATTAACGCCCCATTTATATAAACATCAGTTAGTAACCTCAATTTTATTGTTGAGCCTGAAACAATTGTTTGTGTTTCATGAATGACTGCAGAAATCGAATTTTGCACATCTTTTTCAGTTGAAAAGTTATCTTCCCCTGAATAAAAAGCATTTTGCTTTATGGGTATTGCCGCTTTCCCCATTGTATCATGAATGCGATGTTCAGTACCTCCTAAAAGAGTAACAGGAGTATTGTTTTCATTGGAAGTCACTGGAAATACCTGTTGCTTGTGTTCAATGGAGTTTTGCTGGAGCTTATCTTTTATTCTTTCAGGGTGCTGGATATCCATTATTTTTTCCAGCATGCCATTAATCTGCTTCATTTCTGGATCCTCTATATTGTCTTTTTGTTGCATGGCCTGCATCATATTTTCAAGCCTGTCAACTTCCTCTTTGTTTGCGGAAGGCTGTTTTGAAACAGTATAATTTCCGTGGTTATCATTTTTAAAAGTAGAACCAGAAGCAGTATTATCAAGCGTCGCATTTAGCTGGCTCAGCTTCTTTAACACGTTTTCTTCATTGGTATCTAAATTTCCTTTTTTGTTGTAAGGGGAACTATTCAAACCGGATTTGTGAACCGCTGTATATTGTTTAGTAAAGACACTGGAGGTTGTATCTTCCTCCACTTCTACCAGTTCATTGCCGGTTGGAATATTTTTTACTTTAAAATAAGGGTCGTTACGCATACGTTCTTTCAGTTTCGCTGAATCGGCAGCTGCTATTTCATAATAGGAAAGCTTGTTTAATCCCTTGTCTTCTTTGAGTTTGGCATTGGGTAATTGCAGGTTGAGCCCTTTTGTAATACCTGTTTGATTTGTTTCAGCAGCAGATATCCGACCTCCGCCGAGTGCCCAGAATGCCAGGGTTAGAAAGGGCAATACCAATGCCGGTAGAACCATCATCATTTTTCGTTTACGCAAATAAGCTTGCGAATACTGCACTGTTTCCATACGCTTCATTTTGTTTGTTGATTGTATATTTGTTCCAATAGTGTTACACTATCCATAAGTCCGGATCTGCCTGATAGAATACTATCATATTTTTTTTTAGAACACTGCCGAAGGCTGTCCATATACTTTCGGAATTGTTGTAATTCTTTATATTCTTCATCGGTGATTTTGATTGAAGTATTTAAGTTTACTTTAATCCTGCTGTTTATGAGAGGAGGTCTTTTAAGATGGGAAATAATGACATAACTATGTGGAGTGTCTTTAACAAATGCAGTTACAATAAAATACATGCTGACGGCAAACCAACAAGTACAGAAAATGAGTACTGCAAATTTTAGAGATCTGACAGAAAGGTTGGCGGTTATTTTAGACAGGAATAAAGCAAACTGGGTTTGTAATTTGATTACAGCGTTTGCAATCCTGATGGCTAATTTATCCTGCAATGGATTTGATCCAGGCAAAATTGTTTTTGTTTTATTTTTTCGCCACATATAATTCTTTTTTCTTTTTCACTTTTCAATCTTACAAAGAATTCCCTCTTTTTCGTTCGCTGCTAAAGTTTACCTGCTTTCTGTTTTTATATCTTTATTTTCCACTGTCCGCCATTTTTCAATTAAAAAACCATGCGGGTTGTTATCTGACCGTGATACGTTGCGCAACCAACCTTCCGTAATTAAGGATCGGGTAACAATGGTTGTGGGGCGAATTATTTTTTCCTGTGCTTTGCACCGAAAATAGAATGGGTATTGATTGATATTGATTTCAATACTATCCATGGTAATTTCCTGGCTGATATTACCACTTATGATATTTGAATAGTAACTGTTCTCTTTCAAGTCATCGTATTGTTGTTTAGCAGACCCGTCAGCGAGGTATAATGCTTTTGTGATATTCGCCAGGATTACTTTATCATCAGGATCAAGGGTAAAGAAATAATGATGGAACATTTTTACATGATCTCTTGCTTCTACCGGAATATTATCTTTTCTTTCTGCGGCAAAAGCTTCTAATGCCTTGCCACTGGCAAGAATAAAAATCTTTTGTTGAGATTCCCTCATTGTCTTGCCGCTCACATACAAGGACCAGGCAGTGATAAACACACATGCGATTATCATAACAATAGAGAACAGCCGTATATGCCGGAAGGCGGTATCAATATTTTTTGTTTGTTTGAACATGAGTTATGATTTTGTTTCTGAATCTCCTTTTATTCTATTCGCTAAAAACCCGCTGCCCGACACTTTAGAGCCATCAGAAGAACTGCTTTCATACCGACCAAAAAAGCCTGGGTTCATTGCCTGGGCAGATTTGTCTTGACTGGCTACGGAAGAGTTGTTCCCTGAATTACCAAAACTCATGGCACTGCTACCACTGCCGGGAATGATGCTTCTTGAACTACTACTCATGAGATTGGTTACCTTATGTAAAAGTGCGTTGCCGCCACCAGCATGAATAATGTAATTGGCGATGGATGGTACGGTGAAATATCCCACGATTCCAATAATCATAAAAATCAGGTAAGCAGTATCAGTAGAAGAGAAAAAGGTATCCCCGGCCGTTTCCACCTGCTTAATATCCAGCGCAATCATTTTCTCTTGTATTTTGCCAATGATACTGCCGAAAATATTTGCTACCGGCAGCCATAGAAAAATGTTGATGTAACGTGCAATCCACTGGGTAAGGGTATGCTGGAACCCATCAAAGACCGCGATACCAAATACCAGGGGGCCCAGAATGGCAAGTACAACCAGGTTAAATGTCCGGATGGTATCAATACAAAGAGAAGCAGCTTCATAGAGAACCCTCAACACCTCGCTCATCCATTCTTTAATGGAATTACGAAAATTGTAGGAAGCTTTGGACATGGCAAATTTGATATCATTCCCCACACTTTCAATAACTCCTTCGTTATCACCGGTAGGATCATCCGGGTGTGTGTATTTATACCATTTATCCCTGTCTCCACTGCCATTTTCGCCTACATACATTTGCCAGACTGTTGTTTTCTTAATAGCATCCTCTTTTGCTTTTAATAATACAGCGATGGCCTTATCGGAATCACTTACCATGGCAGCGGTTGCGGTTACTGTGGGTTTCATGACCGCATTTATCATGGAGAGCACGGAAGGGAATATGAGAATCGCAAATCCGAGTACAAAAGGCCGGAACAGAGGATAAAAATCAACCGGTTCAGCATTGGCAATATGCCGCCATATTCTTGAAGCAATATACCAGATAGCAGCAAAGCTGGCTATCCCCCGGCCAACGCTTATTAACTTGCTGCAGAGCGGCATCATCTCGTCATATAGTTGTTCCAATACGCCGTGCAACCCGTTCATTTCAGTAGCTATGCCTTGTGCTTTTCCTATTTCAGAAAACCCAATAGTACTTAATATGCAGAACAAAAACTTCACCCACTGTTTCATACTTCACATTTTTAATTTCTAACTGCTCACTTTTCTATTCCGTATGTTGAACGAACCGAATTCACATCATGCTGTTCTTTAGCCCGTTGAACAGCCAGTACTGTTGTATTATTATTAAAATATCTCAGGAAGGAGAGTTTGTTTTGCATTTCATCATAGATGCCATCTATAGCAACGAGCCGCTCATCATCCGACATCCTTAGTTTGTCCGCTGTAACAATGGTAAGTAATGCATCGATGCTTTTCAGGCTTTCATCGAATAATTTCCCATATACTTTACCTATATAATCGATCTCATCTGGATTAAAATTGACGTCCTGTTTAAACCGGTTGAATGCTTTTTTGTATTCCTTTACAAGTTGTAACTGAAAATCTATAATATCAGCCACCTTCTTATACTTTTTTACTGCCGGACTTACTGCCATTAAACCATCCAGGAATGTTTTGTGCAAATTGAAGTTTCCTTCAGACAGGTTTTTAATGGTATTGTAGCCACCCGATAAAATCTCATATCCTTTCTTCAGGTCAGATAGTATTTGTTTGAACTGTAATAGTTTTTCAATATCAAGTGCAAGCTGTTCCAATTCCTGTACCTGGGCAGAGACTTTAATGCTTGAAAACACCCCGCTTAAACAAAACAAAATCATTATGACTATCTTTTTCATGAGTTTATGGGGTTTTAATATTGTTAAGTACCCGGCTTGCTTGAACTTCGTTTTTCTCATTATTTTTTTGCAATGATAATATTTGTGCTCCATGCCCAAAGTTTTGTGCAAATGCATATTTGTCCTGCATATCCACTTCAAGTGCATCTATACGTTTCAATCGTTCATCATCTTTCATTTCATATTCGCCGGATGTAGTTAATGAAATGAGTTCGTCTATATTGATGGTACATTGTTCAAGTAGCTTTGTAAATACATTGTAGACATACTCAATCTCGCTGGAATTAAACAAGTCATTTGATTTAATTTGTTTCAATGTGGTTTTATAGACTTGAACGATCTGTAACTGAAGCGTGATGATATCAGCTACTTTTACATATTTTTTTACTCTTGGATTTACTGCTTTCAAACTATTGAAATTATCAAGGTGCAAATGCAGGTCACCATTCTTAATATCACTGATGGTAGTTAGTCCTTTTTTGGCGATATCATACCCTTTTTCCAGGTAACCGATATATACTTCAAGTAAAGCGATCTGTTTAATTAGGTTTTTAATCTGCCCTGCTTTCTGGTTGAAAATCCCTTGCGCCTGGCTATTGTAAGTCAGCGATATTCCCACAATCACTATCCATAATTGTTTCATTGTTTTTGTTTTCGATTTACTGAATTCCGTATAGCGCCTTTACTGTATTGATATCATTTTCGTCTTTGGAACGTTGCAAGCTGAGAATAATATTTTGAGTATTAAATAATTTTAGATCGTTGTAGGTGCCACTCATATTTGTGGCAGCGGTATTAATGATTTCCAGCCGCTTGGCATCTGTCATTTGGGTAACAAAAGAATTAATTACCAAAAACAACTGATCAAGATTTTTAGCGCTTTCAATAAGTATTCCATCATAAACCTGGCCCATATAAATTATTTCTTCAGCGGTAAAATGGCCGTCCTGTTTAAACAATGCGAAAGCTCTTTTATATTCCCGAATGATGTTTTCCTGGGCAGTTGTAATTTCTTTTATCCGGTGGTAGTAGGAAATTAGACTCTTTACTTTTTGCAGCTCGTCAAAATATTCCTTGTACAGGTTGCGTTGTTTATCCACCCAATCCGTGATTTCATCCAGCTTCAGTTTAGACATGGTATTCTCAAGCGTCTTCTGGGCATTCTGTAGCCAGATGACTTTATTTTGTTGTTTCTGGATAGCCAGATCTATGGCCATAATGACTTTTTTAAGCGCCGCCTTGACTACGACCCAAACAACGGCATGGCTTTTTTGAGTGGGCGCTATGGTCATTGAAACACATAGAGCCAGCATGATTACTATTTTTTTCATACTATTTTATTTTTTGATAGGCTTCAGTACCAAACAGTAATTCCTTTTTTTCGACATTAAATGAAAACAAACGGCCAGTTTTCATATCCTGAAGCTGTTGACTTTTTTCATTATAGACAGCCAGCATTTTTTCGGTTTTATATTCTGGTAGTTGTATTTTCCCTTTGATAATCCGGTTAAATGATGTTTTGCGGATTATCACGTATGTTCCGGCCTTTGTATCGTTAGCAGTTATGGCAAGTGTGTCAATTGCCTTGCTGAATTCCCCTTCAGATTGCCGCGTATATAATCCGGGCATTGATTCCCTGACATCATTTGATTTTGATAGCGAGTTGCAGCTTGATAGAATGAATGCCATTACTGCAAAAAAATAAATCACTTTCATATAATTGAAGTTTAGATTACTTTAATTCAGCCGCCATTGCACTTATCGCCTTTTCAATATTCCCCTCAAACCTGTTTGCGTATTGCTGCAACTTTACTTTTTCTGTTTCTTCTGTTGTATAAGCCAGGTATTCTTCCAGTGATACTTCTGTTCGATATACTTTTGACAACACACCACCCAGCGAAATGAATACTTCCTTGTATTTTTTGGTTGGGTCGTTGGCTTTATTAATTGATAATACCAATGCTTTTTCCTTTTCTGTTAGCCCGAGTAGTTCCTGTATCTGGTCAAACTTATTCTGGTATTTACTTTGGTCAAGTAATATTTTGCAGTCGCTGTTATTAATAATGGCCTGTTTAACAACCGGGGATGAAATAATATCCTCTACCTCTTGTGTTACCACAATTGCCTCGCCAAAAAACTTCCTGACGGTTTTAAACAGGTACTTGATGTATTCCGCCATACCCTCTTTGGCAATGGCTTTCCACGCTTCTTCTATGAGAATCATTTTCCTTATTCCTTTGAGTTTGCGCATTTTGGAAATAAAGACCTCCATAATGATAATGGTTACCACCGGGAAAAGTATAGGGTGATCCTTTATATTGTCAAGTTCAAAAACAATGAACCGCTGGTGTAAGAGTTCCAGATTTTCTGTAGCGTTCAACAAATAATCAAATTCGCCTCCCTTATAATATGGACGCAACACATACAGGAAATTGGAAACATCGAAATCTTTATCTTTAACCTGGTCCGTTTTTAATACCGCGACAAAATCCTGGCTCAGAAATTCGTAGAAAGTATTGAAGCAGGGAAATAACTCGCTGTTTTTAGCCAGCTTCTCATAATATAATTGAAGGGCATTGGAAAGTGCTACGTACTCCGATCGGTTAAAGGTTTCATTGTCTTTTTTCCAAAGCGCCAGCAATAATGTTTTGATGCTTTCTTTTTTCTCTGTATCAAGTGTATCATCCTGCCCGATAAAAAAGGGATTAAATTTAATCGGGTTCTTTTCGTTGTATGTGAAGTAATATCCCTTCACCATATCGCAGAGCCCTTTATAAGAATGACCGACATCCACCAGCACAACATGAGTTCCCTGTTCATAGTAGCTACGCACCATATGATTTGTAAAAAATGATTTACCGCTTCCACTGGGTCCAAGTATGAACTTATTGCGGTTCGTAACAATGCCTTTCTTCATTGGTTCATCTGAAATATCGACATGAACCGGCCGGCCGGAAAGGCGATCACCCAACCTGATACCACAAGGGGAAAGCGAAGAACGATAATTGGTTTCGAGGTTGAGAAAGCAACAAGCCTGTTCAGCAAATGTGTCGAAAGTATCATTCATCGGAAAATCAGCTGCATTACCCGGTATTCCCGCCCAGTAGATCTGGGGCGCACCATCCAGTTCCTGTTTGGGCACAGCATCCATCTGTGCAAGCGCCGATGATACCAGGTTTCTTATGTCCTTCAATTCGTCCTTATTATCTGTCCATATCAATACATTAAAATGTGCTTTTACTGGCAACCGCTGTTGAGAAATCGCTTCATTTAAAAAATCATTGGTCGCATCTCTCGATATGGAATTTTCCCTGGAATAAGCGGATAGGGATTGCAGCCGTAACCGTTTGCTTTCTAATTTTTTAATCGTGGTTTGCTGGTCATCAATAAAAATGTACTGGTTGAATATATGATTACAGGAAAGTAATTGGCCAAGAGGCGAAGCGAAGCCGATACTGAATTTTGTTTTATCAGTAGAATACTTATCGTAATTGATTCTTGATCCACAATAGGCTGGTAAATCCTGCGCATCCGCCAACGTAAATAACTGGCAATGCTCAGCCCCTACGCGGATGCCTTCGCTAAATGAAATATCTTTTAATAAAAAGGAGGATTCATTTGGTTGCAGATTCACATATCTTTCAATCAATCCGCAATATTCTCCGTGGCCAGACAGCTCTTCGTCATTTAAGCGTTTCAATTTAATAAAGCCGCTATCCTGTAGAATTTTTTCAAACTGCCCGGCGCTATCCAGGAATTCCTGTAACAATGCAGGCTTTAATGTTTCTTCCGGCACGATAGATCTTCTCAGCAGATTAGAAAACACGGAACTTCCGGCTTTACGGTTGACAGCCTTCTTTGTAACCATTATATAGCACCGGTGATCAAGGTAAGACCGCTCATTAAAAAAACGCTCACTGCTTCTGGTTAAAAAACTGGTATCAGAGGAACTAAAGTCAGCTTTATATTTTGCTTCCGTAAACCAATCCTGTTTGTGGAATACAGAATGCTTAGGTAATATTTTAATGGCTTTGATAAGTGACTGGTGAAACGATTCGTATTCATCATTTGAAAGGGTGAATAATTCCGGCAGGATTGCTTCATATACAATAGTAACGTCTCCCTGTTTTGACAAAATACAGTTGTGTTCAATTCCCATGATGGGTGATATATCATTGAGCTCTTTTTCCATAGCATTTCATTTTCTTAATCCTACAAAATATTTTCTGGATCTGGATTTTATAAAACGGGGAATACTTTTTTTTGCCAGCATCTTCATCATACCATATTGCCCATAGGTATGGCTTAGCTTATAAATCTTCATGAACAGCCATGTTCCTAATATGAGGATCAGCCCAAGACAAACAAAGGTGTTAAATCCAATAATATACATTACGGCAAATACAATTAATAAACCAATCAAACCGCCTCCGAGATACCAGATATATTGAGCCTTTAAACCTTTAAACTCGATGGGTTTATTAATTCCCTTGTTGATTTGGTAGACGCTTGTACTCATACTCCGAAAAATGATTTGATAACTGTTGCAACCACAACCAGGAATACGCAACTGCCAAACCATGCTGCTGCCACCTTTCCGGTATCCGGATCGCCACTGTTCCATTTCTGGTATACTTTAACTGCACCGATCAGTCCTACTACTGCACCAACTGCATACATTAGGTTTGTACCAGAATCAAAATAGCTGCGGACTTTTGTATTGGCTTCATTGATACCTGCGTTTGCATCTTGTGCATTTGCCATCCCAGCGGTTAACACAAGAACTATTAGCATGGATGCGTATAACATCCCTTTTTTGCTTTGTAAGCAATGCATACTGTTTATTTTCATACTTCACGTTGCTTTAATTGTTATAAATAAAAACATAGTTAATCAATGACTACATATTCAATCCTTTCTCCGGTAAACGAGTCTGTACCCCAGAAAAAACAGGTGTTAATTTGAATAATATTGCCTCCTTTAATGAGATTTGTATAAGGCGGTTCACCCGCAACCTGGTATACACATCCTAATGACCAGACATCACTTATATTTAGTTGCCAGTTGCCGCCGGGGAAACGCCAGTCTACAATGAGCCTCGATCCAAACAATGAGTTTGGCTGATTTTGTGGTACCGCTTCATAGGTGATTGATTTCAGATTTATTCCGGGCCGCATAATATCTCCGGTAGAAAGAATGACCGATTGAGCGGTAACCTGGTTGCTTCCTAATAATTGTATCAATTCATCATAGGAGTTAATGCAAATACTCATCGGTAATACCGGCTTTGGCAATACCGGTAACCTGGGTTTCAGACGCTGCAAATAGGATGGGGCATTGTTGTGGTCTTCAGTAAGCAATGATTCTTTTTTGCAGCTACTTAATAAAAGCACAATAGATAGTAATACAATACACATAGGTTTCATACACACTTTTTTAGATCAGTTTTGTCGCCCGGCCATTTAACTTCGGATAATTGATTGCTATATGGAAAAAGCAATACTCCACGCTTAACCCATCCAAATACTACGCAGTTCTTCTTCACTAAAAGACGTGGAGCATTGTTTTTCACTTTCCTGAGAAATATAATGATTGATGGCAACCTGGAATGCCGATTGATGCAAGTCCGGATATGCACGCACACTGAGTTGCAGCGCCATCACCAATTCTTCTTTTGGAAATTTATATTGAGTTGCCTTTTGCAGGGTCATTGCAATTTCATCCCTTAGATTTTTTGACCTTGCAAAACTATCTGTGACATTATCGGTGATGTCATCAGTACTATTGTTTTGTTGCTGATTAAACCGGATGCTTTTAAACCTTAGTATTTTTTTTATGTCTTTGGCATAGTACACTATACCAACAAAACAATACCATGCAATCAGTAACCAAACAATCAGCACCACGAAATTTTGCCAGGATATATTTTTGAGCATACAATAAGTTTTTAATCGGTCATTGTTTTACAAATAAACGATCAATGAATACTCCTTTTCAAGTCCAGCGGTCCCTGTACCCTTTTCAATCCCTTCAGTGACAGGGTTTTGATGTTGAAAAAAAATTTATTTGGCATTTTTATGCTACCGTAATTCATGACTTTTTCTTTATGTGAATATTACTTTTGCTAAATAGATGGCTGTATAAATAAATAATTTTAAATTGGCAATTCTATTCAGGCCCTTATATTCATCAACCAACCCCCTTTGCATATTTATGGAAAATGCGCCTGCCGAAATCTTGATCAAAGATGTCCATGACCTGGGTATCAGTCTTTCTCTTGCCCATCTCTTTGAAATTAACCGACTAACCTGTTTAAAAGAATTACTGGATTCTCCAATGGAAGAATGGTTTGGCTTTATTGGATTCAACCAGCACCTGTTAAATGAATTATTAAACTATCTTGGTAATAATATGTTGCTTTCGCTGGTCAAAGAATGAAATGTTAGTATTTTCCGGCCTGCCTGAATAATTGCATCAGGATATCTTTTACGGCTTCTATATCTTTTTTCTCCGGGGAATAGGATTTGGATCGCATACTATCAGGAGATAGTATTGTACGATGCGTTGTTGAAAGCCAGGGCGCGACTTGTTCAAACAATGCTTTTTGTGATGGCGTTGCAATCAAATGCAGATCACTGACAGCTCTGAAAAAAATGCCCAGCTGATCCACCGGCACCTTGCATACAATCTTTTGCTTTGCTATAGCGGACTGTTCTAGTTTCTGCCTAACCTGAAGACCACCCAGTATATGTTCCAGGTAAGCCAGCTCTTCGGAAAACCAGGTGCTCAACTGCACTTTTACACTGGGATGGCGAAAAAACAAAGCGCTGTCAGGCTTGAGCTGAAGCTGATTGAGCGTTTTGGAATACAGTAATAGTTTATCAATCCTGTCATTCAGGTCGTCCAGCCCTTGCAATTCAGCAGCAATCTTGTTGACCATTTCATTTATGAATTCTTTGGCGTTGTAATTCAGATAGACCATCATTTGTTGTAACCCTGAAAAAATATTTGTCTGTTTTTTCCATAGCGAAACGTCCTGTAATTCTTTCACCAGCTCTTTATAAAACATAATGTCTCTATAGGTGGCTGTATAATTTGATGTATCGCCCACAAAAGCACAAAGTTTCTCCAGTAACCTTGCCGTAACAAATTCTTCGTGCAACTCTTGCAGCAGCGTTTTGAGCTGGGCTTGCTTTTGCCGCATCTCTTGCTTTGTCAGAGCCAGGTACACATCCGGCACTTTTTCCAAACGATCAAAATATTTGGAAAATCTTTCTTCAATAAAAGAAAGCAGTGAAAGGATCGATTGGTAAAAGCTTTTGTAGAAGTTTGTGGCAGCCGCATTTGGTAATTGCAATAGTTGTTCCTGCTGGTAGAGCCTGTCGAGTAAATGCGTGCAACCGAGCTGGTAATTTTTAATATAGACCTCTATTTCCTTTTCCTTCGTGAAACCGAACACATCTTGTACCAGCTGCACTTTGATTTTATCTGTTTCTTCCAATGCTTCATGAAGGATTCTTACGATATCAATTTCAGATAATGCAAAATCCGTGGGCTGACCGCCGGGAGCCGCCGCCTTTACCAGTTGATCAAGGTATTCCAGTTTGTACGCCATGCCTGCCTCATTTATCCGGGAAATATTGATCTCATGGGTACTGGGTGTCTTAGTCACTGTAAAATTAGCCGCAGATCGTTTGGCAAATGGAAGTATTCTATTGGCAGATGGAAGTATTTGTTTCAGGCATCAAGTTTCAAATTCGAGGCAATTTCTGCCACAAAAGAATCTATTGATTTTATTAATTCTGTTGCGATAGACTTATCGATTGTAACTGCTTCACCATTTTTTGTTTTGCCATTTCTGTGTACAAGGTCATGCCTTATTTGAACACTTTTTATTATTGATTTAAGTTCTGGAAAGTCTATTTTGAAGGTTGCCCGGTACATTTCTCTGACTTTTGGCAGGTCATGATATATAATATCCAGCATAACTTTTTTGCCGGTGTCTTTGATTTTATCCAGCTCATTATATAATTGGCCTAGTTCAAATTTCCTTTGTTTAAATTCAGGGTATGTTTCTATAAAGTTTCTAAAAAAAGAATCATTGTTTAGTGTAAGATTAATGAAAGTATCCGACAGAAATGTTTCCAGCGTTCCGAATGCTCCTATGAATACTTGTCGTTTCAGAATTTGTTCTACACTTTTATCCTGGAATTCTATCTCATTAAGGTTGTTAAGGTTTCTAATTTCTTCTTTAAAGGAGGCTAACGGGTTCTTATTATCAACAGTCGCAGCATATTGTTCGTCGTAATATTCACCGTGATCAAATTCCCATGGAGCGATCCGAACAAAGTAGTCATCCTGTAATCCATTTATTTTATCAAGTATTTCCCTGGGTGAACGTTTTCAGAATTCGACAACATAATTGTAAACAAGGCCATCGCCGCTTTGTTCTGTATGTATCTCATGATCCAGTTGCATTAATTCGTCGTAAGTAATCCCTAAAATTTTTGCAAGTCTTTCATCATCCTTTTGCTCCTGGACTTCAGCCATGTATTCTTTTATTCTGCTCATAGAAATATTTTAATGCTTGTAAGTTAATTATATTAAATCAGGTGTATTCTTTAACCTGTCTATCACCTCTCGATGATGACTGCTTTCACTTTAATTATGATTTCCCGCATCTGAATAAGTGATGAAAAATACTTTTATCTTACCAGGGTGAAACCTGCCCAATAATAAGGATTGTATTCTTTCTTCATGCTTAGTTGCGCCTTTCTAAAACTTTGATCAATACTATTTCCATCGCACATATTCTGGTAAAAAAGCACCATAAACCGCGAAGTAGCTTGCTCAGAAATTTTCCATAAGCTTACAACCATATATTCAACACCTGAAATTTTAAATGCTCTTTGTAACCCAAATACACCTTCACTTCCCCTGCTTTCTCCTATGCCTGTCTCACAGGCAGACAAAACCAACAGTTTGGTATTCCGGAAATCCAATAATGCGGCTTCTTCCGCAGTTAAAATTCCATCTTCCATTCCCGTATCTGCTTTACCTCCTCCAAGTGTATAATTTGCACCGGCGAAAAGAAGCCCGGCCCGGAGGAAAGGATTGCTTAAGTTCCTGAACATATTATTAAATGTTTTGCCTGATCGCGAACTGTCCTGTTCACTGAAAAATCCATGGGTGGCGATATGCAAAATCCCAGGAGAATTCCTATCAAAGGATTTTACCCGTTCTTCTGTTGCCGCATTACCTGAATAAGTGGTAGACAGTATATGAATTTTTGTAAACAATGAGTCAATATCATTGGTTTCTTTTTTTGAATAGGGCAAATATTCATAAAACTGACTGGAATCTAGCTTCCTGTTGTCAGGTATATTTGCGATAAATGTTTTTACCGAATCGTACTCAATCCCTCCAAACAAAGCGACATCGGTTGCTTTCTGAAGGCTTTTTAGAATATCAGGATGAGGTCGATTTTTTTCAAAATAAATCTCATTTGAATTCTGCAACTGTGTCATGTTAAATGAATCGATCAAAAACCCGTGTTTGTCATGTAAAGCGAGCAGGGAAATGCTGGTTAACTTTTTTACAGGAATGAAATAAATCTCATGTATGTTTTTAGTGGAAGCAAGAATGGGTTTCCAAATCAATCTGAACAGCGATTCGTTTTTTGCATTTATGTTTTCTATATCAGCATCACCGTAGATATCATTAATCCTTTCCCTTTCAGTATCAAATTTTTGCAGCGGTTTCAGTAATTCATTGAGTGCAGCTTCATTAAAAAGCGGGACAATCCTTGGGAAAGTCAGATCCTTAGTGACAACAACAGCGAAATAGCGAAAGTCTTCCGTGGCTTTTGTATCATCGGTGAAATCGCGGTAATACACAAAGTCAACAATCATTTGTCCCTTTTTCAGTGAATGCTGAATTTGCCGCCATGTGAGATTAGTTTCCGTCATTATCTGCTCGAATACGGGTATTCTTGCTACTAATTTATTTTCTGATATATTTATTTGCTTTTCCAGTTCAGCTGTTTTCATGTTGTTCCTGAGCTGCAATTTCAATAATGCAATCTTATCATCTTTCCATTTGCTAAAGAGGGCTATTATGGCTGTATCGGGGGAATTGAGTATTGCTGTCCTTAATTTTTGATCTCCCGACAAAACAAAGGATTTTAATAGTAACTCGTTGTCGTAAATCATCCCTGCGTACGCATTAATAGTTTTTACAGGAGCTTTGAAAATATGCGATTTGAATATCTGGAATATGTCATCAATTTGTTTTACATATTTTTCTCTTTCTTCTTCACTCATAATACCCAATCTGCCTCTCATTTGAATTCTTGCCATCCCGGATGCTGTTTTTATTAACGGCAGCGCCATGTCAAATGCCCCTTTTTTTATATAGGCTGCTGCAAGATTTTTAGCGTAAATGATGTTGCGTTCATTGTCATCAGGAAACTTGCTTAGACTGGTTGAATAAATGTTTTTATAGATAGAAATCGCTTTGTCGTAATGCCGTTTTTGACTAAATAACATTGCCAGGTTATTTTGAAATGCGATTTCTGTTGCAGCATCGGCTGTTTTAATTTTTTTATAAATGAGGAGACTGCTATCCAGGTACTTTTGGCCATTTGGTAAGTCTTTGATTGCCCGGTACAATTCTCCTAAATTTCCAAGGGCATACGCAAAGCTAGCTGAATCCTGCTTTTTGTTCATTCGGCACAGTTCCAAATATTTCTTGGCCACATTGATCCCTTCTGTTTGTTCTCCGCTGTTCACTAATGCATAGGCAAGGTTATTCAGCACATTTAGATGTACTGGACTATTGGAACCAAATTTTGATGTAACTGGCTCGAGCTTTTTATATTCCTCAACACCCCTGGTATATCTGCCAGTTAATAAATAGAGCGCTGCAATGTTATTCTTAATATTTAGCATCAGCTCGTCAGAATCACTTAAAAGCCTTTCTCTCAGTTCCAATGTAAATGTATATAAACGTTGTGCGGTCTCATAATCACCTAGATTCTGACTGGAATAACCAAGATTATTTAAAACCGTGCTATAAAATACGGAATCAATTGGATGCAAACTTCCGTACGCCGTCAGGGAAAGCAGTGTCCTGTTATAATAGTCAATTGCTTTTTTATTTTCATTAAGCGAATTTAATAACCCACCGTAATTGTTCAGGCTTCGGATATATATGTAGGAATTCTCCAGTGAATAAAGTTTTACTTTCTCAAAGATGTCTTTAAAAATATCCTCGGCTGCATACAGGTGACCCAAACGTGTATGAAGCATACCTATGCTGTTTAGACATTCTATATATGTACCCCTTACCTGATTGGATGATTGATTTTCTATTGATATTTGAACCGCAAGTACTCTTTTTGCTGAATCATACATTGTCAGAGCATAATCGGGTAATTCCTTATACTCTAATGATTCTCCAAAATTCAATAATAACTTTGCATGAAGATTTGGGTCTGTAAGACCTGCCGATAAATAGGCCAAAACAGCATCTCTCGCATACTTTATACTGCTGTCCCGGTACTGGGTTCCTTTGTATACCTGAGATAGATAATATAAGGATACAATATAACCTCGTGCACTTGTTGCAGTGTTACACACAGTAACAATTTGTTTAGCCAGTGCAATCAGTGAATCTTTTGAAATTTTACCCTGCACTGCCTGGGTTCTTCTAATCAGATCAAAACAATCCTGAGATTGCCCATGCAGATTCCCAAAAACAAGCACCATCAATATGAGACCAACTTTCACGTTACTGAATTTTGGGCTTGTCTTTCTGAGCTGGCACGGTAGCTATCATCCATTTGTCACTCCATCCGGTGATAGCACTTTCTTTTTTTATAACAGCTTCTCCCCTTGAGTCAGCACCCTTCTTAACAGCAAGAAAACCCGCAACGACCGGCGTAGTGATTTCTAATTGGTAGGTCCTGCTTTTTAGTTTTGATAATTTTACTCCCAGTGCGGCACTGTCTCCCACCACCTTAGTTAATTTTCCCTTTAACTCCACGTCCAGCTGCGCAGCTAACCTTGATCCTGCTTGTATTGAAATCTTCATTTTTTTTATTACGACATCTTTCACCACCATTATCAAATTATCATTATTATAGTTTCTCTTTATTTGCAGGGGATCCTGTGTAAGATTTTCAATGTAATTACTTGCAGCTCCTTCCTGGATACGGCGGTCGCATATCACCATTTCATTTACGGTTGCATTTCTGCTTAAAGAATCCTTAACTTCTGCATTGAATCCAAACAGCGAGACAATAGAAGGCAAAAAGGCTTTATAAACATTGTCTCTTTTCAATTGAAGGGTAGTATTCAGGGCAGGGCTGCAGGGCGCTTCAATAATTTCGTTGGGGGTCATTAGTGAATCTGCGTTTGCAGGAATTCTTTTCAAACCAAAAAAAGAATAGGTTCCCCCGAGAAACCGCAGGTTTCTGGCACCTGGCCGGCTTCCCGCATAAGTAGTCGCAACACCGTAACCGTTTACCGGTATGTTTCGCCATTGATATTTTGGAAAATCATGAGATAATAAGTCATGCATGGTTTTTTGAAAATCGCTGTTTTGCCCCTTTAATAAATTGCCGCATAAAGTTAATGCAGCAGCGAAAATAAAAAATGAAATCCTTATCATATTATGTTGGTTTAAGTGTTTTGAATTAATGTGGACAAAGAAAATAAATTCATTGGGGCAAATAATTTGTCAGGGCAGCGTTCGTGCAGCGCCCAGGTTCTCCAGCAGGGTTTTATTTAATACTCTTTCGTCGCCGGATGTTGTTAAATCGGAAGCTGTTAAGGCCTTGAAATAATCGGCTACATCCTTTAGTTCAGGTTTGAGCGTATCGAAATATAGTGTGCCCGGCACATTGCTCATCTCACTTATTTTTTTTAGAATACCTGCCAGCATTGCTTTGGCATTTTTCACGAGACTGCTGGTTTGTATTTCCGGCAGGGAAAGTTGCTCGTAGTGTATATCATATTTTTTATAATAGGTACTCCATAAATAATAAAAACTATTCCCATAAGTATTGTCCGGCGTTATAAACACGATTCGCTTGACACGGCTAACCAGCAATGCGCTGCTGCAATAGGGGCAAGGTTCTAGGGTTGTATAAATCGTTGCGCCAGTTAAAAGTGCATCAAATGAATTGGGATCGTTGAAAAGCAAGTTCCGGTAATACGACTCGACAGATGTCGTTGCGGGATCTCTGGGCGAAATCTTGTTTTTGGTTGCAACAGCTTCTTTCAATGTGAGTTGTTCTGCATGAAGTAACGGATTGTTTTGGGCGTGAATACTGTTTCGTTGAAGGCCCAGCACCGTTCCGGTAGCATTGTCAGTTATCAGGGCGAGAATATTCAGTCCTTTAGAATGCGTTTTCTCATTGTCGGGGGCCGTAAATTGTTCGTCAAAATTTTGGTACATCTGGTTCAGCAGGCCCAGCAACGAAATCGCATCTTTTTCGGATTTAAAAATGACTGACATCGGTTTAAGGTTTAATATCGAAGGTTAGGCATTTTATCAATCAAAAGAACCGTAGAAACACTGAAAGTTTGTATGATAATTTTTTGTATATCCCTCTTTATGCGTGTTTTAAATGTCACGCCCCATTAATGCCAAGGCCCGATGTTACCTACTGGCGTTTTTTGATAGGCCGCTTATTGTGTCCATAGTTTGAAAACCGCCAACCCACTTAATATTTTATTGTCGACCCGCCAATAGTAATTCCAATGCACTGGTAATCATAATGCTAAATATTTTATCATTGTAAAACTAAAAAAATTGGTATTTTGGCGGCATGTACCTGAATTGCAAAACATATTATAGTTTCTGTTATGGCACCTACTCAACAAAGGAATTGGTCGCTGATGCTGCCGATAAAGGAATAACATCGCTTGCGCTTACCAATATAAATTCAACCTGTGACACCTGGGAATTTGTAAAGCTTTGCCGCCAGGCTGGTATTCACCCGGTAACAGGTGTTGAAATTAGAAATGAAGAAAAATTGCTGTATATTTTTCTGGCTGCGAACAATGAAGGGCTGACATGGATACATCATTTCCTGTCCGAACATTTAATAGAGAAAAAAGAATTTCCTCCTGATGTAAAAACGTCTCCCCATGTGTATGTAATTTATCCTTTTGATAATAAAAAAGTAAATGATCTTCTTCCCAACGAAAGAATCGGCTTGCTACATACAGAACTGAATAAATTATTTGGAACAGACCTGAAAAAATATGCGGATAAATTTGTCATTCGCCAGCCGGTTACTGTACAAAATAAAAAATATTACAACCTGCATCGCCTTCTCCGGTGTATTGATAAAAATGTATTGCTGTCAAAATTACCAGTTGCAGATCAATGTTCGCCAGACGAAATTTTCTTAGCCCCTTCAGAACTCCTAAATAAGTTTAAAGCCTATCCATCCATCGTTACCAATACGTACAAATTAATGGATAGTTGTTCTATTCAAATGGAGTTTGGCAAGGATAAAACAAAGAAGACATTTGGCGAAACAGAAGAAGACGACCGGATATTATTGGAAAAGCTTGCAAATGACGGCAAGGTTCTCCGGTATGGTAAAAGCAATAAAGCATCTGGCGAAAGAGTGCTGAAAGAAAGGAATATTATCAACAGCATGTCCTACAACAGTTATTTCCTGATCAACTATGACGTTATCCAATACGCGCAATCAAGGCGTTTTTATTATATCGGACGTGGCAGTGGCGCCAATTCTATTGTTGCTTATTGTTTAAGGATAACAGATGTCGATCCCATCGAACTGGATTTGTTTTTTGAGCGTTTTCTAAATCCTGAACGAACCAGTCCGCCAGATTTTGATATTGATTTTTCCTGGACTGACCGGGATGAAGTAATAGACTATATTTTTAAGCGCTACGGAAAAAGTAAAGTGGCCTTGCTGGGATCTTTCCCCACTTTCAAGCATGATTCGATTATACGTCAATTAGGGAAAGTGCTTGGTGTGCCTGATGAAGAAATTAAAGAATTGCAACGCACCAACCAGTCAACCGATAAAATTGGTAACATGATTGTCCAGTACGGCAAATTGATGTATGGGTTTCCATCACATGCATCCTTACACCCCTGCGGAATGTTGATTTCTGAAGAACCGATTCTCACTTACGGAACTTTATTCATGCCACCCAAAGGATTCCCAACATTACAAATGGATATGTTTACCGCTGAGGATATTGGGTTAAACAAATTTGATATTCTTAGTCAAAGGGGGTTGGGGCATATTAAAGACGCGTTAGCGCTGATCAAACAAAATAAAAAAATTGACATAGATATTCATGATGTTGATAAATTTAAAAAAGATAAACTGGTAGCCACGCAAATCCGGGAGGCTAATTCGATCGGTTGTTTTTATATCGAATCACCAGCTATGCGGCAATTGCTAAAAAAATTGCGGTGCGATGACTATGTGACGCTGGTAGCCGCCAGTTCAATCATCCGGCCAGGTGTCGCGCAATCTGGTATGATGCGGGAATACATTTATCGTTACCATCACCAGGATACAGTTGAATACCTGCATCCGTTATTCAAAGAACATCTTTCAGAAACTTTTGGTGTTATGGTTTTCCAGGAGGACGTTATAAAAATTGCCCATTATTACGGTGGCTTAAGCTTGGGTGATGCTGATATTCTGCGCAGGGCGATGAGTGGCAAATACCGGAGCAACAATCAATTTCAGCTCATCAAAGAAAAATTCTTTGCCAGTTCTTTGCTGCAGGGGCATCCTGAAAATTTAACTGCAGAAATCTGGCGGCAAATGGAATCGTTTGCCGGTTATAGTTTTTGTAAAGCCCATTCCGCTTCTTATGCGGTGGAAAGTTACATGAGCCTTTACCTGAAAACATATTATCCCAAAGAATTTATGGTGGCAGTGATTAACAACTTTGGAGGATTTTATTCACGCGAATTGTATTTCCTGGAGCTGTTAAAGATCGGCGGTAATATTATGCCACCCTGCGTGAACAACAGTGATGTGAATACGAACATCAAAGGAAATGATGTATATACCGGGTTTATACATATTAAAGGCTTACAGGACAAATTGATTGAAACAATTTTAGAAGAACGCAAACAACGGGGTTCTTACCTGCACCTGCAGGATTTTATTGAAAGAACCAATACCGGACTTGAACAATTGAATACACTGGTGAGTGTGGGTGCTTTTCGCTTCATCGGGAAAAGTAAAAAACAATTACTCTGGGAAGCAAACTTCCTCCAGAAAAGAAATCAACATTTGCTTCATCAATCCACAGTATTGTTTGAGGAAAAGCCAGTTGAATTTGATTTACCTGAACTGGTTGATCTACGTCTCGATGATCTATATGATGAAATGGAAATTCTTGGGTTTACCTTATCAAATCCTTTTGAATTGGTGGATGATGACCCATCAAAATATGTCAAAGCTGTAGATTTGGAAAAACACAATGCAAAATCTGTCACACTGCTCGCATATTTTATTGCCCGCAAACATGCGCGTACCAAAAATAATGATGAAATGTTTTTCGGAACATTTGTTGATTCAGAACTAAACTGGATTGACACCGTTCATTTTCCGCAAACAGCTTACAAATACCCGCTTCATTCTGGCGGTTTCTATAAAATCACTGGCAAAGTCACTGAAGATTTTGGTGTATACAGTATCGAAGCGCACTACCTGGCGCGTGTCGGTTTCAAACCCCGTTCATATGCTAACCTATAACCGCCACATCACACATATGGACATGGATACATTTTTTGTATCCGTGGAACAGCTGCACAATCCAAAACTGGTTGGCAAACCAGTATTGATTGGTGGCAGCAGTGACCGTGGAGTGGTGACATCCTGCAGTCCCGAAGCAAAAAGGTTTGGTATTCATGCTGCCATGCCCATGCGGGCAGCGTTGAATCTTTGCCGCAATGCTATCGTCGTGAAAAGCGATTATGAATCTTACAGCAAATATTCTGCGTTGGTTACTGATATTATCAGGGACACAGTGCCTGTATTTGAGAAAGCAAGCATAGACGAATTTTATATTGACCTAACTGGAATGGATAAGTTTTTTGGTTGCCATAGATTTTCTACAGAATTAAGGCAGAAAATATCAAAGGAAAGCGGTCTCCCGGTGTCTTTCGGGTTGGCATCGAATAAATTGATCAGTAAGGTGGCGACCAATGAGATCAAGCAGGCTGGAAAAAATGGCCAGATTGAAATTCCATTTGGAGAAGAAAAAAGTTTTCTCGCTCCCTTAAGTATTATGAAAATACCAGGTGTCGGCACACAAACAGGGTATAAATTGCTGAAGATGGGTATTGAAACTGTCAGTCTATTAAGCAAAATCCCCGTGGAAATGTTACAAAACCTGCTGGGCAAAAATGGTACAGAACTATGGCGCCGGGCACAGGGTATTGATGAGTCTCCGATTGTTCCTTACCATGAAGCAAAATCAATTTCAACTGAACAAACTTTCCAGGTGGATACCATTGATATCAATTTCCTGCACAGCGAACTTGTACGCATGACCGAGAAAGTTGCATTTGACCTGCGTAGCCAGAATAAATTGACCGGCTGCGTTACAGTTAAATTGCGTTACACCGATTTTGAAACGCATACAATGCAACGAACGGTTCCATATACCAATGCTGATCACATCATCTTAAAGTTGGTCAGAGATTTATTTGACAAACTCTACAACCGGCGCATATTGATTCGTTTAATAGGAGTGAAGTTTAGCGACCTCGTCACTGGTACTTACCAAATTAATTTGTTCGACGACAAACAGGAGATGATAAAACTCTATCAAGCGATTGATAGCGTGAAAAAACAGTATGGAGAAAGGGCTGTTTTTAAAGCTGCCGGATCTTAATCTGGTCAGTAAACATATGTATGCTTTGTGGATTGCTATAATTTAAAGAATATGGTTTGCCTGCTTACTTTACGTCAGCAATATTAGCTTCAAATAAGTTATAAGGTTTTCCATGAAATCATCGAAACCAATTCCTTCATTCTTGAAAATTATTTGTGGCACCACGATCGTATAATCCGGACTGAAATGAACATCTTCGTCTACCCGGTTATTTTTCATCGCCTGTTCAATAATCCCATTCTATCATTATGTTTGTCCAATCCAGAAATAAATGTTTGCTTGGTATTTCTTTCCGGAAGATTGCAACAAGATCATATATCAAATTGGAAGTTTCATCTTCCAATAAAAGTTCCTTGTCAAGAAAATAAGTATCCTGTGGCATAAGTCTCGTATCACCCGATTCTACCAGGGGATAGGTACTTAATTTTGAAATCCATTTTGATTTTAATGTTTTAAAGTAATCATTCAGCAGAACGTTTTCCGATAGAACAGGGAAAGATATGTGAGCTAAGTGGATTGGGTTTATAATTTGTTCTGCCCTTTTTTCGATAAATGTGAATATCGCGTCAGACGCTTTTTCAAGAATTGCCTGATTGCTAATCTCTTTCTCTTTGTTTTGAGGATTGTCACTGGAAAGCCATATTCCATCCCTTTTTTCGTGTGGATTAAATAACCCGCAATGGATAATGAAATTGCATCCAAATTGCTCAGTACCTATCAAAGGAAAATACAAGAAGAGACGGCTCATGGTATCCGGGAATAGCTTGGCGGTTGAGACATCGCTAAGGGGTAGCACAATTTTGAGATCAAGATCCTTGTCAACCCATAATATAAAAACCTCAATCGGCTGGGAAGCGTTCTTCTGTACCGGAATTATGGTCAATTCTGTCTCAGTATCGGTCTCGAGTTTCTTATAACTGTAGAAAGAAACAGGTGTCTTCAAATGATCGGTGACGGAAATACTATGAATATTCCTATTAAGTGCCATCACCGGCGGGATGAACGCTTCCGTAATTTCTGAAACGGCTATTTCAGCATTTTTTAACTCGACCGGTAAGTTACCTTGATAGCGGAAAGTGGTTGGCAACGCTACCGGGATAATCGTGCCGTTACCGACAAGATCGAACACTGAATTTTGCTGCCTAAGTAACTTATTTGTCAATTCATCAGAGTCCTTGGCTATTCGATCTATTTCAAATGCTTCAAGTTTTACATATTCTCCTTCTTGTAGTTCCATCGTCCCGTCCACCAAAAACCTCTTGCCAAAGGAGTGAGTCGTTATGAACCCTGTTCCATACTGCCCGACTTCCTTTACCTCATCGTCATCCGCCTTTTGCTCTTTCTTTTTTCTGGTTTTTGAACTAACCTGTTTAACAAGACACAAAAGTGTATTAGAATCAAAAGTTTTACCATGGTGAGTAAAACTTAGCTCACCTGGCTCAACTTTAACCTCAATGATCGCTTTGTCAGATAAATCGCGTGCATTCTGAATTAATTCCCACAGGGCACGTTTTGCATCGCTGGGGTTGCTATTTTCAAAGCCTAATATCAACTTGTCGGAATGTTGTTTTAGGTCTGCTTTGTCTGATTCATCCTGAGCTTTTTTCGTTAATTCCTCGCGCGTAAGCATAACATTTCCCATTATCCTGGTTTCAATGATTAGAATAATTGAAATTTAAACATTTTCAAAGAATAGGCTTCAGGTTAATTTTTTTACTCTTTTACGCACCTAGCTTTTGTAGTGTTTTTATGCTAGGATGTGTTATGTTTCGTAAAAAACCGAATACTTTTGGGGAAATACTAAAATAATTAGTAAATTGTACTAAAAATTGACTACCATGGAATCAAATACACTCAATGAGGTTTTCGCCCTAACCTTTAAAGAAGGAGCCTATTCTTGCAAAAGGTTAGAAAAAAATGGCAGTATATTTTATGTTGTAAAATTCAACAGCTCGTACCTTTATCTAACCAAGGCTTTTGCGCAGGACGGTGGAGCATTTTGGACTTCCGTACCCGCTGACACCAAATTGAATCATCTGGTATTTGAACTGGGTAAGCAGATCGATAATTATAACAAAAATAAGTAAGCTTATGTGTTATTACAACGGCAGAAAAGTCACAAGGACTGAATACATCCGTTTGAAAGAGCTGGAAAAAACAGTTGCCTTCCTAAATGAAGAAATAGCCATATTCAAAGGCTTTGATTTCAATGATTTTCCGGTATTGAGGCTAAAAGCAGGTTCGGGTGAAACGGAGCGTATTGACATGGAGTGGGGATTTTTGCCACCCTATCTGAAGAGCAGGGAAGAAGTTAAAAGGTTTCGCTCTGGTTACAAAGATGCGGGCGGTAAGTGGCACAATGGTTATCCATGTCTGAATGCAACTAGTGAAGAATTGCTGAACAACATATATAGAGATGCGGCATTGCACAGGCGCTGTTTGATCCCGTCCAATGGGTTTTATGAATGGATGCATGTGCAGGTAGTAGGCAAGAGCGGTAAGCTATTAAAAACGCCCGAGAAATTCCCCTACTTGATTCAAATGAAAGACCATGAAGAATTTTATATGGCCGGTGTTTGGCAACCTTGGATTGATACTGAAACCAAAACAACAGTTAATACATTTTCACTTATTACGACAGTCGCAAATACATTGATGAAGCAAATTCATAACAGTAAAGAGAGAATGCCTACTATTCTACCCGGCGATCTTGCAGACGCGTGGCTACACAAAGATCTTTCCGATCAGGAAATTCTTGACATTGCCAATTACCAGGCTGCCTCTGCAGAAATGAAAGCGACTCCTTTGCATAAGGATTTTCTTAAACGAGAAAATCCTCATGAACAAGTTATATACAAGGAGGTGCCGGAACTTGTTTATGGCTGATATTGGATGCTTCCATTAACTATATTGGTATTTCATTTTCCATTCCCCATGTCTTCCAGACTGTAGCAAATGGACAAAGTTGTGCATATGTAATTCTCAACCACGGGCTATTATAACAATTTGCGTCTGTGAAATCCGGGACACATTGCGCAATACAGCTTTCCTTGCACCATAAGTTTAATTCGCATTTCCTTTTATTACTCTTCAACGGTTTCATATAAAGTCCAAAAATCTGGCTCATTGCCCATAGGTATTCTGGATGGATGTTGTGGGTTGCTTGTAATGGTGAGTAGAATGTCCCTTCTGCATTTAGATTTGAAACCATTGGTGTCCCGATTTTTCTAAATAAATTCATAAACGGGACATTTGTTTGAAGTTTGCCCCCTCTTGCTATCTCCAACAAAAAATGAGGGTTTTTTAGCCTGATATCGACACCTGTTGCTATTGTATAGTTTACCCATACTTTGTTGTCACCAAAGACAGGCGTTGTAAAATAGTCGCAAAGTTGCCCGCTGGCGATGCTACTTGTTGATAGCAACAGTTGATTGAACGTGGTAGCTCCATTAAAATTGAATTTCACTTTTGAAGTGCAATAACTATATACATCTTCTGGAGTAGGCGGCAGATAACTATCAGCTTTCATTTGTGAAAGCATGGAAAGAAAAAATTCCCCCGGATTAAAAGTTCCCAGTGAAACATCACAAAGTGCCAGGGCGTTTAACGGGTTATGAAGAAATGCACTGTATTCATATTCAATTAGCTTTTGTGCGGATCTGTAAGGAAAATCAGGTGTAGGCCCTAGCAGACCTGGATAAATGGCATTTTCCATTATGTAAGCCATGCTTTCAATAATAGCATGTGAGCCGAATTGATAATAGGCAAGGTTTCCTTTCGGATCTGCATAGTCCAGAACGAGTGTGTCTAAATTTACATTCCCTTTTTTAAGGGTAATAGTTTTTGACTGTCGTGTAACAGCACTGACAACAGCATTGGTGATATCATCAACACTGCCGATATATGCCTTTTTTAATTTATCATTAAAATACACTTCATTAGCTGGTGAAGGCCGGAGTTTTATGGGAACTTTGCAAGTTCTGGAAGTTCCTCCACGAACATAGTCGTTTACATATTTTATGTAGTCAACCACTGTTGAAATATTTGTAAAGCCATAAGTTGTTGTAATGTCCTGCAGGAAATGAATGTATTCATGTAAATAAATGGCAGAGGGTATGTCCCCCAATACGTTTAGATTTGTAAGATCGGCAATATGGTTAACCTGCATTTTAAAAAAGGAAGGTCTGTAAAATCCTAAGGTTGTATTTAGTTTCTCTCTCAATGGTTTGATATTAGCCGGCGTCATTATTCCTAACGACAGGTTTCAATAATTATTTATGAATACTAATGTTTTGAAATATAAAGGCACCCTTTTGCCTGATAAATTGTACCATATAAGTTACCGGTTCATTATTCCGGCCTTCAGCAATATAGGGGTCGCTTTCATAAACTGCGGCAACTTCAACAGTGCTTCCTTCAGGCGTAGCACTGTCCGCAGCTTTTGCATTTTGTACAGCATTGTCAATAATTTGTTCCAGTGATCTGGATTCATCCATTACCCGGAACCTGCCATTCAATAATTTTAGTTGATCAAGCATTTCATCAAAGCCTGGTGAGGGACCATATATCATGGCAGTTTGCATAGCTTCGTAATCCTTGCGGAACATTTCAATGAATAGTGCAGTTGGAACAAAGGACAACCTTGAATAGTGCAGGGAGTCATAATCTACCCCGCTTAACCGGATATAATTTTTACGATGTTCCAGTAATGTGCTATAAAATGCTGTATCAGTTAATGCAGCTTTGCCTGGCGGGGTATTCATCATTTTCAGCAGGTCGTATAAATGCCGGGACTGACGCTCTCCCTGCATTTTCTCAGCAGTAGTGGTAATGAATTTTTCATGCAGCAAAAAGGCCTTTTCGAGTAAGGTCTTTTTGGGGTCTACAGCCGTTACCTCGAATGGCGTTTCTTCATAAAGTTTATTTGGAAAAACTTCAGACAAAATAGATTGAATGCTGACAGAAGCAAATGGTTCTTTGAGGGATCGTACACTAAATTCAATCTTTACTTCATCAGCCAGGTAAGGATGTGGGGGGTATAACGATTTGTATTTTACGAATATTGTTTGTGGATCCCTGTCAGGAATTGTTTCAGGAACCTCCGCTGCGGCAATAGCAAGTGTTCCTTCGGGTATTCCCAGTGCAGCAAATTGCTTTATTATCGCATCTTTCATGACATTGCTGGTAAAAGCACATCCTTCTTTTTTTAATGTTTTTACATAGGTATGGCTGGGATCTTTTTTGTACTCCCTTCCAAAAGCTTCTGGCTCCAGTGCTATGTCAATATCTTCTGAAAACCGCTCTATTAATTTCCACCCTTTACTTAAGGAAGTGCCACCTTTAAAGATGAGGTGTTTTGCGTAAAGAGTGCCGAATAATGCCTTAAGCGTAAGCGTTACCCACCAATCCTTTTCAATTGCTTTTTCGGCGATGCCGCTGATGGCAAAAGCCTGTTCTATACTCGTCCTTCTTTGTGCATCTGTCAATTGCAGCCATCCGATCATTTGGACTGTTTTAGAAGTTTCAACATATAATCATGAATGCGTGCAGGTGCCAGCGCCATATCATGTAGTAATTTCTTTGGGTCTTCTTTTAATAATAGTTCCTTAACTCTTTTTTCTATTTCCGGATTTATATTGCGTGTATCCAGTTCTTCCAGTGCCTGGATAATTAACCCGCTCAATTCTCCTTTTGCAGATAATTTTTTATGCGTTGTGGCCTTAAATTTAATCACCACCTTACCTATTTTCAATTGCCTGGGTACGCCGTCGGTTATATAAACCAGTTTGGTAGGCACCTGTGTGCTTAACCCCAGTTGGTTCAATGCATACGCACCGGCCGGCCGGATTCTCACTTTTTCCTTTTTTGCAATGGTTTCTGCCACTTCCTTGGGAGAGGGTTGTATTTCGCCGAAAACAGGGTCCACTTTTGGCACATAATAGATTCCATGGGAGAGCCGTCTAAGCTTACCTTTTTGGGTAAGCCGGGAAAGCGCCTTTTTTATAGCTGCTTCTGTTCCTTGCCCCCTGAAATCGGTAGGAAATATTAAATCTCCTTTCTTTTTCTTTGATATTGAGTTTTCTATATGAGTGTGCGCCTTTTCCATTGTCACAAATTTAAGCAAAAAGGTGACATTTTGGGTAGTTGATGTCCCTTTTATTTCGAAAAAGGTGACATTTCTGATATTATGAACACATATTTATGCTTCGCTTGCTGTTTTCAAAGAATCCCCCTCAGGGCAAAGAATCAAACCAAAAGCTGGGAGCCATTATCAAATAATTTTAACCATTAAAAAATATTTGATTATCAAAAGCTCTATGCTTAGTTAAGCAGAAAAAAAACCGGGGGCAATCCCCAAAATAGAGTATCGCCAAAAGTAGTCATAATGTTTTCTTCCTCCTCTTGTTGACTCAACTTTTGATATGGTTGAAGGGGTTAAAGTAGCATTTCTTGGAATCGATGAAAGTATTTTTGCTTTTGGTGGAAAATCTCCTATTGGGAATTCTGAACTTACAAGGTCTTTTCTTGTCTCTTTTAATAACTTATCTTTTTTTAGTTCTAAATAGAAATATCTTTCGTAATGTAAATCTCCTTCTAAATTCAATATTCTAACACGAAATGTGGATTTTAGATTTACTGAAGTAATAAACTCATTCTCAGTTTTTGAGTTTGGCTTGCCAAGGTATTTGTTCTTTTGAATTGTTAATGATTCAAGAATTTGATTGAAGCAGTCTTCAGTGTTATATTCAATCCATTGAAAGCCTGATAAATTATTTGGAATATTGCAGTCGTTTATTTTTAAGGGAATCAAATAAATGTCATCCTCAAGTTTTTCTTGAAAGTAATCTAACGCTAGTTTAAACTCTCTTTGAACATAGCCTCTCTTCTTAACAGAAGTTTCTGATAAAAGCAAAATAATATAGTTAGCCTCTTTAAGATTTTTTTTTATAATGGAATCCCAGTTTTGTCCTGGTAGAATTCCTTTTTTGTCGAGCCAAGGTTTAAATTTATTATGCAAAAGAAAATCATATAGCTTTTCAGCAAATGCATAGTCTTCCTTTGCGTAACTTATGAAAACTTTGTCGTACATAGTGGGTTGTCTTTATTGCTGCTAACAAATAAATATATGCCATAGCTTTCAACTCACATAATTTTCCTGCTTTTGTAAATCGACAAGCTAATATTATACATTTTGTATTGTTGTTATTACAATCGGATTTATATCAAAGACAAACAATAACCGCCTGCTATAAATCTGAAAACCCTTCCTATAACCGGGATGCAATACTCAAACACCAATGAACATTAAACCTTATTCGATGAAGGTTGAAAGGTACAGAAAACTACAAATGAAAAAGTGGTCATAAAGCTTACAAGATAGTACCAAATAAAAAAACCGGAGTGTAATCTCCGGTTCCAAATAGCCGCTATTTTATTAATTAACTATAGGCAAGTTAGGAAGTGGTTGAACCAGTTCAATGGGAAAAACACCATAAAAAAAAGTTTTTTAAACAAACCGATTTGTTGGTCTTAAACTGTGGTAATACGAGCGTTGGTATGTGGTAGGATCATCGTTGCAACGCAATCACTTTGACGGCGGTACTCGTAGCAACAATTGAATAGGCCATTAGCGCAAAAAAAAATTCCCGCCAAAAGGCGGGATGCACTAATCAAATACTTTTAACCATTAAACCTTATCCTATGAAGGTCAAAAGATAAGAAATAATATGCTTTTATTTAAATAAGTGTAAACTCTTATTTGGTACAAGTTACCTTAAATTTCCTTTTTTGATGTAGTGAATTTACTTTGCTGACACCGGCAAATTATTATTACTGTAATTCAACTTAGTTAACTAAGTCTTTTTTTTCCAAGTTTCGGCCCCGCATTCAATTGTTTAACAATAACATCGAAAAGTACTTGAATATCCAAATCCAATAGATTGGACAATAAAATCAGCTGCTTAATTGTAAATTCATCCGGGTGATATAGTTTTTGAATATACCGACTGTGATTTATGCGAATAGCCTTGGCAACTGATGTAGGGTACAATTTTTCAATGTCCTTCATTTTCTTTATGCTTCCGCTCTGAAACATTGACCTGATGGCAATAAACTGGTTGTTTTTTTCCTCGTTCGGCATATATAATTTGATATGGCGATAAGTTAAAACCCTCAATACGCACAGTACGGGAAAACTTACGTATAGTATGTATTTATTTACTATTTGTATCTTTTTCGTTATTTTTAGGTTGTATTAAATATTTTGCGATTCTTCATAAACTAATTGAAGCAATTCGCTTGGAGTCTCGTAACTGAAAAGGGCAAATTTTCGATTACCACGAGATAATAAGTGAAGAGCTCACGTTTAGGCGTGGGCTCACTTATTCGTGGTAAGGCCTGCCCGGCCTCAGTTACGGTAAGTGTAGTTCCACGTCTTTTTTATTTTTGGAATCGCGCTTATATTCGATTTTAAAGCAGAATCTCAATAGTAGTTGCGGAATCGCTCCCAACAATAAGGGATGCGAAAACAGGTAATTCATAGTGAAGTAGAAATGATGGCAGGCTTCCGGCTTGGTCATGAACAAAGCTTTACTGAGGTGTTTGACTTGTTATACCATGCATTGTGTTTTTACGCTTTAAGGATTACCAAAGACCAGGCCGCCGCGGAAGACATAGCAGAAGAATCGTTTGTAAAAGTTTGGGAAAGACGACAGAATTTTATTCATTTCCCCGTGCTTAAATCCTTTCTCTATACTACTGTTCGCAATGCCAGTATAAACTGGCAAAAGCAATCCACGCGGCAAAAGAGTAAGCTAATTGATTTGCATTCATTTTCTGAAAATTCAGAGCATTCAAAACTCGATAATATTATTGCCGCTGAAACATTGAGAGAATTATATGCTGCTTTAAGCAATCTACCTCCGCAGTGCCGGAAAATAATCACTATGTTATTTATAGAGGGCAAAAAGCCTGGTCAGGTTGCTGAAGCCCTTGAACTAAGTGTTGCCAATGTTTCCACCCAAAAAAAACGGGGTCTCCTTCTTCTTCGCAAAACATTGCCGCATCTTTTTTTATTATTTTCTTTCTTTCCTTTTTAAATTTCTCTAGTTCCTTTGTAATAGTATCAGGTGAACTGATTTTCACTAAAAATTTCTAACTTACTATGATGAAAGACGATGATTCCATAGAAAGGGCAAAAATGGATCAACTGGCTTTCCGGGTGGCTTACCTGATAGCGGGATTTCTTCAGGAAAACCTCACAGAAACCGAGCACCAGGAACTGGATGACTGGATAGGAGAAAGTATGGACAACCAGCGTCTTTTTGAGGATATGACCGACCCGAAAAACCTAGAAACCTGGTTGAAATGGAGAGAAAATACACCTTCAGTCCCAACTCTTGACCGACTTAAAAGCCGCTTGGAATTTACCCCACCTGCTAAAAAATCTGTTCTTCGGTCCTTTTGGCCTTATGTAGCCGCAGCATCCATATTACTGGGTGCGGCCATTACATTTGAATGGATTCAGAACAAAGCAAAACCCGAAAACCTGGTCCAGACTATGCCCAAAGACCTTTTACCCGGCGGTAATCACGCCATCCTTACCCTGTCAGATGGAAGAACGATAGCGCTTGATAGCGCTGGGAATGGTAATTTGACTCAACAAGGAAACGTGAACATTCATAAACAGGATAGCGGTCTGATAAGCTACCAGGTTATTAATCCTTCTGTTTCACCCGGAAAAGAGGAATATAACACGCTTACAGCGCCTGCTGGAGGCCAGTTCAGGTTGATTTTGCCAGATGGTTCCAATGTCTTGCTGAATGCAGGTTCCTCTCTCAAATATCCCACTGTTTTTTCAGGTAAGAAACGGCTGGTAATTCTGACCGGCGAAGGCTATTTTGAAGTAGCTAAAGATCCTATGTTCCCTTTTGAAGTAAGTGCCGGAACAAACACTATACAGGTTTTAGGAACCCATTTCAATATCAACGCCTATGCCGATGAACCGGCCGTGAGAGTGACACTCGAAGAGGGCTCTGTTATGGTTAATCAAAAAACAACCCTTACACCGGGATGGCAGGCTCAAATTAGCCCTTCTACTGAAGTAAAAACCATTAAGGCAGATTTAGAAACAGAGTTAGCGTGGAAAAATGATTTGTTTGTTTTTAAACAAGCACCATTGGATGAGGTTATGCGACAAGTAGGGAGATGGTATAAGTGTGAAGTAGACTTTAAAACCAACATAACCGACCACTTTAATTTCTCCGTTTCCCGAAGCGTCCCTGTGTCAAAACTGCTGCATTTTCTGGAGGAAACCGGTAGCGTACATTTCAGTATTGAGGATAAAAAAATTACTGTTATGCAATAATCGAAAAACCATATACCGGTGGTTAACAAAAAACCGGGAAGTGCTAGTAACACTGCCCGGCGAAATTTGAGTTAACCCTGGAAATTTCTTTGCTGGAACAACCATTCATTAACCCAAACAAACAAAACTATGCTTTTGACTGCATTTGGCAAAAAGTCGCGCCCCGGATTGGTAGCCTTGTTTAAAACCGGACGTATGCGAAAACTTCTTATTCTCTTTTTTCTTGCACTTTGCTTATTAAGCACCACTGAAAATAAGGCGCAGGGCATCAGTCTCTCAGTTAAGAACGCAACTTTAGAAAATGTATTTGTTCTTATCCAGCAACAATCCCCCTACCGATTCATATACACCAACGAAAAATTGGCGGATTCAAAAAAAGTAAGCGTTTCTGTTAAAAATGCAAGCATAGAAAAATTGTTGGAAATCATTTTTAAAGATCAGCCTATTGGATACAAGCTGGAAGGAGAAGTCATTGTCATTTACAGAAAGGATAAACCGTCGGCTATAACAAACGCGACCGGCCTTACTATAAACGGTAAAGTAATCAATGAACGAGGTGAGGGCTTACCTGCAGTAACTATTACTTTAAAAGGAAATGCTAACGCTACTGCAACAGATGAAAAAGGAAATTTTATTTTAAAAGATGTTGATCCTTCATCGGTATTACTTGTATCCAGTGTTGGCTATGAATCGAAGCAAGTTAGCGTGGCGGGTAGGACAATTATCGTTGTACAACTTATAATCGCAGTTAATACACTGGATGAAACTATTATTAAAGGATATTATAATACTTCCAAAAGGTTGAATACTGGGTCAGTCGCAAAAATTTCTTCTGCTGATATTAACAAGCAGCCGGTTAACAATATTCTTGGAGCGTTGGAAGGAAGATTACCCGGCGTATATGTTAGTCAGAATACCGGGGCACCCGGCGGGTCATTTACGGTACAGGTTCGTGGCCGCAACAGCATTCTTTCTGGAAACAATCCCCTGTACATTATCGACGGCGTCCCTTTTACTAGTACTCCACTCGGTTCATCCATAAGCGTACTGACACAAAACGGTAGTCCCCTGGCTGCATTCAATCCATCAGACATCGAAAGCGTCGAAGTCTTAAAGGACGCTGACGCAACGGCTATCTATGGTAGCAGAGGCGCAAACGGTATCATTCTGATTACAACCAAAAAGGGTAAAGAAGGAAAAACTAAAGTAGACGTGAACGTATCAACTGGTTTTGGTAGAAATACACGCAAAATGAAATTATTAAATACTTCCCAGTTCCTTACAATGAGAAAGGAAGCCTTTAAAAATGACGGAGCTACACCGGTACCTGGATTAGACAATGACATCAACGGAACATGGGATACAACAAGATACACGGACTGGCAAAAAGAATTAATAGGCGGTACTTCAAAGTTTACCAATGCACAACTAAGCCTTTCAGGAGGTAATGACAATACCCAATTTTTAGTTGGTGGTGCATTTGGCAGGGAGACAACAGTATTGCCAGGTAATTTCAGTGATCAGAAATTCTCATTACATTTTAACCTGACCACCAAATCTTCTAATCAGAAGTTCAAAGCTGTCATCTCAGGAAGTTATATTAATGACAATAACAATCTCTGCAGGACAGATCCTACAAGCGATGCATTGCAATTTGCCCCGGACGCACCAAACATTTATGATTCACTGGGTAAGCTAAATTGGTCAAATCTTTTCTTTAATCCATTTGGTCCTTTACTGGAGACCTACAATATGAATACGGATAATCTGGTCGCCAATGGTTTATTGACCTATCAGGTAATACCAGGACTAACTATAAAAACTAGTTTTGGCTATACAAAAATACAAGGCAAAGAACTATCCACCTCGCCGTTGACTTCCATGAGCCCATTGTTTGGCAATACTTCAGGATGGTCCTATTTTGGGAATAGTAGTTCTAAAACTTGGATAGTAGAACCACAATTAAATTACCAGCGTTCACTGTACAAAGGCAAGTTGGATATTTTAGTTGGTGCAACTTTGCAGCAAGACAGTAAACAGGCATCTTTATTAAGGGGGGATGGATTTCTGGATGATGCACTGCTAAAAGATATTTCCGCAGCATCAACAATTACCAAACAAAATTCTGTCTCCGGCAATATATATGATCGGCAATACAAATATGCAGCGCTCTTTGCAAGGGTTAATTATAACTGGCAGGATAAATACTTAATCAACTTAACCGGGAGACGGGATGGTAGTAGCCGGTTTGGTCCTGGAAAACAATTCGCCAATTTTGGAGCAGCAGGTATCGCTTGGATCTTTTCGCAGGAACAATTTATAAAGACACATCTCCCTTTTATCAGTTTTGGCAAACTTCGGAGCAGCTTCGGTATCACGGGTAATGATCAGATAGCAGATTATGGCTATTTAAGCACCTATACACCTACCAATTATTCCTATGCCGGGTCAGCAGGTTTATATCCAGGGCGGTTGTTCAACCCGGATTACGCCTGGGAATTGAATAAAAAACTGGAGGCGGCACTTGAACTTGGATTTTTGCAGGACCGGATCTTTATCAGTGCAGCCTGGTATCAAAACCGCTCCTCTAACCAGTTAGTAGGCTTGCCCTTGCCGGGCATCACGGGATTTACCTCAATTCAAGGAAATCTTCCTGCAACTGTACAAAATAAAGGTTGGGAGTTTAGCATCAATACACTTAATGTAAAATCAAAAAATCTACAGTGGAACATTGCCCTCAATCTATCCATCCCCCAAAATAAGGTGATTAGTTATCCAGGCATCGCCAACTCCAATTATGCTTATACTTATTCCATTGGTCAACCATTACAAGTACAATACAAATATCATCTCACAGGTGTTAGTAGCTCTAAGGGTGATTATGTTTTTGAAGACAAGGATAAAAATGGTTCAATCACTTTTCCCACCGATGCAGCGTTTCAAAAAAAAATTGGTACAACATATTATGGCGGGCTGCTAAATACGCTGACATACAAGCAATGGCAATTGGATATTCTCTTTCAGTTTGTTAAACAAACCGCCTATAATTATCAGCAGTATTTTGGAATGCCTGGTTTGTTGTTTAACAACGAACCTGCAATCGTAATGAACCGCTGGCAGAAGGCAGGTGATCAATCATCGATTGAAAAATTCTCGCAAGACTACGGTTCAGCTGCATACCAGGCTTATTCGGACAACCAATCGTCTGGCGATGGTAACATAACCGACGCATCTTATATCCGGTTAAAAAATTTATCCATCTACTATGTCTTGAATGAAAAATCAATTAAGAAATTCCATATTCAAAGTGGTAAGATATTTTTCCAGACTCAAAACCTGCTGACCATTACGAACTACCTGGGCCTAGACCCGGAAACGACATCCGGCCTCGTGTTACCTCCACTCAGGGTACTATCAGTAGGATTTCAATTAACTTTTTAAACAAATATTATGAAAATATTCAATTACATAAAAAGACATCTACTAAAAGCGAAATTGGTTGTATTGATTTTTACCTCCCTTTCTTGCTGCCTGTTTATTCAATGTAAGAAAATTGTTGAGGTTGATCCTCCATCAGGTAATATCATTGCCGACAACGTATATACAGATGATGAGAAAGCAACAGCTTCATTAATTAGCATTTATAGCCAAATGGCAAGCGCACCATCAGGATATGCGCCAGGCGGAACTCAGAGTTTCACACTCATGGCTGGCTTGTCAGCTGATGAATTGGTTAATTATTCTACTTCATCTGCCAGAGGGGAATTTTATGTAAATACAGTGTCATCCGAAAATACCACCAATTTAGCGTTATGGCGAACAACATATAATTTTATTTACATTGCTAATGCCGTGCTGGAAGGATTAAAAAAGTCGTCTTCTATTAGTCCAGGTACTGTATCTCAATTATCAGGGGAAGCTAAATTTATGCGGGCATTTTTTTATTTCTACCTGGTTAATCTTTGGGGAGACATTCCCTATATAACCTCTACAGATTATCAAACAAACCAAATTGCTGTAAGGACTAAAACAACAACTGTTTATCAAAATATCATTAGCGATTTATTGGATGCCCAAAATTTGCTTTCAGAGGCTTACCCTACAAGCGAACGGGTAAGACCCAACAAATGGACAGCAAGGGCGTTGCTTGCCCGCGTCTATCTCTATACATCCGATTGGGCAGGCGCTGAAGCGGTTTCATCACAACTCATTAATGCATCAGGAAACTATTCCTTAGTCAGTGATTTGAGCAAAGTATTTATCAAAAGCAGCCCGGAAGCGATATGGCAATTGATGCCTGTTTTGCCAAGTTATAATTCATCGGAAGGATATAATTTTATTTTAACTGCTGCTCCTTCCAATGTAAGCCTGCAACAGAACCTGGTGAACGCTTTTGAAACAGGTGATCAAAGAGTATTGAACTGGGTCGGCAATTATCAAAATGCAGGAAAGACATATTATTTTTCAAATAAATATAAAAGCCGTTTGTCTTCGTCCACTACAGAATACAGTGTTATTTTCAGGCTGGCAGAGCAATATCTTATCAGGGCGGAAGCAAGGACACAACAAAATAAAATTACTGGTGTCGGCAGTGCTGGCCAGGATCTGAATACAATTCGCGCTCGTGCCGGACTATCACCAATTTTTCCTGCGACTCAGTTTGATATGCTTAATGCCATTGCAAAAGAGAGGAGGGTTGAGTTGTTTACAGAATGGGGAAGCCGTTGGCTTGATTTAAAACGAACCGGTGCGGCAGATAGTATATTGAGCACCTTCAAGGCGCCAAATTGGCAAATCACCGATAAGCTTTATCCAATTCCGCAGCTTGAAATTCTCAGTGACAATCATCTCTCGCAGAACCCAGGCTATTAAATAATAATATTCCTTCAATTTCCCACTGTTAAGCTGTGATGGGTTGCTGCAGGCTACCTAATGCAAATACGTAAAATAAAACAAATGAAATCTCTATTGTATTTATTATTTTTCCACTTAGTATTTCCATTAATTACATTTAACTCGTATGCCCAAATTCACAAGTCCAGTACACTGCAACCTGCCTTAGTTATAAATGACAAGATTCCAAATCTTGTATTAAAGGTGGTTTCCGGATTGAACAAATCAATGGCCAGGGTATCTGATTTTAAATCTAAGTTACTCATCATTGATTTTTGGGCGACATGGTGTGGTTCCTGCATCTCAGTATTTCCAAAACTTGAAAAATTAAAACAACACTTCGGCACTGATCTCAATTTCCTGTTAGTTACCGATGAAAATGAAGCAACGATCAATAAATTTAACCTGCAACGAAAAAAAATTGGCCAAGCCATGCCAAACTTTCCCGTTATTGCAAATGATACCGTATTGAATCACTTGTTTCCTCACGAAACCGTACCCCATTATATCTGGATTGATGCCCAAGGTATCATAAAGGCAATTACAGATGCCGGAGAAGTCTCTATTGAAAACGTTAATGATTTTATTACTAACAAGCCATTGCATCTGGCGTTGAAGGATGATAATGCCAAAGAAGTGTTCCATGATCTCTCAAAGCCGGTATTTATAAATGGCAATGGTGGCAATGGTCAGGCGATTCTTTGGCATTCCGTGCTGTCAGCAGAAGTACAGGGTATGATAAATAACAGCATATTAAGTGTAGATCAAAAGAATGGGCGTCTGGAAGAATTTAACGTAGATGTATATACGCTATACAGAACAGCCTATGGTGACGACCCTGGTATTCCTTCTATGAGACTGGCAAATAACAGACTTTTTTTTAGGGTAAGAGACAGTTTGAACTATTTTACCAAATGGCAGGGAATGAAAAAAATATCCGGTAAATTGTATTGTTACAGCCTATTTACGCCAAAAATCAGTGAAACTCAATTAAAACAAAAAATGCAGGATGACCTCAATTTGTATTTCAATTTAGCAGTACGCTGGGAAAAACGGTTTATGCAATGCCTTGTTTTAACAGCAGAAGACACAATGTTGATTCGTCCTGTCTCACTTGATAGCCTCGATACAAAAAAACGTGCATCGTCAATGTTTCACTATACATCGCTGGATAACCCGCTCATGTATTTCAGGCACTCCCTAACCAATGGGTTTCTTTCTCATTTACCGTATCCCATATTGGATGAGACCGGATATTCGGGGTGGGCTTATTTTACTATCGAATGTGACATGAGTAATTGGCTGTCTATTGATGAAGCACTATCAAAGTATAAAATGCACCTCAGACTGCAAATGCGGAACGTGAATGTTCTGGTGGTAGAAGAAAAACAATAGACTAATCCTTATCAGAACGGACCCGCTTTATGGCAAATTTTGCAAGGTAATTGCCGAAGATACCGATGAATTGATCTCCTATTACTTTAAAGTCAGACAATGGTTGATCCCGGAAGTCATATGCGTACAAAGATTGAATATACGCTCCGGTTATTACTGAATAAATGTCAATCACGGTACAGTTTTCCCGAAGATCCTTAAGTTCATTTTTGGCAGTAATTCCAGATATAATGTACAACCTGTTCCCGCTAATGCAGCATCCTTTATTCACCAGCAGGGGCGTGGAAGTCAACGTGCGTTTGTTCCCAAATGTATTTATAGAAAGTACAGGATGGCTCACTGTGTCTATCGTCTGGCTAGTTCCTATTACGTGAAGATTGGTATCAAGGATGTCAAAACGGTTTCTGAAAAAATAAACGTAAGCCAATTGATGGGCTTTTTCATCAAACGAAATTGTCCCATCAATGCTAAAAACACCATCACCATAGGTAGTAGGCGCATAAATGTATCGCGATGTATGTTTGGTCAACAGATTGTATTTAATGAAAACATTCTGCCTTCGCGTTGAATCAAATACCTGAAGCATCAGGCTTGCATCTGAGAGCGCCAGGCCTTTTTGGAAATACAATTTATCCAGGGATACAGTCATCAACGATGAATCTGACAGATGCCCGTGCATGATGGCAGGCATCAATCCATCCATTATAAATACATTTCTGGTTGCAGTCACCGACATCTCGGGCGCATAAAGATTTTTCGTTTCCCCAAATAGCAAGCTGTATGAAATTGTCTTGGTAAATATAGTATCAACTTCAAGAACTCTATTAGGGGATGATTTATGCGAAAGAAATATTATGTCGTCAGCAATGCCCGAGAAATAAAAATTTTTTCCAGGCAGGGCTATATCTCGCATATAATTTAGGGAATGAGGAGGAACAATTCTGATAAAATTACCCTTACCCGGTTTTTTTACCCATGATAGATACAAGAACCCAATGATTGTAGATATTCCAATCAGGAAGCATAACCCTAACAGCTTAATTCTATTTATTAAATAGTTGATATGAAATGGTTTTTAGAGTTCAATAAAAGATGAAACTGGTGAGTTCACCAGTTTCATATCTGTGCTTCTATGGGTTGGTCGTTCTATAAGTAGCTCCTACACACTGTTGTGCCAAGTTTTTTGCTGAGAAAATGTCAGTACAAAGCACATTGGTTGAAGGGCCATCACAATCAGGTGTTTGTATGGCGTTACAGCTGGCTCCCACCAGTTGAAATCGGGCTGTGAACACTTTTTGAGAAGCTGGCTTAAAGGCAAAGGCAGCACTAACAGAAAGTACAAAAGCAATACCCATTAAAATTTTTGAATGTTTCATTTTGTAAAATTTAAAAAGTGAGGAGCTTACTCTATTTGCAGGTTTTCAGCGTTTCCTGTTTCACTTTGATCAGAAGTGATTTACTATAGCAACTAACTTAACTAAAAAATATTTTTGGACTACGGGGTTGAATTGGCCAAAGTAAAATACCGGCACCTGCAATCATTACAAATACTATGTTGAAAACAAGGTGCTGATTCCAGTTCATTTTGGAGAGGATACCTCCGCAGGAACACGGAATATATTCACTGTAGTTTGTTATCCCGATAATATATCCTGTAAAAACTATCATCAGGGTAAATGAGCCGTACAATCCCGCAAGACGAAACTTTGAGCTAAACAACATCACCGCAATTGTAATTTCTATTGTCGGGACCAGCCAGCTAATAAGGTTAGGTACTGAACCAAGAATCGGCGACTGGGAAAGTTGAATGCGAAAGTTATCATAGTCAAGTAATTTCGAACTTGCTGCGTAAACGAATAGTATAATAAACAGACTGGAAATGATATTAGTAAATAATTCTTTTCTCATGGGTTTATTTTGCTTTTGTAAAGGTCAGCCACATGTTATACCAGTTCCAAATAAAAGGTATTGGCAAACGGAAGTTTATTATTGGCAAATGGAAGGACGTATATCTATTTCTTTCTTATAACCTTGCCAGGTGGGTATCCATAGTATTCACGAAACTTTGTAGTAAAACTGCTTAGACCTTTATAACCAATCTTCGCACTGATTTCCTTTAAAGGCATGTCAGTTTCCTCCAGCAAACGCATGGCTTCATTCATGCGCCACTCCATCTGGTATTCAAACATGCCGCTATCATACCTTTCTTTAAAACCTTCTTTTAGTTTCGTGGTATTCATCTGCGATTCTGCTGCGAGACCCGTAATAGGAAATTTTTTGTCAGGATGGTTTCTTAGTCTTTCGGCTATCTCATCAATTTTTTGCCATTCCTGGTCCGTGAGATGGAGACCTGCTGCTGGTATCCGCCCAATAGCAACACAGATTAAAAAGAAATATTCGCGTGTCTTGTGTTGAAACATCAATCCGCTGCTGATGTCATCATAGGGCGATTTGAGTATTTCATTGGCTACATCAATTATCTTATTGTTTGCAGTATGCGCCGGGCCGCCTAAAAAGAAATTTTTGTTTGCGCGGGTTGGGTCCGCAACCGGTGCGAGTACCTTGAAGAATGGAGCGTTCTCTTTTACTATTGCTGCAGACCAATTAATTTCCAGGCTGTGGTAAATGATATTCTTTTCATAGCTGGCAACAAGAGACTGCTCATTACAATGTAAAAGTGAAAACTGTCCGGCACTGAGTTTTAACAGCCCTAGCCCACTAATCTTATAATGGATGTTATTCTTGATTGCTAAAAATGATACGAGGCTACCAGTACTGTATGTAAACGAGATTTTTATTGACCGGAATAATTCGATGAATTTAAACCGTATGGTGAAAAGCGGATGTTCAAATGTTTGTATAATGATGCTGCCAGATTCGCCTGTTGCTGTAATGACTTTGGCTCCCCGCAATACGCGCCCCCTGTAGCCCTGTGGTAGCGCATACGCTAGGTCAAAAACCCAATGCTCCGGTATATAAAATTCGGGTTCCATACTGAATAGAATAGATGATAAGTAGGAACAAGCATTACGTTATTCAGTTTTCTTAAAATTAATAATTATTTATTGTAAGAACCAAATCTGTTGATCTTAGGCGGTGTTTGTTTAATGAAAAATGAGCATTATTGATAAGAACCTTGTGAGCGATTAAACTGAAATACAAGTTTACACTTATTAGTCTAAGGGCCACAGCGGAAAGCTTATTGAAGATTACTGAAATGTGATTATATTAAAATTGCTAATTGCCATTGTTGAATTTTATCATAAGGAATTTTATAAGGTCTGCCAACTATTGAAAATATAGTGTGTTAAAGAATAAAAGTCATATTCTCTGTGCCGTTACCCTATCGGGTCGGGCTTTCCGCTGCAATCTTCTCGCGAAGGATTTACGCTCTAATCCCTAACGGGGTATTCAAAATATTTACAGAAAAAATAATAAATAATATCGAATAAGACCCGGCACAGTACACCCGCCATATTTTTTAATGCCTCCGGCAAATAGGCCGGGAGAACTATACCGGATAACAGGGCAATTGAGTTTTGCTTGTACCTCGCCAAACGCAATTAGAGACACTTCAACTTACAGGAATCTTAATTAGGGTGACTTTATAATGTCTGCTGGGTAAAACTCCTTCATCCTTATCAGTTGCGAATGTCTTGACAGTCTTTGCCAAAAGCAAGGTCTGCGTCCCGCCAAACAGCCATGCGGGACTGGCCACGGGTTTTTAAAAAACAATCTCCACCCACCACTTGACTACTGGCGTAGTCTTTTTCGTTGGGGTAGTATTCTTTTTTGAAAAACCTTACTTTAGTCAAATCCTGTTTCAAGGCCGGGTTGCTACGATTAGAACGAACGAGGCGCATGCCGGGTTCTCAAATTCATTACAAAAAAAACAATCGTATGCAAACTCAACAGCTTTCAGCACTCATGCGGCTTTCATGGAAAATTCAATTCGCAAAAAAAACAAGCCGCTCCAAATCCCTTTCATCTGCATGGGTTATATATCAGCAAGCGGATATCATGGTGTACTACCTGATAAAAAAACATACGCCACCCAACCGCCGCGCCGAAACCATTGCGAACAACCTTACACTCGCTTATTAACAATTAAAAAATAACAATCATGGAAATGACAGCAAGATTAACAGGTGATGCAAAAATAAGCACCCTGAAAAATGACCGGCAGGTAGTAAATTTTAGTGTAGCGATTAATGATAGCTATCGTGTAAAAGGGAAAGAAGAACCGGTGAAAGTAGTCACCTATGTACAGTGTGATTATTGGGTAAATCCCGGAATAGCACAATATTTAACCAAAGGCAAATTGGTAGAATTACAGGGCCGTATTGGCGTAAATGCCTATAAAGCTAATGATGGCGAACCCAAAGCCGCTTTAACCTTTCATGTGAACTTCATCAAACTGCACGGAAGTGCAGCCGCCAAAACTGAAACGCCAGTTACTATTAATGCCGCCGCAACTACCGAACCAGTAGACGACTTACCATTTTAGAACAAACCACAACCGGGCTTCGGTAAAATGCTGATGCCCTATTTTAAAACCATTTTAAAAATAAAAATCAATCATCATGGCACACAATATTTATTTCAATGAAAAAAATCAGCAGCACAGTTTCTTTTCGGTAAAAGAAAAAGCCTGGCATGGATTAGGCCAAATAGTTGAAGGCTACCCAAACAGCGCAGAAGCCTTGAAATATGCAGGGCTGGATTATACAGTAGAAAAAAGAACGCTGTTCACATTTGATAATGAAAACGAAGCCGCGAATGAAGATATAGAAATCAAAATCCCTAAAATAGAAGTTCCCAATTATTATGCAACATTGAGAACGGATAATGAGACTGTATTAGGTGTAGTAGGTAAGGATTATGAAGTGGTGCAAAACGTTGATGCTTTCAGATTTTTTGATGCAATTGTTGGCGGCGAGGGCATTCAATATGAAACCGCGGGGGCATTGGGTAAAGGTGAAAGAATTTTCATCACTGCAAAATTGCCCGACTATATAAAAGTAGGTAACAATGATTTGATTGAGCAGTACCTGTTTTTAACCACTTCGCATGATGGCTTTGGTAGTATTACCGCCGCCTTTACGCCTATAAGGATTGTCTGCAATAATACTTTGAATGCCGCCCTTAGAAATCATACAAACGCTTTCAAAATCAGGCATACCGCCAACGCAAAAGAAAGGCTGGAAGAAGCGCATAAATTAATGGGCATTATCAGCCAGTTAAGTAATCAACTGGAGGGAATTTTTAACCAGTGGGCAAAGGTAAAAATCACGGATCCAGATATAAAGAAGCTGATTCAAATGGCATTGGTTCCAAACAAGGAAGTGTTACAAAATATACAGGCTGGTAAGGATGATGAATTATCTACCTGTTTTAAAAACATGACGGATGCCGCTTTTGAATATGCCATGACCAACGAAAGCCAGCAGTTAGAAACAACTAAAGGCAGTTTGTTTGGTGCTTACAATGCAGTAACTGGATATTTTCAAAATGTTCGGACTTACAAAAATGATGAAGCAAAACTGAAATCTTTGTTGTTTGGCGGCACCGGACATATGAGAACACAAAAGGCATTTCATCTATGTGAGAGTTTTGCAAAAGGTGTGATGATGGAATTTAATAATTAGCATTCGGCAAGGGGCAAACTGAATTGTTTGCCCCTTATTTAATCAGATTGTTAAAGCCTGGAAACGCCCCACGCTTGGGGGCGTGAGGCGTTGGCTTAGTGCAATATTTAGAAATGATATTGATTTTAGTTTTTTGTAAATGAAGTTGATTTATCAAAAGTATAGGTCATTTTTCTTCATTAATTCCCCCACAAAGTTCGCCTTTTGTCTCCGTGGCGGCAATGAAATTCCGGCATAAACCGCTGCGCTATTTATTCCGTTGCTTCATTGCCTTGGTCGCCAAAAGACGGAGCAGGTTCCGTAATTAATTTTTAAACAATTAAAACATTGAGTTATGGAACAGTTAACAATGAAATTTCCGGAATGGACAAGAGTAGCGGAAGTAGAATTGGTTTATAAAACATCGGTAAAAGCTTCTGAACGGCCAAAGATTAGCAGCGTTAAAGATTGTTATGAATTGCTGAAAGAATTATGGAATGAAAATAGCATTGAGATGCAGGAAGAATTTAAAGTGCTTTTATTGAACAGAGGAAACAGAGTAATTGGTGTTTATGAAGCTTCCGCAGGTGGCATTACCGGAACCGTAGCCGACCCAAGATTGATACTGGCCGCTGCCATTAAATCACTTGCTGTAAGTATTATTTTATCTCACAATCACCCCAGCGGAAATTTAAAACCAAGCCGTGCCGATGAGGAACTAACACAAAAGATAAAAGTGGCTGCAGGCTACCACGACATCAAGGTAATTGACCATATTATTATTACCAGCGAAGGCTATTACAGCTTTGCGGATGAAGGGGTGCTTTAGCCCCCTTTTTTATGCAGCCAGACCGCTGTAAGTAATTGAAATTGGCCTGTATAAGCTATATTTACACTAACTCCTTTAGTAACCGCCATAAACCCATAACTAACACCGGGAGAACGATACATGAAACTGGAATTAATCAAGCCCATAAAAGCCCTTAATAAAGCCTACCTGAAAGAAAAGGTAAGCCGCAATCACATAGAGCTGTTTAAGAAAAACCTGCAACAATTACTTAGCCGCATCAACGAACAGGAAAGCGAAGAACACCTGAAAAATGTGATAGCCGACTTTTTAAAAGACACCTGGTACAAAGACCAGTTTGAAATAAATACCAAAGACAGGAATGATTTGGTGATACATACTGGTAAAACAACCAAAGATGCCGTAGGTGTTATCCTCGAAGTTAAAAAACCTTCCAATAGGGTGGAGATGATGACAGCAACTAAGCCAAATACAAAGGCTTTGCAGGAGTTGGTTTTATATTATTTACGGGAAAGGATTGACCATAATAACACCGATATAAAATACCTGGTTGTTACCAATATTTATGAGTGGTTTGTGATAGATGAAGTTTGGTTTGAAAAGAATATTTTTAGAAACAGTAAACTTAAAAAAGATTATGAGAATTGGAAATTGAGTGGCAAAGACACTAAGTTCTTTTATGACAGCATTGCCAAATCTTTTCTGGATGAAGTGGCAGAAGAAATGCCCGTAACTTATTTTGATGTTCGTACTTATGAAAAGTATATAAACAATACCGACAAAGAAGATGATACCAAGCTTATCGGGTTGTATAAGATACTATCGCCTGCACATTTGTTGAAACAGCCGTTTATAAATGATAGTAACAGCCTTGATACAAAATTTTATGTTGAACTATTACATATCATTGGGCTGGAAGAAATAAAAGATGGCGGTAAAAAGCTAATAAAACGAAAAGCAGAACCAGACGAAGCTTCTTTGCTGGAGAACACGATTATAAAATTAGAAGATAAAGATGCTTTACGCAATATCAGCAACCTTTCCACTTTTGGCACAAACAAGGAAGAACAATTATTTAACGTTGCCCTGGAGTTATGTATTACCTGGGTAAACCGGGTGCTGTTTATTAAGCTGCTGGAAGCTCAGTTATACAAATACCACAAGGGAAACGCAGCCTATCTTTTTCTAAACAGCAAACTGGTATTTGATTTTGACGAACTCAGTAATCTCTTCTTCCAGGTATTGGCAGAAAAACCAGAAAGCAGGCGCAACCACATAAAGGAAAAGTTCAGTAAAGTACCCTACCTCAACAGTTCATTATTTGAGCGTATTGAACTGGAAAGACAAACCATTAATATCAGCGAGTTAGATAACCGCTTGCAATTACCCTTATCAAATAGTTCTGTTTTAAAAGATGATAAAGGCAAACGTAAAGCAGGTACATTACCCACACTGCAATATCTCTTTGAATTTTTAGATGCTTATGATTTTACCAGTGAGGGCAGCGAAGAAATACAGGAAGAAAATAAAAATCTTATTAACGCCTCTGTATTGGGATTGATTTTTGAAAAGATAAATGGTTATAAAGACGGCTCTTTCTTTACACCAGGGTTTGTAACCATGTATATGTGTAAAGAAACCATTCGCAGGTCAGTATTGCAAAAATTTAATGACACTAAGGGATGGCATTGTGATACTATTGATGGTTTGTATAATAAAATTGATGATAAAAAGGAAGCCAACAAAATAATCAACAGCCTTCATATTTGTGACCCTGCTGTGGGTAGTGGCCATTTCTTAGTAAGTGCCTTGAACGAAATGATTGCCATTAAAAGTGAACTAAAGATTTTACAGGACGCCACCGGAAAATCATTACGGGATTATCATGTGGAAGTGGTGAACGATGAATTGATTATTACAGATGAAGATGGAAAATTATTCGATTACAATCCTCAAAACAAAGAAAGTCAGCGTGTACAGGAGACTCTGTTTCATGAAAAGGAAACCATTATTGAAAACTGTTTATTCGGGGTAGATATAAACCCCAACTCTGTAAAAATTTGCCGCCTGCGTTTATGGATTGAATTATTAAAAAATGCCTACTACACATCGGCAAGTAATTATATAGAATTAGAAACTTTGCCCAATATTGATATAAATATTAAATGCGGCAACAGCCTTATAAGCCGCTTTGCTTTAGATGCTGATATTAAGAGTGCATTACGCAACAGCAAATGGAGTATTGATAGTTACAAAGTGGCAGTGCAAACATACCGTGATGCTGAAAGCAAAGAGCAGAAAAGAGAAATGGAAGAATTGATTGACTCCATAAAAAAAGATTTCAGGAGTTACATAAGTCCCAATGACCCAAAATTTAAAAAGCTATCTAAACTACGGGGCGATTTATTCAACCTTAGCCAGACCAAAGAATTGTTTGATGAAGGAAACAAAAAGAACAAGGATACTAAAAAGAAAATTGAACAATTAAGCAATGAAATAACAAAGCTTGAAACTGAAATTGGAGAAATAAAAAATAATAAGATTTACGAAAATGCTTTTGAATGGCGGTTTGAGTTTCCGGAAGTGCTGAATAGAGATGGTGATTATATTGGGTTTGATATGGTGATTGGTAATCCGCCGTATATTTCACTGTCTAAAATGAAACAGCAAGCTGAATATTTTTTAAACTCTGATTATAAAACGTATTCAAAAGGAACGGATATTTACTGCCTCTTTTACGAAAGGGGAAATCAAATTTTAAGAGCTGATGGTTATCTTACCTATATCACTTCCAACTCATGGTTAAAATCTATTTATGGTGATTTACTTAAAAGGTATTTTACTGAAAATATGCAGCCATTGAATTTACTGAATGTTCAAGATATTCAAATTTTTGAAGAAGCTACTGTTGAATCAAACATTATAACTCTTCAAAAATGCAAACACAGCAAGCCATTTAAAGTTTCGAGTCTTTCTGAAAATTATTCCTTTGGCACCTCTCTTATTGATTATGTAATAAATAATAGTTACGAGTTTAAGATACCAGAGACAACGGATTGGATAATTGGTAATGAAATGGAGGCAAGCCTAAAAAAGAAGATTGAAAACGGTTCTAAACTGCTTAAAGATTTCAAAGTGAATATCAATTTTGGAATTAAGACTGGATTTAATGAAGCATTTATAATCGATGACAAAATAAGAGAACAATTAATTACTGAAGATTCAAATAGTGAAAATATAATAAAGCCTATTTTGCGAGGAAGGGATTTAAAGAAATATTCTCATTCATTCTCCAATCTTTGGATAATTAGCACTTTCCCTTCCCTTAAAATAAATATAGATGAATATCCAAGTGTAAAATTTCATCTATTAAAATTTACTCAATCTCGACTTGAACAATCCGGAAATCCAGGAAGCAGAAAAAAATCTAATAATAAATGGTTTGAAACGCAAGATTCAATATCATATTGGCAAGATTTCGATAAGCCTAAAATAATTTGGGGCGAAATTTCTGACATGCCAAAGTTTGCTTACGATGCTGGAGAATATCATGCTGAAGCAACTACCTTTTTAATGACAGGTGAGAATTTAAAATACCTTTTGGCAATACTTAACTCAAAAGTATCAGAATGGTATTTTAATCAAATAAGTACTACTACAGGAATGGGAACAAACCGATGGAAGAAATATAAAATCGAACTTTTGCCAATAAAAGATATAAATGAAAACGAGCAAGTGCCTTTCATTAATTTGGTTGACGAAATTTTAGAAGCAAAAAAAGTAGGAAACGATACCGAAATACTTGAAAATAGAATTGATGAAATGGTGTGCAATTTGTATGAATTAACTGAAGATGAAATAAAAATAATTGAACAGAAATAATTTAATATGGCCAAAGCAAAACAACTACCTACATTGTTTTCATTCTCATTTGGAGATGATTTTTTAAGACATCATGCCGGACAAATTGTAACTGACCAAACCTTTGCAATAATTGAATTACTTGCAAATTGTTGGGATGCAGGTTCTACTAATGTTGATATTTCATGGCCGGATAACGGAGGGGAATTATCTGTTTCAGATAATGGGATTGGTATGACAAAAGAAGAACTATTGTATAGATGGGGCAAGCTGAATTATAATAGAATTAGCGAACAAGGTGGTCTTAATGCAAAGTTTCCTAAAAATACATCGCATGGTAGTAGAAAGGTATTTGGAAGAAATGGAGTTGGAAGACATGCTATGTTTTGTTTTAATGAAGTCTATGAAGTAGTTTCTAAAAAGGATGGGGAGCTAACTCATACGAAAATTATTAGGTCAAAATCTGGCGATAAACCTTATGATGTTTCAATCGTGGAAACAAGAAAAATAAATGCCGATGAGCATGGAACTAAAATATTTGCCAGTAATGACCCAATTGAGAAACGATTGCTTGATGAAAATAGATTGATAGAATTAATTGGTTCAAGATTTATATCTGACCCACAATTTAATGTTACAGTTAATAGCAGACTTGTGCAAATGACAGACCTTACTCATATCACTGAAAATTTTATAATTGAAGTTGGAGATAAGAAAATTCAGGTAAAGAGAATTTATGGAGAAAAGGGCAAAAATACAAAGCAGAATGGGATAGCATGGTGGTATAATCAACGCTTAGTTGGTAGCCCGAATTGGAACTCTATTGAAGGACAATTAATAGATGGTAGGCATCCAATTGCAAAGAGATTAATTTATATTGTGAATGTAGATTTAATTGATTCTCGAAATGTAAAAAAAGACTGGTCTGGATTTTATGCAACGGATGAAGTTATTAAAATACAAAATCTTGTATTTGATTTCGTAAAAGATGATTTGCGGAATTTGCTGTATGAAACAAGAAAGGAAAGAAGGTTACAAGTTTATGAGTCAAACAAACAACAATTAGCAACTTTATCTAAAGAATCAAAAGAGAACATTGTTACTTTTTTAGAAGAAATACAGGCGAAATGCCCAACTATTGGAACCCAGGAATTAGAAAGTGCTGTTGAGGTTCTTTCCAAGATGGAGAAATCTCGTTCTGGATATGCCCTTCTTGAAAAAATGGCACTATTTAATCCTGATAATATTGATACACTAAACGAGATCCTTGAGAAATGGTCTGTCGATGATGCTAAGAAGGTTCTTGGAGAATTACGATGGAGATTAGAATTAATATCAAAACTTGAAAGTTTGGTTGAAAATTCTCATGCTGATGAACTACATGATTTGCAACCTCTTTTTGAACATGGGCTTTGGATATTTGGGCCAGAATTTGAAGCGATTTCATTTATATCAAACCGTTCGCTTGCAACTGTAATTAAAATGATGTTAGGTAATGCTGTCATTGAAAATGAAAGAAAAAGGCCTGATTTTGTGATACTACCCGATTCATCAATTGGTATTTATTCATGCAATAATTTTGATGAAGAACATGAGATAAATGATTTTAGTAAAGTAGTTATTGTAGAACTGAAAAGGGCTGGAGTTGCAATTGAAACAACCCAAAAAGACCAGGCACTTACTTATGCACGAGAATTACGAAAGTCTAACAAAGTTGGTTTAAAAACACCTATAATTGCTTACGTTCTTGGTTCTGAAATCTCACCCGGTGCCAACGAAGAATTTACAGAAGGTCCAATTAGAATAGTCCCAATACGTTACAACACAGTTTTAGCCAAGGCACATTCAAGAACTTTCAATTTGATTAAGAAAATAGAAGAACTAAAAAACATATCCTATCAAACAGAAATGGATGAAGTGTTCACTGATAATTATCAGACAGTTTTATTTAAATAATTCATGACCTGGTTCTTAAATGAGTAATTACTGGAACATACCTAGCATACCACATAAAGGTTGGAGCCTTATGGATGTAATTGATGTAAGAGGGGATGGTCAAGATGAGGACGATACAGACTACGAAACCTGTATGATGTGTGGCAAGGAAAAGATAAGATTTGTGCATATTCTTGAGCACAATGAGGTGAAAGAAGAGTTTAGAGTTGGTTGTGTTTGTTCTGAAAAAATGACCGACGATTATACAAATCCTAAGCGGTTGGAAAATGATTTAAGAAATAAAGCTTCAAGGAGAACAAAGTGGACAAATAAAGAATGGAAGTTTAGTAAAAATGGTAACCAATATTTGAATAAGGATGGTCACTATTTTTTAATTTATCGGGATAAAAAAACAAGGAAATACAAAGGTGCAATTGACGAAATCTGGGGCAAAAAATCATTCGATACTTTGCAACAAGCAAAAGCTGCTCTCTTTAACGGAATAGAATATTTTAAAGAAAAAGGTGATTGGTAAATCTACTTCAAAACTGTCTCATTTTCTTTGGCATCAATTGCGGATTTTAGCATCCTTAAAATACCTTTTTCAGTAACCATTTTTGCCTCTTCAATATCATACCAATTAACTTCTTTTGTTTTGTATAATTTGCAGGAATTTTGACCTTCATAATCACCCTATTTTGAAAAATTAAATTCCTGTAAAACAGCAATACTATTGCCCAATGCGTTCTTTAATTCGTAAGGAGAAATTGAATAATAAAATACACTGCCGTCTTCCAATACAACCTGATTACTAAATAGATGTTTTAGGGAATCTCTCATTTCACAATAATACTTCAATCTCCCGGAACGGAAATAAGATTTGTTCACATGGCTAAATATTAGCCATGCAAAACAGGCATTTGGTATAGTTTTTCGACCCTTTGCGGTATTGGATTTACCGTGAAAAATGAATTGTTGTGAGTGTTAAAAATCTGATACTAACAAACCTACTATTTCCTATTTGGTGGTCTCCCTGGCCACAAACTTTGATATTCTACAAACCTACAATCACAGATTCACCAACCATTTATCTTTTTCAAGGCAAAATGTGCCGTGTCTTGCACATTGCAAGATGTACAAACGTTATACGTTTGGGTCATCTTGCCCTTCACTCGGAACTCGTTTCGGGGCATTAAATCAGAAAACTACAAACTATGAGGAAGCAGAAAACAGAAGTGAGAAATAAAATGATTGTAGTCCGGGTGAATAGTACAGAGTTCGAACAGGTAGAAAAACTCAGAAAACAAAGCACCGAAAGAAACATCAGCAGCTATATAAGAAAACTGTCGCTGAATAAACCTTTAACAGTTAAATACCGCAACCAGTCAGCCGATGATTTCTTAAAACAGATGCTGGAGCTAAAAAGGGACTTGAACGGAGTTGGAAATAATTTTAACCAGGCAGTACACAAATTACACCTGTTGGATAAGATACCTGAATTCCGGGTTTGGGTAACCCAATATGATGGTTTGCAAAAAGTGTTATTGAACAAGATTGAAGAAATAAGATTGCGGATGAGTCAACTCTATGAACAATGGTTGCTAAAATAACCACCACTAAAAGTATTGAAGCGGCACTCAACTACAACGAAAAGAAAGTGCAGAAAGGAAACGCCGTTTGTTTACATGCTGCAAATTATTTAAACGAAGCAAAGGATATGAACTTCTTTCAAAAATTAAATGGCTTTGAAATGCTTAACAGTTTGAATGAAAGAGCTACCACTAAAACATTGCATGTGTCACTAAATTTTGACCCAACTGAAAAGCTATCCGAAAGCAAGCTGGTTGAGATTGCTTCGTTCTATATGGATAAGATTGGTTTTGCTGAGCAGCCTTTTCTAGTTTACAAACACGAAGATGCGGGGCATCCACACATCCACATTGTAAGCACAACTATCAAAAATGATGGCAGACGGATAAATACTCATAATATCGGACGGAATCAATCTGAAAAAGCAAGGAAGGAAATTGAGCAACTGTATGGGTTAGTAAAAGCTGAAAGACAGCAACAATTACTAAAGCCTGGGATCAAGCCGGTTGATGCTGAGAAAGTAATTTATGGAAAATCGGAAACTAAGAGGAGTATTTCCAATGTGGTGGGTGCTGTGTTTAGCCAATACAAGTATACTTCTCTACCGGAATTTAATGCGGCGTTAAAACAATTCAATGTGATTGCAGACAGAGGTAAAGAAGAAGGAAGAATTTTCAAAAACCGCGGTTTGGTGTATCGTATTCTGGATAGCGATGGTAATAAAGTCGGTGTACCTGTCAAAGCAAGCTCTATTGGTTGCAAGCCAATTTTGGATAACCTGGAGAAGAAATTTAAAGCAAATGAAATCCTAAAAGAGAATTTGAAACCATTTGTGAGGGCAAAGCTGGATGGTTGTCTTTCAAATCGAACTGGCACTATGAAAGATTTAATTGAACAGTTGCAGCAGAAAAATATTTACACTGTTTTACGTCAGAATGCAGAAGGCCGATTGTATGGTATCACTTTCGTGGACAATCAAAATAAGGTAGTGTTCAATGGAAGTGATCTGGGTAAAGGATACAGCGCAGCTGCCCTGCAAAGCAGGCTTGTTAATCCAGTTGAGAATTTATTGAAACAAGTTGAGGTAAGCGGCAGTGGTTCGTCCGGTTTATTGAAAAATGAAACAGGACTACAAAAGAATGAAGAGAAATCCGTCTCTATTTCTATAAAAACAGAAGGCTTACTTGATGTGCTACTTTCTGTAAAAGACCAATATGAAAACATGCCGAATAGCTTGCTGAACAGGAAACGAAAAAAGAAAAAGAAAAAACCGGATTTATAAAGAAGTAAAATTGAAGTTATGTCACACACAGGAGAGAATGAACAGGGGTTACGAAAAATACTTGACCTGACTAGATTTGCCAGCATCTTTATTTTGCTGCTGCATTTTTATTATTACTGTTATGCCGCGTTTGTTCAATGGCAAGTAAAAAGTGTCATTTCAGATAGGCTTATAGCAAACATCGTACACACTGGTTTATTCAATAGTCAAAATACTTCGAAGTTCTTGACGATTGGATTGTTAGTAATTTCACTGATAGGTTCTCAGGGAAAGAAAGATGAAAAAATTAATCGTAAAGGTATTGCTGCTTATGTGCTCATAGGTTTATCCCTTTTCTTTGGGAGTAGTTTACTGCTGTGGTTGAACTATTCAATAGAAACTGTTGCTACGGTTTATATGGCTGTAACCGGAACCGGCTTTTTGTTGACACTTGCAGGTGGCAATTTACTCAGCCGTTTAATCAAGCTCAATTTATCCAACGATGTTTTCAATTCGTTGAATGAAACATTTCCCCAAGAGGAAAGGCAACTGTCAAATGAATATTCAGTTAATCTTACAGCCAGGTATAATCTAAAAGGCCGGTCAAGAAAAAGTTGGATAAATATTATTAATCCTTTTCGGGGATTGCTGGTAATCGGCAGCCCAGGTGCTGGTAAGAGCTGGTTTGTAATACAGCACGTCATTAAACAACATATAGAAAAGGGGTTTGCGATGTTCGTTTATGACTTCAAATATGATGACCTTTCTAAAATAGTTTACAACTGGCTGCAGCAGAACAAACACAACTACTCAATAAAACCTTCCTTTTTTGTTATCAACTTTGATAACCTTTCTATTTCCAATCGATGCAATCCTTTAGACCCAAACACAATGAATGATATTACTGATGCAACAGAATCGGCCAGAACCATTCTACTGGGATTGAACAGGGACTGGATAAACAAGCAGGGAGATTTCTTTGTGGAATCACCTATCAATTTTGTTACGGCCATCATCTGGTTTTTGCGAAAATATGCTGATGGAAAATATTGCACCTTGCCGCATGTGATAGAATTGATGCAGGCTGAGTATGATGAATTATTTCCTGTACTTAATACCCAACCTGAAATTGAAGTATTGGTAAATCCCTTTATCACTGCATATCAAAACGATGCAATGGAGCAACTGGAAGGGCAGGTAGCTTCTGCAAAAATTGGTATGGCGCGTCTGGCTTCGCCGCAATTGTACTGGGTATTGTCAGGCAATGATTTTACGCTGGACATCAATAATCCAAAACATCCTAAGATTGTATGCGTTGGAAATAACCCTGAGAAGCAACAAATCTACGGAGCTGTGTTGTCACTTTATGTTTCTAGATTAGTAAGGCAGGTGAATAAAAAGGGAATGCTGAAATGTAGTTTAATCTTTGATGAATTTCCTACCATTTATTTTAACAACATGGACAGCCTGATTGCAACAGCAAGAAGCAACAAGGTCGCCACCACTTTAGCCATGCAGGATTTTAGTCAACTGAAAAAGGATTATGGAAAAGAACAGGCAGATGTTATTGTAAATATCACTGGTAACATTATCAGCGGCCAGGTGATGGGTGAAACGGCAAAACTGTTATCGGAGCGCTTTGGGAAAATCATGCAGGACAGGCAAAGTGTTTCCATAAACCGTGCTGATACTTCCATTAGCCATTCAAAACAATTGGATAGCGCCATACCAGCTTCTAAAATAGCTGCTCTTTCTTCCGGCGAGTTTGTTGGACTTGTTGCAGATAATCCGGATGAAAAAATAAAACTTAAGATGTTTCATGCGGAGATAATTAACGATGCTGATCAGCTGAATCAGGAAGTCAGCCGGTATAAAGATATTCCGGTAGTTTCAAATGTTACCCAACAGCAGGTACAGGATAATTACTACCAAGTAAAAATGGATGTCAAGCGGTTGATTGGGGAGGAGGTCGGGCGATTGAAGGGGGAAATTGCTGACGGTAAATGGTAATTCAGAACTCAATGATTATCAATCAGATTAATCTTATCCACATATTGTAGATACTATATTCAAGGTGCTAAATTTCAATTACTTATCTTCATGTTATGAGTAATAAATTATCTTTTTCCGGGCATGAAAAGTTTGCCTGTAAGCACTTTTGGCTTAAAAAGGGATATGACCATTTTTCAGTTAAAAGAAAGGTAGGGGAAGAGTACGATGTTATTGAATTAGGGGTAGGTAAAAACATGGTTTCTTCTATTAAGCATTGGACTAAGGCATTCGGCCTGTTGAATGATTCATCCTTAGAGCCGACTCAAATCGGGGAATATTTATTGGGTGAAGCTGGCAAGGATATTTACTTGGAAGATTTTGGTAGTATCTGGCTACTTCATTATCTCCTCATTAAAACAAATAAATCATCCCTGTATAGTCTTGTTTTCAATGATTTCAGAAAGGAAAAAATTGATTTTACAAAAGAGCAGTTAATAAGGTTTGTAGAAAGAAAATGCAATGAGCAAAAAGCTGATACATTTAATAAAACCACTGTACAAAGCGACGTGGATGTTTTAATAAGAAATTATGTAAAGCCAGAAATTGAAAGCAAAGGTGAATTGGAAGATGAATTTTCGTGCCTTATGCTGGAGTTAAATCTTATAAATGAGTTTCATCAGATAATCGATAAGAAAAAACAAACCTGGTTCAAAATTGAAGTAGATGAGAAAGACGACTTGCCGTGGCAAATTGTTCTTTATTCTATACTTGATAATTGGCAGGGGCAGACATCAATTTCTTTTAACTCCCTGGTAACCGAAAGTGATTCCCCTGCACTTGTATTTGCTCTAACGCAGGAAGGGTTGTATTCCAAAATAAAGCAAATGGAAACAGCTTATAAGCGGTATATTAAGTATGACGAAACAGCGGGAAACAGAGTGCTTCAAATAAAATCCACACTTACCAAACAAATAATTTTAGATGACTACTACCAGGCGTAAAGAAAATAGTTCTGAGTATTCACCCTCTGTAAATATTGAAAGAGACCTCGACAGGTCACTGAATTACATTCCTACAAAAAATGCAACTGATGTTTTTAATTCCATTGCTAACGATTATAAAACAGGCACAAGGTCGTTTAGCCTTGTAGGAGCCTACGGAACAGGTAAATCAGCTTTTCTTTTAGGCCTGCAGAAAACATTGTCCGCCAAAGAAAAATATTTTTCTATTGGTAAAACTCTTTTTAATGGTATAAGGAAATTTGAGTTTATCAATATTGCGGGACAATACGAATCTTTAATAGAAAATTTTGCTGCTACTTTTGAACTTGAAAAGAGAAAAGAACATTCTGCAAGGGATATTATCAAGGCAATCACGTTGTATGTAAAAAAACTAAATAAGCTGGGAACTGTTTGTGTGATTATAATTGATGAATTTGGAAAATATCTTGAATATGCTGCAAAACATAACCCGGAGAAAGAACTTTATTTTATTCAATTACTTGCAGAGCTGGTTAATAATGATGAGAAGGAGTTTTTATTTATTACTACACTTCACCAGGACTTTAATGGTTATTCAAGAAGCCTTACTAAGTCACAGCAAAATGAATGGGATAAGGTAAAAGGCAGGCTTAAAGAAATTCCATTTAACGAACCTGTCGAGCAGTTATTATTTCTTGGTGCCGAAAGGATCTCGCAGCTTGGGCTTGCCAATTCAAAGGATAATTTCCATTCATTATACAAGGCAATCGAAAAAGCTAAAATTTTTCCATTATCAGACTATAACACAACTCTGTTTGCCCAAAAGCTTTTACCATTTGATATTCTTTCTGCCTCAGTAATGACGTTAGCTCTGCAAAAGTATGGTCAAAATGAAAGATCACTTTTTGCCTTTATTGAATCGCAAGACCCTTTAGGCATAAGAGAGTTTAAAACATCCCGAGCACCCTATTACAATCTTGCCTGCGTATATGATTATCTGGTTTTTAATTTCTATTCTTATCTCAATACCACAGGCAACCCGGACAAGCAACACTGGTTCTCTATGCGTACATCAATTGAGCGATGTGAAGGGTTATTAGAAAATAAATCAGTTGATGCAATAAAATTAATTAAAACTATAGGCCTCCTGAACCTGTTTGGAGCAACATCAGGAAAACTAAATAGCGAGTTTCTTGAGCAATATGGAAAATTTGCATTAGGCATAACAAATCTTAAAGCAGTAACCCAGATTTTATTAAAGCATAAGATTATACGCTTTGTAAATTTCAATCAAAAATTTGTTCTATTTGAAGGAACTGATGTAGACATAGAATGGGTTATAAATGAGGCAGGCAACCTAGTAGAAAAGGTGTCTGATGTAGTTCACCACCTTCATAAATATTTTGATGCAAGCCTTATTCCTGCAAAAGCAGTATTTTATCAAAAAGGAACACCGAGATTCTTTCAGTTTTTATTGAGTGATAAAATTGAACTGGATAAAACTCCCGAAGGAGAAATTGATGGCTATATAAACCTTATTTTTTCTGATAGAGTAAAAGAAAATGAATTAAGAACTAAATCAGCTTCTTGTAGGGAAGCGGTCTTATTTGGCTTATTCAAAAATACTACTCAAATAAGCAACGAAATATTCAATATTGAAAAGTTGACTAAGGCTATTGATATGCACCGGGATGATGTTGTAGCTGTAAGAGTAATGGAAGGCATAAAGCAACAGCATGTGAAGCTTTTAAACCATTATGTTTCGGGAAGTATTTATAGTAACAGCAATAATATTATCTGGTATTTTAATGGAGGAAGGATTAATAACATCCGAGATAGGAAAACATTTAACCAGAACCTAAGTATTATTTGTGAGCAGGTGTATTCTGATACGCCAGTATATAAAAATGAAATGCTTAACAAATCAAACTATCACAGTGTTATTGCAAGGGCAAGGCGTGATTTGATGAGCAGGCTGATTTCAAATTCTCATCTTGAGAATATTGGCTATGAAGCCAATGAATTTCCACCTGATAAGACAATTTATCTTTCTTTGATTCATGCAACTGGTATTCATAAAAAGAACGGGGATGCGTATACTTTAAAGCAGCCCGGAAATTCACTGAAATCTATATGGGATGAAAGTATTAAGTTTCTTGAATCAACAAAATTTGGGAAACGCAATATCATGGAATTAATTGGTTCGCTTAGTAAACGACCATTTAAAATAAAACAAGGTTTAATTGATTTTTGGCTGCCGATTTTTCTCTTAATTAAAAAAGATGATTATGCGCTTTTTCATGATGAAATTTTTGTGCCAAATATTACGGACGATACACTTGACTTAATTGTAAGAAGCCCACATAAGTATGAGATTAAGGCATTTCAGGTTGAAGGTGTACGATTGGATTTATTTAATAGATATCGAAAGTTAATAGAAAAAGAAAAGTCTGAAGCTCCTCAACTAAACACTTTCATAGACACTATAAAGCCTTTTATTTCCTTTTACAAAGGACTAACAGGTTATGCCCAGGGTACCAATAGTATATCTCATAACAGCCAGCGATTAAGAGAAGCTATTGTTACTTCAAAGGACCCGGAAACTACTTTTTTTGATAAATTTCCTGAAGCGATGGGCTATACTATTTTAAAGTTGAAGAAAAGTGAAGTGGAGATGCAGCATTATGTTACTCAGATTCAGGATTCAATAAGGGAGCTCCGTACAGTTTACTTTGATTTACTGGATAGGTTTGAAAAACTTATTATCCATGAAACTACCGGGAAAAAAGTATCCTTCGAGAAGTATAAACAGGGGTTACAGGAAAGGTTTTCTTCGCTAAAAGAACATTTATTGAGTCAGAGTCAAAAGAAATTGTACAGGCAAATTCTTTCCCCAATGGATGATAGAAATGCCTGGTTAAATGCAATTGCGCATGCTTGTATTGATAAAAGGCTGGACAGTTTCAATGATAATGATGAGAAAGTGTTGCATGAAAAATTTGTGCATTATCTTCATCAGTTAGATAATCTTTGTGAATTGAGTAAAACCAATATAGACTACGATAACGAGGACATTGTTAAGTTGGAAATAACTTCATTTGTTGAGAACATAAAAGAAAGGATTATAAGGATGCCTAAAGCGAAAACGCAGGAAGCAACCAAATTGGCTGTCGCATTACAAAGTGGATTATCAAAGGACAGGCAATTAAATATTGTAACATTAATAAAACTATTGCAGGAGCAACTAAACAATGACTAATAAGGTAAGACATGTAATAGGGATTTCAGGAGGGAAAGACAGTGCTGCATTAGCCCTGTATCTTCATCAGAACTATCCCCAAGTGGATATGGAATATTATTTTTGTGATACAGGCAAGGAATTAAAAGAAACCTATGACCTTATTGAAAAACTTGACCATGAATTAGGGGGTAACAAAATTCAAAAACTTGAAGCCGCACATAGCAGCCACAAAGACCCTTTCGACCACTTTCTTTCTATGTACAGGGGCTATTTGCCATCTTCTAATGCTAGATGGTGTACAAAAAAGCTAAAGTTGGAGCCCTTTGAAAAATTTGTTGGCGATGGTCCGGTTATTTCTTATGTGGGTATCAGGGATGATGAAGATAGGGAAGGATACATTTCCAGAAAATCAAATATTCAATCCATTTTTCCTTTTAGAAGAAATATCTGGAGTGAAGATGTCATTAATTTGGTTTTAAAAAATTCTAATATTGAACTGATCGCCACTCACTATTCCCAAAATTTGGATAAAGAAAAATTAGACAGAATATTAGATGTGGTAAATACCCCCCTTTCTGAAAAACTTGTTCAAAGAGAAAAATTAAAATCACTCCATAATCTTGGTATCAAAGATTTCAATAAAGTAGTTTTTAACTTCTTAAAAAAATCCGATTATCCTATTGCCTTAATTGATAATTTCTCACTACTTGAAAAAGAGAATGGATTAATAAGAAAAGATATTTTTGAGATATTAGAAAACAGTACTGTTGGTGTTCCTAAGTATTATAAAGAGGTAGAGTTTGAACACAATGGAAAAAGGGGAGTATATGCTCGTAGTCGCTCAGGCTGTTTCTTTTGTTTTTTTCAACAACGTATAGAATGGGTATGGCTATATGAGCAACATCCAGCATTATTCCAGAAAGCAATGGACTATGAGAAAGAAGGCTATAACTGGGTAGAAGGGGAAACGTTGGAACAGCTTATCTTGCCTGAGCGACTGAATAAAATTAAGGAAGACCATTTAAAAAAACTTGAAAAGCGTAGCACTAATAATTCACCCTACTTGGTTGATATTTTAGAGGATGCTGAGACTGAAGGTTGCGCCGCATGCTTTATTTAAAATTATGATAATGGATTTGTTAAAAGTATATCTAGCGGGAAGTCTTGATTCTGATTGGCAATCTAAAATAATAGCTCGTTTCGGCAACGATTTTATTTTTTATAATCCTAAAGACCACGGACTTAACAATAGTCTTGAATACACAACCTGGGATTTATTATATTTAAAAAAGTCGGACATTGTTTTTGCTTTTATGGAAGAAAACAACCCTTCGGGATTTGGTCTTACTTTAGAAATAGGATATGCAAAAGCTTTAGGTCTAACAATTATTCTTGTCGATGAAAAAACGCTCAACGATAATACTTTTAAAGATAAATTTAAGATTGTGCGTGATTCTGCAAATGTTGTTTATGATTCTTTTGAAGATGGTTTGCAATTTCTAAGTAGTTTCTTAAGGACAAATAAAATTAAATAAAATGTTGCTTCAAGCATCTGTGCCCATTAACTGGATAAATTTTAGTGCAAGTATTGGATCAGTGTTAGTGAGCATCGTTTTAATTATATTCAATTACAAAAGCACAAAAAGGACAATTAATGCAACAGTATTGAATTCTTCTAATGCAATAGCAGCATCAACAAAAAATATTGAGATTACGCTTAATTCAAAACGCATTGAAGAAAGAAAAAATGAGATATACAAAGCCTTAAATGAACTTTATGGCCCATTTTCACAACTAAGACAAAAGAGCAATCTATTATACGAAAAATTCAAAATCAATAAAGTCGCTAATTCTCCGACGGGTAAATTTAGTACCCTTTTATATTTACTTGAAAAAGGTGGGCCACAAGAGCTTGCTCCAAACGACCAAGTTTTATTAGCCGAAATAATAAAAATTGGTCGTTTGTGTGAACGCTTGATACAAAGCAAAGCAGGATTAATAGAAGATGAAAATTTAAGGACAATATGGTTTCCCGCTGCTGCAAAACATTACCTTATTATACGACTGGCGTATAATGGTAGCCTTAGAGGTGCATTGGAATTGTATCAGGATTCAACATTTCCAGACGGGATAAGTGTCTTAATTGAAAATAGAATTACTGCCCTTAAAAAAGAGCTTGGGGATTTAAATAAAATAAATTAATTAGCAAATCTCATGTATTCCTGAGTAAAAGGTAAAGAAACGAAATAGCAATATGAAATATACAATAACCAAATGGTCGATAAAAAATCTATACGATACTTACAAAAAGGAATTACTAAATCTTAGCCCACCCTATCAAAGGAATTTTATTTGGGCAATATCTGACCAGCAATATCTTATTGAATCTTTAAGAAAAAACAATCCAATTCCAAATTTTTTCATTTTAAAAAAAGATGCTGATAAGTTGGAAATGGTTGACGGGCAACAAAGGTCGAGAACAATTATTAGTTATATAGACGGCCAATTTAAGGATATTTATGGTAATTTTTTTGACAGTAAAATAGACACAGCATTTTTTAATTTTGAATTCCCGGTTACAATAATTAGTGATACTGAAGGAGAATCAATTGAAAGATTTTATGCTATAGTAAATAAAACAGGAATTCATCTTAATAAACCAGAAGTTAGAAAGGCAGATTTTTATGATACTAATTATCTAAAACTTGTAACAGATATTACTAATTCGAAGTTATTTAAAGGTTTAGGGATTTTTACAGATGCAACATTGAAACGAATGAACGATATAGAATTTGTTGCTGAGTTGGTTGTGTTGATTAAAAATGGACATGTAGAGAAGAAGGATAATATGGACGAATATTTTAAAAAAGATTTGTCTCAGGAAGATTGTGCTACTATTAAGTCAAAATTCAATTTGGTTCTGACAAAAATTAATGTGATTAATAGAATATTCAAACTTAACAAGTCAAGGTATAAACAAAGAAATGATTTTTACACTCTATGCGACTTTTTACTTAGTAACCCTGAAATAGAACTGGAAACTATAAAATACTTCTATAAAGTTTTAATATTAATCGGGACTGATATTAAGCCTACTCAAGATGCCTGTGAACCTCTAAAAGAATATGCCAGAAATTGTGTTACTCAATCAAACTCAAAACTAGCAAGAGAAAACAGGCTAAAATTCTTTAATGCACTTTTACTTAATACTTCAGCCAAGCCAAACTCTATTCAATCGAAAATCCTAAACTTTTATGGCCTAGCTAAAACTGATGTATTAAATCTTGGAGATTTTAGTACCATTAACGTTGAAAAATTATCTGATTTAAAGCCATCAATCGAATTTAATTAATGATAACATTTGAGGGAGAAAATATTAAACTGGATAATAATGATCCTGAACAAAATTATGTTCAGGTTGATAATTGTGATTTTCGATTAGAATATTTGAACAGCTTTGAATCCAATAAGGGAGCTAGTTCTAATTTATTTTTACTTGTTGACCCTGAAGATGAGTTTGAAGATAGAGTAATAAAAATTTGTAAAACACCTCTTTCATACGGAAAAAATAAGCGAATTGCAAGATTTAAAAGGGAGATAACAGCTTTTAAATCGGTTAATGCAAAGAAATTAAAGAATATTATTGCTTATTATGGCTCTGGTGAAATTGAAATAAGTGGTCGTAGATTTTTATATATAGTAATGGAAAAGGCTGACGAGGATTTAGCTTCCTATTTAGAACGACATAAATTTAATTTTTCAATAAACCAAAAGCTTACTTTCTGTATTAATATTTTAAATGGGATTAAGCAACTTCATTCATTAAAAATATATCATCGTGACATTAAACATGATAATATTCTTAGGGTAAATGATGAATTTAAAATTGGAGACTTGGGGCTTGTAAGATTTCAAAATGATGATTTTTTGATTGATTATGAAAATGAGAAAATTGGCCCAAAAGGATGGCTATCTCCAGAGGCCACCAACAAGATGCTAACATTTAAGAAAAAGGTTGGTTATACTTATGATTGCGACATCAATTACAAATCTGATGTTTTTCAATTAGGAAAACTTTTCTGGTACATCTTTCAAGCAAATCTTCCAGTCGGACAATTAAATGAAACTGACTATAGATTTGGAGACGACATCTACTCAGTAATCTCTTTAATGTTACAATATGATAAAGTGAGGCGACCTGATATTTCGCAGATTGAGGCATTATTTGAGCCTCTTAAAATTAAGTACGCCGTTTAAGGTTTTATTTTATTTTATTCCCCTACCCCTTGCATAATTTCATTCATTCCACCAAAATTCAAAATAAAGGAAGAATAGTAATTGTCAAATACATCTTTAAGATAAGTGCCTACATCAACTGGTTCCGGTTCATTTTTACCTTCTTGTTTTTGAGTTATTTCGTACCCTCTATTTTTAGTAATAGTGTATAGAAATAAGGTGTGGAAGTAAACGGATGTATAATATTTTCGGTTGGCTATCTCAATTTGTTCCTGATTGGGGTTTTTGTATTTGGATTTAAAGTTCATTAATACAGTACTTTCCATATTTACAAAAATTCGTCTGAGATTATCTCCTTCAGCTTCAGGCACCATAGTAGTTTTAAATTCCATTTGCATGGAAGTAGCTTGTTCTACATCATCCCAGCTAACTGCATCAGCTCCTTTGTTTTCTTTTTGTTGATACGCAAAAATTAAAGGCGGTAACCCTAATGGCTCATTGCTTTCGTCCTGCTTAGGTGTCTTTTCTTTTGGTTTCTCATTGTCTGCAACCTTAACCCAAAGCATTTCCTCAAAGTCATTGCCAGGATTAGAAAGTGAAATTTTTACTTTTATATTATCACCAACTTTTAATTCGTTTTTAGGGCTTAAATGAAGTTTGATAATTCCATTTTGAGGGCTGCTTGTAGCAATATTGAACAAGTCACTAATATCCTTAGGTTCACCTTGTTTATCCCCGCCTTCAATTTCATTATCGTTGATAGTGAGTAAGCCAATTTTTAATTGCCCCGGCTCTTCAATACGGTCGAAATAGTCGTTTTCAGCATCAGTTTCAAAGCGGATAGTTTTTTCTCCATTTAAAACTATTTTGGCTACATCAGTCTGTCCATCGCTTTTCGATCTTAAACGGAAATAGGTTGGAAATCTTTTGGGATGAAAGGGATGTTCAGTGTTTTCCTGATTATTCCTATCTTTCTTGTCTTCTTTTTCCTTTGCCTGTATATCTTGTTTTAAGTCTAACTTAAATGTCTGGCTTAATAGTTTCATTAAATCTGAATCAATAGGCATTGTCTTTGTAAAATCCCTTAATAATTTTTGAGTACTGGCAGACGTATCTATCTCTACAGCTTGTTTCCTTCGCTTTTCTATTTCAGCTAATCTACCATCCGACCTGCTTAATTCACTTGCCAAATACCAGCGAAGCTGCTGTGTTTCCTCTCCATCTTTTAGCCTGTCTCTCGAAGCCATAAATAATTCTTTCCTGAACTCATATTTCATTTCCGTACAATCCACATGAATCAATAAATGGTTCTTAAGCAAGTTCAACTTTAGAGAACGGGTAATAAATTCGGACGTATAATGGCCATGAACCTGGCCGTTAAGAGAAAACAAAACTGCCATTCCATTTCTGAAATATCTATCCTGGATAATTTCTTTTGTTCTCTTCAGGTCATACTCCTTCGCTTTGGTTTTAAATACGAAGCAGGTAACCTTCATCTTACCAAACAACTCATCATTAAAATCAAGTGAAAATTTGCTCTCCAGATATTCTTCTTCTTCTCTTTGAAGCCGCCTGCGTAATCCATATAGATCTGTAACGAGTACTTTATTATTGGGGTATCTAAGAGCGGTATCTTTTGTTAGAATTGGTAGAGCAGGGCTATAAAGATATTCGTTGATACTTTGGTTTAAGTCCTGGGAAAATGCGGAATACCCCTTTGGAAATTGATAGGAATACATTTTGATAATAGTTCCAGATTTAAACTTTCTGTTTTCTAATCCTAAATCAAGTTCTGTTATCGGGAATGAAGGAATAATACCATCAATTGTAAGATATTCGTACCATGTTTCTTTTGCATGGTCATTTTCTGTTTTTGGATGTTCCCTAATCAATGTAAAGCCAAAATCACCACCATCAAACCTTTTGGATGCAATAAGCTGGTATCTCTTTTTACCACAAAAAACAATTGCTCCGCTACCTCCCATATTATACTTACCCTGAACAAAAAGAATATCATTTTTATTTCCTCTTAATAATGAAAGAAAACTGGACTCAAAATTTTCAGGCTTTTGGCCTTCTCCATTATCATACACGATTACAGAAGTTGGATAACTCTTTGCTGTCTTGGGACCATTACCGTCAGCGATTAATTGAATATCTTCCGCCTGCAGCCGACGCTGCGACTGTAAGTCCCAATTGTGATTAGGAAAGAAGCTTTCTATTGCCTGCTCCATTGATTGTGGTGAAGCATCTGATTTTGGGTCAACGCCTGATTCATAACATTTCTTTGTTAGGATTGCATCTATGGAGTTTGTAACCTTTTCAATAATTGCCGCTACAGGATTAGACTGTTGGTTTTTTACTACACCATAGTTACTAAAATTACCGCCAAGTGGTTTCCAATTTGTGACTTTGAAGATATCAGGGTTAGCAGCTACGAACAAATGAAGCTCATCTTCATCTTTTGCCAGGAATAAAGTATTGAAAATAGCTTGGGAAGTTATTTGCATGAAGGTTTAAGGTTATTTAATATAAATATATACTAAACACACGAGTAATCATAAATTATTGATTAATAGCGTTTTAATACAGATATATTTAAATACTCCTCAATTGCCCAAGAAAAAAGCTTACTTATTTCGCGCTTTCGTTTCCCTCTTCAATAATTTTTTGTAATTCTTCTTCACTTGGTAAATTCACCAAATATTTTGAAACAAAGACCTGCTGTGACAAACCCATCGTTGCGTACTTGACTAAGGCTTCATTTTTGCCAGAACATAAAATAATGCCGATGGGAGGGGCATCGCCACTATCACTTTCATTTTCTTTGTAATAGTTTAGGTACATATTCATTTGGCCGGCATCCGAATGGTCAAATTCACCAATTTTTAGATCGAGTAGTATATGGCATTTGAGAATCCGGTGGTAAAACACAAGGTCAATATGGTAATGCCGGTTATCAAATGTAATGCGGCGCTGCCGGTACTCAAAACAAAAACCCCTGCCAAGCTCTAGCAAAAAGTGCTGTAGGTTGCTAATAATGCGTTCTTCCAGGCGACCTTCTGTATACGGAGTTTTATCTTCCAGCCCGAGAAACTCCAGCAAGTATGTATTGCGAAATACGGCTTCGGGCGTAGGTCTATTTTGCTTACCAAAATCTTGTAGGATGGCGGTCTTGTCTTTACTAAGCCCGGTTCTTTCGTAAAGCAAGCTTTCTATAGCACGTTTCAGAGTTCTGACACTCCAGTTGCTACGTATGGCCTCCACCTCGTAAAATTTTCTTTTGGGCTGGCTATCAGCTTTTAAAAGCTCTATAAAATGTGAAAAGCTTAGATGGGTGAGCATAGTATTGAGTTCGGGGTATGCTGATTTTGTAGACAATGTCCGCAGAGTTTTAGAGTGCTGAAAATCAATTAAATAGGATTTTGCAGACACTGTCTGCAAAATCTTTGGGTATGCCTCATAGAAGTCACGACATAGATATAGATTGCGTTCCTGTAATGATTTAATCCCTTTATTCAGAAGCTTTTTAGAGATGGCTTTGAAAAGTCTTGATCCATAATCTGCACGGTCATTGCCTGATTGCTCATATTCAACAATATAATATCCAATCAACCAGTTTCGGATGCTTAGTGAAGTGTTTACCTGCTTTTGAACTTTTTCTAAGAAGTATGAATTTGTTTCCTGAATAGCTGTAGCTAGGGTATCCAGGGTATTCAAATTTTCCTTGTTTTGATCTATTCTCATTTGAAAATACTTTTGAACAAACCGAATTGATTAAAAATTTCTTTTTTAAATCATTCGCTAACTCTTTCAATTCAATTTGGTTCGGAAGCGTCGAACCAAATTGAAGTTTTGTCGAGTAATTGAGGGTTACTAATTGGTCGGACACTGTCTGACCGATTAGTAATACCGCGACAATGCTTTCATTCTATAGCCCAGGCCTACTATCCCAAAGCTGTTTAATCATATGGGCTTTTTGTACCTGGTCTGCTTTAATATATCTCCTGAATGCTTTCTCAGTTTTATGTCCGCTAATTGCCATAATTAAATTAGTGGGGGTTCCATCTAAGAATTCGTTGGTACAAAAAGACCGGCGGCAGGTATGGGACATTATCCAATTGTATTTAGGTCTTGTTTCTTCTGTTATTTTATTGCCACGCTTATGAGTAATCTTGATCATTTCATCAATACCAGCGAGTTTTACTACTTCCTTAATATAAAAGTTGAAATTGGGATTACTTACCTGCGGCATTTGCATTTTATACTTTTCAATCAGAATTTTTTTGGCATCACTTCTTAATGGAACTACAACAGTGGACAAAGTTTTTGTTTGATTTACATATAGCATACCACCTCTTACTTCCTCTGGTTTAATATCTGAGTAATCGCTAAACCTGAAACCAGTAAGGCATCCAAGGACAAACAGATCCCTGTATTTTTCAAGATTATGACTAGCTGATAAGTCCAGGTGATATATGAGAGATAATTCCTGCCAGGTCAGGTATACGGCATCAACGTCTTCTTCCATTACCTTATATGCCGTTAAATCCATAAATGGAATTACTTTCTTCCGCATTCTGTCTTTCAGGAAAGACTTCAAGTGCTTAATGGTTTTTCCAACACTATTTGTTTTTAAGCCCTTGACAATATCTTTCTTTCTTACATGCTGAATATCGTAAGTAAGAAAACGTACAAAGTCTTCGTAAAAACGAAAATCAAAAGAGTCGAAAGTGATGGCTTCTCTTCTATACGACTCAAAACATTTTAAATGTCCCTTCATTGCATTGATCACATTAATCGTGCAACGCTTCACCATTGTTCGTTTGTTGTTTACATAATCGTCTATGTTGTCATAAATATTTAAATTCTGACCGGCATTGGCCATTTGTTTTAAATTCCAATTGGCAGTTAAATGAAAGTTTGCTCTTAAAAATTTAATAGGACACTCATTGCGGTTTTTAAGGGCATATTCAACCATATCTTCCGCCTTTCTGAGTTTCTCAATTAGGTTGAACTGTAATTCACTTGCACTCCCATATTGCACTGGCAGGTTGTCAGCAATGCGCGTAGTTTTTTTGTTCCAATAAATTGGTGGAATTGGAATGTTTGTACTTAATAAAATTCTTTGTTCAGCAGAATGGCAATACTGTAAGAAGATTAATGATGTTCCATCTTTACGAGCTGCTCCCTTTTTGATGATTAATTTGATTGGCTGTCCCATAGATTTCATTCTATTTTTATTCTATAAAAGAGAAGTCAGATAGAATAAAGGTACTAAGCCAATATTTTCAAAAGTGCTACAAGATGTTGAAAATCATTGATTTGAAGTTAAGTTGAGAAAGGTTAGATAAAGGTGGGAAATGAAGTTTTTACCATCGGGTTTTCCGTCCGGTCCGCAAACAATAAAATTAAAGCGTTGTAAATTAATTATTTATAACGCTTTTTTATTTTATGGTACAACATAGGTACAACAATTTATTTTTCCTACACCTTCTTTGACGTTTTTTAAGCTTGTGCTGTAAGCTATTTTAATTGTAAATCTATTTTTTGAAAAATGTGATTCAATTTTTCTCCTGGTTATTTTTATTCTTGATAGAAGTACAGATTATTTATTGCGGAAAATAATATTGGAATATGATGCACCTGCTATCTTCATCAATCGTGCTTAAAACTTAACAACAAAACGACTTTGCTCATTGTATGCTTCTTTCTAAGATTAATTTTTTAATTTTTTTTTATTTTTTGGAATTAATATACATCTAACTTTTACTTAGGCTTTTCAAATCATCCGCTCCCAAACAAAAACATCTTGATTTTTAAACGACGAGCAGAAGAACTCTCGCGGAGGTTGTCCATCTTTTCTTTGTCCTGGGAAAATGGATGGACAGACAGATTTTATGGTTCCTGATAGTTTACTTATCTTTTAAACATATTATTTCTTCGACAAAAATTGAATCGGTTTGAGTTTAAGCTATGATATTATTAAAGCGCATGGTGGGAAAATAAAAGTAGAGACGAAAGAAGAAATAGGAACAACATTTATAATTCAATTACCAGCATCATGAAAACGCTTTTTTTACAAAACCTGCTTTGTTGTATTGTTTGTTGTAATTGCATTTAATTCGAATGCGCAACCGGATTCACTTAAGATTGATTCTTTAAAGAAAGTTTTACTAACGGCGAAGGAAGACAGAAATAAAGTAAATACCTTAAATCAATTTGGTAACTTGATTGTTCAGGATAGGAATAATGCGATGCAATATGCTAAACAAGCATTGGCTCTTTCACAAAAATTAAATTTTAAAAATGAGGAAGGTACTGCTGACTATAACTGTGCAGTAGCACTTGCAGGCATCAGTTACGTTGGTCCATAGGGAAATTTTGGTGATGCAATAAAGTATTACAATGAGGCGGTTAAGATTTTCAAAAAGAATGGTAATCAGTCAGCATTAGCTAACTGTTATGCAAAGATCGGAACTGCATATTATTCTTTTAAACAGGATGCTGGGGAAGACATAAAAAACACATTAACTGCTCTTAAAATTTATGAAGCAATTGGAAATAAGCCAGATATTGCAAATTGTTTGCAATCTTTAGGCGTAATCCATTTTGAGATAGGGAATGATTCTGCAGCTATTAAATATGCATCCGCCACATTAAGAATGCTTCAGTAAATTCCTGATTCTTTAGGCATTGCAAACATGAGTAATTTACTTTGTTCTATTTATTTAGACAAGGGCGATTATATGTCAAGCCTTGAAAAATATTTTTATGTACTTAAAATTTATCGGTTGTTAGGTGACCGAGCGGTTGACTATGGCATCCCATTCAATTAGGAAATATTGGTCAATTATATAATTCCCGATAAATGATCAATGGAGAATAATCTTTAAATGGAATGCGGGAAATTGGTCGGAAGTTCAAATAATTGATTATCATTAAAATTTAATAGAAAATGGCAAATCTTAAAAATATTCATCCTGGAGAAATACTTTTTGAAGAGTTTTTGAAACCCTTGAACATCACTGCATATAAGCTCGCAAAGGATATTGAAATTCCCCAGAATCGTATTTCTGAAATAATTAAAGGTAATAGGAGGATTACGGCTGACACAGCTCTCAGGTTAAGCAGATATTTTGGAAACTCCCCGAAATTCTGGCTGGGAATTCAAGATGACTTTGACATAGAAGCAGAAATTTCTCTAAAAGGGACAACTCTAAAGTCAATCAAATTATATAAAGCAAAAGTAGTATAACGGCTTGCAACAACCGGCTCCTATGTAAAGCGATTTCGGGGACTCACCCAGCTTTGATATGGTTATAAAGGTACTACATAATTTATTTTTGTACACTACGGTTTTGAATGATTTTATATTCTAATGATTGGCATGGCACCGCTGCCGCCGTTAAATCAT
>JBBQZZ010000008.1:0-196004 GCA_038207265.1 Chitinophagales bacterium | reverse complement strand
TATACTAAATGATAATTTGCGACCCTTGCTGATAGCATCATTCATCGCACCATCAAAATTGGTCCAGTTATATACTCCCTGAGATGGTTCCATATTATCCCACGTCAATGAACTTCTTACATACGCATCCAGCATAACGGGTGCAACTCCTTCTGTTACATTCCCTACTACCTGACTGGCTGCTTCAGAATGCCATTGCTCTGCACCACGACCCGGTGATGGAATCTCTGTTGTTGATGGAATACTGGTGAAGGATAATGTGGAGCTTTGTGAAAATGCTGAATTTAAAATGAACAGCACATACAATGGCAGTAACCAAACGAAAATTTTGATTTTCATAGATATTGATTTTTGGATTAATTTCTACTATATACTCGGGAATTTTTTTTATCCCGGTATGAATTGTAAACTGCAGCAATTAAACCGCAGTCTTTCGTTTACAGACAGTGTTGTTGATTTAAGTAATAAGTTTTTGTTTCAATAAATGATTTTTGAGGTAACAAAATCTTTAACTACGCATGCTTGTAGATTCTACTACGCATGCATGTAGGTTCTACTACGCATGATTAAATGAACAGACAATAAAATTCCACTCGCCTTTAAAAAGGAAAGATGTCAATAGAATTTATTTTTTGATTAAAAAAAATGAACCTTCTCTACGATGAAGAATCCTTTCTACGGTGAAGTATTGGTCTGGCGGAGTTCGAACAGTTTGACAAAAATGATACCATAAATTTTAATTGTTATTAACTTTTGTATTTATTGATCTATTTCATCTTCATTAATAAATTCACTGGTGTGCAATGAATAATATAGTTAGTCTTGATTATAGTCAACAAATAAAAATTGAATACAATACAGGGGAGGGAATCTAACAGCATACACTTACAAAATACGTACAGATGTACTCATCGGTCTGACATATGATTTGAATTCATCAGCAACAGTTTGAAATTTGCAGGATGATTGATGATATCATTGTGTTCTCTTTCACTGTGAATAAATAATATTCTGCCAGATTGCAGGAGTTCAGCGCCGGTATTTTTTTCTTCTGCTTTTATAAATGGAATATTTAATCGTTTCAATGTGTCCATCATCTGCAAGGATACTTCATCTGTTCCTCCTCCATGACTGGTATACCAATGTATAAAACGGTTAGTGTTATCCTTATGTATCCAGTGAGTGAATTTATCTACCTGGCTGTACAACGCATCAAACAATTCTACTTCTCTTACCGGTACGCCACCATACGCTAATATATAAGCAATGATCCTGTAAGCACCACTGTGCCCGGCAAGGGTAATCTTTCCCGCTTTGGCTTCGTTTGAAATGAGCATATTTTTTTTCAATGCATTTAGAACATCGTTTACTAAACCAGCAAATACATTTTGTTGTTCCAGTTTACCGCCGTATGAATCAGGTGCATTCTTTGCAGTTTCTGTCAGCACAAGAATTGCATTTTTGTGAGACGCAATAAATTGTTCTTCCAGCTGAAAAAAAACATTGGCAGAATCAATACTATTATTCCATCCGTGAAACCAGAAAACAAGTTCAACTGTTTTTAACTGTTGGCTTCCATTCGGAATAATTATCAATACTGTACTATCGTTATAATGATTGGCTGCATCAAAAAAATTCCCTTCATATGTGAGCCCCAATGCACGGGCTGAATCAGGAAAGGCGGTATGGGAAGATGCGAAACGTAAACGGCTGATGTTTTTATTTTCGCTTTGCTGTGCATTGGAAGGGAGTGATATCAAAATATTTACATTCAGCAATATTCCTGTTAAAAAGCTGATGGTCTTCATGTAATTCAAACTGATAGCGTTTCAATCGTTATTTTTGCAATTACTTAAAATTAGCGCATTGTATGCAATTGTACTGTAACTCGCTCACTGAATTTAAACGCCTGTCAACCCTGGAAGTGAAAGTTGGTGACCTGCTGCTTGGTAATTTCCACCCAATCAGAATACAAACCATGACCACTACCGATACAATGGATACGATGGCCACAGTTGCGCAATCCATCCGTTGTATAGAAGCCGGGGCAGAATTGGTTCGTATTACTGCCCCAAGCAAAAATGAAGCAGAAAACCTACTGAATATAAAAAAAGAGTTACGCAAAAGAGGGTATACAACACCACTGGTTGCAGATATTCATTTTACGCCCAATGCTGCCGAAATTGCTGCACGCATCGTTGAAAAAGTAAGAGTAAACCCGGGCAATTATGTGGACAAGAAAAAATTTGAACAGCTGGAATACACAGATGCAGAATACGGTGAGGAAATTGATCGTATCCGTGAACGCTTTACACCACTGGTAAAAATCTGCAAAGAATATGGTACTGCTATGCGCATTGGTACCAATCATGGTTCATTAAGTGATCGCATCATGAGTCGCTATGGTGATACTGCCAATGGTATGGTAGAAAGTGCCATGGAGTTTTTACGCATCGCCCGCGGAGAACAATTTCACAATATCATTTTAAGTATGAAAAGCAGTAATCCGCTTGTAATGGTACAAGCATACCGGTTGCTGTTGCAAACAATGTCAAATGAATTTAATGCCTGCTACCCCTTGCACCTGGGTGTTACAGAAGCGGGTGATGGTGAAGATGGAAGAATAAAATCTGCTATAGGTATCGGCACTTTATTAGAAGACGGTATAGGTGATACCATTCGTGTATCACTCACCGAAGATCCCGAGTATGAAATTCCTGTATGCAAAGATTTGGTGAAAAGATATGCAGGCCGGGACCATGAATTAAAATCTGGAAATAGGAATACTATTCCTGCAATCGAAAACATTCCCTACTCTCCTTTTGAATATAAAAAAAGAGAAACCCGTACTATTAATAATATTGGTAGAAAAAGTGTTCCTGTAGTGATAGCCGATTTTATGAAAGTCCCTGTTATTGAACGCACAGCTTTGCAATCTATTGGTTATACTTACCATATAGCTACCGACAAATGGTTTATCAGTGATGGAGCAGCAGATTACATTTATACCGGAAAAAAGACAATTGATTTTGCATTGCCCGGTACATTAAAAGTTTTGTGCGATTATGAAACCTGGTTAAATCTTGCTGACAAACAAAAATATCTTCCACTTTTTGATAGCCAGGCATACCTGCAACACGGCGAGCGTTCCGCCAGCATTAATTTTATCGCAGTAGACAGCAATAGCGAAGATGCAAATGAAATATTACAACAAATAAGAAAGGATGATACCGTAGTATTATGCCTGTGGTCATCGCACCCGCATGCAATGCCCTCTGTACGGCGTTTTATTATGGAATTAATGAATCAAAATATATTGTGCCCGGTTATCCTGGTGGTTGAAAGCCATGAACAAACCATCGATGAACAACTCATTCATTTTTCTACTGATGCCGGCGCGTTGTTGTTGGAAGGAATGGGAGACGGTATCTGGTTGATGAACGATCCTTCCAAACTGCAGCAAAAAAAAGTTAGTGGCCGCACTTATTTAGAAACAAAAAACAATCACCAGTTTATAAATAATACCAGCTTCTCAATTTTACAGGCTACAAGAACAAGAATTTCAAAAACGGAATACATTAGTTGTCCAAGTTGCGGCAGAACATTATTTGATTTGCAGGAAACCACCGCAAAAATCCGGGCTGTCACCAATCATCTCAAAGGACTTAAAATTGCTATAATGGGATGTATTGTAAATGGGCCGGGAGAAATGGCAGATGCTGATTTTGGTTATGTTGGTAGCGGCACGGGCAAGATTACATTGTATAAAGGAAAAGAAATTATGAAAAGAAATGTGGACAGCGCAATTGCCGTTGATGAACTTATCCGGTTACTCAAAGAAAATGAAGTCTGGATTGAACCAGTGATAAAATAATTTCTGTCTCAAAAAACTAAATTTGTTCTGCCGATGCAAATTACTTCATCGTTTAACTTTTTAATAATTTATTCAGCCTGGTAATTAAGACAATCGTGCAATTGAACAATCCTATTTTATTTATTTAACCGATATGGCATTTAAAATATTCAATTCTTCAGAAAAAGGTATTGACCTGGTAAACCTAAAAGATGAATCCAGCCAGACTTTGATTTCAATTGCACCAAAATTTGGAGCCATGTTACATGGATTCTCCATCAACACCAACGACGGCCCTGCAAACATAATTGACCATTACACCGATGCAGAAGACCTTGACAAAAACCTGGCCACCAGTTTCAAAAGCAGCAAGCTCTCTCCTTTTGTATGCCGTATACAGGAAGGTAAATATTTGTATGATGGCGTTGAATTTGAATTTCCAGAAAAATTTTTGGATGGTTCTGCCATACATGGCTTACTCTATAACAAACCATTTTTTCGTGTAACCGATTTTGCCGATGATGAACAGGCAAGCGTTACTTTTAAATACAACTACAAAGAAGATGATGAAGGTTACCCGTTTAACTACCGCTGTGAAATTCGCTATGCGCTGAAACCACAGAATATTTTACAGGTTCAGACCACAATCATCAACCTGGACGATTTACCAATACCAATTGCCGATGGCTGGCACCCTTATTTCAAACTGGGTGGAAAAATAAATGACTGGCAATTGTATTTTAACGCCGATGCAATGCTGGAATTCGATGACAAATTGATTCCTACAGGGCATGTATTGGAGTACAATGAATTTAATGAAGAAAAAATAATTGGTGATACCGTGCTGGACAATTGTTTTATCCTGAATATAGACGAAGGCCATGCCGCATGTACTTTGAGAAATGATTCCAGGCAGCTTCAATTGAATTTTTTTCCCGATAGCAGTTATCCATACCTGCAAATTTTTACACCGCCGCACCGCAATAGTATTGCGATAGAAAATTTGAGCGCCGCACCGGATGCATTCAACAACAAAATGGGCTTGCTGATGCTGGCAGCGCGTCATACAAATACTTTTACAGTACATTACCAGCTTACTGGCAAATAAAATTTACCTTTCCTTAAATTAATTTTTATGAGATCAATACAAACGCTGTGGATTGTTGTACTACCCCTGATATTTGCATCTTGCATGGATACCCGTGAAGAAGTTGAAATAAAAAAAGACGGCAGTGGTACACTGGCAATCAAAACAGATTTGAGCAAAATGCTCGAAATGATGAAAGGATTTGCTTCTGCTGATGATCTGCAGAAGCAGGGACTGGATAAAGCATTTGATACAACCATGCAGATGAAGGATTATGTAGATACTGCAAAATCTGTTCCCGCAGATAAAAAAGCGCTCTTGCGTGATGGTAAGGTTCATCTTGTAATGAATATGAACCAGGGCATTGGTAAGTTTGATATGCAGTTTCCATTTAAATCAGCAGATCAATTGCAGCAGTTATATGCCAGCCTCAACAATTCAACTGGTTTGAAAAACATGTTTGACGGGATGGGAAAAGGCAAACAATTGCCAATGGGCGGTGGCAGTGATTCCAGTGCGGGCGAAGGAAGTAATGATAAGGGGATGCCCCAGATAGCTTCTGTATATGACATCTCGGTAAAAGACGGGCTGTACAGCAGGAAAGTAAACAAAGAACGTTATGAAGAATTTATAAAAGCCATAAAGTTGGAAGAAATGAAACAAATGAGCGGCATGATGGGACAAATGAATTATACATTATCTGTAAAACTACCCCGTGCAATAAAAAAAGTAAGCAATAGCAAAGCTTTACTGAGCGATGATAAGAAAACTGTGAGCCTGACCACAGATCTTATGGAAACATTTGAACATCCCGAATTGCTGGCGCTTGAAGTGGAATATTGATCATGAACCGCAAGCCTTTACTATATTTATTTTTTATTGACTTTTTGCTTGAACTTTTGTCCACTACAAACAACCTGAACAGTTTGGGGCAGTTCAGCAAACCATTGCTCATGCCTGCACTTGCTGTTTGGTTCCTGTTTTCATCTTATGGTTTTTCTACCACACGATACTATATTCTCTTTGCTTTGCTTTTTTCGTGGTTGGGTGATCTGTTATTGATGATGGAAGATAAGAACCCTGTATATTTTATAGCAGGTCTTGTGAGTTTTCTTATTGCACATATTATTTATATTTTCTTTTTCCTGTCCATCCGAAAAACAGAAAAAATAAAAAAACCCTGGAATATTTTTCGCATAGCTGCTGTTGCTTTGTACACGACTGCATTTTATTTTTTGTTATATAGTCATCTTAGCGATTTAAAAATACCTGTACTCGTTTACGCGATCATTATTTCTGTAATGTTGATTACTGCAATGCATACTTCTTTTAAACCGTTAAGAACGGCACAATGGTGGCTAATAGGAGCCGCCTTATTTGTAACATCAGACTCGCTGCTTGCCTATAATAAATTCTACGAACATTTTCCATTGGCGGGCTTTTTTATTATGTTAACGTATGGACTGGCTCAATTTGCCATTGTAAATGGTTCTTTGCAGTATCTTGCCGCTGTGAAAGCAACCCCGGTTAATGTTCAATCAAACACCTGAGCTTTTTAATGGAAAAAACTACCATTAACGGTTCATATAAAGTAAAAGCAGTTGCTCATAAAATATTATTATGATTCAGACAGATTTTTTGGTAGTAGGTTCAGGTATCGCGGGACTTACCTATGCTTTGAAAGTAGCCCAACACTATCCCGATAAAAAAATCACGGTTATTACTAAAACAAAAACTGATGAAACCAATACCAAGTATGCACAGGGTGGTATTGCAGGTGTATGGGACAATGATAACGACAGTTTTGATAAACATATAGAAGACACATTGATTGCCGGCGATGGACTGTGCAACGAACATATTGTAGAAATTGTAGTAAAAGAAGGTGTAGACAGGATAAGGGAACTCATTGAATGGGGAGCACAGTTTGATAAAGAGCCTGACGGGGACTATGCCCTGGGAAAAGAAGGGGGTCACAGCGAATACCGCATCCTGCATCACAAAGATGTAACCGGTAAAGAAATGGAACGGGCATTGGTTGACACAGTGATCAAACAAAAAAATATTGAAATTATTAAACACTGTTTTGTTCTTGATTTAATTACACAGCACCATCTTGGTTACCTGGTTACCAAAGCAACGCCGGATGTAACATGTTATGGCGTATATGCTTTGAACCTCCAAACCAATCACATTGAAAAAATTGTGGCGAAGATTGTATTACTGGCAACAGGAGGCAATGGACAGATTTACAGAACTACCACCAATCCATCCATTGCAACAGGGGATGGTGTATCAATGGTACATCGTGCAAAAGGTCGCGTTGAAAACATGGAATTTATTCAATTTCATCCAACGGCATTGTATGAACCGGGTGTAGGTGGACAGGCATTCTTAATTACCGAAGCAGTACGTGGCGATGGCGGTATTTTACGCAACAAAAATGGCGATGCCTTTATGGAACGCTATGATGCACGCAAAGATTTAGCACCAAGGGATATTGTTGCACGGGCCATTGATAGTGAAATGAAAATAACAGGTACAGAATATGTTTACCTGGATTGCCGGCATATGGACAAGGATAAATTCATTCACCATTTTCCAAACATCTATGAAAAATGTTTAACCGTTGGGGTAGACATTACCAAACAGATGATACCTGTTGCACCGGCCGCTCATTATAGTTGTGGTGGCATCAAAACGGATGAATGGGGTAAAACTTCCATCCGGAATTTATATGCAGCAGGTGAATGTGCAAGTACCGGTTTGCACGGTGCCAACCGGCTTGCCAGTAATTCATTGCTCGAAGCCATGGTGTTTGGTCATCGTTGTTATGTGGATGCAGTTGAAAAAATTAAAACTATTTCTTTCAAAGATAATTTACCCGACTGGAGAACAGACGGCACTACCCAGCCAAAAGAAATGATCCTCATAACCCAAAGTCTGAAGGAACTTCAATTGCTGATGAGTGATTATGTTGGAATTGTTCGTACCAATATACGTTTGCAGAGAGCCATGAAAAGACTTGATTTATTATGGGAAGAGACAGAACAATTATATGAAACCACTACGGTGTCTCCCCAATTATGCGAGTTGCGCAATATGATCACAGTTGCCTACCTCGTTGTAAAATGTGCACAGCTTCGTCACGAAAGCAGGGGACTTCATTTCAATACGGACTATCCCGGCAAAAGTGGAATGGTACAGAATATTGTAATTTAAATGCAGCAGTCGTCAACTACTTCCTTCTGATACCGTTTTGAGATCATGGCTTAACAACCAGCACTTTCTTATATTTGTGCTTCCATGTACTATCTCATTTACGGTTTGCTCTATATCATTTCATTGTTGCCATTGCGTATTTTATATTTTATTGGTGATGGTATTTATGGACTTCTCTATTACATAATTAAATACCGCAGAGATGTGGTGATGAAGAACCTGGGTATTGCATTTCCGGATAAAACTGAAACTGAGAAGACAGTTATTGCCAAAGCATTTTACCACAATTTCATAGATACTTTTATTGAAGTCATCAACATGCTTTCTATCAGCGATGCTGGTGCAGCAAAAAAAGTTACAGGAGATTTCAGCGCAATTGAAGAAGCCTACCGTTGCGGAAAAAACATTCAATTTCATGCGGGTCATAATTTTAACTGGGAAATTGTACAGTGGGCCATTGCAAAAAAAGTTAAATATCCTTTCCTCGGTGTTTATATGCCCATTAGCAATAAACCCCTTAACCAGATTTTTTACAACCTGCGTAAAAGATTTGGCACCATTTTAATCCCTGCTACAGATTTTAAAAAATCATTTGCGCAATATGCAAATGGAAAATATATACTGGCGCTTGCGGCAGATCAAAATCCGGGTAATCTTAACAGCGTTTTCTGGATTTCTTTTTTTAATAAACCCACCCCATTTGTTGCCGGTCCGGAAAAAGGAGCCCGTTTAAATGATACAGCAGTTATATTTGTTACTTTCAATAAAACAAAAAGAGGTTGTTATCATTTTGAAACCACACTTGTAACCACCGAACCACTGCAATTACCGGAAGGAGAACTTACGATGCGGTTTGTGCGTTATATTGAAGATTGTATCCGGAAAAATCCTTCTAATTATTTGTGGAGCCACAAAAGATGGAAACATACATGGAAAGAGGAATATGCATCGCTTTGGATCGGAAGCGGTAAACCCGCTTTGGCCACAGGAGTCTGATTCGTATATAATCACTTTTTTTCAATGCAAAGACCAACCTGCGAATGTTAATTAATTATTCGCAATAAAACAGAAAGGCTGGATTTTTGCTATAAAATTTACTTCTTGTTTAAGACTATCCACGCATGTATTATATTGTTTTTGGAATCTTTTACGCAATTTCTTTGTTGCCATTTACTTTACTTTACCTGTTGTCTGATTTTTTTTATTTCATTATTTATTATGTAGTGCGCTATCGCAAAACGGTTGTAACGCACAATCTAATGTCGGCATTCCCTGAAAAAAACGATGCGGAAAGAAAAAAAATCGCAAAAGAGTTTTACCGCAACTTCTGTGATAATTGGACTGAGACCATTAAACTGATGAGCATTTCATCCCTGCAACTCAATAAACGCGTTAGCCATAATCTTTCTGTGTATGATGAAATATTTGCGAGTGGTCGTTCCTGTCATGTGCTTTTGGGCCATCAGTTTAACTGGGAGTGGGGTAATGCAGTGATGCCAGGAGCAACGCAGTTCAAATTCCTGGGTGTTTATTCACCCATCAGCAGCGAAATAATGGATCGCCTGTTTTATTATATACGAAATCGTTTTGGAACAAAACTATTGCCCTATAATGATATGCGCCGGGCCATGCTTCCATATCGGAGAGATAAGTACATCCTTGCATTGATTGCCGATCAGAGTCCGTCTAATCCGTCCAAAAGTTATTGGCTCAGTTTCCTTCATACTCCAACAGCTTTTTTACAAGGACCAGAAAAAGGTGCGAGGCTGGGTAATATACCTGTAACTTATATTGCTGTTATAAAACAACGCAGAGGTTATTATTACCTGGATGCAAAAATGCTGATCAAAGATCCCGGTAATTTAAAAGAAGGAGAACTCACGAAAATATATGCAGCTTCCCTTGAAAAAAGCATACGCGAAAATCCATCCGGCTATCTCTGGAGCCATAAACGTTGGAAGCATCCCTGGAAAAATGAATATGAAAAGTTATGGGTGGATACTATAGTAAAATAAGTTGCAGCCTGAAAAAAAACAAGAAGAATTATTTATTTCCTAGCTTGCTTTGAATCAAATCGCATTCTCTTCTAATTAATTCAATACACTTGTTTCCTTTTCAACAGGAATATTTTTCTGCAGTTTTATCTTGTCAAAACCGCCTGCGATATTGCGTAAATTATGTATACCCTGTCTTTTCAACAATGAGGCGGCAATAATACTGCGATAGCCTCCGGCGCAATGTACATAGATGTTTTGATTTTCATCCAGGTTAGCCATGCTTGCAGGATCTGTCATTTCATTTAATGGTATGTTGACGGCTCCTTTAATATGACCATCTGCAAATTCTGGTTCTCTTCTTACATCTACCAATGTCAATTTAGGATCGTGAGGATAATCCATTGCCAGTTCATCTGCTTCAACTTCTATGATCATATCTATCTTCTCTCCGGCATTTTGCCAGGCATCAAAACCACCTTTTAAATATCCTTCAATCGTTGAAAAACCTACTCTAGCCAGTCGCACCGTTGTTTCCTCTTCTCTGCCAGCGGTTGTTACCATGATAATTGGTTTATCAAAGGGCAATAACATACCGGCCCATTCGGCAAAACGACCGTCCAGCCCTATACTAATAGAAGCAGGAATGAATCCATTTACAAAAACAACTGAATCGCGCGTATCCAATACAATCACATTTTCGTCTTGCATCTTTTCTTTAAATGCTTCGACTTTCATTGGAACCAATGCTTTTTTTAGTACAGCATCCAGGCTTTCGTAACCTTCTTTGTTAATTTTTGCATTGATGGGAAAATACTGGGGCGGTGCTGCAAGTCCATCTGTTACCACTTTTATAAATTCGGGTTTGGACAGGGCCTGCAACGCATAATTGGTTCGCTTTTCTTCGCCAATAGTACTGGAAGTATTGGGACCTAAGTTTTTGCCGCAACTACTGCCCGGACCATGCGCAGGATACACCAGTACATCGTCGGGCAAATTGATAATTTTATTTTGCAGGCTATCGTATAACATGCCTGCCAAATCTTCCATAGTGATTTCATTTTCTTTTTGCGCCAGGTCCGGTCTTCCTACATCACCAACAAACAATGTATCGCCCGTGAAAATTGCATGCGCTTTATCCATCTCATCGCGAAGCAGGTAACAGGCAGATTCAAGTGTATGACCGGGGGTATGAAGTATTTCAATGGTTATTGCACCGAGCTTAAATATCTCGCCATCTGTTGCAACAATGACAGGATAGTTGGTTACAGTTCCGGGACCGTAAACAATGGGTGCACCTGTTTTCTTTCCGAGGTCTATGTGTCCGCTGACAAAATCTGCGTGAAAATGTGTTTCAAAAATATATTTAATACTTGCACCGCGTTCCGCTGCCAGCGCAAGGTATTCATCTGTATCGCGTAAAGGATCAATTACAGCAGCTTCCCCATTACTTTCAATATAATAAGCTGCTTCACTGAGACAACCTGTATACAATTGTTTAATAAACATCTTTCTGAAGTATTTCCTGTAAAAGTACCAAAAAATAAAAAAGCGGCAAGCCGTAAGGCTGCAGCTTTTTATCACTGATGCATATAACCGTGTTCGCTAATTGATTATAGCTAAAACTTGTTTGTTAATATGTGCCAGGCGTTCTTCATTTATTGAGTAGGAAATAAATTTGCCATCCCTGTATGTTTGAACAATTCCAGCCCGCCTTAGAATAGCCAGGTGTTGTGAAGCAACAGACTGCTCAAGCCGCAACTGCACATATATTTCGGTAACCGTCATTTTCTGATTTTCCTGCAGCAATCGCATGATTTGTTGCCGTAGCTTATGGTTAATAGCCCTTAGTGTAATTGCTGCTTTCTTCACCTGTAAGAAATCTATTTTTACGGGTTCGCCACCTTTTTCCTGGATAATGAGATAATTAAGGTTTACTGTTGTATTCATAGTCTATTAATTAGTGAATTTGCGAAGTTCGCATATTAAAAATATTTCGCATGAAAAAGAGATTAAATCTATGTTTAAAATATAAAACACGTTAATTGTGGGGCTTATTTTTGATGAGAGTGAAAATCCTTGACATAAATGGGAACCGCATACGCCAGGTTACTAAAATCTTGAGATGTATAATGCTGAAAAGACATTTTTGCAATCATTGCTGGCTGGTAATGATACTCGTGAAACAACGCATGGCTACTATTCGCAATCTTCTGCCATTTAAAGGCGCCGCTGCCAAAAAATACAACCTGTTTAGCCTGAAGCCAAGGATCAAATGATCCTTGTTCCAACATCATTGCACATGGTTGCATTAGTTGTGTCATGGATGTGTCAAATAATGCTGTGTACACTTCCATACGACGCGCATCAATCATTGGACAAATCAATACTTCGTCGGTAATTAACACATTTGAAAAGCTAAATGCCATAACGGATAACGTATTCAAAGATATCAATGGAACTTTCAGAACATAACACAAGCCTTTGGCGGTAGACATAGCAACCCTTAAGCCGGTGTAGGAACCCGGTCCTGCAACTACTGCAATCGCCGACAGATCATTAATGGTATAACTACTCCCTGGAAATAAATTTTCAATGGCGGTATGTATCCAGGTTGCATGATCTTTTTGCAGGTTATTTGATCTTTCCGTAATTATTTTTCCATCCAGCGCCAGCGAAACACTTGCCTGTTCAGTTGCCGTATCTATATTTAAAATGAGTGCCATTAATATTATTGATCTTAAAATGAATTTAAACAATCAGTGCATTTGCAGGTTTCATGGTTTGGACGTATAGAATTAATCAACGCTTTCTGCAATCAATGCCGGTGCAATTTCATATCGCTTATTTTCTAACCGTAAAGCCCTTAATAATTCAACAATTTTTTTTATTCCAATCAATTCCGCCCATTCAAAAGGGCCATATGGATAATTAGTACCCAGTTTCATAGCTATATCAATTTCTTCTTTGCTGCTAACTTCGTCCCCAAACGTAAAATATGCTTCGTTGATAATATTTGCCACTACTCTTGCACTAAGCATCCCCGTTATATCCGGCACCTGCTGTTCTTTCCAACCCAATGCCGTGAACAAACTTTCTATCTCATCCGCAGACTGACCTGGTAAAATGGCCCATTCAAGGATGTTTCTTTTCAGGAATGTGGGCCATGCATTGATGCGAACAAATGGCGATTGAATTTCCCGTAGCGTTGTAGTGACCGAATTGATGATAACCGTTGCCGGTAAAAAATGCTTTAGGTGATTGATTCGCTCAACAGTGTTTTCAAAAAGTAAATCCAACACCACATCTGCATCCGATGGAATATTATATATGTTTTGAATAAACAGGGGTTTGACTCCTTCAGCAGTATCTTTTGAAATTAATTCTTCCTGTAAAATAGTATTGCACACTACAGCCAGTTTCATTCGGTATCATTTCGGCAAAGAAACTTCATTTCAGGTAAACTGGGAACTATCCTTACATTTGAAGCATGGAAAAGAAAGTAATAAACACCAGTAATGCGCCAGCACCCATCGGTCCATATAACCAGGCCATACAATTTGGAAATCTCCTGTATATTTCAGGACAGGTTGCCATCAACCCAGTTAGTAATAATGTGGAAGCCGTTGACGTCTTTGGAGAAACACACCAGGTAATGCACAACCTGAAAGCAATCCTTACAGAAGCAGGGATGGATTTCAACAATGTTATCAAGACAACCATCTTTTTAAGCGATATGAATTTATTCACCACCGTAAATGAAATTTATGGTAAATATTTTTCCGGTGATTTTCCTGCACGCGAAACAGTTGCGGTTAAAGGCTTACCAAAAAATGTGAATGTAGAAATCAGTATGATAGCAGGTAAATGAGAAAATGGTGAAAGCTGATTTCTTGATGCTGATTTCACCTGCAACCAATCGCTAACCATCATTTTTAAAAATCATTGTAGGGAGAATGGCCATTGCCGGATGGATTTAATGTAAGCAAACCATTTGAAAATAATTTATGGCAATAACCAGATTGAAAGGTACCCGGCAATTTCTAATCAGCGTTCATACTTCTTTAATTACTTTCAATTCCCTGCCCACTTTTGTGAATGCTGCAATGGCTTTCTCCAGATGTTCCTGTTTATGAGCAGCACTCAATTGAACCCGTATGCGTGCAAGTCCCTTTGCTACAACAGGGAAAAAGAAACCAATCACATAAATTCCTTCGTCTAATAGCCTTGTCGCAAAATTTTGCGCAATGACTGCATCGTATAACATGATAGGAACAATAGGATGATCGCCTTGTTTGATATCAAACCCTGCTTCGGTCATTTTACTCCGGAAATACTTCGTGTTATATTCCAGTTTGTCGCGCAGTTCAGTTGTTTCGTTTAACATATCCAATACTGCAATGGAAGCACCGGTTATAGACGGTGCAAGCGTATTGGAAAAAAGATAGGGTCTTGAACGCTGGCGCAGCATTTCTATGACGTCCTTTTTGCCACTCGTGAAACCGCCACTCGCACCACCCAATGCTTTACCCAACGTGCCTGTAATAATGTCGATCCGGCCCATCACCCCACGGTATTCATGTGTACCCCGCCCGGTTTTGCCAAGAAAACCGCTTGAATGACATTCATCAATCATCACTGCTGCTTTATATCTATCTGCCAGGTAGCATATCTTATCCAATTGAGCGATGGTACCATCCATGCTAAATGAACCATCTGTAACAATAACACGATTTCTGCAGGCTGCAGTTTCTTTCAACTTTGTTTCCAAATCTTCCATGTTGTTGTGTTCATACCGAAAACGCTGGGCCTTACACAAACGAACACCATCTATAATAGAGGCATGGTTTAATGCGTCACTGATAATAGCATCCTGTTCATTAAACAAGGGTTCAAATACACCACCGTTTGCATCAAAGGCTGCGGCATATAAAATAGTATCTTCCGTACCCAGGAACGCTGAAATTTTCTGTTCCAGTTCTTTATGAATATCCTGTGTGCCACAAATAAACCGAACACTGCTCATACCATATCCATGCGTATCAATGGCTTTTTGAGCGGCTGCTATTACCCTTGGGTGAGAAGACAGTCCGAGGTAATTATTTGCACAAAAATTCAGAACCGTTTTACCATTTACAGTTATTTCCGGTCCCTGCGGACTGCTAATTATACGTTCCGTTTTAAATAATCCTGCTGCTCTAATTTCTTCCACTTCGGCAGTTATTCTTTGTGCAAATTCCTGGTTCATGCGTCTCATATTTTTACAGGCACAAAAATAGTGGAAACTAACAGTTGTCCGCATTTAAACATCCCAGTCAATTTTGCCGGCTTTTTTATGAGTTTTGTCCGTTGAAATATGCAGTTTGTAGAATTTCAAAAATGCCTGTAACATAATCCGTATACCTTCGTCTTATATTCAAAACCAACCAGGTTATGACAGTCAGGACCTTTATCCGGTTAATGTTGCTGCTTATTGTAATTTCATCTTGTTTGTTGCTTTTTGCCGCTTCGGATAAAAAGACAGCTACGCAAGCAGAGGAGTGCCCGGCCAACCAGGAAAAAACAGGAAATAAACAGGTTCAGAGCGATGTGATGATCTGGGAATCCATTTCTCAGCACCTGCTCAGTTCAATACAATAATTTCCCTATATATATATCACGAAATCCCTGCCCCGTAGGCGGGGATTTCTTTTAAAAAGATTTTTATGAGCCTGTAACATCTGGTGGCGGATATTCGTATAACAAGTAGCAGGTTCTGAAGAGAGAGAAACAACCATTAACACTTAACCTATTACAACACAAGAACGGAACTGTTTATGACTGAGAAAGAATACAATGAATGTGTAAGGAGCTATGCGGACAACGTATATCGTTTTATATTAAAAAATCTGCGGCATGAAGCGGATGCAAGAGATGTGGTACAGACCGCTTTTGAAAAACTATGGCGCAATCGTGAGGAAGTAGACAATGAAAAATGTAAATCTTATTTGTTTACCGTTGCCTATCACCAAATGATTGATCACCTTAGAAAAGTAAAAAGGGTTTACCTGAAAGAGTCATTTTCCGAAGAAACGGGGGTTGTAAACAAACCAGCGAATAATCTCAAAAAAGTGCTGGAGCAGGCGCTTGGCACGCTGAGTGAAACCCAACGCAGCCTTGTTTTATTGAAGGATTATGAGGGTTATAGTTATGATGAAATTGGTGTGATAACAGGATTGAATGAGAGCCAGGTAAAAGTATACCTGCACAGGGCCAGGATACAATTAAAAAACTACCTGGTGAGTCCTCAAAACGTGTTGTAATGAACAATTTGAGCATTGTTGAAGTAAATTAGAAAAAATGAACATTAACCGAAATAATTACGAAGAAATTTTCCTTTTGTACACAGACAATGAATTGTCTGCCGCAGACAGGCGGGCGGTAGAAGCGTTTGTTTTAAGCAACCCTGATCTTAAAAAAGAACTGGAAATTTTCCAGGAATATAAATTAAGTCCGGATCATGAACTCGTTTTTGAAAACAAGGAATCATTATTAAAAACAGCAGTTACACCTGGTTCTATTGATATTTCAAACTATGAATCGTTTTTTGTTTTATATGCAGACGATGAATTAAACAATGAAGAAAAAGCGGGTGTGGAAAATTTTGTTTATCATCATCCGCAGTTCCAGGAATCATTGGAATTGATACAGCAGGCAAGATTAACAGCGGATACATCTGTTGTTTGCCCGGATAAAGAAAGCTTGTATAAAAAAGAAGATGATGATAAAGTAGTTCCCTTCCATTGGTGGAGAATGGCTGTGGCGGCTGTTGTATTGTTGTTAGCAGGTTTATTATGGCTGAACAGGGAAAAAACAGTGATCAAACCCACTATTGCAGTGAATACAAATAAGAATACTAATAGGGATTCAGTGTCCGCTAAAAAAATACCCTTAGAAATAACTGATCCGGGCAAGGTTCGCGGAGCGCAAGAGCAAATTGCAATATCAACAGATAGAAAAGATGTGCAACAGTCGGATAGAATAAAAAATATTAATGAATCGAAGCATAATAAACAATTACTGTCAAAAAGTGCAGAACATGCAATAAAACAAGTACGCAGGGATATTAATGAACAGCTTGCAGTCAATAACAAAGATGATAATTTAAAAAATAGCATTGTTGCTCCTGTTGGAGATATAGATAAAAAAGTTGATGTAACCGGTTTTACGGCTGTTGCAGCACCAAAAGAGCCCATCATTGATCAACAAATAACCATCATTCACCCTGCTGAAAATGACAAAATAAAAGCAGACTATGCGTCTTACAACGAAGACAATGTAGAAGTAATGAATACCATTATTAACAAGAAAAATTCACTGCGGGGTTTTATACGAAAAGCTTCAAGATTCATTGCTAAAAAAACTGAACGCAGCGATGAAAACGGCAACCGCAGGGGCCTTTTGATAGGTGGTTTTGAAATTGCCGTGAAGTAACCTTATTAAAAAAAGCAAAAACAATTTTATGCGTAAATTTTATGTTTTAATGGCAGGATTATGTTTGGCCCTGGGCCTGATGGCTCAAACCGATACCACTAAAAAAGAAACCAACCAGGATACAATCCGAATCGGCAGCCTGATCATTGTAAAGAAAGCTGATGGACATTATGAAAACAGGGACGGTTCTGTGCAGGTTTATCATCACCATTCAAGAAACGAAAATGTAAGTACCAACTGGTTCATTTTTGATATAGGATTTGCCAACTACTCAGATAAAACCAATTATGCCGGTACAGCAGCACAGCAATTTTCGCCGGGCAGCACCAAAGACCGGTTCGACTTGCGCACAGGCAAATCAATCAATGTAAATCTCTGGTTTTTTATGCAACGCCTGAATGTTATCAAACATGTGGTGAACCTTAAATACGGTTTAGGTCTCGAATTAAACAATTACCGGTATGATGCAAATGTATTTTATAAAAAAGATCCGGTTACCATTGTAGATACGGCACTGCATTTTAGAAAGAACAAACTGGCTGCTGATTATTTAACCATTCCACTGATGCTCAATTTTAATTTTACACCGGGCAACGATAACAATAAAACATTTGGTTTAAGCGCAGGTGTTAGCGCGGGTTACCTTTATTCATCGCGCCAGAAATATATCACGTCTGAAACAGGTAAAGAAAAAACAAAAGGAGATCTTGGCCTGGAACCCTTTAAGATTTCTTATATAGCAGAACTGCAATTAGGGCCCATTAAATTATATGGATCAATGGCTACAAAATCAATGTTTAAAAAAGGTCTTGATCAAACTCCTTTTAATGTTGGTTTCAGGCTGAGTAACTGGTAAAATCCCGATGATCTTTTATCAATAAGAATTTCTCTCTTTCTTGTTGTTGTAAATACCCGGTGTTGCGGCAAGCAATACCGGTTTTATTTTTTATTTACCAGGTAGGCGCCAGCAATCAAAAATAAAATTCCTGCCATTTTTTGAATGGTAACAGGTGATTCTTTCATTCCAAGAATACCAAGATGATCCATCATCACAGCGGTACAAAGTTGTCCTGCAATGATCAATACAAACATATTGGCAACGCCGATTTCTTTTACAGATAATAAAACCACATAAACTACAAAGACACCAAATAATCCGCCGGTAAACTTATACCAACTGATGGTAGAAAACGAAGACAAAGCTGGTATTGGTTGTTTGGCCAGCATCAGTAAAAAAGCCAAGGCGATCGTGCCACCAAGGAAAGATATGAATGCTGACAACAAAGGATGATTGGTAACAATTCTTAACTGGCTGTTAATACCTGATTGTATGGCCATGGCTACCCCTGCAAGAATTGGAAGTATATAAAAAAATATTTTCATAAACTCGTAGAATTATTGGCAAAAATGCTGTTTTTAAAGATAAAAAGAGTTTTATTATTGGTAACATCCTTGTTTTCAGGGTTGTTGTGCAAACGTTTTCTTAAATGCGGAAGTCCTGAAAATATCCTTATTAGTATTTCGTTTTATCAGACAACCCTTTTATCCAACAACTGTGTTAAACCAGGTGATTTTTTAAGCCATGGTTTTAATTGGCAGTCTTTTTGCAAATATATTTTTACTATGAAACGAGTTGTTGCTGGTTCTTCACTTTTACTTGCATTTGGCCTGTTTGCTTTTACAAAATTTGAAAGCAAGAAATCCATCAAACATCGGTTCTTCAACAATGGCCTTGAAGGCATTCCTTACATTATTATCGATAAATCAGATTACGAATTGCGCGTATACGATGATGAAGGCTGGTATGCAACTTATCCAGTTGTATTCGGGAGTAAGAACCTGGATGATAAAATGATTGAAGGCGATCGTAAAACACCGGAGGGTAGTTATAAAATTGCTTCCAAACGTCCACATGATAAATGGGACAGGATGATGCTGATTGACTATCCAAACAAATCCGATTATGACAAATTTAACCAACGCAAGGCGCAGGGTTTAATACCAAAAAGTGCGAAGATTGGGGGTGGAATTGGTATTCATGGCACCTGGAACAGGGATGAAATGGCCGTAGATTATTTTCAAAACTGGACCAATGGATGTATTTCTCTAAAGAACGATGAGATTGAAGAACTGTATACCATAATACCAGTTGGAACGAAAGTTACGATTCAGCGTTAGAATTGTTTCCAATCAATATAATATAAATATTTTATACATTATTAAGACATAACTGAAACGTTGGTTATCTTAAATGTTCCGTCCAATGTGGCGGAACATTTTTTTATGCTATATAGGTTCGCCAAAATACTGATGACGGTTGGCCTTCGCTTTTTTTACCGGCATATTCATGTATCCGGATTGCAAAACATTCCGGAATCTGGCCCGGTTGTAATTATAGCCAACCACGCTTCCTCTTTAATGGATGCTGCTTTGATAGGTATTTTACTCAAAAGGCCGGTTCATTTTTTTACCAGGGGCGATGTATTTGTAAATAAACCGGTTCGCATTATTCTTTCCTGGTTCCACATGCTGCCGGTACACAATCATCTTAAAGGAGGTAAAACTACCATTGATGCTAACGAAGAAAGTTTTGCAGATGGCCGTCGCGTTCTATCACGGGGTGGTGTAGTTGTTTTTTTTCCCGAAAGTACCAGTCATGTTGAACGTCAGCTCATGACTTTCAGAAAAGGGGTTTTCAGGCTTGCTTTTAAGTTTGCCGAAGAAGTGAATTTTTCACAGGAGATACCAATCGTTCCGATCGGAATAACATATGAACATCCAATGGCTGGCAGAACAGAAGTATTGGTGCATGCCGGCAAGACTTTGACGCTTTCATCTTACAGAGAACGATACCTGGAAAACAAAGCTGCTGCTTTGCTGCGTATATCCAAAGATGCTTATGAAATAATGCGTACCGTAACCCTGCATGTTGAAAATGCAAAGCGATTGGAAACTGCAGAATATTGCTTGACGCTAAGTCGCAATAATCTTGAGGTAGTCAAATCGGCCTGGCTTATTAATTGCGATAAAAGGTTTCAGCATGAACAATGCGTTTGCAACAAATTAAATTCAATAACAGACCGCTCATTCGTTCAACTTGAAGACAGTTGCAGGTCGTATTTCGGTGAATTAAAAAAGCATCAACTACAAGACAGCACAATCGCCTATTCATCTTCAAATATTGGATGGAAGAAATTTATGTCGAAAAGCTGTTATATTATTTACCTTTTTGGTTTGTTGACTAATTCGTTCCCAGTGTTCATTGCAAGACAGGTATCCGACAAAAAAGTCTATCGGAAAGATTTTTATAGCTGGGTTTTTGTTTCCTGCTATTCGGTGTTATATTTTACCTGGATCTGTATACTGTTAGCAATATGTATTTACGCTGGGGTTTGGTATATCGCTGGACTGTTGTTTGTAGTCATTCCGGCTGGATTATTTGCATATTATTACAGGGGTTTGTCATCTAACATCAACCAACAACAAAAATTGCGGGCATTGACAAGCGATACAATTGCCGATCTTAAAAACATGCGCAGTAGTATCTCCAAAATATTAGAGCATACAGCTGTTTAAATCCTTCCCTTTTTAATTTCATCTACTACTCCAGGATCAAGTAAAGTGCTGGTATCTCCCAGGTTTTCAATTTCGCCTTCAGCTACTTTACGCAATATGCGCCGCATAATCTTACCACTTCTTGTTTTGGGCAATCCGGTTACAAACTGAATTTTATCTGGTTTCGCAATGGGTCCGATAATGCGACTGACCGTTGCCGTTATATCCCTGCTGTTAGATGCATGATCTCCGTGCGTTCCCTGGTAAATTACAAAAGCATATATACCCTGTCCTTTCACATCATGTGGATAACCAACCACCGCGCTTTCTACTACGCCTGCATGCATATTAATGGCATTTTCTACTTCAGCTGTGCCAATCCTGTGACCACTTACATTTAACACATCGTCTACCCGGCCAGTGATGCGGTAATTACCATTTTCATCTTTTAAGGCACCATCGCCGGTAAAATATAAATTTTCATACGCAGCAAAATAATTGGTGCGACAACGTTCATGATCTCCGTATGTTGTTCTCAATATTCCGGGCCAGGGCGCTTTTATACAAAGGTTTCCCTTCAGTAAACCTTGTTCATCTTTTTCTGTAACTTCTTTTCCATTTTCATCTACCAGTAATGGTTGAACGCCCGGCATCGGCAATGTGGCCCAGGAAGGCTTGGCAGGTGTAACGCCTGCAAGATTGGATATCAGGCATCCACCTGTTTCTGTTTGCCACCAGGTATCTACAACCGGGCATTTTTTCTTGCCAATATTTTCATCATACCAATGCCAGGCTTCTTCATTAATGGGCTCCCCAACAGTACCCAATGTTTTCAATGAAGAAAGATCTTTTCCTTTAAGCGGATCCAATCCAAAACCCATCAGACTTCGAATGGCAGTAGGTGCTGTATAAATAATATTGACTTTATGTTTTTCAACAATATCCCAGAACCTTCCTGCATCCGGGTAAGTAGGAATACCTTCAAACATCATGGAAGTTGCACCTGCACTGAGGGGACCATAAACGATATAGCTATGACCAGTGATCCAACCAATATCAGCGGTGCAAAAATGAACGTCTCCGGGTTTGTATTGAAAAACATTTACAAAAGTATAATTGGTCCAGACCATATAACCACCCGATGTATGCACAACGCCTTTAGGTTTTCCGGTACTGCCGGAAGTATATAATATAAACAATGGATCTTCTGCGTCCATAACTTCTGCGGGAAAAGAAATCTCTCCATCTTTTTCAATCTGCGTTTCTGCATGTTCCATTTCATCCTCCCACCAAACATCCCTGCCTTTAATCATACTTACCGGTGTTCTTGTCCTGGTATATACAATAACCCGCTTGACTGTTTTATTTCCTATCAGCGCGTCGTCAATAACGCTTTTCAATGGAATGTCTTTACCACCCCTAAAAGCACCATCACAGGTAACGATGTATTCAGCCTTTGCATCGTCCAGCCGGTCCGCAATACTTTGCGCACTGAAGCCACCAAATATCACACTGTGTATAGCGCCAATTCTTGCGCATCCCAATACCGCATAAGCAAGCTCGGGTACCATGCCCATATAGATACAAACCCGATCACCTTTCTTTACACCATTGTTTTTTAAAACTTGCGCAAACTGGCAGACTCTTTTATGCAAACGTTTATAAGTAACTATCCGGGTTCTGTCGTCAGGATGATTGGGCTCCCAGATGATAGCTGGTTTGTCACCTGATTTTTCCAGGTGTCTGTCAATACAATTTTCAGTTATATTTAATTTTCCTCCGGCAAACCATTCAATTTTTGGTTCTTTGAAGTTCCAGTTTAATACACGGTCCCATTTCTTTCGCCAATAAAAATTTTCCGCAACAGCGCCCCAGAACGTATCAGGATCTTCCACACTTTTTTTATAATCTTCATAATATTGTTCGAGCGAGGTAATCTGGTATGGATATGACATAGACAAACGTTTGATTATGTAAAGTACACTGTTTCACTCCGGTTATTTCAAGGATGTGAAGTTACATCCTGCATTATATAACTGTATGCAATTGTTAAAAAAAATAAACCGCTTTGAATGATTGATTCATTCAGCTATTTTCGCGGACTATAATTGTTACCTACGCTGCCTATATTAGTTAAATCAGTTGCCGCAATCATAATGATTGCTGCTTTATTGTTTCTCACCACCGCCAATTACTGGGCTTATGGATTTGAGAAAACAAAATCTTCTGTTGCTTCAAACAACAATCCCCTGGAAGAAGAACAAGAGGCAGGTCGTGCCGTTCCCAATCCGGTTGAAGAAAAAAGCAGCAACGGTTTGCAGAATCTTTCAGAATTCCTGCACGAACACCAGCATTCCCTGGTTCACCCGGTACGCCTGCATAGTTTTGGTAACCGCCATGATATTATTCATTATCCCATACAACACCTTGAACTCATAACACCTCCTCCAAAAGCCTCGGCTTAATTTTTACCGCACTTTATTGCAAGTACAATTTGTACCATAAAATTATTGTATCAATTACCGGTGGTAGCCATATGCAACTACTGTGAATGTTCATTAATTGACCATTCCCTGTTACTGGCACTGAAATGCAGTGCCAATATTCAAGTATTGTTATGTGTTCAAACTTTCATTTAATACCATTTTAAAAAAATATATGATTCGCAAAACAAAATATTATATCAGCCACCTGACGTCGGACTTACCTTCATCCATAGTTGTATTCCTGGTTGCTTTGCCACTTTGCCTGGGAATCGCACTCGGCTCCAATGCACCTTTGTTTGCTGGTATCATTGGAGGTATTACGGGTGGCATCATTGTAGGCATGGCAAGTGGATCACATTTAAGCGTAAGCGGACCAGCTGCCGGACTTACTGCCATTGTAGCCGCAGCCATTGGAAAAATGCCTGTTTATGAAGCCTTCATATTATCGGTTGTCCTGGCTGGTGTCTTCCAGGTAATACTCGGATTTGTTAAAGCAGGTGTGCTGGGCGATTATGTTCCTTCATCGGTAATCAAAGGAATGCTTGCCGCTATCGGGCTTATTCTTATTTTGAAACAATTGCCTCATTTAATTGGTTACAATGCCGATTATGAAGGTGATGAGACTTTCTTACAAAAGGATAATGAAAATACATTTTCGGAAATCTTCAGTTCTTTAAAAAAGGTAATTCCACTGGCACTTTTCATCGGTATTACGGGAATTTTAATTCACATTCTATGGGATAAAATCCTGGTAAAAAAATCAAAACTATTCCAGTTGATTCCGGCACCCCTGGTGGCAGTTGCCAGTGGCATTTTGATAAATCAATGGGCAATCAATTCATACCCCTCGTTTGCAATTGCACAGTCGCATCTCGTCAATATACCGGTGGCAAATTCCATCAACGAGTTTGGCTCATTCTTTGTGTTTCCCAACTTTTCGCATATTAGCAACTCACAGGTATGGATAACTGCAGGCACCATCGCCATCGTAGCCAGCCTTGAAACATTGCTGAACATCGAAGCAGCAGATGATTTGGATCCGTTTCAAAGAGTAACGCCTACAAACAGGGAACTGAAAGCACAGGGACTTGGAAACATAGTTTCTGGTCTGTTGGGAGGGCTACCAGTAACCTCTGTTGTTGTAAGAACTTCAGTGAATGTAAATGCCGGTGCAAAAACAAAACTTTCGGCTATTCTTCATGGTGCGTTTTTGTTATTGTCGGTGGCCTTCATTCCAAAACTGCTTAATCTTATTCCATTATCTGCATTGGCAGCCGTATTAATATACACCGGTTATAAGCTGGCCAAACCTTCATTGTTTAAATTGTTTTACAAAAAAGGCTGGGATCAGTTCGTTCCTTTTGTAGTGACCATTGCTGGTATATTACTGACAGATTTACTGGTGGGAATTATAATCGGCTGTGTTACGGGTTTATTTTTTGTATTGCGCAGTAATTTCAGATCAGCTGTCTTTGTTGTGCATGATAAGAACAATTACCTGTTTCGCTTGCGGAAAGATGTGTCTTTTTTAAACAAACCAATCATTAAAAACAAGCTGGAAAAAGTGCCTGAAGATTCATCTGTGTTGATAGATGCTGCCCGTGCAGACTTTATTGATAAAGATGTAATTGAAGTTATTGAAGATTTTATGAAACATGCATCTTTGAAAAACATAAACGTTGAGCTTAAAAGGAGTAAGTACAAAGAACAGGGGTTTTCAGTAACGGTACCTGAGTTCGCAAAAATTAATACAGCAGAACAAATTCATTAATACATTTACTATAATTTTTAATTTATCTTATGCAACTATACGAAAAATTACTGTTGGAAAACAAGGCCTGGGCAGCAGAAAAAGTACAGGATGATCCAGACTACTTTAACAGGCTGTCACTTTTGCAAACACCGGATTTTTTATGGATTGGTTGCAGTGACAGCCGTGTTCCGGCCAATGAAATTACGGGTACCCAACCGGGTGAGATATTTGTTCACCGCAATGTTGCCAATATGGTAGTGAACACAGATGTAAACTTGTTGAGTGTATTGGATTATGCAGTCAATCATCTCAAAGTAAAACACGTAATTGTTTGCGGACACTATGGATGTGGTGGTATTAAAGCGGCTACTACCAACCTGGATTTTAAACCGGTTTTGAACATGTGGCTGCGCAATATCAAAGATGTTTACCGGCTTCATCGTGAAGAGCTGGACAGGTTGAAAACGGAAGAGGAAAGAATAAACCGGCTTACGGAACTGAATGTACAAGAGCAGGTTTTCAACCTTGCTAAAACATCCATTATTCAAAAAGCCTGGAAAAATGAAAGCAGACCCGATCTGCATGGATGGGTTTATGGGTTGGACAATGGAATAATCAAACCTGTTTTTGAAATGAGAAATGGTACCCATATCGACGAATTATATGAATATGAAGACCTCTAGTAATAAAAGCCCCGTATAACTGCGGGGTTTTTATTTTATTTGTTTTAAGCAGAAATAATTACATTCAATTTTAATTATGCTTAAGTTATATGCAATCAACAAAAGGAATCTGGAAGGTTATAACAGCTTCTTCAGTAGGCACTTTAATTGAATGGTATGATTTTTATATTTTCGGAAGTCTTTCAACCATCATCTCCCATAAATTTTTTCCCGACACCAATCCAACCGCAGCATTATTATCTACATTGGCAACTTTTGCCGCAGGTTTTATAGTGAGACCTTTTGGTGCATTGGTATTTGGACGGCTCGGAGATTTGATAGGAAGAAAATACACCTTCCTGTTAACGCTTGTATTAATGGGTGGATCTACTTTTCTCATTGGTTGTGTACCAGGCTATGCAACCATTGGCGGTTGGGCGCCTTTCCTGGTTTTATTGTTGCGTTTATTGCAAGGTCTTGCCCTGGGCGGCGAATATGGAGGAGCCGCTACATACGTGGCCGAACATGCGCCGGCAAATCGCCGCGGTTATTATACCAGTTTCATTCAGACAACTGCTACATTGGGTTTGTTTCTTTCACTGGGGGTAATCCTTTCTATCAGGCGATTGGTGGGAGTGGATGAATTTACCAATGGAAACGGGTGGCGTTATCCATTTTTGCTTTCCATTGTGCTGGTGGTGATTTCTGTTTTTATACGCCTGCGCATGAACGAATCACCTTTGTTTGTAAAACTTAAAACTGCAGGTAAAACCTCCGTCAACCCGTTAAAAGAAAGTTTTGGTCATAAAACAAATTTCAAAATGGTTTTGCTGGCATTGTTTGGTGTTACCATGGGACAAGGTGTTATCTGGTACAGCAGCCAGTTCTATGCACAAAATTTTATTCTTACAAAATGCCTGGTAGAATACGAGCAGGCAAATACAATTGTATTAATTGCATTGGTTATTGCAACACCTTTTTTTATCGTTTTTGGAAGCTTATCAGATAAATGGGGAAGAAAAAATATTATGTTGGCCGGAATGTTATTGGGTGTGTTATTGTACCGGCCCATCTTTCAACAATTATATATTACAGCAGATGTAACCACTAAAGTTATTTTGGCAGATAGAACGCAAATTACCTACAAGTCAGAGCTGGCAAAGGGTTCGGCAACCGATTCATTGCACACTACCATCATCACAAATTATTTCGAGGACGGAACAAGCCAGAAAATTATAACCAAACAAGTGATAAGTGCCAATGGAGAAAAAGCAAAAGCCCAGGTAAATAAGGAAACCAAACTTGGCGAAACCAGTCGCCTGAACATGATTGCATATATAGCTGTGATGGTCATTTTTGTTACGATGGTATATGGACCCGTTGCCGCATTCCTGGTTGAATTGTTTCCAACACGGATTCGTTACACCTCTATGTCGCTGCCCTATCATATTGGCAATGGTGTTTTTGGAGGATTGGTTCCATTTATTGCAACGTTGATTACTACATTGCCAGGGACTACTTATTTATCGGGCCTGTGGTACCCAATTATTGTAGCAGCATTGTGCTTTATTATTGGAAGTTTATACCTCACAAATAAGGTTGATTTAAAAGTAGACGATTAAATTATAATCATGAACCAACTAAAAAGAATATTAGGGATTTGCTGGATGCTCATTGGACCAGTTGTTATTTTCATATTAATAAAAAGTGCTTTTCAAAATATCGATGTAAATGGCAAGGCCGATATCAATAAGCCCGTTCCATGGATTATTATCATCACTATTTTTACTCCCATTGCCATAGGCCTGGTAATTTTTGGATGGTATGCATGGAAAGGAGAATATGACAAGCTCCCTCCCGATTCAAATGAATAGAATATGATGTTTGATGGAACGATGTTTGATATTGTCCCTATTCATTTCTGTGTAATACCACAGGATAACGTTTCATCGCAGATAACTCAACTTATCTATTGATGCGGGCAAATTGAATAAAGCATGATAAAAACGGTCAGAGAGAAATCCAGCATCATCAAAACAGAAATAAGAAATTGTTTCAGTAGGTTTGCGATATGTCCATAGAAGTAAAAAGCCTCACCAAAGTTTACGGGGAACAAAAAGCCGTAGATAATATTTCTTTCAATGTTGGGAAAGGCGAGATTGTTGGTTTTCTTGGACCCAACGGGGCCGGAAAATCTACGACCATGAAAATAGTTACAGGTTACCTGCTTGCAGATGCCGGCGAAGTAAATGTTTGCGGAATTGATGTAAGGACAGCCCCGATCGAAACTAAAAAGAAAATTGGTTATTTACCTGAAGCCAATCCATTGTACTTTGACATGTATGTGAGAGAATACCTGGATTTTATTGCTGAAGTACATTCAATAAAAAACAAAACAGAGAAAATTGAAGAAGTAATCAAAACAGTTGGGTTGACACCGGAAAGCAAAAAGAAAATCGGACAACTGTCCAAAGGTTACAAACAGAGAGTTGGATTGGCGGCAGCCCTCATCCACAACCCCGAAGTCTTAATATTGGACGAACCTACTACAGGGCTTGATCCCAACCAGATTATAGAAATCCGTGAAGTAATTAAACAACTGGGGCAAAACAAAACAGTGCTGTTTTCTTCTCATATTTTGCAGGAAGTGGAAGCCATCTGCGATCGTGTCATCATCATTAACAAAGGAAAATTGGTAGCAGATGATACATTGAGTGTATTGCGCAACCAATCAAAAAACAATAACAGCATATTGGTAACATTCAGGGAACCGGTAGATTCATCTTTATTGGAAAACCTGGCTGGTGTAAAATCAGTAACTAATTTGAATACTAACGAATGGGAGTTAATAAGCGACAATGTAAATGAAACAAAAAGATTATTGCTGGAACGTTCATTGCAGCACAACCTGAATATTGTTTCTTTGCAAAGTGGAGAACAAAGTCTTGAAAACGTTTTCAGAAGCCTTACCGGAAATACTGGTAACAGTTAAATCAAACGACATAAAAAGGAAATCTATTATTAAATAGAGATTCGAAGCAAAAAATATTTCTTTAAAAATTAAAACAGGAAAAACCTCATGAGTTACATTTCGGAAGTTCACGCCAGGCAAATTTTAGACAGTCGCGGTAATCCCACCGTTGAAGTTGATATCATTACTGACGAAGGAGCATTGGGGCGTGCTGCCGTACCAAGCGGCGCCAGCACGGGTGTACATGAAGCGGTTGAATTACGCGATGGCGATAAAAAACAATATGCTGGCAAAGGAGTACTGAAAGCAGTTAAAAACATCAACGATACCATTGCTGAAAAGTTATTGGGTTTTGAAGTAGCAGAACAAGTCAGCATTGATAAAATGCTGATTGAATTGGATGGCACTCCCAATAAAGCCAAACTCGGCGCAAATGCTTTACTGGCGGTAAGTATGGCCGTTGCAAAAGCCGCGGCACTGGAAGCCGGGCTTCCTTTGTATCGTTATATAGGTGGTACCAATGCAAAAACATTGCCCATACCAATGATGAATATTTTAAACGGTGGTGCACATGCTGATAACAAAATTGATTTCCAGGAATTTATGGTTATGCCTGTTGGAGCTTCCAGTTTCAGCGAAGGCTTGCGCTGGGGTGTTGAAATATTTCATGCATTAAAAAGTGTATTGAAGAAAAAAGGATACAGCACAAATGTGGGTGATGAAGGTGGATTTGCTCCCGATATTCAAAGCAATGAAGAAGCCATTGATACGGTGATGAATGCAATCAGCGCCGCAGGCTTTAAAGCGGGAACACAGGTTGCCATTGCAATGGATCCCGCAGTAAGTGAAATGTATGATGCCACTAAAAAAGTTTACCACTTTCATAAATCAGATGGTAAAAAATTAAGCAGCGAGAAGATGGTGGATTTCTGGGCCAATTGGGTAAAGAATTATCCCATCGTCTCCATTGAAGATGGAATGGCAGAAGATGATTGGAAAGGTTGGAAATTATTGACCGATACGGTAGGTAAAAAAATTCAGTTAGTGGGAGATGATTTGTTTGTTACCAATGTGCTTCGTTTGCAACAAGGCATCGATCAGGGTGTTGCCAATGGATTATTAGTAAAAGTTAACCAGATAGGCACCTTAACGGAGACCATTAACGCTGTAACGCTGGCGCAGCACAATGGGTACAATACCATCATGAGCCATCGCAGCGGTGAAACAGAGGACACTACTATTGCTGATTTGGCAGTAGCATTGAACTGTGGCCAAATTAAAACAGGAAGCGCTTCGCGTACTGATAGAATTGCAAAATACAACCAGTTAATAAGAATTGAAGAACAGTTGGGTAATACGGCTATCTATCCAAAAGGTAAAATCAAATTTGGTAAATAATTTTTTAACCTTATAATAGAAAGGCATCCTGGCTCCGGATGCCTTTCTTAATTTTAAATCATGCATTTTGACATCAGCCTGCTAAAAGGAAAACATGTTTATCTCGAATTACTGGCACCTGAACATGTGCCAACACTGCGGTTATTGGCTAACGATGAGAGGATTTGGGAGTTTACAAAAAGATTTGCAGCAGACGATACCTTTGATGCTGCATTTGATGTCTATATCAAAACTGCATTGGATACAAATGCGATGAATGGGCAACAGGTATTTACCATACGTCAGACTTATGACAATGCGATTATTGGAATGACAAGATTATATGAGATCAGCGAAAAAGACAAAAGAGTAATGATAGGCTATACCTGGTACACTCCTGCAGTTTGGAAAAAAGTTCATAACAAGGAATGCAAATTGCTGTTGCTGCAATTTGTATTTGAAGAATGGGGATTTAACCGGGTAGCGTTTACCGTAGCACACCAAAACATCCGTTCACAGAAAGCAGTTGAGAAAATTGGCGGTACAAGAGAGGGCATAATGAGGAAATTTGGCTACCGCAATGACGGCTCCTCATACGATCAGGTGATTTTTAGTATTATCAAAGATGAATGGCCTTTAAAAAAAGAAAAGCTGCTGCAATTGCTAATGAAAAATGAAAATCAGTAACTTTATTACTTATTACCAATACATATGAAGCTACTGCAACATATCCCTTCCTGGTTAAAAAATAAATACCTGCTGGCAGTAGTTGCTTTTGTTGTATGGATGCTTTTCTTTGACGACCGAGATATTTATATTACTTACTTTAAACAAAGACATGAATTAAAGGCGCTGAAAGAAAGCAAACAATATTACGAACAGCAGATAGCAGGAACAAAAAAAGAGCTGGACCAGTTGAAAATCAATGCTGCTACCATTGAAAAATACGCCCGGGAAAAATACCTCATGAAGCGCGATAACGAGGATTTATTCGTTATTCAACAACCTTCAACTGTAACAAAATAGCACCATATATCCCTGATATTCGCCTGTTATAGAAGGCTCCAGCCAATTTTAAATAATCTTTATATTCACACAATATAGTATCTTGACCTCCGTTTTTATTACGGACGTTCCAAAGCTGGACCCTTTGGAAATTTTTATAATTGGACAAAAAAATGGTTTGCCTATGTCAATCTTTACACCGGAAGATTTGATCTTATACCTGTATCAAGAGACTTCCCCCGAAAAAACAGCCGCTATTCAGCAAGCAATTGCCAACGATTGGGCATTGCAGGAAAAATTCAACGTAATTAAGACTTCTGTTGAACAACTTAATACTGATTTGTATGAACCCCGTACAGATACTGTCTTAAATGTGTTGAACTATGCCAGGGAAACCGCAGCAGAAACAGTTGCTTAATCAGCAAAACAGTCATGAGCAGACAGCTTTGATCTATCAGCTTTGATCGCTGACTTGTTTGTTTCAATTTTTTTAGAAGACATATCGCACCCCTAACTAAAAAGAAAAAACTTGAAATGCAAGGAATTTTCTATCAACTTCCTTTGCTCATGGCAGACCGCTCAAGGCTCATAGCTTGATTTTCCCTATTGGTGTTATATTCGCTGCCGTATCATGACAAGAAAAGAACGTTACCAGTTCGTATTAGATTATTTTCAGCAACATGTTCCGGATGCCGTAACAGAATTACGATACGATAGCCCTTTTCAGCTACTGGTGTCTGTTATTCTTTCTGCGCAGTGTACAGACAAACGGGTGAACATGACTACCCCGGCACTTTTTAATAAATATCCCGATGCAACCCATCTCTCCGAAGCCAGCTTTGATGAACTTTTTGCCCTTATTAAAAGCATTTCCTATCCCAACAACAAAACAAAGCATTTAATTGGAATGGCAAAAATGCTGGTAAGTGATTTTAATGGACGACTGCCTATGACCGTTGATGAACTGGTAAAACTTCCAGGGGTTGGAAGAAAAACAGCCAACGTTATTACTTCTGTAATAGATGAACAGCCCAATATGGCGGTAGATACGCATGTATTCCGGGTGGCAGCAAGAATAGGATTAACGCTCAATGCAAAGACACCCTTTGCTGCAGAAAAGCAATTGATTCAATTTATTCCAAAAGAACTTATCCATAAAGCTCATCACTGGATTATACTGCATGGACGGTATATATGTGTTGCACGCAATCCCAAATGCCAGGAATGTGGATTAACCCCCTGCTGTAAATACTACGAAAAGAGTATTAAGAAACAGCAAGCGTCCATTTAATTTTAATTTTTCGCGTTTAACCAATTGCCTTACTGATAACTTATTGGCTTAGCGTAGTAGCAATAAAATCAATTGTATGAAAAACCATTGCTACATCCTGCTGCTCATTAGTTTTTTTTGCCTTCACGTCAACGGACAATATTACTTCTCCGGTAATGACAACAAAGAAGAACCGGAACTGCTTTGGGAACTCGGAGGTTCCATTGGTGCCATGAATTGCCTTACGGATCTTGGTGGAAACAAAGGCCCCGGTAAAAAATTCATCAAAGACATCAACCGGAATAAAACTCAATTCTGTGCGGGGCTGTTTGCAAGTCTCACCTGGCATTCGCTGCTGTCATTGAAATTGGAAGGAACATATGGAAAGGTTACGTCGAGCGATGACGTATTAAAAAATATACAGGACATTGCCAGGGAAAGATATTTGCGCAACCTTCATTTTAAAAGTACAATTGCTGAAATAACTTTAGCAGCTGAATTTCATCCATTGTTCCTTACCATTTCCGAGGATGCACCCGCTCCCCTGTTCTCTCCTTATATCACTGGAGGAATTGGCATTTTTCACTATAACCCACAAGCGCTTTTAAACAATAACTGGGTTGATCTCCGGCCTTTGCATACAGAAGGACAAGGATTCAAAGAATATCCTGGCCGGCGCGAATACAAATTAATAAGCTGGTGTGTTCCCCTGGGTGCTGGTATTAAATATGATAGAGCGGGTTTGTTAAACTATCGGTTTGAAATACTTTACCGGTTCACCGGCACAGATTATTTAGACGATGTTAGCACCAATTATATCAACCCTGAATTATTTTCTCATTACCTGACGGAACAGAAAGCAGCCATGGCAATTCAATTGACAGATAGAAGTATCAACGTTACTGGAATCAACAGAACAAAAGAAGGATCTAAAAGAGGCAATCCAAAAGATAAAGACGCCTATTTCACTTGCTCCATAAAGGTGAGCATGGTATTGAATCGGGGGAAATCAAGATAATGTACTATACATTAAACGCGGTATGGCATGTAGCACAATTCCCCGCAATGTCTCCTGAATTGGGATTACAAAAATGATGGATAGCCAGAGGAGGTTGAAATATTACTCCGCGGCGAAAGTAAAATTGGCAATCCAAAAGACTACAACGCATACCAATGGTTTCTCCAACAGCCATTCCAAAAAATAAGAAGACTGCGGAAGACGCTGTGGCACATTGATTGAATCCATTGCATAAAATAGAAATTATCTCAACTCACCTCTATTCAATGCAATGTTGATCTTTATTGCGCTATTGGATGTATGCTTTCCCCGGTTGTTAATATGATGACATCCTTACGTACCGCCGGAACAGCGGCTTGAACAAAAACAAATTCGCTGGTGGTAGAAGTGTGCATCCTTCCAGATTTCATGTTGTAAATGCAGTTAACTTTGGCTCAATAATTATTATACATGAGCGATTATCTGAACCTTACTGATTTCTTATCACCTGTGAACCTTGCAGCACTTTCCAACGACCAGTTATACCAGGATGGGCAGATTGGAACAATCATTGATGTATATGAATCGGATTTCCCAGAACTGAATGAGGCGGACATTGTATTGGTGGGTTGTGCTGAACAGCGAGGTGCAGGTAAAAAAAATAGCCATTCCATTACGCCCGCAGATGCAGTGCGGCATCAGCTATACCAATTGTATTACTGGCACAGCGATTTGAAACTGGCTGATATCGGCAATATAAAAACAGGTGCATCGGTACAGGACAGCTATGCGGCAGTAAAGACAGTACTGAAAGAATTAATCAATGCAAAAAAAACGGTTATCCTGCTGGGTGGCTCACATGATCTTACTTTACCCCAGTACGAAGCATTTGCAGACCATAAACAGGTTGTTGAAGCAAGTTGCGTAGATGCATTAATTGATCTGAATATTAATTCTTCATTCCGCAGTGATAATTTTTTAATGGAGATGCTTACGAGCGAACCCAACTATATCCGTCATTACAATCATATTGGATTTCAGAGTTATTATGTGCACCCGCATATGCTGGAGACCATGGACAAACTTCGGTTCGATTGTTACCGTGTTGGTACTGTAAGAGAAAACATGGAGGAAATGGAACCAGTTATCCGCAATTGCCATTTGCTGAGTTTTGATATAGCAGCTATCGCCAATACCTATGCGCCGGCCAATATTATATCGCCCAATGGATTCAATGGCGAAGAAAGTTGCTTATTGATGCGATATGCCGGTTTAAGTTCCAATACAAACAGCATTGGCATCTATGGATACGATCCTTCAAACGATAAAGACGATCTCACGGCAAAACAAATAAGTCAAATGATTTGGTATGTGTTGGATGGTCGCAGTCGCGGCAGGCGGGAAGCGAAGCTGGAAGAAAAGGATTCATTCAATGAATATCATTTGGCATTTGCGGAAGTTGAAACTACTTTTTTGCAAAGCAAAAAAACGGGTCGTTGGTGGATGCAGTTGCCCGACACCAAATTTATTGCCTGTTCTTATAAAGATTACCAGATGGCCAGCAGTAATGAAATACCCGAGCGCTGGTTGCGGGCACAGGAAAGAAGCTGAGACTTTTTGTGGTAACAATAGAGATCAATGAAAAAAAAATACTACCTGAAATTTTTAGTGCTGCATGCTTTAATCTTGCTGGTTCTTTCTTCCTGTTCACTGCAAAAAAAAATCAGCGCTTCGGCCAAAGACAATATCCTTGAAATACCCGATTTGCAATCTGCCCATATCGGAATTTGTATTTATGAATCGGCCAGCAATAAATTCTGGTACAATTATCAAAGTGATAAATATTTTGTTCCAGCTTCCAATACAAAAATATTCAGCCTTTATGCCGGATTGAAATACCTGGGTGATAGTTTACCAGGAATTAACTACACCGAATCCGGCAATGATTTATATATCATACCTACTGGCGATCCTAGTTTATTGCACCCGGATTTTAAAAACCAACCGATCATTGAATATTTACAACATACCAATAAAAATATTTTTATTGTACCGCTTAACTGGAATGAAAAGGCACTGGGCAGTGGCTGGTCGTGGGATGATTATAATGACGACTACATGCCGGAGAGAAGTGCATTACCGGTATATGGTAATACTATCCGGTTTGTACAAACAGCATCAGAAGGCAATTTACTGGGGCTGGAAAAGGAACAACAAATTTCAACCTATACCATTCCGGATATTGAATGGAAAATAAAATTCAATGCAGATACGGCTCAAAAATTTTCAGTCAGAAGAGACTGGAAGGAAAACCAGTTTACCATCACACAGGGCAAAGAATCATATAAAGAGCAAAATGTTCCTTTCATTACCAATGGTGTTTTATCTGCGGTAGAACTTCTGAAAGATACCATCGGTAAAGAGGTTAAAATAATAAACAAATTCCCAATTCCAAATTCCCAATTACATACCATCCATTCCCAACCAGCTGATTCACTATTCAAACCAATGATGCACCGAAGTGATAATTTTTTTGCTGAACAGGTTTTGTTAATGGTAAGCAACCAATTACTGGGTTCGATGAATAATGAGAAAATCATTGATTCATTATTAAATAAGGATTTAAAATCAGTTCCTCAAAAACCCAATTGGGCAGATGGCAGCGGACTCAGCCGCTTCAATTTGTTTACAGCCCAGGATTTTGTCTGGATACTTAATAAAATAAAAACCGAATTTAATTGGCAACGTATCCGGAATATTTTTCCCACCGGCAACCAGGGAACACTGACTAATTATTACATTTCAGATAGCAGCTTCATTTATGCTAAAACCGGCTCTTTATCGGGCGTGATTGCCATCAGTGGCTATTTTACCACCAGGAAAAACAAGGATCTCATTTTTTCAGTTTTGGTGAACAATCACCAAACCTCCGGGCGAATTGTGCGCCGTGCCATTGAAAAATTTATCCAGTCCATAAGAGATAAATATTAAGTGCAACAATGATGTCAATAAGGACTTGTGTTACTCATTTATAAACAAATCGCTTTCAAATATTACGAGCACAAACCAACGCTTCACTCCTGATGAACGTATAATAAGGCACGGTCCGTTTTTCTGTTCCCTCATACAATCAATGGGTTGGCAAAAATTTATTCGTTTTCATGGGCTCCAGCCGGTTTTTCCAGTCCCCCGAAGGTTTTTCGGGGGATTTTTTTGCCCCCCTACCAACCTTTATGTTCTAATTAACCGTAAGAATATTGTAATAATTATAAAACGGTAGTAATTTGTTGTGAAACAAGAATTTGGTATCTAAAGCTAATAGCCTGAACAGTATTAAAAACCGTCAATTATTGTCTACCGAATGGTTGGATAAAAGTGTTCTTGAAGGTTGTGTGAATAACGACCGCAGGGCGCAGGAATTGTTATACAAACATTTCTATGGCCCCATGGTAAGTTTATGTATACGATACACCCGCAACGAGGAAGATGCAATAGAAGTATTGCACAATGGATTTTTAAAAGTTTACAAACACATTGCTACATATGATGCTGCAAAAGCTTCTTTATATACCTGGATTAAAACGATTATGGTAAATAGTGCGATTGATTTTATACGCAGCAACCAAAAGTTTAAAAACAAAGTGGAATTAAAAGAAACAGAGGACACAGCAGGACTTGACAACGAAGCAATTCAGCGTATGGGCACTACAGAATTACTGAAACTAATAAAAAAATTACCCCATGCCACACAAACTGTTTTTAATTTATACGTGGTGGAAGGATATAACCATAGAGAAATTGGCGAGCTTTTGGGCATCAGTGATGGTACGAGTAAATGGCATCTCAGTGAAGCCCGTCGTCAACTGCAACAATTATTGCTAACCTTGCATGTAGTCAAATGAACGAACGTCAACCTTACGAACACAGGATAGCTGAAAAGCTTCAGCAGCTTTCCTCGCCGGATGTAGAATCTTCCTGGCAGAAAATGAAGCGATTGTTGGATGATAACGAATCCAGTGGCGCAGGGGGTGGAAGAAACGGGCCCGGCGCGTGGTGGAGAACCGGTCTGATAGCCATTGTACTCATGACAAGCTTATGGCTATATACAGAAAATAAGAAATCATCTGAAAAAGTTCAGGCTGCGGAAAACGTTGCAATTAAAAAACCAATAACAACAAATGATAATACAACTACACGAAATACTTCATCAAACATTAGCAATAAAAAAAGTACGTCAAAAGACATCGCTGCGAATGAAAATAAAAAACAGGTATCTGAAAACCATATACAGGATGAAAACATCAATGCAGCTGCAGCTAACCGAATAATTGCCGATCAAAAAAATGCAGGTACCGATAAAACCATTAGTTCCGGTGATAAGAAGGTAAAACAGTTAAGAACAATTACTGCTGATCGATCAATAGTATCCAATGAACCAGCAAATACTGCTTTGCCCATTGACCACAATACGGATGAATCGGCGAAAAGAACGTTAAGTATCAACAGTAATACCAGTAAAATAAACAACAACAACATTAATAACGGCAAAAAGGTTGCTCTTAATGACGATGTTGCATTTGATCAAAAAACAATTTCTCATACTTCTATTGGTAAGCAGGTAAAAGGAAATGGCAACCCTATTCCCGTTGAAAATAAATTCAATAAAAATCAAAGTACTTACGTATCAAAAAATAATAAGCAAAAAGCCAACACCGCTGCAATAACAATCAATGATAACATTACGGAAGAATCGATCCGGTCCCAACAAAATAACTGGTATGAATTATTGACCGGGCTAACCGTTATCAGGGAGCCTGTCTCAATCAATACATCTTTATCTGCAGGTCAGAACATACAAACAGAAATTGATGGTAATACTATATTGAGCAAGGAAACAAAAGATCGTGCAAAAAAAGTCAGCAGGGACTATGAAATAGCAGTAATGACTAAAAAAGAAAAGAAATCATTAAAGTTGAATTTAAGCAATGTGTTTAAACCATTCAGCCTGCATGTAGATGCAGAGCCCTGGTGGGCTGCCGGACTGGCCTTGAATAATTCGGTAGCTGTAAATGCACAGAACCGTTATAATTACAATATCAATGCAAAGTCGGGAGTGCTGGGCGACTATATTCCTTCACCTTATGTTCAATTTCATTTGAATGACTATGTATACATGCAAACAGAATTGAACCTGAGCACACCCCAGTTAACACCGCAATTGCTCTTGTATCAGAATAGCACCGACCTGGCAGGAGCTGCGGGTATTAGTCAGCAGAAATCAATTTATGTTCAAAAGCTTTACTATTTTAACTGGCCTGTGAGTTTGCATTACAGTCCAATTAATAATTTATATTTTGCTGCCGGCTTGCAATTTTCTTCCTTCCAGAGCGGACTTGCTTTAATACAAAACAAAAAGTATGTAACACAAGGTGGTAATCCTAATGATCCTGTTTCTACAGAAAATTTTGTGGAAAAATTTAAAGACGACTCCCTGGCGGCGAAATTATCACCCACGGAATGGCGCTGGCAGACCGGGGCCGATTATTACTGGAACCGTGTTACCATCGGTTTGCGTTACAATAAAGCCTTTAAAGATTTATTGAATGTAAATGTATCCAGTTCATTGCCATTAACCACCAATCGCAATTCAGCTTTTCTTTTCTTTATGCGCTATAACTTGTTTGAAGGAAGAAATAAAAATACTTCGGGATCAAAAGGAAGTTTGGTGAGATATTAATAGCCTTTCGTAAATAATTTTTCGAGGTAATCTTTTTTAAACTCTATATAAGTTGGATTGCCGGCAGCAGTAATATTGTGTTGCTGGCAGGCAAAGAGGTCATTCAATAGTGAATGCATTTCCTGTGAAGTAAGATGCTTACCTGGCTTAACAGATTGCTGGTATGCCATTGCGCGGATTAATTTTTCTCTTTTTGAAAATTTAACATCGCTGCTGAAATGCTTGTATTGCTCCAACAAACTTTCAATAGCAATTGTTTCATTGCCCTGTTGCACGTCTGCGGGTGTTCCCTGCACCACAAAACTATCCTTGCCAAAAGCTTCTATCTGGTAACCCAATAATTGTAACTCTTCCAGTAATTCAGTTAATAAAACAGCATCGGCAGGCGCAAAAACCAATGTGGCCGGAAACAAACTTCGTTGTGTAGCCATTGGCCTGCCTTTCAACGCTTCTGAAAATCGTTCATATAAAATACGTTCATGTGCCAGTTGTTGCTGTACAAGAATAAAACCGCGGTTGGTAGCGGCCACAATAAAAGTATAGTGCAATTGAATCAAAGGCGCATCCGTTAGCAATTGCAGCTTTTGCATTCCAATGGGTGCATGATACACATTTGAAATGTTTGAGGCAGTGCCCCCTCCATTTATTTTATCGAGCAAAGATTCAAATGCTGCTGGCTGTTGCTGGCTTTCAGTAATGCGTGTTGCAGGTTCATAGAAATCTTTCCAGTGCTTTAATTCGCTTTTATCAGAAGGGGGTATAGAATGTGCCTGGTGCTTTTGTGTGAAATTTTTATATAAATCCGATGCCGTAGCTGCAGCTTGCCTTTCCTCCGTAAAAGGTTTCGAAACAGCATCCAGTTGTTGAATATTAATATCAAGATCGAACTCCAGCGTAGGCGTTATACTGAATTGTGCCAATGCATGTTTTACAGCAGCCTGCACAAATGCATAGACAATTTTTTCATCCTCAAATTTTATTTCCTGTTTGGTAGGATGCACATTAATGTCTATTTGCGCAGGATCCAGATCAATAAACAACACATAAGCAGGAAAACTATCAGAAGTAATGATATCCTGGTAAGCATTCATCACAGCATGATTGAGATAGGCACTTTTGATAAACCGGTTGTTGACAAAGAAATACTGATCGCCCCTGGTTCGCTTGGCTGTTTCTGGTTTTCCTATAAATCCGTATATATTTAAGTAATCTGTTTTCTCATGAACGGTTACCAGTTTTGCATTGTAACTATTTCCCAATATCTGGACAATGCGTTGCTTCAATGTACCTTTTTCAAGATGAAATACTTCCTGGCCGTTATTCGTAAGTGAAAAAAATATTTCCGGGAAAGCCATTGATACCCTGATAAATTCATCTACAATATGCCTTGTTTCTGCGGGATTACTTTTCAAAAAATTTCTGCGTGCCGGTACGTTGAAAAAAACATTTTTCATGGCAATGCTGGTGCCGGTATTGGCAGCAACCGGTTCCTGTTTTTTCACCATGCTGTTCTCTATCTCTATACAAGTGCCGGTTTCATCTTCTGCTCTTTTTGTTTTTAATTCAACCTGTGCCACCGCCGCTATTGATGCCAGGGCTTCTCCACGAAAACCCATGGTGCGTATCCTGAACAAATCTTCAATATTGGCAATCTTGGAAGTAGCATGCCTTTCAAACGCCATGCGAGCATCCGTTTCACTCATGCCCCGGCCATTATCTGTCACCTGTATCAATGCTTTACCGGCATCATTGACTATTAACCTGATTTCCGTAGCACCTGCATCCACGGCATTTTCCATTAATTCTTTTACAGCACTGGCGGGGCGTTGTATCACCTCACCAGCCGCTATCTGGTTGGCAATGTTATCGGGTAACAATTGAATAATGTCTGTCAAATCTTTTCCTGTTAATTGAACAGCGAATTTAAGACTAATAAATTTGGCAAAAAAGGAGAATCCCTTTAATGAACGATAACCGCTTGTATGATTCGTACAATATTATACCACACATCATTCGCAGCGATTGTTTTTAGCAGGCCGATTGTTTGCCGCTTCACTATCTGTTCAATTCTTCTTAATTTGAGCACTCAATCTACTTTTAAGTTCCGTCTATGAAGAAAAATATTTTTTCATTCATTCTGCTCATTGGCTTTTCCGCAACCGCTCAACATCACTCATCACTTTCTGCAAATCAGTGGGTGGACAGTGTTTTTAAAACGCTTACCAATGATCAAAAGATAGGTCAATTGATTATTGTAAGGCTTTCTACCGGCAATGCTGCCAAGACCGAAGTAGTTTTTCACGATAAAGAAGTAGAAGAAGCAGTGCGTACTTATAATATTGGAGGTATCTGCCTTTTCCAGGGGGGGCCCATTACGCAGGTCAATTTCATCAACTATTTTCAATCCATTGCCAAAACACCCCTGTTGATTTCCATTGATGGAGAAAATGGCGTAGGTATGCGCATGGACAGTGTTGCCTTTTTACCGAGACAAATGATGATGGGCGCTGTTACCGATGCATCCTTGATTTACCGGTATGGAAAAATGGTTGCGGAACAATGCAGGCGTGCCGGTATACAGGTGAATTATGCACCCGTGGTAGATATCAATAACAATCCTGATAACCCCGTTATCAATGATCGCTCTTTTGGAGAAGATAAATACAAAGTATCTGCATTTGGAGTTAATTATATGCGCGGTTTGCAGGAAGGCGGAATTATGGCAGTGGCAAAACATTTTCCCGGTCATGGTGATGTGGCTGTTGATTCGCACCTGGACCTGCCCGTTATCAACAAGTCAAAAAGCCAGCTGGATTCACTGGAACTCTACCCATTTAATGAAATGATTAAATCTGGAGTAGGTGGTGTTATGGTAGCGCATCTTTCCGTTCCTGCTATTGACAATACTGCCAACCGGCCCACTTCTATTTCTTACAATAATGTAACAGGGCTATTAAGAAACGAACTCAAATTTAATGGCATCACTTTTACAGATGCTCTTGAAATGAAAGGGCTCACCAAATACTTTCCCGATGGTGAAGCTTCTGCACAATCACTGATTGCTGGTAATGATATGCTTTGTTTACCCGGCGATATTCCCGGCGCAATTGAAAAAATAAAAGAAGCCATCAGCAATAATAAATTAAGCTGGGCCGATATAGATGCACATGTAAAAAAGGTATTGCTTGCAAAATACCAATATGGCCTCGCCAACCGGACGCCGGTAGATCCTTTTCACATTACTGAAGATCTCAATGAACAAATTCCTGCCATCAAAAAAATGATTGCGGAAAACGCATTAACATTATTGCGCAATGACCAACCCCATTTGTTTCCTTTAAGTTCCGATAGTAAAAAAAGAATTGCTTATATAGGTGTTGGACTAACCCAGGACAATGTATTTGCACTTAGAATGCGCGACGATTATAAAGCCAGTGTATTTTATTTTGATTACAAGATGGATAGCAGCAGGTCTGCGGCGCTACTGCAATTCATCAAGGACCGGTATGATGTTATTGTCATTGGATTACATAACTATACCCGGTTCCCGGCAAATAATTTTGGCATCAGTTCAACTGCCATCACACTGATACAGCAATTGCAGCAACTGTATAAAACAATTACGTTTGTTTTTGGCAACCCTTATGCCATTAAAAATTTCTGCGATGCAAAAACCCTGGTTGCCTGTTACGAAGATGATGAAATGGTACAAAACACTGCGGCCGATTTACTGAACGGGCGCTTTATTGCAAAAGGTCGGTTACCCGTTACCATTTGTCCGGAGTTAAAATTTGGTACCGGTCTCTTCACCATGCGCCTGCTGCCTGAAACCGTTCCGGCAGATGTTGGACTGAATGCTGCAAAGTTGAATGTTATTGACTCCATTGTTAATGATGGTATAAAAAGACAGGCATTCCCTGGTTGTGTTGTATTGGTTGCAAAAGATGGAAAAATTGTGTTTGAAAAATCATATGGTTATCTCACCTATGATAGTATTCAACCCGTTTATCGTGAGACCATTTATGATATGGCTTCCGTGACCAAAGTAATGGCCACTACTTTGTCGGTAATGAAATTATATGACGAAGGAAAACTTAGCCTGCAAAAAACATTGGGTGATTATCTTCCCTGGACAAAAGGTACCAATAAACAAAATCTGAAGATCTGGGATATATTATTGCACCAGGCGGGACTGAAAGCATTCATTCCTTTTTACAAGGAAACCGTTGATACCAGCAAAGGTGGAATACCGTCGGGAAAATATTTTTCTTATAAATCGGATTCATTTCACACAGTGAGGGTAGCCGACAATATGTACCTGCGTTACGATTGGTCAGATACCATTTATAAAAGGATACTTGAAAGTCCGGTTGGACCGCATGGTAATTACATTTATAGCGACAATGATTTCATTTTTCTTGGAAAAATTGTGGAAGCAATAAGCGGACTAACACTGGACAAATATGCAAAGGCAAATTTCTATGATAAGCTGGGTTTATCGGTTACTGGTTTTAGACCCCGCGAGCGATTTCCGCTATCATCCATAGCACCAACTGAAGACGAGCTGGGCTTCAGGCAACAATTGTTATGGGGCGATGTGCATGACCCCGGTGCAGCAATGTTTGGAGGTGTAGCAGGCCATGCGGGTTTATTTAGTAATGCGTATGACCTGGCTGTATTGTGTCAATTACTATTAAATGGTGGAAGTTTCAATGGTCAGCAGTATATTAAGAAATCAACCATCGAATATTTTTCTGAATACCATAGCAATATCAGTCGCCGCGGATTAGGCTTTGATAAACCCGAAAAAGATAACGCCACAAGGAAAGAACCCTATCCTGCTTTATCTGCATCACCGCAAACCATTGGACACACGGGCTATACCGGAACTTGTATATGGATGGATCCAAAATCGAATTTTAGTTTTATCTTTTTATCCAACCGGGTAAATCCCTATGGTGGAGAAAATACGAAACTATCGGATATGAACATACGCCCAAAAATCATGGAAGCGATTTATAAGGCGATGAAGTGAGGGAGTTGCTAATAGCCAGTAGGGCTGCCGCGATATTTTTCTTTCGACTTTGTTGCTGTTTTCATCAATAATACAATTGCTACATCAACTTTTAATTACCCAGGTGACCTCAAAGAACCAGAGATGCCTCCTATCGTCGGCATGATAGACTTACCAGTAGTTCAACCGATCACCGTTGTGATTTTGATCCGGGCATATTTGTCATCTTTTCAAAAGGAGGATTCTCAACGACTTCAAAATTCACCTGTTAATTCATTCAACAGGTCCAGCACTCAAATTGAAATCTGCTTACCAAGTGACTGTCATCCCGACGCAGGAGAAACCTCAATAACTTGTAATAAATTGAAGTCTGTTCGCGTTTGGTACTGTTATCGCCAACAATTAAGAGGGAAGGCCATTTATGAACTTCACCTAATTTGTTATTGATTTTCTGCTATAGTAGCCGGGGGAACAATGCCACAAGCCCGGAGATAAATCACCATTTGCCCGTAATGCTCACTCGCATGGTTAAGCGCATAAAATGCAAGATCCAATTTGGGTAATTTACTGTAACGAAATGGAAGCATTTCCATAGCATTTTGATTGGTAAGTTTTGAAATGGCCTTATGTCCAAGCGCAAAAGAATCTTTTAGGTATCTGATAATCGCAGCCTTTGTGCTGATATGCTCCGGGCCATTAACATCATTGATGCCATCCGGTAAGGGATCGCCGGTGAGGGTGCTCCAGATGAGATAGTTATCAGTTGCCAGGTGCATGATTTGACCAGCGTAAGTTCGAACACCTTTAAAATTACTGCCGTCTATGTTCAGGCTTTCCGGCGTAAAATAAAATTTGTCCGCTGGCATGGCTTCTGCGGAACTGATAATCCTACGCTCAGCATTAGTCAATAATCTTTCTATTCCTTTAGTAAGAGAAACAGCAGATTGATATTTATGATTGGCTTGCTGTTTATTTTTTGATTCCTTTTGCTGGGCTATGGATGCGCACTGAACAACAAACATTGTAATAACTGCAACAAGGATTGGTTTAAAGTTGCTGAATAATATTTTCATAAATAAGAATTGAATGAATGGTTAACTAATGTTGCGATCTCTGCTGTAAACTTACTGAAATTTGAAAAAAATGAGATTTCTCAAATCGTCGGCACGACAGATAGACCTGAGGATTCGTCAATCCACATTGGTGATTTAGCATAAATACTCTTCCCAAGGGATCATTGCAAAAAAATCGCTTGCTTTGGTGATTCAATTCATAACATGGCCGCTACTTTTTTACAAACAATTTTTTTCCTGCTGATAGGCATTGCCGTTATAATAATTCTTACGGCCAAATACAGGATACACGCTTTTTTTGCATTGTTGCTGGCTTGCTTTGTTGTGGGACTGGGTATTCAAATGCCGGTGACAGAAATTATTAATGTGAGTAAAGAAGGTTTTGGGAATATTATGAAATCGTTGGGTCTGATAATTGTGCTGGGTACCACATTGGGTGTGCTGCTGCAACAAACCGGTAGTACACAAACCATGGCAACTTTTATTTTAAAAAAAACAGGTGAACGAAGGGCAGCGCTGGCCATGAGCCTGACAGGTTTTATCGTAGGACTTCCCATCTTTTGCGATTCAGGTTATATTGTCCTCAGCGGATTGAATCAATCCATGGCCAGGCGCACTGGTATTTCAATAGTTATTATGAGTGTGTCGCTGGCTACCGGATTGTATGCAGTGCATTGCCTGATCCCTCCTCATCCAGGTGCCGCTGCAGCAGCTTCAACTATCGGTGTGGACTATGGGAAATTGATCATCATTGGTATTGTCGTTGCAATACCTGCTATGCTGGTGGGGCATTGGTGGTCAACGTTTGCCGGCAAAAAAATGTTGGTGCCAGTACCAGTTGAAGAAAAAATTATAGACAATAATACCGGATCACCATCTGTCACCAACGCATTTCTACCAGTATTGGTTCCAATCTTATTAATATCCATCAAATCTTTTTTATCAGTAGAAAAAAGCAACAGTAGTTCTGTTACGAATATTTTTTCTTCATTGGGAGATCCGGTGATTGCCTTATCCATTGGAGTATTACTGGCATTCAATTGCAGCAGATCATGGACAAGAATTAAGGTTGGAAAATTATTGCAGGAATCAGCTGAAAAAGCCGGTGGCATCCTGGTGATCATTGGTGCCGGCGGCGCATTTGGCGCTATACTCGGCGCTGCAAAAATAGGTCAGCATTTTGGGGAAGCCGTTGCATTGGGTAGCATGGGCATGCTTTTTCCTTTTCTATTGACTTTTATTTTGAAAACTGCACAGGGTTCTTCTACTGTGGCCATTATTACAGCAGCTTCCATTGTGCAACCCTTGTTGCCTGCTCTTGGATTGGACAATCCCAATGGTAAATTACTGACCGTACTTGCCATGGGTGCTGGTAGTATGATGATCTCGCATGCCAACGATGCCTATTTCTGGGTGATAGCAAAATTCAGCGGGCTCGATATGCGCAGTATGCTGAAAGTCTATTCTGTTGCTACTGCACTGATGGGCATTGTAACGTTGATGATGTTGTACCTTGTATCTTTATTCCTGAAATAGATCATGCATATACTGATTGCGCCGAATGCATTTAAAAACAGCCTGGATGCCAGCTCTGTTGCGATGGTCCTTCAACAAGGTCTGCAACAAAGCCAACTATCATGCACAACCGAAATTTTTCCTGTAGCCGATGGAGGTGATGGCACAGCCAGCCTGGTTATTCGATATTTAAATGGAACCATGGCAAACACATCAGTGCAAGATCCACTGGGTAGGACCATTAACGCGCATTTTGGTTTGATTGATAATGAAAAAACTGCAATCATCGAAATGGCGGATGCTTCCGGTTTACGACTATTAAAGCCGGAAGAATACGATCCCCTGCAAGCGTCTTCGTTTGGCACGGGTGAGCTGATCAATGCAGCGCTGGATAATAACGTAGAAAAAATTATAGTAGCAATAGGCGGCAGTGCTACAGTAGATGCGGGTACCGGAATATTGAAAGCTTTGGGCTTCCGGTTCCTAAATGCAAAGGGAGAAGTATTAAATGGTTTGCCTGAAAGCCTGGTTGACCTGGCGGTTATTGATTCAACTTATATCAATAAAAAAATCCATGAAGTTGAATTGATCGTATTATGTGATGTGTCAAATACCCTCCTGGGTCCAATGGGATCGGCAGCAGTATTTGGGCCGCAGAAAGGTGCGGATTCTGTTGCTGTGAAAAAATTAGATCTTTCGTTAAGTCGTTTTCGGGACATTGTTTTAAATCTAACCGGAAAGGATATTGCTTTATTAGAACATGGTGGTGCAGCCGGGGGTGTAGCAGCAGGGCTGGCAGGGCTGTTAAACGCAAAACTGGTAAAAGGCATTGATTATTTTTTAGATCTCACGGGTTTTGACAAGGCTTTACAAAAAGCCGATCTTGTTATAACGGGTGAAGGAAGCATTGATATGCAAACCCTGGAAGGCAAAGCACCATTTGGTGTTGCACAAAAAGCAAAACAAAAAAATTGCAACGTAATTGGCATTGCGGGTAGTGTTCCATTGGAAACCAAATCCGCGTTGCATGATTACTTTGATGTATTGATCCCTGTAAACAATGAGATCGCTATACTTGATACTGCAATTGTAAATACTGCGGCGAATCTTGTGAGAACCGGAAAAATGATTGGTGATATGTTGGCGATAAGGTTGAAGGTTTAAGTCAAAGGTTTAAGGTTGGTTCTATATTGCGAATTTTTTTACTGTAGCGAAATTAAAAATATAGCAAGTTTATACCCTCAACAATCAAAGCATAAAACCAGTTCAAAAAAGAATTAGCGAGATAAAGACTAAGCAACCTTGAACTTTAAACCTAGAATGATATTTCTTTAATTAGCAAGATCAAAATTAAGTAACCTTAGACCTCAAACAGGTACTTTAAATAAAAAGCTTCCTAACTCAAAAATATGTCAACCGAAAGTCTCTTGCCGTCACTTACAGCTATGCGTAATTACTTCAATAGTGGAGAAACAAGATCGTATGCATTTCGGCTGAACCAATTAAAAAAATTAAAATCAGCCGTTTTGGCGCATGAGCAGGCAATCAATGATGCACTCTATAGCGATTTGAAGAAAAGCCCTGAAGAAGCTTATGCATCAGAACTTGGCTTACTATTGGCCGAGCTGAATACTACCATAAAAAATTTAAGGGTATGGATGCAGCCTCAATTGGCCGGAACCGATTTGGTAAACATGCCTTCGTCCAGTAAAATATACCGCGACCCATTAGGTGTTGTACTCATTATATCTCCCTGGAACTATCCTTTGCAACTGTTACTGATTCCGTTGGTAGGCGCCATTGCCGGAGGAAATTGTGCAGTAATTAAACCTTCTGAACTGGCACCGGCTACTGCAGCCGTTATTGAAAAAATTATCAATACCGCTTTTGAAACAAATTATATAAAACTTATCCAGGGCGACGGCGCCATAGCGGTTCCTGCAATGATGAATGCCTTCCGCTTTGATCACGTGTTCTATACCGGCAGTATACCGGTTGGAAAAATCATTTACCAGTTAGCAGCAAAGGATTTGGTGCCGGTTACGTTGGAGCTGGGCGGTAAAAGTCCGGCCATTGTAGAAGCTGATGCCAACCTGGAGACTGCTGCAAAAAGAATTGTATTGGGGAAATTTTTAAATGTGGGCCAAACCTGTATCGCGCCGGATTATCTATTGGTGAACAGTGTTGTTAAGGATATCTTGATAGACAAAATAAAAAAACTTATCCTGCAATTTTATGGTAGCGATGCATCTACCAGTTACGATTATGGAAAAATCATTAATGAAAAGCGATTTGATAAGTTGATTGGTTATTTGAACCAGGGCGATATCATTTGCGGCGGCGACCATAATAAAAGCAAATTATACATAGCGCCTACCCTATTAGATAATGTATCACTGGAAGCACCACTTATGACGGAAGAAATTTTCGGTCCCCTTTTACCGGTTATTACTTTCAATTCAACAGAAGAAGCGATGTCCATCATACAACGCAACGCAAACCCTCTTGCATTCTACCTGTTTACCGCATCATCAAAAAAGCAACAGCAATGGATAAATGCCGTTCCCTTTGGAGGGGGATGCATCAATAACACTGACTGGCATTTTACCAATCATCATCTGCCTTTTGGCGGAGTAGGCAACAGCGGGATAGGCGCCTATCACGGGCAATTTACTTTCAACACATTCACCCGGCAAAAACCGGTAATGAAAACACCTGTTTGGTTCGACCCATCGCTTAAATATCCTTCTTTCAAAGGGAAGCTGAAAATTTTTAAATGGTTTATTAAATAGACTTGTTACAATATTGATCCTGAACTGAGTTAGAATGCAACAGTAAAAAGATGTTGCTATCTACAAATACAGCTTAGATTTCCCCGGCATACTTGCAGATTTCTCTCCCCTAAACAGCAGAAAAAAACGAACAGTCAGCGTAACAAACACTTTTATATTAATTGCCTGTTCCCATAGTTTTGTCTCAATGAATCTTTTGTTTTTCAACAAAATCATCTAATGAGTCGGAATCTTACTGAAACGGTAAAGCCCGGAGACAGGGACCACACGGATAATAATTTATCTGCTTACCTTTCATTTACACATGAGTTAAAAAGATTCCAATCCAGGGAAGAAAAAATATTATGGGTTCAATTGAATGAAGGGAAATTAAAAGAATATCATTTCCTGCGCCGGCACCCGGTTATTGTTTATAAAAAAGACAATACCATTTCGTTTTACATTGCAGATTTCTATTGCGAAGAAATGAGATTGGTATTGGAACTTGACACCCTTAAAAATAACTACGCAACAGACAATGATAAAGCACGTGATTTTATCATGAAAAAACTGGAACTGCAGGTACTAAAAATCTCAAAACACGAAATCAATAAGAATATTTCTTCCGTTTTAAAAAAAATCAGGGCTTTCCTGCGGCAAAAAAATACAAGCCCGGTTTCTTCTGACATAGTTTTTTAGATGATAAAAAAGCCGCATGTTTTAATCAATAATAACTCCCGGCACAATTGCACTCTCAGATAACTAGAGGTTTGTCTAATAACTTAAGGTCCGGCAATCAATACATAGCAACAAACTCACCAACATCCATCTGCCTTCGTATCTTCACGGATCAGCAATAGTTAGCCATCGACAATGAAAAATAGTTCATTCAAAAAGATATTTATTGTAATTGGAATGATAATTATTTCCATGGCAGGCTACATATTTATCGTTAATATTAATTCAGTACATATGACAGGCAGGCAAAAAATATTAAAAGCATTTTATCCCATGTTTGTCTGGTTGAGCAAACTGGGCGATAAAAACGCAGATACCCTTTCAAATAAAAAAGCAGTTCCGCAGGTGGCTTTTTATTCGTTAAAAGGCACGTTGATCAATGGCAAAGAACTGGATCTATCAGCGCTGAAAGGAAAAAAGGTGTTGCTGGTGAATACCGCCAGCGACTGCGGCTATACAAAGCAATATAGCGACCTGCAGAAACTATACAGTAGTTACAAAGACAAACTGGTTATTATTGGCTTTCCTGCCAATGATTTTAAAGAACAGGAAAAAGGAAGCGACCATGAGATAGCGGAATTTTGTAAACAGAATTTTGGAGTTGAATTTCCATTGATGAAAAAAAGTATCGTTGTCAGGGATGCCAACCAAAATGCAATATTTCAATGGCTCACGGATAGCAGCAAAAATGGCTGGAACAATAAGGCGCCTTCCTGGAATTTTTCGAAATACCTCGTGAATGAAGAAGGAATGTTAACCAACTATTTCGGACCGGCCATAGATCCTTCCGGTGAAACGATCAGGCATGCCGTTGAATCATATTAAATTCAACGTTGTTCATTTGTTGGGCATTCAATAATAATTGTACCTTTCTGCAAATAAATGCAGATGTTTTCCAAAACAGATATTGAAAAATATTTCATCGCCGAAAAACAGGAAAGTCTTTTGTTTCTTGTTATTGGAATCGTTGCTTTGGTGCTGGCGATTGCGTTTTTCTTTTTTCTGAAAACCAATTTTTATAAAGGAGCTGCCATTCCATTGATTGTGATCGGGCTTGTACAAATAGCATCCGGGTATACTTTATATAAAAGAAGTGATGAAGACAGGGTAAGAAATGTCTATGCCCACGACATGAATCCTGATCAACTAAAAAATGAAGAATTGCCGAGGATGAAAGTAGTGAATAGAAATTTTATTATCTATCGCTGGATTGAGATATCCTGTGTATTGGCAGCTGCCCTATTGATTTTCTTTTACAAAAGCAATCCTGGTAAGACTTTCTGGTATGGTGTAGGTGTTACATTGGCAATACAAGCCGCACTCATGTTGGGCGCAGACTATTTCGCAGAAAAAAGAGCCAATATATACAGCAAGGGACTCGAAAGCCTGTTTGAAAAAAACTGATGGCTTTAAAAATGTATTGCAATTAAAATATACAAATGCAATCCAACCTTACATCTTTTAATTTTTAGTTTTAAATTTTTAGTTTGAATTTTATTATACCGGGCATTTCTCGTGGTAATTAATCAATTCAATCGGCGTCTTTACAAATTCAAATCCGGCATATACCCTTGCCACTTCATCCAGCACTTCATAAATTTCTTCCGCTGTCTTCAGGGTGACCAATTTGTAGCGGTATTCTTTAATATTGGGCAAGCCTTTCAAATAATTGGCGTAGTGACGGCGCATTTCAAAAATACCAACGATAGGTCCCTTCCATTCTACTGATTTATGTAAATGCTTTTTACAAACAGCAACCCTGTCTTTCAACGATGGTGATGGCAGGTGTTCTCCTGTTTTTACATAATGTTTTATATCATTAAAGATCCAAGGATAGCCAATGGCAGCGCGACCAATCATTATTCCATCAACGCCATACCTGTTTTTATACTCCAATGCTTTTTCAGGTGAATCAATATCGCCATTACCAAATATGGGAATTTTTATACGCGGATTACTTTTCACTTTTCCAATCAATGACCAATCTGCTTCTCCTTTGTACATTTGTGTACGGGTACGTCCGTGTATGGCGAGTGCCTGTATACCTACATCCTGTAATCTTTCCGCCACTTCTTCAATATTTCGGTTGCTATCATCCCAACCCAATCTTGTTTTCACCGTTACAGGCAATGAAGTAGCTTTTACAACGGCGGAGGTTAAACGCACCATAAGATCGATATCTTTCAATACCCCGGCACCTGCACCTTTCAATGCAACTTTCTTAACTGGACAACCGAAATTAATATCCAGTAAATCCGGATTGGTAACATCTACAATTTTTGCCGCCATGGCAAGGCTATCTTCATCGCCCCCGAATATTTGAATACCAACGGGACGTTCATAATCAAATATGTCCAGCTTCTGACGGCTTTTAATAGCATCACGTATCAAACCTTCAGAAGAAATAAACTCTGTATACATCAGATCCACGCCATTGTCTTTGCAAACAGCACGAAACGGTGGGTCACTCACATCCTCCATGGGTGCAAGGAGAAGTGGAAAGTCCGGAAGTTGTATCTTGCCAATTGTTACCATTTGTTTTTAAAGAACGGCAAATTTACATACTTATTTGTAAGCACATGTTTGAAACCAAAGAAACCAGGAACTTATCGGCAACAGCCGCATTTTTTATTCTTATCGGGTTTGTCTTTGTAGGCATTTTTATTGGCAGCCTGATTGGCGCAGGTGTTTGGGTAGGCATGACAGGCAACCAAATACTAAACATTGAAAAAGATATGCAGAATCCGCAATTTGCCAACGCTGCGAGGATGGTTCAGTTGGTATCTGCCTGCTTTGCCATTTTTATTCCGGCAGTTGCATGCGCTGCGCTCATGAGCCGCAAACCATTTAAATGGCTTGGATTTACTGAAGGGTTTTCACTAAAACAATTGTTACTGGTATTTGGTATTATGCTGTTGTGTTTCCCATTAGTGAGTGCGCTCGGTGAATTGAACGCGATGATTCCCATTCCAAAATCATGGGAGACCGCTTTTAAAAAAATGGAGGACCTCTATGCTTCACAGGTAGAATCGCTGGCCACTATCCGTTCATTTGCAGAATTTATTTATTCATTGATTGTATTGGCACTATTGCCTGCTGTATTTGAAGAGACATTGTTCCGGGGTGGCTTTCAGAAAATACTAACTGGTTTATTTAAAAATCCTATAGCAGCCATCATTGTGACCAGCATTATCTTTAGTGCAATTCATATGTCTTATTATGGATTTCTTGCAAGATTTGCATTGGGAGTGGTTTTAGGGTTGCTTTATTATTATTCAAAAAGTATCTGGTTGTCTGTTTCCGCTCATTTCTTAAATAATGCAATTGCTGTTTCTTATATGTACTTCCTCAGCCTGCATGGCAAACCTGTTAAAGATTTGGCGGATGCAGATTTTCCGATATGGTGGGCCATCCCTTGTTTCGTTTTACTGCTGCTGGTAATGCGCCAATACAAACAAATATCAAATCAACGATTGATTAGTAAAATTCCGCCCATGGACGGACCCTCCGTTGAATCCAATCTGGCATGATGCTGATCAAAACATTGTGTATTTTTAAAAACAAGATTCAATGCTGTAACCAGCATTTGTTTTACATAACATCGATCTTGAAAGTTTACCCCGGTGATATGGGGGGCACACTTCAAGACCATCGCTCCATGGAGCGACAGTAAATTTTTGACATGGCACTCAATATTGCAACATTTAAAACAAGGGCCGCAACATCCGGTGTATTCGTAGCCGTTATGCTGCTGGGTTTGCTATGGAACAACTGGAGTTTTTTTATTTTATTTTCAATTATCCATTTTGGTTGCTGGGCAGAATACCAGAAACTGGTGGCGCTGATTGATCCAGGTTATAAAGACATCAGCCCATTTCATAAATATGGCGTGCGGCTGGCAGGTTGGTGTTTCATGCTTTATTTCACCAATGATGCCTTTGTTTTTGCTGGCATCAAATTACATGCGATTGGCTGGTGGCTGGCAATGATTGCCGTTTTTATGCTTCCTATCATTGAACTACTATTTGCCAGGCAACTGATCTTAAAAAACATTGCCCATTCTGCCTTTGGTTGGGTGTATATTTCATTGAGCTGGGGATTGATGATGGATTTGAGAAGTCTATCCGAAACCTGGTTAACAAAGACCGGACATCTATATCAAATGGGCTTTGTGATTCCCCTTGCAATTATACTATCCATCTGGGCAAATGATACTTCGGCATACCTGGTGGGTTCATTTATTGGCAAAACAACCTTTTCGAAAATATCCCCTAAAAAAACCTGGGAAGGCACTATCGGAGGTGCAATCTTATGTATAGTGAGTATTTCATTGTTTGCCTATTGGCTCGGATTTAGTTGGGTCGATGGCGCTGCTATTGCAGCAATCGCGGCAGTTGTTGGTACAACCGGAGACTTGCTGGAAAGTAAACTCAAACGCATGGCGAATGTAAAAGACAGCGGAAGTATTTTCCCCGGCCACGGCGGCTTCCTGGATCGATTTGATTCCCTGTTACTCGCTACACCTGTAGTATGGTTGTATGTAGTATTATTTATTAAATAATATTTCAATCCTAATTAAAGACGAATGAATCTTACAATTAAATATGCCTTTATAACTTAAATTCACTGCCCCACTCGTTACTAGCTACTCACTATTGCCCACTCACTCCTTTACCTTATTTTTGCTCTTCAAGTTTTAGTCAACCAATGCGTATACACAAAGAAGGTTATAAACCCATTGCTATTGCTATTATTATTTTTGCTCTGCTTACATTGCTGTCATTCAGGTATGTCAGCTTTTATGCTGGCTGGCTAAACTGGGTGATTGTATTGGGATTATTTGGTTTGCTATTATTTATCATTTCATTTTTTCGCATTCCCAATCGTAAACTCACCATCGATAGTAATAAAGTAATTGCACCGGCAGATGGCAAGGTGGTTGTGATTGAAGAAATGTTCGACGTGGAGTACTTCAAAGAAAAACGGTTGCAGATTTCTATTTTCATGAGCCCGGCAAATGTACATGTAAACCGGAACCCGTTAAGTGGCGTAGTAACTTATAATCAATACCACAAAGGAAAATACCTGGTAGCCTGGAATCCAAAATCTTCTACAGAAAATGAAAGACATTCAGTAGTGATCCGTCATCCAAAAGGAGAAATACTGGTAAAACAAATAGCCGGCGCACTTGCAAAACGCATTATTAATTATTTACAGGTGGGGCAAAAAGTAGAACAAACCAATGAATTGGGGTTTATTCGCTTTGGCAGCCGCGTAGATATTTTATTACCTGTAGGAACTAAAGTTGAAGTTCAGTTGAACCAGGTGGTTAAGGGAGGAGTAACTGTTTTGGCAAGTATCTAAGCAATGTTAAAAATTTGAAAAACTGCTTGCTGGCAGGCAGGTGAGACAAATGTTAAATAGGCGGAGGCTTTCATTATCACATTTCCATATTTCCACATTATTATATTATATTTGATACCACGTAAAACTAAAAACAGTCGTATGAAAAAAGTATTGATGTTGGCCACAGCGGCTTTCCTGATTTCAGGTGTTGCGTTTGCACACGGTGATAAATCAAAAACAAAAGAAAAGGCGAAGAAGACCTGTACCAAAGGTGGTAAATGCTGCGGCAAAAAAGAAGACAAAGAGAAAAAAGCATAATCGCTCAACTTATTCAGTAACCCTTCCAGCCGGAAGGGTTTTTTGATCAGAATATCTGTTCCAGTTCTTTCAATGAAGTAACAGTGTAAGTTGGCTTTATAACTGGCTCCTTATTTACATGATTGATATAAACCTGGTCCATACCGGCATTTCGCGCGCCATCTATATCCACTTCCAGATCGTCACCTAGCATTATGCTTTCCTTTAATTGCGCATTGGTTCTTAACAGCGCATAATCAAATATGGCTTTGTGAGGTTTCAAACTGTTGCTACCTTCGGAAGTAATAATTTCTTTAAAAAAAGTATCAAGCCCTGAATGTTGAAGTTTACTGTGTTGTGTTTTTTCAAAACCATTCGTAATAAGGTGCAAAATGTATTGCTTTTCGTTGAGATAGGTCAGGATTTCCTTTGCATAGGGAAATAAAATAGTGCGGGTAGGCAATGACTCAAGAAATACCACACCCATTTCCCTTGCCAATTTTTCATCGCCAATTTTAAAATCAAGTAAAGTGAGCCACATCCGCTTCCAGCGTAATTCATCTACTTTTATAAATCCTTTCCGGTAACGCGACCATAATTTTTCATTGTGAATAAGGTACTTTCTATGGAACAATTCAAAATCATGCACACCTTTTTCCTTTAATTGCATACTATCATATAACTCCGTGAGCGTTTGGCGACTGTTGGCTTCAAAATCCCAGAGCGTATGATCAAGGTCAAAAAAAAGATGTTTGTATTTCACCGAAATGCAGATATAGTGAGTAATGCGGCAAATGTAGGGTTTGATTTTTCAATTTATTAAATAGAAATGAACATTGTTGATTAATTTTAAGTTGCTTCTAATTTATAAAATAAGCAGGGTACAATGAATATTGTAATCACAGGTGCCTCAAAAGGTTTTGGCAGGTCCATCGCTGAAGTTTTTGCCGCTAACGGACACAATCTATTTATCTGCTCACGCAATGAGGTGGCCTTATATAAGACCATGGAAGAACTTCTAACCAGGTATCCTGGCATTAAGGTAAAAGCCAAAGCGCGGGATCTTAGTAAAAAAGAAGAAGTGAATGACTTTGGTGAATGGGTTTTGAAAAATGCATATAATATAGATGTATTGGTGAACAATGCGGGGAGATTTATTCCTGGCAGTGTTTACAATGAAGCTGAAGGCGTTTTGGAAGAAATGATTCAAACCAATTTATACAGCGCTTACAGGTTGACAAGAATTTTATTACCGGTAATGATGAAACGAAAATCCGGTCATATTTTCAATCTTTGTTCCATTGCTTCTCTCCATGCTTATGATAATGGTGGTGCCTATAGCATTAGCAAATTTGCAATGCATGGGTTTTCCAAAAATCTGCGGGAAGAATTGAAACCGGATAATATTAAAGTTACTTCCGTTTTTCCGGGCGCCGCTTATACTGATTCCTGGAGTAATAGCGGCATCGACCCTAAAAGAATTATGGAGGCGGAAGACATTGCTAAAATGATCTATGCCGCTTCTCAACTCTCGGCGCAAGCCTGTGTTGAAGATATTGTGATGCGACCGCAACTGGGTGATTTATAAATCAGCCATCCCATTTAACAGCCTTTTAACCCCAACAGGATTTAGCTGCCAGATTACAGAGGTTTATATTTGCATTCAACCATTTTGCAGAACATCAATTCAATGAGTATCAGGAAAATTTTACTTCCCGTTTTTATATTTTATTTCAACTGCCTGCAGTTACAGGCACAGGTAAAATTTTCTACTGTTGTAAATGAAAAAGAGGTAAGTAAAAACGATTATGTTGAAGTAGAGTACCTGGTAGAAAATGCCAAATCGGTAGAACAGTTTTCCGCACCCGCCTTCAATGGATTTAATATTGTTTCCGGGCCTAATCAGCAAAGCGGAATGAGCATTGTAAACGGTGCTATGTCGAAATATGAAGGGGTGTCTTTTGTTTTGAAACCAAATAAGCCTGGCACAATAACCATACCCGGTGCATCGGCAGTAATAGATGGAAAAAAATTGGTTTCCAATTCCGTTACGGTGTCTGTCAGCAATGCAGCTTCATCAAAATCAAATCCTGGTGCAGGCAATCCATTCTTCGGTCTGGCATTGCCGGAAGAAACGCCCGAAGTAAATGAAGAATATTTATTGAAGAAAGGTGAAAATGCAAATGATAAAATTAAAGACAACCTGTTGGTAAAACTGGAGGTAAGCAAAAATAATTGTTATGCAGGTGAGCCCATTGTGGCCACTTATAAACTTTGCTCAAGGTTAAAGTCGGAATCCAGGGTTACCAAACGTCCTTCACTCAGCCAGTTTAGTGTATACGATATGATTCAGCCCGATGCCAATAATCCGCATATAGAAAAAATTAATGGCAAGGCTTTCAATGTACACATCATCCGGAAAGTACAACTCTATCCATTACAGGATGGCAGCTTTGAACTGGATCCTGTTGAATTGGACAACACGGTTAGATTCATTAGAACAGATGAAGTAAATAGTAAGAATTCGGTTCAGCAATTAATGGACGAATATATGGATGGATTAACCCAGGGAAAACTGGAAGAACAAAAGATAGTGCTGGCAAGCAAACCAGTAACCATCACTGTTAAGCCTTTGCCCTCCAATGGTAAGCCTGTTTCTTTCGATGGTGCAGTGGGCAAATTTGGTATTACAGCATCTCTGGTCAACCCTGTTATAGCAGCTAATGAAATTGCTGTTTTAAATGTAGAATTAAAAGGCGAAGGGAATCTTCCTTTGATCAACGCCCCACAGGTAAACTGGCCCGCCGGGACTACCGGAGAGGAACCCTCGGTAAAAGAAGATATCGACAAAACTATTTCACCCATTGCCGGTAGTAAATTATTCCAATATTCTTTTACTGTGAAACAACCAGGGCAGATGACTATACCGGCCATTGAGTTTTCTTATTTTGACCCAAAAGAGAATAACTATAAAACAATAAATACAAACCCCATAACCGTAGAGGTTACAAAGTCTGCAAAAAAAATTAATACGCCGGCAACAACACCCTCAAATCAAAAAATTATTTCAGACAATGAAACACAATTTGATTTCAAACAGTTACTATGGCTGCTTCCGGTAATGATATTGACAGTCGCCATCATTGCTGCCTGGAAAAGAAACCGGAATATCAAATCCGCATTAAAGAACGCACCCCCGGTTGTTCAAACGGAGAAACCAATAGAAAACGCCGACCCGTTTGAAGCCGCGAAAATGGCATTGTCTGCAACCAACAGCCAGCTATTTTATAAGGAAACTGGTAATGCTATCTGGCATATACTGTCGGAGAAACTACAAATTACTTCCAGTCATTTAAACAAACCCGAAGTAACGAAATTGCTTTACGAACGCGGCGTACCAGGTGAAATAATACAAAACCTTTCTTCTGTTTTACTGGATTGCGAAATGGCTTTGTATACACCCGTTCATACAGAAACTGATATGAAATTAAAATTGGAAAAAGCGGAAAGACTGGCAGCAGCTTTAAATGAAATCATTCAATAGACCAGCACTCAAATTGAAATCTACACACCCGGCTTCTGTTATCCAGACGATAGAAGAGATCTCGTCGATTTCAAAATTCAGCAACTTAATTCATTCAACAGAATCAATACTCAAATTGAAATCTACACACCCGGCGCCTGTCATCCCGACGATAGGAGGGATCTCTACGATTGCAGCATGACAAAGATTGTTCATTAATATACCTACTGATAACATAATCATCTTTATACTAATTATTATTGCGCAAAGGGACAGCAGATGCCTCCTATCGCCGGCATGACAGACTCGTTAATAGTTCAGTCGGTCTCCGTTGTGATTTTGACCCGGATGTATTTGCCATTCCATGATAGAAGAGATCTCGTCGATTTCAAAATTCAGCAACTTAATTCATCTGAACGACGGGCTGGAAATATTGTATGTATGCTACAATTATTATTCACTGTATTTGTACCCCACTCCTCTTACAGAATGAAAATATTTTGGATTGCGGCTGTCTTCTTCAAAATACTTGCGAAAATTAAGAATAAAATTATCGATGGTTCTTGTAGTTGGATATACATTATATCCCCACACCGTTTGTAAAATCTTTTCTCGTGTTACCACTTCGTTTTTATTTTCAAAAAGCAATTTTAGCAGCATGGTTTCTTTTTTACTGAGCTGAATATGATCACCGCTTTTATTAACAGCTTCCTGGGCCTTGAAATCAACTGAGTTTTTTCCAAACTGGTATACTTCACCAATGGTTTCTTTATCGAGCAGCTTCTTATTTTTTTCAATCAACTTTTGAACCCTTAACAATAATTCTTCCAGGTTAAACGGTTTGGTGAGATAATCATCAGCACCTTTTTTTAAGCCCAGTACCCTGTCTGCCGAACTATTTTTTGCACTCAATATCAAGACCGGTACATGATTGTTTTGTACCCTGATGGTTTCCAATACTTCAATGCCATCCATCTCAGGTAACATAATATCCAATATCATCAGATCAAAGTACTGGCTCTGCAGAGATTTCACAGCCTGCATACCATCCAATGCGGATACAACCTGGTAACCTTCCAGTTCAAGATTAAGCTTAAGTGCCTCGTGAAGATTTTCTTCATCTTCAACCAGGAGAATAGTATTGTCTTTGTTGCTCATAAATGAAAATTCACGGCAAAAATACTGCCGGCTGGATGATTTTTTGTCACAGAAATTGTAGCGTTGTGATCTGCTACGATAATTTTACATAGATACAGGCCCAGCCCTGTTCCCTTGGCTTTCCTTACCTGTTCATTACCGATACGGTAAAAGCGCTCAAATATTTTGCTTTTTTCTTTGTCAGGAATACCGGAGCCTTCATCACTTATTTTTAACAGGGCCTTGTCTTCGGTTTTAATTAATGAGATATGAATAACAGATTCATGGGGAGAATATTTGATGGCATTCTCCAATAGATTATTTACCAGTATCTGTAACAATAGTGCATCTCCCAACATGTCAACAGCATCTTCAATACTATCTGCTATTTTTCTCTGCGGAAAACGCCTTCGAAAATCTTTTACACAACTTGAAACCAGCAAAGAAAAATCAAGATCTTCTTTGGTTATTATATATGCACCGCCTTCCAATTGGGAAGAAATAAGGATGTTATTAGTGAGCGTATTGAGCCGGTTGGCCTCCTGTAATGTAGCTTGTATCAACTTCTGTTGCTGACTTTCCTCCAATTTATGTTTCTGCAAGGTCTCCAGGTTGAGTTTCGCAACAGCAACGGGGGTTTTTAATTCATGCGTAATGGCCATCATAAAATTTTGTTGCTGCTGTGTCATCTTCAGTTGCTTACGTACTGCACGGTAAACAAATACGGCTCCTATTAATATCACAACTAAGAATGTTGCACCCTCTCCTATGTATTGTGCAGTCTTACGTTTTTCTTCGTCTGTAATCTCTTTTGATTTCTGAAGGAATGAAGGATCATTCGGCGATAAGGCCATCATATCATGCACAGAAATCAAGTGTGTTTTAGATTGAAGTGCAATAAACCACCAAACCAATGCAGTAGTAATATATACCAGCAAAAACCAGTATACCACTGTTGCAACCATCAGTGACTTCTTTTTGAAAATGCTCATTCTTATGTACTGTATTCAATCTTGTTCAAAAAGCAATTATTGCGGGATGTATTCGGCTATTGTGCTTTTTCCACTCTTATGCCTACGTTCATTACATGCTGAAGTGGATCCTGCCGCATAATTTGTTCCAACGTAAATTCATAGTCCCCGCTTTTCCTGAATAAAGTGGTGCCCTGTGTAAGTGTAATGCGCTGTTCCCAAACATCATCCATTCCAGAACCCAGCCAACCCTGGTTATTATTGGCAAGGCGCAGATCCACCTGTTGCTGATAAGTGGTATCTGGTCCCTTACGTGCTAACCTGATCCATATATTATTGTAACTGTATGCATCCGTATGACGTAACACCAGGTAAATGTTATAAGCCGCAACGGTATCGGTAATATGAAAACGGAAAGCCGGTTTATTGGTTGAAGCCCATTCCTGGTTTTTAAAGGCAATATTTTCTTCAAATACTCCAATAGGATTACAGGACATTATAAATAGCGGGCAGGCGACAAGAAAAAGAAGTGCGTGCTTTATTATGTTCATGCTGTAAAAATAGTATAAGATTCAAAAACAACCAGGTAACTGTTGCAGAGGATTACAATACATTTAATATTTGCTCCTTCGCTTTTTCCAGTTCGTCTTTCATTATAACTACACATTTCTGGATAGCAGAATCATAAGCTTTGGCGCCAGTGGTATTGATTTCTCTTCCTATTTCCTGCAACACAAAAGATAATTTTTTCCCTTTTTCATCGCTTTCTTCCTGTAGAATTGAAGTAAAATATTCGCAATGATTTTTTAAACGTACCTGCTCTTCTGTAATGTCTATTTTTTCAATATAGTAAATGATCTCCTGTTCCAAACGGTTGCTGTCATAGTTATCTTTGCCTGCATTTTCTTCCAGCATTTTTACAAGGCCTTCTTTTATTTTGATTTTGCGTTGCGGTTCTAACTTTAAAATAGCATCCTGTTGCTTCTTTATATTACCGATGCGAAGCAACAATTCCTCTTCAAGCGATTTACCCTCCTCTGCACGATGTGCATTTAAATCTAAAATAGCGCCTTCAATCACTTTTACAAAGGCCTTCCATTCCTCGTCGCTGAGTGTTTCCCCGGTGGGTGTAATCACTTCGGGTAACTTAATCAGTGTACTTAATATAGCAGATGGATCTAAACCTAATTCTGTTGATAATGCAGCAATGGGCTTATAATAAGCTTTAGCAAGTTCAGTATTGATGCTGACAGGTTTGCTGGCACCGCTTTCTTTCAGGTTAATACTGCAGTCGATGCTACCCCTGCCCAGTTGCGTAGATAAAATCTTACGGATATCAAATTCAAAAGGTTTTAAAAAGGCCGGCATCTTCAACATCAGTTCAAATTGTTTTCCATTGAGCGATTTGATGTCAATTAAAAACATTTTATCGCCCACAGGTCTTTCCACTCTTCCAAACCCGGTCATTGATTTTAACATAGGTGCTTGTTTTTTAGCAAGGTAAAGTAATTAGTTTAATTAGCACCTGGAATTACAGTGGGGATGAAGGAGCATTAGAATGAATAGAAGTTTTACCTGCAGTGAAAAGGTTGATGTTAGTAAGACAGAATGATATAAACTTACCTGCTCATTAATACAATGGATCTACAAAGCTTTTATAAAAAGTCACAAAAAAATCCCCCGATGAATCGGGGGATTTAATATTTGGATGGGTTAGTAAGTACCAGGAAATAAATTTCCTTATGCAATATTAAAAATTATTTCTGCTAACAAAAAAAATATTTTAATAAATTTTATGCACATTTTATTTTCGACTGTGGATAATAGGTATCACTAAACAATGTTTATGTAGTGAGTTTATGTACTGCATTGGTTTTACATTGAGATAATCTATATGCTTTTTATAATTACAGTTGGCTGAAACTATTGCCAACACTATATTATAAGCTTTGCTTTATTAATTACCCAAATAATTCCCATTGATGAATAAACTCATCTTATTGTTATTAACTACTGCATATTGAAAGATCAACCCGCCAGGAAGGCTTCAAAAAAAATTCGTTAAAGTAATGAATCATTGCTGAATGAAGCCCCGGGCTCGTCCATATTTCCTTTTCGACGCCATTCACGTATTGATTATGCTTACCCGAACGAAAGAGAATCATGATATCCGCTTATTCAACACTTGGTAAGTTCGCCAATTCTATTGCAGGGTAAGATCATTTTCACAGCTACTTGTGATAGTAAGAAGGAATTATTAAATGATAAATCAGTTGCTTTACTTTTGCTAAAAATTAAATGTATGCGTTTCCCATCTCCTGTCTCATTGCCCTGGTTGGCAGAATTTTTAGGTGCTGATTTGATTGGCAATAAAGAAGGTCAGGCCACCGGCATCAATGAGCTGCATAAGGTAGAAAAGGGCGATTTGGCATTTGTGGATCATCCCAAATATTATGATACCTGTATTAATTCAGCAGCTGATTTTATCATCATCAATAAGGCAGTGACCGATATTCCGGAAGGTAAAGCGTTACTGGTAGTTGAACAGCCATTTGAATCCTATCTCAAAATTATACATCACTTCAGACCTTTCGAACCTGCTACCAAATTAATCAGCGATTCTGCGCAAATAGGAGAAGGAACTTATATAGCACCCAATACATTTATCGGGCACCATGTGATCATTGGGAAAAACTGCATCATTCAACCCAACGTTACCATACTTGATCACTGTTTGATTGGTAACAATGTTTATATCCAGGCCGGAACAGTTATTGGATCAGATGCGTTTTACTATAACACAAAAAAAGATCGTGAACTATGGTACCGGAGAATGGAAAGTTGCGGCCGTGTTATTATAGAAGACCATGCAGAGATTGGTGCGGGTTGTACCATTGATCGCGGGGTTACCAATGATACTATTATCGGCAGTGGTACAAAACTGGATAACCTGGTTCACATTGGTCATGATACTGTTGTCGGCAAAAATTGTTTAATGGCTGCACAGGTTGCAATTGCCGGCGCAGTAGAGATTGGCAACGGTGTAATTCTATGGGGACAAGTTGGCGTGAGCAAAACACTCTCAATAGGCGACAATGCAGTTATACTGGCGCAAAGTGGTATTCCGTCTTCCCTCGAAGGAGGAAAGGTATATTGGGGTACACCCACAGAAGAAGCTTCTATAAAAAGAAGAGAACTCGTCTGGATCAAACGCATTCCAGAATTATGGAAGAAAGTAATGACCAAAGAAGGATAGATCAATCTGGTTTATAATCGTAGGGCAATGCCTCAGCCATTTTTTCCCAACTCCAGTATCCAATATTCGTTACATCGTTTTGATCATAAAAATATCCGTTCTGCTGAATTACAAAACCATCGTTTATATCGAGTATGGTTATCTGTGATTTTAAATAAGCAGGCAACTTACTTTCGCTTAGATAGGCAGCATCTGGTAAGGCGTTCTTATAAATAATACGGAGCCTGCCATTATAATTTATTTCAACATCTTTATTTTCTACTTCCCTGAACAAGCTGGTATCGTAAGGATTTTCTATGGAAGTTGTTTTCAATCTTACTGAAGTGGGATCTACGTGTTCAATCACAAAACCTTCTTTTTCCAGGTTGTGTTCATACCAACTCCTTACAAAGTGCAGTCTTGATCCTTTGTAAGCCTTCTCACGGTTCTGTTTCCAAATGATTTTTTGTTCATCCGTACCGGTCAGTTCTTCATAAAAAGGAACGCCTGTATAGATACTCATGTTACTGTTGTATTCATGAGCAAATGAATCCAGCTGGTATTTGATTTTGTAACCCAGTGCCTCGTTTATAATAATAAGTTCCTCGCTGGCTTTAATTTTAAGCCGGTTCCTCTTCTTATTATAATAGAAATGCAATGCTTCGGGATTTTGAATTTTGCATTTAACCGAATTGCCAGTTGTACCGATGAAATTATTTATAAAAAATGTCCCGTATTTAGCGAGACCATCCACTACTTCATTGGTACCAATAACGGCAACTTCCTGCAAGCTTTTGTCCTTTTGCTTTAATTCCACATTGAGGTTGGCAGCTTCAGTTGTACTGATACGCACCACCTGCGTTTCATATCCTGTATAGGAAATGATAAGATCATATCCTCCATTAGATAATTGCAAACTGAATACTCCCTCGGCATTTGTCATTGTTCCTTTGGTGGTATTCTGACAAAACACAGAAGCGCCGGCCAATGGTAACTTACTATCGGCATCCGTTACTTTGCCGGTTGTGGTAAATTCCTGCCCCAATGCAGAAAGAGAAATAACTGAGCTTAAAAGAAATAACAGGTTCTTCATTATGTATAATTGAAAATAAAACGTTCTTATGCCGCTATAATTGCACCAAACATCTCACAAATGCATGTTAACAAATCAAAAAGGCTGCCGGAAATATTAAAGGGATTGCAAATAATGATTACAGGCCATTTGTATAGCAGATTCCAGCGGAGTGAATGAAAAACCCGGCAGCGCGCTCAGAATTTTTGTATTGTCGAAATAGGTTTTGGTCTGTGCTATCCTTGCACTTTCCTTTGTTAGCAATGAAGGTGTGCCAGAAAATACAGATTTAATTCTTTCAAGCCTCCATGCAATGGCTGCCAATAATTCAGTAGCTTCTTTATGCGGATGTTTCTTACCAAATCCATCTGCGATGGTATTGAATAAATGCCGGAATGTCCAGTTATCAGTATTTAAGATAAAGCGCTGGTTACTGATATCACTTTCCATTAGCAATTGAGTGGCCCTCGCTACATCTTCTACACCAATAAATCCATTGATGCCATTGCTATACCATGGAAATTCATAAAATACGTTCTTGAAAATTGCGCTGCTGGAATTGTTCCAGTCGCCATAACCCAAAACAGTACTCGGGTTTACTATTACCGCGTTTAATCCTTCTCCTATTCCTCTCCACACTTCCATCTCTGCATGGAATTTACTTACAGCATATTTTGTGTTGATATTATTGTCCTCCCATTTCTTGTTTTCATCCACCGTTTCGCCATTGGATGTGCGACCCAATGCCGCCACTGAACTAATATGAACGAACCTGCCCACCTTCACAGACAATGCTGCATTTACCATATTTGCAGTACCGTCAATATTGGTTTGAAACATGGATTGCTCTTCCCTGGAAATAAAAGAAACCTTAGCGGCAGCATGTATAACCACATCAACACCTGCCATTGCGTTTTCCAAAACAGGCATGTCAAGCAGGCTACCTTCTACCCAATTAATCTTATCAAAAATGGTGGCTGGTATAAATGATGGCAGCTTTTTATTCCGGTGAAGCGCTAGTACATTGTATCCTTTATCGACCAATTCCTTTATGATGTAAGCGCCCAGGAAACCGGTACCACCTGTGATAAATATTTTCTTTGCTGCGTTAATAGCTGGTTAGTTATGAACGGCGAAGTTACTTGATTATATGTTTGCGAAACGACCGTCAGTAAATATAATATCCCTTTTTTGTTTTTCTTCCCAATTCACCATTGGTTAACTTATCTTTTTGTATAGCAGAAGGCTTCAATCGTTCAGGTTTATTCAATGCATTATACACAGAACAACTGACAGCATAATTAATATCGTTGCCAATAAGATCCATCAATGCAAACGGACCCATCTTAAATCCGGCAGACTCCATTAATTTGTCTATTTCTTCATAAGTTGCATTTCCATCTTCAACCAAGCGAAGCGCTTCCAGGTAATAGGGCCGGGCCACATGATTTACTATAAAACCTGGCGCATCTTTGCATAAAACCGGAGTCTTGCCCATTTGCTTAGCGAGTAAAAATATAGATGCTATGGTTTCCTGGCTGGTCTTACTACCACTTATTACTTCAACCAGTTTCATAATCGGGGCCGGATTGAAAAAGTGCATGCCAATAACTCTTTCCGGATGCATTACCTGGCTTGCAATTTCAGAAACAGAAAGTGATGATGTATTTGTTGCAAAAACAACTTCGCTGTGATTGATTTCATTCAGTTGGTTAAATAAACCGGCTTTCACTTTTGGATCTTCTACAATGGCTTCAATAAATATATCGGCTATACAATCATTCATATTGTTGGAGAAATGAAGGCGGCTGATAATATTCTCCATTGAGCCCGAATCCAGTTTTTTTTTATTAACCAGCATTTGCAGGTTTCCGGCAATATTTTGCTGTGCATTTGCTAACTTGCCAGCATTCACATCATACAAAAGTGTATGAAAACCAGCTTGAGCAGCAGCCTCTGCAATCCCACTTCCCATTGTACCCGCTCCGCAAACGCAAATGATCCGATCCATTTTGATTGAATTTTACCCGCTAAGTTAAATTAAAACGGCTCTGTACCAGCGAATAAAACAAATAAGGGTTTGGCATTCAATGCACAATTGCTGTTATTATTTAATAAGTATAAACACTTGTATGCATCCAACAAAATGGCTAATTTTTCGTTTGATATAGGCGCAATGTTTAAACAAATATCCATGAAACAACCTGTACTATGCCGTAGTATAATTGTGCTGCTGTTGTGTTTTGCCGGATTACTATTAACTCCCGCCGCCGCTTATGCGCAAACCAATATTGGCGGAATCATTAATGCATATTATAAAGTAACATCCATCAATACAGCTCAGTCGAGCATCGACATGGTATCCACTGCAGGCTTGTCGCTGTTCGATAATGTAATGCTTATTCAAATGAAAGGTGCTACCGTTAATACCAGCAACAATAGTTCATTTGGATCGATTACTGCCTATAATGATGCCGGCAATTATGAGATGAATGTTATCTGCGGTTTGGAACCCACGCGTATTTATCTGCTGAGTAAGATTTCAAAAACCTATGATCCTGTCAATGGATTTGTACAAATAGTCAGGGTTCCTTCCTATCCAAATGCAACGATAACAACCGGGTTGCAAACACAACCCTGGGACAAAATAACCGGAACCGGCGGCGTTTTAGCATTGATTGTAAATGGTACGCTTACTCTGCAAGCCGGCGTTTCGGCTACGGATAACGGATTTACGGGCGGCCCTTTCAAAGTTTTAACAGGTACCTGCAGTAACTTTTTTTTCTATACAGATTATTTTTATAATACCACAACCCTTACCAATGGCGGCAACTATAAAGGTGAAGGCATTGCTGACCTCAGCAATACGTATAGCGGCGGAAGAGGAGCTGCTGCCAATGCAGGAGGTGGTGGCAATGATCATAATAATGGCGGTGGTGGTGGTGGCAACCTTTCTATTGGTGGCAGTGGTGGAAATAACACGGGAACAGTTGGATGTCGGGGAGATTATCCCGGTTTTGGCGCCTATGCATTGAGTAATGCCGGTAATAAAATTTTTATGGGTGGTGGCGGCGGAACAGGTCATGCAAATGGAATAGCTGTAACAACCGGAGGTGGTAACGGTGGCGGCATTGTTTTTATAAAAGCGCTTGAGCTTGTGGGTAATGCTAATACAATTTCAGCAAATGGTTCCAATGGCACTTCTACCATTGGAGATGGTGCATCGGGTGCGGGTGCCGGTGGAACTATCATAATGGATATTGCCACCTATACCGGATCTGTTAATGTAACAGTAAATGGAGGTGTTGGCGGTGATGAGAATAATTTGAACATTGCAGGCAGGTGCTATGGAAGTGGTGGAGGTGGAAGTGCCGGCGTTATCTATTATACCGCTGCCATTCCTCCATCATCAACAAATACAGCGATGGGTGGTGCGGCGGGTGTTGCCTTCAATAGTAACCCTGTTAGCGGCAATGGAAACACAGGAGCAACGGCCGGCGCAAATGGAACTGTAAATGCAAACTATTCCGTTTCTGTTTCTAACATTCCGGAGACCTATTGTAATCTTTTGCTGAGTTCAAAATTTATAGCACTTTCATCAACTAAAATCAATAACGGCAGCTATCTTTTAAAATGGAATTTGCAGGGACTTACGAATGTCATGTATTTTTCTATCGAAAAATCAGCAGACGGCTTAAGCTGGCAGCAGGTTGGAAAAATAAATCAGCAGCTGGAAATTAATCGTTACCAGTTTACTGATGAAAGCACCATGACATCAAATATTTATTATAGAATTGCCGCTTATATGCCCAATGGGAATAAATATTTTTCCAATGTAATTTTGGCAAAGGCTATTGATAAAAGTAATTGGATGATTGTTGGCAATCCCGTTAAAAATTATTTGTACATCAACGGCTTGCCGCAATATCCCGTTACTATCACGCTGTATGATGCCACAGGTAAAGTGTTGAAAGAATTTTCATCCGCTGCTTTTTCACGGCCCATGCAGCTGAATGTTAGTAATCTATCAAAAGGCATTTATTATGTCCGCTGCAACGCAGCAGTGAAAGGATTTTTAAAAGAATAATCAGCGATTGTATTACTTTAACGCATTCAACAGATTCAGTTATTTTATTTTCTTCAGTTCGTAATCCTTCTCTTCATGGGAAATCAATTTTACAACACTCCCATTTGCATCTCTTACAAAGTCCATTTCAACTGCAGCAATCTTTAAAAAAAATTTGGAAGCAGAAATGGGTGTGAATGCTGATTTCGGTAAATTATTATTCTTACCTTCTGCGTAGAGTATACCGTTTTCCAGACTTATTGTTATTGGGTGTGCAGGGTCGGTAGCATAAACACCGGTATATTGTTTCAAAATGGCATCTGCAACTTTTATTACCGGATATACTTGTAGTTTTTTCCAAACGGTATTTGAGATTACCGAAGACCTGTCATCACAATCATCTTTTACAAGTCTCAGTAACAAACTATCCCCTCTTAACTGAAAGGAATAATTGCCAATGGTATTGTTGTCACAGTCACTTTGCCCATCAAATTTGAGCAGCGACAGTAAAGTATCCCTTTTTTTATAAGTCATTTGTTCAATGATATTACTATCTGCAGTAGTGTACACTGAAACGGAGTCTCTTTTAAAATCAATAATAGAGTTAACCGGCCCGTTTATCTGAAGCGTTGCCTTCCACCTGGTATTTTCAATTTGTCCACTCACCATTGAAAATTCAAGAATAGTAATGATGAGAATTACGAATGCTTTTTTTGTCCTTGTAATCATAAAATGTATTTGTTATTTTTATTTTATTTTTCTACTGTGCATCTCACCTGCCTGTGTTACAATTATTTTATTAATCTTTCCTTTCTTTCCCTTTACAAATTCAAATTGCAAATCAGTTCCTGGCATACTATACTTAAATTTATTTTCTGCTATCCGTATTAATGCAGCTTTCGCCAGGCCGGTAGTTGTTTCAGCCATTAAATGACCATTCACAATAGTTACTGTAGTGAATGCCCCCTGCATAGTAAGTAACTGGTATTTGCCCGCGTAACTTTCAAACTCATTATCTCCTGAAACCTTTACATTCATTGTATCTTCCAGTTTGACCCAATTGAATATTCCTTTTTGTACAGAAATCATTTCCGTAACCTGGCCTGTTTTATCTTTTATAAATTTCACCGTGCATTGTGGTGAAACACCTCTTATCATATACTTATTTCCTTCAACAGGGACCAGTTCAAAATGTCCACCGGTTGGCAGGTTAATAATGAGTTTGTCTTTATTTTTTGTGATAGTAAATTCTTCTTTTCCCTGTGTATATGTTCCTAAATTGTCTTCTGACCTGTTATCTTTAGAACTAATCTCTTTTATAATTTCCTGTCCAATTGCCAGCATGGAAATTTTATTAAAGAGCTCAAATCTTTTGGTACTAAAATCAGTGCTGTCTTCGCCAGACTGCATATTGGTCATAACAGCTACAAACACATTTTCTTTTGGGAAATATTGTTCCAGTGAAATAAAGCCGTTTACCTGACCTTCATGATGAATGCATTTACTTCCATTTACTTCATTTACAAACCAGCCATAGCCGTAATTTGTTTCCGTTTCATTTTCTAATTTATAAGGCGAAAATGCTTTCTCCAATGTTTCTTTTTTAACCAGTTTATAGTCAAGCAATGCATTGTTCCATTGATACAAATCCTCCACTGTTGACATTAAATCGCCGCAAGCAAATGCTATTGAAAGCGATTGGTATTCTGCATTTTCATAGTATCCCTGATCTCTTGTGTAACCGCTAACCCTTTTGGGAACAATCGCATGTTCATGAGCGTACAGTGTATGTGTTAGTCCCGCCCGCTTAATCACATTCTCTTGTATGTAATCATGATAATTTTTACCGGTTACTTTTTCAATAATATAACCCAGCAACACATACCCTGAATTGGAATAATTATATTTTGTACCGGGTTTAAATTCCAACGGCTGGTAGCTGAAATATTTAATGATTTGTTGGGGAGTAAAGTCGCCCCTTTCAATATATGGATTGTGTGTTGTGTCAGCATTGGAGTAATCCGCAATACCCGAAGTATGTGTTAATAAATTTTCAATGGTAATGGTATACCCTTTGAAAGGAAAATCTTTTACATATTGTTGCAGGCTATCCTGTAATGAAATTTTCCCCTGTTCTGCCAATTGTAAAATAGCAATGGCTGTAAATTGTTTGGTAATGGATCCTATTCTAAAAATCATATCGGGTTGCAAAGCAGTACTCAATTCAACATTGGCGCTTCCAAATGCTTTTTTATAAACAACTTGCCGGTTTTTTGCAATTAAAATAGCAAGACCTGGTTCTGTGGATTTAAATTCTGGAGATACCAGTTCATCGATATCTTTCATTAATTGGTTGTCCTGATAGGTTTGTGCCGAAAGCGCATAACAGGAAGTGACTGATAAAAATGAAAGAATGCAGCACTTATTCAGGATCCATTTCATTTTATTTTTCTCCATATAAATTTGCCTTTTTGAAACACAACGATTTTAACGACTTTGCCTTTTTCTGATACAAACTCACAACTTGCATCCGTAGCACCTTCAAACTCAAATTTGGTGACCGATTTAAATACGAGCGGTAAACTTGCTTGACCGGAAATTTCTCCCAGCAGGTAATCATTCTCACTGGTAATTGTGATGGTTCTGTTTTTATCTGTTGTCAGTTGATATACCCCTGTATAACTTTTCAAAACCGTTTCCGACGGCTGACCCAATATTAATGAGGAATCTTCAGGATGTTTTTTTGAAAGCGCAGATTTATTCTGACTGAAAGAACAATTGACAGAAATTACCAGGTAACAAATCATTATTACGAGTTTATACATGCTATTTATTTTTTATCATGTCAAATGAAAATTCCTTTTTTATTCCTTCTGATTGGTTTTTATTATTCCTTTTTTTTGAATATGACAGCAACGTGCTTATATCATTTACCAATCAAATGCTTTACAAACTCCAATTGGGTATCAACATGATTCAAAACATCCTCTATCATAACAGAAACCTGGTAATCCGGAATAGTTCCCCTTCCCCTATCTTTTGTTTCAGCAACGTTCATCTGGTAATAAACCAACGGAGTAGCAATTGCAATCCCGGATTTCGGCAACTGCAAGTGAATAAAACTACTTCCATTGCCTCCATCATAAGCACCCGGCGTTTCTTCTCCTATCATAATTCCCAGTTTATTATGTTTGGCCGCAGCCGTAAATTCAGATGCCGTTGAAAAAGTTTTTTCATCCATTAGTATATATAGTTTCCCTCTGAACCTATTAGGTTTTGGATATTGTAACTGTAAGTCGGGACTTTTGTCTTCTCTTAAAGTAAAGCTGCCATCATTTTCAGGGATTAATTCCCTTTTCACATTCTTTAAATCATCCGCCGAAAGATCAGAATATTTCAAAAAATCAGAACCATCAGTGATAGCATGTTTGCGGCGGTAATATCTTACGGCTGTATCGGATTTCATTAAATACGTAAAAAGTTCGACTCCCTGGTTGTCCCAGCCCCCTCCATTACTTCTCACATCAACCACCAGGTTTTTGCAACCCGCTTTTTGTATTGCTGTCATGGCCTTGTCCATAAATTTTTTAAAAGCTGTCCTGGCTTCAGCTTCGCTATTCTGACCAGTACCCCCGAATCCATCAAACCGAAGGAAGGCTGTTTCTTTAACATCCTGCAAAAAACTTAACCTCCAGGGTTCCTTATTCTTTTGCTTGTTATACCATTCATTCATTTTTTTGTTAACCGTATTTTCTTTGATCCATTTTGAATAAGAAGCGAATGTCTGGGCTGCTGTCTGAATCATAATCGTGTCACCAGACAAATTCTTAAATGTCAGCTTAAAACTATCTGGTCTTGCCACAAATGCGTAATAAAAAAAGTCGAAGAGTTGTCCTTGCAAGGCCGCATTTTTTGATAACTCTATATGGCCATCTGCCCAATAGAAGCGTTTCACCATTTTCTTAATCTCCTCTGTACTTTGCCCGTTTATAGCAAGCAATTCAAATCCTGGCAAAACAGATTGATCCGGGGTACAATTAAACAAAACATATAATTTGCCCCTTACAGGGAACATAAAAAAAGGAATGGTCTTTATACCCGAATTAAAATAATGCTGAAAATCTTTAACAGGAAGTGAATAAGAATGGGCGCAATGGATATCTGCTACCAGGCTTTCAATAATGCGGTAAAAATCATAAAAACCCATTGGATGATTCAGCAATGCTTCACAACTATCCATTTTAGCCTGCATGATTTCAGGGGTATTATAGCGGTATAGGCCCGGATGTGTTTCCTTTAAAAGCCTTACCAGGTATTTGAAATCCTCCTGCATAGCAGCAGGTTCCATGCCTTTTGAAATCAACGTATCAGTTACCTGTGCTACAGCATTTGCAGCAGCCAGCAAAAAGATCAATGCCACAAATATTTTCATGTAAATTTTTACTGCAAACCTCCTGCTGAATAGAGAATAAAAATAATCAAACAGTTCTCAAATCCGGATTTGAGTATGATTAATTCATAAATGAGTATCGATTACACAGTTTGTAACGCAGTTTTCCGGAATGCAGAAGGAGATTGCCCGGTAATTTCTTTAAATACTCTTTGAAAGGTTGGCTGTGATCCAAAACCGCATTCCGAAGCTATACCAGCGATTGTGAGCTGATTGCTTTCTGGTAACATGATTTTTTCTTTGAATGCATATACACGGTATTCGTTCACGTATTCATTAAAACTTTTCCGAATGTATTGGTTGAGCACAGCAGAAATTATCTTTTGAGAAAACCCCGTAGCTTCCGCCATTGTTGCAAGAGTCAGCGCCGGGTTGAGATAAAGTTTTTCTTCTTCTATCTTTATTTTAAGCATTTGCACTACTTTTTCGATTAAATCAATTGGTAATGCATTTTGAGACGTAGCTTGTTTTTTTGAATCTGATTGGGATATGACATAACCTTTTACACCCAGCCAGTAGATAAGTATGGTCATGGGGATGTAAAGAGGATACCAATCAAAAGTATCTACCACCCAGTTTGAATAACGTGGAATAATATAAGGTACCAGGTATAATAGCCATATAGATTGGAAGATGGTAAAAAGTCTTACCAATTGTATAAGCCATTTAAAATTCACAGCCTGTCCATTTAATACAGTTTGTTGTTTTAATTTATACGCTGTGAGGTATTTGGATGAAAGCCATACATAAAAGCTAATCGATAACCAACGGGGAATATCGGCGTATACATTATAATCGTCTATGAAAGCGCCCCATGGCCCGGGATTGTTTTTTGCAATCCCCGTTAATAAACCAAAACCATATATCAAAACAGTTAAAGACGGAACCAGGTCAACCAATACCGGGTAAATATGTCGGCGGTCTTTTCTATTGATACGAAACGAAGGATCAAGCATTGACTGGGTATAGAAAAAAATCAAAGGACCAAAAGCCATCGGCATCACAAGCGGAATAACCTGTGAAAGAAAATTCATAATGGGCGAATTGAACCAGTTGGAATGGCTACCATACAAATTAAAACTGGCTAAGGTGATAAGTAACACAAGTGTGCCCAGTATGCGATTGGCGTACCGGCTTTTTTTAGAGAAAAATAACAGGCCGCTTACGATTAAGCCCTGAACAATTCCCAAAAGAATTATTGTATTAAAAAAACCTGAGAGTGAATTTAATACCATGTATGAAAATTTGGAGCTGTCCCGGTAAATCAGGTTACTGCACTTCAAATTAATATTACTGAAGCGAAATCACGAATATTATATCCTAAAAAAAAGAAAAGAATCGATCAAAACCGGCCGACGCCAGATCATCGCCTGGAGGAAAATTGTCCTTGCTTGATTTTCCATCAAACACGCTGAATTAAATAGCCGAAGTAAATTGTTTCAGGAACCTGACGTCGTTTTCACTAAACAGGCGTATATCAGTAATCCCGTATTTAAGCAATGTGGGTCGCTCAATTCCCATTCCAAAAGCAAAGCCTGAATATTTTTCAGGGTCAATATTACAATTGGTTAAGACATTTGGATGTACCATACCACAGCCCAGTATTTCCAACCACCCGGTACGCTTACATACACTGCAACCGGCACCATGACAAAGCTGGCACTCTATATCCATTTCTGCACTGGGTTCTGTAAACGGAAAGTAGCTGGGACGAAACCTCACTTTTATGTTCTTGCCATACATTTCCTGTACAAAGAAATAAAGGGTTTGCTTGAGATCTGCGAAGGAAACATTTTCATCAATGTACAAACCTTCTATCTGGTGAAAAAAACAGTGGCTCCTGGCGCTCACCGTTTCATTCCGGTATACTCTCCCGGGCATGACTATACGCAATGGAAGCTTTCCTTTTTCCATTTCCCGTATCTGCACATTACTGGTATGGGTTCGCAATAACCAATCTGGGTTTTGCTGTACATAAAAAGTATCCTGCATGTCACGGGCAGGATGATGTTCCGGCAGGTTGAGTGCAGTAAAATTGTGATAATCATCTTCTATCTCTGGTCCGTCGGCTACTGCAAAACCAAGTCTGCTAAATATCTCAATCATTTTATTGCGCATCAAACTTATTGGATGACGGCTGCCAAGTGGCAATGGATCACCCGGCAGGCTGGTATCATAATCTGCAACAGCAATAGCAGGTCCGTTAAAGGATTGCTCTTTCCATTGATCGTATTTTGTTTCGGCAAATAATTTGAACTCATTCATAATTTGTCCGAAGGCCTTTTTCTGATCATTCGCTACATTTTTCATTTCACCCATCATTGCTTTAACAATGCCCTTAGTGCCCAAAAACTTAATACGGTAATCTTCCAATGTCTTTACATTCGTTACCGGCAGATTATTGATTTCTTCCTTGTATGCTTCAATCTGTTGCACTATTTTTTCCATGCTGCAAATATAAGTTTAATGATAGAAAGGGTGAGAGCGGATGGTTTAATGTCTTTTCTAGTGCGAGCTTTAAAACTTCGCTGAGGATAAATATCAAATTTCAGCAATAGAGGGGCATCACTTTAATTTAAATTGCTTTTTATAGAAGTCGTATCCATCTTTTAAGAGTTGTGAAATAGCTTTTTCCTGCCGATCGTCCAACTTTTTAAAGTTAAAGCAAGTTTTGCCTTTAAGGTTTTTTGCGATAGGTTCGGGAGTTGTAAACTTATCGGGGTGTGTATAAAAAGGGAAGAAATAAAAAGACACCATTGTTTGCTTAATGGAAGCGCCACAAAAATAACACTCTGTGAATTTTCTACCTGCCAGTTCCCAATCGGTAATTATGTACAATTGGTAATTACCCGGCTTATCTGTACGCACGTCCATTTTTTTTCCGTAGGGAACCAATAATTTCCTGATGCTATCAAATACCTTGTTGAAATCGTTCGTTTCCATTACAACATTTTTTTCAACACTTCAATCATCTCAGTTTTGGTGATGGGCACACCCATGATTTTATTGTACCCTTTGGCATCTACAAAATAAACATCGCGAATGATTTTCACCAGCTGACCGTTGTTGATTTCCGGAACAAGTATGTGTTCGAAATTCTTGATGATTTCTCCCAGGTTTTTTGGAAAGGGTCTCATATAACGGATATGCGCATGGCTTATTGCATGTCCTTCTGCCTGCAATTCCACCAGCGCGCTTTTGATGGCGCCATAAGTAGATCCCCACCCCAGCACCAGCACTTTTCCTTTTTCTGGTCCGCTGTCTAATTTTTGCTCAGGTATATATTCTGCAATCTTATCAACTTTTTCCTGTCTTATTTTCACCATCAACTGGTGATTCTCCGGTTCATAATTTACATTGCCGGTAATATTTTGTTTTTCCAATCCACCTACGCGGTGTTCAAGCGCTTTGGTTCCTGGTACGGCCCAGGGGCGCACTAATTTTTCATCTCTCAGGTAAGGTTGAAAAGTAGTTTCGCCATCGCCCAATTCTGTTTTGAACTTTACTTCAATGGGCGGCAAATCATCCGCATTAGGAAATTTCCATGGTTCGGCACCGTTAGCAATATAACCATCGCTCAAAAATATAACTGGCGTCATATGCTGTACTGCTATGCGCACCGCTTCATAAACCATTTCAAAACAATCGCTCGGCGTAGAGGAGGCAATAATTGGCATTGGGCATTCCCCGTTTCTTCCATAATATGCCTGCATCAGATCACTTTGCTCTGTTTTGGTAGGCAAACCGGTTGATGGGCCGCCTCTTTGTACATCAATGATCAGCAGTGGAATTTCCATCATCACCGCAAGTCCCATGGCTTCTGCTTTGAGCGCCATACCCGGACCGGAAGTGGTGGTTACGGCAAGGCTTCCACCATAAGCAGCTCCGATAGAAGAAGTGATGGCTGCAATTTCATCTTCTGCCTGGAATGTTTTAACGCCAAAATTTTTATAACGGCTCAGCTCATGCAAAATATCAGAAGCAGGCGTGATGGGATACGAACCTAAAAACAGGGGTAACCCACTCTTTTGGGAAGCGGCAATCAATCCATAAGCTACTGCCTGGTTACCCATAATACTGCGATATACACCAGGATTCATTTTTGCCTTTTCTACTTTGTAAGTAGTAGTAAAAGTTTCAGTGGTATCTCCAAAATTGTAGCCAGCCTGTAATGCTTTTACATTGCTTTCAAATATTTCTGGTTTTTTGCCAAACTTATCTTTGATGAACTGAATGGTATTCTCCATTTCGCGGTTATACATCCAGTATAGAAACCCAAGGACAAACATATTTTTTGCACGATCTTTTTCTTTCATGCCCATTGTAATCTCTTTCAATGCCTCACGGGTCATCTTGGTCACATCCATTTTTATGACATCATAACTGCCCAGACTATCGTCTTCCAATGGATTAACGCCATCAGGGTAATTAGCCAGGCGAAGGTTCTTGCTGTCAAAACCATCTGTATTCGCAATAATTTTTCCACCTTTTTTTAAACTTCTGAGATTGGCTTTAAGCGCGGCCGCATTCATTGCCACCAGCACATCGCATTCGTCCCCGGGAGTAAATACACGGTCACTGCTAAAACGCAATTGATAACCACTCACGCCGGGAAGGGTACCCTGTGGAGCACGTATCTCAGCCGGAAAATCCGGAAAAGTTGCCAGGTCAATCCCCATCATTGCGGTATTGTTGGTAAACTGACTTCCTGTTAATTGCATTCCGTCGCCGCTATCACCTGCAAATTTGATAACTACATCGTTTAAAACTTCCTGTTTCCTAATCATAGTTTGTAAAATTACGGCAAGATAAGACAGTTTTGTTTTTTGTTTTTGATGATTTTGATCATTAAAGTATCGTAAATATCACCTGCTTATATCAAAGCATTCAATTGTCATCATAAATAAAAAACCTGCTGAAAGGATTTTTTCCGACTATAAATTGACCCCGGAAGTTGCTTCAACTTTCTTATAATCTCAGGTTAGTTAACTTCGGTGATATATGACAGACGAACAATTTATGCAACAAGCCCTCAAAGAAGCGCAGAAAGCGTTTGAAGAAGGCGAAGTGCCGGTTGGTGCCATTGTGGTTTTGAATAATAAAATTATTGCGCGTGGTTATAACCAGGTTGAAAAACTAAATGATTGCACTGCACATGCAGAAATCATTGCATTAACGTCTGCATTCAATTTTTTGGGCAGTAAATATTTGCCAGACGCGATACTTTATGTAACAGTAGAACCCTGCCTGATGTGTACGGGTGCTTTGTACTGGAGTAAATTATCAAGGGTAGTTTGGGGTGCAGATGATGAAAAGAACGGTCACAAGCATATTACCGATCCCAATTGGCCTTTTCATCCAAAAACAACCATCACAAACGGAATATTAAAAGAAGCGTGTGTGCAATTAATGAAAGATTTTTTCAAAGACCGGCGATGACCATCTACTAAACCTGAACCAAGTTCAGTAAGAACATAGATATTACGAAGTCGGAGACTTCGTATAGCATCGGGATAAAGAATTTGTAATTAGGAACTTGTATTCAGTGAATCCAAATTCCTAATTACAAATTCCATAATGCCTGATTATAGTGTTCTAATCTTAATGTTTTTAAACCATATTCCCCCTCCATGATCCTGCAGGCATATATAACCCGTGCTGTTCTCTCCCCATCCTTTAATATCCTTCCACTTGCTTTTATCTTTTAATGCATGCCATTCTTTTGTGCCAATTTCATAAGCAGCAACCTTTACTCCATTCAACCAATGTTCTATTTTTTTTCCCTTTGCTTTGATAACACTGTGGTTGTATTCACCAGCAGGTTTTGAAACAAGTTTCAATGGCGGATGCATGTCATAGTCTGCACCGGCTTTCTGCCAATCCTCTAATTTTCCTTCGTAACCTTTATCATCTATTAACTGGTACTCCGTTGCAGATTCATAAGATGCATCATGATCTTCATTGGCACGATAGATAAGTCCGCTATTTGCACCTTTGCCTACTTTCCAGTCGAACGCCAGTTCAAAATTTGCGTATTGATCTTTTGTAATCAAATCGGCGCGGTGCTGAACTGCAGATTCTTTACAATGCAATTCACCGTTTACAATTTCCCACCCGTCAGATTCAGCATTTTTGTAAGGCCGCCATCCATCGGTTGTCTTTCCATCAAATAATAATTTCCAACCCGCCTTTTTTTCGGCATCTGAAAGTTGGTTATCTTTTTTTTGTTGCGGTATATAAAACGATAACATCAAAGTTACCGTTGTCAAAAATGCAATCACTGTAATGTTCTTTTTCATGACAATATTTTTAACTGATCAATTTTAATTTTATCGGATCCCATTTGATTGCTTTTTCCTGGTAATAACTATCGTTACAAAGCAGCGCCGGAGCAGCAGCACGGTATCCGAACAGTGCGTCTTCAATAATTGGCTTACCGCTCCTGATACCTTGTGCCCAATGATAAAAGTGGTCAAAATGAGCGCCTTTGTATCCATCCTCTGCTTTAAAAACAGTGGCATCCGGTGCCTTCATTTTCTTGCGATCGTAATCGGGACTATATTGCCTGTCTTTTAAAATCTTTTCATAATTCTCGGGAGGATATGAATTGTTTTTGGTCAGTGTTACTTTATCCCATTCAACCGTCAGTGAACCTTCATTACCTACCAGTCGCAGATAGGTACTGTCGGCAGTTCCATCTGCAAAATTTACCCGCAATGATAAATTAAATGCGGGGTGGGCTGCTGTTTGAGGGTAGTCAAACATTCCGAGTAATACGTCTGGTACATCACGGCCATCTTTCCAATAACGAAGTCCGCCGGTTGCCATTATTTTATTCGGACCAATTGAACTGGTTATATAATGTAAACTCGAAAACAAATGAACAAAGAGATCACCTGCTACGCCGGTACCATAATCTTTATAACAGCGCCAGCGAAAAAAACGTTTTGCATCGAACGGACGATCAGGGTAATTCTTCAGGAATTTTTTCCAGTCTACGGTTTTATCAGATGCATCTGCAGGTATATCGTATTGCCATGCACCACCCGGTGAATTTCGTGCCCAAAATCCTTCCGCATAATTGAGTTGACCGATAGCACCAGCTTCAAGTAATTCCTTTGCTTTTTCATTTCCCAACGAACTCATTCCCTGGCTACCCACCTGGAAAATGGATTTGTTTTTACCCTGTGCTTCTACAACAGCAGCTCCTTCAGTAATATCATGCACCATGGGTTTCTCACAATACACTGCCTTACCGGCATTCATTGCAGCAATGGAGATTTCCTGGTGCCAATGATCGGGTGTAGCTATGATGACCGCATCGATATCCTTCCGCGACAGGATTTCTTTAAACTCTTTGGTAGTGGCTATATCGCTACCATATTTTTTTTTGATGTCTGCAAGCCGGCCATCATAGAGATCGCAGGCAGCAACGAGTTTTATCCCCGGCACGGTAACCGCTGTACTGGTATCAGCATTGCCCATACCACCTGCACCAATCAATGCAATTTGAATATTATCGTTGGCACTGTAAGTTTCACGCTTTAACAAAAATTCTTTAAATGGCGTTTGCCTTGCCGATAAAATATTGGGAGCAAATGATGCCGCAGCAGCAGCTTTGGCCATTTTAGCAATAAAGTTTCTGCGCGATGGTTTGACAGGCATTTTTTTATTCATAATGTTTGTTTGTTGATGAACAGGAAAGAAAGTTACTAAAAAACAGATTGGAATGGCTTTTTAAAAAAATATTCTGTTTGCAGAAGACTATATCTTTTATTCCCGATTTCGCAATGGCATTAGTTTTGAGTTATCAACTTTTGGCCTGTAAATTTGTACTTCTTTTCAGGTATTTAATTCAAACATTTAATTATTATTATTATGGCATTTACATTACCTGCGCTTCCATACGCACACAACGCACTGGAACCGCATATAGACACGTTGACCATGCAGATACACCATGGTAAACACCACCAGGCCTATGTTGACAATCTCAATAAAGCAATTGCCGGTACTCCCAATGAAGGAAAATCACTGGAGGAACTGGTAAAGACAGCAGGCACCATCAGCCCTGCAGTTCGTAACAATGGCGGCGGTCACTGGAATCATACTTTCTTTTGGGAAAGCCTTTCCCCAAATGCAGGCGGGCAGCCGTCTGCTGCATTGGCAGAAGGAATCACAAAAGCATTTGGTTCTTTTGATGCCTTTAAGGAAAAATTCAATAATGCAGGTATGACACGATTTGGTAGCGGATGGGCATGGCTACTGGTAAAAGATGGCAAACTAGAGATCAGCTCTACTCCTAACCAGGATAACCCATTGATGGATATAGCTGAAGTAAAAGGAACACCCGTATTGGGCGTTGATGTATGGGAACATGCATATTACCTGAAATACCAAAATAAAAGAGCCGACTACCTTGCAGCTTTCTGGAACGTAGTAAACTGGCCAAAGGTAGCTGAGCGTTTTACTGCTGGCAGCAAATAACTAAGTCAGAAATTTTCTGTTACTTGCAATCCCGGTACTTCTACCGGGATTCATTTTTAAATACAACACATGAAACATTATACATTATTGGTAGCCGTTATGAGCATTATTTTTGTTGCCTGTTCCGGTGGAGGGCAAAAAAAAGTTGTAGTAATGGCCAATGGAAAACTTACTGTAACAGATAAAACCATTACCATAGACCCAAGCCTTACACACAATGAACAGGAACTTTATTTTACAGATACCAAATTCACACTTACGGTACATAATACGACTGGCGGAGATAAGACATTTGATCTAACTGATAACGGCGCCTATTTACTGAATCTGCAGTCGGATACTTTAATTGGCGGCGTGGTTAACTATGGTACCGGTGGTATGCCTTCTACCATTACTGCGGAAGCTTTGGATCATATTATTGACAGCACACAACAATTAATGGCCGGACAGAATGCCAATGATTCAAGAGGAACTTTTTTTATGCCCCCTTTTACTCTAAAAAAAATAAGCGCTAAAGACAATGCGCGGCTGATTGGATCTTTTAAAGGCATTCCATACAAAGTAGAAGAAGACAATACCGGCAAAGTACCTGAAGTCTATAAATTTTTCACTACCAAACAAAAAAGAGAAACGCTCAGGGATTTGATAGAAGAAAGAAATAAGATCAAGGGAATTCATTGAGAAGAAGCTTGAAGGTTGCAGGTAAACTGTTAAGTATATAGTATTTAGTTATAAGACTGCACACCTTATTTCCTATTCCTTATTCCTTATAACTTTTACCTAAGGGACCGGATCATAACCATGTCCGCCCCATGGATGACAACGGCCCACGCGTTTGATGGTGAGCCATAACCCTTTGATGGGTCCATATTTTTTAAATGCTTCCAGTCCATATTGAGAACAGGTGGGTGTGAACCTGCATTTAGGACCCAGCAGCGGGGATATGAGCCACTGGTATAATTTTATTAAAACAATAAAAGGATAACTAAATATCTGACGCAATACTTTCATTCACGATTGTTTTCAGTTTTGCAAGTATCAGAGCCATTTTTTCTTTCAGTACTGGGTACTCAGGCAATTCTTTAGCTGTATACACAAAAAATAACTTCAGTTCATTCTTACTCATTTGCATGGTTGCTGCCAGTTCGGTTTTTTGCAACCGGTATACTTCCCTCGTTAGTCGCTTAATACGGTTACGATCAACCGCTTTTTTAAATTGTTTGCTGCCTGCCGCAAAACCTGCCTGCAATTTGCAATTGACCTCTTTCCCTGGTGGAATAAATATAAAGAATACGCGCAACGGGTGAATTACAAATCGCCTCCCTTCACTGAAAAGTTGCTCTATCAGCTTGCGGCTCTTGAGCCTTTCATTTTTTGACAGTGTGAATTGCTTATTCAATACTAATTCTATAAAACAAAAATAGCTCCGAAAAATCCGGAGCTAAACTATATGTATTTTATCATTCCTGCGAAGGAAATGGAACAGATTTATTTTAATCCTTTCTCGTCAGAAACAGTGAGTTTATGACGCCCCTTTGCACGGCGACTGGCCAGCACTTTGCGGCCATTGGCAGTTTGCATGCGTTTGCGGAAACCATGTACGGTTTTACGACGACGCTTATGGGGTTGAAATGTTTGTTTCATGTTTTTATTTTTTCACTTTTTTTGAAATAAGGCCTGTGAGAAGCAGACCAGTTTTCTATTCTCCATCAGGTCACCACACCCGCTGGTTTGTGAAAGGACGGCAAAGGTAAGGGTTTGATTTCAGAAGATCGAAGCCAAAACAAAGAAATTTTTGGAACCGCAACTTCATTAATTGTTTCGATTAGTTGCTCCCAGCCTGCTGTTGGGCAGGGCGTCCACTTCATTGTTATCACTTTACCCAGGTCTCTAAATCAACATGTTTAGACTGAATGGCTTGTCCAAAAAAAATGCTGGCATGGTTGTCAAAATCTGCTGTATCATCGGTTGTATAAAAACTGCGGAGCCCGGTCCGACTGCAAAGCTGTTCCATTTCCCCATGTCGTTGAAGATAATCAGCCAGGCTATCCGCTACTACCTGGCCCTGCGATAAAAGTGTTACTCCTTTCGGAAGAAACTGCTCAATTTTATCTTTTAATAAGGGATAATGGGTGCAGGCCATTAATAAAGTATCTATGCTGTTTGATTTTTTGAAAATATTATCCAGGTGTTTTTTAATAAAATAATCAGCTCCCGGTTGATTGTATTCATTGTTCTCAACAAGAGGTACCCACATGGGACAGGCTTCCTGGTAAACATGAAAACCGGGGAAAAATTTTTCAATTTCAATTGGGTAAGAACCAGATAAGACAGTTCCTGTTGTTGCCAGAATGCCCAGATGACTGGTCCTGGAATAGTTGCCAATAATTTCTGTGGTAGGTCTTATAACGCCGAGAACTCTCTTATGGGGCGCAATTATTGGCAGATCCTGTTGCTGAATGGTTCGCAGGGCTTTTGCTGATGCAGTATTGCAAGCTAAAACAACCAATGAACAACCTTGCTTAAAAAACCATTGTACTGCTTCCAGTGTATAGCGGTAGACCGTTTCAAAAGAACGCGGGCCATAAGGTGCTCTTGCATTATCTCCCAGGTAGAGGTAGTCATATTGTGGTAGCCTGGCTGTAATATCTTTTAATATTGTCAAGCCACCATAACCGGAATCAAAAATGCCAATGGGTTGTGAAACTGCCATACACAAAAATAAAAACGCCAGGCTGATAACCTGACGTTTTTTTATAAATTAGAAAAAGTATTATTTCAATCCCAATTTCTTTTTAACCAATGGTGCAAGATCATCTGCAGGTGGCGATACCAGCAATGCTTCTTTTACAAATACGTAAGTGTAACCATTTTCTTTTGCGACTGCCTGCAAAGCCTCCAAAGCTTTTTTCTGAATAGGTGCAGAAATTTCTTCTTGCTTTTTTTGCAACTCCTCATTAATACGTTGCTCTTCACCTTGTAATTCTACCATTTGCTTCTGTAAAGAGCCTCTTTTAACTTCCTTTACTGCTGCGGTATAGGTTGAAGAATCTTTATTGAATTTTGCGACGTCTGACTGAAATGCAGCATTTTTATCCTGTGCACTTTGGTATAATGCTTCGCGGAACTGGTTGAATGCTGTGTCTGCTTTCTTTGTTTCCGGCATTGCCATAATAACATCACTTAAAGAAATGTGCCCAAATTTGTTTTGCGCCTGGGTACGGTTTGTTGTTGCTAAAAGACTAGCTACCAGGACAACAAGGATCAAGACCTTTTTCATGTGTAATTTTTGTTTTAGTGGTCAGATAAAATCCGTTCTGCGGATTTTACTTTTATAGTTGTTTTTTTAAAAGACTAAGTTGTTTTATTGAATCGCTTTGGATTTTCTTTAACAGCATTATTTGATCCCCAGTTCCCTCAATACATCCTCACTCCGGTCTAATTTGGGGTCGGCAAAGATAACAGTAATTCCTTCACTTTTATCTAAAATAAAGTCGTATTGTTTGGCCACCGCAATTTTTTGAATAGCGTTGTAAACTTTGTCCTGTATGGGTTTTATCAGTTCCTGCCTTTTTTTGAACAGATCGCCTTCAAAACCAAAGCGTTTACGCTGCAGTTCACGCGTATCCTTCTCTTTGAGGAAGATCTCATCCTGCCGCTTTTTCTTTAATACGTCGCTCAACATCACTTGCTCTGCATCAAAATCTTTGTACATCTTATCCAGTTCGGCTTGTTTGTTTTCAATTTCCTTTTGCCATTGTTCACTGAACTGATCCAGCTTTTTTTGTGCTTCTTTATAATCCGGCATTTTGTCCAGGATATATTTGGTATCTACAACACCATAACGTTGAGCATCAGCTGCAAGCGTTAGTAATAAAAAGCTACAGGCTACCAGCAAAAAATTTTTCATACCGTATAATTTATAATGATAATTAAACTATTGAACAGTGGATAAAAGTACAAGGGTGCGACCTGCCCACCGGCAGGTGGGTGCAACGATGCTGAACAAAGTTATCCTGCCTGACTCAAAAAAATTATTCCGGTTCAAAGCCCAGCATAAAGGTGAATTTAGCGGCATCTTTCAATTTACCACCCGGCGTCAAACGATCAAGTCCAATTCCATAGTCAAATCCCAGTAAACCAAACATGGGTAAAAAGAAGCGCATACCCACGCCCACACTTCTGCGCAAACGGAATGGGTTATAATCTTTATAATCATACCATCCATTGGCCGCCTCAAAAAATGTGAGACCATAAATGGTACTGTTAGGATTGGTGCTGAAAGGATATCTCAGTTCTAATACATATTTATTGAAAATGGTAAAGAATTTACTGGTACTGCTTTGGTCGGGATTGATACGTGGATCAGAATTATTGTATACCGGGTAACCTCTTTGTGAAATGATATCATATCCAAGAATACCATAGTTATTCGTCAGTCCTGCATCACCCACCTGGAATCTTTCAAATGGCGAATAATCCAGTTTGTTATTATAACGGCCCATAAATCCATACTTGGCTGCTGCTTTCAAAACAAACTGGCGGCTCTTGTCTTCGCCCATCGGTCTTCCCAATGGCACATACCACTCACCAGTGAAACGCCATTTGTGAAACTCCACAAACTTGTAAGGGTTAGTGGACGTAGCGATTCCTTTATCAAACAATGAATAAGGAGGAGTGAACTGGCCACTTACGGTAAAACTTGAACCACTTTTTGGAAATATAGGAGCGTCTACGGATGAACGTGATAAAGAGATTTTCAAACTGATGTTATTTGATTTACCATTGGCAAGATCCGTTCCGTCACTCAACCTGAAAAATCCGGGATAATTGCGCAAGTGATATTGAGTATAGTTTAACTGGTACACCAATGTAAAAAAGTCATCGGGCCATTTTAATTGTTTACCCAGTGCAACTGAAAAACTGAGCGACTTTAAAAAAGATGTGTCGGCTGCCGCCTTGCTATATGTTCCGGTTCTATAATCAAATGAATTCGAAAATTTCGTACTTGCTGCACTGAATGTAAGAGAGTTCCTATGTTTACCGCCTAGCCAGGGTTCTGTGAACGATGCATTATAAGAACGGAAAGCCCGGCCATTACTTTGTACCCGAACACTTAATTTTTGTCCGTCACCGGTTGGTAATGGATCCCAGGATGATTTTTTGAAAATATTCCGGATTGAAAAATTATTAAAGGTAACACCGAGTGTTCCTGTAAGACCAATACCACCACCCCATCCCGCACTTAATTCAAGTTGGTCACTGGATTTTTCTTCCAGTCCCCAGTTAATATCTACCGTGCCATCTTCCTGGTTGGGAACAATATTGGGATTGATTTTTTCCTGGTTGAAATAACCCAGTTGTGCAATTTCGCGGTTGGTACGAATTACTTCGGTACGGTTGAATTTATCGCCCGGAACCGTACGCAATTCACGACGAATTACATATTCTTTTGTTTTTTCATTACCGCTGATGGTTACATTCCGGATAGTAGCCTGCGGACCTTCTACCATACGTATTTCATGATCTATTGTATCATTATAAACAGCAGTTTCTACCGGGTCTGCATGAAAAAACAAATAACCATCATCCATGTACAATCCACTAATATCACCACCTTCTGGTGTTAGTTGCTTACCCAAACGTTTATTAAGTGTTTCAAGGTTATAAATATCTCCTTTCTTGATTCCGAGAATGATATTGAGAATAGAATCAGGATATTTTGTATTCCCTTTCCACTTGATATTACCAAAATAATACTTGTGTCCCTCTTCCACTTTCATGTCTACATTCAGATTGCCTTTACTATTGTAGTATTGAGTATCTGCTGTAATGACTGCATCCCTGTATCCAAGTGAATTATAATAGTCTAGTATTTTCGCTTTGTCTTCCAGGTATTTTTTATCGCTGAACTTGGCAGAACTCAGTTTAAAACGAAAATAAGGATCCAGGTATTCTTTTGTTTTCGTAAAAGATAAGAAACCCCAGTCTTTGATATAATCTTTGAAAGCAATTCTTTTATTTGTTCCGTAAACACCTTTTTCATCACTTGGGTATAAGGTCATCTTGGTCATTTCCTTGGTACCCTTCATTTGTTTTTTCAACCTGGATTCAGAAATACTGCTATTACCAAAAATATTTACCTGGTTGATGCGCACTTTATTTCCTTTGCTTACATACAATGTAAGTATAACGGAGTTGGATACGGAAGGATCGGCCCTCTCATCTATTTTTACATTTGCGCTTTTATATCCCTTTTCTGTAAAATATCTTTGAATACTTTCAATAGCAGTGAGTTTGGTATTCTCCGTTACCACATGTCCTTTCACCAGGCCAATTTTACCAATCAAGTCTTCTTCCTGTCCTTTTTTTACGCCTTTGAATGAAAAGCTGCTGAGTCGCGGTCTTTCCACAACATGTATTTCCACATAAATATCTTTGCCCTCTATCTTAGTAAAAAATATCTGCACGTTGGCAAACAAATTTTGCTGCCATAATTTCGTAATGGCATGGCTGAAATTGTCACCACCTGGAAAAAGTATTTTGTCCCCAACAGTTAAACCGGAAATGGAAAGTAACAGTGATTGATCATATGCTTTGGTTCCTGTGAACGTAATACCTGCCACGTTATATTCTTTCGGCGATTTAGATTGAGGAATGGCCACAAGGTCCGGGTCAACGGATGTTGGTTTGGTTGTATCAGGTTGTTGAGCGAAAGTCGCAGCAGATACGGAAAGACAAAGCAGTAAGCAGTAAAATAAGCGTAATGATTTTGGCATCCAGTCTAGAATTTAAAAAAGAGATCGGCAAATTAAAGGGATTTATTGAAAGTCTTTGTTAAAACCATCAGGTAGAGGATAGTTCATTTTTCTTGATCTGCTGGCTTGTTTTTCCGAAGCGGCGTTCCCTTTTTTGAAAATCGAGGATGGCTTCGTATAACTTCTCTTTGCGGAAGTCGGGCCAGCGAACATCTGTGAAATATAATTCTGCATAAGCGAGCTGGTATAATAAGAAATTACTAATACGGAATTCTCCACTTGTTCGTATCATGAGCTCAGGATCAGGGAAATTGCTGGTAGTAAGGTATTGCTGTAAAATTTCCTGTGTGATATCATCGGGATTTATTTTGCCGCCTTTTACATCTATGGCAATATTCTTTACCGCGTTTACCAGTTCCCAGCGACTGCTATAACTCAATGCCATCACAAGATTCAGCCCGGTATTTTTGGACGTGAATTCCAGTGCTTCATTCAATTCCTGCCTGGCAAAATCAGGTAACATTTTAATATCACCTATTACATGCAGTTTGATATTATTCTTGTTCAATGTTTCTACTTCTTTTCGAATGGTATCAACCAATAACTCCATCAGCCCAGTTACTTCATATTCAGGTCGATCCCAGTTTTCTGTACTAAAGGCATATAGGGTCAGGTATTCCACTCCCAATTCAGCACAACCTTCTACAATATCTCTCACACTTTCTACACCATGATAATGACCATAAAGCCGATCCTGACCCTGTTCCTGCGCCCATCTTCCATTGCCATCCATTATAATAGCAATATGCTTTGGCAGGCGATGCAGGTCTATACTGGCTTTCAGCGAATCCATATCACTTAATTTACAAGGGGCAAATCTACAAAAAACTATCCGGACGAAAGATATTATGTTGGCGGGTAAATGAAGTGGGAATGCAATTAATCATTGAATACCGGAACCTCGTATTTACGCAAAAAAAAGCGCAACAAATAGCTGCGCGGGGAAGGTAATTTATTTCTTGTTTGAAATTAGTCTGCTTTTGGACAACGATACGATGAGAGATTAAAGGACAGCATTATTTCAGCCATTACATAAGCATCCTTTTGTTTTGGAAAACCTCTTTGTCTGGCGGTACCATTTACAAATCCAATTTTATCAGGACCTGTTTCATTACTGCGGTCGCTCATAATTTCGTTGATCGTTGGTAGTCCCTGTGGACTGCCATCTGGAATGCGGCCATAGATGGCAGGGTCAGGATATTTATTACTTACATCATCAAGATAGTCTGTATTGGTAAACCTGTAAACAACTTCAAAACCAATATTTACTTTCTCGTTGATATTATATTTTACTCCCACTCCGAGGGGTATACAAAGTGCCATCGTACCATAAGGCTTTCCATAACCCGGGTATCCCTGTCCTTCTGTACCCAACGGTCTCAGATAAATTTTTTGTCCCTGGTAATAAGCATAGGGATCGTAACTAAATGCACCAACACCAAAAGTTACATAAGGAGTGAATGCAAAATCCAATGTGCCAGGTTCAAACCGGAAAAAATTAAAGTCTCCCTGCAACGCAAGCTCCCATATATTGGTATTGAAGCTAAGATTCCGGCGCTGCTGGTAAGTATTTTTAGTGTTGTATACATCTGAATAACCCAGTTGGGCATAATGGGCACTCACACGTAACGCAACATAATTACCGAATTGTTTGCGAAAGAATGCACCCATTGCAATCTTTGGCCTGTTGAGATGTGAGTTAGTATTTAAATCTCCAAAATAATGAGCGGCGCCTGCACTCAATCCAAACTCGCCTTCGTGTACATTACTTTCCATTTGTGCCTTTGCTGAAAACACAAATAAAAATGAGATAAGCACTACACAATATTTCCTCATAACTGCAAAATAGAAAATTATATTTTGGATAACGCATTAAACGGCGTTTTCTTTCCCCACAACCCTTAATCGCGCTTAAACTTTAACATTTTTTAATTCCGGGTATCTACACCCCACATTAATTTGCTGCGCAAAGTCTGCAGGAAATTATTTTCATTCAGTCTTACCAGGCTCATTGTAAAGGATTCGCGTTTAATTGCCAGTTGCACATTGCGATTAACCACCAATCGCCTGGAATCCAAAGCACAAATAAAATCATCTGCCCTTCCTTCCACTTCAAAAGAAATGACGTTATTATCCGGTACCACGATTGATCTTACATTCAGGTTGTGCGGCGCTACCGGTGTAATAACAAAACTACTGCTTTCGGGAAACACAATCGGACCATTGCAGCTCAATGAATAGCCTGTTGATCCGGTTGGCGTAGCTACTATCAAACCATCTGCCCAATAGGTATTTAAAAACTCACCATTCAGGTAAGTATGAATTTTTATCATGGGAGATGTATCTTTTTTATGAATAGCAAATTCATTCAACGCGTAAGAAACATCTCCAAATAATTCTTCGCTTGCATCAAGGTGTACCAACGATCTCTTATCTATCACAAAAGTTCTTTCTACAAGTGCCTGTATGGCGGTGCTTAGAAATTCTTTGCCTATACTGGCCAGGAACCCTAGCCTGCCAAAATTTATTCCCAGCACCGGAATATTTTTATCTCTCACCAGGCTTACCGTATCTAGTAATGTGCCATCTCCCCCAAGACTGATCAAAAACTCAATCGAACTATTCAGTTCCGAAGCACGACTAAAAGTTTCGGTAGCAGATGAAAACCTAACCCCGGTTTTAATTTGCTCCAGGTAAGGTTCATAAATAACCGGTTCCAGTTTCTGTTTGGCCAGCTCATCAAACAAATGCTGTACTTCTAGATGTTGATCCCAATCCATTACCCTGCTATAAATTGCTACTTTCATTCCAGGAAATTATAATAAAGTATTATTTATAAATTTATCAGAAATCATTTCTGATATGAAAGAAAAAGCCTGATTGACCCAATTGATTAAAGCTATATTCAAAACGAAATATCAAATCATAAACAGTAACAACATCAATGCCGGCGCCAGTTGTATAAAGCATTCGGTTAACCAGTGAATTTTGTTTAAAGTTTTTATTATAAGCATAGCCCATATCTCCGTAAACCTTACCATAAATTCTGAATGGCACCCTGTCCAAAGTAGGAATATGAAAAAAATTAAAATTGAATTTAATCAATTCTTTCCGGAAAGTATTGCGCAACATAGCTGCGGCCACGCCGTCAACAACATATTTTTCCAGTCCTCTTAAATAAATATCTCCGTAACCAAATGCTTTTTGATTAAAATAGGGTTGATCAAAAGGAAGTTTTATGACACCGAAGCCTTGTAAACCAAAATAAGATTTCCAACCCAGCGACCAACCTTTGGTAAACCTGCCTGTTAATTGCCAGAGGTTCATATCCTGGCTGATGCCCCTCTTCAAAAAATTGACATCTCCCATAAAACCTGTTAATACATACGGTACATAGTTTACATTCTGGTATTCCAGTGAATAAGAAAGCTCGGGATAAATAATCCGGTGGCTCGGATTATTGAAATATTTGGGGTTGGAAATTACTACGGCACTATCCAACTTCACTCCCAGTATTCCGATCCTTAATGAATGTCTTGTTTTTATTGCAGGCCGGTAGAAATAGCTCAGGTAACCCGACCATTGTTCAATTAAATATTTATGGGAAAGATTTAATGAGTCTGCATTCAGGAAAATCTGTTTATTGAGTTCGGTACTTACATTAATTTCTTTCAGTGCAGCATAAGAAAAACTACCGCCGAAACCATTTTTCAAAGATTTATCTGCATACGGTTGGTCGTAATTAATCTGTATTTGCCGAGTATATCCTGTAATGAGCCACAGTTTCAATTTATCATTTCTACCCGTAAAATTGGCATGAGAAAACTTAAGTCCGTAATTCACACGTCCAAGGCTATAATTCTTGTCGGCCCAGGCCGATAAATTTCTATCGACAGGTTTAAAATAAGGAACCGGGAAAATATACCAGCGTTCTTTGACGTCAATCTGAATATCTACCAGGTATCCCCGGAAACTTTTCAATGAGACAATCGCTTCATTAAATAGTTTTGTGTTGATGAGTAATTCCTTCGCACGCTTGAATTTGTCCACCAAATCGGGCAGGTAAACAGAATCTCCTTTTTTAAATGGAAGTTCCCTTTCAATGATATACGATTTGGTTTGTTTGTTGCCTGTTATAATAATATCACTTACTATAAAAAGCGATCTTTTGGGAAGGCTGGTATCACTAAACGAGCTCTTTACCAGGTCAACTGTTGTATCACCGATGTCTTTATTGTTATTTGGCTGACTCCGCGCTTTCGTAAAGCCGGATAGTAAAAGGAACAGTAAAAAGAAATAATTTTTTACCACCGGAATTAAAAGACCTAAGTCAGCTTTTAAATGATTTAATGATTGTGAAAAGGCGGGTATAAATAATTACATGTTCAGGTAGTTCATGAGATGGTCATAATTATTGCGCAATTCGTTTTCGTATAATTCTTCTCCGAAATAATATTTTACAATGTATTCATACCGCTGAAAGGTGGCAATGATATCTGAAATTTCAAACTTATTGATCTTTATTGTCACAAAAAACAGTTGCTCCTGGGTATCAAAATAAGTATTCAATTGTGTTATCTGTGCATCATTCGTTTCAACTATTTTACATATTTCTGAGAAGGCAAAATTGGCTTTGTCCATCTCCAGTACAATAATGCCACCGGCTTCGTCTGCTCCGGTCATTTTACCAAGATATTTTAGTAAATCAGAAGCTGAAATAGCGCCAATCCATTCCATATCCTTGTCGACTACCGGCACCACACTTAAACTATAATCATTACACATATGCACGGCTTCAACAAAATGCGTATTTGCACGAACCGCCAGTTTTGACATCCTGCTTTCCAGCTGTTGCAAAAGCATATTGTCATTTTCCACCGTTAAAATATCATCTTCACTAATCAATCCTATATATTTATCATCATTTACTACGGGCAATTGAAGCAATTGATAATCTGCCATTAATTGCTGCGCATGAAATACAGTATCTGTATAAGACAATACGGGCAATGAAGTTGATATAAGATCCTTGTTTAGCACAATTTGATTTTAATAAAATAGTACAACCTATTCGGTTGCTGAACGGAACAATTTCTGCTTATGGAAAACGCTGTCTTAATCAATTTATTACAGTAGACGACAATTACAAGGCCACCGCTGCAGGCTGGTTGAGCTTTGTCAAAAATTTATGAAGAATTATATTAAACTCTACCGGCACTTCCATCATTGGCGCATGACCGCATTTATCAATGAAATGTAATTCGCTGTTGGGTATAAGCTTGTTAAATTCTTTTCCCACAAATGGTGGTGTTATAGTGTCATTATTTCCCCAAACCAATAAGGTAGGTTGTTTAATCTGGTTCAGTTCTTCACCCAGGTTATTGCGGATGGCGCTTTTTGCCAGCGAAATAATCTTAATCACTTTTATCCGGCTGTTTACAATATCATACACTTCATCAACCAATTCTTTGCTTGCCATCTGGGGATCATAGAAAGTCAGTTCAGTCTTTTTTTTGATGTATTCATAGTCACCTCTTTTGGGATAAGTATCTCCCATTCCATTTTCAAATAACCCGGAACTTCCACTAAGGATAAGTGACTTGATACGCTCCGGGTTTTTCAAAACATGTATCAGCCCCACATGACCTCCCAGCGAATTTCCCATCAGGTGAATATTCTGGTAATTCCTGGCTTCAATAAATTTATGAACGAATTTTTGCAGTCCCCCCACTGTTGTATGAAGTATATCCAGGTCAAACAACGGAAGAATGGGTACTACCACCTTATTGTAACGGCGAAAGTATTCTATAAGATGCTCAAAATTGCTGAGGGCTCCAAACAAACCATGTAATAAAAGCAGTGGTTCACCTTCGCCTTCTTCAACAAATTTGAATTTATCAACCTGTTTAATTTCGTAATTCATCATCTAAAATTGCAATCAATCTTCAATAAGGTGCTAAAATAATTGATTTATAACAAATTTGGTAGCAAACAAAGTTACAAAACCATTTTTAAAACTCCTTATGTGTAAACTGAAGAGTTTGACTTACGTCTAAACCTTTAATTAATGAATTGAAACATTAAATACTGCACGGTAATATAAACTGTCACTTAAATAATTAATGCAGGGTTAACTTATCAGACAAATGTGCAAAGAAATTTTCCAGCTCCTGAAATGTGTTTTTAAAGAAAGGGATCCATTCTCCAATTGACGCCATTACCTTCGGACCCCATGGCCTGATATAGTCGTAAGACCTGGAAGCGGCAATGGTATCCTCACTTATTATATTCAACTTTTCTGAATAAAACAAGATAACACTGAATACCAGTGTATACAATATTACATATAATAAAACTCCGGCCAGCCTGTTTACCCATCCCAGCAATACCATCTCGGCTGTTTTTTGAATCGCCCTGGCGCCAAGTTTTACCAATGCAACAGCAATCAGGAATACAATTGCAAATGCAATAAACGGCAACCACTTTGTGGCTATATGGATTGAATCTTTCAACCATAATGCAGTAACAGCAGACAATTTCAATGCTGCCGCAAGTCCAATTATCAGCGCCAGTAAAGAAAACACGGCAAGTATCAATCCCTGGCTATATCCTTTTATAATAGCGCCAATTATGAGTACTGCAAATACAAGGTCGATAAACATGCCCTGGTTTATTTTGCCAACAATTCTTTTACAACAGCACCAATTGTCTTGCCATCAGCCTGGCCTGCGAGTTGTTTGCTGGCAACCCCCATCACTTTACCCATGTCGGCTGCCGAACTGGCACCGGTATCTGCAATTATTTTGACTAGTATTTCCTTTAGTGAGTTTTGATCAAGTTGTTTGGGAAGAAACTTTTCAATTACAGCAATCTCTTCTCTTTCTTTTTTTGCAAGATCCTCACGGTTTTGTTTATCATAAATGTCCATCGAATCTTTTCTTTGTTTTACCAGCTTCTGTAAAAGCTTCGATTCATCTTCCGGCTTTAGTATACCACCGGCACCTTCTGCCGTTTTTGCCAGAATGATAGCTGCTTTGATTGCGCGTAAGCCACGCAGACCCGCTTCATCTTTTGCCTTCATGGCGTCTTTCATATCGGTCATTACTTTTTCTTCCAGTCCCATAGGATCCAATTTTTATGTTAGCAAATTAAAGTTTGTTTTCTTTCAATTGCTGATCACGAAATTTTTTATAGAAATCTTTGGCAAAATTTTTCATTTCGCTCACCAATATTTCATTTTTAGTTGCCCTGTTGAAGGTATCAGCCATTGTCATAAAGGTCTGGTAGTAAAAATCAGCCATTTCATCTACCATCATTTCTTTTGTCCACAAATCTATCCGCATAGCGGCTTTATCGGCACCATCCCAGAAAGCAAGCATCATGGCCTTTGATTTTTGCGAATTGTCTGCAGTACTGTCACTGGCCCGCCAATTAATTTGTTGCGGAACTTTGTCCTGGTCCAGTATTATATCTATCGTAATCGTTGATTGATTCATATTTTAAAAATGAAGGTCAAAGTTAGCGGATTTGTGGCTGCTTATTATAGGCATGCGTTTATTTGCTGCCATATTTGCTGCAGTAAATTTGCCCTGTTTAAAGTGGTTGCATCTTTTTTTACCTGCTGCGCCAACACTCGCTTTTGATCTTCATCTTTATAAAGCAGGATCATTGCCTTGCCAAATTCTTCCATCATATTTTTATTGTCTATCCATATTGCAGCATCAGTAAATTGTCGATACACTTCAATGTCTGAAGCAATAATGGCTGCAGCATGCTGAATAGCCAATACCAAAGGCAGGGGATGAACGTTATTTGTTCCAGGACATAACACAGCATATGAAATGCCCGCCAGTTTTACAATTTCTTCATAGGCGATGTCTTTCAAAAGCGTGACATCATCTCTGTATTTATAGGTGGAAAGTTTTTCTTCAAATACAGTTGTCCATGGTACCTCGAAACCCACGATCAGCAACTGCATATTTGATTGCTGCCATTTTTTGAATATTGAAAACGCCTTCAGTAATTCAATCAATTCATAACTTGCATCTATATCGCCCGTTATCAAAAAAAAATCCCTGCCGCCACTATATTTTGTTTTAAGGCTTTCTGCTTCCGCCCATGAGGGCTGTTCGCTTAATGGTTCAAAAGCAGGCTTCACCAATTTAACCTGTGCATCATCGTTATTGTATGGTTTTTCAGCTGCTTTATAAAATTGTATGCGGCACCGCAAATTCAACAGGTCTTTGATCTTAAAATTGTTATCCGTAGCTGTAATGATGGTTATTCCATCCTCCTGCAAAGTAATATACCTTTCCGCTGCAAAATTGTTGAGCAGCTTTACCAATTTAAGTTGTTTCAATAATGGTAAACCCCGCTTACTGTATTTAACAGTCATATTGCCCGGTAACGTTTCATGGGTACCATCTTCGTTGGTCAATAACATGATTTGTGAATCAGGCCGGTAAATTGCCAAATCAATCCACAACTGCTCTAGAAAAGCGGCCATTGCCGGACTGAACTTTTTATCTATTCTGAAGTCTACTACTATTTTCATGGTTTACGCGTTGGCAAAAATACGTAGATAGCTGTAACAATAAATTTGTAAGATTTTAATTAAAGCTTTGGCTGTCAAACCATTTGTGTAATCAATTTTCAATTGAATGAAAATGAGCCTGCGGAATATACGGTTGCTATTAACAAGTAGTAACCCGTTTGCAATCCAGTTACGTTTGAAGTAATTTTGAAACGATAATCCAATTTTCCGTACTACCCGAAATTACTGTCCTATGAAACATTTCTATTCAAAAGTACCGTCACTTGTTCTGTTCTCCGTTTTGCTTTCCTATAGTCCCGCTACATTAAACGCACAATGCAGTTGCGGTCCCAGTACAACCGCCGATTCTGTTGTATACCGGGTGGCATATAATGGACTCACCGGCTTTTTTACATTCAATGTGCCGCAGTTTAATCCAACTTTGGGGACATTGACTTGTATGAGAATGGAGGATACTGTTACATCCAGCATGACATTCAGGCTTGCGAATCGTATCAACGATCGCTTTACTTATAATATTAATGCGATGCAAACAACTACCATTTCAGGTCCTTCAGGATTTTCTGCAGTAAGTGGTACTTATAGTAATACTTTTGGACCATTTGATTTAGGTACCGCGGACATTAGTCCAAGTCCAAATCTCAACACTCCCGAAGCGGATACAGTTGTTACTGTTGGTCCTACCAGCATTTTTAATAATACGGCATTTTCTAAGTTGAAGACTACCGGACTGGCAACCTACCTCGGTATTGGCACCGTACCATTTACATTCGACCTTAGCGGACCCGTTTGGCCAGCACCAAGCAGTGGAAACTTTGGATTGGATGTACAGTCTTCCAGTAATATAATATTTCATTTAACTTATTACTATTGCGCATCTGCAATTCTTGCCAATAACATTAGTGGTTTTTCTGCCATTAAAAGTGGCAACCAGGTAGTATTAAAATGGACAGGTCAAAACGAACTAAATACCGATAATTATGAAATTGAATATAGCAAAGATGGAATTCACTTCAGTTCCGCTGCCACTCAACAGGCTTACATTGATGAAGCAGGTGCTGCTTCAAAATACGAATATCAATATAACCTTGCTTCAGTTACTGCTGACAGGATGTACTTCCGAATTAAAAAAACAAATGCAGCCGGCAAATCCGGATATTCTGCAATAAAAGTTATCAACCTTGCCGCAGGTGCTTCTGCCATCAGCAATTTTCAATTGTATCCAAACCCGGCTTCAAAACATTTGAATGTAGAATGGAGCAGCCCGGTTAGTGGTAATATACGCGTAGCTGTTTTAAATACCGTAGGGCAACAAGTTTACAGCCAGGCATTTGAACTCAATTCCAGCAATAACATTCAATTGAATCTTCCCGCTGCCATTAAACCAGGCGTTTATTACCTGATGGTGAAAGATGTTAGTAGTCAGACACAGCAATTGACCAAACTCCTTATTCATTAAAGACTTTGTAAATAAGCATTGCAACCAGTAAAAGCTATCGGCAGATGCCGGTAGCTTCTTTTTTATGACAACATTTTTGAATGCTTGCCGTTAGTTTATTACTTTTGAAAAGAAATACCTTCAAAAACAAAGAAGGTTTTATGATACCGGCTGCGGGAACTATGATTCGGCTTCCTTGCTACGCTCAGTTCAACGGTTATTTTACAATTGAACGGTCCACGCGATTTAACCAGCATTCAAAGAGTTAACGTTACTTCAGCCATAAAAAAAAATATATTGACAAATCTTTCTGCTTTAATGGAGTACAATACTACCAGAAATCACCTTGTGATGCGTGAATACGGGCGCCACATTCAGAAAATGGTGGAATATCTGCTTACTATTGACGATAAAGAAAAAAGGCAAAAGAACGCCCATGCAATGATTGAATTAATGGGATTCCTGAATCCACATCTGAAGAATGTTGAAGACTTCCGGCATAAATTATGGGATCATCTTTTTTTGATTGCAGATTTTAAACTGGATGTTGAATCACCTTACCCCATACCTACCAGGGAAACCCTGAAATCAAAACCAAAACCGCTTCGTTATCCGAAACGCTACCCCAAATTTTCTCATTTGGGTAAAAATCTGGAAGTGGTGATCAATAAAGCTTTGAAGGAGGAGAATCCTGAAAAGAAACTTGGTTTTGCCAATGCGGTTGCTTACTATATGAAGCTGGCTTATAATAACTGGCACAAAGAATTGGTGCACGATGATGCTATACAAAGTGAGCTTACGAGCATTACACAGGGTCAATTGGAATTTACCAATACCCCTTATGTAAAAGCCTATCGTGCCAACGAGGGAAGAGAAAACCGGGGCGGAAATTATGGTGATTACAGGAATAACAAACGCAATCAGAAATTTCAATCACGCGGCGGAAGCGGGGGTGGCGACAGAAGAGATAACCGTGGTGGCAGCGGCGGCGGAGAAAGACGCGACAACCGGGGTGGTGGTGGAAATAATCAAAACAACGGTGGCAAATTCAATAACCGGAAGCGGTTTAATTAAAATAAAAATTCTTAAAAATAAAAAGGTTGATCAGTTGATCAACCTTTTTATTTTTAAGATTGTGCTGTACTATCTTTTAATTTGCATTTCACAATTGTAAATCATGAACGCTTTTGAAGTTACAGGTGGCAGGAAACTACAGGGAGAAATTACACCACAAGGCGCAAAAAATGAGGCCCTCCAAATCATTAGTGCAGTATTGCTTACTGCAAAAAAAATAACCGTTTCAAACATACCCGATATCCTGGATGTAAACCTTTTGATAGAGTTGTTGATGGACATGGGTGTAAAAGTTGACAGGCCCCAACGCGATACCTGCATATTCCAGGCTGATAATATTAATATGGAATTTCTGCAAAGTGAGAACTTTAGAAAAAAAAGCGGCAAATTAAGAGGCGCGGTAATGCTGGCAGGTCCTATGCTGGCCCGCTTCAAAAAGGCCTATATACCAAAACCAGGGGGTGACAAAATTGGCAGAAGAAGACTTGATACGCACATAGTGGCTTTTGAAAAGCTGGGTGCTCAATTTAATTATCAGAGTAACGATGGTATGTTTGTGCTGGATGGATCAAAATTAAAAGGCACTTACCTGTTGCTGGATGAACCTTCCGTCACGGGCACTGCAAACATTGTAATGGCAGCATCCATGGCAAAAGGAACTACTATTATTTACAATGCCGCCTGCGAACCTTACCTCCAGCAATTGTGCAAAATGCTCAACCGTATGGGTGCCAGCATCAACGGCATTGGCAGCAATATGATAACAATACTGGGTGTGGATGAATTAGCGGGTACTGAACACCGTATGTTACCGGATATGATTGAAGTAGGATCCTTTATTGGATTGGCGGCCATGACAAAAAGCGATATTACTATAAAAAATGCAGGCATTGAACACCTGGGTATTATTCCGGATAAATTTAAACAGTTGGGTATTGAAATGAATTTTTCGGATGATGATATTCATATTCCAGCACAGGATGTTTATGAAATCCAAACTTTTTTGGACGGCTCTGTATTGACGATCTCGGATCATCCCTGGCCAGGTTTCACACCAGATTTGCTGAGTATTGTATTAGTAGTGGCTACGCAGGCAAAAGGTTCTGTACTGGTTCACCAGAAAATGTTTGAGAGTCGTTTGTTTTTTGTAGATAAATTGATAGATATGGGTGCGCAAATCATTTTGTGCGATCCGCATCGGGCGGCAGTAATAGGATTGGGCCGGGGCCAAAGTTTACGCGGCATATCCATGAGCAGCCCTGATATACGTGCTGGTGTAGCATTGTTGATTGCAGCACTTAGTGCAGAAGGGAAAAGCATTATTCAAAATATTGAACAAATAGACAGGGGATATCAATACATAGACGATCGGTTAAGAAAATTGGGTGCATCAATCAAAAGGATTAATGCTTGATAGCATCCCTTATTTCAACAATGGAAAATCCACTTTTAAATAGATTAATTATTATTACCGCGCCTTCCGGTGCAGGTAAAACTTCTATTACAAGACATTTGTTGCAGCAATTTCCACAACTTGCCTTTTCTGTTTCTGCTGCCACCAGGCATTCCAGGGGTAAGGAAAAGGATGGCGTGGATTATTATTTTATTTCACAGCAAGCCTTCCAGGATAAAATACAAAACAATGAATTTGTTGAATGGGAAATGGTGTATGAAGGAAAATATTATGGCACGTTAAAAAATGAACTACAAAGAATATGGAATCACCGGCAGGTGCCTGTTCTGGATATTGATGTTAAAGGTGCTATTCACGTGCAACAGCAATTTCCACAAACATCATTATCACTTTTTATCAATCCCCCATCAGTTAATGAACTTCAACGAAGACTGGAAAGCAGGGGTACGGAAACAGCAGAAAGTCTGCAGGCAAGAATAAACAAAGCCGCTTATGAAATATCTTTCAGGCATCATTTCAATCATATCATAACAAATGATAATCTTGAGCGCGCGTGCAAAGAAGCAGTGGATCTGGTAAGTGTTTTCCTGCAATTTCAAGCGTAGTTTTGCGCAGTTCATTCCCTGAATTTTTATTTACATTCGCAGCATGATCATTAACCTGAACACCATTATCTGGATTGTTCTTTCTATTATCCTGATCGGCTTTTTTGTGGGTATAGAAATTGCTTTTGTAAGTGTAAACCGGCTTAATATTGAGCTGAAAAAAAAACAAGGCAAGAGCAGTGGTATTTTATTATCGCAATTGATGGGGCAACCATCAAGATTTATTGGCGCTACACTGGTTGGTTTTACTATTTGTCTTGTTATTTATGGTTTACTGGTAGGTGAAATGCTTTCGCCGGTTTGGAACTGGTTGATTACAAAATGGCAGATTCCGGTCACCTATGTCAATTTATTAAAACTACTTTTTGAAACATTTTCTTCTACCATTATCATACTCATTGTAGGAGAATTTATACCCAAAGCCATCTGGCGCGCAAAAAGTGAAATGCTTTTAAATCCTGCTATTAGCAAAATGGTAAATTTTTTCTACCAGCTTTTACACCCGGTTGCAACATTCTTTGTTGTTACGTCTGCCTGGATATTAAAATATTTATTCAATGTTCGGATTGATGAAAACAAAGAAGCATTTACCCGTGCTGATCTCGAGCATTTTTTTCAACAAACCAATGAACAAAGCGAAGAAACAAAAAACCTGAATACAGAGTTATTTGAAAATGCTTTGTCATTGCCCAACATAAAAATCAGGCAGTGTCTCATACCCAGGAAGGAAATTACCGGTATTGAAATCAATACTTCAATGGAAGAAACCAGAAAAAAATTCGTGGCAACGCAATTGAGTAAACTGTTGGTGTATGAAAACAATATTGATCACATTGTTGGCTATATTCATCAACTTGATTTATTTAAACAACCTGCTTCAGTAGAAAGTATTTTGCTTCCTATACCGGCGGTACCCGAAAGCATGAGTGCCACGGATCTGATCAGTAAATTTTCAAAAGAACGAAAAAGCATTGCCTGGGTAGTAGATGAATTTGGGGGAACTGCTGGTATTGTAACCATGGAAGATTTGCTGGAAGAAATTTTTGGTGAAATACGGGATGAATATGATACCGAAGAATTTGAAGAAAAGAAATTATCGGATGATGAATTTCTTTTCTCCGGCAGGTTAGAACTGGATTACCTCAACGAAAAATACAATTTTGGATTACCAGCGGATGAAGCAGAAACATTATCTGGTTATATTATTTCCCAGCATGAAAAAATTCCGAAAATAAAAGAGCGTATCATCATAGACCATTACGAGTTTGAAATCATGAGCGTAAGCGATACCCGTATTGAAATGGTGCGTATGAAAATTCTTAAATAATTACCGCTGACACTCACAAAATAATACCCTGTAACTAACATTGATTACCCATTCCCTGTTCCCAATTCCTATTTCCTCGCTACTATTGGTCATTATCCACTAAATTTGCCACTCTTTAATAATTATGGCGCTATTCAAAAGGAAAACAGACGAGGCCGGTGAAGAGATGTCGTTTATAGATCATCTGGAAGCATTACGCTGGCATATTCTCCGTTCCGTAATTGCAGTATTGGTAGGAGCAATTGTGATCTTTATCTATGCTGCTGAAGTGGTAGATAAGGTCATCATGGGGCCTACACATCCATGGTTTATTACTTATTCAGTTTTATGCAAAATAGGCCATAAGCTGAACATGGTACAATCGCTTTGCCTGAGCAATTTTAAAATTGAATTTCAGAGCAATGCCATGACAGAACAGTTCATGATGACTTTCACCATTGCATTTGTGGGCGGATTCGTGGTTGCATTTCCTTATGTTTTCTGGGAATTGTGGGGATTCGTAAAACCCGCGCTCAGTAAAAAAGAAATCAGGAAAACAAGGGGCATTATATTCTGGGTATCTGCCTTGTTTTTTACCGGTGTTGCATTTGGATATTTTGTACTAACACCCTTCATGGTTAATTTTTATTCTACTTACTCGCTAAGTCCCATGATTAAGTTCATTCCTACTTTATCTGATTATATTGAAAACCTGATATATACTACCGTGGGAATTGGCGTATTGTTTCAAATGCCATTAGTGATCCTTTTTCTATCTAAAATTGGTATTATATCTCCGAAATTCTTACGCACTTATCGCCGTCATGCGTTGGTGGTGATTTTGATTGCGGCCGCTATCATTACTCCATCAACAGATCCGTTTAGTCTTACCATCGTAACCATTCCTTTATACGCGCTTTATGAAGCAAGTATTTTTATTTCGGCCAGGGTATACAACGAAAGAGAAAAACGCGACGCCGAAGAATGGAGTTAATAACCAATCGGGCTTCTTCGTATAGTTGTTGACGGGATAATGATTCTTTTGGTACACAGGAATGATTAACAATTTTATTTCAATAAATAGTTTGAACAGATCAGGATATTCTTCACGCAGTGATTACATTTGTATCACTAAACTTTAAGAAAATGAAAAAATTGAAACGAATGCTTGGCACTTTGGCAATTGGATCGCTGTTATTTATCGGCAACCAGGCAAGTGCGCAAAAAAGCGATAATTCATTTGAAGTAGGATCTGTAACACTTAATGTTGGTGTGGGACTGGGAAGAAATTCTTATGGTAGCTACGGATTATATGGCAGTGGTTATTATGGGTATGGTACAGCTTTCGGAACCAAGCTGGCCATAGAAAGAGGTATGTGGCAACTAGGACCAGGTGTGCTATCGCTTGGCATAGAAGCCGGGGCGTCATTTTCGTCCGCGCATTACAACGGATACAAATCAAGTATTATTATTGTAGCTGCCCGTTCTGCTTACCATTTTGGATGGAACGTTGATAAGCTGGATACCTATGCAGGTGTTTCCCTCGGACCGGGATTCCGTAGTTATGATTATTATAACAATGCTGATTATACAAAGCACGATATAGTAGTTTCGCCAGGTGCTTTCGTAGGAGCAAGCTATTATTTTTCACCCAATATTGGTGTAAATGTGGAGGCTGGTTACGACATCACTGTCATCCAGGGTGGACTTGTTTTCAAGTTGAGATAAAAGAATTTTTGATATGTTACAACCACAAGCTTCGGCTTGTGGTTTTTTTTGCCATTCATCTTTATTTTTTCATTGTCCGTTTCTTTTTAGCGAAGTTTGCGCATAAAAAAGCACCATGCCCGTTTTTAATACTTCTCTTCCTATTGCTATTGGTTGTGATCATGCGGGCTTTGAATACAAAACCAAACTGGTACAATGGTTAAATCAAAAAGGCTTGCAGGTACATGATTTTGGTACCTATAGTGCAGACCCGGTTGATTATCCCGATTATGTTCACCCGCTGGCAAACAGTGTAGAAAAAGAAGAAACTTCCTTCGGAATCTTATTATGTGGCAGCGCTAATGGCGTATGTATAACCGCTAATAAACACCAGGGTATACGTGCCGGACTTGCATTTGCAACGGAGGTTGCCAGTTTGATAAGACTTCATAACAATGCCAATATTATTTGTTTACCGGCCCGGTTCATATCTGTGGAACAGGCCCGGGAAATGATTGAAATCTTTATGACCACTTCTTTTGAAGGGGGTCGTCACCAGACACGCGTCAATAAAATTCCCTGTTAATTAATAAAAGAATATGAAAAAACAAATCCTGTTTTTGATACTTTCCGCAGCTTCATTGTCTGTATGGGCACAATCCAATCCTGAAAAATATGCTAGCGTAATAACCAAAGAAAGTTTGCAAAAACAACTAACTGTTATTGCTGGTGCCGAAATGGAAGGCCGCGAAACCGGTACAGAAGGTCAGCGAAAAGCAGCCAGTTATATTGTGAGCCAGTTCAAAGCATTTGGTTTGACAGCAGCACCCGGTACAGATGATTACCAGCAATCTTATGCAATCGGCTATGATTCACTTTTAAACTCTGAATTAAAAATTGCAAAAAGGGTATTACAATACGGTAAAGATTATGCCGACGAAACTTCATTGAACAATAACGGTAAGGCAAAAGCGAAAGAGATTGTTTTTGTAGGATATGGCATCAGCGATGCTAATTACGATGATTATAAAGACAAAGATGTAAAAGATAAAATAGTAGTTTTTTTTGGTAGTGAGCCAAAATCGCCAGATGGCAATTATCTTATCACGGGTAATAGAAATTATAGCAGTTGGACATACCCCGGCGGTCTTTCACAAAAAGCTGCTTTGGCAAAACAGAAAGGAGCCGTTGCTGCTTTTGTTATCAATGCCGCCCTGGATACTATCACGGCTAATTATGCAAAAGCTTCCTCCAGATCCAATACAAGGCTGATAAAAACGGGTAATGAAACCGTAAACTGTATTACAATTGGCAGTACAACCGCAAAAGAATTGCTGGGCGAAGAATTTTTAACCCCTGTTCTTGCAAAAGCTAAAAACAAGGAACTGCTGAATGCAAGTAGTTTCACCAAAAAAATTAATATCTCCTATAATTTCTCTGAACAACAAATAAACACCAATGCAAGTAATGTTGCCGGATATATTGAAGGCACTGATAAAAAAGATGAATATGTTATCCTGACCGGCCACTATGATCACCTCGGAATGAGAAACGGTAAAATTTACTATGGTGCAGATGATGATGGCAGCGGCACCTGTTCTGTGCTTGAGATGGCAGAAGCATTTGCAAAAGCAAAAGCAGAAGGCAACGGACCGCGCAGAACAGTTGTATTTATGACCGTGAGTGGTGAAGAGAAAGGTTTATGGGGTTCCGAATACTACAGCGATCATCCATTGTTTCCATTGGATAAAACTTCCGTTGATTTGAATACTGATATGGTAGGAAGGATAGATACTGAAAGAAAAACAGGTGATACATTGAATTATGTGTATGTAATAGGGCATGACAAACTCAGCAGCGAACTACCTGGAATAAATGAAGGCATGAATACAAAATATACAGGTCTGGTACTTGACTATAAGTATGATGATCCCAATGATAAGAACAGGATTTATTACCGGAGCGATCACTATAATTTTGCCCGCAAAGGAATTCCTATCCTGTTTTTTTATGATGGAATGCTGCAATCAGATTATCATCAACCCACCGATACCATTGACAAAATTTACTGGGATCTCTACGAAAAAAGAGTGCGTATGATTTTTTATACGGCGTGGGAAATGGCCAACAGGGATGCTATGGTGAAGAGAGACATTCCGATGAATTAGCTGTGAGCGATGAGCTTTGAGCTACCTGATTTTTCAAAAAATGTACAAACCAAAAAACTTGAAAACGCCTGGCGTAAAATGATCGCCAGGCGTTTTTTTTATTAGATATATCAGTGACCATATTCCACTGAGAAATTATTACGTGCAGCTGACCATTCACGGCTCACAGCTGATAGCTCACAAGCTTCTTCTCACCATCCCAGTATCCACGCAAAGATTAAAGGCGCCACAATAGTAGCATCACTTTCCACAATGAATTTTGGCGTATTGATATCCAGTTTGCCCCAGGTAATTTTTTCATTGGGCACTGCGCCGCTATAACTGCCATAAGAAGTGGTAGAGTCGCTGATCTGGCAGAAATAATTCCAGAATGGAACATCGTGCCATTCCAGGTCCTGGTACATCATAGGTACTACGCATATTGGAAAATCTCCTGCTATACCACCCCCTATCTGGAAGAATCCTACTCCTTTGCCGGAAGAGTTATTTCTATACCATTCACTCAACCACACCATGTATTCAATTCCACTTTTCATGGTACTGGCTTTTAATTGTCCTTTGATAATATAAGATGCAAAAATATTTCCCATGGTACTGTCTTCCCAACCCGGTACTACGATTGGAATATTCTTTTTTGCAGCTGCAAGCATCCAGCTGTCTTTGGGATCAATTTCATAGTATTGTTCCAACACACCGCTCAATAACATTTTGTACATGTATTCATGCGGAAAATATCGTTCCCCCTTATCATCAGCTTCTTTCCATATTTTATGGATATGTTGTTGCAATCTGCGGAAAGCTTCTTCTTCGGGTATACATGTATCGGTTACACGGTTATAATGATTTTCCAATAGATTCCACTCTTCCTGCGGACTGAGATCACGGTAATTGGGAACCCGTTTGTAATGACTGTGTGCTACCAAGTTCATGATATCTTCTTCAAGGTTTGCACCGGTGCAACTAATGATGGCAATCTTATCCTGCCTTATCATTTCAGCGAGTGAAAGACCCAACTCAGCAGTGCTCATGGCACCGGCCAGTGTTACCATCATTTTGCCACCTTCCATTAAATGTGTTTCATATCCTTTGGCTGCATCCATTAAAGCAGCTGAATTGAAATGCCTGTAATGGTGTTCTATAAAATTTGAAATGGGTCCTTTGCTCATGATAAAATTTTTATATGAGGCAAAATTAATGGAAAAGGATAAAGGTATATGGCAAAAGGTTGAACACACAGTTCCACTTAATCACATTATGCTTTTTCAGTTTTTGCTCTATATTTGTGTTGAAAAGAGTGAAGTATGAAGTTTGAAAAAATACATAACAAGGGACAGGCGCGCATATTTCAAAGCCAGTACCTGGAGATGCTTACCAAATGCCATCCATTGGTTATCTGGGGTCTTTACACACCTATTATGGCATATTTCCTATATCGTGGCTATACAATATTTGATTTTACAGTTGGTTACATGGTAATGATATTCCTGGCAGGTATGTTTTTCTGGACTTTATTCGAGTACATCATGCACCGATTTGTTTTTCATTATATAGCCCACAGTCGCCGTGCGCAACGCATTGTATATGTTATGCATGGCAACCATCACGAATATCCGCGGGATAAGGAGCGCTTATTTATGCCGCCTGTACCCAGTTTAATCCTTGCTTCAATCATATTCGCATTGCTGTACCTGCTGATGGGAACCAATGTTTTTATGTTTTTTCCGGGTTTTATTCTTGGCTATTTAATTTATGGCAGTATGCACTATGCAATTCATGCATGGAACCCGCCATTTAAATGGATGAAACCATTATGGAGGAACCACCACCTGCATCATTATAAAATTCAGGAAAAAGGATTTGGCGTCAGTACCACGCTCTGGGATCATGTATTTGGTACGATGTTCGATCTGAAAAACGAAAAGGAAGACAAAGAGAAGGTGAAGGATTTAATGTATAAATAACCCGGCAGTATACAGGAATCAACATCCTTGCGTCTGCCTGCCTGTAGGCAAGTCGCACTCGTGTACTTCATTACTTTATTGAACGACTTTCTATCTCTTTAGATCACCGATTTTATTATTCTATTATTTATTAATTATCCAGGTACGCTTCGTCTGTGACAGCCCCGGCAGTAAAACTTACAACATTATTACAGTACCTCGTAATGTTATTTGTTTCCTGTAATGCAAGGAATATTAATTTCAGGCACAATCAACTTACCATTTCTCCTCCTCACTAATATTATCATCACGCCTGCTGAATTGCTGGCGTGATTTAATTTTTTCTACCTGCCTTTCAATAATTAAATCGGCGATAATAAATGCAGCATCCTCCCCAACATTTTCCTGCAATAAATATTTTAGTTTTCTTTCATTCACGTCAATCCTGTAGAGAATACCTACCAATTTTTGAAAATCTGTCTGAATCAGGTGAGAAATTTCATTTTTCAATTGCCCTCTCAATGCAGCAAATGAAAGTTTATCCGGCAGTTCCAGCGCCAGTGAGGTGTTAATACTTTTTATAAGGTTCTGCACGTCCATTTAAAACTTTTCAATTGCACCCAGTCCAAACAAGGCAAAATCATATTTAACAGGATCCAGTCTATCAAAGGAACGAAGATAGGACGTTAGTTCTGCTGCCGCGTTCCAGTCAACGGTTGTTCTTTTCAGTAAATTGAAACGCCTGGCTACTCTTGCTACATGCACATCGATCGGACAAATCAGCTGACCGGGTGAAATATTTTTCCATATTCCAAAATCCACCCCATGCCTGTCTTTTCTAACCATCCATCGCAGAAACATATTAAGTCTTTTACAGGCAGAATTTTTTCGGGGCGACGCAATATGTTTATGTGTTCTGGCAGGAACATCATTTAACGAAAAAAAATAGTGATAAAATCCATCCAATCCATTTTCAATGGTTTCATCTTCTTTGTTCATCCATTTTGTAATGGCTGACTCAAGACTGTTGCTGGCAGCATAATGATGTTTCAAAAATGCTATAAAATAAAGCAGGTCAGTTGCATTAAAAGTACGGTGCTTGAAATTCAGTAATTTTTTTAGATCCCTGTCAGTATGTTGTAAACAAAATTGATGAGGTGCATTATCCATCATGCCCATCAGTTCTTTTGATTTATTGATGATAGTAGTGCGGTTACCCCATGCAAATAATGCAGCAAACAAACCTGCTATCTCAATATCGGGTTGCTTTTTAAAAAGATGCGGAATGCATATCGGATCATGCGCAATAAAGGAAATTTGATTGAACTCAACTGCCTTCCTGTCGAGGAAATCTTTTAATTTCTCCGAACAGACTTTTGTAAATTCCAGGCTTGCCCAGTTGGTATTATCCAATAGCTTGTTGTAAATCATTGACCAAATCTTCAGCATCTTCAATACCTACACTCAATCTAATAAGTGAATCGCTCAAACCGTTTTTAATTCTCTCTTCACGCGGAATAGAAGCATGGGTCATGGATGCAGGATGATTAATAAGCGACTCCACCCCACCCAAACTTTCTGCCAAAGAAAATATTTTGGTGCCGGATAGTACTTTCATTGCTGCTTCAACGCTGTTGTCTTTCAGTTCAAAACTTATCATACCTCCAAATCCCCGCATTTGCTGTTTAGCAATTGTGTAATTGGGATGATCTTCAAACCCCGGCCAGTATACTTTTTCCACTTTATTATGTTTGCGCAGCCACTGTGCTATTAAGTTGCCATTCTCACAATGCTGCTTCATTCGTACATGCAGCGTTTTTATTCCCCGCAATACAAGAAAACAATCCATCGGTCCAGGAACGGCGCCACAACTCTTCTGAATAAAATATAATTTTTCACGTAAGTCGGCATCATTCATAATCAATGCACCCTGGATCACATCGCTATGCCCGCCAAGATACTTGGTTGATGAATGCATTACAATATCTGCGCCCAGGTCCAGCGGATTTTGCAGGTAAGGAGATGCAAATGTATTATCAACGCACACTAATATTTTATTTGGGTTCGCCAGTTCAGCAATCTTTTTTATATCAGTGATATTCATCAGCGGATTGGTGGGCGTTTCCAGCCAGATCAATTTAGTTGCCGGACTGATAACCGCTTTTACATTTGAAGTATAGGTTGTATCAACATAAATGAATTTGATTCCAAACTTTGCAAATATTTTGGTGAACATACGGTAAGTACCGCCATACATGTCGTTGGCTGCGATAACTTCGTCGCCCGGCGATAACAATTTAATCACTGCATCTGTGGCAGCAACACCACTACTGAAGGCCAGGCCAAATTTTCCATTTTCGATAACGGCCAATGCTTCCTCCAGGGCTTTGCGGGTTGGATTTTGAGAACGGGCATATTCAAATCCTTTGTTTTTTCCAGGAGCCTCCTGTACATAAGTTGAAGTCTGGTATATGGGGGTCATAATTGCACCTGTACTTGGATCTGGTTCCGCGCCTGCATGTATAATCTTTGTTGCTAGTTTCATGTCTGTATTGCATTAAATAATAACATTAATAGAAGTGCAAAGATGCATAATTATCATGAAGCAAATTTGTTTCCAGTTTAACAGCATCTTAACCCACGCATGGCAATTTTTCAATCCCTTATTGAAACGCAGGCAGGGCAAGGGTTTCAGGCAAATTTCAACACACCGTTATTAATCACCTTGACAGGATATATTTCCATAGCTTATCTAGCCATTACCGGTTCTACCAATTGAGTTGACATAACTGTTTGTTGCTATTAGATTTGATTTGTCAACTTATCCTTTCATTCAATTAAATAGTTTAGCCATGAAAAAAGTATTGCTGTTTGCCTGCACCCTCTTATTAGCAGGCGGTTTATTTGCGAGTCCCACAACAGTAACCGAAAAAGTATTAAAAGCATTTAAACAAACATTTGCACGGGCAGAAAATGTTGTGTGGAGCGATAGCCTGAACGTTTATATGGTGAAGTTTACGCAACAGGGTATTCAAACTGCTGTAAAATACGATGAGGATGGTAATTTTATCAGCTCCCTGCGTTATTACCTGAGTGATCAATTACCCGTAGACATTCAATGTAAACTGAAAAAGAAATTTGCAGACAAAACCATTTTTGGCGTAACAGAAAATATCATTGGTGATGAAGTAAACTATTATATAAAACTGGAAGATGACAAAAACTGGACCACGGTAAAAATTGATAATTACAGGAACATGCAGATAACTGAAAAATACAGAAAAGCGTAGCTCATTATAAAAAGCACGATGCAATCAACCATCTCCAATCATAATTATCAGCCGCATATGCATCCTGCGGCTGAATTTTTTTTATAAGCACTGATTTGCTAAGAATCTTTTTGCCCACCAGTTTTTCTTTTGCCTGCTGTATATAATCCTGCACTGGTTTATTTTGCATCCATTGCTTTTGCGGTGGCTCAAACCCTGTCTTGTCTTTTCGCCAAACGATGTCATTCGGTAATCGCGTCTCCATCGATTTTCTTAGTATCCATTTCGTCCAGCCATCATGAATTTTAAAAGTTGATGGCAATGAAAAAACATAAGAAACCAATTCATGATCAAGGAAGGGCAATCTGATTTCGCGGCCATGTGCCATTGAGTTGCAATCTGCATAGCGCAACAATTCTTCCAGTCCCGATTGAAATGTATTGAAATGCAATATATCATTCAATGACCGGACAACCGGTTTATAAATTAAATCACGGGTACCAAATTGTTTTATAAAGTCTTTGTCGAGAAATGAATCATTTCTCATTTTATCATATTCTCTTTTCTCAAGTGCCTTTGCAGCTTTTTGAGGAAACCGGGCCGCCAGTTTATTTTTCCAACCCCATTCAGATGTTACATGCAGTTGTTTCGCAGCGCCGCGTTCTCTTTTATACAAAGAATTATTTGCATGGTATAATTCCTGCCAGAACCAATGATAATATTTGTGATAGCCCGCCAGTATCTCATCTGCACCCTGGCCGTCTAATAATACAGTAATGTTTTTCACTTTTGCCAGCTCAAATACTTTATACTGTGCATAGATACTTGCTGAATCTGCAGGCTCATCATGATGATGCATCATTTTCTCAAAATCCCGGATAAAATCATTGGCAGTTGGCGCTGTCTGGTAATTTTTCAAATGCAGGCTATCACAAACCTGCTTAATGTATTCCGATTCATCCTTCTCAAAACCTGGAAAAACAGCGGAAAAACTTTTGCATTCTCTTCCTGGTTGTACATTTTTAATATTGAGAGCAATACAGGAACTATCCAAACCGCCGCTCAGGCTGGTGCCAACAGGCGCATCGCTGCGCAATCTTTTATTTACCGAATTGTTTAATAACTCCTTCAACTTTTCAATAGCATCTGTTTCAGTGCATTCCACTTTATTATTCTTATCAATATACCAGTAACGTACAGTTGATTTTTTCAGCTTTCCTGGTTCGATTGTTAAATAATGCGCAGGAGGTAATTTAAAAATATTTTTATAGAACGTTTTTCCCGGTACAATTGTGCTTTGTACATGACCAGCAGATAAATATTGTAACAACATTCTTTCATCAGTCATCTTCTCAACGCCGCACGCCCAAAGCGCCTTTATTTCTGAAGCAAAAATAAATTGCCGTTCATCCATGTAATAGTAAAAAGGCTTTTCCCCAAACCTGTCTCTTGCCGCAAAAAGCATTTTTTCCTGTTCATCCCATACGGCAAATGCAAACATGCCATCAAAATACTGAAGGCATAAATCTTTCCAGCAATCATAGGCTGCCAGTATCACCTCAGTGTCTGTACCTGAAATAAATGAATAACCTTTCTGCTGCAATGTGTTTCTTATTTCTATATAATTATATATTTCGCCATTGTGTACGATAGTGTATCGCTGGCGGTAATGCATTGGCTGTGCCCCTGCCGGGCTTAAATCAATTACAGCAAGTCTGCGGTTTCCAAGTCCCGTTGTACCTGCATCATTTATCCACTGTCCCTCACCGTCAGGTCCGCGGTGAGCGATTGCATCTGTCATCATTTTAAGACGATCAACAGAAACAAGTTGAGGATGGGGTGAAAGAATGCCAGCTATTCCACACATGTTGTAAATATCTAAAATAAGATTCAGAAAATGCACATAAACAAAAGAGCCTGCTCAATATATAGCAGGCTCTTATATTATGGGTTTGACTAATCAACTTTTTTTAACTGGCTTCTTAACAGGTTTCTTTGCTGGCAATACTTTTTCATATACTGTTATAGGCAGTGAGACAGCTACGTCTTCCCAGGCGGCAGTCAGCAGGCATTCATTGCTATTATTACCTTTCTCAAAAATCAATGAAAATGCTTCAATTGACTCATTTATCTTTTGTACGGGTACATCTACTTTAACTACATCTTTAGACGCGTCATACTTAAAAGCACCCCAGATATCCGTGTCTTTATTTACGATGATTGTCCACTTATCCTGGTTTGGAATTGAATAAAGAGTGTACTTACCTTTTGGAACAAGTTTACCACCAATTGAAACATCTTTATAAAATTCAATTTCTGTGGCTTCATTGGCACCCATGCGCCAAACTTTATTGTACTCAAGCAATTCACCAAAAACATTTCTACCATTTCTTTGCGGCCTGCTATATACAACCCTTGCCAGCAGTGGTTCGGTGGCCTTATCCTGGATCTTCAAAATAGGATAGTTAACGGGATAGTAACTCATGTCCATGGGAGACTTATCCAATGCCGGAAATCTTCCCTGTGCCCCTAGCACCAAACAAAAAATCATCATCGGGGATAATAAGACAAAAATTTTCTTCATAAATATGCCTTGTTAATTAATAATTAAAGCAAATATAGACGTTGTACCCACTATGATCGTTGCGTTGGTTGTTGAATTACAAATTCTTTTAATAACGGAAAAAATTCATTGTAACATTGTTGCAGGTAATGATAATTTTGTTCGAACAAAGCATAAGCAGTATCTGATTCGGTAAGATATGCGGACCGCCTTACCACAGCAGCCAGGCTATTTGCTATACCCCACTTAAACTGGTAATTATACAGCCAGTTTTGCTTTCGCATGAAAGGAAAAATTATTTGAAATTTTTCGGGCGATAGTTGGATAAACGGCTCTAATAAAGTATAAGTATTACTGGCAAAAGCAGCCAGGTCTCCGGAATCAAATTCGTTCTTATCATTGGCCAGGTAATGGTCATAGACTACATCCACAAATGCCCCGGCATACAACCGATAGTGAGATTTGAATTTTTCCTTTGCCAACCGGGTTATTTCGTGCGTATCTGTGAATTGATCAATAGCACGATGTAACGCAATACCGTTTTGAATTCCGGTTGAATAATCAAATTTCTTTTTCCCCTTTACAAAATCACTGATAAGATTACCAGTTAAAATTTGAGGATCATTAAAAGAAAGATACGCGTGTGCGAGAAAATTCATACTAATAAGTTACATCAAAAATAATGGCCTGCATCATTATTTCAACCATCGCTTTAATTTAACGCTTACTTAACCCGATTTAGTTTTTTATTAAGAAATTTGATGATCGTGTTACCTGTAGTGGGTTCCATTGAATCCTGAACAAATAATTGCTAAACAATTTACCTGCTTTATTAACCTTTATTAAGAATTGATGCCATCAATCAAATATCATTTGTGCATGACTGTAACATAAATACTTTTGTGTCGTCTTATTAGGAGACAGCTCTTTACGACTGCCGGCATTTTATTATTGGTGATAATGAAAACCATACGGAAAGCTTATAACAAGTGAGTCTTTTCAGGATTATTTTTATTGTTGCTATTATAATATGCTGATAATTGTAAAAGCACTCAGTATCATTAATCATTAAACCTTACAATTTTAAAACATGAAAAAGATCATTCTTTCATTAGCAATTGCGGTTGCTATACTCAGCTCGGGATTTACCTATGCAGCCGTAACCAACCCTTCTCTTATTGTTAAAGAAGCATTCAGCAAAGAATTTGCACAAATCAAAGATGTAAAATGGGATGTTGTTGGCAGAGATGGCATTTACCAGGCCAACTTTACATTTAACAATGAAAATGTACAGGCTTTCTTTACAGAAGACGGAGAATTTCTTGGTACCAATCGCCAGATCTCTAAGCCGCAGCTGCCTATTTTAATAGCAAGGGAACTGGATAAATCTTATCCCGCAGCTGATATCCGAAATATTAATGAATACAGCATGAAGGATGGCCTGGCTTATTATATAACGTTGATGACCCCTAAGGGAGCGATGGTTATTAAAGCCGCTGGTAACGGAGAATTGACCGTTCGTCAAAGGACCAAATAAAAGTGTAACAGCATTCAACCCTCTGCGTCTTATACATTGTAAACAAAATAAAAAATATAAACGGGATAAAATGAAAAAGTTAATGGCAGGGCTGGTATTGGCCACAGTGATGTTTGTAAATTCAGCCTTTGCGTACAAAAGTGAAACGGTAAATGAAAAAGTTCAAACTGCATTTAATCGGGAATTTATTCAGGCAAAAGAAGTAAACTGGAACAGGACCGATGATTATTTTAAAGCAGTGTTCAAAATGAATGACATAGTGCTTTCTGCTTACTATACTGAAGACGGAGAGTTAATGGGTATCATGCGGAACCTGCTATCAACAGAACTACCCATCAATCTTCAAACTTCATTAAAGAAAGAATACAGTGAGTATTGGATAAGTGATTTATTTGAATTTGCAAGACAAGATGCTACCGGCTATTTTGTAAAAGTTGAAAATGCAGACCAGGTTGTTACATTACAATCAGCAGATGGTTTTAACTGGAGCGTATTTCGTAAAGTAAAAAAATAGCAATAAAGATTTTTCTCTGAGGTTTGTTGGAAGTGAAAAACCCCGCTCTATAGGCGGGGTTTTCTTTTTTTGCTTACTATTTGTCTGCATAAGCCAATTTGAATTTCTCCAGATTGGGTTGATGCTTTTTCTTTCTGGCCAACTCATGGTTATAAATGATATTGCCGATCTCTTTAAAAAAGGGGTAACCGATACTGTCATAATCATACTTATCATCGTTGATCACCCCATCATTATTAGTATAAATGCATCCGCTTAACATAAATTCTGTATGATTTTTAAAATCTACGATATAGGCAACGTCTATTAAGAATCCATAGGTCCAACCTGGTTTGTTAAATACACGGATATAATCAGGTATATGACCGCGGCCAGCTTTAAACATAAAAAATTTGGTATAGCTATCAAAATATTCGGCAGTATCATAATGCGGATATTTACTTTCATAAGGTAGCTCAGACATGTATTGGTAAAGAAATTTGTAGTCGTCTGCAGTTAATTTAAATCGCTTTTCAGGTTTTACTGATTCGGGAAACAGAACAGATTGCAGCAATTGCTGCAAATCTTCCAGCTGCATAATATTGTGGGTCGTAAAATCCATGGGTGAAAGTACGAGACTGTCTTTTTTGTAATGAGCATTGCCCACCAGGTGCTTTTTACTGTAATCGAACTGAATATTGCTGTACGCCGGTGGCAGATCGTAAATCAGCTTACCATTGTTTACAAAGCGTATGCGGTTGGTATGCCTGTTTTCTTCTTCTGTCATTGGCATAAATCGTCTGGTAATCCGGCTTTGCGTATATCCCCGTTGCCACAATTTTTCATTGAGGGTTTGCTGCCCGATAAATTCATACAAGCGGTTATAAGCATCGTTGTCACTGATAAGAAATATTTCGCGAATGTATTGAGCAATAGAAGGAAGCCCATTAACAGAAAGGCTGTCTGTATGCACATTAATTTGACCATGGTAACTGCTATCTGTGAGCATCGGTGTATTGCGATCAAGACCGGGTATATTTAATTCATTCAATTTTTCCAGTGCTGCAAAAGCCACTGGCATTTTCACCGTGGAAGCAGGATTGAAGTAATCTGCGGCACCGGCATGCAGATAATAATTTTTAAATCGCGGATTGTTCTGCCTATCGCGATCAATCTTTGTATAAATAAGTTGGTAATGAAAAGTATCGGCCTGATCCAATATCTTCTTCAAAGCATCAGAGGCATGACTGCGAATTAAATTTTCAAACCATGGATCTGTCTTCTGCTGGGCATTCATACCTTCTACTATCAGTAATAATAAAAAGAAGGGGCAAAAAAATTTCATGATGAAAGTTACGGATAAGGAGTTTAAAATTGCAGGTCGGCACACGGATAGCCCCACAAATCCGAATCAACATAATAAAACATTGCTTTTAGAAATTCTGCGCCCGGCTCAATAAAAAATATAACTTGCGATACATTTAAAAAATATAAATGCGACTTGTTTCTTATCTCAAAGAAGGGCACGATCAGTTGGCCGTTTTTATCGATGGTTATCTATATGACATGGAAAAACTGCACCCTGACTTACCGAATAATATGAGCATGTTCCTGAATTACTGGGATGAATCTCTATCGATGGCAATGGGCGGGGCCATCATGGTGAAAGAAGGAAAAATTTCTACAAACAAAGGAATAGCATATGACCAGGTGCAATTACTGGCACCTGTGCCGTTTCCGGCTTCATTCAGGGTTGCAGCGGGCTATCGGCAAGATGCACACGATAATTTACACCTGCAAACAGCAGTTGAACCGTTTCCGGCTTTTCACTTTGCCAATCATCATAGTATAGTAGGTGCAGGCGAAGTGAATTGCATGCCCGATCATTTAAATAACTTAGATGCAGAGATGCAACTGGCCATAGTAATTTGTAAACATGGCAGGAACATTCGTGCAGCGGATGCGGCTGAGTATATAGGTGGATTGATGGTAATGAATGCTTTTAATGCGATACAGCAAACAAAAGATGGATTGTTATCAAATCATTTTCTGGCGGCAACAGGTCCATGGCTGGTAACAACCGATGAGTTTGAATTACTTCAGGTGCCTGCTAAGAACAACCAGGAAGGTTATAACTGGAATCTTCGCATGCAATGTTTTGTAAACGCTGAACAACTGTTAGATTGTAACGCTGCAGATATGGATCGGAGTTTTGCTGAAATGATTGAAAGCGCTTCTTATGGCGTTGATTTAATACCCGGTGATATAATAAGTAGTGGTGTTACAATGAACGGAAGTTTCCTTTCAATAAATAATCAAAACAAATCAATCAATTCTGCTTATAAAGAACGATGGCTGAAGGAAACAGATATCATTGAAATGGAAATTGAAGGTCTTGGCAGATTGAATAGCCAGATAGCCAAGGACGAAGATGATTTTTCCATAGTGTCTAAAAACGGATAACAGTTTGGTGAATTCATTGATTTAAAAATAATATGGGCATTGACCTTAACAAATTACCGGATAGTATCCGTAACAGTGAAGTATTTACAGATGAACAGCTTGGGCAACTGGCCGCAGCGAATGAAATACCCATGATTGATCCCGCCTTTTACGATGATCAGTTGAAAAATATATTCCAGTATTATTCAATGAACCCCGAAGAAATGGAAAAAGAATTGCATTGTTATGCAAAAGAATTACTGGAAACCGGAAAGGTGGATGCTGCATGGCAGGTGCTTTTATCGCTGAGCTAATACTGGCCAAAACATTACCATGGAAAATAAAGCCGAAAGTATTCAGAGACATTTTCCCGGAGTATATTGATTGCTGCATCCTTGTTACTGACAATATTGGGACCGGCAGCAAACAAACCGCTCATTACACTCCGGGTGACAAAAAAATGAAAAACCCTTACCGAATTTTTTATTGGTATTCCCCTGTTGTTGTAAAATGAATAATCAACAACGGCATCTAAATCATAGGTTGCATTTCGATGCGTACCGGCGTCATCCTTTAATACTTCTACGTTTTTTTGCTCAAAATAAACATCGATATTATAAATGACGATAGCTTTTGCTGCGCTATATTTCTTTTGCAATTCGACGATTGCGTTGCTATCAAGGTTTGTATCAAAGATACCGGGCACTATTATCGCAGCCGAGCCATCGATTTTGTGCTGGTATTCATTTGCAACCATATTCATCAGGGTATCGGTTAATACGTGGTACAATTCTTTTTTGTTTTTCCTGGCTTTCATAGCAGCTGCATCAAATGAATGAAGGACAAGTAATTTATCCGGCAACGAATCTTTATTCAAATTTGAAACCGGAGTGCCAGATTTATTTACGCTATTATTGAATGACGAATAGAAAAATGGCAAACAAAATAAAAAGAACATCGATTTCATAACATAATATTTTTATTTTAGGCCCAATCTGGCCATCAGCATATCTTTCTTTGCTTTGCTCACGGATATCTTTTCGCCGGTTTTCAGCACTACATAGCCGCCGTCTGTTCGCAGAAATTGTGCGATGCAGGTAACATTAACCAACGTAGAATGATGCACCCGTTGAAATATTTCTGGTGGAAGTAATTCTTCCACATCTCCCAGGGTTCTTGAAATAAGCATCGGTTTTTTATCCCTGATAAAGATTTTGGTATAAGCTCCTTCTGCCTGGCAGTATATAATGGACGATACTTCAACAAACTCGTATCCTTCTCTTTGTGGCAGGGCAATTTTCTGATCAGCTGATGGTTGTCGCATATTTCTTAACAGGTTACTGATGTGCTGCAGGTTACTGCCTTCTTCCATTTTTCTCTCCACTTTTTGTATGGCTGCTTTCAAATCGTCGGCGTCAACGGGTTTTAACAGGTAATCAACCGCGCTAATGCGAAAAGCCCGTGCTGCAAACTCGTTATGCGCGGTGATAAAAATAATAGAGAACTTTATTTCTCCCAATATTTCCAGCATTTCAAAACCATTCATCCATGGCATTTCCACATCTAAAAAAACAAGATCCGGATTAAATTTTTTAATGGCCATTATCCCTTCTTTAGCCGATGAACAGGTTATTGCTACCTCAATTGAAGGACAATATTGCTGCAGGTCATTCACTAATGACCGTACGCAATGCTGTTCATCATCAATAATTATTGAACGTATCATGAGCGTTCTTCTTTTAATTTAATAATTACGGTTGTACCCGTGGCCAATCCGTATTCATCATGCTTATCAATGATTTCCAGGGCAGCCTGTCGCTGTTGTAGCAGATTATTTAATTCTAATCTTGACTGGGTAAGACTTACTCCTTTAGACTGGTGAGCAAGGCCACTCAATGATTTATTTTGTTCGGCTGCTTCTCTTCCGATACCATCATCATCTATCGCAACCTCAATAACATCTGCCATGCGTTTCACGTTCAGTAAAACTTTACCACCGGTATTACGCGGTACAATGCCATGCCAAATGGCATTTTCTATGAAGGGTTGAATGATCAAAGCAGGAACCTGGACGGATTTTAAGTCTATATTTTCATCTACATTCACAGCGAATGAAAATTTTGCATCAAACCGCATGGATTCTAATTGCAGGTACAATTTGCAGGTTTCGAGCTCATCGTAAAGATTGATCTCTTTTTTATCTGCACTGTTGAACAGGTTGCGGATCAGTTTCGAAAAAGTGGTGAGGTACCTGACAGATTTTTCTTCGTCATGCTGTTGGATCAGCGATTTGATAGAATTCAAACAATTAAAAATAAAATGCGGGTTCATTTGGGCGCGAAGTGCTTTGGCTTCCAGCTCAATTAGATTTTTTTCATATTTTGTTTTTAGTTTCTCTACCTCCTTTTGCTCCATTATTGCTCTGTATTTTAACCTCAATTGCCTGATACGATACCATAAAAGTGCTGCAACACTGAAAAATATAACTGCTGAAACTATTATTATCAATCTTAGCCTTGTTGCTTCTTTTGAATCAGTAGCTGCTTGCTGCTTTTCTCTTACTTGTTCACCAAACGACAAGACCTCAATCTGCTTTAACTTTTCCACACCGGCCATACTGTCCCTGGCGGCAACCGCTATTTTAAAGTACCTATATGCTTCAGATTTGTTATGAAGACTGTCAATTAATGATCTGTCTTTTGATTTTGCATCATTAAAAAATTGATAGAGAAGGGTAGCTGCCGCATAAATATTTTCCTGGTCCTGATACCTTTTTGCATTTTCGAGCGCGCGTCTTGCGTAAATATTAGCAGAATCAGTCTGACCCTTGTTCTGAAATATTTTTGCCATGCTATTCAATACAAATCCCAAATCCCTGTTTGTCTCTTTATATTTAACATAGTCCGGGATGTATCGCCTGTAGTACTCCATTGCTTTCTGATCTTCCCCCCGCAACAAATAAATGTCCCCTAAAATACGCGTCGAATAAAGCATCACTCTTCCGTTCCCAAGTTCCTCTGCTGAATGATAGGCCATATTTGTAAAAAACAAGGCGGAATCTAACTTATTCATTTTTAGATACACTTCAGCAATGCATTGTTCCGTATAGGCATTGTCCTCCGGCTTATTCCGGGACAACCAGTAGATTTTGAAAAATTCTTTGGCTTTAAAATAATGATTCAACGACTCGCGGAAATATTCCAGTTGCCTGTAATCATGACCAAAAATCAGGTGCGCAGATCCCTGCTGACTAGTATCAATCAATTTTTCACTTAGTGACAGTTGTTGATATGCATACTGTAAAGATTCTGTATATTTTCCTGTTTCAAATAGCATATAGTCTATTGCACCCATATTCCAGGACTGTCGCAATGGTGAATATTTAATCTTTCTATTGAGCACTAATGCCTGCTGATAAGACAGGATACTGGAATCAATTTTATTAATATCTCGGTAGTTCTGGCCCAGTTCCTCATACAAAAATATTCTTGTACTGTCCGCTTTTGCCGTTACTATTTCCTTTTTTAAGTCATCGATCCTGCCGCGTTGGCAAAAAACGCAGGGTGTAACCGATGTAGTGATGATCAGCCATATTATTCCGCGGGCGGCAGATATAATGATTTTGAATGGCCATATTTTCATCTTCTAAATGTAGAATAGTTTTTAAGATATTACAGCTTGTGTAAATAAACTACCAATATGAGCTAACAACGAACTGATTTGAACTGGTGGCTGTTCATCGGCTCTACAGTTGTTAATTGAAAACATCAAACAGTCAATTCAAACTTATCCTATACTAACCAGGCTTTTGCTTCATAACTTTAATAAGATATCTTGTGGTAAGTGATGAGGCCGCTCACCTATATTATATTCTTCGCATGTTGCGTAATTCTTTGCTGTAGCAAGAGTCGTACGACCAACAGTGGTACAATAGCCGGAGATACAGATATTATTATAACCCGGTTTAACCCTGTGGCAGTTACTAAAACCAATACGCAAAAAATCTACGTACACTACATGCCCTGGTTTGAAGACAAGATAAGTTCACAGGATGGAAAATGGGGATCACACTGGACCATGGCCAATCAAAACCCCGATATCGTTTTAGCTAATGGAAGGCGGCAGATTGCCAGTTATTTTTATCCTTTAATTGGCCCCTATTCAAGCTCCGATCAGGATGTAATAGATTATCATACCCTTTTGATGAAATATGCCGGCATTGACGGGGTAATAGTAGATTGGCCGGGGATACATAACGTTTATGATTATCCGCTTTTAAAAAGGAATACCGATTCGCTTTTTAACCACATCCCCAAAACAGGGCTGCAATTTGCGGTTTGTTATGAAGATGCAAATTTAAGAAATGTAAAATCTATTGCAGGCATTGATACCATACAGGCAGCAAGTGAGGATTTCAGTTACCTCCAATCCAGCTATTTTGGCAGCGACAGTTATATCAAAATTAACGGCGCGCCACTGGTGCTATGTTTTGGGCCACAGGTTATAAAAACCGCCGATAAATGGCAACAAGTCTTTTCTACACTGAATACAAAACCAGCGTTATTATCGCTGGCTTACCAGGGGAATGTAACGGGAAATTCAGGAAGTGGTGAATTTGTTTGGGTATACGCCGACTATCTTTCTGGCCTGCAAAATTATTACCAAAACCGTGCACCCGGACTACCAATAGCTTTCGCCGGAGCATACCCGGGGTTTAAAGATTTCTATGCCGAAGGTGGTTGGGGAACTACTTTATTGTCAATTGATCATAATGGCAAGAATACACTCCAAAGTACTTTAGATCTTGCAAAAAGCAGTCATTTATCAACCTTACAACTGATTACCTGGAATGATTTCGGTGAAGGCACTATGATTGAACCGACACTTGATTTTAATTATAGCTTTTTAGAGACCATTCAACAGTATACCGGCGTTAGCTATAGCAAATCCGAATTGGAACTTATTTACAAATGGTACACCCTTCGGAAAAGATACGTCTCCGATAAGATTGCAGAAAATCAACTATTACAAGCCTATTATTATTTTGTATCATTAGATGTTGTCAGAGCAAAAGCTATCATTACGGGACTACAATAACAGCTCCGCATTTTAAAAAATTGTATTCGGATATTCCTTTTCACCATACAATCCATAGTATAGATCACTTTCAACTCCACTATCTGCCCGGGTTTACAGTATATATTTTTAATAATCTCATCAGGTAAAAGCATAATTGCCCGCGGCATAATTTCAAATCTTAGGGTCTGCCTGGATTGCCCTATATATGTTGTTGCTAATTTCAGGCAAACTTTTAAGTATTTGTATGAAAGAATTACCAACTCAATATGGTTAACTGCTAATTCTGACTTTGGAGTAGCGAAAGTTCCCATTAGATTAGTGAGACAAAAATATTTCCCCGGGATTTAAAAGAAATCACACTAATTCCTTGAACAGTAAAAAAAATACATAGCATGCGTCACCTGATTGAAAAAAACAGCGCGAACCTTGTAGTAATTACAAGCATTTTGCTTTTAGTTATTGGTACAAATGAAGTAAGGGGCCAGCATGATACAGCAACAGGGAAGCAATTTTTAAAAGATACAGTTGCGACGGGACAACTATTTCGGCAGCATATTTCTTTCCCCGTCCTGTATATCTCACGAATTCCGCATTCCTTTACCCACTACCCGCTGTTGACCTCTTACCCCTTTAGAACGGTTAATGAAAACAAGGTTTCGAAAACCATATTAACGGTTTTGGGTATTGGTGCATTTGCCATATTTGGAGACAGAGCCAATCATTCATATCAACCTTATAATTCGCATTTGTAGGAAAACATAAGCAATTATCATTAACCATTAAACTTGATTTATGAAAAAAATTACAATTCCGGTATTTGTATGCGCGATTTTTATTTCATTAACAGTGCATGCACAAGAGGCGCGTATAGGGTTTAGCGCAGGTGCTGTACTGGCACAAGTAAAAACAAAGGCCGATAATGAAACTCACAGATCCAACTCCCGTTTGGGATTTAATATTGCTGTAAACGGAGATGTACCCATTGCCGGTAATTTTAGTTTTCAACCTGCCTTAATTTTCCTGCAAAAAGGCGGCAAAGAATCGGAAGATGTCATTGGCATTGCAGTTAAAAACACGATTAGCATTAACTACCTTGAGCTTCCGTTAAATTTGATTTACCGCAGCCCCGGTAATAAAGCGCATTTTATTACAGGCCTTGGCCCGTCGTTGTCTTATGCCCTATCCGGTACAGTAAAAGTGGAACAAGACGGGCAATCTCAAACGGTTAAAATAAAATTTGGCAACGGGTCAGACAATGAGCTTAAAAAATTTGAATTAGGGGGTAACTTACTGGCTGGTTGTGAATTCAACAATGGCTTATTTATCGCACTTAATTACAATATTGGTTTTAGCAATATTTCTACAGATTCAAACTCCAAATGGAAGAATAATTATTTTGGCTTACGACTGGGTTATTTTATAGGGGGCAATAAATAATAAAATATTCTTGTCGTAATATTTGTACAGCGCCAATAAAATTATTTTTGGAGACAAACACAATGCTGCATGAAAAAAATATATTGTATACTCCTGGTATCTGTATTGCTACATTCAAAAATATTTGGACAAACCATTGATTGGGGGTTTTCAGCAGGTATAACAGTTGCATATATACAAACAAACGCGTTTGCACTAACAACTTCAAACAGTATGACCGGTGTAAAAACAGGTTTTACCGCGGGTGCATTTGCCTGTATTCCCATTACAAGGCGTTTCATTTTTCAACCGGGTTTAAACTTCGTGCAAAAAGGAGGTTCCCCTTTTGACGGTTCTGCGGGTAACCAGCGGGGAGCAATACTTTTAAATTATATAGAGTTGCCTTTAAACCTTGTTTATAAATCTGCCGGAAAGCGTGGCCACTTTATTGCCGGGGGCGGCCCTTGTGTAGCATTTGGTATTTCCGGAACGGCAAAACTAAACCAGCAGGAAACTGATATTAAGTTTGGCGGAAATGGTGAATTTGATTTAAAACATTTTGATGCGGGTGCCAATATGCTAATTGGTTATGAACTGAACAATGGCATTAGTTTATTGCTGAATATTAATGCCGGCTTATTAAATGTATCTGTTATACAATCTGAATGGCAGAATAATTATTTTGGTTTGCGGCTTGGTTATCTCTTCAGTCATAACAGTAATAGCATTAATAAATAATTATCCCTTTTGTATGAAGCAAATAGTAATCACAGGTATTACAGTTTTGATTTGTTTATCATCGTATGCACAGGCAGGCATTGATTCTGCAAAGGCAACACCAGGTGCTGTAACCCCGGTTACAGACAGTACAAAATATGCCACCCTGTATGTATACCGCGAGAAACACCGGGGAGGTGCACATCTCAGCTACGATCTTTATGAGGAAGATTCTGTAATATGCCGCGTAAGAAATGATTCAAAATATATTATCAGGTTATACAAAGAGGGTAAAACAATTTTCTGGGCAAAGACAGAGAGAAAAGCAACAAAAGAAATAGACATTCAATTTGGAAAGGAATATTTTCTTAAATGCGATGTCACCAAATTTGGTGTTTTGGTAATGAGTCCCACAATTAATTTAATATATGAAGAGCATGGAAGGTTTGATTTTAAAGCAGTAGAAGGCAAAAACAGCAAAATCAACGATTGATGTAAATGACAAAAATTGTTTTCCATATTGCTCTTTGTATTTTTCTATTCGGAGCATTTCCAGTTCACGGTCAATCACCCAAATTGTATGGAAACCTGGTGCGCATACAATCAGACAGTGGAGTCGTCAAAGGTGAATTATATGAAACGCACGATTCCGCGCTTTCTATACTTAAACGAAAACAACAGCAATTAATATTGCTACCTGTAAGTACGATTAACCAATTGGTCATAAAAAGCAAACCTCCCGTATTACTGGAAATAGCAAAAAGTACAGGCTATTCGGCTTTGATAATAGAAATTTTGATCACCTGGGCCTATATACGCAATGCCAGTCATTACCATTATTTTTTTGATAAAAACGATCCCCCTTACTGGAAATCGATGGTTTATGGTTTACCTGCTGGTGCCATCCTGGGATTTGCGGGACAGTCAATTGAAACGCTGTTCATCAGGATTCGTATTCCGATTAACAAGAACCAACATATTTATGAAAACAACAGATCACGTATAAATAAAAAATCGGCATATAATTCATTGTGAAAAAATCAACACAACAACACATGAAAAAATTGATTTCTTTTCTAATACTACTTTTCGTGGTATTGTCTTCCATTGCACAAGATAGTGTTGGTACCAAACCTGATTCAAAAAGTGTTTTACTACACAAAGCTAAAAACAAGAGTATTGCAGGTTGGACATTACTGGGCGGGGGCGCTGCTTTTACAATTGCCGGCGCTGCTGTGACGGCTGATGCTATCGGTGGTGCACTGGATCACAATGATTATAATCGTAAAACCAATACCGGCGCCGTTCTAGCCGTGATTGGAATTGCTACCATGGTCACCAGTATACCATTTTTGGTAAAGGCGCACAGATTAAAGAAGAAAGCGATGGTGCTTACGATGACCAATAACCGCGTTGCAATACCGCAAAATGGTTTATTGTCCTTCCATAGTTACCCTGTTTTAAAATTGAGCATGACAATTGGCAACCGGTAAATTTAATTCGTCCGTTGTTGCATTCAACAAATCAAATAAACACCCATCCTGACTTTTACTGATGGGGAAAGGAGCAGATAAGCGATCCAGACAATATTTCCCGTACGAATCTTGTATTTTTGCAGCCCTTGTTGGCCAACCTGGCCTGCAAATAAAATATTACCATACAACGCATGAGTACGCAACACTTATCTGAACAGGAATTGATACGTCGCCAGAAATTAAAAGACCTGCGGGAAGCAGGCATTGACGCTTATCCTTCTCCGCTCTACCCGGTTTCACACTATTCATCCGATATCAAAGAACAATTCAACGAAGCAACCAAAGAACAATTTGCTGATGTGAATGTGGCAGGAAGAATCATGAGCATTAATGACAAGGGAAAAGTATTCTTTATCAAAATACAGGATTCAAAAGGAATTATACAACTATATGTAAAGCGAGATGATATTTGTCCGGGTGAAGACAAAAGTTTTTTTGAAAAAGTCATCAAACACGGGCTCGACCTGGGAGACATCATTGGCGCGAAGGGATTTGTATTTATTACAAAAACGGGTGAAACTTCCGTGCATGTACAAACGCTGACGCTGCTTACCAAATCATTAAAACCGTTACCGGTTGTAAAAAGAGATGAGGAGGGAAATGTATTTGATGAAGTTACTGATCCGGAATTCAAGTATCGCCAGCGTTATGCAGATCTCATTGTTAATCCCGCAATAAGAGAAACTTTTAAAAAACGTACCAAACTCATCAACACCATCCGGGATTTTCTCAATGAGCAAGGTGCATTAGAAGTAGATACCCCAGTATTGCAGGCAATACCGGGTGGCGCTGCAGCGCGTCCTTTTATTACCCATCACAACGCATTGGATGTTCCTTTTTACCTGCGCATTGCAAATGAGTTATACCTGAAACGTTTGATAGTGGGTGGTTTTGACTGGGTGTATGAATTCAGCCGCAACTTCCGAAATGAAGGAATGGACAGAACCCACAATCCTGAATTTACCGTACTGGAATGGTACACGGCGTACAAAGATTATTTGTGGATGATGGAAACAACGGAAAAATTAATGGAAAGAATAGCGATTGCATTGCATGGCACTACTGATGTACCATTGGGTAATACCATCATTAATTTTAAAGCACCGTTTAAACGAATTTCAATTCATGATGCCATTAAAGAAAATACCGGTATAGATGTAAGTCAACTGGATGAAGCAGGATTGCGTGAAGTGTGTCAGAAATTGAATATCGGTGTACCCAATAACATAGGAAAGGGGAAATTGATTGACGAAATTTTCGGGAATACCAGTGAGCACAGTTATATCCAGCCCACATTTATTATCGACTACCCGGTGGAAATGAGTCCGCTTACCAAAAAGCATCGAAGCAAACCTGGATTGGTAGAACGATTTGAATTAATGGTGAATGGAAAAGAAATAGCGAATGCTTATAGTGAATTAAATGATCCTCTTGAACAGCGGGAGCGTTTTGAAGAACAGGCGCAGCTTATGAAACGAGGAGATGATGAAGCCATGTTTATTGATCATGATTTTTTAAGAGCGCTTGAATATGGTATGCCACCTACCTCTGGTATTGGTATAGGAATCGATCGTTTGTGTATGATGATGACCAACCAGGTGAGTATACAGGATGTATTACTGTTTCCTCAAATGCGGCCGGAGAAACTGCAGGGTGGTGAAGAATAAAATCAAGTAAAGATCAATCTACCAATTAAATTAAAAGCCTGGTTCTCTATATTGAATTTTGAACGTATCCAGTTTACTTCATGCGAGGTAATAACATTTTATTTGTCAATTGATTTTTATTTTCTGTAATATGCTAATGCGTCTTTCAGTGGCCGAATGAAGACGATGCTCCGGAATTACCTAACGATGAATGTTATTGATAAAATTCGGTGCTTGCCGTCATGGCTGCGAAGGCAGGCACCTCAGAAATAACTATAATCATGTAAGTTTGTCAATCCCTGTAATTGAGTGCGGGTTTTCTATCACCCAACAAAGCTTTGTATTGATAATCTCCTTTTGCTTTTTGAAATTCCGCTTTTGCTTTTTCTATTAACGCAGGAGTTGTAAACAAATCAATTGCCGTTAAAGCCATTGTTTTAGCAGCTACCATCATTCCCTTTGTACCAATCTCTGTTCCACCACAAGCTACAGCCTGCCAGCTATGAGCAGGTGTGCCTGGTATCCAGGTTGCTGCGCTCAATCCAACAGTTGGTACTACATAACTTACATCACCAACATCAGTGGAACCGCCACCAGCATTCTCCTGCAATTTTATTGGTTTAACAGTAGCCGCAGTTTCAATGGCTGGTACTTTGAAAGTAAAACTTGATTGCAATTTCTTTCCAAATGCAATTTCCTCTGTTGTATAGGAAACACCTCCAACCTTTTCAAGGTTTTTCTGCATGGCTTCACCCAATGACCGGTTTAATAATAAATCATGGGTTCCACCAATTATCTCGTAATCTACCGTGGTGCCGGTTCCCATAGCGGCACCTTCAGCAGCTTTTACCACCCTATCAAAAATATCCACCACGGCTTCTCTTTTGGGATGTCGTACATAATAATATACTTCCGCAAAGTCCGGCACTACATTGGGTGCTCTTCCGCCGTTTGTAATCACATAATGAATACGTGTTTCCTGCGGTACGTGTTCGCGCATCATATTTACCATATTGTCCATTGCCTCTACTCCATCCAATGCAGAACGGCCTTTATCCGGAGCTGCGGCTGCATGTGCCGACAGTCCGTGAAAACGAAACTTCGCAGATTTATTGGCCAATGCACTCATCATCGTAACGCTGTTTTCATCACCGGGGTGCCAATGAATCACCACATCTACATCATTGAACAAACCTGTACGTACCATGTACACTTTGCCGCTTCCACCCTCTTCAGCCGGACAACCATATACTTTTATGGTTCCTGAAATTTTTTTCTGTTCAATCAATTTTTTTATTTCTATTCCTGCAGCCACTGACGCCGTTCCAAAAAGATGGTGACCACAACCATGACCCGCATCCTTACCTGCAATTGATTTTTTTTCGGGTATTGCTTCCTGTGATAAACCGGGCAATGCATCATACTCCGCCAGAATTCCTATTACGGGTTTTCCTGATCCATAAGTGGCAACAAATGCTGTTGGTATACCCGCTACACCTGCTTCAACGGTAAAACCATTATCCTGTAAGTTCTTTTGATGCAGGGCGGAACTTTTTGTTTCCTTATACCCTACTTCCGCAAATTCCCAGATTTGCATCGCCGTATTTTTATAATCTGTATATTTTAACTGAATATCTGAAATAGCCGATGTCTTAAGTATTTCGTTATTAACCGCGACAGGCTTTTTTTGACCACTGGAAAAAACAGGTTGCAACATAATAATGCAGGCAAGCATTGCCGGTAGCAGGAATTTCCTCATGTTAATTGTGTTTATCACACAATTTAAGCAATTCCCCAAACGGACATTTTATAAAGGCTTATATTTCTTTTTATACAATTGCAGGTAATCGAGGAAGTAAAGAACTTTAAATGAAATGCTGTTGTTCTGCGGAGCTCCCAGCGTATTGCTGAAGTTTTTAAAATAATTGGTAGCTACATTATTGCCGAATGTACCAATAGCATTTTTCCAGACAATATTTATTTCACTGCCGGGTGCAAAACGCCAGCTGTATACCAGGTCTATATTAAATGTGTTATGATTCTGATCAAGGTTTTGATGAAAACTGGTATTTGTTTGAATTCCTTTGTATTAGTAGATTAGAATTTAACGCAAAACCAAGACCAATTATCTTGATATTCAGACAAACAGATCCATCATGAGTTTATGTTGAGGGTTAACTGCATAGTGCGTAAAATCTGTCATGCCTTCTGCCTGCAACACTTCTTCGTCGATAAAAAAATTACCACTGCATTCATATGAAGGTCGCTGAAGAATGTAGTAAGCTGCATCAGCTACTATTTCGGGTATACGGCTCCGTTGCATTAAGAAATCACCTCCCAACAGATTCTGAACAGCGGCAGTTGCGATGGTTGTCCTGGGCCATAAAGCGTTGGCTGCTATCCGATCATTTTTAAGTTCAGCAGCCAATCCCAGCACTACCATACTCATTCCATACTTGCTTATTGTATATGCCAGGTGATTGGCGAACCAGTTGGGGTCCATATTCAATGGCGGAGATAAATTCAGAATATGCGGGTTATGTGCTTTTTTTAAATGAGGTATACAGGCCTTGCTTACAAAAAATGTTCCTCTCACATTAATGCCATGCATCAACTCCCATCTTTTCCATTCTGTCTGTTCCGTATGGGTAAGACCTATTGCGCTGGCATTGTTCACCAATATGTCTATCCCGCCAAATGAATCTGCAGCAGATTGCACAGCAGCATTGATACTTTCTTCAAATCTGATATCAGATTGCAATGGCAACACTTTACCCGGACCTACTTTGTCTATTTCTTCTGCAGCAGAAAAGATTGTGCCTTCCAGCTTCGGATTGGGTTCAGCAGTTTTGGCTACAAACGCAATATTTGCGCCTTCTTTTGCCAGGCGGATCGCAATCGCTTTACCTATACCCCTGCTGGCCCCGGTTATAAATACATTCTTGTTTTCAAATTTCATCTGGCGAAAATTTTTTGTGAAATGATGACTAATTTATAAAACGTTCTTGACTAACTATTAACGGATATATATAAAAATTGTGCGGATATATTGTGTGTTAATTCAAAAGAAAGTCCTCGTAAACTTACGATTTCGCGGGTAATTACCGAAGAAATAAAAAGAGGCGTTTATGCGCTTGCAGCGCTACCCATTTGCCCTTATGTTTGTATTGTTGAATGATTGATACATGAATTCACAATCCGATATTCAAAAACCAAACACAGTCCAAATCCTTTAAAAAACCAAAAAACCAATAACCCGAACAACCGTTTGAAGAATCCAATATCAATCATGTAAACCGAATCCTACAATCCTAAAACCAGTCCGTTTAATCCAATTCCTATTGATCGACACACTTAAAATTTGTACCTATTGATGGCCGGAAAAAGTTGGTAAAGACTCGTACAAAAAAAATTAAAAAGCCCTGAACGAATAATTCAGGGCTTTTTGTTTCATTTATTTTCTCACAATGCTGTTACCAATATTTGTATCCCAGCAATTTTGCCAATTCTACTTTTGCAAGGCACAACTGGTATTCGTATTGCAGCCTGCTGAACGCAGCCCTTTGTACATTGGTACTGGCATTGGTGATCTCCAGGTTGGTACCAACACCATTTTTAAAACGGCTTGAAGCAAGCAATTCAGCAGCCTTTGCCTGTTCAATCTGGCCTTTTGTATTATTGATCCTTTCTAAATTGGATTGAATATCTATCAACGCCTGCTGTAAATCCCGCTTATAGCTGCTGTTCAATGTTTCAATGGCAAGTTTATTCTGATTCAAAATTGATGCTGAAAGTTTAACCTGTTGCTTTGTTCTGTTTCCATCGTATATCGGCAATTTGAAGGAAATACCTGCGGCATAATTAAATTTCAATTCATTTACTTTGGGCACATATCCATTTTTATAACCCGCGTTAGCGCCTATATTAATACTGGGTTTGGTACCCAACCGGGCAATGGCTATATCATTCTTTGCCTGCTGTACTTTATCGTTGGCCAATAAAAAATCAGTGTTATTGATCTGCGCGTCACCCAATGCATCATTGATGGTTTTTAAGGGAACATCAAAATCAAAACTCATGCCATTGGCGGTATTGTTTCCCGTGGTATATACAAGCAGGTTTATCTGTTTTTGCAGATAGTTTTGCAGATCTATTTTCCTGTTTTGTTCAGCGCTGATCTGTGACTCAATACTCAGCAGATCCAGTTTGATTGCATCGCCATTTTTCAATTTACTTTCAACCACTTGTTTGTTTTCAGTTAGGTAGCTGATAACACTATCCTGAATTGCTATGCCCTTTTGAAAGTAAATGATGTTATAATAAATATTAGCGACCTGGTTAGCAAGCTGACTTTTCACGTTTTCAACACTGTGCTCCGCATACTTTATATCGTCTTTGGATTTTGCAATATTTGCTTTTAACCGGCCAAAATCAAAAAGTGTATAATTTCCGCCCACGTTGGCATTGAGATTATGTACCGGTGCAAATTGAAAATCTTCCGTTTTGCCATTGACCTGCAGAGGCAATGTAATTTTTGGCTCTACAAAATTATAACTGGCATTGGCATCTACCACCGGCAGGTTATTGCCTGCGATTTCAAGGCGCTGTTTGGCAGTCGCTACTGTATTTTCAACTTCCTTTACTTTTGGAAAATAAGTAAACGACTGATTTATCAATCCTTTCAATTCAGCATATGCGGTTACCTGTGCCTGTAAGTTTAAAACCATCACCAAAATACCCGCTGTATAAGTTAGCTTTTTCATTCAATTCGTTTTTAATATTAATGTGCTTCTGCTATCGCCGCTTTTATTGCGGCATTATCAGCAGGAACTGCTTTTTTAGTCCGCAGGAATACAACCATTGGAATGACCAGTACAAAAAACAATGCTACTAACCTGAAAGTATCTAGGTACGCCAGGTAATGGGCTTGTCGCTCAACAGCTCCGTTTATCATTCCATAAGCTTTGGTGGTAGCTGTACCGATATCCAACCCGCCTTTATTGACGAAGTTTTGCGTAAGATTGTTTGCACGTTCCGTAAATGCAGCAGCACCCGGGGAAAAATTACTTACCAAATCACTCCTGTGCTGCGCATACTGATGAGAGATATAGTTATTGGCCATAGCGATTCCAAAGGCTCCCCCCAACTGGCGCGTCATATTATTTAAAGCAATACCGGAGGCATAATCTTTCGGTGCCAGTCCCGCAACTGCCTGGTTGATCAATGGCAGTTGCACCATGCTCATACCTATTGCTCTTAAAGCGAATGGCATAAAGAAATCCTCCTTGCTTACATCCAAACTTACTTTTGAACTATACCATGCATAACCTGCAAACAATAAAAATCCTGCTATAACAAAAGGAATTGGTTTCACTCCCTTGCTCATCAGTATTCCAATTACCGGCATCAATATCACGGTTATCATTGTTGGTGCAAGTAGTGTGAGACCCGTTTCTAAAGGAGTATATCCCAAAACACTTTGTGCCAATACCGGGAAAACAAAAACCGATGTGTATAATCCCACTCCCACCACAAAAGTAAAAATGGTGGTAAACGCGAGATTCCGGTTATTCAATACCCGCAGATTGACCGCAGGTTTATCAATACTTAATTCATACCATATAAAACTGGCCAATCCAACCACTGCCAGAATACTACAGGTTCTTATTGCACTACTGGCAAACCAATCCTCTGCATCGCCACGCTCCAGCACAAACTGCAATGTGCCAATACCGACCATGAGCAGCAATATTCCATTGTAATCAATTTTTATTTGCTTTTTCTTTGTGCCTTCCCCTTCTTTTTTATCAATAAATGTAAGGGCCAGTAAAGTTGCAATAAAACCAATAGGGATATTGATCATAAATATAAGGGGCCAGCTAAAACTTTCCATGATATAACCTCCCAGTGTGGGACCCAAGGTTGGTCCCAACACAATACCCATTCCAAATAAACCTGAGGCAATGGGCCTGTCTTTTACTTCAAATGCATCAAACAATATAGCTTGTGAAGTAGATAATAATGCACCACCACCAACGCCTTGGATGAACCGCCAGATAATTATCTCAACCAGGCTCGTAGATTGCCCGCACATATAAGAGGCTACAGTAAAAATTATCATTGACACGATATAATAATTTTTTCTGCCGAAATATTCAGCTAAAAAGCCGGTAAGGGGAATGATAATAACGTTCGCAATAGCATACGATGTAATTACCCAGCTGATGTCTTCAATACTTACACCCAGGCTTCCACTCATATCATTCAATGCCACGTTAACGATGGAAGTATCTATTAATTCCATAACAGCTGCTGCTATGGTTGTTATAACTATAATTGTTCTTGCAAATCCTTTTGGCGTTGCCATGTTCTCAAAGGTTTATTTTACGGGTACGCTGATATATGCACTCAATCCCGCCCGCAGAATATTTTTGTATTGACTGATATCGTTGATATTGATTTTAACCGGCACCCGTTGCGTAACCTTCACAAAGTTGCCACTGGCATTGTCGGGTGGAAGCAATGAAAACTTTGCGCCGGTTGCATCGCTCACACTTTCCAGTGTACCTTTAATTTTAAGATTAGGGTATGCGTCTAACTCAATATCCGCGACCTGACCCGGATGAAATTTTCTTATCTGCGTTTCTTTAAAATTCCCCACCAGCCAATAAGTACTGTCGTTCACAATAGAGAACAACGGGCTTCCTGCCTGCACAAACTGACCAATGCTGATATTTCTTTTTCCAATTTTCCCGGATTGTGGAGCATAAATTTTTGTATAGGAAATTTTTAATTTTTGTTGTTCGATGATGGATTTCTTTACATCCAGTGAAGCAATTGCTTTTTGAATGGATGATTGCAACACAGCAATCCTGCTTTGTGCAGAACCCAAATCAGTCTGGCTGTTGCTTACCAGTTGTGTTGCCTGCTCCAGTGCGTAACGACTGTCTTCCAATTGTTTTTTTGTAATAGCCTGATCTGTATACAAATTTTTATTTCGATTATAATCATCCTCGGCCTGCTTCACCTTAACATCGTTTAAAGTAATGGTTCCTTTATTGCCCTTTAATGAAACAACCGCATTGTTTAAGGCAGCCTTGGCATTCAAGATATCAACCTCTGCTACTTTATAATCAGCCTCCATTTGCTTTAACTGTGATTGCAATTCTTCATCGTCCAATTCTACTACCAACTGGCCTGTTTTTACTGAATCGTAATCATTCACTGCAATTGTTTTTACATACCCGGCTACCCTTGGCAGCACAGGTGCAATCTGTGTTTCCACCTGCGCATTGTCGGTAGTTTCATGGGCCATCGCAAAAGATATTTTCTTATATCCATAAATGCCGGCTAATATTAGTACTACCCCTATTACAATGAGCCTGACAGGTGATTTTTTTTTCGTTTGAACTTCCTGATTTTCCATCTTTATTATTTTGTTGTTTTAAGAATGATTGAGCAGGTAAGACCGCATCAACTGCTTTAAGTGATCGGCTACTCTCTTACTGAATTTTGCATCCTCGTATGGCACATAATCTTCTTCTTTATTTAAAAGCTTATTACACATTTTCTTCGATAAGAGTACCTGGTTGATGGTACCTGTTAATGTGGCAATGACAAGTGGCGGATCAACCTTTTTAAATGAACCATTTTTAATACCCGTTTCAATAATGCCTCTGATAATTAAACTATTTGGATAAAGAATATCAACAATGGCCTGTTGCAGTGATTCTCTTTTGCTTAACATTAGTTCCTGGTGTATAACCCGGTGAAACTTACGGTTCAAAAACAATTTATTGATATGACTATCTATTACCAGTTCAATCTTTTCAATATCGCTGATTGATTTATTTTTCGCTATTTCATCCAACACCCCCCTGGTATAAGAAGACTTCAATGCCAGCATGGATTCAAACAATTTCTCTTTTGAACCAAAATAGTAATTCACCATGGCTACGTTTACACCGGCCTTTGTTGCCAGGTCCCTTATAGAAGTCCCTTCAAAACCCTTTTCAGCAAAGAGTTCTACCGCATGGTTAATGATGTGTTCTTTTTTGTCTGTCATTTCAAAAAAAATAAATGAAGGGCAAAATTAAACGTTTGTTTGATATCAAACAAACGTTTAATTAATTTTTTTAAAAAAAATTCTTCTCTGGAAAAAGGCCAGGGGGAAAAACCCGGTTAATTACAGCAGTATTTAAGAAAGGTTCAATACAGGTTTGTTCTGTAGTATTTTTTCAATTTCATCCGTTATTTCGGGGGTTAATTTATGGAGGGTTTCTAATGCAGAAAGGTTATCCAGCAATTGTTCTTTTTTTGTAGCACCCAGTATGGCGGTGGTTACATTCGGATTATGGATTGTCCAGGCAATGGCCATTGAAGCCAACGACACACCCAGACTATTGGCCAGCTCGCTCAGCTTTTTTACTTTTTTTATTTTTTCATCCTGTATCCATTTGTTTTTCAACCAATCAAAACCTTCAATAGCAAGGCGGGAACCTTCCGGAATACCATTATTGTATTTACCAGTCAGTAAGCCTGTCGCCAATGGACTCCAGATAGTGGTACCCAAGCCTACGTTTTGAAAAACGGGTATATAGTCGAGTTCAATTTTTTCCCTTTCAAACATATTGTATTGCGTTTGTTCCACAACTGGTGCTATCAGGTGGAATTGATTTGCCACACGATGCGCCTCCATAATTTCTGCACCACTCCACATACTGGTTCCCCAATATAGTATTTTACCTTGCTGAACCAGGTTGTGCATTGTCCAAACCACTTCTTCAATGGTGGTATTGGTATCGGGTCTGTGGCAAAAATATAAATCCAGGTATTCAAGTTGCAAACGATTCAATGCCTCGTGACAAGCTTCCACCAGGTGCTTCCGGCTTAATCCTGTCTGATTTGGTTTATTGTTCTTGCCTCTCCAACCAAAATAAGCTTTGGATGAAACAGAATAGGATGTTCGATCCCAATTTTTTTTCTTTAATACACGCCCCATCATTTTTTCACTTTCACCCAATGCATACACTTCAGCGTTATCAAAAAAATTAATGCCGTTATCATATGCAATGCCCATTAATTCATCTGCACTGCTATCTTTAATTTGTTTGTGGAAAGTTACCCAGCTTCCAAAACTCAAGACACTTAACTGCAAACCCGATTTTCCAAGTCTCCTGTATTCCATAGTATTCTTTTTTTGCGATTGATAGATGTTTGATGAATTAATTACAGATAAATTACGTGCCAGACCGGACAGTTTAAAGCAGGGGGATATTAAAAGATTATAAACTATCCTTAGGAACCGGAAGTGTTCCGCTGTTGTTATAAAAAACGAGATCGCTCAGATCCTGTTTGGCCTCCAAACCATTTTTGCCAAAATTCACGAAACCATCTTTTTGAATATAACGTGCGGGCTTATCTGTATAAAATTTTTGCGTATTCTTATCCCACCAGAGTTCGTCGCAACGCAATGTATCCTGCTTCAGTTTGTTGATGACAACTACGCTGTCTTTAAGAAAAACTTTATTCTCCCATTCACGGTACTTTCCATAATGAGCATCCAGCTGGCTTTCCTCCACAAGCGAATCATTGTAAAAATCAACATGCAAGGTTTTTGGGAATTCAGTATAAGGTGAATCGGCCTGGAATAAGTACATCAGGGGTGCTGTAAGCTTGGCTCTTACTTTACCGTTGTTACTGATATAGGCTTCAATGTTATGTCCTTCATCGAGCGCAGTGCGTTTGTCGCGCAGGTTGGGTATATCCTTTTCATTGTTTTCACATCCGTAAAAAACAAAACAGCCCAGTAAAAGGGCTGCCGTCAATTTCTTATATACAAGACCCGGGAAGATCATTTAGTTAGTTATATTTTTTCTTAATAAACCACAAATCACTTAATGTAAAGCTAAGTGATACCCGGAACAAATTTTCCTGCAATAGATTACTGTTGTTTCCACGTTTACCATATTCCAAACCTAAATTAATAAATGTAGCCTGGTTGGTATAAGGTGATTTTCTTATCGGGAAACCCGCACCTGCAGACACCCCAAACTCTTTAAGATCATGTCCATCTGCTTTAATATAATCCGGACCAAAATTAAAACCCGCCCTAAATACAACATGACTCCAGTAACTTTTTGGATCATATGCATCAGGAATAAACTGGCCTCCTATGCTGAATTTCCAGCTATCTCTCACCAAATCCTTCGTTCCAAAAAAACTATATTCTGTCCAGGAAGTTTTAGAGAAATCAGCACCAATCATCCACCTGTCCTGCCTATCTAACGTAAACCCAAAACCGATATTTGAAGGATAATCAATCTTTCCGCCAACATCTTTTTTTACATCTACGCTATCGATCCTGGTGGTAGTACCGGTGGCATCATAACTAAATGTTTCGCGGATAATATCCTGGTGACCATTAAATGTTTGCCGCAGGTTTCCATAAGCACCCAATACTAAACGGGTTTTTTTATCTAATTCAATCTGGTACTGAATTCCCGCATTGATCAGGAAACCACCGAAAGCCGTTTTGGTTTCATAATTGGATTTATAATAAAGTACCGTATCGTTCACAATGGACTTTTTGGTACTGTAATTTTTAGTGCCGAAGAAATAACCCACATTGAAACCAACGCTCAGGTTTTTGAATGCTTTACCCAACCCGGCAAATACTTCATAAGATCCACCTCTACCTTCATATAAATTATTGATACTATCTGCCGGTAAATCGGGGTCCGGGTAAGCATGTCTCTCACTGGTTTGAATTTTATAATTCACGCGTGTTAAGGGCCGCAATCCAAGATTAAGGCCCAATTGTGCTTTTCGGTTTAATGGTATTCCTAACTGCAAATAAGAAATAATTGCGCTGCTGGCATTGTATTTTTTCGCATCGGGTGAACGCAATGTTTTACTATCTACTTCAAAACCCAGGTTAAAAGAGGTGATCCGAAGCTTGGAATAAGAAGCGGGGTTTAAAAAATTTACTGATTGTGGTTTGAGATAACCCAGCTTTGTATCAAAGCGTTTATCGTAGTCAATATACCCGGCACTGATTCCGCCCATACCTCTTGATTCAATGGATTGATTGGGCACAATATCGCCCAGGCCATACCTGGAATAGGGGGAATTTTCCTGCGCTGCTGCTGAAACTATCATTAACAAAAAAGGTAAACTGAACCACAGTTTATGTTTGGTTGTTGCACTCACTAATAGCATATAATCCTTTGAATAACAAATCAGGGTCTGCAAATATCTGGTTTTTAAGGTGTGGTACAAAATAGGTACAATTACCCCCGGTTAAAAGCACGTTAAAGTTGCCATATCTTGCTGAGTATGCGTCGATAAAGCCATCAATTTCTTTTGCCATTCCTAAAATAACACCACTGAGAATATTGGTTTTGGTGTCGTATCCAATCAACGGAAAATTCCAGTCTTCTTTAATAACCGGTAACAAAGCAGTAAATGTATTGAGCGATTTAAAGCGCATATCCATGCCCGGTGAAATGCCACCCCCGATAAACTCGTGATACTTACTGATAAAATTGTAAGTAATGCAGGTACCCAGTGCGATTACCAGGTTATTTTTTTGCGGAAACAATTGCACAGCTGCGGCACACAATGCCAGTCTATCGGCACCAATGGTTTCTGGCTTTCCTACAGGTGTTGTAAAAGGAAGCTGGGTAAGAAAAGAAAGTTTATGAAAGGATGTTCTTTTTTTTAATACTTCCTCTATGGCTTCATTGTGATTGATAACAGAAGACAAAATGCATCTATTGGGTTGCCAGTTGTCAAGCAATGCAGTTATTCCCTCAACCGAATCATCATCGAGACTGGCAGCATGTTGTAATGCATCTCTTTTAAATACAGCATATTTCAGACGAGTATTACCAAAATCAAAACATATTGTAATCATCAATTTTTTATTAAAAGTTTGAATGCAAGTGAGGCGATCAGAGCATTAAATGCGGCTATTGGGAATCAATATCAAAATCAAGGGCGGATAAATTCTTAAAATGTCCGTTCAATTTTATTTTCTTTTTCAATTCCTCCATTTCCGCCATCACTGGTAATACCTGGGCAAGATGACGTTTCAGGTATTCCTGTCGCTGAACTTCTTTTAACAATCCCAGCAATTCATATTCTCCGTCTAACGATAAACCAGCGTGGTGAGCAATATCATAACTGATGAGTTCGTGATCGGGCTTTGTAAATTCTTTTTCAACTTTTAATTGCCGGTGTAGTTCACGAATGCCATTGATTACCTTTTGCATCAATATCTTTTTACCTTCGTCTTCAATGTTTGGCGGATAATTTACAATGGCGCCGCTGTATAATTTATCCGGCACATGCTTTATTACTTCCAGTATCCTGAACACTTTTTCCCCTGTTGTTTTTATATCCATTTCTCCATTGTCGTAAACAGTTGTTATTTCGGTGATGTTTACCAGGGTTCCCATTTCACTTAGTTGGTTATTGATGATAACCGGAATTCCAAATGGCTTTTTTTCAGCAGAACAATCTTTGATAAGTTGTTTATACCTTGGTTCGAATATGTGCAGGTTGAGACTTTCTCCCGGGTACACAACAATACCAAGTGGAAATATGGGAATAAAATTTGTCATGGCCGAAAAAAATAATTTTTGACCTGCAATCTAATACATTGCCGGTAATCTTGTCAAAAATGGGATCTATTAAACTATTTTTGCCCGGTTATTTTTTTCGTTCATTTTCGTGATGCTGCACCAAATAAAAGTCGATGTTTATTTCTGGATTTACAATAATAAGAAACGCGGTAAAAAATGACTATCCGATAGTTGAAGCCATTTGCTCTATTTTGCCGGTTGTTGATGAAATGGTTGTGAGTGTTGGCGACAGTGAAGATGATACTGAAAATCTTATTCGATCCATTGCTTCCCATAAAATCAAAATTGTGCATTCCGCCTGGGATACTTCACTGCATAAAGGAGGAGAAGTACTGGCAATTGAAACAAATAAGGCCATGCAGCATATTTCCCCGGATGCGGATTGGGCATTTTACATACAAGCCGACGAAGTAGTGCATGAGCAATACCACGCCGGCATTCTGGCCGCAGCAGCTACATTCAAAGATGATAAGAGAGTGGAAGGTCTGTTGTTTAAATACCTGCATTTCTATGGCACTTATGATTATATTGGCGATAGCCGCAAATGGTATAACCGGGAAGTACGCATCATCAGGAATGATAAATCCATTACTTCCTACAAAGATGCCCAGGGGTTTCGCCGGAACGGAAATAAACTCCCCGTCAAAATCATTGATGCATGGATCTATCATTATGGTTGGGTAAAGAGTCCGAAACAAATGTATGAGAAACAAAAAAACGTGAGTGGGTTTTGGTATGAAAGTGAAGCGGAATGGAATAAATTACAGAAAGCAGATTTTTTTGATTTCAATAATCATTATGATTCGCTCGAGAAATTTACCGGTTCACATCCATTGGTAATGCAGGAAAGAATTAAAAAGCAAAACTGGCATATAAATATGAACACAGGTAAAAAATATTTTACATGGAAAAACCGTATCCTGTATTGGTTAGAAAAGAAAACGGGTAAACGCTTTTTTGATTTTCAGAATTACAAAATTATCTGACAACTTGGTAACGGATCTCAAAAATATTATTATCAGCCGAACCGACAGTATCGGGGATGTTGTATTAACATTACCCGTAGCTGCAGTGTTGAAGCAACATTTTCCGGGAATAAAAATTGCCTTTCTTGGCAGTTCATATACACGCCCCGTTATCGAAGCTTGCAAATTCGTGGACGAGTTTATTGATTTAAATGCTTTCCTTGCCAATGATGGTATTGTGATTGGCGACAGTAAACCTACCGCCATTTTACATGTGTTCCCGGTAGCGGCCATAGCCAGGCGTGCTGTTCACATTAAAATTCCCATTCGGATCGGTACAACCAACCGCCTGTTTCACTGGTTTACCTGCAATCGGTTTGTTTCACTGAGCAGGAGAAATTCTTTTTTACATGAAGCACAACTTAATCTTAAACTTTTAAGACCCTTTGGCATCAAACGCAATTTTTCATTAAAGGAAATAGGAAATTTATTTGGCCTGGAAAAAATTCAACCCTTACCTGAAAGATTGAAGCAACTGATTTCAAATGATAAATACAACCTGATTCTTCACCCAAAATCACAAGGCAGCGCAAGGGAATGGGGGCTTGCAAATTTTATTCAGCTTGTCCGCTCCCTGGATCTTAACAAGTATCGCATTTTCATTTCCGGCACACAAAAAGAAAGAGAATTGCTGCATCCTCTATTTATCGATCTAGGCGAACGCGTGACTGATATTTGCGGACAAATGAGCCTGGAAGAATTTATCTCATTTATTTCCTGTTGTGACGGATTGGTTGCAAACAGCACAGGACCTTTGCATATTGCTGCAGCTCTGGGAAAAGAAGCAATGGGAATCTACCCACCCATGCGGCCGATTGATCCGGGTAGATGGGCACCACTGGGCCCAAACACAAGCACTTTTGTCCTGGACAAATTTTGCACAGATTGTAAAAATAATCTCGTTCCCTGCAGTTGTATTACGCAAGTAAAGCCTGAATGGATTAAAGCAAGGATTGAAAAACAAATTCCCCAGATCTGATGGAGCCGGAAGCAATCATACAACAACTCATTTCGGGTGATATCAAAACCCTGGCGAGAACCATTTCAATGGTAGAAAATGAAGTACCCGGTTACAATGAAATACTGAAACAACTACCCGACACCGTTACACGGATTATAGGAATTACAGGTCCGCCGGGTGCAGGAAAAAGTACCCTTGCAGATGCTTTAATTGCTGCATTGCTGAAACAAAGCAAAAAAATAGCAGTTATTTGTGTGGATCCTTCGTCTCCTTTTCATCCCGGTGCCATGTTGGGCGACCGCATAAGAATGAGTGAATGGTATACCAACCCCTCTGTTTTTATCAGATCATTGTCAACAAGAGGTCAGCTGGGCGGGCTAAATGCTGGTATCATAGAAATCACTGATGTAATCAAAGCTGCAGGTTATGATTATATTATTATCGAAACAGTAGGAGTAGGACAAAGCGAAGTAGAGATTGCCTCTATAGCAGATATAACAATGGTAGTGCTCGTACCAGAAGCGGGAGATGACATCCAGGCAATGAAAGCGGGCCTGATGGAAATTGCAGATGTATTTGTAGTTAATAAAGCGGACAGGCCAGGATCCGATATTTTTATCAGCAATCTCCGGCAAATGCAGTCGCATATTCCAATTGAAAAAAAAGCTGCAATTCCAATCTTCAAAACAATAGCTTCGCAAAAAGAAGGAATTTCCGAATTGGTTAAAGGCATCAACAAACAACTAGAGGAAAACCAAAAGATTGATAAAAAATATTGGCTATTGGCGGGCAAAAGCTACCAGTTGATCCAGAAAAAAAAGATGCAAAACATTCACCGGCATGAATTGATTAAAATGATTAAGGCGGCCAGTAACCAACCGGGGTTTAATCTTTACCGCTTTGTTGAAAACTATTGTGCGAAAATGAAATAATAACTTTAAGATTTAAACTTCTACAAATAAATCATTAGTATGAATCGGTTGACTATTATAAGATTGCTGATGCAGCAAAAAAAACTAAAAAATTATTTAGAAATTGGCGTTTTTAATGGTCACGTTTTCTTCCGTGTAAACAGCAGGTTTAAAATTGCTGTAGATCCTGCTTTTGCTTTCGACAACAGTAGAAAAATAGGTAAGCTTTTTACGAATCCTTACAACTTGTATAATACTTATATTCAAAAAACAAGTGATGATTTTTTTGCACAGGATGCTCCGAAATTGTTTGCACAAAAAAAAGTTCAGCTGGCGCTTGTCGACGGTATGCATGAATATGCTTTTGCACTAAGAGATGTTGAGAATACTTTGAAATTTTTATCGGACGATGGTGTCATCATAATGCACGATTGTAATCCCCTTACAAAAGAAGAGGCAGGCACTTTTGAAGAATGGCAAAAAAAAGGTTCCGGTCAATGGAACGGTGATGTCTGGAAGTCAATTGTTCACCTGCGCAGTACGCGAACAGACATCAATGTGTTTGTTTTGAATTGTGACCAGGGACTCGGCATAATTACAAAAGGAAAACCTGAGAGCAAGCTCAATTATTCTCAGCATCAAATTACCGATATGACTTATGAAGATTTCGATACAGCGAGGATAGATTTACTCAACCTCAAACCAGCCTCTTACTTCAATGAATATTTCAAGATTGAATGATTCAATCTCTTATAAAAATTGCTTTGAGTTGTTTGAATTGATTGTTTATCTTTTGGGCTGCTGTGATTAAAGGTTCTGTCAAATTTCCGTCAAAGCGTTGACCGCGCCGTAAATATTGTTTTGAAAAAGTATTTTGAGTAATGGCCCACTTGGCTACAAAAGTATAATAGCCCTTGTTTTTCTTTAAGCGTTTTAATGAGACAGATCCAAAATGATATACACGGCTTGCAGCAACACCTTTAAAAAGCCTGATGCCAAGTTTCCAGAGTTTCATTGAAAAATCAGGATCCGAAAACAAACCCGGGGAAAATTCGATGCTGTAACCTCCGGCGAGATCCCAGGTGTCTTTATGAATAATATTGGGGGGCCATGTAGCACCCTGCCAATCTTCCTTAGGCATTGATCCAAATTCTTTTAAAAGTCGCTGTTCATCAAAATCTGAAATGTCTTTCCCAAAATTTTTTTCAATAGAACAGATACTCTGTGCCGTTGGCTCGATGGCTGTAGAAGAAAGAAAAAAATTATTATGCCCAATCTTTTCAATTTCATCTTTCAGCGCTTTATCCCACCCGGGGCAAACATACATGTCATCGTTTAAGTATAATATATAGGAGGTATCTACCAATGTGCGGCAACTATTCAATGCATAACATACGCCGATATTTTCTTCGCTGATAGAATAATCAATATCGCTTTGTGAAATTATCCATTTGTCGGTTCCATCTTTTCCTTCGTTAATGTGAACAATAACCTGGTGATGGAAGACAGAATTTTTCCGGATGCTTTCAATGCATAGTTGCAGGTAGGGCAGGTTATTCCAGGTAGGAATGACTATTGAAAATAGTGCATCTTTTATCGCTGACCGTTTAACCTTTGTGATATTTATAGCTGCTGTCATAATATCTCCTGGCTTCAAAGTAACCAAATTAATCTTCTACATCGCATCCAATAGGAGCGCCCGGTGGCAAATCTTTGTGTTGGGTTGGTTTTGCTTTTTCAGGTGCCTTCATTCTTTCCAATGCAAGTGCATAATGACCCAGGTATAATTCATCTGTGGCAGTTTTCTTTTTATCCTCAATGAATTTTTTCAGATCCGTTATTCCTTTCTGTGCCGCTGCACGTGCCAGGTAATTTGCGTTTTCATCAATTGATAATGCCAGCAGGTAGGTAAGCAGCAATTGTTCTGTTTGTAATTGAATGATTTTTTCCATGCCGGTTCTCCTTGCCGCTTTCCATGTCTTATCCATCAGCAGGCTGATCATTTCATTGGCACCCAAACCACCATTGGTTTCATACTGCACCATGCGGCTCACTCTTTCGCTGTTGAATAAAAAAGACAACGGAAAATCGGCAGCAGATTCAGCAGGAGCCAATGCATCAAAAGCAAGACCGGTTCGCTTCTTAAACAATTCTCTTGTAAAATTATAGCCAGCGGGTCTTGGTGGTATTAATTGCGCTATTCTATCGGGCAGGGCTAGCTGCTTTGGATCTATACAATCGACTACAGCATTCAACGCCCTTAACTGATCCTGTTTTGAAAGCGCCCTGGTTACTGTCTGTCCATCCCCGCGTAAAGCATAGGTATAATACATACCACCCACCATTTTGGTAACTGCTTCCAGCTGGTAACGATGAAATAAATAAACAGGCACCAGCACATCTTCCAGCATTGCCATGGGCATACCCGGACGAATATTTTTCTCCCCAAACTGAGATAATGCAACACCGCGTACTTTCATTACTTCCTTTAGTTCGTTTACAGCATCTGTTCCATTATCCCATAAATGAGCCTGGGGATGTAATCCACCTGCTGCCCTTGCATCTCTGTCGCTGATAAATTGCAAACCTTTTTTTGTGCCATCGGCTAATATTTTATTCAAAGCTGCCGCATCATCGGTTCCTTTAGCGAAATCGCTATAGCCCCATGTAATTGCCATTTTATCCCATTCAGCAATACCCATATCATAAGCATTGGTCAGATCAATTTCACCTTTTGCATTCAACCTTACCAGGGGATGCGGATAATCCATCACACTGGCGCGGTTGTTCACACTGGAAGCATAATTATGCATCAATCCAAGTGTATGTCCTACCTCGTGAGCAGCTAATTGTTTCAATCTATCCAAGGCCATTTTCAACATTTTATCATCTGCTGGCAAACCATTTTCAAAAGGGGCCAGTATACCTTGCGCAATCAAGTAATCCTGACGAACACGCAAAGAACCCAGCGAAACCTGTCCTTTGATAATTTCCCCGGTTCTTGGATCCACTACCGCGGCACCGTAACTCCACCCGCGGGTAGAACGGTGTACCCAGTTAATAAGGTTATAACGGATATCCATAGGGTCTACACTATCCGGCAATACCCTTACCTGGAAGGCGTTTTTGTAACCCGCTGCTTCAAATGCCTGGTTCCACCAGCCGGCACCTTCCAGCAATGCGCTGCGGATGGGTTCCGGCGTTCCGTTATCAAGGTAATAGACAATAGGCTTTACCGGTTCGCTGATAGCAGCACCAGGATTTTTCTTTTGCAGCCGATGCCGCATGATTACAAATTTTTCAATCGGTTCAGTTACCGGTGTGCTATAGTCGAAATAAGAAACAGGAATAAAACCGGATCTCGCATCAAATACCCGGGGTTGATAGTTGTTATCCGGTAATTGAACAAAAGAATGGTGCATTCTTACGGTGATAGCGTCCGCGGAAGGCGTAACAGATTGTACAAAACTTCCGGTAATGCCATCGTTGTTGATGAATGTAACGGTCGCTTCAAATTCAGTATTCTGCGGAAAATTTTTTGTACGGGGTAAGTATATCGCGCTCCTGCTTTTTTCTGCTATATAAGTGCCCTGCTGGCCGGTCTTCAACCGGTTGGCTACTTTCATTGCATCGCGCAAAATAAAATCTGTTGCATCAACCAGCAATTTGCCGGCAGTTTCCGCTTCTACCGTAAAGCCCCATAAAACAGATTGTGCAAATGATTGTTCAACTGCACGGCGTTCATTTTTTTCGTCTGTGACTGCCCGGTAGTTAAAATTGGGTTCAATTAATAATACTTTCCTGCCAACTTTTGAAAACTTAACAATAGATGTATGGCCCAGTAATCCACGGTCGAGTCCTATATCATTGGAACCAAGTCCCGCGGGTAAAGAAGTCTGGTATAAAATCTCTGAATCAAGTTTATCTACTTCGAGCCAGACCTTGCCGGCATTTTCATCCCAGTAGAAATTAAAATAGCCTTCGTATTTTTTCAGGCCGTTTGTCTTTTCTTCTATTGTTGCAATTTTTTGCGCTGTCACCATGCATGGCAACAGCATGAACAGCAAAAATAATTTTCCCATATGCAGTTGTTTATTCCCTGAAGATAATAATATCACTTCTAATTAAATCACCAATAATACAATTGGCTTGCATATGCTGATCTGGAAAATTAAGTCATATGTGAAATTACAAGAACGCTGTGCTCCGCATTGTTGGAGAAATACAAAGTTACAATTGAAAGAAATGAGGAAATTAGCGATTGGTTTTCCACCAACGATAACCTATATAACTAAAGATGAGAAAAGGCATAGCAGCCAGGTAGAGTATACCACCGTTCAATGCTTTTGCAGGGCGCTCACCCATTTGCTGGGCAGTCTTTGTACAAATAGAGCATTGGGCTTCCAGCTTTCCGGGCTGAGCTAAAGATAATAAAAGCAAGAGTATAATAATGGACGCGCACTTTTTCATTGCCACCTATTTAAACAAAAATACAACTAAACAAAAAGACTTAAAAGTTTGTGGAACTAAAAAATAAAACACCCCGGTAAACCAGGGTGTTTTCCAACAAAACCAACTGAAAGTACTAGTCAACATCCTTCCGTGTTTTCTTGTAAAGTTGCCATGCACCACCGTCCTCAGATTTCAATACCAGTGTATTGTCCGCATTCTGAATGGTAACATAGTAAGATCTGCTTTGGGATGCCGCAACTTCAAACAGGTCTGTGATCCAATAACCCTCCAGGTTATTCAGTACTGTTGTCATCAGGTTAATAGGCAATTGATTGGTGACAATGTTTCTTACCAAAGCCACCAGGTTTCCATTTTCTTCATAATAACCAAACATCACCTGCTCATTTAATTTGAAGGTAACCTTTGCGAAACCCTTTCCGGTTTCCCAGTTTAATTCTTGTGCCTGTTTGAATTCATTTCTAAATGAGGTCAGCACTTTCTCGCTGACAGATTCCGTTTTGCCGGCGAATGCGCTGGTCAATATTGAAGAGACCAGCAGAGCCACGATTAAAATTTTCTTTTTCATTGTTAAGGTTTTTATATTAATGATTTTTTCTTTTGTTGTTTGTGCTTTCTAAGACGCCGGATTTTGCTGAATGTTACATAACGAATATCTAAAAATATATTCTTAATATTCTTTGAAACCCTTACTGGCATTTCGTTACAGCCGTTGCTATTATTTATGTTTCAATCGCAGGGCAAATATAGAACGCTGTTGAACACTTAAAAAGCTGAAACTGGTAAACATTAGTAATTAACCGGTGAACTGCCTATTTAGCTGTATAAAATGCTTTCGGTGTAAAGAAGGTTTCGGTCATTGCAATAAAAAAGCCGCTGATGAACAGCGGCTATCAATTATATATAGGTGTACTTACGCCGTTTCCATTTTCTTGCTTTGTTTTTTTCTTTCATCTTCATCCAGCACAACCTTGCGCATACGGATACTTTTGGGAGTTACTTCAATACACTCATCCTGTTGAATGTATTCCATACATTCTTCCAGCGTCATTAATGTTTTAGGAGCAATTTTACTTGCATCGTCACTACCACTGGCGCGGTGATTGGTTAATTTTTTTGGTTCCGTTGCATTGACCACCAAATCACCCGGCTTAATATGCTCAGCAATGATCTGACCGGTATAAACTTCTTCACCCGGATCCACAAAAAAGGTTCCGCGATCCTGTAACTTATCAATGGAATAACCCGTTGTGCGCTCCTGGTTCTTAGATAACAAAACGCCATTGTTTCTGCCGGGAATATGACCCTTCCAGGGTTTATATTCTAAAAAACGGTGGGCCATAACGGCTTCACCAGCTGTGTTAGTTAGCATGTTGCTACGCAGACCAATCAAACCCCTTGAGGGAATTTCAAATTCAAGATGCTGCATCTGGCCTTTGCTTTCCATTATGTGCATTTCGCCCTTGCGTTGAGTAACGAGGTCTATTACTTTACCACTATAGTCAGCAGGAACATCTACCACCAGTATTTCATAAGGCTCATGTTTCTTGCCATCAATTTCTTTTACCAATACGGTTGGCTGACCAATGGTCAATTCAAATCCTTCGCGACGCATGGTTTCTATTAATATACCCAAGTGTAAAATACCACGGCCGAATACCAAAAAACTATCTGCACTATCCGAATCCTCCACTCTTAATGCAAGGTTTTTTTCTGTTTCTTTCATTAACCGATCACGCAGGTGACGACTGGTTACAAACTTTCCTTCTTTACCAAAGAAAGGTGAGTTGTTGATACCAAAAAGCATACTCATAGTAGGTTCATCTACACTGATAACAGGTAGTGCTTCGGGCTTGTCAATATCAGCAATGGTATCTCCAATATTAAAATCTTCCAGACCTACCACTGCACATATATCTCCGGCAAATACTTCTGTCGCTTTTTTCTTACCCATTCCCATAAATGTATACAGCTCTCTTACCCTCAGTCGTTTGATAACACCATCAGCCTGCATTAATGCTATGGACTGTCCCTCTTTAATTGATCCACGGGCAACTTTACCCACTGCAATCCTTCCCAGGAAAGAAGAATAATCCAATGAAGTGATCTGCATTTGCAAAGGACCTTCTGATACTTTGGGAGCAGGAACATGTTCTAATATTCCATCGAGTAGTGGCTCAATACCTTCAATTTGTTCGTTCTTACTATTGAACCAACCGTTTTTACCAGAACCGTAAAAAGTAGCAAAGTTCAACTGTTCTTCTGAGGCATCGAGGTTAAAAAACAATTCAAATACCGCATCGTGTACCTCATCTGGACGGCAGTTAGGCTTATCTACCTTGTTTATTACAACTATGGGACGAAGATTCAATTGCAAAGCTTTCTGCAATACAAAACGGGTTTGTGGCATGGGACCTTCAAAGGCATCTACCAATAACAAAACTCCGTCTGCCATTTTCAATACTCTTTCCACTTCACCGCCAAAGTCACTGTGACCCGGAGTATCAATTACATTGATCTTGGTTCCCTTGTATTCAACCGCTGCATTCTTACTAAAAATAGTGATGCCACGCTCTCTTTCAAGGTCGTTACTATCCATAATCAAATCGCCTGTCTCCTGATTGTCGCGGAATACTTTTGTGGCATGTAAAATCTTGTCTACCAGGGTAGTTTTACCGTGGTCAACGTGTGCTATGATAGCTATATTTCTAATGTTCATAATGAATGGTATGTTGTTCAGAGGTTACCGGATTGATATTCCAACGCGCTAAGCCTAAAATTTCAAGCGGCGAAGGTACGTTAATTCAACGGGAGGGACAAGTGAAAAAAGTGATAAGTGAGTTACCAGACAAGACCTGCGAGAAAGTATTAAAAAGTTTAGTAAAATTTCAATTGTACAGGTTTGAGACCCCGCAACTTTTGCGGGGTAGGCTGAAAAATAATTTACCCGATATTCCATTGCCGCCTAAACTCTTACATAAATTTTTTTCTTGTCGAGCAGATATCCGATGCTCCAGCAAAACAGCATCCAGGTTACTGCGAAGAGTAAAGATCCTATATATGCACCCGCTAATGCAAAAACGTTTTTATAAAGCCAGACATACAAAGGCATATTATTTATGCGGATCATGTATAAAATAATAACGCCTACCTCGCTGAGCAGGTAGATGAATAATGGGTTTTTACCAAATACTTCAAAAAATGGGGTCCAGTTTGTTTTTTTGAGAAACACGGTGATGTAAATAATAGCTGAGAGTATGATACAGTCCAATCCCACGGTAATTAATACAAATGAAGACGTCCATAATTTTTTATTGACCGGTAAAAAGAAATTCCAGCAATAAGCGAGGAACAATAGTAATGCACCTGTCAATAATAGTTTGGTAAGTCCTTCATAAGTATTTCCCTGAACAACTTCATTTTTGCCTGTTTTTCTCTGTAAAAAAATTCCTACTGCAAAACCAGCTACCACGTTAACAATAGCGGGCAATGTACCCAGCCAACCTTCCGGATCAAAAGCAATGCCTTCACCATGGTACATATGAGATTCGCCCATTAACCATTTGTCTAATCTGATACCCGCATTACCGGTAATGGTTAGTTCATTACCGGGCTCCCCAAACCAGTACAACAGCACCCAATATAGCAACAAGAGCATTATGCTTACCATTATTGCAGCCTTTGGTTTCAGGTAATAAATTAACAATGATGCAATGCCGTAACACAATGCAATACGTTGTAAAACGCCCAGGATTCTTGTATCGGATATTGGGAATGCAACTACATGATTACTTGCATCCAGCTTAACAAATGGAAACCAATACATGAGATAACCCAGTAAAAAAATGACGAAAGTGCGTTTGAATATTTTTCCAAGTACGGCTTCCTGGGATTTGGTTTGCCATTTAAGCATTACAAAACTCATGGCATTGCCAACAGCAAATAAAAAAGATGGGAATACCAAATCCGTTGGTGTAAAGCCGTGCCAGTGTGCATGCTCCAGCGGAGAAAATGTAGTGGCGCCATTTCCGGGAGTATTTACGATAATCATAAAGCAGATGGTCATTCCCCGGAACACATCAAGTGCTGTAAATCTTTGAGCTGTTAACATAAGCAGTTTGTTTGAATAAACCGAATGTACTTCATTTAAACAATCCTTTACTACTGTCAACCACAGTAACTGTTATTTACTGGTAAACACATGATTAGCCTATTGTATTTTATCAATAACAACTAACTTCAGACCCTAATTACTGACTATGTCCAAAAAATGGTTGCTTGCCATTCCAGTTATACTCGGCGCTGTGTACCTCGCAGGACCAGCGCCCACTTCGCCGGTTTATAAAAAAGACATGCCGGTTGTACCTGCGGATGCTAATATGCTTGAATCTTATATCAGTAACAATGAGGCGCAGCACAAATTAAAACCAGATAACCAGGCAAGAATTATCTGGGCCAATGATTCATTAAAAAACAAAACAGATTTCGCCATCGTATACCTGCATGGATTTTCCGCGTCACAGGCAGAAGGAGACCCGGTACACAAAAATATAGCCGCAAAATTTGGCTGTAATCTTTACCTATCAAGGCTAGCTGAACATGGTATTGACACCAGTGAACCAATGATAAATTTAACAGCAGATAATTACTGGGAATCAGCCAAACAAGCATTGGCCATTGGCAAACAACTAGGCAAAAAAGTAATCCTGATGGGTACTTCCACGGGAGGCACCAGTGCATTGCAACTGGCAGCCGAGTATCCAGACGATGTTGCAGCGCTTCTCTTGTTATCTCCCAATATTGCTATTAATAACGATAAGGCGTACCTGCTAAATAACCATTGGGGTCTCACGGTGGCAAAACTGGTGACCGGAAGCGATCACAACACTTCAAAAGACACAAGACCCGTTTATAAACAATACTGGTATTATACCTATCCTTTCAATGGCACTGCAGCATTGGAAGAAATGCTGGAGACTACGATGGTACCCGAAACATTTGCCAAAGTAAAACAGCCAACATTATTATTGTATTATTATAAGGACGATATTCACCAGGACAGTACAGTTAAAGTAGATGCCATGCTAAAAATGTTTGAGCAACTGGCTACACCTGCAAACCTGAAACGCAAACAGGCCATGCCCAATACAGGCGATCATGTGATGGGTTCCTATATTAAATCGCACGACGTTGAAGGTGTGCAGAGAGAAGTGACTGCATTTATGAAAGATGTCCTGCAAATAAAAGAATTGAAATAACTTCCCAATCTTCTCTATAACCCTGGGGGATTTTAATTCAATTTTCTTTTCACTAAATTGTTGCTCCTAAAACTTGTTGTATGACACGTTCCAAAATTGCGGGTATTGGTATGTATGTTCCAAAAAATGTATTTACCAACAAGGACCTGACAAAGTATATGGACACCAGTGATGAATGGATACAGGAACGCACCGGTATCAAAGAACGCCGCTTTGCAGATCGCACTGCTGAAACAACGGCAACAATGGGTGTGGAAGCCGCTACAATTGCCATTCAACGTGCCGGCATCACTCCTCAGGATATAGACTTCATTGTTTTTGCAACACTGAGCCCGGATTATTATTTTCCCGGTTGCGGAGTATTGTTACAACGCGCATTGAAAATGAAAGAGATTGGCGCATTGGATGTACGCAATCAATGCAGTGGTTTTATATATGCATTGAGTGTAGCTGATCAATTTGTAAAAACAGGCATGTATAAAAATGTATTGGTAGTAGGGAGTGAAAAACATTCATTTGGACTTGATTTCAGCACCAGAGGTAGAAATGTGAGTGTCATATTTGGCGATGGAGCTGGTGCTGTTGTATTGCAACCTGCCGGAGAAGATACAAATAAAGGAATTTTGAGTACACACCTGCACAGCGATGGTGAAAGTGCTGAGATACTTGCCATGTTCAATCCGGGTACACATGCCAATCATTGGGTATCTCAACCAGTGGCTGCTTTCAATGAAGCTGAAATTGGCGATATGTTCATGAGCAATGCAATGGTGAACCAGGCGCAGAATTTTCCCAATATGGATGGCCCCGCAGTTTTTAAAAAAGCAGTAGTTAAATTTCCAGAAGTAATATTGGAAGCATTAGCGGCTAACGATCTCGCAGCAGCGGATATCGATATGCTGATACCCCACCAGGCCAACCTGAGAATATCGCAGTTTGTACAACAGAAGCTTGGCCTGAGAAACGACCAGGTACATAATAATATTCAGCAATACGGAAATACAACAGCCGCTTCCGTGCCCATTGCATTATGTGATGCGTGGGAAGAAGGTAAAATAAAAGATGGGGATCTTGTTTGCCTGGCTGCTTTCGGAAGTGGCTTTACCTGGGCGAGTGCGTTGTTAAGATGGTAACTCTCTTACAACACAGCAAAACAAATTTGTGGTCGCTATTAATTTTATAATTTGTAAGCCGTATTTTTTCATCTGGCGACAATTCACTTTCTTTCATCGAAAAAAAAATAATTCACTTCATCATTTGTTGCAGGATTATGCTTACGCTATTACTTTCGTACATCGAATCCCATACTCGTGAAATAAATCTGCAAATTCATCTCATTCTCTGAAAGACCATTCTTACAGTTAAAGATCAAACCCTAAGAGATGAAAACTTTTACCCGTTCTTTTGCCATCGCAGGTATGGCTTGTATACTTGCTATTCAATTGCATGCACAGCAATCTTTAAAATCTTTACTTATCAATCACGGTGCGCCTTCGTGCGGAAGTACTTCCAGTGAACAGCAATTGTTTACAGGTACTGTTAGTGGTAATCCCCTGATGTTACAAAGTTGTAACAATGGACTGCCATTCTACAATGTGTTTACAGCTTATAATCCGAAAGATAAAAAAATCTATTTTGCAGATATTGGTTCGGGAAATACAACCCGCATGTTTGCGCTGGATTATAATTTATCCGGCGTTATAAACTGTCCTGCTGCTGTTATTCCTGATTATATTTATAACTATCGGATAGATCAACTTTGTTTTGATGCAAATGGAGATAATCTTGCCGTCTATAATTATAACCAAGGTATCGGTCTTGCACATGTAAAACGGATTGAAGTTGCAACGGGACTTGACATACCGGGAACAGATAAACCCTTACAATTTCCTGCAGGCCATTTTCCCAACTCTCTTAGCTGGGGTGATATAGTATTCATGCCGAACGGCAGAGTATTTATGACTTTTGGTAACAGTCCTTCGCAATTATATGAATTGATAAATTTCAATGCCGCTTCGCCTTTTGATGCCAGTGCAGTATTTCTTGCCGATTTGCCCAGACCCTGTTATAGTATTGGATATGTAGATGGCAATCTTATCATTGCAGGTTCTGATGGCAGCGGTTGCTATTATTATACCTGGGATATTAATGGCAATTCACTCAGTGCAGGGAATAATTTTCCAGGTGGCAAAACCACCGCAGATATGACACATATGAACGTAGGCGTAGGTGCAGCGCAGGAATTGCAGGGCAGTAATATCATTAACAGCACCACTGCAGACATCATATATTATGTTTACCTGAAAAATAAAGGAAACATTGATCTTGCCAATGTGCAGTTGGCCAACAATCTTACAAATGCTTTCGGTGCAGGCAATATCTCCAATGTGCAGATCAATTTTGTAAGCAATGCAGCCGGACTAACATTAAACCCGGGTTATGACGGCGTGAATGATACCTTGTTGTTGCAACCCGGACAATTGATCAACAATTACCCTGTTGCCGGAGATTCTGTTATCATAGAATTGAAATTCAGGGCCAGCAACTTAATACAAAATCATTTTTACTACAGTTCAGCCACTGCCACCGGGCAGATAGGATCGGGTGCTAATTTTCTTGCCGTAAGGGATTCATCCAACAATGGAAATGCTGGTTATATTGATGTAGATTATAATGGTGTGTCTGATGACTTAGGGGAAGGAATTCCTACACCCTATGTATACAGCACACTGCTGGCAAGTAATACTTTAAAATTCGATGGGCGTATTGTAAACAATAGTGTATCGCTGAACTGGCAAATTGAAAATGAAACAGGTATAGATAATTACGGAATCGATAGAAGTGAAGACGGAATTCATTTTGGTTCTGTTATGACTATTCTGGTTGCACAGAATAACCAGGGCAAATACAACTATTCAGATAATCCACCGGTTGAAAAAAGTCAGCAATGGTTTTACAGGTTGAATATAACGGATACTAAAGGCAACCATACCTACAGTAATATAAAAACAATCCTATTTACTCAACGCACGGGAGCTATAACAATTTATCCGAACCCGGTGATATCAGTTCTCACACTGCAGGTAGAAACCAGGAGAACCCAGGTGGCAGCAATGGTTCTTACCGACAATGCAGGAAGACAGTTAAGGCATTGGTCTCCGGCGTTGAGTAAGGGTCTCAATAACATTCAACTGGATCAGTTTGGAACGCTGACAAGTGGTGTCTATTTCCTGGAAATATACTTTGATCAACAAAAACGAACTTTTAAAGTTTCGAAATAATATTTGATGGGGAACCGTGTATTAAAGTAGTATAATAATCTAATTTATTATCCATGCTGACGTAAATTGCCACATGCGCCGTAAGTTCATTTTTTTGATCAATCCCATTTCCGGCACCGGCTCACGGCAATCTATACCTGCTTTAATAGAAGCGGCAGCAAAAAAACACCAGGCAAGTTTTGAAATATTGCCAACTGTTGCCAGTGGCAACTATGGCTTTGTAAAACAAAAGATAGAAGAAGAAAATGTAACAGACATTATCATGTGCGGTGGTGATGGTACGGTGAATACCGTTGTACAGGGATTGTTTGAAACTCATGTAAACTTCGGAATCGTTCCACTCGGCTCAGGTAACGGGCTTGCTTTGAGTGCAAAAATTTCTAAACAACCGGTTAAGGCGCTGGAAACTATATTTACCGGTGAAGCACGATACATAGATGCTTTTTCCATTAACAATCGTTTTGCCTGCATGCTTTGTGGAATTGGATTTGATGCACAGGTAGCACATGATTTCGCACAGCAAAGCAAAAGAGGTTTGTTAACTTATACACAACAATCCATCAAAAATTATTTTACGGCCAAACCATTTAGCTTTGAAATAGATCTCGGGGATACTGAATTTACAACTGAGGCTTATTTCATCAGTATTGCCAATAGCAACCAGTTTGGTAACCAGGTAACCATTGCACCCAAAGCCAGTTTATCGGACGGTTTACTAGATATCGTGATTGCCAGAAAAATGAGTAAAGCGCAACTGCCAGTATCGTTATTAATGCAGATTGCCGGAAACAATCCATTGACAGCTCATGACTCAATAAAAAAAACGGGCATTATCTACCTGCAGGCAAATCGACTAAAAATTAAAAATAAGGATGGGGCACCCTTGCATGTTGATGGAGAACCGATAGAAACGTCCATGCATTTTGATGTTCGCGTCATTCCCGGATGTTTCAAACTTATTCAATCTTTTTCTTAACAAGGGTTGAATCATTCTTTTTTAGCAGTGTGGTAAATGCTTTGTACCCGTTAGAATTGGTTTCATTGTCGAGTGCCTGGAGAATATTTATTTTTTCCCGCTGAGTAAGATGAAAGTTCAACGCAGCTTTTTCATCTTCGTTGCGGGCTATATACTGAAAGGTAATTTTATATAAACCTGTACCCAGTAGTTGCTGTGTTAAACTCAATGTGTTGTCCTGGTTAAATTCCTGCATCTTGTACCAGTTATATTGCAATAACAACATTGGTTTTGTCACCAGTTCGGAAATATCACCTGATTCAAAAGGATCATCCCAGCTTCCCACTTTTCGATCTCTTATCTGAATCATTACCACGCCACTCGTATTTTGTTTTATCCAATCTTTGAATACATCAATAAAACGCAAAGCTGTTTCAGGGCCGTAGTTGTCGCGCAGGCCGGCATCCATAACGTCTATAACCGGGGTAGAAGGCAGCCATACATTGGGCAATACATATGGGAAAGTAGCATTCATGCGCAGGGCCGTGAGTAATCGCAAATTCAGTGGATCCTGTTTGTGAAATAAAGCCCCAAAATCAACCACATCAGGATCGGGTACTGCTAACAGTGAGCTGTCGTATTCAGGTCGCATCAAAAAACTTACGGGTTGCGTACTCAGTACCATTTTTCTTCCATCTCTTGTGATGACGGCATTAAACATCATCAGCGGGTAACGGGCAGCTTTTTCATCTGCTGCCAGGTCTTTCAATTGTTTATTTAATAAACCCCTTGTATTCTCTCTCAGTTTTTCTTCGAATGCATAGCCCCTGTCTTTTATATAGTAATAATCACCTATTTTGAATTTTTGCGCAGGAGCCGCTATATCTCTTGCAACAAAAGAAGAAAAAGTGGGGTTAAGTAAATCTTTTGAAATATCGTCGGCATATTTACGGCTATAGAGAAAAATATTTTTGCCATCCGATTTTTCTTTTGACAGTGCCCTGTAATAAGCAGCTCCCAGCATTCCCCCCGAAGCACCGGAAATAAGAAAAGTCTTATCCATCAATTTTCCACCACATAAACTATCCAGCCTTTGCAATACACTCAAGGTAAAGGTGGCACTCCTGGTACCTCCACCACTTACATTAACCAGGAAAAGCAATGGCTTTGTTTCTGTTTGCTTTTTCTTCCAGTTTTCCAGCACACTGATCATTTGATCTTTGTCTTCCTGAACTTTTTTTGGTGTGCACAAGGCCAGCAAAGCATCGCGGTTATATGCTGCCCTGTCAACATTCTTTGAATAATTCAATCCATATGCTTTATTGGTAGGATCGATTACTTCATACCTATATAATACATTCAGCACAACAACCAGTAACACAAAAAAAGGAACGCTCCAGCTTTGCAGAAAGTAAGAGAAAGCACCTGCTACTGCAACAAGGATAGCAAAGAAAACGGTTATGCTGGCGGCTGCCGGCAATTGAAATACATGATGATCCAGGAAGAATCCCACAGTAATCAGGAAAACAAAGGCAATGAATATAGACAGCATGGCAGCAAAATTGTGCCGGCTGAAAACAGTTTCTATGAACGGGCCACTGTAATGAGATACGTCTCTCACTGGCTTAGCAGTTAAACTGCCATTGAGATAGGAAGTCACTTTAATCAACCGGCTGCCACCGCTGGTCAATGCAATCTGGGGCCGAAAACTTGTTTTGAATTCAGAAGGCTTATTGATAACCGTTACCATACGTTCGGTAATGGATTTGTCTGCACGGAAGAAATAAAAAAAAGAAATGGCTAAAATGAAAATAAATCCCAGCAAAAAACCGCTAATCAAAACAAATATTTCCCAGTTGCTGGATAGTTCTTTGTACTTATCAAAATAAACAGCATGGCTGAAATAAAAAATCAGGAACACAATGGGTATCACGCCGTTGTTGATACAATACTTTAAAAAAGGTTTCGTAGTAGTGGCAAGGAATTTAAAATGCCTGCAAAAAAGTATAAAGCTGGTAATATTCCAGCTCATAATAAATATTCCCACCGCTAAACCCACAATGGCTGCGCTAAGCGCATTTACTTTTCCAAGATATTCCGGTGCCAAATACAGTGCGTTCACACCAAATGCTTTCATGAAGCCACCACCCACTAAAGCAAACAGCAAAAACCAGAATATCAATAATACCTGGAATTTTTTAAAATGAAGGAGTACCAGTTGTACCGGAAAGGAGTAAAATATGGCCCGCATGGTAAGCTTCATTGTAAAGGAATGACAAAGTAAAATACAAAAATCTACCGGAATCCCATAGCGGTGAAGGTTGCAATCAGGTTAAAATACGTCGTTTTACAGGTCGTACAATGTATAACATCCAAATCAATAGTAATAAATACAACATTCCGGTAACCTGGTGCAATTGAGCAATCCATTCAAACATTCCCCAATGATTGGCTACTATTGAGGAGCTGCTTATTACAGCTAAAATACCCAACAGCACTTGTACTAAAATAATAAATGCGGGCATCCACCTGGTTTTTAAAAAATAGCCAGATCCAAAATTCAGTTGATTGGCCTTCACAGACCATAGAATTGTAAAAATCAGCAATAGATATGCCAGTCCGCGATGAATAAAATGCACCGTTATTTTATTTTCAACAACATTTTTAAATGACAAGAAAAGATGATCCGGTATCCAGCTTCCATTGATGGTAGGCCATGTTGATGCAGCATTGGCAGCTTTGTGACCGGCCATCAATGCCCCATAGATAAGTTGAAAAAATAAAATGAAAATTAATACCCATGTCCATTTACGCAATGGTTCACTAACAGTAACCTGGTTATATGGAACGGAAAGCTCCAGCGCAAACCACCAGGCATAACAGATAAGACCCAGCGCAAATACAAAATGCAGGGCAAGTTTGACTGGCTTAACATACACCATATCATCAGTGAGGCCGCTCTTTACCATAATCCAGCCAATCATTCCCTGCATGGCGCCCAGCAAAAACAAAATGATCAGCGGTTTTATCATTTCGGGCTTCAGGTATTTTTTTACCAGCAGGTAAACAAACCCTACTATAAAAACCACTCCTATAAGCCTGGCCCAGAAACGATGGAACCATTCCCAGAAAAAAATGAACTTAAAATCACCGATTTTGAAATCGCTGTTCAGCAGTAAATATTGCGGGGTTTGTTTATACTTTTCAAATGCTGTCACCCATTGCTGCTCACCAATTGGTGGTAATGTACCGGTCACTACATTCCATTCGGTAATAGATAGACCGGAACCGGTTAACCGCGTTATACCGCCCAGTATTACCTGCCCGAGCAACATTCCAACACCTATGTATATCCAGTTAGCAACAGCCTTTTGTCCTTTGTTTGTCAAATTTTCCATAGCAGGCGCAAAGGTAATACAGGCATCAATGATAATAATATTTGAGTAGGTTAATTATGCAATTATAATGGTGTTGACTCATCCAGTTTTACTTTTCCTTTGAAAGTCCAGAATACAAAGGAAGTATAAACACCCACCAGGGGTGCGCCAATAAGTGCGATGATTAACAATATACCCATTGTTTTATGTGAAGATGAACCATTTTGAATGGTAATACTATGCAACGGTTGTTGTGGTGAATAGACAAGGTAAGGGAAGACTTCTACTGCCACCAATATCAGCAACGCCGCGATGGTAACAGAAGAACTTAAAAAGCCCAGCCTGAAATTTCTTTTTTTGAGACAACGCGGAATATTGGCGATGGCAAGCGTCATTATTAATGGTAAAACAAATAAAACGGGATTGCTCCTGATGGCATCGCTTAGATGTGGAATATATAACAATGTGTACAGCGTAGACAGTGCGAATGACAGTACAAAAAATATGGTGAAATTTTTTGCCAGTAAGATCAGTTTCGTATACAAACGATTCTCCGTTTTCATACCCAGGAAAATAGCGCCATGCAACATAAAAAGCGATAGCGTGGTAATGGCAATTAGTATTGCAAAAGGATTAAAAAAAGATAACCAGCTTCCGGCAAACTCATGCCGTTCATTCAATGGAAAACCAAGCGCAATATTGCCCAGCATCAATCCTAAAGAGAGTGCAATTATAATACTGGATATACAATAAGCGATATCCCACGATGTGCGCCACCACAACATTTTTTCTTTGCTCCTGAATTCGATAGAAATGGCACGAAATATCAAGCCCATTAAAAAAATCATAAAGGGTACATAAAACGCGGAAAAAATAGCTGCATAAGCAATAGGGAATCCGGCAAACAAAGCTCCGCCACCCATTACCAGCCAAACTTCATTTCCATCCCACACCGGGCCAATTGCATTCAACGCAATACGCCTGCTTTCTTCTTTCTTTAAAAACAAATGCAAAGCCCCGGCACCTAAATCAAACCCATCCAGTATGGCATAACCGCTTATAATCGCTCCAAAAACAAGGAACCACCAAACATTATAATCTATTCCCAGGAATGTTTCCATAATAAATCGATCGGCTCTAATTATTTGTTGTAAATGCTCAGGTTCCAATTATCGGGTTGTTTCGCCTGGTGTTTATATCCGTTTCCTCATCCGCATCTTCTTCCATTTCCGGCCCATGCTGAATTTTCCGGTTCAGCATATATAAGAACAAAACCAACAGTAATGCATACACGATCGAAAACAAGATCAAAGAAAAAACAATTTCGTTGGCAGATACTTCTTTTGACAATGCATCGCTGGTTTTCAACAACCCATAAACAACCCAGGGCTGCCTGCCCATTTCCGCAGTGAACCAACCACATTGATTAGCGATTTGAGGCAGTAAAACAGACCATACAAAAATCTTCATGAGCCATTTCTTTTCAAACAAAGTTCCCTTTCTCCAATACCAACACGCCAGCAGACTTAGTACAATCATAGCCAAACCAGTAGCGATCATCAAATGATAAAATTGAAAAATAGCATTTACCTGCCCCGGTTGCTCATCTTTTTTAAATGCATTCAGGCCTTTTACAGGAGTATTAAAATTGCCATGTATCAAAAAACTCAATCCTCCCGGAATCTTTAGTCCCGTTGCCTGTTGCTTTTTTTGATTGACCCATCCAAACATATACATATCTGCTTTGGCAAGCGAATCATAATGTCCTTCCATTGCCGCCAGTTTAGGGGGTTGATATTTTGCAACAGCATCAGCACTGCGTGAACCTGTATACAATTGCGAAAGTGAAAAAATTGCGGCTACCAGCAATGCTATTTTAAAAGCAGGTTTTGCAATCTCCAGATGTTTATTTTTAAGAATATACCAGGCATTAATACTTAAAACCAAAAAGGCTCCGGCTAAAAAAGCTCCTATCCATACATGCAGCAGGCGTTCTGTGCTGGAAGGATTAAAAACCATCTGCCAGAAATCAGTAATCTCCGCTCTTGCATTCATGCCTTTGCCCACTATATGAAAACCGGCAGGTGTTTGCTGCCATGAATTGGCTACCACTATCCATATGGCAGAAAACATAGAACCCAAAAAAACCATAATGGTGGAAAAAAAATGAACTCCGTGACTTACCCTTGTCCAACCAAATAATAATATACCCAGGAAGCCGGATTCCAATGCAAATGCAAATATGCCTTCTGCCGCCAGTGCACTGCCAAAAATATCCCCAACATATTTCGAATAGGTGGCCCAGTTAGTACCAAATTCAAATTCCATAATAATACCGGTAGCCACTCCTATTCCAAAGATGAGTGCAAAGATTTTTATCCAGAAACGCGTCATTTGTTCATAACGCTTATCGCCGGTCCTGAGATACATTCCTTCCATCAATACCAACAACAACCCTACACCAATACTGAGTGGCGGATATATATAATGAAATGCAATGGTGAAAGCAAATTGTATGCGGGCCAGTATTTCAACATCCATAGCAATGATGTTTGCATGAAGTTAGTGCAGGATGGCTGGATCGGAAAAGTATCAATCCGATTATTTGTGTTCTAATAATAGAATCAATGTCCTGATTTTATATAACTCCAGCCGTCTTCCTGTTTGGATACTACTTCCAGTACCCCATTGGGAACCACCGTAGCAACAGGAACCAATTGACTTTTATCGAGATTGTTTTTACGCATAGAATTTGCACAGGCTGCAAATGATACGCCTTGTTTGGTTTGTAATTCCTGCATGGCATCAGCCAACACAGACTTTTCTTTAACCAGCATAAAAATAGCCGGACCATGACAAACAATTTCAATTTTAGTGCCGGGTGCATCCTTTAAGGCATTATTTACAGAACGAAGAACACCCCGGTAATCTGCTGTGTCTGCACTGGTTATTTCAAAAACCACTTTGTGTTGTCTTTGCGCTATTAGTGAACCAGATATCATAATTGTCACAATGATCAATAAAACAATCTTATTCATGGCCATACTTTTTAACGGTTATATTTTTTTTCGGCACAACAAGGTACTGAAAATAATTTCCGGTATCTATATTGCTTTTTGTAAATGGAGAATTTTTTGTTACCACCATTTCTTTTTTTCGTACCTTTTATTCCTGCTAATTTTTTCTTCACCAAAACTTCTTCAACATGAAAAAAAATCATCTTCCTCAAGCAACTGATCGTCGTCATTTCCTGGGAGCACTTGCCAGCGGAGCAGCGGCAATGGGCATTGCAACACTGGGCGCACCCATTCAGGTTCAGGCAGAAAAATTATCACCAATAAGTCCAATTGCCGATCCAGACATGTGGTTTAACCAGGTAAAAGGCAAACACAGGATGGTATTTGATGTAACCCGCCCGCATGAAATGTTTCCATTTGCCTGGCCAAAAGTTTTTATGCTTACCAATGCAGCAACTGGCACCGTAGAAAAAGATTGTGGCGTGGTAGTCATCTTGCGCCACGATGGAATTGCCTATGCCTTTGAAGACAAACTCTGGTCAAAATATAAGTTCGGCGAAATGTTTAAAGCAGATGATCCACTTACCAAAACGGCTGCTACACGTAACCCGTTCTGGAAACCAAAAGCAGGAGATTTTAAAGTACCCGGTGTTGGTAATGTTGCCATTGGTATCAATGAACTACAGGAAAGTGGCGTAATGTTCTGCGTTTGTGATATGGCCATGACAGTTTTCACTGCTGTTGTAGCACAACAAATGAATATGGATGCAGCTGAAGTAAAAAAAGAATGGATCGCATCATTATTGCCCGGTATACAGGTAGTTCCTTCCGGCGTTTGGGCTGTTGGAAGAGCACAAGAACACGGCTGTGCTTATTGCTTTGCGGGTTAGGTTATTCAATAAACAGGCAGTAAAATGACTGCCTGTTTAACCTATAACGGTATCGTTCATTTGATTTTCATGATTATTGAAGCATTAGCATCTCCCAGTTTCATTTGCAGATTCAGTTCATTTTCATATATCACCTGGTAATCACTTATTCCTGAATGTGTAGTTGAATGTTCTGAGGCAATATGTCTAAGATAAATCACTGGCTTGTGTGTTGCTTTGGCATATCCCGCTTCTATTCCTATTCCAATGGCTTTTTCTGAAGTCTCGGCAATCAGCAGATCAGACTTGTCAATATCTTCCATAGCCTGTAGCATCATCTGATTTTCCTGCTGCGCATCATATTCATAGTTGTCTATAAAAATAAATGGCTCAATATTATTAGCTTTTAGTGTATCGGTTATTGCATTGAGCGTTGAAATCAATTCTTTTCTTTTATTGTTACTAATGGAGATGTAGGCGCTCATAATAATATTACTAGAAGGGGAAACAACCGGACCTATTTTTTTATTAACGCTTGTTTGATAGTTCCATAGGGTCCATATTTATGCTGTTGCTCAGAATAATTATCGGTATAAGGGCCAAATGGATAATCAATTGACTTTTTTGAAATATCAGGCCAATCCTGTGCATATTTTTTTATGGGTCTTTTTTGTGAATTAATAAAAGCAGCAACATCCCAGGCTTCCTCATCACTCAGCCGGGGATTATCATGAGTAGCGATCCCAAATGGCATATTGCTTTTTACATATGCCGCCAACCTTGAAATGCGAAACATACCTGCTCCGCTGTTGTAACTATCTAAACCCCATAGTGGCGGAAAAGAATAGGCTACACTGTCGAAGCGCAACTGCCCTTCTCCGTTAGCAGCATGACAGCGCTGGCATTGATCTTCATAAACGAGTTTCCCTTTCATAGGATCTGCGGCCCTGTTTAAAAACGGTAGTTCTGGCAGCCCGGCGCCATCGGGTTTTGTTCCTTTCGGTACTTCTTTGCCCAACCATTTTATATACCCCACCATGGCACGCATTTCTTTACTGCTGCTATCAATAACATTTCCGTTCAGGCTTCTTTTCAAACAATCATTTACCCTGAACTCGATGGATTCAATTAAACCGCTCCGGGGTCTGAATACGGGATAAATAGCTGCAACCGCAGAAAAGCAATTTCCATATGGCTTTGCGCCTGCTTCCAGGTGACAGTTCTGGCAATTCATTCCATTGGTAATTTTTTCAACACTTCCTTTGGGCCCCAGGTATATAGATGTATTTGTAATTAATTCTTTGCCATATCGAATCAACTGACCTGCGGAATCATTGGGAAGACTGTTTATATCTGGTGCAGACCAGGAGACCTTACTAATATTTTTTTCGTTATCAAAGTGATAATCATTTTGAGGAACATCAATAATTTCTCTGATGACAACTATGACGATAACAAGCGCCAGTAAAACAGGAAACCAAATTGATCTCAAAAAATTCACGGTAGTATTTTAAGGGTCTAATGTGGTAGCTTTTCTCTTATCAAACCATACACCCATGTTCCGGCAACGGCACTGGCTAAACTTACTATCATCACCGATACACCTGAACCAATCAATGCAAATATAGGCCCTGGGCAAGCGCCGGTAAGTGCCCAGCCAAAGCCAAACAGCAATCCACCATATACTTGCCCCTTATTGAATTTTTTAGGTACTAATAAAATGGGCTCGCCATAAATGGTTTTAATATTTAATTTTTTGATGAGCTGTATTGATATGATGCCGGTTACAACAGCTGAACCAATCACTCCATACATATGAAAGCTTTGTAAATGGAACATTTCCTGTATGCGGAACCAGGAGATAACTTCCGCTTTCACCAATAGAACGCCAAACAGTATTCCGGCAACGGCATATTTTATATTGTGCCACCACGGATGCGTCAAAGCAGACTCATTCAAACACGCAGTATCCAGTGATCGCACTTCAAAATCATAATTCTCTTCCAGGTGTTGCTGCTGTGTAGATTTTGTTACTTGTTCTGAAGTCATGTTAGTACAGTTTTACAAACGCAGTAATAATGGCATAATTAGATTAGATACAATAAATCCACCTGCCATAAAACAAGAGGTTGCAACCAGGGATGGTAATTGCAGGTTGGATAAACCCATAATGGAATGACCCGACGTGCAGCCGCCAGCATAGCGGGTTCCAAATCCAACCATAAAGCCACCCAATATCATTATTATAAATCCTTTCACTGATAATAGTACATGCCAGTTAAATAAATCAACAGGTGTCTGGCTGCTATAATTATTAATTCCATACTCATGTAATTGATTTACCAGTCTGCTGTTTACAATAACAGGAGTAGCGTTGGATAAAAAAGAAACCGCAAGAAAACTGCCTGCCATAACACCGGCTACAAATAGCAGGTTCCATATTTCTTTTTTCCAGTTATACCTGAAAAAAGAAATATTAGAGGGAAAACAAGCAGCACAGATATGTCGTAAAGAAGATGAAATTCCAAATGTCTTATTCCCTAAAATAAGCAGCATTGGAACCATCAACCCTATTAGCGGACCGGCAACATACCAGGGCCACGGTGCTTTGATAATATCCGGGAAATGCATATTCGTTGTTTTAATAAAATATTTCTTTTACAATAATATAGGAACTCATGATCAATACAAACCATCCAAATGACCTTTTCAACGTATTTCCATCTAATCTATCCGCAATTTTACTCCCCACAAATACGCCGGCTACGGCTAAAAAAGTAAAAGACAAAAGTAAGAACCAATCAAACTTATAATGCCCGATACTGAAAACAAAACCAAAAATGGAATTAATAGCAATGATCAGCAGTGAAGTGCCAATCGCGGTTTTCATAGGAAGTTTAATTAACAAAACCAGCGCAGGAATAATCAGAAAACCACCACCCGCACCTAATAACCCGGTCACCAGTCCCACAAGTAATCCCGGTATCAGTAATGAAAATGTTTTGTCGGTTCTTACCCTTTTAATGGTTGCTGTTTTGCTTTCATCAATAGGGTTGTTCATCATTGAAATAGCAGCAACCAGCATAAGCAATGCAAATATTATCATCAGCAACTTCCCCTTTGTAATCAATAAACCAGCAATGGTAAAAATTTGTTCGGGTATGGCGGGTAGAATAAAATGTCTCGCTATAAAAATGGTAAGAATAGAAGGAATACCGAATAATGAAACCGCTTTAAAATCGACCAGTTTATTAATGTATGCTTTTGTTCCGCCTGCCAGGCTCGTAAATCCAACTATAAATAAAGAATAGGTAGTTGCCAGTACCGGGTCAACATGTACCAGGTAAACCAGTACAGGAACCGTAAGTATTGAACCTCCCCCGCCTATCAAACCCAATGATATACCTATTAATACAGCAAATAAATATCCCAGCGGGTGTTCCATATAAAACAAAGGTGAAAAATAAAATGAAATAAACAGCTTTCTTTATTTTTGAAAAAAATACCGGTTGCTGAAAGCTTATCACCAGGAAAAATATATTGAAGCGGGTTGCGATGAAGCCGGTCGCGGTTGTTATGCAGGCCCGGTGTTTGCCGCTGCAGTAATCCTTCCCAAAGATTTTTATCATCCCTTATTAAACGATTCCAAACAAATCGAAGCTGAAATTCGCTATGAGCTCAGAACTTTTATTGAAGCCCGTGCTATCTCCCATGCTGTTGCAATGGTAAGCGAACAGGAAATTGATTGCATCAATATCCTGAATGCATCTTTTAAGGCCATGCACCTTGCTTTGGATAAACTCATGTGTGAACCTGAATTATTACTGATTGACGGTAACCGATTTACAAAGTATAAAAAATTACATCACCAATGTGTAATAAAAGGAGATGGTATTTATGCTTCAATTGCTGCAGCCAGTATTCTGGCAAAAACATACCGCGATGACTATATGATCCAACTGCATGATTCATTTCCCCATTATCATTGGAATCAGAACAAAGGTTATGGCACGCTTGTACACCGTAATGCTATAGAAACACATGGACTTTGCATTCACCATCGTAAGAGCTTTGATATTTTACCAGCGTAATTATTTGCAGATCGATTACGCCATATCGCCGAAATAAAGCAATTGAACATCGGGCCATTCATCTTTCAGAATGCTAAAGTAAACACTGTCTCTTCTCCTGTTATGCGGCATCAGCATATGACTTCTCAAAATACCTTCTTCCTGTGCACCAATGTGTATCAACGCCTGTTTTGCCCTGGCATTAAGATTATCAGTTTTAAATTCCACTCTTTCCATACGCATTGCGTCAAATGCATAACTCATCAGTACAAATTTTGCATGATGATTAATTCCTGTTCCTATAAAATCGCTCCCCAGCCATGTCCATCCAATTTCAACTCTTTTATCATAGAAAGAAATATTACCGAAGCTGGTACTACCACAGATTTCATTAGTGCTTTTATCAGTAATAACAAATGGCATCCTTTGACGTGCTGCTCTTTCGTTCATTGCCGTTTCCATCCACGACATCAATTCTTCCTTGTTGTTCAGTTCTTTTGTAAAATATTTCCAAAGATCTGGTGTTCCTGCAATTGTACCCAATGCATCCATGTCTGTCATCTGCATCAATCGCAGTTCTACCCTGCTGGTCTCTAACACAATAGCATCCGGAAAATAACGATCGTAATCAGTTGGCATAGTAATAATATTTTTATGTTGCCTCTTGCCATTCACCCAGACCCTGGCGTATGAGCTCCGGCGTTATAGTTGTGCAATCTACAATTGTTGATGGAATCATTCCCCCGATTCCCCCATCAACAACAATATCTGCCAGGTTTTTGAAATTTTCATAGATGATTTCCGGATCAGTATACTCCTCTACCATTTCTCCGGGTAAAGAAGTACTTAATACCGGGTGATCCAATTCTTTTAAAATGGCAATTGTTATCAAATTATCCGGAACACGAAGTCCGATAGTATCTTTTTTACTTTTGAGAATTTTTGGAACTTCCTTACTGGCCGGTAGTATGAAAGTATAAGGGCCCGGCAAGTACATTTTAAGCAAGCGGTAAAGTGTCGTTGAAATACTCTTCGTGTATTTACTTAAATCACTTAAATTATGACAAACAAAAGACAGTTGTGCTTTCCTGGGATCTATATTTTTGATTTTGTAAATACGCTCTAATGCTTTGTGTTGAAATATATCACACCCTAATCCGTATATAGTATCAGTTGGATAAATGATTACACCACCATCTGATAAACACTCGGAAATTATTTTTATGTTTCTTGGTTGCGGATTGTGCGGATGAACCTGTATTAGCATGCTGCCAAATTAAATATAAAAGAATTACCGAACCAGTATGATAGTATAAACTGTTATTTTAAAAAATATTAATTCTTTTAATTTCCGGATGTAACCGCGCCGACCGTGCCTGCACTCGTCATTTTTTCCATCAAAATGGTAAACAACTGTCTGTTAACATCTATTTCATATTAAATTTGTACAAATTTCTCAGTTATGGAATTAAAACCAATTGACAAAGTTGCTAATATAAGCCCGGCAGAATTCCGGGTAAAATATTATGACAAGATGAAGCCATTGGTAATTACTGATCTGGCCAAACCTTGGCCTGCTTACAATAAATGGAGTTGGGATTATCTGAAAAAAGCAGTAGGTGATGCTGAAGTTGGGGTATATAACAATGTCAAAAGCGATGCCTATACGCCGGTGAATAAGGCTGATGGATATATGAAATTTGGCGAGTATCTCAATATGATTCAGCAAGGTCCGGTTGCGCTTCGTATTTTTCTATTTAATATTTTTCAGCATGCACCAGAACTGGTGGCAGATATTAACTGGCCTGAAGACATGATGAGTGGCTTTGTGAAACGTTATCCGATGTTGTTTACGGGTGGGGCTGGTTCCATTACGCATATGCATTTTGATATTGATTTATCTCACATCATGCATACTCAGTTCATTGGCAGAAAAAGAGTATTGTTATTCCCTTATGAAGAACAATATAAATTATATCGCAAACCATATGAGGTATTAAGTTTTGCCAATTTTGAAAATTATGCCGATCCCAGGCAAAGCAAGCTGGATATAGAACTATTTCCCGCCGTGAAGGAAGCCAAAGGTTATGAGATCATACTTGAACATGGCGATACACTCTTTATGCCTGCCGGATTTTGGCACCATATGGAATACCTGGACAGCGGTTTTGCTATGAGTTTGAGGGCTTTACAAAATTCTGTGAGCGGTAAATTGAAAGGTGCATGGAATCTTTTTGCTATGCGGAATATTGATACTGTTATGAAAAAAACCTTTCCGGAGTGGTGGTACCGCAACAAAAAAGAAAGGGCATTCGATGCTGCAAAACGACAACAAACTCAATACCAGTAAAGCTTTTGTACCTGTTGAAACTATCTTGTAAAATAAACAGTAAAATTATTGTTTATTACGTTAACAGTCTTTACTTTTAAACCCGCTTACAACCTGAAAAGATATTTCTTTGTAAGCACACAAACGTTCGAATCCAAGTTCCACTTCATTCCAACATCCAATGTTCCTTAATTAAACATCCCAATTTCCGAAAACATTTGAATTTATATCCTGCAGCAAACCCAATTGCTTTTTCATACTGTCCAGAAACTGATATCCCCTAAAACCTTAAGTTTTTCCTACCCCCGTAAAATTAACCCCTGCTAACTGCTTATTACATCTATTGCCCAGGCAATAATTATCCTTTAGCATAGGTTATCATTAAACAGTTTTTTGTTGCACACAACATAAGACCTCTTTCTTTTTGTGGTTTCAGAGGTAAGCACAGGCCGGCGATTTCCATCGTCGGCACTTTTTTATCCGGCAGTATCATTACATGGCATCATCGTTGCTACGCTCAGTTCAACATTTTTACCAATGGGATCTGAGACCTTCAACTTAAAAGCACATCATTACGTATACAGCTAATAGTTATGACGGCATTCTCTCAAGCCGCCCATTTGAAAAAGAAATCTGAATGTTTAATTGACCACTACTTCATTTAGAAAAACCCAGCCTTTTTGACCTTTTGCGGCATGCCATTTTGGAATTACTTTCAGCGGCTGTGCAATTATTTTAATACAGCGGACCGCTATGGGTTTGAAGGAAACAGTTTGCTGCATCAGTAAACCAGGTTCATTTTTTTGAGGTACGGGTGTATTGATCTGTCCCAGCAATTTTAAGTGTAGTTTATCGGCGCCGGCCCAAACTTGTAAACTTACCGGTAAAAAAATTGATTGCTCAGTACTTTTTAACAGGTTGATGAGCACACTGCGCATTTCTATACTGTTATTGAAATACAAATAAAACGACGCTTCATTTTTCTGGTATCCCAGCCAATTACCACTGCCAAAATTCTGATCGCCTAGCTGGCCATCATATAATATTTTGCCAGCAGCTTTGTATTTGCTATCTGGCATCGATAACAATTCAACAGAATCAGGGCGGTAACCACGCTTTATAAAGGAAGCCTGCACTGCTGTGCTGCCACTCCATCCTTTCTTAAAGGCTCTTGCAGCCAGTTTAGCATTGGATTGAATATTGATACTGTCTTTATACAACAAACTATTTGCACTGTCCGGTATAGACCCGTCCAGTGTATAACGTATATCCACACCCCGGAACGGATGTTTGATCTTTACGCTGGTAATGTTATCAAAAACTCCCCCTGCAGTTTGTATTACAGGCGGACTCAATTCCGCTACAAATTTTCCGTCGTCCCTGAACCCGCCCTCTATATGCAGTCTTTTAAATTTATTTTGTAAAGCGGCAAGTTCTGCAGTGTCTATTTTTGTGTTCCAGGCATACACTGAATTCATTTCTGGCAAAACGGCTAATTTCTCAATGGCATTGGATGTTATGGATGTACCCGACATAGATATCTCTTCTAATTTTTTTAATCCCGTCAATAGCGCCATCCCTTTAAAACTAATATCCGTATAATTTAGATTGAGGTTTTCAAGATTACTAAATTGATTGATGATTGATAGTTCATCATCTTTAACAGGCATGTGCGCAAGACTCAATGAAACAACCTGTTCTTTTACCGTGAGCAATTCTTCCAGTGATTTTTTGGTATAAGCAGATTTGCCATAAAAAGAAACTGCCAGCGCCGGAGATCCAAATCCCTGTGGCTCCAGTACCCGGTAATTGTTATTGAGTTCTTTGATTTTTTTTTCGTCAGCAGCAGCAAACGCATAGCCCTTAACGTTATTGATCGTACTGCCGGTTGGTCCAATGGCAGCCGTCGCCAATAACCTGAAAGAATCTTTTACTGGCAGCGCGGTTAGTTTGGCATTCAGCAATCCGCCTGATTTTATCCATGCAGATAACAATGCTATTTCATCATCAGTTAATTGCGCTTTCGTATGCGGAGGCATATGCTTTTTATCTTCTGCAGGTAAGTGAATGCGTTTTAATAGTAAACTCACCGTGGGTTCGCCCGCAACATATAAAGGGCCAGTTTTACCTCCCCGCAAAATGCCTGCACTATCATCCAGTGATAACCCTCCTTTTATATTTCCTTCCCCATGACAACTTCCACACTTATTATCAAAAACTGGTTTAATTATATCCATAAATACCATCGCCTGTTCAACCGGAATTATTCTCTTCTCTTTACTTTCAACCGGGGCAAGTAAATAATTATTCCCATGAGTAAGATTTGCGCCGAAATGGCCCGTAATCGTAATGATTACTGTTGCAAAAACTGTAAACAACCGGGCAGTTATTTTGCTTTTTATCAGAACAGGATAAAAATTATAAAACACAAAAGCAGCTACTGCAATCAGCACACCGCCCCATTTATGCCATTGTAAGATATTTCCGACTGCATCATTTTCTCTTGATAACAACAGACCCATGATGGCAGTAATCACAGCGGATAAACAGGCTATCAACCTGATTGAAAAAAACATGCTATCCGCTTGATCCCTGGCGGGCAACCAAACTGAAAAAAATGAAAGTATTAATAGCACAATCGGAAAATGCAGGAAAAGGGGGTGCATCCGCCCCACTACCATTAACCAGTTGGGAATATGAATTTTGTTTTCGAAAAAAACCAGGAACAACAAAAAAACAAGCCCACCCCATAACAAACCCCCGCCCATTTTTTTTACGCTATACATATTCAGTACTTGTGGAGAAGGGTTAATTTATAATATCACATCCGGGTTCCACAGAAGCCCGTCTGTTGTTTTTGCATATTTCGGTTGCCCATGGCCGTTAACTCAAAATATCTTTTACTACCTTTCCTTCTACGTCTGTTAACCGGAAACGCCTGCCCTGGTAACGATAGATCAGTCTTTCATGATCAAATCCCAGCTGATTTAAAATGGTAGCCTGGAAATCGTGTACATGAACGGGATCTTTTACAATGTTATAACCGAACTCATCCGTTTCTCCGTATACCATACCTGGTTTAATACCACCACCAGCCATCCAGATGGAAAAACAACGGGGATGATGGTCGCGTCCATAGTTATCAACGGTCATCTTACCCTGGCAATAATTGGTTCTGCCAAATTCACCTCCCCATATAACCAATGTTTCATCCAGCAAACCTCTTTGTTTGAGATCCGTAATCAACGCTGCTGAAGGCTGATCAACATCTTTTGCCTGGCCGCGCATTTCATTGGGCAGGTTGCCGTGCTGATCCCATCCCTGGTGATAGAGCTGAACGAACCTTACACCATTTTCAGAAAGCTTTCTGGCCAATAAACAATTGGCTGCATAGGTACCAGGTTGTAAACATTCGGATCCATATAGTTTCACGATATCATCCGATTCTTTTGAAACATCCAGAATTTCCGGGACAGCAGTTTGCATACGGAAAGCAGTTTCATATTGCTGAATCTTTGTTGCTATTTCCGGATCACCAAAATTCTTATAATCCATTTCATTCAACGCAGCTACTTTATCCAGCATCTTTCTGCGTTCTACCCTGTCCATACCATCCGGATCCTGTAAATATAAAATGGGATTATCGCCACTGCTAAATTGAACACCCTGGTGAATAGAATCCAGGAAGCCATTGCTCCATAGTTTAGAATAAACGCCCTGCCCATTTCCCTTGCCTCTTGAAAGCAATACACAAAATGCAGGCAGGTTCTTATTTTCAGAACCTAAACCATAACTTACCCAGGAACCCATACTCGGGCGATTTCCTTGCTGGTTACCCGTTTGAAAAAAAGTCAATGCCGGATCATGATTGATGGCTTCTGTATGCATGCTTTTGATAATGCATAAATCATCTACAATACCAGACATATAAGGAAACAGTTCGCTTACCCACGCGCCTGATTTTCCATGCTGGTTAAATTTATAATAAGATCCTACCAGTGGAAAAGATTTTTGATTGGCAGTCATTCCAGTTAACCTTTGTCCCATCCGGATTGATTCTGGCAAATCCTGTCCCATCATCTTTGTAAGTGATGGCTTATAATCAAAACTTTCTAATTGAGAAGGTGCGCCATTTTGAAACAGGTAAATTATACGCTTGGCCTTTGGTGCAAAATGTGGTATTCCCGGAACGAATGCCGCTTCCTCTTCCGCTGCAGATCCAAATAAATCCGGAATCAGCAATGAACCCAATGCAACACTGCCAACACCAATACTCAGGCTGGCCAGGAATTTTCGCCGGTTTATATTGAGACCATGTTCCAGGATTTCCTTTTCCATAATTAAGTTTTTGTAATGGCTTCTTCCATATTATAAATTACTTCTATTACCTGCATCAAGGCCGCCAGCGCTGCATTGTCTTTTGTAACTGGTTTGTATTGGCCTACAGCAATTGTTTTATCAGCAAGTTTTTTATTATTGGCAAAATAAGATTGCTTCTCGTTCCAGTAATCCATTAATAATGATGCTTCTTTTTTTTCAGGCATGCGGCAGATAATTTTTTTAAATGCCTCCTCGACAACACCGGAACCCTTAGTGCTTTGTTTTAATAATTGATCAGACAATGCCAGTGATGCTTCCAGTACGGTTGGATCATTCATCATTACCAAAGCCTGCAGGGGTGTATTGGTACGGGATCGTTTTACTTCACATTGATCACGGCTGCTGGCATCAAATATCATCATGTTAGGCGGCGGCACCGTTCGTTTAATAAAAGTATACATGCCACGCCGGTAAATATCCTGCCCGCTATCTTGCTTATAGGTAGCCAGCAATCCCCTGCCAGAAGTAGCCAGTTCCCATAATCCGGGCGGCTGGTATGCTTTTACACTGGTACCTCCAATCTTCCTGTTCAACAAACCACTGCTGGCAAGTACAAGATCCTTAACTAATTCTGCGGGTAGGCGTAACCGTGGTGCGTGAGACAGGTAAATATTTTCAGGATCAGTTTTTAATTTTTCTCTGGATACAACAGCAGATTGCCGGTAAGTGGCGGACAGTACAATTTGTTTTACCAGTCGTTTGATATTCCATCCATTTTCACGGAAATCTACTGCCAGCCAGTCGAGTAATGCGGGATGTGAAGGAAGATCGCCCTGCATACCAAAATCCGCCGCAGATTTTACGATACCTCTTCCAAAAAATTCCTGCCAGATACGGTTTACAAATACCCTGGAAGTAAGCGGGTTCTTTTCATTGAATAACCATTCCGCTAAACCCAGCCGGTTGCGTGGATAGTCTGCGGGGAAAGGCAGGATGGAGGCCGGCGTAGCGGGTTCAACTTCTGCCAGTTGCTGATCATAATTGCCACGGTTTAGTATAAACGCTTTTCTCAAAGTATCCCTTTCTTTCATGATGGAGACTTCCAGTTTGCTGGTATCGGTTTTATTGATGTAATTCAATAAACCACTTATGTCGTCTTTGGTAATTTCCATGCGCGGGTTTTTAGCATAGGTTTCCGGACCTCCCACGGTGGATTCAATTCCAACCTCCTTTATATTATTAAAGAAAGCAAATAATTGATAATACTCTTTTTGACTGAATGGATCATACTTATGGTCATGGCATTTGGCACATTCTATGGTAACACCCAGGATGCCGCGCCCCAGTGTATTGGTTCGATCAACCACATATTCTACGCGGTATTCCTCATCTACTACACCGCCTTCTTCTGTAATTTTATGATTGCGGTTAAAACCTGTTGCCAACAATTGTTCTTTATTTGCATTTGGCAAAAGGTCACCCGCCAGTTGCCAGCTTACAAATTGATCATAAGGCATGTTTTTATTGAATGCATGAATAACCCAGTCGCGCCATGGCCATTGTGTCCGGTAATTATCATCCTGGTAACCGTGGGAGTCAGCATATCTTGCTATGTCAAGCCATGGCAATGCCATTCGCTCCCCGTAGGCAGGTTGTGCCAGTAAAGCATCCACCACTTGATCGTAAGCATTCGTTGATTGATCGGCCAGGAATTTTTTTGTTTGTTCGGGCGAAGGCGGTAAACCAGTCAAATCAAGGGATACGCGCTTTATTAATCGTTCTTTATCGGCCTCTTCATTGGGAGAAAGTCCCTGCTTTTCCATTTGTTGCAATACAAAATAATCAATTGGGTTTTTTGGCCATTCACTTTTATCAATTTTCGGCAACAATGGTTTTTTAGGTGCCGTAAAAGCCCAGTGCTTTTCATACCTGGCACCTTGTTGTATCCATTTTTTAATGATGTCAATTTCGTTTACAGTAAGTCCGGGCAAATGACTGTTGGCCGGGGGCATCATGATGGAGGTATCGGTGCTGCTTATGCGCAAATAAAGTTCGGATTGATCCGGGTTGCCCGGTACCAGTGCATGAGCCCTCGGGTGTTCCTGTAGTGCTTTGTATGCCTCATTTTCAATATCTAGTCTGAGCCCTGCCTGCCTTTTATTCGCATCCGGACCATGACATTTATAACACTTATCAGAAAATATGGGACGTACCTGGAAATTGTAGCTGATTGTTTCATCTCCTGAAACCTGTTTATTATTGCTGGTACAGGAGTAGGTATAAACCAGCACTGTTATAACAGAAGCAACGAACAGCTTTTTCATCAACAGATTATTTAGGCAGCAATCCGGGTTTAAAACGAACCGTAATTTAATTAAAGTAACCGGTATAATTTAATTGAATTGGTTGGGTTAATGGAGTATTAAAAAAGGCTTCCTTGTGATGGAAGCAATAATACGTTTCAAACGATGATCATAATTAAACAATTGTCCAGGTTTCATTACCACGAAGTAATTTATCCAGGTTGCCCTTGCCGCGTGTAGCCTGTAGATCTTCAATCTGCATAGTCATTACATCTTCGTAACAGGGGCGATCTGTTTCATAAAATACGCCAAAAGGCCTTGGCAAATGCCCTTCAACCCTGGGATCGTCAAACATGCGGGTTAATATCTGAGCTTTATAGAAATCTTTCTCGTCATGTATCCAGAGATCATTGGCGCTTACTCCACTATTTAATTCAACTGCAACGGGTCTGAATCCATCAAGCTTAATACCCTTGTCTTTGTTAGCTCCGAATATCAGAGGCTTTCCCTGTTCCAGGAACAAAGTTTCCTGCATTTTGGACGATTTTTCTGTAAATATTTCAAAAGCACCATCATTGAAAATATTACAGTTCTGGTATATTTCCAGGAAAGAAGTACCGCTGTGTTTATGACTTCTGATAAGAGCTTCCTGCAAATGTTTGGGATCCCGATCCATACTTCTTGCAATAAAAGTAGCATCTGCTCCCATTGCCAGCGCCAGCGGATTGAAAGGATGATCAATACTGCCAAAAGGTGTTGACTTAGTGACTTTCTTTTCTTCAGAAGTTGGAGAATACTGACCCTTTGTTAAACCATATATCTGGTTGTTGAAGAGTAATATGTTTACATCAAAATTTCTTCTTAACAAATGGATGGTATGGTTGCCGCCAATGCTCAAACTATCTCCGTCTCCCGTTACTATCCATACACTCAGTTCCGGCCTCGCAGCTTTCAAACCACTGGCAATAGCCGTTGCACGACCGTGAATGGAGTGCATGCCATAAGTATTCATATAATAAGGAAACCGGCTGCTGCAACCGATACCAGATACCATCACGATATTTTCTTTTGGAACTCCTATACCGGGCATTACCTTTTGAACCTGTGCCAATATGGAATAATCACCGCAACCAGGGCACCAGCGTACTTCCTGGTCTGTAGAAAAATCTTTTGATGTTAGTGTAGGCAGGGTCGTTGTTGTTTCGCTCATTTTTAGACAGGCATTGTTATATAATCTTACAATGTACAAAGTTCGCTAATAATTCTAAACATTTGCGGATGATTTTAATCAATTTGTAACTGATTTTACCAAATTGATCTGTTATCAATCCTTCGCTGCAGAAAGCTCTTCCCAGTATTCTGCTGCTCTCCTGGTATGAGGAATTACGATAGTGCCACCAACGATGTTAGCCACCGCAAAAATTTCATATATCTGTTCAGTGGTCATCTTTAATCCATAACATTTGCCAAGATGATACCTGATGCAATCATCGCAACGCAATACCATACTGGCTACCAGTCCAAGCATCTCTTTTGTTTTGCTATCCAGCGCTCCTTCCGCATAAGTATTAGTATCCAGGTTCCAGAGCCTTTTGATCACAAGATTGTCTTTACTCAATATTACATCATTCATTTTTGCACGGTAATCATTGAATTCACTTACTAAGTTGCTCATAAATAAAAAATTATTTGTCAAAAATAACAAACCTTACCTGCCATCAATTACCAATGCCGGAAACCGTGATGAATTCGTACATTCAATTTCCAAATCAACCTGTTTATGAATAAATCAATTCTTGTATTCATTATTCTTTTTATTGCAAGCAATGCGCTGGCCCAACCTGGAAAAGAACTTATCAAAGCAACAGATATGCTGAAAATTAAATCTGTTAGCAGCATTACCCTTAGTTACGATGGAAGTAAAGCAGCTTACACTGTCACTGTAATTGAACCAGACGGCGATAACAAATGGGAATATAAATACATGAATCAGATCTGGACTGTTAATACCGATGGCAATTCAGTTCCACGACAGCTTACCAATAAAGAAGGCTCTTCACAACCTGCTTTCAGTCCGGATGGAAAACAACTGGCTTTTGTACGCATTGCAGATGGAAAGCCTCAAATTTTTTTAATCCCGCTTGATGGCGGTGAGGCGGTTCAGCTAACCAAATATAAATATGGTGCGGGTACACCCAAATGGAGTCCCGACGGAAAACAAATTTTATTCTCCTCGAATATTTCTTTGAAAGATTTATTAAAAGACTCCATACTGAATCCTGCCCATACAGTTCCTTCCTGGTCTTTTGAAAAACCGGGTTTTGAAAATAACAGCCAGTTGAAACCTTCGGTAGCAAAAGCGGATCCCGATGGCAATATAGAAGAAGTAAGAAATTACCTGGACAACAATGTGGCGGATAAAAAAGCCAAAGTCATTAATAAACTTAGTTTACAGGATGAAACAGATGCCAGTGCAGAAATTAGTTTTAATCATTTTTTTATTGTGAATGCTCAGGTTGGCGCAACAGCAGTTGAAGTTACTCATGGCTTTAACCGGTTCAACGGCGCAGATTTTACACCAGACGGCAAGCAATTGATTATTTCAGGTGATGTTGATTCAGCTCAGCACCCTGACAGATCGCTTGAAAATGAAATTTTCCTGGCAAATGCTGATGGAAGTAATTTTCATAAGATATTGGGTGAAGCAGGTAAAACTTATAATTCACCCAAACTTTCTCCTTCCGGAAAATGGCTGGCTTTTCAATATGGTAACACTTCATTTATTAGTGTACCTGCACTTGCTATTGTGCCATTAAATGGAAAAGATGTTACTGAAATTCCATTTGATCGCAATAAAGGAAACCTCAGCTGGAGCAATGATGAAAAATATATTTACTTCTCGTCGCCGAGCAATGGTGGTCAGCCTGTTTACCGGGCGGATATCAAGACAAAACAAGTTGAACAGTTAACTGATTACAACAGCGGCATTGTAAGTTTTGACCTGGCAAATAACAAAATGGTTTTTGCTAAAACAGAAGTCAGTGATCCCTTTGAAGTGTATGTATCTGATGCCAATGCAAAAAATGCGAAAAGAATCAGTAACCTGAATTATGATTGGGTACAAAAAAAGCAGTTATCGCTTCCTGAAAAGAAAACATTCAAAAACAACAAGGGTCAGACAATTGAATATTGGGTAATGAAACCATCAAACTATGAAGCCGGAAAAAAATTTCCATTGTTGTTAAATATTCATGGTGGTCCATCTGCTATGTGGGGACCCGGAGAAACAAGCATGTGGCATGAGTTCCAGTTCTGGTGCAGTAAGGGTTATGGCGTTGTGTATTGCAATCCGCGTGGAAGTGGTGGTTATGGCCTGGATTTTTTACGCGCCAATATAAATGACTGGGGTACCGGGCCAACCAGTGATGTATTGACTGCATTGGATAAGGCGGTATTGGAAGGTTGGGCAGATACTTCCCGGTTAGTAGTAACAGGTGGTTCTTATGCAGGATACCTGGTGGCATGGATCATTGCGCACGATCATCGTTTCAAAGCAGCCTGTAGTCAGCGGGGTGTTTATGATCTCGCCACATTTTTTGGTGAAGGAAATGCATGGAGGCTGGTACCAAATTATTTTGGAGGCTATCCATGGGAAGCTGCAACCAAAGCAAATCTTGAAAGGGAGTCTCCTATTACTTATGTTCAGAATATTACCACGCCCTATATTATCTTTCATGGAGAAAATGACAGGCGTACGGGATTTGTTCAAAGCGAAATGTTATACCGGAGTTTAAAAGTGCTGAACAGGCCTGTTGAATATGTGCGGCATCCCGGTGGCACACATGAATTAACACGCAGTGGCAATAACCGCCAGCGGATTGATCAGATGTTAAGAACCTGGGAATTTTTTGCCCGCTGGATTAATTGATGTTTAAGATCCGTATACAAGAAAAATTGATACATTTATTTTATCAAACAAAATCAAATATGAAATTAAATCAAAAATTTATTGTGCTGGCCTCTATGGCTGCGGTGATAACAATGGCCGTTGCATTTACAACGCCTCCCCAGGATGAACATAAAAATTTAAAAATCCTGCCTAAAAATATCAGCCACGAAGACCTGGATAAAATAATGGACGAATTCAAAGCTGACTTGGGCGTAAAATGTAACTTTTGTCACGCTGCCAGCAAAGAAAATCCTGAACACCTTGATTTTGCGAGCGATGAAAAATCTGAGAAAGGAATTGCCCGTTATATGATGAAGATGACAATGAGAATAAATAAGAAGTTTTTTGAAGTAAAGCAACCTATGATTGGAGATACGTCATTGGTGGTGAGTTGCGGAACATGTCATCACGGTGAGGCACACCCGGAAAAACCGAAAATGCCGGTAGAAGAAAAACATTAAGACAGAATATTTTTACCAAATGGCATAAGTGATAACGCTGCCAGCTTCAGGTGTTGTCTTGCAAATGGGATACCTATGATGCTGATAAAAAACAGCGCAGCAAAAATTACATGAACGAAAGCGGTATATAAACCGCCACTCAATAACCAGATAATATTACAAAACAGGAAAAGACAGCCACCACTGCTTTGTGATGGTACAATCTTCTTCCCAAATGGCCACAGTACTACTGTGGCTATTTTAAAACATTGCAAACCCCAGGGAATGCCTACTATCGTCATACATAATGTAAACCCGCCCACTACATATCCCAGCGCGGCCGCAAGTCCTCCAAAGATGATCCATATCAAGTTACCAATGAAATTCATGCTTTAAAAGTAATGCTTTACGATTGCTGTGTATCGTTTTCTGTATGTTTTTCCCGGATACTGTAGTATCAGCGCTACAAACAGTGTAAGCAGGATATTACTTCAATATGAATGTATGGTCTATTTTTTAAAGCTCTTTCGGGTCGTTACTTTGTGTTATCAAATTGACAACAACAAAATCACCAACTAATAGCAGGCAAGTGAAAATCCAAACCCTTTAAAGCCAATTAAGCAACCGTACCTGTTCTTTGAAATCGTTTAATCCTGTTCTTTGAAAACCATTCGTCCTTATTCTTTGAAAACCTATTACCCTAATACTTTAAAAAACCAGGTGTGCTGTAACCCTAACCCGTTTTATATTCCGCACCCGTGAAAACCAATGATTCAAATCCGGTGACGACCGGAAATGAAACAACACTTATCCTTGAAAACCTGTACCTCTGAAACCATTTCTTATTGGACCCTATGAAAAAAAACCAATCCAATCCTTTTGAAATTTCTATCACCGTCCTTGACTAAATTTTTCGGGCCGCCTATGGCGGCCCATTTTTTTGTCAAAGAATTTAGGAAACCAAGCAAACCAACATTGCAAAAGTTGGAAAAAAAATGAGCTGCCGTATCAATATCCACCAGAATAAAAAATTGCAGCAACACCCATCACCATTAGTTTTTATTTAGATTAAAACCAACGTCCCGATGATTGAAGGGCACAAAAAAAGAGCTTATCAATCAAGCTCTTTAGAATAATTTGCTATATGTTTTAAAATCTTTTCTTAAAAGAATTGCCCGCAGGATAAGAACCCTGTCTGTCTTCTCTTGGCCTGGCAACACTAACAGATAATTTCTTTCCACTAAATTCCTTGTTGTTCAATTGCTCAATGGCTTTTGCGCCCTCGCTATCCTGTGGCATTTCCACAAAAGCAAAGCCCCTTGAAGTGCCGGTAAATTTATCCATGATTACTTTAGCGGAACTTACTTGTCCGTGTTGGGCAAATAATGCATTCAGTTGATCATCTTTTGTCTGTAGATCGAGGTTTGAAACATAAATGTTCATAATTAAAAAAATTAAAAGTGAATAATGATCTGAGGAAAAGCAGAAGTAAAGACGACTAAAATGTTACGGTTGATAAATCTGTAGCAGGTAAAATCATTCGCTTACTGAGTGCTGAAAGCTCAAATATGATTAAAGGTAATTGAATAAAATGGCAAAGCCGGCATTATCAGTAAATGGTTGAAAGCCAGATAAAAAAAGAGTCCGTTACCGGACTCTCAGAGTATTGAAACATAAGTTCTATACCTTTAAAATTACCAACGGTTGTTGGAACCAGAAAAAGAACGTCTTTCTCCGCCGCCCCTGTTACCACCACCACCGCCAGTTCTTTCTTCTCTTGGTTTTGCTATCGTCACTGTAATAGCTCTGCCTTCTACGTGTGCGCCATCCAGCTCTTTAATAGCTTTCTGACCCGCTTCGTCATCGGGCATTTCCACGAAACCAAAGCCACGGCTTTTGTTGGTGAATTTGTCCATAATAATTTTAGCAGAAGATACTTCTCCGTATTCTGCAAAGAATTCCTTTAAGTCTTCGTCTTGTACGTTGAAGCTTAAATTTGAAACATAAATGTTCATGCTTTTGTTAAATTAAAAATTAATAATGATCTGAGAAAAAGCATCGTAAAGAAGACTCACTAACTAATAGCAGAAAAAATGCGTAGCAGAAATTATCGTTCACTTACTAATTGCTGAATAACTCAAATATTGCGGCACAAATATACTCATTTATACCGGTAATAAAAGTTTTATTTAAAAAAGTATTTGTTAGGGAACTATACGGTTACAATTTTTTCATGCTTCAATGTTTTGTATGCAACAACAGCGCTGGCCAACATTAAAATTGATCCCAGTAAAAATGGTGCACCAGGAAAATGAACCGGGGCTTTTTTCTGGGTAAAATAGTAGAATAAATTGGTCATAAGGGGCGGTCCGATTATAGATGTGGCGCTCATTAAACTAGTAAGTGCTCCCTGTAATTCGCCCTGTTCATTTGGCGGAACATGACCAGCGATAATACTTTGCAATGCCGGACCTGCAATACCACCTAGACAATATGGGATCAAAAACACAAACATCATCCAGCTTTGGGTAGCAAATGCAAACAACATCATTCCAACAGCATAAAGAAATAAGCCAACATAAATACTGCGTTCGTTTCCCAATTTTGGATTGACATATCTAATCAATCCACCCTGTACTGCACCTACCAGTAAGCCCACTACTCCCAGTGAAATACCAACTAATTTTTCTGTCCAGTTAAATCTGTACATTGTAAAATAACTCCAGTTGCTTTGCACTGCATGCGCGGCAATATAAACCAATACCAACGCTACTATCAATCCACCCAGCGCAGGATATTTTTTTAAATGAAGCAATGAACCCACCGGATTCGCTCTTTTCCAGTTAAATTCCCGTCGATGTTCAGCGGATAAGGATTCTGGCAAAACAAAGTATCCGTACAACCAGTTTAGCAGGCACAGTCCTGCAGCCGCGTAAAAAGGTACCCGCGGACCGAACTGTCCCAGCAAGCCGCCAATCACCGGCCCAATAATAAAACCCAAACCAAATGCGGCTCCTACCATTCCAAAATTTTGTGCCCTGTTTTCATTGGTGCTGATATCTGCGATATAAGCCGTAGCAGTAGTGAAGCTTGCGCCTGTAACGCCAGCAATAATTCTACCCACAAACAACCACTCTATTGTAGGAGCGAAGGATAAAAATAAATAGTCGATACCAAAACCAAACAAGGAAAACAATAATACCGGCCTTCGTCCGTATTTATCACTTAGATTTCCCAATATCGGTGCGCATATAAATTGAGTGATGGCATAGGCAAATGTTAACCAACCTCCATATTTTGAAGCCACGCTGATATCGCCATGAATTAATTGTTCGATTAATTTCGGAATAACCGGAATGATGATTCCCCAACCTGTTACATCTATGAGTAAGGTGATAAAAATAAAACCGATGGCTGCTGAACGTGTTGTCTTCATAAATAATCAAACGATTCGTAAAAATGAAAAAAGAAATAGTAAAAAGCCGGTTTACAGGCCGGCTTTGCAGGATTTTAATCAAGGCGAAATGAGATCTTACAGATAACACCAAAAGTACTCACATTACCATCTTTAACATGCGCCTTAATGTCTTTTACGTAGACTGAGTCGATATTACGTATCGTTTTTGATGCTTCTGTTACCGCACTGCGAATAGCATCATCAATACTTTTTTCTGAATGGGCAATTACTTCAACTACTTTTACAATGGGCATAATCAATCGGTTTTTATGATGAATAAATAAATGTTGAATAGTGAATGAATGAAATGAAAGTACGGGACAGGAGAATAAATGTACAAAAGATTGCAAACCGTTTTTGCAATGTGAAAAACAAAAACCGAGGTTTTTAAACTGTTAACAGGAATAGTCTTTACTATAAATACTTAATTTTGCCATCTTAATCTTGATAATAAATGAACAACAATTACCAGTTTGGGATGATTGGGCTTGGAGTAATGGGAAGAAATTTTTTATTGAATATGGCCGATCATGGTTATAAAGTAGTTGGTTTTGACAAAGACATAAATAAAACAGGAGCACTCGAAGCTGCCGCAACAGCCGGCACTACGGTAAAGGGGGTTGGAAGTTTACAAGAAATGGTAAACGCACTGGAAACACCCCGCAAAATAATGATGCTGGTACCTGCCGGTAAACCGGTTGATGATGTAATAGAAAGTCTGCTTCCGCTGGTACAACCGGGAGACATCATTATTGACGGTGGTAATTCTCATTTCACAGATACCCTCCGCCGCGTATCCTACATGCAAGCCAGGAATCTTCATTTTGTAGGGATGGGTGTTTCCGGCGGAGAAGAAGGTGCCCGCAGAGGTCCGAGTATTATGCCGGGTGGAGATAAAGAAGCTTACCCACATATTAAACCCATGTTAGAAGCCGTGTCGGCAAAGGTAAATGGAGAGCCCTGTGTAGCCCATTTAGGCAAAGGCGCCGCCGGCCACTATGTAAAGATGGTTCATAACGGCATTGAGTATGCTATTATGCAGCTGATCAGTGAGAGTTATGATCTGCTTCATCGCGGATTGGGTCTTAGCAATGATGAATTGCATGAAGTATTTTCAAAATGGAACCAGGGTGAACTACAATCATTCCTGGTTGAAATCACCGCCGATATTTTTAAACAGCCAGACGACAAAACGGGCAAACTGCTGGTAGACCTGATACTTGATAAAGCGGGTTCAAAAGGTACTGGCAAATGGACTTCGCAGGATGCTATGAACTTGCCGGTTCCCATTCCTGTTATTGACATAGCAGTTTCTATGCGCAATATTTCTTCTTTAAAAGACGAACGAATCAATGCTTCAACTTTGTATAAGCCTTCCATTAAACCAATTAACGGGAAAAAAGATATTGTAATTAAACAGGTACACGATGCCCTTTATTTTGCCTCCATTATTTGCTATGCACAGGGACTGGCAATGTTGCATGTTGCTTCTACAGAATTAGACATGCAAATTCCATTACCTGAAGTGGTAAAAGTATGGCGGGGTGGTTGTATTATCCGTTCGGTATTACTGGAAAGTTTTTATAAAGCCTATAAAAAGAATAAGCAATTAAAAAACATTTTGCTGGATAAATCTGTTGCGAGACTGTTAAAAAAGAAAGAAAGAAACCTGCGTGCAGTTATAAAAATTTCATTACAAAGTAAAATTGCAACAGGTGCTTTAATGAATGCATTAAGTTATTTTGAAGCTTATACAAGCGAAATCATGCCGGTTAATCTTATACAGGCGCAACGCGATTATTTTGGTGCCCACACTTACCAGCGCACAGACATGGAAGGTGTTTTTCATACGGAATGGAATCATGAGGGATAAGCCAATGAATGGTTAGTAGTGAATCTTTGGTTATCAGTAATGCAACTTGCAATACAAACATTCACAATTCATTACTGACTATACACGATTGAAATATTTTTTATCACAATTTTTTTCTATGCAAAATCATAAACGCCCTCCATCAACCTTGTTGTTCATTTTTGGAGGCAGCGGCGATCTGAATTACCGGAAATTATCTCCCGCATTGTTCAATTTATTCATTGATGACTGGATGCCCGAAAAGTTTGGCATAGTAGGCATTGGACGTACTACCTACGACGATGGTGCTTATCATGCACATTTACTGGATGGCATTCAGCAGTTCAGCAGAAGAAAGGGAGAACAAAATGGTACATGGCTTCATTTTTCAAAGCATGTTTCTTATTTACAGATGGACGCGGAAGATGAAAAAGAATACCAGAAGATTGCGGAAGTAGTGAAAGCGAAAGAACAGGAATTTGGCGAACACCCCAATGTTGTCTTCTATATGGCAGTGGCGCCATGGCTGGTTCCCGACATTTTAAAAAAACTTGGACCGCTGAATATTTGTTCCGATACAAAATGTACGCGGGTGGTAGTTGAAAAACCATTTGGTCATGATCTGAAAAGCGCCCACGATCTCAATACATTGCTGGCAGGTATGTTTAATGAACAACAGATCTATAGAATTGATCATTACCTGGGAAAAGAAACGGTACAAAATATTCTCGCTTTGCGTTTCGCAAATGCTTTATTCGAACCCATCTGGAACAGGAACCATATAGAACACGTACAGATCACAGCTTCGGAAACAGTTGGCATGGAAGGAAGAGGCGCATATTATGAAACTTCCGGTGCGCTGCGCGATATGGTGCAAAATCATATTCTGCAATTGATGTGCATGATTGCGATGGAACCGCCAGTTTCATTTGACGCCAACGAAATCAGGAATAAAAAAGTTGATGTGTTACATGCAATAAGAAAGATTGGTCACGAAGAAGTGCATCATTTTGCAGTACGTGGTCAGTACTCAGATGGCTGGATGAAAGGGGAAAAAGTTGCAGAATACAAAAAAGAAAAAAATGTAAACCCTGCTTCCCCCAATGATACATTTGCAGCCGTTAAATTTTATATAGATAACTGGCGTTGGCAGGATGTACCTTTCTATGTGCGTACCGGTAAACGTATGCATGAAAAAGCAACCACGATAAACATTCAATTCAGACCTGCTCCTAATTATGCGTTTCCGCCGGAGGCAGCAGAAACCTGGCGCTCAAACCGGCTTACCATCAGTATACAACCGGAGATGGACATACGCTTACGTTTCCAGGCCAAACAACCCGGACAGTCTTTGTCGCTAAGCCCGGTAGATATGACGTTCAGCTATAAAGAATCTTATAATGAACAGGAACCGGAAGCTTATGAGACTTTGTTGCTGGATGTGATGGAGGGCAATGCAACTTTATTTATGCGCGCCGACCAGGTTGAAGCCGCATGGAAAATAATTATGCCTATTCTTGAAACATGGGAAGCAAGACCACCGGTTGACTTTCCCAATTACGCTCCAGATAGCTGGGGACCGGAAGATGCACAAGCGTTGATTGCCAGGGATGGACATAACTGGATAAGCCTGTAATTCCGGTACCATGTTTGTTTATACCAGGCATTGCTTGAAAAATTGATAAAATATTTTCAAACAGACATTCTGATAAAATGGAATTAAATATTTATAAGGATGCGGATGAGCTGAGCAAAGAAGCAGCATGGTGGATTGCTGATTATATTACCATGGTATTAAAAAAGCAGGACCGTTTTACACTGGTACTGTCTGGTGGAAGCACGCCTCAGAAATTGAATACCATTTTAGCTGCTTCTCCTTATAAAGAAAAAATTGAATGGAACAAGATCCATGTATTCTGGGGCGATGAACGCTATGTGCCATTTGAAGATGATCGCAACAATGCAAAAATGGCTTTTGAAACATTGCTGAACCATGTTCCCATTCCTGCCAACCAGGTTCATATTATACAAACCAATATGCCTGCTGAACAATCAGCAGTGGAATATGAAAAAATATTACAGGAATATTTTGGTAAATCAGCCAAGACCTTTGACCTGGTATTACTGGGCATGGGAGACGATGGACACACTTTATCATTATTTCCAGGAACAGAAAAAGTGTATGAAGAACATCAATGGGTGATTGCCTATTTCCTGAAAACGCAGGAAATGTACCGGATCACACTTACAGCATCAATTGTAAACCGTGCGGCCGCCATTGTATTTCTTGTTACGGGCGAAGGAAAGGCTCACGCGCTAAAAGAGGTAATAGAAGGTGATTACAAACCAGACCTGTATCCATCACAGGTAATTAAACCCTCTTATGGAGAAGTGAATTGGTTTGTTGATGAAGCGGCTGCATCTAAACTGGAGTGATCATGAATCGAAAATAGCGGTCACCATTTCATCGGTAAGTTTTCTTTCCCCTTGCGTCCAGATTTCATTGGGCGGTGGAAATTCATTCCTGTTGTAACCACTGTGGGAAGCAAAATCAAAAATGGCATGACAGTAATTGTTTACCAGCAATGCACATTTCATCCAATCTGTTGTCCAGATAATCTTAATAATACCCTTCCTTTTCTTTAATGGGATATGTGACACCTCATAGATATGAAGTGCATCCAAAATTTTCTGTTGCGCCGTTTCTTTGTCTAGCTCAATTGCATAGAAATAACCAGTTTCCGAATCATCTTCAAAAACTATTGCATAGTTATTCTCGGAAGATTTGCTTTCAATGAAAGTTTCCTTACCTGCTTCAAATGACTGCTCTTTCAATAAATAGCCTTTCATGATATTAACTGGTCTAATCTACAGAATCATAAACGATAACTTTGCTCCACAAATGTGAGCAGTCAGCCACAAATTTTTTGTGTAAAGGATGATGCTGATAAATTTCCTCGTCTTCCAGGTTATCAAACATCAGCATCCAGGAAACCGCATAAGTCCTATCAATTACATCCCTGTTTGTAGGTGCAGGAATACCCATTTGATACATCCCGATGGTTTCTATAACAGTAAGTGTTTGCAGGCCTTTTTTCAATTGTTCCAAATCTGATTCCGATTCCGGGTTGTTCAGCCAAAAATAAACGTGATGTATAAACATATCCTGTTTTTGATTAAATGATTATTTATTTCATTGCTTTGAGCCAATCTACAATACCAAGATAAATCTTCCTGGCAACTGCTTTTTGAAAAGCAGGGTTTAAAATTTTCTTTTCATCTTCTTTATTACTGAGAAAAGCTACTTCTACCAGGCAGTTTGGATAGTCAGTAGGCCCGCTCAGCGAAAAATTAAAATTACCTACATTTCCATATTCTTTCAACCCCAAACTCAACATTTGATTTAAAATGGCAATTGTTAAGGGCCTGAATCCAATATACCTATAATAGGTGCTTGTACCCCGAACCGTATCGGTACCCGCAGAATTAAGATGAAGGCTGACAAGAATGTCCGGTTTATAATCTTTCAATAGTTGTATTCGTTGCGGCATTTCCAATGTAGTATCTTTTGATCTTGTCATCATTATATTCTTTACACCGCTTTTTTTGAGTAATGCCTGTAATTCCCGTGCAAATTTCAAAGTATAATCCTTTTCCAATACATTTGAAACCAGTCCTGAAGCTCCGCTATTATCTCCGCCATGACCTGCATCAATGGCAATTTTTAACTTTTTAATATCCAATAAAACAGGTTGTCGTTTAATGCGGACAATTAACTTTCTTGCCAGGCTATCGTAATAAATACTATGCCCCCAATGCTGACTATGCTTTAATTCAATAACAGCGCGAAATACATCGTCTTCTGTTTGCTGGTAATAGACATTCTTAATTTCCTTTGTTGTCTTAAGCTGGGTTATCCAGTTCGTATTGCTGGTAGCACCAAATATATCTACAATTATTTTTGAAGGATTGATTTGTTGCTGACTGCTATATGGAAGTTTCTCATCCAGGTTAATTGATACATAATCAAAAGCGGAATCGCCAAACACTTTCCAGCTATTGGTGAGGTAGTAAGCCGGTTGCTTTTTGCCAATCAATCGCTCTACACTTTGTTTATCAATATAAGCAGTATGATACTTTGATAATTGCACTTTGTAATCTGCACCAAAGGAATCTACAACTTTCAAAACGATATTCGAATCCAGGTAAGTCATTTTTGCACCACCCAACCTGTCATCACCCAGGCCGTATTTAAGAAAGGGAAGTTTACCGATGGTTCGTGCCAAAAAATATTTTGAAGCAATATCCTGTGCAGACACATTAATGAAATAGAAAAATAAACAGGCACATACAAAAAACTTCATACGATGAAGATAATTTAAAATAAAAAAAACCGGATACCATTTATCCGGTTTGCTTCACATGATACAAACTATTTTACAATGGGTACCTGTTTTCATTGATCAGTTTTGCCGAAATTCTTCTTTTTGCTTCTTTACTGTTAAAAGGTTCGGCTTTAGTAAATCGTTTCAATCCAAGTAACATCATACGCTGTTCATCTCCGTCAGCAAAAGCATTGATGGCATCCTTACCAAACTTATTTATTTTATCAGCGGCATCGTAGATATAAGTCCTGGTAACATCCAGTTCAAACTGACAAGCTGCCTCACCACGTTGATCGGTTAATTTCATGGTTCTTAACAAGGCACTTTCAGCATTAAAAGTTTCAATGGCCATATCGGCGATATGCATCAGTATTTCCTGTTCATTTTCAATCTTCGCCATTAATTTCTGAACGGCGGCGCCGGCAGTCATTAATATTGCTTTCTTAAATCCTGCAATTGCCTTTTTTTCTTTTGTAAAAGGAACATTATCATCACTACCGAAATCGGGAATAGCCATCAATTCTTTCTGGACCGACATAGCAGCGCCCATTAAATCCAATCTTCCTTTCATGGCTCGTTTTAACACCATGTCTACCGTAAGCAAACGATTGATTTCATTGGTGCCTTCGTAGATACGGTTTATCCGGCTATCGCGGTAAGCTTTCGAAATAATATATTCATCACTGAATCCATTTCCACCATGAATCTGAACACCTTCATCCACTACAAAATCCAATACTTCACTTCCAAAAACTTTTAACATGGCACATTCTATTGCGTATTCTTCTGCCGCGCCCAACAACGCTTCGTTAAAAGGTTTGCCTGCATTCATTAATTCGTGTTCCTTATCATCAATCCATTTGGCTGTACGGTACAATGCGCTTTCAGCAACCCACATTTTTATTCCCATTTCGGCAATTTTATTTTTAATGGCACCGAAATTTGAAATGAGCGTTTTGAATTGCTCTCTTGTATTTGCGTATTGAATGCTGGTGGTGGATGCTCTTTTTGCACCACCCAATGCAGCAGCACATAATTTTAAACGGCCAATATTAAGAATGTTGAACGCAATCACGTGACCTTTGCCGGCTTCTCCCAGTAAATTTTCTACCGGCACTTTGCAATCCTGGAAATACAACTGAACCGTAGAGGATCCTTTTATACCCATTTTATGTTCTTCAGGCCCCTGGGTAAAACCTTCAAACCCACGCTCAACTATAAACGCAGAAAATTTATCGCCGTCTATTTTTGCAAAAACGGTGTACACATC
>JBBQZZ010000007.1:0-197428 GCA_038207265.1 Chitinophagales bacterium | reverse complement strand
TGAGTTTGATATTAAACAGAAGCCATCAAAAGGTGGAAAAAGTTTTCCGGGTCTTCATCATGTGATTATGAATTTAAAAGGATGGCTAAGGGGAATTCACCATCATTGTTCTGAAAGATTTATAAACGGATATCTGGACGAATTTTTTTTCAGATTCAACAGAAGAAATTTTTTAAACAGCATTTGGCATAAGCTGATAGAACGATTTATGATAAACAAACCATATAGCTATATTGCCAATGAGACTTAAATGGGTAATCCTATTAATTTAAATTAACATCAACATGAAAAAATTCTATGTCGCATCTGTAATTGTTACGATGGTAGTTGCATTCTCCTATTGTAAAACCGCAAAAAATGCTGCAAAACCAGTTATATATACTTACGAAGCAAATGTAAAGCCAATGGTATTAAACTCCTGCACACCTTGCCATATACCCGGAAAAGGTGGTAATAAGAAACCGCTTGATAATTATGAATCCGCAAAAGCAAGTATTGACGATGTGGTACATCGCATAGAATTGAATCCTGCCGATAAGGGATTTATGCCAATGAAACACGATAAATTAAGTGACAGTGCTGTTGCAGTTTTCAAAAAATGGAAAGTGGACGGGTTGTTAGAAAAGTAATTTTAAAAACTTTAAATCAAAAGCCACCTTGTATTACAAGGTGGCTTTTGATTTAAGATTCGATGAATCATATTAGTCTTTTATTCCCAGGTATTTTTTTACTGCATCATAATTGTTCCAGTCGATTGCCGAACGGCCGTGTACAGCACCCGGAATGAGGATATACCGGATTTGCTGGTATTTAATTCCGGTATCAGTGTAAGTTGAAACATCCAGATTGGAAGTTATTTCAATGGTTTGAAGAAAGAATTCAGGGTTGATGTTTACCCCGTTAAAAACACTATAATACGGCAATGGAACGATGTCGGGTTGAGAAGAATTGTTCAAATTAATGTAAACTTTTATTTCACCGGTTGTAAGAATATTATTGGAAAGTTTAGGTGCATTTATATCCTGGTACCAACCCACGGTATCAATAACAACACCGGTATGCGTGGTTTCCGGTAGCATGGTGAGATCCAGCCAATCAGAATAAATAACATTGGCAATACCGGTATCACCTTTTGGGCCTGCAGGACCTGTGTTTCCAGCCGGACCTACTGCACCTGCCGGACCCGTTGGGCCTGTTTTGGAACAAGAAACAACCGCAACAACGATCGTAATAATTAATACGTAATAGAATAGGGAGTTCACTTTTTTCATAATGTTAATTTTTAAATTTGATTCAATTGTAATTGCTGCCCGAACTTAAAAATAAGCTTTTATTTATTTTGAAAATGATACTGCGGGTATTAAGCACATTAAAACACCCTTTCAAAAAAAAATATCGGAGCAGTCACATTTTAATAGTTACGTTATTAAATCGTTATAGCCGAAAACCGAATATTTCTTTAGCCTGATATTTGTGTCTGTATACCAATAAAAACACACCATCATGAAAAAGTTACTTGTTATATTATTATCACTCGGATTGGTTGCAACCGCTTCTGCCCAGCATCGTTTTCACGGTGGAAGTTTCAGGTATTCCGGGCCTCGTATTTCCGTTGGCATTGGTGCATTTGGGCCGTTTTATCCGTCTTATGGTTTTGGATATTCTCCATATTATGCGTACCCACAACCGTACGCTTATAATTACAGGCCATCGAAGCTTGCATTGAAAATTGAGGACGTCAAGAGTGATTACGCCGATAGAATATGGTCAGCAAAAAACGACGATAGTTTATCACGCAAGGAGAAAAGAAAACTGGTTCACCAATTGAAGTATGAGCGCGACCAGGCCATTATTGATGCAAAAAGAAACTATTACAAATATTAACTTGGTACGAATTTCTCAATCGGGTGATGATATAGTTTAGGACTGACAATCATCAATAATACAGACATATTGAATCGGGTGTTGCGGTTAAGATTTAATAAAGCGATCTTATCAAAGTTGTGCGGGGGTTGCCGCAAGTATTTCTCAAAAGAACCTTAGCCCAGGGCAACAATATTTTGTCATTGTGCAAAACAACCCAATGCGACATGTATAAAACGATGCCGGTTCAATAAAGAAAACGGGAATTTTCCTTTATTTATTTTTGTCTTTACAGGCAATGAGTATTGCACCTGCCGCAAGTCCGATATCTTTCATGATTTGACCGAGTCCGCTATTGGATCCACTCATTAACTTAGGTAAATGAATAGCCAATGCAAAACTCACTAATAAAATTGCCAGTAGAATTCCTGCTAACCGGGTTTGTTTATTGATGATGATCGCCAGCCCGGCGGCAATCAGCAATGCACCCGTAATGTATACCCAAACTCCTCCACCCGGAACGAACGCGGGCACAAAGGCCCGCATGTCTTCTGTATTTACAAAATGGGTAACACCAAACATAATAATGACCAATGCATACGCAACTGTCGCAATTCTGGTTAAAATAGCGTTGTCCATATAGCAAGTTTTAATTATCCTAATTTAATCAATTGTTTACATAATGGCCGAAAAATCAATTAACGATTACTAATTTGACTCTTTTATTATGAGTGATATATGGAAATGCTTAAAATGAAAGATGTCTTCTGACTGCATTTGAGAATAATAATCCAATATTGTAATTCAGTTTTTGACACATTCAACGATCAAAAAATGGGTTCCTGCTAAATGCTTTACTACGTGTTTTACCACTTAAATCAGTTACTTTTGCAGCTCTAAAAAACCCGGGAGTCAACCTTCATGAAGAATATCCGTAATTTTTGTATTATCGCTCATATTGACCATGGCAAGAGCACGTTGGCAGACCGTCTGCTGCAAACCACCGGAACCATCAGTGATCGCGATATGATGGACCAGGTGCTGGATGATATGGACCTGGAAAGAGAAAAAGGTATTACTATTAAAAGCCATGCAATTCAGATAAATTATAAGCAGGATGGGCAAGAGTATATTTTGAATTTGATAGATACCCCTGGTCACGTTGATTTCAGCTATGAAGTCAGCCGTGCATTGGCCGCCTGCGAAGGTGCTTTGTTATTAGTGGATGCAACGCAGGGAATACAAGCGCAAACCATTTCCAATCTTTACCTGGCCATTGAAAACAACCTGGAAATTATCCCGGTGGTGAATAAAATTGATATGGACGGTGCCATGATTGAGGAAGTGGAGGATCAGATAGTGGAATTGATTGGTTGTAAAAGAGAAGATATTTTACATGCCAGTGGCAGAACAGGTTTAGGTGTTGATAAAGTTTTGGAAGCCATCGTAAAAAGAATTCCGGCGCCTAAGGGAGATATCAATGCACCCCTACAGGCATTGGTATTTGATAGTGTTTTCAATTCATTCCGGGGCATTATTGTTTACTATAGAATTTTACAGGGCAGCTTGCGAAAGGGTGATAAAATTAAATTTGTTTCTACCGACCAGGAATATGAAGCAGATGAAGTAGGTATTTTAAAATTAAAAATGACCGAAAAGCCTGAAGTATTTTGCGGTGACGTGGGTTATATTATAACGGGTATAAAAAATGCGAAAGAAGTTAAGGTTGGCGATACAATTACCAAAGTAGCCAATCCATGTACGGAAGGCATCCGTGGTTTCCAGGAAGTAAAACCAATGGTATTCGCGGGAATTTTTCCGGTAAATACAGATGAGTTTGAGGAACTGCGCGATTGTATGGATAAACTACAATTGAATGATGCCTCATTAACTTTTGAACTGGAAACCAGCCAGGCACTGGGATTTGGATTCCGTTGCGGTTTTCTTGGTATGCTGCACATGGAAATTATCCAGGAAAGACTGGAACGTGAGTTTAATCAAACCGTGATAACTACTGTTCCAAACGTTAGCTTTATTGCTTACACTACCAATGGTGAGAAGATAATTGTAAACAATCCAACTGAAATGCCTGATCCGGTGAGGATAGACAGAATTGAAGAACCTTATATCAGGGCACAGATCATTACCAAACCAGATTATATTGGAAATATTATCACATTGTGCCTGGGAAAAAGAGGAATATTACTGAATCAAAGCTATCTCACACCTACACGTGTTGAACTTAGTTTTGAATTGCCACTGACAGAAATTGTATTTGATTTTTATGATAAACTAAAAAGCCAGACGCGCGGATATGCATCATTTGATTATTATCCGATAGGAAATCGTGACAGTGATATAGTGAAAATGGATATACTTTTAAATGGTGATAAGGTAGATGCATTGAGTGCATTGATCCACCGCGCAAGATCTGCTGAATTTGGAAGAAAACTTTGTGAAAAATTAAAGGAGTTGGTTCCACGTCAGCAATTCCAAATTGCCATACAAGCTGGTATAGGAGCTAAGATTGTGGCTAGAGAAACAATTAGCGCTATGCGAAAAGATGTTACTGCCAAATGTTATGGTGGTGATATCAGCCGGAAACGTAAACTGCTGGAGAAACAAAAAGAAGGCAAAAAACGTATGCGCCAGATCGGTAATGTTGAGGTACCACAGGAAGCGTTTTTGGCAGTGTTGAAGTTGGATGATTGATTTGAATAGGAGTAGCTAGTGGCTGGTGGGGGAGTGGGATTTCTACTTATGATTACTTCAGGCAGTTTAATTTATTTCATACCGAATAGAAGATTAAGCTCAATAAATTGATCCAAGAGGTGGGTCGTCGTATGCGGCGGCTCACCTTTTTTACTAACGGGCTATTTCTCTTTCTGCTGCAAGTAATATAACTTGAAATAAATTTCATTATGCGTACGCCATTACAGAAGGACGAGAAAGTACTATTGGTAACTTATACCAGTTGGATTTCAATGATAGGGCCGGCAATTATTGCATTGGTTGCAATAGTAGGTTCTTATTTCATTGGATTCACAGAGCGCTATGGATGGGCGGTTGCATTGCTGGGCATTTTGATTTTTATCATCAAATATTTGCAATGGAGAAGCAATATATGGGTAGTTACAAACTATCGGGTAATTGATGAAATGGGATTATTAAGTCATTATGCAAAAGAAAGTCCGCTTGATAAAATCAACAATGTGTCTTATGATCAAACCATGTGGGGAAGAATATTCAATTATGGTCATGTAGAAATTCAGACCGCCGCTGAAGTAGGTGCCACAGATTATTATAATGTATTTCATCCAAAAAGATTGAAAGATTCCATCACGCTGGCGCAATCGGAATACAAGAATATTCAATTAAGTAACCAGGCTATCCAGATGGCTTCGGCGATGGGAATTCAAAATAAAGCAGTTACAGGTTCATATACAATAGCGACAGAATTGGAAAAATTATTTGATCTCAGGCAGAGAGGGATATTGTCTGAAGAGGAATATAATAAAGCTAAGAGTAGGCTGATTGGGTGAGTGGTTGATCAGTTGAAAAGGATCTTCTAATTAGTTTGGTAACCAGTTACAAGGAAATCTGATATCAATAAATCAGAAATATTATTGTCCGCCTGTTTTTTTCCTCGTAGTTGGTTTCTTTTCTGGTGCCGCTTTTTGTTTTGCTTTTTCCATATTCTTTTCCGATTGCTCCATTAATTTTTTCTCATCCACATTGCCTTCAGCATCTTTGATGGTTGCATCCTGTGGAAATTCACCGTTCTTTAACTTGAAATTAAAAACTTTGTCCACATGTACCCATTGACCATTTTCCCATTTGAATCCTTCAAAATCACCGTCAGGAATAAAGGTTTCCTTGCGATCAGGTTGATCACTTTCTGATATCAGGTGGTCGTAGATAATCATATCCATTTCAGGATTATAATTGAAAAGTGTGCGGGCTTCTTTTTTGTACTCAATTTCGAAACGGTTCAGGATGGGTTTTACTTTACCCGTATCTTCTTTGAATGTAATCATTGGCCCACCAAATAATGGTTCACCGGTCTGGGGATCGAAACTTAAAACTTCCATCCATTTTCGGTTACTGCTCACCGTATAGTCGTCAAATCCAAGTAACGTATAATAATTTCTACCGTTAAAAGATTTCTGTATAACCCGATAGTAAAGAGCGCCTATCCAATTGCTGCGTTTTCTGACAGAATCCTCTGGTTTTGAAGTAAACATCGAAGCATCAAAAAGCGGGTAAAGTTTCAGGGAACCATCATGAGTTCGCATTTGTATGGCTCCTTTCTGGTAAAACATGTATTCATCTTTTTTTAACTGCCAGGTAAAAATGCGGAAACTGCTGTCTTCCGGATACAACTTTGACACTGTTAGCAGTGAATCGAATGGAAAATAAAATGAATTCTTTACTTTTAAAGCCCGCACAAATGTTTTCACAAACTGGCTGTCTGATAAAAATCTTTTTCCCGCCTGTTCAGCATTGATCATACTGTCTGCATAAACTTTCAGGGAATCTTCCATTTTATATAACTGCCTTTTATCCGCAGTATTAAGTTCCTGCGATATTGCTTTGAACCCGCTTTGGCAAACAATAAAAGTAAAGAGTAGTCTGATCGTATTATTCATGTAAATGATATGATGATGCGTAAAGTTACAACAAAGCCGCTCATGGGCTTAAACGTAAAGGCTGTCAATAAATTTTATTGCAAAGCTTCTGCAAACTTTAACAGGCTGTTAAAATCATGATCGATGGACAGGTGCGGAAGAGGGATGTCTGGATGGGTGGTTTTTAGAAATACCGTTTGCATACCTGCGTTTCTTCCAAATTCCATATCACTGATATTGTTACCCACTATCATGGATTTGCTGAAATCAATTTCTTCATAATCTGCTTTCGCCTGCAGTGCCATACCGATCTGAGGTTTGCGATAAGGGTCCGCATTGTCCAGGGATGTACAATAATAAATAGCATCAATTCTTCCTCCGGCTGCTTCTATATCCTGGATCATGTGATGGTGAATATCCATGAGGTTTAATTCACTCATTAATCCTTTTCCAACACCGCGTTGGTTGGTTACGATAATGATATTGCCAAAAAACTGGTTGAAAATTTTCATTGCACTCAACACGCCATCATAAAAAATAAATTCACGGTAGTTGTAAATATAGTCCTCGTATTTTTCATGATTGATAACGCCATCCCTATCAATGAAAAGCGTCCAGGTCTTATCAACTTTAATTAAATCAGGCATACGATGATTGGCAATTATTGATGGATGTTTTTTAACTCTACCTGTGCTTTCCGGAAATCTTCCGGTATCCCAATATCTATAAAATAGGCATCCTGTATGAGTCCGAAAAACCTTTTGGTTCCATACATTTTTTCCAGGTAATCTTTTTCAAATGAGAATACCGCGGGCAGATCTTCGTTTAAAAAGGAAGTTACCGCTAATGCGTACACCCCTCCGTTGATCAACCCTTCTTTATAAAATTGTTTTTCATTAAAACTTTTAATACTGAAATCATTTTTCAATTCAACTACGCCATACCGGTCAAAATCATTCATTGGTTTTAACGAAAGTGTACAATCTGCTGAATTGATTTGATGAAATGATGACAATTTTGCCAATGATATATTAAACATTGTATCACCGTTCAGCACCAGCACGGTCTTTTCAGCGGTCTTTTTGCAAGCCAACCGGATAGCGCCACCGGTTCCCAATGGTTCCTGTTCAATGCTGTATTGTTTATTGAGTAAGGGATAATTTTGATCAAGGTAATTTGTAATTACTTCGTGTTTATACCCAAGAGAGAAAATAAACTTATTTATTCGCTGCTGAATAAAGTAATCAATTACATACGTTAAAAAAGGTTTATCATTTACAGGAGCCATACATTTTGGTAGATCCGGTACGGCAGATCGCAGCCTGGTCCCCAATCCGCCAGCCAGTATAATTGCTTCTTTTATTTGCATACTGGTAAATTTTTCCTATGGCTTTGCTGCAAAATATCTTTCTTCCACCAGTTCACAAATAATGTGTCCGATCATGATATGACTTTCCTGGATACGTGGTGTATTTTTAGAAGGAATATTAAATAGATAATCACTCAATTCTTTCATTTTGCCACCTGCATCGCCCGTAAAACCCACTGTGATAACTTTCTTCTCCCTCGCTGTTTCGAATGCTTTCACAATATTTATTGAATTGCCGGAAGTGGAGAGTCCTACCACAAGATCTCCTTCATGCGCCAGTCCTTTCACAAGACGGGCATAAATAACATCATAACTATAATCGTTCGCTACTGCCGTTAAGTAAGAGGTATTACAATGCAATGCTTCAGCCGGTAAGGCATCTCTGTCCAGATAAAATCGTCCGCTGAATTCAGCCGCCAGGTGTTGCGCGTCAGCGGCACTTCCTCCATTACCACAAAAATAAATTCGTTTTCCATTTTTCAGGGCGGATACCATTGCTGTTGTTACTTTTTCTATTGCGTCCAGCATCGCAGTATCATTCAAAATTTTATTTTTAACAGCAATGGATTCTTCAATGATATTTTTAATCTTACTCATAGGTGTAATTAATGTGCAAATATAGGGATCGCGAACTGGTAATTGAGAATTAGGAATTGGATAATAATCTTAACAAACTACATTAAATAAAGTGTCTTGCATTAAAGACCCAATATCTTATTCATACTCTCTCAAATGGTCCAGCTGGTCATACCATGTTCCGTAAAGCGATACGACTGGCAATAACCGCCGAATTGTTTCAATGCTTCCTGCACTTTGTATTTACTAATTTCCGGGCAATAAAAGATCATAAAACCACCACCACCTGCACCCGAAATTTTACCTCCTGTTGCACCGGCTTTTTTCGCGCATTCATAAATTTCTTCCATCAGGCTGTTGCTGATGCCTTCTGCCATATTGCGTTTTTGCTGAAAGCCAAAATCAAGAATTTCTCCTATCTCATGTAAACGGCCTTTCAACAATGCCTCTTTCATCATCTGCGCCTGTTCTTTCAGGTGATGCATGGCCTCAATGGATTTAGATTTTTTATTTACAACGTTGCTGCTTTGTTTCTCAATAATTTTCGCACTTTCACGACTGGTAGAAGTATAAAACAATAACAGGTTATTCTCCAGTTCAAACATATACTGCTGTTTTATCCGCAAAGGATTCACAATCACTTTATCATCTCCCGAAAATTCCATGTAATTAACTCCACCGAAAGTAGCAGCATACTGATCCTGCTTGCCACCGGCCATGTCCAGGTCTTTTCTTTCAATCTCATAGGCCAGATGCGCAATATCATATTCGCCCAATGGCAAACGAAACATTTCTGTAAATGCGCCCAGTATGGCAACTACCAGTGTAGATGATGTACCCAATCCGCTTCCTGCCGGTGCATCTACGAATGTGCTTAACCGAAAGCCCGTTAAAGGCATACCATAATCTTTTTGTACCCGGTTGTAAACACCTTTTAATAAATCCAGGGTGCCATCAATAGGTAATTCACTGGTCCATTCGTATCTTTTTTCTTCCTTCCTGTCCATGGCCTGCATAATAATGGCATTCTCCGGCAGCGGCTCTATATTGGCGTAAGCATATAAACTCACGGTTGCATTCAGGATAGCACCTCCGTATAAATCGCTATACGGACTAACATCGGTTCCTCCACCGGCCAATCCAATTCTTAAAGGAGCTTTACTTCTGTAGATCATGAGGTCTATAATATTTTTTTTGAGTCAGTATTTGTAATTTAATCATTCTCCTTAAAACTTGCCGGTTCATCAATATTCATCCACTTCATCTACCTGGCAGCATCGTAATCTTTTTATTAATTATATCCCTGTTTGGTTTGCATAACGGTATGGGATACGATGATGTGTATTATTGCTTTATTGATCCTGCCAGTCCAATGATTTTATCAACCAGCACCTGCCATGAATATTTTTTTTTCTCTTCGCGAAGTTGGGGCAAAAAATGATCTTCGCCTAATGCAAAATACTGTTCTATTGCAGACGCAAGTGAAGCTGCGTTTGGTTCAGCAACCAATCCAACTTTCTTATCGGGAACATAGGTAGCCAATGCACCAACGTTGGTCACTATCATTGGTTTTTCAAAATGATAGGCGAGGGGAGTGACACCGCTTTGTGTTGCATTGCGATAAGGCTGTATGACCACATCTGCAGCACAGAAATATTTTTTTACATCTTTGTCTGCAATGAAATTTGTATTCAATATCAGCAGATCCCTTATCCCGAGATCATCGATCTTTTGCTGATAATTTTTCTCATCCTCATAAAATTCTCCCGCCATCAATAGTCGGACGTTTTTTAATTTTGCAGCGCCCTGAGCAACATGATTTTTTTCTTTGAGTATACTCATTGCCTGGAGTAAAATATCCAATCCCTTATATTTCCTTATAAAACCAAAAAATAACATCAGTTGCACTGTATTTCCGATGCCGAGTGAGTTCCGGGCTTCTGCTTTTGATATAGCTGCGCCAAAATTATCGTACATCGGATGAGCAACAAGTTCTGCAGGTTTGCCAGGCACCATTAACCTTAAGTCGTTCATTACTTTCTCACTCATTGTAATAAAACCATCGCAGGATTTGAGAAAATAATTTGTAAAAGGTTTATCACCGATTCTTTTTTCATGCGGAATTACATTGTCGGTGATAGCGATTACTTTGGTATGCCGGTTCTTTTTAACTTTTCGGAGGATGGTACCAAATGCCGGTCCCATAAATGGCAACCAATAACGCACTATGATTAGATCTGGCGCCAGCTTTTTTAATTCGTTGCCCACTCTTAACCAATTCATGGGATTGACAGCATTTACTTTCCGCAATATGTTCAAATGAGTTGGGGCAGCTTCATCAGAATACTGTGTTTTGCCTGGAAACAGAAAAGAAGGATACTGCAAAGAGAAATTATAAATTGTCACATTATAGTTATGCTGCTGCAATTCCTTCGCCAACCTTTCATTGAATGTAGTTATACCACCACCACGATAAGGGTGAGCCGGGCCAAGTATGACAATGTTTTGGATCAAGGTTAAAGCGGAAATAAAATATAAATAGCAGGAATAATTCTATTACTGCAAATGCTGATTGTTAATCTAATCCGGATTTTTCTTCTATTAAATAATGATTACGACCCTGGGAAGTTCTTGAAATCATTTCTCCCAGGAACCCAGCCAGGAATAATTGGGATCCTATTATCATTGCCGTTAATACAATATAAAATGGCGGCCGGTTGCTCAATCCAATTTCCGGATGAATCAGCCGTGTTATAACCAGGTAAATTAGAATGAAGAAACCTGCAACAAAAAAGATGGAGCCCCACCTGCCGAAAAAATGCATGGGTTGTTTTCCATATTTTCCTACAAACATGATGGAAGCCAGGTCCAATGGCCCGTTTATAAAACGGCTCAGACCAAATTTGGTAACGCCATATTTTCTCGCCCTGTGTTCAACTACTTTTTCACCAATTTTTTTAAAACCAGCCCACTTGGCCAAAACGGGGATATATCGATGCATTTCTCCATAAACTTCAATTCCCTTCACTACATTTTTTCTATAGGCCTTTAGACCGCAATTAAAATCATGCAACCGGATGCCAGACATGCGCCGGGTAATAGCATTGTAAAATTTTGAAGGAATGTTTTTGGTAAATGTATTATCGTGCCTTTTCTTTTTCCATCCACTCACCATGTCAAACTTTTCTTCCAGGATCATTTTTCTTAAACCAGGTATTTCATCGGGAGAATCCTGCATGTCTGCATCCATGGTAATAATCACGTCTCCTTTTGCCGCGCGGAAACCTTCGTTTAGGCCGGCAGATTTTCCATAATTGCGTTGAAATTTAATTCCTTTTACATTTGGATTGGTAGCCCTTATTTGTTGAATGATTTCCCAGGAATGGTCAGTACTGCCATCGTCAATAAAAATAATTTCGTATGCAAATTGATTGCTGTGCATAACCTGAACAATCCATGCCGTCAATTCCGGCAAAGATTCAGCTTCATTCAACAATGGTATAACGATTGAAATATCCATCCGGTTATTCTTTATTAAAATTGAAATTACTGATTCTTTTTCGCCAGTGCAGCTCCTGTAACTGCACCAAGTATCCCCGGTATCAGTGATGAAAAAATGGAAAGCGAAACATAAATTACCCAACGGTTTTTTGCTCCTTCTATGGCCATTTGTTTTGCTTCTTCTGGCATTACATTACCCTGTTGCCCGATGGACTTTGCCCCGGCTTCTATCTCTGCCAATGTGGGGGCCGCGTAAATAAATTTAACCGCAATAAAAGTATACAGCGCCATTAGAAAAGCAATAACAGCCGTTGTTTTAAATCCATGTGCAAAAACTTCTGCAAATTTCATTGTACCAGCCGATTGCTTTGCGAATACCAGGCAGGAAACAACAACGCCTAAAAAACTTATAATCAGTCTTGGCAAATATTGCTGCCCATCACTGACTTGTATACCCGATTTTTTCAACAGGAGATCCAATATAATTAGTATCGCCACTATTATAAATCCCTTCCTTTTATGATTGGTAATTGCCGTTTCCATCTTAAGTATTCAAAACCATCTTTGAACCATTGATAATACCATAAACTTTTCCCGTTAATTGCCAGCCAATAAAAGGACTGTTCTGCGATTTCGATTTAACCTGGTCTTTTGAATAAGTATGAACTTTGCCTGGTTCAAACAATGTGAGATTGGCAGGAGCATTTTCCTGGATGCCTGCAATCGGCAAACCAAATATTCCAGCTGCATTTCGATGTAAAAGTTCTATCCATTTGTCTTCAGAAATTTCCGGCATAACTGTTTTTAAAACGGCATAACAGGTTTCAAGACCAATCATTCCATTCTTTGCATATTCAAACTCGCATGTTTTATGATCCCAGTCCTGCGGAATATGATGCGTTGCAATACAATCTATCGCACCTGCTGCAAGGGCTTCCCTTAATTTCATCATATCGGTTCTTGTACGAAGAGGCGGATTTACTTTCAGGTTGGTATCGTAAGTAACCAGGTCCTCATCACAAAATGCAAGATGGTAGGGCGTAACAGAACAGGTAACCTGTATGCCGCCTTCCTTTGCACGATTTATGTATTCAATAGATTTGGGTGAACTCACTCCCGTGAAATGAATTTTTGAACCTGCATAACGGGCCAGTTTAATATCTCTCGCTACTATTAACTCCTCCGACATCATGGGTTTGCCGGGTAATCCGAGTTGTGTTGAAATAATTCCTTCATTGATCAATCCGTGGGGTGCAATTGATTTGTCATCGGGTACCTGGATGATAACTCCATTAAATGCTTTAATATACTGCAATGCTTTTAATAAAATGCCGGCCGCTTGCACGGAATTCAATCCATCACTGAAAGAAACTGCACCGCTATTATTCATGTCATACATTTCAGCCAGTTCCTTTCCTTCCGCATTTTTGGTAATCGCTCCTATTGGAATGATATTTACAGGTAATGATTTGGATTGCTGAACGATGTATTCTACTTGTGATTTTGCATCAACAACCGGCTTTGTGTTGGGTATAACAAATACAGTAGTAAATCCACCAGCTGCAGCAGCAGCCGAACCTGTCTGCAATGTTTCCCTGAATTCAAATCCCGGGTCACAGAAATGGGCAAAAGTATCAATCCATCCGCCGGAAACATGCAAGTTATCACCCTGCAAGGTTTGGTCCGCTTTTTCATCAATAATATCCGATACCTGGATGATGATGCCATCTTTAATAAAAATATCTTTACGGGAATGATGGTAGGGCGAGCCGCTGTCGATTATGTAAACCTGTTTTAATAGAAACTTCATTGCAAATGAGTTGCGCGAAGATAGTGGTGTTCTTCAAATTTCAGAAATTGAAATAATGGCTTACATTTGATGCCCGGTATAATGGTTTCGGGACGTAGCGCAGCCCGGTAGCGCACTAGCATGGGGTGCTAGGGGTCGCAAGTTCGAATCTTGTCGTCCCGACATTTTCAAAAAAAGGCTCTGGTAAAACGGAGCTTTTTTTATACCCCATTACGTTTATATTTTACAAAGTTTAAAAGATGGCCGATATTATATCGGTGAAACATCTGATGTTCAGGCAAGACTTGACTATCACAATTTGGGCAACAACGGTCGACAAAAAAACACGTTCCATTTCGGATTGTATTAGTCGAAGAATACCAGACGCCACAAATAGCACTGAAAAGAGAAAAACAAATTAAGTCCTGGAAAGGTGGAGATGCTTTCAAACGATTGGTTCCAGGGACGTAGCCCCGCCGATCGGCGGGACACTAGCACGGGGTGCTAGGGTCACTTGCAGATTTGAAAGCGTATTTTACCAGTGTATCGCCATTGCCGAAAGCTTTTATCCATGAAGTCTGGCGATATCTTCCATCGTTATCGATTATCTCATTCACTTCCTCTAAGCATTCACTTTACCTGCCTACCTTCCGGCAACTGTTTTTATGTGATTACGCAACCGTTCTAGTTTTTTTGACGCTACACAACATATAAATAGAAACGATAGTATGGAAATAATTATGGGAAACTTTTTCAATGCAGATTATTTTGGATTGTTGATCAGTCGCAGAACCTGCTTAGCAATGCTGTAAACTTATCACTTTTATAAAGTGTGTTTATTCATTCGTTCATTCGTTTATACAATATATAGTATGTCCGAAGTGCTTAATGCGAATCTCTCACGACAACTGAGCCTGAGCTTCCCAATAAGAAATCAAAATCTGCTCCTTTGTCCGAACCCATAACGTGTTTGATATAAAGACTTACATAACCGCGGGTAGCTGAAGGATTTGGTGCCTGCCACTTTGTTTTTCTTAGTGCCAGTTCCGCATCCGAAACATGCAAATGTAATTTTCGTTGTGGTACATCTAATTCAATCATATCGCCGTTTTGTACCAAAGCAAGATTACCACCAATGGCAGATTCGGGAGATACATGTAATACTGCGGTGCCATAAGCTGTGCCACTCATACGTCCGTCGGAGATACGCACCATATCTTTAATTCCTTTTTGCAATATTTTCTGCGGTAGAGCCATATTGCCTACTTCAGGCATTCCCGGATAACCAACAGGGCCAACATATTTTAATACCATCACACATGTTTCATCTATATCAAGATCCGGGTTATCAATTCTTGCATGGTAGTCTTCAATACTTTCAAATACAACAGCACGCCCGCAATGTTTCATGAGTGCTGGACTGGCAGCTGAAGGTTTTATAACTGCACCATTTAGTGCAAGATTACCTTTAACTACTACACAACCTGCTTCAGGTATAAAAGGTTTTTCATACGTCGCAATTACGTCACTATTGTAACAATCAGTATTGCCTTCAATATTTTCGTGATGGTTTCTGCTGGTTACGGTGACTACATTTTTATGGAGCCGATCTTTTAATTCTTTAAGTATCACCGGAAGACCACCTGCATAATAAAAATCTTCCATCAGGTATGTTCCGGATGGCATTAAATTTAAAAGCAGTGGAATTTTGCTGCCAAGCTGGTCAAAATCATCCAATGAAATATCAACCCCAATTCTACCAGCAATAGCCATCAGGTGAATAATGAAGTTGGAAGATCCTCCAACAGCGGCATTTACTATGATTGAATTTTCAAAAGCTTCCCGGGTAAGTATCTTATCGATGGTTAAATTTTCTTTTACCATTTCAACAATTCTTCTGCCACTGAGTTGAGCCATGACTTTTTTTCTTGAATCAGCTGCTGGTATTGCTGCAGCGCCACTTAATGTAAGACCAAGCGATTCAACCATACATGCCATTGTTGAAGCAGTTCCCATCGTCATACAATGGCCAATACTCCTGCTCATACAACTTTCTGCAACATCACATTCTTCCTGCGTCATCTTCCCGGTCTTCATGTCTTCATCAAATTTCCATACATGCGTACCACTTCCAATGGTTTGTCCTTTATATCTTCCATTTAACATTGGGCCACCTGGAACAACGATGGTGGGCAGCCCCACACTAGAAGCCCCCATTAAAGTTGATGGGGTTGTTTTATCACAACCTGTAAGCAGCACTACGCCATCAATTGGATTACCGCGTATACTTTCTTCCGCATCCATACTTGCAAGATTTCGAAACAGCATGGCTGTTGGTTTCAACAGAGTTTCTCCCAGGCTCATTATTGGAAATTCTACAGGAAAACCGCCTGCTTCTAGTACACCACGTTTTACAGATTCCGCATGATCACGAAAATGGGCATTACAGGGCGTTAGCTCGCTGAATGTATTGCATATGCCAATGACCGGCCTGCCATCAAACATATCTGTTGGTATTCCCTGGTTTTTCATCCAGCTTCTATAAATAATTCCGTCCTTGTCTTTTCGGCCAAACCAGTCCTGGCTTCTTAGTTTATTACTCATTTCCAATTTTTATTCAGTTTGATATGCGATTTTATACAGGCAGGTTTAATGCTTTACTTTATCTTGTCTTTATCTGACTTGTTAATCATGACAACAGAATATTTTAACCATATTATTTTTCGAATCAACTTATACCCCAAAAAGCAAATAACATGTTATTCAACAGCGGTTATATTTTTTTGTTGCAATAGCCAGAAGATTTTCCATCAAAAAAACCGAGAACCTGAATATTAGAATTGTCAAAATTCGACAATTCTAATATTTCTATTCTCTTTTAATTCACAAGCCAAATTGCTGAAATTATGTTCCGTCTCCATGTACAGCTTAACCTGGATGATGAAAATAGCAAAATTTAAAGAGTCCGGTTATATATATATGAAAAATAATTAGCTGTAATTGTTTTTGAGCAGTAATAAAACCGTTACAAAGTTAATTTCAATTAGCGTAACCATGCAAGCAAACCGCAATCTTGCAATGTAAACTAGTTTTTATTTATAAATGACCCTCTGTAGAAACAAAAGGTCCTTAATTACCAAAAAACGGGTAAGATTAAAAATAGACTTCTGTTATTTATCCCACCACACTCTATTGCTTAGTACATCTGGTCCCCTGGTTACCAATCGTTGCGTCAACATTTGTTTTATTGACAGACAATTCTGAAGTTGGATATGTAAGTCTCCTGATAATAGTTCCATTGGGTACATCCGGGTTACTCGGCTGTCCGTAAGGGTTAGGCGTTAGAGCTGGAAACCCACTTCTCCTGAAATGGGCAAAAGCGTCAGGACCTTTCAGAAAACTTGATATCCAGTACTGCGTGCTTATTTGCGCCAGTGCAGTTCGTTAGTTAAAGGATTATTGGTAATCAAAGTATCCCTGTCTGCAGGCAACACGGCAGCTGCAGGATCGAAAGTTCCCATTTGATCCATATGTGCCTTTATGCCATCTGAAAAATATTGAGCAGCAGTTCCGGTGGATATCCATCTCTGTAATAATTAACGCAATATAGAATGCAGGTGCCGCCAAAACTTCCAATAATAACCGCCGGAGTATTTTGTACAAACGAATAGCTATTTTTAACTTTCTTTAGGTGTTGAAAATTATTTAACAAACGATGCTTCAATTTCATTACCAGCAGGGTGCTACGTCAAAGCTGAGCCTGTTTCCCCATATCCTGGAGCTGAGTACGAAAAAAAATTCTTCCATACAATTGCATTCTTTTCCTGATCAGGTTACTGAAGGATTGTGTATCTATTTTATAAATGAAGGACGATTTGAATGGAGGCTGAATGAACAGTCTTACATATTATTTCCAGGAGATGTTGTTTTAATTTTACCCGGGCAAAAGTTTGGTAACGATAAAGGCATCCTTGAGCTGGGCAGTATCAGCTGCATTCAGATTAAAATTCAAAAATTAAAAACAGGAGAACTGGTTCCTGGAAAATGGAGTAGCCTCAGCGATCATGAAAGCCTTGCCATTGGGAAGTTGCTCAGTCTTAATAAAAATCCGGTGTTGTCAAAATTGAATGAAGCCAACCGCATTTTTCATCATATTAATTGTGAGATCCACAATCATGAACTGGGTTTCATCACAAGAATTAATCATTTGATTGATGAGTTGCTCATTATCATTACCCGCCAAATGACACGGCAAAATAATCCTGCCCGGGATTTTCCGAAAGTCTTTATGAACATGGAAGAAGCTTTGAGGAATGATCTTTCCCATCAATGGACGGTAGAAGAAATGGCCGCTATTGCCGGTATGGGTACTACCTTGTTTAACGAAAAGGTAAAAAATTATACCGGATTTACACCTATCAACTACCTTATCAATATCCGCATTTCTGAAGCCATCAGGTTATTAAAAAAGAAAGAAGTGAGCATAACTGATATAGCGCTTGATACTGGTTTTTATTCGTCGCAGCATTTTTCAACAACCTTTAAAAAACTTACTGGCTATACACCCGGCGAGTTCCGGAGAAACAATTCTTATAATGATTAAATTATTTTATGAAGTGCATCATCACCATTGAACTTGGAACCAATGCAGTTAGAATTTTTGCATTTGATTTGAACGGAGCCGTCATCGGTAGTATGAAGGGATATTATCCCACATTTCATTCTCAACCCGATTATAGCGAACAGGACCCCGAGCAAATTTTTATTACCATGCTGTACGTACTGAAAAACCTGTTAAATGAAAAGATACATCCTAAAAAATACAAAGTAGCATCCATCTGCTTTAGTTCTTCTATGCACAGTGTGTTGCCGGTTGATAAAAATGGAATACCACTGGGAAACGCATTTACCTGGGCCGATAACAGGGCAAAAAAGGAAGCCAAAGAAATCAATGCTTCTACATTGGCAGATAAAATTTATGAAAGTACGGGAACACCACTGCATCCGATGTCACCTATGTTGAAAATTGCCTGGATGAAAAAAAATGATACGCAAAATTTTAAACAGGCGGGCAAATTTTTATCCATAAAATCGTACGTTATTCATCAATTAACCGGTGAATACATGATTGATTACAGCCTGGCTTGCGCTACAGGTATGCTTAATATCCATAAAATAAAATGGGAGGCTGCAGCGCTTGATTTTGCTGGTATAACAATTGAAAAATTGCCGCAACTTGTTCCTGTATTCACCAGTCCGGGTCCTCTTAAGAAGGCTTATCAAAATTCACTGGGACTTAGCAGCGAAACAAAAGTATTGATTGGATCCAGTGATGGATGCATGGCAACCCTGGGGGCCGGTATCTGGAACAGTGACAGGGCAACCATAACCATTGAAGACAGCAGTGCAGTGCGTGTAGTAGGAAACAAAATGATCCGCGATAAAAATAAAAGGGTGTTTAATTATTTAATAACTGAAGATTGTTTTGTAAGCGGAGGTCCCAGCAACAGCGGTGGCGGCATATTTGAGTGGTTCGCAAAACAATTTGGAGATTTCACTACTGCTTACGATACGGAAAGCTGTATGAATAATCTGTTGCAGGAAGCAACAAAAATAATTACAGGTTCGGAAGGATTGTTGTTTTTACCTTACCTGCTGGGCGAAAGAGCTCCTATCTGGAACCCGGATGCAAGAGGGATGTATTTTGGTATTAATATCAAACACGAACGCCAGCATTTTATCAGGGCAACGATTGAAGGAATACTATACGAAATTTACAGCATCGGCAAAATGCTGAAAGAACACAGGAATATCAGCAGTCTTTCCGTCAATGGAAGTTTTGCAACCATTCCGTTTTGTGCGCAGATGATTGGCGATATGTTTAACACGCAGGTAAATGTAACCAAGAACGCCAATAGTGTAAGCATAGGTGCTTTCTTACTGGCGGCGACAGACATGGGAATTTTCAAATCCCTGGATGATGCCGCCTGCCAGATAGAAATTGGAGAACGATATTCACCAGCAGAAAATAATCATAAAATCTATATGAAATACTTTGAAATTTTTGAAAGCCTCAGCCATAAACTGGGTAATGAATTTGAAAAGATTGCTGCGTTGCAATAATAAATAAGTTTGGTGGTGGAAGTTGAATGTAATGAGCATCGGCGAATCGGTAAATTCTTCGTACCTATAGTAAAATGAGTGTATGTCATTATTGCATAGCACAGTTTTCTAAAAATCAAAATAACTAGCGATGGCATTAAAAAATACAGGTTTAAATTTTTTTTCTATGAAATTGATATTGAATGTTTGTTTGTTGGTATCCAGTCAATTTTGCGTTTCGCAAAAAAACATGTCGTTAAAACTATGGTATAATACTCCTGCGGGCAATGTCTGGGAGAATGCATTGCCCATTGGCAATGGCAGGCTGGGGGCAATGGTTTATGGAAATGCAGGCAATGAAATGATACAATTGAACGAACATACATTATGGAGCGGAAGCCCAAACCGAAACGATAATACAGCCTGCTTTGATTCTTTATCAGCATTGCGCGCTTTAATTTTTGATGGTAAACAGAAAGAGGCGGAACAGATGGCAAACCGTATAATCATCAGCAAAAAATCACAGGGACAGATGTTTGAACCGGCTGGCGAACTTAATCTAAAATTTCCCGGCCACGATAATTATAGTCATTACTACCGTGAACTGGATATTGAGCAAGCGATTGCAATGACCAGGTACCAGGTTGGAGAGGTAGTGTACGAAAGAGAAGTGCTGGCATCCATTCCGGATAGGGTGGTAGTAATGCACCTGACAGCAAGCAAACCAGGACAAATCTCCTTTACGGCTTTTTATACTACTCCCCAACCTAACGTAAAGGTTCACACGAATGGCCAGCATCAATTACAGATTTCCGGTACTACAATGGACCATGAAACGGTAAAAGGCCTGGTTAAATACAGTGGGTTAGCAGAATTCAAAGCAGAAGGTGGAACATTTCAGTCAACTGATACGTCTGTCAGTGTAAAAAATGCAAACGCTGTTACAATTTATATTTCTATTGCAACAAATTTCAATAGTTATAAAGATTTAAATGGAGATGAAAAGGCACGGGCTGCATCATACCTGCCCAACGCTGTGGTTAAACCATTTTTAACCATTCGCCAGGGCCATATAATTGCTTACCAGAAATATTTTAAAAGGGTGATGCTTGATTTAGGAAAAACGGATGCTGCCAATAAACCTACCGATGAAAGACTAAAGAATTTTAATACAGTCAATGATCCAGCATTGGTAACACTTTACTATCAGTACGGCCGCTATCTTTTAATTTCAGCTTCTCAGCCCGGTGGTCAGCCAGCCAACCTGCAGGGGATATGGAATAATAAGATTCGCCCGCCATGGGACAGCAAGTATACCATCAATATTAATGCGGAGATGAATTACTGGCCTGCGGAAAAAACCAACCTGGCAGAATTACATGAACCATTTCTTAATATGGTAAAAGAATTGTCTGTTACGGGTGAGCAAACTGCAAAGGATATGTATGGCGCAAGAGGATGGATGGCGCATCACAATACAGATATATGGCGGGCAACCGGTGCAATTGACGGAGCATTTTGGGGTACATGGATCAATGGCGGAGGTTGGACCAGCCAGCATCTTTGGCAGCACTACCTTTATAGCGGTGATAAAACTTACCTGGCATCTGTATACTCAGTATTAAAAGGTGCAGCACTTTTTTATGTTGATTTTTTGGTGGAGCATCCAACTAAAAAATGGTTGGTCGCTAATCCTGATATGTCTCCCGAAAACGCACCTGCGGCACACCAGGGATCGTCACTGGACGCAGGCACAACAATGACCAATCAAATTGTTTTTGATGTATTCAGTACATTAATAAAGGCTGCTGAAATTTTAAATAAAGACAAATTATTTTCAGATACCATCAGGCAAATGCGGGGCAGGCTTGCACCCATGCAAATTGGTCAGCATAGTCAACTTCAGGAATGGTTAGATGATATAGATGATCCCAATGATCATCATCGTCACATCTCACATTTATATGGACTGTTTCCTTCCAATCAAATTTCAGCTTATCGTACCCCGGAATTATTTATTGCTGCAAAGAATACATTGCTCCAGCGCGGCGATGTCTCTACGGGATGGAGCATGGGTTGGAAAGTGAATTGGTGGGCAAAGTTACAAGATGGAAATCACGCCTATAAACTTATTCAGAACCAATTAACGCCTGTTGGAACCAACGAAGGTGGCGGCGGTACTTATAATAACTTATTTGATGCACATCCTCCTTTTCAGATCGATGGAAATTTCGGATGCACTTCTGGAATTACAGAGATGTTGATGCAAAGTGATGATGGTACCCTGCACCTGTTGCCAGCGTTGCCCGATGTATGGAAGTCGAATGGAAGTGTAAGTGGTCTGCGCGCAAGAGGTGGCTTTGAAATAATTCGTATGGATTGGAAAGATGGAAAAGTTACCAAATTAATTATTAAATCAATAATGGCTGGGAACCTTCGCTTAAGACTTCCTAATCAAATGAAAAGCACAAATGCTGTGAAATTAAAAAATGCAGCCGGAGAAAATGGGAATCCCTTTTATCAGACAGAAACAGTTATTAAACCCATTATTTCGGAAAAAGCAAATATTGATTTACCCAAACTCAAACAAACAGTGCTGTACGATATTCCGGCAAAGAAAGGCGCAATTATTTCGTTGGTGTCAATTGATTAAAAAATAAATTTAATGCCAATGAAATATTTTCGGTTACTCATGGCATGCAGTATCATTTGTATTTCGCTTGCTGCAAATAGTCAATCGCCGCGCGGTCCATTCATTATATCACCACAGGTAAATGAATATAAAACGGTTGTTTTTCGTTATCTGGTACCCTATACAGAGGATGTTAAACTTAGCGGTAGTCAGTTTATTGCTGCACAGGTGCCAATGAAAGAAAAGAGGATTCACGTAAAGCCATACATTGTTTCGGGAGGTCATACATGGATGAATTGCAAATTATATTTGACTGCCTCCGTACAGGAAATATTCCGTTAATCAATATTGGAAAATCCCGCACGACAACATTTCGTAAAAAGTACATCAAAACAAAAAGAACATTTATGAACAAATCAATTATTACAGTGCTGGCTTTGACGTTTATCTCGGTAATGGTTACTGCACAGGTGATGCCTGCTGCCGCGGGTTTCGACTCTTTAAGAATTGGAATTGCGCATGGAAAAATTGATTCCATCATGTATGATTCAAAAACGGTGGGTTCAAAGCGAAAGTCATTGATCTATACCCCACCCGGTTTTTCTAAGGAAAGAAAGTATCCTGTTCTTTATTTGCTTCACGGTATTGGGGGTGATGAAAGAGAATGGCTGAATGGTGGTACGCCGCAGGTAATACTTGATAACCTTTACGCAGATGATAAAATTGAACCCATGATTGTTGTTATGCCAAATGGGAGAGCGATGAAAGATGATCGGGTCACCGGCAATATTTTCGATAGTGCCAGGGTGAAAGCCTTTGCAACATTTGAACAGGATTTATTAGATGATTTAATTCCATTCATTGAAAAGAAATATCCTGTTTTAAAAGACAGGGAGCACCGTGCCATCGCGGGATTGTCAATGGGGGGTGGACAATCTTTAAATTTCGGACTTGGTAACCTGGATAAGTTTGCATGGATAGGAGCGTTCTCTGCAGCCCCTAATACAAAACCGCCGGCAGCGTTAGTGCCAGACGCAAATGCTGCTAAAGCAAAAATTAAATTGTTATTTATCTCCTGCGGTGCAAGTGACGGCCTGGTTAGTTTTAGCAAACGGACTCATGACTATTTGAAGCTGCATGATGTTCCGCATATTTATTTTATTGAACCGGGTGTGCATGATTTTAAAGTTTGGAAGAACGGTTTATTCATGTACTCCCAATTAATTTTTAAACCGGTTGATTCATCAACGTTTTCCAAGTACCCTGTGGCGGGTGCACCTGCGGCAACAAACATAAGAAATGCCGGATACCCGCAGATTCTTTCCGATAACCGCGTGCTGTTTAATGTAAAAGCACCGGATGCAAAAAAAGTACAGATTGATCTTGGTAAGAAATATGATTTGATAAAAGATACAGCAGGCGTTTGGAAAATTACCACTGATTCAATCAGTGAGGGATTCCATTATTATTCTTTGCTGATAGACGGAGTTGCCATGGCAGATCCAGCCAGCCAAAGTTTTTATGGAATGGGGCGAATGGCCAGTGGAATTGAAATACCGTTTACCGGCGGGGCCTACTACGCATTGCGGGATGTACCACATGGTGACATCAGGTTAAAAAAATATTTTTCGAAAGTTACCAACTCCTGGAGACAGATGAATATTTATACACCGCCCGGTTACGATGAAAAGCAAAATGATAAATTCCCTGTTTTGTATATACTGCATGGAGGTGGTGAAGATCAGACAGGTTGGGCCGCACAAGGTAAAACAGATCTTATTCTAGATAACCTGATTGCAGACGGCAAAGCAAAACCCATGTTGGTAGTAATGCCCGATGCAAACATTGGGGCGGGAGGTTTCAGTGCAGATGGAATTACAAACTCATTGAAGTTATTTCAACGAGAAATGAAAGAGTCCATCATTCCTTTCATTGAAAAAAATTACAGGAGCCTTAATGATGCAGGCAATCGAGCAATGGCAGGACTTTCACTGGGTGGGCTGCACACATTGTATACCGGCATTGGGAATACTGAAACGTTTTCTTATCTCGGTGTATTCAGTTCTGGTTGGATAATGCCTATGATGAACGCTGTTTCGGATGCTCAGTATGAATTTTTGAAAGGAAATACAGATAAGATAAATAATAACCTGAAAGTTTTCTGGATTTCGGAGGGAGGTAAAGAAGATATTGCCTGGAAGAACGGCCAGACCATGATTGCAAAACTTGACGAATTAAAGATAAAATATTCCTACAGTGAATACCCCGGCGGTCATACCTGGCCTGTATGGAGAAATAACCTGTTTAATTTTGCACAGTTGCTATTTAAATAGATTTTCAATTCACGCAGCGAACAATAAGAATCGAAGTGATTAATTTTATTTCACGCAACGAACGCAAAAAAGCAATGAAGCGATGTGTTTTTTTAGTACTTAAACCAGCAATATTTTGGCAAAGCAAATGAATATTGGTTAGTAAATTTATTATTATGAAATTGAAATGGAAGTTACTGTTATTGGTAATGATGTCGCAGTCCGCAACAGATGTTTTTGCGCAGGATCCGGATTTCTATATCTTTTTGTCATTTGGGCAGTCCAACATGGAAGGCAATGCCAGGATAGAACCGGTTGACACAGCTGATGTCGACAAGAGATTTCAGGTACTGGAGGCCGTGAGCTGCCCAAACCTCGGGAGAGAAATGGGAAAATGGTACACGGCTGTTCCACCTTTATGTCGTTGCAGAACAGGTTTAACGCCGGCTGATTATTTCGGCAGAACCCTTGTAGAACGGCTACCGAAAAATATTCGTATTGGAATTATAAATGTATCGATAGGAGGTTGCAAAATTGAGCTTTTTGATAAAGCTATTTCTCAAACCTATAAAACAACGGTACCAGACTGGATGGCAAGAATGATAAATGAATACGATGGAAACCCCTATGAAAGACTGGTAGCGATGGCAAAAAAAGGACAACAGGACGGTGTGATAAAAGGAATTTTATTGCACCAGGGTGAAAGTAATACAAATGATACACTTTGGCCTCAAAAAGTAAAAGTTGTATATGAGAATTTGCTGCATGATCTCAACCTCAGTGCGAAATCGGTTCCCTTGCTGGCTGGCGAAGTGGTAAATGCCGACCAGGATGGAAAATGTGCGAGCATGAATAACATCATTGACTTATTACCGCAAACCGTTCCCACTGCACATGTCATTTCCTCAGCTGGTTGTACAGACGGTCCGGATAACCTGCATTTTAATGCAGCCGGATACCGTGAATTAGGGAAACGTTATGCTGTCACAATGATGACTATTTTAGGATATGATTTCAAAGACATAAAGTAACATTGTACAAATGATGCATCAATCATTGCTTGATCATTCATTCGATGAGCCATAATATTATTCATTTTTTGAAACAAATAAGGAACTAATCTTTTTCTCAGTCAAAACACTTAATAAACTGGACTACCTTTAACCAGGAAGTGTAGCTGCACTATTATTTAATCACATAACCATTCAAATATGGATCGGCGCAATTTTATACGAAACAGTTCCGCTTTGGTGGCGATATCTGCGCTAAACGCCAATCGAATCAATATTCCATCGATGGCGCCCCGGCGAAAAGTTGCTTTGATAGGTACCGGTTGGTACGGCAAGAGTGATTTATTTAAATTGATACAGGTAGCACCCATCGATGTGGTAGGTCTCTGCGATGTAGATAAGCATCAATTGAATGAAGCTGCCAAACTTGTGAGCGAACGTCATTGGAATCACCAGGCCCCAAATATTTATACAGATTACCGGAAGATGCTGTCTGATACAAAGCCAGAAATTGTTTTGATCGGCTCACCCGATCATTGGCACGCCTTGCAGGCAATTGATTCAATAAAATCCGGCGCACATATATACCTGCAGAAACCCATCAGCGTAGATGTAGCGGAAGGTGAATCTATAATGGCAGCCGCCAGAAAATACAACCGGGTAGTGCAGGTAGGTACCCAGAGAAGAAGTACCCCGCATTTAGTTGAAGCAAGAGATAAAATTGTAAAGGCTGGTATGTTGGGAAAAGTACATCATGCGGAAATGTGTTGCTATTATCACATGCACTCCAATGCAAAGCCACCGCTTTCTGCTGTTCCTGATTTTCTTGACTATGAAATGTGGACAGGGCCCGCGCCATTGCGTCCCTATGATGGATTACCCCATCGCGGTTGGTGGCGCGCGTTTATGGAATATAGCAACGGAATAATGGGTGATATGTGTATTCATATGTTTGATGCCGTTAGATGGATGTTGGATCTTGGCTGGCCAAAAACTGTTTCGTCTACAGGTGGTATTTATGTTGATGTGAAAGGTAAAAGCAATACTGCGGATACTCAAACAGCAACATTCGCTTATGACAATCTCAACTGTGTGTGGACCCATCGTGCATGGGGAACAGCATCTGATCCGGAATATCCCTGGGCTTTTAAGATATTTGGTGAAAAAGGAACACTGTGCGCCGATGTATTTAAGTATGATTTTATTCCTGCAAATGGTGGAACGAAATTGCATGGTGATGTGCTATATGAAAAAGAAAAATATCCTGAAGACCTGAAAGAAAAAGACATAGAACTGCACGTGGCTTCCGCGGTGCGCAGGCACATGACTGATTTTCTTGAAGCAATAAACAAAGGCACCAGGCCGGTCGCCGACATTGAGCAGGGACATATATCCACCGCCAGTTGTATCCTTGCCAATATGTCTATGAAACTGCAAAGACCCCTGCATTATGATCCACAACTTCGGGTTGTAACAGGTGATGAAGAAGCCACAAGATTGTTACAGCGGGCTTATCGTTCTCCATGGGTGCACCCGGTTATGTCCAATATTTAATTGTACCAGATTTTTGTAGACCCGGTTCCGGTAGAAAAGATGTCCCCGTTGCTTTAGAGATGCGCCTTCTTTTTTTTACTGCAGGGCATTGTATTGATTGCTGCAAAGATTCTCTCTATATTTGTATTACCATTTATTAGTAATGCGACCAGATTACCCCAATAAGATATTTTATGACAAGCGCAGCGATTATGTTTTGCTGATGGTTGCGCTTGCAGAAGATTGTCAATAATCCCTCGCTCCCTGGCTGGTTCAGCCTGAGTTTTTTTAGTAATTTTTCTTTCTCATTAAATTATTTTTATGGATACAAAAGACTTTCTGCCTTTATTGGGCACGGACTATATTGAATTCTACGTGGCCAATGCTAAACAGGCGGCACATTTTTATAAAACTGCTTTTGGATTTCAAAGCCATGCCTATTCGGGTCCAGAGACCGGTGTAAAAGACAAAACAAGTTATGTAGTCAGGCAAAATAAAATCACCTTTGTTTTTACAACCCCTTTGCGAACAGGAAATCATATTGCGGAGCATGTTTACAAACACGGTGATGCCGTAAAAATAATTGCCCTGGCAGTAAATGATGCAGCGGATGCATGGAAGGAAACCACCCAACGCGGTGCCCAAAGTTATCTCGCGCCCCAGACCTTAGAAGATGAGACTGGTGTAATAATAATGAGTGGCATTCATATTTATGGTGATACAGTGCATATGTTTATTGAGAGAAAGAACTATTCAGGTTTTTTTATGCCTGGTTTTGTAAAATGGAACTGCGACTATAATCCCACGCCAACGGGATTGTTGTATATTGATCATTGCGTGGGTAACGTAGGATGGAACCAGATGAACAAATGGGTAAAATTTTATGAAGATGTAATGGGCTTCAAAAATATTTTATCGTTTGATGATAAAGATATATCCACAGAATATTCTGCTCTCATGAGCAAGGTAATGAGTAATAATAACGGCTATGTAAAATTCCCTATCAATGAACCAGCAGAAGGAAAAAAGAAGAGTCAGGTGGAAGAGTACCTGGATTTTTATAATGGAGAAGGTGTACAGCACATAGCAATTGCCACTTCGAATATTATTGAAACAGTTACCATGCTGGAAGAAAGAGGAGTGGAGTTTCTGAAAGTGCCGGTTAGTTATTATGATACTGTGTTGGACAGGGTTGGTAAAATTGATGAAGATTTAAAACCGTTGAGTAAACTGGGTATATTAATTGATAAGGATGAAGAAGGATACCTGTTACAGGTATTTACCAAACCGTTGGAAGATCGTCCAACTTTGTTTTTTGAAATTATTCAACGAAAAGGAGCAAAGAGTTTTGGGAAAGGAAATTTTAAAGCTTTGTTTGAAGCCATCGAAAGAGAGCAGGACAAGCGAGGAAATTTATAGTACCTATCAACCTCAGCATAGATTTTCTGCGGAATTGCAACAAGCATTATTAACAGGAATAAACATTGCCATAAATACTCAATACTATGCCACATTACCAGAGTCTTGGAACAATACCACACAAGCGCCATACACAGTTTCGTAAGCCCGACGGTAGCTTATATTCCGAACAATTATTCAGTACGGAAGGTTTTAGCAATGATTATTGTTTGCTTTACCATTGTCACCCACCTACTCAAATTATTAAAGTAGAAAAGCAGGTAAATGTTAGTCCACAGATAGCGGAAGAAAAAATGCTGCAACACCGTTGCTTTGAAGGTTTTAATATTACAGCAGCCGGGGATTATTTAGAAAGCCGGATTCCAGTGCTGGTTAACAATGATTGTCATATTGTGTTAGCGGCTCCGCAAAAGGGCACGAAAGATTATTTTTATAAAAACACAGACGCCGATGAACTGATTTTTGTACATGAAGGCAGCGGAACCGTGCACACCCAGTATGGTGAACTCGTTTTCAAATATGGCGACTATATCATCCTTCCCAGGGGCACCATTTATCAAATTGAATTCTCAGGTGAAAAAAACCGGTTGTTTATTGTTGAATCATTTTCGCCATTGCGTTATCCTAAACGTTACCTGAGCAACTTTGGTCAGCTGATGGAACATTCGCCTTATTGTGAAAGAGATATCCGCACCCCGCAAAACTTAATCACCATTGATAAGAAAGGCGACTTTCTGATTAAAGCAAAAAAGAAAGGCATGTTATATGGTTTGCATTATGGCACACATCCATTTGATGTGGTGGGATGGGATGGCTGTTGCTATCCATACATTTTTTCTATTCACGATTTTGAACCCATCACCGGCAGGGTGCATCAACCTCCTCCCACCCACCAGACTTTTGAAGCAAACAATTTTGTAGTCTGTTCATTTGTACCAAGAATGTACGATTATCATCCTGATGCAATTCCTGCTCCATACAATCACAGTAATATTGACAGCGATGAATTATTGTACTATGTAGACGGAGACTTCATGAGTCGCAAAAATGTAACCCGTGGTATGATAACCTTGCATCCGGCAGGAATTCCACATGGACCACACCCCGGTACTGTACAAAAAAGTATTGGTGCTAAAGAAACAAGGGAACTGGCCGTAATGGTTGATACGTTTCATCCGCTGATGATTACCAGACAAGCATTGGATATTGAGAACAAGGAATACCTGATGAGTTGGGCAGAATAAGAAAATATTCTTTATGACTAGCGTATTATTTATGTACAAATAACCGGATAGGTTACTTACTATTTATCTAGAATAGAAATTTGCTTTGCTCTTATAGAAATAAACCCAATTAAGCGCGCATACAAAACTTTAATTTTCGCAACAATGAAATTAGCCACTTATCTATTCGAAGGATCAGAACGACTTGCTATTTACTATAACGGATGGCTGTATGACATGGAATCACTCGATGCCAAACTTCCCAATAACATGGGCTCCTTCCTGAACAGTTGGGATGAATATTTTCCATTGGCTTTAATTGCCAGTCAGTCGTTAATTGAAAGTGATATTCAAACTGCGAACGCTTTGTCTGTTGATTCTATTCATTTGCTGGCACCTGTACCGCATCCCAGTTCATGCAGGGATGGTTATGCATTTCGGCAACATGTAGCAGCAGCAAGAAAAAATCGCCGGGTGGAAATGATTCCTGAGTTTGATCAGTACCCGGTGTTTTATTTCACCAACCACCGAAGCATAAAAGGTCCGGGAGAAATTTATTGCATGCCAGATCATTTTGCAAAACTTGATTTTGAATTAGAAGTTGCCATTGTCATCTGCAGACAGGGACGAAATATTACCGCAGCGGAAGCCGATGAATATATAGGTGGATACATGATCATGAACGATATGAGTGCAAGACAATTGCAGATGGAAGAGATGATGTTGAACCTGGGTCCTGCCAAAGGAAAAGACTTTGCTACTGTGATTGGCCCCTGGCTGGTTACCCCCGATGAACTGGAGAAATATAGAGTGACCGCAAAAAAAGATCATGTCGGTAACAGATTCAACCTTCATATGAAGTGTAGCATAAATGGTATGCAGGTGAGTTCGGGCAACATGGCTGATATGGATTGGACCTTTGCCGAAATAATAGAACGTTGTGCTTATGGTGTTGATTTATACCCCGGCGATGTAATTGGCAGTGGAACTGTAGGAACCGGTTGCTTTTTGGAATTAAACGGAACTGGTAAATTAAACGATCCTAACTATAAAGAACATTGGTTACAAGCTGGCGATGTGATAGAAATGGAAGTTGAAGGCCTGGGTATATTAACCAATAAAATTGTCAAAGAAGATACAGATTTTTCGATCCTCGCGAAAAAGAAAAAATCATAACTGGGCAGGTGAATCGATTTTTGTACCCGGTTTGTATCTGTAAGTTGATAAGTATACTTATGATTATTGATTTAAAAGATCTGAAACTTGTAGATGTGCAGCATTACCTGCAACATGCTATCGCTCCAAGGCCGATTTGTTTTGCCAGCACTATCGATGCAAAGGGTAATGTAAACCTGAGTCCATTTAGCTTTTTTAACCTGTTTTCATCCAACCCACCCATCGTCATTTTTTCGCCCAGCCGACGAGTACGTGATAATACTACCAAACATACGCTTCAAAATATAATGGAAGTGCCGGAAGTGGTTATTAATATAGTTGACTTGCCAATGGTACAACAGGTAAGCCTCGCCAGTTGTGAGTTTCCAAAGAACATCAATGAGTTTATAAAAGCAGGCTTTAACCAGGAGCCTGCCACTATCGTAAAACCGCCCATGGTAAAGGAAAGCAAAATAAAAATGGAGTGCGCCGTCAATGAGATTAAAGTTTTGGGAGTCCACGCGGGTGCCGGCAACCTGGTTATCTGCGAAGTATTGCGTATGCACATTGACGATAGCATTCTAGATAAAAACAAAAGAATAGAACAGGCGAAAATACATCATGTAGCAAGATTGGGTGGCGATTGGTACTGTAAAGTAGATAGCGAAAATCTTTTTATAGTAGAAAAACCCAACCAGCAAATAGGAATTGGTATTGACGCTTTACCGGAACCTATACGAAGGAGTACTGTTCTCAACGGGAATGATCTGGGACAACTGGGCAATGTTCACGAACTCCCCGTTATCGACCCTGCCTTTGAAGACGATTCATTAAAAAAGATTTTCCAATACTACTCAGGCCATCCCAATGAAATGGAAAAAGAATTGCATACTTATGCAAAAGCATTGCTTAAATTGGGACAGGTAGAAAAGGCATGGCAAGTGTTGATTGCCTTTCTTTAATAAAGTTTCCCACAAAAAAATATCGCCTCGCTATTTTATTAAGATGGTCAGCAATAAATGCCATGGCTGAAATAAATTATTTAAAAAATAAAAGATTCCATTTCTCTTCCCAACTGATAACGGGCTTTTCGTCTTTCATCATCAACGGCAACCATACATATCTCGAGTCTTCCAGGTTTGTTTTATTCCATCGATCAGCAAGAAAAATAAATGCATTCTTTTTTCCCTGTACAGGTAATATATAAGTACTCTGTGCACCATATGTAGAATCTGCGTTTTTGCCGGTACAGGGATTACCATATTGCTTCCATTCACCAAATATTTCATCTGCAACGGCATAAGAAGCTGGATTGGGCGACCAGCCAGTACAACCTGAGGAAACCAGGTAATATTTTTTATTGAATTTGAAAACTGCAGGAGCTTCTCTTGATTGATCAATCAATATTCTTTTTTCAATTTTAGTGTGCGAAAGGTAATCATCATCTAATAGCACTACGTGCATAGTAGCATTGTTTTCGGATGAAAAAAAATGATAGGCTTTGCCGTCTTCGTCCTGGAAGATGGTCATGTCCCTGGCCATCGCATCATTGGGTCTATCACTTTTCACAAAACGAAAGGGTCCGGCAGGCTTATCACTTACAGCAACACCCGCGCGCGCATAACTATAATCTTCTGAATCCAGGTGCAGCCACATTACAAATTTCCCGGTTTTTTTATTGAAAATTACTTTTGGCCTTTCTATTACCTTACTTACATGTAAATCGTGTGCGCTGTCTTTTGTGTTGGGCGAAAGAGCAACCGCTTCAAATTTCCAATTCAACAAATCTCTTGAGGAATAGCAGGAGACTCCTCCGGCATTGACACGATAATCTTCCCAACTGGTAATATGCTCAACTCTCCTGGTTTTTCCTATTTTGTATTCTCCGTACCAATAATAGACACCATGATAATATAATAATCCGCCACCATGGGCATTGATGGCATTCCCATTTATATCTTTCCAGATTTTACCCGGAACAAAATCAGTATTTTGCTGACCAATCATCGTAAAAGAATTAATCAGTAGAAAATAACATAACAAGGTTTTCATATTGCTACACTTTAAAAGCATGCGCCGATTCCATTTACTGTTGCAGGATTTTGATTGAATGATTTGCCTCCGTTATCAATTCCAAATAATTTTTGTAAATCAAGTCCTTTTGTTCTTAATATAGATTGTGTGGGCAACTGATAATTACTGAAATTCAACAATTCCCCGGGTAAAAAAATATTTGAAGATCCGGCATTCCTGAATGAAGGATCCATATTTAATCCCACTAAATTTCCATTCCATATTTCTTTTTTCTTAGCATTTGCCCATTCGACAAAAATCATATTTTCTTCACTGTTGAACCGATCCTTCAGGCTATACCAGTTATTTGCCAGGTAAGTACTATTGGTTTCCTTACCCAGTACCAACGCGTTCTTCCCTACAAAAATATTATTATAGAACCGGAAACCCGCATTTTTGCTTTGTGCTTCATAACTGATGACCGCACCTTTTGCATTGTAAATTGTATTGTTGTAAAAATAGCAATTGCTGAACTGGCTGGTATCCGCTGAGCTATTCCAGATAAAAACACTGGCATGCGCGGGTGATACACTGCCATCATTTTCACTGATACAATACCGGATGGTATTATTGTTCCATCTGCTGGCTCCTGCGTATTGGAAGATACCATAACCACTTCCCTGGTTTTCATACGAAAGGCAGTATTGAATGATGGAATTTGTAACACCGCCATCTAAATCAAATCCGCCACCATCCGCGCCACCTTTGGAAGTCTTATTCCTGTACGATAGGCAATGTTGAATAACAACGCTGTCTGCTTCATAGCACCAGATACCAACAGGGCCGTTTCCCGTGCGTGGCATGTCCCAGCCATTGTTAGTGGCGGTACAATATTCTATCAGTACATTTTTACAGAGTCCCGCTAAAATGCCATTTCCACTGTGATTGGTAAAGTTGGTTGGATCGCCTGGGTTGTTTTCTGTCGCACAATAACTGATATGGATATTCGAAGATCTGCTTTTATCGCCGTCAGCATTAACAAAGATGCCTGCAAATCCGTTTTCGCTGGCATGAATTTTTTTTGCTTCAATGTTCGTACAACTGTTGATGAGCAAACCTGATTTTTGAAATCCATGAATATGTAAATCGGAAACAGTTATATATTCACAGTGGTTTAATAAAAGTCCATCTTTTATATTTCCCTGCTTTCTTCCAAGGCCCTCCAATTCAAGATTTGTTATGGTAATATAGCGGCATTTATTAATGGTAAAAGCTGTTCCGCTGTCTCCATCAATTACGGGCTTTGCGGTACCTGCTGATGTAATTACTATAGGTTTATCATTTTTACCATTGTTTCCTGAATCAATAACCATGTTGCCTTTGAATGTTTGCCCACCTTCAAAAAATACCGTATCACCGGGTTTTAAATTGACAATATTTAATTTGGCAATTGACTTCCATGGTTTTGATTTGCTGCCATCCGCATTGTCATTGCCATTATTGTTCAGGTAATAAGTGTGTTGTGAATCTTGCATACCTACTGTGGTATTCGTATTGTTATGGCAACAATAAAAGGCCGGCGCAAACAGCAGGTATTTTACTTTATGGATATTGAATAGAGACATATAAAAGGATTTCTGAAGGTAATAATTCTTTGCTTCCCCTTATTTGCTTTTCAGGATTTGAATAGCAATATCGGTCATATACCGGGGTGTTTCAAAAACTTTTTTACCACCTGCATGCGTAAACGAAATTAAATTACCATAAGATTGCCCTGTTGAGGGGTTTAAATACCTCATTCTGTATTTACCCGAAGGTATTTGAACGGTGATACTATCCGCGAACTCTTTTAATATAGCATCATATCCCCAAATGCTTCCAATTCCCTTTGTTTCGCTGTGGTGAAGGTACATTGCGTACTGCTTTCCTTTTTCGGCCAGTATACGAACAAAAAGATGGCTGTCGGCATTGGCAGTTTGATAAACAACCGGTTCCATCCTGGTATAATCGAATGAGCTCATAAATTTTTGCAATATTTGTAAATAGGATCTTATTATCTGCGCACTATCGTTTCCCGCCGGTTTTTGTGGCGTATATTCCCAACTAAGATTATTATAAATCCCGCCGGCTTTTAAAATGTGATCCCAGGCTTCAACTCTCACATCATCAACGTCTGCATCAATCACGGAACCCAGCGTTTCATCAAGACCAATTACTTTTCGCAAATGATACAGCGAATCAAATGAAGGCCTGCCAATCACATACACATAGTGGTAATTAATTACCTGCACATTTGAATCACCGGGTACAGATTCGTTGATTGCTATCAGGTGTTTTTTTGGAAGATTGCGCTCAGTTGTTTTTATCAATTGAACTATGAGATGATGCCAGGCATCTACCGACAATGAATCTTTTTGCTCATTGTAGGGTTCATTACAGATTTCATAATACAAGTTGTCGAATGAATTGAGTTCAGTAATAATTTTCTTTACAAATAATTCCTGTCTTTTTACCAACTGACTGTCTTTTAATGTCTGAAACAACAAAAAGCTATTCAATCCTGACGGTCCCTCTTTTTGAATATTATTTGCAGGATGTAAGGGCGAATTCATCCATAAAGAATCTTTGTATTGATTGCCAAACAGCGTCAGTTCAACAATGATCCCCCTATTTTTTGCACGGATTAGTATAGCTTTTAATCGTTCAAAATAATGCGGATCCCATTTATCAAGATCAAATTTATTTCCAGCATTCAAATAGCCCGGCTCATTGCTTCTTGCCCATGGCGCAATTAGTTTATTTGGTTTTGGTGCCAACGTATTTCTATATCTCATCCATGAAATATCTGCTTCTCTTTCTACCGTAGTACCCGCGAAAATCCTGGTAAGATTCATGCCACTTGCTGCCAGTGCATTCAGATAAGATAAGTAATCAAATTCGGCATTAATGAGGCATCCATAGTGTTCGGCACTGGTGATCAGTAACAATGGTTTGTGTTGGTATTCCAGGTAGTGTTTATTTATTGCACTGACCCTGATTTGCGCAGTTAATTGTGCGGTTAAGAAAATAAATAGCGACAGTGAACTTAATTGAATTTGAATGATGGCCAATATCTTTCGCTGGAAAAATTTCATCTAGGGAGTTTAATGTATTGCAATCGGTTGATAGAATGAAATGGTTAAGGTAAGTAAAAATTGATCATTATGTAATCACCTGGAATAATCCTGGATGGTAATGGGCCCTCAATATTGTCCAAAGTCAAATGGAGGGTTGATTGTTGTCAGCCCTGGCTTCTAAATTGGTTTGTAAGTTTATCATAGTATGACAAAATAGAAATACATGCGTTTTTTTTTAATATTGATTGTTTTTACACATGCATTGATTCATTTCATTGGATTTGCCAAAGCGTTTGGACTAATGGGAAATAAAATAAAGAAAGAAGGGTTTACTAAATCACTGGGTTTGTTGTGGGTGGTGACCGGATTTTTTTTCTTTGTCGTGGGGGTTATGCTGCTGGTAAAGGATGAGAACTGGTGGATGTTGTCCGGTTCAGCTATCATTGTATCGCAGGCGCTGATCATTTATAGTTGGCGGGATGCGCGCTTCGGAACCATCGGAAATATTTTAATTCTGTTGGCAACAATCACTGCTTACGGCAGTGTGCAGTTCGATAGAACGAGTCGTATGGAAGCTGAAAATATACTTGCGAGAGTTAATGGCGTGCATAATTTCAAAATCACCAGAGACATGTTATCTCCGTTTCCAGCCGTTGTTCAAAAATGGTTGGTCCGGTCAGGTATTGTAGGAAAGGATCGAATAACTACGGTGCGGTTAAAACAAAAAGGACAGATGCGATTGAAACCATCCGGCAACTGGTTGCCATTTGAAGCACAACAATATTTTACGGTGGATGAACCTGCCTTTTTATGGACAACCCAGGTTCAAATGTGGCCTTTGATCAAATTATCCGGAAGGGACAAATTTGAGAATGGTGAAGGCAATATGAATATAAAATTGTTATCCCTTTTCAATGTTGTCAGAGAAGCAGGCAATGAAAAGATAAACTCCGCAACTATGGTTCGTTACCTGGCAGAAACAAGTTGGTTTCCATCAGCTGCGCTGAGTGAATATATAAAATGGGAAGGCATTGATTCAACTTCAGCAAAAGCTATCATGACCTTTAATGACATTTCCGTTATGGGAATATTTACTTTTGATAAAAATGGAGATATGATTTCATTTGCAGCAGACAGGTATTTTAATAGTGATTCAGGAGCCGTAACAGAAAAATGGTTGGTACAGTCTGAAGCATGGAGGGAATTTGAGGGTGTACGCATTCCTTGTAAAAGTAAAGTCACGTGGAAACTTACAACAGGCGATTTTAGCTGGGCTGAAATAGAATTAACCGAGGTAGAATACAATAAGAACGGCTTATATAATTAGCCTGCAATTAAAATACCCGAAGACCCGGGATAAAGTAAATGTTGATGAATGCAAGCCCAAACCTCCTTAACAGTTATTAAAATTATTCATACCATTATCTGGCTTTTTTTCAACTTCGTGTTGTTCTATTTATTTTTTGCGGTACTGAACAATTATATCGACAAATGGATATGGGTTGGCTTATCTTTAATTTTTCTGGAAGGGATGATATTGGCTTTTTTTAAAAATAAATGTCCGCTCACCATCATTGCCCGTAAATATTCAGATTCAACAAAGGATAATTTTGATATTTACCTGCCTGAATGGCTGGCGAGGCATAATAAACAAGTTTACATCACTTTCCTGGTGGTAATAATAGCGTTGCTCGTTATCCGGTTATTAACCAATAAATAATTTTATCGATTCACTTACACATATCGCGATAGGTGCCTGTATTGGCGAAGCCTTTTTTGAAAAAGGTTTTGGAAAGAAAGCCATGATATGGGGAATACTGGCGCAAAGCATTCCGGATATTGATTTTATTGCATCTGCCTGGTTAAGCACACCCGAAAATCTATTGGCGCACCGTGGTTTTACCCATTCCATTTTGTTTGGCCTGCTAATAGTGCCTGTGTTTGCTTTAAGCGCCGATAAGATTCATCGGCCACATGATATCCGGTTTAAGAAGTGGTTACTATTTTTTGCTGCGGAAGTATTCGTGCATTTGTTCCTGGATGCATTTAATAATTATGGGGTGGGGTGGTTTGAACCATTTAGTCATGCCCGTTTTTCTTTCAATACAATCTATGTAGCAGATCCTTTTTTCTCACTCTGGCCCGGCATTGCATTGGTTGTGCTTATTCTTTTAAATACACATAGTCATAAAAGAAAATTCTGGTGGAGATTTGGCATCTTTATTCCGTTTGTATACCTCGGATATTGCAGTTTTAATAAAATAAAAATTGATGATGATGTAAACAAAATATTTGCCGCTCAGTCAATACCACATGATCGGTATTTTACGACACCTGCACCATTGCAAAATTGGTTATGGTATGTGGTTGCTGGTAATGACACTGGTTATTACGTAGGTTATCATTCAGTATTCGACAACAGCCGGCAAATGCATTTTGAATTTTTCCCGAAAAATAAATATTTGCTGGACAGCGTCAGTAATCACGAAGATTTACAGAAGCTGATTCGGTTCTCTCAACAATTTTACACCGTGGAGAAATACAGTGATACGCTTGTATTGAATGATTTAAGATTTGGACAGATTATAGGATGGCAGCATCCAAAAGAGAAGTTTGCTTTTCACTATTTTATCCAGTATCCAAAGGACAACAAACTGGTAGTGCAACGTGGCCGCTTCGCAAAATGGGATTGGAATGTGATAAAAACTATGTTTGAAAGAATAAAGGGCCATTAGATTTTTTATGTAAAGAAGAAGTAGAGCAAAAAGCCTGCCGCTGCCGTCATGATCAGTAAGGCAAGTGTTCCGGCTATATTGCTCCGCAGGCTATTGGTATATTCCCCCATTACTTTTTTGTTGTTACAGATATGCAATATAACGGCTATCAATACCGGAGCGGTAAGTCCGTATAATATAGCTGAATAGATGAGCGCTTTAACAGGACTGATGCCAATGAAATTAATAAACAGACTGCTGATAAGGATGACCACCATCACCAGGTAAAATTTACGGGCCTTTACCCATTTTTTATCTAGACCTTCATCCCATTCAAATGTTTCCGCTACCATATAGCTCAGAGAACCTGAAAGAACGGGTACCGCAAGAAATCCTGTACCTATAACGCCTATTGCAAAAAGCAGGTAAGCCAGGTTTCCTGCAAGGGGTTTCAGCGCCAGGGCTGCTTCCTCCACGGTATTGATATTGTGAAAACGGTGCCACTGGCCAGGATAATAAAATAAAAAACAAGGTTAGAAAAAAATATGCCACTGGATACATCGGTGTGCATGTCTGCAATGATTACTTTATCCACAACTATTGGTTTATGGTGAATCTCCTCCACCTCCATTGACGTTTGCCAGAAAAAGAGATAAGGTGAAATGGTTGTTCCTAAAATCCCTACCAGGGTGGCAAAATATTCAGCGTTGTTTTTGAAAGAAGGAACAAAAGTATTTTTCAGGACTGCCTGCCAGTTGGGATGAGTAAGAAATGGAATAACTACATAACCAAACAAAACGATACACAGCCATTTTAATATGGTTGCTATTTTCCGGTAAGAAAAAAAGATAATAGAATACATCAATAATGCGGTAAATAACACAGAAAAAGCAAATGCAGGTATCCGTGGAAAAATCAGGTTAGCAACCGCACCCATACCCGCAACATCAGCTCCAATATTAAGCACAATGGATGGGAGGCTGAAAATCAAAACCAGCAACAATACCGGTTTAGGATAATATTTTTTAATGGTACCCATAAGACCATGGCAGGTTACCAAACCAATCCTTGCACACATTTCCTGTAATGAGACCATCAATGGATAGGTTAAGACTGCTGTCCATAATAGGCTCATGCCGTATTTTGCTCCTGCCTGTGAATAAGTGGCTATACCAGATGGACGTCATCGCTGGCACCAGTGATAAGACCGGGGCCGAGCTTTTGAAAAAACTTTTTTTTATCTTTTTTAACCTGTGCTTTTTTCAAGAATCGAATAAATTATATGTACTATGAACAAACTAAGCACCTCTTTTAAAATAGAAGGTAAATAAATAAATGATTAATCTAACTGATTGATAGGACACCCAGCGCACAAATTTCTGGAATATATTATTAGTTTTATTTTGATATTCTGCTGTGATATGAACACAATCTTTTTCAATAATAGCCTGTAATACCTGGTGGGTTTCTTTTGCAATTTTTTCATTATTTACATCAAGGTTAAGCTCAACACTTGCATATGCACTTATATTATTGATATTATATGAACCAATGGTCATCCATTGCTGGTCGCAAACCGCAATTTTACCGTGCAGTACATTTTCCTGGTATTCGTATAAATTCACGCCTTTACGCAACAACCAGTCATATAACCATCGTTCAGCATTTTTCGCCACTGCAACGTCTGAACGTCCTGCCCCGATGACTTTGATTGTGACACCACGCTGAATGGCTCTTACCATGTGTTTGCGTAAAATTTTGCCAGGCAAAAAATAACTGCAGAGAATGATTACTTCAATTTTGGCATTTCGCAGCATTTCAATATAGGTTGCTGAGATTTGGTTCTTATTTCTTACCCAGTCATTACGCCGCATTCTGATAGCCGTTTGTTCTGCAGCAGGGACATTTAATTTTATTTGCTTATCCTCACATAGCGCTACACCATCAGTGGGTCCATAATTCTTCCAGGTTCTCCAGCAGAGCATACAGAGCTCCCTGGCAATTTCACCTTCTGAAAATAATGCAAAGTCGAGCCACGCAGGTTCACCTGGCAAATCATTGTAATGATCAGCGATATTGATACCACCCGCAAGACTGTACCTTACATCTATTACGGTTATTTTATGATGAAGCCGCCTGCCAAAATAAAAATTTTTGCTTCTGAATACCGGCTCGAAATAACGGAAATGGATACCTGCTTCTTTCAATTCCGTTAGAAATGCTGCCGGCAATGCCTGGGATGCATACCCATCTGCCACAAGGTATACAGATACCTTTCTTTTAGCTGCCCGTTTAAGGGCTTCCGCCACAAGTCTTCCGGTAGTATCATCTGCGTAGATATAAGTCTGGAGATGTATGCTCTCTCTTGCATTATCAATTAATTGCAGCAATAAATCAAAATAGGCTTTGCCTCCGCGAATTAATTCAGCCCTGTTCAGTTGTGTATAAGCGTCAGAAACTTTTTTCTTTTTGCGCGCCATATAAATTGATAAAAATTACACATTAATTGATTTGTACAACATTAACAATACTGAACTTTTTAAAAAACCAGACTTTCAATAGATCGGCCGTAAATATGTATGCGGCAACAATAATTAGCATGGCGGCCAGGTTAGGTAAAGGTAAGGGCAGCAGGCCTATGTCTGCTGAAAATGGTACATAAGGAAGCGTAATTGTAATAACAAGTCCCGCCAGGCTTAATAAAAAAAGATATTTACCTGGTCTGCTTTTGAAAAAATTCTTATGCGTTCTGATAATAAACACAATGAACAATTCAGACAAAACGGATTCAATAAACCAACCAGTTTGAAAGGCGGGTTCTTTCGATTTAAGGAGGAACAATAAAGTTAAAAAAGTGATGATATCAAAAATGGAACTGTGAATGCCAAATACAACCATATAGTTCCGAATCAATTTCAGGTTCCATTTACCAGGTTTTTCAAGTTGGTCTTCATCCACATTGTCAGACGCTACCGCGAGATAGGGAAAATCGGTAATAAAATTCGTGAGCAGAATTTGTTTGGGCAGCATCGGAAGAAAAGGAAGTATCAATGAAGCAGCCGCCACGCTGCACATGTTGCCAAAGGTAGATCCGGTACTGATATAAATATACTTCAGCGTATTGGCAAAAGTCTTCCTGCCTTCTTTAATGCCATCTACCAATACAGAAAGATCCTTTTCCATTAATACAAAGTCAGCTGCTTCTTTTGCAACATCTACTGCGTTTTCTACTGAAATACCTACATCTGCTGCATTGATGGCTGAAACATCATTGATGCCATCACCTATATAAGCTACCGAATAAGATTTTCGAAGCGCCTGTATAATTCTTTCTTTTTGCTGCGGTTCAATTTCTGCAAAAATATGCGTTGATTTTACACGCTGTCTTAATGCTTCAGGGCTCACAGTGAATAGTTCCCTGCCTGTCATGACAACCGGGTTTTTAATGCCAATGCTCAAAGCAATAGACAGGGCGACATTCTTATTGTCGCCGGTTATTATCTTCAATCCAACCGCTAACTTATTTAGTTCACTGATAATGGCGGTTATTCCTGGTTTCACAGGGTCTTCCAGTAATATAAATCCCGCAAAAATCATATCAACTTCGTCTTCACGGTATACATTGTCTTTGGTAATAATTTTGTAACAAATTGCGATGGCCCGCATACCTTGCAAGCCATAGGTTTCAAAATTTTTTTCTATTTGCTCCCGGTGCAGGGTAAACGCTTCTATTTTTTCATCCCCCGTTCTTACGTAATTGCAAATGTCTGCTACCTGCGTAAACGCACCTTTGCTGATCAGCATTTTTTCGTTCCCGGTATCTATAGCAATGCTCAGGCGTTTGCGGATAAAATCATATGGCACTTCCCCGGTTTTTCTTGGAAGTGTTACGGTTGCGTCTGTTATTTTTTTTAATGCTTCATCTATCGGGTTTGCATACCCGGTTTCAAAACCGGCATTCCAGCAGGCAAGTTTTTTAACAAAAGTGCTCTCTTTACCCGCAGGGTCCGTTACAGCGTGAACAATAATAGATCCTTCTGTTATTGTACCGGTCTTATCTGTGCATAAAAGGTTTACCTCACCCAGGTTTTGAATAGAAGTAAGTTTTTTAACGATCACTTTTTTTTGCAGCATCCGTTTGGCACCCGCGCTCATCGCAATGGTAATAATTGCGGGCAGCAATTCGGGTGCCATTCCAACTGCCAGCGCCAGTGCAAATAAGGCCGAGTCAACCACACTTTTATGATTGAGCAGGTTTACCACTAATATGAAAAGGGAAAGTGAAAGCGTAATCTTCATCAGGAAATAACCAAAATCTTTGATTCCTTTTTCAAAGCTGCTTTGCGTTGTGGTGCCAGCACTTTGAACGATGTTTCCAAAAATAGTATTGCCACCCGTATTTATAACCAGGGCGGTTGCGGTGCCGCTGACCGCGCTGGTTCCTTCCCATAGACAATTGGTTCGTTTTGACAATTCTGTTTCCCGGGCAAGTATACCCGTTTCTTTTCTAACCGGGAATGATTCACCTGTTAAACTGGCTTCGTTTACATGTAATTCATTGGCTGAAATTAAAAGACAATCAGCCGGTATCATATCACCCGCCTTAAATAAAGCCAAATCACCCGGAACGATATGATCAGCCTTTATTTCCACAGGCTTCCCATCCCTGATCACGTTGCATTTTAATGCAATCATTGATTGAAGCTGTTCTACTACCTTGCCTGCATTCCTTTCCTGGAAAAAACTCAATAACCCGGTAGACATTACAATAAACAAAATGATGAATACATCTGAAGTGTCACCCAGGAAAGCCGACAGTAGTACAGCACCGATCAACAATAACATCAACGGGCTCCTGAATTGACTAAAAAAAAGTATGATGTCTTTTTGAAAACGGGATCTTCCTTTTCGTGAAATGCCGGTCTGCAATAAGATCCGGTCAGCCGTTTGCTGCGGCAAGCCATTCTCCGAACAGTTGAATTGCTGAAACCAATGCTTGCAATCAAATTGCCAGAAATTGTCTGCTATGGTTGATTTCATGCATTTATTAATTGTGATCTAATAATTAATTATTTCTGTATAGACAGCAATGCAGCTTCCTGTCAAATCTACATTGATTATTTGCAATGCAACGGTTAATAAATCCGGGTCAGCCAGTCCATTGACCAGGCGACGCCCCTTGCTCCGGTTCTTTCAACAACATTTTTTTAAACAGAAAAAAAGAATACTCAGCATCAGACCAACGCAAAGCAGGAAAGGGATAAGAACAACGTTTGACAGGTTATTTAAAATAGCATATTTTAATGGCTCAGTACTAACCGGGTTCAGGGGATTTCGCTTATAGATACTGTTTAGCATTTTCATGGTTTCCACATGCGACTTACTTACGAATGAAGCCCTCTTCATTATGGTGTCTTCAAAATTGGTTTACTGTTTTCAGCAAATCAAACAGATTGGTGTTTGACCAAAGTGGCCAGATGGCATTGCTGTTTCGTTGCAAAGTAGCCGTACCCCTGTCTAAATCTTCACCTGATTTAAATGAAGTTCTCATATAATTATTCAGCGTATCCTGGAAACTAACTGATCCGCATTCAGTAAATATATTTGCTACAGAATCAATGAATCTCTTATCACTGATGATTTTAGAAATCAACTCATATTGAGTGTATTCAAGGTGCATGCGTTCAACAACAACATAATTAAAAAAGAAAGAAATAATATTAACAAAATAAGTGCTATGGTAAATATGGCAGACCACCAGTGAAACATGGAGGTTAAAATATAAACGGGCAGGAAGATGCCTATGATTGTTTTAGAAACAGATTCGCGTAAAATGAAGTGATAAGGCCGGCAATCATTTCCATTTGTTTGAATTACGCGTAAGCCTGTTAATATTTTTGCAGGGGTTCTTCCTTTCAATAGCAGGTAATCAATTAAATAATAGAGCAGGAAAACGCCAACAAATATTTTATCCAAATCAATATAAATAAATTTCCAGATCAATGGTCGCAGGCAAATACTGATGCTATATACAAGTGAAATATCAATGAAAGTGGAAGCCAACCGAAGCCAGCATAATGATTTTCTTTTCATTTTTTTAAATTGAAGGCAAATGATTAATCATTTGCCTGAAAATCACAGTTGGTTATATTTTTTGTTGTTTCAATAAATGATAATATCAGTATGTTGGTTTTTTACAAGCTGATTGGTTTTGGGCACATGTATACAAAGAATACCTGCCTGGTAGGTTGCACTAACGAAACTGGTATCTGCATCTTCCGGAAGGACAAGCTGCCGTTCATAATATTCATAGATAGATATATTATCTGGCATATTATTATGTATTGGCGGGGTTGATTTTTTGTGTATTACACAAACCAATAACAAGTTGTCTTCAGCTTGTATCCTGAATTCATCTCTGTTCACACCAGGTATGGCTACTTCAATTTTATACGAATGGGAATACTCAGTGGTATTAGCATACGGAAATAGTTCATCACGCTCCTGCATTATCAATTCAATACTTTCACCTGTTGTTGAAATTGGAACATACTCGCCGGGGTAAACGCTGTGTTCATTAAGATGTGATAACTTACTTATCATTTGTTGAAATTTTAGCATGAAATCCACTCTGCTAAAATTACCTTCATTCTAACGCTGAAAGAATGATTTATATAAGTGGATCCATTGATGCTGGTCATTAAAATATCAATGCCATCAATGATGCCGGCTAATTATATGGCCTTGCTGTATCTTTTTGTTTCGGCGGTATTTTCATTTCTCAACAGGTGCAGATCAAAGGACCGGCAGATATTCCTGATAAAATGTTGGCCCAGTTCCGTTACTTTCAATGAATCGTTGGTCAATTTAACCAATCCATCTGTTTCCAGTTTTTTTAATTCCGGGAAACTGAGCTCCTGTAACAGGTCTGCATCCGTGGGTTTGAATTCAGTGTAACTCCTGCAACTTACATCAAGAATGTATTGTTTAAAATGCAGGTCTTCTTCATTGAGAAAATATCCTTTCGTAACAGCCAGTTCATTATTGTTGATAGCATCATAGTAGTTCTTCAACGTTTTTTCATTCTGCGCAAAGGCTACTCCTGCATCGCTGATACTTGATACACCCAGGCCCAATAGCATACTGGTACGTTGCGTTGTATAGCCCATAAAATTGCGGTGCAGCCATCCACCATCTCTTGCAAGGAAAAGATCATCTTCAGGCAATGCAAAATGATCCATGCCAATGTCTATATATCCATGTTCAGTAAACAGCTTGTGGGCCAATTGATAGAGTTGCATTTTCAAAGACGCAGATGGCAAATCATTTTCATCGAATAATCTTTGTCCGCGACTGGTCCAAGGCACATGCGCATAACTATAAAAAGCTATTCTGTCCGGTTTTAGTTCCAGTGTTTGTAAAATTGTTTTCTCCATGCTTTGTAATGTCTGACCGGGCAATCCATAGATCAAATCAAAATTCACTGATTTGAATCCGATGGCCCTCGCAGTTTCAGTGGCTTTCCGTACATTTTCTAATGGCTGTATGCGATTAATGATGCGTTGCACTTCAGGATCATTATCCTGAACACCATAGCTTACTCTTCTGAAACCAAGATTATACAATGCAGTGAGATGTTCTGCTGTTGTGTTATTGGGATGTCCTTCCACACTAAATTCATGTTGAGGATGAATGACTGAATCTTTGTAAATGGCATTCAGCAATTTTGTCAGATTTTCAGGTGCGAAAAAAGTGGGTGTCCCTCCACCCAGGTGAAGTTCCCTGATAACAGGCTGCTCTTTCATCGTAACCCTGTACAAATTCCATTCTTTTATTATAGCTTCCATGTAAACCTCTTCTACGTCGTGGTGCTTAGTAATTTTTTTATTGCAGCCACAATAGGTACAAAGTGATTCACAAAAGGGAAGATGAATATAAAGGCTGATACCTTCTATACTGTTATGAATAGCAAACTGCCGGGCAAATGTCTCCATCCATGTTCTTTTATTCAAAGCTTCTTTCCAGAAGGGAACAGTGGGATAGCTGGTGTACCTTGGAACCGGTTGATTGTATTTTTCGAGCAGATCTTGTCCGATATTGTTATTCATCCTGCAAAAATGCATACTGACTAACTTTTTAAAGCTGACATGATTATTTGCGGGATATGATTTTTATCAGTTGAATATCCTATTTCCGGGTATTCCTCGTGTCACGCAACAGGGCCGGACTTGTTGCGCCGCAATAAGATATTCAATGCTTCCCATTCAGGTATATAGTCTGTAATTAATTTTAATATGCCGGCAAATGGGATGAACAGAATCATTCCATTTACGCCCCATAAAATCCCTCCCGCCAGTATAGCCACCAATGTTGCCCATGTACTTACATTTAACTGGGACGCTACGACGCGTGGAAAAATGACATTGCCTTCCAGGTATTGAACAAAAGAAAATAAAATGATAACTCCTAATGGATACCAGATACTGTCTTTTGTGATCCAGGCTACACTGATAGGAAGCAATGCGCTGATAAAAATGCCGAAATATGGAATGATGGTCATGATGGCCGTAAGAAAACCAAAAAGGACGGCGTGTTTTATTCCCAATGCAATCAAACCAATACTGTTTAATATACCAACAATGAGATAAACAAATATCATCCCTTTAATAAAGTGAAAATAAGTTTGGCTGGTCTGGTGTAGAATACTGTGAAGCCTGTTATAATAAGTTGTGCCGGCCAATTTTTCAAGAAATAACACAAAGTCACCCCGGTTATAAAGAAACAGAGCGGCGAACACGGGAATAATAAAAAGCATGAATATAACCGAAACGGTTCTGTTGAATGTACCAGCCAGCATCAACCCGGAATTGTCAGACATCTTAGTTGCAGTCCGTTGCCACCACTCCTGTTGCGATGCGATTGTTATATTCAAATTGTTTTCGATCCATTGCTGCAATTCTTTGAGGGTAGGATTGAGTTTAGCCTGCAACTCCGGTAAATCATGACTGAGTGAATTTACTTCTAATACCAGCAAAAATAATAAGGATGCAAATAAAGCAATTACAATTAACAGCCCAATGCTGATGGACAAGCTGCGGGATATGTGGTGGCGCTCCAGCCAGCGACAGAAAGGATATAAAACAATCGCTATAAATAAACCGTAAAACATTGGCACAAACAAAGTTTGTCCAAAATACAAGAGCAATAATACAATGGTACTTATAAGAAGGTATCTGAAAATATTATTTGCTGACATCTTTTGAAGCAGGTTGTTGTTTTGCCAAGCCTGGCAATGCAAATTGTCTTTTAATATTACAAGGCTTCATGAGATAGATGGCTTCGTTCAATGATAGTCGTCATCCCTGGAAAAAGATTGAATAATTGTGCTTTCGGTAAACGCCTGAGTACTGTCAATTTTCTTTCTGACGGCTGTCATCTTTACCACTATGAGAACAGTTGTAAATTGTTACATTATAAAATTGTTGTTATGCTACAGACATTACAAAAAGAATTTGCCGAAGTGCTTGATGTGCCCGGCTACCTGCCCTGTATTTCAATTGTGATGCCATTTGATCCAAAGATGAATCTGCACACGGAGTTGGCACACAAGTTGAAAATTGCAGTTTCAAAGATAGAAGTTGAATTGCGCAGTAATTATCCTGAAGACAAGTTGAAACCAGTTTTGGAAAAATTGAAACGTGTTATAAATAACCTGTATTATGACACACACAAAAAGACAATTGCCATATTTGTGTCTCCACTGGTTGAAAAAATATATTACCTGGATATTCCCGTTGAAGAAAAAGTAATTATCGACGATTCATTTGAAATACGTGATCTGATCTATAGTAAGAAGCAGATTCATAAATTCCTGCTGGTGGAACTAAACAGCAAGTGGACCAAGATATATATGGGCAATGGCACCCAATTTATCAAAGTAGTTTCAAATAGGCCTGCCAATGTTGCCGCTTACCAAAATGATATTCCGGAACAGACAGGCAATTTCAGCGATAGAAATAAAAGAAAAGAAGTAATGCTGGATAAATTCCTGCAACATACTGACAATGGATTGGGACTATTATTGCAAGCGTATGATCTGCCATTGTTTGTGATGGGTACCGAAAGGACCGTGGGTCATTTCAAAAAAATTACCAGGCATGCCGATCGTGTAGTGCGATACATTCCAGGAAATTATGAGCATAAAACAGAAGCGGAATTGTGGGAACTAATGTCGCCTTTTATCGCCGACTGGAAAACCATTATGCAGGCAGATTTACTAAAACAAATCAATAGCGCTGCAGATCATAAAAAACTTGTAACCGGAATCAATGAAGTCTGGAAAGCAGCTGCTAAGAAAAGAGGCAGGTTGCTGATTGTTGAAAAAAATTACATCCATCCTGCACAACACGGTGCAGTTCCTGAAATTATATATAGTAATAGTGAATTGCTTGATAGACCTTTTTTTATCAAAGATGCTGTGGATGATATCATCGAAAAAGTGCTGGCAAACGGAGGCGATGTAGAATTTGTAGACGAAGGATTTTTGCAGGCATATAATAAAATTGCCCTGATAGAATATTATGAGTCAATCTGAAATAGAACAGCCTTGCTGATGCTATAATGAAAATAACCCTGGTTTTGATCCGGGCTATTTTCATTTATTGATTGAGCTTACTTATTGTGCGCAATAAACAATGGCAATGCTAATTCTCTCATCAGTACATCTGCCATACTAAGACGAAACCACCTGGAAACTGTATTTCTTCTGTAAGCACCGCAAACAATTAAAGTATTTTTTGTTTCCTTTTTCAGGTAAGCGGGAATTTCAGTTTCTGCTGTCCCTTTTAATACTGTATAAACCGCCCGGGGATAGTGACGTTTCATAAATTCTTTCATCAACCTGTTATCCGGTAAATGTAAATCACTTTCCGGATTTTTGACAGCTATTACTTCAACAGGTAACCTATTTAATGCAGGAAGCAGGTAACTGAACATTTTAATAGCATGCACGGATGAAGGCGCGCCATCATACAGTATAAATATCTTTTCAATAGGTTGGTATGTCTGCGGAACCAGCAGCACCGGGCATTGAGTGTCTCCCAATAAATCTTTAATAAAATGAGTGGGTAATGGTTCCTTATGATGTGCAAATGATTCACTGGAAGAGATTATCATCATATCAGCATAAATACTTTCCTGCAACAACTCCTGAAGGGCGATATTTTTATCGCGGTGAACATTGTATTCAATCCCGGCATCTTTGCAGGCTTTTTCAAAATAATGTACTGCACTGTCTCTTCTCTGCTTATCTTTCTCTTCATACTCCCTGAGTTTGTTTTCCAGTAAACCTTCTTTTACAATGAGTTCATATATTTTATAACTGCTGTATGTAAAGTCTTCCAGAAAAATTCCCGCCAAATGCGTATTACCAAACTTTGCCATTTCAACAGCATACCGGTGAGTACTCTCTGAATATTTAAGCCCGTCCAGGACTGCAAGTATTTTTTTCATACAGGAGATTTAATGATGTGCAACAAATATTGGTAAGCTCGTAGTTTTAATAATTCTTTCAGCAGTGCTTTTTTTGAAGAGCGTTGAAACGAGGTTTCTCCCGAATGCACCCATTACAATCAAAGCGTTTTTCCGGCGCAACAGGTAACTGAATAGTTCATCCTTTGCTTCGCCCTGTAATGTTTCTATCCGGAAATTTGCATTGTGATGCAGCATCCATTTCTTTAATTTTTCTTTATCGGCTATACGGGTTTCAGTTCCTTTATTTACTTCGAGCAATATTGCCTCTTTGTTTCGCAACTCAGGCATGAGATAATCAAATTGTTTGATGGCAAATGCAGCAGACCTGCTTCCATCGTAACAGAAAACAATTTCGTCCACGGATTCAAAACTTTCCGGCGCGATGATAACAGGGCATTCTGCTTCTTTGAGAACAGTTTTCACAAAGCTGGTTGGGCAGCCTTCATATCGTTTATTAAAACTCGTCTCAGCCCCAAGTATCAATAAATCCGCAAATCTTGTTTCTGCTATCGTTTCTGTAGATGGCACACCACTGTCGCGGTTAACTTCGCAATTCACTTCTCTTTTTATACAAGCTTCTTTAAATAGTGAAATATTTTTTTCAATTTGTTTCATCTTTTGCTGATGCGCAGGAGAAGACTCGTCAATTTCCCAGTCTACATAAGTTGAATTGTAGTCGCTTTTTACCAGGGGGCGGAATTCTTCCACGAAATTTTCCAGGAACACACCTGTAATTTTTGAATGTGCCAGGCGTCCCATATAACACGCGAAATCGATTGTTTTTATGTCAGGACGCAATGCGTCAATGGCAACGATTATCTTTTTCATGATAATAAATTTGTTAAAATTAAATGAAGTTGGGGCAGAGAAGACTGACTTTAGTTATCGCGTACAATGATAGTAGTAAAAAAAAGGGCCGTACAACCGGCCCGAAACAAACCAACCAACTATTATCGCTTGTCATCTAGCGATGTGTAATAAATACCGGTATCTTATGTTCTTTGATCACACTGGCGATAAAACTTTTTTTGATAAGCCTTGAGATCATGGAACGACCAAAAGATCCACTTATCAGAATAGACGCTTCTTTCTCACCCAACCAGGAAGCAAAATGTTTTCTGGGATTGATCGCCAGTTTCATTATGCTCAGATCGGGATAATGTCTTGCCGCCAATTCTTCAATAAACAATTCATCCGGTATTTTTTGTTCTGCTTCCTCATTGGCATAAACCAGTAAACTGGTGTTTTTAACCATTTCCGGGAACAGGTAAGCAAATTGCTTGATTGCATATACAGAAGACTTGCTGCCGTCATATGCAAGAATATTGCGGGTAGGGTATTCAAATTTTTCCGGTACAACAATTACGGGGCACTCCACACCATGTAAAGCATCTTCCAGGTATTCATTTGGCTGACCACTACCAATGTTTTCATAGAAAGAACCGCTGCCAATAATCAACAAATCTGCAAACACCGTTTCTTTTTTTAATTCCGGCAACGCAAAATCCGTGAAGTCTTTGTGTACGCGGTAATCAATACCGCTATTGCGGCACTTCAATTCAAAGCGACTTATATTCTTAGCTATTACTTTGGCATCGTCATTCTCTACAAGGGGAATGTATACAGGACCACTGATGCCACCACCTGAATAGCTCCATAGATTAGCAACGTTTGCCTGGGGCAGAAATATACCGGTGAGCAGTATGGGTTGTGATTCATTCATTTTCCGTGCAAACTCAAAAGCAGCATCGGAGAAATGAGGACCATCAAACGCCAGTAATATCTTTTTCATACTATATCTTTTAACAAACTTATCAATATTAACATGCCGGGTACAATGACGACAGTCAAAATAAACAATGATGAATATCACATGGTTCTATTGTAAAAAGAATAAACTTGTTGTGAGTCCGGAATCTATTTATAATTGGCTCAACCGCATTTTTATGATAGGTTATCTTACAAAAGAACAATCAGAAACGTTGCTTTCCGAAAACATGTTTGGCCATATTGGTTGTAATGATGGCTTTAACACTTATGTATATCCCAGCAATTATGTTTATGATGGTAAATATATTTATTGTCATTCCCTGCCAGGTGCAAAAATTGCTGTCATGCGCAACAATAAAAGGATTTGTTTCCTTGTTGAAAAAGTAATCGATTTTACGAACTGGAAAAGTGTAATGGTGCTGGGTACTTTTGAAGAACTGGAAGACGAACGAAGCCGTTATTATGCCCTAAAAGCATTTAATAGTAAATCACTGCAAGTGAAAATCAGTAAAGATGTGTTGATTTCTATGGAATCAGCGGAAAAACACCCGGATGTCAAAGTACATAACAGCAGACCCGTTATATACCGAATTTTAATGGATGAGATGAATGGCCGCTACGAGACATCATGACGTACTTGGCAGTATTTACCAGATAAATTAATTTTAGTAAACATTTATCATACTACTTCCTGACATCAATCATTTTTGAGTAGGGTTGGCTGCTTCTATATTCGCAACTGGTTTTCATAGAATAAGGATTTATTGTCGGGGCCGGATTTCTATCCGGCTCATTTTTTTTAAAATTATTTCACTTATAAAATATTTATGGCTGATATCATCACCATTACATTGAATCCTGCAATTGATAAGAGTACGGTTGTGCCTGTGATGGTTCCGGAAAAAAAGATGCATTGTGCCGAGCCTGTATTCGAACCCGGTGGTGGCGGTGTTAATGTGGCCAGAGCCATAAAAAAACTCGGTGGAAATGCAATGGCTATTTACCTGGCGGGAGGAGATACCGGAAAGTTTTTTACAACGTTGCTGAACAGGGAAGGCGTTGAATCATTAGTTATTGAAACAGAAAAGCATACGCGTGAAAACTTGATTGTGCTGGACAATGCATCCAACCTCCAATATCGTTTTGGTATGCCGGGCCCGGTAATAAATACCAATGAATGGCAGGAATTATTAAGGCAAATCGAAAAAATTACCGACGCCGGATATATTATCGCCAGTGGCAGTGTGCCCGCAGGAATACCACTGGATATCTTTGCAAGGATTGCTGTGATTGCAAAAAAAAAGAAAGCTAGATTTATTGTAGATACATCCGGCGAAGCTTTGAGGCATGCTGCAGACGAAGGGGTTTATTTACTGAAACCAAATCTCAATGAATTGAGTTCACTTGCAGATGAAGAAGAAGTAAATGCAAACCGGGTTGATCAACTGGCAAAACAAATTATTGAGAAGGGTAATTGTGAAGTTGTGGTGGTCTCCATGGGTGCTGCAGGCGCCATGCTGGTAACTAAAAACTTCGCGCAACAAATAATGGCACCTGCTGTTAAAAGAAAAAGTACAGTGGGTGCTGGTGACAGCATGGTAGCAGGCATTGTAGTTAGCTTGATAAATGGTAACAAAATTACAACCGCAGCTAAGTATGGTGTTGCGTGTGGTACAGCAGCAACCATGAATGCGGGCACAGAATTGTGCAGGAAAGAAGATGCTGATAAGTTATTCCTTCAATTATAACCCTTACCGATACCGGCAGCCGACATTTCAGCGAACGATGAATGGAAGAATAGGCAAGGTTGCCTGCCATACAAAAGGTTTGTCCCGAAAAAGTAAATTACCATTGCAAAAGCAACATTATGGAAAGGGAAAAGATGGAACAACTCATAAAAAAATACTTAAAAAAATTAAAGCAATTGCTTCCTGCCATTGAAAATGATTTTGACCAGGAAGCCATTCACCAGTTTCGTGTTCAGGTAAAAAGATTAAGAGCCTTGATAAGGCTTGTGGCAGCCACTTTAGATGATGCCGACGAATTGAAGCTTCCTGAAAAATTGAGAAAATTATACCTGGCGGCAGGTAGTCTTAGAGATCTTCAGTTACATACAGTAAATGTCAGCAATGCCTTTAAGCAGCGTAGTCTGCCTGTGGGATACATTCAATTGCTGGAAGATGAAACGACGCACTGTAAGCGGAAATTGCAGTTGAAACTGGAGCAGGATTCGCTTACCAAAGCCGAATCTGGTATTATTGATAATTTGCCTGTTGCCATCAGTGGTGAACAGATCAGGGAATTCGTCCGGCAAAAAACAGCCATCATCAACATCTTTTTATCTACGAAACAACAGACAGACGATGATATGCATACGCTTCGCAAAAATGTAAAAGATTTGTTGTATGTAGTAAAAATGTTCAAGGAGGATGAGAAACAGTCTGCTGAAGTTTTGTTTTTTCCAGACAGCGAGATAAGCAAAGCTGAAAACATAGCCGATGATCTGGGCCAGTTTGTTGACAAATATATTGGCGTTGATTTTCTGAAACCATCCTGGTTGAATGAAGTAAATGCTGTTGAAAGAAATCAATTGCGGGCACTGCGATTACAATGGCAGGCAGAAATGATTACAATTAAAGAAAGAATGAATCACAATTCCGCGTCCTTACTTTTCCAAACAATGCTCCTGTAGCGGCTGTAACAGGAACTTTACAATTGTTTCAGCGTTTACCTTATCGCGTCTCTGATAATAATCATGTACCCGTTTGTTCGTGATCATGCTGATCTCTTTTTGCTGTATCTACCTTTATTCTGTACAAAATTTCACTTGTTAAATTTTAAGTTATGAAAAACAGCAGCAAAGTATTGATAGCATTAGGAACAGGGTTGGCCATTGGAGGAATATTGGGTGTATTGTTTGCACCAGCCCGTGGCACAGAAACCAGGAAGAAAATCATTGATACAGGCAATGAATTAACCAATTCAATGAAAGAAAACTTTCAAAAAGGCAAAGAAAGACTAAGTGACTTGAAAGAAAGCATTCATGCTGGTATCGGCTCACTGAAAGAAAAAGCCGAACAATTGGTCTGATAACCAGTTTATAAATCTATTCTCATGGAAGACAGTTTCAACAAAGCAGAAGACCTGGCGATTCATGTAAAAGAATACGTGAATAACCGGATTGCTTCGGTAAAGCTCAGTGCCGCGGAGAAAAGTTCAAAGATGCTGGCAAATATGATTGCTACAACTATCGTAGCGCTGGTTTTTTTATTTGTTATAGTATTTGCCAGCATTTCGCTGGCATATGCACTTGCCATATTAACCGGTGCCCTTCACTGGGGTTTTCTAATAGTGGCCGGCATTTATTTATTCTTAGGTTTGTTTGTCTGGTTGATGAAAGAAAGATTATTGAGAATGCCTATCATGAATAGTATGTTAAACCAATTATTTAAAGAAGATGAGGACGATTCCAAAAATTAGTAACCCCTTTCAGTTACTGCAGGAAAAACAACGACTGGATCAACGCAGGGTTGAACTGGAAAAAGCCATCCACTATGATTGGCGGGATTTAAAGGACAGTTTGCAACCTAAGAATATCGCTAAACAAGTTATATCAAAGTCGTTCAACAGAAAAGAACATGGTAAAGAGAATGATATCATGACAGGCAGTATATCCCTGCTGGTTGCAAAATTCACCAGGAAGATGTTTGAAAAAGCAGGAGTTAAAATTGACGAATGGCTGAAAAAATGAATTTCACCATTTTAATTAATTTCATATGGAACCCAAATTGTTTTGCCAGAGCTGCACCCTGCCAATAGACGATGCCACCAGCAAAGGCACTGAAAAAGATGGCTCATTAAGTAATGAGTATTGTAAATATTGTTACCAGCAGGGCATATTCACAACTGAAGATATGAGTGTTGAAAAAATGAAAACAATCATTGAGCAACAAATGAAGAACAGGCATATTCCGGAGAACATTATTCACCTATCACTAAATATGCTTCCCCAACTAAAACGTTGGAACAAAGCGAAAGTATAAGTTGAAGTTTCTATTGTTCAGTTAAATTGCTGCCGTACAAGTGTGCGACGCAACCAAAGACGAATGATAGCAAAGTGCCGGGCCCATTAAAGCCATCAATTATATAAACACTATGTCGGGCAAAGTAATTCACATTGAACATATACCAGGGCTGAAAGAAACGCAGATAGCCGAGCTACAACAACGCTATGGTAAAAATGTATTCAGCCTGGAAAAGCAGCGACGCTTTTTTCATATAGTCTTTGACATTTTCAGGGAGCCAATGTTTATATTGTTAATGGTTGCCTGCGCGCTTTATTTTATTCTGGGGAAAATAAATGAAGGATGGATGATGGTGGCTGCCATGATGTTTGTAGCGGCCATTTCGTTTTACCAGGATATAAAAAGTACCCGCGCACTGGAAGCACTCAAAGAATTTACCGAACCAAAAATAGCAGTGATAAGAGACAATGCGGAAAAAGTTATTTTATCTGCGGATCTGGTTCCGGGTGATATAATATTATTGGAAGAAGGAAGTAAAATACCTGCCGATGCCAATGTTGTACAGGGAAATGATTTAACGGTCAATGAGTCTGTAATTACAGGGGAAAGTATGCCTGTTGACAAGAATTATAATGGCAGTAACAATCTATTATACCAGGGTACAACGATTAATTCGGGCAAATGCTATGCAAGTGTTACCGCAACCGGAAATAATACTGTGTTGGGTAAATTGGGGAAATCAGTCAGTGGCTATACTGCACCTGAAACCCTTTTGCAGATGCAAATTGGAAAATTTGTAAAGGGGTTTGCTTTTTTTGGTATCAGCGCTTTTCTTATAATATGGTTTGTCAATTACCTCAAAACCGGTGATATTACTGTGAGCCTGCTTTTTGGATTAACATTGGCAATGGCTTCTATCCCTGAAGAAATACCCGTTGCCTTTTCATCCTTCATGGCCCTCGGTGCCTATCATATGAGTAAGTTGGGAATAATATCCCGCCAACCACAAACAATCGAACATCTCGGAGCAGTCACTGTCATTTGCCTTGATAAAACAGGAACCATCACTGAAAACAAAATGGAAGTAAAAACGCTGTATGATTTCGAAAGCGATAAACTTACCGACATAGATAATAATTCCAGGATACCAGAACCAAACTTATTGAAATATGCAGTACTCGCAAGTGAAAAGTCGCCGTTTGATGCAATGGAAAAAGCTATTTGGAAAGTCTATGAACAACATACTGATGGCAACTCACATCAAGATTTGGAAATGGTATATGAATATGATTTGGAAGGTAAGCCGCCGATGATGACACACGTGTATGAGTATAATAATATAAAATTAGTTGCTGCAAAGGGAGCCGTAGAAAGGATCATCAAAATCTGTGGATTGAATAAAGACGACTGCAAAAAAATTGAACAGTACAGTCATTCGCTGGCATCCAATGGATACCGCGTGATAGCTGTGGCTGCAGCAACACATGCCAATGGTCCGCTACCAGTTATTCAGGATGACTTTGAGTGGAAGTTCCAGGGATTACTAGGGTTGTATGATCCACCAAGGAAAAACATAGCGGCAGTATTTAAAAAATTTTATGAAGCAAATATTGTCATAAAGATTATTACAGGGGATTATGCTGAAACTGCCGTCAATATTGCCAGGCAGGCAGGCATGAACGGTAGCTTTCAATTTATTAATGGCAGTGAGGTAATGGGTATGTCTGCTGATGAACTTAAAAAAGCAGTAAAGTATACAAATATATTTACCAGGATGTTTCCTGAAGCGAAATTGAAAGTTATAGAAGCTTTGAAAGCAAATGATGAAGTGGTAGCAATGACAGGAGATGGTGTAAACGATGCGCCGGCATTGAAATCAGCTCATATTGGTATTGCCATGGGGCAGAAAGGTACTGAAATGGCAAGACAGGCTTCTGATCTCATCTTAACGGATGATAACCTGGAAAAAGTGACAGAAGCAATACAGCAGGGTCGGAAGATTTTCAGTAACCTCAAAAAAGCAGTTCGTTATATAATCTCTATTCACATACCCATCATCTTTACTGCATCGCTGCCATTGTTACTTGGATGGAAATTTCCCAACATATTTACACCTGTGCATATTATTTTTCTTGAATTGATAATGGGACCTACCTGTTCTGTTTTTTTTGAAAGAGAACCAGTGGAAGGAAATATTATGCGAATGAAACCAAGAAACAGGAATACAGGTTTGTTTACCAGGAATGAGTTATTCATCAGTATTGTACAAGGCTTTATTATTTCGGCAGGGATACTAATATTGTATTATTGGTTTATGAGCGAAGGCTATACCATGGAAGAAACAAGAACGGAAGTGTTTACTACACTGGTGCTAAGTAATATCTTTCTAACTTTTACCAATCGATCATTTACCGAAAACTTCACAAAGACTTTCCATTATAAAAACAACCTGGCTTTACCAGTTTTTATCATTTCAATTTCATTCCTCGCTATTATTCATTACGTAACACCCGTCAGGATTTTGTTTGAATTAACATCTATCAGCGGCGGTCATTTTTTACTATGCCTGGCAGTATCATTTGCTTCCGTAATGTGGTTTGAATTATATAAGACAAATCTTCCGGTTGAAGGCTGATATATATTTTGAAATATCCACAGGGCTGATTGATATTTCATGTTTCAATTGTTGGTTTCCGCCGGTCGCATATACTGACCACACTCACTAAAATATCTGATGGAAGTCGTTCATCTGGGCGTACAAGAGAATTTATATTTGTAATGTCAAATAAATTATCACAACATTTAAAATCAAGGAGGTCTATATGTCAACAAGAGCATTAACAAGAAATGGCGGAGAAACACTTCCGGCATTATTTGATGATTTTATCCGTCCATGGAACATATGGTTTGATAAAAGCAGCTTGATTGGAAACACTTTAGATGTTCCGGCTGTGAATATCACGGACACCAAAGATGAGTTTAATGTTTCAATGGCCGTTCCAGGTATGAAGAAAGATGATTTCAGCATTGAAGTTGAAGGCAACATGCTTACCATCAGTTGCAAAAAGGAAGAAAAGAATGAAGAAAAAGAATCGAAGTATACCCGCAAGGAATACAATTATTCTTCTTTTAGCCGCAGCTTCACTTTACCTGATGAGGTGAACAAAGAGAAAATAGATGCCCATTATGAAGATGGTGTTTTGAAACTGCGTCTTCCAAAAAAAGAAGAAGCGAAAAAAGTTATCGTCAACAAACACATTACTGTGAAATAAGGCAGTAGCCATTCAATGTTTAGCCCCGCTGTTATATTGCAGCGGGGTTTTTGTTATACTGGATTGATATCAATCAGCACAGTCCCTGACAAGTATTGGTCAAAGTAGCCTGAAAAGAAAATACATTCATAATGGAATATTACATGGTGCCACTATTAAATAAACTGCAATGTTCCCTGCTAATTTTTTAAAAACTCAGTTCGAATTTGAAATTGAAACCTGGAAGAGGTTGCTGGTATTTTTATCCGAAGAAAATAATAATGCAAAGAATCGATTGTCGGATATTGTAAAAGATATTGGTAATAACGATGAAGAACTGATAGAAAGGGTAGAAAATTTTCACAATCGTATGTTGAAGGGTGACGAAATCCTTGGTCTTCTATACCGCGAAATGCTGGAACAGCAATCCCTGATATCAAAAACAAATGGCGTGAATGAATATCAGACCGAGGTTAAAAGTAAACAACAGGATTTGCGCAATGGATTAAAGAAGGTAAAAAATAATTTTCTTGAACTCAATGCTGAATTCAATAACTGGCTCAGTGAAGTCTTATAAATATTGTCATGTCTTTAAGAAAATGCCTGGTTTTTGTAAAGGTGATATTGCTCTTGTTGTCATTTAAATTACCCGCACAAACAAGGGTTGAAAACCTGCAACAATTTCTTACAGGAAATCCTGTTTCAACTTACCGTATTCAGTTTGAGAAAGAAGTTAATGAATTTTACAGGTTGAATGGTTACCAGTTGTGTTGGGTAAACAGTGAATTTAACCGGCGATCTCTTCAGCAATTCATCCTGCATGCAGAAGAACTTGGTCTGATACCGGCAGATTATCAGCCTCAGCAATTATCAAGCTCCGAATCTGATCTTGTTGCAAAGCCTACCAAAAAAGATTCACTCATTACTGAATTAAGATTTGCAGATGCTGCCATCCATTTTATACACGATGTGTTGATGGGTAATTCACCTGAACCTGTATCCTATAATGGGCTACAATATTCACCTGATTGTTTTAATATTGGAGGATTGTTGCATAGTTATACGATTGGAGAAAAGTTCGCTTATGTACTATCCGATCTGGAACAAAAGGAAACTGCATACTTGTCTGTGAAAAAGCAATTGAATGCATTCTTACAGCAAACAAGAGTTCCGGAATTTAAAGATGTGCTGGTTAAATCGGTGAAACTAAATAACAGCAATCAGCCGCTGATCCAAAGGCTTGGTCAATTGGGCTTTATTGACGATACAACACTGTTAAGTGAACAGCGAATAAAAAACAGTGTAATGGCAGCCCAGTCCTTGTTTGGTTTACAGAATGATGCTGTGCTGAAGTTAACAGCATTGAAAGCTTTCAATGTTCCGCTGGCAATCAGGATTAAAGAACTATCTGCAACGCTTAATTGTTTGCGTTGGCTGAGTTGCATGAAACAACAGGGCCATACCATCCTAGTGAATATACCCTCTGCCAATTTATTATTGTTTGAAAGAAACAAACCTGTACTTGAATCACGGGTAATTGTTGGCAAGAGAAATACTCCAACTCCAACACTCTGCAGCAAAATCACTGAAGTTATATTATATCCTTACTGGAACGTACCGGCTAAAATAGCTACCAGGGAATTGCTGCCAGAAATAAAAAAAAACCCCGGCTTTCTTGAAGAGAACAATTACCAGGTATTAAATAAAACCGGCAAGAGGCTAAATCCACTAACCATTGACTGGGTGTCATTAAGCATCAGCAATTTCCCTTACATTATCCGTCAATCTACGGGTTGCGATAACTCGCTGGGCATAGTTAAACTTAATTTTTACAATCCTTATGATGTCTACCTTCATGATACACCGGGGAAAAATCTCTTTAGTTTGAACAGGCGGTATTTTAGTCATGGTTGCATGCGCCTGGAAAAAGCAATTGAGGTTGCGCGCTTTTTATTAAAAGAAAAAAGCATAGTCATTGATGCCCTTGTTGAGAAAGGCTGCCTGAAGTACCAGTCGCCTATTGCTGTTCCTGCATTTGAACCCATTCCGGTATTTGTGTTATACCACACTGCCTGGCTTAATGCCAACGGTCGCCTTGTCCTTTATGAAGATGTTTATAATAAGTTCCATTGGTGATAAAAATTGCATTTGTCCGTGACAGTTATCATTGTTTTTGTGCCGGTGCGGAACTACTTTGTATTTCAAATAAGAAGTATGAAAATAAGTATGATAGCCGGCATATTTGCTTTATTGGTGATGACAGGTTGTTCTTCCTCACGTATCACGCATTCCTGGAAAGCAGAAGCCATTCCACAAAAGAATTACGACAAGATAATGGTTGTTGGTTTGATTTTGTACAATGACAGGAACCTGCGTGAGAAAATGGAAAATCACCTGGTAGGGGATCTCTCAGAAAGAGGTTATACAGCCGTTTCATCGCTGAAAGAATATGGACCAAAATCCTTCGAAAATATGAAGGAGGATGAGGTAATTCAGAAACTGCATAAGAGTGGGGTAGACGCTGTTGTAACCATTGTGCTGCTGGATAAGAAAAGGGAAAGATATTATATGCCTGGCAGAATTCATTATTCTCCTTTTACAAAATATCAGTACAATTTTCCAGGTTATTACAACACATTGTATGATCGCGTTTACAGCCGCGACTATTACCAGATGGATACCAAATATTTCTGGGAGAGTAATTTCTACAGCATCCATTCAAATGAATTGCTATACTCCGTTCAAACAGAGTCATTCGATCCGGATTCTGCAGAAAGCCTGGCGCATGAATATGGTAAACTGATTGTAACCAATTTAGCGAAGCAGCAAATTATCAGGTAAAAATTACAACAAACATTTCAAAGATTAATTCGCAAGATTCTCCAGTTTCTTCTCATTGAGAATAATGATAATTCCTTCTTTGATATCGATCAGCCGTTCATTTTTAAAATCGCTCAATGTACGGATCAGTGATTCAGTAGCAGTACCTGCAACACTGGCAAGGTTTTCCCGACTGAGTGCTATCGGAAAATTATTTTCATGCACACGGTTGTATTTTTTATAGATTCTTAGCAATGAATCCGCTACTTTCTTACGCAAAGAATTATATGCTAAATTAATCAGGTGGGTTTCCTTTTCGGAAATGTTCATGGCAAGCATTTGAATAAATTTTCTACTTATCGACGGACTTTGATAAATAAAGGATTCAAAATCTTCCTTGGGAATTACAGCCAGTTCGGAATCTTCCATGGCTTCCGCGGTTTCCCTGTAATTGTTGTTTTCAAAAAGGGCGACGTATCCCAGGAAATCACCTTCATGGTATAGATCAACTACCAGTTCTTTACCGTCTTCGTTTGATTTATATGTTTTTATTTTGCCTTTTTGAATATAGTACAAGCAGGATGGCCGGTTTCCTTCATTAAAAACCACTTGCTTCTTCTTGTACTTATTAATATCACGGTTACTAACCAGATCGCGAATGGTATCCGCCACACTTATTTCATTTCCGGGTGCAGGTTTTTCATTGGTTAAGTCTGCATTGACCTGTGCTGCTTTTTTTAACCGGCTTTCAATTGCATTCAGCAACTCAGTTTCGGTAAAAGGTTTGCTGATATAGTCATCTGCGCCAAGCTCCATTCCTTTACGAAAATCTGTTCTGTCAGACTTGGCAGAAAGAAATATAAAAGCCGTATTCTTCGTAGCGTCATTCTTTTTCAACATGTGTAGAACACCATAGCCATCCAGTACAGGCATCATTATGTCGCAAACAATTAAATCTGGCTTTTCACGCAACGCGAGCTCCACACCTACTTTACCATTTTCAGCAGTAAAGACGCGATAGTTAGTCAATTCCAAAATTTCCGCGGTGTTTTCACGGATATCGGCGTTGTCTTCAATCAATAATATTTTTTTCATAATTGCTGATTTACAACTCAGATGGAAAATTAGATGATGTAAGGCCCTGTTTTTTTACGCTGCTATGTTTTAATAGTCTGTATAGGAATTGAATTCTCCGGATTTTAATAATGTGAATAGCCCGGTAAGCTAAAATTGAAATCACGCAAAGGGTAATGATTTAATTTAATTGTTTGTAAAAATGATTACCAACTAAAACTGGCGATTGAAAAAATTATTCATGAATTGACATCAAAGGCACCTGCGTTTCAAGTATCAGTTTTTTGGTATGACTCTTATTGATAATCCTGTCTATCAGGCCATGCTTTTTTGGAATTACCATCAACAAATCCAACTGGTTATATACTGAAAAATCATTGATGGTTTCGTCTACATTGCTGCTGTTCATGAAATGGAATGTGGGTTTAATATCGTCCAGCGCTTCTTTCAGCCATGCTGATTCTTTTCTTGCTTCGTCTTCAAATTCCTGTTTTTTTGATACCACATGCAATACATGCAATTGTGCATTACATTCATTTACTATTTTTTTTATTTCAGCTATAGGCAGGGTCTGTTTCACGTTTAAGAGATCGAAGGCCAATCCAATCTTCGTGATGTTTTTAAATTTGACGGTCCTTGGAACTAGTATCAATGGCCAGGATAAATGCTTCGCCGCGGAAATGCTATGGCTTCCATATATAAGTCTTTCCATAGCGCCGGCACCGGAGGCACCCATCACAACTGCAAATGGTTGTATGACTTTACAAAAATTCTCAAGCTCGGTACTGATACTTCCTTCTAACACTTCAGTGTATAGTTCAACTATTTCCCCTGTTTTTTTTGACAGGTTATCTTTCATCTCTTTAATGCGAACTTCGGCGTCCAGTATTAATTCTGTAAGAGAATAGGGTGGTGCGGATACTTCACTAAACGGAACCGGAACCTGGCACACATTTACCAGGGTAACACTGGCCTTTATAACTTTTGCAAATTCAAGTGCGTAGTTTGCGGCATTCTGAGAAGTTGCTGAAAAATCCACCGGTACAATAAGCGTTTTCATTGTAATTGTTTGAAAAGTGAATGGATAATGATTTTCATCACTGCAAATCTTCCATGCATAAATTTCATTCAACTATTTATTTACAAGCATGACATTGGTCAGTTTGCAAATGATTCTGCTCAATCATTTCTCTTAATATAAAGCATGTGACCTGATTAACTACTAAGCGAGTGATAAAAATCACTTGCATTCCGGACTATGCTCATATAATGCAGGCATCATTCAAATTAAGTTTGTAGCAAAAAAGAAATGTTATTGAGAATAGCACCAAATCGACTGGTTTCTGAAGTGCAGGATGAATTCAACCAGGCTTTCCCTTACCTAAAACTGGAGTTTTTCCAGGATCGTTCAAAACCAAAAGATAAAAATGGTGTTGGGGTCAATAAGGTTGTGCCTCATCATAAACGGATTGGTGACTGCCAGCCAAAAGTTGTTGATGGCTTATGTGAGATCCAGGACGCCATGAAAGTAAGTGATCTTGAAAAAAAATTAAAGGAGCAGTTTGGATTGAATGTTCAGGTATTTCGTCATTCGGGAACTATTTGGTTACAGACCACTATCACGGATAACTGGACACTTCAAAAACAAAACGAACACGGTATGGAGCTGGCACATTCCAGCAAAAAACCGCTGATAGATGAAGCAGCCAATGATGAAATCAATTATGACTAATAAAGCAGGTTGGTTAATTTATCCAGGTTACTGATCTTAATTTTACCTTCTTTGATTTCAATTAATTTTTCAGCTTTAAAATCGCTAAGGGTGCGTATCAACGATTCCGTTGCGGTGCCAACATAGTGGGCAATATCATCTCTCGAAATTTCTATGGAGTTGCTTTTGCCATCCGCATTGAATTTGCGGTGAATATCCAGCAATGATTTTGCAACCCGTTTCCGGAGAGAGCTATAAGCGAGGCTGATCAACCGTTCTTCTTTTTCTTTAACGTTTTGAGTAATGATACGGATAAACCTGTTGGCAACACTGATATCACCATATATCATTTGTAAAAAATCTTCGCGGGGTATCTGCAATATATCGGCTTCTTCCAGTACAACGGCATTTTCTATATAGTTGCTGTTTTCAATCAGTGATGTATAACCCATGAAATCACCTTCACTGAAAATATCCGTAATGTATTCCTTACCATCTTCATGTGTTTTATAACCTTTTACTTTTCCTTTCACCAGGTAGTATAAAAACTTGGGACGTCTTCCCTCCAGGTAAAGGCTCTGCTTTTTATTATAGCTTTCAATGCTGTATTGTTCAGAAAGCTCTTTTATAAGTCCTGCACCTTTTACATCTTTCAAAAAATCACTGATCCCCTGTTGAGACAGGGAATATCTCTTATCCAGCACTTCTGATTTTTTCAACCTGATTTCTATTGCATTCAGCAATTCAATGTCTTCAAAAGGTTTGGTAATATAATCGTCGGCACCCATTTCCATACCTTTTCTGAAATCGGTTCTTTCAACCTTCGCTGTTAAAAAAATGAAGGGTGTATTTTGTGTTTCTATATTTTTTCTGAGCAGGTGCAACACACCATAGCCGTCCAGCTCCGGCATCATAATATCGCATACTACCAGGTCAGGTCTTTCTTTGATGGCCAGTTCAACACCCCGTTTGCCATTTTCAGCGCTGAATGTTTTATATCCTGCCAGGTTGAGTATCTCTTCTGTGTTTTCCCTGATATCTGTATTGTCTTCAATAATTAAAATAGATTTCATACACTTAATTGATTGGATGGAATTGTTATAATAACGGTGGTTCCTTCATTAAGCCGACTTTTCAATTCTACGGCACCTCCCAACAATAACGCATACCGCTGAACGATATGAAGACCTAACCCTGTACCCTGGATATTTGTTGCATTAGCGCCCCTGAAAAAACTGTCAAAAAGGTGAAGCTGATCTTCTTCACCAATTCCAATGCCTTCGTCTGTTACCGAAATTACTGCATTTGAATTGTTAACAGCAGAACTAATATAAACGCTGTTGCCTTCATTCGAAAATTTAATGGCATTGCTGATAAGATTAATAATAATATTTCTCAGCAACTTTTTATCCGAATAAATACTAGAATTGCCTTCGTATTCAAATTTTACCTGCTGGCCTTTTTTCAGGAACGGTTTCATCTCTTCTATTGTATCGGTCAGGCAATCCTGCAGATCCAATTCAGTAATATGACCGGTAACTTTTCCTTCATCCAATTTACCCAGCGAAAGAAAATCCTCCAGAATATCATTCAGGTTCTTTACAGAGCTTTTTATTTTGGTAATATGCCTGTCGCGTTTTTCCTGCTCACCGGACTGTGTGTATTTAGACAACAGGGAAGCCGAAGAAAGCACTGTACTCAATGGAGTACGGAATTCATGTGAAGCCATGGCTACAAAGCGACTCTTAATTTCATTGAGTTGCCTTTCTTTATCCAACGCACCACTTAGTTCGGACTGGGACTGTTCCAGTTTTTGCAATGCTTCTTTTAAAATCATGGTACGTTCTTCCACTTTCACTTCCAGTTCCGCATTCAGTTTCCTTATTTCATTACTGATTCGTTCCAGCTCAAACTGCTGGCGCTTCATATTGTTTTCAATCTCCTTTCTTTGTGTAATATCTACAATAAATGCAATTACAAAAAGCTCTTCATCCTTTTTATAGTGACTAAGGCTTACCTCAACAGGAAGACCCGTTCCATCTTTTCGCCTCCCATACAAGTCACGGTTATGTCCCATGGCCCGGTTGGAAGGGTGTTGGTAAAAGCCGGCTCTCAGATTATGATGATGAGGTTTAAATTGTTCAGGAATCAATATTTCAATGGGTTGACCAATTATTTCACCACTTCCATATTGAAACATTTTTTCTGCAGCCGGATTTACCAGAACAATTTTACCCAAGCTATTGGTAAGAATAATACCTTCCGTAGCATTTTCAAATAAAGAAGTCAGATGTTCAAAACCTACCAGTCCCTGCATACAGTGATGTCTATTTTATGAACGAATCTGTAAAATTCCGTTGGTCAAATATAATCCTTATATTCTTTTTAGAAATTAAACAAAATTTTAATTTGAACATGGTAGTTCAGCTGGATTGTTCGCGTTGCCAGGATGTTGTGACAGGAATAAAAATTGTGGTAATCCGTGATGATTATTTGAGTAATTCCTTTTCTATCTGGAGTGCCCTTGGAAAAAGTACATCATTTTCAAGGTAAACGTGTTGCATCAGATCATTGTCATTTTCTTTAAGCCTTCCCATCACTACTTTGTGACTGGTACAGGCTTTCTCCGGAGGTTGGTAACTATTTGTAAGGTTCCTGATTTTTAAGATTGGATCCGTGAGTATTTCGTGTTCGTTGTGCATCATTTTATCCAATGGTTTCCGCAGGGTCTTAACCAGTAATTTAGCGTAACTGTCATTGTTTTCGAATGCATGAGAAACCTGGCGGATATAGGGAAAAATTATTTCCTCTTCATATTGCAAATGAGGAATCAATTCCTTTTTTAATTTTCTGAAAAGCAGTTGCACCTCCATCATAAAAGGATATTTCTTCTCATGCTCCACAGTAAAATGTTGTAAAATATTTTCCGTATCAGTCATTGATTTTATAAGATGATGATGGTGTACATGTATGATATAGTTGGTAAGAAAATCGATGTCCCATGAGTGATAGTCGAGGTTAGGAGGCAACTGTGTTGTGCGACTGGCGTTTTCTAGTTCCTTTTTTAGGTCATCGAATTGAAGACCCTTTATCATGCAGATGGTTTCCAGCGGCCATTTACCACCACAACAATATTCTATATCGTACTTGCGGAATACCTCTGCAGTGCGGTGATTCATTGCCACTATCTCCGACACGGTTGTAGCAGGATTAATCTCTAAGGTTTTCAAAAACATAGTCAACTATTCCGGTGATAAAATGCAGGTATGCTTCTATTTAAAACAAATTTTAAAAAAATATGTAATGTGATGCCTGAGCAAAGTCATATTGATTACTGATGTTGATCAGGGAAGTCCTTTGCGGGCTCTTTTATTTTCGCTTTTTATACGGAATCATGCAGGCTCGTACAAAAGAAGATAAAAAATTACATTGCTATCATTGCGGGGAAGCCTGTGCAAATTCCTCCATTCGTTTGGATAATAAGCCATTTTGCTGTGAAGGATGCAAAATGGTATACCAGGTGTTAAACCAGCATGCCTTATGCGAATATTATGATCTCAATGAAAACCCGGGTATCACGCAAAGAGTGAAAGTGCGGCAAGATAAATTTGCCTTTCTGGATGACCCGGCTATACAATCCAGTCTTATTAGTTTTAAAGACGATAAACAGGTACGTGTGAGTTTTTACATGCCCCAGATTCATTGCAGTTCCTGTTTGTATTTACTGGAAAACCTGCACCGGCTTGACGAGGGTGTTATTTCGAGCAAAGTTAATTTTACCAGGAAGGAAGCAGACATACTATTTTTATCCAGAGAAACAAACCTCCGAAAAGTTGTTGAATTATTGACCCGGATCGGATATGAACCCTATATCAGTCTCAGGGATTTGAAAGGCAAACGTCCGTCGATCGATAAAAGTTTGATTTATCAATTGGGGGTTGCCGGGTTTTGTTTTGGAAATATCATGCTGATGAGCTTTCCCGAATACCTGGGAATTGATGCCAGCGAAGCGACATTGAGATCTGTTTTTCGCTGGATGAATTTTGCCCTCGCCATTCCCGTGTTTCTTTATTCTGCCCTGCCTTTTTATCAATCTTCCTGGAAAAGCCTGCGACACCGTTTTCTGAACATTGACGCACCCATTGCGCTGGCCATCATCATAACATTTATACGCAGTGCCTGGGAAGTATTTTCGGGTACTGGTGGAGGTTATTTTGATTCCATGACAGGGATAGTTTTTTTTATGCTGGCCGGACGAATTCTGCAGGACAAAACGTATCGCCAGCTTTCATTTGATCGGGATTATACATCCTACTTTCCTGTTGCAGTGTCTGTTTTAAAACAAGAGAGAGAAGTGCCAACAAAGCTGCCCGACATAAAATTGGGTGATACACTTGTCATACATAGCGAAGAACTGATACCAGCCGATGGAATTCTGACAAGGGGAAAAGCGTTTATTGATTACAGTTTTGTTACCGGTGAATCAATGCCCGTTGTTAAAGAAATGGGTGAACTGGTATATGCAGGAGGAAAACACATTGGCAGTAATATTGAAATATTGGTAGTAAAAGAAGTTGCGCAAAGTTATCTCACTGCTTTGTGGGGCCGCGACGAACTAAAAAAAACGGGAGACAAACAACTGTCATTTGTGCATTTACTGAGCCGTTATTTTACTTATATCGTCTTTGCTATTGCGTTGGGAACCGCGGTTTACTGGGGAATGCATGATATCACCAGGATATGGTCGGCAGTTACTTCAATTTTCATCATCGCTTGTCCCTGCGCACTTTTATTGTCAAATACTTTTACCAACGGCAACTTGCTCAGCATTCTTTCACGCAATCATTTTTACCTGCGCAGTGCCCAAACTATTGAAGCCATTGCGGCTGCAACCCATATTGTTTTTGACAAAACAGGAACACTAACTTCTTCATTGCAACAGGAAATTGTATATGAGGGAAAGACATTGACCAATAATCAGCAACAAAGAATAGCTGCGTTGGCTGCCTGTTCGAATCACCCATTCAGCAAGCTGCTGGCAAAACAATTTCCTGGAACTGGTAACGCGGTGGTAGCCGGATTTAAAGAAACAATGGGTGAAGGAATTGAGGGATTTGTGGACAAAGAACTGCTAAAATTAGGGTCCTGCCGTTTTGTGACGGGAACAGACAACGATAGCCCGGGAAGCGTGGTGTTTGTAAGTTTCGAAAATAATATGCAAGGTTGGTTTAGTTTCAGCAATCACTATAGGAGTGCTCTTTCTTCGTTGATAAAGGAATTGAAAAAGGATTACAGGCTTTCTGTTTTATCGGGCGATAATGCAGCCGAGAAGAAAAACCTTCGCCTGTTACTGGGTGAAAAAGCGACTTTGCTTTTTCATCAGAAACCGGAAGACAAACTTGAATACATTAAACAGTTACAACATAGCGGAGAAAAAGTAATAATGATTGGAGACGGATTGAACGATGCAGGTGCATTGAAACAAAGTGATGCGGGTATTGCTATCTCAGAACAAAGCAACAATTTCACCCCCGCAAGTGACGCCATTATTGATGCACTGCAACTTTCTAAGTTAAATAAGTTTATCCGTCTTTGCCGCGCGAACCAGAAAATTGTAATGGCCAGTTTTATATTGTCGATTGGTTATAATATAGTAGGTCTTTCATTTGCGGTTCAGGGTACCCTTTCGCCCATGATTGCGGCGATATTAATGCCCAGCAGTTCACTTTGCATTTTTCTGATCACTTTCGGCAGCAGCAACTGGCTTGCACGTCGTCTTAAACTGTGAGAAACACTCCTGATCTCATTTAGACAACGTGATAAAAATCAGCCACAGGCATGATCTTTATTATCTCCTCTTTTTCACTGCAGAGATACTTTTACGGCCTATAAAAAATTCGCATGAGCGTAATAGTTGTCCTGCTTATAGCAAGTGTTAGTGTAGCCGCTCTTTTTCTCTGCGCATTCCTCTGGAGCGTAAAATCGGGACAGTTTGAAGATGATTCCTCACCGGCATCCAGGATATTATTTGACGATAAACCAGGTACTGATACCAAAACACAAAACCTCCTTTAAACATTTCAGTGTATGCAATTAGACAAATTTTATTATGACAACAAAATTGTAAAGGCATTTGGCTATGCCACGGTACTTTTTGGCGTTGTAGGAATGCTTGCAGGTTTATATGCAGCCGTACAGATATACTGGCCCGCTGCTACTATGAACCTTGCTCCAACCAGTTTTGGCCGGGTTAGACCATTACACACCAATGCTATCATTTTTGCTTTTGTAGGTAATGCTACGTTTGCTGGTATCTATTATTCATTGCAACGTTTGTGCAAGGCCAGGATGTTCAACGATAAACTAAGCTGGATTCATTTCTGGGGCTGGCAAGCTATTATTGCTGCCGCCGCTGTGTCACTGCTGATGGGAAAGACTACCGGTAAAGAGTATGCGGAATTGGAATGGCCCATTGATATCGCCATTACCCTTATCTGGGTGGTATTTGGTATCAACATGTTTGGAACCATTATTAAAAGGAGAGAAAAGCACCTTTACGTTGCTATCTGGTTTTATATCGCCACCTGGGTTACCGTTGCACTGTTGCACATTGTAAACTCCATTGAGATTCCTGTTTCTTTTATGAAAAGTTACAGTTGGTATGCTGGTGTACAGGATGCATTGGTACAATGGTGGTACGGTCACAATGCGGTCGCATTTTTCCTCACAACCCCAGTACTTGGTTTAATGTATTACTTTCTTCCAAAAGCGGCTAACCGTCCGGTTTATTCATACCGGCTTTCCATTATTCACTTCTGGGCGCTGATATTTCTATACATCTGGGCAGGCCCGCACCATCTGTTATATACAGCTTTACCAGATTGGGCACAATCACTTGGAGTCGTTTTCTCTGTAATGCTCATAGCACCCAGTTGGGGTGGAATGCTGAACGGGTTGTTCACATTGCGTGGCGCATGGGATAAAGTGAGGGAAGAACCGGTGTTAAAGTTCATGGTTGTAGCCATCACTTGTTATGGAATGGCAACTTTTGAAGGACCAATGCTGAGTTTGAAAAGTGTGAATGCCATTTCACATTTTACTGACTGGACTATTGCGCATGTGCATATAGGTGGTCTTGGTTGGAACGGATTCCTGGCTTTTTCCATACTATATTATATGGTGCCAAAAATGTGGGGCACCAACTTATACTCAAAAAAATTAGCTACCAATCACTTCTGGTTAGGAACCATCGGTATTATCATTTATGCGGTTCCAATGTACTGGGCTGGATTTGAGCAAAGCCTGATGTGGAAAGCATTCACACCAGAAGGCCAGTTAAAATTCCAGTTTCTTGAAACTGTCAATAGCATTAAACCTTTCTATGTACTCAGAAGTATAGGTGGTGCATTATACCTGACAGGTGCTTTATTTATGGTATACAACCTGTATAAAACAATTGCTTCTGGTGTATTCATACCCAATGAGGCCGCAGAAGCAGCACCGTTAATGAAAGAGGTAAGCCAGAAAAAAGAATACTGGCACCGCATATTAGAAAGAAAACCTGTAACCATGCTGGTGCTGAGTTTAATTGTTGTTGCTATTGGCGGTTTAGTTGAATTAATACCAACCTTCCTTGTAAAGTCCAACATACCCACTATTGCAAGTGTAAAACCATACAGTGCACTTGAATTGCAGGGGCGTGATATCTATATTCGGGAAGGATGTTATCTGTGTCACTCGCAAATGATTCGTCCGTTTCGTGATGAAGTAGCGCGTTATGGTGAATATTCAAAAGCAGGTGAGTTTGTGTATGACCATCCTTTCCAGTGGGGTAGTAAACGTACGGGTCCGGATTTGGCCCGGGAAGGTGGTAAATATCCGGATAGCTGGCATTACAATCACATGTATGATCCAAGGTCAATGTCTCCTGGTTCGCTGATGCCTCAGTATACGTGGCTACTGGATGATAAGCTGGATACAGCTTCCACGCCAGCTAAGATTCGTGCCATGATAACCCTGGGTGTTCCTTATCCTGAAGGTTACGATAAAATTGCCAATAATGATTTAATGCGGCAGGCAGATTCCATTGCGGCCAATCTTAAAAAAGATAAAATTCAGACGCCTTCAGATAAAGAAATTATTGCATTAATAGCATACCTGCAACGTGTGGGTAAAGACATCAAATCAGAACCAAAGAAAACATTGGCAGAAAAATATTAAAAGAAAGCACATGAAATTCATCCACTATATAGAAAAAATTGGCGGCATTGATATTTTCGGAATTATTTCCCTGGTCATGTTCTTTGTTTTTTTCCTGGGTATGCTGACATGGGTATTCAAGACCAAGAAAAAAACATTCACTGACATAAGCCGGATACCGCTCGACAATTAAGACTATAAAAATATATAACCATGCTTTTACCAATGAGCAAAAAACTAAAACACGCCTTTGCATTTTGTATTGGCTTATTATTGATAAATGTACAACCGGCCTGGGCTGCAGGTCCGCCGGCACCGTCTATCTTCAGTAACACCCTGGAAGTGAGTTTTATTATATTAATGGTACTGCTGCTGTTAGTGATTGCTATACTGGCCAATATATTGATGGGTGTTGCAGAAATTAAAATCAAAAAAGATAAAAATGCTGGAACGGCAGCAAAAACTGCAACAACTGCAATAATATTATTTATGTTTTGCAGCAATGGCTTGTTTGCGCAGGGTGCGGCTACCGGTACTCCCGTAACTGATAATGCGATTGGCGGAATGCCATCTGAAGCATTTTACTTTATGGCATCTGTAATTTTCCTGGAATTGTTGGTTATTCTGGTATTATTAATGAATATCCGGATACTATTAAAAGCAGAAAAACAAAAACTGGAAGCTGGCGAACAGGAAGCTATAGCAAAGAAACCTTTGTTTAACTGGTGGGCCCGCTTAAATCGTTTCAGACCGGTTGAACAAGAAGCGGATATCGATCTGGGACATGATTATGATGGCATCCGCGAGCTTGATAACCGGCTTCCACCATGGTGGTTATATGGATTCTATCTAACCATACTGGTAAGTTGTATTTATTTATGGCGTTTCCAGGTTTCACATACCGGTCCATCAAGTAAAGAAGAATATGAAACTGCCATTGCAAACGCTGACCTTGAAGTAAAAGAATACCTGAAACTGAAAGGTGATGCGGTGGATGAAAACACGGTAAAATTATTAACAGACGCGGCAGACATTACTGAAGGCAAAACCAACTTTCTTAAATCTTGTGTAGCCTGCCATAATGCGGAAGGTGGTGGTAACGTGGGACCTAACCTTACCGATGATTACTGGATACACGGCGGAGATCTTAAAAGCATATTCAAAACCATCCGTTATGGAATTAACGCAATGCCGCAATGGCAAAATAGCTATTCCAATAAACAGATAGCACAGTTAGCAAGTTTTGTAAAATCTTTGAAAGGAACCACTCCTCCCAATCCAAAAGCACCGCAAGGTGTAATATATAAAGAAGATTCAGTTGTGGTGAAATCTTCCGCAGATACGTCAATGAAAGTAAGTTCAGTGGTAAAGTGAGTATGACAAATTAAATTATGGAAAAGGAAACTACAATAAATCCAGGTGAACAAGTAATAAAAGAATCTTTCCGCGACAGTCTTGCAACGGTAGATGCGAAAGGTAAAAGAAAATGGGTATTTGCACAAAAGCCGAAAGGCAGGTTTTATAATATTCGCACACTGGTGAGTCTTGGATTCTTTGTACTGTTTTTTACTTTGCCATTTCTTAAATCCAATGGCCACCCTTTATTTCAATTTAATATTCCCGAAGCAAAGTTTATCATTTTTGGAAAAATTTTCTGGCCCCAGGACTTCTTTATATTCGGCGTAACAATGATTACATTCATTGTTTTCGTGGTTCTTTTTACAGCTGCTTTTGGTCGTTTATTCTGCGGATGGGTTTGTCCGCAAACAATATTTATGGAAATGCTTTTCCGTAAAGTAGAATACCTGATTGAAGGAGATGCGGCAAAACAAAAAATGTTGAAGAACAGCAAATGGACCGCTGAAAAAATAAGAATAAAACTTAGCAAACACGTTGCCTTTTTTTTCCTGGCATTTATTATTGCTAATTTTTTCCTTGCTTATATCATTGGCGTAGATGCATTAAAAAAAATAATTAATGAACCCATAGGTCAGCACATAGCCGGGCTTTCATCCATTCTTGTGTTTTCCGGTGTTTTTTATGCGGTATATGCTTATTTCAGGGAACAGGCTTGTACCGTTATTTGCCCCTATGGCCGATTGCAAAGTGTGTTGCTGGATCGCAATTCAATGATAGTTGCATATGACTACAAAAGAGGTGAACCCAGAGCAAAATTCAGGAAGATTCAATCAGCGGAAATTAATACAGGCGATTGTATTGATTGTTTTCAATGTGTGAAGGTTTGTCCAACCGGCATTGACATCCGCAACGGAACGCAAATGGAATGTGTTGGTTGTACTGCGTGTATTGATGCCTGTAATGTTATGATGGATGCAACTTCGCGGCCACGGGGACTGATACGATATGCTTCTGAAAATGGTATAGCCAATAATCAAAAACTGAAGTATACCGGCAGAATGAAATTCTATACAGTGGTATTGATCCTGCTGGCAGGTTTATTGACTTTTGTATTGGCAACCCGTAAAAATGTGGATGGTACCATTGTAAGAGCACAGGGCATTTTGTACCAGGAAAGAGGAACAGACAGTATCTCCAACCTGTACGTCATTAAAGTTATCAACAAGACAAACAAAGATGTACCGCTCACGCTAAAACTGGAGGCCGCACCCGGTACCATTGTAGAAGCAGAAGGTAAGGACATCTTTGTAAAGAAAGAGGGACAGGGCCAGGGCTCATTTTTTGTTGTGCTTCCCAAAAGTTATATCAAAGAAAGAAAAATGGAATTGCGAATAGGTTTATGGCAGGGGGATGCGAAAATTACTGTGTTAGAAACCAATTTTATGGGACCTTTTAATATATTTTAAAACCAAACTTATGAACTGGGGATATAAAATACTGTTTGTATTTATCGCTTTTGCAGCCATGATATCTTATATGGTCATCCGTTCTTTCCAGTCTAATTTCGAACTGGTTGAGAATGACTATTATAAAAGTGAGCTGGTCTATCAAAAAATAATTGATGGCACAGGAAGAGCCAATGCTCTGAGTCATTTACCGGAAATAATTCAATCCGGAAAAGAAATCAGTTTACAGATGCCCGAAGAAATGAAAGACAAACTATTGTCAGGCTCTATATTGTTTTACTGTGCCTATGATTCAAAAAAAGACAAAAAAATATTATTATCAACAGACAAAAATGGAATACAGGTACTAACGCATGTGCTTACACCTGGCAATTACACAATAAAAATAGACTGGAACAAAGAAGGCAAAAATTATTATTCCGAAAAAAAAGTAACCATTCTTTAAAATCATGTGGGCAATCCTCATAACGGGTTTTACATTGGGTCTTGCAGGTAGTTTGCATTGCGTAGGAATGTGTGGACCCCTGAGCCTTGCATTGCCCACCTGGCAACTTTCTAAAACGACAAAATTATTTTCCATTTTATTGTATCAGATGGGTCGGGTCATTACTTATTCCATTTTAGGGTTGTTATTTGGACTGGCGGGAAGAAGCATATATATAGCAGGGCTGCAACAATGGTTTTCTATAGCGCTTGGTATACTTATACTGTGTTTGGCTGCCATGTATTTTATTCAGAAGCACAGTCTTCATTTTTCGTTTTTCAACCGTTTCTATACAAACATTCAACATTACATAGGCCGGATATTGAAATCGGGTGCGGGTCCTTCGGGGTTTTTGTTACTGGGTATGGCCAATGGATTACTTCCCTGCGGCATGATATACTTAGCGCTTGCAGCTACTTTATCCCTGACTCAAATATTACAGGGTGTAGGTTTCATGGCCATGTTTGGTGCAGGTACGGCACCGGCAATGATATTAGTTGCGTATAGTGCTCAAATGATTAAACCTTCGGTAAGATCATTATTCAGAAAATCAGTTCCTTTTTTTATTATTGGCGCTGGAATATTACTTATACTTCGTGGAATGAATCTTGGTATTATGTTTATCAGTCCTGAACTACCGCATGCTGCGGGACAAGCCATCAATTGTCATTGAAGATAGTTACACCGCACGCAAATTGTTTCCGGCTAATATTTATTTGATGGTACTTTTATTTCCAGCATAAATCCTTCTGCCGGTGCCGTCCTGATAACTGCCGTACCATGTATAACGCTGAGGCGCGCAAGTATATTTCTCAGACCTATTCCACTTGATTTTTTACTATTGTCTATTCCTATGCCATCATCAATGATGATCATTTTCGTACTGCTGTCAGTTGTGATAATCGCAATATGCACAAGTTGTGCCTGCGAATATTTAATGATATTACTGAATTGCTCCTGTGCAATTCGATATAAAGTTATTTTTAACTGATTGTCCAATTTTCCTATTAATTTAAAATATCAACCGAAGTACTGACAAATGTCATAGACGACAACAATGAATTAAGTTACCTTGCAGATGTTTGAATTTTTAATTATTTGTTTTATGGCCGAGAAAAAATTCCTGGTAAACCTTGGAGCTAATATCAAAGAGATAAGGCTCAAGAAGAAACTTACTCAAAACGATTTGGCGATACAATGCCATTTTGAAAAAGCGAGCATGTCCAGAATAGAATCTGGCAAAACAAATGTAACAGTGTTGACCCTCCGTAAAATAAGTAATGCACTGGAAGTAGATATGCAGGAATTCTTCAGGAATTGATACTGCACTTCAGATGCATAGACCTGGTTCATCCGATTCATTAAAAAAGGAGCTGCATTATAATTGTTTGCCCTTGTCTTCATCACAACCTGTATCTCTCTCTGTTAAACTGAGTTAATCTACCGCCCCGCAATTTATTATCCTTAAATGCCGGCAAAATCTGAAGCAGCGTTTTTTATCAAATTATTATATACTCTTTTGCAATTCAGCGGCACTCCTTTAATTTTACGAATGGCAATAAATGTACAACCAATCAAAACAGCGTTATGTTCTTTTGGAATGAGTGGATGGGTCTTTCATGCCCCCTTTATTCATGTTAACAAGTGCTTTGAATTATATGCAGTCTGGGAAAGAACAAAAAATCTGGCGCAGGCAAAATATCCCGGTATTAAAACATTCCGAACCCTGGAAGACATGCTGGCCGACGAATCCATAGAACTGGTAGTGATAAACACACCCAATACCACGCACTATGAGTATAGCAGGAAAGCACTGCTGGCGGGTAAACATATCATAGTTGAAAAACCATTTACTATTCATTCGGAAGAGGGAGCCGAACTGATTGCATTGGCGAAAAAATGCAATAAGCTGATCTCCGTGTATCAAAGCCGGCGTTACGACAGCGATTACAAAACAGTAAAAAAAGTTGTTGATGAAAACTGGCTTGGTAAGATCGTCGAAGCAGAAATTCATTATGACAGGTTCAGACTAGAGATAGGGCCCAAACAACATAAGGAAGTACCGGGTCCGGGAACCGGATTGCTGTATGATCTGGGATCTCATTTAATAGATCAGGCCCTGCAGTTATTTGGGATGCCCAATGCTGTATTTGCAGACATTGCCATTATGCGTCCGCTTTCAAAAGTTGATGATTATATGGAATTAATTTTATTTTATCCGCAATTGAGGGTTAGGATAAAATCAAGCTACCTGGTTAAAGAAGCACCGCCTTCTTACGTATTTCATGGCAACAAGGGCTCCTTTATTAAAGCGAGAACCGATATACAGGAAAAATTATTACAGGAACACATTTCGCCAAATGATCCTAACTGGGGCGTAGAACCTGAAAATGAAAAAGGATTGCTGCATGCCGAAAGAGAGGGTGCAAATATCAGGGAATTCATTCCTTCCCTCAGGGGAAATTACGGAGAATACTACGATGGTATGTATGAGGCCATTCGAAACAATAAACCTGTACCTGTAACAGCTGAAGATGCAACGAATGTTATTCGAATCATAGAATTGGCTTATCAAAGCAGGAAGGAAGAAAAGATTATTCATTGCCAGCCTGTCTGAATGAATGTTCCATTGGAATCGGCATGGCCATTAAGGGTATGATAAAACAAATAAATCCACATGGCAACATGAGATTCATTCATGTTTTCATAGATTCATGTCTTTTAAATTGTCCATAGTTTTTCACCCGGATGATGACGAATGTTATTGCATTAAAAACAGGCAAGAATGAAGTTGTCCAAAACAGTTATCAAAACCTTAGCAGAAAACAGCATACCAGGTATTCCAAACGCTGATATTTTTTCACTCCCTGAAAAAGTATTACAGTTTGGTACGGGCGTACTACTGCGTGGTCTTCCCGACTATTATATTGACAAGGCAAACAAGCAAGGAATTTTCAATGGCAGGATAGTAGTAGTGAAGTCAACCAGCAAAGGAGACACAAACGATTTTGCTGCACAGGATAATTTATACACCCACTGTATCAGGGCAATCGCAGGAGGCAAAAAGATCGAAGAAAATATCGTGAATGCCTCGGTAAGTCGTGTACTTTCTGCAAGTGATGGGTGGGATGAAGTTTTAAAATGTGCTGAGCATCCATCAATACAAATCATCATTTCCAATACAACAGAAGTGGGAATTGTAATGCCTGAACAAGAAGATATAAACGCCGCGCCGCCACATTCTTTTCCCGGAAAACTGCTGGCGTTTTTGTACAAACGTTATAAAGTTTTCGGAGGAAGTGACGCCAGCGGAATGGTTATTGTTCCAACGGAACTCATCACTGAAAATGGGTCGAAACTTAAAGCAATACTGACAGATTTGTCGAAACGATATGAACTGGAGGAGAAATTTATTGAATGGCTCAGTACATCCAATGATTTTTGCAATTCGTTGGTGGATAGAATAGTTCCCGGAAAATTACCGGACATTGAAAAAAAAGCAATTGAAGATAATTTAGGGTATACTGATGAACTAATGCTGATGTCAGAAGCTTATTCACTCTGGGCAATTGAAACCTCCAATAAAAGAACCATCGAAATTTTATCATTCAGCAAGGCCGACCCGGGTGTTGTTATAGCGGAAGACATTAATATTTACAAAGAACTGAAACTACGATTACTCAACGGTTCACATACATTTAGTTGTGCGCTTGCATTACAACTTGGTTTTATCTCCGTTAAAGAAGCCATGAATGATTTGCATTTTCATTCATTTATCAACCGGTTGATGATGGATGAAATTGCACCTGCTATCACAAGTGAAAAATTACCCCTTCAAACAGCAAAAGACTTTGCAGCAAAAGTGCTGGACCGGTACAGGAATCCTTTTATTGAGCACCAGTGGCAGAGTATATCATTGCAGTATACAACCAAAATGAAAATGCGCAATATTCCGGTATTATTGGCGCATTATAAGAAATCAGATAAAGTACCGGAGATGATGGCACTCGGTTTTGCTGCTTACCTCCTGCTAATGAATGTTGATAAAAATGCAGATCGAAATTATATAGCTAATACAATCAATGGCCAATTTGTTGTGAATGATGATAAAGCTTCACGGTTTTACGAGTTGTGGCGTATGGCAGATAGCGGTAACTTTGTAAAGTCTGCTTTGTCGGATGAAGATTTATGGGGAACAGATCTTAGCTTGTTACCGGGCTTTGAAGCGGCCATCAGGAAAAATCTCATCTCTTTGCAAAGCCCAGAAACGGTGTCATTACTATTATAAAGTAAAAAAAGTAAAATATTTAAGGCAGATGAAGCAAATGGTTTTAAAAGTAAATCCACAGGATAATGTCCTGGTTGCTTTGCAAAATCTTTCAAAAGGCTCAACGGTATCTTATAACGGTGCCTCTTACACGCTGAAAGACAATATTGCGGCAAAACACAAATTCTTCGACAAAGATTTGAATACCGGTGAGGAAATAATCATGTATGGAGTACTGGTAGGTAAGGCACAGCAACCGGTTCAAAAAGGCGGCCTCATGACCACGGAGAATACAAAACACGCCACCGATCCATTTACCTATAGGCCTTACCGTTACCATTGGCAGCCTCCGGATGTATCTAAATTCAAAGGGCGAACTTTTGAAGGCTATGTGCGAAAAGACGGCAGGGTGGGTACTGCCAATTACTGGTTATTTATGCCAACTGTTTTTTGCGAAAACCGTAACCTGGATGTGATAAGAGAGGCGCTGCACAATGAGCTGGGATATGCGGTTACCCAGAAATATAAATCCTATGCGCACCTGCTTGCCGAAGCAATTAGAAAAGGAGAAGACATCAATAATATAGATTTGTCTGCTTCACAAACGAATGGTTCAACTGCACGTCTTTTTAAAAATGTAGATGGTATTAAGTTTCTCAATCACCAGGGAGGCTGTGGTGGCACCAGGCAGGATGCTGGCATACTGGGCAAACTGCTGGCCGCCTATGCAGATCATCCAAATGTTGCAGGTGTTACTATATTGAGCCTCGGTTGCCAGAACCTCCAGACAAAAACTTTGCTGGAAGACATCAGGCAGCGTAATCCCTCATTTGATAAACCACTGTATATTTTTGAACAGCAACAATCACAAAGTGAAGAACAATTAATCAGTGAAGCCATTAAAAAAACTTTTAACGGCCTGGTTGAAATTAATAAATTGGAAAGAGAATCTGTGGGACTTGATAAACTGGTAATTGGTGTTAAATGTGGAGGTAGCGATGGCTTCAGTGGCATCAGCGCCAATCCTGCAGTTGGATATACTTCTGATTTGGTGGTTGCATTGGGTGGAAAAATATTGCTGGCTGAATTTCCGGAACTATGCGGTGCTGAACAGCAATTGATAGACAGAACAAAAGATGAAGCCGCAGCAAGAAAATTCATTCACCTGATGACAGCATACAATGACGAAGCGCATAAGGCAGGATCGGGTTTCCATATGAATCCTTCACCAGGCAATATAAAAGATGGATTGATTACTGATGCCATTAAAAGTACCGGTGCCGCAAAAAAAGGGGGTACATCACCGGTAGAAGATGTACTGGATTATACAGAACCTGCAACCAAAGCCGGGTTGAACCTTGTTTGCACGCCCGGCAATGACGTGGAAGCAACAACAGGTAAAGCAGCCAGTGGAGCAACCCTGATATTGTTTACAACAGGTCTTGGCACTCCAACCGGCAATCCCGTTTGTCCTACCATTAAGGTTTCTACCAATAATGCACTGACAAAAAGAATGGGCGATATCATTGACATCAATACCGGTCCCATCATCGAAGGAGAAAAGACGATTGAAGATATGGGCGAAGAAATATTAGAATATTGTATCAAAGCAGCCAGCGGAGAAATCGTTCCAAAAGCTGTTCAATTAAACCAGGATGATTTTATTCCCTGGAAAAGAGGAGTGAGTTTGTGATTAGCCAGTTTTCAATGGTCAGTTGTGAATAGTGGGTGCCGGTATCAGTCTTGCTCACAACTAACTACTCACTCTTCAGAATTCCCATACACTAAATATGATTAAACGCTGCTAACATGAAGGCTTTCCTCGACGATAATTTTTTATTGCACAATAAAACAGCAGAAAAGCTTTACCATGACTATGCACGGCAAATGCCTGTCATAGATTATCATTGTCATTTGCCTGCGGATGAGATTGCAGACGATAAGCGTTTTGAAAATCTTACACAGGTTTGGTTGTATGGTGATCATTATAAGTGGCGGGCTATGCGTGCCAATGGAGTGGACGAAAGCTATTGTACCGGCAACCGGCCCGATAGTGAAAAATTTTTACAATGGGCAACAACAGTACCCTACACCGTCAGGAACCCGTTGTATCACTGGACACACCTTGAACTTCAGCGTTACTTTAACGTAAATGAAATACTTAATAACAATTCTGGCCAGGAGATTTATGAGAATTGTTCCGCGCAATTGCGAACGCAGGAATACTCAGTACGCAACCTGTTGCGAAAGATGAATGTTAAAACAATCTGTACTACGGATGATCCCGCAGACAATCTTGAACATCATTTAAAACTAAAGAAAGATGGATTTGAAATACCCGTCTTACCCGCATTCCGGCCAGATAATGCCATGGATGTTAATGACCCGGAAATTTTCAATGCTTACATTAAAAGACTGGAGGCCGCTTCAGGAATATCTGTAATCCATTTCAGCGATTACTTGCTGGCGTTAGAAAACAGGCATCATTTTTTTGCAGCTGCTGGTTGTTCAGTGTCTGATCATGGCCTGGAAAAAATTTATGCAGACGATTTTACTGAAGCTGAAATAAAAAATAGCTTTAATAAAATTCGTTCCGGCAAAAGTCTGGATGAGGTGGAGCGGTGTAAATTCAAGTCGGCTATGCTGCTGCAATTTGCTGAATGGGATTGGCAAAAGGGTTGGGTGCAGCAATATCATTTGGGTGCTTTGAGAAATAATAACAGCAGACTTACCCATCAACTGGGTGCTAATACCGGCTGGGATTCTATTGGCGATTTCTCACAAGGCAGGTCACTCGCGAAATTTTTAGATAAGCTTGATCAGAAAAACATACTTGCTAAAACCATTTTGTATAATCTTAACCCTGCCGACAATGAATTGTTTGCCGGCATGACTGGTAATTTTAACGACGGTACTCTTGCCGGTAAAATACAATATGGTGCTGCCTGGTGGTTCCTGGATCAGAAAGATGGAATAACAAAACAAATTAACGCGCTGTCGAATATGGGACTGATTAGCAGATTTATTGGTATGCTTACCGATTCACGCAGCTTCCTTTCTTTTCCGCGTCATGAATATTTCAGGCGTATATTATGTAATTTGTTTGGGGAAGAAATAGAAAACGGTGAGTTGCCAAACGACCTGGCGTGGACTGGAAAAATCATCCGGGATATTTGCTATAACAATGCAAAGCAGTATTTCAATTTTTAAAACCAGGGCCAATCGCTGATTTGAATAAAGTGATTTAAACATTTTTATTAAATCGAAATATTATATTTATAACAATCTAGCCAATGAGTAAGAAAGTTGTAACACTGGGTGAAATCATGATACGGTTATCAACACCTGATTTCAAACGATTTGTTCAATCTGATACACTGGATGTCACCTATGGTGGCGGTGAAGCCAATGTAGCAGCGGCATTGTGCAATTATGGCCTCAACGGAGCTTTTGTAACAAAGGTGCCCGACAATGCTATTGGACAGAGTGCCATTAATCATCTTAGGCGTTATGGGGTAGATACTCAGTTTATAGTGAGAGGAGGTGACAGGCTGGGCATTTATTTTTTGGAAACCGGTGCATCCATGCGCGCATCGCAGGTTATTTATGATCGGTCCGGTGCTGCTATTGCAGATGTAAATGCCAGTGAATTTGATTTCGATAAAATATTGGAAGGAGCGAGTTGGTTTCATACAACAGGTATTACCCCGGCATTGAGCGACAAAGCCGCGATGCTTGCAGAAACCGCATTAAAGGCCGCCAGGTCAAAAGGTATAACCACCAGTATTGATCTTAATTACCGGAAAAAATTATGGAGCAAAGAGAAAGCAAGAGAAGTCATGACCCGTCTCTGCCAGTACGTAGATGTCTGTATAGGAAATGAAGAAGATGCTGATACCACGCTTGGTTTTAAAGCAAAGGACACAGATGTTACAAAAGGTGAATTAAATCTTGAGGGATTCAAAGATGTATTCAAACAGATGAAGGCAAAATTCGGCTTTAAGTATATTGCTTCTTCATTACGCGAAAGCCATAGCGCCAGTGATAATGGCTGGAGTGCTCTTGTATATGATGGCAATGATTTTTATCACACAAAAAAATACGAAGTGCGTATAGTGGATAGGGTGGGAAGCGGTGATTCTTTTGCCAGTGGATTTATTTATGGATTGATTACAGGCATGCCGCTGGCGCAAGCGGCTGAGTTTGGTGTGGCTGCATCGGCATTGAAACATACAATACCCGGCGATTTGAATCATGCCACATTAAACGAAGTAAAAGAATTGATGAAAGGTGATGGCAGCGGGAGAGTGCAGCGCTAAACCGGTCTGACGTCCACGTGTGACCGAAACAACAATAAAAAACAAACATGATAGTAGATACTCTTCAAAATGCATCAAAATACTTCGGCGTTCATCCGCTATTTCAACAGGCATTTGAATACATCGGCAAAACAAATATAAAGGAGATTGAAATGGGCAAATTTGAAATCAGCAATGGTTTGAAAGCCATTTACTCAAATAAGAATGGGATGACAGCAGCGGAATCAATTGCCAAATTTGAATGCCACAATAAGAATATCGATATACAACTATGCATCCACGGTACTGAGCAATTTGCATGGAAACCACGCGAAAATTGTATAAAACCCAATGGCAGTTACAATGAAGACAAAGACGTGCAGTTGTATCACGATGCGCCGGACATGTTTTTTCAGCTTACAGCCGGTCAGTTTGTAATCTTTTTTCCGGAAGATGTTCATGCACCTATGATCGGTGACCAGGAAATAAGAAAATTAGTGATTAAAGTTGCGAAATAGACTATCCAGTTCCTTAACGAGTGCTTAAAAATTTAATTCAGATGAGTACTATCCGGCAAACCACAGAAGCCATTATACAACAAGGCATGTTGCCCTTGTATTTTAATTCCGATGAAGGCATCAGCATTGAGGTTTTAAGAGCCATTTACCGCGCGGGTATAAAAGCAGTTGAGTATACCAACCGGGGTGAAGCGGCGTTCAAAAATTTTAAAAAATTAATAGCGGTCCGCAACAAGGAAATGAAGGGATTGTTGTTGGGAATAGGCACTGTAAAAAATTTAGAAACGGCTGAAAAATACGTTGAATCCGGGGCTGATTTCCTGGTGAGTCCGGGTTTTATTAAGGAAGTTGCAGAATATGCCAATAAGAAAGATATTTTTTACGCGCCCGGTTGCATGACGCCAACGGAAATTATTGCGGCGGAAAATTGCCAGATCAAATTCATCAAACTTTTTCCGGGAAATTTATTGGGCCCGGATTACCTGGCAAGTATCAGGGAAATTTTTCCCGCTTTACACTTTATGCCCACTGGTGGAGTGGATACCAGTACTGAAAACCTGGCCGGATGGTTTAAAGCTGGTGTATGCGCAGTAGGAATGGGCAGTAAGCTGATCAGCAAAAAATTAATGGAACAAAAAGACTATGCAGCAATAGAAGCATTGACAATTTATGTAATTGATATTATCAGGAAAGTACAGTCGGACCTGTAAAAACGTCAACTAACTTTATTTCCCCGGTTGCTGCAAATTAAAAAAGCCATATGTATCAATCAACGATTGGAAAATACCGCTGGACAATTTGCGGCCTGTTGTTTATTGCAACCACCATTAATTATCTTGACCGGCAGGTATTAAGCCTTTTACAACCTTATTTAGCAGAGAAATTTAATTGGACCAACAGCGATTACGCCAATATCACGGCCGTATTTCAATTCGTTTATGCATTCTCGTTATTATTCGCTGGACATATCATTGACAAACTGGGAACTAAAAAAGGATATACCTGGGCCATCATCATCTGGTCGCTGGGCGCGATTGTTCATGCGCTGGCAATCCCAATTGGAGAAGGATTGTCCGTTGTTCTTGGCTGGGCGGGCATCACGGCCTTTTCCGTTTCAATACTGGGCTTTATGTTTTCAAGAACTGTGTTGGCCATAGGGGAGGCGGGCAATTTTCCGGCAGCAATTAAAGCAACGGCTGAATATTTTCCTAAAAAAGAACGATCCTTTGCCACGGGTATATTTAATTCTGGTACCAATGTGGGTGCTATTCTGGCGCCACTTACGGTGCCCTGGATACGTGTTAACTGGGGATGGGAATTTGCCTTTATCATAATAGGTGCCATTGGATTATTGTGGTTATTATTGTGGTTTGCTTTTTATGAAAAGCCGGAACAACAGCAAAGATTGACCAAAGAAGAATTGGACTATATCAATGCTGGTGAAGAGGAGGGGGTGCATATTGAAAATACTATACTGGTAACGGAGAAAATTTCATGGTTCAGGTTATTGCAGTACAGGCAAACCTGGTCTTTTACGTTTGGGAAATTTATGACTGATGGTGTCTGGTGGTTTTTTCTTTTCTGGCTACCCTCTTATCTCAAGGCGCAATATGGGTTAGTTGATAAGGCGATCATGCTGCCATTGGCATTCTTGTATTCGCTTGCTATGATTGGAAGCGTTGCCGGCGGATGGTTACCTACATATTTTATCAGGAAAGGAAATACGGTTTATGATGGAAGAATGAAAGCAATGTTCTTAATAGCCTTATGTCCTTTGGTAGTACTGGCAGCGCAATACCTGGGGCATATTAGTTTTTGGATTCCGGTACTGCTCATTGGAATCGGGGCTTCGGCACACCAGGCCTGGTCAGCAAATATATTTACAACCGTCTCCGACTTGTTTCCTAAAAAAGCCATTGGATCTGTTGTTGGAATAGGGGGAATGGCGGGTGGATTGGGTGGCGTTTTTATGTCGAAACTGGGTGGTGCACTTTTCGATCACTATAAAAATCTAGGTCATATTGAAACGGGTTATACCATCATGTTTGCAATTTGCGCTGTGGCTTACCTGCTAGCATGGACGGTGATGAAGTCATTGGTGCCAGTATACAAACCAATTACAGACCTATGATTTATTTATTATTATGTTAACAGGAACCTATCAATATTATTTTAAAGCATTCGCCGGAAAACTAAAACCAAATAAACTTCCTTCATCCAATTTACTGTTAACCCAGATATGACCGCCCTGGGCTTCGATAAATTCTTTGGATATGGCGAGACCCAGTCCGGTACCACTTCGTTCATGCGTACCCGGTACTTTGAAATATTTATCAAACAACTGCGGTTGGTATTTTTCATCAATTCCTTTGCCATTGTCCTTTACAGTAAATTCAATAGCATTGTTTTTTTGGTAAACAGCTATTTTAACAATTGACGAGTCAGGCGAATACTTGATAGCATTGGTAAGAAAATTAATCAATACCCAGGAAGTTTTTTCCATGTCTGCCTGGATAACAGGAAGGTTTTCGGCTTTCGAAATTTGCAATGAAATGTTTTTTTGCTGTGCCTGTATATTCACTGCCAGTACAGCCTGGTCTACTATACCGGCAGGGAAAACAGGCTGTAATTTCAATTGGATATTCCCGGTTTCCACCTGCGACATATTCAGCAATTCACCTGTTATCTTTAGCAACCTGTCGGAATCATCGTAAATGCTTTTAACCAATTCCTGTTGTTCAGCATTTAATCCGCCAACACGGTTATCGGTCAGCAACTGTGCGCTCATCTTGATAGAAGAAATGGGGGTCTTTAATTCATGCGATACCGTAGCAATGAAATTTGTCTTGGCCTCGTTCAGTTCATGAAAAGGCGTTATGTTACGTAACACAATTACTTTCCCAATAACCACTTTATTATTGGTTACATTCAATACGTCTTTATTAAAATAACTCTCTTTATTATCAGCATAAATTTTTAATTCCTTTTCCGATTCGTTTTGCAGCAACCTGCGCATCAAATCGTTTTTTAAAGCTATATCTGCCGCATACCTGCCAGTAATATCAATTTCTTTTAAGCCCAATAGTTTCTCCGACACTACATTCAAAAATAAAATGTTATTTTTTTCATCCAAACCAACAATGCCATCTTTCATTTGGTTGATGATGGTTTCAATACGGCTCTTCTCAAATTTTATTTTAGCCAGGTTACTGTGTTCATATTCATCCAGTTTTTCCGCCATGGTATTAAATGTATTGGCCAGATCACCAAACTCGTCTTCCTGTTGCAGGAAGATTCTTTTCTGGTAATTTTTATTCGCAATCTCGCTGATGCCTTCTGATAGTTTTGCGATTGGGCCAGAAATAATACCGGGAAGGTTATAAACAAATGAAAGTGCAATTAGTATAAGCACGGTGAAAATAACGGTGAGCCATAGTTTCGCATCTTCCGCAGTTTTTTGCGCTACGGCATTTTTTCTGAGTATTGCCTGCTGGTTTAAGTCGCTTATAACTTGTAATGATTGTCTCAGTTGCGGATAATGGCTTGGGTCAGCCGGGTTAGCTAATAATTCAGTAAAGTTTCTGCGAAGATCCAATGTTGCTTCCCGCTCACCCGGTTCGGTAATATTAGCTTCCTGTTTAGTAAGATTGTTTTCAAATTGATCTGTAGCGCCTTTTTTTGCCGGAATATCTTCCAGTGCTTTCAGCATAGTATTACAATACAGCAATGACTCATGATTATTCTTCAGCACTTTTTCAAAATCATTTTCCAGCCGGTTGATATAGTAAATACTTAACGTACCAAAAACCAATATTACAAAGAACAGGAATCCAAGCCCCAATGATAATTTTGCTTTTAGTTTCATTCCCATTTTACGATAGTATTACAACGTCTATATCCGCGGCAGATAATTTGTTCAACAATTGATTAAATACCGCTGTATTTAAAATTACACTAAACAAGCTGAGATGTGGTTTGCCAATACATATAGTACTAATTTGTTTTTGTTCTGTTATTTCAAAAATGGCTTTGGCAATATTGCTGCTTTTCATTTTTATTACTTCCGCACCTAATTCAGTGGCAAGTTTAAAATTATTGATTAGGTGGCGTTGTGCAGCCAGCCCTATTTTGTCGCCATCTTCTTTTGGTGTTTGCACATACAGCAGCCACCATTTACTATGGTAATAGTTGGCGAGCCGGGCAGTTTTACGGATAACATTTTTTGCCGTTTTTTCATTGCTGCCAATACAGGCAAGGAAACGTTCATGTTTTAATGAAACATTCCGCGGTACTTCTGTTTCTACTTTTCTTTCTACCTGTGATGCCACTTCTTTCAGCGCCATTTCCCGGAGTTGCAATATCCGGTCCGGCTGAAAAAAATTTATTAATGCCCGTTCAATTTTATCGGCAGTGTAAATTTTACCTTCCTTTAAACGTGTGACCAATTCATCCGCCGTCAAATCAATATTTACTACTTCATCAGCCTGGGCGAGCACGCTATCCGGCACACGTTCCGCTACATCGATACCAGTAATTTCTTTTACTTCTTCATTTAGGCTTTCTATATGCTGGATGTTTACAGCACTGATAACATTGATACCCGCATCCAGTATGTCTGTCACATCCTGCCAGCGTTTTTCGTTTTTGCTTCCTTCAATATTGGTATGGGCCAATTCATCTACAATTACAATTTCCGGGTGCAGGTTTATTACTGCCTGTACATCTAACTCTTCCAGTTCTTTTCCTTTATAGAATAATTTCCGCCGCGGAATAACCGGCAATCCGTCCAGTAAAGCATGTGTTTCTTCGCGGTTATGCGTTTCTATATAACCAATCTTAACATCAATACCATTTCGCAATAAGGTTTGTGCTTCCTGCAACATGCGGTAAGTCTTGCCAACACCGGCACTCATACCAATATATATTTTAAACTTTCCGCGCCTGCTCTTGCGGATGAGTTCTAAAAACTGTTCTGCGTTTTTTTCTTGATCAGGCATAATTTAAAGCTTATAACAGTATAATCGCATGTAAACTTATTATTAATTATACAGTTATTAAACAGGGTAAGATTATCTCAGGTTATCTAATTCAATATTTAATTGCAAAATGTTTAATTTTTCTGTTCCTAATAAACCTAGCAATGGTTTTTGAATTTGCCGTTTGATAAGATTATTAATTTTTTCCTCGGAAACATTTCTAGCTTTTGCAATTCTTTTAGTTTGTACATAGGCGCCTTGTGGTGAAAGGTCAGGGTCCAGTCCACTGCCTGAAGCGGTCACTAATTCTGAAGGAATATCTTCTTTTTTTACAGATGGATTGTGTACTAAAAAAGTGTCAATTCTGTCCTGCACTGTTTTCAGATAATCAGGATTGGAAGGACCTTTATTGCTGCCACTACTACCAGCGGCATTATAGCCTGCAGCAGAAGGACGGCTGTTAAAATAATTATCAGCCGTAAAATTCTGGCCCTCTAATTTATAGCCCACTACTTTGTTATTCACTGATACCGTTTCGCCTTTGCCACTACTAGGGGCAGGTTGCGCAATTCCCCAAATAAGTAAAGTATATAATCCTGCAAACACTACTATACAAATAAGCGTAAGTTTTAAAGCGGGAAGAATATGTTGTTTCATTTTAAATATTATTACTCGTAAGTATTATGTTATAAGTTAGAACCAGATGCTTACCAGCAGGTCAATTAGTTTAATGCCGATAAAAGGAACGATGATACCACCCAATCCATAAATCAATAAATTTCTCCTCAGCAAAGCACTGGCCCCAATGGGCTTGTACGCTACGCCCCGCAATGCCAATGGAATTAATAAAGGGATAATGATAGCATTAAAAATGACGGCTGATAAAATAGCGCTCTCCGGACTGTGCAAATGCATAATATTTAAACCCTGCAATGCCGGTATAGAAATAATGAATAAAGCAGGAACGATAGCAAAATATTTTGCAACGTCATTTGCAATGGAAAAGGTAGTCAGTGTACCGCGGGTCATTAATAGTTGTTTACCTATCTCTACTACCTCAATAAGTTTAGTAGGATCATTATCAAGATCTACCATATTGCCCGCTTCCTTGGCTGCAGCGGTGCCGCTGTTCATTGCTACTCCCACATCTGCCTGTGCCAATGCAGGAGCATCATTGGTACCATCACCCATCATGGCAACCAATTTTCCCTGCTGCTGTTCTTTTTTTATATAGATCATTTTATCTTCCGGCTTAGCTTCGGCTATAAAATCATCTACACCTGCTTTTTCAGCGATGAATTTTGCGGTTAGAGGATTGTCGCCTGTTACCATCACTGTTTTAATTCCCATTTTACGCAAACGTTCAAAACGTTCCTGTATACCTGGTTTGATAATGTCCTGCAATTCTATTACACCCAACACTTTTTCATTCTGACTTACTACCAATGGTGTACCCCCATTAGATGCAATAATTTTTACACGCTCCGCAGTCTCCTCAGGAACTGAATTGCCTGCTTTTATTACAATGTTTTTGATAGAATCAAAAGCACCTTTACGTATTTTTAAACCACTTGGTAAATCAATTCCACTGCTTCTTGTTTCCGCAGTAAACTCAATAAATTTCGCACCGTTGGTATTAAAATTGTTTACGTTAATATTTGCCAGTTCAATAATTGATTTTCCTTCCGGGGTTTGATCTGCGAGAGAAGACAATGCACATGCTTCTGTAAAAGCTGCTTTATCTATTCCGTTGGCCGGATAAAAATTAGTTGCCTTACGATTGCCGATGGTGATCGTACCCGTCTTATCCAATAGTAATGTGTCTAAATCGCCGGCAGTTTCTACTGCCTTACCACTTTTTGTGATCACATTGGCGCGCAATGCCCGATCCATTCCAGCGATGCCTATGGCACTTAATAGTCCACCAATGGTAGTTGGTATCAGGCAAACAAACAATGAAATGAATGCTGCAATGGTGATAGGAGTATTTGCATAATCACCAAATGGCTTTAACGTAACGCAAACAATAATGAAGATGAGTGTGAATCCTGCCAGCAATATCGTTAGCGCAATTTCATTGGGTGTCTTTTGACGTGATGCACCTTCAACAAGTGCAATCATTTTATCTAAAAAACTTTCACCGGGTTCTGTGGTAACGCGCACTTTAATTCGGTCACTCAATACTTTTGTGCCACCGGTTACGGAAGATTTATCGCCACCGGATTCCCTGATTACGGGTGCACTCTCCCCCGTAATGGCTGATTCATCTATTGTAGCAATGCCTTCAATGATTTCACCATCCATAGGAATGGTATCTCCTGTTTCGCAAAGAAAGACATCGCCTTTTTTAAGTTGTGCAGAAGGAACAATTTTTATCTCATTGGTATAAATTTCTCCTACCGGAAAAATTTTCTTTGCCGGTGTATCTTCTCTTGTCTTGCGCAGGCTGTCCGCCTGTGCCTTACCCCTGGCTTCTGCAATGGCTTCAGCAAAGTTGGCAAACAATAATGTTATGAATAATACGGTGAATACAATTAAATTATATGCCAGGCCACCTTGCATTTTTTCACCTGCCATGATCCAAATACAAACAACCAGCATTACTGCAGTACAGATCTCCACCGTAAACATGACCGGGTTACGAAACATGACCCGGGGATTAAGTTTGATAAACGATTGTTTGAGTGCTGTTTTTACAAGTGAAGATTCAAACAATTTATTTGATTTATTTTTTGTCATTTTTTTCATTTTAACGAAGAGATTAAAAGATGAGATAACTGTAGGCTTTCTATCTTTATCCCTTACTGTATTTCATTTAGATTTTCCATTCTCCTGATTCTTTATTTTTTATCGCTTTTAGAATATTATTTCATTCCAAAATATTCGGCCAATGGTCCCAATGCCAGTGCCGGGAAAAATGACAATGCAGCGATGATAAATATTACGGCAAAGACCATCAGTCCAAAAGTGGAGGTATCTGTTTTAAGTGTACCGGCACTTTCCGGCACATATTTCTTTTTTGCAAGAATACCTGCAATGGCAACCGGTCCAATGATGGGTAAAAATCTTGCCAGCAACATTACAGTTCCACAGGCTATATTCCAGAACGGAGTATTATCGCCCAGGCCTTCAAATCCACTTCCGTTATTTGCAGAGGATGAAGTAAACTCGTAAAGCATTTCACTAAAACCATGGTTGCCCGGGTTATTGAGCCAGCCGGCATAAGTAGCAGGATCATGAGCATACAGATGAGAAGATATTGCTGTGCCTACTAATATTAAAAAGGGATGCAGTAACGCAATAATTGCAGCGATCTTCATTTCTTTGGCTTCAATTTTTTTACCAAAAAATTCCGGGGTTCTTCCAACCATCAACCCGCTGATAAAAACCGCGATGTTAATAAAAATGAAAAAGTTTAAAAACCCTACACCAACGCCACCATAGAATGCATTGATCATCATGCCAAGCATAGCAAACATACCCGTTAGTGGAGTAAAGCTGTCATGCATTGCATTTACTGATCCATTGGATGTTACAGTGGTAGTAATACCCCAATAAGCAGATGCTGCTGGCCCAAAGCGAATTTCTTTACCTTCCATACTGCCCAGGTTTTGGAGTACTCCCATCTTGCCTATGCTATTATTTCCATGCATTTCATAATAGATTGATGGAATGACCAGCAATAGAAATCCCAATGTCATTACCCCAAAGACCATCCATGCAAATCTTATTCTCTTACTTATATAGCCGAAAGCAAAAATCAATGCAATTGGAATTAAAACGATGCATATATTCTCTACCATATTGGTAAAGTAATTGGGGTTTTCAAAAGGATGTGCACTGTTGACTCCGAAGTATCCACCACCGTTGGTTCCAATTTGCTTGATGGCTACCATGGCTGCTGCCGGACCTCTTGTTACATTTACTGTGTCGCCCTGCATACTAATAAATTGATCCTTGCCCAGAAAGTTCATGGGTGTGCCATTGAATACTAATATAATGGCAACTACTATTGAAAGTGGTAGCAAAATCCTTGTGCATGATTTTACAAAGTAGTTGTAAAAATTACCCGGCTTATCAGCATTTTTTTCTTTAAACGCCTTAAACACTACAGCGCATGCAGCCATACCGGTACCTGCACTTACGAATTGAAAAAACATTAATAGCAATTGTCCCAAATAGGAAACACCACTTTCACCTGAATAATGTTGCAGGTTGGTATTTGATACAAAACTGATCGTGGTATTAAAAGCCAGATCCGCAGTCATTGATGGATTGCCATCAGGATTTAAAGGCAACCAACTCATATTCATCAAAACGAACATCGACAACAGGAACCATGAAGCATTCATAACTAGCATAGCAATCATGCTTTGCTGCCAGGTCATATCACTTTTTGATTTTATGCCACCGGCCTTAAAAAATAGCTTATCGATCGGAGTGAAGATGAAATCCAACCAGGTTTTGTCCCCGTTGTAAACTTTGCCAATATAACGCCCCAGCGGAATGGCCAGCAAGACCATTATACTATACATAGTAATAACGCCAAAAATTTCTGTATCCATTTATGAAAGGTTTATGGTGTAAGGTTCATGGTGTAAGGAAGACGACCCTGTTCCTTATACCTTTAACCTTTTACCTTGTTAGAATTTTTCTGGTTTGATGAGTACATAACAGATGTAAAAAAACACCAGTATAGAAAGTATAAAGAGCGCTGCCATTTGATTGTTATTTTATGGGGAAGGCAAAATAGATGGTACGCTTTTTACATACAGCTATTTACTTGTGCAATTAAATTTTATCGAAAAATTCAATTGATTTAAAAAATAGTATAAAGCCTGTTAGCCCTGCTGCGATTAAGATTACGCCTGGCATATATTAAAGTTTAATGAGAAAGTATTTTGAATGTATAATAAACCAGGTACACCGTTACCAGCACTGGCAACAATATTATCATCCTTCAGAATGGTTTCATACAACGGTAAATAAGCCTGTGAGAATCATTACTGCATACAATGCAAATAACAAGTGAAATGGATTTACATTTTTTTTGATTGTCTCCAAAGTACTGCTCATATTCTTTTGTTTACGTATAAGCTGCCAAAGCGCGTGCCTTATATAAGGAGCTGGAATGAATATCAGGCGGGAGTCAGGACTGGCACGTCTTTCAGCGTATGCTTACAGGAATAGCAGTGTACTGAATAAATTACAAACCCTTCCGTTTTGGAAGGGTACCTTATCAAAATGATGTGATAGCAGGGTTATTTTCTTTTGACCGCTCTCACTTCCTTAATCTTATAATAAAAAATGACAAAGGAAGCAAGGGAAGAAATGGCATTGGCCAATGTAACAGGCAGATCCTGTTTCATAAATCCGTATATCAACCATGAAACGGTACCTGCAAACATCATTGAGTACATAGGCAATGAAAGGTCGCCGGTTGATTTCGTTTTAACTGTTTTTATAACCTGGGGGAAAAATGCAGTAGTGGTTAAAAATGCCGCGGTGAATCCGATAATATTCATTGAGTTCATAAACGCAAGATACGAAACAGTGCTAAGTTGGTAATCCCGCAAATAAATGTAACAAGGAAATAATGACTAAGACAGATTGTTTAGCATAAGATGGGTCAAAGTGGGTAACCCTTATTATAAAGTAATTAGCAATTTACCCATGTAAGGGTGGCTCACGTTCTTATGTATTTGTTTAATAAATTAAGGTGAGCCGTCTTGCAATTTTCCTTATTGGCAGATTAATAAAAAAAGCGCCTCACTTTAGAGATTATACTCCTCAATCTTCCTGTAGAGCGTAGTGAGTCCAATGTTTAATAATTTGGCAGTTTCAGTCTTATTACCTTTTGTATGATTCAATACACGCTGTATATGCAATTTTTCTACACTCGCTAAATCAAATGCCGATAAATGTTGTGAATCGTAATTCATGATTTGGAGATCAATTGGTAAGGCATCCACGGTAAGTTCAGGGCCGGTTGCCAGTATCACGGCACGTTCAATAATATTTTTCAGTTCCCTGATATTGCCTTTCCATTCGTGATGTTGCAAGTGCTCTGCGAAATCCTTGGTCATGCCTTCGATTTTAACATTCGCTTTCAATGCAAATATTCTTATAAAGTAATTCGCCAGTAACCCAATATCCTTTTTACGTTCACGCAAAGCCGGTAGTGAGATGGTAAAGACATTTAACCGGTAAAATAAGTCTTCTCTGAACCTGCCTTTTTTGACTTCTTCCTGCAAATTGCGGTTGGTAGCGGCAATCACCCGAACATCTATTTTGGTAGGTTTTGTGTCACCCACTTTAATAAACTCGCTTGTTTCCAGTACCCGCAATAATTTCGCCTGCAGATCAAGATGCATTTCGCCAATTTCATCGAGGAATAAACTGCCATGGTTCGCTTCTTCTATTAAACCCTTTTTATCTTTGTTGGCCCCGGTAAATGCACCGGCCTTATGTCCAAAAATTTCATTCTCCAATAATTCTTTTCCAAATGCGCTGCAGTTAAGTGCCATAAAAGGTTTCCCGTTGCGTCTGCTTCCATTGTGTATTGCCTGCGCAAATACTTCTTTCCCCGTTCCGGTTTCACCCAGTAATAAAACAGTGGTATCAGTAGGTGCTACCTTTTTTGCCAGACTAATTGCTTCTTTTATCAATGCAGATTCACCCAGGATGCTTTCGAAACCATAATGTTTACCCGCCTGCTTTTCCAACTGTTCAACTCTTTTTTGCAATTGAACTTTTTCAATGGCCCGGTTCAGCAATGGAATAATTTTTTCATTGTCGTCACCCTTAGTAATATAATCGAAAGCCCCATTCTTCATCGCCTGTACACCATCCGCAATATTTCCATAGGCCGTTAGCAATATTATTTCAATAGCAGGATATTTAGATTTAATTGTATTTACAAAATCAACGCCTGTCCCATCAGGAAGTTTTACGTCGCACAGCACAACATCCGCCAATTCTTTATCCAGTAATTTCAACGCCGTTTTTAAATTAGCGGCTTCCCGTACTTCAAATCCTTCCAATCTTATAATGCGAGCCATTAATGTCCGCAGCTTTTCTTCATCATCTATTACCAATATATTGCCAGTAACCATATAATTAAAGTATGATTCAAAACTACTCATTTAATAAACATCACAGGTAGACGAAGTTATTCCCGGCAAATGGAAATGTTTATTTTAGAACGAACTGTCCGGAAACGAACATTTTATTTCAGCGCAGTTTTTACAAACTGCTGGTTCTAAAAAAATTATGTTTGGCATTGCTATTGAAACCTTATGGTTCTAAAAATAGTCAATGGACAGGGACATAGAAGCGATAGTGATAAAAAAGAAAAGGAATAAGGGCATTCTGATTGCATTGTTGGTAATAGTCATTCTTTTTGCTACCACCTTGCTATTAAGAACCACATTGGCATCCAGCTTAAAAAAATCACAGATCACAACGGCTATTGTAGAAAAGGGAGACATTGAAAATACCATTACTGCTTCCGGAGAAATATTACCGGAATTTGAAGCCACTATTACCAGTCCCATCAACGCTTCGGTCCAAAAAGTGATCATTGATGCAGGAAGCAAGGTTAAGGTTGGCGAATCGGTTCTTACGCTGGATAAATCTGCCTCGCAAACAGAATTCACCAAATTGAAATTTCAACTGGCATCAAAACAAAACGATATCAGGAAACTAAAACTGGAACTGGATAAAAGCTTTTATGATATAAAATCCAGTAATGATATCAAGCAACTACGCATTAACAGCCTGGAGGCCGATGTAGAAAATGCAAGACGATTGTTCAAAGCAGGTGGCGGAACCCGTGAGGACATAGCACAGGCGGAACTAAATCTGAAAGTAGCCAAATTGGAAAAGCAGCAATTGGAAAATGAGATAAAGAGCAAACAACAAACCATGCAGGTGGAAATGAAGGAAGCAGCAATTGCTGCAGCTATACAAGGAAACGAATTGCATGAACTTGAACGAAAGCTGCAACTGGCAGACATCATCGCCAGCCGGGATGGTGTAGTAACCTGGGTTAATAAAAATTTAGGCGCGGCTGTGCATGAGGGTGATGCACTTGCACGTATTGCAGACCTCAGTAGTTTTAAAGTGCAGGGTAATGTATCTGACAATTACCTCGACCAGTTACACAATGCCATGTCTGCTATCATTCGTATCAATGAAACACTCATACGTGGTACGGTGGTAAATATTCAACCTTCCGTTCAAAACAATATTATTTCATTCGGTATACAGCTGGATGAAAGAAATAATGCTTTGATGCGGCCCAATATGAAAGTAGATGTGTTCCTGGTTACATCGGCTAAAAAAAATACAATGCGCGTAGCCAATGGAGCCGCGTTTAAAGGTTCTTCCGTTCAGGAAATTTTCGTGCTGAACAACGGTAAAGCGGAAAGGAGAACAGTGCACATTGGATTGACAAATTTTGATTTTGTTGAAATCCTGGATAATGTGAAACCGGGGGAAGTAATTATAACTTCTGATTTGAGCGCTTATAAAAATGTAAAAGAGATTACTGTCAATAATTAGAGAATGAAAAAGGCGATTTTATATGCTATTTTTTTATTGAACAGCCACCTGTTGTTTGGTTTTTCAAATGCTGATACAGTAACCCTTTCACTACAGGAAGTAGTTGAAATGGCGAAAAGTAAATCCATTGCTTCCAAACAGGCAGTTACCACCCGCGAAACCAAATACTGGCAATACCGCACCTACCGATCCAATTATCAACCGCAGTTATCGTTGAATGGCACATTGCCCGGTTACAGTAAAACATTTTTGGAAGTATTACAACCCGATGGTTCTATTCAATTTCAGTCTATTCACAATAACAATTCATCACTCAATCTTTCCTTCAGTCAAAGTATAGCATCAACCGGTGGCAGCATTTTTGGAACCACGCAATTGCAGCGCTTTGATGATTTTGACAGGAAGAATACACTATACAACGGGGTTCCTTTTGGCATTGGATACAGTCAGCCGTTGTTTCAGTTTAATGTTTTACGCTGGGACAAGAAAATTGAGCCCTTAAAGTACAATGAAAGCAAACAGGCTTATATAGAATCAATGGAAATGATAGCCATCAGGGCAAATGGCTTTTTCTTTGACCTTTTGCTTGCTCAGGTGAACCTGCAGATAGCGGAGACCAATCTTGCCAATACGGAGAATATTCTTCGCATAGCAAGGGAAAAATTTGAACTGGGTAAAATTTCAAAAAATGAAATCCTGCAATTGCAACTGGAAGAATTGAAAGCACAGAAAGCAGCGGGTATTGCTAAACGTGATATGGAGATAGCAACATTGAATCTGCGTAGCTATACCGGACTTCAGAGTATTGATAAAATTGCATTGTCATTACCGGGTGCCAGTATTGATATGCAGGTTTCAACTGATAAAGTATTGGCTGAAGCGTATGCAAACCGCAGTGATGCCGTTGCATTTATTCGTCGTATTGCGGAGGCAAACAGGGATGTATCAAAGGCCAGGGGCGATAACGGTTTGAATGCAACATTAACTGCCAGGCTGGGCTATTCAAAAAGCGGCATCAGTATTCCGAAAGTGTATGAATCACCACAGGATCAGCAATTGATACAACTTACCTTTGAAATACCCATTTTGGATTGGGGCAGATCAAAATCAAGAACAAAAACAGCAGAAGCCAACCTGCAGTTCACCCAATACGCGGTTGAACAGGATAAGCAAAGTTTCGCACAGGAGATTGTTACACAGGTTACACTTTTCAATTTGATGAAAGACCAATTATTACTCACCGCAAATGCAGATAGTATTGCCAGTGAAAAATACCAGATTGCAAAAGACAGGTATGTTCTGGGTAACCTGAGTATAACGGATCTTAGTATCGCTTTCCAGGAAAAAGACCAGGCAAAAAGAGATTATATTTCTGCATTGCGCGATTTCTGGGGTGCGTACTACCAGTTGCGTTATTTGTCGCTGTATGATTTTGAGAGGAATGAGAAGATTGCTTATAGGTGAATGGAAGTAGTGAGTGGCTAGTAGTTAGTGGGGAGGCAGATTGAAAAATAGAAGATGCCGATATATGGGTAAGGCATGCCATTAACGGGGATGCATAACCGAATAAATGAAATCAGACCCGTCCGACTGGTCTAATCAGGCGGGCATCAAACATCAGACATCATACATTGAAACATCATAAATCAGACATTCACATGATACAACTAAATAACATAGAAAAAGTTTACCGCACAGATACGGTAGAAACAATGGCATTAAACAGCATTAGTCTGGATATTGCAAAAGGAGAGTTCTTATCGGTGATGGGACCCTCCGGCTGTGGTAAGAGCACTTTGCTGAATATCATAGGACTACTCGATGCACCTTCTAAGGGTGATGTAAAAATAGACCGTCAGTCCACGCAGGCGCTTTCCGACAAAGACCTGGCACATTTCAGGAATAAGAAATTGGGTTTTATTTTCCAGAGTTATCATCTCATCAATGATTTGAAAGTATTAGACAATGTTGAATTACCGTTGCTATACAGAAGTAGTTCATCCAAGGAAAGAACTCAACTGGCATCAGAAGCATTGGGCAAGGTTGGATTAAGCAATCGTGTAAAACATTTTCCTACGCAATTGTCGGGCGGACAAAAACAACGGGTAGCAATTGCCCGCGCCATCGTTGGTAAACCGGAAATTATACTGGCTGATGAACCTACCGGGAACCTGGATAGTGCCATGGGAAATGAGATCATGGACATCCTGCTTCATTTGAATAAAACAGATGGAACAACCATTGTGATGGTAACGCATGATGAAAACATGGCAAAGAAAACGCACCGCCTGGTGAGATTGTTTGATGGGAGCCAGGTGCAGTAAACTGAACCACAGAGGCGCAGAGACACAGTGCAGACAGAGGTTTTGTAATAATGGCTCAGTGCTTCTCTGTGTCTCCGTGGTTCGAAAAAATCTTGATTTAAAAATGTCGACTCATGCTAAAGAATTATTTCAAAATCGCCATCGCCGTTTTAAAGAGAAGAAAATTCTTCACTTTTATCAGTTTGTTTGGTATTAGTTTTTCACTTACGATATTGATTATCATAACAGCGTTCATCAACAATTTCGTAAGTGCCGTTTACCCGGATACCAACAGGGATCGATCCCTTTATATCAGTTATATCGGGTTGATTAAAAAATTAAAAGACGGTGACACCAACAACTGGAATGGGTACGGTTCCTTTTATTTTATGAACCATTATGCCGGGAGCCTGAAAACACCAGTGAAGGTGGCCATTTCATCCATGTCGGAGTCCACCAATACTTATGTGAACAATAAAAAACTGGTGGTTTCCGTAAAATATACCAATGAGGCATTCTGGGATGTTTTAAACTATGAGTTCCTGGAAGGGAAACAATACAGCCAGCAGCAAATTGAAAATGGGGAACGGGTAGCGGTCATTTCAGACGAAACCAGGAAGGCATATTTTGGAGATGTTCCTACAGCTATCGGAAAATACATAGAAGCGGATAATGTGAGTTACCGGGTTACAGGAGTTGTTAAAAATGTTTCTGTGATAAATTTATATTCTTATTCAGATATCTGGTTACCCTATACTGTTAGTAAAGCCGATTATAAAGATCAATCATTTATTGGCGGGTACCACGCAATCCTGCTTGCCAATTTAAAATCTGATCTTCCAAAGATCAAAGCAGAATTTGACCAGGTAGTATCCCGAATTTCTGTAGGAAAGGATTGGGATTTTCTGATAGCGCACGCCGATTCCTATCTTGAAACATTCACCCGGCAATTGTTCGGAGGAGAGCATAAAGCAGATTCGGGCATTACAACTTTCTCACTAGCATTAATATTATTTGAACTTTTATTTTTATTATTGCCTGCTTTAAACCTGGTGAATATTAATACCAGCCGGATTATAGAACGCTCGTCTGAAATTGCTGTGCGAAAAGCTTTTGGAGCATCTTCCTCTACACTGGTATTGCAATTCGTTATTGAAAATATTATGCTCACTTTACTGGGTGGTATAATTGCCATTGTACTTTCTGCAATTGTTTTGTTAATCATTAACAACAGCAACCTGTTACCAAATACAACTTTGCACATCAACTTAATGGTGGTCATATATTCTGTTATGGCATGCCTGGTACTTGGTTTTTTATCGGGTGTTTATCCCGCATGGCGGATGTCCCGGCTACAGGCCGTAGATGCGTTGAAACTAGTTTAATAAAAAATATTGATAAAAACATTTTTATGCTCAGGCACCTGTTTAAACTTATCTGGAACAAAAGGAAACAAAATTTTCTGTTGATGTCAGAAATCCTGGTTTCCTTTGTGGTGATATTTGCTGTCTTCTCATTGCTGGTTAACTTATATAAAAACTATCTGCAACCTGTTGGCTTCGACTATGAAAATGTATGGGCCGTAAAGTTTAACAGGCCGGAAAATATAAAAGCCAATGATTCATTAACTACTTTTTATGAATCCATTGAAAATGGCCTGTTAACGATGAAACCCATAAAATACTTAAGTTTTACCACTGGGAATTTTCCGTTTGCGCCCAATACCTACAACAACCTTGTAACTTATGGCAAATTGGGTACTGTATGTAATTTTTATCTTTCGCAGGATCATTACCCGGATGTTTTGAATATTAAAATGATAGCTGGTCGCTGGTTCAGTAAAGCTGATGCCGCTCATAAAGACAAGCCCGTAGTAATTAATGAAAGTTTGAAAGAAGAATTGTTTATCAATGAAGACGCAGTCGGTAAAAAATTAGGCAAATCGCCGGATGCCATGGAAATAGTGGGGGTGGTTGCAAACTTTAAAGACAAGGGCGATTTCCGCGGTTATCAGAGTGGGATTTTTAAAAGGATGGATACTTCTTCTTATCAATTTGTGTCAACCCTGCTACTAAGCGTAAAACCAGATGCACCAGCTGATTTTGAAGGCCAGTTGTTTAAATTTCTTTCGAATCATTTTGGAACTAGTATTGAAATTGTTCACCTCACAAATCAAAAAGAATCCACCAACAAGGCTACTTTGATCCCGGTGATTATTCTTTTTATTGTTGCAGGTTTTTTGATACTCAATGTTGCACTGGGTCTTTTTGGGGTTCTATGGTATAATATCAGCAAGAGAAGAGCTGAAATTGGATTGCGGCGCGCAATTGGTGCAAGCAGTAATACAATTACAAAACAATTGGTAGCGGAAGCATTGGTACTGGCGACCCTTTCACTGGTAACAGGATCTTTTTTTGCTATCCAGTTTCCCATAATGAATGTGTTTGACCTTTCTGCAGGAACATATCTTTTAGCACATGTGTTTGCCATACTGTTTATTTATTTACTGGTAATAGTCTGTGCGCTTTACCCGGCTAAACAAGGTGCAGCAATCTATCCTGCTGTTGCTTTGCACGAAGATTGATATTTTTAACCTGGCATTCGCAAAACTGATGTTAGTTTAAATGTGTAGTTAATATGATTTTGATAATTGATGATGATATAGCGGTTAGAACATCCCTGCAATTGTTACTGGAGCAGCACAACCATAAATCGGCGGCGGTCGACTCACCGGCTGCTGCTATTCTTTTTATAAAAAGCCAAAAGCCGGAATTAATCATCCTGGATTTGAATTTTTCTATAGAGACGACCGGCGATGAAGGGATCCAATTATTACAGGAATTGAAAAAAATGCAACCATGGGTACCCGTTATCCTTATTACCGGGTGGGCAACCATTCAACTGGCAGTAAAAGGAATGAAACTCGGTGCCAGCGATTTTATCAATAAGCCGTGGACAAATGAATACCTGCTGCAATCTATAACTACCTTGCTAAACCTTCAGGAAAAAAAACCGGTATCGCCCAACCGGAAAAAATTAGACAATGAATTTAATTTTCAGCATATCATTGGCAACGACAATAAAATGCTCACCATTTTAGAAACCATTGGAAGGGTAGCGGGAACGGATGCATCTGTGCTGATAATGGGCGAAAGTGGTACAGGCAAAGAATTGATAGCGGAAGCCATTCACCAAAACAGCCGGCGCAATGATAAACCTTTTGTAAAAGTGAACCTCGGAGGTATCTCAACCGCATTGTTTGAAAGCGAAATGTTTGGCCATGTACGCGGAGCATTTACTGATGCCCGTTATGACCGGATCGGTCGCTTTGAAATGGCGCACAAGGGAACTATTTTCCTGGATGAGATAGGCGACCTTGATCTACCCAGCCAGGTTAAATTATTAAGGGTCTTACAGGACAGGACATACGAAATTTTAGGAAGCAGTCGCAGCAAGACCGTAGATGCCCGCATTGTTTGTGCAACCAATCGAAACCTGGAAGAAATGGTAGCCAATCAAAGTTTTCGTGAAGACCTGTTATACCGGATCAACCTGATTACTATCCGGCTGCCGTCATTGAAAGAACGGCCCGGTGATATTCCACTACTGGTGAATTTTTTTATTAATAACCTTCGCGAAATATATAACAGGCCATCACTGGTGGTAACAGGTGAAGCGATGAAATGGTTACAACAACTGGCATTACCCGGTAATATTCGCCAATTAAAAAACCTGGTGGAACGAACTGTGTTGGTTAGCAAAAAAGATTATCTTGACACAACGGATTTTCAATCGCAACTGGAAACATCAACAAATAAAACTGGCCGCACGCAACTGCCAGCGGTTGGCAGTTTAACATTGGAAGAACTGGAAATAGAAATGATAAGGAAAGCGATGGAATTCCATAATAACAGGATTACAAGAGTGGCAAAAACATTGGGTATTACACGCAGTGCCTTATACCGGCGGCTGGAGAAATACAATATTCCTTACGATGAAGCTTCAGACTAAATACTTTGCTTTTGTCATCATCATTCACCTGGTTCCGCTGGTACTCACTTATTTTATTTTCAAGGAATACAAGGTCCTCTTTATTGCAGCCGAAGTATTAATACTTGCTTCTGTAATAATTGCATGGCAACTATACAAAGAAATGCTTCAGCCATTAAAGACATTATTGCAGGGCACAGATGCCATCCGTGACAGGGATTTCAACACTAAGTTTCTCCCTACGGGAAAATTTGAAATGGATAAGCTCATCAATGTTTATAATGACATGATGGAACAATTGAGGCAGGAGCGACTGCAACAGGAACAACAGCATTTTTTCCTGGAAAAACTGATTTATACTTCCCCCACTGGTATTATTATTCTCGACTACGATCAAAATATTCAGCAAATGAATCCTAAAGCATTACGGTTGCTGGGTACAAAGGAAGAAGAAATATTGCGTAAAGGGATACAGGATTTCTCACATCCTGTATTAATGGAAATTGCAAAACTTACATCCGGTGAAAGCAAAACAATAAATTTTGACAGTGCGGAGACTTATAAAATACAGAAATCACATTTCATTGACAGAGGATTTGCCCGGTATTTTGTGATGATTGAAGAACTGACTGCTGAAATATTAGCAGCAGAAAAAAAAGCATATGGTAAAGTTATCAGAATGATGGCACATGAAGTAAACAATACCATTGGCCCGGTCAATTCTATTTTGCAATCAACGCTTCACACACAACAAAACAACGCCAGCGTTAACAATGCACTGCAGGTAGCGATAGATCGGAATAATAACCTGAATATCTTCATGCGCAATTTTGCAGATGTAGTTCGGTTGCCGGTTCCCGATAGAAAACAAATTGATCTGCACGCTATGATTGACCAGGTTGCACAACTGATGAAATTAAGGGCAGGTGAAAAACATATTGTATTCCAGTTTAATTATTGTGATACCCCTGTTCACGCATTTGCAGACAAACAGCAAATGGAACTGGCTTTAATCAATATTATAAAAAATGCGATGGAAGCCATTGACGATGCAGGAACCATTACATTCATCACAGCGGCATATCCAAATCAATTGACCATCCGCGATAATGGTAAGGGAATTTCGCAGCTTGCAGGTGAACAATTGTTCACACCTTTTTTTAGTACCAAAACAGACGGACAAGGTATTGGTCTCACATTGGTAAAAGAAATATTGATTGAGCATGGGTTTACATTTCATCTGAAAACATTGGATACCGGGTTCACTGAATTCTCCATCGTCTTTGAGTAAATATTTGATTCTCCTGCTTATTATCTTTTGTGTAAACAAACCTTGCATTTTACCGACAATTAATAAAAGTAAATGAAACACTTATTTTAGTATTTTCGGTGCCTGAATTTTTATCACTATTTGCCAGTAAAAACTTAATAAAAATGAAATCGCTTGTAAGGCTAGTCTCCATCTTAATTTTTTCAACCATGTTCACTATGAGTTGCAATAACAATAATCCGTCCCCTGCTACAACCGAATCCTCCACTCCGTCAGCCATTACAAAAGAAAACTTCGGGGAAGTGGATGGAAAACCAGTATTTCTCTATACGCTCCACAATAAGAATGGGATTGAAGTGAGTATCAGCAATTATGGTGGAACCGTTACAAAATGGATGGCGCCAGACAAAAATGGTAAAAAAAGTAGTATTGTCCTGGGGTTTGATAGCCTGAGTGGTTACCTGGCAAAGCCTCCTTACTTCGGTGCATTGATTGGTCGTTACGGCAACCGGATAGCCAAAGGCAAATTTAAAATTGATACTTCCACTTATACATTGGCCACCAACAATGGTAAAAATCATCTTCATGGTGGATTAAAAGGATTTGATAAAGTAGTATGGGACGCCAGTTCGGTTGATTCAGTTCCGGCGCTCACGCTTAATTATACCAGTAAAGATGGAGAAGAGGGTTATCCCGGTAACCTGAAGGTAACGGTGCTGTATACACTCACTGATGAAAACGAGCTGAGCATTGAATACAATGCAGAAACAGATAAGACAACACCTGTAAATCTTACCAATCACAGTTATTTTAATCTGACAGGCGATGTGAATAATAATATTCTGAACCATGTGCTGATGATAAAGGCGGATTACTATACACCCGTAGATACAACGTTGATCCCTACAGGAGAAATCAAAGCGGTGAAGGGAACGCCTTTTGATTTTACGGTTCCCACCGCAATAGGTTCTCGTATCAGCGCGGTAAAGGGTGGTTATGATCACAACTTTGTTTTGAACAACAAAGACGCTTCATTAAATCTCGTTGCAACAGTAACGGATTCTATCAGCGGAAGGAAACTGGAGGTATTTACCACAGAACCCGGACTTCAGTTCTATACTGGTAATTTTTTGGATGGTAGTATTAAAACCAGTGATGGAAAACCCATTCAACAACATGCTGCTTTTTGCCTGGAAACACAGCATTTTCCAGATTCTCCCAATCAACCAAAATTTCCTTCAACTTTATTAAAACCAGGAGAAAAATATCATACGGTAACTAAGTATAAATTGTCTGTAAATTAATATTGAAACCAATATCGCTCAGGAGGGTCTTATACTTAATTGAATGGTATTTATAATTGATATAAAAAAAATATCCGGGTTAGTATTATTTACAACAGTCATCATTGCTGGCTCTGCACATTATTCAGCAGCACAAAGTAACCAGCAAATCAAAATAGATCTTGCCAGCAGTGGAAAAGATTTAAAACCCATATGGGCATTTTTTGGGTACGATGAACCCAACTATACCTATATGAAGGACGGCAGGAAACTGTTGTCTGAATTGTCGGCACTAAGTTCGGTGCCCGTGTATGTAAGGGTTCATAGTTTGTTGTGTACGGGCAATGGAGAACCTTCGTTAAAATGGGGTTCTACCAATGCCTATACGGAAGATGCAAATGGCAATCCGGTCTATAACTGGAAAATAATTGATTCTATTTTCGACAGCTTTATACAACGTGGTATGAAACCCATTGCCGAAATTGGTTTTATGCCGGAAGCAATGTCAATACAACCCGAGCCCTATAAACACAATTGGAAACCGGGTGTTGCCTACGAAAAAATTTATACCGGTTGGGCCTACCCGCCGAAGGATTACAATAAGTGGCATGAACTGGTTTATCAATGGGTGAAACATTGTGTTGCACGTTATGGTGAGAGAGAAGTGAATACCTGGTGGTGGGAAGTTTGGAATGAACCCAATATCAGTTACTGGAAAGGCACAAGGGATGAATACTTTAAATTGTATGATTATGCAGCGGATGCAGTAAAAAAAGCTTGTCCGCATACGCGTATAGGAGGTCCCACCACTACGGGGCCGGGTTGGGATCAGGCCAATGACTTTTTAAAAAGTTTTCTGCAACATTGTGATACTGGTAAAAATTATATAACCGGTGGTATCGGTTCCCCGCTTGAATACATCAGCTTTCATGCGAAAGGCAGTCCTACAATTGTATCAGGACATGTTCGGATGAATATGGCTACCCAATTCAACGATATTTATAAAGGCTTTCAAACAGTTGCTTCATTTAAAAAATATAAAAAATTACCCATTATCATTGGAGAATGCGACCCGGAAGGTTGTGCCGCCTGTTCTATGGAGCTGAGTCCGCAAAATGCATATCGAAATGGCACTATGTATGCCAGTTATACCGCGGCTTCCTTTGCGCGTATATTTGATTTGGCAGACAATGCAGCCGTTAATCTTGAAGGTGCGGTGAGCTGGTCCTTTGAATTTGAAAACCAGCGCTGGTTTGATGGCTTCCGGGATCTTGCAACCAATGGCATAGATAAACCAGTATTAAATGTGTTTAGAATGTTTGGTATGATGCATGGCAGGAGACTGGCCGTTATTAATGATAATGCAATACCATTAGATACATTACGTATAAATGGTGTTCACGGTGTACAGTCTGATATCAGTGCTTTAGCCAGTGCCGGTGAACATACAGCAGGTATTCTGTTATGGAATTATCACGATGATGATCTGCCTTTTCCTGCGGCCGGGGTAAGCGTACAACTGTCATCCATACCCGCAAAAAAAGTTTTGGTTCATCAATACCGGGTAGATAAAGAACATAGCAACGCATACGAATGCTGGAAAAAAATGGGTAGTCCTCAAAACGTTAGCGATGCGCAATACATGCAACTGGAAGCGGCCGGGCAACTGCAATTGATTGACTCACCGCATTGGTTAAACGTAAATGAAGGTCGCCTGGAGTTAAAGATATCATTGCCAGGACAGGCGGTTTCTTTTTTCAGGTTAAATTGGTAATACTTAGTTTGAAATAAGGGTATAAAAATAAAAAGGAATGAAGGGTTCTAAATGTTTTCTATTTGATTTGAATGGTACCATGATTGATGATATGGAATTTCACCTGCTGGCCTGGTCCGAAATACTGAACAATGATTTGAAAGCAAATCTCAATCGCCAGCAGGTAAGAAGCCAGATGTATGGAAAGAACAGTGAAGTGCTGGAAAGGATCTTCGGTAAAGATTATTTGAGTGATGAAAGAATGGAAGAGTTGTCTGTGAAAAAAGAAAAGAGCTACCAGCAAGCTTATCGTTCTCACTTGCACCTGATAGCCGGGTTAAATGATTTTATGGAAAAAGCAAAGCAACAACATATTAAAATGGCGATTGGATCCGCTGCTATTAAATTTAATATAGATTTCGTACTGGATAATCTTAAGATTCGTCATTATTTTGATGCCATTGTGAGTGCAGATGATGTGCATCATAGTAAACCTGACCCGGAAACCTATCTTAAATGTGCATCTTTATTAAATTGCCGGGCGGAAGATTGCATTGTTTTTGAAGATGCACCAAAGGGAGTGGAGGCCGCTGGCAATGCTGGTATGAATGCCGTAGTGCTCACCACTATGCAGGAAAAATATGAATTTGCGTCTTATTCGAACATTATTTGCTTTGTAAAAGATTATAATGACGGACAGCTGCAGAATTTATTTATGTAATCGAATTATTCAGGGAATTTGGTAATGCAGGCTTTATAAATGTTAATAATACACTTATTTAAAATTATTTGTATCTTAGTTTTTCGGTTGACTTGCAATAAATACAAAATATGAAAGATGCGTTCGTAATAGGTGTAGATTATGGAACGGATTCTGTCCGCTCCATCATTGTAAACGCACAAAATGGAGAAGAACTGGCATCTTCAGTTTTTTTCTATCCCCGGTGGAAAGATGGATTGTTTTGTAATGCCTCATTAAACCAGTTCCGGCAACACCCACTCGATTATACAGAGGGATTGGAATTTACAATTAAAGATTGCTTGAAAAAAGCGGGTCCCGCCGTTGCGGCAGGTATCAGGGCAATCTCCGTTGATACTACTGGTTCTACTCCCATAGCCGTGGATGCAAATGGCACTGCATTGGCGTTTTTACCGGGGTTCGAAAATAATCCCAACGCGATGTTTGTGTTGTGGAAAGATCATACTGCTGTAAAAGAAGCTGCCGAATTAAATGCGCATTCATTAAAATTTGATGTCAATTATCTTCAGTTTGTTGGCGGTATTTATTCCTCTGAATGGTTTTGGGCAAAATTATTACATGTACTCCGCGAAGATCAATTGGTTCGTAATGCTTGTTATTCCTGGGTTGAGCATTGTGATTGGATTCCATTCGTATTGACCGGTGGAAAAGATATACATGCCATGAAACGCGGTGTTTGTGCTGCAGGTCATAAATCACTTTGGGCATCGGAATTCAATGGTTTACCACCCGACGAATTTTTCAGTTCCTGGGATCCATTATTAAAAGGGTTTACAAAAAAACTATTCAAAGAAACTTATACATCTGATAAACCCGCGGGTACCATTTCCAAAGAATGGTCTGAACGGCTGGGCATCCCCGGTGATACAGTAATTGGAGTAGGCGCCTTTGATTGTCACATGGGAGCGGTTGGCGGACAAATAGAACCCTATCATTTAAGTAAGGTCATGGGTACTTCAACCTGCGACATGCTGGTAGCGCCGGTTAAGGAAGTGGAAGGCAAGTTGATAAAAGGAATTTGTGGCCAGGTACCGGGATCTATTATTCCCGGTATGATGGGTATGGAAGCGGGCCAGTCTGCTTTCGGTGATGCCTATGCGTGGTTCAGGAACCTGCTGGCCTGGCCATTGCAGAATTTGTTGCCACAAACCAAACTGATAGATGCTGCCACTGTAAACGCACTGCAAAAAGAATTAACTGATAAAATGTTGGCTGAACTCACCCGGAGCGCTGCTGCATTAACGTTAGATGAAAACAGTGAGCTGGCAACGGATTGGCTGAATGGAAGACGAACACCGGATGCAAACCAGTTATTGAAAGGTGCTTTTACCGGGTTGAACCTGGCCAGTGACGCTCCCCGGATGTTCAGGTCATTGGCAGAAGCTACTTGTTTTGGCGCAAAGGCAATAGTGGATCGCTTTAATGAAGAAGATATACCTGTAAAAGGATTGATAGGATTGGGAGGGGTTGCTAAAAAATCACCGTTCATAATGCAGATGATGGCCGATATAATGGGCATGCCCATACGCATTCATAAATCAGAACAAACCTGTGCATTGGGCGCAGCCATGTTTGCTTCTACAGCGGCTGGCTTGTACCAAAAAGTAGAAGATGCAATGCATGCGATGGGCCAGGGATTTGATGCAGAATACAAACCTGGCAAAGTCAATACTGGTATTTACAAAAAAAGATACCATCAGTATAAAACATTGGGAGCATATATAGAAAACAGCAGCTATCCATGAGTAAATACGAACACATACAGAAAATTGCTTATGATGCTAACATGCAGTTGCCCAAATTAAAACTGGTACTGTTTACATTTGGTAATGTAAGTGCGGTTGACAGGAACCTGGGTGTATTCGCTATTAAACCCAGCGGTGTCCCTTATGAAGAATTATCGCCCTCAAAAATGGTAATAGTAGATTTTGATGGAAAAACAGTGAAAGGGAAATTAAGGCCTTCATCGGATACGAAGACACATGCGGTTCTATATAAGCATTGGGAAAAAATTGCCGGCATTGTTCACACGCATTCTACCTATGCAACTGCGTGGGCGCAATCACAGCGCGATATACCAATCTACGGTACTACTCATGCAGATCACAATACCGTAAATATTCCCTGTGCCCCGCCCATGAACGATGAGATGATCAAAGGTGATTATGAACATGAAACTGGTTTCCAGATTATGAATTGCTTAAAAGAAAGAGGATTGAGTTACGAGGATATTGAAATGATATTGGTAGGTAATCATGCTCCGTTCACCTGGGGCAAGACGGCAGAAAAAGCGGTTTACAATAGTGCCGTATTGGAATCCATTGCGCAAATGGCATTGCTTACAGAACAGATCAGGCACGATGCCCCTCCACTGAAAGATGCATTGATAAAAAAACATTTTGAGAGAAAGCATGGACCGGATAGTTATTATGGACAATAGTTTTCAAATTAGGTCTAACGTTTAAGGGTCTTTAGTTCTGACATGCTTTAAAAATGCAACTTGCAAAGTTCGGCACTCAAAACCTTAAACTTTAAACCTTTTCACTAAACAGTAACATGCATAGAAAATGAATTTATAAAGCAGAGAACTTTAAACTTCAGACCTTAAACTTTCAACCCTTTTTTTACTAACTAAAGAGATATATATGAAACAACTCATTCTATTATTAACAGTGTTTTCAACCACCGTACTGCTGGCACAACAGAAAGACTATCCCATACATGGGGTGCCCTTCACGCAGGTTAAATTAAATGATAAATTCTGGTTACCAAGGATTGAAACAAATCGTACCGTTACCATACCCGCATCTTTTGAACGGTGCCAGAGTACGGGTCGTATTCAAAATTTTATCATGGCCGCTCAAAAGAAAGGTAAGTTCTGCACTACTTTCCCATTTGATGATACGGATATCTATAAAACATTGGAGGGCGCTTCCTATTCATTGGCCGTGCATCCGGATCCAAAACTGGAAGCCTATCTTGATTCATTGATTGTAATAATTGGCAATGCTCAGGAACCCGACGGTTATTTATATACCGCCAGAACCATTAATCCGGCCGCACCACATGCGTGGTCAGGCAAAGAGAGATGGGAAAAAGAAAGAGAACTCAGTCATGAATTATACAATGCCGGACATTTGTATGAAGCTGCCGCAGCGCATTTCCAGGCTACTAAGAAAAGAAACCTGCTCAATATTGCATTGAAGAATGCGGATCTTATTTGTTCAGTATTTGGTCCGGATAAAAAACATGTTGCACCCGGACATGAAATAGTTGAAATGGGTTTAGTAAAATTATACCGCATCACCGGTAAGCCAGCATATCTTTCCACCGCAAAATATTTTATAGAAGAGCGGGGGCATTTTAATGGCTATGATCCAAAAAGTGAAAACCCGTGGAAAAGTGGTGCTTATTTCCAGGATGATGTGCCGGTAACCCTGCAAACAGAAGCCGAAGGTCATGCGGTGCGTGCTGGTTATTTATACTCCGCTGTTGCCGATATTGCAGCATTGACCGGCGATGATAGTTTATTGAATGCTATCGATAATATCTGGAGCAATATGGTAGAAAAGAAAATTTATGTACAGGGGAGTGTAGGTGCAATTGGCGATGGTGAACGGTATGGTAAAAACTTTGAATTGCCCAATGCAACTGCTTACAACGAAACTTGTGCCGCCATCGCAAATGTTTATTGGAACTACAGGATGTTTCTATTACATGGCGATGCGAAGTATATGGATCTGCTGGAAAAAATTTTATACAATGGATTGATTTCGGGGTTGGGATTGGACGGTAAATCATTTTTCTATACCAATGCCATGCAAATCAAAAATAGCTTTCAGCACAAAGACATGGAATCAACCCGTTCCGGATGGTTTGAATGTTCTTGTTGTCCTACCAATCTTGCCCGGTTAATTCCTTCTATTCCCGGTTATATGTATGCGCAAAAGGATAATAACCTTTATGTAAACCTCTTTATCAATGGTGTGGCAGATTTAACGGTAAATAATAAACCTGTTCAAATTACGCAGCAAAATAATTATCCATGGGATGGAGGATTGATTTTTAACATAGACCCAAAATCAACTTTGGCATTCAATGTAATGATCCGCATTCCGGGTTGGGCACAAAACACAGCCATTCCTTCAAGCTTATATAAGTTCCAGCATAATTCAGCTGCAAAACCAATCATTAAAGTAAACGGACAACCGGTAGAATATACAATAGAGAATGGTTATGCTGTTATCAGCAAAACCTGGAAAAAGAAAGATGTTATAGAAGTAACCCTGCCAATGGAAATCAGGAAAGTACTGGCCAGTTCAAATTTGCGGGAAGACATAGGTAAGATTGCTCTTCAACGCGGACCATTGATGTATTGTGCAGAATGGCCCGACAACAATGGAAAAACAAGTAATATTATCATTCCGGACAACGCTTCATTTACAACTGAGTTTAAACCAGAACTTTTGAATGGTGTAACGGTATTGAAATCAGAAGTTCCGGCGATAATCATAAGAGACAATGAAAACATTTCAACAGTAAAGCAATCTTTTACTGCTATCCCATATTATAGTTGGGCAAATCGTGGCAAGGGAGAGATGATGGTTTGGTTTCCAACCCAGGTAAAAGATATTGAATTGATAGCTGCAGATGCAGAAAATGTGGAAGGAAAAAAGTAAGTTCAATGTGTAAGGATAATGGTCTTCCATGTGAAAAGATCAAATGAGACAAAGACAGACTGCATTAAAAGCCTTACACCTTATTCCATTTGCCCTTTATCTTTTTAAAATTAAATAAGATGAATCTAAAGAAATTAGAAGTTTGGTTTATTACAGGAAGTCAGCATTTGTATGGAGAAGAAACACTGAAGCAGGTAGCAGAAAATTCAAAGACCATTGCAGCTTCACTCAATGATGCGCCGCAAATTCCGGTATCGGTCGTGTTGAAACCAACTGTAAAAACTTCGGAGGAAATTTTTACAGTTATACAGGAAGCCAACCAATCAAAAAAATGTATCGGTATAATTACCTGGATGCATACTTTTTCTCCCGCTAAAATGTGGATTGGGGGATTGAAAATTTTACAAAAGCCCATGCTGCATTTACATACGCAGTACAACCGCGATATACCCTGGGCAGATATTGATATGGATTTCATGAACCTCAACCAGAGTGCACATGGTGATCGCGAATTTGGTTTTATCATGAGCCGGATGCGCATGAACAGGAAAGTAGTTGCCGGTCATTGGCAGGACAATAAAGTACTTGATCAAATCAACGGATGGATGAGATCCGCAGCAGGATGGTACGATTGGCAGGGTGCTAAATTTGTAAGATTTGGTGATAACATGCGCAATGTTGCCGTAACAGAAGGTGATAAAGTAGAAGCCGAATTGAAATTTGGGTATTCGGTTAATACATACGGAGTAGGAGATTTGGTAAAAACCATCAACGAAACAACGGATGCCGACATAGATAAACTGGTGGAAGAATATGCGGATACTTATACGTTGGCGTCAACCTTAAATAAAAAAGGCAACCAGCACCAGTCTTTACGGGAGGCTGCAAAAATTGAAATTGGTCTACGCAATTTTCTTGAAGCAGGAAGTTTCAAAGGATTCACGGATACGTTTGAAGATTTACATGGAATGACTCAATTGCCTGGTATTGCCGCACAACGTTTAATGGCAGAAGGATATGGATTTGCGGGTGAGGGTGACTGGAAGACTGCAGCATTGGTAAGAGCCATGAAAATAATGGGAAGTGGTTTGAAAGGCGGAAATTCTTTTATGGAAGATTATACCTATCACTTTAATCCAAATAATGAATTGGTGCTGGGTGCCCATATGCTGGAAATTTGTTCATCCATTGCAAACGGAAAACCTTCCTGCGAAATTCATCCCCTGGGTATTGGTGGAAAAGCAGATCCTGTTCGTTTGGTATTTAATTCAGCCGCAGGGCCCGCCATCAATGCTTCTATTGTTGATATGGGCAACCGTTTTCGTTTACTGGTCAATGAGGTAATAGCTGTTGATCCTATTCAAAGCCTTCCAAAGTTACCCGTAGCAAGAGTATTGTGGAAACCGTACCCGGATATGAAAACGGGATGCGCAGCATGGATATTAGCCGGGGGAGCCCATCATACCTGTTATAGCCAGAATCTTAGTTCGGAACACCTGCAGGATTTTGCAGAAATAGCAGGAATTGAATTCGTATTAATTGGTAAAAACACAAATTTGTATAATTTCAAAAATGAGTTGCGCTGGAATGACGCAAGTTTTAAATAGGTAATATCTTTTTATCGCAAACTTATATTAACATTGTTGCAGAAATTTTCACCAGTCATTATCTTCATTACACTAAACGATTGAACTGCTTATGAACAGGAACCTGGCATTTACCGATTACATGGTTTTTATTATATACTTTGTAATCGTTGCGGGATATGGTTATGGCATCTACCGCAAACGCAAGAAGAACGAACACGATGCAAAAGCTTTTTTTCTGGCTGAAGGCACCCTTACATGGTGGGCCATCGGCGCATCGCTGATAGCTTCCAATATTTCTGCCGAACAATTTATTGGAATGAGTGGTGAAGGTTTTTTTCTTGGTATCGCGGTAGCCGCTTATGAGTGGATTGCAGCAGTTGCTTTGATAATCGTAGCAGTCTGGTTTATTCCGGTTTATCTGAAGAACAAGATATATACCATGCCGCAATTCTTAAAACAGCGGTACAACGAATCGGTTGCATTGATCATGGCTGTCTTCTGGCTCTTTCTCTATGTATTTGTAAATCTCACTTCCATTTTATATCTCGGGGCAGTTGCTATTAATGGATTGGCCGGGGGCGAATATTTACACGTCATAATGATTGGACTCGCCATATTCGCTTTGCTGATATCATTAGGCGGTATGAAAGTAGTAGCCTATACAGATGTTATACAGGTGGCCGTATTAATATTTGGCGGACTGGTCACAACATATATTGCTTTAACAGTGGTAGGAGAGAAGTTTGGCGTAGGGGCCAATGCAGTGGCTGGTTTCAAAGTGCTGATGCAACAGGCGCCGGAGCATTTTAAAATGATCATTCCGCGTCCGGTGGCAGATTCAACGCAGAATGAAATCAACAAATACATAACGTTTCCCGGTCTGGCTTCTTACCTCGCAGGTATCTGGATCATCAACCTGAATTACTGGGGATGTAACCAATACATTACACAAAGAGCACTGGGTGCTGATTTGCAAACAGCGCGCACCGGTATCTTATTTGCCGGCATGCTTAAATTACTCATGCCCGTAATCGTTATGCTGCCTGGTATCGCAGCTTATGTATTGTATAAAAATAATTACCTGCCGCAGTTAACGGGTGGCAAAGATGGCGCTTATTCCGCTGTGCTGACTTTCTTACCTACCGGATTAAAAGGATTATCGGTAGCAGCACTAACAGCCGCCATTGTTGCATCCCTAGCCGGGAAAGTAAATAGTATCTCCACCATTTTTACGTTGGATGTTTATAAAAAATATTTTAAAAAAGATGCCGATGAAAGAAAGTTGGTTATGACAGGAAGGACTACCGTATTTGTTGCAATGATTGTAGCAGTGCTGTTTACATGGAGCGATCTGTTAGGTATTGGAGGCGTTGGTGGATTTACTTATATTCAAAAATATACAGGCTTTATCAGTCCTGGTGTATTTGCTATGTTCATACTGGGTATGTTCTGGAAAAGAACAACCGGTGCAGCAGCCATTGCGGGTGTAATAACAGGTTTCCTTTTATCTGTGCTGTTCAATGAATTCGCACCAAAATTATTTGGCAATGAAACCTTTCTGTATACTGCTTTTCCCAATGGAAAAGGTGGTTTTGAAATTCCGTTCCATATCTGTATGGGACTGGCATTTATGTTTACCATGCTGGTGATGGTAGCCATTAGTATGGCAGGACCGAAAATCAATCCAAAAGCATTTGAGCTGGATAAATCAATGTTCAAATTACAACCATCCACTACAGTTTTGATACTGGTAACACTCTTGATCATCTCTGCATTGTATGTTAAATTCTGGTAATTAAAATGACAGTATATTAGCCGGGAGACAATGTAAAGCAAAACCATCGTCTTCCGGTTTTTTATAAATCCGGTACAAATTCATCAACCAACAAATTACCCTTCGGCATGAGTATCGTTCAATATAAAGATCACGACAGGATTTTAATGGCCATCGATTGTATCATTTTTGGATTCGATGGTAAACACCTCAAAGGACTTTTTATTAAAAGAGCTTTTGAACCCCAAAAAGACAAATGGTCGCTGATGGGTGGGTTTGTAAAAAAGCAGGAGTCTGTTGATGAGGCTGCGGCAAGAATATTGAACGAACTTACAGGACTCTCTGATATTTATATGGAACAATTGTTTTGTTTTGGAGAGGTTTCCCGCGATCCCGGCAGCAGGGTGATATCCATTGCTTATTTTGCATTGATTAAAATTGATGACTACCCAGAAAGCCTGATGGTTACGCACCAGGCACAATGGTTTGAACTGAATATGGTTCCGGATTTAATTTTTGATCACAAAAAAATGGTTCAACTGGCATTGGAGCGATTGAAACAAAAAGTTGCCAATCACCCGATCGGTTTTGCATTGTTACCAGATAAATTCACGTTGCCACAATTACAATGTTTGTATGAAGCCGTATATGAAACGCCACTCGATAAGCGGAATTTTACCAGGAAGATTTTATCGCTTGGTATTATCAACAAATTAAAGGAAAAAGAAAAAGCCTCTTCAAAAAAAGGAGCATTCTATTTTACATTTGATAAAGCGAAATATAAAAAACTGGAAAGCGAAGGCGTTCACTTTCTTTGACATCTTGGGTTGAAACCTGTTACATTAATTGAAATTTAAACTGGAAAATTTCGCCGGAAAAATGTAATTTAGGATTTGAGTTATTCTTTTAACCAGCAAATTGCCTGACATATGGATTCTTCACAAAATACATTCAACGCAAAAGAGACCAACCCCTTATCAAGTCTTGACCAGTGGGAGGACGATGTATTATTGCGCTATCCTGAACCGGATACCATCGCAAAGGAAAGATCCGCGGAAGAATACAGGAACTATGAAGCACCGGCCCGTGATACGGTGAAGGAATTCTATCGTCTCAACCATACTTATCAGACTTACGAATTTGTGCAACAGAAAAGAAAAGAGTTTTTAACATTCAACAGAAAAGAAATGCCGGTCTGGGATGCGTTTAATTTTCTAAATCAATTGGTGGATGACTCAGATCCCGATACAGACCTCGATCAGTTTCAGCATTTGTTACAAACATCAGAAGCCATTCGGGCAGATGGTCATCCAGATTGGATGGTGTTAACCGGACTGATGCATGACATGGGTAAGGTACTTTGTTTGTTTGGAGAACCGCAGTGGGCCGTAGTAGGCGACACTTTTCCGGTTGGCTGCGCCTATTCAGATAAAATTGTCTATCCTGAATTCTTTAAGAATAACCCCGATTATAATAATACTGAATTCAACACAACACTTGGTGTTTATGCTAAGCATTGCGGCCTGAGAAATATTGATATGTCCTGGGGCCATGATGAATATGTATACCAGATGATGAAAGATTATATACCTGCGTCTGGTTTGTACATGTTGCGTTATCATTCTTTTTATGCGTGGCACCGTGAAGGTTCTTATGATTATCTTTTAGATGATTACGACAGGGAAATGCTAAAATGGGTAAAGCTTTTTAACCCATATGATCTATACTCAAAAAATCCAACACCACCGGATTGGACAAAGCTGAAGTCTTATTATGAAGACCTCGTGGCAAAATATTTACCCGCTACTTTAAAATTTTAAAAGAAAGCAACTGATAGCAAGTTTTCATTGCATTGCAGAATTATACTGCTGGCAAATAATATCTGTCATTCATCCGTCTTCACAAACCAATAGCAGATATCAATAAACATTGCCTAAAATTACTGGGTCAATTTTTAAAGTATTTCTCCCTTCTGCCGGTGCATCTTTTATTATAGCTGGAATGTTTGCTGCCTTTTAGACAGTCTTTTGGCAATAAACCTGTTTGCATCCACTTATTGATTTTTTTCATTGAGTATATCCGCCATCCATATGCAAAAACATTTTTTTTTTGAAGAATAGAAGCGTTTATATTACACTTATTTTTTGAGACTCAATAACGATTATACAGCTGCTAAAGAATTATTCATCCAAAAAAATTACAGCAATGTTATTAGCTGAAAAACAAATCCCCGGTTTGATTAAAATAACTTCTTCTTGCCTTTTTCTTTTATTACCGATGATCAATTTTGCGCAAAATCTTAAAGCAAAAATCAAAATTGATAGTGAAAGGAAGATAGGTGAGATTGATAAAAATCTTTATGGCAATTTTACGGAACACCTGGGCAGATGTATCTATGGAGGAATTTATGATCCTAAATCGCCTCAGGCCAATGCAGATGGCTTTCGCAAGGATGTGATAGATGCTTCCTCAAAAATGGGAGTAAGTATTGTGCGCTGGCCCGGGGGCAATTTTGCATCTGGTTATCATTGGATGGATGGGATAGGGCCCAAGGAAAATCGCCCAAAAAGAAAAGATCTTGCCTGGGGCGATATAGAAAGCAATGAAGTGGGAATTGATGAATTTATGAAATTTGCAAAAGCCGCTTCAGTGGAACCCTATGTATGTGTAAATCTGGGCACCGGCAGTTTGGATGAAGCCAGGAACTGGGTGGAATATTGCAATTCAAAAACAGGATTGTATTTTTCTGATCTGCGGGCAAAGAACGGACATCCCCAACCTTATAAAATTAAATACTGGGGACTGGGTAATGAAATTGATGGTGAGTGGCAGATGGGACACAAGAATGCAGAAGATTACAGCAAGTTTGCATTGGAAGCAGCCAAATTAATGAAGTGGAGCGACGATAGTATAAAACTGGTAGTATCCGGTTCAAGTAATTATAATGATAAATGGATCGACTGGAACAGAACCGTGCTGACAGCATTAAGAGACCAGGCTGATTATATCTCGCTGCATCATTATTCCGCTAATCATGATAAGGATCATTACAAGTTCATGGCCGCCACCACAAGGGTTGAAAACATTATTAAGATAACAGAAGGGTTGATCAATGAAGTGCGTACAAAATATCGCGTTCAAAAACCTATTTATATTGCATTTGATGAATACAATGTATGGTATCGTGCTTACAACGAACAAAAACTGGAGGAGCATTATAATATGCAGGATGTGCTGGTTGTGGCAATGTACCTCAACACTTTTTTACGGCACGCCAATACCGTAAAAATGGCCAATATGGCGCAACTGGTAAATGTTATCGCCCCTATGATGATAACCAATGATAAACTATGGATGCAAACTATCTATTATCCGCTTCAATTGTTCTCAACTAACTGTATGGGTCAATCACTGGACACTTACGTTGATTGCCCGGTATACGATGCAGGCGATTATAAAAAAATTCCTTACCTGGATGTTTCCTCGGTTTACAATGATAAGACAAGTGAACTTATCATTAATGTTGTCAATCGTCACCAGGACCAGTCCATTGAAACTTCCCTGGAAAACCAGCATGGAAAACTGGCTTCAAAAGCTACTGTTCTTGAAATAAACAGTGCAGACTTAAAAGACGAAAATTCTGTGAATGAACAAAAAGTGAAAACAGCCGAGAAGACACTCAACATCAACGGCGAAGGGTTTACCTATAAATTTCCCGCACATTCATTTACCCAGATAAAAATCAAGTTAACACTATAATACTTACACTATGAACAAGCAGGTAGCATTTGCAATTATTGGAGCAGCAGGGTTGCTGACAAGCGATTCATCATTGGCGCAAAATTCACTGTTGAAATTTGAACCAGTCAATTTTTCGCAAGTTAATATAACTGATAACTTCTGGAAACCGAAGATTGATAAAGTGGCCACGAAGACGCTTGCTGCCTGTATCTATCAAACTGAAATTGCAACTCCGCGCATCCGGAATTTTGAAAAGGTTGCCCGGGCCAAAGGAGAAGCACATGAAGGAATATTTTACGATGACAGCGATGTATTCAAAGCCCTTGAAGCAATGTCGTATTCATTGAAGACACATCCCAACTCCGACATGGAAAAAAAATGTGACGAATGGATTGATAAAATAAAAGCGGCACAATTGCCCGATGGATATTTGAATACATGGTATACGTTAAAAGGATTGGATCAGCGATGGACAGATATGAGCATGCATGAAGATTACAATGCCGGTCATATGATTGAGGCCGCAGTAGCCTATTATGATGCTACGGGGAAGAGAAAATTTTTGGATGTAGTAATAAAATGGGCGGATTATTTTGATAGTGTATTCGGACCAGGCAAAAGGGATTGGGTTACAGGTCACCAGGAACTGGAACTTGCATTGGTTAAGTTGTACAAGACAACAAAAAACGAAAAATATTTGAAGCTGGCTCATTGGTTACTGGAAGAACGCGGACATAAACTGGCAAAGGGTTATACCTGGACTGATTGGAAAGACACTGCCTACGCACAGGATGTAGTACCGGTAAAAGATCAGAAGGAAATTACCGGGCACGCAGTAAGAGCGATGTATATGTATACAGGCGCAGCAGATGTTGCTGCACTCACGGGTGATGAAGCTTATGTAAAAGCAATGCGCACTGTTTGGGAAGATGTGGTTTATCGAAATATGTATATCACCGGTGGCATTGGTTCGGCGGGCAGCAATGAAGGATTCACAACAGACTATGATCTTCCCAATGAACAGGCTTATTGTGAAACCTGTGCATCGGTTGGGATGGTTTTCTGGAATCAACGTATGAATGCATTAACCGGTCAATCCGAATATATTGACGTGCTGGAAAAAAGTCTGTACAATGGTGCATTGGATGGACTTTCGTTGAGTGGCGATCATTTCTTTTACGGAAATCCGCTTGCATCAACCGGTAAAAATGCCCGAAGGGAATGGTTCGGTACAGCTTGTTGCCCGGCAAACATTGCGAGATTGGTCGCTTCCCTGGGAAATTACATCTACGCAAAATCAAACGACGCTATCTGGGTAAATTTATTTGTGGGAAGTAATACCAACATACCATTGGGTAAAAACAATGTGACAATCACTATGGAAACCAATTATCCATGGGATGGCAAAGTGAAAATAAAAGTGGATCCGGTAAAGAAAGCAAAGTTTGCGATGCATATCAGGATACCTGGTTGGGTAAATAAGAAAGCGGCACCAGGTGATTTGTATAAAATGAATGCAGGTTCATCTTCGGTTAGTTATACTATCAATGGTAAAAAAGAAATGTATACTGATGACCAGTCAGGTTATGCAACGATTGACAGGGTTTGGAACAAAGCTGATGTTATTGAATTTGAATATGAAATGCCGGTAGAAAGAGTCACCAGTCGAAGTGAGTTAAAACAAGATGCAGACAGGGTAGCATTACAAAGAGGTCCGTTGATCTATTGTGTTGAAGGCGCTGATAACAATGGAAAGGCATGGAACATTATATTACCTGATAATACTGCACTTACCACAGGAAAGGAAGACATATTATCTGAGCCTGTGGTTACTATTAAGGCGGATGTGCCCGTTGTTGATGTGGCAGCAGATGGATTTACTTTATCTACAAGCAAAAAAACCGTTACTGCCATCCCTTATTATACCTGGTGTAACCGTGGCAGCAACCAGATGCAGGTTTGGTTACCAACAAAGATCAAAGATGTCAAATTGAATTATTGATTGGTTGATTAGTTGAATGGTTGAATGGAATTGAGCATTAAAATGAAATTCCTTTTTTAAAATGTAGTGCAGATGTATTGTTATGAAATTTAATTTTTTATGATGATAATGAGAAAACCAAAAATAGTTGTAGCTTTTTTAATTTTTAATTTTTCATTATTAGTTGCATTCGGCCAGGTAATCAAAGCGCCCGCTTATCCTTTATTCACCCATGACCCGTATTTTAGTTTGTGGTCCTTCACGGATAAACTAAATGAAAGCATCACAAAACACTGGACCGGCAAAGAACAATCATTACTTGGGTTAATTACCGTAGACGGCAGCGTATATGACTTCATGGGTCTGCCTGAATTACCGGTTGAATCATTACTCTTACCCGGTGAAGAAAAATCTTACACCTGTAAGTATACTGAAACTGATCCGGGCATTGGATGGATGCAACAAAATTTCAAAGATGATAACTGGGCCAATGGAAAAACACCGTTCGGATTGGGTTGGAACAATGACGCAGTTACAGCATGGAAAACAAAAAGCATCTGGATGCGCAAAGAATTTTACCTCGATGAAAAACAATGGAAGGAATTGCAGGTTGATAAATTAATATTGCAGCTCAGACACGATGATGATGTGGAAGTTTACCTCAACGGTGAATTAGTATACAATTGCAGCGACTGTCATTTGTCGGCAGTCAAAGATTACGCTATTCAGGATGCCGTAAAAAAGAAATTAAAAAAAGGAAAGAATTTGATGGCACTTCATTGTGTAAATCCCAGAGGAGATGCCTGGCTGGATGCTGGATTGGGCAAACAAAAACCTGCTAAAAATATTCAGAAAGCAGTGCAGCAATCGGTTGAAATGACAGCTACGCAAACAAAATATGTTTTTCTATGCGGCACTGTTAAACTGGAACTGAATTTTTTATCGCCGTTGCTGATACAGGATTTGGAAATGGTATCCAGGCCGGTTTCCTACCTTACCTTCAATATAACATCTACCGACAACCGCGGACATGAAGTGGATGTGTATTTTGATGCAAGTCTTGATTTTGCCAGAAATAAAAGCAATCAGCAAACAAAGGCAGGTTATCAAAGTTTTTCAGACGGAACCCAGCTTATAAAAATGGGTACTGTTGAACAACCTGTACTTACATCCAAAGGCGATGATATAAGGATAGACTGGGGTTATTTTTATATGATGTTAAATAGCAATGCCCAGGCTGGTTTTACAAGGTATACAATGGGACCGGGTATGACTGCAAAAGATGTACAAATTAAAAATAGCGATCAGCATCTAACGGAGACTACTGCCGGGATAAAATTTGCGGCAGGACTGGCGGGCCCCGGTAAAACAGTGAAAGGAAATGTATTATTTGCATACGATGATGTTTATTCGTTGCAATATTTTAACGAAAACCTTGAAGCATGGTGGAAAATGAAAAACATGCCAATTGAACAAGTACTTAGACAAGCATCCGCTGATTATAGTACAGTCAAAGAAAAATGCGATGGATTTGACCGCAACCTGTATGCAGATGCTTTGAAGGCGGGCGGTGAAGAATACGCCAAACTTTGTGTAATGGCCTATCGGCAAGCCATAGCCGCACACAAACTAGCAAAAAGTCCGCAGGGTGATATACTTTTTTTATCAAAGGAAAATTTCAGTAATGGCTCCATCAATACCGTGGATGTTACTTATCCTTCAGCTCCATTGTTTCTTGCCTATAATCCTGACTTGTTAAAAGGAATGCTCAATGGTATTTTCTATTTCAGTGAAAGTGGTAAATGGACCAAACCATTTCCGGCACATGATCTCGGAACCTATCCAATTGCTAACGGTCAGACCTACCCGGAAGATATGCCGGTAGAAGAAGCGGGTAATATGATTATCCTGACTGCCGCCATTTGCCGGGCTGAAAACAAACCAGATTATGCTTTAAAACACTGGGAAACTTTAAGTGGCTGGGTAGAATTTCTTGTGAAGGATGGATTTGACCCCGCCAATCAATTGTGTACCGATGATTTTGCAGGTCACCTGGCAAGAAATGCAAATCTTTCCATGAAGGCAATAGTAGGTATTGCAGCCTATGCACAAATGGCAAAAAATTCAGGGAAACAAGCTGAAGCAGAAAAATACAGCTCCATTGCCAAAGAAGACGCGGGTAAATGGATGCAGATGGCGGATGACGGTGATCACTATGCGCTTACGTTTGACAAGAAAGGCCAGACCTGGAGTCAGAAATATAACCTGGTGTGGGACAAACTTCTCAAACTAAATTTATTTCCGAAAGAAGTATACGATAAGGAAATAAAATACTATCTCAGTAAGCAAAATGAATTTGGTTTACCACTGGATAGTAGAAAATCTTATACGAAAAGTGATTGGATAATCTGGACCGCCACATTAGCAAATGATCCAAATGATTTTGAAGCTTTGATAAAACCGATATACAAGTTTGCAACACAAACACCCACCCGGGTACCATTGAGCGATTGGCACGAAACAAAAAATGGCAGGCAGGTTGGTTTCCAGGCAAGGAGTGTAGTGGGTGGTTATTTCATAAAGTTGTTGGAAAACAAATGGAAAAATAATTAAGATGAAAAAATTACTGATCGTTTTTGTATGTTATTTTTTGCAGTCCGGTGCTGTTGCTCAACAAACAAACAGATGGTCGGCCAAAACAGCCAACAATTGGTATAAGCAACAGGAATGGCTGGTGGGAAGTAATTTCCTGCCGAGTACTGCCATCAACCAGCTGGAAATGTGGCAGGCAGAAACATTTGATACAGCTACCATCGATAAAGAATTGACATGGGCGCAAAATATAGGCATGAATGTTATGCGTGTGTATTTGCACGACCTGGCATGGAAAGCAGATCCGACGGGTTTTAAAAATCGCATGAATAAATTTTTAACCATTGCTGGCAGCCATAAAATAAAAATATTGTTTACTATTTTGGATGATTGCTGGAATCCCGATCCTGCTATTGGCAAACAGCCAGATCCAAAACCAGGCATACACAACAGTGGTTGGGTAAGAAGTCCGGGTGAAAGCGTACACAACGATAGTACGCAGTGGGGTTACCTGCAATTGTATGTAATAGATATTTTGAAAAGTTTTAAAGATGATAAACGAATCTTAATGTGGGATCTGTACAATGAACCCGGCAATAGCAATTATAATCTTTCATCATTACCATTACTTAAGAAGTTGTTTGAATGGGCATGGACCGTGAGACCTTCACAGCCGCTTACCAGCGCAACATGGTATGACAATAAAACCTTGAATGATTTCCAGTTGGCCAGCTCAGATGTAATCACCATACACAATTACAATGATGCTGAAAACCTGGAAAAAGAATTGAAGGAAAAATTGCAGTTGGGCAGGCCCGTTATATGTTCAGAATACATGGCCAGGACACGCAACAGTACATTTCAAACCCATTTGCCAATATTCAAGAAATATCATGTGGGCGCCATCAACTGGGGTTTTGTTGCGGGCAAAAGCAATACCATCTATCAGTGGAGCAAACCTCTTCCGGATGGTAGTGAACCAAAAATCTGGTTTCACGATATTTTCAGAAAAGATGGAACTGCCTATAGCCAGGATGAAATCAATACAATCAAAAGGTTGACCGGGAAAAAATAAAAAAGAATGCGTAAAATATACAGGTGGGGCATCATTGGTCCCGGTAAAATTGCTGAGAAATTTGCTGAGGCATTATCAAATATTCCGAATGCAGAACTCTATGGAGTTGCATCAAGAAGTCATGACAGAGCAAAACAATTTGCTGCCAAATACAGTGCAGTGAAGTTTTATGAAAATTATGAGGCTTTGGTCAGCGATGCTGATATTGATGCGGTATATATTGCAACTCCCCATACATTTCATCGCGAGCACGCGTTGCTATGTCTGTCACATAAAAAACCGGTATTGTGTGAGAAACCAATGTCTGTTAGTTTTGATAATACAATGGCAATTATTAATGCTGCAAGAGAAAACAAAGTTTTTTTGATGGAAGCCATGTGGACCAGGTTTCTACCCATCATAGATAAAACATTGGAAATAATATACAATGGTGAAATAGGAGCGGTGAAACATGTAAGGGCCGATTTTGGATTTATGGTTCCTTTTGATCCGTCCAGCAGGCTGTTCAATATTCAACTTGGTGGTGGCTCCTTATTGGATGTTGGTGTTTACCCATTGTTTCTTTGCTTATTGTTGTTGGGTGAACCGGATCATATAAAATCATTCGCACAATTATCGGCAACCGGTGCAGACGAAACCACAGATGCCATATTATATTATAAAAACGGTAACATGGCGTCCATTCATTCATCTATCGTGGCTCAATCGGCTATTACGGCTGATATATCCGGAACAAAAGGCGTTATTGCTTTGCAGAGTCCCTGGTACAAAGGATCTGAGATGTCAGTCCGGCAATATGGTTCGCCCGTTAAAAATATTACTGTTCCATTTACCGGCAATGGTTTTGAATACGAAATTCTTGAGGTCATGAATTGCCTGGACAACGGCTTGTTAGAAAGCACTAAAATGAAGTTAGCATTCAGCCTGCAATTGAGTAAGCTGACGGATGAGATCTGCCAGCAATGCAATATCCGATATCAATAGCCGAAATTCCACACAAATCCAATGCTGATAACAGAAGGTGAAGGTCATTAAACTGAATTCAATAAATTTGTAACGGTATCAACTAGTATTAAACCTTCCTTATAAAAAAATGCATCGCGGCCCGGCAGGTTATGGTAACAGAAACAAGAGCAGCTAAATATTGACGTTACCGTAAAGCACTAAATGGAAACACTGAACTCCAGTTGAAATTGGTAATCACCTCTTATTTTAGTTTTATAAATGTGTACATGTCAATAAAAGCTTGCATGAACATGCAATTTCAATTGTATGTTTGCACAAATATTTTAAAGTATTTATACATATTTTTCTTGCATAAAGACACAATAAGTTGATGTGTATCCAATTATACATAATTATAATATGTAAATTGTTGATTACAAGTAATAAGAGCCATTTATTTAAAGCAACCTGCGATAGTTTTGAGTTGAAAATGAATTTATAAAACTCAAAATTAATTCTCTATGCTAACGACTAAAAAAACTCAGAAAGCAGGAAAGTATGTGGATACAAAGCACGTTGATTCTTTACTCAGTACCTATAAAAAAGAAAGATGGATCCATAATTCAAAAAGAATTGGTAAAGAGGATTCATTGAGTGTCTGGTATAGCATTGAAGAGTTGCAAGAATTTATCGCAACTGCACAAAAGAATGGTGCAGATGGTATTAAAATGTATTTTGGAGCGTATTCAAAAGAAGCAGCTAAAGATGAAAGTTATGAGGATCGTCAAACAATTGTATTAGTGGCTACAAAGAATAAATTGACAAAAAATGGACAACCATTCGATAAGAGTATTCATGTGAATACTGGAAAGGCAAATCAAATTCTTGCTTATAATGTCGGACGTATTTGTCCGCCATTTTGTGGAGGTGTCGGAGAAAGTATTGATTGGGACAATTTAGGAACTACACTTATTGACGGAGCGGATGGAATAGTTGTCATTTAAAATATTCCTTTGCATAACATTTTAAAAACTCCTGTAACAGGAGTTTTTTTGTTAATTTTAATTAATGTTCATGTAATATTCTTCATGCCCGCCTTTTTTATTGTAATAATTATTTGTTTTGTTGCGAGTCTTTTATCACTAACAGTGAAAAAGAATAGGCCCAAATTAAAATTTTTCCCCTTTTTACTATTAGTAACTTTCATATTTGAAATGGTAGGATTATATATGAGTCGTTCCAATCAACACAATGTTTGGGTTTATAACTTCCTTACTTTTTTTGAATTTGGATTTTACCTTCTTTTTCTAAATGCAGTAATAAAAGATTTTTATAAACGGAATTTGATATTTTACATAATTATTTTTTATCTCGTGTTGACGTTTCTAAATATCATATTCGTTCAGGGTATTACGCAATTTCATACTTATACCTATATATTGGGGTGCTTACTTACTGCTGCGTTATGTATAGTCTATTTTAACATTTTATTTCGGTATACTAAATCTTCTGCGCTGATTAAAGAGCCTGAATTTTGGATAGTTACCGCATTATTATTTTTTCATACGTTTTCACTCCCATTATTTGGAATATTAAATTTTATTGCAAATATTCCGTTACGCTTCCAAAATATGTTACTAAGTATCATCAATTTTATGAACATTATGCTTTATCTTTTATTCACAATTGGTTTCCTATGCCGGATCGATATACGGAAGTTATTGCGGTAACAGTAGCAGGAGCCTTACTTGCACTGTTGCTGGTTGGTTTTATTGTTACCATGCTGGTTGTTTACCGGAGAAGGCAATACAAACAAGAGCAGGAATTATTAAATGCACGGCTGGAAATCCAGGAGCATATCCTTAAAAATCTTTCAGAAGAAATTCATGACAATATCGGGCAAATGTTATCTGTATTGAAACTTACACTCGCTGCTACACCGGTAGAAACGAATAGTGAAACCAATAAGTTTATAAAGGAAAGTAAGAATATGCTGAACCATATTATCACAAGTGTTTCCGATTTGTCAAAAAGCCTGCATACTGATCGCATACTTAAAATAGGTATTATAGAAGCCGTTCGGTTTGAACTGGAAAAAATTGAAAAGACCAACCTGTTCACTACCTCATTTAATTGTGCAGACAATTCTTTCAAACTCGAACCGGAAAATGAAATATTTTTATTTCGAATCATCCAGGAAATACTCAATAACATCATCAAACACTCAAGGGCGAACAATATACAGGTGAGTTTTTTCTGCAAAGAAAGATTTATAGTTTTTACATTTGCAGACAATGGGGTAGGATTTGATGTTAAGGAAGCATTGCAGAAATCAACTGCCAATAAGGGAATAGGCCTGACCAGCATGACAAATCGCGCTAAGTTAATCGGTGGACTATTGAATATAAAAAGTCGTGTTGGGAACGGAACCATCATTACCATTGAAATACCCGCTAACATCATAGCATCTGCCCCGCAAAACCCGATAAATAAAAGTGCTGATGGCAAGGAAGTACAAGATAGCAATAGCAGATGACCATATAATGGTTCGAAAAGCACTGGTGAGATTAATTAACGCCTTCGATGAATATAGTATCTTGTTCGAAGTCAGCAATGCGACGGAATTAAAAACCAGCATTGTAAAAACAGGTGTACCTGATATTGTACTCATGGATATCAATATGCCCAATGGCAATGGTTTTGAAGCCACTACCTGGTTACATAAAAACTACCCATTTGTAAAGATACTCGTACTGTCTATGATGAGTGACGAAGCAATAATTATTAAAATAATTAAACTGGGCGCCAAGGGTTATATCCTGAAAACAATGGAACCTGATGAATTAAAATCTGCATTGGATTCCATTATGAAAAATGATTTTTTTCTTCCCGAGGTTATTTCAGGAAAAGTAATCAGCGGCTTACAGCATAATGTTGACGATGAAAAAAACGTGATTGTATTAACAGAAAAGGAACGCAATTTTTTGCAACTGCTTTCAACTGAGATGTCGTATCGTGAAATTGCGGCCCAAATGTTTGTAAGCCCACGGAGCATTGATGAATACAAATCAATTTTAAGCGAACGCTTTAATGTAAAGACACGCATCGGATTGGTAATGTATGCAGTCAAACACAAACTGATAGAGATTGAGGGAACCTGATTATATGATAAGTGATATGCTGTTCATAAAACGCTGGCGGAACTTTGAAGGTGTAATGCCTTTCACCTTCATGAATTGTTTATTAAAATTTGCCAGTGTGTTGAACCCACTTTCGTAACAGATGGAGGCGATGTCTTTCTGCGAATCAATAAGCTGGTTACAAGCATAGCCAATTCTTACTTCATTCAAAAAATCGATATAAGTTTTTTTTGTACATTTTTTGAAATAACTGCAAAATGCGGGTACACTCATCCCGGCACTTTTAGCCACATTACTCACGTTGATTTTATCCTGGAAGTAATCAATGGTATATTGAAATATCTTATCTATACGCTCCTTGTTTTTTGAATTGAATTCTTTTATTTCCTGCGTGGACACAGTTTCAAATTCCTGCCGTTGTGCAATCAATAATAAACAATTGCAGAGTCCGATGATTCTTTCAAATCCCTTCTTTTCTTCGAGTGATTTGATCATTGATTGCAGCTGTTGCTTGCAGTGTCCATTAAGTTTAAGTCCCTGCATAGACTGAACCAATAAATGTTTGATGATCCTGCTTTCAGGAAGATTAAGAAAGTCAGTTCCCCAGAAATCCTCTTTGAACTGAACCACCACTGCGCTTGTGATAATATCTTTATGAGCTTTTTGAAATGTATGAGGCAGGTTTGCACCCAGGAAAAAGATATCGCCTGTTTTGAAGTCTCCCACATAATTACCAATGAAACTACTCCCTTCACCTTCCGTAAAAAGTATCAGTTCATATTCAATATGCTGGTGCCAGGGTACTTCAAAATGGGGAGTACGAAAAGTGGTGGCCACAAAGGAAGTGTTTTCTGTTAGTGGTAATTTTTCTATTAATGGTTTCATAAATAAACTATCTTAACCAAAGAAGAATAGTAAATTTATAAAATATATTAAAATAGTTTCAGTAATTAAAAATATAGTAGCAGTTTTTGATTCAAGCCTGCCTTAATTTTATACCCGCCAGCAGATTCTAATTGCTAAAAACGAAGTTGCCATGTTATTGATGGGTATAGATATAGGAACCTCTTCTGTCAAAGTAAGTGTTACAGATGCACAATCACAACAATGTATAGTTTCAGCACAGTTTCCGGAGACTGAAACGCCTGTTATTGCGTTGAAACCAGGTTGGGCAGAACAATCCCCGGAAATGTGGTGGGAACATGTACAGAAAGCGATACTAAAATCACATGCTTCAGGAAAATACAATCCCAAAGACATTAAAGCAATTGGTATAGCATACCAGATGCACGGATTGGTATTGGTGGACCATCATCAAAAAGTTTTACGCAACGCCATTATCTGGTGCGATAGCAGGGCTGTAGCAATTGGCGAAAAAGCATTTCATACCATTGGAGAAGAAAAATCACTGGCTTCCTTATTAAATTCCCCCGGCAATTTTACAGCCTCTAAACTGGCCTGGGTAAAAGGAAATGAACCTGATATCTATAAACGCATTGATAAGATAATGCTACCCGGAGATTTTATTGCAATGAAATTAACAGGCGAGATCAATACCAGCGTATCATCGCTATCGGAAGGCATTTTCTGGGATTTCAAAAAAGAAAATTTATCTCAAGATGTATTCAATTACTTCAATTTTGATACTCTTTTAATACCCGTAATACAACCTGTTTTTTCAAACCATGGCAGCATCTTGGCAGATATTGCAGCACAGTTGTCTCTTTCAACGGATACCAGGGTAACGTACAAAGCGGGTGATCAACCCAACAATGCTTTATCGCTGAACGTACTGGAACCCGGAGAAGTTGCTGCAACAGCTGGTACATCCGGCGTTATATATGGAGTGAGTGATTCACTTACTTACGATCATCAATCAAGGGTTAATACATTTGCTCATGTAAATTATACTCCGGATAAAATAAGAACGGGCGTCCTCTTATGCATCAATGGTACGGGTATTCTTAACCGTTGGATAAAAAATAATATGGCACCCGAATTGAGCTATCCCGCAATCAATAATGCGGCACAACAAGTTTCAATTGGTTCAGAAGGATTGCGCATTTTACCTTTTGGCAATGGTGCAGAAAGAATGCTGAACAACAAAATAGTAGGCACTCATTTTCAAAACATAGATTTGAACCTGCATACAAAGGCACATGTTTTTCGCGCAGCACAGGAAGGAATTGCCTTTGCATTTCGTTACGGACTTGATATCATGCGCCAAAATGGAATGGATCCAAAAGTTATCCGTGCGGGAAAAGCCAATATGTTCCTGAGCGACCTGTTCATAGAAGCATTTGTGAATGCCACCAACGTACCGGTTGAATTGTATGATTGCGACGGCAGCGCGGGTGCGGCCATTGGAGCTGGAATAGGTGCGGGTATTTTTGCTTCTGCCAGGGATGCGTTTACCAATATAAAAGCTTTAAAACTGGTTGAACCAACACTTGCCAAAGAGTATGACGAGGTTTACAGTGACTGGAAACTTTTCCTGGATAAAAAACTGTGATAATTAAGAATGATTTTATTGTTGAAGAAAAAAAATGAAAATTATCTTGTTTAAACAAAGGAATTATCAAAAAACGATACCCCTGGGGTAAGGATGGGTAATCAAAAGAAATACCCCTGTGATGGGTGCTTAAATTTGTTTGGAAAAATATTTATTAAATAACATCTCCGTAAAATAAAGACGGGGACAAATAATCAATTATGTCAGTAATAACCGGCGACAAAGAATTTTTTAAAGGCATCGGGCAAATAAAATATGAAGGCCCGCAGACTGATAATCCTCTTGCATTCAGGTGGTATGATGAAAACAAAATAGTTGCAGGCAAAACCATGAAAGAATACCTGCGTTTTGCAGGTGCTTATTGGCATTCCTTCTGTGGAAATGGTGCCGATCCTTTTGGTGAACCAACCCATTTATATCCCTGGAATGAAAAGAAAGATGCTGTGGAAAGAGCGAAAGACAAAATGGATGCAGCTTTTGAATTCATTACAAAAATGAATTTGCCTTACTATTGCTTTCATGATGTTGATGTAGTAGATTATACCAATGATGTAGCCGATAATGAAAAACGATTGCATGCACTTGCCGGATACGCAAAGCAAAAACAGGGTGATAGTGGTGTTAAATTGTTATGGGGTACTGCCAATCTTTTTTCAAATCGCCGTTATATGAATGGTGCTTCAACCAATCCGGATTTCCTGGTGCTCTCTCACGGTGCCGCACAAGTTAAAGCTGCACTGGACGCAACGATTTTCCTGGGAGGGGAAAATTATGTTTTCTGGGGTGGCCGTGAAGGTTATATGACGTTGTTGAACACTGATATGAAAAGGGAACAGGAACACTTTGCAGTCTTCCTCCACAAGGCAAAAGATTATGCCCGGAAAAATGGATTTAAAGGATCGTTTTTTATTGAACCAAAACCCTGTGAACCCAGTAAACACCAGTACGATTATGATTCCGCTACTGTAATCGGCTTTTTAAGACAGTTTGATTTATTGAACGATTTTAAATTAAACATTGAAGTGAACCATGCAACACTGGCCGGGCATACATTCCAGCACGAGTTGCAGGTAGCTGCCGATACTGGTATGCTGGGATCTATTGATGCCAACCGCGGCGATTACCAGAATGGCTGGGATACCGATCAATTCCCCAATAACATCAATGAACTTGCCGAAGCTATGCTGGTAATTCTTGAAGCTGGTGGTTTTAAAGGTGGTGGAATTAATTTTGATGCTAAACGCCGAAGGAATTCAACAGATGCCGCAGATCTATTCCATGCACATATAGGCGGGATGGACACATTTGCAAGAGCATTAATTGTTGCCGATAATATGCTGCAAAAATCCGATTACAAAAAGATCAGGAAAGAAAGGTATGCTTCCTTTGATACCGGAAAAGGTAAAGCGTTTGAGGAGGGTAAATTATCTTTGGAAGAATTGCGTGATTTTGCTGCTTCAAATGGTGAACCAGAGGTGCGTAGTGGAAAACAGGAATATTTGGAAAATATTATTAACAGGTACATTTAATCAATGTGGAAATGTGAGAAATGTGAAAATGCTATTTCCGCTGATTTCTTCTTTTTTACAAATGCAAAACAAAGTATAAACACAATGGCTGAACTGAAGGCATTTTCACATTGGCATATTTTCACATAGGTGGGTCGCCCTTTTTCTGGTCTGTAATGTTCAGAACTAAAAAAGGGCGGCGCACCTTCTATTGCTAAACATGTATTAAAAAGGGATATCAACTCATTCCTTTTATTTTATACTTTCTTAAATCAAATAGTGACCCACCTAAATACATTTTCACATCTGCATATTTTCACATTAATTTCTATCCATGTTTTCTCGTCTGCTGTCGCTTTAGATAACGTTCGCGGATAATATCCTGCACAGCTACATTTTTAATTTTGCTTTCCAGCCAGGAGATAATATCCAAATAAGAAAACGCCCTTGTCTCAAACCGGTTGCGTTCATATTTTTTCACAATGTCTAATAGATTTTGAAAAGCAGGCCGCAATTGTTTCGAATTCATATGAAATGATTTGCGCAAGAATTTGAACATTTCTTCTTCAACAACACTAAGGTTCTCCATTTTCGACATAAATCTGTAGACTGATTTGATCAGGTACTCCAGCAGATCATAATTGCCCAGCTCATAATGTGCTATCAGGTGCAGCAACCTTGCATAACATTGCAGGTCTGTTCGCAGATCCACTTTCCAGTTGATAATTTTATTGAGATAGTCAATGGCTTTTTCATTGTTGCCACTCCCAAAATACAGGCAGGCAATCTTGTAATAGAATACCAGTATCCGGTGGCGGTCCAGGTAAATTTCATACTCCGAAAGTTTTTCAATAATACCCGGTACAATCTTTACACCTTCAGAAAACGATCCTTCTATAAAATGTTTATTGATAAGCGCCGTACTGATGTATACAAAGCATTGAATTTTGTTGTTCTCGCTATGCGTAACCGTATCTGTTTGAGAAAAACGCTCAAAAATTTTCAGCGTTTCATTGAATTTATCATAGTTCTGCAAATCAAAATGCGCACCCAGCAGGTTGTGCATTCCCTTTATATAATGTGATGTTTCGATATCCGGCATAAACGCGTATTCTGTAAAAAGATCCACCCATTTTTGAGTGTAACGATAATACATCAAAAAATCCTGCCGGATAAAACCATACCATGAATAACTCTGGTAGAGGTAAAGTTTCTCATAAAATCCATGAGGTGATTTTGCATGAGTCGGATAATGGTCATCAAAAAATTTCTGTACAGCGGCTTCATCATTTTTATTGCGGGCATGGCCATTTTTTATATACCAACTATAAAGTAATAATGAAAGATTGGAGAGTTTGCTAATCTGCATCAACCGGTCAGTTACGTCGTCTGCTTCTGCAGCCAATCGTTCAGCACGGTCCTGCATACTTCTTGTAATATGAAGCGCTTCAATCTTCTTTTCCAGAAAAATCACCTGTTGCAAATAAGTAAACTGGTGATTGTTCTTTGCCATTTCTTTCATCTTATCCAGCACTTTCAAACTCTGCAGGTACAATCCTTTGTTGTATAGAATACGCGCATAATCCATTTGTTCATGCAATTGGATATCAATATTGTCTTCATTCTTGATTAAACGGAGGCTGGTCAGAATCTGCCGGTACAAATGGGCCTTACTATTCGATAACTGCTGCTTCCGGATGCCTTTATTTTTTTTCAGTAATTGTTCCTCATCGTATTGTTCCATTTTGTCCAGCGCATCAAATAATTGCACCACTTTGAGGTCCTCACCGCCTGAATTTCGTTTTACATAAAGCTTAAAATTGCGCTTTTCGCTCTTTTCCAGCGACTTAATTAGTTGAAACAACGCATCTGTTGACCTGTTGGGCATCGTAAAAAATAATTGCAAAAGCCTTTCCTGGCCTGGGTTTCATAATAAAAGAACCTGCTTACACAATGTAAAATGATAACAATTTTAGTTTTACAGCTACAAAAGCATATGGTAAATTTGAAAAGCAGGTAGTTTAATAAGTAAATATAGCAAGCAACACGAAATTAAGCAGCCTGCTTTTATTCTTTATCCAAGATGTTTTTATGACGGAAAAAAAGGTGTTCATTTTTGACACAACCCTGAGAGATGGAGAACAGGTACCGGGCTGCAAGCTAAATACCAAGGAAAAGGTGGAATTAGCTTTGCAACTGGAAGAATTGGGTGTTGATATTATTGAAGCCGGATTTCCAGTTTCCAGCCCGGGTGATTTTGATTCCGTAACACAGATTTCCAAAATTATCAAAAATACAAGCGTTTGTGGCTTGAGCCGCGCAGTAAAAAAAGATATCGAAGTGGCCGCAGAAGCCTTGAAATATGCAAAGCGTCCACGGATACATACTGGGATCGGAACTTCTGATTTTCATATCAAAGCAAAATTCAACGCTACGCGCGAAGAAATACTGGCAAGAGCGGTACAGGCTGTAAAATGGTCGAAGAATTTTGTAGATGATGTTGAATTTTACGCAGAAGATGCAGGAAGAACAGACAATGAATACCTGGCGCAGGTTATTGAAGCGGTCATTAATGCAGGAGCAACTACCGTTAATATACCGGATACAACTGGCTATTGCTTGCCCAATCAATACGGAGATAAGATTACCTACCTTGTCAATAATGTCCGCAATATTGACAAGGCGGTTATCTCCTGTCACTGCCACAATGATCTTGGGCTTGCGACCGCCAATTCTATTGCAGGCGTTATGAACGGAGCAAGACAAATAGAATGCACCATCAATGGTTTGGGCGAACGTGCGGGTAATACTTCATTGGAAGAAGTTGTGATGGTACTGAAGCAGCATAAATACATGGGCTTCTATACAGATATCAAGACAAAAAACCTGAATCCGATCAGCAGGCAGGTTGCGGAAATCATGCGCACACCTGTTCAACCCAATAAGGCAATTGTAGGTTCCAATGCATTCTCTCATTCTTCCGGAATCCATCAGGATGGATTTTTAAAAGATTCTCTTACTTATGAAATCATTAATCCTGAAGAAGTAGGTGCTGATGGTAGTAAAATTGTATTGACAGCAAGAAGCGGCCGCAGTGCATTGGCACACCGTTTTCAAAAATTGGGTTACGAATATACCAGGAATGATATTGACACTTTATACCAACGATTCTTGCAAGTGGCCGATACCCAGAAAGAAGTAGTAGAGGAAGACTTGCATCAGCTGGCAAAAGCATACAATGCACAGCCAGTTTCAGCTTAGGGATTTTCTCATGACTTATAGTTTTGGTAGGCGTGGCGCTTCTGCGTCACGCATTTTTACCCTTTACAATTTGGGTTGTTGCAATTTTCAAAATTTATACATACAAAATGAGCAAAGAAGATAAATACGATAATGCTACTTTAAATAAAAATGAATCAAAGGGTGCTAAAACTTTATTTGAAAAAATCTGGGAGAAACACATCGTTAAAACGATTAAAGGTGGCCCTTCTGTAATGTATATAGATAAACATTTTATTCACGAAGTGACCTCTCCCCAGGCATTCAAAGGAATTGAAAAAAGAGGGATGAAAGTATTTCGTCCGCAGCAGGTAGTTGCAACAGCTGATCATAATGTTCCCACCGTTAACCAGCATTTGCCAATCAAAGATGAATTGTCAAGATTACAGGTTCAGCAATTAATTGAAAACTGCAAAAACCACCATATTGAATTGTATGGTTTGGGACATCCTTTCCAGGGAATAGTTCATGTAATTGGTCCAGAACTGGGCATCACGCAACCGGGTATGACAATTGTTTGTGGAGATAGCCACACTTCCACGCATGGTGCATTCGGATCCATTGCATTTGGAATTGGTACCAGTGAAGTGGAAATGGCTTTTGCGTCGCAATGTGTAATGCAGAGCAAACCAAAGCTGATGCGGATAAACATTGAGGGCAAGTTAAATAAGGCAGTAGTATCAAAAGATATCATTCTTTATATCATTGCACAAATTTCTGCCAGTGGTGCAACGGGTTATTTTGTTGAATATGCAGGTTCTGCTATCAGGGAACTTTCAATGGAAGCAAGAATGACTATTTGCAATATGAGCATTGAAATGGGTGCAAGGGGAGGATTGATTGCACCTGATGATACAACTTTTGATTACATAAAGGGGAGGAAGTTTGCACCGGGTGCAGCTCAATGGGATTTAAAACTTGCAGAATGGAAGAAATTGTATAGCGACAAGGATGCTGTATTTGATAAAGAGATTAATATAGCAGCGGCTTCCATTCCACCGATGATAACTTACGGCACCAACCCGGGACTGGGAATTGCCATTACCGGTATAACACCGGTAATAGAAAGTATTCCGGACGAGGGCGAAAGAAAAAATATTATCAAGGCTTTGCAATACATGGGACTTGAAGCAGGCAAGCCGCTATTGGGTATGCCTGTTCAACATATATTTATTGGCAGTTGCACCAATTCAAGAATAGAAGATTTGCGCTTAGTGGCCTCCGTTATAAAAGGGAAAAGGAAAAATGACAATGTGCATGTAATGATTGTACCGGGTTCTCAACAGGTGGCTATGCAGGTAAAAGCGGAAGGACTGGATAAGATTTTTACAGAAGCTGGTTTTCAAATTAGGCAAGCCGGTTGCAGTGCATGCCTGGGTATGAATGAGGATAAAATACCCGCGGGAGAATATTGTATTTCTACCAGCAACAGGAATTTTGAAGGCAGGCAAGGTGCCGGTGCAAGAACTTTATTGGCAAGTCCGTTAACAGCGGCCGCAGCAGCCATCACCGGAGTTGTAACAGACATCAGGGATTTTTTAAGATAATTATATGCAGGCATTTACCGTTTTAACGTCTACTTTTATTCCACTGCCGATAGAAAATGTCGATACAGATCAAATCATCCCTGCGCGTTTTTTGAAAGCGACTACCAAGGATGGATTTGGCAAAAATCTTTTTCGAGATTGGCGTTATGAAAATGATGACGAATCAAAGCATAGAGCAGGTTTTGTTTTGAATCAACCGGAATACAAAGGAGCAATACTGGTGGCAGGAAAAAATTTTGGTTGCGGTTCATCGCGTGAACATGCCGCCTGGTCAATTCTCGACGCTGGTATTAATGTAGTTGTATCAAGTTTTTTTGCCGATATCTTTAAAAACAATGCGCTGAACAATGGCGTATTACCCATTACTGTTTCAGACGAATTCCTGCAGAAAATATTCCGGGAAAACAACAACTCGTTATTGACAGTAAACCTGCAAGAACAAACCATAATCATAAACAGAACCGGTGAGTCTGAACATTTTGACATTAATGATTACAAGAAAACTTGTTTGCTGAATGGGTATGATGACATTGATTATTTACTTAGCATCAAAGACGATATTATAAACTTTGAAAATCAAACCGCTTAATCCACCTGCCAGTCATGAAAAAAAATATTGCTGTAATAAACGGAGACGGAATTGGACCGGAAGTAACCCAACAATCGATGAAAGTGCTGGATGCCGTTGCTGAGCAATTCGGACATGAATTTAATTATACCCATTGCTTAATGGGTGCTGTTGCCATTGATGCAACCGGTACCCCATTGCCCGATGAAACCATTGAAATTTGTTTGAACAGTGATGCTATTTTATTTGGCGCCATTGGTCATCCAAAATATGATAATGACCCAACTGCCAAAGTGCGGCCGGAACAAGGATTATTGAAATTGCGTAAATCATTGCAGTTGTTTGCCAATATACGTCCGATCAATACTTACGCAGCATTGCATCATCTATCGCCCCTAAAAACAAAACAACTGGAAGGTGTTGATTTTATTATCTTTCGCGAGTTAACCGGCGGCATATATTTTGGTAAAAAAGAAACCAGTGAAGACCAATCCCGTGCTACAGATGAATGCACTTATACAAGAACTGAAATTGAAAGGGTCAGTCACCAGGCTTTTAAATATGCACAACAAAGAAGAAAAAAATTAACACTGGTAGATAAAGCAAATGTTCTGGAGACCTCCAGGTTGTGGAGAAAGGTTGTTCAGGAAATCTCAACGCAATATCCTGATGTTAAAGTTGATTTTTTATTTGTTGATAATGCGGCTATGCAAATCATTCTGAATCCAAAGCAATTTGACGTAATACTTACAGAAAATATGTTTGGCGATATCATCAGTGATGAAGCAAGTGTGATTACAGGATCGCTTGGATTATTGCCTTCTGCCTCTACAGGAAATACAACAGCCTTATTTGAACCTATACATGGTTCTTATCCGCAGGCTGCCGGTAAAGACATTGCAAATCCACTGGGATCTATCCTCTCTGCAGCAATGATGCTTGATTATTTTGGATTGAATAAAGAAGCTGAATTGGTAAGAGAAGCTGTTGAGTGGACATTAATAAATGGATTTGTGACAAAAGATATAGACCCCGTAAACTTTTATTTTACGACCACTATAGGTGAATTGATTTGCGACTATGTAGCCGATCGGATACCAGACAGAGTGAATAAGAGTAATATTGAATTAAGAAAATCAACGATTATATAAGGGGGTTAAAAGTTTTAAGGAAGATGGTATAGGGACGAAGCTTGCAATATTTTGGATTACCCTATACCTTAAACCCTACAACTTCTACCTTCTAAAAAAGTTCTTTGTTTTTTTGAAAAGCAGGCGTACATTTACACAACACTCAATCTCTATGTTGAAAAGCAGTAAATACAATGTACCAGCAATTGCTACCGCAATAATTATTATTGTGGTTGTCATTGTCATTCCTGCACTGCATGGAGGAGGAGCCAACGTATAATTAAAAAAATTAAAAATACAAAGCCACCCGCCTCCAGAGAGGCGGTTTTTTTTTGCCCACAAACCCAAAGGGGTTAGGGGAACAGTAACCTGACTTTTATTAATTACGCACTACCGAATGAATAAAATTTTATCACCAAAACTCTTAAATGAGTTGATTAAAATTCCCCTATCAGGGGGCAGAGGCGACTATGGCAACATATTATAATGATAACACGATTATTTACCTGGATGGCGCATTCGTAAAAGCAAGCGATGCCAGGATAGATCTGTATAGCCAGTCGATGCATTATGGCTATGCAGTGTTTGAAGGGATCCGGTCTTATAAAACAGTTTCGGGTGAAACTAAAATTTTCAGGGAAAAGGAACATTATGACCGCCTGAAACATTCTGCCGACTCATTGAACCTTCCTTATACCTGGTCAACAAATGAACTGGTAGCTGCTACCTATGAAGTTCTAAAAAGCAATAACCTGCAGGACGCTTATATAAGACCGTTAGTTTATGCGCCTTCAAATATGAGTTTTGTAAAGAATACTGAATCACATATAGTCATACAAACCTGGGAAATGGCACCTTTCCTTGGAGATAAGTTATTGCGGGTTATGACTTCTTCTTTCCAGCGACCCAATCCAAAAGGATTTATCATTACAGCCAAGGCAGCAGGTCATTATGTAAATTCTATTCTTGCCAGCCAGGAAGCAAAGGCAAAAGGTTTTGACGAAGCATTACTGACAGACATGAATGGTAATGTAGCAGAAGGTCCTGGCGCAAATGTTTTCTTTGAAAAAGATGGCAGGTTGTTTACACCGGCTACAGGCAATATTCTTCCGGGTATCACAAGATCTACCGTAATAGAAATATGCAAAGAACTGGATATAATGGTTGAGGAGAAATTATTTACCACTGCGGAATTAAAAAAGGCTGACGCTGCTTTCTTTTGCGGTACTGCTGCGGAAGTAATTGGTTGGGAAAGCCTGGACGATACAAAATTCTCAAAACCCTGGCCGCATACCATTAGTAAAATGATCCAGGATGCTTATCAGCATAAGGTAATAACAAAGACTTATAAACCAACATTAGCAATAGTATAATGGAATTGAACAAATACAGCAAAACGATTACGCAGGATGTAACACAACCTGCAGCACAGGCTATGCTATATGGAATCGGGCTAACAGAAGATGACTTAAAAAAACCACAGGTAGGTGTTTGCAGTATGGGTTATGATGGCAATACCTGTAATATGCATTTAAACGACCTCGCAAGAATAGTAAAGAAGGGTGTATGGGATAATGATTTGGTTGGTTTGATTTTTAATACCATTGGCATCAGCGATGGCATCAGCAATGGCACCGATGGAATGCGCTATAGCCTGGTAAGCCGCGATCTGATTGCAGATAGCATTGAAAGCGTTTGCGGTGGTTTTTATTATGATGGATTGATTGCCCTTCCGGGTTGCGATAAAAACATGCCTGGTTCAGTTATGGCCATGGGCAGATTGAACCGGCCTTCAATAATGGTTTACGGCGGAACCATTGAAGCAGGACATTATAAAGGTGAAGATTTGAATATTATTTCGGCTTTCGAAGCTTTAGGAAAGAAATTAGCAGGAACTATCACTCCGGAAGATTTTAAAGAAGTGGTGAAACATAGTTGTCCCGGTGCAGGCGCTTGTGGAGGTATGTACACTGCTAATACAATGGCCAGCGCGATAGAAGCATTGGGTATGAGTTTGCCTTACTCTTCTTCCAATCCGGCCTTAAGTGAAGAAAAAAGAAATGAATGCCTGCATGCGGGCAAAGCCATTCGCGTGTTACTCGAAAAAGATATCAAACCAAAAGATATCATGACAAAAAAAGCATTTGAAAATGCTATAACAACTGTTATGATTTTGGGAGGAAGTACAAATGCTGTATTGCATTTGATTGCAATGGCAAAAAGTGTTGATGTGGAACTTACGCAGGAAGATTTTCAACGCATCAGTAATAAAACACCGGTGCTGGCAGATTTTAAACCAAGTGGAAAATATTTAATGCAGGAATTGCACGCACATGGGGGTATTCCTGCCGTATTGAAATATTTACTGACCAAAGGTATGTTACATGGCGAATGTTTAACAGTAACAGGAAATACCATGGCAGAAAATTTAAAAAACATTCCTGCAATAGATTTTGATACACAAAAAATAATTGTTCCGTTAGAGCGACCAATAAAAGCAACAGGTCATTTGCAAATACTATATGGCAACCTGGCAGAGAAAGGTAGTGTAGCAAAAATTTCAGGTAAGGAAGGTGAACGTTTTGAAGGAACGGCAAGAGTATTCAATGGCGAAAAAGATTTGGTAGCAGGCCTTGCCAATGGTCGTGTAAAAAAAGGAGATGTGGTTGTAATTAGATATGAGGGACCAAAAGGTGCGCCGGGTATGCCTGAAATGTTGAAACCAACTTCAGCCATTACAGGTGCTGGCTTGGGAAAAGATGTTGCATTGATTACTGATGGCAGGTTTAGTGGCGGCAGTCATGGATTTGTTGTTGGCCATATAACCCCCGAAGCATTTGATGGTGGATTACTTGCGCTGGTGCACGACAATGATATCATTGAACTGGACGCAAATAAAAATACGATAACACTTAAGGTAAGTGATGCAGAAATTGCAAAAAGACGCGATGCATGGAAGCAGCCTGCACTCAAAGCAACAAAAGGGGTTTTATTTAAGTATGCAAGAATTGTAAAGGATGCGAGTGAAGGTTGTGTAACAGATGAGTATTGAATGTGGTTAATCCGAAAACAAAATAGAAATTATTTTTATGAGTAGTGTAACAGAAATTCCAAAGAAAGGAAAAGCAGAAAAAAAAGAGGTGACAAAACCAGCTGCATCGTTAACTCAAAATATATCTGGATCTGTGGCAGTGCTGGATGCATTCCTTGCAGAAGGGGTAGATGTATTCTTTGGTTATCCCGGTGGCGCTATCATGCCCATCTATGATGCATTGTATGATTACCAGGATAAATTAAAACATATTCTCGTCCGTCATGAGCAAGGCGCTATACATGCTGCGCAGGGTTTTGCAAGGGCATCGGGAAAAACAGGAGTTGTGTTTGCAACCAGTGGACCGGGCGCAACAAATCTTGTTACCGGTTTGGCAGATGCTATGATTGATAGCACACCGCTGGTTTGTATTACCGGACAAGTCTTTGCTCATTTACTGGGTACGGATGCGTTCCAGGAAACAGATGTAATTAATATAACTACACCGGTTACAAAATGGAACTACCAGGTAACAGATGCAACTGAAATACCGGGCGTATTAGCGAAAGCATTTTATATTGCGGGAAGCGGAAGACCTGGTCCTGTGCTGATAGATATTACCAAGAATGCACAGATTCAAAAATTTGACTATGATGGTTATAAAAAATGTGATTACATACGCAGTTACCGCCCCAAACCAATTGTAAGAAAAGAATATTTAGAGCAGGCTGCTGAACTCATCAAATCAGCAAAAAAGCCATTTGTCATTTTTGGACAGGGTGTAATACTTGGCAAAGCAGAAAAAGAGTTTACCGCCTTTCTTGAAAAATCCGGAATACCAGCAGCATGGACCATTTTAGGTATGAGTGCAATTCCCACCAATCATCCATTAGCGGTGGGTATGTTAGGTATGCATGGTAATTATGGACCCAATGTATTAACCAATGAATGCGATGTATTAATTGCGATAGGAATGCGCTTCGATGACAGGGTTACCGGCAGATTAGATAAATATGCAAAGCAGGCTAAAATAATTCATCTCGATATTGATCCTGCAGAGATTGATAAGAATGTAAAATCAACGGTACCAGTCTGGGGAGATTGCAAAGAAACATTGCCCATGCTGACCCGGTTGATTGAACAGAAAGTTTATCCGCAGTGGTTACAAAAATTTAAAGATTACCAGAAGGAAGAAGATGACACCTGTATAAAAAATGAATTGCATCCCACAATCGGGCAACTTACCATGGGAGAAGTAATTGATACGCTGAATGAATTAACACAGGGAAATGCAATCATTGTAACAGATGTAGGTCAGCACCAGATGGTAGCCTGCCGTTATGCGAAATTTAATGAAACCAAAAGCAATATTACTTCCGGTGGTCTGGGTACCATGGGCTTCGCATTGCCGGCAGCTATAGGTGCCAGTTATGGAGCGCCGCACCGAAAAGTAGTAGCAGTAATTGGAGATGGCGGCTTTCAAATGACATTGCAGGAACTGGGCACCATTATGCAAAGCGATGTGGATGTAAAAATTTTGATATTGAATAACCAGTTCCTGGGAATGGTTCGGCAATGGCAACAGTTGTTCAACGATAAAAGATATTCATTTGTAAATATGGCCAGTCCGGATTTTGTTATGCTCGCAAAATCTTATGGCATTGAAGGTCAGAAAGTAGATGAGCGGGTAAATTTGAAAAAGGCCCTAACGGCAATGCTTAACCATAAAGGATCTTATCTGCTGGAAATAATGGTTGGAAAAGAAAACAATGTTTTTCCAATGGTGCCACAAGGCTGCAGTGTAAGTGAAATAAGATTGAAATAATGAGCCGGGCCATAGAGTAACAATTAAACTTTTGTTGCGTAGCACACTTGAACCGCAACAAATACATCATCAAAAAAAGCAGTATTATGCTGAAACAGGAATTCACCATCACGGTGTATACAGAAAACCATATTGGTTTATTGAACCGGATTGCCATTATATTTTCGCGGAGAAAAATTAATATAGAAAGCCTGAATACTTCTCCTTCCGAAGTGCCGGGTATTCATCGATTCACGATCGTCATTAATGAAACAGAGGAAGTAGTAAGAAAGCTTTGCCGCCAGATTGAAAAGCAAGTGGAAGTATTAAAAGCCTATTTTAATACCAATGAAGAAATCATCTGGCAGGAGCTGGCATTGTATAAAGTTCCCACAGATGAAATTGCGGAAAAAGTAAAAGTGGAACGGTTACTTCGCGAGTATGGAGCAAGAGCAGTTGTGATAAGAAAGGATTATACCATTTTTGAAACAAGTGGTCAGCGCGAAGAGACCGACAAACTGGTGAAGGTGTTAGAACCGCTTGGTTTGATAGAATTTGTTCGCAGCGCAAGGGTAGCCATTATTAAAGCATCCCATGGATTCCATGAGAAACTAAAAGAATTTGAAGCGTTGAAACCTGGTTCTGAAATAGTAGAAAATGAATTTTTGAATCAACAGGAAGAAATATTTACAATGTAAAGTTGTTCAATGATAAGGGCTCAATAAAATTACAAGAGTACAAGAATGTGACCCACTTGCAGGCATGCAGGCGCAACGATGAGCAACATAATTGTTATAGCTGGCAACAAAAAAACTTTAAACGTTTAACTTTTAAAATTAAAAAGATGGCAAAACTAAATTTTGGCGGCGTAGAAGAAAACGTAGTAACTCGTGATGAGTTCCCGCTGGCTAAAGCACAGCAGGTATTAAAAAATGAAGTAATAGCTGTAATCGGCTATGGCGTTCAAGGCCCGGGACAAGCGCTGAATCAGAAAGATAATGGCATCAATGTTATAGTTGGTCAACGTAAAAATTCTAAAAGCTGGGACAAAGCCGTTCGTGATGGGTTTGTGCCCGGTGAAACCTTATTTGATATTGAAGAAGCTTTGCAACGGGGAACAATTATTTGTTACCTGCTCAGCGATGCTGCACAAATTGCTTTATGGCCAACCGTAAAGAAAAATCTTACTAAAGGGAAGGCATTGTATTTTTCTCATGGATTTGGAATCACATTCAAAGAACAAACTGGTATTATACCTCCTGAAGATGTAGATGTGTTTCTTGTTGCACCTAAAGGGTCAGGAACATCTTTGCGCAGAATGTTTTTACAAGGCCGTGGACTGAACAGCAGCTATGCAATTTTCCAGGATGCTACCGGTCGCGCTAAAGAAAGAGTAATCGCTTTAGGTATTGCTGTAGGTAGTGGATATTTATTTGAAACGGATTTCAAAAAAGAAGTGTATAGTGATTTAACCGGTGAACGCGGAACCTTAATGGGCGCAATACAGGGAATATTTGCAGCTCAGTACCAGGTGTTGCGCGATAAAGGACATACACCTTCTGAAGCATTCAATGAAACAGTAGAAGAATTAACGCAGTCATTGATGCCGCTGGTAGCAGAAAATGGTATGGACTGGATGTATGCGAATTGCTCAACCACTGCACAGCGCGGCGCATTGGATTGGTGGAAGAAGTTCCGTGATGCAACGGCTCCGGTATTCAAAGAGTTGTATGAAAGTGTTGCTGCCGGAAAAGAGAGCCAGCGCAGTATTGACAGCAACAGTCAAACAGACTACCGGGAAAAGCTAGATGCAGAACTGAAAGAATTGCGTGAAAGTGAAATGTGGCAGGCAGGAAAGACAGTCAGAAGCCTGAGACCCGAAAATCAAAAACCAGCAGATGCAAAAGAAAAAAAACTTGCACCAACAGTTAACTAATAAAATATAAATTGTCAATGGCAATGATGCCATTGACAATTTCTTAAATCATGAATGCATCCATTCAAACAGGCACTCAGCTTGACTTTAAAAAAGCAGCGGAGAGATTAAAAAAAGTAGTGAATCGTACTCCACTTACTTTTAACCATAATCTTTCCCGTAAATATCAATGCAATATTTTCCTGAAGAGAGAAGATTTGCAAGTGGTGCGATCTTATAAGTTGCGCGGTGCTTACAATATGATGGTAAGCTTAAGCCAGGAACAACTTCAACGCGGGGTTGTTTGTGCAAGCGCAGGAAATCACGCCCAGGGATTTGCCTATAGTTGTAAAAAGTTGAATGCAAAGGGCGTTGTATTCATGCCCATTATTACTCCAAATCAAAAGGTAAGTCAGACTAAAATGTTTGGAGAAGATTTCATCGAAGTAAAATTGATAGGTGATACGTTTGACGATTGTGCTATTGCCGCAAAAAGATATACTGAGGAAAATGGAATGACATTTATTCCGCCATTCGATGACTATAAAATTATTGAAGGGCAGGGGACAGTGGGAGTTGAAATTTTAGAAGACCAGCCTGTGGTCGATTATCTTTTTATCCCTGTGGGTGGAGGTGGTCTCAGTGCCGGTGTAGGAACCTATTTTAAAACTTTTTCACCGCAAACAAAAATTATTGGCCTTGAGCCAGAAGGTGCGCCATCAATGTTTGCTGCATTAAAAGCTGGCAAACCTGTAACATTAGATAGTATAGATCGCTTTGTTGATGGCGCGGCTGTAAAAAGAATTGGAGATATTACTTTTTCAATCTGTAAAGAAGTATTGGATGACATGCACCTTGTTCCCGAAGGCAAAGTTTGTTCTACCATATTAAAATTGTATAACGAAGACGCGATTGTTGTGGAGCCTGCCGGTGCGTTGTCTATTGCTGCTTTGGATGATTATGCAAATGAAATAAAAGGAAAGAACATAGTGTGCATTATCAGCGGCAGTAACAATGATATTGATCGAATGCAGGAAATAAAAGAACGCAGCCTGCAGTACGAAGGACTTAAACATTATTTCCTTGTAAGATTTGCTCAACGTCCCGGTGCCCTAAAAGAATTTGTCAATCATGTTCTGGGACCCGGAGATGATATTGTTCGTTTTGAATACATGCAGAAACACAATAAAGAAACAGGTCCCGCACTGGTAGGCATTGAATTAAAAAGCCGGCATGACTACGATGAATTAATAAAAAATATGGATCGGTTTCATATTAATTATACTGAATTAAATAAGAACGATAATTTGTTCGGTTACCTGGTTTAAATTCTTGCTGGAACCAACACTTTTAATGAACCAATTGCCGTGTTCATTCTGAGAACAATTAAACTGGAAAACCGTGGGTAAATTGTTAACCGGAACGATGTGCAATTGGGTGATTATTTGTATATTTAAGAGGTTGCTTGCTCCACTTTTACAATATTACTTGGAAAAACTGATTTTTATTGAAAATTATCTAAAACCGTGTTCTTACCATGGCAAGCAATGAAGGATTATACGCTCCTGAATTTGAAAGAGATGCATGTGGAATTGGGTTTGTTGCCAATATCAAAGGCAATAAAAGTCACCAGATCGTTTCAGATGCAATAACCGTATTGGAAAATATGGAACACCGTGGGGCCTGCGGTTGCGAAAGCAATACCGGCGACGGTGCAGGATTAATGATTCAAACCCCGCACGAATTTTTCTTTGATGAGTGTCTTAAACTGGGCGTGCACTTGCCTGCCTTCAGTAGGTATGGAGTGGGCGTGATTTTTTTTCCCCGGGAGATTCGTTTGCGTGAAGAATGTCGTGATATTTTTAATCGATCAGCCGAAAGGTTAGGCCTTGAAATACTTACCTATCGGAAAGTGCCTGTTAATACGGATGGAATTGGTCCAACTGCATTGAGTGTTGAACCCGAAATGGAACAAGTTTTTGTTGCTTGCCCGGATCATATATCCAATCCCGATGATTTTGAACGTAAATTATTTGTACTTCGCAACTATGCAAGTCACACCATTCAAAGTACCGTTAAAAAAGATTCGATTGGCTTTTATGTGGCTTCGTTATCATATAAAACTGTTGTATATAAAGGTCAATTAACCAGTTTGCAGGTTCGCAATTATTTTCCAGACTTAAGTAACAGGAGAATTGTATCGGCATTCGGGCTTGTACATTCCCGCTTCGCAACCAATACATTTCCTTCCTGGAAACTGGCGCAACCTTTTCGTTTTATTGCGCACAATGGAGAAATTAATACCCTGCAAGGCAACCTTAACTGGCTGAAATCAAGTGAACATGCTTTTTCATCTCCATTTTTTTCAAAAGAAGAAATGGAAATTCTTTTACCCATTATTACAAGTGGCCAGTCCGATTCTGCCTGTCTTGATAATATGATAGAGTTGCTTACCCTTACCGGCAGATCACTTCCTCATGTGATGATGATGTTGATCCCGGAAGCCTGGGACGGTAATGAACAAATGGATCCGGTTAAGAAGGCATTTTATGAATACCATGCTTCAATTATGGAACCGTGGGATGGCCCCGCTTCTATATCATTTACGGATGGAAAAATAATTGGTGCTACGCTCGACAGAAATGGGCTGCGACCATCCAGATATTGTGTTACCAGTGATGACAGAGTCATCATGGCATCCGAAACAGGTGTATTGCCCATTGATCCAAAATTGGTATTAGAAAAAGGACGACTTCAGCCAGGTAAAATGTTTGTGGTTGATATGGAGCAGGGGCGTATTATCAGTGATGATGAATTAAAGAATAAAATCTGTTCACAAAAACCATATGATGATTGGTTAAATCAATATAAAATTCGTCTTGAAGAACTGAATGAACCAAGGGTTGCTTTTACACATTTGTCTGATACGTCCATTCTTCGTTATCAAAAAGCATTTGGATATAGTACGGAGGATGTTGATACAATTATAAAACCCATGGCGCTGGAGGGTAAAGAACCAATTGGTTCAATGGGTACTGATACACCACTGGCAGTCTTAAGCGATCAACCACAGCACCTGAGTAGTTATTTTAAGCAGCTGTTTGCGCAGGTCACCAATCCACCGATTGATCCAATCCGGGAAAGAATGGTAATGAGCCTGGCAACATTCGTTGGTAACAATGGTAATCTGCTGGATGAGGATCCCAAACATTGTCATACGGTAGCATTAAAACATCCGATACTTACCAGTACGGAATTAGAAAAATTGAGAAGCATTGATACTGGTATCTTCCAGGCAAAAACATTACAAACATATTTCCGGGCCGACGGTAAACCAGGATCACTGAAGGCTGGAATAGACAGGCTGTGCCGATACGCAGAAGACGCAGTTCATGACGGTTTTGAAGTATTGATATTATGTGATCGTGCGGTGGATTCTGAACACGCAGCTATACCAACATTGCTTGCCACATCGGCCGTCCACCATCATCTTATCCGTAAAGGACTTCGTGGGCAGGTTGGTATTGTAGTAGAATCGGGTGATGTGTGGGAAGTGCATCACTTTGCATGTTTACTGGCTTTCGGAGCCACTGCAATCAATCCCTACCTTGCTCATGCCTCTATACGCAACATGAAAAACAATGACAAACTTGATACAAATCTTACCTGGGAGGCTTTGCGAAAAAATTATATCAAAGCAGTGAATGATGGATTGTTGAAAGTTTTTTCAAAAATGGGTATCTCCACCCTGCAATCTTATCAGGGTGCACAAATATTTGAAATTTTGGGTTTGAATAAAGATGTTGTGGCTGCCTATTTCACAGGTGCCACTTCAAGAATAGAAGGAGTAGGTCTCGATGAACTCGCCAAAGAAGCCCTTGCAAAACATCGTCTTGCATTCAGTAAGAAAGATGTGCCTGTAGAGCGTTTACCCGTTGGCGGTATATATCAATGGAAAAGAAAAGGTGAGTTCCATTTATTTAACCCACAAACCATTCACCTGTTGCAGTATTCTACTAAAATGAATGACTACAACACTTTCAAGAAATATACAAAATTGGTAAACGACCAGAGTCAGAAAGCAGCTACATTAAGAAGTTTATTACAATTCAAACGTAACCGCCCCGCGATTTCAATTGATGAAGTAGAACCGGCTGAAAATATTTACAAACGATTTGCTACCGGCGCCATGAGCTTTGGCTCCATTTCCTGGGAAGCACATACCACGTTGGCCATAGCCATGAACAGGCTGGGTGGCAAGAGTAATACAGGTGAAGGTGGTGAAGATGAAAGACGTTATGAAAGAATGGCCAATGGCGATTCCATGCGCAGTGCCATCAAACAGGTGGCCAGTGCAAGATTTGGGGTAACCAGTTATTACTTAACGGAGGCGGACGAATTGCAAATCAAAATGGCACAAGGCGCCAAACCGGGAGAAGGGGGCCAGTTACCAGGATATAAAGTTGATGAATGGATAGGAAAAACAAGACACTCTACTCCTGGTGTTGGGTTGATTTCACCACCTCCACACCATGATATTTATTCTATTGAAGATCTGGCGCAACTAATTTTTGATTTAAAAAATGCAAACCGCGCAGCACGTATAAATGTAAAATTGGTATCAAAAGCTGGTGTTGGTACCATTGCTGCAGGAGTTGCCAAGGCTAAAGCAGATGTAATTTTGATATCCGGTCATGATGGTGGAACTGGTGCTTCTCCCATTAGTTCTATCAGGCACGCTGGATTACCATGGGAACTTGGATTGGCGGAAACGCACCAGACGCTGGTGAAGAATAAATTAAGAAGCAGGGTAGTAGTGCAGGCGGATGGCCAAATGAAGACCGGTCGTGATATTGCAATCGCTGCATTGCTTGGTGCAGAGGAGTGGGGTGTTGCAACAGCAGCATTGATTGTAGAAGGCTGTATCATGATGCGGAAATGTCATATGAATACCTGCCCGGTTGGAGTAGCAACCCAAGATCCGGAATTAAGAAAAAGATTTACGGGTAATGCGGATCATGTAGTCAATTTTTTCAAATTCATGGTACAGGAATTAAGAGAGATTATGGCCGATCTTGGTTTCCGCACAGTGAATGATATGATTGGACAAGTTGAAAATCTTGAAACCCGTGAAGATATCACACATTGGAAATACAGCAAGGTAGATTTATCACCTGTTCTGTATAAAGACCCCGCATCATTTTATACTGGTATTTATAACCAGGAAAAGCAAGATCACGGACTGGATGATGTATTGGACTGGAAGTTGTTGAAAGCTGCGCAGCCGGCCATAGACAAACAGCAACGCGTAACCGCTTCTTTCCCGATTCGTAATATTAACCGAACGGCAGGTACTATTTTGTCCAATGAGATTACCAAGAAATATAAAGCCGTCGGTTTACCAGACGACCTCATACATTTCAATTTTACGGGCACGGCGGGCCAGAGTTTTGGAGCATTTAATACAAAGGGTGTAACGTTGGAACTGGAAGGCGATGCCAATGATTATTTTGGAAAGGGCTTGAGCGGAGCAAGGCTAATTATCTATCCTTCAAAAGAGGCAACTTTTGTACCGGAAAGCAATAGCATTATTGGTAATGTTGCATTCTATGGCGCTACATCCGGTGAAGCATTTATTCGCGGGAAAGCGGGTGAAAGATTTGGTGTTCGAAATTCCGGCGCCAATGTAGTAGTTGAAGGAGTGGGAGACCATGGTTGTGAATATATGACTGGCGGTCAGGTTGTGATATTGGGAGATACCGGAAGAAATTTTGCTGCGGGCATGAGCGGCGGTATTGCGTATGTATATGATGTAAAATCAAAATTTAATGAGAACTGCAACAAAGAAATGGTGGATCTTGATCCGCTTGATGCAACAGATACAACAATACTGCACGAATTTATGACGAAGCATTTTCAGTTTACAGGGAGCACCGTCGCAAAATTTGTATTGGAAGACTTCGACAACCAGTTAAAAAACTTTGTCAAAGTATTTCCGAAAGATTATAAAAAGGTACTGGCTGATAGAAAAGAAAAGGCTGCTGTGAGTAAATAAATATATTTTTTCGATAGAAGAAAGGTAGTATCAGAATAAATCATGAATAAAACCAGACTTTAAAATATGGGCAAGCCAACAGGTTTTATAGAATTTACCAGGGAATTACCTGTAAAAAAACCAGTGCAGGAAAGATTGAATCATTATAATGAATTCATAGATCGTTACCAGGAAGAAAAATTGAATCAACAGGCTGCACGTTGTATGAATTGTGGTGTTCCGTTTTGTCATAATGGTTGCCCGCTTGGAAATGTTATACCAGAATTCAATGATGCAGTTTATAATAACAACTGGCAGGAGGCATACGATATCTTAACCTCAACTAATAATTTTCCTGAATTCACCGGAAGGATTTGTCCGGCGCCTTGTGAAAGTGCGTGCGTACTGGGTATCAATCAACCACCCATAACTATTGAAGAAATAGAAAAGCACATTATTGAAATTGCTTTTGACAAAGGGTTTGTAAAACCGAAAAAACCCAATACAAGAACGGGTAAGAGAATTGCAGTTGTTGGTTCAGGTCCTGCTGGACTGGCTGCAGCAGCACAATTGAACTATGCAGGACATTCAGTAACCGTATTTGAGCGAGATGATGCACCGGGAGGTTTACTGCGGTATGGAATACCGGATTTCAAATTAGAAAAATGGATCATTGACAGAAGAATAAAATTACTGGAAGAAGAAGGTATTACTTTCATCTGTAATGCAAATGTTGGAGTCAATGTAAGCATCAACGATTTACTGAGAGAAAATCATGCTATTGTTTTGGCAGGGGGTTCAACAGTTCCCCGCGATTTAAATATACCCGGCCGGGAATTGGAAGGTGTTTATTTTGCAATGCAATTCCTGAAGCAACAAAATAAAAGAAACGCCGGAAAGGATCTGTTTGCCAATGCCGGTATCGAAAGCAATATTTTTCCAAAAGAATTATCCGCTGCTTCAAAGAATGTTGTTGTTATTGGAGGCGGTGACACCGGAAGCGATTGTGTTGGCACATCAAACCGCCAGGGAGCAAGTTCTGTAACCCAGTTTGAATTGCTACCCAAGCCCCCGGAAAGCAGAACAACACTCATGCCATGGCCCACATATCCCATGACTTTAAAAATTTCGAGTTCACATGAAGAAGGTGCAGAAAGAAAATGGGCAGTTGCCACCAAAGAATTTATTGGCGATGGCAATGGAAAACTAAAAGGTTTGAAGATTGTAGATTTGGAATGGAAAACAAGTGAAGACGGAAAGTCGACAAAATTTGATGAAGTGGCAAACAGCGAAAGAGAAATTCCATGCGAAATAGCTTTGCTTGCAATGGGATTTGTACATCCTTTACACGATGGTTTACTGAATGGGTTGGGAGTAGAACTGGATGATCGTGGCAATGTAAAAGCCCAGGAGAAATCTTATCAAACCAGCATACAAAAAGTTTTTGCTGCTGGCGATATTAGAAGAGGCCAAAGCCTGGTTGTATGGGCAATCAGTGAAGGCAGGGAATGTGCAAGACGAGTAGATTTATTCCTGAATGGCGGCATTTCAGTACTGGAAAGCAGGGATGCGAATCTTATATTAGAAATATAACTTATATTAGTTATTTGTTTTAAAACCACTTTCGTAGTGGTTTTTTTTTGCGCCAGTGGCGCTGAAAAATCTTCAATTTTTTGACCTATTTTTAGATACTTTTTAATATACACATTATATTTAATTATATCTATTATTTTAAGATTTATTTGATGTGTTTTAGCTAATTTAGACAAATATTATTAAATATTTATTTTTATAATATTACTTTAATTAAAAAATAATTCAATGACTGCACCAAAGTTAAAGCGAGTATTACCTTTTTTGATCTTAGCTGTTGTTTCTGTTGCATGCATTTTTATAAAACCAGACGCAGCTTTTGACGGATCCAAAATATACAGTAGTGCTGATATGACCTGGGTACTGGTTGCTACTGCACTGGTATTTATTATGACACCTGGTCTTGCTTTCTTTTATGGTGGTATGGTACATCGGAAAAATGTTTTGTCGACTATGATCAAAAGCTTTGTAGCCGCTGGAATTGTAAGCGTGCTCTGGCTGATATGTGGATTTAGTATGTCATTTGGACCTTCTCTGAATGGTATTATAGGTAACCCCTTAACCTTTGCTTTTTTCAAGGGTGTTTTTTCATCTCAACCATGGGCGGGTGGTCCAACAATTCCATTACCCTTATTTGCTTTATTTCAATTAATGTTTGCCATTATTACCCCAGCCCTCGTTGTTGGAGCGGTGGCTGAAAGAGTTAGGTTCACAGCATACGTGCTGTTTATTATTTTATTCTGTGTATTAATTTATTTTCCAGTTGCACATTGGGCGTGGCACCCCGATGGATTTCTTGCAAAAATGGGTGTACTGGACTTTGCTGGAGGTACGGTTGTACATATAACCGCGGGTTGTGCTGCATTAGCAGGGGCTTTGGTATTAAAGCGTCGTAAATCACACCTTGATAAAATAGAGTCGCACCCCGCAAATGTGCCTTATGTATTAATTGGAACAGGTCTTCTGTGGTTCGGTTGGTTCGGTTTCAATGCAGGTTCCGCACTTGCATCAAATGATTTGGCTGTGTCAGCTTTTGCGGCAACCAACACAGCAGCTGCTTCTGCAGGATTGACCTGGATGTTTTTTGATGTTTTAAGAGGCAAAAAGCCATCTGTTCTTGGATTTTGTATTGGTGCAGTTGTTGGTCTCGTTGCCATTACTCCCGGTTCTGGATACATAGGAATTGCCAATAGTGCATTTGTTGGTTTTATTGCTGCTATCATTTCAAATCTTGTTTGCGCGTGGAAAGCAAAGACTTCATTGGATGACACACTTGATGTTTTCCCATGTCATGGTGTAGGTGGTATGGTAGGAATGATGCTCACTGGTGTTTTTGCGTCCCATTCCGTAAACAGCGCAGTCACAAATGAAGGATTGCTCTATGGTGGAAAATTATTTGGCCCTCAGTTCCTGGGAATGGCCATTGTTGTTGGCTATAGCTTTATAGTGTCATTTATCATTTTCAAATTCATCAATTTCATCCTGCCGCTGCGCGTTAGTTCAGAAGAGGAAGAAATTGGATTGGATGCTTCACAACATGATGAAAAATATCTTCAGGGAACGTTGCTTGTTCATACTAACGGATTGGAAAAGACTTTGACCGATTAAAAAAAGGTACAGCTATATGATACGCTTCTGATCAAGCTCATATATCTATACCCTTTTATTTAACCTTAAAATCAACTGCAATGTTAAGAAAATTTTTGTTTTCTGCAATGGGAATCGTGTGCCTGATGGAATTAAAGGCTCAGGACTCCGCTAAAGTAGAGGCCCCCAAAACAACATTTACAGGCTCAGTAGATGTTTACTATCGCTACAATTTTGCTAATGCAAAATCCGCTTTATCCTCTAATAATGCCACAAGCTTCACCAATTCTCAAAACTCATTTGAACTGGGAATGGCGTCTGTTAAACTTGTTCATTCATTTGGAAAGGTAAGCGGCGTGGTGGATCTGGGCTTTGGATCCCGCGCAAAAGAATTTTCTTATAATGAAACAGGTATTGCCCAGGCAGTGAAACAGGCATATGTTACTTATTCACCATCAGACAAGGTAACATTCACAATGGGTAAATTTGCAACACATGTCGGTTATGAATTACTGGATCCTCAATTGAACCGCAACTATAGCATGAGCTATATGTTTTCTTATGGTCCTTTTTCTCATACAGGCCTGAAAATGGATGTGGCAGTTTCAAAAAATTTCGGGTTTATGGTTGGAGTGGCTAATCCCACTGATTTTCTGTCCGCTTCATTCGAGAAGAAATTTTTTATTGCTCAACTACACGGCGCAAGTTCTGATGGCAAGTTCTCTGCTTACCTGAACTATGTTGGTGGAAAGGATACCAGCAAGACAACTCAAAACCAGTTGGATCTGGTAGCAACAGTTAAGGTTTCCGACAAATTCAGTATTGGTGCAAATGGTACCGTTAAAATTGTTAAGCCAGACGGTGTTTCAAGTGAATCATGGAAAGGTGCTGCTTTGTATCTGAATGTTGACCCAACTGATAAATTTGGCTTTACGGTACGCGGTGAAATCTTTGATGACAAGAAAAATGTAACCGGATATTTTGGTACCTCCTTATATGAAGCAACGCTTTCTCTCAATATCAAGCCAAGCGCCGGACTCATGATTATTCCTGAATTCAGGTTAGATGGTGCGAAAGATCCTTATTTCTTTAAGCACGACGGCGCCGGAACAAAAACCACCGGTTCCTTTATTTTGGCTGCAGTCTATAGTTTTTGATTTTATAATTACGTTACAACTAATTTCTAACAACCAAAACAACTACTATGCAATCAAATAAAATTGGTAACCCAAAAGGGTATACCATGCTTAAACGAAGTTTGATCTTCCTGACATTATTTTTGGTAATGACTCCCTTGTTATCACTTGCACAAGATCCATCCGGAGCTGCAACAGGTACCATCAAAGACCTTGGTATTGATACCGTAGCAGCAACGCATGATTCCACATTGAATAAGGTAGTAGCAACCGTAAATACCATTGGTAATGCGGATGGTCATAATAAAATTGCTATCAATATCATGTGGACATTGATATGTGGTTTTCTTGTAATGTTCATGCAGGCTGGTTTTGCATTGGTCGAGGCAGGTTTTACCCAGAAGAAAAATGTGGCCCATACCATGGGTATGAATTTTCTTGTATATGCACTGGGTATGTTTGGATTTTGGATTTGCGGATTTGCATTTATGTTTGGTGGCGCATTAAATGCAGCCACATTAGGAGGTGCCCCGGGAGTCATTTCTCATGAGTATGTAGTGCATATGTTTGGTCATGATTTCGGAATTGCCGGCACAGTTGGATTCTTCTTAAACAGTAAAGTGTACGATATAGGCGTTTTCACTTTATTCCTTTTCCAAATGGTGTTTATGGATACCACTGCTACCATTCCCACGGGATCAATGGCTGAAAGATGGTCCTTCAAATCCTTTATGATATTTGGTTTATTTATCTCCATGTTTGTTTATCCGTTGTTTGGTAACTGGGTCTGGGGTGGTGGATGGCTGTCTCAGTTAGGTGTGAATTTTGGATTAGGTCATGGACATGTTGATTTTGCCGGTTCTTCAGTTGTACACATGGTAGGTGGAGTTGCTGCACTTGCCGGAGCAATTGTAATTGGACCCCGTATTGGTAAATACGGCAAAGACGGTTCTGTAAATACTATTCCGGGTCACAATATACCCATGGCGATACTGGGTACATTTATCCTGGCCCTGGGTTGGTTTGGTTTCAATCCTGGTTCAACACTTGCAGGTGGAGATTTCAGAATAAGTATTGTAGCAGTAAATACCATGATGGCTGGTACTGCGGGTACCTTATCTGCTTTACTATATATGTATGTAAAAGGACAAAAGCCAGATCCTGGTATGTTGTGTAATGGATTATTAGCAGGACTTGTAGCTATTACCGCGCCGTGTGCATTTGTGAATTCTATTTCATCCGTTATTATAGGAGGCGTAGCGGGAATACTTGTTATACTGGTCTATAATTTTCTGGACAGAAAACTAAAAATTGATGATCCGGTTGGGGCGTTTGCTGTACATGGTGCAAATGGAGCATGGGGTTGTCTTGCACTTGGTTTGTTTGCAGACGGTTCTTATGGTGATGGCTGGAATGGTGTGGCCGGACCTGTAAAAGGTTTATTTTACGGAGATGGAAAACAATTTATCGCTGAATTCATAGGAGTACTGACTTGCTTTGTTTTTGTGTTCATTGTGATGTATGTTTTCTTTAAGTTATCGGATAAGATTACTCCAATAAGAGTAAAAGCAGAAGATGAAATTGCCGGTCTTGACATTCCCGAAATGGGCGTTCACGGCTATGTAGATTAACCATATATTCCCTAATGAGAAAAAGCTGTTACCGGATTACCAGTAACAGCTTTTTTAATTATTTGATTTTGCAATAAGAGTTTATCACGAACGATTTATCAGCGCCGCTTTAAGCGAACCATACTTTTTTCTTTCCCTCCATGCCATGAAAATAACCAGGCTTCCGATCCATGCAATCGATACACTAAACATTTTTATAATTTCTATTATAACCGGATTTATTTCACTAAAAGGTTGCCATTGTAAGAATAAGATTTGAAGCGAAACAATGATGTTGTATTCCAAAATGTTTAAGTTGAAGGATAAAGTTCTTACGATTTTTTTATTAAAGCAAGAAAATATTACAGATAATCAATGTTATTATACATATAAATTGGATATATGTGTATAATTATAAGAATTGCTGTGGAATATATTTCAATACTTGGAAAAAAAATCTTTTATGCATATAAAATTCAAAGTTTTCTTATGGTAAACGTAAAAATTTAGAAAAAAAAATCTGACTGAAATATTTTGGAAATTTTTATTTAAAAATTGTCCCGGAAAGTGGACTGATTTTAATCTTAAGCACGGTTTGCCAGATTAATGATATTATTCGAAATATTGTGATAAAAACAAAATTGTTGAACAAACAGTTTATTATTAATAGTTTATATGATTTTTAGTTTCATATTATTAATACTAATATGCAAAATATTTCTTCGAAAAATGTAATAATTTGATTGAATAACCTGATTATTTCATATTTTCACAATGCAAGTTTCAATTTTTGCAATATATTTATTAATTTATATATGACTGAAGTGCGTAACCTGTCCAAGATTCACTATAGAATAATGACTCCGTTAAGGTACTTTTTTAACGACAGCAGGGCAGTTGGTGTTCTACTCATTTTATGTACGATACTTTCTTTATTTATTTCCAACTCTCCCAGCGGCAGTTGGTATCTTAATATGTGGCATACTGCAATTCCTTCAATGAATAATGCAGTTCCTGATTCTCCCGGTAAATGGATCAATGATTTATTAATGGCATTCTTCTTCCTGCTTGCGGGCATGGAAATAAAAAGAGAATTGTTGAATGGAGAGCTATCGTCTTTACGTAAAGCAATTTTGCCATTCGGAGCTGCTTTAGGAGGAATGGTTGTGCCTGCATTAATATTTATTCTGGTAAATGCCAATACTGCGTATATGCATGGCTGGGGTATTCCGACAGCAACAGACATTGCATTTTCATTGGGTGTAGCCTCACTCTTTGGCAAAAGAATACCGGTAGGTTTGAAAATATTATTGATGGCCCTTGCTATTATTGATGATCTGGGAGCAATCATTGTTATCGCTTTATTTTATGGCGCAAAGATTAAATGGTTGTTTTTAGGATTGAGCGCCATTGCTTACCTGTTGCTCTGGGCCTGTAATTTTAAAAAAATAAAAATTGGCTTTATACAGTTGTTCCTTTCAATAATTTTATGGTACTGCATTTTTAATACTGGTATTGAAGCAAGTATTACCGGGGTGCTGGTTGCATTTGCAATGCCACTTACAATCTTACCTAAGATTGAAAAATACATTCACAAACCTGTTAATTTTATCATACTACCAGTTTTTGCACTCGCAAACACAGCGGTAGTAATTCCTGCTGATTTTATGACAGCTTTAAGCAGCAGGATCAGTCTTGGTGTAATACTAGGACTCGTTGCAGGCAAGCCCATTGGCATCTTTTTGTTTAGCCGGTTACTGGTGGCATTAAAGATTGCAAAACTTCCAAATAATATTAAATGGAATCAACTCATTGGAATGGGCATGCTTGCAGGTATAGGTTTTACGATGTCCATATTTACTACAACACTGGCTTACAACACAAATGCCAGTCGCGATATGGCAAAAATCGCGATCCTCGTCAGTATGGTCGCATCTCTAGCAATCAGCTGGATCTATTTTGGCTTATTTAGTAAAAACACCCGATCCATTCCAACAACTCAGGAATCTATATCTGTTGTGCGGGATATAGCAATCAACTAATACTTTAAACACGTTAATATAGGCAAGCAATCGTTGAGGCCGTCTATTTCTATAGATGGCCATTTTTTTTAACTGATTTGGGAATAATTCAATTTTATTTTTTCTGTATGGGTTCAATCAAGTCCCACATATTTCCATACAAATCCTTAAACACTGCAACTTTACCATAAGATTCAATGGCAGGTTCTCTTACGAATTCAATTCCGTTTCCTTTCATCTCAGCGAAATCTCTATCAAAATTATCGGTATGCAAAAACAGAAAGACCCGACCACCTGTTTGATTACCAATCCTGGTCTGTTGTTCTGCATTCGAAGCTTTGGCGAGTAATAGAGAACATCCTGAGGATCCCTTCGGAGAAACTATTACCCATCTTTTTGTTGATGATAATTCCGTGTCTTCCATAAGAACAAAATGGAGTTTCTTCGTATAAAAATCAATGGCCTTATCGTAGTCCTCAACTACCAATGCAATATGGGCAATGCTTTGTTTCATATTAATTCATTTGTGTATTATGATACGCGATAAAAATATTGTTATAATCCTGATTTATGAGCGAAAAATTGTTACCAAACTTATGCAGATAATTTATTGCCTCCTCAGATTACGACTGCCAATAATTTTAATTCAGTCTTCAGTAATAAGTTTGCGGTATTGGTTTGCTTATCCTTAATTTTAGTATCAAACATGCCATATGAACAGGAGAACCATCATCCGGAATTTTGTTTTTATTAGCGCAGGTGCCGCTGTTTTACCTTCCTGTCTTCACCATGACAATTCTCCGGTTTTTCCATTAAAAAATTTTAAGCTTACTGGAGAACAGCAAGGTTTGCTTGCATATCTTGCTGAGGCTATTATACCAACCACGAATACATTTATCGGGTCCAGGGATTTGAAAGCACATCAATTTATTTTAAAGATGGTGGACGATTGTTTCAACCCCGGAGATCAAAAAAAGTTTACTGAAGGGCTTACTGCTTTTGAAGAATTAAATAAACAAAAATTTGGAGGAGCATTTAAAGATAATAGTGCTGATAAAAAGAAAGAATTGCTATCTGTAATTGAATCAAAGAAAGAAGTTCCGGAGCTGGTGCTAAATTTCTATGGTATCGTGAAACGTTATACGGTACAGTGTTTTACCTCTTCAAAAAATTTTATGACTGACATCCGGCATTTTAAATTGGTGCCTGGCAGTCAATTTAAAGGTTGTGTGCATGTTAAAAGTGCATGATACCAGTTTTATATCGCTGCCCAACGTGATTTGGTTGAAGTGATTGCGACGCAACGATGATGCCATGTAAAACTGGTGCCGGTATCAAGTAATTTTTTAAACGTCAAATCAGATTTTTATGGGTGATAACAAGAATAGCTTCGATGCAATTGTAATAGGCAGTGGTATGAGCGGAGGCTGGGCGGCTAAAGAATTTTGTGAGAAGGGATTAAAGACGTTGGTGCTTGAGCGCGGACGCGATGTGAAGCATATCAAAGATTATCCAACCACCAACATGTTACCATGGGAGTTCGAACACAGGGGCCAGGTTCCTTATGAAGTTGCCAAAGATAATCCTGTAATTACAAAATGTTATGCATTCAGGGAAGACGCCATGCATTTCTTTGTAAAGGATAACGATCATCCCTATGTGCAGGAGAAACCCTTTGACTGGATACGGGGTTACCAGGTTGGCGGTAAAAGCATTATGTGGGCAAGGCAAACACAACGCTGGAGTGATTTTGATTTTGAAGGTCCCGCGCGGGATGGTTATGCAGTAGACTGGCCCATCCGTTATAAGGATATTGCAGCCTGGTACAGTTATGTTGAGAAATTTGCCGGCATCAGCGGAAACAAAGACGGTGTGGCAGCTTTACCGGACGGAGAATTTTTGCCTGCCTGGGAACTGACTTGTGTGGAAAATCATTTTAAAGATATCGTTGCAAAAAATTATAATGAAAGACATGTCATCTATGCCCGCTGTGCGCACTTAACTGAACCGCAGCCCATTCACCTGCAGCAGGGCAGGGGCCAATGCCAGGCAAGAAATCTTTGTCAGCGGGGTTGTCCGTTTGGGGGCTATTATAACTCAAATTCAACTACCATCCCCTGGGCTGAAAAAACAGGTAACCTGACTTTGCGAACACATGCAGTTGTTCATTCAATTATTTACGATGATACAAAAGGCAAAGCAACCGGGGTAAGTGTCATTGATGCAAACACAAAAGAAGTGACAGAATATTTTGCTCCTGTTATATTTTTGAATGCAGGCGCCATTAATACCAATCTTGTTTTATTAAACTCTGTCTCAAAGCGATTTCCAAACGGTTTGGGGAATGACAACGAATTACTGGGAAAATATGTAGCTTTTCATAACTATCGGGCAAGAATAAGCGCTAAGTATGAAGGGATGCTGGATTTTACTACAGAACAAAGTCGCGCAACGGGTGCTTATATTCCAAGGTTCAGGAACCTGCGAAAACAGGAAACTGATTTCTTGCGGGGGTATGCAATGACATTTAACGCCGGCAGGGGCAATAATTCGTCTAATGAAGGATTTGGAGAAGATTTGAAAAACCGGTTAATGGCACCTCCTAAATTAGGCCCCTGGTATGTTGGATCACAATTCATGGGCGAAACCATTCCCAAAGCAAGTAATTATGTGGCATTGGATAAGGACAAAAAAGATGCCTGGGGAATTCCGCAATTAAAAATTTCTATTGATTATGATGACAACGATGAAAAGATGATCAAAGATTTTATTGAACAAAGTACTGAAATGTATAGCAAAGCCGGGTTTACAGATATCAAAACAAATGACAGCAAACAAGCGCCCGGACTTGATATCCACGAAATGGGCGGAGTTAGAATGGGGCATGATAAAAAGACATCTTTGCTCAACAGCTGGAACCAGTTGCATTCCTGCCCGAACGTATTTGTAACAGATGGTGCCTGCATGACCTCTACCTCTACGCAAAATCCATCACTCACCTATATGGCCATTACCGCAAGAGCGGCCAGCCATGCCGTTGACCTGTTAAAGAGAAAACAAATTTAATACGTAATTGATATCATGTCTTTCCAATAATCAACCATACTAATTTTTATGAAGTATATATTTTTTGCCGGCCTTGTTTTTTACAGCATTTCTATTGTAGCGCAATCAAATTCGATTGGCGATTTTCAGACACATACAGATATAGGAAAACCAAAAACCAAAGGAGACGCCAGCTATGATAAGACTGATCAATCATATCATCTCAAAGGCGGTGGTTACAATATTTGGTTCAACCGCGATGAATTTCACTATGCTTATAATAAATTGAAGGGCGATTTTATTCTTACAGCCAATGTAAAATTACTGGGAGAAGGGAAAGACCCGCATAGAAAAATTGGTTGGATGATCAGGGCCAATGAACAGGATGATGCAGCACAAATATCCGCGGTTGTACATGGCGACGGATTGACGGTGTTGCAATGGCGCAGATTGCGGGGTGCCTATATGAGAGATCCGCAGGATGAAAGTTTTTTCGCCAAGAAAAATGCGGAAATTATTCAACTCGAGCGCATCGGTAAAACATTTATTATGCGCGTCGCAAATCCGGGAGAGCCATTACAGGAACTGGGCCGCACAGATATGATTGACCTGCCGGACACAGTACTGGCCGGATTAATTCTATGTAGTCACAACCCTGACGTACAGGAAGAAGGAATGGCATGGAATGTACGTATTGAGAAAACGGTTACCGATGCGTATAGTGGTTACCGTGATGGTGTGTTATCAAGCAGGCTGGAACTGCTGAATGTATTCGACGGTAAGCGGATCATTATTCACCAGGACACAGGAAGATTTGAAGCACCTAACTGGATGCCAGATGGAAAAAAATTACTGTTTAATCAAAATGGTAATATTTATACCATTCCTGTTGACGGAGGAACTCCTGAAAAACTAAATACGGGTTCCATTAACCACAACAATAATGATCATGTTATTTCATTCGATGGAAAAATGCTGGGCATCAGTAGTCAGCGAACTGGAATGCCGGGTGGCGGATCAACTGTCTATTATTTACCACTCACCGGAGGTGAACCGAAATTACTTACAGACAGCACCCCTTCATATTTACATGGGTGGAGCCCCAATGGAAAAGAACTTGTTTATACCGCACAAAGAATCAGTGTGAGTCCGGCTTTTAATATATATAAGAAGTCAATAGCAGGTGGCCCTGAAGTACAACTGACTTTTAATAAAAGCGGTCTTGCGGATGGACCGGAATATTCACCGGATGGAAAATATATTTATTTTAATTCTACTGAAACCGGTACAATGCAGATATGGAGAATGAAAACAGATGGAAGCGGTAAAGAACAAATTACCTTTGATGAAAACAATAACTGGTTCGCGCATATTTCTCCTGATGGAAAATGGATATCAACCATTTCTTTTCCTGTTACGGTCAGTCCGCTCGATCATCCATTCTACAAAAGAGTGATGCTGCGTTTAATGCCAGCAAGTGGTGGTGCGCCAAGGGTGATTGCATATTTGTATGGCGGACAAGGGACCATCAATACACCAAGCTGGAGTCCGGACAGTAAGCGTATTGCTTTTGTAAGCAACAGCAAATAAAATGAAGTCGGCGTAACGCGATGGCTTTTCACGGTCAATGAATTGTTCTTTTGCAAAAAGAAAATTAATTCCGTTTTACATTTTTTTCAATTGCTGCTGCGGTTTTGAAATTGTAAATAAATAACGTTTGATTTCTATTTGCCGTGGTGAAACTGCAGCTCATAAAAAATTTTGCTTGTTTACTATTTTATTTCTGAGAATTAATAATGACAGTTCGCCTTATCGGTAAAATTTAAGATATGAAATTGGTTATAACCAGTGGATTTCTTGGCAGCGGTAAAACAACTGCTATTCTTAATGCATGTATTCAATTGGCAAAAGAAAGGAAATCAGTAGCAGTCATTACCAATGACCAGGGAGATCAACAAGTGGATGGGGATTTTATCAATAGCAAGAACATTCCGGTGCGGGAAGTTTCCAATGGCTGCTTTTGCTGTAATTTTTCGCAACTTGATAATCATATTGAGTCCCTGGTAACAGCATTTCAACCGGCTTTTATTTTTGCTGAATCAGTAGGGTCCTGCACAGACCTGGTTGCTACAATTGCGTTGCCTTTTACTAAATTCAAACCAGCACTTGACATAGTAATACCGGTATTTGCAGACGCGCAACTGCTTTCACAAATAATAAAAGGCGAAGCAAATTTCTTAAACGAAGCGGTACGCTATATTTATAAAAAGCAACTGGAAGACGCAGATATCATTATATTGAATAAAACAGATTTACTCTCTGAATCTCAGCTGAAAGATATAGGCAGTTTGTTGAAAGAAGAATATCCCCTAAAAAAGATAATACAACAAAACTCTTTGTCAGCGGCAGGCATCAGGCAGTTTATAAATGCAATTGAATTATTTAAAAGTGAAAGGCCACGCGCAGTGCCAGCAGTAGACTATGATATTTATGCAACTGGCGAAGCTGCGTTGGCCTGGCTGGATAAAAAAATTCAAATTAAGTCGGAATTGGGGAATGCTCCACTCATCGCGGGCCGCATTGCCCGCCAAATAAAAGACTCAATCATGCAGCACCAATGGGTAATTGGCCATCTGAAATTTTTATTATCCGCAGGCGATACCAGGGATAAAATTAGTTATACGTCAACGGACATCAGTGATAAAAAAATGACAACCGAATTTTTCTCCACAGACTGAAACGTTCTTATCAATGCCAGGATACAAACAGATCCTGATAAATTAAGAAAGTTGGTCGACAATATTTTAACAAAGATGGCGAAGAAATATCAATGCCAGATAATTACGGAAAGTACATCATCTTTCAGTCCAGCTTATCCAACACCCACCCATCGCTTTGATAGCTAGATGCATTCATCAACCGGGTAAAATTTTATTTCAAAGAATTTTTTACCAGCAACGCAGTAGATTTCCCGTTTTGCAAAGCGGCTTCAACGGTTCCCTGCCACTTACCTTCATATAAAGCTTCACCGGCAAAATATATTTTGTTTTCAATAGGTATTAATAACCTTTGTTTTGCAACAGCAGAATGAATGGTATTAAAGCTGTATCCACCTTTTATAAATGGCTTGCGTTGCCAATCAATTACTTTATAGGCGTCAACCTGCACCTGCAACGCTTTTTGAGTTGTATGAAAGATAGCGGCAAGTGACTGCAATGAAGATTGAAAAATTTCCTCCGGTGTTTGTTTTTCCATTTCTACAGATGAAGGACCGCCAAGCCAACCCGTTAGTATGTTTTCTTCCGTTGGCGCCCGTGTCCACCAGGTAGGTATGGCTTCATTGCTAAAGAGAAATCCTATATTGTCTGAATCCTTTTTCCAAAATGCAGTTTTGAATTGGATAATTATTTTAATTACGTTTCCGAAACCAAGATATCCAATAGCCTGTTGATAATCTTTATTCAAAGCCGGTGCGAATTCAATCAGCCCTGATTGCAAAATACCAGCAGACACCGTTAGGATTAATTTATGGGCATAAAAAACCTGGCCGGAATTTGTATACACAGAAACCAGCGAATCATTGTAAACAATTTTTTCAACTGCGGTATTAAATAGAAAGCTGGCATTGGGTTGATCGCAGGCGTTCAATAAAAATTCGACCAATTGTGAATATCCGCCAGGTAGGCGAAATTGTTCTTCTTCTTCATGATTCCATTCATCGCGGAGTGCAATTGCTGAGGCCATTTCAAGATTTGCCAAATCAAATCCCTCCGCATAATGTTTAACTGCTTGTCGCAGGTCCTTATATTCATCGCTATAAAAATTATCTGTTAAAAATTGCTGCATACTCACATCATTTTGCAATTCGCCCAGTTGCTGCATGAATTTTCCCCAATGAATATCATGCGCCTGGTTAAAATGCCATTGCTCATCAGTTGCATTGATCATTTCGCCCCCGACTGCTTGATAATTGATGGCAGCAGCATTTAATAACTCCAGCGTCAATGGAAGCTTTCCATGCACGAATTCTGCTCCCGTTTCAATGGTTGAATGAAATCCACATTCTTTTACTGATGCTATTCTTCCTCCGGCAATATCGGAAGCCTCCATTATACACACTTGGTATCCGCTACTCAGCAACTCTCTCATGGCCATTAAGCCTGAAGCGCCGGCTCCTGCAATGATTATATCGTAAGTCACATTTTAAGTTGTTGGGTATGATCTAAAATTTGTTCCAACCTGGTTAACACAATAGTTGTTTCATTGAAATGCAGATTGGGTAAGTCTATCAACAGGCTTTATTGATTTATCAACAATTTAATTTCCAGAATATCAATCAGGTTGCCTTTTTATTTTCAAGCATATTGTATAACCCTTCTTTTTCAAATAAGATACGACCCACCCTCACATCAGACCATCCCTCTTTTAATTTGTAAGTAAATTCCGGTATGTTCCCTTTCAATTCGCAATCGATAAACCAGGTGGCTACTTTGTGCGATTGTATTTCTTCCATGCTTTTCAACTGGTGCAAATGGGTGGATATAAAAAATAATGATTGCGGAAAATTTACGAGTCCTTTTATTGTAGCAGTACTGATCTCCAGTGCATCTTCTATATTGGTTCCGCGGAACAGTTCATCAAATACTGCAAAGCACCTGGTTTGATTTTCAGCTTCAGCCAATACGTTTTTTAAGGTAATTATTTCAGTCATGAAATGACTATAGCCGCTTACAATACTATCAGTGAGATTAATGGCGACTGAAATAGTAGAAAAAAATGGAGTAGTAGCTTTAGCAGCTGGTACTGCAATGCCGGTATGTCCCAGGTAAACACATAAACTTACCGACTTAAGCAGGGTTGACTTGCCAGACATATTTGGACCGGTTAGTAAGATTACATTTTTATCAGCGGAAACATCATTCTTAACCGGGTTTTTCAAAAGCGGATGATACAATCCTTCCAATGAAAAAATATCTTCTTCAAAAGAGGGAAAAACAAATCCGTGTTTGATGATACCATGACTGATGGAAAGATAGGCTTCAAATAAAAACCAGCGGTTCCAGAATGCATCTACCTGCCCGCTGGCTATTTTTCCGGCAATGACCCTGGTCAGTTCAACAATATGCTTTATCCTGATTTTTTTCTTTCGAAAAATGGTTTCATAATGACCCGGGTTGAAATCGGAAAAAAAGTCATTCAAATTTTTTATTTCAATTGCGTATTCTGCGGGAAACTGACTGGTATCTATTTTACTGAAAAAAGCAGTTTGCAGTTTATTGAAGAGTAAAAAAAGTAAAATAAGTTTTCCTCTCCGCTGGTGTCTTTCCTTATCGGAGAACAATAGTTTTCTCCAGAGTCCTTCTCCTGAAAAAGAACCGGCAGAGAATGTTCCAAGATAATCATACAACTCAGCCAAATTGAAACGGGAAAAGGAATAAGATTTCAAGACTTCGTCGTTGGCCATAAAACCTTTCAATAACTGTTGCCGGAAATGCACCTCTTCTTTTGAAGAAAGCGGTTTGGTTAAGATTTCCCTCACTGCATTGCCGGAATGAAAATTAAACGTGAAATCAAACAAAGGCAGGATTTCATCTTCTATATGTAAGTCGCCGGTGTTGATCATTGACGGTTAGCAAAATTATGTAAAAACAGGCTGTCGTTTAAAGTATCAAAGTATGGAAAATTACTGAACATTGATTGACAGATTCTTCAATTTTCATAAAGCGACATGTTAAAAAGTACTTTTATTTTAAGTGAGTATTCTTAAGATTTAAATTAATACATTATCAATTATGATTACATTTAACGGGATCAAACCAAAAATCCTATAGATATGAAGATTGTAATTTTTCGATTTATATTAATCATTCTTCCTGTTTCAGTATTGCAGGCGCAAAAAGATTCCACTTATTGCACTGTGAGGTGGAAAAACTTGCAAACATGGTATACTGGAGATTGTAAGCTGGGAATGGCAGAAGGCAAAGGTGAGGCGAAAGGTATTCACCATTACAAAGGATTTTTTTAAAGATGGAATGCCAAACGGCGAAGGCGTTTATGACTATAATGATTCAGTTTATTATACTGGCACTTTACAAGATGGCATCAGGGAAGGAAAAGGGGAGATGCATTACCTGCGCAAAAATTTTCCGGATAGCATCATAAAAGGTTTCTGGAGTGCAGACGAGTTCAGGGGCAAAAAATATATCACCTATCGCTTCAATGCTTCTATGACTTTTGATAACCTTGAAATAAAACCCTCTTCCGTAAGTGGCAATACCATAACATTTGAAATGTCCACCAATTCCGGTTCTCCCAATGGTGCACCATCTGGTACAGGGGATAATGGCGTTGTCCTCAATTTAAAAGACATCATTTCTCCTACCAGCAGCATTGTGAAAACGATATCGAAATTTGAAAGTGCCCGCAGAAGTTATATCAGCCTGGAATTATCAGAATTCCCCTGCAAATTATCAGGTACCTTATCCAATAATCAGACTTTTGAAATCGAATTATACAAAGCTGCGAACTGGAAGGTCAGGTTTTTCATCAACAAATGATACACTAATCGTTCCCAATCATTATTTATAAAATACTACAGCGGGAAATGCACCTTAATATTTTACATCCTACTTATCTGGCAGAACTTGTAAAGGGTGCAAATATATTTTTGATATTAAATTCATTTAGCTTTATTTTTTCAACTCTGACAGTATTTCCTTTTTTATTTTTGCAACTACTTCTACTTCGGGATCTGCTATTTCCGCAATACTGAATTCAATTGATGTACTTAATAACTGCGTAGATTCACCCAACGTGAGATGATAATCATTTTGTAACCATTCCAATAATCCCGCCGTTGCTATTTTAATTGCAGCATCCAAACTTTTGGCTGTGCCAACCGACATCATGTACATAGCATCTTCAACTCTTGGATAAGTTATACTGAGTGAATCACTTTTTATTAACCTCACGCTAAACTGTACATTCAAAGACGTCTCCAGTGCATTTCCTGCAATTTCACCATCACCCTGTAGCGCGTGTCCATCTCCGATAAATAAGCAAGCACCCTCATGAAAAACTGGTAAATAAACTGTAGCAGATTGCTGAATGCCGCTAAAATCCATATTGCCTCCAAATGGTCCCTGGAAAAAACTTAATATCTCACCATTTTTATTACCCGGGGCCACACCTATACAACCTATAAAAGGATGCAGCGGAACTTTTAAGTTTTCCAGATGTCTGTAAGCAGTATCATCAATTGTTGCAATAGAACCAATGGTATCCAATTTCCAATTTACCAGCCGCGGCTTTTTCAATTCCTTTAATATTTCTTTCGGCAAACTTCTCAATACAAAACTTTCAGTTGTAAAAGCGCTGCTGCGATTTAATGAGACCTTGATCAATTTTACTGCAATTACGTCGCCAGGCATTGCATTTTCAATATAAAATGGTCCCGTTAAAGGATTGCCGCCTTTCTGGCGCTTGTTATTATTTTTATCGTAACCACGGGCGTCAATTGTTTCAGTTGAAACAGTGTCACCGGAACGAATGGTAACCACCGCAGGAATTTTAGCCGAAAACTTATTGGAAAAGGTGGAAGGTTTAAATACAATATTATTTAGTTTTCCCGCATTGTCTCCTTGCTGCAAAACAACCTGGGAATTCGCAGAATTTAAAATGGCAACCGCAAATATTAGAAAAAAATATCGCATGCTATTTCTTCTTTAATTGCGATAGGAATTCAAGCAGGTTGGCCAGGTCCTGTGAACTCATGCTTCCGTACAATCCTTCAGTCATCATCGATTGTTTCATTTGCGTGAGGGTTTGTACATCGGCTGTTTTGATTTGCTTGTGACTGCCACCCGGGAATTTAAGATCAATATCTGTCTCTGTTCTGCTTGCAATAATGCCCGACATTTTGCTGCCATCTTTCATTGTTAATTCCCAGCCTTCATAACCGAAACCAATACCCGCAGATGGATGTACAATTGCTTCCAGCAAACCTTCTTTAGGAAGTTTGCTTCCTATTTCTGTGAGTTTGGGTCCAAAATCATAGCCGTTGTTATTGACCTGGTGACAGGTGGCGCAACTGTTAAAGAATATTTTTTCACCATCTGAAGCAATACCTTTTAATGCAGTTAGTGACGCGATTGAAGGAGCCGGCTTACTGGTACTGTGCTTACCATCATCCGGCAGGTAGCTGGCTGCTTCACTTCGGATGGATCCGCGCCATGCATTGCCAACACTGGCAACAACGTCTGGAACCAATGGAGCAGGAACTTTCTTATCCTTTAAAATTTGCAATACCTGTTCCTCACCACTCCAGCTATTGCCTATCTTGTTTGCTGCCTGTTTACGCAAATACATGGGGTATTTTTCAGAAAGCGCAGTAGTTTGCAGCATATCAATAGAAGCTTTCGATCCAACACTTGCCAGTGCTGAGAGTAAATTATTTTGTTGTACGCTGTCTGAACCATTTATGATATCCCAGATTTTTACACTGCCTCCAAGTTTAATCAACAGTCCTGCAGCATCTTTACCCAGCGATTTATGCGGATTGGCCAGCGCCAGTTGCAACAATTTATCGTTTTGTGATTTCACCTGGTATCGATCCACCAGTTCCAAATATTCATTTGAACCGCTTACAGATTGCAATACATCTGACAATGCCTTTTGTGCCAGGGGAGATTGCATCACGGTCTTGTTATCCAACGCATGTAACAGCAGCTTATTCATGGCTATATCATCACTGGATTTATCCTGGATCATTTGCAATAACCATTTCGATTTTGCGGGTCCGGCATTAAAATCAAATGCCCTGAAATAACGTAGCCTGCTGTTCAGGCTTTGCTTTGCATCAGATGCCAGTGTTGCGAGATATGGAATTGCTTTATCTGTACGTGCACGCCAAACAATATCTCTTGATGCGGGGGTTTGCAAAGGATCTTTTACAATATTGAGATAAGCAGTGAAAAAAGTGTCCCATTGTTTGTCCGCCCCAATTCCCAATGCTTCCAGGTACCAGCGATCATTACCATCGTGTTGTGATGCAAGGGTGGCCCACAATTTTGCCGCCTCCGGAGATTTTACATGATGCAGTGCCAATGCAGCTTCGCGCCGCACCTGGGGATCTCTATCATTTACCAATACACGAATCACGTTGATAAGATCAGCATTTAGCTCCACTGCCGCACGAATTCCCGTTATTCTCAAATCGTTGTTCTGATCCATGATGGCTTCGGAAATATATTTTTTTGGTTGACCAGGTTGCATTTTAACCAATACCCAAAACGCCCTGGCACGCATTCGCGGATTTGCTGTAGACGATTTCCATAACTTCTCCAGTTCAGGCACCGCAGCTATTCCCATATTATGCAAAGCGGTCCAGGCAAGGTAGCGGACCGATAAATTGGGATTTTGCAACGCTTCAATTGCACCTGTTGCTGACCGGTAGTCCTGCTTTGGAATATTGTAAATGGAACCCGGAGGTGCAACGCGATAAATTCTTCCACGCGTCTGATCACCTGCTGCATGACCACCCACACCGGGATCATACCAATCAGCCACGATCAACGATCCATCAGGCGCCACCGTTAGATCTGCCGGCCGAAACCATTGATCTTTTTCACCTTTTAATATATTCTGTACTTCAGCCGTATACCCGGCACCGTTAGACTTAACCGGGTAAGAACGCACTACATTCGGACCTGCATCACAATGAATCATCTGGTTCCGGAACTTTTCAGGTAAAAGGGAACCTTCATAAAACACCATACCGGTAGGTGAGCCCGCAAATGTTTGTAACAGATTGGGTACCGCACCAGGATCATTTAGATGCCAATGCTTTAATGGAATGGAGTCTTCAGCATTGGTTCGGTTGGCCTGCCATCCGGCACCTGTCATTTCATCGGTAAAACCATAATTGCCAAATTGCATTACATAATTGATCCGTGTTGCACGGTTACCGTCGTCATCATTGTCACTTTGCCATAAAGTACCGTAGCTATCCACGGCTACTTCATAAGGATTGCGAAAATTATTTGCGATGCATTCAACATGTGAACCATCCGGATTGCAACGGAAGACCATTCCCTGCCGATAGGTTTTTGGGTCGATAATATTGCCGTCTGCATCTTTAAGGGGTTGATTGTTTTTATCTCTTATCTGCTTGCCTTCATTACCCATGTTGAAATACAATTTTCCGTCTGCACCAAATGTAAACGCATGTACTCCGTGATCATGCTGTTCTCCACCAATGCCCTGGAATAATATTTCTTTACGATCTGCTTTGTCATCGCCATTGTCGTCGTAGAATATCCACACATAGGGGCTTTGTGATACAATCACCTTATTACCCAGTACTGCAATACCCAATGGGGCATTCAGTTCCGGTCCCTGGTAAAATACTTTGGCTGTATCAGCAACGCCATCTCCATTTTTATCTTCCAGTATCATGATGCGATCACCCAGGGCGTTGGTAGGATTTCCATTGATGGCAGGTCGGTAGTTATATGCTTCGCAAACCCAAACCCGGCCACGATCATCTACATCAATATTGGTTGGATTTTTTAACATAGGTTCTGTGGCCATTGTCTTTACTTCCAGTCCTTCCGTTACTACCAAACCCTTTAATGCATTTTGGGGAAGATGTTTGGCATTTTCACTCAAACTATCAGATGATGCAACTGGCTGCGCCTTGTTTCCTTGATTCGAACAACCATTCAGGAGGCAGGTGACTGAGACAAGAACAGACAATATGTAAAAAGAATACCTGGAAGCAATAAATTTTACCATGGCACAGCATTGTATTTAGTTATAATTATCTACTAAGCTAATTAAAGACAATGAGTGGACAAAACAAGTTTACACTAGCCGTGCTAAAGCCTTTAACATGTATTTGATAAAAGTAAAATGAAAGATTGATTGTCCTGTTGATAGTTATCCTGATAGCAAATGCTGTGAACGCACATTATGGCCGGGCAATTACTCTTGAAAAATTGCTGAAGACAGGCAGTACTGAAGCAGGACAGCATATCAGTTGTAGGTCGGCCTAAACGACATTCTGCACATATTTAAACATCCATGACTTTGCCGGCCCTTCACTCTGCAGTTGTTTAGGGCATTGCAAAAATAAAAACTCAGGCCACAAACACAATCTTCTAAGGTGCTAATAAAACTAAGCCCTGCTTGTTTGAGGTGAAATATTGCAAAAAAATTATATTATTTTCCAATCACCATTATCAATGAAGGAATGGAACCACTTATACTCTTTGCTTTGTATAGGAGAGAAAATGGAAGCGGGTAGCACTAAAAAAGGATAATGCCAGCGCCATTCAATTGGCGGGTTGTGAAAATTAATTTGCCGTTATTAAAATATAACGCTGGTTCAATCGTCAGGCATAATAATAAAACAATTTAAAATGTCTGTAATCATAGGAACCAGGAAATTTATTGTTCGTTTCTTACAACGATTTTGTTCGCAAAAAGAACTATCTCCTTATGCAATTTTCTAACTATCTGAGGCCAGTCATGTAATGATCATTTAACCGTGGAAATTGCTTTTTGCCTGACTCAATTAAGTTCGCCGGATACCATATAATTTTATGCCCGAATGCCAGTTTTCACTATGTTTGATTATATATTAAATAAACTGGAATGAAAAGTATAAAAAAATTATTGCTGGCGTTCTTAAGTTTGATAGTACTGGCCATCATGGTTGCGGCCATACTATATTTCAGGAATAACGTGGAAACAAAATCATTGGATGATGCAGCCAGGACAAAAGCGGGGGGCAGTTTTATACAACTCACAGATGGCATTACACATTATGAAATAGCTGGACCGGATACAGGCAGGTTGGTATTACTGGTACATGGTTTCAGTGTGCCTTACTATATATGGGACAGCAGTTTTAATTTTCTGATAAAAAATGGCTTCCGGGTTTTGCGATATGATGAATTTGGAAGAGGTTATTCTGACCGGCCGGATAAAATCTATGATGCGTCATTATACCGTCAACAGATAAGCGAACTACTGGCTAAATTACATATTGATGAGGTATATGCGATAGCGGGACTTTCATTTGGGGGAGCGGTGGTAACAGATTTTACATTGCATAACTTCAGGCGGGTACATAAAGTTATTTTAATTGACCCTGTTTATCCCGGGGATCTTCAAATGAGCGGACCGGAAAGCTGGGTAGGATTTAAAATGGCAATATCACCGGAAGAAAGGGCCAACGGTCAATTAGAAGATTTGAAATACCCAAACAATTTTCCTGGCTGGGCCACTCAATATAAGAATCAGATGCAATACAAAGGATTTACAAATGCACTTGTATCAACCCGTTTTCATTATGCGCCAGAAGGAGCTGTCCGTAATAACTACAAAGCACTGGCAACTTTAAAAAAACCGGTGCTATTGGTTTGGGGGATTGAAGATAAAACAGTGCCTTTCAAATTCAGTGATTCCTTACGCCAGATTTTGCAACCCCGTTTTCTACCAGTGAAAGACGCAGGGCATCTGCCGCACATGGAAAAATCCGCATTGGTGAATGGAGTCATTGTTTCATTCTTAAATCAGCAACAATAGCCAATTTTTATGTATGAATACATTTTTACGCTTTTGCAATGATTTCCTGCAGGGCGTATTTAATGGTATTAAATTTTATTCAAGGAAAAGCCATCCAGGGTTACATAAAAACTTTGCAAAAGACGGGATATGGAAGTAACTGAATGGACAATCTTATTTAGATGAATGGCTTATATACCGGGAAACCTGCTTCTGTCAAAATATTGTTCAATAAAAAAAATACTGAAGCAATAAAACACCCGCAAGACCAATTACTGCAATCAATGTTTCCATAATGGTCCAGGATCGGAAAGTATTTTTCATTGAAACACCAAAGTATTCGCGGTATAACCAGAACCCGGTGTCATTCACATGAGAAAGCACCATGCTACCCGCACCAATACTCAATACCATCAGGTTTGGGTTAACGGTGCTATTGGTGAGTACGGGTAATATCAGTCCGGCTGTTGTAATACCCGCAACTGTTGAAGATCCGGTAACGATTCTTAATAATGCTGCAATGATCCAGGCATATATTAATGGATTCATACTACCTCCATGGAACAATTCCATGACTGCATCGCCCACTTTTATTTCCTGTAAAACTTGTTTGAATGCACCAGCGCCGGCGAAAGTTAATATCAACGGCGCTACGTCTTTTACTGATTCGAGCAGCCATTCCTGTGCCTTACTGTAGATTATATTTCTTCTTATTACCAAAAAATAAATAGCTGCAGCAAGTGAAATGAACAATGCAACTATAGGTTCGCCGGCGAATCGTAGCAAATGTTCTGTAATAGAACCAGGTGACAACATGTTCTTAAAAACCGAATTCAATGCAATCAACAATACCGGCAACAAGATTACAAGGATGCTTATACCAAAAGAAGGTTTGTTTGCTATTGATTCCTGCTGAATAAAATCAATAGGTTGCGATGGTATATTTTTTAAAGTCTTTCCAAACCACAGTCCCGCAATCAACATAGCAGGTATAGCGATGAGAATACCCAGTCCGAGTGTAATGCCCATATCGGCACCTTTTAAATGCGTGACAAGATAATAGGGAGCAGGGTGTGGTGGAAGATAACCCTGTGTGATAGATAAGGAGGCCAGCAAAGGTATTCCCAGGTAAACTGCCTGCATTTTGAATTTCTGTGCCACCGCCAATACAACCGGCACTAATAATAAAAATGCAACAGAAAAAAACAAAGGCAATCCCACTATAAAACCAATCAGCATGAACACAAACGGCAAATGCCTGCTTCCCATTTTATTCAACAACCAATCCGATAGTACTTCAGCAACACCACTTTTTGAAATTAATTTTCCAATCATTGCACCCGGTATCAGCACCGGTAGAATTGAACCTGCAGTTTCACCCATCCCTTTTTGTATGGCAATGATGCATTTTTCAATACTGATTCCCTGTGAAGCAGCCAGCACAATAGATACAACGACAAAGGCAATAAAAGGTTGAATTTTAAAAACGGAAATAAAAACTATCAGGAAGACAAGTGCCAGGCAAACGGGGATCCATATATTCATGTTGGCAGCAAATGGTGATTGGTTACCAAATATAAGGATTCACCGGATAGATTTCGAAATGCTATAGTAAGCAAATATAACAATGACGGTTATCGCTTCATTACTTTTCCTTCAATATATTGTTTGATGAAGTCGTCTTTAAAACTTTGTCCGCGTGGAATTTCATTATTCTGCAAATAGATGAGTTCATTATCAAATGAGATGATATGAAACATACAAACAATATATGATTTACAAACCCTGGCAAACCGGGCAGCAGGCAATTGTGCCGCAATTGTTTTTACATTCATGGATGTGATGATTTTATTGTCTGCTGTATAAATCACCACGTAATCTTTTAATCCTTCAATATATAGAGGATGTCATTGAAGGAGATTTTAAAGAACTTCCTTTCTGCCTTAATAAATACAACATCATCACCAAATTTTTCTACCTGGTTATTATGCATGCCTTGTTGCTGGAGATGAAAATGATTTTCCGCCTTTTCGCCATCAGGAACAAAGTCAATGGCAAAATGTTTATCGGAAGCAGTGTCAACCTGGATGCTATCTGGAACCGTATTGAAATTCAACGGTCACTGGAATGAATTACTACAAAAGGAATGGAATGAATATGGTGGCGAGCATTTTTCTTTTGAAATACTATCGGGAATAAAACAGGAAGAAATCGAACGGGTTGATTATGCGAAGGAAGCTGATAAACTGGAACAAATGTTTTTGGAGAAATAACAACCCTATGGCGAAAAGGGATATCATACCAGGAAAGAAAAATAGTTGTAATGCCGTTGGTGGTCTTTTGACCAACACTGAATTTAGTGAATTCACTTATTGATCAGTGACCTTTTACCATCTCCATTATCCGGCAATAATTATTTTATCAATCATCTGTTATATGTCGTTGGTGAAAACAGCAACGAAGGCGTAAAGGTGACCTGTCCAATTCTTCCGGTGTTGGACCGTCATCCGTTGTTTGCATTTTAAGTCGCCGTTATTGGTCTCTTGACCAACAACTGAATTTAGTGATTTCGCATATTGATAATTAACCAATTTACCATTTCCATTATCAGGCAATAATTATGTTATCATAGATCTGCCCCGGGTCGTTGGTGAAAAAACCAATTGCGAATACAAACTGGTATATACCTATGTTGTTTGCACATTCCGTTCATTCCATCTGGTAAGGTTTACACCTTTAAACAACAACCACAGACTCATCGATAACTCGGCAATAAAAACAGGTGCAATGGTAACCTGGAATATCATATCAGCTACATGCGGGAATAGAATAAGTGCGAAGCTGTGTAAGAGGTAACATAATCCAGCAATAAGAATGAATACCCCAAGAAATTTTGGCAGGAAACCGGATTTAAAAATCAGGTAACCATCTACGAGACATTCAAATCCAAAAAATATCAATCCAATTCCAAAACCATATCCATGCGCTTTAATGGCCAGGTAAGACCAGGCCTGCAATTGCTCAGCACTAAATGCTTTCAAATATGCTTCGCTCCCTGAGAGAAAAAAAGGAATCATCAGGTTCATTTTATTTGCTACCAGTACAGCAGTCTGTATCATTCCAAAAAGAAGTGCCAGCAAAGCAAGTTGTTTGTTCACTTTTTTAAAGAGGGTATAATAAACCATTGCTACAATCAGATCGCAGACATGCATGATCAGATCGCCGGCAATTCCCATACGCCAGAGCAGCGGAGAATCTGCAATTTTCCTGGCGGTAGCGGCCGGGTCACCCGATACTATCAACTTATTCCTGATAAACAATTCACCCAACGCACCCGCGACAATAATAATTAAATAAGCCAGTCCGGCAGCTCTTGCATAGGGTTGCGGTGAAAATTCTTTTTCGCTTACTGTCATGTCTATCCCGGTTTAATGAGGACTGCAAAATAGTTTATTAACAAGCAACCCCGGCGGTTAGTTTATAAATGGTTGAAGCGATGGCAATGATGATCGGAAATTGACCGCCATTGTTGGTCTTTTGATCAATAACAGAATCATAGCGATCCTGCATAACAAGTCATGAGCTAATCACTATTTCAATTTTCAGCGATAACTATTTTTTCCTGATTGTCTTATTTAACTCTCTCCCAATTATGTCTGAAAAATTATTTTTATTCTTAAGTTGCTGCTCCAAAAAACCAATTGTAATATTCAAAACAGTTGGATAGATTTTTTTGGCAGCACAATGACCTGCTTCTCTCACAACCAAAGAATAGCACCCAAAATCTTCATGCTGTGCCGAGTCAACGGAATAAATTTGTGCACTATCTGCATGGTATTTTGCAAATTGGTAAACTGAGTCCTTTAGATTGGGTTGTGTTGATGGCGAACTTTCCAATCGCAGGTAAGGAACGGAGAGATGAACATCTCTGAGTTCATTGCTATTCTTTATCGAGTCAAAATCTGCATCTTCAGCTTTCGCAAATCCATAATGGTGAAACTCAGATCCCTCTAAAGAAACAATACAATCAATATCTCTTAACTGGCCGGCAAATACTGCTGCAGCCAATCCACCCCAGCTATAACCAACCACCCCCATTCTATCAAAATCAATATCGCTTTCTTGTTTTAAAATATTCAACGCAGTAATATCGTCGTCTACCTGCTCCATTAGATCCAAATGTTTCATGGTCATATCGCCGGGAAAGTGACCAATTGAGCTGATTGATACAACGACAAATCCTTTCTTTGCCAATTCTTCAAACAGCACAAAATTTTCGTAACTCATCCCATTATAAGCAGTCATATAGACAACCAATGGAAATTTACCAGTTGCTGCTGTTGCTTTTTTAAAACCATTTGTTTTGAATTGCAGCAATTGGATAGAATCCGAACATTTAAACCCATCGCAAAAAATTTGCGCAATCCTGGCAGTCATCCCATTTCCTGCTTCGGATGCTGTATAGTAATTAGCACGTTGCTCAAATAATTCGAATAAGTCTTTTACCAAAAGCAAAGAATCAGACACACGCTCCTCTGCCGGATACCAGATATCCAAATCAATTGGCCTGTAATGCAGGTAGTTTGAGGTATCTGTACCTGGTTTATAGATTCTTGATTTGTCTGCATAATGAATTGTTTTGAAACCTGCTTTGTAACCAATGGCCGGTTGCTTGTTAGCATGCTTGCAACTCAGCGCAATAACGATAAAAAGTAATGCAACACTGATGTTCATGCATACATAAATGCAGAAAACAGGAAAAGAGTTGCCTGTCGAAATAAATGTTCCGTTTATTTACCTATTGCATACTAAGTTTTGCAATTGTCCCGGTGCTCATAATTCCCACAAATAAATTTCCTTTGCTGTCAACTGCAATAGGATCGGGATCATTTAACCCCGTAGCAATAATGCTGACCTTACCTGCCGGCGTTATTTTGGTGATTGTATTGTCGACGGGATCTGTTGTATAGAGATTGCCATTGATGTCTATCGTAATGTCGGAGGGTTGATGAACCCCTGATGCAAATACAGTTATTACTCCTGAGGGAGTAATTTTCGAAATGGAATTACCTGCTGAGTTTGTTAAATATAAATTGCCGGACTTGTCTCTTGCAATACCAGTTGTGTATTGAATGCCAGAAGGAATAGTCGTAATATTTTTGTCTGGTGCTATGATAGAAATAGTGTTGTCACCAAAATTGGTTACATATAAAGTCCCGGTATCATCAATCGTTATACCTGCAGGATGTTGAACGTTCACGTAAGTTTCAAGTACACCTGCTGCTGTTATTTTTGCGATAGTGCCATTGCCATAATTTGTTACAAACAAATTACCACTGCCATCGATGGTTATACCGCCAGGTAAGTTTATGCCATCGGCAAAATGGCTCACCGTGCCATCCGGAGCAATTTTAACTACTGTATTGTCACCGTAATTGGCTGCAAACAAATTGCCACTGGTTTCGTCAATACAAATACCATAGGGTGAACCTATGCCGCTTGCATAAGTATCATTGCTATACGTTGTATCGTAAGTAAAAACCGGACCATTCAATTTGGTGCCTTTGACATATACCGATACAATTCCGGTGCCGGCAAGTTTTGGTACAGCCACTACCAATTGGCTGTTGGTAACACTAATGATGTCTGCTCTGTGCCCATTGAAAAAAACACTGTCGTTTGCTGCAATGGCTCCAAAACCAATTCCTGAAATGGTATCTTTTATATTATAGGAGCCGTGCGTTGGGTGTATTCCTGTGATAGATGAATCGGATCCATCATTCTTTTTACAGCTGGCAAAGATCAGAATTGACATTAAAAAGCATAGCAAACGCGTCATTTTTTCCATATAGATAAAGGTGCGTGATATTTTTTTTCACATCAGTTGAAGTAAAGAGATAAAGATACAATACTTGATCAAGGAATGCTATAGGCTGGGAGAGATTACTGTATGTGGCAAAATAGTGCAGCAGTTGGGTTAATAAACCATTGTTAATGCTTAATATATTTTTGCTGGTTCGTTGATCAACAAAAAATTTCTTTGGATGATTTGAAGATGCCTAGATAGCATTTTATTGTTAAAATAATAAGGACGGAAACCTCATTGTGTAAAGACGACTCTCATAAACACGGCATCAACAATATCAATATTCCATGATCTCAACTTTCCGGAAATCCATGGGATGGCTATTGGATTGAAGTGAGATGTATCCGTCTTTCAAAACATCATTACCATTGATGATAAAAGTTTTGCCAATGGGATGCGTTGCATCGTAGTGCGGGTTTTTGAATTGAATGATTTCTATGCCGTTTACATAATGGGTAATGGTTCCATTGTGTACATCAACCTCTGCTGTGACCCATTGATCACCAGGAAAATTTTTCTTGGTTTCCGGCGGCGTACAGAACAGTGAATTCTTATTCCCATTTATTTCAACCCAGGTACCGGATGTACATATTTCACCGGTAGCACGTTCACCCAGCAAATTGTATTCAAGGCAAACAGGAAAGGGTTGATTCAATCCCATACTTTCGGGCGATTGGCAATGGTATTGTATACCCCCATCGCGAAGTCCCCAGGAGGGTGCACCACGTGTAAGTTCCCCGGTAAAACGATATTCAACCCTCAGTCTGTAATTAGAAAATTTTTTATTGTAAAACAAAGCACCAAACTTATTGCTGAAACTATCATACTGATCATAGCGTGTACTTAATATACCATCGGTCACCCTAAAGGTGTGACCAAAATTTTCACCAGGTTTATAGCCCGTTATCCTGGGGGTCCAGCCTGTCAGATCTTTTCCGTTAAACAAGCTCACCCATTGTTTTGCTGCAGCTTGTTTTTTAGTATCCGTTTTATAAGATTGAAAGAAAAACGGGACCAATACCAGTAGCCATTTGATCTTTTTCATAATATTAATTAAGCGGGAGGGAAGTTAATCAAATTACAGCGCAGATGCAATATAGACCTTGGATAAATTGAATGGGTTTGGAGGAATAGGGATGCTATTCAACAATTATGTAAAACGGTTACAGGATTCAGGATAATAATTGATAGATGCCTTTTGCAATCACTCTCCAGCCGGCACTGTCGAAAAAAATTACTTCAATTGTATGTTCGAGGATAATAAATATGCCAACATATTTAAGTACGGGATGTATCCTGCCATTGGTTTGTTTGTCCCATATACAGGAAATCAGGATCCAACTATCTGCCAGCACTACAGCAAACCATATATCTGGCCTGGCTATACCTGGAAAATAATGACGGAAGCGGAACCATGCCGGCCAAAGCACTACCAGTGTTGCCAGCAACATCAGTCTTTTGTGGGCCTCCCCATTTTTTCGGTTGAATATTCCCGTAGTCACAATGGCGAGGAACATGATAGCGGAAGTAACAGATCCCACTATTCCTGAAATCGCAGTATCACCCAATCCCAGTTTTAATTCCTTATGGGCCGCATACATACCCACTGGCAGCATGGTAAATGCAGTACCCAGGGCAATAAAAATTCCTGCTATTCCAAAATTCATATGAATACGGTAGTTACCGGAACGAATGAGCAGAGTTTGAATGAAGAAGAGTATTATCCAGCTAAATGCAAAAGCGCCATGCAGGTAAACCGCCGTTGGTGCAGTAAATGTTCCGGCAATCGATGGTGCTATGAACGTTTTTGCGAAGCCGGCCAGCACTGCAAAAAGCCCAGTAATGGCTAATACTAAATAATAAGACGTGCTTTTAATCTTAGTATTCTCCAAATGAATTAAATTTATTTATTACGAAACTTTTGCCCGGCAATTAAGCAATTTAATATCGTGTAATTCCGAACAGGAACGAAAGCTAATATATAATAAATATGATGAAGCGCTTCAACACATTATTAATACTACCCGGTATAAGTTTGGAACAACATTACAAAACGCTATTGGTACAGACGTTAAATGCAGCACAAAATGGCTGGCGGCACAAGCAAATGTTTTTAGCTGATATGAATACATTATTTTCGCTGTCGATTTGAGACTTAAGTTGGATTATCGCTTTTATGCGCCTACTAAATAACAATTATGACACATAATGGCCCTATTGTACTAATAGAAGATGACAAGGATGATGCGTTAACGCTTGAAGAAGCCTTAAAAGAACTGAATGTTGATAATGACCTTGTTTATTTTCCCAATACAATTTTAGCCCTGAAATATTTGAGTGAAACAACTGAACAACCATTTCTTATTATTTGTGATATCAACATGCCATTTAAAAATGGGTTAGATTTTAAAAGAGAGATTGATAGTATTCCGGAATTAAAGAAAAAATGCATCCCTTTTATATTTTACTCCACTTCCGCCAACCCTGAAGACGTTAATAAAGCTTTTTTGCAAATGACCATCCAGGGATTTTTTAAAAAAGCAACCACCTATAAACAAATATTAGATGATATAACGGCTATTATAGCTTATTGGAAAAAAAGTAAACACCCCAATTGTTATTAATGTATATCATACAGTTAGTGCGGAGTGAATAACAACATCTGCTTACAGCCGCCACGGCCATTGTAGATACCTTTGCATTTTTTTACATGATTTACTGAGAATTTTTTTCTTACTCCTACTTCAACCCCGCAATTTAAATGAGGAGACTATGTATAATTAAGTCCAAATCGTATGGCATCTTTCAATGTTTCAATGTCTATATCTCTTAGGGCTTTGAATTTGATACAATACCCCGTCACTTTTGCCTTGCCCAGTTTTTTTCCAAAGGTTTTTGCCAGGTATGTTTTGTCGTCAATACCAAGAATATGGACGGAAATACCAGTACTATTAGCACTTAAACCAATTTGAAACCACTCCCTGGTTTTCCCATCCGCGTATTTTATAATGTAAGATCCATATCCAATATTAGGATTCGCAACGGTTTTCTGATCGCTGTTTTTACCATCGAAGAACCACAATTCACAACCGGGTGACAACTGAATGTTGATTTGATGCAACGCCTGCATTTCACTGCGTTTGGGTGCAGGTTGGCTGCTGATATATTTTTTGATTTGCTCCTGTACGTTCATATAAAATTATTCGTTGATTGGACTGGTGAGGTTCATAGTGGTTAAGTTATTATGAATACATATGTTGCACCAACGGCACAGCAGTAAACCAGGTGTTTGATGTTCGCCGCTTTTCTTCGGTTAATTGTATCCGTTATATTAAGGGTTATATTCTATCATCCATTCAATACCGTATTTGTCTCTGAAACAACCAAAGTATGAACCCCAGGGACTGTCACCGATAGGTCCTTCAATTGTTCCTCCCGCTGATAAACCATCAAACAGCTTGTCGGCTTCTTCCCGGCTATCTGCCATAATAAATATTTTCGACCTGTTTTCATTTTCATTTGTTTTTCCCATACTCTCCGGAACGTCATTGGCCATTAAAAAATTTTTGCCAATGGGCAAAGCAATATGCATGATTGAATTGGCTTCCTTATCTGCGACCGGAAATTCAGCGCTTGCCAGGTCTTTGAAACGTATAATTTTTGCGAATGCTCCGCCAAAGACAGATCTGTAAAATTTGAATGCTTCTTCTGCATTTCCGTTGAAGTTAATATGAGGATTAATGAGTGCCATAATATTTGATTTTTAAGTTTTACAAATTATTTATTGCTGTTAAAAAAACACGGATCATTTTTGTGATAATACTGTCAATAAATTTTCCAAATTTTTTAATGTTGCAGTGAACCCTACTTTGAAACCTTCCATTAGCTTTTCCATGCGTTCAAAAGATTCATTAAAAATAGTAATGCGCACGGTGGTAATACCATTTTGTTCGCTAAAATTGTAGTCCCATTCGGAACCTGGCAGTTCGGGGTTTTCGTTTTTGTCGGCAAATGAATTATACAATTTGAATTGGGTTTTTGGGCGAATAGAAGTAAAGGACTGGATGATCCATTGCTCCTGTCCTTCGGGACCCAGCATGGCATAAAATCTTTTTCCACCCACTTCAAAATTCATATATTTTGTTTTGGCTACCCAGGGAGCAGGTGCAGTCCATTGATCCAGTATTTCCGATTGAGTGAAAGCCTCCCATACCAGTGAAAGCGGGGCAGCAAATTCTCTTGTGATGTATATCGCTTTTGCTGGTTTATCCACGGTAAAATCAAATAGCAACAGGTCGTTCATTTTTTTCTTTTTTTCATTGTTAATAATACATTGTCAAGCTGGTTAAACTGCATTTCCCAAATTTTTCTGAATTGAAGCAGCCAGTTGTCCAGTTCCCGCATTTTTTTTGGATTAAAGTGATAATAGATTTCCCGGCCGGCATACTCAGGCTTAATCAGTTCGCATTCCTGTAATACTTTAATATGTTTCGATACCGCTTGCCGGCTCATATCAAATTTTTCGGCCATTGCATTTGGCGTCAAAGAATGAACCGCGATCAACGCTAAAATGGCCCTCCTGGTGGGGTCGGCGATTGCCTGGAATATATCCTGTTTCATGGTTCACTTTTTAATTATGCAACTCGCAGGTTGCAAATATATGCGCAACTTTTGGGTTGCGCAAATTAAAAAGCAATTATTTTTTACGAAATGAGACAGCGTGCAAAAATCAAATCCATATTTATTTAATTAACGTCATTTGACTTTGAAGATTTATTATCGAATCCAACTTCTTTACATCTACACTATCCGGGGTGGATTTACTGCTTTGCCTACAGGAAAAAAAAGGCCTGTTGCCAGCATAATCAATATTATTAAGTTTCTTTTAATTTTTTAAAGCTTGCAGGAAATGTTCGGAGGCTAATTTTTTTATTGCCTATTCGTGATATTTTCTAACATTAATATTTGTTGATACCACTTTGAACTGGCTTCGATGTCTCTTACTGCAATTATTGGGTCTAACCTTGTAAGGATTTGTTCGGAACTTCGACTTTATCGTTTTTACCTCTCCATTTTTCATTCTTAGTTTGATAAACGAAACACTCTTAAATTGGAATTATTCCCGTCGATAATTTCCCTTTTCGCAAAGTGAAATTTTTGAAGAAGCCTGGTTGAACGCTGGTTGTCTTTATGTGTAACAGCGTCAATAGTCTTATATCCGAGCGTTTGAAAAGTAAATTCAGTTATTTTTTCCAATGCTTCATGCATAATTCCTTGTCTTTGATAATCAGGCAAAAGTTCATACCCGATTTCACACATTTTGAGTTCGTCAGAAAAATTAAAAAGACAAATTGTTCCAATAAGTTTTTTGTTGTCTGTATAGGTAATTGCCCAATAACAGCCATCATTATTATTAAAGTTCTTATTTACATTTTTGATGAAATTTAGTGCCTCATCTATGGTTTCACTGGGTTGACGGCCAAGATATTTATTTACCATGCTGTTAGACCGTAGCAAAAATATTTCTTGCAGATCACTTTCTAAGGGTTGCCGAAGTGTCAATCTTTTTGTAGTCAGTGTCGGAAAAGCTGATACTGCTTTATTTATCATTTTTACTTCGCGCTTTTATTTTTATCACTGTGTGGCGCCGTATAATAGTTGCCATGTGCAGTGCAAGTCAGCCAATCATGGATGATAAATATTTTTCTTTATAACTATTTTTTAGTTGCTATGTCGTATTCTTCCCCTGTTACAGGTTGCAACCAAGTTACCTGCGTGTCTTCTTTATAATTGGTTATGGCAATATGAACCATTTTATTTGTAGCCGATGCCCCGTGCCAGTGCTCTGTATTTTCGGAGATGTTCACCACATCACCTTTTTTGATAGTTTGTACAGGCTTACCTTTTTGCTGATAAAAACCATTTCCTTCAATCACTATCAAAACCTGCCCCTTGGGATGCGTATGCCAATGGGTTCTCGCTTTTGGCTCAAAGGTTACAGCACCTGCTGAAAAATTGTTGTTACTGTCTTTCGCAACCATAGGGAATAAATATGTTTTTCCCGTGAACCATTCTTGAGGTAATGGGTTGCCTTGCGGAAAGATTTCTGATGTATCCATTTTGTTTTATTTATCTAAGTTGCAACTTGCAAAAATGAGTGCTGAAATTATGAACTAAATATTGCATTGTTTTCATAGACTTTTACTGATTACATTTTATAACCAGGTTGCTTGTAAAGTTTATCTATTCTTTCCATTATCTCGGGTTGATATACTTTCTCTGCCCAATCTTTCAATTCGATGTCTTCAATAGCTACGGAAAAAGAATTTTCTTCGAAGCCAATTGCAGACATACCAGCTGTTGTTAGCGCTTCGGCAAGTATTCTCTTTTGCTCTTCGGTTTTCCCTTTTACAAGTTTAACGATAATGTGTGGCATATTTAATTAGTTAAATAGTTACTTCATCAATCACACAGCGGTAACGAGCTTCTTTATTCACTACTTTCTTACATGCTTCGGTTATTGCTGAGGCTTTTATGATTTGCCTTTGTGGGTATATTTTATGTTGCGCATATTTTTTATTTTTAAAAAAGTTAAATTGGATCTAGCAGCTTACAGCTGCACCCGCAATGGATATTTGCTGAATATATTTTATTCCTGATTGATTATTATTTTGATTTACAAATTTACCTTTATTAGAACTTTTTATAAATTACTGCAATTCAAATTTCGCAGTTACGTTTCCTGGTCCTAATGCTTCAATAAGACCCGAAGGATTTTCAATGCGTCCTATTTGTGTATAACTGTACTGTGTTGAAAATGTTTTGTAGAAAAGTACTAGTGTGCCAGACCCGTATAGCATCAAATCTCCGTTTTGAACAGTTACTGGTTTTGATGCGTTAGCAGGCAAGACATTTGGTAAATCAAAGTACTTTTCGTTACCATTAAGTTCTGTCATGTTGATAGTCATAGGCATGCTTGCTTTGAATGCTGTTGCTGTTGCATTGTTGTTTAGTGTGGCTGTAAAAACTAAAGAACCGATTGTTATTTTCATTTTCGTAGTAGCTGTATTTGAAGTGTCAGTATTATTTGTTTGCTCAATTTTATTATTCCCGCTACAAGCATATAATTGGATGCAGATTAAACTCACTAAAAATGCAAATGTAATTTTCGTCATTTATAGACTAAATATATTTAATAAATTTTGCAGGAATGCCACCTACAATAACATTATCAGGAACATCTTTTGACACAACTGCACCAGCAGCCACAATAGAATTTTCGCCAATAGTTATTCCTGGAAGAATTGTTGCATTTACACCAATCCAGGCATTTTTTTTTATCACAATGCCTGGGTCGTAATAATTTTTATACCATTGATAATCTTACCTAATTAACGGCAGCAACGCAGGAAAATATGTGATAGGTTTGCCAACCCCATAGCGGGCAGAAAATATTGTTGAAGATATAGCCGGTTATCTTCAATCCGATAATGCACGCTTAACCGGGTGACAGGCAAATCAGTATCCCTGCAGCAAAGTTTTTAATTCTTCAACAGTAATCACTTTGTCTTCTGCAATATATGCCGCCCTCGCAAGCAGTTGATGATTGGTCAGGTAAACTTCATTGGCCCTCGCTCTTTCCCAGTGATCGATCATCCAGATAAATCCGGGTTTTACGGGGAGGCTTGTAAACGGTGCCAGCCATTGCGGCATACCTGTGGCTCCGCTGTTTTGTAAAATTTTCTGGTTATAAAATGTAAAAGTTTGCGGTTCTGCATTAACGTTACCAAACGGGTCTGTAATGCTGGCGGTTGCTGTAAACTGCAGCAGATCCGGTGTTGCGGGAAAACGGAAACTGATTTTGCTATTCTTAAATCGCCCGTTTTGCACCGTAGCGTTGGCTGCTGTACCGGTAAGGGGAGCACCTGTATTCAAATTCATAAGCGAAAAATGCCAGTTGATCGTAAATACATCTCCCTGTCCATATAATTCATTTCGTTTGGCTGCTGATTTATCATACACCGCCTCATTCAATTCTTCAATAAAATCTTCCATTTCCACTAGCCGGGCAGTTTTACCCTCCATACCCGAATACAACGGATGTAAATCAAACGAAACCAATCTTACCGTTGCCGGAATACCTGGTGCATTGGTTAGCAATATTGTTTTATTTGGTTTGGCAATCTTTGTAAGATAAGGTTGCCAGCTGGCCCAGTTGCCATTGGGCGCAACCACTTCTTCCAGTTTATCAGGTAATGACGCAATGGCCATGGTTGCTATATCCTTATTGAACGCTTCCGGACTATTTTTAAACGCTATCTGTAAACTGTTTTTCTTACTGCCGGTAACGGGCACATCCTGCACCCGCCCAATTTTAATAAGGTCATCGCCAGAACCATTGATATTGCTCACGGGCTGAAATGTTAGTGCGCGGGCCGTGGTCATTTCTTTTATCGCACTCACTTCAAATTCAGCGGCACGTCTTCGCCGGTTCGGTTTATTGCCCGCATAATAAAAAACATCCTGGTCGTAGTAAAGGCCGTTAACATTACCAACTGATTTTCTTTTTAAAGATCCTTCAACATACCGGAGTTGCATGGAAGGTTCAATGACGGCTTGCGCCGCTACCGGGAAATTTATATTGCTGGGATTGCCCCTTACAAAATCCAATGCAATCGGTTCAACAGCGGGATCTGCATCCAGATCTGCAAATCTAACATTTGCCGGATCTGCATATTTTATTGTAAGCGGGAGTGAGCCCGGTAAACCTGCGTAATAAACGGTCCATTTTTTTGAAACGGGATCAACATAAATCACGTCAGTATTTTTTTCCGAAGAAAGTTTTGTTACAAAAAGAAGATCACTGGTGCGCATGGCAACGGGTGGTTTCGTTAATTCTTTGATATTGCCGGTGCCGTTCCAATACACATTGAATTTGCCGTTGTAATAACGGAATATATCCGTAATGTTATCCCCATTAAAATTTCCAAACCGGAAATTATCTATATAGTCAGAAGGACCGTTGAGATAGTAATCATTGTTCAATAGTTTCCAGGAACCAGCTCCGCTGAATTTCACATACATATCACCACGATAAAGTATTTGAGTTGGGAAACTTCCATTCGTTATGACACGGGTCTTAAAATAAATCAGGTCCGTTTTATGATCACCGTTAAAATCTCCCACTTGTATTAAATTGTTTTGTTCCCCCGCATCTGTGAGCTGTGTCCATGTTCCTACTCCATCATAAGAAACAAATACTTTGTGGTTGGGGCCCACTCTCAGAATATCCGTCTTGTGATTTCCATCAATGTCTCCAAATCGAAGCTCACTTACCGGCAGTGAAGAAGTTTGTATTTCCTGCCAGGTTCCTTTTCCATCGTACAATACCATCCAGCGATCGCCTTGCTTTGCAAACAGGTCCGATTTTCCATTGCCATTAAAATCTATAATGCCGTCTACGATTCCCCTTCCGTTCATATCGCTTGAAATAATATCAGAGAAAGGAATTTTGTCATCGTAGTCTGAAAATGGTTTCCATGTGTTGCCTATGTCGCCAGTTACAATTTCCGGCTTTGCATTAACACCTACATTTTTCTTATCTATTCTTAGCGCAACAAATCCTTCCTTCCCATCGCCATTCCCGATAGCGGTATTAAAAACGATATAACCCTGCAACACTCCTTTGGCGCGGTTAAAACATACATTTTTAAAACTAACCCCTACAAAAGGATCGATCATTGAAGATTCCTCTACGGTAAGTACCGTATTACCCCTGTAGGTAAGCGAATATTTACTGCCCTCCCGAACATCGGGATAATTGGCACCGGCAAAGAAATTGAGGTTATCAATTGACTGAATACTTACATAATAGCCATCCTGGAGGGGATTGAGTTCAAAAGCCACCTGTATCTCGGATTCCTGCTTTTTTTCGGTTGTCCATGGCTGGTAGGCAAGGGTTGTAACGCGCCTTGCCGTATAATCGCCTGCTATGAATTGCAAATGCCCGTTAACGTTTATCATGGTATCTGCCCTGCGTTTGAAGCGGTTGGAATCATCCGTTACCAGCAATAGGGTATAGGAATCTTCCGATTCTTTCCACCATATCTGTTCACAGGGATGAATTTCGGGATGGTTGCCATGTGCCTCTTCCCGTACAAAGGGACCATATACGGATACCTGCTTGTGCAATAAAGTACTCTGTGAATTATTGTTCGTAAACCAGGGATTGCCATAACGGTGTTCATCAGGTGTAATTTCAGCTTCTACCAGGAAATGCCCCTGTTCATCTTCGGGCCAGTCACCGGATGCGTACCAATTATCGCGTTGGTAAGGAATGGCATCAGATATAAAATCTTCAAAGCCGGCGGCAGGTAACAAATTAATGTTCCAGTCACTCTCGTCTCCATAATTAGAAATACTGAAATGATGAAAGGTTCCGGTGAGTGTTTGCTTATCGGTGCGGATAGGATACCAGTTCTCACCGAAAAAACTATTTGAGATTGAATATACCGTACCGCTGAACTTTCGGTTACCAATTAGATTATAAGAAGACGGTGCAGAGGGATTAAAACCATTGATGCCCTGGTACATCGTATTTACCTTGGTTAAAAAGCCAATATCATCTGATGAGCAATCGGGGCAATTTGAATAATCTATTGGCTGGGTTTTGCTTATATGACCCGCTAATATAAAACACAGTAATAAAAAACAGCAGTTCATGCGACAGATGGCATCTTTCATAAAAAAGTTTTGGTTATAAAAAAAAAAGGGAAGGGCAGGGGAGGAACGCTCAATGGCAAATCTAAAACTTCATTAAAAAAACAGCAATAGCCTGTTAGTGGTATCTTTTTTAATATTGGTATTGACCTTACAAGCCAGGTTAACTGAATTTGTCTTAATACTACTTATACAATGTGGCAGGAATAGATTTATATATTTCGAATGAACCGCCACGTGCCGCAATAACTTTCTGATAAAGTAAGTGATTCATGCGGAATACTGACTGAGCTGGTACAATATTGATGCTATTTACCCTCTCACTGGTGCTGGTCTGGCTGATAATTAGAAAACCATGAAATTTTTGAAATCAATTATTCCTGTACGATTGTACTTCTATAAATGCACGTCGATACAACTTGCAAAAAGCTGCTACAATTTTGCATCCTATAGACCGGTTAAAACAAGCAACTGCGGGAGCGACAGGTTCATGATAGTTTAATGATGCGTGCGTTACTTGAAAATATTCTAATATGAAAAGTATTTCCGGGAAAGTTGATACCCTTTGTTTCCCTGTTGAAATAAACTTTCGTCAGATACAATGGCCCGGATAGGGTACTCAATTTTTTTATCACTTTTAAAATCAATTAATCATGGCGAATGTTTCTTATTGGAGCAGTTCATGGGTTAGCGGGGTGGGTGCGCCGCCGCTGGCTTCCGGCGAAACACATGAGTGGATCTCATGGGGTTTCAATTATGGTGATGTTTTAAATGTAAGTGCACACCCGGTTACCGCTGGTGATCCGGTTATACTTGAAGTGCAGAATATCCGGATAGAACATGATGTTACCGGGCAAAGACTGTATTTCACAGTGAAAAACGTAGGCAACTTATTTACGCGTGGCTATGCGATGGCTTTTTCAATCATCACTCCTTAAAAAAAATTACCATGAAACAATTTGTTCATCACACAACAGATGGAACGATACATTCCCTTGTGACTATTTATGGCGAACATAAATTTGGGCTCTCTCTTGCCCTGCGGCCAGGAATGGTTGCAACTGAAATAGAGACAATTAAATTTAAATCAGAAACGCCGGATCCAATCGAGTTTACTGAATTTACAAAGTCGCATAGGGTTCCTGTAGCAAATAAACCTGCAAGTGTTGTCAAAAAATAGCTTCCAGAGAGATGAGCCCGGATTAAACGGGCTTATCTTTTTTGCTTATAAAAAAGCTTCGTCTGGTATACTAATTATAAACCACATGCGGGAAGCATTGTGAAATTAGCATTCATTAAAAAGAGTTACCAATCCCTGATTTTAAAAACGCTGAAGAAAATCGAAATTCCGTAGCTGTACGACCTTACATCAATAAAAGTAAAATTCTGGCCCCCTGCCAACCTGGGGCATTGAAATGTAGATCCCCCGCTGATATTTATAAAATTATTCTGGTAATAGCGAATCAGCCCAATCCCTGATTACAAACGACTTTACAAACCCTTCGAGAATGAAAGGGTTCTGGGTTATAAATGGTTCTGGAGCAGCGTGGGTTTTAAATATTGTCATATTCCCCCTGTCGCCAAACGGCCTGATTCCTGTAACCACGCCTTTCGCAATCTATTTTTCTACTACAAATTTAAGTCTTGGATAAAAACTCATAATAGTCTTGTAAGCTCCCCTTATTTTAGTGCCACTTGCAGTTAGAGTTTTCTAAATTAATCATCTTTTGTTTTTTCAACTATTTTATCCACTAAACGGCTCTCTTCAATTTTTAAATGATTTACGTTCGCCGTTTGTGGATAAAGCG
>JBBQZZ010000006.1:0-260892 GCA_038207265.1 Chitinophagales bacterium | reverse complement strand
GAAACACTACAAAAATTTTATGTATTCGTTCAAACTCATATACGTGGTTTAGACAACGCAAATGCAAAACAAGCAATAATAATAAAACTATACGATAGTTTTTTCAAAACTGCTTTTCCTAAATTGGTAGAAAAATTAGGTATTGTGTACAGCCCAATTGAGGTAGTGGATTTTATTATTTATTCAGTAAATGATATTCTTAAAAAAGAATTTGGCAGAGATATTTCAGATGAAAATGTACATATCCTTGACCCATTCACAGGCACAGGCACATTCATTACTCGTTTGTTGCAAAGTGGCTTAATCAATAAAGATGATTTGCTTCGCAAATACACATACGAAATCCATTGCAACGAAATTGTTTTATTGGCTTATTACATTGCAGCCGTTAATATTGAAAATGCTTACCACGATTTATTGCCCGATGCCACCAGTTACCAATCTTTTGAAGGTATCTGCTTAACCGATACTTTTCAGTTAGGCGAAACAAAAGATGGAGAAAAACTCTTTTCCGATATGTTCCCTCAAAATAGCAAAAGGGTTCAACGCCAACAAAAAGCACCATTAAGAATAATCTTTGGTAATCCCCCTTATTCAATTGGGCAAAGGTCAGCCAATGACAATGCACAAAATCAGAGCTACCCTACATTAGATGCAAAAATTGCCAGTACCTATGCCAAAAATTCAATTGCTGTAAATAACAAATCTTTATACGATGCCTATATTAAAGCATTTAGATGGAGTACAGATAGATTAGATAAAACGGGCGGTATCATTGCTTTTGTTTCAAATGGTGCTTGGTTAGATGGTAATAGTACCGATGGTTTCCGTAAATCATTAGAGAAAGAATTTACATCCATCTATGTTTTTAATTTAAGAGGCAACCAACGTACCAGTGGTGAACTAAGCAGAAAAGAGGGGGGTAAGATTTTTGGCAGTGGTTCAAGAACACCAATAGCCATTACATTATTGGTTAAAAACCCCGATGTAAAAACAGAAAAAGCAACTATACATTACCACGACATTGGCGATTATTTAGACCAAAAAGAAAAACTAAAAATTATTAGCGATTTCAAAACCTTTGTTAATCCTAAATTACCATTAAAAACAATTGAACCAAATATACAAGGCGACTGGATTAGTTTCCGTAATGATGCTTTTGATAACTTCATTCCAATTCAGGGAACTAAAGAGGCTTTTTTCAACTTTGTGACTTTAGGTGTAGGAAGTAACAGAGATGCGTGGGTTTATAATTTTTCCAATAACGAACTAACTAAAAACATTGAAACTCTTTTAAAATCGTACAATGGGAATTTGTTAATTGATGGCTTAACAAAAGATAATATACATAACAAAATAACAGATAATCCGAAAACCATTAGTTGGTCACGAGGGTTGAAAAATTATTTGTTAAGAAGGATAAAAATTAAATATTTACCAAGCAATCATAGAATTGTATTATATAGACCTTTTACAAAGTCAAACCATTATTTTGATAAAAGTTTGAATGAATATTTATATCAAATGCCAAGATTGTTTCCAAAGAAAACAACTTCTAATTTGTTGATTAATATAACTGGTGTAGGCTCATCAAAAGATTTCTCTGTAATAATTAGCAATGGATTGGTTGATATGCAAACATTGTCTAATGAGCAGTGTTTCCCACTCTATTTCTACGAAGAAAACAATGCAACACAAAAAGGAATGTTTGATGATGATAACAAACAAGACTTCATTCGTAGGGATGCTATCAGTGATTTTATCTTAGAAAGAGCTAAAAAGATATACGGTAAAAATGTAACCAAAGAAGATATATTTTACTATGTATATGGCTTCCTACACAGCAAGCAATACAAAGAAACATTTGCCAGTGATTTAAAGAAAATGTTGCCACGTTTGCCATTAGTAGAGGAGGTAAAAGATTTTTGGGCATTTAGCAAAGCAGGTAGAGCATTAGCCGAACTACATTTGAATTATGAAACCATTGCCCCTTTTGCAGATGCAAAAGTTACTGGTGATGATGGCAAATTCTACACCGTTGAAAAACTTCGTTTTCCAAAGAAAGACCAAAAAGATACCATCATTTACAATTCCAAAATAACTATTACAAATATCCCTGCACAGGCTTATGAATATGTAGTAAATGGTAAGAGTGCAATTGAATGGATAATAGAACGCTACCAAGTAAGCACCCATAAAGAAAGTGGTATTGTAAACAATCCCAACGACTGGGCAACCGAAACAGACAATCCACGATACATTTTAGACTTGCTTTTAAGTGTAATAAATGTAAGTGTGCAAACAGTGGAAATTGTAAACTCATTACCAAAGGTTGATTTTGGCAACGGGACAATAGAAGCAAAAGAAATAAAGCTGTGCCTGACAAATGAAGAAGACGAAAACCTAAGTATGGCATCAGAGCCGGAGTAAACAAATAGTAGAGCTACATATATGAATAAGCTATTTATTAAAATTGATGCTGAATATTTTTCTGTTGGCTTTTGCTACACAATAATTAATCAAGAGCTACGAATTACCCGTAAATAAAGAAACAAGCGAACAGCAGCCGACAAAATAAACCTGGACTTGTAAAAACTTAAAGAATAAAAGACAAATGATACCCGATAAAGTAAAAGCATTATTTGAGTTAATCGATTTCTTAGATAAAAACAAAAAGGAATACATTGAAAAATACATTCCTTTAACTAATGAAATTCTTGAGTTAGGTAAACAAAGAGGAGAGTTAAATCCACGAACGAACTATAAAGACAAAAAGCAGTATGATTTAATCCAAAAGGAAATTGAACATAAGTTTGGCCCTTTATACAACAATGTAACATTGCCAATTTTGGGAGAATTAAAAAGCCTTGAAATTTGGGAGGGCGATGACAGCTATACTTCAATTTATAACAGCAATATGAGTGCTGTTCATGAAGTAACAGAAAACTTCACAGATAAAGACATTCAAGACGTAATAAAATACAAGCAAAAGTATTTAAATTTTCGTACAGAAACGAACAGTTATTTTCTTTCCTTAGAATTGATATTTGATGTATTAGATAAGGTTTTAAAAGTTCTATTTGATTTTTTCAAAGACACAGATAAAAATGAGTTTGAACGGATTGAAACAAAAACGATACAGGCGAATGATATTCGAGAAGCTTCTATATTATTTCAAAAAGGGTACAAAAAAATTACGTTACCGAATGATTTTATGAACTCCTCTAAAGTACAGCCTATTCAAAATCTAATCCCTACTGTTGATACAAGATTTTGGCTTACTACCTTTTTAGATGAACAGGAACAAGAAACACAACAATATAAAAGTTTTCAATCTGGAATTAAAAATAGCGGCTGTGTTATTATGAACACTGATACAGGAAATGTGAAGATTTACACACCTGAATTAGCTGTAATTTTTACTTCAAAGGAATTGCCAGCCCGAAACGTGGACACCGATGTAGAAATTAAACTAAACGGATGGGAATACCTCAAAACCTACATTGAAGCATACAAAGAGGGTGAACATTATTTTGAAACAGAATTTAAGGTTTCACCAGATACCCTTTATGGTGCAAATGCGGAACAGTATGTAAGGGATATTCATTTAAACTTTTTTCACGTTCAGCATACGGGAATAAATAAGGGGTGGGGCTATGTAAAGAAACAATACCCGTTCATTTTAACACATGAAGTAGTAAGAGAATTTGGCTACTATTCAGGAATAGTGAATAAGGTTGAGGAACAAATAAAAAAATACCCTCAACAATTTGCCACATTTGATAAATGCGAACATAATTTACCACCTCATCAAACAAAAACCTATCCTGCCAAATTTTATGCTTTATACCATTGGCTAAAAATAGAAATGGGTACAGAAACGCAATTTGCCAAAAATGATAATGACCAGTTTAGTAAAGGTAAAATTGAGGCATACGTTAAAAACAAATACACCGATTGCAGCGCACAAGGGTTTTACCGTTCATTCATTAGCTTAGATATTACAAACCGTACTGCAATTGCAAATTATTTTGGGAATGGCTATAAAGAAGCATTGATTGCTATTTCAAACAATGATAATAAACTAATAACCTACCTGAAAGATTACCCGAACTAAAATTTCTTTCCTTACTACTATTGAGGTAAACGCCGGGTAAAATACCTGAAAATTGCCCGGCTCAATACAGCTATAATTTGCACTCAAAATTATTTGATATGCAAAATGTAGTTTTAAGCACACGAAACATTGATGACCTTATTAATGATGTAGCTAATAAGGTTGTTGAAAAAATTGAGGTGTGGAATATTAAGCCACATACCCCACAAACCGAAACCGACTGTTGGTTTGATCTCAACGAACTTTGTATTTACCACCCTGATAAACCCAGCAAGGCCACCGTTTACAGCTGGGTGAACACTGGTACTATTCCCGTACACAAAGGCGGTAAAAGGTTGAGATTTCTGAAATCGGAAATTGATAACTGGTTAAGGCAAGGCAGAAAAAAGATGTTGGCAGAAACAGCTGGCGAAGCAGAAACTTACTTAAAGAAAAAAGGAGGGTGCAATGCCTAAACAGTCCAACTCTCCGAATAAAAGACAAGGTAAAGGTAATACACACCTAAACCAACTGCAAACTATATTCCAATACTTAAAAAAATATACTGCAATCACTTCAATGGTTGCAGATGCAACGGGAGTGCCTCAAAAATGTATTACCCGGTACAAAAGGGATTTAGAAAAGGCGGGGCGACTTTGGGAAATAAAAAAGACCATTTGTAAAAAGACAAGGTTTAAGGCATGGTACTTAACCACTGACGAAACTAAAGCCGCTATCAATTCCCAATTAAACTTTTTCTAAATGGAAGCATTAAAAATAAACCCGGTATTTAATGACCTTAATAAACCTGAAACAGTAATTAAACACATTCATGATATAACAAAGAAAAGTGAACCAACCCCCCACACCGAAATTTTAAAGCAATTAGTTGAACAGTTTGAAGCGTTGGACTTTGAAGCCTTAGCTTTTCCCCAGGTTGAGAAATTAAGGCAAAGACTTTCTGAACTGGAAACAGACAGAGAAAGCTGGGGTGTCAAAGTCAGTACAGGAAAAGAGAATAACCTTAAACAAACGGAACGGGAACAGATTGAAAAGGCTTTGGAAAAATTGAAATTAAATACTAAGCACTATTTAGTTTTATCAATTGAAAACACTTTAACCATAGCAGAAAAAAATCGTTGGGGCTTATGTAAGAACATGGAATTTATTTACCTGTATAACGGGGCTTACTGGACGTATATAGAAAAAGAGGCTTTCCAAAAATTTTTAGGTGAAGCAGCCGAAAAAATGAACGTTGCAAAATTCACAGCTAGGTTTTATGAATTTCGTGAAAAGCTAATAAAACAATTTATTTCAACTGCATATTTGCCAACACCTGAACCACCAAAAGAAGCTGTTTATATCAATCTGAAAAATGGAACGTTTGAAGTAACTGCCAAAGGGATTAAATTAAGGCCGTTTGACCGGGGTGACTTTCTTACTTATCAATTGCCTTTCGGTTATAACCCTGGAGCAAAAGCGCCCTTATTTCAATCGTATTTAGAGAGAGTATTGCCCGACATAGAAAGGCAAAAGGTATTAGCTGAATTTTTAGGATATGTATTTGTAAGGAATGGAAACAATAATCTGAAAGAGGAGAAAGCCCTTATTCTTTACGGGACTGGGGCAAATGGCAAGTCGGTATTTTTTGAAATAGTAAACGCTTTACTAGGGGTTGAAAATGTATGTAGTTATTCTTTGCAAAGCCTTACCGATGTAACAGGGTATTTCAGGGCAATGATTGCCAACAAACTTGTAAACTATGCAAGTGAAATAAATGGAAACCTTGAAACGTCAATTTTCAAACAGTTAGTTTCCGGTGAACCAGTTGAAGCCCGTTTGCCCTATGGCAAGCCAATGCAAATAAAGCAGTATGCAAAACTGATTTTTAACTGTAATGAATTACCAAAAGAGGTTGAACACACAAACGCCTATTTTAGGCGGTTTTTAATTATTCCCTTTGATGTTACAATACCTGAACAAGAACAGGATAAACAACTGCATACAAAAATTATTGAAAGCGAACTTTCAGGTGTTTTTAACTGGGTACTGGAAGGGCTTAACCGACTATTGGAACAAAAGAAGTTTTCACATTGCGAAGCAGCGAAACAAGCCGTTGAAAAATATAAAACCCAGTCCGATAGTGTGAAACTTTTTATTGAGGAAAATAGCTACCAACCGAGCCCCGGCGAATACAAAGTAGTAAAAGACCTTTACACTGCTTACCGAACCTTTTGTTTAGATGATGGATTTAAGCCTGTAAACAAAACCAATTTTATTAAGAGGCTGCAAAGTTTCGGGGTACAGGTTGAGAAAAGGAATATTGGAAATGTGGCTTTCCTTTCACTTGAAACCGAAACTTTTTAGTGCAAAAAATAAAGATTGTTTTAAACGTTCACCTTTTTCACTTTTTTCACCTATGGTAAATGGATACCGATATAAATTAGAGAAAGGCAGCAAAAAGCACCTTTGCGCGGATTGCGGGGTAAAAACCTTTGTCCGGTACATTGATACCAAAACAGGCGATTTATTGCCCGAAAAGTACGGACGTTGTGACCGGGAAAGTAAATGTTCTTACCACTTTAACCCATACAAAGACGGCTACAGTAAAACGGTATTTCAAAAGGAAAGGGGCGACCATTCAGAAAACTGGAAACCACAGCGACCAGTACCCCGAACAAAGCGAGTCCCAAAACCTGAACCTGTATTTGTTCCGTTTGATGTATTTGCACAAACAAGGGAGGGATACGAACAAAATGTTTTTATTCAAAACCTGTTACGCCGTATTCCTTTTCCTTTTGAAATTAAAGATATTGAACTGGTAATTTCTCAATACAATTTGGGAACGGTTTGCTATGGCTACAGGACTGGGGCAATTACATTTCCTTTTATTGACAAAGCTGGAAATGTAAGGACTATTCAAGTAAAACAATTTGATGAAACTAACCACACCACCGGTACTGATTTTTTACATTCAATAATTGAGAAACACCACACCAAAAGAAACGAACCTTTGCCCGGTTGGTTGGAAGCCTACAAAAGGAATGAAAAAACGGTTTCCTGTTTGTTTGGCGAACACCTTTTGAACAGATACCCCCTAAACCCGGTTGCAATAGTTGAAGCACCAAAGACAGCCGTTTACGGTACTTTATATTTTGGCTTTCCTGAACAGCCCGAAAACTTACTTTGGTTAGCCGTTTACAATTTGAGCAGTTTAAGCCTTGAAAAATGCAAAGCCTTACAAGGCCGAGACGTTGTTTTATTTCCGGACTTATCGAAAGACGGTAAAGCTTTTGAGTTATGGAACAACAAAGCCAATGAATTTCGTAACGTGTTGCCTGGTACACAGTTTAAAGTTTCAGACTTATTGGAAACGCTTGCAACAAATGAACTAAGGCAGGACGGGGCTGATATTGCGGACGTGCTTATAAAACAGGATTGGCGAAAATTCAGAATAGCAGAAACAATACAGAAACAGCCCCAGCCAATATCTGAACCTGTACAACCCCAAAAAAGTGAAAAAGGTGAAAATAGTGAAGACCCTATACAAACTTATTTTTTACGCCTTGAACGATTACCTAAAATTGCAGCACTCAAATCCGGAAAACCAAAGCCCGAAAACTGGGAACAGGATATTACTGAACTTGAAAACTACTTTGCAAGTATTGAATTACCAACCCAGCCTGTAAAGCTAAACCAATGCAGTACAATAAAGGATTGTTCGCTGTTTATTAGAAGCCACTTTGCCACAATAAAAGCGAACAACGACAAACGATCCACTATACTATTCATGAACCGATTAAAGGAATTGAAACAAGTGTTTAATAACAAATTTGAATTAATATGAAAACAAAGGAAATTGAAAGCCTTGAAAGCTACTTTAAAACAGAAAACGAACATTGGAACGAGTATGCCTTTGAAATGCTTTGCGAAGTATTACAACAAGGTAATTTTGAAAACCCTGAAACACCTTTACAGCTATTTGATACTGCGGTAAACATTTTCACCGAACATCACGAAACACCGTTAAAAGCCGTCCAGGAATTTGCAACTGAAACCGATCAACAAAATTTGACCCCACCCCAGAAACTGTTTGTTTACAAATGGGTTTATAAGTTTTTGCAAAATACGGAGTACGATGTAATTGATTTGAGCGAAATAAAAGACTTATTAAAAAGCCAAATCGAAAGGCTAAAAAATGATAAACCACAGGTTGAATACAACAAACCATTAACTGGGAATATACGGGAAACTCTTAAAGAGTTAATGCAAAAGGAACTTGAAAAGTTACCCGAAACACTCAAAATACTTGACCCCGTGCAAAGGCTGAACATACTTTGTAAACTTATTCCATATGTATTGCCAAAGGTTGAAAGCGTTACTCATCAACTGGGCGAACCTGGTGAATTTCAAATAAAGAGTTACGACTAAACAAGTAAAGTTGTTTACTGATTTAGGTTTCATTTTGTCAAAATAAATTTCAAATGCCAAAGCCAAATACTTTCCCCACTTTATACGATGAGTTGAAAACATTTAGTATTTCCTTTTTAACGAAGCACGGTTATTTAAAGGCGAACCAATGGCAAAGCGGTACAATTACCTGGAGCAGGAACGGAAATAGAACAGACAGTATTTCAATAAGGGTAAGTACAATGACTGTAAGCCCATATCTTGAATTGGATTACAAATGCAATGAAGTCCTGATAAATTATAGGGTGCAACTTATTTCAGCACCTTCCAATTTAGGCAAAGGGGTTGTTTGGTTTTTCATTTGTTCCTCCACCGGCAAACGTTGCAGAAAGTTGTATTTAGCAGATAAACATTTTGTTTCCCGTTTTGCCTTAGTAAATGCCATGTACGCTCAGCAAACCAAAAGTCATAAAGTCCGAAACTTTGATAAAGTATTTGGATGCTTTAAAGATGATGAACTACACGAAAAGATTTATAGCAAACATTTTAAGTGCCACTATGCAGGTAAACCCACTAAACGATATTTGCAGCTACTCAAAAGAATTGAACAAAGCGAACGGCGAACAATAACATTAAGCGAAGTTCAAGGGATGTTCAAGTAAAGGGGGAAAACTAAAAAAGAGGAGACTATATACCTGTTAGACCACGCCCATGAAAAATAAAATTTACGATAGTGGATCAATTTGAATTCTTTTTCACATTTCCCTGCTTTATTAATTTATCTTTCATTTCCCCAAAAACCAAAACCCCTTGAATAAATGTTACAATCAAATAAAATATCCCATAAAAATAATTATAATTAATGGGATAAAAATCTTCAAAACCAGTGAGCATAGAAATCATAAATAAGGTTCCTACTTGAGTAGCCAAAAAAAATAAAACGTACTTTATTATTATAATAACGTTTCTCATTTGCTTACTGAATATAAATAGAAAACCGGCTTATTAGGCAGCTTTATGAAATCATTTCTTTTACGTCCATTTTCAATGCATCTGATATGGCCTTTAAATGTTGTAAGTGAATGTTCTTTTGCCCATTCTCAAATCGGGATATATTTGAATAGTCTAAACCGCACATTTCACCAAGCTTTCTTACCGATAGCCCTTTTGACTGACGGGCTTTCTTTACATTGTTCGCCACCATTTTTAGAAAAAGATCGTTTCTCATTATTCAGCGGTTAAATCTTTATATTTCAATTCACCCTTACAATTAGCAAGAGCATTAGCAAAGCGTTCATCTTGCAATAATTCCCGGCTGTCATACCTGAATGCTGATTCATTACAGTGATCTTTTGTTCTATTAGCCAATAGTACCTCTGCCACCCTCTGTTGAATAAGGTACCAAAGGAAAATAGACTTTACAAAGCTTGAAGCAAAATTTCTTTAACAGAACTCAACAAATTTGCCAGTAGGTAATTTCTTAATTTTTTTTCTTTTCCTTCGAACTCTTGGTATAGACTACCAAGTTTTTCATGGAAATCTCCCAATAGTGATTTTTCCTTTCTTAATTTTTCAGAATTTTTATAAATGTCGATCAAAAAGTGTTTAAAGAACCAGATTGCGTTGTTTGGCATTTGTAGCAAGTTGTCAAACATAACTTGCGGAGTTATGATTTCGAGAAAGGGATATTCAAACAGTGCTGATTTAAATTGCCGGTCCGATTTGTATTTTTCCCGGAATGCATCCACATCCGTTATTAAAAGATTCACAGATTTTTGCATTTCTTGTTTCGCTTTATTTTGCCTCAACAATTGTATTTGATGAAGGCCATATCTGTGCATTTCCCTACTTGCTGGGCTGAGCTCCTCAGAATAGCCACTAACCTCAAATTGACTAAAACTTAGTTCATTGTTTGTTTGATCATTACATATAGCCTTTTCAAGGCCATCCATCAGCTTGATAAGAACTGCTTGCAGGTCAAGCTCGGAAACATTGTCAAAACGTTCTGAAAAATGCATCACCGTAAAATAGTCGGCTGCATAATATAATCCCTTGTAGGCATACTGCAACATTTGATTTGTCTTATCGCGATATTTCTGGTCAGTTAAATCAAAACATGTCATGTATCCTAATTCATTTAACAATTCATATTGCGGGGCAATTTGTCCTTTTTCGAGGTTAAAACGTCTTGCAAACTCTTTAATAAATTGCTCCACATTTAGTTCATCGTTGGCTGTTGCATAACTATAAATGGATTCAAAAAAGACAAAATCAGCGTTTTGCAAATCATATTTATTTAGTAAATCATCATAAGGTATATTTTTGTGTGCTTCTGCAAATGCTTTGCTCTCTGCTGCAGCAAAAGTATCAGTCAAAGACTTAAATTGGTTTCTGTAAGTCTCAATATCACTGTATTTCAATTTGGAAGATTTATATTCGGCCGAAAAAAGCAATACCATAAAAGTGATTTTATTAAGCTCCTGCTCAAGCACACTTGTTATTTCATGTTTCGTATCGAAGATTTCAGCCTTTATTTTAGAATAGAAAGAATGTAGATTGCCCAGTGCATATATTACATGCCGGAAGTTGAAATTAACTGACGTAACAAATCTCAAAAGCAGATTAATATTGTCATAGAGGTAGCGATTAAAAGCGGGGAACCCGGAATACCTAGAGTCAATAATGCTTTGCAATGTTTTTGTGACGTCTGGCTTATATTCTATACTGATGCCAATAATCTTCTCTTTTAAATTGCCATATTCTTTTTCTTTCAGCAATAGATCTTCATTAGAAATAATTAGCACTTTTATTTTTTCATCTACTAATGAGTTGATATAGCCCGTCAAATCCTGAATGTCAAAAGTGCTATCTTTTCTTTCGAGATCATCAAAGCAGATTAGAAGTTCATTGGTATTTAATGCATTCTCACCAGCGTTTTTCACGTCTGTGAGGTGTTCGCTGGGGTTACCGAATTTGGCAACTGTTAAGAATCCTCTTAAACCAATTCTTAAAACACTTTGAGTTATTTTCAGCCGTTTACTCAGGTCTTTGGACTTATAATAATTCTTAAACCATTTTGATTGGTAAAATTCAAGCACTATTTTAGTTGCAATATCTTCAACCGATTTAAGTCCAAAAAGGGATATATAAATTGGTTTGTATTTTTTACTTGCATCCGTAGCAGTCGGAGTACTACATATTAACGGTTCAAGATTATTACGATAAAAATAGGTCTTACCATATCCCCAGGCCCCTACAATCTGTACCGCATAATCAGTTTCGGCCGATAAGTATTCAATAAGGGTTTTGTTGAGGTTTCTCATTTGGTTAAAGAGTTAATTAAGTTTGAGCAATATTTGAAAAAATTAAAACTAATGTAATATTTCATGGTGAATTCTCTGCCAGTAAATTTGAAGGGCTGATATGCGATTTTTTATGGATTTTTTTTGCAGTTAATTTGCATACGGTATGTTATTCTTTTGTTGCCTATTAAACTGATAGAAAACCGTGTTAATTAGCCTGTATAATGTGGCTTGTGTTAAACAACTTACAACTTAACTGAAGCAGTTTTGAAATTCGTCAAAAAGCTTACTGAAATTATGAAATGTTACGATTTTGTACCTTATATGTACCTCATTGGTATAAAATATTGATAATCAAAGTAAGTCACTTTCTGTATCGGAAAATGATCACTTCGCACAGAATGTGCGTCTGACGTGGGTTACATTCGATTCGATCTGATAATCAGCGCCATTATTTTCTTTTTTTATGGTTTTATTTGACTTAAGTCGCCAAAATCAGGTTACTAATTTGGCCACTTTCTTAAAAATCAGGGAACTTCAGGTCAACATCTTTGAAACTTCACATCTCCTATCTGTTGAAATATCACATTTTATGGAACTACCTTTTGTATTCAACAATATATTTCACGTTTAAATATTCGTAATATATGGTGTGTCCGATTGCTGGCAGATAGCGTTCGCGAGTTCTGCAAGCTGAGTGTTAGTCTAAGCCCAAATGGTGATGCCCCAACGTTTTTACAGAAATATTTATTTTCCTTTCCCTTAACTCTAATATTTTTATATCCTTTGTCCCTTTTTTCATGATCGAATAATTTTTGCCTTTTTCCCCATTCCATTGAATTACCGAAGCAGCGGATGAGCAAATCAGCCTTTTACCAACATATACTTCTGCAATCGCATTCCAAGAATTTTTAACGGAAATATGTTGTTTTTTTAAGCATAAAATATTGCATTCAACAACCGAGTTTTTCACCTTGCTTGCATTAACAATCATTGGTCCTTCAGCTCTTAACTTAAATGACGCGTCCCAATTTTCCGGACATGCCGGGAATAATTGTATTATTCCATCGTGACTTTGTAACAGCATGTAATTAAGGGCTAGTGAAATTGAATAAATATCTGATTCTGGAACAATGCCGTTTGATTTAATTGCACAAACTGATAAATAATCTGCCATACTGTTTCTTGATTCGTTGGGTAATCCCAGCAAGGAGGCGGGCAACATGTCGTGTTGCAGAATATCTCTTGTTGGCTTATAGAAACGATTATTAAAAGTGTTTAGGGCGGTATTGAAACCTTGTTTTCCCGGTAAAGTGAGTTCGAAGGGATACACAGTATACGAGTCCATACCATGCCTATTGTGAATAACGCTATCTGTACCAAGTATTGCAGGGGCAAACATATCAACGCTTGTATCTACGTTAGTAATGTGTCCACCCATATCCGGGAAATCATTTGTCAGCCATTTTCCTTTTGCAAAAGGGGCAAGGTTATTTAGTATATCTATAAACTCGCGTTTTTCGTTTAAATCTCCCCCGAATTTTTCGTACATATTAATCAGGACAGGAAAACAAGCACGGATGGCTGCCAGATCTGTTTGCGGATTTGTTACACGCCAGAAATTTTCATGCATGTTTGCCGGGTATAAATTGTAAAGACCCTCGTTATTTTTTTTCAGGTGATACCTGTAAAATAGACAGACTTCCCTCATCATTGGGAAAACTTTGGTTTTCATATAATTTTCAGATCCACTATATAAAGCATATTTGTACATCTGAAATATACATTCGGCACCTGAAGAAAAAATTAACCCAGTCCACTTAGTCGAATCACTATATATGGAGTTTCTGTTAACCTGGTATGCTATTCCATCTGGAGAATGCGTTTCGTGGAGAAACGCACCAGGGTGTTTCCACAAATCTAAAGAACTAGCTTTTAGTAAGTTTAGATTCTCAACAAGGGGATCATAGTAATTGTCAAGAAATTCCAAATGGTTCGCGGCAAGCATTGCCATATGAGCGTATTGCTGATTGAATTGCCAATAGCCACCTCCCCATTCGCGGTCGTCATTTTTTGTTATCCAATTTCCACCGTTAAACTTTATTGGATATTTACCACGATCTGCAATCGCCATTTCATACAAATGCAGATACCAGAGATTTTCAACAAAACCCGCCAGCGAGTCCTTTGATTCAATTTCTACATAAGATGAATTCCAGAAATTTCTCCACCATGCATCGTGAGCTTTTTTTAAAGTGGCATAGGATCTTTTTGATTCCAGTTCGAGCAATTGCTTTGTTAATGAAACAGTATTTTTCAATGGCTCACCCTCTTCCTTCACGGTGGTTGCTATATATAGTATTACATCCCTTCCAGGTTTTAATTCAAATTGTAAAGTGCATTTAATGTTATCGATAACAACGTTTTTTATTTTACTGCCTTTTATCTGTATGCCGGTAGCTTGCGCACTTTTTTTTGGTACATATTTGTTTGACGTCAGCTGTTTTAAGTATTCGATTTCCATCGGACTTCTGGATAAATCCGATGGCTCCGTTATAACAACGCCGGAATTAGTTCCAAAAAAACTTATGCCTGCTCGCCAGCCTGATAGTTCAACAGTAATGATCGCTGGTATTCCTGTGGTTTTTTTAAATTTAAATATTCCACAGTCCTGAGTCATGTCGAAAAAATTCTCAATTGAGATCTTGGAAGTTTTGTCATTCATACTAAATAGCGCATTGTATAAACTAAGGCGCTGTATCAACATATTTTTTTTCGTTGCCCCCGTGTCTTTCCATTGAATCGCCATCCGACCAAGTCCTGCTGGTGCTGCTCCATAATCATCCCTGTTGACATTCGTTTTTGCATCGTATCTCCAAAAGTCAGTATGGTTGATTTGCCATGATAAACCATTTTGGGTGGCAACCAGCAAACCTCCTAACTTCCCATTCCCTACAGGTATACCGTCCTGGCTTGAAGGAGGAATTGAATAATAGACGAGATCATTTGAGGCGATTAAGGATTGGCTTTTGGTTTGAGATAGTAAGTCAATTGGGAATGTTATAATTAATAGAACCCAATTGGATATTTTATAAATTGTTTTGAGGCTGCAAATCATTTTATGATGTCTTATGTATAATGATATTATTGACCGGTTTTGTTCTAGCCCCCTAAATGACTGGACTAAATTAGTAAATCAATTTAGTCAATTAAATTTAGGTTATGAAAAAAGCAAGAAGGAGTTTCTCAGTAGCGCAGAAACTTCAAATTATTCAGGAGGCAGACCAGTATAGTGCCACACAAACGTTGCGCAAACACAATATCTCTCACAGTGTTTTTCTTCGATGGAAGAATCAATTTAATCAAGGTGGAGTACAATCCTTGCAACCCCAGTATCATAAAGTAGATCCAGAAGTAAGGGCGTTACAGGAGGAACAGGCTTAACTAAAGGAATAAAGCCAAGTACACACAGTGTGAATCAGGATGGCGAGTTGGTTGAGAACGCAGTCGTGATAAAAGATATAGAGAACATCTTGTCACAGGAGTTTTGTTGTTACGGGTATCGCAATATAACTGCTGAACTTAAAGAGATTGGATGGTTTATTAATCATAAGAAAGTCTACAGAATGATGAAGGAATCAAAATTGCTTTATGGATCAAGAATCAGGGTGATGCCGTTTAAAAGAAATTTTATCCGGTTCAGAAGCCTCCGGCCTGAGCGTCCATTGCTATACCTGTCTATGGATATAAAATATGTTCATGTGCAGGGAACCGGTAGAGATGCACTTCTGCTAACGGTCATGGATATCTATAGCCGGAAGGTTCTGATCCATATGCTGAAACACAGCATTAAAAAAGGAGATATCCTGGTAATGTTATCGCTGATGTTGCTTGAATACAAAACAGAAGGAATGTCGCTCAGAAATGATAATGGATCGCAGTTCATTGCAACAGCAGTCAGAGAATACCTCAAAGACAAAGGTGTTTACCAGGAGTTCTCTCATGTAGCAACACCCGAGGACAATGCCTATATCGAAGCACTGCACTCAAACCTTCAACGAGAAGTCATAGACCGGTTCGAGTTTGTATCAATTTATCATGCACAAATGATTATCGATCGATATTACAAGTGGTACAATGAAAAAGGAAGACATGGTTCACTCAATCGTCAGGCTCCCGAAACCGCATGGAAAAAATATGATCCGATCCCTTTTGAAAATAAAAAATTACTAAACTATCTTTAGAAATCTGTCCAGTTTATAAAGGGCCGGGACAGTAGGTTGTCAGAATTAGAGTTGGTACAATCCAAAGGCAAAACAAAAGGAACAGAATATTTTGTAAATCCCGATTACCTCAGAAAGCTAAACTTCAAAGGCAAAACAAATTTAAAGTAGATAGAACCACAACGTTTACAGGAACTCATATTTCAGGATATTTCAGCTTATCCAATGAGTTTATTAGCGAAGTCCATCAAAGAATTGGAACTGAAATCCCTTATCGGAAAATAAAAACCCGTCTTTATCAAATGTTTGAGTCCGGTAAAGTGCAAGCTACCTATAAACTCAATGGGCGTAAATGTTTTATAGACCAAACACTGTGAAATAATCGGCTATTTGTCTATAAATGTCTAAATAAATAGACAATTGCAATTAAACATTCCCCTTAAATCACTGAACAAATTTTGTGAAAGTAGATTCTTCTTTATGTTAAGCCACCATTTTTGCATAATGCACTACGCACCTACCGCAATCAAAAAAATCCCCTCATTCTTTCCTAACACATATAATATTTAAATTAATAAACCAATCAAAAGGAAGCCATCTTCAACAATATAGAATAAATGAAAACAAACGGTGCCTGGTAAATGAAGTAAAGTAGATCCTTACCACAATTGCAATAACTTTAAATGATGAAAACCATACCGGTCAGGCACATAGCAAGTACAAAAACGCTGCATAACAGCGCTGGTAGGTTTAGTGTCCGGGATTTACAACAGCAGGTACTCAATGGCAGAGACCTTGTTCATGAACTGCATAGGCACGACTTTTACTTTGTGCTGGCAGTACAACACGGAACTGGTATTCACGAAATTGATTTTGTTCATTACCCTGTTCAAAATAATGTTGTTTTCATACTTCGGCCTGGTCAGGTACATAAGCTCGAATTAACTGCTGACACAACAGGCTTTTTGTTAGAGTTCGATTTGTCTTTTTATCAGCCCATGCATACAATCGCCGAACATAGATGGAAGAAGGCGTCCGGTAAAAACTATTGTGAGGTAGAAGCTGCAAGGTTCCAAAGATTGTATACACATTTGGCTAATATCTTCAATGAATATTCAGAGAAACAGGAGGGTTATTTGGAAGCCATCAAAGCAAACCTTGACCTCTTCTTCCTGGAGTACATCAGGCAAAGCAAAAATCCAGATAGTATAGCAAAAAGCGAAAGTGGATATATACAGGAACGCTTTGAAGAACTGGTGAGTCTGCTGGAAATAAAAATTGTCAGCATGAAGAACGTCTCTGACTATGCCGACCTTTTAAACCTTTCACCTTACCAACTCAATTCAATAACAAAGACCTCTGTTGGCAAAACAGTTTCAGACCTTATAAACGATCAGATTATCCTCGAAGCGAAACGTCATCTAATTGCAACACCTGCTCAGGTGAAGGAGATTGCCGATCTTTTGGGTTATGAAGATCCTTCTTATTTTATCCGGTTTTTTAAGAAGCATACCGGTCAGTCTCCCGACAATTTCCGAAAGAATTTCAAATAAGTCCTGTTCTACTTCATAGCCGTCCTACCGCGGCCCTCTTGCCCATTCTACTTTTGTATTCGATTAGTTAATCTAAAAAACAATCGAAATGAAAGCAAAAGCAAGACTTCTAATGTCATTAAAAATTTGGTTGGTGATCTACCCGTCTATCACACTGTTCTTGTTCCTGTTCGGGCAATATCTGTCATCACTGCCTTTATATCAAAGAACATTCATTTTAACTGTTTCATTGGTGCCCTGGATAATGTTTATTGGAGTGCCGCTTATTGACTTGCTTTTTCGCAGAATGCTGCATGCTTCAGAAAAAAAATTGAAGCAGAGGAATAGCTAACAGCGAAGAAAATTCTAAAAACAGAGCGTCATTGTATTCTCCGGAAAGATGCTTCCAGGGCTATTGTAAAGTAAAACAAACAAAACCATGAAACAGCCAACAAATTTCGATGTGATTATAGTAGGTGGTAGTTATGCAGGACTTGCAGCAGCAATGGCACTGGGAAGGGCACTCAGGAACGTATTGATCATTGACAGCGGCAAACCCTGCAACAGACAAACACCACATTCGCATAATTTTTTAACACAGGATGGTAAGACACCAAAAGAGATTGCTTCATTGGCGAAACAGCAGGTGGAACAATATAACAGCGTACAATTTTTCAATGGCCTTGCAACAAAAGGAGTAAAAACGAATACTGGTTTTGAAATTCACACGAATACTGGTAAAGTATTTACTGCAAGAAAACTAATTTTTGCTACAGGAATAAAAGATCTAATGCCCGATATACCAGGCTTTGCCGAAAGCTGGGGAATATCTGTACTGCACTGCCCTTATTGTCATGGTTACGAAGTAAAACATCTGCCCACAGGTATTCTGGGCAATGGAAATTATGGCTTTGAATTTTCTGCGCTCATTTCAAACTGGACTAAAGATTTAACACTCTACAGCAATGGGCCTTCGACCTTAACAGCCGAACAAACAACAAAACTTCAGCAACATAACATTTCGATAGTTGAAGAAGAAATTAAAGAATTGCAACATCAAAATGGATATATCCAACACATCATTTTCAAAGGAGGTAAGTCAGCAGCGGTAAAAGCCATTTATACCCGTACTCCTTTTGTACAGCACTGTTCAGTTCCTGTAATGTTTGGATGTCTGCTAAATGACGATGGATATATTAAAGTTGACCCGGCACAAAAGACAAGTGTACAGGGTGTATTTGCCTGCGGTGATAATACAACCCGTGTCCGTACAGTAGCAAATGCCATAGCAATGGGAACAACATCCGGTATGATGCTGAATAAAGAACTGATTGAAGGAGATTTTTAATCGAAATTTGTTTTTTCAAGCTACAAGTGGCTGCAAAGCGGTAATAGCAATATGCTAAGAAGCGCCTTTGTAGTAGTAAATCCGGGTTTTGCAGACAATATCGCCGATTTGGAAGATTTATCTTTTGCAAATTCCCAAAGCAAATGATTTTTACTTATCACAAATCGATACATTCAAAGTCATGAAGAAGTCAGTTGTTGTTTTATTGCATATGGGTTTTTGGGCATGCTACTTAATATTGATGGGAATTATTTTAGCTGTTTATTCTAAAAGCGGTGTTAATATAAGTAATCAGGGCTTAAGGGTGATGAATGCATTCTATAGCATTTCTCTTTTTGCATTAACCCCTTCGTTTCTTACATTTTATTTATTTTATTTCCTGCTATTTCCAAAATACCTGCAACAAAAAAAGTTTTTTCTTTCAATCATTTATGGCTTACTGATTTCTATTGGAGCAGCCGTCATTGGTTATGTGCTGATTCGATACTTTATAGAAACAGGTCGAATTAGTGATATGGATAAGGGAGGAAAGAACGGCAGAACTACTGCTATCAGAGTAATAATGGTTATGACATTTATTGGTTCAATTTGTGGCGTAATAGCATTGGTTTTAAAAGGATTTATTACCTGGTTTAATGAGATTAAACTGAAAGAGCTTTTAATGAAAAAAAACTATGAAATGGAAATTGCATTGATAAAATCAAAACTTGATCCACATTTGTTGTTTAACACTATAAATAATATCGATGCATTAATACTAAAAGATGCGGTGGCAGCATCTGACTACCTGAATAAGTTATCAGATATAATGCGATTTATGCTTTATGAAACAAAGGCTGATAAAATTCTTCTTTCCAAAGAAATTGAATACATAACTAAGTATATAGCATTGCAAAAAATTAGAACAGCCAACGAAAATTATGCTCACTTTACTGTAACAGGTAGCATCGGTAATAAATTGATAGCACCCATGGTTTTTATTCCGTTTATTGAAAATGCTTTTAAGCATACGAATAATAAGAAACTTGAAAATGCTATTACAATCAATATTTTTATTGGGGACGAAACCATAAAAATGGTATGTGAAAATAAATTTGATCCAAAACAGAAAGTGAAGCAATTTGATAGCGGTTTAGGTAACGAATTAATTCAAAAAAGGCTTAATCTTATTTACCCGGAAAAACATACTTTACAAGTGGATAAAACAAATGAACAGTATAGCGTAAACCTAACAATTCCTAATGGATAAATATACCTGCATAATCATTGAAGACGAGCCACTGGCGCTGGAAAAAACGAAAGACTTTGTAAGCAAAGTTCCTTTTTTGCAGTTGAGTGCAACCTTCGATAATGCACTTACCGGGCTTGCTTATCTGAATAATAATAAGGTAGATATCCTTTTTTTGGATATCAATATGGATGAACTCACCGGTATAGAATTGTTGCAAAGTTCAAAAATTATCAGCCAGGTTATCATTACCACAGCTTACCAGGAATATGCTTTAAAGGGATATGAGCTGCAAATAACAGACTATCTTTTAAAACCATTTTCATTTAATCGTTTTTTGCAAGCAGTAAATAAATCGCAGGAAAATATAGCCCATCGCACTTTAGATGCTCAGGTGGACTTCATTTTTGTAAAAACTGAAAACCGGTTAGAAAAGATCATGCTCAATGAAATCATATACATTGAGGGTATGAGAGATTACCTGAGAATTCATACGGTGAATAAAAAACTAATGACTTTGCAGAATTTCAGCGAGTTGGAAAAATTGATACCTTCTAGTGTGGTATGCAGGGTACACAAGTCGTACATGGTTGCATTAAATAAAATTGAATCCATAGAGCGTAGCAGAATAAAAATTGCAGATCAAATGATCCCTATTTCAGAAACCTATAAAGAGCTTTTCTTTCAACTCATTAACGCCAGGTCATAATCTCTCAATTATTTGGCAGTATAAAATCCGCATTACGCAGACATCTTAACCTCCTTTGCATAGCTGAATTGTAAGGCTTTTTCCCTTCTTATACTTTTGTTATGCATTTAAATATTATACAGTCAAAATCAAAACTCAATCAGACAATCATGACACATTTATCAAGAACATGGAAAATTTCTTTAGCAATCGCTTTAATTTTTTCTCTGAAAATCACAAAATCGTTTTCACAAAAAACTTACATATCACCTATTATCAATGGGGTGAATAGTAATTTCAATTATGGCAAAGCAAACAATGCAATGAAGTCTTATAAAAAAGATGCATTGGGAATTATGGCAGGAGTAACCTTCCAGGCTGGAATTACGCCCGTAATGTCTGTAGTTACAGAAACCTATTTTGTAATGAAAGGCGCTACACTAAAAACAGACAATCCGCTTACCGTTAATAAATCAACATTGCGTTTGTACAATGCAGAAATACCTGTATTGGCACGTGTACATATTAATCATTTGTACATCAATGCTGGCCCTTATGTTTCTTACACTATAGGTGGCAGAATTAAGACAGAAGGCTCGCCATCAATTCCTGGAAAATCAACTGGTATTTCATTCAGCAATGTAACAGATGGTTTTAAGCGTTGGGAATTAGGTGTACAGGCTGGAGCAGGTTACAATTTTCGCATTAAAAAAACAGCACTGGCACTTGATGTGCGCTATGGGTATGGTTTAACCAATGTTTCACAGGATGCGGAAAGATACAACCGCACATTTACCATTAGCATTATTGCAATAAAGCCATGGAAAACAAATCCATTTGGAAAAAAGAGGAACTCAAAAAAAAAGCATCGCCTGTCAGCATAATTGCAAGCGACTATCACGACAAATATTAAGTCCCACAAATTATACTTTATCAATTTTAAGGAAATGAGAAAAATTAATTCAAATAGAAAAATTGCAATGGTGGCGGGTGTGCTTTATTTATTAACTTTTGTATCTATTCCAACCCTGGCACTCTACAGTTCAGTACATGAGCCAGACTATATACTTGGCTTAAGTCCCGATACTGCTGTAATTATAGGCGGCATTCTTGAAATAATTGTGGCGCTTGCAGGTATCGGCACTGCCGTTGCATTGTTTCCTGTTCTTAAAAAGCAGAACGAAGGGTTAGCACTGGGATTGGTTGGTTCACGGATATTGGAAGCCGCCACCATCTTCGCAGGCGTGATGTTCCTTCTTACGGTGGTTACCATGCGGCAAAATTCGGCAGGTGCAGAAGCATTAGTTACCAGCAGAACTTTGGTAATGATGTATGATCGGATGTTTCTTATAGGACAGAGTTTTATGCCAGCCGTGAACGACATTTTGCTTGGGTTCCTGTTGTATCAGTCGAAGTTAGTCCCCCGTGGACTTTCTATAATTGGACTGATTGGCGGTCCGTTGCTCATCGCTGGTGATATCTGTGTATTATCTGGCCTCATCGGTCAGCATGACCCTCTGACAGCGTTGTTCGCAGTGCCTGTTGCTGTATTTGAGTTTTCGCTGGGCATCTATCTCATTGTTAAAGGCTTCAAATCATCAGCAACAGAAGAAGAGGACACGGATGAAATAATTCAATTCGGACGGGAATAAAAAACAAAAAATGAAATCAAACAAATAGCTGTCAGCGTATTTAAACAATCAAAATGTCTAAAAGTCAATTTAAAATTTACCTGATCACTTTCTTTATTGCTTTTATATTCCCGGCTTTTGGCAATGCCCAAAACAATAAAAAAGAAGAGGTCAATATTAATGCTGTAATTGATTCTTTGAACAATGTGCTGAATAACCAATATGTTTTTCCGGATAAGGCAAAAAATATATCCATCTATTTAGCATCTCAACTAAAGAATAAAGCGTACGCCAATGAATTATTAAATCCGCTGAAACTGGCGGAGCAATTACAAATGGATATTGCCAAAATACATCGCGATCCCCACATGCACATCAATTACGACCCAGGCTTTCATGTGCAGCAATACCTGGCCCCTTCTGAAGCAGCTATAAACCAGGCCAAAAAATACTGGAAAGAGAATAATTATGCATTCACGAAGGTTGAAATACTTCCCGGGAATATCGGTTACTTTACCTTCAATGTATTTGTAGATGATATACAAAGTGCCAAGCCAACAATCACTTCGGCATTAAAATTTTTATCTAATACCAGCGCCATCATAATAGATTTAAGAGATAATTACGGAGGGAGTCCAGCTATGGTAAGCCAAATAGAGAGCTACTTCTTTGACGTGAAAACACACATGAATGATTTGATCAATCGCTCAGCCAAAGACACTACATTCTTTTATGCCGACCCGGCAAAAGCAGATAGTTTAAATCTCTTAATGCCGTTGTATATTTTAACCAGTCATAACACTTTTTCCGGAGGAGAAGATTTTAGTTATGGAATGCAAAAAGCAAAGAGAGCAGTAATTGTTGGAGAGACAACAGGCGGTGGCGCACATCCTCAAATGCCTTTTTCTGTGGGACAGGGTTTTGTTATTTCTATTCCCTATGCCCGCTCAATAAACCCTGTTACTAAAACAGATTGGGAAGGTACAGGTGTTATACCTGATGTAGAAGCTAAAGCGGCAATCGCTTCACTAATAGCCCAGCAACTGATTTTTAAAAATCAAATGCTGGTAGCAAAAAACGAAGAAGAAAAAAATAAAAGTGAATTTTACCTCCATACAGTTTTATTAAAAAATGAAGCTAAAAATCCCTCTTTAAAGTTTTTATCCCAGTTCACAGGTACTTATCCTGATGTCAGCATCTATATTGCCGGCGGAAGACTTTTATGTAAAAATAATGCTGATAAAAATGTTTCTGAACTGAAGCAGATTGCTTACAATCGGTTTCAAATTGATAAGAATGCACAGATAAAATTTTTCAAAAATAATAGGGAAGAATTTTCTTCAATTAAAATTTATCTAAATGACGGTAGTGTGTTGGAGGAAGCAAAAAAATAATCAATCAATTCGATCTGTAATAAGTATAACCAACTTTAGTTTTGCTGAACCCCGGTTCGATTTTTATATTTTTACGCGGCTAACATTCATTTTGTCCGTATTGTGTTTGCGAGTTGTTGTAACCCTTACAAACGTTTGTCAAAGCCTTGCACCAGGGCTTGCTTAATAATTCAATACTTTACGAAGGAAAGTCTGGCTAAAACCGACGATGATGTATGCGTGATATTACTGAATAATATTTATAACAGGGAAATAGAATCGATCGGGACCTCAGTGTTAGCCATTCTTTATAATAAGCCTTACCATTTTTTTGAAGAGATAAAATTAAGTGTCGCAGTTTTAGAAAACTATGTAGGCAATTACGGGATTAATACAGACTTCCATATTAAAATAAGCCGAATAGACGACCAACTATATGCCCAAATTCAGGATGAGCCAAAATTTAAAATTGTTGCCGATAAAGAAAATTCCTTTTTTGTAAAAGACGAAGACATGCGGATCAAATTCATGATAAATTCCGACAAGACTAATAGACTTGTATTTTACAAAGGGCTTAATTCTAAAATTGGTGATAAGGTGTCAAAATAGATTGTAAATGATGTTATAGCTTAAATGTATTTACATGCTTAACATCCCATTTGATGAATACAGACACTTTCCTTACTATTTTGCATCGGGTTACATTTAAGTCAAGCTTCTACTATTATTATAGCAAGTATCAAAGCAGATTTTACCTAGGTAAATTATGTAAATCATTTTTTGCTTATAATATCTTATCAGCTAAATCAAATAGCATATTGGGCTGAATCGTTTAGGCACAATTTCAGATAAGTCCTATTAAACTGCATTTTAGTCCAGCGGGGGCGGTAACACTTCGAATTAATTTTGTGGAATAAATAATTCACAATTTAAATGCTAAAAAATGAAAATTATCATCATTGGTGCAACGGGCACTATGGGCAAGCACCTTAGCAGTGCATTTGAAAAAGAACATGAAGTCATAAGAGTGGCTGATAAAGGCGGAGACATTCAGGTAGATATTACATCTACAGAATCAATCGAAAATTTTTTTAAGAAAGTTGGTCCGTTTGATGCATTGATCTCTACGGCTGGTCCTACTTATGTAGGTCCGTGGAAAAACCTGAATGAAGAAACCTTTCGCGTTGGCTTTGAAGGCAAAATGATGGGACAAATTAACCTGGTACTTATTGGTCAGCACTACATCAGTCCAAAAGGTTCTTTTACATTAATTACCGGCGCATTAACCCATGATCCGCAGAAAAACTTTGCCAATGCATCCGCAGCAAACGGAGCAGTCGAAGGTTTTGTACGGGCTGCCGCCATTGAACTGGAAAACGGTATTCGTATTAATGCAGTAAGTCCCACTGTAATCGAGAATTCACCTCAATATTTTCCATTCTTTCCTGGTGAAATACCTGTCACAATGAAAGAGCTTGAGTTTGGATTTAGGAAAAGTGTGTTTGGTGCAAACACAGGACAAATAATCAAGCCTCACTAAGTCCTTTACATGAAATACAACAATTGTAATCCGGGTCATTATTTTTTTGATTAGTGACCCGGTTACATCCATAAAAAAACCAATTGCAGAAAATTTTTATCTATAAAGAACGAGGAACATAATAATTGCAATAACATTGCTGCTAACTGTTAGGACAACAATACATTTACCTTTCTCCAAACAGAATAACATTTGCAAAAAACAATTCCGCAAATAATTTTGAAAAATCATATTTCAAAAGAAAACCCTTTTTCAATAAGCCGGTCATAAACTTTTTTGTCGAAGCGGTACAATTGTGCCGCACGGTGCGAAACATCTTTTTGTTTTTCATTGCAGGGCACCAGTAAGTTCATCTTATTGAATTTCCTTCTGAAATTGGGTTTGTCGAGTTTCTTATTGAGTATGGCCTCATACAATTCCAGCAATTGAAGCAGTGTGAATTTTTTTGGCAATAAGTTAAACCCAATGGGCTCGTGCTGTACTTTGTGTTGCAGGTGACTAAAAGATTTTTCTAGAATGGAATTGTGATCAAAAACCATTTTGGGTATCTGCCTGATATTAAACCAGCTTACTTCCGTTACCATGGGTCCCGCATGTAATTCAAGACTTTCCAGGTTTATCAATGCATAATAACAAACTGTAATTACTCTTCTGTCGGGGAAACGCTCAATATCGCCGAAGGTGTGAAACTGTTCCAGGAATACTTTTTCCACGGCTGTTTGTGAGGTCAAAATCCGGTAGGCTGCTGCGTCCAGGCTTTCATTGTTTTTTATCCAGCTACCCGGTAATGCCCAATGACCCTTGGCAAGACCCTGGCCATGTTTTACCAACAGAACCGATAGCTCTGCATTTTTAAATCCAAATATCACGCAGTCGACAGACAGGGCCTCAACTACTTCTTCAGAAAATTTCATAGCTCAATATTAATAAACACATTTAACCTGGATGTATGAAAGCAAACATTCAATAGCCTTAATGCAGGTACACAGCTATGGCAAAAATACATTGGTACGGTATTTATAAAAAGGAAGATACAAATTCAAAATGGGTTGCAATATCCAAAATCGTTAACCAAATGTTTTTGCAAAAGCGTTCGCAAGCTAGTCAGCTTTTGCAAATAATCATTTAAGGAGATAAAATTTATTGAATTGATGATAATTAATGATGGACTCTTCACAGGGCTATAAAATTCATATTACCTCAATTGTAATGCAATTAATTCATATACCGGTGATTCATGGATGAAAAGAATTGGAATACATGCATAGAATATAATTTCAAATGAACCCATGTACCCAATAGTTTTAGGTGATGATAAGTTATGCATTGTTGCAGCTCATAAAAGTGTTGGTGGGTTGGGTAAGGAATGATATTAAATTAGTTTGATTTTTTTTATGGGTAAGCATCCAATGGGGTTTCATCAAAAAACATTTATTCTTTTGTGGATACCCGATCAACCTTTTTCAGATTTCATTCATAAGTATCTCAAATAATCATTTAAATCCTTTTTTTTCTTTTATTTGATAAGATAGCATATTTATTTTCAACAATCACAGTTGTTGAGGAAATAAACTGCGAATATTTTTATATAGTCAAGTTGACTTTAAGAATATAGACAAATTGACTATTAGGCTGCCCGATAAAGATTTAGCCTCCATCAAACTAAAAAAGGATTGCTTATGCCAAGATCTACCTCCATGAGGTTAGCATTTATGTTAGCCGCGCTATTTACTTCTTCCATCGTTTTTGCACAACGAACCATTACTGGTAATGTTAGCGACAACAACAAAACACCATTAGTAGGAGCTACCATAACGGTAAAAGGAACCAATTCCGCAACGCTTTCCAGTATTGACGGAAGTTTCTCCATTGTGCTTCCCAAAAATCGCACGTCCATTATTATTTCTTCCATTGGTTACGATACCAAAGAAATTAAGCTCTCTGCCGATCAACCATCTGTGAATGTAACACTCACTTTGAGTAACAATTCACTGGATGAGATTATTGTTACCGGTTATACAGCTCAGAAAAAAAGAGATCTTACCGGGGCCGTTTCAGTAATTAAAACAACGGATTTGGTTAAAGTGGCTTCACCATCTTTTGCCCAACAATTGGATGGTCGTGCATCCGGCGTTTCAGTAAGCACTTCCGGCGCAGCGGGTGATGGAGCCTCTATAAGAATAAGAGGTATTTCAACATTCACTGCAAATGGAGGAGATCCATTGATCATTATTGATGGCGTTCAGACAAAGGGACAATATTTTAATGATATTAATTCGAACGATATTGAATCTATCCAGATTTTAAAGGACGCCGCCACTACTTCATCTTACGGAATTGGCGCCAACAACGGTGTAATTATCATAACTACAAAGAAAGGTAGAAATGGTCCACCCAAAATTGAATACAGCGGTTACTATGGTTCGCAAACTGCAGTGAGAGGATACGATAAATTTATGATTGGTACTTCCAAAGAATATGCAGACCTGGTGTACCAGTCTTACAACAATGCCGGACTCTGGCCCCTCGCAGATCCAAACGATAAAGTAAGAAGAACCTATGGTAATGGGGCTCAACCAGTATTACCCGTATACCTAACTCCCCTTGGCGGAACGCCTTCTGCACCCTATAATTATCCCAACAATCTTATCACCAAAGCAAATCAGCAGGGTACCAATTGGTGGGATGTGGTAATGCATACCGCCCCAATAACAGAACACAATATCAGCGCTTCCGGTGGTGGTGAGAAAGGCAGGTACTTTTTTAGTATGAACTACTTCAACCAGGACGGTACCATGCGTTATACAGATTTCAAACGTTATACCGTAAGAGGTAATACAGAATTTAAAGTGAATGGATTTACGTTTGGAGAAAATATGCAGATTGGATTTTCTAACAGCGTTGGTGTACCGGGTGGTAACCAAAGTGAACAAAATATCCTGGTATCCGGAATATTAAAACAACAACCTATTATACCAGTATATGATGAGGGTGGCAATTTTGCGGGTTCTAAAAATTTCGGTAATGGCCGGAATGGACTGGCAGAAACATTCAGGAATAAAGACAACCGCGGCGAATTCTTTAAATTAATTGGCAATGTTTATTCAGAATTAAAATTATTCAATCACTTTTCTGCGAGAGTAAATTTTGGAATCAATTATGGAGTTAACTTTTTCAAGGGTTTTACTTTTGTTGATCCGGAAGCAGATGAACCCAGGGCCGCCAACGGTTTCAATGAGAGCACGGACCGTTACAACAGCTGGACATTAACTGAACAATTAAACTATGATAACCAGATAGGCAACCATTCCATCAGGGTAACCGGTTTGCATGAGGCTCAACTGAATTTATTCAGGCACCTTGGTGGTAGCTTAAGTAACTACTTTCTTCAAACACCGGATTTATGGTACCTCAATACGGGACTTGCTGATCCTGCAACAAGAAATGTAAACAGTAGCGGTGGATCAGGTCCCGCAAAGGAAAGCTATATGGGCCGTGTAGAGTATGGCTATAAAGGAAAATATTTGTTGAATGCCACAGTGCGTCACGATGAGAGTTCAAACTTCCCGGTACTGAAAGGAGGAAATTTCGGAGGTGCCGGATTTGCCTGGAACATTTCACAGGAACGTTTTATGCAACAGTTGAAATTTGTCAGCAACCTCAAACTGCGTATTGCTTATGGTACAACAGGTAATGATGTAGTGGATGGTGGAAGAAGATACTCTTCATTTGGCGGTGGTGCCGGTACTACTTTTTATGATATCAATGGTACCAATACGTCTACTGTTACCGGTTATACAGCCACATCAGTTGGTAATCCATCACTCAAATGGGAAACACAGATCCAAAGCAATATTGGTTTGGATGCGATCTTAATAAACAATCACCTGGATTTTTCGATTGATGTTTATAACAGAACCAATAAAGATTTTCTTTTTGCACGCCAGTTCCCGGGTACTTTTCCTTACGACGTGAATTCACCGGTAGAAAACATTGGTAAGATTTCAAATAAAGGAATTGAATTCAATGCCACCTGGAAAGACCGGATCAACAAAGACCTGGATTATAGCATTGGCGTCAATTTCACTCACAACAAAAATAATATTGAAGACCTGGCCGCAAACCTCGGTATTAAATCATTTTTTCCAAATGGTGTTGATACCAGGATTGGACCATTGGTTCGCCATGAAATTGGTCACCCGGTTAGTACATTTTATGGATATACCATGGATGGCTTCTTCCAGTCAGATGCTGAAGCAGCAGCTTCTACCCAGGCTGGTGCAAAAATTGGCCGCTTTAAATGGAAAGATATTAATGGAGATAAAAAGATTGATGATAATGATAAGGGTGCCATTGGTGATCCCAATCCAAAATATACTTTCGGACTTAACCTGGCCGCTGCCTATAAAGGATTTGATATCTCTATGTTCATACAAGGTGTGCAGGGTAATAAAATATTCAATTACACCCGGTACTTTACAGACTTCTTTGGTTTCAATGGAAATCGTTCCCAGAGAATGCTGTATGATTCATGGACACCCACCCATACTAACGCAAAATTGCCGAAGTTAGACATTACAGATAACTACAGCTACGTACCCAGCAGTTACTATGTAGAAGATGGTTCTTATATAAGATGTAAATCGTTGCAGCTGGGTTATAAATTTCCTGCGGACCTATTGAAAAGATACAAGATTACCAATCTGCGACTCTATGTGCAGGCGCAAAATCTATTCACCATTACCAATTATGGTGGCCTGGATCCTGCAATGGGTACTCGCTCTGGTGGTAACGCTCCGGATCCTTATTTTGGAATTGACGGAGGTAGCTATCCTAATTCACGTTTATTAAGTGTTGGATTAAATCTTGGATTCTAAAAACAAAAAAAATAATTTATGAAAAATAAATGGATAAAGGTTTTAGCCACTTTGGTTTTTGGAATAACCATATTTGCCTGCAAGAAGTCATTTTTAGAAAGAACTCCTGAAGGTGTATTCAGCGAAATCAACCTTGCCAATTCAAAAGGTATTAACACGACTGTTATTGCTGCCTATGCACTGTTGGATGGCTGGTCTGATAATGGTTGGAACAATGCGGCAGGTAACCCCTGGCCCGTTGCAGGAAGTAACTGGATTTGGGGAAGTGTAACATCAGATGACGCATATCCCGGTTCGCAACCAAATGATCAGGGCGGAGTAGAAGCAGCCAATAAATACATTTTTGCACCTGACGATCCTTATTACAGGGCAAAATTTCAGCAATGTTATGCTGGCATAGGAAAGACCAATGTTGCGTTGCGACTGATCAATGCTGCAAAGGATCTTGCCACAACAGAAAAGACCCAGCTAACAGCAGAATCTAAATTTTTAAGGGCGCATTATCATTTTGATGCATATAAAATGTGGATCAATGTTCCGTTTATTGATGAGAATGTCACTGAATACCGGCAAAAAAATGATGTCGATGTCTTCTCTAAGATTGAAGCAGATTTTAAAGATGCAATTGCAGGTCTTGCTGAAGTAGGCAGTGTAGCTTCCGGAAGAGCTACCAAGGGAGCTGCCGAAGCATACCTGGCCAGGGCTTATATGTTTGTTGGAAAATATACAGATGCAAAACCTTTGCTGCAAACCGTAATTGCCAGCAATAAATATGCATTGGTAGATAATTTCCATGATAATTTCGATGCTTCCAAGCAAAATAATTCTGAAATGCTATTTGCCTATAAGGCTTCTGTAAATGATGGAGCAGGTGAAAGTGCAAATGGAAACTGGGGAGACCGTCTCAACGTTCCGCATGGCAATGCACCGGTTACTCAATGCTGCGGTTTTCATCAGCCATCACAAAATTTAATTAATGCTTTCAGAACAGATGCAACCGGCTTACCATTGTTTACAACATTCAATAATAGCATTGCAAATTTTGCCACAGATAATTTTGATCCAAGGATGGATTGGACCGCTGGCCGCACAGGTGAACCTTACCTTGACTGGGGACCGCATAAAGATGACTGGATTCGTGACGGTGGATACTGCGGATTTTTTTCACCAAAGAAAAATGTATTTCATAAAGCACAAAAAGGTACGCTCTCAACTGCGAGCGGATGGTCAACCGCTCCCAATGCCATTGATATCCCTTTTATCAGGTATTCAGATGTGTTGCTGATGGCTGCTGAATGTGAGATTGAAACCAATGGTGATTTAGATCTTGCACGCACTTATATAAACGCGGTAAGAACAAGAGCCGGTAAATATGTACAGGGACCGGGTACCAGCGAAGCGGACATCAGCATGGCATTGCCTGCGCCGGTTGCAAATATTGTTTCTTCCACTGTAAATACAACCAATTACAAAATTGGTCTTTACTCAGTTCCATTTGCCGGCCAGGCGGAAGCAAGAAAAGCATTGCGTTGGGAAAGAAGACTGGAACTGGCAATGGAAGGATACCGGTTTTTTGATCTTCGTCGCTGGAATGATTTGCAGACACTTGTAGATTATCTCACTGTTGAACAAACAAGAAGAGTTCAATTGTATAGCGGTACTCAGCAGCCAACTGCAACAAAATTGAAGTATTACCCTATCCCCAGCGTGGAAATAGATCTTAGTAAGATCAATGGGGTAGCACAGCTAAAACAAAACCAGGGTTATTAATATTAAGCATACAGCAATCAGTTGGGAAAAAGGGAACACTTTGGCAGGTGTTCCTTTTATTATTTGCAACCTGTAAGAATAAAGGGGACGAAATAATGTAATGTTGGGCTTAAGTAATGACTCAATTATTAACTTGTAGCCCGGTTGAACAAACAATAAGGAAGTTAACAGCATGAAGTATTTATCAATCCTCATCTCTTTTCTATTAATTGCTTTTTGTTCTTGCAAACAAGATAAAGAGGAAAAATACCAGCCCCCTGCTGATCCATTGTTTGTAAGTATGGATGCTGCTTCAACCGGGATTGATTTTTCAAATGTCGTGGAAGACAGCGCGGATTATAATATTCTTACTTATAGAAATTTCTATAATGGTGGCGGTGTAGCACTTGGTGATATCAACAATGATGGATTGGTTGATGTATTTCTTACTGCAAACCTGGGCGAAAGTAAATTGTATCTTAACAAAGGCAATTTTAAATTTGAGGATATAACAGCTTCTGCCGGCATTAAAGCAAAAAGGGGCTGGCGCACCGGCGTTACAATAGCAGATGTAAATGGAGATGGCTGGCTGGACATATATATCTGTAACAGTGGTGATCTAAAAGGTGATAATAAGGAAAACGAACTTTATATCAACCAACACAACAATACTTTTAAAGAAGAAGCAAGATCATATGGTCTAAATGATCCGGGCTTCACTACTCATGTCTCTTTTTTTGATTATGATTTGGATGGCGATTTGGATTGTTATATTCTAAACAACAGTTTTGTAGATGTTAGAAAATTTGACTTGGAAGCCGTGCGGAAAGTGAGAGATACAATGGGGGGTCATAAATTAATGAGAAACGACAATGGTCATTTTACGGATGTAAGTGAAAGTGCTGGAATTGCAGGAACCAAAATTGCCTATGGATTGGGGGTTTCTGTTAGCGACGTTAACGGTGATGGATACCCGGATATCTATGTAAGCAACGATTTTTACGAAAAGGACTATCTATACATCAATCAGAAAAACGGAACATTCAAAGATGAATTACCAGCACGCATCGGGCATATTTCGTCTTCCAGCATGGGAGCCGATATAGCTGATCTGAATAATGATGGCTATATGGATATTGTTACCACCGATATGTTACCGGAAGATGAATCAAGGGTAAAAACTCTCACCCGGTTTGAACAGTATCATATTGAGAACATGAAATACAGGTATTCATTCCATTACCAATACCCACAAAACGCATTGCAGTTGAACAACGGAGATGGTAGTTTTAGTGAAACGGCTTTTATGTCTGGTATTGCCGCAACAGACTGGAGCTGGGGCGCTTTGTGTTTTGATTTTGATAATGATGGATTTAAAGATATTTATATCAGTAATGGTGTTTACCGTGATATCAGTGATATGGACTTTGCCGATTTTCTTTCCAATAAACAAAACATAAAAGAAGTAGTAAAAGGAAAAGCCAATTTCGATTTCAGGGATTTTTTCCCTTATATCCCTTCTACAAAATTACCGAACTATGGATTTGTTAACCAGCGAAACAATCGTTTTATCAATAAGTCTGCTGAACTTGGTTTTGGTGAACCATCATTCAGTAACGGTGTAGCCTATGCGGATTTGGACAATGATGGTGATATGGACTTGGTAGTGAATAACATCAACTCACATTGCTTTGTTTATAAAAATGAAACCAATAAAAAGCTGGGCAATCATTTTATAAAGATCCAGTTTAAAGGGAATGATAAAAATGTTTTTGGAACCGGTGCCTGGGTGAATTTATTTTTACACAGCCAAAAGCAGGTGTTGCAAAATATGCCGGTTCGTAGTTTTCAAAGCTGTGTAGACAATAAACTGATCTTTGGACTGGGTAAAGAAACCAAAATTGATTCTTTACAAATCATTTGGCCAAACCTGATGCAACAAACCATTCTCAATGTTTCTGCAGATAAGGAAATCACCGTTCAGGAGAAAGATGCGGATAAAAAATTCATCCCGGCTTTGGGCCCGGCTTCCATTTTTGTAAACAGCACCCGAAAAATATTGAAAGAAGAAGTGAAGCACACAGAAAACACGTATACCGACTTTGACAGCGAATTGTTATTGCCTTATATGCTTTCAACACAAGGACCTAAACTTGCAAAGGGAGATGTGAATAATGACGGACTTGAAGACTTGTATATTGGTGCGTCAGCTGGCGATACTGCGAAATTATTGATACAAACCAGTGCGGGTATGAAACGAAGCCCGCAGAAAGTTTTTGATGCTGATAAAGATATGGAGGATGCAGGCGCAGTTTTTTTTGATGCAGACAATGATGGCGATAAAGACTTATTGGTGACTTCGGGCGGATACCAGTATGACCAGGGCAGTTCATTGTTGATGGCGAGGCTTTATATTAATGATGGCAAAGGAAATTTTTCAAAGGGAACTATGCCCTCGGTTTCAACAAACGCATCTTGTGTAAAAATTGGCGACTTTGATAAAGATGGGTTCAACGATGTTTTTATTGGGGGCAGAGCCATTGCCGGAAAATATGGAACCCCGGGCAGAAGTTATCTTTTGCAAAATAAAAAGGGTAAGCTTGTAGATGTGACTCCCGACGCACTCAAATTTCCGGGAATGGTAACAGATGCTGCCTGGGCAGATATTAACAATGATAAATACCTGGATTTAATATTGGTGGGCGATTGGATGCCGGTTACTTATTTTATTAACAACAATGGTATTTTAAGTTCAGCTAAAACCATTGCCCAATCATCCGGTCTGTGGAATTGTATTGTAGCGGCTGATCTAAATAAAGATGGTAATATGGATTTTCTATTGGGAAACTGGGGATACAATACGCAGTTTAAAGCATCTCCGGAAAAGCCGATGGAAATGTTTGTGAATGATTTTGATGCCAACGGAACTTCTGAAGCACTTATCAGCTATTATTGGCCAGATGGGAAAAGTCACTTTTATCATTCCAAATCAGATATTACTTCCCAGTTGCCCTATTTAAAAAAGAAATTTTTAATGTATAAAGATTATGCGGGCAAAACACCGCATGATATTATTGGCAGTGTTTTGATTAATAAGTCTAAAAAATTATCCATCCAAACACTGGCATCTTCCGTTTTGTTGAATATGGGCAATGATCATTTTTCGCTTACATCTTTACGGGAAAACGTACAATCATCTCCTGTCTTTGCAATGATTGCAGATGATATTAATAAGGATGGAATAACGGATATTGTAACCGGGGGAAATTTTTGGGATATCAAACCAGACATAGGCAGGTTGGATGCCAATGCCTCTTGTCTTTTGCTCGGGACCGGGAATGCCAGCTTTAATTTTGTGCCTTCCCTCATTTCCGGGCTCGAAACAAGGGGACAGGTACGCGATATAACAGAACTGATGATAAAAAATAAGAAATTTATTGTACTTGCAAAAAATAATGACAGTATTGAATTTCTTGAACTCCGTTAAACTTAAATATGATGCTGAAAAACCTGTTCAGGAAAACCTGGTTTCAAATTGTTTTTTTCGGAGCCATTATTGGAGGCATTTTGATAATAGCCGATAATAAATTTGATTTTTTTAACGCCGAAATAAATAAGAGTGGTACGTATGATGGTCCCGTACAAGTTGAAAAAGACAAAGCCTACTTTACGGAGGTCCAGTTTTCTGAAACCAAATTTGATTTTGGTAAAGTAAAAGAAGGCGACACGCTATCACACGTATTTACAATAACTAATGCAGGGAATGAGCCATTGATTATTTACAAATCGGTGAGTTCCTGCGATTGCGTTGGAACTGATTACTCAAAGGAAATGATAAGTGCCGGGGCAATTACCAAATTGACCGTGTATTTTAAAACCAAAGGCAGGAAGGGACCTCAAACAAGAATAGTTACATTAACTTGCAATACAGATCCGGCAGATATTGAATTAACAATAAATGCCGATGTAGAATAAGCTTCTGCCGGCCCGGACCGTTTTGCAAAACCTTCCGCTATTTAATATTTATAATTGCGTCTGTATGAGAAAAACCATTATGAGTTATGAACGTAGAAACTGTTTTGTAGCTGTTATTGTCGTTTGACCTTTCTATAAAAAGCATTTTAAATTACAAATCCCTTTCTAAAGATACTGGCACTGCTGCCGGCAGATGAAAGGATCGATTACTAGTTTAATAACGTCGTTGTGCGTAAGGAGCAGATTTATCGGGGAAATTCATTTATTTCTAGTCAGGCGCTATATTATTATTGAACCCCGTGTAAAACAATGGGCATATCCGGTAGTAATGGAAACAAAAGAGATCTGATATTTTGACCGATGAAAAATGCATCAACGATACTTTGTGCGGTTATTGTAATATTAATTGTTGCCGCTGCATCCTGCGATAATACAGAAACCGAAAGTTTAAAAGAAGGAGCATCGTTGGCGCATCAGTATTGCGGTTCCTGTCATGCTTTTCCTGAACCTTCTTTACTTGACAGACGCACCTGGGTTGAAAGTGTACTGCCAGTCATGGGGCAATTCATGAATGTGGATATTTATTACGAACCCTATAACAACAGCGGGCCAGCCGGTGATGTAGATGTAAAAAGAACAAGCCCTTTGAACCAGTTTCCATTTAAAAATTGGGAGAAAATAGTTGAATGGTATTCAAAAAATTCCCCTGACAAGCCGCTGCCCCGAAAAGGAGAATTACCCACGATAGGAAAATCCCTGGAACATTTCCGGGCTCATCAGGTATCTAACGTTGTTGAGTACCCGCTCACAACTTTCATTGGATACGACAGCAGTCAAAAAAAAATGTTATTTGGCGATGGGTTGGCAAAAAAGGTTTTTGCGATCCTGCCTGGTTATACAGCCAAATTGTTATTTGAAGTTCCACAGGGAATTACCGATTTACATAAGGTCCATAATGGCTATGAAGTAATTTCAATGGGCATACTAAAACCATCTGATCAAAAACTGGGCAAGTTAAGTTTTGTGAGGGATACTGAAAAGCCCACCACCATCATTGATAGTTTACAAAGACCTGTACATTGCCAATATGCTGACTTCAATGGGGATGGCCTGGAAGATATTGTTATTGGTGAATTTGGTTTCAGGAATGGCGCATTAAGCTGGTTTGAAAATAGAGGAGATCATTATGTCAAACATTTATTAAAAGCTTTGCCAGGTGCGATTGATATCAGGATCCAGGATCTTAATCACGATGGCAAACCGGATATTGCTGCGCTGATGGCACAAGGAGATGAATCTGTTTTATTTTTTTATAACGACGGCGGCGGTAAATTTAAAGAGGTGAGGATACTGCAGTTTCCTCCCTCATATGGTACCAATTATTTCAATCTCACAGATATCGATAAAGACGGGAATATGGATATTATAACTACCAATGGAGATAACGGCGATTATTCCAACATCCTAAAACCCTATCATGGCATCCGGATATTTTTAAATGACGGAGAAAATAAATTTGCTGAGAAATTGTTTTTACCGGTGTATGGTGCACAAAAAGTTATTGCGGAAGATTTTGACAACGACGGTGATATTGACCTGGCATCCATTGCTTTTTTCCCCGATTATGTAAATCATCCCAATGAAAGCTTTATCTACTGGGAAAACAAAGGGGGATTACAGTTTGAAGCTTCAACCTTTGAAACAGTTAATGACGGAAGATGGATGACGATGGATGCGGGTGATATCGATGGAGATGGTGATATTGACATTGTGCTGGGAAATGCATTTTTTTCTCTCGGTGAAGTACCGAAACATTTCAAAGACAAATGGAATAAAAGCACGCTATCTGTGATGATACTTGAAAATACTCTGAAAAAATAGGTAGAAAACTTGGAATTATTTAAAGTTGACAACACCTCAGACAACCATTTCCTTCAATCCCAAACTTCAAAACAATTTAGCAGGAGAAGCAAAATTCGAAAATATTTATTGATGAATTTATTTTAATCAGCGGACTTAAATTGCTTCCTGTATTGGTTTGGCGTCATTTCTTTTACAACCTTAAATTGTTTACTAAAATGCGCCCAGCTATTGTATCCACTGGAATAACAGATATCTATGATCGCATCATTGCTTTCTCTCAATAGTTTACAGGCATGCGCAATCCGCAATTCCTTCAGAAAATCAAAGTAACTTTTTTTAATATTACGTTTAAAAAAGCGACAGAAAGTAGGAATACTCATACTTGCTTCTGAAGCTACTGCTGATAATGTAATGGGTTCTAAGAAATGTTTGAATGAATAAGTAAAAATCCTGTCAATTGTGCTGTCCCCTTTGTTATCGCCAGTCGTGTCAAATGCTTTTGTAACAATCGTATATTGTTTTGAAATACTTATTTGATGTAAAATGTCCAGCAACTGCTGGATTCTGCTGATGCCTGTTGTTTTTTCCATCTGTTCAATTCCATCTGCAATTTTTCTCTGGAGTGAATGTTGCAATTGTACACCGTTATTGCCACTTTCCAGTAATTGTGTAATTTTTTTCATTTCCGGCAAATGCAGGAATTGGGTTCCCCAGAAATCTTTTAGAAAATGAATCACCACTGCACATCCGATCATTTTTTGATGCGATTTCCTGAACCAGTGTGGAAGATTGGAGGCAAGAAGAAATACATCACCTTTTTTATACTCACCAATATAATCACCAACCAAAACAGTTCCGTGACCTTCAGTAATAACAATGAGCTCGCATTCTTCATGTTTGTGCCAGTTGGTTTCAAACTTAGGTGTGCGGTATTTTCTGCAGGCAAATGAATACTGTTCTTCAATATATATTTTCTGAATGAGCGTATCCATTAATGTATTTTTTTGCACTATTGTAACAAGACGGGTTTTACCAATGAAATTGCTGCTTGCATGCTTAAAATAATTAATTGAAACCGGCATTAGTGGTTCCTTCAAAACCGCTATATTAACCAAATAATTTAATAAAATAACTAAAAACTGATAGGATAGCATATTTTTATTTTTAGATAACAGTTGCATTCCTCTGTCATACCCCTCTATTTTTACTATATTATGCAGGGTGCGGTAAGTTGTAATTGATACGGCAAATCAATATGTATTTGGTATGGATACAACAATAACAAGCCAATGTTTTATGTAAGAATAGTTGCGTTTTGTACCTTATTTTAACAGTAAGTTTTCGCGTTTATGAAGTTTTGAACTGATGATCATAGGATGCAGCAAAGCGGTATAAAATATGTTACTGACAAATACAATTGAAACGTTTTGATCAATAGAACCTTTCAAAGCAGTAGCGATCGTCTATCATTTTTGATTAGATGGTGACCGTTTGTTGAAACTGTTGGATGGGTGATTTTAAAAAAAATATGGGTTTGATAATCGCTTAAAAAATCTTCATGGCTGCCATTGAAAAAAAATTATCCTTTCTTGAAAAATTCGGATACAGCCTGGGTGATTTAGCTGCTAATCTGATCTTTCAAACTCTAATGACTTTCCTTGCTTATTTTTATACGGATGTATACAAAATTCCTGCAGGCACAGCAAGTGTCATAATTTTCGCAGGAGGTTTTTTTGGTGCCTTCTTCAATATTATCATGGGGGCTATAGCAGATCGCACCCACACCCGGTGGGGTAAATTCAGGCCCTGGATATTATGGACATCTATTCCATTTGGTATACTTGCAATGCTGGCTTTCTCAACACCAGATATTGGCGAAACAGGGAAAGTAATTTATGCACTTGTCACATATTTTTTACTGGTTATTATTTATTCAGCAAATAATCTTCCATACTCTGCTCTCAGTGGAGTTATCACGGGAGATATGAAAGAACGTAACAGTTTATCTTCTTATCGCTTCGTTGCAGTAATGCTGGCCCAATTTATTATTCAGTCCTTACTATTGCCACTCGTTTTAATCTTTGGTCGCGGGGATAAAGCGGCAGGATTCAAAACCGTCATGTTTATTTTTGCTATAACAGGTGTCATTTTTTTCATCATTACCTTTCTTACAACGAGAGAGAGAATTGTACCTGGCGAAAATCAAAAAAGTTCAGTAAGGCAGGATCTCAAGGATCTCAGCAGCAACAGGCCCTGGATCATCATGCTAGTACTTACCATTTTAGTATTTATTACGTTAGCCCTAAAAGGCGGCATGTATATTTATTACTTTAAATATTACCTGAGTGAACAGTCAATTGCAAGCTTTTTGGAAAATATAGGATTCAACAAATTTACCGTTTGGCTTAATAACGCTACCGGGTTTCAATGGCCCAACGACACCGCTACTTCAGGAAATAGTTTGTTCAATGCCAGCGGAATTATAATGATGATTATAGGAATCATGTTTTCGAAGCCTTTGGCAGATCGGTTTGGGAAAAGAGATGTTTTTGGAATATTTCTATTGCTGTCTGCCTTATGCCTGCTATTGTTTAATTTCTATTCACCTAATTCAATCGGGTTGGTTTTCCTTGCACAAATTTTGCATGGTTTTTTCTATGGCGTTACCATTCCATTGTTATGGGCAATGATTGCAGATGTAGCCGATTACAGTGAATGGAAGAATAACCGAAGGGCAACAGCTATTATTTTTTCTGCCATGATATTCGGCCTCAAAATTGGTCTTAGTGTGGGAGGTGCACTGGGAGCTGGTTTGCTTGCAAAGTATGGATACATAGCTGAAAAAACACAGCAAACGCCGGACACAATTTCTGGTATCAGAATGTCTGTAAGCATTTATCCTGGTCTTATTTTTATCATTGGTGCATTTATGCTTGCCGGTTATAAAATAAATAAGAAATTGGAATTGACGATTGAACATGATTTAAAGGCAAGAAGAAAATAAACAGCAATGATGAAGAAATCTTTTAGCTGGAAAATAATTTAAAACAATAAAATCGCACTCTTTGCGGACAATAAACCATGCCGGAAAAAAATATCAGCCATATCGATTTTGAAGATTTAAATAAAAGGTCCATCTCAGAACCAATTATCAGGAGTATCTATACAGCAGATCCATCTGCTCATGTTTTTGATGGAAAACTTTATCTCTATTTATCGCATGACATAGAAGCAAATATTCCATTTGATGATATAGGTAGCCATTTCGCAATGGAGGATTACCATGTTCTATCAATGGATTTTCCCGGAGCAACCGTAAAGGATCATGGCGTTGTACTGCATGTAAAAGATGTACCCTGGGCGCAAAAGCAAATGTGGGCGCCCGATGCGGCATATAAAGACGGGAAATATTATTTTTATTTTCCCGCAAAAAGATCGGATGGAATATTTCAGATTGGGGTGGCGTCAGGAGATTCACCTGCCGGACCTTTTACGCCTGAATTAGAGCCAATCAGAGGCAGTTATTCAATTGACCCCGCGGTATTTTCTGATGATGATGGAAAATCTTATATGTATTTCGGCGGTATTTGGGGCGGACAAATGCAGAAATATAGAAACAACTTATATAATGAAAATCATAGAGAACCGGCTTCAAATGAACCGGCACTGGGATCCAAAGTGGCATTGCTTTCCGACGATATGAAACAGTTTGCGGAAACGCCGGGGGAGATAATTATTTTGGATGAATCTGGCAACGCACTTTTAGCGGGAGACAGGAAAAGAAGATTTTTTGAAGCACCGTGGATGCACAAATACAATGGGAAATATTATTTTTCTTATTCAACGGGGGACACTCATTTTATTTGTTATGCAATTGGCGACAGTCCATATGGACCTTTTACTTACCAGGGCCGCATTCTGAATCCCGTAGTTGGATGGACATCGCACCACTCTATTTGTGCCTTCAATGAAAAATGGTATTTATTTTATCATGATTCCTGTTTGAGTAAAGGCATTACTCATCTTCGTTCGATAAAAATCACTGAACTTACTTATGACGAACAAGGAAAAATAGTTCCCATTGATCCCTATAAATAGATTAATAATCTGGAGTGAGACCCCACTATTCAAACGATCAGCGGTTTGAAAATAATTGTTGCGATTGTATTGTGTCGAAGCATAGATAATGCCCATTTATTATCCCTGAATTTCGTTGTAAATTCCTACTATTTCTTTCGGGTCATTATTTAAATAATCGGCGCAACAAAAAAGATCTGGTAAACAGGATGGCCACCCCTTTTGTCGCAGTTTTTCCGGCGGTCGTCGCTTTTATTTTGCAGACATTTGATAAGCGGATAAATTGCGAGGTCACAAACTTCCCAGCTTTCTAATAAACATCATTCACGCTAACGCTATTGTATGCCAAAACAAATTGTTTATCAATCAAAATCAATTTTACTATTCTTTTGCCTCCTGGCGCTGACCGCTAACATGTTTTCTTCCTGCAATCCAAAGCAGGCAGATGCAACCGTGTCTTCCAGTGAAACTCCTGAAGAAAACCGATTTACCAAAGTGGTGCTGACAGAAGGCATGGATGAACCCATGGAAATGAGTTTCACCAACGATGGTCATGTTTTTATCATTGAACGAAAGGGAGGACTGAAATCCTTTAATTTAAAAACCAACCAAATGAAATTGGTGGCCACTATTCCGGTAAACACTAAGTATACCAGTAAGGAAGGCGTAGTGAGCGAGGCGGAGGAAGGATTAATTGGAATAGTGGTTCACCCGAAATACGACGAGAATCATTGGGTTTATCTTTATTACGCTGACCCGGTTGAAAAAAAACATGTGCTTGCCCGTTGGGAACTACGCGATGATTCATTATACGCAGCCACGAAGAAAGTTATCCTCGAAGTTCCAACTCAACGCGAAGTATGTTGTCATACAGGTGGGGGTATGGTCTTTGATGGTGAAGGTAATTTATACATGACAGTTGGTAACAATACCGCCAACCCCATTTCCGGCACCTCCGATTTAGATGAAAGAGTAGGTCGCGAAAGCTGGGATGATCAACGCAGTGCAGGAAACACAAATGATCTGCGTGGTAAAATTTTGCGCATTCACCCTGAGAACGATGGCAGTTATACCATACCGGAAGGAAATCTTTTTCCAAAAGGAACAGATAAAACACGTCCTGAAATTTATGTAATGGGAGACCGAAATCCATGGCGCGTTTCCATTGATTCTAAAACAGGTTTTATTTATTGGGGTGAAGTGGGTCCCGATGCATCAGAAGATACAAAGTTCGGTGCAAGAGGTTATGATGAATTCAACCAGGCCAGGAAAGCGGGATTCTTTGGATGGCCCTATTTTATTGGCGACAATATTCCCTATACAAAATATAATTATGTTGATACGGTGTTCGGACCGGCTTTTGATCCGGCTCATCCTGTCAATAATTCGAGAAACAATACCGGGTTAAAAGAATTACCACCCGCGCAAAAAGCATTCATCTGGTATCCTTATGCGCAGTCTGATACCTTTAAACTGGTAGGAAGCTCAGGAAGAAGTGCAACGGGCGGTCCGGTATTCCGCAAGGCAGATTTCAAAAATGCAGCAAGGCCTTTTCCTGATTATTATGAAGGCAAGTGGCTGGTAACTGATTTCATGCGCGGATGGATTATGTCTATTTCAATGGATGAACAGGGTAATTATAAATCAATGGAGCAATTTATGCCAAAGGAGAATTTCAGCAGCACGCTTGATATGAAGTTTGGTCCGGAAGGTGATTTGTATGCATTAGAATATGGATCATCCTGGTTCAGGGGCAATGATAATTCAGCGCTGGTACGCATTGAGTACAACTCCGGTAACCGGAAACCTTCTGTACAAGCAACGGCAGATAAAACTGCGGGTGCCATTCCATTTACTGTAAATCTATCGTCAAAGGGAACAGTTGATTTTGATAAATATGATAAGGACGCATTGAAATACGAATGGAAGATCAGTTCGGGAGATAAAGTAGTGAAGACATTTACACAACCAGAAGGAAGCATAACATTGGATCAACCCGGAAGTTATACCGCTGCATTAACAGTTACTGATTCAAAGGGAGAAGCCAACAGTAAAACAATAGAACTAAAAGCCGGCAATGATCCTCCGCAGGTTGCGGTTGATATCAGCAACGGTAACAAGTCATTCTTTTTTGCCAATGCGCCGCTGGCGTATACCATTTCCGTAAAAGATAAAGAAGATGGAAGTTTAGCCGATGGCAAAATAAAACCCGATATGGTTGCGGTTAATTTTGATTATGTACCAGAAGGTTTTGATCCCATTGCAATAGCACAGAATCACCGCGCTGCTGATGAAAGAACTGGATTTTCTGCGGGTCTTTATCTTATTAATTCCAATGATTGTAAATCCTGCCACATGATTAGCAAAACATCTGTTGGTCCTGCTTATAAAGATGTGGCGGAAAAATATAAAGCAGATCCTGCAGCAGTAGCTAATTTGTCTGCAAAAGTTATACATGGGGGTGGCGGAGTTTGGGGACAGCATGCCATGGCAGCGCATCCCAAGTTATCCCAAAAGCAGGCAGAGACGATGGTGAAATATATTTTGAGTCTTTCACAGAAGCAAATCACTTCATCTAATATTCCAATGACCGGAACATTTACCACAAAAGTTCCGGCTGGTGAAAATGGCAAAGGAGGTTATTTGTTAAGAGCCGCTTATACAGATAAAGGAAACAATGCTGTACCCGGTCTTTCAACAGAAAACATCGTTGCGCTTAGAAATCCATCTGTAAATCCGCAACTGGCAGATGAAAATAAAGGTGCACAACTGGTGACTACACCGGTCGTAGCTTTTTATATGAAGGGAGATGATTCATATCTCGGGTATAAGAATATTGATCTTACCGGTATTAAGGAAATTCAATTTACCGTGCAGGCACAACCGAGGTCTGGTGCGGTGGGAGGTGTAATTGAAGTACATCTTGATAAACCAGACGGTCAGCTCATTGGTAAAACCGATACGGTTGTCTCAAAAGATTTTGATTTCAGGAAATTTATGGGTGGGCCCGACAATGCTAAATCAAGAGATAAACCAGGAGCAAAAGCCGGCGCACCCAAAGCCCCCCCTAAAATAGATTTTGACGCAATCATGAAGATGATGAATGTTCAAACCTCGGCACCTGTTGCAGCAACACAGGGATTTCACAACATCTATTTCGTTTTCAGGAATGAAAAAGCAGGTAATGATAAAGTTGTGATGCAGGCGGTTGACATCACGTTTAAAAATACCGGTTCAGCAAAAACTTCGGTTGCTGGCAAATAAAATTGATAATTAAATTAATAAAGGCAATGGTTAAACGCCATTGCCTTTTTGTATATATCCGGGGTAGTAAAAATATTCTCAAACACCTGGTCATTACCTTCCATTGGATCTCAGAACGGTAATGTCTTTTTTAACCTGGTCTTCATAAGATTTCTTAACAATATAGTGCCACTGTTTATCTGATACATCCACAAAAAATATTTCACCCAGCTTGTGATTCTTAACTGCTTCCTGGAATTCTTTGGGCATCATTTCCTCGCCAAAAAACCAACCAGTATCGCCATGCGTGGTATTGCCATCCATGGTGAATTGATCAGAAAGCTGTTCAAATGATGTACCCGCATTTGCTTTTTGAACGATTAATTTTTTAAGACTATCCACTTGTTGCGGTGATAGGGAAGAGCCATCCAAAAATATATAATTGGCGCGGTAATTAACGGTTTCTTCCGCTTCCAGTACCTTATAGGTTACATACCCAACTGAAAAGATATCTCCTTTGTTCTGGCGAAGAAGTCTTTTTTCAATCAACGAAGAATCTTTTCCATAAGACAATTTAAGTATTGTGGGTTTAAGTGGTTTATTGGCATCAATATATTGTTGTGCCTGCTGAACGGTAGCTATTTTCTGAAACTGTTCAGTAACCGTTAACTGCGCAAATACAGGTACTGATAAAATGAGAGACAAAACCATCAGGCTATTTTTCATGTTTGTTTTATTTAATCTGCTATATTAATCAAAATTGCCGTCAATTACTGTTTATAAAACGTCAAAAAACGTGCTAATCAAAACAGTGAATTTGAATTGGCCTGTTTCCTGCCAGCGGGTACTGTTTTCCCGCCAGATTATTATTACAAGTAGCCTGCCGGGTTGATGAGTGAGTGCTGGAAATGTAAGGATAAGTTGGTTAATCGCTATTGCCGGTAAAAGCTGCATTGGAATTAATCCGCTTGAATTTAATTGCCAATAAATTATATTTGAAAAAACCACGCCATGTCCTCTCTATCCAAATTATTTGTTATTGTTTGTTTGTATTTTGTTACCATCAATCTCCCGGCACAAAAAAAGGAAGTGCTTATCTACCATCCTATTCAGACAGATAAAGCTGGAAAAATTATTCCCTGGTACAATGAAAGCCCCGGAAAATCGTATGGACATATAATTGGCCTGGTCTGGAACTTCTGGGATACCATGCGCAGGGACATGAACGGGCTTCCTTATTATATGAATCACCAGGTTTGGAACCCTGCGTTTAATGATCCGCGTGGTATTGGCGGCGACCAGTTTGCCATGGCGCTTTCATCCTGGCGTTTGTATTATCCATTCAGCGGCAATGAAAGGATCAAAGGGAACATGGCTTTTATTGCCGACTATTATCTTACGCATGGATTATCACCGTCAAATTGCCAATGGCCAAATCTTCCCTTTCCATATAACAGTTATATCTATTCAGGAATGTATGATGGTGATATGCGTGCAGGAAAAGATGTTACTCAACCAGATAAGGCAGCATCCTTTGCATTGGAACTGGTGCACCTGTATAAAATGAGTTCGGCTTTCAATGTGAATGAAAACAATCTTTACCTGGATGCTGCCATAAAAATTGCCAATACATTATCTGCGCATGTAAAGGAAGGAAATATCAATTATTCGCCTTTGCCATTTAAAGTAAATGTGTCTACCGGCGAGACGGTGCTGCTGCGCAATCATGATTTTACCGGAACCTGGATTGATACCGCAGGTTATACCAGTAACTGGGCCCCTGCACTGCAACTTTTTTCTGTCCTCTCAGATTTAAAAGTGGGTAAAAGGGATGCTTACCAGCAAAGTTTCAATACTATATTGAACTGGATGAAGCATTTTCCGATGAAAGAAAATAAATGGGGCCCTTTTTTTGAAGATGTTGACTGGTGGAGCGAAACACAAATCAATGCCATGACTTTTGCGCGGTATATCATGGAACACCGCAACTATTTTCCGGACTGGAAGAATGATGTGATGAAAATTATCTCTTGGGTACATAAAAATTTTGCCAATGAAAAATGGAAAAAATACGGCGTTATAGTTACCAATGAACAAACTGTTTACCAGACACCGGCAAACAGTCATTCTTCAAGGCAGGCCGCTGATGAATTGTTGTATGTAAGTTTATCGGGGGACAGTACTTTATATGAAAACGCAATACGGGAATTAAATTGGGCCACGTATATGGTGGACTTTGATGGTAAGAATCGTTTTCCGCAGGACGAACCCTGGCTTACAGACGGATATGGTGATTATGTACGACATTACCTGCGGGCAATGGATGCGATACCACAATTAGCACCGCCGGGTGAGGATCATATTTTATCTTCTACTTCAATTGTACAACAGGCAGATTACGCAGGCAAATTTAAAAAATTTATATTCCTGAATTTTGATAATGTTGATAGTGCCAAAGTGAAATTATTCTACCGCACATTTGATTCTACCGGTATGGAAAAAATAAGTCTTGCAAAAAAACCTTCTGCTGTTTTATTGGGAACCCTTGCACTAAAAGAAAATAAAGAAGGTGAAGGATACGAATGGATGCCAATGAAGGCTGGTGGCTTACTTACTGTCAGAAGGTTATCGGGTAAAAAAGTTTTGCTATTGAAATAAATTTAAAGCGTTGCCCACAAAAAGCTGGTACATTGAAGCCGGGACTTATTATTTTCTATTGCAGCTGTCAATTGGAAATAGTTTCAACAGCGCAATGAATCTTTTTGTACCATTGCATGGCAATCTGTCTGTTATCATAAACCTATCAGAAATACATTAGTATTCTTCACAGCGCAGACTTTATTTTCTAATGAATAAAAATTCGAACATGAAAAAATGGATGCTACTTACATGTATTTTATTTTTTTCAATTGAATACGGCAGTAAAATTTATGCGCAGGAACGATATCAGCCCACCTGGGAGTCATTAAAAAAATACCAGGTACCCGATTGGTTCCGGGATGCCAAGTTTGGAATTTTTATTCACTGGGGCGTTTATTCTGTACCCGCATATGGTTCAGAATGGTATCCGCGACAGATGTACCTGAAGGATAGCAAAGAATTCAAACACCATGTGGAAACATATGGCACGCAAAATAAATTTGGTTACAAGGACTTTATTCCAAAATTTAAGGCTGAAAAATTTGACCCCGCACAATGGGTGATGTTGTTTAAAAAAGCAGGTGCTAAATATATAGTGCCGGTGGCAGAACATCATGATGGCTTTGCGATGTATAAAACCGCATTGTCAAGATGGAACGCGTTTGAAATGGGACCGCACCGCGATATCATTGGAGAACTGGCCAATGAAGTACGCAAACAGGGTTTGGTTTTCGGTTTATCTTCTCACCGAATAGAACATTGGTTTTTTATGAATGGCGGACGGAAGTTTGAATCGGATGTGCTTGATCCTGCCTATGCCGATTTCTATGGACCTGCACGCGAGGAAAATGAAACACCTTCTCCCGAATACATGAATGATTGGTTATTGCGCAATACTGAACTGGTTAATAATTACCATCCCCAATTGTTTTGGTTTGATTGGTGGATAGAACAACCCGCTATGGATCCGTACCGTAAATCGTTTGCATCATTTTATTATAATAAGGGATTGGAATGGAACCAGGGGGTTGCCATAAATTATAAAAATATTTCTTTTCCTGCTGAAGCAGCTGTGTTGGATGTTGAACGTGGCAAGCTGGCTGGTATTCGTAAACTGGCCTGGCAAACAGATGATGCAATCGGGAATAACTCCTGGGGTTATGCAAGTGGCAATACATTTAAAAATGCTCAGTATGTTATAACGAATCTCGCGGATATTGTTAGCAAGAACGGGAACCTCTTATTGAACATTGGTCCTAGACCTGATGGTACCATCACCGATGAAGAAACGCAAACCTTATTGGGAACCGGCAAATGGCTGGATGTAAATGGAGCATCCATTTATGGTACCCGCCCCTGGAAAATATTTGGCGAAGGACCGACAGAGTCTGCCAGCGGAAGTTTCTCTGATCAGAAAAAGCCATTTACGGCACAAGACATTCGCTTCACTACTAAAGGCGATACATTATACGCGATTGCACTCGGTGTGCCACTATCCAATACCGTTATAAAATCATTGGGCATAAAATCGGGTAACGGTACCATCAATACAATTGAATTGCTGGGTAGCAATGAGAAAATAAACTGGACACAGCAACCGGAAGCGCTGCAGATAAAGCCGCTGAAAAATTATCCGTCAGAGAATGCGGTAGTGTATAAGATAAGTTTCAAAAAATAATAACTGGTTAGTTTCATGAAAATACTCACCTGTATAAAGCCCGGCGTTTTTGAATACAGCGATGCGCCTGCTCCCGTAGTAAAGCCGGGTCATGCCATTATTAAAATCAAACGCATTGGTATTTGCGGAACGGATTTACATGCCTATGAAGGAACACAACCTTATTTTAATTATCCCCGGATACTGGGCCATGAACTGGCCGGAGATTTAATTGATGCAGATAATGCGGATGGATTTGTTCCGGGTGAGGCACTCACCTTCATCCCTTATTTTAATTGCGGAGAATGTATAGCCTGCAGGAATGGTAAACCCAACTGTTGCGTTCAATTGAAAGTTTGTGGAGTACATATTGATGGTGGTATGCTGGAATATTTATCTGTACCTTCTCAGTCATTGATAAAATCCAATGGCCTGGATTATGATGAACTTATGTTGGTTGAGCCGCTTGCTATTGGTGCACATGGTGTGCGCCGCGCCAATATCATGAACGATGAATTTGTACTCATTATAGGTGCGGGCCCCATCGGGCTGGGTACCATGGAATTTGCAGGAATTGCCGGCGCGCAGGTAATTGCGATGGATGTAAATGATGAACGACTGCAATTTTGTAAAGACAAACTGCTCATTCATCACACTATCAATGCATCCAAAGATAATGTAAGTGAACGTTTGATCGAAATTACCAACGGCGGTATGCCCACCGTAATGATTGATTGCACCGGCAATCAAAAAGCCATCAATAATGCCCTGCAATGGCTGGCCCATGGTGGAAGGTATGTGTTGATTGGTTTACAGAAAGAAGAACTCATATTCAGTCATCCTGAATTTCATAAGCGGGAATCGACATTGATGAGTAGCCGCAATGCAAACCGGGAAGATTTTGTACAGGTAATAAATGCAATAAAAGATAAAAGAATTGATCCCGCTACCTATATCACACATCGCGTAAAGTTTGAAAAGCTGGCCAGCGTTTTTGATAGCTGGCTGAAACCTGCGACCGGTGTTATCAAGGGAATGGTGGAAATAGAGTAATGATTTCAATACCGAATTTAAAAATATGATCAAACGAATTGCACTTGTGACTTTAATCTTACAAGCCATTATTTTATCGTTGTATAGCCAGCAAATAAACAAACTATGGTATAAAAAACCGGCAACGGTCTGGACAGAAGCATTACCGGTTGGCAATGGCCGGCTGGGTGCCATGGTATTTGGAGGCGTGGAGGAAGAATTGATTCAATTGAATGAAGGAAGTTTATGGACCGGCGGACCTGTTCGTACAAATGTGAACCCGGGTGCATACGATAACTTACAGATTGTGCGCGACGCCTTGTTAAAAAATGAGGATTATGCTAAAGCTTATGAATACACAAAAAAAATGCAGGGCTATTATTCTGAATCCTATTTGCCCATGGCGGATTTAATCATTAAACAACAATTTAAAGACACAACAGCCTCTTACTATTATCGTGATCTCAACATCGACAATTCCATTTCTACCACAAAGTTTAAAATTAATAATACTTCTTTTACAAGGGAAATCATCAGTTCAGGCGCGGACCAGGTATTGATCATTCGTCTCCGCAGCGATAGACCGGGACAATTAAATTTTACAGCCGGCATCAATAGCCAGGTTAAAAATAGTAAATCGGTTGTTGGTAACAGTGAGTTGGTATTGAAAGGGAAGGCACCCTCACACATCGAACCCAATTACGTGAAAAGCGGGCAGCCTGTTTTACAGGACGACACGGCAGGATGCAGGGGCATGCGTTTTGAAATATTATTGAAAGCCATAAGTAAGGATGGTAGCATCAGCACAGACACTTCAGGTATCAGCGTAAAAAACGCAACAGAAGTTTTGCTGATGCTTTCCGCTGCTACAAGTTTCAATGGTTTTGATAAATGCCCCGACTCACAGGGAAAAGATGCAAACAAAATTGCTACACAATATTTGGAAGCGGCAGAGAAAAAAAATTGGATGACGCTGTATAATAATCATGTAGCGGATTATCATCATTTTTATAACAGGCTTACTTTTAACCTGGCTGGTCCTCTAAACAATAGCAACGCTTCGTTACCAACAGATGAGCGACTGTTTGGATACACAGAAGGCGCGGTTGATCCTTCCTTTGAAACATTGTATTTTCAATATGGAAGGTATTTATTGATCTCCTGTTCAAGGCCCGGAGGCCCGCCAGCTAATTTGCAGGGCATTTGGAACAAAGAATTGCAACCGCCCTGGAGTGCCAATTATACAACCAACATTAATGTACAAATGAATTACTGGCCCGCTGAAGCCGCCAATCTTTCAGAAATGCATATTCCCTTTCTTGATTTTATAAAAAACGCTGCAGTTACAGGCGCTGTAACTGCCAAAGAATTCTATCATGCAAATGGTTGGGCTGTACATCATAACAGTGATATATGGGCGCTTTCCAACCCGGTGGGCGATATAGGAAAAGGTGACCCAACCTGGGCCAACTGGACCATGGGTTCTCCCTGGTTTTCGCATCATTTGTGGATGCATTATGCTTATACGAAAGATAGTAAGTTTTTGAAAGAGACTGCTTATCCCTTAATGAAAGGGGCAGCTGCATTTTGCCTGGATTGGTTGGTAGAAGATAAGGACGGTCGCCTGGTAACCGCACCATCTGTTTCGCCGGAAAATAGTTTTTTTGATGATAATGGGAAACCGGGAAGTGTGTCGGTGGCAACTACCATGGACATGTCTATTATCTGGGATTTATTTACCAATATCATTGATGCATCAAAAGAATTGAAGGAAGATGCCGCCTATCGCAATATGATTATAGAAAAGCGAAACAAATTATTTCCATTGCATATTGGCAAAAAAGGAAACCTGCAGGAATGGTATAAAGACTGGGAAGATCCGGAACCGCATCACCGCCATGTTTCACATTTGTTTGGATTGTATCCCGGAAGACAAATTTCACCCACCACATCTCCGGCATTTGCAGCGGCTTCAAAAAAAACGCTGGAATTGAGAGGAGATGCGGGCACTGGTTGGAGCCTTGCATGGAAAATTAATTTCTGGGCAAGGTTGCTGGATGGCAATCATGCATATGCGATGATAAAAAATTTATTGCACTTAACCGGGCAAACCGGTACTCAATATGCCAATGGCGGTGGCTCTTATGTAAATCTTTTTGATGCACACCCTCCATTTCAGATTGATGGTAATTTTGGTGGCATCGCAGGAATGATTGAAATGTTACTGCAAAGTCATTTGGGTGAAATATCATTGCTACCTGCATTGCCAGATGCATGGTCAGCTGGATCGATCAGGGGCTTGAAAGCAAGGGGGAATTTTGAAATAGACATGAACTGGAAAAATAAACGTTTGACCAGTGCCTCTGTCAAATCATTGTCGGGAGGTATTTGCAAAATAAGGACATCCATACCTGTAAAAATTATTGCTGTTAATACAAAATCAGTTGCTGATGATCATGGATATACTACCAGCTTTGGCACGGAGAAAGGTAAGCTCTATTCTATAACAGTGGGGGATAAGTGAAATTATTGTTTTGATCTTTTTATTATTTCTTTCAAAGGGAAGCGCGCAGGGTAAGTTTGAAAGGAATTGGCACATGTTCTTTAGAATTTTCCAGTATAAGCTTTGCCGTTTTTTCGCCCATCAGTTGAAAATCAGTTGAGATGGTTGTAATTCCGTTCAATATTATTTTTTTCAAAGGCGTTTCGTTATAGGAAATCACGCCCACCTGTTTACCGGCTTTCATTTTTAGCGCGAGTATTTTTTCAATCAGTATCACCAGGTCATTTTCCATCAGGCTGATATAGACATCACCTTCATGAATGGTTTCGGTGGCAATCTCATGCACCACTTTACCGTTGAAAGCATATTGATGGCAGAAACGGTGAAATCCTTTGAGAATTTCCTGCGGATGATAAGTATGGGCCGGGAAAATTATTTTCAACGTATGGTAATGGCGCAGTCGCTTTAATGCCTGTTCCAATGCATCATAAATATCTTTTTCAAAGTTTTCATACACCGCAGCAAAGTTTCCCGCTACACCCGGTACCAGGATATCCAATAATATCAATTTGTCTTTAGGAAGCTCATTAATGATCTCATTGGCGTTTTCACCACCTTCAATAAAATGGGGAATGATTACATAATGAGTGTAATCATCTTTTTTGTTCAACAATAATTTTTTAAAGAACGCGAAATCATTATTATAGATATAAAAATCAATACTCGCCATTTCACCAATGGCATTTACAAAAGCATCGTAGATAATTTTTTTGTGGGCACTCAATTTATTGAACAACAAAAAAATCTTCAGGGGTTGTTGCAGTTCAGCATTTTTTACAAAGTACCCTTTGCCGGGTACGGATCCCAATACGCCTAACTTTTTCAGGTGCTTGTAACCTTTTTCAGCAGTATCTCTCGAAATTTCAAATTCAAAACTGAGTTCATTGATGGATGGAAGTGTTTCATTTCTCTTCAACTCGCCCGAACTGATGGCACTGATAATTGAATTAGCCAGTTGCAGGTACTTGGGTGTAGCTGAGTAAAAATCTATCGACAAATGCCGCAAAAGTGTCTCCTTTTTCATTGTATCAGCAGTTCATATATATTTAATAACGTTTCGTTTTCAAGTTCATCGTTCTGGGTATTTATGACCACAAAAAATAGTGTTTTAAGTGTAAAAGCCGGAAATATTGCTCAAACCATGATGGTACATGACAGATTAATGAATCCTAACTTTTAAATTTACTTTTATTTGCCAGCCATTCTGAAAATATTTTATCATGGGAGTAATCTTAGGGGTCATTTTTCATTTCATAGGCGGATTTGCCTCCGGTAGTTTCTATATACCTTATAAGAAAGTCAGGGGTTGGGCATGGGAAAGTTATTGGATCATTGGAGGTTTGTTTTCATGGCTCATTGTACCACCTCTTGCAGCATGGCTCACCATTCCTGGTTTTGCAGATATCATAAAACAGACACCTGGTAGTACCATCGGCCTGGCTTATTTGTTTGGGTTGCTTTGGGGAATTGGCGGATTAACTTACGGACTGGGCGTTCGTTATTTAGGTGTTTCATTGGGAAGCAGTATCATTCTTGGGTTGTGTATGGTTTTCGGCGCATTGATTCCATCTATCTATTACGATTTTTTTCCAAAAGCCGGCAAGGATACATTTAGTATGTTATCCCATTCAACCTGGGGTTTAACAGTATTGGGCGGTCTTGCGCTTTGCATTGTGGGAATCATATTTTGCGGTAAAGCAGGTACCATGAAAGAAAGACAAATTTCATCTGCCAGCAACACTGAACCGCATGGAATAAAAACATCAAACGAATATAAATTTGGTCTCGGTCTTTTTGTTTCTATTGTATCCGGGGTTTTAAGTGCGTGTTTTAATTTTGGTTTGGAAGCTGGCAAGCCAATGGCAGAAACTGCCAATGCAATTTGGAAAGCCGCTCATCCTGCACAAGGCGAATTTTTATTTCAGAACAATGTCACTTACGTAGTGGTACTCTGGGGCGGGTTAACCACCAACTTTATCTGGTGCATGATACTAAACGCACGCAATAAAACTTTTGGCGATTATACCAATGCAAAAACGCCTTTGTTATCCAATTATTTTTTTGCGGCACTGGCCGGTATCACCTGGTTCCTGCAATTCTTTTTCTATGGAATGGGGGAAAGTAAATTGGGCAATGGCGCCAGTTCATGGATATTACACATGTCTTTTATAATCCTGGTGGCAAATATGTGGGGTATTGTTTTGAAAGAATGGAAAGGCGTCAATCAGAAAACAAAATCAATGATTGCATTGGGTATCGTAACCATTATCATTTCTGTATTGATTGTAGGTTATGGCAATAAATTGCATCAATAAAAAATATTATTAAAACTCCTTATCATGCCAGTTGGAACAACAAATTTTAAACACGTAAGTTACCTGTGGGATGAGAAAACAGCAGCCAGCCTGGAAGGCGATGAAGTGGGTTTATTGATCTATCGCTCAAATTTACTGGGCGCCGATCTTCGGTTAACCAATTACGGTGGTGGCAACACGTCCTGCAAAGCAATCACAAATGATCCTTTAACCGGCAAACAAACGGAAGTAATGTGGGTAAAAGGTTCTGGTGGTGATATTGGAACATTAAAACGCAGCGGACTTGCAGCATTATATATGGATCGCCTGCTGTCTTTGAAAAATATCTATCGTGGAATTGAACATGAAGATGAGATGGTGGAATTGTTTAATCATTGCATTTATGATCTGGCTTCCAAGGCACCATCTATTGATACAGCGTTGCATGGTTTTCTTCCTTTCAAACATATTGATCATCTTCACCCTGATGCTGCAATTGCTATCGCAGCTGCAAAAGATGGAGAGAAAATCACACAGCACCTGTTCAATGGAACAATTGGTTGGGTAGCATGGCAGAGACCCGGTTTTGATCTGGGGTTGAAATTAAAACAATGCCTGGATGAAAACCCGGGCATCCGCGGAATCATGCTGGGCTCTCATGGTTTGTTTACCTGGGGCAATACTGCATATGAAAGTTATTTGAATACATTGGAAGTGATTGAACGTTGCGCTGAATACCTGCAAGAAAATTATGGAAAAAAACGCCCCGTGTTTGGCGGTCAAAAAATACAAAGTGCCGAACAATCTCTTCGATTGAAACAGGCTGCCGCATTGGCGCCAATACTCCGTGGGTTTTGTTCTAACAGCGATAAAAAAAATACAACTGCAGTAAATGGAATGATCGGTCATTTTACAGATGACGCACGTGTATTGGAATTCATCAATTCAAATGACCTGGTAAGACTGGCACCATTGGGTACAAGTTGTCCTGATCATTTTTTACGCACCAAGATAAGTCCGCTTGTATTAGATCTGCAACAAACGGATGATTTAAATAATATAAAAGTCATCAGGGAAAGATTAGCACCTTCCTTTGAATCTTATCGCAACATGTATATAGATTATTACAATGGTTGTAAGCATACCAATAGTCCGGCCATTCGCGATGAAAACCCCGTTGTAATTCTCTATCCTGGTATTGGCATGTTCACTTTTGCGAAAGACAAACAAACAGCCAGGGTAGCGGCTGAATTTTACATCAATGCCATTAATGTCATGAAAGGTGCGGAAGCCATATCCACCTATACTTCATTACCAAGACAGGAAGCATTCAATATTGAATACTGGTTACTGGAGGAAGCAAAGTTGCAACGAATGCCCAAACCAAAATCGCTGAGTGGAAGAATTGCATTGGTTACTGGTAGTGCGGGAGGAATCGGCAAAGCAATTGCAAAGAAATTTGCGCAGGAAGGTGCCTGTGTTATCATCAATGATATAAACCAGGAAAGACTGGAAAATGCTACGCAGCAATTTCAAAAGCAATTTGGTAAAGACGCGGCATCAGCTGTATTGCTGGATGTTACCAACTACGAGTCTATTGAAAAAGCATTTACCGCAGCGGCACTTGCCTTTGGGGGTGTAGATATCATTGTAAACAATGCCGGTATCAGTATTTCAAAATCGATAGCAGATCATTCAATTGAGGATTGGGATAAATTATATGATATACTTGTCAAGGGACAATTCATGGTATCAAAATCTGGTGTGGAAACAATGCGGAAGCAAAACCTGGGTGGGGATATCATCAACATTGTATCAAAAAATTCAATAGTGGCAGGTCCCAACAATGCCGGTTATGGTTCAGCAAAAGCAGCACAGGCACATCTTTCAAGACTCCTCGCGGCTGAGCTGGGTGCTGATAAAATACGGGTGAATGCAGTCAATCCGGATGCAGTTATTGCAGACAGTAATATCTGGGCCGGTGGCTGGGCAGAAGGAAGAGCAAAAGCGTATGGCATTACAGTAGATGAACTGCCGGCCTATTATGCTAAACGTACATTGCTGAATGAAACCATTTTGCCCGATGATATAGCCAATGCCTGTTATGTATTTGTATGTGGGTTAATGAACAAGTCCACCGGTAATGTACTAAATGTAGATGGCGGTGTTGCAATGGCGTTTATGCGATAACATGAATAATAATAATAAAAATTATATGAATAAAAGGACGCTGACCATTTTAATGAGCGCAGTTTTGATCACACTTGTTTCGCCGGCGCAGACTACCGGCTTTGCTTCCTTATTCAAAAACCCACCTGTCCAATATAAACCCATGCCCTTCTGGCACCTGAACGGTAAATTAAGCAACGAGGGTATCGACAGCCAGATGAACGATGTTAAATTCAAAAGTAATTTTGGTGGCATCACAGTATTGCCTGTTTCAGCACAACCCGGTTTTGGTTCCAATAAACTGTTTCCCGGTATGGAGCCGGCCTATCTCAGTGACGACTACTTCAAATTTTACGAACACATTTTGAATAAGGCAAAAAACCTGGGAATAAAAATAATCTGGTATGACGATCTTGATTTTCCCAGTGGTTCTGCGGGAGGTAGAATGAAACAACTTTATCCCGGCGACACCAGGAAAGTATTAAACAAAACCGACACGTTGGTAACAGGAACGGCTACCCTAAATTTAGAGATACCTGCGGGGAAGTTAATGGCAGCCGTTGCGATGAATACAGCCACCAAAGAAAGAATGGATATTAGCAAAGCAGTAAATAGCAATCAATTAACCTGGCCCGTACCGGCTGGTGAGTGGCGGGTTATGTTATTTACCTGCAATGTACTCAATAGTAACGCTTCCAATGATATTGCGGTTGATTACCTGGACCCAAAGGCAATCAGCAAATACATTGCCCTGAACAATGAACAGTTCGCGATCAGGTATAAAAAATATTTTGGAACCGTCATCAACCAGATTTTTTTTGATGATGTTGGTTTTTTCACTTTGCAGTCGCATGGAGAAAGAACCTGGACTTACCAGTTCAATGAAAAATTCAAGACGCTGTACGGGAAAGATCCTGCATTGTATTACCCGGCGCTGTGGATGGATATAGGACCGGAAACGGATGCAGCAAGAGTAGCATTGTTTAATACAAGAGCTGTGCTGTTGTCTGAAGGATTTCCAAAAGTTGTCACAGAATGGTGCAATAAATACGGTTTAAAAAGTTCAGGTCATCCACCCGGAAATTATGAAATACAACCAGTGGACATGAACGGCGATATTTTAAAATATTACCGTTACCAGCATATCCCGCTGATGGATCTTATCTTTTCGTATAACCACGGACGTGAGGGATTTAAATTGATAAGTTCATCCGCTAACCTATACGATAAGCCGGTAGTAGCAGCAGAGATTTATGGCGCCATTGGTTGGTTTGGCGGCGAAAAATTCAATAAGAAAACACTGTACCGTGCGGCCATGGATGTTTTTTCGAGAGGCATCAATTTCCTGGTGCCACATGGCATGTGGTACAACCCGGATAGCAATGCCGTTCGTATTCCACCATTGATCTCTCAGTACAGCACAGAAATTGGTCCCGCATTAAATGATTATAATGAATGGGCAGGCAGATCCTGCATGATGTTACAGGGCGGACAAACCGTTTCAGACATAGCGGTACTTTACCCGATTGCCTCGCTCGAAAGTTGGTTTTATTTCAGGGATAAATCCAAAGGCATTGGCGATTGGGGAAAGTTTGTTGCCCCGGGGACTGACTATCTTGCCATCAGTGATATGCTCAGCAATGAAGTGCACCGCGATTTTACTTTTATTCACCCTGAAATGCTCAACGACGGAAAAATTGTCATCAGCAATGATCAAATGGTATTGAACAATACCGTTAACAAACAAACCTATAAACTAATGATTGTGCCCGGTGGTAAAACAATTTCTGTAAGGGCGCTGGAGAAAATGAAATTGTTTTATGACAATGGTGGTAAAATTATTTTCACTTCCATACTGCCATCTAAGTCTGCTGAATTTGGTGAAGATGCAAGCGTAACTGGCTTGATAAAATCCATGTTCCAGCTAGATACACAAATACCGGTGCCTGTAAATGAAACAGGAATAATCAGTAACAAAAAAGGCGGCAAGTTATTATTTATGCCAGTAGCCAGTGCCGGTAAACTGGCACAGGTAATGAGAGATATGGACCTCATCGCAGATGTAAGTTTTGGAGGCAACCCCACACCGCACAGCGCCAATGGAATGCTCAGTTATATCCATAAAAAGAAAGAAGGAAAAGATATTTATTTCTTTTCTAATTCGAGTGATGATGAAGTGAATACGGTAGTGGAGGTAAAGGGAAAAATTAAACCGGTTTTAATGAATCCCTATAATGGATCCAGTACAGTTACCAGTGATATAAAGTATATTACAAAGGGCAAACAGGTCTTTACCAGTTTTCCACTGAAACTCAATGCTATTAATTCAGTGTTTGTAGTATCTGAATAATTTACGCGGCGGCCCATCAACCGCAGCATTTATTGAAATGCATTAAATAAATAAGCCTTTATTAATAACAGTCAATCTCACTATGCAACGTGTAGCATTTAAAATGAAACTCTTTAAGGGTTGCGAAGCTGAATACAAAAAGCGGCACGAAGAATTGTGGCCGGAACTGCAGGCCTTACTCAAAGAAATGGGTATGAAAGAATATTCTATCTTCCTTGATGAAGAAACCAATCTGTTATTTGGTTATCTTACCATTGCTGACAAAACTAAGTTGGATGAACTGCCTGGAAAACCGGTTATGAAAAAATGGTGGGCGTACATGAAAGATTTAATGGAGACAAATGCAGATAATTCACCCATTAGTACCCGTTTACAGGAAGTATTTTATATGCCTTAATTTTTAAAATCAGTTATCCCTGATGATCACAACCCTTAATAATATAAAGCTCACCCGGATTGCCTGCATCCTTTTATTGCAATTGATAACGACCGCGCCTACCTGTTTTTCGCAGTCATCCGGCAAGGGCAATTATGAAGTGGCGGTCTATTATTTTCCCGATTACCACGTGGATTCATTCAATGAGAAATGGCATGGCAAAGGCTGGACAGAATGGGACCTGGTGAGACTGGCATTACCAAGATTCACTGGTCATCTTCAGCCCAAAGTGCCTTTATGGGGTTACTTTGATGAATCGGATCCCAAATGGGCCGCAAAGGAAATTGATCTGGCTGCCGACCATGGAATTAATGTTTTTATTTATGATTGGTATTGGTACCAGCCCACAGGATTATACCTCCAGGATGGTTTGGAAAAAGGTTTTTTGAAAGCACCGAATAACAGTCGCCTTAAGTTTGCCATCATGTGGGCCAATCATAACTGGGCCAATATTCATCCTACACCTTATAGTAATTTCCAGGAGAAACTTACAGACAGCAGGGTATCGATAAAAACATGGGATACGATAACCACTTATATAATTACTCATTATTTCAACCAACCCAATTACTGGAAGATAGAGGGCAAACCTTATTTTTCTATTTTTGAAACATCAAGATTTATTGAAAGCTTTGGCAGCGTTGCCAATGCAGCTTATGCCATGCAGCAATTTGATGACAAAGTAAAAGCTGCCGGTTTTCCGGGAGTACATTTTAATTGTATTGATCAGGGTATCACAGACAACCAGTTGCAGCGGGCCATCAATACCGCCAATACCGCAGAAGATGTGTTTAAATCTTTAAAGACTTCGAGCCTGACTTCCTATAATTTTTTATATGCCTATGATCTTTCGAAAGCCGGGTGGCCGGTGGCCAGCTACCAGGATGCAATAGACGCAAACAGTCGATACTGGCCCGTAATCAGTAAAAAATATCCAGGTGTAGAATATTATCCGAATGTAACCATGGGTTGGGATGTAACTCCCCGACTTATTCAATCAGATAAATTTGATACTTACAAAGGTTATCCATGGACACCTGTATTCAATGGAGATAATACGCCTGCGGCTTTTCAATCCGCGTTGGTTAAAGCAAAAGAATTTATTGATTCAAAACCGGAAGCACAAAAGATTGTTATCATCAATGCCTGGAACGAGTGGACAGAAGGAAGTTATTTATTGCCCGATAAAAGGACCGGCACTAAATACCTGGAAGCCATAAAAGCAGTATTTGGTGCCGGCGAACAGGGCAAAAAAGAAAAAAACAACGTTGCTCGGAAAAAAATTACCGGGAGAAAATAGGCGCAGCTATAAAATGTTTTCTTGTATATGAAATTAGGCAAACACCATATCACTTCGCACAATGAATCCTTGCAAAATGAACACCGCCGCAGGTTTGATCATGCTGCCGCAGACATTAAGGACATAAAATCCATTGTAAAATTATTGACCGAATTTCAAATTGCTATTCCCAGCTGGGCCCTGGGCACCGGGGGCACGCGATTTGGTCGTTTCTCGGCAGGTGGAGAACCCCGCAACCTGGAAGAAAAAATTGAAGATGTTGGACTCTTGCACGCATTGAACCAATCGTGTGGCGCAATTTCATTGCATATTCCCTGGGACATTCCCGGAAACCCGACAGCTATTAAAACATTGGCTGCACAACAAGGATTGCGTTTTGATGCGGTCAATTCAAACACTTTTCAGGATCAGAAAGATCAAACACACAGTTATAAATTTGGTTCCTTACAACATGTTGATAAGGCAGTACGCCGGCAGGCAATCGATCATAATATTGAAGTCATCAGACATGGAGTGGCATTGGGTTCCGAATCCCTGACTGTATGGTTAAGCGATGGTTCCTGCTTTCCCGGTCAATTAAATTTTAGGAAAGCATTTCAACGCACATTGGAAGGGTTAAAAGAAATTTATGCGGCATTACCGGATCATTGGAAAATGTTTGTTGAATACAAAGCGTTTGAGCCCAATTTTTATTCGATGACTGTAGGCGACTGGGGCCAGTCATTACTGTATGCAAATAAATTGGGGCCTAAAGCATTTACATTGGTAGATCTTGGACATCATTTACCCAATGCCAATATTGAACAGATCGTTTCATTGTTATTGAATGAAGGAAAATTAGGCGGTTTTCATTTCAATGATTCAAAATATGGTGATGATGATCTTACCGTAGGCAGCATCAATCCCTATCAATTGTTTTTAATTTTTAATGAATTGGTGGAAGGAATGGATGCCAGGAATATGAACCATGCAACTGATTTGGGATGGATGATAGATGCTTCTCATAATGTAAAAGATCCATTAGAAGATTTACTGCAATCAATAGAGGCAATAAAAATTGCCTACGCACAGGCATTACTGGTAGATAAGCAAGCTTTGTCGGCTGCACAGGAATCCAATGATGTCGCTATGGCGCAGGAGATATTGCAAAAAGCATATCGCACAGATGTGCGGCCGCTGATAGCTGAATCAAGATTGCAAACCGGAGCCGCGTTGGAACCACTGCAATTATTCCGCGAACAAAAAATCAGGCAGCGATTGATTAAAGAACGAGGTGAGAAGACCGTTGCTACCGGACTGTGAGAGGAATTAGGAATTGGAACCAGGAATTGGAAATTGGTGTCTCAAGGTAAGAGTTCTGTGAATGAATAAAAGCAACTTAGGATATGACCTAAATACAGATTCCTGATCCCATGTTCCATCAAATAAGAATTATCTGAGCTCTCATATGCCCGCTACGCCAGTCATAGCAATATTCGATATAGGGAAGACCAATAAAAAGTTATTCCTGTTTGACGATCAATACCGGATTGTCTGGGAAAAGTCTGCGAACATGGATGAGACAAAGGATGAAGATGGTGATGTGTGCGAGGATCTGCAAAAATTAACGCAATGGATGATACAGTCGGCGGAAGAAGTATTGTTGCTGCAGGATTTTCAGGTACAGGCCATTAATTTTTCCGGTTATGGTGCCAGTTTTGTTCATTTGGATAATAGAGGAATTCCGGTCACACCATTATATAATTACCTGAAGTCATTTCCAATTGCATTGTCGGAACAATTTTATCAACACTATGGTCCCGCCCCGGAATTCTCTGTAAATACGGCTTCGCCTGTATTGGGGAATTTAAATTCGGGTTTGCAATTGTATTATCTAAAATATTGCAAACCTGAATTGTTTAACAAAATTCATTGTTCATTGCACCTGCCGCAATACCTGAGTTTTCTGATTACAAAAAAATACTACTCAGATATTACCAGTATCGGATGTCACACAGCGTTATGGAATTTCCGGGAAGATAGTTATCATCAATGGGTATTTGCCGAAAACATCATTGACAAACTGGCCCCCATCGTTCCATCTGATCAGTTAATAACAACTCACTGGAAAGATCGCAGCATCATTTGTGGTACCGGCTTGCATGATAGTTCTTCCGCGCTTATTCCCTACCTGACAACTTTCAAAGAATCATTTGTTTTGATCTCAACCGGTACCTGGTGCATCAGTTTAAATCCTTTCAATCATACATCTTTAACCATTGCCGAGTTAAATAAGGATTGCCTCTGTTATATGGAACATCATGGTAAACCAGTTAAGGCTTCCCGGTTGTTTGCTGGTAATGAGCACGAAGAACAGGTGAAGCGTTTGGCATTGCATTTTAATAAAGCTTCCAACTATTATAAAACAGTAATTTTTGATCCGGATATGGCCGGAAAAATATCAAAGCATTTTTCAGCGGATCAGGAAACATCGCCAGATTACATGATGCAAAAGTCTGCATTCGCAAAAAGAAATCTTTTAGCGTATACAAATTTTGATGATGCCTATCACCAGTTAATGCACGACCTGGTAGCGCAACAGGTCAAATCAACCAACATGGTATTAAAGAACTGCCCCGTGAAAAAGATTTTTGTAGATGGCGGTTTTGGAAAAAATAAAATATACATGAACCTGCTGGCGGCGGCTTACCCGGGTGTTGAAGTGTATGCTTCTTCTGTTTCTCAGGCATCGGCCATAGGAGCAGCACTTGCGATTCATGGTTCATGGAATCACCAACCTGCTAACTTAAAAACCATTGACCTCACAAAATACAATACAGCATTGGCTATTAAATGAATTGTATGACAGATGCCGGGAAAATAGCTTTTAAAAACAGGTTGAAACATTATTGCCATTCAATGATTGAACAACGTGTAAATGCGGCCAGGCATGCCATTGCGAATGCCCAGCAATCTGCTAACAGCGAAGAGAAAAGCTCCGCTGGCGATAAATATGAAACATCCCGTGCCATGAACCATCTCGATAAAGACATGTATTCCCATCAGCTAGCTGAATACCTGAAAGAATTGTCTTTGTTGAATGCTGTTGACACGGGTGTAATACACCGGGAAATAAACGTTGGAAGTTTTATAAGTTGCCCAACCGTTTCATTTTTTATTGCAGCGGGCCTGGGTAAGCAGATGGTAGATGATAAAATGATTTTATTTATTTCGCCCAATGCGCCTGTTGCAAAGCAATTGCTGCATAAAAAAGGGGGGGAGAATTTTTTATTTAACGGAGTGCATACAACTATCAATGAATTGTATTGATTGGTATAGTCGTTACTCAATGTTGGCCATGGCCCGTTTCTTCAATACTTTTTTTCACTCCTTCCTGGTAAGAGGTTACGTTAAATTGAAAGCGTCTGTCAAATTTACCTGAATCAAAAATATAATCCCGGTCATATTGGTACATCATTTCCGGCATCTCTCTCATGAGGGGTACAAACAGACCCAGCAATTTTATCATCCACATCGGTAATACAAAAACTTTGTCGGGTACATTCATTTGCTGTGTAAAAAGAGATATCATTTCTTTCCCTGTCAATGCATTTCTATGTGTGGGTAAATGCCAAGTCTGGTTCCAGGTATCAGGGCTGTTTCCCAATAGGGCCGTTGCTTTTGCAGCATCAGGTGTATAAGTAAAGGAATGTTTTTTACCCGCATCTATTATCCAATTGGGTTTCTTTCCTTTTTTGATATTGTCGTGTACCATTATCATCAAAAAACTTTTATCATTATTGGGTCCGTAGAAGTCTGCAGATCTGGCAATGAGGGCTGTGAGGGTTCCTGCCGTTACTTCATTCATAATCATATCAACGAGTTGTTTCCTTACCAGGCCTTTCTTACTGGAAGGGTTAAGAGGTGATGCCTCTGTCATGTGTGGAATAGCGGTTGTGTCGTAAGCGTACACATTATCAAAAAAAACCAGTTTAGCATGGTGTTTTTTACAGGCATCAATAGTAGCCCGCATTAGTTTTGGCCATTCGGCGCGCCATACTTTTATTTCATAATTAAATCCCACGAGCAGGTAAACAACTTCGGATCCGGCAATGGCTTTTTCTACCTGGAAAGGATCTGTAAGATCAGCCGGAAAAAGTTCATCACCCGGATTTACTTTTTTTGGATGACGGCTTACCAGCCTGATCTGATTGGTATAAATGGTTAATTCTTTTGCCAGCAAAGATCCAATGGTGCCATTTGCACCTAAAATAGTTTGCATACCTTTTACTTTAAATTTGTGTGCCTTCTAAAAGATTTGATAAACGGCGCGGTTAAGTAACAAATTTACTACGGTGCTGTTTAATAATGAATCGAGTTCGTCATTATTTGTTTTCATTAACCATAAAATAATTTTATGATTCAAAGATTAATTTGCTTCCTGTTGTTAGGAATAACATTCATGAATTCTTCAAATGCACAAAGCAAAGAGGAAAACAATGTGGCCGCTGCAGTAGAAAATTTGCGCAAGGCCATGTTGGACGGAAATAAATCAGTGCTGGAAAAACTTACCTGCGACGAATTGAGTTATGGACATTCCACCGGTAAGATAGAGGATAAAACTGCCTTTGTAGAGGCGCTTGCAAGCGGTAACTCGCATTTTAAAAGCATCGAATTGACTAATCAGACCATAAAATTAGCAGGTAGTAATAACGCCATTGTAAGACATGTGTTTAAAGCGTCGTTAACGGATAATGGCGAATCAAAAGACGTAACCATTGCTATATTGCAGGTTTGGCAAAAGCAAAAGAGTGAATGGAAATTATTGGCCAGGCAGGCCATAAAAATTCAGGCGCCCTGAAATAAATGATTTCATCCGGGAAATTATTATTTGACTTTCATGATGCAATTGTTGTGTGAATGTGCACTGGTAAAACCATGTATTTTATTAATCAAGTTATAAAATTCTTTCATGAGCGCTGTTGAAATGGTCAATGTATCAGCGGAAGAAATGCAACATGTTTTTCAGACAATACTATTGAAGTATCATTTTGAGAAAGACAATGCAGAACAATGTGCTGCTATATTCACCAGCAATAGTGTGGACGGCATTTATACACATGCCGTCAATCGCTTTCCGAGATTTATTCAATATGTAAAAGAGGGTTATGTAATTCCAAACGAGATTCCATCAATACAAAACAAGATGGGCGGAATAGAGCAATGGAATGGCAACCTTGGACCAGGCGTGCTGAATGCTGTTCATGCTACCAAAAACGCAATGGCATTGGCAGGTCAAAACGGAATAGGATGTGTATCACTTGCCAATACCAATCACTGGATGCGCGGAGGTTATTATGGCTGGCAGGCGGCAAAAGACGGATATGTTTTTATAGGCTGGACCAATACCATTGCCAATATGCCGGCATGGGGCGCAACAGATTCAAGATTGGGTAATAATCCGTTGGTAATTGCTTTGCCGTATAAAGATGAGGCCATCGTATTGGATATGGCCATGTCTCAATATTCTTATGGTGCATTGGAATTGTCGGCCATGAAACAGGAATCTCTTCCGGTTCATGGTGGTTACGACAGTGAAGGAAACCTTTCTTATAATCCTGATGCAATTCTTAATGCAAAAAGACCTATGCCGGTTGGTTACTGGAAAGGCGCGGGATTATCATTGTTACTGGATTTGCTGGCAACAATTTTATCAGGTGGCTTATCAACGCCGGAGATAAGCAAGCAAAAAGCAGAATATGGATTGTCGCAGGTTTTTATTGCAATTGATATGTCAAAACTTGGCGATCAATCAGTCATAGCTAAAACAATAAGTTCGATAATTGACAACTATCACGGCTCCGTTAGCATTGATCCCGCAAAAAAAATAACATATCCCGGCGAACGGGTTTTGCAAACAAGACATCAGAACCTGTTAAAAGGAATACCGGTTCTTAAAAATATATGGGTTGAAGTTAACCAGCTTTGACATTTGAAAGATACGACTTGTAATGTGCCGTAGTAGCACACTTTAATAGTTAAAAAATCAATTTACTGTTATGCCATTTCAACAAAAAGTTTTTACATCCGCCATATGCTTAACTGTTTTTTTATTGCCCTATTTAACTTTTGCCCAACCAGCCGGGGCAAACTACGATGAAAATAAAATACCCGCCTATACTTTACCAGATCCATTATTGATGCGCGATGGTAAGAAAGTAATCAATATTGAACAATGGGATAAAATTCAACGGCTCTGGATTTATCATTTGTTTGAAGAAAATGTTTATGGGCGTTTCCCCGTGACCAGCATTAACTTTTTTTATGCTGTAACCGGAATTGATTCAAATGCAATGGGAGGAAAGGCCGTCCGGAAACAGGTAACAATTTTCTTAAATGAAAATAAAGATCCGCAAAATAGTATTACACTTTTAATGTATTTGCCCGCCCACATAAAAACAAAAGTGCCTGTTTTTCTGGGCCTGAATTTTTTTGGAAATCATAGTATCACCAACGAAAAGGATATACCCATTTCAACCAGGTACACCGTGGATGGACCAGGAATTGTAAACCACCGGGCCACAGATTCGTCGAGAGGTATTCAATCACATCAATGGCAGGTGGAAGAAATTTTATCACATGGATACGGGCTGGTTACTTTTTTCTGCGGCGATGTGGAAGAGGATAACCCGGAGGGATGGAAGGCAGGCATCCGATCAAAATTAAAGGATGTCTTAAGGATTCAGCCGGAAGAATGGGGTGCTATCGGGGCATGGGCATGGGGTTTATCAAAAGCAATGGATTACCTGGAAACTGATAACACAATAGATGCAAACAAGGTTGCCGTGATTGGACACTCACGGTTAGGCAAAGCCGCTTTATGGGCGGGAGCATCGGACAAACGATTTTCAATCGTAATATCAAACGAATCGGGTGAAGGTGGAGCTGCCTTATCAAAAAGGTGGTTTGGTGAAACAGTTGCGCGGATAAATGAACAGTTCCCGCATTGGTTTTGCAGTAATTATAAAAAGTACAATGATAATACTGCGGCGCTACCGGTTGATCAACACATGCTGCTGTCATTAATAGCGCCTAGACCATTGTATATAGCCAGTGCTGCCGGTGATCAATGGTCAGATCCCAAAGGCGAGTTTTTGAGCGCTTATTATGCGGGCCCCGTTTATGCATTGTTTAATAAGCAAGGAATCAGCGACAGTATAATGCCGGCATTGAATCAACCCACCGGCAACAGCATTCGTTATCATATCCGCGATGGCCGGCACGATGTGATGCTATACGATTGGCGCCAATACCTTGAATTTGCGGACCGCCAATGGAAATAAATTAACAGGATTTCAGCTTAATAGGTTGTCTGACGGTACAAGTATAATCCTATTCACGCTGCCGATACTTAATTAAATTGCAGTAATCAGTATGCAACTGTTCACAAAATAAAACATCGTATTATTTATGTCCTATATAGCAAACCCCTACCGGTACAATAAAATGGAATATCGCCGTTGCGGTGAAAGCGGTTTAAAATTACCCGTTCTCTCTTTGGGCCTCTGGCATAACTTCGGACATGTAGATAATTTTGAAAATGGTCGCAATATTTTGAGGCTCGCGTTTGATAGGGAGTTACTCATTTTGATTTGGCAAACAATTACGGGCCTCCTCCTGGTAGTGCTGAAGAAAATTTTGGCAGGCTGATGAAAGAAGACTTTAAGGGACATCGGGATGAAATGGTCATTTCCGCAAAGCAGGTTATACAATGTGGGATGGACCTTATGGAGACTGGGGTTCAAAAAAATACCTGGTGACCAGTATTGATCAAAGTCTTAAAAGAATGGGACTCCAATATGTAGACATTTTTTATCATCAAGGTCCGGATCCGCACGTTGAAGTAGTTGCCTGTTATTGAATTTTTCATTCCCCTTGTATAATTATTCTCCCTCACCCCTTATAAGGCCCCAGGCTTATATTTGAAATTATAAGGCTCCAGGCTTATATTTGTGCTTTATAAGGCTGCAGGCTTATAATGCACAAATAAAAAAATAGACCAGGGGTTATGAAATTAATTGCTGTTATTACAGGAGACATTGTTGGTTCAAGGACGCTGCCGCGAATGCGGCGGGAAAGCCTTTACCTGGCACTGAAGAAATTCCTGGAAACCCTGAAGCAACAGCATTCCATCATGGAGTTTGAATTATACAGGGGTGACAGTTTTCAATGTGCAGTGGAAAAAAAAGAAGAGGCGCTAAAAATAGCTTTAATGATAAGAGCTTATTTTAAATCTTATATTAGTCCCGGGGAAAAGAAAAACCACGTAACGCAATCAAGGAAAAATGGGGTGCCGTCCAAAGGATATTTTCCGGGTAAACAGGATATCAGGCTGGCCATTGGCATCGGTGCAGTTGACTTTATGAAAAGAAAATCGCTGGCACATTCTGATGGTGAAGCTTTTCATTTATCGGGGGATGCAATGGAAACACTCAAACGTATGTCGTACAGGCTGATTTTGAAAACGCAGGACAAGAAATTTAACAACAGCATAGAACCGGGCATTTTGCTATTGGATGCGGTTATACAAAAATGGACCCATAACCAGGCAGAGACGGTATTGTTTAAATTGAAAAATCTGAAAGAAGATGAGATTGCCCGGAAATTAAAAATAACTCAACCTGCCGTAAACCAGCGGACCAAAACATCGCAATGGTTTGCCATTGAAAAATTGCTCGGATATTGTGCAAATGCCCTGAAAGAAATGACGTAATGAACAATGCATTTACATATGAAGAGGCAAGCTTGCTGATTCGGTTATTAATTGCTCATATGATAACTGATTTCCTGTTACAGACAGGAAAAGGAGTTGCTGCAAAAAAAAGGCAATTGCTGAAAGCAGGTGCATTCTGGATGCATGGATTTTATACAGCCGTTTTTGCCGCATTACTGATGTGGAAACAATTGAATTTACCGGCACTCGCCTTAATTGTTATTTCTCATCTAATCATAGACTATTCCAAATTGCTGCTGGGCAAAAAGATTAGTAATGCCAATAAATTAGATAAAGATTTATGGTTGTTTATTATTGATCAGCTGCTGCATATAATTATTTTGATAATCGCGTGGCTGCTCATCATCGGCGGTTTTGAAAAGATGAGTGCTTTCCTGAATGAATTGCCATTTAATTACCGGGTATTGTTAATCATCCTTGGCTATTTAACAGCTGTAGGGCCTGTTACCTATTTAATTAAGTTTCTTACGATACGATGGGCCGATGAAATTATTTTTGAAAACAACAGCCTTAAAGATGCGGGTAAATGGATTGGTATACTGGAAAGAATCATTGTAATTACACTGGTACTGGTACAGCAATATACAGCCATTGGGTTCCTTGTTACTGCTAAATCTATTTTAAGATTAATAGACAAGCCCGAATCAGCAATTGAAATTCAACAACCAAATGGATTTAGCTCAAGGAAACATACAGAATACGTTTTGATAGGAACTTTTTTAAGTTTTGGTGCGGCAGTTTTAATTGCCTTGATCGTGAAATGGCTGATGTAAATAACCATAATTTAAAACTCAGGAGTTGTAAAATATTCGAAATGAAAAATACCAGCACCAGGATTATTCCAACATTATCGTTGCGGAACGGAGCTGCCGCTATCCAGTTTTATAAAGAAGCTTTTGGGGCAGAAGAACTGATGCGCATGGATGCAGAAAATGGAGCGGTTGTGGCAGAAATGTCAATAGACGGAGCTCATTTTTTTCTTGCTGATGAATCGCCTGAACATGGCAATGCAAGTCCCGAAACTTTGGGTGGAATCAGTGTAAGAATGGGCCTGATGGTTTCGGATCCCGATGCGATAGTAAATAAAGCGGTTGCAGCTGGTGCACAATTGGTTTATCCCGTGGCAGATCAGGACTATGGTTACCGGTTGGGCCGAATCATTGATCCGTTTGGCCATCATTGGGAAATAGCAAAGGAAATTGAATAATTATTATCTTTCCATTTACATAACAGAATTTTCACTATCAATTATGTGTGGTGCGCGTACCTGGAATTTATTTTTCATGATTCAAACAAGAATGCATGTTCAGCTTGCAAAATAAAAGTATTGTAATTACCGGCGCCGGCAGTGGCATAGGCAAAGCAGTTGCGATTGTATTTGGCAAACAGGGAGGCGAAGTTCATATAACAGATATCAACGAAGAGCAGGCTAAAAAAGTGGTTACAGAAATTGAAGCAACTGGCGGAAAAGCATTTGCACACAAAGCAGATGTTTCAGATCAGCAACAGGTATTGGATTTGTTTCGTAATATACATCACATCGATATTCTTGTTAACAGTGCCGGTATCTCACATATAGGTAAAGCAGATACAACATCTGCAGAAGACTTTGAGAGGCTTTTCAATGTAAATGTAAAAGGAATTTATAATTGTCTCTATGCTGCAATACCTATTATGAAAGGCAATAAGGGAGGTGTAATTCTGAATGTGTCTTCAATTGCCGCCATGGTTGGTATTCCCGACAGGTTTGCTTATTCAATGACCAAGGGAGCAGTATCTGCCATGACACTTTCAGTGGCCAGGGATTATCTGCAGGATAATATCCGTTGTAATTGTATTTCACCAGCAAGAGTGCACACAGCATTTGTGGATGGTTTTATTGCCAAGAATTATCCGGGCAAAGAAAAGGAAATGTTTGAAAAATTATCACGCACACAACCTATTGGCAGAATGGCAGAACCGGCAGAAATTGCGCACCTCATTTTATATTTATGTTCTGATGAAGCTTCTTTTGTTACTGGATGTGATTATGCCATTGACGGCGGATTTGTAAAATTGAATAATTAAAGAGTATGAAATTAATACGCTATATAGAAAATAAACAGGTTAAAACCGGGGTACAGATCAATGACAGGTATTATAACACTTCGTCATTTGGCGAAGACTATAATGAAGATTTTTTTGAAAGCAATGGTCTTGAGCGTTTGAACGCATTTATCGGTGAAAAGGGAAGCAGTCTGAAAGAAGCAGGGACCAATATAAAAATAACTTCTCCCGTTGCGAGGCCTTCGAAAATTATTTGTATTGGACTTAACTATGCGGATCATGCCCGGGAAACAGGTGCAACGCCGCCTCTGGAACCCGTCATCTTTATGAAAGCTACCAGCGCATTGTGTGGCCCTTATGATGATATCATGATTCCGAAAAATTCTGTAAAAACAGATTGGGAAGTAGAACTGGCAGTAGTGATTGGGAAAAAGGCAAGCCATGTTGATGAAAAGTACGCGTTGAATTACATAGCAGGCTATTGCCTGCACAACGATGTGTCTGAACGCGAGTTCCAGATAGAAAGAAGTGGTACCTGGGACAAGGGCAAAGGTTGTGATACCTTTGCACCAATAGGACCCGTACTGGCTACTAAAGATGAAATAGCAGATATTGATAATCTGCGCTTATGGCTAACCGTTAACGGTAAAACCATGCAGGATGGCACAACTGCGAACCTTATTTTTAAAATCCCTTTTCTCATAGCTTATACCAGCCAGTTTATGACGCTTTTACCAGGCGATATTATTTCGACCGGTACACCGGCTGGTGTTGCAATGGGGATGAATCCACAGGTATACCTGAAACCAGGTGACGTAATTGAACTGGGTATTGACGGACTGGGTACCGCAAAACAAAATGTAGTTGCATATGCCCCGCATTGATGCACACCAGCATTTCTGGAAATTTAATCCTGTCAGAGATAGCTGGATAACGGCTGATATGTCGGTTATTCAGAAAGATTTTATGCCGGAAGATTTGCAGCCGTTGTTGCAGGCAAATGGAATGGATGGATCCATAATTATTCAATCAGACCAATCCGAAGAAGAAAATATTTTTCAACTCGGCAATGCTCAGCACAATGATTTCATAAAAGGAGTTGTAGGCTGGGTAGATCTGCAGTCAGATGGAGTAGCTGAGAAATTGGCATATTACAAACAGTTTGGCAAAATGAAAGGATTCAGGCATGTACTGCAGGGTGAAGTTGATCGGGCGCTGATGCTGAAGCCTGCTTTCAAAAACGGAATTGGGTTATTGAAAAATTTTGGATTTACTTATGATATCCTCATTTACCCTGATCAGTTGCAATACATACCTGCATTTGCTGCAGCGTTTCCAGACCAACCAATGGTTATTGATCACCTTGCAAAACCTTATATCCGGCATGGCAAAATTGAAGAATGGAAAAGAGACATGCAGCTGGTTTCGAAATTTGAAAATATTTATTGTAAAATATCAGGCATGGTAACAGAGGCAGACTGGCAAAGCTGGAAGCTGAACGATTTTCGTCCATACCTCGACGTGATAGTCGGGTCTTTTGGATCAAAACGAATCATGTTTGGTTCAGACTGGCCGGTATGCCTGGTTGCGGCATCTTATTCAGCGATGATGGAAATAGTTCAAAATTATTTTTCCGCCTTTACAGCAAGTGAACAGAATTTATTTTTCGGAGAAAACGCAAGAGCATTTTATAAATTAGCTTAAAATAATCAACAATGGATTTACAACTAAAGGATAAGGTAGTGATAGTTTCTGGCGGTGCAAAAGGAATTGGCGAAGGCATCGTAAAAGCACTGGTAGCAGAAGGGGCGATGCCTGTGATCATTGGCAGAAACGCAGAAGATAATATTAAAACAATCAACGCAGTTGCCGGTAAAGCATTCCAGGTAACGGCTGAGTTAACGATTCCGGCGGAATCGGAAAAAGCAATTAAAATTATTTTGGAAAAATTCGGAAGAATTGACGGATTGGTCAATAATGCCGGGGTAAATGATGGGGTGGGATTGGAAAATGGTAGTTATGATGCCTTCATGGCGTCTTTGCATAAAAACCTGGTTCATTATTATTTATTGGCCAAATATGCTTTACCTTCTTTAATAAAATCAAAGGGTGCTATCGTTAACATCAGCTCAAAAACTGCTGAGACTGGCCAGGGTGGAACTTCGGCTTATGCGGCGGCAAATGGCGGACGCAATGCATTGACCAGGGAATGGGCAGTGGAATTATTAAAATACGGAATACGGGTGAATGCCATAATAGTAGCTGAATGTTGGACTCCTCTTTACGAAAAATGGATTGAGACCCTTCCGGATCCAAAGGAAAAATTGAATTCAATTGTGGCTAAGATTCCATTAGAAAACAGGATGACTACCGCCGAAGAAATTGCGAATACAACAGTATTTTTATTATCTTCTAAATCAAGTCACACAACAGGACAACTGATACATGTTGACGGGGGTTATGTACACCTCGATAGAGCACTTGCAAATGCTTAAAAAAGCCTGCTCAATTTCAACTGTATGTGAAAACAAGAAAAATGGCTATTAAAATATTTTTTTGGATATCTGTTTTTATTGTTTTTTATACCTATGCAGGATATGGTTTGTTGATTTGGTTGTTAAACATCCTCAGATCCGGAATACGTTCCCGTAACGCGCATATTTCAGACAATTTTGAGCCGGGGGTGGCGCTTATTATACCTGCCTTTAATGAAGAAGCGTATATAGCTGGTAAAATTGAAAATGCTCTTCGGCTCAATTATCCAAAAGACAAATTGCAAATTTACGTTGTTACAGATGGTTCTACAGACCAGACGCCGGCAATTGTTTCTAAATATGCCGGGATAGTATTATTACATCAAGATCAGCGCAAAGGTAAAGCCGCAGCCATGAATCGTGCAGTGCCTGTGTCGCAGGAATCCATTATTGTATTCTCAGATGCAAACACGATGTTGAATGAAGATGCTATCCGGGAAATGATAAAATTTTATACAAACCCTAAAGTAGGAGCAGTGGCTGGTGAAAAAAAAATATTCCAGTCGTTGCAGAGTAAGGCAGCCGCGGCGGGTGAAGGGTTTTACTGGAAATATGAATCATTCCTGAAAAAGCAGGACGCAGAATTATATTCAGTGGTGGGTGCTGCAGGCGAATTATTTTCTTTGAGAAAAGAATTGTATCAACCTACTGAAGAAGGTGTAATAATAGAAGATTTTGTGTTATCACTTAGAATTGCAAAGCGAGGTTTTATGGTAAAATATACTCCTGCAGCCTTTGCCATAGAAACTGCTTCTGTTTCTATTAAAGAAGAACGAAAAAGAAAAATTAGGATTTGTGCGGGTGGATTTCAGGCAATATTCATTCTTTCCGACTTGCTAAATGTATTCAAATATGGGATTTTAACCTTTCAGTACATTTCTCACCGAGTGTTACGGTGGACCATTACGCCGGTCTGTTTTATACTTTTACTTCCCTTAAATCTATTGCTTGTTCAAAGGCAAATGGGTATAATTTATGTTATACTATTGTTTGGCCAATTATTTTTTTACTTGCTGGCATTATTTGGCTGGCTTTTTGAAAACAGGAGCATAAGACTTAAACTGCTTTATATTCCATATTATTTTTTGTTTATGAACACATCAGTATTTATGGGATTGAAGCGCATAATGCTTGAAAAGCAGTCAGTTCTGTGGGAAAAAGCGGCAAGGGAAAAAAATTTTTGACAAAAATGCCACTATTGGGGTATTGCTGATTGTTTTATTAGGAGTTAGTTTTGATTCCAGTAATAAAAATCAGTAATAAAAAATTAATGAATACCTATTTGGATTCTTCATTTTTGTTGTTACTTTTACCTGACTAATAAGTAGAACCATTTAATTCGTCTAAAAATATTACGAGACAAATGGTAATAAATACTTAGCTTCATCCTAAGCATCCTGCGAATACCCAACCGTTAGATTTTCCCCGGTCTATCAATCCAAAAAAGCAATGAAACCCTGTTTCTGAAGAAACTGCTCCAAGTTCCTATTAATTATTACCGTGCCCCATCCAATTGCAGCCTATTGAAAGATTGAGTTTTAAAAAACTTAATTACTCAAAAGAATGAAAATGACAATATTAGCAATTGATGAAAGTAAAGCTATACGCTTTTTGTTACAGACAGTACTTGGACAGAAACATCAGGTTATAACTGCACAGGATGGTTGTTCAGCTCTATACTGGTTATCTAAAAGAAATTTACCGGATTTAATAATTGTAGATCCTAAGTTGCCGGATATGCAGAATTGGGAATTGCTTGAGCATCTTACATCCAGTGGTTTATACGGACATATTCCAATTGTTGTTCTTTCGGCGATTGATAAAAAGGAAACTGAACTCAAATGCAAAGAACTTGGAATCAAAGAATATTTTCAACAGCCTTTTAGTCCTGTTGAATTGGAAAAAGCAGTAGAACGTTTATTAAAATATGAAAACAAACAAGCAAGAGTTGCCTTAAGAGCAGTTTAGGCTTTGAATCTATACCCTTTTTTGAAATACTTAACCCTTAATCTATAAATCTTACCTGAATGGAACTTGGAATTTTACCAAATACGGGCACTATCGCAAAAAAATACAAGCATTTTAGTGTAAATGCTGGCAACGTAAGAGAAAATATTTCTGAGAAGAAAACTGAGTTTTTTTACATAGGCAGTAACATGCAGGTAATAGATAAACTCGTTCAGTCTTTCGATTGTGGATATACCGCAGACAACGTTCAGAAATCTATTACAATTCTATCGCGCATCACAGATAATAAATCTTCTTTTCCCGATGTAATACTGGTAGATAGTTCAATTGAAATTCCTTCAATGGTCTATTTGCGAAATTTTTTAGCGGCAAATAGCGCACTGGCAAATGTGCCTTATTTAATTGAAGCATCAAATTTAATTGAAGCATCAAATGCGCGGGACAAAGACTTAACAGGTTTAAGAAAGCTTTCTTTTGTAGATGAAATAGTTTTTTTAGAAAGTTCAAATTTTAAGCTTCTCTCAAAAGTTCAGTTCATAAAAAAAATGAAAGATTCTTATCAGAAAAAAGATCTTCAAAAGAATATCTCACAGTCGTATGAAAACGGCAAAGTTGAAAACTATCTTATAAAAAGAATTTTTGATATACTGATTTCTTCAATTATTCTGATACTCTTAAGTCCGGTGTTTCTGATTATTGCCATTGCTGTAAAACTGGAATCAGAAGGGCCAATTTTTTACATTGCCAAAAGAGCAGGGCGTGGTTATAAGGTATTTGATTTTTATAAGTTCCGTACCATGGCAGTTGGTACCGATAAAAGATTGGAAGAACTTTCTCTCACGCAGCAATCAAAAGAAGGCCCTGTATTTTTCAAAATAAATGATGGCCCCTGCATTACACGGGTAGGTGGATTTTTAAGAAATACCAGTTTAGACGAACTGCCTCAATTGATTAATGTATTACTAGGTGATATGTCTCTTGTTGGAAACCGACCTTTACCGCTTTATGAAGCAGAAGCATTAACAACAGACGACTGGGCAGAAAGATTTATGGCACCTGCGGGTATGACTGGTTTATGGCAAATTAAAAAACATGGCCAGGATCAAATGTCTGTGGAAGAACGTATCAACCTTGATATAGCTTATGCAAACCGAAATAATTTTATGTACGATTTGTGGATTATGGCGAATACACCCACTGCACTGATGCAAAAATCGAAGCTGTAAAATAATTGAAATTTACTCCGACCAAAATAAATGGCGACACTACTAATGTAGTGTCGTTTTTGTTATTTATAACCTTAACGGTGTTTTCTGTTGTTTGTGAGAATACGCTTAATGCGTTTGATGAGACCCTTTCTTAAGCCACCATCAATCTGAATTCGGCGATCCATGGTCCATACCAACGCATTTTTTTTTGCAACACAGTGCAACCGCCCAAACCCTTTACGGCGAAGTTTTAATGCAAGCCAGCTGTCTTCGCTGGCATTTACCGGATGATTGAATCCATCAACCGCCAGTCCCTGGTTTTTCCTGAAGCCCGAATTAAATCCATACACATTCATTGCTTCCTCCCGGAATGTTCTATTTATCCATCGCATTAAATCTGCAGCATATTCGTAGAGAAAATAAATAAAGCGCGGCGTACCGGTGGTGGGAATAAAAGCAAAACGTCCATATACCGAGGCAACAGAATTGTCATCCAGCGGTGTTACCATTTCCTCAATCCAATTCGCCGGGTATAGCGTGTCTGCATCTGCATTTAAAATATACTTACCCCTTGCTGCAGCCAGTCCGGTATTTCGTGCAGCGGTTATACCCTGTCTGGTTTCGAGCAAACAACGGACTCCTGTTGCATTGGCAAGCGCTGCCGTACGATCAACGGAATTATTGTTCACAACTATAACTTCCACGGATCTCAACGTAGTGGATTTGGATAAACATGCCAGTGCTTTTAATATACAGGCTTCTTCATTAAATGCCGGCATTACGATGCTTACTTCAGGAGTTCCATTTAATAATTGCTGAAACCCTGAACGTATACCATCTATTTTCTTCTCAAGTACAGCATTGGGCTGATTATTTTCCTGGATATCTGCTGGTATTGGTATCGGTCGTATTATTGTACTAGCTTTTTATTTAAAAATTGCAGTAGTATCGGGTTCGCAGGTATTTTCCATCACACGAGTTCGCAACGCAGACCTTATTTTTGTTTGAAAATTAACTTAATCAGCTTCTCTTCTTCGATATTAGCAAATCCTATTGAATACCTGAAAGGTGTAGGACCCCAGCGCGCCGATCTTTTAAAAAAAGAATTGAATATTTTTTCTTTTAATGACCTATTGAATCATTTCCCAAACAGGCATATTGACAAAACTAAAATAAGTTTTATCAGACAAATTACTGCTCAAACCGAATATATCCAAGTTGCCGGTAAATTAATTAGTGTCTATGTAATTGGCGAGAAAAGAAGCAGGCGGTTGGTAGCAGAATTAAAAGATGATACCGGTAGTATCGAATTGGTCTGGTTCCAGGGAATTAACTGGATGCAAAAGATATTACAGTCTGGTAACAACTACCTGGTATACGGCCGCACAGGTTTTTTCCAGGGCATGCCTCAAATTACACATCCTGAAATTGAACCTTATTCAAGGGAAAAAAGTGAGGGCAAAAGTTTTTTAGAGCCTGTATATCCTGCAACTGAAAAATTAAAAGCAAAAAACCTCGGTGGAAGACAGATTGGCAAACTTACATTTGGCTTACTTGCATTGTTAAGCGAAACAGATGTTCCTGAAAACCTACCCGCTTCTATTATACAGCAACTAAAGCTATTACCCCGATACCAGGCGTATCAACAATTGCATTTTCCAGTAACTGCTGACATGTATCAGCTGGCATTGAATCGATTGAAGTTTGAAGAATTGTTTATAGCCCAATTAAGGATGAACCTCATAAAAACACAACGTCATCGTTATTCAAGAGCTGTTGTGTTTGGGCAGGTGGGTGATTTGTTCAATATTTTTTACAGGCAGTATTTACCGTTTGAATTGACAACAGCACAAAAAAGAGTAATCAAAGAAATCCGTAACGACACCGCTCATGGCAGGCAAATGAACCGTTTGCTACAAGGTGATGTAGGCAGCGGCAAAACAATCGTTGCTTTGCTTTGTATGTTGCTGGCGGCAGATAATGGTTACCAGAGTTGTTTGATGGCGCCTACAGAAATCCTTGCAACGCAGCATTATAATAATCTTGTGGAACTATTAAAAGAGATGCCTGTATCGCTGGACTTACTAACGGGTTCAACAAAAAAATCAGTACGGAATAAAATACTTGCCAAGCTAGCCGATGGTTCGCTTACTATTCTGATTGGAACACATGCAGTGATTGAAGACGTAGTAAAATTCAACAACCTGGGTCTTGTAATTGTGGATGAACAACACCGTTTTGGAGTTGAGCAACGAGCTAAAATGTGGAAGAAAGCAATTATACCACCCCATGTACTAGTAATGACAGCTACACCAATACCACGCACATTGGCAATGACAGCATATGGTGATTTGGATTATAGTGTGATTGATGAATTGCCTCCCGGTCGTTTGCCAGTCACTACTGCTCACCGTTATGAATATGATCGCGCCAGGGTGATGGATTTTATTAAAGCAGAAATTGCAAAAGGCCGCCAGGCATATATAATTTTTCCATTGATTGAAGAATCTGAAAAGATGGATTATGAAAACCTAATGCGTGGATATGAAAATGTGAAAGCTTTTTTTCCTGAACCAAAATATTGGATCAGCATGTTGCACGGGCAACAGAAGCCGGCTGTGAAAGATACCAATATGCAGCGTTTCGTAAAGGGCGATACCCAGATAATGGTTTCAACTACTGTAATTGAAGTTGGCGTAAATGTTCCCAATGCAAGTGTAATGGTGATAGAAAGCGCTGAAAAATTTGGATTGTCGCAGCTACACCAGTTGCGAGGCCGTGTTGGCAGAGGGTCAGATAAGAGTTTTTGCATCTTATTAACAGGAATGAAACCAACCAACGAAGCAAGAGAACGTATTAAGATGATGTGTGCAACCAATGATGGTTTTAAAATCGCAGAAAAAGACCTCGAACTTCGTGGACCGGGAGATATAGAAGGTACCCGGCAAAGCGGTATTTTAAATTTTAAATTAGCCAGTTTGCTGGAAGATAAACAATTGTTACAGATAGCCAAAGAAATGGCAGAGCGTGTGATGGATAATGATCCGGAACTTAAATCGGCTGAAAATTTGCAGTTAAAGAATTTTCTCCAATCTCAAAAAGGCAAAACGGCCTGGAGCAAAATTTCGTAAGTCTTTGTTACAACGAATTCCTTTTTTAGAAAATGGTTCTTTGCTTTTAAAGGTGGATTAATACGATAGTATTTTTAACAGGAAGACAGGTAAGAATTATAGGAAAAATGACGTTTAAATTGGTAAATTAGATGACTACTTTGAAGACACATCAGCATATAATCATCTTTCTATCCTGCCTTATTTCATTTCAGGCAGCAGCACAAATTAATTTTGATTTCATTGAGAACAAGGGGCAATGGGACGAGCGGGTCAAATTTATGGGCACCCTTGGATCAGGTGCTTTTTTTTTACAAAAACAGGGTTTTACCGTGTTATTACATAACCCGGAAGACCTGAGAAAAAGAATGGGTCACACCCATGGAGAAGGTCTGACAAATAGCAGTAATGATAATTTGAAGACCAGTGAAGCCAATCACAATGGAGGAAGTGCGGGCTATCATGAGGATAAAGACCAGGTTGTTCATTCCCATTCTTACCGGGTACATTTTGAAGGTGCCAATGATAATGTTGAGATTGTACCCGACAAGGTACAGGAGTCAGTCAATAATTATTTCATTGGAAACGATAAAGCCAAATGGGCTTCTAACTGCAAAATTTACAAAGCGGTAAACTATAAAAATATTTACCCGGGTATTGATATCCGTTATTATCCAGACAACGGAACTCTCAAATATGATTTTGTTGTTAATCCCGGGGCAAACGCCGACAATATCACCATGAAATATGAAGGTGCAGATAAACTCAGCATAAAAGATAACCAACTATATATTTCAACTTCAGTTGGCGAAGTGAAAGAACTATTTCCCTACAGTTACCAATTTGATAATATAAAAGGTAAAACTGAAATCAGTTGCAAATACGAAATTATAAATGGGAACACGGTAAAATTTAAAATCAAAAATTACTCCAGGTCTGTTCCATTGATAATTGATCCTTCACTTATTTTTTCTTCTTTCAGTGGTAGCTCAGCAGATAACTGGGGCTTTACTGCAACACCCGGACCAGATGGAAGTTTATTTGGTGGCGGAATTGTTTTTGGAACAGGTTATCCCACCACACCGGGTGCTTATCAAACTTTATTCCGCGGTGGAAGTGGCCAGGGAACTGACATAGGTATTACAAGATTTAGTCCTACCGGAACTACAAGACTTTACAGTACTTACCTGGGAGGAGCAGACAATGAATATCCTTGCAGCCTCATTGCAGATGCGCAGGGCAATCTGGTTATTATGGGGAGAACTTACTCTGGTAGTAGTTTCCCGGTTACTGTGCCTATTGTGGGACCAGGTGGATCCAGCGATATTTTTGTTACAAAAATCAATGCAACCGGAAGTGCTTTAATAGGATCGATTCTCATTGGTGGCAAAAGTGACGATGCTGTTAATATTGAAGAGCAGAGAGGAGGAAACACCATCAGAAAAATTTCTACGCTTCGTTTTTATGGCGATGATATCAGGGGAGAAGTGATACTTGATGGCGCTAACAATATTTATGTAGCTTCGCAAACTAAATCAGACGACTTTCCAGTAAAGGGTGGATTTCAAGCTGCAAAGAAAGGCGGACAAGACGGAGTAGTTTTGAAACTAGATCCAACCTGCAATAATGTAATTTTCAGTACCTATCTCGGGGGAAGCGCTGATGATGGTGTGTTTGTAATTGATATCAGTCCAACAACTGGTAATTTATATGTGGGTGGCGCAACCTCCAGCATGGATTTTCCGGGAAGCAAAGCTGGTGTTATTCAGGCGGCCTACCAGGGAGGCGCAACCGACGGTTTTGTCTCTGAAATTGCCAATGACGGCAGTGCTATAATCAAAACCACATATCTTGGAACAAATGCTTATGATGCGGTGTATGGCGTAAAGTTTGATAAGTTTGGTTTCCCTTATGTGATGGGAATAACGGAAGGCGCCTGGCCTGTAGTAAATGCAACATATAGTAATGCGGGTTCAAAACAATTCGTTGCCAAACTGCAAAAAGATTTAAGTGCCTATGTATTTTCTACTGTGTTTGGAAGTGGATCTCCATTACCAAATATTTCTCCCGTTGCATTTTTAGTAGACCGCTGTGAAAACCTGTATATATCGGGATGGGGAGGATGGATTCAACCCGGACCCGGTAGCGCCGATCCTTTTGGTCAGGCTGGCACCAACGGAATGCCTATTACACCCGGTGCTTTAAAATCCGTTACCGATAATAAAGACTTTTATTTTATTGTTTTAAAAAAGAATGCTGCAGGTATTCTGTATGGAACCTTTTTCGGGCAGGGAGGGGCAGGTGTAAGTGGATTTGGAGAACATGTAGATGGTGGCACCAGCAGGTTTGATCAACAGGGTGTGATATACCAGGCTATTTGCGCAAATTGCGAAGGCAATTCATTTGGTAATCCCAATCCACCATATCCTATAACGCCCGGAGTAGCGGGAAGTTTTAACGGTGCGGGTAACAATGGATGTAACCTTGGTGTGGCAAAAATTGCTTTCAATTTTGCGGGTGTTGATGCGGGTGTAAAAACATTTATCAATGGAGTGTTTGATCTATCAGGTTGCGTACCATTGGATATAGAATTAAAAGATACGGTCCGCAATGCTGCCAGTTATGAATGGAGTTTTGGTGATGGTTCGCCCGATATTAAAACCATTAATTTTGATATTCATCACACCTATACTGCGGTGGGAGATTACCAGGTTAGACTGATTGCAATTGATTCCAATACCTGTAATATCCGCGATACGGCATATGCTACTATCCATGTGAGAAACAATCAGGCTTTTCCTGCATTCAATACTTTAAAATTAGCGCCTTGTGAATCGCTGAATTACCAGTTCACCAATACATCTACTTATTCAGGAACAGCCAGCCCTTTTACTGCACAATCTTTTATTTGGGATTTTGGGGATGGTAGTCCAAGAACTATTGCTGGCCTTGGTTCAGTTACACATCCCTATTCGGCACCAGGAACTTATAAAGTAAAACTGATTTTAGCCGATACCAACTATTGTAATTCGCCGGATTCAATTACTAATGATTTACGCGTTGCACCATTGGTAAAAGCTCAATTTGAATCACCACTTGCAGGTTGTGCACCCTACAATGCAGTATTTACAAATACTTCACTTGCGGGACAAAGTTTCTTCTGGGATTTTGGTGATGGTGCTACTTCAACCGATATCAACCCAACTCATACTTACACTACGCAGGGTTCATTCACCGTAAAGTTAGTGGCAACAGATCTAACAACCTGCAACAAAATTGATTCCATTACATCTGTAATCAATGTGAGCATCAAACCCAAGGCTGATTACACCTATTCACCACTGACGGCACAACCTAACTTACCATACACGTTTACTAACGTTTCTTCACCGGATGCTACCAGGTTTTTATGGATTTTTGGTGACGGAGATACATTGTCTACCCGCAGCCGTACCAACATAGATCATCAGTATAATAAAACGGGAACCTTTAACGCTTGCCTTGCAGCATACAACGATATAGGTTGTGCAGATACCATTTGTAAGCCGTTGCAAAATATTGTACAACCAAAATTGGATCTGCCAAACGCATTTACGCCTTTGTCCAATGCGAACAATAGTGTAATTTATGTTCGTGGATTTGGTATAGGTAAAATGAAGTGGCGAATATATAACCGTTTTGGTAACCTGGTATTCGAAAGTGATTCCCAGAGTAAAGGATGGGATGGAAAATATAAAGGAGTGGTGCAACCAATGGACGTTTACGCATATACACTCGGGGTAGAGTTTACAGACGGAACAAAAACAACCAAGAAAGGTGATATTACTTTACTGAGGTAAAACTTTTATTTGTAAATATGTGTTGTGAAGTTAAAGCGTTAGGAAATGAAAAAGTTTGAACACATTCCGCTGAGCAGAATAGATGGCGTACCAGCGTACGACCCCGCGTCTTGTGTTGGACAAGCGACGGTTGAACAAAGAACAAAAGCCAGGTGTAAAATATTCCCTATTCTGTTGTTTTTCGTTTTCAATGCTTATTTTTCTCAATCACAGGATCTGCATTTTTCGCAATGGTTCAACTCGCCATTGACTACTAATCCGGCAAATACTGGTTTTATTCCTGATGCAGATTATCGGCTTGGCGCCAATTATCGTAACCAATGGGTGAACGTGTTGAATGTTCCTTACAAGACCATGAGTATTTGGGGTGATGCGCAAATATTCAGGGACCGGTTTGACAATGGTTGGTTGGGTATAGGTGGAGTAATACTTCGCGACGTTGCCGGAAGCGGCAATCTGACTTCAACAAAAATTTATGGTTCTATTGCATATCACCAGCAACTGGGTTTTGGTAGTTTGGTAACAGCAGGTTTTAATGTAGGCTGGGCCAATAAGCGGATTGATCCTACCCAATTGAAATTCCCGGATCAGTTTAATAAGGCCACCGGTTTTTTTGATGCAGGTGTACCTACCTCTGTTGCGTTTAACAGTACAGCTATTAACTACCTTGATGTGCAGGCAGGTGTCAATTATGCATATTTTCCTACTGATAAAGTTTATGTAAACGGCGGATTCTCTATTCATCATTTGAACAGGCCCAGGGAGAGTTTTTTTGAAAATACTGCAGGTTATGATAATCGCCTTGCACCCCGTTATATTGGTTTTGTAAACAGTAGTTTTAAATTAAATGACCAGGTGATAATAAATCCTATGGCCTATTATACAAACCAGTCAGGTGCCAGTGAATTGGTAGGTGGATTGAATGCCGCTTACAACCTCAGCGGTGATGGTGAACTGCAGGTATCCGGCGGATTGTATTACAGGTTAAAAGATGCGGTTATACCAATGATAGGCTTTCAATGGAAAATATTCAGGATGACTTTTACATACGATGTTACTACTTCCGGTCTGAGTAATTACAATGGAGGAAGAGGCGCATTTGAGTTTTCTCTCATCAATAATGGATTTTATAAGGAATACAACGGGGAGAAGAGACAATCCTGGTGCCCGAAATTCTGATGATATTTTCTTCAAATTTTTAGATTTTGCAGTGCTTGCCAATTTTATTATTTAACAGTACTAGAATTGAACAGTTCCCACAAAAGGCATTTTCTTTTGTTTAAATTCCGAATTTTGCGAAAAATATATTGAATGCAAGCTAAGACTGGAAATAATCATCATATTCTTTTGTTGTTGGATCTTTTCAAAAAAATTACCGGTGATCAATTTGTTCTCACAGATAGTGAATCCCTGGCTGATTACGGGCATGATGAAACAGAAAATCTATTATTTCTACCGGATATAGTCATACGGCCACGCACAGCCGAAGAGATAAGTGCCATCATGAAAATATGCAATCATCATAAGATTCCAGTTACACCAAGAGGAGCGGGAACCGGTTTAAGCGGCGGTGCACTGCCTCATCTTGGAGGTGTTTTGTTGAGTACTGACCGAATGAACAGCATACTGCAAATAGATGATCGCAATTTGCAGGTAACTACCGAGCCTGGTGTTATAACAGAAGTATTAATGAATGCTGTGAAAGAAAAAGGTTTGTTTTATCCACCGGATCCCAGCAGCCGCGGTTCCTGTTTTATTGGTGGAAACATAGCAGAAAATAGTGGAGGTCCAAAAGCAGTAAAATATGGTGTTGTTAGAGACTATGTGTTAAACCTGCAGGTTGTTTTACCTACTGGTGAGATCATTTGGACCGGTGCCAACGTACTTAAGAATTCCACTGGTTATAATCTTACTCAATTAATGGTGGGCAGTGAAGGAACATTAGGGATCGTAACAAAAATTGTTTTGAAATTAATACCACTTCCGAAATACGATCTGCTGATGCTTGTGCCATTTAAGTCTCTTGAAAAAGCAGGAGAAGCAGTGAGTGCAATTTTTCGCGCTGGGTTTATTCCAAGCGGACTGGAACTAATGGAAATAGATGCGTTGAAAATTGTCAGTAGAATGGTAGATAGCAGTGCAATTCCTGTTACAGAAGATATTGCGGCGCACCTGATAATTGAAGTAGACGGAAATAATATGGAAGTGTTGGTGAACGATATGGAAGCAATAAGCGAATTGCTGTCGCAGTTTGAAGCCGGCGATATCTTCTTTGCGGATGATGCACAACAAAAAGCGGAATTGTGGAAATTGAGAAAACGCGTGGCAGAAGCTGTAAAAGCAAATGGTTATATTATTGAGGAAGATACTGTTGTTCCAAGAGCCGAATTGCCGGCGCTGATAAGGGGGATAAAAGAGCTGGGTAAGCAACATGATTTTCAGTCTGTTTGTTATGGACACGCAGGCGACGGTAATCTGCATGTACGCATTAAAAAAAATGGCACTGCAAATAGCCTGGATGATCCGAAGATGAACTTTATTTTACGATCTTTATTTGTTTTGGTAAAGCAATTGGGAGGTACCATTAGTGGCGAACATGGCATTGGCCTGGTACAGAAAGGATTTATGAACATTATATTTGAAGAAAAACAATTGGAACTGATGCGTCAGATAAAGCGGGTATTTGATCCTAATAACATTTTAAATGCCGGAAAAATATTCCCTTAACAAGGTATTAATACATTAGTATTAAACTATTGCGTTCCTTTATTCAGCGAATTTTTTACTGACAAAAACATTGAGCAATGCTGAGAAAGGTTTTTTTTGTTTTATTTCTTTTTGCTGTTACGATAAGTGCCATGGCCCAGCGTTACAGGGAAAGAGAAAGAGAGCCGGAGGTAAATACCTATACAGATGGTGAATCATTCAGCGGCGGATTTAAACGCGAACATTTATTTATTGGGGGTAACCTTGGTCTGGGATTCGGTAGTTATAGTTTTAATGGAGGTGTATCACCCGAAGTTGGTTATTCTTTTAATAACTGGTTGGATGGAGGTGTACTGGTAAACCTGAATTATAATTCCGTGAGAGCTGATGCATTTTATAATAACAATACACGCCAGCGTAGTTTTAACTATGGAGCGGGTGCGTTTGCAAGGGCGTACCCTGTTTCATTTTTATTTTTGCAGGTGGGTACAGAATACAACTGGATCAATTACAATTTAAAATATATTCCAACAGGAGAGAGTTCATCTTATAAGACCGAGGCGGTTAGCTTACTGGCAGGTATTGGCTATGGACAACGCATTGTAGGAAGAAATAATTTTCACATTGCAGTGATGATAGATTTGCTGAATAACCCGCAATCTCCCTACCGGGATGGAAATGGTGTGGTTCTTCCGATTATCAAAACGGGGTTTGATTTTTACCTGCATCCAAAAAAGCAATAAATTTTTATTTAGCAAATTTTATTGAACAATTCAACCGGGCTATTGCACAAAATTATTCTTTGCGATACGGGTTCGTATAAAAAACCTTCTCTTTCGAGGTTTGAGAGATGGCTGAACAGGTGATTATAAAATCCCGCCGAATTAAGTATGTAAACTTTTTTATTATGTATGTTTAACTGGTTCCAGGTGAGCATTTCAAATAATTCATCAAGGGTTCCAAATCCGCCGGGAAGGATAATTGCAGCATCGCTCATATCATACATCATCTTTTTCCTGCTGTGCATATCAGGTACTACGGCAAGTTCGGTAAGCCCTTCATGCTGATGTTCCCACTCTGTTAATACTTTTGGAATAACTCCCATTACGGTTCCACCATTTTCCATTACAGCGTCTGCAATAGCTCCCATTAAACCACTTTTGCCACCGCCATATACCAGTTTCAAATTCAGCATTGCCAGGTGTTTACCCAATTCTGATGCGTGTTGCATAAACAGTGGATTATTTCCGTTCCTGGATCCGCAAAACACAGCAACTGCTTCAATTGTCATAGCATTCTATTTGATGGTATAAGAGGTAATTCAACTGATCCACAACTTAGAGAAGAGTTTTATATCTTCAAAGATATTTAGAAGAACGGAAAATCATTTTAAATTATATTATGTCTGCATTGCTTTTGTTTTCTTTCGTAATCTTGTATTTCATAGTCCTGCTTACAGTTGCCTGGTATACTTCCCGCAATTCCAATAACGAATCTTTTTTTATTGGAAATAAGAATTCTAACTGGATGCTGGTGGCATTTGGTATGATTGGAACTTCTTTGTCTGGTGTTACTTTTGTTTCAGTTCCCGGTACAGTAGGCCTGAATGCATTTGGCTATATGCAGGTAGTCTTTGGATACTTTATCGGATATTTTGTGGTAGCTTATGTACTCTTGCCTTTGTATTACCGGTTAAACCTCACCTCAATTTATAATTACCTGCATCAGCGCTTTGGTTCTATAACTTATAAAACTGGCGCCTTATTTTTTATCATTTCCAGAACAGTAGGAGCTACAGCCAGGCTTTACCTGGTTATAAATGTGATTCAGATTTTTATATTGGATCAGATGGGCGTACCATTTTGGATTACTGCAATCGTTATTTTAATTATGATATTGCTCTATACTTTTGAAGGAGGTGTAAAGACAATTGTTTATACTGATACGCTTCAAACCAGTTTTATGCTGATAGGACTGGTGGTTTGTATTATTTATATTATGAACAATATGGGTTATAATTTTTCCCAGGCCATGCAGGCGCTGGGCGAAAAAAGTTATACGCATATTTTTAACCTGGATATAAATAGTAAGACTTTTTTCCTGAAACAAATAGTGGGAGGCGCATTTATTACCATTGCTATGACGGGCCTTGACCAGGAAATGATGCAAAAAAATATTAGTGTCAATAACCTGAAAGACTCCCAGAAAAACATGGTTGTATTCAGCATTGTTTTGGTATTTGTAAATTTTCTTTTTCTATTACTGGGAGGGTTGCTTTATATATACGCTGCTAATAACGGACTGGCAGTTAAAGGCGACGACCTGTTTCCTACTATCGCATTGAGTCATTTACCAAAAGCCATTTCTATCATTTTTATTATCGGCCTGGTATCAGCGTTATTCCCCAGCGCAGATGGTGCACTAACGGCACTCACATCATCTTTTTGTATTGATATACTTGGAATGAAAAGCAGAAATGACTGGGATGATAAAAAGAAGAAAAAATTAAGAATGACGGTCCATCTTACATTCGCTGTAATTTTTCTTTTTTGTATCTGGTACTTCAAAATGGTGAATGATAAATCTATCATTGGTAAAATTCTTGATTTGGCGGGATATACCTACGGCCCGCTGCTGGGCTTGTTTGCGTTTGGTGTTCTAACGAAAAAAAAATTCCCCGACACCTATATTGTTACCTTAATCTGTTTGCTGTCCCCGGTGATTTGTTATTTCTTGAGTCAGCATTCAAAGGAATGGTTTGGGGATTTCCAGATTGGTATAGAGCTATTGCTGATCAACGGTTTTCTTACATTCCTTGGCCTGTTAATTATCTCAAAAAAGCCGGCTGCTATAAACTAAAAGAATCGAATTTGCGTTTTGTAAAAAGATGCCATGGTATTTCGGTAAATACGAAACGCATGGCATTTATTGTCTGTAATATTTTTTGCAGCAAAATAGCAGCAAGAAATCTTAACCCTAAATGAAATTGCAATTATGAATGATACGATTAAGTTGGGAAAGCAACGGAGGTGGAGCGAATCTAAAGCACATAGCAGCTGGCAGATATTTAAAATAATGGCTGAGTTTGTAGATGGTTTTGAAGCGTTAGCGAAATTGGGACCTTGTATTTCTATTTTTGGCAGTGCCAGAACACAACCTGAAAATCCCTATTATGAACTGGCAATAGAAATTGGGAAGCGTTTGTCTGAGGAAGGTTTTGGAATTATTTCCGGTGGCGGACCCGGAATAATGGAAGCTGCGAATAAAGGAGCCCAACTCGGAGGCGGCAAATCTGTTGGTTTGAATATTGAATTGCCATTTGAGCAGGAATCCAATCATTATATTGATCGGGATGCAAATCTAAACTTCGATTATTTTTTTGTTAGGAAAACGCTCTTTACCAAATATTCCCAGGGGTTTGTAATGATGCCGGGAGGCTTTGGAACAATGGATGAATTTTTTGAAGTAGCTACCTTAATTCAAACGGGTAAAATGAGCCCTGTTCCGCTCATATTAGTAGGTAAAAATTACTGGGGTGGTTTAATGGGTTGGCTGGAATCTGTAATGATGAAAGAAAGAAACATATCAATGGAAGATCTTGATTTATTGAAAATTGCAGACACAGCTGATGAAGTGGCAGAACATGTGCTTCAATTTTATACAAGACATTCTTTACAACCAAATTTTTAACCAAAACACTTCGCGTTATCTTCGCGGAAACATTGGTATTGGATATAATTCTTCCACAGGCAGAGAAATACGCAGAGCATTTTACTTCATCGGAAAATGAGCTGTTAACTGCCATTCATCAGCAAACACAGCAACATCATCCGCAAGCTCACATGTTAAGCGGGCATTTGCAGGGCAAATTCCTTGAGTTAATCAGTTGCATCATAAAGCCATTAAGAATTCTTGAAATAGGAACCTTTACCGGGTATAGTGCGTTATGTCTTGCCAAAGGGCTTGCGAAGGACGGAATGCTACACACGATAGAACTTCGGAACGATGATGCGGATACAGCACAGCGAAATTTTAACTTGTCTGATGCAAAGGAAAAAATATTTTTGCACAGGGGTAATGCACTTGAAATCATTGCCGGTTTGAACGAAATTTGGGATTTGGTTTTTATTGATGCCGACAAGTTAAACTATATAGAGTACTATAAGTTACTGTTACCTGCTGTTAGAAAGGGTGGTATAATATTGGCAGATAATGTGCTTTTTCATGGAGAGGTTTTGCAAGCAGAAATAAAGGGAAAAAACGCAAAGGCCATTCAGGCATTTAATCAATACCTGAAAAAAGACGAAAGCGTGGAAAAAGTCATGCTTACAATAAGAGATGGGTTGATGTTGATACTAAAAAAATAATTATCTGATGCAGGTAAAGTCAATTGTTAGTTTATGGCTGATTGTATGCACAACTTTTGTAAAGGCTCAAACGCCTGACGACATTCTTAATTACATTAATACATATAAGGAGATTGCCATGTTTGAAATGCAGCGCACCGGTGTTCCGGCCGCAATTAAACTGGCGCAGGGTATTCATGAAACACAGGCAGGAACGAGCGAGCTCGTAAAAAAATCAAACAATCATTTTGGTATTAAATGCAAAGATTCATGGAGAGGCGAACGCGTATTTCATGACGATGATGCTCGTGGTGAATGTTTCCGTAGTTATTTAAAACCAGAACAGTCTTATAAAGATCATTCTGATTTTTTAAAAAGCAGTCCCAGATATTCATTTCTTTTTCAACTTGATCCTACAGATTATAAAGCATGGGCCACAGGTTTGAAAAAGGCGGGTTATGCAACCAACTACAAGTACGCGCAGATTATTGTAAAACTTATTGAGGATTACAACCTTGAACAATATACTTTAATTGCAATGGGAAAACTTCCTGCTACGGATGAAGTGATAGCATCGAATGCAAATACTTCATCAATTGTTACGCAGGCCATCAAACCTTCGGGTGTAGTTAGCAAGCCCGAAACGAAAGAAGTCATTGAAATCAAAAAAATTAAAATTCAACCTGTCTATCCTGATGGTGAGTTTACCATCAATAATACGCGTGTTGTGTTTGTAAAAGCGGGAACAGCATTGTTAACAGTTGCAGAGGAGTATAATATACCTTTTGCAAGGTTAATGGATTTCAATGATTTGCTGAATGCAGATGTATTAAAGGAAGATCAATTGGTTTTCCTGCAGCGTAAACGCAAAATAGGGCCCAATGAATTTCATATTGTGCAGGAGGGTGAAACACTTTATGATATATGTCAATCGGAAGCGGTGCGTCTTGAAAGCATGCTTGCCTACAATTTCCTGCGGCAAGATATGCATCCGGTAGTTGGCGAAAAATTATACCTGCAACACATGGCAGCATCGCGTCCTGCAATTGAAGAAGAAAGAAATAACAGTCCGGAAACTAAAACCGAATCTATGAAACTGCCCGAAGCGGCTACACATGTGGTTCAAACCAAAGAAACAGTATTCAGTATATCAAAAAAGTACGGCATAAGTGCCGAACAATTGAAAGAATGGAACCGCCTTGATTCGACTGAATTAAAAATCGGTCAGCAATTAGTAATTCAAAAAAAGGAGTAGACATTTTTTCGATCTTGCCAGTCAGACGGAATATCATAATTTAAAACAGGTAATCATCAATATAAAAGGAAAAAACTACATTTGACGATGCCTAATATTCGCATACACGACAAAGAATTCGAACCTTATTTGACAGCCGTAGATATTGCCGCTAAAATTCAGCAAATAGCCGATGCAATTAATAAAGACTATGCGGGTAAAAAACCTTTGTTTCTGGCGATTCTGAATGGCTCTTTTATTTTTGCCGCAGATCTGTTCAAGTCAATTACCATTGAAGCAGAAATCTGTTTTATAAAACTGGCCTCTTATAAAGGTACAAAGACAAGCGGGCAAGTTATTACCGCCATAGGATTGGATACTGACCTGATAAACAGGCACGTGATTATACTGGAAGATATTGTTGATACAGGCAAGACACTCAGTGAATTCATTCCACAACTGATGCACCAACAACCATCAACCCTTGCTATTACCGCTTTACTAAGCAAGCCAGAGGCAAATGTATATCCCATCAAAATTGATTATATGGGATTTTCAATTCCAAATAAATTTGTAGTTGGATATGGTTTGGATTATGATGGCTTGGGCAGAAATATAAAAGAAATATACCAACTGGTAGGGTAAAATCGTTCTTACTGTGGGTTAATCCTTGATTTTCATAGGTTAACTATCCAAATTCGGTAAGTCAAATATCCGGTTGAAAACGCTATACATCATATTGTTGAGCCTGTTTATCATGCCTGCACTCAGCGCACAGTATTACCTGCGCGGGGAGGTGAAAGATGAGATGAACAATCCATTGGCCAATGCAAAAATATTATTGCATTCTACTGGCTACATTTACTATTGCGGAGGCTCAGGAGGATTTGGAATTGTAAGTAGCCAACCCCAGGATTCGGTTACTGTTTTCTTCGATGGGTACCAGGAACAACGCCTTAAGCTGGAAAGCAGCAAGTATCAATATATCAGCTTAAAACTGCTGCGGGCAATTGGTAATATCAGGAAGACCAGGCTTGTATCACTCACTAAAGATATGAGCTGGCAGGAGCTTCATAATTGGTCTGTTGGAGGGGAAACTTACAGTAACCTGGTAGAAAATGAATTCATTAATTCAAAGAAATTTCCTGAAACAGGGTTTGCCATCAATACAGATAAAGCTTCTTATAGCAATATAAGGCGATTTATTAATATGGGTAGTATTGTTCCGCCCGATGCCATAAGAATTGAAGAACTGCTTAACTATTTCAATTTTGGGTATAAAGAACCTGCCAAAGACAGCGTATTTAATTGTGAGTCCTATTTATCTGCCTGTCCCTGGAACGCTGAAAATGAATTGCTTTTCTTAAAAGTATGCGCAAGAAAAGTTAACCTGGACACAGTCCCTGCCAGTAATCTTGTCTTTTTGATTGACATTTCAGGATCAATGGATATGCCCAACCGGTTGCCACTGCTCAAATCAGCTTTTAAATTGATGGTAAATAATCTTCGCGAAAAAGATACGGTCTCAATTGTTGTATATGGAAGCACAGTTGGTGTTTGGATGCAGCCTACTTCTGGAAAAGAAAAAGAAAAAATCACAAAGGCAATAGAGGACATGTATCCGGGGGGTGCTACACCAGGCACTTCGGGTATAAAAGCAGCATACCAGGTTGCAAAAAGTCAATTCATAAAAGGGGGTAATAACCGTGTTATACTTGCTACCGATGGTGATTTTAATGTTGGTCAGACATCTGATGAAGACCTGGAGAATATGATCACACTTCACCGGCAAACTGGAATTTACCTTACTTGTCTTGGTGTAGGAATGGGTAATTATAAAGATTCAAAGCTTGAAATACTGGCAAAGAAAGGCAATGGAAATTTTGCTTATCTCGATAATGAAAAAGAAGCTGAAAAAGTGTTGGTAAAAGAACTTACACAAACTTTATATGCTGTAGCAGACGATGCATACCTGAGCATCCGGTTTAACCCTGAATATGTAAAAGAATATCGTTTAATTGGATTTGATAATAAGTTGAATGCAATATCAGACTCTTTGAGTGAATTGGAAGGTGGCGAAGTGGGTTCTGGTCATACACTGATGGCCATGTTTGAAATAACACCTACACTTGCTAACATGAACACCATTCAAAATTTAACGGGTAAAATTTCATTTGCAAAAACCACCATCAATTATAAATGTCCACAAGACTCCACGCGTCAGCATGCCTACTTTAATGTTCCATTTGAATTTACTGAATTCAGTGATTTACCTTCATGTCATCGGTTTGCAGCCTCCGTTGTAGAATTTGCGGCTTTGCTTAAAAACTCAAAATTTATCAAGAATATTTCATGGACAGATGCAGTAATTTTAGCCAATGAATCACATAATCCTGGTGATGCACTGCAAACAGAGTTCCTCAACATTCTTGATAAAGCAAAAAAAATTTATGGAAAAATGAAAAAGAAAAAGAAGGTTAGTTGATAAAACTAACTGAACATCTCTCTCATTTTGTCGAAGAAACTTTTATCATTTTTATCCGGTTTTGGTTGAAAGTTTGCTGAGTCGCTTAATTTTTCAAGTATTGATTTTTCCTCCGCATTGACGTGCTGCGGAGTCCACACATTTACATATATCAGTTGATCTCCTTTCGCATATCCGTTTACTTCTGGAAAACCTTTGCCTTTTAACCTGAAAACCTTACCACTTTGTGTTCCGGCAGGAATTTTAATTTTTGCTTTACCATCTATCGTAGGCACTTCCAGGTGTGTTCCAAACACTGCATCGGGAATAGAAATGAACAATTCAAATGCAACATTTAATCCATCACGATGCAAATCCTTGTGTTGTTCTTCTTCTATTAGCACTATTAAATCTCCCGTCATGCCGCCCCGTTCACCTGCATTACCTCTTCCACCCACGCTCAATTGCATTCCCTCCTGTACTCCAGCCGGAATATCAAGTGTTACCGTTTCTTCACCATATACTCTTCCTTCACCTTTACAATTATTGCATTTTGCAGTTATCGTTGTTCCCTCACCGTTACATCCCGGACAAGTAGTAACTGTTTGCATCTGCCCTAAAAAAGTATTGGTTACCCTTTTTACCTGGCCGCTTCCACCACAGGTGCCACAGGTTTGCACACTGTTTTTATCTTTTGCACCACTGCCAGCACAAGTTGTACAGGATACATATTTTTTAACTTTGACACTTTTTGTAACTCCTTTTGCTATTTCTTCGTAACTAAGTTTTAATTTGATTCGGAGATTACTGCCCCTGACTCCTCTGCTTCTTCCAGTATTACCGCCCCTCGAAGATCTTCCACCGCCTCCAAAGAAACTTCCAAAAATATCCTCCCCAAAAATATCTCCAAACTGGCTGAAAATATCTTCTGTATTCATTCCGCCACCAAATCCGCCGTTACCCCTGCCATTACCACTTACTCCCGCATGACCAAAACGATCGTATTGCCCTTTCTTATCTGCATCGCTTAGTACTTCATAAGCCTCAGCTGCTTCCTTAAACTTTTCTTCCGCAACTTTATCACCCGGATTTCTGTCAGGATGAAATTGCATGGCCACTTTGCGATATGCTTTTTTAATTTCATCGGCGGGTGCACTTTTTGACACTCCTAATATTTCATAATAGTCTCTTTTGCTCATTGCTAAAATTGCGGTACGCAGTTTTATTTTTTACTAAATATTATAATGACTCCCCGACGAAGAGAAGAAGTTGATCTTCATTTCTTTGAACCTTATTGTTCATCCCAATTGGATTGCAATTGAAGATTCAATAGTTATTTTCCTACCACAACTTTTGCAAAGCGAATGATTTTATCATTCAGATAATATCCTTTTTGGACTTCATCCATTACTTTTCCTTTCAATTTATTGGAAGGAGCCGGAATCTCTGTAATTGCTTCATGCAGATCAGGATTGAATTCCTTTTCCACACTTTCCATCGCCTTCAAACCTCTTGCTTGCAAAATATTCCGAAGCTTATTAAAAACTAATAAAACACCTTCTTTGTTGGCGGCAACATCATCACTTGTGTCAATTTGTTTTTGAGCCCGGTCACAATCATCCAACACATCCAGGAGCGACGCAATAACATCTTTGCCTGCAGTTTGAATCAATTCAATCCTTTCTTTAGCACTGCGTTTTCGGAAATTATCAAATTCAGCTACAAGGCGTATGTATTTATCTTTCCATTCTCCTGCTTCTTGTTGCAGTTTTTCTAATTCAGAATCTCCGTCTTCCGGATTACTCAGATAAGTATTACCGCTCATTTCAGAATCAGAATTGATGTCTATCATCATTTCTTTACTATTGTCAGTTTCAAGCTTTTCAGCTGTTATTTTTGCATCTTTTTCTTTCATATTCTTCAAAATTATTGGCGAAGGTAAGGAGTCAAGAATTCTGCCAGCTATCAGGTAAAGACAAATTGTCGCAAGATAAATGTTCAACTGCCGTAAATTCCTGTAGCTCAGTTTGTTTGCCAGGTTTCATCGCTAACTTGCGGTTCTCAATATTTGATAATGGTAAAAGTTTTTCTAAAAAACGCTATAGGCAGACGCATTGAAGATGGGCATCCCTGGATTTTTGGTAATGAGATAGCAAAAATTGAAGGATTGGTTGAAGGAGGTGAAATTGCAGAAGTTTTCTTCCACAATAAAAAATTTGCCGGCCGCGGATATATCAACCCCAAATCACAGATTGTAGTACGCTTTCTCACAAAAGACATCAATGAAAAAATAGACGATCAGTTTTTCCTCCGCCATATTAAAAGATGCTGGAATTACCGTTGCAAACTTGGATATATGGAAAATTGCAGGCTTGTTTTTGGGGAAGCTGATTATTTACCCGCGCTAATTATTGACAAATTCAATGATTATTTTGTTTTACAAACATTGGCCTTGGGTATGGATATATGGAAGCCTGCAATTGTAAAAGCTATCCAAACAATTTTTAAACCAAAGGGTATTTATGAACGCAACGATGTGCCTGTTCGTGAATTGGAAGGTATGTCTCAACAAAAAGGATTTCTATCGGATAGTTTTGACACAAACATTACGATTAACGAAAATGGTTTGAAGTATTACGTAGATATTGAAAATGGGCAGAAAACTGGTTTTTTTCTGGATCAGCAGGACAATCGCAGGTTGATAAAGAATATCGTGCAAGATGCGGATGTTTTAGGTGCTTTTACTTATACCGGCACTTTTGAATTGCAAGCTGCGCATTACGGAGCCAAATCTGTTTTAGGAATTGACATCTCCGCAAATGCAGTTGAACAGGCAAACCGGAATGCAGTACTGAACGGACTGGAACATGTATGCCGTTTCGAAACCATGAATGCATTTGATGTATTAAAGCAATGGAGCAAAGAAAATAGACTTTGGGATGTTGTAATGCTTGACCCACCTGCATTTGCAAAGAGCAGGGGAAACATTCAAAATGCGATAGCCGGATACAAAGAAATAAATTTACGTGGTATGAAATTAATAAAGCCCGGAGGCTTTCTCGTTACTTCATCCTGTACTAATTTGGTTCAATCTGATTTGTTTTTAAACACAATCAATATGGCAGCGAAAGATGCAAAAAGAAAATTAAGGCAGGTTACCTATCAAACACAATCCAGTGACCATCCCGTAATTTGGGGTATGGAAAACACACACTATTTAAAATTTTTAATTGTTCAGGTGTTGTAATAACAATAATAAATTAATGGGAAACCTGGAACTTCCCGGAATCGATCATCTTACCGGTTTTGTCCTTTAACTGGAATATATAAACGCCGCGATAAAAGTCAGAAACGTTTACAATTGTTTTAGATGAGACAGAGGGTGATTCAAATACTTTTTTGCCTACAAAATTATAAATCTGAAATGAATAAGATTTATCAGTATTTTGATCAAAGTCGAAGGTAATTTGTGAAACAGCCGGATTGGGATAAAACTTTATGGTCCGTATTGCCAGGTCGCGTGAAGTGTTGCTAGTCTGACTTTTCAGTTGTGATGCGGTAAAGAGTGATAAAATGAATATGTAAAGAATCTTCATAGGCGATATCTTACATTTGTCGTTCAAGATAACCAGTTTTAACAAATTTACAAACCTTTTACGCTAATTATTTAGCATAAAAGGTAAAATTGCCTTAAACAGTGTTTTTAAGTAATTTTTAACCCTGGTTAATCTTAGTCAGGGTTTGATGTATAGCTTCAAAACTGGGCAAATCCCCAGCGTTTTCCAGGACTTCGGCATAACGCACAATTCCTTCTTTGTCAATGATAAAAGCAGCACGTTTGGAAACACCTTTCATCCATCCATGGAATTCATTGTACAAAGCACCGTAAATCTCCGAAGTTTCTTTATTAAAATCACTCAACAATGAAAAGTTTAATCCTTGCTCTGTCTTGTATTTTGCAAGCGTGTAATGAGAATCTACAGAAATACCAAAAACCAGTACGTCCGCATTGTTATACATTGAGATATTATCCCTCACACTACATAATTCTTTTGTACATACACTCGTAAAAGCCAGGGGAAAGAAAAGTAGCAAAACATTTTTTCCTTTTTGATCCGAAAGAGAAACTTTGTTTTTTTCAGTGTCGTGTAAAATAAAATCCGGTGCCAACTGGCCAATCTTAATATTCATGTCTCTTTTTATTGCAAATGTAAGTGCCGGTTTCGTTTATTGGTCATTTTATACAAAGCAAAATAAAATGGAAGATAGAAACATTGCATGCAAATCGACCGAACTGAGTAGTTGGAGAATCAGTTTGTAAATGCCTGTAGAATTAAAAATGCGGACATAAGACTTTATCCCTGGTAGAATTATTGCGGTCCAGGAAACCAATGTATGAGATACTTAACTCAATACCACCCCGGCCCTGGCTTGCTGTTTTAAGCTGTGACACATTAACATCATAGCTCAGTGCAACAGAAAAAGGATTATAATCAATTTTTATCACCGGTATCAATGCATCTTTCCATCTTAAAAATGCACCCGCATGCAACGTATAGTTAGGTTCATCTGGCTCACCTACCTTGATAGAATACAAAGCGCCACCAATTGTTTCATTGAACGATCCCTGGATTGATTGATCGGCTTGCAATGTAAAAAATGTCTTATCATCAATATTAAATTTCATTCCTCCAGAGATAACATATTTTGGGTTTAATGCAGCGTCCACTGTTCTGTAAAACGAGTTTCTGGGACGGTTGAAATGATGATAAGCTATACCAATGAAATAAGTATTCAACTGTTTGGGTCCGAACGTAGAATTAAAGCTGGCGCCTAATGAACCGTCAAAGTAATCGAATTTAGCTGCCGAAAATGATTCACCATCGGCCAATGCCGGATTAAATGCGGTTCCATCAAATTGTGAATTGGTAGTTATTTTTGACCGATCGATACTTTTCTCAACAAGACCACCCATAAATCCAAATGACAGGTAAGTGGTTTTATTTCCATTCAGCGATTTATGATAATTGATAGCCGGTAAAAGATGCGTGGTTGTTAAGCCCACTGTTCCAGCTTTATCATATAGGATTTGAATACCTGCAGTGATAAAATCGTCTCCTTTTCCAACAGGCAATTTATATTCAGCGTTGAAGGATCCTGTCTTATAGGCATTGGTGAAACTATTCCATTGATTTCGATAGACCATTTGCACCCTGATGTCTCCTGTGTAAATACCGGCGAGTGAAGGGTTGCGCAATAAGGGAGCTTCAAAAAACTGTGAGAAGTGCATATCCTGTGCCTGTGAAGACTTGTTCACAAAAATCAATACCAATAACATTAATGGGAAAGAAAATTTAATCCACTCAGTCCGAGTTTTCATAAAATTTTTTTTATCAGTTTCAGCAAATCAATCATTATGGTTATCGGATTAAAGTAACATTTCCTTTATAGGTAATTACCACACCATTTTCACAAATGATGTCAATCATATATACATAAGTATCCATACCAGCAGGTTTATCTTTATACATCCCATTCCAACCAGACTGGTAATCATTTGCCGGAAAATTCTTTTTCACAAAAACCATCTCACCCCATCGATTGAATATGCGCATTCCTTCAATATGATCCAGGCCGGTACCACGTGGGTAAAACCAGTCATTGCTTCCGTCGCCATTAGGCGAAAAAGTATTGGGAACAAAAAAGTTTTTATTGTTGCAAAGAACAATAATAGTAATATCTCTACTACTTGTGCAACCGTTGCCATCCGTTACCACAACGTTGTAAGTAGTGGTGAACTTAGGATTTGCAAAAGGGTTGGAACAATCCGTACAACTCAGATTGGCAGAGGGTGTCCAGTTAAATGTTGTAACGTTCGGACTATATTTAAAAGGGATATTGACACCGGTTCCAACTATAATGGTTGTGTCACCTGAAATTGTTACCGATGGCAATGGATTTACAATTATATTTTTTGAGGTTGTATCGCTGCAACCAAGTTTGTTGGTTGTTTTCAATTTTATTGAATAAGTGCCAGGGTTTGTATATTGAACCTGCATGTTTTGCAAATCAGTTGTCTGACCATTTCCGAAATCCCATTTCCATAGTATGGCAGTATCAGGCCTTTTAAGAGAACCGGTAAAATCAACCACCAGGTCTTTACAAATTGCATCAACACTGTTTATAACAGGGTGAGGGGTACCATACACCCTGATTGTATCGACCGTTGTATTGGTACAACCTGCCTTTGTTGATACCGTAAGTTTAGGTAAATAGAATCCAGGCGCAGCGTATCGGTTCAATGCATCTTTCGCAACCGAGGTATTGCCATCACCAAAGTCCCAGATATGTGAAACAATTGGATCATTGGCAATGGTAAAATTCGTGAAATTCACTACGCCGCTGTCGCAAAATTCTTTCTTATCTTTTGAAAATAAAGGGAGTGCCCCCAGGATCCTTATCAGATAAGGTGCGCCAATACTGGCCTGGCATGCCTGGCTATCTTTCAATAATAGTGATGGGGAATAGTAACTGGGAATGCCGTAAAAATGTTGAGGAGTCAGGTTCTGTGTTGAATCTACCTTACCATCGCCAAAGTAAAAGTAGAAACGGGTTGATGGTGGAGTTTTAACAGTAAAATTTACCAGCAATGAGTTGCATACAGTTGTATCCGGATAACCAATCTTACTTAAACTATTTGGATTATATACACTTACTATGCTGCTGGCAGAATCTACACAACCGCCAAATCCAGTAACATACAGTTTTACAGTATACTGGCCGTAATCATTATAAAAATGGGATGGATTCGTTAACACAGATGAACCTCCGTCACCAAAGTCCCAGGCAAAAGATTCGTAGTCTTTTCCTTTAAAGAAAAATTTAGTCTGAAGCGGTGGGCAGATGGTTGTTGAATCGGATACATCAAACGCTGCTTTTGGAGTAAGTACTTTAATATAATTTGTAAGCGTTAAAGAATCTGAACAGCCTACCGTATCACGAACAATTAATTTAACTGTATAACTGCTGTCTTTTGCGGGATAAAGATTGGTTGGATTTTGCAGTATAGAAGTATTTCCATCTCCAAAACTCCAGTTATATGTTAACTGTGTTTTATCATAAGATGAATCTGTAAATTGAAGTGCAACACTCGGACAGGTTATAGTTCTTTCAGCACTGAAAGCAGCTTTAACCCGGTTGATTCTTGTCGCAGCCATTAACAGTGTTGTATCCGTACAACCAATGGTATCTGTGACAATCAATTTCACATTGTATGTTCCGGTATCATTATACTGATGGGTAAATGGTGCGGATGTGAAATTTTGAATAGTACCATCACCAAAATTCCAGTTCCATGTATTAACAGCACCCACAGGAAGTGACGCATCATTAAATAGAATGGGTGCATTGAGACAACCGCCTTTATTCGCAACTGTAAACCTGGCCGTAGGCCCCGTTATATTGACTGTTGATGTCTTTACATGCTTACAGCCATTTACATCTGTAATAGTTAATTGAATATTATAAAGACCCTGGTTAATAAAACTGGTATCGAAACTGGCAGCATTTGTTCCGGCATTTGTTCCGTTTACTGACCATGTATAGGTTTTTACAAATTGCACTGTATACAAAGATTTGAAATGAACGCTATCCTTCCGGCAGGCATTTATTTTATTCTGACTAAAACTGGCTGGTTCATCAAACAGGTTTATAATCCTGGTTGCAGTATCCTTACAATTTGCATCTTTTACTATCAATTGCACGGTATAGCTTCCAAGCGAAGGATAAACTATAACAGGCATTGGATCATCAAACCGATCTGGAATTGTAAGATCACCGAATTTCCAGGTATAATTGTAAGCAATATTATCTATTGACTTGTTCTTAAATGTTACAGTCTTTTTAGTTGTGCAATCCACACTATCGGTGAAAACTGCAATTGGTGGAAGCGGATGAACAAAATTTGGTTTTGGCAAAACAGTGGTGCATCCATTATTTATTACTGTTAATGATACATTATAGAAAGATGTATCACTGTATTTATGAAGCGGATTTTGCAGATGTGATGTATCGCCATCTCCAAAATCCCAAATCCATTGAAGACCTGCAGTTGGTGGAGTTGTAAGATCAGTAAATTGAACCCCGGATGAGTTACAAATAACTCCCGCAGATTTGGCAAAATCTACATTGACTGCATTTCCAACCCTTACTATTCCGTTAGTAGTTGCTGTACATCCACCATTTGTGGTGATGGTGAGTTTTACATTATAAGTGCCGAAGTTAGTGTACATGTGAGGAGGATTAGCGGCATTACTAGTTGAACCATCGCCAAAATCCCAGGCATAGCTGGCAACGCCATCTGCAGTGTTGATAAAGGTGGCAGGCGTATAAGTATAGGTTGGTCCGCAACCTCCGGCAGGGGAATTGGTGATTTTAATTACCGGCGCGGACACTTCTAAAAAGCCCGGTTTAGTAACTGTATTCTCACATCCTTTACTATCAGTTATAGTTAATGTAACATCATACACACCATTTGCTGTATAAGTATGACTAGGAGTGGTAGACGAAGGTGATCCATCCCCAAAATTCCAGGTAGATATCACTGCATCAGGGGAAGTGTTTTGAAAATTTACCAATACTGGTACATTGCAGGCACCGGTTTTAGAAGCAGTAAAATTGACGACAGGTTTTCCTAATACTTTTATATTCTTATTTGAAGAATCAATACAATTACTATAGGTTGAATACAGTTTAACATTATAGACTCCGGGTGCTGGGTACACTTTAGAAGGATTTAATTGACTGGACTGGGAACCATCTCCAAATTTCCACAATACACTTGCGGGAACGGGATTACTGGTAATCTGGAAATTGGCCGGTCCATTTAAACAAGTACTGTCTGGAAAATTAAAAGTTGTGTTCTTTCCGGCCACCGTAATTGTTTTTTGAATACTTGAAGCGCAACCAAGGTTACTTTGTGCTGAAAGTTTAATTGTATAAGTACCTGCGGCATTATATACCGTCGAAGGGTTTGTTAGTGTTGATGCTGTTGAGTTTCCAAGGTCCCAGTTATATGTCAAAGTACCCGGACCGCTTGTTTGATTGGTAAAATTAACCGGAAATGGAGCATGGCAGGTAGTTGGATCGCTATTCACAAAATCAACTTTTATTCCATCCACAATTCTAATAAATCTGCTTCTTCCAACTGTTGACTGACATCCGGTGCTACTCACTACATTTAGAAATACATCATAAAAACCCGGAGACGTAAATTGTTTAGATACATTTTGTGTATTATAAGTGGTACCGTCACTAAATGTCCAGTTCCATTTTACAATTGTACCGGCATTGGCAACTGAATTATCAGTGAATTGAATGTTTGTAGGTGCGCAAGCGAGTTGACTGCTTGTTGTAAAACCAGCTGAGGGAGACGGGTTTACAGTTATCAGGTTAGTTTTTGTGATACCATTTACGCCATCATTATTCTTAACTACTAATGTTACAGTGTAGGTTCCGGGAGTTGGAAATGAAACGCTGGGGTTTTGCTGGTTGGATAACTGTCCGTTTCCAAAATCCCAGTTCCAGATTTTTGGTGATCCGGTTGATTGGTCGGTAAAATTCACAATCAGGGGAGAACAACCCGTAACAGGAGATGCCGAGAAATTTGCTACTGGTGCCTGACCCACAGCCAGTAAGGAAGCAATAATGAATAAAAAGCAAGGTAAAGCAAATTTCAATTTTATTGTTTTTATGGGTTCGTAGATTAACGGCTCGACAGGAATTTTCAAGAGGTATTTGGGAAAGAGAGAGTAAAGGTAATTTTTACCTTTTATACTGTCAATGGCTATTGATAAAATTTCTCATGGAAATCAAATTAACCGGCACACAGGCTTTGTTACGTTGTATCAACTGGCTTCGTTGGGTCTTGAAGATCGTATTTATACCTTTTATATTAATCACCGGACTGGTAAGGTGTTTAGCAAAATCTTTTTCACTTCCAGGAGTGGAAAACCAGGGAAAAAGAATACTACTAACCCGCCAGTTTTGTAACGAAAAACTGCACCTTGAAGGTGCAGCCGGAATAGTTTACGGATTCAAAATCGTTTCAGAGGTTGAAATCAGCTCTGTAGTCAAAAGTTTGATTTGACAAAATTTGAACTGTGGGTACGGTTGATTTTTTCTAAGTGATAAACATAAATAGCCAGATGATAACCGGTATAATTTGGTTGCAAGTAATTTTTATTTTGTTTAAAAACAGCATTCCTCCAATTATATCTTTAAGGCAGTCAAACTGCATTGCTATTCTCAATGCTGTAAATATCTATTGCGGAAAAGAAAAGGGTTCATAAAACGGCTATTTTTTTCTTAAATGAAGAATATTATCACCGCTGGCAGTAGTAGTTTTAGCCTTTACATAATCGAGATAACTATCTGTAATTTTCCAGGTATAGTTAAGTCTCGTCAAAGTATCGCCTGCTGAGGGCGGAAATGAGGCTGTAATGGTATAATTAGTAACATCGGATATCCAGGTGCCTTTCTTAATGCTGGAATTAACTATGCCATCCACAGCACCATTTTCGTAAAACTGAAATTCATAGCCAAAAAAGTCTCCCGTCACATCTGCAGTAGTATCCAAATATTGTTCAACATACCAATGACCGGTAGTCATAGCTTGTATAATAATATCTTTTTGTTTTTGCTCAATCGCTTTTTTACACGAATAAGAAATAAGAATAAATGTTGCCAGTGTAAGGATTATGGTTTTTTTCATTAATATCAGAATTAGTCATATTAAAATTCGTAAATCATACTGTATTTGTCAAGTGCATACTTTAAAAAATAATTGATATTCAATGCCTCTCCTGTTATGTGTTGACAAAGTTTTTCACTGGTATAAAGGCGCCCGAATTCGTGTATAGACGTACGCAACCAATCCAATAACGGTTTGTAACGGCCTTTTGTTATCTGTTGGTTTAGATTGGCCACTTGTTGATTTGCAGCACCATAGAATTGTGCCGCGTAGAAACTACCAAGACTGTATGTCGGAAAATAGCCAAAACTGCCATGGCTCCAGTGAACATCCTGCAAACAACCTGTCTTGTCATCTGAAATTGTTATATCCATCAGGTTTTTGTACTGTTGATTCCAGTACGCAGGTATATCTTTTACCAGTAGTGAATTTTCAATTAGTTTTTTTTCCAGTTCATAGCGAATGAGTACATGGAAATGATAAGTTAGTTCATCAGCTTCTGTTCTGATAGGAGATGGTTGCACTTTATTGATCCCCTTATAAAATTGTTCAAGTGAGATATCCCCTAGTTGTGCCGGAAAATATTGTTGCGCCAATGGAAAAAGATGCCTGGTTGCTTCCAGGCTTCTGCCCACATTGTTCTCCCACAGACGGGATTGAGATTCGTGAATACTTAGTGAAGTATATTCGCCCAACGGCAGCCCATATTGCGCTTCGGGAAGACCTTGCTCGTACAATGCATGGCCACATTCATGAATGCAACTCCAGGTCATATTTGAAAAATCGTTTTCATCAATGCGTGTCGTAACTCTTACATCGCGGCTGCTGAAATTGGTGGTAAAAGGATGTTCTGAAATATCCTGCCTGCCCGCTGTGAAATCGAACCCCATTTGTTTTAAAAGCTCCAGTCCAAACTCCCATTGCGACTGTTTTTCAAAATACTGATGAAGAAAGGTATCATTCGTTTGCGGCCGTGATTTTATTTTTGTCAATAGGTCCTTCAACGGTGCCTGTAGTTCAGAAAATACCTTATCAAGTAGATTGACAGTGCAGCCTCTTTCATATTGGTTTAGTAATGCATTATAAGGATGAAGCTCATAACCCAGTATTTCCGCTTCTTGTTTCTTTAATTGTACCAATTGCGACAGGTCTTTTTCAAAAAAGGAAAAGGAATTCTGCCTTCTTGCTTCTATCCATGACTGGTAGCTTCTGGATATGGCCATACTCATTTCCCTTACAAAGTCGCCCGGAATTTTTTGTTGCTGCGAATAATCGTACCAGGAAAGTTCAACATTTTTTTTCTGCAATACATCCAGATCGCTACTGGCCATCAGTGCTTGTAATAGATCCCTGAAAGATTCCCTGGTAAATAATTCATGAGCCATTTCACTGAGTGTTGCCATTTGTTGTGCCCTGAAATTAGATCCTTGCACAGGCATATAAGTTTCCTGATCCCATTGTAATACTGCAAGGCTATATTTTACATCGGCTATTTTTTGCATGTGTGCTTTATAGTCTCCGTATAGTTTTGTGCTTTCCATAGTTTAATTTGCGCTTATAAAATGTTAATCCTTCTCCATCCAATTTTATTAAGTTGGTATTACTTTAAATTAGCGGAATCTGAACCAAACTTTGATTATGCGGAAACAAATGTACACTTCCTTTATTTTTAGTCTTTTTCTTTGTTGCAATGTTGTTGTTCAGGCACAAAACATAGATTCATTGCTGACTTTACAACGACAAACAGATCCGCAGGAAAAAATTTATGTTCATTTTGATAAAAACTATTATAATCCTGGCGAAACCGTTTGGTTCAAAGCGTATATTTTTGACGGACTGGAGCGATCGATAATCAGCAAAAACTTTTATGCGGAACTGATAGATGAAAACGGTAACGTATTAAAAAAGCTTACGGCGCCTGTAGCAGAATCAAGTTCGGCAGGTAGTTTTGAACTTGCTCCCAATATTTTAAAAAGTACATTGTATTTCCGTGCCTATACTGCCGCCATGTTGAATGGAGATACCAGTTTTATTTACCTGAAACCAATCCATATTATTACCAGTGCAAAAAACACAAAGTCAAAAACAGTCATATCATCAGAAATCAGTTTCTTGCCCGAAGGAGGTGATTTAGTAGCAGGATTGCCGACTGTTGTTGCCTTTAAAGCTACTGATCAAAGCGGATTGCCAGTTGTCGCCAGGGGCTTTATTAAATCAAATGATGGAAAAAAAATAACTGATTTTAATTCCATTCACAATGGTATGGGTGTTTTTATGATAGAGCCTGAAACGGGTAAAACATATACGGCCGTCTGGAAAGATGTGCTGGGTAAAGAGCAGAATTCGCCTTTACCGGCAGTTAAATTACATGGCATTGCATTGCAGGTAGGTAACGATGAAGGAGGAAAGACTTTCAAACTTCAAAGATCAGCTAACGCTGATGAATCAGAACAGACGCTGAAAATTATTGCATATATGAACCAGCAACTGGTATATTATGCTAAAGTGAACCTATCTGACAATAGCGCAACTTCAGGTATTATTCCCACCAAGCAATTGCCATCTGGTATTTTACAGGTCACTGTATTTAATAAAGATTTTAAACCATTGGCAGAACGCGTCACTTTTGTAAACAATCATGATTACGAATTTGATGTAGATGCATGGATTCCCGGATTAAATAAAGTAGCACGTGGTTTGAATAGCGTAGAAGTGTTAATATCTGATACTTTTCGATCTAACCTTTCTCTATCTGTAACCGACGCAGATCTTGATGTGCCGTCGCCTAACGAAGACAACATTATTTCTCATCTTCTGCTCACCGGTGATTTACGCGGTAAAATTGTAAACCCTTATTATTATTTTTTCAGTACTTCCGATAGCGCGGCTATACAGCTTGACCTGGTGATGCTGACTCATGGTTGGCGGCGTTATAACTGGGATAATGTACTGGCAGGAAGACAACCACATACCGAAATAAAGGAAAGTAATTATCTCAGTATTGATGGTAAAATGATTGGTGTTCAAACGGGTGGTTTTTCTCCGGACACCAAATTGAGTGGAATATTACAGACCAAGGATTCGAATACACAATTTCTTTCAATGCCAGTCGATCGCAAAGGTCAATTGAAAACAGATGGGATCATTTTTTATGATTATGCAAAATTGTATTTCCAGTTTAATGATAAGAAACTTGTTTTTGATAAATCACTTTTACATGTAGAAAACGGGCTCCGTAAGAGTCCGGACCTTGTTGCCCTCAATGAAGATGCAAAAAAAGACGCAATTACAATTGATTCGAACCTGGCCGCAAAAAATCTAAGAATTGCTGCCGAAGCTGTGAAAGTGGCGTTACAACGTAGTAAAAAAGAACAAGTATTGCAGGAAGTAATTGTGAAAGGTAAGGTCAAGACCAATATTGAAAAGCTGGATGAAAAATATGCAAGTGGCATTTTTAGCGGAGGTGACTCGCATAATTTTGATGTGGTGAATGACCCATTTGCTGCAAGCAGCTTTAATGTTTACCAGTATCTCCAGGGCAAAGTAGCTGGTTTGCAAATTGTAACTGGTTCCGGAGAGCCGCAGATTACATGGCGGGGCAGCACGCCTGTTTTTTACCTTGATGAAATCCCGGCTGATGCTGGCCTTATCTCTACCATCAACATGTCTGATGTTGCATATATAAAAGTGTTTAGCCCCGGGTCTTCTGGTGTTATTGCAAACTCGGGAGGTGGCGCCATATCAGTATATACTAAAAAAGGGAGTGATGTGACCAAACAAAAAGGCAAGGGCCTTGATTATGTACAATTGGCTGGCTATACACCAGTAAAACAATTTTATTCGCCAGACTTCGCAGTTTCATCGGCCGTGAATGATTTGCCGGATGTGCGTACAACACTTTATTGGAATCCTTATATTATACTCGATAAAAACCAGAAACGGTTTAAGGTTAAATTTTATAACAATGATGTTACTCATCGGTTCAGGATTGTGCTGGAGGGAATTAATGCCAATGATAAATTTTCAAGGGTCGAAAAAGTAATTGAGTAAAAACAACAGGTTTCAACAATTGATTTTCTTCCACTTGTATCTTTAAGCCATGAAAATAGAAGATATCGTTTCCTGTCTTGAATCTATAGCTCATCCATCGCTCCAGGAAAATTATGATAACGCAGGTTTAATTACGGGTAACATTGCCTGGGAATGTAGTGGTGCCATTATTAGTTTAGATACAACAGAGGAAGTAGTTCAGGAAGCAATCAAAAAAAATTGCAACCTCGTGATTTCACATCATCCCATTATATTTAGCGGCTTAAAGAAATTAACAGGTACAAATTATGTGGAAAAAGCGGTTATTGCTGCAGTTAAGAATGATATTGCTTTGTACGCAGTTCATACCAACTTGGATAATATACTGGATGGGGTTAGTGGAATGATAACGCAAAAACTAGGCTTGATAAACCAATCTGTTTTATTGCCCAGGACGGGCGTTTTAAAAAAACTTTTTGTTTTTGTTCCATTACAACATGCTGAACTTTTAAGGAATGCACTCTTTGCTGCCGGAGGTGGTAATATCAGCAATTATAGCGAATGTAGTTTTAACACACAGGGTGTGGGTACGTTTAAACCCGGGCCAGGTACTCATCCATTTGCCGGAGAACCAGGTACCATGCACTCCGAAACGGAAATCAAAGTTGAGCTCATTTATCCTGCCTGGATGGAAACTAAATTGATTGCGGCGCTGAAAAAAGCACACCCATATGAAGAAGTGGCGTACGATATCGTTCCTCTTGATAATCAGCATTCGCAAGTAGGGTCGGGTGTTATTGGTAACATGCCTGAACCGATTGATGAAACATTATTTTTGAAGAAGATTCAGCAGGTTTTTAAAATACCATTTGTACGACATACCCGTTTGACAGGCAGGCAGGTAAATACGGTTGCTGTTTGCGGCGGGGCCGGTAGCTTTCTGATACCGGTAGCTGCAGAGGCTGGCGCTGATGTTTTTATAACCGCTGATATCAAATACCATGAATTTTTCGACGCTAACGATAAGATTGTGGTTGCCGATGTAGGCCATTATGAAAGCGAACAATATACCATAGACCTCGTAGAGGAAATTTTGCTGAAAAATTTCCCTACCTTTGCTGCCCTCAAAACAACTGTAAAAACAAACCCGGTTTTCTACTTTATGTAATGAGCAGCATTTGTAATGCTGAAGCGGGTTCCATTAAACCGGAATTATCAAAACAAAGCGATGCCGCGACAAAAGGTTGAAGCAGTTCAAAAAAAATGAAATCTAGAAATTCAAACTACAAATAATACTATGGCAACAGTAAAAGATTTTTCAGTTGAAGAAAAACTCACTTCGTTGGTAACCCTGCAAAAAATTGAAAGCAAACTGGATGAAATCCAGGTATTGAAAGGTGAATTGCCGATGGAAGTTAGTGATCTTGAAGATGAGATTACCGGTTTGCATGCCCGTCAAACCCGGGTAGAAGAAGAAATAAATGGTATCAATGAGTTTATTAACCAGAAAAAAGAATTGATTAAAGAATCAGAGGCCCTGGTTAAGAAATATGAAAAGCAAACAACCAATGTTAAAAATAGTCGTGAGTTTGAAGCCATCAACAAAGAAATTGAAATGCAGCAACTGGAAGTAAAACTGGCTGAAAAACACATCAAAGATGCAAATGAAGAAATTGCGGAAAAAGCAGTATTGCTGGAAAAAGCAAAAAAAGCACTTGCCAGTAAAGAAAATGTGCTGAAGAATAAAAAAGATGAACTGGAAAAAATTGTTGCAACAACTGAAAAAGAAGAAAAGCACTTCAATAAGCTCAGTGGCGAAGCAAGAGAAAAGGTAGACGAGCGTTTACTGAATTCTTATGATCGTATCCGTAAAAATTACCGTAATGGTCTTGCCGTTGTGCCGGTAGAACGGGACGCATGTGGTGGTTGTTTCAACGCCATTCCTCCACAGAAGCAAAGCGAAATAAAGCAACGTAAAAAAATTATTATTTGTGAAAACTGCGGACGAATCCTGGTGGACAATGACCTTGCTGACGCAATTGAAGTAAAGTAGTATTTATAAATTACATCAATAAATGAAAGCTGCTTCAACCTGGAGCAGCTTTTTTGTTTACCTGTAACGAATTGTGAAAAATTAACCCTACGGCTTTTATTTACAATACTTAATTTGCTGGTATTAATTTATGCTGCAGAAATTATTCATACAGAATTACGCTATAATTGAAGAAGTAGAAATTGATTTCTCCCCGCGGCTCAATATTATTACCGGTGAGACCGGGGCAGGAAAATCAATCCTTATGGGCGCTTTGTCATTAATACTGGGAGAAAGAGCGGAAAGTGCTGCGTTGCTCAATCGTGAAAAGAAGTGTATAGTTGAAGGTTATTTTGCAACGGCTGGCAGAAAAGAAATAAAAAAATATTTAAGTGATAATAATTTGGATCCGGATGATGAACTGGTGATAAGAAGAGAAATTGGCACTAACGGTAAATCAAGAGCATTTGTAAACGATACGCCTGTGAACCTGGAACAGTTAAGAATGCTGAGTTCAATCCTTGTTGATTTGCACCAGCAGTTTGATACACTGGAACTGGGTGAAAGTGATTTTCAAAGAGCGGTATTGGATGCATTGGCTGGAAATAGTTTATCAATGGAAGAATACCAGGTAACGTACAACCAGTGGCAACTATGTAAAAGAGGGTTGGATGAATTGCAGCATCAGAAAACGAGTTTTTCAGCAACGTATGACTACAATAAATTTTTAAGTGATGAACTTGAAGAAGCTGCATTTAAAGAAAATGAGTTGGAAGAACTGGACAGTGAACAAAAATTGCTCAGCAATGCTGAAGGTATAAAAACTGCATTGTCCCGTGTAAGTGAAGAATTAAATGAAGGGGAAAAGCCAGTGGTTCAGCAATTGAAGTCATTGTTGAATTATCTGCAATCCTATGCGGCATATCATTCTAAATTGCCTGCCCTCCTTGAACGACTGCATTCTGCTCAAATTGAATTGGCAGATATTGCCGGGGAAATTGAACATATAAATGATCATGTACAATACGATCCGCAGCGCATTGAACAAATGAACGAACGGCTTTCACTTGGGTACCGGTTACTAAAAAAGCATGGTTTAAAAACAACTTTTGAGTTGGTTGCATTGCAAAATGAGTTATCAAATAAATTGCTGGCCGTATTGAATATTGATGAAGCCATTGCAAGTAAAGAAAAGGAAACAGCTATGCTGTTATTACAGGCAACTGAACTGGCATCCGGGCTATCAGTAAATCGCAAAAAACAAATAAAGCCACTGGAAGAAAAAGTGAACCGCCTATTGGTACAGGTTGGAATGCCCAATGCAAAGTTGAAAGTTGAAATGATACCCATTTCCAACCTGCAATTGTATGGTGCTGATAAAATAGATTTCTTATTTGATGCCAATAAAAGCAACAGGTTTGAATCAATCAGGAAAGTGGCATCTGGTGGTGAACTAAGCCGTTTGATGTTGTGCATAAAATCGCTGGTAGCGCAGTCATTGGATTTACCCACATTAATTTTTGATGAAATTGACACGGGAATCTCGGGGGAAGCAGCCAAACAAGTTGGAATTATTATGAAAGAACTGGCTATTAAACGCCAGGTCATATCCATAACTCATCAGCCTCAGATAGCAGGCAAGGCAGATGCACACTTCTTTGTGTACAAAGAAATAAAGGGCAATGCAATAAGGACCAGTATCCGATTGCTGACACGGGAAGAACGAATTACAACTATTGCCAAAATGCTCAGTGGTGAAAAACCAACAGCTGCTGCCTTGGAAAATGCCAGGGAAATGATTGTGAACTAATGTCAGCTTCAAATGAAAGTCAATCATTCTCTGGTTATCTTTTCGATTATTGTTTTTTCTCTCTTCGTCCTTTTATATTTTAACCGTCAACTACAGCAATTCATTCGTCCCAGGAAATCCTTCTGCAGGTTATTATTATATCTGTTGAGTGGAATGCTGTTGCTGTTTGTTTATACTTATTTAATTGTGAGAGTTATTTTATGGTTGTTTCCTCTGCCTTTAAAATAAGTTCTTATTTTTGGCAGCAATTAAAAAAAAATCAAATTCAATTCTATGCCATACAACCTGCTAAAAGGGAAAAGAGGAATTATAACGGGTGCACTGGATGAAAACTCTATTGCCTGGAAAGTTGCCGAAAAAGCGTATGAAGAAGGTGCAACTTTTGTTTTGACCAATGCGCCTGTTGCCATGCGAATGGGTCAGATAAAAATACTGGCGGAAAAAACTAAATCTGAAATTATACCCGCCGACGCCACAAATATTGAGGAACTCACAACATTATTTACAAAATCTCAGGAAGTACTGGGTGGTAAAATAGATTTTGTGCTGCATTCGATTGGTATGAGCGTGAATATTCGTAAGAATGTTCCTTATACTGAATCGAACTATGATTATTTTATGAAGGGTATCGATGTTTCTGCTATGTCACTGCATAAAATGCTGTCTGTGGCAAAAAAACTGGATGCAATCAATGAATGGGGAAGCGTGGTTGCCTTAACCTACATGGCGGCACAACGAACTTATCCATTTTATACAGACATGGCAGACATAAAGGCGATGCTTGAATCAATTGCTCGCAGTTTCGGTTATCATTATGGATTGGAAAAGAAAGTCCGTATCAATACGGTTTCCCAATCACCCACTAAAACAACTGCTGGCACCGGCATAAAAGGCTTTGGCGATTTTTATGACTATGCAGATGCTATTGCTCCATTGGGAAACGCAAGTGCCGAATCTTGTGCAGATTATTGCATTACGTTATTTTCCGATCTAACGCGTATGGTTACCATGCAAAACTTATTTCATGATGGGGGATATTCATCTACCGGGGTTAGTATGGATGTGATGACTAAACTGGGTATAGAAAACGCAGCATCATGATATGAAATAGAAACCCTGAACGAGATTTATTATGACCCATTGTATAAAATTAAAGCCCCCTTTTGGAGGCTTTAATTTTATATCTCTGCAGTAAGAAGGCTGAACTGCAAGCTTTAATATTCGTCTTCATTAAAAAAGAAATCTTCCTGTGAAGGATAATCCGGCCAGATATCATCAATTCCTTCATAGATCTCACCCTCATCTTCCAATTCCTGTAGATTTTCTACCACCTCTATGGGGGCTCCGCTACGAATTGCGTAGTCAATTAACTCATCTTTGGTAGCCGGCCAGGGGGCGTCTTCTAAATAGGATGCTAATTCAAGTGTCCAGAACATTGTGAATGTCTTTAAATTTCGGCAAATGTAACGGTTAATATGGAACAACCAAATGTAGTTTTTGCACTGGTAGTTTTGGTAAAATACCGGTACAGGGCAGTCATAACAACGAATAATATTGTAGGTTCGTATTTTACAGCATCCTGAAAAAAAATAGCATGTTAACAGCGAGGGATATTCACAAATCATACGGTCAGTTGGAAGTTTTGAGAGGTGTGGGTGTGCACATCAGGCAGGGTGAGATTATTTGTATTGTTGGACCTTCAGGCAGCGGTAAGAGTACTTTACTCCATATCCTTGGCACATTGGATAAGGCCGACAGCGGAATTATTGTATTAGACAATAAGAACCTGGGTGAAATGAGCGCTTCAACTTTGGCGAACTTTCGTAATCACAATATTGGTTTTGTTTTTCAATTTCATCATCTGCTACCTGAATTTACCGCGCTGGAAAATGTTTGTGTTCCGGGCTGGATAGCCGGAAGAAATAAAAAGGAAGTGGAAGAAAAGGCCACTGAACTGCTTTCTATGTTAGGATTGCAGGATAGGGTTGAAAACAAACCGCAACAGCTTTCGGGTGGAGAACAACAAAGAGTGGCCGTAGCAAGAGCGCTCATCAATCAACCCAAAATAATTTTTGCCGATGAACCTACCGGAAACCTGGATTCTGCAAATGCCAAAGAATTACACGACCTGTTTTTTGAATTGCGAAAAAAGTTCAACCAGACATTTTTAATCGTGACACACAATGAAGAACTGGCAAAGATGAGTGATAAAATTCTTCATATGAAAGATGGAAAAATTGTTTAGATCAGGGTTCAACCCAGACCAATTTCAAGCACCCGTCATTCAAACTGTAATGAGTTTTATTATACTCTTGGTCTCCAGCTAATTTCCTCAATTTTCATTTGATTGCCGGTAAATCGGCCCAATACAAACAAATAATCGCTTAACCGGTTAAGGTATTTAATAATGATGGCATCTACTTCCAGGCTTTCCAACTCCAGTCTTACGCAGCAACGTTCTGCACGGCGACAAATACTTCTGGCAATATGCAAATGAGAAAGAATCGCATGTCCGCCAGGTAAAATAAAAAATTTCATTGCAGTAACAGACTTATTCATTTTATCCATCTCATTCTCCAACAATAAAACGTCCGTTTCCTTTAAGTCAGGAATTCGCATTTTAGGTTCCTTAATAGGATCGCATGCCAGTGAAGATCCAATGGTAAAAATCCTGTCCTGGACTTCCAATAATATTTTCCTGCTTTGTTCGTCTGTTAATAAATCTCTGCACAGTCCAATATAGGAATTGAGTTCATCTGTAGTACCGTAAGCTTCTATTCTTAAATGTGATTTTGGAACCTTGGTGCCTCCAATAAGTGAGGTAGTACCTTTATCGCCCGTCTTAGTATAAATTTTTGTCGCCATAAATAGAACGTGTTTCAATATCTGCATTCATGCACGAAGGTATCTATGAACAAACATAGCAGAGATTGGTTGAGTTAAGGGAGTTTCTAATTTACCAACTTTACCTATTTTCTTTACTTAACTCAATGGGTCATTGACGCAGTGACTAACTCGTTGCGTTTATCAGTTTCTACAAGGCCATCTCTGAGCCTGATTACACGGTGAGCATATTTTGCGATGTCTTCTTCGTGAGTAACAAGGACCACGGTATTACCGGCTGCCTGAATAGCACCGAAAATATCCATGATTTCTATTGAAGTCTTTGTATCCAGGTTTCCTGTTGGCTCATCCGCTAAAATAATAGATGGGTTATTGACCAATGCACGGGCAATTGCAACACGCTGGCATTGTCCACCACTCAGTTCATTTGGTTTGTGATGGCTTCTGTCTGTCAAACTAACTTTATCTAATACTTCCATTGCAATTTCAGTACGTTGCCTTTTTCCAATACCCGCATAAACCAACGGTAAAGCAACATTTTCAGCAGCAGTTAACCTCGGTAAAAGATTAAATTGCTGGAATACAAACCCGATTTCTATATTACGAACCTCTGCCAAATCATCATCGGCCATTTTACTAACATCCTGATTGTTCAGTATGTATCTTCCACCGGTAGGGGAGTCCAGACAACCAAGAATATTCATCAAGGTACTCTTTCCGGAGCCGGATGGTCCCATTAACGCTACATATTCATTTTTCATTATATTGAAAGTAATACCTTTTAATACTGGTATGGGTTCCCTACCCATAAAATAAGACTTCTGAATATTTTCAAGCTGGATAATAGCACTCATAATAGATCTGTTTCGTATAGCGTTTGACGGTTATTACAATTCCTGAATATCCGATTTTATTTCTTAATTACTTTAGGTACTTTAAAATAGTTGCTGTCTGCAGATGAAGCGTTGGAAAGCGCTGTTTGTTTTTGCATAGAACCTCGTACATTGTCTTCCCGATATACATTGACGGCATTGGTCATGTGCAGCATTGGCAATGTGTCTGTGGTATCTACCTCTTTTAGTTTTTCTACAAATTGAATCATTCGTTGAAGATCCTTTTTTAAGGATGCTTTTTCCTGATCATCAAATTCAAGGCGGGCAAGATTGGCCAGATTTGCTATCAATTCATCTGTCACTTCCATATTAAACAAAAATAAAGAATTACGCTGAAGCTGAAAGCATTTATGATGAAAGGTTAAGGGTTCAGGATTTTTGCTGTAATGAAATGAACCACAAAGACACTAGGTCACAAAGAATCAGGGAGAATTTTTAATTATTCTAAAATGGTCCGTGGCTTAGTGGCCTTGTGGTTCAAAAAATCTTCCATATAATGACGGGTTTATAACGTCTCTGCAAACTCTAAAGTCTTCTTATCTTCGCGACCTTATGAAAAAGAAGGAAATTGTAATGAGTGGAATAAGGCCCACCGGCTATTTGCACCTGGGTAATTATTTTGGGGCACTTCAGAATTATGTGCGCATGCAAGATGAATATGATTGTTTTTTTATGGTGGCTGATCTGCATTCATTGACTACCCACCCCGATACCAAAGAATTAAAAAATAATGTGCAACGGGTGCTTTCAGAGAACATAGCAGCAGGATTGGATCCCGAAAGAGTAGCACTTTATTGTCAAAGTCATGTTTATGAAACTTCGGAGCTGTACCTCTACCTGAATATGATGGCTTATACAGGTGAATTGGAAAAGACAGTTACATTCAAAGAAAAAGTACGCCTTCAACCCAACAATATAAATGCGGGTCTTCTTACATATCCTGTTTTACAAGCTGCAGATATAATTCTTCACCGGGCAACACTTGTTCCTGTTGGGAAAGACCAGGAACAGCATCTCGAAATGGCACGCAATTTTGTAAACCGGTTTAATCACAGGTATGGAAATGTTTTTCCCGAACCGTCTGCTTTCAATTATGGGAGTAAACTGGTTAAAGTTCCGAGTCTTGATGGTGCTGGTAAAATGAGCAAGAGTGAAAACCAATATGCCACCCTGTACCTGAGTGATAATGATGAAGCCATTCGTAAAAAAGTAATGAAAGCCAAAACAGATTCCGGTCCTGAGACACCCAATGCCATTAAGCCAGACTACATTGAAAATATATTTCAACTTATGAAATTGGTAAGTACAGAAGAAGTGCAGGTAAAATTTGAAAAAGATTATAACAATTGCCAGATACGGTATGGTGATATGAAAAAACAATTGGGAGAAGATATGGTTAAATTCATCACTCCTATACGCGAGAAAGCAGACAGCATCCGCAACAATGAGAAATACCTGCAGGAAGTTATGGAATTGGGTGCAACCAAAGCCCGTAAAAGCGCACAGGCAACCATACAAATTGTAAGGGAAGCTATCGGGCTAAAATATTACTGATTATTTTATTATTAATTATTGGTGGGTTGCTGGAATTGTATACTTTTAGCGGCACTATAATTTTTATAACATTTATGGGGTATGGCAAAAAGTAAAAAACCAAAACATATTGCAGTAGCTGGAAATATTGGGGCGGGGAAAACAACACTTACAGAATTGCTCAGTAAACATTACAAATGGATACCACAGTTTGAAGATGTGGATCACAACCCTTACCTCAATGATTTTTATGAAGACATGCCCCGGTGGAGTTTTAATCTTCAAATATATTTCTTAAACAATCGCCTGAATCAACTGCTGGATATTCACCGCGGAACAGAAACAGTTATCCAGGACAGGACAATTTATGAGGATGCAAACATATTTGCGCCTAATCTTCATGAAATGGGATTGATGAGCAAACGTGATTTTGATAATTACTATGCTTTTTTTCAGACCTTAAAATCAATGGTGCAGCCGCCCGATTTACTGATATACCTAAAAGGTTCTGTGCCTACATTGGTTGGTCAAATCCAAAAAAGAGGCAGAGAATATGAAGAGAATATCCGGCTGGATTATTTGAAAAGACTGAATGACTACTATAATAAATGGATTGACACTTACAAAGAAGGCGCACTACTGGTAGTTGATATCGACAAAAATAAATTTGCGGAAAACGAAGAACACATGGGAGAAATTATCAGGAAAGTAGATGCACAGCTCTACGGCTTATTCTGATTATAATTTGCAAAGTCTTTTAAATTGTTTAATTCCTGCTTTATTTTTTCCAGCCACGCAGCCTGCTTTTCTTTGTTACGGCTGTAATTGCTTTCATCGTCATATTGATTTTGCATTTCAGTTTGTTCCTTCATTAACCGGTCATACTTAGTGGCAATGTCTTTTGCTGCCATGCTTATGTTGAATGAATAATTTTTTAGGGCCCTGTTTAGTTTTCTCGCGTGAATTTCAGAAATATCAAAATGACCTTGCTCATGTGCCAGGATATAATCAGTTTTTACTTTACCCCAGGATTTATTTTTTTCAAACATGCAATTGATGGTATAGGTAAACTTGTTATCGTTGTAGCCATATTTGAATTCTATGCCTGAACTGGTCAGCGCCGCATTACCAGAATTATTATCAGGTTTGGCTTTAAAGTCTTCCCAGGTAAGTTTTCTTGCATCGCTCCAGGGAATGGTTTCATTGTTGTGAACACTGCCGGCCAGGTACAAATGAAAAGTTAATAATAATGCCCCAATAGATTTCAATAAGATCATGATTTGAAATTATAAATGAATAACGACTTCGCATAAGTTTTCGTTTAAAAGAAAACTTAAATAAAAACCTCTTCAGAAAAGAAGAGGTTTTATAACCATGAACCCGTTGCATATTACTTTTAATGAACTCAAATAAGAACTGGGGCCGCAGCGAGAATCTCAGCGGTTACACCCGAGGCATATTTTTCAAAATTTTTGATAAATTGACCTGCAAGATTTTTAGCAGCAGTGTCATAAGCAATTTTATCTGACCACGTATTTTTAGGATCTAAAATAGATGCAGGTACTCCCGGACAAATTTCCGGCATCATTATTTTAAATACCGGGTGAAGTTTATACGGTGCTTTGTGAAGTTTGCCTTCAAGTGCGGCGGCAATCATGGCTCTTGTATAACTTAGTTTTATTCTATTGCCTTCACCGTATGATCCACCTGTCCATCCTGTGTTAATCAGCCATACATTTACAGCGTGATGATGCAGTCTTTCGCCCAGCATGGCTGCATATTTACCCGGATGTAATGGAAGGAATGGCGCTCCAAAACATGCACTGAAAGTAGATTTGGGTTCGGTTATTCCGGCTTCGGTGCCGGCTATTTTAGCAGTGTAGCCAGAGATAAACTGGTACATAGCCTGTGCTGGCGTAAGTTTAGCAATAGGTGGTAATACTCCGTACGCATCGCAGGTGAGAAAGAAAATATTTTCTGGTATGCCGCCTGCTGACGTTTCAAGCGCATTTGAGATAAAATGAATGGGGTAAGAAACCCTGGTGTTCTCTGTTATGGTTTTGCTGCTAAAATCAATATCCTGCGTTCCTTTAAAAAAACTTGTATTTTCTACTAGGGCACCATGCCTGATGGCCTTATGTATTTCTGGTTCTTTCTCCTCTGTCAAATCAATGGTTTTTGCATAGCAACCACCTTCAAAATTAAAAACTCCGTGGCCGTTCCAACCATGTTCATCATCGCCAATTAATTTACGTTTGGGATCTGCGCTTAAGGTTGTTTTGCCGGTTCCGCTTAAGCCAAAAAAAAGCGCCGTATCACCTGCTTCACCCATATTGGCTGCGCAATGCATGCTCAGCACATTTTCGTTTTGCGGAAGGATATAATTCAATACCGAAAAAATGCCTTTTTTGATTTCACCGGTATAACCGGAGCCGGCTATCAGTATGGTTTTATATTTGAACGAAATAACAGCCGCATTGTGCTGACGAATGCCGCATTCTTTGGGATCCAACTTCAGTCCGGGGGCAGAGAAAAGGGTCCATTCAGTCTGGAAATTTTCCAATTCTTCTTCGTTCGGGCGAAGGAACATGTTGTAAGCAAATAAATTGAGCCAGGGTTTTTCGTTTACAACCCGGATGCTCATACGATAATTTGGATCTGCGCAGGCATAACAATCACGTATCCATAATTCGGATTGCCCGGACAAATAATCAATGATTTTATTTTTGATGATATGAAAATATTGCTCGCTGATTGGAATATTAAATTCATTCCAGTTCACTGTGTCTGCAGTGATTTCATCTTTTACCGTGAATTTATCCCGGGGACTGCGACCTGTAAATTCACCTGTTTGGATGACCAACGCACCACTGTGGCTAATCACGCCTTCGCCTATGCGCAAAGTATCTTGTATTAGTTCTCCTGGTTCAGATTGGTAATGAATAGTATTAGAGGGATTAAGTCCCAAAGCAGCAATATCTTTTGCGGTAAAAGGAAGCGTTGAAACAGTCATATAATATTGTGGTTGGTTTAGAAGACAAAGATAAAAATCAAATCTACCCGTGCATATTAAACCAATTTATGTTTAGCAGAGAAAATTAGTATTCATGTAATAAATTCAACAATTATGCAGTTCAATTTAGAAAATATTCAAATAAAATTCGGAAATATAGAAAGTTATCTATATTTACTAACGATCGGTAGTTAGTTTTAATACCGGCAATGCTGGACACAAAGTTTGAATTATTTCATTTAAAATAAATTCCCTTGTAATGCTCCCATAACTATATCACTCATTGGCAGCGCTTCATTTTATTTTATCAAAAGGTCATAAAATTTGTTGTGCACGTTTAAATAATTGTAAGAGGGCTTAATTAATGGCGATAATTATCGGAACTGAATCCATAATTTTATGGCTTGTCAAAAAATTAAATAAAGACCAGATGAAATACCTGCCATTGAATGCCGATATTTTCAGGCAAAACAGGAAAAGATTTACAGAACGGATGGAAAAAAATTCAATTGCTATTTTCAACAGCAATGATGAATTACCGCTGAATGGCGATGCATTGTATAAGTTCAAACAAAACTCAGATCTGTATTGGCTAACTGGAGTTGAACAGGAAGATACCATGCTGGTATTGTTTCCGGATAACCCAGATAGTAAATACAGGGAAGTATTGGTGCTGGTCAGACCCAATGAATTGAAGGAAAAATGGGATGGTCACCGGTTGCGCGCGCCTGAAGCAAAAACGATCAGTGGAGCAGCAACCATTGTTTGGTTAGATGCCCTTGATGGTTTTTTGCAACAATGGATACACCTGGCGGATACTATTTACCTCAATACAAATGAAAATGATCGTAAATCCAATCTGGTTCCGGTACGAGATTACCGGTATGCCGAACAAATGAAACTTCGATATCCGCTTCATCAATATCAACGGAGCGCAAAAATTATGAGGGAATTACGCGCTGTGAAATCTGCTTTGGAGATTGAAGTTTTGCAGAAAGCTGTCGATATAACTGATGGTACATTCAGAAAGCTATTGAAGTTTATCCGGCCAGGAGTGATGGAATATGAAATTGAAGCAGAAATATTTCATTCGTTTTTGTCTCAGCGGGCTACCGGTCCTGCCTACAATTCAATCATTGCAAGTGGTGACCGTGCAAGAACGCTTCACTATGTTAGTAACAACCAGGAATGCAAAGAGGGAGAATTGATTTTAATGGATTTTGGCGCGGAGTACGGAGGTTATTGTGCCGACCTGACAAGAACGGTTCCAGTAAGCGGTAAGTTTACAAGAAGACAAAAAACAATATACAATGCTTGTTTGAATTTGCATAATTATGCAAAAAGTCTGTTGAAGCCAGGAATTACTATTGTGGAATATCATGAAAAAGTTGGCGAAGAAGCAACACAGCAATTTTTAAAAATTGGATTGCTGAAAAAATCAGAAATCAAAAACGAAGACCGGGAAAACAGGGCTTACCGCAAGTACCTTTATCATGGAATATCTCATCACCTTGGAATTGATGTACACGATCTGGGAACCAAAACTGCACCTATTAAGGCAGGAATGGTACTGACTATTGAACCGGGCATTTACATTGAAGAAGAAAAAACAGGTGTACGAATTGAAAACAATGTTTGGATTACACGAAATGGGAATAAGGATCTCATGTCCAATATTCCCATAACCTCAGAAGACATAGAATCCTTAATGAAAAAATAGACATTGTCGCTAATCAGGATTTCTGGTCTTACTCATTTTCAAATTGAATAATAATAATGAAGCAAATCCCCAATCTTTTTACACTGCTCAATTTATTTTTTGGTTGTTGCGCCATTGTTTTCATCTTGCAAAACGGCATTGTAGTTTCATATGCTGCGGAAGGAGAACAGTATATTGATATTCCGGAAAAAATATGGATGGCCTCTTTATTTATGGGTCTTGCGGCGATAGTTGATTTTTTGGATGGATTCGTAGCACGATTGTTCAAAGCAACCTCAGCTATGGGAAAAGAACTGGATTCATTGGCTGATGTGGTGAGTTTTGGTGTAGCACCCGGCATGATAATGTATCAGTTTTTACGATTGAGTTTTGTAAAAGAACAGAATGCCTTGGATGTTTCCATGGTATGGTTATTACCTGCGTTTGTGCTTACCTGTTCTGCAGCTTACAGACTGGCAAAATTTAACATAGACGGAAGTCAGCTTTTTGGATTTAAAGGTGTTCCTACACCGGCAATTGGATTACTCGTAGCTTCTTTCCCTTTAATATATTGGTATTCGCAAAACGGCAGTTTCATTACCATGATACTTCTAAACAGGTGGTCTTTGTACGGTATCATTTTAGCATTGAGTTACCTGATGGTAAGTAATCTACCCATCATGGGATTGAAATTTAAAGACTATACGCTTAAGAATAATATTCCAAAAATTATCCTGTTTCTTATTGCAATAGTTGCTGCTTTATTATTGAAATGGATAGCTGTTCCGGTTGTCTTCATCGCTTACATTATCTTATCTTTGGCGCTCAAAAATAAAACTACATGACATTTACAGTGCAGGTTAAGGTGATGCCGCTGAAGGAATTGCTCGATCCACAGGGAAAAGCAGTAATGGGCGGTCTGAGTAATCTTGGATTGAATAATGTGCAGGATGTACGTATTGGTAAAAACATTACGTTACAGGTAGATGCTGCAACACCTGATGCGGCTAAACAAGTAGCGGAAGAAGCTGCAAAAAAATTATTGGCGAACCCGGTAATGGAATATTTTGAAATAGCAGTCAATTGATAAATTTTGCAACCTGTGGTTAAGTATGAGTAAAAAACATTGCCTGCAATTTTTTTTCAATTCTGATGAATGCTTTATATAATTCCCACACCCATTGGTAACCTGCAGGATATTACGCTTCGTGCAATTGAAGTGTTAAAATCAGTTGACCTGATACTTGCAGAAGATACCAGGACTTCCTCTAAATTGCTCAATCATTACCAAATTAAACAACCGCTAACGTCCTATCACCAGCACAATGAACATAAGATTGTACAGCACCTGGTGAACCAATTAACCGAAGGCAAAAAAATGGCACTCATAACGGATGCGGGAACGCCAGGCATTTCAGATCCGGCTTTTTTGCTTATCAGGGAATGCATTAAGAACAATATCAAAGTAGAATGTCTGCCGGGCGCCACTGCGTTTGTTCCCGCATTGGTTAATAGCGGTATACCTTCCAATAGGTTTTCTTTTGAAGGATTTCTACCCTTAAAAAAAGGAAGGCAAACCATTTTGAAAAAACTTGCCATTGAAGAACGTACTATGATTTTTTATGAATCCCCTGTACGGTTGCTAAAAACACTTGAGGAGTTCATTCTCTATTTTGGATCAGATAGAAATTGTTCCGTCAGCAGGGAGCTAACCAAAATGTTTGAAGAGAATGTAAGGGGCACCTTGCAACAGGTATGTGATCACTTCAGGCAGAAAGATGTAAAAGGAGAAATTGTTATTGTAGTGGCAGGACTGGAATAAACTTTTTGTGCTTGTATTTCACAAAAAATAAACATAAATATTTGAGTTGTATAGTTTTGTTTATTTGTTTGGCATGATCTTGCTTATTCAATTCATACAAAAAAAATTATATAACATGAAACGAATATTGCAATATTCATCCGTACTTTTTCTTTTGGCGACTTTTCATAACACTCATGCGCAGTTGCGTAAAGTGCCTGCAGAAGTAACAGAGGCTTTTAAAGCAAAATATCCTGATACCAGGAATGTAGAGTGGAAAGATAAACTAACATCTTTTATCGTTTATTTTGAAATGAACGATGATAAATACCAGTCAAAGTTTAATAACAAAGGAGCGTGGCAGCAAACGGAAAAAGAAATCAATGAATCCGATTTGCCTGAAGCAGTTAAAGATGGATATGATAAAAGCAAGTTTACTGCCTGGGAGATTGTAACTGTTGCCACGATAGAAAATAAAGACAACAATGTTCAATACCGCCTGATGGTTAAAAAAAATGATGTCGAAAAGAAATATCTTTTTTTTGATACGGACGGAAGATTGCTCCGCGATGTAATAACCATTTAAAATTATTTGATTGCATGTGTACAACCCTCAATCCGGTAAATGGATGAGGGTTGTCTTTATTTGGAAAATTTTCTTTCAATTTAATTTTTGTATTGCTTTATTTATTTGATTTTTGCAGTTCTTAAAAAATACTCAATGAACTTAAAATTTATGATGGCAGCAGGCTTGTGTCTTTGCTGTATCATTTCTTATGCACAGCCGGATCGATGGCAACAAAGGGTTAAATACAATATGGATGTAAATGTGGATGCTGCGGCCAATCGTTTTACAGGTAAACAGAAATTAGTGTATAGTAATAATTCCCCGGATACATTAAACAGGGTTTTCTATCATCTTTACTGGAATGCATTTCAACCCAATAGCATGATGGATAACCGCAGCAGGGTTCTCGGTCGCACTGAAGTGGGGGGGCGTCCAGACTGGGACGGACGGGTAACAGACAGGATATTAAATCTAAAACCTGATGAAATCGGCTACCAGCGCATAAAGTGGATCAAAATGAATGGGGTTGAACAAAAAATGAAGTTACATGAAACCATTCTTGAAGTTCAGTTGTCAAAACCAATACTTCCTAAATCAACGGTAACATTTGAATTGGAATTTGAAGCACAGGTACCACTACAGATAAGACGTAGCGGTCGCGACAATGCAGAAGGGGTTCGATTTAGTATGAGCCAGTGGTATCCGAAAATGTGTGAATATGATTATGAAGGCTGGCATCCTACACCTTATGTGGCGCGGGAGTTCTATGGTGTGTGGGGAGACTATGATGTAAAGATCACCATTGATAAGAACTATGTGATTGGCGGTACCGGTTATTTGCAAAATGCAAACCAGGTTGGACATGGTTATGAAACTCCGGGAACCAAAGTACCAGCTACTACTGGTTCAACACTTACATGGATATTCACTGCGCCCAATGTGCATGATTTTGTATGGGCAGCAGATCCGGAATACACACATATTTCGAAAACTGTAAGAGACGGGATGGTACTGCATGCTTTTTATAAAATAGCACCGGAACAACTAACCAAACAATACAATGCTTTTTCAGACAGACAAAAACAGCAATACGCAAATGATGCTGCTAATTACATAGCCAATTACAAAGAAGAATGGGAAAATGTATTGGAGATGGCCGCTAAGGCATTACCATACATGGATAAAACTTTTGGTAAATATCCTTATCATCAGTATTCTTTTATTCAGGGTGGAGATGGTGGAATGGAATATCCAATGGCTACGCTGCTTAAAGGTGCAGGCAGTGGTGTTGTTTTTCATGAATGGATGCATAGCTGGTACCAAATGATGATGGGAACCAATGAAAGCGAATATGCATGGATGGATGAGGGCTTTACTTCTTATGCAGAAGATTTGATTAGCAAGTTTTATTTTGGTAAATCAACATTGCAAAATTATAAGGAAGCCATACAACGCAATCCGGCAGATAAAATTCTTCCTGAAGCAGTCATGGTAATTCCTGAGAACCATGGTGATGCATACCTGGCGTATTTCAGGCTGGCTAAGAGTGGGTTAGAAGAGCCGATGACTACTCATGCGGATCATTTCAATACCAATTATGCATATAGCACCGCGGCCTATTCAAAGGGAGAAGTTTTTATGGAACAACTGGGTTATATCATTGGCGCGGATATGCGTGACAAAGTATTGCTGGACTATTATAAGCAATGGAGATTCAAACATCCAAACGTAAATGATTTTATACAAGTTGCTGAAAAAGCCAGCGGCATTAAATTGGATTGGTACAGGGAATATTTTGTTAATACCATAAAGACCATTGATTATGGTATTGATAGTTTATGGGAAGAAGCCGGCAAAACTAAGATCCGTATTATCAATAAAGGTAAAATGCCCATGCCTGTTGATGTACAACTTACATTTAAAGATGGCAGTAAGGAAATGCATTATATTCCCCTTAACCTGATGTTTGGTTCTAAGCTTCCGGAAGATGCCAGTATCCCTTTGAAAACTTATCAGGAATGGAACTGGACAAATCTGGTTTATACGATAGAGACCAATAAGAAACTTTCTGACATCAATGTTACGGAAATAGATCCTTCTCACAGGATGGCAGATGTTAACAGAAAAGATAATAGGCTGGAAGTAAAATGGTAATCATTTAGTCGCATAAATGCATAAAAAAAAGCCGTTTCAAAAAGAGCGGCTTTTTAATAGCTTGCTTGATAGTAAGGCGGCTTTGTTTCGAAAGGAACTTATTCAAAGTCAAGGTTTGCAACAGGTAAGGTTTTAATGATCAATCGGTATTTGTATTGTAAAGCATCCCTTTCTCCAAATCCAAAATTAATTAGAGTCTGGTTACCTCCCTATACCACTTTAGTGGTATTTATGTTAAAGCATGTTTTTGTATGATGGGAAAGGCAGGAGGCAAATTATCTGCCGAAATATTTGTTAACGGCTTCTACTCGGTTATTTACATGTAGTTTTTCGTAAATATGATAAACATGTTTGCGAACTGTTTCGGGACTGATAAAAAGGCTATTGGCAATTTCCTTATATAACATGCCTTTAGATAGATGTTCCAGTATTTCCTTTTCCCTGTTGGAAAGAGTTTTAATTGATTCATCTTCCATAGAAGGCCCTTCACTGAGCGGTTTACCCCTGAACGCAGCTACTACTTTTCGTGCAATCTGGCTACTCATCGGAGCCCCACCCTCATGCAATTCTTTAATAGCTTCCAATAATTTGCCAGGTGCGGTCTTCTTTAATATATATCCACTAGCACCCACACTCAATGCTTCAAAAATTTTTTGATCCTCTTCATACACTGTACACATCATATACAGGATATCCGGAAACAATGGTTTTAGATGTCGAACACATTCAATGCCACTCATACCACCGAGATTGATGTCCATCAATACTACCTGCGGATGAAGCGCAGGTATTTTTTCAATGGCTTCTTCTGCACTGGAGAAACTCGCCAATAAACGGTACCCCTCAGACATAATAACTATTTGCTCAAGCGCAGAGCGAATATCTTTGTTATCGTCTACTATAGATACTGTGATTGCCATTATACAAAGCTCTGGTTAATTGATTGAAACAACAATACCACTAACTGGTAATTTCTTTTTTATTGGCCAGCCACATATAGAATAAATTTATCACTGAAAAATAGCTCTTTGAACAAATCATAAATTCCAATTTGCTTTGGCCTGCAATTGCTTTCTGCGATCTCCTGTGCAAGGTCTCCGCCTTTCAGACAAATTAAACCATTCAATGGATTCGAAATATTTTTTTTTCTGAGTACGGGTTTCGACCATTGTATTAAATCTTTTAAAGGTGCTACGGCTCTTGAAACAACAATATCAAATTTTTTATTCTTGATTTCTTCCAGGCGTGTATGTTGCATGGTTACATTTTTTAATTCCAAGGCTGCAACTATTGCATCAATTACTTTGAGCTTTTTACCAATACTGTCTACAAGGTGAAAATGAACTTCCGGAAAAAATATTGCCAGCGGAATACCCGGAAATCCTCCTCCTGTTCCAAGATCAACTACCTGTGTTCCGGGTTGAAACGGGAATACGGCGGCAATTGAAAGAGAATGTAAAACATGTTTTTCATACAAGCTGTCAATATCTTTACGCGATATAACATTGATCTTGTTGTTCCATTCATTGTATAACTGTTCCAGTTGTCCGAATTGTTCCAGTTGTTGCTCAGTAAAATCGCTGAAATATTTTAAAATCAATTCCAGTTTTGGCGCGGCTTTTTCCATAATGCTGGTGCAAATATGAGATAATAAAGGAACATCCAGATATCCAGTAACCACCACCATGGCCACAGGTCTTTTTCATTCAATTTCTCCATGCTTTTATAAAATATAAATGCCTGTGAAATAAAACGGGTAAGAAAAATCAAAACCACCATCCGCCAGTCGGCAAAAAACACGCTCACCATCAGTAATGGATAAAATAGAAAATGCGTGATGGCATACAATCCCAGCAAAAAACGGTGCTTGCCTTTGTAATATTTACCGGTTGAATAATGTCTTGTTTTTTGTCGCACCCAATCCTTCCAGGATTTTTTTGGTTCAGACAAAGTAATTGCATCATTGTCTATCACTACATTGGTGTTATCTTTTGTTGCCACCAGGTTGATAAATAAATCATCATCTCCACCCGGAACATGATTCAATGAAGAGAATCCTTTGTTCTTGAAAAATAGTTTTTTTGTATAGGATAAATTTCTACCCACTCCCATATAAGGTGTGCCGGCCAATGCATAAGACAAATACTGCAATGCAGAATGAAATGTTTCAAACCGGATGAGCTTATTCAGCAAGCCGGGTTTTTTATTATACGCACCGTAACCCAGCACAATTTCTATTCCATCATGATATCCATCCTGCATCTTTTGTAACCAGTATTCAGTAGCGGGCATACAATCTGCATCCGTTAATAATACCACTTCATGTTTTGCTTCTTTTATACCGATTGACAATGGGTATTTTTTCCCCGGAATTAACTTTGCTTCGTATTCAAGATTAACAGCCTGTAAATGACGGAAGGTCTTTTTGAATTCATCCAGCAAGTATTTTGTTTCATCCACACTGTTATCATTTACAACAATAACTTCATGCGTAGAAGGATAGGTTTGCACCAATACGCCAGGTAAATTGTGCGCCAGGTTAGCTGCTTCATCTCTCGCACACACGATAACACTTACCGGATGCTGCTGGGATTTTTCTTTTATCCTGGATTTATAAAAAGCTATCCTGCTGAAAAACCACCAGTAATACAATAATTGTATAAATGTAACGGTTGCGAATAAGTAAAAAATAACCTGCCAGCCATACAGCCTCAGTTGTTCTGGTAAATTCATGTCATCAAAGGTTTGGGGTCATTGCAATTGCAAGCGAAAATAGGCATAAGCAACTCAGTGGCTCCTAAAATGATTTCACAACTGTGGATATTAGCAACGGATGGCTGATGGAGGATTTGATGATGCCTGAACACAGCAGTTACAAATGGTTTTTCATTTCCACATTTGCACATCAATCCATTTCCACCTTTCCCTTAGTATCTTGTGCACTTATGGCGGCATTGACTTTTGAATTACAAAAAACAGATAATTTTTCAGCGGCGAGGGCAGGTAGCGTACTAACAGATCATGGTGAAATACTAACGCCCATTTTTATGCCGGTTGGAACAGTGGGCAGTGTAAAAGCAGTTTCACAACAGCAATTACTGCAAGACGTTAAGGCGCAGATTGTTTTGGGCAACACCTATCATCTTTACCTGCGGCCGGGATTAGAAATACTGGAAGCTGCAGGTGGTTTGCATCAATTCAACGGATGGCACCAACCCATTCTTACAGACAGCGGCGGCTACCAGGTTTTTTCATTGGCCAATAACAGGAAGATCAATGAAGAAGGTGTATTGTTTCAAAGTCATATTGATGGAAGTAAACATTTATTTACACCGGAAAAAGTAATGGATATACAACGTATTATCGGTGCTGATATCATTATGGCTTTTGATGAATGTCCACCTTATCCAAGCGACTATTCCTATGCAAAGAATAGTATGGAACTCACACACCGCTGGCTCGACCGGTGTTTTGATCAATTTAATTCAACATCTGACAAGTATGGATATACGCAAAATTTATTTCCCATTGTACAGGGTGGTATCTATCCCGACTTAAGAAAACAGTCGGCTGAATATATTGCATCAAAAAATGCAACGGGCAATGCCATTGGAGGCCTGAGTGTGGGTGAGCCCGAACAAATGATGTATGATTATTCCGCACTTTGTTGTTCGTTATTACCAGCCGATAAGCCCCGTTATTTAATGGGAGTTGGAACCCCCTGGAATATTCTTGAAAACATTGCACTTGGTATTGACATGTTCGACTGTGTAATGCCCACCCGTAATGGCCGCAATGCTATGTTGTTTACCAGTAACGGCGTCATTAATATTGACAATAAAAAATGGGAGAAAGATTTTTCCTGTATAGATGATGGTATTCCCTGTGAAGTCAGCAATTATTATAGTAAGGCATACCTCCGACACCTGGTCAAAGCAAAGGAAATCCTGGGCCTTACCATTGCCAGTATTCATAATCTCGCATTTTATTTATGGTTGGTTGGTGAAGCAAGAGCACATATCATGGCGGGTGATTTTAATGGATGGAAGCAGGAGATGACAAAAAAATTGCAGCAGCGATTATAGTATGACCGTTTATTCCGTGAATCACACAATGGATTTTCTATAACTTATCCGCAACATTTTTTACGCTACTTTTGAGCCACAAAAAACGGTTAATCCTGTAAGCATAAATGAAAATTCTGGATTGGTATATTATAAAAAACTTCTTCGTCACATTTGTATTCACCATTCTTGCATTGACTGTTATTTCGGTTGTTATAGACAGTAGTGAAAAAGCAGATGATTTTGTAAAATCAGGTCTCACCACGTACCAGATCATCAACAAATATTATATTGGATTTATTCCTTTTATCATTTCGATGATTTTTCCGCTGATGGTATTCATAGCAGTGATTTATTTCACTTCTAAACTGGCGGGCAGATCTGAGATTGTAGCCATTCTTGCCAATGGTGTTCGCTATCGCAGGTTCTTAAGACCCTATTTTATCGGCGGATGCCTGCTGGGCCTGATGCTCTGGTATTGCAATCAATTTGTATTCCCTAAAGGCAACGGCATACGCAGTGAGTTCCAGATAAATTATATCGATAAAAACAGTTCCTATAACCCCGGCCAGGCCAGCAATACTTTTTATCTCAAGTCAGACTCATCTACCTATATTGCTATACGGTATTATGATACTGCCTCAATGGTATCCAGTGGTTTTTTTCTTCAAAAAATAAGAGGAAATAAGGTATATTATAATCTGCGCGGGGATTATATCAAATGGGATACTGCACAAAAAACATGGAAAGTGGAGAATGCTGTGGAAAGGCAAATAGACGGATTGAAGGAAACGGTAAAGCAAATTACTTCCATGAACCTCAAACTAACGTTAACGCCTAAGGACTTACGCAGAGATGAATACCTTAAAGACAAACTCACTTCACCCGAATTAAAAGAATTCATCAAAGCAGAAGAAATGCGTGGTACAGAAGGGCTCAACACTTATAAAGTAGAATATTACCGAAGAATGGCTACCCCCTGTTCAGTAGTTATTCTTACATTATTAGGTGCTGTTGTGGCCAGTCGTAAAACACGTGGTGGCAGCGGACTTCACCTGGCATTCGGTATAGTAGCCGCGGCCGTGTTTGTTATAATGGATCGCTTTTCAATTGTGTTTTCAAGCAAGGGTAATCTATATCCTTTGCTGGCAGCCTGGATTCCGAATATCATATTCACTTTTGTAACCTACTGGGTATATCGTAAGGCGCCTAAATAATATAGTAACAAGTTACAACAGCACCTTAGTCAATCTATTTATTTGCTTTTCTTTGCAGGAGTAAACAATTCAATTGAATGCGTTATTACATTATAGCGGGTGAAGCATCCGGGGATTTACATGGCAGTAACCTGATCAAAGAAATTAAGAAACTGGATGACCAGACAAACATCCGTTGCTGGGGTGGAGATATGATGGAGCAAGCTGGCGCAGTGGTTGTAAAGCATTATCGCGATCTTGCTTTTATGGGATTTATTGAAGTGATAAAAAATCTCCCGGTTATTTTAAGCAACCTGAAATTTTGCAAAGAAGATATACGCTTGTTCAAACCAGATGTTTTGATCCTGATAGATTATCCGGGGTTTAACCTGCGTATTGCCGAATGGGCTAAAAAAGCGGATCTTAAAATTATATATTATATCTCACCACAGGTATGGGCATGGAAAGAAAACCGTGTAAAGAAAATAAAATTGACGGTAGATAAGATGCTTGTTATTCTCCCCTTCGAAAAAGAATTTTATAAAAAATGGAACTTTGAAGTGGAGTATGTGGGTCATCCATTAATAGAAGTAATAGAAAAAGCACAGTCGTCACCGCCGGGTAAAAAATTTTCTGATAAGCCCATTGTTGCGTTGTTGCCTGGAAGCAGGCAACAGGAAATTTTGAAAAAGTTGCCGGTAATGCTGGCAGTGAGTGAATTTTTTCCGGAATACCAGTTCATTGTTGCAAAAGCTCCGGGGCAGGAAGATGTTTTTTATGAATCATTATTAAAACCATACAAGAATGTTTCATCTGTACGAAATGAAACCTATTCCTTATTAATGCAATCAAAGGCTGCATTGGTAACCAGTGGCACGGCAACTTTGGAAACTGCCCTGTTTGGCGTGCCTGAAGTGGTCTGTTATAAAGGAAGCAGAGTGTCATACCAAATCGCGAAGCGGCTGATTAAAGTAAAATATATTTCGCTGGTAAATCTTATTATGGATAAACTGGTGGTAAATGAATTGATCCAGGATGAAATGAATCCTGGAAACCTCCGGAATGAATTACAGGATCTATTAACCAATTCATCGCGCATAGCACAATTAAAAAGTGACTACCAGGATTTGAAACAAAAATTAAATGAAGGAGGATATGCCTCCGCTAAGGCAGCCCGATCGATAGTCGATTTTATAAAGTGCTAATGCTTTTTAAAAATGAAAACTTTTAGCAATATAATAATCACTCCTATTAGGAACATAAAGATTGAAATACGATTGATTCCATGCATGTATTTCATCCAGGATGTATGCGGTGCATTGGGATCTCTTTTCTTTAAATATAAATACTCTGCTATTTGCTGCCAGACGCCCATGAAAAATGAATTTTAAGTGATGTAAATATAATTATCATAACGGGTGGCGCCGGAATTTGTTCTCATTTGTACAGGGCCACTATACCAAAATCTTATATATTTGCACTCCATAATTAATAGAAGGAGGGGGGTTAGCTCAGTTGGCTAGAGCGCTTGCATGGCATGCAAGAGGTCGTCGGTTCGACCCCGATACTCTCCACAAAGCGGGGACAATGGTAGAATTGCCATTGTTCCCGTTTTTATTTTCTTCTATAGCCCGCACCAGTGCTACACTTTGTGAAATTATTTTATTTACTATCAGGGTTCGACACTCATCATTTTTCGGTTATAGATAATTCCTTCAGGGAATAGCAAATTTTGTAGCTTTTGTTTTTCATGGTAATCGCCGGAATACCATAGGGTAGAGAGTTTAGCGCCCAGTTCAGGTATCTTTTCCATATAGCCTATCAGATTTTCAATAAATTTTTTGTGCAAGTTATCTGCACTTTTGTTACACTGGCAACGCGGTGTACCGCATTTATAATTCCACATGGCCAAAAACATAGGTTTAGTTACCAAAGGATCTTTTTGCATGGCATTGTGTTCATGAAAATCTACAATCACCATCAGTTTATTTTTTAATGATTCTTTTATAGTCCAATCAAGTGTGGTAAAAAAAAATGGATTGATGGTAAAATCGGTATCGTTCATTGAAAATCTGAACGGACTTAATACGATTCGAACGTTATTGAAACCTGCTTCTTTAATTAGTTTGAAATGTTTTTCGTTCATCCTTGCTTTAGAGGGATCTTTCCACAAAGGGTCGTAGCCCAGAATATTTACACCACGTCCAAGTTTTTCATTTTGCTCAAAAGCAAAATTATTTTTTAGTGTTTGTTGTGCTGATACAATAGTTACGCTTACCAGATAAATAATAAAGAACAGTATCAGGTAATTGGTTTTACTATTTATTTTCATTGTTATAATTATTAAATAGATGTTTTGAAAATTATTATTTGCAGCAACACCTACTAGGGTTTTCTGATGCTGGAAAAGGGGCAAGGCGTACAAGCGTGCCACGCAACTGGGTTTAATAGTAGTAATGCAGCCGGGCCCTAGAAAAATTTGTATTATTTAGCTACTTGATTAATGTTTATAGGCCTCATTAATGGCTGTAGATAGTTCACTTACCATTTGTGGTACCAACACAAATGGGTTGTATGGCCTCCCTTTGACCAACAACGTTTCAACTGGTAAGTAACCGGTGTATCCGCCATCTTTTATTATTTTAATAAGGCGTTTATAGTCTGTAGTAACTTTATTGCCAAGGCCAAAAACACTTTCTTTTATTTGCCAGTTAATGGCATAAGGAACAACTGCAGCAATGTCTTTATAAGGATCATCTGTTTTGAAATTTCCGGTATCTACCACTAACCCAACCCACTTTGAATTAACTGCCTTTAACACATACATACATTGGGCCGCTGTTTGCAGCATATCACCATGATTTTGGATGCCGATGCTGACTCCATATTTTTCTGCGAAAACAGCACATTCTTTGTAACAATCAATCATCCATCCTGCAACTTCTTCCCATTTATTTTCATAGCCTTTGGGAATTTCGCCTGCAAAAACCCTAACCACGGGAGCACCCATTTTTGATGCTGCAATAATCCAATTTTTAGCAAGCTCAATACCTTCTGCACGAACCCTGGGATCGGGTGAAGCAAAATTATTTCGTATGCCTGTTCCGCTTATTATAATGCCAAGTTCTTTGGCCCTGTCTTTAAATTTTTCCAGGTATTCGTCTGACGGTACTTCAGGATAACCAGGAAAGAAATAAGCGGTGGGATCGAGTGCTTTTATTTTTTGAGTAGAACACCAATCCAGCAAATCAAAAAGCGTGTAGACCTGCTGTTGATTCTGTTTATCCTGCGCTGCCAATAAATCACTAAAAGAATAAGCATTTAAGGCAGGAATTAACGGAAAATCTCTTTTCTTTTTTTGTGCTATTGCAGATATGCTAAAGAAACTTAACAGCAGCATAGTTGATGCAATGAATACTCCCAAACGTTTCACCTTATTTGCATAGAAAATACAATTATTCATACATTTATTCTTATGGATGAGCGGCTTAAAAAATACCATTACTTACAAAAGCTATTTTCTTATTGTCGGGCGACCAGCTTGCATTAAGTACCATCATTGTTGCAAAAAAAAGAAATTTGAAATTCATATATTTTGGCTTTTACGTTATAATAAAATATTGTTTATGCTGGTAAGTTCTTCCGCAGTAAATGAACAGTTTTCAAGGCAACGAATGGAATCCAATACCTGTTCTGATTTACTTGCACCAATTAAAACAGTTGTAATTCTTTTGTCTTTCAATATCCATGCAAGTGCCATTTGTGCCAGTCCTTGTCCCCTTGCTGCTGCCAACACATTTAATTGACGAACTTTATTAATTTTCTCCTCAGAAACCTGATCTTCATCAATAGCGCCATTTCCCCTATGGCTTGCGGCTCTTGAACCTTCGGGAATTCCCTTTAAATATTTATTGGTTAACATACCTTGCGCCAATGGAGAAAAGGGAATACATCCTACACCATTTTCTTCCAGCACATCCAATAATCCATTTTCTACCCAACGGTCAAACATAGAATATTTAGGTTGGTGAATTAAACAGGGCGTGCCTAATGCTTTTAACATCTTTATCGCTTTGGCAGCTTCCTCCGGTTGGTAGCTTGATATACCTACATACAGGCATTTACCCTGACGTACCATTAAATCAAGTGTACCCAATGTTTCTTCAAGCGGGGTATTAGGGTCGGGGCGGTGATGATAAAAAATATCTACATACTCAAGCCCCATACGTTTTAGACTTTGATCAAGGCTTGCCACCAAATATTTTTTTGAGCCCCAGTCTCCATAAGGCCCGGGCCACATACCCCAACCTGCCTTTGTTGATATAATAAGCTCATCGCGATAGGCTGCAAAATCATCTTTAAAAATACGGCCAAAATTTTCTTCTGCAGAACCTGCAGGCGGGCCGTAATTATTGGCTAAATCAAAATGGGTAATACCATTATCAAACGCTACCCGTAAAATATTACGGGCATTTTCTAAGCTATCAATATGGCCAAAGTTGTGCCAGAGACCAAGAGACAATGCTGGCAATAGCAATCCGCTATTACCACATCGATTGTATGTCATTTTTGTGTACCGGTCTTCAGAAGCAATGTATTTCATGTTCATTATTTATATTATTAATTAGACTTGTTGCCTTATGAAATGCTCAATTTTTTTTGTGAGCCTGACTCAATTACTACTATGATGCTTCCTTGCGTCGCACTCTTGAACTGCTTTAATTCTATTCAACAAGAGCAAGTGCATTCACCATTATTTCAATATCTGTAACGCCCCTAAAGCCACTAAAGCCAACAGACAATTTTGTTCCGTTTTTCATAGTCAGCGGCTGCCCGCCTTCCCATCCTATTAAGTCAGGTGCTTCAATGCCATTGCCATTTTCTTCCACTTCTTTATTAAAAACCATTCTTTCATATTCACCGGTCTTTATCCCTGTAAGCCAAACCTGGCTTGCTTTTGTCCATGCCACTTTGTAAGACTGCCTTAGCCTTGGTTTATTTGTACCAAACATTTTTCCATATACTGTTCCGCTTTCATCTATAATGCAGGCAGCAACGTTTCCTTTAGATATTATTTCATCTGCCGGGTCTTCCATATGCGTTGGTATCATTTTTTCTATAGCATCGAACATTGCATTTACCGCTCTCAGCATTTTCTCATTATACATATTAACCGGGTTTAGTAATTATTGAATAAGTAAAATACCTTAAAGTAAAAAAGGATCCTCAAATCGATACAGATGAAAGGATTACGACGCAACGATGCTGCTATAAAGAACCAGGGCTGGTATTAAAAAAATAATTTAAACAACAGCTCCTTTTTTACGAGGTTCTAAACTAAAAACAGATACCTAATCCACTTTTTTAAAGTTGATGAAATCATAATTCATATCTCCTAATTCAACCGTGTGAATGGTAAATGTTTGCAATCCTTTTTTAAGTTGAATAGTTGCAATATTGTCTAAATAGTTCCAGTGGTGCCATTGCCGCCATGCAACTGTATCAGCCGCTACATAGGTTGAAGGAATAGTGATTGGATCTGTTACATCCTTATCATTTACTGAAAAAGAGATTTTGCCATTTTTATTTGATGTGTACATTAATCCAAGTTGATAAGTGCCACTCTTTTTTACATTGATGCTGTACTTTGTCCACTCACCAGGTTTAGTCCAGCCCACATATAACTGATCTTTTTCTGGTTGAACAAAATTGTATTCCGTGTTATCTATTGGTGGGTTGTAAAACTTTGTAAAGGAAATATCAACTGCTTCACTTATTCTAAATTCATGCAGATAACTACCATCGGGTTTGTTGAGCTTGCCGCTTCCGGAATTAATAGAATCACTATCGTGGAAAGCAACACCTTCACCGCCAAAATCGTAATACTCACACTGTAATTTTCCTGGAATTTTTTGAGCACCTTTTTTGTAAACAGCATCCCTATAAGGCATTCCCTTGTAAATTAACGGGGTTTGTGCATTTGCAGTTTTGGCAAATACCATACTCATTAAAAAACTGAGAACTATATAGTAGCAATTTTTGGGCATAGCAAAAATGTTTGCGTAGGGGCACTTTATTTCAATACTTATCTAAAGTATCAATAAAAGGTATATAACGCAAATAAATTTCGCGTGGAGTTCATTTAATTGTTGGTAATTGAGAAATTATAACGCTGCAAAATACGTAAACAAAGTTTATTTCAATATTTTATAAAAGTGATACTATTCTGCTTAAAAGGAAGCGTAAAGCCTATTCCAAATTAATTTCAATCGTTTGAAATATCTGGTTTTGAGCGTAATAATATCATAGTATAATAAAGATTAACCTCATACTCTTTACGTCCTCATAAAAAAGACGTTAAGAAAATTTGAGTGATTGTAGTTAAGAAATGAAATGAATGTTCCTGATGTGTGGTTTTGCAATTAGCTAGTAAGTCGCACAAAAGCCAGTTTATATTTTTTTGCCTGAACTAATTTCATTTTAAATAAGTATTCAGATTGTAGCTTTCTTTATGCAGCCTTGATTTTTTTGTTTATTTTTTTGCATCAAGTCCGAAGCTTCAGACAAAAAAGAAAATAAAGACTGCCCGTACTTGGTAAGTCTTTGCAGTCAATCTCTCTTATCATATAAATTAATTTTACATTGCAGGCAAAACCTGTTTATGATATTGGCCGTTGAAAATCTTTCTAAAAAATACAATAAAGATAAATCGGGCTTAACCGATTATTCTATACGTATAGAGAACGGCATTCTTGGTTTGCTGGGTCCTAATGGTGCAGGTAAGTCGACACTGATGAAAATTATTGCTACCATTAGCCAGCCTACTACGGGAACACTTACGCTGGACGGGCATGATATTGTAAGGCACCCCAACTATATCAGGAAAATACTCGGCTACCTGCCACAGGATTTTGGTGTGTATGCCAACTTGAACGCCTATGAGTTTTTATCCTACATCGCCGCTATGAAAGGTGTTGGTGGTCCGAACCTTCAAAAACGCATTGAACTGTTACTCGAAGGCGTAAACCTGGTTGAAGCAGCCAAATTGCCTATCGGCACTTACAGCGGCGGTATGAAGCAACGCATTGGCATTGCACAGGCATTATTAAACGATCCTAAAATATTAATTTTTGACGAACCAACTGTGGGGCTTGACCCCGAAGAAAGAGTGCGGTTTAGAAATTTAATCAGCGAGCTGGCTCATGATTGCATCATTATTCTTTCTTCCCATATTGTATCTGACATTGAAACAATTGCTGATGAAGTAGCAATTATGAAAGCTGGCATGTTGCTCACAAAAGGAACACAGCAGGATGTTATAAAAGGAGTAGAAGGAAAAGTGTTTGAAATCATTATAGACAGCAACGGGGTAAATAATTTTAAAACAAAGCATTTTGTGGTAAACAGCATGCGCCAAAAAGACAATACACTTTTACGTTTTATAAGCGATCATATTGTAAATGATGCCGCCCCCTGCACAGCTTCGCTCGAAGATGCTTATTTGTTCTTTACAAAAAATAACTAATGTGACTTATTATAAAAACATTTTAAAAGGAGATTATCTGCAACGCACCAGAAGCTATGCCTTCCTGGTTACACTAGCCGTTAGTTTATACCTTGCTTATACATTTGTTCCTGCACCGGGAGCCCATTACACCACGGTGAAAATCGGAAAATATGTAGGCGAAAATAATGCTGCCTGGATTGGGTATGTTACCGCTATTATGACGAGCATTTTTCTTTCGCTTTTTGGTTTTTACCTGGTAAACAGCAGCATTAAAAAAGATATTGATACCGAAGTAGGTATGATCATTGCCAGCACGCCCATCAGTAATTTTAAGTACCTGTTTACAAAAATGCTGGGTAATTTTTTGCTGTTGCTCACCATTACCTGCATAGTATTCCTCATGGGCATGTTGCTGTTTTTTATGCGAAGTAATGGCTCATCCTTTAACCTGCTGCAATTTGTATTGCCTTACCTCCTTACCACTTTACCGTCCATCTTTTTCATTTCGGCACTGGCTGTTTTTGCAGAAGTATTTCTGCGTAAGTGGCCCATGCTGCAATATATTGGCTTCTTTTTTTATTTTGGCATTATAACCGCCAATACAGTATCGGGTGCCGGTTCCACTGCCAAAACGATGCTTGATCCCTTTGGTGTAAAAGTGGTAATGACCGGGTTGGAAAAACTGGTACAGCAACAGTATGATGCAAGTGCAACCGTAATGAGTGTTGGGTTTAACCTTACCGAAGGTCAGGAAATAAAAACTTTTTTATTTGATGGAATGCCATGGCCTGCACTATTTATTGTCAGCAGGTTGTTGTGGATAGGCATCAGCTTTTTACTGGTTTTTATTGGGTCCAGATTTTTTCACCGCTTCAACTTCAGGGAAACAGTAAGGGTACCAAAAAAGAAAAAAAAGTTTACAGAAAATATTACTGCGGTCCATTTATTACAGGATATTCAATTGTCTTCTTTGCCTGCTGTGCAAACAGATTATAGCATAATGCCTTTTATTAAAACAGAATTACTAATGCTTTTCAGAAAAGGGCCCCGGTGGTTTTGGTTGGTGAATATAGGTGGCATGATAGCATTGCTGTTTAGTCCTTTGACAACGGCACATCAACTGTTGCTGCCCCTGCTTTGGTTTTTGCAGGTGGCCCGCTGGAGTGACCTTGCCACAAAAGAAAAAACAAACCGTATTCATTATTTTGCATTTGCAGCTTATCAGCCACTCAAAAGACTATTACCCTCGCAATTAATAGCCGGCATTTTATTGGCGCTGGTATTGGCATTGCCATTACTGATACGATATTGTATTGCAGGCGATGCAGTGCAATTACTAAATATTTTTATTGGCGCTATTTTTATTGTTTCATTGGCTCTTTGCCTGGGTATAATTTCCGGGGGGAAAAAAATATTTGAAATACTTTTTTTTGCCATCACTTATTTTAACATTAACCGGCTGCCGCTTGCAGATTATTTTGGCGCCACCAATAATTATACAGGCTATTCAATGTTGATGCTTGCCATTACAGCACTGCTCATAGTGGCCGGTTTTTCAAAAAGAAAATACGAGTTGGGGCATTTGTAATAAACGTAAAAATGAGAATACAAAAGGAGTAACGGATGTTAAAAATTTTAGGATATCAAAGGTTGACCGCATACTCCTTGACCGCCTCAGAAAAAAACCGTTCAGATTTTTAGCTCTTTCCTGTAACATTGATTTTTTGTTACTTTTTTTTATTAAGAAAAAAGTAAACAGACACTACCATGAGCAGCATAAGGCTTTGCGGCTTAAATAAATTAAGATGAAAGAATTGGCAATTCAGCAAGACAAGTTTGATTTTCAGGCTAATTTAAGTAAGATAGCCGTACTTCAGCTTATTAGAAATGAAAAAGAAATAACCAGGGCAAAAATTCTTCAGCAAACCGGGTTAAGCGCACCAACAGTAACCCGGATTGTTGAAAGCCTGGTTCAAATGAACCTTGTGCAAACAGATAGTATTGGATTATCCGGCGGCGGAAGGCCACCCCAATTGGTAAGGTTTAGCTCAAAAGAAAACTATGTAATTGGAATTGATATTGATGCCACGCTTATCAGGGCGGCGCTTTCGAATTTAGCGGGTGAATTTATTTTTGAAATTCATATCCCAACTAATGTTAAAGATGGATTTGACGAAGTAATGCTGCAGGTTGGTAATATGATTGAAAAATTAAGCGACCGTGCCTGCAAAAAGAAATTTAGACTTTGGGGCGTTGGAATTGCAGTAAGTGGCATGGTGAATAAAAATTCGGGCATTATTGAATACTCTCCAATTTTTAATTGGAAAAATGTAAACATTTGTGAAGCGCTTTCTAAATACACCAGCCTAAATATTACGCTTGGAAATGTGGTGGATTTAGTTGCTGTTGGTGAATTACTTTACGGCGTGGGTAAAGCGTATAAAAATTTCATTTGCTTAAACCTTGGCTATGGCATTGGAGCAGGAATTATAATAGATGGGAAACTCTTTTCCGGCACTGATGGTTTTGCAGGTGAGATTGGACATATTGTAGTAGATAAAAATAGCCAAAGAAAAGGCAAGGAGGGCATTGCAGGTACATTGGAGGCATTAGCCTCTGGCTATGGCATTGCAGAAATTGCACAGGAGCAGGCCCGCCTTGATGAGAAAAGTAATTTACATAGTATTGATGCAGGTAAAATTGATGCAGCCCGTGTATTTGAGTTAGCAAAAAATGGCGATCCATTGTCAACTGAAATTATTAAAGCTGCTACTACTTACCTAAGCATTTGTATAGATACACTTATAAAATTGTTTAACACTGAATGTATAGTGCTTTATGGTGAACTGGTTGAATGTGCCCCGGATTTGGTTGAAAAAATCAATACTGAACTAAGGCAATATTCAATGAGTGCTATTTCCCGCAGGGTAGCTGTACTTCCATCAAGCTTTGGCGATAGTGCAGCTTTAACGGGGTCATTTTCTTTAATACTCGAAAAAATCCTACAATTAGAAATACCGCTGCCTGTTATACCGGATTAAAAAGAACTGTTTAGTGAAATATTTACTGGTGCTTTATATTGATGTGAACGTACAAGCATGCGACGCCACTAAAGCTCAATAATAGTAATGCAGTTTGGTAAAGAAAAGTATTTGTCAATTTCATATTGCACGAAACAGACTTTCATGGAATTTTATTTACAAACCAATATACAGCGTTAGATTTCCCACCTGTTGCGTATAACTTCCCCTAAATTCGGCGGTACGCAATTTTTCTGAAACACAGACAAGATGTATTCAGCCAAAGCCTGTAAATCCCGCTCAAAATAGTTCGACAATTTGCCGCTTTTCTCAACAAACTCCGCTTCAGCGGAATGTGTATTTCAGCATCATCATTATATTTCATCTATAATAGCAGTGCATACCTATTGCCGCCAAAATTTACCAGCTCAATATTCAAAAAATTTGAAGCAATTAAAGATGCCATAAATCACTTATATTTAAAAAAAGAAAGCCATATGAGATTCACTGAACTGCTGCTGTTACTCCTATTTACAAATACTGTCTTCTCCCAAAAATTATTGGTTACTGATTTATCCACCGAACATAAAACAAACCCGGTTGGTATTGACGCTCTTCAACCAAGATTAAGCTGGAAAATAAATGGCACCGGTAGAAATATCATGCAGGCTGCTTACAGTATTCGTGTAGCTTCCGATAAAAATTTTTCGGCCAACAGCATAGTATGGCAAAGTGGTAAAGTAAATTCCGATGAATCGGTATTGCAAACATATGCGGGCAAAGCATTAAAAAGTGGAACACGCTATTACTGGCAGGTTAAAGTATGGGATGCCAATAAAAACGAATCAGCCTGGAGCAATACGGCTCTTTGGGAAATGGGCCTGCTGCAACCGGCAGATTGGAAAGCATCTTGGATTGAACCAGCACAAGATACTTCCCGCAGAATGGCCGGCCTGATGGTTCGCAAAGATTTTTCATTGAAGAAGAAAATAGCTGCTGCAAGAGCTTATGTAACCAGTCATGGTTTTTATGAGTTGTATTTGAACGGGAAAAAAGTCAGTGATGAAGTCTTAACTCCCGGGTGGACTTCCTACGACAAAAGATTACAATACCAGGTATATGATATAATTAATTTGTTGCAACAAGGAAATAATACAGCAGGCGCTATGCTGGGTGATGGTTGGTACCGCGGCTCGCTGGCATGGGAAAACAACTGGGGAATATGGGGAAAGAAACTTGGTTTGATTTGCCAGTTACAGGTTACGTATTCCGACGGCACGATAGAAACAATTATTACTGATAATGGATGGAAGGGTTCGCAGGACGGACCTGTAACTTTAAACGGAATATACGATGGAGAAAATTATGATGCGCGCAAAGAAATCAAAGGATGGAGCTATCCAGGTTTTGATGACAGCAAATGGAAACCCGTTACCGCAGTAAACTACCCGAAGAATGATTTGATTGCCGTACAAACAGTACCGGTGAAAAGAATACAGGAGATCAAACCCATTAAGATATTCAAAACCACAAAGGGCGACCTGGTAGTTGATTTTGGTCAGAACATGGTGGGTTGGGTGAAATTGAAAGTGAAAGGCAATGCAGGTACTACTGTGAGTATACGCCATGCTGAAGTACTCGACAAGTCAGGAAATTTTTATACTGAGAATCTTCGCGCTGCAAGAGCAACGGCCATGTATACCCTAAAAGGCGGTGAGGAAGAAACATATGAACCAAGATTTACGTTTTTTGGTTTCCGTTATATTGCAGTAAATGGTTACCCGGGAGAATTAAAACCCGAAGACGTTACCGGCATAGTAGTACATTCAGACATGAAACCTACCGGTACATTCGAATGCTCCAATACTTTGATCAACCAGCTGCAACATAATATTGTATGGGGACAAAAAGGAAATTTTGTTGATGTACCCACCGATTGTCCGCAACGCGATGAACGGCTTGGCTGGACCGGTGATGCGCAGGCATTTTGTAGGACTGCAGCGTTTAATATGGATGTTGCTCCGTTTTTCACAAAATGGTTAAAGGATGTGGCAGCGGATCAAAATCCCGATGGCAGGGTGCCATTTGTAATTCCAAATGCATTAAAGGAACAAACTACTTCTGCCGGATGGGGAGATGTTGCTACGATTGCACCCTGGACCATGTATAAAGTATTTGGCGATAAACAAATACTGGAGAATCAATATCCAAGTATGAAAGCATATGTGGAATATATCCGCAAAACAGCAGGCAGTAGTTATTTATGGAAGGGTGGTAGTGTTTTTGGCGATTGGTTATTTTATAAATCAATGCGACAAACAGAGAATGATGGATATACAAACCCGGATATGATTGCTACCATGTTTTATGGCTATTCAGCAAAACTGTTGGCACAGGCTGCCGCTGTATTGGGTAAAGCAGAAGACGAAAAATTATACAACGATGTTTTTGAAAAAGTAAAAAATGCATTTAATAAAAATTATGTAACTGCAGCCGGGCACATTGCATCAGAATCACAAACCTCCTACGTGCTGGCTTTAAATTTTGACTTGTTACCGAAAGAATTGAGACCTGTTGCTACCCAATTCCTTGTAGATGACATTAAAGGAAGAGAAAATCATTTGTCAACAGGTTTTCTTGGAACACCTTATTTATGTCATGTATTGTCAGAGAATGGCAGGGCAGATGTTGCTTATGATTTATTGTTGCAGGAAAGTTTTCCCTCCTGGTTATACCCTGTTAAAATGGGTGCAACAACTATCTGGGAACGTTGGGATGGACAAAAAACAGACAGTACATTCCAGGATGTGGGTATGAACTCCTTTAACCACTACGCTTATGGTGCAATAGGAGATTGGATGTACAGGGTTGTGGCTGGAATAGAAATTGGCAAACCGGGGTATAAACATATTTTAATACAACCCCAGCCCGACAAAAGACTTACTTATGCCAAAGCCAGTTTTGAAAGCAGTTATGGAAAGATTGCATCCGGCTGGGAAACAAAAGATGGAAAAACAATATTGAAAGTAAGTATTCCGGCCAATACGACTGCTACCATAAAAATACCAGGAGAAGCTACAGAAAAGATTACTGAGAATGGCGCTGCAATCACAACTCTATTTAAGAATATCAGGCAGGAGGAAAAAAATGTATTGATAGATCTTGGTTCAGGAGACTATGTATTTGAATTTCCTGCAGGCAAATAATATTTTGTCCTAACTTTTTTCAACGTTTTGTTTTAATCAATGATTGTTATGCCGATGAAAATATTTCTATGTGCCTGCATGCTGCTTTTCAGTATTCAGATACCCGCACAGAAAAGTCAGCAAAAGAAGGTTTCTCTCATTTTTGATTCCGATATGGGACCAGATTATGATGATGTTGGCGCCATTGCCCTGATGCATGCATTTGCAGACAGTGGACAAGTTAAAATCCTGGCTACTATTGCCAGTACTAAATACAAGGGCGTAGCAGCGGTACTCAATATTTTTAATACTTATTTTAAAAGACCTGACATTCCAATAGCAGTACCCAAAGGCAATGCAAGTGAATTAAAAGATAAAGAACATTGGACAGACAGTATACTTTCAAAATATCCGCATAAGGTGAAAAGCAACGATGAGGTGCCAGATGCGGTTGCATTATACCGTAAGATCCTATCTGCCCAGCCTGATAAAAGCATTACGATTGTTACCATTGGCTTTCTCACCAATCTTTCAAATCTATATAAGTCGCAGGCTGATAAATATTCGCCACTCGATGGTAAATCCCTTATCAGGAAAAAAGTAAAACAGCTGGTTTGCATGGCCGGGCGATTTCCTGCGGGACGGGAATTTAATGTAGAAATTGATGCCGTTGCTTCACAAACTGTTTTTAATAACTGGGAAACACCTGTTATACTCAGTGGCTTTGAAATTGGGGTGAAAATAAAAACCGGACTTCCGCTTGTCAATGATCATTCAATTCACAATAGTCCGGTTAAAGAAGTGTTCCGGGTTTCAATGACTGTTAATGCTGATGATAAAGAAGGCCGGTGCAGTTGGGATGAAACTGCGGTACTGGTAGCCATCAAAGGTTATTCACCCTGGTACAGTTTGCTGGAAGGAAAAATGGAAGTAGCAGCAGATGGAAGCAATACCTGGAATGAAAAAGGAAAAGGACAATTTCGACTGGTTGAAAGCAGACCTTATACGGATGTTCAGTCATTGCTGAATCATATTATGATGCATCAGCCAACCGGGAAAAAATAATCTGCTTAATATTATTAAACTCAAACATTGTGTAAACATGAAATTAAAAATTCCTGCATGGCTGGGATTATGCTTAGCAATGGTATCATTTAGTTTTGGCCAGTCCAAACCGGCCCGATTAATTGTGAGAGGTGACGACATGGGTTTTTCTCACGCCGGCAATGAAGCGCTGATAAAAACAAGTAAGGAAGGTATCGCTCGTTCCATTGAAGTGATTGTTCCTTCACCCTGGTTTCCGGAAGCGGTAAAATTATTAGAGAAAAATCCTTCCATCGATGTGGGAATTCATATTGCCTTAAGCAGTGAGTGGGAAAATGTAAAATGGCGACCGGTCACCTGGTGCCCGAGCCTTACTAACGCCGATGGTTTTTTCTTTCCGATGATTTATAAAAATAAAAATTACCCCGGACAGTCATTGACTGAAAATCCCTGGAAGCTTGATGAGATTGAAAAAGAAGTGCGTGCACAAGTTGCATTGGCTATAAAAAAGATCCCGCATATCAGTCATATATCTTCTCACATGGGTTGCGTAGAGATTGATAAGCAGGTAAAGGATATCGTAAAAAAAATTGCGCAGGAATATAAAATAGACATTGATCCCGGCGACTTTGCTGTACAATATATTGGATACAAAGGTCCTTCTGTTACAGTGGCGGATAAATTTAAAAGTTTTATGGCTATGCTGGATAGCCTGCAACCAGGTAAAACATATATGTTTGTTGATCACCCCGCCCTGGATGGCCCGGAAATGCGTGCTATCTATCATATAGGTTATGAAAACGTGGCGGCAGACAGGCAGGGCGTTACAGAAACCTGGACCAACCCGCTGATAATGGAAGCCATCAAAAAGAAAAACATTCACCTGATTAGTTATGCAGATCTAAAAAAGCAATAAATTTAATTTCATTCTATTTAAACCAAACGCTGCTACAATGAAAAACTTCAACAATACCGACCAGCTTTGTAAGAAAACAATGTTTGTTCTTTTCCTGTTTTTATTATCAATAACCTCCAATAGCCAGTTATTAAAGGTGGGTGTAGCCGGACTAACCCACGATCACGTGCATAATATTATGCAGCAATTCAAAAGATCAGAAGTTATTATTGTTGGAATTGCGGAGGCAGATCAGCAATTGGTTAATCGTTATAAAAAGCAATACCAGCTTGCAGACAACCTGTTTTATAAAACCCTGGAAGATTTATTGGCACATACAAAACCCGATGCGGTGCTTGCATACAATGCCATTTCAGAACACCTGCAGGTGGTAGAAATTTGCGCACCGAAAGGTATTTCAGTTATGGTTGAAAAGCCTTTAACTACTACAGTGAAACAAGCGGAAAGAATGGCTTCACTTGCGAAACAATACCATATCCAGCTCTTAACAAACTATGAAACCACCTGGTATTCCACCAACCAGCAAGTGAATGAAATGGTAAATGATCAACACAGTATTGGTGACATACGCAAAATGATTGTTCATGACGGTCATGAAGGACCGAAAAAAATTGGGTGCAGTGCCGATTTCCTTAACTGGCTAACCGATCCCGTAAAAAATGGGGCCGGAGCATTAACTGATTTTGGTTGTTACGGTGCAAACCTCATGACCTGGTTAATGAAAGGAAAGACACCTATTTCTGTGACGGCGATTACCAAACACATCCAACCAGATCTTTATCCTAAAGTAGATGATGAAGCTACTATTCTTGTTGAATATCCCGATGCTACGGGGATTATTGAAGCTTCATGGAACTGGCCCTTCAGTATAAAGGATCTTGAAGTGTTCGGAACTACCGGTTACCTTCACTCGCTGAATGGCAAGTCGTTGCAGAAAAGAGATAGCAAAGGTAGTTACGACAGTGTGATGGTAAAGCAGGCAACTTTTGTTGACAATATTCCCTACCTGGAAGCAGTATTGAGGGGAAAGATTCAACCGGTGAATGATTTATCCTGCCTGGAAAACAATCTTATTGTGGTAAAAATCCTTGAGGCAGCAATAAAATCTGCAAAAGAAGGTAAGCGAATCGTTCTTCAATAGATTTGCCTGTCACTACAAAGAGTAAATAATAATGCAAACTACTGTTGCGATAAAGAAACCCGTTTTCCAGCGTTTGTTATCGCTGGATTTTTTGCGCGGCCTGATTATGGTGTTGCTGATGATGGAATCTACCGGCTTGTACGAATACTTATATGAAAAATCTGAAGGACAGGCAATCAATGTATTTTTTACCCAGTTAACACATCATCCCTGGAACGGTTTGCGTTTCTGGGATTTGGTACAACCATCATTTATGTTCATGGCAGGAGTTGCTATGGCTTTTTCCCTGAACAAGCAATGGAAAAATGGAGTTAGATGGTCTAAATCTTTTAACAAAATTCTGAAACGTTGCGGTTGGCTGTTTTTCTGGGGCGTATTGGATTATGCTGTTCGCCGGAATGGTCTGTCTTTTGAATTATGGGATGTACTCACACAACTTTCATTCACATATTTAGTGGCCTTTCTTATTTTTCGATGGAACAGCATTGCGCAGATAGCAGTTTGTGTAGGTTTGTTATTGTTAACGGAAGCCTTGTACCGGTTTACCCACGTGCCCGGTTTTGACCAGCCATTTACGGACCAGCACAATTTTGGAAACTATGTAGATCTGTTATTGATGAATAAGATCAATAGTGGTGGTTGGGTAGCCATCAATTGCATTCCTACCGCGGTTCATACCATCGCAGGTGCATTGGCCGGGAAATTGCTTTTAAGTGAAAAGAAAAAAGTACAGCCATTATTATTGTGGGGATTGGGTTGTCTCATTATTGGATATGGCCTGGACTTAGCAGGCATCACACCTATCATTAAACGAATAGCCACCAGTTCATTTACGATTGCGTCACTGGGTTGGTGTTTGTGGTTCCTGGCTTTTGCTTATTGGTGGGTGGATATCAAAGGACATAAGCATCGTTTAAAATTCTTTACAGTGGTTGGCATGAATTCTATTTTTATTTATGTGTTTTTTGAAATTGTAGGAAGTCGCTGGTTCAACGGTTATATATCAGCCATCAGCCGTGGAATATTGAGTTGGGCGAACGTATCGGAATTATTCCAGGTCATTATTTCCTGCAGCTGCATTTTTATACTTGAGTGGCAGCTTTGCTATTTCTTATACAGGAAGAAAATATTCTTTAAAGTATAAGGCAAATTCCGGATACGAGTTCAGCTCATGCTGGAGCGAAAATTTGAGTTACTTAATTTCCTAAATCAGTTTGCACCACAACCGGATAATTTGCAGGGTACATAAATCTTATATGGTTTCCATTGGTAAAATTGAATCCGTGGAAAAGGACCGGATAAAAATTAAAGATGTTTTGATACCCATTTCGGAAACTTATAGAAAGCCTTTTTTTGATATTATTAAAAGAAGCGGTAATAAATAGGATGATCTAAAAAATGAAAGTTGGTCAATCGTTTCTTTAGGTATAGCCTCATATAAATTACACTAAAGCTTTATTGCTTACATTGTAGTTCAAAATTGCCTGCATTGAAAAAAATACTTTTAGCTTTTGTTTGCTTGTTTACAATAGGCCTGACAAAAGCAGCCTCTCCATTACAGCCAACAACCCTTACCTGCGAGTATATAAAAAATCCACTTGGCATTGGTGCAAGAAAGCCCAGGCTTGGCTGGAATTTCCTGGCAACCCAACGCAACCAGGTTCAATTAGCTTATGAAATTATTGTGGATGATAACGAAAGAAGTATCAGGTCCGGTAATGGAAGTAGCTGGAATACCGGAAAAATAAATAGCGCTCAGTGTACACAGTTAGAATATGCCGGAAAGCCCTTACAATCTTTTACGCGCTATTATTGGCGTGTGAAAGTTTATAACCAGGATGGAATTGCTTCCGGGTGGAGTGAACCTGCATTTTTTGAAACAGCTATGCTGGACAATACAGATTGGAAAGCGCAATGGATCAATGATGGCAGCGGCAATCCACAGCGGGATGAAGACTATTACAAGGAAGATCGTATGCCGTTATTAAGAAAAGAATTTAATGCTGGTAAAAAAATTTCGTCGGCCAGGCTCTATATATCCGGGGTAGGTTATTATGAAGCCTACCTAAATGGGAAAAAAATAGGTGATCATGTATTGGATCCCGGCTTTACCACTTATAAGAAGGAAACATTGTATACTATGTATGATGTTACCAGTATGATTAGGCGTGGAAACAATACAGCAGGTATTATGCTGGGTAGTGGATGGTGGAATCCGCTACCCTTCAAATTTTTTGGCAGATTGGATTTGCGAAAGTACCAGCAAACCGGCAGGCCCTGTGTAAAAGCAGAGCTGCATATCCGCTATGCAGATGGTACTGTTGACAATATTATTACCGATGCGGGCTGGCAAACTGCTCCCGGACCAGTGGTACGGAATAATGTTTACCTCGGTGAATGCTACGACGCGAGACTAGAACAACAAAACTGGAACAGTGGTAATCCGGATAAAACTACCTGGAAAAGTGCAGTAGTAGCAGCCGGGCCTTCTGGTTCACTTACCATGCAAATGCAACCAGCTATTAAAATAACGCGGATAGTCAAGCCCGTTAGTATTAAAGAATTCAAACCCGGCGTATTCATAGCTGATATGGGGCAGAATTTTGCGGGAGTAGCAAACATACAAGTTAAGGGGCCAAAAGGCGCTACAATTGTATTACGATATGCTGAAGTATTATCTGCAGATGGCTCAATTGATGTAATGACTTCGGTGGCCACACAAATTAAAAAAGGTGGAATCAAAGGAGGCCCCGGCGCACCAGAAACAGCCTGGCAGGAAGATCGTTATACTTTAAAAGGTAGTGAGGAAGTAGAAGAATGGCACCCGCATTTTACGTTTCATGGTTTCCGTTATATTGAAATAACCGGATGGCCGGGTGCACCTACTGTGAATGATATCAAAGGGCTGCGACTAAATGCAGATTTGCCCCCTAACGGAAGTTTCAGCTGTTCCAACAGCTTTTTCAATCAATTGCACGAAGTCATTCAATGGACTTTTCTGAGTAATGTGTTCAGCGTGCAATCAGACTGTCCCGCAAGGGAAAAAATGGGTTATGGGGGTGATATGGTGGCCACTGCTAACTCGTTTATTTATAATTATGATATGGCAAATTTTTATTCAAAAGCTACCAGAGATTTTGCCAATGAACAACAACCCGATGGTGGTATCACCGAGATTGCGCCATTTACGGGTATAGCTGATCGTGGGTACGGGGGAGATAGCGGTCCGCTTGGATGGGAACTGGCCTTCGGGTTTATGCAAAAGCAATTGTATGATTTTTATGGAGATAAAAGAATCATTGAAAACAACTATGATGCCTTCACCCGGCAATTAACTTTTCTGCAATCAAAGGCAATTGACAATCTTTTTTACTGGGACATCAGCGATCACGAAGCGCTTGATCCAAAGCCGGAAGCATTGTCTGCTTCTTGCTTTTATTATCATCATGCATTACTGGGTGCAGCATTTGCAACCATCCTGGGAAATAAAACAGATTCGGCAAAGTATTCCAAATTGGCAGACCGGATTAAAAATGCCATCGTTGAAAAATTTCTTGTTCCCAAAACAGGGCGGTTCGACAATGCTACGCAGAGTGCGCAGTTATTTGCACTCTGGTACCAGCTTTCACCAGAAAAAGATAATTCAATTAAAGTATTAATGGACGAATTAAATCGGCATAACTGGCATTTGTCTACCGGGATATTTACAACCAAAATGTTTTTTGATGTATTGCGCCAGAACAATATGAACGAAACAGCATTCAAAATTGCGAATCAGCGCGACTACCCTGGTTGGGGTCATATGATGGCGAGTGGCGCTACTACTTTATGGGAAGCCTGGAGTGATCCGGCAAAGTCAGGTGCTTCTGTCAATCACCCTATGTTTGGATCTATTGAAGAATGGTTTTACCGTTCGCTGCTGGGAATAAACCCCGGTGCCCCGGGTTTTGAGGAAATTGTAATAAAGCCACAACCCGCTGGCGATCTTACCTGGGCAAAAGGAAGTTACCTATCAATCCGGGGTGAAATAAAAAGTGAATGGCGGAAAGAAGCCGATGGCTTTGATTTGAAGGTTTCGATACCTGCCAACACCAAAGCAAAGATTTACCTGCCCGCCGCTCAAAATAGTATCATAACGGAAAATGGCAATACCCTGAAAGTTATTGCTTACGATAATGGCTATGCGCTTATTGAAATAGGTTCCGGCGAATATGATTTTGCGATAAAGTAGTTTAAAAAAAATCCTGTGCAGTTTGATCATTGCACAGGATTTGTATCGAAAGGGGTTAGTATTTAGTTTACTTCCAGCAAATCTTTGGAAGGCAATTTTGGAAACGGACCATGGGGACCAGACTGGTACCAGAACACAGTGGATGCAATATCATCCTGCAAAGGAAGATAGCGGCCTTCGCTGCGCCAACCCAAAGCCTGTATGGTAACTTTCAGGCTCTTTTCAAAACGAATGGGATCAGTTATGTGCCAACGGTACATGCCAAACCGTTGCGATACATCATAATGTCCGTCGCCTTTTATTACCTGGTGTAAACCTGCATAAGCTGTACTGAATTCTGTATAAGCCGTTTCATCTTTAGCAGCGCCTGCTGTTGTTGCTTTTGTATCAAAATCATAGGAGCCGCAGAAATAATCTTCGGTACCTGTTCCGCAAATGGTAGGGTATTCTGTATCTCCATCCATATAGAATTTTATTTCACCTTCTCCCCACCATCCATTGTTGTGTGCACCATATGCAATGTAGGTACCAACATATTGTCCCTTGCCCTCAATGCTGTCTACCAGTACATAATTTTCTTTATAAGGAAGCGGGTTGGTTCTCCTGAACTGTGCATGAAAATATGCCGCATCATTTGGAATTTCAGTGAGTATATAATCAACCTGGTAATACAAAACCATGTCACGCACATCTATATTCTCCATGGTTATCCTGCATTTTTTCCTGAAGGGCATGGGCCAGTAACAATTGAATGCACTACCGGGGTTAACACAAACTGCCAATGAGTTCAGGGGAGAATATTTTCCCCAGCCCATTCCAAAAAAATCACCCACAGGTACTTCAACAGATGGAGTGGTTTCATCATCCCAGTAAAAACGAAGAATTGAATATCTCCAGTTACCGGTGGGTGTCATCCAGATATGTTGGATGGAACCAGAACCGTCTATTTCTGCAACCGTAAATGTTGTTTTAGACTTAATAACTACACTGGGGCTAACCTTCCATGTTTTACCTAAGTCTCTTGAAGGTGATAAGCCCGTTCCTTTGATAGCCATTCCGCCCTTTCCTTTTTCACCATTAAAGTTTTCCGGGCTGATGGAACGGGTTTTTGCATCCGACAACTTATAAATATTTCCAAGGTTTGCATCAACACCGTTGAATTTTTGCTGGGCATTTGTAAGAAACGAAATGCAACATGCACTACAGAAAATAAATAGTATTTTTCTCATGGCAGAAATTTTAATCGTTTTGTTAATGATCGTTATTTTTTACATTAAAAAATTTAATAAGCTTCCGCGATGCACTTTTTTAATTTTGCATTGCGCTGCTAATTTGTTTTAACTGCTTTTATTTTATAACCCCATATCCCAAAATATAAAATGAATAAGAAACAAATCAACGGTACTATATAAGCCAGTTGGATGCTGTTTGTTTTGTCAGAAATCTGTCCCATTATCAATGGAATAATCGCACCTCCTACAATTGACATTATCAGAAAAGACGAAGCGATTTTACTTTCTTCACCCAGGCCTTTAATACCCAGCGCAAAAATTGTTGGAAACATAATCGACATAAAGAAAGGAACAGCCATCAGCGCATACACGGCAATATGACCTTTTGTTGTTAATGCAACGGTGAGTAATATAACAACAACAATTGCATAGAAAGATAGTAAACGGGACGGTTTAATAAATTTCATAAAAAATGTTCCTGCAAAGCGGCCAACCATGAAGCCTACCATTGCAATTCCACCCCACCAGGTGGCAGCCTGTTTTTCGGGCAGGTTAATCAGGAACTTTGAAAAACGGATAAAAAAACTACCCAGTCCTACCTGTGCACCCACATAGAAAAATTCTGCAATTACTGCCCAGGCAACATGACGATGCCGGAATACCTTAATCGAAAAAGTTTTCTTTTCATCATCATCTGCATCCTCTTCTTTTACTTCCGGCAACTTTGTGAATACAAAGAAAATAGCCACCAACGCTACAATGGCCGCAATGATCATATAAGGTGTTTTCACTGTGCTTGCCTCAAAGTTGAGGTAATCGTTCAGTTGTTGCGAAGACATTTGATTTAATTCTGCAGGCGTATGCTCAATTCCAGATAAAATAAACTGACCTCCAACGATTGGAGCAACAAATGCACCCACACCATTAAAAGACTGGGCGAAGTTCAATCGCTGTTCAGATGTGGACTTATCTCCTAATTTGGTAATATAGGGATTGGCAACCGTTTCAAGAAAAGTAGCACCGCTGGCTATTACAAATAGAGCAAAAAGGAAAAAATTGTAACTGCGTGCCGAAGCCGCCGGCACAAACAAAAGTGCGCCTATTGCATATAATACCAAACCAAATAATATCCCTTTCTTATACCCTTGTTTATGCATAAACCAACCCGCAGGTAGTGCTATGGTAAAATAGCCAAGGTAAACAGCAGTATCAATCAGCGCGGATTGCGTATCACTCAGCTGGCAGGCCTTTTTAAGGTGTGGAATTAAAATAGGATTTATATTATGAAGAAATGCCCAGATAAAAAACAAGCTGGTAACAAGGGCAAAAGCAATAATGTACTGGCTCGACTTTTTGGATGTTTGCTGCATAATTTTACTGGTTGGTTAATCCGGCCATTTATTATTTTGATGCAATTGTGTTAGTTAGTGTACCAATTCCCTCAATACTAATATTTACTTCATCTTTCAGTTGCAATGTAAAATCATCTCCCGGCACAATACCGGTTCCGGTCATTAAAAAACAACCTGCCGGAAAATCGCATTCCCTGAATAACCAGGAGGCCAGATCAGGTAGCGTTCTTTTCATCCTGTTCAATTCTATCTTACCTTCAAAAACAATTTTATTGCTGCGTTTGATTTCAATACTGATAACCGTTTCCTGTTTGATGGGCTTTTCAGTAATGTAAAGACAAGGACCCAGTGCCGCGCTTTTTTCATATGACTTTGCCTGGGGAAGGTACAAAGGATTTTCGCCTTCAATACTTCTTGAACTCATATCATTTCCTATTGTATAGCCTTGAATGTTACCCTTAGAATTAATAAATAAAGTAAGTTCAGGCTCGGGCACATTCCAGGTAGAATCTTTTCTTATGTATACGTCCTGCTTATGACCCACTATGCGTTGAGGAATCGCTTTGAAAAACAACTCTGGCCTTTCTGCTTCATAAACTTTTTGGTAAAAATCGCCACCACCAGATTCCTTTGACTCTTCCATACGCGCATCACGGCTTCGCAGGTAAGTAACACCTGAAGCCCATAGTTCCTGTTTACCAACAGGAGCAAGTATATTGTTTTGAAGGATATCATTAAATGTGTTGCTGTCTATCTTTTTGCAGGAAGTTGATAGCTCTGTCAAATGCTGGTATAAATGTTCCTGGTTAATCAAAGCATCCCAGTCTTTATCAATCATGAGTGCCGTATTGTTGTGCACTAAAATGTTGCCAGGAGTTGTTTTGTACAAATGCATGTTTTTTGTATTAAGTCTTTTATTTTTTTATTTCGTCAAGATTTATACCCAGCAGTTTCCTGGCAATATCACGCAATGCACTATAATCTCCCTGCAGGTGACAAACAGTTTGTTTATACTCCTGCTTCTCATCTTTTTTTAATTCGCTGGCCGATGAAGAAGATTCAATCTCATAGAAGGGCCCCATTTGTGAACCATCCTGAAGCGGCCCATCATTGTAAGAATTAACCACATCACCTTTATAAGGTTGTTTTTGCAGTTCCCATTTCGAATTTACATACCGGCCTGTTTTATCAACATGTAACAAAAGAAGTGTAAGTACATTATTCTTGAAATCAAAACTCGCAGCAATGTTTTTTGCAATCAAAGGAGATAGTCCAATTTTGCTGCGCAGTTTTCCATCGCAGGTAAAATATAACACACTGTCTTTTATGATAAGTCTTTCGGGGGGAATCTGGCCAAAATAGTTATCGGTAATCATTGACCGGGCATTTTTTGAAGGACTAAAGGGAATGATTACAGTTGTTTGAGCGGTGGGCGTCATCATAGAAAGCAACCAGATAGAAAGCAATCCTTTTTCTTTTGTCCAACTTTCGTTGCCTGTATTTTGAATACTATTGGTAGTTTCAAATCCAACAAAATGAACAGAAGCTGGTATGGGCAGGTTTAATTTTGCTTCGATAGCAGATTTATCGAGCAAGTCAATCCGGCGATTAATAGAAATATTGAATTTTGTACCGCTGTAGTTGGTAACCGTGGTATTTTTTGTAAACACAGCGTGGTTGTTATCGGATTGTATAACATCATAGGGAATCGTATCGATAACTGGCGGTACCCGCCAGTGGGCAATATTAAAAGAATCACCAGCTTTAAAATAAATTGAATATTGTCCGCCTTCTGGTCCCATCCAGAAACGTTCCTCACCACCCACCGGGTTGAATTGTTTCTTTTTTTGATTGCTTTCAATAAGACTATAATTAAGCCAGCCATAACTTGTTCCGCTGTCTCCGCTGGACGTACTTGTCATCACTCTTCCCTGGTAGTCGGCAGATAGCAGTACTCTTGCATTACCCTCCTCGTTTTGTAATTCTATGATTTTACGGGTATGTTTTTTCAGAAAAGTCAAATCGTATGCATAAGTGCCTTTTAGGGTAGAATCTTTTGGTGCAGCATTTTCGATAGTTGATTTGTTTTCATGGTTATTATTACAAGCAGTAAAAAGCAGGAGCGGGGCGAAAATGCAAACCAGCAATCGTTTATGCATCATAAAGCAGTTTATTTATAAAGATATACTTCTTTAGAATCCAACATACATTCATCCATTTGCTTTTTAGGTAGATAAATAGATTGTGGATTATAAAGGGATCGTAGATTAACTAACAGTATAATTTTTTTATTGTGGAAAAAATACTTTTTTCCGGGAATGTTTTGATATGATTATCTCATTATATTTGTTGGCGTTAACTATGAGTTAACTACTATTTCATTCTTTATTTCATTCTTCTGATATCCTCTAATTTGCCCTAATATCCGTTGAACAGGTTTACTGCTTTATACCACTCCTGAATTAGTACAGATAATTCAAATCCTTTGCAGGGCTTCAGCCAACCACCAGTTATTTATTAACTCAACAGTTAGTCAATGTCATTTTTTTTACAAAAATGCAAAAGCATCTGTATTGTCTTTGATAATCTATATTTTTAAACGTTCTTCTATGAATTTTTTTTCTACTCAATTGAATTTTGCTGTTTCATCTTCACAAAATACTGGTAGCAATACCCGTATTACTTTTCAAAAATTCCATAAATGGCGTACGCTTAATTTATTCTATTTTCTTTTATTGTTATCTGGAATTGCACAAGCTCAGAATCCAATTGTAACAGAAAATGCATTGGCGGGAAATCCTATTTCAGAATGGGGAGTTCCAAGTTTCAGGGATGCCAGCATTAATGGATTTTCTACTGAGATAGGTGTGAACAAAGGGCAAACCGTTAGATTCAAAATAAATGTGCAGGGAGCAGTCACCTACACTTTGCAGATATATCGCATAGGATATTATGGTGGAAATGGCGCCAGGCTGGTGGCTGATTTAGGAACATTGGCGGGCATTGCGCAACCTGCAGGAGTTTCAGATGCAGTAACGGGTTTATTGGATTGCGGTAACTGGACTGAATCTGCACATTGGGATATTCCCGCAACTGCTGTTTCCGGTCTTTACATTGCAAAACTTACCCGCACAGGTGGCGGAAGCAATCATATTGCTTTCATTGTGAGAGATGATGCCAGCAACGCTGATATTTACTTTCAAACGCCAGATGCAAGTTGGCAGGCCTACAATGGTTACGGTGGTAACTATCTTTATAATGGAACTACCAGTTTACCCAACGGCCACGCTTCAAAGGTCAGTTACAATCGTCCCATCTTCCCATATAATTCAGGTTTTGCAACAGATGGCAGGCAATCCGATTGGTATATGAATGCAGAATACCCAATGATTCGCTGGCTTGAACGCAATGGATACAATGTAAGTTATACAACTGCCATTGATGTTGTAAGACAGGGTAACCTGATATTGAATCATAAAATTTTTGTAACCAGTGGCCACGATGAATATTGGTCCAAAGAACAACGGGATAATGTTGAAGCTGCGCGGAATGCAGGTATTCATTTGGCATTCTTCAGTGGTAACGAAGTTTATTGGAAAACAAGATGGGAAAATGATGTAAATGGTGTGGATCACCGCACTTTGGTTTGTTACAAGGAAGGTACATTGGGAGACGGATCACTTGGAGAAGCAAGTTGCGGTTCAAAATGCGATGTGTCTTCCCCAATATGGACCGGACAATGGAGAAGTGGTGGCGCTTATGATGCAGGTCGTCCGGAAAATGCATTAACTGGTCAGATGAGCTGGGATGAAGTTCCTGGTGCCATTGAAGTACCAGCATTATATAAAAATTTCAGATTCTGGAAAAATACAAGTGTTGCAAACCTAACCAGCGGTCAGACAGCAACGTTAGCTCCTGCTTCATTGGGTTTTGAGTGGGATTATGAACAATACCAAAGCAGTTATCCAACAAACAGGGTAACGCTATCAAGCACAATTGTCAACAATCATAACCACAAATTAGCGCTGTATCGTTATTCGAGCGGCTCACTTGTCTTTGGTGCCGGAACAGTACAATGGGCCTGGGGTCTGGACAACGCACATTTCGCCGGCCCGTCAGTGATTAGCCAGGATATGCAACAGGCAACAGTTAATCTTTTTGCTGATATGGGTGCTCAACCCGCAACCAGGCAGCCAGAATTATCGGCTGCCACCATGTCAAATGATTTAACAGCCCCGGTTTCTACAATTACTGCTCCGGTTAATGGGGCGTCGATTCCTGCCAGTTCTTCTTATAATATAACAGGAACAGCAAGTGATGCCAATAATATTGCATTGGTAGAAGTATCGGTTGACGGAGGTGCTACCTGGAATGCTGCAACAGGTACAACTAACTGGAGCCTCAACTGGGTTCCGATTGCAGTAGGATCTTATACAATTAAATCAAGGGCTATTGATCCTTCCGGTAATATGGAGGTAGTAGGAGCTGGTCCCGCAGGAAATGTTGTTACTGTAAATGTTACTTCTGGTCCGCCACCAGTATGCCCCTGTACTATTTTTAAGCCAACAGATGTTGCCAGTCTTCCTTTATTCAATGACGGGCAGGGCGTTGAACTGGGAGTAAAATTTCAGTCAAGTATAGCAGGTTATATAACAGGTATTCGGTTTTATAAATTATCAGGCGATGGTGGTACACATACAGGAGAATTGTATAATTCAACCGGTACCAGGCTTGCTCAAGCTGTATTTACTGGTGAAACTGCCAGCGGGTGGCAGCAAGTGTCCTTTGGCACCCCGGTTGCAATCACTGCAAATACAACCTATATAGCCGCCTATCATAGTAGTGCCGGTAATTATACTGCGACGTATAATTATTTTGCATCGGCAGTTGCAAATAATCCTCTGATTGGTTTAGCAGATGGTACAGATGGCGGAAATGGAGTGAGTGTTTATTCAGCAACACCGGCATTTCCCATTACCTCAAATCAGAAAACTAATTATTCCGTTGATGCGGTCTTCAATACCACCGGTCCGCCAGTTGCCAATGCAGGCAACAATCAAACCATTACTTTGCCAACTACATCGGTAACCCTTGATGGCAGCGGCTCGCTCGGCAACATTACAAGTTATGCATGGACAAGAATATCCGGGCCCAATACACCTGCGATCACAAGTCCTGCGGCAGTCACAACATCTGTTACAGGATTGATCCAGGGAACTTATGTGTTTCAACTTTCTATTAACGGAGGCGCAAGCACTTCGCAGGTAACCATCACCGTTAACGCATCAGCACCAGCAACTACAATCTTTACCACTCAAACACCAACAGGTTCATTATTTAATGATGGACAGGGTATTGAACTCGGTGTGAAATTCCGCGCCAGTGTTTCAGGTAATGTAACAGGAATACGTTTCTATAAATTAACCGGTGATGGGGGAACCCATACCGGCGAACTCTATTCATCTACGGGTACAAGACTGGCACAGGCAGTATTTACCGGTGAAACGGCCAGCGGCTGGCAGCAGGTGTTGTTCAGTACACCTGTTTCAATAACGGCCGGAATAACTTATATAGCTGCTTACCATAGCAGCGCGGGTAATTATGCAGCAACAAACAATTTCTTTACGGCAGCTGTTACAAACGGATCATTAACAGGTTTGGCAGACGGAACCGATGGAGTGAACGGGATATATAATTATAGTGCAACACCGGTGTTTCCAACTACCTCCAATGCACAAAAGCCAAATTACTGGGTGGATCTTATGTTCAACGCGGGTGCATCAGTAATCGCCAATGCGGGGCCAAACCAGACCATTACGCTTCCAACATCAACCGTAACACTGGATGGAAGTGGTTCAACCGGTACTATTAGCAGCTATACATGGACGAGAGTATCCGGACCGAACACACCAACCATAACAGCACCAAACGCAGTAACCACTACCGTTACAGGATTGGTACAAGGTGTTTATGTTTTCCAATTGGCACTAAATGGTGGTGCAAGTGCATCACAGGTCACAATAACCGTTAATGGAGCCGGAGTAGTTGCCAATGCAGGCAGCAATCAAACCATTACATTACCAACTTCAACCATTTCGCTGGATGGAAGTGCATCAACTGGAACTATTTCAAGCTATGCATGGACCCGTGTATCCGGACCAAACACACCAACTATAACTACACCGGCTGCAGTCAGTACCAGTGTCACCGGACTGATACAGGGAGTTTATGTATTCCAGTTGTCTTTGAACGGGGGAGCCAGCACTTCGCAGGTAACCATCACCGTTAATGCAGCAGTTGCAGCTACAACCATATTTACCAACCAGGTGCCTGCCGGCCCATTGTTTAATGACGGAGGTGGTATTGAACTGGGCGTGAAGTTCCGTTCCAGCAGTGCGGGTAATGTAACCGGTATCAGGTTTTATAAATTAACCGGCGATGGAGGAACACATACCGGAGAATTGTATACATCAACCGGCACCAGGCTTGCACAGGCAATATTTACGGGAGAAACTGCCAGCGGCTGGCAACAAGTATTATTTACAACGCCTGTTGCAATTACAGCGGGTACAACCTATATAGCTGCTTATCACAGCAGCGCCGGAAATTATGTGGCAACAAATAATTATTTTGTAGCAGGCATTACAAATGGAGCATTAACAGGCTTGGCAGATGGAACAGATGGTGTAAACGGTGTTTATACTTATTCAGTGACACCACTATTCCCCAATATTTCCAATAATCAGAAGCCCAATTATTGGGTGGATCTTTTATTCAACGCCAACGCGACAGTTGCTGCCAATGCGGGCGCCAATCAGTCCATTACTTTGCCAACTTCAACCGTCACACTGGATGGAAGTGGTTCAACAGGTACTATCAGCAGCTATGCATGGACGAGAGTATCCGGACCCAATACGCCAACCATTACATCGCCAACGGCAGTAAGTACAACTGTAACAGGACTTGTGCAGGGTGTTTATGTGTTCCAGTTATCCGTCAATGGAGGCGCCAGTTCATCACAGGTAACCATAACCGTAAATTCTGCCACGGTAGTGGCCAATGCCGGAAATAGTCAAACCATTACATTGCCGGCTTCTTCTGTCACATTGGATGGAAGCGCGTCTACTGGTGCGATTACAAATTACGCATGGACAAAAATATCTGGGCCAAACACTCCGGTTATTACTTCTCCTTCAACGGCAACTACAACTGTTACCGGACTTGTTCAGGGAGTTTATGTATTCCAGTTGTCTTTGAATGCAGGCGCCAGTACTTCACAGGTAACCATTACGGTTAATCCGGCAACAACAAATACAATTTTTACCAACCAAATACCTGCTGGTCCGTTGTTCAACGACGGAGGTGGCATAGAACTGGGTGTTAAGTTCCGCGCAAATGTTTCGGGTAATGTGACAGGGGTACGTTTTTATAAGCTCGCTGGCGATGGCGGAACACACACAGGTGAATTGTATTCATCTACCGGAACCAGGCTGGCGCAAGCAGTATTTGCCGGTGAAAGTGCCAGTGGCTGGCAACAGATACTATTTAGTACACCGGTTGCTATTACTGCCGGTACAACCTATATAGCCGCCTATCATAGTAGCGCCGGTAACTATACAGCTACAAATAATTACTTTACTGCAGGAATAGTAAACGGAGCATTAACAGGTTTAGCGGATGGAACCGATGGAGTCAATGGCGTATACAATTATTCCGTTACTCCGGTGTTCCCAAGTACTTCGAATGGACAAAAACCTAATTATTGGGTGGATGTAATGTTCAATGCAGGAGCTTCGGTTACCGCCAATGCGGGTACCAACCAAACCATCACACTACCAACAACAACGGTTACACTCGATGGAAGTGGATCTACCGGAACGATTAGCAGTTATGCATGGACGAGAGTATCGGGTCCTAATACACCAACTATTACAACGCCCACATCAGTCAGCACTACAGTTACTGGATTGGTACAGGGTGTATATGTGTTCCAGCTATCAATCAATGGAGGGGCAAGTACATCGCAAGTCACAATAACAGTCAATGCAGCAGGAGCGGTGGCCAATGCGGGTATCAACCAAACCATCACATTACCAACGTCAACGGTTACACTCGATGGAAGTGGATCTACCGGAACGATTAGCAGTTATGCATGGACGACAGTATCAGGACCGAATACACCAACCATCACAACACCGGCTGCGGTCGGCACTTCAGTCACGGGATTGGTACAGGGTGTATATGTGTTCCAGCTATCAATCAATGGAGGGGCAAGTACATCGCAAGTCACAATAACAGTCAATGCAGCAGGAGCGGTGGCCAATGCGGGTACCAACCAAACCATCACATTACCAACATCAACAGTTACACTCGATGGAAGCGGATCTACCGGAACGATTAGCAGTTATGCATGGACGAGAGTATCGGGTCCGAATACACCGACTATTACAACGCCAACAACAGTCAGCACTGCGGTTACTGGATTGGTACAGGGTGTATATGTGTTCCAGCTATCAATCAATGGGGGAGCAAGTACATCGCAAGTCACAATAACAGTCAATGCAGCAGGAGCGGTGGCCAATGCGGGTACCAACCAAACCATCACATTACCAACATCAACAGTCACGCTTAATGGAAGCGGATCCACGGGAACGATTAGCGATTACACATGGACGAGAGTATCGGGTCCTAATACGCCAACTATTACAACGCCAACAGCAGTCAGTACCACGGTAACCGGATTGATAAATGGTGTATATGTATTCCAGCTGTCAATCAATGGCGGAGCGAGTACTTCACAGGTAACAATAACAGTCAATGCAGCAGCTGTTGCGAATGCTGGTACAAATCAAACGATAACTTTACCAACATCTACGGTTACACTGAATGGAAGTGCATCTACGGGAACCATCACCAGTTATGCATGGACCAGGGTTTCTGGCCCCAATACTCCAACCATCACTACACCAACTGCTGTGACTACCACGGTAACCGGATTGATAAAAGGTAGCTATGTATTCAAACTTTCAATTAACGGAGGAGCCAGCACGGCCCAGGTGACCATTACCGTCAACCCTATTCCTATCAAAGCAAATGCAGGCCCCGACCAAACCATAACCCTTCCTATTTCAACAGTTACACTCAATGGAAGTTCTTCTACCGGAGCAATTACCAGTTACCGCTGGACAAAGATATCGGGACCGGGAACTCCTGTTATCGTTAATTCAAGAGGTGTTACTACTTCTGTAACAGGATTGTTGGTGGGTTCATATGTATTCCAGCTTTCAGTTAATTCTGGTGTAAGTACAGATCGGGTAACCATCACCGTTAACCCTTTGACTTTAGCAGTGAACCCGGGACTTATCTCAATTGATCTTTCGTCAGTGAGCGGAGGTAGTACCAGGCACAATTATAACCTGGGTCAGAATTATCCGAACCCTGTTTCTCACAATGCTAAAATCAGGTACAGTCTGCCGGTAACAGAAAGAGTAGAAATAGTATTGTTTGATATGCAGGGTAAGGAAATCAAAATGCTGGTGAATGAAGTGAAAGAACCAGGCACCTATATTTATGACCTGGATGCGGGCAATCTGGCCAGAGGAATTTATTATTACCGGATGCGGTCAGGAAAATATTCGGATGTCAAACGGTTGATGATTCAATAGAAACCTGACCTAAGTAGCTGTTTTCATATCCACGAAGTTTTTTGCCGGAGGCAAAATAAATAGAAGTTTACAATTCAAAATATAGAAAGTCACGAACATATGGTTGTGACTTTCTATATTTTAAGCCTTGAATTGTGCTTAAATAACAAGATTTTGGTTATTTATTCACAGTTTAATTTTAATTTTCTTTCCTATTGCATAATTAATTTTCATGTATTACTTTTGACCAATTCAGAGAGTAAAATCTTTCTACCGTATCCAATCCTCTGCTAAGCTCCCTGTGTTTATTTTTTGCTTAACCTCAAAATGGCTTTAAATGTTTTTCATTAATCCGGGAGTACATAGCCCTGTGCTATATACCTTATTCTTAATTTCAATTGGTACAATCGTTACCTGTCTTTCTTTTGTTGGATATGAAAGATTTAAAAGATGGGGTTATATCTCATATGTACGACTATTTTTTTCCAGCCTTATTATTTTATGCGCAGGGTCTTCCGCAATTGCACAAAATGCGATAATAACCGAAAATGCATTACCGGGAAATCCCATTTCAGAGTGGGGCGTTCCGAATTTTCACGATGTTACCATCAATGGCTTTTCAACTGAAATAGGTGTTAATAAGGGTCAGACCGTAAGGTTTAAAATTGACGTTCAGGGAGCACTCAACTACTCAATTAAAATTTACCGCATTGGATATTATAATGGCAATGGAGCAAGGTTAATGGCAGACCTCGGTCTTTTTAGTGGTATCGTGCAAGCACCGGGTATCTCAGATGCTGTCACCGGTTTACTGGATTGTGGAAACTGGATTGAGTCTGCCCATTGGGACGTTCCTAACAATGCTGTATCAGGTTTATATATTGCCAGGTTACAAAGCCAGGGAGGAGGAAGCTCCCACATTGCATTTATTGTAAAAGATGATGCAAGTAACTCGGACCTCTTTTTTCAGATGCCCGATGCTACCTGGCAAGCTTACAATGGTTATGGAGGAAATTATCTCTACAATGGTACAACCAATCTCCCTAATGGGCACGCTTCTAAAGTAAGTTATAACAGGCCCATTATTCCATACAATGTTGGATTTTTTTGGGGCAACCGGCAGTCTGATTGGTATATGAATTCAGAATACCCGATGATTAGGTGGTTGGAAAGAAATGGCTATGATATTTCATATACAACTGCCATTGATGTTGCAAGGCAGGGTAATCTGATTCTAAACCATAAAGTTTTTATAACCAATGGTCATGATGAATATTGGTCCAAAGAACAACATGATAACGTGGAAGCCGCGCGCAATGCGGGTGTTCACATGGCATTCTTCAGTGGTAATGAAGTGTATTGGAAAACAAGATGGGAAAATGATATCAATGGTGACGATCACAGAACACTTATATGTTATAAAGAAGGAACAATGGGGGATGGCTCGCTTGGAGAAGCAAGCTGTGGTAGTAAATGTGATGTGTCTTCATCTGAATGGACGGGTTTGTGGAGAACAGGAGGTGCCTATGATGCTGGTCTCCCTGAAAACGGATTAACCGGCCAGATTGGGTGGAATGAAGCACCTGGAGCCATTCAAGTAACTGATACGTTTAAAAATTTACGTTTCTGGAGAAATACAAGTATTGCCAATTTAGGCAGTGGACAAACAGTAACCCTGGCACCAAATACACTTGGTTATGAGTGGGACTACGAACAATATCCTGATTCTTATCCGCATGGCAGGATTGCTTTATCAAGTACTACCGTTAATGGACTTACGCATAAATTATCTTTATATCGTCATTCCAGCGGAGCATTGGTATTTGGTGCGGGTACTATTCAATGGTCATGGGGTCTTGATGACGCGCATTTTGGTGGTACGCCTGTAATCAGCAAGGACATGCAGCAGGCTACGGTCAATCTTTTCGCAGACATGGGTGTTCAACCGGGCAGCATACAGAATGATTTGGTTGCAGCAACACAATCAACGGATCACACTGCCCCGGTTTCAGTTATTACAAGCCCGGCATCAGGAACTGATGTAGCAATCAATGTACCGGTTACAATTACGGGTACAGCGTCGGATGCAGATGGTGCAGTAGCTGGTGTAGAAATATCAGTTGATGGTGGAGTAACCTGGAAAGTTGCAACCGGTACAACAAATTGGTCTTTTACCTGGACTCCTACTGCTATAGCCAGCTATACAATTAAGTCGAGGGCCTTTGATGATTCTGGAAACATGGAAGCGGCTGGTACAAACGGGCAAAGTAATGTAATTGTACTTTTAGCAACCATCTGTCCTTGTACGATTTTTACAACGCAGACGCCAACCGATATGAATACCTATAACGATGGACCACAACCTGGCATTGGTGTAGGTTTTGAAGTGGGAGTAAAATTCCGAAGCAATATTAATGGTTTTGTCAAAGGTGTAAGGTTTTACAAAACAGCCGGTAATACTGGTGTTCATACAGGTGAATTATATTCTTCTGATGGAACAAGATTGGCGCAAGCGGTATTTTCAAGTGAAACCGGTACAGGCTGGCAGCAAGTGCTGTTCAGTACACCCATAGCCATTATTGCCAACACAACCTATACAGCAGCTTATTTTAGTAGCCTCGGAAATTATACTGAAGACAACGACTATTTTGTTAATCCTGTTAACAACGGATACCTCACTGCATTGGCAGATGGTACAGATGGAGGTAATGCGCCTTTCTTGTATACAAATGCTCCTGCGTTCCCGAATCAATTTTTCCGGAAAGCAAATTACTGGGTAGACGTCGTATTCACTGAAAACACCTCTTTACCAGTTCAATTAACCAGCTTTACCGTCTCCATACATGGTGCAGATGCGGAGCTGAAATGGACCACTGCTTCTGAACAAAACAACAAAGGTTTTGAAATTCAGAGAAGCAGTAATGGTTCCAAGTGGGAAGCTATCGGATTTGTGAACGGAAAGGGAAACAGTCAGGCGGTTGTCAACTACCAGTTTCTTGATAAAAGTCCCGGTTCCGGTAAATTTTACTACAGGCTAAAACAAATAGATCTGGATGGCAAAAGCAAGATGTCTGATATTGCATCTGTTGTATTTAGCGATCATTTATCACTGGAATTAAAACAAAACCATCCCAATCCATTTTCAGCAACTACTACCATAAACTTTACCGTGCCAAAGTCAGGAAGAATTAAATTGTTACTTTATGATCAAATGGGCAGGATGGTAAGACAAATCATGGATGAAACAAAAAGTGCGGGTGCGTACCAGGTTACAATGGACAGAAAAGGACTCAGCGCGGGTATGTATTATTATAAACTGGATGCATCAGATGAGTCAGTCATCAAAAAGATGAATATTTTATAATCAATATACAATTCTGGGAACAGTCACATTAAGAGTGGCTGTTTCTTTTATAATTCAATTGAAAACGAGCGGTAATAAAAATGGGTTGCCTGATGTTGCTCATTTGCGCGCTGGTTTCACGATGATACGGGGTGTTAGCATTTGATGCAGGTCAGGTGTGAAAGCAGGGAAGGCTTAAATTTGGTTGGTTTTCTTTACCTGCTATTTTTTATGCGAATAGTGTATAACTAATTTGGTTTTTGATTGCATTTTCAAATTTCATTTAATATTTTTGATTCTATCCTCGATATTCTCTGATGCATTCCGTATCCAAGTCCTCTGCTAAGCTTCAGTTTTTTAGTGCTTAACCTCAAATGTTATCAAATGCTACCTTTTTATCCTTGGATAGATGGTATTCAATCTATCGTACCTGCAGTTGTGTGCCTTTTATGTTTGCTTTTGTTTTTTACCGTGATATCGCGGCGCTTTTTATTTCCCGAACGAGGGGTTCTTCTCTTTTCTTTCATGTCATCAACTAAAGAATATTCTGGTGCACTAAAGCGAATGATTGTTACCGCATTTATAATTGCTGGAACAACTTCTGTAATTGCACAGACAAACTGTCCCTGCACCGTATTTAAGCCAACCGATGCTGCAGCAGTTCCACTTAACAATGACGGACAGCCATTGGAAGTGGGTATGAAATTTCAATCCTCATTGAATGGTTTTATTACGGGTTTCCGTTTTTATAAAGGTGCAGGTAATACCGGCACTCATGTTGGACACTTGTGGAGCAGTACTGGTACCAAACTTGCCGAAGCAACTTTTGTAAATGAAACCAGTTCAGGATGGCAACAAGTATTACTTGGCAGCCCTGTAGCAATTACTGCAGACACTACTTATATAGTATCTTATTTCAGCAGTACAGGACAATACGCTAGCTCTAATTCTTTTTTTGCCACTGCATTGACAAATTCCCCGCTTCGCGCATTGGCCGATGGAGAAAATGGCGGTAATGGTGTTTATATATATTCGCCCGTATCTACACTTCCGGTAAATACATTCCAGGCTACCAACTATTGGGCAGACGTATTATTCACCGAAACCAATAACCCCGATATTATGCCGCCGGTAATTTCTAATATTAATGCTTCTCCTAATATTAATGGAAGCTATACCATTACCTGGGAAACCAATGAACTGGCAGATTCAAAAGTTGATTATTATTATAATGCCGATGTATCTACTGTGGTGGTACATAACGACAACCCGGGATATGTTATCAATCACAAGATGACTTTAAGTGGTCTTATACCTCAAACCATTTATTATTTCCGTGTTGTATCAAGTGATCAAAGTAATAATAGTTCAACTTATCCAAATCCTCCTTCAACCTTGAACTTTACTACTCCGGCCCCTACCTGTGTGCAAGATCGTGTTGCTGCAGACTTCAACGCTGGTAATAGCAGTTCCGGTTTATATATTTCTAATTCACAGGATGGAGAAATTATATTGAAACCAGGAAGTTTAAGCACAGAATTTTCCAGCCTGCCACCTGTTACTAATTGGGCAAGTTTTGAATGGGCAAGCGGTGGCACTTCAACTGTAACTGCCGATAAACTAATGGTCAACGGCGCAAGATATAATACAGAACCAGAAGCAAACGTGTTTGGACCTGGTTCAACAATAGAATTTGCAGCAACATTTGCAATGACCAAGGCTCAACACATAGGTTTTGGCGCCGGAACAGATGCGGCAGGCCCCGGTGGCATATATAATGGGCAGGACGCATGGGCCATGTTTAGTACCGGAACAGGATTTCCGCAATTAACTGCGCGTACCTATGATGGTACGGCAACTTCAGATATTGTTATTCCCGGAGATTATATCGGAAGTCTCCACGTCTATAGAATTGAATGGACCACCACCGGCAATCTTAATTATTTTATTGATGGTAATTTGGTGCATACCAGTACTGTGGCAATCACTGTGCCTATGCGACCAGCAATCAGCGATTATGTGAATGATGAATTTTCGCTAGCGATAGATTGGATTCACATGTCGCCATACGTTACCACTCCGGGAACATTTACATCACGCGTGTTTGATGCAGGTGTATTAAAAGATTGGGGTATTGCAACCTGGACCGTTGATATACCTGCCGGAACAGGATTAATATTTTCCCAACGCCAGGGCAATACAGCAGTACCCGATGCTAACTGGACTTCATTTAAAACAATCAACAATTCCGGTGCCGTGATAGGCGGAACATCACGCTATATTCAATATAAGGTTGAATTCAGTACAGATAACGCTGCTTACACTCCAATGCTGAAAGATTTTGGAATCACCTGCAGTGCGTCGACACAAGGGCCCATACCCGGCTTCAGCATTTTTACAGCCACAAAAATTGGTAACAATGCCAAATTGAACTGGACCACCTCATGGGAAATCAATAGCAAAGGTTTTGAGATACAAAGAAGTGCTAACGACAGTTTACATTGGGAAACCATTGCATTTGTAAACAGTACCGGTACAGGCCAGGCAGGCGCGAGCTATGAATACTTTGACAAAAACCTGGTTGCCGGCAAATACTACTATCGCATCAAACAAATTGATTTAGTTGGAAATTATAAACTGACACAAGGCATACCTGTTGTCATTGGCAACCTTTTATTACTGGAGTTGCGCCAGAATTATCCCAATCCTTTTAATGGCAGCAGCACCATCCTTTATTACCTGCCAAACACAGAAAGGGTTCAGTTATACCTCTTTGATCAAATGGGCAGAGTTGTCAGAATTTTAACTGATGAAGTAAAAGCGGCGGGTTCTTACCAGGTGATAGTGAATAAAAAGGGATTGAGCGCTGGTATGTATTACTACAAACTGAAAACTAAAGATGGAGATGCCATCAGGAAAATGACGATTCAATAAGATCAAAACCAATTGTTTAATAATTGATAAGGCTATCAGATTTGATAGCCTTATTTATTATAAAGAACAAAGGCAACTATTATTCGAAAACATAGTACAGCCCCATGAATAAAATAAACATTGCAATTGAGGTGAGGCCATATAATATCCAGGCATATAATCCGGGTATTGGATTTATCATGGCCAGTACACAACTAATGAATCCAATAAATGCTCCCAATGCAAGAAAGATAAAACCTTTGAATTGCCTTTTGGCATATTTCAATTTCTTAAATGCCATAAGATGGGCCGCAATAGTAGGTTCATCACAACCAATATTTATTAATTGTTCCCTGACTTTGTCTGCGTCTAACTTTTCTGCAATCCATTCCTGGATCGTATTTGCATTTATGGATTTGGAGTAAGACATGGCAATCGGTTTAAAAACTGGTTGGTATTAGTAATACTTCTAATATAATCCTTTTTTTAAACGATCAACATTTTTCCCGGCTTTTTTTCAAGCTGTTAAGCATATCTGAAATTAGACTTTTTAAAAGCTGAAGGAATTGATTTCATCAACGAATAAGATAACAGGTATACAATTAATCATCCCGATAGATGAATGATTCAAATTGTATTTTTTCCTTTATAATAAATTTAAACAGGGATGGGACTGGGGGGCCTGATAGTTGATCTGATATTTAATTTTTATCGCTACTTTGCTTTTTTCACAACAACTTCCTGCTATATGAATAAGCCTATACTATCTTTCATTTTATTGTTGCATTTTCAGCTTGCTGCACAAAAAAACATTATACTCAGTTCTCCTTCTGGCAACCTGAAATTTTCATTTGAAGTAACCAATGGACATGTATTTTATCAATTGATCTTCAAGAACAGATTGCTGATAGGAAAAAGCGAATTGGATTTAGTTTTTGAGGGAAGCCGTTTAAGCGGAAATGGGCTGCGGTTAAATAAACCAATCTTCCGGGATACGACTGAATCATATGATTTGATTGTTGGTAAAACAAGCCATGTGCTTACCCGTTATAAAGAAGTTAGAATTCCTTTGCAACTAAACAGTAGCGGCATAAAAAAACTAATAATTGTTGTAAAGGCTTTTGACGATGGTATTGCATTCCGTTATGAATTTCCTCAGCAGGAGGGTGTCGGCAACCTGGCAATTCTTGATGAAAACACAAGTTTTAATCTGCTGGATAATCCAATGATTCATTCATTATTCCTGCCCAATTACACAAGTTCACATGAAGGTTTTTACAGTCGGTTGCCTTTGAATAAAATCAAACCAGATACTTTAATGGACATGCCTGCACTGATTGAATTTCCAAACGGTATTTTTATGGGTATCACGGAAGCGGCATTGCTTGATTACGCGGGAATGTATTTATCCGTTCATGATGGCATATTAACCAGCAAACTTTCGCCATTGCCACACCAGGCTGCAATAAAAGTAAAAGCAGTATTGCCGCATCAGAGTCCCTGGCGTGTAATGCTGGTCAGTGACCGTGTGGGTGCATTGATAGAAAGTAATATGATAACTACTTTAAATGAACCCTGTAAATTAAAAGATGTCAGCTGGATTAAGCCCGGTAAGACAACCTGGACCTGGTGGAACGGGAACATCAGTCCCGACACAACTTTTGCACCGGGAAATAATTTTGATTTCAACAAATACTATATTGACTTCTGCTCAAAAAATGGAATTCAATATCATTCCGTTATTGAATATGGTAATAAGGAATGGTATACCAACGATGGAATTGGTTTTGAACCCGGACCAGGTGTTGATGTTACCAGGCCAGTGCGTAGTCTTGACATGAAACAAATCTGTGATTACGCCAATACAAAAGGAGTTGATATTCGTGTCTGGGTTCATTGGGCAGCACTGTTTCCGCAACCCCGGCTTGACAGTGCTTTCAGCGCATTGGAGAAATGGGGTGTAAAGGGATTGATGATTGATTTTATGGACAGAGACGACCAGGAAATGGTAAACATGCAAACGCTCATGTTACAAAAAGCAGCGGAACATCATTTACATGTTCAGTTTCATGGAGCGTATAAACCTACAGGCCTCAGCAGAACATACCCCAATGAATTTACAAGAGAAGGTACATTAAATTATGAAGCCGATAAATGGACAGAAGGGGGTTTGAATGCTGATCATGATATCAACATGCCATTTACAAGAATGCTGGCCGGGCCAACGGACTATCATCTTGGTGGGTTCAGAGCAGTTACTCCGTCAGCATTTAAAGTACAATTTACGAGACCATTGGTATTAAGTACCCGTTGTCACATGATGGCCATGTATGTAGTATTGGAAAGTTATCTTGGAATGGTAGCTGACTATCCGGATGCTTACAATGGTCAGGAAGGTTTTGAATTTATAAAAGAAGTGCCAACCGTCTGGGATCAAACAAAAGTACTGGATGCCAAAACTGGTGCTTTTATCTGTATTGCCAGCCGAAAAGGGAATGACTGGTATATAGGTGCCATCACAAATCATGAAGCAAGAACCATTCAATTGCCTATGACTTTTTTAAGCGGGGGCCAATACACTGCGGAATTTTTTCATGATAGCCCGGATTCAGACAGCCATCCCAACCATTTACTAAAAGAAATAAAAAAAGTTTCTGCTAAAGATATCGTTGAGTTAAAATTGACAGGCAGCGGTGGAGCTGTAATGCATTTGCGAAAAGATTAGCACAAAGTTTCCGGGTGTCAGCATAGCTTTTATAAAAGCCGAATATCGAATCGGCATCAATAAAAATTGTGAGATAACAATGGAGAAACAATATTTCGAAAATCAAATTTTTGAAAAAACAGATTTTGCAGAAAACGGCATTGCAAAAGGTAATTACGAAGATTGCCAGTTCCTGCAATGCAATTTTATTAATGCAGATATTTCCGGCATACATTTTTTGAACTGTAAATTCCAGGTATGTAATCTTTCACTTTGCCATATTGAAAAAACCGCTTTTAAAAATGCTGCGTTTAAAGATTGTAAACTGGTTGGGTTAAGGTTTGATTTATGCGATCCTTTTTTATTTGAAGTGGTTTTCGATAATTGTGTAATGAATTTGATTTCATTTTTTAAAGTCAAACTCAAAAAGACAATTTTTACAGGTTGTAAAATTCATGATACGGACTTTGCTGCAGCAGACCTGACCGGCGCTGTTTTTAATCATTGCGATCTTGCAGGAAGCAGCTTTGAAAATACAATACTGGAAAAAGCTGACTTTAGAAAAGCGTATAATTATTCTTTCGATCCTGCCATCAATAAGATTAAAAAGGCCATGTTCTCAAGGGCTGGATTAACTGGTTTGCTGAATCAGTTTGACATCATCATTGAATAGACTGCCAGTCCTTTCTACAAAATTTTACAGGGAGATAAAAATTTATTTAGTAAATAAATTTTGAAATGTAAAAGAGTTTCCTATTTTTGTAGTGTACTAATTAATTAGTACACTAAATCACTCAAGATGATAAATATTCAAAACCTTCATTTTGCTTACCGTAAAAAGCCGGTATTCACAGGGTTGAGCCTGCAATTACAACCTGGTCATATTTACGGACTGCTGGGTAAGAATGGCACGGGTAAGTCAACCCTGTTGAGAAATATTGCCGGCCTGCTTTTTCCTGGCAAAGGAAAAATTGAAGTGCTTGGTTTTACACCTGGTAAAAGACAGCCCGCCTTTTTACAGGAGATTTTCATGGTACCCGAAGAATTTTACCTGCCCGATATTCCATTGCTGGATTTAATCCGTCATCATGCGCCTTTCTATCCAAAATTCAATAAAGCGCAATTTGAAAAATACATCAAAGAGTTTGATATTCCCCTGGACAGCACCTTGCAAAATATGAGTTATGGTCAAAAGAAAAAAGTGTTGATCAGTTTTGGCCTTGCCAGCAATGCATCCATGTTATTGATGGACGAACCAACCAATGGACTCGACATCATGAGTAAAAGCCAGTTCCGGAAAGTAATGGCTGGCGTATTGGACGAAAACAAATGTGTTGTTATCAGCACCCACCAGGTAAAAGATCTCGAAAACTTGATTGATCGTATTACAATCATTGATGAGGGTAAAATTCTTTTTGATCAGACAACGGAGGTCATTAGCAGGAAACTTTCGTTCCGTATCTCATTTGATCCCGAAGAAGTTAAACAATCATTATATAGTGAATCGTCGTTAAGAGGAAGTAGCATTGTTACCGCTAATACCGAAGGGGAAGATAGTAAACTCGATCTCGAATTATTGTACAAAGCCATTATTTTAAATGGTGCGTCCATTCAATCTGTATTTAACGCTTAAACTAACACTATGAATCAAGTATTCGATTTTAACCGGTGGTGGTTGCTGGTAGGAAAGCAATGGTCGGGTAACCGAAAAAAATACACGCTGTCATTAATTGCAATAGCTGGCTTGTTGCTGTTATGGTTTATCATCGTGATCCTGTCTGATAAACATGTTATCGTTGATGAAATGCAGGTAAGCACATATTATACCGGGCTTTTTTTGGCAGGTTGTTTATACGGCAGTATATTATTTACAGATTTGGGTTCAAAAACACGTGGTTTCAATTACCTGGTGGTTCCTGCATCTCATTTTGAAAAATTGCTTTCTGCATTATTTTACGCGGTTGTTTTATTCTTTACGATCTACACAACTATATTTTATGTACTCGACTTTATAATGGTGAAAGCAGGTAATGCAATAGCATACAGTCAATGGTTAAAAGGTCATGCAACAGGTAGTTTATTTGCTCCCGCTAAGTTGATGAATGTTTTTTATCTCAAAGGAAGGCCTGATGAACCCAATGCCTTATTATACCTGCTGCTGTTGTTTTTTGTACTGCAGTCGGTTTTTATATTTGGTTCTATTTATTTTTCCAGGTTCAGCCTTATAAAAACCATCATTGGTTCATTGTTGGCAGGATTGCTGATTACTTTTCTCCTCGTTAAAGTAATTGCGCCCATCTTACCCCCGGGTAGCTACTACAATGGTATCACAGATTATAAAGTGTATACATTTAAAAGCGGGGTAACGGTTAACGGTGTTACTACCGGTATTTCTATCTATAGTGATCCTGAAACGGATAAATTGGTGAGCTTGCCGCATTGGATTGGAGATGTATTGTTATTCCTTTTGAAGTTCGCATTTGCCCCGGCATTCTGGATAGCTACTTATTTCCGTTTGAAAGAGAAAGAAATCTAAGGTTTTAAAATCATTATTATGCAATTCAGAGAATCCCAAGCTATATACCTTCAAATCGCAGATTATGTTTGCGAAAAGATATTGCTGAAAGAAATGAAACCAGACGAACGCATTCCATCTGTAAGAGAACTGGCCATACAACTGGAAGTGAATCCAAATACAGTGATGCGCACTTTTGATTTTTTGCAGCAGCAGGAAATAATTTATAACCAGCGGGGCATCGGGTATTTTGTTGCCGCCGGCGCATATAAAAATGCACTTCAGTACCGCAAAAATGAATTTGGCGAAAAAGACCTGCCCAATATTTTCCGGAACATGTATTTGCTGGGCATGGAACTGGATGAACTAAAACCACGTTTCGACAAATATAAAAAACAACATTTCTCCTGAACGATTTATACGTTAACGATATGAGAACAAGTAACAAAATATTATTGGGAATTTTCGTTGTGCCTTTGTTGATGATAACGGCATTGCACATAACCCTGTTTGCAAAGTATAAAAGTGGCAATTACGTTGCCATGAAAACAGTGGAGGAAGATCGTTTTATCAGGCCCGCGCTAAAAAATATTGACAGCATTGCCGTATTTGGACTGGACAATTTCAGCATAGTGGCTTCCGATTCGTTGCTGGTAGAAATTGAAAAAAGTAAGTATGGTTACCTCCATTATGCTATTGAAGGAAATATCCTGGTAATTCATGGCGATTCTGTTATTCAGCATCCGGATGGGTCAAAAGATATACAGCGGAGTTATCAGCTTGTCAAACTTCACCTTCCTTCATCCATAAAAATCATGGCAGACAATTCCAATTTGAGTCTGGAGGGAAGCACAGATAGTACCAAAGCCGGTTCCTATTATTTCAACCTGCAGCATACATCCAGTTTTAAGACGGAAGAAAATCACTGGGAGGATTCAACTTATCATTATTTCAAAGGCATTACAATAAAAGCGGATCGCGTAGCAAATATTGAATTAGCAGCGTACGGCCGTATTCAGCAATTGAATCTTACCATGCTTGAATCACAATTCATCGACAATGATGCGCATATCGGTGAATTCAATTTAAATGTTGATAATAATTCGGCTGTCACCCTAAAAGGAGGGAACCTTAAAAAGATTAATGCCATAAAAAAACCCTGATGCACTAACTTAAATGGTCATGCAAGAGATTTTATTATAATTGAATTGAAGGCAATGATTAAATCTGCAAACTGCTGGCTGGGGGCATTATGCCTTGCTATCATTCCCTTATTAATAATTGATATATCACAACATGCCCTCGATTGGCAGCATGAAGTAAGGGAAGAAATAATTATTGCCGTGCAAAATGCCAACAATGTCTCTGCACAGCAAAAAGCCCAAATACTGGATCGGGCATTTGAACGAAATCAAACGCTTTATTTTCTTATGTATGCCAAAGCTGTCTCGGGTATCGTTTTGCTGGGCATGGCAATCTGGTTTTTCAGATTATATGGCAAGGAAGAATATATTGCAAAGTGGAAACCAATGGTTGCCATCACAACACTTATGACGCTTTTTATTCTCACAAAGGTATTTGTGATCAACCCCCTAAAATCAACTGCCCATATTCAATTTTTGCAATTTGCACCCGGTGAGTATTCTTTTCAGAAACTTTACAATGAAAATTTTAAGGGCAAAGTGGTGTATGTAGATTTTTGGGGAACTACCTGCGGCCCCTGCCTCCATGAATTCAGGAATTATACAAAGCCATTGAAAGAAAAATACAAACAGCGAACCGATATTGCCTTCTTATACGTTTCTCAGGGCAACCGTTATTTTTGGAATGAACAGATACGTAAATACAATATTGAAGGTTATCATGTTTTTTTAGGCTTACAGGAGTATGATAGACTTTACAAGAATGCATTGCAGGACAGTTCAGCAACCGTTTTGATGCCTCGATACATGATAGTGGACAAGTCTGGCAAAATTGCAGTAACGGTTGCCCATCAACCCAGTGAAACTGACTCATTGTATTGTCAACTGGATAAATTTCTCAATTAAATGATCCAACACTTTTCTCTATTGCATCACTGATAATTCAATATGAGATGGGAATGTTGCAGAACGATATATCTTTTGCGTGGCAATAATGAAATCTGATTCCTTTGCTTCAAAAATATTCGGCACATATTTTTGTGGATTGCGATCTATAATCGGGAACCAGGTACTCTGCACCTGCACCATTATCTTATGTGCCTTTTTAAATACATGATTGGTGCTGTGCAAATCGATGGTATAAGAGGCTATTTTATTCGGCACAATCGGTTCTGGTTTCTCGAAACTATTTTTGAATCTTCCGCGAAATACATCATTGGCAATCATAAACTGGTAGCCCGCCATGCGGGGTTCTTTGGGATAGGTTTCCGGGTATACATCAATCAATTTTACAATCCAATCGGCATCACTGCCAGATGTTGCCGCAAATAATTTTGCTGATAAATTCCCCGTAACCGTAATATCCTCCTGCAATGTTTCAGTTTCCCAGCTCAATACATCCGGCCTTTCATGAACAAAACCCTGGTCTTCTGTTAACCAGGTATACCATCTTGAACCCGGTCCATACGTTTCTTCGATTGGCCTTGACCGGTAGGGTACCGGGTGCATGGGGTCAGATATATAACTGTCGAACGCCTTGTTATCCGCTGCTGATGGTTTCTCGAACGATAATTGCCCGTTTTCGCGCAGGTAAATATTTTTTTGTATCGCTTCTTTGGGTGGCCATGAACTATATGTTTTCCACTGGTTAGCCCCTGTTTGAAAAGTAATGGCTTCAGCAAAATTTCCATCTCCTTTGCCTTTGAGGTGGTAAATAAACCATCGCGCTTGTATATCTTTCCTGAATGTAGTGCCCGTAGCAGAATCAAAATTGATACGGCCCAGTTTGTTGCCTTCACCACCACCCCAGCCACCGTGGTTCCAGGGACCTATAACTATATAATTCTTGTTGGACCGATCTTTTTTCTCAAGCAATTCATATGTTTTCTGGGGTCCGTAAAAATCTTCCTGGTCCCACCAACCGGCAACATTCATTACATAAACCCGGGGGGAATCCAACCTGTAACTCAGTCCTTGTTTTTTCCAGAAATCATCATAATTGGGATGGTTTACAAAATCATTCCAGGAGGGAAGTTTGCCAAAAAAATATTTTTTATTGACATTGGACAAGGGTCCCAGTTTTAAATACCATTTATAAGTATCGTATTTATCAAATGGAAACAGCGTATCTGTTTTGGAAGCTTCTTCCATAAATGCATATTCAAAACCGTAACTCAAACGAAACGCCCCATTGTGATGAAAGTCGTCACCTAAAAACATATCAGCAGGGGTAGCTTGCTCAGAAACTGCTACCAGGGCGGGATGTGGGTCAAGCGCACCCATTACGGTGGTCCAGCCATCATAAGAAATTCCATACATACCAGCCTTGCCATTGTTTTTTGGAATGTTTTTCAGCAACCAGTCGAATGTATCGTAGGTGTCTGTGCTTTCATCAATGGCTTTTGGATTCTTTTTATCGCGGTTGAAGCGTTGCATTTCAAATTTACCTTCGCTCTTATAACGGCCACGGATATCCTGGAAAACAAAAATAAACCCATCTTCCGCCATATCTTTTATGTACTGATTTTTTTCAGGGCTGGTTTCATCGCTTACACCGTAGGGAGTTCTCAATAATAAAAAAGGAAGTGCTTCAGATTGATCCTTCGGTGTAAAAATGACGGTATTTAATTTGATTCCATCCCGCATGGTAATCATGATCTCCCGTTTGTCGTAACCCTTCACCTGGGAAAAACTTTTGTGAAAAAGGAAGCAACAAAAAACAATAAGCAGTGTTTTGGCGATAGCAGTATTCATAAAATTTATTTGAATAGAAGATGAGCAGTGCCTCAATTTAATCAAATGCTTTTAATAAATGTGCAGGATTAAAATTCAACAGATGCACCCAGCCAGGCCATCATTCCCATACCCGTCTCAATAGCGTCTTCATCAATATTAAATGTTGGTGTATGTACGCCGGAGACAATTCCTTTTGCTTCATTCATTACGCCCAGTCGCCAGAAACAACCCGGTATTAACTGTGAGTAGTAACCAAAATCTTCTGCACCCATACGCAATTCAGTTGTTTCTACATTTTCTGCACCTATAAATTGTTCTGCTAAAATCCTGGTAACCTCATTGAGTTCTTCATTATTATAAACAGTAGGATAGCCTATATCGATGTGCAAATCAATTTCTGCTCCCATACTGTGTACAAGTTCTGTTGCGAGTGTTCGAATTAATTCGTGCGCCTTGAACCGCCATGCTTCATCCATGGCACGGAATGTTCCCATTAATTTTACTTCACTGGGAATTACATTGGTAGTAAAACCTCCCTGGAAAGAGGTGATTGAAAGCACGGATGGATCATGCGGATTTCTATTGCGACTAACAATTTGCTGCAGTGCAATAATCAGGTGTGAAGCAATTAAGATGGTGTCGGCGGTTAAATGCGGCGCTGCTGCGTGGCCACCTTTGCTTTTAATAGTTATATAGAGTTCGTCTGCACTGGCCATCACTTTTCCGCCACGAAAACTAAGTTTACCGGTGGCCAATCCCGGGTGTACATGTAAGCCAAATATTGCCTGCGGTTTTGGATGCTCCAATACGCCTTCTTTAATGAGAATACTGGCACCTCCGGGATTTCTTTCTTCACCGGGTTGGAAAATCAGTTTAACGGTACCTTCCCATTCTGTTTTTAATGCATTCAGAATCTTTGCAGCACCCAGCAGAATGCTGGTATGTACATCATGACCACAGGCATGCATCACTCCTTCCTGCTTCGATTTATAATCAATATTATTTTCTTCTTTGATGGGCAATGCATCCATGTCGGCGCGCAATGCAATTGTTTTTTTGTCCGCATTTTTTCCTTTGATCAATCCTACTACTCCGGTAGTGGCCATTATTTCGTAGGCAATGCCGAATGATTTTAATCTGTCCTGTACATATTTTGATGTCTCAAATTCTTTATAACTCAATTCCGGGTGTGCATGCAGGTGATGACGGATAGCAATCGTTTCAGGCGCATATTTTTTTGCGAGTTCTTTGATTTGGTCTTGCAGCATAGCTTGTTTTGAATGGTCTTCGATTGGCAAAAATAAAGAATCCACCATGATGATGGTGGATTGTATTTTTACCTGATTTTTTTAGACCAGGCGACTGATCATTTATCCAGGCTAATTGAGATCTGCTTTATCCAATTTCACTTCAACTGTATCTCTCACCAGGAAAACCGAATTGGGAAATTCCTTTGACAGTTCTTTTCTATAGTCTTCTGCTTCATCCTTGTCTTTGAAATTTCCAACTCTTAAACGAAAATAGGGTGACTGATAAAGCAGGTATGCTTTTAATTCAGGAAACAATTGGTAGATTTTTGTTTTTGCAGCAATGGCAGCATTGCGATCACTGGTATTAATAACCTGGATCCGGTAGCCGGAAATAAAACGTCTTGCATTACGGGTAGTTTCCTCATTCACCTCTATTTGCTTTTTTACCAGCAAATCAATGCGCGGATCTTTATGTATAACAATGGATGAAGTAGAATCTGCCTGCGCTGAAACGTTTGTAACCAGCCAGCAGGCGGCAAACAAAATCAATATTTTTTTCATAAAACCGTCCAATTGAGATGTTAAGTAAATCAAAATTGCTGCCAGAAATTAATAATCACTTGTTATATATGCCGGATTGGCTTTAACAATAACTATACTGGCACTGCATCCGAGTCGATCTGCTCCCGCTTCGATCAATTCTTTGGCGAAATCGAAAGTTCTAATACCACCTGAGGCTTTTATTTTCACGTCGGCGGGTAAATGTTTCCTCATTAATGTAACCGCTTCAACACTGGCGCCCCTTTCGGCGTAACCGGTAGAGGTCTTCATGAAATCAATACCCAGTGTTCCCAATTTATTGCAACACTCTATGATTTCATTATCTGACAAAATACCGCTTTCAATAATCAGTTTTAAAATTTTTCCTTTGTTGTGAGTTATTTCAACAGCAAGTTTTAATTCTTTGATGAGAAAATCCCAGTCACGCATGCGCAATGCAACCAGGTTTATCACCATGTCCAATTCATCTGCGCCATCCACAATAGCCAGTACAATTTCAGCAAGTTTTGCTTCTGTAGCGGAGTATCCAAACGGGAACCCGATAACAGTGGCCACTTTTATTTCAGTAGGCGCTAAAATAGCCTTTACTCTTTTTACAAAAGGCGGGGGCACACATACCGCTGCAAATTCATATTCCACCGCATCCAGGCACAACTGTTCTACTTCTGCAATAGTAGTAACAGGTTTTAAAATGGTATGATCTATATATGGTGCAACATTCATTTGTCTTTAATCAATTTTTAATGATAATAGGTGGATCAGTTTATTTTTTAATTTGACCGTTAATCAATTTAATGAGCCGAAGTTACCTCATTTCATTAATTTCATGGCTTAACTTTCCACATCTAATAAAACCAAAAATAACATGAGAAAAAGACTTTCTTCACCGGGAAGCTATGGCTGGTTGCTACTCCCGGCTTTATTTTTTTTACAGCAAGTTTCCGCACAACAAACCTTTCCCGTAAACGGTGTTGCCGAACCAAAAACGGGCAGTTATATTTTTAACAATGCTACCATTGTTAAAAATGGTCAGACAACACTAACCAATGCATCGCTGGTAGTAAAGGAAGGCAAAATAGTTGCCGTTGGAACAAATATCAGCATTCCCAAAGATGCGGTGGTTATAGATTGCAGGGGCAAATACATTTACCCATCTTTCATTGATATCTACAGCGATTATGGTATTGCTGTTCCGCAACGACAGGCAGGTGGATTTAATTTCGGTGGTCCGGCACAGTTAACTTCCAATCAAAAAGGCGCTTTTGGATGGAACCAGGCTATTCACAGTGATATTGATGCCAGTAAAATTTTTGTTGTGGATGATGCCAAGGCAAAACCTTTCCGCGATGCTGGTTTCGGAACGGTTCTTACTCACCAGAAGGATGGCATTATAAGAGGAACAGGCGTAGTAGTAACACTCGCCAATGAAAATGAAAACCTGGTAATTGTAAAAGATAAAGCCTCTGCTCATTATTCATTGAATAAAGGAAGCTCAACGCAGTCATATCCCAGCTCTGTGATGGGGTCGATAGCATTGTTACGTCAAACTTATCTCGACGCACAATGGTACAAGGGAAATCCTGTAGCAGAAGGTGTGAATATATCACTGAAAGCATTTAATGAAACGCAAAACCTGCCACAGATTTTTGAAGGGAATGATAAATGGAGTGATATACGTGCAGACAGGATCGGCGACGAATTTGGAGTGCAGTATATTATTAAAGGCGGTGGAAATGAATACCAGCGCATCCATGAAATTGCCGCTACAAAAGCATCCTATATATTATCATTGAATTTTCCGCAGCCAATGGATGTGGAAGATCCAAATGATGCCAGGTTTGTCTCGCTGGCAGACATGAAACATTGGGAACTGGCACCAACCAATCCGGCTGCTTTCGAAAAAGCAAATATTCCATTCTGCCTGACTGCTGCCGATCTGAAGGATACAAAACAATTTCTTGCAAACTTGCGCAAAGCCATTGAATATGGCCTGAGTGAAAACAAAGCATTCGAAGCACTTACTAAAACACCCGCTACTTTATTGGGAGTATATGATAAAGTGGGAAGTATTGACGCTGGAAAGATTGCAAACTTCCTGATTACTTCCGGCCCGGTTTTTAATGAAAAGACAACCATTCTGCAAAATTGGGTACAGGGCGAAAAATATGCTGTAAACGAAACAGGCTGGAATAATATAACGGGTACGTATAACCTGGTTATTACTACCGCAGGTACCGGCACCAGCCATTATACACTCGATGTAAAAAATGCCGGTTCAGCAAATGTGATTGGAAAAGACACATTGACCGGAAAATTTAGTTATGATGGAAAGATGGTGAAGTTGAGTTTTTCTACCAACCCTGATAAAAAACCAGCAATGGGAGCGGGCACGGCCCCTGCAGGCGGAACTGGCGGAGGAATGAGAGGTGGAAGAGGCGGCGGAAACAATGCTACCATTCGCTTAAGCGGCGTGAACAATGGTGATGTTTGGCAGGGATACGGAGAAGATTCTGCCGGCAACAGTTTATTGTGGACCGCTACTTTTTTAAAAGCAGGTGTTGAAAAAGCTGATAGCAGTAAAAAGAAAATGCTGGGTCAGCTTGCTAAAATAACATACCCCTTTGATGGTTACGGTTGGGAAGAATTACCTAAACAAGAAACGATTTTAATAAAAAATGCAACAGTATGGACCAGTGAAAAAGAAGGCAAACTGGAAGGAACCGATGTACTGTTAAAGAATGGAAAAATTGCACAAATAGGAAAAAATATCACGGATGCCGCTGCCCGTGTTATTGATGGTACCGGAAAGCACGTGACCGCCGGCGTTATAGATGAACATTCGCATATTGCGGCATCATCTATCAACGAAGGAGGTCAATCTGTAACAGCTGAAGTAAGAATTGCAGATAACCTGAACCCCGATGATATAAATATTTACCGGCAACTGAGCGGAGGAGTGACCAGCTCGCATATTCTGCATGGTTCTGCCAATACCATTGGCGGCCAAACCCAGTTGATCAAACTGCGCTGGGGCGCAAATGATGAAGGATTGAAATTTCAAAACTGGGATCCCTTTATCAAATTTGCATTGGGAGAAAATGTAAAACGTACCACGGCCACCCAGGGCAATAACCGTTTTCCGGATACCCGCATGGGTGTTGAAGAAGTGCTGATGGATGCCTTTCAACGCGCCAGCGATTACCAGAAGGCATGGAAAGCAGCAGAAGAAAACAATAAGAAAAAAGGCGTTGCACCTGTTTCAGTGCGCCGCGATCTGGAGTTGGATGCACTGGTAGAAATTATGAACAGGAAAAGATTTATCACCTGTCATTCATATATACAAAGTGAAATTACCGCCGCGATGAGAGTAGCCGAGCATTTCGGATTCCGATTCAATACTTTTACGCATATCCTTGAAGGTTATAAAGTGGCAGATAAAATGAAAGAGCATGGTGCCAATGCATCTACGTTCAGCGACTGGTGGGCCTATAAAATTGAAGTGCAGGATGCCATTCCGCAAAATGCAAGCATCATGCAAAGAGTTGGTTTGAATGTGGCAATTAATTCAGATGATGCAGAAATGGCGCGCCGTCTTAACCAGGAAGCTGCCAAAAGCGTAAAGTATGGCGGCATGAGCGAAGAAGATGCACTGAAAATGGTAACCATCAACCCGGCTACTATGTTGCATGTGTCAGACAGGGTTGGCAGTATTAAAGCCGGCAAAGATGCTGATATCGTTGTGTGGAGTGATAACCCTTTAAGCATTTATGCAAAAGCAGAGAAAACGATAGTAGATGGTGTGGTTGAGTTTGATCGCGACAAAGACAAAGAACTCAGGAAGAAAATTGCAGAAGAACGCAACCGACTGGTACAAAAATTAATGGGCGAGAAAAAATCAGGTGCCGCTATGGGTGCAGCTACACCAAGCTTCCAGGTTGTACTGGGTTGTGGAGATCATATTCACAACAAAGGGTTAATTGAGGTTGATGAGGACGAAACAAATACTAACAAGTAAAAAGATTATCAATGAACAAAATATTTTTAATACCAGCTTTCGCTTTCATAGCATTTACCTCGTTTGCCCAGGACGATGTTTACCCTGCTAAGGAAAACAAAGGAATCATTTTTATAACCAATGCTACCGTTCATGTCGGCAACGGAAATGTTATCAGCAATGGTACCATTAAGATCAGCAACGGTAAGATTGAACAGGTGGGTCAGAATATTCCTGCCTCCGGAGACAATGCAAAAATATTTGATGCAAAGGGCAAACAGGTTTACCCCGGGCTTATTCTCAGTAATACCAACCTCGGTCTAATGGAAATTGCCAATGGTGTAAGAGCATCCAACGATTATACGGAATTAGGAGATTTCAATCCCAGCATTCGCTCCATTGTAGCGTATAATACAGATTCCAAAATTATTGGTACACTCAGAACCAATGGCATTCTGCTGGCGAATGTAGTGCCGCAGGGTGGATTGATATCTGGTTCTTCCTCTGTTGTTCAACTGGATGCATGGAACTGGGAAGATGCAGCATACAAAATGGAAAATGGAATTCATTTTGATATGCCCGATCTTATCAATCGCCGCAGTGCATTTTTTGCTTTTTTCGGTTTGCCAGCACCACAAGGCGATCCGTTGAAACAGGCCATAGAGAAAATTGAATCAGTTAAACAATTTTTTCGTTCTGCAAAAGCATATTTGCAAGAGAGTAATCATGCAGAAACCAATTTGAAATATGAAGCAGTCAAAGGATTGTTTGATAAAAAACAAAAACTGTTTGTACATGCAGACCAGGTTAAGCAAATATTACTCGCCATTGATTTTTCAAAAGAATTTGGATTTGACCTGGTAATTGTGGGTGGCAGTGAGAGCTGGCAGATCGCAGATTTAATTAAACAAAATAATATCGCGGTGATATTGGGACAAGAACATAATCTTCCCACAACTGAAGACGATGATGTTGATCAGCCTTTTAAAACGCCTTATGCTTTGCAGAAAGCAGGTGTTTTATTTGCAATCAATGATGATGATCAAAATACCCGCAGCCGTAACCTTGCATTCAATGCTGGTACCGCAGCCTCTTATGGTTTAACCAGGGAAGAAGCATTACAGGCCATCACACTCAATGCTGCAAAAATTTTGGGTATTGCAGACAAGACCGGTTCTATTGAAGTGGGAAAAGATGCTAATATAATTATAAGTGAAGGCGATGTGCTGGATATGAAAAGCAGTATCATTACACTTGCGTTGATACAGGGAAGGCAGGTGCCACTTACTGATAAGCATCAGCAATTATATGAAAGATATAAAACGAAGTATGGCCTGAAGTAACCATTCATATTATTTGTTATTATGCAACCCGGTCAAATTGGCCGGGTTGTTTCATTATTTATAGAGTGAAATCCAATTTTGCAAACAAAGTAATTAGGGTTAAATTTAATCAAACCTAAAAACATGAGAAATATCATCATATTGTTATTGATGATTGTCTGCCTGAAAGCAAACAGCCAGAATGGAGGAACCAAGGACTACTATAAAGGTTCGCTGATGATAAGTGACCCAACTGCTAGTAGTGGAAATGCAATGAATGGGAATATGATCGATCCTTCCTGGAAAGCAAAAGTTGCACAAGCGGGAGATGCCTGGAAGGGAGGCGAGATTATCATTGGTAGTATCTTTTCCAATGATGAAATGAACAAAGGTTATATCAGGATCCAGGGAGAAAAGAATCAAAGAGATATTTCGCTTCGTTACAATGTTTATAGCCATGAAAAAAATTTTTTAAAAGAAAAAACAGAGTTGGTACTTGATCCTGCAATACCTGTAGAAGAATTTGGCTATTCCATTTCTACCGAAGACGGATCCAAAAACCTGGTATTTCGATCCGGTTACCCTCCTATTGGCAAAAATTCAACGCAGACCTTTTACGAAGTAGTGGCAGGAAAAGATATTGCCTTGTTAAAATATACTGTTAAGCGGATACTGGAAAAAAAGGATGAGCATGGACAGGCAGAAAAAGTGGTAGTGGATGCAGATACCTGGTATGTGTATGACAATGCCAGCAGGACGATTGCTGAAACCAAAAAAAATAAAAATGCAGTATTACAGGCATTACCGCAATATGCGATCCGCATCAGGGAAATTACCGAGGCAAATAGCTTGCGGTTAAAATCTGATGCTGACTGGACGATTTTGTTTACCGCACTGGCGGCAAAGTAAAATTATTCTTGTTTAAAATTGTTGGCAAGTACACTTGTTTACAACAATCCCTGTTAGTGGTATAGGCTATTGGTTAATATTGACCCAAATTCAATGATACGTTCTGTTTAAACAGACTTTGAATTATTTTAGCTTAAATATAAAACATGAAGCCACTACTAACTTTTATCCTTCAATTTCTCTTTTTGCACAATGGAATCTGCCAGTATGAAAAGATAGGCACCATGGTTGATCCATCATGGAAATCGCGTGTTGAAGAAGCTGGTGATGCATGGAAAGGGAACGGGTATTTAATCAAAGGAACCATCTATTGTCATGATGACTTGCATAAAGGATATGTTACTTTAATAAATGGAAGAACGGCCAAGGATGTACTTATCCGTTATAATCTCTATACGCACGAAATAAACTATTTAGAAAATAAGATTGAAATGATACTGGATGCCTCAGCGCCCGTACATGAATTCGGATATGATTATACGTTTCGTGACGAACCCGGTTCAATTGTCTTCAGATCCGGTTATCCATCCATGGGAATTAATACAGATAAGACGTTTTACCAGGTGGTAGTCGACAGAAGTATTGCATTGCTGAAATACACCAGCAAAAAAATACTTGAAGAAAGAACTGAACTGGGTGCACTGCAAAAAGTTATTATTGATACAGATACCTGGTTTATCTATAATTCCGCTGATAAAAACATGGTTGAAATAAAAAGGAACAAGAATTCATTGATGGAAGCGCTTCCAAAATATGCTGATCGGATAAAGTCGATCATAGAGGCAAAAAAGTTGCGTTTGAAGTCAGATGCAGATTGGTTCATATTGCTCAGTGAGTTAACTGCCGGTTGATTTTTTATTGGATTGCGAAAGGTAAAAGCAAGTTATTGATCAGTCAACCCCTATATAAGAAACTGCTGAATTGTGTGACGCCCGTCCGATTGAAATATCCGGGCGGGCAAGGATATTGAAAAGCGATATACCGCTCGTTTCCAAATTGTCCTTCCTATCTTTAGGGAACAAAACTTCTGCGCATGAAATACCTGTCGCTACTCATTTTCATCACTGCCTGCTTATCACAAACATCATTTTCCCAACAAACACAAAAGCCGCCCCTTCATGGAAAAAACTGGATGGCAGTAACCGGTAAGCCACTGGCTGCAACGGCAGGTTCTATGATTTTTCAAAAAGGTGGCAATGCTGTGGATGCAGCCTGTGCTATGATTGCGGCAACCTGCACCATGTGGGATGTATTGAGCTGGGGTGGCGAAACCCAGGCGCTGATTTATAACCCCATTACAAAAAAAGTAATTGCTATTAATGCATTGGGTGTTGCACCTACTGGTGCTACGGTTGATTTTTTTAAAAACAAGGGAATGAATTTTCCGCCAGAATATGGTCCGCTATCTGCCGTTACGCCGGGTACTCCTGGTGGTATCTGTTATATGCTGGCCGAATATGGAACCATGAGTTTGAAAGATGTACTGGCACCTGCTATGCAATTGGCCGCCGGCTATCCCATAGAAGCGCAGACTGCTAATAGCATGGAGCGAGGTAAAAAAATGATTAAACAATGGCCCTATAGCAGCACTGTTTTTTTGCCACATGCCGGTTCAACAAGAGAAGCGCCGGAAGCAGGAGAAATTTTTGTGCAGAAAGATTTACTGGAAACACTCAACAAACTGGTAGCAGCGGAACAGGATGCATTGAAAAAAAAGAAGACGCGTAAAGAAGCCATCTATGCTGCCTATGATCGTTTTTATAAAGGAGATATTGCAAAAGAATTTGTTCGCGGTTGCCAGGAACAGGGCGGACTCATTACTACAGACGATCTTGCAAATTGGAAACCAAGAGAAGAAGAACCAATGCATGTAAATTATAAGGGCATTGAAGTTTACAAACTCGCACAATGGACACAGGGACCGATGTTGTTGCAATCGTTGAACATCCTGGAGAATTTTGATTTGAAAAGCATGGGTTATAATAGTAGCCGTTATATTCATACATTGTATCAAACGATGAACCTCACTTTTGCAGATCGTGATTTTTATTATGGAGATCCTTATTTTCCTCCCGAAGAACCCATGAAGGGGCTGCTTAGCAAAGAATACGCAAAAGAAAGAGCCAAACTTATTACTTACGATAAGAACAATGTTGATCCCGGGCCAGGAGATCCTTATCCATTTGAAGGAAAAACGAATCCCTTTACTGAAACCATCAGGCAGCGTGGTTTTGTGGCCCAGTCAACGACCCCCATTGATGATGAATACCATGACAGGTTATGGCGAGGTACCACCTCAGTTGAAGCAGCAGATAAAGATGGATGGGTTGTGTCTGTAACACCCAGTGGTGGCTGGCTGCCAGCCTGCATTGCAGGACATACAGGTGTTGGTATGAGTCAGCGATTGCAGAGTTTTGTACTAGATGCATCATTAGATCCATTTAATGTTATTGAACCAGGTAAGCACCCCAGGGTTACACTAACGCCTACGCTTGCCCTAAAAGAAGGAAAACCATTCCTGGCATTTGGCGTACAGGGTGGTGATACACAAGACCAGAACTTATTGCAATTCTTTTTAAATATGGTTGAGTTTGGCATGACGGTACAGGAAGCAACGGAGGCTGCGAACTTCAATACCAATCAACTTTGGTTGTCACTGGGTGGAGAAAAAATGGACGACAGGAAACCGAAGCCCGGAAGTATCATGTTACAAAGTGGTACACCCGATTGGGTTAGAAAGGAGTTGAAACAACTCGGCTATACATTGACGTTTGAAGAACGAAGCAGCGGTCCTATCAATGCCATTTATATCGATTGGAAGCATGGAAGCCTCTGGGGTGGTAGTTCCAATCATGGAGAAGACTATGGAATTGGATGGTAACAGATCTACCTGAGCAACTCATCGATCTTATTATAAGACGCATTGTTTTTTTTCTAACCAACTTTATAATAAATTATTTTGTATGAAAAAAGCATTATTAATCATTTTGATGTTCAAGCTGTCTTTTTGTTTGGCTCAAAAAGCGGTTGAACCGGGTTTGCGTTCCGTTTTGCTACAGCAACTTAAATCAACGCACAATCAGAAAGACTGGTTTGTACCGGTGAATATCGCGGTAGACGGAATGACTGCCGAGCAAGCGATGCTGAAGGATAGCAGCGGCAATCATTCGGTGGGTCAACTGGTCAACCACCTGGTGTTCTGGAATGCACAACAACTGGCAAAATTCAAAGGAGAAAAACCGGATGCGTTTAGTGGCAACAATGAAGAAACATTTGCCGTACTGGATAAGGAAAGCTGGGCGGCATCCGTAAAAAAACTGGATGAAGTACTTACACAGCTGGAAAAAGTGATCAGCGCTGCTGACGAAGCAACACTAAAAAAATGGTCCGGTACCATTGCTAATATCAGTACACACAATGCTTATCATACCGGGCAGATCATTTTTGTGCGCAAGCTGCATGGAAACTGGGATCCGGAGAAGGGTGTGAAATAAAAAATAAATATATCATCCGGCCATTTTAATTAATTGCAACCGATACTTCTTTTACTGTTTGATTGCCGCTCATATCTGTGGCGGTAAGTGTAAAAGGCCAGGAATTTTTAAAATTAATACCCACTGGAAAACTCATGCCAAACTGGTAGTCTTTTTTATTAAAGGGGATGTCAAAATTCTGCGTTGCATACATGGGTTGAAACAGGTACATGACCGAATCAAGTATTCTCAGGCTGACTGATTTTAGCTGTACATTATCAGAGATAGTTGCATTTACCGTTATATTATCCTGTATGCTAAAATGCTGGTAAGACGCCGGACTGGTAATAGTTATTTGCGGAGGTTGTTTGTCCGCATCTTTTTTGAACAAGAGAAAAAAATGAAAAGAATAAGGATGGTGTAAAATTTTCCCATGTTTTATTTCAAATTAATCCAATTGAAAACCAGAAAAATATATTAAGTGTTAAACTTTACATTTGTCTTTTCAATGTTGTGTACGCAATAGAAAAATGATATGTCTTCAATAAGTAAAATTGCAATTGTAACCGGAGGTAGCCGGGGCCTGGGAAAAAATATGGCATTGCGGCTGGGTGAATATGGCAACGATGTAATCATTACCTATCATTCTCAAAAACAAGCAGCCGACGAAGTAGTGGCAGATATTGAAGCGGCGGGTCAGCGGGCTGTTGCGTTACAATTAAATGTATCCGATTTTACATCACTTGACGGATTTGTAAAAGAACTGGAAGAAGTTTTAAACAACCGGTGGGGAGTAAAGTCATTTGATTTTCTCATCAACAATGCTGGTATTGGTGCTACCATTCCATTTGCTCAGGTAACTGAAAAAGATTTTGATTTGTTCATGAATATTCATTTCAAGAGCGTTTACTTTCTAACACAAAAATTATTGCCGATCATGAATGACCAGGGCCGGGTGATTAATATTTCTACCGGTACTACCAGGTTTTGTGTGCCCGGGTATTCCGTGTATGCGTCCATGAAAGGTGCTATTGAAACATTTACCCGTTATCTTGCCAAAGAAATTGGTGCAAGAGGCATTACGGCAAACGTAGTGGCACCGGGTCCAATAGAAACAGATTTCAATAGCGCAGCTATCCGCAATAACCCGGAAAGAAAAATAGCAATGGGTGCGCAGACTGCATTGGGCAGGGTAGGACAAGCAGAAGATATTGGAGGTATTGTAGCCTTTCTGTGTTCTAAAGATGCGGGTTGGATCAATGGTCAGCGGATTGAAGCATCAGGTGGAATTTCATTGTAATAATTTTATCAAGCCCGGTTAGAAAATCAATTAAACGATATGAAACAAATTATGGCCTTGCTTATCACATGGCTATTTATATCAGCTGTCCTTGCTCAAAAAATAAAGGTAGATATAATTATTACCGGTGCCCACATCATTGATGTTCGCAATGGTAGTATTATTAATAATAGACTGGTAGTTATAAATGCTGGTAAAATCATCGCAATTACGGATAAGATAAAACTTATCAATTACGAGGTTAGTACTTTGGTTAATGCTGATGGAAAATACATAATGCCGGGTTTATGGGATATGCACGTGCATTTTGGTGGCGGAGATACTTTGATCGAAGAAAATAAGAACCTTTTGCCTTTGTATATCGCCAACGGAATAACAACCGTTCGTGATGCGTCGGCAGATCTGAGTCAATACGTATTGCAATGGAGAGATTCAATTAATCAGGGTTCAATGCTTGGGCCTAGAATTTTTACATCAGGCCCTAAACTGGAAGGCTATAAATCTATCTGGATAGGAGATTTAGAAGTGGGAACTATTGATGAAATGAAAGCGGCCATGGATTCGCTGCAAAAAATTAAAGTCGATTTTGTAAAGATCACAGACAATACCATTAAAGCTGGAATATACCTTGCTGCCATCCGTGAAGCAAATAAAAGAGGAATGAAAATATCCGGTCACGTGCCTTATTCATTAACTATGAAGGAGGTAACAGAAGCCGGGCTTTCATCTGTTGAACATCTGGGATACGCATTGAAAGCCGGGATCTCCAATGAAAAGCAACTGGCCGATAAAATTGCTGACGGTACATTATCCAACAAAGATGCTATGCCGTTGATCCTGGAAAATTTCAATAAAGATACCGCGATGTCAATTTATAGACTTATGGCAAAACATGGCACCGCTGTTACGCCAACGCTTTCCATTAGTTATATTACGTCCTACCTCGACAAAGATGATCATCACAATGACGACTACCTGAAATATATTGGTAAAGGTTTACGCAGAACTTATGACTGGCGTGTGCAACGGGCCGTGCAGGATTCGAGGGAAGCAATTGTGTTGCGGCACCGCGTATTTGAAAAATCAGCTTCATTGTTACCATTGTTGCAGCAAGCGGGTGTTACTGTTCTTGCGGGTACTGATGCGGGTTATCTTAATTCGTTTGATTACCCTGGCCTCGGTTTACAGCAGGAAATGGTAATGATGGTAAAATATGGACTGACTCCTTTACAGGCATTGCAGGCATCGGTAATAAACGGACCTGCTTTTTTTAAAATTATAAATGAGTACGGAGCCATTGAAAAAAATAAACGGGCTGATATTCTGGTTTTAAATAGTAACCCACTTCATAACATAGCAGCAACAAAGGAAATTGATGCAGTTATTGTTAACGGACAATATTTTGACCGGCATGCATTGGACAATTTGCTGCTGGAGATAAAAACAAAAGCTGCTGCAGGTAACTAACTTCAATCTTAAAACAAAACCTATTATTTACATTCAACTTATGGTTGGTACCCTATAGGTTTTTCTTTTTGTTGTTGCCATAAAACCAATGAGGCGCTCACGAGGATAATATTCTTCATGATATACTGTCCCACCAACGTAAATCCATAGGGTACATAATTAAAAGAGACCGAAGGAAAAAATAGCAACGGCGTAAATGTACACGCCATATGAATAAACATGCATATCAGTGTTGCCCGCATCCATTTACCAGTAATAAATAATAAACCAATCATGCATTCCCAGGTTGCCAGTAATAAAAGGTTGGGATGATCGGGGAAGAGGGCGAATGTAAGTCTTGCAATGGTTTTTGCGGCCAGGTCTTCAGCAGGACTATAGCCAGGGAAAAATTTCAGCATGCCAAACCACAAATAAATCACGCCAATGCTTATGCGTAAAAGCGCAAGATAGCGCTGATTTACCGGTACATATACTGGTCTGGACATAAAAATATTTTTTAATGAGCATTGAAAATTAGGCGCCATGAATTACCGGCTGACTGACTTTAATCATAGTAAAATTTGATTTTCATCAGTACATCATATCGTCTATTTTGCCGCTGGCATGGTTTTTTTATTTTCTAACAAAAAATCGTCATGAAAAAAATTAATTTCGTTTTAATGCTCACTATCGCAATAACGTTTACGGTTACAGCATGTAATTCAAGTAATCCTTCTGGAGATAACAGCAAAGACAGTACAAGTACCTCAAAAGACGGGGTTTTGCCTCCACCTTCTGATAATAGCAGCGCTACCAATCCATCACTGGCGGATACTGCCTTTGGTAAAAGGGATACTTCAAATATGAAAAATGACAGTTCAACAAGACGTTAATAATTTCAATGTAGCATTAATGTATGATGTATATTATTTATAAATGCTGTGGTAGAATGTCCTCATTGATGAAGGTTAGAGATGGAAATGTATTGGCGTGATTTAAAAACGGAATCCGGAAAGATTCCGGGGTCCCTTGTTTTAAGTTGCAATGCATTTTAATATTCTTCTGTTCAATTTGATTTGACTTAGCCATTATTCAATTGGCAATTCTCCCATTTTATCACCGAATATATAATGATTAAACCATTGCCAGTTATGCCAGACGGCTGCCAGTCTTTCTTTTGGTTTCGTGATTCCGTGGCCAAATCCCTTATATACAACCAGTTTAGAAACTATACCACGATCCTGCAGACCCCGGTACAATTCATATGCATTTGGTATTGGCACCCTTTTGTCAAACTCACCGTGCTGTATAAGCGTAGGAGTTGATGCATGGTTAATGCTACTCATGGGAGAAGTCTTTGAATAAATATCCATATTACTCCAGGGTGTTGCCTGTAAATATTGTCGCGTAAAAGGAGTGATATCAGTATTTACATAATAAGTTACCCAGTTAGAAATGCCTGCACCCACAGAAATGGCTTTGAATATTTTTGTATTGGTTGTTAGAAAGGCTGAAATATATCCGCCCTGGCTCCAACCCATACAACCCATCTTCGAAGTATCAATGATGCCTTTCTTATCAAGGTATTCAACACCGCTTACAACATCCCACATATCACCGATACCCAGGTTGCTGACATTCAACGAACGAAATTTTTCTCCATAACCTGCGCTGCCGCGATAATTAACCCGCAATACAAGAGCGCCTTTTTCACACCATTGCATTATCGGGTAAACGTAAGTTGGGGTTGGTTCAGGACGATCTACACCTGTGGGTCCACCATGAATAACAACCAGCAACGGGTATTTCTTTTTTGGATCATAATTGCGCGGTTTCAGTAGCACGCCTTCTATTAAAGCACCATCCTTACTTTTCCATTGAACCACTTCATTAACGGGTGTATTCCAGTTGGCAACCTGGTTGGTCATATTTGATAATTTCTGCAAGGGACGATTTTCGTCTGCAATAAATACTTCCGATAATCCAGCAAAGGTTCTACCGGTGAGGGCCATGCGAGTTGCTGCTTTATTAAAGCTGGCAAAGCCAGTTATATCTAAACCAGTGTTTACAGCATTCGTTTTTCCGGTAATTGGGTCAACAATAAAAAAACCCATTTTTGTTTTTTGTGAAGCACTGAAATATATTCCCTTTTCATTCCATTTTATTACATTCTTGTTTTCATCAAATTTGGTTGCAATCTCCCGACTACTTTTATTATTGAAATCATAGATAAAAAGCCGGTTGTTTTTATAGTAGTTCGAAAGGGTATCATTAACACTGCTGCTGTAAACCATTTGCTTTCCATCCGGGCTCCAGTCTATAAAAAAATCAGCTCCCGGATTGTTTATTATCGTTGACGTTTTTTTTGATATAATATCTACTATCGAAATATCTGCATGCGCCGAAGAGTTAATCAAAGGATCGGGCTGCTGCGTAATGGCGATTTGCTTTCCGTCCGGGCTCCACCTAAAATCAGAGACCGTATAATTACCTTCCGTTAAACGAGTTGCTTTTGGCAACACAACACAATCAGCAGATTTATTTTTATTCAGACTATCTGCTTTGGAATTGTAACAGGGTAATTGTCCGGCGGCAATGATAGAGTCATAACTGAAATTCAAAAGCCACAGGTGATTTAATTTATATTCTTCGCCTTCTATGGCAAACCCACCATAACGCTCTTTTGAAGTTTTTTCTTTTTTACTTTCAAGCTCCGTTTTTGTGATGGCAATAAATTTTCCGTCAGGGCTCCATTCATAACTTCCAATACCCTCTTCATCTTTGGAAACTGCAAAAGCTTCACCGCCGGTTACCGGAATGAGATAGATTTGTGTCTTATCTCCACGATCAGCAAGAAAGCTTACATATTTTGAATCAGGAGTGAACTGCGGGGAATTGCTACTACCCTTGGTAGTGCGCGTTAGCTGGAAAGCTGACGCCCCTTCCCTATACAACCATATTTCAGAATCATAACTGTTATTTATCCAGTCTGTAGAGGTTACGGTATAGGCAACTGATTTTCCATCGGGCGACATTACAACGGTGCCAATGCTTTTCAGACTGATCCATTTTTCGAACGACACAGAAGCATTTTGTTGTGCCAACAATGGTGATATCATAATAGAAAAGAAGGTTGCAGAAAAAAATATTCGCATAAGAAAGTTAAGGGTGTAATGAAAGATAAGAATTTTTTATGCAGATTGATAAAATACCCTGTCAATTAGCAGGGTATTTTATCAATCAAATTTTATATGAACCGATAATTTAAAAGCCGTATCTCAGTTGCAAACCAATATTACGGCCAGGCTCACGCACATCTATCGTTTTAATCAAAGAAAGATGGTTGAAATAACCTTTATTAAAGAGATTGGTACAAAATGCTATGATGTTCCAATGGTGCTGTTTTCCTATGGGCACGTCAGAACCGATAAATAAATCTGCCAGGAAATAGCCACCTGTTTCTTCTTCAAACTGCGCCACTTTACTTTGTTTGCCATAAATACTCGTTTGTAAGGTGACATAAGATTGCTGCCATTTACCCATATTCTCTTTCTTAAATGTAAGTCCTGTGATCAATTTAGTAGCCGGTATATAAGGAAGATCACCTTGTGCGTTGGTTAATTTACCACGAACCAATCCTGTTCTCAAATAGCCTTCAAACCACCTGGCAGTTGAGGGGTGAAGTTGAAAGTCTAGTTCAAGTCCATTGATATTTGCATCATGCTGTGTCCACTTGTAAATACGCAGATTCTTAACACTGTCGGCAGTTGGATTGATGTAAATATAATTTTTGATATTGTTTGCATAGCCGTTTAAAGAGAACCCGAGATCTATATTTTCCCATTGTAAAGTTCCATCTACCTCAACATTTTTTTCCATATTCAAACTGTTATTACCCACTTCAAACCGATAGGTTCCCTCATGTTTTCCAAATGCGGTGAGTTGTGCATAGTTAGGTGCTGCATATCCTGTTGCCGCATTTAATTTTATACTCAATTCATTTGTTGCATGAAATACAAGTCCCGCATTGGCAGAAAATGGCGTATAAGATCTTTTCAACGCTTGTTGAGGACGTGCAATGGAAGGATTGAATGTGTCTGGTATGGCAGATGTGGTTGTAAACATATTCAATTGGTGCTGATCTACCCGCACACCGGCAAGAAAACTAATTTTATCAATGTTATAGTGTGAGATTATATAAGCACCTGCTGTACTAATGTGCGCATCGGGCACCAAAACTATATTGCCTGTATTTTTATTGTTTTGATAGAATCCCTGCACACCAATGGTTAATCCACCAGGTTTATTTTTATTTACCAGCCATTGTAAATCTGCGGTAAGGGTTTGCAGTTGTAAACCAACGCCTAGGAATTTAGATTTTGCTACAACACCCGGTTCAAATTCTTTTCTATCATTAAATTGATATCCTGCATTTACTACAAATTCATTGTCACCCGAATTGAAGTTGTTTTGTGTGCTGATGATATGTGTAGTAACATCCTGGTAAGGCGCCTCCATTTCGTAATCACGCTCCTCTGCAGTTTTAGTGGGATTATTTATAGCATCCTGGTTTTCGTCTTCAATAATGCCCAGCATTTGATGATACAAATTGTAAGTAAGCTGATGTTGTCTTTTTTCTTTACGTACCCCCAGCATTCCTTTAAATGCAAGATTGGTAAATTTAGAATTGGGTGCTAATGGTTTGTCTTCTTTTGCTCCGTTTACAGCCGCCGCTTCTTCTCCTTCACCCTGCACATAGTTAGCGTGCATCTGGTAAGCAGCATTGGCAGAATAATACCATTCCTTCTTACCTCCACGTATACCTGCTTTTAAGTCACCGCCTATAGTATTACCAAAAAAGCCAAGTTGAACAAACCCATTTGTTTTTTCATCTGCGGCCGGTGCAGTTTCATGCATGACAATGGCACCCCCCATCGTATTAGGGCCATAAAGCAGTGCCGCAGGTCCGTTGATAACTTCAACTTTATCAAAACCATTATCAGAAACGCCTATATCATGCCTGTCATCCCAGGTTTGATTGTCGATCCTAACACCTTGTGCAAATAACTGTGTATGGTTAAACGATAACCCCCTGATAACAGGTTTATTAATGGCACCTCCTGCAGAAATGCTGCTCACAGAAGGTAATTGCATTAATTGTTGCATCATTTGTGTATGAGGTGTTTTCCGAAAAGCTGACAGGTTAACAGCCGATATGCTGTATGGAATATTTTTATAGGGCTGGTGACCAAAAGCAGAGATAACCACCGTATCAAATTGGTGTACTAATGGCGACACCGTATCATTTTTCGTTTGACCAAATGATAATACCGGGTATAACAAAAGCAAAAGCGCGAAAGACTTTTTCATGATTGCAGAATTTAAATAAGGTATTGCCATATGTTGTCCAAATGGCGAATTCAATTAACATCTATAAAACTCAAATCATGAAATCCGGAGGTTGAAATGGACTGTTGGGAAAAAAAGCATAGACATAACTGTTCCTGAATAAATTGTTTTTGGGAACAATTGTCATTGCATTTGAAAACTCCTTTGAATTATCTGCAGGCTGATAAAATTTAAATACCCACTGGTAAAAACTGATATCTGTTGGTGAATGTGGTAATTTGTTTTTGCTGATTTCATCCTGTATACCACGATAGAAAACGGTCAATTTTGTTTCCAACTCATCTTTTTCCATAACGATAGTCACCAGACCGCCATTGATTTCAACACTCTTTATGTCGTAAAGATCTCCCTGCCATTTAATTTCATTGTCGGGTTGCCTGCAACTGTAATAAGTTGTTTTATCTGTATGAATAGTAAAAATATTCCCCGGTGCCTCGCTTTTTGTGCGAAACTGCTGGTAACAAAAAGCATGTATGATGGGTTGATAATAATGCCACCCCATTATACCCAATTGTATAAATGTATAGAGTGTAAGAATAACAGCTACTGTAATTTTCTTCATGAAGCAATTAAAACGCGAAAGTAAGTCTTTCCCCGGTATTGATCCGGCACCGGCTTTCACTCATTAATTACAAATGGCACAAAGGATACCTGTTGATCAAAATAATCAGTAACTCAAGTAATCACGGCTTGTGTCAAATAGTCCCGGACAAAGGGTTTCTTTTTTCTGTATCTGTTTTGGAATTTTCAGATACGCTATTTAAAAATGAAATTGTTGTGTTGTTCGCATTGAAAGTGCAGGTAATTTTATCACCGTGAATGGCATCAATAAACCGCGCATTCAACTGAAGGGTATTTTCATTTATCCAGGTGGCTGTGCCTGCAATCCTCGATGGCATATGGAGGCGCCCTTTTAACGGAAAAATATACAATGCATTTTCATTATTTGTCACCCATTTTTCCCACCCAAATTGGATGCTGGTATTTCCATTTGCGGTTTTGGTGGTCCAGTTACATCCATCTTTTGAAAAATCAAATTGTGTATGTTCGGCAGAATAATCATTTGCTTCAAGCTTGAATCTTTTTCCATTATATTTTGCTAAAGCATTTGACTGCAGGGATGATTTAACTATCGGCAATGTTAATGCCTTCAAATCTTTTTTCAATTCAGCCAGTTCAGATTTGTCTTCGCTAAGACTGCCTGTTTGTATTGCTGGTAATAAGTTATCCCAGATAGTGGTCATTGATTTCTGCATATCCCAACTTTCGCTTGTAACTGCAAGCACTGCGTCCTGCTCCGGCATTACAATACAAAATTGTCCATATGCGCCATCACCTCTGTAGAAGCCAGGCTTGCAACGCCAGAATTGATAGCCATAACCTTGTGACCAGTCACCGTTACCATCCTGCGATTTTGTTTGATAGCTGGTAGCATCCTTAACCCAGGCTTCTGACAGAATTTCTTTTCCGTTCCATTTACCATTTTGAAGATAAAGTTGACCAAACTTTGCAATGTCTTCGGTTTTTACACGCAATCCATAGCCTGCCGTATTCAAACCCTGTGGCGATGTTTCCCAATCATACCCCTGTATATCCAGAGATTGAAACAAACGGGTTTTTAAAAACTCTTTCAATGTCTTGCCCGTAATCTTATAAACAATTGCCCCCAGCATATAAGTAGCGCCTGTATTATAAAGAAAATGAGTGCCCGGTACAAAATCTACTTTTTGGGCCAGGAATGTTTTCGTCCATGCATCACCGGAAGCCCACAATTTTGGCAGGGTATCTTCGCCATGACCCGTATTCATGGTTAACAGGTGTTTTACCTTCATTTGTTTAAGGTTATCGTCCGATGTTGCAGGACTTTCATCCGGGAAAAAGGAAATGACCTTGTCTTCAATATTGAGTTTATTATCTTTTACCAATAAGCCGATGGCTGTACTGGTGAAACTTTTTGACAGTGAATAAAGGGTATGAGTAGACGAAGGTTCAAAAGGTTTCCACCAGCCTTCTGCCACCACATAGCCATGACGCATCAGCATAAAACTATGCCAACCTAAGCCAGAAGCATTGGCGGCAGCAATAAATTGCCTGATTGCTTTAGAAGAGACGCCTTGCGATTCCGGACTGCTCCTTGGCAGACCGGGCAAAAAATAGTTATTAAACAGATTGTTGATGGGTTCCAATGCTGGCAATAATCCCATGCCCATTGTACCAAGCCCGGTGGATTTTATGAAGGCTCTGCGGCTGTTATTCATATGAAGGTAATTATCTGGTTAGACAAAATGATTAATAAATGTAAGTGTTTTGATTTTTATTGACTCGAATAAAGAATGATATGGTAAAGGTCTTCATACCGCTGTAAACTTTTTGTAACTTAATAGCGATTTCCATGTAGAGCAAACAAATCTACGATGATGGTTCGTTTACTAATTTTACTGGTATGCGCAAATGCATTAAATGTTGACGGGGCGGCAGCGCAGGTACTGTTTTCCGACCAGCAACCATTACTGGCCTTTGATAAAGGCCTGTACCGGTTTTCAGAATTTTGTAAAGGAGAGGTTGTTTTCAGGAATGGGACGTTTTCAACTTTGATGTTCAATTATAATATCTGGCACGATCAAATGCATTTTATAGACTCAAACGGAGATACACTTTCAGTTGCAGATCCTGCTACTGTCCGTTTTATCAATATGAATGGAAGCAGGTTTTACTACGATAAGGGCTGGTTACAAATCATTGATACTGCACAAGGCCTGGTCCTCGCTTTCAGGCAAGTGTTAACTATGTCCAGGCCTGTGCAAAAAACAGGATATGAAAGCATAAAGTCGAATGAAGTTGTGGAACCAAAATCTTTTTTTACTGGTAATGGTCAAAAATATGGATTGGTTAATAATGAACTGACGACTTTGAGCGCAACAGAGTATTATTTTTTTGGAGATGAAAACAACCATTTCATAAAAGCAAAGAAAACATTTCTGCTTGCCTATTTTAAAAAGCGCAAAGATGATATTTCAGCATTTGTAGCAACCAACCACACGAATTTTAATGTTTTGGAAGATCTGCTGAAGGTTATGGCGTTTTGCAAACAGTTAGAATAGTATTATCTAAGAGAATTTACCACAGAGTGCACAAAGTTTTTTCACAGAGGATATGGTTATTATTTTGGTGTACTACTATGCCTCACCGTCTCTGTGATTTAATAAATGGCTGGATAAAATTGTTGCTGTACAAGTGTGTGGCGCAAGACTGCTTCATGGATATACTAATGCTGGTTACAACAAATAAAAAACTATACTACAACGGTACAGCTTTTACTAAAGAGTTATTGGCAACTTCAGAAATTGCGCTTATGCATCCTTGCCGTGACAATTTTTATATTTCTTACCACTTCCGCAGGGACAAGGATCATTGCGACCCACCTTAGGTCCCACTTTAACAGGTTCTTGTTTTACTGCAGGTCCTGAAGGATCATAATAATCTTTTTCATTGGCAGCGTAATCTTCACCCGCAGTTTCTACTTCTTCTTTATTGGCGCGCATTCTGCTCATGTCAGTTTTTTGTTCGCGACCTTCACGGATGGGAGCATTCGTTTGTTCATTTGGTATTCCGCAATGAGATAGAAAACTTACAATGTCTTTGTTTACTTCACTATCCATTTGCCGGAAAATATCAAAAGCTTCAACTTTATAAATGACCAGCGGATCTTTTTGTTCCAGGTACGCAGTCTGCACACTTTGTTTCAAATCATCCATCCTTCGAAGGTGTTCCTTCCATGCATCATCAATGATGACAAGCGTTATGGTTTTCTCCAATGAATTTACCAGTTCCTTTCCTTCACTATTCAAGGTTTTTTGCATATTGGCCAGCACCTGTACACCCTTACGGCCATCCGTAAACGGTACTACTACATTTTCAATATTGTTGCCTTGTGTAAGACGAATATTTTTGAACACCGGGATAGCATTTTTTCCCAAATCTTTCATTTTATGCTGGTAATTTCTAATGCCTTCATGATATAATTTTTCAGTTACTTCATTTACCGCACCTCTCTCTAGTTCTTCCCTGGTTATAGTAGTATCCATTCCAAAGTTGACTATCACAGCCAGTTTAAATCCTTCAAAGTCTTCCTGTTCACGGAAAGAATTGACCAGTCCTTCGGATACAGAATAAAATGCATTGTCCAAATCAAGCGCCAGGCGTTCTCCAAACAAAGCGTGGTTACGTTTTTCATAAACAACATTCCGTTGCTTATTCATAACATCATCATACTCCAGCAAACGCTTGCGTATTCCAAAATTATTTTCTTCTACTTTCTTTTGTGCACGTTCAATGGATTTGGTGATCATACTATGTTGAATCACCTCACCTTCTTTGTATCCAAACCTATCCATTAAACCTGCTATGCGATCACTTCCAAACAAACGCATCAGTTCATCTTCCAATGAAACATAAAATTGTGTAGTACCAGGATCACCCTGCCGGCCGGCACGACCGCGTAACTGTCTATCTACGCGCCGACTCTCATGACGTTCCGTACCAACAATTGCCAATCCACCAGCTTCTTTTACGCCCGGTCCCAGTTTAATATCGGTACCCCGACCGGCCATATTGGTAGCAATAGTTATTGCGCCTGCCAAACCTGCTTCTGCTACAACCTGTGCTTCACGCGCATGTTGTTTTGCATTCAATACATTGTGTGGAATCTTTTTACCATTCAGCATCTTGCTCAGCAATTCACTTACTTCCACATTGGTGGTGCCAACAAGTACCGGTCTGCCAGCATTACGGAGTCTTTCAATTTCTTCAATTACAGCACCATATTTTTCGCGTTTGGTTTTATAAACCAAATCCTGGTTATCTATACGAATAGCCTGAACGTTTGTAGGAATAGTAACTACATCAAGTTTGTATATGTCCCATAACTCTGCAGCTTCTGTCTCCGCAGTACCTGTCATACCTGCCAGCTTATGATACATGCGAAAAAAATTCTGTAACGTGATTGTAGCATAAGTTTGAGTTGCGGCTTCAATCTTTACATTTTCTTTTGCTTCAATGGCCTGGTGAAGACCGTCGCTGTAACGACGACCATCCATGATACGACCCGTTTGTTCATCTACAATTTTTACCTGTCCATCAATTACAACATACTCTATGTCTTTATCAAATAATGTGTATGCTTTTAGTAATTGCTGAACAGTATGAATACGATCTGCTTTAATTGCATATTCATTTAATATCGCTTCTTTACGATGTAACTTTTCATCTGGATCCATCTGCGTATCCTTGTCCAGTTCACCAAGACGCACGGCAATATCAGGCAGCACAAAGAATTCAGGATCTTCTCCGCTCTTAGTTATCATGGTCAAGCCCTTATCCGTTAAATCCACCTGGTTATTTTTTTCATCAATATGAAAAAACAATTCTTCATCTACTTTGGGCATTTCTTTTTGCTGATCGGCGAGATAATAATTCTCCGTCTTTTGCAGCTTTACCTTTATTCCGGGTTCACTCGTGAATTTAATCAATGCGCTGTTCTTGGGTAAGCCACGCCAGGCGCGCATTAACGATAACCCGCCATCTTTGGGATCATCATTTCCCTCTGCAAATTTCTTTTTTGCGTCTATTAAAAATTTATTGGTAACCTGTCGCTGTGCTTCAAATAATTGCAATACCCGTGGTTTCAAAATATGGTATTGCTGATCGTCACCTTTTGGAACCGGACCCGAAATGATCAACGGCGTTCTTGCATCATCAATTAAAACACTATCTACTTCATCCACCATCGCGTAATGGTGTTTGCGTTGTACCATTTCATCGGGGTTGTGAACCATGTTATCACGTAGATAATCGAAACCAAATTCATTATTGGTACCATAGGTAATATCGGCCAGGTAGGCTTTTCTCCTGTCTTCTGTATTGGGTTGATGTTTGTCTATACAATCTACTGTCAATCCCAGCCATTCAAAAATGGTTCCGTTCCATTCACTATCGCGTCTGGCGAGGTAATCATTCACTGTAACGATATGTACGCCTTCTCCAGCCAAAGCATTTAGATAAGCAGGCAATGTTGATACCAGCGTTTTACCTTCACCGGTAGCCATTTCCGAAATTTTTCCTGAATGCAACACCGCACCACCGATCAACTGCACATCGTAATGCACCATGTTCCAGGTAACCAAAGAACCACCCGCCATCCATGTATTGGCAAAAATGGATTGATCACCTTCAATTCGTACATAACCTTTCGTCACACTCAGGTCCCTGTCCTGTTGCGTAGCCGTTGCTACTATCTCTTTGTTTTCTTTAAACCGACGGGAGGTTTCTTTTACCACAGCAAATGCTTCCGGTAAAATTTCGTTCAGTACTTCCTCAATTTGCTTGTCGCGATCCTTGATTAATTTATCCACCTGCTGATAGGCCAAATCCCTGTTCTGCATTTCATCCACGGCCATTGCTTCCGCATCCTCCTTCAGTTTTGCAATTTCTGCATCTATTGCAGACAAATGTTGCTTTATTCGGTCTTTGAATGTGACTGTTTTTCCACGCAATTCATCATTGGATAGAGATTGATATGCAGCGAAAGATTGATTGATTTTTACAACCAGTGGTTCAATTTGCTTTACGTCTTTCTCAGACTTATTTCCGCCAAAAAGTTTTGAAATAAAACCTATCATAAACGATTGATTAAAAGATTATCCCGTGCACGGGTTTTTTCTTGTCAAATATGGTGCAGAATATAATTCGTAGCCAAATTGGCAGGGCAGCAAAGGTAAAAAACAGTTTCCAGTTTCCGTTTATAAGAATTTCGTTTTAACCAGCTTTTGCAACTTCAGAATTTTTGAGTGAACCAATGGATTAATTCATTCGTATTAAGAATCATGAAACTATCATTTCTCCTTATTTTATCAATTGCCATTAATTGCCAAATCCACGCACAAAATAACTTGCTGGTATTTAACCAGGAACAATCAAAAATTAATAAACGGGCTTTCATTGTGCTGGGTTCCTGGTCAGTGGCAAATATTATTACAGGACTTGCGGGACAGTCAAACTCCAATGGACAAACCAGGTATTTTCATCAAATGAACCTTATCTGGGGTTCTGTGAATTTAATTATTGCTGGTTCAGGTTATATAGGCGCAAAAAGACGGGCTACCGATTTATCACTTTCAGGTTCATTAAAACAGCAGACTAATATTGAAAAGACTTTTCTTTTTAACGCAGGAATAGACCTGGCTTACCTTGCAACAGGTGCTTATTTTATTGAGCGTGGAAAGAATCAGGACAACCCGGACAAATTCAGAGGTTATGGTAAAAGTATATTGATACAGGGCGGAGCTTTATTGATATTTGATGCTATTATGTATGCCACGCATTTACAACATGGCAAAAAAATTTGGAAGGTTATGAACAGCCTGCAGGCGGGCCCTAACAGCTTTGGTTTGAACCTTTCATTAAAATAATTTTTGTTGGCAGATTTTTGCCGGGGTCTCTGGAATTTTAGCTTCATTCCTATACCTTTGCGGCCTGAAAAGGAACCGGTTCAATACTGCGTTCTTTCTCATCAAACAATCAACCTATTACTACATGAGTGGTGCATTAAAAGAGGTCCGCAACAGGATCAAGTCTGTGCAAAGTACACAGCAGATAACCAAGGCAATGAAGATGGTTAGTGCTGCAAAATTACGTCGTGCCCAGGATGCCATTACCCAGATGCGGCCTTATGCAAGAAAATTACAGGAAATGCTCAGTAATATTGTAAGCAATGCGGAAAGCGGAGGCAGTGGCTCATTGTCCGTTGAACGCGTAGTTGAAAAAGTTTTGTTTATTGTCATCACCAGTGATCGTGGTTTAGCCGGAGCTTACAACTCTAATATCATAAAACTGACCAAACAAACCGTCGAAGAAAAATATGCCGCCCAGTTTACAAAAGGAAATGTGTTTGTCTGGAATATTGGCAAGAAAGGCTTTGAGAATTTTACAAAGCTGAATAATTATCACGCTGAAGCAACTTATAAAGATATTTTCCTTAACCTGACATTCGAAAATGTGCAAGCTTGCGCGCAGGCAGCAATAAGAGCATTTGAGAACAAAGATTTTGATGTGGTTGAACTGGTGTACAGCGAATTTAAAAATGCGGCCACCCAGCGTTTTGCAGTGGAGCGTTTTTTACCTATTCCAAAAATTGCCGTTAAAGAGGGGGCTAAAAAAAGTGATTTCATTTTTGAACCTTCTAAAGAAGAACTGATTACCGAGTTAATGCCTAAAATTTTGAATACACAATTGTTCAAAGCAGTATTGGATGCGAATGCTTCTGAACATGGAGCCCGGATGACGGCAATGGATAAAGCCAGTGAGAATGCTAATGAATTGTTGAAGACATTGAAAATTTCATATAACAGGGCACGCCAGGCAGCCATTACAACGGAGCTGACAGAAATCGTAAGTGGTGCCGCTGCATTGCAAGGATAATAATTCCCGAATTTTGTTAAAACAACCCTTCTTAGGAGAAGAGTTTTGTTTTGCAGGTTGAGAAATTTATCATAGCATTATATATATCCTCTGTGAATTCCTCTTTTACCTCCGTGTTAAAAAATGGCAAACTTGTGAAGCAACTTGTGGATAATTTACATTTTTACTAACCGTTTAAGCTAAGCTTATAGTTTAGATTTGCGATTCAACCTCATCAATTATTCGCTTGAAATGGAAATAGGAATCATCATACCGCATATTGAAGCAGTTATTTTTGCCAGCGACAAGGCATTGACTTCAATGGAAATTACGGAAGTGGTCAACAATGCATTTGGCTTCATGGAAGATAAAATTGTACTGGACCAGGTGGAATCCGCGTTGGAAGGAATAGTTGAAAAATACCAGAGCGAATTTTATCCGTTTGAAGTGCGACAAAGCGGGGGTGGTTGGCAGTTCCTCACTAAAAAGGAGTACCATAAAACAATTGCCCAATTAAACGGCGATAAGTTTTTAAAACGCCTTTCTGCTGCTGCACTGGAAACGCTTTCAATCATTGCCTATAAACAACCAATAACAAAAAGTGAAATTGAAGCCATAAGAGGAGTGAATTGTGATTATGCTGTACAGAGATTACTGGAAAAAGAACTGGTGATCATTACCGGTAGGAATGAAAACATGGTAGGTAAACCGTTAATTTATACAACCTCAAAATCTTTCATGGATTATTTTGGCATCAATTCATCCGAAGATCTGCCAAAGATTAAGGAGATACTGGCTGACCAGGTGGTAGAACCCACGATTATCAATCCAGTTAAGGGCGAACAGCAATCTTCCGAAGAAATTTCAGACGATATTGAAGCAGAAGAAACTTTGGTAGAGTTTCTTGCCGTTACGCCGGATGGTGAATTGATCAGTGCTGTTGACGATGAAGAAAATGACGGTCCAAACAACGAAGATAAAAAAGAAGATAAAGAGGAAGATAAAGAGGAAGGGGATGGTGTAAGCTGATTGATCAAAAAATAACTTATTAATGAAGTGCCATAACCCAAAGTTGTGGCACTTCTATTTTTGTATATTCGCAAACTATGATCGAACAATTATCTGCAAGAACGTTAACCACTATTGCCAATGAGTTTGGTACACCTGTTTATGTTTATCATGCTGAAAAAATAAAAGATCAATATGAAAAATTATCAGCGGCATTTAAAACTTCCAACACTAAGTTTTTTTATGCCTGCAAAGCATTGACGAATATTAACATACTGCGTTATATTAAAAGTATCGGGTGTAATATAGACTGTAGCTCCATTAATGAAGTGTTGCTGGCGCTAAAAGCAGGTTTTGAACCCAAGAATATTCTTTATACGTCCAATAATATAGCATTTGGTGAAATTGAAACTGCCCGTGAACTGGGTGTAAACATTAATATCGACAGCCTCTCTAATCTTGAAAAGTTCGGGAAAAAATTCGGTCATAGCTACCCGGTAGGAATTCGTTTACGACCCAATATTATGGCTGGAGGGAATCTTAAAATTTCTACCGGGCATGATAAAAGTAAATTTGGAATCCCGCTCGAACAGATTGACAAAGTTTTGTCGCTGGTAGGAAGTACAGGGTTACTTATACACGCGTTACACATTCATACCGGAAGCGAAATCAAAGACGTGGAAGTGTTTGCCAGGGGAATTGAAGTACTTTTTGAAATTGCCGGCCAGTTTCCTGATCTGAAAGTATTTGATTTTGGCGGTGGCTTTAAAGTGCCTTATCAACCCGGTGAAGAGGGAACCGACATCATAAAGCTTGGAAAAAAAATTGAAGAAGAATTTGAATGGTACGAAAAGAAATACAACCGTTATATGCAGGTTTGGTTTGAACCAGGCAAGTTCCTGGTGAGTGAAGCAGGTTGCCTTATTACAAAAGTGAATGTGCTAAAAGATTCGGCAGCTGCAACATTTACGGGAGTCGACAGCGGGCTTAATCATTTCATCCGGCCAATGTTTTATGGTGCTTATCATGTAATCGATAATATTTCCAACCCAAACGGAGTCCTGAAAAAATATACCGTGGTTGGTAATATTTGTGAAACCGACACATTTGCTGAAGATCGAATGCTGAATGAAGTGAGAGAGGGAGATTATTTAGTTTTCCGGAATGCAGGGGCTTATGGATTTGAAATGGCGTCTAATTATAACAGTCGTTTTAAGCCAGCGGAAGTATTAGTGAGAGACGGTAAAGCACAGCTTATCCGTAAAAGAGATGTGCTGGAGGATTTATTAAAAAACCAGGTAATGATTTAAAGCCCGTTCCTTTTTTAGAATGCAATCTGGTGCCGGCATCCATTTGTTTCTTAGTTCAACCTGTTTTACACTTGCCAATTATTGCATCATACTTATTTTCATTTTACGGTAAGCAACGGATAGAACATTATTTTCATCTTCACCCAATCAGCGTTTTATCCTTTTCCCTAACTTGTACTTTGTATTCAATCACCAAAACTTATTCTTATGCCCATCAGAATGACTGATGACCCGCAAGATCAACAGAAACAATTTAATGATGACAACAGTGGTGGAGGGACTGGTGGAGGCGGCGGTGGTTTTCCCGGCGGAGGCGGTGGTCTGTTGGGGCTGTTGCCATTGCTACTTGGTTTGTTTCGCGGTAAAAGAATTTTCTTATTACTGATAATTGCTGCAGTGGCTTATTTTATGTTTGGCCGCGGGGGTTGTAATATGGGTAGTGGCGTACTAAATAATATTAATCAACTGGCAACAGGTGGTGTGTTAGATCCGCGTCAATTTGAAAAAGCAAGTATATATGAACCATTGTCGGAAGACAACAACAAAAATCCACTACCAGAAAGTGCCAATCTTCAAAAATTTGCGCCTGCGGCAGGAAACCAGGGTCAGCAGGGTAGTTGCGTTGCATGGAGCAGTGCGTATGCCGCAAGATCAATCGTTGAATCCGCTCGTACTGGTCAGCCCGGGGAAAATGTAAAATTCAGTCCTTCTTTTTTATACAACCAGATTGGAATGGATGGTTGCCAGGGTTCTTTTATAATCAAAGCCATGGAATTTATGACCAAACAAGGGTCTGTTCCATATAATGCCTTTCCTTATACTGACCAGGATTGCAGCCAGCAGCCCGATAACCAACTGGTGCGGCAGGCTTCTCAATATAAAATGCATGGGTTTAACCGGCTAAGCCTTGGCGATAGAAATGATGTAATTGATTTAAATGCAATAAAACAAAATATCGCTCAGGGGGCACCGGTAGTAATTGGAATGATGGTGGGCGGAAGTTATATGCAACCCATGATGGGAAAAGATTACTGGGAACCACCAGAAGAAGACAAAAGCATGCAGGGTTTTGGTGGTCATGCCCAATGCGTGGTAGGATATGATGATAGAAAATACGGAGGTTCATTTTTAATCATGAACAGTTGGGGGCCGGAATGGGGCAACAATGGTTTTGCATGGGTACGTTACCCGGTTTTTAAATTTTTTGTTCGCGAAGCATATGGTTTAGAACCAATGCAAAAAATGGGTGATGCAGCCAACCAGGCATTTGAATGTGAAGTTGGGTTGGTAAAAGTAGATTTCGATGCGAAGGGTAAGCTGCTGAACAACGGATATGTTTCATTGCGTTCCGCTGGTGAAAATAAATTTGAGACAACGGCCCCCTTAAAGAAAGGAAGTAAATTCAAGATGGAAATAAAAAACAGTACCGAATGTTATATCTATGTTTTTGGAAAAGAAACAGATGGTACCAGTTATACATTGTTTCCCTATCCCAGAAATGATGATCCCACTAAAACAAAATATGCTCCGTTTTGTGGTATTACGGGGTATCGCTTATTTCCGGGAAGACAGAGTATGACGTTGGATAGTATCGGCGCCCGCGATGAAATGGCAGTGATGGTTAGCAAGCAACCGCTTGACTGGTATAAATTGAACCAGCAAATCAGCCAGAACCCGCAACAGGATTACGCTGCAAGGTTAAACAATGTATTGGGTGCGCAATTGGTAAAAAATGTTCGTTACCAGAACAACAGTAAAGGCACCATGCAATTTAGTGTGAGCGGCACTGCTAGTAATGTTGTAGCCTGCATAGTTGAAATTGACAAGAATTAACCTTTGCTCATGAATTCATCAACGCAGTCATTTATACAATTGATGAAACATCCTGTTAAGTTCAGAATGTTTCTTTTTTTTAAATTACCCAGTGCTTTTTTTAGTGGTGTAAGAATAAAAGCACTGGATGAATCTGGATGCAGTACGACCGTTCCTTTCAAATGGTTTTCACAAAATCCCTTTCGTTCAACTTATTTTGCCTGCCTGGCAATGGCTGCGGAAATGAGCACAGGGGTTTTAGGATTACTGCATATTCATAAAAGGTCACCAGCGGTGTCTATGCTGGTTGTAAAACTGGAAGCGGAATATTTTAAGAAAGCAGTTGGCAAAACAACATTTGTCTGCGATGAAGGAGAACAGATAAAAGCAGTTATTGATAAAGCAATTGCGGGGGGGCAGGGAGAGACCTGGAGAGCTAAATCTACCGGCACTAATGAGCGGGGAGAATTGATAGCTACATTTTATATTACCTGGTCATTCAAAGCAAAAACAAAACTTTCCTAACCTTTGCATAATGGCGCATTCTGATGTATTTAATAGTTACCTTTCTGTTGTTGTACAATACTGGATATAAAATTTTTTAAAAATAAATCCCCGGGGGACAAAAATGAAGATTGCTTTCCATGGTGCTGCACGTACCGTTACAGGTTCAAAACACCTGCTTACATTGAAAAATGGCAAAAAATATTTACTGGACTGCGGTATGTTCCAGGGAATGGGAAAAAATACGGATGTGCTTAACCGTGACTGGGGATTTGATCCGGCGGAGGTAACCAACCTGATACTTTCACACGCGCATATTGATCACAGTGGATTAATACCAAAACTTGTGAAAGATGGTTTTGGTGGAAAAATTTTCTGTACGCCTGCTACAAAAGATTTGACGCAGATATTACTCGAAGATTCGGCCGAGATACAGGAGGACGATGTGAAGTATACAAATAAAAGAAGAGCTGCTGACGGATTGCCCTACCTAAAGCCTCTCTACACAATGGAAGACGCGAAGGCTTGCATAAATCATTTTGTATCCGTTGAATACGGCCAGTGGTTTACAATTGATGAACAGGTTCAGTTAATGTATACAGATGCCGGCCATATCATTGGTAGTGCAGCAGTTCACTTGAAAATAACAGAGGATGGAAAAACCAGCCGTTTAACTTTCAGCGGTGATGTAGGCAGGTACCGGGATGTTATTCTGAAATCACCTGAAGTTTTTTCTCAGGCAGATTATATTCTTATTGAGTCAACTTATGGTAACAGCCTTCATGATGTTAATACAACTACACCGGATCTGATTTTGCAATGGGTTGAAAAAGCTTGTCAGCAGAAAAAAGGAAAGTTGATTATGCCAGCTTTCAGCGTTGGCAGAACACAGGAAATTTTATTTGCATTGAACCAGCTGGAAACGGAACGACGCTTACCGGATGTAGATTATTTTGTAGACAGTCCGTTGAGTGTTGAAGCAACAGAAGTAGTAAAAAAGTATCCGCAATACTTTAATAAGACCATTCAAAAAGTAATGGAAAGTGATAATGACCCATTTGGTTTCAAAGGTCTTAAGTATATTAAAACGGTAGATGAATCCAAATTACTCAATTTCAGAAGTGAACCCTGCGTCATCATTTCTGCCAGCGGTATGGGTGATGCGGGCCGGGTAAAACATCATATCAGCAACAACATAGAAAACAGCCGCAATACCATTCTGTTCACGGGCTACTGCGAACCTCATTCATTGGGTGGGAGATTATTGGCCGGTGCAAAAGAAGTGGGTATATATGGAGTGCCCCATGAAGTGCATGCAGAAATTGGATCAATAAGAAGCATGAGTGCTCATGGTGATTATGAAGATTTATGCCAGTTTCTTGCCTGCCAGGATCCCAAACTCGTAAAAAAATTATTCCTGGTCCATGGTGAGTACGAAGTGCAGCAGGCTTTCAAACAACGTTTAATCAACAAGGGATTTATGGATGTAGAAATACCAGAACAACATTTTGAAATCGGACTTACTTAAACAAAATTGTTTTATAATTGTTTTATTGAAGACACTGCATCAGTGTCTTTTTCATTTGTAAAGCGTCCAGACGAAATTCACATTTCCTTCACCAAACTTTCACAATTTCTTGCTAAGCCCTGCATTCTTTTTGTCGTTTATATTATTGTTACTGATTTTGTAACTATTTTAAAAAACTAAATATGAAAAAGAAAGTAGTTCAGTTATTGGCTGTTTTCGTTTCAATATGCTTTATTGTGACAAGTTGTTCATCAACTGCCCATATTGAAAAAGACAGGCACACAGATTTCAGCCAATACAAAACATTTGCCTGGATAGATCATAATGATGGTAAGAAAGGAAAGGGAAACAACCTGGAAGAACAAAATGTACATGATGCCGTTAGCAAAGAATTGCAGAGAGCCGGGTGGAAAGAAGTCAGCAACAACCCGGATGTAGTACTTAGCTATGATGTTTTGATAGAAAAAGGTACCAGGAAACAAAGTGATCCGGTATATTCGCCTGCAACATCAAGATTGTATTTCAATCCTTATTCTCGTCGTTATGGAACCATTTTTTATCCTTCACAATTCTGGGGTTACAGAGATTATAATGTTCCCGTACGGGAAGGTACATTGACTATAACAATGTCTGACGGAAATTCTGATAAGACCGTATGGCAAGGTTGGACAACAGATAATGTTGACAGCAAGTATATGACCCGCAAAGAAATTCAGAGTAGCGTTAAATCCATTTTCCGGAAATTTGATGTTGCAAAAAATTAAATGAAAGATCTTATTATAAATCAAAAGCCACTGTTTGCAGTGGCTTTTGATTTAATTTTTTTTGAAGGACTACAACAAATTTTTTTCAAGGAATCGGATCAGCCGGTATACATTTTTCAAAGGATGGAGTAGGTTTTTCCGTAGGACGAGGATTTAGTTTTAAAGGGTAAAATTTGGTTCACGCTTAAAATTATAATGGTTTTACTAAAAGGTATCGGATAATTGTTTGTTTGAAGGGCCTTCAGGGTTTGGGATTCATAGGGTGGTTACATCAACAGAACAAAGATTGCTGTTTAAAAAGCATTTTCTTAATATTTTCGATAAATAGCGGCGGAAGTCATTTTTTTGGACAAAAGCTTCGATAAAGCATTCTTCAAACTAATAAGCAATTGGCAGCGCTTTTCATTGGCTCAGATAATATTTAGTCTTTTAAGAACGTCTTGTTTATGCGATTTACTAATGGGGATCTCCGTGCCGTTGATATATAAGCCACTTTCGCGGATGTTACTTATCTTGTTTATATTGATAATATACGAGCGGTGCACTTTCATAAAGTCCAGCTTACTCACTTTCTCTTCCAGGTTCTTTATGGTGTTATGAGTTACATATTTTTTTTCCATGGTCACGAATTTTACATAATCACCCATGCTTTCTATGTAAAGAATATCACTGTTATTTAGTCTTATCAGTTTGCCATCTGATTTAATAAAAATGTGATCAATACCGGTTTCAGTTACTGTATCCGTTGTTTGGCTTACTGGTTGTGACACTTTTTTAAGTGCGTCGAGGAAACGCTGATACGTAAATGGCTTTTTCAAAAAATCGCTGACATTGTATTCAAATGCATCGTATGCATATTCTGGCTTTGATGTGGTTAAGATAACTTTTGGTGTGTAAGCAATCTGATCCAGTAAATCAAAGCCGGTCGCGCCGGGCATTTCCACATCAAGAAAAAGCAAATCAACCGAAGTAGTATTCAAATATTGCAGGGCATCATTCACATTGGCAAAAAGCCCCTGTACATTTAGCTGCCCACTTTTTTCACAGCACCTGTTTAGGTAATCTGCGGCAACCTGAAGATCTTCTACAATAATACAACTAAGACTCATATTGGATTTGAATTAAATTCTTTTAAACGTATGTGCTCGGATTCAATAACGCATTTTACTTCTATCAGTATATTCCTGATTTGCCGGAATTCATTTGCCAAATCTTGTGTGGATGAAACAGCGGCACATTTGTCTTCAAATTCCTTGCATTCCTGTTGGGTATTTAGTAAACCAGTAAAACCAAAAGTGGGTTTGATTTTGTGAATGGCTTTTCTGAGATCAGCGAGGATTTCGTTTTCATATGCCAGTTTTAAGGAATCAAAATCCTGATCGAAGTGCTGGAGAGTAGTAAAAAATACTTCTTCTATATATTCATAATCGTCCGCATACAGGCTAAATAAATAGTCGGCATCCAGTTTTTCATTAAAAATGAACTGTTTAGGTAAGGTTTCGTTGGCCATAGGAAAATAGATGTTGGACTTTTTCGTTATATAAACGATCATTTCCCTTTTTATTGGAAAATTCTGATCTAATAACTCTATGAAAGAAAAATTATTACATATTTGCTGGTCAATTTATCAGGATATTATAGATACCGGGGTAGACCCGGGTATATCCAAGGAACAGGAAAAAAAGATTATCCGGTTTAACCAGTTTATTATCATTGCATTGCTGGTAAACTGTTTTTCAGTTGCAATTTATATATATCACAAATTATATATCAGCGGTTTAATAAACATTACTGCTGCTTATATTTTTCTGCTGGCATATTATTATAATTACAGGAGGAAACTCGAAATCGGCCGTATATTATCTATCATCAATGTAAATTTATACCTCATCATCATTAATTATGCCGAGGGGTTGCGTACCGGTGGCTACCTTTTATATTTTCCGTATTTCCTGGTATTGACTTTTGTGGTGAGTTTCAGGAAAAGTTTCCAGGAGCTGTTATTGGTGTATACGATTACTGTTGGATCACTGCTCATCTGTTTATTTGCCAATCCCCAGGTAAATAATATTCAGATCATGGCAGAACCCCTGTATGCGAGATTATATAATAGTAACCTGTTTGTCTCTTTGGTAGCTACGCTATTTATTTCTTATGCCATATTGAGGTTAAATAAAGACAATGAGGTGGCCATATTGCAGGAAAAGAAATTTGGGGATACGATCTTTAATACTTCGCTGGATGCTGTTTTTATTATATTTAATGAGTCTAAAATCATTGCCAGCTGTAATCAGCGGGCCATGGAACTATTTGGCGCTACGCTATCTTCTGAAATAGAATCTACCCATATAGAAAATTGGTTCAGCGAAGACAATGTAAAGCATTTCAGCAGCATCGACCAGGCAGATCCAGAATCTTCAAAAAACTGGCAAGGTGAACTGACCTTCAATACAAGGAAGGGAAAAATATTTTATGGATATGTAAGTATAGTTCCATTTGCATATAAGGGTATACGTTATACAAAGGTGAGTATCCTGGATATTTCTGATGTGAAAATGACCGAATTTGAACTCATGAAGGCCAAAGAAAAAGCGGAAGAAGCTGCCAAGACCAAATCCCGTTTTCTTTCTAATATGAGTCATGAATTAAGAACCCCGCTCAATGGTATTATCGGCGCTTCTCATTTGTTGCTGCAAGACAGTTATCTGCCAGTGCAGAAGCCCCAGCTTGATATTCTTAAATTTTCTTCTGAGCACATGATGTTGCTCATCAATGATATTCTCGATTATAATAAAATTGAAGCAGGTAAACTGGAACTGGAAGAAGCACCTGTAAACATCAAAGAACTGACAGAAAGGATTGCCGCACAATTTGCACCGCAGGTAAAGGCAAAAAGGTTGCACTTTTTTACTGAAATTTCGGAGGGTCTGGACATAGAGGTTATCACAGACCAGACCCGAATAAACCAGGTTTTATCCAACCTACTCTCCAATGCCATAAAGTTTACGCAGGAAGGAAGTATTTGTATAATCGTTAAAAGATTATTCTCTTCCAGCAGTAAAGTCACCATACAATTTATGGTAGTTGATACTGGTATTGGTATACCCAAAGAAAAGCAAAAAGAAATATTTGCCAGTTTTACGCAGGCAGATGTAGATACAACCCGCAAATATGGCGGAACAGGTCTTGGGCTTTCCATCAGTAAGAAGTTGGTGAATATGTTTAACAGTGAGCTAATCCTGGAAAGTTCGCGGGGAAAGGGTAGTGTTTTTCAATTTACGGTTGAACTGAAAATAAATGAAAACCGTAAAATGTACATCAATGAAGAAAAGGCAAAAAATTTGCGGCTACTAACAGGAACACGCATATTGCTTGCAGAAGACAACCCGGTAAACATGTCTATTGCAAAAAGATTCCTGACAAAATGGGGAATTGAGGTAACTGAAGCGGTAAATGGCAGGGAGGCTGTCGAAAAATACAGGAAAGATTATTTTGATTTATTGTTATTGGATCTTGAAATGCCCGAAATGGACGGAGCTACCGCGTTGAATGAAATAAAAAAGATTGACCCCGAAATTCCTGTACTCGCTTTCACGGCAGCAGTTTATGATAATATGCAGACGGATTTATTGCAAAAAGGATTTCTTGATTTCGTTCCAAAGCCTTTCAGGCCGGAAGATTTGCATAATAAAATTTCCTTTCATATGCAACATTCAAAAAGAGCTTAATATTAAACGGTTTACTCGTCTTTTTTGTTAACGATAGCAGTTGTAAAATTATTCAACTCCGTATCCCCCATTTCTTTTCACCTTCCTACGCATACCGATTGAATAAACATTGACTTCATGTTCTATTTATTCATTAATATTGAAGCCAGTTTGTAACAACGCAGCTGACTATAGTTAAAATAGTACAAGTGTGCGACGCAAGAAAAGCCCGGCTTTTTGCAATGGCCGGTTACATAAACGCACAAAAATTAAAACTAAGCTTGAATATGAAACAATTTCTTTTTCTGGTATTTGCATTGTCATTGATTGTTTATACAGGATGTAACAACAAACGATCTGATAAACCTCGTGTATTGGTTTTTTCTAAAACCAGCGGTTTCCACCATGCTTCCATTCCGGCGGGCATTGCTGCCATTCAGAAACTGGGTGCAGGTAACGCGTTTGAAGTAGATACTACTACCAATGCCGATATGTTTGTTGAAGACACATTGAAAAAATATGCAACAGTTATTTTTTTAAGCACTACCGGCGACTTGCTGGATTACCGGCAGGAAGCGGCCTTTGAAAGATATATCCAGGCAGGCGGGGGATACGTAGGTATACATGCTGCAGCCGATGGAGAATATGATTGGGGATGGTACGGCAGATTGGTAGGTGGATATTTTCTTGATCACCCGGGTATCCACGACAGTTTTCCGAATGTGCAGGAAGGAATATTCAATGTGGTTGATCCTACCAACAATGCAACCAAACATCTTCCTAAGCAATGGAAAAGAACAGACGAATTCTATAGTTACAAGAAATTGAATCCAGATACCAAGGTATTACTGACCATTGACGAAGCCAGTTATAAAGGCGGTCATAAAATGGGTAATCATCCAATGGCATGGTATCATGACTATGACGGAGGACGCGCTTTTTATACTGAATTGGGGCATACTGAAGAATCTTATAGTGAGGATAATTATCTCAAACATTTACTTGCAGGCATCCAGTATGCAATAGGTGATAACAAAGAGCCAGATTACACAAAAGTAAAATCGCAATTGCCACCGGATGAAGACCGGTTCTCAAAAGTACAATTGGCAGTGGGCGAATTCTATGAACCAACTGAAATGACTATTCTTCCAAATCTTGACATTCTCGTAATTCAGAGAAGAGGTGAGATAATGTTGTATAAAAGCGATACAAAAAAAACGAAACAAGCCGGATTTTTTAATGTGTATTATAAGACTTCAACGCCTGGTGTAAACGCTGAGGAAGGAATGCTGGGACTTGCAAAGGATCCGGATTTCGTAAAAAATAATTGGGTATATATTTATTATAGTCCTGCAGATAGCTCGGTGAACAGGTTATCAAGATTTACTTTTAAGAACGACACATTGGACAAAGCCACTGAAAAAGTTATCCTGGAAGTAAAATCACAAAGGGAGATATGTTGTCATACCGGTGGTTCCATCGCATTTGGTCCGGACAAACTATTGTATTTCTCTGCTGGCGATAATTCTACTCCTTTTGATGAGAAGGGTGCTAAATATGTGAATAGTGGGTTCGGACCCATGAATGATTTGCCGGGTCATATGCAATATGATGCGAGAAGATCTGCCAGTAATACCAATGATCTCCGGGGCAAGATAATGCGGATAAGAGTGAAAGATGATGCCACTTACGAGATCCCGGAAGGAAATCTTTTTCCGAAAGGAACAGATAAAACCAGACCAGAGATATATGTAATGGGTAATCGAAATCCATATCGTATTTCCGTGGATCAGAAAAACAGTTATTTGTATTGGGGTGAAGTAGGCCCTGATGCCAACAATGATAGTCTTGCAACCCGTGGTCCGCGCGGATATGATGAAGTTAACCAGGCACGCAAATCTGGATATTTTGGCTGGCCGCTTTTTGTTGGTAACAACTATCCATACCGCCAGTATGATTATGCTACAGGTGTATCTGGTGAAGCGTTTGATCCAATGAAACCAATCAATGATTCAAAAAACAATACCGGGTTGCGTGAGTTACCACCGGCACAACCGGCTTTTATCTGGTATCCTTATGCAGCTTCGCCAGATTTTCCGCAGGTAGGAACGGGTGGACGAAATGCAATGGCCGGACCGGTTTATTATACAGATATGTTTCCAAAAGAAACAAGATTACCGGATTATTACAATGGTAAATTAATTATTTATGATTGGATACGTGGATGGGTAAAAGCGGTCACTATGCTGCCCAATGGAGATTTTGATAAGATGGAACCTTTCTTCCCGGAACTAAAAGTGAATTCTTTAATTGATATGGAAGTAGGTCCTGACGGAAAATTATACTTGCTTGAATATGGTACCGGTTGGTTCAGCAAAAATCCTGATGCTGGTATTGCCCGCATTGATTATAACCCTGGTAATATAGCACCAAAAATTACGGCATTGCATGTTGACAAGACTTCGGGTATATTGCCTTTTGCGGTAAAAATAACCGCAGACATAAAGAAGCCGAAGGATAAACTTACCTACACCTGGGATTTAGGCAATGGCACTACCAAAGAAACAACCTCGCCCATATTAGATTATAGTTATCAGTCAGCTGGGGATTATAAAATTTCTGTGACAGTTAAAGATGAACAGGGAGGTGTCACCAAAAGTGGGACGGCATCTGTTTATGCAGGTAATGAAGAACCCAGGGTAACTATTCAAGTAACGGGGGGAAACAAATCTTTTTATCTGCCGGGTAAACCAGTTAGCTATTCAGTAGAAGTTAAAGACAATGATACTGCGAAAATTGATCCTGCTAATTTATATGTATCGGTTGATTACGTGGAAGGGTTTGATAAAGCAGGTGCAACAATGGGTCATCAACAAGGACAAGCAACAGTGAGTGGTAAAAACCTGATGATGACATTGGATTGTAAGAGTTGTCATAAAGAAGCTGAAAAATCAATCGGACCGGCATTTGTGGATGTGGCAAAAAAATACCAGAAAGATCCCAATGCAATGACCTATCTCACACAGAAAGTTATTAAAGGTGGTGGTGGTGTATGGGGTGATGTTGCAATGGCAGCTCATCCGTCTTTGCCCGCCAGCGATATTAACCAGATTGTAACCTGGATATTATCATTGGGAGATAAAGCTGCAGTTAAAAAATCATTGCCACAATCGGGAACCGTTATTGCCGATCCAAAACAAAAACCAACCAGTGCACTTGTCTTAACTGCCAGTTATACAGACAAAGGTGGTAACAATATTAAATCGCTCACGGGTACCAATAGTATTGCAATTCACGGTAGCACGATGAATTTTTCAGGCAAAGAAAAAGTGGAAAATGTTACTTCGGTTACTTATAATGGGAATCATTTAATGGTATTGCCACAGGCTAAAACAGGATGGTTCAGTACTGATGAAGTTGATCTTTCCGGAGTAGGCTCGGTGAATATTACAAATGCATGGCAGGTTGCTCCAAAATTTGGATTTGATTTTGAAGTAAGACTGGATGCTGCAGATAGAAAATTGTTAGGCAAAGGAAGTCTTGCTGTTCCGCAGAAGGGCCCGATGGGCGTGGTGCATGTGCCGTTGCAAGCAGTTACGGATGGGCAGCTTCATCATTTATACTTTATTTATAAACCCAATTCAAAAGGCGCAGATGTAGCATATGTTGTGATGCTACAATTCAATCCGTCTTAAAAAGAAAAGTTGATCTTCCGGTGTAACGTAAAGTATGCCGGAAGATCAACTTCAATAATAGATAAAGATTACAACTTAAGTTTCAAGCTAACACCATAAGTCTTTGGATTTCCCAAATGTGCCGCTCCAAAATCATAGGCATAAGCAACATAATTTTTATCGCCCAGGTTCCTACCCCACAAAAACACATCGAAATATTTGGTATTGATACCAATTTTTGCATTCAGCAGGCTATAGGGAGATTGTTCAATGTTATTGTTCAGGTCAAAAAAAGTTTTACCCAGGTATTGCCATTCACCCCTGAAAATTGCGCTGATTGTTTTAGATTGATTGAAAGGTATCCTGTATTGCAATGCAAGCATTGACGTAATATCGGGTGTAAATACCTGGCGTTTACCGGCCAGGTCAGCTTCCTGCCCGTTTTGAGAAACTTTTAGTGAAGTGTATTTCGCATAAGTATAGCCGAAGTTATAGATGGCTTCAAAACCAGTTGCCGGTGTTGCAGCAACTTCCACATCAACACCTTTGCTATTTAATTTACCTGCATTCCTGATAATTGTAATAGCATCGGGTAATACAAGGGTTGGAACCTGTGCATTGGTTATGGTCGCATAAAATAATGAAACATTCAGTCGCAAACGGTTATTGAGTAAATTGTTTTTAACGCCAATCTCAAAGTTATTACTGTACTCTGGTTTATATGCGTATAATGGTGGCTGTGATGGGTCAGGAGCCAATTGTGTTAATCCGCCGGTTCTATAACCACGACTATAACTTGCATATAAACTGCTGTTGGCAGAGGGTCTGTAAGCAAGGCTGATCATTGGCGAAAATGCATTATATGAAGCAGCAGCTGATGTATCTGGTCTTGTTTCAAAAACAGGTGCTGGCGATCCATCGGGGAGGTATTCTCCCAATACATTTTCTTTTGTGTGCTGGTAATCGTATCTCAATCCACCAATCAAATCAATTTGTTTATTGATGGAATAGGTTGACTGCGCAAAAACAGCAGCACCATATGTTTTTGTTTTGGTAGAATTTACAATTGCATAATTGCTGTCCGGGGAACCCACCAGCAAAGCATCTTTACCAAAATGTGTCGCTTGTTTGTTGGGAATGTCCTGGTAAAAGAGATAAGTACCTGCGGTCCATTTTAATGGAGCTACAGATGCAGTTGCAGATGAAAATTTGAATTCTTGCGTAACCACTTTCACATTGTTCCATTTGCGGCCATAGTCATTGATAACAGTTACTCCGTCGATTGGCGAAAAATCTCCGTCGATAGGTGTTGCATAATAGCGGTAATTTGATTGGTAAGCCGTTTGTGAACTAAAATTAAAATGATTGCCCGAATAATTCAGCGACAAAGCCGTGTTCAAAACATTGTCTACCAGTTTACCAATTGCATTTTGATTTAAATGGAAAGGATTTGTCAAAGCATCAGCCGCACTACCTGCCAGTGGAAATGGCCCTGAGTTCCTGTTTGCAATATGTTTTACATTTAGCGTGATGGCCCACTTTTTACTGGCGAGCCATTTTAAATAATAATTACCACCAACACTGTGTTGTTTGTCGAATGTAGAATTGTTGAAATCATTTATGTAAAACCCATTCATTCCTTCATATAGTCCGGATGCACCAAAAAACAATTTATTTTTTACAAGGGGAGTACGTACGGCTGCTGTATAACGTTGCTGACCATCATTCCCCCAGGACATTTCAATAAAGCCATCGGTGCTGTTTGAAGGTTGCTTAGTGATTATATTGATAACACCACCCATCGCATTCCTTCCATATAATGTACCCTGCGGCCCGCGCAATACTTCGATCCTTTCTATATCGAAAAGTTGCGGAATATAGGTATCTAATGTAAACTGGCTCACTCCATCAATATAAGTTGTTACTGCCGGATCATAAGAAGAAGATGTTATGCCTCTGATGGAAGTTACATTTCTGCCATCGCCTGGGTTGCCCGAAAATAAATTCGGAACTATGGCCGTGAGATCTCTGCTGTTCCATAAACGAAAATCATTTACGGTGCGGGCAGATAATGCAGAGATACTGATGGGCACCTGTTGAAGATTTTCTTCTTTTTTTTCTGCTGTAACAATAACAGCATCCAATTGTGTTGCGGCATCTGCCAATTGTATGGTAAGCGTTTCACCAGGTGAATTCGTAACCTGGATTTGCCTGGTATAAGTTGCATAGCCGATTGCCGAAATAACAATGGTATAATTTCCTGTTGCAATGTCATGGATTTCAAAACCACCCTGTGCATCAGACATCAATGAACGGTTGGTATTGAGTACTGCAACCGTTGCATAAGGGATGGCCATATTTTTTGAATCTGTAATCCTGCCACTGACGCTGCCGGCAGTTTGGCCGAACGAAGAAAAATAAAAGAATAATAACGAAAAAAATAAATAGCATTTGTGTTTCATGTGTAAGCAAATAAAAGTAAATCAATATTTTTATAAGATGTATCAGGCGGTACGTATGCGCAAGTGTTTTTTCTTTAACCAGGTATAGTTAATGATCATAACTACCAGTATAATTATCAATCCAAAAAATTCTCTCGACTCTTCAACCCAGGGCGTTTCGGCTTTCATGGTTTCCGCTATATTTTGTGCATGGTGTTTGGTAATCCAATCCACCAGGCCATTTTCATCAAATGCCTTATAAACTGCATAAGCACCGTATCCTATGAACCCAACCCAATAAGCAACCGGATAGAATGTATGTTTTGTTGCCTGCCAGCATAAAAATGCTACATAGCAATAAAGTGGGATCCAGATGTATGGATCGGGATCATTGTATTGAAGCGCAGCAAAAACGATAAAAACGAAGACAAAAAAGTAATTGAATATTTTCATAAGTGGCAATTTTCGGCAACTGCAATTTTGTTACTTGTTTTTCAGGTGTGTAATCAGATCGTCGGTTGCGGGCATATTTCGGTAACTGTTGATGAGTACGCCTTTGCTATCATATAATGCCGTGAAAGGTGTGATTTGTACATGGTAAAAATTCATTACCGGGTGATAAATTCCTTCCGTACCTATTTTCACATTGGGATAAGTGCTTATTTTATTTTCTGCTGCAAATTTTTTCAACATATAAAGATCCGGAGAAGCACAAATCATAATAATCTGAACTTTGCTGAATTTGCTGATGTTTTTTTCAAGTGTAGCGGCAAATTGTTTACAATGATCACAATCCGGGTCAAAATAAATAAGCATCAACGGCCTATTCTTTTCTAACTGGGTAGAATTGAAATAATTTTTTCCATCACTCAATACCAGTTTGAAAACGGGAATGTTTTTAGGAAAATCAATGGGCTGACTGAATGATACACTCACCAACAAAATCAATAAAACAGATAACAAATATTTTAACCGGTATTTTTTACACATGCTGACTTTGCTTAGGTTTTGACTTGCAATTTTACGTCAATATTCCGGGTTTAATGGTAACGATAACAAAAATGCGTTTCAAGCGGGGAGGCACATTAGAATGGTTTTACCATGCTGTTATATTTGTCTATTCAATTTTATGTGCCTCTAAATATATATATTCATACCCGGCTACACTGTAAGCTGGCTTTTAGAAAAATGTTTGGTAAAATCATTCTTAAACTGAAAAAATTATCTAGGATGAAAAGCTGCAAGGTTTATTTATGCATGATATTCCTAATCATGATTTCAGGAGTGTTGATATTGAGGGGACAAAATAAGAAATTAAGGGTTTTGGTATTGACAGACATCGAAGCTGACCCCGATGATTCACAGTCGATGATTCGTTTTCTTACCTATTGCAATCAATGGGATATAGAGGGTTTAATTGCTACTACTTCCATCCACCAGAAAACAAGAGTAGCACCTGAATCCATTTCAAAAATCTTAATGGCTTACAAAAAAATACAACCCAATCTGTTGAAACATGAGAAAGGGTATCCGGCTTATGAAGAATTAATAAAAAAAGTAAAAAAGGGATTGCCTTTGTATGGAATGGAAGCCGTTGGTAAAGGTCATGATTCTGAAGGTTCTGATTGGATCATCCATGTACTAGAGAAGAATGATAAGCGGCCCTTATGGATCCCCGTTTGGGGCGGTGTAAACACATTGGCCCAGGCGCTTTGGAAAATCAAAGAGACCAAAACCACCGCCGAGGCAGAAAGATTATATAAGAAATTAAGGGTCTATACCATTTCAGACCAGGATGATTCAGGGCCATGGATTCGAAAAAATTATCCTGCTGTTTTTTATATTGTAACACCAGGTTATAATTATGCCAGGGCAACCTGGCTGGGAATAGCTTTCCCTTTGCCCGGTTCCAACAATGAGGTGGTCAGCAGGGAATGGCTGGCAAAAAACATTCAGCAGGGACATGGTCCATTAGGAGCTGCCTATCCAGATATTGCCTATGGTATGGAAGGCGATACACCTTCGTTTCTTTCACTGATAATGAACGGACTTAATGATCCGGAACACCCTGATTATGGGGGTTGGGGTGGCAGGTATGAATATTACCTGCCAGCGTTTCAGGACTCAAACACGGGAAGGTTCAAAAGAAAAAACTGGCCACAGGATGAACCTGAAACCCGGCCCATCTGGACCAACGCTGAAGATTCAATTGTTTCTTCGGTTGATAAGAAAAGCTATAAAGGAAACTGGGAAACCATCTGGAGATGGCGGGAAGAATTTCAAAATGATTTTGCGGCCCGTATGGCATGGACTACAAAAAGTTTCAAGGAAGTCAATCACCCGCCGGTCCCCGCACTGGCACATGCTGATCATTTAACGGTTAAATCAGGAACACAATTTCATTTAAATGCAGCCGGAACAATGGATCCGGATGGCGATTCCATCAGTTACCTCTGGTTTTGTTATAACGAAGCCGGAACATATAAAGGGCCCGTTAGCCTAGCTCCTTATTCGCCTAACTTATATGATTTGCCTGTAACAGCACCGATTGTTGACAGCGCACAAACCATCCATTTCATTTTGAAAGTAACGGACAAAGGTGTGCCGGCATTGACACGGTATAAAAGAGTAATTGTAACGGTATTGCCATAATTCTGAACATGCAAATATTTAAAACCACAATACCCGTTTCAAAATGAATTAAGCCAACACAAAATGCATTCAGAAAAATATATTGGCTAAAAGTCATTGGAAGAGCTGCATCTTAGATTGCATGAAGATTTGTCCGTGACTATATTTATGATAGCAAACCATGAATAAACATACCCATTTCACCAACCATAACAGCAGTTCGGCTAACGTCAGGTTATTCCCGGGTTAAGATCGCAATTGGTTTGATTAAATAAATAAATTCCTGCTATTGTTTTTTGCTATTCGTTCTATTGACAGGATATACGGGAAAACTGTTTCTTTCTACTCCTATGCTACCCGAGATCGAAAAAGTTTTATCATTGTTAATATACATTAAACCCATCTCTGCTCTGGTAAAAATTCCATAATTGTTTGAAGCGGGAAATATAGTGTGAGGATACATTGAATTCAGCGGGCTGGCATTGAATGAATGGTTAAAATTAAAAAACACAGGTGCTGCAGAAATACCTGCAAATGCATATATATTGTTATTCAGCCGCCGATTTAATTGAATTCCCACTGGCACAGAAAAGACCGTCCCGCTGCCACCGTTTGAAAAAATAAAACTGCTGCCAATTCCGGCATAATTACTAAAAAACCACAGCTTGTTTGAATTATTGCTATCATTGAGCCGGGAGAAATGATCCGCATGCGACCATGGCGTTACTTGAATGAAACTATTTCGAAAAGGCGTTTGAGCCTCTATCGTAATTGAAATGGAACAAAGCAATAAGATGATTAACGAACGCACCATTTATATATTATAGCATGAAAATACAGCTTAATTATTGTGTGCCGCAGCAAAATATTGATATGCGAATGTTAACAATTATTATGCGCTTCAGTTATGGGCTGATGTGAGCCCCGTTTGTCATATATATCAAGGCACGGCTATACCCACTTAGTTGTATTTAATCTCTATTTTGTTTCATAAAAAAAATAATGCTGTATATTCATACTACGCAAGCCGTTTTAGAAAAAGTAGCGCGTAGTACCCGCTGAAAATATTTTCTGCTCAATTAATAGCCCCCTGACCCGAACACCGGAATTTTACTTTACCCTATTGATGGTAGTTTTGATTAGCCCAGCAACCCTAACGTTGATGTATACATCTATTTTAAGCAGGTATAAAATTTATATCGATCATGGGTGTACGAAAAACAGAAACCAGGCTGCCCGCAGGCCTCCAGCCTGCGGATTTGGGAGAAGCTGTTGTTGCAGCGGATGGACGCTGCGCGATCGTTTCTTTTGTCAGTTCTCCCCTGGCCCCCGGCCATGAAAATACCTGGGTAGTTTTTGTAACAGATGCAGGACTTGCAGCCTCCATAAAATCTTACAAATGGCAAATTGATGCAGACGGTTCATTTCCCTTCTCTCAAACAACTGACTTCGGCGAAGTTTCCTTTGCCGGCGCGGGCGTTGGTGATCTAACACTTTCGGTCAGTTTATCAGATGCTTCGGGTACAGAACTTGCTTCACTGTCTATGCAGCAGGAAGTAGGTCCGATGAATCCCGCGTTAGAAACAAAGATAGAAGCAGCTATTGAACAACCCGGGCCGGGCGTATCCAATATAGAAGCGGTACGTGAACTTATCAATGATTATTATTCGTATTACCAGGCTCTGACACTAAAGACTCCCGAAGGAGACGATGCCTTCAAAACATTGGTATGTAATTTCATATTTACCGGAATTTTAAAAAACGATTATAGTAAACGCAGGATCCGTTTTACCGAAATAGCCACTGCTATAGATAGCAATATAGATGCATTTCCAGAAGTGATTTTGGGAGGATTGGGAGTTTGCGATATCAGGCTCGGTTTACTTGCCATGAACTATCCTTCAGGTACACCCTTGCTGGCATGGACGGAAATACCTGAAGAAACGAATGCCAACAGTATTGGTGATCAACAAATGAGACAACAACTGGCAACAATAAGCGAAAACGATAAGATAGACCTGGTAAATATTGTTCGCTTCCCAAAAACAGCTATACAGTATTGCGGTAAAATTATTGAAGCACTCCGGGATAAATATTTCAGTGGCGCAAAATTCAACGATGTGGTTACAGGGATGAACGGAACCCGGAGCGTATGGATAGATAAACATTATACCAGGGGACCTATTGCTAAACAGCCTTAATCATGTGTAAAAGCACAAGAAATAAAAATACTTCAGCACCCGGTCCGGCAGACGCCGCGGCTACTCCACCGCCACCACCTGTTCCCAAGCCTGCCATAACCAAAATAAAGGAATTCAAAAACCCGTTGAACGATCCGGCTATTGCACTGATTCTACCGCAGCCAAATAATGGTATTGCTACCAACGAACGGTACGCCGAAGAACGTAATTATAAAATATATGTACCAGCCAAACTCGCCACCGATTTTGCCAATGCCCCTGCAGCAAGCAAACCCACCGCAAGAGTGGCTGTATTCTATGGTGTGGATCCGGAAATGAGCCTTTTTCGTCTGCGGGCTTTTTTTGCAAATGAAACCAATAGCGTATTGGTTACCGTGCCCGGTGTTGAAAGCGAAAATTTGGGAGTACCCGCCGGTGAAGATTCTTGGCGGGGTGTTCACCAGGCATTTGGGTTTGGTATTACCACGCAGATGATCAACGATCTTTTTACCCTGGCAGGATTGAATGGCATTGTCTTTAACGTGGAAGTTATGGCCGGTTACAGTACGGGCTATCGTGGGGTGAGCCTAACCGTTATTAACCAGTTGGTGGACCTCAGTAAACTATCGCGGCTGGTATACCTGGATGCCTGGTATCATTTTGATGATAGTCCCAAAATGACCTCGGGCCCTTTTATTGGAAAAAATGTACAGTTTGCAATAGATACAGCTTTTAAAAAAAACCCTGCTGTTCAAATTGTTATATATGCATTTACCAACCCGGGCGGCGTGCCAAGAACTACAGCCAATCAATCCAATAAAACCATTCCCAATCCACCACGGGAACCAGTAGCCGCTCTTATTGCAGCTCATCCCGGACAGATTTCATTTATAGATTTTGAATTCAAATTCGGCAGCAAACCCGCCATTGATGATGCATTGGAAAAAATATGCCTGGCAAGGCTGATACAATTGGGGCTGCAGGATGCTAAATATGCTGCCACTGCTATAGCAGCGCCCTTGAAAGCATTGGTAGATGTGTTGCCGGAAAGGGGATCTTTTGGCGTATTGGGTTTCCCGGGTTATTCCGATCTATATGGTTGGGTGGCTTCAAATTCATCGGTGATAAACGGATTTAGTATTACAGCGGCAATGAAAATGGTGACTCAATTTAAATTATTACAAACTTGGACAACTACCAGCCATTATGAGATGAGACACCGCGAATTTGTTTTGGAACTAGGAAAAGAACAGTTGTTGCCCCATTAAATAAGTACATAAAATTATTATAGATGCCGGATGCCATTCATTCAATATTAACTCAAACGGGACTGGCCATTGCCCCGCTCAGGAATTTAAAAACACCTGAGCAGGCAGTGATATTCTTTCGTAAAATGGGTTATGAAATTCCGGGGGGGGCATTCGGAACGGCACTTACCGGTTTGGGAACACAGGCAGGCGAATTGATTAATTCGGTTCAGCAATTATTGAATGCAGGTGATGACGCTGCTGTTGCAGGTGCTGTAGCCAGTCTCTTTGGAAGATTGGTTTCAACTGTTAATGCCATAAAAACTTTGCATGACCAGATTGTAGCCGGTGGCGGAGCTGCCATTCCAAAGATCAATGACTTACCATTACGCCTGACCGATTTTTTAATACTTGACTACCTCGATAAGTTAAAACCGGATTCACATAGCATGCTGCATCTGATAGGCCTGGTAGAACACGATGAAATGCCCGCAGCAAATGAGTCTACACGTAAAATAAACTGGGATCGGTTTGGTCAGTTAATCAGTTCACCCAACCAGTTATTCAATGCCGCTTATCAATGGAATACGGATTTTGATACCAGCAAATTATTGCAGCGTCTTGAAACGCTCATGAGATCGATAGAATTCCCAGGCGGATTTTATCCGCAAACAACTATCACTAAATCTTTACTGGGAAATACCAGCGACGATGTTTTGCAGGAACTTCGTTTTCCGCTTTTTCAGAAAGGACTTAATGCTGCCACTTATGCCCAGTTCGGTATTACCTTTTCACCCGTAGAAGCAAACGGCGCAAATAAAAAGGGCATTGCCTTATTACCTTACTTAATGGGTGCTGCCAGTTTTGCGTTTGATGTATGTGATCGGGGTGAATTGCTCTTTAATTCAACTGCTGATATAAAAGGCATAGGCGTGATCGTTAGACCACCGTTAGATGTGCAGGGAATACTGAATATGACCGCCGCTTTTAAAGCAACCCTGCAGATTCACGAGAAACCAGACAAAGCGCAGGAAATTATTTTGATAGGTTCACCGGGAGGAACCAGGCTGTCTGTGCAGGGACTTGGCATGAATGCATTCATACAGAACGCAGGTGGAAAATTAGATATTGGTTTTGAAGGCGACCTGGCTGCTATCCGCCTTGCTATTAAAGGTGGTGATGGAGATGGTTTCCTGCAAAAGATATTATCCGGCCTGGATGTGGAGGCAGAAGCTGCACTTGCGTTTGGTTTTTCTTTATTAGGTGGATTTTATTTTCGCGGAGGCGCTAAACTGGCACTCGATTTTCCGGTACACATTGATCTCGGCCCGCTGAATATTTCGGGTATGCGCTTCGTGCTCGAGCCTGCAGGGGATCATTTTTCACTACAGGCAGGTGCTACCGTCAATCTCTCACTGGGACCACTAAACGCTATTGTAGAGAACATCGGCCTGCAGGCCAATCTGGCATTTAAGCAGGGAAATCTCGGTCCGGCCGATCTCAGCATTGGTTTTAAACCGCCAAACGGGGTAGGGCTCTCTATTGATGCTGCCATTATAAAAGGAGGAGGCTATCTCTATTTCGATTTTGACAAAGAAGAATATGCCGGCGTGTTTGAATTAACGCTGGCAGAAATTGTTTCTGTGAAAGCCATCGGACTTATCACAACCCGCATGCCGGATGGATCAAAAGGCTTCTCGTTACTCATTATTATAACTGCCGAATTTGCAACCGGCATACAACTTGGTTTTGGATTTACTTTGTTGGGCGTGGGTGGTTTGCTGGGTCTTAACAGGGCCATGTTACTGGAACCGATAGCAGCTGGTGTAAGAACAGGTGCCATCAACAACATCATGTTCCCTTCAGATCCCGTTGCCAATGCCCCACGTATCATCAGCGATCTGCGCAGCTATTTTCCTCCTTACGAGGGGAAATTTCTTATTGGTCCGATGTTGAAATTGGGTTGGGGAACACCTACACTGATTAGTATCGCATTTGGTATCATTATAGAAATACCCGGTAATGTTGCTATTGTGGGTGTAATTAAAATTGCATTACCAACAGAAGATGCGCCATTGATCGTTATCAACGTAGCTTTTATCGGGGCACTGGAATTTGACAAGAGCCGGATTTGGTTTTTCGCAGCCATGTTTGATTCAAGGATCCTGTTTATGACCATGGAAGGCGAAATGGGACTGCTGATGGATTTCAGCGACAATCCTGATTTTGTTTTAAGTGTTGGAGGCTTTCACCCGCAGTTTAATCCACCGCCACTTCCTTTTCCATCGCCCAAGCGCATACACATCGACGTTCTACGGCTACCAGTAGAACGTATAACGGTAGAGAACTATTTTGCCATTACCACCAACACGGTACAATTTGGTGCGCGTGCTGAATTGTTTTATGGTGTGGATGATTTTAACCTGCATGGTAATTTTAGTTTTGATGCCTTATTCCAGTTCTCACCGTTTCATTTTATCATCGATATATCGTTTTCTATAGGGATGGATGTATTTGGCGCTGGTGTTTTTAGTGTGAACCTGAAATTAAAATTGATGGGTCCGGCTCCCTGGGAAGCAAGAGGCACCGCTACTTTGTCTATCGATCTATGGTTATTCTCCATCGACATTTCTGTTGATTTCGATATTACCTGGGGCGAAGCCGACAATCCAAAACTTCCTTCCATACCTGCTATTCCTTTACTGGTAGCAGAATTCAATAAACCTGCTAACTGGCAGGCTGCATTGCCAGCGGGTTCCAACCTGCTGGTCACATTGCGCAAACTGGATGCTGTTACTGAACAATTCGTTTTACATCCTATCGGCAGCATTCGCATCAGTCAGCGCCTGGTACCATTGGGTATTCATATTGATAAACTGGGAAATAACCCCGTATCAGACGCGCACCTGTTCAGTATAAAAACAACAGTGGCCAATCTTTCTATTTTAAATCCTGCACCTCGGGAGAAATTTGCGATTGCGCAATTCCAGGAACTGAGTGATGCAGATAAATTATCAAGGCCTTCTTTCCAGGATTTTGATTCCGGTGCAACGCTTGCATTTTCCGGCAAGCAACTGGGTTCCGGTAAAGTGGTGAAAAGAATTGTTCGTTACGAAGTAAAAGTGATTGATGGGGATGATAAGTACCACGCATTCCGGTGGTTTAAAAATATCGGCACCCTATTCTTTCATTGGCTGGGTGGGGCGGCCATTTCAAAATCATCGCTATCCTATGCAGCCAAAAAATCAATGGTACCTACTATGGGCAATGAACGGGTAAAAGTAAATCAGCCCGGATATATTGTTGCCGGCACCAGTAATAATAAAGCATGGGCCGATGCACCGGTATTTGCATCGGAAGCACATGCAAGAGATTACCTGAACACAACCATTTCAAAAAACCCGGCAATGGCAGAAGATATTCATGTCATTCCAACATTTGAAGCAACTGTATGAGTATTGCTACCTATTCATTTCTTCCCTACCTGCGCCAGGGTATCGCCAATAACCTGGAATCTACCGGTGAGGCAAGGGCGACGTTTACAGTGAAGATGGCTGTGCAGGGTGATGGTGCAGACAGTCCGATTGATGATAAGAAAGTACAGATATATGGTCCGGGCGATATTATTGGCATTGATGCAAGAACGGTTGTAAAAACAGACCCGCATAACTGGATTACCAATTTTGAACCCAACTATCTTCCCTACATAGATTTTTACGATGAAGATTTTCCCTGGCGTTATACTCCGGTGCCGGCTACTGGCCAACGGCTCAATCCATGGATAACTTTGGTTGTATTAGCGGAAGGAGAATTTGCTGAAGGCGTTGCCTCTCCCAAACAGCCATTGCCATCATTTACTCTGAAAGGTGCTGATATAAAAGAAAATTTTTTCCCAAAAGCTAACCAGCTTTGGGCATGGGCCCATGTGCATTTCAATGGCGATCTCACTGCTTCGGATGCAACTATATTAACGGATCAGCCGGCCGATGTGGGTCATGCATTGGATAAACTGCAGGCCGCATTGAATCAAAACCCCGATTTCGCATATTCAAGACTGGTATGTCCGCGTAAATTAAAACCCGGCACCTCTTACCATGCCTTTGTAATTCCATCTTATGAAAGCGGAAGGCTGGCAGGTATGGGATCTGATGCGGCAACTATCGCTGGCGCACACCTGAAAATTGCCTGGGAAGGCACTGATTTAAATTTTCCATACTACTACCGCTGGAAATTCAATACCGGTACCATTGGAGATTTTGAATACCTGGTAAGATTGCTGAAACCAAAAGTGGCCGATAGCAGGGTAGGTAGAAGAGTAATGGATATGACAAGACCCGAAGGCAGCCTGGTATGGATGGAAGACAACGAAAATAAATTGGGCGGTATACTAAGATTGGGTGGTGCGTTGAAAGTACCCAGCGAAGCGCTTACTGATGCAGAGATTGAAAAAATGAACAAATTTGATCAGTGGGCCATTAAGAAAGCACCGGAGATACACCCGTTCCAGGTTGAACTGGCGGGTTTGCTGAACCTTGCAGACGACTACAATATCAAACCCTCCGCTAACGCCAATACAGATGCGAAAAACAACAGCGATTTACCATTGGATCCCAATGAAGATTCGGATCCACTGATAACGCCACCTGTTTATGGTAAATGGCATGCCATGGTTGAAAGAGTATATAAAGATCGCGCCGGCAACCGCATCGATAACAATTATAATTGGATCAATGAACTGAACCTCGACCCACGGTTTCGGGTACCCGCACATTTTGGTACCCGCGTGGTGCAGGATAACCAGGAAGATTATATGGAAGCAGCCTGGGAACAAGTGGGTGATGTGCTCAGTGCGAATCGGCAAATACGGTTCGGACAATTTGCAATGGCCGCCAGTACGGCTCTGTATACAAAACATTTTGAAACCGCCACTGCAACCGATGCATCAAAAATGATATTGCTAACGGCGCCCTTGCAAAAAAGAGTGATGCTTACCAATGGTTCAACAGCTTTTCATACATTGAAACAAACGGTTGTGCCCCCATCATTTCTATCGGCACCCATGCGGAGAATAACCAAGCCCCGGGGAAGACTGGCCACGCAATTACAGCAGCAATTGCCAGCTGGCGAAACACTTCGCCTTGAAAATATAATTACAAAAATAAACGCGGGTGTATTGTTACCCGCACCTCCCAAAATAATGCCACCGGCACTTCCATGCGTAGATGCAGTAGCAGCTGAACTGGAGCCAACTGGCATACCCGGTTATTTAAAGGAACTGTTAAAAAAATATCCCTGGTTGCCTGTGTTCAGTCTTGGGTTAGCCATACTCGTTATACTATTTGTTTTGCTGATAGGGGGCACCGCATTGATAATAGCGGGCCTGGCTATCGCGGGTGCACTGGTGGCCCTGTGGCGCAAACTGTTACAGGCGGTAAAAGATCTGGCATCCGCAACAGCGTTTTCTTCCTCCGGACAAACCGTCGCTTCTGTAGATGCCATTCCGCCGAGCCCCGATTTTCATCTTTCAACACCTGACGAAAATTTTCTGCCAACAGTAAATGGCGCCACCGATAATGCACAGGCAGTACAATTCAAAACTTCCTTAAAGGACATGTACCGACTGATGCAGGTAACCAAGACTGGTATACCGGTAACTATTCCGCCATTAAAAATCGAATTGAATAAAGTGGCTGTAAATATGCTGCAACAACTGCACCCGCAAAAAACGATTGCAGCATGGACCTGGCAACAAATTTCCATTCCCGCCTGGATCAAAGAACAACAGGTAGACGAAGGATTTGTTGAAGCCATGGCCTATCCAAAGATTAATAAGCCCATGTATTTTGATTTAAAAAAAATATCGGATGAACTGTTTCTGCCCAATGTGCAATTGATAGAACACAATAGCATTACGCTGTTAGAAACAAATCAGCCTTTTATAGAATCTTATATGGTGGGTTTGAACCATGAGTTTGCAAGAGAGCTTTTGTGGAGGGAATATCCCAGTGATCAGCGGGGCAGTTACTTCAGGCAGTTCTGGGATATATCTTCAGTATTAAAAGATCCCAAACTGGCAGTAAAATCGGAAGCCGAACAACGCGAGCCTTATTACGATATAACCAAATTGCATGAATGGAGGCGCCTAAGTAAGTTGGGAGATCACGACAACCGGCAAAAGCCCAATGAACCTAAGAAAGAAGAAGTAGTATTAGTGATACGCGGAGAATTATTGAAAAAATATCCTACCGCTGTAGTATATGCGCACAAAGCAAACTGGTCTGTAAACGCAGACACCCATCAAACCGATGTGCATGAACCCAGGAGCCTGCTCAACCAGGCAGAAGGGGATAAGGATGAACCCGATCCCAACATCATTAAAACCCCTTTGTATTCGGCGAAAGTGGATCCGGATATTTATTTTTTTGGATTTGATTTATCGGTTGCAGAAGCGAAGGGAGTAACGGAACCGGATACGCCAACACTCGCCAACGCAGGCTGGTTCTTTGTTATAAAAGAAAGACCTGGTGAACCAAGATTTGGTTTGGATGTACCTGCAACGGATGGAGGCAACCAGGATTTGATTAGTTGGAATGATTTGGATTGGTCGAAGGTAGTGCCGGCAGAAGAAGGTGTAATTGATGTACTACAGCTGCCTGCTGCGGTGAACCTGCCGGGATCTCCGCCGCATTCAAACGGCGATACAGAAGAAGAAGGACAGCTTGCGCAATACAAAGATGATATCAATGTGCACTGGAATGGAAACATAGATTCAGCCAATCTTGCTTATATTTTGTACCAGGTACCCATGATGGTTTGTGTGCACGCAGCGGAAATGTTATTACAAAAAAATAATTGAAAGTATTATGGCCGAGTTTCAACAAATACGGGATGATCTGCGCCAGTCAAGAACGGCGGCAGATCAGGCAAGGCTTGACTTGTTTAAGTCGGGCCAGCAGGTGAAGATGATTCAAAAAAGGCTGGACGCCCTGCAGCGTCAGAAAGGAGATAATAATGCATCTTATATTCGCGAAGTTGAAGGGTTGAACCGCCAATTGGCCGCCGAAAAGGCCAACCATGAAAAAAACAAGAATGCGTATGAGCGTGCCAGTGAGATTGCGGGAGGTTTGGAAAAGAATTTTACTGTATTCACAGATCCCCGCGTACAGTTAGAAAATCATTTCCCGGCTGATACGCCATTCCTGCTTTTTCCGTTGAGAATGGAAACCCGTTTTAAAACAATTAATAACCAGCCACAGCTGTGGGTGCGCGTATATCCCGATGAATGTCTCGTTGATAGTTTTGATCCGTTGCTTTCTCAAAAGGAAGTAAACAATGCGGCCAGGTTCTGGGCAGAATATTACAGCGCAGGTACGCCCGCCGATCCGGCACACCCGGATGCTGCAACGATTGATTTGCAGAAAGCAGCCTGGGCCCTGCTTGTGAATGCCGCAGGCGAAGGGCGCGCAGCCTGGATAGCCCGCCAGTTAATACCCGATCCAGCCACCAGCATATTTCCTGTGCGTGGAGCCAAGACCGTTATAATCTCGATTGTGTCGGGCAACTGGAATGCTGCAGATCAGGCCGCTATCACCGGTTTGTTTAAACAATTATGGTTTGCAGATGGAAATGATATGGCCCTGCAAAAAATCAAAACAGATTTCAATGCAGCGAATCCTTTATTGAATGCAGACGATCTTATCGAAAATTATAAACCGGTAAATTTCAACGACAGCCTGCCACTGGGTTTAAAAAGAGCCGATGCAGATTTGCAGGTCGCCATTGTATCATTTCCCGATCTTGATAAAAAGGCGGAAAAGGAAAAAAGCTGGTCGCAACCCAGTCGTGTAAACCTTTTACCGGAAAGACTTGCGCTTATCCGTTATAAGGGAAATGTTGCCATGGAACCGATCTTTGGTAGCAATATTCCATTTCCATTGCCTACGAGTCCCGATCCTTCTCCGGATGCAGGCAAACAATTTGAACAAACCGCCGGCGGCGATTTGGAATTTGCCGATGCCATTAAATGGGTAGCAGATTTTGATCGGGCGGTGGCGATTGGTATGGGCTTTAAAATAAACCTGGCGCAAGACGAATTAAATGGTTTCACCCGTTTAATGGTATTGGGTATAAAGCTGGGTGCCGATGCAACAACCGGGAAAAAAGAGCTGGAAACATTAATTGACCATCATTATTTCAGTAAGAAAGGTTTCAGCATGTTGCCCCAGGGTATTCCCACCAATAATACCGGGAGTTCAGACTCCCGGTACAGCAGTGCCGATGATGCCGATGTGTCATTTGATCGTTATTTTAAACAGGTACCTGCATTTGAAGAAACAGATGATCAAACAAAAAGAAATGACGGGCAATGGCTGGCTGAGTGGCTGGGTCTTGATTACTCCTTTACAAAAAAGCTATTGCATGCGGATGGATTGGACCAGGCAGATGCACGCAATATGAACACTGCATTGTGGCCAGCCACATTGGGTTACATCATGGAATCTATGATGCAGGGTGGATTTAGCGATGAAACCATCGCAGCTACCCGCGATTTTTTTAATTCGTTTGTCAGTGGACGCGGACCCGTGCCCGCCATTCGCATCGGTAATCAACCTTATGGCATTCTTCCTACCAGTGCATTTCGCCGTCAAAACTGGATGAATGCAGACAACCGCGTCTTACTTGCGGCGGGAGGGAATCAATTAACATTTTTACGCGGGCTTTATCAATTGTTACTTCGTATTGACAATAACTGGAACGCCACGCTTGCTAACGCCGTGGCACATGTGGCTATTGAATCCAACCAACCTTACCAGACCTTATTGGATGTAATCGGTCTTCATCCCAATTCAGCAGAATATCACCGGCGTTATCTTGAAAGCCTGATAGAAATGAGCAATGCCATGAGCCTGATCAAGGCGGGTTTCAGGGAACATTCAGATATCGTGAACAATAACATGAGCTTTTTGAAAAGCACGCTGGGGTATCCAACCGACATACTTCCCCAGATAGCAGCGTTACTCGGACTTCCCTGGCAGGACACCGTACAATTTCTGATTGACGACCAGCCTTTATCAGAATTAAAACCTGTCCGTGATTATACAGCTGATAAGAAAAATTATATCACGGCATTACTGGAGCAGGCAAAAAAATCGCTGGATGCAATAAGAACCGGTGCGGGTCTGAGTGAAAGACCAGACGCGGAATTGTATCGCCTGATGAAATATGCATTGGAAACCGGTTACCATAGCAGTGGCCTGGGCGCGGCAGCAGCAACCGCAGCGCTGCCGGCAGAAAAAATAAGCCTGCTTAAAACAGAGCAACCCTTTGTACAACAGCAATTCAAAGGAGCGGTTACTGAAAGCCGTTATGCTTTGCTGTACAATACGGTGCCGGCTATTTCCCCGGTTAAGACCGTATCAGAATTTATTACTGATTCACTTTCATCAATAAATATACCTGTTTTTTCAAAATACCTTGGCCGGCAACTGGATGCGCTTAATGCTTTGCAGGGTGCATCCACTGCCAGGCTGGAGCGTGCTTTCGTGGAACACCTGGACTGCTGTTCGTACCGGCTGGATGCCTGGAAAACAGGATTGCTAACTAACGGCCTGGCGCACCTGAGAAATAATGGCGGCGGCATTCACGACCAGCAGCGAAAAGCCGGTATGTATATCGGCGCATTTGGCTGGCTGGAAAATGTGCAGCCGGCAAAAAATAAAACCGTCAGCAACATAACGCTGCCACAGGAATTGATCCCGGATTTCAATGCAGACGGCAGTAAAACATTCCTGCAGGATGCTGCCAATGAAGGCTACATTCATGCACCTTCACTTAACCAGGGTGTTACTGCGGCGGTTTTGCGCAATGGATACATTTCTCACGGAAAACCGGATGCGAATAATGTGCTGGCAGTAAACCTTTCTTCAGAAAGAATACGGTTAGCCCTTTCCGTTATAGAAGGCATACAGGGCGGGCAATCGCTGGCCGCATTGCTGGGATATCATTTTGAAAGGGAATTGCACGATCGGTCGGATCTGACCGCAAAAGGAATTGATGTTTATATATACGCTTTGCGGAAACTATTTCCGCTCAATGCAGACCAGATAAAGGAAACCAGGGTTGCTAATACAACAGATCCGTCTGTTGATCCCAATACGGTTCCTATTACAGCCATAGAAGCCAGGAACGTGGTGCACGGTGTAAATCTCTCTAATCATGTAAAGTCGCAAACAATTCCCGCCAATAAAAATTTTCCATTTGGCCTGTCGCTTGCAAACCCCGATCCGGCAGTGGGTACAGCCATTACTGATGCAGTAAATCATATCATTGATATCGCAGATGCGGTGGCAGATCTGGGAATGGCGGAAAGCGTTCACCATATCGTAATGGGTAATTATGATCGGGCTGCCGGCGTACTGGAGTCATTCAGCAAAGGAAACTATCCGCAGGAGCCAGATGTAACAAGAACGCCAAGAAGCGGAGCCACACTTACCCACCGCGTGGGAATCCCATTTGAATATATAGCATTGGCAGCAGGAGAATCCCCGCGGGTACAAACCGAACCTTCCATGAATCAATGGCTTTCAGCAATGCTGCCGGCCATGGATAAAATTACCTGTGAAATTTCGTATATCCGTCGCAGTGATGAGAGTGAGCAAAAGGCAATCTTCAGCATGCAGGAACTGGGGCTTGCAGCCATTGATTTGATTTACCTGTTGAATACCCAGCAAAGCCAGTCTATGGGTGAAATAGAGGACAGGCTTATGGATAAACTATTTGCTGCGGCAGATCCAAAAATGGATGGGCTCATTTCATTTAACTACACTGCGGCAAATAATACAGCAGGGAATTTTTCTTTGTTTGAAGTCATTCCGTTGATTAAAAGTCTGCGCAGCCTGGTGCTGGAATCTGCTTTGCTTACGCCCGGAGATATTGCATTACCAAATGAAGCGAGTAAAAAAGATGCAGCAGCCCCCGAAATTCCATCGCAACGGGTGGCTGATCTTATTATAACCTTGAAAGCCGTACTTGCCGCCGCCTCAACCGCTGCCGGTATTATTGGCTACCTGCGGTCACTTCCAGCTCCGGCAACAGCTACCTCTATAGATCTTGATAACATACGCAATAAAGCGGATGACAGCATTACAAGATTCAGCAGGTTATTGCTGGAATTGGCCGCTTACGGTATTCCCCAGACATCCACCGCTGCAGTATATACGCAAAGACAACAATGGTTTGTTTCATTGAAAAGTAAATTACAGGTGGTAAAAGATCGCTGGCAAAAAAATAAAAACGACTACCTGTTGCTCGCCGCCGATCCAACGCCAGGGGTTGAAAAACTACAAGCCATGGAGCGATTGGTTTCTTCGGTGCCAACTGCCGCAGATACCATCACCCAATCGATGGTAGATAATAAGTTTACAGCATTCAGCAATGCACTTACTACGCTATCCGGCATACAACAGGTTAACCAACCGGGCATAGCGTTATTACTCCAGGCCATACAAGCTTTTGATACAACACCCTTTGATGTAGTTGCATTGGACATCAGCACGGAGATAAGACAGGTACCCCAGTTTATATACGACCTGCAGGCAAGAGCCGCGGTTTTAATTGATGATATTGAAAAAAAGCGGTTGCCCGATACCGAAAGTATCATCGCAGCCCTGCCTGCATTAAGTATTACCGACCAGGCCAGGCAAATAGAAGCAGCTGCAAAAATTATATTGGGCGATGCATTTAAAATGATTCCAAAGTATACAATTCCTGCTGCGCAGGCAGCTGAAATCAGCAATTCCTGGAATGCCCGGAATGATTTACTGGATTATTCAGTCACTGTCGGCAAAAGAGCCAACCCTACAGAAGACTGGTTGCATGGCATCGCACGTGTGCACGATAAAATGAAACAGCTTGAGCAATGCCTCCTGCTGAGAGAAGCATTTGGTTTGGACGAAAATGATTTACTGATACATCCCACACAATTCCCGTTTGAATCAGTTAATTATCATTGGATGGCCCTGCCTTTTCCAACGGACGAAATTGATTTGGAAAAAACAAATACATTGTTGTATACCGCTTTTGTAAAAGGCGGTTCGCCCTCACCGTTAGAAATTTGCGGCGTTTTGGCAGATGAGTGGACGGAGCTTATCCCGGCAACGGAAGAAACAACAGGTATTACTTTCCATTATGATCGTCCCAATGCAGAAGCGCCGCAGACCCTTTTGCTGGTTACGCCCCCTTCTTTCACCGGTAACTGGCAATGGAACGATTTGGCTGATGCGCTTTCATATACATTGGACGCGGCCAGAAGTCGCGGTATAGAGCCAGACAATTTAGATAAAACCGCCTATGCGCCTTTTTTACCCGCCGTCTACGGGGCAGAGAGTTTGTATCCCTATCATATTGTGCTGGATCATAAAGCGCATTATATGGAAGCTGCAGTTATTAAAAATATGGGTACCACATTGAATCAATAACAGAAACCGGTTGATATGAATATTATACCTCAGGCAGCAGAACTAAAAGATATCGTGGCAAAAAAAGCTTTCCCGATGACGCTTGCGTGGAGCAGGTTGGAAGGCAGGCCACGCAGCAATAATTTCGATCGTGCATTAAAGGCCGAAGTGCGCGATGCCATGTGGATGCTGTGCAAGCAATGGCAGATGGGTGAGTTTCGTGGAGAAGATGCTGGTTCTCCGGTTACTGCAAAACTATCTGCCAGCACGGCAGCGCTAAATAAATACCAGGCGCGTACCAGCAAGGTTCAGCCTTTTGATAAAGATGTTCCTTTTGAAGCAAAAGTAGAACAGCGGCCATTACCCTTTGCTACCCTGGAGCAACAGTTATCATTGGATCTCCGGCTTGTCATGGGAAGAAGATGGATGCAATTGCTGAAAGCAAAAGGACAACTCAACGCCAGCAAGCAATTTTTTCTTGATAACTATGGCTTTGCAAGACCCGATCCATCAAAGAAAGAGAACGTAGCTGTTTGCGCGCATGTGGAAGTGTGGCAGCAATATTCGGCTGTGGCTAACCGTATGATGGATGGTGCGAAATTGTTGTTTGAGTTATTGGATCCATCTGTTGTCACGCATTATTTCGACCGGCCAGATTTCCCGGTGCCCGGCGATCACAGCGTATTCGTTGAAATAGAAACAACTTTTAAGGATTGGTATGCAGATCTTTTTTATCAGCCTTCAGATCCTGCGGACAATGCCTGGGAACCGTCGAAACTTGAATATCAATTTAACGTGAGTGCCGCCACTGCTGCCGGTGAAGAAGCCATGCATGCAGAAGCGTATTACCAGGGTCACCTGGATTGGTACAATATGGATATAGACAGAATTAATAAGTCTCTTGCTGAATTGCCCGGTAATCCTGCGGCTCCTGCACCTGACAAGAAAGTACAAACGATCATTCCGGCGCCGGTGATGTTTGAAGGTATGCCCAATACAAGATGGTGGGCCTTTGAAGATTCAAAAACAAATTTCAGTTATATAAAACCAGACACTACCGACCTGGCGAAACTTTTATTAATTGAGTTCGGATTGGTATATGCCAATGATTGGTACCTGGTGCCATTTAAGCTGCCGGTTGCAACACTTACCAAATTAAATGGCCTCGTACTCACCAATTCTTTCGGAGAAAATTTCTGGATAGAACCTGCTGGCAAAGGAGGTGATGCAGACTGGACAAGATGGAATATGTTTTCAATGAAAGTAGATAGCCCACGCGCTGTGGCAGCTGATACAGATTTATTATTGTTACCTACGGTAGCAAAAGTGCAGGAAGGCAAACCTACAGAAGAAGTGGTATTCATAAGAGATGAGATGGCGAATATGGTTTGGGGTGTAGAAACGGTTGTGCCCACTGCTGGTTTCTCAAGCAGGAATGGTTTTGAAGCCGCAGATGAAATTCATGCTGCGCTACAAAAAATTATTACGGATAAATTCGGATTGCCAGGTTTTGATATGCCGGTAAAAGACGGAGAAGAAGTAGCGAAGATCCGATATGAAATCATGAACAGCATCCCGGAGAACTGGATTCCTTTTGTACCCGTTCATGTACCCGGTTCTAACCGCGAGGTACAGTTGCAGCGGGCGGCCATGCCGCGTATCCTGGAAGGCAATAAGGATAAACCAGATAAAATTCGTCCGAGAACTTCTTTGTTACAGGAAGGGCTAACTGAAAAAGCAGCTTATTTTATTCACGAAGAAGAAGTACCGCGATCAGGAATACGGGTGGAACAATCTTTTCAACGTACGCGATGGAACAACGGGCGGGTATTTGTATGGTATGGCGCGCGTAAAACCACCGGCAGGGGAGAGGGCAGCAGCGGTTTGGGCTTTGATAGAATAGTGGAAAGAAAGAATGAAAAGTAAAATTGAAAGAGGAAGAAATTAAAATTTTTAAAAGGTGAAGTGAAAATATTTTTTTTAAGCCAGGCGTCGTCAAGGTTCGAATCCCGATGTGTATATGATTTGAAAGATCAGGAAGTTTGGACGCAACACAAAGAGCTCCTGAAAAACAAAGTGATCATATTTGCTGAAAAAATTCAAAAAGTAATGCACAAGTATTACATAATCTTGAATCACGATTCAATGGTAGATTCACTTTGAATCCGGCAAAAGCTTCGCTTATGTATTTTCCTGGTTTTTAAATGAGGGTTTATCCTGTCCAGACACGGTTAGAGAAAGGATAGCTAATATTATGGTTAAACCGGGTCTTATCAGATTCGTTTAGATAAATATAATACAGTCCCTTTAGAAAAGGAAAAACTATTAAACAAGGTTTGCAAATCTGTCCAGCTTATAAGGGTCGGTACAGTTTTGCTTGTTTTAGAACTCTTTTTGAAAGATTGGGATAATAAGTAACGGATGTTTTCATGTCCTGAAAATTTTGGTGAAAAAACGATTTTCGGTGAAAAAATAGTGAACCAAAATCCGACGAAAACAGGAGCGAAACGGGGAGTAGTGAAAAAAGAAACCCTGCAAACAATGTATTTGCGGGGTTTTGTGCCGTACTGAGGCTTTCTTTGTAGCCCGTACGAGATTCGAACTCGTATCACCACCGTGAAAGGGTGGTGTCCTAACCCTTAGACGAACGGGCCCTATTATTTTAGGGACGGCAAAGATAGCGGCCACAGTAAATCCTGCCAAAAGTTTTTTACTTTATTGAACTGTTTTACTTCGCTCAAATAGGCTTTCTTTCAAACAAGCCGTTTCTGTTGCTTGATAATATGAAGTACAAGTGAGTGACACAACCGGAGTTGAATAAAGAACCTGCTGTTTGGCCATCATCTTTCCTTGCTAAATTCGTAACAGGTAATTTATTTCAATATTGTAACTTCGCCACTCATTTTTAACAATAAACTGAATTATACAATGAGTACCGTTAAAGTTGCTATCAATGGATTTGGACGAATAGGGCGCCTGGTTTATCGCCAGATTTATAAAATGGAAGGAATTGATGTTGTGGCTATTAATGATTTAACGAGTCCCAAAGTACTGGCACACTTACTAAAGTATGATAGTGCACAGGGTCGTTTTGATGCAGATGTAAAAGCAACTGAAGATTCAATTATAGTAAATGGTGATACCGTTAAGATATACGCGCAGAAAGATCCTGCCCAGATTCCCTGGGGATCGCACGGCGTTGACGTAGTTATTGAGAGTACTGGTTTCTTTACAGATAAAGACAAAGCAGCTGCCCATTTAAAAGCAGGTGCAAAGAGAGTAGTAATTTCTGCTCCTGCTACCGGCGATTTAAAAACAGTTGTGTTCAATGTGAATCATGCAATTCTCGATGGCAGCGAAACTATTATTTCCTGTGCGTCCTGTACTACCAATTGCCTCGCACCCATGGCAAAAACTTTGAATGATAAGTTTGGTATTGTTTCCGGTATCATGACCACCATTCATGCTTATACCAATGATCAGAATACATTGGATGCACCGCATCCAAAAGGTGATCTGCGCAGGGCAAGAGCAGCAGCTGCCAATATAGTTCCTAATTCTACCGGTGCCGCCAAAGCAATCGGGCTTGTATTGCCGGAACTGAAAGGAAAGCTGGATGGCAGTGCGCAACGTGTTCCAATAATAACAGGTTCATTAACTGAACTCACTAGTATTTTAGGTAAGAAAGTAACCGTTGAAGAATTGAATGCCGCAATGAAAGCTGCTTCCAATGAGAGTTTTGGTTATACAGAAGACGAAATTGTAAGTACTGATGTTATTGGTACCCATTTCGGTTCGTTGTTTGATGCAACGCAAACAAAAGTATTGACTGTTGGGGATCATCAACTGGTAAAAACAGTAAGCTGGTATGATAATGAAATGAGTTATGTGAGCCAGTTAGTACGTACTGTACATTTTTTTGCAGGTTTAATAAGCAAGTAAAAGTATTGAGTGGCCGGCCATTTCAATACTATTGATTATGGTTGCGCCTGACTGCAAGGACGATGGTCGCACACTGGTACGATAAGCTCTTTGTTCAACATATTCATTGCAAAGCTTCTTACTAAACATAAGAGGCTTTGTTTATTTAATAAACTGATATAAAGTTCCCCCCAGATTATGAGCAAATTTTCAAATTACAATTTTGCAAGTCAGAAAGCACTGGTAAGGGTGGATTTTAATGTGCCGCTGGACAAACAAACTTCCGCGATAACCGACGATAACAGGATGCGGGCAACCATTCCCACTATCAAAAAGATATTAAGCGACGGTGGTGCGGCAATACTCATGAGCCACCTGGGCAGACCCAAAGATGGTCCGGAAGAAAAATCTTCTTTAAAGCACCTGGTAAAACACCTGGCTGAACTGCTGGATGGAGTGACGGTATTATTTGCAAATGATTGTATAGGAGAACAGGCATTTCTAACTGCCAACATGTTAAGACCCGGTGAAGTATTGTTATTGGAAAACCTGCGTTTTTATAAAGAAGAAGAAAAAGGAGACCCTGCATTTGCAGAAAAATTAAGTAAGCTGGGAGATGTATATGTAAATGATGCTTTTGGTACGGCGCATCGGGCCCATGCTTCTACTGCCATCATTGCAAACTATTTTCCTGCTGATAAAAGAATGTTTGGTTTATTGATGGAAGCGGAAGTAGCCAGTGCAGAAAAAATAATGAATCAATCAGAAAAACCTTTTACTGCTATTATTGGCGGTGCAAAAGTATCTGATAAAATACTCATCATAGAAAACCTTCTCGAACGTGCTACCGACATTATTATCGGCGGCGGCATGGCTTATACATTCATGAAAGCTGAAGGCGGAAATATTGGAAATTCATTGTGTGAGGAAGATCGTTTGGAAACTGCATTGAGATTAATAAAAAAAGCACAGGCTAAAGGCGTTTGCATTCATCTTCCTTCCGATTCTATCATTGCTGATAAGTTTGCTGCTGATGCCAATGATTCAACCTCACCGAGCAATAATATACCCAATGGTTGGATGGGACTTGATATTGGTCCCAATGCTATCGCACAGTTTTCAAACGTTATCAGTAAATCAAAAACTATTTTGTGGAATGGACCCATGGGTGTTTTTGAAATCCCGAAATTTCAACATGGTACAAAAGCAGTTGCTACTGCCGTTGCCTCGGCTACTCAAAAAGGCGCTTTCTCTTTAGTAGGGGGCGGAGATTCTGTTGCTGCAGTCAACCAGTTTGGTTTTGCTGATAAAGTAAGTTATGTATCAACAGGTGGCGGAGCCTTGCTTGAATATTTTGAAGGGAAAGTCTTGCCGGGTATTGCTGCCATCAAAGAATAGCGCTATCATTTATTTTTTGCTGACTACAATTATTTTGTCACTTCCTCCATTACTGGTGCAGATATAAACTTTTCCATCTGGTGAAATGCATACATCTCTCATCCTGCCATAATCATTGGCAAAGAATTCATTTGTTTCTATAACTGAAGTATGAACGTCATCTAGTTTCAATTGCATCAGGCGACTGTTCTTGAGTGTTGCCAGTAACAGTGAGTTTTTCCATTGCGGTATTAAATCACTATTATAAAAACTCATACCGCTTACTGCTAAAGTTGGTGTCCATGCTTTAATAGGTTCCTTGATATTATTTGCCGAACAAAATGTTTGCTCTGCAGATTCGTTGCAATAACCTCTTACATCGGGCCAGCCGTAATTTCTTCCTTTTTCAATAATATTAACTTCATCATCACTATCGGGTCCGTGTTCGCTGCTATATAGCATGTTATTTGCAAACACAAGTCCTTGTGGATTTCTATGACCTTTTGTCCAAACGGGGCTACCGACTGTTGGATTATCCGAAGGAATGGATCCATCAAGGTTCAATCTTAATATCTTACCATTAACAGATGCGTTATTTTGAGGATTAGATTGATCGGAAGCGTCACCGGTAGTGATGAATAATTTTGCATCTGAACTGATTAATAGCCTGCACCCGTTATGGATATTAGATGCGCTTATATTATCAATAATAATAAAGGGGCTGGTTAGTGTAGATCCACTGTATGTATAGCGTACAACTTTTCCTTTGTAATTACCTGATTGATCATAATCATATGCTACATATAAAAAAGGGCTGGTTGTAAAATCAGGATGCAATACCATTCCCAATAAACCACCTTCTCCCTGTGAACTGACATCAGGTATTGTAAATACGGGAGTAATTGTTCCGGTTGCCGTATCTACACGACTTATTTTCCCTCCTCTTTCAGTCATCCATATTTTGTTGTCGGGTCCCCACAAAATCTCCCAAGGAAAATTTAAATTATCTTTCAGTACCCTGGTTTGTATTTCTACTGCACCAGGTGGGAGAGGATTGTTCTTGTTTTTATTATTACAGGCAATCACTAAAACCACTAATGCTACTTTCATGTATTTCATGATAGTTCCTTTAGATGAAAAGTCGCTAAAATCATGCCGCCACTATTTAAATAGTGGAATAAGCTGCAGGTCTGCCGGGTATTCTACGCGGTTTAAAAATAAACCATGGCCTGGTACCGAGAAATCTGCGCGGGTACAGTCTTTGGCTTCAATTATATTTTGTAAATCATCAATAGAAATCTTTCGCCTTCCAACCTGCAACATGGTACCGGTTAAACCTCTTACCATCCCACGCAGGAACCGGTTTGCTTTAACATGGTAAATGATTTGGTGATCCTCTTCTTCCCAATAGCTTTCAATGATATTACAAATAAATGTTTTTACTTGTGTATTACGTTTGCTGAAAGACGTAAAGTCTGCAAATTCTTTAATAACCGCTGCTGCTTCCTGCATGAGTAACATATCTGGTTTGTAGGGGAAATAGTATGCAGTTTCTTCCAGGAACGGGTTTTTATGCTGATAAATATGATAGTCATAACTGCGTGTGATAGCATCGAACCTGCAATGGGCATTACTGCCAGTTTTATATATGTTTTTAACCACGATATCGCGGGGAAGCAGGGAGTTTATTTTGTATAAAAACTGGGGATTGATTTCTGGTTCAAAATCGAAATGAAAGAAATTCTGCAGGGCGTGTACATGTGTATCGGTCCGGGAAGAACCCGTCAGCACTACTTGTTGTCTTTGTAATATGCTAAAAGCTTTTTCTATTGCTGCCTGCACCGTATCAGGAGTGTTCAATTGTGATTGGAAACCACTGTAATTTGTTCCCTTATACATTACCTCCAGGAAATAACGCTGTGCTGGCATGCGGCGAAGATAAAGTAGTATTAATTGCGGAGCATCGCTTTAAAACGATTGAGGTAATATTCTTCTTTAAACAAATCGGCAAGTGAAGAAAAGTTATTCGAGTCGGTGACAAAAGAATATACTGCATCGCACCATTTATATTTGCTTTCATCTGTTTTAAATAATTCACTGAGTGCTCTGACTTGTTTAACAGTAAAGCATTTTTGCGTGTATATTTTTCTGGCGAGTAAAATTTTTTCTTCAGTTGAATTTAACAACATCATTTTTATTCTCAATTTGTCGATGTCACTGTCCCAGGCCATGTTTTTGCAATCAGAATTTGTCATTACCGGTCTGGGCTTGACGGCAGTAGTTTGCGTATCGGTGGAATTAATAACCGAGCTGTCTTTTTTTACAATTGGTTCAAATTTGTTAATAGTGTCTGGCTTATGACCCGTGTCAACATTTGATTGTGCAATACCGGAGTCATTATGCTTTATTTCTTTTTCGGGCTCAATGGTTTCTTTCTTTACAACAGCAGCTTCATTAAATGGTATGCTGATCCGTATGGTATCAAATTTTTCATTTGACTGATCAACAAATACAGCGATATAGGAAGTGTCCGTAAGAATTTCAGCAGCTTTTGTAACAGCTGGCTTTTTATTATTAGGTTCCCTTGGGTTTTTACTCGTTATAACGCTATCTGTCTTATCCGGATCATTCTTAATAGCATTTATTTCCTTTTGATTTTCAGGAATTGCAGAAACAGCAACAGTGTCGAAAAGTTTTTCGGCATTGTTTTTTGCAATTTCAATACTGTCTTTACCGGAATTTGATTTTTTTCTTGCATTCATGATGCTGTCGGCTACAGCAATATTTCTTTTAATGATGGCGTCAAGTTCTGCTTCTGTATACTTTTTCTTTGTTGACGCAACCTTTGTTTTGTTTTTCACAGGATCATTCTTCGCTATTGCAACAGTATCTTTTTTTATCAGTATTTTTCTTTTTGTTAAACTGCTGTCTGATTTTGCAGCTGAATTCTTAACCATGTTAATGCTATCTGCTGCTGGATTTTGCTTTCCCTTTTGTGTACCGGTTTGTTTATTTGTGTACCGGGAATTTTTTGCAATTGCAATTGAATCTGCGTTTGAAGGCTTTTTTTGCTGAACTATTGCGATACTATCTTTTTTGACAGCTGTTTTTGCAGAATCTGAATTGACTTCATTCTTTTTTGTTGTTAGAACCGTTGCGTTTTTACCGGGACGGTTTTTAACTGCAGATGCTTTGGTTTTTTGTTGCGGTTTGTTTTTTACAAAGGCAACACTATCCTTAAGCATCTTGTTTTCATTTGTAATTGAGCCACTGTCAATTTTCGCTTCTTCTTTTTTCGCTACATCTGCAATTACTGGTACAACTTTTTTGTTTCTTGCAATAGTATATAATACAGAACTGTCATTTACTGCATTGGAAAGTAGAACAGAAAATGCATCTGTTCTTTTTATGCCGGTTAGTTCATGTTTTTTTTTTTGTTGATCAGCGTTGACTGCGGAAATAACGGCCTGGGATTGCAGGTTAACCATCGCCCATTCTTTGTCAGTATTGTTCACAAGGTTGTAACCAGCATCTTTTTTATTAACGGGTATGCTAAATTCCTGCTCCGGAGAATTGCTTCCTGGAAAACTTATTGCCATGCTGCATATGCTGTCTGGCAGCTTAGAAATTATTAAAAAGCCAGTTGAAGCATTATAAGTTGTTGTGCCAGTACGCAAATAGAACGGCTGTTGGTTATTTGATTGTACATAAATAAAATATTCCTGTTGGCTAAACAGTTGTAAACTACCCAGAACCATCATTATTGAGATCATCCAACATTTCATGTAGTGGTTACGTTTGATAAACAAATCTAATTGAAAACGGGCATTGGCATGACCATTTACCATTTTTTTTACAAACTATGCAGGAGCGCGCGCTTATCTTTGCGCCTCATAAATTGAAAATATGAAGAAATTTTTTTTGTTTATTAGCTGCCTGGTACTTGTTTTATTTTCCTTCAATCAATCGATCGCACAAAGCAACCTCGACGAAGTAAAAAATAGTTACCGCGAAACAGCAACGCGAATTAACGACCTGGTACATACAAAACTGGATGTGAGATTCGATTATGCCAAGTCATATCTCTACGGCAAAGCCTGGATTACTGTACAACCACATTTTTATGCCACCGATACACTTACATTGGATGCAAAGGGAATGGAAATTAAAAGCCTTAATTTGATAGCAGGTGCGAAAGAAATGCCACTAAAGTATAAGTATGATGGAATGTTGCTCCGAATAACATTGGACAAGGTATATAAAAGACAGGAGCGTTATACTATTTATATTGCTTATACATCAAAGCCTAATGAGTTAAAAGTAAAAGGAAGTGCAGCCATCACCGATGCCAAAGGACTGTATTTTATAAATCCAAAAGGTGAGGATAAAGACAAACCCACACAGATCTGGACGCAGGGAGAAACAGAAGCCAATTCAGTATGGTTTCCTACAATTGATAAACCCAATCAGCGATGTACAGAGGAAATTTACATGACTGTGCCTGGAAAATATGTAACACTAAGTAATGGATTATTGATGAGTCAGAAAAAAAATGCAGATGGTACCCGCACTGATTATTGGAAAATGGATTTGCCCCATGCACCTTATTTATTTTTTATGGGAGTGGGTGATTATGCAATCATTAAGGACACGTATAAAGGAAAGGAAGTCAGTTATTATGTTGAAAAGCCATTTGCTGCAGTGGCAAGAAAAATATTTGGATTAACCCCGGAAATGATTGCTTATTATTCACGTATAACTGGTGTAGACTATGTTTGGCCTAAGTACAGCCAGATTACCGGACGGGATTATGTAAGTGGAGCAATGGAAAACACTACCGCAACTTTACATACCGATGCATTGCAACAGGATGCCCGTGAATTGGTAGATGGAAATAAGTACGAAGAATATGTAGCGCATGAACTTTTTCACCAGTGGTTTGGCGATTTGGTTACCACGGAGAGTTGGAGTAATCTTACTGTAAATGAATCATTTGCCAATTATAGTGAAGTATTATGGAACGATTATAAATACGGTAAGGATGCTGCAGCTGCGAAAAATCTTGAAGACATGGAAATATACCTGAGAAGTGGAAGCGCAGCAAAAGATTTGGTTCGTTTTCATTATGCAGATAAAGAAGATATGTTTGATGCAGTTAGCTATAATAAAGGCGGTCGTATACTGCATATGTTGCATAATTATCTTGGCGACAGCGCTTTTTTCAAGGGATTGAACTTATATCTTACAACCAATAAGTTCAAATCAGCGGAAGCCCAACAATTGCGTTTGGCATTTGAAGAAGTTAGTGGAAGAGATCTGAACTGGTTTTTTAATCAATGGTATTATGGAAGTGGTAATCCAAATGTTGAAATCAGCTATGTGTACGATGATGCCGCCGGCAAAGCATCAGTTATAGTAAAACAAAACCAGGAATCAGGAAAAGTTTTTCGTCTGCCTGTGGCTATTGATGTTTATAATGGAAAAGAAAAAGTGCGACATAATGTTTGGATTGAAAACAATATTGATACATTTTCATTCAGTTATACCAAACACCCCGATCTGATCAATGTTGATGCGGATAAAATTATGTTGTGGGAGAAAAAGGATGATAAGTCATTGGAAAATTTTATCCATCAGTATAAATATGCTGGTAATTATGTAGACAGAAAGGAGGCAGTCGACTATTGTTCAAAAAAGCAGGATGATCCAAAAGCTTTTGAAATTATGAAACTGGCCTTGAAAGATCCTTACTATGGTTTGCGTAGTTACGCCATGGATGAAATAGATACGAAAAATGACGTTGTAAAAAAAGAAGTTGAACCGATTCTTGGAGATTTAGCTAAAAATGATCCAAAATCAACAGTTCGGGCTACAGCAATTGGATTATTGGGCCAATATGGGAAATCAGCGTACCGTTCATTATTTATTAATGGAATTAATGATTCATCATATAGTGTTTCCGGTGAAGCATTGGGGGCCCTCGCTCAGTTAGATGGTGATGCTGCATTGATTGAAGCAAAAAAATTTTCAAAGCAACCGATGAAGGGGAAGCTGGCTTCAATAGTTAGTCAACTTTTAATTGAAGGTGGCGGGAACGAAGAAGATTTTGATGTGATCGCAGGTAATTTTTCAAAAATGCCTGTGTCGCAAGACAAATTAGATGCTTTGCAGCCTTTTGCAATGTATATTGCCAATCTTAAGGACACGCAAAAAGTGAAAAAAGGTATAGACATGATTGTGGAGTTCAGGGATGCAATTCCCGCAGCGAACAGAGCACAGATTGCTCCCGTCATCAACAATGTAATTTTGAAAGGCATCATAAAGCAGAAGACAACATCCGCGCAAGCTGATCCTAAACTAAAAGAACAAATTGACTATATTAATTCTAAAATAGAAGAAAAGAAAGGCTTTTAATCAGTGTTATCATCGTATACCAGAATAAAAGTAAAAGACCTCCGTTGAACCGGAGGTCTTTTACTTTAAGATTTGAGACTTTTTTTTACTCTTGCTACCAACCTCCGCTGGCACCACCACCCCCACCGCTTCCACCGCCAAATCCACCAAACCCACCGCCACCACCTCCGCTCCATCCTCCGCCACCCCCGCTCCAGCCACCCCCGCCTCTGTTGCCACTATTCAGGAAAGTATCGATCAACAACCATGGTAAGATACCGCGCCTGCTAATCATACCGCCACCACCTTTACCGCCTCCAATTCGTGAAATAACGATAAGAATGATAATAAAAACAAAAACGCCACCAATAATGGAACCACCGCCCTTGTTACTCCTTTTATTATAGCCTTCAGGTGCTGTATATTCTCCTTTGGCCGCTTTTATCAGAGCATCGCATGCTTCATCAAACCCACGATAGTAATTCTCGTTTCTGAAATTCGGTGCAATTTCTGTTTCAATTATGTTTTTGGCCGTAATATCCGGAATAGCACCTTCCATGCCATAGCCTGTCTCTATCCTGATCTTATGATCTTTAATTGCTGCCAGAAGTACAATGCCATTATTGGTTTTCTTGTTGCCTACTCCCCAATCTCTTAGAATCTTTCTTGCATAGTCCTCGATAACGTAATCACCGGTTGTTTCTACTGTAATTACCGCAATTTGAATTGAAGTGCTATCGTCGTAAGCGACTAATTTACTTTCCAGTGCCTCAATTTGATCAGATGAAAGCACATGTGCAAAATCGTTTACCAGTCTGGGGGGGGTCGGCGCTTTTGGAATATCCTGCGACCATCCATGCTTTGCAAACAGTAAAAAACAGAAAACAAGAATCTTTTTCATCCCTATTTGTTAGAAAGCATGATTGTACCTGCTTTGATTATCGCCCAAAAACAATATCGTCTGGTAATTCATTTTTATCGGTAGCGCTGTCGTAAGGAAAATATGTGTGCAAAGCCTGACCAATTTCTGCCACTGCAACGGCAATTCCTGCTCCAAAGTCGTTCTTATTAAAATGATTGAGTACATTCTTCACTTCTTCAATCCAGAATTGTTCACCGGTTTTTTGATGGATTCCCTGATCACCGAAAATAGCAAGTTGCTTATCTTTAATGGCCACATATACCAACACTGCATTCCGGTCTTTTGTCTGATCCATTTTTAAACCATAGAATATTTCAGTTGCCCTATCCAGGGAATTTACAAATTTGCAGCGACTCTCTACATAGACACGCACTTCGCCGCTGGTCTGTTTTTCAGACGCGCGAATCGTTTCCAGTATCAGGTTCTCGTCTTTTTCCGACAATAACTTTTTTTTCCGAAATAAATTGAGTACCACCATTGATGAGGGTCTGGAGTTATTTAATGTCGAATTTTACATCCGGAGCTTTTTCACTGCCTGGGTCAGCTTTATAATATGGCTTTTCGGCAAAATGAAAGAATCCCGCAAATAGATTATTGGGAAATGTTTTAACCTTCAGATTGTACTGGTTAACAGTGCTATTGTAATCTTGACGGGCTACATTAATCCTGTTTTCCGTTCCTTCAATCTGCGTTTGAAAATCCTGAAAAGATTTGGTTGTCTTGATATCCGGATATGCTTCTGCCACAGCCATCAATCTACCGAAAGCACTTTGTAACTGACCCTGGGCGGCCTGGTATTTGGCCAGTGATTCAGGGTCATTAATATCTACATTTACGCTGGTGGCTTTTGCCCTGGCCTCAATTACTTCTTTTAAAGTTGATTTTTCGAAATTAGCCGAACCCTCAATTGTTTTTATTACACTGCTGTATAAATCAGTTCTTCGCTGGTAATTTGTTTCTACATTTCCCCAGGAATTTTTAACGGATTGATCTACTGTTACAAGACCGTTATAGCTATTACATCCACAGCCTCCCAAAATAAGAACCAAAGCAAGAATACCAATAAGTGTGAGATTTCTTGTGCTCATATACGTTTGTTTTATTATTACCTGCTAAAGTTAAAGTATTTCGATTATCAAGGTTCAAAATCAAAAAATGATTAGTGGCAACAAAAAACGGAAAGAAAATGGATAAGCCGGAATAGTTTACAGGCAAGGCTTTGACTGCTTAAAAGAGGAATAAAGTACAACTTTCTTTCAAATAAATTTGGTAGTTAGGTACATCGGCCTATCTTTGCAGCCCGCTTTGAAAAAAATACGGAAGAGTTCTTTAAATGAGGGTGCAAAAGAGATGCAAAATGTGAATAGAATCAGAAGAAAAAATTGGTTCAAAATGTATCAGACCTTATCTTTGCAATCCGCTCAAAAAAAATAATAGTTCTTCAAATATTTCCTGGCCAATCTGAATAAAAAAGTTCGGAAAAAATCAAGAAAAATTTTGCTGAAATAATACAGGCACTTACCTTTGCACCCCAATCAAAAATTGGGTGGCAGAAAATGCCAAAAGATCTTTGAAAGTTTGGAAGCAACAGCATCCCGATACTTGTATCGGGAGTAAGGTTTAGCGACATAATTAACCGATCACACACGTTGATTTTTTTGAAAAATTATTGACGCCAAATGGTCAAAACTCATTTACAATGGAGAGTTTGATCCTGGCTCAGGATGAACGCTAGCGGCAGGCTTAATACATGCAAGTCGTGGGGCAGCAGGACTGTAGCAATACAGTTGCTGGCGACCGGCAAACGGGTGCGGAACACGTACACAACCTTCCTTTAAGTGGGGAATAGCCCAGGGAAACTTGGATTAATACCCCGTAATATTATGAGATGGCATCATTTTATAATTATAGCTACGGCGTTTGGAGATGGGTGTGCGGCTGATTAGGTAGTTGGCGGGGTAACGGCCCACCAAGCCTTCGATCAGTAACTGGTGTGAGAGCACGACCAGTCACACGGGCACTGAGACACGGGCCCGACTCCTACGGGAGGCAGCAGTAAGGAATA
>JBBQZZ010000005.1:0-291978 GCA_038207265.1 Chitinophagales bacterium | reverse complement strand
GCCTTTTAAATATTTTCTGAATAAATTTTCCATTTTCTTAGAGTCTATTGTCAAAAGTCATAAGACAATATATTTTACTGTCAACTGTAAACTATTAACTGGCAACTAATTAAAGATTTCTCACGCAATTTTTAAATTGTTTTCCTCTGTCTTCATAATTTTTAAACAAATCAAAACTGGCACAGGCGGGACTCAGCAAGACCACATCTCCTTTTGTTGCAAAATGGAAAGCTGACTGCACCGCATCCCTTGCATTGTCTGTATTTACAATCAATTCAACTTCTTTTCCAAAAGCCTCATGAATTTTTCGGTTGTCGGTTCCCATACATACAATGGCTTTTACTTTTTCCTTTACCATTTCCTGCAATAATGAATAGTCATTGCCCTTATCTACTCCCCCCAAAATAAGAATGGTAGGTTTCTCCATACTTTCCAATGCATACCAGGTGCTATTTACATTGGTAGCTTTGCTATCGTTAATAAACTCCACACCTCTTACGGTAGACACATGTTCCATGCGATGTTCCAGTGCTTCAAAAGACTGGATGGCATCCCTGATCTTTTCCTTTCGCAAACCAATAGTGGCTGCGGCAATCCCTGCTGCCAGAGTGTTGTATTGATTGTGTTTTCCCTTCAATGCAAAATCATAAATGCTCATCGTTACACGTTCGTTGCCAGACTGTATGATCATTTGTCCGTTTTTAATAAAACCACCCTGGTTCGGTTGTTGTTGCATGGTAAATGGTAATGGGTTAGAATTAATAGAATATTGATGGATAAATTGCATGGTAACCGGATCGTCTGCACAATAAATAAAATAGTCTTCCTTCGTCTGGTTCAATGCAATGCTGAATTTGCTGGCGATATAATTTTCAAATTTGTATTCATACCTGTCTAAATGATCTTCTGTTATATTCGTCAGTATCGCTATATCCGGTCTGAAAGTCTTTATATCATCTAACTGGAAAGAACTAATTTCTGCTACATACCATGGTTTCGGTTGTTCTGCCACCTGCTTTGCAAATGAATAGCCGATATTGCCAACCAATGCACAATCCAGTCCCGCATGTTTCGCAATTTGATACATCAGCGATGTTGTGGTTGTCTTACCATTGCTTCCGGTGATGGCAATTATTTTACTATCTCCTTTGTAACGGTAAGCCAGTTCAATTTCACTGATAACCAGTATTCCCTTTGCACGAATCTTTCTAATCAATTCATTTTTCTCCGGAATTCCAGGACTCTTAACAATTTCATCTGCATTCAGAATTAAAGATTCGGTATGCCCGCCTTCTTCATAAGCAATGCCTTTTTCTTCCAGTTCATCTTTATAAATTGTTTTCAAAGAACCAGCATCAGACAGAAAAACATCGTATCCATGCTGTTTTGAAAGTATTGCCGCGCCTGCTCCACTCTCGCCACCACCTAATATGACCATTCGTTTACTCATCAGATCAATACATTGCTATAATAGTTTCACAGACGGATTGGGGGGTTTTTCTATAGTTTGAACTTTTACTGTACCACAATCTCCTGTTACATTCAGAGCGGTCGCTTTCTACTTTGTGATTTTCAGAGACGTGGTTTTTCCTTTTTATTTTATTGGTTGCTGCAACAAAACCTGCAGCTTCCTATCTTATTTTTAATGTCACTATTGAAAACAATACACAGAGAATGGTCACAATCCAAAACCTCGTTACGATTTTACTTTCGTGATAGCCCATCTTCTGGTAATGATGATGTATCGGGCTCATCAGGAAAATCCTTTTGCCTTCGCCAAATTTTTTCTTTGTGTATTTAAAATAACTAACCTGTATCATTACGCTCATCAGCTCTACCAGGAACACGCCGCAGAAAATTGGGATCAGTAGTTCCTTGCGAACTATAATAGCCAGTGCAGCTATGATTCCACCAAGTGTAAGACTTCCTGTATCTCCCATAAATACCTGCGCAGGATAAGCGTTGTACCACAGGAAACCAATGCAGGCTCCCACCATCGCTGCAATAAAAATCGACAATTCGCCCAGGTTGGGTATATACATGATGTTCAGGTAATCTGCCAGCCGGATATTACCACTTGCATAAGCAAATATGCCAAGACATACTCCTATGAGCGCCGATGTACCAGTTGCTAATCCATCTATTCCATCGGTAATATTTGCCCCATTGGATACTGCAGTTACAATAAATATTACTATGAGAGAGTACAATATCCAGGTATAAGGTCTTAATGCCTGGGGCAATAACCTGGAATAATTGAACTCATGAGATTTTACAAACGGAATGGTTGTAATTGGATAATCTGATTTCACAAAATACCTTACACTGTTACTGTCTGGCCTGACTACCTTAATGTCTTTTTGATTCAGTGCACTGGTATCGCCAGTGTATTCACGATAAGCTTTTACGTTTTCATTAAAAAGTAATGTTAACGCAATGATTAGTCCAAGTCCCACCTGGCCCATTACCTTAAACCAGCCGGCAAGTCCGTCTTTGTCGCCTTTTTTATAAGCAATACCTTGTTGTTGGGCGATTTTTTTCGCACGCAACTTTAAATAATCATCTACAAATCCTACAATACCCAGCCATACGGTACATAAAATCATTAATCGTATATACGCTTTATTTAAATTGGCTAATAATAAAGTGGGCACCAGTATGCCCACTATTATAATTAAACCGCCCATAGTAGGAGTTCCTTTTTTTTGCTGTTCACCCGCCAGGCCCAATTCTCTTACAGATTCGCCCACCTGTTTCTTTACCAAAAAATTGATCAGTCGTTTACCATAAATAGCAGTTATAGAAAGTGACAGCAATACAGCCAGCAATAACCGGAATGTAATAAAAGAGAACAAAGCACCACCCGGCACTTTCATGCCCTGTTGTCTCAGCCATTCAAACAAGTGGTATAACATAGTTATTTTGTCAAACTTTTTAGTTACTGCCCTGTCTCATTACTTAGTACTGAGACTTATTTTCCTAATAATTCAAAAACTTTCACCAATTCTTCTTTGTCGTCAAAATATTGTTTAACACCTTTAATATCCTGGTACTTTTCATGTCCCTTACCTGCTATCAATACTATATCCTCTGGTTTACTGAATCCAATAGCTGCTTTTATGGCTTCGCGCCTATCGGTAATGGACAATGATTTTCTTTTTGCCGCGGTATTTAATCCTTTCTCCATATCCCTTAAAATTTGTTCAGGATCTTCACTACGCGGGTTATCCGAAGTAAAAATCACCCGGTCACTGTACTTGCAGGCTTCTTCCGCCATCAATGGTCGCTTTGTTTTGTCTCTGTCGCCACCGCATCCCACAACTGTTATAATATGTTCATAGCCTTTGCGCAATTTTTGAATAGTGGTCAATACATTTATCAATGCATCGGGTGTATGAGCATAGTCAACAATACCCATTACTTTTTCTTTACCAGAAACGATATAATCAAACCTTCCTTCTGCACCTGTCAATATACTCAGGCATCTTAATATTTCCTGTTTATCCTCTCCCAGACAAATGGCAGCTCCATATACGACCAGCAGGTTATAAGCATTGAACTCACCAATCATTCTAAAATGCACTTCCTGGTCATTTACCTGCATCACCAAGCCAGATAAACTGTTTTCCAGGATTTTTCCTTTGAAATCAGCCATTGTTTTCAGGCTATAATAATATTTCACCGCGCTTGTATTTTGCAACATTACAGTACCGCGTTTGTCATCTAAATTAGATATGGCGAAGGCGGCAGCCGGTAATGCATCAAAAAAAGATTTTTTTACTCTTATGTATTCTTCAAATGTTTTATGATAATCCAGGTGATCATGTGTGATGTTACTGAACAATGCTCCTGAAAAATACAAACCATCTACCCGGTGCTGGTGCATTGCATGTGAACTACATTCCATAAAAACATGCGTACAACCTGCCTCTTCCATTTGTTTCAATAATGCATTCATGCTTACCGGGTCTGGCGTTGTATGCGTTGCAGGTAGTACTTCATTCCCAACCTGGTTTTGTACCGTACTCAGCAAACCACAGGTATATCCCAATGCTGTAAAGAGCTTGTATAATAAGGTTGCAATGGTTGTTTTACCATTTGTTCCTGTAACACCCACCAGTTTCATTTTCTCTGATGGCTGACCAAAAAAATTATGCGCCATAAAACCCGCAGCTGAAGCACTGTTCTCAACCTGCACATAAGTAATTTCTTCTTTCAGATCCACAGGGAACTGTTCACATATGATAACTCTTGCACCTTGTTCAATTGCCTTAACTATAAAATGATGTCCGTCAGATGCAACACCGCGGATGGCAATAAAAGCGGATCCAGCTACCACTTTCCTGGAATCAATTTGCAAATCGCTTACAATCGCCTGTGTATTTCCATATACAGAGCGGATACTCACTTTATACAATATGTCCTGTAACACTGCCATCATTCAACTTCCCCACAACGGATTTAAATATTTCAGATTAACTCTATCACAACTGTTGAACCTTTCCTGACTTGCTTTCCTGCTTCAATGGATTGATTGATTACTTTCCCCCGGCCCTTTGCTACTACTTTTACATTTATACTTTCCAGTAAATACAATGCATCTTTCAATCCCATTCCCTTCACATCCGGCATGCTATTTTTTGCCATTTTGCGGTTACTGATCACCGGCATACTATTATTATTGTACACACTGCTCCAGTCTTGTGCCTGCGCAGAATCAACATAGTCAATTTTGAGCCTGTTCAATACCTGTTTAACGTCCTTTGTTTCCCCGGCATAATAAAAAGCGCTGCTGTCTTTTCTTATGGTGCCTGCAAGCATCAAAGAATTTTGTTGTGTATTTACTGCATTTAGTTTATCGGCTATCTCTTTAAAAACAGGAGCCGATACTTCTCCGCCCATGTGCAGCGCCGGGTGCGCTTTTGTTTTTATTACCACTATACAGCTATACATTGGTTTTTCAAAAGGGAAATAACCTACAAACGAAGCCTGGTAAATTCCGTCATCATAAGAAAGCCCTTTGCCAGCAACATGTGCGGTACCCGTTTTTCCACCCACACTATATAAAGTATTTTTGAAAGGCTTTTTCCCGGTACCTTCTGTTGTTACCGCCAGCATACATTGTTGTGCAGCTTTTATTACTTTTTCATCAGCAACCTGCGATTCTACCACCACTGGTTCATACGATTTTATAACCTGGCCATTACTTTGAATACTGTTTACCAGGTATGGTTTCATCATTTTTCCATTGTTGGCAATGGAGTTGTAAAGCATCAGTGTTTGTAATGGCGTTACTTCAATAGCATAACCAAAACTCATGGTTACCATATTCATTAGCCCTTCTTTGTTTCGTTTCAATTTTGGAAGCAAGGGTCTTTCCTCACCTATAAGATCAATACCCGTTCTGCTATCAAAATGATATTTGTGCAGGTAACTCAGAAATTTATCCGGCTGCGCAGCAAAAGTTTGGTAGGCAATCTTACTCATACCCACATTTGAACTGTGTGCAAAGCACTCTCTTACTGTTTCAATGGGTTTGGGACTTCTTTCGGCATCTGTAACCATTCTTACACCAACAAATGCATTACCGGTAGCGCCTACTTCTACCATATCGTTGATCGTCATCTTTCCCTCGCTCAGTACTGATAGTAGTGTTGCCAGCTTTACCGTTGAACCGGGTTCTGTGGCACGTAAGGCATAATTATAATCTTCCCAATAGTTACCATTTTTCTGCCGGCCAAGATTGGCGAGCGCCTTTATTTTACCTGTAGCTACTTCCATTACTATGCAGGTGCCGTGTTCAGCTTCATTTTCAACCATGGCCTTTAGCAAAGCATTTTCAGCAATATCCTGCGTGTTCACATCAACGGTAGTGATTATATCCTTTCCATTTTCGGGTTCAATCTCTGATCCTTCAACAGGAATAAATGCGCCGCCGCTGATAAACCTCACCAGGCGCTGACCTTTTTCGCCTTTCAATAAAGTGTCGTAAGTTTTTTCCAGTCCAATGTTCTGGTTGATTATTTTTCCATCTGCGTTTATATAATCACGTGATAAGCCAATGGTTCTGTTGGCCAGTAACCCAAAAGGGTTCAATCTTCTGCTTTTTACTTCCGCTATAAAACCACTTTTGTTTCGGCCCTGGTTTACCAGTGGAAAACTCCGGAGTGTTTTGTATTCTTCAAACGACAGGTTTTTCCTTAATTCATAATAACGATCTTTGTTCCTATACCCTGCCTGCAGTTCCTTCTTATATTCAGCGGCTTTCTTGTCGCCGAAAAAAGAAGCCAATGAATTACTCAGTGAATCAATGTATTTTTTAAACCGCTCTCCTTGCTTTTCTCTTAATCCGTCTGCGCCAAAATCTATATAGATATCGAAATAAGGAACCGATGTACTCAGCATATTTCCATCTTCGCTATATATGGTTCCGCGTTCCGCCAGCATGGGCATCAATCGGGTATGCAGGCTGTCACTTTTGCTTTTCCAATAACTGCCCTGGAATTGTTGAATGTATACGGCCTTGCCCAGTATAATTAAGCTTAATACGGAAATACCTATAAAGGCCAGGTACACCCTCCACAATATGTCGTTTTTTACTTCCAAGTGTGGCTACAATTGCTGGTATGAGTTATTTTAATTTTTGTTCCGCTTCCTGTGTTCTATACTACACCATAAATTCAGCTTCTTAATTATTACTGATTTTTTCCGTACTATCTTTTAATAACGTGGGTGGTTGCAGCAATTCTTTTAATCCAAGAGGAGCTACCGCTTTTACAAGTTCACTTTGCTTGCTTCGAAACATCACCTCACTCTTCATGGATTTGTATTCGTACTGTAATTCTTTCAATTCCTTACTTGTTTTGTTTATATCCTTCACTGTATTATCTGAATAATGTCCGTTATAGATGTATAACACGGCCAGCGAACTCAGGAAAAGGAAATAAGGGATGTTTCTCACTATCCATTGATAATTCAGCAACCGTTTCCATTCTGGCTTTGTTTCCCTGGATTGATTGTTCTTGTTCATAGTAATTTTTTTGAGGGTCTAAGCAGCAGGCAGATTACCTGCCTGACTGCCTTTTTGCAAACCACTCTGGTCCGGCATTAGAAAATCTTCGAATGGGTATCAAATTGCTGCTCGCCTTGATAACGAGCTGCCGTATCAACAAAAACAATTAATTAAAATTATTAAACGTACATGCCTGGCTATCTTTCTATACTTTTTCTGCTATCCTCATTTTTGCACTCCTGGATCGTGGATTCAACTTTAATTCCACGGCAGATGCAGTTATTGGCTTTTTGGTAATTATGCTCAGTGCTTCAAATGAAATCCTGTTTTCAAAAGGATGTTCTTCTTCCCCGCCGAACGCTCCGTTGCGAAAAAAATTCTTTACCAACCTGTCTTCCAATGAATGAAAGGTGATAATAACAACACGGCCGCCAGGTTTTAAAAGAGAAGGAATTTGTAGCAACAGTTCCCGCAGCACACCCAATTCATCATTTACTTCTATCCGCAATGCCTGGAACACCTGCGCAAAGTATTTGTTAGGATTTCCTTTTACTACTGCATGTAGCCCTGCTTTAAAGTTGTTGACTGTTTTCAGCGAGGATGTTGAACGGATGGCAACAATTGCTTTTGCCAGTGTTTTTGCATTGGTCACTTCCCCATACTGTTCAAACAATTTGTGCAATTGCAGTTCAGTATAAGTATTCACCACATCAAAAGCTGTCAGTGTTTGCCTTCTATCCATTCGCATATCGAGGTCTGCATCAAACCGGATAGAAAAACCACGATCTGCTTCATCAAACTGGTGACTGCTTACACCCAGATCTGCAAGAATGCCATCTACCATTGTCACTTTATGCAAACGCAAAAAACGTTGCAGGTGACGAAAGTTACTTGGCACAAATGTTACCCGTGCATCATCGGGTACATTTTTCTTTGCATCGGCATCCTGGTCAAATGCAAACAATCTTCCGTTTGCATTTAATCTGGATAGCAATGCGTTTGCATGCCCGCCTCCGCCAAATGTACAATCCACATACACGCCGGCCGGCTTAATGTCCAGGCCATCCAATGCCTGTTCCAGCAATACCGGCTGGTGATAATCCCGTGATGAACTATCAGTGATGGTTATGTTATTTTCATTATCCATAATTATCACTGATCACTTTTCTTCGTCAACGCCTTTTTGTACAAAGCGCTGTACGCTGCAGAAGTAAAAGAATCAAAGAACTCGTGGTACTTACGTTTATCCCAGATTTCGATACGTTTTTTGGAAGCTGTCAGCACAATGTCCTTTACAAGTCCGGCATAATCTTTCAGATGTGCCGGCAATAAAAGGCGGTTGGCAGAGTCTAACTCGGCTGTGGTGACTCCGTAATTAAAAAACTTCTTTAACTTCCGGTTGTCTTCGTCATAGTCGGGCAGGTCTTCAATTTCTGAGGACACCAGCAGCCAGTTTTGCATTGGATACAGGTTTAAACAATCATCAAATCCCCTGTTGATAACAAAATTGGTAGCTGTTCCATCCGGCAACTGACCAAGCAGTTTGGAAGGGAGCAGAAACCGGCCTTTGGCGTCCAGCGTAACTTCATATTCGCCCAGAAAATGAATCATTTATGAGAATTTGAGCCTATGCTAACATTTATTCACACAAAATAACACTTTTTCCCACTTACAGAACAAAACTAGAGAAATATAATTTTTCCACAGCTTGATTATTAGGGAAATGTGAGTCCCAGCAAGGCTTTTGGGGTTCTACAATTGAGAAACAATAAATAATCATGTTAATTGGATGTGGATACCTGTGGATAAGCTGTGAATAACCAGAAAATTACTCAACAACAAATACTTCTATCCTTTATGGCAACGACAGGTTATTCAGGAACGCCATTGGTAAAAAAACTTGGGTTGAAAGAGCATATGAAAGTATTGCTGATGCACGCCCCGGAAAATTATTTTGCCTTAATTGAAACCGATATACAAAAACAATTGTGCACTATAAATAAATTGCCTGATTTTGTTCATCTCTTTGCAAAAAACGAACAGGTATTTGAAACAGCAATGAGAAAATTGCAAACACTGTACAAAAAAAATAACACATTGGTTATCTGGGTGAGTTGGTATAAAAAAGCTTCCGGCATTTCAACAGATCTAACGGAAGACATAATACGCAGTTATGCCCTGGCGCACGATTTGGTTGATGTAAAAGTTTGTGCGGTGAGTGAAATATGGAGTGGATTGAAATTAGTTGTACCTCTTGCAAAAAGATCAAAGTAATTTGCAGAAAAATAAACTACAGCAGTTGGCTGTAATGATATGCATCCTCAATCCATTTCCATTCTTGACTATAGCTACATTCTTCCTGAAGGTAAGATTGCAAAGTTTCCATTGAATGAAAGAGACTCATCGAAACTGCTGATCTATCGTAATGGCAACATCACAGAAGATGTATTTAGCAATATCGCACTTTATTTACCGGGTGAAAGTCTGCTTGTTTTTAATAATAGCAAAGTAATTGAAGCCAGGCTAATATTTCAGAAACCCAGTGGTGGCATTGTAGAAATATTTTGCCTTGAACCACATGACCAATACCCGGATATTACAACTGGTATGATGCAACAGGACCGTGTTTTATGGAAATGCCTGATTGGCGGTGCAAGCAAATGGAAGCAGGGACAAGTATTGCAGTTGACCATTGACAATTCCAGGCAACCTATTAAACTTGAAGCCCGCTATATTGAAAAACAGGCAGATTATTTTATTATTGAGTTGCGTTGGGATCCGCCGCAACATTCTTTCGCTGAAGTGCTTCATTGTGCGGGACATATTCCCCTTCCCCCTTATATCAAACGCGCCGCTGACCGGATTGATAAAGAAAGATACCAGACCATTTATGCAGACATGGATGGATCGGTAGCCGCACCTACCGCGGGCCTCCATTTTACTGCTGACATTTTCCAAAAATTAAAATCAAAAAATATTTTTTCCGATTTTATTACGCTGCATGTGGGTGCCGGTACTTTTAAACCAGTGAACAGTCAAACCATGCAGGATCATCTTATGCATGCAGAATTTATCAACGTTTCCGGCGAAACTATACGACGGTTGTCAGTCCATCATGAAAATATTTTTTCAGCAGGCACCACTTCATTGAGAACATTAGAAAGTATTTACTGGATGGGCGTAAAAACCATGCTAAATAATAATATAAAACAGGAAGACCTTTTTATTCAGCAATGGGAAGTATATGAACAGCTTGCATCACATGCAGTAGATACACATATTGCTTTGAAAAGTCTATTGAGTTGGATGGAAAAAAACAAACTGGATCGTATACTTTGCAAAACACAGATACTTATAATACCCGGTTACCGCTTTAAAATGGTCAAAGGGTTGATTACAAATTTTCACCAGCCTCAATCTACATTGTTATTGCTGGTTGCTGCATTTGTTGGCAATGGCTGGCGGAATATTTATGAACATGCATTAAAAAACGAATTCCGGTTTTTAAGTTATGGGGACAGCAGCCTTCTATTCCTGAACCAATAATATGATAAGTCTTTACACTTGTGCAGTTGCTCTGACATTTTTTAAAGGCATATCAATGATAAAGGTAGTGCCTCTTCCAAGTGTACTGTCAACTCTTATTTTACCACCATGCGCGTCTACCATTGTTTTTACATAACTCAATCCCAATCCAAAACCTTTTACATTATGAAGGTTACCGGTATGGGCACGATAAAATTTTTCAAATATTCGCTTTTGTGTTTCTTTATTCATGCCTATACCATTGTCTTCAATGCGTATTGAAATATTTTTACCGATATTAATGGTAGAGACTTTAATGAGAAGGCTATCTTTTGAATACTTAACGGCGTTGTCTACCAGGTTGGATATTAAATTACTGAAGTGTACTTCATCCGCTTCAATTAAATCATTATCTGCGCTCAACTGCAATGTTGCTTCCCCGCTTTTTTCTGCGAGTTGCAAATTGAAATTATCCAGTACTGCATGAATCACCTCGTGTACATGAATCGGTCTCCGGTTTAATTGAATTTCCTGCCGGTCCATTAAAGATGCCTGGAGAATGGTTTCTACCTGCTTGTTCATTCGCTTATTCTCTTCCTTTATAATACCGCTGAAATAGCTCATTTTATTCCGATCCTGCAATACTTTTTCATTGCGCATTGCATCAACAGCCAGCGAGATGGTAGCCAACGGTGTTTTGAATTCATGCGTCATATTATTGATAAAATCATTTTTTATCTCACTCATCTTTTTCTGGCGGAACAATGCATGCACCGTCACATAAAACGCCGTACACAAAATGAGGGTAAATAATATTGCCCCTCCAATCATCAGGCGCAATTGTTTGAAAACGATGTTCTTCAGATTGGGTACAACCAGTAACATTGCCTCATCGGGTACCAGGTTTTCATACGTACTTCCACTGGGAACCTGGAATATGTAAAAGAATTTTTTATTGTTAATGGTGTCATCAGCCATCTTTAAGATATTTTTTGATTTTAATTCGTAAGAAGATAATCCCTCATCGGAGGTAATCGCAAATTCAAATTTGGTGTCTTTGACACCATTCATGTCAAATGCTTTTTGAAGTTTTTCTTCAATTTCAAAAGCGGTATAACTCCTTGCAATGCTGGAAGGTTTCATTATCTCACTAAGCAACTGATCGCTGGGAAGCATAAAACTGGGACGAAACCGGGGATTCCTGATATTGGGCAACACACCCTTGCGCTCCATCAAATCATTACCCACTTCGGCCATTGATTTATAAATCTTTTCAGCCAGTTGTTCTTCTTTTACTACCAGCATGTTTTTTATCCAGGATACCTGGATCACAATGATACCAATGAGCGAAGCAGTAATCAATAAAATGATAACAGGTAAAATTCTCTTCATTGTTACAAAAATAGTTGAGCTATGCCGCTTTTAAGGAAACAAAACTGCCTGTATTAACTTTTTAACTAAGGTTTTGCACGGATAACAGTTAAAAAGTCAATCGCAAACCTGCAACAAAAGATTTTAAAATGCCAATATAATAAGTAATTTACAATTAATGTTGAATCCCGGCGCCGGTATATTATTGATAGCCGATCCTTTTTTGAAAGATCCCAATTTCAAAAGGACCGTTGTATTTCTCTGTGAACACCAGGATGAAGGAACTTTTGGTTTTGTTCTCAACCGTAAATATGATTACACTTTGAATGAACTGGTCAATAGTGCCGATGATTTAACGCTGCCTGTTTATTATGGCGGACCGGTACAAATGGATACGATTCATTTCCTGCACCAGTACCCTGTTGCAATACCTGGCGGCACTGAAATAATCAAAGGAATTTATTGGGGCGGTGATTTTGAAACAGCCATTAACCTTATCCGCAGTGGTAATGCGGATATCGATAAGATTCGGTTTTATATTGGTTACAGTGGTTGGGGTGAAGGCCAGTTGAAAGATGAATTAAAGGAAAAATCCTGGTTATTGGCTGAAGCCACCAGGAAGATTGTATTTCATAAAGAGATCAATGAAACCTGGAAAGATTCTATTCGTCTGCTTGGTGGCGAGTATGAGATCATGATAAATTTTCCTACTGATCCACAATTGAACTAAACCACTGTCACCCTGAAAGTGGAACTTATATCAATCATGCTGTTTCAACTATGGCTTCACTTTTTCACAATTCTTTCTTCTGCCAAAATTATTTATATAACTATTTAAATTATTGCGGTGCATTGCAATTCGAAAATCAGTAAATATTCTGAATCTTAAAATTTTCTTAGAATAAAAACAAAAAACCCCGGATTAAATCCGGGGTTGAAATATCCAAAACATTTTGATTCCTTAGTTAAAGAATTCATGTTTATCGATTGCCATGTGCAGTCGGTTAATAGTAATGCAAGAAAGATCCGGGTTCCCCCTTTAGAGAACCGGAGGTCTACTGATTCAATGGAATACTGATTCCTGCTCTGGCAGTAATATTATTCAGGTTACTGATACCATTATAACTAAAAGGCATAAAGTTATAGCCTGCGCCAATACTAAACCCTGCACCATTGGTTCTACCAAATGGAATGTACAAGCCTGCTTCCGGCCTGGCAGCAAAACCAAAGCTGCTTTTTGATGCACTGGTAAATTCACCTGCATACTGACTATAGGAAATTATATTACCTCCTACGCCTACCGCAACATATGGCTGAAGAATTTTACCCGGTAGAAAATTGTATTGTCCTTTTAATAAAACAGGAACAGTTTGCACAGAATTGGTCACTACAGCGGATAAATCACTTCCATCTGTTGTCTTATATAACTGGCGCGGATATTTTTGGTAAAACTCCTGTGAACCTGTCTCCAATCCTACTGAAATCTTTTCATTAATATGATACATCAATTCTGCACCAAACCCTTTGAAGGAAGTTTTATTTATGACATCTGATTTGAATGAACCGGTGGGTACCGCAACGGAATAATTAAGTTTTAGTACCAGTCCACGCTCCTGTGAAAAGCCGGCCAAACAACACATTAATGCCAGCGACAACCCTATATATTTAATCTTCTTCATTTTTTTACGTTTTAAATTTATTGAACTGATTTAATATAGGCAGACTGATCAAATAATGCCTGCACACTGGTATTAATACTGGCATTATCAAATATGCCTTCACCTCTAATAACTCCATTCCAGACAGCTTTGATCTTATTTGCAGATGCATCTTTTAAGTCGAACATATCAACAGAAATAACCCCTTCGTTTACCTGGTATGTACCAATATAGGAGCCATAGTATCCATAACCGGGATAACCCCAGTAATAAGGATCCCAATACCCATAATAATCATTGTAATAATTGCCGTAATCTACATAACCAGTGAAAGTGTTGATAATATTGCTGACATTAATACCCAAATCCGGCTTCTGATCTTTTCCAACCAATGTATAACCTCTCTGCGTCATGACACTGCTAATGGCATTTATCATCTGAACGTCAAAACTGTCGCGCGTTTTTTCCTGCAACCGGTTGTTACTAATAATCGCCACCGAATCAGAAACACTAAACGTTTTGAAGGAGCTGAAACTGGTGGCACTGTCGTGATTGGTAATGTAAATCCTGGACTCCTCTGAACTAAGTTTACTAACTGGGTCTTTTGCGCAACTGCCCAGCAAACAAATAGCCGCGAGCGCAGGCAACAGCAAATTCTTTTTCATACTTATCGTTTTATAACGTTAGACCAGCAAAGAAGATACCCGTTTAACGCAATTTTTAGAACTTAACAGCGGTGTAACAAATGCAAATGCTGTATTAATATTTCCGTGTCTACGGAATAAAAAAATATAAACGGAGTTGTTTAAGTTAAACAAAATACTGAGTTGTTTGTATAGCGCGGTTCTTATTTTTTTGATATAAAAAACCCCGGCGAAAGCCAGGGTAGTAAATTTTAATTTTTCGGGTTAGTATAAAGGATTCGAAAAAAATACAAGAAATCTATCCTGTTGTTTCTAATGCTAATGCGCCTTCCACCAACACAGTGACTTTGTTATTCAACACTTCTACAAATCCACTTTGAATTGAAAAATTGGAGACATTTTTCATATTCCTGTCCTTTAAAACTTTCAGGTTACCGGCTTTTAACGCACTTACGAGCGGTGCATGTTTGTCAAGCACTTCAAAGCTTCCGTCAATACCAGGAAGTTGAACTCCATATACGGTATCGCTGAATAGTTTTTTTACGGGTGTAAGAATCTCTAGCTCCATGGAATACTGTGTTTGGTATTGAGAATTAAGTATAGAGTATTTAGACAATACTATATACTTTGTGCTATATACTTCAGACTCACATCGCCTGCGCCTGCAACTTCTTTCCTTTTTCAATCGCATCTTCAATGGTTCCTACTAGGTTGAACGCTGCTTCAGGATATTCATCCACTTCGCCATCCATGATCATATTAAAACCGCGGATGGTATCTTCAAGACTTACAAACACTCCTTTCAATCCGGTAAACTGCTCTGCTACATGGAAAGGCTGCGAAAGAAAACGTTGCACACGGCGTGCTCTCGATACCGTTAGTTTATCTTCATCACTCAATTCATCCATACCAAGAATGGCAATGATATCCTGCAATTCTTTATAACGTTGTAAAATTAATTTAACACGGTTGGCAGTATTATAATGTTCTTCTCCTACAATCAAAGGAGTAAGTATACGTGAAGTGGAATCCAATGGATCCACCGCAGGATAAATTCCTAAATCCGCAATTTTACGACTCAAAACGGTTGTAGCATCCAGGTGAGCAAAGGTTGTTGCTGGTGCCGGATCAGTTAAGTCATCGGCAGGTACATAAACTGCTTGTACAGAAGTAATGGAACCGTTGCGGGTGGATGTAATACGTTCCTGCATCAGACCCATTTCTGTTGCCAGTGTTGGTTGATACCCCACCGCACTCGGCATCCTTCCCAACAACGCCGATACTTCTGAACCAGCTTGTGTAAAACGGAAAATGTTATCAACGAAAAATAAAATGTCTCTTCCTTTGCCTGTACCATCTCCATCGCGGAAATATTCTGCAATGGTCAAACCACTCAATGCCACACGTGCACGCGCTCCGGGCGGTTCATTCATTTGTCCAAATACAAAAGTTGCTTTGGAATCTTTTAAACCTTCCATGTCCACTTTTTCAAGATCCCATCCGCCTTCTTCCATACTATGTTTGAAAGCATCGCCATATTTCATAATGCCAGCCTCAATCATTTCACGCATCAAATCATTTCCTTCACGGGTACGTTCTCCAACACCAGCAAACACAGAAAGACCACCATGTCCTTTGGCAATATTATTAATCAATTCCTGGATCAATACTGTTTTACCTACACCTGCGCCACCAAACAAACCAATCTTTCCACCTTTCGCATATGGCTCAATCAGGTCAATTACTTTGATACCTGTAAATAATATTTCTGACGCCGTACTCAGGTTTTCAAATAATGGCGGCTTATTGTGAATAGGGCGACTATTGGATTTACTTACCTGTGGCAAACCATCAATGGCATCACCGGTTACATTGAACAAACGACCATTGATAAGGGGTCCAACAGGCATTGCAATTGCTTTACCGGTATCTGTTACCAAAGTACCACGCACCAAACCTTCAGTTCCATCCATAGCAATGGTACGTACACTGTCTTCACCCAGGTGCTGTTGCACTTCCAGCACCAGCGTTTCACCATTATCGCGTTTAAGTTCCAATGCATTGTATATTTCCGGCAACTGACCTTCAAACTGAACGTCCACAACCGCACCAATGATTTGCTTGATTTTACCCTTATTTGCCATAGAAAAGCGTATTAAAAGAGAGGTTCTAAAATTTGCGGCAAAGGTAAGGGTTGGTGTCTTAATTATACAAATGAAATATGAAAAATTATAAATAAAGAAACAAGGGGTTGAAACCAGCGTCCATTCAGTAATCGGCATCGTTGCCACGCTCGGTTCAACCACAAATCTTTGGGCATCGCTTTACTGTAAAATCCACGGAAGAATATAATTTTATATAGGTGAAACTGGTAGTAGCAAGCCTTATATCTCTTTTCCTTTTCGGGTTGAAAACTCCTGCCAGCTTCCATATTAATGACGCTTCACAAAAGCCCGGTAAGCAAGCTTAAATACTCCTACAATGCCTGCCTGCTTCGCAGCAGTGATTAGTTTTGAATTGCTTTTGCCATCTTTTTTAATAAATGCCTTATCAACCAGGTTCTTTCCAAGTCCTATAACCGACGATACAATCTTTCCGGAAATAACAGCCGGTACAATTGCATTAACACCCGAAGAAAATAATTCTCCTGGCACTTGTTGCACGCGCCTGCGCAAAGCCGCTTCCTGCTCTTTAATGCGCAATTTCAGACGGATTTGTTCCTGCTGCAATGCCTCAATTGAATCAATGTATATTTTTTCATGCCCTTGTTTCATCTTCAATTTCATTTGCTGATTCAAAGAAAATTTTTATGACCATTGCAGACACATACTTGTCCAGGATTTTTTTTCGGAGTAACAGCACCAATATTAAGAGTACAATATAAAAAGCCGCTACAATACCAAAACCATAAAACTGGCTATTGAATTTCTCTGAAAAATAATACCCGGCCATAATACTCACAAACAACAAAATAAAAAAAGACAACAGCCCGATAATTAAGCCTGCAAAAAATAAACTGACCAACTTTGCAGATTTCTCAGCAGTTTGAAGCTTTAGTAGTTGTATCCGGTTATTTACATAGTCCTCTGCCAGGTCCTGTGTTTCTTCAAAAAAATTTTGCTTTTGTTCCGGCATGATTGGTTGTTTTTAAGCTATGGCCCATGCCTGCTCAGGCAAATTCACTTCCTGTTTCATTGTTTTCTTCGTTAGTACCGTTCATTACTTTTTCTGCAATGTCGTCAAATGCTTTACCGGCCGCATCTTTTATTTCAGCTATGATTTCTTTGCCTGCTTCGCTGTTTATCAACAATGCGATAGCCGCACCGGCAGCCGCCCCGATAATTACACCAGCTAAAAACTTTGAATTGCCACCCATGGTTATCTTTATTTAATGTGCCTGAAACAATTAAATTTGTCCCATTCAAATTTACAACAGAGTTTGAAAGCGACAGTAAAATCTTATTTACAGTCGGTCAGATAAAAAAAGTAACCAGCAGTATGCAATTGATTGAAGTAAACAGTCCGCAGTTGGCAAAGGATTTTATCAGAACGAACATACAGATCAACAAAGGAAATACTAACTATATCCGCCCATTGGATAAAGATGTAAATGAAGTGTTTGATGAAAAAACCAACAAAGCGTTCAGGTTTGGAAAATGTACCCGATGGATCCTAAAAGACGATAATGGAAACTTAATTGGACGCATAGCCGCTTTTGTGAATAAAAAATACAAAAACAAAGGAGATGATGTTCCCGTTGGTGGAATTGGTTTTTTCGATTGCATCAATAACCAGTCTGCAGCAGATATGCTTTTTGATGTTGCAAAACACTGGTTGATGCAGCAGGGTATGGAAGCAATGGACGGCCCTATTAATTTTGGGGAACGTGACAACTGGTGGGGGTTGGTGGTGCAGGGGTTCCAGGAACCTCTGTACAAAATGAATTATAATGCGCCTTATTACCAGGCAATTTTTGAGCACTACGGATTTCAAAATTTTTTTAACCAGATTTGTTTTGGCCTTGACCCGAAAGCAAAACTCAACCAAAAGTATTATGACAGGCACGCACAGTATGCCGGCAATCCCGATTTTAAATCATTGCATATTAAAAAAAATCAACTTGGAAAATTTGCGATAGATTTTGTTACGATTTATAACAAAGCATGGGCGGGTCATGGTGGTTTAAAAGAATTGAAAAAAGACCAGGTAGTGTTATTGTTCAAAAAAATGAAACCTTTTATGGATGAAAGGCTGATCTGGTTTAGTTACTACAAAGACGATCCCATCTCCATGTTTGTAAACCTGCCGGATCTCAACCAGATATTCAAACACCTGGATGGTCAACTGGGTATCCTTCAGAAAATAAAATTTCTCTGGCTGGCCAAAACAATGAAGAATAAAAAATTCAATGGAATTGTATTTGGTATTGTGCCGGAATTCCAGGGAAAAGGCATCGATGCTTATATGGTAGTTGAATCTTCAAAAATTATTCAGCCACATACACATTATACAGAATATGAAATGCAGTGGATTGGAGAGTTCAATCCTAAAATGCTCAATGTGGTGCAGACCCTGGGTGAAACATTTCGCAGCCGTACGCTTACTACTTACCGTTACCTGTTTGACAGAACAAAAGAATTCAAACGACATCCCACGATCAGTTAATAAATAATTTGACCTTAATTAACGGCAGGCATAATATTGGTCAGCGCAATATTTACCTGGCATATAACTATTGTTTCCTGTACCAAAAAGAGACCAACATTAATCCCAATTTATTTCCTGATAATAGCAACCCCATTTGTATGCTGGCTACCCAAACCAACCAATCAACTCTTCAATCAATCAACCAACCTGCATAACTATCTTTTCCATTGATGAACAATTGTATTATTTTGCCAGCCTCACCAAAATGATCTTTCGCTTAACTTCGCAGCAGGTATGGACAAGTTTATCGTTTCAGCAAGAAAATACAGACCGCAAAATTTTTCTACAGTTGTAGGTCAGGCACATATTACCACTACATTAAAAAACGCCATCAAAAACAATCAGCTGGCGCATGCTTTCTTGTTTTGCGGTCCGAGAGGTGTAGGAAAAACCACCTGCGCAAGAATTTTAGCCAAGACCATCAATTGTGAAAATCAGACAAAAGACGGAGAAGCATGTAATGTTTGTCCAAGCTGTGTTTCATTTGATCAGGGTACCTCATTAAGCATTCATGAGTTGGACGCAGCCAGTAATAATTCAGTGGATGATATCCGGTCACTGGTAGACCAGGTGAGGTTTGCTCCGCAATCGGGAAAATATAAAGTATATATTATTGATGAGGTGCACATGCTCAGTTCCGCTGCATTCAATGCATTCTTGAAAACATTGGAAGAACCACCCCCCTTTGCCATTTTTATCCTGGCCACTACAGAGAAACATAAAATCATTCCCACCATTCTCAGCCGTTGCCAGATTTTTGATTTTAAACGCATTACTACCCACGATACCGTTGAACACCTGGAAGAAATTATTGGCAAGGAAGAAATAAAAGCAGACAAAGCAGCTCTGCAGTTAATTGCGCAAAAAAGCGAGGGTTGTATGCGCGATGCATTGAGTATACTGGATAAGATTGTAAGTTTTACCAACGGAGAAGTTACTTATGCAAATACCTTAGAACACCTGAACATACTGGACGCGGATTATTATTTCAGGTTACTTGCTTTTATGCAGGAACAGGATCTGGCCAGTGCTCTTTTATTATTTGATGATATCAACAGTAAAGGTTTTGAAGGCGATATGGTAGTAGAAGGATTTGCAGAATTCCTGCGTAACCTGTTGGTCAGCAAAGATGAAAAAGTAGCGGGCTTGCTGGATGTGGTAGAAAGTTTTAAGGATCGTTACATCGAAGCGGCAAAAAAAACAAGTGTTCCCTATATAGTGAGTGCATTGAACATTTTAAATGAAAATGGAGTAAACTATAAAGCCGCGCGTAATAAAAGATTGCATGTTGAACTCACCATCATTAAACTCGCTTACCTGCAACAGGCACTGGAAATTACTGCTACAGCAGACGGCATGAGTAAAAAAAAACTGGTTGATACCGTAAAACCAGTGGCATTCCGAAGGTTGCCCATTATTGAATTCAAAAGAACAATGCAAACCAATTCAGTAGGTAACCAGGGTGCTGCCGCAAAATTGATGATTGAAACGCCCGATGAGGATCAAATGTATCAGTCAGCATCATTGCCCGCTTTTGTTCCGGCATATACAACTGCCATCAAACAAACAATTTCAAAAACGGAAACTTCTCCAGGTAAATTGGGAGCACTCAATAAGATCCGTCAACAATATGCAAATGTTAGTGGTACAAGTACTGTTATTAAAATTAAACCACTCAGCATTGAAGAACTACAAAAAGCCTGGGACGATTTTACGGTCACATTAAAAGAAGCCAGAAATCCGGCCGGACAAAGTTTTGATTTGGCAGTTTTGCGCATTAAAGACGAAGGCAGTTTTGAGATAGTCACACCCAATAACCTGCAACTGAAATTCATTGAGCAGGAAAGAATAAAATTGTCGGAGCATCTTCAGCAACTATTCAATAACAGGGCACTCACATTTTCTATCATCATTGAAGAAAAAATGGACCTGTCTGCTAAAACCGAAATACCATTAAGTACCAGGGAACAATTTCAGAAAATAGCAGCGCAATACCCACTGGTGAAAGAGCTGAGAGATAAACTGAGACTGGAACTGGATTATTGAATTTTATAGAATTAATAGGTTAAGCCGTCGTTAACAGTCAGGGTTTTACGTTTTCAGCGCTGATCTTTGTTGTACCTAACAGGAACACCAATATACATGACCACACATTCGCAACAGGTATTTCAGACTACCTCTTCTTCACGCTGGATGAAATTTAAATGGGGTAGCCGGTTTCTATTTTTTTTAATTCTTTTAGGAATCGTGGTTACCATCATTACATTGTCGCGGGGCGATACGCCACTAATGCCAAGGTTGATCAGTGCGCAGGAAAAGCAGGTTTTTCTCGATACCAATAGTAATTCCCTTTTTAATAAAACAAAAATTGGTAAGCAGTACGGAGGTTTCCGGAAGTATATCAATGAAAAAGAGATGTACAAGAAGGGTGCTTACCCCATTGCAAAAAGATTCAGAAGAAAAAATGGGGTGATAGTGCATGCAGACAGCAATTTCTATTCGTTTAAAAAATTTGGAGCGGGCGTGCGGGCAGCTTTTTATGTTGACTGGGATGCACAGTCTTACTCTTCATTGGAACAGAATATCAGTCATCTTAATATGGTAGTGCCTGAATGGCTGTTTCTAGATGCAAATGGGGATAGCATTGTTACCAGGATAGATGAAAGGGCGTACGATATTATGAAAAGATCGGGCGTAAAAATTGTACCACTGCTATCAAACTTTATTGGTAAAACTTTCAGGGGTGATATTGTTCACCGTATTATTATTAACCCCGAAAAAAAGGAAAAGCTTATTATCGATTTGATCCGGATACTGGAAACCAATAAATTTTCGGGAGTAAACGTGGATTTTGAAGACCTGGTAGAAGAAAAAAACGAAACCCTGGTGCAATTTCAAAAAGAATTATATGTGCGCCTGCATGCAAAAGGTTTATTGGTAACACAGGATGTGGTGCCATTCAATGAAGATTATAATTTTAAAGAGCTGTCCAACTACAATGATTATATCTTTTTAATGGCTTATGATCAGTTTTCAGAAAGCACTCACCCGGGTCCAATTGCACATCAGAAATGGATAGAGGCAGCTGTAGATGCAGCTACAAAGAAAATTCCTTCACAAAAGCTAATTCTTGCTACTGCAGGATTTGGTTACGATTGGACCATTGATAAAAAAGGTAACCCTACTCATGCAGACCCGGTTACTTACCAGCAGGTATTGGTACGCGCCCGAACTTACCAGAGTAAAATTGATTTTGATAATGATTCTTATAATCTCAGTTTCGATTACACAGATGACAGAAGTAATGACCACAAAGTATTCTTTACTGATGCGGCCACTGCATTCAATGCACTTCGTTTTGCAGCGGAATCTGGCTTGAGTGGTGTAGCGTTATGGCGGCTGGGCGCTGAAGATTCCCGCATGTGGGATTTTTATGATCGTGATATGAGCAAAGACAGCATTCGTCATTTTGACTTTGCTTCTTTCGCTTCCATTTCAACTGCCGCCGGAGACGAAAATGTAGATTATGAAGGTAAAGGTGGTGAAATACTGGACATCATAGGCGGACCAACCAGCGGACGAATTGTACCTGAAATAGATACTTCGGAAATGCTGATCAGTGAAGAAAACTATGATTCACTTCCTTCAAAATGGGTTGCTAAAACTTATGGTGGCGATAGTGTAAATAAAATGAAACTTGTGCTGACATTTGATGACGGACCGGATCCTACTTATACGCCGCAGATACTCGATATACTTGCGAAGGAACATGTACCGGCAACTTTTTTCCTGGTGGGAATCAATGCAGAAAATAATATACCCATTGTAAAACGTATTTACCGCGAAGGGCATGAAATAGGCAACCATACTTTTACGCATCCTAATATTGCCAAGGTAAGCAAGAAGCGAGCAATACTGGAGATGGAATCAACCCGTTTACTGATTGAATGTATAACAGGCCATTCTACGGTTATGTTTCGTGCGCCTTTCAACGCAGACTTTCAACCTCAGAAATATGAAGAATTGATTCCGGTTGCCTGGGCACACGAAAAAAACTACCTGGACATTGGAGAATCAATTGATCCGTTGGATTGGGAACCCGATACACCAGCTGATTCCATAGTTGCCCGTGTGATAAAAGAAAAAAAGAGATTGACCAAAGAGGAACTAAGTGGAAACATCATACTCTTACATGATGCTGGCGGAGATAGCCGGCGGGCCACAGTGGAAGCATTACCAAGAATCATCCGGTATTTTAAAAATGGCGGTTATACATTCACGACAGTTGCCGACCTCCTGGGTAAGAAAAAAGATGAAATGATGCCGGAAGTTCCCAGGGGAAGTGGTTATTATATCATTCAATTTGAAAGTTTTTTATTTGAAGCAGGTTATTGGGGTGGTCATATCTTATTTTCCCTTTTTGTAATATTCATTGTTTTATCACTGGCTAAAATACTTTTGATGGCAGTGCTGGCTTCCCGTCATCAGCAGCAACTCAGCACCGTCTCATCATTACCGGTTTGGTCAGATAAAAACTTGGCGCCATTGGTGAGCATCATCGTTCCTGCGTACAATGAGGAAGTAAATGCTGTTAATTCTCTGAATAACTTATTAAAAACAGATTATCCAAATTTTGAAATCATTTTTGTTGACGATGGTAGCAAAGACAGCACATTTGAAAAAGTAAATACCGCATTTTCTAAAGAACCTAGGATGAAAGTGCTCAGCAAACCCAACGGCGGAAAAGCATCTGCACTTAATTTCGGCATCGCCCAATCTACCGCGGCATTTGTGGTTTGTATTGATGCAGACACCAAGTTATTGCCGGATGCGGTTAGCAAACTGATGGCACATTTTGTCAACGATAAAGTTGGCGCTGTAGCAGGAAATGTAAAAGTTGGAAATGAAGTAAACATGATTACACGGTGGCAGGCGATTGAATACATTACCAGCCAGAATTTTGACCGCAAAGCATTTGCCGCCATCAATGCCATTACCGTTGTGCCCGGTGCTATCGGTGCATTTCGCAAAAAAGCCATTGAAGAAGCGGGTGCATTCACTACCGATACACTGGCAGAAGATTGCGATCTCACAGTTCGTATCCTCCGGTGTGGCTACCTGATTAAAAATGAAAATGCAGCAATTGCATTAACGGAAGCACCAGAATCAGTCAAAATGTTTTTAAAACAACGTTTTCGCTGGAGCTTTGGCGTTATGCAAACGTTTTGGAAAAACAGGGATGCTCTTTTTAACTGGAAATACAAATGGCTTGGATGGGTAGCCCTGCCCAATATTTTAATTTTCCAATTCATTATACCCATTATTGCACCGTTGGCAGATTTTTTTATGGTATTGGGAATATTAACCGGGAACCAGGAAAAAATTCTTACTTATTACCTGGTATTTATGCTGGTGGATGCAGCAGTATCCATTCTGGCTTTTAGTTTTGAAAAAGAACATTATGGCAAACTGATTTGGCTGATACCTCAAAGGTTTATCTACCGCTGGCTGATGTATTATGTTTTATTCAAAACTTTCCGCAAAGCCATCAAAGGAGAATTACAAAACTGGGGTGTTTTAAAAAGAACCGGTAACGTAAAAGACATTGTTCCAGTATAGTGGCATACGATCAATCAATATATCCATAGGAATTTAAAAGAGTTGCGCCACCTGGAAAGGCGGCGCATAAACCCTAAAAAGAACCCTCTATTACTACGATCTTGAATTTGCAAAAGTTTGCATGGCTAAGTTGCGCCACAATAAACTCTCCATAAAATTATACCCGGTTGTTAACTGCAGCTTAACCTGTGTTAATACTTAACTGCTGGTTAACACGAGTGGTATAGGCGCTAAATGCAAATGGTCGCATATTTGTCCGGGGTTTCGTAACTTATAAACTATATGCGATCTGTAACACTAAAATGGATGATGTTATCGCTTACTGTATTGGTGGCGATCATATTGCTGGTTCAGCTTTACTGGATAATTAAAGTGTACAATTTTGAACAAAAAGAATTCAGTACAAATGTTGTAAAGAGTATTCGGGGTGTTTGTGAAGACATGGAACTGGACGACAACCCGGGCACGCAAATTCAAAAATTGATTGAACGTCCTAATCCAAATACATTCCTTATCCAGGTTGATACCATTCCTCAAAAAGATTCGCTGGTATATTATTTAGCAAGTGAGTTTGAGGATTTCAACGTATTCACGGATTGCAAAATGGCAGTATACAGTGATAGCGCGAAAAGCTATTTGTACCAGGTATACCTGCCTACAGCCGCTTCAACACAATCTCAGCTCACCAGTCATGCCCAGTTTACCCCAGTTGATCTTACGGTATTCAATAAAAATTATGATTATATACATTTATATTTCCCCCACCGCCAGCAATACATCATTCATCAGTTGAATTTCTGGATAGTAACAAGTTTATTGTTATTGTTGGTACTGCTTGGTTTTGCTGCCAGTATGTTTTATTTCTACAAACAAAAATTCCTGAACGAAGTACAAAAGGATTTTGTCAATAATTTTACACATGAATTCAAAACCCCACTGGCTGTAATGAAACTGGCGGCAGGTGTTTTGAACAGCCCTCCCATTACCGAGCAACCCCAGCGCCTAAAGAAATACAGCACTATTATTGCACAACAAACAGAACACCTGCAAGCGCAGGTAGAAAAATTATTAAAAACAGCCAGTATAGATCAACACGAGTTGCCATTGGAAAAAGCAGCCTTCATCCCAAATGATATTATTAAAGACGTATTAAAGGATATGGATCCGCTAATCCTTCAAACAAATACCAGGATAGCATTTGTACAGGAAGAATCCAATAAAAGTATCATTGCCGATGAAAGCAATATTGCAATGGTTGTGGTGAACCTGGTTGAGAACGCCATTAAATATTCAAAGGAACCACATGTCATCATTACCACTGCTTCAGAGAACGGCCATTATACTATATCCGTGAAAGACAATGGCATCGGCATAGAAAAAAAATACCTGAAACAATTATTCAAAAAATTTTTCAGGGTACCAACCGGGAATGTTCACAACGTAAAAGGGTTTGGACTGGGCCTTAATTTCGTAAAAAAAGTAATCGATGCCCATAAAGGGAAAATAATTGTAAACAGTATTCCCGGAATAGGCACAGAGTTCAGGATCATATTACCGCTACAATAATTTTGACCGTCAAATAACAAGTAGTTAACAGCAACTGGTATAAACTATGCTCCAAATTTGTATTTCCTAAAAGAATTAATTATGACGAATAAAGCAAAAGTATTGTTGGCGGAGGATGATGCGTCACTTGGTTTCATCATCAAAGATGCGTTGGAAGAAGATGGTTATGAAGTATTGCTTTGCGCCGATGGGCAAACAGCCATTGAAAGATTCAATAAAAGTGAATTCGATATCTGCCTGCTGGATGTTATGATGCCCAATAAAGATGGATTTGCTGTAGCAAGAAAAATACGCCAGCAAACCGACCTGGTGCCCATTCTCTTTCTTACTGCAAAATCTATGGAAGAAGATAAAATAAAAGGCTTCCAGTCTGGTGCCGATGATTATATCACCAAGCCATTCAATATGTCTGAATTACTTTTGCGAATGGAAGTTTTTTTACGTCGTACAAAAAAAATGTATTCAGAACAGGTGCAGGAGTTCCAGATTAATAAATTAAAATTTTCTTATACCGATCTTAAAATAACATCTGCACAGGGAGTCTCTTCCATGACACAAAAAGAAGCCGACCTGTTGAAATTTTTATGTAAGCATCCGAACAAAGTTTTAAAACGCGAAGAAGTGCTATTGAATGTATGGGGTAAGGATGATTATTTTCTTGGCAGAAGCATGGATGTATTTATTACAAAATTGCGCAAACACTTTAAGGCCGATCCTGAAATAGTGCTGGAAACCATCCACGGAGTTGGCTTTCGTTTTAATGTTCCTTCATTGTCTACTGTATAGATAAGCAAAGAACAAATTATTTTCTACGGGGCACATGCCCCTTTTTTTATTTCAATAACCAGCAAATAACAATAAACAGCCTTCCACTCAACAACAAGCATAAAACCATTTCGTTTGCTATTTTTCCCAATGTGGTTAACTGCTGTTTAACAGTTGTTAATCACCGTTTAACCAAAGACAACAGCAGCTTTGCAGCTACAGATAAAACCTTCAACCATGAAATACCGCCGTTGCAAACTGGCATTTTTTTTATTGCTTTTTGGCATTAGCAGCAAGGCGCAAAAAACCGATTCTGTTCAAATCACATTACCCAGGGCTGAATCTATTTTTTTACAGAATAACCTGTCTTTGCTGGCGCAGCAATATAATATAGACATCAATAAAGCCCTGGTTCAGCAAGCCAGGTATTGGGATAACCCTGTATTAAATACCGATCAAAATATTTACGACGGCAAATTTTTTCGTCACAACAATAATTTTGGACAGGTATACCTGCAATTACAACAAGTAGTAAAAACCGCAGGTAAAAGAAATAAATTAGTCCAACTGGTTAATGACGATGTATTGAGCGCAACGCAGCAATTCAACGATCTGCTTCGCAACCTGCGTTTCATATTACGTAACGATTTTACAACACTTGGTCAGCAATTTCAGACACTAAATATTTACAATGCTGAAATTGATGCGTTGAAAAAACTGGCAACAGGTATGGATGCACAATTGCAGGCCGGCAATATTTCTCAGAAAGATAATATCCGTATCAAGGCATTGCTTTTTAATTTGCAAAGTGATGCCGCAGATCTGCAAAGACAATCTGCCGACATACAAAAAGAATTCACCACCCTGTTACAGGTAAAAGGAGATACCATTTTCGTTCCACAATTAAAGGAAACAGTTTCTGTAAACATTCCATTCAGCCTCGCAGCGCTGATAGACACTGCCAGGAATAACCGCCCCGATATACAATTGGCACAAACCAATTTATTATCTCAGCAACATAACCTTAATTATCAGAAAGCACTCACCGTGCCTGATGTAACGGTTGGGTTGGAATATGATCAGCGCAGCAGTTACATCAATAATTTCTGGGGATTAGGGATTTCGCTTCCACTTCCCCTGTTAAACAGGAATAAAGGAAATATAAAAGCCGCGCAGCTCAATATTAAGCAGGCAGATGTGATGGTACAACAGGTTCAAAATTCAGTAGAACATGATGTCATGACTGCCTATCATAAATTAATAACGGTTCAGCAATTACAACAAACCATCTCACCAGATTTTATGAGCCGGTACAACCAACTGATGCAAAACATGATTCAGAGTTACCAGCAGCGACAGGTGAGTTTACTCGAGTTTATTGATTTTTTTGATGCTTACAAGGAAGCAGCCACAAAACAACTCCAGCAACAGGGCAACCTGCGCAGCGCCGCAGAAGAACTTAACTATAGTACAGGAGCTAATATTTTAAACCTCTATTAAAATCTATATAGTATAAATTCCTACAATGATAAAAATTATTCAATCATCTTTTTTAACTGTACTGGCATTGTGGCTCACGTCGTGCAACAGCGGTACAGAAAATAAAACGCCGGCCAAAAAAGACAAAGTTTGTATTTCAGACTCTCTATCCAAATTGATACATATTGATACTGCCGGCATAGAAAATATCAATGATGAGTTGAAGCTCTCTGGTGAAATTAGTTTCAATGACAATAAAGTAGTGAAAGTATTTCCATTCAGCAGCGGACAGGTGGTGGAAGTAAAAGTTTCTATTGGAGACAAAGTAAGCAGGGGGCAGACTTTGGCAGTGATCAAAAGCGCTGATGTGGCGGGCAATTACAGCGACTTGTCAACAACCGGTAATGATGTGACCATTGCAAAAAAGCAAATGGACAATACTGAATCGCTTTATAAAAATGGCATTGCCAGTGAGCGAGAATTCATTGAAGCCAAAGAAAATTATAACAAAGCGCTCTCTGTTACAAATAAAATAAAGGAACAAATAGCCATTAACGGTGGCGGGCATACTTCTGTAAACGGCACTTATATAATTACTGCACCAATGAGTGGTTATGTTGTAGAGAAAAAAATAAGCCAGGGTGGTTTTATCAGGAATGACAATGCCGATAACTTATTCACCATTGGAGATATCAGCGATGTATGGGTTTGGGCCAATGTGTACGAAAGCGATATTGCTAAAGTAAAAGAGGGTTATACCGCAAAAGTAACCACACTTGCTTATCCCGACTCAACATTTAGCGGAGTGGTAGACAAGGTAAACCAGATACTTGACCCCGTAACCAAAGTAATGAAAATAAGAGTGCGTTTAGCCAACCCCGGTATGCGCATGAAACCTGAAATGTTTGCTAATATATTAATTGAAAATAAAGAAGGCCGTAAAACAGTAGCCATTCCATCCGATGGAGTTATTACTGACAACGACAAAACATATGTTATTATTTATCACGATAACTGCAACCTGGAATTAAGAGAAGTACAACTACTAAAATCGGTTGGTGGCCGGGATTATATCGGAGCTGGTATCAAAGCAGGCGAACAGTTGGTTGGCAATAATCAAATTTTATTATTTAATGCGTTGAAAGAAGAATAGAACAGTAGCATTACCGCATCTTTCGCGGCAGGCTGCTTTACGCCAGGTTTATAAATAAAAGATGGCTACATAAAATTTCCCATGAACAAGTTTATAAAAAGTATTATACATTTTTCGCTCCGGCACCGCTATTTTGTCTTTTTCATGACAGGTATACTGGTGGCGATAGGTATATGGAGTTACACTGAAACACCAATAGAAACTTTTCCGGATGTAACCAATACACAGATCATCATCATCGCGCAATGGCCGGGCCGTAGTGCAGAGGAGGTAGAAAAGTTTGTAACCATCCCATTGGAGACAGTCTTGAATTCTGTTCAGAAAAAATCCAACCTCCGTACTACTTCAGCATTTGGCTTGTGCTATATGCGAATCATTTTTGATGATGATGTGGATGATGCATTTGCACGCCAGCAGGTATTTAGCCGTTTGGGTGGAGCCGATTTACCCGATGGTGTAAAACCAGATGTGCAACCCCCTTATGGACCTACAGGCGAGATTTTTCGTTATACATTAAAAAGTAAGACCCGTTCTATCCGCGATTTAACCACTATTCAAAACTGGGTACTGGATCGCCAGTTCAAAAGCGTACCGGGCATAGCAGATGTAAATAGTTTTGGGGGCGAAGAAAAAACGTTTGAGGTAAGTGTGAATCCGCAATTACTTATCAAATACAACCTGACTTCCCTTGATGTTTACAACGCCATTGCAAAAAGTAACGTAAACGTAGGGGGTGATGTAATTGAACGAAATGGACAAAGTTATGTAGTCAGGGGCATCGGTGTATTGAACGATGTAGAAGATATCAACAATATCATCATCAATAAAATAAATGGTGTTCCATTACTGGTGAGAAATATTGGCAATGTAGTGGAGGCTGGCAAACCAAGGCTGGGACAGGTTGCAAGAGACCAGCAGGAAGATGTATTGGAAGGTATCATCGTGATGCGCAAAGGAGAAAATCCCAGTGAGGTGCTTGACAGGGTTCGTGCTAAAGTAAATGACCTGAACAATTCTATCTTGCCAAAAGACGTAAAGATCAGTACTTTTTATGATCGCACCAACCTCATGGACTTTGCGCAGGAAACTGTGATTCATAATCTCATTGAAGGCATTGTACTGGTTACGGTGATAGTGTTGTTGTTTATGGCCGACTGGCGTACGACCCTCACCGTTAGTATCATCATCCCGCTGTCATTACTGTTTGCTTTTATTTGTATGCGCATAAAAGGGATGAGTGCAAACCTGCTATCCATGGGTGCTATCGATTTTGGAATCATCATCGACGGCGCAGTAGTTATGGTGGAAGGTTTATTTGTGGCATTGGATCACAAAGCCCGCGAAGTGGGTATGGAAAAATTCAATAAGCTGGCTAAACTGGGGTTGTTTAAAAATACCGGAACGGAAATGGGAAAAGCCATTTTCTTTTCAAAACTGATTATCATTACCTGTCTAATTCCAATTTTCGCATTTCAGAAAGTGGAAGGAAAAATGTTTGCGCCACTGGCTTATACATTGGGTTTTGCTTTGCTGGGAGCATTGCTGTTTACGCTCACGTTGGTACCTGCGCTTTCAAGTATTTTATTAAGAAGAAATGTGCGCGAGAAACATAATCCCATTGTTATATTTTTTGAAAAGGGAGTCAGCAAATTATTCGATATTGTTTATCGCAACCAAAAGAAGAGCGTGCTACTGGCATTGGCAGTGATGCTCGTTAGCTTTTTCTCTTTTAAATTCCTAGGTACTGAATTTTTACCTGATTTGAATGAAGGTGCATTATGGGTGGAAGCCGAGTTACCCATGAGTGTATCCCTCACTGAAGCCAATACCATTTCAAATAAAATGATCGACATACTGGCAAAGTTTCCGGAAGTGAAACAAACTTTGTCACAGGTAGGAAGAACCAATGATGGAACAGATCCCAAAGGGTTTTTCAATGTACAGATACAAGTTGATTTGAAACCAAAAAAAGAATGGGAAAGAAAAATTACCGGTGAACAATTGATAGATGAGATGGATGCGCAGTTGAGAAAATTTCCGGGCATTACATTTAACTATTCCCAACCCATCCGCGATAATGTGGAAGAAGCGGTAGCGGGCGTAAATGCAGCACTTGCGGTGAAAATTTTCGGACCCGATTTCAAAACATTGGATGATAAAGCAGACAGTGTACTGAACGTACTCAAAACCGTGCGGGGCATTGAAGATTTGGGTGTGCTTAGAAACCTTGGACAGCCAGAATTCAGGATAGAATTGGATCAACAAAAGATGGCCTTCTATGGAGTTACTACTGCAGATGCCAATGCCGTTATTGAAATGGCCATCGGTGGAAAAGCTGCCACCCAACTTTATGAAGGAGAAAGAAAATTTGATGTGCGGGTTCGTTACCAGCAGGAGTTTCGCGGATCACAGGCTACTATTGAGAATTTAATGGTACCCACCAGCGATGGTGCTAAAGTACCATTGAAAGAGATTGCGATCATAAAAACATTAACGGGTCCTGCGTTTATATTCCGGGATAACAACATGCGACATATCGCCGTTAAATTTTCTGTACGTGAAAGAGATTTGGGGAGCACCATTGCGGAAGCGCAGGAAAAAGTAAATGAAGCCGTTCATTTACCAGAGGGCTATAAGATGAGCTGGAACGGTGAATTTGAAAACCAGCAACGTGCAACCAAAACTTTGAATCGCGTAGTACCTATTTGTTTATTGGTTATCTTTTTAATACTATTCATTACATATGGCAATGTGAAAGACGCATTACTGACGATTATGAATGTGCCCTTTGCTTTGATAGGTGGAATACTGGCACTACATATTACTGGCATCAACTTTAGTATTTCCGCAGGTATTGGCTTTATCGCTTTGTTTGGTGTTTGTATTCAGAATGGTGTAATCTTAATATCGGTATTCCGTAAAAATTTAGCCGCCCGCATGCATCTGGACGATGCTATCCGCGAAGGAGTGATATCGAGAGTGAGACCCGTTGTAATGACTGCTTTAATGGCAATGATTGGCTTAATGCCGGCTGCTATATCAACAGGTATTGGCAGTGAAACGCAAAAACCGTTAGCGGTTGTTGTTATTGGCGGATTGATAACTTCTACGATCCTTACATTGCTAATACTACCTGCTATTTATTCACTGGTATTTAAATTCATGCACCACCGCAGCAGCAGGGGATTCCTGAAAAAAGTGGGAGTGATAACCAAATAGGTGGAGGATGTATGATTTTCTGATACCCGCCGGGCAAGGTCATGCGGGCAAGTATGATTCGACTTTCATAAAATGCTATGGAAGGCTAATGCTATATTGATTTTAGGGTGAGCCATCCAGTGAGTCTTGTTAGCTGAAATTCCTAAGCAAGGGAGAGCCACCTTGGAACCGACCTCGGGTGGGTCGCCCTAAACGCGAATTACCGGGTTTCGAAGCTACCGGGGCGGTTCACCCCAAAAAATAGAAAATAATTATTGGCCAAAAATAACCAGGTATTCAGAGTAGATGAAATCAGGCACCTGACATCTGGCTTTTCAACTAATTGTCTTGCAACCGAAACGAAACAGGTTGTTTCTTATAGGATTTTACTTTCTGACCATTTTGTATGGCAGGCGTCCACTTACCACTTTTCTTTATCACATTGATAGCAGCCAGGCGTAATTCCTCCGGACCGCTTACAGCTATTACATCACTTACATTTCCTGCAACGTCAACTATAAATTGTATTATGATGGTTCCCTGGATTTCTTTATCAACTGCATCCTGCGGGTAAGTCAGGTTGCGGTTAAGGTAAGCGGCCCATGCTGTTAGTCCACCAGGGTATTGTGATTCTATTTCTACTCTTGTAAAGGGCGCATCCTCTTCCTGCTTTTTGGGTGCGTCAACTATTCCTTTTCTTTCATCCACCGGTAGCGTAATGCTGCCGTCATCGTCTTTTCCATTACTTGTATAGTCGGCTATTTTTGCATTCTCCACTTCCTTCATTTCCGGTGGCCTTTCATTTGCTGGTGGATCCACTTCAATCTTAGGTACCGTATAGGGAATGGTTTTCAATTTCGGGATCTCATGTTTAACCGGAGGCGGAACAATTATTTCCTGTTTTTTTTCTTTGGGTGTTATAGCATCTAATTTAACGTCTGGACCTGCTAATAATCCAGTACTACCAGGCTTTGCGGATCCGAATAAAAAATAAGCGATCATCAACAGCATTACAATTATCAACATTGACAATACCGAACGTCCCAGTCTTCGCTGGTAATTCTTTCTCAGATCATATGCTCCATATTCTTTATTGCGTTCGTCAAACAGAATATCGAGCAGGTCGGCTGTTAGTATGCGATTGGCATGCATAATTGACAATTTATAATGAGATGTGGAAGTGAAATATTTCCATAAGGGTTTCAAAAAGCAATAAAAAATAATCATGCATTTTTCGCATCCTTATTGCAAAGATTGATGCCATACAACTGTGTTAAACTGCATGCATTTTCTATTTTTGCGCGTTCAATTTTTAAACCAGATGAAAATGAAATTCGTGTTCGTAATTTTAATCGCGTCTTTTCCGGCAGCCGCACAAATCATCAAAGACAGTAGTATTCAAAAAAATTGGAGTCTTCACTTACAGGCAACCGTTATTCCCCAGTACCATTTCAATTTTGCAGCAAAATATTCCGGCAACAATAGTTTGCAAACTTCTGAAGGCACAAAAGTTTCGTTTACCAATACTTATTATGTTGGCAGAAGATTGTGGCGCAATGCTGCTATATTTATTAATGCAGAAATTGCAGGGGGCGAAGGATTAAGTAAAGCAACCGGTATAGCCGGGTTTCCCAATGGAGAAACATTCAGGATAGGAAGTGCAGAACCGAAACTCTATCTGGCCCGTGCTTATATTGAACAGAAATTTCCTTTGTCTGATGATAAAGAGTTGATAGAAGACGATCAGAATCAATTGAGACAATATAGGGCCATCTCTTATCTCGCCATTCGTGCAGGTAAGTTTAGTGTGGCAGATTTTTTTGATGACAACAGTTATAGTCATGATCCCCGTACGGATTTTATGAACTGGAGCCTGATGAGTGCTGGTGCCTGGGATTACCCGGCAAATACAAGAGGCTATACCAATGGACTTGTGATTGAATTAAAAAAAGTTGACTGGGCGCTGCGCGGTGGATTGATACAAGTACCAGAATTTGCAAACGGACAGGTGCTTGATAAGAATATTAATAATGCTTTTGGTTCTGTAGTGGAAGCGGAAAAACAATTCCATTTAAACAAGATTGATAAAATAGTTATCCGCCTGGGTGGTTTTTACAACAAAGCAAGAATGGGTAATTACAATGAAGCTGTTAAAGAAGGATTGATTCAATTCCTTTCACCAGATATTACAGCAAATCGAAAATACAGTCGCGATAAAACCGGTTTTTATATAAATGCCGAACATCAATTTCAAAATGGTGGAACTTTTTATCGGTATAGCTGGAACGATGGCAACAATGAAACCTGGGCTTTTACTGAAATAGACAGAAGTTTTTCCACCGGGCTTTCATTGAATGGCAATGCATGGAAACGTTTGGGTGATAAAATTGGAATAGCCTATACCGGCAATGGCATATCCAAACCTCATCGCAAATACCTGGAAAATGGCGGCTATGGTTTTATTATTGGCGATGGAAAATTAAATTATGGAACTGAGAATGTTTTTGAATTGTTTTATGGATACAATATTAAAGAGTTGCATTTATTGCTCAGTCCGGACTACCAGTTTATCATCCATCCTGCTTATAATAAAGATCGCGGACCTGTTCAAACTGTAGCACTGCGTTTACATTTTGAATTATAATGCAGTAATGAAAAATTGATCTCGTTAACAATTGCTGATTCCATATCAGCTTAAATTACACGGCTAAACTGCCAATATATGGTTGATTTCCTGAAACAATCCGGAATAAAACTGAAAGAAATACGGTCCCACATTTTGAAAGGTGATTTTACCGGACTGCTTGGCCTTTCAAAAGACAAACACTATGTGCACCCATCAGAAGTCTCAACCATTTTCACCAGTATACCGGCCGAAAAAGCCATACCTGCTTTTAAATCCTTTGCGGCCAGCAAACAGGTGCAGGTTTTTCCATACATAGATGAACAGCTGCAAAGAAAAATAATCAAAGGTATCTCGCGTGAACAAGCTTCCTACATTTTGAATGAATTGAGTTCAGATGACCGGATGAATTTTTATTCAGCATTAAACGGTGTTGAATTATCTTCTTTTATTGATTACCTGAACGAGACCAATAAAAAAACAACACATGATTTGCTGGGTTACCCGGAAAGAAGCGTAGCGAGAATCATCAATACAGATTTTGCAACCATTGAACGGGATATGACCATTTCCGCCGCCAATGAACACCTCAGGAAATTTCACAAAGATTCTGAAGCCGCCAATGTTATTTATGTAGTAGATAAAAAAGGGAGGCTTATTGACGACATTCCTGTTCGCCGTTTTGTACTCAATGAACCTTCCCGTAAAATTGAAGACATACTGGACGGATTTTGTGTAAGCCTGAAAATGACAGATAGCAAAGAAGAAGCCGTTTCCAAATTCAAAGTATATGATCGGGTAGTGTTGCCTGTTACAAATGATGATAATGTATTGCTGGGTGTAATTACGGTGGATGATGTATTGGATGTTGTTGAACAAAAAGATACAGCCGCCATCCAGAAATTCGGGGGATTGGAAGAACTGGATTATCCTTATGTAAAAACGCCTTTCTTCTCTTTGCTGCGCAAGCGCGCCGGCTGGTTGATCATTTTATTTTTAGGCGAAATGTTTACTGCAACAGCCATGGGTTATTTTGATAAGGAGATGTCCAAAGCCATTGTGCTGGCACTGTTTGTCCCATTGATAATTTCCAGTGGCGGTAACAGTGGATCGCAGGCTGCTACACTAATTATACGCGCCATGTCTTTAAAAGAATTGTCGTTACGCGATTGGTGGTATGTCATGAGACGTGAATTATTATCCGGCCTTTCGCTGGGTATTCTGCTGGGTGCGATTGGATTTCTGCGCATCACGCTCTGGCAAAACCTTCACCTGTATAATTATGGATCCCATTGGGTATTGTTGGCAGTAACCATATTCTTTTCGCTGATCGGTATTGTTATCTGGGGTACATTAAGTGGTTCAATGATACCCATGGTACTGAAGAAATTCAAAATAGATCCGGCTACTTCTTCTGCACCGCTGGTAGCCACACTGGTAGATGTAACAGGATTGGTTATTTATTTTACGATTGCTGCTATTATTTTAAAAGGCACTTTATTGTAAAAAGTAATCATGGATACATTTTGTTTCGTAATTTAATTTACCAAACAACAACTGCATGATTTATAATAAATATTTGCTCCTGGTAGTATGCATTCATACTACCAGTTTTTTATCTGCCCAGAACAAAACATTAAAAATTCCAGAAAACAAGAAGATGGTATTGTCTTCTGTTGAAAAACATCAACAGGAATTGATCAATCTCAGCGATTCAGTGTGGAAATTTGCAGAAATTGCGTTGAAAGAAAATCAATCGGCTAAGATACTGGCAGACTATGCAGAGAAAAATGGTTTGAAGGTTCAACGGGGTGTAGCCGCGATGCCCAGCGCATTTACAGCAGAATACGGTGCGGGCAAACCGGTAATTGCCATACTTGGAGAGTTTGATGCATTGCCAGGCTTATCTCAGAAAGCACAACCAACCAGGGAAGTATTGAAAGAAAACGCACCTGGACATGGTTGTGGACATAACATGTTTGGCGCAGCCAGTCTGGGAGCGGCAGTAGCCATTAAAGAATTGATAGCAACAGGAAAAATAAAAGGAACCGTTCGTTTTTATGGTACGCCTGCAGAAGAAGATATTGGCGGGAAAATTTACATGGCGCGTGCCGGTTTATTCAATGATGTAGATATCAGTTTAGACTGGCACCCGGATTCCGAAAACAAAGCCAATATGCAGAGTTCCCAATCAATGGTGAGTTATCTGATCGAATTCAAAGGCAAGAGTGCGCATGCGGCAGCAGATCCATGGAATGGAAGAAGTGCATTGGATGGCGCTGAATTTTTTGCTCACGGTATTAATTACCTGCGGGAACATGTTCACCCGAGTGTACGCATGCATTATGTATTTAAGAAAGCAGGTGAAGTGCCAAATGTTGTTCCTGCCGAAGCCTCGGTATGGCTCTGGATACGCGATTCCAAACGGACAGGTGTAGCCGCAGTTGAAAAAAGAATGCGTGAAATTGCGCAGGGTGCCGCAACCATGGCTGGCGTTGAAAGTTCAATAAAATTATTAAGCGGCGATTATGAATTATTAATCAATGAAACCGGTGCCAAAGCACTACAGGCGAACATGGAGATAGTAGGGCCCATTATTTATACAAAAGAAGAAAATGATTTTGCCAATCGCATCATGAAGGAGTATGGTGTTGAAGCAAAAGGAATGAAGGGAGTCATTAAGCCGTTGGAAACAACAAAAACAGATCCTGACGGAGGCTCAACAGATGTGGGAGATATCAGTTATACCGTTCCTGAAATTACTTTACTGGCGGCCACTGCACCATTTGAAGCACCCTGGCATTCATGGGTAGTGGTTGCCTGCGGTGGTATGTCAATTGGTCACAAAGGAATGTTGTTCGCGGCAAAATCATTATCCACTACCATGGTTGATTTATTTGAAAATGAAAAGCTGCGGCAGGATATCCGTAAAGAATTTGATCAGCGAAAAGGCAATGAGGTTTGGAAGCCCATGTTACCGGATGGACCACCGCCGGTGCCACAACATTAAGTTACCCCTCTCCGCATTCAATTGCTGTTTTTGCCTTAATTTCGACGTTCAAATCTTAAGAATATTATGGCTGAAGCGATTCTTATGCCCCGATTGAGCGACACGATGACTGAAGGCGTGATTGCAGCCTGGCACAAAAAAGTAGGTGATTCCGTAAAGAAAGGCGATTTGCTTGCTGAAGTGGAGACAGATAAAGCTACCATGGAACTGGAAAGTTATAAAGATGGTACCCTGTTGCATATCGGTAGCGATAAAGGAGGCAAATTGCAGGTAAATGATCTGCTGGCCATCATTGGATCACCGGGTGAAGATATATCCGGACTTTTAAAAAGTGGTTCATCACAACCAGCCGCTGCTCCTGCTGATAAAAAAACGGAACCCAAAAAAGAAAGTAAAACTCCGCCGGCAAAAAAAGAAACGCCCGTTCCCGCACCTGCTGATGCAGCCATGGATCTTTCAAAAATTGAAGAAGTGATATTAATGCCACGCTTGAGCGATACCATGACAGAAGGTGTTATAGCCGGTTGGCATAAAAACGTGGGCGATGCCGTTAAAAAAGGTGATTTGCTGGCTGATGTGGAGACAGATAAAGCCACGATGGAACTGGAAAGTTATAAAAACGGCACACTCTTATATATAGGAGCACAAAAAGGAGATAAGGTTCCAGTGAATGCATTACTGTGTATCATTGGTGAAAAAGGAAAAGTAGATGTCGATAAAATTGTTGCAGCAGCGAAAGGCGGTTCCGTTAGTGCTCCTGCTAAAGAAGTTCCTGAAGAGAAAACCGCCGCAAGTACCACAATAACAACGGAAGCGCCTGCTGAAAATGCTGCATCCGGAAACACAAACGGAAGAGTGAAAGCATCTCCGCTGGCAAAAAAATTAGCTGCTGAAAAAGGAATCAATATAGCTTCTGTACAAGGCTCTGGTGATGGTGGAAGAATTACAAAAGCAGATATTGACAATTATAAACCAGTTGCTGCGGCAACTGCAGCACCTTCTTCAACTGCACCTGTTAGTACAGCACCCGCCGGCCAGACAAGTTTTGACGAAGTACCGGTATCTCAAATGCGAAAAGTAATTGCCAAACGTTTGGCTGATAGTAAATTCACTGCTCCGCATTTTTATGTTACGATGAGTATTGATATGGATAAAGCCATTGAAAGCCGCGCCAAACTCAATGAAGTAAGTAAAATAAAAATTTCCTTTAATGATTTGGTGTTAAAAGCCTGCGCACTGGCCTTGAAACAGCACCCTGCAGTAAACAGCAGTTGGCTGGGAGATAAAATAAGAACCAATCATCATATAAATATTGGTGTTGCAGTAGCCATACCCGATGGTTTACTGGTACCCGTTATACGTTTTGCGGATACGAAGTCTTTGAGCCAGATTGGTGCAGAAGTAAAAGACCTTGCTCAGAAAGCAAAAGATAAAAAATTACAACCTGCAGATTGGGAAGGCAACACGTTTACCATTTCTAATCTTGGTATGTTTGGAGTAGATGAATTTACCGCTATTATCAATCCACCTGATGCTTGTATATTGGCAGTTGGAGGTATACAATCAGTGCCGGTAGTAAAAGACGGACAAGTAAAACCGGGCAATGTAATGAAGGTAACTTTGAGTTGCGATCACAGGGTAGTAGATGGCGCCAGCGGTGCCGCATTCTTACTTACTTTGAAAGGCTTGCTGGAAGAACCCATCAGAATGCTTGTATAAAAATATTTTTGTTACCAATACTTACACATATCCCACTCATCAGTGGGATTTTTTAGGCGAAATTTAAATCCTGCATGAATAGATAATTTTTTGCAATGGAAGCAGGGTGAAAGATCAACAACAGTCCCTGAAAAACGCGCTTCAGCCGTTTCAACTCAGGCGATAGCCGGATTGCAAAGCAAAGAAACGGGTGCAGCGCCGTTTTCAAGGACGAGGTCATGAGCCATGAGCATTGTTAATCGTAGCCATTAACAACTAAAAAATTATAATCAGCGCTGTGGTTGTACAGGTAAAATAATAAACAGTGTAGACTATAATACCATTCAGATTAAAACACAAAATAAATTTTCCTACCTTGAAGCAGTATGCGGAAATCAACAATACAACTATTAAGATTTCATTTTTCTTTTTTCCTGTTGCCGGTTTTTTTATTTGCGCTTAGCCAGCTGGTTTATACAAATTGGTGGCGCGCGCTGATTATTTTTATTATCCTGCATGTACTGGTTTACCCCGCAAGCAATGGCTATAACAGTTATATGGACAGGGATGAAACGAGTATCGGAGGTTTAAAAAAGCCCATGCAACCTACCCGTGAATTGTTTTATGTTACATTACTCCTCGATGGTTGTGCCATTTTGCTTTCACTCAGCATTGGTATTTACTTCGCCCTGGGTATTATATTCTACATTCTTGCTTCAAGAGCCTATAGTTACAGGGGCATACGATTAAAAAAATATCCAATTATTGGCTATCTCACCGTAGTTATTTTTCAGGGAGCTGTTACATTTTGGCTGGTTTACAGTGGTAGCCATGAACCCATTACAGTTCAGGTACCTGTAACCGGTATGCTGGCCAGTAGTTTACTAATTGGTGGTTTTTATCCGCTCACCCAGGTTTACCAGCATGATGCAGATAAAAAAGACGGCGTTAAGAGCATCAGTAGCTTTTTGGGATATCGTGGCACATTTTTATTTACTGCATTTGTGTATTGCCTGGCATTTATAGTATTGGCCATTCATTTCTTTGAACAATTGGAATGGAATAAATTCTTTGTACTGGCAACCTGTATGCTACCCATTATCGTATATTTCTTTGTGTGGGCAATAAAAGTATGGAAAAATACAGCCAATGCAGATTTTCGCCATACCATGCGAATGAACTTACTGGCTTCTATATGCACCAATATTGGATTTTTAATTCTTTTAATCTGGAAATTTTTTGAGTAAAATTATTTCAATAGGTACAGCGGTACCATCTCATAAACACAAGCAGGAAGACATTCTGCATTTCATGCAGCATGTCTATGCAATGAATGAAGTGGATAAACGAAAACTAAAATTCCTTTACCACCAGAGCGGTATTGATACCAGGTATTCGGTTGTTGCCGATTACAATAAAAGTATCAACGATTGGAAGTTTTATCCGCATTCAGAGAACCTTGAGCCATTTCCTTCACTGGAACTGCGCATGCTTTGGTATAATAAATATGCTGCCCCTTTAAGCATCGATGCCATACGTCATTGCATCGATGGACAAACAACTGCTTCAGACATTACCCACCTGATAACGGTTAGTTGTACGGGCATGAGTGCACCCGGACTTGATCTACAAGTGATGGAATTAATGGACCTTCCTAAAAATATTTACCGTACTTCAGTCAATTTTATGGGTTGTTATGCGGCCATCCATGCATTAAAGATGGCAGACTCAATTTGCAAGACAGATATACATGCTAAAGTATTAATAGTATGCACCGAATTATGTACGCTTCATTTTCAAAAAGAGCCTACCACAGATAATATCGCTTCCAGTCTATTATTTGGAGATGGAGCAGCAGCGGTCCTGGTTACACATGATGATTATAAAAAAGAAGGATTGGCCATCACAAGTTTTTATTCAGAAGTTGTAGTAAAAGGAAAAAAGGACATGGCATGGGAACTGTCGGGCAGTGGTTTCTTAATGACATTAAGTGGATATGTACCGGAATTAATTGAAGCGGACTTTGAGCCAATGGTAAACCGTGCGCTACTACATGCAGGAAAAACAAAAGAAAAGATTGAACAATGGTGTATTCACCCCGGAGGCAGAAGAATCATTGATGCTATTGGCAAATCATTACAATTACCGGAGGGCAGCCTGCATCATAGTTATGCTGTGATGAAAGAGTATGGCAATATGTCTTCACCCACTATTTTGTTTGTTTTGAAAAGAATGATGGCGGAGCGTGCTCCAAACAATCGCGATATCTTCGGTGCAGCTTTTGGCCCGGGACTTACCATGGAAACTTTTGTACTTTCAACATCAAAGTAAACGCCGCTTATTGCTATCTTCAAATGTGAATTTTGCAACCCGCTCATATGAGAAAGAACTGCTCGACAGGGACGATATTCCTTTTTCTGATATTGAACAGAACATGCGGGAGTTGAATGTGATCAATACCTTACTCGGCGGACATGCCATCAGCATTACAGGGTTTAAAAAATTATTGGGAAATACAAAACAAATTACCGCCTGTGAAATTGGATGCGGCGGTGGTGATAATATCTTTGCGCTTCATCAATATTGCATCAAACACAATATCACTGCCCATTTTACTGGTATAGATATCAATGCGGATTGTATTGCCGTTGCAAAAACAAAACTCGCAGGTATCAACGTAACATTAATCACAGCAGATTATAAAACGGTTTCATTTCATGATGAGCGACCCGGCATTATTTTTTCTTCGTTGTTCTGTCATCATTTTTCTAACGAAGATTTGATCTTCATGCTCAAATGGATGAAGACATCCGCGGGCATTGGATTTTTTATCAATGATTTACACCGTCACCCTTTGGCTTACTATTCAATTAAGATTTTAAGTTCGCTTTTCTCCCGTTCGTACCTGGTTAAAAATGATGCGCCACTTTCCGTGAAGAGAGGGTTTAAGAAAACAGACTGGCAACAATTGTTGAACAATGCCGGCATTAAAGATTATCAATTGCATTGGAAATGGGCTTTCAGGTGGCTATTGATAGCCGGGAATGAATAAACTTTGTAAAATGGATAACGGCTCAGGTAATCAATTCATATCTACCCTTCATCCGTCGGGGGAATATGACGTTGCAATTATTGGTGGTGGTCTTGCCGGACTTGCATTGTCTATTCAACTTGCAAAAGAGCATTATAAAGTAGTTGTATTGGAAAAAGAGAACTATCCTTTCCACAAAGTTTGCGGAGAATACATCAGTCTTGAAAGCTGGAATTTCCTGGAACAACTTGGTTATCCCTTAAGCGATATGGATTTGCCCATCATTAAAAACCTCATTGTTTCTTCTCCCAATGGCAAAAGCATTCAACAAAAATTACCACTGGGCGGTTTTGGCATTAGCCGTTATAAAATTGATGCAGACTTAGTACAAATTGCCAGGGCAACAGGTGTTGTGGTGATGGAGGGGGTGAAAGTAAATGATGTTATTTTTAAAAATGAATTTTCGGATATTTTTTGCGCTGCTTTTAGCATGAGAGCCCGAATGGTTGCCGGTTGCTTTGGCAAGCGTAGTAATCTTGATATAAAATGGAAAAGACGTTTTGCATTGCTAAAAACAGGTAAACTCAATAACTATATCGGTGTTAAATACCATATCAAAACAAATTTCCCTGCAGACAGTATTGCACTGTATAATTTTAATGATGGTTATTGTGGTATTTCAAACATAGAAAACAATACCTGTTGCTTTTGCTATCTTACCACTGCTTCCAACCTTAAAAAATCGAACAATAGTATTGATAAGATGGAAAAAGAAATTTTGTATAAAAACCCATACCTGAAAAATATTTTCTGTAATGCAGAATTTTTATGGAAAGAACCGGTTACTATTGCACAGGTTTCTTTTACTAAAAAAAAGCAGGTGGAAAATCATGTGTTGATGCTGGGTGATGCGGCAGGTATGATAACGCCATTGTGTGGTAACGGCATGAGCATGGCTTTGCACAGTAGCAAAATTGCAGCCGGCTTAATTTTACAATTTCTGCAGGGACAACTTTCGAGACAAAAAATGGAATTGCAATATGAAAAAAAATGGAAAACGGAATTTGGTGGCCGTTTAAGGACCGGGAGAATAATTCAACGATTGTTTGGCAAACCATTGCTGACAAATATATTCATTGGATTAATGAAACCCTTTCCCCGAATAACAGCTTTACTTATCCGTCAAACGCATGGAGAACCTTTTTGAAAAAAAGTAATTTGCGGAACAGACTATGAAACAGGTTTTATTTTTAATTGCATGCATATCATTACTGACTATTGAAAGTATAGCGCAGAACTATCATGCTATTCAGGGATCATCTTATGCAGGATCCCTGGGTGTACACAACAATCCAGCTTCCATTGTTAACACACCCTATTCATGGGATCTGACTCTTTTGGGCGCACAGGTTACGAATAGTACAAATCTGTTTGCTATTCATAACTATTCGCTGCTCTCTCCTCCTTCCAAATCTTTATACACTTTTACATCCGGCGAATACAGCCGGTACAATAAATTAAACTTTAATTTGAATTTACTCAATGCGCGGATTGCATTGAACAGAAGGCACGGCATTGCGTTTGGGGCTAACATAAGAAGTCAAACCAACATCAAAACCAGTAGTTATAATTTCATTGATACTGCAAAGAACACCGGCGATTTCTTTTTCCTGAATCAAAACAATACAGTGCTGAATGAAAAAATGACCAGCAGTAGTTGGCTCGAAGCGTTCCTTACTTACAGCTTTACTGTTTCAGACAATACAAAAGGCAGGTTGAACGCAGGGTTAACGTTAAAAGTAAGCAGGGGATTATCGGGTGCATTTGCCACGCTGAACAACGGCCAGTTTTCAAAGACCGCTGCAAATAATAATACACTTTATACCGTTGACAACGCAGACCTGGTATTCGGGTATTCTCGCAATTACGATCAGTGGAAAAATACAAATAGCACTACACAGAATTTAAAAAACTTTATTATCAATTTTACAGAAGGCGGTGCTTCAATAGATGCCGGAATTGAATATTTGATTAAACCACAGGGCACGGTTTCTTTTAATGATGATCCGGAAGATTATTATGACTATGATTGGAAATTCGGACTTTCATTGCTGGATTTCGGTTTCAATCAATTCAAATATGGAAAACAAAGTCGTCGTATCAACGCGGTCAAAACAGGTATTACCAATTTAACGCTGAACCAAAAGTTTGATTCAACTATTAATTCCTTCCAGGTTTTTAATGATAGTTTATCTACCATTGTCAACCAGAATACCGTTGGGGGTGTTTTCAAGATTGCCAATCCCATGCGCATGGTCATCAATATAGATCATTACTTGTCTTCTAACTTATATATAAATGCGGAGTTATCCTTAAACCTATCTGGCGTGTTTTTGAAAAAATATATGCAGGTTAAGGAATTAAATATGATTACTATCACGCCCCGGTGGGAAACAAGAAGACTGGGTGCCTATTTACCTGTTCAATTCAACAATCAAAACCAGTTCTGGATTGGTGCTGCATTCAAAGCAGGTCCATTGCTTATAGGTGTACATAACATAGCAAATATTTTTGCAAAAAATACCGTTCAAAATGGTGGTGGATATATAGCACTGATCTTTCGCGCACCCGGCGAAACAAAGGGTAAAAGGGTTAAGAAGCTGGATTGTCCAAAACCTGTCTGGTAATTTGAAGCAGTATAAATTTATTCTCTATTGTCTACACTTTTATATTTCAGGCTGTTGGGTACTTCAATCATTCAATAAATATTTTATTTTCACCGGACCAATAAATCGGTTCATGAAAAAAATAATAACCCTAATCTTCTTAGTCGCCAGCTTTTTATCCTCATTCAGTCAAAAAGATTCGAAACCACAGGAAGCATTTTATTTGCTGGACAAGAATTTTCGTGGCACAGGAGATCAATCAAAAGCCACTTTTTTTATGCGTTCTATTAGAGAAAATGACAGTAGCTGGTTGTTTGACACGTACAACATATTCGGGCCGCTCATCAGTTCAGAACATTTTAAAGACGACAAGGCGCAATTACTGCATGGCGAATCAGTTTACTTTAATGCCAAAGGCACAAGGGATAGTATTTGCAATTACAACAATGGTGTTCCTGATAAAAGCTGGTATTTCTTCAATGACACAGGAAAGATATTTATGCAGAAAGATTTCGATAAGGCTGTGCTGGTTGCCACAATTGATCGTATCAAACAGGATGGTATTGATGAAGCGGCATGGATAAAAAACCGGCCCACAACTGATACTGTTGAAATAGAATCAGATTTTCCGGGCGCACAAAAAGGATGGGCTGCCTATCTTGGAAAGAAACTAAAATATCCGGAACGCGCACAGGATGCAAATGTATCAGGTACCGTAAGAATACAATTTATCGTAGATACCGAAGGTCATATTCAAAATCCGCAGGTCATAAAATCCGTGGAATACTCATTGGATAAAGAAGCCATGCGCATGATTACTGAATCCCCCGCATGGATACCCGCATTCCAATATGGAAAAAAAGTAAAATCTTATAAGATCCAACCCATTACTTTCCGGCTGCAGTAAAATAAACTTTCAATATATTTTGAAATTTCAGAAATGATATTTAATTTTATGCTGTAAAAAAATCAGTATGAAATTAACCGACGCCAAATTACAGTTTATTGCTTCCTGGGGTGCTTTCGGCACACACTGGGGCATCAACAGAACCATGGCGCAGGTGCATGCATTGTTACTGGTAACTGCCGATCCATTGAGCCAGGATGATTTGATGGAACAATTAAACATCAGTCGCGGTAATGCCAATATGAATATCCGTGAACTGATCGACTGGGGATTGGTAGATCGGGTGATCGTTCCCGGTGAACGAAAAGAATTTTTTACTGCCGAGAAGGATATCTGGAAAGTATCCAGGTTGATAATAAAAGAAAGAAAAAAAAGAGAATTGGATCCCATGTTGAAACTATTGGACCAGCTGAAAGAAGTAGAAGGTGATAAAAAAGACAGGAACATAAAGCAATTTGTTGATACAGTAACGGGTATCAAACGTTTTGGGGAACAGGCTGATAAAATGCTTGATACTGTTATTAGGGCAGATGAAAGCTGGTTTGTTGGCAGCCTGATGAAATTCTTTAAGTAGGAACAATAATAGATAACCGGTAAAACGGTTTTTTTATTCCCTTTTTATTTCACAATTTTCTGAAATTTTAAAAACTACAGGTATGAAAAATAAACGAATCGTGATTGCGGGCGGAACAGGTTTTATTGGCCAGGAACTCGCCCGCTATTTTGGAAGAGAGAACCAGGTGGTGATCTTTTCCAGGCAAGCATTGAACGGACATAATAACAGCTATACAACACATTTAGTAACGCCTTCCGCCGGCTATAATGTTACTTATCGCCGCTGGGATGGCATTCATATCGAAAAGCATTGGGCCAATGAATTGGAAGGAGCCGATATCATTATCAACCTGGCTGGCAAAAGTGTTAATTGCCGTTATCATCAAAAAAATAAAAAAGAAATTTTAGATAGTCGCGTTAATGCTACCAAAGTGCTTGGCAACGCAATTGGTCACTGTATAACACCGCCAAAACTCTGGATAAACGCGGCCTCTGCTACAATCTATCGCTACGCGCAGGACCATGCACAGGATGAATACAATGGAGAATTTGAAGATGATTTTTCTGTGCAGGTTTGTAAGCAGTGGGAAAAAACATTTAATGATCAACGTACTCCCTTTACAAGAAAAGTTGCGTTGCGAATGGCAATTACACTGGGAAGCGGTGGTGTAATGATTCCATACTTTAACTTGCTTAAATACAAACTTGGAGGAAGACAAGGTAATGGCCGGCAGATGTACAGCTGGGTACATATATCAGATGTTTGCAGTATTGTTGATTGGACATTAGCGCATTCCGAAATGGAAGGCACATATAATTGCTGTTCCTCAAACCCGGTTAGCAACAGTGAGTTCATGAAAACGCTTCGCAAAGTAACCGGTCATCAGTTGGGGCTACCCGCTTATGAATGGATACTAACGCTCGGCGCATGGCTGATTGGAACAGAAAAAGAATTATTGATTAAAAGCCGTTGGGTGATTCCCACCAAGCTGCTGGAGACCGGATTTAAATTTAAGTTTGATAAACTCGAAGACGCTTTTAAGGATATTGTAAGCAAAACGCCGGAGAAAAAATATCATTTGCTTTCCCGGCAAGAGAAAAGCTTTATACCTACCGATAAAACTTTTCAATATAAGTAGCACAAACATGGTTTAGTTAATATATAAACATTTATCATTCCCTAACAAAATCAAATTAGCTTTGCTATTGACGTTTAAGTAAAAAAAATGGATCCAGTTAAAAAGAAAACACTCGTACTTGGTGCATCTGCCAACCCTTCCCGCTATAGCTTTCTTGCTATTAATAAACTAAGGCAATTAGGCCATCCCGTAGTAGGCATCGGAAAAAAAGAAGTGAAGGTTAATGACGTTGATATTGATACAACCCAAAGGCATTTCGACAATGTTGATACTGTTACTTTATACCTCAACGCAGCGAATCAGAAATGCTACTACAACTACATATTTTCACTTAAGCCGAAACGCATCATATTCAATCCCGGTGCGGAAAATGATGAATTGTTTACACTTTCCAAACAACATAATATAATTCCTCAGGAAGCTTGTACACTGGTATTACTTAGTACCGGTCAATTTTGATTTTACCTCTGCAATTTTTAATCTTCCGGGTCGTTTAATTTTTTTAACTTCAGTAAGTAGAAACCTGGTCCTCTGCCTGGAAATAGTCTAGCCTGAATTTAATTAACCCCCCCATCTATGAAATGTCTTCCCCTGCAGGCAACACTTATATTTATGTTGATTGGTTTAACAACCAACTGTCAAAAAAGTATTCCACTTAACCAGCACCCGGTTGAAAAAACATTGCTCTTCCGTAAGGTTCCTGAAAAAATTGATTGCCCGCTGACTTTTTTGCAAAATATTTTTTCCGTAAAAACAAACGATCGTCTGAATGCAAAGCTGTCAGAAAATTTTAGTATTGAAGGTATCATGCTGGAAAGATCAAATGTGACTGCGCAACAAGTCAGCATCAATATTCGCTGTACTAATTTTCAAAATGCATTGTTCAATATTGCACGTATAAAACAGGACGATGGATCATTCATTTATACCGGTAGGATAGTAAGTCCCGCACATGGCGATATGCTACTTTTACAGGAAGAAAAAGGACAATACAATTTTATCAAACAAAAACAATTAGTTACCATGGTTGAATAATATAAATGTATAGCTGAAATCCAAAACTTCAATGAAATCTCTTCAACATATCCTGAACATTTTAATTCTCAGTCTTATCAACCTGCCTCTTATAGCACAGGTTCCAGCACTGAACAGCTATCCCTCTGCAAGTGCCACCGTATTCCTGGATTTTGACGGACAATATGTAACCGGCACTATCTGGAACTGGGCTGGCCCTATAGATGCACAGGCTTCCGGGTTCAGTAAAGCAGATATAACGGAAATGTTTAACCGCGTAGCGGAAGACTACCGTCCCTTCGATCTAAATATTACAACGGATTCCGCATACTATTTTAACGCGCCACCAAATAAACGCATAAGGGTGATAATTACAGCAACCTCCCAATGGTATGGCGCGGCGGGCGGAGTAGCGTTTGTTAATTCATTTAAATGGGGCGACAATACGCCAGCCTGGGTTTTTTCATCATTGCTGGGTGACAATGTTAAATATGTTGCCGAAGCCATATCTCATGAAACCGGTCACACACTTGGGCTGCAACATCAGAGTTCATTTGATGTTAATTGCAATAAGACAGCAGAATATGCTACGGGGCAAGGTGCTGGAGAAATTGGCTGGGCGCCGATCATGGGTACAGGGTATTATCAAAATCTTACAACATGGCATATTGGTCCCAATACGAATGGTTGTAACAATATCCAGGACGATATTAATATCATCAGTTCGCAAAATGGATTTGGATTAAGGCCCGATGATCATGGCAATAATATTAAAACCGCAACAGATATTACAATGGCAGGAGGTTTTTTTGTTGCAGGCGGTTTAATAAATACGGTGGATGATACAGATGCATTCAAAATAAATGTGGTCACAACTACGCATTTCACTTTATCTGCCACTCCTCAAAATGTTGGGGTAGGCGATGCAGGTGCAAACATTGATATTAAAGTGCTGCTGTTGAACAATACGGATACAATCGGAAGTTATAATCCCACTACCCTGCTGAATGCCGGTATTGATACCACACTGAATGCTGGCACTTATTACCTGCTGGTGGGCGGTGTTGGCAATATATATCACAACAACAATGGCAGCCTGGGTTTATATGCGCTGACCGGGTCACTGGATGCAGCATTACCATTAACGAATTTTCATTTGAATGGGGCCGTTGTAAATGAACAACACCAGCTTTCCTGGACCTTTAGCACAGGTGAAACGGTTAAGCAGGTATTGATTGAGTCGGCTGAAGACGGAAAACACTTTTCATCTTTAACGATCGTTGATCCTTTAATAAAATCATTTTCGTACCTGCCGCAGGGCAATAAGGATCTATTCTACAGGATCAAAATAATTACTACCGTCAATGAACAAGGCTATTTGTCGAACAGCATTGTTTTGAAAGTAAAATCAATGTGGTCAAAAATAAAAATCATCAGTAGCGCCAATAGTACTGAACAAATTGTGATCATCAGCAGCAGCCATTTCAATTATGAATTATTCAACGCTGCCGGACAACTGTCGGCCAAAGGCAGGCTACAACAAGGTATCAATTACGTGTCTGCAAAAAATTGCAGGGGAATGTTACTGATTCATTTCTGCGATGGTAAAAATTCTTATTTACAAAAGTTAATAAAACAATAACCAATAAACGTTTTTTCCATTCATGGGTTTTTACGTAAATTGGGGAAACCCGTTATTATGATATGGAGAAAGTTTAATGGAGATCCACTTGATTTACCCATCAGGCAAGCTGTTGAAAACACCATCAAACGAGAAAGCAATAAAGGTTATCACCTGAAAGTTTGCATTGGCACCGATAGCCAGGTTAAAGGAACTGATACCGAATTTGCAACTGTTATTGTTTTCCTGCGTGAAGGTCATGGTGGTTTCATGTTTATTCACAACGAAAAAACAAAAACAGTTTATAGCATCAAAGAACGAATGCTGGTAGAAGTAGCGAAGAGTATTGAGATTGCATATGAACTGTGTCCGTTGTTTACAAAATACAACATAGACATGGAAGTTCATGCCGATATCAATACAAACCCACACTTCAAAAGTAATGATGCTTTAAAAGAAGCAATGGGTTATATTCTCGGTATGGGCTTCGCTTTCAAGGCCAAACCAGAAGCCTTTGCCAGCAGCAGCTGTGCCAATAAAGTAGTAAACTAAACCTCCGGCTGATTGCGGAGGTTTTTTAATGATGTTGTGGTCCTTATCACGACGATAGAAGTTGTTTCGCCCATAAAAAACAAATCATTCCATAGCTGATCGATAAATGCACGGTAATTCGTTATGCTTCTTCTTCAGCCTTTTTATAATTTTTATTCATTTCTTCAATATATTTCAACAGCTTATCTCTTCCTGATTTTTTTATAGCGCTGGTAACAAAATGCGGGGGTAGAAATTCCCATTCCTTCCGCATTGCATTGAGAAATGCTTTCACGTTTGCAGCTACTACTCTTTGTGTCTCTTTGTCAGCTTTTGTAAAAATAAGTGCAAAGGGAATCTCCCATTTCCCTAATTGATTTACAAAATCCAAATCAATTTTTTGAGGACCATGCCGGCTATCTAATAATACAAAGACATTGCCCAGGTTTTCGCGCTTGCGCAAATAATTCTCGATCATTTGTTCCCAGCGGTTCCGATCGCGGATACTTACTTTAGCAAAACCGTAGCCTGGCAGATCTACAATGTACCAACTCTTATTAATTATAAAATGATTGATCAATTGTGTTTTACCAGGAGTACCCGATGTCTTCGCTAATTTCTGATTATTGCAAAGCATATTGATAACAGAACTCTTGCCTACATTACTGCGTCCTATAAACGCATATTCAGCTTTATCAGGAGGTGGGCATTTGGTAAAATCAGGGCTGCTGATAACATATTCGGCAGTATTAATTTCCATAACGGCAAAGGTAAAGTTTGCAAAGTTCAAAGTTTAAAGTTTAAAGTTCTCCGAAACAATGATTGTTTCACTTGGTCAGCGTACCTCAACCTTAGTCTTTAAACCTTAAACCCTAAACATTAAACCTTTCATATCTTCGCAGCCCAATGAACAATAGCTTACCACACGATAATGTTACACCCTTCAAAGACTCTTCGCTAAGCAAAAAAGAGCAGGTGGCAGGCATGTTCGACCAGATTGCTTTCAGGTATGATTTTTTAAACAGGTTTCTTAGTGGTGGAATTGATACACGCTGGCGAAAACTGGCTATTAAGGAGATAAAAGAACTGCAACCGCAGAAAATTCTGGATGTGGCTACCGGAACTGCTGATGTGGCCATTATGACCAATAAATTACTGAAACCGGTAACAATTATTGGCATAGATATTTCAGAAGGGATGCTTGAAATAGGCAGAAAAAAAGTAGCCAAGTTGCTGTTAAATAAGCAGATAGAGTTACAGCAGGGAGACAGCGAGGCAATAAACTTTGATGAAAATACGTTTGATGCCATAACAGTTGCCTTTGGCGTTAGAAACTTTGAAAACCTGCGGAAAGGAATGGCAGAAATGCTACGGGTATTGAAGCCGGGAGGAAAATTAGTGGTGTTAGAGTTTTCAAGGCCCCGGCAATCAATTTTTAAAGGGTTTTATAATCTTTATATGCGTGTGGTTACGCCGGGAATTGGAAAATTGATTTCAAAAAACCGCGAAGCCTACCAATATTTAAATGACTCTGTTCAAAAATTTCCCGAGGGAAATAATTTTTTAACCATAATGACTGAAGTTGGATACACTGCTACTTATTTAAAAACACTTACAGGAGGAATATGCACCATTTATTGCGGTTCAAAAAACAAGGTCTGAAGGGTAGTGTAGCAGCGCTTATCTTTTTTGTTTCTTCGCTTACTTCATTTTCACAGTTGAGGGATGGCGTAAACCTGCCAGACAATGATGATAAATCTTATCATATAGGTATTGTTGTAATGGGTGTGAGCAGCCGTTTCCAGATTAGTCTTCATCCACAATTTCTACAGGGCGACAGTGTTTTAGCCGCCTACCCCGAAAGTAGTGGCGGTATCGGTATCGGGGGAATGCATACGTTTAAGATTAGTGATCATTTTGAAGCACGGGTAGTATTCCCGCAATTGCTTTTTGCCAATAAAGTAATCAACTACGAACTAAAATATCCCGGTTCAGAAGAAACCAAATTCACCAAAAAAACGGTTGAGTCTATTTTACTGGGTATCCCTGTTCAATTGAAATTTAAAAGTGACCGCATCAATAATTTTCGGGTATACATGATGGGTGGGTTTAAATTTGAAACCGATCTCGCTTCTAAGGCGAGAGCAAAAAATGCGGACGACATTGTAAAACTTAAGAGCAATGATTTTGGAATAGAGGCAGGTATAGGATTTAATTTTTATATGCGCTATTTCATTTTGTCGCCTGAAATTAAGGTCAGCAACGGACTTAACAATGTTCATAGCCGCGATCCCAATCTAAAATTCTCCAGCGTGATTGACAAGATCAAATCCCGCCAGATTGTGTTCTCATTAATATTTGAAGGATAGCTTTTTTAGTAATTAGGTATTGGCGGATCAGGAACCGACAGGATTAATACATACAAATTCTTTTGTTGGTTTCCACGAAGAGTTCTCTCCACGGCTAGATTTAAAAAAAAGATAACCGCGCAGGAGTCTACAGCGCATTAAATAAAATAAATTCTTTTTAGAGAAGATAGTGTCTGCTAAGCGACTCGTTTCAAAATTAAGGCTTACAATTGTTTCACTATTGGTGGTTTTGTATGCATAGATATAATCGATGGAATCTCCCCGTGTAATAAACGAACCTTTGGTTTTTGTTCATCCAGATAATTACCACCCCAGATTGCATCCAGTGTGAGTTCTTTCTTTTCCATTGATTTACTATTTTGCGCGGTTGCACAAAAAGACAGCAACATGGCTGCCAGCAGCGGCAAATTTCTCATAAGACAGTTCCCTTTGAGTAATTGGAAAAACAATTTGAATATAAGGATGAATATCCGGCAAGTCAATGCGTCTCCTATTCAACACATCAATAATCATATTCCCTTCGGTACATATTCATCCGCAAACCAATGGTAAAAAGCGTTGATTTTTGTGCCAGCGCTGCATCAGATGGTACACTTAGTTTCCGGTACATCACTGAGGCATCGATAAACAAATTTTCAAGCAGCTCATATCCGATCCAGAAAGAAAAGTTGGCGGCTGTTCCTTTTACACCATTCCCGGTTTTGTATCCATAGTCACTGGCACGGCTGGTGTTGAGAATAAAAATATTGCTTCCAAAATTACTATTGACGGTATCCAATCCCTGTCTGAAAACAATCAATTTCGCTTGTACCTGCCATTTAGGTAAGGGTTGGTAACGGATAATACCAATCAATTCTGTAAAGTTCGCACCCAGTGGATGCGCCAAAGGCTGGTTGCTATGGCTATAGTTAGATACTGAATCAAAATGCGAATAAGTGAATGGTCGTACAAAGTTTATTTCACCCTGCAAATCGAGGTTTTTTATTTTAAAGGCATCAATGTACTTGCCGCCCACCTGGATGGCTTGTTTGTTTGCCCACCAACCATTTCCGGATCTCACCTGGCTCAGTACAAATTCGTCCAGTAATATTTGCCCGTATAACTGTAATGAATGAGCGATATTAGCTTTGTAATCAAAACCTACAAAAGCATTGTCTGAGCTGCCATTTTGTTGTTCAGCAGAACGAAGGAATATTATAGGATTGAGATAGCCAAATTCGAAATGATTTTGCCTGCCGAAAACCACGGCTTCAAAGAAACCAATATTCAGCCATTTGGTTGCCTGCAAACCCAGGTGATGCATGGTCATGTATTTTTTAGGAAGCAGCACATCGCCATGACTTCTGCCATTTGATAGTTCAGTAAATAAATTCTGGTAATTGATTTTCCAGATCCTTGTATTAATTTTTAAAAACAAATAGTTGGTTGCAAAATCGCTCAGGAAAAGACTGCGGTAGCCATCACCAATAAAATTTCTATCATAACCAAATTGTACATTGATGTATTTGGTGGCATTGAAATGAATTGAACCCCGGGCATCAAAGTAGTCGTATGCCGTTGTTTTAAAAGGTTTGTAGAATCCGGCACCCGGCACCGCATCAAATTTCTTTTCCCATTGTTGCACAAATAAAGGGGGGCGTTCCTGGTTATCAGTAGCATACAAATCAAACCCAATTTTTTTTGCAATCAATCCCCGGAAGGTAACTCCCTTGCTATTTAAAAAAATACGTTGACCGCTGTTTCCAGATTCACCCGATTGTGTTTGTTGTATAACCGGGTTGATAGCAAGAAAGAAATCTTTCTGATTCACCTGGAAGAAATCGCCCTTTGTTTTATAAAACGCATTTAAGAAAGGTTTTCTGCTTTGAAATGAACTGAGATCCCCGGTAACCCATTCACTGTTGTTCATCATTGCATCACGCATATTATAGAGATCCGTCTGTGTGAACAGCGCCCGCTTTTTATCAAATTCCTGCTGACCTGAATCTATTGTTCTTCCTTCCGTACCATAGTATTTCTGGATACTCTCTACCAGCATTTTTCTGGAAAATGGTTTGGTTGCGGAAAAACCAACCAACGAATCGTTCATTAGTTTTATATCCATCCTTTCAATTAGCCAACTTTCTTTGGCACCCTGTGGTAAAAGGGAAGATTGTGCCGAACAAAAAAGGGGAATAATAAAAATCAGTCCGCTTAACGTGGTTTTTATAAATTGCATGAAATAGGTTATTTAAAAGGGTATAACGGTTTTATATGATGCAAAAATATCTCATTAAGAATATTTCAGTCGTCAACGAAGGTACAATAATGGTGTTGGATGTATTCATCAAAAATGGACGCATTGAAAAGATAGCTGACAAGATTCGGAGCCGGGAACTGGTGACTGAAATAAACGGTGAAGGAAAATTCTTGTTACCTGGTGTTATAGATGACCAGGTACATTTTCGTGAACCGGGATTAACACATAAGGCTACTATTTATACTGAATCAAAAGCGGCAGTTGCAGGAGGCGTTACAACATTTATGGAAATGCCCAACACTGTTCCACCCGCATTTACACAGGAATTGCTGGAACAGAAATATGAAATTGCCCGTCATACATCACTCGCCAATTATTCTTTCTTCATGGGTACTTCCAATGAAAATGCAGGAGAGGCGCTAAAAACAAATGAAAAGAAAAATGACATCTGTGGCATAAAAATATTTATGGGTTCTTCTACCGGCGGATTATTGGTAGATAATCCGCTGACATTGGATAAACTTTTTTCCGAAAGCGAAGTTTTGATTGCCACCCATTGTGAGAATGAGCAAATAATCAAAGCCAACCTGGAACGGCTGAAAAAAGAAAAGGGTATACTAACGGCCGCCGATCACCCGCTTATCCGCGATGAAGAAAATTGTTTTGAAAGTTCGTTTTATGCCATCCAGTTTGCAAAAAAACACAATAGCCGCCTGCACATACTGCACATCAGTACAGAAAAAGAGTTACAACTTTTCAGCAACCTGGTACCGCTAAAGGATAAACGCATTACAGCGGAAGTATGTGTTCACCATTTGCATTTTACGGCAGATGACTATGCAACGAAAGAAAACCTGATTAAATGTAATCCGGCAATAAAAGCGGCATTTAACAAAGAGGCATTGTGGAAAGCGTTATTGGACGATCGGCTGGATGTAATTGCCACCGATCATGCTCCACATACATGGGCCGAAAAACACCCCGCTCCTACTCTTTCGGGTAATGGAACGGTAGCAATCAGCACTTACGAAAAAGCACATGCCGGTCTTCCTTTGGTGCAGCATTCTTTACTGTTAATGTTGCATTATGTAAAACAGGGAAGCATAAGTCTTGAAAAAGTGGCAGAGAAAATGAGTCATGCGGTAGCAGATTGTTTCCAGCTTGCAGAACGGGGTTATATTCGCGAAGGATATTTTGCCGACCTGGTGATAGTTGATTTGAATAAAGAAACGACTGTTACAAAACAAAATATCTTGTATAAATGCGGCTGGAGCCCATTAGAAGGAACCATATTTCCGGCAGAAATCACGCATACATTTGTAAGCGGGCATATGGTTTATGGAAATAATAGCTGGAACGAATCTAAGAAGGGTGAAAGACTGTTCTTTAACAGGCAATGATCAACAAACACCACTTTCTTCATTGAAACTACCATATGCAGATAGATAATGTAACGTTCAACGACCTTTCCATTTTTCACCAGGAAGAAGGGTTTTCCATTTTTGATAAATTGAATTTCACTCAAACATTTGGTGGCAAACAATGGTTGGCAAATTTTTTTGGAGAGCCGTTGGATAACCTGCATAAAATTTCTGAAGTACAACAATTATTAAAGTGCATTTCAGCCAATATAAATGCATGGCCCAACAACATTACCAACGGAACGATCATGGTAATGGAAAAGTTTTATGAATCACCGGTAGACACCATCCCGGGTTCCGCGAATATGGTGAGCGGTATCAACTATAAAATATTGCATGCGCCGGATTATTCACTTGTTCGGTATACCGCGGTTCATTTTGCTGATTTTATAAGAGGATTTCAGCAACTGATCACACTGTTTGATAATGAGGAATCACCGGAACTGCTACGCGGATATATAAAACGTGCAGCCCGGTTGTTAAAGCATGATACCCTGGATCAATTGGCAGCCACAAAAAAGGAGGTAACACTCAGCGCGGTACAGACCATTTTCTTTGGCAATTTCATCCGGTACCATTTTAAAAATGCAGCAATTGAGTTGATTGATATTTTTAGCAGGCTGGATGCATGGTATTCAATGGCAGTAGCCATACAAAAATTTAATCTTTCATTCCCGCAATTTACGGATGCTCCCCGGGCTTCGTTGGATGCAAAAGGATTATACCATATTTTATTGCCAGAACCCATAGCCTATGATGTAAACCTTCAACACAAACAAAATTTCCTGTTTCTCACGGGTGCTAATATGGCTGGGAAAAGTACTTTTATAAAATCAGTAGGTGCAGCTGTCTATCTTGCTCACCTGGGTATGGGGGTGCCTGCAGTTTCTATGCAGTTGAGTTTGTTTGATGGCATATTAAGTAATATTAATGTGGTAGACAATATAGTGAAAGGTGAAAGCTATTTTTTCAATGAAGTACAGAGAATTAAAAATACACTTACCCGTATCAGTGATAATAAAAAATGGCTGGTATTGATTGATGAGTTATTCAAAGGCACCAACGTGCAGGATGCCATGAAATGTTCCGAGGCCGTAATCAAAGGATTGATAAAAATTCCAAATTCGTTATTCATCCTTTCCACACACCTCTATGAAATTGCTGCCGACCTGCAGGAATATCCGAATATTGTTTTCCGATACTTTGAAACTGAAGTAAAAGAAGAACAGTTGCTTTTCAGCTACCAGTTAAAAGAAGGTATCAGCAATGACCGCATTGGTTATTTAATATTGAAACGGGAGAAAGTAGTAGAGATGCTGGAGAATCTGTAATTTCAACGGAAAATAATAACCTGCATCATTTATGAAAAAACTTTTGCTGACCGTTGGCTTATTCATTTTATTTTCAGCAGAAATTCTTAAGGTTTATCTCATCATGCCTTTCCCGGGCAGCCAGCAATCGAATACGATTGATTTCGCTTATTTTCTGCAAAAAAATATTTTATACATCCGCATTATTGCTTTACTGCTTATATTTTATAGCCTGGCAGGAAAATTTGGAAAATGGAGAAGATGGCAACAGGTGTTATTTGTTTTGCTTGGATTATTTTACTGCGGTATATTTTATGTCACCAATTATAAATTTTTGGCAGATAAAATATTTCATCAACCCAAAATTAAAAATTTTGCCACCGCCGCCAGTTACAAAGATTCAACAGACAGATTGGTCATTGGTGTTGAAATAAATGGAGATGCCAAAGCTTATCCAATCGAAATCATCGGTTATCATCACCAGGTAAAAGATACTATTGCTGGTAAACCTATCATGGTTACTTATTGCACGGTGTGCCGTACAGGCAGGGTCTATTTACCTTATGTCAATCATCATTACGAAGAATTCAGGTTAGTGGGTATGGATCATTTCAATGCAATGTTTGAAGATAAGACTACCAAAAGCTGGTGGCGCCAGGTAACCGGTGAAGCCATTGCAGGACCCTTAAAAGGAAAAATGCTGGAAGAAATCCCATCTTACCAAATGGGCATTCATTCCTGGATTGAAAAACATCCTAACACACTTATATTGGAGGCGGATACTAATTTCAAAAAATCTTATGCCGGACTGAAAGGATTTGACAATGGCACTATCGATGGCAGCCTGGAAAAAAGAGACAGCGCTTCCTGGCAATTAAAATCATGGGTTTTGGGTGTGCAATATAAAAATTCATACAAAGCCTATGACTGGAATGACCTCATCAGTCATGCACTTATCAATGACTCTTTACCTGGTATTCCGCTATTGGTTGCACTGGAAAAGGATAGCGTTTCATTTCACGCATGGAACAGATCAGTGAATGGACAAATTCTGTATTTCATTGTTGACAGCAGCCGTCAATATTTGCTGGATAATCAAACAAAATCTAAATGGAATTTTAGCGGGCAGTGTATAAACGGGCCACTAAAAGACCAGCGGTTGGTTCCTTTACATGCATACCAGGAGTTCTGGCATTCATGGAAGACATTTCACCCTGTTACGGAAAAATATACATGGGTGAATCCATAATTATTGGCCGGATTATACCGTTAGAATTGAGTGGAAAATGTATGCATGGTTTTATTGATTTATGCATAACTCGAACCTGGCCGGTCTACAATGAAATAGAAAATACTTAACGTTCAACTAACAGATATTCATGAAAAATCTTTTGCTGCCCTGTTTACTTTCAATTGGATTTTTTGCCACTGCCCAGAGAAACTATAGCAACCCGGTTATTGATGTATTGCATTATCGTTTCAACCTGGAATTGACTGATGATAATGACATGATAAAAGGCGAAGCCTTCATTCAAGTAAAATTTTTGAGAGATACACGCAATCTTGATTTTGATTTGGTGAAAAAAAATAGCAGTGGTAAAGGAATGCTGGTAACCAATGTAAGAGAGAACAACAATGCCGTATTGTTTACCCATGATGATGAAGTTATTCATATCAGCACTTCAGTAAAAGCGGGTGATACCATTGAATATACTGTCAGTTATAAAGGCATTCCGGCGGATGGATTGATTATCGCCAAAAATAAATATGGTCACCGTACATTTTTTGCCGACAACTGGCCAAACCGTGCACACAACTGGCTTCCTTGTATTGATCACCCTTCCGATAAAGCTTCGGTAGAATTTAATGTTACTGCTCCTGAACATTACCAGGTTATAGCAAATGGTGTACAGGTAGAAGAAAATAATTTGTCCAATCATGCACGTCAAACGCATTGGCAGGAAACAGCTGACATTCCCACTAAAGTGATGGCGATGGGTGCCGCAGATTTTGCAGTCAACCTTGCGGGGCAGGTAGATTGCATTCCGGTTTACAGCTGGGTCTACCCGGAAGACAAAGACAAAGGATTTTATGATTATGGAATGGCTACAGACATCCTTCCATTCTTTATCAAAAATGCAGGGCCTTATGCATTCAAGAAACTGGCCAATGTACAATCTAAAACAAAATTTGGCGGCATGGAAAATGCCAGCGCTATCTTTTATTTTGAAAATTCAGTTACAGGCGATAGAAAATCAGAACCCTTGCTGGCACATGAAATTGCACACCAGTGGTTTGGCAATACGGCCACCGAATCTGATTGGCAACATATATGGTTAAGCGAAGGATTTGCTTCTTACATGACGCATATGTACATGGAAAGCAAATATGGTGTTGATACACTACATGCAGGAATGCGGGAGGACAGGCAGCAGGTCATCGAATTTTCAAAAAAAAGAATGACACCGGTAGTAGATACTTCCGTTACTACTAACTTCATAGAACTATTAAACGCGAATAGTTATCAGAAAGGCTCCTGGGTTTTGCATATGTTGCGCAGAAAATTGGGTGATACCATTTTCTGGAAAGGAGTACAGGATTATTATACTCAGTTCGCTGGTAAAAATGCATCTACAGAAGACTTCCTGAATACCATTGAGAAGGTGAGCAAAGAAGATTTGAAACCTTTTTTTAAGCAATGGTTATATACAGCAGGGCAACCTTACTTAACCAGTAGCTGGAAAAAAAGCGGTGGTAGTGTAACCATTACCGTTAAACAAACACAACCAATACTATTTGAATTCCCGCTCCAGGTTACCGTGCAGGCTGAAAAAGATACAAGTACTGCTACTTTGCAGATGAAAGGGAAAATTGGAAGCATTACTATACCGGTAGGTTCAAAACCTTTGAATGTAATATTGGATCCAAATGTTGATTTATTGTTTGAAGAAGAGAAGAAGGGGAAATGATTTTTAAGATTTTAAAGAAAATACCGCAAAACATCTTTTTACCAAAGAGGGATCATGGTAAATACAAATCAAAGAGGTTGATGAAGCTCTCTGTGATTAACTCTTTTTCGTCTGTGGTTTACATTTTACATAACAGGTTCTGAGTAATACCGCATCGTTGTCTGGTTCATCGATGTTTTCCCAATTTTAATGAGAATACAAATCACAGAGGTTTATAAGGCTCTCGCTGAATACCTCTTTATCCTCTTGGTTGGCAAGAACTTAATTTGTAGCTTAGGGGATGAAAGAAATCCGAATCTGGCAGGAGTTAAAAGATGTATTATCAATGATAGCTGGCCGTTGGTATGCGGAAGCTGTGGATCAAACATTAATATTCTCCGTTTGTGAGCTTCCCAGCAGCGAAGCAAAGCTTATCACAATAGAAAAAAACAAAACCCAAGTTGAAAACATTTATTCAGTTGGGGCATATTTAGGTAATGAACTGGAGTCGCTGTTTTATATTGATATTGGAAATCATTGGGACAACAAAAGATGGTATAAAATAAATCAAATATCATCCAATAAAATGACGATTGTAGAGATAGAAAAAGCTGCCGGCAGAAAAGAAATCAGCAACCAATTCACCTTTACCAGGAAAACAAATTAATCTCTTCGCAATGTTTCCATCTTATTAAACTGACTGACTCGTAATCTACTTCTACTCCCCAATCATGTCTCTGTATAATCCAATAAAGATATTTCAACATGTAAGCGGGACCTGGCGGTTCAATAAATAAATATCCAATAAGCTGTTACTAGAAATATACTCCCACGTATTTTAGTATTTCCCCGCCATGTCTCCGCATAGTCCACTTAAAATATTTTGATCGAATGCGGGACGTGGCGGACTAGTGTATAAAAAATCAATAAGCAATTACTATTACACTTCCATTTATATTAGTTATCAACAACCAAACGAAAATTTCATACAACAAAGCGGGAATAGGTCATGAAATTATTTTGGTTATTTTCATCACATGTTAGTGAAAACTTTTGGTAGCGCCGTATATGGTGTTGAGGCGGTAACCATCACTGTTGAAGTGAATGTACTGGCAGGTGTTAACTACTATGTAGTGGGGTTGCCGGACAGTGCCGTAAAAGAAAGCCTGCAAAGAGTAGAGAGCGCATTGAAAAGTAATGAATATCACATGCCGCGCACCAAACTGGTGGTAAACCTTGCACCGGCCGATATCAGGAAAAGCGGATCTGCGTTTGATTTGCCCATGGCCATTGGCGTTTTGGGGGCAACTGAACAATTGGAACAATTTGATAAATTGAAAGATTTTGTGATGATGGGAGAACTGAGCCTGGATGGAACCATTCAACCCATCAAAGGCGCGCTGCCCATTGCTATTACCAGTCGCAAAGAAGGATTCAAAGGATTGATCGTACCCAAACAAAATGCCCGTGAAGCAGCTATGGTTAATAATATTGAAGTGTACGGCGTCACCCACATCAATGAAGTAATAGAATTTTTTAAAGGCGGCAGTTCACTCAAACCGGTTATTGTAAATGCAAGGGATGAATTCTTTCATTCGCAATATGATTTTGAATTCGATTTTACTGATGTAAAAGGACAGGAAAATATTAAACGTGCACTGGAGATAGCAGCAGCCGGAGGACATAATGCTATATTAATCGGACCGCCCGGGGCAGGAAAGACCATGTTGGCAAAGCGATTACCTACCATACTTCCGCCATTAAGTTTACAGGAAGCATTAGAGACTACCAAGATTCACAGTGTTGCCGGTAAACTACCGGAGAACGCTACCCTCATTTCCAAAAGACCTTTCCGATCTCCGCATCATACTGTCAGTGATGCCGCATTGGTAGGAGGAGGTGGCATTCCACAACCTGGTGAAATTTCACTGGCACATAACGGTGTGTTGTTCTTAGATGAATTACCAGAATTTAAAAGAACTGCTTTGGAAGTAATGCGTCAACCCATGGAAGAAAGAAAAGTAACCATCAGCAGGGCAAAAGTAGCGATGGATTTCCCGGCCAGTTTTATGCTGATAGCTTCTATGAACCCTTGCCCCTGCGGGTTTTATAATCATCCGGAAAAACAATGCAGTTGTCCGCCGGGCGCAGTTCAGAAATACCTGAATAAAATTTCCGGGCCTTTGCTCGACCGGATTGATCTGCATGTGGAAGTAACACCGGTACCTTTTAATGAGTTATCATCTGTTAAAAACGCAGAACCATCTTCGGCTATACGTGACCGTGTTATTAAAGCCAGAAATATACAGGCGGAACGATACAAAGAGAACATTGGTGTGTATGCAAACGCACAGATCAACACAAAAATGCTGAAAGAAATTTGTGGAATCGATACTGTGGGTGCTAATCTGTTAAAAGTCGCGATGAACAAACTAAATCTCTCCGCAAGGGCTTATGATCGGATATTAAAAGTAAGTCGCACCATTGCAGATCTGGCTGGTAGCGCAAATATCAAAGCAGAACACCTTGCTGAAGCCATTCAATACCGTAGCCTGGACAGAGAAGGCTGGGCGGGATGATTGTTATTTGAACCACGGAGGCAGGGAGGCACGGAGATTCACACAGGTATTTTGTCGTATATTCATTTCCCCGCTTTCTGACTGGCCATGCATTTTTTTAAAGTTCCTACTTACAATACCCCAAAAGATATTGTATTTGCTTACCCAGGTTTTTTTGGTCTCTTTATTTTAATACAATGGTTCTTTACTTGCTTGTGACTAACTTCCTTATCATTTCATATTCTATTATTATCCCAAAACTTTGTGTTTCCCTGTGGCTTGGTGCCTCCGTGGTTCAATTGCTCTTAATGGTTTGAATGTGAAATCTTGTCATATTTTACGAACTTGTACGATGTTTGATGGTTAGACACCTCATTACAGCAATAAAATATTAATATGAAGATTCTTTTATTATACCTGAAACCCTATAAGTGGCTGATAGCATTGGCTCTTTTTCTTGCCACCATCAACCAGGTCTTTTCTATGTTGGATCCTTATTTTTTCGGAACCCTGATTGATAATTATGCATCTCATCCATATGAAAAGGGTGTGTACAAAACAGCGGAGGTGAAGCTGCCAAACGGAAAATTGGAAAAGCAAAAAATTTTTGAATCAACCGGTCAGAGAACACACAATGAATTCATATGGGGCGTGTTGAAAATTCTGGGCATCTTGATAGGTGTTGCAATGGTTTCGCGCATAGCCAAAGCGTTCCAGGATTATTTCAGTAATGTAGTCGTTCAGAAATTTGGTGCAAAAATTTTTACCGACGGACTACAGCATTCAATGAAATTGCCCTACGAGGAATTTGAAGATCAGCGCAGTGGTGAAACGCTTTCTATTCTTACAAAAGTGAGAACCGATACAGAACGTTTTATCATTTCCTTTATCAGTGTTGTATTTGGTATTCTTGTTGGAGTTGTTTTTGTTTCCGTTTATGCTTTCAAGTTACATTGGTCCATCATGCCCATTTATATGGGTGGTATGATTACACTTGCAATTCTTACAAGCTTGCTCAGCAAAAAAATAAAGGTTATTCAGAAGAACATTGTTAAAGAGACTACATCGCTTGCCGGATCTACTACGGAATCACTACGCAATATTGAGTTGGTGAAAAGTCTTGGATTAACACAACAGGAGATCAGTCGTCTGAATAACAATACTTATAAAATCCTGGGACTTGAATTAAGAAAAGTTAAGAGCATCCGTACGCTGAGCTTTATACAGGGAACATTTGTAAATTTTTTGCGCCAGGTTATTATGTTTACACTGTTATGGCTGGTCTTTAAAGGGATTTTATTGCCCGGGGAAGTCATCACACTTACATTCTATTCCTTTTTCATATTCGGACCATTACAGGAAATAGGCAATATCATTTTATATTACCGCGAATCAGAAGCATCGCTTAATAATTTTCATAACCTGATGCAAAAAAAGCCGGAACAACAACCCGCTTCACCATTGCACCTGGGACCTATTCAGCAATTGAGTTTTAAAAATGTTGCATTCAAACATCAGTCTGCCACCCACCGCGCCATCGAAAATATCAGCTTTGACGTAAAAACTGGCGAGACCATTGCATTTGTCGGGCCATCTGGTTCAGGAAAATCAACATTAATGAAATTATTGGTGGGTCTGTACCGACCGTTGGAAGGAACGATTTTATACAATGGCCTGGACGAAAACTCTATCAGCTTTGATGATTTGCGCAACCAGATTGGATTCGTAACCCAGGATACACAATTGTTTGCGGGTACCATTAAAGAAAACCTGATGTTTGTAAATCCAACTGCAACGGATGCTGATCTTACCGATGCGTTGAATAAAGCCGCCTGCACTGGATTATTATCAAGAGCCGAAAAGGGATTGGATACCATGATTGGTGAGGGTGGGTTGAAATTATCCGGTGGAGAAAAGCAAAGATTGTCTATTGCAAGGGCTTTATTGCGCAAACCCAAATTGCTGATTTTTGATGAAGCTACTTCTTCTCTGGATTCACTGACAGAAGAAGAAATTACAGATACCATCAAAGATGTTTCATCACAACAAAACCAGGTTACTGTATTAATTGCCCATCGCCTTTCAACCATTATGCATGCCGATAGGATCTATGTACTGGAAAAAGGTGTGGTGATTGAAACGGGTACGCACAGTAAACTATTAGAGGAAAAAGGTCTTTACTACGCAATGTGGAGACAACAGATTGGCGAGCGTAAGAATTTGCAGGTGGCTTAAGAAGTTGTAGGTTTTAAGTAATAAGTTACTGCAATTAATATTGCTTGCTTAACACTTCGTACTTACAACCTTTTGCTGGCATAATACACAAGGCATTTTTAAAGTTGAGACTTAATACTTATAACTTACTACTTACAACTTAAAGCTCTTCCTTATCAAACTTGTTCTTCAGGTAATCCATGATAGGACTGGAATCTCCAAGCCCTTCCATATCGCTTAGTTCTATCTCCAATGCCTTTGTGCTGATTTGTATTTCTGACAAGGAAAGAAAAAGTGATACGAGCATGGCCACCAGGCTGGCGGCAAAAAGAAAGTTAGCCCAGGCCGGCATTTGTTCATAAACAAAAAACATACTAAACACACACAATAACAAACTCAGTACACCAAAAAATTGCATCCTCTTGATAAGGCGTAACCGGAGTTTCAGGTTTTTTATTTGTTTCAATACCCCCTCTTTGTCTGCATGGTCCTTATATTTTGAATGCAGGTTACGGATTAAACTTGCCAAAGCAAGAAAACGATTGGTATACGCAAGCATCAACAAACTGATTGCAGGAAATAATAAGGCCGGTGTATTAATTGAAATTTCCATGAAGTGTATTTGGTATTTAAAGATACAGCACCTGTACAAAAGAAAAGCCCCGGGATAGACCTGGGGCGTTTCATGTACTATGTATTTGGGTTAGTAACAGTTCATAAACGAAAAAAAAATAATTATAGTATGCAATATAATACTGATACAAATATCAAGCTTCCGTTTGTTAATTTTTAATATTTTAATTCAATTTAATTTTGATGCATTATATCATTTTCCGGTGGCAAAAGATAATGGTACATTTAACTTTACACTGAAGTTTCTTCCCATATTAAATACACCGGTTCGTCCGGTTACTAAGTTTTCAGGTGCATATTTTAACCGGCTAAGGTGGTTCTGATAAGCCACATCCGTAATATTATTGGCTGTAAAAAACAAGCTGAATACAGTTTTACGATTACTTGCTATATCACTGCCCAACCCCGCATTCACCAATGAATATCCTGTTGTCTTTGTTTCGGTATCAAAACCGGTAAAAGGATCGTTCTGCGCAAATGTGTTATCAAGTTCTGCTTTCAGGTAAAAATTTTTGATGATCTTTCCTTTTTTAAACAACTCAGCTTTTACTTCGTTTATCAAACGGGCGCCCGGAATAAACGGAAGGTTCTTACTGCCATCCTGTTCCTGGTTCAAAGTTCCCCGCACATACGAAAAACTATTTTCTATATGAAGCCAATCCAGTGGATGAGGATGTATATCCAGGTTGACTTCGCCTCCATACAGTTTCGCATTATTTTGATTGAAGCGAAAAGCGAAAAAAGAATTTCCTCCGACTACAATAAGTGAATCTCCTCCACCAACTGCATTTAATTTCCGGTAATAGATAAAATCATTGATGGCATTATAAAAAAGGTTTGCACTTAATGAAACATGTTCAGTAGAGATTTCAACACCAGCATCTACCTGGAAACTGGTTTCAGATTTTAAATTTTGTTCACCGTATTCAAACCGGTTAGTTCCTTCGTGTGCGCCATTGCTGGCCAGTTCCGGTATGCTGGGTGCGCGAAAACCTCTTGCCATGTTTAATTTCAAGGTTAACTGTTTATTGGCTTCGTAACTCAGTCCCGCACTTCCGGAAATATTCGAAAAGTTTTTATTGAATTGATTAAATTTTACATTGCCTGCATCCACCAGTCCTTTTGAATCAATGGAACGATTGTCGAAACGCAGACCCCCACTCACCGTTAATTTATCCATTCTTTTCTGCATATATATGAAGCCTCCTATGTCAAACAAAGAATATTCTGGTATCAATACCTCAATACCCTTGTTTTTGTTGGTCTGCTGCATACCGTTTACTCCAATGGTTGTTCTCCAGTTATTTTTCTCTGCAAAATGGTATTGAAAATTATAATTCACTGTATTCAAATCAAAGTAAAGTGCTTTCTCATCCGGGTTCAGTATGTTACCGAATTCCTGTCGCTGGTTGCGTTGATAGCCCAGCGTTAGCGTTAACCGGTCTTTGCCAATATTAAAACTGTTATCGGTTGCGATTTTAAAATGCTGTATACGCTGGCGGGGTACAGCAGGATTGATTGTTTTGGAATCCCCCTCTGTAACTACTTGCTCCGCTTCTGTGCCGTTATCATCGACCAATTTTAAAAATTTACCGGTAGCAGTATCCCGGTCTCCTTCTATCAATCCCAGTTGCTGATCAAATTTACTTAGCAGCAGGTGACTAAACCCCCAACTTCTATTAATGCCCATGTAACCACCAAAATCTTTTTCATTGAATTTGGAATTGAATACGTAACCATCGTATTTGTTCCTGTAGTCCTCCGCTCCTTTATAGGATCCGTTAATTCCCCAGATAAACCCATTCTCATTACCGCCAATATCCGCGTGCAATCCCCGTTGCCTGTTATTGGTTTGATAAGTGCCAAATACATTTGCTTTAATAGTGTTTTCAGCAGTGGGAATAACCGAGATAAAATTCACTACGCCAGCCAAAGCATCACTTCCATACATCAATGAAGCAGGTCCCTTTAAAACTTCTGCTTTGCTAACATTATATTCATCAATCTCTATTCCATGTTCATCGCCCCATTGCTGTCCTTCCTGGCGGATACCATCGTTGACCACCACCACCCTATTGTATCCAAGTCCACGGATAGAAGGCTTTGAAATGGCTGGCCCGGTAGATATCTGCGCCACGCCTGGCGTCTTAGTAAGCGCGTCTATCAAATTAGTGGAAATACCACGCAGCAAATCTTCCTTTTTTAATATGCTTACGGGCACCGGAGTTTTCTTAATTGAAGTGGCCGCGGAAACGCCCGTTACAGTTACTGTTTCATTTTCAATATAGGAATGACTGAGTACAAAATCTTTTTGCAAATCGCCTTTGAGATCAATATTCTCCAGGATAGATGCATAACCAAGAAAACTGACTTCGAGCAAATATTTTCCTTCTGGTATGTTTTGTATCCGGTAAACACCCTGTGCATTGGAACTAGCACCAATTTTTAAATCATGAAAATAAACGGAAGCTCCCTGTAATGGTTCCCCTGTTTTTGCATCAGTAATTTTACCGGTAATAGTCACCTTTGCCTTGGTAACCCTTGCAGTAAGAGTAGGATCTTGCGCAAAGGATACTGCACAATAACTGTTGACCGCGATAATTAATAGTATGTGAATAAAAAATGTTTTCATTAGTTTTTTTCTAAACAGCCTTGGGTATTGCCGAATCTTTAAGCAATACACGGATTGTTTTTAGCAATAACTCAAAGGCCCTTGTTTAATAATTAAAAAGAAAATAATACTGCAAGCATGTTGTAACAGGAGTTACTTGGCTATACTTGAAAGTGCCACCAGTGGTCCTACACAATAGGAGGACCTCTCAGTTCAAAGAAGTAATAATCAGAAGAATGAAAATGGTAGGGTACAATGCTTCGTTGTTCAGAAATAACAAGAAGTGGGGAAAATTCAAAATAGTTATGCTGTTCGGTAAACGGAGACTCAGCTACCAGGCTATCACATTTACAGGCAAATCCAGGATTACTTATTTGTAAAGAATTATCACCTGAGACAGCAATTTTATCTTTGTGTTTCGCAATGGCATCATGCAATAGCTTCTTTGGCGTAATGCTGAAGGATAATATCATCAGCAATACAGCAGCTATTAATTGTCTTCGTATAGTAGAGTATTTTTTCAAAAAATATAATTGCTACTTTGTTGCAAAAATAACTTTTCTATTGAACTGACCATTACCGTTACCCAATAATTATTTTATTTTTTCAGCACAACGGTGAAAACAGAGCCTTTTCCGGCTTCACTTTCACAAAAAACACTGCCATTCAATTCTGCAACAATGCGTTTAACAATCGATAGTCCAAGCCCGGTAGAAACTTCGCCACTGGTTGGAAGGGATGATATCTTACTATATTTAGAAAAAAGGTTGGGTAATTCTTCTTTATTAATGCCAATACCCTCATCTCTTACTTTTATGCCTACCGCATCATGTGTATCGGTTAAACTTATCCATACATTCCTGCCGGGGTAAGAATATTTAATGGCATTGGAAAAAAGATTTTCACAAATGCGGCTCACCAGTTGTTTGTCGCTGATTATATAAACTTGCTTACAGACCGTTTCAAAATGCATGCGAATGTCTTTGCCGGAAGCTGCTGGTTGAAAATCGGCCACTATGGATTCCACAAAAACTTTTAAATCAAAATTCTCCAGCTGAATGGTATGCTGGTTGATTTCAGCCTTTTCAATATCAAGTATGGACCTGATAAGTAATTCTCCTTTGGTTGTTGATTGATTGATTCTTTCGATTGCTTTTTGCTGATCCGCATTCAGGTTATTGGCATCAGACTGCAATAACTGGCCCCACATTTTTATTGAGGCGAAAGGAGTTCCCAGGTCGTGTGAAACAATACTGATCAATGAATTTTTCTCAGCATTTAATTCTGCCAGTTTGGAATTCTGCCTGTTGATTAAATCATTTTGCTGCATCAGCTTTTTATTAGTCCTTCGTTTAAGCACCAACGATCCCGCTATTACAATGGCAATGATTGCGGTAGCAATTGCCAGCCATGTGATGATTTTATTTCGAAGCATAGCTTTTTCAAATTCGGACGCCAAAAGTCTATTATCTGCTTCCCTTTGACGGGCATTGAAATTTTCCTGCAATCCGGCGATGGTCCTGTTGGTTTCTCTATTCACCAGGCTGGTATCAAGAGCATACCATCTTTGCTGGTATTCAAATGCATTTTTATACTCGTCTTTCTTTACATATAATCTCGATAACAAAGCGTAACTCTCTGACTCTTTGATTTTCGATTGCAGCTTTTTCGCCAGCAAAAGTGATTGTTGCGCGTACCAATAGGCAGAATCGAATTTTTTCTGAACAATAAATACATCACTTATATTGAGATAGTCATACCAGAGATCGGTATGACTGCTATCCTGCAAGTGACGGGAATAATTTCTCCGGAAATAAGTCAGGGCCTTTTCATTTTCTTTTTTCGCAAAATATACATTGCCGATATTATTGTAAAAAGAGGAGAGATCCAGAACATCTTCATAGGGCTTTGCTATCTGCAAGCCTTTCTCCAGGTAAAACAACGCACTATCTGTTAATGCTAACTGGTTGTAAATAGCACCAAGATTTCCATAAGCAGTTACAATAGAATGAATATCTTTTTCGTCTTCAGAAAGCTTTGCGCATTGCAGGTACATATCACGCGCCTTCATTGGCTGTTTGGTATTAACATATATTAAGGCCAGGTCTGTTAATGCTGCAATTTCGTAATTCAATGTGTGGAGTTTTCTGGCGGCATCCAGCGATTTAAAATAATACACAATTGCTTCATCAAAATTTCCTTTTAAATCTCTCGACAAGCCTTTGAGGCGCGCCGATAAGACTTCACCCCGATCATATTTTATTTTTTCAGCATCGCGTGCAATAGTGTTGGCATAATACTCTATTGAGTCTGCTTTGTTTTCATCAAAATCAAGGCAACGATCATACAAAGCTTTGAGGTAGTTACTGTCTGCAACCTGCGGTTTTGCCACAGAAGGAAGAATACAAATGAAAGATATAAAAAGGTATTTCACTTTAATTGGATTGCAGGTAAGTAATCAATCAATCAGTTTGCTTTTAAGGGCAAACTTTACTAATCCAACGGTATTGTTTACACCCAGTTTAGCAATCAGGTTTTTCCGGTGCGTTTCGATGGTACTGACACTTAAAAACAGTTTTTCCGCAATTTCAGCATTGCTGAACTCCTTGCATATAAGTTTTAGTATTTCTATTTCTCTGCGACTTAAAATTTCAGCCGCATTCTTTCCTTCAACGGTCAGGGTTGTACGAAAATCTTCTTCACCAAGGATATCAATTTCCTTGCTGAAGTAAACACCACCATTATAGACCTCGCGAATGGCATTTACCAATTCTTCCGTAGGAGCGTTTTTAAGTATATAACCCTGTATCTGGTGGCGGGCCAGTTTATGTACATACCTTGTACCGCGCATCAATGTTAGGTAAATGATCTTTTGTCCGGGTTTGATGGCCCTGATTTTTTTGATCAGGTTTTCTTCGTCCATATCCGGCAGATGTACATCCAATAATAGTATATCGGCTTCTGTTGAAGGCAAATTTTCAAGTAATGCAGCAGCATTCGTAGCAACACCCATAACGTCAATATCACCCTGCTTTTTTAAAAGCAAGGCCAGTCCCTCGAGATACATCTCATGATCTTCAATGATAAATACTCGAATCATACGGAAGTGGAGCGTTTAGGTGTGAGTAAACTATCATAGTATTGTATAAGGTCTATTTATTCCAATAACATTGATAACCTGAAAAATTTTGACAAAATTAATGAAAATAGCCCCTAAAAAGGGGCTATTTAAAAGTTCGGTATGTATTTGACTATGGTCTTACTTTAAGCATCGGCCTCACCTGTTGCGTTGCACCGTTTTGCAATCTTGCATAATATACCCCGGTTGGCAAGCCGTAGCTGTCAAAATCAAGATTGTAAACCCCGGGTGTATATACTTTATCCGTAAGCGTTCTGATGGAACGCCCCAATGTATCCATTACATGTACTAACGTATGGCCGCCCTTTGTTTTAAAGGTTAGTTTAGTGGACTCTGCGAATGGGTTTGGATAATTTACAATCAACTGATCACCCGCATTACGATATACATCTTCTAAACCTGTTGTGCCACATGCATTGTTTATTGCCAGTGGTATGTTTTGAAAATTTTTGAAGAGGATGGTTTGGATATCCACGTCTTTCACACAAAACCACTGGCTGAGCAGCGAAGAATAAATGCTGCGGAAATCATATTGAAAAGGTATATTATCATTCACGGTGGCACCAGATGGTATAGCAGGGTTGGTTCCTACTACTCCACCCCTTACATTTTTTCCAAATACAAACATGGGCGCAGCCGCTCCGTGATCTGTACCGGTACTTGAATTGGATTTAATACGGCGACCGAATTCTGAAAAAGTCATTCCTATCACCCTATCCTCTACACCCAAACCTTTTAAATCATCCATAAACGCTTTGATACCATCCGAAACTTTCAGCATCAAATTAGCATGGTTACCCACTGTAGTATCTGTTGCAGTCGTTTGTGCAGAATGCGTATCAAAACCACCGGTACTTACCATATAAATCCTGGTTTTCAATCCACCTTTCACCAGACGTGCAACAATTTTCAATTGTGCCGCCAAATCATTGCCGGAAGGGTAATTTCCCTGGCTGGTAACATTTGCAGCAGCTGCCTTTATTACGCTTGAATATTGCTTTGTAAGCTGGGCAATCATACGTATATATTTCAATTCTTTTCCCCATGGTGTATCAGGAGTAGGATCAACAACACCATCAATAAGGTTATAGAAGTTGGTGGGATCTGTAATACTGATGCCCATGGGAAATGATGGCCCTTGTAAAGCAAGCGAAGAAATAGATCCTATTTGTATCGCCAGCGGATCAGGCATTGCACTATTGGGAAATCCATTTGGATAATTGGGGAATTCAGTGGCAAGATACCTTCCTGCCCATCCATTATCTACTTCCGCATTTGCATCAGATGCACTCATCCAGATATCGGTTGCCCTGAAATGGGAGAAATTGGGTGAGGGATAACCAACCGCTTGTATAACCGACAATTTCCCTTCATTATATAATGTTTGCAAACCTGTCATTGATGGATGCAAACCTGTTTTATCATATCCATTCAATGTAAGTATCCTGTTTTGCGGAATGGCGATATTGGTACGGGCATTATAATAATTTCCATAGGTATCAATGGGTATAACCATATTTAAACCATCATTACCGCCGTTGAGTTGAATAATCACCAATACCTTATCTGTATCCATGGTTGCACGCATGAGCGATTGCAAAAATGGATTGTCGGCTGAATATGCCTTTACAGAAAAGCCGCCTATCAGGGCCGGCAATACAGTAGCTGCCGGAATTGAATTGCGTAAAAAGTCTCTTCTTTTCATAAGTATGGTTTACGGTTTTATGCTAATTGGTATTCAGCCAGGTTCATCAGGTATTTATATAAATCCCGCAACCGGGTATATACTGTTTGATAATTCATACTGTCTGTTGGATTGGCCAGGTATGCATTCCAGGCATTTGTCCAATAGTAATCAGAAGTTTGACCACTTAATAATATGCTGGTCTTTATAGTATTTTTAGAAGCGTCAGACAACGGCACCCGGTATAAAATTGTCAGCGAGTCGTTGATCAGTATATTCGGATCACCGGGATTCGACAATTTTTTTGCAAACGCAATGGGATCTATTTTAATTGTTTTCCCGTTGCGCGTATAACCAGACACAATTAATGTATCCGTAAACTGTTCCCGCTTTGGCAATGTATCAGAATTGATCCACAATTCGTAAAACATGGGTTTTTGATAGTAAGATGGCCAACCGGATACACTGGGAGGATCTGCATAGTCCTGGTTGAATATAGCAGCCTGGAAATGGATAAAGTCCCACATATTATAAGCATCTGCATAATCAGTGGTTGCATCCGGGAAAACAATACTGAACTCACGGCATGCCTTAACCGCAATTTCAACCGGGCTTTTAATAACACATCCCCTGTTCAATGCATCAAAAAAATGTTCACTTTTGAACAATGCGGAAAGCACCGGTTTGATATCCCAGTTGCTGTTCCTGAAAATCTGTGCCAGTGGATCAATAACATTTGCCTGGGCCGTAGCATCAATCGTATAATAACAAAACCAGCGGTAAAGTTTTTTTATAATGAATTGCGAAACTTCTACTTGTTTACTGAAGATCATATTCAGCAAGGCATCCAGTTCTACGTCACCTGCTGTTGCCCCCGACTGACCGGCAATAGCCGTATTATTATAAAATGAAGAAAACTGTTTGGTGCTGCTATCATGTTTGGCAGGAGTAAAATTGGTAATACCGGTTGTGAAATCTATGCGCCATCCCGTTAGTACTTTGGCAACGGTTTTTACATCGTCTTCTGTATAGTTGGGGTTATTCTCTTTCCCAAGCGTGAACAATTCCTGCAATTCGCGGGCATAATTTTCATCAGCGGCCGTATTTGTATTGAGGTACCCATTCAGATAAACCAGCATGCCCGGATCAATGGTCACCGCTTTCACCAAAGCTTTAAAATTTCCCAAAGCATTGCTGCGAAGCAAAGCATGATGTTTATACAAAAGCTGCGCATTGTCAATAGTAACAGCCTCCGTTGCAAAATGATTGTGCCAGAACAGTGTCATTTTTTCACGGATATTTCTGTCCTGGTTAATCATTAAACCGATGCTCCATTTTTTGAACGAATTGCGACGTACCTGTTCCGTACTGTTATCAGCTGGATAGTCATTCACCCACGTAGCACCAGCGGCAATGGTATCTGTTTCTGAATAATCTTTTACCGGTGGCGAAGGCATTGCTGCAACAGGATTTAATAATTCGTCAACCACCTGCGACATGCTCTTTGATAAAAAATAAGTCACGTCATCGGGCTTGGCCCCAAACATAGTTCGCTTTAATAAATGCACAATTTCTTCAGCTGTCCATGGTCCTGAATAAGGAGTAAGACCAGATGTAGTTCTTGCAGTATGAAATGCTGATTCCGGCTGACGCGTAAGTGAACTGTGCTTCGCAGTTAGGAAGGCTCGTCTATCCATACAGGGACGATTTTAGTTTTTCTGATTGATATTGAATAAAAAACCAAGGTATAAAACACAAGGTTCCTTGCCATTTTAACAAACTTCAGGCCATTAATAAACCTCGTATAAAATAACGTGGTTCTACTTCTTCACAGTATAATTACGTGTATAAAATTGCTTACGGTTATAAAAAAACCGGGAATAACCCGGTTCATTTATTCGTAAAAACTGAATTTTTTTAGTTTATATTTTCTATTATTCCGGCAATACCTTGCCCACCACCTACACAAGCTGAAACAATTCCATAATTCTTTTTCAGTCGCTTCATATCATTGGTTATTTGTATGGTAAGTTTACTTCCCGTACAACCCAGCGGATGACCCAAAGCAATAGCACCACCGTTTATGTTTACAATTTCCGGATCCAGGTTAAGCTGTCTGATCACAGCCAATGCCTGGGAAGCAAAAGCTTCATTCAATTCAATCAGATCAATATTGCCCAGGTTCATGTTTGCTTGTTTCAACACTTTAGGTATGGCTTCTACAGGTCCAATACCCATAATACGGGGATGCACACCCGCAGATGCACATGCCACCAGCCTGGCTATAGGTTTTAATCCAAGTTCATTGATCATTTTTTCTCCCATCACAATTACAAAAGCAGCACCATCACTGGTTTGAGAGGAATTGCCCGCGGTTACACATCCACCAGCAGCAAAAGCAGGTTTCAATTTTGCCAACGCTTCAATTGATGTATCTGCCCGGGGACCTTCATCAGTATCCAATACATAGGATTTAGTTTGTTTTTTTCCTTTCGCATCAAGACTAACTTGTTCAACTGTTATGGGCAGAATGCCAGTTTTAAAATAACCGTTTTTTATTGCATTGATTGCTTTTTGGTGAGATTGAAAAGAAAACTGATCCTGTTCCTGGCGATTGATATTATATTCTTTGGCTACGGCTTCCGCAGTTAATCCCATACTCAGGTAATAATCTGGTTCATCTTTGGCAATGGAATAAGCAGGCACAGTCTTCCAACCGGCTGTGGGCACCATACTCATACTTTCTGTACCACCGGCTATAATGCATTCTGCCTGTCCGGTCCTGATCTTTGCGGTTGCAATGGCGATCGTTTCAAGACCCGATGCACAATAACGATTTACTGTCATACCCGGCGCATGAATGCCTACCGCTCTCGCAGCAATAATTCTTCCTACCTGCAAGCCTTGTTCTGCTTCAGGAACCGCATTGCCTACAATAACATCGTCTACCCGTTTTACATCCAGTTGTGGAACAGATGCAAGCAAACCTTTTATCACGTCAATGGCCAAATCATCCGGACGGGTAAAACGAAATCCACCCCGCTTCGATTTTCCAACCGCTGTTCTATACCCCGCAACTATATACGCTTCCTGCATAAAATACTTTTTATTTTTTTGACAGCAACTTTTATCCTTTGTTCAGCATCATTACGCCTGCCTGCCGTAGGCAGGTCTCATACATCAGCAGCAACACCCCTTGCATCCATACACATTATAACAATCATCTCATTAAGTTGTTTATGCAACTTTCTATATCAAAGTTAACAGACCGGAATGGATTAGCAAAACCCGATTCGCCAATTGGCTTTATCTTCGCTTGCCAGATATGTACCAACTACTTCTAAAAATTTTATTCCTTTTTGATCCGGAGCGTGTGCATTATTTTGCGATGAACTGTCTGAAGTTTTTAACCTCTATAGGATTCCGGAGAATGTTGACCGCCAATTTTACAGAGACAGATGCATCGCTGCGCAAAGAGGTATTTGGTATTCATTTCAAAAACCCGGTTGGGCTTGCTGCAGGTTTTGATAAGAACGCATTGTATTTAACAGAACTTGAAGCGTTGGGTTTTGGATTTGTTGAAATAGGAACCGTAACGCCAAAACCACAGGCAGGCAATGATCAACCCAGGTTATTTCGTCTTCCTAAAGACAAAGCCCTGATCAACAGGATGGGTTTCAATAACGACGGTGCCAAAGTAATAGCAGAAAGGCTACACCAATGGATGGTTTCCAACAAACCCGGAAAAAGTCGGCACGCACGATTCATAACCAACGATTCCAGGCTAATCATCGGTGGCAATATCGGCAAAAACAAAATCACACCCAATGAAGAAGCATGGAGAGATTATGAAATTTGCTTCCGCGAGCTTTTTAATTGCGTAGATTATTTTGTAGTTAATGTAAGTTCTCCCAATACACCCGGGTTGCGTGAATTACAGGAAAAAGAATCCCTGAGAAAAATTCTATCCCATTTACAAACCATCAACAAGGCGCAGTTACTGCCCAAGCCATTGTTGCTGAAAATAGCGCCGGATCTTTCAACGGAACAAATTGATGATGTGATTGACCTGGCAATGGAGATAAAATTAGATGGCCTGGTAGCAACCAATACCACAATCAACCGTGAAGGTTTAAAAACAGACGAAAAACGAATGAATGCTATTGGGGCCGGCGGACTAAGCGGCAAGCCGTTGACATCAAGATCCACGCATATTGTACAATATATTCATGAAAAGACTGGCGGACAAATTCCCGTAATTGCATCGGGTGGCATTTTTAATGGCGCTGATGCAAAAGAAAAACTGGATGCGGGGGCGGAATTACTGCAGGTGTGGACTGGCTTTATTTATGAAGGACCATCAATATCAAAACGAATTTCAAAATTTCTTTTGTCCAACCAAATATCTATATTTTAGACACCAGCAATAGCAGGTATGCTTGCCTGTTATACAATAGAAATTCAGAATCGCAGCGATATAAAGGGTCCGCCCAGTACCACGCTATTTACATAGGCTTTTGCTAACATGATTCTTGCGCCAGCAGAAAAACTATTTTGAAAGTAAAATTCGTATTCAGTTATCAGGTTGGCGCCATTCATTCTTCCTTTGGCATCTTGTACCAGCCAGCTGCTGGGTCCGGTTACAGAAGGTGTTTCTGTGTGAACAGCATACACGGCATATGATCTCCGGATATTATAAAAAGAAAAAGTATATCCTGCTCCAATCCTGAATGCACTTTTATCAGTATGGAATGGAACAAACAACAAATTAAAATCGAGTGTAGTTGCCTTCGTATATTCCTGTACTGTTTGAGTACGTGGATAACCAGCAGTCTGTATGCGTTTTACTCCAACCCCCCCTTGCAGCCATTCATTTAAAGGAAAGCTGTATTCTGCAAAAGCGCCTGCACCATTCAATCCAGGGAAATCATGCACATAACCAGCTCCTAATTTGATAGCACCTACGGAGTTTTCATAAAAACTGGTCTGTGCCCGGGCAGTAAAAGTCATTACTACAAATAAAAGGGAAAAGATTCTCTTCATCGGTTAGCGATTTAGTTATTCACGGTACAAATAAATATTGATGAAAACCTGTACACATTCCATTATAACACGAGTAGAAGTAGATTCAAATAAGGAGGGTTTGTTTTTTAAATATAACTGCATACAACGTTAAAAATTGTGCCAAACCATTGTTTTTAAAAAAAATCAGCTTCAAAAAAATTCCCGGTTTAAAGCATACAGGCAAAGCCCCTATTTTTGCCCAAAATTAAACACTTACATGCAGGACCTGTTTACGATAGATGCCCTGATTAGTTTACTCACGCTTACCACGCTTGAAATTGTATTGGGTATCGACAATGTAATTTTTGTTTCCATATTAATGGGAAGGCTAAATGAAAAACAAAAACTGACAGCGCGCCGAACCTGGATGTTTGCAGGCATAGCTGTAAGAGTGTTATTATTAATGGGGATTGGCTGGTTGGTAAACAATGGCAGCAAGGAAATCGGTTTTATTAAAGATCTGACCGGACTGGGATTTACACTAAAGCATCTTATCCTGCTTGCAGGCGGTCTGTTCCTGCTATATAAAACAGTAAAAGAAATTCATCACAAATTGGAAGGAGATGAAGGAACCGTAAATCCAAAAGAAAAAAACGCATCTTTCGGTTCTATACTTTCTCAGATTATTATTCTGGACATGGTTTTTTCATTTGACAGTATTATAACAGCAGTGGGTTTGGCAAAAATTGTCAAAGTCATGATCATCGCAGTCATCATCGCCATGATCATCATGTTCTTTTTTTCAGATAAGATATCAAGCTTTATCCATAAACATCCTACTTTAAAAATGCTGGCGCTGGCATTTTTATTAATGGTTGGTTTCAGTTTGTTTTTTGAAGGCCTCGAACCCATTCATCACTCACATATAGACAAGGCCTATATCTATGTAGCAATGGCATTTTCATTTGGGGTTGAATTGCTGAACCTGTGGATGCGTAAAAAAGAAAAGCGCCGGAAACCGGTTGAACTGCGGGAACCGCGTCTGAATGATAACATGCCGACGGAGTATGATGATTCTGCCCATTAAACCTTGTCATGCATTCAACATTTTTAATAATGCAGCTGCCACTACAGCGGCCGTTTCCGTTCTTAATCTCGTATCGCCTATCGCAACCGGATCAAACTGATTTGCCAGGGCAAAATCAATTTCCTTTCTGCTGAAATCACCCTCCGGGCCGATTAAAATAACCAGCGAAGAAGAATTTTTTCCAACAATTGCCTGCAAGTCCTTTCTATTCGTATCCAGGCAATGCGCAATCAACTTTTGTTGCTGATCAGATTGCTCTACTACCTTTTCAAATGCAACGGGTTCCCTCATGAGCGGTAACCAGGTCTGCCTGCTTTGCAACATAGCACTTACCAATACATTCTTCATTCTATCTGGCCGGAAATGCTGCCTTTCTGTTCTTTCACAAATCAGCGGAATAATTTCCGTTACCCCAATTTCAGTTGCTTTTTCGAGGAACCATTCAAAGCGTGTTGCGTTTTTAATTAACGAAACAGCAATGCTTATCTTACGGGTATGAGCATCCGTAAATTGAATGTTGGTGATTATTGTCTCGCAATATTTTTTGTTGTCATTTATTATTTCAGCAGTCAGCAAATAACCTTTGCCATCTGTGAGGTGCAGTTCTTCTCCCGCTTTCATTCTCAGTACGCTCACCACATGTTTTGAAGTGTCTTCGTCCAGCACAATATTCTTATGGTCGGTAATGATATTTTTAATATAAAAAAAAGGAAGTGTCATAACAAAGATTGATTGCAAAGAACGCATCTTAACTGAATTAAACCAAAGTTTTGAACCGGCAGTAAAGGGCATAAAAAAAGCCCCGGCGAAAGGGCTCCTTTTCTACTTACTACCAATTATTTTAGAATGGCGGATCATCATCCTCCATTGGCAAATCGTTCATTTTGCTGCCAGCCTGCACATATAATCTTGCACCGCCCGCAGCGGGTGCATCGTCCGTTGGCACTGGTTTCCAGTTGCTGCCCCCACCCCCATAACCCGGGGGATTGTTCAATTCATTGTCTTCAATAAATTTCTGGATATGCAGCAATGCCCGCAGTTTGATATTTTCAAGACTTCCGTTACGGTGTTTGGCAATACGCACATGCGTTTCACCCTTATTACTTTCACCCATTTCATTCTGATTGATATCATAATACTCAGGGCGATAAAGAAACATCACCATATCTGCATCCTGCTCAATGGCACCAGATTCGCGCAGATCACTCAACTGCGGCATCTTGTTTCCTTCTTTCCTGGATTCTACGGCACGGCTTAACTGCGACAATGCTATAATGGGTACCTGCAGCTCTTTTGCAAGTCCTTTTAAATTTCTTGAAATACTGCTGATTTCCTGTTCCCGGTTAGCACCGCGATCATTGGTTCCACTCATTAATTGCAGGTAGTCGATGATGATTAGGCCAACATTGTGTTTGTTTTTCAAACGACGGCATTTGGCTCTCAATTCAAAAATATTCAACGCGGCAGTATCATCAATGAATATAGGCGCAGTGGATAAACGCTGTATTCCTTTTGCATACAATTGTTTCATCTCATGTTCTTCTAATTTACCTCGGGCAATTTTTTCCAGCCATATTTCACTCTCGGCGGAGAGTATACGCTGTACCAACTGACCAGCACTCATTTCCAAACTAAAGAATGCAACGCCGGTTGGTTTGGTTGGATGTAGTGCTGCATTTCTTGCCAGGTTTAATGCAAATGCCGTTTTACCAACAGATGGACGCGCAGCCAGTATGATAAGATCTGTACTCTGCCAACCATAAGTAACTCTGTCCAATGTAGCAAACCCCGTTGGCACACCGGTTATGTCTTCATTTTTATGACGCAGGTCCTCGATACGGGCCACTGTTTTCACCAGTACATCATCAATTTTATCGAAATTTTTTCGCAGGTGATTATTGGTTATTTCAAACAATTTACTTTCAGCGTCATCCAGCAAATCGAAAACATCGGTAGAATCCTCATAAGAATCGTTGATGATTTCACCGCTGATGCGAATCAGCTCGCGTTGGATGAATTTTTGAAGGATGATTCTCGCATGTGCTTCAATGTTAGCACTGGATACAACGGCATTGGTTAAACGCGTAACGAAATATGGCCCGCCCACTATCTCCAATTCTTCCTTACTCTTCAACTCCTCCACCACCGTTAGAATATCAATGGGCTGATTTTTTTGTTGCAGACCCTGCATGCATTTGAATACCCGCTGGTGCGCATCTATATAAAAACATTCAGGTTTCAGAATTTCAGCAACTGTATCAAAGGCCGTTTTTTCCAACATGATGGCGCCTAACACCGCTTCCTCCAGGTCTTTTGCCTGGGGTGGCACCTTGCCATAAACCATGGTACTTAAATCAATTGAACTCTTACGTCGTGCTTTGCTGCGATCTTTATTCAGGTTCGTTAAATCCATACGCTACAGGCAAAAAAGGTTAAATCAAATGGGTTGAGTAATTACAGTTAGCTGGTTTTTCTTGTAGGGTGCCGACAAAAATGCCAGCCACTTAATTGGATTTTTTCCAACCAATGACTTGTGGGTGTTGCTCCGCCTTATCTTCATGTCTGGAGTGGCTTTGTATGTCGCCACCTTGTTAAGGAATTGTTACCCGTAGTCAGGATGGCGAATATAGACTTCAATTATTTCACTGTTCCAAAAAATATTGGTTAATATTTATTACCACAACATCCACAGCCAATCCACAATTATTTTTCGTTTATCCACAAGCCTTAAAAAGCTTACCCACAATTTAAAAAAATTCAGCACCCTTTCCTAATAGAAATGCACACAGATAGTGCAAAAGAAAAAACGTAAAAAAATTTGGGTTGAACACTAAATTAACAAGATGCAGCAGGAGCGCAGGCTGAACGACTTTTAAGCGTTTCTATGTAGTTGAAACCGGCATTGGGCTGCTATTCAGCTTTTCTTGCGTCGCACACTTCAACGGCAAAACAACAGGGGACAGGGTTTCAGCCATTTGGGTTTTCGTCTATACTAGTCAAACACTGGTCAATGCTGGTTTGTACCTTTTTTTATGTGCATCTCACGCGACAAACCTTGTTTTATATGGAAAAACCAGGTTGATTACCACATTCATGGTATTGCTTGTGCCAGCTATTAAATCAATATTTGTTTTTTATTTTATACCTCTCTTCGCAAAGTGCGCCCAGGCTGTAAATTAAAAACTGGGTGCGATGTATTAAAATTTTAATGCATCCGACCTATGCAGACTTTTCTAAATAATCAAGCCAGTTGTTATGCTTTACTCATCCTGCATTTTAGTCGGTCTGCCTGTAATTATGGGTTTTTTCCGTAAGAAACAGTGTCATCTTAAGCAAACGACCCAAACGTGCTTAGATCATTTCTATAACTGGTTAAGTATGCAAATTGCATTGTTGCGAATTCAAAATGCTCACCTATTATCACTGTATACTTATAAAAAGATACAGCGAACACCGTTAGTAAAATGACTATCGTACGAATACCATAAATTAAAACCAATTCATTTTAAAATCTTACAACCATGGCACTTAAAAAAAGAACGGAGACTGTTGAATTAACGGTAGTCAAAAAACAACACGTATTACTGACCATTACTATTGGCAATGCGCAAATTGGTGGTAATGTGGTACGCTTTAACAATGCACAGGAGGCATTGGGTAAAGGTGAGATAGAAAACCTGGACCTGGGTTTGGGAAGTGATTTGATAGGAAAAACTTTAAAAGTGACGACCAATATCCTGGATGTAAACGAACAAACCAATGGGATAGTAGTGACGTATTTTTTTCACAACGGAGATCCCGCCGGCACCATGTTTCACGATACGGTAAAAGCTGATGGCGATATCTTTTCCTTCATTGTTGAATTCAATTTTAATTAGCAACCATGAAAAAACTATTCATTGCGGGAGGATTCAGTTTTTTATTTATTCATTCCTTTTCTCAAACCGGAACAATAAAGCTGAATGATCTGAATATGCCTTCCTCTCCTGCTTTTGTGCTGATGGATAAATCGCCTGCGTCCATAGAAAAACCATCTTCTCCACGTGCATTGGGATTAAGTCTTATCAATGTCTGGAAGAATAGTGGCGCTATAGAGTTCACACCTTATTGGTTCAAAGATCGTCCTGCCTACACATTTGAAGACAATTTGAAAAAACAAATTCCGATCCTGCAAACTTTTGCCATTTCAGCAGCAACAGCCAAAGAAGATTCAAACACGTTGATCGCAGCCGGTTTCAGAACACAATTGGTAAGAATCTATTCAACAGATGCATCCGCAAAAATTCTTGCGCAGAAAAAGAAGATTGTGGAATTACTCTCCCAGGAAAATCCGGATGATATAGACCAGGCCGCTGTAAATGATGCAAAAAGCGAATTGAATAACCTGCAATCAAAAGTGAGTTTCAATGCTGAACTCGCAGGTGCCTACATGGGACAATCAGGTCCTTCAAAAGCACTTGCATCAACAAAAGCGGGTTGTTGGCTGAATCTTCGCTATACTCCTGATAAATTTCCACTGGACATTGTTGTGCTTGCCCGTTATAGCTGGTCCACCGGCAATGTCTCTCCGGCGGCAAAAGATTCTGCTTTCTTTGATTATGGAGCCAATCTTTCTTACCAGGATAAGAATTTTGATGTAGCAGTGGAATATGTAAACCGAAGAGACATCAGTGCAAAGCAAGGATACGATCGTTTTGCGTTGGTGGCCAATTACCAGGTGATGCCTGGGATAGTTGCAGTAGCATCATTAGGAAAAGATTTTAAGAAAGTGGATAATGTATTTGCAATACTGGGTATTAAGTTCGGCCTGTCGAAAGAATATGCAAAACTGAAATAACGATATTTCAATATTCCCCTGTTGAAAAATCTCTTTTATGAATAAGCTATTCCGAATTTATTGCAATTAACATTTTTACCGGCTGTAACAATGGTGCCGAGGTTCATCCGTATAATCATGATACTATTCCAGTACCAGTAGCTACCACCAAAGTAAATGCAGATACTACTGCTATTCATCCTTCTCCGGTAGCAGAAAAAAAATCAGCCATACTTGGTTATTCTAACTTCCGTCATATGCGGCAAGATGAAACGCGGAATATCTATGCTCACATACTAGCCGTCAACAATGCCTGAGACATCAACCGGCTGGTGGAGATCATTAAACTGAATTTACAGGATGCCAATAGCCAGGTAAAACCAGAAAGGAGATCAGATAGTGCATCATATTTTACCAATCAGAATATTTTCTTTTATAAATATTTAACCATCACATTCAATGACCCTGATGACAATTTCAAAATAGATTCATTGGGCATTGCTCCCCGCCAACTAATAGACACCCTTGAAAACAATCTCTGGCAATGGGCAGTTACACCAAAGAAAAGCACCGAAAATGTAAGGCTCATTCTCAAAGTAGCGGCAGAAAAGGATGATGGTATCAGCAAACCCATTGATACACGGAAGATAGCCATCAACATACAGTTAGAAACCAATGTATGGAGAAACCTGGCCACCTGGTTAAGAACAAACCCCGAAAAATTGCTGGTGCTGATCCTAATACCGTTGGCAGCATATTTTGGGAAGAAAATATTTGAGCGGAAGAAATTGAATAAGGATAAGCCGCAGGGCTAATATGTTATAGAAAAGATATTACAATGGCATCATTCAGCAGTAAACAGACTTCAACACATTTTCTCATTAATTCTCCATGGAACTCTGTGAAACATCTCCGTGCATTCCTGGGTATCCCTACTGTTCACTGTGATAAAACTTATCACCCCACCATATTCACCCTCGCCTTACTCTCCGGACTTCCATCCGTAAAATCTTTCTTTGCCCAATTGGAATTTTTCAAAAGCTTGAATGTCTTCAGTGCATCTTGCTCTTTTTTTGTTCTGCTATCTGCTTTTGTAGATTTTGCATCTTTAAAACGTTGATAGATAGATCTTGCACGATAATGTTCATATAATCGCATGAATTCGGCCAGATAAGTCTGTGCCAGTTCCGGTGAACCCTTTATCTCCAGCATATTTTCATCATTGTTATAGCAAGAGTTACCACTGAAATTAGCAGAACCGGTGTAGATCACCGGGTTGTTTGTTTCGCCATCTATTAAAATAAATTTATGATGGATATATACTTCAGGTGCCGCGCCTGCGCTGTTCCTTTGTGTACCTTCTTCTCCATCATCATCCAGTTGTAGATTCATTTCTTTCTGGATATTGCTGATCTCCGTCCAGAAACCGTTGGGCGTATTGCCCCGGTCAAACGCACGGTGCGAAAAAACATCTTTGTTATTTTTCGAACGATTATATATCTCTACTTTGGCCAGCACATCCTGTCTTTTGGTATCACCGGTTGGCGCCGCTTTACCAATGCTGTTGACCAATCCAAACATCATTTTACCTTCAGCCGCTTTTTTAAAAATCTCATCGCGTATAGGCTTATCCGTTGGAGTGAAGATGCAGAATACAATGGACTGCTTTGCTTTTTTTATTGCATCGGTTACAGGTTTCAAAGCAAGCCTTGCCGGCGCCGGCTTTTTTGAATCATCGGTTTCTGGTGAAAAAAATGTCCGGACGGTTGCATTGCCAATAGCAATTGATTTACTCCATTGTCCCTTTTTTGCGGTGTCGGCCTTTGTGGGATTGTTTTGCAAAAACTGCTTCTGCGTCAAATACAATTGTGCTAATTCGGGTGAATTAAAAATATGCAGCAAGTTTGCCTGCGATGTTATAGCACCCGTGGTAAAATTTGCTGAACCCATCAAAACTTTCTTTGGTTGCCCTGCCTGTAATTGTACCAAAAACTTATCATGCATGATATTGGTTTTATCGCGCAGCTTAAAACCTACATTGGGCAATGCAGTAATCGCTGCTGCATTCTGCGCATCTTTAGGATCACCTTTTTTATGTTTACCATCAACGCTGTCTTTTGCATAAACATGAAAATCCAGGACCATCGAAATATTTTCACGGAATGCTTTCATGGCAGGTATCACCCATTCATTATCGTGTAAATGATAGATAGCACCTTCAATACTATCCGCGCCATTCATTAATTCCGCAAAAGCCCCTGGCATACCATTGGCCAGCCATTCATACGCTTCTTTTCTTTTTGACGCTATAAATTTGTTGGTAGTATGATTTACAAATTTGTTGGAAAAAGATTGTGAACTCACTACGGCCCGGTTAAAATAGCTGGTAATTTTTCCATCGCTTGTTTTATGTGAGGGCACTTTTACTTTGATCTTATTTGCAGCGGCTGTTACCAGTTTCACCCCGTTAGCGGCATTTGTCTTATCAAATACCGCGGGTGTAATAGTGTAGGTAAATGTTTTCGCTTCATCGGCATCATTAATCTGAGCATCCCACCACATAAATTTCTGGATGGGGTTTCTATCGCTACCGGTATAATTGCCGGTCTTTATGGGTCCCTCAAAATTTAACCTGTTTGGAAGCCAGCTTTTTTGTTGCCTGGTTCCTCCCTTGATAAAAATTCCCGGGGTACGCTGTATAGCAAAACCAATAAAGTCTTTGTCAGCCTTTCCTTCTTCCCAGTTAAAAGCCAGTAAAATAACATGTGAGGATGCATACGCTTTAGATTTCACTTTTGTCATATGAATGGATTGAGGGTTTAGTTAAGGATTTCAGTTTGGGCAGGCAAAATTCTCTCATAAATTTCATGTATAAAAAAGCAAGCACCTATACCACTTAAGTAGTATATCGGGAAGACATGTAATGCTGCAATAATTAAGTTAACGATCACCAACACAAATACGATTGACCTAATTTAGTCGGAAATTGTAATTCAAAGCATATTAATCAATGATGAATAAAAAGAATTCCGCGGCAATTACCATATTTGGAGCAAAGGGAGATCTTACCCGTCGTAAATTAATCCCTGCTTTTTACAATCTTTTTTTAGGGAAACACCTGCACGAAAATTTCATTATTATTTGCGTAGACTATGTGAGCATAAATGAAATATCATTCAAAAACGACCTGATGGCTGGCATCAATGAATTTTCCCGCAATGGAAAAGTGGAAGAAAAAGTGTGGCAAGACTTCTCTTCCCGTTTGCAGTATATAGCCGGCGATTTTTTGAAGGCAGAAACTTTTATCTCAATAAAAGATCGGCTTGAGAATTTCGATACTCAAAATAAGCAGCGTGGTTGCCGCGTCTTTTATTATGCTGTAGCGCCCCGCTTTATTGAAACAATTTCAGATGCCCTTTATAAGCACAGCTTATGCAACCAGGATCGCCTGGATCGGATAGTGGTTGAAAAACCCTTTGGTATCGATTTAACATCGGCCCGGCAACTCAATCGCTTTCTTCGCAAACGTTTTGCGGAACAACAGATATATCGCATTGATCACTACCTGGGTAAGGAAACAGTTCAGAATATAATGGCTTTTCGTTTCGCCAATTATGTATTTGAACCATTATGGAACAATCAATACATTGATCATGTGCAGATAAGTGTAGCCGAACAAGTGAGTGTTGGGAAACGAGGTGGCTATTACGATGCCGCCGGTGCCCTGAGAGATATGATCCAAAATCACCTGCTGCAATTGCTGTGTGTTGCTGCCATGGAATGCCCTCGCCGTTACGAGGCAGAAACCATTCGTGATGCAAAAGCAGCGGTCCTTAAAAAGATACGTTTGTATAAACCGGCACAGGTTTTTAAAAATGTCATCCGCGCTCAATACACGGCTGGGCAACTGAATAGTATTAGTCAGGTAGCCTATAGAAACGAAGAACATGTTTTATCCGCTTCTACAACAGAAACATTTGTTGCGGCTAAATTTTTTATCGATAATAAAAGATGGAAAGGTGTACCGTTTTTTTTGCGTACCGGTAAAGCCCTGCCCAAACAGGCTTCGGTGATTGTTATTCAATTTAAAGATTCTCCGCATAAAATTTTTAAAGATGACATGTTGCCCAACCGGCTGATCATTAGTATTCAACCTGAACTTGAAATAAGTTTATTGTTCGAAAGTAAAGTACCGGGATTACAAATGAAATTGAAACCAGTGGAAATGGATTTCACTTACAAAGAATCCTACCAGGAATCCATACCCGAAGCTTATGAAGCGCTGTTACTTGATGTTTTAAATGGTGATGCTACATTATTTATGCGCGCAGACCAGGTGGAAGCAGCCTGGAAAGTGGTTATGCCCATTGTAAATGCATGGAGGAAATATCCGGCCAGGCAACTTCATTTCTATAAAGCCGGAAGCTGGGGACCTACCGCATCAAAGGAACTATTAAAACCGTTTTCAAAAGATTGGTGCCTGTTACCGGATGGTCAATAAATCGACGCTATTTATTGCTTTGTGCAATCCCTATCTTTGCCGCAATTTGAAACAGAAGCAATCGTATGACAATTTCTTATAAATGGCTGAGCGAATACCTGCCCGTAACAATTGAACCGGAAAGATTGAGTAAAATTCTTACTTCTCTCGGACTGGAGGTAGAAAGTCTTGAATTGTTTGAGTCGTTTAAAGGAGGTCTCAGAGGTCTGATAATCGGAGAAGTGATAGAGTGCATACCGCATCCAAATGCAGATAAACTAAAACTTACAAAAGTTAATATTGGTAATAAAGATGATTTACAAATTGTTTGTGGTGCAGCTAATGTAGCAACCGGGCAAAAAGTAATTGTTGCTACTGCAGGCACTACCATCTATCCAATAAATGCTGCTCCGCTCACGATGAAAGTGGCTAAGATTCGCGGCGTAGAAAGTTACGGTATGATTTGCGCAGAGGATGAAATAGGAATGAGTGATAACCACGAAGGGATCATGGTTTTACCAGCTAATCTCAAAGCGGGTACCGCAGCAGCGGATTATTTTCATCCTTATATAGACTGGATTTATGAAATTGGACTGACCCCTAACAGAATGGACGCAATGAGCCATTTGGGTGTGGCCAGGGATGTATGTGCATATCTCAGCCATCACGATAGAAAAGAAGCAAAGGTCAAAATTCCGGATAACAGTTCTTTTAAAATAGAGAGCAATAAATTACCGGTTTCAATAACAGTTGAAAACAACTACGCCTGCCAGCGTTACAGCATGGTTGCTATTAAAGGGGTTACCGTAAAAGAAAGTCCTGTTTGGTTACAACAAAAATTAAAAGCCATTGGCCTGCGGCCCATCAACAACATAGTAGACATTACCAATTTTGTATTGCATGAAACCGGGCAACCGCTTCATGCTTACAATGCAGACGCCATCCGGGGTAGTAGGATAGTTGTAAAGAATTTACCGGAAGGTTCAACCTTTATTACGCTGGATGAAAACGAAAGGAAACTGAGTAAAGAAGATTTGATGATTTGTGACGCTGAAGAACCTGTATGTATTGCTGGTATCTTTGGAGGATTGAAAAGTGGCGTGAAAAGCGATACCAGGAATATTTTTCTGGAAAGTGCCTGGTTCAATCCCATTGATATTCGCAAAACCTCTTTCCGGCATGGGCTGCGTACCGATGCCGCTACACGATTTGAAAAGAATACAGACATCAGCAATACTGTAAATGTTTTAAAAAGAGCTGCCTTATTGATAAAAGAAATAGCGGGAGGTGAAATAGCATCAGAGGTAGTGGATTTGTATCCTGACAAAAAAGACAAAATTAACCTGCAACTTAAACATCACTACCTTAAAAAATTAAGTGGTAAGAATTATCATCCAGACACAGTAAAAGATATTCTCACCAAACTAGGTTTTGATATTATTAAAGAAGGAAGAGATGATATTTGGGTTGCTGCTCCTTACAGCAAACCCGATATTCATTTACCCGCAGATGTAGTGGAAGAAATTATGCGGGTAGATGGTTACGATAATATTGAAATACCCAGCAGTATCACAATAACACCTTCTGTTGATATTGAAGGTTTCAAACATATCTACAAGGAGAAAACCGCCAATTACCTGGTGGGACTGGGTTTCAATGAAATATTTACCAATTCAATTACCAACAGCGCGTTTTATACAAAGGAAGAATTAGCTACTGCTGTTAAAATGTTGAATAGCCTGAGTGCCGATCTAAATTTGATGCGCCCATTCATGCTTGAAACCGGCTTACTATCCATAGCGCATAATATCAACCGCCGTAATTACAACCTGAGATTATTTGAATTTGGAAAAATTTATAGTACCGCTGGACCCGGAAATTACAATGAAGAAGAACACCTGAGTTTGTATATTACGGGCAAGTTAAATAATGATTCATGGAAAGGAAAAGGATCAGATAGTGATCTTTTTTATCTAAAAGGTGCTGTTCAACGAGTACTCAACTTACTGGGCTGGCAAAATGTTTCTTTTTCAAGTGCCGTTCAAAAGAAATTAGATAATTGTTTAAACGTATCGGTAAGCGGAACACAGGTTGCTGTTCTTGGCAATGTAGACAAAAATACACTGACTCGTTTTGAGATTAAACAACCGGTTTGGTTTGCTGATTTCAACTGGGGTAAGATGCTGGAACTTGTTCAAAAAATCGAAATCAGTACACATGAATTACCGAGGCAATTACCCGTACACAGAGACTTGGCCCTGATTGTACCTACATCAACTGCATACGATGCACTGGAAAAAACCATCAGACAAATAAAACTGGACAAATTAAAAAATATGCAGTTGTTTGATGTCTTTGAAAGCGATAAATTGGGTGCAGGGAAAAAATCAATGGCTGTGAGTTTTACTTTTTTAGATGATGAAAAAACCCTTACGGACAAAGAAATTGATGGAATGATGGGAAAGATTATGCTGGTTATGGAAAAAGAATTAAATGCCGAAGTAAGAAAATAGTTTTCGTTTTTAAACCGTGAAATTAAGTATTAAGTAATCTGATTATTTTTTTAATCTTTCATATTTTCACATTCAGAAAAAGATATGAATCCACTGGAACAGCAGATACAAAGGATCAACGAAAAACTTCAGCAATTGCTGAAACAATATGTAATGCAGCAAAAAGAGAATGAAAAATTAAAAAAAGAATTACAGGATGTAAAAGGTATGCAGGCGGAAAAGCTGCGGCAGATGGATGAACTTGAACAAAAAGTGGCCATTCTCAAAACAGCTACCAACAATATGAATGACGCGGATAAAAAAGAACTGGAAAAGCGGTTAAATACGTATATCAAAGAAATAGATCGATGTATTGTTATGCTGAGTGAATGATCAAACTCTTTTTACCAGGCGCATTTGCATTTCATCTGTACCATGAGACAATTCGAGTGTATAAACACCGTAAGGCAAATCATTTAATCCACGCCAGGTAAGTTCTACCTGTTCATTGGGTAACATGGTTTCAAGTGTGCTGCAAACGCTGCCTTTATCATCTTTCAGAACAGCTTTAATACTGGCATTTGCACCCGCCTCCAATTCAAATTTCAATGCATCAATAAAAACAGGTGATTTAACTTTGGCAAACATGGTCGGTTAGTTTTGAGGTTAGAAGCTTAACAGAAGTTAATAAAGTACATAATTTTATTTTCGAAGGGGTAGACCGTGTTAGTGGATAAAGTGTGGATAAATTTAGAATAAGAAACTGAAACAAGCAAATTATGGAAGAATTAATTCCAATAAATGTTTTGATTGGCGACAGGACTTACCGGGTAAGGGTGGAACCAAAAGATGAAGAAGTGGTACGAAAAACCATAAAACTCATAAATGATAAGATTATTGAGTTTAAAACCCAGTTTGCCGGCAAAGATATGCAGGATTACATAGGCATGGTGGTACTTTGGTATGCTACACAGCAATCGGGGGGTAACCTGCCTGCTGTGAATGAAATAACGGAAAGACTTGAAAAGATGGAACTCCTGCTTGACAAAGGTCTGCAATAAAAAAATCCCTTCTTTTGAGGGATCGATACATTATAATAATAGTACATAATCGAACATAGCTTGAATAATTTCCTCAAGCTTTGTTCTTTAAAATTTAAAGCCTTTTTGCCATCGTTGTTACTGTAATCTTCATGGCAATAGGGGCAGATTGACCCATTACACCCATAGTTCCCGAAATTTCAGAATTTGTTTCATTGCGTTTCAAAAAACCTGTTGTTGTGTCATAAGTGGCATCGCCCCTAACAGTTCCACTAATATCCATCTGAATTTCCATTCCCTGTTGTTGAATGGTACCACTTTTTGCCACCGTGCCGGTGAAAACAATCAACACAGCTTCGTTATCTATGCTTTTTAATGTATAAGTAGTAACTGTTTTGAGTGTTTCGGTTGAACCAATTGAATCAGTCCAGCTTTCACCAGGTTTGATATTTCTGCCCGGCAACTGAATAAGGACCGCATAGGGCTGGCCTTTTGATATATCGCCGGTTATACTGATAAGATCAGTCATACCGCCTGCAACACCGGCAGTAGTATCCTTTATGTCCGCAACTTTTCCCTGTTTGTCTACCGAGATTTCTTTCTCTACCCCAATTTTATCTTTTAACGCCTGGCCCATCTGACCATCCATATCTTCCTTTTTATCTGAGTCAAAATTGATTTCCTGCCCCATCGCAGTTCCTTTTATAAGCATTCGTTTTAGTGAATTAGCAAATACAAACCCTTTTTCATTTACCGATTTCACTTCCACCTGGTTAGTAGCAATAGTTTCGTTGTCTATATTTTGTCCCATAACCTCCATAGTCATTTTACTTGTACTGACGGTTTCCAATTTTTGTCCTTTTGTAACTGCAATCTTTTGAGCATTTACAAAACCCTTGCACAACAATAATATGTACAACAACAGAATGATTCTTTTAGTCATAATTATTACTTGATCGGTACAATTAAAAAATATGTTTAAGTTTCACATTAATACATAAACTAAGTCTTTATAACCACATGGCTCCTTATAGTATTCGGGTTAAATCAGTTATGAAAAATAGTTGCTAATTTTTTTTCAAGATCTTCACCCTTCAGATTCTTTCCAATTATTTTACCGGTTGGATCCAGTAACAGATTTTGGGGGATGGCTTGTATACCATATTGCACCGCAACAGCGTTGTTCCAGTATTGTAGATCAGATATATGTGCCCAATTCAATTTATCATCGTGAATTGCTTTCATCCATTTTTCTTTTGCGCTTGGCTTATCCAGTGAAATACCCAGGATATAAAATCCTTTTTCCCTGTATTTATTAAAACTCCGCACCACATTTGGATTTTCTACCCTGCAGGGACCGCACCAACTGGCCCAAAAATCAATTAACAGGTATTTGCCCTTAAAAGAAGAAAGAGTGATGGGTTTACCGGATGTGTCAGCCTGACTAAATTCCATCGCCATTCTTCCTATTCCGGTTTTTTTTGCAATAGCTATTTTTCCTTCAATGTCTTTACCATCTGGTGAATTTCTTACAGAAGCAGGCAATGATTTAAACACTGGTTCAATTTTGCCAGGGTCTATATCGTACCCGGCCCAATTACGTAAGGCGTAAATAATTAGCGGAGAAGTTGGATTTTCTTTTACATACGTTCCATAAACTTTCTCGTTAGCAACTGCATCTGTGCTATCTATCTTTTTGTCCAGGATCTGCATAGCTGCAGTGTCTTTGGATTTACGTGCATCGGCAAATTTTTGATAAAGTTCGTCTAATACTGCATTGAAAGTCGCAGCTTGTTTTTCCAATTTTCTGTATTCATCATCGGCTTTCGAACCGCTGATAGTAATATTTGAAAATGAATCTACAGAACTGGCAGCGATTATCCCCGGTTGTAAAAACAAGATGGCAAAATCGCGTCGGCTATTGAAAGCAGAGACGCCGTTACCCCCGCCGTATTCTTTGTATTTGATCCGAAGACTTGCCTGTGTCACAGCCGGAATGTTCCCAGAAAAAATATATTTGTTGTCAACCAACTTCACACTATCGTTAATAGCTTGACCATTCACGTTATAGTTTATATAAACCCATTCAATGGGTGCGTTTATTTTATCTAATTCACCTTTGAGGATAAACCGCGAAGGTTGGGCTGCTATTGCCGTAGTGATCAGCAGACAAATAATAAGAGGCAGGGCTGATTTCATTCAAGAATAATTTTGAACCGGCAAATTACAAGAACACATCCATCTGTATCTGTCATTTATGAAAATTTCAACACTTAATATGTGAGCTATCTTTTGTACTTTCGCCAATTAGTTGTCACATTAAGCATTTTATGCAATTGAATCAAAAATATGACAGGATTGTAAACCGTATTAAAAACTCATTCAATGGATTCTACCATGATATTGGCTATTGTTGGTATTACCTCGCTAATTGTGGGCGTTATAGCAGGCAAATTGATTTTTGCCAAAAACACTCAGCATAAAGTACAGGAGGCTGAACAACAAGCACAAAAAATTATTTCAGATGCCCAGTCTAACGCAGAGACCTTAAAAAAAGAGAAATTATTAGAAGCAAAAGAGAAATTTGTTCAGCTAAAATCAGATTATGACAGAGATGTTCTGGAACGTAATCGAAAAGTTGGAGAGAGTGAGAACCGGATTAAACAAAAGGAAATTTCAATCACTCAAAAGGAAAGCGGTTTAGACAAGCAGATTAAAGAAAACGAAGCCATCAAAGAGAACCTTAACCGACAGATAGAGGTCATCAATGTAAAGCGAACAGAGCTGGAAAAACATCAGGAAGAACATATTCGCAGGCTGGAGAAAGTAGCTCAGTTATCTGCCGATGAGGCAAAAACCCAATTGATAGAAAGTTTAAAGCAGGAAGCGCAGGCAAAAGCCCTGGGCTTACAGCAGGAAATTATAGACGACGCCAAGCAGAAAGCAAATAAGGAAGCTCGTAAAATCATTATTCAGTCCATTCAAAGAACTGCTGCCGAACAGGCTATCGAAAATTCGATTACTGTTTTCAATCTTGAAAGTGACGAAATAAAAGGCCAGATTATTGGTCGTGAAGGACGTAATATCAGGGCTATTGAAGCCGCTACCGGTGTTGATTTGATAGTAGATGATACTCCGGAAGCGATAGTATTGTCATCATTTGATCCCCTTCGGAGGGAAATTGCACGTTTAAGCCTGCAACGTTTGGTTGCCGATGGTCGGATTCATCCGGCCAGGATTGAAGAAGTTGTTGAAAAAACACGACGTCAGATTGAAGAACAAATCATGGAAATTGGCGAGCGGACCCTCATAGAACTTGGCATTTTAGGTTTGCATAAAGAACTTGTACGTATCGTTGGAAAAATGCGTTTTCGTTCCTCCTATGGTCAGAATCTTCTAATGCATAGTCGGGAAGTTGCCAACCTATGCGCTACTATGGCCGCGGAATTAGGGATGAACCCCAAACTTGCGAAGAGAGCCGGCCTTTTACATGATATAGGAAAAGTACCAGATGAAGAAAGTGAATTAAGTCACGCTTTATTGGGGGCAAAGATTGCAGAAAAGTATGGCGAAAATCCTGCAGTGGTAAATGCAATCGGCGCTCACCACGACGAAATGGAAATGCAATACGTTATTTCTCCCATTATCCAGGCTTGTGATGCGATAAGCGGTGCCAGACCAGGCGCACGCAGAGAAATTATGCAGCAGTACCTGCAGCGTATTAAAGAACTGGAAACGCTTGCGTTAAGTTACCAGGGAGTAGAAAAAGCTTATGCAATACAGGCCGGAAGAGAACTTAGAGTGATTGTAGAAGCAGAAAAGGTTACGGATGCTGACAGTGATAAACTATCCTTTGAAATAGCCCAGAAGATTCAGACTGAAATGAAATACCCTGGACAAATCAAAGTAACCGTAATCCGTGAAAAAAGAGCCGTAAATATTGCCAGGTAATACAAATAAGGATGACAAAAAAGGATTTTAAAAAAAACAAGTTGGAATTAGTAATTCAACCATTTTCACTTACCTTTGCCGTCCTATAAATTTTAAAGATATGAACGCCGTAGCATTCGTACACGAACAGCTGACAAAGGGTAAAGACCTTCCAAAGTTTAAAGCAGGAGACAATGTAACTGTTAACTACAAAATTATTGAGGGTGGAAAAGAACGTATCCAGGGCTTTCGCGGAGACGTTATAAAAAGGCAGGGAAATGGCTTTACCCAGACTTTTACGGTACGCAAAATTTCTGATGGCGTAGGTGTTGAAAGAACATTCCCGTTGTATTCTCCGAATATTGATGCTGTTATTTTAAATAAGACCGGTAAAGTTCGCCGTGCAAAATTGTATTTCCTGAGAGACAGAAGTGGAAAAAGTGCAAGGATCAAGGAAAAGAAAATGCAGACTACTACTACTGTTGCACAATAATTTATTCAATATATTTAAAAGGATGCTTTAAAGCATCCTTTTTTTGTTATCGGGCAGTTAAGTCATTTGTTAACTGTGGTCCAGGAAAATTTACGTTAATAACAAGGTAAGACAAATAAAAGATGCATGCATTTTGTATGGTCTTAGTATCTTTGAACTTCAATCATTTAATTATGCTACTAGCAACTGTAAAACCTGTGTTACTCGGAGTACTTGGAACACAAGAAATCATTATCATTCTTGTAATTGTTTTGTTGTTATTTGGTGGTCGTAAAATTCCGGAATTAATGCGTGGACTTGGTAAAGGTATTCGTGAGTTCAATGATGCAAAAAGCAATGTAACAAAAGAAATAGAAGAGGGCATAAAAGAAAAAGAAACAAAACCAAACCCTTAATTTCTATTGAGATAAAATTCCGGCGATTAGAGAATACCTTGTTTAGTTTTTATTCAATACAGCAATACCAAAATCATTTACTCAACGGCACTACTACCTGTGTAGAAGCCGTTGAGTTTTTTTTGCAACAGATTGAAAAGAAAAAACACCTGAATGCTTTTGTAGAAGTATTTGAAAAGGAAGCATTGCAAAAAGCGAAAGAACTGGATCAAAAAAGATTGGCAGGTAAATCAACCGGGAAATTGCATGGAGTTGTAATTGCCATCAAAGATGTTATTTGTTACAAAGGACACAAGGTAACTGCCGCCTCTCAAATACTTCGGGGTTTTACTGCAACCTACAATGCAACAGCCATACAAAAAATAATTGATGATGAAGCCATCATAATCGGCTCGTGTAATTGCGATGAATTCGCAATGGGGTCAAGTAATGAGAATTCATATTATGGCAAAACGCTGAATGCAATTGATGAAAGTCGCGTTCCCGGTGGATCTTCAGGTGGCTCTGCCGTAGCTGTGCAAGCTGGCTTATGTATGATTAGCCTTGGAAGCGATACCGGTGGCTCTGTTAGACAACCTGCGGATTTTTGCGGTATTATTGGACTTAAACCAACCTACGGGCGAATATCCAGGTATGGACTAATTGCTTATGGATCTTCCTTTGATCAGATAGGAATTTTTGCTCAGAAAGTTCCGGATGTTGCCCTTGTCTTAGCGTCCATTGCCGGCTCCGATGAATTTGACAGCACAGTGGCATTTGAAGATGTTCCGGAATATAATTTAGCATTGAAAGAACTAGTTAGGCCTTGGAGAATTGGGTATTTTGAAGACGCGCTGAGTCACCCCGGACTAGATCCGGAAATGAAAGAGACAATCGGGAATTATATAAAAGGATTATCTGAACAAGGACACACGGTAGAGCCCATTGAATTTGGACTGATTGACTATATTGTTCCGGCTTATTATGTACTTACAACCGCAGAAGCATCTTCTAATTTATCGCGTTATGACGGGGTAAGATTTGGTTACCGGGAGTCACAACCAAGACTTGAATTAACGGATTTTTATAAAAAAAGCCGGTCCAAAGGCTTTGGCTCTGAAGTAAAAAGAAGGATATTGCTAGGCACCTTTGTGTTGAGTGCCGGCTATTTTGACGCATATTTCACTCAGGCTCAGAAAGTTAGACAGCAGCTAGCAGATAAAACACAACAGATTTTTAAAGATTTTGACCTTATTTTATTGCCAACGGTTCCTTCACCAGCTTTTAAAATTGGGGAGAAAACAGACGATCCCGTGGCCATGTATCTCGCTGATATCTATACAGTTTATGCGAATCTTGTTGGAATTCCTGCCATTTCAATCCCTCTCTTTAAGCACTCCGGTGGAATGCCTTTTGGGCTGCAACTGATGGCCAACCGGTTCTGTGAAGTATCTTTACTCCAGCTAGCTAATCAATTACTGGCTCAATAATTGTTTATTTCTAAATCCCTTTAAAAGCACTTTTTTGCTTTCAATATCCACTCTATTTTCTTGTATCCTCCTGAAACAAACCATTGTGAAGTTGTGCAAATGATTTTTGTGAACGAAAATTACTACAATGAAGAAGTTTCGATTTATTATCATTGGCTGTTGCCTGTCGTGGAGCACCCTACTGGGTCAGCAACTTGTTGCGTTGGAGTCTTTTGTGTCTAAATCAGATACTTCAGTTGAAATAAAGTCCTTGTCCCTGATATCAGAAAATGTCAGTCAAAAGAAGGGATTTAAGGAGCTTTTTGAAAATGAAAATGCCGCCGGTCCAAAGTTAAATCCAAGAGCGGTAAGCTTTGTTTCAAACTTTATAGAAAAGAACAGCAAAGACCTTATTGAGATGAAAAGCTGGGGGAAACCTTATTTTAATGTGATGGATGCCATTCTCATTTCTCATAAACTGCCAAAAGAATTGAAATATCTCGCAGTAATAGAGTCCAGGTTACATAATAACGCTGTTTCCTGGGTGGGGGCTGTTGGACCCTGGCAATTGATGCCGGGTACAGCAAGGTTACTGGGTTTGAAAGTAACGAGAAAGTTTGACGAGCGAACAAACTATGTAAAAAGCACACATGCAGCTGCCAGGTATTTAAATGACTTATATGATCAATTCGGGGATTGGTTGCTTGTTATTGCTGCTTACAATGGGGGTCCGGGCAATGTTTTGAAAGCGATTAGAAAAAGCGGTAGTACAAGTTTCTGGGATTTACAAAATTACCTGCCTGCAGAAACCCGCAATCATGTAAAAAAGTTTATTGGAACGCATTATGTTTTCGAAGGACAAGGCGGCCTGACAACGATTACTAAAAAAGAAACAGATGATAATTATGCAAACGGACTGTACACTTTCAACCGAAAATTGACCGATGAAGAACTTGGTTCATCTAAAACACAAACGGTTTCAGGTAAATACTATTCAATGATTATTGCTAAAAATGTAATGATGAATGTCATTGATTTCAACAGGTTTAATCCTGACTTTGACAAAGTAATGGCAAGTGCAAACAATAGTTATGAAATCAGGTTGCCCGTTGAAAAGATGGATTTATTCAATGCCAATAGATATCAGATATTAAACGATTCCATTCAATTTTTAATTAGTAATGCAAGTGCTGTTTCTGTGACCCAATTATCAAAGGATACAATAGTAGGGAGTAATCTGGCGAAACAATAAAAATCATTCTGATTTATAATACTTGTTTTATGGCCTTTGCTTTCAACAGGCATTCTTCGTATTCTTCTTCAGCATTGCTATAAAAAGTTATCCCAGATCCTACCAAGTAACTAATATATTGAGAACTGCTATTATATAAAATACTTCGGATAACAACATTAAAGTCGAAATCACCAGCTTCGCTTATATATCCTACCGCCCCGGAAAAAATACCCCTGCTGATCTTTTCATTTTCTTCAATTATTTCCATCACTTTCTTTTTTGGAGCACCAGTCATGGATCCCATTGGGAAAGTATTCCTGATGATTTCTGCAAAATCAATATCGTCCTTCAATTGTCCACATATTGTTGAAATCATCTGATGCACTTGTGGAAATGAATAAATACCAAACAATTCTTCAACAACTACTGTTCCCTCCACACAAACCTTTGATAAATCATTTCTCACCAGGTCTACCACCATTATGTTTTCTGATCTATCTTTCGAACTTCCGAATAATTTTGTTTTGTTTTCATCATCCCTTTTCTTATCTGCCAGATTTCTTTTACCTGTTCCTTTGATGGGTTGAGCAATGATGGTATTTCCTACTTTTTTCATGAATCTTTCCGGACTTGCACAAAGCAGATATTTATCATTGATTTTATAGTAAGCAGCAAATGGTACCGGTGATACTTCAATCAATAGCTTGTACACTTTAAGGGGATCGATTTTAGCAGAGGATGCAAAAAAGTCCTGGCAAAAATTAATTTCATAACAATCACCCCGGTGAATGCGTTCCTTCAATAATTCAATGGTGGTGACGTACTCTGCCTTTGAAAACCGTTCGGTAAAATCAATATTTGTTGGAGCGTAAATCTCATTTTCATTTAATTCAGTACTGGTAATGGCATCAAAGATTTGCCGTGTAGACATCGTTGAGCGACTGCTTATCACCAACTCATTTTCATTCAAAAGCAAAATAACCTGGGGAACAAAAAAAAACAGGTCGGGAAAATTAATAAAATCCGGGTGAGAAGACGACAGCGCTTCTATTTCGCTTTTTAGTTCGTAACCGAGATGGCCAAATAACCAACCCTTATGTTGCTGCTGGAATTCTTTTAGTTTTTGCAATGCGTTCCCCGACGAAGCTTCAATAAGCTCAAGCGCTCCTACCCCTGCAATACATTCGTAGCTTTTGTATTGGTGCGGATAATTATTTGAATCCAAAAAACAACAAATATTAAATTGGTTAGCCCAACTCAACGCCTGTTGTTTCAACCGAGCGAAACCGGTTATAGCGTAAGTAACAAATTCATTATTCAAGATGAATTACCCCCGGCAGATTAAAAATCATCCTCGTCATCATCAAAGCCACTGTCGTTAAACAGACCCATATCCTTAAACTCTTCGTCAATGCCTAATTCTTCATCATCAGCCTTTCCTTTCTTTGGTGTACTACTGCTCTTTTTGGCCTTTGATTTTGGAATATCGAATTCATCAAAATCGGGATCCCATTCTTCTTCCTCTTCTACCTTTTCCCAATCATCTTCCACATCCACATCAGCATCATCATCATCGTCATCAGTTGATTTGCTTTTGGAAGACGTTTTTCCCTTTGAAGATTTGGTTGTAGTATCGGTATCATCGTCTTCCTCATCCTCATCATCTTCTAATTGCTTTTTGGATTTGGGAGATGCCTTTACTTTTTTTTCGTCTGCATCCGATGATGCAGCTTTCTTTGTCGGTTTGTCCTTACTTGACTTCGCCATGGTCTAATAGGATTGATTAGTGTAAAATTTCTGCGAAGTTTTTAATTCGCCAAATTTTTTTAAATGTTTTTGCTATAAAAGATTATTCAACTGTTACTATCTGATCTCTTCCTGGACCGTTCGAAATATGTGAAACTTTCACACCAATATAGTTATTGACAAAATTCACATACGTTTTCATTTTCTCAGGCAGTCCGGCAACAGATTTCGCTGCAATGCTGTCGCAATTCCACCCGGCGAAAGTCTTTAATACGGGTTCTATCTGATGATGCGTCATTTGAAAAGGCACATCAAAACTTTCTACTCCATCAATTTTATAAGCCGTGCAAACTGCCAGTTCCTCAAAATTATCCAATACATCGGCTTTCGTCATAATTACTTTTGTAACTCCATTGATCATGCAGGCAAACTTCAATGCAACCAAATCAATCCAACCGCAGCGCCTGGGACGCCCGGTTGTTGCTCCAAATTCATTGCCCAACTTACGCAATTCTTCTCCGGTTGCATCATTTAATTCTGTTGGAAACGGCCCACTACCTACTCTTGTGCAATAAGCTTTGGTTACGCCCATTACATCCCGTATTTGCTGTGGTGCTATTCCTAAGCCGGAACAAATTCCGGCACTTGTTGTGTTAGATGAAGTAACAAAAGGGAATGTGCCAAAATCAATATCCAGCATGCTTCCCTGTGCACCTTCAGCCAATACCTTACTGCCTTTTGATATTTTATCATTGATAAAATATTCACCATTTACAATATTAAGGCTTTTCAAAAACTCAACTGCTTCAAAAAATTCTTCTTCCCATTTTACAATATCGTCTTCAAATTTAAAATTATCTAACAATTGCTGATGTTTCTGACGCAATTGTGCATAAGAAGATTTAAAATTTTTAGTCAGTAAATCACCAACCCTTAATCCATTGCGACCGGTTTTATCCATATAAGCCGGACCAATACCTTTTAAAGTTGATCCAATCTTATCATTTCCCTTGGCCAATTCAGATGCTTTATCGAGAGCCCTGTGCGTAGGTATAATAATATTGGTTCGTTGAGATATGAATAAATTTTTTTTTACATCTGCACCAAATGAAGCAACCGTATCGCATTCCCTTTTAAGGGTTACCGGATCAAGCACCACTCCATTGCCAATAAGATTGATGATTTGCGGATGAAATACACCAGAGGGAATTTGGTGCAATACTACTTTCTTATCTCCCACATATAAAGTGTGCCCTGCATTAGGTCCGCCCTGGAATCTTGCAATTAAATCGTACCGTGGAGCAAAATAATCTACAATTTTTCCTTTACCCTCATCTCCCCACTGCAAACCCAATATCGCATCTACCATAAAAATTTTAGATTGAAAGTTATATTCAGAGTGGCAAAAATAGAGGAATGAAACGACTTGTTTAAAAGAGTTTTCAACAAAAAAAATTGATGATTTATCTGAATAATTTCCATTTATTTTCAGTAAATACAGTCAAGGAATACAAGTAATGTTCTATAACCACCTACGGTTATTTTTTGAAAATGAGCGAACGTTTATTCCTTTTCTGTATCGTACCGGTCTACTGACTGAATGCCATTTAAATTCATTAATCTTGAAACCAATTCCTCCAATTCTTCTTTATCATGTACAAATACTTTTATATTTCCATGAAAAATTCCTTCTTTGGCTTCTACTGTCAGCGCACTGATATTAATTTTTAGCTCGCCGGAAATGAGATTGGTTATCTTATGTATTACACCAACATCATCAAGCCCGGTAATCTTCAAGCCGGTGAGGAATGAAATTTCCTTGTTCTTGGCCCATTTTGTTTTCACCACCCGGTGACCATAATTCGCCAGTAATTTAGCGGCATTGGGACAATTGGTTCTATGAATGGTTAAGCCTTTTCCGGTAGTTACAAAACCAAATACATCATCTCCCGGAATTGGCTTGCAACAATTGGCCAGTGTGTACATTATCTTATCACTACTTTCACCAAAGATGATTAGCTCCGCATCTTTTTTAGCAAGTGATGACAATGAACCTTCCCCTTTTATTTCTATGGGGATCCGAATTGGTTTAGGAGCTTCAATCTTATCACCTAAAACATGAAATTCCTTCAATTCCTTCAGGTCAATACTTCTGACTGCAATGTCATAAAACAGATCAAGTGAGGAATTCAGCTTATAGTAGTTTGTTAGTTCATCTATGTTATGCTGACTAAAAGCTGCGCCTAATCCTTCCAATTTTTTTTGCAGTGTATACTTGCCTTCTTCTGCTACCGTTCTTTTTACTTCTTTTAATGCATCTTTTATTTTGGTTTTTGCTTTGGCCGTAACCACAAACCCCAGCCAGTCTTCGTTGGGTTTCTGTTTGGAAGAAGTGATGATCTCAACCTGGTCACCGCTTCGAAGTTTATGAGTAATAGGCACCAACTTGTGATTTACCTTGGCACCTATACATTGCGATCCTACTGCACTATGAATGGAAAATGCAAAGTCGAGTGCCGTTGAACCAATGGGTAACATTTTTACATCCCCTTTTGGTGTGTATACATAAATATCTTCTGCAAGAAAACTGGTTTTAAAATCCTGAAGAAAATCAACAGAGTCTGTATCCTGCGTATTTAATACTTCTCTTATCTGCTGAAACCATTTGTCAAACCGGCTTTCATCTGCTGTATCTTCTTTGTATTTCCAATGAGCAGCTAGTCCCTTTTCGGCTATTTCATTCATCCGTCTTGTCCGTATCTGTACTTCAACCCATTTACCCTGCGGACCCATTACCGTAGTGTGCAAAGCTTCATATCCGTTACTTTTAGGATTGCTCAGCCAATCTCTTAAACGTTCTGGTGAAGGAGTATATTCATCAGTAATCATTGAGTACACACTCCAGCAATCCTGCTTTTCTTTTTCCTGCGGTGAATCCAGTATAATGCGGATGGCAAACAAATCATAGACTTCTTCAAACACCACGGCCTTTTTTTTCATCTTATTCCAGATAGAATGGATGCTTTTAGGTCGTCCCTGGATTTCAAATTTATAGTCACCTTTTTCTAACTTTTCTTTAATAGGTCTTATAAATTCATTTATGTACCGGGTTCTTTCTCTTTTTGTTTCAGCAAGTTTCCTGGCAATTTCTTTATAAGTATCTGGCTCCAGGTATTTCATGGCCAGATCTTCCATTTCAGTTTTAATATTGTACAAACCCATGCGGTGTGCCAAAGGGGCGTAAACATAAACTGTCTCTGAAGAGATTTTTAATTGCTTTTCACGCTTCATACTTTCCAGTGTACGCATGTTATGAAGGCGATCTGCCAATTTGATCAATATTACCCTTGGATCGTCCGTTAGTGTAAGTAATATTTTCTTAAAATTCTCTGCCTGCTGTGAGCCATTTACATCTATTACATTTGAGATTTTGGTGAGTCCGTCCACTATTCGCGCTATCTCGGTACCAAATTCTCTTTGTACATCATCGAGTGTTATATCCGTATCCTCCACCGTATCATGCATTAAGGAACAAATGGTGGAACGCACACCCAACCCAATTTCTTCAACGCAAATCTGCGCTACTGCCAGCGGATGCAGTATATAAGGCTCCCCGCTTTTTCTGCGCATTGTTTTATGTGCTTCCGCCGCCATTTCAAATGCCTGGCGGATCAATTCCTTATCTCCTGGCTTCAATTTGGGTTTGAGGCTGCGTAAAAGGGCACGGTATTCCCTCAGAATTAGTTTCTTTTCCTGTTCTTCGCTGAGGTTGTATTTAGGTGTGGCTGCTACCGTTTCCATAGACAACGAATTTACATAAAATGACGCGTTTTATATATTTATGTAAATGCACTACTTTTGCCATCCCAAAATTCTGAACAAGACCAAAAGCGGATGTGGCGAAATTGGCAGACGCACCAGACTTAGGATCTGGCGCCGCAAGGCATGTAGGTTCGACCCCTATCATCCGCACTTTCAGTTGAAATGTTGAGTAGTTGACTTGTTGAAACTTCAACAAGTCAATCTTTTCAACGAATCAACCCATCAAACTAATCAACAAAAAAATGGCAACTATTACAAGAGAAAACATCGGTTTACTGAACGAAAAAATCGTTGTTAAAGTAGCAAAGGACGATTACCTGCCTTCATTTGAAAAAGCAATCAAACATTATAGTAAGCAAGCAAATATTCCCGGCTTTCGTAAAGGCATGGTACCAGTGGGAATGGTTAAGAAAATGCATGGACCTTCCGTATTCGCTGATGAGGTTTTGAAAAGTGTTGAAAAAGGCCTGTCAGACTATATGGTAAATGAAAAACTTGAAATTTTCGCGCAACCATTGCCACTTGCTGAAAACGATGCCAGCCAGCTTAACATGGCCAACCCTGTTGAATATTCATTTGCTTTTGAAGTAGGACTGAAACCCGACTTTAGTACAAGTGATCTTGGCAAAGCGAAATTTACCGGATATAAAGTAATAGTGACCGAAGAAATGATTGATGAAGAAGTAAACAGGTTACAAATCCGCAATGGTAAAATGACGGACCCGGAAACAGTAACCGGCGACGACAATGTAATCAACATAACATTTACAGAAACAGATGCAGATGGTAATGTGGTTGAGGCCGGAATCAAAAAAGACAATTCATTGCTGGTAAAATATTTTAAAGAAAGTTTCCGCAGCCAGTTATTAGGAAAGAAAAAAGATGATACGTTCGAAATTCAGTTATCAAAAGCTTTTGAAGAAAAAGAAAGAGAGTGGATCATAAAAGATTTGGGGTTGGAAGAAAAAGATGCTGATAAATTTTTTCAGATCCTGATCACAAAAGTGGGACTGGTAGAAAAAGCGGAAATGAATGAAGCGTTCTTCAAAATAGTTTACCCCAATAAAGAAATTACATCTGAAACTGCATTTCGCGCCGCTATCAAAGAAGAAATACAAAAGTATTGGGACGCACAAAGCCGCAATCAATTATACGATCAGATTTATCACGAATTACTGGATCATACAATAATTGAATTTCCTGAATCCTTTCTCAAACGCTGGATGCAGACTGGTGGAGAACAACCAAAGACCCAGGAACAGGTAGAAAATGAATACCCGTCTTTTATCAATTCACTTAAATGGACTTTGATTGTTGATCAACTTGTAAAAAGCAATAACATTGAAGTTAAACCAGATGATTTACGTGAGTTTGCAAAACAGCAATTGTTCAGTTATATGGGTGGCAATAGCATGGACATGAATCAACCGTGGATAAATGACTACGTTGAAAAGATGATGAAAGACAAAAAATTTATCGACGACAGTTACCATCGAATTCAAACAGACAAAATATTTGCATGGGCTGAAACACAGGTGCACCCGGAAGAAAAAATTATTGAAGCAGCTGCATTCACTAAAATGCAGGAAGAACATCATCACCATCATTAAATACAACAACAAAAATATTATATTTTCAAGGGTTGGCACATGCCAACCTTTTTGCTGCAATATCTGCCGAAACGGACTCGAAAGATTGTATAGCTGCGTTTAATAAGATGGCAATTTGTCCGATTTTTTGCTTTGCACGGTATTTGGTTACAGACAAAGACTTAAATTGCCTCCGCAAATAAAAGAAACCATTTATTATGAATATTGGAAAAGAATTTGAAAAATATGCTGTAAAGCACAAGGGTATTTCCAGCAATACATTAAACGATTTTCAAAAGTACCAGGTTACCAATCTTACCCCCAACATTATTGAAGAACGTCCCATGAATGTTGCTGTAATGGATGTATACAGCCGATTGATGATGGATCGAATAATATTTCTTGGTTACCCCATCAATGACGAAGTGGCGAATATTGTAACCGCCCAGCTATTATTTTTAGACAGCACCGATCGTAACCGCGATATCCAGATGTATATTAACAGCCCGGGAGGCAGTGTATATTCAGGTCTGGGTGTATATGATACTATGCAATTTGTTTCAGCAGACGTTTCAACTATTTGTATTGGCATGGCGGCTTCTATGGGTGCAGTCTTAATGTGTGCTGGTGCAAAAGGGAAACGTACCGCTTTAAAACACAGTCGTGTTATGATGCACCAACCCAGTGGCGCTATCGGCGGACAGGCAAGTGATATAGAAATAACCGTCAATGAAATTAGAAAATTGAAAAAAGAATTATTTGATGTTATTTCTTTTCATACCGGTAAAACTGTGAAGCAGGTTGAAAAGGATTGCGAAAGGGACTACTGGCTTACAGCAGTTGAAGCAAAAGAATATGGTCTTGTTGACGAAGTGCTGCTGATAAACCCGAGGAAGGATAAAAAAGATTAATACCTGTTGAAATTTGAATTGTTCAATACTATAAAAACAAAACATGAACATGTATCAAAAATATTTAAAGAAACCGTTCACTAATATGGACGATGAACCAGAAGAAGAACCAAAAGAGGAAAAACCACAGCCAGATGCTATGATGCTGGGGAAGAAATTGGAAAAGTATTTCTTTGATACCCGCAGTGTGTATTTGTGGGGTGGTGTAGATGACAAAACCGCTAAAGATGTAGTAACAAAAATGTTGTTACTGGATGCAGATAAACCTGGTGAAGAAATTAAATTTTTTATTAATAGTCCGGGAGGTATTGTAACCAGTGGAATGGTCATTTACGACACCATGAAAATGCTGAAAAGCCCTGTCAGCACCATCAATATGGGTCTGGCGGCTTCAATGGGCTCAATTCTGCTGAGTGGTGGTGTAAAAGGAAAACGCCTGATATATAAGCACGCGGAGGTTATGATACACCAGCCAAGTATCGGCGGTCATTACCAGGCGGTAAGTGCCGATCTTGAAATACAGGCGAAACAAACTAAGAAAACCAAAGAAATTGCGGCCCGGATCCTGGCTGAAAACTGTGGGAAAAAATTTGAACAAGTGATGAAAGATTTTGACCGGGACTACTGGATGGATGCCAAAGAGTCTATTGAATATGGAATAGTAGATCAATTGATGGAAAAATTATAAAAAATTCCCAAATTGAAAGAAAAACCACTGTAAACAGTGGTTTTTCTTTTCTTCATATATTATTGGATTAACTAAAAAAGTTTTTGATCTTTGCTATTCGTTATACCAGTTGGCACGAGTTTGAATTCAATTAAATTATATGGCAAAAAATGCGTTGCATTGTTCGTTTTGTGGTCGTAGCCGCGATGAAGTAAAAATTCTGATTGCAGGACAGGAAGGACATATTTGTGAAAACTGCGTAGAGCACGCCCAGGAAATAATTGAACAAGAGCTGATGATTCGAAATGAAACAACAGCCGGAGCATCGCAGTTTAAACTGAATGTAAAAAAACCTATTGAAGTAAAACGATTCCTTGATGAATATGTAATTGGTCAGGACGATGCTAAAAAGGTTTTGGCAGTTGCAGTATACAATCACTACAAACGCCTTCAACAGAAAATAACCGAGAATGATGTTGAAATTGAAAAAAGCAATATCATCATGGTGGGCGAAACAGGTACCGGTAAAACTTTACTGGCGAAAACAATTGCCAGGTTATTGAATGTTCCTTTTGCAATTGTGGACGCTACTGTTTTTACAGAGGCCGGATATGTTGGAGAAGATGTTGAAAGCATTCTCACCAGGTTATTGCAAGTATGTAATTATGACGTTTCTGCTGCTGAACGCGGTATCGTATACATTGATGAAATTGATAAAATTGCAAGAAAAGGCGATAATCCTTCTATAACACGTGATGTAAGCGGGGAAGGTGTACAACAAGGTATGCTTAAACTGTTAGAAGGTACGGATGTTCTGGTGCCACCACAAGGCGGACGCAAACATCCGGAACAAAAACTTATCAAGATCAATACACAGAATATTTTATTCATCTGCGGTGGCGCTTTTGATGGTATTGACAAATTGATTGCACGCCGTGTTAATACCAACGCTATTGGATTCAATGTAAACAAAGAACAGCAGGAAAATATGAAGAAGAACCTGTTGCAGTATGTTAATGCCCCGGATTTGAAACATTTTGGATTGATACCTGAATTATTGGGTCGTTTACCAGTTGTCACTTACCTGAACCCGTTAGATACCAATACACTTCGTTCAATATTAACTGAGCCCAAAAATTCCCTGATAAAACAATACAAGAAATTGTTTGAAATTGAAGGTATTCAACTGGAGATTGATGAGGCTGTTCTTGACTTTATGGTTGAAAAAGCGATGGAATACAAGTTAGGTGCCAGGGGTCTGCGCAGTATATGCGAGAGTATACTTACCGATGCTATGTTTGAGTTACCTTCAGGTAAGGAAAAATCATTTCACCTTACATTGGAATATGCCAATAAGAAATTTGACAAGAGTAAAATGAGTTTATTGAAAGTGGCTTAATCAATGTCAGCTATATAATTTAACGCCGGAATTATTTCTGGCGTTTTTTATTGCTTTAACTTCAACATTCATAAATAAAAAACCATGCAGGAATTAATCAATAAATTAATGGCTGAGGGACTTACAGAAAAACAGGCCCTAAAAGCAATTGAAATTGTAAAGAATTTTGCCAAAGAAAAGTTTCCCATTTTTGGGGGCGCCATCGATAAAGTGTTCGATAAGTATGCGCCGAAACAAGATGATGATTTCCTGGGTTAAATAAGAATGCCTTCCTGGTTATCCGGAAAGGCATTGTAGCAAGCAATTGAAAACTATTTCAATGCCTCACGGGCAATAACAATTTTCTGTATTTCACTGGTTCCTTCACCGATGGTGCAAAGCTTGGCATCGCGATAAAATTTTTCTACCGGAAAATCTTTGGTATATCCATAACCACCAAAAATCTGAACGGCGTCATTGGCAGTTTTAACGGCTACTTCGCTGGCATAATATTTTGCCATGGCAGCTTCTTTGGTCATATTCATTTTCTTATTCTTCATATCAGCTGCCTGCATTGTCAACAGCTCAGCGGCCATGATTTCAGTGGCCATATCTGCCAGCTTAAATGATATACCCTGGAAATTTGAAATGGGTTGATCAAACTGGTGCCGCTCTTTTGAATACTGCACGGCAGCTTCATAAGCACCTTTGGCGATGCCCAAACTTAATGCAGCTATAGAGATTCGGCCACCATCCAGTACTTTCATGGCTTGTTTAAATCCTTCACCTACCTCCCCCATCCTGCTTGAATCTGGAATCCTGCAATTGTCAAAAATCATTTCTGCCGTTTCGCTGGCACGCATGCCAAGTTTATTTTCTTTTTTGCCGCCGCTAAATCCTTTTGTCCCTCTTTCAACAATAAACGCGGTGGCATTATCCCTTGTTCTTGGTTCGCCAGTACGGCAAATAACAACGGCTATATCTCCGCTTTTTCCATGTGTGATCCAACTTTTTGTTCCATTGATTACCCAATCATTGCCATCCTGTACAGCAACGCATTTCATGTTACCTGCATCACTGCCAGTATTGGGTTCTGTCAAACCCCAGGCGCCCAGCCACTCTGCTGTTGCCAGTTTTGGAAGGTATTTTTTCTTTTGTTCTTCACTGGCAAAAGTCATGATATGACCGGTGCAAAGTGAATTGTGTGCAGCAAGACTTAGTCCGATAGAACCGCAAACTTTTGCTATTTCAGTAATTACGGCTACATATTCCAGGTAGCCAAGGCCCGCCCCACCATAGGTCTCCGGAACCAACACACCCATTAGTCCAAGTTTTCCCATTTCTTTAAAAACATGCAGGGGAAATTCCTGGGATTCGTCCCATTCCATTATATGCGGTTTAATATATTGCTGAGCAAAATCTTTTGCAGTCTGGGCTACCTGTTGTGTAAGTTCTGAAGTTTGAAATTCCATAAATAAATGGCAAGCAATCGTCCAATTAAGGTGAAGAATAATGCAAGAATCGTTGAGGTCTTATTTATTAAACGGAAGGCAAGATAATCATTTTTTTCCGGAACTAACAATCGTTAGGAGATATATTCACAACTATATTTCCATTATGGTAAAACAAATGGCTTAATAAGGAAAGATAATTTTGGTTAACGCAATCTTATATTATTAGATAAGGTTTTATTTTCTGAAAAATTTCCGGCGTAATAATCGTTATAAGTTGAAGGTCATCCACACTTTTAAAATTTCCATGTTGCGATCTATATTGTATAATGGCATTGGCGATATTCCAACGAATATAAGGATGCGACTTTAATGTGTTGGCATCCGCTGTATTGATATTCAATTGGTGAAGTGGAGGATTGTTGCATTGCAAAAAAGGCCGAATCTTTTGAAAAGTTGAATCTTGCAATCCAAAAATTTCTTCCAATTGCACAACAGCATAAAATCCTCCCAGTTTCTCTCTGAAGCTTATGATGCGACCTGCTAATTTATTTCCGATTCCTGGTAAGCCGATAAATGCAGCGGTGTCGGCTGTATTAATATCAATTGACTTTAATGAAATCGTTTTCTTTTTTGCAATCATAAACCTGGCAGAATCTGTATAATGCTTTGCAGATGTGTGGGTATCCCTATTGTATACATTTCTTTCTTCCAATTTGATATAGGGCAATAATCGTTCATAATCAGATTTAAACAAACCATATACTCTTCCAACATCTTCAGGTCTTTTGAATTTTCCTCCTTTGGATAAATAATGTTGAATGGTTTGAATGGTCTTTTCTTTTAAACCGAGTCGCTTCCATCCTTCCGCCGATAAAGTATTAGGATCAAAATAAAATAAGCCGGGTCTATTTTTAGCATCATTGCCAAATGGAACCCGGTTGTATTCAACAGCCACTTCCTGCTGGCCCGCATATTTACCAGCAGCGGTATCTGTTTTTGATAATTTTGCCAGTTGTGCCTGCAACTCTTCTAACTCCTTTTTGTCTGGTTGAATCATTTTTTTTGCCGGCCACAAGGTTGGCAAGAGCGCCACAATAAATATAAGAAACAATAATACGGTTAACGCAACCCGCTCTTTTTTGGTAAAAGTTAGATAGTCTTTTATAAACTGGTTCTGCATAAGATATAGAAAAAGGCAAGCTACCAGTATGCGGAGAAACAGGCAATACCACTTAAGGGGTATGGTTAGAAGTGTATTTGCAGGTTATCATAAGCCAGTGCAACGCCTGCCGGCAATTCGGCTTCAACATCATTGTGCCGTCCCAGTTGGTGACTGATATGGGTGAGATAAGTTTTTGGAATCTGCAATTCATTCGCAAGGCTGATGGATTCATCCAGCGTAAAATGAGATACATGTTTTTCTTTTCTCAATGCATTTAATATTAGGATATCGGAACCCTTTACTTTTTCTTTTTCTGTTTCATCAATTCTGTTGGCGTCTGTTATATAGGTAAATTTTCCGAATCGAAAACCGAATACAGGCATCTTCAGATGCCAAACCAATATTGGCGTCACAGGTATATCGCCAACAATAAAAGGGTCAGTATCAATTGTGTTAAGGTTTATTTCCGGTAAACCAGGGTACTTGGTATCAGTAAATGCATAAGGAAATTCGCGGATGATAACTTCCTGTGTCATTTCATTGGCATACACTTCCATGGGCTTATTCATAAAATAATTATAAGCCCTAACATCATCCAATCCTGCTACATGATCTTTATGAGGATGCGTGAATATTATTGCATCAAGTTTTTTTACATCTGCCCTTAACATCTGGTAACGGAAATCCGGTCCGGTATCCACTACCAGGCGTGTATTAGCAGACTCTACAAGAATGCTGCAACGTAGTCTTTTATCTTTTGAATTTCCGGAAGTGCAAACAGGACATTCGCAGCCAATCATTGGAACACCTGTGCTGGTGCCTGTTCCAAGAACTGTTATTGTAAGAGAAGGATAACTCACGCTTCAAAGCTAAACGCCAAAATTGAAAAGGCAAAAATTTGATCAGTTTTCTTCCGACTCATATTTGTCAAGCACTTCTTCATAAACTTTTTTCGCTTCCGGCGATAGCAGGTCCGTTTGAACGGTGAGTTGTGGGATCAGCTCAACAAGTGTATTGATACGACCTTCCATCTGGAGAAACTTATTTAACACAATAACTTTTCTCTCTTCCAATATGCAATAACCACTTTGGAAATTCCCCCTTTCATACCGTACTACATAACCCGCTTCATCCAGCACTTTTTCAATTTTATCTAATGTAGATTGATTGTATCTCATACTATTACTGCAAAATTCATTGCAAATTTAATCCAATTGAGTGGCTATGACTGTTCAGCATTCAAACAATTATCCACAAGTTTCATAATATCTGATCTTTGGAACTATTTACTCGTCATTTTTATAACGGGCACAATCATCTCTTCAAGGCTTACCCCTCCATGCTGAAATGTATTGCGGTAATAGTTAACGTAGTAATTATAATTATTGGGATAGCAAAGAAATCCATCCTCCTTTGCAAATATGAAAGATGAATTCACCGTTGGAACCGGAAGACCTGCTTCCTTTGGATCCCGGAATGCCAAAACTTCTTTGGGTTCGTAATTAAGATTGCGACCATGTTTGTACCTGAGATTGGTAGTGGTTTGTTTATCGCCAATTACCTTGCAGGGTGTTTTCACGCGCACCGTGCCATGATCCGTGGCCAGTACTATATTTATTTTTTTATCGGCAATCTTCTTCAACGCCTGGTGCAACGGTGAATGCTCAAACCAACTGCGGGTTAATGAGCGGTAACTCATTTCATCGCCAGCCAGTTCTTTCAACACTTCCATTTCTGTTCTGGCATGGCTGAGCATGTCTACAAAATTGTACACGATTACATTCAGATCATTTCCCAGCAGGTTATGTATATTGTTTACCAAATCCTGACCGGCGTGGTTGTTGACAATTTTAGTATAAGAAGTTTTAATGATGCTGTCTTTCTTCAATCTTTTCAATTGTGACTTAAAAAACTCTTCTTCGAATAAATTTTTACCCCCTTCTTCTTCATCATTTTTCCATTGCGATGGAAATTGTTTTTCTATATCTACCGGCATCATACCAGCGAATATGGCATTTCGGCAATATTGAGTGGCAGTTGGCAAAATACTGTAAAATGTTTCCTCTTCCAGTATACGAAAGCTTTCTGCAAAAATGGGTTGTATTGCCTTCCATTGATCAAAACGAAGGTTATCAATCAAAATAAAAAAAGTAGGAATGCCTTTTTCAACATGCGGAAATACTTTTCGCTTCATTAAAGTATGACTCATCACCGGCGAATCGGCAGATGTAGGATTTACCCAGGATAAATAATTCCTAGAAATAAATTTAAAAAATTCTGTATTGGCTTCCTGCTTCTGCGATTGAAAAACTTCCATCATTTCCGGACTGTCGCTCTTACCCATTTCCAATTCCCAGTATACAAGTTTCTTGTAAATATCCATCCACTCATTATAATCCGGGTTGCTGTTCAATGCCATGAATAAATTGCGGAATTGTTGCTGATATGCAGAAGTTGTTTTTTCCGCCACCAGCCTTTTATTGTCCAGGATTTTTTTTAAACTCAACCATACCTGGTTTGGATTCACAGGTTTTATCAGGTAATCACTTATCTGACTGCCAATGGCTTCATCCATGATATTTTCTGTCTCGTTCTTCGTTATCAAAACCACCGGAACATGCTGGTTCACTTCCTTAATCTTGGCGATGGTCTCTAAACCTGTAATACCAGGCATGGACTCATCCAATAAAACAACGTCCACTACATTGTCCCGTACAAAGTCAATGGCATCAAATCCATTCGTGAGCGTATGAACAGCATACCCTTTATTCTCAAGAAATAGTTTTTGCGATTGTAAACTTTCAATTTCATCATCTACCCAGAGTATTGTTGCTAATGCCATGTGCTTGTTTTATGTTTATGTACCGCTCTTTGAGTTATCATTTATTAGCCATGAGCTATGAGGCCACTATAAAAAAATAATTTCTCATAACTCAATATTCAACGCTTCTTTGAAAACAAACAAATGTAATTTATCTATCCAGCCTTTGTACTTTTGTTCGCTGCATAGATTGACTGTTTTAACAAATAAACAACAGTATGGCTTCCGTAATTAGAAAAATCATCAATGACCCGGTATATGGTTTCATCATTATCGATCATCCCTTGTTGTTTAAAGTTATATCACATCCCTATTACCAGCGGCTCCGGCGGATACACCAGATGGCGTTTGCATCGCTGGTTTATCCCGGTGCAGTGCATTCTCGCCTTCATCATTCATTGGGCGCCTATCACCTGATGTGTGGTGCATTAAGCGAACTCAAAAGTAAGGGTATAGAAATTACAGCAGAGGAGGAATTGAGCGCCCGTATTGCGATTCTTTTACACGATATAGGCCATGGCCCTTTTTCTCATGCATTGGAACACCAGTTGTTAAAAGACGTTCACCACGAACAACTTTCCATTCTTATCATGCGGTATTTGAACGAGGTGATGGAGGGCAAACTGGAAATGGCAATTGATATTTTTACCAATAACTATCATAAACCATTTTTACATCAACTGGTGAGCGGACAATTGGATGTGGACCGTATGGACTACCTGACCAGGGATAGTTTTTATACAGGTGTTTCTGAAGGCGTGATTGGGTATGATCGAATTCTTAAAATGCTTACTGTTCACCAGGGAGATCTGATGGTGGAAGAAAAAGCAATTTATACGATCGAAAAATTCCTGGTCTCACGGCGTTTGATGTATTGGCAGGTATACCTGCATAAGACCGTTTTGTGTGCCGAAAAAATGCTGGTTCGAATCATTGAAAGAGCAAAAGAATTGATAGCATCCGGTAAGTCACTGCGTTCCACTTCTGCAGTTTTTGATTTCTTTTTACAAAATCCTGAAGCAAGTGATTCCATTGTTCAACATCTCGACAAGTTTTGTATGATGGATGACTACGATGTTTTAAGTACAATTAAAAATTGGATGTCTGATTCAGATAAAATATTATCATTGTTATGCCGCGGCTTGGTAGAACGGCGTTTATTAAAAGTTAAATTGCAGGCGGAACCTTTTGCAAAAGATAAAGTGGATGAAATCAGGAACAGCATTTGCGAACAATTAAAAATCACCGGGCACGAAGCTTCCTATATAGTATTTACCGGTGAAGCCGTAAATACAACTTATAATACTACAGAAGAACATATCAATATTTTATTCAAAGATGGTAGCATAAAAGATATTTCGAAAGTAGACAATGCACTTATCCAGTACAATTTGTCGCGCCCCGTGAAAAAATTTTATATTTGTTATTACAGTTTGTAAATTGTTTAAATACTAAACAGGCAAAAATATCGGGTGTGAATCATTAACTTCATAATTATGACTTTTTCTGCTGCACAAATAGCCGCAATCATCAATGGAAAAATTGAAGGAGATGCCGGGGCGCAGGTTGCGTCGTTTGGGAAAATTGAAGAGGCTCAAAAAGGGCAACTGAGTTTTCTTGCCAACCCCAAATATGAAGAACATTTATACAGTAGCCTTGCCTCTGTTATCATCGTCAATGAAACGCAGGAGCTTAAACAACCCGTTGCCGCAACTTTGATTCGTGTTCCGGACGCATATACTGCTTTTGCCACCCTGCTATCGAAGTACCAGGAAATGGCAACGCAACAAATGCAGGGAATACAGGAACCAACTTATATTGCCAAGACAGCAAAACTTGGAAGCGATGTGTTTGTAGCAGCTTTGGCTTACCTGGGAGAAAATGTTGTTGTGGGGAACAATGTGAAAATATTCCCGCATGTTTTTTTAGGCGAAAATGTAGTTGTGGGAGACAATACAATTTTACATTCCGGTGTAAAAATTTATCACGATTGTATATTGGGTAAAAATATTACTATACATGCGGGTGCTGTCATTGGCAGTGATGGTTTTGGATTTGCCCCTCAACCTGATGGCAGTTTCAAAAAGGTACCGCAGATTGGAAATGTATTGATAGAAGATAATGTAGAAATTGGTGCCAATACAACCATTGACCGGGCCACCATGGGTTCTACGATTATAAAAAAAGGAGCTAAGCTGGATAATCTTATCCAGGTGGCCCATAATGTTGAAATAGGATACAGCAGTGTGATAGCTGCACAGGCTGGTATCAGCGGAAGTACAAAGATTGGGAATGGAGTTATGATTGGAGGACAAGCCGGCATAGCAGGTCATTTACAATTAGCAGATGGATCAAAAATTAATGCACAGGCCGGACTTGGAAAATCATTGAAAGCTCCCAATACGGCAGTGACCGGATCACCGGCATATAATTATAACCAGGCAATACGTGCCCAGGCAATTGCACGAAACCTGCCGGAAATAGAAAAAAGATTGCAGGAATTGGAATTGCTGGTAAAACAGCTGATGGCAGAAAAAGAAAATGTTTAGATTATAGAATATTTTCCAAGTATTTATAACCACTACCAGTATTCAACAATAATATTTTGTCAGCATCATCAATGATCTCCAGCTGCCTGAGTTGTAACAATGCTTTCCATGTTGCAGCGCCTTCGGGCGAGATAAGCATTCCTTCTGAGCGGGCAATTTCCTTCATCCCGTATATTATATCTTCTTCGCTAACTCCCCATGCCATTCCTTTGCTTTGATGCAATGTATCCAACATCATATCCATACCAAAAGGAAAAGGAACTGCCAAACCATTGGCGACAGAAGCCTTCGGAATAAAATTATTTTTCCAATTCACCGGATGATTAAATGCTTCTACCACAGGATCGCAATTCAAACTTTGTACTGCGATCATTCTGGGTAATGAATTGCCATTAATCCAACCCATTGTCATCATTTCTTTAAATGCCTTCCAGATTCCAATCAACCCGGTTCCCCCGCCTGCAGGATATAAAATTACATCTGGTAATTGCCAGTTTAATTGTTCGGCAATTTCGTATCCCATCGTTTTTTTCCCTTCGAGTCTATAAGGTTCTTTGAAAGTTGACATATCGAAGTATTGATCTTTATATTTGAGCTCCGCTACTTTTTTCGCGCAGTCATTGATCAACCCGTCAATCAATATAAGTTCTGCACCATACATTTCGCATTCCTGTTTAAAAATTTTTGGTGTATGCCGTGGCATCACAACTGTGCAACCAATACCCGCCCGGCTACAATAGGCTGCCAGTGCACCGCCGGCATTGCCCGCGGTAGGAACAATACATTTTTCTACTCCCAGCTCTTTAGCTTTCGAGACAGCCATACTCATTCCTCTTGCTTTGAATGATCCGGTTGGATTGATCGATTCATCTTTTATTAATACATCAGCAAATCCATATTTTGCAGATAGTTTTTCCATTGGCAATAAGGGTGTCATTCCCTCTCCCATGGTTACTATATTTTCATTTTCCATTAACGGTAACATTTCGAAATACCGCCACATACTTTTCTCGCGGTAAATTAAATCTTCTTTGTAAAAACCGGCCGGCAAATCATATTTAACAATTAAAGGCTGATTGCAGCACGCTGCAAATTCATTCAACCCTGATATTGAGTAAGACTTTTCACATTTACCGCATTCCAGGTAAGCGGCATAAGAAATTGATCTTGGTAATGCAATCATCCCACAAAATTACCAACTGCACTATAACTCAGCCAATACATAAACATTATAGTGCATAACAAAAAGTTATAGGAGTAGAATCTTTAATAAATGAACTTACTACGTTTGATCTCTTTATTATCTTTTTTGAACTTTTTTCGCGAATTACTTCCTGCAACTGAATAGAAATCTTTTTAAAAAGAATACAAAATCAACATATCAGATATTCTGCAAACTAGCATCAGGCATTTGTTCTACCGGATATAGTGCATTTTAGCAAACTTTATAAACGCTTTGCCGATACCATCGTTGGATGTACCCTGGCGCTGTATGAAATAAAAATCACGGATAATATGCAAATGCTCTATTTTAACCGCTACCAATTCACCGTCTCTTAGTTCTTTCAATAAAGATCGGCGTGGTAAAAAACCGAGGCAGGTATCTTCTTTAAGAAAATTCTTAAGCGCTTCAGTACCAGCCAACCTTATTCCTACGTTCAAATCAGATAGCCTGATACCTGCTTTTTGCAAACTGTTTTTTAACGCAACCAATGTTCCGGATCCTTGTTCTCTCAATGCAATTGGCAATGTTTTCAACTCTTCTATGGCAAGGCTTCCTTTTTTTGCTATCAAACTTTTGGCTGAGCAAACCGCAATCACTTCATCTGTCATGAACGGCTGATAATTGATTGCATTGATCTTTTTATTACCCTCCACGATACCTGTATCAATATCTCCGTTCAGCAATGCCTTCACAATGGTATCTGTATTTCGGTTCAACAAACTGATCCTTACATCGGGATATTTCTGATGAAATTCAGACAATACTTTGGGAATGATATACAATGCCACTGTTGTGCTTGCACCAAGCTTTAACTGACCTTTCGCTCTAAACTGGTTCTTGATGGTACTGATTTCGAACTCCAGTTGTTTCTGGATATTTTTTGCTTGTAATAAACGCTCGTACAACAGGCTTCCTGCTACAGTTAACAAAATCGTATTGCCCCTTCTTTCAAACAAATTGGTTTTGTAACTTTCTTCCAGCGCTTTTATGTGTTTGCTGATAGCAGGTTGACTGATAAACAATACTTCGCTGGCCCTGGAGAAACTGAGGTGAGTAGCAACTTCAATAAATATTTCGTGACGAACCGATAACATGGTTAATACCAAAGCTACTAAACAAAGATTTCTTTTGATGGACGCAAAATGGCTTTCCCCTTATATTAAATCCTTAATAATTATCTTTGCCCACTTATTGGTAATAGCACACATTGATTCAGTAAGGCATTTTTAAATTTATTCAGATTAAATGGACGCAAATTTCAACCCAGATAAACAACACACTTTAGGATCAGCTATCAGCATTTCGGGAACCGGGTTGCACACAGGTGTAAATGTTGACATGACTTTGAAACCGGCTAACCCTGGTTTTGGTTATCAATTTCAACGAATTGATATGCCAGGGCAGCCCATTATTAAAGCAGATTGTGATCTTGTTACCGATGTTTCAAGGGGTACAACCATTGAAGACAATGGTGCAAAAGTAAGTACCGTTGAACACGTGCTGGCAGCATTGGTTGGTATGGGCATCGACAATTGTCTCATTGAAATCAATGGTCCTGAAACCCCAATAATTGACGGAAGTTCTGCTCCTTTTGTAGATATCATAGAAGATGCTGGCATTATAGAGCAGGATGCAGCCAAAGCCTGGTATACAATTGATACAAACATTACTCATTACGACGAAGAGAAACGGGTTGAAATGGTACTGATGCCGTCTATAGAATATAAAATTACTACCCTGATAGATTTTAACAGCCCGGTATTAGGTACACAACATGCGGGACTGAAAAGCATGCGTGATTTTAAAACGGAGATTGCTCCCTGCCGAACCTTTTGCTTCCTGCATGAACTGGAACTGCTACTGGAGCACAATCTTATAAAAGGCGGTAATATTAACAATGCTATTGTGGTGGTAGATAAACCGGTTACTGCTGAAGAAATGGATAGGCTGGCAAAAGTTTTTGGACGTGAAAAAATTGAAGTCAAAAGCGAAGGATATCTGAACAATCTTGAATTGCGATATCCAAATGAACCTGCACGGCATAAATTGCTGGACGTAATAGGTGATCTGGCTTTGATTGGCTATCCTATTAAGGGACATATAATGGCACATCGTCCGGGACATTCTACTAACGTAGACTTTGCTAAAAAGATAAAACAATACATCAAGAAAAATAAACATACCAAAGACGTACCGGTTTATAATCCAAATCAACCCCCACTTTACAATACACAACAGATAGAAAAAAAATTACCGCATCGCTATCCTTTTTTATTGGTTGACAAAATCATTGAGCTTACAGATAAACATATTGTCGGAATTAAAAATGTAACCTTCAATGAACAGCATTTTGCAGGTCATTTTCCGGGAAATCCGGTAATGCCGGGTGTTTTACAAGTGGAAGCATTGGCGCAAACCGGTGGTATATTATGTATTAATGCAATGCCACCCGGAGATTATGATACTTATTTTCTAAAGATTGATAATTGTAAGTTTAAACAAAAAGTAGTGCCTGGTGATACCATGATACTAAAAATGGAGCTCATATCACCGGTAAGAAGGGGTATTTGCGAAATGCATGGAACGGTTTATATAGGCAATAAAATTGCAACTGAAGCTGATTTGGTGGCACAATTGGTAAAGAGATAATCGGCCAAATATTAGTTTGTATTCAAGAATCAGGAAGAATTTGAAGTCATTTGCCTGTAATAGAGATTAAAGCTTAACAATTTATCAACAACTCTGTACCCACCTTACTACAACAGAAAGCAATAGATGACGTTACTAACATGCGTTAATTATTGTTTTTAAGTTGCTTGGCTGCTTTTATATATTTTTGCACCGCAATGGGATAATTTTTTCATATTCAATTTTTTATTTGAAAACCAACCAGCAAATAAATCGATCTAAGTTAAGTCCTGTTGCAGGGAACACTGAAACCGTTCCATCAAACAAACCAATTCTCAAGAACTTAAACACAATGATTCATCCTCATACTTATATTCATCCCAATGCCAAGCTTGCAACAAACGTAAAAATTGATCCTTTCACTGTCATTCACCAAAATGTAGAAGTGGGCGAAGGCACCTGGATTGGTAGTAATGTCACAATCATGGAGGGTGCAAAAATTGGTAAAAACTGTCGCATTTTTCCGGGAGCTGTGATTGCTGCTGCTCCCCAGGACTTAAAATTTGAAGGTGAAGATACCAGTGTTGATATTGGCGATAACACTACAATAAGGGAATTTGTTACAGTGCATCGTGGTACAAAAGACAGGTGGGTGACCCGTGTTGGGAAAAATTGTCTGATTATGGCCTATAGTCATATTGCGCATGATTGCATTATTGGCAATAACTGCATTATGAGCAACAATACACAGGTTGCTGGTCACGTAATTATGGGCGACTGGGCCATATTGGGTGGCATGTGCGCAGTTCACCAGTTTGTACAAATAGGTCAGCATTCATTTGTCAGTGGCGGTTCATTGGTTGGTAAAGATGTGCCACCCTACATAAAGGCTGGTCGTGTACCACTGAGTTATGCCGGCGTTAATTCTGTAGGATTGAAAAGAAGAGGATTTACGGTAGATAAGATCAATCATATTCTGGAAATTTATCGCATTATATATAATAAAGGAATGAATACCAGCCAGGCGCTGGAATTTCTGGAAGAAGAATTTGCCGCTTCCGATGAGCGTGATGAAATTGTGACCTTTATCCGCGAAAGTACCCGTGGTATTATTAAGCGTTACACCAAAGGAAGCACCGATGACGATATCGCTATCTGATGCCGGTAAACGTTTCAACCGCGATTGGATCTTCCGTCATCTCAGCTACACTTTTAATTCAGGAAACAGTTATGCTATTGTTGGGCCAAATGGGTCCGGTAAATCAACTTTATTGCAGGCGATTGGTGGAGCAATAGGTTTGAATGAAGGGAAGATTGAGGTAATGAGTGGCCAGTTAGAGTTGGTGAATGAACATACTTCCAACCACCATCGTGATGTTTCAGATGTTGGTTCAGACAGCTTTTACCAGCACATTGCTATTGCTGCACCTTATCTTGAAGTAATTGAAGAGATGACTGTTACGGAGTTCCTGGAATTTCACTGTAAATTCAAACCTTTCTTACCAGCACTCACTATAAAAGAAATAATTGCAGCAGTTGGATTGAGTACCGCAGCCAACAAACAGATTCGATACTATTCTTCTGGTATGAAACAAAGAGCAAAACTTGCACAGGCTATTTTTTCTGATGTGCCGGTTATTCTTTTAGATGAACCTTGTACCAACCTGGATATTAGTGGTATAGCGCTATACCAACAACTCATTCATACTTACTGTAAAGATCGCCTGGTTATCGTAAGCAGCAATGATGAAGCTGAGTTTGGATTTTGTAAACAACGCATCAGCATCAGTGAATACAAATAATGTGGAAAGGTGATGAATGAGAAAATTATTCCGGTTCAAAACGAAGAATATTTTTTTTACCAGATTTACTTTTTCATTTATTCCACCTTCAAACTTTTTACAGGATTAGTCAATGCAGTCTTAATTATTTCTTTGCTGATAACTATTACTGCAATAATGATAATGAGAACGATTGGAATCAGAAACATCCACCAGGTTAAAAAGATATGGTATGCGTACATTGACAACCATTGATTCATCATAATTCCTGCAATGGGCAAAGCAATAGCCAATGATAGCAATGCGAGTTTTATAAAATCCCCCGACATTAAAGCCACCAGTTGAAGAACGGAAGCACCCAGGATCTTACGGATACTGATCTCTTTGGTTCGTTGCATGGATATCAACGCTACCAATCCATACAAACCCAGGCACGAAACAAAAATAGCAAGCAGTGTAAATACATTGAATAATGACATACTTATTTTGTCATCCTGGTATTGTTTGTTTACCATTTCGTCGAAGTACGCATAATCAAAAGGAATAGCGGGAAAATTGATCTTATAAAACGACTTTACAATGGATAAATCCTTTGGCTTAATTCTTATGGTAATGGTGTTGATACCCGGATTGTTAAGGTTGCCAGTCAATGACAATACCAGAGGTGCTACCTGGTTATGCAAGGACTTATAATAGAAATTTTTAACCACTCCTACTATCTTGCCCTTATGTCCGAATCCTTCCAATTCTTTTCCCAATCCTTGTTTCCAACCCATTGATTTAACCAATGCTTCATTTACAATAAATCCTTCCTTCCTGTCAGTGGCAAAACTATCAGATAGATTTCTTCCTTCCAGTAATTGAATTTTAAATACCGGCAAAAAATGATCATCAATAGAAAAATAATTAAACATGAGTTCTCTTCTTTTACCTTCTGTGGAAACAATAGTACTGGCTATTGTCATCCCTTTATCGACCATTCCGCTTCCAATAGTGATATCTTGTATTTCAGGCCGCTGTTTCAATTCCTGTTGAAATATTTTTACAGCATTCCGATAAGCTGAATCTCCGGGCAGGTAGATATTAAGCAATTGATCTTTATTAAAACCCAGATCTTTTTGTTCAATAAATTTCATCTGCAGGTAAATAATTGTCGTTCCCAGAATCAGCGCAGCTGCAATAGCAAATTGAGAAATGGTAATTGCTTTTCGGAGCAGTACACCTTTAAGATTGTGTCGCCAGCTTCCTTTTAAAACGATCACCGGGCTAAAAGAAGACAATACAAAAGCAGGGTACAAACCTGCCAGTAAGATTGTAATGACAAAAATAAATCCCATGAAAAAGATGTCTTGCGTCCAGTTGATGGTTAAGCCTCTTTGCAACAAATTATTAAAATAAGGAAGGACCAAAATCAATATTACCAGGGCAATTATCCATGCAATTGCCACCAGCAAAAAAGATTCAAGTAAAAACTGTTTGATTAGCTGAAATGGCAAAGCACCGCTTGTTTTTCTAATACCTACTTCCCGTGCCCGCTCCATAGATTTAGCAGTGGATAAATTGATGTAATTGAGTAATGCAATGATCAAAATAATAACAGCCAGGAAAGAAAAAATATAACTGAATTGCCGGTTTCCTTTGGGCGTATCTGATAATTTGCCTTTGCTAAAATGTACGGCAGACATGGGTTCTAATTCAAATTGTGCACTATATCCTTTTGAACCATCGGTATTCAATAAGGGGTCAACATATTTTTTTGTCACAGTTGAAAGCGTTCGTTCAAATTTTTTTAAATCCTCATTCGTATTGAATAGGATGAAGGTAAAAGGATCAAAATCTCCCCAGCTCCCGGCTTTTTCAAAATCTGTGGCCAGCAAAGCATCAATTCGGATATCTGAATTGGAAGGCCTGTCTTTTACAACCGCAGTTACCTTCAGATATTTGCCATTGCACATAAGCTGCTTACCCAGTGCCGGCTTATTTCCAAAATATTTTTTTGCAATGCTTTCAGTGAGCACTACTGATTGCAGTTCCGTTAATGCGCTGGCTGAATCACCTTCCACGAAATCAAAATCAAAAATGGAAAATATGCTCTTATCTGTTTTATAAAAGGCTTCCTCTTTTAAAAGTTCAGTATTCAACTTTATAGTTTGTGGCGATGCTTCTAACCGAACCACCGAAGCGATTTGAGGGTAGTCTCTTTTCAATAGCACTGCCAATGGGGTTGGACTGGTAGCCAGGTTAATATCGGATTCGGGGGCATGAACCAGCGTGCTAACGCGCGCAATTCGATCTGATTTTTTATTGTATTGATCAAAAGTTAATTCGTTGCGCACATAGAGAAAAATAATCATGCAGGTCGCAATACCGATGGCCAAACCAAAAATATTAATGACAGAAAAACTTTTACTTTTTAGCAGGTGTCGACAGGCAATTTTCAGGTAGCTTTTGATCATAAACTCGCAGTTAAGAAAATGGAGGGAAAAGAAATACTCTGCGATATTAGAAACTTTTGGGTGATGGTATTTGCAGAAAATTTTTTTTATGAAAGCAATAACAAATCTATTCAAGATTCAATATACTCTATAATCGATGATTGGAGCATTGCACATTTCTCAGCATGAAGACAATGAAGTAACTTAAATAGTAGGAATTATCACACCCGGTTGCCGGCAGGCAAGTCCTCACATCATCCACCTTAATTATCGCTGACTCGCTATCAATAAATTGAGATCTGTATACTTCAGATCAAAACGCTGACTGAGATAAAAATTAGTGAGCGCTCCTTTAAACAAATAGATGCCGCTTCTTAAATGTACCTGGTGCCAGACCAGGTTTTCAAAACCGCCCTCTTCACCTGCTTCCAGTAACAAAGGCATCAATACATTGCTGATGGCCTGGGATGCGGTTCTTGCAAATCCGGAGGGGATGTTTGGAACACAATAATGTATCACTCCATATTTCATAAAGATAGGATGTTCATGTGTTGTGATTTCTGAAGTTTCAAAACAGCCGCCGCGATCGATACTAACGTCGATGATTACACTACCGGGCCGCATATTGCTCACCATTTCTTCAGAAACTATCATCGGTGTCCGCCCGCTGTCTGAACCCAGCGCGCCTACCGCCACTTCACAGGTTTTTAATTGTTTGGCAAGGATGCGCGGTTCTATAACGCTGGTCCACATACGCTGACCAATATTATTCTGCAATCGCTTTAACCGGTATACACTGTTATCAAATACTTTTACCGATGCGCCCAGTGACAATGCCGCCCTGGCAGCAAATTCTCCCACGATGCCTGCGCCCAGAATAATAACTTTTGTGGGCGGAATACCAGAAATACCTCCCAGCAAAACACCCTTACCGTGATTGGCAGAACCTAAGTATTGTGCTGCAATTAGCATGACTGCACTACCTGCAATTTCACTCATACTGCGTACGATCGGGTAGGAGTCGCTATCGTCTTTTAAGTTTTCAAATGAAATGGCAGTTACGCGCTTCTCCATCATTTTTTCCAAAATCTCAGATTTCAAAACACTTAAATGTATGGGGGAAATAATTACCTGGTGAAGTTGCAGCAAGGGCAGATCTTCTTCAACTACCGGTGCACTTTTCACCATCAACGGGCATTTGTAGACTTCAGCTTTATCATAGACAATTTTGCCACCGGCTTCTGAATAATCCTTATCACGGTAATGCGCCGCGTCTCCGGCATTGTGTTCAATCACTACCTGGTGACCATTGCTAACCAAAACACCAACCGCATCTGGTGTTAATGCAATTCGATTTTCCTGGAACGCTGTTTCTTTGGGAATGCCTATTACCAATTGTGAGCCCTTTGGTTTTATATCCAGCTTTTCTTCTAAGGTTTCATAACTAAAGGAAGTGCTTATAATAGGCTTCTGCTGAGACATGCAATTAGTTGTGGGCTTTTATTGAAATTGAATCTTCAGACGTGTTACGGAACGGTCGATCAGGTTGGTTACCAGTCACCCATCCCCGCCTCACGTGCTAAATGCCAAATATACTTATTTATCGGCTACCCTCATAAGCCTTGTTTGTTCGTCTTTTGTTTCTATATATACATGAAGGGTGTCTTCCGGGAAAAGTCCCGGAATTCTTTCCGGCCATTCTACCAGGCATATATTCCCGCTGTACAAAACATCTTCAACACCGGCGCGTATCGCTTCTTCTTCATCCTGCAACCGATACAAATCAATATGGTAAATACTTCCACCAGGATATGAATATTCGTTTATGATTGAAAAAGTTGGACTACCCACGGTGCTGCTTACCTGTTGCACTTCACATAAAGCATGAATAAATGTGGTCTTACCTGCACCCATCTGACCATGAAATGCAAATACTTTTTGGGTTCCAAACTTTTCCCAAAAATGGTTGGCAGTTGCAATAATGGTATCCAGTGTAAAACTCAATTCCATAGCATCTTTATTTTCCCTGCAAATGTAAGAGTAAGCAAATGCATTGCATAACAGCTTTTATATAAACTAAAATTTTTGATTTCCGTCCCTTAATCCAATGGAAGAAATAGGTACAATTTGATCCTCATCACCAGCAAGTGCAGTATTGTAACCCTGTTTCTTTATTATTTCTTAAATAGCAAAGCCACCGCTGTATGATGTTGTAACTTTGTAACGATTAAATAATATAAAATTGGCAGCTGATTCAATCAAAGAAACACAGGTGAATTGGAAAGTTGAGGGCATGGATTGTGCAAATTGCGCACTTAGCATCTCAACCTACCTGAAAAAGCAGGGAATGCAGGATGTTAAAGTAAACCCTGTTAGCGGAGATGTATTGTTTGAAAAAAATGGCACCGCTGTTTCAGATGAAGTATTAAAAAAAGGGATCCACGATTTAGGTTATTCTGTGGTGAATACAGATGCACATGATCATGCGCACGGTGCCGGTTCAATGAATAAATTTCTGCGTTATTTATTAATATGTCTTCCTTTTACCCTGGTGTTGATGTTGCACATGTTGCCCATGCATATTCATTGGCTGATGAACCCATGGTTACAACTGGCATTGTGTTTACCTGTCTATATTGTAGGCATGCGCTTTTTTGGAAGAAGTGCCTGGAAAAGTATCAGCAATGGAATACCCAATATGAATGTACTGATTGCATTGGGAGCAACAGCTGCTTTTATTTATAGCCTTATTGGTACGGTATGTAACCTGGGAGCGAACTATCTTTTTTATGAGACAGCAGCTACGATTATTAGCCTGGTTTTTTTAGGTAATTATTTAGAGGATGTTTCGGTAGCAACTACCCAGCGTGCATTGAATAAATTGGTAAAGAGTCAAAAAGTAATGGCGAACATGCTGGTGTTTGATGATCAGCATAAAGAAGTTATTCTTCCAATGGAGAATACGGGATTGAAAGTGGGTGATCTGTTACTGATCAAATCCGGTGAACAGGTTCCCGCCGATTGTAAAATTCTATGGGGCACTGCCAGCGTAAACGAAGCTATTATCACAGGAGAAAGTTTACCATTGACAAAAAATCCAAAAGATAAATTAATTGGTGGCAGTTTATTGGTGGATGGAACAGTTAAAACACAAGTAACCGCGGAAGCGAACCATTCTGTATTGGCAAATATCATTGACCTGGTTAAAAAAGCACAGGGTGATAAACCACCGGTACAACAAATGGCAGATAAGATCAGTGCCATTTTTGTTCCGGTGGTACTGGGGATTGCTTTACTAACTTTTATTATCAACTACTTTGTACTGCAGGATCTCCCGGTTTCGCTTATGCGAAGTATAGCGGTGCTGGTAATTGCATGTCCCTGCGCCATGGGACTGGCAACACCGGCAGCCATCGCTGTTGGATTGGGAAGAGCCGCCAGGAATGGAATATTATTCCGAGATGCAAAGAGCCTGGAAGCATTTAAAACCATTCAGCAAATTGTTTTTGATAAGACAGGCACTCTGACAACAGGAAATTTTACCCTTTCGAAGTTTCAAATTACAGATAATTCAATAGGCGATACCGAGTTTAAAGCATTGGTCTATTCAATTGAAAAATATTCAAACCATCCCATAGCGCAATGCATAACCAATACATGGAAAACAAAAGATGAAATACGATGGCAGAAAATTGAAGAAGTAAAAGGGCTTGGAATGAAATCCATTTCAAAAGATGGCAGTGCTTATGCTGCCGGTTCCTATAAAATGGCGGCTGAATTAACCAATGAAGATTCACATAATATTTATGTTCTGAAGAATAATAAATTTATTGGATGGATTGATGTGCAGGACGAAATAAGACCGGAAGCTGCAGAAGTTATTAATTATTTTAAGCGCAAGAATATAAAGACTATTTTATTGAGCGGCGATAAACTGGCTAAAACAAAAGAACTTGGCAACCAGATGGGCATTGATGAAGTGATTGCTGAACAAAGTCCTGAACAAAAATTATTACAAATCGAAGCGCTCACCAGTAAAGCACCAACCGCAATGGTGGGCGATGGCATCAACGACGCACCTGCACTGGCTAAAGCTACCATTGGTATTTCCATGGGTGATTCTTCACAGATTGCATTACAAACTGCGGATGTGGTACTGACTAATAATGGATTAAAAAAATTACCCGAGGCATTGGGACTGGGCAGGCATACCTTAATTACAATCAAACAAAATCTTTTCTGGGCTTTCTTTTACAATATCGTTGCTATTCCATTTGCGGCTATTGGCTGGTTCATACCTGCTGCAGCTGCTTTGATTATGGGTTTGAGTGATGTGGTGCTTGCGATTAACTCTGTAAGATTGTTTGTGAAGAAAGTGGTGTAGAAAGTGAATTGTGAATCGTCAGTAGTGAGTAAATCACTGATGATTAAATTTCGTAATTTGGTACAAAACCCTATCACTATGTTTTTATCATTGGCTAACAGTAAATCCGATATTGGATATTTTAGTAAGTATAAAATTGAACACTTTCGAAACCTGCTAATAGGAAATTTTCAAATGTCTTCAAAATGATTGGGTAAGTTATGCAGGAAAATCTTAATCAATCGGGTTCTCAGGATTCCCGACTGACGACTCACGACCTGCCCACCGGACAGGCAGGCTTACAACTAACCATTCTCAAGCTCCTCAAACAACATTGGGGATACAACGCTTTTCGTCCTTTACAAGAAGAGATCATACAATCAGTACTTGCAGGAAATGATACATTGGCCATCATGCCTACCGGCGGTGGAAAATCTATTTGTTACCAGGTACCCGCATTGATGAATGATGGACTATGTCTTGTTATAAGTCCGTTGATTGCTTTAATGAAAGACCAGGTAGAAAATCTCCGGAAGAAAGGAATCACTGCTTTTGCTATTTACTCCGGTATGAAAAGAAATGAAGTAATTAATGTTTTGAAAACTGCCGGCGAAAGCAATTGTAAATTTTTATATGTTTCGCCCGAAAGACTGGAAACAAAACTTTTCAGGGAATATCTCCCTGCATTGGCTGTAAGTTTAATTGCAATAGACGAAGCACATTGCATTTCACAATGGGGATATGATTTCAGACCACCCTATCTGCGCATTGCAAACCTTAGAGAAGAACTACCCGGTGTACCCGTGCTTGCGTTAACGGCAACTGCAACCGCAATGGTTCAGAAAGATATTTGTGATAAGTTATTATTTAAAAAGGAAACAATATTCCGGCAATCTTTTGCAAGACCCAATCTTTCTTATAGTGTCTTTGAAGTAGATTCCAAGATCAATAAACTTGTTGAGATACTCAACAATGTGCCGGGCAGTAATATTGTGTATTGCAAAAGCAGGAGGAACACACGTGAAATAGCGGAACAACTTCAGTCTTATCAAATCAATGCAGGTTTTTATCATGCGGGATTATCATCAGAAGAACGCAGTAAGAAACAGGAAGCGTGGATGAATAATCTTACACGCACCATTGTTTGCACCAATGCATTTGGTATGGGAATCGACAAGCCTGATGTAAGAACGGTTGTACACTATGATTTACCTGATTGTCTCGAAAACTATTACCAGGAAGCCGGTCGTGCAGGCAGAGATGGCAAACGATCTTATGCAGTACTTCTTTTCCAGCCCGGTGAGACGGAAGAGTTGAAAAAACAAATTCAGTTACGCTTTCCTGATATAAAAATTATTCGCGCCGTATACCATGCTATTGCCAATTACCTTCAATTACCGGCAGGAAGTGGTGAAGGCGAATATTTTGATTTTGATATGGTTGATTTCCTTAAAAAATTTAATCTTGCTACCCATACAACCATTAACGCTTTAAAAGTACTGGAACAGGAAGGATTCCTCAGTTTTAATGAACAGGTTTTTCTTCCTGCAAAAGTGCAATTTATTTGCAACAAAGACTGGCTATATCAATTTGAAAAAGAAAACGAAGCATTGGAACCTTTGATTAAATTATTGCTTCGTTCTTATGAAGGTGTCTTTGATCGCCCGGTGGCTATTTACGAAAAACAATTAGCAGGATGGCTGAAAACAGATTTGGCGAATCTCAAGAATAAGCTCTCTCAATTGCATCGTTTTAATATTATCGAATACGACCCGCAAAAAGACAATCCGCAATTGTTTTTCCCGCAACCCCGCATCATTGCAGATGATATTCATATTGACTATGCCCGCTATTCAAAAAGAAAAAAAGAATTTTCAGAAAGAATCAACGCATTTACCGATTATGTTCAAAATACTAAGGATTGCCGGAGTGTACTAACTGGTCGCTATTTTGGAGACAGCACTATCAAGCCTTGTGGTATTTGCGACAATTGCCTGCGGCAAAAGAAAAACAGTATTTCAAAAGAAGAGTTTAAAATAATTGAACAAAGGATAGCCCAAAACCTTAGCAGCAAACCTGTTGAAATAAAAGAATTGCTACTACAGTTGCGCGATATTAAAAAAGAAAAACTGTGGCGTGTAATTGAATTTTTACAGGCGGAAAAAAAACTTACTGTAACAAAAGAAGGATTCATCAGCAATACCCGGCCTTAGGTAATGCTACTGTTTATACAGATTATGGGTGAACAGGTAACTGGCCGTCTGATAGTAAGCAATCGCTTCATTCACCAATGAATCTTCAATTGGGATCTTTATTTCCTTTCCGCTATTAAAATCCACGCTGAACATTTCTATTTTTCGTTGCGGTGACAAGACAACCATTTTATTATTCCTGGCATAAGCAACATTCTGGTAAGTACCCATAAACAATCTTTCCCTGCCTTTTTCCAACTTTAAAATATCATAACCATAAAACTTCGTTTTATAGTTCAGGTTGAGTAAACCAAGTATTGTTGGATCCAAATCAATCTGGCCCATCAACCGATCTTCAATTCCCGGTTGAATGATTTGCGGTGCATAGATCAGGCAGGGAATGTGATAATCCAGTACGGGTACTTCTGTTTTACCGGCTACCTTGGCGCAGTGATCGGCCACAATCACAAAAATGGTTTGGATAAACCAGGGTTTCTTTTTTGCATCCTGCAAAAATTTTCCAATCGCCCAATCTGTGTATTTAACTGCGCCCTGCCGTATTTGTTTGGAAGGCGGAATATCAATTCGTCCTTCGGGATAGGTATAGGGACGGTGATTACTTACGGTCATGATATGATTAAAGAACAATTTTCCCGCTGCATAACTCTTGTCCATTTCAGTTATTGCCTGAGTAAATAAATCTTCATCTGCAACACCCCAGGCAGTTTCATGGTGTATATTTTTTTTAGGAATATCAGTTTGATCGATGACGGTATAACCATTGTTGCCAAAAAAAGCCCCCATATTATCAAAGAAAGCATTGCCTCCGTAAATAAATTTGGTATCGTATCCTTTCGATTTTAATACATTGCCAATTGTAAACATGTCTTTTCGGGTAGGCATCCGCTTTACTATCGATTGTCCGGGTGTTGGTGGAATGGCCAGTGACAAAGCCTCCAACCCACGTACTGTTCTTGTACCGGAAGCAAAAAAATGTTCAAAGAAAAGGCTCTTGCCAATCAATGAATCTAAAACGGGCGTGATATTTTCTGTATTCCCAAAATGCTGCAGGTAAGTTGCACTTAAACTTTCTACACTGATGAGTACAACATTTAATTTTTTTTCCGCACTGTCATTTTGAGTATTTCGTTCTAGCGAAAACAAACTGTTGCCGGTATAACCGGTATTTTTCTCAGCCAGTAATTGACGCATCAGTAAAAAACCTGCGGAATCTGTATTTGTAGCATAAAAAGTTTTATAATCGAGTTCATTGTGCCAGAATGCGTGACCAAATTCATACATGCCATTCCCACCCAGTTCATTAATAAAACGGTTACTGCTTACATTTTTAAAACTATTGGAGATAAAAAAATAACCTGTCAACGGGATTAGCAGGTACAAAACAAATATCTTACTTCGTTGCAGGAAGCGCATAGAAGATTTTAGCGATGCGTCTGCCAGTTTGCGGATGGGCCAAAACAACAATGCTCCTGCTATTAAAAGACCGGCTGTTACCATAGGCATGTTGTAGCTCTCTATAATATTATTCATTACCTCGTTGGTATATACCAGGTAATCCACTGCTATGAAATTAAACCTGCTTTTGAATTCATCCCAGAACACAAATTCTGCAATGGCGTTGAAAACGATAATAATGATTGCAAGTATAAAAAAGAAATACAGCACTGGTTTTTGCCATTGCCTGCGGTAAAGGCTATCTTTCATTAACCAGCAGTACATTGCAAGCGGCAAAACGAAGAAGGAAGCCACCAAAAAATCATACAGGATGCCTGTCAGCAACGCGGCAACTATTCCAAAAAAATTATGTTCTAATTCAGCAAAAGAATAAATGACTAAAACAATTCGGGTTAAAGATGACACTCCCATGATCAACAGGAACATTAATAAAACCGGTCCAAAACGATGCTGAAATATTTTTTGAAACCGGGAGGGCATAGTCTCAGGCATTGTACAAAAATAAGACAGCGAATTTAAATGATGCCTTTCATCATTCATGATTTATGAACAACATCTGTTGTCTTGAATTTTAGAAGATTGCCACAGATTTGAGCGCAGGTTTTTCTTTGTGCAGCCATTTATTAATTTTCCTTCCCGCATAAGCAGACGCAAATCCTACAACTGCGCCGGCAATTACATCGGATGGATAATGAACACCCAGGTCAATTCTTGAATAACCCACCAGGCCTGCCCATACATAAGCCGGAACAATGATATACCATTTCTTACTGTCCAGCGCAATGGAAGTTGCCATTGAAAAAGCAGCACTGGTATGACCCGAAGGAAAAGATGAACCACCGCCACTGGTAAGTTTTATAAGATCCGGGTGAGCCGTAAAAGGTCGTGGCCTGTTATACGTATGTTTAAGTGCATATGTAACCACTGTAGATACACCAAAAGCAATTGCAGCATGCTCACCTTGTTGTATTAAAACTTTATTGTGCGTAAAAAGCCCGGTTCCAATCATTGCTATGGGATAAGCTTCAGGCAATATTGCACCTGTATTGGTAATGAATTTAAATGCTTTGTCAAAATTTTTAGGTCGTTCTTCTGCATTCACCTCGTATATAATCTGGTAATCGAGCGATTGCGCATTTGCTGCAAATCCGGTAACGAAGAGAATGAAAACAATAATTAAATTCTTCATGTGGCTATTATAAAATGATGTTTCGCTGATTTATTTTTTTATGCCGGCGGGTTATTATTTTTCCGTTGAGATAACCAATTGCTAACGCCAATGGATAATCTCCCGCCCAATGCACCTTCGTGTTCATCATGGCAATGCTGGTCAAACCCATTAATGTATAACCGATTGGCTTTATCCATTTGTTCTCGGGGTAATTATCTGCGAGTATTGTTATGGTAGTCATCATTGTTGCAAGATGACCAGAAGGAAAAGCATCGTATTCGGGGGTGTTGTGCTGGTAATGGCTAAAGGAAGGAAAGGCCGACCATTTTCCACCTGGCTGTGTGCTCATAAATGGGCTTTGTCTTCCGGTTGCATGTTTTACCAACTCCGTTAAAACCGCAGTTGAAAGAAACCCTTCCATTAGATCGCTTGAAGTTTGCAGTGATCGGTAATTGCCCGATAATTTTCCCTGAAGCCAGAACCCCCCTCCAAAGGCAACTCCAATCCATCCTTCACCCATGGTATAAAATGCTGAATTGAGGTTTCGCGGAATTTTAAATATTTTAATGTCTTCCTTGCCGTTTTTTATATTAATGAGTGTCTTATAATTTGTCTCCGGGTGCAGATGTATTTCTTTGCATCCTTTACCGGTAGCATTTAATATTGCCTGATCATAATGTATCAATATAGCCGATGAAGCTGCAACCGCTAAGACTCCCTTCCAGCCATTTTTATCAAATGGACTTTTCATTATTCCCCAAACATCATTGGGCAGGTGAGTAATAAACTGAAATGATTTGGGTTTCCCGTAAATATGATTTGCCAATGAGGTACCATGAGTAAGCTGATCAATAAATGTGGTATCTGCAACCTGACTATAAGATATTTGGGAGCAGGCGATTAAAATCAATGCCAGCACAAATGCACGTATTTGATTCATATTTATGACTGCAATGAGGTTGGACTCAATGTATGCTCTTAAAACTTCATTTAGAAATTAATCAGTCCCATTACAATATCATTAACGAAGCAAACAAAAAAACCTGATCAAAGAAATGATCTTTGTCAGGTTATGCTAAAATTTGTTAAGGGCTTAAAAAAATGATTGCTAGAAAAGGCTTTTTCTTTTGCTGCTGCTCCGGCCTCCAAGGCCGAGAGCTCCCAATAGACCTCTCGTAATTACGCTCGCGGCCGTTCTTCCCACTTGCTTAACTATGGGATTGTCAAAAAAACCAGGTTCCGCTTTACCCGGCTTCTTCTGCTGGTTATCTTGTTGCTGTTCTTCCGTCTTTTTTGCGGCGTCCTCCAGTTTCCGGGTCAGTATTTCATAAGCGCTTTCGCTATCGATCAGCTGGTTGTATTTGCCAGTGATTTTGGATTTACCAACGATTGCATCAATTTCTGCATCGCTTAGAATATCCATCCTGCTTCGTGGCGCCAGCAACATAGTATGGGCCAATGGAGTTGGAATGCCTTTTTCATTCAACATGGTTATCAATGCTTCTCCAATACCCATCTGTGTTATTAAGTCTTCTGTTTTATAATAAATTGTTTCAGGGTAATTTTCCGCAGTTTGCTTTATCACTTTTCTATCTGCGGCGGTAAATGCGCGCAATGCATGTTGTACTTTCAATCCAAGTTGTGCCAATACACTTGCCGGTATGTCCATCGGATTCTGTGTACAAAAGAAAATACCAATTCCTTTTGAGCGAATGAGTTTAACGATGGTTTCTATCTGTTGTAGCAATGCGCTGCTGGCTTCCTGGAAAATCAAATGAGCTTCATCAATAAATAATACCAGTTTAGGTTTGTCCAGGTCACCTTCTTCAGGCGAACTGGCGTATAACTCGGCCAGCATTTGCAACATAAAAGTTGAAAACAATTTTGGTTTGTCCTGTAAATCCATGACGCGTAAAATTGAAATCATACCACGACCATCATCCGCAATACGCATCAGGTCGTTTACTTCAAAACTTTTCTCACCAAAGAAAATGTCTGCCCCCTGCTGTTGCAATTCAACTACTTTACGCAGGATGGTTCCGGTACTGGTGGTAGCTATTTTACCATAGGTCTTTTCCAGTTCTGCTTTACCTTCCGCGCTTACATACTGCAATACTTTTATAAAGTCTTTGAGATCCAATAAAGGCATTTTGCTGTCATCACAATACTTGAAGATCATTGAAACCACTCCTTCCTGAGTGTCGTTCAATTCAAGTATCTTGCTCAGTAAAACGGGGCCAAATTCACTCACGGTTGCCCTTAAACGCGCTCCCTTCTGTGAGCTGAGCGTAAGAAACTCTGCAGGGTAAGCAACTGGTTTATATTCCATTTCCAGTTTCTGATACCGGTCTTTGATTTTATCATTCATGATGCCGCTGGCTGCAATACCACTTAAATCTCCTTTTATATCCATTAACAGCACCGGTATGCTTGCGTCGCTGAGGCACTCGCTAATCAATTGCAATGTTTTCGTCTTACCGGTGCCGGTAGCACCGGCAATCAAACCGTGACGATTCATTGTCTTTAAGGGCAATACAATATCCGCTCCCATTACAACTTCGCCATCCAGCATGGCCACACCAATTTTTGCGGCTTCACCTTTGAAAGAATAACCTGTTTTAATTGCATCTGCAAATTTTGCCTGGTCTGCCATATGAAATTCATTTACGGTGGAAGTTACAGGTTTGATTGAATTACAAGAGAAATTTTTTGTTAACCAGCAACTGTATTCCATCCTATCATCACTGGTTCAAGTTTTGATTTACACGGCACCTACAATTCCTTTTACTAAACACGATGATTCCCACATTTGTCAATCCCGATAAAGGACTAAGTACCGTTGCTGTAAAACTCAAAAATGATTCACGTTTTATAATTGCATTGCGTATTTTTGGCCTTCATTAAAAGACTGCTATTGCGCTATGGCCCTGATTGACATTCATCTGCCCAAAACAGTAGCAAGAGCTTTGCGGTTGCCTGCCAATTCTCCCAAAAGACAACAACTAAAAGTACTGAAAAAGTTATTGAAGAAAGCAAGGTTCACTGAATTTGGACAACAATACCGATTCGACGAAATCCTGTTTCATAAACACCCTGGAAAATTGTTCCAGGAACTGGTACCCGCCAGTAATTACAGTAAAATTTATAAAGAGTGGTGGCATAAAACGCTCGAAGGAGTTCCCGATGTTTGCTGGCCTGATAAAATAAAATATTACGCACTTAGTTCCGGTACTTCCGAAGCATCCAGTAAATATATTCCCATTACCAAAGAATTATTGCGCGGCAACCAGGTAGTGATGATCAAACAATTGCTGAGTCTACGCACCTATGATGATATTCCTGTTCGTTCTGTGAGCAAAGGCTGGCTAATGATTGGCGGTACTACTTCTCTTCAAAAAAGCAAAGGATATTATGCAGGTGATCTGAGTGGTATAACAGCAAAAAAAGTTCCTTTCTGGTTTTCTCCTTTTTATAAACCCGGTAAAAAAATTGCCAAGCAAATTGACTGGACAAAAAAACTGGAAGAGATTGTTGATGAAGCTCCCAACTGGGATATTGGTTTCGTGGTTGGGGTGCCTGCATGGATTCAGTTGTGCATGGAAAAAATCATTGAGCGTTATAACCTGAAAACAATACATGATATTTGGCCACACCTGGCGTTTTTTGTGCATGGTGGTGTGTCTTTTGAACCGTATAAAAAAGGATTTGAAAAATTACTGGCAAAGCCACTGACTTACATTGAAACTTATCTTGCATCCGAAGGATTTATCGCATACCAGGACAGGCAATATGCAAAAGGAATGAAGCTTGTGACCAATGAGCATATATTCCTGGAATTTGTTCCTTTTAACGATAATAATTTTGATGCAGATGGTAATATGATAGATAAACCGGAGGCATTGATGATACATGAGGTGGAAGAAGGAAAAGATTACGCATTGTTGTTGAGTACGGCAGCAGGAGCATGGCGTTATCTCCTGGGAGATACCATTCGCTTTACAGATAAGAATCGTTGCGAAATTGTCATTACCGGAAGAACAAAACATTATTTGAGTCTCGTAGGCGAACACCTGAGCGTTGAAAATATGACAAAGGCCGTACAACTGGCAAGCGAAGATTTAAATGTCTCCATTCCTGAATTTACAGTAGCCGGTGTTCCATTTGGCAGTTTCTTTGCACACAATTGGTATTTAGCATGTGATGATATGGTTGATGCATCAGTGTTACGGCAGAAAATAGATGATCATCTCAAAATATTAAATGACGACTACGCGGTTGAAAGAAATAGCGCTTTAAAAGATATCACTGTTACGATATTGAAAGAAAAAAGTTTTATGGACTTTATGAATAAGATGGGTAAAGTTGGAGGTCAACATAAATTTCCAAGAGTATTGAAAGGTAAGTTGCTGCAGGACTGGCAGCAGTTTCTTACTAACGGAACCGTATAGCACCTGTTCTTGTAAAACATTCTTTCCTTACTATATCTGCGGGGATTTTTAATTTATCTTTAGTGAATATTATAAAAGAATGACGGAAGCGTTTCTAGTAGGTTGCGTGCTCGGTTTTTTCCTGGTGATATCAGTAGGGCCCGTCATCTTTACCATCATTAAACAAAGTCTCAATAACGGTATAAAAGGCGGACTTAGTTTTGTAGCCGGTGTATGGCTCAGTGATATTATCCTGGTAGTGGTAAGCAACGTTTTCTCAGTTCTGGTGAATAACTTACTCGAATACAAAAAGGCAATTGGATATGCGGGTAGTATATTCCTGATTGGTATGGGTGCCTATTATTTGTTTTTAAAAAAGGTATCGTTGAGAACGGACGCAGAAGGCAAAGAGATTCGCTTCAGGAAAAGAGATGCGGCAAGAATATTCGTTTCTGGTTTTTTGATCAATACACTCAACCCCGTTTTACTACTGACCTGGTTCCTGTATGCTCTTGGATTTTCTGTGAAATACGACATCAATCAACGAATCGTAATATTTACTACCTGCATACTGATCAATATTGGTGCAGATATTCTTAAAGTGCTGCTGGCAGAAAAAATAAGGACCAAACTAACCATTCACAATATTTCACTAATTAATAAAGTGGCAGGAACCATTCTAATTGTATTTGGTGGCTTTTTGCTGTATGAAACCGTTTATCATCTCGATAAATTAAAACCCATTCTAAGAATGTAAATGTAATGGGTCACTGGATGCTTCATTTCTTTTAACAAAAAAAATAAGACGGTTTAAGTTATCTGGAGTAATTTACTTTACCATGCTTAAACTTCTGCTGTTTACAATAATAATACTATCAACTTCAGCAAAAACTTTTTCACAGGCCAGCGATTTTATTACAGTTAAAAAAAGAAATAACCGGACCATCAAAACATTTTTCCCGGGCGTTCCCATTTCATTTGTTACCAATTACAAAAGAGGAGTGAGTGGAACCATCACCGATATCAGGCACGATAGTATTTTTGTAAAAGAATGGGATATCAGGGTAGTGCCCACTGCATTGGGAGTTACTATGCTGGATACGGCAGGTTCTTATATCAATGGATTTCAATATAAAGAGATTGAAACAATTGATGTTTCAGATCGCACCGGGTTTGGTCAGGTAACAGCAGGGAAAATATTGATCATCGGGGGTATTGGCTATACAGTATTGAATGTTGTAAATGGCGCTTATCTCCATGAACCGATTACAGATTCAAAGAACTTAAAAAACCTGGGGATAGCCGCGGGTGCCGTTGGAACCGGGCTTCTACTAAACTATTTAAGCAGGCACAAAAGAAAATATTTAATTGAATACATTCGCATGAATGAAGTAAAGAAACAATTGCGTGGTTTTTAGTTTGGCTGTACCTTCATCGCAGGTAAAATATTTATTTCTTCATGGCAATATCCGGCAATGGGCTTTTTTCGAAAACCATGCGTATTCTTAAGCGCGTATTCCTGATACTTTTTGTTGCGCAATTTATATACATCATTTTACTGCGTTGGATAAACCCGCCAATTACATTAACACAACTGGACAGCTGGATTTCCGGACATGGACTGAAAAGAGATTATATCAAAGGAAGTGAAATGGGCTTGAATACGAAATTGGCCGTTATTGCTTCAGAAGATCAACTATTCGCCGATCACAATGGATTTGATTTTAAATCCATCGACAAGGCAATGAAACATAACAGCAAGAGTAAATCATTGCATGGCGCTTCAACCATCAGCCAGCAAGTTGCGAAAAATGTTTTCCTATGGCAGGGCCGCAGCTGGATCCGGAAAGCACTTGAAGTATATTTTACATTTATGATTGAACTGATCTGGAATAAAAAAAGAATTCTTGAAATGTACCTGAATGTTGCGGAAACCGGAAATGGTATATTTGGAATTCAAGCAGCATCCAAATACAACTTTAATAAGCCCGCAAAAAAACTTTCACAACAGGAAGCAGCCATGCTTGCATCATGTTTACCCAATCCAAAAAAATACTCTATCAGACCTATTGCAAAACCCGTGGCTATCCGTTATCCATGGGTTATGCACCAGATGACAAATCTTTATGGCGACGAGGATGTTATGAAAATTGTACAATAAATTTTTACATTAATTGCTCTATTGCGCCAATGGCTTTTACAAGTCTTTCGTCATAATCTCCGCTGATATCAATCCAGGGAACGGACTGATTTATCATGATGTCATTATAAATATGGTACAATTTTTCACGTGTTTCTAAATCAGGGTATTCTCTCAGTTCATCTTTTACCCATGGCAGATCCACATTGCATAAAAGATAGCAATCGTATTTTCTTTCTACTATCTGATCAATGATCCAGTTATGCGATTTACCAAAAACAAATTCTTCCCAAACTTTTATTACGTACATGTCGGTGTCGATGAAGAGGAATGGTGAGCCTGCCTGTTTGGTAGGTAGGTGGCGAGTGGTGAGTGGCGAGTGGGAAGTAGAGTTGAATTGCTCAACTTTATTATTTAAAAGTACTGTGTACTCGTCCTCTAAAGCCAGTTGGCCCTTTGCAATGGTAAGCAGGTCCTCGAAATCATAATCCATACCATTGGTGAGCAAATATTCCCGTGCAAATTCCGGACACCATAAAGTATTAAAATGCTGTGCAAGTGCTTCACATAAACTGCTTTTGCCGGTTGATTCTGGTCCTATGACGACAATCTTTTTAAGCATGAGCAACTTTTACTTTTTTGATCCAGGTTATTAATCCCATAACTGCCAAGATAAGAAAAACAACATATTGAATGCTTGTGAAAACAGCATGCTTATAAAAATATAAAGGAATAGACGCAAGGTTTGTGATTATCCACCAGATCCAATTCTCCACTTTTTTTCTTGCCATTTGCCACATACCAGTGTAAGCAGCGGCGGATGCAAAAGAATCTGCCCATGGTACTGTACTGTTGGTATGATTCTTCAAAACATAAAACAAAACAATCCAACTGACGAAAAAAAATGAAATGCTGACAGTCCAGTCTTTGCTGTTATTAAAACTTATGGGCAATGTCTTTCCTTCCACTTTTCTGCTCCAGACCCACCAGCCATAAATACTCATGATGGTATAATAAAAATTAAGACTTCCTTCTGCATACAAGCTCCACCAATAAAAACAAAACCAGGTATATAAAGCAGTATTAATAATGCCGGTTGGATAAACCCAGATATTTTCTTTCCTGGAAAATATTACACTGGCTATACCGAAAAATACCGCTACATATTCTGGCCAGGTGGTTGCCATCATTCCTTCAATGAATTGCTGCAGGATATGCTCCAAATGAAAATTATTTAAATGAACTTCAAAGATAACCGGCTACCGATCCTAAAAAAAACGAAACTCGCATGATGCTCATATACAAATAAAAAAATCCCGCACTATGCTCATAAGTGCGGGATAATAATTATCAGGTGTATAAAAATTATTCAGCTTCTGCAACTACTTCTTTTACTTCCGGTATCATGCGCTTCATCATCCCTTCTATACCGGCTTTAAGTGTTATCATTGAAGAAGGGCAGCCACTGCAGCTTCCTTGTAACATCAGGTTAACCACGCCTTCGTCGTAACTTTTGAATTGAATAGCACCACCATCCATTTCAACAGCAGGTTTCACATAATTTTCCAATAATTCTTTGATGCGCTTCACCACATCATCATCATCGGCTGCAACCGTATTACTGCTTTCCTGTTTCATTGCTGCAACATCTTCATCGTTCACAACCGGCTTTCCTTCTTCCAGGTACTCTTTTAAAAACTGACGGATAGAAGGAATCACATCGTTCCATTCTGTCTCAGTTGTTTTTGTAAGTGTTACAAAATTACTGGCGATAAAAACCGCTTTGATAAAGGGAAAGCCAAATAATTCTGTTGCAAGTGGAGATGGCTTCGCGCTTTCAACTTCCTGGAAATCGATGCTCTTGCCCGGGTACAATAATTTATTAGCGACAAATTTCATTGTCTCCGGGTTGGGAGTCATTTCCGTATAAATACTGATAACCGGATTACCTGTCTTAATCATAAAACTTCTGATTTGATACACGAAAATAACAACAAAATGCCTGGTAAGTTTTTGAAATCCGGAAAACAATCCAGGATGTTAATGCCGGCAATCTTCTGCATGCGCGTGATCATGTTGCCTGCAATACCGGTAATTAAGGTAATGGGCAGAAACAATGGCTGTTACGGCCGGAACCAAGAGCCATATATGAACAGAATGCCATACCTGCTTTGCTATCAGGAATAAAACACCAGCCGTGAATAGAATAAGGGGTAAGAATTTGTGATGATGCAACCGGTAACCATGACTTAACGCATAGACCCCAATAGCAAAAGTCATCACAATCATACCATATTCAAAAAAATCATTTCGAATAATGTCGGTACCCAGCAAAGGCAGACTGCTGAGCAGTAATGGCAAAACTGCACAATGTATTGCGCAGGCTACTGAAGCAGTAATTCCCATTGCATCCCAATTCACTTTTATATTCATCCGGAAGACAAATATACAATAAATGCAACTTTGTTGCAAGTATTTTGTTCCTGTTAAAAAGCAAAATTAATATACAGCTATCAATTATGTGTAACAAGGGGCAGACTGCTATGCTGGCTGTATTACTTCACTTAACTTTGCAGGAGTTTATATGATATGAATAAGAAATTATTTTTTTACGTTTTGTTCTTTGTTGTGTTGTTTGCCGCCTTCTATTTTGGGCTTAAAATGGCCGTACCAGGTTTTGCAGATGTAAAATTGCCGGTGCTCAGTTATGTTCAGCCCTTTAGTTTTACCAACCAGGAAGGCAAGACTGTGACTCAAAGAAATACTACCGGCAAAGTGTATGTGGCAGAATATTTTTTTACTACCTGCAAGGGAATTTGCCCGAAGATGAATGTAAACATGAAAAAAATTTATGAAAAATTCAAAGACGAAAAAGATTTTTTGATCCTTTCCCATACCGTAGATCCGGAAAGAGATAGTGTATTGAGAATGAAAAGATATGCCGATTCGCTGGGCATTGCACCCGGCAACTGGTGGTTTCTCACTGGTAGAAAGGACAGTCTTTACCTTGCGGCAAGAGTTAGTTATTTATTGGATGATCCCAAAAATGGCAACAATAAAATAGAGGATCAGTTTATACATACCCAGTTTTTTGCACTGGTCGATAAAAATGGCAGGGTCAGAAAAATATATGATGGACTTAAAAACGAAGAACTGGAAGAATTAACGGTGGATATACCAAAACTGTTGAATGAAAAATCAAACAGCAGCAATTTCAAGAATTCAATTTTTGGTAACAATCCCAATTAATAATGTTCATTAAACGATGAAGTTTAGCCGGCAGATACTGGAGATATTAAAACGGAACCAACTGAGTGTAACAGAAAGCCGTTCCAAAATACTGGAACTGTTCCTCGTGCATAACGGTGCACTTGCACATGCTGATATAGAAAAGAAAAGCGGAACCAGTTTCGACAGGGTTACTATATACCGGACCCTTCAAACTTTTGTTGAAAAAGGCATTGTACATACCATACCCACGGCTGACAATGCTATCCTTTATGCATTGTGCAGAGATGAATGCAGCGAAGGACATCACCACGATCATCATGTGCATTTTATATGTAAACAATGTGGCAGTACACTTTGCCTTGAAGATATCTCAGTACCCGAACTGAAACTCCCCAAAGGTTATCAACCTGCACAAATAGAAGTGGTGGTGAATGGTGTTTGTAAAGATTGCAGGTAGTAAAACCGGGTATACCAATTGATAAATTGCTGTTCGATCAAATATCCTCTTCCCGTTCCAGCATCAGGATAGCTCCCTGCGGAACAATAAAATATTTTTCATTTTCATAGAGTATTTCCGTTGCACCACTTAAAAGAAAAATAGCCAGGTCTCCTTCTTTTGCCTGTAAAGGAACATATTTCACTTTATCGTCTTCATTTTTCCAGGGTTCGTCCTCCACGGCCATTGGAATGGCATACCCTGGCCCGGTTTTTATAACATATCCTTGTTGCACTTTCTCGCGTTCCTGAACACCCGGTGGCAGGAACAATCCACTATTGGTGCGTTCATGGGCTTTGGTTGGTCGAACCAATAGTCGGTCGCCTATGATGATTAGCTTTTTAAACTTATTATCAGGAGTTATGTGTAATGCCATGGCTATTTATTTTAGGAAATGCAAATTTAAGTACCTTCACTATTAACAAAACATTACCGGGCTTAATTCTGTACTGGTCAATGATTTAATTTTATTTGTATTAAATGTTTTTACTATGGAATCAACAAAAGCAAAAATTTTATTGTGCGAAGATGATCCAAATCTTGGAAGTGTATTGAAAAATTATCTTGAGCTCAATGATTATGATGTTTTACTGGAGCGCGATGGAAGACTTGGACTTGCCGCTTTTCAAAGAGAAAAATTTGATTTATGCCTGCTGGATGTAATGATGCCGCATATGGATGGTTTTACACTGGCAGAAGAAATACGCGATGTGGATCCTGATATTCCTTTATTTTTCCTGAGTGCCAAAACAATGAAAGAAGACATCATACAGGGTTATAAACTTGGAGCTGATGACTATATTACCAAACCATTCGACAGCGAGGTTTTACTTTTGAAAATAAAAGCCATATTAAAAAGAAATGAAGAGCTAAACCGTGAGCAGGAAAACAAGGAATATAATATGAGCGGTTACCATTTTAATCCAAAGCTCAGGCAATTGAGTCATGCTGACAAAATGCAAACTTTATCTCCCAAGGAGAATGAACTGTTAAAAATGTTGTGCGAGCACATTAATGATCTTTTGCCAAGAGAACAAGCCCTGAAAAAAATATGGGGCAGCGATACTTATTTTAATGGACGTAGTATGGATGTTTATATCGCCAAATTACGTAAATACCTGAAAGACGATTCTAATATTGAAATCGTAAATATTCATGGAAATGGTTTCAGGTTGGTAGCTCCGGTACCACAGAATTAATTCATCCAATCATAAAAAAAGAGCGGCACAAATTGTATGTGCCGCTCTTTTTTTGCAAAATGTCTCGTATGAATCAATTATCGATACAATGTAAATAGAATAATTTGTTCCGATTTCAACCGGTAGCAAAAAAAAATACCGGTAAGCGTTTTTTTTACTTATAGGTAAGTAAAAACAACTGAAAGTTGATCAATCTCTATTCAAATAATAAATTGTTTTCAGTAGGTCCAAATGATTTCTTTCCGAGGTGTTCATAAGCTTTGTGTGTTGCTTCTCTTCCGCGGGGCGTGCGTTTGATAAATCCTTCCTGTATTAAAAAGGGTTCGTATACTTCCTCCAGCGTTCCAGCCTCTTCTCCTACTGCCGTTGCAATGGTGGTGATCCCAACAGGACCGCCTTTAAATTTATCTATGATGGTAAGTAAGATACGGTTGTCCATATCATCCAGCCCGTATTCATCTACCTTCAATGCATTCAATGCGTGTTGTGTAATTCCAATATCAATTTTACCGTCGTTCAATACCTGGGCAAAATCACGTACGCGACGCAGCAAACCATTTGTTATGCGTGGTGTACCACGACTGCGCCTGGCAATTTCTGCTGCAGCATCGGCTGTGATGAGTGTGTTTAATATGGCCGCAGATCGCAAAACAATTTTATGTAAAGTGTCACTGGTATAATATTCCAACCTGGATTTAATGGCGAACCTGGATAACAATGGCGCTGTTAATAAACCACTTCTTGTAGTAGCACCTATTAAAGTAAATGGATTGAGATTGATCTGAATGCTCCTGGCATTGGGTCCCGTATCAATCATTATATCTATCCGGTAATCTTCCATGGCCGCATATAAATACTCTTCTACTACCGCACTGAGCCGGTGAATCTCATCTATAAATAAAACATCGTTGGGTTCAAGATTGGTTAGTAAACCTGCAAGGTCCCCAGGCTTTTCTATAACGGGACCGGATGTTTCCTTAATATTTACACCCAATTCATTGGCTACAATTCTAGACAAAGTTGTTTTACCCAAACCTGGCGGGCCATGAAACAGTACATGATCCAACGCTTCGCCACGCATTTTTGCAGCCCGAATAAATATAACCAGGTTCTCAATGATTTGGGCCTGTCCGGAAAAGTCAGCAATAGCGGCAGGCCGAATATTGTTTTCAAATTCTTTATCCGCCGGGCTCAGTGTTGTTTTATCTGACTGTAGGTTGGGATTCGCCATGTTGTAAATTTAGTAAAGCGCCGGGCAGCAACTGGAAATATTTTATTTGTATATACAAATATTAATTCTTTACCTTTGTTTCCAATATTAGTGGGAATGAAAACATCGGAAAGCAGGTATCATAAGTGTATGTATTTTGTGAGCAATGCACTTGCACGTAAAATTGAGAAGCTTTCTATTTCAGTGTGGAAAAAAACAAATCTTTCGCCCAGCCACGCTTACTTGCTGATGATTGTACTGGATGAACCAGGTGTACATCCGGGTTCCCTGAGTAGTGAGTTGCACCTTACTCCCAGTACCATTACAAGATTGATTGAAAAACTGGAAGAAAAAAAATTGGTGACAAGAACAACAGAAGGAAAAACAACAGCTGTTTACCCCACCAGTAAAGCAAAAGATATTCGGTTACTGCTAAAGGAGTGTGCGGAAGAATTTGCAAAGAAATACGTTGCTGTACTCGGCAAAGAAGAAAGTTCAAGACTGGTACAGAACATGATAAAAATTGCTGACAAACTGGAAACCTGACTTTTTTTTAGCTTAACATTTGTATATACAAACATTAATTATATTTTTTAAACCAACTCATTCAAACCAAAAAAAAATAAAATGAAGTATGTAATCACGGGCTCATTGGGCCATATCAGCAAACCGCTCGTTATTGCCCTGGTAAAAGCCGGGCATGAAGTAATCAGCATTACGAGTACTACCGAACGGACAAAAGAAATTGAAGCGTTGGGTGCAAAAGCAGCGGTGGGTTCATTGGAAAACTTTGACTTTTTAAAAGAGTCGTTTTCGGGAGCCAATGCCGTTTATACTATGGTGCCACCCAATTTCACAACCACTGATTGGAAAGGATATATCGAACAGGTTGGTAGAAATTATACGAATGCCATTAAATCAAATAACATAAAATATGTTGTGAACCTAAGCAGTGTTGGAGCACATATGCCAGATGGTTGCGGACCTGTTAGCGGTTTGTACCGTGTTGAAAATTTATTGAATGAGCTGAATGCGGTAAATATCAAACATCTTCGCCCATCTTATTTTTATAATAACCTCCTTGCCAATATTGGCATCATAAAGTCTATGGATATTATGGGCAGTAATTTTGCAGTAACTGGTAAAAAATTCGGGTTGGTGTCAACCGATTATATAGCCAGTAAAGCCATTGACGCTTTGCTGCAACTCAAATTCACAGGTCATTCCTTTGAATATATAGCCAACGATGATGTAAGCACTGATGATATAGCGGTATTGGTCGGGAACGCCATTGGGAAACCAGGATTAAAATGGGTACAGTTTTCTGATGAACAGGCGCTGGCCGGTACGTTGCAGGCAGGCCTGCCGGAAGAAGCTGCAAAAAATTATGTTGAAATGGGACAGGCAATTCATTCCGGTAAAATGTATGAAGATTATTGGAGCAATCGTCCTTCAATTCCGGACGCACCAAGACTGTCAGATTTTGCAAAAATATTTGCTGATGCTTACAAACTGGGATAATAAACTCCATTACATTCTATTCATTCTAAATTATCATTTATGAAAATTGGAATCATTGGATCCGGAACCGTTGGACGTGTTTTAGGATCTGCTTTTTTAAAAGAAGGTCATTCTGTTATTCTGGGCACCCGCAATATCAACAAACCGGAAATATTAAAATAGAGGGAAGAAAATCGTGCTGGTGCTACCGTCAGTTTTGCCGATGCGGCTTCGGCAGAATTACTAATACTGACAACGGCTGCAACGGCCATTCCGGAAGTAATTGAATCAGCTGGCATAGAAAATTTTAAAGGAAAAATTGTTATAGACACTACCAATCCGATAGCTCATGAGCCCGCAGTAAATGGAGTGCTCAGCTATTTTACAGAAATCAATGAATCGCTGTTGGAACGCACAAAAAAAATAATTTCCCATGCAAGATTGGTGAAGGCATTTAATTCAGTTGGAGCAAATATCATGTACAAGCCTGCATTCAAATCCGGGGCTGCAACCATGTTTATTTGTGGCGATGATGAAGATGGAAAAAAACGGTTACGCGCATTCTTGATTCATTTGGATGGGAAACTGAAGATTTGGGAAAAGCAGAAGCCGCAAGAGCTATTGAACCACTCTGCATGTTATGGTGCATTCCGGGTTTCCGTAAGAATCAATGGACGCACGCATTTAAGTTATTAAAAGCATATGAACATTCAACTTCTTAATTAAAATCCTGCTTTGGCAGGATTTTAATTTTTCAGCTATCTTAGGCAAATGAATTTTGAATCTTTTCAGTCAAGCCTTTCTGCAAACACCCCACCAGCATCGTTGAATGCATATTTGCAGGCGCTGTGGTATGATGGAAAAAACGATTGGGATCGTGCACATACTATCATACAGGATATGGAAGATAAGAATGCTGCCTGGATTCATGCATACCTTCACAGGAAAGAAGGCGATAATAACAACGCGGGCTATTGGTATAAACGTGCGGGTAAACCGATACCTGAATATTCATTGGAAAATGAATGGAAAGAAATAGTAAGTGCATTATTGGGCATGTGAAAATAAGTTTCCATTTTGTTAGAAAAATTTAAATCTCCAAACAACCAAATTCTAAATACTCCTTTCCTTATTTTATTCAATTTCACAAGCAAACCATCATGGCCAATATCAGACTACTTTTGATATTTGGCGTATTTCTGGGACTATTTTGATTAGCCGGCGTTGGTGCTGCGGCTGTGATTGTACGGGGCATCAACCTATTCCTGGTACTGGTATACTTAATTGCAAAAAACAAAACGGCCCTTAGAACTGCATTGCTATTTGGAGAGATCCTCTTGCTCATCGGATTTCCTTTATGTCCCGCTTTTCAACTTAACATTCACTAAAAATTGTATTGAGTGATTCGGCGGGAACTATTTATAGGGTGAGCCGCCCATTGAATTGATGGTCATTTTAAATACCTATGTACGCACAAAAATTATTTGTGAGTCACGGGGTGGATCACCCTAAAACAGAAAATACTATTGAGCAACAGTTTTATATTGATCCATCTGCAAAATCAAATCCGGATCCGGGCAATTGCTTAAATACTTATCTCTTTCTGAATATTTACATACCCCGGGATAATCTCCGTCTTTAATACCCATTTGCACTATGACCTGGAAATGCAGGTGCGGCGGCCATTGGCCATTTTCTTCCTGGTTTCCAAAATGCGCAATCTCCTGGCCCCGCACCACGTATTGCGATGCAGTAATATTTTGAATGTCTTTTAAACTAAGGTGACCATAAAGCGTATAAAAAGGGATGCCTTCCAGTTGATGCAGCAAAATCATTGTAGCCCCATAATCTCCATATTGGTTATTAAAAGCAAAACTATGGATACGTCCGCCCATAAACGCAAATACGGGTGTACCTGCTGGTCCCCAGATATCGATCCCGAGGTGCAGGCGCCTAGGTTCTTCACCAACTCTTGCTGCGTCAAATACTTTACTTCTGCTATAGACAGTCCGGTGTTCATTATAACCACCAATGCCGTATCGTGCATTTGCAATCTTTATTTTTCCTGCAATGTAGTCGCTGAATTGATTGCTGTCTTCTATAACAGATGCGGTTAACGCTTTATTTGTATCTGTAAAATCCAACCACAACAAATGATCCACCACAGGATCAAATGCAACAACACGGTGGAAATCTGGCTGGTGCCTTTTTAATACAGTAATTAATGTTGAGCTTGTATTCACTCAGCAAAAGTAACACGAAGCATTTGCTTCGTGCTACTTTAATTAGTAGTAAATACTATTTTAACTGTTTAAGAATTTCTTCTATTGCTTTATCGAGTTGCGGATCATTTCCACTTATCTTATCCGTAAATGTATTCAGCACTTTAATATCTGGTTGTACACCATTGAGCTCAATGTCTTTGCCCTCAAGTGTAAAGCAACCCCAGCTCGGCAAACGTATAAAAGATCCGTCTACCAAGCCGGCACCACTGGTAAAAATGATCCAATGATAGGTTTCATTGCCCACAATTTTACCAAGTTTCAGTGCCTTGAAACCCTGTGCCGTCATTTCAGCATCGCTCAGCGACTGCTCGTTTATCAATAATACAATCGGCTTATCAGAAGGGGTAAAATTGCCCTGTCTTGTTAATTTGCCTTCACGGTATTTCCATTGCAGGTAAGAACGCTGACTTAGAAATTTCAAAACATCATCATGCACGTTGCCCCCGGTGTTATAACGCAGATCAAAAATTAACGCATCTTTGTTGTTGAGTTCCTGGGTCATATCAATCATAAATTTCTCCAACTCGTCAGTGCCCATGTTTTTCATATAACCATAAGCAATTCGCCCTTTGCTTTTTTCATCCACACGCTGCTGATTCTTGTCCACCCATTCATCATACAAATTATTAAATAGCGAGGACTGCGGATGAAGCTTTACTTCAAATGATTGAGCACCGCGTTTGAAAACGAGTTTTAATTCCTTATCGAGGGAAGGATGCGTAAAATAAAAATTTCTATCCGTCTCTTTTGCAACCGTAACATCGTTTACTTTTAATAATTCATCACCTGCTTTAATATTAATGTCTTTGCGATCTGCCGCGGACCTCTTTACAATATATTTCACCTTATAAGGATCGTTTTCTTCATACACGATACCGGTTTCCATTGTAACACTTTTCAATGGAGTGTTCTCATCTTCACCAAAAGTTCCAAATCCCTGGTGAGACGAGTTGAGTTCTCCCAGCAAATCATTCATCAACACTCTTACATCTGATCGGTTATTGACAAAAGGCAGAAACTGTGCATAATATTCTTTTAATTTCGGCCAGTTGGCACCATGAAATTTTTCATCGTAATAATTTTCATCCATTAATGCCCATGATTCTTCAAATAACTGATTGAATTCCGCCGACAAATTTCTTCTGAAAGTATACGCCAGGTTAACCTGCTCTGTCTTATTAGCTTCCAGGTTCAACTTAAAAATGACACCATTGACCAGCACATAATATTTGTCATTGCTTTCAGCAAAAGAAATGTTCCCGCTTTCAGCACCGGCTATCTTTTCCGTTTTGCTGATTTCAAAGGGTTCAAGAGTGGTTTTCCAAAGTGAATTTTTACCCTGGTCCTGATCGCTTACAAACAACACGGTTGTTTTATCTCCTTTCTGTAACAATGAAAGTAGATGCTGTGAACCAAAGGATGGCCCTACCTGTTCCAGTCTTTCCATTATATTTTCAGCGTCTATCCGAATGGTACTATCCTTTTTTGCGGAGTCTTTTTTGAACAAATCGTTGTATCTGTCCATACGATAAGGTTCGTCAAACTTTTCGAGGGGCATGCGGTAAATATGTGGATCTTTCAAGCCAAATGGATAAGAAGGAGCAGTCCTGGTAGAAACAAAATAAATATATTTACTATCGGGCGACCATATAGGGCTGCTTTCAGTAACACCCGTATTGGTAAGATTGGTTGTTTTACCGGAATTGATGTTATGAACAAAAATATCTTCTTCAAAATCCCTGTGTGCCGTAAACGCAAAGTATTCTCCATTTGGAGAAAAATCCGGCGCGGAATTATAGAAGGCCCATATCTCATCTCTTACTACGGTTTTACTTTCCAGTGATTTCAAATCAATTATTCTTACTTCATCCCTTCCACTGAGATAAACTCCTTTGGTTCTGGCTTTATTAAAAACAAGCAACCGGTTGCTTCTTTGTTCTTTGGTGAGTTGCTTCAATGGTGCTGACCCATCGGCAGCGATTGTAAACCAATTAAGAAAACCACCATCTGTTTGATTGAACAGTATGGTTTTGTTATCGCCCATCCATTTTACTTCGTCTGCTTTTTCCGCAGAACCCTTTTTTATTTGCTGGATAAATTTTCCCTCCACATCGCTTACAAACAATTCTCCTCTTGCTGTGAAAACAAGCTTTTTGCCATCTGGTGAAACATCGAAATTGCTGATGTTATTCCTCACGTCGAAATCCTTTTCCTTTGGTAAAATGTTGTTACGAAGAATTGAGACAGAGAGTTTATCGGCTTTTTTTGCGGCCACATCATAGAGGTATAGCTGGTAATCCTTTTCAAAAACAATCCTGCCACCATTTGCATTTACAACCGGCGATTTTATTGAGGTATTGAATTTTGTGAGTGCCGTCTTTTTACCATTTTCAAAAGTGTAAAGGTTATACTCTCCGTTCAGTTCATCGGAAATAAAATAAATATTTCCATTCTTATCAATCGTTGCACCAAAATCTTTGCCTTCATATTCAGTATAACGTTTGTATTGTTTGGTACGGATATTATAAGATTGAATGTCTGGATTAAATGGTCCCTTGTAACGTTTGCGCTGCGACTGGTTGCTGCTTTCCCAGGTATCATTGAAAAAGATCTCTCCACTGGTTGGATGTTCAAACAAGTTATGATCATATTGAAAAAAATAATTGCCAAAAACACGCTGCGGCGTTCCACCATTGACACTTACTTTATAACCTGATTGCTGTCCCATGCGACCTGAAGAAAAATAAATATATTTCGAATCCCAGCTCCATGAATTGACATCGTCATTGCCACTATGATAAGTGAGTTGTTTAATATCACCACCATTAACTGGTATTAAAAAAATATCTGCGTTACCGAATTGCCGTCCGGTAAAAGCAATCCATTTGCCATCCGGGGAAACTTTGGCGCTTGTTTCGTAACCGGCCATGGCTGTAATGCGTTCTGACTGGCCCGACTTTATATCGGCCTTCCACAAATCGCCTTCAAAACTAAAGACCACCATTTGTCCATCTGGTGTAAGACAGGGTTGTGATAGAAAGTATGCATTACTGTTTTGAGCGAATGATATAATAGCCATGCACAACATGGCCGGGAGCATAAGAAAAAACTTCATTGCAGTTAATTTTGAACATGAATGTACATCGCTTTAATCTTATCATCAAACCGTTAATAACAATAATCCCCCGTAAGAATACAGGGGATCTAATCCAAAATTAACTGCTATGAAAATTATAACTACTATAAAAACCTGACTTGATTATGTATTGTTAGTTTCTATTACTTGTTCCTTTCAGATTCAAAATTGCAACAAATACAGGATGCATGCAATTGTTTTCGTTGAGGCAGACCAAAGATTCTTTGAATAGAATAAAAAAAACGACGAAAGGAATAGCTGGCAAAAAAGAGAAATATCGTTGCTTTATCATAGCATTTTTTTGGCAAAATCGTTAAAAAAAACATAAGGCAAAATATAAGCCTGGCATAATCGTTTCTGTCTAGAATTGATATTGACACATTTAAAATGTGACCGGAGTTACATTTCCCATGCAATTTTGATGAAGTCACGGAATTACATGCGTTAAAAAACCAATTTCCATTGAAAACAATTATCCTTTGTTTGTTTTGCCCGTTCTTATTAATTATCATTTGCATACAAACAAATGCACAACAAATTACCGGCGTCTGGAAAGGCAGGGTCAAATCATCCAATATTGAATTAAAATTGATCAAATCTGGTGATAGCCTTACCGGCACTTCCTATTACTATACTTCTAAAAATAATTTTCACCGCTATAGTGTAAAGGGTTATTTCGACCCCGGTACCAATGCAGTTATCTGGTGGGATGACATGCTGATTGATGGAAAATCAAATGGCTTACCAGATGCATTACTCAATGTGGCTGACTTTAATTGCCCGGGAGAAGATAAAATGTTGCTGGATGGCAACAGCACCTTAAGAGATAATAAAGATGTGACAAAGGGTCCGGTACATCTTCAAAAAATAAATCATGCTGCTTTTCCGGACGAATGGGATTGGGTAATCGATAACTATACCGCAGGCGCAAACGATCCTTATATCATTGACAGTATTGGAAGAATGGCAACCGGCCCCAGGATTTTTCCCGAAGAAGTTGTTCCCCCATCAGTTGCAATTCTTAAAACGGAACATAAAAAAGAACAACCTGTAGTTGCGGCGCCAACGATAGCAAAAACCATTGCTCCTATGTCAATAACTTCCAACCAGGAAAAATTTACCAGCCGCCAGAACAAATTGCAAATGGTTATTCCCGTTACCGCCAACAGCATTGAGCTTCGTTTTTATGACAACGCAGCCATTGATGGTGATTCCATTGCATTGTTCTTAAATGGAAAAGTTTTGAAAGAGCATATTCTGCTGGGAGGCGAACCTCAAATCATTAAAATCAACGCGGATGATCTGCAAGATGACAATGAACTGGTACTGGTAGCAGAGAACCTGGGTTCAATCCCACCCAATACTTCTTACCTGGTAGCAGTGGTTGGTAAAAAACAATATGAAGCGCGCTTGTTTGCAGATGAAGGCAGTAGTGCCTTAATAAGATTTGTGAAAGAACGAAGTAAGAATTAATGAGCGTTAATAAGGGTGAACCGACCAGCTACCCCCCCAATAATTTAAGTGTCTGTATAGCGCTACCCACTCTATACAACAACATTCACCATCTTATTCTTTACATAGATAATTTTCTTTGGCGCTTTGCCCTCCAGCCACTTTTGCACGGTTTCGTTGCCCAATACAATTTGTTCCACTTCTGGTTGCGCCGCTTCCAGCGCAATATTAATATTGGTGCGCACTTTACCATTAATGGAAACAGGATATTCTTTTGAAGTTTCCGTTACATAATTTGCATCAAATAGCGGGTAAGCAGCATCTAATACACTTCCGCTGTTGCCAATCAAATGCCAGAGCTCTTCTGCAATATGTGGTGCATAAGGTGTCAGTAGTACCAATAACTTTTCGAGGACTTCCTTTTTATGACATTTGCTGTCTGCCAGTTCATTCACACAAATCATAAAACTGCTCACCGCTGTATTGAATGAAAATCTTTCGGTATCGTCTTCTATTTTCTTTATCGTGCGATGCAGAATTTTCAATTCTTCAGCTGTTGGCTTGTCATCGGTCCATACTTTTCCCTTTATTTCATCATAAAATAGTCGCCATAATTTTTTTAGAAACCGGTGCACCCCTTCAATGCCTTTTGTATCCCAGGGTTTGCTGGCTTCAACCGGGCCCAAAAACATTTCATACATACGATAAGTATCTGCACCATACTTATCTACTATTTCATCCGGGTTTTCTACATTAAATTTTGACTTGGACATTTTTTCGGATTCTTCCTTCACATAAATAAATGCTCCCTCCTCATCCTTATCCCAGCGAATATCAAAGTCAGTAGTTTTATATTTTTGATCAGACAAATACTTATCAAATGATTTTTTGGTAAGCTTTCCGCCCGCATCCACATAATTGTGGCCATACTTAAACCGGGCCAGCAATGTTGCTTCTTCCTTTTTATAAGATACTATTGTATCAGCATGCGCTTTATCATGCATAAAAAAATAAGACTTCCCGGTTATCATACCCTGGTTCACCAATTTTTTATACGGTTCATCATGGCCGATATACCCAAGATCAAACAAAACTTTCGTCCACATACGACTGTATAATAAATGACCCACCGCATGCTCCGTACCACCAATATATAAATCTACCTGCCCCCAGTAATCGCTTACTTTTCTGTCACAAAAAGCCTGGTTGTTATGTGGATCCATATAGCGCAGAAAATACCAGGAAGAACCGGCATACCCTGGCATCGTGGCTGTTTCTCTTTTCCCGTCGGGAGTAGTTATCCAGGAAGATAGATTACCCAGCGGTCCCTCCCCTTCCGGTCCCGGACCGTACTTATCTACATGCGGCAGCTCCAGGGGCAATTCCTTTTCATCTAACGGTAATGCAGAACCGTGTTTCCATACAATCGGGAAAGGTTCACCCCAGTAGCGCTGACGGCTGAATCCCGCATCCCGCATTTTAAAATTTATCTTTCTTTTGCCTATTCCCATCTGCTCCAGTTTCGTAATCACCACATCTATGGCATCGCGCATAAGCATCCCATTTAGAAAACCGGATTGGGTTAACAGGGCATCTTTTGTAGGATTGGCCTCATTGCCATTATAAAATTCTCCAATAATATTGGTAATAGGTATATTAAAATGCTTTGCAAAATTATAATCGCGCTCATCTCCGCAGGGAACGGCCATGATAGCACCGGTACCATAACCCGACAATACGTATTCAGCAATCCAGACAGGAATTGCTCTTCCGTCAAATGGGTTAATAGCATTAGCGCCCGTAAAACAACCGGTAATCTGTTTTACTTCCGCCATCCGTTCGCGATCGCTGCGACTTTTTACATAAGAAAGATAATCATCTACCGCAGCGCGTTGTTCAGGAGAAACAATTTCATTCAGCAAATCCAGTTCCGGTGCCAGCACCATAAAATCAACGCCGAAAATAGTATCCGGCCGGGTTGTATAAACTTTTAATTTTTGATTGCTTCCATTAATAGCGAAGTCTATTTCCGCCCCCTGGCTCTTACCAATCCAATTTCTTTGTTGCTCTTTTAATGATTCTGAAAAATCCACTTTTTCCAAACCTTCCAGCAGGCGGTCGGCATAATCAGTAATGCGCAGGTACCATTGCCGCATTTTCTTTTTTATAACGGGATGGCCTCCACGCTCGCTCACACCATTTACTACTTCGTCATTTGCGAGTACGGTTCCCAACGCTTCACACCAGTTCACTTCTCCATAAGCAGAATAAGCCAGGCGGTATTCCATCAGGATATCCTGCTTTTCTTTTTCATCAAAACTTTTCCAATCTGAAGCGGTAAAAAGTTTTGATTTTTGATTCTTGATTTTTGATTTGTTCCCTTCTGTTTCAAAAATTTGAATCAGTGTTTCGATCCGTTCCGCCTGATGAGTCGAATGATTATACCAGCTATCGAATATTTGCAGGAATATCCACTGTGTCCATTTATAATAAGCGGGGTCACTCGTTTTTACTTCGCGACTCCAATCAAAAGAGAAGCCAATCCTATCCAACTGGTTACGGAACGTGGCAATATTTTTTTCAGTGGTAACAGCGGGATGCTGACCTGTTTCCAATGCATATTGTTCGGCAGGTAAACCAAAACTATCATACCCCATTGGGTGCAACACATTGTATCCCTTCAACCGTTTATACCGGGCATATATATCCGAAGCAATATATCCCAGTGGATGTCCCACATGAAGTCCCGTACCGCTGGGATAAGGGAACATATCCAGCACGTAAAACTTCGGCTTCGCTGATTCGTTGTTTACTTTATAAGCATTGGTTGCAATCCATTTTTGTTGCCATTCCTGTTCAATCTTCCTGAAATTGTATTCCATTGTTGCTGTCGGGTTATTTATTTTGTTGTCATCATTTGTTCATTGTGCGTCTGTGGTTGCGGCGCTCCTTTCAACAGTGGAATCACAGTTGATCTGCCCCCGGCGAAAAAATTTTTTGCTGAGCCAACCGGCCTTCCGTTCAAATGCATCTATATGTTTTTAATTGGCCAGCCAGGAGGTTGATTTGAGTCAGTATAAATAGAATTGTTAGCAAAGGCTTAAAAAAAATCTATTTATTGTTCCACTTATCAACCTTTAAAATATTTTGCATTCTGCAACCGTTAAGAGGAGGACAAAAATAGCAATTGTGCTGCAGAAACCGCTATTTTTGCCCAGCTCAAAATTAGTACTGACCCCATAAAACCAGGCACGCATGATTCAAATCGGAAAATCGTCTATCAAACGTTCTCAGCCATCCTATTTTATGGCTATTCTTGGTGTTTCACTTATCCTGATTATGCTGGGTGTACTGGGTTGGTTTGTCATCAATGCCAATAAACTGGGACAATACTTCAAAGAAAATGTTGAAGTGAGTGTTTTCATCAGGGAAAATGTTACACCAAAAGACAGTGCCGACCTGGTACAATACCTCGCATCACAGCCCTATATAAAAATGTATGAATATGTAACCAAGGACCTGGCCAAGAAAAAATACCTGGAAGATGGAAACAAAGACTGGGTGGGCGTTCTGGATAAAAACCCGCTGCCGGCTACCATCTATTTCAATATTAAAAGTGACTATTCAGTTACAGATTCACTTACTAAGATTCAGAATGACCTGATGCAAAACATAGCAGTGAGTGATGTGAAGTATCCGCAATCGCTCGTCAGCAGCCTGAATAACATCATTCGTAAAATAAGCATGGGCCTGCTGGTTATTGCAGCCATTATTTCCATTGTTGTAATTATTTTGATCGACAATACCATTAAGCTGACCATGTTCAGCAATCGCTTCCTGATTAAGACCATGCAAATGGTGGGTGCCACGAGAGGTTTTATAGCCAGGCCAATGAACAACAGGGCGATTATTAATGGTGCTATCAGTGGAATTATTGCAGTGGCAGGTATCCTCGCAGTAATTCTGATTTTCGAAAAATGGTTACCCGAAATAAAAGCCTTGCGTGATTATACACTGCTATCGTTCTTATTTATTTCTATTATTCTGCTGGGTATCTGTATCTCTGTGGTCAGTACTCACCGCAGTGTAATCAAATACCTGAAGATGAAGCTCGATGATCTGTATTGATCGTAGGAAACAGGTACAAGGTTTAAGGTCTAAGGTTCATATAATTTTTATCGTGCATTCAAGAAAGTATTTTGCCTTAAAGCACATTAAACCTTAAACTTTAAACCCGGATGTTAATTATGAATACCCTTTAGCCACAACCTTTTATTATATTGCAACTTCAAATCACCGATTATGACGGATAAAAAACAGGGCCCGGTACAAACTTCTTCTTCTCTTTTTACCAGGGATAATTATATCTGGATGATTGCAGGCATTGTTGTTATCGCCTTCGGCATGCTTTTAATGGCCGGCGGAAAAAGCAGTAATCCTGCAGAGTTTAACCAGAAAGAAGTTTATAGCACTACGCGTATTACCATTGCACCATTACTAATTATCATAGGCCTGGGGCTGGAAATTTTCGCGATATTCAAAAAACCAAAAAGCAACGCGTAAACAGCGCTAACATAAATATTGAACGGCGATGAATATTCATCGCCATTTTTATTATGTTGCAGATAATATTGGCTTCTTATGAGTACCATTCATGCTATCATCATTGCAATTATAGAAGGCTTGACTGAATTCCTGCCTATTTCATCTACAGGACATATGATCCTGGCTGAACAAATTCTTGGAGTAGATATGCACCAGGGTTTTACCAAAACTTATACTGTTGCTATACAATTGGGCGCCATCCTTGCCGTGGTTGTGCTGTACTGGAAAAAATTCTTCGATTTCAAACGCTGGCAGTTTTATGTAAAATTGATAGTAGCAGTCATTCCGGCGTTGGTATTGGGTTTCCTGCTTTCAGATAAAATTGATGCTTTGTTGGAAAGTCCCTTAACTGTGGCAATTACGATGCTGCTGGGTGGTATCATTCTTTTGTTCATCGACAAAGTATATACTTATCACGATGTGGAGCAGGAAGAAAAAATATCTTATTCGCGCGCTTTTATGATCGGAATCTGGCAATGCATTGCCATGATACCCGGTGTAAGCAGAAGCGCAGCATCTATTATTGGTGGTATGCAACAAAAATTAACCAGGAAGCTTGCAGCAGAATTTTCATTTTTCCTCGCGGTACCTACCATGTTTGCTGCCACTGGTTATAAGTTGCTGAAAGATTACAAGAACATACACAGCGAAGAAATTAAAACGCTTGCCATTGGCAACGCGATAGCTTTTGTTGTAGCTATTTTGGCCATCAAATTTTTTATTGGCTTTTTGCAAAAACACGGGTTTAAATTATTTGGCTACTACCGGATCACAGCAGGGATAATTTTATTGATCTTATTTTATACCGGCGTTGTTAAATCTTAAGTATAACGATGCTGGTGAAGCGAATTAATTTCACAGTCACTATTAGTTCTTACCTTTTCATACCTAAACAAAGACTGCATGCAGACTGCTTCCAAAAAGATTATCAATGGCTGGGCCATGTATGATTGGGCTAATTCTGTTTACAATCTTGTTATCACCACTACTTTTTTTCCGGCTTATTATGCCGCTGTCACCTCACTGGATAATTTTCCCAATGGGATTGTTTTCATGGGGAGAACTTTTGTCAATACAGAATTGAAAGACTATGTGCTGGCTTTTGGTTTTTTGGTGATTGCTTTTCTTTCCCCCATTCTATCTTCCATTGCAGACTACAAGGGAAATAAGAAAAATTTCATGCGCTTTTTTTGTTACCTGGGTGCCGCCAGTTGTTCACTTCTTTACTTTTTTGATAAACAAAATGTAGCCCTTGGTTTAATCTGCTTCATGTTTGCAGGTATTGGTTTTTATGGCAGCCAGGTTTTTTATAATTCTTATTTGCCCGAAATAGCCGCAGAAAAGGACATGGATCGTGTGAGTGCAAAAGGATATACGTTGGGTTATATAGGCAGCGTATTGATGCAACTTGTAGGTTTTGCCCTCGTATTATTAATGCCCAATCAATCGCTGCCATTAAAGCTTACTTTTTTACTGGTAGGTATCTGGTGGGTAAGTTTTGCGCAGATTACTTTCAATGTTTTGCCTATCAGCAATAAATCTGAGCGACAAGCAAAGAAACATGTGTTGATGAATGGATTTCATGAGTTGAAATTTGTCTGGAAGCAAATGGTTAAAATGCCAGTGCTAAAAAGATTTTTAGCAGCTTTTTTCTTTTACAGCATGGGCGTGCAAACTGTAATGTTGGTGGCTATTGACTTTGGAATTAAGGAACTCCACCTGGCGGATTCGAAACTTATTATTACCGCTGTCATTATACAATTAGTGGCGATTGTTGGTGCAGTAGGAATGTCAAAACTCTCTGCAAAAATTGGCAACATTAAGGTTTTAATTTTTACAGTAATGTTATGGATTGGTGTTTGCATAGCAGGTTATTTCATGCAAACGGAAATGCAGTTTTATATTCTTGCTTCATTGGTGGGATTGGTAATGGGAGGAATTCAATCCATGAGCCGTTCAACTTATTCTAAACTTATGCCTGAAACAAAGGATACTGCTTCCTTTTTTAGTTTTTATGATGTTACCGAAAAACTGGCTATTGTAATTGGACTGTTTAGTTTTGGTTTGATTGAAGGAATTACTCACAATATGCGTAATTCACTGCTTGCATTAATCGCTTTTTTTGTCATTGGCCTGATCTGGTTGCTACTAACGGCACAAAAAGCGGGAAAAATAACTGAACAATGAAATTATATACCATTGATACAGGTTTTTTTAAATTGGATGGCGGTGCTATGTATGGTGTTGTTCCCAAAAGTATCTGGAATAAACTAAACCCCGCGGATGAAAATAATTTATGCAACTGGGCGCTGCGTTGTTTATTGATCGAAGATGGTAACCGTTTAATATTGATAGATAATGGAAATGGCAACAAACAGGATGAGAAATTTTTCAGTCACTATTACCTGCACGGCGATGATACCCTGGAAAAATCGCTGGCAAAACATGGATTCTCCCGGGCAGATATAACGGATGTTTTTCTAACACATCTTCATTTTGATCATTGCGGTGGCAGTATCATCAGGGAAAACGGTAAATTAATTCCCGCTTTTAAAAATGCAACTTACTGGTGCAATGAACGTCATTGGAACTGGGCTACCGAGCCAAATGAAAGAGAAAAAGCATCTTTTTTGAAAGAGAATATTTTGCCCATCAAAGAAAGTGGCCAGCTGAAGTTTGTTGAAATGAGTAATGCAACATCGATCATTCAACCCATTGCTTCCGGCATAACCGATAATTTATCAATCATTGTAGTAAGCGGTCATACAGAAGCAATGATGTTGCCGGTTATCAATTACAATCATAAAACAATCGTTTTTATGGCGGATCTTTTACCTTCTGCAGGTCATATTCCAATACCTTATGTAATGGCTTACGACATGTTTCCACTCACTACACTTCATGAAAAACGTTCCTTCCTGGAACAGGCCCTGGCAAATGATTATACACTTTTTTTTGAACACGACCCGGTAAATGAATGTTGTAACCTGCAAATGACGGAAAGAGGAATCAGGATGAAAAAGTGTTTTAAACTAACTCAGTTATAAGGAGAATTATTCTTTACCTAACAGAAAGCAATGATGTCAGCGGATAACGAAGATTGCGATAAGCCATCATATCTACTTTGATGCTACCTACGCTGATGGGACTTTCCACCCGCAATGGTAAATGATTGGCATCATCGCTTACCCACACGGTCATTTTTTCCCCACCTTCAAAAATGGTTCCTTTTACCAATAGTGGTTTAAATTTTATAGCCCGGAATTTGCCATACTTTGTTTTAATTTCTTCTTTTCCCAGGTAACGGATATATAAATTATATACTTCATTATCCAGGAACATGGTGAAAGGTATTTTATCTTCCGGCTTGTATTTATTGAAATCTATATTTCTGGCATAATAAATTGCGCCCACTACATCCTGCACACAGCCAGGTACCTTAAATATACCATCATTGGTGATAGCTGTATTGGTTTCCTGGTTAAAGCTCACATTCTGGTATTTTTTATAACCTCCTTCATAAATATTGCGGATAAACTTCATTGGCTTCAACGAACCAGTATCAATAAAACTCTCATATTTATCACGCACTTTAAAAAAATTATCATAGAAACCGTAGGTCTTTCCTTCACCGGTAATATGATACACTGGTTTATTGTTTAATTTCTCCAGGTTCACATTGAAATTAGCCTCGCCCGCGGCTATGTACACACCGAGTGTATAAAAAACTTTGTACGTACTGGCTTCTCCTGCCAGAAATGCTGTATTGCGGATGCCGCAAAATTCATCTCCTGCGTTCAAAACAATAGAGGATAACAGTAACAGGGTACCGAAAATGGCTTTCTTCATTTATCGGAAAAGATTTTAATTCCTAAAAGTAATAAACTACCCGCTAATGCGGGTATTACTAGGTTGACAAACCAAATGCCAGTTGTTGCCCCGGTTATCCCCAGTTTATTTGTACTTATCAAAGTAAATAATAATAATCCAACCTGGCCCCTTATTCCTATTTCTGCCAATGCAATGGATGGAATGATTGTAAGAACCAAATAAACAACGCTTATCAGCCAGAATAATTGCCAGGCTGACCCCTGCACATCAAACAACTGCAACAGTAAGATATATTGAATTACGAAAACAATATACCTCGTTACAGACAAGCTGATGGTTCTTAACAAAATAGTAACAGGAAGGTTTTCAATGATGGCCATGTGCTTCAGGAATTTTTGCATGCGGGGTATTTTCTCTAACCAATTCATTATTTCTCTCAAGCGAAAATACGTTAACATGAGTAATGCAGTCACTAGCAAGGTACCGGATAAGAGTACCCGAATCCAGATGATATAAGATGAAACTGAATTGGCAATGCTGTGACTGGTTAGCAGGAATATCAATCCGCCCAAACCAAATAACAATGTTACAATTACCTGGCTGAAGCTACCTGCAATAGTCAATGACACAGCCTGCCAGCGATGACCATCCTGTACATACAATACTCTTCCACCAAACTCTCCTATACGATTGGGGGTATTCATTGAAAATGCAAGTCCGGCCAAAATAGCTTTCGAAGATCGAACGAAACTAATTCTTTCGAGGGGTATCATCAGTACCTGCCACTTCCTGGCCTCTATACCCCAGTTTGCTAATACCAATAATAAAACGGTATACAATTTCCATGATTGATTACCCGAAACAGACTGCCGGAGATTTTTGACTGCGTCTTCTAAATGTGGTTGGCTGATGACCTGTTGATAAATAGAATAGGAAAGCCATGCGAATAATAAAGGACCTAATCCATAATTGATAAGTATTTTGATATTTTTGTTTTTGATAAACATGAACCGTCTTCAAAAATAACCGTTCCAGTTTGCAAAAAGCTTCAAAAATAATTTTAGGTATCGACCCGGGCACGGTAGTAATGGGTTATGGTTTAATTGCTGTCAATGGCACAGGCATTCGCCTTATTGAAATGAATACTTTGCAATTGGGAGGTAAAAAAGACATCTATGAGCGGCTTGAAATCATTCATACCACCGTTTGTTCCATCATCAAAGAACATCAGCCGCACCTATTCGCTATTGAAGCGCCATTCTTTGGTAAAAATGTACAAAGCATGCTGAAACTTGGCCGGGCACAGGGAGTTGCCATTGCCGCCGCTATGCAATCGGGTATTCCTGTTACAGAATATTCACCTAAGAAAATAAAGCAATCCATTACCGGTAATGGCAATGCCGACAAACAGCAAGTTTGGAAAATGCTGCAAAGAATCTTACAGCTTGCAGAAAATGATATTAAATATTTTGATGCTTCCGATGCGCTTGCGGTGGCACTGTGTCATCATTATCAAACATCTTCTTCGGTTCCTTCCGGTAATAAGAAACTTAAAGGATGGGACGATTTTATTGCAAAAAATCCGTCCCGTATTAAAAAGAAATAACATCAATTGATTGTTCTAATTGATTGTTTACAGGTAAGCCATCAATTTACTCTGTGCCGACTTTAACTGACCAGGAGTAGGTTTTAGTTTGCCCCTTGCAAAATCCAGGTCCTGTATAGAATCAATGGGCACAAGGTGCAGGTGAGCATGTGGAACTTCAAGGCCTATTACAGATAAACCACAACGTTTACAATCAAAAGCTTTTTCAATAGCGTGCGCAATGGGTTTCGAAAACAGCAGCATACGGTACAGGTAATCATCGGGCAGATCAAAAAATTTATCTATTTCAATTTTAGGCACTACAAGTGTGTGGCCTTCCCGCAATGGAAAAATGTCGAGGAAAGCAAAAAAATGATCGTTCTCTGCAATTTTGTAGGAAGGAATTTCTCCCGCTATGATTTTGGAAAAAAGCGTCATGGCAAAATGTGTGAAGTACAAAGTACGAACTGTACCAAGAATAAAAAAACCGGAAATTAGTTTCCGGTTAATATTAATATTTGATGATGGTTTCAGGCCGAAATACCTTCCACTTTGAATTTAAGAACTCCCGCCGGCGCCTGCACTTCAATGGTCTCTCCTACTACTTTACCCAACAAACCTTTTCCAATGGGCGATGTAACAGAAATCTTTCCCAATTTAAGATCTGCTTCTTTTTCTGATACAATCTGGTAAGTAACCTGCTTTTTTGTATTCAAATTGGTGAGCGCTACTTTGGTGAGAATACTCACTTTGCTGGTGTCTATGGTGGTGGTGTCAACAATACGTACGTTGGCGAGATCACCTTCAGTTTTTTTTATCCGCGCTTCCAAAAGACCCTGCGCTTCCTTGGCAGCATCATACTCTGCATTTTCTTTTAAATCACCTTTTTCTCTTGCTTCTGCAATGGCTTTGGAAGCCGCGGGACGGTCGATTGCTTTCATACGCTGTAATTCGGCTTTCATTTGTTCCAGCGTTTCTTTGGTCACATAAATGGTATCACTCATAACAAATTCTTTGATAGTAAACAGAAAAAAATAACAACGCCCCAGCGTATTACTGAAGCGTTGCCATTTCAACAAAGATAAGATATTTTTTTAGCTGAAAATAACAACTTGTTTTACATAAAACAGCTACTTATACCGTGTAAATGGCGCGGCACTATCACAGGACCAACCGGTAATTTATTCATTACGGCAGATTCTATTCCCTGGCAAAAGTATATTCGTAAGTATAGTGGTTGCTGGTATAGGAAGCTTTAAATCTTCCTCCACCATTGAAATCATTGTCATCGAATATCCAGTTCACTGCCGGATTGGAATTGTTTCCTTCATACAGGCGCAGGGAAAATACCACGTGATAACCTTCACGGTATTGACCGTTCCAGTCATAATAACCATCTGTTACAGGATACATATCCCATACACCGGACAAAGTTCCGAGTGCATCTGAATAAACTGCATCTCCGTTTGAATAAAAACTAAATGAGCCACTTTCATATCCCGTGTTTACTGTTTGCCATTTATAAGCATCGTAGCGTGCGGCATTTTGAAGATACCAGGTACCTGTTAAAGAAGGAACATTGGGTTCAGCAACGTATTTACGGCAGGAACCCGCCAGTATGGTAATGCCTGCCAACATTAATAAGAGTAGATTTTTTTTCATATACATGTGTTTACAATAAAGTAGTCAAAAGTGTACCGGATGATGATAAGTAACTGTTAAATTGAAATGGTATTTTACAACGCTATTATTTCAGTAAGAAGAAAGAAAAGGTTTAATCTGGATTCGTTAAAGTATCGTAAATGTATTACCGCCATTGAGCAGGTCAAGAGTTAAATGGAAGTTTGATGCGGGAAGATCGTTTTACATTCCAAGTTTCTCCAATAAAATTTTTGCCATTTTATAAAAGGCTTCGTTACTATAGCCGGCGATATGAGGAGTAATAAGAACATTGGGTTGTTGAAGCAAGGTCTTCAATTGTTCTTTTTCTATAGTTGAATAAGTTTCCAATTTTTCATTTTCCAAAACGTCCAGCGCAGCACCGGCAATTTTCTTTTGCAGGAGTGCCTCAATTAAGGCACCCGTATCATGCACTTTACCCCTGCATGCGTTGATAAAAAATGCTGGTTGTTCAAGTGCATCAAAGAAAGCAGCGTTTGCCATATGCTTTGTTTCGGCCGTTAGTGGTACATGGAAACTAATAACATCTGCATACCTGCATACCTGTTCAAAATTTGCTTCTTTAATGTTTCCGCTGGCAAAACCAACTTTGTATTTATCGTATGCCAGCACAGTGACATCGAAGGAAGAAAGTAATTTCGCAAATGCTGCACCCGTATTACCAAAGCCAATTATGCCCACTGTTTTACCAGTTAGCTCTATTCCGCGGTTTGCATCTCTGATCCATTTGCCTTCATTGATTTCAAGCATGCTGCTACTGATTTTATTCATCAGGTTCAACAACATGCCCAGTGCGTGTTCTGCAACAGCATTGCAGTTTCCTTCCGGGCTACTTACACAGCGAATTCCTTTGGAAGCAGCATAATCCACATCAACCAATTCCATTCCACTACCTAGTCTTCCGATCCATTTTAGCAAGGGTGCTTTATCAATTATGGACCTGTCAATTTTTAGACGCGTTGTAATGACCAGGCCTTCTGCTGCAGCAACAATCTCACCCAATTCTTCATAACTGATCTGTGGCAAATACATTACTTCATACCCGTTTCTTTCCAATTGCTGTAACAGGTAATCGTGCACCTTCGATGTAATAATTACTTTATTCATTGCTTTCAACTAACTGCTTATCGCATTTTAAATGTTAATCCTGCAAATTGTTCAACGCTCAATTGCTCCGCACGTTTATCAAAAATACCTTCCGTTAAAATTGCTGGTTCAAACAGACCTCTCACTCCATTACGCAATGTCTTCCTGCGCTGATTAAATGCCGTTTTCACCAAAAGAAAAAATTGTCTTTCGCTTTTCATTGAAAGTGGCGTTGGTACTGGTTTCAAACGGATGACAGCACTCTTTACTTTTGGCGGTGGTGTGAATGCGTTTTCATCTACTTCAAACAAATATTCCGCATCAAAAAAAGCCTGCACCAAAACACTTGTTACACCATACACCTTACTGCCTTCTTTTGCTACCACTCTTTGTGCAACTTCTTTCTGAAACATTCCTATCATACATTCTATTGAATCTTTCCATTCCAACACTTTAAAAATTATTTGTGAAGAAATATTATAGGGGAAATTTCCAACCAGTGTAAACCTTCCTTCAAATGGTGCCGCAATATCCAGGATACTCTGATGAATTATTTTATCTTTTAACGGCGGGTAAGTTTGCAGGAGCCACTGTACTTTTTCTTCGTCAATTTCAACACATTTAAAATTAATTTCCGTTAACGGTAAAAGATATTTTGTGAGTGCTCCACCGCCCGGACCTACTTCCAAAAGCTGACTGAATGAATGTTGCTGCAAAGCCGTAACAATTTGCCGGCAAATACTCTCATCATTCAAAAAATGCTGACCCAGCGCTTTCTTTAATGTATACATTCACGCAAAAATACGGTTATGCCATTCAACAGCATACACAAAAAACCCCTTCACAACGTGAAAGGGCGGAATAGAGGGATAATTATTATTAATATACCTGGACCAGCCTCTTTAAAAGACTTTTTTCATTATTGTTTGTACTAAATAAACGAACAACTTTCAAAAGCCGCGAAAATTATTCCTGCTTAATTATTTTACTTTTTAATAATTTTTTCCCTGATAACCTCATCATCAATTTTGGTTTCCAGTATATACAGTCCGGGTTTAAGCCCTGCAAGATTATCAACACTGAATTTGTTACTTCCTGTATAACCTTTATAATTTCTTGTTTCAACTATTCTGCCTCCGTGGTCTATTAATTGCAGAATTACGTTGGCTCCTGTTTTCAACTCCACGCTCACTTTAAAACTGGTTGATACAGGGTTGGGCATCGCTTTACTGACGGAAGTAATTTTATCACTGAAATTTAATTTTACAATTGAACTATAAAAACGCATTCCAAGATTCATTATTTGTCTAATCCTGTAAAACCTGGGCTTACCAAATCCACTTTGGGGATCACTATACCTGTAATTTTGAGATGCTTTATCCGTATTACTCACATTCACTTTGGCTATCGTTGTAAACTCCAGGCCATCATCACTCCTTTGAACTTCAAAATAATCTGAACTGGTATTATTATTTACATCCCATGTAAGGCTTACATTTCCGGCAGCATATTTTCCTGAAACCCTTAATTCGTTTGATGCTAATACAGTGAGCGGAAAATAACAGCTTCCGATATCTGCAATTGAATAACCAACAGTCGGACGTATAAAACCAGGTACCAGGGCTGCAGTTCCCACACCCGTAGATTTATACAACTCATTGGTAAAAGGAGTTACCACAGGGCTTGTTTGTAAACCATTAAACCTCCTTGTAGACATATACATGGCTCCAAGGGGACTGAACGCGATACCATTGATGACGGTGCTGTCCAGAGAATTATAATCTGCTATAAAGCTCATGGGAATCGTACCTGCACCTGGGACAGACGGTATATCAATAGCATTTATTTTAAATAAGCGCGCGTCTGTATACCTAGGGATGCCGTTTACTTTACTGAAAGCAGCAGTGGCAAAATATAAATTGCCTGAATTATCGAATGCAATATCTCCGTTAAACAATTGCCAGTTGGTCATTGTTGCAGGGGCAGCCGGAAGAAAACCCAATAATTTTATTGTTGAACAACCTGCTGTAGGCACACCTGCACCACAGGTAGTAAAACTAATCAGTGGATTGCAGGTTGCCGCGGTATAACCTGAAAGAGTTGTATCCCGTAATACCCCAATTGCATAACCTTCACCCGAAGGTGATATGGCCATTTTTACAAAGTGATAATTATCCAATCCGCTTCCGCTTCCCAAGGGGAGTTTTGTAGGCACATTAGCGGTAGATACAGAAGGGGTAGTTCCAATAACTGTTTGCAATCCGGTAGACGTATTAATACGAATGATATCTTTTCCACCAGCGCTACTCATTTGTGTATTTACAAAAAATTCTTTTGTAATGCCATCTACCGCAAGTGCTGCCGAGCCATAATAGGTGGTACCAGATATTGTTTTCTTAATTGTGTAAGTACTGGTTCCGGGAATAAGCCCCATTAAAGGACCAACTGCTCCCGTGGCATAATTTATCGATCTTATCTCTGATGGTTTTGCTGCGAGTGAACCAGTTGAATCGTTCCAAATTGAATACATTATTGTTCCTGAAGAACAGTCTGCAAGCTGGGCATGAGTGACATTAAAAGTTGTAACCAATAACAGCACAAGAACAAGGACGGGTCTTAAAATTTTTGAACAAACCTGCTTGCTATTGCCATTGCAGGCGCTCAAGAAATTGTGGTCATTTATGAAAATGTATTCTGGAGACTTTTTCCAATGCAGATAAAATGCTAGCTGTATGCTTTTATTTAATTTGAGTACAATTGATTTCATATAGGTTCGGTTTAAACAAAGAGAAATAACTACCATGTAAAATTAGCAATAGTAAACCCTTACCAAAGCGTAGTTATACCATCTGTGTCAAATCTTCGCCAGCTACTGAAATTTAAAAAAAGTAGAATTGGTCTTCAATTGTTTGCTATAAAATTTTTCGACCAATGGAATGTATCGTCCATTGAAAAGTACAGGAGTTATGGATATTTATCTGAGGTTTGGATGATTTTTCCTTTAACATGAAAAATAAAGGGATAGGAATGGACCGGTTGGGTCAAATGAAAAGGGGTTTGAAAACATAACAAAAAGCCCTTCTCTTTAAGAAGGGCTTTTAAATATATTGTCTTGTCAGTTTTTGATTATTTTTTCTCTTATAACTTCATCATCTATTTTTGTTTCCAGTATATACAGTCCGGGTTTAAGCCTTGTAAGATTATCAAAATTGAATTTGTTGTTTCCTGTATAGCCTTTATAATTTCGTGTTTCAACTGTCCTCCCTCCATTATCTATTAATCTTAAATTTACACTCGCTTCTGTCTTCAACGCTACGCTCACTTCAAAACTCGTTGATACAGGGTTGGGCATCGCTTTACTGACGGAAGTAATTTTATCACTCAAATTTATTTTTACAATTGAACTATAAAGACGCATTCCAAGATTCATTATTTGTCTTATCCTGTAAAACCTGGGCTTACCAAATCCACTTTGGGGATCACTATACCTGTAATTTTGAGATGCTTTATCCGTATTATTCACATTCACTTTAGCTATCGTTGTAAACTCCAGGCCATCATCACTCCTTTGAACTTCAAAATAATCTGTGCTGGTATTATTATTTACTTCCCACATAAGGTTGGTGTTTCCAGACATATATTTTCCCGTAAGCGTTAATTCATTTATGGCAAGTACACTAAGCGGAAAATAGCAACTGGCTAAATCAGCTGCTGAGAAGCCAAGTGTTTTAGGACCAAAACCCGGAATTAATGTTGTACTTCCTAAAGTTGAGGACTTATACAGTTCATTGGTGAAAGTAGGCAGAGGAATGTTTTGCGGACCATTAAATCTTCTCGTACTTATGTACATATTTCCTAATGGATCAAAAGCAAGACCATTTAAAACAGTACTATCTAATGTATTATAGTCCGCTAAAAAAGTCATGGGTATTGACCCAACTCCCGGAACTGAGGGAATATTAAGGGCATCTATTTTAAATAACCTTAAATCATCATAACGGCCATTCCCTTTTATCCGATGATATCCTGCAGACATATAATATAAATCTCCCGTACTTGTAAAAGCTATATCTCCATTGTATAAATCCCAGTTGGTTGATTTAGGTGCAACGGGAAGGAAACCCAGTAATTTTATTGTTGAACAACCCACCGATGGCGCACCAGCGCAAGTAGTAAAACTAATTAATGGGTTAGCAGTAGCGGGAGTTGTAATGGTAGTATCACGACTGACTCCAATCGCATACCCAGTGCCTGTGGGTGAAATAGCCATTTTTACAAAAAAGTAATCGTCCAGTCCGTTTGCATGAGGTACGTTAGCAGTTGAGACCGATGGTGTAGTAGCAATAACAGTAGCAGTAGCAGTTAAAGTGTTAATTGTAATAAAATCTTTGGGTCCGCCGGAGAAACTCATGGTTGTATTTACATAAAATCTGCCAGTAATTCCATCGAGGCCAAGACTGGAAGAACCATAGTATGAGGTACCACCAATCGTTTTTTTCAGCAGATATCCGGTGCCTCCCATTAATGCACCTACCGCGCCAGTAGAATAATTAACCGGGCGGATCTCTGATGGCTTGTTTGCCGATGCTGAATCATTATAGATGATATACATAAAGTTACCGGAGGCACAATCTGGCAACTGCGCAACAGCAACTTTAGCGGTTGTCATCATAACAACCAGCAACCAGAGAATTGCCGCATAGCTTCTGGTTTTAGAAGCCGGGAGTAAACAGGTTTTCATAAACATGGAATTAACTAGTAACGAATATTGTTTGGTTTTCATAGATACCAGTTCTTAAATACTATTATTATACTATCATTTTTTCAAAACACTTGTTGTACTTTTTATTGTTCCATTTTCGGAAACAACCTGGTAATAACCAGCTGCCATTGTGCTAATGTTTATCGGTAAATCGCGCGCGCCAACCGGAATATCAATTTGTTTCTGCATTACCAGTTTACCGGTATTATCATATATTTTCAAGACGACAGCGCCTTTGCTTCCTAGGGGTAATCTTAATACAAATGCTCCGGTTGTTGGATTAGGATAAGCTAAAAGTTTAGTCAGCAGTTTGCCGGCTTTTATAGCTTTAATCATAGAATAATCCGCTGATCCATCCTGGTTAATGATTTTGATCCGATAGAATCCATCCACCACATTTTGAATCGCATGCAGATATGAATAGGACTGTTCACTGTTACTGTTGGTTGCGGTAACAGCAGCAATTGTATTGAAATGTATCCCATCTGTACTATACTGAGGTTCATAACTGGTTACATCCGACTGTGACGAAACAATCCACTTTAACTGATTGCCTTTGTCTGTGCCGGAGACTATGAGATCCTTGAATACAACAGGAAGAGTAAAATCAATCTTTACATTTTCCCACAATCCTTTGCCATAAGTTCCAATTCTTAATTTTCCATTTGGAGCAACCAATATGTCCATAACCATTGTGGCATCTGTAAGTCCAACATTATAAGAGAACCAACTGGTGGGTGAAACACCATCAGTTACGCCTTGTGCAGCATAAACACCCATGTCGGTCCCTACATAAACAGTAGTTGGATTGGCAGGATCAAACATTACAACATTAGCAGGCACATCTGGTAATGCAGAGCCGCCTGTTCCACTAATATCGCGCCAGGTAATACCTGCATCAGCGGTCAAATAAACATGACCCGTACCAAAACCGGAAACTGCCACAGCTACTCTTTTAGAATTTGTGGGATCTACTTTCACGTATGCAAAATACCTGTTCGGTAAAGTTCCCGTTCTATCAACAAAAGCGGTACCGCCATTAATACTGAGCATTATTTTTGGATTTGCTCCTCCACCCGGACTTGTTGATATATATACACTATCGGCATAGGTGGAAGAAACGCCAATACTAATAAGTGGAGCGGAAGCATTAACCACATTGGTAGAAGCATTGGAAAAAGTTGCCCCGTTATTAGTAGATTTTTTAAAATTAACGGTGCCACCATACATTCGGTTATGATCAGACGGTGCCATTACAACCGGTGCAACAAAAGCGGCATTTTCTGTTGGTAAACTTGTAGTAGCGCTGGCAGGATTACTAAAAACGCTTGCCCCGCCCAGTGCTGCCGGACCTGTTGTTGATCTGTATAAAGTCATATAAGAATAAGTGCCAAAACAAATCTGGTCGTTGGTAGGATCAATTACAGTATAAAACCCATCCCCTCCTGTAGTACGTTTGCAACCTTGAGAACCCTGGTACCACAATGTTGCATTGTCCTGCAAACCGCAAAGCATGTAATTGGAATTTGATGCACTTGTACTCATATTGTGATATATCTGGGTTGTCATTAAACCCCCATTTAAGCCTTTAAAACTATTCCCTCCATCTGTACTTTTAAAAACGCCGCCATCGCAAACCACAAATATGGTATTGTAGCTGGCATCATTAGGTGAGAAATATAAATGGTGCTGGTCAGCATGTACATATGCAGTAACTGCTGCAGTGCCGTTAGTAGTTCCTTCAACTGCGGCATCAATCGTTGCGTTACTAAAATTCCATTTGCTCCAATCTGTTCTTTGTGAAAAAGCAGCACCACTGTTTGTTGATCGTAACATATCAATCTCCGCAACAAATATATTGGTACCCGATGGGCCCACTATTACATCATGCGCATACCAACCTTGATTCTGAATATAGTTTGAACCGGAAAGCTGTGGCTGAGCACCGTTTGCAGCCCAGCTGGCTCCTGCGTCCGTAGATTTGAATAAACCGTAAGTTGTTCCGGCAGTTCCGCCGGATGAACCAGGTATTTTACCAACACTGGCATATATCAGGTTGCTATTGTTTGGACAAATACTTAATGCAATTCTTCCATTGAGACTAGTAGGAAATCCACCTGCCAGCTTTGCGAAAGTAGGTGTCGCTGCTAATGCATTCGTGCATTTATAGACTCCTGAACCTGTTGAACCAAAATCACCGTCGGCAACATAGAGCACATTTGCATCTCCTGGCTTAATACAAATATCCATCGCCATAATAACTGAATGTATTAACGTCCAGCTACCACCTGAATTTGTAGAACGGTAAAGCCCATCAGAGGTTGCCGCGAAAACGTTGGCTGGCGTAACCGGGTCAATAATAATTTCCTGCACTCCTTTCAGAGATGAATTTGTGAAGCTTAAGGATGAAGTCCATGTTGTACCTCCATCAATAGACTTAAGAATACCAATACCATAAGAACCCCGAAAAGTTCTGATATTTTGTCCTGGAAAACCAACGCCGCCCGTATTATAAACTTCGCCCGTACCAATATACATCTCGTTGGCATTGGATGGATTGATTGCAATTGCCGGTACACCAATTACAGGGAAACCCGTATTTACCTGTTGCCAGTTTATTCCGCCCACTGCCCCGGTACCACCGTTGGTAGTTTTCCACAACCCACCGGATGCTGAACCAGCAAACATAATAAGCGGGTTAGTTGGATGGAAAGCAAGTGAAAGAATTCTACCGGAAAAATTCATGGGACCTAATGGCTGCCATGCCGGAAACGATTCGATACCAGAAGTTGACAACCCCACTTTACGGGGGCGGGACGGCATTTTGCTGCTATGATTAAATGCATTCTTAAAGGAGGCTTTTTGAAAATTCGAGTAGTCAGGATAACTCCGCATTTCACTCCACATATCAAACGATCCTGTAACTTCTGCCGGACTTTCATTTTCTTCATTTTCCTCAGTTTCAAAAAGGCCTTCTTTGCTGTATTTACTTTGATGCAATAAAAAAGCAACAACGGCAAACAAAAGCGTTCCTAGTATTAAAATGCTTCCTCTTTTACGTAAAGATTTTTTCATATACAATCTTCTGTTTTTCATTTATGCTGGATATTATCCATTAATATTTAATAAGCCCTTATTAAGGTGCCCAGCTTGTTGATTGAGAAAATTTTTTTTGAATAGCATTCAGGAAAGAAAATCGTATTTGCAGATACGCCCAAGATTAAATAACATGCACCAAATGCCGCAACATCCCCTCTATCTATTGAAGCATGGAAAGAAGGCCCGTTTTGTCGGTTTAATATACAAACCATTTTTGTTTTCATACTATCGGATTTGGAATCAATGGTATTGGAATTCAGAAAATACTAATAGATAACGCTTATCAAGACCTAATTATTTTATGTCAATCATAAATTCGAACACTTACGAAGTAAATACACGATTACCCTATAGTGAAAAACACATCAATCCATAATTCTATAATAACAGTCTTAAATCAGATACACACTTATGTATAGTACAAAGTAAGCAATCGCCGGCTCCTATAAAATAGCGTTTACGCATATCGGTAGTAAAACAATGATAGAAGAACCGTATTTTTTTTACCAGGCTTGGATATCAATTATTTAAACAAATGACTATTCGACGAATTAAAGGGAGAAGCTCAAAAGTGAAACTGCAATGTACAAGTACCACAAGAATTTGTAAATAACGTAGCCCGGCCCTTACTAACCAGACAGTATTTAAAGGAAGGTTAGTAGTTTTTCATTTTCAAAATAGAATGCGACATATTTTATCTGTTTAGCTTCCATGGCCGACTTTCAGTCTTTTTATCGTTATTCATTTGTCATACTGCCAATAACCCTCTGAGCTGGGTTTGCAGCTCTATTGAACGCTTAGCTTGGTCCAAATATCAAAAACACCCCTTGTATAGGCAATACAGGAGGTATGTATGAGGTATCCTCTTCCAGATCCAGATAAATCAGACAAATCAGGCATTTTAGAAGGTTGGTTTTTTAGGGCGCTTTCCTGATCTCATCTTGCTGCCTCAATTCATCATGATGGGGCTTAAAGGGAATGTGCTGGCTAAACAGGTTGCATTTATCAATCTCAATTTCTAATACAATGGTAAAGTACGATGCTATTACTCCTATTAAACAAACCAATAACAGAACGAATTTTACTGACACATTGGAAATTAGTTGTATGCAGGCAATAGTGCTGCCTGAAGATGGTTTTGGAACGAAGAAATTTTTTTAATGACCTTGCATTGATAACAATAAAAAGTTAGACCCTGAAATTTCTTTGTCGCCTGTTTCAAAACTTTTTGCACTTTTTAAAACACTCCCGCCAATGATTCCTTTTGAATTATTTTTTACAAAAATTTTTCCGTCGCTTGTACAAAATTCAGGAGCATTCGGTTTCAAATGCAATAAACTGAAAATTAAATTTTTAAAGAATAGCCTGGTGTTACTAAATGCTGGATTCATAGTGGTGGATAATATTTGTCAGGTTGTAAAATTTGCGCTTTTAACTGGTATTGTCAATAGCCGGGTTTTCCGTTCGACGTCATAAAAAGGTATTTAGGCGAAATAATTTATGGTAATTTATTTTTTCCACTTTCCCCATCACCTATATTTCAATTAACTGGCACTTCACCCTTGTAAAATTATCTTATTGTCATTAGCCTATCCAGTGTACCTTTACCGACTTACAAAATTTTCTTATGCATCCACAATCAGGCGGAGTACAAAACAGACCTCTTATTGGCATTTCCTGCGGAGATATCAACGGTATAGGGATTGAACTCATCATAAAATCGTTGTCAGATAACCGGCTGCTGGAATTATGCACGCCAGTGGTATTTGCTTCCAATAAAGTCATCAACTTTTACAGGAAATCTATCCCGGAAATTAATTTCAATTACCAGAACACTAAAGAACTTAACCGTATCGCTCCCAAACAGGTAACTGTTTTTAATTGCTGGGAAGATGAAATAGCCATCAATCCAGGGCAACTCAATGAAACCGGCGGTATTTATGCAATCAAATCACTTACTGTAGCAGCCACTGCATTGAAAGAAAATAAAATTCAAGGCCTTGTTACCGCACCCATTCATAAAAAAAATTCACAATCGCAGGAATTCAAATTCACCGGACATACACCTTATCTAAAAAATTTATTTGGTGCCAGGGATGTGCTGATGCTGATGGTAGCAGATAATATGAAAGTGGGCCTGGTAACCGAACATGTACCCGTAAGCGAAATTGCAAAACATATAACGAGAGAAGTCATTGTTTCCAAACTGAATATCTTAAAAGAAAGCCTGCAAAAAGATTTTGGAATAGACAAGCCTAAGATTGCAGTGCTGGGTTTAAATCCCCATGCGGGCGATGAAGGCCTGGTGGGCAAAGAAGAAGAAGAAATTATTAAACCCGCCATTAAAGATTTTAAACAGAGCAATAGTAATGTCATTGTGTTCGGACCTTATAGCGCAGACGCATTTTTTGCCCGCGGGCAATATGAAAAATTTGATGCTGTGTTGGCAATGTATCACGACCAGGGGTTGATACCATTTAAATCACTGGCATTGGGTGAAGGCGTTAATTATACAGCGGGACTACCTGCAGTAAGAACTTCGCCAGACCATGGTACGGCTTTCGATATTGCTGGCAAAAACAAAGCTGATGAAACATCTTTTATAGCGTCCATTTTTAAATGTATTGACATCATCAACCAGCGGCATGAGTATGAAGAAAACCGGAAGAACCCTCTTAAAAGATTGACAGATAAAATTCTTGCAGGCGCTGAGGATGAAAAAATTGACATTGATACTGAGAGCATCTGATTATTTAAAAACGCTGTCCGGAATTCCTTTATTGATTGAATAAGAAGAATAGTTGATCTCTATTTTACCTCTTTGACTGGCTGCACTTGTTGCAGCCTTTTTTTTCTGATTGCCATCGTCATAGTCAAACGTTACCCCCTTTGGCAATTTATATTCCTGTGTATTAAATGAGAAAATAACTTTATCGGGTAATGCATAAGATGCATACCTGCCATAACTCATTTCCAGTTCGTTGGTACCACTTTCACGCGAAGTTGTTTTTGCCCGTAGAATAACCGAATTTTTTTCGTCGATGTATAATTTTGACAACACCACATCTGCATTTTCATCCAGTGGCAACAGCTTTACAATCCGTACCGGCATACCATTAATATTATCAGTGCCGCCTTCCAGCACCTGGTACTGACCTTCCAGTAAATTATTGAGGCTGATACTCACGGATCCTTTTGGAACCAGTGAAATACCTTTTTCATTTTTTATCTTAAGTTGGTTGGGCTTTTTAAAATATACTTTCACCTTCGCCACCGGTACTTTCATAAAAGACACATTTGTTTTCATTTCACCACTGGCTTCATAATCATTTACCTTTTCAAGCTTTGCTTTAACTTTCTGCATTGCCGAAGTAGCATCTTGCGCGTTTGTAAAAGAAACAAACAATGATAAATATACTGTGCAGGCAAATGTTACAAGTTTCATCATCTCTTCAATTTAACTTAAAATATCTTTTTTTCTAAACACCACTATTGCCGACGATACAAATAAAAAAATATAAAAAAGCAGGATGGTCATACTCTTAAATACTGCCATCGGATTTTCAATGGTTCCCGGAATGCTGGTGCCTTCCGCATCTACTTTCAGATAAAAGAATCCTTTCCATGCAAGCATATGCGAGGTAAAGAGAAAGGGCTTTACCGTTCTATCGTACATGGGTATCTGCATTTCAGACAAAATGGTAAATACAATGACTATGCTAATGGTAGAAACAATGGGACCAATAGAGTTTTCCGCAAATACAGACAGCAGGAAAGCCAATGAGGCTACCGTAGTCAGTGCAACTGTTGCATAAGCAAATGCGGCCAGGTAGCGCCACATTACATCATTTGCATTGATGATTTCCAGTTCCGTACTCCTGGCCACTATCAAATCATTGGTACCAAAAAAAACAACACTTAATAATAGCGACAGAAATGCCATCCATGCAAGCAAAAGTGCCGTGTAGAGTACCGTTGCAAAAAATTTAGCCAGCATAAGTTTGGTACGACTTACCGGTTTAGCAGCAAGCAAACGCAATGTTCCCATATTTGCTTCACCAGCAATCTGGTCTCCGGCCACCAGTGCTATTAATAGAGGGATATGAATCAATAAAAGATTGAGGATTACAAAACAAATAAAATAGCCATTGAGAATAGTTGCATACGGAATATCCAGGTTATCTTTTAAACCGCCGAGTATAAATTCAATATAAGAGATACCGTCGAATTTCAATGCAACCTGTACTATTATTACCATGGCTGCGATTGCACCAAAACTTATATAAGTCCTGGGTTTGCGAAATATTTTAAACAGTTCAATTTGTAAAAGCTGCCACATGCTGATTGGTTCCTGTTAACGATAAAAAGTATTTTTCCAGTGAGTTCCCCGGCCGGAGACCCATGATATCAATATTCATGTTCACCAAATCCCTGTTCAACGAAGGCAACTGATCTCTGTGTAACTGGAGTAACAGACTGTTTGCTTTTATTTCCTGCAAATGAGCAGCCCATTTACTCTGTTTGATAAGATGAGCCGCGTTGTTTACATCTGATACATCAATTTCAACAATCGTTTTTGAAGGATCAAATAATTCGTCAACACTTCCTTCTACTATTTTCTGTCCTTTATCAATAATCAGCATGCGGGATGCGACCTGTTCTATTTCATTCAACAAATGCGACGAAACCAGCACCGTTTTTTTTAAATGCCTGCTTAGATGCAAAATCAGGTTTCGCATATCGGCAATGCCTTGTGGATCCAGTCCATTGGTTGGTTCATCTAATATAACCAGTTGCGGATTGTGCACTAATGCAATGGCAATTCCAAGCCGTTGTTTCATGCCCTGGGAATAGGTTTTTACTTTACCAGCCCATCTATCCGCCAATCCTACCATATCCAATTGTTCCATCAATTGTTTACGAATGGCCCTCATTCCACTCATTTTGGCAAAAATGGCCAGGTTTTCGTAACCCGACAGATATTTATAAAGATCAGGTCGTTCTATAACGGCCCCCACTTGTTGTAATATTTCCTTGCGATGTGTTCGCAGATCCAATCCAAATAGTTCAATTTTCCCTTCCGTAGGCTCAATCAATGTAAGCAACATGCGAATGGTTGTTGATTTTCCTGCACCATTTTGACCGAGGAAACCATAAATATCAGATTCGTTCACAGAAAAGGACAGATCTTTCACTGCATGTAATTCACGAAATTTTTTACTGAGATGGGAAACGTTGATAACTGACATAATAAAGAGACAGGGGCAAGTTACAGGCTAATAACACAGAGCAAATAATTTTGTTGTTAAAAGAAGGGAAATCTTTGGAAGACAAAGCTGCCCCTGTTTCAATTGGCTTTTAATATTTTACAGAGTAATTAACAGCTATTCAGTTTGGTTGCACAACCAGGAGGTTCGGAACAAGACAGGATAAAAGCATAGTGATATTAAAACTGTCTTAAAGCAGGCAAACAATCCATGATGTAATATATTTTACAATTTTCCACTGTTCCTATAAAAAATATTTTCTGATTTGCTTGCAATGTTCAGCGCCAGCTACTATTTTTATAGTTCCATCCTCTAGAAAAGTCCTGATCACTCCCCCTTAAGATGAAGTTTGCTTAATCGTACGTACCCCGTAAAAACAAGATTCGTTTTTATCTCCAATTGCTATGCAGACGCTTAAATGAAAGCGTAAAAAGCTTCACAATAAGAGATCATTTTTTATTTGATAAGAAGACGTCCCTCCTGCGAAATACCAGTTGATGCATTGCATTGACCCGTGCTAGAAAATTAATTTGTTTAACCTACTGAAACGTACAAAAATGAAACGGACTACCATCCTGTTGGCAGCAATTGTTGCATCCAACCTGGTTTTCGCAAAGACAAACGAAAATTTTAACAGCCGTTCGCAGGCTCCTCTTTCGCAGATAAAACCTTACCTGCAAAATCATTGCTGGCAGTTTACAGATTTCGAAATTAATAATGGTGGATGGAACCCGGGAATAGATGGTGACGGCGCCATGGTTTCAGGAATCGCAAACGGCAATAAAACTCATACCGGAATTTATTCTCAACCGCTTGATATGAGCAGTGGAAACCTTACTGTTTCATTTAAATATAAATTCAACAGCAATGTTATTCAACGCCGCTGGCTAAAATTGTATACGACAGACGGCAACAACAATGTTACTTCCTTATTGGACAGCATAGAATTAACGGGTGCGCAAAATAACATGCTTTATACATTCAATAAGTCTTTTTCAGTTGCAAAAACCTGCCAGAAAGTTTATATAAATTACCAGGGTATTGGCGGATCAACCCGCATAGCTATTGATCAATTATCATTTAGTGAATCTACTTATTTCAATGGTGGATGCAACCAGCCTCCGGTTGCAGTCAATGATAATGTTCCCGGACTGCCAAGCCGTAAGGCAACGGGCTCAGTGATGTCGAATGATTCAGACCCTGATAAAAACGAATTGACAGCGCAATTGGTTACCAATTCAAAGGACGGAAATGTTGAATTGACAAATACCGGCACTTTCAAATTCACACCCAAAGCTGGCTTTATGGGTCCATCTACTACGTTTCAATATATGATTTGCGACAACGGCATGCCTGCCATGTGTTCAAATGTAGCTACCACTACTATTACGTTCCCGGTTGAGGGAGCACTTCCATCAACGATTGCAGACCTGGGTGCGATATATGGAAACGGTAAGGTAAGTGTTAAATGGGCATCTACACTGGAATCTAACAATGACCATTTTGAAATAGAACGCAGCACAGATGGAATGAATTTTAAAACGGTAGGCTCGGTGAAAGGCCAGGGCACCTCGGGTATCAGGAACGATTACCAGTTTAACGATAACGTGAAACAAAATACCATCAACAAGAATGATTTGTATTATCGTTTAAAACTCATAGACACGGATACCAAATCTTCTTATAGTAAAATTTTGGTTGTTCGCGTTTACCAGACTAAGTCACTGCAAACGGTAAGTGTAACGCCCAATCCCACTTTAAACGACATCAAAGTAAATCTGCAGCTAAATGAAAATTCATACATCGTTATGAAAGTTGCCAATAGCAATGGTGTTGAAATCATGCGCAAGACCGCGAGAGGAGCTACCGGAATCAATAACCTTACGCTGGATGGTACAAGCCGTTTGCAAACTGGAGTATACATGCTGGAAGTAATTGTAAACAGCAATGAACGCATGCTTGTAAAACTGATAAAAGGTTAGAAATTTTTGTAGGTTTCACAGAGGTAAATACAATCCCTTCCTTAATTGGAGGGGATTTTTTTTATACTACATGCATCAATATCAATTTTTATTCCATAACACTATTCAACTTTTCAACCATTCAACTATTCAACCGTTCAACGATGCAAATACGTTTGTAAATCTTTTACATATTTTGCAAATGCGGTAATACCTGCCGGAGTAATTTTACAGGTAGTTTGAGGATAATTGTCTTTGAATTGTTTAACTACATCAATATACCCCACCTCTTTCAGCTTGTTCACCTGCACACTCAGATTTCCAGCACTTGCATTGGTTTTTTCCCGGATGAATGTAAAATCAGCTTCCTTTACACTGATGAGCAGTGAAATAACGGCAATCCTTAGTTGAGAATGCAATATGGGATCAAGCTCTTTGAAAACCATGGATCATTTTTAACAGGTTTTTGCTACCCGGTGTTTTTGTGTTTCATACTAACTGTTTTCTTCTCTATACCTGGCACGCAACAAATATCCAGGAATTATCCAGGCAATAATCATCGCCAATGGGATCATTAAAAACTGGTATTCATAATTGGTTATAAACGTAGTAAGAATGCATAGAACCCAGCAACCAATTCCACCAATAATTAATGGCCTAAATCGTAAGATGATGCCGGATAAAAACACAGGCATTCCATACATGGCCAGCACAATAGGATTGATATGCGAATAGTATTCTCCGGTTGTTAAGCGCCCTATCAGGTAAGCAATTAAGAAAATAACAATAATGAAAGTAAGCCAGACATAGGTGATAATGTAATCCGTATAAGTGCGTACTTTTTGATTTCCTTTTGCTTTTCGCATGTACCAAATTTGGTAAATCACCAGTACCCATGAAAGCATCCATACCGTATAATGATAAGGAGAATGAAAAAAATGCAACAGTATAAATTGCAACAGGCTGCAAGCAAAGACCATCCAACCCCATAACAAATATAGTTGCCCGTTCTCGGCAAACTTATCTTTGGCCCTGTTAATCATACTTTCAATCAACTGAAGACTTTCCTGAGGTGTTAATACTGTATCGTTGTTATCCATTGTACAAAAGTTATGATTATATGAAATACCAATATGCCCGTGCTGGTTGCACAGGCATATTGGTTAATTTCTATTACTTGCAAAGCGTTAGTTTCTCTTCAGCCTGCTTTAGTCCCCAGGTTGGATACAATGGCTTTGGTTGTGCTGATTTAAACAAGCTGATGGCCTTTTCAAAAACAGGTTTTGCTTTATCTTTCCCTCCTCCAAACTGAGTGGGAGTACCAAATAAACTCTCCCCCTGTAAATAATAAAGTCTTGGATTATTGGAATCTAATTCCATTCCTTTTTTCAAAGCAGCAGATGCTTCCTGGCCATTTGTTTGCCAGCGGGTTTGTGGATCCATCAGCATCTGTTGTGTATTTACCATGTTCTCTATAGCATATAGTTCAGCGTTTTTTTCAATGGATTCGGCCTTGTTCAGGTAAACTTTAATTTTTTCCGCGTTGGCATCTTTATCTTTTACTTCCGGCATCCAACCTATCCAAGTTTGCGCCAGCGCTGCATAATAATAAGGTAACCATTGGGTTTTTTCTGCATCGCCTACCCGGTCAAAAGCAGCGGCCACACTTTGCAGATCTCCAGCGCTTTTTGCTGAATCCAGCAACGCGATGTTTTTGATCATAACAGCGGTGTATTTGTCGCCCTGCGCTATACTTGCGAGAACCGCGAGGCAAAGGAAAATGGAAAGCGTTAAAGATTTCATTGTTTTTTGTTTTAAGTGATAAGTATATTATTAAAGAAGTTGATGAATCTATTGATCAAAGATTATTGTTGATGGCATCCTGGCTCCTGTCTACACCCCAGCTGATGAAGCAACCCACAAAATAAAAACGGTTGGCAGTTGGCATCACCGGTTGCTTAATCAGGCCATTATAGGAATAATTATAATTATAAATCGATTTATAACCCAGCAAATTACTGACACTTGCAAACCAGACGATAAAGCTTTTGGCATTTGCTTTTCCTACAGAAGGTACATACTCCATACTGAAATTTAAACTATTGTAATCTTTTGCCTTGCCCTGGTCGGCGATATAATATTTGCTGCTGTTGTTGATCAGCAAATTATAATAAGGTCTTCCCGTTGCATAACTATAGGTTAGGTTAAACCCTGCCTTCATCTCGGTAAAAAAACGCTTCATTACAATGGAAGCAGTATGCGTAGCAGCAAAATTCGGAACCAATTGTGTTGGGTAATTCAGGTAATCGCGTTTGGTATCCAGGTAGGAATAACTAATCCAGTAGTCAAAGTTTTTAATTGATTTTTTATCTCTCCAGAATATTTCTAACCCTTTAGCATAACCGCTTCCGGAATTATTGAACCCTGAGTAGTAAAAGTTGTAGGGCACTGTTTTTATCAAGTCTTCATATTTCTTATAATAACCTTCCACACGAAAAATTCGGTCTTTTGTCATTTTTTGATAATTAATGATAAAGTGGGTTGATTTGGTATAACCCAGGCTGGTCGTATAAAAAAGTTGTGTATTCTCAGGCTTTTGATAGAACAATCCATATGCGATGGATACCTGCCCGTCTGTTCCGGTTTTATATGCCAGTGAAATGCGGGGGGCTATATTTGTTTTGTGAATGATAGAAGAGTTTTCAAAACGCATTCCCAGTTTGGCCGCCAGTGCATTGGTGAGATAGATATCAGTTTCTGCAAATAAGGCACTGTAATTATCTGTTAGCTTTCTCAATGTATCCCTGAATGTTGTTGCGTTATATGAATGCCAGAATTCTGTACCAAAGCGTATTGAACTGATCCCTGCCAATCGTTTTTCAAACACAGCCTTTGCCTGTACCAGGTCCTGCCGGTTTACAACCGAAAAATTTTTCACCTGCATCCAGTAAACAGAATCATTGAATTGTTTCGGATGATTGGAAGCGTCCTGCACCTGTTGTTCGATATTATCTTTATTAGTGCTGAAACCCGTACCCAGGTTCATTTTCCAGCCTTTCCCCAAATACTCTTTCCAACTCAGGTTATTGTACCAGTTATTATTAGTAAGACTAAAAGCATTTTTAAGATTCATACTGTCAATATCTGGTCTTCTTAGTCCCAATTGATTATGACCAAATGTGGTGTAATATTTTACCATACCGCCGGTTTTGGTTTTGAACCTGAAATTGGCATCACCGGAATGTACCTGAGGAATCTTAAAAAAGTCCGGCGTTTGCTTAACTGCTTTAAAATACAGACCAACATTCGTGTATCCGTAATTGATACCCCAGGATGATTTTTTATTTGTTGCAAGTTGTTGTGTACCTGCTCCCCAGAACAAAGGAGATATAGAAGCATCTACTTCTGATTTTTCCGGCAGATCAATTGACTCTAATAATAAAACAGAAGACAACGCCTGTCCATACAATGCAGAATATCCACCGGTACTGAATACTGTTCCTTTGAAGAGGAAAGGCGAAAATCTTCCGCGTTGTGCGATGTCCTGAACACTGCTGAAATACGGATTGTTTACCAGTGTGCCATCTATGAACTGCTTTGTTTCATAACCTGCACCACCACGGACAAACAATCCTTCCTGCTCTCCTACCTGTTGTGCACCGGGTAATGTTTTCAGGGCTGCGGTTATGTCTGCATTAGAGCCTGCCGTAGTAGCAATGTCAAGCGAGTTTAGTACCGCGCCCCTTTTTGAATCACCTGCCGAAAAAGATCCAGCGGTTACTGTTACTGCCTTTAATTCATTCAATTCTTCTTTGATCACTATTTCCAGTACTATGGGCGCGTTAGTAATGTTTATGGCCTGTTCAAAAGGTTTATAACCCACCGAACTGGCAGTAATCACATGGCTACCCTTTTCACTTGTCTTAAAGCCATATTTTCCCAAAGAATCCGTCGTACCACCATCATAAGAATCCTTTATACTTATGCTTACACTGGGTACCGGGTGACCTTTATTATCTTTAACATGCCCAGTTATCTGGGTTTGTCCAAAAGATGCTGAATAAACAAGGATAAGGTTTAATATTAACGAAATCCGTTTCACAATTATAAATTTATTACAAATGTAAAGTAGTTTATTTCATAAACCAAAAAATTTAGAACTATTTTTATTAAGGTTTGAATCGTGCAATTTTAGCAACCAGACCTCGAATAGAAATAAAAAAAGCCAGGCATAGAAATGCCCGGCGTTGTTGATCGTACCCTTTAAAATAAGCGTTCAAATAATGTTGTCTCAGGGTACAGCGATGTTAAAAAGAGCCCCGTTTAGAAAAACAGGGCGTTGTTGATCGTACCCTTTAAAATAAATCGTTCATCATAATTTTTTTTAGGTTCAAAGGGAGGTAAAAAGAGCCCCGTTTAGAAAAACAGGGCGTTGTTGATCGTACCCTTTAAAATAAATCGTTCATCATAATTTTTTTATGTTCAAAAGGAGGTTAAAAGAGCCCCGCTTAGAAAAACAGGGCGTTTGTTGATCGTACCCTTTAAAACTATTCTTTAATTTTTTGACTTTACTATTGTTTGTGTGCCTGTCTCGGTTCCATTGGTAACTTTCACGATATACATTCCTGCGGGTACTGCTGTCATTGTAACTATTTCTGTCTGATTTGCATGTGCTATGGTTAGAGATTTAATAATTTGTCCGCCTGAATTCACTACCTGGTAACTTACTTGTTTGTCCTGCCAGTTTTGCGGTATAGTTATGCGCAAATCGTTTATAACGGGGTTGGGGTAGGCAATCAATTTAACTGTCTCGCTGGTCTTACCCAAGCGTACAATTCTAACAACAGATGTCTTTGCCTTGCCATCCATATCTACCATTTTAAGGCGATAATATATGGCACCATTGTTATTGCCGGGCACTTTATCATTGTATGAATAATTATTAACGTTGTCGCTGTTGCCAATTGCAAATATCATTGCGGCATCTGTATACTCATTGCCATCAAAACTTCTTTCTATTATAAAATGGCTGGCGTTTCTTTCAGAAGTAGTGGTCCATTTAAGTGCGATATTGCTATTTGTGTAAGTGGCTGTCCAGTTAATAAGTGAAACCGGCAGTGTACCTGTAACAGGGTCTATGAAAGTGAATCCTTTGAACCAGAAAGAATACATGCGATCAGCAGAACCACTTACACCTGTACTTTTAGCGCCTGTGCGCAAACGAAAGCTATTGATGTCCTGGTAAGAATTGGTTGTCATTACATCTGTTGCAGAGGTATCTACTCCAGTGTAATTAGTGGTTGGTCCTGAAAATTTCTTACCGGTTGTAACCATTGAACCTCCCACATTTTCGGTAATATTAGATACTGTGAGTGATGTAACATTTTCCAGTGTATAGGAAGTAAGACCATAAAAACCTACATATTCATTGATCTTATCGCCATTGCCATCTATATCGAGACCCGTTACGTCAAACTTTTTTACGTTTATTAGTTTTGCAGTGCCGGTTTCAACAAAAGTCACCTGGAATTCCATCCACCAGTCTGTTGTTCCGGCAGGACTGTTATTATCTGCATAAGTAACCTGGGGTTGAAAAGCTTTGGAATATCCGGTATTGGTAAGGTCTATACTAACAAGGCTGACAAGAACTGAAGAACGACTATTTATTTTCACTAAAGCATCCACTCCCGTTCTTACCAGTGGAAACCGATAAACAGCTCCGTTGGCGCCGGCTATCCCGGATTCTAACACAGAATTTTTGAATACCAGTTCTGTTGCTGGCTGCGCATTGGCAGCAAATGAAAAAGCAGACAATAAAAACAAAACGATTGTCGCAATTTTTGAAAGTTTTAAAAATGAGAAAGATCTCAGCATGGGGCTAGGGTACAAAGGGTTCATAAACTAAATTTTAGAGGGTCAAGATTAAAATTGTACGGCCCACAGGCATTGGAAGAAATAAGAAAGTCTTTGTGAGGAGAATTGGAAAATGACAGTAAATCTGAATAATGGAATTGCGGGTGGCTTGTAAAAAGGAGATTGGGTACGTTTGTTCCGGTGAGTAATCCGGTGACACAAAGATTAACCAGATTTTTTTAAGATGCAAGTCTTTGCAAAAAAAAATTGTCCTTTTTTTCCAGTTGATCAAACTCAATGCTCCGATGAATGGACTAAAAGAGTCGTTTACAAGAAATAAAAAAGCGAATCATTTTACTGATCCGCTTTCGAAAATTGTATTTTAATATTTATCTATTTGTAGGCAGGTATTATATTCTTTGCCAGTTCAACCATGCGTGCAATACTGGTATCAGTAAGATTGCCTTTTTTAAATTCTGCCAGTACATCGGGTAATTTATTTTCCATCTCTACCAGGAAATGTTCCTCAAATGCCTTCACATTTTTAACGGCCACATCTCTTATCAATCCCTGGGTTCCTAAATAAATAATGGCAACCTGCTTTTCAACCGACATTGGAGAATATTGCAATTGTTTCAGGATTTCAACATTTCTCGCACCCTTGTCAATTACATTCTTTGTAGCTGCATCAAGATCACCACCAAATTTTGAGAAGGCTTCCAACTCGCGGTAAAGTGCCTGGTCAAGTTTTAAGGTACCAGCCACTTTCTTCATTGATTTAATCTGCGCATTACCACCTACTCTGCTAACGGAGATACCTACGTTAATTGCAGGACGGATACCGGCATTGAAAAGATTTCCTTCCAAAAATATTTGTCCGTCTGTAATTGAAATAACATTTGTAGGAATATAAGCAGATACGTCGCCGGCCTGCGTTTCAATAATGGGCAATGCAGTCAGCGATCCACCACCTTTTACCAAATGTCTGATTGATTCAGGCAAATCATTCATCTTCTGTGCCACATCATCTTTCGCAATAACTTTAGCGGCTCTTTCCAGTAAACGACTGTGTAAATAGAATACATCACCCGGGTAAGCTTCACGTCCTGGTGGTCTGCGCAATAGCAAAGACACTTCACGGTAAGCAACAGCCTGTTTTGAAAGATCATCGTAAATAATTAATGCGGGTCGACCGGTGTCACGAAAGAATTCTCCGATAGCAGCACCCGCAAAGGGCGCATAAAACTGTTGCGGAGCAGGGTCAGAAGCAGACGCAGCAACAATGGTAGTATAGGCCATCGCACCATTTTCTTCCAGTACTTTCATCACACCAGCAATGGTAGATGCTTTTTGTCCTATCGCCACATAAATACAATAAACAGGTTTACCTGCTTTATAAAATTCTTTCTGATTAATAATTGTATCAACACATATTGCAGTCTTACCAGTTTGACGATCCCCAATAACCAATTCACGCTGGCCGCGGCCAATAGGTATCATTGCATCAATTGCTTTGATCCCTGTTTGCAATGGTTCTTTTACAGGCTCTCTGAAAATTACACCCGGCGCTTTGCGCTCCAATGGCATTTCATACAGTTCACCAATAATCGGTCCTTTGCCATCTATTGGCTCACCCAGCATATTAATAACGCGACCGGAAAGTCCATCACCCACTTTTATCGAAGCAATTTTGCCTGTTCTGCGCACTTTGGCTCCTTCTTTAATATTACCGCTTTCGCCCATCAATACCACACCCACATTGTCTTCTTCAAGATTCAATGCGATAGCTTTAACACCATTTTCAAACTCAACCAATTCTCCTGAACGAACATTGTTCAATCCATAAACACGCGCGATACCATCTCCTACCTGAAGTATAGTACCTACTTCTTCCAAATCTGCACCTACATTGAAATTGCTGAGCTGCTGACGCAGTATTGCAGATATTTCATCTGGTTTAATTTCTGCCATGATTTAATTTTTGCCCCGTTATCTCTATTGAAGTTTCCGGGAAATTGTAAAAACTATTTATTAACCTTCTTTTGTTTTCTGTTCAGCTGCGTTGTTGCACATTTGTACTGCTATACATTCATCAACAACTATCTTATCTGCTGCACGTATATATTCTGCTCGAATTGTTTTTTGATATCCCTCAGATCTCTTGCAATACTTGCATCAACGAGATTGTTATTAAATTCCAGTACAAAACCTCCTACCAGGTCCTCTTTTACTACAGCTTCCAGTTCTATATGCTTCAAAGGCGTTTCGCTCTTTATTTTGTTAATGATTGCCTGCTTTGTTTCGTCACTCAGGGCTGTTGCTGTTGTGAGTTTTACCTGGTGAATTCCTTTGAGGGCATTGTACCGCGCAATGACCGCATTTACAATTTCCGGCAGGTGTTCTTCCCTTGTTTTGCTTACCAGTAAGCGGTTGAACAAAGCCGTTAGTTCACTCACTTTACCCCCGGTTATAGCCGTTAAAATCATTTGCTTTTTGTCGGCCTTTATAACCGGACTACGCATCACGTTTACAAATTCAGCGCTGCTTTTGCAAATAGCCCGCAGGTATTGCATGTCTTTATAAACCGCCTCCAGTTGATTTTGCTCCGTGGCAAGATCAATCAAACTTTTTGCGTACCTGTCTGCTAAACGTGGGTTGGGCATTTTTACAGCTTTGAGTTATGAGCCTTCCGCTTTGAGCGTGCCAGGCGGCTTTTTGCTCACAGCTGATTGCTCAAGGCTATTAATTCAATTTTACTTCTTCGGCCAGCGTTTTAATATATTGCTCCTGCTCTGATTTATTATTTAATTCTCTGCGCAGAATTTTTTCAGATACTTCAATTACGAGGTTACCCACCTGGTTCTTGAGATCGATAATAGCTGCCATTTTTTGTTGTTGTATGGCTGCCTGCGCATCCGATAGAATACGATCATATTCATTCTTCGCTCTATCCTTGGCATCATTTACCATTTTATCTGCTATGTCTTTTGCATCCTTAATCATAGCCGCTCTTTCTTCACGGGCTTTCACCAGTAAAGATTCATTGTCACTTTTCAATTGGCTCATCTCCAGCTTTACTTTCTCTGCGGTTGCCAGTGAATTGGCAATATTGGTTTCACGATCCTTTAGCGATTGAAGAATGGGCTTCCAGGCAAATTTTTTCAGGATATAAAATACAATTACAAATGCCAGTAAGGTCCATACAATCAAACCCAGTTTTGGTAATAAAAGATCCATATCGGTTCAAATTTAAATAGTAAAGAATACTGCATCCCCCGCCCTGCGCATCGGATGCAGTAAAATGTTGTGCTGTTCACTGCTTACGCTTTCAATACAGCCAGTAAACCTGCAATAACCGCAAACAAGGCAACCCCTTCCACAAAGGCTGCTGTAAGGATCATGTTAGCACGAATGTCATCTTTTGCTTCCGGCTGACGGGCAATGGCTTCAACTGCGCCTTTACCTATCTGACCGATGCCGATACCTGCTCCAATTGCTGCAAGACCAGCACCGATGGCACCTCCCAGGTGAGAGAAACCAAACTGTGTTTCCAGCAAAATGTTCATCAAAGTCATGATACTTGGTTTTATTATTAATAAAAGAACTCAATTAAATAATTACAGGGTCATCATACCCTTCTTTGTGAAGATCATCATGGTCACCTTCAATTGCTTGTCCAACAAAAACTGCGGTAAGATTAGTGAAAATATACGCTTGTATAACGGCTACCAGTATTTCAATCAGGTAAATAAAAACAGTAAATAAAATGGAAAATGGAGAAAAACCCCATCCTGCAAACTGGTTCATGGCGCCAAAAATAAATATGAGTGAAATGAAACTGATAATGATGATATGACCTGCCACCATATTGGCAAAAAGACGAATCATCAAGGCTATGGGTTTTATAAATACACCTGCGAATTCTACCGGCACTAAAATAACTTTTATAAGTAATGGAACCCCCGGAGGCCAGAATATATGTCCCCAAAAATGACCATTGGAATTGAACAAGATTACCAGTAAAGAAATAACTGCCAGAACAAAAGTGAAGGCGATATTGCCGGTAACATTTGCTGAGCCGGGTATAAGGCCAAACATACTATTGATAAGTATAAAAAAGAAAACGGTCAGCAGGTATGGCAGATACTTTTCATGTTTATGACCCAGATTGGGTTTGGCAATATCATCGCGTACAAATGTTATAACAGGTTCTACCAAACTCTGAATGCCTTTTGGTGCAGTACGCAGGCCCTGCCCGGTTCGATAACTTCCTGCTATTTTTATCATCAACCAAACCAAAAGAGTAAGCGCCAGTATCATCTGTACCACATTCCGCGTAAGCGAAAAATCATAGACTGTGATATTCTTATCAACCGTTCCTTGAGCATTCACTGCAACTACTTCACCATCTATCAGTTTATACCCCTCGTAAGTTTCTTCATTTTCATGGCCAAAATGAGATGAAGAAAATACAGACCATCCTTTTTGGGGAGAATAAAGTATTACCGGCAGTGGAATTACCGCATGAAACTCACCAGCTGTAAAAAAATGAAAAGAGTGACCGTCCTTGATGTGTTCCATTATTACATTAGCCGCATCAAACTTTTCTTCCTTTTTTTCACCAGCTTTATCTCCGTCTCCGCCGTTAGCAGATACAGCCCCGGATAACAACAATAAAAATACACTGAAAACCGCTACCAATAAGGATTTGAGGGACTTTGACATCATACCGGTTGCTAAATTTGGCGCAAAGATAAGGAGGCGAGGTTTAAAAACCGAAAACGATCCGAAAAAAGATGGCCAATTTTTACTGTCAAAAAGCAGGTGGTTACAATGGGCACCACAGTGGCTACTAATTGCTATAAAACACTCAGACAATGAAAAAAATACTATTGGCATTACTAATAAGCACGGCAGTTATTTCTTGCTCCAAAAGCAGCAACAGTAGCTTTCCGGTTGCTATCAGCACTTCGCAGGTTCCTTCGGCCGTTATGACAAGTTTCAATTCAAAATACCCGGCTGCTACAGGACAAATAGAATGGGACCAAGAAGACAGCAATACCTATAAAGTGAAATTTTTTATAGGAACCCAACGCTGGCAGGCTATATTCAAAGCAGATGGTACTTTCCTTTCAGAAAAACAGATTTAGCTATTCGCCCGAAATAGCGATAGCCTGATTTATGTAGTAGCGATCAGTTTTTTCTCAAATTGCATTTCATAGAGTTTGGCGTAAAATCCGGCCCTTTGTAATAATTCATCATGGGTGCCCATTTCCTTGATCTCACCCTTGTCCAGCACAATAATTTTGCTGGCTTTGCGAATGGTGGAAAGCCGGTGTGCGATGACGATGGAAGTTCTTCCTGCTATTAGTTTGTCAATGGCTTTTTGGATCAATTGTTCGCTGCCGGTATCTACTGAAGAAGTTGCCTCATCCAGTACAAGTATGGACGGATTGTATAATAATGCGCGGATAAAAGATAGTAGTTGTCGCTGGCCAAGCGATAAGGTAGCCCCCCGTTCCATTACATTATAATCATATCCTCCGGGCAGCTCCATAATAAAATCGTGCATGTCAATCATAGCGGCAGCCTCCATAACTTTCTCTTTTGAAATATCAGGGTTGCGCAGCGTGATATTGTCTATTACCGAACCCGAAAAAAGAAATACATCCTGCAATACGATACCTATGCGACTTCTAAGTGTATCCAGGTTATAATCATCGACATTAACGTCGTCGATTTTTATTTTTCCGCTTTGAATATGGTAGAGCCGGTTCAGTAAACTGATGATAGAAGTCTTACCACTGCCCGTATGGCCTACAATGGCTACTGTTTCTCCGGGCATCACCGTGAAGTTGATATCTTTTAACACATACCGGTCATCCACATACGCAAAAAATACATGATCAAACTGGATCTTTCCTTTAATAGTATCCGGTGCATAATTACCCTGCTGTTTGATATAATCGTCGTTGTCCAATACCTTAAACACCCTTTCACTGGCAATCATACCCATTTGCAATACATTGAATTTATCGGCTATCACACGCAACGGTCTGAATAATAAATTCAGGAATAAAAAGAAAGAGATCATTTTACCTGCCATTTCACCAGCACTTACCGGGTCTGTATCTTTAAGTAGGTGAGCTTCGCCCGCTGCCCACCAGATAAGCAGGCTGGTAGAAACAGCCAATACAATTTCTACTACCGGAAAAAAAACGGAATACGCGAAAATGGCTTTGATATTGGCATTCCGGTGTTCCTTATTAATCTTTTTGAATTTATTATACTCTCTCCGCTCTGCAGCAAACGCCTGTAATACATGCATGCCTGTAAGATGTTCCTGTACAAATGCATTGAGGCTGGCAACTGCGTTGCGAACTTTGATAAAAGATTTATTTACCGACTCTTTAAAAAAATAAGTGGCGATAATAAGTATGGGAAATGGAGCAAGACTTATCAGCGAAAGCTTCCAATCTACAACGAACATGACAACCAAAACGGAAATAATAGACAATAGGTCAGCAATAATAGGAATCAGCCCATCAGAAAAAATATCGTTGATGGATTCGATATCATTTATTGTTCGGGTGGTAAGAGTTCCTATGGGTGTTTTATCGAACTGGGAAAGATTGAGTCCTATAATTTTATTGTACACTTTCACCCGCATATCTTTCACCACGTGCTGACCAAGCCATGATGTAATAAACGAAAAGTAAAAGCGCACAACGCTTTCCAGTAATAACAATCCAATTTGCAGCATGGTAATGTTGATAACCATTTCCATAAAATGGTTTCTTTGATCAACGGGTAATGCTATACCGCTTTTAACGTAAGAATTGATGGTTACCTGAATAAGGTAGGGTCGAACCGGTGCCAGCAAAGCCAGCACTATAGCCAATGAAAGCGAGATATAAAATTTTTTCTTATACGGTGCCGCAAAGCGGAACACCCTTCTTAACAATGCAAAATTGAAAACTTTTTTCCTTGCCGGCTGGTCTGACATAATGAACAAAGATAAACAGATAGAAAATTGACCCGATAAAAATCAGTAAATGATTTCTTAAACGAATTACGGTAAATATGCCTGGCTATTTTTCAAGCATTGCTTTGCGGTAGGCCTTAATAAAAATAGCTCCAAGGTTTTTATAAGGTGGAATATAATCGTCGAATTTTTCTTTTGCTTCGCCCTTGAATTCCTTACTTAAATCCTTCCACATAGAGAGCCATTCTATATTTCCGCCCGCGAGCAAAGTGGTATTCATTGCTTTCAATATGGGTTCGTTCACTGTTTTTGTTCCTACCTGTTTGGAAGATATAATATGCGCATCGCTGCTGATAGTAAGTACCTCATTTAAATTGTTATATCCTCCGCAGGAACCAAGAATAACGATGCGCGCGGAAGGCTGTATCTGCGATAATGAATACTTAACATGATAACTATGACCACGGTGAATAAAAATAGTAGGCTTCAGGTTTTGTGATTCAAGATAAGCATTCAACTTTTTCTGCGCCGCGTCATCGGGATCATTTGGTCCGTACAAGGGCCGGTTGGCAAAAATCCAGACCGGCTTGCCTTTTACTGATTTTATGGTGAGCCAATCCGCATTTTCAGTCATCTTCCATTCTGACTTTCCGGCAAACAATGATTTGAAATTAGCATAAGAATTCTGTCCATCTTTGTCTTCATCACCATAAAAAAACACCTGCTGTACAACGGTACCATTCTCATTTTTTAATTTGTTATAATCGATATTGTAGATAGGAGGTATACCCAGTTCTTTGGACACATTTACCTTTAAAGATGTATCGGCTGATTCAAACAAAGTCTTTTCTAACCGGTAAACAACCATACCATTTTTATCGTTTGTATTAACGCAACGCTCATAGTTCCAGTTGGCTTCATCCAGCATAAAATCTGCCAGCGATTTATTTTTCTCGTATATGCTGCTATATGAATCCGCCACATCAACTGCATCTTCCACATTGTTGGCTTTGGTTGTCTTTTCCAATCCAATCATAAACGCTTTCATTAGGGACGTAGCGTTTTCTTCCGGCATTGATTTAAGTAGTGTGTCCAATGTATTATACGCAGCAGACATTTTTATGAACTTTCGAAAGTAGTCCGCATTTACACTCATAATCAAACTATCTCCGCGCGGATTTTTCATGCGTTCAAAAATGCGTTTGAATACACCGAGGTAACTGGATGTATAAATTTCATCTTCACTTACAACACAGAGGTAATAGAGTTCCTGCGCTGTAAGTGGTTCAAGACATTTAAACCTTATGGCAGGATTTTCCTGGGTGTGAAGACCATTGATCTCCCTTACAAATACGTCTTTGGCTTTCTTCTCCATCATACTTTTCAATGCCAGCATTTCCATGGGCGTATCGTGTTGCGGTGCCATCATCCTGCCCGCAAAATCGATCCTGGTTTTTACCAGCAACCGATAGTATGCAAGATCATCATCTTTTACCCTGTCAATCTCTTCAATCGTAATTTTATTGTGCAGTAATAAATCAAGAAATGGGAAATACAACTGGCCACTTTTGCTGATAGCCATTTTTGCAATGGTGTGCACAAAAAGATCCTGCATAGAGCGGATATGATTACCCAGTTTATCACTAACGGCCGCATAATTATAAAACTTTTTCAAATCATTGTGGGCGGCTACTACCAGGAAACTATCAGCGGAGGGCAGATCCAAATGATAAGGCAATTCAGTTAATATTTCATCAGGATGCAGTGCCAGGTATTTTTCAATTAATAAAGGTCGCGAAGGTTTTACGCCAATGTTCTCAGGAAAACCAAAACACTCTATTATTATTTTGGCAACGGGGTAACTGCTCTCCTTTACCAGTGGTTCAATACTTTGATTTTTTCTATCCAGTACCATTCCTTTTTCATAAGCTGTCACCAGTTCTGATGCAATACTGGGAGGGAAATCTTTCTTCCGCACGTTATTATTATAACCTTTTACCAATGCTTCCAATCCCAGAATGTATTTTACTTTACCGGAATGCTGTAGTGTGGAATCAAATTCAATTTTTTGCTGTAATTCATCCACCTGGTCAATGATTGAATATTCTATCTGGCCGTTAATGGTAGCATCATTTGATAAGGTAATGGCATTGTCTTTTTTTCCGTCAATATCCAGGGCACGCTGTTGCTCTGCATCTACCTTATCGTGAAAAATTACCCGGCCATTATCGGGGTGGAAGGGAGGTCTTGGTGGCTGAGCATTTGCCATCGGGCACAAAGACATTATAAACAGGTAAGCCGGTATAAATCTTTTCATAAATACGTTATCATAGAAACATTCGCAAAAATACTACCAATCCGCCTTTTAAAACAGGAAAAGATCCTGAACGCTTTATATCCTGAGGTATCCAGTATAACAACTTGCGATACGATCATAGGATTAATGACCTGCCAAACTAATAAATGGCGGTAACATATGTTAAATTTTCATTTATGGGAGATTACTTTTATAATTTTGAAAATGGAATAAAAAAAAGTAATAACACTTTTCTACTTCCGCCTCAACTCAATAAAATGAAAAATACCATGCGCGGCAAAAGTTTTCTACCCATCCTATTGATGACCCTTTCTTACAGTATTTCAAATGGTCAAATGAATAAAATGCAGGACACCAGCCATCCAAAACTGGATATCCAAAAGATTGAACAATTGACCGGAATGAAGGGGGTGGAAAAAAATGGCGAATACAAGATTACTATTCCCCAAAATGATTTGAACGTGGTGGTAGATGGATTTAAAATCATTCCCCCCATGGGTTTGGGCACCTGGATCAATTTTACACCAACCCCACATGGGGCTATGCTAATGGGTGATATTATATTAACTGAAACGGATCTCAAACCGGTTCAGCAGGAAGTTATAAGGCTTGGACTTACCATTACAGCAATACACAATCATTTTGTACGCAACCATCCCAATGTTATCTATATGCATATAGACGGCGCGGGGGAAATAGATCAAATGGCCAGCAATGCAAGATCGGTATTGGAAAAAGTGAAGGAGTCGAGGGGAAAAGATCCCAAAAGCGCACCCAAAGACAGTGTATTGAACACCTTAAATACTGCGGCCCTGGATGCTATCATTGGAGCAAAAGGCGAAATGAATCTGGGTGTTTATAAATACACTATTGGAAGACCGGACGTACAATTGAAAGAACATGCTGTGCCTGTTAGTACATTCGGCGGTTTTAATACCTGGGCGGCCTGGCAGGGAACAACAGATAAAGCGGCAGTTTGCGGAGATTTTACCATGTTGACGGATGAAGTAGCCCCGGTCATCAAAGCATTGGTGGAAAACGGCATTGAAGTAGTAGCTGTACACAATCATATGGTGAAAGAAGAACCAAAGATTTTCTTTTTGCATTATTGGGGAGTAGGTCCTGCTGAAGCTCTGGCCAAAGGATTGAGAATGGCCCTGGATCAAACTGGGAAAGGAAAGTCAGCTGGCATGAAGATGAACGGTCACTAACCGTATCAGGAACTTCCTCTTTTAAAACTGGCAGTCTATCCGATTAATGAATTCTGTAATGCTATCGGTCATATAGGGTTGCTGACCTATGATCCGACAGATAATCCGGTCAATTTTTTTTCTCTTTACACTTGCTACCGGATGCTTGATGCGTTCTTTCAACACATCAATTATTCCCATGTTTTTAAGCATCAGTACCTGGTCACGCCAGTCCAGTACTTTAAAATCTTGTGTGTCTGCCAGGTTTACCTGTATTTCCCGCTGCATCCATTCGGCCTTTAGTTGTTGGCGATAGTCAGCAAAGAATATTCCCTGCGCATAGAGAAATAATTCAATCATTTTTTTCTTGTACGTAAATGTTTTACATAAATTATTAACCCGATCACTATATCCCTCATAAAAGACTTTCATAAACTGTATCCTGAAATTCCGGGTTTTTTTCTGCTGAAGATATTCGAGTATGATGGTTAGCTGCCTGTGGCTATTGTCCAACAACACACCAACTTCAGGTTCAATTGTTGCTATTTGCGCTGTTGCTTCCGGACTGGAGTTAAGTGTTGCGGCTGCTTTCAAAAATCCTTCCACCACAAACTGGTTAAACAAAAGTCGGTTAGAATTAAAGGGCCGAACATCCAGAACATATATCTTTTTTTCTGTCCTGAGGTCTTTCTTCAAACCGGCATAGATCACACTATCGCGCTTATAGATACCGGTGAGCAATTCTATCCCCACAGGATCGCTCAGTATGGAAAGTGAAGGGTCAAAGACCGGAAACAATTCAAAAATGGCTTGAAACTGTTTTTCAAAATAGGACAACTTGTTCACGTATCCAGACAGTGCATGGAACTCCTGGTATAGTTTAACAACATTTTCCCTGGTCATCAAACTCTTATTTAATTAATCGATTTTACTGAACAGAAGAAAAAACTGCCTTGTATGACAAGGCAGTTTTTAAAGCATCCTTCAAAAATAATTTTACTTTATTTACCCCAGACTGCCCAACCGGTAGTCCAGTTAGTAGTTCCATCAAATGCACCAACGTAACTTACCTTGTCAAAGAATGCGTCGCTCAATTTTCCGAAATCAAAGAGTGCACCAGTCAATGCTGGCGAACCCGCTTCAGGTGTGAGATTTGGGGCCGCATTATTAAAGGGATCTGTCAGCTTGATATCCGCAGTAGCACCAAGAATAGTAGATTTATATTCAGTTGTTGTTCGTGCAGTAATTGATGCATTGTCATAAGTCAGGTTAGCGATTGTTAATCCTGTCTGTACATCGATGTTTTTGGTGACAGCAACCAGGTAGCTATTATAAAATGCACTGGTTCCTCTTGCATAATAGGCAATAGAAGAATCCTCCTGTAAACGCAATCCACCTTTTTGTCCACCCATTACGATAGAATTGGCCAGGATAAATTTAGCCCCTCTTCTCCAACGCATGTTCCAACCGTAATCTGCAGAAGTACCCGCCGCACCATTGGGTCCAATAGCAGTGAAGTTAGACATTACGGGAAATGATATTGGTGCTCTCGATAAAAGAAATCCATTTGCAGGATTTACATTATCCAATTCAAAGTTATTTGATACATCCCCTGTCGTTCCTTTATTGTCAGTGAATTTTGGATCCTTCACAGAAACTGCAAACTGAATTTTTCCACGATATCCATCGTCCATATCGTAATCATCGTCTGCTGAGTTATATGCTATAAGATGTTTACAATTTACAGTACCGCCAAAGAATTCAAATGCATCATCCAATCCGCGTACTACTTCAACATAGTCAATGGTAGTTCCAGAACCCACTCCATACAGAGACAATCCATTTACTTCATCACCGGGGTTTACAGCCTTTCCTCCATATTCAATACGTACATACTTAAGTGTACCGGAATTATCTGCGTCGTTCGTTCCGCCAAATGCACTAAAAGCTGCATCAACACCACCTTCAATCACCGCATGGTTACCATTGCCGGTAGCAAGTCCGGCCAATATAACACCACCCAAATCGCCCGGTTGTGGAGTTGTTTCGTTAGATGTGAATACAATAGGTTCTGATGCCGATCCAACAGCATTTATTTTTGCGCCGCGATAAATTACCAATACGCCGGCTGAATCTTTGTTAGAAACAATTTTCGTTCCCGGATCTATAGTTAATGTAGCGTTATTTGTAACGTATACATATCCACGTAAACGATAGGTCTTATCTTTTGTCCAGTGTTGATCAGTGGTTATTATTCCACGAATATCTGGTGTCTTACTTTCTACGGGAGGAGTAGGGGTAACAGGAGCAGTGGTATCATCGCTTTTTTTGCATGATCCCAACACTATACTCCCAAACAAAAAGCCTAACAGAACTTTTTTCATAATTAAATTATTGTTGATGAATAAAAAAAATATTTCTATAATAAATAATACCAATACCGTTACTATTTGCCAAAATTGTACCTGAGTGAAAGGGTTGAAGTAGTGCCATACTTTGTACTGTTGATGATTTTATCCTCCCCGCTTTTATAATTTGTATTGGAGGGATTCACATCATATTTATAGTACCAGGTAAAAGGTTGTGCCAGTATATCGCTGATCGTAATTTTAGCTTCCAGTTTATTCTTAAACATTTTTTTGCTCACCTGGAAATCCACTACATCTCTTGGTCTTTCAAAGATGTTCAATGAGGCACCACCTATGGCTCTGAATTTAAGGCGTGGCCCAATCCTGTTGTACAACACGTTCGCCGAAAATCCATCATTCGCCGCAGTGTAATTCAAGCCACCATTTATCAGATAAGGTGATTGGCCTTGCAATGGACTATTTATATTAAGTCCTCCAAATTGTACTGTTCCTTTTATATAAGCTGCGTTTGCATAAAAAGTAAGTTGTTGAAAGAAGCGTCCTTTGATAAAATCGATCTTTTTTCTCAACTCTATTTCCGCGCCATACGCAGTTGCGTGATCCGCGTTTTCGTATGACAGAACATCATTTCCTTTGTTGGTCTGTTCGATGGGCTTGTCAAAATATTTGTAAAACAAACTTGCCGAAACAATTTCACCGGCAGCAGGAAACCATTCATAACGTAAATCTGCATTGGTGTTTTTACATCTTACAAGGTCAGGATTACCCCGGATAGCAACATAGTTGTCATAATCAAACACACTATAATCCGCCAACTCCCTGAATTCAGGCCTGTTCACCGCCTGTGAACCAGCAATACGGATATTGGTCTTTTTATTGACTGCATATGTAAATAATAAAGAAGGTAACACATCGGTATTGTCATATACTTTTTTCGCTTTTGCCTTTGCACTGAGTTCCTGCCGGTATTTTTCAGCTCGTACACCCCATGTTAATTTAACTTTATCTGAAAAACGGTTGTCCAGCATAAGGTATCCCGCGTTCATCATGGCATTGCCCTTATAATCAGTTGAATTGGTTTCTATGTTGGCCACCGTAAGATTATACTTATCGATATTGGAAGAAGAAAATATTGAATTGTAGCTACTGCTTTTTGTTTCGGGAATGGTAACACCTAAAAAATCAAGCGAAGCATATCCCAACGCATCTACCTCAACAGTTCGATCACGATAATAATTCATGGTCCCGAATTTCAGCTTCTGTGTTTGATTGAACCAGGTAAATTGTTTAACCGCATTGGCAGAGGCACCGTAAATGTATTCGCCCAGAAAAGAATAGACTCGTCCGGCATTTCTTATTTCAGGTGAATTTTCATTACTCAACCGCAAATAGTATGAACTGGCATCGTTTTCGGGTGAGCGAAATGCAAGTACTCGTTGATCGGGCTGGTTTTTATATGTGTAACCGAAAGATGTATTCCAGTCAACGGTCCACGACTTGTTCAGCTTGTGCAAACCTTCTAAAACCGAATTAACAATGCCATTTCCTGCAGCTTCACTATTGGTACTCTTTACATAGAAAGGGTTTGTTAAACCATTTTCATAATTGGCTCCGCTTCGTATACCAACAGTTTTAATGAAGTTGTTATTAAAAAGATTTTTGAAGGAAATTTTACTCTTGCCATAGGAGTAGGTGAGATTTAAAAGCGCTGAGATGTTGTTCTTTTCATCATAACCAGCAGTATTATAATCGTAGATGAATCTTTTCACAATATCAAACTCGCTTCTTTCTCTTTCTGAAACAGACCTGCCGTTACTGTAACCAAGGGAAAATACATATCCAAGCTTGTTGTTGTTTTTTAAGATAGCAGTATTACCACCTGTATAAGTAGCATTGATATTTGGAAGACTTCTATAAGCAGATTCATATCCAAAACTATTTGGAAAAAGTTTAGTTACTGCTTTTTTAAACTCCGGGCTATTCAATATAAAACCGCTTCTGTTGTTATAATATGGACCAGGAATTAGCCTTGAATTATCAAAAAAACCGACTGCATCTTTTGAACCTTTGGGAAAACCGCTGTAAAAATTTTTACCTGTTGTCATCGAGTTATATCCGAGCGAAACAGAAAGCTCGCTGATTTTCCGTGTTGGATAGTCCTTAGTAAATACCTTGATAGCGCCGCCTGAAAAATCACCAGGCAAATCAGGCGTTGAAGATTTATAAATGACAAGGTTGTCAACAATTGAGGAAGGAATAATGTCAAAGGCAAAAGCTTTTTTATCCGCTTCTGTACTTGGTAATACTGAGTTATTCAGTAACGATACATTATACCGTTCACTTAAACCCCTTATTATAACAAATTTATTGTCCTGAACAGAAGCGCCACTTACTCTTTTTAAAACATCTCCTGTATTCTTATCCGGCGATCTTCGTATCAACTCTGCAGATATGCCATCTGAAATGGAAGAACTGTTTTTTTGCGCGGTATATAATGATGCCTGGGCTTCTTTACGAACGTTGGCAGTTACAATTACATTTTCAAGTTGCTTCCGGCTTTTTTCAAGTGAAATATTCAATGTAGGAATATCTGAATCAGTAATTTCAATACCCGTTACTTCCTTAGGATTATAACCGATGCTGGTTACAACAACAGTATATTTTTTATTCAATTCAAGCGTGATAAAAAAACGGCCCTCTACATCGGTGGTAACTCCCTTTTTCGTTTCCGAACCAGCAATAGAAACTGTTGCTCCAACAATCGGGCTGCTACTTTCAATATCTGTTATTTTTCCTGAGACTCTTGCAGTTTGAGCAAAACCCACGAAAACAATTAAAGTAACCTGCAGCAATAAAAAGAGTTTTCTTAACACAATTGGTAATTTTAAGTTGCACGCGAAAATATCTGTGCATTGTTATTGCAGGATTACCGGTGTGTTATTGAATTATTACCAGAACGTTTCCTTAGTATTACGTATCCAGGTATGGCTATCTAACTAAATATTAATGTGCATTGCTTGTGAAAAACTACATCTTTCTTTATGTATAATTTTATCACGCACAAAATTTTGATCGAAAACAGGCTTGCACTAACAGACAAAAAACTTAAGATTGAACATACCAAGCAACGAGAAGTAGCAAAAAATAGTGTAACAACAATAGGCAGTGAAATTTATCCCTGAATTTATTGATACCAGCCGGTCATCAGATATTAAGAAATTGTAAACTTAATATTATCATTTCACGGGAATGTTCAATTAAAGTAGGTTTGCGCAAATTAAAAGGCGATTATGGAAAGCAAGGAAAAGAAAATATTGATTGCCGATGATGAACCGGATATACTGGAAATTATACATTATAACCTTAAACACGAGGGATATGATGTGTACACTGCCAAAGACGGAGATGATGCACTTACCAAAGCGAAATTGATAAAGCCAGACCTGATTATCCTCGATATTATGATGCCAAAGAAAACGGGGGTAGAGGTTTGTTCTATTCTACGCACGCAACCTGCTTTCAAAGAAACTTTGATCATTTTCCTGACTGCATTAAGTGATGAATCTTCTCAAATCAAAGGATTAGACTCTGGCGCCGACGATTATGTAAACAAGCCCATCAGTCCTAAAGTGCTGGTTAGTCGCGTAAATGCATTGTTCCGCAGAATAAACAAACCAGGTGATAAAGAGAATGGAATACTGCAATTCGATAAATTAATGATTGACCCGGTTAAATACATCGTGAAAGTGAGTGATGAAGAAATGACACTGGCAAAAAAAGAATTTGAATTGCTCTACCTGCTGGCAGCCAAACCCGGTCGTGTTTTCCTTCGCAATGAAATTTTAAACCAGGTATGGGGCAATGATGTTATCGTGGGAGATCGCACCATCGATGTTCATATCCGGAAAATCCGGCAGAAACTGGGTATGGATTGTATAAAAACAGTAAAAGGTGTGGGATATAAATTCGATTTATAATTAAAAAAAAGAAATTTTTTTTTCTTCCGGCAAAGAAAGCATCTTTTTTTATTGCTGCTACTCTTCAATAGCTTTACACAAATTACGTTTAGGGTAATGGACTTTAAAAATCTTTCACCGCGACAGGTAGCCACGGTCAATGCACTGGTTATTTCAGTATTGGTAGCAGTGGCCAATTATATAATTACAGGAAACTGGAAAATAGCACTGGTTACATTCATTGTACTATTTATCATTGCCTATTCATTGATCAATTTTTTACTGCAGGAGTTTATTTACCAGCGCATCAAACTCATCTATAAGTTCATTTATCAAACCAAGGCCAGTAAGAAGGAGGAGATGTATTATAAATACATTCTCCCAAAAAAAAGCATTGACGAGGTAAGCGTAGAAGTGGAAGAATGGGCCGAACAGCGCAAAGCAGAAATTGAAGTACTAAAGGAAAATGAAGTGTACCGGAAAGAATTTTTGCAGAACCTGGCACATGAATTCAAGACACCCATTTTTGCCATACAGGGTTATGTGGATACTTTGTTGGACGGAGCCATGGAACAGCCGGACATCAGGAAAAAATTTCTTGAAAATGCCAGTCGCAATGTAGATCGGTTGGTTAACCTTATGAATGATCTTGATGAAATATCCAAACTGGAAAGTGGTGAACAACTGTTGTACAAACAAAACTTTGTTATACAGGATATGATTAAAGAGGTCTTTGAATCACTTTATATCAAGCTGGAAAAAAAACAAATTACCACAGGCATAAAAAAAGGCAGCGAAGTACAAACCGTTGTTTTTGCTGACAAAGAAAAAATCAGGCAGGTACTGATAAACCTGATTGAGAATGCATTCAAATATGGCAAAGCCGACGGAAACATTATTGCCAGTGTTTACAAAACCGATGGTGAACATGTGCTGATAGAAATAAGCGACGATGGTATTGGCATTGAAGAAGAGCATCTTTCACGCATATTTGAACGCTTTTACAGAACAGACGCCGCAAGAAGCCGTGATAAAGGGGGCACCGGCCTTGGCCTGGCCATCTGCAAACATATTATTGAAGCGCATGGGCAAACCATTCATGTGCGCAGTACCCCGGATATTGGCACTACCATTGGCTTTACGCTTGATACCAAAAAAGAATAATGCCTAATTGCTGTTTAATATTCCATTCCCGGGCAGACCACCTTTATAATCTCTGAGACGGTAAATAAAAAAATTTCTGACTGCAACTCCAGAACGGTATTGAGTAATAGTAAATGGTTTATCCAAGATCGCAAACAACTGTACCAGTTTATCTGATGGCGGGCTGTAAAAATTAGACACAGTTATAAAATAAACGTCGTCGCCCCGTTTTAAAAACGGCCTTTCCTTATTCAACCAGGCATAGTGGTGAATGGCAGGCAGTTCGCCAATTGCAATAAAATTCATATTGTTTGGCCTGGCTACGTAGTAATCAATGTGGGCCGCCGGGAACCAATAGTCTGAAACAAGAAAGACATTTTTTCCTATCTTTTGTTCTTCAATATCTTTTTTATATAATGCTCCGAATTGCTGACCAAATTTTTTAAACCCATTCATATCAAGCGTAGGATCTCCTGCTCCCAGATGATTCCATTCTTTGGTACCAATATTATGGGGCAACCATTTTACGATCATGAGCACCGGAATAAGCAATACTACTATAAATGCGGTGGCCCATTTAACGGGACCAGGAACAACCCGTGGCTGATTTGCAGATTGTTTTGAAACAAGAAACGCAGCTATTAGCGGTAACAAAGAAGTAAAAGCCGGTCCTGTCCAATGCGGTAGCGTATCACTAAAAACCGACATAAACAAAACTACTATTATCAAAGGAGCCGACAGCAGTAATAACAATTGATTCGCAGAACGGGCAATAAATACTTGCTTTTTTAACATGGTAGTTACTGCCAGTATCAATAATACAAAAATGACAGGATTATTATAAAGCATCTCACCAAACAATTCACGAAAAAAACTATCCGCATGCACTTCTCTGAAAAAGTTTACCCGGTTGCTGTGAAAACGATAACTAACAAAGTTGTTACTGATATTCCAAAGAATAACTGGGCTGATGAGTAATGTGGAAATAAAACCAGCATAGTATAAAAAAGGGTTGCTCAATAATTTTCTCTGAAATAATACAATATAAGAAAGGAAACCAACCCATAAAAAAACTCCATGCACTTTACTGAGCACACAGCAACCCGTTACTACACCCAATAATAAAAGCCGGCGTCGCAGCTTTTGTCTTCGTTGTAAAGGTTCAATGATTCTGAGCATGAGCAGTACCGCCCATAACCAAAATACCAATTGAAGCGCATCCGGCATTACCAATAATCCCGCGATAATACTGCAATAGGGTGAGGCCGTAAATAAAATCGCCGCAATGATGCCGGTAAATTCATCTTTTATTTTTTTTCCTATAAGGTAAATAAGTAAGGTACTGATAGCGGCACAAACAATTGAACCAAGACGCAGGAAAAATACTTGTTGCAGGAAAAGATTTCCGGTAAATATTCTCAGCAACACAGCAATGCCGGGAGGATGATCAAAATAATTCCATTGTAATTTTTGTGCGTATGTCCAATAATATACCTCATCATTATTTAGCTCGGTAAAAGACGCAAACACTGATCGTACTATAAAAGAAATAAGCAGCAACCAAACCATTGTTTTATTTCTCATAGCAATTAATTACCAGCGAGGGTAGATGAATAGCCCACATCGTCCGCTGAATCTTTTTCCGAAGTTCTTCTTTTTAGGAATCCCTTCCTGAAATTGACAAAAGAATAAACGACAACTCCCATGCCGGTACCCAATATTGCCCCGGCAACTACATCCTGTAAGAAATGCTGTCCCAGGTAAATTCTTGAGTAACCAACCAGTATAGCCATTATTAAAAAAAACAATCCCCAGTTCTTTTTATTAATATGCAATGCAAGTATAGTAGCCAGGGCAAATACAGAAGTGGTATGACCTGAAGGAAAACTATCCCATCCAACCCCTGTTATTCCTTCTATGAATGACTGATACATGCTGGCTGTTATGATCTGCCTGGGGCGAGGCGCCATAAATAACCTTTTCAATAATTGAGCAGTTAATCCAGACACTAAATAGGCAACTATGATATGAATCGAAAGCCGGTGCAGCTTCCATAAAAAAAATACCAGTGCTGCAGCTATGGCACTAAAGAGGCCATCGCCTAGAAATGTAAGATTGATAAAAATAATATCCAGCCATTTAGTATGCATACTATTCAGAATTAGAAAGCAATTGATTTTACTGCTGCTGCCGAAGAGCATTACTGCTACTAAAATTGCTGTAGAAAAAAAAAGAAAAAAGTCAGCGTGTTGCTGAAGCAAACGACGAAGTGAGTTCATGAGGTAGTTTGTGCAAAATTATTATGACAATGCTTCCTCATTCTTACGCCAACGTTACATAAATATGAATTAATGTGTAATTAATGTTATAAATAATTCATCCACCCGTTAACTATGTATGCTAAATAAATAATACGGACTTAATTTTCAGTTAATGATATGGTTATACAACAATGATACTTTTGAAAAACGGGTACCATGAAATTGACTTGTTTACTATTCTTATTTTCCATTCCTTTCCTGCTGCGTGCCCAATCAGGTCCTAAAACAAAAAATATTTTCATTATTACTACCGATGGCTTTCGCTGGCAGGAAGTTTTTACCGGCGCTGATTCTGCGCTCATAAACAATTCAAAATATACGTCGGACACCTCCATTACAAAACAATTATATTGGGATGATTTAGTTGAAACGCGGCGGAAAAAATTAATGCCTTTTTTTTGGAGCGTGATTGCCAGTAAAGGCCAGTTATATGGCAACAGACTTTTACGTAGCAGGGTAAACATGAAAAACCTTTATAAAATTTCTTATCCGGGTTATAATGAGATTCTTACCGGATATGCTGACTGGCACCTGATTCCCAATACTGCCATCAATAACAAGAACACCAACATTCTCGAATATCTCAACAAACAGCCTGCATTCTACGGCAAAGTAGTAGCATTCACCTCCTGGAATATTTTCCCATACATTATTAATGAAGAAAGAAGCAAACTAACGGTAAACAGTGGCTATGAAAAATTACAGACCTCATCCGATAGTACAAATGATTTGATCAACCTTTTGCAGGAGACTATTGTTGAAAAAAAACATACCCGGTATGATCTGCTTACCAGTTTGAGTGCCAGGGAATACATTCAAACCAAACACCCGAAAGTTGTATTGCTGGGTCTTGGTGAAACTGATGAATCTGTCCACAGTAACCGTTATGATTTATACCTTCAGCAGGCAAATATGGTTGATAAGCTGATTTCGGATCTGTGGTATTATGTTCAAACAGATCCTTTCTATAAAGACAACACCACATTTATTATAACTACAGATCACGGAAGAGGAAATACCAGCCGGTCATGGCATACTCATGGTCCGTTCACACCCGGATCGGGTCAAACCTGGATGGCCATTATTGGACCCGATATCATATCGGCCGGTGAAATAATGGAATCGCAACAGCTATATGGCAATCAGCTAGCCGCTACCATAGCCCGTCTGCTGGGAGAAAGATTTGAAGCCCGCCATCCTGTTGGTGAAGCAATACATTTATCAGCATTGGAGTATGGAAATGCTTCTGCAAGCAAAGGCAGGTGAACTATTATGAATACTGAAAAATGAATTTTTAGTTCTGCAATAAAAAAGCTATTGCGTGTCAGCAATAGCTCCGGAATTTAATGGGTAAGTATACTATTTCTTTATTGCTACTTTCATTTTGCTATCAGTTCTTACTTTCTTTTTAGAGGCCCGGGTAATATCTACTACAAAGAGATTAGTTGCCTTTTTAATTTTATTATTAAATTTTTTTTCATTCAGGCTGCTTTTGTATTCCACCAGGGCGCCGGCCAATTTTTCGTATATCGCCTTGCGCACTTCTTTCTTAGTAATTTTTTTTTCTTTGGGAAGTTTTTCTGTTTCTGCCATATATGTGTTATTTAAATTAATAAAATGGTTAACACAAACGTAATAAAAAAATAACATTGACAATATTAAGTTTTCAGACAATGGTAACCGCCGGTAATACTTGCAGTAGAAAACACCACTCCTCTAATTTTAGCTGCCAGGATTTCTAAGGGCTGTTATGCCTTCTAATAGACTGTCTGTAAAGGTTTCATATGCGAGACAGCATTGTCTCAATTTTAAAAAATTATTGATTCGTTAATACCATTAATGTTGTTTGGCTTATCAAAGCCAATAATTTGCAAATACATGTTAACTGCCATCACACCTACGCCCGCTGTTATTAAATCTTCTTACGGGTTGGTAACCTGGGCAGCCTTCGCCAGTTTTACTACTTACTTCTGTATGTATGGTTTCCGCAAACCGATGAGCGCTGCAACGTTTGACGGGGAAAGGGTATTTGGTATCTCTTTTAAGTCTGCGTTGGTGATAGCACAGGTGTTTGGATATATGGGAGCGAAAATCCTAGGTATAAAGTTCATTTCAGAAATCAATAAAACGAAACGTTCATTTTATATTTTATCGCTGATTGGCGCCGCGCATCTAAGTCTCTTTTTCCTTGCATTGATTCCAAAACCATTCAATGTTTTTTTTCTTTTTACAAACGGGTTATGTCTCGGATTAATATGGGGCCTTGTATTTAGTTATATTGAAGGGAGAAAGTTTACTGATTTTTTAGCGCTGATACTAAGCACCAATTTTATTTTCAGCTCCGGTGTTGCCAAGAGCCTGGGACGAGTTTGTATTGAATATTGGAAAGTGCCGGAGATATACATGCCATTTGTTGCCGGTATATTTTATATCCCTTTATTACTTTTGGCTGTATGGATGCTTACAAAAATTCCTTCGCCCACTGTAGAAGAGACCAGCAGCCGCGGCGAGCGGGTTTCATTAAATGGAAAAGAACGCCTCCTACTATTTAAAAAGTTTTTTGTGGGTTTGGTAGCTATTACCATTCTTAACTTATTGCTTACCATTCTACGAGATGTAAAAGACAATTATGCGGTGGAGATATTGCGTACCGTAAAGCCCTCTTTCAATCAGGTCATTTTTACTCAAATGGAAACAGTTGCAGCAGTTTGTGTATTGGGTCTGTTGCTTTTACTCACTGGTTTCAAAAATCATTTTAAAAGTATAGTGGCACATCATATTTCTATTCTTTCCGGACTTTTGTTACTACTGGCTTCATCCTGGTTTTTGAAATTACAGTTTTTTGATCCGGTCATCAACCTGGTATTATACACCATTGGCTTATATATTTGTTATAATACTTTGCAATGTCTGTTTCTCGATCGTTTTATTGCAGCTTTTCATGTGAAGGGAAATATTGGTTTCTTCTTTTATTTTATGGATTCAGTAGGTTACCTGGGCAGTTGTTTTATCATATTCAACAAAGAAATTTTTAGTCCTAAACTGAACTGGTTGAGTTATTTTTTACAGGTTAGTTTTATTTTAGGCCTTACAGGTATCATAAGTATTGTTGTTTCCTGGTTTTACTTTAAGAATAAATACAAAACCATTTCCTTAAACCCTGCCTTATAATATGCGTTCGGTACATTATAATCTGATAGTGGTAGGCGCCGGGGTACTCGGCAGCTTTCATGCTTATCACGCCTGTAAAAAAGGTTTGAAAGTGTTATTACTGGAAAAAGATGCTCAACCCATGGAGGCTACCGTGCGCAATTTTGGACAGGTAGTGCCCTCTGGTATGGGCCGTGGCAAATGGCAGGACTATGGAAGAAGAAGTCTCGAAATTTACAAATTATTGCAAGGCAATTTTGACATCAGTGTAAGACAGCAAGGTTCTGTATATATTGCTTCCGATGAAACGGAGTTGACTTTAATAAATGAATTGCGGGATATTAATCGTAAAGAAGGCTACCCATCCACTTTATTAAATCAAAAAGATTGCCTGGAAAAATATGAGGGGTTAAACGCCGGTTATTGCAAAGGAGCTTTGTACTTTCCGGAAGAGATTACGGTGGAGCCGGAAAAAATGATTCACCGGTTAATTGACTATATGCAGGAGCAACTGGCACTCACCTATCAACCCACAACACTGGTAACATTTTGCGATCATGTAAATGGCAAATGTATAGTTGAAGACAATCTTGGCAGAGCTTATACCAGTGATAAAATAGTTATTTGCAATGGCAGAGATTTCAGCAACCTTTTCCCGCAATTGTTTTATGAAAGTGATATTGAAATTTCCAAATTGCAGATGATGAAAACAGTACCGGTTGAGAACTATTCATTGAAAGGTTCTATTCTAACGGGGCTCAGTATACGACGTTATGAAAGTTTTCATGAATGCCCTTCGTTTCATACATTAAAGGCAGACGCGATAGAAGAACGATTTAGAAAATGGGGCGTTCACATTCTTTTTAAGCAAGCTGTTGATGGCAGCATCATCATTGGCGATTCACATGAATATGCGGCTGCTGCGGAACAGGATAAACTGGGCTTTGCAGTAAATCAGGAAATCAATGCAATTATTATTGAAGAAGCAAAACGAATCTTTGATTTGCCTTCCTGGCAAATAGCAACTGCCTGGAACGGTTACTATGCACAAAGCAAAAGTCATGACCTGTTTAATCAGGAAGTAGCTACCGACATTCATATTATTACGGCCATCGGTGGCAAGGGTATGACGACCAGTGCGGGTCTTGCTGAAGAAACTATCAAAACAATTTTTTAAATTATTTTATATGAAACCGGCACATCAGATTCAATTGGTTGTATGCGATATGGCAGGAACTACTGTTAGAGATGAACATGAAGTAGAAAGCTGTTTTACAAAAGCTGCGATGGAAACGCAATTACAAATGACGGACGAAGAGATATTGGCCGTACAAGGGTGGGCCAAGCGCCATGTGTTTGAAGTCTTTTGGGAAAGACAGGTAGGCAACAAGGATGGAGAATGGGAAAAAAAAGTTGAAAATTCGTATGGTATTTTCAGGAAAATATTGGAAGATCATTACCGAAACAGCCCGATCTATCCAACTACCGGGTGCATTGAGCTGTTTGCATTGTTGAAAGAAAAAAATATTCCCATTGCACTCACTACGGGTTTTTATCGTAAAGTCACTAATATCATTCTTGATAAACTAGGCTGGTTACACGCATTGAATAAGCAATACATTGGTAATTCAACTACCACCCTACAAGCGTCCATTGCAAGTGATGAAGTGGAACATGGAAGACCACATCCTGATATGATCTTTAAAGCGATGCGGCTATTGGGGATTAAAGATGCAAAAAATGTAATCAATATTGGCGACACTCCTTCTGACATTCAATCCGGAAAAAATGCGGGTTGTCTTTATTCATTTTGTGTTACCAATGGTACACATACGGCTGATCAATTATTGCCACATCAACCCGATAAAGAATTTAACTCGATGAGTGAATTTAAAAAATGGCTGGAGAAAGAATTGTAAGAATGCAATGTCTTGATGAAAGGTGTAAGGTCTAAGATGTAAGCTATAGGGAGAAAAGTACAAGAATTAAAATAAGCTGTGAAGTGTTTCACACAAGATACAAAGAACAAAAATAAGTATGGGAATTTACGGTGAAAGGCCTTATACCTTAAACCTTGTACCCTTCACCTATTAAATGCGCTATCGCTTTTTCACGGAACAGGTCAATATCTTGCAACGGCAGGTGTTCCCTTTTAGCGGCTTCATCCCAGCGTCTCATTTTTATATATAGATCAAATAAGGGATCTGCTTCAAACTCCATTGCTTCAGCGGCTTTCATTTTGCCACCCTGGAACTCCAGTGTTTTTTTACTTGCCTCAGACAGTCGGCTATAATACAAGGGATCTTTAAAAGTGAGATATCTTTTTGCATTTACATGTGATGCTATCAGTTTACACAACCTTTCAGAAAAACCAACCCGGCGCAAATACACCGCTCCCACTTTTTCATGATCCATCATTCCATATCCATTCATGGATTCATTTTCATCGTGTATGGGCAATAAATGTCCTACATCATGAAGGAATGCGGCCAGTATCACTTCATCATCATAACCTTCATCCATGGCCAATTGTGCCGTTTGGCTCATGTGTTCCAACTGAGATATTTTTTCTCCCGCATATTCCTCCGCTCCATGCTTGTCATACAAATCAAAAATTTCATCCACAATTGTTTCAATTTGTTTTACTGCCATAGCATTATTTTTTATAGATAGAAATAATGGGATCCGCTACCGGGTGATGGGCGGTGAAAGTAAACCCAAGCAATTGCGCAATCGTAGCGGCAATTTGTTTCTGGTATAACTGCCCTGAAGTTTTTATTTCACCCAAAGACTTTGTATCCGGACCTATTACCGCCAGCCATATTTCATGTGCATCCTCAATTTTACTTCCATGATCAGTCCATGTAGCTTTTATTTTATCCCCTCTGCCGTGATCACAGGTAATAATCAGCGAGGTTTTATTTTTGTATTGCGGTATGGATTGAATGGTGTTCCATAAATCAGCCAGCATGGCATCTTCGGCATGCGCGCTGCCGATATATTGATCATATAAACCTTCATGTGCAAAATCATCGGTCTCATCAAAGGAAATATAAAGCAGCTTAGGGTGATATACTTTCAGGTATTCCCTTCCGGCAAAATAAGTAAATACATCCGGCCTTACCGAAATGGGTCGGGTGGTGAGAAACTGCATATCATTTATCAGCTGCAGGTTGGGTGAATCAAATTTCAGTGCATCAACATCTGCGTTTACATAAATTCCGCTGCGTTTACTATTTAATATATAGGGAAATACGTCCCAGGTAGTAAAGGCCGCCACTTTATTTCCATATCCTTTTTGCTTGTTAATAAACTCCAGCACGTTTTCATTCGCGTTTAAAATTTTATCATTAGATTTTACCGCGGTATCCGGATAGCCGGTAAAAATCTCATTGTACCCGGGATATGAAAACCAGTATGGGTTGGCATTATCTATTTTATTATCAAATTTCCTGTTGCCATAGATCTGCCCGTGTTTAGCTACGGTGGTCCATATAAAGGGAAATAATTTTACACGCCGTTCTTCCGGTGTAGCGGCCCAAAATTTTTCATTTATGCCTTTGCGATTGTGATTGAAGACGCTGTCATTTACCAGCACTTCATCCACCCCGCCAAAAACCTCCTGCCAGCGCATACCGTCCAGCGTTACAATAATTACATTTTCTGTTTTGGTTTGTGCGTTCGCTAAATCAATCGTAAACAAAAAAATCAACAAGATGTAAAACCTCTTCATAATTATATGGATTTTTTATAAATTATATCCAAAGCCAAAATAAAAACTTCTGCCGGTAGAAGGTATGATACCGGGTCCCGGGTATTCATCTGTACGTTGCGTAAAATATTTTTTATCCGCCAGGTTATTGAGACCCGCTTTGAATTTAAGTTTATTGATGGTTAAAGTGGCTGACCAGTCAATGATATTGTTTCCGGGTATACGGCCAGTAATTAGGTCATTATTCATTTCAGTATTCGCAGCATCTCCGTATGCTTTTGACTGATTAGAAAACTGGAAAGAGGTTGAATATATATTTTTTGTGTATGTAATACCTATTCTATTGATTACTTCAGGAGCATACTCAACCTGGTTGCCTTTGTAAATACCATTTGTATACCGCGCATTTGTATAAGCAAAAGAGTTGTAGACGCTCAGCTCTCCCAGCGCCTTGTTAATATTCAATCCGCGGGTTATATTTAATTCAATATAACTTTCAATCCCTTTATGTATACTTTTATCAGTATTGGTGCGCAGGATATACGGAGCACCGTTGGCATCCATACTATTGACAAGCCCGATACGGTTGTTGTAACCTAAATAAAAGAGGCTGATATCATAACTAAAAAAAAATTGAATATTCCCCCTTATTCCCAAATCGGCGTTCCAGCCTTTGGGATCCTTGATATTGGGATCAACTTTAGATACCGAGCCCAGCGGCACTAACTGGGCATAATCCACAGGCCTGTATGACTGTGAGATATTACCATAAACAACGGTTGACTTTCCGGTATTGTATTGCAGCCCAAGTCCCAATAATAAAAAACTTCTTTCTTTCTTTTCTTCTGTTTCCTTTTCAATTCCATTTACTTCTATTTCTGTTTCTGCTTCGTTGACAAGAGATTCAAATCGGATACCAGGCGTAATAGAAAAATGGTTGTCTACCCGAAAACAGTTTTCCATAAAAGCAGCGATATTGGTGGTAGCAAAATGAAATTTTTCTTCGAAGTCGGCGGTCGTTGTTAAATCAAAATCGCTTTTATTGGTCCCGGGTGCTTCTTCTTTTCTGTCGAACCCGGCTATAGCAAAACGTATACCTGTAGAAAGGGTGCTTTCTATTCTACCAACATTATAATTTTGCAACAATCTAATTTCTGTAACAGTGCTTTTCATTAATTCTTTATCTACTTCGCGGTTAGTAAATTGTCCGGTTACAGGGTTTATTATATCCGGTTCACCAGGTAATGTATTAACCCATACCAGGCTTCTTTCTCCTGCAAGAAAAGTTGATTTAATATGTAAAGAAGTATTTTTATGAATCGCATAATCCACAGATGCGGTTACTACATTCCATGGACTTTTTAACCAATTACGGAAACGGACAGACGCTCTGCTATCTGTATTAAACTGGTTGTCAGATAAACCCCCGGGCATTTTTATCTTATTCCGCAATAAAGAATACTCAATACCAATTGTCATTTTTTTATTGGCCTGGTAAGCAATTTTACCATACCCCGTTAATTGCTGTTGTTGTGAATTAGGTCGCCAGCCCTGCAGTGTACGATAATTGAGAAAACTAAAATAGCTCCATTTTTTTATGGTGCCGCCCGTTGCATGATAACTATTAAATAAGCCATTGCTGCCAGTTGTCTGCATGGTACTATAATTAAACGATTTATCCGGGCTGGCTTCCTTCAGTACATAATTCACCATACCCCCCAACTGAGATCCAAACTGAATAGCAGAAGCTCCTTTTATGAGTTCAACCCTTGCTACTGCTTCCATGGGTGGCAAATAATATGTTTCATTATAGCCATAAACATCTGCTGCTACATTATAACCATTCTGACGCACATTTATTTCCAGCGACTGCACAGGGTTCAATCCGCGTACGCCAATACCGTTGGCAACAAAACCTCCAGTTTCACTTTCTACAATGTATAATCCGGGTATTCGTCCTAAAATTTGCCTGGTATTATTAATAGCTTTGTTGGCATCCAGGCTATCCACTTCAATTATTTCTGTTTTTTTTCCGGCGTATATAACTGGACCGTGCACTTCATTAAAATGTCCTATGCCATTCATGGTTTTGTATCCCACTACTTTTATTTCTTTAAGAATGACAAAGGGCAATGTATCTTTTAATTGTGCATCACCCGGCAGGGAAAAAAACAATATACACACAGCTGATAAAAAATATTTGAGAAAAGAAAAAAGCATAGCCATCTGTTTACCTGGATACTTTCTTTTGTTTATAATGATCATTTCGCATGTCATCCACATCATCCATCTCAGGACCCTGCATTATCCTGCGCCAGTCAATACTCCGGTTGTACTTTTTCATGGCTTTGCCTATGTCAAAAATTCGCTCATCGTGATTTTCTAAGGTATAAGGAGTGAAGTCCGGTTTGTCAGTAAAAAAATCCTGCAATAAAGACGCCGTAACGTCATACTGGTTCACATAAGGTACGGCCAGAATATTGTAAATAGTTTTTAAGATGGAACCAAAATTCGCATGTGTATGACTGGTATAACCTTTTTTAACATAGGGGCCCGCCATCATTAAAATACTACGGTGCGCATCTATATGATCTACACCACCCTGTGGATCATCTTCGGTAATAATCACCAGCATATTTTTCCAGTATCTGGTGCGGGAAAGAAAATGAAGAATTCTTCCCAAGGCCAAATCATTATCAGCCATAAATGAATGAGGAAAATAATAGCCATCTTCCGGTCTTGGTTTTGCTGTATGATCATTGGGCACCTGTATGGTGATTAAAGAAGGCAAGGGCTGTTTTCCTTTAATCCACTTCTTTGCGAATTCTTCTTCGAACTGGTTCATGCGAAACTGGTCGGGAATATTCATATTAAAACCAGCATAGTTGTGACTGGTTCTCGTAAACAATGCTTTTTGCATGGGAACCATTACCGCATGTGCTGCGCCGGTAGCCGTGTCCATCCATTCTTCACGCACATGCGCGGTTTCATTGGCTTCTCCAAAATTGTAAAAGTTTATTTTTTTTCTTTCCAGCGCTTCCCACATACCGCCGATCTCTCCATAGTCTTCCGGATCCATACTACCGGTTGATCCAGGGAAACGCCTTCCTGGTGCTTTTGAAAAAATATTCGCGGTTTTATCAACGCTTGAATTGGCTTCTACCCACTCATTAGGTATTACACCCATCATCCAGTGGTGACCATGAATAGAAGCATCGCTATCGCAATAAAAATTATCGCTGAAGGAAAATTGCCTGGCTGCTTTATGATGATTGGGTGTTACTTTCAGATAAGGATATTTGCCGCGCAAAGAATCAGGCAGCGTATATTCACAATTAACACCAAACCTTGCCAGTGTACTATCTCCTTTTGCGCTTTTCAATTGTCCGAAAACTTCATCATAGCTCCTGTTTTCTTTGGTGATGTATACAATATATTTTATCGGGCTTTGATGCATACCGGGCAATGCAGGTAATGGATTTTTGGGATCGTCGCTTGCCGCCGTACTCACAAATGTATTACTGATGGTTTGTCTGGTATAGGCAGTTAGCTCAGCGGCAGATGGCATTGATACTTTTTGAAAACTGCCCAATTGAATATCGCCAATATAGGTTCCCTGCGGTGGAGCAATAAAACCAGCACCACCATTGGGGCCAGCACCTAAACCCCGACAACTGATAACGTATATCTCTTTCTCGTCTTTTGATAACTGTACCCTTGTGGGTCCCCAACCTGCAGGTATTAAACCGCGGGTCTTTTTTGTAGCCACATCAATTACAGCTACCGCATTGAACCCAAGTAAAGCAACGTACAAAGTTTTTTCATCTTTGCTGAGTGTAATGCCAAAAGGTAAAAGGCCGCGGTACTTATCAATGTGTTTGTCTGCACTAATCTGAATATGCCCGGTTATTTTATGATTTTTATAATCAATAATCGAAATATTATCATTGGTGGCATTGGTTACATAGGCAAATTGTTTACCCACAGCTATTGAATTGGGGCTGGCACCTCCCACTACTTCCGCATCTTCTATCATTTCACCCACCTGGAAACCCGTTTTAAATTTATCGATCACTTTGTTGGTGACCAGATCAATGGTAAACACACTCATTGCTTCAGGAGAATGCGGACTACCCACACCCGGTATTTTTTTTCCTTCTATTGCTGTTCCGTTGATGGATTCCCGGGTATTATCGCCATAAGGATGATGAGCGATCATCATTGTATCCGCATTCTCTTTTGTAATACCTTCCACTAACGGATAGGAGTACATTCCCACATTGGCTACCAACGCCATTTTCTTATCCGGCGTTAATGCCAGGCCAAATGGCTGACGGCCTGTAGGTATGGATGCAGTGATTTTCTTGTTGATTATATCGTACCTGACTAAACGAAAATTTGCCCTGTCTAAAATCAGCAGGTCATTATTATCCTGGTTCAACAGCAGGTCGGAAGTAAAGCTTTCATCAAAATCAATCCCGCCTGCTTTACCATTGAGCGAAATGGAATCAACACGCAGCAATTTTTCAATATCATAGACAATCACCGCACCATTATCGCCCCCGCTTAAATAAACCGTTTTAGAATCCGGTGCAAATGCAACACCCAGGAAGGAGCCCTGTGGCAAAGCAGTAGGAATGACAGCAGATTTCATTGTATCATTCAAAAAAGGGCTGCTGTTTAATGGCGCGTGTGCCAATGGTGAATTTAATTCATTGTTATATCCCGGCACCCTGGTATTTTGTAAACTTAGCAGGTCAATAATAGTAAAAACGCCATTGTGAAGCGTCACTGCTTTTTTACCGTCTGGTGAAATGGCCATGCCAAATGGATCGTTGGTGATACGAATTAATTGACCCGCCGGTGTCAGATACCTTCCGCTGGGTAGTATTGAAACTCCTGCGGTGTCTATTTTACAATACTGATTACTACCTGGTACAGAAAGTATATTGACCGTTTTTTGTTGCGCATCAGCACTTACAATTAATAATACTGCCGTAAAAACGAAAATTGCTTTCTTAACAAATTTGAATGGCACTGGCTAAGAATGATTGGTTAAAAAATATTTTTATAAGCCCAAGGCGAAACTAAGAATAGTTTCGCCTTAAAGCTTCGACCTCTAAATGATTACTAATTGCCTGTGCTCAAAAAAATTTATTTGATCAACCACATTTTTGCATTGATATCATCGTTGCCTCCATACTGGCTTTGAACGGCTGCTTTATTGTTTGCTGCATTTGTTGATAATTCACCGGAAGGGTATTGATACCGCAAAGGAATAACACCACTATTACCAATACCTGGACCTGTTAAAAATGCCGGTATTCCTGTTCTGCGCCATTGATAATATCCCTGGAAACCGGAATTGCGTGCAAGAGAAAGATATTTTTGAGTAAGCACCTGGTTCAAACCTGTCTCGTTGTTTCCGGCATATTTTACTGCAGGCTGGTTGAAGTATGTGCTATAACTAAAATTAACTGTATAATCTACATAAACGCCAGGTGCCGTCGTTTTTAAAAAGCTTACTGTATTTGTGCCATCTACTATTCCATAAAAACTAAACATTGCCTTAACACCTTTTTGATACCAGTCATCTGCATTTCCTGCAACCCATCCGCGGTTAATGGCTTCCGCAATATTTAAACACATTTCCGGATAGCCGATAATAAAAGTATTTTCACCTGTTAATCCATCGTAATAACGTTTACGGCCAATGGGCGAATACAAGCCAGCCACCACTTTACCACCCATTGTACTTACATCTTCACCATTACTGGCACCAACAAAAGATTTGAAATCCGTATCCGGGAAACCTAATCCACGCGCCGGGTCTGCAACTTTCATTGCACGCAGGTCATTAAGTCCTGATAAAGTATTTAACCAGGTAGCCGCCACACATAAACGCAATGCATCAAATCCATAGTTTTCCTTATTATTCGGATACTTATTAAATGCGGTATTGTAAACATACTCCAGGTTATCAGACAGGTCACCCATGATTGGATATTTTGTTGGATTACTGATTACATCACTAAACTTTTGCTTAATATTTAAATCTGTATCTGCCTCTTTTTTACTCAGGTTAATCAGTACACGCAGTTTAAATGTATTTACTACTTTCTGCCATTGTTTTAAAGCATCCAGGGGAGTTTTACTATTACTGATCCGTTCCTGGAAATAAAAATCACCCAGTAAAGAAGTATTGGATGTATTAATCAACGTTGCCATTTGTGTATTGGCATCTTCCAGTAATTGAAGCGATTGTTTAAAAATATCCTTTTGTGCATCATACTTCGGAGTTAAGTTATCCAATCCTTTCAATGCTTCTGTCATTGGCAAATCGCCGACTTTCAAACTCATCTCTACAAAGAAATAGGCTTTAAAAAATTTTGCCAGCGCACTATACGGATTATTGTCGCTACCAGATGCTTTTTTTGCTTCATTTTCCATTGCCACCACATTGCGCAGAGTACCATAGTTAAGGTTGGCAGCACCCGTCCAGTATTCATTGGTACCGTAATAAGTGTAGGATGACAACGTATACTGAGAAAACTTATCAGCATCTCCACCAGGAAAAACAGCCATATCATTTTCCACTTGCCTTAAAAGAAGATAAGCAGGTACACTTGTTGGTAAATTTGGGTTGGGTGTATATTGATCATACTTTTTGTTACAACTGCCTGCTAACAGCGCCAGTGCAAGTATGATAGCAATATGATAATTATATTTTTTCATTTTTTTATTTTGTTATTTTAGAAAATATCTGCTCTTTATTTTATCAGAAAACAAAATTTACATTAATGCCGTAACTGCGGGTAGTAGGTGTTTGTAAGTTTGGCTCGCGGCTATTGCCATTATAAATATTTCTTCCTGAATACTGGTCTACATCAATATCATGAAAACGCGAGGGGAAGAAATACAGGAGGTTACGGCCTACCAATGAAACATCTATTTTAGTAATAAAAGATTTGGGTCCAAAAAATTTAGCTGGAACTGCATAAGTAATGACTACTTCTCGCAGCTTGGCATAGGTTTTTTCAACAGAGGTATGTTCAAAATTATTAAAGAAGCTACTTACATAATCCTGTATATACTTCGCTTTGGAAGCGTTGGGTTTAAAAGTCAAATCTTTGTAGTTGGTAATAACACCCGTAACCGGGTCGTATTGAATAGTAGCTCCGTTAGCTATTTGTACACCCTCACCTACATAAGAACCGGCAAAACCAGGATCATTGTAATGATGAAATTCATAGTCTCTTGCTTCACCCACTTTTCCTTGTGCGGTTTCAATATTGCTTCCACCTTCTGTTGATTTTCTCAACACATAATCCTGTACTTTACCACCAACCTTCCCATCGAACTGGAAGGACAAACTAAATGTCTTGTAACTAATTTTGTTATTAATGGCCCAACTCCAGTCTACATCTCCATTACCTACATATTGCTGTTTGGGTAAATATACTGCGTAACCAGCGCTATTATTTATTACTTGTCCATCTGGTGTTTTTGCAGTCACACTTGCAAATAATTTATCTACACGGTCTCCCTGGTGAAACTGATAACTTTCAAAAGCCGCAGGAAGATCTTTGTATACTTCTTTATAAGTTGACCAGTTTACCAATACATCCCAGCGTAAGCCATTTTGAGATTGAACCGGTGTACCACTTAATGAAAGTTCAACTCCGGAAAGTTTTGTTTTAATAGCGTTGGTACTGTAGCTGTTAAGTCCTGTTGTTTGAGACAAAGGAACGCCAACTATATTTGGCCCTATGATATTAGAGTAATAAGTAGCGCTGAAAGCAAGCCTGTTTCTGAGAAAACGAATATCCAAACCATATTCATTACTGGTAGTAGTAGATGATTTTACGTTTGGATCAATCTTATTACCCGGTGCATAAGCACCTGTCTGGTTGTTGTATACTGTACCAACAGTATATGCAGGATCTGACAAGCTGTATGCGGGACCACCATATGTAGTTACATAAGGCGCTCCATAACCAATAGGATAGGCTGCTGGTCCGATATAAGATGAAGTTGCCGGGGCTTTAGCTGTTGCATAACTGGCCCTCACCTTTAAGAAACTGATTACTTTGGGTAGCGTAACATAATCAGAAATAACAGAAGCTGCTGAAACAGAAGGATAGAAATAAGAATTGTTATTCAAACGGAGACTGGAGCTTTTATCTACCCTGCCTGTGGTAGTTACAGAGAGGTAATTCTTAAATTCTATGTCTGCAGAATAATAGCCGCTTAAAACAATCATATCTGCAGTATAACTATAGGCTTTTATTGGGTTAAGAGAGTTAGAAAAACTATACAAGCCCGGCACATTCAGGTAATCTGTAGTAACAAAACTGGAATTGTATTTAAAATTGCGTGCGTTAACACCAGCAAGTGCATTCACTGTAAAGCCACCACCTATTTTTCCATTGTACTTTACCAGACCTTCTATATTATTATCAAATAAGGAGCGCCTGTCTTCACGATAATCACCGCGGTTTCCCTCACGTCCGTAGGGGTGTGCAGAATAGGGAAGTTTTTCAGTACGCAATACATCATTGGTACTTACATTGGCACGAAGAATGGCGTCAATATGAGAATTGGCTTTATAGGTTAATGCAATGTTTCCATATACATCTGTTTTATAATGACCGCGCAACCACTCATAACTCATAAAATAGGGATTGTGGTAACGCTGGTATTCTGCAAAATTAGATTGAACACCTTCTTTACCAGGTTGCCAGTAATTAATGATATTAGGATTTTTTACGTCCCAATCAGCACCGGTCCAGATAGTTAGATTATAGATAATGCTGTTTGGGCCGTACTGAACATCTGGTATATTGGGTGTAAACTGGCGGTTATAATTTAAGCTGCCTTCTATTTTTAATTTACTGCTTAAATCGTAACTGGCATTTACATTGAAGTTGGTGATATTGAGTTTCGTATTCGGAACAATGCCTTTTTGATAACTATCACTTAGAGACATCCTGATACTGGAACGATCACCCGCAGCAGCGAAACTAAGGCTGTTGGTAGTTAGTAAACCAGTTTGTATGAAATTTTTAAGATTGTCTTTGCCACGGCCTAAATAAGGGGTTCCTTTTCTAACTCCTGTTACGGGATCAATGGGGCTATCATATTGAGGTATTAACTGTCCTTCAAATTTTGGTCCCCATACATCATAATCACCGTCATTAATTCCACCACCTTTACCATCTCCAAATGAGTACTGGGAATAATCTCCGCCTCCATACAAGGCCTGTGTTTTTGGCAGTGCAATAAAACCTTTATCTACCTGAACACTTGAATTAAATTCTATGGTATATCCTTTACTATTCTTTTTGCCTCTTTTTGTTGTAATCAATATTGCTCCGTTTTGTGCACGGCTGCCATACAACGCAGTTGCCGCCAATCCTTTCAGTACCGTATATGTTTCAATATCATCCGGACTTATATTCCATGTGTCAGAACTAATGGGCATTCCATCTACTACATACAATGAAATATTACCGCCGCGCAACGATACCGCCGGTGCAGCCAGCAATTCCCTGGAAATAGCTACATCCAGGCCCGATACTTTACCCACCAGTCCATTGATAGGATTGGGTTCTCTTGCTTTTACAAGGTCAGCACCTTTGACTTCCTGCACTGAATAACCCAGGCGTTTTACTTCTTTTTTTACACCAAGGGCCGTTACAACAACTTCATTCAAATTTTCAGCATTTGTAACCAGCATAAGATTGGTTAAATCAGCAGAAGCCTTTACTTCGCGAGCTGCAAAACCAATACTTGTAATAAGTAAAGTTTCATTCTCTGCAGCGTTAATTGTAAAATTTCCGTTTTGATCGGTAAGTGTTTGCCTGTTGGCGCCTTTTACTTTTATTGTAGCGCCTGCAACAGGTTTTTGGTCTTCAGCCGACAAAATGCGTCCTGTAACGGATCGCTGTGCATAACTGAGCAGGGAGGTTGCTACTAAACAAAGTAACAAACAGGTCCTTTGTAAGGATGTAGATAGTTGCATCATAACAGTAATTTTGGTTATACTCTTTTTAGAAAGAGATACAAAATTGCCCTTACCGTATAACCAAATGTTTATGCCAATGTGATGGATGTGTTATACAAATGTGATGCGTAGCTGAAGAAATTGTTACCGGAGAGTTAGCAACCCTTTCATTTTAATGCAACTGGAATTGGCTATTGAATTATTATACAGAAGATCTGATAATAAAATTTTACCAGAGCAATGAACGTATCATTTTTATGCGGTTTTTTTACGAATCATGTATACGATTTTTTATTGACTTGGAAAGAATTTTTTGTGTCATTGTGTGTTGATAAATTAATATAAACTTAATATCGGCAGTTTCGTGGTGTAAAACCAGGCAGTTTCTTTGTAAAGGCAAACTGCAAATCAACCTGTTAGAATTTTTAATTGAATTATTCATTTGAAATAAAGTTTGCACCGGATTTGCAGGGAAACACTAAAGTGGAATTATTTGAGACACGATGTGTTAATTTGAGACTATCATAATAAAAAAGATATTTTATGAAATGGATATTAACCAGCAAACAACAAGATGCCGTACATGTATTTCACCTGATGGAAGCTAACAGCATTAAGGAAATACTGAGGTATCATCCGGCTCAGCAATCGGCGCGCATCAGTAGCCAGGGCAGTCAACGATTGTTCTTTATTGAGCAGGCAGGTTTCCGAAGTAACCATTTTGTATTTAAAAATGAATATGGTTTTGATATGGGTAAGTTTTCATTTGACCACAGGAACAATAGTGGCGGAATTATTGAAATAGAAGGAAGAAAAATTCACTACGCACTTCTTAATAATCCTCAGCCAGAATTGGTAATTTATATGGAAAATAGTTTGCATCCCATGGTAACCTGCAATTTAAAACAGGCCGGTGACAGTAAAGATGCTGCAACACTCAATCAAAAAGAAACCATTCATGAATATGCCTGTTTGCTTCTGGGCTTGTGCTGGTATTTGTTTAAGCCAGTCAATAGTGAAGTGGGTGTTGATACATATGATACATCGCTGGCATTAGCTTGATGTAGGAAATTCACCGGTAACTCTGCGCTATTCAAATTCCGCACACAAACATCAGACCGGTTGGTTAAATTTTTAAGAGACTTAAAAACGCCCCGGTAGAAACCGGGGCGGACTGCATGAGAAAATTCTGCTTTTAGCTTTATTAAAACCATTGATTAACCTAACAAAGCTCTCAACTGCCTCAAAACTAAAGGCTGCATGTTAGCATAATGTTGCTGCATGTTTATGTGATCATTATCAAAAAAATAAAGCTGGAAAATATTAAAAACCGAATTGAAGGCGACATGTAAATACATTGTCCTTTACATCTGTCTTATAACCGGTAAGCTGAGTACTTTCATTTTTGATAAGATCGTACCACAACATCAGTTTCATGTTAGCATTCCAATAATAAATATAGCCAAAACCCAAAGTGGAATATTTTATATCAGCGGCAGAAAAATTAGTACCTGCCTTACCTATTTCAGTTTTTTTAATATCGGTGTTTGGATCATAAATATCATATTTCACACATAACTGATGTTTAGGAGCGAGATTGTGCAAAAGATAAAAAAATGCTCCGTTGAAATTTCTTATCGCATAAGGTTCCTGTAATAAAGCGCCGGGTGTTTCAGAACTACCCAACGAGCCCGTCTGTTTTCCCTGCCAGTACTCGGCTCTTATTTCTGTAGATCCGTTTTTATGCGTGTACTTAAGCTGGAGATCGGCTCCATAATAGTTACGCGGCGCTTTTTTGCCAAGATTTGAAAAAGATGAATCTACGGTGTTTATTTTTACGCCGCTCGTTTCAAGAGCCCGGTAAATATACTTGCTGTTCTGTTCAATACCACCTTTGAAAAAAGAGACACCCCCTGATAAAAAAAACCTTTTTGATATATGATATGATTTAAGTGAGATTCTGCTGATCAAATCTTTGAAGGAATCAAATTCAGCCGGGCCGGTTAATCCCTGCCCGTTAAAATAACCTATTGATGCCTTTAGATATCTAAGCGGGTTGTCTTTTTTACGGGGCTCGAAAGAAATCATAGCACCCAGGTCCACTTCACCCCGCATGAGTGTCTGGCTCATTCTGCCTCGTTCAGGAGATTCATATAACCGTGTTGAGTAGGTGATTTCATTGCCAAACGGGCGGGGCAACATACCCGTTGTAAATGAAAAGAGCTGCCATTTGTTTTCATAAATCCGACCCCAAAACTCATTTATATTTATACCTTTCTGCGTTCCATCCAGTTCGAAACACAAGTCTACCACTGGCAAAGAATTCTTATCCAGGGATGTATAGGATGTTCGCATCCTTCCCCGCCGTATAATGAACCTGCTGTTGCTGTTAGTGGAGAAATTGCCGCCACTGAATGTGTTTTCTCCTTTTGACTGTCCAACCTGGAATTCGGGTTCCATAAAACCCGTTATCGTAATGCCTTTTAATTTCTTTATCAAGGCTTCGATCTGGCTGTGTTGGTCGCTTGTATCAGGAGATGGCTTTGGAGATTGGGCTGACAACTGTACATGACCAAAGACTATCAATAATAAAATAATTATGGAACAGTTTATTCGTGAAAACCTGGTTCGGCAGTTAGTTTGCAAGGCTATAAAATAAGGCGCAATATTAAGGATTTATTAATAATTGTTACCAAATCAGGATATTACTTGGCTTGAAATCAGCCTTTATTGCCTGGTATCAATCTAAAAACATGGCCAATGTTAAGAAATTATTACCAAAAGTCAATTCACTTAAAGGCAATTCAAACTGGCTATTTTTGCCCAAATTCTTACAAATGGCCAATTCTTTTTTAAAGATTTTCATGCCCAAAGACAGGGTCTTTTTTTCGTTATTTGAAGAGGTAGCCGCTACAGTAGCGCAAATGGGACGACTGATGAAAGATGTGGTAACCGAGCCCGATTTTGATAAACGTGCCGCACTCATCTCAAAAATGGAAGACCTGGAACATATCAATGATGATCTGACACATCGCATATTTACTGAACTGGGACGAAATTTTATTACTCCTTTTGACCGCGAAGACATTCATTACCTGGCATCAGCGCTGGATGATATAGCAGATTATATTTACTCTTCTGCGAAAAAAATAAATTTTTACAAAGTCAATCCCAATGAACCTGGCATTCAAAAAATGGCAGATCTGATTGAACAGGCTTCAGAACAAATTAAAAATGCTGTGATTGAATTGCGCAACATGAAAAACATGCGCCAGATAACTGATGCATTGGTAAAAGTAAACAGCATAGAAAACCAGGCCGATGATATTTTTGACTTAAGCATTGACAGGTTATTTGAAACGGAAGCAGATGCCAAAGAAGTAATTAAGAAAAGAGAAATTTATCAGGTAATGGAAATTGTTACAGACAAATGTGAAGATGCGGGAAACGTTATTGAATCCATTATTATAAAATATGCATAACATTAATGTGAAGATGTGAGAAATGAACCAATGAAACAGCCATTCAAACAATTCGACATTTTCGCATTTATTAAATTTATCACATTTATCACATTTTCATTATGACTTTTCTTGTTGTAATTATTATACTTGCACTCATCTTCGATTATATCAATGGATTTCATGATGCAGCGAATTCAATTGCCACCATTGTTTCAACCAAGGTATTAACACCTTTCCAGGCCGTATTATGGGCAGCAGTTTTTAACTTCGCTGCATTCTTTGTTTCCAAGTATATCTACCATGAATTTAAAATTGGCAACACCATAGCGAAAACAGTCAATGAACATTTTATTACACTGGAAGTCATCTTCTCAGGGTTGATTGCAGCCATTGCTTGGAATCTTCTAACCTGGTGGTTTGGCATACCTTCCAGTTCTTCTCATACGTTAATTGGTGGGTTTATGGGAGCAGCAATTGCACATGCAAAAGGATTTAGCGGCGATGGCCATACCGTGATTAATTATGCGAAAGTGATTCCAACTTTTCTTTTCATTTTTGCAGCCCCTCTTATTGGAATGATAATCGCATTTGTGCTAACCTTATTAATAGTAAATATTTGCAGGCGGGCCAATCCATATAAAGCTGAAAGTTGGTTCAGGCGATTACAACTGATATCGTCTGCAATGTTCAGCCTCGGACATGGCGGCAATGATGCACAGAAAGTAATGGGTATTATAGGAGCGGCAATCATTTTTTACGAAAAGTCACAAGGTCATGATTTGACGTTTAACCAATTTGTTTCTGAATATTGGTGGGTACCGCTTTGCAGTTTTACCGCTATTGCACTGGGCACTATGAGCGGTGGCTGGAAAATTATTAAAACCATGGGAACACGGATTACCAAAGTAACACCCCTGGAAGGTGTAGCTGCAGAAACCGCCGGTGCAATTACATTGTACATGACTGAACATTTTGGCATCCCTGTCAGCACAACACATACTATTACAGGTTCCATTATTGGGGTTGGTGCTACCAAACGTTTATCTGCAGTACGATGGGGCGTTACCATTAATCTTTTATGGGCCTGGATACTGACCATTCCTGTGAGTGCATTATTAGCAGCCATCGTTTATTACATTCTGAAAATTTTCTTGTGAAAGAACAATAAATTAATTTCTGCAGCGCCCAACGGCGCTGCTTTTTTTTGGATCAACTTATTTACCTTGGCAATAATTTTAACAATTACCAGTTTACATAAAAACTTTACCTCGAATGAAAGGAATTATACTTGCCGGAGGTTCTGGCACCCGGTTGCATCCCATCACTTTTGCCATCAGTAAACAAATTATGCCGGTTTATGATAAACCAATGATCTATTATCCGCTGTCAACTTTGATGCTGGCGGGTATCAATGAAATACTAATTATTTCCACCCCGCACGACCTGCCATTATTCAAGAAACTTTTTGGCGACGGCAAAAACCTTGGACTGAGCTTTACTTATGCAGAACAGCCATTGCCCAATGGGCTTGCACAGGCTTTTGTAATTGGCGAAAAATTCATTGGGAAAGATAGTGTTGCACTTGTATTGGGTGATAACATATTTTATGGTAGCGGCTTAGGGAAAATGCTTGAAGCAAATGCAAATCCTGATGGAGGTATTGTATATGCCTATCATGTAAGTGACCCCGAAAGATATGGTGTGGTTGAATTTGATAAAAACATGAAAGCAATTTCTATAGAGGAAAAACCCACATCGCCTAAAAGTAATTACGCGGTTCCTGGTTTATACTTTTATGATAATGAGGTAGTAGATATTTCAAAAAAACTGCAGCCCAGTCCCAGGGGTGAATATGAAATAACTGATGTAAATAAAGAATACCTGCGCAGAAATAAATTAAAAGTTTCTATTCTGGACAGGGGCACTGCCTGGTTGGATACCGGCACTTTTGATTCACTGATGCAGGCATCAATGTTTGTACAGGTCATTGAACAAAGGCAAGGAATAAAGATTGCCTGCATTGAAGAAATTGCCTATCGGAAAGGTTTTATTTCCAAAGACCAGCTTATAAAACTCGCTCAGCCATTGCTAAAAAGCGGATACGGACAGTATTTATTGAATTTGGTGGAGGAATAAAATGATCACATCTTGCAGTAATTAAGATTTATCTGATGAAAAAAATTCTTGTCACCGGGGGTTGCGGTTACATAGGCTCTCACACTGTTGTTGATCTAATTGAGAACGGCTTTGAAGTTATTTCAGTTGATAATAACTCCCGATCCTCCGCCCGTATACTGGAAGGCGTTGAAAAAATAACCGGTGTTAAAGTAAAGAATTACAAAGTTGATCTCTGCAACTATGATGATACGTTTGCCATTTTCCAGGAAAACGAAGACATAGCTGGCATCATACATTTTGCTGCTTATAAGGCAGTAGGAGAATCGGTAGAAGACCCTTTAATGTACTTTGAGAATAATATCGTTTCGCTCATTAACCTGATGAAATGTGTGCAGGAATTCAAAACACCTTATTTTGTTTTCTCATCATCCTGCACTGTATATGGCAACCCGGACATTATTCCTGTAACAGAAAAGACACCACCCAAACCAGCAGAATCTCCTTATGGTTACACCAAACAAATGGGTGAACAAATAATCAATGAATTTGCTAAAGTGAATGATGTGCAATGCATATTGTTGAGATATTTTAATCCTGTTGGCGCACATCCTTCCATTCAAATTGGTGAATTACCTATTGGTAAACCACAAAACCTGGTGCCTGCCATTACTCAAACCGCAGTGGGTAAACTTCCTCAAATGAAAGTGTATGGTAATGATTATCCAACAAGGGATGGTTCCTGTATCCGGGACTACATTCATGTTTGCGATATTGCACATGCACATACCCTCTCTTTGATATATATGACGGAAGGAAAATCATCAAAAAAATGTGAAGTATTTAACCTGGGTAGCGGAAATGGAGTAACAGTTCTGGAAGCGATTAATACATTTGAAAAAGTGAGTGCAGTTAAATTAAATTATGTGATTGCACCAAGAAGACCAGGTGATGTAATAGCTATATATGCAGACAACGATTATGCCCGCACCCAATTGGGCTGGACCGTAAAATATTCCCTGGAAGATATGATGCTTACAGCCTGGAAATGGGAACAAAGGCTCAAGATTGATCATAAATTATATACCAATCAAAACGCCAATCTAAACTAGCTGTTATTCCAGGCTATGTTCTCCTCTTTTCATTCTGTAGCCTGGCATAATTTTATTGCTGTATTTCAAAATCATGCTTTAAAACTGCCAAGTTCTGCTTTACTTTGCGTCTATAAATAAACAAGCAATGGCTTTAAAAGATATACAATCAACTGGTCAGAAGGATACCCGTAGCGGTTTTGGCGATGGAATAGCAGAAGCAGGACGTATAAACCCAAATATAGTTGCATTAACCGCTGATTTGCTGGGCTCTTTAAAACTAAACCAGTTTATTAAAGAATTCCCCGAACGTTTTGTACAATGTGGAATTGCAGAGGCAAACATGATATGCATTGCTGCAGGATTAACAATTGGTGGAAAAATTCCATATACAACCACTTTTGCAAACTTTTCAACCGGGCGTGTATATGATCAAATCAGACAATCTGTTGCATATTCCGGTAAAAACGTAAAAATATGTGCCTCTCACGCGGGCCTTACACTTGGTGAAGACGGCGCAACACACCAGATTCTTGAAGACATAGGTATGATGAAAATGCTACCGGGCATGACCGTTATAGTGCCTTGCGATTATGCACAAACAAAGGCAGCAACCTTGGCCATCGCTAATTATGAAGGACCTGTCTATCTTCGTTTTGGCCGGCCTGTTTGGCCAATATTTACAAGCAACCTGGATTTTGAAATTGGAAAAGCGCAAATATTTTCCGAGGGTACCGATGTGTCCATTTTTGCGTGTGGTCACATGGTTTGGAAGGCAATTGAAGCCGGGATTGTTTTGGAAGCAAAAGGTATAAGTGTAGAAGTAATAAATATTCACACTGTAAAACCATTGGATACTGCAGCCATAATCAAATCCATCAGTAAAACAAAATGTGCCGTTACGGCTGAAGAGCACAATATTATAGGAGGTTTGGGTGACAGCATCGCCCAGGTAGCTGCTAAAAACCTTCCCATACCAATTGAATATGTAGGTACAAACGATACATTCGGTGAAAGCGGAACGCCTACCCAGCTACTTGAAAAATATGGATTGACAGCTTCGCATATTGTTGGTGCTGCGGAAAAAGTTATGGCAAGGAAGAAAGGATAACTACATTCCACAAAATAGAATACCCGCGATTAACATTCCTTAATTGTACTGCCAGTAAACAGCCTTATTGGTCCTGCTTAAAGAACCTTTGCATTCAATATTATTATTTTCCCGTCGTTTAAACTTTCAGGAATTTATCTTATCTAAACAATATAGTCTAATTAAACAGCTAACCTATGGCAGTCATTATCCAGGATGCGGAACTGCTTTTGCAGTTTCGTAACCCGCCCACTAAAGAGAAGGCGTTCACTGCTATCATCAAAAAATACCAGGAAAAGTTGTATTGGCACATACGCCGTATGGTGGTGGAACACGAGGATGCGAATGACGTCTTGCAAAATGTCTTTATCCGGGTTTGGAAAGCCCTGGAAAATTTCAGGGAAGACAGCCAGCTTTATACGTGGTTATACCGCATTGCCACCAATGAGTGCCTAAGTTTTCTCGAACAAAAGAAGAAAAAATTGGCTGTCTCATTAAGCGATGTAGAAAGTGGTTTGAGTAATAGCATCAAGGCAGACAAATATTTTGACCCCAATAAACTGGAATGGAAGCTGCAGTTGGCCATGCAGCAATTACCCGAGAAACAGAGAGTTGTTTTTAATCTTCGTTATTACGATGAAATGCCATATGAGGAAATGAGTAAAGTGCTGGATACCAGCGAGGGAGCATTAAAGGCCAGTTACCACCATGCAGTAAAAAAAATTGAGGATTTTATACTAAATCATTAAACTTTGAATACCAATCGTCGTCTTATGCAGGTGTTATGGAACAACGAACTACCATATTAAGTGAATTGAGGGAAATAAGCCAGGAACTGGCAGCAATTGCTTTTGAAAATCCTTATCAGGTTCCTTTGGGTTATTTTGAAGCATTGCCGGGTGAAGTAATGTTTAGAATTGAAACTGAAGATACGCTTTGGGTAGATCCTACGCTTACCATAAATAAAGAAAATGTTTATACTATACCCCAGGAATATTTTGACGGACTTGCTTCTCAAATTATGATGAAGATTACGCAAGAAGAACAGACTGTTCCAGATTCGCTTCATTCCATTTCAATTGAAAATGTCTACAAAGCACCTGAAGGTTATTTTGATGGTTTATCAGGTTCAATATTGAACAGGATAAAAGCCATGGAGACACAAGATGCAAAAGAAGAACTGGAGTTTTTATCTCCTTTATTAGGTCAGATAGAAAAAAAGAATCCGTTTACCAGCCCTGTAAGTTATTTCGATGAATTTTCCGACAACATAGTGGCAGGAGTGAAAGCTGTTGAATTTGTAAATGAAGAACTGGAAAATCTTTCGCCTTTGATGTTGAGTCTTAAACATAAAAATGTTTATGAAACACCAGCAGGATATTTTGAAAACCTGGCCACAACCATCCTAACGAAAGTAAAACAACCGCCTGCCAGGATTATTAATATTGATTTGGGCAAAAAGATTTTCAGGTATGCAGCCGCAGCCATAGTAATTGGCTTTATTGCAACTGGTAGTTATTTTTATTTCAAGCCAGCCGATATTGTAAATGGAGCAAATCCTGATTTAGCTAAAGTAACTACGGAAGAGATTGAAAATTTTGTAAATAATAATACGCTTGTATTACCTGATACCACAAGCGTTTTATCAGAAGATAATAATGATGAGGAAGATGGAAAAGATTTGCTGGCAGATGTTTCTGATGAAGAGTTACAGCAATACCTGGAGCAGCATGGCGGAACCGTAAACCCTATTGTTAATTGATTTAATTAAGTATCATGAAAAAATATTTACTACTGGTATTCATTATTATTTGTGCGCTTTCCAGGGGTCTTGCCCAGGATGCAGAACAGAAAGAACCAGGCAAAAAGCTGGAGGCGCTTAAGATAGCATACCTCACCAAGCGACTTGATTTATCTACTGAAGAAGCACAACGCTTCTGGCCAATATATAATAAGTATAGTGAAGACATACGCAGCATTCGCCAGGAACAAAAACAAAAAAACCTGACCGAGTTAGATGTAGAAGATAAAATAATTACCGTGCGTAAAAAATACAATGGCGAATTTGTAAAGGCAATTTCTCCTGAGAAAGTCAATACCTTCTTTCGATCAGAAAAAGACTTTGGAGGATTTATCCAGCGGGAGTTGCAGGAACGCAGAATGAACCGACAGTTGAATAAACAACGGCCTTTTCGACAATAATAAAATTAATTAGGTGTTTTTCATAGGTTAGCAACGGCAGGCTTTTTCAAGGGCAGGCCGTTTTGTACAACTGGTATATGATTTTTAAAAAGAAAATATTGGCGTTCGGATATCATGATAAAATAAAAAAGACCATTTTTCAGTCTCTGCCTGTTTCCACCATTGTTGCCTCAATTCCATACATTTTTTGCCATCAAAGTCATACTTGGCAATAAAACGGCTTTTCATTTGCTGCAGTTGAGGTGCAACATCTCCTCCAAAGAAAATTTTTTCTCCGCCATCCACTATCCAGAAAACCTGGTGATAGGGACAGTGTGCACCGGTAACTTCATATTTAATATATCCATCAATAACGCCATTGCCATCCAGAAACGTTACGTTAGAAGCAGAGCTTAACCAATTCAGTTCATCCGTCACATAAGAAGGAAAACCTTTTTCAAAAGCAAATTCAAATTCTTTTTTTTGTATAAAATAAGTGGCATTTGGAAATGCCGTTTCGAACTGACCCGTTTGATCTTTTTTACTCATCCCGCCGGCGTGATCCTTATGTAAATGGCTCATAAGCACCTTCGTTACATCTGAAGGATTGATATCATTGTCCATCATATGCTGATGTATTTGTAATAAGCCATCTTTTTCAAAACCAAGGCCACTATCCAGCAACAATACATCTTCGCTCGTGATAACTAAAAATGGTTGCACTTCAACCAGTAAACTTCCAACAGGACGTTGCTGCAAATCATCTGTTCCAGTATTGAATGGAACGAACAATTTTGATTTATCGATGGTAAACGAACCTTCACTGAGTGGAATAATTTTCATGCTGCAATTTAATTGAAGCCTTTCTATGAAATGCTATTACCGGAGTACCATTTGCCGGTCTGCATCGAGGCGAATAAGTATGAACAAAAGCATAGTGAATGTAAGCAGGGCTGTTCCTCCATAACTTAAGAATGGTAATGGAATACCAATTACCGGTGCCAGGCCAATGGTCATGCATATGTTGATGGTAATATGAAAAAATATAACAGAAGCCACACCATAAGCATAACAGCGGCTAAACACACTTCTTTGTCTTTCTGCTATAGTAACAATGCGCATGATCAACAGAAAATAAATTCCCAATAAAACCATACTGCCTATAAATCCAAATCCTTCTCCAATGGTACAAAAAATAAAATCAGTATGTTGTTCCGGTACAAATCCGTTTCTTGTTTGAGTACCACTCAGCAAACCTTTGCCATAAAGTCCGCCGCTACCAATGGCAATTTTACTCTGTTTTACGTTATAATCACCTGCCTCCTTTTTCTTACTCGCCTTTGCCGGATCTTCATCTGCTGTATTTCCCCTCACATATTCTTCAGGAACATCCTTTCCCAGCATACTGTAAATCCGCTCTACCTGGTAGGATTTCAATGCATGCTTAAATGCAAAGGGAACAGCGAACCGCTGTACACTAACACATACCACCCAGATAGCCATAATAGTTACAAGAACTTCCCGTCTCCTTTTTATCTGCCTTCGCATAAAATAAATAGTTGCAGCGGCAATAACAGTCAGAACAAAAGCCAGTGTATTCAGCGGAACAACTAAAGTAGCTACCACCAGCGCCCCCAATGAAAACCCAACTACCAGTATAGCAGCGGGAAGACCTTCCCGAAACATTACCAGGAAGAAAGAAAAATAAACCAATGCAAGTCCCATTTCACTTTGCGCAATACTCAGTACAGCAGGTGCAATAGCAATTGCAGCAGCAATCAACTGAGATTTTGTTTTTTTGAAATCTGTTTCAATACGAGAAAGATATTTGGCCAGCGCAAGATTTACAAACAACTTACACATTTCAGCAGGTTGTAAATTAAAACCGCCAAGTTTGATAATGGATTTGGTTCCTTTAATATCGGAATGAAAAGGAAAAACAAGTAACATTAAAAATATTCCTACCGCATAAGAAAGATTTGCTGTAGCCGTAAAGAATTTACTGTCTGTAATCAATACAAACGTGGCCAAAATACCACTGATGATAAAAAAATAAAACTGCTTGCTATAATCTGTTTTGAAAGACAGAAAGCCCTGCACAACATTATCGCCTTCTTTGTAGCTGGTGGCAAAAATACTGAGTATACCAATACATACCAGTATAATATACAGGCATACCAATAATGAATCTGCACCCTTTGATATAATAGCGTTCCGTTGATTCATATATTAATGTCTCACAGAATCCTTTTGCGGAATCGTGTTATTGGTTTTTGGTTTGATCATAAATATTTTTTTGTCGTCTGGTATTTTATTATCAGTTCTCCTGCTTGTATCCAATTGCATGGCACGGAAAGATGGAGAGACATATTTAAACCAACGGGTACTATCTCCTGTTTGCCTGGCCCAAAGCGCTGCCCTTAATGAATCCTCATGATATTGAACCCGTTTCAGATAAGTGGGCATCAGGTTTGAATGCGAAATTACATCTGCTTCTTTAATCCGTTCTGCACGCAAAGTATCATTGAGGTATTTTTCAACCAGCAAAGATCCGATTGGTGCGGCCCATTTAGATCCATACCCTGCATTCTGTACAACTACTGCGATAACTATTTTCGGATTCTCTCGGGGAGCAAAACAAACAAACATTGAATTATTTGGCAAGTCAATTGCTTTTCCCAGTACAACCAATCTGTTTTGCGCTGTTCCAGTTTTAGCACACATATCAATACCAGGAATGCGGGCTATTCTTGCAGTACCAATTTCAACTACATCCTGCATACCGCTGATTACAGTTTCATAAGCATCATCCGAAATATGGGTCAGCACTTCATGCTTCCTGCTGAACCTGTTTAATAACGTGTCTTCTGTAGACCCTCCATCAATTTTCTCAACAAAATGTGGTGTATAGAAATATCCCTTATTGGCGACAATGCATATTGCATTTGCCATTTGCAACGGAGTTACAGACATCTTATCTTGCCCAATTCCAAGTCCACCACCTACCATTGTACAGGAATTCCACTGGCCACGGTATTCTTTATCATAAGCAGTGGTGTCCGGAATATTTCCACCGTCTTCACTTGGCAGATCTACACCTATCCGGTGCCCGAGACCAAATGCATTTACATATTCTTTCCATTTGGTTAATCCCCTTCTTGCACTATGGTATTGCGGATTATCAATGGTTAGTTTAAGTGTTTGCGAAAAAAATGAATTACAGGAATGCGCGATGGCCAATCTCAAATTGGCGGCATGTCCTGCAATTTTTTCATCACATTTTACCGGGTGCGGACAAACGGTATAAACACCATGACAATCATAACCACTGTTTTGAGTAATGACTCCTTCGTTTAATCCAATAAGCGCTCCAAGTGGTTTATAGGTTGAACCTGCAGGATACTGACCTTTAATGGCACGGTTCAATAGTGGAGCAGAAACATTCAAAGCGAGGCTCGCGTAATTTTTTTGCTTGTCCGGACCCGTTAGATCATTGGGATTGAAATTAGGACCGGAAACCATGGCAATGATTCCACCAGTTTTAGGTTCAATGGCTACCACTGCGCCTACTTTATCTGTCATTAATTTTTCAGCCAGTTGTTGTAATTCGATATCAATTGACGTTCTCAATCCCCGTCCTGCTATTGCTGCAGTATCATTTTCGCCTTTTTCAAAACTGCCCTGCAAACGATTCTTATTGTCTTTGATAATGTATTTAACACCACGCTGACCTCTTAATATTTCTTCATAAGATTGCTCAAGACCACTTCTGCCAATATAGTCACCCATACGGTAAAATCCACCGTAGCGGCGGATAACACTGGAATCTGCTTCACCGATATAACCCAGGATATGAGCGGCTGCATTAAACGGGTACTTTCTTACAGGTCTTTCTACCAGGTCGAAGCCCGGAAATTTCCAGATGTTCTCGTCCAGTTTTGCATAAAGATCAGAACGTAATAAGCCTTCAAATACAGAAGGACGAAAGCGGGTGTTTTTAAATATCGCTTCAATCATCCGTTGTTTAAACTCCGTTGTATCGATCCCTAGCAAGTAACACAATGCAGTGGTATCAACGTTTTTGACCTGGCTGGGTGTAACTACCAGGTCATACATAATTGTATTATTCAAAATTGCTTTCCCTTTACGATCATATATGATGCCCCGGTCTGGATAAATAACTTTTGCAAACAAGGCATTATTCATAGCCAGTTGTTTGTATTTATCCGAAAACAATTGAAGGTTGATAAGTTGTCCGATTATAATAATAAATACTCCCAAAAAAATGAGCCTGATTATAGTACTGCGCGACTGGTTAAAAACGGACATACGGTGAAGAAAGAATTACAAAGTGCAAATTACGAATGAAGAAACCACTAATTTATTGTACCGGTATGAATATTTATTTTTCCATCACATTATTACACGAAATACAAGTAAGCGAATTTACTTAACTGTGTTGGTCCTGAATTTTTCTTTGCGAAAGAAAAGTAATTCAGTGATAAAGATCAATAGCAGGCTGATACCGGTTGTTGCTACCACTTTTCCAAGAAAATACCAGAAATTGCCAAACTGCATCCATTCTAAAAATACAAGGTATCCGTGGTGCAGCAGGGTTAGCACAAATACATAAGTTAAATAAGGCGCCCAGTTCATACTTACAATTGACGGCGAAGCATAATTTTGTTCACTTGCCTCCTGCCGGGTAAGAATATTGATCAGGAAGGGTCGCACATAGCCTATCAGCACACAACAAGCCGCATGTAATCCCGGTGTTTTCAGGAAATAGTCCAGCGTTAATCCATATATAAACGAAATCACCATCAACAAAGCTCTTCCTGTATTGAATGGAAGCCATATGATGAACAGGAAATATAAGTAAGGAGTGATGAATCTATGCAAGGGCGGAATTTTATGCAGTACAAATACCTGCAGCAAAATAAACAATGCAAAACGGATTATATTTTTTACAAATGAACTCATTGACCTTTTTTAATTGGTTCTTCTGATCTCTGTCTTTCTTCCCGCTGCAAATCTTCCAGCACATAAACATATTGCAGGTTATAAAAATTAGTAGCCGTCTTTAATTTAAGTGTATAAAAATTACTGCTTCTATCATCTATGATTTCTGCAACGGTGCCAACCATAATACCCGGTGGAAATATATCAGAAATGTTGCTGGTTACCACCGTGTCTCCTTTTGCAATCTGTGCGCTCTTGGGTATATTGATGAGTTTAAGATAGAGGGGGTTATCGCCATCCCATGAAACAATACCGGTTTCCTGGCCTTTTTTTAGCATCGAATACACTTTGAATTGACGGTTGAGCGCACTCATCACAACGGAAAAATTATCGCTGGCATTTACGATTCTTCCTACAATACCGTCCGGACCAATTACTCCCCATTCCTTGCCTTTTGGAATACCCTGGTTGGCGCCACGATGTATTGTGATATAATTAGTTTGAGATGTAATAAAACTACCAACTACTTTGGCATCATAATACTTAAATCGCTGTATAGTCAATGAAGAGTCAATACGAATTGAATCAATAACAAGCTTTTTTGAAGTATCGGCACTTTCATAATTTACTTTAAGCAAACTGCGCAAATGCATATTTTCCTTTACCAGTGCCTCATTGGTCTTTTTGAGCTTGAAGTAATATTCTATGTTATTATATTTTTCGCTAACCCTGCCGGTTACTTCGCCTGCAACACCCATAAAAGCAGCTTCATGAAATTTGTTGTAGCGAAACAAAAAGTAAAGGGCCAATATCTGCAACACCAAAAAGAAGAGAAAATTGGAGAATCTTCTGATGAAGAGAAATATGTTTCGCACAAATAAGGTGGTTTATATCAGAAATCCGAAATCCAAAAACGGAATAAACTGCGTTCAGACTTCGGATCCCTTTACGAAAATAGTGTTATCTCATCACAAATGGATAGCGATCATAGTGTTTCAAAGCCAGCCCCGTGCCACGCACCACACTTTTTAAAGGATCGTCCGCAATATGAACAGGTAATTTAATTTTCTGGCTCAAACGCTTATCAAGGCCGCGTAACAATGCACCACCGCCCGTGAGATACAAACCCCTTCGATAAATATCCCCCGCCAACTCAGGTGGTGTTGTTTCCAGCGCTTTCAAAATAGCTTCTTCAATCTTAAAGATACTTTTGTCAAGTGCCTCTGCTATTTCCTGGTAACTAACCATAATTTGTTTTGGAATACCCGTAACCAGGTCACGTCCATTCACAGGAATATCCTCTGGGGGATTTTCCAAATCTTTCATGGCCGCGCCAATGTTGATCTTTATCTGTTCAGCAGTACGTTCACCAATCAGTAAACTGTGGTAACGACGCAAAGCTTCCATAATATCTGCTGTAAATTCATCTCCGGCAATACGAATTGACTGATCACAAACAATACCAGCCAACGCAATAACGGTGATCCCAGTGGTTCCACCCCCAATATCAATAATCATATTGCCCACAGGTTCTTCCACGTCTATTCCAATACCCAGTGCCGCTGCCATGGGTTCATGAATAAGATATACCTCTTTGGCACCGGCTTGTTCAGCACTGTCTCTTACAGCTCGCTTTTCTACTTCAGTAATTGATGAAGGAATACAAATCATCATTCTCCAGCTAGGTGGAAACCATGGCTTTTTGGGATAAATCATTTTGATCATTTCCCTTATCATCAGCTCAGCAGCATTGAAATCTGCTATTACGCCGTCTTTCAAAGGGCGAACCGTGCGTATGCTTTCATGGGTTTTCTCGTGCATCATCAAAGCCTTCTTTCCCACTGCCAGTACCTCTTTGGGGTTGTTTCTGTTCAGTGCAACAATCGAAGGTTCGTTCACCACTACCTCATCGTTATGTATGATAAGGGTATTGGCCGTGCCCAGGTCAATCGCTATCTCTTGTGTAAAAAAATTGAAAAGTCCCATGGTTTCAGTCTCAGATTTTTGAATAGGATGTAATGGGTGCAAAATTGAAGTAAATAATTCGAATAAACAAAGCCAAATGCTTGCCAATCAAGCTTTTTTTTCAGGTCTGCACCGGCTGTTAAACGTGGCTTAAAAGACGAATATTGTGAGCCGGGCGGGTAGAATTTTAAATACCAGCGGGTAAGTTTACAAGGAATCGCAAACGGCGTTGCAATTTGTTGCTCCCTGAAGCTTACAATACCATTGTAATTCTTTCGTCTTCCATAAACCAAACTCATTTTTTAAGCGACCCGTTTCACGATGTTTTTATAGAAAAGAATTATCTTTTGCATCCTTAATTTATTCACCAGCACTTTTATTGATTATGAGAAAACTTATTAGTCTTTGCCTTTCCCTTGCATATTTGTACAATGGTATCAATGCACAGGAAAATAATTCAGTCATACCCTACGGCAACAACAAAAATGCCGGTAAATATTATGACATCAGGGGTTTTAAAATGTATTGCGAAACCTACGGTGAAGGACAACCGCTTTTAATAATTCATGGAAATGGCGGCTCAATTGACAATTTTATTTACCAGATTCCCTATTTCTCAAAAAAATACAAAGTAATTATTGCTGATAGCAGGGCACAGGGAAAATCTGCAGATCCGTCTGATTCACTGTCTTATGAAATGATGGCAGACGACTATGCAGCATTGTTGAACGCGATGAAAGTTGACTCCGCATTTGTGATTGGATGGAGCGATGGTGGAATTGAAGGATTATTACTTGCCATCCGGCATCCTGAAAAAGTAAGCAAACTGGCTGTAACAGGCGCTAACTTATGGCCAGATTCAAGCGCTGTTGAACAAGACGTAAGTGATCTTATCATGCCCATGTACAGCAACCTGAAAAACAAAACCCAAAAAAATACAGTGGAAAAAGCACAGTGGAAATTGATGCGGCTCCTGGTAGAAGAACCACATATTGCCTTGTCGCAATTACAGACCATTCAGTGTCCATCATTAATCATAGGTGGTGATCACGATATATTAAAAGCTGCACATACCCTGTTGATTGCAAAAAACATTAAACGCTCTTATTGCTGGATTTTACCAAATTCCGGACATAGCACACCCATTGTTTATAAAGACGACTTCAATAAGAATGTGGATGATTTTTTTTCTAAGCCTTACCGAAATATTGAAAAAGCCGGCCGGTTTAACTAATGCTATTATTGAATAAAACCCAAACGCTTTTCCATTTCAGTACTTAGCGCAGGCAATTTTTTTCTTTCAATGAGAAAACTGGTGAGCTGTGTAATTTCCCTGAAGATATAATGCTTGTCCAATGCTGCCTTAAGGTAATTACCGCCTGTGCTGCCCCCTGTACCAATTCGACTGCCGATCATACGGTTTACCATGCTCACATGACGGTATCGCCAGGTGCTCAGTTGTTCATCTATCTCCAGTAAATTATTCAGCAATTGAAACGGCAATTGTAATATTGGATAGCCCCTGTACAACATGATGAACAAAGCGGCCCGATTGGCCCTGGCGGAAAGCTGGCGGGTTGCATCGTCTTTAAAAACAATCGAATGAAACAACTCAATATTTGCAGTTTCTGAATCGGCAAGGCTTTGTATGTAAACATTTTTATATTCCTGCCAGTATACATGTTCGTTATGATGGCTGTTTGAATGAGCCCCGGAAAATTTAAAATTCTTCCAGTTTTCATTTTCCTCAAAAAATGGCATCCGTTCCAACCAGGCATTGACCAAATCCAATAATGACAATTCCTCCTCAACCTTTTTTACCTCTTCTACTTCTTCCTGCCGCAACTGTGAAATGTAGTATGATTGACCGTGGCGTTGTTCATACTTTAAACCTAACCTGGCTTCCAGTAATTTGAATTGCACACTTTGAAAACCTGATGCCGGCCTTAGCAAATCACGGAAATCCAAAAAATCCATCGGTGTCATTGTTTCCATTACATCAATCTGGTGCACCAGTAATTTTAAGATTGTGATACAGCGCGTCAAACGATGTGTTACGGTTTGCAATTCAGGCGAGTTATCGTTCAGTGAAGGCTTCAGCATGATGGAGCAAACGGAATCTATTTCAAACAATAGTTGTTTAAACCATAATTCGTATGATTGGTGGATGACGATAAACAACATTTCGTCATGCGCTGCAATATTTGATTTATCGCTTTCAGGAAATTGCGCATTGAGTATTTTGCTGAGTTGCAGGTAATCACTGTAATGGACATCCCGATTCATAAGCAATGTTAATACAAAAATAAGAATGCCACCGTTTTTAAACGGCGGCACTAAAATCTGAATCATTGAGCATTGCCGGTAAATTTTTATCAGGCAAATTCATAGCCAATATCTTTTCTGTAGTACATTTCTTCAAAAGATATATTAGCCAGCACTTTTTTGGATTTATCTACCGCCTCCGGTACTGAATCTCCAAATGAAGTAACACATAAAACCCTTCCGCCGTTTGTTAACACTGACCCATAAGCGCTTTTGGTTGCCGCGTGAAAAACCAGGCTGTCATCACCAAAATCGTTGTCCAGACCTTCTATCTCATAACCTTTTTCAAACTCCCCGGGATAGCCGCCACTTACAGCCATAACTGTACAGGCATAACGATCATCGCATTCAATTTTTATGCTGTCCAGCTTTTGTGTAGATGTTGCTACGAACAATTCAACCAAATCATTTTTCAGTCTCGGTATCACTACCTCTGTTTCCGGATCACCCAGACGGCAATTGTATTCAATCACAAATGGGTCTTCCCCAATTTTGATAATTCCGATAAAAACAAAACCCTTATAATCCATGCCTTCTTGTTGAATGCCAATGATGGTGGGCTTTACTATAGTTTCCTCAATCTTCTCCATAAATTCATCATCTGCAAATGGTACAGGACTTACAGCGCCCATGCCCCCGGTATTTAAACCTTTGTCACCTTCACCTATTCTTTTATAGTCTTTTGCTTCAGGCAAAATCACATAATTTTTTCCATCCGTTAAAACAAACATGCTCATTTCAATTCCTTCAAGAAAATCTTCAACAACCACTTTTCTGCTGGCATCGCCAAACTTGTTTCGTTGAATCATTAATTCGAATTCAGCACTTGCCTCTATATGATTCTGGCAAATCAGCACACCTTTACCGGCGGCAAGTCCATCCGCTTTTAATACGATTGGCAATGCATGCTTTTGAATGTAACGAACACCTTCTTCGTAAGAATTAATATCAAATTCTCGGTAACCAGCCGTTGGTATATTGTGGCGCTCCATAAATGATTTGGCAAAAGCTTTACTGCCTTCCAATTGAGCAGCGCTTTTGGAGGGGCCGATTACCATAATGGATTTTAATAACTCATCATTTTTAAAAAAATCAGTAATGCCTTTTACCAACGGTTCTTCCGGCCCTACCACTACCATTTCAATTTGTTCTTTAACACAAAAATTTTTGATAGCATCAAAATCCGTCACAGGTATGGCTATGTTTTGGCCGCATTGAGCCGTGCCACCATTTCCCGGAGCTATATACAGTTGGGTACATTGTGGACTTTGAGTTAATTTCCAGGCCAACGCGTGTTCGCGGCCTCCAGAACCAAGCAGCAGGATTTTCATATTTATTAGTTCAAAAAATCTAAATTAAAAGATAGATGCTATTTATAAAATAATTTACACAGGCGGAAAAAATAAAGCAAATCAGTTCAAAGGTGCAATATCGTTGACATATCTTTTTTCCGGCAGACTTTTGGCAACCAATAAATAAAGAATAAGAAATCCTGCCAGGATTTTTATAAACAACCAGTAATAAGCAGCCCCTTCATACCGCGCAAAAAAACCATGGTTGGCAATATTACCATTCACAAGTGAAACAAAATAATTACCAAGCGAAATACCCAGTAAATACAAAGCGCTCATGGTGCTTTTCATTGAGGCCGGAGCATGAGTATATGCATATTCAAGACAGGTTAAAGAAACCAGTATCTCCGAAGCAGCTAGAATAACATAAGCCAGTATCTGCCACCACACTGATGGATGTCCGCCTTTATCAATACTCTCTTGCAATAATGCTATAATAACAAAACAACCTCCCACTAAAAATAATCCCGCACTTATCTTACGCAGGGGTGTAACCTTTATTCCAATTTTTTCAATAGCAGGATAAATGGCAGAAGTAAAAACAGGTATTAATAAAACCAGGAACAATGGATTGATAAAATTAACCTGTTGAGGTAATATTTTAAAAGACCCATAAATAGTCAGGTTCAGTTTGGTTGCTTGTAATACCCATTCTGATAAGTTCTGATCCCATAATGCCCAAAAAACGGGCGTAAAAGCAAATATCATAAGTATGCGATACACAGCCTGTATTCCATCAATTGCATCTTTTGAATATTTTTCAGCAACTGCTTCCCAAACTTTCTGACCGGGTTTACGACTGAATGATTTTTGCAGTGCATAAAATGAGATAGTAACAAAGTTTTGCTTTTTTATTCCGGTTGGAGGCATCTTTATATATTGTTTGCGACCCAACCAAAATAAAATGGTTGCAATAGCCATCAATATACCGGGAACTCCAAATGCAACTTCAGGTCCGAACTTATCATACAAAACCGGAATAAACAAAGGAGCCAATGTTCCACCAGTATTGATGCTCATGTAAAACCATCCATATACTTTAGAAATGAGGTGTTCATTTGTTTTATTAAACTGATCGCCCAGGTTGGCAGATACACAGGACTTAATACCACCTGCGCAACACGCAATGATCATGAGTCCGCTGGTGAAAAGGGTTATGTTATTGATGGATAGAGAAAGCAAAAAATGACCAAAAGTGTAAATAACAGATACCCATAAAATTACTTTGTACTTACCAAAGAACCAGTCCGCAAGTATACCTCCTATCAATGGAGTAAAATATGCAAGGGTGACAAACAGGTGCGCCATTTCATTAGCTTTTGCATTGGCTACAGTATCTAATGTTGGATCCTGCGAGGGATTATAGAAATGAAGTGCAAGAAATGTAACCATTATTGAACGGAGGCCGTAGAAACTGAAGCGTTCGGCAATTTCATTGCTAATTATATAGGGTATCGATTGGGGTAAAACGGGCTTGCCTGCTTCCAGTGTTTCTGCCATAACCAATATTTAATAGGTTTAAAGATAAAAGAAAATCTGTCCATTGACGCTGGTAATCATTTTTTCCTACCTTTCTAAACTAAAATAAAAACGAAACCATGTCTGAAAAAAAATTTCAGCCTTTTGTTGCACCTGAAACAACAATGGCAGAGTTTACTGTTAAATCAGTATTGGTAGGAGCTATATTCGGAATCATCTTTGGGGCAGCTACTGTTTACCTTGCTTTGAAAGCTGGTCTTACTGTATCTGCTTCCATTCCTATTGCAGTAATGGCTATCACCCTCAGTCGTTTATTTTTAAAGACCACTATTCTGGAAAATAATATTATTCAGACAACCGGCAGTGCAGGAGAAAGTATTGCAGCGGGTGTAGTATTTACTTTGCCAGGCTTTCTATTTCTCAGTGAAAAAGACAGTGCTAATTACTTTAATTATGTAACAATTCTCATTCTAGCCATATTTGGTGGTATTCTTGGAACGCTGATGATGATACCTTTAAGAAGATCATTGATTGTAAAAGAACATGGCGTGTTACCGTATCCTGAAGGCGCCGCTTGCGCATCTGTTTTAAAAGCTGGTGAAAAAGGAGGTGATTTTGCGAAGACGGCATTTATGGGATTGGGATTTGCATTTGCGTATGCTATTTTGCAAAAGATATTACATGTAATTGCAGAGACACCGTTCTTTATGACGAAACAGGTCAACCGCTTTTTTCCTTCTGCAAAAATCAGCGGAGAGATAACACCGGAATACATGGGGGTTGGCTATATCATTGGTCCTAAAATAGCGGGTGTATTAGTGGCGGGTAGTGTGCTGAGTTGGTTTGTGTTCATTCCTTTACTTGCTTCATTGGTTCCGCCAGATGTAATTGCCGCACAGTTGGTAAAGCTTGGCTATCTGGGATCATTAACTACATCAGGTGGTCCGGGTGGCTGGGATCCTATCAATCATACTTTTGCGGATTTTTCCACTTCTATCTACCGTGCATATGTAAGGCAAATTGGTGCTGGTGCCGTTGCAGCCGGCGGGTTTATCACACTTATTAAAACAATCCCAACCATTGTATCTTCTTTTAAAGGAAGTATGAGTTCATTGAAAGAAGCCGGTGCGGTTGAAACCATTAAAAGAACTGATCGCGATCTGTCTATAAAAGTGGTTGGCATTGGAAGCGTGGTTCTTATTGTTTTAATGTCTGTACTGCCACAGTTACCCGGCAAAGGATTTAGTAGTTTATTGGTAAGTATACTGGTGGTTATCTTTGGTGCGTTCTTCGTTACCGTTTCTTCCCGCATAGTTGGTTTGATTGGTAATTCCAATAACCCTATTAGCGGAATGACCATTGCTACTTTAATGGGAACCTGCCTGATATTTATTGCTGTTGGCTGGACGGGAAAAGTATATGAACCCATGGCCCTGGTGGTTGGTGGAATGATTTGCATAGCAGCAGCGAATGCGGGTGCAACATCACAAGATTTAAAGACAGGTTATATAGTAGGCGCAACGCCAAGAAATCAACAGCTGGCATTATTTGTAGGAGCCATTGTGTCTTCTATTGCTATAGGCTTAACAGTTAAACTGCTTGATACCCCCACACATGAAATGGTACAACAAGGCATCATGCACGCTATTGGTACCGATAAATATCCGGCTCCCCAGGGCACATTAATGGCCACATTAATCAAAGGCATTCTATCCTTTAATCTCGACTGGCAATTTGTTTTAGTGGGCGTTGCTATTGCCATTGTGATGGAGCTTTGCGGAATCAAAGCATTGAGTTTTGCCATAGGAATATATTTACCACTGGCAACTACTTTACCCATATTTATTGGTGGTGCTATCCGTGGCATTATCGATTTAAAAAAGAAAAAATCAGGTGAAGTAGTGGCTGCTGAAGAAGAAGATTTGGGAAGAGGTAATTTATTTGCTACCGGCCTGGTAGCCGGTGGCGCCATTGCCGGCGTGCTGGTTGCCATTTTAACAGTGAATGAAAATGTAGCCAAATGGCTGGAAAAAATAACTGCAGAACATGGCCTTACACAACTGCTTGGACAGAATGGTTATTACATCCTGGGCTTTGGATTTTTTCTCTTTATGGGATTTACGCTCTATAGAATTGGCATAAAGAAAACAAAGCTTGAATAATTAAAAACGCTGATGAACTGCAGTTGCCAGATGATTAATTGTACAAGTGTGCGACGCAAGAATGAAGCTTGAAAAACTGATGCCGGGAACAGGAGCTTAATTGTTTTTAAAGGGCACTACCATTTCAAATGAAGGGATAATTACATCGAACATTTTTTTGTTCAGCAGGTTTTCCATTTGGTAAGTACCTGTCATTCGTCCCATTTCTGTACGAAGATTACAACCGCTTACATATTGGTAGCGCTCTCCGGGATTGAGTGTAGGTTGCACACCCACAACTCCCTCTCCTTCTACTTCACGGTTCTGTCCATTGCTGTCAAAAATTTGCCAGTGGCGACGATGTAATTTAACAGGAAAAAGATTGCGGTTCTCTATGCTGATGCGATAGGCAAACATAAACTCGGACTGCAATGGATTAGAATAGTCTGGCTGGTAGAATGTTTCTACACTTATTTCTATACCTTCTGATACTTTGGAGACCATTGGAATTTGTTTGCAGATGAAAGATACAAAAAATCGTTCGCAGCCCGCAAGTTTTGTTGAACTGTTGGCAAAAATCTTAGTAAGGACACTTAATTTTGACGCATTAAAAAAACAACACTTTTATTAAAATACATATTTATGAAAATTGCAGTAGCAAAAGGAGATGGAATAGGACCAGAAATTATGGATGCAGTATTGACAATTTTCAATGCCAATAAAGTGGCGCTGGAGTATGAAATAGTGGAAATGGGTAAATGGGTTTTTGATAAAGGCTTCTCTAATGGAATGACTCCTGAAGCACAGCAGACAATTGAAAAACTTGGTATATTATTCAAGGGCCCAATGGAAACGCCGAAAGGAAAAGGTGTAAAAAGTGTGAATGTAACAGCAAGAAAAACATGGAATACTTATGCCAACAAGAGAGTATTCCAAACTTTGCATGGAGTAGATACCGTTTTTAGTAAGGCAGGTATTCCAATTGATATAACCATTGTTCGTGAAAATATCGAAGACACTTATGGAGGTATTGAACATATGCTGACACAGGATGTTGCACTCAGCCGTCGATTTATTACGCGCCCTGGAAGTTTGCAGGTAATAAAATACGCATTTGAAATGGCGAGAAAAAAAGAAGCAAAAAGAATTACCTGCGGGCATAAAAGCAATATCATGAAACTTACTGACGGTTTGTTCCTGGATTGTTTTTACGAGGTAGCGAAAGAATATCCTGAATTAAAAGCTGATGATGTTATTGTTGATGATCTCTGCATGAAACTGGTTACAAGACCTGACCTATTCGATGTGGTAGTACTTACAAACCTACAGGGTGATATTGTTTCTGATCTATGCGCCGGACTGGTAGGCGGACTTGGTTTTGCACCATCTGCCAATATTGGAGATCACATTTGTATTTTTGAAGCGGTACATGGTACTGCACCAGATATCATGGGAAAGAACATAGCGAATCCAACTGCCTTATTGCTTAGTGGTATTGCCATGTTGCGTCATTTAGGGTTAATGTCAAATGCAACCGTCATTGAAAATGCATTATTGTACACATTGGAAAGTGGTATGCATACCGGCGATTTTGGTGATAAGAAAATTGCTGCCATTAATACTACTCAGTTTGCGGAAAGCATTATCAGCAATTTTGGAAAATTACCGCAGCATGGCGCCAAGCATGCATTGCCCGATATGCCAGCTACTCCTACTATGTTTAAGCTGGACCAGAACGCAATGATGGAATCAACCGAAATGGCCAATGAGAAAATCAATGGTGTTGATTTCTTTATTGAAAGCAATGAACAACCACTGGAAATAGCCAAAAAATGTTTACGGCATGCCGGGGTAAAATTCAAATTAATCAATATCAGTAACCGTGGTACCCAGGTATGGCCAACCGGTTCTGTTTACACCAATCTTATAAATTTATACAATGTACGTTTTGAAAGCATTGATAATTATCCGCTAAATCAGCAGGATGTATTGGGATTGTATGTGAGTCTGAGCGGTGATTTTAGGATTTGCTCTTCTGAATTATTATTGATGTGGGGCGATAAAAAAGCATACAGCCTGGCGCAGGGTCAGTAAAAAATATTCCGGATTTATTTCAGCTGATGGCAACGGTAATGTTTTTCCAGGCCTTGCAAAAGATTGTAAATTGCACTTGCTGTATTGTAGTTAATATAAAAGCAATTATTGATTATATGCCTGTTAAAACCTTATACTATAAGAATTCAGATCTTACCATTGTATGGAAGCCTGAACAATGTAAACATTCTGCACTTTGCTGGAAGGGATTACATAACGTATTTGATCCTGCGCGCCATCCCTGGATAAATCCTGACGCAGCAGAAACTTCAGCTATTGTTGAACAAATAAAAAAATGTCCGAGCGGAGCATTGAGCTATGTGATGAATTCACATGGAAATCTGCAGGACGAACAATCTTAAACAAACGAAATTGCAAATGGTATCAGGTTTCTGTTTCTATCATCTATAATATATAGATCAAACCATCCGTGAAAAGAATAAATAAGCTGCTGTAATGAATTTTCAGATATTGCTTTTCTTTTTCTTCCTTAACCTGCATGCTGGCTTTTGCATAAAGAATAAAAGTAACAAAAGCAACTGTGCTGCTTACAACTGCCAGTCCAATCAGCAGCATTAAAATCAAGCTTATATTTTTTTTGATGAAGTATAACCATTCTTCAGCAGCCACTGCAATACTTTATCCCTGTGATCACCCTGCACAATAATTTCTCCGTCTTTTACTGCGCCACCACTACCACAATAATTTTTCAACTGTTTCCCAATGTTTTCCATATCATTACTGGTACCGATAAAACCAAGCACTAAAGTAACTGCTTTACCCGCACGATGTTTGGTTTCCAGCCTTACTCGTAATAATTGTTGTTTTGGCGGCAGCGTTTCAGAAATATTTTTTTCTTCTTCAAAAGAAAAATCAGGATCTGTACTGAAAACGAATCCTCTTGTATCTGGTTTGTTTTTTTTACCCATGGTGATTATTCTATTACAGCTTTCAAACTCAAATCAAGACTCCTGGCCTGGTGAATCAATGCGCCCGCGCTTATATAGTCTACACCCGTCTTCGCATAATCTTCAATATTATCCAGGGTTATTCCACCACTGGCTTCCGTTTCAAATTTTCCATTAATTATTTTTAATGCTTCAATAATATCTGGTGGTTTAAAATTATCGAGCATGATACGGTTAATCTTTCCATATGTGACTACCCGCATCACATCATCTGTTGTTCGGGTTTCCACTTCTATTTTTAGATCTGGTTTTACATGCTGGACATATTGCCACGCTCTTTCAATAGCTTGTTCTAAACCACCGCAATAATCAATGTGATTATCTTTCAGCATAATCATGTCATAGAGACCCATCCGGTGATTATGACCTCCCCCAATCAGCACAGCCTCCTTTTCCAGCAATCGAAAATTGGGGGTCGTCTTTCGGGTATCCAGGATTTTTGTTTTATAGCCTTTTATTTTATCAGCATATTGTTTCGTCAAAGTTGCAATTCCGCTCATTCGTTGCATGCAATTCAATACAATTCGTTCACATTGAAGAATGGTATAAACAGTTGCCTCCACTTCAAATGCTTTTTCCCCGGGTTGCATAGCCTCTCCATCAGATTTGAAAGAAGTAAATTTTGCAGAAGGTTCTTTATAGATAAATATTTTTTCTGCCAGTTTCATGCCGGCCAAAATACCTGCCTCTTTTATATTCAGGATTGCCTTGCCCCTGGTGTCTGCCGCTATGCATGAAAGTGTAGAATGATCTCCATCACCTATGTCTTCAGACAAAGCATTTCGTATTAAAGCATTCAACTGTTCTGCTGATGTGATCATGAACCAAAGATAACCCTAACAGAAAAAGTTCAAAATAAAAAAGGCCCGCAATTTGGAATTGCAGGCCTTATCGCCTCAGGTCTTTCAGGAATAATTATTTTTTATTCGATTGATTGAAATGCTATTTCCTGCAGCACTTGCTTATCATTCTTTTGTTTCATGAATAAATTGGTACGATAGTTACCGTTTTTGGTAAGCAAAGTACCAATGCAATATTTTGAACCGCTGTTTTCTCCTTTGTATTTAATTTCAAAATTGCGGACACTGTTATTTGAAAAGAAATCGCGGATGACCATTTCAGCTTGCGCACGACTATAGTTATCAGTTTTGTCAGGCAAAGTAATATCTACCCGGTTGTCAAAATAACGCGACAGTTGCGCTGCATTGCCAGACTTCATGGCAACCGCAATATCTTCAAGCTCCATTCCTCCTGTACCAGGACGATTAGAAAATGAACTGAATAAGGAAATGAAGGTGAATAATATCAGCCCCAGGTAGTTTTTCATAATCCCTCCTTTGTTTTTCATATTGTTATAGTCTTCAAGGGGGCTTCGGATTTATAAGGCTCTTATTAGTAACTAAAAATATGCCAACTTGCCATTCCGGCTTAAAATACCCGCTTTAGGGTAGATATGTTATAGAGCTCAGCCTCCTTTACAGTGAAAATCTGTAGTTTTAGAAATGGAAAAGAAAAAAGTTATCCTTGTTATTATGGATGGTTGGGGCATCGGTAAAGTGAAATCTGCCGATGCTATTCAAAATGCAAATGTGCCTTTCGTAAGTGGACTATACAGTAAATACCCAAATTCCACCCTTGTAACGTGCGGAGAAGCAGTGGGGTTGCCAGAAGGCCAGATGGGAAACAGTGAAGTGGGTCACCTTAATTTGGGTGCCGGACGTATTGTGTACCAGGAATTACAACGCATAAATGTCGCTATTCGGGATGGTTCCTTTGCAAACAATGAGGTATTATTAAAAAGTATCCGGCTTGCAAAAAAGAACAAAAAAAAATTACATTTACTTGGCCTGGTCAGTGATGGGGGCGTTCATTCTCATATTAAGCATTTAAAGGCACTCATTGATGTTTGCAGGAACGAAGGATTGAAAGAAGTTTTTATACATGCTTTTACAGATGGAAGGGATACTGATCCAAAAAGTGGCCTGGGATTTATTACAGAATTGCAGGCACATCTCAATTCATCCATTGGTAAAATTGCGAGCGTTAGCGGACGTTATTTTGCCATGGACCGCGATAAAAGGTGGGAAAGGGTTCAACTGGCATATGACGCGTTGGTGAATGGAAGAGGTGAAAAGGCGACAGATGGAATAGCGGCCATTGAACAAGCCTATGCCAGTAATATTACTGATGAGTTTATTAAACCTACAGTTATCACCGGCTCAGACCAACTACCTCTTGCCACTATAGAAGATGGTGACTCAGCAATTTGTTTCAATTTTCGTACAGACCGCTGCAGAGAAATTACTGAAGTACTCACTCAAAAAGATTTTCCCGAACAGCATATGCATAAGTTATCATTGTATTATACTACAATGACTCAGTATGATCACTCATTTAAAAATGTGGAGGTTGTATTTGAAAATGATGATCTTAAAAATACACTGGGCGACATTATTGCACAACATGGTTTGAAACAAATCAGGATTGCGGAAACAGAAAAATATCCACACGTAACTTTCTTTTTTAGCGGTGGGAGAGAAATACCTTTTGAGGGTGAAAAAAGAATTATGGTGCCTTCACCCAAAGTGGCTACCTATGACCTGAAACCGGAGATGAGTGCCTTTGAGTTAACTGATGCTATCATTCCGGAAATTGAAAATAAAACTTCAGATTTCATTTGTCTTAATTACGCCAATACAGATATGGTTGGCCACACGGGCGTATTCAGTGCAGGTATTAAGGCAGCTGAAACAGTGGATAAATGTGTTGAGCGAGTGGTAACTGCAGCACTAAAACATGGATACACTACTTTTCTTACCGCTGATCACGGCAATGCAGATTATATGATCAATGAAGATGGTTCACCCAATACTGCTCACACTTTAAACCTGGTACCTTTTTTCATAATTGATAGCGAGTGGAAAGGAAAACTAAAGCCTGGAAAGCTGGGAGATCTTGCGCCAACCATTTTAACGATGATGCAATTACCGCTACCAAAAGAAATGACAGGGAATATTTTATTATCCTGAAAGTTGGGCAAGTATGAAATTATAAAGACAGCTTTGCTTTGCCCCTAGATTTTAAAATAATAAAAACATGTTCAAGAAGATTTTAGTTTTCCTGCTGATAGTATTAATTGTAATGCAGTTTTTCCGGCCAAAAAAGAATATCAGTCTTACCACGCCTGTAAATAATATTGCTACCGTTTACCAAACTCCGGAAGGTGTAAAAGAATTGTTGAAAGTTGGTTGCAATGATTGCCATTCGAATAATACCGTATATCCCTGGTATGCTGAAGTTCAGCCAGTGGCACTTTGGTTGCGCAACCACATAAATGACGGAAAGGATGAATTAAATTTTGATGAATTTGCGACTTACAATTTACGCAGGCAATACAAAAAAATGGAAGAAGTTATAAAACAGGTTAAGGAAGGTGAGATGCCCTTAAATAGTTACACATGGATTCATAAAGATGCCATATATAAGCCGGAGGAAAAACAAAAAATAATAGGTTGGGCAGAAAGTATCCGGGCACAAATGGAACAGCAATATCCGAAAGACAGTCTTATAAAGAAAAAACCATAACGAACCCAGGTTTTTTTGTAGTAATTAACCCCGTACGATGTTTTTAAGCCAATTCAAGTGACAATAATTTGACAAACAAAGCAGCAAAGGGTATTAAAAATTGTCTTAAATTACAGGGTTACCAAAAGTCTCCAATGACAGAGGAAGCCATAATAAAAGGTTGTCTGCTAAACAATACTGTTGCTCAAAAGGAATTGTACACAAAATACAGTCCAAAGATGCTGGCAGTATGTTATCGTTTTGCGCATAACCGCGAAGATGCTGAAGATATGTTGCAGGAAGGATTTATAAAAGTCTTTTCACAGATTCATACATTTCGCAACCAGGGGGCATTTGAGGGTTGGGTAAGGCGAATAATAGTACATACATGTATTAATAATCTAAAAAAGAATAAAAAATTTAACGATAGTGTAGATCTTATACATGCTACAACAATTCAGGTACGGGAAGAAAGTGTACCATCAATTGTTCAGGCGAAACAAGTGGTGGAGTGTATCAGGATTTTACCATTGGGATATCGAACTGTATTGAATTTGTATGCGATAGAAGGTTATTCGCACCGTGAAATAGGCGAAATGCTGGATATAGAAGAAAGTACCAGCCGTTCGCAATTTACACGTGCTAAACAAATGCTGGAAGATATTTTAGTTAAGAGAAAGATACTACAGTTGCCGGTAAAGAAAGCGGATGTTCTTACAGCGGTTGGAAGGTAGCAACAACATCAGAATCTTAAGAACTTATGAAAAAGCAGATGTGATTGTCCGTACGTAAAACACCTTTGGCATGGAGCGAAATTTTTACAATGAAGAATTTGAGGAATTTCTAAAACAGAAATCGGATCAATATAAAATGTATCCTTCGGACAGGGTTTGGAACAAGGTATACAAATCCATTCATAGGGGAAGAAGGTGGACCGCTATTGGTATTATTTTGCTTTTTATAACAGGCGCTGGACTGGTTGGCCGTGAAATGTTGTTGAATAATTACAGTAATGTTGCTGTCCAGTTAGACAAATCTATAACCTTACAGACTGGTATTAGCCTTTCAAATCATATAAAAAATCAACCCGATCAGCTACAGGATATTGTTATAAACAACACGCTATCAAAAGCGAATGTTGTTCATAGAAAATACTCAAATGGTCAGCAATTTTCAAATATACCTGCCGAATTAATAATCAGCGACAATTCCATTGTCAGCAAGGAAAGAAACATCTTAGCACCGGTTTTAAGTTTGCCGGCAGCGGAATCAATAGCATTGCAGTTTAACAACAGTGGTACTCCAACTTTCATTGCGAAAAAAAATCAGCTTATAACGATCACAGGCAAATCATTACCTATTTCAGGTAGAATAAAAACAGTGAAAGTCAGTGAAAAGAAAGAAGAGAATAATCCTACATTAACCATTCAAAATTACAATGGTTCCATTGGCGCAGGCAGAGTTTACAAGTGGAGTTTACAGTTATATGCAAGTCCAATTGTAAGTTATCGCCGCCTTTCCAATCTGAATAACAAACCGGAAGGAAATGTGCCTGTTGCAATTAACTATGCAGGTAATCTTGATGGTTATTTGCATCACAAACCGGCTATAGGATTCGAAATTGGAACAAAAGTACAGTATGAAATTTCAAAAAGTCTTCACTTGTATGCAGGCGCGCAATTGAATTATTCCAGGTACTATATTGATGCTTATAATTATCATGCGGAAAAAGCTTCTATTGCTCTTAATACTCCCCGGGCAGTGGATACGGTATCAAATTATACCAACATCAGAAATTTCGACGGTTATTCTCCGGAACAATTACAGAACCAATATTTCCAGTTATCTGTACCACTTGGTGCCGAACTTAAATTATTGGGCAACAGGCGTCTTCAATTGAGCATTGCCGGAGCTATTCAACCAACCTATTTAATCAGTAGTAACTCATACCTGATTTCTTCAGACTATAAAAATTACATTCAGAATCCTGACCTGGCACGTAAGTTTAATGTACACACAAATTTTGAAGCTTTTGTTTCATATCAACTCGGAGGTCTCAAATGGCAAATTGGTCCGCAGTTCAGGTATCAGCTTTTTTCAAGTTACAGTGACAAATATCCAATCAGGGAATACCTGACGGAATTTGGAATTAAATTAGGTATAACCAAAACGATCTGGTAATAACGTTGGTTTAATTAATTTTGCCGCTGCAAATTAGCAGCGGCTTTTATTTTTACAGAATTTTATAGCATGAAATATCTTGTTTCCCTGGTAATAATAGTTGGTCTCATGGTGTCTTGTAAAAATCCTTCCCCGGAAAAGGCAGCAGACGAAAAAATTCTCAATGACAGTTTGCAGGCACAAAATTTTTTTCCAATTACTGAATTTATTGGAGGCCAGGTTAAAATGATTGATTCACTCAAACCGCCATTGAGCAAATCTATCACCAGGGGCAAGAAAACACACATGGAAACAATCTCTGACAATGAATTCAGGACATTGATCTTAAATTTTGTGAAACCAGACATCAATGACACAACCTTGAAGAAATTTTATACCGAAACAAATGTGGCAGATCAAAGCATCCCATCTGTTACACTTATTTATGCAACTACGAACCCGTCACTTACGATTCAAAAAATAAATGTATTTATCAAACCCGACCCTGTTAAAAACGATAAGGTTTCTGCAATATATATTGAAAAAGTATTTACTATTGGAGATACCGCAATCAATCAGAAGTTGTATTGGAAAACAGATAAGAATTTCCAAGTTATTACCAATAAGAAATTAAAGAACACAGTTTTTCCGGTTGAACAGGTTAAAGTCATATGGGATCCCATTGAATAGAATCCAATTCCTGGCAGATACTCTTATCGAAATTATTTTACATGACGGCACTGGAATTTCAACAGATTGCAAATACAATTCCTGTTAACCCTGGAATTTATAAGTATTTTGACAATAACAAAGATCTGCTTTATGTTGGTAAGGCCAAAAGTTTACGTAAACGGGTAAGCTCTTATTTCAGCAAGACATTTACCAGTTACAAGACGCATGAGCTTGTAAAACGTATCCATCATATTGAATTTACAATTGTAGATTCTGAACAGGATGCATTGTTTCTTGAAAACTCACTCATAAAAGAGTTTCAACCCAAATACAATATTGATCTGAAAGATGATAAGAGCTTTCCATTTATTGTAATTAAAAGAGAACCTTTTCCGAGAGTGTTTCTTACCAGGAAAAAAATAAATGACGGATCTGAATACCTGGGTCCCTTTACTTCTGTAGGTAAGGTAAGAGACCTTTTGAACTTCATAAAACAAAATATTCAGTTAAGAACTTGCAAATTAAATTTAACCGAACCGAACATTAAGAAAGGCAAGTTCAAAGTATGCCTGGAATATCATTTGGGAAACTGTAAGGGACCTTGTGAAGATTTACAAACTGCAGCAGATTACCAGGAGGGCCTGGTACAACTAAAAAACATATTAAAAGGAAATCTTGGACCGGTAATTCAACATTTCAAAAAAGAAATGAATCAATTTGCACTGGAACTTCTGTTTGAAAAGGCTGAGAACAGAAGGAAAAAAATAGAACACCTTGAAAATTACCAGTCAAAATCTGTTATTGTTAGTAAGCATCTGATCAACCTGGATGTCTTTTCAATATTAAAAGAAGGCGATATTGCTTACGTAAATTACCTGATGGTACAAAATGGTACGATTGTACAAACACATACCATCCAGCTACAAACACACCTGGAAGAAGATGAAAAAGAAGTTCTTGCATTTGCGGTTGCCCAGATACGTCAGACATTCAATAGCCAGTCTTCAGAAATCATCCTGCCCATAGAAATTGAGTATCCCGATCCAAACGTAACCATAACAATACCCAAAGCTGGCGATAAAAAAAAGCTGGCAGAATTATCTGTAAAAAACGTAAACTATTTCAAAGAAGAAATACGGAAAAAGAAGACGCTGCAGCTCGAAGGAAAATCTGACATGGATCGAAAAAAAGTGCTGTACCAGTTGAAGGAAGATCTGCAGTTATCAGCATTGCCTTTGCATATTGAGTGCTTTGATAATTCAAATTTTCAGGGAAGTTATCCTGTATCTGCGATGGTTTGTTTTAAAGACGGAATACCAAGTAAAAAAGATTACCGGCATTATAATGTGAAAACAGTACAAGGTATTAATGATTTTGCGACTATGAAGGAGGTGGTTTACCGGCGCTATAAACGTTTGAAAGATGAACAGCAATCGCTGCCTCAACTGGTAATCATTGATGGAGGCAAAGGACAGTTAAGTGCGGCAATGGAAAGTGTAAAGGGATTGGGATTAGAAGGCAGCATGACGGTAGTTGGACTGGCAAAAAATGAAGAAGAAATATTCTTTTTTGGTGACAAAGAATCTGTCAAACTCCCCTATAATAGTGAAAGTCTCAGGTTAATCCGTAGTATTCGCGATGAAGTACATCGTTTTGGCATAGGATTTCACCGCAAACAGCGAAGCAAAGGAACATTTAAAAATGAATTGCAGAACATTAATGGAATTGGAAAGGCTACGGCGGATTCTTTGTTAAAAGAATTCAAATCCGTTAATAAAATAAAAGAAGCAACACAAAATCAGATTGCTGCTTTGATAGGAGCTTCAAAAGCTACAACCATTCATGAGCACTTTCATGGAAAAAATAATGAAACTGAGCAGAGTGCTTTTTAAATACAAAGGGGCCAGGATAAAAATCCAGCCCCGTTTTTAAAATCCAATATCCTATGAAAAACCGTTGTAAAAGTAACAAACATATTTCACAATTCAATAACTGATTATGGGTATTTTTAAAATGCTTTAACTATAGAAATCATTAAGTTATAATAAAAAACGCATCGTAAAATTACGATGCGTTTTTTTTATACGATTTAGATCAGGAATTAATATGACCAAAGATCCTGTTCGTAGTTAAATATTTTTTCTTTGATATTATCACCTTCCAACAATCGAAGTATGGGGTCTTTAATATAACCACTGATAAATAAGTCATTCGGATTTTCTACTGTAGATTTTATAATCCTGCTTGCAAACATCCGACTTTCAAAAACTTCTTCCCAACTCAAACGTGCTCCAAAGTTTTTACCATTATATGCTTCAAATTTTGCCAGCATTGGACGTAAGTCGGGATAGTATACCCAGAATATAGGCGTTACATCACGAAAAGATCCATCTGTATTTTTAATAGTTTTCAGCGGTGCAATACCAATAATACGGGTAACCATACGAGACGATTCTTTATCAAAAATTACGTCTTCTTTTACCCAATACTTTTCTATGGCACTCGGATCAAATTCTTCAATAACCAAAGAATCTTTCTGAATTCCTTTAGAACCGTCTGGATCTTTGGCCCAGTCAGGAACTTGTATGATATGTGGCTTGCCTATTAATTGTTCAGTAATTTCTTTCAATGTTACGGGAGTAGTAAACCTATCGTCAATTGAACTAAACGCAGTTACTTCGCCACTTTTAATAGCATTCAGTAATATGATAACAAAACGTTGGTTACCATTATCAGCATCTGCTTTATACACAAACGGAAGGTTCATTTTTTCGTGTACGTCTATTTCTCTCCACAAACGCTGACGATATACCGCATCATCTTCACGTATATGCTCATACGGCAGCGGATTCCTGTCTTTTACAAGATTGCGCTCAATAGCGTCATCCGCTCTCAAGCTCTTCTTGATGGTACCAAGATTCAATTCAGGATCAGGAATAACCATTGGTTTGGTAGTATCCTTTGCAACAGTTGCGGATGCATTACCCGCATTTTTATTGGTACTTTTCTTTGCTGTGGTCCTTTTCTTTGCACTGCGCTTAGCTTGTGCATCGGCAGTTCCCGCACACATAACAAGCACGGTTACGAGTAAACACAATTTGATGATTCGGTTTTTCATTGCTCCAGAAATTTATGTACGAAAACTATTTAAGATTAAAGAATATACCTGGTAATTCACGAACAACTCCATCAGGTCCCTTAACACGGATCTTATCAAAGAATACCTGTGAACCTGGTCCTGCTTGCTTAATTAATGCCTGTGCAGCATCACCCCATCTTGCTCCTTCATTGTTCACTTCCCTGTAGACACCTACATTAGCACCAACTGTGTAACCTATTACCTGGAATGGCGCATCAAAATCCGATTCTAACTTCGCAGTTAAACCGCCCTGTGCTTTAAAATTTGCCGATGAAGTTGCGCCACCTTTGCTACCGCCAACAAACGCGTTGGGATCTGGTAAACGTTTCACCCGCATTTCAAACGGAGTTGTTTTGCCATTAACAGTTACGTTAATTTTAGCAATTCCGGCACTTGTTGGTTTGGCAATATATCTATCGCCCCCTGCAGACGTAATTGCGCCATTGGTAATTGAAATATTCATTTTTTCCCGCCCTGCAGAACCTGCAGATATTGTCATCGGATTTTCCACGCCAATATACAGTACATTCATTTTCTCAAGGAAAACAGATGCGCCCGAAGGTGTTCCTACAGTATACTTAACCGGCTTATTAACTACTGCCGGAGTTCCATCTGGTTTAATAAACTCAATTTTTACGTCAACAGTATGATCTCCCGCTCCGCTTGCAGTTGTTTTAAAAGATGCGGTTCCTTCCGGAGTCAAATTTTGAAGTTGACCACCCACATATATTTTAGGCTTGGCAGCAGCGCTAAACGCTCCAACTCCAGCTGTAATTTCAATTTCTTCACCTGGCATTGCATAAGTACGACTTGCCTGCGCAATTGCCTGGAATTGGTCAAATACCAATTTAACCTTTCCTACCTGTGAGTGGATATAGTCAACTAACTGACCTTCAGAATTCTTTACGTCATTCTGAAATTTGCTCAGAATTGTAAGTGAAGCAATCGTTGGGGTCATATGAAAATAACTGAAAGTCCAATCCTTTGCATCATCTCCTGTTTTATCGGCGTGTGCTTTTTCAGGTATTTTCAAATCTAAAGGCAATGTTCTTTCAAACTCTTCACGTTTTGCTTTGATATCTTTCTGTAAAGTTGGATTATCTTTAAATTCATCCGGATTCAATACAGCCAATACTTGTTTTTTGTAATCCTGCAGTTTTATATACAGGTTTTTACCTTCTCCTTTTTCTGCAAACAAACGGGTGGCAGCATCCAAATCATCTTCTTTAAATTCTTCTTCACCTTTACTGTTTGTTTTCAGGCCAGATTCCTCTTTCAACTGCTTTTTCATATTATCTATGTAACCACTCAGATCAGAGGACAATTTTCTTACCTGCTCTGCTTTCGGAGCCCAGATTTCCGCTTTCGCTTTTGTCTGGCCATCCTTTAGTTCATCACCAAAGGCATCATAAATGACCTTATTTTTTGTATTGAGAGAATTGTTTGATGTTACTATACTTTTATCTACGGTTTTAAAGGCTTCCAAGACTTCATTTGATACATTCAATGCCAGCAGGGCTGTCAGCACTAAATACATCATATTGATCATCTTCTGCCGGGGCTCTTTAGGTAAAGACATGGGTCAGAGAATTAAATGTAATTAAATCAGGTTTTTCAAAATTATATGAGAGAGAGAATGGATATTGAACGAACATTAGCTGTTCTATTCGCCATCATATTATCTGCCCTGCATAGCACTTAACATATTACCATATACCTGGTTCAGGTTACCCAGATTTTTGGCTAATAATCCAATTTGCTCCTGCGTTTTCTTGGCATCTTCAACACTACCCTGCATTGCCTGTGAAGCAGTTGCCAGGTTACTGTAAAAGTTGTTCATTGCCTTCAGGTGGTTATTGGTATCCTGTAATTCCAGTTCATAAATAGTATTCAGCGAACCCAGATTTTTAGTTAACACCTGCACTTGTCCATGGAACTGCTTTGTAGATTCTGAAGCGTCATTAAAAGATTGCATTGTAGCAGCCGATTTGGTGTAAGCATCTTTCATTACACCCAGCGCTGAAGTAGCTTCTTTTGTTTTGGCAGTATAATCAGACGTTGCAGTTACAACTTCAGATACATCTTTAATCTGGTTAACTGAAGTTCCGAATTTTTGAAAACCTTCACTTAATTTCTTAAGGTTGGCCGGAGTAATATCAGCTTCATGCATCATCTTATCCAGCGAGTTTAATGATGGATTACCTGAATTGCCCATTTTAGGCAATGCTTCTGCCAAAGCCGCCATTTCCTGGCCCGGAGGCGGTAAAAATGCATATATTAAAAAAATTGCTGCTTCTGTTAAAAGACCAATGGTCAACATTTGGTTTGCAAAAGAAAGGTGAAGGATTTTTGCCCATGCACCAAAAATTACAACTGCTGCACCAACGCATACAAATACGTTTACCAATTTGTCTGTAGATCTGCTTACTCCGGACATAGTTTTCGTTTTTTTAAGTTTTTAAACGGGTTTAGATAAAGGACTATTCTTTTGATTCATTTACCAGGTGTGTTAAGCTAAACGAACCAGTTTGGAAAAAATTTTGTGTTATATGTTAAATTAATCAGCGACGACCACTTTGAGCAGAAGGCAAATCAATAACAGTGCGGAAACCTATATAAGATTTTGCTGTATCCTGGTATTCGTAAGTACGTGTACCAGTTTGCAGAAAATAACCTACATCTTTCCAGCTACCACCACGAATTACTTTTCTCTTCATACGGGGAGGATCTGAATCCTTAGCATTGTAACGTATATCCGGATTCATATCATGTTGGAAATTGTAACCACCTTCATAGTATAAAGATGAAGTCCATTCCGCAACATTACCTGCCATACAATACAAACCAAAATCATTGGGCCAGTAACCATCGGCACGTACAGTGTAGAATCCACCATCTTCAGGATAATTACCGCGGCCAGGCTTAAAGTTTGCCAGCAAGCAACCTTTTTTATTTCTCAGGTAATAGTTACCCCAAGGAAACATGGATTGAGAACGTCCGCCACGTGCAGCGTATTCCCATTCAGCTTCTGTTGGCAAACGGAAGTCCGACTCCTGCGCTCTTTTCTTGGACTCAAGGAAAGAATTAAGATAATGAGTTCTCCACTCACAAAATGCAGTAGCCTGGTTCCAGTTAACACCTACAACAGGATAGTTACCTGTGGCTGGATGCGAAAAATAACGTTTGGTCATTGGTTCGTTATACGAGTATGAAAAATCTCTAATCCAAACCAATGTATCAGGATAAATACGTATATCTTTCTTTACGATGAACTGCGAGCGTGGCTTACCAGCCATGTCGCGACGGGCAGCTTCTTTGGTATCAAAAGTTTCAGAATGATAAACCAATTTATTGGGGTCTACTTCTTTTTTACCAAAAATTCGATTTTCAGGAGTTACAATAATCTGATCAATTTTTTCAACAGTAGCTTTATCGCCCCATTTAATAGTGCTTGCTTTTTTCCAATCAACAGCATCAACACCATCAACGCTTTTTACATAACCCATCAACTTAGCAGCAGTGGAATCACGCACCCAATTTACAAACTGGCGATATTCGTTGTTGGTAATTTCTGTAGCATCCATCCAAAATCCATTAATAGACACTTGCTTATTTCGAGCAGTGTAGGCATAGTTCACATCTTCGTCACTTGGACCCATATGGAAAGTTCCTGGTGGGATGTAGACCATGCCCGGAGGCTTTGGAAGTTGGTACTTATTGCTGGGAGCAACTCCGTGCAGTTGGCCATCGTTTGGCAACCCTTTGGAGGATTTTCCGAGTTTTCCGCAACCTGCTAAAAACATCATAGCAATTGCGATCAGCATGGACAGGTTTTTCATTTTCATAATATTAAAGGGTGTACGGCAAATATAATGTTTTGTCAACATTTGGTACAAGTTTAGAAATTAATTCTTAAAGGTCAAATCGTAAAATCCCCGTTGGTATTAAACGTGTAATAATATTGTTTTATTGTATAAGTGGAAAACTTCATATAGAATTTTGCACAGCTCTAATTTTCAAGTTGTTGCTTAAGTTTAGCAAGGGTATTAACGGGAGGGTTACAAGCATTATTTTCGCAAAGATAAATTAGTGGAAAATTATCAAATCGTTTGCCAGACAGTAACGGAAAGTTCTCATCAGGGACATCGGAAATTTGAAAAACTTTATTGGGAATGAAATTATGCAAAATACCAAAATGCATTTCGTTAAAATTTTTGCCAGTCAATACTATTTCCTTTACACCACTTGTTATTAACAAAAATATATTAGCCCAAATGCCAAAAGATCCAGGGTAGCGAATGATAACAGACGAAAGTGAGTTTACAATATCATTACATCGCATTTCCCAGGTTCTTTCATTAAATACGCGGGATAAATAAAGCAGGTTGCCGGCCATAACAGAATTGCCCGACGGCAAGGCTGAGTCGTATATTTCCTTTTTTCTAATAATTAGGTCGCCCTGATTTACGTGTGTATAGAAGAATAATCCTCCCGTTTCTTCGTCAAAACCTTCTGTAACTATTTCGCATATGCTTTTTGCCGTAAAAAGGTAACCGGAATCGCCGGTAATTTCCTGCAGATGAATGAGTGCCTGAATTAAAAACGCATAATCATCAAGAAAAGCGGGTTGCCCGCCAATTCCTTTTTTATAAGTATGCAGCATTGTTGCGCCATCACTGAATTTATCGAGGAGAAAATTCATATTTCTCACAGCTAAATCCTGAAAACGCTTCTCCCCGGTTGCCATAAACGCTTTGCTGCATGAGGTATTCATTAATGCATTCCAGCCCAGTAAGATTTTGTCATCCGTCATGGGTCGAACCCTATTATTACGCCATTTTAGAAGAGTCTCCCTGCATCGCAATAAAATAATTTCAATTTCATCTTTTTTTTCAGGTGACAAATCTGAAATCTCTGAAACATGAAGAATATTATTCCCTTCCCAATTACCGGCTTCCGTTATATCATAATAGTTACAAAACAATGCTGAATCTTGCCCCAGTAAATTATCCACCTCATTTTTAGACCAAACGTAGAATTTTCCTTCAACAGCTTCGCTGTCTGCATCCAATGCTGAATAAAATCCAGCTTCTGGTGACGTGAGTTCCCGTTCAATGAAATCCATTGTCTGCAAAATCACCCTGTAATAATTTTTGTTTCCTGTAATTTGGAAAGCTTCGCTTAAAACAGCAATCAGTAATGCGTTGTCGTAAAGCATTTTTTCAAAGTGTGGAACCAACCAGTTATTATCAGTTGAGTACCTCGCAAAGCCTCCGCCCAACTGATCATATATTCCTCCCTCTATCATTTTATCTAAACTCAGCAATGCATGTTTTAGCGCATTTTCATCTTTATAGAAGTGGTAATACCTAAGTAAATACTGTATGGAGAAAGTTTGGGGAAATTTTGGAGCTCCGCCAAAACCACCCGCTTCTTTATCTGCCGTTTTCATCAGGTTATGAAATATCGAATGTGCGTTATCGGTAGTAAAAGGAGAATCAGCGGAAATGGCGTTCAACCCGAATGTGTTTGACTGCAACAAATGAGCAGTAAGATTCTCCGCCTGCGCTGTGAGTTCGTTTTGCCTCTCCTGGTAAGCTTGTATAATATGCTGAAGAATTTCTTTCCAGGAAGGCCTGTTGTGGGACCGTACCGGCGGAAAATAAGTACCACCATAAAAAGGCTTTGCATCGGTTGTTAAAAAAACATTCAGTGGCCAACCCCCGCTTCCTGTCATTGCCTGTACCGCATCCATATAAATATGATCAAGATCGGGGCGTTCTTCTCGGTCTATCTTGATATTGACAAAATTTTTATTCATGATTCCGGCCACTGATTCGTCTTCAAAACTTTCTTTTTCCATTACATGGCACCAATGACATGCAGAATATCCTATGCTGACCAGGATAGGCTTATTTTCAATTTTTGCCTTCATCAATGCTTCTTCACCCCAGGGGAACCAATCCACGGGGTTGTGGGCATGTTGCAGCAAATATGGACTTGTTTCTTTACTCAGCCGGTTGATATAGTTCATGTGATGCGGTTAAAACAAAAACATAAATTTAATACAAAGGTTCGGCCAGCAGATAAACTCATAATAGAAAAGGCATTCTTTGACGGAATGCCTTTTCAAAACTTATTTAATGAATTATTATTTTTGATTTAAGCCCGCCAGGTATTTATCCAATGCGGCTACCATTGAAGGGGTCTGGGGTTGCGGTGCTTTTATTGCTAAAAGCAGGCCCGCATCTTCTACTGCTTTTGACGTGTTACTTCCAAAAGCGCCAATTTTTGTACCATTTTGTTTGAACTTCGGACAATTGTCAAAAAGGCTTCTTACGCCACTTGGTGTAAAAAAACAAATGACGTCAAATTCTTCCTGAGTGAGAACTTCTTTTACATCATTGCTGATGGTACGATACATATAAGGCGTTGAAAACTCGCAATTATGAAACTTTAACCAACCCACAATTTCATTATCCTGCTGGTTTTCTGAAACCGGGTACAGAAATTTTTCGTTTTCTTTATGCTTATTTATTACATCAAACATGGCTTTATTTGTGCCATCCGCACCATAAAACACTTTTCGCTTTCTATAAAGAATAAATTTTTGGAGATATAATGCAACGGCTTCTGTAATACAAAAGTATTTGGTATCCTGGGAGATATTCACCTTCATTTCTTCGCAGGTGCGAAAAAAATGATCTATCGCATTTCGACTGGTAAAAATTACTGCAGAAAAATTTGCAATATCAACTTTTTGTTTTCGAAACTCTTTGACAGAAATTCCCTCTAATCTGATAAACGGATGAAAGGACAATTCTATACTATACTTTCTTGCCAAATCGAAATACGGAGATTTCTCCGTTTCGGGTTTGGGTTGCGTAATCAGGATTTTTTTAACTGTTTTGGCAGGATTTCCTGCATTTCTATCACCGTTCTTTACCATTTCTTATACCGGATATGGTTTCGCAAATTTTATTACAAATCCTTTATAAAAATTTCAATAACACTTTGTAAATCAACAATAGTGGTATTACCTCGAACGCGCAAAGGTACATAAAAAAGTGAAACTGGCTAACTTTAACTTCTCTTCTTACGGGCGCGAACGAAATAATATACCTGTAGGCAAAAAAGACAATTACCAGTACATATGATATTGTGTACAGGGCGGCAGTCCAGGTGGCTGCGAAAGCCATTAATATCAGTAATGGTAAAAGGAAAATTCCGAGCAACTTATTTACCAGGAACACTATAAAAAGGTAGGTGTCTGCTGCATCGCGCATATTGAATATCCACCCCGTAAATTTCAAGACGAGGAATTTAACCAGGTAAATACATCCCACTACCGTGCTGCAATATAGCACGAGCAACCAAAAATTAGTTTCGAGTGCAAAACCAAAATGCTTTAATAGAAAGCTTACATATAAACCAGCAACTATTACAAAGAGCACATTAAGTAATAAGGATGGAAGCGGTGTTTGTAATAACTGCTCGCGAATCTGCTTTTGTTTGAGGGAACCCCTGAATACCAGGCTCACCAGGTTATTTACATATTTGTTGAACAACAATTTTATAATAGCAAAGAAGAAAAGCAGCCCACTCAATAGATAAAAAAGTGTTTCCTTACCAAAAGCTTTTCTTTTATCTGAAACCACTTCCTGCGGTTTGGCAAAAAAATTATATCCGGCATTTTGTCTTAGTACATCATGATATGAAAAGTAGCCCCTATGACCCAATTTGAAGTATTGATCTAATGTATTTACCGAGTCCTTAGGATCGGGTACCAAATTTAAGCCCGAACCTCTCATGTGTGATCTCTGCAGGGCCGGATTCATTGTGATTTCCGTATCAAGAACGTTAAGTAACTGCGAATCAGCATGGGTCTGACCTACTGCTACAGCAGCAACAACTAAATAGTTTAATAAAAATAAAATGGCTCTCACAAATTCCGATTACTATATAAAAATATTTATGAAATCAGGTTTCAGTAAAAAAACGTTTAGCCGAATGCTAGAAGTAATTGACATAACCAATATGTATTTTTGATTGTCTTAAATCAAATTTTGCGTCGTTTCGTTTTCCATTAGCATAGGATATATTAAAGATGCCCGCCTTGGTTTCAAACGCCAAACCTAGTCCAACTCCGATAAAAGTGTTATTTGTTTTTACACCCACACTCCTATTTTTTGCCCATCCCCCATCTGCAAAAGCAAAAAAGAAAGAATTGAGACCGACCAGGTAGCGATATTCAAGAGTAGAAACTGCATACTGAGAAGCAAATATACTTTCTTCATCAAAGCCTCTCATTAATTTATATCCGCCAATCTGGAATAGTTCATTCCGAAAAATATTTGGACTCTGAAACCATCCCACATTTAAAGCTGTTTTCAGTGTCGACTGTCTTGACACCGGTATATACTTTGCAAATGCTGCCTTAATTCTAAATTGATAGGTTTTGAGTTTTACAGAATCATACAGGGATGCAAAAGAAAATGCAGGATCATAAAGTTTTACAATTACATTGTTCTTTTTAATATTTCTTATACCGGTAAAAACAGTGGTCTGAAATTCGTAACCTTTTCTTGGATTAAACCGGTAGTTTGTTTTGCTTACCTCATAATCGACCCCTACATTGAAAGAACTCAAATCAATTTCATTGGGCAGTTTTCGGGTAGCTTTCAGTGTTAGTGTGTCAATGCTGAGCAGGTTTGTTTTAAGTGTCTGAATAAAAACTTTTCCGGTCTTATTAACAGATAATGCATATTGCACGCCTGCCAGGAAATTAAGGTTCAAATAGGAAGAATCTTTCTTAAACAAATCAAAAGAAGTAGCAATACCAAAAGCGGAACCAAACAGGTAGGGCTGCTGGTACTGTAAGTTCAACCTTGGGGAACTCTGCTGAAGTTGTTGCCAGTTGAGGCCTATTAACTCTCCATTGCCCAACGCATTCCGAAGGTTAATATTGGCTTCACCGGTGAACAGCAACTTTGTGCGCACCTGCTCATAGCTGTTGTTGGTAACCTGGTTAGCTGGTAAAAATCCAACCAATATGTTTATCTGGCTGCTTTTTTTGGGTTGCAGGTACATGTTTACGATAGAACCCGTACCCAGCATGGTCATGTCCCATGGTTGCTGTTGCTGTAAGTAAGGTAGTTCCAGTATTCGTTTGTTGATATTTTGCAATTTACTTTTTTGATACAGGCTGCCATTTTTTATATCGAGGTAACGCTGCATAAAATCTGTGCTGATGCGTGTATTTCCATATAAACGAAAGCTGTCAATTTTATACAGTGGACCCTTATCTGCTCTAAGTGTTGCAGTAAGTTTCTCCTGCTCAAATACCAGGCTGTCCAGTTGAATTTTTGCAAAGGGATAACCATTTTCTTCGAAATATGAAAGCAGTTTCTCCTGCATCTTCCGGAGTTGTATTACATTGAGAGGCTTGTTGACAAACGCGTTTTCGTTCCATCCAATTTGAGCCAGTATCTTTTTATCTATAGATTGTGTATTGAGATAAGTTAGTTTGAATTGTTCTCCGGTAAAAAGTTTTATAGAAGCGGTGGTAGAGTCAAACCAACTACTGTCTACCGAGGCGGTTGGATAGCCTTTTGCCTGTAGCGTACCGGGTAGATTATCTACATATACAAGGCAGGCTTCACGATTGGTAAAATTCGATTGCAAACCTAGTGTTTTTAAAACAAAGCTGGTATCTGAATCAACCGGTATATAAACCAAACGGTATTGTGCAACTGTTATTGAAACCATCAATAACATTGAGAAGCACAGCAGCCATTTTCTCCTGCAATATCCACTTACCTTTGGCATTTCTTTATTGTAAGCACTTTATTTTTTGAAAACAGTCTTTCTATGGCAGGCATATATATTCACATTCCATTTTGCAGAAAAGCCTGCCACTACTGCAATTTTCATTTTTCTACTCAACTGAAAGGTAAGAACGATTTTACTGCGGCTTTATTGAAGGAGATGGTTCTTCAAAAAGAATATTTGCAAAATGAATCTATACAAACAATTTATTTTGGAGGTGGTACTCCGTCTTTACTTGAAAAAAATGAACTCACGAAGTTGATTGCGCAGCTTCATAATCAATATACCATAGATACGAACGCAGAGTTTACTTTAGAAGCCAACCCAGACGATATAGAGGCAAGTAAACTTCAGTCATGGAAGGATGCGGGTATAAACCGGTTGAGTATCGGTATTCAATCTTTTTTCGAAGAGGATTTAAAATGGATGAACCGGGCGCACAATGCAACGCAGGCGGCTAATTGCCTGGAGATGGCCAGAGCATCCGGTTTCGATAATATATCTATAGATCTTATCTATGGCACTCCTACATTAACCGACGAAAAGTGGCATCAAAATGTAAATAAAGCAATAGAATTGGATATTAGCCATCTTTCCTGTTACGCATTAACTGTGGAAACAGGAACGGCTTTACATAAAATGATCAACCTGCAAAAGAAAGAGGCCATCGACCCCGAAAAACAAGCCAGGCAATTTCTTCTCTTAACGGATTGGCTGGAATGTGCGGGCTATGAACATTACGAGATTTCTAATTTTTCAAAACCGGGTTGCAGAAGTCTTCATAATTCTTCTTACTGGTCTGGCAGGAAATATCTTGGTTTGGGACCTGCCGCGCACTCTTATAATGGTGATTCAAGGCAATGGAATGTATCCAATAATACTTTATATGTAAAATCACTTTCTCTTGACCAGGTGCCATTTGAAAAAGAAACGCTAACAATGATGCAACGTCTGAATGAATACATTATGACTTCGCTGAGAACAAAAGAAGGAATTGACCTTACTTATGTTGAGCGGATGTTTGGTAGACTCGCACCTATTCAACTTCAGCAATCAAGCATCAGTTTTATTGCAACCAATAAACTAACAAACAACAATTCAAGGATTCAACTGACAAAAGAAGGAAAACTATTTGCCGACGGCATAGCAGCAGCATTATTCTTTATTGATTACGGTGATGGCGAAGATATTGCACGCCCTGTGCTATCATCAGGCAAAGCAACATAAGAATAAGCGTGGCGGAACTGAATCCTGTGAAAGAAAAAGGCATGACTAAAGATACCATTTTTACTGCATTTTGCATAGTAATGAATCCACAGCTTTAACAATTTCTTTTTATACTGTTTCATCGCTATAAATCTGATGCAATTGTCACTGGTTTTGTTACAACTGTTATATTAAATTTTTCTCAATAATTTCGAAACCGGCACTCGGCGAAAGCCCTTCCCAAAGTATTCTGTAAATGGTGTCGGCAATGGGAATTTCTGCCAGCACCTCCTTGTTTACTATGTGAATACATTTAGAGGCATTATGTCCTTCAGCCACCATATTCATTTCTAACTGAGTTGCTCTTACAGAATATCCTTTGCCAATCATTTTTCCAAAACTGCGGTTACGGCTATAGGGTGAGTAACAGGTAACCAATAAATCACCCAGGTAAACTGAAGCTGCATAATTGGCCGCCTTTTTATGAGAAACCGGATCTTCTTCCTGGTGCACACCCACTTCAATGTTACGAATTCCAACTTTTCTCAGAAACCCAGCCATTTCATCAGCGCAATTGGCTATTAACACGCTCAGGAAATTATCACCATATTCCAGTCCGTGAGCAATACCGGCACCCAGTGCATAAATGTTTTTAAGAATGGCCGCGTATTGTACTCCTAGTACATCCCTGTTTACAACTGTGTTCAGGTAATAAGTTTTAAAACTGGCAGCGAGATTTGCCGTTTCCTTTTCATCGATACCTGAAAAAGTAAGATAAGATAATTTTTCTGCGGCTACTTCTTCAGCGTGGCAGGGACCCATCACTGTAAAATAATCGTTGATTTTTACATTGAATTCTTTTGCGAGATAATCATTCAATAACAAATTTTGTTCGGGTAAAATCCCTTTTACAGCAGAGATAATTTTCTTTTTATCAAACAGTTTTTTATTTAGGTAACAAAAGGATTCGGTTACATAAGCGGAAGGGATTGCTATAACCAATACATCGCTTGACTCTATTATTCCCTCCATTTTAAATCCGAGGTTCAGGAATTGCACATCAAAATTTACACTACTTAAGTAATTCGGATTATGATGGCGGTTTTGAATGTGACTGGCCACATTTTCATTTCTTACCCACCAGTTAACCAAATGCCTGTTGTCTGTGAGTATTTTCACAAGTGCTGTTGCCCAACTTCCTCCCCCTATGACGCCAAATCTAACCATGCTGTATAAATTATCTAACCTTCAGAAATAAAAAAGGGTTTAAAAAGCTAAGTTACTTTCTAAACCCTTTTCAAATTATAAAATATCTAATAGTACTACGTCAATGGCTACTGTAATTTAATTTTTCTTCGTTTCAAATAGCTTATCCTTATCTACCACATTTACCATTGCACCATCTTTTAAAATTTTACTTACTGTGCCATAAGGCCCTGTTATTACTGTATCACCTTCTTTTAACCCGCTGGTGATTTCAATATTATTGATGTCCTGGATATCTGTTTTAACCACTACTTTTTTCACTTTCTTGTCAGCCTGCAGTACAAAAACAACTTCATCCAACTCGCTCACAGCTGCTTTCCGGTCTTTGTTATTTTGATCATCGGCAGGCGCAGGAGCAGTGTTGTCTTTGGAAGCACCCACTACTTTATCTGTACCTTTTTCGCGGGTTGTTACCGCATTGATGGGAACAGAAAGAACACTTTCATGGCGCTTTGTTTGAATATCCGCGCTGGCACTCATGCCCGGGCGAAACGGAAAACTTTTTGGACGATTGGGATCAATTAAATCCTTATACGATTCCGGCAAAAGCCTGATCCTTACTTCATAATTGGTCACATCATTGGAAGTTGTAGCAAGTGATTGCGATGCCGCACCTTTGTTACTGCTGGCAATCTGTGTAACCATGCCTTTGAATTTTCTTTTGTTGTAAGCATCTACTTCAATAAGCGCAGAATCTCCCAAATGAACTTTTGGAATATCATTTTCACCAACATCTACCCGCACTTCAATTTTACTCATATCTGCCACCCGCATCATTTCAGTACCTATATTAAAACTGTTACCGGCCACTCGCTCCCCTTTCTTTACACTTAACAATGATATGACACCATCCATCGGCGCAACGATGATGGTTCTTCCTAAATCTTTGTTTGCCTTTGTTAAGTTGGCCTGTGCATTTTGTACGCCCGCCTGGCCTCCCCGAATACCTTGTATTGCTGCATTATAGTTTGCCTTGGCAGACAAATAAGAACTCTCCGCCTGTTCAAATTCAGACTTTGATATTACTTTTTGATCGGCCAGTTGTTTTTGCCTGTTGTAAGTACGTTCTGCCTGATCAAGAGCCGCTTTTAACGCGTCTAACTGGGCGGTGCTGTTAGATACTACAGCCTGTTGCTGATTTACGGTAGCTGCCGCCTGGTCTCTTTGAGTAGCATAAATATCAGCGTATATCTTTGCCAGCACCTGGCCCTTTTTTACACTATCTCCTTCCGCAACTGTGAGATCTACAATCTCACCTGAGATATCGGGACTTACCTTTACTTCAATTTCAGGGTACACTTTTCCGCTTGCTGTTACACTTTCGATGATGGTTTGCTTTTGTACTTTCTCGGCTGTTACCTTTGTGCCTTCATCTTTGCCAAATGCGCCACTTTTTTGTAATACCACCAGAATAACTATCAGTGCTACCACGCTTACCAGTATCCAAATTAATTTTTTGTTCATATCAGGGGAGTTTCTGTTGTTGTATAGTATAATGTTAATTAGGGGATCACATTTATCACTGTAATTTTATGCCTTGTCCCCGGTAAAATTCAAGCAGCTTAATTCTAAACACATAATCAACCTGGGCAGAAACAACATTCACTTTTGCGGTAGCAAGGTTGTTTTGGTTGGTTAGCAAATCTATGGTAGCCAGGAGGCCGATATCATATCTTTTCTGCGCAAAATCGTATGACTTTTGCGCTGTCTCAAGACTGCGTTTGCTGGCTTCATATTTTTGCAGGGAAGAGATTGCATCAGAATATGATTTATAAATATTTTGCTTTAATGTAAGGTTATCCTGCTCTTTCTGCAATTGCCAGTTTTCAAGGTTTAGCTTATTCTTTTTCCAATTGGTATTTGCTGCATATCCATTAAACAAGGGAATGCTCAGGTTGAGCCCAATGCGTTGACTAAAGTTATCACTCAACTGCGTTCCAAACGGAGAATACTTTACACCCACAGAAGTTTGAAATTCGGGTGCCAATACGGAGTAGTCAGTTCCGCCAACATTAACTTTTGCCCCGGTGCCAATAAAATTACCTGTGGGATTTTGTGCAACAACCGGAATTTTGTTGTGCGCATAATTGGATCCCATACTACCAAACAATGACAAGGAAGGATACATAGCACCTCTTGCTGACTCCACATATTTTTGTGCCGCTTTTATCCTTAATTCATTTACTCTTTGTTGCGGCAGGTTTATGAGTGCCAGCTGATAAACGACTTCAGGTTGAAGATTACCAATTTTTTCAATGGGGATTTGATCCAGCGGCGGCATTTCAACTTCAAAGGGCTGTGCCGCGTCGAGGTTCATTACCGCTTTTAACTGGAGTGTATTCTGCGTTAACGTAGTTTGGGCGGTGATTAGGTTCGAACTGTCTTTTGCCAGTTGGGCTTCCGCTTCTGCAGCATTCAGTTCTGGTAAAGCTCCTGCGTCTACCCGCTTACGTGTGTTGTAAAGATTATCCAACGATTGTTTAACGGTAACCTCTGCTATATTTGCCTGCTCTTTAGATACCAGAATCAACAGGTAGGCAGTTGCTACGTTCAACGCGATATCGTTTTTGAGCTTTTCTACATTGGCTTTAGCAGCATCATAATCGAATTGATTTCCCTTGATATTGTTTTGCAGGCTGAACCAATTAAAAATATTTACGTTCGTTGAAAAACTGACACCGGAAAACAATAATTGCTGATTGGTAAACTGGTTAGAAGTAGGGTCAATGGAACGACCGGAGTTAATCCCTGTATTGGTTGAAACACTGGCTGATGGTATCCTGGATAATTTGTTCTGATTTAAAGTTAACGCAGCGACCCTTGCCTGTATGTCCTGCTGCTTTACCGATATATTATTCAGGAGCGCGAAATCTACACATCGCTTTAAATCCCATTTTTGCTGGGCGTTAACAAAAACCGGGGAAACACAAAGGGAAATTAATATTACAAAAACAACTTGGGCAGTTAATCTCATGCGACAAAATTAATCGGTGGTTAAGGTTGTATATGGGTTTTGTGATAAGCGGTTGAAATAATTCTACACAAAGTAAAAATAAGGCATTCATTCATTTCAAAAAAAGAGTGCCTATTAAATAAGTTCTAATTTATTATCTCAAAAGCCCGGTTAATGTCTGTCATCAGGAATTCTGCCTCCTCCAGGCCAAAATAAAAACGAATCATTCTGTGTTCACGGTTAGCAGCATCAAATTGTTCGGGTAAGAGCGACGCACATTTTGGCAATGCCAGGCTTTCATATCCACCCCAACTTACGGCCATCAGCATGTGACGCAAAGACTCGCAAAACGTTACTATTTCCTGCATTTTTTTTGCTTTCATTACGATTGTTACCAGGCCACAAGCACCTTTCATCTGTTTTTTGGCAAGATCATATTGGGGGAAAGAAGGATCAAATGGAAAAATAACCTCTTCAATTTTTGGATGTTGCTTCAGAAACTCCAGCATCTTAAATGTAGTGGCTGTGATGCGTTCCAATCTTGCTGGCAAAGTACGCAATCCGCGAATCATTAACCATGCATTGAAAGGAGTGGCTCCAATCCCCATATTCAGGTATTCACTGTCAAAAATTTTTTTCATCATCCTCTTTTCACCTGCCAGTACTCCGCCCACAGTATCGCTGTGTCCACTAATATATTTGGTGGCGGTTTGCATAGAAATATCAATTCCCAATTCAATAGGTTTTTGATAAATGGGGGTGCTATAGCTGTTATCAATAATAGTTGTGATATTTTCGGCGCGGGCCAGTTCGGCTACTGCTTTCAAATCCTGCAGTTCGTAAGTAAGACTATTGGGTGATTCCAGGTATATAACCGTTGTGTTGGGAAGTATGGCTCTTTCAAAATTTTCAATACTGGTTCCGTCTACATAGGTAGTACTCACACCAAACCTTGGCAGGATATTATCAAACATTTTCCATGCCCAGGTATAAGGTTTATGAACAGAAACAATGTGATCGCCGTTTTTTACATTGGCAAATACCGCCGCAAAAATGGCGGATGCCCCGCTGTTAAATATGAGTGCATCATCAGCGCCATCCAGGGCGGCCATTTTTTTCCTGAGAATATCAACGGTAGGATTTATGCCACGGCTGTACAAATAACCGCTCATTTCATCTTCAAAAGCCTTTCTTAGGTCTTCAACTTTTTTAAAAGCAAAATTGCTGGTTTGAATAATTGGCGGAGCAACGGCGTTAAAGTAATGCTCTCTTTCCTCTCCCAGTTCGTTTATTATAAAAGAAACATCCATTTTTATAACTTCGGTTTTTTGGTTGCGTTTACAATAAAATACAAGGCTATAAAAACGGCCAGCACGGAAATGCCTTTTAATGCGGCGTATTTGTTGTTTTCATAATCCAGTGCAATGCTGGTTCCTACAAACAGGTAAGCCAAAATAAAAATAACCGGCAGTACCGGGTATAATTTCATTTTATAAATTCCTGTTCCGTCGAGATGCTTCGTTTTCTTACGAAGAATAAAAATAGTACCGGCCGATAAGATCATTCCGAAACAATCCAGGAAAATTGTAAAGCTTAATATCTTATCAAATTCCTTCGCCCAAAAAACAATCAAAACGCAAAGCGCAGCAAACACACTTAATGAAACTGTCAGAACATCGGTTTTTTCTTTGCGCTTTTTGAACACCGGCGGTAAAATACGGTCTTCGCTCATGGCATACATCACCCGCGGATTACTCATCAACAATACGTTTACATAAGCAAGCACACTTAAAAAAAGGAAGCCGGATAAAATTCTTTCGGCATTTACGCCAAATATCTTTCCAGCCATTATAGCTGCAATGTTTTTTGTTTCCTGCCGGTGCAATATGTGAAACCCTATCACTTTTACATAGGCGTAATTAATAGTAAGATAAAGCAGGATGATGATGAATATGCCAAAGAAAATGCCACGGGGTATATTTTTAGCAGGTTGATTCACCTCTGCTCCAAAATTGATCGTTTGCTGATAACCGCCATAGCTAAAACTGACTGCGACGAGGCCAATACCAAATGCTGTAATGTATTCTTTAATGGGCATACTGGCTTCCACCCCAACAGCGGAAATGGCTACCGGCGTTGAAAAAAATACAGGAGTTATCAGCAATAATATCAGCACTATTTTAATAATCGTCAAAACGTTTTGCGTTTTAGCACTCATCTTTAAACCCATCAGGTTCACCCCATAAAAAATAACTATTGCAGCAATAGCAATTGTTATCTCAATGGTCTGCACATGCATGGCATTGGCTGTTATTTTTATCCAAGCCGGATCTTGTGAAAGCGGAATAAAAATTCCCGTAATGTATTCGCCGCCCACCAGTGCTACAGCTGCAAGTGAGGCCGCATTAGACACCAAAATGATACAGTTGATACCAAAAGCAATTGAGGGATGATACGCATAGGAAAAAACTTTGTAATAACCTCCAATCACGGGCAGCCTGCTTCCGATTTCTGCATAAGTTAATGCACCGCAATAAGCCACCAGTCCGCCTGCAATCCAGGCTGCAAAAAAGACAAACGAAGACGGCACTGCCTGGGCAACGTTTAACGGTGCCCTGAAGATTCCCATTCCAATTACCAGGCTCACCACAATCATCGTAAAATCAAACAGGCTTAGCTTGGAAGTTTTGGTCATGGAATGAAGATAATGAATATTACGTTTTACATTTGATGATTCATCTCATTCATTCAACTGCTGATGCAAAAAATAATTTCTTTGGTTTTAATAACATTAATGATAGGTGTGGCGAATGCACAGGAAGACAAAAATATTCCGGATTCTGCACGGCTGCTGCAGGAAGTAACGGTGAAGGCATTTGAACAAAACAAACAATTAAAAGCCATATCCGCTGCCGTTATCCTGCTTGATAAATCGCAATTGGATCGTTACAGCAATTTATCACTGGTGCCTGTTCTTAACAGTGCACCAGGTGTAAGAATGGAAGAACGTTCACCGGGCAGTTACCGGATAAATGTAAGAGGCAGTACTTTGCGATCTCCATTTGGCGTACGCAATGTAAAAGTTTACTGGAATGATATTCCTTTTACTGATCCCGGGGGCAACACGTACCTGAACCAACTCAGTTTTTTCAATACCCAATCAATAGAAATTATTAAGGGACCCGCCGGCAGTATTTATGGTGCCGGTACCGGTGGTGCCATTTTATTGAACAGTCAACCAAATCAATGGCAGCAAAGGGCGGCCCTGTCTTTTACGGGTGGAAGTTTTCAAACCAATTCAATGAATGCACAAATCCAGGCTGGAACTGACGAGCGGAGAAATATATTTTCCTATACACACCAGGTGAGCGATGGATACCGTAACCATACCAATATGCGTCGTGATATCGGCAGTTGGGAAACGCAATTAAAAGTTAACGATCGTCAGCAAATCAGCACCCATTTTCTTTATGGTGATCTTTATTATCAAACGCCGGGTGCCCTTACACTGAAAGAATTTATTGCTAACCCAAAAGCATTCCGGCCCTCTGCCGGTGGATTTCCTGATGCAGAAAAAGTGCAGGCAGCTATCTACCAGAAAATGCTGCTGGCGGGTATCAGCAATCATTATCGTTTCAATAATAACTGGCATAATACTACTACTGTTTATGGATCGTTTGTGCAATTTACCAACCCAACTTTCCGTACTTATGAAAAGCGGTCTGAGCCACAATTGGGCGGAAGAACTGTTTTTACATTCGATAAACAATGGAAAGAAAGTCATTTTCAATTGGTAACCGGTGCTGAAGTTCAACGTGGGTTTTTCAATACAAAAGATTTTAAGAATAAAGGCGGCAACCCGGATTCATTGCAAACAGATGATGATATTGGAAGCTGGATTTACGCCATATTTATACAAGCTAATTTAAAACTTCCGGGCAACTGGGACGTTACCGTTGGCGCTAGTTTCAACCAGTTTCATATAAGCGATCAACGCCTTTCCAGTCCTTCGCTGGCAATACAGGAAAGAACGTATAGCAACCAACTGGCACCGCGCTTCGCAGTTTCAAAAAAAATAACAAACAATACATGGATATACACCAGTATGGCAAAAGGATTTTCACCACCGGCCATTGCAGAAGTACTGCCACCCAGCCGTTCCATTAATACCAGCCTGAACGCGGAAACCGGTATTAATTACGAAGCAGGAATTAAAAGCAGCTGGCTCAATAATCGCTTGTACATTGAGGTGAATGCATTTTATTTTCGCCTGCAGGATGCCATAGTACAAAGACAGGAAGTAAATGCTGCTAATTATTATATCAATGCGGGGCATACCAAACAAAAAGGACTGGAGTCACAACTCTCCTATCAATTGCTTTCTTCCGGTCATCCTTTCTTTAAACAAGCGCGTATTTGGATCAGTCACACGTTTAATGATTTCCGTTATGACGACTTCAAACAACTGAATACTGATTTTTCCGGAAAACGAATGCCCAGTGTTGCCAGGCATACTTTAGCAGCTGGTGCTGACCTTGCCCTTGTTGCGGGTCTTTACAGCAACATTACTTATTATTATAGTGACCCGATTCCCATGAATGATGCCAATACCGATTTCGCTTCATCGTATCATTTATTAGGAGGCAGGGTTGGTTATAGAAAAACATTTAAACAATTTTCGATGGATATCTATGGCGGCGCCGATAATCTTTTTAACCAGCATTATAGTCTCGGCAATGATATCAATGCTGCAGCCGGACGGTATTACAATGCAGCACCTGCCATCAATTATTTTGCGGGCATTGGTATACAATTAGCGGGGAAAGAAAAATAACCTTGCTCTAACCTGTTATGCCGATACTATGTTTTCAATTGTGATCATTCGATTCGTAACCACCTTCAGTGAAGCCATTGTATTTTCTTTTTGCGAATAATTCATTCAAGTTCTCAACAATCTGCTGTAAAACAAATTTGCCATTTCTTTTACAGCACTATACATTTGCCGCAGTTGATGGTTCCCGATGTCAAATCGGGATTAAAAGGGAATCCCGTTTAAATCGGGAGCTATCCCCGTAGCTGTAAGAAGTACTGATATAATTATTCAATCAGGACTTTCAGAAAACTTCAAACCACTGTTCCGCCTGCGTCGGGATGGGAAGGTAAACTGAAAGTACTTCAAGCCAGAAGACCTGCCAGCAGCTGTTAACAATATTCGGCTTTCGGGTGAAAGGCTTGAAGATTCAAGAATGGCATCATTCTTTAATTTTCTTTCTTTTTTATTTTCCGGAAGCAGTCACCAAAAAAAAATTTCAAGTATGAAAATGAAATTTTTCGCTGTGGCTGCTACTATTATCGGCAGTTATATTCCGGCATGGTCGCAGGACAGTTCTCAATCAAAACAATTGGATGAAGTGGTGGTTACCGCCACGCGTTACCCGTTAAAGCAATCAGAAACCGGCAAAGTTGTCAGCATCATTAACCGCGATGCATTGGAAAAGAACAAAGGCAGAACGTTGCCGGAAATTTTAAACCAGGTTGCCGGAGTAAGTATCAATGGTGCCAATAATACCCTGGGTTCTATACAAACATTAAATATCCGGGGTGCCTCAGCCGGAAACGCATTGATATTGATCGATGGCATTCCAGTCAACGACCCTTCGGTCATCTACAACTACTTTGATTTAAACCTGCTTTCCACCGATCAGATCGAACGCATTGAAATATTAAAAGGTGGCCAATCTACTTTGTATGGATCAGATGCAGTGGCGGGGGTAATCAACGTAATTACAAAAAAATCTGCTGCCAAAAATTTATCTGCCAGCATCGGCGTTTCTGCAGGTAGTTATGGAACCGTCAAAACAAATCTCGGTTTAAGTGGCAGTGCCGGCATCTTAAGTTATAATGCACAATACGGCCTCATTAAATCAGACGGGTTTTCCTCCGCGTTTGATTCTACGGATAGCAAAAAATATGACCGTGATGGTTACCTGCAGCATGTTTTGTCAGCAAATATGGGACTGCAATTCAGCAGCCGGCTTTCCGCCAGGTTTTTTGGCCGTTTCAGTAAATACAAAACCGACCTGGATGTGGGTGCATTTACTGATGAGAGAGATTATACATCAACCAGTAAAGATTTGCAGACCGGAACCGGGCTTACATACAATTTGCAACAAACAAACATCCATTTAAATTACCAGTTTGATAAAGTAACGCGGTCTTATCTTGATGATTCATTATTCAGAAGTGATCCTTCTTTTTATTATTCAAATAGTAAATACACAGGTATTACTCATTATGCAGAAATCTATGCTAACCGGCAATGGAAAAATGCCACACTGATTGCAGGTATAGATTACCGTTATCATAAAACCAGCCAGGATTATTTTTCTTATGGCATTTACGGCCCCTTTTCCACTACCCTTAATGATTCGCTGGCACATATGTGGCAACTAAGTTCTTATGGTTCACTATTGCTAAAATTTAGCAGGCACTTCTCCCTGGAATCCGGTGGCAGATGGAACCACCACTCTTTATACGGCAACAATTTCACGTATACTTTCAATCCATTTTATCATATCGGCGAAAACCTAAAAATATTTGCCAATCTTTATTCGGCATTTAAAACACCCTCTTTGTACCAGCTTTTTGATCCCTATGCCGGCAATAAGAATCTGAAACCGGAAAATTCTACCATTATAGAAACAGGAATTGCCTGGACCATTTCTCCTCAACTTTGGTTTCGCAGCGTATTTTTTTTCAACAACACAAAAAATTCCATTCAGTATGTAATGGTTGACCCGGTGAATTTTACCAGCCAGTACCAGAATGTAAGTCAGCAAAAGAACCATGGTATTGAACTGGAACTGACGAAGAAAACCGGCAATTGGAATTTCGTCTCCAATTATACTTTCACAACCGGAAAAACGTCCTCTTCTTATGATGCTACCGGGAACAAACTAAACGGCGATACAACTTATAATAATTTATACCGCATTCCGCGAAATGCTTTTAATTTTTCAGCATCGTTACAGGTTACTGCTAAATTATCTTTAAGCACCAGCTTACATGCCGTGAGTAAAAGATTGGAACGCGTGTATGCATCGGCGCCAGTTGTGCTGGCGTCTTATTACACGGTGGATGTTTCGGGTAACTATCATTTTGATAAAAAGCTAAGTGCTTTTGTTTCTTTAAAAAATATTACCAATCAGCAATACTTTGATACCCGTGGCTATAATAGTCGTCTTTTCAATTTCATGACGGGCATTACATTAAATTTATAAAATATCATCATGATGGTACAACCATTCCATACGCGAAATGTGGTTATTCCCTTATTTATTCTTGTGATAGCTGCATTCAGGGTGTTGATCAATATGAACGGTCCTGTTTTTCCCCTGGCAAATTTTTCTCCTGTTGGAGCTATTGCATTGTTTAGCGGCGCTTATATTAAGCACCCCGGTAAATCCCTGATGTTTCCCATACTCATTTTATTGCTGAGTGATTTCGTATTATCTCTGCTACTGTACAGGCATTATGAAAGTGGCTTTCTCTATAGTGGCTGGTATTGTGTGTATTCAGCTTTTGCATTAATGGTATTGACGGCGAGAAGACTGGTAAAAAAAATCCGGTTAAAAAATATTTTAATCGCTGTCATTGCCATTACATTCATTCACTGGACTGTAAGCGATTTAGGTGTTTGGCTGATGGGTACTACCTATGCAAAAAACGCAGCGGGCTATTGGGCCTGTTTGGTTGCTGCTGTTCCGTTTGAAAGAAATTTTCTGGCGGGCACTGCACTTTATAGCGTCATTTTATTTGGTGGCGTTTTGTGGTTACAAAACAGAAAGCTTATTCCTGTCACGCAATATTCAGCTTCAACAGATTAAAATAAGATACCATGTGCAAACACGAATCTAAATTGTGCCCGGTTTGCAATCGCTCTTTCGAATGCAAAATGGGTGATGTTCTCAAATGCCAGTGCTATGCAGTCCGGTTGAATGATGAAGAGCGTGAATACATAGCGCAACGTTTCCAGGACTGCCTGTGTGCTACCTGCATACTAACCATGAGAGCTCGATATCAACATGCACGAAAAGAAATACAGCTCAAACAATTCTTCGGATTAATATAGAAAACCAGTTTATAATTATCGGCAAACCGGTGATCCCGTAACTATAAAGTTATATTTGCGGAAAAACCGGTTGGTATGGCCCTTAATTTCAATGAACTGCTTACCGTTTCGTTTACATTGTTTGCTATTATTGATATTATTGGATCAATACCTATCCTGATTACGCTCAAAGAAAAAATGGGTGGTATTCATGCGGCAAAAGCAACATTTATTTCAGGTGCACTCATGATTGTGTTTCTTTTTATTGGCGAGGGGTTTTTGCATATACTCGGGCTCGATAAAAAATCATTTGCCGTTGGGGGTTCGATTGTGATTTTTATTTTAGGACTTGAAATGGTGCTGGGAATTGAATTTTTTAAAAGCGATAAGAATGAAAAATCAAGTGTGGCAGTACCCATTGCATTTCCGATTATCGCGGGTTCCGGAACACTTACCACTATTATGTCTTTAAAAGCAAATTACCATGATCAAAGTATTCTTATTGCGATATTGGTAAACCTTTTAGTGGTATTCATAGTACTCAAATCGCTGAATCATCTCGAAAAATTGTTGGGGCCTGCCGGCCTGATTGCGATTCGAAAATTTTTTGGTGTAATATTGCTGGCCATTGCCGTAAAAATTTTTGCCAGCAATGTGCGGGGGTTAATAAAGTAACCACTTGAGTGGGTTGAATAGTTAATCGTTTAAGGCTTTTCAATGGATCAACATTTCAACTTATCAACTCCAAACGGTCTCGTAGTACAATGGATAGTATAAGGGTCTCCGAAGCCCTGGATTCAGGTTCGATTCCTGACGAGACCACTGCTATATATTAGTAATCAATTGTTTATGTTAAGAAATATAAGTTTCGTGTCCTTTCCGGTGACTTTAAATTCTCTTTTCTAATATTTCATTATCTACAACTTGTTTTTTTCCTTTATTTTTTCTCTAGGCAAAAAATAAATCTTCCCACCTCTTTTTTCAATAACGGGGTTTGATTTACTTTAATATTACGTCCGTGTTTGCCAGCATGTTGTGGGTTCGACTTATAAGCAAGAATCTAGAATGCTGCAATCCGCTTTTCCCATTAGCCGATTGTAAACGGGTTTTATTTACCTCAATTAAAAAATTGTTCATACAGTAACCATCGTTCCTCTACCATTACCGGGCTGATCCCTAAGCTACCTTTGTTCCTGTGCTGGAACATAAGTTGGAAGATAATATGAGGCCAATAAAACTACCACACGGGAATTAATAAGCCGGGATCCTTCTTATCCAGTAACAATAATTCTTGTACTGATCGCTCTATATTCTCAGCCCTCTTAGTAGTAACTCCATTGTAGACCCTGATATAATTTTTTTCACCTCCTTGCACAATAACACTCCTTAGCTTTTTACACTTTTTAAGATACTGGTAGTAATCCCTCCATTCTTTTGATTCCAATTCTGCAGCATAGAAACCACCTACAACCATATCCCGGTGAACAAGGCGATCCTTATACATATACAGCTTCTTACAGGTCTTATCAGCTTCTAGGCATCTAAAGAACCATAAATGGCCTCTGCCTAAGTTTGACGTTCGTGCTACTAGTGGTACCCGGTAATTAAATGTTTTCCCGTCACAGGAATAATCAAACTCAGCATACTCATTGCAATCTTGCATGTTTACTATTAGCTTCATTTCACCGAAGTAATCAACGCCAAAGGCTGTCCTTAATTTAATAATGATGTTGACTGACTTAACACCAATACCTTCCATTAATCCATACTGCCTAAGGTCTTTAATTGAAACACTTATTAATCTATCAATGATTGGTGGGTATGTAGGTAATTTGGGCATAATGAAACCAAAAAAAATAGGGAGTTTGTATTTTTTGCAGTTAAGCTGCCTCTTCTTTTAAAAAGAACACCCGATCAATATTAATAATTCCTAAGTGGTTGTAAACAAACTCACACTCTTTGAAAGATAATCTATCACGCTTAATCAGCAATGTTGCAATTGTTTCTATGTAAAGCCAAAGTGGGGAGGAACTACCATCAGCATTGTTTAATAATGTTTCTATCTCCTGAATTATTTTTTCGTGGTATTCATCATATACAACTTCACTCAGTTTAAATTCTTCCAGCAAATTTATAATATGCTCTTTCCTTAACACATGTGAAAAATCTTTCCCCATCATGGCATGCCATACCAATTCCCCTGCCGTTGAAATAATTAAATAATTTCTGACAAGTGGATCATTCATTGATTTGACTCTCCCCTGAATTATAGCAAACTTCAATCGTAAACGGGAACTGCGGTATTCTGTTAGCGTGCCTCTACGTTCGCTTCTTCTGAAGTTCATCTGCATAAAAGTTTGACCGTACCATAATCTGGTTGCCGCATGTGTGGCCTTGTAATAAGCTAAAGCCCAGGTTTCTCTGCTGACTGATTTTGGACGCATTCTTTATTATTTTACTGCGATTCTGTTGCGGTAATAAAATTAATTAAGGTTAACAGGTGCAGGGCATCTTTGGTTAATAGTTACGGCCAGAGCAGTGACCCATTCCTCACGATTTTTCATTTTTTTTATCTTTGGTATACTACAAACCAATTCCAATAATTCATCGGTGGTTAATGTATTACAAACGGCTATTGCTGCCTGAAAATCCTCTGATAGCGGTAATCCTTTGAACATAGTTTTAAGTTTTAATTTGTCCAAACCTATGGATAGTCCAATATTCAAAAGTCAATTATTAAAATGTTTATTTTTATTATTAATAATCATCCGAGTTTTATTAATTGATTCTGCCGGATTTATTAATTAATTTTTTGATTGGCACTTTCACTCATTCCTTTTAACTTTTCTTAAACACTGCCTGAGTCAATTACAGGCGATTCTAGCCCGGTTCTTTTTCTGACAAGTAATTATGCCATTTAATAGTTTTGTTGCAACCTTGGCTTGTTTCCTTCTGCCTCAATCAATTCCAATATCCTATCCTTGCATTCATAAATTGTTTTGAAGGAAAAGATGTCCCTATTATTTTTTGGGTATATCTCACGGTCTCCTTCAATTTTAATTTTAACCACATCAAAGGTGCTTACTGTAAAATCTTTGTTACTGGATACGCTGTAAATAGCATATCCGGACTGTCTCCATATCCTGAGATAATTAAAATGCTCTGTGCGTATTATTTTTTCTAGCCTTAGCATTTTAATTAAATTACAGGCTCCCTCTGTTGTTGGTATTCCTGACAAATTTCTTTTTCATGAAGTGAAATGCTATCAACTAGATAATCTGAATCTATTAGGTTAATTAATTTAATTAAATATTCCCGGTACTGTTCTTTATTAATTAAATCTTCCTCATGTAACTTCTTAACTTGAAGGTAATCTTCATAGATCCTAAAGCAAATTAGTTTTATATCTGCCCGGTTAATATCATTCATTCCGTGGGCGCTGTATCCCTTGCATATCCTTTCCTTTAATTGAGTACCTGTACTAATTAATTT
>JBBQZZ010000004.1:0-376987 GCA_038207265.1 Chitinophagales bacterium | reverse complement strand
TGGGAACGACCAACAAACGAAAATACCAATGGATTGCTCAGACAATATTTTCCGAAAGGAACAGACCTTAGTCTTATTTCAAAAGAGCGATTGCAATTTGTGCAGGATGAATTAAATGAACGACCAAGAAGAACCCTGGACTATAGAACTCCAGTGGAAGTATTTAATGAAATTATTTTAAGCAAAATCATTTAATCCGTTTCCCTTTGATTACTAAAAACAAAAACTATATTTGATAACAAGCGTTGCATTAAAAATTTGAAACCGCCAGTGGCATTCGTATCCCATATCGAGAAAAGATTTTGGACAAGCTATAATACCACATCAAAAATTTTAAATTATGAATGACCTGCTTATGCGCAAAAATAAAACAACAAGAAGCCCAGGCTGCCATAGTATCTTTTCATTAATCATACTATTTACTTTATCGACGGGAAGACAATCATTTGCCCAAGAAAAAAATGAAATAGATAAAAGAAGAAAGACTATAATAAATGTTAAGGATACACTTGTTAAACTTTCCAACCATGTATATGCAATTTTAAGTGATGGAGAAGCAGGGAATATTGCCATTTATGAAAATCCAGATGGACTGGTTTTGGTAGATGACCAATGGGTTGAGCTATTGCCAAAAGTTAAAAAATTATTAGCAACAATAACCAATAAGTCTGTAAAATATGTTTTGAATACACACTTTCATTATGACCACTCAGATGGAAATAAAATATTTGGAAAAGAGGGAGCAATCATTATTTCTCATGACAACATCCGCAAAAGACTTGAAGAGGAGCAGGTACTTACTTTAACCAATCTCGTACAGAAAGCTTATCCGTTTAAGGCATTACCCTTTATTACATTTAGTGATTCGCTCACATTGAATGAACCGAACGAAAAAATAAAGATTTATCATGTAAAAAATGCCCATACTGATGGAGATTCATTCATAGAATTTATGAATGCAAATGTTATACATACCGGGGACGTTTTTGTTAGATATGGGTTTCCTTATATTGACGATAATAATGGCGGCAATATTTATGGAATGATTGAGGCAGTAGATATGCTGATTAATTCTACAAATGATTCAACTAAAATAATTCCAGGACATGGCCCAATATCCTATAAAAAGGACCTTATTTCATACAGGGATATGCTCATTACCGTAGTAAGCCGGATACAAAAAGGAATCGAAAGTAATCTTTCAATAGAGCAAATAAAAGAACAAAATCCTTTAAAAGATCTAAAACTTGCTTGGGATGGCTATTTTAATTTACAAATGATATATGACAAGGTGAAAATGAAATTGGAAAAGAAAGAGTAAGGAAATTTTTGTTTGACACAAGTAAAAGGACGCATTTCATCCAATTCGAAACACCAAGACGAAGGGCGAACGTAATACATGCGGCTTGGCAATATGGCGGGGCGACTAATATATGCTCAACTTTTTGTTCGCTATTAGGCTTCAGTTCAAGCCGACGAATAACGCCAGGCAATAGAATAAACAATAAACTTTTATTTTATAAATTTAGCTACGGTTACGGGCTGACGATTTTCAAATACCGCCACATCGCCAAGCCGTACCGTTGTGCGTCATACGGCACGACATTTCAAAATTAAACTTTACTATATGCCTTTTATTATGAAAACGAAATAAAAATAGATTTTATGATTTCAAAATTATTTACACCAATCATACTGATTTTTTTATCAGTACTTTTTTCTATCCCAACTTTTGCACAAGCTAAAAACACATCATCACACAAACCCGGACAAACATTTAAAGATTGTCCAGATTGCCCTGAAATGGTTGCGATACCTGCAGGCAATTTTATCATGGGCTTGCCGGCAGATGAACCAGGTCACTATCCTGAAGAAAGTCCGCAACGGCAAATTAATATCAAACAATTTGCTGCGGGCAAATTTGATATTACGAAAGAACAGTGGGCTATATTTGTAAAAGCTTCCAATTATGTAACAACCAACGGCTGTTCATGGGCAGCCATTCCCGGAGATACGGCAAAGCCATGGGTACCGAATCCAACTGCTAACTGGAACCATCTTGATTTTGCGCAAGACAGTACACATCCTGCAGTTTGTATAAGCTGGTACGATGTGCAGGATTATTTAAAATGGCTGAGTAAAAAAACAGGATTTCATTATAGGTTGCTGACAGAAGCGGAATGGGAATATGCAGCAAGAGCAGGAACCACTACGGCTTATTCATGGGGCGCAACTGCAAGTCATGATTATGCTAATTATGGAAATGATACTTGTTGCTCGGGTTTGGCTTCAGGAAAAGACAAATGGGTTTTTGGCACATCACCTGTTGGCTCGTTTCCACCAAACCAATTTGGACTTTATGACATGAACGGAAATATAATGCAATGGGTAGAAGATTGTTTCAATTATCCATATTCAGAAAAACCAACAGACGGCTCTGCATACAAGGATGATGTAAAGCTGAATTTAACAGGTGAATTTTCAAACCTGAATGGAACAAGCTCTTGTTCATACCATATACTTCGTGGTATGGACTTTAATGACCCTCCTCAGTACATACGTTCTGCATCACGAAATTTTGCTCCACAACTTGGATTTACACTTGAAAATTACCGGAACGCAGCTATTGGTTTTCGTGTGGCGAGAACCCTTTAGGAAAGGGTAGGAAATTAAGTTGCAAGCTACAAAATGGTTTTAATTAGCCAAAGTAGTCATACATGAAACAGTTTCTATTTTTTGCGGTTTTTTTTAATTTAACTTCGTTCTATTGCATCGCTCAAACCAAATAAGATGAGCATTTGTTGGATAGCACTTCAATGGACATTTATTATGGGGACAGAGTTTATGAACATATTGAATTTAAGGGTGGACAGATGACATGGCAATGGACTTCATGTCCTTGGCTGGGTGATACCGGGCAAGAAAGTTACAAGTCAAAAAAATCGGTGATAAAATTTATATTGTCAATTGTTTAGTTACATCCAACCACTCATTCGTTGCTTACATTTTCAATTTCACCTTAAAGCGCGTGATTCAAAAATAGTCAGGCTTGCATTTCAAAAAAAGTTTAACGCACTTCCAGACCTTATAAAAAAATCATTGACATATGATAACGGTGTCGAAATGGCTTAACATGAACTCTTCACAAAAAATACCAAAGTTCAAGTTTATTTTGCCAAATCCTTACAGTCCATGGGAACGACCAACAAACGAAAATACCAATGGATTGCTCAGAGAATATTTTCCGAAAGGAACAGACCTTAGTCTTATTTCAAAAGAGCGATTGCAATTTGTGCAGGATGAATTAAATGAACGACCAAGAAGAACCCTGGACTATAGAACTACAATGGAAGTATTTAATGAAATTATTTTAAGCAAAATCATTTAATCCGTTTCCCTTTGATTACTAAAAACAAAAACTATATTTGATAACAATCGTTGCATTAAAAATTTGAAACCGCCTGTGAGAATTCGTAAATAGAAAAATTAAAAATGAATTATGGTATTTTTACATGGGGAACAAGGGGCGATGTTCAACCTTTTATTTCTTTAACATTGGGTTTAATGGAGCAAGGACATCAGGTTACTTTATTTGCACCTGAGAATTTTAAACTTTTAATTGAAGAGTATGGCATAGTTTTTTCACCTTTACATGGCAACGTTGATGACATCCTTCATTCAGCAGAGGGACTTCGGGTTTTAAAGTCAGGCAATGCGATTTCCCTTCTTCGTCTGATGCAAAAGGAAGGGAAAAAGGTTCAACCTTTGGTAAATAGAGATTTACTTTTAGGATGTGAAAAAGTAGACGTTATTATTACAAGTGTTCTTTGCCAGGTATGGATTAGTTGTATTGCAGAGAAACTTAATAAGAAATGGGGGGGAATTACATTCAGCCCTCCTACAACTCCTACAAAGAAATTTCCTTTTGCCGGATTTGCTTTTTTAAATAATGCGAAATTCAATTGGTTTAGCCATAGGTTATTCGAATACCTTTATTGGACTTTAAACAAAAAAGAGATTAATAAGTTCAGGTTGTCTATTTCATTACCTGTTTTGAAAAGCAATATTCTTGATAGAATAACAAAAAATAATATTCTCAACTTATATGCGATTAGCCCAAGTTTGATTCCAAGACCCGATGATTGGACATCTAACAGTGATATAACCGGCTACTTGTTTTTGCTGGCTAAAGAAAGAGAAAATCATCAAACGGACAAGGTTTTAAATGAATTGCTTGAGTTTCTAAAAAAAGGCGAGCCACCTGTTTATATTGGAATGGGCAGTATGCCAATCCCGAATAAAGATTTATTCGAAAATACCATTAGAGAAATATTAGAATCAACTAATAATCGCATTATTTTCTGTAAGGGTTGGTCTAAAATCCCAAACCTGCCGCAACACAATAATTTATTTATTATAGATTACATAAATCATGATTGGCTTTTACCACAATGTAAGGTGGCTATAATTCATGGAGGAGCAGGGACAATTGCAACAGTTTTAAAAGCTAAAGTACCTATGATAATTGCATCTGTTGTTGGAGATCAACCCTGGTGGGGAAAAATAATACAGGACAAATCGTTAGGGCTTCACATACCTTTTAAGAAATTGAACTCAAAAAGATTAATTGAAGCAATTGATAAAGTACAATCAAACCAAATTAAAACGAATCTAAATAACATTAGTGAAAAAATAATTCACGAAAATGGAACGAAAACGGCGATAGACTCAATTATTGAATATTTTGAAATGCAATAATTGCGAGAATAGATACTACACACCACAAAAGTATTGCTGCAAGCGGGGCTGGACATTGGAAAAATCGGTATCAGCAGCGGTTTCGGCTTGACGAATAAAGCCACGCAAAAGTTTTTATGTTCAGCTTTTAAACAAAACCAAGCTGCAATACAGGGCTAGACATTATAAAATCCCCAACCTGCAGCAATACTCGAACGTTGTACGTCACCTTAAATAGCATCCGTTTACCTAAGTAGATTTTCATTATGTTAAGCTTTCCAGAAATGTATACGCAATTTTAAGTGATGGCGTAGCTGGGAATATTGCCATCTATGAAAATTAAGATGGACTTGTTTTAGTAGATGATCAATGGATTGAGCTATTACCAAACGTAAAAATATTATTAGCAACAATAAGCAATAAGCCTGTAAAATATGTTTTAAATACACACTTTCATTATGACCACTCAGATGGGAATAAAGTATTTGGAAAAGAGGGAGCCATCATTATTTCGCATGACAACATCCGTAAAAGACTTGAAGAAAAACAGGTACTTTCTTTAAGCAACCTTGTACAGAAAGCTTATCCGTTTGAGGCATTACCCTTTATTACATTTAGTGATTCACTCACATTAAATGAACCGAGCGAAAAAATAAAGATTTACCATGTGGAGAATACACATACTTATCGAGATTCATTCATAGAATTCATGGATGCAAATATTATCCATACTTATTTGTTTTTGTACAGTATGGGTTTCCATATATTGACGATAATAATGGAGGCAATATTTACGGAATGAATGAAGCAATAAATATGCTGATTAATTATACAAATGATTCAACTAAAATTATTCACGGACATGGTCAAATACCCCATAAAAAGGATCTTATTTCATACAGAGATATGCTTGTTACCATAGTAAGCCGAATAAAAAATGGAATTGAAAATAATCTTTCGGTAGGGGAAATAAAAAAACAAAATCCCTTAAAAAATCTAAACCTTGGTTGGGATGGTTATTTTAATTTGGAAAATATCTATGGCATGGTGAAAATGAAATTGAAAAAGAAAGAGTAAAGAAGTTTTCGTTTGACACAAAGTAAAAGGACACATTAAGTAGATTGATTCACTCTGATGAAAGGCGAACGTACAACATGGGTTTGGCAATATGGCCGGGCGACGAATATTTTCTCAACTTTTGTTCGCCAATTGGCTTCAGTTCCAGCCGGCGAATAATGCCGGACAATAGAATAAACAATGAATTTTTATCTATAAATTTAGCATCGGTTACGGGCTGACGATTTTCAAATACCGCTACATCGCCACTCAAAATTATATTTTTATGATTTCAAAACTATTGACATCAATCATCCTGATTTTCTTATCAGCATTTTTTTTTATCATAACATTTGCTCAAACTAAACAAAAATCATCCTACAAACCCGGGCAAACATTTAAAGATTGTAAAGATTGCCCTGAAATGGTTGTAGTACCTGCAGGCAATTTTATGATGGGCGCAACTGAGATTGAAGTTGGCAGTTCTCCCGTAGAGAAACCACAACGACTAGTAAGAATTCAACAATTTGAATGTGGCAAATTCGATATTACAAAAGAACAATGGGCTTTGTTTGTAAAAGAAACACAGAGAGCTATAACCGGCGGATGCTCATGGGCTGCTTTACCTGGAGACACGGGTAACCCTTGGAATCCAAATCCTGCTGCTAACTGGAATCACATCGGGTTTAGGCAAGACAGCAGCCATCCAGTTGTTTGTATTACATGGGATGACGCTCAGGATTATGTAAATTGGCTAAGTAAAAAAACAGGCTTTACTTATCGCCTTTTATCAGAAGCCGAATGGGAATATGCTACACGTGCCGGAACGACGACTGCTTATTATTGGGGTGATTCAGCAAGCCATGACTACGCAAATTATGGAGAGGATACAGCATATGGTATTGGCAGTGTAAAAGGTCTTGATAAATGGATGGGCACATCGCCCGTTGGTTCCTTTCCACCAAATGCATTTGGACTCTACGATATGACTGGAAATGTTAATCAATATTTGGAGGACTGTTTCGAAGCATCTTATACTAATCTTCCACCAAATGGTGCTGCATACAAAATGGATATTCAATTGCATTTAACGGGGGACTTTGCATCGATGAATGGAACAATGTCCTGTTCTTATAGAGCGGTTCGTGGTGCTAACTTTGGCGATCCAGGGGTTCTCCTTCGATCGGCATACCGCAACTGGGTTCCAGGACCTGGGACAACACTAAAAACCTATAGCAGTTCTGCTTTAGGTTTTCGTGTAGCAAGAACGTTTTAAAAATTTAAATAGATTTTTTCTATGCTGCAATACAGTTGAACTTACTTAAATATTTATACGTGAAACAGTTTCTTTTTTTTCCTGCTTTTTTTATTATAACCTCATTCCATTCCATCGCTCAAAACAAACAAGACGAGCATTTGTTGGACGGCACTTCTATGGACTGTTATTATGAGAACGGATTTAGTGTACATGTCGAATTTAATAAAAGACAGATAGTATTCAAATGGATTGAAAATTTCACGGATACAACCAGACAAGAAAGCTACAGATCAAAAAAGATCGCTGATAAAATGTATGTCGTCAATTATTTAGATACATCCAGCCACTCATTCGTGACTTTCATTTTCAATTTCAATCAAAATATATTTGTCGCATCAGCGATTCGGACAAAAGACGAAGCAAACTTTTTGGATAGCGCAACTATAGAACATCTGCATTTAAAAGAAAATTAAATGTTGTATTAGTTTGAAATAATACGAAAGTTGGATTGTAATAAAATAGATATTTACTTACCGCTGAAAGCACGAACGCACAAAATTAGGTTTGCCGTAATGCTGGCAGACGGATAGTAATCATCAGTTGTACTACTATCTGCTAGTATCGGGCTGACCGAATTGCCCTCGGCTTTTAGTTCTTAACTTCAACATCACTAATTCTAATCGGCTTCAGTTGCCGGGCAGACAGTTATAAAATACAAGCCCTGCGGGAAGCCGTAACGTTGTGCGTCATGCAGTGTGACATTTAAAATTAAGCTTCACCATTTAAATCTTCTAATGTAACAGAACAAAAATAAATAACAATTAAATTATGTTTTATGATTTCAAAACTATTCATATCAATCATGCTGACTTTTTTATCAGCCTTTTTTTCTATCACAAGTTTTGCTCAAACTAAAAAAATATCGTCATACAAATCCGGGCAAACATTTAAAGACTGCCCGACTTGCCCTGAAATGGTTGTAATACCTGCAGGCAGTTTTATGATGGGTTCGCCGGAAAATGAAAAAGGACGTAATCCTGAAGAAGGACCTCAACAAAAAGTAAATATCAAAGAATTTGCTGTTGGTAAATTTGATATTACTAAAGAACAATGGGTTCTATTTGTAAATGAAACGAACAGACCAGCAACCGGCGGTTGCTCATGGGCTGCTTTACCCGGAGACACAAGCAAGCCCTGGGATCCTAATCCTGCTGCTAACTGGAATCATATTGGATTCGTACAAGATAGCAGTCATCCGGTTGTTTGTATTACATGGGATGATGCTCAGGATTATGTGCATTGGTTAAGTAAAAAAACAGGCTTTACTTATCGCCTTTTATCAGAAGCAGAATGGGAATATGCTGCACGTGCAGGAACAACGACTGCATATTATTGGGGTGATACTATAAATCATGATAATGCCAACTATGGTGTTGATACAACTTTTGGCATTGGTTATGCAAAAGGCGTAGACAAATGGTTGTATACATCACCTGTTGGCTCATTCCCGCCTAATGCATTCGGGCTTTATGATATGTTTGGAAATGTAAATCAATACCTGGCGGATTGCTTTCAATGGTCTTACATTAACATTCCAACGGATGGTTCTCCATATAAAATAGACATGCAGTTGAAGATGACCGGGGATCTTTCATCACTGAACGGAACAAATTCCTGTTCGTACAAAATGGTTAGAGGTGGGAACTATGGCGACCCGCCGCAGATACTTCGCTCAGCATATCGCAATTTTGCTCCCGGACCTGGGTCAACACTAAAAACATCTAGCAGCGCTGCTTGTGGATTTCGTTTGGCAAGAACTCTTTAAGAAAATTCAAAGAAGATTGATCTGTAAGCTGCGATACAAATGAACTTAACTTAAATATTCATTCATGAAACAGTTTCTATTTTTTGCATTTTTCTTTATTTTAACCTCGTTCCATTCCATCGCTCAAACCAAACAAGACGGGCATTTGCTTGACAGCACTTCTATGGACATTTATTACGAGAACGGATTTAGTGGACATATGGAATTTAATGATGGGCACATAACATGGCAATTGATTTCAAGTACTGGCAGCCAAGATGCAACTGGGCAAGAAAGTTACAAGTCAAAAAAAATAGCGGATAAAATGTATGTTGTCAGTTTTTTAGACACATCCAGACACTCATTCGTGACTTTTGTTTTCAATTTCAATAAAGATATATTGCTCGCATCAGCCATTCGGCTAAAAGACGAAGCTAACTTTTTGGATAGTGCAACTATAGAACATCTGCATTTAAAAGAAAACTAGATGCTGTATTAATTTGAATAATAATACGAATGTTCGGTTATAATAAAATAGATATTTACCTAGCACTAAAAGCACGAACGCACAACATGAGTATTGCCAAAATGCAGGCTGACGTAACGTGTCTTTCAACTTTTTGTTATTCAATTAAGCTGTAGTCCCAACTCGACATTATGAATTTAGCTAAGTGCAAATCATCAATTTTAAAATATAAATTTGGCTTCAGTTGCCGGGCTTGAAGGAATTCTATTTCCTGCACTTCGGCAATACTTTTCCGTTGTGCGTCACTTTCAACAATCATCTCGATTTTTAATTATCTAAAACAACTTTTATGTACAAAATACTTTTTGTTAGTACATCAGCGCTTTTTATCACTTGGTTGACTGCATGTAATTCTGATACCAAAGTACGAGCAGTTGGAGCGAGTTCTAATGCATCTTCATTTGACAAGCAATGGGCAAAATCTTTTATCGATAGTATTAATACTAAAATTTCAGAGCAAATAGCTGCAGGTGATTCCGCTAAATTAGCATCTCTCTATTGGCCTGATGCTGAGTTATTGCTAGACAATAGTGAAGTTGTAAAAGGTAAAGATATCCTTAATGCTTGGGGCGGCGCTATTCGAATGGGGGTCAAAGAAATGACATTTTCAACTACTGATATCACAGGGAGTCCAGCATTCATAATTGAAACTGGTAACTATGAGATGAAAGATGCTACGAAATCGTTACTCGATAGAGGCAAATATGTTGTAGTGTGGGAAAATCGAAAAGGAGAGTGGAAATTATATCGAGACATTGGAAGTACAAGTATGACACCAGCAAAATAGAATGTGCAACTGAAAAGCGAACGCACATCAAAAGTATTGCTGCAAGTTTTCTATGACTTATCCAAGCCTTAAATCAAATAATTTTTATGGGTTTTATGCACATGGTCTTATGTAGTTATCCTCATACATTCGGTTGTCTCTTACAACTGCAAACACCCGGTGAACGAGTTTATTTCTTACAGCATTGATGATACTGATTTTGTTTTTACCTTGTAATAATTTTCTTTCAAAATAGGCTTTCATTTCCTGGTCGTTTTGCATGGCAGACATGGCACAGAGATGAAGCAGTTTTTTAAGTTTCATGTTGGCAAAAGGGCTTACCGATGGTTTATATCTTATACTGCTTCCGGAAGTTTTATTGAACGGCACCACACCACAATACAATGCCAGCTCTTTTGCATTTGTAAAAGCTGTAAAACCTTTGGTGTATACAAGCAATGCAGTGGCTGTTACCTGGCCGATGCCATTTACTGATTGTATCAATTCAACTGTATGGCTAAGCTGTTCGTCCTGCTTTATGGTTTTATGGATCAATGCTTCGATTTGTAGTTTTGTTTTTTGTAAGGATTTGATAACAGGTTGCTGAAGTTTCATAACATATTACCTTCTTTGATGCAGCCACAGTCAATTAATTCCTGAGCCGGTACGCTAAGGTGCTTGAGTGAGGTGATGATCCTTTCTCTTTGTGTGATCAGGTGCTTTAGCTTCTCAATGCTTGTGTCTGCTGGTTTCCAGAGCTTAGCCTGATCATTGTAGCGGACAGCATACCACGCAATTTTATGAGAAGCTGATTTGTCATCACTACCCCTTTCCAGCACACTGGCTTTCTTTATACGCAGCGGCATTTCTACCCAAATAGCAGACGAATGGTGAACCAAAAAATTAACCAGCGCGGTGTTATAGAAGCCGGTATATTCCATGCAAAACAAGGTTTCATCTTCTATGACGGTGTTGTGATCCTGCAGCCATTGCAACAATTGGGCATAGCCGTAGGCTGTTTGTGCAAACTGGTGATGAATAGCTTTGGTAGCAGTTTCTTTTGTGATTAGTGTTGCATCAAACCAAGATTTTGAAATGTCTATACCTACAAGATTTTTAAATAACTTGCTCATACTTTTAAAGATTTGAAAGTTAAAAAATCAACCTGTTTTTGAACCTGATCAAGACCTTAATAATGGGACTGCAATTCCCTATTTTCTATTTGATCCCTTGTTCAAAAAAACCAGTGTAAGAGTAAAACTTGCGATAGGTCTTAAAACCTTTCAGGGCGATAAAGCGCTTACACTGGCAAGTTGTTTATAAATGTAGTTATTCACAAAAAAACCTGTATTCACAAAAGAAAAAAGAACCAAAAAAGAAAAAGTAGTAATAGTAATAATTTTAATAAGAATTGCTTAAAACAAATCTAAAGGCAGGGCTGGACAATTTAATATCAGCTATGTGCAAGCATCAGCAGTGGTTCGGGCAGACTAGTTTCAATTTGACTTTTAGTTGTTAACTTCAACTTTATATTTTCAATTGGGCATTTGTACCAGGCTGGACAATCAATGAATTCCCTGCCTTCGCAAATACTTAACGATGGTTGCTATTTTTTTCAACTTCAAAATCGTAATAAATGCTAGCCGACAAAAAACTCAAAGCCTTTATTCCGACAATGGCGCCGGACAAAGCAAAAACATTTTACAGTGATATTCTCGGACTAAAACTGTTATCACAAGACGACTATGCTTTAGAGTATGACGCAAACGGAACTTTATTAAGGATTATCATTGTTCAAGATTTAAAACCACACCCTTTTACTGCTTTAGGCTGGAACGTTGAGGACATTTTTCGGACAGTGCACTCTCTAAATAAAAAAAATGTCTTTTGTGAAAAATATGATTTTCTTGAGCAAGACAATTTTGGTATTTGGACATCACCGAATGGTTCAAAAGTAGCTTGGTTCAAAGATCCAGACGGAAATGTCCTTTCACTAACAGAGTAAATATTTACCATTTCCCTTGCCAATGAGTATTCCAAAAATAGAAGTTCAAGAAAACAGCAACCAACATATGGTTTGCTACTATGCTGGCGCGACGGAATAACAATGGGCATTTGCATGCCATCAACATTTTACGGGGCAACAGGAATTCTTTTGATAATTGTATTATCTTCAACAAAAGTTTTTCACTTTGGCTTTAGTTCCGGACAAGACCAGTAACAAATTCCCAAAGCTTCGGCTATGCAAAACGTTGGGCGAAATACATTTAAAGGTGTTATTCCTAAACATTAATAACTCCTGTAATTACAAAATGAAAAAAAATATTTTAACTTTTTTGTTGTATTTAATAACAACCCCGTTAGTTGCTCAAACCAGTAACCCTCCCGGGATAAATTTGATACGTACAGAAGATTTGAAAAAAGATTTATACACTTTAGCTGATGCACATTTCAAAGGACGTTCATCCGGAACCATTGATGAGCTTAAAGCTTCTGTTTGGTTGGGTAATCAATTCAAAACTATTGGTCTAAAACCTGCTGGAGACGACGGGACCTATTTTCAATTTTTTTCAATTTTACGCAAACAGATTACGGACAATTCAAGCATCGAAATAAATAATACTGCTTTGCAGTTATGGAAAGATGCGGCAGTTTCACAGATGGGAAACTGTAGCCTTTCCGGGCCAATTGTTTATTTAGGCAATGCGTTAAATATTGATACGAATACTGCAGATGTTAAGGGCAAAGTAGTAGCAATAGAAGCCAATTCAAATGGAATTAATTTGGATGTGTCTTTACCTACATGGAGATACAATAGGTACATTTTTGTAAAGTACGGCTTGCCTTTATTAAAAAGAGGTGCAACAGCAATTATCTTTATTGCTGACGAGAAAGCTGAAAAATCATGGGATGATGCTGTCGAAAATTTTAAAAGAGGCAGCTACGATATTCTGGGTGAAGCCCATCAAAATTTATCTTTGAAAAGTCCGCAATCAATCGGTACATCATCACCGGTAATCTGGCTGCACTCTGATGCCAAAAAAGCATTAATAAACAATACGGCAACAATTAAAATAAATCTTATCGTATCAGAATACTTGTACGCTTCTGTAAATATTGTAGGTATGGTGGAGGGAACAAATTCAAAATTAAAATCTGAATATGTTTTATATAGCGGTCATTCAGACGCACATGGCATTAGAAACGTAATAAAAGGCGACTCGATTTATTACGGAGCTGATGATAACGGAAGTGTTGATGTAGCAATGCTTGCCAACGCCAAGGCATTTGTTAAGTATCCTTCTAAAAGATCAATCTTGTTTGTAATACATGGATCCGAAGAAAGAGGATTATTAGGTTCTAAATATTTTTCAGAATATCCAACAGTCCCCATCAAAAATATTATTGCTGTATTGAATGGCGATATGATTGGCAGAAATAATACGGACAGCGCAGCAATTTTAGGTTATAAGCCACCGCATAGAAATTCAGTTGATTTAGTAAATATGGCTTTAGCTGCCAATAAGGAAGGACCTAATTTTAAATTGGATACAACCTGGGATAACGCTACCCATATTGAAGGGTGGTACTTTAGAAGTGACCATCTTCCTTATGCAAGATTGGGTATTCCTGCCATTATGTATTCAAGCCTGTTGCATCCTGATTATCACACACCGCAGGATAATGCGGAAAACATAAACTATCCCAAGCTGAAAAAGATGGCTGACTGGATGTACCGGACTGGTTGGAAAGTAGCCAATGCTGAAATACGGCCTGCAACCGATAAGGATTTTAAACTGGAAAGATAAAAGATATATCAACTCAGCCTGCTTATCAGCAATACTAAAATGCCAGCACAGCAGTAAGCCGTAACGTTATTGGCAAGCTTTTTCCAGCTTCATACGACACTGTAAAAACGAATTACGAAATATAAATAGATAATTACTACCGCTAACATTTGCATTGACGTTAAGCTTCCTGACAATTAAGTTCTCGGCATCAGCAATAAATCATCTTCAGTCCCGGCGTTATTAATTAAGCATAGAATTTATCAATGAACATTTGTACATTTATTGTGCATTGACAATGGGCGGATAGAATTCTATTTCCGGCACAAGCCACCAATGCAGAACGTTAGCTGCAACCCTATTGCAATATTTGTCACACAATGACTATTTTTTTATTTAGACCTTTGTATTATGGACAAAACAACACAAAATCATTGGGATACCGTTTACGAAACTAAAAATCCTGACCAAGTAAGTTGGACGCAAGAAATTCCGAAAACTTCACTTGACTTTATCCATTCCTTCGGTTTGAAAAAGGCTGCAAAAATTATAGATATCGGTGGTGGTGACAGCAAACTTGCAGATTATTTGCTTGACGAAGGTTTTGAAAATATTACAGTTCTTGACATTTCAGCTAAAGCTCTTGAAAAAGCTAAACAACGTTTGGGTGACAAAGCAAAAAAAATAAACTGGATTGTTACAGACATTACAGAATTTAAGCCAGACACAACTTTTGATGTTTGGCACGACAGAGCAACTTTTCATTTTCTAACAACCATCGACCAAGTTGCCAAATATATGGAGACAGCAAGAAAATCTGTTAGTGGTTATTTGACAATTGGTACATTTTCAGACAACGGGCCAGAAAAATGTAGCGGACTTTCAATAAAACAATACAGCGAAGAAACTTTGACAACAGAAATAAAAAATGGTTTTGACAAATTACGTTGTATAACAGAAGACCATACAACACCATTTAACACAAAACAGAACTTTTTGTTTTGTAGTTTCAAACGACATTTAGATTGACTGCTAGCGAAGGGTATGCAGCTAACAACCGGTTTACTACTATGCTGGCGCGACGGAATAACAATGGGCATTTGCATGCTATCAACATTTGTACGGGGCGACAGGAATTCTTTTCATAATTGTATTATCTTCAAGTTTATTTATTCTATCTTTTGGCTGTAGTAAAAAAGGGGGACTTATTCTCCGGCACAACTTGTTCCGCTTTGCGGGAGCAGCAAACCATGACAGTTCCAGGTAATTTTATAAATGGCTGAATCATTTCTTTTTTCATTACAATGCAACACAGCTTCCTTATTAACATGCGTTCTGGTTGCGGCTTTTTGAAAACTTTTAACTTCTGTTGAAACAGCCAATTGTACTGTAAGATCAGCCGATAATAATGACAGTATTGTACTAATCATCTCCTTTGTTGATAGTTTTGGCTTAAAGAATCGGATCATAAAAAACAGATCCATCGCATTTTATTAATACAAGTAAGTAATAACTGACATCTTCCGAACACCTATCGGGGTGCATGAACCAAGGTGGGTCATCGTTAAATAAAAGGCTTCATCATTTACTTACTGCACTACCAGACAATGGGATAAGCCTTGCCGTTAGGTCAGGCTGTTTCATGTCTTTATCTAACGGATACATGGGGCGCTGAATTCTTTTAAAAGGAAGATGTACTATATCCTGGTCAACACCACCTGGTGTAAGCGCCATTACCCAGCCCGCCTGCATTGCATATAATTCCGGTACCAGGTAGCCAATCTTTACCACAACAATATCCGTCTTCCGGGGGTTCAATCCAAGTTTGGTAAAATCAATTTCATTGTGATAGGGTTTACGTTTTTGTGTTAGAATAACATGAACACTTCCTACCCTTACCGAAACTTCTACTTCTGCATCTTTATCACCTTTTACAATCGATTCAACGATTCCTTTAATTCTCGCAGGTGGCGCAAAACGTGCATCAACTTTTGCACCTGCATATCCATCTACGTTCTTGCCCACACCAACCTGCATTGCCTGCTGAACCAGTTCAGGAGCAGGCAGGGAAGCATAAATAACTGAAGGACCGTTGCTGTCTTTAAATGCTGGATAAGAAAGCAACTGGGTCAAAGTCCAGCTAACATCTCCGGCACCACCTGCTGTAGGATTATCACCCATATCGCTGATAAAGAAAGGGCGCTTCTTGCTTGCCAATGCAGTGTCAAGGCTTTGTTGCCATGATAGTGTTGGCGCAACAAAATCAAATGCCATCCTTGCATCCCAAAAACGATGTGCTAATTGCTGTGCGGTTTGTGTTACTTTTTCTTTATCGTCTCCATACACCATTACCACCGCATGATTGCGTGGTTCATCAGCCCATGCATAACCGATCCAGATAGCTGCATCGGTAACACCAGGCTGCGCCGAAGCGGGCGCAACTGCTGCATAAATACTTTTTCCGGGTTCTATTCTTGTACTTGTTTTTTCGCCTGGCAATAAAACAGGTATCGGTATCCATGCTTTATACGCTGGCTTGCCTTTGCCGCTTTCTATTTGTTTCAACAGATTTTCCACCGCGCGATGTTTTGTTTCCATTCCATCTTCGTGTGGTGCCATGCGGTGGCAGGTGATAAGGTCAGTGTTTTCTGCCAGCGACTCAGTGACATTGCCATGCAAATCCATCGAAGTAGATATGATGGTGTTATAACCAACAACTGTTCTGATTCTTTTCAGCATATCGCCTTCCGGATCATCCAGCCCCACTACACTCATTGCACCATGAATATCAAAATACAATCCGTCGTAGGGACCGTTGCTCTTTAAGGAATCCAGCAACTTGCCAACTAAAGATTCATAAGCCTCTCTGGTAACCGCTCCACCCGGAAGCGCATACCCAACTACTGCGGGTATCCAGTTAGCTCTTTTTAGCAGCGGTGAATCTGCACTCAAAAAAGGATAAAACGCAAAAGCATCTTTTCCATACATGGTATGAAACGCTGCTTCATTTGTAAGCGCCGGAGAAAAAGTGCTCGATTCAATTGCCAGCCCGGCAATAGCAATCCGTGGCAGCGATTTTTTGCTGGTCTGGCAAGCCCACAAACCGGCTATGCAATAAGCGGCAACCATTACTTTAGATAGTTGTTTCAAGATGTAAAAGTTTAACGAGTGTAATTTTAGCGGCATAATAACTGCATAGTTAATTAAAAAGTATGATTTATTTGGAATTACAAAAACGGGCGGGCCATTTTCTTTTCACAACATCTCCATCCTGATTTCGTTCAACGGACTTCTATGCAAAGTTTTTTGGAATCTTCTTTGGATTCAATCTTTACAAGGCCCTTGGAGCAATCAAGGAAATAACATTATTAATTAATATTGGGCTCACGGAATGCTATTGATCATTTGTTCTTAATTTCAGCATAATAAATTAAACAGGTTAAAGCTAGGGGTAGGGGATCATAAAAGCCAATACTGCAGCAAAAAGTGGCCGTTATGTGATATAATAAAAAGTGACAACGAACAATGATTGACTTAATAGGAGACATACACGGACACGCTGATAAGCTTGAAGAATTACTTCATAAATTGGGTTATTTTAAACAAAATAATTTTTATTCCCATTCTGAAAGAAAAGTATTGTTTGTTGGTGACTACATTGACAGGGGACCGAAAATCAGAGAAACTTTAGAAATTGTAAAGCAAATGGTAGACAATGAAAGTGCCATTGCTCTAATGGGGAATCACGAATACAACGCCCTTTGTTTTCATTTTCAGGAAACAGAGGGTGGCCATCTACGGAAACATTTAATTAAAAATATCATTCAACATTACGAGACGCTAAAGCAATTCCAAAACAGACAAAAAGAATATGAAGATTATTTAGAATGGTTTAAGACCTTGCCGTTGTTTTATGAGACAGATAAGTTTAGGTCAGTTCACGCATGTTGGAACAACAAAAACATAAATTTTCTAAAGCATACATTGATTAACAATCGTCTTACTGATGAATTGATTTATCAATCGGTTAAAAAAGGAACGGAATTGAATGAAACAATCGAGCAAACGTTGAAAGGAAAAGAAATACAAATGCCAGAAGGATTATTTTTCACCGACAAAGATGGTACAAAACGGAATGAGATTAGAATAAAATGGTGGGAAAACCCATTGCATATGAATTATAGAAATTTAAGTGTTGAACCTCTTTCAAACCTTCCCGAAACCGCAGTTGATTTATCTCTAATAAAAAACAATGATTATTATACAAAGGACGACAAGCCAGTTTTCTTCGGACACTATTGGTTAAAGGGAGAGCCTTCGCTATATAGGGACAATATTTGCTGTTTAGACTTTAGCGTTGCCAAAGGTGGCCATCTTGTAGCTTACAGGTTTGACAATGAATTAAAACTTGAAAGTAGTAAATTGACTTATGTATAGAGGAATTACATCGCCATTACCAAAAAGTTATTCATCACCCTCAAAACAATCCTACCTACATTCAAGATAAAATGTCTTAGCCGACCCCGCGCTCCCTATTACCAGAGTAAACATAGGGTAAACAAAACCTTCATACACAACAGAAAAATATGACCCATACGAAAATGCGGTGGTAGAAAGAATGAACGGTATTTTAAAGTATGAATTTGGACTAAAAAACATTATCCCAAATCTGAACATAGCCAGCAAAATGGTAGATGAGGCAATACGACTGTACAACGCAAAGTGATTGCACAGGTCATTACAAATGCAGACGCCTAACGAAGTACACCGGTTACAAAAACATCAACATGCAACATATAGAAAAGAAAAAGTTGCGGCTTAATACCAGGCAGGAATGTTGATAAGTCGAGCGGCATTCTTAAAAATGCCAGCGAAAAACTTATCAATATTCCGGTAAATTTGAAAAGAGTATGGAACCAATTTATAAACCAAAAATGGTCAACCTATTTTTGGGCGAGACAGCCGACTACAGGCAATTGTATAATGTTTTAAAGAAACTAAAATTTGACTATGACCAGAATTAACAATTATCTTATAAAGCCTTGGCTGTACATATTAATTATACTGGTTGGAACATGTCTGAAGTTTTACAAAATTAACAGCAAACTTTTCTGGCAAGATGAAATTTCAACCGTCTTATATTCTACAGGTGTAAAGGATAATGTAATGAATAATAATATTCCACCCAATACAATAACAAGTTTTGGTTATTATGACTCGCTTTTACATCCATCTACAAAATCATATTCATTGCTTAGCGAGGTTTCCGGAATACTAAGCGAAACTCATCTTACACCTGCACATTATGTTTTTCTTACACTTTGGTATCGTTTAGCAGGTGATACTAATAATGACTATCGATTATTTTCTGGGTTTGTCTTTATTGCTTCATTGCCATTTGTTTTCCTGCTTGCGAAAGCTTTATTTAATTCGTCTTTGTCAGGGTGGATTGCCGCAAGCCTGTATGCTATATCGCCTTTTATTCAGTTACAGGCTCAGGAAGCACGTTATTATATTATATGGGTTTTTTTCTCCGTATTATCTAACTATTTATTTCTGCAAGCTTTCAGAAAAAATAAAACGATTTGGTGGGGCGGCTATGCTATAGCTTCTATTTTAAATATATACACATCGGCAATTTCCGGATTGATAGTATTGGGGCATTTTATATATGTACTTCTATTTAAAAAGCAGCTTAAGTATCGTTTTATATTTTTTTCGGTTCTTATATTTCTCGCCTACCTGCCATGGATGTATTTTCTAATTTCAGTACATGAAACACTGCAAAATGGGTTAGCATGGCATACTTGGTTTCACTCTTCTTTCTATACACTGGATTTATTGTTCTTCCAGTTATTAGGATTTGTAAAGTCGTTTGAATATTTATATAACGATTTGATATATTTTTCGTGGTTTAATGTCAGCCTGTTACCGGTAATTTATGTTGCATTTTTATTTGATATTATTGTACTCTGTCTTATCATTTATTCTATTGCCTACTTATTTAAAAAAAGCACGAAACAGCAAAAATGGTTTTTTATACTTACCATGCTCCCATTTATTCTTTTGTTTTATTTATATGATATTATAAGGAACGGTTTTGCGTCATTCATATGGCATTATCAAATTGTGAATATGGTAGGTATAATATTTATTGTTACCAATTTATTCACCGATAAAATACAACAGCGGAAGCCTTTATATGCAGTATTATTTTTTAGTCTTGTGATATTAGGTACTGGATCTATTTTAAAAATAGCTCCGAATAAATGCTGGGCTACAGCACCCGATTGCGATTGCAATGTGAATACTGCTAAAATGATTGCGAATGCATCAAGCCCATTAATTATTACAGACTTAAATGCTGGCATTTATAACTTTCTTACTGTTTTAAATGAATCAAAAAATAAGAGTGTCTCAGTACTATATTGCAATGGTGGGTTGCCGGATGTAATGCAGAAAATAGGCAATAAAAGTTTCTCTGTTATTTATTTAATTCAATCATCAGATACGCTTGCGAAGCAGGCAGTAGTTCAGTTCGGAAATAATGTGCAGGCCTTGGTTAAAGATGTAACTCCTTTCAATCTCCAGGTTTGGGAAATTAAGTTACATTAAAAGACTATAACTGCAGCCAACGCGATATTGCCAAAAGCGGAGCAGATCGAATAGTATCGACTGAAGAGTAACTTGTAAATTTTACTTTTTAAATTAACTTCAGGCATGCCAAGGCCCTGCTTTCGGCGATACCTGAAACTTAGCAGCAACCCTTCAATCACGAAATCAAATGAGTAATCTAAAGTCAAATTACCGCATCCTATTTTTCTTTCTAATCTTTATATATAAGGTCAACGTTTCACAAGCACAAGTGCCGGTACAGGAAGAGCCTTTATAAGTGCCCTGTTGCACATATTACATATTAACCCTATTACCGCGTCATCTTTCTCTTTCAATAAAATAATGTGTAATTCAGTACTCAATTGGCTAATTCCTATTAAAAGTTGGTAATCATACAATAGGTTTCTGAATCAAATAGGATTATTGCTTTTCCAACTATCGCTTCTGCTAACATCAATGTAAACATTGCAATACAAAAAAGTCACTACTGTGACAATTATCGGTATCGATGTAACCGGAAAAAAACTGATATATTCAAACAAAACATTACAAACAGGGGCAACCCAACAATCTATAGATGTTTCTTTCCTGCCTAAGGGGTTATATTATATGATCATTAAGAATACAAACAGAAGCTTACATCATACAACCGCTTTTCAGAAGTTACAATAAGATATAAGAACATTTTAGTAAACCGTGCGGTAAAAAATACTATATGGTTTATTTTTTTATCGCCTCGCATTGGAACAAGCATATGAAATGAAGAACGCTGTGGCAGCCTGGTGGCAAAGGTTATGCGGGTTGGCCATGTTTATTCATAACCAAACGGGGCAGTATGACACTATTCCTCTCTCAATAAAACGTCCTTTACACCAGTCATACCTATTTCAGGTCGTAGCTGATTATCATACATACTAAATACAAACTAAATGTTTTGCCGTAACTACCAATTTTAAACCACCTTAAAACGGATGGCTTTTTTCATTTCCTATTATAAAAAATAAAGTACATTTATTCCTACTATTTATTTTTATATGCCAACCACCAAACCACTTTACGCAACAGTCATTATTTTTTTAGCCCTTTCCTTTCAAAACTCTTTGATTGCACAGGGAACAAGACTTCTTCGCCAACCATCATTAAGTAATAAACATATTGCCTTTGAATATGGCGCGGATATCTGGATTGCAGACAAAACAGGTGGTGACGCCCGTCGTATTACAAGTACACAGGCGGTTGAAGCCGATCCGCATTTATCCCCCGATGGGCTTTCCATTGCGTTTACCTCTAACCGTTCCGGCGAACCGAATGTATATATTGTATCTATTGAGGGTGGTACGCCTGTGCGGTTAACATGGTACCCTGCACCATCTTATGCAAGAGGTTGGAGCCCCGATGGAAAATATGTATTGTATGCTTCAACACGTGAGACCTCGCCTACTGACTATACCAGGCTATGGATCGTACCAGCAAAAGGAGGCCCTTCTCAATTACTCGCCGCTCCTTTTGGCTTTGATGGATCCTTCTCCCCGGATGGTAAGAAAATTGTTGTTGACCGGGTGACCCGATGGGATGTTGAATGGAGAGGATATAGGGGTGGGCAAAATACTGCATTGCAGATTTTAGATCTCAATTCATTCGCGGAAAAATCAATTCCCAATGAACGAACCTATGACAAACATCCTGTCTGGCAGGGTAATACTGTTTATTTCTTATCCGACAGGGATGACATTATGAATATTTGGTCTTTTGATGCTGACAATAATAAACTCAACCAGGTAACCAATATAAAACATACAGATATAAAATGGCTGGATGGCAATGGCAAAGAATTAGTTTATGAATTAAATGGTTACCTGCATTTATTAGATCTGGCAACAGGCAAATCGCAACAACTAAATATTAACGTAAACGGTGATTTTCCGTGGGCGGAAACCAGGTCGGAAAACGTGACTTCAAAAGCATCAAGTCCTTCTCTATCGCCAACAGGCAAGCGCATTTTAGTAGAAGCAAGAGGTGAAATATTTACAGTACCTGTTGAAAATGGCGATGTGAGGAACATCACACAAAGCGCTGGCGCTGCAGACAGGCGACCTATTTGGTCGAGTGATGGTAAACAGATTGCATGGTTTTCTGATGCCGGTGGCAATGGATACGCTTTGCGTATTGCCAGTTAGGATGGAAGCAATACGATTAAAACAATTTCTATTGGCGATGCAAAAATGGCCTGGGAACCAAGCTGGTCGCCGGATAGTAAATACATTGCTTTTGCAGATAATAAAGTACTTGTTAAAGTATTGGAATTAGCCACCGGGAAAATTTCTATTGTTGATACCGGTGGATTGAATATTGAACGTGGACGAATGGGTATAACCTGGTCGCCGGATTCAAAATGGCTGGCGTATGCAAAAACAGCCGCCAATAATTTCAGGCGTATCCATATCTGGTCAATTGAATCAAATAAAAAAACGGCGCTGACTGATCCGATGGCTGACGCTGTATCACCCGCCTGGGATAGGGATGGACGCTATCTTTATTTTCTCGCTTCTACTTCTATTGCATTGGGTTCGGGCTGGGCCAATACAAGTTCCATGACAGTCAAACCAACATTTGGCGCCTATATCGCTGTACTCCGGAAAGATGATCCAACTCCATTTCCATTAAAGAGTGATGAAGAACCGGATTCAACAGCTGATACAAAAAAAATAAAAGACACAACTGCAAAATCGAAATTGGTAAAGATTGATTTTGAAAATATAGATCATCGCGTTTTAGCATTGCCTGTTCCGCTAGCAAACTATGATAATATGATTGCCGGACCGAAGGGAACAGTTTTCATCAGTACAGAAAATGCATTGAGCAAGTTTTCTATTGAAACAAAAAAGATGGAAGATTTTGCAAAAGGAATAAATGATGCTTCCGTTTCTGCCAACGGAGAAAAAATTTTATTGCTCAGTGGCGGTGAAAACTGGCGTGTTGTTTCTACTGCAAAAGCGCCTTCACCGGATGAAGGTAAAGTGACAATGGTTCTTACAATGGAACTCAACCGCATTGCAGAATGGAAGCAAATATTTGAAGAAGCCTACCGGTATGAGCGGGACTATTTCTATGACCCCAACCTGCACGGCAGAAACTGGCAGGATGTATGGGATCGTTATTCACCGCTAGTACCCTACATAAGACATCGCAGCGATCTTACCTATATATTAGACCAGGTAGGTGGCGAGTTATCAGTAGGACATAGTTTTGTATTCGGCGGAGATTTTCCACCTGTAGAAAAAAACGATATTGGCTTGTTAGGCGCTGACCTTATACAGAAAGAAGGACGTTGGATGATTAAGAAAATATTTACAACAGAAAGCTGGAACCCAGGATTGTCAGCACCATTGGCGCAGCCTGATCTGAAAGTGCATGAAGGAGATTTTATAATAAAAATTGACGGTACTGAATTGACCGCTGATATGGATCCTTATTCATTATTGCAAGGCAAAACAAATAAGCAAACAGTTTTGACTGTAAATAGTAAATCAACTGCTGATGGCGGATGGAAAATAACTGTTTCTCCAATAGGTAATGAAGATGGCCTGAGGCAACGGGCATGGGTAGAGGATAATAGAAGAAAAGTAGATCGGCTTTCAAAAGGAAGAATTGGGTATATATGGGTACCGAATACAGGAGGGCCCGGCTTTGTATCATTTAATCGCTATTATTTTGCACAGCAGGATAAAGAAGGTGCAGTAATAGATGAACGTTATAATGGTGGAGGGTTACTCGATGATTATATGGTTGATTTAATGGTGCGGCGATTGCGTGCATCGTATACAAATGAAGTGCCGGGTGGTACTCCGGGTCGCTTGCCTGCCGGTATATTGGGACCAAAAGTTTTGTTGATTAATGAAATGGCTGGTTCCGGTGGCGATTTCTTTCCCTGGGTATTCAGGCATCAAAAGGTGGGTCCATTGATTGGTACAAGAACATGGGGCGGTTTGGTAAAATCATCGGTGCATTATGGGTTTATCGATGGCGGAGCAATGACGTCGCCGGACAATGGAATATTTGATCCGATTGCCAATAAATGGATTGCCGAAAATGAAGGCATCGCACCTGATATAGAACAAAAGATGGATGCACTTTCTGTTTCCAAAGGAAGAGATATGCAATTGGAAAAAGCAGTAGAAGAAGTGTTGAAACTGCTGGAAAAGGAACCAACACCTAAAGTTGTTCATCCGGAATTTTCGAAGCCTGCGAAAAACTAGCGGGAACTGATAGTCAGAAAAACTTTTAAGAAAAATAATGACAGACAAAAAAATTCTAGTCAAAGTTTCTTAGGGAAAATAGCCGTACAAATTGCGCTGGTTGGAGCAGTTGGCTCACTCTATTTTCTGTCCCTGGAGAGTAAGCGCAGGCCGTGACCTTGGAGTTGCCAGGCGATATTTCCGCATAAACCATCCTGTTATATTGGGGAATTAGTACGGAACTTGCCGCCAATACAAAGATAAAATGATAAACAGTAAGGCGCCGGGTGCCGCAGTAACAAAATAAAAATTTTAAATTGCTATGGCTGAGACTCGTTAGGGAAAGAGAAAAAATATAGAATTGATGGTAGAAAAGAAAAATAATGCAATAGAATAAATCGCCGGTACCGTGACAATTTATGGAGAACGGAAGTTACAGCTACGGAGACACGGCGGCGAAAAAAGAAAAAAAGAAACTAAAAATAAAAGTCTGACAAAAGAGGCGCTTTCACGGTGCATGGTCAAGCAGTTCAGCAAGAGCAGTATGGAAACTTTTCGGATCCTGCCATGGTCCTCCATGACTGACTCCGGGTATCACCAGCAACCTTGCCCCGGGAATCATGGCTGCGAGCTGTTCAAAATGTGCACGGGTGTAGAATTGTTCATACTCACCGCACCCGATAATCGTTTGCGCTTTAATTTTTTTTATGGCATTAGTATCGAGATTCGGTTCCACTGCATACATGGCACCGAGCGCCTTTCGCAAACTTGCAAATCCACCAGGTGTCGGAGACATCTTCTCATAACTCTCCCGCGCCGCCTTCATAAATCTTACGCCCGATGCTGTATCGGGCGGTTCGTTTTTTTCACCAGACTTGTTATAATTTGCGCCATAAGTAAACAGCTTATTCACCCGCTGCGGATAATACATGGCGAGTACCAATCCCGTGATACCGCCATCACTCCATCCAACTATGGAAATTTTTTTGATATGCAGGCTGTCAAGCAAGGCCAACGCATCTTCGGCCAGGCCTGTATAACTAAGCGATTCAGTTCCAAACTCACTTCTTCCATGCCCGCGTGAATCAGTGACAATGACTGTATGTTTGGCTGCGAGCAGTGGTACTTCAAATCCCCATACAGCAGTATTTCCAAAACCGCCATGCAATAATAATACTGGGTCACCCCCACCCTTATTGTAAATAGCATAAAACAGGCGGGCGCCTTTTACAACTATCCATCCGCTATCAGCTGCCGGCGGCAATGCAGGTACAACCGGAAATGTTTTCCAGCGTGGCAACACTTCCTGTGCCTGCAAAGACATAACTGCAATAAACATTACTAGTATGGACAACAGCAACTTCATATTGGAAGTTACTTAATTTTTAATTATGGGTATTACCTGATACGGCAGGCATGGTAAAAAATGAGATAATTGTTTTACGGAGCTACCATCTGCGTTCATTAAAAAGATATTGAGCCGGCCACTACCTTCGCGGTCAGCACCGAATGCGATCTGTTTTCCGCCAGGTGACCAGGATGGGTCGCCATTGTTTCCTTTGTCAGTTGTTGAATATTTGTGCCATCAGTATGCATGGTAAAGTTGTGCAGGCCGCCATTCATCCGGCTTATAAAAACTACCTGGTTATTCACCGGCATCTTAGTTATACGCTAAAATCACTGGAAGCAAGGACCATGTGATCATCTCTTTTATCCCTGCTGAGTGAGTGCAGGCCGCAACCTTGGAGTTGCCAGGCGATGTTTCCGCATAAACCATCCTGTTATATTGGAGAATAAGTGCGGAACTCGCCGCCAATACAAAGATAAAATGATAAACAATAGGGCGCCGAGTCCAACAGCAACAAAATAAAAATTTTAAATTGCCACGGCTGAGACTCAGAGGGGAAAGAATATTTGATCCGATTGCCAATAAATGGATTGCCGAAAATGAAGGCATCGCACCGGATTTAGAAGAAAAGATAGATGCACTTTCTGTTTCCAAAGGAAGAGATATGCAATTGTAAAAAGCAGTAGAAGAAGTATTGAAACTGCTGGAAAAGGAACCAACACCTAAAGTTGTTCATCCGGAATTTTCAAAGCCTGCGAAAAACTAGCGGGAACTGATAGTCAGAAAAGCTTTTAAGAAAAATAATGACAGACAAAAAAATTCTAATCCAAGTTTCTTAGGGAAAATAGCCGTAAAAATTGCGTTGGTTGGAGCCGTTGGCTCACTCTATTTTATGTTCAGTGCAGGTTGTAATTAAAATTCTATCATTCTGCTTGCACTTATTACAGTGTGGAAGTGTAAGGATCCTCCCGTGGCTATCATCGAATGTTGCTTCTTTTGCGGATGCATCATCCCCGTTCCAAAATCGCCAGTTTTCATCAAAAGAAATGATCTCGCGCGGATTAACACCATTGGTGACTGGTTGACCGCTTGCAAAAAAAATAAAGAAGTTACAACCAAAGAATAATAATAAATTGGTAAATGAACAGAAAGAAATGGGTGCATATAAATTTTTGCTTTTAATATTCATAACCATAGTGATGATGAATAAATATGACCTAACTGATTTAAATATTTACCTCAGAGTATAATTGATACTATAGGTTAATTGGACTATTGTTGATATAAAATCTGATTACAGTTTCAGGCCAGTTGTCCAAATGACTTTTAAATCCATTTTTTAAAGAGATATAATTAAAATTGTGTTTGCCGGCCATGATAACTACAGGGCCGCTTTCATAAATTTTTTCTTCCTTTATTTCTTTTGGCATTACAAATGCCGCATGACCCGGTTTTGCTGGATCTGGATTTTTGCATATGGCAACAATGGTATTTCCTGCATTGGCCAATTGTTGAACCTGTCTGTATATAGAAGCCCTGTCAGTTCCAATTATTTCTTTCCAGCCTTTCTTAACTGCTTCCGGTGTTTGTAGCCACACATATTGTGCGTTGGCCAACAACAATTGTCCATGTTGTGGTGGACAAAGGATATAGATACCCATTTTCTGACAGGCGGCTGCAACGAAAGCACTGCAATGGGTATGATTGCCTGCAGTGGCATCAGGTTTATCTGCCATTCCGGTTTCCCAATTTACATGGTTACCTGCTATCCAAAGATTTTCAATACCAAAGCCCAGGTAGAATTGTTGCAAAGACCTTCCCTTATCCGTTAATATGAAAACATCCATTTTTGCAGGGCCTTCATGGCTAATTTCTTCCGGTTTCACTGCAATGTCTTCTACAAATAACAATTGTTTGGTATTAATGATGGAGGGTATTTGCTGGTGACGGTAATTTAAACCATCCTCTTTTACTTTAGTTTTTACATGGCAAACCGCATCATAAAAAAAGGATGTGCTGATAACACCGGGGCAGGGGTTGTTTTTATTTTGGGCTACAATATTCTTTGTCACATCCATTAAACATGCAGGATAGTACGAATGGCAATACACAGCAGAAAACAGGGAGCCCGAAAAAATGAACAGCATGGAAGCCAGTAGTTTCATACTTTATAAATTTAAACGTTACAACTGCAACATCAAACAAAACAACCTTTACTTATAATCGCTGGTAGGTGATCACTATTTCTTTTACTTTACTGTTTTGTAGTTTCGATTGTTCTTCCGGCGTGTATACATGAGTAAACACGGCAGTTTTACCAGAAAATGCCACCTGGTATACAGCGGTATTACCAAGCGGCGTTGGAATACCAGTATTGGTTATACTAATACTGTTGCCGTTCATCTTCCAGGTGGATGTTGGAAGTCGGCTGTAATCAACAGGGCCGCATTTTTTTTCTGATTTTACATACTGCTTACCATTGGCTTCAAAAATAGTTTGCAGATTGGCCATGCAGGGCCATTGCTTAAATTGCAAGGCAGTAAGGTCCTTCTTGGCATCATCTTTATTCACCACTACATTGCTTATTGTTTTCCATGCACCCACAATCGTTTGTGCTGCCAGTATTTTTGACATAGTCATTACAATGCAGATTCCCAGTATTTTTTTTGTAAGCATTTGTAGTATTTAATATAAATAATTTTGGTAAGAATGTTTGATACATTTAACGAGGATTAAAATTCTTATCAAACCAAATTGTTTGGTTGCCTGTTGTAAAACCATTTGTAGATGACGACAACCTGAAGTTTGGAATTTGAACAACAGTTGAAAAAGGTGGTGGATTGCCTTTTTGGCTAACAAAATTAAATGTAACCTGTCCGCCAGCGATATCCCAATCGTCACTTTTAAACAGGCTGGCAGCACAAGACAAATAAAAATCAACGTAACCCCCATTTTTAAAATCGTCCAATGTATATCCGTTTGGATGGTTAGCGTCATTTGTAACAATAATTGGCTGAGAAGGCAAAGAGCTGCCAGATTTATATTCCGTTTGGTTATCCGAAAATTGGCCGATTCCATTCTTAATGCCATTGCCACCATCCATTCCTACACTAAGGTCGAACCTGGAATCGTCATTTTTGCCGTCTGCACCTGATCTCAATGAGAAAAAGACCGACTGAAGTGTATATTTGTCTTGCGCAGGTGTACAGTTTCTAACCGTAAATTGATCCGTCATACTTTCCACACCAAGATAATTACCATCCAAATCTGTCAATGAATATTGAATGGGTACAGCATTCCGGTAATTGCTCTGCGAAAAAATATTGTTGAGTTGTTGTTGAAAATTTTGTAGCGTAGTAATAATGCCTGTACTGGTTGGCACACCTACCATATAGGCATTTATTTTATAGGTAATGCTTGCATCATGAGCAAGGGCATCTACATTAACAAAGCCATTGGCCGCAATGGCATTATAGGCAAACTGGAATTTATTCATGTCGGTCCTGGAAGAAATGGTAATATCTATGTTTGCCAACAGTCTTGCTCCATAAGTCACATCCTGTACCATAACTAATGGAGCGTTTGTGTTTGGCATTTGCCCGTTAGCAAAATATCCATTGGCCGGCCGGTGCACACTGATAGTATATAAAGATTTAATGGCGTCAAGCGTTATGTAAATATGATGCTCTGATTGATTATGGTTGTAAGAATCTGATCCGGAATAGCCATCATAAGCCCCTCCGGCGGAAATTGCAATTGACAAATCGGTTAGATTGTCTGTGTAAAGCGTCTGTTGTATCACAGTTGCACCACCCTGGAAAGGGGCAAATTGGCCGATGATATTAGAAATAGCTTGCCTGATAGAAGGTGCGGTGGGGCTTTGGACAGTGAAACTATTTACGCCTACCTGAGTGTTGGTATAAACGTCAATGGGATTAAGCCCATTTTCGTAAGCTTTGAAATTACCGGAAGCATAATCATCAAAAGTATAAATAGCACCCGGGTATAAATGATTGCCTTGTTCATTCTTACTCGCATTCATAAATGTAGTACTTTGAGCATTCACACTTTCGTTGGTGACAGTACAATTCCATGACGGGTCCGAATTATCATTATTTGAACTTTTTGCCTTGATACTGTAAGATGGATTTGAAGCCCAGGAGGAGGTGTTATTGGTTAATGCAAAACTAACCTTAGGACCATTGCCGAAACTTTTTGAAGTCATACCAAGTATTCCACTCTCCACCACTCTGCTATTTTGTTTCCCATAGGAGGAAATACCGGAAGAAGGATTTTTTTTAATGTTATTATCCATCGTTTTCAATGGAGAAATTTTCTCAGATAATAAGGAAAGATTGTTGAACCTTGTCAGCAACATGATTTTTTTAGGGATCGGAGAAACATTTCTCAACTGTGAGGATGCCTGACTGACTGTAGAATATTGTGCGGGCTTATGGGTAGTTGTTTGTGCAGATTGTGATGTTGTTCGGGAATTGAGCACTTGCTTTTGTGCGTAGACTGCGTATGCAGAAAACATAAAGACAATGCTGACAAAAGTTACTTTTTTCATTTTTGTATTTTTTAAAAGGAAAATAAAATTTAGCGTTGGTACATATTAGCTATCACTTGCCCATTCTGATTGTTACCAATCCCCTGAGATTTAATTTTTATTCTTAAACAACCATTGTTGCCATCAGTTCCTATCTGCTTTACTATAGCAATAAGGCCATACACTGTTCGGTCTTCCAGCTCGGCTTTCACTGCATATACTTTACCATCCAGCTTGCTAAATTCTGTTACAGAAGAACTGTAGTTCTGTGCATTTTTTACTGCATTCAATATCTGGCTGTTGTTTTGTATCTGATCAAATTGACCCAGGGTGATACGGGTTTCAGCAATTTCTGTTTCATTTACGTCGCTCCATTTGGATGCAGACTCGTAGGTGCTGCGGCTGGTGTATTGAGCCGCCACTTCATTGCGTGCATAATTAGGTGTCCATAACTGGTAGCTTCCATTTGCTGCAACAAAAATCACATCCACGCTTTTGGGTGTTGTTTCAGCTTCGCCGGATCCCATCACTGTTCCGGTTAATACATCAAGATAATTGCCGTAAAGGCCATTGTTCTGATTACCCCAATTGCCCGTGCCGTCATTATTCACTGTAGCAGGATTATTTACCGGCAGGCTTTGATTGGGTAAATAGTTTTGAGGATTTTGATTGTAGGCAGTCACATTATTTTGATTGGCGCCTCCTGTTCCGCCGGTAGTATTTGAGTTTGGGTAACTGGCGTTTTGACCTGAGTAGCCATTATTGGTTGAATTTGAATACCCGTTGCTATTTGCTCCATTGTTGTATTGATTATTATTATTAGCACTGTCATATCCGTTATTATACTGGCCGTTGTTATTGTTGGAATAATTTCCCCCATTTACTCCTGTGTTAGTTATATTTCCGTTTTTGCCAAATACAGCTTTTGATGAAGATTTTGCATCGCCTGCCAGTTGCTTTGCATCATAAAAAAGTTGCCGTGCCTTTAACAAGTAGGGTTGAAAAACAGCAATAACGTTACCGATCTTATTTACAGTATTGTTTGCCTTTTGAAATGCATCTTGTTTTCCGGGGTTTTGAGCAAACCCAGTAACTGGCAATAAAGCCATAGTTAGAAGCGGTGAGAATAAAAAAGTAAGTTTTTTCATTTGTTAAGCGGTTTATTATCTGCCTCAAACCTACCATCATCATGGTTTGAAAAAAACAACAAAATGGTGAACAGCAAAAAAAATGGGTGAACAACATCTGAACCTTTAATAACTTACATTTGAAATACTAAATACCAACCGCAATTCATTAAAGGATGACAAATAAAATTCGCTGCTTCGTGGTGGATGATGATGATATAGACCTTCTTACTGCCGTATCATTTTTGGAAGACTATCCTTTTTTAGAAATAACAGGCAGATATAATTCAGCAGCAAAAGCATTTGCAGCAGCAGAAAAAATAGAGCCAGATGTTTTATTCCTGGATATTGATATGCCTGAGATGACCGGGCTGCAATTAAGAGAAAAATTAATGCATATTCCTGCTTGTATTTTTATCACCTCCTATCCTGATTACGCAGTGGAGAGTTTTGAAATGGCTGCGCTTGATTTTTTAGTAAAGCCATTTACACATGATAGATTTGCAAAAACTATTGTGCGGCTAAAAGAGTATTTGACAATCCGCCATAAGGCTGAACTGTTAAACCACACATTGGGAGCAGATACTTTATTTATAAAAGATGGCACCAATCATATAAAACTTCAACTCCATGAAATTATTTATTTAGAGGCTTTGAATAATTACACCAGCATCGTAACAATAAGCCGAAAGTATGCTGTGCTCTCCACTTTGGGAAACCTTGTAAAAGAAATTGCTTTCGGCAATTTTGTCCGCATACACCGTAGCTATGCCGTACAAAAACATTTCATCAAAAAAGTAAGTGCAGATGAAGTATTGGTAGACAATAATATTGCTTTGCCCGTTGGCAGGAGTTATAAGGAGGCGTTAAAAAGTTTCTTTTAAAAAATGAGATGCTGACTTTAGTATCTCTTTTAAAATTAATTAATGTCTATTTAAACTTAAGTCTGCCCAGGTCTTTGCAATGAATTTCATGAATGCGAAAAGGCGTTAGTTCAAATGCTATATTTACTAGAAACGCTAACATACATGTTCCATTTTAAATTAAAATAAATGAAATTAGTGCTTCAAAAAAATATTTTAATGTTTGTTGCTTTTTGGTTACCGTGCTTCTCAGTTGCACAGAAAAGCAACGCTATTGATTCACTCCAACAAATCATAAAAAATATTCCTGCTAACAAGTTGTCAGAAAAGGCGGCAAAGCTGATTTTAATTGGGCAAAGATATATGAGTAATGCAAATTATTTCAATGCCATGGATTGTTATCAGCAAAGTTTAGCCCTGGCACAACAAATAAATAACGACACGCTGATTGCCGACTGCTACTATCATCTTTCCATCATTGCATTTTACCAAAAGGATTTTTATAAAGACAGTACTTATAGCCTTAAGGCACTTGATATTTACAGAAGAAATAATGATAAACAAAATGAAGGTTTGTTATTGAAAAGTATAGCAGATAATTATTTAGAAAGAGGCAATCTGACAGAGGCCCGAAAATATTATGCCGCGGCTTTACCGATAATTTTGATGTCCAAAGATAAAAGACTGGAGGCTGCTATTTATTCAAACCAGGCCATACTTTTTCAATCAGATTATAAAAGGAAAATTGAATTAGGCTTGTTAGCCAAGAAAATTTGGGATGAAAACCCTACTGAAAATGTTTTACCGTTAATTAATATTGGAAACCTGGGTGTGGCTTATTTAGATATGGTAAGATACAATGGGTTGAAGGCAATTAAGCCCGATACCCTAATTCCTGCTAACCCGGTACAGGATCTGAAAATAGCTGAATCTTATTTAAGACTGGCAATACTAATTGCACGACAAAAAAACGACCCAGAGAATAAGTCCTATTTTACAGGTGTATTAGCTGAATTGCAGGCATACAAGAGCGATTATAAAAGTGCATATGAAAACATACGAAGTTATTATGACACCCAGGATTCCCTTTATTCGCAGGAAAATAAAAATAAACTCGCTGCATTAGAAAGCCAGCGGGCTATTGATCTTAAAAACAAAGAAATAGAAAATAAAGAACTGCAGATAGGTAACCAGAAAAAAAATATGTGGCTGCTTGTGAGCCTCATTGCTTTCCTTGCAGTCATAGGGATCTTGCTTTACCGCCAAAGCCTTTCCCGTAAAAAGACAAATACTACATTGCTGCAACTGAACACAGAACTGGATGAAGCCAATAAAATAAAAGCAAAGTTTTTTGGTATCCTCAGCCACGATCTCCGCAGCCCTGTAGCCAACCTGGTTAATTTTCTGCAGTTGCAAAAAAGAAAACCTGGTATTATGAACGAACAGCAAATAGCTGAGCGGGAAAATAAAATCGCCGGTTCTGCAAACGTACTGCTGGAAACCATGGAAGCGATGCTGCTTTGGAGCAAAGGACAGATGGAACATTTCAAACCAACTATTACAGCAGTGCCGGTAAGTAATTTATTCTTTTATTTGCAGAAATTTTTTGCCGACACAGAGTATGTTGACTTCACTTTTTTTTGCGAGGGTAACCTGGTTGTTCAAACTGATGAGAACTATCTGAAAGCCATTATGCAAAATCTTACCGCCAACGCAACTAAAGCATTGCTACAAACACCCAACGCACAAATAATATGGAAAGGATGGCAGGAGCAAAATAAAATTTATCTTTCAGTCACTGACAATGGGCCGGGCGCTAATGAAGAACAATTAATGGCATTATATGACGAAAGAATAAGCAGCGGGGCAAAACATGGGTTGGGGCTACATATTATAAGGGATCTTGCAAAAGCAATCGGGTGCTCAATCAGCTTGCAGCCCCATACGTCAAAAGGCGCTTCATTTATTTTGGCTATCTGATAAAACAATGATGACGCTGCACTATAGGATTGCCGGCTAACAATACTTTTGATTAAATTATCTCATGTAATTAAAATTTATAACATACATCAGACTTTATTGAAAGCAGCACGAACATAGAACATTGGATTGAACACAAATACACCTTGACCTGCATTTCCTTGTAATTTTATCCTATCAATAAGTTTTGAGACAATACACACACTGCTTATTCTTCTGCTATTGCTTTTATTTTGTTCACCACCATATCCCATCCGGTTTGCAATCCCTCATACCAGGGGCCGTTTTTAAAATTTGTTTGCAGCAGTGACAATGTTGTTTTTCCGTTCCCTTCTTCCAATGTATAGGTTATAGTTGTATAATTTTCCGGTTTGTCAGCTGTACCCGAAAACGCGGTCCAGTACGTATAACTCAAAACCTGGTTTGGAAGAAATTGGAGGATAACACCTTTGTTTCTTAATTCTTTTTCTTCGTACCAATGAATAAAAACTATTTCAGTTCCAACTTTCCAGTTTGTTATTGTTTCGGCGCCGGTAAAATACTGCCGGATCATTGCTGGATTTGTCAATACTTCCCAAACTTTTAACGGCGATGCGTTAATGTCTATTGATTTTAGAATGCTTAATGCGGGGTTTATATTTTCTGGTTGAGTTTGTATCATTGTTTATATTAACCCGCTACTATCATTACTTCATTGAATTATATGTTCACTTATTCCTGATTAGTTTTAAAAAATCCCGGTCAATCTCTTTTCTTGTTTGAAATGGGTATTTGAGTTTTAGCATTAAGGTTTCCAGAATATTTAAAATTCAAAACATTCTTACAACGATTTTATGAACGCCATTAATGCAGCTTTGTCTTTTTCGTTTAAGTGAGTACCAAATGAATGCCCTTTTATTGGCATGTGTTCTAACCAGTGAGGTTTGTAACCAGTAGGAACATAGCTGGGATTAAATCTTGCCGTGTCAAACATTTCTTCAAGCGTTGCCAGGTAGCCGCCGTGGAGAAAAGCTGTTCTGTTCCAGGCGCCAATCAGGGAAGGTACTTTGTAGTACCCGGTGGCCTTCCGTGTATAGAGCGAAAGACATGAATCTGTTTTTACGGATTCATCGAATATGGCATACTTTTTATAATGTTCTTTAGGTGGCTCAAAGCCATCAACAGGCGTAAGTTTATTATTTGAATACAAAGGTGGGGTGTGACAATTATTGCATCCCTGATCAACAAAAATAGTGTGCCCTTTATTCAATAACGATTTTGAATAAACCACTGGATTTTCTGGCACCTTTAAAGAATAAATATACTTTGCCAGTGCAAATAACTGTTCATCACTAAAGCGAGTAACATTTCCTTTTGGCGGATCAACCGGCCGGTTAAATGAAGTAAATCCATTATAGTCATCTAACTTATCGGCCGACTGATTAAAAGTAGCGTAACGCATCAGGTCACCAATATCCCGTTGTAACAAGTGCCCGGTGCGATCAAAATATTTCCGATCTTTCACATTGAATAAGTCTGGAGCACTAACGGGATAACCCAAGCCAGTACCCGGCCTGTGAAATACGCCCGCCGGAGTAGCAAAACTATTAAACCACTCCTCAATGTCTAATTTTTTTAAGCGGTCCTGACTTTCATGATGAACCCAGGGCGCTTCAAATAAAAGTCGGTTAATCGCTTTTATTCTGGTACCAATAATTGAATCAGGCACTTTTCGAAATTCGCGTTGCATACGCAGCAATGAAACAAGATAGCGGGTAAATTGAAAATTACCCTGTCCGCCTTTTAGCAGGCTTCCATCAGGCATTAATTTAGTATGGCACATGCCGCATGTGCGCGAGCCCAGCTCAATGCGGCCTTTCTCGCGAACCACAACGCTTAAAAATGGGATGACGCCTTCTTTTGTGGTGGGAATAAAACTACGCCACTGCTTTTCCAATTCAGGAAGCGATGCCAGGTAAACAGAATCAATAGGCTCATAGACTTCAGGCATATCATAAATAATTTCGCCGGCCTTTATCCAATCCTCGTCTGTTTTCAAATCAGCGGAATTAAAAATTACAGCCGGTGTCTGTTGCCGGAGCCACTCATAATAACCTTTCGGTTCTTTACCTGGCATGTAAAATGGGTAGGACTTATACGCTACCCGTACAGGTAGTTTGTAGTAGTAATCTTCGGAAACAGGATTTGCCGCAACAGAATTGCCAGGAACAGGCAAATGCATGGTTCGTATTCTTTCAACATCCCAGACCCGGGGTATTTCATTAAATTTTCTGAAACTAAGATTTGCGATAGTCAGTACAATAGTAAGGCCCGACAATATGATGTAACTTCTTCTTTTCATCGTCCTGAATTTTATTAGTAATAAAGGGTTAATCCTGAAATTCTTTCTGATTAGTCAGGTGCGGAATAAAATAGCAGCAACTAATTGGGATATTCTAATAGAGAGAGCCTGCTGTAAAGATAAATCTTCCAGTCATTCAATATCAAAAAAATTAATTTTTTCACGTAAACCCCGGGGCTGTTTTACTTTTTATTGAATCGTGCGTTTGTTTTAATAATTCCCGGTTACTTAATAATGTTTGTACCAGGCAGGTTTTCAAATTCCTGGATAACTTTATCTTTCTCTATGCGTTGCTTAAATTGGCCGTTGGTATATTCATCAATAACCTTTAACCAAAACTTTTGTGCGGGGAGATTGGATTTTTTTTGAAAAACTTCCCATTGCCCTCGATGTAAATTAAAAATCTGCATTGCTATAAATTTTCCAATGCCTTTCCTCCTATATCGTTTTAAGACAAAGAACTCAGCTATAGAAAAACGAGCTTGTTGATCTGAATTGATCAACCTTACCAATACAAACCCAATGTATTTATGGTTATACTTTATGACATAGGAAAATCTTGCAGGGTCATTGTTCCAGTAGTCGTCGAGTGCAGGATAGGGAGCAAATAAACCATCGGGCTCAACATCTAGTGTAACAAACCCGGAAAAATCATAGACATAGAATTGCATCAGGTTTTTGACTACAATTTTATGTTCAGCGGATGCCTTGATCATTTCTGCATGCATAATAATAACCAGCGAATATTTTAAATAAGATGTGACCTGATAGACTAAGTTAATCCATTAAAATAGAAAAATTGTATTACAAACGTCTACCTGAGATTGCTACCCTCCGCACAAAGAAACTGTCAAATGTTATTGTTGAGAATGAGTGTTATAAAAAATACCTGTTCATGGATGTTTCGAATATTTTCTTATTACTGGACTCAAGGTTTTGTGTTTTATATAACTATAAAACGAATCGAAAGGAATATGATCAAAGCGATTCTTTATTCTTCTCATTTCCACTGCCGGTAAAGGCATTTTGTTTGGATAACTCCATTGCACAGAAAAATGATTTTTCCCCGGTGAAAGAAATAAAGTATCCCCGCAGAGAATACTTCCTTTTTCAGATAAAAAGGGCACATGCAATATACTGCTGCCCGCAAAATGACCACCTATCAGCATTAGCTTCATGCCATCCCACCATTCCATTTCATCTCCCTGCCACAATTGTATCTGCGGTCCTTTCAACATGATATGTTTTGCATCGTTCTGATGAATGTATACCGGGCAATTAAACTGCTGCGCCCAATCATTCATATTACTATAATAATGCGGATGCGAAAAAGCAATGGCTTTCAAACCACCTTTGGATTGAATAAAATTGACGATGAGTTCATCCATCATAGGAATGCAATCCCATAATACATTACCGTTTTCTGAAAGTACCAGCATGGCTCTCTGCCCTTTTTCTATCTATGGCCAAAAAGAAGTAGATGTATTTGCGCCGGGAGATGAAATTTATTCATCTGTACCAGGAAATAAATACAAATCTTATTCAGGAACCAGCATGGCAACTCCGGTAGTTGCAGGAATTGCAGCATTAATATTGGAATATTATCCTTCATTAAATGTAAATCAGATAAAAGATATCATTATTAAATCTGTTACTTCTTTTAAAGGCAAAATAGTTAACAAGCCCGGAACATATGGAAAGGTAAAAGTAGATTTTGCAAAGCTGTGTGTTAGCGGCGGTGTGGTAAATGCGTATAAGGCATTGCAACTAGCGAAAAAGATAACAAAAGGCAACTAATATATAATGTAAAAATGACTAGCCATCGGTTTGCTACTATGTTAGCGAGACGTTATAACTATAAGCATCTGGGCACTATCACTTTTATACTGCCGACGTAAATCTTTTCGTCATTTGTTTTCTTCAGCAATAACAATTTTAATCTGCTTCTCTTTGATTACTAAAAACAAAAAAACTATATTTGATAACAAGCGTTGCATTAAATATTTGAAACCGCCTAATTAACATTCTACTCAAATTCAAACATTCAAGTTATACCTTACATATGACAATATAAGGTAGAGGCCAGGTAGACGACAGCATAAATTTCTTTAAAAGATAAAATTATTGAAATGAAGAAAGGACAAAGCCGGTTTATTTTTTATCTGGATAAAATTCAGGAATTATTGTTTAAAGCGGAAAAGCAACAAAATCCGGGCTTATGGTTATATCAAAACAATTTGCGTACGCCTTTGTTCATGCTGGAAGGATTGGCAAAAATGTATGCGTCTTTTCACAATAAAAAGAAATTTTCAAAACTGGAAGAACAATTTAAAGTACTGGAAGATTTTATTGGCTCCGTCGATTATTACGATGCATTTCACAAAGAGTCCATTAATAACAAAGCAATTCCCGAAAGTGTAAGCAATTACCTTTCTGCGCAAACAAAAGAAAAAATACAAAGCTTTAATCAATTGCTCCGGGAAGAAAAGTGGCTAAAAAGCAACAACCGTCGCATCATAAAAATAAGAAAAAAAGTAAGTGGGATGGACTGGCTGAATGAAGGAAAGGAAATAAAGAAACTGGAAGCATTCTATCATTCGCAAATAAAGGAAATAAACGAATTTACTTCCGGATTAAATTTTCATTTCGATAATGTAGAAACTGATGTACATGAATTAAGAAGAAAGCTGCGCTGGCTAAGTATCTATCCGCAGGCATTACAAGGATGTATCCAGTTAAGGGATGCAGAGCAGACACCAGTTTCACTTACAAAATATTTAACTGAAGAAATAACCACCTCACCTTATAACGTAATGCCCAACGCAGCAAATAGTATTTGCCTTTTATTACTAAGTAAAAAACATTTCCTGGCATTAAGCTGGTTAATAGCTGAATTGGGAAAAATAAAAGATAATGGCCTGCGCGTAATTGTCATTAAAGAAGCTTTGCTTCAATCAGGATTTGTAACGGATGAAAATGCTATTTCGCAGACTTATCAAATGCTTGGAAAGGATTATCCAACCCTAAGAGTTTTATTGGATGATGCCGGAACAATATGTAAAACATTCTTTGACGAAAAAGTCTTGGATGGGATGGTAATTGGTGTGGTAAAGTCAAAATGATTTTTGTATTTGGTAGCGGTGTAGAATCTTATTAAGAATACAGGTGATTTTTTTTAATAAATTATTAGTAATTCCAGGAAACGGATTGTTTATTCTAATTTTTGGCTGTAGTTGATCCAGGGAAAATTACAGTATGTCTTTCCAATAATTTATATTGTAAACCAACTGGTTTTCCATTTTATTAATTCTTTTCATGAAATTAATTTCTAAATTATAGAAATAACAACTCTATGATTAAATACCTTTAATAAAAAATAGTTGAATAAAGAGCTGCGATATACCATACTTCTAGGATTATGCATGTGGACCAGCACCTTGGTAAAAGCTCAGGATTCAACCGGCCGTCAGCTTACTCATGAGAATGGTGCCGATACCATTCGTCCAGCCCATCGGATAAAGCGGAGTGGCGAGAACATTGGTAAGGCGTACCAAAAAAAAATCGAATTTTTCCTCGACACCGTCACGCGTAAAAGAAGAAAATTCGATTCAAGTCTTTTCATAAATATAAGTATTCCCTCCACCAGCGATTACGCCGAAGATCTAGGTAAAGTATATCAGATGTTGAGCAATATACAAGGCGTGATGACTTCCTTTATCAAACTGCCGCGTATCAATGATTATTTGGAAAAGGGCGATTCTGCCTTAGATGTTTTAAAGGTAGGAATGTTGCAGAGTGACCGAAATTTTAATGTACGCAATTTGCAGATGTTTAATACGCTGCTGGATGCGCTTGACAGGAGCACCAATGTTTACACCGGTTATTTAAATGGTTATGACACCGCTCTTGATAATGTAAGGGAACAGATTTTTAACCTTCAAAATGATACCCTGATGCTTAAAATCTTCAGGGACACGACATTGACAAAAACGTTTCAGCCACAGTTGGAACAATTGAGAACAAAATGGAGAGAAGTAGATAGTTTAGTTACAGATAAAGGCAAAGAGGTTAATACCCTTCGATCGCAAGCCTCCGCCCATGCTATCACTATTGGGGAGCTTTTGTATATGGTGGATTTAAAAATTAAAACAATAGGCTTAGAGGCATTTGGAAAAGAAAAAAGGTATTTGTGGGAATCTGAATCTGCAGATAAAACTTATTTGCATGATGGCGCCAAAGAATTTAATTACAGTGAGCGACAGCTTGAACAACTTTATTTCTCTAATACTCCCAATCATCGTTTGTGGTTATTGTGTCTGTGGCTTTTGTTTTTTTACTGGGTATGGCTGAATTTCCGGAAACTGAGGCGTTTGGATAAAATGGAGGCCATTGAAAGATTTCGTTTTACTTATATCAATCCTTACCCAATAGGAAGCTCAGTTATATTTGTACTTAGTCTTGCACCTTTGTTCGACCTCCATGCCCCCGCTGTCTATATCGAATCTGTTCAGTTCGTTTCAATGATGATTCTTACCGTTATTTTCCGTAAACGTCTTGAACGAGGCCTCTTCTATGGCTGGTGTGTTTTCATCTTTTTATTCCTATTGCTGTTTATCACCAGGGTTTTTGAGTTTACGCTAACCACAGAGCGATGGAGCAATTTGATCGTAGACAGCCTGTCAGTAAGTTTTGCCATTTACTTTCTTTTAAGTTATAGAAAGAAATTTCAGAGATGGATTTTTTATGCGATTTGCCTCTATATATTGTTCAACCTGCTGGCTGTGGTGAGCAATGTATTCGGGAGGATCACTTTTACTCATTTATTTGATTATACTGCTGCTTATTCCTTAGCACAGATATCGACGCTTGGAGTCTTTGTGAAATTGGTTCAGGAATCTTTCCTGTTGCAGATCCAAACAAGCCGCACTCGCAAAAAGTATCCGGAAGGATTCGACTACACCGCCATTTCCCGTTCCGTTCTACGTTCTTTAATGGTGTTTGCTTTTTTCTTATGGCTCATCGTGTTTTCTACTAATCTCACTTTGTTCGATTCACTCTATGACTTATTGGTGGACATATTCACCATCACCAGGCATGTAGGGAATTTCACTTTTACGCTGGGTGGTATCGCACTATTTCTCAGCATTATTGGACTGGCTAATTTTTTGCAAAAATATATAGCTTATTTTTTTGGGGATATGGGAGATGATGCTGCTATTGATGATAAAGGGCAAAGATCTCGCCTGATGGTCACACGCTTAATACTCTTGATTGCTGGCTTTCTACTCGCAGTTGCGGCGTCAGGTCTTCCGGTCGATCGCATAACAGTGATACTAGGTGCGCTTGGAGTGGGTATTGGGCTGGGGCTGCAGGGCATTGTAAACAATTTTGTTTCGGGGATCATATTGATATTTGACAGACCTCTCAGGGTTGGAGATATCGTAGATATAGGGGACAAGAGAGGCCGGGTAAAAGAAATTGGTATACGTACCAGTACTTTGCTCACAGAAGACGGTGCGGAAGTCATTATACCGAACGGCGACGTATTGTCTCATAATATAATAAACTGGACATTAAGCAATAACCACGTTCGACAAACTTTGACTTTTAACATTGATAGAACCGATAATACGATTGACATCAACATAGCTGACATCAAAGAAATTGTGAAAAAAAATCAAAACGTGATGGAAAAAAAGGAGACCGAGGTTTTACTGAACACCATCAATAACAAAACCACGGAAGTAAAAATAATGTTTTGGTGCAAAGATTTTAATAAAAGCTCCCTTACTTCTGTAGAAGTGAGAACGGCGATTAACCAGCACTTAGAAAAGAAAGGCATCAATGTACTTTAAAAATATCACTTAATAATTTGAAGACAACCAAAAAGAAATTTTGGATAAATACAGCCAACATGCTAAAACCAATCCTGAAAAAAAACTGTTACCAGTAATCTCTAATCAGAACCTGAATAAGTACCTGAAAGAAATAGCAGTGTTATTCGGTATCACGAAAAGAAAATCTATGCACTTGGCAAGGCGCACTTTTGCGACAACTGTAACTCTTGAAAGAGGGGTTGATATCATGACTGTCAGCAAGATGCTTGGGCATAAGAATTTGCGAACTAATCAGATTTATTCAAATGTTACAAATTGAAATTTGCAGATGATATGAAGAAGTTAGGAACAGACCTTAGTCTCATCTCAAAAGAGCGATGGCAATTTGTGCAGAATGAATTAAATGAACGACCAGGAAGAACCCTTGACTATAGAACTACAATGGAAGTATTTAATGAAATGATTTTAAGCACTATCATTTAATCCCTTTCCCTTTGATTACTAAAAACAAAAAAACTATATTTGAGAACAGGCGTTGCAGTCAAAATTTGAAACCTCCTAAGGCGACCTGTAACAAACGACAAGGATGACAATAACTAAAATTCATTCCATATCGGGGTAGACAATAACGACTTTTATTCATGGCAGCTTCCTCAATTAGCTATGAGCATAGCTGATAATTTTGGTACTATGAAAAGAGTTGAGAATAGTAATAACAATCCTTAGGCCTGGTTGGTGGGGACATGAACCAGGACAGGGAGTATAAGAAGAAAATGGTAAACCTTTATTCATTAATAAAAGAAAGTAGTTTATTCCCCAAAATAGAAATAAACGAGCTATTGTTTGTCGAATATAGCTGTATGGCAGAAGATACCAAATTCGGACTATGGTCAAAAAATAATTACTTTGCTTTCATAAGTTCAGGGAAAAAAATTTGGAAAACTATCTATCACTCTTATGAAGTGGATGATGGTGATATCATTTTTGTTAAAAAAGGGGCAAACCTTGCACACCAGTTTTTTGATGAAAAATTTTGCGCCGTCTTTATGTTTATTCCAGATGACTTTATTAAGGCCTTTCTGCAAAGGCATGCTGGTTTGCTCGATGCGGCACAAAAAAATCTTTCTAAACAGGACGCTGTGTTACGGGTACAAAAAGATGAATTGTTAGAGAGCTATTATCAATCTATCCAATCGTACCTTGCCTTATCAAAAAAACCAAATGAACAACTTTTGATGTTGAAATTTGAAGAACTGCTTTTAAGCCTTTTCACCAATCCCGGGCATAGTGAATTGACTGATTATTTTATTAGCCTCTGCCAAAATCAGCACTATCACATGAACAGCATAATGGAATCGAACTTTGCTTATAATCTGAAACTGGAAAATTATGCCCAATTATGCCATATGAGTCTTTCAACTTTTAAAAAAACCTTTAAAGAATATTACAATTGCACTCCTGCTTCGTGGCTTAAAGACCGGCGACTGGATCTTGCCTGCCAGAAAGTACTTACTACTAATTTAACCGTCAGTCAAATTGCTCTCGATTGTGGGTTTGAAGATCCATCACATTTTATAAGGGTATTTAAAAAAATGTGCCAACTCACTCCTTTTCAGTACCGGCAAAAACATTTGAAAGTCGCTGATAGTAATGCTTAACCCGTTTAGTCGATTTATTTGCCTCTTTAGCCTACATACCTGCTTGTATCAATACCGACATTTGCTGCATATTCATTAACAAAAAAATAAAAAAAATGAAAAATGCAGAAGCAGTTTTATTGGTAAAATTCAAATCAACACTAAGTGCTGAAGAATTATCCGCCACTTGTTTGCAAGACCTTGAAGAATTCAGAAATGTACCGGGCCTTATTCAGAAATATTATATCCTGGAAGACGGCACAGGGGCCATCAGCGGGTTTTACATTTTTAAAAACAAAAGTGCGCGGGAATTATTTTGGGCATCGGACCTGGCAAAAAAAATTGCAGTAAGGTATTGTGTAATCCCCGAATCACTTCGTGTAGAACAGTATGATATGGCGATAGTATTAAATGACGCTGTATTAGCCTGATACAAAAGTTATTATTATAGCTGGATGCTCCCGGCCATAATAATACTTCAACTTAAATAAAAAATTAAATTAAACCGGGTTCGGGATAAGGAATAAAATTAAGTTTTGTTTACGGTTTTTCAGTTCTGCGGTTAAGCATTGTTGCGTCGGATTTCTTTCATCATGCGGAATACGAATTGAGCTTTGAATACAATTATCGGGTGCGGCTGTATTGATGCCAAAAGATATAAAGATGAAAGGATTGCGACGCAATAAAGATGCTATGAAATACGAATGCTGGTATCACAAAACCAATTACACTTATTCCAAACACACATTAAATTATGAAACATTTTACAATAAAGTTGCTGAGTGCGCTCATGCTGCTTTTATGTAAGCTGTTCAACTTCTTTTGGGCAGAATGTTCACTTTAAAAAAATACAACCATGTGCAGAGATACAATACTAAGTGAGGCTTCGGGAAATATTTTACTTCATCATTTAAAATCTTTTCAGGAAAACGATATTGAAGCTCTAATGAGTGATTACACTGCCAAATCTGTTTTAATAACCCAGGATGCAACTTACATTGGCCTTGAAGAAATCAGGACTTTTTTTACTAACCTGATTGTATATTTTCCGAAACAAAAATCTATCATTGAACTGGATAAAATGGAAGCCATCAATAATTTACTGTATATAGTTTGGCATGCAAAAACGCCAACCCTTGTTATGCCTTTTGGTACAGATACTTTCATTATAGAACATGGCAAAATTTGCCAGCAAACTTTTGCAGGGCAGTTAACTTTTAATAAAAAGAACTAATGTAATGAATACAACATTAAAGTATAAATATTTACCTGTTGCAACCGGTATGGGAGTAGCAATTGGCGTAGCAGTAGAAAATGTAGGGGTAGGCTTTTCAATTGGGATAGCCATATTTCTAATAGTGAATTTTAGAAAAACGAAAAAGCAGAAAATGCTTGGGTGCATTTCTGATTTGTAACCTTACTGCAAGAAATTAAATTTAATAATCTTAATAAAAACCGAATAGCTGAAAACAGGATAGAGTAAGCAAAAAAGTGCAGCATCAGCACTATAATCACTGATATAATTGAAATGAATCCAAATAAAGTATTGTGGGAAAAAGGTGACTTTACCCCGCAATCGCGCAAGCATGCGTTAAAAAAATCGAGGAACCTGGCCCCGCAATCGCGCAAGCATGCGTTAAAAAAATCGAGGAACCTGGTGCAAGCGTGTCTAACGGTTAATTAATGAATTTTATCATTTATGTATGACAGTTAGACCAGCTTGTGCCTGCAAAGAAGAATGCAAATTGCAAAACTTTTAACTGAGAGTAGTATATAAAAAGTTGATAGCTTATCTTCCCATAATGGTGCAAGCGTAGGTTTAAAATATACACCCTGCAGTTAGCAGGCAACGTGTCCGCAGCAGGCGTTATAACAGAAAGAGAAAAGTTTGGCACTCGCTATCCAATAAAAAATAAGGCCATAAAAATACACACTATGGCTATGCTGTATTCAGAAATTGGCATATATACATCGTAACAAGATTAAAGCTGTTTTTGTAGAACATGAGGAAGACTGGCTCTAAAGCAGCGCCAGGAATTTTCACTATAAGAAAGGACTGATTGATTTGTGTTATATTGTATAGTAAAGGCAGCATTTATTCTTCATGGACGACCTAACAAGCATGCATCAGTTATTGACTTGTATTAGTGAACCGTTAAATACGCTTGCGTCTGTGATAGAGATTCAGTTGCCACACAGTCATAAAAAAACATTAGTATAGCAGCAGGCGATGGACGATTCCTGCAATTCTATGACCGATAGTACGCAGACATTTAAACAAGAAAGTATTATGAACAAAATGACGAATAAAGTACATTCAATTTTGGCACCCTTTATATTTTTCTCCTCTGTACTTTCTGCGCAGGTACAAGTAAGCAAAGAATCGCATCACAAAATTGTTTTGGAGAATAAATATATAAGACAACTGGATGTATGGATAAATCCCGGCGACACTACTTTGTTTCATATTCATGCTACACCTTCCTTGTTTCTTTATTTTACCAATACAGATGTGGGCACACAAATAATGGGTCAGGGATGGATAAAAAATAGAAACGAAATGGGTAAAGCTTCTTATAGGTCTTTTGCTAATGATACATTAGTGCACCGGGTGAGTAATTTTGACACTTCACTTTTTCATGTTACCGACATTGAACTGTTGTCGCCATACAAGCCTGAACTTCCAATTCAACCTTTGCCGTTTACAATAATCTTTGAAAACGAAAAGGCAATTGCGTATAAGCTAACGCAATCTTCGCTAGACAAAAAAATCATTAGCAACCGCAGACCAATGTTGGCCGAACTAGTGGAGGGTAGGCAAGTAATTTATTATAATGTGGCTACGAAAAAGACAACAACTATTGCAACTGGCAAATATTTATATATAAAACCAATGAGCTCGTTTTATTTTACTGCAATAGAAAATCAAAATATAAATATGGTGCTTTTTGAGATAAAATAGTTGTGATTTGCCATGGTCAATAAGGCTAAAAAGAAAAATTAGTTTCTATACTGGCGCGATGCAATAAAAATGAATAGCATTTGAAATGATGACCTCACTTTCAAAAAATAGGATTGAATCTCTGGACCTGTTAAAGGGCCTGGTGATAGTAATTATGGCAATTGACCATGTGAGAGATTATTTTCACTATTCATCATATTTTTTTGATCCAACGGACCCGACACTCACAAATATTCCGCTTTTCTTTACAAGGTTTGTTACTAATTTCTGCGCTCCCGCATTTAGTTTTCTTGCTGGACTTTCTGCTTTTATAGTTGGTAAACGGAAAGTAACGTCGGAATTATCCATTTTTCTACTAAAACGTGGACTTTGGTTGGTTTTTGTAGAATTGATTGTCATGAATTTCGGCTGGTGTTTTGACATAACTTTTAAAACTGTGGGCTTTCAGGTAATCTGGATATTGGGCGTAAGCATGATTTTTTTAGCAGGACTAATACATCTTCCCAAAAAAGCAATCCTCATTTTTAGTTGTCTATTAATTTTCGGACATAATCTTCTTGACAATATACATTTTGACAATAGTATTCTTTGGGCATTTTTACATGAACGTAAAGCATTTTTAACAACGCCAAACCATGTATTCAGGGTTGGTTATTCGATTATTCCATGGGTTGCAGTAATGTCGTTGGGATATTACTTTGGTTCGTTTTATGACAAGACGTTTGAACCCTTGAAACGTAAAAAGCTATTCAACATTATAGGCATCGCTGCTATTATTCTTTTTGTCATACTTAGAAGTACAAATATTTACGGCAATTTATTACCCTGGAAAGATTATGGGAATTTAAAACAAAACACATTTTCATTTTTAAATCTAACCAAATACCCACCTTCACTTTCATTTTTACTTGTTACAATAGGCGGAGCATTCCTGTTTTTAGCCAATGCCGAAAAATACAAAGGCAGCGTTGTAAATTTCTTTTGTGTATTTGGCAGGGTGCCGTTTTTCTTTTATATCATACATATCTACCTGATTCATTTTTTAGCGCTATTGGCTGCGGAACTAACCGGCTTTGGCTGGCAAAAGATGATTTTACCTGCATTGCCATTTCGAGTAGAAGTCCTAAAAGGTTTTGGATTCAACTTAGTTGTAGTGTATCTCGTTTGGTTTTGTATAATTGCATTGCTTTACCCAATATGCAAAAAATTTGACACTTATAAGCAAAATAACAAAGGCAAATGGTGGTTGAGTTATTTTTAAAATAAGCAGACAGTAGAAATAGGCATCGGCCAACAGGTGATTTTGCAATAAGGCGTGGCGACCATAACGCCGGGCAATCGTACAATCAATGAACTTTTAGTTATAAATTTAGCTTCAGTTACAGGCCCACAGTTGGTCAATGCCCCAACTGGCACAAAGCCTTTCGTTGCCTGCATGATCTTTTGTCTTACCTTTTGTTTACCCAAAAACAAATTGTTATGAAGAGGAATTTCTTTCTGCTCATATTATGCTTCACATTCATATTGCCTGGCCCGTTTAGCGCTTGCAAAAAAGATACAGGCTCCAACAATTATTTAAGGGGAAAATTAGATGGTGTTTCTTTTGAATGCAATTCAAACATTTGGGCGACTCGCAATGGTGCGGGCGATAAGATTATTGCTTTCACGGGGAATTGGTCATTCTACTCAATTCGTTTTTATTTGGACGGTCAGGGTTCAAATATAACTACAGGTTCTTATAATTTCCAAACCGGTAATTTATACAATGTAAGTCTTTATGATAATAATGATGGTTACTCTGCTGGATATTTTTGCGGTTTTGCTTCCCCTTGTACATTTAATGGAAGCGGGAAAATAACTTTACTTGAAATTAGCAATACACATATCATGGGGACTTTTGAATTCATTACATCTGTAAATGGATCTACGGGTATGTCAAAAAATGTTAGTGATGGAGAATTTTATATTAAAAGATAATCAATATATAGAAAAGGAGCAGTTGCAGAATTGGCAAGCCTAGCTTTTTGATTACCTCTGGACGAATTAGAAGAAAAGTAAAGAATGATTCTGTAACTTTTAAATTTGAAAAAAAAATATTCAACTAATTGAAATAAGTCCGTGTACATATCCAGCAGTATCGCTAGAACTGAATTTGTATACTTCCTTTTCTATTTTTTTTAGTTTAGGTTATTTAATCCTCGTTTATTTTTGAAAAAAAGCCCATATGGCGCAAGCTTGGATTTATCAATCAAGAACCAAGAACATAGCTTATCTAACAGGAGAATTAAAGAATATTTTTTCCTTCCGTGCCAAATGAGTCAGGAATAACCAGCTTGTAGTTCACAGGCGATGTGTCCATAGCAGTCATTATAAAAGATATAACAACACGCGGCACTCCCCAGTACTGGCGCAAGCATGTATAAAAATCAAGAATCTGGTGCAGGGGTGTCTAAAGGTTAATTGAGGTTATCTTTTCGTCGATGCAAGACAGTTAGACTGGATTTCTTCAAAAGCGGAGCACAAAATGGTAAGTTTTAGAGTTTCTATCCCCCTTATATAATTACCCGCCGTTAAATTAAGAAATGGTTTGTACTAAACTTTTCTCATTTGAGACTTCATCTGCAGCAACTTGGAATATTTCATAAAAGTGTAGTGGCCAACATTGACGGCAACAACAAACCCCAATAGGGCGCCTGGATTAATGAAACCAGGAACATGGTGCAACCGAGTGATTTTGCCAATAGAAAGGGCGGATTGTTTTGTGTTATATTGTATAGTGAAAACTTGCATTTATACTGCACGGCCGATCTAATCAGCATGCATCGGTTTTTAACTTGTATTAATGAATCGTTAGATACGCTTGCGGCCGTGATGGGGATATAAAATCGTTCTTCGCATCAAATCACCCGTTAAGCATTATCGGTCTTTTGTCTATTGGTGTCTGTAATGGCGCCTGGCTTCATTGCAGGCTAAAAATTTTTCAACAATGGCCATTCAGTTTGTTAAGCAAAGTTTCTTCATATCGCGGAAAAACTCCACAAACAACAATTAACTATTCCTATTGACGAAATAAATTATCGTTTCAAAATATTTTGGAACGATTTAAACCTTTGAAACAAATAAACTGTTTAACATTACGGTATTGAATATTAAACAATCCAATTTCACCGAATTTTAGATAGATGGCCGCTATACTCCGTATTTTTTTAATTTAAAACTATATATATGTATCAAAAACTGCTGGGTATTCTCCCAATTGTTAACAACAATTATGTATCATTCACATTTTTTGTAGGCACTATGGCCATGATGGCCGCCTGTGTATTCTTTTTCTTTGAGCTGAACAATGTACCCCAAAAGTGGCGGACATCTGTTCTTGTTTCTGGTATTATTACTTTTATTGCTGCTGTACATTATTACTACATGAGAGGCTACAATCTGGAAACAGGTGAATCTCCTGTATTCTTCCGCTATGTAGACTGGATTTTAACAGTGCCGCTGATGTGTGTGGAATTTTATCTTATTACCAAAAAGGCTGGTGCAAAAGCAGGATTGCTTTGGAAACTCATTTTTGCATCTGCTATAATGCTGGTAACCGGTTACATTGGCGAAGCCATTTACGGCAAAGAAGCACAGAGTTGGATTTGGGGACTCATAAGCGGATTGGCTTATTTCTATATTGTGTACCTCGTTTGGTTTGGTGAAGTGGCTAAACTTGCTGGTGATGCAGGGACAGGTGTTGCTAAAGCAGTAAGAACTTTAGGTTGGTTTGTGCTGGTTGGATGGGCTATTTATCCAATTGGGTACATAGCAGGTACTGCCGGTGGCCTGTTTGGCTTCCGGATTTTTGAAGGCCTCTCTATGGATATTGTTTATAATATTGGTGATGCCATCAATAAAATCGGTTTTGGGCTGGTGATTTATACACTGGCACAATCTGATAAGACAGCATCGCCAGCCTATGCTTAACTAAATGTAAGAAGTGCAGTACAAATAGTATTGCACTTCTTATTTTTTAAAATTCATCTTTTAAAAAAGCAATGTATGATAAGGATTGTACTATTATTATCAGGTTGTGTGTTGTTGTTATTTCAACAATATATATTACCCTTTAATAACAGTATACAAGTCATTATTTTTTTATCAGGAATACTTTTATTAGGGGTGCCTCATGGGGCGGCGGATTTGATGGTAGCCACACAAAATGCAACCAGCAGTAAAAAATCATTCTCGAAATTTCGATTTTTAACAGTCTATCTTTCACGGCTTTTTACCTTTGCTGCAATCCTGTGGTTTTTCCCCGTGGCGGGCAATCTTTTGTTTATTCTTTTTGCTGCTTACCATTTTGGAGAAACAGATTTATACCAGTTCAAAACCAACACACTGTCGGGCAAAGCTTTCGTTATTTTTTACGGATTGCTAATTCTTTCTGTTATCGTATTGCATCATTTTGAGGAAGTGAAACCCTTGTTTCAACTATTCAGCGCAGGTAGACAAAATATAGTTTTTATTAACTGGCTTGATATAAATCGTTACAACATCATCTCTGTTTCAGGAATACTATTTTTTACAACAACATTTATTTATTTTCTCAGGAACAGCAATACCGGAACAAATGATAAAGGACAGTTCTTAATCCGCTTTGCAGTTATTTTATTAATCGTGTTCAATCTGCCTATGCTGCTTGGTTTTACATTCTATTTTGTTGTATGGCATTCTGTCTTATCTCTCAATAATATTACGACTTATTTAAGAAAGAATAATTCATTTACGAAAAATAGCATTAAGAGGGAAATGATATTGTATAGTGGTCTTGCAATTGGTGGAATCACCTTATTTGGTCTTACAGGTTTCATGTTTATCAACACGAGTGCCATAGTGGGTTACCTGTTTTTAGGTCTTGCTGTGCTTACGGCACCGCACATGCAAATCATGCATGACATGTACAATAGAATAAGGATAATAAAACCTGCTGAAAAATAAGCATCAACTGGATTTTTTTTAAATAAATCTATTATAGAAAATATACTGAACAATTAGATTCACTAGCTGTTCTTTTGGTCAGGCAAATAATTTATTTCATTAAACTCATATAATTATGTCATTAGTAGGAAAAAAAGCGCCACATTTTTCGGCATTTGCAGTAATCAACGGTGAGGAAATTGCAGAAAACTTTAACCTTGCTCAATACAGTGGCAAAAAGAATATTGTTCTTTTCTTTTACCCAAAAGACTTTTCATTTGTATGTCCTACAGAAATTCATGCCTTCCAGGAAAAACTGGCAGAATTTGAGAAAAGGGATACGGTGGTGATAGGATGTTCTACAGACACAGAAGAAACACACCTGGCATGGCTTAACACCCCAAAAGACAATGGAGGAATTGCAGGTGTAAAGTTTCCTCTTATTGCAGATACTTCAAAAACCATTTCTTTAAATTATGGTGTATTGGGAGGTGAATACATGCTTAATAATGATACCAGAAAATGGACATTTACAGGTACGCCCATTGCTTACAGAGGAACATTTATTATTGACAAAAATCTCATTGTCCGTCACGAATCGATAAACGATTTTCCTTTGGGCCGAAATATTGACGAATACCTTCGCCTGATTGATGCTCAACTGCACGTGGAGAAGTTCGGCGAAGTATGCCCCGCCAATTGGGAGGAAGGTAAAGAAGCAATGACTGCAACTACAGAAGGTGCGACAGAGTATTTTTCAAACAATTGAAACAAAAGATGATGATAGAATTGGAAGAAGATAATTTGGCGGAAGTAATTGAAAAGCATGAAATAGTAGTGGTACTATATTCGGCAGGGTGGTGTGGTAATTGCCGGTTGATGAAGCCCAAATTTAAAAGGCTGTCCAGCGAACTGACCAACGCTACTTTTGTGATGGTAGATGCAGAGAAATTTCCTGCTTCGCGTAAACTGGCCACCGTTAACAACCTGCCTACTTTTGCAAGTTTTAAAAAAGGTGTTTTGCTAAGTCAGTTACAAACCAATAAAGAAGAACAATTAAAACTTTTGATTGATGAAGCTACCGCTAATTAGACACATACAAAGAACCTCTGCCCCGGCAGAAATTGAAACTGCTATAAAAGTATTGGAAAATATTTGTGAAGCTGCTGCAATAAAAAGCGAAGAGGCAGATGTAATCGGCGAATTGATTTCAAATATGTGTGGGGCATTGGAAGTGCATCAGTTAATGAAAGAGGGTATGCCTGAAAAAGATGCTGCCAATACTTTCATGAAAAAAGTAATGTCATCAATTGACCGATAGTATTTTTAAATTAAACAGGAATGGCTGCAAAATAATAATTAATTAACTATTTTTTTCAACAGATAATTAATCATCCCGGTAAAAATAAAATAAGGAAAAAGCAATAAACTGCGCCCCCACAATGATTAGCTAATGAATTTTACCAGTGATGTACGACAGTTACACCTGCCATCATTAAAGAAAGAAAATTGCAAACCTTTTAACGGAGAGTACTATATAAAAAATGATAGCTTAATAACATTCCCACAATAGTGCAAGCATATAAAAAATCAAAAACCTGGCGCAGGCGTGTCTAACGGTTAATTGTATAATGATTGTGATTAGTGTATACAGTTAGACCGGCTTGTGCCTGCACTGTTAAATGCTCGATGCTGGTAGATAAAAGGTACTCACCTAATCAGCTATCTTCATATAAAGCCGGATATCATAGCCTGAGGTGATGGGTTCAATTCCCATCCTGTCTAAAAAATCTTCGCTTATTGCGCAAGAAAAAATTTGAATGCCAGGAAATTGTCGCAAACATATGAAACGACGCATCATTGAATGATGTCGTTCAAGCATTACAGTTAGTCTTGATTGTGTGTGGATAGAAGGAAAACAAATGGTTTAAAATAACTCCTTACTTCATTCTAACCCTTTCTCATTTGAGACTTCATTTGAATCAACTTGGTATACTTCATAAAAGTGTAATGACTCACATTTACCGCAACAACAAATCCGTAAAATCCATCCAAAAAACCAAGCCGGAAAATATAACCGTATAAGAATGCCCACAATGGATTGATAATAATCCGGGCCCATAAAAAACCGACTTTTCTTTTTGCCAGTGTTTTGGCTGCAATTGAACTGAAACGATTGTTTTGTTTTATATGTTCTTCTATAGAATCATATGAAAAATGAAGTATGTCTCCCCGCAGATATTTTGTGGCCACGTCTTTATCCAGTATAATGGTATCGTGTGGATCATTTCCACCCCAGGTGGCAATTTTTTTATCAAACAACCGGATTTTTTTATCCGGATACCAGGAACCGTGTTTTAGAAACCTGCCACAATAATTGGTGCAACGGCTCATGATATAGGCTTTTGACTGAACATTTCTTTTTGCCATTTGAATTGACTGTGACAATTCCCTGCTCAATGCTTCATCTGCATCCAGGCTAAGAATAAGATCATTAGAAGCCAGTTTCAAAGCCATGTTTTTTTGTTCAATATAGCTTTTGAATGGTGCCTGGGTAACTTTTGCTCCTTTCTCTTTTGCAATTTCTACTGTATAATCTTCGGAATAAGAGTCAAGTATTATGATTTCATCTGCTATTGCTGAAACGGAGTCAATGCAACGGCCAATATTTCTTTCTTCATTATAAGTAATGATAACAACTGAAAGAGGGAGTTCTGATCGCAGTTTGTTGTCCTGTACTTTAGAATAGATAATGTTTCTGGTATTTTCGCTTTCAATCATGCTGCATAGGATTAGATCATTTTCAATTGCCGGTTATTTACGATGATAAGGTAACGCCACAAAGTTATCTGAATTACTTATTTGAAAAAGGAAACCATCAACGTTTTGAAAAATCAAAACCCGTACCTGAATGGTAGATTTTAAGAAAACTTTTACATTTACAGGTTTCGTTTTTGTTTTTATATCCTGTCATGATGAAAAAAGTAACAAATTATTTTAAATTCGTTTCGGCGCAAACCCGAATTTCCGGCGATTATCTGGTAGTTCTGAGCGCATATTTGCCGGAAAAAGATAATTTATTGGTTATCTTCGTATTAATATCTTGTAGAATAACCTTATTGTATGAAAAAAACTTATCCTACTTGCGTGGATTTTTGTGTTTTGATCCCCTGTTATAATAATCTTGAAGGGCTGCATCAATCAATTGCCAGTATAAAATATGCTACGAAAAATTATATTATTGTAGTTATTGATGATGGTAGTAGTTTACCCTTATCTTTTGAAGAATTATATACCCGTATTCCATCTGCTGTTAACATTGCCATATTGAGAAATGAGGTTAACATTGGAATTACCAGGTCATTGAACAAGGGCCTGGACTATATTTCCGCCCATTTTTCACCTACATACATTGCTCGCCTGGATTGCGGTGATATCTGCTCAACAGATCGTTTTGAAAAGCAGGTGTCATTTCTAACGATGAATACAGAAATAGATCTGGTGGGTTCCTGGTGTTATTTTAAAAATTTTCATTCCGGAGAAGCATTCAAATATGTAACTCCCACATTGCATAATAGCATCGAAAGAAGCATGTATTTCCGCAATGTGTTTATTCATCCAACAGTAATGTGGCGTTTTACTGTTGTTAACCAGTCAAAATATCCGGAACAATACCCTTGTGCAGAAGATTACGGCTTTTTTTATCAAATGATATCAAAAAGAAGGTCGGCGATCATAGCTGAGTTCCTGATGACTTGCGAGTTGACAAAGACCGGTCTTTCTTATCTTTTTCGCGATAAGCAGTTAAAGAGCAGGTCAGCTATTATAAAAGATTTTGGAACAAATAAGATTTACCTGTTCCTGGGCGTTCTTAAGCTGCGGCTCCTGATGTTGATTCCATTCGAATTTGTCTTGCATATGAAAAAAATGATCTACCGGGTACAGTAATTGTAACGGGCAGTTGTAACATCATTTTTTTAAGTAACTAATTTGAATTAAATGAATATTAAAATTGTACATGTGGTAGAGCCTTTTGCCGGTGGAACGGTGACTTTTTTGAAGTCACTGACCGATAACCTGCAAAGCGATACCCATATCGTTATTCATGGAGAAAGAAGGGAGGTAATGTGTTCCCAGGAAGTAAAAATGCACTTCAGTGCTAACGCAAATGTGAGGTTTATTCGCTGGAAATCGGCCCAACGAAGTATCAGCCTGTATAAAGATTTTAGTGCATTTATTGAATTATATCGTATTCTAAAAAGACTGAAGAAAAATAACCTGGTCGATACGGTTCACCTACATTCATCAAAAAGTGGTTTTATTGGCAGACTTGCTTGCAAAATACTTGGTATTAAGAATGTAATTTATACGCCGAACGGGGCTCCATTCCTGGTGGGTAAGAATACAATTTCCAACTATCTCTATAAACAGCTGGAAAGACTGGGAGCAAAATTTGGTGGTAAGGTAGTATGCTGCTCTACATCAGAACAAGAAGCGTATAAGGATGCAGGTATAGAGGCACTTATTATTAATAACGGAATAGAAATATCAGCCGCAGGCATTCCCGCGGTCCCAAAAGATAATGAAAATGTATTTCGGGTTATTACAAGTGGCCGCATTCAGCATCAAAAAAACCCGTCGCTTTTCAACAGCATTGCTCAGTATTTTGAAGGAATGCCCCAATTCAAATTTCTATGGGCTGGGGATGGTCCGGACCGGCATTTACTAACATCGCGTAACATTGAGGTGAGCGGTTGGCTCGCAAAAGATGATTTATTGGCAGCAAAACAGGAAGCAGATGTGTTTATATCTACTTCAAACTTTGAAGGATTATCTTTTAGCGTGCTGGAAGCATTGACAATGAAAAAACCGGTATTGCTCTCAGATTGTACCGGCAACAGGGACCTTGTGCAGCGACATCTCAACGGAGATTTATTCAAAAATAAAAATGACGCCGCTATTAAATTGCTCACGTATTTTAATAACAGTAGTATGTTGAAGGTGATGGGCGAACATTCATATCGTTATTGTACAGAATCTTTCAATGTTGAAGATACATATACAGGTTACCGGAAGTTGTATACAGAAGGTACCTTATTTGGATTTAACCAATTTAAAACAAGTTTTTAAATGGAAAAGACAATTTATGGTAATGGTATTGCAGAAAATAATATCCAGTCCCAGTTAAACAGGATCGAAGAATTTTTACTGGGAGAATTCTCTGAAAAAAAACTTGCTTTACAAAAGCAACAGATCGAAATTGATTTTTTAAAATCATCGTTAAAAGAAAAGGCAGTTGAAATCAATTCAATAAAAGACAAATTGCGCCAGGGTCTTGAACTGGCAGAAGGGAACCGCCAGTTAATTAATAAATTACTTGGGGAAATTAGTAAACTGCAAAATGATATTGATTGGTATAAGAGAACTTATGAAACCAGGAGTTTTCTGGGTATGCTTAGTGAAAAACTTAAAAACAGCAGGAAAAGACAATAGTAATTTTCTCTCCCATTTATTTTGCACAGCCTGGTAGGCTGATCCCCGTTATTGCAGTTTCCTTACGCCCATCTACATTTGTCAGGTTGTTTTCGGATATATAATCCCGGTGTTTATCTGAATTTCTTTCCTTCGCAATATTAACGGCATAGCGAGAACGTAAACTGCGGCCATTATTCAGAAAATTCCAAATCCACAAGCATTTACTAACGAGCCGGGTTATTTTTATTAATAATAAATGGCGGACGCTACCACTATTATTTTCATGATAGAATTAAAGGTTTAGTTTTGCGAAAACTATAACCTAACCTATTCAAATAAAAATCAGGAACAATGAAGTTTACTGGTGAAAGATTTATCCCGGATGAAAAATTAGTCAATGATGAAATTGGATATGAACATTTACACCGGTACTATGCTGCCAGTGTGATGGTGAAGGGAAAATCAGTTTTAGATATTGCCTGTGGTGAAGGTTATGGCACCAATATTTTAGCCGGGCAAGCAACATTTGTAGCAGGAGTTGATATAGACAACGAAAGTATTCAGCATGCCAGCAGTCAATATGCAGCTCACCGGGAAAACCTGCTTTTTAAATGCGGCGGAGCTGAGGCGATACCGTTTGACGATAAGACTTTTGAAGTAGTCGTTTCATTTGAAACCATTGAGCATCTTGATCCTGAAGCTCAACTTTCTTTTATGAACGAAATAAAAAGGGTGTTACGTCCTGGTGGAATTTTAATAATATCAACCCCGGATAAAAAAAACTATTCAGACAGGTATCGGCATAAAAATGAATTTCATTTACGGGAATTTTACAAACCGGAGTTTATTGCTTTTCTAAAAATGAATTTTTCTGAAGTAACGCTATTTGACCAGGGATATGAAATTGTAAGCATTATCAGCAATGCTGAATCAGAACAACAGGAAAAGATCAACCTTTACAAATGGAGTGATACTGGAAAAGAGACAATAATAGACAGGAAATATATGATAGCCATTGCATCCAATGCTGCAATGCCCTCCTCTTTGAACCAGTTCGCATCAGTCGTTCCTAAAGTGGACAAAGATTTTTACCAGACAATGGATCGGCTTATATCAATGAACCAGGAAATAGAAGAATTGGGTAAATGGGGAACAGGCATGGACAGGGATCTTAATAAAGCGAACGCCAGCAATGAACAGCTCAATAAGTTAATCAATCAACACACAGATACCTTCGCTGTTCAAAATAAAAATAGCCATTTGCTTCATGAATTGCTGGAAGAGAAAGGAAAGATCCTTGCCTCAACCGATGCGAAATTGCTTTCACTAAGCAATGAGTTGAATAAACAAATTATGGCGAATGAAGTGGTGAGGACCGAACAAAATAATTTGTTGCAGAAAATAGAAATCCTGGAGAAAAACAATGATGAAAAGAACCAGTTGGTTGCAGGGTTTGAGGAACAAAAGGACACTGCATTGCGACAACTTAAGGAAAAAGAATTTCTGTTGCAGGATTTAAGACAAAAGCAACATCAGTTGTTTGCAGAAAATGAAGCCATCAGGATGAGGATGACGGAAATATATGACTCAGATGGGTGGCGCCTATTGTCCAGCTATTACAAACTGAAAGGCAGGTTGCTACCGGAGCATACAAAACGATACAAGGCATTAAAAAAACTTTTCAACAACTTTCATGTATTAAAAAATAAATTGAGGAGCCGGAAGCAAACAAGAGATCATTTTATGCCGGCTCAAAAAAAAGAATTCATACCAGCAACAGTACCGGTATATGAACTATTATCATTGCCGGTATTTGAACATCCTCTGGTCTCAATTATTATCCCCGCGTTCAATGGTTGGGAAATGAATTATCAATGCATTCAAAGTATAATAAATAATACCCATGGAGTTGCCTATGAAGTAATATTAGCGGATGATTGTTCAACAGATAATACAAAAGAATGTACTTCTGTCATAAAAAACCTGAGACATATACGCAATGAAAAAAACCTGGGGTTTCTTATTAATTGTAAAAACGCAGCTTCAACAGTATTGAGCAAGTATCTTTTTTTTCTGAACAATGATACAACTGTTAATCCAAACTGGCTTTCTTCACTGGTAACCCTTATTGAGAACGATCCTCTTATTGCAATGGTGGGTTCAAAATTTATTTACCCCGATGGAAGGTTACAGGAAGCAGGAGGCATAATATGGAATGATGCATCCGGATGGAATTACGGACACAATCAAGATCCTACGTTACCGCCATTCAATTACGTAAAAGAGGTTGATTATATTTCGGGGGCAGGTATACTTATCAGGAAAGAGGCATGGGAGAAAACCGGTGGTTTTGACGAACAATATAGTCCTGCGTATTGTGAAGATTCTGATCTTGCTTTTGCATTTAGAAAGATGGGTTACAAAGTAATGTATCAGCCGATGTCTGAAATCATTCACTTTGAAGGATACTCACATGGTACAGACAATAGTTTGCAGCATAACGGTACTTCTGTAAAAGCTTATCAAAAAATCAACAATGAAAAATTTTTCTCAAAATGGAAAGCTATATTAGAAGAAGAACAGTTTCCCAATGCAGTAAATGTTTTTAATGCGCGTGACAGGAGCAGGGGTAAGAAAACAATTCTTGTTATTGATCATTATGTTCCTCACTTTGATAAGGATGCAGGTTCAAAAACGGTATTTTCCTATCTTAAAGTTTTTTCATTATTAGGATTGAATATTAAGTTTATCGGAGATAATTTTTTTAAACATGAACCCTATACTTCCGCGTTGCAGCAAATGGGTATAGAAGTACTATACGGGAACTGGTTTAGTGAGAACTGGCGGGAATGGATAAAAGAAAATGCGGAGCATATTGATTTCATTTATATAAATCGTCCGCATATCTCCATCAAATACATTGATTTCATCAAAGAGCATACCCGTGCTAAAATATTGTATTACGGGCACGACCTGCATTTCTTAAGGGAGCAAAAGCAATATGAGTTATCCAAAGATGAAAAATTGCTGGCCTCTGCTGCAAAATGGGAAGCGGTAGAAAAATACCTGTTTGAAAAATCAGACATTGTCTTATCGCCCAGTGAATCCGAAACTGTAATCATCAGGCAATTGAACCAGGCATACACGGTTGAAACAATCCTTCCTTACTTTTATAATGATCCGGCAAAACCTATTGAAGATTTCAGCAACCGCCACAGAATTCTTTTCGTAGGAGGATTTGGACATACACCCAACCTGGATGCTGTGATGTGGTTTTGTGAAAATGTATGGCCCATTGTTTTGAAATCGCTTCCTGCTGCTCTTTTTACCGTGGTGGGTTCTAATCCGCCGGATGCTGTATTGCAATTAGAAAATGAAAATATCGAGATAAAAGGATTTGTATCTGAGGAAGAATTGCAGTCCATTTATTCAGCGACCAGGGTAGCAGTTATTCCTTTGCGATATGGTGCCGGTGTGAAGGGTAAAACAGTGGAAGCCATGTACCATGGAATACCGCTCGTATCTACCAGTTTTGGCCTGGAAGGTATACCTGGCAACTTCGTATCAAACCTGCCTGCGTTGGATGATGCGAAAAGCTTTGCAGGGGAAATAATAAAGTTATACAGTAACAATGCTGCGTTAAAGATTGCAAGCAGCGGTGAGGTAAATGATATCAATGAATTTTTTACACAGCAGGCTGCTGTTGAAAAAATGAAAAAAATCCTGCGTTTGAAATAAAGTAAACGTCAGAAAAATAAATCAATGTGTGCATGATCGTTAGTTGTTCAATTAAGTCTGCATGAAATCAAAAACTTATTCTGTTTTCTTCCACAACTATTATGGCAAAGACCAGGAATGGTTTTCATTCTTTGCGGATCAGTCTACAGTGCCTTTTCATCTATACTATAATTGTGTCCGCGATTCCTATTACAGGTTGGCAGCAATCGCTGAGCCTCCCGGCATATTTTCAGGGGAAAGTTTTTCAAAACGTTTGCGGTTAAGTGTCCGCAATTCCACCAATTTGGGTAAAGACATTGGTGGTAAGTTGGTTTTAATGGATGCTTACCTCCGGTTAAATGCGAAAACGGATTATATTTTGTTATTGCACGACAAACAAAGCCCGTATCATCACAATAGCGACCACTGGAGAAAGGAGTTATTACGCATAGCAGGAAATGAATTCCAGCAGCAGGTGTTTCGTTTGTTTGACGAAAATCCGCAAACAGGAATTGTTGCTTCCAAAAGTACTATCCTGAACGAATTGAATAATGATCAGGACTCAAATGCGTACATCAATTCTGTGTTCATTAATTCCTTAAAACAAAAATATAATTTGTCACCGCCGGATTTACAATATGTAGCCGGGACCATGTTTTGGGTAAGAGCTTCTATATTTGAAGAATTTTTTAACCGGTTTAGACCGTTGGATGTTCGTCAGCTGCTGGAAAAGGGTAATATTACTGATGAAGCTGGCCCAACGAATACACATGCCTGGGAGAGAATTTTATGCTGGATCGTTAGTTCAGGAGGGTATAAAATAAAAGGAATATAATGCTGTATACCAATTACTATATTATTGACACAAAACAATCAGTTGATATTAACCTGGATGGGAAAGATGGTATCATTGTTTTTTTTACAAAGACAGATAACCTCACGGAGACATACCAAAATTTAGATACCCTTTCAAACGCTGCAAAGTATTGTCTTTTGATAGATAGTAGTGAGCATATTGATCAACAAACGGTGGAACTTATTATTTCATTTTTCTTCTTACCAGGTTATTTTTATTACCAGGGTTCCCCAAAAATGCTGATACAGGGTAAGAACCCGGCAAGTAATCAAAATGCCCGTATTGCAATCATGGACGAAGCTTTAAAACAAGGATTTGAAAAAATTGATATTCAATTTGTGAATGAAAACGATTCAGCTGTTTTTTGTTTTGGAAGTCAGGAAATGCAAATAGCAGATGTTTATTTGAATTTGTTAAATAGTACTCATTTGTCCGGTAACGGTTTATTTATACAGTTTGAAAATGGAAACGAAATAGCGGTATCTGTAGCCTTATTAAGAGCAACAGAAGAACGGTTCAAATTGGACAACCCGGTTTTATATGAATCAAAAAGGAATACCGGGTATTATAATGAAGAACTTTACCGGATGCGTGCATTACTTCAATCTGCCGGTAATGAACTAGACAATCAAAGATCTCATGCAGCCATACTCCGATCCAATTCCATGGCTTCCCGGCTCCAGCATTATTACAATAACGAGTATGAAAATCTTCCAGTTTGGTATAAAAAACTGGGACAAATAATTAAAACGATTTCGGGTAAAAGATCACTGCGATCAGCTTTTGATAAAAACAGTAAAAAATACAAGGCTTGAAATACTGGCTTCTTACCACGGAGTACCCGCCGTTTCATGGCGGTGGAATCAGTACATACTGTTATTTTACTGCGCGCATGCTGGCAGAGGCTGGTCATGAAGTAACCGTCTTTTGCAATGATGATAGTGTTACCGATTTTGAATTCACGCAAGTAACTACTAATACCAGGTTGTTGCGGTTTAATAGTAACCGTGACCAGCTGCATTCATTCCTGGGTTATGCAGCAAGACTGAGTTATTCGTTTGCATTACTTGTAAGAAAAATAATTGAGGAAGAAGGAAAGCCTGATTTTATTGAGGCACAGGATTATCTGGGCATCGCTTATTATATTACCCAATTTAAAAATGCAGGGTACGAATTTCTGGCAGGCATCCCTCTTGTTATAACGTTACATTCCCCTGTCTTTATTTATTTATTGTACAACCGCGTTCCTGTTAATCGTTTTCCGGATTATTGGACCGGTGAAATGGAAAAACAAAGCATCATTGCGGCAGATGCACTTATTTCACCCACTCAGTTTCTAAAGGATGAAGTAGAAAAGCATATCTCCCTGGCGGAAAAAAATACGACTATTCTCGCAAATCCATACGCCGATGATCAAAAACCGGTAGCAACGTTTACCCGGAATAAAATAATTTATTATGGCAAACTTTCTGCCCAGAAAGGAAGTTTTGAATTACTTACCTATTTCAAATCCTTATGGGATAACGGTTTTGAATACCCGCTTCATGTTGTGGGAAGTACAGACATCGTATACCACCCGGAAATGAAAACCATGGGACAACTGGTTACAGAGAGATATGGTTTTTACCGGCAAAAGGGGCTGTTGATATTACACGGCAAGATTGGGCCAGGAGAAATTTCGGAATATCTCAGTGATGCGCATGTGATTATTGTGCCGAGCATAGTAGACAATATGCCATACGTTGTAATGGAGGCGATGAGCCTGGGCAAAATTGTTCTGGCTTCAGTACAGGGAGGACAAAAGGAAATGCTGGCAGAAGGAGTTACTGGTTTTTTGTTTGATCATTCAGCACCTGCTTCATTCAGTAGCCAATTGGAAAAGATTTTAGCGCTGAACGATGATGAAGTGCGGGAAATAGGACTGAATGCACAAGCAGCAGTAAAACAAAATTATTCATTTGAGAAAATCAGGGTAGTGAAAATGCTGATACTGGATCAATTGAAATCAAAGCCGGTGCCTGCAGACCATTTTCCATTTCTTTACCAGGAAAAAATTGCATTGATCTCAAAAGAACCGATCGCTAGCGGTTTATTAACAGTGGTAGTACCATACTACAATTTGGGGATTTACATTGATGAGTGTATTCGTTCTGTTTTGAATTCAACCTGGAAAAACCTGGAATTGATAATAATTAATGACGGAAGCACCGACAGCTTAAGTACTGAGAAACTACGTATATATGCCACCGTTAAAAATATTACTGTCATTCATTGGGCAAACCAGGGACTCGCGGCAACGAGAAACCTCGGCGCTAAAACAGCGAACGGACAATTCCTTGCTTTTTTAGATGCAGATGATAAAGTTGATCCTACCTACTATGAAAAATGCATTACGGCATTAACCAGGAATGACAATGTATTTTTTGCGGGATCCTGGGTCAGGTATTTTGAAGACAGTGATAAAACCTGGCCAACTTTTACGCCACAGCCTCCGTATGTGTTAATACATAACCCAGTCAACAGCAGTGGTCTTGTCTATAAAAAAAACGCTTTTTTAACGGGGGGAGCGAATGATAAAATGGTGGATTATGGGCTGGAGGATTATGAAAGTGTTGTTAATATGCTTGCTCATGGCCTGAACGGATTGATTTTACCGGAGGTTTTATTTTATTACAGAGTGCGAAAAGGATCAATGTTCCGGAATATTACCCGAGAGAAATTATTATACTCCAATGCATACATAACTAAGAAACACGGTGCATTTTATGCTAAATTTGCCACCCAAATAATAAACTTGCTGAATGCTAACGGACCGGGTTATTTGTATGATAATCCTACATTTGAAGTAAATGTTTCAGCCACGACTAAAAATGAAAGTGCCTTTTTGTTCAAGCTAAAATCATTTATTAAAAAAAACGAAAGATTGAAGAGAATAGCCTTGAAACTATTAAAAATTAAACCTTAGCAATGATTCTTGGGAGTATATTTAAAGATTGGACTATACGATCCAATAAGCTGGAAAGGCTATGGCTTTTGGCAAAAATTGAATTTAAACTTCGCTACTACGAAAATAAACTGGGGTTGTTCTGGGCTTTATTAAAGCCCATTATGGACATGTGTATTTACTATGTGGCTTTTAAAATAATTCTTAAGAGCGACGTCCCTTCTTTTGCATCCTATATTTTTATTGGTTTGGTTGTTTGGAACTTTTTTTTAGAATCCACCACAGGTACTATCCAGATATTGCATTCAAAAAAATACCTGTATGAATACAGCAATATGAATAAGTTTGAAATTTATATTTCAACACTGTTTGCAAATGGTATCGGTTTCCTGTTCAATCTCACCATGTTTATTCTATTCTACAATTTTGTCGAAGCTCAGTCAACCGGCTTTTCTATACATAATTTGTGGATCATCATACTGTTTATCAATCTATTTATATTATCACTGGGTTCTTCCCTGATCTTATCTAATATTTATATATTAGCGAAAGACATTAACCAGGTTTGGATGGTATTTACTTCTTTTTTGTTTTTTCTTTCTCCTATTTTTTATAAACTATCTGTATTCAAATCGGCATTGCCCGCTTTTGATTATGGCAATCCATTGGCAGGAATTATCATAAATGCCAGGCGCGTTATGATGGAGGGTAAAATGCCCGATTTCAATTTGCTGGGTTTTGATTTTGGCTATGCGGTGTTTTTTTTATTGGTAGGAATTGTTTTATTAAATAAGCTGGGGGCAAGAGCAGCAGAAAAACTGTAACTATGGAAAGCACTTATGCCATTGAGGCTAAAAATATCAGTAAGACATTTCATATTACGGAGGATAGCCACAATACTGTTAAACACCGCTTGTTTAATATTTTCAATCCACCACGTTCCAAAAAAGTAGTGGCATTGAAAACCATGGACTTTGAAGTGAACAAGGGTGAATGTGTTGGTTTGATAGGTCGCAATGGATGTGGTAAATCTACACTCACACGTGTTTTGTCCGGTGTGTATCCAACCGATACTGGTTATGTGAATATCAACGGTAGTACATTGCTCATGAACCTGGGTGTAGGGATGAGTCATGAATTAACTGCCAGGGAAAACATATATGTATCTGCATCTGTGTTGGGCATGAAAATAAAAAACATTGATAAAATATTTGACCAGATTGTTGAATTTGCCGAACTGGAAGAGTTCATTGACACAAAAATTAAATTTTTCTCTTCGGGAATGGTGGCCCGGCTGGGTTTTTCAATAGCGGTAAATGCAGGGGCCGATGTAATGTTCCTCGATGAAATTTTTGCGGTAGGCGATATGAAATTCCAGGAAAAGGCAATCAAAATATTTGAGTCTTCCTGGATTGAATCCAGAACAGTAGTGCTGGTAAGTCATAGTATGGAAGTTATCTCTAAATATTGCAAACGCACTGCCTATATGAAGAATGGAAGTCTTGTATATTTTGGAGATACGGCTACAGCCGTGAGTATGTACACAAAAGACAATCATTAATTTTCACCATTTACTTCTTCTTTTTCCCCTGCTGATAGAAGTCCAAAGAAAAATCCAAGAATTATATTTCCCGTGTTCCTGTCCATGTATGTTTCTGAAAACATTGCAAAAGCAAAAGAAATTACGATAAGGATGCCCAACCAGTCATTCGCCCTAACAGCTTTGCTAAGTGGTAGAACCAGGAAAGCAGAAAGAAATATTATTAAGCCTGCAACCCCCAGGCTTAGCCATACATCGATATAGTTATTGTGTGTATTTCTTTTAGTTCTTATGCCAAATGCGAAACCCCTGTCTGCATATTGCTTCATCAACGCATCGCGCTTATCGCCAAGTCCTGTTCCGAATAATACATTTGTTTTTATTACAGACCATCCGCATTGCCAAACAGCGAGCCTTACATTCGCGCCATTCCATTGCGTAGAATCTACCGCCATATTAAAATGACTTTCGGCTCCGTTGCTATGGTAGTTGAATTTTGTATAACTAAGTTCTTTAAACCGGTTAACCGTTTTTGGAAAAAAAAACAGTAGTATAAGCGTTGCTGCTAATAAACCTGCCAGAATTGATCCGCCTGCCAATATTTTTTTATACCGGATCGCATATACCAATGCAAAAACAAAAACGCTGCCGTATAATATAAATATAGCAACACGACTGGCCAGCAGGAAATGAATGACCAATAACAATAAAACAGCAACAACGGCAACTTTTCTATTCAGGAGCGGAGATTTTTTAATCCACAACCATGCAAAACTGACTATGGAAAGATTTACCAGCATTGCAAAGTAAATAGACTGGAGATGGATAATGTCGGTTAAGTTATCATTGTATAGTAAGGACGCATCTTGAAGATCAAAAAAGCGATACACTGCTCTCATCATACAACCAACCGCCGCGAGGGTAGTACAAACCGCAAATAAATAAATGATGAACTCCTTTACCCTGGATCGCAATGTAATGCTGCCAAATGCTACAGGCAATACGAATAATGCAAGCCTTATCCCCAACCATGAAAAACCATCTCTCTTGTTATCGGACCATAATATACTCAGGAAGTTCAGGGCATAAAATAATATCATCCATTGTAAACCACGGTTTTTTCTCAGGATGGCCAGTTTTTGCATCGGGGAATTATAGATAAAACTAAAAGCAAACAAAGGCCATATTCCCGTTACACCCAACGGTTCATTAAAAGGATTGTATAGTATCAGAAAGAAAAGTGCTGTTAAAAAACAAAGTATCTTTTCTTTTTGAGTTAGTGATTCTGGATTATTTTGTGCAGGTAATTTTTGCGCCATGAGATAAAAACTGCTATAAAAATAGCCGCTATTCAAACAAGATTCATTATTTATTTATTTTTTTTATTAAGGTGCGGCAATGATAAGAAAGGCCATACTAGAATGGATAGCCAATGGCCAGGTTGAAGACAAGATTTTCTTTGCGCCATGAACTGCTTCCAAAATCAATTTTATTAAATATCCATCGTTGTCCATCCGGTAAATAAGGTTTACGTAATGGGAATGCCAGATCCAATCTTAATACCAGGAAGGAAATATCGACCCTTAATCCAATACCGGTTCCAACAGCAATTTCTTTTAAAAACTGGTTACTGAATTTTGCACCGGGCTGTTCGGGATCATCATTGTATAACCAGATGTTACCTGCGTCCACAAACACGGCACCGTTAACCACGCTTACCAGTTTTGCCCGGTATTCTGTATTGAATTCTAATTTAATATCACCGGATCTGTCTACTAAGAAACTGCTGGTGCCCAAACCTTTTGGTATAGAAGAACCAGGTCCGATTGAACGACTGCGGAATGCCCGGATACTGTTGTTACCACCAATAAAAAATTGCTTGATAAAAGGCAAAGAACTTGAATTGCCATATGGATAACCAAGGCCAGTAATTAACCGGCTTGCCCAAACACTTTTTGAACCAGTTTGAATATAATAACGCAAATCCGTTTCTGCTTTAATGTATTGCGCAAAGGCGGCGTGAAATATTTTAGCGGTATCACCCACTTTTACATTTGGCTTAGTCATCAAACCTGCAATGTTACCTGACAAATCAATATTGCCGTTAAAGTACAAACCCGTTTGCGGTCCTACTCCGGTGAGCGGATTGAATGTAAAGCTATAGTTTGAACCCAATATAAATTGTTTCTCAATTGCTTTTTGCAGGATAGCATTGTTTTTCGCGCTATCTGCATACAGTTTTGTTACGTTGACAGGCTGAACATAATTAATACTGATTGGGTTCAGCTGATGCTCTTTCCTGGCGTTTTCTTTCCACGTATATCCATATTCAGCACGGAAGGAATTAAGCGTATATAATTTTTGTTTGTTGAGCAGATCGTAACCCAATAATATATTTGTTTTGGGTACAAACCCGCTTTTTGTGTTGAGATTGAATAACGGTACTACAAATCTTGGTATCGTTAAGCTTGCTTCTAGCCCGGCACGATATGTATTAAATCCTTTAAGCTGACCGCTGTATTGAACCTCGAATCCTCCCAGGGCTTTTATTGAAAGCAATTCTCCTCCTTTTAAAGTATTCCGGTTTCTCCAGCTTATACTGATTTGTGAACCGGTCAGGTTATTGGATTTGGTATTTGCATTCAATTCAACCCTGATAGATTTTTTAGGCAAGGGAGTGAGATAATAATAGGTATTAAGATAAGGGGTATCCGTATGTGGTGCCGTTTCAAATCGGTTTTTTACAAATTTAAAAAGCCCCAGTGTGATCAAACGATTTAAGGTTAGATTATGGTTGGATCTATTATAAAGATCACCGTGACTGAACAGCATGGTTCTTTCAAACAACTTCGGTTTGTATAATTGCCGTTTGTCGAGAATATAATATCCATGAAAGTATTTAGCCTGTTTTTTTAAGGTATCCGCTTCAGTTGCCTGCAAGCTGAAATTTGAGAATATGTAGATGTCATTGATATGATAAATCGTTCTTGCCTGGCCGATAGTGGCAGGTTTTACTTTTATATACAAATTCACCTGGTTATTTCCTATATTGGAATCAACCTGTATTATTAGATCATCTGGATTAAAATAATAAAAGCCTTTTTCTTTAAGATTAGCATCAATGCGGTTTCTTTCCGCTTTGATTACATCAAAATCATAAAAATTGCCAGGTTTTAAAAAGGATTTTTTTGAAGTGGAATCTATTGCCCGTGATAAATCACTACTGTCTGTATCGAAAATTACTTCTTTGATTTTGTACTGAGTGCCGGTTTTTACTTTGTAAAAAGCACTCGCCTGTTTATTCCTAACAATCGTATCGGCACTAATGCCTGCTTGGAAAAAGCCCTTGTTTTGAAGGTTGCTGAGCAATACCTGTTTGTTTCGTTCCAGGTCTACACTGCTGAGCAATACAGGAGGCTCACCGGTTTTATATTTCAATTTGCCCCGTAAAGATTTTTCTTTTTTGGGATGTCCCGCAATATTGTAAATAAATAATTTTATACGCAGGCCAAGAATCTTTTTATTGGGGATGGGCCGGGTTAGCGCTTTTAATTCTTTTTCCAGCGCTTTTCCTTTTTTCCGATTGATACTACTGTCTTTCACTGTTACTTTTGCGCCGGTATACAACTTTTCTCCCGCGGGCAGGTATTTCAGGTTGCTGCAGGAATTCATCGTGCAGAGCAAAGTGATAGCCATGATATGGGGGATGAAATATTTAATCATTTTGTAGAAGTAGTAGTAGCATCCGGAACCCTCGGCGGTTTATTTTTTCCCCGCTCAGCTTTTCGCAGCGCTTTTTTTCTTTCAAAAATTTCTTTGAAATGGTTGTAGTCGATAGTGATAATAAATCCTAAACCTGTTTCAACAATGTATCCTTCAAGAATACCCTGGTAGTCATTTTTTCTGTAAGCTCTTAGTGCATAGCGGCCATCTTTGCTTAACTTGTAATCAACAGCAATATTGCCAGCGATATTAGAAGCCTGCTGGTTAGTATTTTGTGTACCTTCTAATCCAAAATTAGAACCCACGGTAACGGTTAGCCGATCATTCAATAGGCGTTTTGACAACGCCACATTCAAATCTGTTTTGCTCTGCCTGTTGCCGGAAGTATAATCATCCTGCGACACCACATCAAAATTTACATCTACTCCTTTTATAAGATCCGTTGCCAACTGGTTGAGTTGTTCAGTGAAAATTTTACTTACACTGGCTCTTGCGAAAGATTCTGCCGTGATGCCCGTGCTGCTTTCGAAAGGGTTTTCACTTACAAAGCGATTTAATAACAATAAGGCAAAAACCTGTTTGTTTAATTCCGATGGCTGTGTTCTTAAATCGGTTAGTTTTTGATTTACCGTTTCAATGATTCCTTTCGAAACAACATAATTTTTATTGTCTGGTAATTGTATATCGAAAGTGATGGCAGGCTTTAACAGCTGACCATTCATTTTGAGATCCACTTCAAAGGGAAGTTTCTGCCGGTATGTATTGCGGACTGTACCGGTTGTGGTTTCAGCCAGTTGATCCTGTACAAGGTCCAAAGGTGCAGTATTGGCCATGTACAATGCAGTAATGTCTACGTCTGCTTCAGTAGGCTCACCTTTCCACGTTATTTTACTTCCTTTTTGAATATCGAATTTTCTTTTGAGTAAATTAAATGTAAGTTCGTAAGAGCCTCCTTCCAGTTCATAAGACCCGGTCAGGGTTACTTTACCACCTGGATCAATTCCTGCATTCAGCAAAGCTTCTCCACGTACATTTAGAAAATCGCCATTTCCTTCATCAACAATTAAATTCAATTCGGCTTCTTTTTGCACCTCAATATTTACAGATACGTCAATGCCCGTAACAGAAGAACGATTGAGAGAGTCATAAGAAAGTTTCAACAGCGTATCGCTGAGTATTTCGTTCTTATTTATAAATTGCACAATTCCTTCCCTTTCTTGCACGCCGGGCTCTTTCTGTGGCAATACCATTGTAAGTCTTGTTTTTTCATTGATAGTAATGTGGCCATCCACCAGGGGAGCACTTTCGGTTCCCTTTATACGCAGATTGGTATTAAAATACAATTGCCCGAAATATAGCTTATTGTCCTTTTTTGTAGTATTCAGCGCATGAAAATCTTTTGCGCGCAAAGAGAGATCGAAATTGTAATGTTGAAAATCTGAAGTCTTTGCCATACCATCTAACACAGCTTTGTTGTTGGACGAGTCAGCAATGGTAAATGTATCGAAATGTATTCCTTCATTTGTAAACGCAATCTTTTCCTGGTCAATGCTGAAATAGCTGTTTAATAGCCCCAGGTTGAAACGCGTTTTATTAAAATTAATATCACCGTTAACGACTGGTTTACTAAAATTACCCGTTATTGAAAATTTTCCATTTACAGAGCCACTTGCATCACTCAGCATTTTTTTACTGATGCCTTCCAGTGAATGCAATTCAATCTTTCGCAAATCGGCGGTTAGGTCGAAACTGCTTTTATTATCAGGTTTTACATAATAATTACCGGTAACCCGGATGTCGTTGCCCTTACCGTTTATTTTAATATCTGCCGCAAAAGTGTTGTTGGTATTTTTGCTTATTTTCAAATTAATATTGCCTACAGTATCCATGTTCATCGAGAAATTATTTAATGTAAGATCACTGGTAAATGTTGGTTGCTTCATGATATCGTTTACAACCGCATTGCCATCCAATGTGCCATTGATTCCAAGTGAATCCTGTTGCGCAAACCCCGTAAGTGTTAAGAGTTTAAAGTTTTTGAAATTTACAGTCAATGCCGCATCAGGTGCAGCAGTACTGCTGTTCAGGCCCAGTAATTGACCTTCTTTGCTCAAATCGAATTTACTGATATTGATTCCTTCTTTACTGAAGCGAATTTTATTTTCCCTGTTTACGTTCCATACATCATAATTCAACAGCAAACTATCCGCATTAAGAGAAAATAGGTATGTTGATTTTTCTGGTTGTTGAAATACACCTGCCAATCGATACTTATTTTTTCCACCCTTATCTTTATTAGCAATTGTAAAATCAATCTTATTATTTGCAATGATAGCGTTAACATCTGTGGCGTATACATCCAGGTTGCTGCCGGTTGTAAATTGTTTAAATGATGCATGAACATTCAATTGATTTTGCCTGGTAACTGCTGACGCCTGCAGATTATTTATTTTATTCTTACCTCTGATAATTAATGGCGCACTTACACTAGCCTGCCAACCATCGTTACTGCTAAACCTGCTTTTTATTGACACCGGTTCAAGTTCGTTCAGGTCTGGAATCAACGTTTTGATTAAAGGGGCATTCACCAGGTCAGCGGTTATAGTAAAATTGTACGGTGCCGTTTTCACGAGGTTACTGTCTGCCTTTGTTGAGAAATAAGGTTCAATCGCCTGTTGAAATACAGTACGCATCTGCGTTAGTTTATACTGCCCATTGATAGCAACTGTTAAAAAATCACTGGTGACATGAATAAATTGACCGCTATCTGAGTGTCCGGCAGCCAGTAGAAGGCTATCCAATGGAATGCGCACGTCATTTTTTACCAGCAATGATTTTTTAATGGATAAGTGACCCTCCAGGCTATCCGGATTTGTGATTGAAAAATTGGCGTTCACTAAACCGCCATAAAAGATCTTGTCGGTAGTAAGGTGTAGTGGAAAAGTTTTGATACTATCAATATTCATGTCAAGTTTAACAGCGGGATATTTTGTAGCGAAACTACCGTTTGCATCCAGCGAGAAATGTGCGTTGGTATCTTTCATTGAAGCAGTGGCATTGAATTGCTGGTCTGAAATGTTGCCGCTGAAATTAAAATCCTGGTAACGATACTCTTTAATTGTTGCAGATTGAATGGTTGCCTGCAAATCTGCTTTGGCAGTTGCCGGATCATATCCTTTACCCTTCACAATAAAATTTGCTGTTACCGGACCCCATGTCTTTTTATCAAGTAAAATAGCACCCAGATCGATTTTATCGAGCGATAAGTTCAAATAGTACAGTGCATTTTTTTTACTGGTGATCTGCTCAGCATTACCTTTTATATTTGCATTGCCCAATGTAGATTGCAATTCCAGGTCTGCTAATATTTTATCAATACCTCCACTTAATTTTCCATTCAATTTGAACTGTTGGGGCATTGAGATATTAGATGGAATAGTATTGGCGGGCAGAAGTAGTGCAAGATCCTGCCGGCTACTACTAACGTTTTTAATAAGAATATCCGCGTTTATTTTTTTGCTATTGCTGATATTTTTAAGTGTGCCAGACAGATCAATACTGGTATTATGCAATCCATTGAATTGAAAGAGTGGTATATTGAGGTTCGCAAGCGTTCCTTTCATACGGGTATTCAAATGCCAGACAGCATCATGGTTTTTAAACGCCGGTTGTTTACCCAGGGCAGGGGCAAACAATAAAATGTCTTTGATTTGAATTTTGCTTTCACGCAAATCAATATCAACCGCCATTAATGAGATATCTTTTTTTATTGATTCAAGCGAAGGATAATTAATTTGAAGGGAGCGGTGCAATGAAGTTCCTGGAGTAGACAAATTAAGATTCTTGAAATAAATTTGTTTGTCAGCGTATAGGAAATCAGTTTGTAACTGGTTTAGCACAAAACCGCTTTGTTCAATTAATGAAGCACTGCTGATAGTTCCGGCTATTGAATCCTTGCTATAAAGCAAATCTTTTATTTGAAGAGAGAATTTGTCCGATTTTAAATGCGCATAATCCATTCCTTTCAATAAACGGGGTTTGCTATCATCATCAAAGCGGATATTATTATTGGTCAGCGATATTTTATCGGCTGATATTCTCCAACCGTTTTTAACGGAGTCTGCCACAACAGCTACTTTCTTAGTAAGGACTTCAACCGTTTTTTGTTTACCGGTTTCAATTCGTGCACTACTGTTATTCAATGCCAGGTCTTCCAGTTCTATCAACTGCCTGTTCAGATCAAAAGTCTTGATGTTTGCGTTTAGTTCGCCGATTTTTATATCACTGTTTAGAGCCGATATACTATTCCGGTAGTCCAATGAAAAATCCTCTAATGAAATTTTATTTAAATCAAGTTGAAGAGGTGGCGAAGGTTGTTGAACATTTTTCTTTTGCGCATTGTCTTCTGGTGCTTGTAACGGTTTATTTTGATAGACCCTTGCACGTACCCCGTGGAATTGAATAAGGGAAATGCCGAAACGCATTTTCGAAGGGTTCAATTCATCTGTCTTTACATGAGCAAACGCTATCCAAGTTTCTACATCATTGCCGGTAACAACGTCATTATAAATTAAACGAACCTTATCCAATAACAAATTATTCAAAGATATTTTTGTGCTGCTGCTATCTTTTTTTTCTTTAGGTATTTTTGCCTTATTTGATGAGAAAGCATCAACTATAAACTGAAAATTGTAAACAGTATCGGGCATTAAGCGTTTAATATTGGCAGTGATACCAGAAAGATGGATTTCGCTGACCGCAATTTCGCTGTGGAATAATTTCCACATATTGAAATTTACTTTTAGGGACTTGCCCGCTACAAGCGTATCTTTTTGCCTGTCTTCAATGTAAATATTTGAAAGTTCGATAGTTTGCGGAAATCCTATATACAGCTTGCCAATTTCGACCCTCGTTTTGAGTTTTTCTGAAAGATATTTTTGAGCCTTTCCCCTCGCAATATTTTGAACATATGGCGTTTGAACCAGTAAAATAATAATAAGGAGCAGGACAAAAAAGCCAAGCAATATTTTCAATAATATTTTGCCCACTTTCCTGTAAATTGATCTGTGAGCTGGTCTGCTTGACTCCATAATTGATTCGCTTGGGCAAAGTAAATTTGATAGGTTTATGGTATTGCAAAAGACAGTCCATAATTAACCCTTTTAATCTGAAGTAAACCCTCCGGTTTTGATTGATTGTTTTAATATTTTCATCAATAGTTTCTCTTCTGCTGTGAGGCCGCTTTTTTTGTCGGGTTCCTCAAGTTTGTCCAATTCTTTCAGGTATTTGTCCAGGTTGTTTTTTTCATACAATTGTATGAGTGCCGGATGAACGTAATATTTTTTGCATACTGTTCGGGTGTTGCCTAATTTTTTACTAACCATATCCAGTGCCGACAAAATATTTTTTTTACTTTCTGTTGCAGTGACCGCTTCTCCCAAAGATCGAAATGCTTGTAGTGCATTGATGGAACCTGCCCAGGTGCGGAAATCTTTTGCACTAAAGTCGGACCCTGTAACTGCTTTTATATAATTGTTTACCATCCCGGAATCAATAGTTTTTTTATTGCCATTTTCGAAATACTGGAATAATTCCTTGCCGGGTATATCGCGGCAGGCTTTTACAGTTTTCGCGAGTTTTTTATTTTTTAGGCTTATGTTGTGTGCTATTCCTTTTTTACCCTTGAATGAAAATATCATTTTATCACCTTTGATATTTACATGTTTGTCTTTTAGTGTTGTTAAACCGTAAGAACCATTTTGTTTTTCATATTCATTGCTGCCAACGCGTATATAGGTTCTTTCCATTAAACTGATTACCGTGGCCAATACTTTTTCCTGGGACAGTTCATGTTGCTTCATATCTTCTTCCAGCTTAAGTCTAAGTTGTGGTAGTTGTTTTCCAAATTCAAACAGGCGGTGAAATTTGGTTTCATTGCGAAGTGTGTTCCACAATGCATGGTAGCGATATTGCTTACGCCTGCGAATATCAAACCCAGTCGCCTGAATATGGCCATTTTCCAGTGGACAAATCCATACATTCTCCCAGGCCGGAGGTATAGCCAGCTTTTTTATGCGATCCATCTCTTTTTTCGCGATGGCCTTATTAGCAAGGCGGTAAATAAAACCCTTACCTTTTTTGATCCGGATGATGCCGGGATTATTATCACTCACATATAACAGGTTGGCTGCAACTGCTGCTTCTTTATAATTCCTGTCAACTTTTAAGAATTCTTTGTGTGAAAGATTTGGAACCGTACTTTCCATTCATATTTTTACAGGATCATTGAAAATACGGTGCCAATTATATAAATGGGCTATGAATAGAATTCTGCCAGCGATCCAAAATACATTTCTTCCCAGCCTTGCAACATTTCTTCGTAAACCTCATCAGGTATATTAGTATGTCGCAATTCAACTGACACGCCATGTTTGTGTGGATGCAATTTTATGGTTACTATGGAAGCTGGTTCCTGTTCATCAAAATACCATTGCTGAACAATTTGTTGGTTGGTAATGAATGAAATGTTTTTACCAATAATATCACCGTTCCATAATGAAAATTCTGAGCCGGGTTCAGTATTCATTGTTGCTTTTGCACCGGTCCAAAGTTGAATGGTTGCGGAATTTGTCAAAGCTGCGTATACTTCTTCAGGTCTTGCAGGCAATAAAAAATATTTTTTTAAATCTTTCATGCACTATTGTTTTAATCCTGTTGGTTCGAATAATACATTGAATAGAAAATCCGAGGCAAACAGGCCGGCTTCTAACCAGCGATGTTTTGCTTTGATACCTGCAAAGAAAGGAAGGAAGTGTTTTTGCAGTTCATGGCCATAGCCTTCATAAATTTTTAATTTATTAGGAATGTGTAATGAATCGGCTTTCTCGTGAATGGCCTCGCTACCATATAAAGGCCCTGTACCGCCAATTGGAACGACCCGATCTTTACTTCCGTGTACACTTACAATGGGCACTCGTGCAGTTGCCAGTGAATTAATATTAAAAAGTGCACCCCAGAAATTGACGATTGCTACAACGCCTGCCTGATCTTTGGTAGTAGCATGTAATGCGGTACTGTCAAGATGATAACATGCCTGCAACGCTATCATACCACCCGCAGAATTTCCAGCCAATATAATTCGGTTCGTATCTATGTTGTAAAGGCGACTCTTGCTTTTCAAAAAGAGTAAAGCAATTTTCAGATCAGCAATGGCATCAAAACATCCCTCTATTAAATCAGGGAACCTGGCAAGCGGTTTTTTTTTACTGAGCCTGTAATTAATCGCTGCGCATACATATCCCCGTTGGGCAAATGTTTTACTCCATATAGGCGTACCTCTTGAAGTTTTTTTCCCAAATTTGAACCCACCTCCATGTAGCCATATAATCAAGGGCCGGGCTGAAGCTGTATCGCCTGCAGGTTCATAAAAATCAAGCTGGTAGTATTTTGATTTTATTTCAGCGAGTGGTTTAGCGTAAACGATATTCTTTTTCACTATTACATTTTTGAAAACCAGGTCTTTGAATCTAATATGTGAAGGTTGTTGGTTAAAAGCATCCTCTGAAAATTGTAATAAAAGGCAACAAGTTGCATAAACTTTGAACATAAGCAAAATCTACACAGAAATTCTCATTTTCAAGGTTCAGGGAGAGCTAAAAATTCCTTGCTAAACTTATTTTGACCATTTTTGGTTGTCAAAAAGCTCCTTTTGTCACCATTATTGACCATTCAACATTCTTTTGGATTTTCCCGAAACCTCTATAATCACGCCAAATGCTTTGTGGGTAAGGCTTTTGCCTAATCAATGGTAGCTTACAGTTGCCGGAACCTAAATAAAAGTAGTACTATGTGTTGTATAGTACCAAATAATCTATATCTTTGTGTTGTCAATGTGAAAAAAGAGAAGAACAGCTGACAAAACAAAAACCATTTTAAACTTATAAAACACTTGTTATGAAAATTCAAACCAACTCCAGCTTATTTACTACCATCAGTAAAACAACTGTAAAAAATTTGACAGCGGTGGTAAAAGAAACCCTTGCACTTGATTTTACCAGCCAGCAACATAAAACATTTAGTACAGCAGACATGTGGAATATTCACCGCAATGGAAGAACAAGGATCCAAAGAAGATACGCCTTATAAACAAACACAATTAAAAACATTTTAAATAAAAGATCATGAAAACGCAATCATCAAACTTATTTACAGCAGTAAGTACCGAACAAACTGAAAACCAGGTAAAGCAAGTAAAAGACATTTTATTTGGCAGATACAGTCATCAACCTTCTAAAACATTCAGTTCAGCAGATATGTGGAACATTCAACGCAGGAAAAGGACACAGACTGCAAGAAGATATTTTTCTTATTAAAAAACCTCACTTCGATAATAAGCCGGCACCATAATGCCGGCTTAATTTTTTAATTGTGTGAACTGCACTGGGCTCGAACCAGTGACCTCTGCTCTGTCAAAGCAGCGCTCTAAACCAACTGAGCTAGCAGTCCAATTTATAAGTTGTGAATGAAAACAAATTTAATTTGTAGTGATATCCCAAGTTTGACGTTTTAGTGTTCATTTGTACTCATCCGCATTTCAATCATATGTTTACCAAAGCCAGCTTTTTCATAAGCTTTAATAGCAGGCAAATTTTCAAAATATACATCAAGCCGAAATTCTGTTATTTGCCTATGTACAGCCCAATGTTTTAAAGCTTCAATAATTTTTTGGTTTATAGCCTGGCCCCTGTATGCTGGTAGTACGTACATAAAGCCAAGATATGCGTGTTTCTGGTGTTGCAGGTAGGTTTTTGCATTTTCTATACGGGCATACCCGGATCCAATCAACTTGCCTTTTACTTCTGCTACCAACAGTTCTATGTGCTCAGCCATAATCATCGCTTCCAAATCGTAATATTCTATAGATCCTTTTTTTAAAGTTTTATCAAAGGGACGTTCAGCTTCAATAACACCCTGCTCAAATACCCTGAGCTGCGGCAGGTCTTCAATTGATGCTTTCCTGATAGTAACATGATTCATGTATTTGTAAATATAGAAAAATTGCCATCATCAGAGAAAGACGGATAAATCCAACAACGGAATGAAGAAGCTGAACATCTGATTAATCCTGCTTACCGGCAATGGAATTTAAATCGATGGCCTCACCGGTTGCATGATCAGGGGTAAACTTTACACCCATAAGGGTTGCAATTGTTTGGGCGAATTGCTCCTGGTAAATCTGTTGCTCATTTTTAACTTCACCCTTTGCATCAATGCCGGCTCCCAGAACGGCTAACCATGTTTCTCCGGCGCCTTTTTTAAAAAGATCATGTTGACGCCAGGTACTTGGTTTTTTACCACGCCCATGGTCAGTGGTAATGATAAACGTTGTTTTTCCTTTATAGAAATTATCGGTTTGAACAAGGTACCATAATTCCTCAATCATTTTATCAACATCTGCCGCTCTTCGCAGGTAAATATCGTATTGTCCGTCGTGCGCGTATTCATCCGATTCTCCCAGACTCAACACCAGCATTTTGGGATGACTTGTTTGTATCTATTGTTTGGCGAGTAGAAATGTAAGTTGATCTTACCGGTAATCTTCTTTTGACTGAATGCTATCCTGAACCAAATTGATGGTTGCAGTTTGTTGATCCCCCGCTAGTATTCTATCGTATCCGCTGTTTACAGGTAAGTGATTTGCAGTTTTATTGAGGATAAAAGGAAATAGGTTCCAGGAACTGAAAACCATTACTTTTCCCTGATAGCCAGGTAAATGGTTAACCCAATCGGGCAAGTTTGTATTGATATTATTGACAGGACGATTTCTTAAATGATTTGCATCCGGGTAACCTGTAAAAATTTCGTTGTAACCGGAATATGAATTTTTTACCAGGTTTTTTACATTCACTTTATTACCATAAGATCTGTTACCGTACAATTGTCCATTATTTGCAACAATATTCCAGAGAAAAGGAAATAACTTTTCTCACCGCGTATATAGATTGGTTCCACCATATAATTGATTGAGCAATCCTATATCTTTTACATACCTGGCATCCTTTAACAACAAAGAATCAGCACCAGTAAAAACTTCCTGCCATCTTAGCCCGTTAATAGTAATGATAAATATATTTGGCGCATTTTGCGAGGAGGATTTTTGTCCACGAACTGCCATGACCGCAATAAATAAAGCAAAAGCTAATGTTTGTATCCCGCGAATGATGCCAGGCTTTGTTATCAACTGCTGCATTGCTATAAATAATTACCGGAAAAAAATTTATCCCGATTTTTTGTAACAAAGTAAAAGCCAGCAACTGGATGGTATATTAAGTCTTTGTTTTCCTTTAAACTAAATGCATATTTTAAAACATAAAATCAGCAGTCAAGTTTATTTGTGTGGCGAATTGTCCTCATTAAGTCTTGTAATAAAAATCCCCTGTTTAACTTTATTTAATACAATTGTAATTATATTAAACATCCTCTTATGGTTAATATTTGTCCAGTAAAAGCAGCCATTTTTTTATTAATTGCTGTAAGACCTTTTCATTTTTCTTTACATCCGCCATGTTATGAAACAAAGCCAATCGTCTGCCATCTGCATAATCTCCTTCCAGCAAGCCTGACTTATCATTTAATTTTGATCCTGTCAGGAAAATTAACCTGATACAGTCTTCCCTGAATAAATTAAAATTAACGATCAGCCTTTTATATTCCTTTGGATTGAAGGGTTTCATTTTGCCAGTATAAAAAAAACTGGGGGCATTCCAGGCAATTTCCTCACCAATGGATTTGTCAGTTGATAAAATAATTATTCTCAATGCTTTTACAACATTGAGCAAGGGATGCTTACATTTTGCGATATAAGCGTCAACTGACTTTAAATCAGAAGATTTAGTTGTCTCTTCATTTTTTTTAAAATATAACACTTCAGCTTTCAAGGCTTCGCGAAGAATCGGGATGGTTGTTTTCCCAATACCGTGAAGCTGAAGAATTTCAGATTCTGAATATTTTGACAAGCTTTTTAAAGTTGTAATTTTTTTTCCCTCAAGCGCCCTGCGTGCAGGTGCGGAAAGCAATGCAAGAAATCCGTGGTCCGGTTTTTTTTCTTTTTCACAAACCGGGCAAACAGGACAACTGCTACTTTTAAAAAATTGATGACCCTTGTCGCAGGTACGCAAGCTGCCTTTCATTGCAATCAGTTTTAGTTGAATATATATTCTGCCTGAATCTGAAGTTAGATAAATTAATGAAATGAAACGCTGTTAAGATGATTTATAAAGTATCCAATTGCCTTTGGATAATTTGCAGGTCCGCCGCAGTTTTCGCCAATGCCATAGCTTTTAAAAAATTTAATTTAGCTTTCACGGAATCGCTTTCTTTGTATAATTCTCCCAGCAATGTATAATAGTAAGGACTGCTAGCCAGGTTTATCTTTTCGGCTTCGGCAATGGCTGCGTCTTTGCCATTGACTTTGGAAAGAGCATAGGTTCTGTTCAGTGCAGCAACAGGAGAATATTTCAATTGCAACAACTTATTATAGAGTTGCAAAATATTTTCCCATTTTTCTTTGCTATCTGTTTTGATGGTATGCCAGAAAGCAATGCCAGCTTCCAGGTGAAATCTTGAAAGCGAATTTCCCTGGGATGATTGTTTAAAAAAATAAACACCTTTCGAAATCAGATCCCGGTTCCAAAGTGTTTCATCCTGGTCCTGGTAAAAAATAAGTTCATTGTTCTCGTTTACTCTTGCTTCAAACCTGGAAGCATGAAAACACATCAGGGAAAGCAATGCATTTACAAATGGTTGATTGGTTTGCGGATTTTCAACCAACATGTAAGTCAGGCGCATGGCTTCCAGGCAAAGATCTTTGCGCAGTACTGCGTTGTTGTTTTCGGAATAATAACCTTCACTGAATAACAGATAAAGAGTTGTTGTTACTGATTCCAGCCTGTCATTTATTTCATTTGCTGATGGAAGTTCAATCGGGATATTTTCGTTTCTTAATTTTTCTTTTGCCCTGGATAATCTTTTATTAATGGTCTCGGAGGAAGTTAAGAAGGCATTTGCAATTTCATCTATTCCAAATCCGCAAAGTACGCGCAGTGCGAGGCATACTTGAGATTCACCTGAGATACAGGGATGACAAACAGCAAATAACATCCGCAACTGGCTATCTGTAATATTGATATTTGATAAATCGATCTCTGTAACCGGCTGTTCCGCGGTGTGGCTGATTTCTTTTTTTATTTTATCATTTAAAACTGAAAAGTGTGCAAAATAATTTTTTGCCTTGTTTTTTGCAACCGTATAGAGCCAGGCGGTTGGATTGGCAGGAAGTCCTTTATACGACCAGTTTTCAACAGCGGACAGAAAAGTATCTGCTGCTATGTCCTCTGCAATTTCAATATGATGGATACCAAACTGTTTGCACAATACAGCAATGATTTTGCTGTACTCGGTTCTGAATAAATGCGGTATCAATTCATTTTGTTCCATAAATAAAGTCGCCACCAGAAAGAGTGGCGACAAATTATTTTTTAATGTACAGCATCATTTTTCGCGATTTTTCTTACTTCTACACTGTTGCCATCGCCCTGTAATACCGGGCAACCTTTGGCAAACTCTACTGCTTCATCAACTGATGAAGCTTTTACAATAACAAAGCCACCAATAGTTTCTTTGATATCGCCAAAGGGGCCGTTGGTAACTACACTGTTATGCCAAACCACTTTGGCATCGGCAAATGGAAGTCCGGTACCACTGCTGAATTTATTTTGAGCCGCAATGCTACCAATCCAATCCATGGTTTGTTTCATCCAGATTTGCATTTGTTCAGGTGAAGCAATCTTAGTTCCATCCTGGTGCCTGAAAATTAAAATGAATTCATCCATCTTTTTAAGTTTGAAATATTTGAATAATGTTTACAACACTATAACAAGTGAGAGTGGAAGAATGGGACAACATTATCAAAAAATTTTGACGCCAACCATTAACTTGTTTTTATGTTTTGAATACAGAAAGCAACGGGAATGCCGACACCATTATTATTTTTAAGACTTGACTTTGGCCAGATTTTGTTTCATCCGGTAAACTACAATTTTTGTAACCAGTTTTAAAGGCAGGGGTTGGTCCAAAGGAAACTGCACAGATCCTTTTGCTCCCTTAAATTTAGAAAGTTCCTTCTTAAATTCTTCTATCCCGGAAGGAGTAGGATAAAATCCAATATGATTTTTATATCCGGCGAAAAAGGCAAGCACGCCGTGATATTTGTAAGCTGGCATCTGGTAGCTGATACTTTCTTCTGCATCCGGTGCAGCTTTGCGGATTGTAGCCCGCATCTGCCTTAATAATTTTTGAATGGTTTCCGGAAATTGAGCTATGTAATTGTCAACATTTGCCGGTTTGTATGATTCCATTGTTTTTTGTTAAGGTATAAAGATTTTATACATCAATCGATAAATAAGGCATCATTAATTCAATGGATTGTTCAATTTGCACTTTCGGGGATATAAAATCAACAGTTGAGAACGATCTGCCCCAGCCGGGTGTTAAGGATCCGGGTATGGAGAGTGGTATTAATTTTATAATAGTATAATAAAGCCATCACTATGTTACGTAATGCAATTTTTTCTACCGTTGTAGTTACTATTTACCTTGTTTCCTATTGTATTATGCTTCAATTTGAATCAACCAGGGATTATGCAGTCGCTATGTTTTTTCTTTCTCCTATAATTGTTTGCTGGATGGTATATACAGTAATAAGGTATGGCAAATACAACGGCAGGGAACTGGCAAAAGACGATGAATTTGGTTACCAGGATAAGAACAAAGAGGAGTTAGGTGTATTTTGAATCGTATGGGATTATAATAACATCGATCATTTTTCCTCCGGTATTTCTTATCAGGTCTTTCTAAAAATTAAACAAAGCTGAAAGGATTGCCAGAAGCAATATGTGTAATTTTTATTCCACTCAATTTGGGTTGAAGCCAGTCCGCTACCCATTCCATGCCCGGCTCTTCGCTTACTGAATGTCCCAGTACAATCAGAGAAGTTTTAGAACCCATCAATCTTCCATCCCTGATATACTCGGCAGTTTCCCATTCAGATACTTCGCCCACAATCAGCACATCGGGTTTTTGAGTTTCAGCAGTGGTCACTTGATTTACACCGCCCCAGGCGCCAGGCAACAGGCATATGCGCTCACAAATTTGTTTTGGATCCCCAATAATTCTAAGTTGTTCAATACCCAATGTAGATTTTAAATGTTTTGCCAAATTCAGCAAAGAAATTGAAGGGATGGATAATAAACTTTGACCTGTTTTAAAGTAAGGTAGCCAATTCGCTTTTTTTGCGACACCATAACTTATTGCATCCGGTTTCAACGCATGGCAATAATCGTGAAATCGCCATACGGTTATTTTATGTTTATCCAGTAATTCCAGCTTTTGCTTTACTACACTATTGTTGGCTACCCAATTAATATCATCCTTATGATTGTAAAAAGTAGGTTCGTGGGCGATAATGAAATTTGCATTTAGTTTTGCTGCTTTTTCAATTACATTGATGGTAGCAAACATGGTTGTAACAATACCAGTCACAACCTGATCCGCACTACCGGCTTTAATGGTATCCACCGTTTCTTTTAAGACAGGCAAGTCACCTTCCTTTAAAATCAGATCGATAACCTGTTGCACTGTTAATTGATTGAGTGGCGGGAAAAATGGGATTACGGGTTTGATGGATTGTAAACCCAATAAAGCGAAGCCACCTGTTGCTTTTACTGTATTTAGAATGAATCTTCTGCGATTGACGTTAAATTTATCGGAATGTAAATATGGTTGTTGCATTTCAGATTTATTATGTTTCTTAAATATAAAAACAATATTTAAACATTCCATGCCAGCATATAATAATCGTCTAATAAAAAAAGTCACCCAAACGGATGACTTGCCATACTAGCCCTTATAAGCTTATTAATTAAGCAGCTACTGCCAAAACCTGTTTTCTTTTCTTACCGCCACAGGCTATCAAAATCTGTGTGCTAATGTATTTACCTTTCATAATAGTATTTTTGATGGTTTGTTGAATGTTTTTATTCTCTGAATAATTGTTCTTTTCAATTAAGCAGCTACTGCCAAAACCTGTTCTCTTTTCTTACCGCCGCAGGCTATCAAAATCTGTGTGGTGATGTATTTACCTTTCATAAAATTATTTTTTTGATGTTTTTAATTTTTTATTCTCTGGTGGTTGTTCTTGCAATTACTTCTGAAAATAAGACGCAAGCAGTTATGTGATGTTACAGTTGGCGTTGAAGTTTTTTAATTTTATTTACTGAGGAAATGGTCACCATGAAAAAAGTCACCCAAAAGGATGACTTGCTATACTTGCCGGATAAGGCTATTGAATTAAGCAGCTACTGCCAAGGCTTGTTCTCTTTTCTTACCGCCGCAGGCTATCAAAATCTGGGTGCTGATGTATTTACCTTTCATAAAATTATTTTTTTGAAGTTTTAAATTATTTTGTTTCTCTGTAGTTCTAATCGCTTCTATAAATAAGACGCAAGCTTTTCCATCATGTTACAGTTTTAATGATAATTACTTTTTTTCTTTTATTACGGCTAGTTTAAAAGTTGACCGGGTCAAAAAAAGCTTTGATATGGCAGGTCAGTTTTGCTATATTCGGCCAACAAATACTTTTTATGCATCGCAAAGACCCTGATGTAGATGTTGTTATGAATGTGTTAAAGACAGCTTCTGCGGCCTATCCTGCTTCTGCCTTTATTTCCAGTTTATTGTATCAATACCAGGAAAGAGGTGGGTTAAGCAAAAAGCAGCTTGAAGGTTTACGCAGCAAAGCATCGAAAATTAAAGATATTCCGCCTAATTTGCTGGCAACATTAGAAGCTGAAATATTAAAAAGACCTACACGATATAAGTCCCTTCTGCCGGCACCAAAACCGGCACCGGAGAAAGATGAAAGGCCGGGTCTTTTAATTGAAGCCTTGTTAACAAAATATCCTGCGCACAAAAGAGTACTGTTATTCAAGCTTAAATATGATAAAGACGGTGTTCTCAACCCAGTCGAAAATGCTGAACTTGAAAAATTTGGCAAATTACTATTATAGATGAGGGTTTATTATTGTTTTTTTGGAGGAAGATCAAAAGCTTCTGCGTTGTGTTCAAAATGCCCCTTGTGAGAACCGTCACAGAAAGGTTTATTTTTTGAATGTCCGCAACGGCAAAATGAAACCAGTTCCCTTCCTCCCAAACCATAATTTTTTCCGTCTTTATCCACTACTTCAAAGTCACCTTCTATTCTGAGCGAACCGTTACTGTTGACTGTTATCTTTGTTTTAGACATCATATTTTTTTAAAGATTGAAAATAAGCTATTACAATTGAAGGGTAGGCAACCAGGTTTTTATAATTTATATTATTAACATTCTGTATTAACTGATCAATGTCTTTATGTCTTAAAATATTTAAATTTGATCTTTATATCTTTCAGCACTATAAGTTTTTGTTGGTTAATTAAAAAAATATATGATAAAAGCGATTCTAACCTGCCTGTTTGCGGTTGTACTCTTTTCGACTTGTAAAAAAAGCAGTGGTAGTGGCAGTGCCACTATTGTAGAATACCAGGTCACCACTACCAATTCTTCCAACATTGATATTATATACAATAATATTTTGGGGGATAAGATACCGGTTTCAGCCAAAACAGACTGGGTGTTTGACATCAACGGACCTTCCAAACCATTTACCGCCTATATCCAGGCATCCTCTTCCAGTCCGTTTACTTCAATTACTACCACCTGCACAGTTAATATTCTAGTGAACGGGTCTGTGGTAAAAACTGCTACCGTTTCAAGTAATACTGTTGCTGTGGCAGAAGCAGAGTTTACTGTTCAATAGTGTGGTGTAGGTTTAAATGGAGAAAATAGTGGGCCTTATAATGCATTAACTCCTCCATTTCAAAATAATTTAATCAACAGTTTCTGTTTGTACGTCCACTCCAAATTCAAATTGCATTTCATTCAATTTGCGGTACAACCCATTTTGATTCATTAGTTCATTGTGTGTACCCGCTTCCGTTACGGTACCTTTATCGATTACCACAATCTTATCTGCATTACGGATAGTAGACAAACGGTGCGCAATAACAAAAGAGGTTCGGCCCTTCATTAGATTTTCCAATGCTTCCTGGACCAATTGTTCACTTTCACTATCCAGTGAAGAAGTTGCTTCATCTAGTATTAAAATAGCGGGATCTTTTAAAATAGCCCTGGCAATTGCGATGCGCTGACGTTGACCACCGCTTAGTTTTATTCCGCGTTCTCCAACAATTGAATCGTATTGTTCCGGGAAGCGACTTATAAATTCATGTGCATTGGCCTGTTTTGCAGCAGCCATTATTTCTTGTTCATTTGCGCCTGGTTTACCATAGGCAATGTTTTCGCGGATGCTGCCACCAAACAAAATCACATCCTGTGGCACCAGAGCCATCTGCATTCTCAATTGCGAGAGCGGGAAACTGCTTGCAGGCTTTTCATCAAATAAAAGAGTTCCTTTATCAGGTTCATAAAAATGCAGCAATAAAGATGCAATGGTAGTTTTGCCTGCACCACTCGGGCCCACAATTGCAATTTGTTCTCCATTGGAGGCACTTAATGATAAATCTTTTAATACCGGAACATCTTTTCTGCCGGGATAACTAAATGCTACATGATCAAAGCGAACATTACCATTAATAATGTAAGCCTGTTCTAGTATTGGTTGTGTTACTTCAATTGCTTCACCCTGTCCGCGCAATATCTCCCTTACACTTTGTGTAGCCCCCAAAGTTTTTTGCAATTGACTAAACATATCTGCAAAACCTGCGAATGTACCTCCTACAAAACCGGAAAAAACCACAAACATAACCAACGAACCCATCGTAAGCTGTCCAGCCTGAATCATATTGGCTCCATACCAAATTACAAATGCAATAGCACCGAATACACTAAAGATCATAAATGAAACAAAAGCTCCACGATAGCGGGCATTACTGATGGCAGTGGACACCACTGCATATACGCTTTTCACATAACGGCCAATTTCGTGAAACTCGCTGGTAAAAGCTTTTACCACCGTTATACCCTGGAATGTTTCCTGTACAATGGTGCCGCTGTCTGCCAGTTGATCTTGTGCCTTACGAGCCATTTTCCGTATCCGTTTTCCAAACACAACACCCAGTATTGCAATAACCGGAACAACCGCCAGCATAATTAACGCGAGCTTGGTACTTATCCAGAAAATAAAGGCAAGTCCAATGATTAAAGTAAAAATGCCTCTTAAAAATTCTGCCAATGTAAATGAAATAGCATCCTGTATCTGCGATAAATCTGATGAAATCCTATTGCTCAGTTCGCCCACCCGTTTCTCTGTAAAAAAACTCATGGGCATGCTCAGTAATTTACTATACACATCCCTGCGCATATCTGCCAGTGATTTTTCGCCTACTTCAGTAAGCAGGTATACCCGCATAAAGGAAAAAATAGTTTGAATACCCAATTGAATAAATATCAATAGCAGGGTAGTGTTCAAACTCCAGTGAATATTTTTTAAACTCGTTCCAATAGATATAGCACCATTATTGGCGATCCCCGGTAAAGAGGATCCCGGGGAAGCAGCGTCAATCATTTTACCAAGAAACAATGGAAATAGGCTGGTGGTAAAAGCTGAAAGTGCAATAAATACCAGGCTTAAAATAAACTTATTACGATAAGGTTTCAAATAGGTAAAAAGAATCAGTGCCTCTTTCAGGGATTCTTTTGAAATCTTTACTTTAGGCTTTTCGTCCTTCTGCAGAACACTGCTTTTAAATTTCTCTTTGTCACCTGCCATAATCCTGGAAATTCTAAAAGTTGAATTAATAAAATCTACTCACTATTCACCACAAGATAACGCTAATAAAAAAATGATGATAGCATAAATACCATCATCATTTTTAAATAACCGGCACTGTTTAGTTAATGACAATATCCTTCTTCACAGATTCCTTACCGGCAATAATGGGCATACTTACCTGCAAAACACCATCGAGGTATTTAGCAGTTATACCTGCAGTGTCCACACTTTCATCCAATGAAAATGTTCTTTGAAATCCACCGCGACTGTATTCGCGCAAAATCCATTCTGGCCGTGCAAATCCCTCCGGCGGAGTATAGGAAACAGTTAACTCATTTCCTTTTACATCCAGGTGAAAATGCTCTTTGATGCGACCCGGGGCAAATAACAGCATTTCAAAGCTGCTATCTGTTTTGTAAACATTCACTGCAGCTCGTTGCTGCGAACGGTAAAGCTGATGCCTGTTCCTGCTTCCGTAATAGGCGCCTTTTGCGGCACATGACTGATTGTAGTCCATGTTTTTTCAATTTAAATGAACAATATTGTTACAATCAGGTAGACGAACAGGGGAGGATTATATTTTAAAAATATTTTTTTAGTTGTATGACCGGCACTCTTCCTATTTACCAGATTAGTGAATGCTTTGTACATTGCAATAAAAAATGAGTGCAAGTATAGAGCCTTTGTTTAGTAAGAAAAAATGGAAAAGGCGGACATTATCTCTTTCCATCCAGGAAAAAATAAAATCACTGTCCTTGCTGTTGACGCAAAACACAGTTTTAAATAATGATTCCGTCAATAACATCGTTTCTGATCAAAACCACAAAGCAATTTTCTATGGCGCAAAAGGAACAGGCAAAAAGCAAGCTGCTTCCCTGTTGGCCCAGTGGGCTCAAAAAGAAGTTTACAGGATTGATTTATCCAGGCTGATTTCTAAATACATTGGAGAAACAGAAAAAAATCTTGATTTGCTTTTTGCCAAAGCTGCAGAAAAGGACTGGATTTTATTTTTTGATGAAGCCGATGCACTTTTTGGCAAGAGAGCGGATGTCAGGGATGCGCATGACCGGTATGCAAACCTGGAAATTTCTTTCCTGTTGCAAAGATTAGAATCCTATAAGGGATTAGTGATTTTGTCGGGCGATAATAAACACCTGGACAACGAAATATTGCATCGGCGGTTTCAGACTGTGGTAAGATTCCCAGGTAAGAAGAAAACATTTTTGAATGCTAAATAGAGAATTACATGAATTAAGTAAAACATTGCAATTCATGTAATTCTTAAATTTCCTTCAATCAATTTAAGTTTTATTAACGGCCCGCTTTTGTATCCGTTTTCTCTTCACCCGCAATGATTATTACAGCCAGCAAGCGTGCTTCGGACATTTCTTTTGAACTATAATACAGGCCAAGACTTTTGCCATTGTTTTTTTCAAGATTGATTACATCTTTTACTTTACAAATCATGGCAGAAGGGTTTGCAGCGTCATTGGGGAAATTCCAGGTTTTTAATATTTTGTTGTCTGCATTTTTGATACTAATAACCCTGTCTGTACCTGTTTTGCCACAATGTTTATAATAAACGGTGATCTCTCCGTTTGAAAGTTTTTCTTGAAGCGAAAGACTTTTAACAGGCTGGTGCATGCTTACGTATTGCTGAAACAGCATTTTGCCATTCAGGTAAACTTCAAAACTGTCTCCACCTTTGTTAACGGAGAATGAAAATAAAAAAATAGAAAGAATGGCAGGCAGGAAATACCTGGAAGCTGCGAAATTGACTTTAAACTTTTTCATATAAAATAATTTAACTGGTAAATACAGATGCTTTAGGAGCATTGTTGTCAGTACAAAACAAAAAATTACAGCGGCAGTAAAATAATTTGTTTGACCAAAGGGCTTATTTCCATGATGATTTACCGTTTTACTTGTTACCGGTTGCAAATATTATTACTGATTCCCTACATTTACAAAGCAAATTTTTTACAATGGCAATCCGGATTTTTATTACGGGTGGTACTTTTGACAAGGAATACAACGAGATCAACGGGCAGCTTTATTTCAAGGATACACACATGAGTGAATTGCTGGAAAAAGGGCGCAATAAAGTACCGGTGCAGATTCGCACACTTATGATGATCGACAGTCTCGAAATGACGGCAGCAGATCGCGAGTTGATCATTCAGCAATGCATCCATTGCAAGGAAGATAAGATAATCATCACCCATGGAACAGATACCATGACAGAAACCGCCAGGCTGCTGGCCGCACAATCCATCAGCAAAACAATTGTTCTTACAGGGGCCATGATACCTATTAAATTTGGCAGTTCCGATGGATTGTTCAACCTTGGCAGTGCGCTTGCCTTTGCCCAGAGTCTACCGGTTGGTGTATATGTTGCCATGAACGGACGTTATTTCAACTGGGATAATGTACGTAAGAATAAACAGACCGGCATTTTTGAGGAACTGAAATAAAAAAGTATATTGCTTACCGTTAGTGAAGATGCTCCATTGTTTTCTTTAAACCCTTTATAACTTCTAAAACAATAAACATGAAAAAAATGGTTGTGTTTACAATGCTACCTGTATTGGCAGTTGCATTTTTTTTCTCCTGCAACCAGGAGCCGGCAAAAACTTCTGAGTCCGCTGCCCCTGGCATAAGCCACGACAGTCTTGTTAAACGAGGTGCTTACCTGGTAGGCGTAATGGGATGTAACGATTGTCATTCTCCCAAAATTATGAGTCCAACGGGGCCAATACCTGATCCTGATTTGTTGTTATCTGGTCATCCTGCTTCTATGCCCATTGCAAAAGTTGATACCAATATAATGCACAACTGGGTATTGTTTAACATGATGAATACAGCAATAGTGGGCCCCTGGGGTGTTTCATTTTCAGCCAATCTTACTTCCGATTCAACTGGCATCGGTAACTGGTCTGAAGATCAATTCAAAACTGCATTGCGGCAGGGTAAATCGAAAGGCATTGCAAGCAACCGAATGTTGCTGCCACCCATGCCCTGGCAAGGTTATAAAAACATGAAAGATGATGAACTTAAAGCAATATTTGCTTACCTCAAATCCACCAAACCGGTAAAAAATCACGTACCGGCACCGATACCACCCACGCAAATCAATAAAAAAGGATAACGCATACATCGTTTCTGCAAAGGCTGTTGTCTATTCTATCCTGGCATCAGCCTTTGCATTTCATACAGAATATACCCTATCATTACTTAACTCAGTTCAGCAGTTGAATGAAGAAAGCTTACTCAAACACACAAAGCTATGTTACATTCAATGATAAATTATGGTTACAATATATGAGTATGGCCGAATCAAATAAACAGGAAGTATGGTTACGGGGACCCTTACCTGAAATTTCAAACTTGTTACAACCCGTAGCCCATTCATTGTTACAAGCCAGGGAAGAATTGAATGAATTGATCAAGGATTTCCCGGATGAAATGTTATGGGAAAGGCCGGGCGGAGTAGCATCAGCAGGTTTTCATTTGCAACACATGGCAGGCGTGATCGACAGGTTGTTTACTTACGCAAGGGGAGCAATGCTGTCACCTGCTCAACTACAATCATTATCAGCAGAGGGTACGGCTTCAAATCAAACTACCATTGGATTGGCTGAAAAATTTAATAAGCAGGTTAATTTTGCACTGGAACAGTTGATCATCTCGGAGAAAAATGAACTTACTGCTGTTCGTGCGGTTGGCCGTTCAAAAATTCCCTCTACCGTTATCGGGTTATATATCCATGCAGCAGAACATACCATGCGGCACCTGGGGCAGTTACTGGTTACCGTTAGAATACTGAAGGCTGGTAGTTGAAAACTTACACGGGTTTCACCACAATTTTAGAATCGCTTAAAAAACTGATCATTATCTTAACAGTGTCGCCTGTTTTTAAACCAGGAATGGACAATTGCGCATGGTTTTTTGCAAACGGAATTTTTGCCTGGATTTTGTCTCCTACCAGGTTAACATAAATTCCATGGGATGAGACCTTATAGACAATTGCATCAATGATTTTTTTCTCTTCAAAAAATTTCTGCGCCGTTAAATAGGGAGGTATAAACCGGTGTTTGATGAGAGTTGCTTCCAGCTTCTCCGGTTTTTCAATATTTTGTAATTGAAAAAAAATGGGTTCATTTAATTTGTTTATATCGGGTGGCATTTCCCAGGGAGACAATATCAGCGGAAAAAAATGATAACTTCCTGTTTCCTTTACAAAAAATTTACCATCCACCTGTTTTAAATAACCCACAAACTTATTATCGGTCATGGCACGGTTAATCAGATTACCCAATGCATTGTTGAACCTGTAGCGGATATATTCTGCCACCATTTTGTCGCCCCGGGCAGATCTGGCTACGGTGAAATATACCTCATCCCCTTCGTGAAACTGGTGAATTTTTTTTACCAGCTTTTCTTTGATCCAGTTGAGTTGTCTTTCTTTATCTACTTTTCCATTGATGGACTTCTTTTTGCCATTCTGTGTATAATCAATGGTTACATAATCTTTATCGTGGTGCACGAAACTGATCCTGCCTTCCAATATTGCAGCGTCCATAGATAATTAAGGGTGAAATACAAAAGCTTATTGAGATATCCCCGCAAATGTATTGTTTTATAAAATGAGCCCTGCAGTTATTCGGGCCTGGGCAAAGTGAAAGAAAAAATACTGCCAGCTCCAGGTTCGCTCTCTATACAAAGCTGGCCGCCATTTTTTATAAGAAATTCTTTGCACAGCATCAGGCCCAGGCCGGTACCAGGTTCCTGAGCAGTTCCATTGGTAGTAAAATAATTATTCTGATTAATTTTTTGCAATGCTTCCTGGCTGATGCCCGTTCCGGAATCTTTGATATATACTTCTATATAACTCGGCATTTCATTGGCATCAATAGCTATCTGCCCACCGCCGGGAGTAAACTTAATAGCATTAGACAATAAATTTCTAATAACCAGGTTTATCATATCCTTATCGGCAAGGGCAAAAACAGATTCTTCGATTTTGCTTTCTATTGTAATTGATTTTGCGTCTGCCTGAAGTTGTAACAACTGAATCACTTCCTGTACTATAGCATGCATGTCAATCAAATGAGCTTTGATAACTTCCGACTGCATCTGGCTTTTTGCCCAATGCAATAAATTCTCCATGAGTCCCGTGGTATAATTTAGATCATCAATCACATCAGGCAGCATGCTTTTAATTTCTTTGGCAGGCAAATTTTGTTGCAGTACACTCCGGAACAGATTTCGCAAGGCATACATCGGAGTTTTTAAATCGTGCGCTATAACAGAGAATAATTTATTCTTTACTGAATTCAGATCAGAAAGTTCGGTGGTTTGTTTTTTCAGCAGAGCTGCTTTTTCTGCTATCTCCCTGTTTTTGGCAAGCACCCTTGACTGGTAACTGGCGTTTTCCTTTTTAATTAAAAAGAGACCATAAAAAATAAATATAATTCCCAGGATTTGATTCGAGAGGTACAGCAGCATATTTGAAGATTCCAATTCAAAGCGATGATATTTCCAAACTACCGATAGCATAAAATAACTAATCATACTCAGGCTCACTGAAAAAATCATGTAACTGATCTGCTGAATAAAAAAAACAGACAATATACCATAAAGAATAAAAAATAATTCAACCCCCATATTGATACCGCTCATATAAACAATGCTGGTTGCAACCGGATAAAATATGAAATAGAAAATAATGGCCGCTTCATAACGCTTCAGTTCATTCATCCATAAGACAACCATGCTGATTAAAGCTGGCAGGCTGGCAACCAACCAGGCCCATTCCGGAAATTTTTTATTGTGCAATAAACCAATTAAGGGAATTGTGATGCCGGTCAGCAACTGAAAAAAATTGATCTGGTTAAAGATCCCCAGTTTACGTTTTTCATAGTCATCCATGGCCCGTGAAACACCAATCAGTTTGATCGAATAGTGAAGGCGGAATAATTTTTTTTTGAGCGATGCTCTCCTGGAACCGGTTTTGACTTTTGCAATATCTTTTGGAACGGGTATCAGCTGAGGTTGTAAAAAATCCATTTGTGCGGAGGGATCAACGGAGTCGGGCTTTCCCTGGAACCGGTATGGCAACTGCTGAAAAGACTTCATTGAACAATGGAATTTAAAGGATATTAGTATAAGGCATTTGTAAATTAGGCCATTTAATCCAAAAATTCAAACAAGAAAATATTGTTGTAAAAATAAAATTTTAAGTTTATGCAGTTGTATCCTCAAAACCCCTTGTTAACCCAGGGTCAGTCAATTCTAATCCCTTGTATTTCAGAAAGTTTATCTCAGGGAGTCCAATCTTTAACTATTTGAGGATGCCATCCGTTGAAAGGCTTTACGGTTGCACAGTTGGGACCGCCATCTTTTCCTGTACCCGCAACCTTGGTTACCAAAACCAAATCAGGCTGCTGCATAATTTCACTGATGATCTCATTTCCGATTCCTCGCAATGGAATCTTTAATCGTCTTCCCCATTCACTATTGATTTGACCAGCGTATTTGCCGATATCCAGGTAAATAAATTTCTCCGGTACTGATCCCTGCACAAAGACTCCACCAAAGCCCGGTTGCGTTAATTTTTTCCTCAATATTTTAATATGAAAATCAAAATATAAATCTTTTCCGTTTGACTGTTGTTTTTGAATTGTTTCATAGTGTTGTCCACTTCCTTTCTGTAACCCGTAGGCAACGTAGGCAACTGGCTTTTCTACATTAATACGCATTTTTATATCATAATTCATAAGTTTCAACTACATTTTTTTAAATGATTCCCGGCCTTTGATGAATTGAAAATAAAAAAAGAATCGGTCATCTTTTTATGGCTTGAAATAAAGTCCATGGATATGACTTCATTACGTTTAGATATTTATTCATCCAAACATATTCCGGGTGTGCCTTATAAAAAACTGCCCCTACAAAATCTCTTCCGCAGGGATGACCCATATGTGCCCAGAATTTCATGTCTTTTGCCAGGTCAGCTGTTGTTACTTTACCCTGTACAGCACCCATTGGATAAAAAGGAGGATTGCTCCATTCGGCGCAACCTTTTGGATCTTCATCAATATGTCCGCAGATAACGCAACGGTTATCGGCATTTTTTCCTTGCAGCGCATCCATATGGTCTGCTTCTGCAACTTTACCGGTTTCTGCATCCAGCTTCCCTTTCAAATCAACCTGTATCAATTGTTCCATTCTTTTTTTTCGCGCATTGGGTGAGGTAGTAGAATCATTTATATTAAAAGTTGTTTCTTCTTTGATGAGTGTAGGATCACTGGGGAAGTTGCTTCCGATAATGGCAGTGTCTTTGCTTCGCCATACACGATATTTTTTCAAACCCAGTTCCAGTTTAGCCACTTCATTTGTTTTGGTATCTCCAATGAGCCAGTCATTGGCGTAACCACCGTTGTTGCCTTCCACAAATATTTTAATGACATCATCAATACTATTGCTGTATTGGGCGGCTTTCCTGGCACGCATGAATTCCGGTATGCCACTGGTATCAAACAAACTGAATTGTGTAATGGTTGTTTCGGTTATCAGCATACCATTGCCTGTGATCAAAAAATCATCACCACTGTGTATATAGCCGGGCATGCAATCCATCATAATGTGATTTCCTTTATCCGGTGTAATATCTGCTATTACATTCCAGTGCTGGCCTACGATGTATTCGGTCCAGTTGTTATGTCCCATCACTATCTTCCCATCTTTTGTATAACTACCCGTGGCAATAAAAGCACTGCAGTTGCCGGGCGCTTTATTGTCACCACTATGCGCCACTGCGGCATTCATTATTGACGGTACATAGTAAAACGCAAGCTCTTCCCATGCGTTCAATGCGGTTATATCGAGGCTATCGTAATTTTTATGTTTGGATTGCAGACCGGCAACAATTCCATTGATTTCATCTTTGTACTCACGGTCAAGCTTATCCCATAAAAAGTTTCGTGCACACTGACGGTAAAAGGCCCAGTCTTTTTTTGTTTCGTGTGGCAGAAAATAAGCGAACATGCGCAGGGTGGTATCAATTTCATTGGCCAGGAGTGAGCCGTGCTGGTAACCAATTTCCGTAGCGGTACCTTTTAAATAGACATATATCCAACCATTTCTATTTTCACGGTACGGTTTGATGATAGAATTATTTCCTGTAAATGGCCGGGCATAAAATGAAAACATAAAAAAGATAAGCCCTGCAGCAGTGTAATGTTTCAGTTGCATGTTTTTTCATTTTGGTTCCTGAATATAGGAAGAAAAGCAGATTTTGTACTATATATACTACAGATCCTCAGTATTTTCTTTTACAATAAAATGAAAGAATGTTCTATTTTTTTAAATACGATTTTGATATTACTTCGTCTACGAACATTATAACCGTATTCCCCATCCAAACCACTTAAACCATTGCTATGAAAAAACTATTGAACATTTCCGCAACCCTGTATGAACCTCTGTTGCTGGTGGAAATCGCGAAACAACTCGCCGGTGATCACTTTAATAATCCGCTTCCTTCAGAGATCAATCACCACGAATGGAAAACCATTTGTGCATCCTCAATCGAAGTACATGTAAGCGGAAGCGTAACACCTGAAGTGGAGAATGGTGGCGAACCGGTTAGTATGCCCTTTACCAGTAACTTTTTGTTTACCTGTATCAAAGAAAGCAAGAGATGCTTCCAGCTGGAGTGGGGGGTATGTCTTTCCTGATTGGTTATTTTTATTTTAAGTCGAAGCTATGTGCGCGGAAACCTAACCGTAACATGGTTTATCAAATGAATGCGCATTCATTTTCAATCAAAATGGAATTTAATGCTGAGAAGTTGTATTTGAATGCAGGAAATGATCAATTCTTTTCTTTTGCCGTTCGTGGTGTTTGAAGTGCATGGCAGCAAACTGTATCCATTCTTTTGCAGTAAAAAAGCCCAGTCCGGAATGTTGTGTCTTGCCTTTATTGAAATCTTCATTCAGGAACAGAACAATCTCTCCAAGTTTCCCCAACAGATTATTTAATCCAGCTACCAATTCTTCCTTATTTATGGGTTGTGCTGTTTCAGCGTTGGTTACAGGACCTTCAATTTTTTCATCCGGAAGCTGGTTGTTCAAAAACATTGTCTTTGCGGCCGTTGACATTTCAGCATGAAGATTATCCTTATTTGAAAAGCAAATTTCTGCCTGTTCGAGGTAAAAATTTGTTTCACTTATTACGTGCATATACACCTGTCCCAATGACCAATCGGATTTAGATGGCTTGGTACAAAGCTGTTTAAAATCATACGGCTTCAATAAACCTGCCCAGGAATGAATGATTTGGGTAAAGTCTTTTATCACTATATGTTCCTGCATCCATGCGCAATAAGAAATTTATTTTATTTTGCCAGGGTATTGATCCAAAGCTTTTGCAAGACAATCCATAGCACCGTTAATAGCAGTTGTATTGAGTACATAGGCCAGTCTTACTTCATGCTTTCCCAAACCTGGCGTACCATAGAATCCACTGGCGGGTGCCAGCATCACTGTTTGGTCATGGTAAGAAAATGATTCAAGTAACCATTGACAAAAAATATCCGCATCGTCTACCGGCAAACTGGCCATGGCATAAAAGGCACCGCCTGGGTTCGGACAAAAAACGCCGGGCATCTCATTCAGTCTTTTTACAATGGTGTCTCTTCTTTTTTTGTATTCTGCTTTAGTGGTATCAAAATAATTGGCAGGCAGATCAACCGCTGCTTCACCCAATATCTGGGCATAGGAAGGTGGACTCAACCTTGCCTGTGCAAATTTCATCACAGCATCCAGTACCTGTTTGTTTTTGGTAACAAATGCGCCAATACGACCACCACAGGCGCTGTATCGCTTGCTGATGGTGTCCATTAGAATAATGTTGTCATCCACGCCTGTTAAATGCATGGCACTGGTATGTTCGCCGCTGTAACAAAACTCACGGTAAGCCTCATCTGCAAATAAATATAAATGGTGTTTGAGTATGATTTGCTTCAGGGTTTCCATTTCATCCTTACTGTACAAATACCCGGTTGGATTATTGGGATTGCAGATTACAATGGCCTTTGTTTTTGCTGTGATAGCTTTTTCGAAATCTTCAATAGGAGGTAATGCAAAACCGGTTTCGATGTTTGAAGTAATCGGTTTGACCATTACACCAGCTTCCACCGCAAAACCATTGTAGTTGGCGTAAAAGGGTTCAGGTATAATAATTTCATCGCCCGCGTCAAGGCAAGCCATCATACCAAACAGGATGGCTTCGCTGCCACCTGTAGTAATAATGATCTGGTTGTGATCCACGTTGATGCCTACCCGCTTATAATACTCTACCAGTTTCCTGCGATAGCTTTCATTTCCTGCACTGTGACTATATTCCAATACTTTGAAATCTGCATGCCGTACAGCATCGAGGATCTGCGCAGGCGTTTCTATATCCGGCTGGCCAATATTGAGATGAAAAACTTTGGTCCCTCTTTTCTTGGCAGCTTCTGCGTAGGGAACCAATTTACGAATAGGCGATGGCGGCATTTCGCGGCCACGTTGGCTGATAGATAACATACAACAAAAATAGTAACTGGATTTTAGATCCCGGCAACAGAATCATTATCTGTCAATTTTATTCTTTTCGCGGGTAAAACGGTAAGCCCAGGCAATTAGCAACAACTGAAGTGGCAGGCGTATCACGGATATCCAAGTTTGAGGATGGTGCTCTTTAAAATAATTAATGGTCATTTGAATATTTGCCGGAAATACCGCAATGAGTAAGGCTATTAATAACCAGGCTGCAACAGGGCGTGTTGATCGGGGAATCAACAATAATGCAAAGAAAATTTCACAGCCTCCGCTAAAATTTACCAGCAGCAGATGCCAAGGTAACCAGGCTGGCATTATTTTCAAATAACCTTGCGGATGAATAAAATGATTGATGCCTGCGGCAACATATAATATTATCATCAGCCACAATGATACTTTTTTCATTAACTATTATTAGAAAACGTAAGATAAACTTCATTACACTATTACAGCAATTATGAATTTCTTGTTCCGGCAGCAAGCTTTAAAGGCTATTATCAATTGCGGGTTACAACAATTTAAAAAATACAATTGCATCAAGCCGGTTCCCGACGCAGCCGCGTTTTATTCTAAGGAGCCCTTTCAGCTTTTTAACTCTTATCATCAGAGCGCCCTGGCGGCCTGAGCCGAAAGCCAAAATTATTATTCAGTTATTTCTATTTAGCCAATGCGATGGAGGAACTTCAACTTTATAACTTTTATCGTCCATACCAGCATCAGGTTTGGAACACAGCTCATGTATAACAGGCTCCAATATTCATTTTGCATTTCACACAGGCATATGCGTTAATATTTCCCTGATGTGTTCTAGACGGGCAAACCTGTGATGGTCCACATTTGCTTCAATCACTTCGTGTGCCCAGGTTGTGTGATAGGGTACATGATAACCATAACCACCCAGGTTCAGCACCGGTAATACGTCTGACTTTACAGAATTACCAATCATTGCAAACGCTTCGGGTTTTATATCCAGGTGTTTAATAAGTTTTGCATAATCACTTTCTTTTTTATCAGACATTATTTCAATATGATGAAAAAAATGTTCTAATCCTGATTTCCTTAATTTCCTTTCCTGGTCCAGCAAATCACCTTTGGTGGCTACTACCAACTTGTATTTCCCCTTCAACGCCTGCAAAACCTCTTCTACACCATCCAATAGTACTATTGGTTCTTCCAGCAATTCTTTTCCCAGCGCAATGATCTTTTCAATAGCATCAACCGGCAATGTTTTGTCTGAAATGCGCAAGGCAGTTTCGATCATTGACAGCATGAATCCCTTTACACCATAACCATATAGTGACAGGTTATCGATTTCAGTTTTCAGTAATTCCCTGGAAATGGTATGATGTGGCAAATAGTTTTCAAATAGGTCACAGAATTTTTTTTCTATGGCCTGGAAATAAGGTTCATTAACCCATAGGGTATCATCGGCGTCAAATGCAATAACCTTTATGTTCATTGTAGTAGAAATTTTGGGGAGCTAAAATAATCAAATCTTGTACGACAAAAATTATTATGAATGTCATTTACAATAATCTTAAATCAATGCTTTTAGTGAAAGAAATTGTTCTATAGGGGTAAAATAGGCTTATGCTCCAATGTAACAGGTTAACTAAAATGCATCCGGAAGAAAAAAAATCCCCACCATAAATGATGAGGATGTATACAAACAAACTGTAAAAAAACTATTTACCCGATTTTTTTCCTTTTTCAGTTTCATATTTAGCATATGCTTCTGAAGTCAGCACTTCTCCTTTAATCTTCAGTTCTAATGGCAATGAAGCACCTGCTACTTTGATATAAATGGTTTTATCAAATGGGCTGGGCGATGCCGCATTGAAACCAGCTTTGATAACATCTGATTTTCCTTTTGCAACAGGTTTTTCTGGTTTTACCGGTGTTGTACAACCGCAACTGGCAGTGGCCGATTCAATAACAACTGGTTTATTGCTGATGTTCTTAAAAGCAAAATCATAGTTAACAGGCACTCCTTGTTTTATTTTTCCAAAATCATGCACGGATTCTTTAAACTTTACCATTTCCTCAGCTTTAACTACAGGAGTGGCAGGAGCAGTTGCTTGTGCAAATACTGCACCTGTGATCATTAGTGCTGCAAAGGATGCAAATAATCTTTTCATTGTTTATTGGTTTGATTTTTTTAATAGGTCTACGGCAGTATTTTCTGGTGCCGGGTTTGCAGGAGCTTTGTAAACAATTCCTTTTATAGTAAGCATTTTTGTCTGCCCGCCGTTAAAGAATATGGTTACGTTTTTTTCAAATGCATTTTCACTATAAGCATTATAACCAACAGTGATTTTGCTGGTACCGTTAGGTGCAACAGGTTCACGTTTCCACACGGGTGTAGTACAACCGCAACTGGCTTTCACGTCCTCTATTTTCAAAGTATCTGTTGAACTGGGATTTGAAACAAAAAAATCGTGGGTCACTGGTCTGCCCTGTGGAATCTTGCCAAAATCAAATGAAGTCTCTTTCAGCGCCAGCACATCAGGACCTGTTGGTTTTGAGGCCACTTGGATACCCTGTGCAATGGCAAAATTTACCATTATGGCCGTTGCTATTATTGTCAATATAGTTTTCATGTATAAAATTTCAGTTGAACAATTCTAAAACGAGATTCAAATTTACATATTGTGACCCATTTGTCATAACACAATTTTGGCATTGGTATATTATTAACAAGATGCTGTTATTGACCGTACAGATGGCTAAAGCCAGGCTTTGGTTGTGAGTGATTTTGGTGAGAAGGTCGCACATTTGCCTATTAAAATTTTTTGACGCAGCAATTTCAGGTGGTTGTATATAGATACCTGACTAATCATTTAAAATGGGAATAAGGCACAATTATTTGTTAGTTTCTTGTTGCTGACCACTTTAAAAAAACCCGTAGGTTTGTTAAATGGAGTATACGGCTACCAACGAAATCACTACTGCTGAAAAGCTATCTTTCGACCGTTTTCGCGAAGAAGTGCTGAACGATTTCCGCATGGCCTGCGAAAGCCGCGAAGCCAGTTTAATGGGCAGGAAAGAAGTATTAACAGGAAAAGCCAAGTTTGGCATTTTTGGAGATGGAAAAGAAGTTCCGCAGGTAGCAATGGCCAAGTTTTTCAAGCCCGGCGATTTTTACAGTGGCTATTACCGAGATCAGACTTTTGCCTTTGCAACAGGCACTGCTACAATAAAAGAATTTTTCGCTCAGTTGTATGCAGACCCTGATACTGATCATGACCCGCACAGTGCCGGCAGGCAGATGAATTCTCATTTTGCCACAGAAATAGTAGACAGCAACGGCGATTTTGTAGATCTCGCAAACAGGAAAAATTTGGCGGCAGGCATGGCGCCCACTGCAGCTCAATTGCCGAAGGCGCTGGGACTCGCTTATGCTTCCAAAGCATTCAGAAATATCAATGAACTCAAACAATTCCCGCAACTTTCCAACAATGGCAGTGAAATATGCTTTTGTACCATTGGCGATGCGTCTACCAGTGAAGGGCATTTCTGGGAAACAGTAAATGCAGCTGGTGTTCTACAGGTACCGCTTGCCATTTTTATATGGGATGATGGCTATGGAATTTCAGTTCCAAAAAGCTACCAGACTACCAAGGGTTCTATTTCTGAAGCATTGAAAGGTTTTCAAAAGAAGGAAGGCACCAATGGATTGGAAATTTACCGGGTGAAAGCATGGGATTATGCAGGGTTGTGTGAAGTGTTTGAAACGGGCATCACTAAAATAAGGGAAACCCATACGCCGGCTATCTTTCATGTAGAAGAAGTGACGCAACCACAGGGTCATTCTACTTCGGGTAGCCATGAACGGTATAAGGCGCCGGAAAGACTTGAATGGGAACGGGAATGGGATGCCATAAAAAAATTGAAGGAATGGATCATCGATAATGCTCTTGCCAGTGAAGATGAATTAGACGATATTGAAACTTCGGTTAAAGAATTTGTCCGCGATAAACGGAACGCAGCATGGGATGAATACCAGGCGCCCATTCGTAAGCAAGTAGAAAAAACCGTATATCTAATTAATAATTTAGCCAATTCGTTACCGGCTCACGCAACTGTATTGAAAAAAACAGCCAGTGAACTTTCGGCCAATCGTGAGCCCAACCGCCGTGATGTAATGAGGGCTTTATACCAATCTGTTTTACTGGCGGGTCATTCAGAAGCTGCATTTTGGATGAAAGATTATTACAATGATTTGAAGAAAGAAAACAAAGCACTCTATAGCTCTCATTTGTATGCTGAAGGATCCAAATCCACATTGAATGTAGCTGCTGTGAATGCAACTTATGATGAAGATGCGCCCGTGATCAATGGTTATGAAATTCTGAACAAATATTTTGACCAGCTCTTTGCAAACAATCCCAAAGTAATGGCGTTTGGGGAGGATTTGGGATTTATAGGGGACGTTAACCAGGGTTTTGCCGGTTTGCAACTTAAATACGGCAGTCAGCGTATATTCGATACCGGTATACGTGAACTTACAATAATCGGGCAGGGTATCGGGCTCGCGCTGCGCGGCCTCCGACCCATTGCAGAAATTCAATACCTGGATTACCTGGTATATGGTTTACAACCGCTGACGGATGATTTGGCTACCATGCACTATCGATCTGCCGGTCGCCAGATTGCACCTTTGATTGTGCGTACCCGCGGACACCGGTTAGAAGGAATCTGGCACAGTGGATCTCCAATGGGAATGATCATCAATGCGCTCCGCGGAATGCATGTATGTGTTCCACGTAATATGGTTCAGGCAGCAGGCATGTACAATACTTTGTTGCAGGGTAATGATCCGGCAATCGTTATTGAATGCCTGAACGGATACCGGTTGAAAGAAAAATTACCTGCTAATTTAGGAGCATTCAGGGTAGCTCTGGGAATACCTGAAATCATCCGTGAAGGAAATGATATTACGATAGTATCTTATGGTTCTATGTTACGTATTATCCAGGATGCAGCACAAACTTTAGAATTGATCGGTGTGCGTTGCGAAGTAATAGATGTACAAACACTCCTTCCCTTTGATACCCATCACAGTATACTTGCATCGCTGAAAAAAACCAACCGTATTTTATTTGCAGATGAAGATGTACCGGGTGGTTGCGCGGCTTATATGTTTAATAAAGTGATGGAAGAACAGGGTGGATATCGCTGGCTTGATGTGGCACCCAGAACTATTACCGCGAAAGATCATCGTCCGGCCTATGCAAGCGATGGTGATTATTTCAGCAAACCCAGCGCCGAAGATATTATTACCGTTGTCAACGAAATGATGTCAGAATAAAAATAATATCAATCCAGGAATCTTGCTTTTAATTCGGGTGTTGGTATCCAGCATTCATCTTTTTTGCCAAACCATTTGTATCGGTTTGTTGCCACGAGATTATACACGGCATCCCGTATGAATTTGGGTACAATTAATAGCATGCTTGCCCATTTCCACTTTTTAAGCTGTGTAAGAACTTTCAATGCACCGGTTGATCGCGTATATAATTTGCCATCCTGTAATAAAATAAATGAATTAAAGGTATCCGCCGGCAAGTCAAATTGTTCTAATACCGCAGTGCCAAATGAAGATTGCAGCGAAGCGAAAGAAAATAATGCGTTGGGGTCTCTTTTGATTACAAACTGAACACTCTTGTTACACAGGTTGCATACACCATCAAAAAGGATCACGGGTTTTTCGTGGTTCATCTTACAAAATTAATTTACTTTTTCAAGATTAGAATTAGTTGTAATTTATTCGTCAAAACAATGAGATAACTGAATCCAATATGAGTTATAAAGCTTTGAAAAGGCAGCTCACCACTACTTTATCTCTCATCCTGGTGCAACACATTGGTTTTGCACAAGCCAGTTATAGTTCTGCCGACTCTGTCTATGTTTTTAACCTGATCAATAAAGCGCAGCATTTTTTTAATAATTCAATGTACGATTCTGCAATAACAAATGCAGAAAAGGCAATATCCTACAGCAGGCAAAAAAATTTTGTACACGGTGAAGCCTGGTCAATGATCAAGAACGCGGATATCTTGATAGAAAAAGGTGACTATGCAAAAGCAGTTGCATACCCACTATTGGTAGAGCGACTCGGACTTAAGATGAAGGATTCAATGGTGACTGCCGTCTCTTATCTTCACCAGGCCCAGATAAAAATGTATGACAATGAATTGGATTCGGCCATTCACTTTTTTCAAAAAGCATTTAAGACAAAACTGGAACGGGTGATTTCTCCTTATTCGGCCCTGGCTTATAACGATCTTGGATACACGTACGGGCAAAAAGCAGAACACAACAGGGAAACGGAGAACCTTATCAAGGCACTTAATTATTATGAACGGCTGGGAGACGATGGTGGTGCGGCAATGGCCTTGAGTAACCTGGCTTCCATGTACGATGGATTAGGTGATAAACAAAAAGCCCTTGAATATGAAAAGAAATCGATTGCAAAAAGGCAGGAAACCGATATAGAAGGGCTGGCAATTGGTTATTGCAATATTTGCCAGATGTACATGCAATCGGGCAACCTGAAAGAAGCGGAATATTACCAGCAATTGTGTTTAAAATTTTCAAGGCAATCACGCATTGAATCAAAAGTTGTGCTGGGTCTTATTACCTCCGGTTTACTGGCCAGCAGCAAGGGGGATAGCCGGGGGAGTTATGAAATGGAGAAAAAGGTGATTGAAATTCTTGAAAAATCACATAGCAATGACCAGATGCTGGCAAAGCGTTATCTCGCAGCAGCGATTGGGTCAGGAAATTTAAAAGAAGATTCATTGATTACAACCGGCTATTTTAAAAAAGCAATGGACCTTTCACACAAATTGAATTTAAGAGACAACCTTAAACTGATCTACTATTATTATACTGTATTTTATAAAACACGTGGCGACTATTATAACGCTTATGATAACTATAAAAAATACATTGTTTACAAAGACAGTCTTAACTCAGCGGAAACCAAACTCACCATAGCAGAACTGGAAACAAAATACCAGACAGAGAAGAAAGACAATGAAATTTCCAGGTTGAACAATACACAAAAGATAACGCAACTGGAGATTGATAAACAGAAAGCGGTTATTGAAGGAAATATTCTGCAAGCGCAAAAAAAGCAAAACGAAATAGACCTGCTGGCAAAAACAACCGAATTGCTGGATATTAAAATAAAACACCAGGACGAACAACTTGAAAAAAGTTTATTGATTGCGAAGAATAATGACCAGGCACTGAAACTGGCAGAACAAGACAAACAACTCAAAGAAAGACAACTGAAACAACAAAGGCAATTGCGTAATATCCTGGTAGGTGCTGTATTGTTGCTGGCGACCCTTGGAATAGTAGTCTTTAACCGTTACCAGTTAAAGAAAAAATTGGAGCAACAGGAAATATTACTTTCTGTAAGAAATAATATCGCAAAGGATTTGCACGATGAAATTGGTTCTACGTTAACCAGCATTAAAATATTATCGGAAGTTTCACAAACCAACCTGCAGAAAGATCAGCATAAGACTTCGCTTTTACTAAAAAAGATAACCGAACAGTCTTCGCAGATGCAACAGGGTATGAGCGACATCATATGGGCCATAAAACCAGATAACGACAAGTTGGAAAACATGCTGATCCGAATGAGGGAATACATAGCGCAAACACTTGAACCCAAAGGAATAGCAACTGTTTTTGAAATAGATGAGAAGGTTTTGCAGGAAGTAATTAGTATGGAACAGCGCCGCGACTTTTTTTTAATATTTAAGGAAGCCATCAATAACGTGGCTAAGTATGCGCAGTGCAGGAAAGTTATGATAAGGCTCATGTCGGCAAATGGAAACATCAACCTGATTATAACGGACGATGGAATAGGCTTCAATATTAAACAAACCGGTTCTTCCAATGGATTGAAAAATATGCAGGAACGAGCGAGAGCAATGAACGGCAATCTGAACATTCAATCTACTCCCGGTAAAGGCACTTTGATTGATTTGAAAATACCCGCTACATAATTATGTAGTGGAAAACCGGTAAAGGTTTTATTAATTTGTAGGTATGATTAGGATTTTGTTATATGATGACAATGAGGCGCTGCGTATGAGCATGGAAGCGTTGCTGACGGAACAGCCAGGTTTTGAACTGGTGGCTGCAATGCCGAATGCAGAAACAGTTGAAACAGATATTAAAGAACTCAAACCAGATGTGGTGTTGATGGACATTGACATGCCCGTTGTTAATGGAGTAAATGCTGTAAAAAACATAAGAAAGATTAACAACGATTTGCCGATTATTATGCTCACTGTATTTGATGACAATGAAAATATTTTTAACGCGGTATGTGCAGGAGCATCTGGTTATATCTTAAAAAGATATGCTACTGAAGAAATACCTGCCGCTATACGGGATGTGCTCACAGGTGGCGCACCCATGACTGGCACCGTTGCCAGAAAGGTTTTAAAAATGATACCCCAGGCCGAAAATCAGGAAAAAGAAAAAACAGATCTTTCTAAAAGAGAAACTGAAATTTTACAGTTCCTGGTAAATGGATATAGTTATAAAATGATAGCTTCATCTTTGAATGTGAGTATTGACACCGTTCGTTTTCACATCAAAAAGATTTACGATAAACTACATGTGCATTCTGCTACTGAAGCAATTTCTCACGCGCTGAAGAATAAACTCATCAGCATCTTCTTCCTTTAACCGCATACTTCAAACCGGTAGCTACATGATGATGTAGTTGTGACAAGCCATCCTACCGATTAGCTTTATTTAAAATACGAATAATGAAAAAGCTTTACTTGTTTGTCGTGGGTTTAATATTATTTTCTCTTGCTTCAACAGCACAAAGCAGTGATTTTATACCAGGTGGTAATACCATTTTTGAAGACAATTTTTCAATAGACCCGGTAGGTGATTTACCAGCAAAGTGGAGTACCAGCGGCAGCGGACAGGTAGTTGAACTGGACGGATTTCCCGGCAAATGGTTAAAGATAATTTCTGGAATTGCATTTAGCCCGGAACTTACAAAAAAATTACCCGAGGATTGTACCATAGAATTTGATCTCATCATTAAGAATCAGTCCTGCCCTGTTATTTTTGGTTTAACTCCATTGAGTGACGTTTCTGCCGGAAATGTAAACGACAAAAAGATTTTTGTAACACTACAAAGATTAACGGGTTATCCAGGTATTATTTACGGAAAAGATGCTCAGGACCTTGGAAACAACAATACCATTAAAATTGATGGATATATAAACCGCGTACTGCATGTTGCCATTGCTGCTAATAAGACAAGGTTCAGGGTTTACCTGGATGAGAATAAGGCAGTAGATATGCCGAAATTACTTTCTCCGGAATACCGCAATAATTTTTTTATCTCCGGCGGTGAAGTTATTCCTGCACCTGAAGATGGTATTTATATCAGTAACATTCGCCTGGCAGCAGGAGAAGCAGATGCCAGACGATTATTGGTAAAACAATTACTGGAACAGGGGTCGGTTGTTACCAACCAGATAAATTTCAATACGCAAACCAACCAGCCATTACCCGAAAGTTTACCGATGCTTGATACTTTGGGTAAAGCAATGATAAATGATCCCAATTTAAATATCCAGGTAAATGGACTGGTTCAGTCTCCCTCAAATGAGCAAATGAATAATGGCAATGCATCAATACCAGCTTCCAATACGGACCAGGGTATTGTCAAAATGAAAGTGGATAACATAAAAAATTATTTGATCAGCAAATTCAATATTGGCGTGGATCGTATTGTAACTGGCGTATCCAATAAGGCAAAAGGAAATATAAATGCATTAAAAACAAGCAGCACCGGAACTAAGTTGAATTCATTCATCACGGAAATTCTTAAACTATAACGTTTCAATAATAAAATAAATGTCAGTGATTCTTTTAATCCCCTTTCGTTTTTTAAAAATGATAACATGAAAAAATTAATATGCTATTTTATTTTTCTTATTAGTGTCGTTTGTGCGCATGCACAAGTACTGCAAAAACCAACTGGTCAGCCCGGACAGCGACCATTGGCTACTCCAACCATTCACGAATTTAGCAAAGCAGATCTTGTCATCACCAATGCTACCCTGGTCTCTGCTGTTCAGACAAATAAATCATGGCAAATTAAAGTCAGGGTTACCGTAAAGAATTCGGGTCAGCTCCAGGCAGCCGCAAGCAGTATACAGGCCTATGCACAAAAAACAACCGGAGATAATTCATGGTTGTCTTTGAGTGCGATTTCATTTCAATCAGTTGCCCCGGGAATTAGTGTAACCCGTGAAATTACCTTTTCAGATAATAACTGGGTAATGAATAAAGTGCCCCGATTCAATCTCAAATTAGCAATCGATCCTGAAAATAGGATTGCTGAATCAAATGAAAGTAACAACAGTTTTACAGGAATACTAATAGGGCTTTAAATATTTCAAACAAACAAAATGAAAAAATGCACGTTCCTTTCTATTGTGATTGTCTTGATTGCATGTAATAATACGTCAAACAATAAGGCCGCTAAATATGATTCCCTGGCCGCGACAGGCAATAAAAATTCTGCTGTTTTGAATTCAGCAGCTGGTAGCTGCAACAATCTTATCCTGTTTCACAAAGGAGCGGTGATTGAAGGGAAAACATATGATGGACAAGGATCAGAAACCGGAAGTCAGACTACTACCATTACAGAAGTAAACAGCAATAATGGAATTACTATTGCAGAAGCAGACATCAAAACCAGGAGTACAATAGCCGGAGATCTATCTCGTCATGTAAAATACAAATGTGATGGTAAGAATTTATACATGGACATGTCTGAATTGCTTTCTGGTTATACCCTGCTCAAAGATGCAAAAGTAAATACAGAAGCACTGGAATTCCCGGTAAATCTTCACAGTGGTCAGCAATTACGTGATGCAACCATCTCCATTGAAATGAAACGAAGAGAAATGAATATGAAGACAACGGCCACACATAAAAACAGGAAAGTTGAAAGTAAAGAGATCGTTACAACCACTGCCGGAACCTGGAATTGTTTTAAGATCACTTCAGATATTGAAACGACCGTTGACATGGGTAAAACAGGTCCCGATGCGCAAAAGCTAAACGATGCCATGAAACAGCGCAGGCCAAAAATGAAATCGGTTATCTGGTTTGCTGATGATTTTGGTTTGGTAAAAATGGAAATGTATTCTGGCGACAAATTGATGAGCCGTTCATTAATAACAGGTGTAAAAAAATAAAAGATGAAAATAAATATCAGTAAAAATCCTTTCATTGCTGTTGTACAACTTGTGTTGTTGTTATTATTCTTGGCACCTCATGCAGTAGCACAACAACCCGTTATTAAAAATGCAAATTTGCAACCCATACAACCTTCCATCCAATCAAGAAATATTGCATTCAAAGCAAATGCAACCTATGTAGGTGGAACGCCCATTGCCAGTAATACAGAATCAAAAGTACTTTTTAGTGGAGTGATGTTTGACGAGGGGAATAATTTTTCAACACCCACCAGTGAATTTATAGCGCCAACAGATGGCATTTATCATTTTGATCTTAGAGTATCCTGGTTACAATTCAGCAACGAGGGAATGATAACGCTCCTGATCAGAACGAATTTATTCCAAAGCGTTGCGGCCACTTCTGTACAAATGAGTTCGAAGACACAGCCTGTGTTTGATTCCAATTTTTCCACCTTACTAAAACTAAAAGCCGGGGACAAAGTAGCTGTTTACCTGGGCCAGCGGTCTGGAACGCAGCAAAAATACCAGCAGGTTCAGCTCTGTGGATTTAAAGTCGACTGAAATATAAGCACGTAACTATTTATCATTTGAAACAATAAAAATAAAACCCACCAACATGAAAAAATTATTTCTGTTCATCACAATTTTATTTATCGGTAATGAATTTTTAAATGCCCAGACGACACCAAAAAAAATCAACACTGTTGTGAGGCCTACTAACAAGTTTTATGTGAAGCTGGATTCAGCCATCAGGTTTGTTCCCCCAACAGTAGGGCCTTTTTGCCCAAATAAATTAATGGGAGGGGACAGGGATTTTGGCGGACATGGACCGGAAATATGGGCATGGATAAAATTAGAAATACGGGGTGGAAATGAATTACTGGCTACTGTCTATATGCATGCGCGGGAAACGCAGAGTGACTGGAGTGAAACGGAGGGAACATGGGCAAAAGTTTTATATACCGCACCAGCTGGGTATACCATTGGCCAGATTGCTTCCGGCAAATATTCAGAAGTACATTATATAAGTAGCCCGGCCACCAGTTCATTTTCTCCGGCAGGCCTTGTACAGGCTATTGGTACAACCCGTGGTACTGAAGTTCCTTTTAAAGATGATGGATTGGTTACCCGCTGGAATATAGTAGGTGATACCGGTGGTGGAGATATCAGCGATGACAATGATTGCCATGATGACACACAGGTAGCCATCCAATTAAATCCTGTCAAATTAATGCTGCATAAAAAATAGCTGGGGCAGGTTGACTGGCATTTTCATGTTGTTGCAAAGAATAGAATGCTGGCAACAGATAACGTTATAAAACTATTATGAAAAAGATAGCACCCTTCATATTATTTTCCTTTGCGCTGATAATATTAGTCTCATTTAAAAGAGAAAATAAAATTGTGCCGACTGGCAATCCTGAAATAAAAACACCCGGCAAAATACCACCCATTAATTTAGTTATCCCGGGATTGCAAACCCATAAATTCATTCCACCCAAAGCGCTGGGAAGCGGAGGTGATAATGATTTTGATGGACATGGTCCGAAAGTAAATGTCAAAGTTGAATTGTTTATTAAAGGAAAAATTGCTTTGTGGGCAAGAGTAACCATGATAGCAAAGGAAATTGGTGGAGATGGGAGTATGGCGATGGGTTCAAAAGAAGAGCTATTGTACATTGCAGGATTTACCAATGAAATTCTATCAATCAACACTCCAACGGTCAGTGAATTTATTTTTGCTGATGATGATCATTCAGACGATTATGTTGGTGGTAATGGAAGGGTAAAAGCAGGGGATGCACATGCTTACTGGAATCCGAACCCTTCATTTATAAAGGCTGATAACGCCGTTGCTTTTTGTGTAGTGACGGCTGATACAGATGGACAGGAGATAGGAAGCAGAACAGGTGTACGCGTATTTTTTAATCCTGTTAGTATAACAGTTAAAAATCCTGCACCTGATTTATCACAAAGTTTTAGTTTGAATGCCGGAGGCGTGGGAAGTTGCGGTGAAAGTACCTGCAGTGCCAGTAGTGGTGCGGGTTTATTACACTATTACGGATTCAATTCGGTAACATGTGATGAGTTCTGGCGAAAAGAAACAAGTGTGGGACATGTCGTTAATTGGGTAAGAGATAACCATATTGCAAACATGGGCATTCCTCCAAATGTATTAAGAGATAAACTAAAAGAATGGAAAAATGATGTGCAGTTACGTAATCTGAGTTCATCCAATTATTTTGCTGAAATACAAAAGATTCTCAGGGTGCAACGAAGGCCCGTTATTGCGTTGGTTTCCTGGGGCAGCAGGGCCGTAAAAGATTATTATGTTCCCAATGATGATTCTTATGGCTTTAGTAATGCTATTGTCCATTATGTGTTGATAGATGGGTGGGACAGGGGACCGAAAGGGAATGAATCTTACTGGCATGTAATAGACAACGGAGAAAAGAAAAAATGGTCGGATGAATATTTCAGGAATGCATTTTTCTGGAGACCCGAAAATTTTATAGTAGAAGGAGTTTTATATCCGCAGGATGTACACCCGGGAAATATAGTCTACTAATAATTGATCAATGTTTTGTGATCAATGTTTTATTTCTGACGGGATTTGTAAAAAGTTATTCCTATTAATCAAGATACATGAGACATTCAGGCAGGTTCTATATATTAAATAAAGAAAGAAGGAGGTACAGTAACTGCTGCTCCTTCTTTCTTTTTACAAACGTATCATGCCATATTGTGAAATACTTTCTGTACATCTTCATCCTGTTCCAGTTTTTCAATCAGCTTACTTACCTCTTCAGCATCTGTATCCGAAACGGGAACAGTAACATTGGGTATCCATTCCAATTCAGAGCTGATTGGAGTGATACCTTTTTCTTCCAGCGCTTTCTGCAGGTTACCAAAATCTGTGAATGCGCAACGCAATACTAAAATAATCTCGCCATGTTCGCCTGTACTTTCGCCCAGTTCATCCAATCCGGCGTCAATTAGTTCCAGTTCCAGATCATCAGCCCGCACACCTTCTGTTTTTAATTTAAATACACCCATTTTTTTGAACTGAAAACTTACACTGCCACTGTTACCCAATGCGCCTCCACCTTTATTAAAAATAGATTTTACATTGGCAACGGTACGTACGTGATTGTCTGTTGCAGTCTCAACCAATAATGCCACGCCATGCGGAGCATAACCTTCATATAAGATTTCATCATAGGTAGTCATTTCCTTGCCCTGCGCTCTTTTAATAGCAGCTTCAACTCTGTCTTTGGGCATACCCACACTTCTGGCATTTTGAAAACACCTGCGCAACGCAGGATTCATTGCAGGATCGGGACCACCAGCTTTTACTGCAATAATAATTTCCTTACCAATACGTGTAAATTGTTTTGCCATCCTGTCCCAACGGGCAAACATGGTAGCTTTGCGAACTTCAAAAATCCTTCCCATAATAAATTGAATGTAGATTTTAATTTATCTGTTATTCAGGGCTGCAAATTTAATGTATCCGTTTGTATAAAAAGAAAACCGCCAGGTGGCGGTCTTCTTTTTAATTAAAATCTTTGGTATGGGGAAGTATCTCGGACGGGTTTTTAAGTTTACTATTTCTTTTGCTGTATCCAAAATAGACCAGCAAGCCAAGCAACATCCATCCAAATGCGGTTAATAAAGTCCTGTTATCCAGTGAAACGATCATAGCAGTACAAACCAGGATGCCCAATATTGGAACCAATGGAACCAATGGTGTTCTAAAGGGTCTTATCCTGCCTGGATCATTTCTTCTCATAATCCATACACCAGCACTTACCAATACAAACGCGAATAAGGTACCAATACTTGTTAAATCACCTGCAACGCTACCAGGTACAAATGCAGCAAATAATCCAACAAACACAAAAAGAATCATATTTGATTTGTAAGGCGTACGAAACTTAGGGTGTAAATCCGAAAATGCTTTGGGTAACAAGCCATCTGTAGACATGGTATAAAAAACACGGCTCTGTCCCATTAACATTACCAAAATAACAGATGAGAAACCAGCTAAGATAGCAACGGTAACTAATTTCGCCAGCCATCCATAACCATGCATATAGGTATCAATGGCATAAGCAACAGAAGCCTCCTTACCAGATTTTACAAAATCCTGGTAAGGCGCAACACCCGTTAGAACCCAGGAGAATAATACATATAATATAGTGCACACTACCAATGAACCCAGAATTCCAATCGGCATATCTTTTTTTGGATTTTTTGCTTCCTGCGCAGCAGTGGAGACCGCATCAAATCCAATAAAGGCAAAGAATACTATTCCGGCACCTGTCAGTACACCTCCCCATCCATGCCTGAAGAAATTAGAATAACTGTATAGGCTACCATCCGGCAAAGTGGCGGCTGGTGCATCTGCCGGTATCAGGTAAGGGTGATGGTTAGCCGGGTTGATAAACTGCCAGCCGATAACAATAAAAACCAACACAATGGCCACTTTAATAAATACAATAATTCCATTGACTGTAGCAGACTCTTGTGTACCTTTTATAAGCAGGAGCGACAGCAATAATAACACTATCAGCGCCGGTGCATTCATAATACCATAATGCATCACATTATTAACATCCAGTGCTTTTTCAAATGGAGAGTGCGACCATTCATAAGGAATGGAGCCACCCAATAACTTATTAAGGAACTCGCTCCAGGCAATAGAAACGGTAGCAGCACCGAGCGCATATTCCAGGATCAAAGCCCAACCAATTATCCAGGCTATCAATTCTCCCATGGTAGCATAAGCGTAAGTATAAGCACTTCCAGCTATTGGAATCATTGATGCAAACTCAGCATAACAAAGTCCGGCAAATGTGCAACCAACAGCGGCAATAATAAAGGAAATAGTCACGGCCGGTCCGGCATGCTCACCTGCTGCGGCAGCTGTTCGAACAAATAACCCTGCGCCAATAATGGCTCCGATACCCAATGCAATCAGGTTGCCTGCGCCCAGGGTACGTTTTAACCCTTTGTCGGAATCTGCAGCCTGTGTCATTAAAGCATCCAGTGATTTCTTTCTGAATAAACTCATGATAGTTTGGTATTGGTTTGTAATGAAGCTTTTCCTGGGTCGTAAAATAAACAATTATTTAATACGCTTATTCTTTCTTTTGAACTGACTGGGCCGATTTGTCCATTAAAGTTTTGCGGTATCGCTTTTTTTTTGAATTTTCGGTGATGGAACTCATTATATTATTAATTAAACCGGCATGAAACAAAACCGCCTCACTATTTTTATATTGATTGCAATGGTATTGGGTATTGCAGTGGGGTATATCGTTCATACCAACTCAACACCTGCATTCATTCAAAAATTTTCAGATAATATTAAACTGCTTACCAAAATATTTCTCTTTTTGGTACAAATGATTATTGCACCACTGGTCTTTTGTACACTGGTGGTAGGCATTGCAAAATTGGGCGATCTAAAAGCGGTGGGCAGGGTTGGTGGTAAAGCATTGCTTTGGTTTGTTTCCGCTTCACTGGCTAGTTTATTACTTGGCATGCTGGTTGTGAATTTATCTCATCCTGGTACAGCAATAGATTTAAGCAATGCAGATACAGCAGGTGCAAAAGATTTGATTGGAAAAACGCAGGAATTTTCATTATCTACTTTTGTTGAACATGTTTTTCCCAAAAGCATATTTGAAGCGATGGCAAAGAATGAAATATTGCAGATAGTGGTCTTCAGTATTTTTTTTGGCGTGGCAACAACTGCTGTCGGTGATTATGGCAAACCGATTGTAAAAGCATTGGACGGCGGTGCCCATATTATTTTGAAGATGGTGGGTTACGTGATGAACTTTGCCCCTCTGGGTGTGTTTGGTGCAATTGCAGCAGTAATTGCAACCAAGGGTCTTGAAGTATTTAAGTTTTATGGATTATACCTGGTTTATTTTATTATTGGGATCGCTTTGCTATGGACCCTTTTACTCCTGGTGGGATTTTTGATTTTGCGGCAACGGTTGCCCGGATTATTGAAAAGGATTGCCCAGCCTTTACTTGTTGCTTTCAGTACTACCAGCAGCGAAGCAGTATTTCCAAAACTAACGGAGGAGCTGGAAAGATTTGGCTGCAGGGATAAAATTGTAGCATTCATTTTACCCTTGGGTTATTCTTTTAACCTGGATGGAAGCATGATGTACATGACATTTGCAAGCCTTGCCATTGCACAGGCTTACGGCATTCATATGGATTTGGGTACACAACTTACAATGCTGATTGTACTAATGCTTACCAGTAAAGGCATCGCAGGTGTTCCCAGGGCTTCGTTGGTGGTGGTTACTGCTACCTGTGCCATGTTTAAAATTCCACCCGAAGGAATTGCATTAATATTGCCGATTGATCACTTCTGCGATATGTTTCGCACGGGTACAAATGTACTTGGGAATGCGTTGGCAACAAGTGTAGTAAGCAAATGGGAAGGAGAGTTGGTAGAAGAGAAAAATGTGGTAATATGAAAACCTGCCTGCCGGCTTTTATGAAAAATGAGGAGATTAATTTTGTTTAAATTAAATAAAATTTGCAAATCGCGCATAACCCTGGATTTACTGATTGCTGATGGCTCAAAACTAACAGCTTAAAAAAATAATTTAGAACATTCAACATGATAGAGTTATTGAATATAACATTGAAAGATTTACTATCGCCCGAGTTTTACATAAACAATGGTGGATTGTGGGTAATGCTCTTTATAGTATTTGCAGAAACCGGTTTAATGGTGGGGTTTTTTCTTCCTGGTGACAGCTTGTTATTTGTTGCGGGTATTTACAGCAGCAATCTGATTGCAAAATTTCCAACAGGAAGTACAGGTAATGATTTTGCTGATTTGGTCATCTTATGGATATTAATCGCAGCCTGTGGTATAGTGGGAAACATGGTAGGATATTGGTTTGGTAAAAAGAGCGGCCCGTTTTTGTTTACTAGAAAAGATACTTTTTTATTCAAACGAAAACATTTGCTGCGGGCAAAAGATTTTTATGATAAACACGGCGGTCAGGCCATTGTATTTGCAAGGTTCCTGCCAATTGTGAGAACCTTTGCTCCCATTGTTGCCGGAATTGTGCAAATGGAAAAAAAGAAGTTCATGTTGTATAATACTATTGGATGCGTGGCATGGGTATTCAGTATGTTGTTTGCCGGGCATTACCTGCAGAAATTTTTTCTGAAGAAATTTGATTTTGATCTCACCAAACACCTGGAGTTGATCGTGATTGGTATTATCCTGATTACTACTCTCCCGGTAATCTATAAACTTTTTTTTGGCAAACGGCACGACAGTGATGATGAAACGCCTGCTCAAAATATATAACCTGCATGAATAAAAAGCAACAATCGGTTTTCAGCCTGGCAGTGATTGTGGCGGCGCTGGGTTATTTTGTAGATATTTATGATCTCCTGTTGTTTAGTATCATTAGAATTCCTTCTTTAAAATCATTTGGGCTGGATGATGCTGCCATTGCGAAAGACGGGCTCAAAATCATCAACATTCAAATGATGGGTTTGCTGCTGGGAGGTATTTTCTGGGGAGTGCTGGGCGATAAAAAAGGAAGATTGAAAGTTTTGTATGCTTCTATTATCCTTTATTCCCTTGGCAATATTGCTAACGGCTTTGTACATACGGTAAATCAATATGCCACTGTCCGGTTTATTACAGGGTTTGGCCTGGCCGGAGAACTGGGGGCAGGAATTACACTGGTTAGTGAATTGTTGTCAAAAGAAAAAAGAGGCATCGGTACTTCACTGGTCGCCGGAATTGGTTTAACGGGTGCGGTATTTGCATTTTTTATCAAACAAAATTTTGAATGGCGGAGCTGTTATTTTATTGGTGGTGGATTGGGTTTTCTTTTATTGTTTTTACGGGTAGGTGTTTTGGAATCGGGCATGTTTAAAACAGTGAAAGAAACAAAGATCAGTAAAGGTAATTTTTGGATGCTTTTTAGCAATGCTAACAGGATAAAAAAATACCTCACGGCTATTTTAATTGGATTGCCTACCTGGTATGTCATTGGTATTCTTATCACATTTTCAAAAGAGTTTGGTGCAAAGATGAATATTCAGGGAACTATTGATCCCGGTAAATCAGTCATGTTTGCTTATGCAGCCATTTCAGTGGGCGATGTATTGGTGGGGTTCGTCAGTCATTGGTTAAAAAGCAGGAAAAAGGCTGTACTTGTTTTTTATGTACTCGCTGTTATTTCGATCTTTTGGTTTTTTAACCTGGAAGGTAAAACCATGAATTCAATGTATGCTGCCTGTGCTTTACTTGGATTTGCTACCGGTTTCTGGGCCATATTTGTAACCATGGCAGCTGAACAATTCGGAACCAATATCCGCGCAACCGTAGCTACTACTGTTCCCAATATGGTAAGAGGGTCTTTAAACCTTGTTTCCTGGTTCTTTGTTTCGCTTCAGGCTTCACAAGGTTATGTAAAAAGTGGTTGGATAACAGGTATTGTAGTGATGGTAATTGCAGTCATTGCATTGTATTTCACTGAGGAAACCTTTGGTAAGGATCTAAATTACATTGAAGGAGAAGTAGCGGCTTTTGTATAATAATATAAAAGTCTGTCTGTCTTAAATTTTTCAAAGCATTCAGTAGGGAACAAAAATTTTTTATTTTCAAAGCTGGTACAATTACCCAGCGTCAAATTATCTTTCAGCCAATGAAATTACTAATCATCCGCTTTTCTTCTATTGGCGATATTGTATTGACTACACCTGTTGTACGTTGTGCCAGTAAACAATTGCCCGGGGCCGAGATTCATTATCTCACTAAAAAGGCTTTCGCAAAAATGTTTGAAGCCAACCCGTATATTAAAAACGTGCACTACCTGGATAGAGATCTGGATAAAGTTATCGCGGAATTAAAAAGAGAGCATTTCGATTGTATAATAGATCTGCATAAAAATCTCCGCACGCTGAAGGTGAAAAGGGCATTGAAAAAAAAATCATTTTCTTTCAATAAACTCAATTTTGAAAAGTGGTTATTGACAGCTTTAAAAATTAACAGGCTGCCGGCTGTTCATATTGTGGATCGCTATATGCAGACATTGGAAAGTTTGGGCGTAAAAAACGACGGGGCGGGCCTTGATTATTTTATACCGGAGATGGATAGGGTAAAAGAAAGCGATATCCCAACTTCTCACCAGGCAGGTTATATAGGCCTGGTAATTGGCGCCGCGCATCATACAAAAAAATTTCCGCTGCATAAACTGCAAACCATTTGCACCGCATTGGATCATCCCATCATTATACTGGGAGGAAAGGAAGATAAGGGGAAGGGAAAAATTTTATCAGACATTGATCCAATCAAGATTTACAATGCCTGTGGTAAATTCAACCTTAATGAATCGGCTGACCTGGTAAGGCGATCCAAATTAATTATTACCAATGATACGGGGCTTATGCATATCGCGGCGGCATTCAAAAAGCCGGTTATTTCTTTGTGGGGAAACACGGTTCCCGAATTTGGTATGTATCCGTATTACGGAGATAATTTCCTCTCGCACCAAAAAAATATGCCTTACGATATTATGGAGGTGAAACACCTGGGTTGCCGCCCCTGTTCAAAGATAGGATACAAAAAATGTCCACGGGGTCATTTTAAATGCATGGAACAAATAGATACCGAGGAAGTATTGAAAAAATTACGTCAAAGACTTTGAATGAATTAAACTGAAGAAATTATTTTATGTACATACCCGTCCAGCTGCAATTCTTATCAAAGATATTATAGCCAATCATTGAATCAAAACACAGGAAAGAACCTGTCCAGTCTCCGGAAAGATTAAATTGGTTATAAGTTCCTTTGGCTGTTCTCACATAAAAATAATTCCACTTTGCGTCTTTATCAAACTGGAACATCAGTTCCTGGCTGTATTTGGAAAGGTAACCCACCAGGTTGCTATTGGTGTCAAAAACATACATTCCATGCCAATGATCATTTTTGGGCGACAATGAAAGTGAAAACATGGGGCTCATTTCCTCGTTCTCCAATGGATTTACGGCAGCATTTGTTTTTGGATTGATTCCGGGAACTTTTTCAGGATTAATAAGACCATTTTTTAATGGGTTGATATTCCAGTTTAATTTTGGGTTAATGGTACTGTTATGATCGGGATGAATGCTATTATTGTGTGTGGGATTTAAATTAAAATCAATTTCTGGATTGTGCCTGTTGTCCAATATCTGGGCTTTGGCTGTAACAAAATTGAATAGCAATAAACAAGCGATTGTAAAAATCCTTCCCATGTCAGTTTTTTAAAACTAAATTAATTAAGGCTAATCAACAGACTGGAGAGAGATTTTCATGGAATTTGTGGCGATCAAGATAAGCGGATTCTGTCACAAAAATAATAATTCAATTGTAAAATCATACTAATAAGCAAGAAATAGTTGCTTTTCTTTGTTGATATTAATTGATGTCAAGAAAAGCATTCAATTAAAGCTGGACAGACCATTCAATTGCTTCTTTTTAGAAACTCTAGTTTTTCAACAATCAGGTTTTTCTCTGGCTGAGAATTGGTAAGACGGCATGCGTTTAACAGGTATTTTTCAGCCTGGTCGTTTTTCTTTTGTTTGAGAAACAGATCGCCCAGCACTGCATTATAGATGTACTGGCTTTCAATGAGAAAATCAATATTTTTAATGGATTTAATCTGTAAGATGGCTTCATTCACCCGGTTCAGATGGGCCAGCGCAATCGCCCGGTTTAATACAACGGTGGCCGTTGCTTTTTGTATCAACAATAAGTCATACAGGCCCAGTATTCGCTGCCAGTTGGTTGCGTCAAAACTAACAGACATGCAATGTTCTGCTGCAATGGCTGATTCTATATGATAAACAGACAGCGCATCTCCTTCTGAAGAAAGTGATAAATAATAATACCCGCGGTCAATCAAATCCCTGTTCCATTTGGATCTGTCCTGGTGTTGCAGCAGTATGATGGTATTGTTTTCATCAACCCTGCTATCAAACCTGGATGCGTGGAAACACATTAATGAAAGCAGTGCATAGGTTGCAGGTTGTTTACCTGATTTGTGTTCCGATAACAAATTGCATAAACGCATGGCTTCAGCGCACAGATCTTTTCTTATCAATTCATCTGCTTTAGATGAATTATAACCTTCATTGAAAAGTAAATATAAAATGGTGTAAACTATTTCCAGTCTTTCAGATAATGCATTACCAGAGGGAATTTCCAGTTGTATGCGGTGTTCTATGATGAATTGCCGGGCCCGGTAAAGTCTTTTTTGAATGGTGGATTCATTGGTAACAAGTGCTTTCGCAATTTCACTGCTACCAAAACCCGACACTGTTTTTAATGTAAATGCAATCTGGTCTTCTTCTTTCAACGATGGATGACAACAGGCAAATATCAATCTCAACTGGCTGTCTTTAATTTCACTGTCTAAAAAAAAATGTTGAACGGTTGCCTCTGTTTCAAGTTGTAATTGGTGCGACAATTCTTTGGAGTACTGTTGAAAATTTTGTTGCCTCCTGATAATATCAATTGCTTTATTTCTTGCTGTTTGCATTAACCAGCCTGCAGGATTATCGGGCAATTGATTGAGCGGCCATACCTGCATGGCTTTCAAAAAAGCTTCCTGTACCACATCTTCCACCATGGTAAGGTTGTGAATGCCAAATAACCGGGTTAGAACAGAAATCATCTTTCCCGACTGGTGCCTGAAAAGATGATCTACTATTTGAACGGCAGTGCCTTCTTTTGGAACTTCCATATAATATTAAAACTTCACTACTTCTCTTACTACTACTTTACCATCTTGTGGTAGATCCGGGCAATCTTTTGCAAGTTCAGCTGCGTCTTCCAATGAGTTGGCTTTTACAATAAAATAACCGCCTACAATTTCTTTACTTTCCGCAAAAGGTCCGTCTGTTACCACTGCTTTCTTACCCTGCACCATTTTTCCTCCGGGCATTAAGGCCTCTCCGCTCACATAAAGATTTTTTGCTTTTAATTTTTCAGTCCATGCAAACCACAATTGCATATTGGCCTGCATCTGTTCCGGCGTAGCTGTTGGCATGTTGGGGTTGTTGGTAAAAATCAACATAAAATCTTTCATGTTCAATAGTTTTTAAGTTTTAAGAAGTATTGTCATAAGTATAACGAACCGCGGAGAATGCTCCGGACAAATTTTTTCTTTAAAATGAAAAAAAGCCGGGATAGCCCGGCTTTTTAAATTACTATTAATTATGAATTATTGAATAAATATTTTTTGTGTTAATTGCTTTCCATTGCCCTGCATTCTAACGAGATACTGCCCCGCTGGTAATGATGGAATGGTTATACTCATGCTGCCCCTTGTGTTGGCAACAGACCGGGTGAATACTTCTTTTCCTTCCATGTTTATCAGGTGCAGACTGCTGACTGTTCCATCAGTTTGTACATTTAATACATGGTTACTAATTACTGAAGGACGAATAAATATATTTTCTCCTGCTGTGCTGGATGCAACGGTAATGACACCGGAATATGAAAATTGTCCGTCAAGATCTACCGGCTTCAGACGATAATAAAGGCGCGGAATATTTGTTATATGCTTAAATATATAGGAACCGCTGTTGGCAGCAGCCACGATACCTGCCTGTTGAAAATGGATGGCATCACTGCTGAATTCAATTTCATATTGTTTCAATTGTTGTTCTGCAGTACTGGACCATGTAATTTCGTTGTAGCCACTTTTAGCCACTCCGTCAAAATGTAAGAGCTTAACAGGCAATGCACTATTACCTGTTGCCAGCACATTAAACAATTGTCCGCTCAATGAGGTTACATACAATTCACCATTCTCAGCTTCTCCAAATGAGCTGATTAAAGGCAGTATAGTTTTGTATTGAACCGTATCTGCGGCTGTGCCTCCCAGTGGTAAGGCCCATACATTTGAAGAAACTTCATCTGCGAATAAATAATAACCATACATGGCAGGGTTGAGTGTACCACGGTAAACAAAACCACCAATCACTGCTTCGCCGCCCGTTACCGGATCATGAGGATATTCCAATATAGGTGATGCATAGTTTGCCGGTACCGGGCAACCGCCTGTACCCGTAAATGTGTGTGTTCCTTCCAGGCATGGCCAACCGTAATTGATGCCACCTGTATTTCCATTGGTGCGATGATCAATTTCTTCCCATGCTTCTTCTCCAACATCGGCCAGCCATAGATCATGTGTAAGACGATCAAAACTCCACCTGAATGGATTTCTTAAACCCATTGCCCAAATTTCATCCCTGATATTGTCATTGGCAGCAGCATACGGATTGTCTGATGGAATAGTATATAAGGGACCGGATGCTGTAGTATTAACAGCAATCCTTATCATCTTGCCTAATAAAATAGTCCCGTCTTGTGCATTGTTTCCCTGTCCTGCACCTCCATCACCGGTTGCAAAATATAAGTAACCATCGGTTCCAAAATTTAATTTGCCTCCGTTGTGATTAGTTTGCCCAGGGTGTGGAATAGTTAGTACAATTTGTTTCGAGTTGGGGTCTGCAACGTTGGCATTTCCAGAAACATGATACCTGGCCAGCTCTACATCTCCGTCTGAGTTGGTATAGTAAACAAAGAAATAGCCCGTACTGGAATAATTGGGTGGAAAGGCGATGCTTAATAAACCTTGTTCGCCACTGGTAATCAATCCACTTACAGTTAAAAAATCTCCCAGGTAATTGTAAGATTGATCATACACTTTAATAGTACCACCCAGTTCTACAACAAACAGTCTGTTACTGTTATCGTTTGCGTTTACCACATCTACCGGTGATGATAAACCGTTAATAACAGGTTGAAAACTAATAACAGGTTGGGCGTGAATCAGAAGCGAGCCAAGCAGGGCACTAACCAAAAACAAATTGCGGCATAGGTTGAACCGCAATAAATAGCATTGCATCATAAGTGTTGTTTTTTAAGAGTGAAAAGTATTCGGTAGAAGGTGTTGGGGAATATGTAACGGAAAGTGCAAAATGGGTGCCTGATAATAATATAAATAAAAAGGGCAGGAATAAATCCTGCCCTTATAGGAAAATTACGATCTGATTATAAAGTTTTCAAAACATCATTCATACTTCTTACTGCTGCCGCACTTTTATTAAATTCGGCTTGTTCTGATTCATTCAACCCAAAATCAAGGATTTTTTCCCAACCATTTTTGCCGATAACAACCGGAACACCCAGGCAAATATCTTTATGTCCGTACTCTCCGTCCAGAGATACACAACAGGTAAACAATTTCTTTTCATCACGTACGATGCTTTCAACCAATGCTGCACCTGCCGCGCCTGGCGCATACCACGCTGAGGTACCAATCAGTTTGGTTAAGGTAGCGCCACCCACCATTGTATCGGCAACAATTTGTTTTTGTTTTTCTTCATTAAGAAACTTTGTGACCGGTACACTGTTCCAGGTAGCAAGACGTATTAAAGGAATCATCGTAGTATCACCATGTCCTCCTACTACAACTGCATTCAGATCTGCCGGACTGCAATTCAAATGCTGACTAAGTTGATATTTGAAACGGGCACTATCCAATGTACCCCCCATTCCAATAATCCGGTTTTTTGGTATGCCTGAAGTAGTGAGTGTAAGGTAGGTCATCGTATCCATTGGATTACTGATAACGATGATGATGGTATTGGGGGAATATTTTAAAATATTTTCAGAAACACTTTTAACGATACCGGCATTGGTACCAATCAATTCTTCACGTGTCATACCGGGTTTGCGCGGCAGACCACTTGTTATTACCACTACATCACTATTGGCTGTTTTGCTATAATCATTGGTACTGCCAGAAATACGTGTATCAAAACCAAGCAGCGCGGCAGTTTGCATCATATCCTGTGCCTTGCCCTCGGCGATGCCTTCTTTTATGTCAAGCAATACCAGTTCTTCGGCCAGTTCTTTGCGCGCAATATTATCGGCACAGGTTGCACCAACGGCACCAGCACCTACAACTGTAACTTTCATCAGATATTTTTTTATGAAGTAAGAAATTATTTGCGGGGCAAAGGTAGGCTTGTGCCTGCAGATTTAAACCAGGAAAGAGAAATTTTTGTAACCTGCCTTATTAACTATTGTAAACATTAATGCGCTTCCCTCCCTTGTTATTAAAATTGTTTTGAAAGTTGGATGACAAGCCTTGCGTTGGATTGACATGTTAATGTACCTGAATTCTTCCATTCATAACCTGGTGTATGGTACAATAATAATCCGCCGTTTGAGTAACCACCATACGCCAGCTTTTACCATTTGCCAATTGCGGTGATGACCATTTTGCGGCTGACTTTTCAGTTATATTGTGTATTACAAAATCATGGTTGATAAATAGCACGGTGTCTCCTTTTTGAACAGTGAGTACTGCCGGATTAAATTTCATCTGGCTGATTTCAATTAGGTAAATTTTGGCAGTTGATTTTTCTTCAGGGGATGAACATCCACTAATCAATAGACTACATAACAGCAACCAATTGCTAAAAATTGAATTTAAAATGGCGCGTTTCATTTTCCTGCTATCATTTTCTGCACCATCTCGGCATGTTCCAGGTGTGTTTTTAAAATGGGTACCACACTTAGTAATAATTCTTTTAGTTCTTTATTGCTGGCATCTTTAATCAGTACATTTTCTACTGTAGATATAACTGCTTTGTGATAAGCAACTTCATTGTCTATATAGGCTTTGTCAAAAGCGGCGCCTGTTTTTGAATTGAGTAATTTTTTTGTTTTGATGCCGCCAGCTTGCAATGATTTGCTTACTGCATTGTCCTTAGGCGTTACACCTAGTTTTGTAACCAACGCCACGGCCTGGTCTATTACAGACTGGTGGTCTTTTGCCATTGTTTCCGCAAATTTGATTACTTCTGCGTTATTTGTTTTTTTCTTTGCAATCATTGCATACTCTATGTCGGTTTGATTCGCAACCACCGCAACGGAAGCAATTTCCGGATCTGAAAGTTTTTGCGATGGCTGGGCAAAAGCATCCGTTGCAAGAAGAGCGGAAGCAATAAGGACCGTTGCAGACTTTAAAATAATTGATTTCATAATGCTAAATTTTTAATTGGTTAGGTATTTGAGTAATTTACCTGCAGAAGGTTACAATTAAACCTGGTAATAATTTTGACTGGGTTTATTGGTTCCATATAAAAATTATCGCGACAAATTTGTAACCTTTCTTCAATAATTTACTCCAATAGAAGTTTAACAAAAATGAATAACAAGGGCGCTAATCCGGCAACTGTGATGTCTGATAACGATATCGTGCTTCGCGTACTGGGCGGGGAGAAGAATTTGTATGCTCTACTGGTAACACGATATAATCAACGACTCTATCGCATTGCAATGTCCATTCTCAGCAATGATGCAGAAGCTGAAGATGTGATGCAGGTATCGTATATAAACGCTTATGAAAATCTTGCTAAGTTTGAATTCAGGTCGGGCTTTTCAACCTGGCTGACACGGATTCTGATTAATGAAAGCCTGTTAAGAGTAAAAAGGAGCAAACAATCCATTTTATTAAATGATGATCAAATCGAAAACAAAATATTTAAGTCCGCATCAACTGAAGTGCGAAATCCGCTTATGAAATTACTCAATACAGAATTAAAAGCTGTTTTGGAAGAGGCAATATTCCAGCTTCCTGAAAAATACAGAACTGTATTTATTATGCGTGAAATTGAAGACATGAATATTGCGGAAACACAGGCTTGCCTTGATCTCAGTGAAGCAAATGTAAAAGTGAGGCTTAACCGCGCAAAAGCCATGCTCAGAAATTCGTTGGAAGAGATTTATAAAAAAGAAGAGATCATGCATTTTCATCTTAGCCGATGTGAAAGAATAAGAACAAATGTGATGAACCAGGTTAAAAAAAGGCCTGTATTATAGATTTTGTTTTTTCATTTCCTGCACGGCATAGTCAGTAGCACGTGCAGTAATGGCCATAAATGTTAATGAAGGATTCTGATTTCCTACCGTTGTCATGCATGCCCCATCCGTTACAAAAACATTTTTGCAGGTATGTAACTGGTTCCATTTATTTAACATCGAATTTTTGATGTCTTTTCCCATTCTTATTCCGCCCATTTCATGTATATCCAGTCCGGGGGCCTGTTTACTATCATTGGTCTGAATATTTTTACAACCGGCAACGGTTAATATTTCTTCACTTTGTGCAAGGAAATCTTTCAGCATCCTTTCATCGTTGTCGTCATAAGCAACCGATGTTATTAATTGCGGAATACCCCAATCGTCTTTTAAGTCATTGCTTAATCTTACGTGGTTTTCATGTTTTGGAATCACTTCTCCCTGCATAGACATATAGGCGCTCCATGGTCCGGCTTCACTCATCGTCTCTTTGAAAACAGCGCCAATGCTTTCGGAAGATGATTCGTTGCCAGTGTTTCGGTATGCACCCCAGAATGAAATATAGCCACCGAGAAAATCTGCATCACGTTTCTTTACATTCCTGAAACTGGGCATCAATGGAGATACCGGTCTTCTTCCATAGTAATAGCTGTCTTCAAATCCTTCCACTACTGCACTTAATGATCCTCGGTAGTTCTGAAAAGAAATATACCTGCCCAGTACATCGTAATCATTTCCAAGACCATTGGGAAAGCGTCTGGAAGTTGAATTGAGTAAAATGAGATTGCTGTTTAAACAAGCGGCATTGACAAATATGATCCTAGCAAAATAATCGGTAACCTTTTTCGTATGTGTATCTATTACCCTCACACCTGATGCTTTTTGCTTTTGCGAATCGTAAATGATAGAATGTACAACGGAATCAGGTCTCAAAATAAGATTGCCGGTTTTTTCAGCCCATGGCAATGTAGATGCATTGGAACTGAAATAACCTCCATATGGACAACCACGGTGACAAAGATTGCGGGCCTGGCATTGTGATCTGCCTTGCTGTAATTGCAATGCGCCCGCCTTTGTAAGATTGGCACAACGTCCCATCAGCATTTTGCGATCGGTATAATGTGCATTTACTTTTTGCTGCATGTGTTTTTCAGCGCAGTTGAATTCCCAGGGTGGTAAGAATTCTCCATCCGGTAAATTCTCTATACCATCTTTGTTTCCGCTGATGCCAACAAATTTTTCAACATGACTGTACCAGGGTGCAATATCTTCATAGCGAATGGGCCAGTCCACAGCATAACCGTCACGGGCTGCCGATTCAAATTCGTAAGGACTCCAGCGTTGTGTTTCTCTTGCCCACATCAATGATTTTCCTCCAACCTGGTAACCCCGGATCCAATCAAATGGTTTTTCCTGAACATAGGGATGTTCTTTATCCTTCACAAAAAAATGTTGCGCGGCTTCATCGAAGGCGTAGCATTTCGAAATAATGGGATTATCCTTTTTTAATGCTGCTGTAATATTGCCACGATGTGGAAAATCCCAGGGGCCTTTGGTTGCAGTTGTATAATCTTTTATGTGCGTTACATTCCTTCCTCTCTCCAGTACCAATGTTCTTACACCCTGTTCACACAATTCTTTGGCCGCCCAGCCACCGCTGATTCCGGAACCAATCACAATAGCATCATAAGAATTATTTCTAACTCCTTTTGTATTGACCAATAAAGTATCTGAAGGCATGTATAGTTTTTTAGCTATACAAAAGGTAAATTATTTGTAGAAGATAAATAAATGTTTTTCAAATAGAAGTACGTAATAAGCATTCTGTTTAGATCAATGATATCTTTCTCCCCGTTCTGGCTGATTCATAAATAGCCTGCATAATTCTTACATCTTTCATTCCTTCATCGCCGGTAATATGTTTTGGCAATGATTTATTTTGTAATAATAATTCACAAATGCCATCCATTTGTGCGGCTTGCTGGTTGATGGTTGGGAAATTTAACTCGCCATTGCTGGTTTTTCCTTTGAATGGTCCGTAACTGATACCCGGGCTCATTTCAAAAGTTCCTTCATCTGCCGAAGCAAAAAATCGATCGATTGAACATAAATAAGAACTGGTTGAATTGCACATTGCGCCATTCGGAAATTCCAGTTGCCAGGTTATCGAAGCTTCTATCTCCGCAAAAATATTTTTATCAGGAACAGGTCCAAACTGTGCAGTAACTGAAATGGGTTCTTCTCCTGTTGTATAGCGACTACTCTGTATACAATACACACCGAGGTTCATTAAAGGGCCACCACCAGACAGTGCTTTTTTATGGCGCCATTGGGTTGGATCTGTGCTTTTATAACCGAGTGAAGATTCAATCACCCGTACTTGTCCGAAAACTTTTTCTTGCCCCAATCTTTTCATTTCGAGGTTATATGGTTCATAATGTAACCGGTAACCGATTGCCAGTTGAACGCCTGCTTTCTTACCCGCAGCAATCATTTCTTCGCAATCTTGTACAGAAATGGCCATAGGCTTCTCCGTTATAACATGTTTTCCTGCATTGGCTGCGCGGATAGTATATTCTTTGTGCATTGAATTGGGTAATACCACATAAACGAGGTCAATGTCTTTGTTGCCTGCTATTGAATCAAAATTTTGATAGTTGTAAATGTTTTTGTTGGGTAAATTGTATTTCTTTTTCCAGCTGGCTGCTTTTGAAGGGGTGCCGGTAACGATCCCGGCTAAGCGACAATATTTTGAAACCTCCAGTCCTTCTGCCAGTATTTCGGCATACCTGCCGAGGCCACATAGTGCGATGTTTATTTTTCTGCCTTCATCATTATGTTGGACATGGCGCGATTTAATGAGCAATGGTAAACCGCCAGCAACAGCAGTTGCTCCTAAGCCAATACCAGATTTTTGCAAAAAAGAACGCCTGGATAAATTTTTCATTTCAACTGATTGTATGATAAAAAATAGGTGAGCCAGTAATTGCACGGGCTGCAAAGAATTCTATGTAAGTTGATTAGTCTCTGATGTAGCGAAAATATTACAACCGGTCAATACTTAATGGGCGATAAATTGGGAAGCCGGCTATCAGTCATTATTTATTCCTTGCTGTTAAACGCACTTACAAGTTTAGCAACAGTATGGTTGCCTTCAAAAGTGGTAATCAGATTACCGTTTTTATCGTACAAGGCCAGGTAGGGCAGGCTTTTCATACGGAAGAATGCGGGTAAAAACCATTTGGTATCCCTTCCCATTTTGATATTATGATACTTTGAAAGCTGGTAATCTTTATAAAATGTAGTCATCTCTTCAAAAGGTTGGTAAGTAGCCATAACAATCTGAACATCTTTCAATGAATCCATTCCTGCAATCATGTCTTTTGTCTGGTGCTGGCAATGTTCGCAACTGGGACTGAAGAACATAATAATAGTCTTGTGTTTTTTTTCAATTTTATCTTTTGTAAGAACGCTGCTATCTCCCTGGAGTAATTCAAAAGGTGGAATGATTGGATTGCGCCGGAATGGCGCAGTGGTATCTTGTTGCGCAAACAATGTTGCAGAAAAAAGAATGGCTGCCAAAAATGTTATTGATCTCATGAGCGTAAAAATAGTCAAAACAAAAATGGTATAAAAGACCCTGGTTCATTTCATTTTAAAGTTTTAACAAAAATAAATTTGGTTATCTACGAAACATTCGTAGATTTACGAAAACTTCGTAGATATGTTGGAAAAGATAACGCTACAGGAAGAAGCTGCTATGCGTGCAGTGTGGGCAACGGGTGAGGGCAATGTAAAAACTTTTTTAGAAAACATGGAACCACCCTTACCACCCTATACTACGCTTGCTTCCACCATTAAAAACCTGGAGAAGAAAGGATACCTCAGCAGTCGCCTCGTTGGTAATATGTATGTGTACCGGCCCGCTTTAGAAGAAGCTGAATACAAAAAACATTTTTTGACGAATATGGTAAAAAATCATTTTGACAATTCTTATAAGGACCTGGTAACATTTTTTGCAGAGCAAAAAAAAATCAGTTCAAAGGAACTCAAAGAGATTATTGAAATGATTGAGAGGAAGAAGTAGAAGCCCGAAGTCAGAAGTCGGACTTCAGATTTCCGACATCTGACTTCCAATATATAAAGTTTTTACGTTAAAAAGTTTCCAGCATGTTGCAGTATCTCATAAAATTTTCCATTAGCCTGTCTGTGTTGTACATATTTTATAAGTTGGTTTTGCGGCCACTTACTTTTTACCAATGGAACCGTTTCTACCTGTTGAGTTATTCACTTTTATCTTTCCTTATTCCATTTATCAATATTAATCCCTGGGTTGATAAGCAGGTAGCAAAGGATAACACTTTGATCAATGTCATTCCCACTATCGGCGATTATGGAGCTTTTACAAATAATGATATAGCAGGTAATATTACTGCTCCTGAAATTTCGTTGTCACATCAGCTGAACAGTACCGATTGGATCATCATTTTGTTTTGCCTCGGCTGCAGCATTATGCTGGTAAGGTTACTGTTACAATATGTTTCACTCCGCCGCATTCGTAAATCTGCTATTTTATTAAATAATAATGAAGGGATACGATTATATGAAACCAGAGCTCCTGTAGGACCGTTCTCATTTGGGAATGCTATTTATATTAATCGCAGTTTACATAACGACGAAGAATTACAACGGATCATACAGCACGAATTTGTGCATGTCAAACAAAAACATACCGTTGATTTAATGCTGGGAGAATTCTTATGTGTGGTCAACTGGTTCAATCCTTTTGCATGGTTTATCAGGCAGGCCATCCGTCAGAACCTGGAGTTTATTGCTGACAATAACGTGATAGAACAGGGAATGGATAAAAAAGAATATCAATACCTGTTACTGAAAGTGGTGGGCATACCTCAATACAGCATTGCCAGTAATTTTAATTTTTTAAATCTTAAAAAACGTATTGCTATGATGAATAAAATGAAAAGTGCGCGGCTGCAGCTTACTAAGTTTTTATTTGTATTGCCTTTGATGGCGGTGATGTTGCTTGCGTTCAGAAATCAATCTGTGCATAGCTATACAAAAAGCAACCCACCTGTAATTAATGACAGTACTCCACCAAAAGGTTTAGAAGTAACTGATTTTTTCGTTAACAATAAGGCGAGGGATACAACCCCAGTATCCAGCAGGCCCGTTTTACCTTCAACAATTGAATACAATGAAAAAGGATATCGCATTTCAGTTGCCGACAATGAAGGTGAAAAGATTGTTTTAGTTAAGGATAAGTTCAACAAGATTATAAAGGCAATGACTTTAGAAGAATGGAACAATGACAAAGAAAAAAATGAATTATTGTATGGCAAATTGCTTACGGATTTTGTTATGGTGCCCGACTATCCACTCTCTGCAACAGTACCTGACAAACCACTTTATGCAACAGTGCCCGACAAACCACTCTCTGCAATAGTACCCGACCATCCACTTTATGCAATAGTACCCGATCTTCCACCAAATGTTGAGAGTATTAAGATTTATTCAAATACTGATAAAAAAGCAGGCAGGCATACTTATCGTGCAACCGTAACGCTCAAAGATGGTACAAAGGAAATTTATAACCTGGATGATAAAAATCAAAAGCAACAATTCATAAAAAAATATGGAGACCTGGCAACACCACCTGTACCTGCAGTTCCAGCTATAGATCCAATATCCGCCGATCCTCAGAAAGTAGAAGTAAGTGAGTTTGCAAAACCAGTACCGCAGGTTCCTCCTGGGAAGCTAAGGACTGACCATAACAAAAGTGAGTTTACAAAACCAGTACCGCAGGTTCCTCCGGTAAAACTAAAGACTGACTATAATAAAAATGATAGCACTCATCCATTGGTTATTATAGACGGTGTGATAAAAGAAATAGCGTCTGATTTAAATAGTTTACACTCAAACGAGCTTGCAAGTGTAATTGTTTTGAAAGATAATATGGCAACAATCAAGTACGGAAAAATTGCAAAAAATGGGGCAATTGAAATAACCACCAAAGGAAATGGACTAAAGCAGATTACATTCAGGAAAGATACTATTCCCTGGAAAACAAGTGGCGAGCACCGTTTTAAAAAGCCAGGGTATCTTATAAATGGTAAGCCTGCTACCAATAAACAAGTGAGCGATATAAAAAACAGGGATATTGAAAAGACAGAATTGTCAAACGATTATGGGAAAGCTGGTAATTCATATGACGGCACCATAAATTTAATAACCAGCGGTGTGAAAGATAAGAAAGAAGCTTCCATGTTCAGGTAAATTAATGGCGAAACAAAATCTACCAGGACTGATCGTTTGAATGAACGTTGAAGAAGAATTGTTTATGCTCTAATTTCAACTCCAGTAAATAGTTGTTTAAAACAAATGGGTCTAATAACATTTTGTATGTATTCTGTGTTATAACTTCTCTTTTGCCCGCTGTTAATTTTGCCTTAGCTTTGCCGCCTCTTAAATTTCTTATTATGGCAACAACATCGGATATCAGTCGCGGTATGATTCTCAAATTAGACGGCAGCTTGTACACGGTGGTAGAGTTCGGTGAAAATAAAACTGCCCGTTCTGCCGCTAAATTATGGGCTAAATTGAAAGGCGTGGATAATGCCCGCAGTATAGAAAAGACATGGAATAGTGGAGATACCATTTACCCGGTAAGGGTAGAAAGAAAAGATTATCAATATTTATACAAGGATGATACCGGCTATAGTTTTATGGACAATGAAACTTTTGAACAGGTAACCGTACAGGCCAGTATGGTGGATGCACCGCAGTTTTTAAAAGAAGGCCTGGGTGTAAGTATGCTGATCAATACAGAGACTGAACTGCCCATGAGCGTTGAGTTGCCCGATAAAATTGTTGTGATGGTTACCTATAGTGAACCGGGTATGAAAGGTGATACTGCTACCCGCACTTTGAAACCCGCTACTGTTGAACCCGGAGCAACTGTTATGGTACCGCTGTTTGTAAATGAAGGAGAAAAAATAAGGATCAATACCAAAACAGGTGAATACGTGGAGCGTGTAAAAGATTAATCATCAACAGTTGCTTTAAAAGTTATTGCAAACCCGGTTCAATCCGGGTTTGTATTTTATAGCATCCGCTACCCGGAAAATTGAATGAATACCGGTTCATTCTTTTCTCTTATCTTAGCCGCCCATTACTTAACTGAAAAAAATTCAACCATATGGATTTCAAACAAATTCAGGAGTTGATTCGACTGATTAATAAGTCAAACATTGGAGAGATTACGGTAGAGGAGAAAGGATTTAAAATTACCATCAAGCAAAAACAGGAACCGGTTCAGCAATTTATGGCCGCCCCGGTATACCAGCAGGCAGCACCAGCAAACATTGCGGTTCCTTCTGCATCGCCTGCAACTAACCAGGTAGCTGAAAAACCTAAACCAGCTGCTGAAACAACTGCTTCAAACCTTATCACCATAAAAAGCCCCATGATTGGCACGTTTTATCGCCGTGCCTCTCCCGACAAGCCTTTATTTGTTGAAGTGGGAGATGAAATTGCACCCGGCAAAGTGGTTTGTATTATAGAGGCCATGAAATTATTCAATGAAATTGAAAGCGAAATAACTGGTAAAATTGTAAAAGTATTGGTAGATGACGCTTCACCCGTTGAATACGACCAGCCATTGTATCTTGTAGAACCCTGATAATGTGAAAATTTGGAAATATGAAATGTGATAATTGATTGACACATTCATACATTCTTTCATTTGAACATCTTCACATTTACACATTTAATTATTTATGTTCAAAAAAATACTAATTGCCAATAGGGGAGAAATAGCACTGCGTATCATACGCACCTGCAGGGAAATGGGCATTAAGACAATTGCAGTTTATTCCACCGCTGATAAAGACAGCCTTCATGTAAAGTTTGCAGATGAAGCTGTATGTATAGGCAAACCACAGAGTTCAGATTCTTATCTTAATATTCCGCATATTATGGCTGCTGCAGAAATAACCAATGCAGATGCGATTCACCCGGGTTATGGCTTTCTTGCAGAGAATTCAAAATTTGCACAGATATGTCTTGAACATGGAATTAAGTTTATTGGCCCTACCCCCGATATGATCAATGCAATGGGTGATAAGGTTACCGCCAAAGAAACCATGATAAAGGCTGGAGTGCCCGTGGTGCCCGGTGGTGGTGGATTGTTAGAAAGTATCGATCATGCAAAAGGTTTGGCAAAAGAAATTGGTTACCCGGTTATCTTAAAAGCGACAGCCGGTGGAGGTGGTAAAGGAATGCGTGTAGTGTGGAAGGAAGATGAAATTGAAAAAGCTTTTAATTCTGCTAAAATAGAAGCCGGGGCCTCGTTCAAGAATGATGGTATTTATATGGAGAAGTATGTGGAAGAACCACGTCATATAGAAATACAGGTTGCCGGGGATCAATATGGAAAGGTTAGCCATCTCAGTGAGCGCGACTGCTCTATTCAACGCCGGCACCAGAAATTAGTAGAGGAATCTCCTTCACCTTTTATGACGGCAGATTTGCGCGAACGCATGGGCGATGCCGCCATTAAAGCGGCTTCAGCAATTAACTATGAAAGTGTTGGTACCATTGAGTTCCTGGTTGATAAGCACCGCAATTTCTATTTCATGGAAATGAATACGCGTATCCAGGTAGAACATTGCGTAACAGAGGAAGTAGTAAATTTCGATTTGATCAAAGAACAAATAAAGATTGCAGCCGGGGAACCGATCAGCGGAGAAAATTATGAACCACAGATGCATGCTATTGAATGTCGCATCAACGCAGAAGATCCCTACAATGATTTCAGGCCCAGTCCAGGTAAAATAACAGTGCTCAATCAACCCGGCGGACACGGCATTCGTGTAGATTCGCATGTATATGCCGGTTATACCATTCCTCCTTACTATGATTCTATGATTGGAAAAATCATAGCAACTGCCCGCACCCGAAAAGAAGCCATTGATACCATGCATCGTGCATTGACTGAATACATAATTGAAGGAGTTAAAACTACCATACCATTTCATCTTCAGTTAATGAAAGATGAGCGTTTCAGGAGCGGTGATTTTAATACCAAGTTCCTGGAATCCTTTACCTTACTATAACCGTCCAAGGTTAGTAGACACAGGGCCCGGCTGAGAATGCCGGGCTTTGTAGTTAATGTACTGCTGGCGGCTTCGTCCGAGGAACAATCTATCAATTAAATGACAAAATAATTTCACTAACTTCCTTAAAATATTTTTCGTGAAGGCATCATTGTGAAATGGTGAGATGTGGCTTTATTATTATTCCCCTAAAATTTCACACATGAAAAATTCAAGACGTACATTTATCGGAAACAGCATTGCTGGTTCACTGGCAGCAGGTATATTGCCCGGAATGTCATTTGACAGAACCATTGTGCCACCCGCACCACGGATTAAATTAAGTATTTCATCTTATTCATACTGGCATTTTAAGGAACAGAAATTTCCCATTGAAAAAGTAATTGATGAAGCTGCAAAAATTGGAGTTGAGGGAATTGATATTCTCCACGTACAAATGGAACGGGAAGAAAACAAGTATATCCAGGAATTAAAAAGACGGGCTTATCTAAATGGAATTGCATTTACCTGTTTATCCATTCACCAGAGTTTTGTTTCCCCTGATAAGGAATTTATCAGTAAGGAGGTGGCACATACCAAAAAATGTATTGAGCTGGCAGCAAAAATGGGCATTCCTTGTTTGCGTTTAAATTCCGGCAGGTGGAATACCATTAAATCGTTTGACGATCTTATGAAAGTGCGGGGTGTTGAACCCGTTCTCCCGGGATACACAGAAGATGATGGATTCAAATGGTGCATTGATGGCATTCAACAGTGTTTGCCAGTGGCAGAAGAATTTGGGGTATTGCTGGCGCTGGAAAATCATTGGGGATTGTGTTCAACGCCTGAAGGGCAACTAAGAATTAAGAAAGCCATTGATTCGCCATGGCTTGGAATATTAATGGATACTGGAAACTTTCTCGAAGATCCTTATAAAAAATTAGAAATGATTGCGCCTTATACCAGTTTTGTACAAGCGAAAACTTATTATGGTGGTGGAGAATGGTATTCGCTCGACCTGGATTATAAAAGAATCATGAACATCCTCAAAAAAGTAAACTACCAGGGCTATATTTCGCTTGAATTTGAAGGTAAGGAAGATCCTTTTACTGCCGTTCCCAAGAGTATTGAATTGTTGAAATCGGCTATGGAAAAAGTTTATTAAGCTGTTTTTCCTTTTGCAATGATTTCAATTTATCCCTTTGTTGCGGAGTCAGTATGGAATCTGTCCGCTGTTTTTTCTCCCGGTTCAGATTTCTCAGCTGTTCCCGTCGCTCATCGCTGGCAATGGTTGAATCGCTTTTAATAACAAATGCTTTTTGCCTGTATGCTTTATTCATTGCTTTTAATGCTTTGGCTTGCTTTTTATCCAGTCCCAATTCTTCTTTCAGCTTTTTTTTCTGTTGAACTGATGAATGATAGTGTACGGTATCCCTTTTAACCTGGGCATTGAGACTGTCAGACATGCATATCAGGATAAACAAAGACAAAACAAAAATCTTCATGGCAATATGTTTTATAAGCTGTAAAATCGGTGGCTATTAGCTTTTCTATTCTTGATTATTTCATTTTTTTTAATTGTTGTGGCATTGGAATCGGCTGCACTCTTTATTATGCCAAAGGCGCTACATTTTTTCTTCCTGTATCAATTGCTGTAATTGTAAGCGTTAAGGTTGTATGAGATGCAATTGTTCCAGTAATTATATTTTTCTTTCTTTGCTGGTTGCAATTGCGCATAGGCACTCCTGCGATCGGCAGTAAGGAAATTAAAATATTAAAAGTGAGGATATCCATCTAACAAGATAGAATGCAGATAATCGGTAAAGTTTAAACGCTAATGGAATTTTAATTTGCAGGATGTTCAATTCAAATATTTTGCTTCCAGTTGATCAAATGCTTTTTCTGCGCCATGAAAGGATACCATTTTTTTTATCACTGCTTCTACTACAGCATCAGGACAGGATGCACCACTGGTGATCAATATCTTTACCGGTTGCATGACAGGCAAAAAATCAATGCTCAGTATTTCTTGTTTGGTATGAAAGTTAAAATGAAGAATTTCGTTACGCGATAATAACTTACTCTCACTATTAATAAAGTAGGTGGGAATTTTTTCTTCGCACAATTCAACAAGGTGAGTAGTATTGGAAGAATTGTATCCGCCAATGACAATAGCCAAATCTGCCGGTGTTTGAAGCATACCATTCACAGCAGACTGGTTATCGTTGGTAGCATAACAAAGTGTATCTCTTGTGTCAGCAAACCTTTCTTCAATGCTAGTTTCGTTAAGGGCATATTTTTTCATTACAACCGATTTCAGGTATTCGGCGATGGCTTGTGTATCGGTAGCCAATTGAGTTGTCTGGTTGATAACACCCAGCCGCTGTAAATCTTTTGTAATGTCAAATCCGGATGAATACCTTCCTTTAAATTCAGTATAGAAATCTTCTGCTGTTTGTTCACCTGTAATATATTTTGAAAGGGAAATTGCTTCCTGCATATCATTGATGATTACAGCCGGCGCTGTTGCCGCAGCATGTGAAAAAGTAGCTCTTGTTTCCTCATGTTTGGGTTTGCCATGAATAACAATGCTATAACCCTTACCAGCAATCTGATCGCCACGGTTCCATACTTTTTCTACAAAAGGGCAGGTAGTATTGTATTTTTCTGTATGAATTCCTTTCTCTTTAAGCATGGCTTCCATTTGCAGGGTTGTTCCAAATGCCGGAATCAATACTATGTCATTCGCAGTTACGGTTTCAATGGGAATGATGGATTTTCCTTGTGTGTCCTGTAGAAATTGTACACCCTTTTCCATGAGATCCGCGTTCACCTGCGGGTTATGGATCATTTCGCTTAATAAGAATATTCTTTTACCGGGATTTTCTTCTATGGTTCTGAACGCTATTTCAATAGCATTTTCAACCCCATAGCAAAACCCGAAATGCCTCGCCAGGTAAATGTGCAGCGCACCAAAGTCGAGCAGGGTAGGAGTAAAATCTTTTTTAAGTTTATCCTCCAGCCTGCGTTTATATTTTATGGCGCTGATAACGGAACTGCGGTAACTACCGGGAACATTGAATTGTTTCATATATTATTAAACAATGACGAAGGTACAAAGTTGAAGATGAACCGGTATGTTTATCGTATGTTCTCGCCTGTTACTGCATTATGCTTCACAAGTCGCACACTCGTTAGCTGTAGACAATCCCAATTGACCAATGCGATTTAGCCTGTAACAAAAAATCTCTTTTTAACAATTCTTCAGTTAATTTGCCGGAAATACGATCGATTCTTTTGATTAAGCATTTTTTATGGAACAGGAATTTTCTGCAGTTGAATGGTCTTATGATACCAATATTTATGAAGTTAATCTACGTCAATATACCGCCGAAGGAACTTTTAATGCTTTTGCCAAAGAATTACCAAGATTGCGCGACATGGGCGTAGAAACCCTTTGGTTTATGCCTATTACACCTATCAGTAAAGATAAGCGGTTGGGCATTCTCGGTAGTTATTATGCCTGCAGCAGTTATACAAAAATCAATCCCGAATTCGGAACCATTATAGATTTCAAAAACCTGGTGATTGCAGCACACGATCTCGGTTTTAAAGTCATAATTGATTGGGTAGCCAATCATACCGGATGGGATCATGAATGGACAACTACCCATCCATCTTTTTACCGGCGCAACCTGGAGGGAAATTTTTTTGATCCGCATGGATGGGAAGATGTAATTGATTTGAATTACGACAATGAGGAATTGCGTAGCGCTATGATTGATTGCATGAAATACTGGATCGAAGAATGCAATATTGATGGCTTTCGTTGTGACATGGCGATGCTGGTGCCGCTGGATTTTTGGCGTACGGCGCGTAAAGAATTAGATGCGATTAAAAAATTATTCTGGTTGGCAGAATGCGAAGAAATCAATTATCACCAGGTATTTGATGCCAGCTATGCCTGGAAATGGTTGCATAAAATGGAAGCCCGCTGGAAAGAACAAACAGATATCAATGGGTTAATTGAAGTATTGCATTATTACGAAAGAATGTTTCCTCCCCGCTCTCTTCATGCTTTTTTTACCAGTAATCATGATGAAAATTCTCATAGCGGCAGTGAATATGAACGCCTGGGAGACGCAGCCGTTGTATTTGCCGTACTGTGTTGCACCTGGAACTGCATACCACTTATCTATAGCGGACAGGAACTGCCCAATAAAAAAAGATTGAAGTTTTTTGAAAAGGATTTTATTGAGTGGAACGATAAATATGCTTTGCACGATTTTTTTAAAAAATTATTGCTTTTGAGAAAAAGCAATCCTGCATTGAAAGCCGGTAACATTGATTCCGTAATACGATTGGCAAATAATGCAGGTCAATTTGTATTTTCTTTTTTGAGAAAAAACGCCGGACACGAAGCATTGATTATTTTAAATTTATCCAGAGAAGATAAACCTTTTGTAGAGATTACCGACAACATGTTAACCGGAGCGTTTACCAATGTTTTCAGTAATGCGGTGCAAGATTTTACTGTGCGTAAATATTTTGCATTACGACCCTGGGAATACCAGGTATATTCAAAATAAAAAGCAAAGGCCGCAGCCTTTTACAGCTACGGCCTTGTATAGTTAGATGGATTTACAATTGGATTTTTTTGGTCGGATTGAAATTAATTATCACTGCCCAATTTAATGGTGTACGGATATACACCTTCATAACCCGGGTAAACCCCTTCTATTTTCACGGAACCACCAGGTGTTTTTTCTATTTCTTTTCTAAGATCATCTATTGTCAGCACTTCTTTACCATTCACCTTTGTAATAACAAAATTATCTTCTATTCTGGTTCTGCTGAACGCGCCTTTCTCTTCTATGGCTTTTATTCTTACACCACCTTTAATACCAAAATCTGCAGCATCTTTTTTGCTGATGGTTTCAAACTCTGCCCCCAGCTTGTCCAACACCGAAGTTTTAACCACTTCTGTAGTGCCGGTACTGTTTTTTAATGTAATATCAACAGTTGATTCTTTGCCATCGCGAACATAAGAAACTTTTACTTTATCGCCAGGGCGATAGGTAGCAATTTTTCCTACGAGATCCGCACCGGAAAAAATGGGAGATCCATCAATTTTAGTAATGAAGTCGCCATCTTTAATACCAGCCGCAAATGCGCCTCCGTCTTTTGTTACACTTCTTACAAATACACCTTCACCATCCTTTATGCCATTTTGTTTTTTCTCGTCATCACTCAGATTGGTGGGTGCATAGTTAATACCCAGGAATGCTCTTTGAACAGTTCCAAACTTCATCAGGTCTGAGGTAATTTTCTTTACAATATTTACAGGAATTGTAAAAGAATAACCAGCATAAGAACCGGTGGGCGAAGCGATGGCTGAATTAATACCTATTAATTTACCGTCAGTAGTAATCAACGGACCACCACTGTTACCCGGATTTACTGCTGCGTCTGTCTGCATAAAAGATTCAACCGGATTCTTTGCCTGACGGCGGTTGATATCCAGCGTTCTTCCTTTCGCGCTTATGATACCGGCAGTAACGGTTGCTTCCAGGTTCAAAGGATAACCTACTGCCAATACCCACTGACCAATTTTCACTTCGTCCGAATTGCCATATAATAAAAATGGTAATCCCTTGGCGTCAATCTTAATAATAGATAAGTCACTGGCCGGATCTGTTGCAACTAATTTTGCTTTGAAAGACTTCTGATTGCTCAATGTAACCGTGATGTCATCCGCACCCTCTACCACGTGATTATTGGTTACTATATAACCATCATCACTGATAATTGCACCGGAACCGGAAGCCATTTGGGGCAGGCTCCTGCTACGGTCTCCAAAAAGGTCATCAAAACCATCTCCAAATAAATCTGAAAATGGATTCTTACTGCGTGGTAAATTATTAGTGGCTATCGCATTGGTTTTGGTTTTGATATGCACCGTTGCGGGAATAGCCGCACTGGCTGCTGCTGTGAAATCTGTCAGCTCATTTGCACCGGTTATACCATCAAACTTTGCGTAATTAGATGGTAATTTGTTGGAATCCGAGCCCTGAGACTGATATACATAAGTGTCTTTGTGTGAAATCGTGTTGTACGCCCACATGCTTCCAACCGCAGTGCTGGCGCTAATCAACATAATCGCTGATACTTGTTTGAATTTCATAATTAATAAAGTTTATTCATTCCTTGTACTCAAATTAAATGCCTTTTATCAATACAAAATAACGAACAGAACGCGTTATGCATTTCCCGCCTGTCTTGTTTAACAAATGTTTTACCAAAGTCTTCGTACTTGTCATTTCAAATTTACAAAAAATAAATTCATTTCAGACGAGATGACAGTTTATGTGACAGAACTAAAAATGAACATTTCTCTTTGTCAGTAAGTCATTTGGTCAAGGTCAATTAGATCCATCTTAAAGGTTCAGCAGGAATTTCATTGTATCCATTCCATCAGCAAAATCCATCAGCTCCGGGCTTTGGGCCTTGCCAAAAGGAACCCATGCGCTACCTACAACGCACTGAATGTCTTCATTGTTTTGTAGCGAGGATATAATCTTAGAACTATCTCCCTCATAATAAGTATAGTTCAACTGGCTGATGGGTGAAAAAATGGATTCATTTTCAATAAGCAATATAGAACCATTGGTCATGTAGTAAACATTATTTAAAAGGGCCAGTGCCAATTGATAATCATAATTGTTCTTATACTTGCTATGATCCGCAAATCCGCTGTATTTTTTCAAAGCTGAAAGAAGCCTTTCAAAATCATAACCCCTTGGAACCCACATATGGGTAACATTTCTACATCCCAAACCATAAAATTGATGTATGTCGTCTGACAGCTTATCCAAATCAGCATCAGTTTCATTACCGTTCAAAATTGCAACAGAACTGCGGTTACGGCGGATGATATGAGGGTATTTATTAAAGTAGTATTCAAAATACCGCGATGAGTTATTACTACCGGTGGCTATGTAGGCATCGCAACCCTTTAACATGACTTCAAACCTGCTTTGGTTTGCTACTTCAGCATCCCATTCAGTCAATTTTGAAACAACGTGCTTAATTAGCACCTGGTCTTTTGAAGACGATTTAATGAGTGCCTTGTGTCCACTGAGGAAAATGCATAGCCAGTCGTGAAAACCCACCAACGGAATATTACCTGCCATTACAAGTCCAACGGTTTTTGGAATGCTTTGTACGGCTGGTATTTCATACGCTTTTGCGAAATCATTCAATTTCTTTTCATCCAGGAAAGCTGATATAATATTGTTTACGGCTAAATCAATAAAGGACTGAATGAACCAACTATTTTCTAATTCTGCATTTTTCTTGATTTTTTGCCATTCTTCTCCATTTGCTTTAAAATAATTACCCACTTGAAATAATAAATTAATACGTTGTTGTAAATTCATTTTTAAATTCATCCTGCAGTATTAAATTTGCTGGTAAAGATAATTGTAAACAATCCATTAAAAATATACCAACATGGCTATCAAGATTACAGAAGAATGCATCAATTGCGGCGCTTGTGAACCAGAATGTCCAAACAACGCTATCTATGAAGGAGGCGTTGAATGGGCCATTGCTGATGGCACTACCGTTAAAGGACAGTATACCTTATTGGACGGAACTGTTGTAAATGCTGATCAGAAAAACGCTCCGGTAAGCGTTGATATCTACTATATCACTCCCAATAAATGTACCGAGTGCCAGGGTTTTCATGAAGAGCCCCAGTGTGCAGCGGTTTGCCCGGTAGATTGCTGTATACCGGACGAAATGTACAAGGAAACGGTAGAAGAATTACTGGCCAAAAAAGAAAAGTTGCATATCTAGGGATTGTGCAAAACTTTATAAGCCCTTAATGGCCATTAAAAAGGAAAATTGCAGTATCTTAACTACATCAATCTGTTTTACCTGTAGTGCAAGCTACACTCAATAAGCGGGTGATATGTTCCGCTGGTAATTTGGTGAAGGGAAGTAAAATATTCCTTCACCTTTTTTTTATTGCATTAATCTTGCCGGTGAATTTTGCTATATTTTTCCCAGGAGTTTCACGGTTGTTGAATTTTTACTCAATATTTGCGTTAAGATTAAACTGTCTGAAAGCATCTTGAAATCTTATTTATGATGGCGCTAAAACCTAATATTGCTTTTATTACCGGTGGCTATTCGGGCGAAGCTGCCATATCATATAAGAGTGCAGTTACCATTGAAAAAAACCTGGATAGCAGTAAATTCAATGTTTATAAAATTGATATTACTCCAACAGGGTGGTTTTATACAAATAGTTTGTCTGAAAAAATAAATATCAGGCGGGATGATTTTTCATTAACGATAGATGGAAATCAAATCAAATTTGATGCGGTGTTTATTGGCATTCATGGTACACCGGGTGAAGATGGAAAGCTACAGGGATATTTTGATATGGTGAACCTGCCTTATACAAGTTGCGATGCCGCAACTTCTGCATTAACGATGAACAAACGTTATACGGTTGCAGTGGCTGCATTTGGAGGAATCAATGTTGCCAAATCATTGCACCTGTTCAGGCACACTAATATACCTCCGGCCGAGATACTCAATCAATTGTCGCTCCCCGTTTTTGTGAAACCCAATAGTGGTGGTTCCAGTATTGGCATGAGCAAAGTGAATACAAAAGATGAACTTTCTACTGCGCTTGAAAAAGCATTTAAGGAAGATGAACAGGTATTAGTGGAAGAGTTTATCAGTGGTCGCGAGTTTACCGTCGGCGTTTTTAAAACAACCAAAGAAGTAATTGTTTTACCCATCACTGAAATAAAAACAAAAAAAGAATTCTTTGATTTTGAGGCAAAATACGAGGGTATGAGTGAAGAAATTACGCCTGCTGAAATACATCCAGTCATTGCTGAAAAAATTCGTTCTGCAGCAAGAAAAGTATACGAAGTATTTAATTGTCGCGGTGTAGTAAGAATTGATTTTATTTATAACGAATCAAAAGATGTTCCTTATATGCTTGAAATAAATACAGTGCCCGGTCAAACGGATGCAAGCGTAGTGCCGCAGCAGGTAAGGGCATTGGGCTGGGACTTAAAAGATTTCTACACGGCGTTGGTAGAAGATGCATTAGCAAGAAAGCCAAATAGCGCAAAAGCGGATTAAGATTTGCAGTTGAATGGAGCGACTCCGCATCTGGTGCGGGGCAAAAGGCATCGATGCTGAGGGAAGTTTCAAAAGCTGGTTCAATAAAAAATAAAAAATAAACCGTGTTTGAATTTATTACAAAACGGCCGCTCTGGGCCAACCTCCTTTTTGCTGTTGCGTTGCTTTTTTTACTGCTGTTTATTTTTATGACGTCCCTTAACTGGATTACGCATCACGGGAAAATTTTGAAGATTCCGCAGGTAATTGGCAAGAGCATGGCCGAGGCAAAAAAGCAATTGGAAGACCAGGGCTTCGATATTTTAATCCAGGATTCTGTTTACGTAGATACCATACCACCTTTGACAGTGGTAAAGCAATTTCCCGAACAGGATGCAGAAGTGAAAGTTAACCGTACCGTTTATCTTACCGTAAACAGATCCGTACCTCCACTGATTCAAATGCCGCAGCTGGTAGGTCAGAATTTCAGAAGCGCAGCCATTTTACTTAAACAAACAGGATTGAAGTTAGGTGATACCAGCTTTGTTCCTGATTTTGCAAAAAACTCTGTGAAAAAACAAATGTATAATGGACAAGAAATTGTTTTTGGAACGAAGATTCCGATGGGATCAAAAATTGATTTAATTATCAGCAATGGTATAGCTGATGTTGATATGTCTGTGCCGGATCTTTTTGGTATGACATATAACGAAGCCAAAGTATTGATGGAAGGAAGCGGACTTGAATTTGGCGTTGTGTTACCTGATCCATCAGTAAAGGATACATTAAATGGATTTATACGCAGGCAAAGCCCGGAAAGATATACTGAAGATAGGCGGATTAACAGGATTCACCAGGGGCAGTTAATTGATATCTGGCTGAGTGTAGACAAACCGGTAAAAGATTCCACTTTTAAATCGCCCGCTGGTTCTAAGAATCCTTAAAAATTTATTTATGAAAAATATTTCAGTAGAAGAACTCAAGGCAAAGCTGGATGAGGGTGAAAAAATAAACCTGATTGATGTGCGGGAACCAGAAGAGTACAAGGAATTCAATATTGGCGGCAAACTGGTTCCATTGGGAAAGATACAATCAATGCAGGTGGATGAACTGGATGATTTAAAAAATGAAGAACTGATTGTGCATTGCCGCAGCGGAAAACGGAGTGTGACGGCCTGTTTGTTTTTAGAATCCATGGGATTTACCAATACAGTAAATGTAGAAGGTGGTGTACTGGCATGGCAGGAGAAGTACAAAACCCCCTGACCCGCCAAACGGGAACTGAAGCGCATCTTCAATAAATTTTTCAAAAAACTTTTACCTGCAAACCGGTTCCAGGGGATTGAATAAATGCAGTTGCAAAAGAATTGCAACTGCATCTAAGTTCCTTCTTTAGGGGTACGGGGATTGGATTTAGAATTTTACGTTCAATGCCAGCATAAAGTTTCGTCCGGCCATTGGAAAATAAAAGTTTTCAGTGATTAAAGACTGGTCATAAAAATAGCTATAGGTATAACCGTTAGATTCGTACTTTTTATTCCATAAGTTATTCAATTGTGCCACAATAATAATATCCCGCGTTAACTTATTATGCCAGTTGTATTGAAATCTCAGGTCCTGTGCAAAATACCCATTGATACTTTTGGCATTGCTGCTGCTGTTGTCCAGGTATTGACGGCTCACATATTTACCGGTAAGATCCATTTCTGCATTGACAAAAGGGAATAACTGAATGATGCCGGATCCAATAATTTTTGGTGAAAATGCCAAATCCGGCTTGTGATAATAAAAAGTATCTTGTTTAATGAGATCAAAATTCACATTGTACCGGGGTACATTATCATAGAAATTTTTGATTTTATTTTCACTCAGGGTGAGATTGCCGCTTAACTGCAGGTATTCATTCAGTTTATACCTTCCCTGTAGTTCGATCCCCATTCTATAGCTGGAGGGAACATTGATGCGAACTGCATCACCCACATCATTTATTTTACCTGTTAACACCAGTTGATCCTTATAATTCATGTAATAAAGGTTCACGTTCCAACTATATTTAATTTTATTTTCTTCAATACCCAGTTCAACATCCTGCAGTTGTTCTCTTTTAGGTGCAGCCGCTGCGGTGCCCGTTTCATAATCATTGTTATTGGGTTCCTTATTGGCAATTGCATAAGAACCATACGCAATCAATGAACCTATCGAATAAGTGAGACCCAGTTTTGGATTGAAGAATTGAAAAGCCTGATCAACTTTCAAATCCGGGAATTTTCTTGTACCATTTACATTATAGTCAATTCTGCGATATTGTAAATCCACCAGTGCTTCAAGATTAGCGGTTATTTTGTATTGGTATTTGCTATATATATTGAAATCTTTTTTTGTGGCTTTATTAAAGTACCATTGAAAATCTTTTGGAATGCCTATATCGGCCCATATAATATTGCCATAATGTTTACCATCATATTCATTCCAACCACCCCCCAATGTGAATTGTTCTTTTTTGGTTTTTTGGATCATGGAAAAAATGGTACCATATAAATTGTTATCCAGCCACAGCTGCCGCACCAGGCCGGTGCTGTTTATGGTTTGATTGCCAATAACAGGATTGGGCAGGCCATAGCTGCTGTATTTTGCGTCATTCTTATATTCTTCGTAATATCCTTTCCCCTTGGATAAATAGATAGCTGTATTAAACGACCAGTCTGCATTGAATTGATGATTGAAAAAAAGTTGGTAATGATCCTGTTGGTAATTATCGGTTTGATTCTGGTATGTAAATACATTGTATTTCCTCGGATCGGAGTTGAAAAGATTGCTGGAATCTGCTGCAGTAAAATAAAGCGTTCCCAAATTATTATTGTAATGCTGCAATAAACTGTCTTTGTTGTAAAAAAGTTTGTACTGGGGAATGCCGTTCCATGCCTGGTAGGTTTTTTCTTTACCTGAAAATATGTTTAAACGCAGCGAAGATTTTCCAGAGATATAAGCACCGCTGACGTAAAAGCTTTTTAAATCTGTGCCGGCACGGTCAACAAAGCCATCGCTTGAAATTTTTGAAAGCCGTCCATCAATGGTAAAATGATTGTCGATTAAACCCGTACCGAACTTAACTGTATTTTTCCAGGTATTGAAGGAACCAAAACTATTGCTGACTTCGGCGTAAGCTTTTTCATTGTATTCATTGGTACTTAAATTAATACTGGCGCCGAATGCACCTGCACCGTTGGATGAAGTACCCACTCCTCGTTGTACCTGGATGCTGTTCAGTGAAGAACTGATGTCTGGGAGATCTACAAAATAAGTGCCCTGGCTTTCTGCATCATTATAGGGAATACCGTTGACTGTTACATTGATTCTTGTAGCATCGGTACCGCGGATGCGTAATCCCGTGTATCCAACACCGTTACCAGCATCTGAAGTAACAAATACGGAGGGGGTTTGATTTAATACAAATGGTAAATCCTGTCCAAGGTTTTGTTTTTCTATATCCCGTTTATTGAGATTGCTTTTTGCAAAGGGTGCTTTATCCCCGGCACGTAGCGCCCTTATTTCAACTGGATCCAAAAACAAAGTAGCCGGCAATAACTGAAATTTCAATAAGGATGCCGGCAGTTCTATTAGCGTATCGAGGGTTTTAAATCCTATGCTGCTGACACGGCATTTTAAAAGCCCGCTCTTTTTCACTTTTATAAAAAGTTTACCATCAGCATCTGCCACGAATGAACCAGTTTTTTCCAGTTCAATGCTGGCATTCGGAATCGCGTTGCCAGGCCGATCTGTGACGAGGATTGTTGTTCCTGGTTGTGCAAATAAAAAATCTTGCATCAACAGAAAGCAAATTCCCCAAAGCAATTTTTTCATAAATAAATTTTAGAAAGGGTTAGGCGGTAAAGTTTAAGGTGTAAGGCTGATTAACTTATTCCTTATACCATAAGCTTTTCACTTAAGCCCGGTTAAAAAATTGATTTGAGGGAAATGCTGCATAGCAAAAGAGGAGAGAACTCAGTTCGGTTCACCTTTCCTGCGCAGGCATTACCCTGATCAGGTTCTACGGGTTTGATCTCAGCCTTCCGCCTTTTGGCAGTTAGCACCCCGAGGACGCTGTTTCCCGCATTTCTGCAGGAAGCGACAAAGTTAAGGGAGAAAAATTTTATTTGTTGTAACATTTGAACAGGTCTCACGTCTTAATAAAAAATAATGTTTATGAAGAGAATATATTTCTTTGCCTTAACCTGCCTGCTCAGTATTTCTTTACTGGCACAGGATAAAATAATCAATGATGCCAATGCGGAAACGAGGACGGTCAGTAATTTTCATGGAATAAAAGTTTCTCACGGTATTGAACTCGTTATCAAGCAGGGTAATACTGAAGCCGTTGCTGTAAGCGCTTCGGAAAAAGAATACCGCGATCGCATCAGGACTGAAGTCGTTGCCGGTATCTTAAAGATCTATTATGATAATGAACATTGGTACAAAGGCTGGAATTCCAAAGGAAAAAGGCTTAAGGCTTATGTTTCATTTAAACAACTCGATAAACTTGATGGCTCATCCGGTTCTTCTACCCAGATTGATGGCACATTAACCGCGGGAGAACTCAAGATTTATTTGTCGTCCGGAGCGGACTTAAACGGAACAATACAGGCAAATAGCCTGTATGTAGATGAAAGCAGTGGGGCAACAGCTCATGTCAGTGGCAAATCACTATCGGTAAACGTTGAAACCAGCAGTGGTGCTGGTTTCTATGGATACGACCTGGTAAGTGATAAATGTGACGCAGATGCAAGCAGCGGAGGCAGCATCGAAATAAGTGTAAGTAAAGAATTGTCTGCGGGTGCCAGCAGCGGTGGAGATATAAGTTATAAAGGTGCAGGAGTAATTACAAAGATATCTACCAGTAGTGGAGGGAGTGTTAAAAGCAGCAGGTAATGAGTGGTGAGTAGTGAGAACATCGTAGGGTTGATTATTATTAATTACAAATAAGAAAACATGAAAAAAATATTTTTGAACATTATGCTGTTGGGTTTCGTTTTTTTGGCAAATGCACAAAAGACGATAGTGAATGATGCCAATGCTGAAAAAAGGACGATATCTGGTTTTACCGGTATCAAAGTTTCAAGTGCCATTGATCTTTATCTTACCCAGGGTGATGAGGATGGCATCGCAGTCAGCGCCACAGACGTAAAGTTCCGCGATAGAATAAGAACAGAAGTAAAGGATGGAATATTACGCATCTGGTACGATAATGATGGATTCAAATGGAATTTTGGTAACAAAAAAATGCGTGCGTATGTATCTTTCAAAAACATCAACAAATTAAACGCTTCTGGTGCAAGTGATATATTTGTAAATGGTGTATTAAAAGCAGGTGATTTGGACATAAACCTTTCTGGTGCCAGCGATTTTAAAGGTGAAATTGATATTGCCAACCTAAAGGCAGACCTCAGTGGAGCATCAGACATTACCGCAAGCGGCAAAGTGGGTTCATTGGTAATTGATGCAAGTGGAGCCAGCGATTTTAAAGGGTATGATTTGACAGCACAAACTTGCGATGCGGAAGCATCGGGTGCATCCGATATTAAAATCACAGTTGATAAGGAATTGAATGCATCTGCAAGTGGAGCGAGCGATATCCGTATTAAAGGAAATGGAGTGATAAGAAAAATGCATAACAGTGGTGCGAGCCGGGTGAAGAAAATATAAGTCATAAAGGTATAAGGATTAAGGTATAAGGTATAAGGAGTAAGATTCCCTATACCTTATTTTTTTAGCATCTGCCACGTTAAACCATCAACCTTAAACCTTCAACCATTTTATTTGGATTGTAAGTTATTCTTGCCTTACATTTGCACCCCACACATCGCGAAGTAGAGCAGCGGTAGCTCGTCGGGCTCATAACCCGAAGGTCGGAGGTTCGATCCCTCCCTTCGCAACAACGAAACAGCCAAACACAGTTTTGGCTGTTTTAATTTATTATTTACCAGTTGCCTGGATTCAATAGAAGGATCTGATTACCTTTCTCATTCTTATAGCTTGAAGCATGCAACTTGAAGCTTTACTCCATGAAAGTTGGTTTTGTAAATATTTTTGGTAAACCCAATGCGGGGAAAAGTACATTGCTGAATGCACTGCTGGGAGAGAAGTTGGCCATTATATCCTCCAAAGTGCAAACCACACGCCATCGCATAAAAGGTATTTTGACCACCAAAGATTACCAGGTAATTATTTCAGATACACCCGGTATCATTGAACCCAAATATAAACTGCATGAAAAAATGATGCTGGCGGTAAAGGAGGCATTGGAAGACGCTGATATAGCAGTATTGCTGCATGATGCCACTGAAAGCAACCCTGATGAATCGCATGCGATATTTTCCAAATTGCGGTTAACCGTACCAGTTATAGTTGTTTGCAACAAAGCCGATAAAGTGAGCCAGGAAAAAATACAATCCGTCAGCGAATTTTTCAAGCAGCAGGATTATTGTAAAGAGGTGATTGCCATCTCTGCGCTCAAGAACGCTAATGTTGATGGTTTGCTGAAAAAAGTAACTGAATGGTTGCCGGAAGGCCAACCTTTTTTTGCCGAGGATGAAATGACAGATTTGCCTACGCGTTTTTTTGTAGGTGAAATGATCCGCGAAAAAATTTATGAGTTGTACGAGGAAGAGATTCCCTATCATACAACAGTGTTGGTACAGGAATTCAAGGAAAAGACGACATTGATCAAAATACAGGCAGATATCATTGTGCAGCGCGATACGCAAAAAGGAATTATACTTGGAGAGGGGGGGCAGCGTATTAAAGCGCTGGGTATGGCAGCAAGAGCGGATATTGAAAAATTCCTGGGCCGAAAAGTATTCCTGGAATTGTTTGTGAAAATAAAACCTAAATGGCGCGACAACGATCTTTTTCTAAAGGAGTACGGGTATCATTAAAATTTTACTGAGATTATTAAATGACCGCAGGAGCGGATATAGTTATGAGTTATACAGTAGCCATCACCGGCAGACCCAATGTTGGCAAGAGCACTTTTTTTAACAGGATGCTGGAGCAACGTAAAGCCATTGTGGATGATATCAGTGGCGTGACCCGCGATCGCCAATACGGTGTTACTGATTGGAATGGTAAGGCGTTTAACGTGATAGACACCGGTGGTTTTGTAGAGGAAAGCCAGGATGTTTTTGAAAAAGAAATTAAAAAACAGGTATTGGTAGCAATACAAGAAGCCAATGCCATCATATTTGTAGTGGATTGCAGTAGTGGCATTACAGATTTAGATGAAGCCATGGCCAATGTATTGAGACGAACCTCCAAACCTGTATACCTGCTAGTAAATAAAGTAGACAACCATGAACGATTAATGGAGGCTACTGAATTTTATAGCCTTGGCTTTGAACATATATTTTTCGTTTCAGCAATGACTGGTAGTGGAACGGGCGAATTGTTAGATGCCGTAACAGCTGCAATCCGCGACGAAGATGTTGCAGAACCGGAAGAAGATGGTCTTCCCAAATTTGCCATCATTGGCCAACCCAATGTTGGAAAGTCATCATTGCTGAATGCACTGATAGGAGAGGAAAGAACCATTGTGAGCGATGTTGCAGGGACCACAAGAGATACTATACATACTCATTACAAACTTTTCCAGAAAGAATTTATATTGATCGATACTGCCGGTGTTCGTAAAAAAACCAAGGTGATGGAAGACCTGGAATTTTATTCCGTGATCCGGGCTATTAAAGCAATGGATGAAGCAGATGTTTGCCTGTTGATGCTGGACGCAGGAAAAGGTATCACCGCACAGGACATCAACATATTCAGTCTCGCGGCAAGAAAAGGAAAAGGCATCGTGCTGCTGGTGAACAAATGGGATTTAATGGAAAAAGAAACCAATACATCCCGTGACTATGAAAAAGAACTCAAAGAAAGAATTGCACCTTTCAAAGATGTACCGGTTCTGTTTATTTCTGTTAAAGACAAACTACGCATTTTTAAGGTAATAGAAACTGCTATTGAAGTATATGAAAACAGGCATAGAAAAATCACAACTTCGGCGTTAAATGAAGTCATCCAGGATGCAGTTAAATCATATCATGCCCCGGTTGTAAGGGGACATGCCATTAGTATCAAATATGCATCACAGTTACCCACTGCTGTTCCTTCATTTGCATTTTTTTGCAATTTTCCGGATGATATAAAGCAACCGTATAAGAATTACCTGGAAAATAAATTACGGGAACATTTCAATTTTAAAGGTGTGCCGGTAAGATTGTTTTTCAGGAAAAAATAAATCAAAATTTTTTTTCATCCAGGTTAGATTATTGGCTAATCTTTCCGCAGCTTATTTTTATTAAATCACTATCGCACAATTTCATATACCCGGATTTCAATCTCTTGTATTAATATTCGTTCCTTCTGTAAGAGAAGGAATTTTTTTTTCCGTGGATACACAAACTTATTCAAATGTGAATTAAAATACCACGCTTAGGTTATTGAAGAATTTTTGCTGACGAACTAGATTGCTGACCTAATTATCCGGATGCAGTTTATAACTGACTGCCCCTGGAATCAGGTCTCAATATTCTTTCAAAAACCAAAGCCAGTGTATGAAATATCTATCAGTGACGAAAGGGTTCAAAACCAGGTTGAATTATCTGTTCCTTATTTTCATTTTATTTTCAAATTCTTTAGCGGCACAATTGAAATGGGATGGTGAAGCAAGCGACGGTCAATGGAACTCGGCGGCTAACTGGGTAGGCGATGTAGTTCCGGCACCAGGAGATAATGTACAGTTGGACAATAGTTTTGTAGCTGTTGATTATACAGTAACCCTGCCGGGCGGAAGTTTAGCGATTACAGTTAAGACAATTTCTATTTCCCCCGACAATGGCAGACATATTGAACTGGTATTGCCTCCTTCTAATGTAGCTACTGTTCCTGCATTTGCTGCAACCGGACCGGGTTATGGAATCACTATTAACAACGGAGGGATTTTTAGTAACCGTTCCGGAAATACAAGCGGAAATGCTGTGTTGGTGGCTGATTCCATTCAAATTAATAACGGTGGTCAATATACGCACAACACAAGAGCATCTCATGCAACGTTGGTTAGTCTTTTATCAAAATCTCCGGGTACAGAGACAGGAATTTTTAAATTTGATGTGCCGGGGGGTAGTTATACATTTTCGTCGGCCAACAGGTTTTATGGCATATTAATGTTTAATTCAGAGGCGTCTGGTGGTACACAGACTTACAATGCTATTGCAGCAAGTCCTTTAAATATTAACGGAGACCTGGTCATCAACACGGGTGTTACTGTCAATCTTGATATAACAAATAATGTAATAATAAAACGAGATTATATTCAAAACGGTGGTGTTTTTAATATCGCCAGTCAGCCGAACAATAATACCACTTTTATAAAAGGAAATCTCATTCAAAGCAGTGGCAGCATTACGGAGTCATCTACCGGATTACCGGTAATGGAATTAAATGGTGTTAACATTCAGCAGGTAAATATTTCGGGTGGTATCATCAACAGCGTAAATTTCAGGATCAATAACCCCGCAGGAATCTCTTTGCTTTCAGATATTTCCCTTCCATTCAAACTGGCCCTTGTCAATGGAATAGTACATACAAATTTATTCAAAGTTAATTTGCTGAGTACTTGTTCACTAATAGCGGACTCTGCCAGCAATAATAGTTTTATTAATGGCAGGCTCAGGAAAGAAGGATTGAATGGCTCCTTTCATTTTCTTTTCCCGGTAGGAAAAGGTATTGTGCAGCGATGGCTTGAATTAAAAAATGCTACCGGTAGTTATACAGTAGAATTTTTTAAAAGCAATCCTCAGTTGCTTTCGAATGTTGTGGGAACAGGTGTCGATCATATTTCATCACTGGAATATTGGTCCGTTGAGGCTGATGCGGCGAATGCCACTGCTAACATCGAATTGTCTTTTGATAACGTGAACAGTGGTGGCGTAACGGACCTTTCTTCATTACGGGTAGCACAATTGCTTAGTGTGGTTTGGCAGGATGCTGGAAATACGGGCACCACCGGAGTGGTTGGTATTGGCTCGGTAATTAGCGATGTCGCCCGTTTTATAGCACCCAATACCAACACTTATTTTACATTGTCCAGCAATGCTGCGCTGCAAAATCCATTGCCTGTCAGGGATTTTTTGTTTAGCGCTCAAAAAACAAATGAAGCTGTACAGTTAATCTGGAAAACCGATAATGCGCTATTACCGGTTTGGTTTGAATTACAGGCATCATCAGACGGGATTCATTTTTCTACCATTGCCAATATCAAAGCCATAAAAGACGGGTTTGATTATCAGTACCGCGATTCGAGACTTGTTGTAAGTATGCAATGGTACCGGCTGCAGGTGATTGGAATCAGCGAAACATTTTATAGTAATATAATTTCTGTTAAAGGAAATGATAAAACATTCAGCAGGATAATACCATCGGTCATTCATGGGAATGCTTTATTGCAGTTGAATAGTAGTCACAACGCGAATTTGCGGATAATCATCAACGATATAATCGGCAGAAACATCGCTGGTTTTCAATATAAAATTTCAGCAGGCCTTAACAGCATTCCATTGAGATTATCTGATCTTCCGGCAGGGTCATATTTATTGAGTGCCCGGGAAGGTAGTTATTGTCTTGCAAGCATTCAATTTGTGAAATTATAGCTATAAAAGTTACAGCTTCATCATTTTTATGATGCGTTGTGTTGTTTTTTTAAAAGCGACCAGGTTTTCCGCCTGTTCTGCAATAAAACTATTGTCCTTTAATTTCCCGGTGACGGAGTTCATCTCGTTGTTGTTTTCATAAACCATTTGCCGAAACGCATTGTCGTAGTCTTTTGCACGGCTTTCATAAATATTTTTTACCATCCATTCCTTAGTAAGCACGCTGCGTAGTAGCAAGGGTTTAAATGCCTTCTTGTCTTTCTTAAGATCGATGCCATGTATTTCTTTTAAGGATGCCAGCGCGTGTTGTAATTTTTGTTGCGCGTATATAGCGGACTGTTTTTTATAAAATGAGTGTACGGCTGCCCATGTTTTAATTTTGCCGTTTTGAATTTGCTGCAGAAATTTATCCAATACTGGCTGGGCTATCAGTTGACCTCCTATATTAATCCATTCAGTTTTTTTGCCGGCAGCCGGTAACTGTTTAAAAAATGCTTCACTCGTTTTTATTTGGTTGTTTTCAATGAATTGTATTAACTCGGTAGTTGCGTACCATTCAATTAGTTCTTTAAATAAATGATAGCACTGCAACACTTTTATAAGAACAACCTGTCGGTCACTGTTTTCAATTTCTTCTGTAATCAAATCCATTTCATTTACCAAATCATTTTTCTCTTCCAGCAATTTTTCACCGGCTTTATCAATTTCATTCTTTGTTAACCGTAATTGCAGTTTTTTCGCATAGGCGTTCCCGGTAATTGTTTTCAGCAGCGATAACGAAGTGATGATTTCATTTATGCTGTCCGGTGCCAGGAAATCATATTCTATGAGTTGTGTTCTTTCAGTTCGCTTATCGCGATCCGTATATTTCCATGCGTTGCGTGCGAGTGCATACATATTGTACATAAACCAATAACCAGGCATGATGATCAAACGGTTGTGACTTACATCATCACTGATTAAAGAAAATGGAAATGGGATATTTAATTCTGCCGGATAGTCTCCCTTGGCCAGAATAGCGAAACTTGCAAATTTCGAATTGTGTTTTAAGCTTACACATAATCCGGGCCAGAACCCCCGACCTGCAATTAGTTCACCATCGGCACTTCGGCTATTGTGATTAGATCCAATGGTAGCGCCTGCAGCCATATTGCTTTGTCCCATGACAAGTGCCGCACATAAAAAGGAGTTATTATGGTGTTGTTCATGCCCGGGAAAAATCAATGAATTTAAAACTTCACAACAGGAAATGGTGGCATTATTACCAAGGTATGAGTTAATCAATCTTGCACCATACTTTAATTGGGAGTGAGAAGCCATTATAAAACGAACTGCTTTTGCGCCATAGAATATGCGACAGCCTTCTCCTATAATACCATTCACCAGTTCACAACCCTCACCTACCTGTGATTTAGCATGGCCATTGGAATTAATGGTCAGGTTTTTTAGTTTATTGGCCCCTTTGATGTACGCATCAGTTCCAATCCAAACATCTTTGATGATCCTGCAGTTTTTGATAACAGTTCGATCACCAATTTCACCATAATATCCGCGTCGTTTATCAAATTGGTTGTCGGTAAATTCCTTAAATTTTTCCTGTAATGTTGTGTTGTCCCTGTATCGCGTCCATAAGTAAGCATCTCCGGGCAACATACCATCGAAAGGAATAATTTTCCGGCCGCCGTTTTCATTACAGACTTCCAGCCAGATCCTGTTTTTTTCTTCCTCACCATCTTTTACCAATCCGTTGCCAAAACGAGCATAATCCGTTGTTGCCAATTCATTCACATTTACTATCATCACTTCATTGCCAATAATATAATGGGAGAGATAGTTACAATTATCCACCACCACATTATTTCCGAGATCAGAACTGATGATGGTGCTATTATATAAACCAACGGGTCTTCGAAGATTGTGAAACTCAAGATAGAAAGCCTCTAATTTACCAATGCGCACCAATCCATAAAATTTACAATTTTGCACCATCTCCGGCGAAAATGCATCAGACACTAAAATATTGTTCCAGTTATCAGAAGTATTACGGTTGCGTACCAATAATTCAATTTCGAAAGCAGTTAGTTTCCGGTAATTAATACCGTTTCTATTTTGCTTATTGCGCAGATAGTATTCGTCTTTCCCTTTTGGTAAAAACGATCCTGGTATAAAATGATAACCAAGTGAATCAACAGGGCTTTTTCGAATGATATTCATCTATTGAATTTTGAAAGAAGGCGTTATACTTGTTCAACGCAATTGTGTGTGTACCCATCTGATTTATTCCACCGTTACGCTTTTTGCAAGGTTGCGGGGTTTGTCAACATCAAGTCCTTTGGCTACACCTGTATAATAACTTAATAATTGCAAAGGTATGACGGTTAACAGCGGTGCAACAATTTCATCAGCCTGCGGTACAATCATAACATCGTCTGCCATGCCGGCAATGGTTTCATCCCCTTCGCTGATCACAGCAATCACTTTTCCTTTGCGTGCTTTTATCTCCTGGATATTGCTAACAATTTTTTCGTAATAAACATCCTTTGTTGCCACAAATACAACCGGCAGTTTTTCATCTACCAATGCAATGGGTCCATGTTTCATTTCTGCAGCCGGATAACCCTCCGCATGGATGTAAGAAATCTCTTTTAATTTTAATGCACCTTCTAAGGCAATGGGGAAATTATAACCACGTCCCAGGAATAATGCGTTGTTTGCATCTTTGTATTTGTCTGCAATTCTTTTGATATTGTTTGTATTCTCCAGGATGCTGGCAACTTTATCGGGGATTACATGCAGTTCATTCAGCAAATACATATAACGGTCATGGTTAATAGTGCCTTTTTCGTGCGCTATTTTCAAGGCAACCATGGTTAGTACGGCCAGTTGTGCAGTAAACGCTTTGGTACTGGCAACACCTATTTCCGGCCCGGCATGCGTATATGCGCCAGCGTGAGAAGCCCTGGCTATAGAAGATCCTACTACATTCAAAACCCCAAAAATTATAGCCCCCTGTTCCCTGGCTTTCTCAATAGCCACCAATGTATCGGCTGTTTCACCACTTTGTGAAATGGCAATAATCACATCACCCTTGTTTACAATTGGATTGCGATAACGAAATTCGGACGCATACTCAACCTCGACGGGGATGCGACAGAGCTCTTCCATTATGTATTCAGCCACCAACCCCGCGTGCCAGCTGGTTCCGCAGGCAATTATAATAATCCGGTTGGCATTGGTAAGTTGTTCAATGTAATTTTGAACACCACTCATGGTAATGGTACCGGCCACTGCATCCAGCCTTCCACGTAAACAATCATAAATGGTAGCAGGTTGTTCAAAAATTTCTTTGAGCATGAAATGTTCAAAGCCTTCTTTTTCAATAGCGGCTAATTCCATATCCAGTTTTTGGATATAAGGAGTAATTTTTTCGTTGCCCAGGTTTTTCAAAATCAATTCATCCGGGCGGATGATGGCCATTTCATAGTCGTTCACATACACTACTTCTTTGGTGTATTCTATAATAGGTGTTGCATCAGAAGCCAAGAAATGTTCTCCTTTCCCTACACCAATTACCAATGGACTTCCTTTTCTCGCAGCGATTAGCATATCCGGGTTATCCTGGTCCAATATCACAATCACATAAGCTCCAGTCACCCTTTTCAATGCAATTCTCATGGCCTCTTCCAGTCCGCAATTATTATTTTTTTGAATGTCTTCAATGAAATTGAGCAACACTTCCGTATCTGTATCACTTTTAAACGTGTAGCCTTTATTTTGTAAATCTTTTTTTAACTGTGCATAGTTTTCAATAATTCCATTATGTATCATAGCCAGTTTGCCATTGGAGGAAGTATGTGGATGCGCATTCCTGTCGCTGGGTTCTCCATGAGTAGCCCATCGGGTATGTCCAATTCCCGCGTGGGCATGCAGGTCAGTGCCTAACAGGCTTTCTTCCAGTTCCGCCACTCGACCTTTTTTCTTGTAAACATTCAGCCCTTTATTGCTAAGCAGTGCCACACCCGAACTATCATAACCGCGATACTCAAGTCGCTTTAATCCCTTTAATATGATTGGGAATGCTTCACGTGGTCCCAGATAGGCTACAATTCCACACATAGCGTTTGATTTTACTTAAAGGGCAATATTACCAAAAAATATCGCCGGTTTAAGTCAAAGTATCGTTTTATTTCTATTCTTGACAAGGGGTTAACAAGAGCAAGGAGAAGTGAGTGTATTAGGCCATAAGAACTGAGCAAGTGAATTTAGTTCAGATATTACTATTGTAAGCAAACCTACAAGAGTAAAGAAAAGAATGATAAGATACCATTGCAACTCCCGACAAAAAAATTAATCCCATACATAACGTTCATCATATGCAACTCCGTATTTTTTTAAAAGCCATCTGTATTCATCCTGGAATGTTTTTTTATTGTGGTGAACATGTTGGTTGCTGATATAATTTATTACACGATCGATCTCCGCAGGGTTTACTGAGAATGCTCCATAACCATCCTGCCAGTAAAAATTTTTCAAAGATGCATCATTTGTTTTCATCCATTTGGAAGAATGGGATTTGACTTCCTCCAGTAATTTCATTAATGCAATTTTTTTTGACAGCCGGCATAGGATATGAATATGATCTTTATAGCCGCCAATTTTTATCGGTGGGCTTTCAAGTTTTTTACAGATACCACCCAGGTAACTGTGAAGTTCCTGTTCGAACGGAGGGAATATCATCGGTATACGATACTTCGTGCTGAATACGATGTGTAGATAGTTTTGAACGAGGGATTGTCCCATGGTTTACTTTTTTTGTGTTTTGCGAGGTGCGACGGCTGCGTCTCGTGTAGCTTCTCGATGAGCTGCGCCTCGTGTTCTCCGCGACGGTGCGCGCTCATCGTGTCACTGGGCGACGGGCTGCGCTTCGTGTCACTCCGCGACGGGCTGCGCCCATCGTTAAGATATTACACCCTTTCAGGGCTGACGTTATGCGCAGTACTGCGGCTGTCGGTTACTGTGAGACGGGCTGCGCTTCGTGTCACTCCGCGACGGGCTGCGCCCATCGTTAAGATATTACGCCCTTTCAGGACTGACGTTATGCGCAGTACTGCGGCTGTCGGTTACTGTGAGACGTGCTGCACTTCGTGTCTCTCCGCGACGGGCTGCACCCATCGTTAAGATATTACGCCCTTTCAGGGCTGACGTTATGCGCAGTACTGCGGCTGTCGGTTACTGTGAGACGGGCTGAACTTCGTGTCTCTCCGCGACGGGCTGCACCTCGTGTTCCCCGCGAGGGTGCGCTCATCGTGTCACTGGGCGACGGGCTGCGCCCATCGTGTCACTGGGCGACGGGCTGCGCTTCGTGTCACTCCTCGACGGGCTACGCCCATCGTTAAGATATTACGCCCTTTCTGGGCTGTAATTCAAAGTTGATGAATGATGGAAATATAAGAGTGCGGTATTATGGAATTTATTAGGAGATTAACTACTTTATAAACGGTTTAAAAGGCAGTGATACCATTAACGCGATTTTAGTTTCCATGTATTATAATCACAGTTTGGGAATAACTTTTACTTTTCATCTTACATATGAAAGTACAAGTAAAGATGTAACCGATAAATAGCTGGTTGATCGTTAGCGCTTTTGTGAACAGACTGCAGCTAGCTTGAATCGGTGAAAAAGCAAATGCTGGGAACTTACTTCAAATTGTTTTCAAATAATTTAAAAATCCGTTTGTATTCATCAGTCCAGCTGCTGGGTTCTACAAAGCCATGATCTTCCATGGGATAACCCATCATTTCCCAGTTATCTTTACCGAGCTCAATCAAACGTTGCGAAAGTTTTACTGCGTCCTGGAAATTTACATTTGTGTCGATCATGCCATGACAGATTAGCAAGTGTCCTTTTAAACCATTTACAAAATAATATGGAGAACTTCTTCTGTAAGCAATACTGTCGTTAACAGGTTCATTTAATATGGCTGCCGTATATCCGTGGTTGTATTGTGCCCAATCTGTAACGGGTCTTAATGCCGCACCAGCTGCAAACACATCCGGTGTGGTAAACAACGCCATCAAAGTAATAAATCCCCCATAAGAACCACCGTACAACCCAATTTTTTTGGCATTTACTCCCAATGAATCAACCATATATTTTGCAACGTCTACCTGGTCTGTAAGATCTTTACCACCCATAAAGCGATAGATGCCGGTCCGCCAATCTCTTCCGTATCCGGCACTGCCGCGATAATCGATATCCATGACTGTATAGCCATTATCTGATAATAAATTATTGAACATATACTCGCGGAAATAGCTGCTCCACCATTTATGAGCATTCTGCAGGTAGCCGGCACCGTGAACAAAAATAACTGCGGGCTTTGACGGATTTGCTACTGCAGGTTTATACAACCTGGCATAGACTTTTGCCCCATCTCTCGCTTCAAATGTAATTACCTGTGGATCTTTCCAGGTGTACGATTTAAATTCATCACTCATGGCTTTATCAGTGATCTGCTGTGGTTTTGCACCGGGTTTATTTTGCTGCAGGTATAACTCCCACGGTTTATTACTATATGAATATAAGAAAGCAATATATTTTTCATCGGGTGAGATACTGACCTGGTTAGCGCCTGTCATGGTTGTAATGCGTTCTCTTTGTCCACCGGCAATGGACAACCGATAAAATTGCTGTTCACCCGGATGCACTTCATTGCTGGCAATAAAAAAATATTTATTGTCCCGTGATAACTGAACCTGCTGTACTTCAAAGTTTCCGCTGGTCAGCGCTTTTTTCTTCCCTGTCGTTACGTCGATTGTATATAAATGAGAATAACCGGTTTGTTCTGATTGATACCAGAAAGTATTTTCATCTATCCAACCTTCATTACTTCCGCCAAAACCACCCCCCACACCTGGGCCGCCAAGCCATGCATCGTCATGCTGGCGATCAAGCAAACTTAGTTTTCCTGTAGCTGGATTCAGTAACATGATCCATCTGTCTTTATAATCCTGGGCGCGAATATCAACGATAACATGGGTGGCTTTCGGAGACCAAAGTGGAGTTGAGAAACTTACGGCACGGTTTAATGAATCGCTGAGTTTCTTTTTATACAACAGTGGATAGTCTTTCAGGTAAGCCGGTAAATCTTTTATGCCTGCTACGGAATCTGTTTTTACTGCCAGTACCGTATCTTTCTCCGAATCAAAAACAAATAATTCCTGCGTGCCCTGTGGTGCACCAACCTTGGTACGCCCCGGAATGTCTTCTGTAAAACCACTTTCGGTAACATAACTGGGTACAATAGTTGTTTTTCCTTGCCCGGGCTTAAATAAGCGATAGGTTATAAATCGTCCATCTGCGCTAATGGTGGTTCCGAACTGACTTTTGTCATCTGTATACAAAGTTCTTAGTTCTTTTCTTTTTGGTATGGCATTGCTCATTGAATCGGTAACATCTCTTTTGCGTTTGCGGTTACGCAATACGTCAAAATTGCTAAGCTGATCCTCCTTCAGCCATTTTTCCTGTGCATTCAGGTTGTCTTTCCGGAGATCTTTTGGTGGTGCTGATCCACGCTGGAAATTGCTGAGCTGCGTGGTTAAACCGCTTGTAATATCCCATGCAAAAAGATTTTGGTTGCGGGTATAAACTATTTTGGAATCATTAAAGGAAAATAAGGGATTGCTTTCTACTTCCGCGGTTTGTGTAATTCGCTTTTCTTTGCCTGTTTTTACATCGGTCATGAAAATATCGCCGTCTTTATCGTATACAAAATAATTATGGCTGGTATTGTAAACAATATTTCTTTCGTTTGTTTTCTCTTCCCGTTGACTGTATGTTGTTTTTTGGGGAACGGTGTTTTCTTTGCTGATATAATAAAGGGAATCTGTAAGCGCTTTTTCAGGATTCCAGTTAAAGTAAATATATTTACTGTCGTAGCTCCAGTTAATATTCGTGGGTGAAGTTCCCATCCATTTGGGATCCCGCATTATTTTTTCTACTGTTAATTTCCCCAATTGATTCTGTGCATAGGTACTGGCAAGGGCCAATGACAATGCTGCGATGCAGATAGTTTTTCTCATATTCTAATAAATGGTATTGAGCATGAATCTATATTTAAAGAATAATCCCATTTAAGATACCAAATGCAACGCTGAAATAAATGATCAACCCGGTAACATCAACTAAGGTAGCGACAAATGGTGCAGATGAAACTGCCGGATCGGCGCCCAGTCTTTTCAGTAGTAATGGTAACATTGAACCGCTGAGTGTTCCCCACAATACTACTCCTACCAGCGAAATACCCACAGCAAATGCAATTGGAATATAGTATGCGCCATAAACATCAGGAAAAATCTGAGACCATAGTACGATGCGCACAAAACCTATCAATCCCAAAACACTACCCAATAGTAAACCAGATAAGATTTCTCTTCTCATCACCCTCCACCAATCTCTCAATGTAATTTCGCCCACAGCCATTGCCTGTATGATTAAAGTAGAAGCTTGTGATCCGCTATTTCCTCCACTCGATATAATCAGGGGAACAAATAGTACCAATACTACCGCTTTCGCAATTTCACCTTCAAAATATTTCATGGCGGTTGCCGTCAGCATTTCACCCAAAAATAAAACTACTAACCAAACAATTCTTTTTTTAAATAATTTGAAAAGCGGTATTTCAAGGTAGGGTTCATCCAATGCTTCAGTACCTCCCATTTTTTGCATGTCCTCACTGAACTCTTCACTGGTCACCCACAAAATGTCATCAATGGTTACAATTCCCAATAATAAATTATTGTTGTCTACAACGGGTAAGGCTACCCGGTTATTCATTTTGAATGTCTGGCTGGCAATTTCCTGGTCATCGTTTACATTAAGTGTAATAAAACGATAATCGATGATTTCACTCATTTTCTTTTCCGGGTTCGCCAATATGATTTCACGGATTCGTACGTCATCAATAAAGATTCCTTTTTCATCTACTACATAGATCACATCAATGGTCTCACTGTTTTTTCCAACTTCCCTGATGTATTGCAATACCTGGAGAATGGTCCATTCAAGCGAAACGGCTATGTAGTCTGGTGTCATTAGCCTGCCTACGCTGCTTTCCGGGTATCCCAGCAATGCCAGCGTTACTTTTCTTTCTTCAGGATCAAGTGTTCTGATAAGTTCTTTTACTACTTCATTTGGAAGTTCTTCCAGGAAAGCAGTACGGTCATCTGCAGGTAGTTCATTTAATAATTCAGCTGTTTTAAGCGGAGGTAATTCCTGTATGATATTTTTTTGAGCAGGCAGGTCCAGGATTTTGAAAACTTTGGCTGCGCGATGCACACTCATATTTGCAATTATCTTGCTTTCATAGTCAGGATATTCGCTTATCAAAGAAGCTACATCACTGATGTTCTGATCATTGAGAAAGTCTTTGACACGCAGTACATCATCACTCTGAACTGCTTCCAGAAACTGTTCCTGTAAAGTTGGTTCTTCCAATTCTAAGCTCATGCGTCAAATTTACCGTTTCTTATTTCTAATTTTGACAATTGTTAATTAAAGAAAGTCCATCGGTGGTTCTTATTGCAGACGAGCTACCAATCACAAAACAATGATACAGCCGTTTTTATTTATCGCTCCAACAACTGCTATGGGCAGGGGTGTGTTTACAGTTCAGTCCATTGAAGAAAATACCATCATTGAAATTGCGCCAGTAATCGTAATGAGTAAGGAAGACCGGAAACTGCTTGATAAAACTTTGCTGCATGATTATATATTTGAATGGGGTGCAGATAAAAAGTATTGTTGTATGGCACTGGGTTATGTGCCTATCTACAATCATTCATACAAGTCCAACTGCGAATATGAAATGGATTTTAATACGGAAACCATCACTGTTAAGTCTGTGCGATTTATTAAGGCTGGGGAAGAATTATTTATTAATTATAATGGCGACTGGAATAATAATAGTCGCGTCTGGTTCGACAAACTATAATAATACAAACCACCTTTAAGAGAGGTTTTACATTTTATGAAATAATAATTTATCAATCTGTAAAATGTTTGCCGGCATTTATCCATGCAGTTATCTTATCCTTATCTGCCTGGTTCAACGCTGCTCTTGGTGGTTGGGGCATTTGGTCGGCAGTTCCGGCCTGGTCAACCGCACGGGTTTTAATCAGATCCGCGAACTCTACTATAGTGCAATCATTGGTATAATTCGGTGCTTGCGTACCGTTATGACAACCTGATACTGCACAAGTAGACAACACTAAACTCTTAACGGCTGTAAAAGCCGGGCCCGCTGCAAGGGCCGGAACGGTAACAGTAGTTGTCTTTACACAACCTCCATCATCTTTCGCTCCAAAATTGTGATTGCCTGCAGCAACGTTATTAAAATTTACGGATACCTGGAAAGCCCCGTTGTCGATATTATAAGTAAAGCCGGTACTACCTGTAGCAGCAAGAACTACCTTACCGGCGGCTGAGCAAGGATCTGAATTTTGGGTGATGGTAGCCGTTAGAGTAATTGATTTTCCAGCACATAGATCATTTTGACCGACGGTAACATTGGTGGCACCCGTACAACCGCTTGCATTCTTTGCAGTAATGGTATAGGTACCTGCAGCAAGGTTATTAAATGTTCCTGATGATTGAAAGGGCCCATTGTTGATATTGAATGCGAATGTACCCGAACCTGCTGATGCAGTAATGCTGCCATTGGAAGCACCCTGGTCAGCGTCTGTTTTATTGGCCGTAATTGTAATGGTCTTACCCGCACAAGGATCTGGTGGCGTACTGCCACCCTTACTACAAGCCAGGGAAATAAAAATGGAGATAATAGAAACAATGATCAGTGAAAATAAGAATTGGATTTTCTTCATAAATAAAATTTATACCGGTATTGGATTTATAACGGCCTGCTATTTAACAGCATGCCTGTACTGTATAGAAAAATTTATGCCAAAGCTGCTGAGTTTGATGTTTCCAAAGCCTACTCCGCCCAGTGGAATCTTGGCATAAGGCTCTATCTGCCAATTGAGATGTTTTCCCATTTGTTTTTCAAAGCCTGCAGAAAAATGAAGGATTGAAAATATATGATTGTAACTGCTGTCATTTGTCCAGGCACTATTGGCGTAGTTGCCTGTATTGATAATCTTATAAGAATAGTTGTACTGCTGCTTTTTCATGAAGTAGGACGAGAGACCGGTACTGATAAAAAAATGCTTGTTCGTTTTGGAATCAAATGTATAGCGGGCCAGTAATGGAACTTCCCACATCCGGCAATAACCATCTACCGCTTGCAGGTCTACATAGGTAGTCCAGTAGTGTACAGGGGGGTGATAGTCTTTGCCATCCAGGTTATAATTCTTTTTCGTGTATATAACACCGGTATAAACGGACCAGTTTTTGTTGAACTGGTATCCACCCAGCAGGCCCAGATTAAAACCAGGATCAGCACTGTGAGTATATTTAACCGTGCTCAGGTCAAGGCCGGCAGCTAACCCTATATTAATTGCCCTGTCGCGTTTATTGACTTTGTTCTTTTTCGCAGCAACTTTTGCTGTTTCTTTTTTCGGTGAAGCTGCGGAATCGGTTGTAATTATTTTGCTGACTACCGGCGGCGCAACAACTTTATTATTATTGGCAGCAACTTTACCAGTAGCGGAATCTTTGTCCGAGCTTATGTTGTCAGGATTGATATTATTATCATCGTCATTTACTAAATTGCTTTTGGCTGCAATGTCTTTTTTATTATTGTTATTGTTTAATTTGTCATTTAAGTTCCTGTCTGTTATAGTATTTCTATTTTTATTCTTCTTTGCAATAGCTGTTTTGTTATCGGCAGATAGTATAAATCCATGTTGACCACCAGCGGCAACATCAGCAATGTTTTTCGGCTGTTTACGTACAGAACCGGGGTTATTAAAATTCTTTTCGGGATGGTAATTGTTTTTATTAAGTAGGGTATTGTTTTTCACAGAGCTGGCACTTGTCTTTTCTGGGAGCGGTAAAGTTTCTGACAGGCTTTTAGGACTGGATGGTTTTTTTTGTGAAGCAACAGCATTACCCGGTAATGTTTTCTCAACATCACTTTGATGCTTCCTGCTGTTTTCCTGTTTTTGATTACGGGCAGAAAGACTATTACTGTCTATAATTTTGTTATCTGTAACAGTAAGCTGATTCGCTTTATCTTTTAACGAGGTTGAAGTTCTTATGTTGTGCTGGCCATACCATATAAGACTGCCTGTAACTAACAAACCAGCCAATAAAAAGAAAAGAATAAAACCTCTTCGCTTTTTTTCTTTTTCAACGGGTAGTTCAATATCCAGTGTTTTCTGTAAAGCATCCCAGGAAGGTTCGCCGGGAACCTTGTAGTTTTCTGCAGCATTTCGGCTTATACGGTCTAAATCTTTATCGTCAAGATTGTACATAGCTGTTGTACTGGGTTTGTTGCAAAATGATTTTCCTAAGGTTGTGCCTGGCTTTAGACAAGTTGGATTTTGATGCACCTACACTGATACCCAATTGTGACGCTATTTCTTCGTGCGTCATTCCTTCGATAACAAATAAGTTAAAGACGGTTCTGTATACTGGTGTAAGTAATTTGATGGCTTCGATTATTTCTTCATACGATAATTTATCAACGGCTGTTTCATGAGCATCAGCAATGTTTTCATTGTCAGTACTCAACGTATGACCATTCAGCATTGAATGATGCTTGCGTAAATAATCTATACAGGTATTGATGGTAATTCTTTTGAACCAGGCTTTAAACAATGCTTCAGTATTCAATTGCCGGTTGGTATCGAACTGGTGAATGTTTTTAAAAAGCTTTACAAATGATTCACTGGTTAGTTCCTCGGCCTCGTGCTGGTGGTTGGTATAGCGATAGCAGATTTTCATGGCGTACCCGTATAGCCAGCGGTATAAAACACCCTGGCTATTGCGATCGTTTTTGCAACATCCCTCAATAAGCGCTAATATTTGAACAGCCTCATCCGCCAAAATATGTCCTGTGTAGTAAGGTATAGTAAAGTTACTTTATATCCCTATTATACGAAACAAGACTTTGATAAGTTGCCTGTAAATTAAATTTTGTTGTTACCTGTTCATTACCAGTCGTTAGGGCTGCTAAGGCTAGAAAACTTTACCCTATCCCAGCCGTTTACCAGGTAACTATTATATAATTTCAATTTTACAGGCAGAACAAAAATTATTCAATGAAAATATTTATGAAAATATGTTTGTGGGAACGATGTTTTACATTGTTTTCAATCACCACCGGTTGGGTTTTGTTGGACAAATGGCAACTTTTTATGACTGAGAGCTATCAATTATGGTAATGATAAGAGTCATGCCATTTTATTATTACCAGCAGGTAAATTGATTTACTTTTGACCTGTATTTATGAAAAAGTTTTTAGCAGCAATATTAGCTATTATTTATCTCAGTGTCTCCAGTGGTGCTACCATTCATTTCCACTTTTGCATGGGTAAGTTGATGAGCTGGGATATGTCAGCTAAAAACAAAAATAAATGTGGGAGCTGCGGGATGGAAAAAGCTTCAAGTAAAGGTTGCTGCCACGATGAACAAAAACAGTTAAAAGTAGAAAAGGACCAAAAAAATGCTGAGCCTGTTTTTCAATGGCTTGCCATAACATCTGATGCAACCAGTCATTTGTCTGCATGCTTGCCGGAACTGTATCTTTCCATACCGGTGGTGAATCATTTCAGTGCCCATGCACCTCCAGCTCACCAGGGTATTCCTGTTTATCTGCGCAATTGTAATTTCCGGATTTGATTTTTCTTTCTTTCAGTACTGCCTGGTATTTAAAAGGGTAGGGGTTTGTCATTCGACTGACCCATTCTAAACCATCAATTATACTAGTTTAAATATTGATAACGCGTTACAGCGGCTATCATGTATTTCACACATTTTAAAATCTAAAAAATGAAAAAAATCAGCATGCTGCTGGTAGCAGCTTTAACCATTGTTACTGTGGGTTTATTTGCACAGGGCAAGGCAGGAAAAACAGATACCACAAAACACCAGGCCATTTATACCTGTCCCATGCATGATACATTAGCACTGAAAAAACCAGGTAACTGCCCTATATGCGGAATGAAATTGCAATTGTCAAATAAGGAACAAATGAAAAGGGATCTAACTAAAAATTACAGTTGTCCCATGCATCCGAAGGAAACCAGTCACAATCCGGCAAAATGCCCTATATGCGGCAAGAACATGCACCTGTCTGCCAAAGAACAAATGAAGGCAGAAGTTACAAAGATTTACACCTGCCCTATGCACCCGGAAGTTGCACTTGATAAAGAAGGCAAATGTCCTAAGTGTGGTACAGCATTAGTTGAAAAGAAAAAAAGTAAAAAGGGCTAATTGTTCCGCTTTGATAACTGGTAATTATTATAAAATAGCATTATGGTTCAAAAGTTAATTGAACTGGCTTTACGCAACAGGTTCATAGTTCTGCTCATTGCAGGCGGCCTGTTTGTGTGGGGCGTTTACTCCATCAGACAAAACCCTATTGATGCCATCCCGGACTTATCGGAAAACCAGGTGATTGTTTTTACTGAGTGGATGGGTCGGAGTCCGCAGGTAATAGAAGACCAGGTTACCTATCCATTGGTGAGTAACCTGCAAGGTATTCCCAAAATAAAAAACATACGAGGTTCCTCCATGTTCGGGATGAGTTTTGTGTATGTGATTTTTGAAGATAATGTAGATATCTATTGGGCAAGGACAAGAGTACTGGAAAGATTGAATTATGCACAGCGATTATTGCCCCAGGGTATAACACCCACATTGGGCCCCGATGGTACAGGCGTGGGTCATATTTTCTGGTATCACCTGGATGCACAGAAAATGGATTTAGGAGAACAGCGGGCTTTACAGGATTGGTATATAAAGTTTGCGCTGCAAACAGTTCCAGGTGTTGCAGAAGTAGCGTCATTCGGCGGCTTTGAAAAACAATACCAGCTAATTGTTGATCCGGTAAAACTGCAATACTATAATATCTCTTTGATGGATGTAATGAACAAAGTAAAAGCCAATAATAATGATGTGGGTGGAAGAAAATTTGAAATGGCCGATATGGCTTATATTATTCGCGGGCTTGGTTACATCAAAGACAAAGATGATGTGGAAAATATTGCAGTCAGCAATTACAATGGTATTCCTGTTCGTGTAAAAGATATTGGTACTGTGCAAATGGGAGGTGATTTACGTTTAGGAATTTTTGATATGGATGGTAAAGGTGAAGTGGTAGGCGGAATTGTAGTAATGCGTTACGGAGAAAATGCTGACAAAGTCATAAAACTCGTAAAAGAAAAAATGAAGGAAGTACAGAAGGGTTTGCCTGAAGGGATAACTTTTAAAACTTCTTATGACAGAAGCACACTCATAGAAGAAGCAATAGCATCCGTAAAGGGTACACTAACAGAAGAATTAATTACGGTATCAATAGTAGTTTTTATTTTTCTTTTGCATTGGCGCAGTGCGGTTATCATTCTTATTCAATTACCGATTTCAGTAGCAGCCGGTTTTATTTTTCTGCAAATGTTTGGAATTTCTTCCAACATCATGTCATTAACGGGTATTGCCCTGGCCATTGGTGTGGTGGTGGATGATGGCATTGTGATGGTGGAAAATGCTTACCGTCATATCAGCGAAGCACAAATAAATAAAACTCAAACATTTGATAAATAATCACCGGTATGATAAGCTTGTTTAAAAGAAATAAAGATCCATTAAGCAACCACGAACGATTGGAAGTAATTAAAAAATCATCCATTCAGGTTGGGCCGGGTGTATTCTATTCAACCATCATTGTAGTTACTTCTTTTCTTCCCGTTTTTCTTTTAACAGGCATGGAAGGAAAACTATTTAGCCCGCTGGCCTGGACAAAAACATTTATACTGCTTATTGACGCGTTCCTGGCGATTACGCTAACACCTGTTTTAATTTCTTTTTTTCTCAGGGGCAGCAAACTGAAACCGGAACATGCAAACCCTATCACCAGAACACTGGAAAGAATTTTCACACCTATTTTAAAAAGCTGTTTAAAATGGCGTAAAACAATTATAGGCATAAATATCATTGCATTGATTATTGGCTGCGTAATGATGACAAGGCTGGGTTCAGAATTTATGCCAGCATTAGATGAAGGCTCATTATTATTTATGCCGGTAACCTTACCGGATGTTTCTAATTCAGAGGTAAAAAGATTGTTACAGGTGCAGGATAAAATTATTCGAATGGTACCTGAAGTAGCACATGTATTGGGCAAAGCAGGCAGGGCTAATACGGCAACAGATAATTCCCCCATCAGCATGATTGAAACCATTATTTTATTAAAACCTAAAAGTGAATGGCGGAAAGGATTGTCAAAAGATGCTATCATTAATGAACTCAATTCAAAACTACAAATACCAGGTATTACAAATGGATGGACACAGCCCATCATCAATCGTATCAATATGTTGTCAACAGGTATACGTACAGATGTAGGCATAAAAGTCTATGGACAAAACCTGGATAGTATTTATGCTTTTGCTCAGATCATAAAAAAACAATTGGATGGCATTGACGGCGTAAAAGACCTGTATGTAGAACCAATTACTGGTGGTAAGTATATTGATATTGCGATTAAGAAAAATGAAATAGGCAGGTATGGTTTAAGTGTAGATGATGTGAATACAATAATTGAGAGTGCATTAGGTGGTATGAAGATCACTACTACAATAGAAGGCCGGCAACGGTTTTCTGTAAATGCACGCTACGGACAGGATTTTCGTAACAACCTGCAGTCCTTAAAACGATTACAGGTGCAGACCATGAACTTTGGCCCCGTTCCTTTAGAAGCTGTTGCGGATATTTCGTTGAGTGACGGGCCACCAATGATCAATTCTGAAAATGCCATGTTAAGAGGTACGGTTTTATTTAATGTACGGGAAAGAGATTTAGGAAGTACGGTAAGAGAATCACAGGATAGATTGAACCAGATGATCACCAAATTACCCAAAGGCTATTTCCTGGAATGGAGCGGACAATGGGAAAACCAGATTAGGGCAAATAAAACACTAAAGATGATAATGCCCATAGTAATTGTTATCATTTTTATGGTGCTATACTTTACATATCATTCTTTTAAAGAGTCATTGATAACTATGATCACTGTTCCTTTTGCTTTAATTGGTGGTGTGTTTATGGTATATTTCTATGGGGTGAATTTATCTGTGGCTGTTGCAGTGGGTTTTATTGCATTGTTTGGCATGGCCATAGAAACCGCCATGCTGATGACCATTTACCTGAATGAAGCCATGCAAAATATGGTTGCAAAACATGGTAATTCAAAAGAAACAATAACACCCGCTATTATAAGAGCGTTTGTAATAGAAGGCGCAGCAAAAAGATTAAGGCCAAAGCTAATGACCGTTTCGGTTAGTTTATTTGGTCTTATTCCCATTCTGTGGGCATCAGGTGTAGGTAGTGATATTATGCGGCCTATTACCATTCCACTCATTGGCGGCACCATTACCTCAACTATTTATGTATTGTTGATCACGCCGGTAATTTTTGAAATCGTAAAAGAAAGAGAATTAAAACGTAAAGGCAAAATTGAATTGATCGATGCTAAAGAATAAAATAATTACCGCTGTTTTGTTTTTTGTTGTTGCAGGTAGCAAAGCACAAACATTAAAACTGGATGCCATCATTGACAGCATCAAAGTTTTGCATCCTGTTGTAAAAATGTACAATAACGAAATCCGTTCCATGGACGAAGCAGCTAAAGGAGCTAAAAGCTGGATGCCTCCGGAATTCAGCACGGGCTTATGGATGACACCTTATAACCCAAGTCTCTGGAAAAAAGGGGATATGGGTGCTACCGGTATGGGACAGTACATGATTGGCGGCCAGCAGATGTTGCCTAATAAAAAGAAGCAAAATGCTGATGCAGCTTATATGGAAGCCATGTCTTCAGTTGAAAAAGAAAAGAAGAATGCCACGCTGAATGAACTGATCAATGATGCAAAGCAATTTTACTTTGAATGGATCATCCTGAAAAAGAAATTAGTGGTGCTTGCAGAAAATGAGCAGGTACTTGATTTTATGATCAAGAATTCGGAGTTGCGATACAAAAACGGGCTTGAAAAAATAAGTGCCTACTATAAAGCAAAAGCAGCATTGGGGAATATTAAAAATATGCAGTTGATGGTTGAAAGTGACATCAAAGAAAAGCGTATCCGTATCAATACACTGATGGGGCGACATGCCATGATTGAATTTGAAATTGACACCGCTTATAAGATAAATGATTTTTCAAACCTTGTTTTTGATAGCACGCTTTTTTATAACAACAGAAGCGATTTGAAATCAATTGATAAAGACATTAACCTTACCTTGTTAAAGCAGGAAACAGAAAAACAAAGCCTCAAACCACAGTTTGGTATAAGGTATGAACACATGTTTGGTTTTGGTGGTTTACCCATGCAGTATTCTTTAATGGGCATGATGAAACTGCCATTGACAAAATGGTCTTCCAAAATGAATAAGGCGAATATTGAAAGTCTTAAATGGAAAGCCGGATCATTGCAATCGCAAAAAGAAATGATGGTGAACGAATACAGCGGAATGGCGTATGGCATGCGCAACGAATTAACTTTAAAGAAGAACCAGTTGAAATTGTACGAAGAGAATATTATTCCTGCATTAAGGAATAATTACAAAACGATGCAATTGGGGTATGAGCAAAACACCGAAGAATTATTTATGCTATATGATGCCTGGGAAACTTTAAATATGACACAGTTGGCGTATTTGGAACTGCTGAATGGGGTATTAAAATTACAGGTAACACTGGAACGCATACTTGAAATAAAATAATGGAATGAAATTCTTTTTCTACATAGCGTGTTGGCTGATGATATTTACTTCCTGTAAACCAGGGGCAAAAGAAGATCATTCACAACATGAGCAGCAGAAACAATTATATACCTGCTCCATGCATCCTCAAATAGTTCGTGATGCGCCGGGCAACTGCCCCATCTGTGGAATGGTACTGGTAAAGAAAGTAACAGATACTAAAAAAATTACTGAAATAGCATTGGAATCGTTGTTAAAACCCACCAACGAGTTCATTGTGTCTGCCATACCTGTAATTGCCATTCAAAAAAAAGCTGTACAGATGGAGTTTAAAGCTTTGGGTAATATTGCTTATGATACAAGAGAAGTTGGCAGCATTTCATCAAGAGTAGCAGGAAGAATTGAAAAACTATATGTGCGGTATCGCTTTCAGCAAATCAATAAAGGGCAGCACATTTTGGATATTTACAGTCCCGAATTATTAACCGCACAACAGAATTTATTATTCCTTCTTAAGAATGATGCAGGCAATGCCTCCTTTATACAGGCGGCAAAAGACAGATTATTATTACTGGGAATGAGCAGCCAGCAAATGCAGCAGGTTATTGAAACGGGCAAAGCAGCTTTGGCTATTGCAGTGTATAGTAGTTATAATGGCCATATTCATGAAGCTCCCGACGGGGTAGGTATGAATACAGAAACGCGGGGTATGAAAGATATTGCACTCGTTACAGAAGAACTTGCTTTGAAAGAAGGCATGTACCTGCAAAAAGGACAAACCGTTTTTACAGTGTATAATCCGGCCAGGGCCTGGGCAATTTTAAATATTTATGGAGAAAACCAATACCTGGTAAAAAAAGGAGATGTAGTAAAGTTGGTACCCGAAACCCAGGCCAACATAGAGCTTACTGCAAGGATAGATTTTATTGAGCCATTTTATCGCAAGGAAAGTAAAACACTATCTGCAAGAGTTTATTTCAATAACAGTGTATTAAAAATTCCAATCGGCAGCCAGGTTAAAGCTATCATTTATGGAGATAACAATGAAGCCGATTGGTTACCAAGGGATGCTGTGGTTTCATTGGGGATGGATAAGATTGTATTTCTGAAAACCGATGGTGGGTTTAAAGCTCAAAAGATCAATACAGGCATCATTTATAAAAATGATATCCGGGTATTGAACGGCCTTGCTGTTGCCGACTCTGTAGCTGTGAATGCTCAGTATTTAATGGATAGCGAAAGCTTCATCAAAGTAAAAAAATAATTATGAGGTACATTGTTTCTATATTAATGATACTTTACTTTTTTATATGCTGCCAACCTAAAAAAGAAATACCTGATCAACCGGCTAATGGTAATATTAATACTGAAAACAATGACGAGATAGTTTTAAGTGAACAGCAAATTCAGTTAGGCAATATTACAACTGATACCATACTTAACGGCAGTATCAGTGATCATATGATTTTAACTGGTACATTGAATTTTGATCAAACAAAAGCATCTTCAGTTAGTTCCCGGGTGATGGGAAGAATTGAAAAGCTCTTTTATAAAAACCCTGCCGACTATGTGAAGAAAGGCGCACCGCTTTATGAAATTTACAGTGAAGAACTAAACAATTCAAAACAGGAATATTTGCTGGCATTAGATAAGCAACAGGCATTTGCGAATCAACCAGCCATAGACATTGATCAATTGCTTCAAAGTACAAAAAACAAATTGTTGTTATGGGGAATGAGCGAAATGCAAATACAGGAGCTATTCACGAATAGAAAAGCCACGGCAACTACAACATTTTACAGCAGCGCCGCTGGTTATATTACTGCGTTAGACATTCGTGAAGGAGATTATATAATGGAAGGGGGAACCATTTTTAAACTCGCCGATCTGTCTAGACTCTGGGTCGAAGCACAGGTATATACTTCTCAGTTGGCCGGCATGGACAGGAACAGCATTGCAACAGTAAGGATACCTGATTTTGGAAACAGGGAGATCAAAGGAAAAATTGAATTTGTAAATCCAGAGATCAATCCAGATACAAGAATCAATCTTATTCGTATTGCTATTCCCAATTCAAACAATCAGTTAAAACCCGGTATGCAAGCTTACGTAATGATAAAAAGCCCGCAACGTAAAACTTTAACGCTGCCAATAGACGCTGTTATCCGGGATGGTAAAGGTGCCACTGTTTGGGTACAGTCAGGGCCGCATACTTTTAAAAACAAAATGGTGGTGGTTGGACTGGAAGCTGATGATCGCATTGAGATCAGCTCCGGTTTGGATGCAGGTGATGTGGTAGTTATTTCAGGCGCATATCTTTTAAATAGTGAATATATTTTTAAAAAAGGAGCCAATCCAATGGCAGGGATGAAGATGTAGAAAGCGTGATAAGTTTTTATGAAAGCCATTACAAGATCTCATAAGTACCAGAATTATATACCCTGTTTCGTGAAAACGCAAAACCATCCGCAAAAAACAAAACGCATTAAGTAAATGGTTAAATTTGTAATGAGGTCACTCTGATTATTCAATTGCATGTAACAAAGCAAGTAACAATTTTGTCAATGACAGTGCTTAAATCAATTGGGCATTTTTTCTGGAAAATATTCAAAGCCACCTTTGTAAGAAAGAAGGATTGCTGCAAATAATGAGATGATACGTTAAACCACCCGCTCCTTGTATCAAATTGCCTCTTTAGTAAGTAATAATGTATTGTACTGCTGTGGTGGTAGACTCCGTTGCCCAGGTCATCGTTTCATGGTTCGGCACGTTGATATCTTTAATTATTTAAATTAATAGCACAACACGTTAATGGTTACTAGCAAAGTAAGAAAAGCGGAGCAGAAATACTCAACGCTGAAGTGTCGGATGCCGCAAAGGCGGCACACGCTGCAAGGATGCTTAAAAAAGTTCTGATGCCGGTCACAAATTAGTAATCACAATGGATGCTTTAGCCCGGGTACAAGTTTGCGCCTGTAACACATCTTTACCTACCAGTAGCGCCAATACACGCATATCTGTAAGTGCGCCGCTGGAAAAAACCCCTTCCATGATTTTTTTATTGAACTGTGCATCTATGTTTTTACGGTTCTGTTCCACCAGGTCTGTAATGCGTATAGTGGCTTTATCGCGCAGGGTGCGTAAGATTTTATTACTAAATAGTGTCTTACCTACGTTTAGTATAAAATCTTTACTCTTTAAAGAATAATCCAAATCCGGGATGCTGATAATTTGTTTCGCCGTATCGAGGTGAGGTGTGCCGATTAAATACAAACTACCTTTTTTATCACCGGCAAAATCAACCAATAATTCTACTTTACCATTTTCTGCGCCGCTGATGTGTACATTTTTTAAAATCACAGTTCTGCCTTCCACTTCAAAAGAAGTATCCCGTACTAATTGATTGATCAGCGTATTGATAAAAGGATAATCATATTTTGCATTCGTGTATACGGTAATGCCGGTTGGTAAATCTGCATTTTGGAGTGGCGGTAAGAATGATGCCGTGTAATTGTTGGTACTGTCGCTATGTAATTCAGGAAAACAGAAAATACCCAGTGTGGCCTGCAAAGTATCATTGGTACTATTTATCTTTCCCATTTTAACAGCAGAAGGATTTATTTTAAGATAACCATACCTGCCCAATGGTATTTTTTTATTGATTCTTTCTGCAAGTGCTTTCGTCGTACTGCTAAAATCAAGTCCGTTTACTACGCTGTCCATGGCAGTACAAAAAATATTGGTAGAAGCTTTAATACTATCCATTATCTGTTGTGTGATGTCAAGATTAAACATGGAGACCGTACATTTTTCGAGAGCGTTTACTTTTTGCGCAACTGTCTTGGTACGGACCGTGTATCCGGGTTGAAATTGCAATGCAGCGTTGATATAAATTTCAGTTTTACACATGGGTTCCTTCCCAAAACCACAATTGCCGCCAATCCATGGTGAGGTTTGTTTTCCGAATGCACATACACATCTTTCTCCGGATACCTGGTAAGTGCCACTTAGTTTCACTATTACCTGGTTATTGATACAATTGAACGTAAATGCACCTGGAACAAAACGATATTTATAATGAAAGTCGCAGGAAGATTGAAAATATTCGGGCCATCCATCACTTGTTACTTCAGGTGGAATAAGTATGGCCGCTTTGGCAAGAAAGGGAGCCATCACAACTTTTACCGGCACATTGATATTGGATTCCGGCAACGCTGGTAATGTAGTGATTGGTAAAGTTGTTTGTGCAGCTTTTTTGGAAGCAGTACAGGAAACCATGAATAAAAAGGGTAGCAGAATAAATAACCTGTTCATTATATTGATGGGGTCTGATGCGCAGTAAAATTAAGCTGCAAAATGTTATTGCAGTGTAAAGTTTTGATAAGAACTGAAACTACTGATTGATTTTGCACGGATAAAAGGAGCAACTTAAAAAGAAAAATGCCGTATATTCAGGTGTCCTTTAAAATATACTACCAACCGAATTCCGACCCGGTACCGTACGTTTACAAAAGACTAGCTGTAACCTGCTAATGAGACAATTTTTCATTTCGATCTTTTTAATTGCTGTCGTATCAAACGCCAGGGCTGATCATATTACCGGCGGCGAAATGTTTTACACGTTTGTTGGTATTTCTAATGCAGGTATTAATAGTGGCAATTACATCTACAGTGTTACCCTCAAATTATTTATGAGATGCAACAGTGGCCGCGCATTTAATGATCCTACGCTTATTTCAGTTTTTGACCGCAGCACCGGGCAAAGCGTGAGTGATTTATCCATTCCGCTTTCCAGCCAGCAAACACTTAATTACAGTAATAATAATCCTTGTATCACTGATCCGCCTACCGTTTGTTATGTGGTAGGTTATTTTAATTTTACTATTGCCTTACCACCCAATGCAGCTGGTTATGTAATAGCAAGCCAGGTAAATTATCGGATTTCGGGAATTAATAATCTTGCTGCTGGTTATGGGACCATCGGAGCAACCTATACGGCGGAAATACCAGGTACTTTTAGCCTGGCAGACGATCCCAAAAACAACAGTGCACATTTTACTGGCGATGATTTGGTAATCATTTGCGCGGGCAATTCTTTTTCTTACAGTTTTGCCGCGGAAGACAAAGACGGCGATCAACTCCGTTATTCATTTTGCGATGCTTACAAAGGCGGACCCGGCGGTTCACCGGGTAGTATTGTACCTCCCTCTGGTCCTCCTTACCAATCTTTGCCTTATGGATTTCCAGCTTTTACAAGCGGAACTCCACTTGGAAACAAAGTAACCATTGATAGAAATACGGGTTTGATAACAGGCCTGGCGCCATCGGAAGGTAAATACGTAGTAACTGTCTGTGTTGAAGAAATAAGGCACGGAATTGTAATCGCAACACAACGAAAAGATCTTCAGATCAATATTGCTTCCTGTTCCATAGCGGCCGCGAAATTATTACCCGAATATTTATTATGTAAAGACAGTAAAACATTGTCTGTTTCAAATCTTTCAACCAGTCCGTTAATCAACTCTTATAACTGGCAATTTTTGAATAAAGCGGGCCTGGTAATTTTTAATACAACCACTGCAATAGCTACCTACACATTTCCTGATACAGGAGTTTATACCATCAAACTTTTTATCAACAAAGGTCAGCAATGTGCTGACTCAGTAACTTCCGTTGCCAAGGTATATCCCGGGTTTGTGCCTGGTTTTAAGTTTTCCGGAATATGTATCAATAAAGCCACACAATTTACCGATCAGACAACCAGCAAGTATGGCATTGTGAATTTGTGGAACTGGAACTTAACAGAGGCGGCATCCAATAATCCCGATGCTGTGGAGCAAAACCCGTTGTTTACTTATAATGCAAAAGGCACCCGGAATGTGCGATTAATCGTTGGCGATAGTAAGGGTTGCCTTGACACAGCCTATAAAGACATTGTAATTATCGACAAACCACTTATAGAACTTGCCTTTCGCGATTCATTGATCTGCGTATCGGACAAAGTACAGTTGATAGCAAATGGGACCGGCAATTTTTCGTGGACACCGGCATTAAATATAATAAATATCAATTCCAATTCTCCAACAGTTTCTCCACGATTGACTACTGTCTATTATGTTGATCTCAATGAAGATGGTTGTACCAACCGCGACTCAGTAAAAATAAGTGTGGTTGATCATGTGGAACTAAAAGCAATGGCCGATACAATCATCTGCAAATCTGATCCCATTCATCTGCACATTGTCTCCGATGGTCTGCATTATTCATGGACACCAGCTTTTCCACTATCTGATCCTGCAGTACCCAATCCCATAGCTATCAGTGATGTCTCCACGCTTTTCGAGGTGACTGCTGTAATTGGAAGTTGTTCAGCAAAAGACAGGGTAAATGTTACAGCAATTCCTTATCCAATGGCAGATGCCGGTAATGACACGGTGATATGTTTTCGGACCAGCGCACAATTAAATGGAACCACCAATGGTAATTCTTTTTTATGGACGCCATCAGTAACTTTGAATAATTCAACAATACTCAATCCAGTTGCTACACCATTTCAAACTACTTCATATGTATTATCAGCATTTGATAATAAGGGCTGTCCAAAACCTGGTTTGGATACCGTTATCGTTAAGATGTTGCCTGAGATTAATGCATATGCCGGATCAGATACCGCTATTGTTATCAACCAGCCTTTGCAATTGCATGCAAGCGGTGGAATAAAATATGAGTGGTCGCCGCCTTATAATCTATCTGCCATCAATGTCCCGGATCCCGTAGCGATATTCAGGGAACCGGTTGCCGGGGTATTTTATAAGGTAATTGTATATAATGAGGCCAATTGTATGGATTCGGCAACCATCAAAATAAAAGTATATAAAACGAAGCCTTCAGTATTTGTACCAAACGCATTTAGTCCCAATGGAGACCACAACAATGATATGCTTCGCCCTATCGCAGCTGGTATTAAAAGCATCGAATATTTCAAAATATTTAACCGGTGGGGCCAGTTGCTGTATAGTACAGACAATGTTTCAGAGTCTGGTGGCTGGGATGGAAAAGTTGCTGGTAGAAATCAGGCCGAAGGGGCTTATGTATGGATTGTGAAAGCGGTCGATTTTACCGGTGCCGAATATATTCAGAAAGGAGTAGTGTTGCTAATTCGTTGAAAAGAAGGATGCTAAATAGCTGAAAAAATAAATGTTAATTATTGCAATTTATTTCTAAATTTGCCTTGCTCTTAAAAAAAAGGGTCCTTCCGTAGAAACGGACTGACCTCTAACGATTGCTTGCCATATGAAATTCTTCGAAATATGCTTATACTGATTAGTCAGTATTCTTTTTTTGTTTTATTCGACCTTTAACGATTCATTGTTTGCCTGTCACATTCCTTACACATCCTTTTCTTCCTTTTGTGAAGATAGGATGTGTTTGGATGTGAAATTTATTAAATTATGTTTGTTTTTATTATGCTGAAAGCATGTGTTAATCACTAAAAGTCTTTCCCCTTGGGGGTTCTGTGGAAATTAAATAATTATGGCCAACCGTTTTTCAGACAGTTTATTTCAGTTGGTACATTCACTTGAGAAAGCAGAAAAAAGAAATTTCAAGCTCTATATAAAGAGAAGCTCAGGCAACGAGGATCTGAAAATAATTGAATTATTTGATGCACTTGACAAGTTGAAAGAATATGATGAGCCCACACTGCTGAAAAAGCTTCCTTCCATTAAAAAGCCCCAGCTTTCAAATATAAAAGTTCACTTGTACAAACAACTGCTGGCCAGTCTTCGCCTGCTAAAAAGTGCTGAAAGTATTGATCTGCAATTAAACGAGCAATTCGATTACGCCCATATTCTTTATAAGAAAGGTTTATTTTCCCAAAGTCTCAAAATACTTGATAAGGCAAAAGAGACTGCAAAGGCCAATCAAAAATTTAATTTTCTTACACAGGTAATTGCATTGGAGAAAAGAATAGAAACACTCCACATCACACGCAGTATGCAAAGCCGGGCTGAACAATTGTCTATTGAAGCAATGGAAGTTACGGCTCGCATCGATATGGTGGCAAAATTGTCGAATCTCGCATTGCAATTGTATAGCTGGTTTATTAAAAACGGACATGCACGCAATGTGAAGGATGAAATTGCTGTGAAACAATTTTTGCATGATAATTTACCTGCAGGTGCAATTGAACAAACCGGATTTTATGAACGACTTTATCTTTATCAGAGTTATTCATGGTATGCATTTATCCGGCAGGATTTCCTGATGTATTACCGTTACTCACAGAAATGGGTTGATCTGTTTGATGAACAGCCTTTGATGAAACGTGTAGAAACTGGACATTATATCAAAGGACTTCATACTTTATTGAATGCGCATTTCGATTTGCGCAATTATCAGAAATTCGAAATTGCACTCAAACAATTTGAAGCATTTGCGGAAACTGATCGGGTGAAACAACACGATAACTTCCGGATACAAGCGTTCATTTATATTACAAGCGCCAAAATCAATCAGCATTCCATGCTGGGTACATTTAAGCAGGGACTGTTACTGGTGCCGGAAATAGAAGGAAAATTAAAAGAGTATGATTTGTTTATAGACAATCACCGTATCATGGTGTTGAACTATAAAATTGCTTCTTTGTATTTTGGTAGTGGCGACTATGCAACCTGTATCGATTACCTGCAGCGGATTATCAATGAACAGGTAGGTATGCGAGACGATCTGCAATCTTACTCAAGACTTTTGCATTTGATGGCGCATTTTGAAATGGGCAATTTTGAACTGATGGAATATCTGACCAAATCAGTTTACCGCTTCATGGCGAAAAAAGAAAACCTGACGGTGTTGGAAGAAGAAATGTTCAAATTCCTTCGCACGTCTTTTCATTTGTCGAGACACAAACTAAAACCGGAACTGGAGAATTTTCTGCAAAAAATAAAAAGGTTTGAGAAAAGTCGATATGAGACAAGAGCGTTCGCCTACCTTGATATCATTTCATGGGTAGAAAGTAAGGTATACGAAAAACCGATGAGTGCTATTATTGGCGAAAAATACCTGCAAAGCCGTAAGCGGCATTATTAGCCATATAAAATCAAAACTCCCACCAATGAGTAACCGGGAATTGCATACCTAATACCAATGGTTCTCCAATCATAGGCGTTGCGACGGGCATTCTCAATTCAGATGCCTTTTTTATCACTCGTATGATAGGTTCATTCCAGGGATGCAGCGATAAAGTAAATTTTCCCCAATGCACGGGCAGGAGCAATTTTGCATTCAATTCTATAGCTGCTTTTACCGTTTCTTCCGGCATCATGTGAATATGCGGCCAATGCAAATTGTATTGACCCGATTCAAGAATTACAAGATCAAACGGACCGTATTTATTTCCAATTGCTTTGAAATGACTGTCGTAACCTGAATCTCCACCAAGATAAAGAGTATGATGCTGCGTGCTTAAAATGAAAGATGCCCACCATGTTTTACCACGCTGCAAACCTCTCCCCGAAAAATGTCGTGCAGGCGCTGCCGTTAGTTGAACCCCCGGTACAATGGTGTGTTCTTGCCACCAGTCGAGTTCTGTAATAATTTTGTTATCAAATCCCCAGTATTCAAAATGCGAACCTACACCCAAAGCTGTTATTATTTTTTTCACTTTAGGTTTAATTGCCAGAATGGTCTGGTAGTCCAGGTGATCATAGTGATCGTGTGTTTGAAGGAGAATATCTATTTCCGGCATATCAGCTGCATCAAAAATATTTGAACCCGGGTAAGCTTTGACCATAAACGAAACTGGTGCTGCATTCCCACTAAATACAGGATCCACTAATATATTAAGTCCGCTGATGCGAAGTAGATAAGAAGAATGACCAAACCATATAAGCACAGGGTTGCCATCGGGCAGCGAGTGCAAATTTGTTTTTATGGACGGAATTTTTGTTGCGGGTGTTGTGTCTTTGGGTTTTTTCAGATAAGATTTTAGGGTTTTCCAAAAGGAACTGTCTTCCGCCATTACAGGAGTGGGTGAAAGATTGTTGAACGCACCATCTTTATAATGTTGAGATTGCTGCATGCGATGAAGTCGTTCGCCCGAAGGAAGTTTCCCAAAAATTTTATGGCTCATTGATATTTTGTTTAAACAACCCGGACCCAATGTTACAATTATTGGCACATATTGTTGTTGAATAGTATGTTTTTATTTTATCGTTGTATAAAGTATTGTGAAGAACTTCTTCTTTAGCACAGGAGACGTGCAATTGTTGTGTTAACTTGATGCCAGCAGAATGCTTTCAGTCCCGTTATTAAAAAGAAAATGGACAATCAAATTAAAAATATTATTGACTCATTCCTCCTACTGTGCTGGCATCGGTGAGTATATTCCTGAAGTTATAATTAGTACAGAAATAAATATTAAATTTTTTCCGGCCGGCAAGAAAACCGCGTTGTATTTGCTGTCAAATGCAAGTCCCATCAGAATAACTGACCCCAGCCAATATATTTTTTTATGCCGGAAAACAGCATGGTACAAATTCGTCAATGAAAGCGTCCAAAATAGAAGCAAAGGAATATCTGGTGTAGATACCAATGACAAAATACTAATCATCAGTGTAGAAAACAATAACAAAACAGCAGAATGTACCCGGGATCGGCTTAAAAAACATTTACTGAAATAATAAAAACTGGCAATGGTTAGTAATGTGATGCTGGTATCGGCAAACTTAATTGCAAATGCATTTTCACCCGGTATTGATGTAAAGACCCGTAATATCCATGCAATGGCGGGCGGATGATCGAAATAAGAAAGTGCAGGGTGCTGACTATAAAAAAAATAATATGCATCCTGGGGCATCATTCCCATGCCGCCAAAAAAGGACACCCTTAATAATAAGATAATGGCCACTGATGCAATCACCAACAGCTGTTTTTTACCTGGCTGAATCATACCTGTTCCATTCCACATTTATTTCCCGGTTTATGTTTACCGCTAAACAATCAAAATCACAAAACATGCCGGGATGGTTGGCAGGCTATTAAGCCATGGTTAAATAAACGTAGGGTCTGAAGAGCTCAATACCTGGTATCCTTGTTGAATTAATTCTACGTTGAGAGAGGAAGATGGTAGCCGCCATGAGACAGTTATAGCTCCGGTTCACTGTTTATTTCTTCCGCTTCGCTGACTAATTGTTGTCGAAGTATTCTTCTTTATTTTTCTTTGCTACATTAAACAATTTATATGAGGCAAGTTGCTTTTATAATGATCCTTGCATTTTTAACCCGGACAGCTCTGGGTCAGGAACATTTTTCCAGCCTTGACGATATAATCAGGTATGCCGATAAAAACAGCCTGGTAATACAGCAATCATTGTTGCAGCAGGGTATCAGCAAAAAAGATGAAGCGATTAACAAAAGTGGTTTATTACCCAGGTTGAATGTATTTGGTACGGCTGATTATTATCCAATCATTACTTCACAAATTATTCCGGAAGCTATTTTTGGGGGCCGTGCAAATAAATATACCAAAGTTCAATTTGGTTTACCATATAGTTTTAGCAGCGGCGTAGAATTGAGTGTGCCGGTAATTAATTTCGAAAAATGGGAGCAGTTAAAAAGATATAAGTTGCAATCACAACAAACTGCCTTAAATACAAGTGTGAATATTGAATCAGTTCATATACAGTTGACACAATGGTATTACCAGGCTCTTTTTACAAAAGAACTGGTGACACTGAATCAAAGCAACCAGGCAGTCACCGATCAACTTCTGATTATACTTGAACAAAGAAAAAATAATGGCGTCTTAAACCCGTCAGACTATAACAGAAGCAAGAACCTGCAACTGGACATGGAGACCATTGGGGTTGAATATGAAAAAAATTATTCACAGGCTTTGACAGTATTGCACCAGTTGCTGAATATTCCGGATTCTGTTGAAATAGTAATAGCTGATTCTTTACAAGCAAAACAGTGGTTACCTGAACCTCCAGGAACCGCCATTAGCAACCGGCCGGCCTGGAAAGAAGCAGCTTTGAAAATAGCAGTGGCAGAACAACAATTAAATGAAATACAAAAGGCGGCCTTGCCGAAAATTGCACTGAACGCAAAATATACTTACCAGTGGCAAATGAAACCTTCCAGCAACCAACATTTGAATTTTGATTATAGTAACGTTGGATTACGACTCGACTTTCCTTTGTTCCAGGGAAATTATTACAAAGTTAGTCGACAGAAAACTGAACTGCAATTGAAGTTGGCAAAAGCAATGCAGCAACAAACATCTAATGATTTAACAAGGCAGCAGACAGAATGGTGGAATGGTTATCATGCCGCACAAAAGAAACAATTATTATTGCAACAAAAACTGGTCCTGGCGGAAGACAACCTGCGCATCGCCCGCCTGAATGTGAAAGAAGGAGTTATGGAATTTGATGAATTCAATAATATTTTCCAGGAATACAATAAGGCGAAACTAGATTACCTGCAAAACCTGAACGATGGAATTATTTACCAGCTTTTACTGAATATAAAATGACAAATATGCTCCGACAAATTATTTATTTAATTGTGTTATTGCCGATAATGATGGCAGCATGCAAACAGAAAACACTAGAGGTACAGCCAACGTTGAAACAGCTGACAGAAGCGGTATATGCCTCGGGTACTTTGGTACCCGAGAATGAATATAAAGTTGTTTCCTCCACAGATGGATTTCTAAAACAGGCGTTGGTTAAAGAAGGAGATACCGTGAAAAAAGGCCAGTTGTTGTTTGCACTTAGCAACGAAAACCAGCAAACCCAGGTGAGTACGGCAACGGAACTGCTGAGCAGAACCATACCGGTGGCTGCATCCAATGCGCCCATTATTAAAGACCTTGAAAACCGGGTAGCTTCGGCAAAAATCCGTTTGCAAAATGATCAGTTGCAATACACGCGCTATAAAAATCTTTTTGATCAGAATGCTATCTCCTCCAGCAATTATGAAAAATATAAATTACAATTTGAGACTACACAGCATGATGTTCAGGGCTTGGAAGAGCAATTGCAACAACAGCGCCTGGCCGCGGCCCTGCAACTACAACAGGCCAATAACCAGTTGCAGGTAGCAAAGACTTCCAAAGCAAATGGAATATTGAGAAGTTATGCGGATGGAGTTGTGTATGATGTATATAAACAAGCAGGAGACCTGGTAGGAGTTAATCAGCCCATCGCTTTGATTGGAAGCGGGAAGATGATTGCAAAATTGCTGATAGATGAAGACGATCTGGGCAAAGTGAAACAGGGACAGGAAGTATTAGTTACCATGGATGCTTATCCCGAAAAAATATTTCATGCCAGGGTAGCTAAAATATATCCCCTGTTGAATAAAGTTGAACAATCTTTCCGGGTAGACGCCTTTTTTGAAGACGAAATGCCGTTGAAATTATATGGATTAAATGTTGAAGCAAACATTGTGCTTAAAGAAAAAGCAAAAGTAATGGTCATTCCTAAAAAAGCATTGCTGCCCGGAGATAGTGTATGGGTAAAAAAAGGTAATGGCATTGCAAAACAAAAAATCAAAAAAGGTATTTCAGACAATGATTATGTACAAGTATTGGATGGCGTAACCGATTCTTCTATTTTAATTGTAAAACAATGAACTGGAGACTTGCCCTGAATATAGCTTTTACACATCTCGTGACCAAGAAAAAGCAGAGCCTCATTGCCATGCTGGGAGTCATGTTTGGCATTTCTATGTTCCTGGTGATGATCAGTTTTATGACTGGCGTTAACCAGTTCCTGGAAGACATGGCCATGGACAATACACCACATATAAGAATATATAATCCGGTAGAAGTAAAACCAACAACTATTATTGGAAGGGCAGGTGGTAATGGCAATTCAAATGCATGGTTTGTAGTCAGTCACCAAAGGCCGAAAAATGATTTGCCAAAAATTAAAAATGCACAGTTCATCTCCAATGAACTGGAGAAGCAACCACAGGTACTGGGCGTGGCACCCATGCTTACATCGCAGGTGTTTTTTAATAATGCTTCGGTTCAGATACCCGGCAGTATTTCTGGTATTGATGTTAAAAAGCAACAATTGCTTTTTAACCTGGACAGGAAAATGGAAGAAGGAAGACTCGAAGATTTATTAAAAGGAAACGATGTTATCGTAATGGGACATGGATTGGCCAATAAAGTAAGTGTGAAAATGGGAGATAGGGTAAGTGTTACAACTCCCGAAGGATACAATCTCATTCTAAAAGTAGTAGGCATATTTTCTTTTGGCATCAATACGCTGGATGACAGCAAAAGTTACGCTACACTTTCTACCGTGCAAAAAATACTGCAACGTGATCCATCCTATGTAACAGATCTCAATATAAAGTTGAAGGACATACAGATGGCAAAAGCATATACCACGGTATTAAAAAAGCAGTTGCCTGATGTATACATGGAAAATTGGGAAGAAGCAAATGCGTCTATACTAGCCGGTGAGAAAATACGGGATGTAATGACCGGCGTTGTTTCGTTTACCCTGCTATTGGTGGCAGGATTTGGTATTTACAATATCATGAACATGAACATCATTAACAAGATGAAAGACATTGCGATACTGAAAGCTACTGGGTTTGACGGCAAAGACATTACCGCTATATTTCTATTTCAATCGCTGATCATTGGTGTGTTGGGTGGTTTGCTGGGTTTGCTGGTAGGATTTTTATTCAGTTACCTGTTATCCATTACCCCTTTTCCGGAAGGAACATTTTTCCGGATTGATACATTCCCGGTAAATTTTTTACCGCAACATTATATCATGGGTGTCTTATTTGGATTTGTCACCACTTTATTCGCCGGATTTTTTCCCAGCAGGAAGGCTTCAAAAATTGATCCGGTCGTTATTATACGTGGGTAACTTATTACCTGGCAGCAATGAGTTTTTCAACTATTGAAACCAGCTTTTTTACGGTAAGGAACCGGATACCGGTACTTCTGATTACGATGACTACCCGGATGAGTAATGAATAACTGTTCAATTGAAAACCGATGAATCTGAATACGCAAAAACACTACATTGTTCAATAGCATTACAGTGAAGGCAAACAGCAATATATGGACAGCATATTAAAAGCAACTAAGATTGTAAAGTACTTCAATGAACCAGAACCTTTCAAGGTTTTGAAAGAGTTGAGTTTTGAAGTAAAGAAAGGTGAATTTCTTTCAATCGTTGGTAAATCTGGTTGTGGTAAATCCACGCTTCTTTATATCTTGAGTACCATGGATACTGCATTTGAAGGAGAACTGGAAATAAAAGATCAAAAGTTGAATGGCTGGTCGCAGAATAACCTGGCAAAATTCAGAAATGAAAACCTGGGGTTTGTTTTCCAGTTTCACTACCTGTTACCGGAATTTACTGCATTGAAGAATGTAATGCTGCCTGCATTAAAATTGGGCAGGTATTCAAAAGATGAAATTGAAGCACGTGCAATCGAGAAACTGAAGATGGTTGAAATGGATGGCTTTGCACATAAATTATCTACGCGTTTATCGGGTGGTCAGCAACAGCGGGTGGCCATAGCAAGGGCCCTTATCAACGATCCTGCAATTATCATGGGCGATGAACCGACGGGCAATCTCGACAAAACCAATTCCACTAAAGTGTTTGATATATTCAAATCGCTGGCAAAAGAAAATCATCAAACAATCATCACGGTTACGCACGATATGGATTTTGCAGCCGGTTCAGATCATATTGTTGAAATGCAGGACGGGCAAATTATACGGGCATGAAAATTCATGAACGATACCTGCCGTATCTTTTTATCGCTATACTGTGTGTAATTATTGGTCTATTCCGCATGGTGCTGATAGCTGAGTTCCCCTGGTATATACACCTCGCTGGTTTCTTTTTGCAATTTTTGTTCATGAGTCTTATGTGGCAACTGATTAAATTCATCAATGCCTTACTGGAGAAGCGGTTTTCGATGGAGGAGGCACCTGCTACACAAATTTCACTACAGGTATTTGTAACATTGTTATTGCTATCGCCCATTGTTTTCACCGGGTATTATTTTTTCAAACCCTACCTGCCAGCATATTTGCAAGGCAAGATACTGGTATTACTGACCGTTGTTATTTTTATGGTAATCATGCTCATGACTTTTGTTTACTATACTTATACGCTGTTCCTGAAACAAAAAAAGTCGTCTGAAGAAAGTGCTGGGTTACAATTGATGGCTGCCAGGTTAGAAAAAGAGGCTTCCATGATGCGGTTTCATCATTTAAAAAACCAGGTGAATCCCCATTTCCTTTTTAACGTTTTTTCTTCATTGGACGGGTTGGTACAAACAGATCCGCAACTGGCATCCGATTTTATCAGGCATCTGTCAAAAGTATACCGCTATGTACTGGAGCACAAAGAAAATGAAGTTGTAAGCCTGGAAACGGAGGCAGCATTTATACAACACTATATTTCGTTGCTGCAGATCCGTTATAAAAATGCTATTGAAATAGACCTGGACATTTCAGCTGCTGCAATGGAAAAAGGAATTGTAATGGTAACCTTGCAGATGCTCATCGACAATGCTATCAAACATAATATTGTTCATATTGGTACTCCACTAAAAATCCATATCTGTGATGTAGCCGATTACCTGCAAGTGGCCAATAATAAACAATTGCGGAAACAGATAGAAACCTCAAATCAGCAAGGCCTGAAACAATTACAGGAACTTTATGCATTTCTTACCGACAAACCTGTTTTAATAAAAGAAGCTGAAAACAGTTTTGAAATTAACTTGCCATTAATATGACCATCCTTATTATAGAAGATGAGCCCCTGGTTGCCATCAGTCTTTCAAAACTGGTGAAAGAACTGGAGCCGGATGTGAACCTGTACGGACCATTGGCCAGTGTAAAAGAATCAAAAGAATGGTTAGCGTCTCAACCTTTACCCGACTTGATATTATCCGATATTCAATTGTCCGACGGTATCAGTCTGGATATTTTTTCTGATGGTAAAATAAATTGTCCGGTAATATTTACGACGGCTTATAATGAATATGCCATCCGGGCTTTTAAAGTAAACAGCATCGACTATTTACTAAAGCCTGTTGAGAAGCAGGAACTCCAAATGGCATTGCGGAAATTTCATAGCCTTCAGGCCAAATTCAGCAATGAAACTTATTTTAAACAGATGATGGAATTGTTTGGCAATTTCAACCAGGTAAAGAAATTCAAAGAACGTTTTGCTGTACATGCCGGTCGCTCCGTGATGATGTTGCCACAGCAGGAAGTCTCTTTTTTTACAAAGGAAGAAATCATTTATTTAATCAGTTACGAAGGAAAGAGATTTATCACCGATTATCGTTCGCTTGATGAAATAGAAGAGGTACTCAATCCTCACCAGTTTTACCGCGCCAACCGTCAATACCTGGTGCACTTACCACAGATAGAAAGCTTCCGCGCGGATGAAACCGGCAAGATCAGTTTAAAAATGAAAGGAATGAAGGATGATATCATCGTAAGCAAAGAAAAAGCAGCGGCATTCAAAAAATGGTTTGACCAATAATTATTCTATTGTTGTTGAAATCAACAAAGACAAATTAATAAACGTAAAATCTTATTCTATTGCCGGTTGCTGAGATCCCTTCAATCATAGGGATGACAGATTCGAATGAATCAAATCACAATTGTGTTATTGTTGCGCTATTAAAGAAATTGTCATGCCCACGAAAGGCGGCATCCAGATTTTTAAAAATCAAGCTGAATGACTTCGTCATAATTATCGAGTTGGTGATCATTACTATTGCGCTTCGTTTTTGATTTTATCAATTGCATTCAATAAACCTCCGCTTATTTTATCATCCATTAATTGCCAGAACATAATTCCATTTAACTTATTTTTTTTCACATATCTTGTTTTAAGTTGCACGGACATACTATCATCATATGTGGCCAGTAACAAACGTTTACGGTTAAACGCATAAGGAGCCTGGGCGGCGCTGTCCCAGTATTGAACAAAGCCGTTGTTAATGCTAATTGTATCGGACAGGTTCCGGAAAGAAAAACCATGATCGAATTTTGCGGGGAGGTATAAACCATTGTTAATGGTATCATGAACCGTAAACAACCTGCCGTAGAAGGCAGCGCCAATTACAATTTTATCGGCAGGGATGCCCAATGCCATCATTTTCTGCACAGCATTATCGGTTGATTCAATCTGTTGTTTTGTTGAATACAATGCAGTATGATGTCCGCTTGTATGGCTTCCTCCATGCACCAGGTCATAACTCATTACATTCACCCTGTTTATCCTGGGCATTACCTGCGGCCAGTCAATGGAAGAATCAATAAACTTATTGAAACCACCGGCAGCAAAACTGATTTCCTGCTCCTTGCCTAATTTTTTTCTCAATTGTTTGATAAGCGACGTGAAATTTGATTTGTCAGCTGCTTTGTATTCATGACCCGGGTAACCGGTAATAGCGGGATATTCCCAATCAATATCAATACCATCGGTGTGAAAATAATGATTGATCTTTTTAACGGAACGACTGAATTGTCTCCTTCCTTTTTTTCTGGCAAAAACGGGTGAACAAGTTTCGCAACCGCCCCAGCCACCAAGCGATAAAATGATTTTCAATTGAGGGTTTCTTTTTTTCAATGCCACCATACGCATAATGGTGAGGCTATCACGGGTGTTGTTAATGGAAAGGCGATTTCCTTCCAGGTGACAAAAGCAGAATATCAGGTGCGTTAATTTCTCTACTTCAAAACTATCGATGCTGGCGGTTCTGCCAGCATAATAAGCAATTACCGCAAAATGATTTTTGTCTGAATTTTGCTGGGTATGCGCATCAGCAACAATAAATAAGGCAATTGAAAGTTGGAATAAATATCGGTTCATGAAATGGATTTGGTTGTAAACCGGTAGTGAAATGTAATTTAATAACGATTCAGACAGCCAGATGTTTTTCACTGGTTAAGATATAGTAATGAATGTTAGTTAATGAAATCAGCTAAATGTTTACACCACCCGGTGCGGCAATACGTTAATTCTTCCTTGTATTCTGTCTTTTAAAGGTTCAACAGACCAGTTATTTGTCTTTGTGCGGCCTACATGCATTACCTTTGCCGAAATTCAAACTAAACGATTTAGTGATGCTGGCAATTATTATTTTCTTTTTATCGCATTGGTTCTTATCCCTTTTTTTTCATACATTTTTTTTACATCGGTATGCATCGCACCAGATGTATACGACGGGCAAAAAAAGAGAAAAATTATTTTATTTTCTTACCTGGTTTACACAAGGTGCTTCATTTCTCAATCCGCGGGCCTATGCGGTAATGCATCGCATGCATCACGTGTACAGCGATACAGAACAGGATCCCCATTCGCCCCATTTTTTTAAAGATGTTTGGCATATGATGATTCATACCCGTGACATTTATCACTCCTACTTAACGGGCAAAACCCTGCCCGATGAACAGTTCACCAAGGAATACCTGCCTGTCTGGAAGTCGCTGGATAAATTTGGGGATAGCATGATTGTACGCATTTCATTTTGCGTTGCCTATACCGCTTTTTATCTTTATTTCGCACCCAGCCTCTGGTGGTTATTGTTATTGCCTGTTCATTTTTTGATCGGACCTGTGCAAGGTGCTATCGTAAATTGGTGCGGACATAAATATGGTTATTCCAATTATGACAATGGAGATCATTCCAAAAATACCAGCCCGATTGGAATATTATTGATGGGAGAGTTGTTTCAGAACAATCACCACAAGTTTGGTAAGAGTCCCAATTTTGCTCAAAAATGGTTTGAATTTGATCCTACTTACGCTATTATGAGTTTGATGCACGCTGTGCGTATCATTAAACTAAAAAAGATAACCTGATAACTACAGAAACTATAAAGCCTGCTGATTAAATTCAGCAGGCTTTTTTTTGAGATTAATTATTTTGTTCCGGGCAGAGGAATTACTATTCAACGGTAGTGGCGTCGCACTCTTTTACCACATTACTTTACTGAACCAAAGGGTTCATAGCAATCATAATTGCGTTGACGGAAAATCTTATCATCTTTGAATTCGAAAATGCAACAGATATGCGCTTTTAATACCTGGCCTTTTTTTATTTTACCAGCGGATAGTTTTAATTCGCCGGTCCATTTTATTTCAGCTATGACAGTGTCGCCAATTTCATAGAATTTTATTGGATCAAAATGTTGATAGGACAACATTTTTTTGCCCGCTTCCGCTCCTGATAATAGCTGCAGCAGGTTGCGATGGCGGATATTCTGAACAATGAGGTTTGGGTATTCTATTTGTTCTATGGCAGGATGCAGGAGAGCCCTGTATTCCTGTTCTTCTGTATTAAACCATTGTAGTAACTGGAAAAATTTCTTAATGGATTCAATCTTATTCATGATATTTTTTTTTCTGACATGGGTTTGCTAATAAACCTTAAGACTTTTTTTTTATTTTGATTGGTAAGGTTGAATGGCTATTGCTCTGTATAGAAGGGCAGGATTGTATAACACACCATCTTTTATAACCCACTCGGTTTTCCTGATATCACTGATGTTTTCTACAGGATTGCCCGCTACTAAAATCATATCCGCTTTTTTTCCAATCCTGATACTGCCACACTCACCCGATTTGCCGGTATAGACCGCTGTACCCCATGTGGCGAGTTGTAGAACGTCGCCGGCGGGGATACCTGCTTTCACATACAACTCCAGTTCACGTTGCAGGTCAAATCCTGCCATACCATCCGTACCGGGCACAATGCGGATACCATTATCATACAGCTTCTTTGTAATTTTCAAAAAAGCATCGAAAGATTTTATATAGGTATCGCTCATGCCTTCTGGTACAGGAATCCCGCCACCGCCAGCGCGAATACTGCGTTGCAGCTGAATGGGCAAACGGTTTACGATAGTTTTATATTTCTCCTCCATTACCTTGTCCCTTGCAGTGAACATCGATTCAAATACAGACAATGTAGGATCTATTGTAATTTCTTTTGATTTCAATAGTCCAATAAATTCTTTCACCGCATCTCCTTCCAAATCCAGGTCAGCAGTTTTTGCTGCAGGAAGTGTAAACCGAAGAAGAGATCTTGTATCCACTGTATCACCAAAAAAATTTAAAGCCAGCATGTTCATATGAGTCACTTCATTATAACCGGCATTTATTGCCTGTGTTGCAGTCATAAATGCAGGAATATGTCCGCACACTCTTAAGTGATATTTTTTCGCTTCAGCAATCAATGGTTTTACCCATTCCGGTTTAATGGAACTGTATAATTTTATCTGCTGGTAACCTTTGGCAGCATATTGCTGAATATATTTATTTCCTTCTTCTATATTGTTGATGAGAGCGCCAGTGGGTGCGGCAAAAGGACCGGTGCCATCAATAAATCCACTCATGATTTCCACTTTCGGACCTATGATTTGTTTTTTTTCAATTTGTTTTATGCGGGTTAACAAAGAAGAGTCATTGCCCATGTCTCTTACATGTGTAACTCCAGCTGCCATATGCAATATGCCATCCAGGTTATCGGAAAAATGGACATGCATGTCCCATAAACCCGGTAGCAACGTTTTTCCTTTACCATCTATCACCCGCGTAGCAGCGTTCATCTTATTGATAGATTTTCCTACTTGTTTAATGATACCGTTTGTTATCAGTACATCTGTATTGGGAACCAGTTTTGTGGTTTCTGCGTCGAATAATGTTGTATTCTTTATAAGAATGCTACCGGTATTCTTTTCCGGTAAGGTGAAAGCCAGCTTACTAAAAAATGCCGATTCTATTTTTTTCTGTAGCTCAAGTAGTGCTGCAATATCTTTTTCGTAACCGGTCCGGATGGTACTGGCCCAGTCACTAACGGTGGCGAACAACTCGTTTTTTTCGTCAATCCAGCTGTAAGAAGGTGTCATGCCAAGTCCTGTGATACTGCATAACCAGAGTTTTTTTTGCTTTGCATCTTTTGTTATAATAAGATGTTGCAATACCTGCAGGTTCAATTCACCAAAAGGCAGGAGGCGAATTTTATTGTTGTTTGATTTCAACGCTTTTACCAGGTTACCGGCATTGGCCTTTAAACCAGCATAGAATATTTTACCGGTTATAGCCCGTTCATCATTTTCTGCATTGTTCTTCCATTGGGCCTTTCCATTGGCCATGCTGAATTCTTCTGTTACATCGTTCTTCATATAATCCTTTCCGCTTGCATGCATATACGTGGGAAATCCCTCTGCATCCTGCCGGAAAATCGTATGAATACTGTCACCCCGCCCCCGGTCATTGTATTGATACCATTCTTCATAGCTGCCATCGCTTTGATGTATTATTTTATCATAGCCTTTGATGTTGCCTGAAAAAACAATGGAATAACTGATGGTATCTTTTACTTGCGCGAAATTGTTATAGGATATCAGGGTTACCGCCAGCAAACTGCAAACATTTTTATTCAATAACATAGCAGGAAGTTTTGTGCCGGTCTAAGGTAAAGAATTAATACAAAGGCTGCTATGGAAATTGGGTATTAGGTAGAATTAAAAAGTCACATAATTGTATTGATCACGTTAAATTTAGCAAGGATTTTGCATGTATGATTACATAGCTTATACCTCTTTGTAAACTTAAAAACTGTATATGAAAAAAACGCTTGTTCTTTCTTTGATGTATTTGATTATGGCGATATCCGTAAAAGCACAATTGGTTGCAAAGCCAAAATGCGAGGCATTTGAAGTTGATATATTAGATGGAAAAGTAAATGGGCTTAAACCCAATGCCCGTTACGATGAAATAAAATCAAAATTTCCCTGCTTTACCGCTACCGAAGCAGAAGGTACTACTGCAAAATGCGGTGCTTCTGTTTTTTATAAGGACAGGGATTTATATTTCTATACTGACCGCGATTACATAGAAATCAAAGAGAAATTTCAGGGCAAACTGACCATTCCCTTAATGGGTGCGCCCCGTACTGGATTATTCAAGTGGCTGGGCAATCCAAAATTAAAAGATGAAAACTGGGATGCATTTGAAATGGCTTATGGAATTATTGTACTACACTATAATAAGGCCGGAAAAATAAACCTGATACAAATTACCACCAAAAGCCCGGATACTTTAAGCCTTTGCGAATAAGTCTATAAGCTATATAATAAAAGAAGGCGAACATAATAAATGTTCGCCTTCTTTCAATTTGGAACAGCATTATAATCTAACGAAGGCTACAGCAACTTTACTTTAATATTTTTAAACCACACTTTTTGTCCGTGGTGCTGAAACATCAGGAGTCCATCGGTTGATTTACCATAATTAGGATTCTTACTGAATTTACTTTTCCTGAGTAATTCATCCATTGCAGGAGATCCTATTTCATATTCCACTACTTTATTTCCATTCAACCAATGCTCAACATGGTTGCCATTAACAATCAACTTTGCATGATTGTACTCACCTACAGGTTTCAAATGTTTGTTTACAGGAACAATCAGATCATACAACGAACCTGCAGAACGTATCGGTGCTTTATCGTTGAAGTCTATGTCGTCCAGTATTTGCATTTCAAAATTGTCAAGCCAATTGGGACTATTTCCATTGCCTGATTCCTGCGCCAGGCTTTCCTGCATGTGAAAGAATATTCCACTGTTACCAGCTTTCGATACCTTCCAGTCGAAATCAAGTTCAAAATTCTTATATGATTCTTTTGTAACAAGGTCAATATTGGGCACACCCGTTTGAGTAACCAATGCGCCATCTTCCACTTTCCATGCTTTGTCCGGAAAAGTTTGCATATTATAGCCACGAAATTTATCAGTTGAATGACCGTCAAATAAAACTACCCATTTGTTTTTTTGAGCATGACAAACAATGACAGATAATAAAGTAGCCAATAAAATAAAATCTCTTTTCATGTTGAAGAATTTAAATTTTAGCAATTGTTGAAATTCATCTGAAAAAACAAGTGCTTATTTTTTTCCGGTAGCAGCCCAGAATATCCCGGCATAAAGATGACTCAAAAAAATAGGATCGCTGAAATCGGAGGGCATATGACCCAGCGCGGTATAGAACGCACGACCGCCATCAAAATTATGATACCAGGCAATGGGATGTAATTTTCCCATTCCAACGCCTTTCTTTTCGCCCCATTGTACTTTGGGATCATAAGATGTTTCATCAATGGATAAAATATAGTTCAATCCAGTCGTTTTTTCCGGTCCAAATTCATACCATTCGTCTGTCCATAACTTTCCATTGGCAAAGCCCTGTAAGCCCGGAAATGAAGGATCAACCACATTCAATTTTGCCGTTTGAATGGTTGGATGAATATGAAACATTCTTCCCACCAGTTTTGTATACCATTCCCAATCATATTCAGTATCTGACGCACTGTGGATACCAACATAACCTTTACCGGATTGAATAAATCTCTCCATTACTTTTTGTTGCGCCGAGTCAAATATATCGGCGGTGGTATTGATGAAAATTATTACCTGGAATTGCTCCAGGTATTTATCTGTAAAACCATTTGGGTTTTCAAACAATACTGCGTCAAAGAAATTTTTTATTCCCAGTTGCTGGATGGCCAGTACACCAGAATGCAGAGACTCGTGGTGCCAGCCTTTGGTGGTAGTAACCATCAATGCTTTAAATTGCTTTTGTGCAAAGCCTTCCGTAGTACAAAGCTGGAGGAGCAAAATAACTATCACAATTGTTCTTGCTTTCATGTTTTGTTTTTTATTGATAAAAGAATATTTGTATGTTGTAAAAATGGTTAGTTAGATGTTTCACTTACTTCAGCAAGTTGAATGGAATAGACTGAATGGGTTCAACCTTTATTTTTTTATAGAATACTTCTGCTCCTTCTGATTGAATCTGTATTTTACCTTTGGATAATGGCAACACATTTCCATCAACTAATTGCCTTGAATGGTATAATACCATCATTATTTTGCCATTGATAACATGTACGCTGGTGTCTCCATTGCAATACAGATCCAGCATATTCCATTCGCCGGATGCATGTTCCGCATCTCCCTGTTTTAAACAATGCCTGCCGGTTGCGCTGGTTGCACTAAATGTATTCAATTCCCCGTTAGCATCATAAACGTAATTGCCATCCGGATTTTTAGTAGAAGGAATATCCTGCATACCGCCGGCAACGCCCCAATAATCACCACAATTTCCTTCTTCTATCTGGAACTCCTGCGAACGCATCCATGCGCCATAATCAGCGCCGTTATTACCATTAGCAAAATAAAGCAGGCCACTATCTCTTTTTTTATTTCTCTTTTGACCCCAGGTCTGGGAGCCCCATTTAAATTGTAATTGCAGATGAAAATCAGAAAACGCGTTCGTGGTTGCAATGCCACCCCATTCTGACCCCGAAATCCTTATCACTTTTTCACCATTCAAATCAGCAACAGTAAAAACATGGTGTGGGTCATTGTTGAGTCCTACGGGTTCACTACCTGTTATTTTACCGGTACTATCCAATGCAGGCCCAAGGTAAGTATCCCATCCGTTCAAGTTTTTCTCATTGAATAATGAAATGAATTTATTTTTTTGAGCGAAGACAGGAATTGCAAAAACAAAAATTATAAAAGACAACAAAGAACCAGCAAGCAATCTTTTCATGCGCTTAATTTTAAAATGAAAGGACCATTGTCCCCATCTATGATACGCGGCACGCCATTATTTTAAACTGGCGATGTCTATAACAAAGCGATATTTCACATCGTTCTTCAACATACGTTCATAAGCTTCATTGATGTTTTGCATGGGTATCACTTCCACATCCGCAACAATATTTTTTTCTGCACAGAAATCCAGCATCTCCTGTGTTTCTTCTGTACCACCAATCATAGACCCGATAATACAGCGGCGATTCTTAATCAATTCGAAAGGATTTACTTTCGGCTCGTCTTTTGGCAAACCTACCACCAATAATTTTCCGTTTACATTTAAAAGTTTCAGGTAGATTTCATAATCATGACTGCCACTTACCGCATCCAGTACCACATTAAAATGACCCGACAAAGATTTCATGGCTGCTTCATCATTGCTCAACACAAAATGATGCGCACCCAATTTGCGCGCGTCTTGTTCTTTTGCAGGCGACGTACTTAACATAGTAACTTCTGCACCCATTGCAACAGCAAATTTTACCGCCATATGACCCAGCCCACCCAAACCAGCTACAGCAACTTTGTCGCCGGGTTTTACATTCGCATATTTTAAGGGTGAATAGGTGGTAATGCCAGCACATAATAAAGGTGCGGTACCAGGCAGGTATAATTTATCAGAGATATGATAAACCCATCTTTCGTCACAAACAATCTGTGTACTATATCCACCCTGGGCAATCGTTTTTTTATCGCGTTCATAACCGTTATAAGTACCCGTCATTCCCTCCGCGCAATACTGCTCCATATAGTCATTGCATGGTTTGCATACCCGGCAACTATCAACCATAACACCCACGCCGGCTGTTTGGCCAACCGTAAATTTTTTTACCTTCGATCCAATCCTGATTATTTTTCCAACAATTTCATGTCCTGGTACCATGGGATACATAGAGCCACCCCATTCATCTTTTACCTGGTGTAAATCTGAATGGCAAACACCGGAAAATAATATTTCTATCAGAACATCTTTTTCCCTGAGATCTCTTCTCTCAAAATTGAATGGTGCCAATAGTGAAGTTGGACTTTGTGCTGCATAAGCTTTTACTGGTATCATCTGTAGATTTATTTTTTAAAATTATACTTTTTCAATGATCTTAATCTCATCGTTAACAGAAATGATGGCATTGTGAGCCATACCGTAAAACAACGAAGTTTCAACCACGCCGGTAATGCCTTTGATTAATGGATTGATGGTTGCGGGATCGGGCCAATTATTAAATCTTACATCCATCAGGTAATTACCGTTGGAAGTGATTACCGGTCCCTGTCTTTTATCACCCAGTCTTGTGTTGGTTTGAATATTCGGAAACATTTTTTGTAAGCATGCAGGAAGATAGTGAATGGCCTCAGGAAGGTATTCAATCACCAATGGATATTTCTGATCAAAACTGCTGACATATTTCGTTTCATCTCCCAGCAGTAAAAACCGATCTGCCATTGAAGCCAACAACTTTTCGTGGGTATGAATGCCACCACCGCTTTTGAGGGCATTCAGTTTATGATCGAATTGATCGCAACCATCAAAGTAGATATCAATGTGACTGAAACTGGAAATGGGTTGCGGCAATAACTTTTGTTTCAATAAAATTTGTTGAGTGGTAAATGAGGAACTAACCAGTTGAATATGGAACCCTTTTTTAATTTCTAACTCCAATAGTTCAACTATGTATTGAATAGTAGCACTAGCGCCCAAACCAACAATATAGCCACTTTTAATAAAACTTACTGCCTCGCGGGCAACTTCCAATTTTTGATCCGTCATGGGCAATTGATTTGGTCCAAATTATCCAATTAATATTCGTTACAATAAAGTTTACGGCAGGGTATATTGGTTTTTATTTTTAGAATTGAGATATGGTGAATAGGAACCACTAATAATAACGGCCAATATAACTATTTTCTACAATCAATTTTTTTAAAGCTGCAGGGTCGATGGCACCTTGTTTTGCGTAAACAATTTTGCCATTCGGTTCTACTAAAATTGTGTAAGGGAGTGCACCCTGCCATTTTGGATCAATGGCTTCAATCAATTTGTATTTATCATCCACATTGAAAATATAATTGGTAACGGAGGACTGTTGTTTCTGAAGAAACTGTAATGCTTTGGCTTTTTTAGAGGGCTCGTCAGCACTGATGCTGATGAATTCAAAATCCCTGCCACGATACATACGATTCATCGTAATGAATTCAGGAAATTCTGTAACGCAAGGTCCGCACCAGGTGGCCCATACATTGATGAGCCGGAGTTTGGTGGATCTGTTTTTCACCAGTTCTTTGATTCCATCAGTAGAAATGGTATCAATACTCACGGGTTCTTTGGCCCAATCCTGTTTTGCTTTGGCAATCCAGTCGCTTTTCTCTTCCCATTTAACAGAGCAGCCAAATACCTTGGTAGTAGCAACGGGTACTTCTTTGTTTGCAATTAATGCATCCAATGCATTGCGGGTATCCATTGTTTGTGGCGTCTTAGTTGGTTTTTCTGTGTCATCAACCCTGCCACTATATCGCAGTTTCCTTTCTTTATCAAAAATAAAAACATGGGGTGTTGCTATGGGTCCGTATTTACGCGAAGTTGTTTCTGTTTTACCATCGTAGAGATAAGGAAAATTGAAATGGTTGGTTGCTGCTCTTTTTTTCATTTCTTCAAAACTATCGCTCATGTCTGTATAGCCGAGTTCATCCAATCGAATGGATAAAGGATCATTGGGCATAATAGCAACCACAGCAACGCCTTTTTTGCGATAATCATTGGTCAATGCAATCAATCGATCTTCATATGCCTGTGCCGTTGGACAATGATTGCAGGTAAAAACAATTACCAGGATTTTCGCTGTTGCAAAGGATGCAAGACTGTAAACTTTTCCATCGGTAGCAGGAAGTTTAAAATCGGGTGCAGACGCACCAATGGCAAGTGTTGGGTGTTCACCGGGTATTAGAAACGGTTGCCGGAACGAATACAGTAAGCCGCATAAAAATAATATGAGCAAAAGGACGCTGGCGACAGGTTGCTTACTCATAGCTAAATATTTTATGAAAAGTTACTGTGTAATTTACAATAAGGGATACGACCTCAACCGAATTATTTTACCTGCCATGAAATGATTCAACGATAAAGCCCGGGTGCAGACCGGAAATGCTGGATAGCCAATTGCAACTTATTCGATATAATATTCTAAGTTTATTAACAGTGTATTTGTAAAGTTGGCTTTTGTATATTTTGAACAGACTTTATTTATATTTAAATAAAAATGTTACCCGCCGCAGAAATAAAGCAAAACGTAGCTGACTATGCTACCCAACTGATTCAGCCGGGTATGACGGTTGGAATTGGAACCGGCACAACAGCAACATTTTTTATTAAGGCGCTTGCTCTCCGCGTTAAACAAGGTTTAAGATGTGTCTGTGTTCCTACATCAACGGAAGTAAAATTATTGGCGGAAAAATTGGGTCTTACGCTTACTACACTAAATGATGTTTCAAAAATTGATATTGATATAGATGGCGCGGATGAAATTGACCCGCAGCTTTGTCTTATCAAAGGCGGCGGGGGTGCATTGTTGCAGGAAAAAATGGTAGCGGCAGCTTCAAAGCAGTTTATTGTAATAGCGGATAGCAGCAAGATGGTTAAGCAACTGGGCAGTTTCGCATTGCCGGTAGAAGTAATTCCTTTCGGATGGAAACAGGTGCAGCAACACATAACGTCGCTGTTTAATATTTCCGTAATACTAAGATCAAAAAACGATTCGGTTTTTGTTACTGATCATGGTCATTACATTCTTGATGCCAGCTTCGGCCATATCAATCATCCGGATCAATTGTGCAAAGAATTGAATAATATTCCGGGCGTTGTGGAAAACGGCCTGTTTATAGAAATGGCAAATTCTGTCATTATAGGCTTTGATGATGGTAGAATTAAAGAAATAAAAAAATAAAATTACCTGGTTAATTATTCATCTAAAATAAAAAGGCTGTCGGTCAGGACAGCCTTTTTTATAATAGTATTATATTTTTATTGTATGGTCATTTTCTTACTGATGGACTGACCTTCCGCTTCAAGTTTATAATAATAAATACCAGCACTCAAACCTTTCCTGTTTACCTGAATATTATAGATACCCGATTCTTTATCGGCATCTATCAATTGCTGCACTTTTGCACCTTTCTGATCATACAGGGCCAGTTTCACTTTACCAGTTTTAGATAACACAAGGGTTACGGTTGTACTGCTGGTAAATGGATTGGGATGATTTTGTTTTAATTCCAATGCAAGTCCGCTGTTAATGGTAATCTGAACGGTGTTTGAAAGTTTGGATTTACCATCCAAATCAATTTGCTTCAAACGATAATAATATTTACCGGGTGTGGGTTTTGCATCCGTAAACTGGTAAGTTTTATTTGTATTGCTGTTTCCTGCGCCATCAACAAAACCAATTTTAGTCCAGCTGGTAGCATTGCTGCTGCGTTGAACTTCAAATCCTTTATTGTTTTGTTCAGAGGCAGTTGTCCAATTTAAATTTACATCCGAACCACTTTTTGAAGCGGTAAAACTGGTAAGTTCTACCGGTAATGCAGCAAGGTCAAATACTACATCAACCCAATAGTTGGTGTGATCAGGTCCTGATTGTGTTGGAAAAGCGGGCGTAGTACTATATTGATAAACACCATTGGGTCCATCAACGCCATCGGCAAGACCGGTTAAAGGATCATTGAATCTTGGAATAATATAATGACCAATATCCGCAGGATAATCGCCAAGACTACTCCAATATGCCGCCACATAAGTTGTATTGGCAGCAATGGGTACTGAAGTTAAAAGGCTTTCTTCCTGCCAACCGGAAGCTGTTTCGGTAAAGGTTACTGAGGCAAGCAGGTTACCAACCCTGTCATATAATTGACCAACATGTGTACCTGTGGTACCTGGTAACTTATAAAAACGCAATGCATTAATATAACCAGCAGTATTAGATTGGAATTTTGCTCCCAATTCAATGCCTATTATCCCGCCATTGGAGCCTATATCATTAAAAACAGTATTGTTTGTTGGTGCATCTGAAGGAGAATAAATACTGCACGGACAAACGAAATTAACATGTAACGGCGTAATGGCAGAGTCCGGCGCCATTGTTGCAACCGGGCTTCCTGCAAAACAGAAAGCTGAGGAAAGAAGTGTAACCGTAAAAGAAAGAAAATACTTTTTGTAATCAAATTTCATATTAAGCAAATTTTGTGTGGTTTACAATATCAATTGGTCTGGATTTAAGTCTTATCACAATAGTCTTTTTAATGGACTATGGCGATAAAAATCTTCTTTTTTTTAAATATCAATGAATGTAACCTGGACTCAAAGAGCCTGGCACAATAAGAAAAAGAAAATTCTTTAAAAATTAATGTGTGAAAGTCTTAAGAGGGTAACCAATTGATGGTTTAAACAGAGTGGGTGCTTTAATAGGAATTGACTTAAAATTCAACGGTAACCTTAATGCTGTCTCATTGCAATATTAGAAAAATATCCTTTGTTACGTTAAATAGGGAACAAAATACACGTTTAAAAACAATTTAACAAGCAGATAGTAACTTTTATTTTAATGTACAGTCCGCTCGGTGCTGAAACTTGATGGTTAACAAAATTTAGCCCAAAAACAGATATGGTTTAACTTAGTATTTAAAATTAAATTGAAAAAAATGGAAACAAATCCAACAGGAACCCATACTATTTCCCGGACGGTCCTGGTTACCGGCGCTTCCGGCAATTTGGGGCAGGCAGTGGTTAAAAAGTTTATAGCGTCGGGTTATCATGTAGTTGGTACAGCCGCCCCAGGCGATCCTATTCCGATGGATTTTTCGTCGGCATCTTTTGAAAAAATGGAAGTTGACCTGATGAATGCAGAAGACGCTGCCAAACTGGTTCAGGCGATAGTGACAAAGTATGAAAAAATAGATGCTGCTGTGCTAACAGTAGGAGGTTTTGCAATGGGAACCATTGCTGAAACCAACACCGGGGATGTCTTAAAACAATTCAAACTCAATTTTGAAACAGCATACAATATTGCGAGACCCACCTTTGTTCAAATGATGCAACAAAAAGCCGGCAGGATTTTTTTAGTGGGCTCACGGCCAGGTATGGACGCAAGAAGCAGCAAAGGCATGGTTGCTTATGGCCTGTCAAAATCATTGATATTTCGCCTGGCAGAATTATTAAACGATGAAGCCCAAGGCACCAACGTAGTTACCAGTGTTATTGTGCCCAGCACAATTGATACTGCCCAAAACCGAAAAGGGATGCCTAATGCAAATTTCGATGACTGGGTAAAACCAGCATCAATAGCAGAAGCCATTTATTTTTATTGCACAGATGCAGCAGGAGTTATACGTGAACCGGTGATAAAGGTTTATAATAATTCCTGAATTTAATTTTTCCGGGTTACCGGCTTTACCTTTCAACTTCATTGCTGAAACATGAAAATTTGTATCTTGAGTTATGACCAGAACGGGTGCGTTGCTATTACTATATTTATTTATCACTCCCCACATTTTTTCACAGGACGCTGATATTTTTGAGCCAGACTCAATTAGAAAAGAAATTACTGCCGTTCAAATTTCAGGTAATATAAAGGTGGATGGTATATTGAATGAACCCGAATGGTCACAGGCCATTGCTTCTCCAGAATTCATACAGGTTGAACCCCTTCAGGGAAATATTCCCAATTACAAAACGGAGGTTCGTATTTTATATAACAGGCAATTCATGTACATTGGAATTTTTTGCCGCGATTCACTGGGTAAGAAGTCTATTCGTGCAACCGATTTCAAACGCGATTTTGATTATCGTTCACATGACCTGGTTTCCCTGGCATTTGATGGCTTTAACGATAAAAGAAATGCCATGTGTTTTGTCACCAATGCTTATGGTGTACAACGCGATCTACTTTCCTTCGATGATCTTTACTATGATGTAGACTGGAATGGTTTGTGGCGCGTCAGAACTTTACAAACAGATTCTGGCTGGTATGCCGAAATGGCTATTCCATGGCAGACATTGCGGTATCCAAAAACAACCGATAGCATCCAAAACTGGGGATTTAATATATACCGAAACAGGAGGTTGACCAACGAAATCTCTGCCTTCTCTCCATTTCCAAGAATCTTTTCTTCATTGCGTATGGACTATGCAGGGTTATTAAAAAATCTGCAACCTCCTCCGCCCAAACCAAACGTTCGTATTCAACCGTATTTCCTGGGTTCTTATGATCGGTATAAAAATTTTGATCCCACTATAAAGGCGGAAGCTTCCAGTTATAAATTGGGTGGAGAAATTAAATGGGCCATCAATCCAAACTCAGTACTTGACCTTACAGCCAATACCGATTTTGCACAGGCAGATGCGGATCAACAAGTAAATAATGTAACCCGTTTTTCAGTTTTTTTCCCTGAAAAGCGGCAATTCTTCCTTGAAAACGCATCATTATTTGGTGGTGGCATTGGCCCTCAGGATGATTATTCAGGTGGCTCCATGCGCATTCAACCTTTTTTTAGCAGGAGCATCGGGCTTGATGATAATGGTAATCCCATCCCAATAGATGTAGGTGGAAGATATGTGTACCGATCTTCAAAGAGGAATTTTGGTGCCATCGTTATGCGCCAACGCGGTTCAGACATATCGCCTGCAACTAATTTTTTTGTAGGAAGATTTTCTGAAAACTTTGGCGAACAAAACAGGATCGGTGGACTGGTTACTGTAAAAAATCGTCCCGGGGGATCCAATATAGTCAGCACGGTAGACGGATTTTTCCGAGTTGGCGCTTCCAATTCATTCAATACACTAATCGTGCATTCAACCAATACCAATGGTGGTAAACAAGGCTATGCTGGTTTCCTGCAATATTTTAATACCAATAATCACCATAAAATTTGGTTGACAGAATCTTTTGTGAGCAAAGATTTTGATCCAGCAATGGGATTTGTTTCGCGCACAGATGTAATAGGTACCACACCCGGAATGAATTGGTTTTACAGGGGGAATAAATTGCCTTTTAAAAAATTTGTGCGGGCATATGAACCTGGTTTTTCGCCAGAAATTTATCACCAGGCTTCCACCGGCAAATTGATTGAGACACAATGGAATTTTTTTCCGCTTTGGTTGAATATGCAAAGTGGCGCCTATCTCGGATATGGAATTGTACCTTCTTTCCAATTACTGGCCGAACCGTTTGAACCTTTGGGTGTGACCATTGCAACTGGCCGGTACCATTACCTGAGACACCAGCTATGGGCAAGTACTGATCCTTCAAAGATGCTTAACCTCCAAATGATTTATACCTTTGGCGAATATTTCAATGGCAATTTAAATTCCAGTGACTGGAAGCTGCAGTTTGCGCCCATCCCTTACATTTCTCTAACGGGACGGTTTAACCGAAATCATTTTATGGGCGTAGGATCTTTAAAAACAAACAGCACAGTTGATTTGTATAGTATTGAAGGTCGCTTTGCGCTCAACCCACGTATTCAACTGGTAGGATTTTACCAACGGAATTCAGAAAATAGTTCAGATAATTATAATATCCGTTTCTCGTGGGAATATGAACCATTGTCAAATATCTACATCGTATTCAATCACCATGGCTTTAATAACCTTCAATCAAAATTTCTTACTGAAGATCATGTAATTGCTAAAATTAGTTACCTGCGACAGTTTTGATGAATGCCGGAATCATTCAATTGAATGCAAAGCCGTAATTTTAGATCGAATTAATAAAAGCAACTTTCGATTTCTTATCTTTTAAAGTTTATAATGGATACAAATAAAGATCTTCGTTTTGCTGTCTTAATAGATGCAGACAATGTTCCTTACGCCAATGTAAAAGCGATGTTTGAAGAAATTGCCAAGTACGGTACGCCTACCTTCAAACGAATTTATGCAGACTGGACAAAACCCACAGTATCTGGCTGGAAAACGGTGCTGCTCGAAAATGCCATTACACCTGTGCAGCAGTACAGTTATACATCAGGCAAAAATGCAACAGACAGTGCCATGATTATTGATGCCATGGATATTTTGTACTCCGGTAAAGTAGACGGGTTTTGTATTGTTTCAAGCGACAGTGATTTTACAAGACTGGCTACCCGTTTACGCGAAGCTGGAATGAAAGTGATAGGTATTGGTGAAAAGAAAACACCTACTGCGTTTATATCTGCCTGTGAGAAATTCATTTATGTTGAAATATTAAAGGCCCAGCAGGCAGCGGCATCCGTTGAAGTATCCGGCAAATCGCCCAAACAAACCCAGGAACCCGTAGCGTCTTTAAATAAGGTAGACAATGCCCTGATTAAATTAATTACAGATTCCATCAATGATCTGGCAGATGAAAATGGTTGGGCCTTCCTCGGGGAACTGGGTAACCTCTTATTAAAAAAGCAACCGGACTTTGATCCCAGAAACTATGGGTTTACAAAAATGCTTCCACTGATTAAGAGTACACATAAATTTATTTTAGATGAAAGAGATTCTGGCAAAAACAAAACAAAACTGGTATACATTAAAATAAAATAATCAATGGCTTTTATGAAGCATAGCTCTTTAATTCTTATTTATATCTTACTTTTTGTACAGGCAGATTTCGCGCAAGGGAAAGAATTCTCGGGTAATCCCATCCTGCAAGGTTGGTACGCGGATCCGGAAGCCGTTATCTTCAATAAGCAATATTGGATTTTTCCCACCTATTCAGCCCGCTACGAACAACAGGTTTTTTTAGATGCATTTTCGTCAAAAGATCTTATTAACTGGCAAAAACATGCAGCAATCATAGATACTGCTAAAATTAAATGGGCCAGTAAGGCAATGTGGGCGCCTTGTATTGTAAAAAAAGAAAGTAAGTATTATTTATTCTTTTCCGCAAATGATATACAGTCGCTGGAAAGAAGAGGACTTGATCCTGTTAAAAATAAAGAAGATGAACATGGAGGGATAGGCGTAGCTGTTGCAGACAATCCTGCCGGACCTTTTCACGACTATCTTGGCAAGCCTTTGATCAACCAGTTTTATAACAAAGCGCAACCTATAGACCAGTATGTTTTTAAAGACAAAGACGGCCAGTATTATATTATTTATGGGGGATGGGGACATTGTAACATTGGCAAACTTAAAAATGATTTTACTGGTTTGATTCCATTGGGATCGGGCAATACAGTAAAAGAGATAACTCCCGCAGGATATGTTGAAGGGCCAACTATGTTTCTGAGAAAAGGTAGATATTATTTAATGTGGTCTGAGGGTAACTGGACAGACGAAACCTATAAGGTAGCTTATGCAGTTTCAGCATCAGTAACCGGGCCCTTTGTAAGGAAAGGCACAATACTTTCAGCGGATACATCCGTTGCCACCGGTGCTGGTCACCACTCCGTTATCAATATTCCCAATACCGATGATTGGTATATCGTTTACCATCGCCGTCCGATCCCAAATAAGGGACGCGATCATCGTGTAGTTTGTATTGACAAAATGTATTTTAGCAAGGATGGGTCTATCAAACCGGTTAAAATAACATTTAAAGGAGTGGGAAAAAGAATCTTTAAATAAATTTAATCTCAACATTCATTTTAATAAAAAACAGCGATAAATATTACCGCTGTTGCTATTCGTAAGTATCACTATCGTTCCTATTCTTCGAGTTTAAAAGTAACGGGTAACCGTAAGCGCGTTTTTACCGCCTTACCTTTTACCATACCTGGTTTCCAGGTTGGCATTTTTGAAATTACTCTTAGTGCTTCATCATCCAATCCATGTCCCGTCGATGGTCCCGAAACTGTTGGTGTGGTTACCATTCCTTTTTCGTTTACAATGAAAGTTACAGTAGTAGTGCCTTCCGTATTTTGATCAATTGCATCCTGGGGGTAGTTTATATTGGTTTCAATAAATTTAGACAAAGCAACTTCACCTCCCGGGTATTCAGGTCTTACGTCTGTTTTGCTATAGACTCCTTCTTTATCTTTTACCATTTTTTCACTGTTATCGTTTACCATTAAAGCTGAAACCTTTCCTTTCTTTTTCCTGTGTACCATTGCAGCAGCATCTGTGCTGTCCATGGTGGAAGTAGTTGTGGTGCTGTCAATTGAATTCTTTTCTGCTGAACTGCTGTCACTGTTACAGGAAACCATCGTCATCAATGGGATTGCTGCGAAAAGGCAAAAAAGTAAACTTGACTGAAGATTCATTTTATAATACATAGTGAGGTGAGTTGGTGATGATGCCTGTTATGCTAATAAAGTGCCAGTATCGCTAATGGCTCAAAAACCCAACGGCATTTTTTTTGGCTGTAGAAAGAATTGCCCGTTCTGCTGATATTAATGCTTTTAAGATCAGGTATTTTTTGATGCTGTCTTCTAAATGGTGGTTATTCCTACCGGGTAATACGGTTTGTAGTATAACATCTACACGAAGTGAATGTAAATTTCTAACCTATTTATGTTTAATTGTCTATTTCTTAAGTGTTTCATGATTGCGACCTTGTGTAAACAAATAGAGATATATCAAATGTCTGTTAGGTATCATTTATTAATTTTTTAAAACCCATAAACCATGGAAAAGATCAGCATTATGGTGGTAGACGACCATAAATTAATCAGGGAGACCTGGACCTATATTTTAAATACAGATTCAAGATTTACAGTAATTGATTCTTGCGGAAATTCTGCACAAAGTATTGAAATAGCCAGAACCAAAAGACCAGATATCGTCCTTATGGATATCAATATTCAGCCATTCAATGGTTTTGAAGTCACCGAAAAAATAAGAAAGGTTTCGCCGCTTTCAAAAGTGATAGCACTTTCTATGCACAGTGAACCGGCATATGCAAAAAAAATGCTACAGGTAGGCGCGAGGGGATATGTTTCAAAAAATTCATCGCGCGATGAAATGTGCCTTGCTATAATTGAAGTGTACAAGGGGAATAAGTATATATGCTCGGAAATTAAAAGTATTATATCAGAACAGATCCTGGAAGGTGAGCACCAGGCACCCAGTATCAACCAACTCACCAATAGGGAATTGCAAATGATCAATCCAATCAGGGAAGGGCTCTCTTCAAAAGAAATTGCGTTGAAAATGAATATTTCGTTGAAGACTGTTGAAGTTCATCGACACAACATTCTCAAAAAATTAAAATTAAAAAATTCCGCAGCACTTGTCAATTTTACAAATTCAACTTTTATTTATTCCTAGTTGTTGTTGCAATTACTAATAAACTTATTTAATTTTCCATATGTTATTTATAAAGGGAGCATCACTTATATGTTCTCTTTATAAAGAGCAATGCCGTCACAATTTGTTCGTCTGTCACTAATTTTTATTTTACATTGTTGTCAAGCCATTCGCGCAGAATTGTCAGTGCTTCAGGAGCAAAACTTTCTTCCAATGTACCATATTCGGATGGCAGGCATGTTTTACAATGTTGAAATAAATGATTCAAACCTTCCAGTTTTTTTACTTCAAAGACCTTTGTTTTGCTTTTTGTCAATGCTAACCTGATTCCTTCCAGGTTTGAATCTGGCAAAACCTGTATATCCTTGCTTCCATTCAACGCAAGCACTTTGCAGGAGAATTTTTCGATCATTGGAGCAGGGTCTGAAGAAAGGAAATATTTCATCCAGGGCTTGCCAAACTGCGCAACCATCGTTCCAATCATTTTTTTATCATTGGCTTCGTCACTTGTAATACCGAGGGCGCTTAAAATACCTGCAGATTGTTTCTTCTTCCACTCTACATAAGCGGGATATGCTTTTGCGTATGCACTGGAAGAATCCTTTTCTGTAATGGTAAAATTTATGCTGTTCTTGTAAACAATCTTATATGCCTCCGTCGCTTCCGGTGAAACCCCTGCGCTTTTTACAATAGCGCCCATTTGACCAGTTAAAAGATCCGCCCCGTTTATACCTGGCCCTGCAAGCATGATTACAAAAGCAATATTGTTATTGCGTGCTGCAATAATTGCAGCAATCAGACCACCTTCACTATGGCCCAACAAACCAATTTTAGATTTGTCAGCTTCTTTCCTGCTCTTTAACCAGTTGAGGCCGACTTCAGCATCATTGGCAAAATCCATACTGGTAGCGGATTGTATATCGCCAGTGGTTTTACCTACACCCCGGTCATCAACTCTTAAAATTGCATAACCTGCTTTTGTTAAATAATCTGCGATAATTGCAAATGGTTTGTGTTCAAAAATAGTTTCGTCACGGTCTTGCTGGCCACTGCCGGTGATCATTAATATTGCAGGAAACGGTCCACCAGACGTTGGAAATGTAAAGCTGGCACCGAAATGAATGGACTTATCTGCATTATCGTATTCTACTTCTTCATTATTGTATGAAAAAGGAGGCTGTGGTGTTTGGGGACGATTTGCATGGCTCACGCGCAATACTTTCTTTATTTTCAATGGAAGTGAAGCCGGACCTTGCTGCCATCTGCCATCAATCAGTGAGTCTGCCATCAACGTTCCTTTGAATGAACCCTTGATGGACGATATCTCCAGGCTCACACTGTCATTTAAAAATTGCACATTGTTGCAGACAATTCCTTTTGCACCCTGGTCTGGACTATCCATGATGGCCGAATATGTTTTATCAGCATTTTTTGTAAAATGAAAAACAATCCTGATATCAGTGCCTGCGCTTAATTTGCCTTCCCACAAACCAGCTATATCATGTTGCTGTGCATTGGCATTTAAAAAAATAACTAATCCAAGAAACGTAAAGAGGTTTTTTGTGCGCATTGTTCAAAAATAAGTTATAGAAAAGAGTAGATAGCAAATTACATTAATTTATGCCTATAAAGATGCTTTCAATGTTAAGGAAAGCCCGGCATCGTTTTTTATAACTTATCAGCGCTATTTTTGCAATAAGGATAAACAATGGAACATACTCATAGCCATACACAGCATCACCATCACGATCATTCAGTTATACTGACCAATGTAAATACAGCATTTATCATTGGCATTACATTGAATTTTCTTTTTGTTATTATAGAAATCATTGCAGGGCTTTATATTCATTCACTTTCATTGTTATCAGATGCCGGACACAATTTTGCAGATGTAGTAGCACTCGCGCTTTCATTGCTTGCTTTCCGACTCCTGAAAGTGAAATCTAACGAGAAATATACTTATGGCTATCGGAAGACGTCCATTCTTGTGGCGCTATTTAATGGAATGGTATTACTCGTATCCATTGGTGCAATTATTTATGAATCCATTCATCGTTTTATTGACCCTGAACCCCTTCCAGGTTTTACAATTTCTTTAGTTGCAGGAATTGGTATTTTAATAAATACCATAACTGCATTATTATTTCTCCGCGACAAAGACAAGGATATTAATATCAAAAGCGCTTATCTCCATTTGATGATGGATGCGGTGGTTTCAATAGGATTGGTGATAGGAGGAATTATTATTAATTATACACAATGGTTTTGGGTAGATAGTGTACTAAGTATCGTAGTTGCAATTGTTATTTTCTTCAGCACCTGGCGCCTGTTGAAAGACAGCTTGCGATTGTCATTGGACGGTGTTCCCTCAGGTATTGAATTAGATACTATCAAAGCAGGTATAGTTAAAATTAAAGGAGTAAAAGATTTTCATCACATACATGTATGGGCCATCAGTACCACAGAAAATGCTTTGACTGCACACCTTGTGTTATCCCAGCAAACCAATATTGTTGAAGAACAGGAATTGAAGAAGGAAATCAGGCATCGTTTGCAGCACATGAATATTCACCACATTACACTTGAAACAGAACGGGAGAATGATGCTTGTGAAGCGTTTTCCTGTAAATAAAAAAGCCACCCTTTCGGATGGCTGTAAGCTTCACATTTAATTTATCTTTTTTCTACTGGCGGAACTGCAGGTGCATTAAATCCTTTCGTCTTCAGTAAATTTTTTATTTCAACAATTGCACGTTCCAGCTGCGGATCCACGCCTTTTGCCATCGCAGCAATATCTTCAGGAACTTCAATATCAGGATCAACGCCATGGCCTTCTTTGAACCAGGTGCCATCCGGATTGAAAATACGAAAAGATGGAGCAGTAACACCACCACCATCTACCAGGTCTGGGTAACCGCTGATGCCAATCAAGCCACCCCAGGTTCTTGTACCGATCAATGGACCGAGATTTTTCTTTCTGAAATAATCCGGGAATGCGTCACCTCCACTGCCACTCCAACCATTTATCAACATCACTTTCGGACCAAAGTTGGCATAATTAGGCCATTGCCAGGTCTTTCCATCACGGGTAGCAACAAACGATAATGGAGTACGGTTAAGCATTTCGATAAATCGATCCGGGATTTGCCCGCCATCATTGAATCTTTCATCAATAATGAGCGCCTTTTTATTCCATTGTGCATTAAACTGGCGCATCAATTCACTTTGTCCGTCAAATCCGGTACTAGGCACATAAATATATCCTACTTCCCCATTGGTTGCTTCATCTACCCGTTTGCGCATATGTTCTATCCACTCAAGATTACGCAAACGGTATTCATCGCCCAGCGTCTTAATAATGACAGTTTTTGCATTGCTGAATGACGCACTGCTGTTAAAAGTAAGTTCAACTGTTTTCCCAGACAAACCCTGGAAGGCAGCGTAAGGTTCAGTTTCAGTAGTGATGGGGATACCGTTTACGGCAAGTATAAAATCGCCTTCTTTGATATCAGATCCAGACTGGTCCAATGGTGAATGCACTTCCGCATCCCATGCAGCCCCATGAATTATTTTTTTTATCTTATAATAATTTCCCGCGGCTTCCCAATCCACTCCAATATAACCGGTTTGTTCTGTTTTTATTTTTTCAACATCGCCACCATAATGATACGTATGAGAAGAATTTAATTCACCGATCATTTCTCCAATGATAAAATCAACCTCTTCACGTGTCATTGCACCATCCATCATTTTCATATAACGGTCTTTGACTTGTACCCAGTTGGTTCCATGCATATTGGGATCGTAGAAATAATCCCGTTCTATGCGCCACGCATCGGTAAATATCTGCTTCCATTCAAGCAACGGATCTATTTCCATCTGCATTTCATTTACCCGCAATGGCTTTTCAAATTTTGCGCCTTCAGTAGGTGCAATGACTGCCATGGATCCGGTGCTATATGCCAGTATCTTTTCCCTGTTGAAACTTAAAATATAATAGTCGGCATTCGTCAATATTGTTTTTTCTTCCCGCTTGTCAATGTCATAATATTTGAGGGTTCCCTGTGTTTCGGAAGTGCCGGTATTGGGAAAACGGATATATAATATTTTCCCTTTTACTGAATTAAGCGCACCAATATTACCAGCCGGTAAAGGCAGTAGTTCCAACCGCTGTTCCATTCCTTCAAAATCAATATTGACAGGTTTGTTTTCATCTTTTTTTTCATCTACTACTGCTTTTTCGTCTTTTTTCTTCTTATCATTTTTGATTTTTTCGTCTTTTACCGGTGCAGGCTTTTCGTCTTTATGGGTGCTTACTGAATCATTTTTTGGTAACAGTATTGAAGCGGTGTTTTTCTGAAGCGCAATAACAGCAAGTTGTGTGCTGTTGGCGTAAATAAATGTATTATCGGCATCGCTGTAATAAGGTTGAAAAGTTTGGGAGGTTAATACATAAAGATATTTTCCTTCTGCATCAAATACAGGATTGGAACAGGTATAGAAACCGCTAGTCACCTGTTTTGTTTTCTTGTTTTTTACATCGTATATAAATGCCGCATTGTGCAGGTTCTCCAGATCGCGACTATAAGCAAGCCATCGGCTGTCTGAAGACCAGCTGAATGTAAAATTTTCCATATTTCCATGGGAATAATACAAGCCCTGGTCAACGTCGGTTGTCATGCCAGATGCTATGTCACATACTTTTACTTTTCCTGCTTTATCAATAAAAGCCAGTTGCTTATTGTCGGGCGACCAGGAAAGTCCGTAACGGTATCCGGCACCATAAGAAGTAATTTTCTTTGCACTATTTTCTTTTGCAGGTTCCATGGTCCACAATTCGTATTCACCACTTTTGTCGCTCCAGTAAGCAACTGTTTTTCCGTCGGGAGACCAGGAGGGATAACGATCAGCCACACCCGAACTCATTGTTAGATTTTTTACAAAACCGTTTTCAGCCGGTAATGAAAAAATATCGCCCCTGGCTTCTACCAAAACCCTTTTTCCATCAGGGCTGATACTGGCATGTTGAATATAATCGTTTACCACGGCCAGTTTTGGTTTCAGTAATAATTTGTCTGTAATAAGTGAAACTTTAATCTCTTTAGCCTGTTGTGTGGCATAGGGGAAAAGGTATAATTTACCGCCTGCCTGGAAAACGATATCGTCAGGTCCCTGAGAAGGGTAGCTTACATCGTAATCAGTAAATTTAGTAAGCTGTTCGAAAGTTTTTTTGGAAATATCATATCGCCATAAATTCATACGAAGTTCTGGTCCGCGATCACTTAAAAAATAAATAAAATTTTCATGCCACATGGGTAATTCATCATCCGCTTCACTGGCACTGCTGATATTTTCCTGCGTTTGTTTCTCGAAATCATAAATCCTGATATCGCCATTGTTGCCGCCACGGTAACGCTTCCAGTTTCGGCCAACAACAGACATTACAACAACAGCCATCTGCTTCCCATCCGGCGAATAACTTCCAAATTCTGCATATGGAAAGGGTAATTTGGTTTCTACGCCACCCATGATCGGCACTGTATAAAACTGGTTGAACCTTGCTTTGCCACTTGCTCTCCTTGACGCAAATAAAATGCTCTTTCCATCGTTGGTCCAGTCAACAACACGATCCGGATAACCATGCTCAGTCAATCTTTTTGGAATGCCACCATTAACCGGAAGCACATACACATCATAGTTACCATCGTACACGGCACCATAGGCAACTTGTTTTCCGTCGGGTGAAAACTTTGGAAATATTTCTACGCCCGCAGGTGAACTTAATTTAACTGCCATTCCGCCTTCCTTTGGCATTACCCAGAGATCATTGGCATAAGAAAAAACAATCTGCGTCTTGGAAACATCCGGAAATCTGAAAAGGCCTGCATCTATCTGTGCCGATAATTGACTGCATACAAAAAGGCTAAGCAAAATTGCAATATGCTTATTCATAGTGATTTAATTTGGGGTTACTGTTAAGTGTCTGAGTAATTTTAAAGATAGGAAACATAGCCGTAAAAGGGGCCGGAAAAAAAATGAACGATATGAAATTAGATTGAGTAGTGAAAGGATCTAAGAATAAAATCGCAAATGCAGTAATCATTAGCTATTGAAAAATAGTCAAAGCAGGTTTTAGGCTTTATAATAAATTGGCCATTTTTATTCAATCAAATACAGTTTTTACATTCCAGGCAAATGTTAGTCCGGGAAAATTTCTCTGAGCTTATCCTGTAGATTGTTGCCCCGCAGGTTTTTTGCTATTATGATTCCATCTTTATTCAGCAATACGTTGAATGGAATACCTTTTACACCATACGCCAATGAAACCGGGTTGTTCCAGGCTTTTAAATCGCTTACTTCTGTCCAGCTAAGGTTATCTTTTTTAATTGCTTTCAGCCATGCTTCCCTGTCACTGTCAAGTGAAATACCAATGATTTCGAATCCCTTTGGTTTGTATTGTCTATAAGCTTTTAACACATTTGGATTTTCAGCGCGACAGGGTCCGCACCAACTGGCCCAGAAATCTACCAGTAAATATTTGCTTTTTATGGACGAAAGCGAAATGGATTTACCACTTGTATCTGGTTGAGTAAATTCAATAGCTTTCCTCCCAATGACAGTTGCTTTTGCATTTTGTATTGCTGCATGTATAAGGCTTCCATAAATCCCGGTTTGATTGGCCGCTGAAAGTTTTTGGTACAATGGTTCCAGGATTACCGGGTTGGGATCAAATAAAAGATTTTTGTTTATCGCCCATGCACTCACTACAGAGGAGGGATGGTCTTTCACAAATGATGATATCTTAACCGTTTTGTTGCTGTCAAGTTTTTGGGTAACAGAGACCAGGCTGTCAGCGATGGCCCTGTTCAACTTGCCAGATTCAAAAATATCATGGCCCAATTTATTAAGAGCATCATAGCTTTTATTAATGCCTGATAGTTCATTATTATATTCTTCATACACAGTTTGAGAGGATGATCCTTCGATAGTTGGTTTATTAAGTGTTGAAGTATCAGATTTTATTATGATACCAGAATTTTCCGCAAAAAAGGTAATACCTCCATTATAACTTTCATTGACAAAGCTAAGTTGCACTTCCTGTGGCTGTTCAAATTTTCCACTAAAACCAAAGTTGCTATTACTGATGGCAGCACTATCTACCCGTACATTTCCATTGGAGATGTAGGTTAACAAAGCCAATCCGTTGTTTACTCCCCGTATATTCCCGGTGATAGAATAAACGGTGTCGCTAGAGAATTTATCCCCGGAAGTTTTTTCAGATGGGTTATTACAAGCGGGTAACAAAGATATCGACCCAAAAAATAAATAAAATAATTTCATGCAAAAATATAAATGGTTAATGAACAAACGCAAAGATGCCATCAAGACATCGTTGTGAATGTAATGTATACGACTAACTGCTGTTAATAGATTTATAAAGTGGAGCAAGATAAACCGGCAGACTTAATTCAATTCCTTTAGCATATCATAATTGTCTTTTCCATCGTGCCGGAAAGGTGCAATATAGCGGTAACCATATTTTGAATAAAAATGAATGGCTTTCTGATTACCAGCCTGAACGCCACCCCATAGTATTATTTTTTTTACGCCTTTTCTTTTTAATTCCTGTTCAATAAACTTGTACATAGCACTCCCCAATCCGGAGCTTTGCCATCTATCGGCAACTGAAGGCGCGTAGGTTACCGTAGTGGCGTTATCAAAAAACTGATCACGAACGGCATACCGTTGCGCATCCCATTCAATAAGGCCGGGTTTAACCAGCATATAAGCAACAATGTTGCCGTTGGTTTCATCAACGGCAACATATCGTAGCGTATGACCAGGAAGGTTATTGCAAATTTCGTCAACTGTAGATTTGTCAAATGGATGCGGCCCAAATCGTGATTTGGTTTCTTCTGAAAGCTGTTCCAGATATTGACACAATTTTTCGCTATCGTTCGGTCCAAGTAAACGAATGGTTAATAACTTTTGATCTTTCAATTGGACAACCATAATATTTGCATTAATCCGGTATTCGGCTGCTCTTAATTATCAATAACCAAAATGCTGTTGAAACCAGTTACACCATCTGGTTCGCGATAGGGGTTGTCTATATCTTCCATCCACATTTTTTCATCTATAAAAAATTTGTAGTGATACCTGCCTGCCGGTAACAACGGTATTTCAATTTTCCATTCTCCATTCCTTTTATGCTTCATGAGCAAAGCGTCTTTCGCCCAGTGGTTAAAACTGCCTGACAGGGAAATCTGGTGGGCACAATCGTTGTGAACAAAAAAGGCAATGGATTTTTTTCTTTTGTTGATGCGGGGTGAATCGTGCGGTTTCATAGTAACCTCCTTTTTTATAACATTAATAATGGTTTTTCAGTATTGTTACATATTACAATTGAGATGCTGTTTTATTGATCGCGATTGAAGATTATTGAAGTGAAAATTTGAAAATTACAGGCTATAACAATTCCGCATTTGAAGTGAATACCAGTCCCTATAAAGCTACTCTTTCTTTTGGTTAATGCACAAAGAAAAATTGCAATAAATGCCGTCGATCCGTATTGAAGGAATTGCTACCGGGCCTTCACACAATCAGCTGATTCAGGTAAATAGTTTTTTATTTATTCACTATATTCAAGGTAGGTTTTATAGAATGCATCCATGTTAACCTAAACGAACTTCAATTGAAGGAAACAAATACGCTTGTTATAGGAGCCAGCATCGCTGGCCTGGCTGTTTCAGCTTGTTTGTGCAAGCAAAAAATAGACTACCTCATCCTCGAAAAAGAGGCAGCGGTGGCTACTCCCTGGCGAAACCACTATAAACGTTTGCATTTACATACAAACAAGCGGGTTTCTCATTTGCCGTTTTTGAAAATGGCAAAGGATTACCCACGCTATCCTTCAAGACAGCAAGTAGTAGATTACCTGGATGCATACCGTTCCGCATTTAATATCAATCCCGTTTTTTCTACCCAGGCTCTTTCGCTTGAAAGATGCGGGGATCATTGGACAGTTGATACAAATGGGCAAAGTTTCAAGTCCCGCAACCTGGTGATGGCTACCGGTGTATTCCACAAGCCTAATTCCATTCAAATTCCAGGCATGGATTCCTTCCCCGGTAAGATTTTCCATAGTAGTGAATATAAGACAGGCGCTGACTTTACGTCAAAAAAAGTGTTGGTAGTTGGTTTTGGAAACTCGGCCTGCGAGATAGCTATAGATTTATACGAACAGGGTGCTATGCCAGCAATGTCAGTTCGTTCTGCCGTGAATATAATACCAAGAGATGTTTTAGGAATTCCGGTACTTGAGCTGAGTTTGGTATTGAAAGGCTTACCCCCATGGCTAGCCGATAAACTCAGTGCGCCTTTGGTGAATGCATTGGTTGGAAATATTACAAAGCTGGGTTTGAGAAAAATGCCTTACGGGCCCATTGAACAAATTTGCAGGTATGCGGATGCACCGGTCTTGGATATTGGTACTATTAAACATATCCGTAAAGGGCATATTAAAATTTATGATGGTATAGATTTTATTGAAGGCAGCATGGTACATTTTAAAAAAGGAAACAAGGATAGTTTCGACACTATTGTTGCAGCAATAGGATTTAGCCGGGATAACCTGGAATCGCTGGTTGGCGACAAAGCCCGGATAGGCGACTTAAAATATCCGCTGTCCAAACAAAAATATTTTGGGAAGGATGGATTGTATTTTTGTGGATATTGGATCAGCCCTACCGGTCAGATAAGAGAAATTGGATTGGATGCCCAAAGGATTGTTGACCATATTGCGAAAAACAGAAGATTGTGACAAAATACCATACCCATTTTACAAGGGAATTAATTAATGGCTATTTTTTTTACAGATTGGTTTGAACCGTGGCCAAAATTTATAGGTAGAATTATTGCAGCTAAAGAATGCTGCACTTTCACAGATATTGTATTTGCCGTTAGCATTGAATCCTTTCCGGGGAAATGGGTGCCGGTCTATGAGAAGGGTTTGGTAGTGTAAAATTAGTGGCCAATGGTACGCTGACAAATTTTACAAATAATACAAGTTTGTTCAAAAGGTTGGGCGAAAACTGGTCACTCATTCCATTCACTGCATTAATAGTTTTGATTAAACCAGTGGGGGCGGCTCTCACGCTTGGCGCAGGAGGCAACGGTGGTAATTTTGCGCCATCGCTTTTTGTAGTTTTTTACCTGGGATTCTACTTTCAAAATTGTTGAACAGTACACCCTGGATAAAAATTCCGGAGGGCAATTTCAGCCTGGTTGGTATGGCGGGGGTATTAAGTGGAGTAATGTATTGTGTACTAACTGCTATTTTTTTAATTGCTGAAATTACAATTGAATATGAGTTATTTATTCCACTGATGCTGTTTTCATCCATCTCCTTTTTTAAGTGAAGACGTATGAATCGTTTTCTATGGATACCAAGAAGCTGGTCATGGAAGGGCGGTTATTTACACACAAAAAAGAAAAAAATATTTTAACAACTATCAGGTTAGATGAAATGTTGCAGTATCAATTTGACACCATTAGTATGGACAAAAAGATGAAAGACCTGGTAGAACTTGTAAAGAGAAGTGATAAAAATATTTTTGCCTTACATGATGGACGGGATCGCTTTGTCGGTATTATTGAATTAAATCATATCAAACAAAAACAGAGTAGTATAAAAATCTTTCAATAAAGACTGTCATGAAAAAACCAGCGGCTACGCTGCGGGAAGATCAGGATATGCATATTGTTATGGAAAATTTGATATCATACATAGCTGGTACCTGCCGGTTCTTGATAAGGATAGAAAATTTATTGGTTTCATTTCAAAAATCAAGGTATTTAATAAGTACCGAGAAATATTATCACAGCAGGGCGACTTATACGAAGAAAGTTAATGGAACCATCATTAATTTGATTTTAACCATTGTAATTTAAATGAATTCTTGTCGCGTTTAGTAAACTTCATTTAATAAAGGTTTAATGCTTCGTACTATCCTATAGATCGTTATTCTTCTACATTTGTGTCTTATGTCTACATTTAAAAATTGAAATGAAATACCGCGGCATCAATTACGATATAGGAGTCAGAACAATTTCCGGTGGACTTACCAGGGAACATTTTAATTTGAATGTGGTGACTAAAGAAATGGAAATTATAAGAGATGATTTGCATTGTAATGCAGTAAGGATTTCAGGTTTTGATATAGAAAGGATAAAAAACGCCGCAGAAATTGCATTGCAACTTGGGTTAACAGTTTTTTTTTCACCTGCACAGCCATATAAATCCCAGGAAGAAACCATTCAATATATTGTCGATGCTTCAGTGCAGGCAGAAAAGCTGCGGGCTGAATATTCCAATGTAATATTTGTACTGGGTTGTGAGTTCAGTGTATTTACCATTGGATTTGTAGATGCTGTATCTGGCGAGGGCAGGATGAAGTCACTTTTTTCTCCATTCAGTCTTGCAAAGAATATGCTGCATTTGAAACGGACTTATAATATCCGCCTTCACCAATTTTTGAGCGAAACTACACAACGGGTCAGGCAACAATTTCATGGATTGATTACCTACGCATCGGGCTGTTGGGAAAAAATAGATTGGAAAATGTTTGATCTGATTGGCTTAGATTTTTATCGTTCTACTTTTAATAAAGTTGCTTTCGTAAAAGATCTGCGGCGGTATAAAAAATTGGGAAAGCCGTTATGTGTTATGGAATTTGGTTGTTGCGCTTACAAAGGTGCACAAAACAAAGGCGCTATTGGCTGGGCAATTGCAGACTGGAAAAAACAGGTACCTGAAATAAAAGGCAACCCTGTAAGAGATGAAGACATACAGGCAAATTATATTAAAGAGCACCTGCGGATCTTTGAAGAAGAAAATATAACCGGGGCATTTGTTTTTACTTTTGTAATGTATAATTACTTACACAACGAAAACATAAAATATGATTTGGACATCGCCTCATTTGGCATTGTAAAGCCGTTGCGCCATCAGCGAAATGGCGGCTATCAAAACCTATCATGGTTACCTAAACAGGCATTTTTTGAACTGAGTAATTACTATAAAAACCTGGCCTTTTTATCAAACAAATGATTGTTATCGCTATTTTATTATTTTTTCAACTATCAGCTCGCCCACTTTTCTGCCGGCCTTTGCACCTTCATCAACACTAACCCTGTAGTGTATTCCGCCATATACGCGGCTGATGGAAGCTTCATCTGCAGCTTGCACAAAAGAACCAAAATGGCGCTGCATGCCAATATATCTTAGATCGCTGGTATCCTGGAATGAATAATTATCGCCAAACAATTTTGTAAGAACAACCGCGGAAGAACGGGTGATGGTACTGTGTGCGCTAGTATATTCCGGAAAAGGAGGTGTTTGTAAAAAAGGTGTCCAGCCCTGGTCAATCGATTCATTAATTACTGTTATTGGACGTACCATATTACTGCGGTATTTTTCGTCCCAGCAGGAAATAAATCCATCATATAACGCGATGGCTGTCAGCGCATATGCTTGTGCAGTTTTTACCGCATCTGCTTTTGATTGCTTACAGGCAATTGCTGTAATGCCCATCCAATGCCCGCCGGGAGTAATTTTTTTATTACCAAACATCATATGTCCTGCATGTTCAATTACGAATGGATTATCATCCCAATACTTTGCGATGATTTTTTGTTCCGGTGAAAGGTTTTTGACTATCAGGTAAACTTCCTTTACTGATTTGAAGAAAGTGCTATTGGTGTCTTTACTAAACTGTGGTGGTCTTGGCGGCATAAATTGTGCCGCGGAGTCCAGTATCATTGGCTTCATGGTATTCCAGCACCATTCTACTCCATCCAGGTAATCGGGTGGGGTAGGTCTCCACTTGCCCGGGTCACTACTGCCAAGATGTTTGGGCTTTCCCCTGGATTTTAGATAACCGTCGTCTTTCGCTCTTGCCAATATTACTTTAGCTATTGCATCTCCAAAATCTACCGAACGCTGGTAAGTAGAATCATCTAATACTGCCTTGAAGTTATCATAAATTGCTTCTTCCTGCTGTTTCAGTGAATCAACTGAAAAAACTTTTACATTTCGAACTACATTATAAAAAGCCTTTGTAGCTGCAAGTGTGTAATTGTATTTTTTGTTTTTATCGGGTGTTGGCATCTTTCCAAACCCATGTAGCTTTTCAGTAATTGAAGCAGCACCCTGTTGGCTAAAACGAATGGCCTCGTAAGATGCCAGTGATGCGTAAACGTAAATCCTTGCAGCTACCGGTGGAGTAAATACATCATAGATGATAACCTGGGTAAGCATGTCTTCATTCTGATGTAATAATTCAGCGTCATCAACCGGTATTACCACTTTTTTTTGATTGCAACCATTCAATACACTAAAGGAAATAATAAATACAAGGGGTATTAGCAAGAATCGCATAGAGATCATTTTAGGCATTTGCAAATTTACTTCTTCATTATGTTTTTCAATACAATAAATGTTTGTCCAAGTTTCCAATCAATCTTGCTTTTTTCTTTGTACGGAGCAATTGAGAAATTTCCCAATACCAAATCGGTTTTTCCGTCACCGTCAAGATCGCCTGCATCCATGGTAAGCCATCGACCTGCTGTCAGGCCTTTTAAAGTATATGGCTGAAAATCCCATCCGCCATCATTCCGGAGGTAGATAAAACTTTCTTCCGGGTGATTTTCATAATCCGCAAAAAAAGAAACTGCAGCGATATCAATATCACCATCATCGTCAAAATCGCGGGCAATCGCTTTAAAACAACCATGCATTGGAAAAAAATATTCTTGCTTAAAATGGTTATTATGGTCATTAATGAAAATGTACACTCCGTGATACGGCTTCAGTACCGGTGAAAAATCTGCATTGTCGCCACAAGTATACACTATGTCGGCATATCCATCATTATTGAAGTCCGCCATCTCAAAATAAGTTGAACCAAATACAGGCGGAAAACGCAATACTTGTTCCTCTTCAAAATGGCCATTGCCTTTATTAGTGAATAGAAAAATCCCTTCTTCTCCCTGGGAAAACAGCGCCCATATATCCGGAAGACCATCATTGTTCATATCCCGGATATAAGACTTTATAGCACCGGGGAATGCACGTAGTATATGCTTTTCATATTTATTATTGCCCAGATTTTCAAACCATGATAAATCACCCTTGAGATTTCCAAATTCACAAACCAGGTAATCTGTTTTTCCATCTTTATTAAAATCTGCCGATGAAACCTGTACAGGTCTCGCCAGCTGGTTAATTTTAAAATTAGTATCCAGGCTCAACTTGTTATTTGCAGTAACGTATAATTTAGAGAGACTTCCGTAATGGGCATCGTTTGGGTTGATATTACCAATATTGCAGGTTATTATTTCATTCTTTTGTATATCTAAATCAACAACAGGACTTTGAGATTTGAATGAATCTTGTTTTGTTAAATGATTGTCCAGCTTATAGACTGTGCTAATATTTAAATCTGAAACCATTAGTTGATGAGGCGTGACTGATGTATCAATTTTTACAAAACAAATAGTTGGTATTTTATTATCAGGTACAGAAGTTTCAATTTTAAATAGCTGGCTGTTGTCTTTTACTTGTTTTGTCCTTTGCTGCACCGGTAAAGCGTCAGGAGAAATGGAAGTATAATAATCAATGATATATTGCCATTCTACAAAATTCACCATCGGCTTTGCAGGGTAAAAATTTTTACTGATATTAACATCATGTTTTGCAGAAGGGTATTCTTTAAAACCATAAAAAAATATTCCGAGTCGCGGTCCCATAGATGGTAATACGCCATTTTCCCAGGATTTTGTGTCAAGTAATAATGGGTCGGGAAACATGTGACAGGATTGGCAATATGTTTCTGCCAGTTTTTTTCCTTTTGAAATATTTGAGTCGGGTATTTTCTGATGAGATGCGTTTTTCTCAAAACCGCTGCACGCATATAACAATGACATGCCAAATAGAAAATAAGTAACCTGTAATTTAACCTGTCTGTTTTTAGCAAAAAACATTGTAACCATTTTAGTTTTAAACAGACACCGCTGTCATCAGAAATTTATTTTTCTTGAGCCTCCTTTGTTGTCATAAATAGAAACCGATGAAACATTGTTGTCCAGGTAAATGAACCTGGATGATTGTGAGAGAAAAGAACTTCCATAATAGAATTCCTGTTTGCGCGAAGAACCATTCTTGAATAATATAGTTGCGCTTGCGTCATTCGCCTGCAATGGAACAATATGGTTGTTTTTTTTCAACTCGAAAATTTTTAAGGGCCCCCTGTTTTCACTTGCTGCCACCAGGTATTTGCCATCACTGCTTTTTAATTTTACCAATGCCTTTCCATTTCCGGGAATGTAGATTCCGCTCTGTAAAATAGATTGTGCTTTGAATGCTCCCTTTCCGTTTCCTTTCAATAACAAACCATTCAATGCATCATACCTGCCAACAGAAACTTCGGTACCAAAGTCATTTCCATTGATCAGAACATCAAGGTTTCCGTCTCCGTCAAAGTCCTCTGTAATCATACCATTTAAGACAGAGAACTGCGCTTCTGCAGGCAAAGGAACCACGGAAAATTTATTATTGCCTTCATTTCTGATGTAAGAAGACTTAAAGTTATTTGCCTTTAATATTAATGCATCTTTCAATAGTTCTTTTGAAAGTAATTGATCAATGCTGGCGTTTGCATACGATTTGTAGTTTTGAAATTTCGATCTCATACCAATCATTTGCTTTACAATATCGTCTCTTGTTTGAGCGGGAAATTCTTTTTTGTTCTGGTCAGCCTGGCTGACGGGTAGCCACAGTGTGGGAAATGCATCAAAGCTGCCATTGTTATCAAAATCTTTTGCATATATAGATACAGGATATTGGTCTGAAGCCCTGTAATAAGAATTCTGACCCATGTTGCCGGCAATGAAGTCAATATCACCATCGTTATCAAAATCGCCGGGCACTAAAGTATTCCACCATCCAATTTGATTGCTGATCCCTGTGCCTGATGAAATATTTTTGAATATACCTTTATCATTTTTTAAAAATGTTAGTGGCATCCATTCACCTGCAAGTACCAGGTCATACCAACCGTCATTGTCGAAATCAGTAAAGACCGCATCGCAGACAAGGCCAATGTTTTTGAGATCTTTTGCCACTTCGCTGGATACATCGGTAAATTTTATATGGCCGGGCCTGGAATCGTTCCGGTAAATAAAACTCGATACAGGCTTTGGATAATTCCATGGATCCACTCTTCCCGCAACAAAAATATCAAGGTCACCATCTTTATCATAATCTACTGCTCTCACACAAAATTTACTGGTATAATTTACAGGAAGCGACAATGAGTCATAATTATAATGTCCCTTTCCATCATTAATATATAGTCTATCCTGGTAAGCCGCAGTATTGGATTGATTTTCATAACCACCACTGGCAATATATAAATCAAGATCGCCGTCGCCATCCGCATCAAACAACAGGATACCTGTATCATCTTGTTTTTTTGTAGCCAGGTCTGCATCATTCAATAATGCCATTTGGACAAATGTATGATTGGGTTGTTGCAGGAAATATTGAGCGCTGTATGAATAGGATCCGCCGCTAATGATATCATCCAGCCCGTTGCCATCAATATCGCCGGCTGCAAGTGCGGGGCCGTATTCTGAAAATTTATGCGGTAATAATTTTTGAATATTAAAATCAATGAAATCTTTTTCAGTTTGTGTATAATGAATATTCACCGCGTTGGTAACTTCTTTAAATAAATTTTCTTTTGCAAAAATTTCTTTATTTACATTACCTGCAGGTTTGGCGTCTGTTATATTAACTTTTAATATCTGATCTGCTTTGACTTTTTGAAGCAACTGTGTTTTGCCATTTTGCCATTTAATAAATACGGAATCTATTTCCTGTATTTCACCTAAACCAAAATGGGCTATATCCTGGTCACTTGATAAATAACCTCTGTAAGGTGTATTTTCCCAAACCTGTTTTTTACCCTGGTCATAATGTATTTCAACTATTGTTCCTAATCCATTTTTATTGAGTGAGTCTCCATTGAATTGAACATGAAGGTAATGACTGCCTTTTTCATTTTGTTCCCGTTCATTGTTACGATAAAGACTGGCTTCGTCGTTTATATTGTTGATAACGAGATCAAGATCACCATCATTATCTAAGTCAGCATAGGCGGCACCGTTAGAAAAAGTTGGTGTATTAAGTCCCCATTTTGCAGACACATCTGAAAATGTAAGATCAGCGTTGTTTTTAAAAGCGTAGTTATGAATTTTTACTTCAGGTATTTCACCCAGTATCTGAGATTTGGTAGCAATGGAGTAGGCTTTGCTACGGAAAGTAACAAAATCATTGTCCGTAACATCTTTTGGGAAGCCGTTGGTAATAATGATATCGCGGTTACCATCATTATCGAAATCTGCCAATACCGGTGTCCAGCTCCAGTCAGTTTCTGCAATGCCCGCATAAAAACTTATTTCACTAAAGATAGGATCACCAATTGAATCATTCTGCAGCATCCTGGGTCCCTGGTTCAATTGTAGGGTATTGCGTACGTATTGATAATTGTAATGAAAATAATCACTGTTCTGGTAGGTTTGATAGCTGTTGGGCCTGGACATCATTTTTTTCCTGTAATTGTCTTCAGGACTCATGTCGAGGGTAATTACATCCATTAAGCCATCGTTGTTGATATCATCAATATCGCTTCCCATTGCATTAATAGAACTGTGCTTGAAAAAATCTGAAAGACGTTCGGTGAAAGTGCCATTGTGATTATTTATCCAGAGCAGATCATTTGGCAAGTAATCATTGGTTACATAAATATCTTTCCAGCCGTCGTTATTGATATCTGCAATTACAACATTGTGTCCGTAACCATCTGCGTTTATTCCTGCCTGTTTTGAAACTTCTGTAAAGAATGGGTGTTTTAATGAATCATTCCAGTCATTGCGGTATAGCCGGCCGGATGCCCTGTAGAGACTATCACGGACTTTGGGATGAAAAACATTTGGCAAACGGGGATCTGAAATCTCATTCACCACCAGGTACATATCCAGGTCGCCATCGTTGTCGTAATCAAAAAAGGATGCCATGGTAGAGTAGGAGGTATCGGCCAAACCATATTCTGATGCCATGTCCTGGAAATGAGGAATACCATCTTTATCGGCACCTTTATTTATGTACAAAAGATTCTTCCTGAGTTCCGGGTTGTTTTTGATGGTTGTGCTTATATAAATATCCAACCAGCCATCATTATTGATATCTACAATGCTTACACCTCTGCACCACTTGGCATTTCCATCCACTCCTGCCTCATTTGTTATATCATCAAACTTAAAATTGCCTTTATTGAGGTACAGTTTATTAGAAACTGTATTACCCGTAAAATAAATATCCTGCAAACCATCGTTATTAAAATCCCCGATTCCCACTCCGCCGCCATTGTACACATTTGAAATGTCCAAAACGTTGAGGGAATCAGTTTCTTTTACCTTGTTGTTAAAATGAATCCCGGAATGATCAGAGGAAACAACTTCAAACAAAGATGAATTATTCTTACAGGATGCGAATAACGTTAAATAGGAAAAAACGATACAGCAAGTACGAAGCATGGGAAACAATTTTAAAACGCAAAGATCAGTGTAAGATAAAAAGAATGATGTAAATGAGTTGCTTTTTAACTGACTATAAAAACAAAAAAGGAGCAGAAAGACTGCTCCTTTTTATTAATGATTATAGATAAATTATTAGTAACCCGGGTTCTGTGTTAATACAGATTTACCGTTTGCCTGGCTAAGATCTATCTGATTTTGAGGAATGGGGAGGTATTCACTCTTACCTGTTTTGTAAGTAACACCAACCATTGCTCCATATCCGCTGGCCGCCTCATGAGCAGCATAAGCATTCAATTCAGTGGCACCAATATCCCAACGGGTAAGGTCATAAAAGCGATGGCCTTCCATTGCCAATTCAAGTTTGCGCTCGAATCTTATGGCTTTTCTTGCATAATCCTGGCTTGCAAAAGTTGGATATATGCCAATTTGATATTTGGCAGGTGATCCTGATACCCATCCTGTTGGATCTGCCGCACGTGTACGAATCTGGTTTACATATGTAGCAGCTTGTGCCAATGAACCTACTTCGGCTTCCGCTTCGGCTGCTAAAAGCAACACGTCCGCATAACGAATAATGCCGTAGTTATTGGCGGTAAATCCATTTGACCATGCAGATGCATCCGTGTAAGTACCTAACTGGCTCTTGTAAAACATATGTTTCATGCCTTCATAGGGGCCAGCGGCCGCTTGGTTACGTATCCAATCCGAGCCTGGCATAATACCCCAATCAAGAAAAGGAATACCACGACGTCCAATTGTCCAGTCAATGCGCGGATCAAGCGGCGTTGTTTTATCAGGTGTGTAGGCAGTTGCAGAAGCAATACCCTGGTCATTTTTCAAGTCAGCATTGTTAAAGGTATCAAACAAAGGCAAACCGGTAACGGGATCCACTTTGAAGGAATTAGCAAGACTGAAAGAAGGCTGGTAGAAACCGCAACAGGATGTTTGTGCACCACCACCATAAGGAAAGTTTAAAGCATCTCCTTGATTAGCGTTTGCTCCTCCCGTTCCATCATTTACAGACATTTGAACAGCAAATACGCTTTCTGCACTGTTTTTCATTGCAGGGTTAAAGTTGTCTGCAAAATGTGCAGTCAATGCATATTTTTGACCGGTTGAGGTTTTACCATTGGCTATGATAGTAGTAAATAAATCTTTGGCTTCATTAAACTTTTTTTCATACATGTACACTTTGGCAAGATAACAGGCCGCTGCCCATTTGTTGGCACGTCCGCCTTGGGTTTGAATTTCCGGTAAGTTTGTATAAGCATACATCAGGTCAGCCTCAATATCTGGGAACACTTCCCTGTTCGGAGATAGAAAATTGCCTTTAGAATAAGATTGACTTTCATCAACCCAGGGAATTTTGAAAAAATTCCTTCTCAATTCAAAATGATAATGTGCGCGCAAAAACCTTGCTTCTGAAGCCACTTCTACGGTATCTGCAGTTGTCATATCTTTTGCCTGACGCATTAGACGTATAGCCTCATTAGCACGCTGAACACCATCGTAACGTTGTTGCCATAATTGGTCAAGGTACGCATTTGCAGGTGTCGCGTTCCATTGCTCGATGGGTGTTATAAGGTTCTGGTCGCCGGGATCTGACCCCTTGTGTGCATCACCACCTGGTACACTACCATATACCCAGTTACTGGACGAAGTAGCCCAGGGACCATTTCCCGTTCCTGCACCGCTCCCTTCTCCATCTAAAAGGGCATAGGCACCTACCAAAACTCCGTTAACCCCAATTTTATTGGCCAATAACTCCGGACTTAGTGAACCGGTTGATGGAATATCCAGGTAACTTTTATTACAAGCCAGTATCAAAACCAGCGAAGAAAGTGCTACCGGCAAAAAGAATTTAAAATTATGTTTATTCATAACTTAACTGTTTTATTGTTATTAAAATGTAAGACTTACTCCCACGTTCAATGTTTTTGAAGGAGGATAGTTACCATAATCCACACCAAAAGTAGCGGCAGAACCAGCAACTTCAGGATCCAATCCGGTATATTTTGTAATGGTGAAAAGATTGGCAGCCTGCAAGTATAAACGTGCTTTTTCAATACCCACTTTCTTGAGAATGTCTGGTGCGAAGTTGTAGCCAATCATCATTTGCTTACATCTGAAATAAGATCCATTTTCATTGTAGAAATCATTTAATACTCCATTGGTGCTGAAATAAGAGTTGTTTTCAACAATGGGGTACTTGGCATTAGGGTTTACAGCTGTCCACTGATCTCTTGGTAATTTTCTGTTTGCTGGTATCCAGGAGTCTGTTAACAAGGCTGCACTTTTTGAATTCTGAAACTGAGGCCAGAAATCTTGAAAATAACGGGTATAGTTCAATACATCGTTTCCGAAGGAACCGTACATGATCATAGAGAAATCGAAGCGCTTGTAAGAAACACTCAGGTTAATTCCCAAAGTAAAATCAGGGTTGGGGTTACCATAGAAAGTCCTGTCTTTATCATCAATTTTTCCATCATTATTTACATCCTGGTATTTAAAACGACCGGGTGCAGCATCAGTCTCTACAGGAGATTTTGCAACATCAGCAGCATCCTTGTAAATACCAATAATATGATAACCAAAGAAAGCACCTACAGGATGTCCAGTCTGGTCTCTAACCTGGTTACCCGTATTGTGGGTACCGGCAGTTTCAAAGAAACCGGCAGCACCTGGAATACTTACAATGGTGTTTTTATAGGTACCAAAATTTACACCCAGAGAAAAGTTCACGTCCTTGGTTATTTTATCGTGATAAGTAGCGGATATATCAATACCCGTATTTTGCATATCACCAATATTCACCAATGGCAGGTTAGCACCTACACCAGCGGTACCCGCAGCCTGATCCCTGAATAAAAGACCATCAATTTTTTTCTTATACCAGTCAAAAGAGATATCCAGTTTGTTTTTAAGAACAGATGCATCGAAGCCAATGTCCAGCACCTTGTTCTTTTCCCATGAAGTAGATAAGTTACCATACTGGGACGCATAAAATCCGAGTGTTGGAGTTCCGGAAAGATTTACATCATAATATGAATTTCCGCCACCACTTCCATAAGCTGTAAACGCGTTACCTGAAGGCACGTTAGAGATAGAACCTAAAATTCCATAACTGCCGCGCACCTTAAAGCTGTTGAGGAAAGTAACATTCTTCATGAAGTTTTCTTCACTTACAACCCATCCCGCAGATACAGACCAGAAATTACCATAACGCGAATTGGGTCCAAACACAGAATTACCATCACGACGACCATTCAAGCCCAACAGGTATTTATCTTTAAATGCGTAATCAACTTTGGCCAGTATAGCTGTACCATGAACGGAATAGCTACCACTTCCATTAGACTGACCGGTATTGGAACCCGTACTTAAGTTCAGGTAGTCGGGGTTGTCTGAGAAATAGTTGATCCTGTTTCCATAGATATTCCTACCCCTGTATTGCAATGCCTCATAACCTACAAGAACTTTTACAGAATGATTGCTTGCAAAAACATTGTTATAGCTTAAACTGTTGGTAAAATTCCAGTTGCTGTTGTAAGAAGCATATTCTCCATAACCATTAGAAGCTGAATTCTCTGCATTCTCATAGCTTCTATAATTATGGTAGAACCCATAGTTGTTATCCAGGTTACCGCCAAACAAGGTTTTTGCAGTAAAATGTTTCAGGAAATCAACTTCTGCAAAAACATTGCCTTGCATTTGCCAGTCAAAATTTTTATTATCCTTGGCCCTTACCTGGTTGGCATAAGGACTTGAAGAGTTACCAAGTTCTGATCCTGCAGTTCCACCAAAACCACCTCCAGCATTTATCAATGGAATGATTGGTTGTTCCCAACCAGTATTGTTTACTGCATTACCTTCCTGGTTATTGCCAATTCTTGGGTTATCCTTGTAAAATACATATAGATTTTCTCCAACGCGTATATTGTTCTTTACGTTAAACACAGTATTTATTCTTGCAGCATAACGCTTTAAGTAAGTGTTTAACAATGTACCCTGTTGATCGAAATAATTAAATGAGAATAAGTAAGCAGATTTATCACTTCCGCCACTTGCTGTAACGGTATGACTTTGAATGGGGGCTGGTTTGAAAAGTGCATGAAACCAATCTGTACCTGTTTTATTTGCAGGAACTATCAGGTAAAGATCACCTTTTGCATAATTGTCATTATATTTTTTCAAATCAACAGCAGGGTTAGAAGCAGATACTCCTGACAAATTTCCTGCTTTAATATAATCCGGTAAAACGGGTTTCAAACCTGTACCATACTGTTGAGAAATTACACAACCAGGGCATACAGCAGCAGTATCTGGCGTAGTTTGCAGTGAATTAAATGATGCCAGGAAAAGCAGGTCGGCCATTTGCTGAGGATTTGCCTTGTGCCATGGATTACCTGGCAATACTCTTTGTGTACCATAGAAACCATCATAAGTAATTGAAGCCTTGCCCCTACCTCTTCTGGTGGTAACAATGATAACACCTGAAGAACCGCGGGCACCATAGATAGCTGCCTGTGCATCTTTTAATACCTGTACAGATTCGATATCATTAGCAGATAAGTCATGCAAAGTGCTTAAATCACCGGGAGCCGATTGAACACCATCTACAATTACCAAAGGTGCCACATTACCAAAGGATGTTATACCTCTGATAAATACGTTGCTTCCTTCACCTGGACTACCAGAACCAATGATGTTAACACCAGAAGCCTGGCCTTGTAACATTTGTTCTGCGGTTCCGGAAGGAACTGATTTAAGATCTTTTACATTTACTACGGAAACAGCACCCGTAATTTCTTTTTTCCGCTGGGCTGTATAACCTGTTACCACAATCTCATTTAATGAGGAAGCGGTTTCTTTTAATTCTGCAGTTACACTTGTTTTTCCACTGGTAGATATCTCCAGTGTTTCAAACCCAATCGCTGTGATAACTAAAATACTTTTGTCGTTTGGAACTGTAATTTTAAAAACTCCATCAACGTCTGTTTGGGTAGCCATATTGGAACCCCGCACTGCAACAGTGGCACCTACCAACGGCTGTTTGTCTTTGCCATTGGATATTTTTCCGGTAACCGTTTTTTGTGCATTAAGTGCAAAACTTAGAAAGGTGAGAAATAGCGCAACCAAGGCGCCCCTTGCGGGCAAGCTAATTTTCTTTGGCATAAGCAATCAGTGTTTGTTGTTTAGTAATTAAGAAATGAAATTAAGGTAAATTGTTAAATTTTTTTAACATTCTTTATGTTTTTTTAAACTTTTAGATACACAGAACACATTTTTTAAATGAATAATAATCACTAGTAAATTTGAACAACTGTGATTGTAACTAAATTGATAAGTGAGATTTTAACATAAGTAACTACAAGTCAATTAATAATCCATTACTAATGAACAAGGGCAGCGCTAATTATAATTTAACAATTTTAGAGAATTAACAAATATATAGGACTTCCCAAAAAAAATAAATGCTGCATGTAATTCAAGATTTTTTTTCAAATTACTAATGTAAAAACTACACTTAATTTGAGTGTGCAAGGGGCCAATTGGTTAGTAAATGGAATGATTTATTAGAATTTGGTAAAAAGCCAGGTTCAATTTAGCTTACCATTTTCCCTTAATTTTACCCGAATAATAACAATGCAATGCCTGAAAATAAGAACAGACAGTTTCTGGATTTCGAAAAGCCCATCAAGAGCCTATTTGATGAAATTGAGAAGCTCCGGCAATCTGCAGAAAAAACTAAGATTGATTCGAGCGAGTTAATCAGTAAATATGAAGCGCAGGTAATTGAGAAGCGAAGAGAAATTACCCAGCAGTTGAACAGCTGGCAGCGGGTACAATTGAGCAGACACCCTGATCGCCCCTATTCATTGAAGTATATTGAAAAAATGACCGCCAATTTTGTGGAGCTACATGGAGACCGGAACGTAAAAGATGATAAAGCAATGGTGGGAGGTTTCGCACAATTGGGTGACGAAACCGTAATGATTATCGGTCAGCAGAAAGGCATAAATACTAAAATGCGTCAATTACGCAATTTTGGAATGGCGAACCCGGAAGGTTATCGCAAAGCGTTACGATTAATGCGACTCGCAGAAAAATTCAACAAACCTATAATAACGCTGATAGATACACCAGGTGCTTATCCGGGAATGGAGGCGGAGGAACGTGGACAAGGAGAAGCCATTGCACGTAACATATATGAAATGATGCGGTTAAGGGTTCCCGTTATTTGTACCATTATCGGGGAAGGTGCTTCCGGTGGCGCATTGGGAATTGGCGTTGGCGACAGGGTGCTGATGCTGGAAAATTCATGGTATACGGTTATTTCACCTGAAAATTGCAGTTCCATTCTCTGGAGAAGCTGGGAAATGAAAGAGAAAGCCGCTGAGGAATTGCGGCTAACTTCAGACCATATGCATAAATTTGGTTTGGTGGATGGAGTTGTTCCTGAGCCTTTGGGTGGCGCACACTGGGATTATAACGAAGCCGCCCAGAGTCTGAAAGTAGTTTTGATCAATACTTTAAAAGAGCTAAAACAATTTTCTCCGGAATATCGCATCAACGAAAGAATAAAGAAATTTGGTAAGATGGGATTCTGGGATGAATTACCTGCATAGTTTAATAATGACCACTTCGGAATTTTATCAATTTAATCGTAACATTTTGTTTTAAAACAAAATTCTTAATTATCACATTAATGTCACTCAGCAATCATCTTCGCGGAACCGGTGTTGCACTGGTTACACCTTTTACAAAAGATTTTAAAATCGACTTCAACGCACTTGGAAATGTAATTGATTTTGTAATCAAAGATGGAGTGGAATACGTGGTAACCCTGGGTACAACAGGCGAGACCCCCACTTTAAATAAAGAAGAGAAAAAAGATATTATTCAATATACTTATGAAAAAGTAAATAGCCGTGTGCCCGTTGTAGTGGGAGTTGGTGGGAATAATACGAGTGAAGTAGTAGATGATTTGGAATTTCTTCCAATGGATAAGGCTATTGCCATACTGAGTGCAAGTCCTTACTATAATAAACCCTCACAGGAAGGATTATTCCAACATTACAAAACCTTGGCGGCAGCAACTGTAAAACCTATTTTGCTATATAATGTGCCGGGTAGAACGGGTCGCAATCTGAATGCAGAAACCATTCTGCGCCTGGCAAAAGAAGTTGACAACATAGCCGGATTAAAAGAAGCTGGCGGAGACATGGCGCAGTGCATGCAAATCCTCCGGGATAAACCACAGGATTTTTTTGTTGTGAGCGGGGATGATGCGCTGGCACTGCCACAAATAGCCTGCGGAATGGAGGGAGTAATCAGTGTTGCTGCCAATAGTTTTCCGAAATCCTTTTCTGAAATGGTAAGACATGCTTTGAAGAGCGATTTTAAGATTGCAAAAGGATTAAATGACACATTAATCGATGCATATGGGATTATGTTTTCAGAAAACAATCCTGCGGGTGTTAAAGCATTTTTAACGGAACTTGGATTGATTGAAAATTTTGTCAGGTTGCCGCTGGTGCCATTGAGCAACGCTTTGCATACCCAGGTAAAAAACTTTCTTTCTAAATAGTATTAGCGCGTATTTTCAGCTACCTGTTTTTATTTCGGACAATCACTGAAACATTTATGGTAACAAATTAATTGTGATGCCACAATTAATTTGTTTTGGAAACCAGCATTGAATATTACAACTTTCATATCGGAGATAAATAAACGAAAATGGGGATGAGAGGGCAGGCAGGTGATAGCGGCAAGAAGAGGTTCATGCGTTTATATCCGGTAAGTAACTCCTTCCAGCGCAAGTTCACAATTAGAGAAAATTTGCTTCGCCTCATTTTCAAAATCATGCAGGACTTCGTACTTGCTGCTAAAATGGCCGATTAACAATTTTCCAACCCCGGCCTTTAATGCGATAGTTGCCGCTTCTTCAGTTGTAGAATGATAACGCTTCGCTGCTCGTTCAGATAAATCCTTCAAATAAGTAGTCTCATGGTACAGCGTATCAGCCCCGGTAATTTTTTCAATAATACTTTCATCATATTTTGTATCTGCGCTGTAAGCGTAAATTTTTGCTTTTGGCGCTTCAATGGTCACCTGATCGTTTTTTATCAGCAAACCTGTTTTTGTCGTGTAATCTTCTCCCCATTTTAATTTGTCAAAAAACGAAGCTGGTACGCCCAGTTCATTTGCTTTTGCCGGGTTAATTCGGCGGGGAGCCTTAACCTGTTCAAATTTAAATCCCCAGCATGGAATGCGATGGCTTACTTTGAAACAGCTTACTTTGAATTTCTCTTCTTTTATAATTACACCTTCTTCATTCAGGGGATGAAAATGTAATTTAAATGGCAGCGAAGTATCTGCAACTTTTAATTGTAAATCTATCAATTCTTTTAAGGGTGCAGGTGCATATAGGTGCATATCGCTTTCCCTACCCAGCAATCCCATGCTGGTTATTAATCCTATCAGGCCAAAATAATGATCACCATGCAAATGAGAAATAAAAATATGATGTATACGGCTGCGGCGGATGCGGTATTTGGCCATCTGCATCTGGGTGCCTTCTCCGCAATCAATTAAAAACAAATTATCATCCATCGTTACCACCTGGGCAGTGGGATGACGATCAAATGCAGGTAAGGCAGAGTTATTTCCCAGGATAGTAACAGCCAGCATAGTTAAAAGGTAAATCAAACTTATCGGCAAAGCTAACAAAGCACTTTAATAACGAAGTCACTCAACTGATATTTTATCTGAAAAAGGATTTGTTAACATTGTGGTTATTCTGGCGACCATTATAAGAACGGAAGTATACAGACTAAATTGATGCTATAAAAGAATTATTGTTCGATTTATCTTATACGAATAAAATCCACTCATTTCCGTTTGGAATTTGGCAATGTTACTTTCGAATCACTTATTCTAATTTAAATTCCGGATCGTCATCGTCAAGCAACTCTCTTTCAATTTCCTCCATCTGAATGATGTCCCATGCTTCAGTTTCTGTGGGCGTGACATTCATCAATTCAAGTATACCGTTGTTGTCGAGTTTTTCTTCCAATGCTTGTTGCAAGCCGCAAACAACAAAAGAGGAATTATGTTCATAAAAGTTTTGTTGAATTTTTACAAGTGTAAGGGCAGCAGCATCATCCAGGCTTTGAATGTCTTTACAATTCAGAATTACATTTTTGACATTGTTTTCGAGATAAGAAAGTAAAATCTTCTCTAAATCCGCTGTCATATTAGCAGCAATTGACGGTTCTGCGATAGTTATGACATAGAATTTTTCTTTGGTATCTGTTTTGACAATCATAATTCTTACAATTTATGCTTTGTTAAAACCGTTTTAATGACAAGTACTTCTTCACAGCGACTTCGTATATGTGAATAAGCAAATGATCAGGTTAAACGTGGCAACAGGAATCAAAAATATTCGTTATTATTGTATCACCCATAAATCCTGGAAAACATGGATAATAATTTTTCGGCACAAGTAAAAGAAATTATATCGTATAGCAGGGAGGAAGCATTACGTCTGGGTAATGACTTTATTGGCACTGAGCATTTATTGCTCGGACTGATAAGGGAAGGGGATAATACTGCTATCCGTATTCTCAAAAGCTTTAATGTGGACTTATACGAACTGCGTAAAGAAATTGAGTTGGCAGTAAAAGATAAGACCGGTAAAAACATTGCCAATATTAATAGTCTGCCGCTTACTAAACAGGCAGAAAAAGTTATAAGGGTTACTGTTCTTGAAGCAAAAGCCTTAAAAAGTTCAACAGTGGAGACAGAACACCTGATGCTTTCCATTCTTAAAAACAAAGAAAATATTGCTACACAAATTCTAAATCAATTTGACGTGGATTACGATTTATTTCGAAATGAATTGGGCGTTGCTAAAGGCAATGATGTACGCAGCGACTATTCTGAAGAAGGTGATGATGAATTTGACGAAGAAAAGAAATATGCACAGCAAAAATCCAAAGCAGCCGGTACCGCAAAAAGTAAAACACCTGTACTGGATAATTTTGGACGGGATATAACCAGGTTAGCGGAAAATGGCTCCCTGGATCCAATTGTTGGCAGGGAAGAAGAAATTGAAAGAGTTTCCCAGATTTTAAGTCGTCGCAAAAAGAATAATCCTATCCTTATCGGAGAACCAGGCGTGGGTAAAACCGCTATTGTTGAAGGGTTGGCTTTACGCATCGTGCAGAGAAAAGTATCAAGGGTTTTATTTGATAAACGTGTGGTAAGCCTTGACCTTGCAGCACTGGTGGCAGGTACCAAATATCGCGGACAGTTTGAAGAGAGAATGAAAGCAATCATGAATGAGCTGGAGAAAAACCGCGATGTTATTTTGTTTATTGATGAGATCCATACAATAGTAGGAGCAGGCGGTGCCAGTGGATCTTTGGACGCCAGTAACATTTTTAAACCAGCACTTGCCCGTGGAGAACTTCAATGTATTGGAGCCTCCACATTAGATGAGTATAGAATGTATATTGAAAAAGACGGAGCCTTGGATCGTCGTTTTCAAAAAGTAATGGTTGATCCGCCAAGTGTTGATGAAACCATTCAAATACTTACCAATATTCAAAGTAAATATGAAGATTTTCACAATGTGACCTATTCACCAGAAGCCATTAACGCCTGTGTTAAATTAAGCGATCGCTATATGACAGATCGCTTATTACCAGACAAAGCCATTGATGTGCTCGACGAAGTAGGAGCAAGAGTGCATTTGAAGAACATAAATGTGCCTAAGGAAGTGGTTGATCTGGAGAAAAAAATTGAAGACGTAAAAAATGAAAAGAATAAAGTAGTTAAAAGCCAGAAATTTGAAGAGGCTGCTTCATTGCGGGACACAGAAAAAAGACTGGCAGAAGAACTGGAAAAAGCAAAAAATCAGTGGGAGGAAGAAAGTAAACACAAGCGGTATCCTATAGATGAAGATGCGATCGCCGAGGTTGTAAGTATGATGACTGGCATACCGGTAAAAAGAATGGTACAGGCAGAAACAGAGAAGTTAAGGAAGATGAACGAAGACATGAGGGGCATGGTAGTGGGACAGGACGAGGCCATTTTAAAAGTAGTAAAAGCAATCCAACGTAACCGGGTTGGCTTAAAGGATCCGAAAAAACCAATTGGTACATTTATATTTTTAGGTCCTACAGGTGTGGGAAAAACAGAGTTAGCAAGGGCATTGTCAAGGTATATGTTTGATAGCGAAGATGCGTTGATTCGCATTGATATGAGTGAATACATGGAAAAATTCACCGTAAGCAGGTTAATTGGTGCACCTCCCGGTTATGTTGGATATGAAGAAGGCGGACAGTTAACGGAGAAGGTTCGTCGCAAACCTTATAGTGTAATCCTGCTGGATGAAATTGAAAAAGCGCATCCTGACATTTACAATATTTTATTGCAGGTTCTCGATGACGGCCAATTGACTGATGGTTTGGGAAGAAAAATAGATTTCAAGAATTCCCTTATTATAATGACATCAAATATTGGAGCCAGGCAGTTAAAAGATTTCGGCGAAGGTGTTGGATTTGCAACGGCTTCCCGGGTACAGAATGCAGATGAAAACAATAAGGCGGTTATTGAAAAAGCACTGAAACGTACATTTTCTCCCGAGTTTTTGAATAGGATTGATGACGTTGTTGTATTCAATTCACTTGAAAAACACCATATATTTCAGATCATCGACATTTTGATGAAAGGTGTGATGAAGAGATTAGCGATATTAGGTTTTAGTCTTGAGTTAACAGAAGAGGCTAAAACGTTCATAGCCGATAAGGGGTATGATCAGCAATTTGGCGCAAGACCATTGCATCGCGCTATTCAAAAATATCTTGAAGATCCATTGGCAGAAGAAATATTAAATATGAGTATCAAAGAAGGGGATGTTTTAGTGGCTGATTTTGATAAAGAGAATGCGAAAATCAGATTTACATTAAAGGAGAAAGAAAAGCAAAAATCAGAAGCCTGATATAAGTTTTTTTGATAACAAAATGCCGGTATTTTTGCCGGCATTTTTTATTGGTTAAAAACGCATTTTTGAGGAAGTCCAAGTAGTTTTTAAAAATCTGGAAAGGGAAGGAACGTACAAATGTTGGAACTTTTTTTGCACTTTTGTCAGATACATATTAGCAATCAGCATGACGGCAGATAAAAATATAATCATTACTATCGATGGATGGTCCTCCTGTGGTAAGAGCACGCTTGCGAAACAGCTATCAAAAGAACTTGGATACACCTATATTGATAGTGGCGCTATGTATCGGGCGATTACTTTATATTTTTTGCGGAACCATATTGACTGGACCCGCCACTCAGCGGTAGACGCTGCGTTAAAGAATATAACATTAGAATTCAGGCCCAATCACAAAAACGGTCAAAGTGAAATGTATTTGAATGATGAAAACGTTGAGTATGTAATACGGGATTTAGTAGTGGCAGAAAAAGTAAGTGAAGTGGCAGCCATCAAAGAAGTAAGAAGTTTTGCAGTTTCACAGCAGCAACTGATGGGTAAGAGGAAAGCCATTATTATGGATGGCAGAGATATCGGCACCGTAGTTTTTCCAAAAGCCGAATTAAAAATATTTATGACAGCGGACAACGCAATTCGGGTTGCAAGGCGGTTTAAAGAATTATACGATAAAAATCCCAATGTAACTATTGAAGAGGTAAAAGCAAACCTTGAAATGCGTGATTATATCGATTCCCATAGGGAAATTAGCCCGTTGCGAAAAGCTCCGGATGCAATTGAACTTGATAATTCCAATATTGGAATAAAAGATCAGCTTGAATTAGTGTTGAAATGGACCAGGGAAAGACTTTCTGCATAATAATAAATGAAGAGCCTGTTTACTGACAGGCTCTTCATTTATTATTATCTTAGAAACAACATCTCCCTGTATTTAGGTAACAGCCAGAACTCGTCATCTACGAGCAATTCCAGTTTATCAACGTGATACCTGATTTGATCGAAGAATGGAGATTTTACCTGGCTCTCATAGGCAATCGCTCTTGTTCTAGTATTTTCCATTGCATTCACCAGTTTCCTTGCTTCAATCATTTTCTCTACCAAATCACTTACTTTGATGATGTGTTCCGAAATTTTTTCAAGAATTTGTTTTTGGTTGGCATAAGTACTTTCTGGTAAGTCAAGATCTTTCAGGCCTTTGATATTGGTGATTAAAACATTTTGATATTTTATTGCAGCGGGTAGAATATGACTGCTGCATAACTCACCCATGATACGCGCTTCAATCTGAACTTTCTTAATATAACTTTCCAATTCAATTTCATGCCTCGCTTCGATCTCAACGTGACTCAATACATCATTGCTTTCCAAAAGATTTTTTGCTTTGGCTGTTACCAGCGCATCGAGCGCCAATGGGGAAGTTTTAACATTTGGCAATCCTCTTTTATGTGCTTCCTTTTCCCACTCTGCACTATAACCATCTCCTTCAAACAATATTTTCTCACTACTCACTATGTATTCGCGGATTACATGCATAATAGCAATTTCCTTTTTCTCACCTTTATCTATCAGGGCATCAACATCTCTCTTAAAGTTTTTCAACGTTTCTGCCATGATTGAATTTAAAAGTGTCATTGCATTGGCACAATTTGCAGAAGAACCAACTGCCCTGAATTCAAATTTATTTCCCGTAAATGCAAATGGTGAAGTGCGGTTCCTGTCTGTATTATCCAGTAACAACTCCGGAATACTTCTGTGGAGATCTAGTTTCAAAATGGCTTCATCCTGCTCATCAAATTTATCACCTACCCGTTCTTTAACATCCTGCAAAACCTTATTAAGGTATTGACCAATGAATACCGATATAATTGCAGGGGGAGCTTCGTTGGCACCAAGCCGGTGATCATTTCCGGCAGATGCGATGGAAGCCCGGAGTATATCTGCATAATCATGTACTGCTTTAATGGTGTTGACAAAGAAAGTGAGAAACATGAAATTTGTCTTTGGCGTTTTTCCGGGCGCTAATAAATTAATTCCGGTGTCTGTAGCCATACTCCAGTTATTGTGTTTACCGCTTCCATTGATACCTGCAAAAGGCTTTTCATGAAACAATACGCGGAGTTTATGACGACGGGCGACCCTGTCCATAATATCCATTAAGAGAATATTGTGGTCAACCGCTATGCTCACCTCCTCAAAAATTGGGGCACATTCAAACTGCGCTGGTGCAACCTCGTTATGTCTTGTTCTCAACGGAATGCCCAATTTATAGGCTTCTTCTTCATAATCCCTCATAAATGCGTAGACGCGTTCCGGAATGGAACCAAAATAATGATCTTCCAGTTGCTGTCCTTTGGCGGGTGCATGACCAAAAACGGTCCTGCCACTCAATACCAAATCAGGTCTTGCATTTACAAGGGCTTCATCAATTACAAAATATTCCTGCTCCCATCCAAGCGTAGCCGAAACTTTTGTAACGTTTTTATCAAAATAATTGGCAACATCAACTGCTGACTTGTTTAATGCTTCCAGTGACTTAAGCAAAGGCGCTTTGTTATCCAGGCTTTCACCCGTATAAGAGACAAAAATGGTTGGTATGCATAAAGTTTTTCCATTTCCAATTTCAACAATAAAAGCTGGAGAGGAAGGATCCCATGCCGTATAGCCTCTTGCTTCGAAAGTGGCACGAATTCCACCGCTTGGAAAGGAAGAAGCATCAGGCTCCTGCTGAATTAAGGCTGCACCATCAAATTCTTCAATTGATGAACCATCTCCTTTTATTGTAAAAAAAGAATCGTGTTTTTCTGCTGTACTACCTGTGAGCGGTTGAAACCAATGCGTAAAGTGTGTTACGCCTTTCGCTTCAGCCCAATGTCTTATGCCCGTGGCAATTTGATTGGCAACTGCACGGTCTATTTTTTTTCCACCCTTGGTTGATGCGACCAGGCTTTTAAAAGCTTCATCGCTTAAAAACTCTCTGGCTGTTTTTAAAGTGAACACATTTTGGCCGAAAATAGCAGATACTTTGGGAGAACCTTCCACAATTACTTTGTTTGAATTGAAAGAAAGATTGTTGAGCGCCTTAAATCTTAGTGACATATTTTTTTCTTTTGATGGGTAAAGCTAAAATAACAACTTTAACTATTGTGCTTTTTGTTTTTATGATAGAATGTATCACCTATTTATTTTGGTATCTTATTAATAAACAAAAATCCCCCAACTTAACATGGGGGATTTTATTATTAATAACTTGTATATTATACTTTGACCGATTTAACGGTCTTAATAATTCTAGCCGCTACTTTGTAAGGATCTGCTGCAGAATTTGGACGACGATCTTCCAGATAGCCTTTCCATCCTCTCGCCGGAACAACAACCGGAATTCGGATGGAAGCTCCGCGATCAGACACACCATAACTAAAATCCATTATACTGGCAGTTTCGTGCTTACCGGTTAAACGAAGATGATTGTCTGCGCCGTAAACTTCAATATGTTCTTTTACTACCGGACGAAACGCTTCACATACTTTATCGAATATATCTTTACTGCCAGCATTTCTAAGTGTAGAATTTGAAAAATTGGCGTGCATGCCTGAACCATTCCAATCCAATGCGCCGAGGGGTTTGCAATGCCAGTTAATGGATACACCATATTTTTCACCAATTCTTTCCAGCAGGTAACGGGCAAGCCAGATCTGATCTCCTGCTTCTTTCGCGCCTTTGGAGAAAATTTGGAATTCCCACTGACCAGTTGCAACCTCTGCATTGATCCCTTCTACATTTAAACCGGCGCCAAGACATGCATCAAGATGTTCCTCAACAATGTTTCTGCCATATGCATTACTTGCTCCAACTGAACAATAATACGGACCCTGAGGTCCGGGAAATCCCCCCGCAGGGAAACCTACTGGCCTGTTGGTTTTACTATCCCAAAGAAAATATTCCTGTTCAAATCCAAACCAAAAATCATTATCATCATCTGCAATTGTAGCCCTGCCATTGCTTTCATGGGGCTTACCATCGGAGGTAAGCACTTCACTCATGATAAGGTAGCCATCTTTCCTTTGCACGTCCTTAATTATATATACCGGCTTTAATAAACAATCAGAAGAACCGCCTGGTGCTTGTTCTGTAGATGATCCATCAAAACTCCACATCGGACAATCTTCCAGTTTACCACTAAAATCCTTTTCAATTTTAGTTTTGCTGCGCAAACTCTGTGTTGGTTTATAACCATCCAGCCAAATGTACTCAAGTTTAGATACTGCCATAGTTTACCTTTTGAAATATTTAAAATTAAAATAATGTGTTGTTTTTTAGGTGAAAATGATAAGTAGTTTCGCGAAAATAAGGATCAAATCAATTAATAGGATTTTTTTCCTCAAATATTTATTCTCATTCTTTAAAATATTAGTAAATCACAAAAAAAATTGGACTTTAATACATATTATTAAAAAATTTATAGCAAATATTGGGTACTTTGACTTTGGGGTAATTCATTTAACTGATTTTTTACGGGTAGCCATAAATATATTTCTCAACATCCTTTTGCTCTCATTACTTTTATGTCCGACACTTACAAAGAATTGTTACAGCATGGATTATTCAAACATTATCAGGAAAGCCTGGGAAGATTACGATGCAACCAAAATAATCAGTAAAATAGATGACATCAGCCCGATGGTTTCCACAAATTATGTGTTTCGTATCACCTTTGAAGATGAAGACATCATTATAGCCAAGCTTTCCAATTTCGGAAAGTATGAGCACTTCAAGGAAGATCACCGCATCATTCATACGTTATCAAATAATTTATTGTATCCGTATGAGAACTTCCTGGCTAAATCGTTGCTTAGAAACAATCGTGTTTATACATACCGGTATAAAAAGGGTAAAGCAGATGCATGGGTAGTTTTTTATAATCCGGTGCGTGTGTTGCATCGTATGCCTAAACGATTGGAGGAAAGTCACATCAGGAAGTTTGGTCAACAGATTGGTAAATTTCACAAAGCCTGTTCGCGTCTGAGGAATGTGCTTCCCAAATCTGTTAAAACACTCCGGACAGATATCAACACTTTACTTTCAATCATAGACACCGATAAAAAGAAATTTGGCTCTGCAGAAAAAGCAGATTACCTGCGGCACCAATGTGAATTATTTATAAAAAACAGGATTAAATGCAATGTGAGTTCATTTGAAATCATTCCTGTTTTTATTGATTGGAACATTGGTAATTTTTCAGTAACCAATAAGTTTGAATTGTACTCAAGATGGGATTACGACTGGTTCCGGATGAGTTACCGCATGCTGGACTTTTATTTTTTTAGCCGGGTGGTTTCCGATGTGGGTGATAAAACGGTATTTAGTTACCTGATTACGCCTATGATGGAAGATCGTTTTATTTTGTTTTTACAGGAATATCATAAAGTGAACCCACTTACTGCAAATGAACTGAGATTCTTGAGAGAGGCATACCGTTTTTTTATTTTGAACTACGTGATAAAAGATGGGAACTATTTCTTCAGCGAACAATATGCCCACAAGCTGAAAGAAGAAGCATTTGATATTTATTTGCCGTCAGTTGACAGGGACTTTGATCCCGAAAAGCTTATTTCAGCGTTGAAATTAAAAGATATTTAAAACGGGTAATTGAAAAATTTCGGAATAGAAAGTACAATCAAGTAAAATATCAAACAAAATGCAAACCGAAAATTTTAAATCTATTATCGACCGCTATAAAATAATTTTTTTTGATGCATTTGGCGTATTAAAAAACTATAACGGATTAGTGCCGGACATTGAAAAAACTTTTGATTACATACAAAAGCAAAACAAGGAATATTATATTGTAACCAATGATGCTTCAAGAAGCCCTGTACAGCTCGCAGAATCTTATCATCGCCTCGGTTTGCACGCCATAACTCATGATCGTATTATCTCTTCCGGAATGTTGGCAAAAGAATATCTCGATCTCAAAGTAAACAATGGAATTGTAGCATACCTGGGTACCAATAATTCTGCTCACTATATTGATAGTTCTGGTTTGCACACATTGCCGGTAAGCGCCATAAATTATACCAATATTGATGAAGTGAATGCACTGGTATTACTGGACGATGAAGGATTTAACTGGTTTGATGATCTCAATAAGGCAGTTAATATTCTTCGCAAACGTACCATACCCGCCATCGTAGCCAACACAGACAATACGTATCCGTTGTCGGGCAATAATGAGGTATCCATTGCAATTGGTGGCATTGCAGCTATGATCGAAAGTATAGTTGGTAAAAGATTTATCAGGTTTGGAAAACCGGATTCACAACTCTTCATGTTTGCTTATGATCTTATCCGTCAGCGAATGCAAGTAAGTAAACGCGAAATACTGATGGTAGGAGATACCCTGCATACTGATATAATTGGGGGCAACAAGTTTGGACTGGATACAGTATTGGTTCTATCAGGAAATACATTACCCGATGATGCAAACACAAGAATTCGATCAACCGGAATTATCCCTACTTATATATGTCATACTGCTGTTGTGGACGAATCATAATTTGTGCTAACCATCATATTTTTTAAGAGCCAGGAGTTTGCAATACGAGCGGGATATTGATTCGATTTTACCAATAAATTAATAAAAGTGACCATAAGAAATGGCAGGTAAATACACCGATATCTTACAATGGCCCCTGCAAATGGGACAATATAACCTATCATGATCATGCCAGACAGGCAAAATAAAATACAGGCATGATCAAATTTTTCAAATCGAAAATACTTATTCCTGAAAACAACATACACACTGTATCCCACCAAAAGCCAGCAAACCATGAGTTCAATTGAAAATAATGTATAGATTATTTGTCCGCCACTCCCCGGTAGTGGTTGGAAAAACCCATTTAGTAAAGCAAGTGGGAAGACGGAAACAATGCTTTCAAAAGTCGGTGCCAATGCCGGCAAATAAATTTTTGAGTTGCCAGTAAGAGATCGAAATTCCGCTTGCCTGTTGCTAATCGTTTGTATAATTCCCCAATTAAAATAATTATCGGCAAAAAGTAGAGAAACAATTACAGTTAATGTTGCCAGGTACAATATGTGAGGTCTGAAATAACTGCTTTGATTAGACAGTAACCAAAAAAAAGCGGCGGGCAGAAAAGCAATATAAATATTGGGACGGGCAACAAACGATATCAATACAAATACAAGACAGCATAAAATATTTCTTAATGTACGATTTTTTAATAATCGGTAAAAATAGAAACAAACAAAGCCCATCGACATATAGAGTAAACCGTCTTTATGAATACAACTGGTAAAAAACAATGTAGAAGGGAATATGATTGACATAAATGCTGACAGCACATTGTTAAAATAAAACGATTTTAAAAACCGGAATAATGCAATGTTCCCAAAAAATGTAAACAATGAAAATATCAAAGTGTTGATATAAAAATTATCAAAAGAAATAAAATTGAACGCCAAATTGATGTACTTCATAAATTCGTACTGGATCTGAAATCTTACATCGTTGCTTCCTGTTAGATTGAGATAGCTTTCATTGGTAAATATTCTTGAAACAAAGTGAAGCGGGTGCTTTATAAATTCCTGTTTCATTATAAGGCTGTCTTCGAAGAAGAACCAAATATCTCCGTGATTTGGATAATACTGATATGCAATCCAATTATGCAGGCAGCCCATGAAAACATGTATGAAAAACAGGGCAAATAGGTAAATCGGTTTGATACCAGAATTCAAAATGAAAGGTATGCGTATGAAAGCCAGAGAAAATAAAGTAAAATAAATGACAAAGAGTAGCACATGCATATGCTAAGTTAACAACCGGATGAATAACTAAAATCAAATCCCTTTATTTGCCGCTTCAAAAATTGATTATTATAATAACAGTACCTAATATCAACATCATTTAGTTGCAATCAGGATAAATTTATCTATAAAATAAAAAGCAGGAGCTTAATTTTGCTCTTCGCAATTTTTTATATGGAAATAACCGTCAAAACCGCCGCGCAATTACGTATCACTGAAGAAGAATTTGAACTAATTAAACTAAAACTGGGGCGATTACCCAATTTTAATGAATTATGTTGTTTCTCAGCGATGTGGAGTGAACATTGCAGTTATAAAAATTCTATTAAATACCTCAAAACATTGCCAAGAGATGGCAGTAAGATGCTGGTAAAGGCAGGGGAGGAAAATGCCGGATTAATGGATATTGGTGATGGCTATGGAGTTGTCTTTAAGATAGAATCTCACAACCATCCTTCTGCAATCGAACCATTTCAGGGTGCAGCTACCGGTGTTGGCGGAATACACCGCGATATATTTACAATGGGAGCCAGGCCTATAGCCGCATTGAATTCCCTTCGTTTTGGAAACCTGAAAGAGTCAAAAACACAGCACCTGCTGGGTGGCATAGTACATGGTATCGGCCATTATGGAAATTGCTTTGGTGTACCAACAGTAGGTGGAGAAATTTATTTTGAAAATTGTTATCAGACCAATCCACTGGTGAATGCCATGAGCGTTGGAGTGTTAAAGAACGGGGATACCATTTCCGCGACGGCGGCCGGTATTGGAAACCCTGTTTTTTTTGTGGGAAGCGCAACTGGCAAAGACGGTATTGGTGGTGCATCTTTTGCATCGGCTGATATAACTGCAGAAAGTACTGAGGAATTACCGGCGGTTCAGGTAGGTGATCCCTTTCAGGAGAAAAAATTACTGGAAGCATGTCTGGAAGTAATTAAAACAGGTGCTGTTGTTGGGATGCAGGATATGGGAGCAGCCGGAATTATCTGTTCTACCTCAGAAATGAGTGCAAAAGGCGAGGTAGGGATGAGAATAGATTTAGATAAAGTACCCACCAGGCAAAAGAATATGAAAGCATGGGAATTGTTGTTGAGCGAAAGCCAGGAGCGCATGCTGATGGTGGTAGAAAAAGGCAAAGAAGCTTTGGTAACTAAAATATTTGAAAAATGGGATCTACCCTGTGCAGAAATAGGAGAGGTGACCGAAGACGGCCTTTTACGATTTTATATGTCTGGTAACCTGGAAGCGGAATTGAAGGCATACGATTTGGTTTTGGGTGGTGGTGCTCCTCAATACTCCCGCGAATACAAGGAGCCTGATTACTTAAAAGAGGTAAACAATTTCGATCCTGCTAAAATAAGCGTGCCTGATAACCTGAAATCAGTAGCAGAACAAATCATTTCAATTCCAAACATTGCGTCCAAAAAGGCCGTGTATGTTCAATACGATAGTATGGTTGGCGCTGGCAATGCATCTACTAATGCACCCAGCGATGCAGCCATTGTTACAGCAAAACCAACTTCGAAAGGCCTGGCTTTAACAACCGATTGCAATAGCAGGTATGTATTTGCAAATCCTTATGTTGGAGGAATGATAGCAGTTGCGGAAGCTGCAAGGAATATTGTGTGTAGTGGTGGTTTGCCATTAGGGGTTACCAACTGTTTGAATTTTGGAAATCCTTATGATCCCGAGGTCTATTATCAGTTTGTACACGCGGTAAAAGGAATGGGCGAAGCTTGTCTAAAATTTGATACGCCGGTAACAGGTGGCAATGTGAGTTTTTATAACCAGGGCCCTGACGGTGCAGTTTATCCCACCCCTACCATAGGAATGGTGGGTTTATTGAACAGTGTGAATGATAAGATGACCATGGATTTTAAACAGGAGGGAGATGTATTGTTTTTAATTGGAAAAAGTAACAATGATATCAATTCGTCAGAATACCTGCACAAAATTCACGGAGTAGAGTATAGCCCCGCGCCTTATTTCCAACTGGAGGAGGAATATGAAATGCAACAAAAAGTACAGTTGCTCATTAAAAATAAGGTAATAGCGTCTGCTCATGATGTTAGCGAGGGAGGCCTCTTTATCACGTTAATAGAATCGTGTTTCAACCGTAACCTGGGTATTGATGTGATCGCTGCTGATTCTACTATCCGAAAAGACGCCTACTGGTTTGGTGAAAAACAAAGTAGGGTAGTAGTTAGCGTAAAAAGAGATAAAGTTGTATCGTTTAAAAAGACATTGGAAAATCATCCGTTCGAAGAGCTGGGTGAAGTAACCAGTGGTGATATCGAAGTTGATGGAATGAACTGGGGCAATATTGCAAGCTGGAAAGAAAAATATGATTCTGCTATAGAAAACCTGATAGCTGGTAACGAAAGTGAATATGCATTGACTGCACTATAAAATTGATTACAACGGAAAATATTTGTGAAATATAAAAGCATAACTGGATAATAGATTAAACTTAATCCAGCTGCAAAATTGAATCAAGTAAGATGCAAACAAATGCAATGATAGTAGTCACAGGTGCCGCGGGTTTCATAGGCAGTTGTCTGGTGAGTTTCCTGAATGAAAAAGGATTTACAAACTTAGTATTGGTAGATGAATTTGATCGTTCGGATAAAGCGCAAAACCTTGCCTCCAGGAAATTCATCGCTAAAGTGGAACGGGAATCTTTTTTTGAATGGTTACAAATTAATAAGCCTTCAATAGAATTTGTCTTTCATATCGGGGCAAGGACGGATACTACTGAATTTAACTACGCCATTCATCAGCACCTGAATGTGGAATACTCTGAAAAAATTTGGAACTATTGCACCGTTCACAATATACCATTTGTTTATGCATCTTCTGCTGCTACCTATGGTGCAGGAGAATTTGGATACAATGATAATCATGACATGTTTTTTAAATTAAAGCCGTTGAATGCATATGGTGTTTCAAAAAATGAATTTGATAAATGGGTTTTGCATCAGGAAGATCACCCACCATTCTGGGCAGGATTAAAATTTTTCAATGTATATGGTCCCAACGAATACCACAAAGGACGAATGGCAAGTGTAATATGGCATGCATTCAAACAGATAAAAAAGGATGGAAGCGTAAACTTGTTCAAATCTCACCGACCAGACTTTAAAGATGGTCAACAACTGCGCGATTTTGTATATGTGAAAGACGTATTAAATGTTTGTTACTGGCTGATGGAAAATCAACCAGCATCTGCCATTTACAATTTGGGAACAGGCAAAGCCAGGACTTTTGAAGATCTTGTAAAATCTACTTTTGCGGGAATTGATAAGCCTGCAAATATCAGGTACATAGAGATGCCGCAGGACATAAAAGAAAAATACCAATATTTTACAGAAGCAAATATGACAAAGTTGAGAAATGCAGGTTATACAAATGAATTTTTTTCCCTTGAAAATGGAGTAAATGATTATGTTAGAAACTTTCTATCAAAGGATGCATACTATTAACGCTGAGCAACGCAATGAAAAATGCAAATGATATAGTTTTATGATTATATAGACATAATTTAACGGTATGAGTAAAAAAATAGCAATTATTGGAGGTGGGAACCTGGGAACGGCCATTGCTGAGGGATTAATACAGAGTGGTTTCGTACAGCCAAAGCATATCATTATTACAAAAAGAAATATTTCTACATTGCATTACCTGGAAAGAAAGGGCGTACTGGTGAGTGACGATAATAACGAAGCCGTGGGTTTTGCAGAATTGATCATATTTGCTGTAAAGCCATTCCAGGCAGACGAGGTTTTGAATAAGTTAAAAGCGGAAATCAATCCAAAAAAGCACATACTTGTCTCCGTTATTACAGGTGTATCGATTGAACACATAGTAAAACTAGTTGCAAAAAAAATTCCGGTGGTAAGAGCGATGCCGAATACCGCGATTGCTATCCAGGAAAGTATGACTTGCATCAGTTTTAAAGATGTGAACAAAGAGGATTTAGAATATGTTCAGGAATTGTTCAGCCAGCTTGGCAAAGTAACAACCATTGATGAAAAATTGATGGATGCGGCAACGGTGCTGGGGGCATGTGGAACTGCCTATGCAATGCGTTATATCAGGGCAAATATACAGGGAGGAATTGAAATTGGATTTGATGCATTAACAGCTAACCTGATTGCTGCGCAAACAGTTAAAGGCGCCGCGGAGCTTTTATTAAAGAAAGGCACTCATCCAGAACAGGAAATTGATAAAGTAACTACCCCCAAGGGTTGTACCATCGCTGGTTTGAATGAAATGGAACACCAGGGATTCAGTTCATCTTTAATTAAAGGAATAATGACCAGCTATAACAAGATTGCGAAAGAATAGTAGGTTTGCATGCTAAGTTTTATCGGTAGAAGTAGGTTTTTTAATGAAATTTGAGGATTTTAATTGATATTATTGCTGTCACCCTAATTATTAAAGTAGAATTTATCCGGATCATTGTAAGCGAATCGGGCACTATTCACATTTTCTGTAAATATCCTTTTAAAGTTGTCTTCAGATAAAAATTAGAAATTTCAAACTGTTTCATATAATAAGTATCCATTTTCCGTTTGGAGAATAAACTTCTATTGCAGCATTAGACGGCGGCTGAATGAATGTTACCTTTTGCAATACAAGAAAATTTTAATCAAGGCACTCGTTTAAAAATGCTGGCAGATTCAATAATAGTAACCAGGGCATCAAAACTGAATGCAGCATAGTGAGTTGCTTCTTTGCAAACTGACAAATCAAATGCTATTTTTTTGCATTCTCCGGCGCAATTATGTTCCAGGTTTACGATATCCCATTTCAAAAGATTGTTGCCACGCAGCAGGTACAGTAATATTTTTAATGTCAAATAATTTTAATATGCATTTTGTCGGGGAGAAGAGAAAAAAACCGGTACTGAAACGAGTTGAACTTATCATTGAACACCCCCCTATGGCGTTTGTACATAAACGTATGAAAATGTATTTAGATTTGCAAAGATGGGAAAGTATTTCTGCAGAGATTCGAAAGTTAATTGAAACGCTTAAATTAAAATATGTTCAGACCGTGTAGCTATGTGAATGTTTTGATCCTTTTCTTATTGACCTCTTGTAAACTGATGCCAAAAGAAAATGTTGAAAAATCATTTAATAAAAAGGTTGCTATTGACCATAAATGGTGGAAAGAAGCAGTCGTCTATCAAATTTATCCCCGTAGTTTCAAAGACAGTGACGGAGATGGTATTGGAGATTTGAAAGGAATTATTTCAAAACTGGATTATATTAAAAGTCTTGGAACAGATGTTATCTGGCTCAATCCTATCTTCAGCTCCCCCAACGATGACAATGGTTTCGATGTGAGTGATTACAGGAGTATAATGCGGGAGTATGGTACAATGAAAACATTTGACCAGTTGCTCACGGAAGTACATAATCGGGGTTTGAAACTGATTTTAGATCTTCCTGTTAATGCAAGCAGTATTGAACATAAATGGTTTCAGGAATCGCGAAAATCGAAGAATAATCCATATCGAAACTTTTATCATTGGTGGCCAGCAGAAAAAGGTAAACCTGCGTCGAGGCTAAGTTATTTTAGCTTAGATAGCAATGCCTGGCAATTTGATTCAGCTACTAATTCATATTACCTGCATTACTTTTCGCCAAAGCAACCGGAACTTAATTGGGAAGAGCCTTTATTGCGAGAAGAGATTTTTTCATCGATGAAGTTTTGGCTGGATAAAGGTATAGACGGTTTCAGGTTAGATAATGTTTCCTTTATTTCAAAGGATACATCTTTCCCACCGTTACCTGAAAAATATAAGGGAGATTTCACCAGGTATTATGGAGCAGGTCCACATTTGCATGAGTACCTCCGGGAGATAAACAAGAAAGTTTTAAGCGAGTATAATGTAATGAGTGTGGGTGCTGGCATTGGTATCCACTACTCTGAGGCGATGAATTTTGTTATCCCAGAAAGGGAAGAATTAAATATATTTTATCATTCCGAAGGAACAAATATTGGGATGGTGCCAGGACAATATAAACAAATAGATCCCGCAGGATACAGCCTGGTAAAATTTAAAGAAATATACACCGAATGGGATAGTATTATGCAGGATAAGGGTTGGGGTGCAGTTTACCTCGGTAACCATGATCAACCACGAATGTTGACACGCTGGGGGAATGATGTTCCATTGTTTCGTGAACAATCCTCCAAATTATTAACAACTTTTCTTTTTACAATGCGAAGTACAGCTTTTTGTTACAATGGAGATGAAATTGGAATGGATAATATACGATTTGGAAAAATAGAGGAGTACCGCGACGTTGAAACATTAAACATGTACAAGAGAATTAAGAAGGAAGGTGGTGATGTAACTAATTTTATCAATGCTCAAAAAATTGCTGCCGGGGATAATGGTCGTACACCTTTCCAGTGGAACGATTCGCTGAATGCCGGGTTTTCAACAGGAAAACCCTGGATGGAAGTCAACCCCGACTATAAAAAAATAAATGTGTTACAACAGGAAAAAGATCCATGGTCGATTCTCAATTTTTTCAGAAAGTTGGTGAAATTGCGAAAGGAGAATCCTGCTTTGATTTATGGCAAATACGAGTTATTTGATAAAGAGAACCCAACCATTTATGCATATTCACGTACATTGGATAGCGAGCAGTTTTTAATAGTGCTAAACTTCAGCAGTGTTGGGCAATACTATATAACCCCGGTTGAAATGCAGCAAAAACAGTTGAAAGTAGTAATTGACAATTATGGTAATACGGAATGGCGAAATACAACGCAGATAGGCCTTAAACCGTATGAAGCAGTGATTTTCAAGGCTATTAAATAGTTATTAAATTTTAATCCGACGCCTTTATTCTTTGAATGATAAAATAAAAGCGTTTATTTTGCGTTTCCAAATGCCATATAACATCCAAACCCTAAGAATTAATTAAGCTTATCAATTTATGAAGAGAAATATAAATTTGGTCATTCTTGGTTGCGAAATTGCAGCAATTGTAATTTTACATGCGTTTAAGATGAATCAACAGAACAACACTGAGCTCAATAATACCATTTCTAAAACTAATCAGTCCACACCGCTTGTAAAACATTATCCGCTTTTAAGTATAAAATAATTACACACACTAAGAGGAAAGCAATAGGCATTCGGATCGAACCTGATGCCTATTTTGCTTTTAACTAACAGATGTTTGACGAATTCTAATAACCTTGCTCAAGTTTTCCACAGCTTTTACAACCTTTTGATATTGATAAATTAATCGGCTTATCTTTGCATGACCTCTCAGAACTTTTTCCCGGGTTCTTCTTTGGTCATATTGAATAAGGCAAAATTTCATTAAGTAAACTGTAACGGAATATAATTTTTTAAGCCGAAGATTTTCTGCGGCAGAAAATTGTATTGTGTCGGTTTAATATTTCTCTCGGATTAAATTTATTGAAATATAAATAACCTAATTATGTCCAAGTTTATTTTTGTTACCGGCGGCGTTACCTCATCCCTGGGAAAAGGCATCATTGCTGCTTCACTTGCCAAACTTTTACAAGCCAGAGGGTTGCGTGTTACTATTCAAAAATTTGATCCTTATATAAATGTTGACCCAGGCACGCTTAATCCTTATGAACATGGCGAATGTTTTGTTACGGACGATGGAGCTGAAACCGACCTGGATCTTGGTCATTATGAGCGCTTCTTAAATATCCCAACTTCCCAGGCTAATAATGTTACGACCGGAAAAATTTATCAGACTGTTATCAATAAAGAACGCGAGGGCGCTTATCTGGGTCGTACAGTTCAGGTGGTACCACATATAACCGATGAAATTAAAAGAAGAATGTTATTGCTTGGTCAGGACGGTAAATTTGATGTAGTTATTACGGAAATTGGCGGCACAGTAGGAGATATTGAGAGTCTTCCATTTGTTGAAGCTGTACGCCAGTTACAATGGGAATTGCCCGAAGAAGATACCGTAGTTGTCCATCTTACATTAATTCCCTATCTCAGGGCAGCCAAAGAATTAAAAACGAAACCAACACAACATAGCGTTCGGATGTTGAGTCAGGAAGGTGTACACCCGGATATCATTGCATGCAGGACTGAAGAGTCTTTGTCTCCGGAAATAAGACGGAAAATTGCTTTATTCTGCAATGTAAAACCAGAAGCAGTTATTGAAGCTGCAGATGCTTCTACCATTTATGAAGTTCCTTTGTCGATGATGCGTGAAAAACTCGACCTTATTTGCCTTCGTAAAATGAATATTACAAATTATCATGAACCAGAATTAAGTAGATGGAAGGAATTTTTGGACAAATTGAAATATCCCAAAAGTAAAGTAACAATTGGTTTGATAGGTAAATACATTGAATTACAGGATGCATACAAGTCAATCCTGGAAGCGTTTGTTCATGCCGGCGCTATGAACGAATGCAAAGTGCAGGTCATGAATGTACACAGTGAATTTATTACGGATGATAATGTGTCGGAGAAACTAGGTAACCTGGATGGTTTGTTAGTGGCTCCTGGTTTTGGTCATCGGGGTATAGAAGGTAAAATAATTGCTGTAAAATATGCGCGTGAAAAAAAACTGCCATTTTTTGGTATTTGCCTGGGTATGCAAATGGCAGTAATTGAATTTGCCAGAAATGTTTTGAATATAAAAGATGCACATTCAACCGAAATGAATCCTGAAACTACTGCACCTGTAATTGATTTGATGGATGCACAAAAAAAGGTCACTGCAAAAGGTGGCACTATGCGTTTGGGTGCTTATCCTTGCCTCATTGCAGAAGGCACTTTAGCCAACCGAATTTATGGAACCACGCTTATCAGCGAACGTCATCGCCATCGTTGGGAGTTTAACAACGCTTTTCTGGAACAATTTGAGTCTGCAGGAATGATAGCCAGCGGAAAAAATCCGGAAAGCAATCTGGTTGAAATAGTTGAGTTGACGAACCATCCTTTTTTTATTGGTGTTCAATATCATCCCGAACTAAAAAGTACGGTAGAATGTCCCCATCCAATATTTGTACATTTTATAAAAGCCGCTAAAGAATTTGTGGAAAAAAAAGAGACTGTTAAAAACCCTTTGTTGCAAAATGAAATGATTTAGCAAAAATTTTAAAACAAGCAATACTACCATTCAACTAATTACCCCACCCGAAGTGTTTGTTAAACGATGAATCAATTTATACCGGGCACGTGTCTGGTTAAGTTCCAGCCGGTTTGATAGGTGCGTTTACCGAATTCCGACCGGCAGACTGCTTCAAACCTCCTATCTTTGCTGCCTCTTAAAAAAAATAATTATCATGCAAAGCATGGATAGAAACACAGTGATTGGATTTATTTTACTGGCCATTTTGTTATTTGCCTATTTGTTTATTTCTACCAAAAATAGCCGAGAATTAGAGGTGCAGAAAAAGCGCTATGATGATTCAGTTGCCGCAATCATTGCTAAAAAAGAAGCCATTGCTATAAAAAAAGATACTTCAGCGGCAATGGTTATAAAAGATACCAGTAGCAAGGGAAAACTTTTAAGTGGGGATGAAAAGACAATTACCGTTGAAAATGAGGTTTTTAAAATTGTATTTACAAACAAAGGAGCTCAACCCAAATCCGTACAATTAAAAAAATACAAGGCTGCATCCGGTGAACCAGTAGAACTTGAAAATAGCATATCCGATAAGCTTTCTTATGCTGTCAATATATCTTCCAATCAGTCTGCACAGTCTGCTGATTTATTTTTTGATGCTGGCAGCATTGAAAAGAAGCCAGATGGCAGCCAGGAGATAATTTACCATGCAGTCATTGGCGATGGACTAATGATAACACATCAGTTTATATTGAGACCCGAAAACTACCTGCTCGACTGGAATGTTCAAATGACAGGTGCTGATAAATTACTTACGCAAAACGCATTCAACCTGCAATGGCAGACGAGGGCAGTACAACATGAAAAGTATACCAAATACGAAAGACAGCAATCACAAATAGTTTACTTGCAGGATGATGGATACGACTACAACAATATTATATCAAAAACAGAAAAAAAATTTGACAAACCTGTAAGGTGGGTAAGCGTAAAGCAACAATTTTTTAACACGACACTTATTGCAAAAAACAAATTTGAAGGCGGTCAGATACAGTGGACACATAATACGGAAGATACTACCGGACTAATCACAGAAGCTGTTTCCAATTTCAATACAAAATTGCCGGCGGGAGGAATGGCTGCCGTTCCAATACAATTGTATTATGGACCGAATGATTATAAAATTCTAAAGAATAATGGAGTTGAAAAAATGGACAAAATAATAAACCTGGGACAGGGTATTTATTCTTTTGTACGTCCGATTAACCAGTATATTATTATGCCGGTATTCAATTTCTTCAAAAGTTTTTTAAGTAGTTATGGTTTGGTGATAGCATTGCTGACAATATTCATTCGATTAGTAACTTCTCCCTTGGTTTATACAAGCTATCTCAGTGGTGCTAAGATGAAAGCACTTCGTCCAGAATTGGATGTGCTGAAGAAAAAATTCCCTGATCAACAACAATATGGAGTTGAACAAATGAAGTTATTCAGGGAAGTAGGCGTAAACCCGCTGGGCGGTTGTATTCCTGCTTTACTCCAGATTCCTATATTTTTTGCTTTGTATAGTTTGTTCAATTCAAGTATTGCATTGAGAGGAGAAAGTTTTCTCTGGGCCAAAGATTTGTCAACGTTTGATGTGATTGCAAAACTGCCATTTTCGATTCCCGGATTTGGTGATCACATCAGTTTATTTACCATTACTGCTGTGGCAACCAGTTTCTTGATATCGGTTTACAATATGAACATGACACCGGATCAAAATAATCCTGCTTTGAAATACATGCCATATATTTTTCCTTTTATACTCTTGTTTGTATTCAATAGCCTGCCAGCAGCGTTAACATGGTACTATACGGTTTCAAATGTAATTACGCTGATTTTGCAATGGGTTATTCAAAATTATATTATCGATCACGCCAAAATACTCGCTAAACTCGAAGAAAATAAAAAGAAACCTAAAACAAAATCGAAATGGCAGGAACGGCTTGAACAAATGCAGGAAACACAAAAAAGAGTGCAGGATATGAAAGGCAAACCAAAAGGTAAATAAGAGATGTAATGCTTTGTTAATTTAAAATAATTAGAGACCTGCTGCTTATATGAATCCGGCAGGTCTTTCTTATTTAGGCAACTTATTATAGTGCAGTAACGTCTTTCTTATATAGTTTTAAAAAATAACATGAAAAACAATATCATTCTATTCATTCTCGCCTTTGGAATTTTTACTTTAAAGGCAAGTGCGCAAAAAAAAGTTTCAGAACTTACACTGGTTTATGATGCAGCTATCAGTACGGGTGATAACCAACCTAAATTGGCGGATGCATTTGATGGTGCTACCACCACTGTATATATCAAAGGAACAATGAGCCGATCGGAAATGTCGAGTGCACTTGCATCTTTTACTTCTATCCATGATGCAAGAACAGGAACGGCCGTTGTGTTGCAGGAAATCAGTGGTCAGAAATTACTGATTCGTATGACTGCAGAGAATTGGAAAGATAAGAATAAACGCTATGAGGGAATATCATTTACAAATACAAACGAAACAAAGACCATTGCAGGATATAAATGCACAAAAGCTATTGCTACGATGAAAGATGGTTCTTCTTTCAGTGTATTTTATACTAAAGAAATAATTCCGGACAATACAGAATATGAAACTCAATTTAAGAATCTCGGAGGTCTGCCACTTGAATACGAACTTGTAAATGGGAAATTAAAAATTAAGTATACGGTATCAAAAATAAATATGAATCCTGTTCCAGCTTCAAAATTTGACATTCCAAAAAGCGGTTACCGTGAGTTAACATATGAAGAAAGCAGGAAAATGGGAATTGGTGGTTAAATTAAATAACCTGTTAACGATGAATTTTCAACCTTAGGTTAAACATTTGGAGATTTGATTTCTCAGATTGGAAACAAGATGACTGTAATTTATACCTATATGGAAGAATATAAGTCGTATTTCCTTTTTGATACGTTACAATTGAATTATAAGAAATAGATGCATTGTTTTTATCCTGGCCAATTATCATACTACCGCGGTAATCAGGACCGGCTTTCAATGTAAATCCATTTGTAGTTCTGATAGGAGTAAATTCAGGTTTTACTGAAGATTTTTTTGTTTTGGTTTTGCCTCCACCCATACTTGCTATTGCCATTACAGCAAAACAAACCAATATAAAACTGGTTAATGTTTTTTTGTTAAATGCTTTCAATGTAGATGGGTTTCTTAACATCCTGACAAAAGTAGTAAAAATTCTTCCTAATTAACTATCCATTCAACATAAAAATTGTACTTATTTTAACTAAACATGCAAAAAAATCAAAAACTTTGGTTTTAATGGCATAAATGCTTAACTTTCAATAACCCACGAGTATTTATGAAAGAATATCCATACCGACAGGATAAGGAGTTAAGAGAGTTGTTATTACAATTTCAAAACCTTAAATCTGGCCGAAGTCATACTTTCCTGGACGAAGATGCTTTTGAGAAAATAGTTGATTACTATGATGAGCAGGAAGAAATAGGCTTGGCGATGGAAGCCGTTGAATTAGGTACTGAACGTTATCCTTTTTCATCCAATTTACAATTAAAGAAGGCAGATTTACTGATTGCATCGCGCCGTTACCCTGAAGCGTTAACAATACTGGAAATGGCCGAAGTGCTTGACAGCAACGATATTAATCTTTATATACTGAAGACTGATGTCTACCTGGCACTGGATCAACAGGAAAAGGCCGTTAAGCTACTTGAAAATGCACTGTATCGCTTCAAAGGTGAAGAACGGATTGACTTTCTTTTTGAATTGGCGGATGTGTATGATGATTATGAAGAATTTGATAAGATTTTTGATTGTCTCTCATTGATCCTGGAACAGGAGCCTGTAAATGAAGAGGCTCTTTACAAAATTTGCTTTTGGACAGATTTTACAGGCCGGAATGAAGAAAGTATCAGGTTGCATCAAAAAATTATTGACAATTATCCATACTGTGAGCTAGCATGGTTCAATCTTGGTGCCGCTTACCAGGGTATCAAACTGTATGAAAAATCAATAGATGCTTATAAGTACGCATTAGTAATAGATGAAAAGTTTGACTATGCGTACAGGAATATGGGAGATGCGTATATACGTTTACGAAAGTATAAAGACGCGATTGAAGTGCTGGAAAAAGTTCTTGAGCTTTCCAGGCCCGAAGAAGTAATTTATGAGGCAATCGGCCATTGTTTTGACCGGTTGAAAAATTTTGCACAGGCGCGGTTCTACTATCGAAAAGCAAACCATCTCAATCAGGGTGATAGCAAGCTATATTTCAAAATTGCACGAACTTATATTAATGAGCAACAGTGGAACCAGGCTGTTAAACAATTAGATCTGGCATTACAACTGAACCGCTCAAACCCCGATTATAATCTGGCTATGGGTGAATGTAAAATGCACCTGGGAGCGATTAAGGAGGCCATACAATGTTTTTCAGCAGTTGTCAGATCACGACCCAAAAATTCTGCCGGATGGGAGGCGCTTGTATGCTGCTTATATATTGCAGAGTTTTATGACGAAGCTAAAGAACAAGTAGAAGCAGCTTTAAAGCGCACAGACTACAGGCCCTTATTCCTTTATTACTACAGTGCAATCTACTTTGCAATGGGTAAATCAAAAGAGGGTTTGTTACATCTTGAAAGAGCATTGCACAAATCACCAAAATTATTAAAAAAATTTGTTGGATTGAATCCTTCTATACTGCAGAATCAGCAGGTTGTTGATTTGCTGGCAAAATTTAAGCGTTCCGCACGCAATTAATTTATACAGTCAATCCTGGTGCTGATAAAATTCATTTGACTGAGTTCCTTATTTTTGCGCGGCGATCAACATGAATTTTTTTACAATTTACAATTTATCAAATAATGAACTTTAGTCTCTCTCAAATACCTGAAAGAATTATTAAGCCACGCATGCACGGAATAACGATGGTAATGGATAAAGGGTTAAGTGTTGAAGAGGCAAAAAATTTTCTAAGTGTTGCTCACCCTCATGTCGACATAATTAAATTGGGTTTTGGCACCTCTTATGTTACACCCAACCTTAAGGAAAAACTTACGGTGTACCAATCTTATGATTTACCCATTTATTTTGGGGGAACATTGTTTGAGGCTTTTTTAATACGTAACCAATTTGAAGATTATATCAATATTTGCAGAGAATTTGGCATTACCTATATGGAAGTCAGTGATGGTTCTATTACTATTCCTCACGCAGAAAAATGCGGTTATATTGAGAAACTAACCCGTTATGGAATTGTTTTAAGTGAAGTAGGTAGCAAAGATGCGGAACACATCATTCCACCCTACAAATGGATTGAACTGATGCGAGCTGAACTGAGTGCGGGGTCTACCTACGTTATTGCCGAAGCCAGGGAAGCCGGGAACGTTGGTATCTATCGTGGAAGCGGGGAAGTAAGAGAAGGATTGGTACAGGAAATTCTTACCCAGATTCCAGCAGAAAAAATAATATGGGAAGCGCCCCAAAAAGGCCAGCAATTGTATTTTATTGAGTTAATTGGTGCAAACGTAAATCTAGGCAACATAGCACCAACTGAAGTCATTTCGCTGGAGACAATGCGGGTAGGACTTCGTGGAGATACTTTTCACCTTTTTTTGGATAAACCTCTTACAAAATGAGGCAGTTCGGCCTCATAGGATATCCTTTGTCTCATTCGTTTTCCAAAACCTATTTTACAAACAAATTTGAAAGGGAAAACCTGGTTAATTGTCAGTACGAAAATTTTTCTTTACCCTCAATTAAAGAATTAATTGACCTGCTAAAGGAAATTCCTCACCTGGAAGGTTTCAATATAACCATTCCATATAAGGAGCAGGTGATACCGTTTTTACATAGTCAGTCGGAAATTGTTCAAAAAGTAAAAGCATGTAACTGCATAAAAATTGTATGTGGTAATCTTCTGGGATTTAATACAGATGTTATTGGTTTCGAATCAAGCCTTAAAAAGGATTTACTTTCATACCACAACAAAGCGTTGATTTTGGGAACAGGTGGGGCGGGAAAAGCGGTTGAGTATGTATTGACAAAACTTGGGATCGAGTATAAGTATGTATCGAGAAAGCCTGGTGCAAAAAGCTATTCATACGAACAATTGGATCCTGGTATTATTAAAGAATACAAGTTAATCGTAAATACAACTCCTTTGGGTATGTTTCCTGATATCAATACCTTTCCGCCCATACTTTACGAAAATCTTACCGAAAGACACTACCTGTTTGACACGATATATAATCCCGGTAAAACACTTTTTCTACAAAAAGGGGAAGCAAAGGGTGCAAAAATAAAAAACGGACTGGATATGTTGATCATTCAGGCAGAAGAAAGCTGGAAAATCTGGAATGAAAATTATATCTGAAATAGCAATCTGATTTGTTCTGGTATGGAAGTTATTTTTTTCTCTTTATAGTCGTAACAGACCATTCCTGTTTTTGCGGCTGCAACCAAGATCGGATTGCCTTCCACAAGTTTTTCGAGTTTATAAAAAAGTTCAAACGTAATTTTTGAATTGAATACAATTGCAACCGAAACTTTTATCTTCTCACCGTAAAACAATTCAGTTTTAAATTCAATGGCAACATCGCTCATTATCATACCAACCCCGGAAAAATTCATTTCAGAATAACCATATTGAGAAAGGAATTGTATCCTGGCTTCATGTATCATCGATAAGATACTATCGTTCCCTACATGTCCTCCATAATTCAAATCTGTAATCCTGACGGGTATTTCTGTTGTGAAATCAAATACCGGAGGTAACTCAATTTTAATTCTCGGCATATTTGCAGATAAGGAAAGGCGTTATAATAACTAAATTAATTACTGATATTTTTTTCATCAATCAATTCTTTAAAATCTAAAATATCAAGAAAATTTGCAGATGAAGGGATAAAAGCGGATTGGCTGATTTTACCGCGCCATTCCTGGAAACGTTTTTTCCACAGACTGCTTTCCCTGATAACTTTATCCAGGTATTCTTCCACATCTTCTCCGCTATTTAAAAAGCGAATCACATTTGCAAACTTTGATGATATCCTGGTCAATTGGCCATCGGGTCCTGTTACCACTAAATAATTATTGTTTGTGGTTAATATATCCATATCTCGAACAACTGCGCCTTTTTCATCCAAAATAGCCTTCGAACTAATAATAATGGGTTGTTCAATTTGCGAAAAAGGGCTGCTTATTTTTGAATATTTGAGTAAACGTGATTGCGTAGTGTACGTGGATTGATCATTTAGTGTTTCATTATTTTTTTCAGTTTCAGTATTCTTTGCGATAGCTCCATTATTCGTTTCATTGCCTGATTTTATTCCTTTGTCATTTTGGAAAGGACTTGCAGTTTTGCCGGTTTGCTTTCCTGCATCTGCTGCAACATCAAAAAGGTTTTTTGAATTGTTGACAAAAAGCCAACTTATTCCGGCCACTACAGCAATTACAATGGCAACTGCTGCATAGTTATAAATTTTTTTACTAAGCGGGATTACCAGTGTTTTCGATTCTTCGTGATGTTCTTTATCCAACTCTTCTGAAATACTTTTCCAGGAGTCAGTGAAAGGCGACAGTTCATAGGACCTCACTTTTGAAGATATTTGGATATAATCTGAATCATCAGTAAGCCTCTCAATAACAGCGTTCTGGGAAGAAACGGGTGGCATTACTTCATAGATATTAAGTTTTGAAGAAACAAAAGAATAAAATGAATCGTCATCCAGCCTGGCGGCAATATCTTTCCATGAAGCCGGAGGGGGCATCACTTCAAATTCGTATAGATTATGTTTCATTTGCTGCCGCATCAGCTACGGGTTTTGGATTTACGATTGGTATCTAAAAATTCCTGAACCTTTTTTTGCAATATCGCTTTTGCCCTTGCTAACTGGGATTTGCTGGTTCCTTCACTTATTTCCAGTATGTCACCAATTTCCTTATGAGAATAACCTTCAATTACATACATGTTGAAAACAGAACGATAACCTGGCGATAACTCCTGTATTAATTGAATTATATCTCCCGCTGCCAATTGATCCAAAACATTAAATCCTCCATCTTCTAAAGTTCGTTCTTCTTTTTCGCCGATTGTATTCAATGTCACTTTTCTGCGATAATGCTCTATGGCAGTATTTACAAATACTCTTCGCACCCATCCTTCAAACGAACCCTCTTTCCTGAATTTATCCAGACTTCTGAAAACTTTTATGAAGCCTTCCTGTAAAAGATCTTGGGCATCATCGGAATTATTGGCATACCGCAAACAAACCGCATACATTTTTGGGGCAAAACGCTGGTATAATAATTCCTGGATACGCCTGTCTCCGGAAAGACTCCCATTTATTAAGTCGTTCTCAGAGATGTTATAGTTGCTTAACTCACTCAACTTTCTTTGTTTTAGCGGGTAATTTAATAAATCTTTCCCGCCTGTTTTTGTAAAAAGGAAACGAGTTGATCAGTTGCGCGGCGGCGGTGGCTGTAAATTGCCTTTTCCTCCATTGTCATTTCAGCAAAAGTTTTTGAGCTTTTAAGTGGAGTGAATATAGGGTCATATCCAAACCCCTGATGACCCATGGGTTTTTCTGCAATAATGCCTTCACATATTCCTTCAAAATAAAATTCCTCGTTATTCAAAATAAGTGAAATGACTGTTCTGAACCGCGCTTTCCGATTCACATTATTTCCAATTTCACTCAAAAGTTTTTTAATATTTTCCCCGGATGATCCTTTTTCACCTGAATATCGGGCACTTTTTACACCCGGAGCTCCATTCAGAACTTCTACTTCAAGCCCGGTATCTTCACTGAAACAATCACAGCCGGTTAAACTGTAAATAACCCTGGATTTTTCCGATGCATTTTCCCGAAGCGTATCGAAGGGTTCCGGAATATCAATTTCAATCCCTGCTTGTTTTAGAGTAATAAGTTCAAAACTATTGCCAATCGCAGATTGTATTTCTTCAATTTTGTGTTGATTATTAGTAGCAAAAATTAGTCTCATTCGAAATTGCGTTCTGCTGAATTGTTTATAATGTATAAGAAGTGTATTAACAATAGACCAAATATTTAAACATTCAATAACTGTCTAAGACAAAGCCATAATTTACTTTTTAACAATTTAGCTTCCGTAGTATTACCATTAAGTTTTTCAATTGCCGGTGAAACAACAACGGAACAATTATTAATCTTTTCAACGATAAACTCCTTATTAAAGGGTAGTCCGATTTCTGTACCTGACATTCCAAATAAAAGCACAAAGTTGCACGGCGTTTGTTTTTTTAAATCTTCAAAAGAAATGGAAAGCCGCTTACAATTGATGATCGCCACATCACCTAAGTTTAATTTGCAGGCGTGCAGGATGGATATAAGAAAATCTAATTCCTTATCGGGCAGGTAAACATCATTTTTATAATTAACCAGCATACAAATACCTTTATTGTTTTCACCCAGGAATTGAATGCCATGACCATTGCCTGTAACAACTGGGTTCAAGTTGTTCTCAAATTTGTCACCTTCAATCAGGTTTGAATGATATAACCCTGCAATCAGAGAAACAGGCAGTTCACATTTATTAAGACTCATTTGTTATTTTTCTGACGTTAAAAAATGCCATTTAAAAAACAGGTTTACCGGTGCTAACACTTGTTAGGAAATTTTGCCCCGATTTTTTGGAAGGCAGTTAATTGTTTGTTTCTTTGTAGCAAATTTATATTAATATGGTTGGTACAATGGATATCCCGGTAACTAAGGTAGAAAGAAGCAAGCTAAATGATATTCCGCTGGAAAACATTCCATTCGGAAAGTATTTTACTGATCACATGCTTGAAGCGGATTTTGAAAATGGGGAGTGGAAAAATGTTGAAATTAAACCATATCAGCCTTTATTGATACGCCCGTCCTGTGCGGCGTTGCATTATGGTCAGGCAATTTTTGAAGGAATCAAAGCCTACAGAAATGTTGACGGCAATGCATATATATTTCGACCCAAAGATAATTTTAAGCGGTTCAACATTTCAGCAGAACGAATGCAAATGCCTGTTGTTCCCGAAGACATTTTTATTGAGGGAATGCGTGCATTAATTGAACTCGATAAAAATTGGATACCAGCAAAGGAAGACCATGCACTTTATATCAGGCCTTTTATGTTTGCTTCTGATGAAGTTATTGGGGTAAAGCCATCTGAAACATACAAGTTCATCATTTTGCTAAGTCCTACTGGTCCGTACTATGCAGCTCCAATGAGGATATATGTGGAAGAAAAATATGTTCGGGCAGTTCCGGGGGGAGCTGGATTTGCAAAAAATGCAGGCAACTATGGTGCTGTGATGTTGCCAACTGCAGAAGCCAGAAAGAAAGGTTACGACCAGGTATTATGGACCGATGCTAATGAACGGAAATATGTACAGGAAATAGGAACAATGAATGTATTTTTCATTATAGGAAATACAGCCATTACACCCAATCTTGATCAGGGTACAATTCTGGATGGAGTAACGCGCAGCAGTGTAATTGTATTATTGAAAGAAATGGGTTATAAAGTGGAAGAACGACCTTTGAGTATTGATGAAGTAATAGAAGCGTATAAGAAAGGCTCTTTACACGAGGTCTTCGGCACCGGAACTGCTGCAACTGTATCACTCATTAAGGAACTCAGGTACAAGGATTTTGTCATGAGTTTTGAGGTTGATAAATGGAAGGCTACTCCCGAAATCAAACGCAGAATCACAGCAATCCGGGAAGGAAAGGAGGCAGATAAATATGGCTGGTTATTAAAAGTCTGAGAAAAGCTCAAATAAGAAACACAGTAAGGGTGATATTTTACGCTTTGAGCGATTATTTTATGATTACTGATAAAAAAGTTCAACTGTTTTTTTCATAATTAATTCTCAAACCTTACCTTTGCCGTCCTAAATAAAAAAGGTACGAATGCCTACAATACAACAGTTAGTACGTAAAGGAAGAGAAATCATAAGGGCAAAGAGTAAATCCAGGGCGCTTGATGCATGTCCTCAGCGCCGTGGAGTTTGCACACGTGTATACACAACTACACCAAAGAAACCTAACTCTGCGCTTCGCAAAGTGGCAAAAGTACGTTTGACTAATAAAATAGAGGTGATTGCCTATATACCTGGTGAAGGACATAATTTACAGGAGCACTCCATTGTTTTGATTCGTGGTGGTCGTGTAAAAGATTTACCGGGTGTACGTTATCATATCGTTCGGGGTAGCCTGGATACTGCAGGAGTAAAGGATCGCAAGAAGAGTCGTTCTAAATATGGTACCAAGAGAGAAAAAGCTGGCAAGAAATAGAAATAAAATAATTTACCAGCGTATTAACGCTGCAAATAAATCTGAGATAAAATGAGGAAAGCACAAGCCAAAAAATTACCACTGGCGCCCGATGCTAAGTATAATGACAAACTTGTTACGCGTTTTGTAAACAACATTATGTGGCAGGGAAAGAAAAGTGATGCTTTTACTATTTTCTATGATGCAATAGATAAAGTAAGCAAACAAACAAGTGAGGATGGATATGATATCTGGAGAAGGGCATTGTCCAATGTTACTCCTTCAGTGGAAGTACGTAGCCGTCGTATAGGTGGAGCAACATTCCAGATACCTGCTGAAGTGCGTGCAGACAGAAAAATATCATTGAGTATGAAATGGCTGATAAGATACAGTCGCGAAAGAAATGGTCGTAGTATGGCCGATAAATTGGCAAATGAAATTGTCGCGGCTGCAAAAGGTGAAGGTGCTGCATTTAAGAAGAAGGAAGATACACATCGTATGGCTGAAGCCAACAAAGCTTTTGCGCATTTCAAAGTTTAATTCCCACATTCAAACTATTATATCAGAGCCATGCATTGTGCATGGCTTTTTTTATTTTTATTTTTTTTTATAAGATACGATTATTCAACAAAGTAAAAAAGCCGCTTAATAAGCGGCTTGAATTTCTTTGATGGAGCAATGGTTATTATTAAAATCCCAGTGTACCGTCACCGTTAGTTTCTGCAGGGGGTGTTGTTTCTGGTGCAGATGGTGTTTCAACCGGTGCTTCTTTTGGTGCACTAGCCGGGGCGGTTGCCGGAGCCGGAGCTTTTTTGGGAGCTGGTTTTTTAACTGCTATTTTTTTCTTTGGGGCAGCTTTTTTAGCTACTTTCTTTTTTGGAGCTGCTTTTTTTACTGCTTTCTTTTTTGGGGTAGCTTTTTTAACTACTTTCTTTTTTGGTGCTGCTTTTTTCTTTGGAGCAGCTTTCTTTTTAGCAACCTTTTTCTTAGTTGCAGTTTTTTTCTTAGGCGCAGCTTTTTTTGCTACTTTCTTTTTTGGAGCAGGTTTTTTTGAAGCGGCTTTTTTAGCTTTTTTCTTACTGGCCATATTGTTTATGAATTTTTTGGTTAGGAATGAGATTCTAAATTTAGTGAAGCTGATTCAATTACCAACAACTTTTAATCATGTATTTATTGATTTCTATAATTTTTTTATTGCCACAACCAAATCAATAATTGAATGGTGATGATTATGCAAGCAATCAGGTCTTCCGGATTTATTCGCAGACGTTGGTTTTTATGACCTGTTTTTGCAGTTATTTCAAAGGCAAAAGGAAATCCATATAACTTACCCGGTCAGGCTTTTTTATTCAATTGGAATTATTACCTTTGCGCCTCCAAAAGAAAAGTGGTATTTCCGGTCATGAACAGGTTGCAAGGGTAATAATGAATTGAGCAATGCAATCGTAAAGGAAGGAAGTAATCGTCACTCACACAAAATAAACGTTTTAATAAAATACAAATGGCAGATTTAAAATTTCAAAGAAACTTTGGTATTGCCGCTCACATCGATGCAGGTAAGACAACCACCACGGAACGAATCCTCCGATACACAGGTATGATTCACCGCATTGGTGAAGTACATGATGGCGCTGCCACAACCGATTGGATGGAACAGGAAAAGGAAAGAGGTATAACAATTACTTCTGCCGCTGTTAGTTGTCAATGGAATTTCCCGACCCTTAAAGGGAAGGAATATTCAGATACAAAAAAATATTCATTCAATATTATTGATACACCCGGTCACGTAGATTTTACTGTAGAAGTAGAACGTTCTATGCGCGTTTTAGATGGTTTGATTGCATTGTTTTCTGCAGTGGATGGGGTAGAGCCACAATCTGAAACGGTTTGGCGCCAGGCCAATCGTTATGGCGTTCCCCGTATTGGATTCGTAAATAAGATGGATCGCGCTGGTGCGGATTTTTTAATGGTGGTTAAGCAGGTAAAAGAAATGCTTGGCTCCAAGGCTGTGCCTTTGCAACTACCAATTGGTGCTGAAGATGATTTCAAAGGAGTGGTTGATCTGATAAAAATGAAGGGCATTATCTGGCACATGGAAACAGAGGGAATGACTTTCGATGAGATAGAAGTGCCGGCAGATATGCTGGAAGAAGCGCAGGAATGGAGAGCCCAACTGGTAGAAGCTGTTGCAGAATATGATGACAAGTTGATGGAAAAATTCTTTGATGACCCTAACTCTATCACTGAAGATGAAATGCATGAAGCTATTCGTAAAGCAACGGTTGATTTGAGCATTGTGCCAATGATGTGCGGATCTTCTTTTAAAAATAAAGGTGTGCAAACTGCATTGGATGCTGTTTGTCGCTACCTGCCTTCACCAATTGATATCCCTGACACCGTTGGTACTAACCCGGATACTGGTGAACCTGAAACAAGAAAGGCTGATGCAAAAGCGCCGTTTGCAGCGCTAGCATTTAAGATAATGACAGATCCATTTGTGGGCCGGTTAGCGTTCTTCCGTTGTTATTCAGGCCACCTCGATGCAGGTTCATATGTACTGAATGTAAGAAGTGGTAAAAAGGAACGCATCAGCCGTATTATGAAAATGTTTGCTAATAAACAAAACCCAATTGATTTTATAGAAGCGGGAGATATCGGTGCTGCTGTTGGATTCAAGGAAATTAAGACGGGAGATACTCTTTGCGACGAAAATCATCCGATTGCATTGGAAAATATGTTTATCCCTGAGCCGGTAATTGCAATAGCAGTTGAGCCGAAAGCGCAGGCTGATGTAGACCGGATGGGAATGGCAATCGCAAAACTGGTTGAAGAAGATCCAACTTTGCGTGTAAATACCGACGAAGAAACAGGTCAGACGATCTTACGTGGAATGGGAGAATTACACCTTGAGATAATCGTTGATCGGATGAGGAGAGAATTTAAGGTAGAAGTTAACCAGGGTGCTCCGCAGGTGGCTTATAAAGAAGCTTTCCAGGCTACCATCGAACACAGAGAAACATTGAAAAAGCAAACGGGTGGTCGTGGAAAATTTGCGGATATTGTATTTGGATTTGGTCCGGCAGATAAAGAATGGCTTACAGAAAATCCGGGCAAACACTACCAGTTTGTCAATGATATTTTTGGCGGGTCTATTCCCCGGGAATTTATTCCTGCTATACAGAAAGGTTTTGAAATTTCTATGACTACTGGCGTGTTGGCCAGCTATCCGGTTGACAATATGAAGGTGCGCATATTTGATGGAAGTTTCCACCAGGTGGATTCTGATTCTATGAGTTTCGAACTCTGTGCAAAAGCAGGTTTCCGTGAAGCGGCAAGAAAAGCAAAACCGGTTTTACTGGAGCCTATTATGAAAGTGGAAGTGGTTACACCAGATCAGTATATGGGTGATGTAACTGGTGATTTAAACCGCCGCCGTGGAATGCTGGAAGGTATGGACAGCAGGAACAACGCACAGGTAATACGTGCTAAAGTTCCTTTGAGCGAAATGTTTGGTTATGTAACTCAATTGCGTTCTATGTCTTCTGGCCGGGCATCTTCCACAATGGAATTTTCTCATTACACCCCTGCTCCAAATGGTATTGCCGAGGAGGTAATAGCGAAGGTGAAAGGAAAGGTGAATGCATAAGACAAATGATTTCTATAGTGTAAGACTCCGGCTAACTTGCCGGAGTTTTTTTTTCAGAAACTGCCTGTTAACTTTTCGAAATTAATTTGTCAAACTTTAAAATTAATTTCAACCATACAGTATTGTTTAAACGGATAATGGCATTGCTGGCGGTTCCTTTCAATTTCCTTTTGGCAATTTCTTCCAAGAAAACAGAGCATGTATGACCTATACTTCTTGAATACAAGCGGGGTCAACTGCCCCTTTTCGTACTGCCGGATGGCGACTGGTAGTTACCAGATCCGGATTGTTTTGCTGGAGGTAGCTGAAATCTTTGTATTGACGGCAGTGTTTGAATTCGGGGATAATTGAGATTGAGTTATTAAAATGTTTGAAATTTTATTGGTAGTTGACCCACAATCTCAGGGCTGATTTTTATTCGGATTATTCCATTTTGATGTTGTAGGCTGAAAATTATTTTCAAAATAGAACAGATAAAATTTAAATCCTTAGGTTACAGCCATTCATCCAATAAATCTGCTGCTGTAATTTTGACAAAGATAAAATCAGTTACTTTCGGGAATAAATGAATTTTTATGAGATTTTGTTTTTGTAAGATTATCAGCTTTATTACCTGTACATTATTTATAACCATCTTGCATGCTCAACCCATTAAATGGGCAAAAGACGGCAGCAGCTATTATAAAATCGAAAATGGTGAAATTGCAAAGTACAGCTTGCCAAAAAACAACCGGTTGGTAATAGTTACTAAAGACAAACTACAACCAGCCGGACAAGAAAAAAGTCTTTTAGTAAAAAATTTTATATTTTCTGCAGACGAACAACAATTGCTGATTTATACCAACACCAGGAAAGTGTGGCGCCTGGATACCAGGGGCGATTATTGGCTATTTAATCTTGCAAACGGAAATTTAAAGCAATTGGGAAAATCTCTGCCTTCTTCATCTTTGATGTTTGCCAAGTTTTCTCCCGATTGTAGCAAAGTTGCCTACGTATGTAATTATAACTTGTATGTAGAAGATATTTTATCTGGTGATATCAGGCAATTAACCAAAGACGGCACCAGGCAGTTGATCAATGGTACATTTGACTGGGCCTACGAAGAAGAATTTTTTTGCCGCGATGGATTTCGATGGAGCCCCGATAGCAAACAATTGGCTTATTGGCAGATCGATGCAAAGAATACCAAAGATTACGAAATGCTGAACACAACAGATTCAATTTATCCTAAAGTAATACCCGTAGAATACCCGGTGGCTGGTGAAGCACCTTCACCTTATAAAATCGGAGTAGTTGATATCTATTCGGCACAGACTAAATGGATGGGCATTCCTACTGATCCTGTTTTACAAACATATGTACCCAGGATGGAATGGGCCGCTAACAACAATGAATTGATCATTCAGCACCTTAACCGCAAACAAAATGAAAGTGAGTTGATGTTATGTAGTGTAACAACCGGGCATGCTGATATTATTTATGTTGAAAAGGATTCGGCATGGATCGACATACTTCCGCTTTGGGATCAGGATTATGCAATGGGCGGTTGGGATTGGCTGAACAATGGAAAAGAATTTCTTTGGGCCAGCGAGAAAGACGGATGGCGTCATCTTTATCGCGTTAGCCGTGATGGAAAAAAAGAAACATTAATCACCGTTGGAAATTATGATGTAATGGATATCGTAAGGCTTGATGAAAAGAGCGGGTATATTTATTTTGCTGCCTCCCCCATGAACGCTACACAGAAATATTTATATCGAACCAAACTGGACGGAAAGGGTAAAGCAGAACTGCTTTCACCTTCCAACCAGCAGGGAACCCATGATTATAAAATTTCGCCGGACGCAAAATTTGCATTTCATCATTTTTCCAATTATTATACCCCGGCGGCGAGCGAATGGATCACGTTAAATGATCATAAAGGCATTAACGGAGAAAATAAAATAAATGACGAAGTAGGCAAGGCAAACAAATCAAAATCAAATATCGAATTTTTTAAAATTAAAACAACAGAAGGCATTGAAATGGATGCCTGGATGCGGAAGCCTGAAAATTTCGACACCACAAAAAAATACCCGGTCGTTTTTTACGTGTATACCGAACCGTGGGGTCAGAACGTGAAAGATCAATATGGCATAACGGATAATTTTCTATATCAGGGCGATATGTCAAAAGACGGATATATCTACATTTCTATTGACAACCGTGGCACACCTGTACCAAAAGGAAGGGCGTGGAGAAAATCAGTGTATCGTAAAATAGGATTGGTTAATATTAGTGACCAGGCAATGGCAGCCAGCGAAATTTTAAAGCGTACTTATATAGATAGCACACGGGTAGGTGTATGGGGATGGAGTGGTGGAGGTTCAGCAACTTTAAACCTCATGTTCCAATACCCGGAAATTTATAAAACTGGTATTGCTGTTGCTGCAGTGGGTAACCAGCTTACCTACGACAACATTTACCAGGAAAGATATATGGGCTTGCCCCAGGAAAACAAAGAAGATTTTATCAAAGGGTCGCCCATTACTTATGCAAAAAATTTAAAGGGAAATCTCCTGTATATACATGGAACCGGGGATGATAATGTTCATTATTCAAATGCAGAGATGTTGATCAATGAACTGATAAAATACAACAGGCAGTTTCAATTAATGTCATATCCCAATAGAACGCATAGTATTTCAGAAGGACCTGGCACTTTTCAACATTTATCGACTATGTATACTAATTACTTAAAGCAGTATTGTCCGCCCGGGGCCAGAAATGCCACTGCATCTGATGGAAAAAAAGCCGGGTTTTGATAAAAGAGAAAGGAAAATGTCTGTTAATTTTGAATGTTGGATTTGATGTATAATTATTCGATGTTATTTTAAAGGCGATATGAAAAGGACGAAACTGCAAATCGATTAAAATAAAACAGGAAAGGAATATATGGACTATCATATTATTTCATCCATTGCATTAGGCATTGCATTGAGTGCATGTTGCGGTTTCAGGATATTTGTACCAATGCTGGCCGCTGCCATAGCGGCACATAATCATTGGTTCAACCTTTCGGCAGACATGGAATGGTTGGGTTCAATGTCAGCAATAGTTTGTTTTGGTACAGCATCATTGATTGAAGTGGGAGCTTATTATTTTCCTTTCTTAGACAATCTGCTGGATGCCGTTGCTACGCCACTTGCCATTGCAGCAGGTACTTTACTTTCATTTGCGATCATTCCGATGCATAACCAGGAGCCGCTGGTAAGATGGGTAGCTGCTTTAATAGCCGGAGGTGCAACAGCGGGAACCATTCATGTAGGTACTGGTTTGCTGAGACTGTTTTCAACCAAGGCCACTTTGGGTACAGGAAACCCGGTTGTTGCAACGGGGGAAAACGGAATAGCAGTCACGGTTTCCATTCTGAGTTTTCTTATACCTGTTGCTATAGCCAGTGTCTTAATACTGGTGGTTTGCTGGATAATATACAAAGGCATTCGCCGGTTAGGTTCCGGAAAAGGTAAAATGCTCTAGAAAGTGCAATCATCGGTACCCATTTAGTCGAAAAAACTGCCGTTGATTTGAAAAAAATTGTCCAATCTGCCAAAAAACATTTAAAAATTCTTTGCCCGTAAGTCACAAGCCGTTACCTTTGCATCCCCAATTAAAAATTGGATACTTACACATGTCTCAACGAATCAGAATCAAATTACAGTCTTACGATCATAACCTGGTAGATAAATCTGCCGAAAAAATCGTAAAAACAGTGCGTAGTACGGGCGCGGTTGTAACCGGTCCCATTCCATTACCAACACACAAGAAGATTTTTACTGTACTTCGTTCTCCGCATGTCAATAAAAAGGCGCGTGAGCAGTTTCAGTTGAGTACGCATAAGCGTTTACTTGATATCTATACTTCTTCATCAAGAACTGTAGATGCGTTGAGTAAGCTGGATTTGCCATCTGGCGTGGAAGTTGAGATTAAGGCATAATGGAAATATGCATTTATTGCATGGCTTTAAAAAGTAGTTCTTATAAATAAATAATTGTCATCTCTCAATCCTTCGCTATAACTGCGGGGAAAAAAGAGCTCTGATTGTAAAATGCCAAAGTTAGAATAACAGGCAAAACATATAAACAAGCCGTTCGGGGTTTGTTTACTGCCGGTACTTCCCCAAAAAGGAAAAGGTCGGTAGGTAAACGGGGATTGAAGTCCAATGGTTATCTATACCATCATCGGATTGTCTCTTGAACCATACGGCGCAAACTGTATAACGATGATAGGTATTATTGGAAAGAAAATTGGAATGACCAGCGTATTCACCGCAGATGGCAAGCAAACTGCGTGCACCATTATTGAAGCAGGTCCCAATGTTGTAACCCAGGTTAAAACGAAAGAAACAGATGGTTACAATGCCCTTCAGTTGGCATTCGGCGATAAAAAAGAAAAGCATGCTACCGCTGCTGAAATAAATCACTTCGCAAAGGCAAACACTCCTGCCAAAAAAGTTACAAGAGAATTCAGAGATTTTACAATAGCCAAAAATTTAGGTGAAACAATTACTGTAGATCTTTTTACTGAAGGTGAAAAGATTAGTGTAGTTGGTACTACAAAAGGTAAAGGTTTTCAGGGTGTGGTAAAACGCCATGGTTTTCATGGTGTGGGTCAGCAATCGCATGGCCAGCATGATCGGCAGAGAGCTCCGGGATCACTGGGTAACTCTTCTGATGCGGCACGTGTAATGAAAGGAATGCGTATGGCAGGCCGTATGGGATCTGACAGGGTAAAACTGAAAGGATTGAAAGTAGTTAAGATTTTTGCCGACAAAAATTATATTCTGGTAAGCGGTTCTGTACCGGGTCATATCGGTTCAATCGTTTATATTCTGAAGTAACAACAACCAATTAATTGAAGTACGATGCAAGTAGATGTATTAAATATAAAAGGTAAGAAAACAGGTCGCACCATTGAGTTGCCTGATGAAATATTTGGAGTTGAACCAAACAATCATGTTATTTACTTAGCGGTTAAGCAATACCTGGCAGCACAACGGCAGGGTACGCATAAAGTAAAGACCCGTATGGAAGTGCAGGGTTCTTCCAAAAAATTGCATAAGCAAAAAGGAACCGGTGGATCCCGTAAAGGTAATCTCCGCAGTCCATTGTTTAAAGGTGGTGGTACCATCTTCGGACCCAAACCCCATAGCTGGGATTTTAAATTGAATCGTAAGGTGAAAGACCTTGCTAAAATTTCTGCCCTTTCCCATAAAGCAAAAGAAAATGCGATTGTAGTGGTGGAAGAAATAAACCTGGAAACTCCGAAGACAAAACAATTTGCAGAAATACTGAAGAGCCTGGATATCGCGGGTAAGAAAACATTGTTTGTTTCACCGGAATTTAACGATAACCTGTACCTGAGTTTACGCAATATTATTTCTGTTGGCGGCGCACTGTTGGCTGATATTAATACTTATGATATTGTAAATGCACAGGTTTTGGTATTGACTGAAAATGCTGCCAAAGTTTTTTCAGAAGAAAATGTTGAAGCAACCGCATAATTAATTAAAGAACTAAATTAATAAGAGATGATACTCTCTGAAGTTTTAATAAAACCGATTTTAACTGAAAAGGCAAATGCTCAGCAGGAAAAACTGAGGAGATATGCTTTTAAAGTAAACAGGAAAGCAAATAAGTTAGAGATAAAGAAAGCTATCCAGGAATTTTACGGCGTAACCGTAATAGATGTAAACACTGCGGTTGTACCAGGTAAAAGCAAGACAAGATTTACCAAAGCCGGCTATATAAAAGGCCAGAAGCCGGCATATAAGAAAGCATTGGTAACAGTTGCAGAAGGAGAATCAATTGATCTTTATTCTACTATTTAAGATTTAATAATTATAGCCGCGAAGCTGAAAATTTCGCAATAAAAAGAACTGAAAATGGCACTGAAGAAATACAAACCAATGACCGCAGGCACACGCTGGAGAATTGGAAATGCGTATGCCGAGATTACATCAGACACACCTGAAAAAAGCCTGTTAGAAAAAGTAAAATCTACAGCAGGTAGAAACGTACAAGGTAGAAGGGCCATGCGTTACATGGGTGGTGGTCACAAGAGAATGTATCGTATCATAGATTTCAAGAGAAACAAAAAGAATATTCCTGCTACTGTTGCCAGTATTGAGTATGATCCATACCGCACTGCATTTATAGCATTGCTTAATTATGTTGATGGAGAAAAGCGTTACATTCTTGCTCCACAGGGTTTACAGGTAGGTGGCACAGTTTTAAGCGGAGATGATGTAGCACCAGAAATTGGGAATGCGCTGCAATTAAAGAACATGCCGCTCGGTACAATGGTGCATAATATAGAAATGCAACCAACACAGGGAGGTAAAATTGCAAGAAGTGCCGGATCCTCTGCCCAGTTGAGTAACAAAGAAGAAAAATATGGTGTGTTAAAGATGCCAAGTGGTGAGTTGAGAAAAGTATTGATCAACTGCTATGCAACGGTAGGTGTGGTAAGTAATAGTGATCATAGTTTGCAAAGTATGGGTAAAGCGGGCCGTAATATTTGGAGAGGAATCAGACCGAGAGTAAGAGGTGTTGCAATGAACCCTGTTGATCACCCGATGGGTGGTGGTGAGGGTAAGGCTTCGGGTGGTCAGCCTCGTAGCAGAAATGGTCAGTATTCAAGAGGTCTGAAAACAAGAACCAAGGGTAAAGGAAGCGATAAAATGATCATCCAGAGAAAGGATGGCAAAAAGATAAACAAATAGCATTTTTCAAATTTTCAAATTAACTCATTAATATATGGGTCGTTCAATTAAAAAAGGTCCTTACGTTGCGGAACATCTTGAAAAAAAGGTGCTGGCAGTAAATGAAGGCAAAGCAAAGAAAGGTGTTATCAAAACATGGAGCCGCAGGTCTACCATTACACCAGATTTTGTAGGACATACGCTGGCCGTTCACAATGGTAACAAATTCATACCGGTGTATGTAACAGAGTTTATGGTTGGACATAAGCTGGGAGAATTTGCGCCCACCCGAAACTTTAAAGGACACTCGAGCAAGAAAATAGCTTAACTAAATTAAGAATTGATCAACAATGGAAGCTGTAGCTAAATTAAAAAACTATCCCACATCTCCCCGCAAAATGCGGTTACTGGTAGATGAGATACGCGGACTGGATGTTGAGAAGGCAATTGCGTTTCTGGAATTTCATCCGCAGCATTCGTCTACGCCTTTGCGTAAGTTGGTACTATCGGCTATCAACAACTGGAAACAGAAAAATGAAAGTGGTGATGAAAGCGCTTTGATAGTAAAAACCATTTTTGTGGATGGTGCAAGAACATTGAAGCGTATGCGTCCGGCACCACAGGGTCGCGGTTATCGGGTGCGCAAGCGCAGCAACCATGTAACAGTGATTGTTGATTCTAAAGTAATAGCAGACAAAAAAACAAAATAACTAATCAACTAATAAACCGGATATGGGTCAAAAAACAAATCCTATTGGTAACAGGTTAGGTATCATCCGCGGATGGGAGAGCAATTGGTATGCAAGTAAAAAAGATTATGCATCCAAGCTGATAGAAGATACCAAGATTCGTTCTTACCTGACAGCACGTATAAATAAAGGCGGTATCTCAAAAATCGTTATTGAGCGTACACTGGGTAAGCTAATCATCACTATTCATACCTCAAAGCCTGGTATCATAATAGGCAAAGGCGGTAATGAAGTTGATCGTATTAAAGAGGAGTTGAAAAAACTGACCGGCAAAGATGATGTACAAATAAATATTCTTGAAATTCGCAGGCCCGAACTGGATGCAATGATTGTTGCGGATACCATTGCAAAACAAATTGAAAATCGTATCAATTTTAAAAGAGCGATTAAGATGGCCATTGCATCAGCATTGCGCATGGGCGCAGAAGGTATTAAAGTGAAGGCAAGCGGTCGTTTGGGTGGTGCAGAAATTGCCCGCTCAGAGGAAATCAAACAGGGACGTACACCATTGCATACGCTGCGGATGGATATTGATTACGCCAATGTATTTGCGCTTACTGTTTACGGTAAGATTGGTATTAAAGTATGGATTTGTAAAGGTGAAATATTAACCAAGAGAGATTTAAACCCTAACCTGGTGGGTGGTGGTAAGAGTGAAGCAGGCGACAGAAGAGACAGGAGAGATGAGAGACCGGAACGCAGAGACGACAGAAGAGGTGGGCCAGGTGGTGGTGACAGAAGAGGTGGCCAGGGTGGAGGTGACAGAAGACCCGGCGGACCAAGTGGTGGTGGCGGAAGAAGAAATTAATTTGAGTAATCAGACACAAAAGATACCAGTAACAAGAAATTAAATAACATGTTACAACCAAAAAGAACAAAGCACAGGAAGTCGCAGAAAATGCCGGTAAAAGGAAATGCGAAAAGAGGAGCAACATTGGCATTTGGATCCTTTGGCCTGAAAGCATTGGCTACTGTACACATGACCGAGCGCCAGATAGAAGCTGCACGCCAGGCTATGACCCGTGCTATGAAACGTGAAGGAAGTGTATGGATCAGAATTTTCCCGGATAAGCCCGTCACTGCAAAACCTGCTGAAGTACGTATGGGTAAAGGTAAAGGTAACCCTGAAGGATGGGCTGCTGTTGTAAAACCAGGACGTATTTTGTTTGAAGCGGATGGTGTTTCGGTTGAAGTAGCAAAAGAAGCAATGTTATTGGCTGCGCAAAAATTGCCCATCAAAACAAAGTTTGTAATGCGCAGGGATGTAGAAGCTTTATGAAAGAAAATTTGAAATTTCAAATTCTAATAAAATGTCAAAAAGAATTGATTTTGTAAAAGGGCTGGTTGGTTTGAACGAAGCTGAATTGAAAGCCCGTATCAAAGAAGATCAGCTTCGTTTAAAAAAGCTGGAGTTTGCTCATGTTATTTCTCCATTGGAGAACCCGATGAGTATTCGTGATCTCCGTAAGGACATCGCCCGTTTACAAACTGCATTAAAGAAAAAGACTTTGGTTTCTAAAACCGTATAATCAAGCAAACATGGAAGAAAGAAATTTGCGTAAAATAAGAACCGGTGTTGTCACCAGCAATAAAATGGCGAAGACCGTTACCGTTGCGGTGGAAAGAAAAGTAAAGCACCCTATCTATGGTAAGTTCGTAAAAAAGACTACCAAATTTCATGCACACGATGAAAAGGATGAATGCAGTATAGGGGATACCGTGAAGATTATGGAAACGCGTCCTTTGAGTAAGACAAAACGTTGGAGATTGGTGGAGATAGTAGAAAAAGTGAAGTAATACAAGCTGTGAACTGCCAGCCCTTAGCTGCCAGCAGTTCTCATTTTGTTAATCAATAATTGGTTTAATTGCTCAAAGCTTCTAGCTGAGAGCTCAAAGCTTAAAAAAATGATTCAGCAGGAAAGCAGGTTAAACGTAGCTGATAATAGTGGCGCAAAAGAGGTATTGTGTATTCGTGTATTGGGCAATAGCGGTCAGGACTATGCAGGTATTGGTGATAAGATTGTGGTAACAGTAAAGGATGCATTGCCGGCAGGTGGCATAAAAAAAGGAACGGTTACTAAAGCAGTTATCGTTCGAACCAAAAAGAAATTACGTCGTAAAGATGGTTCTTATATCCGTTTTGACGACAATGCTGTTGTATTGTTGAATCCGGCAGATGAACCACGCGGCACCCGCATTTTCGGGCCAGTTGCAAGAGAATTGCGTGATAAGGGTTATATGAAAATTATTTCTCTGGCACCGGAAGTATTATAGTGAACTTGCAACCGGCAGCAATGCTAATTAAGTTAAACAAGCTGGGAGCTAAATACTGACAGCTAAAAGCTAATATAAAAATGAGTAACAGATTTAAACCGAAGTTCAACATTAAGAAAGGGGATTCAGTGGTAGTGATAACCGGAGATGATAAAGATGTGACCAAACCCCGTAAAGTGTTGGAAGTATATCCTGATAAAAGCAGGTTATTGGTAGAAGGAGCGAATATTATTACCAAGCACACCAAGCCTTCTGCTCAAAATACAAAAGGTGGTATCATCAAGAAAGAAGCTTCTGTTCATATTAGCAATGTAATGTTATGGGATGCAAAAAAAGGTGAAGCCACCAAAGTAAAACGTAGCAGGGAAACCGGTAAACTGGTGCGTATCTCAAAAAAATCTGGTGAGATTATTAAATAAGCAAAACAATGAGCACAACAAAATATACTCCCCGCCTGATAGACAAGTACAAAAAAGAAGTTGTACCTGCTTTGCAAAAGCGTTTTAGTTATAAAAGCGTAATGCAGGTTCCCAGGTTAGAAAAAATTTGTTTGAACCGTGGTGTGAATGGTGCAGTCAACGATAAAAAATTGATTGATATAGCGCTTGATGAAATGACTCAAATCACAGGTCAGAAAGCGGTTTCTACCATGAGTAAGAAAGATATCTCTAATTTCAAGTTGCGTAAAAACATGCCGATTGGTACAAGAGTAACACTGCGTGGAGATAAGATGTATGAGTTTCTCGACAGGTTTATTTCTACCGCGTTGCCAAGAGTGCGTGATTTTAAAGGTGTGAATGAAAAATCTTTTGATGGTCGTGGTAACTATACGCTGGGCATTACAGAACAAATTATTTTCCCGGAAATAGACATTGATAAAGTGAACAAGATAACCGGTATGGATATCACATTTGTAACAACTGCGGGTACCAATGAAGAAGCATATGAATTGCTGAAAGAATTGGGAATGCCGTTCAAAAATGCGAAGAAAGAAGCGGAATAATTAAGTATTAAGTATACAGTATAGAGACTGGAAAGAGTGCACTATATCTGGATACAAACATCTAAATACTAAAAAAAACACATGGCAAAAACATCGATTACAGCCAGGCAACGTAAAAGAGAAGCAATGGTAGCACAGTATGCTGAAAAAAGAGCAGCATTGAAAGCCGCTGGTGACTATAAAGCATTAGACGCTTTACCAAAAAATGCTTCTCCCGTTAGATTGAAAAACCGTTGCCAGTTAACAGGGCGTCCAAGAGGTTATATCCGTTATTTTGGTTTGAGCCGTATATCGTTCCGCGACATGGCTTTGAACGGTAAAATTCCGGGTGTAAGAAAAGCAAGCTGGTAAAACTTCAGTATTGATAATAATACCAGGATATCGCATTGTAACAAAATTTTTTAAACTATCAATTTCAGATAAACAATGGTAACTGATCCTATAGCAGACTTTCTAACCAGAATCCGAAATGCACAAATGGCCAATCACCGTATTGTGGAGATTCCGGCATCTAACCTGAAAAAGCGTATGACAGAGATTTTGTATGAAAAAGGATATATTCTTAAATACAAATTCGAAGACGACAGTAAGCAGGGTGTGATTAAAATAGCGTTGAAATATGATCCATCCACTAAAGAACCCGCTATTAAAAGTTTAGAAAGAGTCAGCCGTCCGGGTTTACGCACCTATGCCAAACCGGTAGAATTTAAACGTGTGAAAAATGGTTTGGGCGTGGCTATTTTATCTACTTCTAAAGGTGTGATGACTGATAAGGAAGCGAAGTTGCAGAATGTAGGCGGCGAAGTGCTTTGTTACATTTATTAATGTGGACATTTGAAAATGTGATAATTGGGTGCAGCGTTGGAGAAATGAAGAAAAATAAAGCGAATCTAATTTCCACATTTTCTAATTATAATAATAAAGGTTGTCTGAAAATTAAGTTCTCTATACGGAACTGAACACGTCCAACCAGATTTTTTAAACTGTTTAATATTCAAGTATTATGAGTCGTATAGGTAAGCAACCAGTTGTTGTTCCGGGCGGTGTAACCATCACCGTTGGTCAGGATAATATAGTTACCGTAAAAGGACCCAAAGGTGAATTGAAACAACTGATCGACAGAGATATTAAAGTAGAAGTGAAGGACGGACAGGTTGAATTTGCCCGTCCAACTGATCAGATACGTCATAAAGCATTACATGGCTTGTATCGTTCATTGGTAAATAACATGGTTAAAGGTGTAACAGACGGATACAAGAAGAGTATGGAACTGGTAGGTGTAGGTTATAAAGCGTCTAACCAGGGTAACTTGCTGGATCTTGCACTGGGCTATTCACACAATATTATATTTGAGATACCCAAAGAATTGAAAATAACCACTGCCCAGGAAAAAGGACAGAATCCAACTATTGTTTTGGAAGGAGTAGACAAACAATTGGTAGGTGCCGTAGCTGCTAAAATTCGCAGCCTGCGTAAGCCAGAACCATACAAGGGTAAGGGTGTAAAATTTGTGGGTGAAGTATTACGTCGTAAAGCAGGTAAGGCAGCGGGTAAATAGTGTGATAAATGTGGAGATGAATAACACAATTAGCACATTAGTACATCAGCAGATTATTAAATTATTCCCTGGCAGCATCAGGGGTTTAAAATAGCAACAATGGACGCGAAAATTATCAGAAGACAAAAGATCAGGTACAACATACGCAGAAAAATTTCTGGTACTGCACAAAAGCCACGTTTGTCTGTTTTCAGAAGCAATTCGGAAATCTATGTTCAGTTGATAGACGATGTAAATGGCGCAACCTTAGCCGCTGCCTCTTCAAGAGACAAAGACATTGCAGCGCAAAAAGTTGTAAAGTCAGAAAAAGGCAAATTAGTGGGTGCAGCCATTGCAAGAAAAGCAATTGAACTGGGACTTCACGATGTAGTGTTTGACAGGGGAGGTAATTTGTATCACGGTCGTGTGAAGGCAGTAGCCGACGGTGCACGAGAAGGCGGTCTTAAATTCTAATTCAAATTTTTAACTTGAAATAATGTCAAAAGTAATTGTAAACAAAGTTAAAGCCGGCGATCTTGAGTTGAAGGAAAAAGTAGTTTCCATCAATCGTGTTGTTAAAACGACAAAGGGTGGACGCGCGTTTAGTTTTTCTGCATTGGTGATTGTTGGAAATGGAAGCGGGGTAGTTGGTCATGGTTTGGGTAAAGCCAAAGAAGTACAGGAAGCGATTACAAAAGGTATAGAAGACGCTAAGAAGAATTTAATCAAAGTTCCAATCATGAAAGGAACCATTCCTCATGATCAGCTGGCTAAAGAAGGTGCCGCAAAAGTATTGATTAAACCAGCGGCGCATGGTACCGGTGTTATTGCCGGAGGTTCTATGCGTGCAGTATTGGAAAGTGCGGGCGTAACAGACGTATTGGCCAAATCATTGGGATCTGCAAATCCTCACAACGTGGTTAAAGCTACTTTCAAAGCACTGGCCATGTTGCGTGAACCCATTTCTGTAAGCAGAACCAGAAACCTCTCTTTAAAGAAAATATTCAACGGGTAGGTTAAGGCAAGAGTTATAAGGTTTAAGGCCTTACACCTTACTGCTTATTACTTACACCTTATAATAAATTTGTTATGAAAAAGATTAAAATAACATTGGTTAAAAGCCCTATCGACAGACCAGAGCGCCAGAAATTAACGCTAAAAGCTTTGGGTTTGGGTAAACTTAATTCTTCCAAAGAAGTAGAAGCAAGTGTACAGATCCTGGGTATGGTGAGGAAAGTGAATCACCTCGTAAAAGTGGAGGAAGCAAATTAAAATATGGAAATGTGAAGAATGGGCATCTGTTCATACTCACACTTTCTCATTTGTCAAATTAAATAACGCGAGGGGAAATAACCCCGTTAAGTAAAAATTAATTAAGATGAAACTACATGAATTAAGACCCGCTAAAGGTGCAACACACAAAGCTAAAAGATTGGGTCGTGGTGAAGCTTCCGGCAAAGGTGGAACTTCTACAAAAGGAAATAAAGGTGGACAAAGCAGGGCAGGTTATTCAAGCAAATTTGCGCATGAGGGCGGACAGATGCCTATACAGCGAAGGATCCCTAAACGCGGTTTCAAAAACAATAACCGCATTGAGTTCAAAGTTTTTAACCTTGGACAGATTGAGCAAATCATCGAGAAATATAGCATTGCTGAGTTTTCACTGGAGAATCTATATATCAACGGGCTTATCAATCAAACTGACAGCGTTAAAGTATTGGGTAATGGGGAACTAAAAACCAAACTCAGTTTCAAAATAAATGCTGTAAGTGCAAAAGCCAAAGCTGCAATTGAAGCGTCTGGCTCTACCTTAGAAATTATAAAGTAATTTCACTAACTTGTGAGACGCGTTTTTTGAATGCGTTTTTTTTGTTCAGGCTCACATTAAATCTCTGCGATCAGTGAATAAACTCATACAAACACTTAAGAATATCTGGGGTATAACAGAATTAAAGAGTAAGATCATTACTACTTTAATGCTGGTGCTTATTTATCGTCTTGGTGCACACATTATACTTCCCGGCCTTGATCCTACAAAAATTAATTTAAAGGGTGCGCAAAGTGGTGCATTAGGTTTGATTGATGCATTTGCAGGAGGTGCATTTTCCCAGGCTTCAATTTTTGCATTGGGAATTATGCCCTATATCTCTGCCTCAATCTTTATGCAGTTGATGACCATCCTGGTTCCACAGATGCAGAAAATTCAGAAAGAAGGGGATAGTGGCCGAAAGAAAATCAACCAATGGACCCGCTACCTTACAGTAGGTGTAACCGTTGTACAGGCAAGTGCCTATGTGGCTTACCTCAAACAAGTAAATGCTGAAGCATTTCTTACTTCATTCAGTAATTATTTTGCAATTACTACCACCATTGTTTTAACAGCCGGTACTTTATTTGTAATGTGGCTGGGTGAAAAAATAACGGATAAAGGTTTGGGTAACGGTACATCCATCATCATTATGGTTGGTATTCTTGCCAGGTTACCCCAGTCTTTAATACAGGAATGGGCTGCAAAAAGTAATCGTGGTGGCGGTGGATTATTAATTTACATTATCGAAATAGCTGTTTTAATTGCCGTGATTATGGGATTGATTGTATTGGTCCAGGGGGTAAGAAAAATACCAGTGAACTATGCAAAACAGATAGTTGGTAACCGGCAGTTTGGTGGAGCCAGGCAGTTTTTACCGCTGAAAGTAAACGGTGCAGGCGTTATGCCCATCATCTTTGCGCAGGCAATTATGTTTCTTCCAACTTTAATTTCTTATACCAATTTTGAAAACAAAGCAGGTATTGCCAAGATATTTGCAGATCCGAGAGACCCATGGCACATGGTAATTTACGCTGTGATTGTAGTTGGATTTACTTTTCTATACACTGCTCTAATATTTAACCCGAAACAAATTGCAGATGATTTGAAAAGAAACAATGGATTTATTCCTGGTGTTAAACCAGGTCAGCCAACTGCGGATTATATAGGAACCGTTATGGATAGAATTACGCTACCAGGTGCAGTGTTGCTGGCAATTGTAGGTATACTTCCCGGATTTGCACAACGTTTGGGCGTTACCCAGGGCTTTGCATCTTTTTTCGGAGGAACTTCATTATTGATTATGGTAGGTGTTATTCTTGATACTTTGCAACAGATAGAAACTCAGTTGCTGATGAGACAATATGATGGATTAATGAAAAGTGGAAGAATACAGGGCAGGCAAAGTTTGCAGTCGACAACCATTTGATGCTTCAAAATATTATGTGTAAACCTGGCAAGCTGTAAATTTGCCAGGTTTTATTTTATAAAAAGAGCCACCGTTATATGATCTACTACAAAACTGAAGCTGAGATTGAATTGATGCGGCAAAGTGCTTTACTGGTTAGTCAGACACTTACACAGGTTGCGGCCATTTTAAAACCCGGCATTACTACATTGTCTATTGATAAAATGGTGGGTGAGATCATTCTCGATAATAAAGCAATTCCTTCCTTTTTAAATTACAATGGCTACCCTTTTAATTCCTGTATTTCTGTAAACGACGTAGTGGTACACGGATTTCCCACTGAAAATGAACTCGCTGAAGGCGATATTGTTTCAATAGATATAGGGGTATTTAAAAATGGATTTCACGGTGATCATGCTTATACATTTGCTATTGGTTTTCCGGGCGATGACATAATGAAGTTGATTAAAATCACCAAGGAATCTTTGTATAAGGGAATTGAAAAAGCTGTTGCCGGAAACAGGGTGGGTGATATATCTTTTGCTATCCAGGAGCATACTGAAAAAAAACATGGCTATGGTGTGGTAAGAGAATTGGTAGGCCACGGTCTCGGAAAACGAATGCATGAAGAACCGCAGGTACCTAATTATGGAAGACGTGGAACGGGTCCGATGATGAAGGAAGGACTTGTGCTGGCCATTGAACCCATGATAAATCTTGGTACCCGAAATGTTTATACAGAAGATGATGGATGGACTGTTCGTACAACCGACAAAAAACCTTCCGTACATTTTGAACATGATGTATGTGTACGAAAAAGCAGGGCAGATATACTTTCCGATTATAGTATTATAGAAGCCGCCGAGCGCGCAAATCCTCATCTTTACACTGAATAAAAGCAGATAAAATTCGTAAAAAAACCCTCTGCCAGAGGGTTTTATTTTTTACTTTGGAGAATAAAATTTTTTGTTATGGATAGTGAAGATCATTTTGCAAACGGGGACCTGCAATCGTTTGGCAACAATCCTGAAGAAAACCTGCAGATAGAAAATGAAATATTGAGAATGAAAGTTAAAGCCGAATTGGGCGGCGCCTATGAAGGAAGTGAAAACCTGCCAGCAGCAATTGAAAATGAATTCCTAAAAAATATTTTAGCGTTTGAGCACCGCTATGCCAATACAAAAATGATGAAGTTGTTTGATTTGCTGGATCGGCCGACATTTAAGAAAGCAGATGATCTGGACGATATTGCCATTGCTAAACAATTGGAAGACCTGGAAGAATTGCTGGCGCAAAAGAGTATTGTTGTAGATTTTTTAAAAACAAGAGATGACCGGTTCAAATACAAATTTATTACTGAAGAGTTATTTAATCATGAAACCGATGATCTTCAGATGGAAGGGATGACCAAATGTTTCACATACGAAGAATTTCACCCGGATCACGAAGCAGAAATAAAAGATATTACCAACGATTTTTTATCTGATTGGTTTGAAAGACGAATTGATAAAAATAAATTATACCTGGGAAATGAGTTTATTCAACCGAATGGTAAAATCCTGAACAAAGAAGAACTCATCAGTAAAATAAACCAGGTATTTGATGCATACACAGATTTTGAAGAATGCGAATATTCACTGGACGAAATAAAATTCGATTTAAATGAAAATAGCGAAGGTGCTTTAGAAGGTATGGGATTCTGTGAAGGTGAAGTAAAGTACACTGTTGCATTGGAGAGTGGCGATAAAAAACAAATAGCAGGTCCGTTTAAAGTTTATCTGGGCCGCGAATATGGTTGCTGGCACATCTTCTTTTTTAATCTCACCGGTTTTAATTCATAATTATTTTGCCAATACAAAAAAAACGTTTGATTGTAATTGGTGGTGGCGCCGCCGGATTTTTTTGTGCTGTGAACGCAGCAAGAATGAACCCGGAACTGGAAGTAATCATTGTAGAAAAAAGCAATAAACTTTTAAGTAAAGTAAAAATTAGTGGTGGCGGACGTTGCAACGTGACACACGCGTGTTTCGATATCGCGGATATGATTAAAAAATATCCAAGAGGATTAAATTTTGTGAAGAAAACATTCCATCATTTTTTTACGACTGATACCATTCAATGGTTTAAAGAAAGATCAGTCGAACTAAAAACTGAAGCAGACGGAAGAATGTTTCCGGCCTCAAACTCATCACAAACAATTATTGATTGCCTTATAAAAGAAGCTGATAAATTTGGGGTGATTGTTAAGGTGAGTACAGAAGTCAGAAGCCTGAAGAAGGAAGACGGAAAGTTTGTTCTTGAATTGAATGCATCAAAACCTGGACCTTCAGACTCCAGGCTCCATACTGCAGATTTCGTTTGCATTGCCAGTGGAGGTTATCCTAAATCATCTATGTTTGATTGGTTGGTTCAATTGGGTCATACAATAGAAAACCCGGTGCCATCTTTGTTTACATTTAATCTGCCAGGAAATGCCATTACAAAATTAATGGGCATTAGTGTTGATAATGTAAAAGTAAAAATTGCAGGATCTAAAATTGAATCTTCCGGGCCTCTGCTAATAACACATTGGGGATTGAGCGGTCCTGTTATACTTAAACTCAGCGCATGGGGTGCAAGGGAATTCGCGGATTGCAGTTACGAATTTACTGCCATCATTAACTGGATTCCAAAATTCAACGAACATACGCTTCGCGAAAAAATTGAAGCATTGCGTTTTGATGCGGCTTCCCAAAAAATAAATAATAAAAACCAATTTGATTTACCCCAGCGATTGTGGGAATATTTTTTAACGATTGCTGCTGTAAAAGAACAAATGCGTTGGGGCGATTTGCCGACCGTTTTACAAAATAAACTCATTAAAATTCTATGCGCACAGGAGTTTACTGTAAGAGGTAAGACTACTTTCAAAGAAGAATTTGTAACAGCCGGTGGCATTAAATTGACTGAAATAGATGCCAATAGTATGATGAGTAAAATAGTACCGGGTTTGTATTTTGCCGGTGAGACAATGGATGTTGATGGCATAACAGGAGGATTTAATTTCCAGCATGCCTGGACCAGCGGATGGATTGCCGCCAGGTCGATTGCAGGTGCTATCTAGGTGAGCCGTCCAAAGCTTTGCAGATGAAGTGCTTGTGCGCCTGCCCCGGCCGGTACGTACAGACAACAATGCCGGCCAACGGACATTTGCCAGTATCGAAAAAAGCTCCTTAAAAACCTCCGGATAAATAGCATTTTAAACTATCTTTGCTGCCCCGAAATAAAACCATCGGGATAATAGCATGTTTGAAAAATTAATTATTAAACAACTAAACGCTGATGCACAGGAGTCTTCTGCCCCAACAGAAGCTACAGCGACAACAAATGCACCTGTGTATGAGCAGCCAAAAGCAACTGCTCATGATGATTTTGACTGGAGTATTGATAAACGCAATGTAGCTACTTACACAGCTGATGAAAAAGAAAAGTATGGCAAAGTGTATGACAGCACTTTTATCCAGATCACAGATGGTGAATTAATTAAAGGTTCCGTAGTAGGTTTAACAAAAACGGATGTTGTACTAAACATTGGATTCAAAAGCGATGGATTGATTTCGTTTAATGAATTCCGTGATCTTCAAAACCTGAAAATTGGTGATGAAGTGGAAGTAATGGTTGTGGAAAAGGAAGACCGCGAAGGCAACCTGCACCTGAGCCGCAAACAAGCCCGCACTACCCGTGCATGGGAAAGAATTGTGGAGGTGCATAAAACCGGTGAAGTTATCACAGGTACTGTTACCAGCAAGACAAAGGGTGGTTTGATTGTAGATGTGTTTGGAATGGAAACCTTTTTGCCAGGTTCACAAATTGATGTGAAACCAGTTACTGACTATGATCAGTTTGTTGGTAAAACAATGGAGTTTAAAGTAGTGAAGATAAATGAAGCAATCAAGAATGCTGTTGTATCGCACAAGGCACTTATTGAAAGCGATATCGAAGCACAACGTGCAGAGATAATGAGTAAATTGGAAAAAGGCCAGGTATTGGAAGGTACTATCAAAAACATCACAGATTTTGGTGCATTTATGGACCTGGGTGGATTGGATGGTTTGTTGTACATCACCGATATTTCATGGGGACGTATTTCTCATCCAACTGAAGTATTGAAATTGGATCAGAAATTGAAAGTAGTTGTTTTGGATTTTGATGATGAGAAGAAGCGCATCAGTTTAGGGCTGAAACAATTGACTCCGCATCCGTGGGATATATTACCTGAGAATGTAAAAGAAGGTGAAGTAGTTGAAGGAAGAGTGGTGAATATAGAAGATTATGGTGCATTCTTAGAAATACAACCAGGTGTTGAAGGTTTGGTACACGTAAGTGAAATTACATGGGCCAATACTCCTATCAATGCAAAAGAATTTTTCAAGTTGGGAGATATTCATAAAGCAAAAGTGGTAACGCTTGACAAAGACTCGCGCAAGATGAGTCTTTCCATCAAACAAATGAGCGAAGATCCCTGGAGCACAATTGAGAACAGGTTCCCTGAAGGGAGCCGTCATACCGGTCTTGTAAAAAACATAACTCCTTACGGGGTGTTTGTAGAACTGGCTACTGGTATTGGTGGTATGATTCACATCAGTGATCTGAGCTGGTTGAAACGTTTCAATCACCCAAGTGAATACACTAAAGTGGGTGAAAAGATTGATATCAAGATTCTTGGTATTGACAAAGAAAACCGTAAACTTCAGCTGGGTCACAAACAACTGGAAGAAGATCCATGGAACGCATTGCAGGATACATTTGCAGTTGGAACGATACACGAGGGAATGGTAACACGCAAAGATGATAAAGGTGCAATTGTACAATTGCCTTATGGCCTGGAAGGATTTGTTCCTAACCGTCACCTGGGCAAAGAAGACGGCAAACAGGTTCAGGCAGATGAGACCGCACAATTTTTGGTGATAGAATTTGATCGCAATGAAAAAAGGATTGTGCTTTCTCATACGCGCATCTGGGAACAGGTAAAAGCAGAAGAGAAGGAAGCAGTAAGGAAAGAGGCAAGGGTGGAAGCAGATCAAACCAAAAAAGCGGTGAAAAATATCCAGAGTAAAGTTGAGAAAACAACACTCGGTGATTTGGGTGTACTGGCAGAATTGAAAAAGAAAATGGAAAGTGGAGACAGTGGTGAATCATCTGCACCTGCAACTGAAAACCCCAGTCAGGAATAAGAGATTATTTAGTGACCAGATAACAGCGCCCCGATTACACGGGGCGTTTTTGTTTCCTATAAAAGAATTAAAATTTTTAAAAGCAATTTTTATTTTAATTTCGTTAAATACACTTATGAAAATCTAATGGTAAACACATAATGTGTTTTAGACATAAGGCCTTTAGCGAAAATAGCAAATACATGCTACGCGGTTGGTCGCAAATAAATTCACCAATGAGAAACGTTTCGAAAATGATTGGCACATTTGCCAGGAACCTGTTTTTGATTTTAATTACAGTATTTGGATTTAACCAGTCTCATTCCCAATGTGGTGTTGCACCGGTAAGCGGGTCGGTGAGTATCTCATCTGCCGGCAATATTGTTAATTCTTATTATCCCGGAACAGGTTCTCCTGCAGCAGGAACTAATTCCCTGGTTGTGGGAACAATTGATGCAAGAGGTAGTGCCACTTCAATTGCAACAAATGATTTGCTATTGATCATACAAATGCAGGGGGCGGATCATAATAGTACCAACAGTGATGTCTATGGGGATGGTGTTGCCGGAGCACCTGCCAGTGGATACAGCAATAATGCAAATCTTGTAGCTGGTTATTACGAGTACAACAATGCTGCTTCTGTTGCAGGTTCTTCATTAACTTTTACCTATAATCTCATCAATAATTATTACACCAGAAATTACACTGCAGCAAATGCAATTCAACGTTACCAGGTGATAAGAGTACCCCGGTATTTTGATCTTGGTATTACGGCGGCAGGCACTATTACAGCACCTTACTGGGATGGTAATACAGGCGGAGTAGTAGTATTGGATTGTGCAAACACCCTAACATTAAATGGAACAATAACTACTGCCGGTCGGGGCTTCCGGGGTGGTGGTGGTAAGACTTTCACAGGGGCCACGGCAGGAAACAGCAACGGCGTTGGATTATTAGCGAATACTGATTACCGTTGGAATTCGGCAGTAACCAATACCAGTAACCTTACCGGGGGTGCAAAGGGTGAAGGAATATGCGGTACACCCGTTTACACTTATCAAACGAGTAACACAGTAACTAATACCGGTAGTGCAGAAGGTTATATTAACGGAAGCATGGGAAGAGGTTCGGCAGGAAACGCTGGTGGAGGTGGAACAGATGGTCAACCTGGTAATCCGGGAGCAGGAAATCAATTCAATCCGGGTGGAGGAGGAGGTGCCAACGCAGGCAATGGCGGACAAGGTGGAAGTGGTTGGCATGGAGGCGCAGGAACATTGAGTACATACCCCACCGGTGGTTATGGTGCAGTTGAATTTGCGCAACGTTCTTTAAAAAGACTTGTTATGGGAGGCGGTGGAGGTGCAGGAACCTGTAATAATGCGACTGCAGCTACTGAGTACCATTCAAGCGGGGGAGCGGGCGGCGGAATTATAATTACAAGAGCAAAAACATATGCAGGTAATGGAACGGTGAATGCAAATGGTGCAGATGCTCCGGGATTTGGTCCGGCAGATCCAACCGATGCAGCCGGTGGTGGTGGCGCGGGTGGTTCCATTGTGATATTGACCAGTCAGGCTGGCGCTACCGGGATGGGCAGCATTAACATAAGTGCTAAAGGAGGTAAAGGTGGGGATATGCAAGCCTATTATGATCACGGACCGGGCGGAGGAGCAGGCGGCGGTTATATTATTACCAACGGCACACCTGCTTCAACAGTGGTCACGGGCGGATTAAATGGTAAAACAAGAACAGGCTCTTCTGGTGGACCCCTGACGAATGATTATGGAGCTACTGTAGGAAACATTGGCCAGGTGCTATCTTTAAGCGGTGTGCCTGTATTAATTAATGCATCAGGAATTATTTCGGCCTGTGGCGCTTTGCCGGTTCATTTCCTTCAATTCAGTGCAAACTATATAAATGAAAGAGTGCAGCTGAATTGGGTTGCAGGTGAGGAACTGAATGTAAAAGAATATGCAGTTGAAAGAAGCACGGATGGCTCGCAATTTTATACAATTGGAATACAGCCCGGTTACTCAAACAATGCTCCATCCAATAATTATTCTTTTACAGATATTCTTACCGCCATTTCCCTGCAAGTTGTTTATTACAGGATAAAGCAGATAGACATCAACGGTAGTTATACATATAGTAAAGTAATGATTGTTCGTACCAATGGTATCAATGACAAATTATATATTTTCCCGAACCCTTCCCAAAATCAGGCCGCGATAAGTTTTACGGTCAACCGCAAATCGAATGTATGGTTAAGATTGATGGATGCGAATGGTAAAATTGTAAGACAATTTACCAAAGAAGTAAATGCAGGATTAAATACAATCGTGCTAGACAACCTGAATATCCTTCCTTCAGGCATATATCATTTGCAAATGAACGACGGGATAAAAATAATCACCGAAAAATTGATTATCACCCGTTAGCGAAAAAGAATATCGGCCATGGCGAAATTATTTTAGAAGAGACTCCAGTAATAGCCCGTTAAAGTTTTGAAGCGAAGACAATTTTAAATCGGCAGCGGCCCATTTTGGTTGGTGCAGGTGAGCATGAGCGGGCACTACAACACATTTCATTCTTGCAGCTTTAGCAGCAATCATACCGTTAAAAGAATCTTCAAAACAGATACAGTCAGTTGGTGCAGATTGAAGCAATTCTGCGCAATTCAAAAAAACCTGTGGATGCGGCTTGCCAAATGCCAGTTGATCAGCGGAAGTTTTTGCGATGATAAAATCATCCACCTGTAATTTATTCACTACCGCGTTAATCAATTCCATGGGCGAGGAAGAGGCAACACCTATTTTGAAATTTCTTTGCTTAAAAAAATTGAATGCATGCATTACACCCGGCATAACAGGAGCCGTTCTGATAATTCTTTCAACAGCTGTTTTTACAATAGTTGTCCCGGCTTCTTCTGCATGATCCATTGATAGGTTGAATTCAGTAAACCAGTGCTGTATCCATTCGCTGGTGCGTAAACCTGTGCTGATGTGGTATTGTTCGTCTGTAAGTTTGATATTAAATCGCTGAAGCGTTTCATTGGCAGCTTCGGCCCACAGTGGTTCTGAATCTATCAATAAGCCATCCATGTCGAAAATAACGGTGTTGAGCATGCAGTTTGGGTTAAATAGATGAAGGCATTTAATAAAGTTATATGGATGAATAGAACATTACAAGATTGTTTAATTCAAATAATGCTGTAAGCGTCAAAAATATTTAATATTGAATAAATAACGCGCGCAAAGATAAATGCACAAGTGATTCAACTCTGATTCAAATGTTTTACATTCGTGAGTGAATGTTTTTTTTGCCAAATTGGTTTCAACATGGCTTCATTTCTGCAAAGGATCAAAAATATTAATATCGTCCGTAAACTGGTGTATGCAATTGTTGGAGCGGTATCATATCCTGGCCTGACCATTATTAACCGGCTACAGATTACGGGTACTGAACATATTCGAGACCTTCCCAAAAAAAATGTGTTGTTTGTCAGCAATCATCAAACTTATTTTGCCGACGTTATAACTTTTCTCCATATTTTTTGTGCGGTGAAATGGGGTAAAGAGAACAGGCTCGGAATACCCTATTACCTGCTCAATCCTTTCACTAATGTTTATTATGTAGCGGCAGAAGAAACCATGAGAGGTAGTTTTATCAGCCGGTTATTCACCCTGGCAGGTGCGCTGACTGTTAAAAGAACATGGAACCCGGAAGCCAAAGAAAAGCGACGCGGACTTGATCCCAGTGATACCCGTAAAATAACACGTGCCTTGAAAGACAACTGGGTAATTACTTTTCCGCAGGGTACAACCAAACCATTTGCTCCCGGAAGAAAAGGAACTGCTTTAATTATTAAACAGACAAGACCAGTGGTTGTACCCGTTGTTATCAATGGATTCTGGCGCGCATTCAATAAAAAAGGTTTGAAATTTAAAAAGAAAGGCTCTTTACTAACAGTACAATTTAAAGAACCCCTGCAAATTGATTATGATGCGCCTGCTGATGTAATTTTAAATGTGTTGATGCAATCCATAGAACAAAGTAAGGAATTTATGATGCAGGGTGCTCATCACCGTATAAATGGTAAGATTATTCCGCTACACACTGAGTGAAGGTTATATTATTCAACTATTAAGATTGAATAGTTATAAACCTGCTAACCTTGTTGTGTAAACAATGCTTTTAATTCAACTGCGTCATCTGGTTTCATCTTACCTCCCAATATCAGGCGCAACTGCCTTCTCCTTAACGCCCCGTCAAATAATTTCTTTTCTTCAACCGTTTCTGCCCGTAATCCAGGTACTGCCATTGGCTTACGGTTACTATCGAGTGCAACAAATGTGTAGTAAGCTTCATTGCTTTTGTATTTATACTGCTGCAGTAAATCCTCACCCCATACATTCATGTGCACTTCCATAGAGGTATTGAAAGTACGGGTTATCATGGCTTCAATATGAACCACATTACCCAGTCGTATAGGATTCTCGAATGAAATATTATCTACGGAGGCCGTAACCACAGGTACGCCGCAATGTTTCATGGCTGCAAGCGCCGATGCTATATCCATCCAATACATTAGTCGCCCCCCCATCAGGTTTCCAAATACATTGGTATCGTTTGGCAGAACAAGTTCGGTCATTACTACACGTGAGTCTGTAGGAGATTTAGAAGACATGCTTATATTTTTGCCCAAAGATAAACAACAGGATTTGGCATTTAAATGATTACTTTTTCCAGCGTATTTAAAAATCCTTCCTCCGCATCTGCGCCGATACCTGGTGCATCCGGTACCTCAACATAATAACCATTGTATTGAACGCCTCCGGTTACCGGATCTTTTTTATGTCCCAGCATACAGGTATCCATGTCATAAAACATAACATTATCGTTCGCCTGCGCAAAATGTGCAAAAGCGGAAAGTGCAATCCGGCTTTCTAGCATTCCGCCCATCATACAGGGAATATTATTTTGTGCGCATACTTCATTTATTTTGGTCGCTTCCAGAATGCCGCCACTCTTAGCGAACTTGATATTTATGTAGTCACAGGCGTCGGCAGCAATCAACCGTTCTGCATCATGATGATCAAACACACTTTCATCAGCCATTATTTTTATGGGAGATGATTTTCTTAGTTGCGATAATCTGTGATCATTCCAATGTCTCATGGGTTGTTCACAAAACTGAACATTGTATGCTGCCATATTTTGCAAAGCGTAAGTGGCCCCTTCAAAGTCCCATCCCTGGTTGGCATCCGTCCTTAATAATAATTCGTTCCCAACGGCCATGCGTATTTGCTTTACTCTTTCTACATCTTCTTCCGGGTTTTTGCCCAATTTTATTTTAATGATGCGAAATCCCTGTGCCTTGAATGCTGCTGCCTGTTCTGCCATTAATTGAGCAGTTCCAATTCCTACTGTTATATCTGTTTCTAAAGGCTTTTTCTTTTTGCCCCCCAGGTATTGATACAAAGGTTGATTGGTATTTTTTGCCGCCAAATCATAGAGTGCCATATCAAAAGCACTTTTAATGGTAGCGTTAAAAGCAATGGCAGCATGCAATTCATTTAAACGTTCCCTGATGTTTGAAGCATCTTTACCGTTCCAAAGTTTTGCAAAATCCTGCGCCAGTGCAAAACAGGTAGCCTGGGTTTCACCGGCAATCATTGGAAAGGCAGAACATTCGCCAACACCGTATCTCCCGTTTTCAGTATGTAAACGAATAAAAATATTCTGTGCGGTATCCATGGTACCGGTTGCAATGGTAAATGGATGCATGGGAATACTGAACTTGTAGATTTCTGTTTTGGTGATGCGCATACTTTTCAATTAGAAGGCGAAAGATAAAAAGGATCAGCAGATCATGGCATATTATTTTCAGCGAATCATAGGATTGGTGAGGTAAACCCAATTGAATATAATGGAGTAAATATATACCACAACAGGGCGACCGTACATCAAAATATTTCACATAAGAAAACTGACAAATAAGGCTTTCCGGCTTGATAAAGTCTGGTAATTATTGAAGGCTTTGTTTTATTTTTGCGGCTCACTATCCCGAATGTATGAATACAGACCCCGGAATGTCCTTCGACAATACAAAAAATGCCTTTGCATATAAAAGCGATAAAGAATTAAAAAAGGCAAAATTTCTTTTTTCCAGTATGAGTTATCAAACACTGGTAAAGTTTGGTATTTATATAACGCCATGGCTGATCAAAAGTGGATTGCCTATAAGGGGTCTTATCCGCAATACCATTTTCCAACAATTTGTGGGTGGAGAATCCCTGAGTGAAACTGCATCGGTAGTGAAAAAATTAGGAGAATATGGTGTGCAGGTAATTTTGGATTATGGCGTTGAAGGCGGTGATTACAGTGAAGAAGTTTTAGATCATGCCTGCGACGAATTTGTAAGGGTAATTGAATATGCAGCAACACAACCGAACATACCGTTTATGAGCATTAAGGTAACAGGCATTGCCCGCACCGGTCTGCTGGAGAAACTGGATAAGAGTGTGGAAACGAATGCTGGTAGTTTGATGAAACGATTTGCAAAAGCGTTAGAAGGGCTGACCGACAATGAAAACAAAGAGTGGAGCCGCGTACATGAACGTATGCTGCGAATTTGTAAGATAGCGGCAGAAAAAAACGTGGGAGTTTTGATAGATGCAGAAGAAACATGGATACAGGACCCGGTAGACGTGCTGACCATATTGATGATGGAACAATTCAATACAACCAGGGCTGTTGTTTACAATACGGTTCAACTTTACAGACACGACAGGTTACAATTCCTAAAAGACTCTTATGAAGCTGCAGTATCAAGGAATTTTATACTGGGTGCAAAACTGGTAAGAGGTGCATACATGGAAAAGGAACGTAAAAGAGCGTTGGAAATGAATTATCCCTCACCCATTCACCTGGACAAAGAGGCCACTGATAGTGATTATAATGCAGCGGTTGCACTTTGTATTGAACACATTGATATCATAGCATTGATAGTTGCATCACATAATGAAAACAGCAATGACTTTACAACAAAATTGCTGAAGCAAAAGAATTTGCCGCTCAATCATCCGCATGTTCATTTCAGCCAATTGTATGGAATGAGTGATAATATTACATTCAATCTTGCCATTGAAGGATGTGCTGTGAGCAAGTACCTGCCATTCGGGCCCATCAAAGATGTTGTACCTTACCTGATGCGCAGGGCAGAAGAAAATAGTTCTATGAGCGGACAAACCGGCAGGGAACTCGGACTAATAAAAAAGGAAATGAGCAGAAGAGGAATTTAATTTTATTGCAACACCTAAGAATTTTCCACATTTATACCTGATAAATTCTTTTGGTATTATTATTGGACAATGTTAAATGCAATCATCAATATTCCTGCTTTAACTTTTATACAACAGAGAATGCCTTTACTGCTACAATAATTGCCGGTTTTTATTGTTTAATTGCTAACTCCCTGGCAAACCTGTAGAAAATAACATTGTAAATCTTGTTGGCAGTATGATTAAAATTCTACGCAAATCTTTTGCACATGAATTTATTGGAATTATCGATGGCTGAGTTTAGACAATTCATCCAACTGGTATTGTGGATTAGCCTGCCGTTAATAGTTATTTGTTTAACTGTAACCACTTTCCTGCATTATCGTCGCAGGAAAAAAGGTAAACTAAAAGCGCCAGATACAGTATTGTATGATAGACCTGATGCAGATATGATACAACCAACGGTCAGCAACAATATTAAAGTATCCGGTACAGAAGCAGTCCTAAAGCAGTATGAACAACAGTTACTGAAGGGCAAAGAAAAGTATCAAACACTGGAAAAATCTTTCCGCGTGTTACAGGAAAATTATTCGGCTGTTATATCACGATTGAATGAAGAAGGAGGCACAGATAAAGACGAGCTGCAATGCTCTCGCGAAAAAATACAGGGATATGAACTTAAGATAACTCAGTTGGAACAAACGTTGGCATATACAAAAGAACATGGTGCGGATGATAAGACTGGTAAAACTTCTGTAACAGAGGAAGGAGATGTTGTCACTGCAGAAATGGAGTACTCAGTAACAAAGTTGACACAGGAAGTAAGCGCACTCAGGATAGAAAATAACCATTTAAAAGATAAATCAAATATAATAAACGGTGACGATCCATTACCATCGCTATATGAAAAGCTGAACAAAGCGGAAGCGGAAAATTTGATATTGAAAAACATCTTGCCCGATTTGAAGTCACTCGAGGATATGGTAGGAGAAAAAAACTTGCAGATAAACTTTCTGCAGCAACAATTGGATCAAAGAATAAAGCATCATCACCAACTTGAATACGAACAAAACTCAATGAATGATTTAAATATTTCATTGCAAAATTCACTGATGAAAAGCCGGGATCAATTAAATAGCCTGGAACAAGATATGCTTATAAAGCAATCTGAATTAGATCAATCAACGGGCAAATCTGAACAGCTGGAAAAAGAGATAATTGATAAGCAAACTGAAATGAGCACTATGTCCGGTGAACTGCATACAATAAAAACCAAATACCTGGAATTGCAAACAAACCTGAATGAAAGAGACAGGCAAATTTCTAAAATGGAAGAAGATTTACTTATCGAAAAAGAAAAAGCGCAATCATTCGAAATCAAATGGGAGCATACAAGCCAGGTTATCTCACGAATCTATAGGGAAATTTCTGTTTCAGTAGATGATCAGATGATGGTTTCTGCGGCGGGTCAAATAGTGGATTCGGTTAAGAAAGAGACGTTAACAGAATAATCTTTTTTACAAAAATCGATTGCAAAATAATTTTTCTTTGGACGGACAAATAAAAAGCTGCACATGTTTTTGTACAGCTTTTTTCTTCTATTACATTAATATCTGTTTATTTTGAGATCTTATTATTATTAAACAGGGTATAAAATAAGCTTATCTGTATCACTCCGTTTTTCCAGTTTGGTTGTGATGGGGAATTTTTAATATCTCCTAATTTGGTAAGACCGGCCGCATAACGCGCGCCTATTCCAAGACCAATTGGGCTATGAAAACCCAATCCACCAGCGAGGGAAACATCGGTATTTTTTGCAAAGTCTTCTGAACTGCCAGCAACTTGTTCATGAACTTTAAATCCTACTTGCGGACCCGCTTCCAGGTAAAATCCTCCATTGAATCGATATTTCAACATTACCGGAATATTGATATACGTAAGTTTGTAGTCTGTTTTATTTGTGGCGTCTTCCAGCCTGGCACCTTGAGTAGAAAATAAAACTTCTGGCTGAATTGCAAAGTTATTTCCTGCAAATAAACTTAAGAACGCGCCAGCATGAAAGCCTACCAGCGTTTTAGCCTTGGTATCCTCAAAATTACTTCCGGTAAAATTGCTGAAATTAGGTCCGGCCTTGATTCCAAATTGAAAACTCTGTGCAAAACTTACCGTACTGATGAATAGTGAAGAAAAAAGTACAATCTTTTTCATAAAAACTTTTTTGGTTATTAAAATATTTCAAATCCCTAAAAAAAATAAATAACGCGAACTCAATTCCCGTTCACTTTGTTTGGTTCATCGGCTAACTTATATATTCATTTAGAAACAATCCCAGTATGCAATTATCTGATACCACATTTTTACAAAAGCGATGCCGTAACTTTTAAGTACGTTTATATTATAAAATAAACTACAACAGGAAAATTTTGAAACCCACAATGGGGAAAAACAAGGACAATACAGCTATCAAATTAAATACACAGTTTCCCCACAGAAGTACTGCTTTACCAATTTGGAATAGCCTTTTCCTTACCTTGCAGGCATGCAACAATACCAGCAATTACTAAAGCATATTTTAAATAATGGTACAGCTAAAACAGACAGGACAGGGACCGGCACAACCAGTTTTTTCGGTTACCAGATGCGATTTGATTTAAGCAAAGGATTTCCCCTTGTCACCACAAAAAAATTGCATCTCAAAAGCATTGTTTATGAATTGCTTTGGTTTTTGAAAGGAGCAACCAATATTAAATACCTGAATGAGCATGCTGTAAAAATATGGGATGAATGGGCCGATGAAAATGGCGACCTGGGTCCGGTTTACGGAAAACAATGGCGGAGTTGGGAGGGGGCCGATGGTAAAGTATATGATCAAATCACGGATCTCATCCGGCAGATAAAAACAAATCCGGATAGTCGGCGGCTGATAGTAAGTGCCTGGAACGTTGCAGAACTACCAATGATGGCGTTGATGCCCTGTCATACTATTTTTCAATTTTACGTGGCAGAAGGTAAACTAAGTTGCCAGTTGTATCAACGAAGTGCAGATGTTTTCCTGGGGGTGCCTTTCAATATTGCTTCGTATGCCTTGCTTACACTAATGATAGCCCAGGTATGTGATTTAGCACCGGGCGAATTCATTCATAGTTTCGGCGATGTGCATATCTATAACAACCATTTAGACCAGGTAAAACTTCAATTGAGCAGGGAACCCTATCCTCTTCCCACAATGAAATTGAATGCTGAGATAAAAGATATCTTTGGTTTTTCTTATGAAGATTTTACTTTGGAAAATTACCAGCACCATCCCGCCATAAAAGCGCCGGTGGCAGTTTAAGAATATTATCAACAATAATATACAGCCCGATGACTATAACACTGGTTGCAGCGGCTTCAGAGAACAATGTAATTGGAAAAAAAAACCAGTTGGTCTGGACCCTTCCAAACGATACAAGATTTTTCAAAAATACTACCTGGGGCATGCCTGTAATTATGGGCAGAAAAACTTTTGAATCGCTTTACAACAAACCACTAAATGGCAGATTTAATGTAATCATCTCGCGCAACCCTTCCGCCATTCATCCGGCAGGACCTGTAAGAATTGCGGCCTCACTACAGGAAGCGATTAAGGTTGCAGGTGAAACGGATGCCAAAGAAGCTTTTATTGTAGGTGGTGGTGAAATCTATAAAGAAGCATTACCTGTTGCAGACAAGATTGTGATTACCCGTGTGCATGCCTTTGTTGACGGCGATGCTTTTTTTCCGGCATTTAATGAAAAGGAATGGCAATTATTTTCCAATTTAGATTTTCCCGCCGATGACAAACATCAGTATTCCTATAGTTTCCAGGTATGGGAGCGCAGGACTGACGGTCATGAATAACCGCTGCTATGTACGCTAAGTTTCAGCTCGCAAAAAAATACATTCATCATTTTATTCATGCTTCCAATGGCAGGGGTCACGGTATTCACTCGCCTTTCGTATTTGATTTTATCAGGCATGTGCTGATTGATAAAAGGCAATTTTATGCGTACAAAAAAGTTGAGGACTGGCGATTCATTTTATTATCAGACAACACCGGGCTGGAAATTACGGACTATGGAGCCGGATCTGCAAATGGGAATGCAAAAACGAAAAAAATTTCGGCCATTGCAAGGCAAGCAGCCAAGCCCGCAAAATGGGGACAGTTATTGTTCCGGATAGTCAATTATTACCAACCAGGAACAATCATTGAACTGGGCACATCACTGGGTTTATCTGCTGCTTATATGGCAATGGCCAACAATAAAGCCAGGTTGATTACCTGCGAAGGCTCACCCGCGATAGCTTCTGTGGCCAGGCGAAATTTTGATGCAATGGCTTTGTCGCAGGTAGAAATCGTTGTTGGTAATTTTGATGACAAACTTCAGGACATATTAGATGGGCTGACCACAGTTGATCTGGCATTCATTGACGGAAATCACCGGAAAGTGCCCACCCTTAAATATTTTAACCAGTTACTGAATAAGAGAAGTGATCAATCAATTTTAATATTTGACGATATACATTGGAGTGATGAAATGGAACTTGCATGGAGTGAAATAAAAGCACATCCGGAAGTGATGATGACCATCGACTTGTTTTTTATAGGACTGGTATTTTTCAGGAAGGAATTTAAAGTGAAACAACATTTTGCATTGCGATTTTGATCATTGGGAATGATCAGGATCTTATTGCGGAATATTAAAATGCTGTGGCTATAACTATATTTTTACTATCTTAACCGGAGAACAGTAAACTATGATAATTGGAGTATTGAAGGAACCATTATACGAAACACGTGTATCATTATTACCGGAAGCGGTTGCTGCGTTGACAAAAAAAGGATTAAGTGTATTGGTAGCGCCAGGGGCCGGCATCAATGCGTCGGCAGGGGATGATGATTATATAAAAGCTGGTGCGCAAATAAAACCTATAGAGGAAATTGTCTCAACCGCTGATATTATTCTATGTATTCAGCAACCAGGTTCAGCATTGCAAATTCCTGCTTCAAAAATTTTAATAGGCATTTATCAACCATTGTTTCATTTCAATGAAATGAAACAATGGGCCATGAAAGGAATCACCAGTTTTAGTCTTGATTTATTGCCGAGAACAACGCGTGCGCAAAGCATGGATGTATTAAGCTCGCAGGCCAATATTGCGGGTTATAAAGCAGTATTACTGGCAGCCAATATATTTCCAAAATATTTTCCAATGTTTATGACCGCTGCAGGAAGTATTCCCCCGGCTAAAGTTTTAATATTGGGTGCAGGTGTGGCCGGTTTGCAAGCCATCGCTACAGCGCGACGGCTTGGTGCCGCGGTGGAAGTATTTGATACAAGACCTGCCGTAAAGGAAGAAGTGATGAGTCTTGGAGCAAAGTTTATAGAAGTTGCTGGTGCAGCTGATGCGAGTAAGGCCGGTGGATATGCTGTAGATCAAACAGCAGAATTTTTACAAAAGCAAAAGGAAAAAATTGCCGAGAGTATTGCGAAAGCTGATATAATTATTACCACTGCGCAGATTCCCGGAAAGACAGCACCTGTACTGGTAACTACTGCAATGATTGAAGCGATGAAAAAAGGTTCAGTGATAATAGACCTGGCAGCTGCCAGCGGTGGCAATACGGAACTCACAAAAAACAATGAAACAATTAGTCACAATGGTGTTTCTGTAATTGGTAACTCAGCGCTGGCAGCCAGTATGCCCTCAGATGCCAGCAAACTCTACGGAAAAAATGTTTCGAATTTTTTACAATTGATTACAGACAAAGAAGGGAAATTATTATTAAACTGGGAAGATGATTTAGTAAAGGGAAGTTGTATTACACATGCAGGAGAAGTGGTACATGAAAGAGTGAAAAGCCTGGTTGAATAACGCCGATAGCTGCTTAGACAAAAGCTGAAGGACCTGCATACCGGCCAGTGTAGAAATGATAAAAAAGGTATTTGTTAATTCAATATTGAAAATATGTTACTTGACTTTTTTAGCTGGATCAGTGCGCATGAACAAATGATATACATTGTTGCATTGATGGTATTCCTGGGTATTGAAGTTATTGGACGTGTGCCCAGTGTATTGCACACGCCATTAATGAGTGGGGCCAATGCAATTCATGGTGTAGTAATTATCGGAGCTATAATAGTAATGGGAAAAGCAGCACCAGGCAATTACCTGGCATTGGGTTTAGGATTTCTGGCGGTCATCCTCGGTACATTGAATGTGGTGGGTGGATTTGTGGTGACAGACAGGATGCTGGAAATGTTTAAGAAGAAGAAATAGTCTGAACCGCAATTGTAGGATTAATGTGATTAAAAAAGATGCGAAACATACAAATCGGTTCAAAGATTGAATAATTTAATTTTTTAGCATTTAACAATGGAGTTAAACATACTTACCCTTTGCTATCTGATTGCTTCCATAACGTTTATTCTTGGATTGAAAATGTTATCCAATCCTTTGACAGCAAGGAAGGGTAACCTGATAGCCGCCGCGGGAATGACGCTTGCTATTTTCAGCACAATCTTTTTATATAAGGATAATGCAGGAAACGCATTGCATAATTACGGGTGGATATTTGCCGCGCTTTTAATCGGCAGCATAGCAGGCTCAGTGGCGGCAAAAAAAGTGAAGATGACAGCCATGCCGGAGATGGTCAGTTTGTTCAATGGAATGGGAGGCGCTTGTGCGGCGTTGATATCTGCGGTTGAATTCTATCATTTATACGAATCAAACAAAGCACATTCCGGTGTCTTTGTTTCAGACATCATAACAGTGGGAGAATATCTTACCATTATTGCCGGTGCAATCATAGGAACAGTTTCTTATACGGGAAGTATCATTGCCTGGGGAAAACTCAATGGAAGAGTAAAAGATTTTTCATTTCCGGGACAGCACATAGTAAACATGATTGTACTTGGACTGGTCATTACATCTGCAATTATTACCTATACAAGTTCTGTAGAACATGCTATCATTCCATTTTTTGTTACGGGTTTACTTGCTTTTATTTATGGGATACTTTTTGTATTTCCCATCGGGGGAGCTGATATGCCGGTGGTCATTTCATTGTTGAATTCTTTTACAGGTGTAGCCGCTGCATGTGGTGGGTTTTTATATAATAACAAAGCGATGCTTACGGGTGGAATTCTTGTTGGTGCGGCAGGTACTTTGTTAACCATTCTGATGTGTAAGGCGATGAATCGTTCGTTGACCAATGTATTGATTGGTTCTTTTGGAGCTAAAGGTGCGGCCACTTCCGGTGTTAGGGAACAGGGTACTTATAAAGAAATTAGTTTGAGTGATACAGCTATGCTGATGAGTTATGCCAAAAAGGTAATCATTGTTCCCGGTTATGGATTGGCGGTAGCCCAGGCACAGCATGCCTGTCATGAATTGGAAAAATTACTGGAAGAGAAGGGTGTGGATGTGAAGTATGCAATTCATCCGGTGGCGGGTCGTATGCCCGGGCACATGAACGTATTATTAGCGGAGGCTGATGTTAGCTACGATAAGCTGATGGAAATGGAGCATGCTAATGATGAATTTGCAACCACGGATGTTGTTTTGATTCTGGGCGCGAATGACGTAGTAAACCCTGCAGCAAAAACGGATCCTGCTTCCCCCATATACGGTATGCCCATACTAGATGTTGAACTCGCAAAAAATTGTATTGTTAATAAGAGGAGTATGAAACCCGGTTATGCAGGAATTGAAAATGATTTGTTTTTCCGCCCTAAGACTTCAATGTTATTTGGAGATGCAAAAAAGGTGTTGCAGGATTTGATTGGGGAGATAAAGAATATATAGGATAGTGAATAACGATTAGTGAGTAGTGAGTGGCTAGTGAGGTATACTATAAGTAACTTCTTTTCAATTTCTTAAAATTGGTCAATTTCAAATTCCAATAGATGCCCTCAATAAGTTTATTGTAATTTCATAAATTTGCCAGGTGCAACTACCGGAGAAATTATTACAATCTTTAGAAGGACTAAAAGGGTTTAACAGAAAAACTTTCATTGATGTGCATGAAAGTGGACAGCAGGTAACTTCTATACGACTCAATCCATTTAAGTCTCCAAAAAATCGTGAATCGGCAGTGTTGAATCGGAAGGGGTTTAAACTGACGACTGACGACTCACCACTCACAATGCCAGTTCCCTGGAGTTCCACCGGATACTACCTCAACGAGCGTCCTTCCTTCACTTTTGATCCATTGTATCACGCAGGATGTTATTATGTACAGGAAGCTTCCAGTATGTTTTTGGAGCAGGCATTGAAACAGACGGTAGATTTAAATCAAACGCTGAAAGTATTGGATCTTTGTGCGGCGCCGGGCGGTAAATCTACTTTGATACAATCTTTGATCAGCAATGAAAGCTTATTGGTGAGCAATGAAGTAATCAAATTGCGTGCGGGCATACTTGCAGAGAACATTATTAAATGGGGAGCGGCTAATTTAGTTGTCACAAACAATGATCCTTCTCATTTTGCAAGGCTTGAAAATTATTTTGATGTAGTAGTAGTGGATGCACCCTGTAGTGGAAGTGGTTTGTTTCGCCGCGATCCAACAGCGATTAAAGAATGGGGTGAAAACAGCGTTGAACTCTGCAGCCAGCGCCAGCAGCGGATTATATCAGATGTATGGCCTGCATTGAAACAAGATGGCATATTTATTTATTCAACCTGTTCCTATTCTGAGAAAGAAGATGAAACCATCTTAGACTGGATGGCAGAAGGGCTGGAGGTGGAGCAGCTAAGGCTGAATATGTATGCAGAATGGAATATCATTGAAACCATTTCAGAAAGGAATCATGCTTATGGATATAGATTTTATCCCGATAAAGTGCAGGGAGAAGGATTTTTTATTGCCGCAATGAAAAAATTAAGTGGTGGAACATTCGAAAATTACAGAACTCATAAACATAAGATTGAAAAATTATCGCAAACAGAGGATGCACTGGTTCGTCCCTGGTTATCTCCGGACGTAGAACTGATTTTATTTAAGCAACAGGATGATATCATTGCCTTACCTGTTTCGCTTCAGAACGATATACCTGTTTTGCAATCTGCGTTGTACATAAAAAAAGCAGGTATCGTGATAGGTAAATTGATGGGAAAAGATTTGATCCCGGATCATCAGCTGGCATTAAGTCAAATTTTTAATAAAAATATTGTTACCATCCCGTTAAACAGGGAGCAGGCCGTACAATATTTACGTAAAGAAGAAGTTTCCATGAAAACTGATCACTGTGGCTGGACATTGGTAAATTTTGAAGGGCATAACCTGGGTTGGATAAAATCGTTGGGAAACAGAATAAATAATTATTATCCTAAACAATGGCGCATATTGAAAGCCCGGCCCTGAGGCTTTTATTATTATCTCGAATAGTTTAATAATTAGTTATGGCAGAAGTGTGAATGATTTATATGAGAGCGATCAACGCTGCCCCCCATTGCGTAATGCTACAACTAGCTGGCGGGCCGCTACAACAGAAACAAAAATCTGCTGTTGTGTATAACATTTAAAACATTAATTTGGCTTTAATTTTGCCGATAATGGAAGAAAAGTTTTCATATTTGTAAGTCGCAATAAATCCAACGGATGAGAAATAAATACCTTTTGAGTTTTGTATTACTGTTATGTATGCAGTTTTGTCTTGCGCAAAGCGGCGATTTGCAGGTGATGGGCACTACACCACATTTATATCTTATTCATTCAGTTCAACCAAAGGAAACCTGGTATGGTATCGGAAGATCGTACAATATTGCTCCCAAAGAAATTGCTACGTTTAATGCTACAACAATTGATAAACCTTTAGCAATTGGACAACAGGTAAAAGTTCCGTTAACAGTTTCTAACTTTTCACAGGATGGTAAAAAACAGGCGGACGAAGTTTTTATAAACGTCTATCATACTATCCAGGAAAAGGAATGGATGTACAGGGTAAGTGTAAACTATAATAAGGTCCCTATAGAAAGCCTGGAAAAATGGAATGGTATCAACCGCGACCAGGCAAAAGCAGGATTGAAAATAGTTGTGGGCTATTTAAAAGTGAAATCGGCCCAATCAGCACTGGCATCCAGGGGTAGCAATAAAATAATGGTTACTGACCCAATAACAGTTACCAATACCGCAAAAGCAGATGAGAAGAAAGCAGAAATAAAAGAAGAAAAGAAAATTGAACCTGTTGCAGAAAGACAACAACCAATTACAACAAAAGCTGAACAACCTACGCAGGAACCAAAGCCGGCTGAGGTCAATCACTCAGTTGCATTGAACAATAAGGGTGGGTACTTTAAAATTCAATATGAAGAGAATGGTAAATCAGTTTCCGGTCCCGCAGGGATTTTCAAAAGTACCAGTGGCTGGAACGATGGTAAATATTATGCCTTGGTAAATAATGTGGCAGTTGGTACCATTGTAAAAGTTAACAATCCACTCAATGGTAAAACCATTTATGCAAAAGTACTGGGCAACCTGCCCGATATGAAAGAAAGCGCAGGACTTACGGCCCGTATCAGCGACGCCGGTGCTACCGAACTTGAAGCAAATGGTACCCGTTTTAATGTAGAAGTAAAATTTTGATGATCTGAAAACGTACCACCCATATTCAACCCCCGAACAAATTCCTTATACCCGGAATGAAGGATCAGTCAATCGTATTACTGAACGCCCTGGCGCCTGAGGTTCCTGTCGTTTATATAACTTTGGCGACCGTTCGAAATGAAAATCAATAAGACGTTACCGCTAGGATATATAACTTCCGGTTAGAAACACAACCAATTCCTGCAATGAGAGGAAATTATGTTATTATCAACGGTGAATTTATTTTAGAATCTTCTGCCGCCATACACGTTTCTGATCTTTCTATTCAAAGGGGGTATGGCATTTTTGATTTCTTTATTACGGTAGACAAGCAGCCCCTTTATCTCGACTTTCATCTGGATCGTTTTTTCAATTCAGCCCGGGTTATGCACCTTGATAAAAGCCTCAACCGTGAAGCAATTAAAAAATTGATCTACCAACTGATCGAAAAAAATGATTTACCGGCATCCGGCATCCGGGTTACACTGACCGGTGGATATGCCGTTGATGGATACACACTTTCAGATCCGAATTTATTAATAACCCAATCAGACTTTACTTTCAATAAGGAAAATTTCAATAAGGGAACCCGGTTGGTGAGCTATGATCACCAGCGGCAATTGCCAGAAGTGAAAACAATTGACTATCTCCATGCCATTTATCTTCAACCTTATATCATACAGCACAATGCAGACGATGTTTTATACCATCATCAAGGTGACATATCTGAGTGCCCCAGATCTAATTTTTTTATTGTTACAACTGCCAATGAAATAATCACACCCGCAGAAAATATTTTAAAAGGGATCACCAGGCGCCGGATACTTGATTTGAAAGAATTTGATATAAAGGAATTGACGATTCATTTTGATCAACTTCATGACATCAAAGAAGCATTCATTACCAGCAGCACAAAAATTGTATTGCCAGTACTGGAAATTGATGGTAGGGCAGTTGCTGATGGCAAGCCGGGTGAGATAACGACTGAAATATTCAAGAGGCTTATTAAAAATCGGTAAATAGCTTTATTCTTTTTTGTTCTTATTTGTTTTATAGCCGACGGGTGGCGCTGGAGTGTAACAATCGTTTCAATTAATTAACCGGAAAAACGCCAGGGTGAAAATTTCCAAATTTGCCTGGCTAATGCCACTTCATTCGTTTTCATTGTATCAATCATCTTCAACTGTCAATAATTGAGATGATTTATTGTTAGTTTTGTTTTATGTATAGTGAGTAAAAATTCTTATTATGTCAATAGAAGGTACCAAAGAAAATCCCTGGAAATTAAAAACGCCTCCACATTCATCGGACTATGAAATGTATAAGGATGAAAAAGATGGTAAAGACGTAATTGTGTGCGTGGTTGGTAAAACAACCTTATTATATGACTACAATTGCATAAAAGACCTGCATGCCATGCTGAAAAAACATGGAGACTGGATGGAACTTGGCAGCGCCGATGAGCAAAAGCCAGCAAAAGAGGGTACGGTGGAAGCCTGGGGCCGGTCAACAAAAAATCCAATAGGCGGCTGGTATGGTTTGAAGAAAGGATTGCGTGGAAGATTTGGTATGTATATTCCTCCGTTAATGGAAAAGCTGGGACTGGCCGAACTAACACATGATACAAAAAATAATAAAATGAAGGCCAAATAATTTTTAAATTACCAGGCATAACAATTACAGGATGGAAATAGATATCAATCAAAAAAAGATTTCAATAGGAGATAAGTACCAGGTATTTGTTGATGGGCAACAAACGCACCGGGCATCTGCAAAGATATTCAGGATTTTTGCTGAGATTAACCTGTTTGAAACCACCAATGATTTTCCTGTAATGACGATCAAAAGAAAATTTTCTTTTTTTAAAGCGAGGTTTGATATCACCCGCAAAAATGGTGGGCTGGTAGCGTTAAGAACAATTTCATTCTGGAGAAGTCACTTTCAATGTAATAACGGACCTGATTTGTATGATATATATGGTCACAGGGGCAGAAAATATTCAGTTTACAAAAACGACCGGCAGATTGCCTGGTGGGATAAACAAGCGGTGAGTTGGTTTAACGGCGATAACTATAAGATCATTGCAAACAAAAATTGTGATAAGGAACTGGTTATTTCTCTTTGCCTGGCTATTGACAATTATGCCAGTAACGACAATGAAAAAAAGGCGCTTAATTTTGATATTGGTAAAATTGGGCCACAGGCAAGAAAATTTGATCCGAGCTGGCAGCCACTATAGTAATTTCGTATATTCAAAACCGATAGCCCCTTAAGAATTCGTCTACCATCATTCTTTTTTTTCCTTCTAGTTGTATGTCGGTAGCATGTATATATCCATCTGCTGTTGCGAATTTTAAATAGGTTTTGGTATCTGTAAGATAATTACCGGCAGCAACAGAAGGTATCAACAACTCTTTCTTACTGTGAAATATCTTTAACGTTTTATTTTGTAGCAATGTAAATGCCGCCGGGAAAGGAGATAACCCGCGGATGAGATTATAAATTTCAGTGGTTGATTTGCTCCAGTCAATGCTGCAATTGCCAGTAAAGATTTTGGGGGCGTGTTTGAATAGCAATTCGTGCGTGGTGAGTGGTGATTGGGTGCCTGACAATTCACCACTCACAATTGTCATCTGTGGTTGTTCCTTAAGTGTTCCATCTGCTAGCCCGATGACCGTTTCCACCAATAACTGCGCGCCAATTTCTTTCATCTTATCATGCACGTCGCCGGCGGTTTCATCTTCGCCGATTGGAAAACGCACTTGTAATAGTATGTCTCCGGTATCAATTTCATGTTTGAGTTTGAAGGTTGTAACGCCTGTTTCTGTTTCGCCATTGATAACCGCCCAGTTAATAGGAGCGGCGCCCCTGTATTGTGGTAACAATGAACCATGCAGGTTGATGGTACCCATTGGAGGCATGTTCCATACTATTTCCGGCAGCATTCTAAATGCAACCACTACCTGTAAATCAGCCTGCAATGATTTCAACTGATCCATGAATATGGGATCCTTTAATTTTTCAGGCTGTAAAACCTGGAGGCCTTTTTCTATTGCATATTTTTTTACGGCGCTTTCTGTCAGTTTCATACCACGGCCGGCCGGTTTATCTGGTGCGGTAATAACAGCAACAATATTCAAACCGGCTTTCAGCAATGCATCCAGTGAAGCAACGGCGAATTCGGGAGTGCCCATAAATACCATTCGCAGCTTGTCTGCTGCCCAGGCAGGCTCATTCAAACTTTTCATGGCTGCGAAGGTATCGTAAAGAAATAAAATCAATATTACTTCATAAGCAAATCTACACTGGCAACAATTTCACTTTCTTTTTTTTGCTTATCGAAAAACCGGGTTTGCATGTGATATGTTTCCCCCGTAGTCATCGGCGCACCGGTATTTACACTAGCCGTTAATACTTTTGATGCCGCAACCGTTGTACCATTTATCATTTCAGAAAAGGCATCGGGAAGATTCAGCATTTCTTTGCCAGATTTGTCTGACAAAATGATACTGCAACCTGGAAACACTTTGCCATCTTTTTCCATAAAATTTTCAACCCCTGAAGCAACGATGGAAACTTTTGTGCCCATGCTGATTGCATTTCCGCTAAGCCTTTGTCCGGCAGCAGCCAGGTATATATCCTCAATGGAAAATCCGTTGTAAGAAGCGGAAAGACCGGTGCTGAGATCTTTTTTAACGCCTTTGCTAAAACCGCCGGAACAGCTGCACAGGGTAATAGCAGCAGTAAGAAAAATAAACATCCTGATCATAATAAACTTTTAAATTGAATAAGAGAGCGTGATTTGGTTAACAACTTATAAATTATTTCAGCATCAGAAATCTTCATACATCAGGTATTTCTTGCGAATTTTTTTAAAATCACTCAAGGCTGGTTCCCAAGTGGCTTTTATTTCTTTCTCAGTTTTGCCTTCTATTATTTGTTGCATCAATTCCATATTGCCGGCAAGTTTATGAAAAAAATAATCTCCTGGTTTGCCACTTTTTGGTGCCAGGAAAAAAGAATCTTTTCCCGGAAACAAACGATAAGCTTCCAACAGCCATTTCAATTGAATTTGTCCATTTATTTTATTCAGCACTTCTTCATTGGTACCGGAAAGGTTCCAGCCATAACAAATTTTGCCGTACTGCTTGGAACTTTTGGCCCCCTCATTGGGTTCGGGGGTGAACGAATAAAGGTTGGGGGGTAATGATGGATGTCCGAATACCTGGAATGGTTTGGAGGTACCGCGGCCTTCACTTAAAACGGTGCCTTCAAAAAAACAAGTAGAAGGATAGCAATAAGTGGACTGCATTTCAGGAATATTCGGAGACGGCCTGACGGGCAATATATATTTGCTTTTGTGATTATAATTAACGCACTTAATAACCAGGAAATGAAAAGGGGTATCTGTGGAATTCTTAGCGGTACGATAATAATCATATTTTTTATTCGCCTTCTCAGATAACCATCTTTCACCTGCTATCATAAAAGCGTATTCACCGATGGTCATGCCATATACTACCGGCACTGGTTGCATGCCGATAAAAGATCTGAATTGTTTTTGCAATACCGGCCCGTCAACATAAAAGCCATTAGGATTGGGTCTGTCAAGAATTAATAAAGGCTTGCTGTTTTCCAGTGCTGATTCTATGTAATCTTCGAGTGAAGAAATATACGTATAGAAGCGAACACCCACATCCTGTATATCAAATATCATCACATCAATTTCTTTCAAATCTTCCGCTGACGGGCGCCGCTTGTTTCCATAGAGTGATATAACGGAAATGCCTGTTTGCGGATCGGTTTCATTCACCACTTTTTCCCCCGCACTTGCATTTCCCCGGAATCCATGTTCAGGACCAAAAATTACTTTAATGTTAACACCCAGTTTTTTCAATGTGTCTACCAGGTGCGTTTTTCCTACGATTGATGTTTGATTGGCAAAAACAGCTACTCTTTTACCTTTTAACAATGGAACATAAACCGATAATCTTTCTGCACCGGGTGTAATAGCAGCTGATGGATCGGAACCGTTTGTATTGATTTGCGCAAAAGCATTATATGTGAGCAACTGAATTAAAAAGAGTTGAATAATGCCCTTCATCTAGCTTGTTTTATGATGTGATAACTGCGCGTGTCAACAGGTCAAAGGTGCTTAAAATTTTTAATGGAAAATGTGAAACATTGCCTTATTTTCGGGCGGAAAATCACTTTTTATTTTATCCCCGGCTGCACATCTGTGCTTCTACTGCTGAAGGGAGCGACCTGCCTACCGGCAGGCAGGCACAACGAAGCTGATTTGAAAAGAGATGATGACAACATAATTCTTATTTTAAAATTTAGTGTATGCAAACAGTTAAGAGTGGCGATATGGTGAAGGTTCATTACCACGGTCGTCTGACAGACGGAACAACTTTTGATAGCAGTGAAGGACGTGAACCCCTCGAGTTCAAAGTGGGTAGCGGAACGGTGATTAAAGGCTTTGATGATGGTATAACGGGCATGGGTGTGGGAGAAAAAAAGACGATCAATATTCCTGCAGAGGATGCTTACGGCCCAGCCAATGATGAAATGCTGGTGGAGTTTCCGAGATCTAACTTTCCACCGGATATGGTGCCAGTAGAAGGTATGCAATTGAATATGACCAGTGGTGACGGCCAGGTGATACCAGTAATAGTGGTAGAAGTAAAAGAAGCATCCGTTGTATTGGATGCCAATCATCCGTTGGCAGGGGAAGAATTAATTTTTGATCTGGAACTGGTAGAGATCATAGGGGCAAAGCCATTGATAATAATGCCGTAAAAGGGTATACGGTATAAGGGTTAAGGCTTGGGTTAAATATCCGGGCACTATAAAGGTTCATAGTATTGTGGAAATTTTCACAAACTATGAACCTTAATAATTATGTGTGTTTATATATTTAAGGCATTCACCTTCCACCTTATTCCATTTTCCTTTTTAGCTATTTCCTGTTCAGCCACCAGCCCATCCAAGCTCCGCACAATGCCCAACTAACCAATGCGTCAAGGAAATGCGCCATGATATCTGCCTTGGGATACCAAATATGAACCGTATAGGGTGAATTGGTAAAAACAATTACACCAATAAAAATACAAACCATAAAAATAGTTCCAAAACTGGCAGCGGGTATTTTCATTAATATCCAGCACAGAAAAGCTACCAATATAATGTCTGATATAAGGTTTCTCGCAATATTGGCACCTATATTCATGTCCATAGATTTGTGATATTGTATCTGTGCCCATGGTTTTCCTTTGGCAGCTGCTGCTGCTTTTGCCATTTCTTCCGATGATGTGCCTTTTGGAACAGTTGGTAAGAAATAGGAACCATCTTCTGAAAACTGAGAACTGAGATAACTCAGCATACTATCTTGTTTAGGTGTGTATTCCTGGTTGGCGCGGTGAAGATCCAATACTGTCCAGGAAAGGGTTTGCCAGATGAAAATTAAGATACCACCGACAATGGAGCCAATGACAAGCTTTTTCATTTCAGTTATTTTTGGTTAAGTAGAAAAGGTATGCAATTTTTTTACATGCGCCCTCAAGTCTTTGCTGGTATTCATTAATAATAATGCAAACCTCACATTAATGAATACAGAAATAAAGAGTCATATGAATATTAATACTGCATCTGCCCATCGATGATATTATCTAGATGGTTGTTGGATCCGGATTTTTATCATCAGGAGAAAAATTATGGCGGTAAGCCAGGGTCAAACCTGCAATTGCCAGCAGGTATAAAAGGGATGCCAGGACAGATCCTTCAAAACCAAATTTACCCCCGGTGAACCAATCACTACCATGTATTTCATGTTGAAATAAACTTTGTAAGTTCAGTCCGCTGACCTCATAACCCAATATCGGTCCCTGGAAAAAGTTCCAGCTAAAATGCAGCAGTATGGCGAACCATAAGTTCTTTGTATAGATATAATTAACACCCAGCAAAATACCGGCAAGAAAAATATTGATGAATGCAATGATGGAATATCCGGGATTGGCGCCGTGTGCCAGCGCAAACAAAAATGCTGAAACCAGCAATGCCGGCCATTTACCAAAAGATTCAAGTAAGTTATTGAGAATATAGCCACGGAAAACCAACTCTTCGTAAAACGAGACAATGACCATTAAACCAAAACTGATGAACAAATCATTGGCACTGAGGTGAACATCTATCCACTGCAGGTTTTTGCTGAAGTAAAGTATGAGCGTGCCCACGCAAAGAATAAGCAGCGCCGTGAAAAATCCAACCACTGCATGTGAACCTTGTTTATCAAATTCAAATCCAAGACTGAAAATGCTTTTTCGGTCTATCAGTTTTCTGAATGCCCATACCAGCAAAAGAGAAACCACCGCATTAATAATAAATGAGACATACATCAGGCCGGGATTGGCTGTTGGTTTTGTTTCCGAATGGCTGCCATTGGATTTGATGAAAAGAAAAACGGTAACACTCAAAGTCAGCAAAATGCCCAGGTACAAAATCATAAATAACAATACTCTTAACCAGCCCTGTGGTATAGCAGGTTTCTTATTGCTGTATGCTTCCATTGCTGTTAATTTGCTTTTTTAAGTGTTAGGTGCATACCAGCTTTTTAAATACTGGCATGATTCCTTAAAAGTACAACTATGTTTGATAAATATTATTTTACAGTGCAGGAAAGGTTGATGCGGTACGTACAGGTAGATACACAGAGTGATCCGCATTCCAATACACAGCCTTCCACGGAAAAGCAGAAAGATCTTGCGCGCATACTTGTAAACGAATTGAACGGTTTAGGAATAACTGATGCACACCTGGATACGTTTGGTTATGTGTATGCAACGTTACCTTCTAATACAGATAAACCAGTACCGGTCATTTGTTTTTGCGCACATATGGATACTGCACCGGATTGCAGTGGCAGTGCTGTGAAACCCATCCTGCATAAAAATTATGATGGCTCACCTATCGTGTTACCAGATGATCCGTCACAAGTGATCACCACCAACGATCATCCCTACCTGAAAGAGAAAATTGGAGAAGATATTATAACTGCTTCCGGGACTACTTTATTGGGAGCGGATGACAAAGCTGGAATTGCTATCATGATGGATTTGGTTCAATATCTTGGAGACAATCCGTCCATTAAACATGGTACCATTAAAATTTTATTTACGCCTGATGAAGAGATAGGCAGGGGAGTAGATAAATTGGACATTAAAAAGCTTGGTGCTGCTTTTGCTTATACATTGGATGGCGGTGAAAGAGGCAGCCTGGAAGATGAAAATTTTTCAGCAGATGCTGTCACTATCACTTTTCATGGCATCAGTGCACATCCTGGTTCTGCAAAAGATAAATTGGTAAATGCAATTAAAGTAGCCGCATATTTTTTGAATCTGTTGCCCAGGGATGAAATGTCGCCCGAAACAACAGAAGAAAGATATGGGTTTGTGCATCCGGTACACATTGACGGCATTGCGGAAAAGGCAACTGTACAATTTATCATCCGCGATTTTGTCACCGCCAAACTACTGGCTTATGAAAACTGGTTAAAGGATAAAATGGAAACGGCGCTTGAAAAATTTCCTGGCGCAAAAGCAGATTTTGTGGTGAAGGAACAATACAGAAATATGAAAGAAGTTTTAGATAGTCATCCTAACGTGACCGCCTATGCGGAGGAAGCCATCAGGAGAGCCGGATGTGATGTAAGGAAATTGATTATCCGGGGTGGTACGGATGGATCAAGATTATCTTTTATGGGTTTGCCTTGTCCCAATATTTTTACCGGTGAAATGGCATTACATGGTAAGCACGAATATGTATGCGTACAAGATATGCAGAAGAGCGTAGAGACGCTGGTTCACTTGTTGCAGGTGTGGGAGGAGAGAAGTTAGCGCCATTAATTACAGTACCGTAATCTTTGAAGACTACGATACTGTAACGAGATAAGATTAGGGCAGTTCCACAATCTTCAAATTCTTCCACCTTACTTTTATTCCGCCACCATCGTGAATTTGTAAAGCAATAAATCCAACGCCTTTTCCAATGGTTGCATCTGTCAAATCAACCATCACATGACCATTCAGCCAGGTAGTCACATGATCACCATCCGCCTTTATCTTCATGGTATTCCATTTTCCTTCCTGTAAATATTTTTCATCTTCAGGTTTGGGTTTTATCAGCCATTCTCTTCCATAAGATTCATAAATACCACCGGTATGCTGGTTGGTGGGTGCTACTTCCACCTGCCAGCCACTGATTTTTACGCCTTCGATAGAGGAACGAAAAAAAACACCGCTATTACCGTTCGCTTCCTGTTTAAATTGTAAAGTGAGGATAAAATTTTTATAATTTTTTGTGGTTGATAAGTAGCCGTACTGTTTATTTGGCCCACTTTCACAAACCAATTCATGTTTGTCAACATACCATTTCTCTGTGCCATTGTTGGTCCAGCCCGTAAGATCTTTACCATTGAATATTGAAACCGCTTTTTGTGCAAATGAAGGCAGGCAGGCAGCCAGCAGGATAAATACAAATAATTTTTTCATTGTTGTTAATTTTGAAAAGCAGATTGTTGCAGGACTGGATGAAGGTATAGAAAATGAATGAAAAATGTCCATTGCAATAATTTGTAAATGTTTCAGCTTCCCCTCAAAATTTTTGCCTTCATAGTATTTGTGCGCCGGAAGCATGGATTGGGAATCAGGGAATAGGAATGAGGTGTAAACGAAATGTTATAAGTTATGCGGTACAGATTAGTAAGGAAATTTGCACTAAGGAAGCTTACACCTTAGACCTTAAACATGTTTATAGTAAGGAATTTTACACTACAGAACCTTATTCCTTAAACCTTAGACCTTCAACCGCTCTCATTAAAATCCACTACCTTCAGCAGCAAATAACCATACTATGCCAAATGTAATACTGGAATATTGGTGGGTACTGCTGATCGTTATTTTTATCTTCAGCGGGCTGGTCACCGTCAACCAGGGTTTTATTAATGTAATCACCATGTTTGGAAAATTCCGGAGGATACTGAGACCTGGTTTAAATTTTAAAATACCCCTTATAGAAGTAGTGGCCAAGCGCATCAGCATTCAAAACCGTTCTGTAGAACTGGAATTCCAGGCAGTGACTGCCGACCAGGCCAATGTATATTTTAAAAGTATGCTGTTGTATGCCGTTCAAAACGCAGATGAAGAAACCATCAAACGTGTGGCTTTTAAATTCATCAGCGATCGGGATCTGATGCAGGCACTTACCCGCACCATTGAAGGAAGCATCCGTGCATTTGTTGCTACCAAAAGACAAGCAGAAATATTAGGGTTGCGCAAAGAAATTGTAGAGTTTGTGAAAGATCAGATTGATCATTCACTGGAGGAATGGGGTTATCATTTACTGGATCTGCAAATCAATGATATCACTTTTGATCAGGCTATTATTGATAGCATGAGCAAAGTAGTTGCCAGCAGTAATTTAAAAGCTGCGGCCGAAAATGAGGGGCAGGCATTGCTTATTACCAAAACAAAATTTGCGGAAGCAGAAGGTAATGCTATCAAGATTGCCGCGGAAGCAGAAAGACAGGCTGCACAATTGCGCGGACAGGGTGTGGCACTGTTCCGTGAGGAAGTTGCCAAGGGTATGAGCCAGGCTGCTGAACAAATGAAGCAAGCCAATTTAGATACCAATGTAATTCTATTCAGCATGTGGACTGAAGCCATTAAAAACTTTGCAGAGATAGGAAAGGGCAATGTAATTTTTTTAGATGGCAGCGCAGAAGGAATGGAAAAAACAATGAAACAAATACAGGCCATGATGGTGAAGGCAAGTGGTACGCAATAAACTAATTTGATTGCAAGGAAAAAGCGGTGATTTTTCTATACAAAATGTTAAGCTATTTCATTCAGGCCACTGAAAAGAAATAATCACCATATTTTCACCGTTCTGCTATGGCACTTTATACGAATTGTTATACAGGTTATCTTTGTAAAGAAAAAAATCAAACATAGATGAATTTATTCTTTCTTCAAATCAACGATACAGCTGCTGCAAGGCATATACTAGACTCGTTGAAAGCGGCCCAAACGAGCACCGGTGCGGCTGCAAAAATGAATTTGTTTGATCTCCTGCAAAAAGGCGGTATTATAATGATACCATTGGGACTGTTGCTGGCGCTTGCTATTTTCTTTTTCTTCGAGCGGTATATAGCTATCAACAGGGCAAGTAAGATCGACGTCAATTTCATGAATATGATCCGCGACAATATTCTCAGTGGGAACGTTTCTGCCGCAAGGGCATTGGCAAAAAATACCAATAGCCCCGTGGCACGCATGATAGATAAAGGTCTGCAGCGGATCGGCAAACCCATTGATGCCATTGAAAAAAGTATGGAGAACGTAGGTAAGCTGGAAATTTATAAAATGGAACGCAATCTTTCGGTGCTGACCCTGGTATATGGTATCGCACCAATGTTTGGTTTTTTAGGAACTTTGTTTGGTATGTTGCAATTGTTTTTTGAAATTAACAATACCGGCGATTTTACACCGGCATCCATTGCGGGGGGTATTTATACAAAGATTATTACTTCCGCTTCTGGTCTGATCATTGGTTTGCTGGCTTATGTAGCATATAATTTTTTAAATACACAGATCAATAAAACCATCAACAGGATGGAATCATCCAGTGCTGAGTTTATTGATATTCTACAGGAACCGACAAGATAATTGAGAATTAGTAATTAATAATTTTGAGCCTGACTGTTAATCATAAATCTGGCATCGTTGCGTCGCACACTTCAACTACAGAATGAAGAGGAGCAATGGGAAACCGGAAATTTTGAATTATTATTTTTATTTTTGAATTTAAGAAATGAACCTCGAAAGAAGACTTAAATCACACCCGGAATTACATGCAGGAGCATTAAACGACATCCTGTTTATCCTGTTGTTTTTCTTCCTGATTGTATCTACACTGGCCAATCCCAATGTAATTAAATTGTCTACGCCCAAAGCAAAAAGCGACACCAAAGCAAAGCAAACCGTTATTGTGAATATCAAACCGAATGGTCAATACATTATCAATGGAAAAACAATGTCTGTTCAGGATATAAAGGCATTCGTACAACCGTATGTAATGAAGGACTCAACTCAGGCCACTATAGCCATAAATGCAGACAGGGCCGTTCCGCTGGAAGATGTTGTGGCCATAATGCGTATTGCTCGTGAGCTTGGTGCCCGCACCACTTTACTGGTGGATAATAAAGGAGTTAAATAATTATTATTATGTGGTAAAAGTGGTTAATGTAAAAGTCCTGCCTGCTGGCAGTCAGATGTGAAAATGGGTAGCGGCATGATATCTAAGAGTCGAAATATAATTGAACCCTCCCTCATAGTTCCTTACCATTTAGTAATTAATAATAAGTGTACGAATTCGCAATAACAGTATTTTCACATTTTCATATTCCTACATCATGTATTTCCCACATTCTTAATTCTGATCATTCTGTTTTTTTCCTGCAAATCTTTTCTTAATTCAACTTCACTATAGCCACTTTCTTTAAATAGATTCACAGCAGCCAGTCCCAGATCTTCATGTATTTCAACATAAAGTGTTCCGTCTTTGTTCAAATGCGTCAATGAAAAATCAGCGATCGCTTTGTAAAAAATCAGCGGATCATTATCCGCTACAAATAAGGCCAGGTGTGGTTCATGGTTCAACACATTTGCAGCCATCAATGTTTTATCCTGCTGCGGTATATAAGGTGGGTTGCTGACAATAATATCAAAAATCGGTAATGATTTTCTTGATAATTCTGATAAAATATTGCAGTGTTGAAAATGAATATCCAGTCCCTGTATTGCAGCATTTTTTTCGGCAACGGCCAGGGCGGCTTCGCTGATATCGCAGGCATGTATTTCACAGGCGGGCAAATACTTTTTCAATGCCAGCGGAATGCATCCGCTTCCTGTACCTACATCGAGGATTGTTTTGTCTTTTGATTTTTTACTTTTTTCTTCATTGATAATCCATTCTACCAATTCTTCGGTTTCCGGTCTGGGAATCAGTACGTTTTCATCCACGTATAACTTCATTTTATAGAACCAGGCTTCCTGCAATACATATTGTACTGGTTTGTGATTTTGCAGTTCGGTTGTGTATTGCCGTAAAAGGGTTTCCTGCACAGACGACAACGGCACAGCATTATTACTAACCCGATCAATTTTTTTCCATCCCGTAATATTTTCTATTACCCAGTCTGTAATGTTTTTTGCTTCTCTTTCATCGTACAAATGAAACAACTGGAAAAGCAATTGCTGACTGGCTTCGTGAATGGTCATGCAACAAACATACACAGAAAACTGCGTTGCCGGTTTGATTTCAAATACTGCGCATTCATGGCACTAATTTTTAAAAACATTGGAATTTTTTGAAACCGCTAATTCAGCAATTTTACCCAGGTTGCCGGAGTGCTTATATCTTCACCACCCTTTATGTCTTCTTTAAACAGTTTGTAACAGTATATTTTATCAATTTCATAAATAAGTATTGGTATACAAACATCTGCGAAACCTTGTTTTAAAAGAGCTATGTTGTATTTTTACGGCCATTCATAACCGTTGAATCATTACGAAAAATACATGCATCGTTGTATTGAACTGGCCAGGCAGGGCTCCGGTTCAGTGGCACCCAATCCAATGGTAGGGGCAGTACTGCTGCACAATAATAACATTATAGGTGAAGGTTATCATGAACAATACGGCCAGGCACATGCGGAAGTTAATTGTATCAATTCAGTAGCAAAGGAAAACGAATACCAGATCGCCGAAAGTGTATTGTATGTTTCTCTGGAACCCTGTGCACACTATGGGAAAACCCCGCCGTGTGCAGATCTGATCATTGAAAAAAAAATTCCTAAAGTAGTTATTGGCTGCCGTGATCCTTTTAAAGAAGTTGATGGCAAAGGAATCGAAAAATTAAAGATGGCAGGTATCGAAGTGATTTATGGTATTTTGGAAAACGACTGCAAAGAAATAAACAAGCGGTTTTTCACTTTTCACCTGGCACATCGTCCCTATATAATATTAAAGTGGGCGCAAACAGCCAATGGAATAATGGGAGGTATTGGCAAGCGGCTCTTCATCAGCAATGAGTACAGTAATTGTGAAGTGCACAAGTGGCGTAGCGAAGAAGCCGCAATAATGGTTGGAACCAATACTGCATTATATGATGATCCGCTATTGAACAATCGCTTGGGGAAGGGTGGTCAACCGGTTCGTATTGTACTAGACATGAACCTGCGGTTACCAGCAACGCTGCATTTGTTTGATGGCAGTTTGAAAACCATTGTTTTCAATACCCTAAAAAATGAAACGCAAAATAACCTGTTATTTTACCAGGTTAATAAAAGCGATTCATTGCTCAAACAGATTTGTAATGCATTGTACAAGCTTAACATTCAATCTGTGCTGGTTGAAGGAGGCAGGCAATTACTGCAATCATTTATAGATGCGTCTTTATTTGATGAAATAAGAATTATTACAAACAATACAATGGAAGCTGTCTCCGGAATCAGTGCTCCGGTAATTCCAGCACTCACACGTTCCGCAAGCCAGGAACTGGCAACTGATTGCATTGATTATTTCCGGCAACCAATCGTTTATCAGTAAGCATATGTTTTTCCTGATTGGCAGTATCATATTAACCTCTTATCTCACACTTTCTTTTAAAGTAGTGGAACGTTACCGCATCAGTATATTTCAAACCATTGTATTTAATTATGTGGCTTGCGTAACCGCTGGTTCGGTATTCTCCGGTTATTTCCCAATCAATACAAATACTTTTTCTCAACCCTGGTTTAAATGGGCGCTGCTCATGGGCTGTTCCTTCATTGCCATTTTTAATATTGTAGGATTCACCACGCAGAAGTTAGGCGTGGCGGTTGCATCTGTAGCCAATAAATTATCAATGGTTATTCCTTTTGTATTTTCATTTTGGTTGTACAATGAAAAAAGCACTTTGTTAAAACTTTTGGGAATTGTGATGGCACTCGCTGCGGTTTACCTTACCATGAAACAACCGTCTGCAAAAGAAGGTAAACCTGTAAGCAAATGGTTATTGGTTTTACCGGTGATGCTTTTTATTTCCAGTGGTTTACTGGATACAATGATTAAATATGTGGAACAAAAATTCCTGAATGAATCTAACAATAATGAATACCTGATAACCGCATTTGCCAGCGCGGCCTGTATAGGCTTAGTGTTGCTTGCCATACTGGTGATAACCGGTAAACAAAAATTTGATTACCGGGCTATCATCGCTGGATTTGCGGTAGGTATTCCTAATTATTTCTCCATCTGGTGCCTGTTGGTAGTACTGAAGCAATATGCGGGAAACAGTTCTGCCATTATTCCCATCAATAACATGGGCATTGTTTTATTCAGCGCAGTGATGGCCTGGATACTGTTCCGGGAAAAATTATCCATTGTTAACTGGACAGGCATTATTTTATCTTTGAGTGCTATCGCACTTATTGCATACGGTTGATATTATGAGTGAACAGGATTTTTATTATACTATTGAGAAAAGTGCCATTGCTGAATACAAAGATCGTGGCAGCCATTTTATCGCTTATGCCTTTCCGATATCTTCCAAGGCTTTATTCAAAGAATTAATGGCAACGGTGAAATCAGCTCATCCCAAAGCAACGCATTATTGTTTTGCCTACCGTATAGGATTAGACGGAAATAATTTCAGAGCAGCGGACGATGGTGAGCCATCCGGAACTGCCGGTAAGCCCATCCTCGGACAAATTGATAGTAAAAAATTGACAGATACATTGGTTATTGTTGTTCGTTATTTTGGCGGTTCGTTGCTGGGCGTACCAGGATTAATCAACGCTTATAAGACAGCAACTTCCTTTGTACTTCAGTTAACCCCGGTACAACAAAAGCAGGTGGAAATTAATTATCGTTTACAGTTTGACTATACCACGATGAATGATATTATGATGATTGTTAAGCAATATAATTGTACCATTCACAGCCAGGACATTCAATTATTCTGCATCATGTGTATTGGCATTCCGCGTAGCCGGGCTGAACAGGTGTTAAACCGTTTGAAAGACACCCGAAATGTTGTAATGGAAGCAATATAAATAGAATGACAGATTATTCGCTTCAATTGGTCACATTCTTTGACAAATTCTATGGTGATTAACCCGATTCAATGCAAAAGCAGTAAAACCACGGGGGCGGTTTCATGAACATACATCATAAGAGCCCTGCCAATTAGCTTACCTTCAATTAAATAATTTTAGATAAGCTTGAAACTTTATATTAAATACATGGTGAGCCTTCGCTGCAAAATGGTGGTAAGGGACAAACTAAAAGAATTGGGACTGAAATTTGATAATATTGACCTGGGGATGGTTGAAATGCAGGAACCCATTACGCCTTCGCAACGAATGCAGTTAAAGGAAAACCTTTTGAAGTGCGGATTGGAACTGATGGACAACAAGAAAAGTATATTAATAGAGAAAATAAAAAATGTCATCGTTGAAATGATTCATTATTCCGATGAGCTGCCTTTGAAAAATTATTCAGACTATATCAGCGAAAAACTTCAACAGGATTATACCTATTTGTCCAATATGTTTTCTGAAGTCAAGGGCATTACCATTCAGCAATTTATCATCATTCATAAAATTGAAAAAGTAAAAGAGTTACTGTTGTACGATGAACTGAACCTCACCGAGATTGCCTTTAAGCTGCACTACAGCAGCGTAGCGCATTTATCCAACCAGTTTAAAAAAGTGACCGGTTTATCTCCCTCCTTCTATAAGCAACTGAAGCAGAAACGCAACAATAACCTCGAAAATGTGTGATATATGCAAGTTTTAGAAAAACTTGTGTAACCCATTATTGAATTAATCTTTTCATCTTTAACATTGGTTTTTTAAACCGTAGCGTTTATTAAAATCTTTCCAGTATAAAGCGACTTTGCGATCAATGTCATTCGTGAAGGATCCATTAAAATCTATTATTGGGGTGTGAATATTTTTAAGTGAGCTTATTAAAAATGTATCGCCATGAAGAAAATATTATTGGTAGAAGACAATACAGACATTAGGGAGAATGTTAGTGAAATGCTTGCATTGGCTGAATTTATTGTTATCACGGCTGAGAATGGCCAAACCGGATTAATGCTGGCGATATCGGACAGGCCCGATCTTATTTTAAGCGATATCCGGATGCCAGTTTCGGACGGGTATGAATTTTTTGAATCATTAAAAAAAAATGAGGTCACTAAAAACATTCCATTTGTTTTCATGACTTCCAGCGTGGAGGAAAAAGATGTATTGGCCGCGTTGAAAAATGGTGCAGACGGTTATATACGGAAGCCCTTTGATGAGAATGATTTATTTGAAGTGTTAAGCAAATACTTCAATAATATTACTACCGGGTTGAATATGGTCTCTCAAAACAACTGAAGATAAAAAATGAAGAAATGAAGAAGCGAGCACATTACAAATTCCAGGCAAATGAATTGATCAGGAGACAAGAGATAAAACAAGTGATATATGTAAGTTTTGCGTTCAAACCTGCAACAAACATGCGGTGAAATTTTACCAATTTTGTACTATCATTATTTGCTGCCGCATTAAGGCATATATTCACTCCAATATTAAAACTGCAGGCAGTAATCCGGATATTGACAATTGAAATCTTTCTGTTGCACATCTTTTATAGTATCAATTTTCTTATAATAGTTAAGTCAACTCAATGAAAAATAACAATATCGACGGTATTGAATTAGAAAAATCGAAGGCGCATATTATTGTTGAAATAATTGAATATATTCCAAACGCGGTGGTCAGCAAAACAATTATTAAAAAAACAACTGGCAATATCACGGTTTCTTCATTCGATGCAGGTGAAGAACTGGCTGAGAAAACAGCTCCTTTCGATACCTATATACAAATCATTGACGGCACCGCGGAATTAACAGTCAATGATAGGCATTACCATCTTAAATTGGGCCAGGGTATTGTCATCCCTGCTCATACAAAACATCATTTTAATGCTACCGTTCAGTTTAAAATGATTTCAACTGTAATAAAGAGTGGTTACGATGATTAGTTCAATCTAAAAGCCAGCTCCTGTGGTTAGTATTTACAATAACAACCAGTTTTTTACCAGGCTTATTGTAAGATGGAAGCTGGAAGGGCCAATTGCATTTGAAAACATGTGATAGATGTAAACTTTTACCATAAAAATGTAACAGTTTTAGTAACGAGATAACCCATCTTTGAATTGTATTAGTTAAGGTCTATAAAAAAGAACAAATTATATCAGGGCTAAACAACAGAAAATTTTTGGTATATCAGTTGGTTTTGGATAAAGCTCCTGTTGATGCGGGGGCTTTTTTATACAATGCCATCATTTAATTTGTCAAAATGTGAATAATGATAAATTAAAGGAATGCGTCAAACTATTCCGGCGAAAGACAGCTATTATCTGAGACCGGAGAGCATATGAACAGCCTTTTGCTGACAAAACATACAATATTTCGTGAGGGTCCATTCATCTTTTAATGAATAAATATGGACTCCCTATCTTTTTCTGCCAACGGCAACGATACGCAAAAGCATAATAAAGAATCTTATGCTGAAAGAACAATCGCTGAAACTATTAACAGTGGCCTATTTTCAGTAGATGCCAGATGGCAAGTGCAATATTGGAACAAAGGGGCGGAGAAAATATTAGGTGTGTTGCAAAAGGATATTATTGGCCAAAATCTCTGGGAAAAATTTGCGGCTATTATTCCCGTACATTTTTACGCAGCTTACCATAAGTCTTTTCTACAGGACGTACCAGTTCATTTCCAGGAATATTGGGAAGAAATGGGAACCTGGTTTGAAGTAATCACTTATTATTACAATCAAATTTTATCTGTTTCTTTTAAAAGCATTTCGCATGCATCTAACCCTTCCAGGTCTCAACAACGGATAAAGATTGTGAATGAATTGTACAAGTTTGTTACCGAGGTAACAAATGATTGTCTTTGGGAATGGGATCTGGCGAATAAAGAAATATTTTGGATAGATGGCGGTCACAAAAGAGCCTTTGGTTACCGGATAGAAAATGCGCTGGTTCCACAACTTTTTTGGGAAAGCCGGCTTCATCCCGACGACAGGTTGCGTGTTATGAATAAGTTTAATAAAGTAACGTCGGACGTAACGAGCGTTCTGTGGGAAGATGAATACAGATTCCGGAAATCTAATGGAGAATATGCATATGTTCATGACAGGGGTCATATTGTTCATGAAAAGAATATCCCTTCCAGGATGATTGGCGCAACCCAGGATATTACTGTCAGGAAATTAACGGAACTGGAGTTATTGGAAAGTGAAAAAAAATTGTCACTGCTTGCAAAGCAGACCGTCAACGCTGTTATTATTACTGATACAGAAGATAAAATAATTTGGGTAAACAACGCTTTTACCGTAATAACTGAATATGAAGAAGCAGAGGTAACAGGGAAGACGCCGGAAAGTTTTTTGTATGGTAAAGAAACCGATCCTGCAACCCTTCAGTACCTTAAAGAGCAACTATTGACCAGGCGGATTTCAGATTGTGATATTATCAACTATAGTAAATCTGGCCGCAGGTTTTGGGTGCATATCCACAAACAGCCACTATTCAATGAAAAGCAGGATTGTGATCGGTTTTTTTCTATAGCTACGGATATCACAGAAAAAATTTTATTGCAACAAAAACTGGAGCAGGAAAAATTAACAAAGCAAAAAGAGATTACCGAAGCAGTAATCACAGCGCAGGAATATGAAAGGGAAGAAATTGGGAAAGAATTACATGATAATCTCAACCAGATATTGGGGGCTGCCAAGTTATATGTGGATATGGCGAAAAAAAGTGAAACAGACAGAACCCTTTGCCTCGGCAAGGCGTCCGAATGTATTGTAAGTGTGATAGAGGAGATCAGAAAGATTTCCAAAACCATGGGGGCGAACGGTTTATTTGTGCTGGGCTTTTTTGAACGGGTGCAAATCTTATTGAATGATGTGATGATGGCTTCAGCAATAAAAATTGAATTTTATCATGCTGGTATCATCGCAAACGAACTGGATGAAAAACTGCAGCTCAATATTTTCAGAATTATACAGGAGCAGTTAAACAATATCATCAGGCATGCCAAAGCTTCCCATGCAATGATTGATCTGAGCAGGCGGGGAGATAAAATAATGCTGGTTATTTCGGATAATGGCCAGGGCTGTAATACATCCGAAAAGCGAAAAGGCGTGGGCATCAGAAATATCATGAGCCGGGCAGAATTATACGGTGGAAAGGTTTTGATTGTATCAGGACCGGGAAAAGGATATAAATTAAAAGTAGAATTTCAATATCCGCGGACTGTCCATGAGCATTAAAACATGTGAATCATGTAAGTTTTTTTAGTAATTGTGTAAAGGTTTCTACTCTTCTACTGCTGATCTTTGCAATAAAATATTTCAATTTTTTACGCAACAATGCAGGTTTGGGGTTTTAGGGGATTCATAAATAAATACGGGTAACATGTTCAATTATGCGTATTTGTTGAAAATCGTCTTGCATTAGTAAGACGGTTTTTTCATTACAAATTATTAGCCATAAAAAATTCTCCCGCTGATTTGTACAACCTGCATGCTGATAAAAACCAGAATATGCTGTTTACTGCTTTAGCCGGAGATAGATAGAATTTACGCTACCCGTGGCCAAATGAAGGATGGAAACCATAAATAGCAGTACAAATGAAAATGCAAATCCTTAAAATAGCCATTGGACTCCTGATCATTTTTAATATATGCTCCTGCTATAACACGCCTGTAAAAAAGGAGGAAGACGCAATAGCTAAAGAAAGTACAACCGAAATATCTTATGCACGGCAAAAAGCTTACCTGGATTCAGCCAGTGAATACATGCTCTTCAGCGAGGAGATAGAAAAGCGATTGAGTGAATATGATCACAGTATTACAGTCTTAAAAGAAAAAATAAAAATGAAGCCAATAGGCATTCGTGTAAAATATCAGAATCAATTAAATGATTTTGATCAGAAAAATGCCGCATTGGAAGTAAATATGGAGGAGTACAAGGGTGGCGATAAAACCAAATGGGAACTGTTCAAAAAGGATTTTAACAAGGAAATGGATGAACTGGGTAAATCCATTACTGCGATGACAGAAAATCTGGCGCAAAAAAATTAAAAGCAATCTTGTATGAAGACATCTTTTCCTTCTGTCCGAATGCTGATGCCTTTGAGTGAGCCAGTCCGCTTAAGATAATGCCATGCGTGTACAAAAAAAGTAAATGAACATAAAAAGAATCTTCGGAGCTATATTAACAGTGCTCGGTATTGGAAGCCTTATTTATGCGGCTGTGTTATTTTCTAAAACTTCGGGTGCTACCCGCGATGTTAAATCCCTGATAATTTTTGGGTTGTTGGGTTTGCTATTTTTCTTTTCGGGTATTGGATTGGTTCGTACCATCAAGGACACGGTATGACCTGTGAAGGATACAATTTATTTACATAAATGTGTAACATTTTATGGTGCAGATGCATTCACCTTTGCGAAATAACGGATACGTGTAAAACACAAAATACAACAGTATGACAGCAGAAAAAAGATTGGGAATCTGGATGGATCATGCCTACGCCAATTTGATAGTGTTTACAGCCGCTCCAGCGGCAATAGAAGTAATAACAACAGCATTTACCCACGAAGAAAAGGAACAAGCCCTGGGGAAAGGTGAACACCTGATGCACAACAAGGAACAGCAACAGCAATCAGCGTATTACAATAAATTGAGCGGGGCGATTAAAGAGTATGATCATGTAATTCTTTTTGGACCAACCGATGCCAAAACGGAATTGTTGAATATCCTGAAGTCCGATCAGCATTTTGCAAAGATAAAAATTGAAGTGCACCAGGCCGGTAAGATGACAGAAAACCAGCAGCAGGCTTTTGTGCGGGAGTATTTTTCAAAACACTAAGATGAATGCGAAAAGGGAAATGGCAGAGCTGATATTGACTTTGCTTTTTGTAATTGGATTCCATTACTCAAGACAGCCGGTAATGAATTTACCAGGCCCTGTTCAGAATAAACCGATTGTGGTCAGATTGATACCAGGGAATATTAAACAATTGGGTATAAATAATTTTGAACCTGTGTCAGGAATGTATGCCCCTGTTATCAACGTCAATCCGTTAAATTATTCTAATGATTCGTTTTACGGCTGGCGGAATAGCACGATGCAGCACACTAATTATATAAAGTTAAACGGTCAGAAAAAGTACAATTATTTTAAAATGCATTTTACAAACACATTCCGGAATATTAAAATAATGCGATATAGCACTGTTTTTACAATGCAGGAAAGATCTAAAGAAGTCAAACCATTTCCTCAGCCACATAGGTTCGGGTTTACTGAAACAAGAACAGACAAGACATTATTATTTATTGCAGATTGACATTTCCAAATCCCGCTTGGCCACGGTCAGGCGAAACAATTGCCTTCTCAAGTTTGAAATTGTATAACAGGCTTTTAATTCGCCAATGGGTCATTGATTTTACATAATATGTCTTTCCAAACTTTATATCCAGTTTTACCGAAGATTCATTTTTGTATAATTTGCTTTTGATTTCAAATGCACCTTCTTTTTACATAAAAAAATATATCAAAACCGGATCGATAAACTTCGAGTGAATTGTTAGGAAACTATGATCTAAAACGCTCACTCACTACTAGATCTTTGCTACCCGCCGTATACACATAAAAGCCTTCACCACTTTTTACTCCCAGTTTACCGGCAGATACCATATTAACCAGCAGTGGACATGGAGCATATTTTGGATTGCCAAATCCATCCTGCAATACTTTCAGGATGGATAGGCATACATCAAGACCAATAAAGTCTGCCAGTTGCAAAGGTCCCATGGGATGAGCCATTCCAAGTTTCATCACGGTATCAATAGCCATCATATCTCCAACGCCTTCATATAAAGAATAAATAGCTTCATTTATCATAGGCATTAATATCCTGTTTGCAATAAAACCAGGATAATCGTTCGCCACACAGGGCGTCTTACCCAATTGCAGGCTTAAAGCAACAATTGTATCGGTTACTTCTTTTTTTGTGGCATATCCATTTATTATTTCCACCAGTTTCATGACCGGTACAGGGTTCATAAAATGCATCCCAATTACATCACCGGGTCGGGTAGTGGCGGCAGCAATTTTTGTAATAGAGATTGAAGATGTATTACTGGCAAGGATGGCGCCTGCAGGCGCAGCCTGATCTATTTCTTTAAAGATTTTTAATTTCAAATCAGTGTTTTCCGTTGCGGCTTCTATAATCAACTGGGTTTCGTTTACACCTGCCGCAATGGAAGTATGTTTGTGCAAATGGTCAAGTGTAGCCTTTTTTATTTCATCCGTTATAACGGCTTTGCTTAGTTGCCGATCCAGGTTTTTTTCAATTGTATTCAGCGCCTTATCCAATTGCACACTTGAAACGTCAATGAGATTTACTTCAAACCCTTTTTGCGCAAACACATGGGCAATACCGTTACCCATGGTACCTGCACCAATAACAGCAATCGTTTTAATCATGGTTGAACTTATTTGGTTGATTGTTTTGCAAGATAAGATAACCGTCGTGGTTTCTGAACTGCCAATAAACCAACGTACCAGGGGGAACAGGCATTCATTGCCTGAGGATGAGCAATAAAATGAGGTTTATTGGAGAATAAAATTATCGGTAACTAAATAACCGATCTATTGTAAATGCAATAAATATGGCGAAGGTTACTTTCTATTTTTAAAATCTCCCCGCTTCCATGCTTGTATAAAATCGGCCCAGGCCAGCGGGTTTAACAAACCAATGGGCGGTGTTTGACCGGAATAATAATATTTTTTTGCACCTTGTGTTAAAGCATAGTTTGCGGCTTCACGTCCATCTCTCGGTAGAATACGCATAAGGGCGGTGCGGGTAGCTTCATCATTATTTTTGCGGGCTATTTCAAGATTGTCATCAGGCATTCTGATGTTTACAAAATCGCGGTCAAATTGCTCCTTTGTTGGTCGCGGCCTTATGATGGTAGCAGGCAAATAAACCGTATCAACTACCATCAATTGTATAATGCTCCATTGGTTGCCCGATAAATTTTTCGGTATTTCTATCATTTTAGGTTTGTAACCAACACTGGAAAACTCAACCTTATCACCCTTTAAAACTACAATAGAAAAAACACCCTGGTCGTTACTTATACTTCCCCGGTTTTGTCCTTTCACCATTACACTCACCAGTGGAATACCCTTTAAGCTGTCGGCCGTCATTACCACTCCATACAATTGCACAACGGAATCTTTCAACTGCTCAAATTGAGCCTGGGATTTAAATACAATACAGGCGGAAAATATTACAATTAGTAGAAATCGTCTCATCTGGTTTATTAAAATTCTTTTTAATACGGCGATTCAATCCTTTTCTTGATACATAATTTTTATGATCTCATAAGCTTCAAAGATAATTACTTCATTTTTGTCAATTGCAACAAATTACACTTGCTATTGGCTAATTTTGCGGCTGGCAATTTTTTTTAACATAATCTTCTTAACATAATGACACAAGAACAAATATTAAGTGCATTGAGCAATGTGCAGGAACCCGACCTTGGTAAAGATCTGGTCACACTTAATATGGTAAAGGACGTTGTTGTTGAAGGCAATAATGTTTCTTTTACCATAGTCCTTACTACACCTGCCTGCCCTATGAAAGACATGATGCGGGGTGCGTGCGAGAATGCAGTGAAATTACTTGTAAATAAAGATGCTATTGTAAAAGTAAATTTTACTTCAAACACATCAAGTAAACGAACAGATGCCGGGCAGGTTCTACCCAAAGTAAAAAATATCATTGCAGTAATGAGTGGTAAAGGAGGTGTAGGTAAAAGCACCATTGCTGCAAATCTTGCTTTGGCACTTAGCCAGGGTAATGCCAAAGTAGGATTGATGGACGCGGATATTTACGGTCCAAGCGTACCTATTATGTTCGGCGTGAGAGGAGAAAGACCAATGATGATGGATGTGGGGGAAGACAAAGGAAAGATTGTTCCAATTGAACGCTATGGTATAAAATTGATGAGCATTGGGTTATTGGTAGACGAAAAAAGTGCTGTCGTATGGCGCGGTCCAATGGCCAGCAGTGCCATCAAACAATTTGTGACAGATGTTTTCTGGGATGAACTGGATTACCTGGTAATTGATATGCCACCGGGTACCGGTGATATTCATTTGACAATTTTGCAGACTGTGCCTGTAACAGGTGCCATCATCGTTACAACTCCACAGGATGTAGCATTGGCAGATGCAAAAAAAGGAATTGCAATGTTTGGGCAGGCACAGATAAAGGTTCCCATCATTGGCCTTATTGAAAACATGAGCTATTTTACTCCTGCAGAATTACCCAACAATAAATACTACATTTTTGGAAAAGACGGTGGTAAAAAACTGGCTGAAGAATATGATTTGCCATTACTGGGGCAAATTCCATTGGTACAAAACATTCGTGAAGGCGGTGATAGCGGTATACCTGTTATGATGGGCGATGATGCCATTACAAAAAAAGCATTCATAGAATTTGCCGGCCACACCGTAAGAAGCGTTGCCATGCGCAATGCAAATATGGAAGCTACAAAAGTGGTGGAAGTGGTAGCGTAGGAGTATTAAGTTTTAAGTTGTAAATAATAAAATAAAATTGATTTTTTTCTTTCATGTACAACTTCTCATATTTTAAAGAAAGCGACATAGCAATTGTAAAGCAGTTTATGCAGCAAAATTCTTTTGTTGTTTTAACCGGCTGCGATGCAAACAATCAACCGGTGGCAACGCAGGTTCCTTTGTTATTGGAAGAAAAAGACAATAAGATATTTTTATACGGTCATGTGCAACGTAAGACTGATCATCAAATTGCATTCGAACAAAACCCCAATGTACTGGCATTATTCACCGGCCCACACTCATATGTAAGTGCCAGTTGGTATTCCAATCCGCAAACTGCTTCCACCTGGAATTATATTACAGTCCATGCAAAAGGAGTGTTGAAATATTTGGGTGAAGATGCATTGCTGGATATATTGACCCGCACAACGGCGCATTATGAAAACAATAAAAATTCATCTGCGCTGGTTGAAAAAATGCCTGCAGACTATGTCAGCAAAATGATGAAGGCCATTGTTGCATTTGAACTGGAAGTCACTCATCTCGACAATGTATTTAAACTTAGCCAGAACCGCAACCAGCAATCTTATGAAAACATCATTCCGCACCTGAAAGAACAAGGTGGGGAAGCAGCAGCGATTGCAACAGAAATGGAAAAGCGCAGTTCACAATTATTTAATGGGAAGTCCTGAATTAGAAAACGTGCCGGATTTATTTTTATAAAATGAAAAAGAAGCGAGAGATAGTTGAACTTTTGTTCACCGTACTATTTATTATTGGGTGTCACACTGCAAGGCATTTAAAAATGAATTTACCAGTATTCGACAAAGAAGGTCACCGCGGTGCGAGGGGATTAATGCCCGAGAATACCATACCCGCAATGCTCAAAGGACTTGACCTGGGAGTTACTACTTTAGAGATGGATGCTGTTATTACAAGTGATAAAAAAGTAATTCTTTCTCATGAACCTTTTTTCAATCATGAAATCACTACAAAACCGGACGGAAGTTATATTGATAGTAAGGATGAGAAGAACTACAATATATTTAAAATGACATTTGCGGAAACGCAGCAGTATGATGTTGGATTAAAACCGCACTCCCGGTTTCCGCAGCAGGAGAAGCTGAAAGCAAGCAAGCCCTTGTTGAGTGAGGTCATCGCCAATGCAGAAGCTTACGCCACAACCCAAAATATTACAAAACCGTTTTATAATATTGAAACCAAAACAAGTTCGCTCACAGACAATATTTATCATCCTGCGCCGGCAGCGTTTGTTGAATTACTGATGAATGTTATTCTGGATAAGCGCGTAGAAGACAGGGTTATCATCCAGTCTTTTGATCCCAGGACATTGCAGATCATACATCACAATTATCCGTTTATGAAAACGGCTTTGCTGATTGAAGATTTTGACAAACGCAGTCTCAACGAACAGTTGAGTCAATTGGGTTATACGCCCTCAGTTTACAGTCCGGCTTACCCACTGGTCAATCAAAAATTATTAGACAGTTGCCATGAGAAAAAAATCAAAGTCATTCCCTGGACGGTGAACGATAAAAAAGAAATAGAGCGGTTAAAAGGAATGGGCGTGGATGGCATTATTACAGACTTCCCCAACTTATTCTGACAATGGGACTAACGGATTGTAAGCGTGCATAAAGCTGCCTGCATCTTCCTACTACATCATTTATTATTAATATCGTACCCGGTGACTATTCTTCATCTTACTAAAACTGCGGCTGATATCAAAATTTAAAATTATAATAGTGCCATGAAAATCAGGTTGATCTTATTTAACTTCTTTCCCAATTCTTTGCGTTCTTTGCGTGTAAATTTTGAGGGATGACCCGCAATCAATTAATCGAGCAAATCCGCAGCAAACAATCTTATCTCTGTGTTGGGTTGGATACAGATATTACAAAAATTCCGAAACAACTGCTATCAGAACCGGATCCGGTTTTTGCCTTCAATAAGGCAATCATTGATGCCACAAAAGATTTATGCGTGGCCTATAAAATCAATACCGCATTTTATGAAGCAATGGGTGTAAAAGGCTGGCAGGTGCTGGAGAAAACGGTGAAGTATATTCCTGGAAATATTTTCACTATTGCAGATGCCAAACGAGGCGACATTGGCAATACGTCCGCACAATATGCCAGGGCATTTTTTGAAGCATTGCCTTTTCATGCTATTACCGTTGCGCCTTATATGGGGGAGGACAGTGTGAAACCATTTTTGGAATATGAAAATAAATGGACCATTGTATTAGGACTTACTTCCAATAAAGGAGCGAATGATTTTGAATTACAGCAAACAGGCTCAGAAAAATTATATGAGAAAGTGTTGCGCCTGGTATCAACCTGGGGTACCACTAATAACCTGATGTTTGTAATTGGTGCTACACAAGCAGAAGAATTTGCTCATATAAGAAGGATAGTACCGGACCATTTCTTTTTGGTTCCCGGTGTTGGTGCACAGGGAGGTAGTTTAAAAGAGATTTCTGAAAAAGCAATGAATAAGGATATTGGCTTACTGGTAAATGCCAGTCGCGCTATTATTTACGCTTCAGATAAAGAAGATTTTGCTTTAGCAGCAAGGGCCGTTGCAAAAGAATACCAATCTGAAATGAAAGGGTATTTGAAATAATTATTCTTTCTTACTGGGTTTACCGGGTGCAAAACTTCCGGTGGGCGTGGTCCACCAGGGCCTTATATCATATGCCAATCTTCCTGCGGCTACGGCCGGGTCAGTTTTTAATAATTGTTCTACTTCTTCTTTACTGGCACAATCGAAAATAAAAAGACCCAGCCAGTTGCCTTCGTCTCCGAATGGCCCAGCCACTTTTAATTTTCCTTCATTGTATAATCTTCCGATGTTGGCCATATGACCCGCTTGTATTTTAGCGGCAGATATTGAATCCTGCGAACGATTTTTTCCTTTCAATAGCATTACAAAAAAATATTGCCGCACCTGCATTTCAGGTTCTGCGGTATTGCCCGTATCTGCTTTTGTGGTTTGAGATAAACTGGTAATCGCAATTACGAGCATGGAAAGTAAAATGATTGTCTTTTTCATGATCAGTTGTTTAAAATAAACGGGATAACAAGTTAAACTGTTATCCCGTTTTGTACAAACTGAATTTATTTAGTGAAGCGTTATCTCAGATAAATTTAATATTTCCGAAACTGGATTTGATTTTTACTTTATTTGAACCATTACCTGTTTTGCCGGTATAGTCTTTGTCAAATCTCGGACCATGCTCATCCTCATCTTTTTCTTCTTTGATACCAAGCGCACCTGCGTTTTTAAGATCCGAGAAACTGGTATGAATATCAAAATCGCCACCATATCCGCTTGCTACCGCAATTTGTACTTCAGAAAATGAATTATTAATATTCAAATCAGTTACTGAATTGTCTAAACTCAGTTTTACTTTATCGCAATACTCAAAGTTTAACTTGATATTGCCGCTCATCTTCTTAATCTCTGCTTTGGAAAATTTTACAACCATTTTGCAATTGGAAATATTGTCTACCGCAATGCTGCCAAATTCAACCCGTATTTCTTTTGCATTGGACAGGTTACCAGCTACCATATCTCCAAATTTTTGCGTGAGTTCTACAGGTCCTGTCATATCGGGTACTGTACTCGAACCAAATGAATTTGTAAGATCAAGTGGGTTACCGGCAGGCATGTGTACTTCGTAATTGATCTCCATTTTCTGGTTATGTTCACCCTTGCCTTTATTGTTTTGGTTTTTCATATTGGTCTTGAAATAGACCCCATCACTGTTCTTGCCATCTTCAATATTGATATGGTCAAGAATATCCTGTGCCCTTTCATCTGAGCTTCCCCGGGCTATGATGGTAACATCTGTTTGTACTTCGGCCTTGTTCCAAATAATAATTTTTACTTCACCAAACTGGTTTTCGATGGTTACCTTATCATTACTTGCAAGTGCATAAGTCTTTGTATAAGTTTTCCGTTTTTCTGTACCTGGTTCATCTTTCGCAAACAGTCCGCCGGCAAAAACCAGTAACAAACAGGTAGTGATGATTAATCTACGCACTTCTATATGCTTTTTCATATTCTGCTTTTTTAGTATTGTTGATTTTCTTTATAATATTTAATTGCTGGGTTAAAAGTGCTTCCTGGTATTGCAGGTTCTGAATCATTGCTTCCAGTATCTGTTCATGATTTGGATTTACCGGAAGTTGTTTTTTAAGCAGATGGAAAGTACTGTCCAGCCTGTTAAAATCTCCGGCAAACTTCTGGTATAGCAAGGGTTCATCCTTTTTTATCTTCACCAGTTGGTTTTGTTTCAATTCTACCAACCTTGTATAATGAATGATCTCCTCATTATAGTCTGCATCATCATTTTGATTTTTTGCCAGTTGTGTATTATCAATGGTTTTTTCAGGGGCTATATTTTGTGTATCCGCAGGCGATTCTTTGGAAGAATCTTTGGGTATGATAACGGGAAGGTTATTTGATTTAGGTTCTTCTTTTCTGCCCGCTATCTCCTGCTTTGGTTTATTATTGTTATTTATAAAATAATAAACTCCTGCACCCAATAATATAACCACCGCTGCTGCTGCGCTCCATCTCAGTACAGACATACTAATGAGGATACCTTTTTTTTCTGGTGGTCTTTTCAGTTGTTGCTGAATGTTATTCCACACTACGGGACCCGGCTCAAACTTGTCGAACGCTTCCCGGTTGTCTTTTACGAATTGTTCTAATTTCTTACTCATGATAATCCTCCTTCTTTTAGGATACCAATTAATTTTTGTTTTGCCCTGTGAAATTGAGTCCTGACTGTGTTATGACTAATGCCAAGCATATTCCCAATTTCTTCCTGCGGTATTTCTTCCAGCAGGTATAAACTAACTACTGCCCTGTAACCATCAGGTAACTGTTGTATGGCTTTTCTTACTTCGTCCACTTTATATTGAAAAGCTACTTCATCTACACTGTCCATGTCACCCCGGTCAGCCACCTGTGTTGTTTCAATATCCACCATCTGAATTTTTTTCTTTCGTAACAGGCTGATGGATTTGTTGATCACAATTCTTTTTAACCAGGCTCCAAAAGTGCTCTTGTATTTAAAATCCTCCAGGTGCCGGAAAGCATCCACAAAAGCGTCCTGCAATACATCTTCCGCATCTCCAACATTATTCACTATCCGGAGGCTGGTATTAAACATAGCCTTCGCATATTTGTTATATAATTGGCTGTAACTCAAGCCATCTCCAAGCTTGCAACGTTCAACCAGTTCGTCATACTCTATGTTAGCAGTCAATTCCAAAAGCGTTGTTTTGTGTTGTTTGATATAAGGTCGCAACATGCACATACATGTTGCATATTAAAGTTAATTATTTCAGAACCAGGCATTTTTACTTTTCTGCATGTCTCTCACTGTCCGTTACAAGATGTGGGGTAGTACAATTGAACAGTAAAATGAATGGCATTGAATAAATGGTACTTGAACGGCTTCTAACAAAACATAGTCATGCAAGCTGTTTTTCTTACTTTCGCTTCGCCTTTTAAGCACCATTAAAAAAGCTTGCAAATGTCTAAAGATTTGTTCCAAAGTCCTGATTATTTTCAATTGGATGAACTACTTACAGATGAACACAAATTGGTCCGCGATTCGGTACGTGCCTATGTTAAAAAGGAAATCTCACCCATTATTGAAGAGTATGCCCAGCGGGCAGAATTCCCGGTTCAAATAGTAAAGCAATTGGGAGAACTGGGCTGTTTTGGTCCAACTGTTCCCGAAGAGTATGGGGGCGGCGGACTTGATTATATTAGTTATGGTTTAATGATGCAGGAGCTGGAACGGGGTGATAGTGGCGTTCGATCCACTGCTTCGGTTCAGGGCTCGCTTGTGATGTTTCCTATTTATGCTTACGGAAGTGAAGAACAAAGAAAAAAATATTTACCAAAATTGGCCAGCGGTGAATGGTTGGGTTGCTTTGGTTTAACGGAACCCAATCATGGAAGTGATCCAAGTGGTATGCTTACCACGATTAAAGATGGTGGCAACCATGTTATTTTAAATGGGGCAAAGATGTGGATCAGCAATGCACCATTTTCACAAGTGGCCGTGGTATGGGCCAAAGATTGGGAAGGAAATATCAGGGGTTTAATAGTTGAAAGAGGAATGGAAGGATTTACGACACCCACTACACATGGCAAATGGAGTCTTCGTGCAAGTGCAACGGGTGAACTGGTTTTTGATAATGTAAAAGTGCCCAAAGAAAATATCCTGCCCAACGTAAAAGGTTTAAAAGGACCATTGAGCTGCTTAACAAAAGCACGCTATGGCATTGCATGGGGAGTGGTGGGTGCAGCCATGGATTGTTATGATACTGCCTTGAGGTATTCAAAAGAAAGGATCCAGTTTGATAAACCCATTGGAGGTTTCCAGTTGCAACAAAAGAAATTGGCAGAGATGATTACAGAGATCACCAAAGCACAATTATTAAACTGGCGACTGGGTGTATTAATGAATGAAAACAAAGTAACACCGGCGCAGGTTAGTATGGCCAAACGCAATGGTTGCGAAATTGCACAAAACATCAGTCGGGAAGCGCGACAAATGCTGGGCGGTATGGGCATTACAGGTGAGTACAGCGTTATGAGGCATATGATGAACCTGGAAAGTGTGGTAACCTATGAAGGCACACACGATATTCACCTATTGATAACCGGTATGGACGTAACAGGGTTGAATGCGTTTAAGTAAGGCAGAAGAAGGAAGTATGAGGTTTGAAGTCTGATTGGTAGCAGACTAAAAACCATTCTTATGATAAAAAATTTTCTTGACCTGGAGATTTTTACATTTTCTTATAAGCTGGCGATGGATATTTTTAATGCTATCAGGCAATTTCCAAAGTAAGAGCGTTATTCATTAATAGATCAGATGGTAAGATCATCCAGGTCAATTTCTGCGAATATTGCAGAAGGATGGGGTAAGGGGCATTCTGAAAATGAATTTAAACGACATTTAATTTATGCTATAGGATCTCTTGAGGAAACAAAAACTTGGCTTCTATTAGCAAAAGATTGTGGTTATCTATCTTATGAAAATTACCAGGCTTTTGCTTTGCAATCAGATGTGCTGGGTGCAAAGCTGTACAGGTTATTTGAAAACTGGAAAACTTTATGAAATTTTGGGGCATCAGATTTCTGACTTAAGACTTACGAAACTCACGATTCTTTCTATTCAATATGAAAATCTTTTTGATCGGCTTCATGGGTTCAGGTAAAACGCACTGGGGTAAATTATTATCGCAGCGGCTGAAACTGCCCTTTTATGATTTGGATGCTGAGATTGTAAAAGCTGAAGAAATGAGCATCCAGCAGATTTTTCACGACAAAGGAGAAGAATATTTCAGGGTGAAAGAACATGAAGTACTGGAAGCTCTTGCAGAAGATCATGGCGATGTGATCATCTCAACCGGTGGTGGTGCGCCTTGTTTTTTCAACAATATAGATTTCATGAAAAACCAGGGAACAGTAATCTGGCTCAATACTTCCGTGGATGTACTGGTTCATCGTTTATTAAAGGAGAAAAATACGCGCCCGTTGATAAAAAATATTTCTGACGCTGAATTAAAATCTTTTATCATAAAAAAATTGCAAGGCAGGAAACTTTATTACGAACAGGCAGATATATTGATTCAGGAAGATTCCCTTACAATTGAAACTTTGCTAAAAACAATTCAAGATGCATAGATGGTTTTTAATAGCAGCAGCATTAATAGGAGCTTTGTCGGTAGCATTGGGAGCATTTGCTGCACACGGGTTGAAACAGGTAATGTCCCCGGAATCAGTGGCTGTTTTTGAAACAGGGGTCAGGTACCAGTTTTATCATGCGTTCGCGTTGATGGCAGTTGGTATCCTATATGAAAAATTTCCTGGTTCATTATTAAAATGGGCTGGCAACTGTTTTCAGATTGGAATTGTATTATTCTCCGGCTCCCTCTATGTACTCACTGCGTTGAAAGCAACCGAGACGATGGGCACTAAAAATATAGGACTCATTACACCACTCGGGGGCTTATTCTTTATACTTGGATGGATGCTGATGCTGATTGCATTTATCAGGAAAGATCCAATCGGGAGTCACTGATCTTTTAAAATTATTTGTATCAGTTATTAAACTTATACAGGTATTCAACTTTCCCGGCCAGTTGCTTTTGTTTATTGTAACATGCTTCCTGCAGCTTCAATCCTTTATCATTATAGGTGTAAAGCCAGGTCTGGTAATCGCTGGAACCATCAGGTACAACAATCATTTTAGAAAGCTGGTTACCGCTGTTGTATTCAAACATATAGTCTGGTAAAATGCGATCGGCTTTTTTATGAAACCTTGCTACATCCGTGAGCCGATTGTTATTGTCGTAATAATAATAAGTAATACCGAGACTATACTTATTACGGGTGGCTTTTTCTTCACCGGTATTGCCTTTTTCATCTGCGGTAAAATCAATGAAAGTTGTGTCCGAATTGTTCTTTATTTTGATCATCTTCTGCGGCTGGCCATTATTATTATAGAACCAATTATGCACTTCAGTAACAATTGAATTGTCTCTGGCCGTAGAAACACTGCCAATATTTATAAGATGGTTGCTGGCATCATAGTTATAGATCGTAGTTGTGACGGTTTCTTTGGTACTATCTGTGCTTTTGACCAGCAGGCCACTGTCATTATAATTTGATATCAGCCAGGATTCACCGGTAGAAGCCGTATTGGTATAAGTAGTAACTCGATTGAGCCTTTTATCAACGGTTTGTTCCAGTTGAATGCCATCCTGCACGGGTTGATTTTGAATAAAAGTGCCGAAATTTACCTGCGATACCTTATTCAATTTCAGCAATTGGTAAGTTTTGCTGATTTGATCCGTTGTTATTATATCTTTATAATAATACTGAGCCCCTGCGGCAAGCAGCATTGCCAGGAAACCTGAAGTTGCCATACAGATCTTTGCAGCATAATTAATGCACATTTTATTCATGATATGTATAACGCAATTTGTGTGTGAAGTAATGTATTTTAGGCTAATAAAAAATTGATAATTATTTTTAAGCAAATTTCACCCCTTGTCACATAGTAAAGAGAGAAAAGAAAAAGCCTGCCTCAATTGCGGGGCTCATCTGTCGGGCCGTTACTGCCATATCTGCGGACAGGAGAACCTGGAACCAAAGGAGTCTGTCTGGGGTTTGATTTCACATTTTTTCAATGATATTACGCATTTTGATGGCAAGTTTTTCAGTACCGTGAAATACCTGATCATCAGGCCGGGTTTTCTGTCTTCTGAATATATAAAAGGAAGGCGCGCCAGTTATCTTCATCCTATACGGATGTATGTATTTACGGCATCTTTTTTCTTCATCATTTTCTTTTCCATCTTTAACACAAACGGTTTTTTAAAAGGTGAGAGAAGCCGGGAAGAACAGACAAAAGAATTTACCGAAGCCCGCGAATCATTAAACGACGCGTTAAAAAAAACAAAGGACTCAGTGTTAATAGCCGCTATTGAAAAAACAGCGGTAAAGGTTGATAAGCGGATATCAGATTTGCAACAGGAAGAAACACTTCAAAAGCAAAAAGATTCGCTCCGCAAAATTGCCAATAGCCGTTCACTTGATTCCCTGGATATTAAAACTGGAAATACAGATGCACTGACTGCTAAAATTGTTTCTGACATAAAAAAGGCCAAGGCCCGCAAAAATGTTTCAGAAGATGGGAATGTCGCTGATAATGCAAAACTAGGTTTGAGCGATGATTTTAAATTCAGTTCACAAATAGCTTACGACTCTGTGCAACTTGAACTTCCCGAAAACAAGCGCGACGGCGGATTCAAAAGATTGCTGATGCACAGGGGTATTTTCTTCAATAAAAAATTGCAGAGTGATAAGAAAGAGACGATGACTTTGTTCCTTGAGAAATTCATGCACACATTGCCGCAGGCACTTTTTATATCCTTGCCCATTTATGCCTTGTTGTTATTGATGCTATATGCAAGACGCAAAAATTTTTATTATGTTGATCATGGCATATTCTCCATCCATCTCTATTGCGCTACATTTATAATCCTTTTGTTTTATTTTGCAATAGATAAGCTAGAGAATTCAACAGGGTGGACCTGGCTGAATATTCCGAAAGGGTTAATTATCGCAGGAATATTTTTTTACCTGTACAAAGCCCTGCGTAAATTTTACCAGCAGGGCAGAATGAAAACCATCGCTAAATTTATTATCCTGAATGTATTTTCTTTATTCGTGGTGATCCTTCTTGTTGGATTATTTTTCTTTTTGTCTTTCCTTCAATTTTCTTAGCCTGAACAAAATTATATGCAAATGCCTGCTGAATCTTTCCTGCGCCTGGTGAAAATTATGGATGAATTGCGTGAACAATGTCCCTGGGACAGAAAACAAACCATTCAATCACTCCGGCAATTAACCATTGAAGAAATGTATGAACTGGCAGATGCCATTACAGAAGAAGACTGGAAAGGAATTAAAGAAGAACTCGGAGATTTAATGCTGCATATTCTTTTCTATGCTAAAATAGGAACCGAGCAAAAAAAATTTACGTTACAGGAAATGATGGATGGTATTTCAGATAAACTGGTGGCCCGTCACCCCCATATTTATGGAGATGTTAAAGTGCAGGATGAAGAAGAAGTAAAACGGAATTGGGAGAAATTAAAATTGAAAGAAGGAAAGACATCAATACTAAGCGGAGTTCCCAAATCGTTACCAGCTACAGTCAAAGCAATGCGATTGCAGGAAAAAGCAAAACAGGCAGGTTTTGAATGGGATAATCGTGAGCAAGTATGGGAAAAAGTTGAAGAGGAAATGGGTGAATTGAAAGAAGCGCTGGAATTAAATGATGCCCTTAAAACAGAAGAAGAGTTTGGGGACCTCATTTTTTCACTTATCAATTATGCACGGTTTTTGCAAGTAGATGCGGAAAACGCCCTGGAAAAAACAAACAAAAAATTTATCTCGCGGTTTACAAAGATGGAACAAATAGCCGCATCACAAAATCGCTCTCTCACTGATATGAGTCTGACGGAAATGGATGCTATCTGGAACAGCATCAAAAAGCAAAATTCTTCATCTTGAAAAATTTTTTTCAGCAGGTTGTCAGGAAAAATGCATTCTTCTTTCTGGGAGCGGCCTGGTTATTTACCATTGCTTTTATCATCGATAATTACTGGTATTCTTCGTCCTCTGCCAAATACCTGCGTAAACATATTGAACAGGATATTCAATACCAGGAAAAAGATTTCGATCAATTTATTGCTGATACCACTTTACTTCAAAAACTCATCAGCCAGCAGTATTCAGAAAACGAACTGGATGAAGTTGCTGAAAAAAGACAATACAGCATCTTTCTTTATACAAAAGACAGTATCGGCAATTATGATCTCAGGTTCTGGAACACCCAGTTAATTGTGCCGGAAAACAACCTGTTGCTGGAAGATCCTGTGAATGAAATGATAAGGCTTCGGAACGGGGAATATGAATGCATACGAAGGCAGGTGATAATCAATAACAAACCTTTGCTTGCGATAGCGCTTGTATTGGTACGAAGAGAATATTTCCTTGAAATTACAAAGCTTAAAAAAGAGTTTGTCAATTATCCGCAGGCCGAGAAAAGCGTCAGCGTGACCGATAAGGAAACTGCTTACCCTGTGAATAGTATTACCGGTCAGCCACTATTTTTCCTGCAGGCAAAATTTGTTGCGGTACGGGAAAATACAAACTGGCTTACACTAACACTGAATATTATTGCCATTGTATTGTTATTGATTACCATTCACAATACGGCGCATTATTTCTCGGTAACATTTGGGTATGGCCAGGGTATTTTGTTTTTAATCGGAATTGTTTTGGCATTGCGATTGATCACTTATTCCTTTCCTTCATTATTGAATTTGCGTCAATACGAAATATTTGATCCTACCGTTTACGGTTCAAATATAGTATTGAGTTCATTGGGGGATTTGTTGATAAATTCCTTACTCTTTTGCTGGATTGTTCTATTTATCAGGCGCGAAGTAGGGGAGAAAAGATTCAGTCTTACCAAAAATAAAAACTGGTATTGGATTGTGTTGATATTGCCCATCGTATTCATGGTACTCACCACCTTTGTATTTGCCAGTATCATTAAAAGCCTGATTTCAAATTCAAAAATATCTTTTAATGTAACCAATTTTTTCAGCCTCGTCAACCTGAACAGCCTGGGCGGTTTCCTGGTATTGGCAACTTTATCGCTCAGTTACTTTTTTTTATCACAGGTTATTTTACAGTTGATTTCACCATTGGCTAAACAGCGTAAATACGTTTTGTTTATTATTATAGCCATCACCGGACTTATTTTGCTCACTGCTGTGCAGGGCAGCCCGTTTGTAGAATTGAATATCTACGTTTTAATCTGGCTGCTTTTGTATGTATGGTTTATGCAGCAACATTTTGTTACAGGTGCAGATTTTAAATTTGCCATTTCTGAAGTACTGGTATGGCTTTTTGTTTTTTCATTCTCCATTTCAGTTATTATCATTTTTGAAAACAAACGAATTGAATTTGAGACAAGGCTCTCTTACGCAGAAAAATTAACCGAACAGTCGGATCCTACCAACGAAAAGTTATTGAGTATCGCCTTGCGTTATTTCGATAATAGCTTTTTATTTGATAGTTTCGATCGCTTCCGCGTTCAGTCTTCCAATCATTTTCTAAAAGATAGTATCGTCAATAAAAATTTTGCGCCTTACATGATCAGGTATGATACCCGCATTTATACATTTGATTCTTCTAAAGTGTTTCCGAAACCGCTTTACAATGACGACCAGAATTCTTACTCTTACGATTCACTGGATGTTATTTTTCGGGTTGAAGGTCGTTCAACCGATGTGAAGGATTTAAAATACTTTTCAAAATCATTTGATAAATTTTCCTATATCTATAAGAAAGAAGTGTTAGACACTGACCAAAAAGTTGTCGGCTATTTCTTTGTTTTATCGGAACCTAAGAAATATAAGAATGATGCGCTGATACCGGAATTGTTCCGACAGGAGTACCAGGTTGAATATGCACCCAATACCAGGTTTGCGGTTTATAAGAACAAGCGGCTGATTGATTATAATAACGACTACCCTTTTCCCACAGTGTTATCGGATGATCTTATACCAAGGGGTGAATATGAACAGCGCAGAAAAAATGGATTTGATGAATTGTGGTATAGAAACCATGATAAAGTAGTGGTGATTGTACGCGATGACAATTACCTGATTGAAGGAATGACACTGTTTGCTTACCTGTTCAGTACGTTTCTTGTCCTGCTGGCCAGCTTTCGTGTTATTTCCGTGCTGATTCAAACCAGGTTACGATGGTACCTCATCCGGGAATACTTCCAGGTGAACCTGCGATCGCAGATTCATGGAACGTTTATATTTATCACCCTCATTTCATTTATTGTGATTGGTATAGCCACTATATTCTTTTTTATCAGCCGCTATAAAAGAAATAATATAGAACGTCTGAGCAAGGCCATGCAAATCATGAATAACCAGGTGCAGACTGAAATTAAACGATCAGAGGTGTTTGATGATAAATTAAGATTTTATGAAGCAGGTGATAAAAAATACCTTGAAAATATGGTACAGCGGGTTGCGGAAATTCATGGTACTGATATTAATTTTTACGATTTGGCCGGCAACCTGGTAGTGTCATCAAATCTCATTGTTTATAGTAAAGGTATTTTAAGCGTTAAGATGAACCCCATTGCTTATTATAACCTGCATAATAAAAACCTCGTGCAGTTTATCAATGATGAGCAAATGGCCAAATTAACTTACCAGAGTATCTACAGCCCCGTAAGAGATGCCGATGGTAAGGCTTATGCATATATCAATATCCCTTCCTTTGATTCACAACTTGAACTAAAAAAGGAAATTTCAAATTTCCTTGTAACCATCATTAACCTGAATGCATTTATATTTTTAATCGCCGGTGCAATAGCATTGTTTATTACCAATCGTATCACTTCTTCGTTTACACTAATCGGCGAAAAGATGCGTGCAATAAATCTTGGTCGCACCAACGAAGAAATACCCTGGAACCGAAATGATGAAATTGGAGGGTTGGTTACAGAATATAATAAGATGGTCACCAAACTTGAGGCGAGTGCAGCTCAGCTTGCTAAAAGTGAAAGAGAGGGAGCATGGCGGGAAATGGCAAGACAGGTAGCACATGAAATAAAAAATCCGCTCACACCAATGAAGTTGAGCATTCAGTACCTGCAGAAAGCAATTGACAATAATTCTCCTTCAGTAAGAGAAATGACATCCAGTGTGGCACGCACGTTGATTGAACAAATTGATCACCTCTCAAAGATTGCCGCCGATTTTTCACAGTTTGCAAATATTGGCAATTCCAAAAATGAAGTCTTTGATCTCCATGAAATGCTTCAATCGTTGTCATCATTGTATGTTACAACGGAGAACCTGGTATTTACCTGGGAGCCGGTATCGCAGCGCATTGTTCTATATGCCGATAAAACGCAATTAAACCGTTTATTCACCAACCTTCTTCAGAATGCGGTGGAAGCCTGTGAAAATAATGAAGAGCGGGTGGTAATGATGTCTGAAGAACTGGAGGGTGATTTTATTGTAATTAAAATAACAGACAATGGCGATGGCATTCCTTTGCAGGTGCAAGAAAAAATTTTTACACCAAACTTCACTACTAAAACCTCCGGAACAGGGTTAGGCCTTGCCATGAGTAAGAGCATTGTTGAACAGGCAAAAGGAGAGTTATGGTTCGAAACTACGGAAGGAAAAGGAACTACTTTTTTTGTAAGCCTGCCATTGTTGAGAGCGGCGGTGTGAAAAAGTGAGTGGTGAATCGTGAGTCGTCAGAAGAAAAAATCAGCCATCCGTCTATAAATTCTTAAGTAGTTTTCTTTTCTTAAGAAAGGTTTCAAATTCATTCAGTGAAAAACTGCTTAGGTTATTTTCTTTTGTAAGTCCTCCTTTTTGTGCAGCCAAAACGCCATAGCGGCAATCATCAAAACCTTCAATGCTGTGAGCATCTGGATTGATAGAAATTAAGACGTTTTTATCAATTGCATATTGAATGTGACGCCAATCCATGTCCAGTCTCCGCGGATGCGCATTGAGTTCAATAACTACATTATTTAAAGCACAGGCATCAATGATCCTCACATGATCAACCGGGTAACCCTTCCTGCTCAGCAATAAGCGGCCTGTCATATGTCCTAATATAGTAGTGTAAGGATTTTGAATGGCATTGATCATTCGCATCATTGCTTTTTCTTCCGTCATTTTAAGGTTGGCGTGTACGGAAGCTATGATCAGATCAAATGTAGACAGCATGGAGGCGGAATAATCAAGCGATCCATCATTGAGTATATCACATTCGATACTCTTAAATATCCGGAACGGTTTTAACTTATCATTCAACAAATCTATATATTGATGTTGTTCCCGTATTCGATTTTCCTGCAGGCCATTCGCATAAAAAGCACTTTTGCTATGATCACTAATGACAAGGTATTCGTATCCTTTTGCAATACAACCATTGGCCATCTCTTCAATGGTATTGCTGCCATCGCTCCAGTTAGAATGTGAATGTATGATTCCCCTGATATCATTCTCCCGTATCACAGAATAGCTGTTCTGATCTCTCAATTTTTCAAAAACAGCTGCTGTTTCCCTGAGGAATGGGGGTATTTGTTGTAAACCGGCACTTGTGAAAATTGAATCATCATCGTTATCGACTCCAGAAAAATTTGCTTTCGGATAATTTTGTTTAAAAGCTTGTATAAACTCAGGTGTACCCGTTGTAAGAAATAATTTTTCTGAAAAGTTGGTTGCGCCGGTATGCAGTTTCAGCCGTAATCCATTCTTTAATTTATACAGCAGCAAATTATCTTTTTCTTCCAATAATTCAGGAGGGTTGGCAGTTTGAAACAATGGCTTCACGGCTGCATTTGATTTTGCAATCACAAATTCCAGTTCGTCAATGGTGAGTTCTTGTCTGCGGTAGGCACCGGTTACTGCAATAGAAGTTGCAGGAAGCATTTTTTGCAGGTAGGATTTAATATTGGGAAACAACGCCTCTACTTCTGCATATAAAAAACTTCCTTTGTTCTGCATATAATAATCGATGGCTTCCTGCACATTTGTTTGTGTTTTTTCGCCAAATCCTTTGTACATCATTAAGCGGTTTTCATTGCAGGCATACAACAATTCTCCCAGCGATTCTATTTCCATCTCTTTCCAGATGGTTGCTATTTTCTTTGGCCCAATTCCTTTTATATTCAACATTTCAAGTACACCCGCAGGTGTTTTTTGAATCAAATCTTCCAGCACCTGAAGTTTACCGGTTTCCAGTAATTCAACTATTTTTTTTGCTGCAGATTCTCCGATGCCTTTTATTGAAGAAAGTTTCTCTTGCGGGGTTTCCGACAATTGTTGGGGTAGTTTCTCAATATTGAATGCCGCAGCCGCATAGGATCTTGCTTTGAAGGAATTTTCACCATGAATATCCATGATCTTCGAAAGCAATGAAAACCGATCTGCTATTGAATAGTTATCCATGTTTTAATCCCTCGCCCGAAACGAGGCAAGTCTTTTTAAGTGATTAAATGAATTTTATAAACCTGAATTTCGATCTTTTTTGATATAATCAGTAATACATTTTAAAGAATAAAGTTTGACAAGATAATTGATTGTTCAGCAATGATAGAAAACAAAACCATCACTCAATTCAATGGAGAGAATAATCTAAAATATATGTTTGATTTAAGTTCCTCGTCCTGGGAAATAAAAAAAGTCCCGGCATTTGCCAGGACTTACTATCATTTTAAATTGAAGAGGCTTATTTCTTCTTAGCAGCTTTTTTCTTTGCGGCTTTCTTTTTTGGAGCAGCTTTCTTTGCAGCTTTTTTCTTAGGTGCTGCTTTTTTCTTTGCGGCTTTCTTTGCAGTTGCCATGTTTTTTTGAATTTAATTGGTTAGTAAAAGAATTTAACGAAGTTAAAATTATAACTTCTTTTAGAAAATGCAAACTTTTTTTGGTATTTCTTTGAAATTCTTTTAAGCACTAGCCTCAACTGCATTAACAGAAACAAATGTTTTGTTACCGCGAGTCTTTTTAAATTCAACCAATCCATCAGTCAATGCAAACAATGTAAAGTCTTTTCCAACACCAACATTTTTTCCAGGATGATAAACAGTACCACGTTGACGAACGATGATATTACCGGATATAGCAGGTTGACCACCATAAATTTTTACACCAAGTCTTTTACTTTGCGAATCACGTCCGTTCTTTACACTGCCTTCGCCTTTTTTATGTGCCATGAGAAAAGAGTTTTAAAATTTTGTAGTTATCAATTTCGAATTGCAACCATATTGATTAAGCGATGCTTTCAATTTTAATTTTCGTGTAATGAGTTCTGTGACCATGTTTCTTACGGAAACCTTTTCTTCTTTTCATTTTAAATGCGATCACTTTATCACCTTGCACCTGGCTCAGTATCTCTGCTTTAACAATTGCTTTCAAAGCAGCACCCGCACTTACCGTGCCGTTGTTGTCTGTCAGCAATACTTCAGAAAATTCAACTTTATCTCCGGTAGTACCCTCTACACGGGGAACAAACAAAGTTTGTCCGTTTTCTACTTTAAATTGCTGGCCGGCTATTTTTACAACTGCGAACATAATAATCCGATTTAAGGACGGCAAAGGTAAGCGGATTTTCAATACGGGCAAACAGAAAATTCAATTTATTTCCGTCAGAATTAACGCTTTCGGAATGTCACATCGTTCTATATTTGCTCACCCATAACGGGACTATATGAAATTCAAGTCGTTTCTTGCCAAACCCTTTGCTTCGTATGTACACCGCCAGGTTAAGAAAGACATGGCAAATGCCCTTGAGGATCAGCAAAAAATCTTCGGGGAGCTGCTAAAGACGGGTGTCAAAACCAGTTTTGGAGCTGATCACAAGATGCAGGAAATTAAAACTTACGAGGAATTTAGACAAGCCATTCCCCTGCGCGACTATGAACAATACAAATCTTATATTGAACAAATAAAACAGGGAAAACACAATGTTTTGTGGAAAGGGCAGCCTATTTATTTCGCAAAAACATCCGGAACTACCAGCGGCATTAAGTACATTCCTATAACCAATGATTCAATTCCCAATCATATTAATTCTGCCCGAAATGCACTGCTTTGTTATATGGCAGAAACAGGCAACAATAAGTTTGCAGATGGCAAAATGATATTTCTTTCCGGTTCACCTGAATTAGAAAGAGTGGGAGGCATACCTACGGGAAGATTAAGTGGGATCGTCAATCATCATATTCCAAAATACCTGCGCACCAATCAGCTGCCCTCTTATGAAACCAATTGCATAGATGAATGGGAAACAAAACTGGATAAGATAGTAGAAGAAACGCGTAACCAGGATATGACACTTATTAGTGGTATTCCACCATGGATGCAGATGTATTTTGATCGGTTGATGCAATTGACCGATAAAAAAATAAAAGATTTGTTCCCGAATTTTTCACTATTGGTGCATGGAGGAGTAAATTTTGAACCTTATAAAGCCAGATTATTTGATAGTATTGGAAAGCGTATAGATACCATCGAAACCTTTCCTGCCTCGGAAGGATTCTTTGCATTTCAGGATTCACAAAACGCTGAAGGACTTTTATTGAATACCAATAGTGGAATCTTTTTTGAATTTATTCCTGCCGCTGAAATTTTAAATGAGCATCCCACCCGCATTAGCCTGAAAGATGTGCAGGCTGGCGAGAACTATGCATTGGTAATTAACAACTATGCAGGGTTATGGGGATATAACCTGGGTGATACCATAAAATTTTTATCGCTCAATCCCTATCGCATTGTTGTTACGGGAAGGATCAAACATTTTATTTCTGCTTTTGGAGAACACGTGATTGGAGAAGAAGTGGAATATAGTTTAATGAAGGCAGCAGAAGAAGAAGGTTTGCGGATAACAGAATTTACAGTGGCACCCGTAATTGAACAAGGAGATTCAAAGAGTTTTCATGAATGGTTTGTGGAATTTGAAAGTGCACCGGAAAACCTGGATGCATTTGCTGCCAAAGTAGACAACAACCTGAGAAAGAAAAATATTTATTATGACGATTTGATTTCGGGTAATATACTCCGTCAGTTGCGCATAAAACGGGTACAAAAAAATGGTTTTATTGAATACATGAAAAGTGTTGGGAAGTTGGGTGGACAAAATAAAGTTCCACGATTAAGTAATGATAGAAAAGTAGCAGATGAATTGAATAAATGGACCCATTGATCATCCTGTAATCATTACATCACCCATCAATTTATCTATTACCCCGGATTTTATTAAGGCAATACACTGCTGTTTACCTACGTGATTTTACAATGTCTATGGGTGAATTCAAGTAAATACAGTTAATAAAAACTTAACAAAGGCTGTTGATTTTTCTTTGGGCATCATTTTATTATATTGCACAAATGCAGCATTAACAAGGGTTTCAGCCATGTATACCCGAAGTTCAGGATACCAGATTCTTCATTAAGTTGGTTTGAATGCTGTTACTGCGCGCATTACTTTTACATCATCAAACGAAACAGTCGCAACAGACTGGCTTATTTCTAACGTACCGGGAAACTTTACTCCCTTCTTGCACATATCATTCGTTTGTTTGCCTTCACGTTTTGCAGCCGTATACAAATTTTTTTATCAGACAAACTGAACTATTATTTAATCATTAATCTTAAAATTCTCTTTATGAAAAAAGTTATGAGCAATTACAAAATGGCCGCAATGGCACTGGCAACAGTTATTACACTTGGCGTAAACAATACATCGTTTGCAGCCGACAAAAAATCTGATGTTCCTTCAGAATTGAAATTTGTAGGTAAAAGCGAAAGCTTGCCAGTATTTCAACTGAATTTGAATAACAGTGTTTCAGGTGAATATGTAATCACCATCAAAGAAGCTTCAGGTAATGTTTTGTATACTGAAAAAGTGTCTGGCGAAAATATTTCCAAAAGATTTAAGCTGGATGCCGCAGATGCTGAAATATTTACCGGAACAACTTTTGAAGTTACCAACAAAGTAACCAACCAAACAACTGTTTACAAAGTAAGCAATAGCACCAAGGTTGTTGAAGATGTTGTGATAGCTAAATTATAAGTGTAATAAGATTTAAGAACAAGCAAGTAAATCCCGTTGGTGTATACCGGCGGGATTTTTTTTGTCCTGCACCCTAATGGTTGGTGTGAAATTTGCCATTAGGTGCAGAATCGCCTTTCAACTGTACAAGTGTGCGAGGCAACATTGTTGTTCATACTTACTGCAGCCGGCAACATAATAACATCTGTTAGTACAAGTAACAAAGCTTTAGTAAATTATTTGGTGCATTTATACACAAAAATTATACTTTTGCGTTTCACAATAGTTGAATCATTAAATGCTGAACTAAAGTTGACAAACAAAACAAACCATACCGCCATTGTAAACACAGCAGTGTACTTTACAAGGCGTTGTTTTTACTTTCTCCCGCGACCGCGACGTGGTTGCTGATAGGACGAGCCGCTAACCAGGGCCCCTATCAGTGAAATATTCCCCCGGAATCTTTTACTATTATCCAGGATTGGTCATCCAATTATCAAATTTTATTTAATCGTGGACAATCAGCAGATCATTATAAAGGTGGCTACGCCTGAAGATAGAATATACGCATCTACCATTACGTCGGAAATGGAGAGCAGTGCAATGGCCAGGGGTACAGGAATTGCCAAACGTAGTCCTCAATACATAGAACAGAAGATTGAAGAAGGCAAGGCAGTGATTGCAATTACAAAATCCGGAGAATGGGTGGGCTTTTGTTACATTGAAACCTGGAGCCATGGTGAATATGTTGCCAATAGTGGTTTAATTGTAGCACCTGCTTATCGCAAAAGCGGGGTTGCCAAGTCCATTAAGAAGCGCATCTTTAACCTGAGCCGTGAAAAATATCCCGATGCAAAATTATTTGGTCTTACAACCGGGCTTGCAGTAATGAAAATTAATTCTGAATTGGGATATGAACCCGTAACCTATTCTGAATTGACCCAGGATGAAGCATTCTGGGCGGGCTGCAAGAGTTGTGTGAACTACGATATATTAATGAGTAAGGAACGGAAAAATTGTATGTGCACGGCCATGCTTTATGATCCCAAAGATCATTTCGAGCCACGCGAAACCGCAGAAGATTTCAAAGCGCATTCTAAATTATACGAACGCTTTATGAAAATAAAGCAAAGCAGGTTGTTGAAATGGCTGACAGGTAAAGACAATAATAATAGTAACAGCGGAACCAACACCGGGGCCAGCCGGTTAAAATCTATTTTTAACTATTTCAGCTTCTAAAACAATTTCAGGATTCAGCGTTTATTCATTTTTCAAAACAAATATTAATGAGTCTGAATAATATAAGAAATACTCAAAGGTTTCCTGACGCTGAAAACACAGGAGTAAAGAAAGTGGTTTTAGGATTCAGTGGCGGTTTAGATACAACTTTCTGTGTTAAATACCTGGATGAAGACAAGGGTTATGAAGTGCATTCTGTAATTGTGAATACGGGTGGGTTTACAGAGGAAGAACTAAAAAAAATTGAAACCCACGCATATAAGCTGGGCGTAAAAACACATACCAGCGTAAATGCAGTTAAAGGATATTACGACGGTATCATTAAGTACCTGATTTTTGGAAACTGTTTAAAAAATAATACCTATCCGCTGAGTGTTAGCGCTGAAAGATTGAGCCAGGCATTGCATATAGCAGAACACGTAAAGAAATTAAATGCAGATGCAGTGGCGCATGGAAGTACAGGTGCGGGTAATGACCAGGTAAGGTTCGATATGATTTTTAATATCATGATACCGGGTGTTGAAATTATTACACCTATCCGTGATCTTAAATTGAGCAGAGAAGCAGAGATAGACTACCTGAAATCGAAAGCTGTGGAAATGAATTTTGAAAAAGCAGTTTATTCAATAAATAAAGGACTTTGGGGAACCAGCGTGGGAGGTAAGGAAACTTTGAACAGTAAGGGTATTTTGCCGGAATCTGCCTGGCCCACACAATTAACGGCATCCGGCGAAAGAAATATTGAACTTGGGTTTGTAAAAGGGGAATTGAAAAAAGTGGACGAAAATACTTTTGATCATCCATCTGAAGCCATTCAATATTTACAATCAATTGCCGGTCCTTTTGCAATTGGCCGCGATATTCATGTAGGAGATACCATCATTGGAATCAAAGGCCGGGTGGGGTTTGAAGCAGCTGCTCCCATGATAATATTGAAAGCACATCACGCGCTTGAAAAACATGTACTCACCAAATGGCAATTGCAGTGGAAAGATCAACTGGCACAGTTTTACGGCAACTGGATGCATGAAGGACAAATCCTGGATCCTGTTATGCGCGATATTGAGGCTTTCTTTATCAACAGCCAGCAAAATGTAACCGGATCAGTATTTGTTCAGTTACAACCTTATCGCTTCCAGGTAACCGGGATAGAATCTGTATATGATTTAATGAACAGCCGATTTGGTAAGTATGGTGAAATGAACAATGGATGGAGCGGTGAAGATGTAAGAGGGTTCAGTAAAATTTTCGGTAACCAGACCATGATCTATCACCAGGTAAAAGAAACTAACAAATGAGTATTGTCTCTAAAGATAACAGCATTAAACATTATCAATGGGGGGCCGCTTGTGAGGGTTGGGTTTTGGCAGATACCAAGGATTTATCGGTAAAGCAGGAACGAATGCCGGCAAACTCTTCAGAAGTATTACACTATCATAATAATGCACAGCAATTCTTTTTTATACTGGAAGGAACGGCCTGCTTTGAAGTGGGAGATGATCAATTTACCGTAGCAGCAGGACAGGGATTTCATATAGCAGCTGGTAAGAAACACCGCATATCTAATAAGACAGCAGCGGATATTGAATTTATCTTGAGTTCACAACCGTCAACCAATAACGACAGGTTCAATTGTATTTGATATGAAAAAAATCAGGATTGGTATCATTGGCGGAGCCGGTTATACGGGCGGAGAATTGATCAGGCTTCTGATTAACCATCCACTTGCCGAAATAGTTTTTGTGCATAGCAAAAGTAATGCGGGTAATGCTGTTGCAACTGTTCACCCGGATTTACTGGGTGAAACATCTTTACAATTTTCTGATGTGCTGAAAGATGATATAGATGTTTTGTTTTTGTGTGTGGGTCATGGTGAAGCGAAGAAATTTTTAACAGCCAATGAAATTTCTAATCATATCAGGATAATTGATCTTTCACAGGATTTCCGGCTGGCGGCAAATGCACAAATAAAAGATCGTCAGTTTATTTATGGGTTGCCAGAATTAAATAAGGGACATATAGCTTCAGCAAAAAATATTGCTAATCCGGGTTGTTTTGCCACAGCCATTCAATTGGGCTTGCTGCCATTGGCAAAAGAAGGTTTACTAAAAGATATTTATACTACAGGTATTACGGGTTCTACCGGGGCCGGACAAAGTTTGAGTAACTCTTCACATTTTAGCTGGCGCGCCAATAATATACAAGCTTATAAAACGCTTACGCATCAGCACCTGGGAGAAATAGGTGCTTCCTTATTACAGTTGCAACCTGGCGATGGCATTGATCTGAACTTCGTACCCTGGAGAGGTGATTTTACGAGGGGAATATTTATTAGTTCCATTGTTCAATGCGGGCGTGGGATAACTGAACTCATCGGCGCATACAAGGATTTTTATAAATCAGATCCATTTACTACAATTAGTGAAGAACCAATTTGTCTTAAGCAAGTAGTAAATACCAACAAAGCAGTTATTCAATTAGAGCAAACAGGTAATAAATTGGTAGTTCATTCAGCAATTGATAACTTATTAAAAGGCGCCAGTGGCCAGGCGGTACAAAATATGAATTTGATGATGGGTATTGAGGAGACCGAGGGGCTGAGACTAAAGGCAGTAGCATTTTAAGAAGGAATTACAGGTTAAGGATCTAAGGAGTAGGGTGTAAGGCTTGCAGTATCATTCAATTTGACTGGCAACAAACCTTAAACCTATTACTAGGAGAGAGTATAAAAAAATGGATGTTTGGAAAAAGTCGCATGAATTGTATATGTACGTGAAAAAAAATATTGCTGTTAAATTTCCAAAAGAGGAAAGATATACGTTAACCTCGCAACTACCGCGTGCAGTACTATCTGTACCATTAAACATAGTTGAAGGGTGCCGTAGATATACAAACAAAGATTTTGCACATTTTCTGAATAATTCCGTGGGGTCAGTAAAAGAAACAGACTATTGCTGTTGTTCAGCTTTTGAATTAAATCATATAAGTCTGGCTGATTATGATACTATAAATAAACTTGTTAACGAAGTAAGAGCGATGCTTACTTCTTTTTTAAAATATTTACGCGGTGAAAAGTAACAGGCCTTATGCCTTATAACTTTCACCTTAAACCAAATTAAGATGACTTTATTCGACGTTTACCCGCTCAACAACATAACCATTACAAAAGCCCAGGGTTCTTATGTGTGGGATGACAATGGTGTTCAGTATCTTGATATGTACGGGGGACATGCAGTTATCAGCATCGGCCATACACATCCGCATTGGGTAAGAAGAATTGAAGAGCAACTGAATAAAATTGCATTCTATTCCAATTCGGTTCATATTCCAATTCAAAAGGAACTGGCTGATAAATTGGGTGACATAAGCGGCAAGAAAGACTACCAATTGTTCCTTTGCAACAGTGGGGCCGAAGCAACGGAGAATGCATTAAAGCTCGCTTCTTTTCACAACGGCAGAAAAAAGGTAATTGCATTTACTAAATCTTTTCATGGGCGCACATCCCTGGCTGTTGCAGTAACTGATAATCCCGCTATTGTAGCGCCGGTTAATCAAACCGGCAATGTTATATTTCTTCCATTCAATGATGAACAGGCATTGGCGGAATGTTTTAAAGATCAGGGTAAAGAAATTTCATCGGTCATCATTGAAGGGATACAGGGCGTTGGTGGTATTAATGTTGCCAATGAAAGTTTTCTTCAGCTGATTCGTGCATTGTGCGATGAATACAGTGCAGTGTATGTTGCAGACAGTGTGCAGTGCGGTTATGGAAGAAGCGGACAATTTTTTTCTCATGATGCCGCAGGAGTGAATGCAGATATCTATACCATGGCAAAAGGGATGGGAAATGGTTTCCCTGTTGCCGGAATACTCATTGCACCGCACATAAAGTCAAAACATGGAATGCTGGGTACTACATTTGGTGGCAATCAACTTGCATGTGCAGCAGCACTTGGTGTTCTGGAAGTAATAGAAAAAGAAAACCTGCTTGAAATGGCAAAGCAGCGCGGTATGTATATAAGGAACCGTTTGAAAACAATCGATGGTATTGAAAACATACGGGGTCGGGGATTGATGATAGGATTTGATGTTCCTCCACAACTGAAAGATCTGCGCAAAAAATTATTATACGATTATAATGTATTTACGGGAGAAGCAAAACCCAATGTAATCAGGTTGCTGCCGTCTCTCGCTATTAGTAAAAAACAGGTGGATGAATTTTTGGAAGCGTTGCAGGAAGCAATTGCGGAGATAATGAATGTGAAGGCGTAAGTGGGGAGTAGCCAGTGGCAAGAGGGAAAACACACATTGAGAGGTAGTGAAGTACTTTTGGTGCCACTCTCGACTCACCACTCAATACTGACGTATGACGATTATTTCTTTCACCATAAACCCTCTTCAACATTGAAGCAATTTATTTCTGTAAATGATGTAAGCGATATCAATACAATTGTGCAAAAAGCACTGGCTTATAAATTAAATCCTTTAAAAGATAAAACACTGGGTTTGAATAAGCGCATTGGTTTGTTGTTTCTGAATCCCAGCATGCGCACCAGGCTGAGCACACAAATTGCCGCGCAAAACCTGGGCATGGAAGTGATTGTATTCAATGTAGGACAAGATGGATGGGCACTGGAGTTTGAAGAAGAAGCCATCATGAGCGGTAATACTGTAGAACATGTAAAAGATGCCGCCCCCATCATGGGAAAATATTTTGACATCCTTTGTATTCGCACTTTTCCTTCGCTAAAAAACAGGGAGGATGATTACAGTGAACTCTACATCAAACAATTTATCAAATATGCAGGTATTCCGGTAGTGAGCCTGGAAAGCGCCACCCTTCATCCTTTGCAGAGTTTAACAGATATTATTACCATAAAAGAATCAATGACTGGTTCGCCGGTTCAGCATAAACCAAAAATTGTACTCACATGGGCACCGCATGTAAAACCGTTACCCCAATGTGTTGCCAATAGTTTTTCACAATGGGTAAATGCATGGGGTGAAGCAGATTTCGTGATTACTCATCCGGAAGACTATGAATTGGATCAACAATTTACAAAGGGTGCCTGCATTACTCAAAACCAGGATGAAGCATTAAAGGATGCAGATTTTGTGTATGTTAAAAATTGGAGCACGTTTACTGACTACGGAAGAATTTATTGTAACGATCCGGACTGGATGATGACCAATGAAAAATTGCAGTTGACCAATAATGCAAAAGTAATGCACTGCCTGCCGGTGAGAAGAAATGTGGAATTGAGTGACGAAATATTAGATGGTACCAATAGTATTGTAACACAGGAGGCTGCCAATCGCGTATGGGCGGCGCAAGCTGTACTGGCTGAAATTTTAAAATCCATTTCATAATCAAGTGTAAATTATAAAACAGGTAGATTTTTTTTACAAAAAAATTCCTTTAGTAACAATGGCCACCAAAGAAAATACCCCGTTACAGGCAACAGCTTCAGGTGGCAGGGTACGGGAAAAGTTATTTATCATAAAGATTGGTGGGAATGTTATTGACAATGAAAATAATCTTTCCTCATTCCTCGATGATTTTGCAGCCATTAAAGGAAAAAAGATACTGGTTCATGGTGGTGGAAAAATTGCTACACGCATTGGCGACAAACTGGGCATTGAATCAAAATACATCAATGGAAGACGTATAACAGATGAGGCAACCATTGATTTAGTAACGATGGTGTATGCTGGTCTTGTCAATAAGAAAATGGTTGCTCAATTGCAGTCGCGCTTATGCAATGCCATTGGCCTCACCGGTGCAGATGCAAATGTGTTGCCTGCGACAAAGCGACCTGTGGAAGAAATTGACTATGGATTTGTAGGCGATATAAAAGAAGCTGTTTCCGGGTTTGAACAACTGCAGTTATTTATTGATAACGGATTGGTTCCTGTTATTGCACCGCTTACACATGATGGCAAAGGACAAATGCTGAACACCAACGCAGATACCATTGCATCTGTGTTGGCAGTAGATTTATCAAAGCAATTTGAAGTGCGGTTGATCTATTGCTTTGAAAAGAAAGGTGTATTGGAGAATGTAGTTGATGAAGATTCAGTTATCAAATTGATTACAAAAAAAAATTACCAGCAATTAATGAAGGAGGGGAAATTGTTTGAAGGAATTATTCCAAAAATAGAGAACGCACTGGCTGCAATAGACAAAGGTGTGCAGGAAGTATTAATTGGTGATGCCAGGGATTTACTGAAAAATACGACAAGTGAAACAGCTGGTACACTTATTCAATAACAGCAAACAAACCTTAGAATAACTTTTTATGAACAAAGAGACCAGTATATTATTTGAAAAAGCAGTGGCTTTGCTAAAGCTATTGATAAGCACGCCATCTTTTTCTAAAGAGGAAAATGATACCGCGGAACTAATAACAGATTTCCTCCATGAGAATGGAATTCCCAATAAAAGAGTAGGTAATAATGTATATGCCAAGAATGCACATTACGATGCGTCAAAACCTTCCGTGTTGCTGAACTCTCACCACGACACCGTGAAACCTAATAAGGGATATACGTTAGATCCATTTATGCCAGTTGTAAAAGACGATAAACTTTTTGGATTGGGAAGTAATGATGCGGGTGGCTGCCTGGTATCGCTGATGGCAACGTTTTTATATTACTACGACAGGAAAGACATCAATCATAATGTAGTATTTGCTGCCAGCGCAGAAGAAGAGATAAGCGGTGTGAATGGGATAGAACTGGTTTTGCCTTACCTGGGTAATATTGATTTTGGTATTGTGGGAGAACCTACAAAATTAGAAATGGCAGTGGCGGAACGCGGACTGATGGTAATTGATTGTACGGCCAACGGCAGGGCTGGTCATGCTGCGCGTAATGAAGGGGAGAATGCATTGTACAAGGCCATTGATGATATCAACTGGATTAGAAATTATCGTTTTGATAAAGTAAGCGATTTACTCGGTGAATCCAGAATGAGTGTGACCATTATTGAAACGGAAAACAAGCAACACAATGTTGTTCCTTCTCAATGTAAATTTGTAATAGACGTTCGTGTAAACGAATTGTACAGTTTTGAAGAAATACTGGAAGCGTTGAAATCAAACCTGCAAAGCCAGTATAAGCCCCGTACGACAAGAATGAAATCAACTTCTATACCATTGGAGCATCCGTTGGTGAAAGCTGGTACCAGCATGGGGAGAGGTTATTACGGTTCACCAACTACTTCTGATAAAGCGCTGATGCCATTTCCTGCATTAAAAATGGGACCAGGTGATAGTGCAAGGAGCCATACAGCAGACGAATATATTTATTTGAAAGAAATAGAAGAAGGAATTGATACTTATATTGAACTTTTAAAATTGGTTTTGGAATAAACAACCTTTATGCATAACAGGTTATTTAACATCTCAACCAATCATAACAATAATGATCAGCAATGCCTGCCTGTCCGGTAAGCAGGTTCTATAAAATACTATTATGAAACTCTGGCAAAAAAATATAGCATCCCTTGAAGCTGTAGAAAAATTTACGGTTGGTAATGATCGGGAGATGGACATGTACCTGGCATCTTTTGATGTTTTGGGTTCACTGGCCCATATTCAAATGCTGGAGTCGGTGGGATTATTGGACAAGGATGAATTGTTTCAGTTGCAGGGAGCGCTCAAAGATATTTACAAACAGGTTCGGAACGGCGAATTCAAACTGGAGGATGGTGTGGAAGATATTCATTCGCAGGTAGAATTGTTGCTGACTCAAAAGCTGGGTGATACCGGCAAAAAAATTCATAGTGCCCGCAGTCGCAACGACCAGGTATTGGTTGATGTAAAAATGTTTTTGCGCAATGAATTGAAAGAAGTGGTATTGACCATTCAACCTTTGTTTGAGTTGCTGCAAATACAAAGCGAAAAATATAAACATGATTTATTGCCAGGGTATACACATCTGCAGCTTGCCATGCCTTCTTCATTTGGTTTGTGGTTTGGCGCTTATGCGGAAAGCCTGGCGGATGATGTAATCACAATGAAGGCAGCTTATGATGTTACCAATAAGAATCCTTTGGGGTCGGCGGCGGGTTACGGATCATCGTTTCCAATCAATAGAAAATTAACAACTGAATTATTGGGTTTTGATGATTTGAATTACAATGTAGTGTATGCGCAAATGGGCAGGGGCAAAGCGGAAAGGATTGTAGCCATGGCCATGGCCAATATAGCTGATACATTAAGCAGGCTTTCGATGGATGCTTGTTTGTTCCTGAACCAGAATTTTGGTTTCATTGGTTTTCCTGCAGAACTCACCACGGGCAGCAGCATTATGCCACATAAGAAGAATCCGGATGTATTTGAATTAATACGTTCTCATTGTAACCGCATAAAATCATTACCCAATGAAATCATGATGATGACCACCAATCTGCCATCTGGTTATCATCGCGATCTTCAGTTACTGAAAGAACATTTGTTTCCAGCATTCAGGACCATGAAGAATTGTATTGAAATGGCTGCACTGATGCTTTCTAATATCGAAATAAAAAAAGAAATATTGCAGGATGAAAAATACAAATACCTGTTTAGTGTGGAGGAGGTGAATAAATTAGTATCACAGGGGATGCCATTTCGTGATGCTTATAAAAAGGTTGGCATAGAAATAGAACAGGGGGACTTTAGTTATAAGGCAACAGTCAATCATTCACATGAAGGATCGATTGGCAATTTATGTAATCCTCAGATTAAGCAGCGAATGCAGGATCTGTTGACCAGCTTCAATTTTGGCAAAGCGGATGGCGCTTTGGAGCAATTATTATCTTAAATTGCCGTTTTCCTGGCCCATTGCAGCATGTATAATTGCACAGGAGTGACAAACGTGCATGTCTTGCGGGCAGGTTGTAATGAAGTGTTGTTTTTATTCTGACGTTTGGCTTATAAAGAACTATTTGGCATGGCGGAAATGGTAAACAAGAAAAGAATCGCTCTATTTGGCTCCACCGGCTCCATTGGCAAGCAAGCACTGGATGTAATTGCCAGCAATCCACATTTATTTACTGTAGAAATATTAACAGCTTACAGCAATAGTGAACTGCTGATAAAACAAGCGTTGGACTTCAATCCAAATATTGTAGTAATAGGAGATCAAAAAAAATACAATGTAGTAAAAGATGCTTTATCCAATACGAGTATTAAAGTATTTGCCGGGGATAAAGCGCTGGAAGAAGTAGCAGCGATGGATTGTTATGATATGATGCTGGCAGCTATTGTTGGATTTGCCGGATTAAAACCCACTTTGCAGGCTATCGACCATGGAAAAATTGTAGCACTCGCCAACAAAGAAACCTTGGTGGTTGCAGGCGATATAGTGATGCGCAAGGCGGTTGAAAAACGCGTACCTGTGATACCGGTAGACAGTGAACATTCTGCTATTTTTCAATGCCTGGTGGGAGAAACCAGGAACCGGATCGAAAAAATTATTTTAACAGCCAGCGGCGGACCTTTTCTCGGTAAAAAGCCAAACTTCCTGGTGAACGTTAAACGTGATCATGCTTTGCAGCATCCTAACTGGTCTATGGGAGCGAAAATTACTATTGATTCTGCAACACTGATGAATAAAGGGCTGGAGATGATTGAAGCAAAGTGGCTGTTTAATTTAAACCCGGAACAGGTGCAGATAGTGGTGCATCCGCAAAGTATTATCCATAGCATGGTAATGTTTGAAGATGGAAGTATCAAAGCGCAGATGGGATTGCCAGACATGAAATTACCCATTCAGTATGCATTGTCTTTTCCGCAAAGAGTGCCCAATACATTTCCGCGATATGATTTTAAAAAACCCGGCACATTGACATTTGAAGATGCGGATACAAAAACCTTCCGCAATTTATTGCTGGCTACCGAAGCCCTGCATAAAGGAGGCAATTTACCTTGTGTACTCAACGCTGCCAATGAAATTGCCGTATATGCTTTTTTAAAGAATAGACTGGGATTCCTGGACATGACAGATTTGATTGAAAAAACCATGAGTAAAATACCGTTCATTCAAAATCCTACGCTGGAACAATATTTTGAAACGGATGGTGAGGCAAGAAGCTTTGCGGCTTCCTTAATTCATATGTAGTAGTATTGGTACCGGGAAAGAGGAATTGGGAATTAGGCTTATGATTAGCAAGTTGATGAATTTTTTTTGCCTAATTTCTTATCCCTAATTCCTGATTCCAGCAATCATAGCCGATAAAATTTTATCTAAACGCTAACCCTTTTTAGCAGATATTTGCAACCATTTTATATTAAAGCGACCGCTGTGCGGAACATACAATTATGACGTTATTAGCAATCAATTGGGCAGAAACAGGAATAAAAGCAGCCCAGTTTGTTTTATCATTCTCTATTATAGTAGTGTTGCATGAACTGGGACACTTCTTACCCGCCAAATGGTTTAAATGCCGCATAGAAAAATTTTATCTTTTTTTCAATCCATGGTTTTCCCTGGTTAAAAAGAAAATTGGTGAAACAGAATGGGGATTGGGATGGATCCCGTTTGGTGGTTATGTGAAGATATCCGGAATGATTGATGAAAGCATGGACAAAGAGCAATTGAAATTACCTGCACAACCCTGGGAATTTCGCAGTAAGCCAGCCTGGCAGCGCTTGATTATTATGGTGGGTGGTGTAACTGTAAATCTTATTCTTGGCTTTTTCATTTATGCTATGATGTTATGGCATTGGGGCGATGAATATATACCAACCAATAAACTCAAATACGGAATTGCAGTTGATTCTTTAAGTCAATCGATAGGTCTGAAAAACGGTGATCAGATTCTTGCAGTTGACGGTAAATATGTGGAGAAATTCAGAAGCATTCCTTTGAATATTATTTTGAGACACGCAAAGTCGATAGAAGTAGACAGGGATGGGAAAAAAGAAATCATCAATATACCCGATGATTTTGCAGGTAAATTAATACGGTTTAAGGACGTAAATTTTATTGGTATCCGCGCGCCATTTGAAGCGGTAGATTCTGTTGTTGCCGGTACAGCCGCTGCAAAAGCAGGTTTGCAAAAGAACGACAAGATCATTTCATACAATGGTATCAGCAATATTTTCTATAGTGATTTCAGATCCTATGTAAAGACGAACCGCGGCAAACCAATGGATATGGTAGTACTGCGCGGAGCAGATACACTAAAAATGTCATTGCTGATTTCAGCGGAAGGTATCGTTGGACTATATCCAAAGGAAGTTACCAGTTTGCCATATGAGTCCAAAAAACTTGACTATTCGCTGGGTGCTTCATTCCCGGCCGGCATCACAAAAAGCAAGGAAACTTTGCAGAATTACTGGTTACAGATAAAATTAATTTTCTCCGGTAAAGTAAAGGCATCTGAATCAGTAGGAAGTGTTATCAGTATTGCGAATATGTATTCTGCCAAATGGGACTGGCAGGGTTTCTGGAGTATTACTGCATTCTTTTCGCTGGCACTCGGTCTAATGAATATATTGCCAATACCGGCATTGGATGGTGGTCATGCGTTATTTACTTTAATTGAAATGATCACTGGCCGTAAACCCAGTGACAAATTCATAGAATACGCGCAAATGGCTGGTATGATTTTATTAATGGGTGTAATGGCTTATGCGCTGGGACTGGATATCTTCAGACTTTTCAAATAAGTTGTAGGTTTCAAGTTTTAAGTTATAAGTTGATCCCCATTATTTTGAACATCACTATAGCTATTTATAAGTTTGTAAAATCATTTTTACATAGATCATTACTTCTGCCAATTACAAATTCAAAGGACTTAAAACTTATTACTTAGTACTTCTTCACAACTCAATGCCAATCTTCTTCATCAATATAGAAGCGTTAATGCTTTGACAGATACCTTCTTTTAATTTATAGTCGAAATACAGTTCCTCGTTTTCAATTTGCGCATCAAAATGATAGTTGTGAACCTGGTTGGGATAATCACTTTTTAATTGCGCGAGCGATACATCATGGGTAGCCAGCATGGCCACTGCATTTTTCTTAATGAGCTGTTTTACCAAAGCTTTTGAACCGGTATGCCTGTCGAGCGAGTTGGTGCCCCGTAAAATTTCATCCAGCAATACAAATACGGGTTCATGATTGTTAACGTATTCAATGATGGACTTTAATTTTTTTAATTCTGCATAAAAAGTAGAAGTGCTTTCTTCCAGGTTATCGGCTACCCGCATACTGCTCACGACACGCATAGCTGATAAATACATTTTTTTTGCGCAAACCGGGGCACCCATCATTGCCAGTACAATGTTTGTTCCCACACTTCGCAGGAAAGTGCTTTTACCGGCCATATTGGAACCGGTTATTAAGTTCACCTGTCCTATACCGTTAGTATTAAAATCATTGTATACCATTTTTGTTTCGGGTATCAGGGGATGTCCCAGTTGAATAGATTGAAACGTACCGGGGTAAGTCGTGTCAAATTCCGGGAAGACCCACGAAGGATGGTTGAAATGCAGGTTGGCGATAGTAGCCAGGGCTTCTATTTCGGCGAGCGCTGCGATCCATTTTGGGATATAATGTTCATTTTTTACTTTCCATGTCTCCAATGCAATGATTTGTTGAAGATCCCAGAAGAAAAAAGTATTTACGGGAAGAAATATCATTGGATTCAAACGAAAATCGAAGCGGTCGAGAATTAGTTTTAATTTTTTTACTTCAATCGAGGCTTTTGTATGTTCATGTACAAATACGGATTGTTTTTCCTTCAGCAAAGAGGATTGAAAAGTTTGTTCTTCGATGCATTCAATACTATTGTACAAAGTGTTTACTTCACCAATGATTTTATTCAATTGGTTATAAACAGGTGTTATTTTACGGCTGATCAAACCAGATACAATTATAAAAACGAGGATGGTGGCTGCCAGGTAACCCGCTGCAATATTATCATTGAGGTACAGAAAAAGAACGGTTAAAATAATAGCAGGTAACAGAAAACGTAATAGCTGCCAATACGGTTTTGTTATGAATTCATTTTTTTCGGCAGCCCAGGCTGCCAGTTTTTGCTCCGTGGTTCTTTGAATGCTGTTTGCCATGCCATGCGCCTGCAGTTGCTGCCGCCATTGATAATAGTCTGCTATTTCTTTTGCTGATTGCTGCCTGCTGGTAACAGCATTAAGATCGGATGGATACAGTAACCAATTCACCAGTTTGTCCTGCGCAGGTTCTGACTGAGTGCGATTGATGTATTGAAACAAGGAAGCCCTTCCAAAAATATCAAGGTCATTTGCGTAATCATGAGTGGCTGGTGCAGTTATTAAGCCAGCAGGGAGGTGGGTGAAATTTCCTGCGGCAATTTCAATCTCTTGCTGATTGATTGCGACTAACCTGTTGTTGTTGTCGATATTGTTTTTATTGTTGGCTGCTATAATTACCAGTCTGACAAATATGGAAATTAAAACAATGATAGTCACTGCCGCGTATGAAAATCCAAAAGGATAAATATAATAAGCCGCGGCAGCAATCAACAATACGTTGAGCAACCTCGCCCATGCAATTCTATCTTTGATTTTTTTAAGCCGACCCAGTTCTTCCCTGCATTCCTTTGTCCTGGCATTATAAATTTCAACCGGAAAATTTGATTGGTTCATTTGCTAAACTACGGTTTTTTGAGATTTGGGGTTGTTCGTCTGAAGTGTAGGGTTTAAAGTTTAAAGTTTAAGCTGTAAGGTATAAAGTATAAGGTTCAGCGCTTTTAAATGCTTGCTTTTTGGGTAGAAGCATTTTATGCAAGAGGTTTAAGGATTAAGATCTCAGGTATAGGGCTGTAATGCTAAAATTTTACAATTCATTCAAAGAACTGTAAACATTTAGATTGAGTTACAAATTCTTTGTATTTTTACCGGCTGTTGTTATCTGAACCAGGAAGTAAGAATCAGAAGACTAAAGATTGGATGAAAACGAGATTGTAAAATTTTATGAACAGCAGTTTTTGAGTTTTTATTTTTTAATTTATTATGGGGCTGTGTTGGTTTTGACAGCATAGATCTTTGAGAGTGTAAGCATGCAGTGCGTTGTGTAATCAGCACTTTAATCTTGAATGCACAAACTTCAAATGGCAATACTCAGTATGCCATGGCTGCCTAATCAGTGATTAAGTAGTCATTAGGGCCGCATGAGCAGGTTCGCCTGTTACCCGCTCCGCCGCCGACTCAAAACAAACACAGGATGCTGCAACCGAAGGCTGTGACGGTTGCTTAAGACTATCCAGCTAAGCTATGTATTGGTTTGTTCATTTCCTGTATATGGCCGACAAGTAATAATGAAATAAGCATGTAGAAAGCTTTTGGCGAATATGTTTGGACGAGGGTTCGAATCCCTCCAGCTCCACTTTTTTACAATTCAAAACGAATCAGCAGCCCGCAAACTCAATGTTTGCGGGCTTTTTTGTTTTACCTTTCTTGCCGAGTTTCCGCTGCAGCAATATCAGAATCTTATTACATTACGGGGGACCCGG
>JBBQZZ010000003.1:0-507099 GCA_038207265.1 Chitinophagales bacterium | reverse complement strand
ATATCTGGACGAATTTTTTTTCAGATTCAACAGAAGAAATTTTTTAAACAGCATTTGGCATAAGCTGATAGAACGATTTATGATAAACAAACCATATAGCTATATTGCCAATGAGACTTAAATGGGTAATCCTATTAATTAATTCAAATATTTTGTTACTTCTTCGCTCATAGGGTTTACTTTATTATTTATAACAGTCACCAGTTTACCGTTTTCATCCAGTAAAAATTTGGTAAAATTCCATTTGATAGGATCCTGCACGCCCATTTTCTCCGCTTCTGATACCAGGTACTTGAAAAGTGGATGGATGTCGTCTCCCTTCACAGAAACTTTTTCTGCCATTGGAAAAGTAACTCCGTAATTCTTTTTGCAAAATTCCTTTATATCACCGTTTGAGCCCGGCTCTTGTCCTCCAAAATTATTGGCAGGAAAACCTATAATAACCAGTTTATCCTTGTATTTCTCATACAATTTTTCCAATGCCTCGTACTGGGGTGTATTGCCGCATTTGGAAGCAGTGTTAACAATCAGGATTTTTTTGCCTTTATAATTGGAAAGGTCAATGGTATTGCCGTCAAGGCCGGGAACTTTAAAATCATAAACGCTGATGACCGCGGCGAGTGCGACAGCTAAAAAGGCGATTCGTAACATAACTATGAATTTTTGGTTTTAATGAATTGATTTGATAGTTCTAACAAATATTATGCAAATATGGTTGACTGCAGCTACGGATTTTATTAACGGTAGGTTTCTTTAATGGCCGATATTATTTATTGTTTCTCATAGGCGCCTAAATCGGGGGGTCCTACCTGCCTTGGATTGCCATCAAGGTCAAATAATATACCCGTATTAATTCCTTTATTAATAGCTGGTGAATTCTCTTTTAATCTGAAATTGAAAATTCGTTTTTCCCTGTCAATGCTTACGAATATACTGGTATCTGTACCTTCTCCCTGCACATTGGTGATGAAGCTGGTATTGGCAAGCGTGGCTGAAGGAAACGTCTTCTGGCGCCATATACAATTATTAAAATTGACGTTAAAATTATCAGTGCCCTTTTTTAATACACTCACTTCATTGCCATCCTGCAAAGAATCGCCCCAAAATATACAATTGGTAAAGTTAGCCGTTAAACTATTTGTATAGTCTGTGTTGTTTTGTCTTATGAAATTAGCAATTGCCAGTACCGGGTGAACATGTGGAACATAGATATCAGATATACCGGCAGCAGTACAATGAATAAAATCATAGTTTCCTCCATAAACCAATGTAATGTTTCCATTGGATTCTTTGGCAGCCCCGCAATTACTGATGAGACAATTTCTTGCAACAATGGAACTCTGTATGGCAAGAATTCCTGCATCATAAATATTATGGATGATACATTCATCAAGCGTAAGTTTAGGATTTGCGTTTATTGATGGCAGTTCAGTCACCACGCCCTGGTAAGCATTTTGAATAGTTGCAAATTGTAAAACATTGTCTTTACTCTGACCGCGAAAATAGATACCGGGCCAGCTTCCCGGGAACTCGTTATAGGGTCCATCAGGTCTGTCGCCTTTAAAAATCACCCTGGTACTATCATATTTTTCACCATTTACTTTTAAGGTACCATCAATTAGAAATGCCGCGTCTGCATGAAGATAAATTTTGCTGCCTTTTTCAATGATGAGCGTTGCAGCAGTATCCACCTGTATGCCACCCAATATCACATAAGGAAGGTTGTTAGTCCAGGTTTCATTTCCCGTAATTTTTTTATTGCGTAAAAAAATTGCGTTCTGTCCCCATCCATCCAATTGAACATATCTTGTATTACCGTTGAAACTAACCAGGATGCTATCGGTTAAAATGAATGGAAGATTTTGTGCAGTCTGGTTAATACTTAAAGAAACAAAAACATAGATACTGTCATTGGCTGCAAGTTCCACTTCATTTACCTCCGGACCTGCTGAACCATTTACATTTATTTTGAAAGGGGAAGCTGCGCCTCCTTTCAATGTAACCTTGTTCAGCATTAATTTTTGATTGTTGTCGTTTTTGATTTTAAATGATTGTGTAATGGAACCAACAGTTGTAAATACGGTATCAAAATGTAAAGTATCTGCGCTTATAGAAAGCAGTGCATCCTTACTTGTAATAAAGCTGTCTTTTTTGCAGGAAGAAAAAACGAGTAAAAGTAAGACCGCCAGGTAAACAAGGAATGATTTCATGTATTTCAAAAATACAAAGACTACTGTAATATTCACATTAATCAGACTGTATATGCCAAAGTAGCGATACTGAGCAGCAGGTTTTTTACCTGTAATAATTCTTGCCCGCAGGCTTCCAGTGTAGCTCCGGTTGTAATAACATCGTCAACGAGTATAATATGTTTATGAGATAGAAAACTTGAATCAATTACCTGGAATCTTCCTTCCATATTCTGCCATCGTTCTACCCGGTTTTTATGTGTTTGTGTTTCTGTCGCAGACAATCGAACCACTGCATTTTTGATAACCGGCAGCTGCAAAACCTCAGCCATTCCTTCGCTTAATACGGCGGCCTGGTTATAGCCGCGTTTTTTTTCTCTCGCGGCAAACAAAGGCAATGGAACCAAAGCATCTGCCTGTTGAAATCGACCGGAAGATTGTATAGCATTACCTGCCATTCTACCCATGAAAAGACCAATATCTTTATTGCCTTTATACTTAAGCTGGTGTAACAATTGTTGTATGAGAGACTCGCCTGTAAAATGGCAATGGGCGAATGCGTTTACAACAGGAATTCTGCCCCAGAATTTCTTCTCTACCGGGTTACCTGCATGAAGGTGAAAATTAGTAACCGGCAACTTGCTGATGCAACGCAAACACAATTGAGATTCTTTGTTCAGTATATCTGTACCACATCCAGCGCAAACATGCGGGAAAAACAAATGTGCAAAATCATTCAAAACACTTTTAACCAGGATCACTTTAAGAAGTTAGAACAGCAAAGTATAAACTTCCTCAACTTTACCCACCGTTACAATCTCAATATTGTGAGGTTTTTTTCCCAGTCCTTTTTGATTATATTTTGATACAATGATTTTTTCAAATCCTAATTTCTCCGCTTCTGCAATGCGTTGATCAATTCTGTTTACAGCACGTATTTCACCGCTCAATCCAACTTCGCCTGCAAAACAAATATTCATCGGCAAACTGGTATCTTCATAAGAACTTAATAATGCACACAACACTGCCAGGTCAATGGAAGGATCTTCTACTTTTAAACCACCTGCTATGTTTAGAAAAACATCTTTTACTCCAAAATGAAAGCCACCTCTTTTTTCAAGCACGGCCAGCAACAATTGCAACCTGCGCAAATCAAACCCGGTAACTGTTCTCTGTGGAGTGCCATAAACTGATTGCGTAACCAATGCCTGTACCTCTATTAATAAAGGACGCATGCCTTCTATTGTGGCGGCTATTGCAATACCACTCAGTTGATCTTCTTTTTGCGTAATCAATAATTCGCTGGGATTACTCACTGCCCGCATTCCTTCACTGGTCATTTCATAAATACCAAGTTCTGCAGTACCACCAAAACGATTTTTCAACGTACGCAGGATACGATAAGCATAGTGACGATCACCTTCAAACTGCAATACGGTGTCAACCATATGTTCTAAAATTTTAGGACCGGCAATATTGCCATCCTTGGTTATGTGACCGATCAAAAAAACAGGAGTGCCGGTCTCTTTGGCAAATTTTTGCAATTCTGCGGCACATTCACGTATCTGCGACACACTGCCGGGAGAAGATTCAATATATGGAGTTTGTAAGGTTTGAATAGAGTCTACAATTATTAACTGAGGTTTCAATTTTTTTATTTCCAGGAAAATAGTTTGCGTATTCGTTTCTGTTAGCAAATAGAAATTCTTGTTACTTATATTAAGACGATCAGCACGCATCTTTATTTGCTGAGCACTTTCTTCTCCGCTGATATATAATGTAATGGTATCTTTTAATTGAAGTCCTATCTGCAAAAACAACGTAGATTTTCCAATACCGGGTTCGCCCGCTACCAGTACAATACTTCCCGGAACAATACCGCCACCCAATACGCGGTTTAATTCAGCATCATTACTGGTGATTCTTTGTTCTTCGCTGCTGCTGATTTCATTCAATAACAATACACGTTCGCCTTTTTCACCACTATATTCCTTCCAATTATTATTATTCGATTTGAAATTTTCTTTCTGCACAATTTCTTCTACAAACGTATTCCATTCATTACAGGATGGACATCTGCCAACCCATTTGGTACTTTCATAGCCACAGTTCTGACAGAAAAATCCGGTTTTTACTTTACTCATAAATTAAAGGTAAGATGCAAACCATTAAATTTTAATGAACGATGAATTGATCGCGTGATCACTCCCATACTTAATGTGTAAACATAAACTAATGAAAAAAGAATGTAGATTAAACTGACAATAAGTAAAGGAGTAAAATAAAATTAGTTAATGATGACTTCCATGATGAATGGCAAGTTCATTTCATTAATACCTGCTTCAAATCCAAAATTATACTTGTAGCTGCAAAAAAAACAGGAATGTCTTAAAAGTAAAAGGACCAATATTTCTATTGGCCCTTTACTTACTAACCCATTAAATTCTTCCACTAAATTACAAATATGAACCACATTACAAAATTATTTTTTGATGCTGTGAATAACTTTTCGGTTATGCATTAATAATATCATCTCAAATACAGCCCCTCTTAAATAATTGATTTACAGTAAGTTAGAATGGTGTCTGCAAGAAATGTCTAACAGTACAATCCGAAATTTTTTATAAAAGCTTGACAATCTGGAAAGAATTGGCAAAATTCCAGGGAGCTTTAAATAAAACAAATTAATTTTTTGTTGGATGTGTGAGATACTTAAAAAAGCACCCATTTCTATCCGAAACGCCTGGAAATTCAAAGCAGAAATTGATTTATAACAATAAAGCAGCATTTTAGCAAATATTGAAGTCATTACTTTTGCCGTTCCCCAATTTTTAATATATTTTTAACCTAATTAGCTTAAATAGTAATATATCAATTCCTCGACCCTAGGTTTGATATGCTATTCATTTTTATCGCATTGCTGCACATTTGAACTATCCTATGATCTCTTTTAAAGCTACAAAGTAATTTCACCTTTCAATTGAATTTGTATTGTCTGATTAAACTGTTCTTTTTTGCCCCGTTTGGGAGATAAAAGATTTAGGATAAATTTTTATTTTTTAAAAAAACAACACAACATGAGAAAACTACTAAGCTGCTTAGTGGGAATGCTGTTGCTATTCCAAACAGCCAATTCCCAAACTATTGAGATCTCCGGCAAAGTTGCCGATGAAAAAGGAATTCCCATTGCTGGCGCTTCCGTGCAGGAAAAGAGTTCCAGAAGAGGCACTACAACAGATGCTGAAGGGTCATTTAAATTAAACGTAAAATCTGGTATCACACTTATTATCTCCAGCGTAGGCTTTGACAGCAGACAAGTGGTTGCCGATAAGTCCACGCTTTCTATAACGCTTAAAACCAGCAATATAGCGCTGAGTGAAGTAGTTGTTACAGGTGTTGGAGCTGCAACAAGCAAAAGAAAATTAGGTATTTCGGTTGAGTCTATTACTTCCGACAAATTGCCTTCAGTTCCGGCAGGCACACTTGACCAGGCGCTCATTGGAAAAATTCCAGGTGCACAGATTTCATCTGTCTCCGGAAACCCGGGTGATAAAGTGAATATTGTTTTGAGAGGTATCAATACTGTTCAGGGTGGAACACGTCCACTTATTATGATGGATGGTGTTGAAATCCCTTTTGAGAACTTAACTACCCTGGATATGAGTCAGGTTGAAAGAGTAGAGGTTGTTCAGGGTGCCGCATCTGCTTCACTTTATGGTGCGCAAGGTGCAAATGGCGTAATTCAAATTTTTACCAAGAAGGGCACAAGAGGCAAGTTAAGTATTAACGTTTCTTCAAGCATTACGCACAACGCCTTTATTAATTCTGGGGACTTTGGTAAAGCAGACAAACACCCGTACTTAACAGATGCGAGTGGAAATATAATTGCGGCTGGTTCAAATTCTGGTCTTGGATATGCTGCAGGTGATAAATTGCAGATAGATCCTGTAACTGGTATTATCAAGGGTTCAAATTCTATTGCATACAGATATGGAAGTAATGTTGCTGGTTTATCCAATTCTATCCCTGGCCTGACAAGCAATTTTACCCGCTATGGTATTCTTGATCCGCGCAATAAAGCAGATCAACCTTATACTGGTAATTTTCGTTACTATGATCACTTTGCGCAAGTATTTCAAAGTTCTTCGTCAATGAATAATTCTGTTAGCATAAGTGGTGGCGGTGAAAAAAATGATTTTAATATAGCATTCTCCAATAATCATACTTCTTCGCCGATGTTGAAAAATAACGGATACCTGGATAAAACAAATGTGACCATTAACCTGGGTTTTGAAGTATTTAAGAATTTCACTTTGCGCTCAATCACCAGCCTGGCTTATACAAAAAATACACTGCATCCACTCCTTGGTGCACCGGGTGGTGGTGGATATGGTCTTGGTAATTCAAATGCCAATGTTGGTGGTGTATATGGTTTCTTAAACACCTCTCCGTTTTTTAGTTTAGAAGATACAATTGAAGGTAACAATTATGCTTCTTACCAGAGAGCAAGTTTTTTAAGTGTAAATGCCTTTAATCCATATTACAGGTTGCAATATACAAACGGAGATAGTAAGCGTTATGATATTACGCAAAACCTGGAAGCAAATTATAAAGTTAATAAGTATCTTAATTTAAACGCGAGATATGGTATTACTTATAAGAACGAAAATGATGTCTGGACTTTTTATAACCAGTCAAAAAATGCCAATACAGAGGATCAGGGTTCATGGAGTTCATGGTATGCGCCGGATGAAAATGGTGAAATAGACAACTGGCAGTACAACAATACCAAACAAAATTTCATGGCAACGGCCACTATAAGAACTGATTTTGAAAAAGATTTCAATATTCATTTTCCATTGCAAACAACAACATTGGTTGGTTTTGATTATCGTAAAAATGAGTACAAAGAGTTAGATACATGGGGACAAGCGTTACCTTTTAATCCTCCATTTAATATGCTGGCTACACAAAGTCAGCATACATCCGTCGATTTTATTCAACCATTTGTTACTTATGGTTATTTGGTTGATCAGAAATTTGATTTCGGAAATTATGGTGGTGTTACTGCAGGCTTAAGAACAGATTATTCGTCCACGTTCGGAGCCGGTTCAAAACCATTTACCTTTCCACATTTTAACGCATATTTGAATCTGACTTCCTTCAAATTTTTAAGTGGAGTGGAGAATGTAGTTTCAAACTGGAAACTGAGAGCTGCTTATGGAAAAGCTGGTATTCAGCCCGGCCCATTCGACAGATATCCGGTACTTAATTTGCAGACAACCGGAAATGAACTTTCTTACACCAATCAGATTGTTTCTAGGAACCCAAATCTGGATGTTGAGGTTTCTTCTGAAAAAGAAATTGGAACGGATATTTCACTAAGTCTTGGCAAGGGTAGTTGGCTAAAGGCAGCAAACGTTGCTTTCACTTACTGGCAAAGACAAACAGATAATGCCATCTTCTCACAAAATGTACCTCCGTCTACCGGTGCAACTCAATTGTTGACAAATGCAATTGGACTTTCATCTAAAGGCTGGCAACTTGCAATTAATTTACCTGTCTTGGCTACCAAAAATTTTAATTGGGACTTTACTTTCAATACTGGGCATCAGACTTCCGTTATTGATAGGGTTGCCGGCGGTGATATTCCGCTTACTACGGCCGCAGGAAGTACTGGGCTTGTATTGGCAGCTGGAAGAAAAATTGGAGAAATTTATGGTTACGCTGCATTAACAAGTATTACCCAATTAAGGGCTGATGGCAAAACTCCGTTTATTGATCCGGCAGCTCAGAAAGACTATGAAATTGTAAATGGCAGAACCGTAAATAAGATCACAAAAGCGATCTTCTTCTCCGATGAAGCAGCATCATTGGGAGATCCCAATCCAACTTTAACTTCATCATTCATTAATAGTTTCTCCTATAAAAACACTATTTCATTTGGTTTCCAGTTTGATTGGATAAGCGGCGCCCACCTCTATAATCAAACTGCGGAGTGGATGTACAGAGATGGAATCAGCAGTGATTTTGCCAAACCTGTAACCATCAATGGTGAAACAGGGGCATTTAGCGCTTATTATGCAAGTGCTTACTATGCATTGGGCAATACAGCAAAAGGTGTAGGTAATAATGTAACGAAAGATTATTTCTACTACGATGCATCTTTTGTAAGACTCAGAAATATTTCATTAGGAATTGATTTAGCAAAATATGTAAACAAAGATTGGCTGAAAAAATGCCAGTTGGTATTCAGTGGCCGTAACCTGTTAACTTTTACAAAATACCCTGGTATGGATCCTGAAATCAGTTCAGGCGCATCCAACTCAGCTTTCGACAGGGGTATAGATCATAGTACCATTCCAAATCTGAAGTCGTACCAGTTAACACTGAATCTTGGCTTTTAATTTAGTAATCTTAAATAACTAAGTAATGAAAAAAATACAATTCTATTTAAATAAAGTAACAGGGAGATACACTTCATATTTCCTCCTGGCTACAGTGGCATTGCTCGTTTTCAATTCATGCAAAAAACAGCTGGACGTAAAAGATCCTAATGACCCAACTTTTGGTGGTAATGTAAACTCTGAATCTGGATTAGCTGCGTATGCAAAAGGTGGTATTTACTGGAATGGATTTAACTATGGTGATGGATGGTTAGGTGATAGCTATTTTTCACTTCCCTGGGGTTATCATGAATTAATGGGGGACGTAATCGGGGGTGGACAGGGTTCCAATAACCAAACAACAACAATGGGAGTTCCAGATGAATTCCAGGCTGATCCCAATGATGCGACCACCGTTTTTACCAATACTTCCCCGCAGGCATCAGGTATTATCAGGGGTTTCAATACTACTGCTGCTAGTGCGAATTCAAACAATGCACTCTACTATGAGTGGGTGAATATGTACTCCATGATTAATTCATGTAACCTTACATTAGAAAATCTTGGGAATATCACCTTAAGTGTTGACAAGGCTAACACAGTTAAAGCATGGTGTTACTGGTGGAAAGGTTTTGCTTATGCCCAGCTGGGAACAATATATTATGCGGGTTTGGTTGTTGATCATTCAAATACTATTGTAAGTAAATTTGTAAGTCAGGCAGCTGTCATCGCTGAATCTAACAGGAACCTGAACCTGGCTATGACTACGCTTAGTGGAATTGCTAACCAGGGTGAATACAACTCAATGATCACACAATTAATTCCAACACAAAACCAGGTAGGTCTTGGACAAGCTTTGACTTCTGCACAATGGATAAGAACAATTAATACAATGCTGGCACGCAATATTGTATTAAATCATTTGTCACCATTTGTAAATGGAAATCCGGCTGCAACCATAAACAAGTCTTCTATTCCGGTTATGTCTGCCAGCGATTGGGGAGCAGTAAGTACATTTTGCAACGCTGGTATTACACAGGGCGATTTTGTTTTTACCGGACGAACATCTTCTTCTAATTCATTCTTTTCAGCCACCGGTGGTTCTGTAGCTGGCATAACTGCATTTAGCAATCAGTCCACTACTTACAAACTAAGTGAGCGACTGGTTGAGCAATTCAAAACTGGTGATAAAAGGCTTGCAAACTTCTCTACGTCAAATGGCACTTTTTATGGTGATGCCAATACCAACAGTACCCGGTGGACACTGGTGGATGGATTTGCAAAGGGCCTTACTGGCATTCCAATTTTAGGCACACGTGAACCAGGAGAACTGGAAATTTATATAGGACCTACTTTTGAAGAAAATCAACTGATGCTGGCAGAAGCAAATATGAGAACCGGAAATATTGATGCAGGCCTTGTTATCATTGACAAAGTTAGAGCCTACCAGGGATCTGGTGTTGCGGCCATTGGTGGTACAGGTCTGACTTTAAGCCAGGCTTTGAAAGAATTAACAATGGAAAGATTGGCTGCACTTGCTTTCCGTGGGCTTTCTTTTTATGATACCCGCAGGTGGGGCTGGACCTACGCAATCGCCAATGGTGGTGGTAGATATGGTACCACACTTCTTTTCAAAGGAAATATTTATACCAACGCAACCATCGATTATAATTTTATGGATTATTGGGATGTGCCTGCAGATGAGACGAGCAAAAATCCTCCGTCTGCCGACAGCGCACCAGTTAAAAATGCGAACTACTAATTAATTCTATGTTTGATAAAAAGCTGCTCCTTTGTTTGGGGCAGCTTTTTATTTATCAATAAATAAGGTGCCCGGCTTTTTATTAATTTTAATGAATTTACTAGGAAGTGTATGAATATGAGAAATGTATTTTCGGTTATCATATCAATCGTATGTTCGTTACCGTTTTATGCGCAGGAAGCATTTGAAGGCGATCGATCTAATACAATGAGGATATTTGATGCAAGCGGGAGACTATTTGAAAATCCGTATAAAGATATTGCGGGTTCGCCGTTTTTTATCGCAGACTGGAAATACGGATATTTAACGCTTAACAATAACAAAACCTATTCTAAAAGACTGCTTAAAATAAATCTTGAAAGCAAGGAAATTCATTACCTCACAGAAAATAAACTGGAAATGAGCCTGCCAGCAGGATCCGTTAAAGAGGTTGCTTTAATAGATTCCACTAAATTTCCGGCGATAGAATATCATTTTGCATCTGGTTTTCCGCCAATAGACAACCAGAATGAAAAAAATTTTTATCTCTATTTATCCAAAGGGAAGGTCAGCCTGCTCAAATCATTCAGAACAAATATTATTACAGAAAAAAATGAGTTCAGCGGCGAATCCAATAGAGAGTTCAGAACTTATGAAGACTTATACTTTTTTACAGGTGTTTCAATTATCAAAATAAAAAAAGACAAGTCTTATATCCTCGGAATATTGAAAAATAAAAGTGCTGAAATGGAAGAATACATAAAAACAAACAGCCTTGGTTTCAAATCTCAGCAAGATTTAAAAAAAATAATTGACTACTATATTTCATTGAAATAAAAGCTGATTACAGCCAATTTAAATTCTTAATACCATTTTAACGCTCCCTCTATAAATAATCATAATACATAATTGGTTTGTTTATTGTATTTAGTTATAAGCTCTTGATCTACATCAGTTAAGTATCATCAATGCTGATAATAAATAAATATTAACTGCATAATTTCATTTCTTACCAAATATTACTTCATGCAGCATAGCCATCCGTAGTTTTGTCATTATATTTTTGCTGTTTATACAAATTAACTTAGTTTTAAGACCTTCTAAACAAATCAAAACAACATGAGAAAACTACTAAGCTGCTTAGTGGGGATGGTTTTGTTATTCCAGACAGCCATGTCCCAGAATGTTGAGATTTCCGGTAAAGTTGCTGATGATAAGGGCAACCCAATTGCCGGGGTCTCTATTCAAGAAAGAAACTCCAAACGAGGAACGACAAGTGATGCAAACGGGCAATTCAAATTAACTATCAAGCCCGGTACTACACTGATTTTTTCAAGTGTAGGCTTCGACAGAAAACAAGTGGTTGTTGACAATTCTACCTCTCTCGCTGTGGTGATGACATCATCTAACCAGGCGTTGAGCGAAGTAGTTGTTACAGCACTTGGTATTAAACGTGAAAAGAAAGCGTTGGGTTATTCTGTAACTACTGTTACCAGCAAAGATCTTGAGTTAAGACCAGAAGGTGATATAGGCCGGGTCTTAAATGGTAAGGTTGCCGGTTTGAGCGTACTCAATACCAGTGGTATCTCTGGTAGTGGTACCAACATTAATATTCGTGGTATCAGTACCATTACCGGTGGTGCATCAACTCCATTATTTATAGTAGATGGTGTTCCGTTTGATGGTGGTAATAATGGTGGAGACAATTTTCAGTATGGTGGCGGAACATCTTCCTCCAGCCGTTTCCTGGATTTGGATCCCAACAATATCGAAAGTGTAAACGTTCTTAAAGGTTTAAGTGCTACTACCCTTTATGGTGAAGCAGCCAGAAACGGTGTTATCCTGGTTACTACAAAAAATGGTTCAACCCGTAAAATCAACAAAAAGCTTGAGATTACAGCTTCCCAATCTTTGTTTGTAAATAAGGTGGCCAATCTACCAGACTATCAGAATACTTACGGTGGTGGTTTTGACCTTGCCCCTTCTGCCGCTTTCAGCAACTGGGGTGCAAAATTCACTGATCCTCCGTTACAGGTGGCTTATTCCCCTTCTTATAAAGCCGCCTATCCAGCCTTATATGGCGGTACGAATAAACAGGACTATAGGGCTTACAACAGTGTTCCCAATTTTTTCAGAACAGGTGTTGTTAGCACCAGTTCAATCAACGTAGCAGCTGCGGGTGCAAATACAACTTTCAATGCCAATTATAGTTATATGGACGACCAGGGTTTTACACCCAATAACAGGGTCTTCAAAAATAATTTTGGCCTGGGTGGAACCGCAAAACTGGCAAATAATTTCACCATGAATGCCAGTATTAATTTTGCGATTACCGATTTTCAGACGCCCATCGTTGGTGCCAATGGTGGTGGTGGTGGACCAGATGTTTCTTCTGTTTTTGGATTTTTACTTTTTACGCCACGCAGTATTAACCTATCGGGTCTGCCTTATGAAAATCCGGTGGATCATTCAAGTATATATTATCGTGGTGGTAATGATATTGAAAATCCAAGATGGACTGCTAACAACGCATTATCAAAAGACGTTACTTATCGCAGCTATGGAGCTTTCGGCTTGAAATACGATATCATGAAAGGCTTGAGCCTGTCCTATCGCTTTGGACTTGATGTATACAATGAATTACAATCTTTGACAGTAAACAAAGGTGGTAAAAGTGGTGGAACCGGATATGTCAATGGTTTGTATCGTACTACTAGTTCTTTTAATTCTATTTTAAATCATACATTACTCGCCAACTATGTTACTAATATAGGGAGCAACTTTAATCTGAGTGTGGATGCGGGTGCCGATATCCGTCATGATAATTATTCACAAAACGGAAATAAGAGTACACAGCAGATTGTTTATGGCTTATTCGATCACAGCAATTTCATCAGCCATGATATCTTAAGTGAAGGCGGAAGTGACCTTGATTATAAGGTTGCAAAAACAAGAGCTGGTGTCTATGCACAGGCAACTGTTGGTTATAAAGAATTTCTTTTCGCAACACTGAATGGCCGTAATGACTGGGTATCTACACTGGAAAAAAGCAACAGAACCCTGTTCTATCCTGGTATAAGTGGATCTTTCATTCCAACAGCGGCTATTGAAAGCCTGAAAGGAAGCAGTGTTATAAATTACCTGAAATTGCGTGTAGGTTATTCAACCAGTGCACATTTTCCTGATCCATATAATACAAGGGCATCTCTTAGTTTAGCTACTAATGCTTTTGTTGATAAAAATGGTAACGTTATTAATGTAGGCGCTATTCCAAACAGGGTGCCCAATCCAAACCTGAAACCTGAGTTGATCAAAGAAACAGAAGCAGGAATTGAAGGTACATTCTTCAACAGGAGACTTACTTTAGACGCTACCGTTTATTTCCGTACTGCAAGCAACCAGATCCTGGATAGAAACCTGGATGCTTCTACGGGTTATACTGTAACGGCCATCAATGCAGGTGCAGTTGATAACAAAGGAATAGAAATAGCACTTGGTTATAAGGTTGTAAATAACAAAAACTGGGTATGGCAATTGGATGGTATATACACTATCAACAAGAGCAAAGTACATGACCTGCCTGCAGATATCAAACAAATTCAAACAGGCGGTTATGGTGGTGGACCTGGTACTTATGCAGAAGAAGGTCAGCCCCTGGGTATTCTTAAAGGATCTTATGTACAAAAAGACCCTAAAACTGGTTTGGGAATTGTTGATGCAAACGGATACTTTCTTGGTTCTTCCGACATCGCTATCATTGGAGACCCCAACCCTCACTATAAACTAACGGGTATCAGTACACTCAGCTATAAATCTTTCTCATTCCGTATGCAGTGGGATTACAGGCAGGGTGGTGAGATGTTCTCCAATACGGTACGTACCATGTTGGCACGGGGTACTACAAAGGATACTGATTTTGACAGAACACTTCCTTTCATCATACCCAACACAGTAAAACAGGATGGTACACCCAATGATATTCAGCAGAGTGTTGACAATATTTTCTTCAATGCTTATGGATTTGGCCCCAATTCAGTAACTGTATATGATGCAACTGTAATCCGCTTACGTGAATTATCAGTTTCATATAGCTTGCCGCAGGCTATTTTAAAGAGAACTCCTTTTGGTTCTGCATCGCTTAGTGTTTCTGGTAATAACCTTTGGTACTATGCGCCTAATTTTCCAAAGTATACAAATTTTGATCCTGAAAGCAATAGTCTTGGAGTGGGTAATGCAGCAGGTATCGATTTGTTTGCAGGTCCTTCTTCACGCAGGATAGGTGCAAGTTTAAAGCTACAGTTCTAAAAGAAAAAACAACTAATTATGAAAATGAAAAAGATATTAATAATAGCATCAGCTGTGTTGTTCCTGTCGGCTTGTAAAAAGCTGAACGATAACCTGGACTCACAGTTGAATAATCCGAATGCGCCTACCCCGGAGGCTGCAGACGTGGATCTTTACCTGAGCAATCTTGAACTTAATTTCAATGGGTTTTACCAGAATGGATCTGATTTAACGGATCCCATCATGCGCATGGAAACCATGTTTGGACCTACCTATCAAAATGCGTATGGCCCTGGTAGCTATGATGGAATTTGGACCAATGCTTATACATCCATTTTCAAAACTGCCAATACTATGATTCCGATTGCGGCCTCGAAAGGTCAGTACATTCATTCCGGTATTGCGAAAGTTTTAAAAGCGTATACCATGATTACGCTGGTAGACTTTTTTGGCGATGTTCCTTATACTGAAGCAAACAAGGGAGTTGAGAATACCAATCCAAAAGCTGATAAAGGCAAATTGGTTTACGATTCAGCACTGGCCATACTGGATGATGCCATTGCTGATTTCGCTAAAACTTCTTCTGCTTCTCCTGCCAACGATTTGTTTTATGCCGGCAGCAAAGCCAAATGGACAACTTTTGCAAAGACTATAAAGTTAAAAGCGTATGTGCAAACAAGGCTTGTAGATCCAACCGGTTCAACAACCAAAATAAATGCGTTGTTGGCGGAGAATGATCTGATCAACTCATCTTCCCAGGATTTTGTTTTTAGTTATGGTACTAAAGACCAGGCACCAGACAGCCGCTATGGACACTATGTAAGCAATTACGGTACAGACAACGGTACTGCGGATTATCTCGGTGTTCATTATATGTGGGCTTTGTTCCAGGAAAAAGGTATTGTTGATCCAAGGCTTCGTTATTATATTTATCGTCAGTTAGATGACGTCACCAACGATGCGAGAACACCAGATGTTACTACGTTGCAGTTCGCATTAGCTTGCTATTATCGTCCTTCTCCCTATGCACCCGGTGTACCTTATTGCCTGGTGGGCAAAGGATATTGGGGAAGAGACCATGGCAACAATGAAGGAACCGGACCTGACGGTTTGCTGAAAAGCACCTGGGGGCTTTATCCTGCTGCAGGTGAATTTGATGCGGATCAAAACAAGTCTGTTGGACAGGGTGCTGGCCGCCAAAAAGGTGCAAAAGGTGCTGGTATTGCTCCAATCTGGTTATCATCTTATACCTATTTCCTAAAAGCAGAAGCTGCACTAACATTGGGTACAACCGGCGACCCGCTTGCTTTAATGAAATCTGGTATCAATGAGTCTTTCAATAAAGTGAAAGGTTTTGCAACAACGGTTGGATATACTATTCCTACAACAGATACAACAAAACTTATCACTGCTACCAGGCAGCAAAACTATATTAACAAAGTGGAACAACTTTACACCACTGCCGCAACACCGGATGCTCAGTTGAATGTTATTATTCGTGAATATTATCTTGCTGCCTGGGGTAATGGAATTGAGCCTTATAATAACTATCGCAGAACAGGTAAACCAGATAATTTACAGCGGACACTGTTGCCGAATGAAGGTTCTTTTATCCGTTCATTCTTCTATCCAAATGCGTATGTGAATTTTAATAAGAATGCTACACAGAAACCAACGGTAACAACCCAGGTATTCTGGGATACTAATCCGGCTGACTTTATACACTAAAAAATAAAACAATGAAAAAATTAATCATAACACTTTCGAGTATCGCTCTTGTTCTATTTGGTGTATACTCTTGTAAAAAGGATAATATTAGCGGTGATAAAAATAATCTTATTGGTGGCTCCTTGTTAACCCTGACCAAAAACATCAATGGCAACCTTGATTTTAGTAAACCCACGGCCACTGTATCCATTCAAGTTGGTAGCAAAGGTGCTGCAGTAACTTCTGTCAACATTTACCTGGCAACAGGAACAGATCCGCTGGATAAAACAAAATGGAAGTTGATTAAAAATCTTCCATTCACTGATGGGATGACTATCACTGCCAGTACTGCGGAAATAGCTGCGGCTCTCGCGCCAGCTACCATTACTCCGGGAAATCAATATGTGTTGCAAAACGAAGTAGTGACAACTGACGGAAGAAAGTTCAATGCTATTAACACACCATCGAATTATACCTCATTTGCAGTATATAAGATTATATTTACCTGGACCGCTACCGCTGTATGCGGGTTTGACCAAGCCGCATCTATTGGCACTTACAAAGTTGTTTATGATGGTGATTGGGTTGACTTTGCAACTGGCGATATTATTACAGTTACTGCCGGACCCGATGCGAATTCAATTCAATTCCTGGCTTACCCTGCTGCTGGTGCGGGTGGAGTAGGAAGGCTACCCTGGATAGTAAATGTGGATGCTGCCACTGGAGCTGCCACTGTCGCAACCCAGCCAGCAGGAAGTTATGGAACAGTTCCTGCTAAAGTTGCCGCAACAGGTTTTGTATTTTCTTGCACAGGTTATATCAACTTATTGGTTGATGTAACTTATGGCACTGACCTTTATTCCGGAAATAAATTTCAACTTCAGAAACAATAATAAAATACTCAAATCAATTTTGTAATAAAAGAAGCCGCTTGAAAATTCAAGCGGCTTCTTTTTAATTTAAGAATTAAAAAAATTACGACTTTATCTCTTCCTTCCCTGCCGAGTGAAAAGATGCTGGCCTCCCGGCTTTTCGCAGGCGATGTGTCCGCAGCACGCATTTCAAATAACAGTAAAACACGCGGCACTCGCCGTCAAGAGTAAGAAAATGATTGAATTAGAATGAGCCCCGTGTCCCGCGTAAAGATGATGTAGATGTAAGTTGATCTGGCGGAGGCACGGCGCCGAAAAGAAAGCGCCTAACTTTTCTCAGGCGATGTGTCCGCAGCATGCATTTCAAATAACAGTAAAATACGCGGCACTCGCCGTCAAGAGTAAGAAAATGATTGAAGCAGCATGAGCCCCGTGTCCCGCGTAAAAATGATGTAGATGTAAGTTGATTTGGCGGAGACACGGCGCCTGTCATCCCGACGTAGGAGGGACCTCCACGCCTTGCAATAAATGAAAGTTTCTACGGGTTCGTTCGCGAAGAACTTGAGATGCCTCCTATCGTCGGCATGACAGACTCACCATATAGTTCACCAGATCACCATTATCTTCATGACTCACCCGGTCCTGTCATCCCGACGTAGGAGGGACCTCCACGCCTTGCAATAAATGTAAGTTTCTACAGGTTCGTTCGCGAAGAACTTGAGATGCCTCCTATCGTCGGCATGACAGACTCACCATATAGTTTATCAGATCCCCATTATGTTTATAATACACCCGGTCCTGTCATCCCGACGTAGGAGGGACCTCCACGCCTTGCAATAAATATAAGTTTCTGCAGGTTCGTTCGCGAAGAACTTGAGATGCCTCCTATCGTCGGCATGACAGACTCACCATATAGTTTATCAGATCCCCATTATGTTTATAATACACCCGGTCCTGTCATCCCGACGTAGGAGGGACCTCCATGCCTTGCAATAAATGAAAAGTTTTGCTTCCGAGCAACATCTCCCGAAGAGGATGTTGTGTCACATATAGTTCATCAGATCACCATTATGTTTATGACTCACCCGGTCCGAAAAAAAGTTAAACAAAATAAAAAGCCGCTTGAATTTTCAAGCGGCTTCTCCAATTAATTATGTGAATTGTTACAACTTTATCTCTTCTTCATGCTTATCATAAAAATGGAACTCCGTTAAATGATAGTTGGTATTTTCCTTCAGCTTTATTCGCTTCTTATGTTTCCATCTCCATTTCCATAACCTGGATCTGAACCAGCCCCCTTTTGTGAGATATGCATACATAATTGGATGCACCACTAAAAACAGATCTGTATGTTTATGGGTGAGCAGATAATTTAGATTTTTTTCAATTTCATCTTCCAGTATCAATGCAGAAGAAATTTTTCCGGTACCATTACAACTGGGACATATTTCCTGGGTATTGATATTTACTTCCGGCTTCATGCGCTGCCTGGTTATCTGCATCAATCCAAATTTAGAAATAGGCAATACCGCATGCTTGGCACGGTCTGGCCGCATAAAGCCTTCCATGGCTTCCATCAGCTTCCGTTTATTATCCGGAAGTTTCATATCTATAAAATCCACTACTATAATTCCACCGAGATCCCTTAATCTCAGTTGTCTTGCAATTTCATCAGCGGCTTCCAGGTTTGTTTCAAGTGCGTTTTGCTCCTGGTTATTGCTTACACTTTTATAACCACTGTTTACATCAATTACATGTAATGCTTCTGTATGTTCTATAATTAGATACGCGCCGCTGGGCAGGTTAACAGTTTTACCAAAAGCTGCTTTCACTTGCTTGGTTACTCCAAACTGATCAAATATGGGAGAACCATTGTGATAAAAAGAAACAATGTCTGCTTTCTCCGGTGCAATTCTTTGTATATAATTTTTTGCATCATTGAAAATGTTTTTATCATTTACAACAATGCGGTTGAAATCTTCATTCAGTAAATCTCGGAGTATACTGGTGGTCTTGGTTTGCTCGCTTAAAATTTTTGCTGGTGCAACCGCGCCTTTTAAGTTATGCTGGATCAGTTTCCAGGTTTCTACAAGGGCCAGCAAATCTTCATGAAGTTCCGCAGTATTTTTTCCTTCTGCAGCTGTACGCACTATGACTCCAAAATTTTTGGGTTTGATGGCTTCAATAATTTTTTGCAGGCGTTTTCTTTCATCAGAAGAATGAATCTTCCTGGAAACTGCTACAATATCATTAAAGGGAGTGATAACAACAAAACGTCCGGGCAAAGAAATTTCGCAACTCAGCCTGGGACCTTTTGCCGCTATAGGTTCTTTCAGAATCTGCACAAGAATATTGGGCTTACCTCCCAAAACTTCATTGATTTTACCCGTCTTGATAATTTCGGGCTCTACCTGGAACTGGCCAAAATCAAATCCATGCTCATTCTGATCATTGATTCCTGTTTGTGTGAATTTCAGTAATGACCTTGCATAAGGGCTGAGGTCTGTATAATGAAGAAAGGCATCTTTTTCAAAGCCCACATCTACAAATGCAGCATTCAATCCAGGAATAAGCTTTTTAACTTTTCCAAGATATAAATCGCCCACGGCAAAACTGGCATCGCTTTTTTCGTTGTGCAGTTCTACTAATTTCTTATCCTCTAAAAGGGCAATTTCTACTCCCTGGGGAGCGGCGTTAATAATAAGTTCCTTGTTCAATCGTAATCACATTTACAAAGTCCGGGCATCACACACTAAAAGGAAGGGCGCTGAAGTAGTTTTATATGAATTGTTATGTAAGCAAAGCAGGCAATCGTTACGGCAAACAATAACAATCAAATAAAGGATCCAGCAAAAAAAACAGTCCTGCCACACACCTGCAGGCCTGTTCCAGGAAAAGTTTACTTGTTCTTCTTCTTATGACGGTTCTTTCTCAACCTTTTTTTACGCTTGTGCGTTGCAATTTTATGACGCTTCCTCTTTTTACCACAAGGCATTCTGAAAAAATTTTAGTTAGTGAATTATTTTAAAGTTTTTATTCTCTGATCTATTTCTTTGACCATCCGTTCATCGGAAATATATTTTTTCCCTTCCTCATACCATTTCACCGCATTCCTGTTATCATTTTTTCTTTCATAGGCATCCGCCAGCATGAATATCGCTTCCAGGTTACCGGGTTCCTTCTCTGCAACTTTTGTTAAACGCTCTATTGCCTTATCTAATTGCCCCGATACAACGCCCCCAACACCCAACATTAACTGTGCATACATATTAGTAGTATCCCTTTTGGCTACTTCCAGTATCTTCTGGATACCCGTCATCACTTCCTGCGGGCTATCTGCAGTACTGCCAAAAATATAACAGCTTCCCAATCCTATTTTCGATGAATCGTTGGCCGGGTTTATTTCCAATGCCTTTTCAAAAAGCTCCTTAGCCTGGTCTGCCATCCACTGTTTAATAGCAGGTCTGTTGGTCCCCTTCAACTCGTTTAAAAATTGGCGGGCTGCGAAGGTGAGACTTTTTTCAGAATTTTCCAATTTAGCTGCAGCCGCGGTATAATAGGCATAAGGCTCAAAAAAATGAACGGTATCTCTCCAGAATGCAGCAAGCTGGTAGTAGACTTTTATTTGCTGAGCTTTTACATCTCCCCTTACAACAGATGATTCCAGGCCATTCAGTATGGCCTGCTGGGCAGGAGGCAGTTTTTGCTTTGCTGCCTGTAAGATTTCATTAAACTCAATTTTTTTAGGTTGAGTTGCTACAGCTTTTGCTGAGCCGGAAGATGCTTTTTTCGGCGGAGTAGTATTTCCAAAAAAATAAATCAGTGTCAATAAGACCACTCCGGCTCCCACAAGAATAAATTGCTGTTTCTTCACTTAGTAAAAATTAGGCATGCAATTTACATCTCGTTTTCGGGGTTTGGCTGTTCTTCTTTGATACTTTGCAGTTTTTTTACTTCCTGCACAAATTCTTTCGCTGGTTTAAAGGCGGGAATAAAATGTTCCGGTATATGCACCGCAACATTTTTCTTAATGTTACGGCCTATTTTAGCAGCACGTTTCTTGATAATGAAGCTTCCAAATCCCCTGATATAAATATTTTCACCTGCTGCCAAAGTATCCTTTACTTCTTTGAACATGGCTTCCAGGGTTACCAATACATCTACTTTTGGAATCCCTGTTTTTTCAGCAATTTGATTGATTAAGTCGGCTTTTCGCATTTTGTTGAAATCTTAAAGGGTTTATAAAAAATACTATTTACTGGTAAAACGCAGTTTTTGTGATTTTCATATCTGGTTCACAAGCAATTACGAAGATAATATAAAAGAACTTTTCAACTTGTACAAGTCAGGAATAAATATTGCCCCTGAAATCCTCTTTTTTTAGAACAATTTCCTGCTATTTTTACCCTTCAGTATCAAATCAACCGCCTTTGAAAGCCGACTTTACCAGGAAACTAATAAAATGGGAACTGCATCAAAACACCCGTTCAATGCCCTGGAAGGGAGAAAAAGATCCTTACAAAATCTGGCTGAGCGAGATAATATTACAACAAACCAGGGTTGAACAGGGCCTCAAATACTATCAAAATTTCATAAAGACTTTCCCGGATATCAATAAACTTGCTAAAGCTTCAGACACCAGGATTTTTAAACTATGGGAAGGGTTAGGTTATTATACGCGTTGTAAGAATCTGATTGCAACAGCCCGGTTTGTATCCAGCGAAAAAAAAGGAAAATTCCCTGATACGTATGAAGATATTCTGGCACTAAAAGGGGTTGGGCCATATACAGCAGCAGCTATAGCATCTTTTGCTTTTAACCTGCCACATGCAGTACTGGATGGAAATGTGTTCCGTGTATTGTCAAGATATTTTGGAATTTCAACAGCTTTCGATAGCCCCGAAGGAAGAAAATTGTATGCACGCATTGCGCACGAATTGCTGGATAAAAAACAACCCGGTATTTACAACCAGGCAATCATGGATTTGGGTGCAACTATTTGTAAACCACAACAACCCTTGTGTAATCAATGTCCGCAGCATAAAGACTGCCAGGCCTATAAACATGATTGGACAAAACAGTTACCTGTAAAAGAGAAACAGTTATCTAAAACCACCAGGTGGTTTTATTACTTGATAATTAATATTGATGACGATGTGTTGATTAGGAAAAGAACGGCAAAAGATATCTGGGAAAATTTATATGAGTTTGTTCTTTATGAAACAGAAAAATCAATGATAGCTGACAAGGAAACAATTCAGCTGGTTTGTAAAAAATTATTCGGCAAAACAAAGTTTACAATAAAAAACATTTCTGAAATTTATAATCAGCAATTAACGCATCAAACTATAATCGGGCAGTTTATAGAACTTGATTTAGTAACAATACCTGCTTCTCTAGATGGGTATAAACGTATTCAGATAACGACGCTGAAAAAATATCCTTTCCCAAGAATAATTGCTTTCTATTTACAGCAAAAAACAAAGCCCATTCTTTTGTATTAAGTTGACATAATTGGTATAATATTTTATTTGTATCTAAATGTAGCATTCTGCCCGAATGCCGTTCCACAAAGGTTTACAGCTGAAAAGTGCGACGCAACGATGATGCCATACAGAACAATTGCCGGGCTCAAAAAAATTGATTTGTTTCTCCGAAAAAATTTAACTTTAAAGAGGATTTAAATTTACAGGCGATTCTATCACCACAAATTATCAATTATGCGAGGTGTTAACAGGGTAATGCTCATTGGCAATCTTGGTAAAGATCCGGATGTACAGTTTTTAGAAGGAAATATAGGGGTTGCAAAATTTTCCCTGGCTACAACGGAAACTTACAAAGACAGGGCGGGAAAACTTATTTCTCAAACAGAGTGGCATACCGTTGTTTTGTGGCGAGGACTGGCTGAACTGGCGCAAAAGTATTTACACAAAGGCAGTTTGGTTTATATAGAAGGCCGTTTGCGAACCCGCAGCTGGGAAGACAAAGAAGGCAATAAAAAATTTGCTACTGAAGTAGTAGGAGACAACCTCATAATGCTGGATAAACGAAATGATGGAAGCCATGGTGGCCACGAAGGCAATATAGATGGTTTAAGTGGATCTGATGTGCCTCCGATTGGTGAACCTTCCGGCGATCTGCCGTTCTAATCAATATTTAATGCAACTTTGCGTTGGTTTAATAAGGCAGGCCCAACAGACCTGCCTTTGTTCTCAGTCATTCATATTAACGAAAAACCACAGCTTTGGATCATTTGGTTGATTTTACAATATTATTCCATCAATATTTCTCACTGCTTTTCCTTGCTATCAATACACAAGGCATTACGCTACTGGTAATTTTGATCCTGTTCTTATTATTAATATCCTTTTTTGTTTCCGGAGCCGAAGTGGCATTTTTTTCTTTGAGCTTCAGAGATGTCAATATGCTCAAAACCAAACAGGATGCCGGCTGGAAGAGAATTGTAAGCCTTTTGGAAGAACCCAAAATCTTGCTCGCCTCCTTACTGATTGCCAATACGCTGATCAATATTGCTATAATAATTCTTTCCAATTTCCTGATAGACGAACTGTTGCCCATAAAGATGAATTTTTGGGTGGTTGATTTTCTCATCAAAGTATTACTGGTTAGTTTTTTTCTTGTTTTATTTGGTGAAGTGCTTCCCAAAGTCTGGGCCAATCAAAACAATCTTCGATTTGCTTATAATGCTTCTTATATAGTTGAAATAATACATTACCTATTTAAAAGAATCAGTGCTTCAATGGTAAGCATGTCTGATGGCATAGAAAGATTCTTAGGAAAACGCGCTTCTTCTTACAGTCTTGACGAATTGGATCATGCCATTGACCTGACAACCAACAACGATGCTTCTGAAGAAGAAAAAAATATACTGAAGGGCATTGTAAAATTTGGCAACATCTCAGTTAAGCAAGTGATGCGAACCCGGCTTGAAGTAAGTGGTATCAATCAAAACCTGGCTTTTCCGGAATTAATAAAAAGAGTTGAAGAATTACATTATTCGAGATTACCGGTATACCGGGAAAATCTTGACGAAGTAACGGGCATTATTCATACAAAAGATATTATTCCTCACCTGGGTGAAACGGCAGAATATAACTGGCACCAGTTATTACGTCAGCCTTATTTTGTACATGAACAAAAATTAATTGAAGATTTATTGAAAGATTTTCAAACAAGACGCATTCATTTTGCAGTGGTGGTAGATGAGTTTGGTGGCACCAGCGGCATTGTTACCATGGAAGATATATTGGAAGAAATTATTGGTGAAATAAAAGATGAATTCGATGAAGAAGAAATAGGTAATAAAAAAATTGATGACCAGCATTATATTTTTGAGGGCCGTACCATGATCAATGATGCCTGTAAATTAATGGGGTTACCCATCGATACCTTTGATGAAGTGAGGGGAGACAGTGATTCATTAGCCGGACTTGTACTGGAAATAGCCGGACAATTTCCAAAAATAAATGATGTGGTATCCAGTGGTGATTTTGATTTCGTTATACTGGAACTGGATCGCAATCGTATAAAAAAAATAAAAATAGCCGTACAGCCGGTCATTAAAGAATAGTAAAAACTATGCTAAACATTTCGCTCAGAAGTTGTTGCCGCTTAGCAGGCTTTATTTTGCCCCTTTTTTTATTGCTGTCCTGCAATAACAGTTATATCCCGAAACCTCGTGGCTATTATAAAATTGATTTTCCAGAACATACTTACCAGGTATTTGATCAGCCCGGGTTCCCCTATAGTTTTGAGTATCCTGTATATGCGAGCATCAAACAGGACAGTACTTTTTTTGAGCAGCAACCAGAAAATCCGTATTGGCGAAACATAGAATTTCCACAATTTCATGGGAAAATTTACCTGAGTTATATTGAAATTGGCGGAAAAAGTCGTTTTAAAATTCGCAATGCAAAGGGCGAATATGTAGATTCTGTTGGCACCAACAACTTTGATAACTTAATTAAAAGTTCTTACGCATTAACCTATAAACATACCTCCAAAGCGTCTTCTATAGATGACAGTGCCTTTACCACTGCCACAGGTATAGAAGGTATCTATTTTAAAATTGGTGGCAATGCAGCAACCGCTAACCAGTTCCTGGTAACAGATACCGTAAAACATTTTTTGCGCGGCGCATTGTACTTTGATGCAGCACCCAATGCAGACTCTCTGGGTATTGTAAACCATTTTCTGCAACAGGATATGAAACACCTGATCAATACGCTTAAGTGGAAATAGATAACGATGAAGGGAATGAGCGCTTACTGAAGTTTATTTGTAGATTTGCCAACTAAATATTGTTGTTTTGATAGAGATAAAAAATGTATTGATCAGTGACGAAGTGATGGATTCACAATTTGTGTGCGACCTGGATAAATGCAAAGGTGGTTGTTGCGAAGATGGGGATGCAGGGGCACCGCTTAGCAAAGAAGAACTTGACCTGGTAAATAATACTTATGAAGTAGTGAAATCGTACATGACAAAAGAAGGAATTGCAGTAACAGAGAGAAATGGACGGTATGAATACGATCGCGAATTTGGTTGGGTAACCCCCACCATTGAAGGAAAAATGTGTGCCTATGGAATCAGGGATAAAAAAGGAATTATCATGTGCGCATTTGAACAGGCTTTTAATGATGGAAAAACCAACTGGAAAAAACCCATCAGCTGTCATTTGTACCCGATAAAAATTAAGAAGACAAAAGAATACGAACTATTGAACTATGAGCCCCGGGATGGAATGTGCAATCCCGCCTGTGTATTGGGAGCAAAATTAAAAGTGCCCACTTATATTTTTTTAAAAGATGCGCTGATAAGAAAATATGGTGAGGATTTTTATGGTTTGCTGGAACAGGTAGCGCAACAATATTTTGTAAATAAAGTGGCCGCACATAAATAAAAGTTTTTATGCATAGGTATTGAAAATAAAAAATAACTAAATCAATTGTCGCCTAATAATTAAACCATGTCAGAATCTGCTGAATCTTTTTTATCAAAGAGTACGGTGAAATCCGCTGATTTGGATCACCGGCGGAAGATCAATTTTAATATTGGAAAATACAATGCGGTTGTGCCATTTGGCAAACAACAGTTTTCCGATATCAATACCGCAAGAGAAAGAGCAAAAAATATTAAATGGCGCGCTATTGAAACGCTGGATACTCAATTGGAAAATTTTGAAGCCGCATTTACACAGCGCGGTGGAAAAGTTATCTGGGCAGAAGATGCAAATCAGGCATTGGAAGAAATAAAAAAGATTTGCATTGCTAAAAACTGTAAAACCATTGTGAAAAGCAAAAGCATGGTTACAGAAGAATTAAAGTTGAATGAGTTTTTACATGAACAGGGAATAGAAAGTGTTGAAACAGACCTGGGGGAATACATACAACAACTGGATGGTGAACCACCCTATCATATTGTAACTCCCGCTATGCATAAGAGCAAGGAAGATGTGGCAAAATTATTTTATGAAAAATTGCATACAGCGCCAAATCTGTCTCCGGAAGAACTTACATTAATTGCGCGCGATAAACTACGAGTAAAATATACAGAAGCTGAAATTGGGATCACGGGAGGCAATTTTATCATTGCAGATATAGGTGCCATCGCAGTTACGGAAAACGAAGGCAATGCAAGACTCAGTTGTGCTTTTCCAAAAACACATATTGCCATTGTAGGAATTGAAAAGATAGTTCCTTCCCTGACAGATCTCGGTTTGTTCTGGCCATTGTTATCTACATTTGGTACGGGTCAGAAAATAACAGTTTACAATACAATAGTGAGTGGTCCCAGGCAAGCCAATGAAAAAGACGGTCCGGATGAGATGTATGTTATACTTTTAGACAATGGCCGCACCAATATTCTTGCCAATGCCAAAACAAGAGAAAGTCTTTATTGCATTCGTTGCGGGGCTTGTTTAAATGCCTGCCCGGTCTATAAAAATATTGGTGGTCATACGTATGGAACAACATACAGCGGGCCCATAGGGGCAGTTATTACGCCACACCTTAAACAAATGGATGAATGGAAGCATTTAAGCTATGCTTCATCGTTATGCGGCAATTGTACAGAGGTATGTGCAGTAAAAATAAACCTGCATGAACTGTTGTTGGAAAACAGGCACGAGGCAGTGGAAAGTGGTAATGCTTCATGGGCCGAAAAAATTGCCTGGAAAGCCTGGAAAAAATCAAGCCTTAACCGCAAAATAATGAACCTTGGAAATGGCAAATTAAAAAACTGGGCCGTCAATAAAATGTTTAAAGGTTGGACAGCTCACCGGGGCGATCTTGATTTTTCTGCTAAAACATTTAATGAGATGTGGAAAGAGCAAAACAAACAATGAGCAGGATATAACCAATTTTGAAAATATATTTGTCAGATAGTCGGCGAAATGCTGGCTATTTGTTTATCTGAATGTTGCTACTTTATTCGCATACCATATCCCCTCGTTTGCAATACATTGTTGATTTTGTAGGCAAAGAATTGTTTGACGACCCCATTATCATTACAACTGATAAAGTATTCTTTAATCAATCCGGGGCACCCCGTATCAATTATTCCGACGCTGATTTTTCTGAACAGGAATTTTTTATCCAGTGTACGCCTTTATTATTTGAAACAGGTATAAGAGCACAATCAATAGATTGCATTGAAGTAAATTATCAAAAAGCTTTTTTTCAAACCCGCGGCGATTTTTCTTTTGATATACTGGCTGCGTCATTTTATCTCATATCGCGGTATGAAGAATACCTGCCGTATGAAATGGACGAATATGGCAGGTATGCCCACACAAGCTCACTGGCATTCAAAGAACGCTTTCTGCAGGTGCCGCTTGTAAATATCTGGTTAAAGGAGTTTAAAAAATCATTACAACAAAAATTTCCTTCACTTCAATTTAAAAGAACCCATTTTAAATTTATCCCTTCCTATGATATTGACATAGCTTATTCCTACCTGGAAAAAGGATTCAGAAGAAATGCCGGTGGATTTATAAAGTCAATATCGGAAGGTAAATGGCACCAGGTTAAAGAGCGTTTTAGTGTATTAAGGCATAAACAAAAAGATCCATATGATGCGTATGAATGGCTCGATGCGCTTCACTTGTATTGCAATGTAAAACCCATTTATTTTTTCCTGGTAGCACAGATTCAGCAAGGCTATGACAAGAACATACCTACTGCTTCAAAAATGCTGCAGGAACTGATAGCTTATTTTGCAAAAGTCTATGAAGTTGGTGTGCATCCATCCTGGCAAAGCAGCGCGGCAATAGGTACTAAAATGATTAATGAAGAAAAAGAATGGCTGGAAGTAATAACAGAGAAAAAAATAATGCATACCAGGCAGCATTATATAAAATTTGATTTGCCCGGTGGATACCGCCGTTTGATTGATTGCGGGTTGCTGAATGACTATTCTATGGGTTATGGCAGTATCAATGGTTTCAGGGCTTCCGTAGCATCTGCTTTTTTTTGGTTTGATTTGGAAAAAAATGAACCGACTGCATTGCAAATATTTCCTTTCTGTTATATGGATGCAAATGCATTTTATGAACAAAAGTTAAGTACACAAAAAGCTTACGAGGAGCTGGTATATTATTACAATACCGTAAAAAAACTAAATGGACTTTTCATTACCATTTGGCACAATAATTTCCTGGGTACAGCAAATGAATACAGGGGTTGGAAAGAGATGTATGAATTGTTTATGAAAGAAAATATTTATTGGGATGCTTATAGTTGAAAATAGAAAACCCTGCCTTAAAAAAGGCAGGATTGTTCTATACCCCTAAAACACAAATAAACACTACGACAAAACATTGAATTACTTTGTTATTTTTCTTTTTTTGATATTGAAGATCCGGGAAAGATTAAAACCAAACTGGATATCACCATTTTCCCATTTATTTTTTGTTTCAGTAATAAATGCACGTTCATTCATACCGCTGGTATTGGAAAAATGCAATTGAAACACGTGTCCGCCGGTTTCAATGTCTATACCTACCGATAGTGGATTAGAGCCTGCATCATGCGGCAAACCATTGGCAACATAAAAATAATCTACTACCAGTGCCAGCCTTCTACTGAGCTTAAAACGCGATCCTATTCCCAACGCATAAATATCATTTTCATCGGCGGGTATCACTTCGTTCCGGTGCACCAGGGTTGGACTCAACTGCAATGTAAATCGATCGCTGAATTTTCTTCCTGTAATAAACTGGTAATAATACCCGGTTCTGGCATTGAAAGAAATAGTTTTAGAAGGATCTGTATTCTTATAAGTTTGTATGGAAATACCCGCCACCAGCACCAGCGAAAGTGGTGCGCTTCCCGGACCCGTTGCTTGTCTTAAAATACGATACTTTAAAAAACCGTCGATATCTTTATTGATGGTTGAGCGTCCAATACCAATGGTAAAATTATTGCTGATACCATAATCAAAACCCATACGAAAACTGGCCTGGTCAAATCCAAATAATTGATCCACTCCCTGGTTTACTGGGCCAAAGCGATGCAGTATCCTGAAATCCAAACTGCCTGCCCCTATCATTTCAATTGAATGACCGTTGATGACCCGGGAGGACTTGAATGCACTTGAAACAAATTCCTTTTTACGGGTACTGTCATTTAATTCTTTCATTAAATCGTCCTGCGCAAAAAGATTTAATTGCAAACAGCAACATGCCATCAAAAAGAAAATATTTTTACACTTCATGTTTTGGGTTTTAAGTTGGTTGGTGGGATGTTAGTTTTCAGGTGCACCGGTATCTATCCATTTCTTTATAGTAGCCAATTTGCAATCATTTAATTGTTGACCGCCATCGGGCATCGGAATAAAACCACTGGCATGACTGAGCGTACCGTACAGGTAACCGTTATCTGCATAAAATTTTAATTCAGTATAAGTTTCCAGTGGAATGCCGCTGATATTGGATGCACTGCTATGACATTGAAAACAATAAGTTTGAATAATGGGTGCAATATCTTTTGAATATGAAACACTATCAGCAATGATACAGGGAATTTGAACCAGGTCCTTTTTTACATAGACGCAACTGACTAAATAAATAGAAACGGTGATAACAGATAGCAATACAATTATGCTGAATTTCATTATAATTTGTTTATGATATTAACTTGCCGGCATCGTAATGCTATAACTCCATTTATATTTCTTGTACGTAAACAGGTCTAACTGGGTTGCCAGACGCGATGAGATTTTCGCAGCATAGGTTGAAATAGAAAAAGAGTCCCGGAGACTCTTTGAATAATTAATGATGTGGAGGATTATTACATTTGATCTTTCCAGTTCTTTATTATTTCCTCTGCGTGTTGTTTGTTTTTGGGTCGCAAATAAATTTTACGGATAATGCCTTTCTCATCAATAATGAATGTTGTTCTGTGTATGCCATCATAATGCCGGCCATAAAGTAGTTTGGGTCCCCAAACGCCGTATTTATCAATGATGTGATGATCCGGATCTGCTATCAAGGTAAATGGCAGTCCATATTTAGTTTCGAATTTTTTATGTTTCTTTTCCTCGTCCGGGCTGATTCCTATTATTTCAAATCCTTCTTTTTTCAATAGTGCATAATTATCACGCAGGTTACAGGCCTGTATGGTGCAGGTGGGTGTATCGTCTTCGGGGTAGAAGTACAGCACAATTTTTTTCCCTTTATAATCAGTCAACGCAATCTTTTTACCATCCTGGTTTTTGCCGGTAAATACGGGTGCTCTATCGCCTTCTTTTAATTGAATCATAAGTCAGAATGTTAAAACCTGCATGACGGCAGGTAGGTGTGAGAAGTATGGAAATATGAAAATGTCGAAGCATAACTGGATTGTCATTGTTTTATCCGATCAGCCAATGTTTTTACTACCGTTGAAATTTAAACACTTTTGTAGTAATGTTCCCCGCCTCATCTTCTACGCTTATATTAAGAGAATGTTCTCCCTTCGTGCATTTTTCGTCAAAAATATATATAAAGCTCTTGCCTTTGTCATTTGTAAATCTTAACCATTTACCATCCAGTAAAGCACGAAAATTTTTAAAAGAACCCAAATTATCTTTCACAATAAAAACCATTTTTTTGGCCTTGTTCAGGTGTACTCCGTTCGCAAAACCAACTGCTATGATTTCAGGTGGAGTTTCATCCAGCAGCAACTGAAAATTTCCCATCTGCCGCCATTTTGCCAATGCCCACTCTTTTTGCCACGCTACTTTCTGCACCGCATTTTTTTTACCTGCAAACCATTGCATCACTATACGGTTTCGTTTATTTGGATCAGGAACAACATTTGGTTTAATGCGTACAGTCATTGCATCCTGCAAAGGAATATAATCAGCCCCAATACTGTGAACAGCAGAAACCGCTTGTGGTAATCGAGCGCTCTTGCTATAAACGATGTGTACGGAATCATATAAAGATTTTTCACCCATGTAAAATTCACAATCATCTGTTTCAAAACCATCAATCATTAAAGGCCGGAAAAGTTTTCCGGGTGAATAGGGTGGATTACCGGCAACAGTCCATTGATATTTCACTTCCGTCTGTAAAAAAGTTGAATTGCCATATGCATCATTCACTTCAATCTTAATAGTATGTACAAGTCCATCACTGATATCAATAATGCCATCGCCACTTACCTGCGTATAAATGGAATTGGCATAACCGGGTAGCTGAAAAAGCTGTTGTAAAAAAGGTCCGCCGGTAGCCCTAGTTTTATAATCTATGTGCGCATTCAGATTACGTGTTTGATCGTATCCAATTTTATCCATTTGGAAACCTATCACCGGTTTGCTATTATGAAACAGGATTGCCTCAAAAATTCCGTTTGGATTGTTGGAACCCGAATGCGTATCCGCGGCTGAAATAGCAAAACTGATTACAGGGCTTGTTACTATAATAACGGGTAATGTGGTGGTATAACCCTCTGGTGTTTTTTTCAATAGAATGAAATGAGGCGACTGTTCATATACACTAATCCTCCTGTCATATATTGCCAATCGGCTAATGGTAGGTTTGGTATTATCTGCCAGTTGAAAACCAAACAACATCGGATTCCTGTTGATATCATCCACTGTCTTGCGGATTTCAAAATGCGTGTGCGGACCCTGGCTGCCACCGGTATTACCACTGTATGCAATAAAATCTCCCTTTTTGACAGGAAAAAGATCTGGAGGAACATCGAGGAAAACACTCCATGATTCCATTTTGTATTGCTGCGTTTTTAACCAGGCATCCAATGCAGGAGTAAATGCATTCAGATGTCCGTACACAGTAGTAAACCCATTGGGATGATTGATATAAATGGCCCGTCCAAAGCCGGCCGGTTCAATTTTAATTTTGGCTATATAACCAGCTGCGGCAGCAAAGACCTGCAAATTTTCACGGTGCTGGGTTTTTAAATCGAAGCCCATGTGAAAGTGATTGGGCCGTAGTTCACCAAAATTTCCGGCAAGTTCCATTGGAACATTTAACGGATTTCGAAAATAACCTTTGGGATAATTGACTGGTTCAAAAATCTGGCAAACCATAGAGCCTGATAGGAAAATACAAACTACTGTTAATACCAATCGCATGAATAAAAAACCGTTTAAAATTTTAAAATACCGCAAAGCTAGTTGATACCTGCTTAATAATTGCATTGATAGCAATCGAATGCTTTTGATTGAATACTGAGACATGTAAAAATTAATCCCGTTTTAGATTAGTAAACACAATAGCATTGGTTAAAATTTTAAAAAATACCCGGTTTAAAGTATGCTAATTTTAAAAAATGGTACAGCGTTTGTCTATTGAAAGTTGTCTCATAAAATATAGGGTCTCATGGATTAAAGCTTACGCTATGAAAAAAGTTTACAGGAATTTTTTGTTGAGTTTGGTAATGTTAATCGCCCCCTTTGTGGGTTGGGTAAAAGGAACAGAGGCCAAACAAAAGTGGTTGTATAAATGGAAAAGCAGTTATAATGAAAAAAGACAGCTTGCAAGAAAACGATTGGAGTCGCGCAAGGGCGGTGTTGTATTAGATGATATTGAATGGGCATCTTTTCATAACAACTGATTCAGCAACTCAATATATATCATGGCCTCCACCTTGTACCAGGTGGGGGTCTTTTTATTTTATTGGTCTTGCAATTGGATATTGTTTAAAAATTAGCTTTTATTGAACGGTCTGGCCCTAACAATCGTTCATAACTACTGTGTACAAAATCTTTCAAAAAATAACCCGAATATTTTCTTTCACTCCCTTACTTTTGCGCAATTTGTTTTTAGAGTTATTATAACAGAAAAAGATGCCAAAAGACATATCAATCCGTTCGGTTCTCATCATTGGTTCAGGTCCAATCATTATTGGCCAGGCTTGTGAATTTGATTACTCAGGTACACAGGCTGCACGCAGTTTAAGGGAAGAAGGTATAAAAGTTATCCTGATCAATAGCAACCCGGCAACTATAATGACAGACCCAATGATGGCGGACCGGGTTTATCTTTTGCCTTTGACGGTGGAAAGCATTGAACAAATATTAGAGGAAAACCAGATTGATGCCGTATTACCAACCATGGGCGGACAAACCGCTTTGAATCTTGCAAAAGAAGCCGAGGACCTGGGCGTATGGCAAAAATATAATGTTCGGATGATTGGAGTAGATATAAAGGCAATTGACAAAGCCGAAGACAGGGAAAAATTCAGGCAATGGATGATTGAAATGGGTATACCTGTTGCCACTGCTAAAACAGCCAATTCTTTTTTGGAAGGAAAAGAGTTTGCACAGGATATCGGGTTCCCGTTGGTTATTCGCCCGTCATTTACATTAGGTGGCACCGGTGGAGGATTTGTACATGGTAAAGATGATTTGGATGAAGCATTAAACCGCGGTTTGCAGGCTTCCCCTATTCATGAAGTGCTGGTAGAAAAAGCCGTACTGGGATGGAAAGAATTTGAGCTTGAGTTGTTAAGAGATTCTAACGATAACGTAGTCATCATTTGCACGGTAGAAAATTTTGATCCGATGGGAGTTCATACCGGCGACTCCATTACAGTTGCACCGGCAATGACACTGAGCGATACCGCCTTTCAATTGATGCGAGATACCGCTATCCGAATGATGCGCGACCTGGGTAATTTTGCAGGCGGTTGCAATGTACAATTTGCATTGAATCCGGATACTGAGGGAATCATAGCTATTGAAATTAATCCCCGCGTAAGCCGTTCTTCTGCTTTAGCGTCTAAAGCTACGGGCTATCCAATTGCCAAGATAGCCGCCAAACTCGCTATAGGTTATTTCCTGGATGAATTGGAAAATCAAATCACAAAAAACACTTCAGCTTATTTTGAACCGGCACTCGATTATGTAATTGTCAAAATTCCACGCTGGAATTTTGACAAGTTCAAGGGTGCCGACGATACCCTCGGATTACAAATGAAAAGCGTGGGTGAAGTAATGGCCATTGGAAGAAGTTTTACTGAAGCCATTCAAAAAGCCTGTCAGAGTTTAGAAAACAATGCCGTTGGCTTGGGATACTACGGAAAAAGCCAGATGCATGCTGAAGAATTGATTGAATACCTGAAGACACCAAAATGGGATCGCATTTTCAGGATCAAAGATGCATTGATGTTGGGTGTTTCTGTAGGTACCATTTCAAAAGCAACCAATGGAATCGATCGTTGGTTCCTCAATCAGATCAAATTGATCTGCGAGATAGAAAAAGAAATTAGTCAATATAAACTGGATTCTCTGCCGATTACTCTCCTGGAAAAAGCAAAACGTCATGGATTCAGCGATGAACAAATCAGCAGAATAATGAATGATGGTACCGAAGAAAAAGTGTACGAGATGAGAAAAACTGCAGGCATTAAAAGAATTTTTAAAATGGTGGATACCTGCAGTGCAGAATTTGAAGCAAAAACACCTTATTTCTATTCCACTTTCGAAAACAGCGGTGCCAATGAAAGTAATGTGAGCGATAAGAAAAAAATAATTGTATTGGGTTCCGGGCCAAACCGCATTGGACAGGGAATTGAATTTGATTATTGTTGTGTTCATGGATTGCTTGCCATTAAAGAATGCGGTTACGAATCAATTATGGTGAACTGCAATCCTGAAACGGTTTCCACAGATTTTGATATGGCTGATAAACTTTATTTCGAGCCGGTATACTGGGAACATTTATGGGAAATCATTGAACACGAAAAACCAGCGGGGGTTATAGTACAATTGGGCGGTCAAACCGCTTTGAAATTAGCAGCAAGACTTCACGATAAAGGCATTAAAATCATTGGCACCTCTTATGATAGCATGGATATAGCGGAAGACCGTGGCAGATTCAGTGATATGCTGAAAGACCTGGGTATTCCTTATCCTGCTTATGGCACGGCAGAATCTGTTGATGAAGCAGTGGAAGTTGCCAACCGGGTTGGATACCCGGTACTGGTTCGTCCCAGTTATGTATTGGGCGGCCAGCGAATGCGAATTGTTATTAATGATGACGAAGTTGAAAAAGCGGTTGTTAGCTTATTAAAACATTTACCCGGCAATAAGATTTTGGTGGATCATTTCCTGGATCGTTGCCAGGAAGCAGAGATAGATGCCATTTTTGACGGCGAAGATTTTCATGTGATGGGTGTAATGGAACATATTGAACCGGCAGGTATACATAGTGGTGATAGCAATGCTGTATTGCCGCAATTTAACTTAACCCCATTGGTTGTACATACTATGGAAGAGTATGCGGAAAAAATTGCGAGGGCTTTGAATATAAAAGGACTGATTAATATCCAGTTTGCAATTAAAGACAGTAAAGTTTTTGTGATAGAAGCCAATCCCAGGGCATCGCGCACAACACCGTTTATAGCCAAAGCTTACCAAATTCCTTATCTCAATGTGGCCACCAAAATAATGATTGGTGCTCACAAACTTAAAGATTTTACGTTTGAGAAAAAGCTAAAAGGCTTTGCCATCAAAGAACCGGTATTCAGCTTTAATAAATTCCCCGGTGTAAACAAAGAACTTGGACCAGAAATGAAAAGTACCGGCGAAGCCATTCGCTTCATAAAAGATCTGAGGGATCCTTATTTCAGGCAATTGTACAAGGATAGAAGCATGTATTTGAGTAAGTAGTCTGAACCAGTATTTTTGGGACGAAAAGGATTTTTAGAATAGCTGGCATCAAGCCAGCTTTTCTTTTTGTAATTTACAATCTTGAACAAAGAAATTCTTTACATCATCAAAAATTTAGAAACTGTTCTGGATGGCCAACCCTGGTATGGAAGATCGGTATATTCAATATTGGAGGAGGTGAATACAGATAAAGTATATCAAAAACCAAATGGCAATGGTCATTCATTAATTGAATTATTATACCATACACTTACCTGGGCCGGATTTGTACTGGAGGCAGTAAAAGAGAAAAAAGAAAAAGGGGTTGATTATTTTGAGAACAGAGACTGGATAGAGATTAATCCTTCTACACACACATGGCAAGATGGGCTCGCCAAACTTAAAGAAACACACAGAGAATTAGTATTACTGTTACAAACCAAAGAAGATGATTTCTTAAAAGAAATGGTGGAAGGAAGAAAATACAACAAACATTTTATGCTAAATGGACTGATACAACATAATATTTATCACCTGGGTCAAATAGCTTATATCAGTAAATACCTTGTCTGAATTATTTGGGTTGAACCGGAAAATGTGCAAATAATTTCTTCATTCCGTCAGTTACCGCTTTTTCCAGGCTCTTGCTCTTTTCAGGGATAATACTTTCAACTGCGGCTTTCCAAATCATTTTGTTTTGTGTTGCATCAACAAGGTCAATCGTAGCTGTGCCTTCCCTGTAACGACCCAGTTCTACCGTCTCACTCTTCCATGAATAATTGCGCTGTCCAATATACCGCGGGGCATCAGTCCTGAAATCAGTTTGCCTTGTCTGCACTTCCTCCTTCACTACAATTCCAATATTCACCAGCATATCAGGTTTATTATTATTCAGCAAATAACCACGTTTGTTTAATTCATTGCTGATAGCGTTTCTGAGGATATTAACCCGTTGTTCAAAACCTTTTGACAAGGTATCGCCAGATGCATTCAACTGGTAAAAATCAAATGTCTTATACTTTGAAAAATCAACATTATCGCCCTGTTCAGTATTCAATACTTTTACGCTGCTGCAAGCCAGTAACGTGCAACTGATAAAGCAAACGAAGAGGAATGATTTCATGGAATGAATTTTATAGGTCCCGATATTTCAATGCTTCACAAATCAAAATTACAAAAAGACGGGACCTTAAAACATGAACTTCAATCATCATCATCCATCTTTCCATTTTTTAACTTAACAAATGCAGCACGCCTGGGTGCGGGAAATGGATTATCTGATCCTTTAACGGCATGCCATAACACCCTGTTAAATTCAAGATCGGGCACCGCATCTTCTTTTGTCAAATCAAATTTTTCTGAGCGGCGTTGCCATTCATTCATAACAGTATTTTTTTCATTGATGTCTGTTTGCGCCGGTACCGCTTGAAAGAGCGTTAGATCAGGAACAGCTGAAAAGCAGCGCCACATGGGAGTTGCAGCCGCATCATATTGGCTCATGGGAGGTATACCCAGGATCAGTTCAATGGTCCGCAGCAAAGACGAGGTAGAATACATTGTATGATCCACGAATGATCTTTTTACAAAACCGCCGGCAACATAGGTAGTACTCCGGTGTGCATCTACATGATCGGCACCATTCTGCGCATCATCTTCCACAACAAATACAACGCTTTCTTTCCATACCGGACTTTTACTCAGGTATTCAACAAACATACCAATAGCAAGATCGTTATCTGCAACATGTGCAAACGGTGTGGGCCTTCCTTTTTTCAACCCTTCTGTATGATCATTGATAATTCTTAACGTATTAAGTCTCGGTAATGCATTGACCGCAACCAGTGAATCAAAATCTCTTTTCCATTGATTTACTCTTGTTGTGTCTCTCACGGTTTGATCCCAACTGGTAAAATAAGGACAAAAATGATTTTCCAATACCGGGATATTGGGTTTGTAATCGTCAGCAAATTCTCCATAGGTACGGTAACTGACACCGGCCTTTTTACAATGATCCCATATAAAACCATTTTTATTATTCGCAATTGCACGGTTACCTTCTCCATCATAAGTTCCGCCCCTGCCCCCATAATCTGTGGGCCATGTTTTCTCCAGGTAGTCTGTTGCATAGGCGCCCATGCTCCAGTTATGCCCATCAGCACTTACTTCCGCGTCTACATAAAAATTATCCAGTAACACAAAATCCTTTGCCAGTTTGTGCAGGTTGGGTGTAACTTTTTCTCCAAATAAAACGAGGCGAGGGTCACCGTTACCTTCCTTTATATCACCCAACACCTGGTCGTATGTGCGATTTTCTTTTATTATATAGAAGACATATTTAATGGGCGATTTATCTCCTGTCTTCATAGGAACAGGATTACCGTGCTCTCCTTGTGTGAGGATTTCCTTTTCTTTTGTATAAGGGGTATTATGGTAAACCGCCTGTGAAAAAACTGCCAGTTGGTTTTCTGAAGGTTCATTGATTATACTCATCGTGCCTGTAAATAATCCGGCTATGTATTCCACTTTAATAGGTTTGGTTTTGTCGCCTCCCTGGTAAACAACATCTTCCTTTTTACTCACCGGGTTGGGACCATAAGGATTTGCTTTGGAAGAAAATCCTTTGCCATTGCTGACATAAATCTTTTTACCAATCACTTTTACATTTGTTGGATACCAGCCAACAGGAATAAACCCTTTGCTCTTGCTGGAACCCGGATTACTTACATCAAAAACGGCCAGGCAATTATTGTCTGCGTTGGCAATGTATAATGTTTTCTCATTGCTGCTTAAAGCAAGTCCATTGGTAGTTGAGCCACTGGGTGCATCCGGGTACAAGGCTGTGTTCAGTGTTTCAATCACCATCCTTTGCTGAATATTGATCACAGAAACCGAATTGTCATTGGCATTTGCCACAAACAAATATTTTCCATCTTTTGTCAGGCACATATCATTTGGATTATCGCCCACCGCTATTTCACCCGAAAACTGTTCTGTTTTTGTATCAAGAATTAATATTTTATCGCAGCCCCAGCAACTGATATACAATTCCTTTTTATCTGCTGAAAGCAGGCAATTGTATCCTTCACCACCCAATGCCAATTGTTGCTTTATTTTTTTTGTAGTGAGATCGATTATATACAACGAGTTGTTTTCTTTGCTGATAACATACATGATCTGCTTTTCGTCATTTAATTCAATACCTGCCGGGGAAATTTTTTCGGGCCATTTTTTCCCTAGTTCAATACTATCTTTTAAAACCAGTTTATTGTTGATAATTGAATACCGCAAAACCTGGTTATTGTTACCAGCCGAGGCATACAACGTTTTTTCATTGCTACTGAATTTCAAACCAAACCAGCTTCGGGCAATTATTTTATTATCCAGTATTTTATCAGTTTTGGTATCTATGAGTTGTATACTTTGCGTGCTCTGACCATTGTTGGTTACAGCTATGTATTTTTTTGTTGCAGACACAGCAATGTTCAGTGGCAAATCTCCCAGCGGAATACTTTTGCCTGCGGGCGTTAATGACCATCCGTTGGGCAAATGCACTCTCCTGGATTCCAATTGCACCAGGCTTTGACTGAATATGCTTCCATAAAAGAACAGTAAAATGATTGAATAATAGTTCCTCATGTTTTTCTGATTGAAGTCTAAAGTTAATCCGCTGTTGTATATTATTGGATGAACCGGGTTAAATTAACCATAAGGTAAGATGAAAACACAGTAATGACCTTGGCAGGTTTTACTACTTTCCACTATGCCGCGGCCAATTTTATATGTTTGGAAAAAAGCACCCTTCCTGCGCCTTGTTCCACCATTCATTGCGGGAATAATTTTACAATGGTATTGTCACCCACCTATTGATGGCGTTTGGATAATCTTTATCAGCACTTTATTATTATTCATGCTATTCAATTTTCGTTTTCACTTCTACCAGTTAAAATCCGGTTGGATCAATGGAATGCTTATTCATTGCTTTCTCATAACATTCGGGTTGCTCATTGGCTATTATAATAGTGTATCACATGCTGCCGGGTGGTTAAAAAATTATTACCGCGAAAATGATGTCGTTGTGGCTACTATTGAGGAACCATTGACGGAAAAATCTAATTCGTACAAAGCACTTGCTTCCGTACAACAGGTAATTGAAAACAGCAGGGTTTACAATGTGGAAGGCAATATCATTTGCTATTTCAAAAAGGACAGCGCTGTTAATAAACTTGTATATGGCAGCAGGATAATATTCAGGAAGCGCTTAGAACCCATCCGCAATACCGGTAATCCGGGAACATTCGATTATGAGCGCTACGCTGCGTTTGCAGGAATATATCACCAGGTTTATTTACAGGCTGGCGAGTTTAATACAATTGAAAATGATAAGGGCAACTGGTTAAAAAAAAGTCTTTTCAAAACAAGAGAATGGGTAGTCAGCGTTATGGCGGATTGTATTCCTGGTAAAAAGGAATCGGGACTGGCTGAGGCCTTGCTCATTGGTTACAAAGATGATTTAGATAAAACCCTTGTGCAGTCGTATACCAACACGGGTGTGGTTCATATTATTGCCATTTCTGGCTTACATCTGGGTCTTATATATTGGTTATTGAACATGCTGGCGAGTCCTTTAAAAAAAAGAAAAGACCTTCGCTGGTTAAAAACCTGCGTGATTATCGTTGGTTTATGGCTGTTCGCTGTGCTGGCAGGTGGGGGTCCCTCTATATTACGATCCGCTGTTATGTTTACATGTATTGTAATTGGTGAAAGTATTGATAGAAAGACATCCATTTACAATTCTCTGGCCGCTTCAGCTTTTTTGTTGCTTTGCATTAACCCTTGCTGGCTATGGGATGCAGGCTTTCAATTATCCTATACAGCGCTGCTGAGTATCGTAATTTTTACAAAACCTGTTTACAATTGGTTTTATTTTAAAAACAAAATTTTAGATAGCACCTGGAAACTGAGTGCTGTTACACTGGCGGCGCAGGTTCTTACTACTCCTGTAAGTATCTATCATTTTCACCAGTTCCCAATTTATTTTTTGATTACTAATTTACTGGCAGTGCCTTTATCCAGCCTGATTGTTTTGGGTGAAATATTATTATGTGTTATTGCTATGCTTCCAGTTCTTGCCGTTCTGCTGGGCCAGGTGTTACATGTATTAATTCAAATAATGAATAACTTTATTGAACACATGGAAAACCTGCCGTTTTCACAATGGCAGGGATTGAGCATTAATCTTCCGCAATTGGTACTGTTGTATTGTTTTATTGCTGCTACCTGTTCCTGGTTAATTCATAAAAACAAAACTTCATTAAAAACAGGATTAATGCCCCTGCTGATTTTTTTTTGCATCAGATCCTATTCTTTTATTGAAGCAGCCTGTCAGCAAAAAATTATTGTATACAATATACCCCGGCATCAGGCGATAGATTTTATCAGCGGGAGGAACTATTATTTTGTGGGCGATACAATCTTGAAAGCAGATGATTTCCTTCAATATGTTAACCTTAGACCTTCGCGAATTATGTACCGGATGAATGTATCAGAATTACCAGCAGGCATTTCAGTAATGGAAAATTGCTATGTCTTTGCCAATAAAAAGATTCTTATCATTGACAAAACCTGCCTTTATAAAGCTGGATCCAAAAAAATAACGGTGGATGTAATCATTGTTTCCCGGAACCCTTCTTTAAATATTCCGGCGCTTGCGAATACATTCGTAATTAATCGAATTGTTTTTGATGGATCAAATCCGCAATGGAAAGTGAATAAGTGGATGGCAGATTGCGCAAAACTGGGACTGGCCTGCTTTTCAGTAGTGGATAAAGGTGCTTTTGTGATGAAGATGGATTGATTTAGTTTTGCGGCTCTTTCTTACAAAGCAAGCCACGGTTCAGCCTGTTCTTTTTTCGTCATTAACCACTAACTGTTGCATGCTTTATCAAAACTTTCAGTTTATGAACAAAAAAATTCAAGCGGCGCTTATCTCAGTATTTTATAAAGATGGGCTGGAACCGCTTGTGCATCAATTGCACCAACTTGGCATTACCATTTACAGCACCGGTGGCACACAGTCTTTTATTGAAAAACTGGGTATACCGGTAGTGCCGGTAGAAAATTTAACTACTTATCCCTCTATTTTAGGAGGACGCGTTAAAACACTTCACCCTGCAGTATTTGGCGGAATACTGGGCAAGCGCGATGATGAACAACACGTGAAAGAAATGAAGGAATATAAAATCCCTGAGATTGATTTGGTAATTGTAGACTTGTATCCTTTTGAAGAAACAGTTGCCAGCACCACCGATGAAAAATCAATCATTGAAAAAATAGATATTGGCGGACCGAGTATGATCAGGGCCGCCGCAAAAAATCATAAAGATGTGGTAGTACTTGCATCAAAGCAAGACTATCCATTGTTAGAAAAAATATTGAAAGAACAAAAAGGTGAAACTACTTTAGCACAACGAAGAGAGTTTGCTATTAAAGGTTTTAATATTTGTTCCGGTTATGATATAGCCATCTCCAATTACTTTACACAATCAAATCATTTTAATCCATTCAGCCAGGTAACTACCGTGATGCGTTATGGCGAGAATCCCCATCAACAGGGTATCTTCTACGGCAATATTAATGAATTGTTTGAGCAGCTCAATGGCAAAGAACTTTCTTATAATAACCTGGTTGATGTTGACGGCGCTACGCAATTGATTGCAGAATTTTCCGATAATGCAGCTGAAGCTACTTTTGCAATCGTTAAACATACAAATCCCTGTGGTATTGCAACGCGCTCTACTTTAAAAGAAGCCTGGGATGCAGCATTGGCGGGTGATCCGGAAAGCGCTTTTGGTGGCGTGCTGGCCTGTAATGCAACAGTAGATAAAGCAACCGCGGAAGCCATCAACGAAATTTTTTTTGAAGTATTAATTGCTCCCGCATTTAATGAAGATGCACTGGTTGTTTTAAAATCAAAAAAGAACCGTATTTTATTACTGCAAAAAAAGCATCCTGCCGCTAAACTTCAATTCAAATCGTTATTAAACGGAGTGCTCTCTCAACAAAATGATGAAGGTAATTACAGCAAATGGGAAGAAGCCGGGGGCCGTTTAACCAATCCACCCGAGAAATTGGATTTGGAATTTGCCAATATCGTTTGCAAACATTTAAAGAGTAACGCCATTGCGCTTGTTCAAAACAGGCAACTGGTGGGCAAAGGTTGTGGGCAAACCAGTAGAATAGACGCTTTGCGCCAGGCCGTTGACAAAGCGAAACAATTTGATTTTGACCTAACCGGCGCCGTTATGGCCAGTGATGCCTTTTTCCCTTTTGATGATTGTGTTAAACTGGGACATGAAGCCGGCATTACTTCATTTATACAACCGGGTGGCTCTATCCGTGATAAAGATTCCATTGATTATTGCAAACAACATAACCTTGCAATGGTATTTACCGGCATGCGTCATTTTAAACATTAGACCCCCTGTTCCCCTAAAGGGGAAACTTAATTCGATCATACTGATAAAAATTATAAATGCTTTTTTGTAAAAAGAAAATCGGATTTCAAATAGCAAATACTTTACGCCCCCTTCAGAGGGTCGGAGAATGGAAGACTGAGTCTTCAGAAAATTGTGGGGTGAGGGTTCGGTTATGAGCATGCCCGATTTCATATCAACCATTTTATCATCACCTTATAACCCTGTCAATATCCGCAACCGGAGTACAAGAACCAAGGCGTATGTTGCATTATCAGTAGTTTGCTTTTTCTGGGGCACAACCTGGCTGGCAAGTAAAGAAGGAGTAAAGCATATGCCGGCTTTTCAAATGGCAGGCATCCGGCAATTTTTTGGTGGACTTGTCTATACCATTTTCTTTCTTGCACGGGGAAATGTAAGCTGGCCAAAAGGAAAAGATTGGGGAACAATTTTAATCCTGGCGTTGCTAAATTTCATTCTCAGCAATGGTTTGGCTACATGGGGTGTTCAATATATTTCGGGCGGACTTGCATCCATCATCAATTCCATCATCCCGTTATGGTTGGTAGTGATTGGTTTATTCAATAAAGGCGCCAGCATTCCCCGAAAGGCAATACTCGGATTTGCTTTTGGTTTTGCGGGTATTTGTTTTATTTTTTATGAACACCTGCACGATTTTCTGAACGCAAGTTTTACATTGGGAATAATTATTTCAATTGCCGCTACCTGGAGCTGGGCCTTTGGTACTATTTATACAAAAGATCATGCAAAAAAATTCAATCCATATTTTGGGATTGGACTTCAAATGCTGATATCCGGAATAGTGTTGTATGCGGTATCAGCTGCATCAGGATTATCCATTCCGGTTTCGGCAATTCCATGGCAATCCTGGTCAGCAATTGCTTACCTGGTTGTTTTTGGTTCGATCGTTTCATTTATTGCGTACCTCTATGCGTTGCAGCACCTGAGTGCGGAACAATCTTCTTTGTATGCTTATATCAATCCAATAGTTGCAGTTATACTGGGCACATTAATTTTTAAAGAACGGCTTACTACTTTTATTGCGGTAGGTGGACTTATCACATTGTATGGTGTTTACCTTGTAAACAGCGCATTCAGGAAAATAAAATAATTTTTACAACAGGTATCCGTTATCTGTGGGCGTGGTAGCACGGTTCAACTTTTAAAATTTCAATTGGGCTGTAAAAATAAATTCGGATTGCAAATCAATATGAGGAAATATTATATCCGGGAAAATTCATTACTGGCACGCATAGCCGCGTGGAAACTGAAGCAGGATAAAATGGCGATGGTATTGGGAAAGACAATTTTATTACACGATACCACCCAGGAAGAATTTATCAGCAACAAACAATGGTTGCGTCACGAACTGGTACACATCAGGCAATTTCAGCAACATGGCTATATTTTGTTCCTATTTAAATACCTGCTTGAAAGCATCAGGAATGGATATCATAATAATAAATATGAAAAAGAAGCAAGGGATGGTGAAACTGATGATAGCCTGGAGCAACAGATGGTTTTCGCCATTCGTTCATAATATCCATTCAATTTCTCCCAGGCTGAATTGTTCTTCTATTGAACCAACCACACATAATTGTCCCCTTTCGTCTACTTCCTTAATAATTCCTTCAAAAACGCGTGTTCCTTGTCTGAAGCGCATTTTTTGACTGCGTTTATACAGGCAGTTGTTATAAATGGGCAACAAATCAATGTTTCGTAATAATTGATCATACCTGTTTTCTATACAGGCACATAAACTTCCTGTTAATTCAATTACATCCCAATCTTTGCCGGTAATCTGCTTTAGCGATACAGGATTAGTAAGTGATTCTGGAAAATTTGTTTGATTGATGTTTATTCCAATACCCACAATGGCCCATTGCCATTTGAACGTTGGCTCACCTGGTTCATCATTATTGGATATGAGCCCGTTGCTGATACTGTTTTCAATTAGTATTCCTCCTGCCTTTCTGTCACGCCAATAAATATCATTTGGCCATTTTATTGATGTTTCTTCACCGGCATAAGATGCAAAGAAATCCAATGATGCCAGTGCAATCGCGGTACTCAATTGGAATTGCTGGCTTATTTTTAATTGCTCCGGGTTTAGAACCACGCTTATCATAATGTTCAGGCCCGGTTCGGTTTGCCAGGTTTTTCCCCGTTGTCCTTTGCCATGTAATTGTTCCAGTGCAAAAAAGACATCTCCATGCTTTGTCAAACCCGCACGAGCACCTGCCATGGCATAGTTGTTGGTACTGTCAACTGATTGTAAAATGGTTAAGTCTTTACCGATTGAAATCATGGCATTGCAAGTGATTAAACATTTGTACTTTTGGCCAAAACGAAAATAGGATTTTAGGGTTAAGGATGCCAATAAATACCAGCGTTAAAAGTAGTTTTGAAGTTTTCGACAGAAATTTAAAATATAGAACCCAAAAACCCGTCTTCACATAATACCAATATACATTATTCACCTAAACGATTTGACTATTTGGAACAATTGAGCATGTTAGCTACCCGCCAGCGAAATAGCGTAGCAAGATTAACGAGGAATTCAAGGATTTTTAAAACCATCGTCCAAGCCATCCAGTCCAAAAAAGGGGAAAATATTATATCCATCGATCTCCGTAAAATACCTGAAGCGGTGACCGATTTTTTTGTGATTTGCGAAGCGGGCAACACTACGCAGGTAAAAGCTATCAGCGACATTGTTGAAGCACAGGTGAAAAAAGAGTGTGACGAAAGCCCGTTCCGTCATGAAGGTCAGCATTCTTCTCAATGGGTTTTGGTAGACTACATCAATGTGGTGGTACACATCATGCACAAGGAGGCTAGAAATTTTTACAAATTGGAAGAAATGTGGAGCGATGGCCAATTAACCGAGCACAAATAGCAGTATTCTGGTTAAATATTGAGATAATTAGCGGTTTACAGAAATATTCTGAACAAACATGCTGTAAAAGCATTTATTTAGTACGATAGATTTTAAATTATGGCACAGGAAGATATGAAATCAAACGATAAAGGAAACAGGATACGTCCCCAGGGTGGTAGCGAAGATGGACAAAAACGTGGGCCGAGATTCAATATTTATTGGGTATGGGCAGCTATTGCAATTGTATTAATTGGCTTTAATGTTTTCAACGGAAAATTTACACCTACGGCGGAAGATACCAGTCAGCAGGATTTCTATGCGATGTTACTAAACGGTGATGTAGATAAGGTGGAAATCATTAGCAACAAAAACATAGTGAGAGTCTATGTGAAACAGGATAGCCTCAGTAAAGAATTCTATAAAAAAAGGTTGGCCAAGAAAACCGGACCGGTAGGTGAAAAAGGGCCGCAGTTTCAATTCGGTATTGCAAAAGCTGAAATTTTCGCCGACGATCTGCGCGATTTTTATTCCAAACATCCGGGACTGAAAGAAGTAGATAAGAAATATGATACAGAAGGTGATTGGTTGGTACCTGTCCTTAATATTTTATTACCCATTGTTGTCATTATTTTGATTTGGGTATTGCTGATGCGTAAGATGGGCAGTGGGGGTGGAGGGGCAGGCGGGCCCGGCGGAATATTTAATATCGGGAAATCGAAAGCCACCTTATTTGATAAAGGTACTAAGGTGAATATTACGTTCAATGATGTGGCCGGATTAGACGAAGCCAAAGTGGAAGTAATGGAAATTGTTGACTTCCTGAAGAATCCAAAAAAGTACACAGCACTAGGAGGTAAAATTCCTAAAGGTGCATTGTTGGTAGGACCTCCCGGTACCGGTAAAACGCTTTTGGCAAAAGCTATGGCTGGTGAAGCACAGGTACCCTTTTTCTCAATGAGTGGTTCAGACTTTGTTGAATTATTTGTAGGTGTAGGTGCCAGTCGTGTACGCGATTTATTCAAACAGGCACGTGAAAAGGCCCCTTGTATAATATTTATTGATGAAATAGACGCTATTGGTCGTGCAAGAGGTAAGAATGCGGTGATGAGTAACGACGAAAGAGAAAGCACATTGAATCAATTATTGGTTGAGATGGATGGTTTCAGCGGAGAAACTGGTATCATAGTTTTGGCAGCAACCAACCGTCCGGATGTGCTTGATACGGCTCTTTTACGTCCGGGGCGTTTCGACAGGCAGATTGAAATTGATAAACCAGATTTAAAAGGTAGGGAAGCAATTTTTAAAGTGCACCTGAAGCCCATTAAAATTTCCCAAAAATTGGATATATATAAGTTGGCGGAACAGACACCTGGCTTTGCAGGTGCAGATATTGCCAACGTATGTAACGAAGCCGCATTAATAGCCGCAAGAAAAGGCAAAGACGCCGTTGATGTATCCGATTTCCAGGATGCCATTGATCGTGTAATAGGTGGTTTGGAAAAGAAGAATAAAATTATTTCTCCCGATGAGAAGAAAATCATTGCTTATCATGAAGCGGGCCACGCTATCTGTGGATGGTATTTAGAACATGCTTACCCTTTGTTGAAAGTTACAATTGTTCCAAGGGGAACTGCCGCTCTTGGTTATGCGCAGTATACACCCAAAGAACAATACCTGTACAATACTGACCAATTGCTGGATCAGATTTGTATGACATTGGGTGGTCGTGCCAGTGAAGATATTTTCTTTGGTAAAATTTCTACCGGTGCACAAAATGACCTGCAGCAGATAACCCGTACCGCTTATGCAATGGTTACAGTATATGGAATGAATGATAAAGTGGGAAACGTTAGTTTTTATGACCCACAGCAGGAGAATGCTTTTACAAAACCTTATTCTGAAGAAACATCCAAGTTGATTGACCAGGAAGTACGAAAATTGATTGATGATGCATTTATAAGAACCAAGAAATTGCTATCAGAAAAAAAAGAACAGGTAGTCAAACTTGCTGAAGCATTGCTGGAAAAAGAAGTACTGTTCCAGAGTGATGTGGAAGCGCTGATTGGTAAACGGCCTTATGAAGAAAAGAAATTGCTGGATGTAGATGATACAGAACCGCACGCACACGATGGTACAATCAGTGAAGGTGTTCCACCATACGACAGCGGGGTTACCAATAAAGCACACAACTAATCATGAATTAAGATGAGTAACTCATCAGCCAAAGAAGTTATTCTGAAAAAGATAAGAAAGGCGTTGACTGAATCAACGCCTCTTCCTTTTCCACAAAGCGAGGGTACCAACTCATTGTACCAGCCTTTACAGAAAGAACTGGAAATTCAATTTGCAGAGGAGTTCAGCAAATTATTGGGAAAGTTTGTTTTTTGTTTGAACGAAACCGAGTTGGCGGCTCAGTTGAATAATCTTGTTGTTCAAAACAACTGGACAAAAATTTACTGTAATGAGCCGCTGATAAAACAAAAACTGAAGACTGCATCTTTTGACCTCTTCTCTGACACTGCTCTTGCAGCATGCGATGTTAGCATCACCACCTGTGAAAACCTGGTAGCAAGAACCGGCAGTATTGTTTTGACAACTGCCAGTGAAAGTGGCAGAACTGTAAGTGTATATGCTCCTGTACATATCTGCATCGCTTATACAAGGCAGTTGGTATATGATGTGAAAGATGCTTTGCAATTGATCAAAGAAAAATATGCCGGCAATCTTCCTTCATTGATCACTTTTGCAACGGGCCCCAGCCGCACGGCAGATATTGAAAAAACTTTGGTAGTAGGTGTACATGGTCCGAAGGAAGTTTATGTATTCCTGGTAGATCGATAAATTGGTAGTTTGCAACTATCTTTACGCCATCATGAATTCCGTCAATCATCAGTTATTTGTTTATGGCACACTTCGCAGTGGATTGCATCACCCGGCTTATGAATATATCAGCAATAAATTTGTTTTGGCAGGTGAAGCAAGGGTGAAGGGTAGACTATACGATATGGGTGACTACCCGGCTGCCATTCCAACAAAAGATGAGTATTATATAGTGGGTGAATTGTATCAATTGAAAGAAGACCAGGATTTTTCATGGGTGATAGCGCAGATAGATGATTATGAAGGCGTAAATCCCGAACCTGGTGAGCCTGTACTGTACAAAAGAGAAATGACCCATGTTGAGATAGGGGGTAAAATTTCCAGCGCGTGGATATACTGGTACAACAGTGATATATCCGGCAAACCCATTATTGAATCCGGCGACGTGCTGCAATATATTCAGCAAAAGAAATAACCGCTGCATGGAACTATCTCCCGATAAAAAAGTCTATTTCCTTTCTGATTTTCATTTGGGCGCACCGGATTATGCCACCAGTCTTGAAAGAGAAAAAAGAGTGGTTCAATTTTTAGATAAAGCAATGCAGGACGCCGCTTGTATTTTTATTGTAGGAGACTTATTTGATTTTTGGTATGAATACAAAACCGTTGTCCCGAAAGGTTATGTACGTATACTCGGTAAAATGGCAAGCATATCAGACAATGGCATCCCCATATATTTTTTTGTTGGCAATCATGATATGTGGATGAAAGGATATTTTGAAAAAGAAATGAACATTCCCGTTTACTTTGAACCAAAACCATTCGAATTCAATAATAAAAAATTTCTGGTAGGACATGGTGACGGGCTGGGTCCGGGCGATCACGGCTATAAATTCATAAAAAAAATATTCCGCAGTAAGTTTTGCCAGGCACTCTTTGGAATTTTACCGCCAGCCATTGGCGTTGGATTGGCCAATTTCATGAGTCGGCGCAGCCGGGCAGCGACCGGTCAGACCGATGAAAAATTTTTGGGCGAAGACAAGGAGTGGCTCATTAGTTATTGCAAAGAAGTATTGCAGCAACAGCAATATGATTATTTTATTTTCGGGCACCGGCATCTGCCCATTAATTTTCAACTGAATAATAACAGCCGCTATATTAATTTGGGAGATTGGATAAGATATGATTCTTATGCAGTGTTTGATGGTATAAATCTTGAATTAAAATATCACAAAGCTTGAAATATATCATTGTCATATTTTGCGCTGTCATCCTCACTATATCTGCATTTTCGCAGGCAGACAGTTCTTTGAGACTTATTAAAGCCATTCCGGGCGAATTGCTGGATTTTGAAGTAGACAACCTGGGGAATATTTTTTTGCTGGACAAAGACAACCAATTAAAAAAAATATCAGCAGAAGGCGATTCAATTGCAGTATACAATGATGTTCGCCGGTATGGCAAAGTTTATTCAATAGATGCCGGTAATCCGCTGAAGATATTATTGTATTACAAAGATTTTACTACAGTGGTAGTTTTGGATCGCTTATTGAATGTGCGCAGTACAATTGATCTGCGGAAGCAAAATATTTTCCAGGCAAAAGTCATTTGTCAGTCTTATGACAATGCAATATGGGTATATGATGAAGGAGAAGCAAAACTCAAACGAATTGCAGACGACGGAACATTGATTGACCAGACAGGTGATCTGCGATTGCAACTGGATGAAGCCCCCTCTCCTTCCGCTTTAAATGACAACAACCGCCTGGTATACCTGTACGACAGTACAAAAGGTTTACTGGTATTTGATTATTTCGGCACATTAAAAAACAAAATTGCTTTCCTGGGATGGCAGGACTTTCAATTGGTAGGAAAATACATTGTGGGCAGAAAAGGAACTTTACTGGAACGTTACCAGTTATCTACTTTGTTACTCGAAGAACAAAGACTGCCGCAATTATTAAAATCCGCAATGAAAGTGAGAATAGCAGCTGACCATCTTTATTGTCTGAAGAACGGGCGCTTGTATATTTATTCTTTATAACGCAGCAAATTCTATTTTCAATGTACTAAAGCATTCTATGAATTCTCTGTTGCATCAAATTATATTAGACAATTCCATTCTGAGTTTCCTGGTTTGCTTCGGGATTATTTTAGTCGCGTTCCTGATAAGGAAATATATCTCAAAATATATAGCAGGTCTTTTGTTCAGGATACTGCAAAGAGCTTCCTGGAGTATTGATAAAAAAACATTTGTTGACCTGATGGCTCAGCCCCTTGACAATTTTGTTTTTATTTTGATTACTGTCGGAACTTTAGATAAACTTACATTCCCGTCGGCACTGGATTTTGATGTATTTCATATTACATCCAGGAAGATAATTGAGTCGCTGGGCTCAGCTTTTATTATTATATTTTTTGTTTGGATGTTATTGCGGAGTATAGATTTTATAGCCGTATTGCTCCGGCAGAAGGCTGGTGCGGCACCCGGGTCTTCTCATGTGCAAATAATAGTTTTCTTTGGTGATTTTTTTAAAGTGGTTATTGCAATCATTGGTGTATTGCTGCTCATTCAATTTGCTTTTCATAAAGATATTTCCGCCTGGCTGGGTGGCGTTGGTATCGCAACTGCCGCCATTGCCCTGGCAGCCAAGGAAAGTCTTGAAAACCTGATTGCTTCCTTCATAATCTTTTTTAATAAACCTTTTCACCTGGGCGACCTGGTAAAAGTAAATGGCGTTACCGGCAACGTAGAAAAGATTGGCTTACGCAGCACAAGAATAAGAACCGATCAAAAAACTTTTGTAACCGTACCCAATAAACAAATGGTTGACAGCATCGTTGACAATCTAACGCTGCGCACGCAACGCAGAGCTGATATGAGATTGGAAATAAGCTTTGGCACTTCTTCAGATCAATTGCAGCAACTGGTAACCGGTATAAAAAACATTACACAGCATGCTGAAATTAAAAGCAAAGTGGTTTTGTTGAATGAAATATCCAATAATGCTTACATCATTACTATTGAATATTACAGCAATCCAATTCCCATCGCCGAATTCAATGATCTGAAACAGCGTATAAACCTGGGTGTTATCCAGCTTCTTGAAACATTAAAAATAGAACTTGCCGGATTGAATACTCAAGTCAAATTAAGCGGCAATAATCTTCCGAAAGAATGATTCCCTTGTACCAATAAGAGATGGTAATTCCCAATTCCGGAATCGCCTTTCAAATCTCCATTTATATATTGCTGGTTTTCAAGCAGATTAGATTCTGGTATACTTATTTCTCCTTAGTATGCAAATCTGTACCAATGAAACGTATTCTTACCCTCTGGATTTTGCTGACTGTATTTATACCTGTTACTATACTCGCGCAATCAACAATAAATATCTACGCACGTGTAACAGCCATCAGCGGAAGTACCTTAACAATAAGTAATACAACCGGAAGTTTTACTTCAGGGGAAGCCATTGTAATGCAAATGCAGGACAGTACGCTCGGAACCAACACGGGTAACAATGCTGGTTTTGGAAACCTGGCAAGCATTCAATCTGCAGGTATCTATGAAGTAGTAAACATTACTGCGGCAACCGGTACCAGCATCACTTTGAGTGGAGCGCTTGTTAAAACTTATCGCACCGGTGTTAACAGCAGGGTACAGATTATTTCCTATCCAACACTTGGAGGTGGGGGCAATTATACTTTGAGCAGCGCTATTACGGCGGCGTCATGGAATGGTAATATCGGTGGAGTTGTTGCCTTTAAAGTTAATGGCACACTTACTATCAGTAATGATATAACAGTAAATGGACGAGGATTCAGGGGCGGTGCGCCAGGTGTAAATGCGCCGGGTGATTTTACCTGTGATCCGAATACTTATTATGATAACGCTGCGGGTGTTTCCACTACCTATTACGGCAGTAAAGGTGAAGGAATTTACAATAGCAATGCTGTATACAGTGTCGCTAAAGGAAAATTATTGAATGGTGGAGGTGGAGGTAATTTAAACAACAGTGGTGGAGGTGGAGGTGGTAATTTCAGTGCGGGTGGTATTGGTGGGCAGGGTTGGACCTGTACGGCAGGTACATCCGGTGGTGGTATAGGAGGCGTTGATCTGAGCACTTATATCAGCAGTACAAGGTTTTTTCTTGGTGGTGGCGGTGGTGGTGGTCAGCAAAATAATAATGTTGGAACCGCGGGCGGTAATGGTGGCGGGATTATTATGATAAAAGCTACTGCTGTTAAGACCCAATCAAATTGTAATAGTGGCGCAGGCAAAGTTTCTATTTCTGCTGCAGGTATGAAATCAAATAATTCCGGTAACGACGGTGCAGGCGGGGGCGGTGCGGGTGGAACCATTCTCATTGATGCTCCTTCTTATACTATTAATAATGGTTGTCCTATTAATATGAATGCAAGTGGTGGTAGCGGAGGAATGGTTAATGATCCCGGACCTCATGGTGGTGGTGCAGGTGGTGGTAAGGGAGCAGTAATATTAGCTGGTATGGTTGGCATTCCTGCTAATGTAAATGTAACAGATACTGCCGGCACAGGTGGTGGCAATGCAAATACTGCTGGTGCAGTTACCGCCGAAAGTGGTTCAGTTATGCCTGCCAATGGTAATTCTTCCGGCATCATTTATACTCCTACTTCTGCATTGCCAGTACAATTGATTTCATTTACGGCAACAGCTGGTAAAAACATCGCATTGCTTCAATGGAAAACTGCAGAAGAAACAGGATTTAATTATTACCAGGTTGAAAGATCTCTCGATAATGCTATTACATACCAGGCTACTGGCAAGGTAACTGCTTCAGGAAGCAATTCTACCTACCAGTTTACTGACAATTTAAGTACTGCCAATGCAACAGCTGTTATCTATTATCGTTTGAAAATGGTCGACAGGAATGGTGACTTTAAATATTCAGAAGTTCGCACAGTTTCTTTTAATCAACAAGATAAAAATAGCATCAAAGCTTATCCCAATCCTGCTATTACCACTGTGAATATTTACCTGGGTATTTCAAATGCTGCAAATAAATATTCAGCAACTATTCATGATATGCAGGGTCGTATCATAAAATTCTTCAGTAATGTTACTCCGCAGCAGGATAAAACCATTACTTTATCACTGGCTGGTATCAGCAGCGGACAATATATTGTAACAATAAATGGCAGTACAGTTCAGCAGCATGCGGTGATAACAAAGGAATAAAAAGGATTGGGGGCATATGGCTTAAGGTGTAAGGCGAAGGCCTTATCCCCTACAGCTTTTAGCTTAGACCTTACAATGACGCTTTTATCTCCAGCAAAAAACCTTTTATCTTTTGCATTGCCTGAATAACCGCGAAACGCTCATCGGCGTTTTTATTTTTCTTTAAAAAATCTCGGGCACCCTGTGTGGTGAATTTGCGGTGACGTAGCAGATGGTGAATAAATTCAAGCGTCTTTATATCTTCCGGGCGAAAATACCTATCTCCTTTTTTATTTTTCTTTGTCTGAAGAAATGCGTCAAATTCATTGCTCCACATTCGGATAAGCGAATGATTAACATGAAACATCTCAGATACCTGCCCTATCGTATAGTATTGCTTTTGAAAAAGCGCCTCATCATCGGGGATTTCAATCAAATCTGCAGTAGCTTCAACTTCTTTCAAAGACATGCGACCGCGTTTGGAAGGTTGTTTCGGTACCAATGGTGCAGGCTTGGGTTTACGTCCACGCTTTTTTCCCAAAGCCTTTTCTGCAGGCACATTTTCAATGGCATCAGCTGATGATTCAGCAGGTGCATCAAAGGATAATGTTATTTGTTTTAATTCTGCCATAGCAAAACTTATTTATCAAAGATAGCATTTAAGGTAGAAGGTTTGGGGCCTAAGGTTACAGGTAAGGGTCTAATCCTTATACCTTCTGCCTTCCCTTTAATCAAAGCTTTGATTGCTGCTGGCTGCCATTTTCAGCAAGCGATCAAATTGATCAGGTGTAAGATCATTATAAAAGAAATATACCGGGTCTACATGCTGACCATTTTTATGCACTTCATAGTGACAATGAGGTCCTGTTGATTTTCCGGTACTGCCTACCCATCCAATTATTTCGCCCCGTTTTACTTTTTGTCCGGCATGCACTTTTACTCTAACCATATGTCCATACAGTGTCTCATATCCATAGCCATGATTAATGATTACGTGGTTGCCATATCCATTACCGGTATTGCCCCCGGTGGTAACAGTGCCATTGGCTGTTGCATAAATTGGTGTTCCCTGCGGAGCTGCAAAGTCAAGGCCAGCGTGCATTTTAACGGTTTTATAAACAGGGTCAATGCGATAACCAAAACCAGAAGCCATACGGCTGAGATCTTTGTTGCTTACGGGTTGAATAGCAGGTGTGCATCCAAGCAATACTTCTTTATTCTTTATAAAATTTCCGATTTCATCAAACGATTTGTTTTGAAAAGCCAACCGGTGTGATAAATTATTAAGTGTTGCTGCAATAGATCCGGATAAATCATTTTGATCCATGCCTTGTACCAGTTGAATTTCTTTTTGCTTTTCCATTGCCTTTGCCCTTGCACTGTCGGGTATTGGATTGGCTTCAAATATGGCACGATATACATTGTTATCGCGTTTTTCCAATTCAGCCATTTGTTGCTCCAGTTTTTTCACCTGTTCTGTAAGTATATCATAATTTTCGGTGGCCGATTCATATTGCTGTCGCAATATTTTTTCTTTGGGAGAATCTAAGTATTTGAAAGCAATGGAGACAATGATAATGGCTGTAACAACTGATGCAGCAAGAAAACCCAGCACCCGCAATAAAGTTACGCGCAGCGGTGTTTCCAGTTTTTCATACCGGAGGGTATTGGTGTTATAGTAGTATTTAACTTTTTTCATGCATCTGGTGGTTCATCATTTACAGTTGCCGGAACCTTATCGGCTGCACCCTAAATCCTTACCTTTGCAACGCTTAAAAAGCTTTTAAAGTTATCAAATATAGCCCGAAGGTGGGCAACTAACAACCAAAGATTGTTCCAGTATGTTAACGAGCACAGAGATAAGACAAAAGTTTTTGGATTTTTTTCAATCGAAAGGACATACCATTGTTCCATCTGCTCCCATCGTAATAAAAAATGACCCCACTTTATTGTTTACCAATGCTGGTATGAACCAGTTCAAAGATTATTTCCTGGGCAATAAGATAGTAACCCACTCACGCGTTGCCGATACACAAAAATGTTTAAGGGTAAGTGGTAAGCACAATGATTTGGAAGAAGTGGGAGTAGATACTTATCATCATACCATGTTTGAAATGCTCGGCAACTGGAGTTTTGGCGATTATTTTAAAAAAGAAGCCATCGCATGGAGCTGGGCATTATTAACGGATGTTTTAAAATTGGATAAGGATCGCTTATTTGTTACAATCTTTGAAGGTGATAACAAAGAGAAACTTCCAAAAGATGATGAAGCCCTCACTGAATGGAAGAAATGGATCAACGAAGACCGGATCTTATTGGGTAATAAGAAAGATAATTTCTGGGAGATGGGTGATACCGGGCCCTGCGGTCCCTGCACAGAAATTCATGTGGATTGCAGAAGTGATGAAGAAAGAAAAAAAGTGAATGGAAAAACATTGGTGAATAACGATCACCCGCAGGTGATTGAAATCTGGAACAATGTATTTATTCAATTTAACAGGTTGAAAGACGGAACACTTCAACCGTTACCTGCAAAACATGTAGACACCGGAATGGGTTTTGAAAGATTGGTAAGAGTGATACAGGATAAACAGAGTAATTATGATACAGATGTTTTTACCGGAACAATAGCAGCCACTGAAAAAATAACGAATAAAGAATATAGTTCCGGAGACGATAAAAAAAGTATTGCCTTCCGGGTAATTGCTGATCATATAAGAGCCATTGCATTTACGATTGCAGATGGTCAATTACCATCCAATAATGGTGCAGGCTATGTTATAAGAAGAATCCTCCGTCGTGCGGTGAGGTATTATTATTCTTATCTTGATTTTAAACAACCGCTTTTGTACCAGCTAATGCCTTTACTTGCGGCGCAGTTTGAAAATGTTTTTCCAGAATTAAAACAGCAACTCGAATTTGTGAGCAGAGTGGTAAAGGAAGAAGAAGATGCTTTCCTGAGAACGCTGGAGAAAGGTATAATTAACTTTAATGAAAGAATTAGATTAACAGCCGAGGGAAACAGTACCGGCAGAATATTCGATGGAACTTCTGCATTTGTTTTGTTTGATACGTTTGGTTTTCCCGTTGATCTTACGCAACTCATGGCACGGGAAATGGGTTGGGAAGTTGATATGAAAAAATATCATGAAGAACTTGGCAAACAAAAAACACGTTCCCGCGCAGCAGGTATTTTGGATACCGAAGACTGGCAAATACTAAGCAATGATGCACAATGCAAATTTTCAGGATATGATTCACTGGAAACGCAATCCAAAGTAATTAAATACAGGAAGGTAAAATCCAAAGGCAAAGAATCATTTCAATTAATACTGGACAATACACCGTTTTATGCCGAAAGTGGCGGGCAGGTAGGCGACACCGGTATATTGAGTTTTGACGGTGAAATGGTGGAAATAACAGATACTAAAAAAGAAGGCGATCTCATTATTCATTATACTGATCAATTACCCACTAATATTTCTGCGGTAATCAGTGCAAAAGTGAATAGCATCCGCCGCAATCATATAGCAATTCATCATTCAGCTACACATCTTTTGCATGCGGCTTTACGTAAAGTATTGGGACATCATGTAGCGCAAAAAGGAAGCTTGGTAAGTGATGAACATCTTCGCTTTGATTTTTCCCATTTTTCAAAAGTCACTGATGAAGAATTAAAAACAATTGAAGCTTTGGTAAATGAAAAAATCCGGCAAAATATTCCTGTTGTCATCAAACAACTGCCGAAAGAAGAGGCTTTACAAATGGGTGCAATGGCATTGTTTGGGGAAAAATATGGAGATATTGTTCGTGTTGTGATCATTGATCCAAATTATTCTGTTGAATTGTGCGGTGGTACACATGTAGGATCAACGGGCGAACTGGGATTGTTTAAAATAAAACATGAAACAGCGGTAGCGGCAGGTGTTCGTCGCATTGAAGCCATTTCCGGATTCGCTGCTGAACACTACATCAATGAACAATTACAACAAATACAACAAATAAAACTGCAATTAAAAAATCCTGCCTCCCTCCCGGCGGCTATTGAAAGTTTATTACAGGAAAATACAGAATTGAAAAAGAAGCTGGAACACCTGCAAGATCGTATGTTGGTTGGCGTTCGTAATGAATTACTGCATAAGGATGAAATTATCAATGGCGTAACTTTTATAGGCGACATAGTAACAGTTGGTAATGCGGATACTTTGAAAAAACTTTGTTTCGATCTCAAAAATCAACTGCATGATTACCTGGTGGTATTATGTGCAAATATTGGTGGTAAACCTTTTGTTGCTATTGGTATTGCGGATACAGTAGTGAAAGCAAGAAACCTGGATGCTGGTAAAATTATTAAGGAATTGGTTGCACCTTTAATCAAGGGTGGTGGCGGTGGACAAAAAAACCTCGCTACAGCCGGGGGACAGGATGCCGAAAATTTGCAGACCGTTATAGAAAAAGTAAAAGGACTTTTGTAACTAATGGTGTTAATCGGCAGATTGATCTTTTTTCATCCTGATATTATTGATGTCTCTCCACCACCGGATAGCAACGACAATTACTACTACGCTCAGGATAACAGAACCGGTAAATACAAAATTGACACTAAAATTACTCAGGATCATCGCAGTTCCCATAAGGCTTTTGGTTTAGGAATTTCTAAATATCTGCTATTAGTGCCAAACTGCCAATACCCTGAAGCGGGTAGGAAGATTACCTGCACAATCTTCGTAATTTAACATTTCCGAAAGCTTTCGTAATTAGTAAATTCACCTTATATTTGACCTACGAAAGAAAACGTATATCATTTCATCACCAAACAAGATTTACATGAAACATTATTTAAAATTATCCGGCATTGCTTCAGTTCTGCTGTTTATATCAACGGCAATGTATGCACAGGGTAATAATAAAGACAAAACCAGGCGCAGTGAGGACCTCATTATTATCAAACAAAAAGGTGGCAAAGACACCAAACTCACTATTGAAATCAATAACGGAGATATAAAAGTGAATGGCAAACCTTTAACTGAATTCAAAGACGATGATATTTCTATCTCCAAAAGAAAGCAAATCACAATTGATGGTGATGATGCCATGTCAAACAGCCTTCATGAATTAATAGCGCCCCGCTCAAGATTTCGTGGTGGTACCAGCTATGGTTACGGACTGAGTGATGACAATATGCCCGCTATTGCTGGTTTCAATGGAAACAAAGCTTTCCTGGGTGTGACAACTGAAAAATCTGACGAAGGGGTAACCATTACTGCCGTAACAGACGAAAGCGCAGCTGAAAAAGCAGGTTTGAAAGAAGATGATATCATAACAAAAATAAATGACACAAAAATTGAAAGTCCCGAAGAATTAACAAAGGTTATCGGCAAATTCAAACCCGAAGACAAGATAACAGTGACCATCAAACGAGATAAAAAAGAGCAAAAATTAACGGCCACTTTAACCAAAAGAAAGAACGCTTTTGCATTTTCCGGCGAAAACTTCAATATGAACATGGCGCCCTTAAATCATTCATTCAATTTTGATGGAATGAACTGGAACCGGGGCAGGCTGGGAATAAAAGCACAGGAAACAGAAGACGGAAAAGGTATAAAAGTGCTGGATGTAGATGATGAATCTCCTGCTGAAAAAGCAGGAATCAAAGAAGATGATGTAATAACAGAGTTCGACGGTGCCGCTGTAAACAACGTAGATAAACTGAGAGAGTTGGCCAGAACAGCCATGGGCAAAACATCCTTCAAAGTAAAATTAACCCGCGATGGTAAACAACAGGAGGTAGATGTAAAGATTCCAAAAAACCTGAAAACAACAAACCTCTGATTAGCAAATTCATCAAAAAAAAAGCCATCCATGCCGGATGGTTTTTTTTTCAGTAAAACCATATTTTAAAAAATAATAGCAATTGAAATCACCAATCTTCATCAATTCCAAACGCTTTTCCCTATAAATCGGCGGAAAGTACATTCGAGGTGTCAAAATTGCTTTTTAAACGCAGGCAGTTCGTCATAAACCCGACAGGAAAATCGGTTCTTATGCGGTATTTTTGTGGTCCGGCTGATTTATTATTGACGGTTGGCCGCTGCAAATACAATGAGTCATTCAGATAAATACGAAACAGTTATTGGCCTGGAAGTGCATGCACAATTGCTTACCAGGAGTAAATTGTTTTGTGGTGACAGTGCTGATTTTGGTGCAGAACCCAATACACATATCAGTGAAATTACATTGGCCTATCCGGGTACCTTACCCAGGCTGAATAAAAAAGCAGTTGAACTGGCTATCCGGATGGGCCTCGCCTGTCATTGTGAAATTGAACACAAAAACTATTTCGCCCGTAAAAATTATTTTTATCCCGATTTGCCAAAAGGCTACCAGGTTTCTCAACATACAACACCTATTTGCAAGGGCGGTTATGTAACTATCAAAACTACCAATGGTGAAAAACAAGTGCAGCTTAACCGTATTCACCTGGAAGAGGATGCGGGCAAGAGCCTGCATGATACAGATGATAATAATACCTGTATAGATTATAACAGAGCCGGTGTTCCATTGGTGGAAATTGTAAGTGAACCCGACATGCACAATGCTGAAGAAGCTTATGCTTTTGTAACTGAGCTGAGAAAACTGGTGCGTTACTTAGATGTGTGTGATGGCAACATGGAAGAAGGTAGTATGCGATGCGATGCAAATATTTCTATCCGTTTGAAGGGTGAGAAAAAGTTAGGTACCAAGGTGGAAGTTAAAAACCTGAACTCCATCCGCAATGTGCGTAAGGCAATAGAATATGAAGTAAAAAGAATGATTGATTTGGTTGAAAAAGGTGAGCCAATTTTACAACAAACAAGGAGTTTTGATGCAGATACCGACATTACTTTTTCACTGCGTAGTAAAGAAGAAGCAAATGATTACCGTTATTTTCCTGATCCTGATCTGCCCCCGTTTATTGTAACTGCCGAACAGATCAGCAATATAAAACAATTGATGCCTGCATTACCGGAAACATTGATTCAAAGATACAAGCATGAACTATCGCTGAGCGATTATGATGCCCGCATTATTTGCGATGACAAAGAAACCATTGCTTATTTTGAATCGTTGATCAAAGAGACCAGTCACTATAAAGCAGCTGCCAATTGGTTACTGGGCCCTGTAAAATCATATCTCAATGAGCAGTCTCTTTCAATTGATATCTTCCCTGTAAAATCAAAAACACTGGCGGCTGTTATTGAACTAACTGAAAATGGCAAACTGAGTTTTTCGGTTGCTTCATCTAAACTGCTTCATGCAATGATTGAAACTAAGTCTGAAGATCCATTGCAACTTGCTGCCAATTTAAATTTGTTACAGGATTCCAATTCGGAAGCAATAGCACATTGGGTTGACCAGGTACTTGCAAATATGCCCGAAAAGGTTGCAGAATATAAAAAAGGTAAGAAAGGATTGATTGGTTTATTTATGGGCGAAATAAAAAAAATATCAAAGGGAAAAGCAGATCCCAAAGTAACTACCCGTCTACTGACGGAAAAATTGAATACGAACGGTTGATTTAAAATAAATGTATGTACAACAGATTGTTTAATTGTAGTTGGTTGTTGCTGGTAACAATAATAATATCGGTTAGCTGCACCCGGAAAGAAAAGGGTGGCTTTACTGTTTCTATTCATTATCTCAACGCCGACAAAATGGTGCCGCAAAATTATGCAGGCAATGAAAAAGTGCCGGTAGCAAATGTTTCAAATCCCAGGTTTGTGCTGGAAGAAATTCCCTATGGCACCGATCAGCATCCTATCTTACTTGATTCAATTGCAGTAACTGGTAAAGAAGGAAAAATTGTATTGAAAGGTAATGGGGCCGAAGAAGGTATATACCAGTTAATGGTTGAAAACGGTCCCATTGTTTTACTCATAAACGATGCTGAACAAATTGATGTTGACCTGGATTTGAGTAAAAAAGATAATTATTATTCTGTAAAAGGTTCTGAAGCCAGCCAGCACCTGAAAGAGTTCATTACACATTACGATGAGAAAGCAGGGATTATTAATAATGTAATCAACGAGATAGACAGCGTGAAACAATTTGGTGGTTCAGATAGTTTGTTGATTGCTGCTACCAACCGGAAAAACCAGGCTATTACTGGTTTGAATGATTACCTGTCCAGGTTTATTGATAAAGCAGACAGTCCAGCAGAAAGTCTATTTGCACTGGGTATGTGTTCCCGTTCTTTTCAACGCGATGAATTTGGCAAACTATTAAATACTGTTGTAAAAAGATTTCCTGCACATAAGGTACTGGCAGAACAGAAAGCGATGTATGATGCGCAGATGGTTGAATTGAGCCGGCAGCAACAAAGCAATAGCTCATGGGTGGGTAAGCAGGCGCCAGACCTGGCATTGCCTTCCGTAGAAGGAAAAACAATTTCCATTGCTTCATTCCGGGGTAAATACTTACTGGTTGATTTCTGGGCCAGCTGGTGTGCACCCTGCAGGCATGAAAACCCCAATGTGGTGAATGTATATAAAGAGTTTAAGGATAAAAATTTTACTATTCTTGGTGTATCCCTGGATACTGCAAGAGGAACCTGGTTAAAAGCCATCAAGGAAGATCAACTAACGTGGACGCATATCAGCGATTTGCAATTATGGAACAGTAAAGCAGTAGACATTTTTAAGTTTGAGGGCATTCCGTATAATGTTCTTATTGATCCGCAGGGAAAAGTAATAGCAGAAAGTCTTCGGGGTAATGATTTAGAAAATAAACTGAGAGAAGTATTACAGTAAAATTAATAACTGTATAATAACAGAAAGGGTTCTTCCATTGAAGAACCCTTTCTTATTTAACCTGAAAAAGCAATAGCCCTGTTTAATAACCAGGATTTTGTTGACCAGCAATATTCATATTGACCGTAGTTTCTCCCTGTGGAATAGGAGCTAAACGTTTGGTACTTGAATACGCAACATTCAAATTTACATTACCAGTTCCTGCTAGTATTGCACCTCCATTCGCGCTTCGTGCAACAGGCAACTTCAACCTGTTTAAATCGTAAAACCTATCGCCTTCGAAAGCCAATTCCTTTCTTCTCTCAGTAATAATATCATCTAAAAGAGCAGCACCGGTTGATACGTAAACCTTTGCCGGATCACGTTGAGCTACCAAAGCGTTCAAATAAGTTTTTGCATCCGCTTCATTGCCAGGCAGTGAAGATTCCGCAGCAATCAGGTAAACTTCAGACAACCGTAACACTTTTAAATTATCCTTGTCTGCATTCTGGGCGTTGGAATATTTATTGACCAATGTTGCAGCCGCCCCATTTTTTGCGTTGCCGGGAATAAGCAAAGTTTTCCTTATATCTGTGGCAGCATATAGGGCGACCAATTGACTGGACGCATATATATCCTGGTAACCGTCAATATAAATACCGCCCAGATCGTCAAATCCATTGTTATTAATAACGTCAGCATCTACCTCAAATAAAGTTTCCACCTTATCTGTTGTTGATGCAGGATTAGCCCAATAACTCTGAAATGATCCGGAGCTAACCAGGCTAAATCCGCTATTATTAATTACGTCAAGTGCGGCAGTTTTGGCATTTGCATTGTCTCCCATATACAGATAAATACGGGCAAGCAATCCTTCCAATGCATATTTGCTCAGTCTTACTGAACTTGTATATGCAGGGGCCAATGGAATAGCAGCAGTCAAATCACTTACTATCTGTGAATAGACTTCTTTTACTGTGTTGCGTGCAGGGAAGAGAAAGGGATCATATTTTGTTACTATCGGAACACCCAATGCATTTTGATCGTCTGTGAAAGGTTTGGCATAGATGTTAACCAGTTTGAAATATAATAATGCACGAATACCATAAGCTTCTGCTTTGACCCTATCAACGTCTGAACCCGTTAATTTTGTTTCCAATATACGGTTCGCTCTCATTATTGCATTGTATGCATTATTCCACATTTCCCCAGCTACTGCATCGTTTACTACCACACTATAATTATACTGGGCAAGATATCTTCCGGAATTTTTTGTTTCTATAAATGTATTGTCAGCCTGCAGATCACCAATTACGGGGAAATCTCTGCCAAATAATTGGTATGCTCTGAGAGAAGCATAAGTGCCGTTCAGCGCATCTTTCAAACCTGCTACTGTACTAAGCTCCTGGTCAGATAAAACCTGGTCGGCTGGTGCCTTTTCCAAATAGCTTTTTTTACAACTTCCGAAGATAATTGCTACGGAAAGAATTGCGATTGAGAATGTATTCGATATTTTTTTCATTGTCTGATATTTATTAATGAAATTTCTAAATGACTACCTGACATCAACAGACGTTTTCCAATTTTATGAACCTGGCGTCATTCTTTTTAATTATAAACCTATTTTAATACCTGCTGTGATGCTTTTAGTATTAAATACATCAAGATTGGCCGTACTGTTTACTCCGGTTTCCGGATCAAAGGGAATGTATTTATCTGTCGCAAACGTAAACAGGTTAGTACCACGTACATAAACACTCAAATTGGTGAGATATGCCTTTTTAATTAATTTTTGAGGAATGCTATACGCTAATTGCACATCTCTGAGACGGATATAATCTCCTTTGTATAAGAAACGGGTAGAAGACCTGTATGAATTTTTATTTCCGCCGGCAATAATTGCTGGTACTCTTGCATTATCTCCTGGTTTTTTCCATGCAAGCAATTCCTGGCTCATCTGGTTAAAGGAACCGAGGAAAGCACCTTCACTGCTCAGGTAAGATCCCCAGAAATCATAAACATAGTTTCCAAAATTATAATTGAACTGTGCAGATAAAGTGATTCCCTTATAAGAGAATGAATTTGTGAATGCTCCAAAAAATTTCGGCATCGCCGTACGTTTTTCGTCGAGCGAAATTTTTGCTTTGGTGATATCATTGGTAGTTAGACCATGTGTTTCATCTGTGTACCAAAGTGGGTCCCCGTTAGCCGGATCCACACCTGCCCACTGTCTTAAATAATAGGCCTGTAAGTTATGCCCTTCTGTATACCTGAACTGACCATTAATTACCGGGCTGTGATTATACAGCGCTGTTACTTTGTTGGTATTGTGAGCTATATTAAATGATACATCCCAGGTAAAATCTTTTGTAACAATTGGCTTACCTCCAATCACAAATTCAATTCCTTTGTTTTCAATGGAACCAATGTTAGCAAGTTGACCTGTAAATCCGGAAGTTGGTGATAATTGTATGTTTGCAAGTAATCCATCTGATTTACGATCGTAAAAATCAATACTACCGTAAACGCGACTCTTAAACAATCCAAAATCCAGACCTACATCAGCCTGGTTATTTTTCTCCCAGCTTAAGTTAGGGTTACCAACATTATATGGATAGCTACCAGGAAGTCCCGTGTAATTATTACCGTTACCATATCTGTAAGTAGCCAAAGCTGAATAATAAGGAAATCCAAGACTATTTCCCAGGCCACCATAAGAACCACGTATTTTTAGAAGGCTTATCCAATTTACATTTTCAAGAAATTTTTCTTCGCTGATATTCCACGTAGCACCAAGAGAATAAAAATTACCGTACAGGTAATTGGCTCCAAAAACAGATGATCCATCCCTTCTGAAACTACCACTGATTACATAACGGTTTTTATAATTGAAATCAGCAACAGAAAAAACGGAAGTATTGGCCCTGTCAAAGATATTTGCAAAAGCAGTGGTGGGCGTTGCTGAAGATGTAAGATATTGAAGCGCGAGTGTAGAAGGAAATGCCTGACCGCCAGCTTGCAACTGATAGTTCTTAATTGCATTTGCTTCATATCCTACTTTTATATCAAAATAAATATCTTCTGCTTTGTTGATACCTTTTTTATAATCAAGAAAATTAGAAAAAGTATAATTGAATTGGCGGGTGTAGGCTGAGAATGCATCACCTCCCTGGGCTTGTCCATCTCCATAAAACGGATTGCGATATTGATCTTCTGAAACATCAAAATACTCAGCAGAATAACGGCTTGTAAACTTAAGATCTCTTAATATTTTCACTTCACCGGTTACATACCCTCTGAAAGTAGTTTGCTTGGCTGAATTTTTATTGAAAGCTGCCTGCACAATAGGATTAAATACTCCGCCATTGATAGAAAACTGCCCCTCCGGATCATCATATTTCGGTGAACCATCAGCGTTATATGGAGAAGTCCATGGCTCCAGAAAATACGAAGCCAGCACTGGATTTGCAAACGCTCCACCATTGGCTGGTGTATTTTGAATGCTGGTACTACCGCTTATTCCCGCTGTAAAGTTTGCCCAGTCTGCAGCTTTATGCGTAACAGAGATACTTCCATTATAGCGTTTAAAATCTGTAGCGATAGTGATACCATCCTGTTTAAAATAACCTCCCGATGCGTAAAAAGTTGTTTTATCGTTACCACCACTCAAGCTCAAATTGTATTGTTGTTGCTTGCCTTTTTTCGAAACGGCATTTAACCAATTTGTGTTAGTGGCAAGATAATTTGCAGGTATTCCGTAATAATTGGGATCAATGATCAACGCATCTGCACCTGTATTATCTGTAGCATCTCCGGCATTTATAATGCTTTCTCTTAAAACTTGCTGGCTTTCGGGTGTAGTTAGTGAACGGTTATTTTTATTCTTAAATGAAATATCGTTTTCACCTATTTCAGTGCTAAAATTCAATCTTGTTTTACCGCTCCTTCCTTTTTTTGTAGTTACCAATATAACTCCATTCGCCGCGGCTGATCCATATACCGCTGTAGCTGCGGCATCTTTTAACACTGAAATACTTTCAATGTCATCTGGATTAATGCTGCTCAATGGATTGGCGGTAGTAGTATTTACGGTGAGATCCGACGTGTTTGCAAACGCCCCATCAATCACCCATAAGGGACTTGCACTTGCATTAATAGATCCTATACCCCTGATGCGAATATCAGTGGCAGAACCGGGTGCACCAGAAACAGAAGAAGACTGGAGGCCAGCAACTGAACCCTGTAATGTTTTGTCGAGAGATGTAAATGGCTTGTTTTCCAGCTCAGCACCTTTTACTGTAGCCACAGCTCCGGTAAGATTGGTTTTCTTAACCGATCCATAAGCTACAACTACTACTTCCGAAAGACTTGTAGTAGTACCTGGCTGAAGTGTAACTGAAATGTTGTCTCCGCTGATAGCCACTTCAGCGTTGGCATAATTAATAGACGAAATAACCAATGTTTTTCCTTTGGTGGGAACATTTAGAGTGAAAGCACCGGTTTCGTCAGTGGTAGTACCGGTGGTTGTACCTTTCACTATTACAGAAGCATTGACAACAGGTGCCCCGGCTGCGTTTGTAACATTACCTGTAATTTTTCGAATTTGTGCCGTTAGCTGTACAACAGCTATCATAGCAAATAACAGAAGGATGCTAATCTTTCTCATGAACACATAGTTTTAATAATAAATAGAATACCTGAACCTCAACTTAACTGCTCAAAAAATTTGAGCAGAATAAAGAAGACACAAATTTTACTTAAGCCGCTGCTATAAATTATTTGTAAAAAGGTCTGAATGCAACTAGCTAATATGAACGGAGAATTCAAGATAAGAATAAGAGCGTAAGTGCATGTATTGTTCAGCTAAATGAAAACATTTACTATTAAACCATCTATAATAAAAGATCTATTCTAACTTACTGAGGCATCACATAAAACAGATTCGAAATTGTTATTATTTAAACTTTCGCTTCAAATTTTATCTATGCTATCCTTCAATGCATCCTTTGTTTGCAGACAATGTTGTGACATATTAAAAGAAAATTAAAATGTGAGCGTTAAATTAAAAAGGACTTTTATGATGATGCCTTTTATTAACCACGGAAGTTTAAGAGGCTTTTCACAGAGGTTACAGAGGAATAATCAAAGTTGTCTTTTCTTATAAGCCACTAGTGCGCCTATTTATTTCAATCGTAAGTATCTTAATTTACCTCAGTGACAACATATAAACACATCAATTTTTCTTACCAAGACTTGAAATCAGCAGTGCAGGCAACAAGATAAGATTGGTGAATGTTGCTACTATTAAAGTAAGGGAGGTAAGCCAGCCTAGAGCCTGTGTACCACCAAAACCGCTGAAACAAAAAATAATAAATCCTGCTATTAATACCATTGATGTATAGATGATACTAATGCCGGTAGTATGAATGGTTTCAATAATCAATTGCTTTTGTTGCTGCTCATTTCTCTTTTGCTCCTGTTTATAATTAACAAGGAAACGAATGGTGATGTCTATCGCAATACCCAATGCAACGCTAAAAACCAATACCGTAGAAGGTTTCAGTGGTACGCCTACCCATCCCATGATACCGGCAGTAATCACCAGCGGAATAATATTCGGAATAAGTGAACATAATAAAATACGGAAAGAGCGAAAAAGATAAAGCATACACAATGCAATCAATGCAAATGCCCAGATAATACTATCTTTTAAACCCTTTATAATAAAACTACTTCCCTCCAAAAAAGTTACGCTGGCACCTGTGAGTTCCACATGGTATTTGGTACTGTCAAAATATTGATTTGTCTTTACTTGTATCTGTTGTAGTAATTCAGGCAAGCGCTTGCTTCCTACGTCAGCCATGTTAACACTGATGCGCGCCTTTTGCTTACTGCTATCCATAAACGAAGCTAGCAGTTTTGTAAAATTGTTGCTAGTGGAAGCTGAGTCTGATTTAGTATTCAGGTAAGGTGCCAGAAAACTAAGTTCAAAATCATTTGGTAAAGCGTAATTATTGCTATCGCCGTCATAATAGGCCTGTTTGGCAAACTTCAATCCTTCAACAATTGATAAGGGCTTTCCCATTTCTGGTTGCGCCGCAATGTATTGCGACAGCGAATCAATAGCGGCAAACAACCGCAAAGGGTTTTTGCGTAAACCATTTTTCTGCCGCGTATCAACAATGATCTCCAGGGGCATTACCCCTTTGAAATTTTTTTCAAAGAATTTCAAATCCCTGTATATGGGATCAGTTTTTGGCAGGTCATCTACAATGAATCCAACAGAATGCAATTGAAAAATGCCCGCTATTGAAAAAGCAAGAATTGCTAACGTTGTTCCATAGGTGATTTTACGGTGATCCAGGGCCCATATTTCCAGCTTGTCCAGAATTGCCACCAACCATTTATTATCAAGATATTTGGTGTGCCGGGTATGTGGTGGCGCCAGGTAACTTAATACAGACGGGATCAATATAAATGAAATCAGGAACAGCGCGATAATATTGATACCTGCAACCGCACCAAACTCTTTTAATATATCGCTTTTAGTAAATGCAAAAACGGCAAAGCCTATAGCGGCGGCTATATTGCAGAATAAAGTCACGACGCCCATTTTACTGATCATGCTGACAAGCGCCGCTTCCTTGTTTCCTGTCTCATTAAAAGAAATATGGTATTTATTGAGGAAATAAATACAATTGGGTATACCTATAATTACAATTAATGTGGGTATCAATACTGTGAGCAAAGTAATTTTATAGTTCATCAGTTCCAATGTTCCCATGCTCCAGATAACACCTATCAACACCACGGAAACAGAGAGGATCATGATGCTGATACTCCGGAAAAATACAAGTAAGATAACTGACAGCAGCACTACTGAGCCAATCAAAAACCAATTCATTTCTTTTTTTATCTTGTCGGCTATCTGCGTTCTTATTAGTGGCAGCCCGCTATAATGCATCACTATATCATGTGTTCTGCCAAATCCATTGGCTGCGTTAACAACCAGGTTTACCACAGCACTGCGGCTTTTAGAATTCAGTACATCTTTATTGATCCGTACCGCCATCAACCAGGCATTTGTGCCGGCATTGTATAAAACGCCTTTGTAGAAAGGGAGACTAAAAAAAGTATTTTTTGCACTATCGGCAATGGCTATATGTAATGTTGATTGCTCCGGTATTGAATTTTCTTTAAAAATATTTTCAGGTTTCAGTTTTTGTGTAACAGCATCTTTTTTCAAATTAATGGCTGAGGAAATGCTCAGCACATTTTCAACACCCTGTATACTTTTCACCTGGCTGTTCAATGCCATAAAATCACCAAATACCGAATCGCTTAATAAGCTGGCAGATTGAAATCCGATCACCATCATATTGCCGTCTTCCCCAAATTGCTTTCTAAACTGCTGGTAACTGATATATTTTGCATTATCTGTTGGAATGGCTCTCGAAAATTCATAACTCATTTGCACTTTGGAAGCATGCCATCCCATAAAAGCGGTTACCAGGAACAAAGCTATCAGCAATACCAGCTTATGCTTCAATACGAATCTTGCTACGGCTTCCCACATTGGCTTACGTTAAGATTAATTTGATTGCAAAGAAAACTATTTTGACTGGCACGATGAAGTTATTTTTCCAGTACAGCTCAATAACAGTGCCTTTTTGGATCAATAACAATCTGTGTTAATTTAATTTATGCTGTAAAATGTATAAACCCGCGTCTTGTGAAGGGCATACAGGCAGATTGCCCAGATTGTATTATTACCGGTAAAAGGAGAATAATAATGATATTGAAGCCATTCTAAGGAAAGGGGAATAAAATCCCCATCTTATGCTACGATTCAATAACTATATTTTATTTGAGTAACAATCAAACCTGACTGTTAAAGCAGCATTACGCAAGCTGCTTTCAATTTGGAGCAACAACAATAAAAAATTATTTTAACTACTGGTTTTTATGAAATTGAATCACTGCCAAAGTAACCATGTAAGACAGCGGGAAGTAAAATTTTATTTTCTACCTGGTTGTTTTCCAGCAGACTGGCTACAATACGTGGCAGGGCCAGTGAACTACCATTCAGCGTATGCACAAACTGCATTTTACCATTTGCATCCTTAAACCGTGTTTTCATGCGATTGGCCTGGTAACTTTCAAAATTAGATACAGAACTTACCTCCAGCCACTTTTCCTGGGCGGCACTGTAAACTTCAAAATCATATGTGAGTGCAGAAGTAAAACTCATATCGCCACCACATAATTTTAAGATACGATAAGGCAGTTCCAGTAATTGCAATAGTTTTTCTACATGGTTCAACATTTCTTCCAACACTTCATAACTTTTTTCAGGATTTACCAATTGTACCACTTCCACTTTATCAAATTGATGCAACCGGTTCAGCCCGCGTACATCTTTGCCATAACTACCCGCTTCTCTTCTGAAACAAGGTGTATAAGCTGTCATCTTTATTGGCAATTCAGCTTCCTTCAGTATTACGTCGCGATAAATGTTGGTCACCGGTACTTCTGCTGTTGGTATCAGGTAAAAATTATCTTCGGTTGCGTGGTACATCTGGCCTTCTTTATCGGGCAATTGGCCAGTTCCATAAGCAGAAGCTTCGTTCACCATAAAAGGAGGCAATATTTCCGTGTAGCCGGCACCGGTATTATAGTCAAGGAAATATTGTATCAACGCTCTTTGCAAACGGGCGCCTTTATTGATATATACTGGAAAGCCGCTACCCGTTAACTTATTGCCCAGTTCAAAATCAATCAGGTTGTATTTTTTGGCGAGATCCCAATGAGGCACTGCTCCCGCGGGCAACAATGGCTTTTTGCCACCTTGCCTCACCGTTATATTATCCTCAGGCGTTTTACCGGCAGGTACTTTTTCAGAAGGCAGGTTGGGCAACAGATATAAAATAGCTTCTATATTTTTTTCCGCTTCATTCAATTTCTCCGGACTTTGCTGTGCCTTTAATGTTGTTACCTCCTGCTTTTTTTGACCGGCTGCTTCTTTTTGTCCTTTTGCCATTAACTGCCCGATTTCCTTTGATGCAGCATTTATTTTTGCCTGTATATCTTCCTGCTCTAGCTGGTATTGTTTGCGTTTATCGTCCCACCTCAGCAATTCATCCACCAGTTCCGGCTGCTTAAAGTTTTTTATTGCCAACCGTTGTTTTACCAATTCAATATTTTGCCTGATAAAAGCCACTTGTAACATAACTGTTTCAATTTGCGCAAAGGTAGTTGTTGACGCGGAGATGAACAACGAGGCAATTGATTAGCTTAGCTCTAAATTTAATGTTATGATAGATCCTGTAATGATTACCACCAATATTGAGTTGAACGGTTACCGTGTATTAAAAAGTCTCGGCGTGGTGAGAGGCATCACTGTACGTTCCAGGAGCTTGCTGGGAAATGTGGCAGGAGGATTTCAAACTCTTTTTGGTGGAAGAATTTCAATTTATGTTGAACTGTGTGAAGCCACCCGCGAAGAAGCATTTCAACACATGAACGATCAAGCTTCAAAACGTGGAGCAAATGCCATTATTAATATGCGCTATGATGCCAACGAAGTAATGAATGGCGTTACAGAAGTACTTGCTTACGGAACTGCCGTGCAGGTAGAAAAGATTTAATTGCTTTCTATACTTAAAAACTGGTTTACCATTTTATCAACAGCCGTGCTATTATCTTTGCCTGATGCAACTACAAGACGATTTACAGGCCAGGTGGTGGAAGCTGGAAGAAAAATTGATGGAACGGTTTGAAAAAAAACCAGACATGGAGTCCATCCTTTTCCTGATAGGCATCCAGGAACTCGGTAGTATTGAACAAAAATTCAGTAAAGAACAAAAACAGGATTTGATGCATATTGCTGTTTGTTCTTTGTTATCTGCAAGTGGATATTACGAACTGGAAACGGTTGATGCCGATGGATGGCCTCATTACCGTCAATTGAAAGCACTGCCGGTGATGGATGTGATTGCCCAGGAGAATTTTATGAAAGATCATGTGTTGTTGTATTTCGAAAAAAATGGGTTTTAATAATTAAAGTCAATTGCAATGACAAGGCATTTTTCAATTTTTTGTGTTGTATTATTTTTTACAGCCTGTAATCCAAGAATTTCAGGGGGGATACGCAAAAGAGATTTGAGTAAAGATGTGGAAATGGTAACTGATAAGGGCACAATCATCATTCGCTTATCTGATCTTACTCCATTGCATCGCAATAATTTTATCAAACTCGTAAAAGAACATTATTATGACAGCATTTTATTTCACCGTATCATTAATCGGTTTATGATACAGGCGGGGGATCCCAACAGTAAAAATGCAAAGGCTGGTGCCATGTTGGGCGATGGTGGTCCTTCTTATACCATACCGGCAGAATTCAATGCAGTGTTGTTTCATAAAAAAGGAGTCATTGCTGCAGCCAGGGATGGAGACGATACCAATCCAAAAAAAGCCAGCAGTGCCAGCCAGTTTTACATCGTACAGGGAAGAATATTTTCTGATGCAGGCCTGGACTCAGTTGAAACATTTCGTTTAAAAGGAAGAAAATTACCGGAAGCACACCGGACCGTATACAAAACAATTGGGGGCACACCACATCTCGACAGCAGTTATACTGTATTTGGTGAAGTAATTAAAGGACTTGAAGTTGTTGACAGCATTGCAGTGGTAGCCACCAACGGAAGACAGGGTGGCGACAGACCTATACAAAATGTGAAAATAATATCTGCGCGTTTGGTGAGGAGGGAATAGTATAAAGTATTTTAAGCATATAGTATTCAGACAATCACTTCGTAATATTACCAGCACTAACCATTAGCCATAAACGAAAGAAACTTTGAGATAAAAAAAGATTTGCTGCAATACAACCAACAGCGTTTTTTCAAATAAAAGTATTAAAATTATGGAGGAATTTAAGAAACGCATGGTCTGATCTATGTACAACATACTACATGCTTTTGTACTATATACTTCATGCTTTCTATCTTTTTTCAAACAACCACCACAAACGCTTGCGGGGTTTAACTTTATAGTTTCCGGAAATGTATTTGCTGATATGTTCCATGGCTTCTTCAACACTATCGGTGAGTAATACCAGGTTTAAATCTTCCGCCGAAATGGTTTTTTGAGCCGCCATAAAATTCATGTAATCTATCAATGGCTGGTAATAAGATTTTCCAAACAATACAATGGGAAACCGGGTGATCATTTTTGTCTGTACAAGTGTTAACGTTTCATAAAATTCATCCATGGTTCCAAATCCGCCCGGCATAATGATAAAAGCATAAGAATATTTTTCCAGCAATGTTTTTCGGACAAAAAAATATTGAAAAGTAATCGAAAGGTTTACGTAAGGGTTCGCCTTTTGCTCAAATGGTAATTGAATATTACAACCTACTGATGCGCCACCATTCTCAAATGCACCCCTGTTGGCCGCTTCCATTATACCAGGCCCGCCACCTGTTATGGTGGTAAGTCCTGAGAATGCCAGTTGCTTTCCAAACGCTCTGGCAGCAATATAATAGGGATGATCCTCTTTAAATCTTGCTGACCCAAATACAGTAACACAGGGTCCGGTAAAATGCAATGCCCTGAATCCTTTTATAAATTGAGTAAACACCCGCAATGCAAATAAAAGTTCATAACCACGGCTCTTGGGTCCTTCCAGGAAAACCTGTTCTTTAGAAGGAATGATTTGCTTTGTTTCTGACATAATTAATAAAGTTAACAGAAATTAAGAAGTAGCAGTTGGCACTTATCTATTTTAAATGATAATAACATTAAAACAACAACCGGCCCTGTATAAGGATTGATTGATGTATAACTATCTTTCATGTGTTTAATATTAAATAATGAACAGCAACAATTATTGTATTCATTAACTTGCACTTCTCAAATTCAGTTACTATGCGCATTATCAGTTATAATGTAAACGGCATCCGTGCCGCTATGAATAAGGGATTGATGGATTGGTTGAAAACAAACCCCGCCGATGTAGTCTGCCTGCAGGAAACAAAAGCTGTTAAAGACAATGTGGATCACAGACAATTTACTGACCTTGGTTACCACGATTATTGGTTCTCTGCTCAAAAAAAAGGGTACAGTGGCGTGGCTGTTTTTTCAAAAATAAAACCAGATAATGTTGTGTTGGGGAATGGTCATGGTGCAAGTGATGATGAAGGAAGGGTACTTCAGCTGGATTTTGGAGATACCCGTTTAATCAATGCTTATTTTCCTTCAGGCACATCCGGAGACGAAAGACAAACTTTCAAATATGGCTGGCTGGATGAATTCCTGGTTTACCTGAATAAATTGAAAAAAAAATACCCCAAACTTATTTTATGCGGTGATTATAACATTGCGCATAAAGATATAGATATACACGATCCCAAAGGCAATAAAAAATCATCTGGCTTCTTGCCGGAAGAACGTGCCTGGATGGATAAGTTTTTAGCTTCGGGCTGGATTGATAGCTTCCGGGAATTTCATCCTGAACCACATCGCTACAGTTGGTGGAGCCAGCGGTTTCCTTCAGTGCGCTTACAAAACAAAGGTTGGCGGATTGACTATATAAATGTCACAGAAACTTTAAAAAAGAATCTTATCAACGCCGATATTTACCACGATATTAAACACAGCGATCATTGTCCGGTTTACCTTGATATTAAGTTGTAATGGGTCAGTATCTAATAATAAGGCCTTTTAATTTGTAAGTGGTAAGTTTAAAGTAATCAGTCCTTCAGTTATTGACAAACAATTTGTGCCGTTTTGATATTATCAAAATTGTTTTTGAATCTGTTTACAATTCGTTTAAAAAAAAGAAATTAATAAACGAAATACATGATTGTATATAATATAACTACCAAAGTCAGCCATGCAATTGAAAGCAACTGGATAGAATGGCAAAAGGTAGAACACATTCCGGAGATGATGCGCACCGGTCTCTTTACGTCCTTTAAATTACTTCGTTTATTGGAACACGATGATGAAGAAGGAAATACTTATATCATTCAATTTAGTGCAAATACAATAGAGCATTACCAGCAATATATTCACTTGTACGCAAAGGAACTCCGTAATAAAGCGTATGAAAAATGGTCAGACCAATTTATTTCCTTTCGATCTGTATTAGAAGTTATGCACTGATTGTGGAAAAGAAATGTTTACAAAAAAAATATTGCCCAGATGCATATACCCCGTAAATTCAACACTGGCAAGCATTTCAGAACATACGCTTTGAAATGCGCCACAGTCAAGCGTTTCAGCAGACGCTATTTTCTTATGTGAAAGCTGAAAAAAAAATATGTCGCGAAAAACCTTGTGGCACGCGGGTTGCAGCTGATTATGCAATATTCAAAACATATAAAAAAATTTTGTTGGAATATAAAAGCGTCTAAATTTGTCACGCGTAAAATTTAAAACATCACACTATGAACAAAGCTGAATTAATTGCCAAGCTTTCCGATGATGCTGGCATTACAAAAACCCAGGCAAATGCTTCTCTGGATTCTTTTATTGAAGCAGTAACCAAAACACTGAAAGGCGGTGGAAAGGTTACACTGGTAGGTTTTGGTACCTTCTCTGTTAGTAAAAGAGCTGCCCGCAATGGCCGTAATCCCCAAACAGGCGCTGTTATTAAAATTAAAGCCCGCAAAGTGGCTAAGTTTAAGGCAGGTAAAGAATTATCGGCAAAATTATAATGCTGTCCGCACTGCATTTTGTAAAAGCCCCTGTAAACAGGTTTAACCCGGTTATGGGGCTTTTGCTTTTTTAGAGTTAAAGCAATAATGATTGTTGTGTTACTCTCCTGTATATTTGCAGTTCAATTATAAGTACTTAAAAAAGTAAAATCTATTTTATGGGCAGAGGAGATAAAAAAACCAAGAAGGGAAAAATATTCAAAGGTTCTTTTGGCAAAAGCAGGCCAACCAAAACGGTTGCCAAACCTGTTGCAAAAAAAGCCGCTAAGTAAAAGTTGATAAGTTGAATAGATGTTGAGTTCAAATCACCACACTTTTCAACTACTCAACTTTTCAACTGATCAAGGAGCGAGTCTTTCAATTTTCCAGTCTCCTTCATCCTGCAATGAATATTGTATGCGGTCATGTAAACGATTGGGTCTTCCCTGCCAAAACTCAATGGTTACTGGCTTTACGCGATAACCACCCCAATGTTCAGGGCGTGCAATTGGTTTACCCGCAAATTCCTGTTCATACTTTTTTTCATTTTGTTCCAGCCACTGCCTGCTCTCTATTACCCTGCTTTGCGGAGAAACCCATGCACCAATGCGACTTTGTGCCGGCCGGCTATGATAGTATTCATCACTTTCATCAACATTTACTTTCTCTACCAAACCAGTGATGCGCACTTGCCGTTCCAGTTCTTTCCAAAAGAATACCAGGCAAGCTCTCGGGTTTTCAGCTAATTGAATGCTTTTGAAACTTTCATAATTGGTGAAAAAAACAAACCCTTTCTCATCAAAGCCTTTTAATAAAACGATCCTTGCAGCCGGTAACCCGGTCATCGATGCAGTAGCGAGCGTCATCGCATTCACTTCGTAAATTTCCGATTTAACCGCATCATCCCACCAACTACTGAACTGTTCTATTGGATTGCCGGCTACACCTGATTCCATCAGCGTATGTTGCTTGTACTCCGTTCTGATATGAGCGATATTCATAAATTATTTTTTCTTCTTGTACTGAAATCTTACCTTATAATTTCAAAATTAGTTCATCAAACCAAAAACCAACTGTTATGGATCAAAAAACAATCAGCTGGGTAAGTTATCTCACCTTAATTGGATGGATCATTGCCCTGGTAAGTTATAATGGGTCTCCGGACAAAAGTTCGCTGGCTAAATTTCACCTGCGTCAATCTTTTGGTATCATGGCAACGCTATTTGCCTTTTATGTTGCGGTATTTCTGCTGATCTTTATAATACCCTTTCTTTTCTTTCTTTTTCCCATCGTTTATATAGCAGTAGTCATCCTTTGGATACTGGGGTTGATATCGGCTGTTAATGGAGAAGAAAAACCAGTACCATTAATAGGTGAGTTCTTTCAAAAAACATTTACATTTATCAATTAAAATTCACAAAAAAACCCGGTAGCTGACTACCGGGTTTTTTTAGTTTACCAACGTTCCAACATTTTCGCCTTGCACTACCTTCAATAGATTACCCGGTTTGTTCATGTCAAAAACAATAATGGGTAAATGATTTTCCATACACAAAGTAAAGGCGGTCATATCCATCACTTTGAGGTTCTTTGATATACACTCAGCGAAACTGATATTGTCGTATTTGGTTGCAGCAGGATTTTTCTCGGGGTCGGCTGTATAAATACCATCTACCCTTGTACCTTTCAAAATAACATCGGCCTTTATTTCAATTGCCCTTAATGAACCTGCCGTATCTGTTGTAAAGTAAGGATTCCCTGTACCTGCGCCAAAAATGACAACCCTTCCTTTTTCTACATGGCGCATCGCACGACGTCTTATATAAGGTTCCGCAATTTGCTCCATCTTAATGGCACTTTGCAACCGCGTAAACACACCTGCTTTTTCCAGCGCCGCCTGTAAAGCCATTCCGTTAATGACCGTTGCTAACATACCCATATAATCACCATGTGCCCTTTCAATACCTGTTTCTGCTTCATTCATACCCCGGTAAATATTACCCCCACCAATTACTATGGCTACTTCTGCACCGGCATCAACTACAGTCTTTACTTCTTTTGCATACTGTGCTAATATAGCTGAGCTGAGGGGTTCATATCCATCTTCACTCTTACCCATTAATGCTTCGCCAGAAAGTTTTAGCAGAATGCGTTTATACTTTAATTGCATGCTGCGAATATAAGAATTTAGCAGCACTAGAGAAGAGTAACTAGCTATAAGCTGCCAGCTTTAAGCCTATCAAACAATAAAGTATACTAATAAAAAGAAATGAACGATTAACAAAACAAGAATTATAATAAACCCCTTGTATAAGCAATCCGCAATGCTTGTGCCTTACTGTTTACATGCAGTTTCTGATAAATATTTATAGAGTGCTTTTTTACCGTATTCGGACTGATATTAATTTTTGCTGCAATCTCTTTGTATTCCAGACCCTGGCTAAGCAACTGTAATATTTCTTTTTCCCGATCACTTAAATGAAAAAAGTTTTCTGGTTGATGATCAAAATTATTCGCACGGGAACCAGAAGGTTGTTGAACAATCTGTAATATTTTATACGCTATACTGGGAGAAATGGGACCAGCGCCACTTTCCCATAGGTTCATCAGCATATCAATGATCACCGCGCCGCTTTCCTCTTTTAGTAAATAACCACAGGCACCTGCTTTGATGGCTTTAAAAATTTTATCGTCATCATCAAAAATTGTCAGCACCACAAATTTTATTTTGGGATAAAGTGACGAAGCGCTGGCTATGGCAGCTACACCATCTATGATGGGCATTTCAAGGTCCATTAAAACAATATGAGGGTATTCATCTTCCTGCAATTCATTCATCTTATCAAGGAAATCTTCACCATTGGATGCCTGAAATATAATTTCAAAAAAATTATTCCTCAGCAATTTATCGGCCAGTATGTTCCGGTTATTTATTTTATCATCTGCAATGGCGATTCGTATCATCTTATCAATTTAAAGCAATAATGAACTAAAAAAAAACAACCAGAAATAATCCTTTTGGATTATTCAGGTCTGAACAGGTGCAATTCTTATAAAAACAGTTGTTCCTTTTGAAGGCTTTGTTTGAATTTCCATCTGCAAACCCACTAAGCTCGCTCTTTCTCCCATGTTTGTAAGTCCATAGCTGTCCTGTTTTTTTCTCATAGCTTCCATATCGAAACCGCTGCCATCATCCGATACCGCAATTTCCCATTCCTTGTCATTGATGCCACTTGCAATTCGGATGTGTACCGCATTGGCGTGCCGGGCCGCGTTATTTACGGCTTCCTGCATAATAAGCATTGCATTCAGCGCTTCACCTGAATTTATCTTAAAAGGTGACGGGGCAGTGCCCATTGTTTCAATCTTAATGGAGGGATAATAACGACCGATCTGTTTGCTGAAATTTATCACCCTTAACCACATATCGGTGGCTTCCACATCAGCGGTTTTCATGGCCCACAACGTTTCGCGTAGCGTTAGCAGCATAGCCTTGGCAGTCTCATGAAGATCTTTGACCATTGATTCATGTTGCTTGTCTTTCTGCTGTAACAATTCTGTACCATATAATATTGCATTGGCCTGGATGCCAAGATTATCATGCAGATCGGCAGAAATCCTTTTGCGCTGGTTTTCTTCCGCCAGGGCCACCGCCTGCGTACGCATTAATTTTTCTGCTGCTACCATCATCTGCATCTTCATTTTCTGTCTTTTCTTATACTCTTTAAAAAACAAAAAGGACAGTACTACACCCACGAATAATAATATCAAAGAACCATAAAATAAATAATTTTTCTTGGTGATGTCGAGCTGCTGCAGGATGATCAGGTTTTCCTTTTTCTGCACTTCGTACCTGGTTTGCGTTTCTGCCAGTGCTTCTGCAGAATTTTTCTTATAAACCGTATCTTTTAATGCCAGCAACTTTTCTAACGTTTCCGAATAACCGCTCATATTACCGGTTGCTTTATAATTTTCTGCCAGCGTATTATATAAGAAAAATAATTTGGTATCAATTTTAAATGCATTGGCAATGGCTATTCCTTCATTGCAAAGCGCAATCCCTTTTTCTGACTGTCCGTTGTGTGCATAATACAACGCAAGCTGACTCATGTCTGAAACAATATAAAAAGGATCCCCTATCAATTTACGGATGATAACCACTTCTTTCAAAGGAGATTCTGCAAGCTTGCTTTGTCCGGATGTTACAAATAATTGTGCCTGTATCGCAAGCGAGTTGGCCAGGGCGAAAAGGTTTTCATTGACTCTGGAATAATCAATGGCTTTAAGAATATAATACAGCGCGGAATCTGTTTTCTTAAGGCCGTTATAATTCAATGCAAGGTTGGCGAATAAAATTCCATACTGTTTGTGCATAGTACTATCATCCGTTGTTCGCAAAGCTTTCAGATGCCAGTTCAATGCTTCTGCTGTTTGTCCCATTTCAAGATAGGCCCATCCAATCAACGTCTTTCCCTTCATCTGTAGCAAAGTATCCCTGCTCTTTTCCGCCTCATCAATAACACGGTACCCCATTTCAATGGCTTCCTTATAATTGTTTTTCCGCATAAAGCAGCGCCCTTGCTGGTTTAGTACATTAGCTAACAACACCGGATCGTTTACCCTGGACTTTAAAATTTCCAGGCAATTGCCGGCAACATTGAGCGAGGAATCAATCAGGCCTTTATTCGTCAACGCATAGGATTCATAAAACATGGCTTTTACCATATCATGTAAATCCGATTTTTCCGATGCCATTTTCCGCGCCTGTTCAGCATAACTCATTAATGTATCCGGATGCAATGAGTAACCCTGGTCGCACAAAGAAAAAATTGCCTTTAGCAGATTGTCATTTGTTTTGCTATTTTTTATGTCTAATTTGAGGCTGTCAATCAAATGGGTCTGGCCCCTGCCAGCGACGGTAATAAAAAGAAAACTCAACGAATATGCAAAAAGAGTTAACCGAGACATTTGAAACACTATTTAGACGAATAAAGGAGTGGCGAAAGATAATAAAAAATCTATCCAAATGGAGTATTGCTCTGCAATGTAAACAAATCCATTTTTGAATCACATCTCCAATGTACTGCTGAACAACCTCACAAGCTCCATAATCTGTAATCTTTTAACTATAGGCCTTCAATGAATTTCGTTGACAATGGATGCTGTAGTTACATTATTAAAGTAGAAACAAACAAGTAATCAAACAAAACTGCAAACAATTCACCTAAACCAACACAACATGAATACCAACATTGAAAGGTTTGTTATAAGGCATACTGCCGGAAGCAAAACCAACCAGGTAGAAGAATTTGATTTTAACAAACCAGAACTTTCTATTGGCCGTGCTGCCGGCAGCGATATTCAGTATGATCCGGAGCAGGAAGTAATTGTGAGCCGCGAACACGGTAAGATTGTAAAAGTAAGTGCAGACCCTCCCAAATTTACCATCAATGATAATAACAGCCGCAACGGCATTTTCGTAAACAAAGTGAGAGTAAAAGGATCTGTCGATTTAAATCCGGGAGATAGCATTCAATTAGGCAACAACGGCCCTGTTTTTACTTTCGATATTTATCCTCGTCCGCAAGATATGATGATGGCAACACGCGTGGTGGAAATACCTACCAGCATAAAACCTACCACTGTATCTGAAATCAACCAGCCTGCACAAGTAGCAACCATAGAACCGGTAAAAACCGGCCTGGGCAAACAAACTGTAGAGCGTATGTTGGTTGCCGAAAGAAAAAAATCTTATGGAAGTATGGGTATGTTGCTGGGCGCTTTGTTTTTGGTGATTGCAACAGCAGGTTTTATATTCCGCAAGCAGTTATTTGGCACTACCATTATTCAGCATGTGGATCCACCCAAAGACTCGACGCTCGCCAACAAAAAAACGCCGGAACAAATCAGTAAAGAAAATGAAGATCGTGTTGTGCAGATCGAATTTGGCTGGCAGATATTTGATGCCTCTACCAGTGACGAATTGTGGCATGAATACACTTTGATGAAAGGATCGGATGGCCAGCAGCGGTATGCCGCTATGTATATTCAAAATGACGAAGGCCGCTACGAACCCTATATTGATGTTAAGAAAAATATACAGGTTGGAAGAGAAGTAGGTATTGCGGGTGCAAGTGGTACTGGCTTCGTGGTTTCATCAGATGGATTTATTTTAACGAACCGCCATGTGGGCAATGGCTGGAATACGAGATATGGCTTTCCCGATTTTGCATTCCCCGGTGTAGTGGTTAGGTTTGAAAAAGGGAAAAGAGTAATTGTACCAGACCTGCAAATAGGACCCGATGATGTTGCCGGATGGGTACCCGCAGAGGCGACCATGATGGGCGGCCGATCTGTTGGTGCCGGAGCTATCAAAGGAAGAAATACCTATATGAATGTAGTTTTTGCCAATACCACCTTGCGCAGGCCCGTTCTATCTGCAACGCCTTCTGAAAGTCATGATGTTTCGTTGATAAAAGTTGATATTCCAGGTGGCACCTTATCAAAGGTTACCATGAAAGATAACTATGGAAGTGTAAAACCCGGGCAGTCAGTAACAGTAATGGGTTACCCCGGTGTAGCACCACCAGAATTTGCAGTGCGTAAATCAAATGATGTTTTCAATCCTACTGCGCACTATGTTTCTATTCCAACACCAACCGTTACGCCAGGAAATATTGGCCGGGTTATACAGGGATCATCAGACAGGAATCTTACTTACAGCACATTTGGCGATTCCTACCAGTTAACAATAAACGCTACGGGTGCTGGAAACAGCGGCGGACCCTTATTTGATGATGAAGGCAATGTGGTAGGTATTTATTTTGCCGGCAGAACAGACGCCCGCGGTACCCAGATTTCATTTGCAGTTCCTATAAAATATGGAATGGAAATGATGGGTGTGAAAAAGGTAGCGAGCAATTAAATAAAAATTTTGCGAACTGGCAGTTGAATAAATATCAGTATCCCTGCCCGTCCTGCAAAAGATACGGGGTCGCACCCGTCCCAATGCCTGCATGAAAGATTCATGCTGGCAGGGTTTATACAGGTGGGCACTTGTTCTTTAAGTTAATATGCCGCGCATAAAAATCTTGTTACAAATAAAAAAACATCAGCTCAAACCTCAACCAAATCATGAAATCTGTTCGCCTGCGGATTACTGAAGTTGCGGGATACCGCCTGACCGAATTCATCGGTTCAGGCGGTATGGGTGATGTTTACAAAGCGTTTCATCCGGCACTCAACAGGATGGCAGCAGTTAAAATTCTACACCAGAAAGAGATGGGCGAACGTTTTAAAAACGAAGCCTATATACAGTCTTCTGTCAGCCATCCAAACATTGCACGTTTATACAATTATGCTGTAGTGGATGATACGCCATGTATCGTAATGGAATATGTAGAAGGAGAAACACTTGCTGAATTGCTGCACAGAAAAGGAAAATTCAACAGTGATGAAACAATCAAAATTATTGGCCAGGTAGCAGGCTCACTGGCTTATCTTCATCAAAAAGGAATACTACATCGGGATGTAAAACCTCCTAATTTCAAATTGCAGCCAGATGGCCAGGTAAAAATGCTGGACTTTGGTATTGCAAAAAGCAAGTACACGCCAAAGCTTACCCAATTGGGATTTGTGGTAGGAACTACAGAATACATGAGCCCGGAACAATTTCAGCACCAGCCAGATCTAAAATCAGATGTATGGAGCCTGGGTGTAATGACATACGAATTACTGACTGGTTATCTTCCGTTTAATGAAAACAACCCGGTCAGCCTGCGATCAAAAATCAGTAAAGGCAGTTTTACCAATCCAAAATTACTGGTACCAGAAATGCCTGAACAATTGTTGTTGCTGATTGATAAATGTCTTCGCGTAAACCCGGCACAACGTTATACTGCCAGCGAAATTGAGTTGATTTTGAAAGGAGAAAAAACACAAAATATAGTTGCTGTTGAAAAAGCGAAGTTTGGTTTTTCAAACAGAAAATGGATATATGCCGGGCTTTTTGCACTGGCATTTATTATAATAACTTTTTCATTCTGGAAGAGTGGACCTGTAAAATCCGATGAAGACAATAAGAATGGAAAGACCGTAAACGATGAAGTTAAAATGAAAATAACGGTCCCCGGCGTACAGAACGCTGTCATTATTTTTTCTAACGGTAACCCTCAACCGGTTCCATATGAGGTAAAGGGAAAAGAAGGTCAGGCTATTTTTTTTACCTTACATGCAGATGGCTTTGAAGACAAATCGGTATTGCTGGATCTCAATAAAAGTCAAAACACCCGTGAATACAATCTGGAAAAAATAAAATGATATTAAATGTTCTGGGATAAATTATTCGCAAAGAAAGAAAAAAGTCCGCCCACGGAAAATAAATCTGAAATCATTGATTCGGGTAGTATTAAGGTCGTTATCCTTTCCGACCTTGGCAATATCAGAACCAATAACGAAGACAATGCCATATTCTTCAAAATTGCAGATGAAAAAATATTACAGGAAAAAGGCTTCCTGCTGATGGTGGCAGACGGAATGGGCGGCCACCAGGCGGGAGAAGTTGCCAGTGGCATGGCGGCTGAAGTCATCAGTAAAGAATATTTCCGCCTGAATAGTAATGCAATTGAAAAAACGCTATCACAGGCATTTAGTCTTGCCAATAAAAAGATCTATGAACTGTCTGTTCAAAACCGTGCTTACCGGGGAATGGGTACTACCTGTACAGTACTGATTGTAACAGACCAGCATGTTTATTATGGCCAGGTGGGTGATAGCCGCGCTTATGTTTTGAAAAATAATTTGCTTTCACGTATAACTGAAGATCAAACTTATGTTCAGGAATTGGTAAACAGCCGAGACATTACCGCTGAAGAAGCCGCAGTACATCCAAAAAGAAATATTCTTACCAATGCTATGGGCACAAAACCTGAAATGCGGGTTGAAACCGGCAAATGTGATTTTTTATTCGAACAGGACGATAAACTGCTATTGTGTTCAGATGGATTGTATGATTATATCAAAGATGAAGAACTAGCGGCCATACTGGGCAAAATGCCATTACAGGAAGCAGCATCATTTATGATTGCAGAAGCAAAGAAAAGAGGTGGGCATGATAATATTACTGTACTGCTGGCAGAAAAAACAGCGGCCGTAAAAGAGACAACCTCAAAAGAAACCAGGGATTTTGATTTACCACAAACCAAAGAATACAATTTACCATGATTGGTCAATACATACAGAATTATAAAATTGATTCGCTGCTGGGTGAAGGTGGAATGGGCACTGTTTACCGCGCAACAGATACTGTGCTGGGTCGTGATGTAGCCCTCAAAATGCTGAATGGTACACTTACCAATCAACCACAATTTTTAGAACGCTTTAAAAAAGAAGCCCGCATACTTGCGCAATTGCTTCATCCCAATATTGCAGTTATCTATAATTTTATTGAGCAGGACAATAATTATTATATGGTGATGGAATATGTGGAGGGTGAAAATTTTGATAGCCTGCTCCGCCGCAACAAAGTACTTTCATATGAAATAGTAGTACCGCTTTTCGTGCAGGCATTGGAAGGACTCCAACATGCGCATAAAAAAAATATTTTTCATAGAGACATCAAACCATCTAACCTCAATCTTACACCGGATGGGACTGTAAAACTGATGGACTTTGGTATCGCAAAAATCGCAAATGAACAAAGACTTACTCAGGTAAACCGCATTGTTGGTACCATTGAGTACATGGCACCAGAACTAATTGAAGGAAAAGATCCTTCGATTGCCTGCGATATCTATGCCATTGGTGTTACGATGTATGAAATGCTTTGTGGTAAACTTCCTTTTGAAAGCAATACTGATTTCAATATGATGCAGGACATATTAAAAAAGAAACCTGCTACAATTGATACCATCAATGCATCGGTTCCAAAATCGCTGAGCAATATTGTAATGAAAGCATTGGAGAAAAATCCGGAAAACCGTTTTCCCGACGCCCGTTCCTTTCAACAAGCGCTCCTGATGGCATTTCCGCAGTTGAAAACGATTGATATGGCAAGTATCAATCAGTCAAAAAAAATACTTGAAACTCAATTTGTGCAATTGAATACAGTGGAAAGCAATGGAATGAAAGCCACGGTAATGATGAATGCGCAGGGACAGACTTCATTGGCCCAGCCTTCCATGTTACAGGGGCTGTTTCAAAATATGTTATCCAAACAAGCAAGGCCCCTACTATTAACTGTTGTTGGGTTGATGGCAATGATTATCATAACTGCCATCATTTTCTCCAGGGGTTCTGATAAAAAACAAATCGCTGTTGTTGATACATCCACACAACCAGAAAAAAAACAAAAAGACTCCGTTGCAGAGAACGTTCCTCAATTACAATCCAATCTGAATAATACGCCTCCGAATGAACCAGAGATCCAAACACCTGTTCAACCGGTGAATAACCTTCCGTTGCCGGAAAAAGAAACCATCGAAGCAACAAAGAAAAAAGAAAATGCATCCGTAACTGCAGCAAAAAAAGAAGTGCATAAAAACAAGCCAGTTATTTCAACTGAAACAAATCAGAAAAAGGCAGAACCTGTACCCGTGAAAACGGAAGAGAAAAAAAATGTGGCTGCACCTGAAACAAAAGCACATGTTGCCAAAAGAATTGAAATCAGGTCGCGGGTAACGGTTGATATAAAATTACAGGACAGGGTTGCGTTGGAAAATCTTTCCGAAGGACAAACATTACATTTTATTGTTACCAGCCCGGTAGATTATGAAGGAGAAACCATCATAAGAAGAGGTGCGCCGGTAAATGTAACCATCAAAGGAATAGGTCGTGTTTTCATTGCGCTGACAGTTAATAGCATTGAATCTGCCAGCGGACAAAAAATATACCTGAACCGTGTTGGACTTACAAAAAAGAAAAAGGACTTACCCGGTGGAGAGACCTACTCCATCAATTTAGGAAAAGGAACTACAGTTGATTTATAAAAACGTTTGTGTTGGTTTTTTCTTGTTAGCCGTTCCATAAGGAGCGGCTTTTTATATGGGTTAAGATTCAAAAAAGAAGCCGGAAGCTTCTTTTTACTATTGAAAATTGAAATATCAATTAACCCCATCCTCTTTTACAATCTTACCGGTCTGTACATCTATTTCAACAAAAATGCTTCCACCGTACCAACCTTTTAATTTATTTCCTTTATAGGCGAAACTGTTGAAATAACCATAGCCATAATTGCCTTCTGGTAATTCTGCCACCCACTTCACATTACTTTCTTTATCCACTGCTACCAGGTTCTGTCTGCCAGCTACATTTAACCCGGTTACTTTGGCCAGGTTTAATTCCAACACTTCAAAATTGCCGAGATCTGCAACAGTTTTGAAAGATTTGTCCCACTCCAACAGGTTCAGTTCTGCTAATTTCATAATAAAAGTTTTATTGGTGAACGATAGGTTTTAAATCGTTGTTGAAAGGTCAAATAAAAAAGGGAACCGATGGTTCCCTTTTTATTTTATTTTTATCCGAGTGCTACTCTTTTAAATTCTGTGACTTTAACATCTCCACTTTCTTTCAGGTAATCCGCTACCGTTTTACTATTGTCTTTTACAAATGACTGGGCGGTGAGTGTTTGTTCTTTAAAGAACGCTCCCATTTTACCGTCTGCTATTTTTGCGAGCATTTCTTCCGGTTTGCCAGCCATTTTAGGATCCTGTTTCATCAACTCCATTACAATATCTTTCTCACGGGCAATGATATCTGCAGGCACTGAAGCCGCATCTACCGCTACCGGGTTCATTGCTGCAATTTGCATGGCTACATCTTTACCTGCATCTGCTGCTGGTTTGCTCAGTCCAACCAGTACGCCTAGACGATATGAACCGTGAATATAAGCAGCCACAAAAGGTGCATCTACTCTTTCAAATTTATTGATACCAATCTTTTCACCAATAGAGGCCAGTTTATCATTGATTAGTTCAGCTACTTTAGCACCATTGACCTTAGCTTCATTCAGTTCATCTACGCTTTTTACGTTATTAGCAATTGCGGCGTCTGCAATGCTTTGAGCAAACGCTACAAAGTCCGCATTCTTGGAAACGAAATCTGTTTCGCAACTAACGCAGATGATCAACCCTGTTTTATTGTCTGCTGTTGTTTGAGCAATAACCACACCTTCCTTTGCTTCACGATCGCTGCGTTTGGCAGCAACTTTCTGGCCATGTTTGCGCAACCAGTCAATAGCTGCTTCAAAATCACCATTTGTTTCTGTAAGTGCTTTACGGCAATCCATCATTCCCGCGCCGGTCATCTGGCGCAGTTTATTGATGTCCTGCGCACTGATTGTTACTGTTGACATATAATTAATTCAAAATTAAAAATTAAAAAACGATGCTATCCCTGGACCAATGCTGAATCGTTAAATATAACGTTCATGTTAATACGATTATCTTCCGCCACCGGGTCTGCGATTTCCACCACCACCACCGGGTCCGCCACTGGTACGACGTTTGGGACCACCTGCACCTGGTCCACCACTATTACCACGACCTCTTCCACCACGACCGCCTTCTGATTCAGCCTCTGCCAGTAAACGGGCCGCTTTTCTTTCTCTTTCATCATCACTGAGTTCTTCCACATCATCATCTTTTGCTGCCTGGCGTTCTGCCAACCCTTCTGCAATGGCTGCCGCTATATAATTAACAATGATTGCAATCGATTTGGTAGCATCATCATTTGCAGGAATCGCAAAATCAACTTTATTCGGATCACAGTTGGTATCAACCATACCAAAAGTTGTTATACCCAGGCGTTTTGCTTCTGCCAGTGCAATATGCTCGTGTCCTATATCAACAATAAATAAAGCAGCCGGTACACGACCCAACTGGGCGATACCACCCAATACTTTTTCCATTTTATCCCTGTCGCGGGTCAATGTAAGACGTTCTTTTTTAGTGATGCTTTCCAGGGTGCCATCACTCAGCATTTTTTCAATGCTCTGCATTTTCTTTACGCTCTTACGAACTGTATTAAAATTGGTAAGCATACCACCCAGCCAACGTTCTGTTACAAATGGCATATTTATTTTCCTGGCACATTCGGTAACAATTTCCTTAGCTTGTTTTTTTGTTCCAACAAACATGATCTTTTTGCCACTACGTGCAATTTGTTTCAATAAGCCAGAAACTTCGTGCAGGCTTTCTGTGGTCTTATTCAGATCAATAATGTGTATACCTTTTTTCTCAGCAAAGATGTAAGGCAGCATCTTGGGGTTCCACTTCTTACGCAGGTGACCAAAGTGTACACCGGCATCTAGTAATTGCTGTTGTAATGAAGTGCTGTTTTCCATTGTATATGTATAAATCAGTTTTAAATAATTGTTTTGTAAATGCAACCGTATTAACGCTTGCTGAACTGGAAGCTGCGACGGGCCTTCTTCTTACCTGGTTTCTTACGCTCTACTACTCTTGGATCGCGATGCAATAAGCCAGCGGCTTTTAATGCAGGACGAAACTCTGCATTTACTTCCAGCAAAGCACGGGCAATACCCAATTTAGCGGCTTCTGCCTGTCCTTTAACACCACCACCAGTTGCGTTGATAACAACATCAAACTTGTCTGCTACTTCAATTGTCTTTAAAGGAAGTTCTACCTGATTCTGCAGATACACCAGTGGAAAGTAAACTTTGTAGTCTTTATTATTAATTGTGATCTTGCCATCTCCTTTTGTAAGGAATACGCGTGTCACTGCTTTCTTACGACGACCTACGGCATTTTTTTGCTTTTCCATTTATTTTAGTTTGGAATGAATTTTTTAATCTTTTTTGTCAACCTGAGCCAAAGGCGAAGGTTAGAATTTCAAATCAGTTGGTTGTTGTGCAGTGTGCGGATGTGCAGCACCGGCATAAACAAATAATTTTTTATACATCTGGCGGCCCAAACGGTTTTTCGGCAACATACCTTTTACGGCTCTTTCTACTAAAACTTCTGGTCTCCGTCTTTGCAAATCCCTTGCTGCTTCTTCTCTCAAACCACCAGGATAACCACTGAAATTCTGGTAACGTTTTTCGTCCATTTTGTTACCGGACAATACTACTTTGTCGGCATTGATAACAATAACAAAATCGCCGGTATCTACATGCGGAGTATAACTGGCTTTGGTCTTTCCTCTAAGCACAGCCGCAATCCTTGCGCACATACGTCCTACGGTTTGATTAGTACCGTCTACAACATACCAGTTGCGTTGAACGGTAGCCGCATTTGCATGTTTTGTTGTGAAATGTAATTTGCTCATTATTTTTCTGTTTTGAATGAAGGCCATCGCTATCCCGACAACCATAATTTTTTAGGAATGCGAAGGTAAGGGCAGGTATACAGACAAACCAAAAAATTGGAAAGGTATTTTTCATTGCACCTTTGTAATCAACTGATTTTCAATAAAAATTTTGACTCGAAAAAAAATTACTTCTTTTTTTCAGCATTTTTTAGGGACCGAAAGAATTATTTTGGCTCCAGCAGCATGGCTTTTATAGTCATCCTTGCTACGCTCAGTTCAACAGTTGGAACAAATGCGTTGCTTAGCACAGGGTCAGCTGTTTTTATAAACTTTGTTTCATAAGAATGTAAGTCCACTCTATATTTATGCATTAAAGCAAACAACATTCACATGGCGGTTTATGCACTGGGAAGATCAGTATTTGGAAATCCTGCCAATGCAGGCAATGTAATGACCATTGAGACAGCTCAACAATTATTAAACGATTGGGTTCCCAATGAGCGATTGCGGTTGCATATGAAACAGGTAGCGGCCGTTATGAAGGCATGGGCCGTTGAAAAAGAAGGCGCAGATGAACTAACCGCACTTAAATGGGAACTGGCAGGCCTGCTGCACGATGCAGACTGGGAAAAAAATCCCAACGATCATTGCCGCATTATTATAGAGCACCTGGAGTCTTTAGATATTGATCCGGAAATTATCCATTGCATAGCATCGCACGGTCCGAAACATTTCGGGGTGGAACCGGAAAACAAGATGGACAAAATGATTTATGCTTTTGATGAGTTATCAGGTTTCGTTCATGCATCAGCGTTGGTGCGACCCACCCGTTATGAAGGCATGGATGTAAAAAGTGTAATGAAGAAATTAAAAACCCTTTCTTTTGCCGCGCAGGTAAACCGGGATGACATTTCAGATGCACTTACAAGGATTGATGTTTCATTGGAAGACCTGATTGATTTTGTGATCCAACACCAAAAAGATGTACAATAGATAAGTAGTTTGTTTGTACCATTATCAAAACTCCATGCCTTGGTCATTTCAGCAAAACCTCCAGTCCATCCTGTAAATATGTCTTGTCCTGAAATAGGTTGACCATTTTGTTGTTTAAAAATAGGTGAACTTTTCATACTGAAAGAAACATTGATAAGTTTTTAAAAATGTTTCCTGTCGGTTTTTTAAAACTTATCAACATTTCTTTCTTTCGTCGATTCCCCGCATGTAAGAAACATAGTCATGTTTTTGTTTAACGTGTGCTTTGGCAGGTGTTTCCAGGTTTAGTGACCAGTGACGCCGCTTATTATTATAGATGTCAATGGCCTGATCGACCATCTTATGTGCCACTGCGATGTTTGGAATAATGTTCACAAGGCCAAACTCATATTTTAGTATCCCATTAATTCTTTCAGCTACAGCATTTTCGTATGGGTCATACTGTTCTGTTGTACTTAGACGGAAGCCATTGTTCTTTGCATACTCAGCGTACTGTGGACAGCAATATTGAATACCCCGGTCACTGTGATGAATAGTTTTTCTCCTTTTATAAATACAATTCCTGCGGGCCATCTGTAAAGCTTCCTGAACCATGTTCGCTTTCATATTGTCGGCCAGCTTGTAGCCCATTATTTTCTTAGAATACAAATCGGTGACCAGCGCTAAGTAAGCCCAGTCATTTTCCAGTTTTATGTAAGTGATATCAGCTGCAAAGGCCTGTTCTGCCCTCGATGGCAGGATATCCTTTATAAGATTAGGCGACTTAAAGAAAAAATGTTTGGAATCAGTGGTGACATGGTAAAGTTTTGTCTTCTTTACCAGCAAATCATTTGCCCTCGCTACATCATATACAGCGTCTCGTCCCCGCTTTATATTCCGTTCCTGCAACTGTCCTTTAAGATCTACATACATTTTTTTAATGCCGCACCTGCCTTGCTCTTTCCTGAATTCCAATATAAGCTCTCTAATAGTAATAGCTTCCGCTTGCTTTTTTTTGTATGCATTTTTGCGTTTATAATAAGCCTGCTTACTTATCCCGAAACATTGATACAGCCATTTTATTTTGTAAGTCTTTTTTTCTTTTTGGCTATCTCTTTTGCTAATGCTTCGGGCAATAACTTTTTTGAAAGTTCCTCCCCGGTTACTCTTTCAAAATCAACAATGACATCCTGCTGGAAATCTTTAATAAATTCCAGTTCCTCGATGCGCTGTTTTAACTTCTTTATTTCGTCTTTTTTACTCACGCCGATATTCATTTGCGAAAAGGTACTCAATTTTTTTATCCAATAATTAATTGAGCTCCGTGAAATCTTATAAACTTTACTCGCATGATTGAGGGAAATCTGTCCGTTTTGAATTCTGTCAATAACGGCTAGTTTAAGTCCAAAGTTTACTTTTTGATACCCCTTTTTTGGACAGGCCTTCTTCTTTTTTGAACTGGCCTGTGATGAAGTTTTTGTCATAACGGTTGCTAAAATTGGTGAATTTTTTAGTCAACCTATTTTAGGACGTGACAATATCAAGATTTAACCACAACGGATATTCCTTTGCGCCTTCGTCTTTTACTAATTCAATAAGGCCTTTATGTTTTTCGGACACCTGCAATTGCACTAAATTCCGGGCATTCTTATTAAAGTATGAATAGGGATTACGCATTTAATTTAGAAATGAAGGTTTATTGAGAAATTTTTGATATTACCGCTTAACTTTTATCATATCGCAAGTCATTGCTGTATTTTTATATTGTCAAAAATGTAAATTATGTATTCTGCCGATCAGACAAAGCGCCTTCAGAAATTGTCGGACAAATTGATCAAAGAAAGCGGCCTTCAATCGGTTAAAACAGCCGAAATGGAAGAGCTGAGACAGGTTCTTCGTTTCCATGAATACCGTTATTATATATTGAGTGATCCATTGATAGCAGATCCTGAATACGATCAGTTGTTTAAAACATTGGAAAAATTAGAATCTGATAATCCAGCGCTCATCAGCAAGGATTCGCCAACATTGCGTGTTGCAAAGGGACTTACAAAAGGTTTTCCTACTGTGCAACACATGGTGCCCATGCTTTCACTGGAAAATTCGTATAACGCAGAAGATTTACTGGATTGGGATCGTAAGGTCCGGGAATTGAGCGGGATTAAAAAGATAGAATACTGCGTTGAACCAAAATTTGATGGCGCAAGCATTTCTCTTATTTATGAAAATGATTTGCTCACCCGTGCTGCAACAAGAGGTGACGGAGTAGCCGGTGATGAGATTACGACCAATATCCGGCAAATCAGATCAGTACCGCTTTCCGCAACTTTTTCTGATTATGGTATACAACAGATAGAAATACGTGGTGAAGTGCTGATGAGCAAAAAAAGTTTTAAAAAATACAATGACGACTTGTCAGAACAAAACCTTCCCCCATTGGCAAATCCGCGCAATGCAGCCTCCGGTTCATTGCGCATAAAGGATTCTGCTGAAGTAAGAAGAAGAAATTTAGAAGCGTTTCTTTATCATATAAGCTATCATTTAAAATCATCCGGTAACAACAATAAGTACAAAGCACTTGCCACACATAGTGGCTCATTGGAAATGTTGTGGAACCTGGGATTTCGTAGCCCGGTAAAAGAAAAAAAAGTTTTTGATGGAATTGACGACGTTATAAAATATTGCAATGATTTTGAAGCAGGACGGGATGATCTTCCTTATGAAATAGATGGTATGGTAGTGAAAGTGAACGATATTGATTTGCAGGAAAGGCTGGGCATGACAACACATCATCCGCGTTGGGCCATCGCTTATAAATTTAAAGCGAGGCAGGGTACCAGTAAATTGCGCAGCGTAGAGTTCCAGGTTGGCAGAACCGGATCTATTACTCCGGTTGCAAAAATAGATCCTGTACCAATTGGTGGGGTAACTGTTTCCTCTATATCTCTTTTTAATGAAGAAGTAATTAAAGAGAAGGATTTGATGATTGGTGATACTGTTTTGGTAGAGAGAGCCGGTGATGTAATTCCCTATATTGTGAAATCACAGCCTGCATTAAGGGATGGTAAGGAAAAGGAAATTAAATTTCCAACAACATGCCCGGTTTGCAAACATGGCCTTGTTAAACCAGTCGAAGAGGCAGTATGGCGTTGTATCAATCCCGGCTGTCCGGCACAGGTAGTAGAAAGAATTATTCATTTTGTGAGCAAGGATGCCATGGACATACGCAGTTTTGGAGAAGCCAACGTTAGAAAGTTTTATGATCTGGGTTTGCTGCAGACCATACCTGGAATATACCATATCGACTTTGAAGCCATTTCGAAATTGGGAGGGTTTGGCAAGAAGTCAATTGATAACCTGGTAACCGCTATTGAAAATTCAAAATTACAACCATTGCACAGGGTTATATTTGGGTTGGGCATCCGGTATGTGGGAGAAACCACTGCCAAAACCCTGGCCAATGCAGTGGAATACCTGCCCGATTTTAAAAAATTTTCCACAGACCAATTGTTAGCTTTGGAAGATGTTGGCCCCAAAGTGGCAGGGAGTATTTATGAATTTTTCCATACCCAGGATAATCTTGAATTACTAAAACAATTAGAAACATCTGGTGTAAATTTAAAGAACGACAAAAAGCAGCAGGTGGTTAGAGGTAATTTAACAGGCAAAACTTTTTTATTTACAGGTACATTGTCGCGGTTAAAAAGAACCGAAGCAGAAGAGATGGTTGAACAGCAGGGTGGCAAATTGCTGGGTGGTGTAAGCAGTAAACTTAATTTCCTGGTGGTGGGTGAAGATGCCGGTTCCAAACTGGAGAAAGCAAAGAAAATTACAAGCATACGGGTTATAACTGAAGAGGAATTTTTAGGGTTGATTGACAAATAACTCCGCCCGGATTATACTATTACGCATAAACGTAAGAAACCCGAGAGCGCAAATTAGTGTACCCCTGACTGTAACCCGGCAGAGAATAAAGATAAAAAAGTTTATCACCGTAATATTTTATGTAACTTTAAAAAAACACAAGGCATGATAAAAGCAATGTCCGCCGAAGTATGGAAACCGCTACAGTTTCCCGGATGGAAGCAGCTCAGGAACAAATACGCCTTATCTTCTCATGGACGTATTGCCAGTTTTAAAAACGATGTGCTGCAAGATGGAAAATTGTTACAAGGATCCATTACTACCGGTTACAAAACGCTCAACTTACACCGTCCCGGAAACAACGGCACGCTGTACATTCACAGGGAAATTGCAAGGATCTTTAACAAGAAACCTTCCAACAAACACAAGTATGTTATTCATGTCAATCACGACAAGACGGATAACAGTCACAAAAACCTGCAATGGTCAACATTGGAAAAGATGATTGAACACCAGCAGGAAAGTCCCGCAAAAGTTGCTTACAAAAAAGTACAGGCCAATCGCACCGTTGGCTTAAAGTTGACAGCAGCCCAGGTAAAATCAATCAAAAAAACACTGAACGATCCAAAACGCAAGCTCACTATTAAAAAAGTAGCTGAAAAATATGGCGTTAGTGAAATGACCATGTACCGTATCAAAAGCGGTGAAAATTGGGGACGAATCAGGCGTTAAAGAATTATTGCTGACCACAAATTTCCGGAGGGTGATGCATCATCACCCTTTATTTTTCTATTCCCATTGATGAAATTTTGCTGCAAAAAGGATCCTGCTTTGGGTTAAATACCTTTGACCAACATTCCATTGGGAAAAAACATCCGCTATTTATCATCATAAAATAATACTGTTCATTAAAATATTTAAACAAGATTACCTGTATGCTGCAACCTGCAACCTTACAATTTTTAAAAACCTTGAAGAAGAATAACAATAAGTCATGGTTTGATACGCACCGCGCGGATTATGATAATGCGAAGGCTGACTTCTCACATTTTGTGCAAAGTTTGATTGATAAGCACGGAAAAAAAGATGTAAGTATTAAGAATCTCAAATCAAAGGAATGCATGTTTCGTATTAACCGGGATGTGCGGTTTTCAAAAGATAAATCTCCCTATAAAAATAATATGGGCGCCAGTATTAACCGTGGTGGCCGCAAGTCTGTTTTTGCTGGTTACTACTTTCATTGCGAACCAGGCGATGCATTTGTTGGGGGTGGTCTCTGGATACCTATGCCTGTAGAATTGAAAAAGGTAAGACAGGAAATTGACTACTGTTTTGAGGAGTTCAAGAAAATAATAGGATCCAAAAAATTCAAGACAGTTTATGGTGATTTAAACAAGGATGCCGATATCAGCTTAAGTAAAGTTCCGCAGGGATTTGATAAAGAAAGCCCCGCAGCCGGTTACCTCAAACTAAAAAGTTTTATAGCACTCAAAAAAATCTCTGATAAAGAACTTCAATCCAAAGACTTGTTGCGGATTACAGCAACCGCTTTTGATACCCTGCAGCCGTTGATTCAGTTCATAAACCGATCATTGGAAGATTAAAGGTTTAAAGTGTATGGGTTATGGTTCTTACCATTGGGTAATGCATGGTGCAAAAACATTTATTTCCAGTAACTAAAAATCCAGCTAGTGCGTGCATGGCTTTTTTTGATGGTTATCCTTTCTATCCACTTCACAACATCGTTTGCTTTACATGCTCATTGTTGTAACCTGTTTTTATTTACCTTCACTCATCAGATGACCTGATGACCATGCAAAAACTTATTCAAAGAAGCGGCGTTTGTGATGAAGTTGTAAAACAGCTACAGCACCAGATTGCCAGTGGTAAATACAAATTAGGAGACAAACTTCCCTCCGAAGCAGAAATGATGCGGCAATTGGGTGTGGGCCGATCCAGCGTGCGGGAAGCTATTCGCATCTTATCTAATACTGGTTTACTAAACGTACGCCAGGGTCTTGGCACTTTTGTTCAATTGGAAAATGGAACTGGTATACCCTGGTATCAACGGCTCCGCAGTGCCAATAGCCAGGATCTGCATGAAGTAAGGCAATTGCTGGAACTGAAGATTGCTGAAAAAGCAGCCATCAACCGTACCCAAAAAGATATTGATAAAATGACGCTGCTGCTGAAAAAGCGATTGGACGCAGCGCAAAAAAACCTTCCCGAAAAATGTATTGAAGCTGACATTGCTTTTCATATTGCCATTGCCGACGCAGCAAAAAATACTATCCTGAGTGATCTTTATAAAAATATCGCGGCGCAAATAAAAAAGTCATTCCGCGATGCCTATACAGATACCAACATATTTATTTCCAAACACGCATTGCATGTTGCCCTGTTACAAAGTATCGTAGACAAGAATCCAAGAAAAGCATGGCAAAATGTTGCCAGGATTACGGACCAGATTTCTTAGTACCGCTGTATTGTTGATATCTTTTGTTTTGATCGCGACTGCCTGTCATTGAACTCTTAAGTAAAGCGTATGAAGTTATTCTCTATACCTGTTAAACAGTTTTTATTGGTCATCATTACCATTCATTGCATTGCTCCACCACCAATAAATGGTCAGGAACAAAAAGTGTTGCCGCTGACAAATGCGATAAAAGTCGGTTTAAAAAATTACCAGGGTATTAAAGCCCGGGAGAACTACCTGCTGTCTTCTTCTGCAATTGTAAAAAATACCCGGAATCAATATTTACCAGATTTAACTGCGTCTATACAACAGGTTTATGGAACGGTGAACGGCCAACCGGGCCCGGCCGCCGCATTTGGTGGTGCCGGTATTTCCTCTGCAGGTCCGTCATACAATAGCCAGATTTGGAACGCGGCTTTTGGATCTGTTTACCTGATCAATACCAACTGGGAATTTATTTCTTTTGGTCGCCTGAGATCCCGTATTGATGCTGCAAAAACACAGGTGCGAACAGATTCCGCTAATCTTAACCAGGAAAAATTTGTTCAAAGTGTAAGAATCGCGGGTGCCTATCTTAATTTACTTATTGCACAGCGGCTGGTTCAAACCGCCCAGTTGAATGTTGAAAGAACTTCTTATATCCTGCAATCTGTTATTGCCAGAACAAAATCCGGTTTAACTGCAGGTGTTGATTCATCCATTGTGCATGCAGAAGTTTCTGCTGCAAGATTACAATTGATTCAATCAATAAACCGTGAACAGGAACTGAGTAACCAACTTGCACAATTGTTGAATGCAACACCGGTATCCTTACAATTGGATAGCAGTTATTTCAATAAAGTTCCGGTTAACTATAGCTCAACAGTTAATCCCGCGGATAATCCCCAGGCAAAATTTTATAAAAGTCGCATCAACCTGAGTAATTCATTGGCTAATTATATCAGGAAAAGCATTAACCCGGGACTAAACTTGTTCGGAGCATTTCAAACCCGTGGTTCTGGTTTTGATTATAATTATACACCTGATTTCAGCAACCGTTATAATAAAGGTTATCTGGAAGGCATCAAACCCACCCGTTATAATTACCTGATTGGATTGGGAATTTCCTGGAACCTGGTGAGTCCTTTCAAAATTAGCCAGCAGGTGAAAGCGCAACAATATCTCTCTGCTGCTTACCAGGATGAATACGACTTAATTACCACTCAGCTAAAAGATCAACTCTTACTTTCTGATCAGCAAATCAGCAATAGCTTGCTAAGCGTACAGGAAGCTCCGCTGCAATTAAAAGCTGCATCCGACGCATACCTGCAAAAAACAGTATTGTATAAGAATGGGCTCACAACCATTGTAGATGTACAACAAGCTTTATTTGCACTTAACAGGGCACAGACAGATATCAGCGTTGCCTATATTAATGTATGGCAGGCATTGTTGTTAAAAGCAGCGGCATCGGGAGACTTTGATTTATTTATTAACCAGGTACAATAGTTATGAATCTGATAAGACTTGCATTAAGAAAACCTGTTTCCATACTGGTGTTGGTAGCGGGGTTGTTCTTTTTCGGCATCAAAGCGGTGAATAGTATTAAGATCGACATCTTTCCCAAGCTTGATTTACCAGTGATATATTTATCGCATCCATTTGGAGGGTATACCCCAACCCAGATGGAAGCATTTTTTGGAAAGCAATACGTAAACCTGCTATTGTATGTTGGCGGACTTAAAACAATCGAAACAAAAAATATTCAGGGATTAACATTGATGAAGCTGAGTTTCTATCCGGGTACCAATATGGCGCAGGCTGCCGCGGAAGTTTCGGCATTTAGTAACCGCGCACAAGCTATTTTTCCGCCGGGTAGTAATCCTCCATTCATCATGCGTTTTGATGCCGCTACATTACCAGTGGGACAACTTGTATTAAGCAGCACAAAGCGCAACAACAATGAGCTCCTGGATTTGGCCAACACCTATATCCGATCTTCATTCACAACAGTCCCTGGTCTTGTGTCGCCGGCACCATTTGGTGGCAATGTGCGAACCATCGTTATTAAAGCCAATCCCGAGTTGCTTCGTTCACACAACTTAACACCGGATCAACTGGTGGAAGCATTGCGCATCAATAACCAGACTACACCATCCGGCAATGTGCGGATGGGCAATTACAATTACATTACGCCTACAAATACTATCATTAAAAATATCAAAGACTTTGAAAATATTCCACTGTTCAAAGGGGGTGTTCAAAATTTATATTTAAAGGATGTTGCTACAGTAGAAGACGGTGCTGATATTACCACCAGCTATGCACTGGTAAATGGCAAACGTTCTATTTATATGCCCATTACAAAATCTTCCGATGCATCTACCTGGGAAGTTGTGCAAAAATTAAAACAGGCTTTGCCCAAATTCCAGAACCTGTTACCGGAAGATGTAAAACTTTCATACGAATTTGATCAATCTGTTTATGTAATCAATGCTGTTAAAAGCTTATTGAGTGAAGGTGCAATTGGCGCCATATTAACCGCACTGATGGTTCTTTTGTTCTTAGGAGATGCCAGGGGAGCGTTGATTGTTATTTTAACCATTCCTACTTCCATTATAGCAGGAGTTTTGTTTCTGCAGTTATTTGGCCAGACCATCAACATAATGACATTGAGCGGACTTTCACTGGCCATTGGCATTTTGGTGGATGAAAGTACGGTAACCATAGAAAATATTCACCAGCACTTTGATATGGGAAAACCCAAGGCACTGGCAATTTGGGATGCCTGTAAAGAAATTGCATTCCCCAAACTGCTGATCCTGTTTTGTATTCTCGCTGTTTTTGCTCCTGCATTTACCATGACAGGTATACCTGGATCATTATTTCTTCCATTGGCACTGGCCATTGCTTTTTCAATGATCACCTCGTATTTCCTTTCGCAGACCTTTGTTCCTATCATGGCCAATTGGATTATGAAGGGACATAAATCGAAAGGACCCGATGGAAAAGAAATCATTAAAACTGAAACAGAAGAATATGAATCAGCCAATATCTCGGAAGGTGAAGAAGATACCTGGGATCAGAAGAAAAAGTTATTGGAACACAATAGTAATACAAAGCTCAGCTACTTTGAAAGATTCAGAGATCGCTTTATGCGATTCCTGAAAAGGATAATGCCTTACCGCATGCCCATTGTAATCGGCTATTTTATTATCGTATTGCTGGCTGTTTTTATTGGTCTGAACAATATAGGACGGGATGTATTACCAAGGCTCAACAGCCGCCAGTTTCAATTGCGCATACGATGCCCGGAAGGAACAAGGATTGAACGCACTGAAGATTCTTTGCTGAAAACAATTCAGGTACTGGAACAAATTACCGGCAAAGAAAACATTGCTATTACTTCTGCTTTTGTTGGCGCTCACCCTGGTCTTTTTTCTACCAGTCCTATATATCTTTTCATGGCCGGTCCGCAGGAAGCCATTTTACAGGTAGCTTTAAAAGAAGGTTATAAAGTAAACCTCGATGATTTGAAAGATAAACTGCGTGAAAAATTGCATGAAGCCATGCCGGCATTGAAATTATCTTTCGAACCCATTGAATTAACAGACAAAATTCTAAGCCAGGGATCACCTACACCCATAGAGATAAGGCTGGCAAGCAGGAATAAAAAATTAAATGAACAATATGCAGTTAAAGTAGTGGAGAAGTTAAAACAGATTTCGTATATGCGTGACGTGCAGATTGCGCAGAGTACAAAATATCCCGCTATTAACATTAATATTGATCGAGCGAAAGCATTGCAACTGGGCGTTGATATCAACGATATTTCGCGCTCACTGATAGCTTCCACTTCTTCTTCCAGATATACCGATAAAAGTGTATGGCTGGATGAAAAGACCAACCTGAGTTATAGTGTACAAGTGGTCATTCCGGAAAACCAAATGGCTTCAATGGATGATATAAAAGAAATTCCTGTACTTAAAAATACACCCCGGCCCGTGTTGGGAGACGTGGCAACTGTTCAACCCGGCAGCACTTATGGAGAAAATGACAATATTGGTTCCATGCCTTATTTATCTGTAACTGCCAATCTTTTCAATAAAGACCTGGGTACCGCAACTGTTGATGTAAAAAAAGCGCTGTCTTCGCTGGGCGAATTGCCGCGCGGACTAACGGTAGAGCCTATGGGCTTAAGTACTGTCTTAACAGATACACTCAATAGTCTTCAAGCAGGATTACTGGTAGCCATAGTAGTTATATTTTTGATGCTGGCTGCAAATTTTCAATCTTTCAAAGTATCCCTGGTGGTTTTGACCGCAGTGCCCGCGGTAATATTGGGGGCCATTATCTTATTGAAATTAACTGGTTCAACACTCAATCTGCAATCTTATATGGGAATTATTATGTCGGTAGGTGTTTCTATCGCCAACGCGGTTTTATTAATTACCAATGCAGAGCACCTGCGAAGGCACAACGGGGATTCCATTGAATCTGCAAATGAAGCAACTGCTCTGCGATTGAGGCCCATTCTTATGACCACCGTTGCCATGGTGGCGGGTATGATTCCGATGGCATTGGGGTTTGGAGAGGGCGGCGACCAGGCATCTCCGTTAGCCCGCGCTGTAATTGGTGGGTTGATAGCTTCTACCCTGGCCGTGCTATTTATTCTGCCGCTCGTTTTTGGGTGGATGATGAAGAAAACCTCCGTTGATTCAGTTTCATTGGATCCTGAAGACAAAGAAAGCAAACATTTTATATCAGCATTGTATGAAAAGAAGCACCATTAATACATTCCTGTTTACAATAGTAATGTGGGTAAGCATGTGCCCGATATTTAGTTGTAACCATTCAGAACAGAAGACAGCGTATGACAAAACAACTCAAACCCAGGAACCTGCAGCACCAGTAGCAATAGAAGTATTTTTGTTGCAAAAAGGATCGCTTTCAACTTCGTATAAAATTCCTGGTGAACTAACCGCTTTTCAACAAGTAGATTTATATGCAAAAGTGAGCAGCTTTGTTAAAAAATTATATGCAGATGTTGGAACTGAAGTAAAAACGGGCCAGTTACTTGCAAAAATGGAAGCACCTGAAATGAATGCGCAATTATCTGGCGCAGCATCAAGGTTGCACGCACAGGAAGCGATTTATACTGCCAGCAAAGCAAACTATGATCGGTTACTGGAAACAAGTAAGACACCGGGAACTATTTCGCCGAACGATCTTGACCAGGCAGCGGCAAAAAAAAATGCAGACTTCGCACAACTGGCTGCAGCCAATTCAGCTTATAAAGAAATTGCGGATACAAAAGGATACCTGGAGATAAGAGCACCTTTTAATGGCATCATTACTGCCCGCAATGTAAACACAGGCGCTATTGTTGGTCCGGCAGGAAAAGGTTCAGAACTACCCATGTTTACTTTGCAGGAACAAAAGAAATTGCGCTTAATCATCTCCGTTCCTGAAGCGGTGACGCGTTATCTTAACAAACAGTCAAAAGTTAGTTTTACCGTGAAGGGTTTGCCCAATGAAAAATTCAGTGCAAGCGTGAGCCGTATGGCCGGCGCACTGGATCTTAAACTCCGTTCCGAAAGAGTGGAAATGGATATAACAAACACGGATAAGCGCTTATTACCCGGTATGGTGGCTGAAGTAATTTTTCCTGCCGCTGCCAGCGACAGCACTTTTATAATTCCAAAATCGGCTTTTGTAAATTCCACAGAAAAAATATTTGTCATCAAAATAAGCCATGGCAAAGTTGCCTGGGTTCCGGTGAAAAGCGGAAGAGAAGCAGATGACAAACTGGAAATTTATGGTGAATTACAAACCGGTGATAGCCTCGTAACCACGGCCAGTGAGGAAATCCGTAATGGATCAGCTGTTAAAAATATTGTTTTGAAAGTTTCAAGTAGTAAGTAATAAGTTTTAAGTTCATCCCATTCGGAACACTTCTTATTACTTACTACTTATTACTTAACCTAACAGCCCTTTACCCATCAGGTACTCCGCTATCTGCACCGCATTGGTAGCCGCACCTTTTCTCAGGTTATCACTAACGATCCACATGTTAAGCGTATTTGGTTGTGTTTCATCTCTTCTTACTCTTCCCACAAAGACTTCATCTTTCTCATGTGCATCTTTCGGCATCGGGTACTTTGCGTTGGACGGATCATCAACTAATATTACGCCCGGTGCATTGCTTAACAACGACCTTACTTCATCCAGATCAAAATCGCGGCTGAACTCTACGTTTACGGCTTCGCTATGTCCGCCCATAACCGGAATTCTTACCGTAGTAGCAGTCACGCGAATTGATTCATCACGCATAATTTTTTTGGTTTCATTTACCATCTTCATTTCTTCTTTGGTATAACCATTTTCAAGAAATACATCAATCTGCGGAATTACATTCAGATCAATCGGGTATTTATAGGCCATTTCTCCCTGCACACCATTTCTTTCGTTCATTAACTGAGTGACTGCTTTTACGCCTGTACCGGTAACACTCTGGTAAGTTGAAACCACAATGCGTTGGATGTTATATTTTTTGTGCAAAGGATTCAATGCAACTACCATCTGAATAGTTGAACAATTTGGGTTGGCTATCACTTTATCATCTTTCGTCAATGCATCGGCATTGATTTCCGGGACCACTAATTTCTTTGAAGGATCCATTCTCCACGCTGATGAATTATCTATCACTGTAATTCCTGCAGCTGCAAACTTTGGCGCCCATTCCAATGAAGTTCCGCCACCTGCGGAAAAAATTGCAACAGCAGGTTTGGCTGCAATAGCATCTGTCATGCTCACCACCTTATATAACTTTCCCTTAAATGCTACTTCCTTACCTACGGATTTTTCTGATGCTACCGGAACCAGTTCAGTAACCGGGAAATTGCGTTCTGCCAATACCTGTAACATTTTAGTGCCTACCAGCCCCGTGGCACCTACTACTGCAACTTTCATTTGTTATTTTGTTTTTAAAGTGATGTAATAAAAAAGCCTCCCAGTATGGAAGGCCTTTGAATATCTTGTTACGTACAAAACGTTCCTTAACCTTCCCTTTGTGAGGAATGTTTTTTAGCGCGCTTTGTATGTTTTATTACCAGGTTCATGCGGTGGCAAAAGTAATGCAGCATGGTTATTACACCAAATTATTTATTTAACAAATAATGAATTTTATACTTCATGGTAAGTATGAAATTCAAACTAACGGTAGTTATAGTATTACTCATTCAGCAATTGTTGAATGGGCAAACTGCTGTTCGCAATGATATTGTGATTGATGAAATAATGGCTGATCCAAGTCCGGGTGTTGGTTTACCCAATGCAGAATTTATTGAACTCAAAAATGTTTCCCACCACTCATTTAACCTGAATGGCTGGCGCATCGGCGATGCATCTGGATTTACAACCATCAATAGTAATTTCATTTTGCAACCGGATAGTTTTGTGCTGCTCTGTACGAATAGCAATTTTATCTCATTATCTGTTTTTGGAATTGCTTTAGGTCTTTCCAATTTTCCATCGCTTGATAACAATACTGACCAGATTTATTTGCAGTCAAAAGAAGGCCGCATAATTCATGCAGTTAATTATAGTAGTGACTGGTATCAGAATTCAGTCAAGAAAGAAGGAGGCTGGACATTGGAAATGATAGATACGCATAACGCCTGCAGTGGTAAGCGCAACTGGATCGCCAGTAAAAATTTGAAAGGCGGAACACCTGGTCTGAAGAATTCTGTTGATGATACAAATCCTGATCTGCAACCTCCTTCTTTGGTTGCTGCTTTTGCAACAGATAGTAATCATATCACGCTGTTGTTCGATGAACCGTTAGATAGTATTTCAGCAGCCATGGCTTCCAACTATTCCATTACAGATGGAGTAGGTTTGGCAGCATTTTCAATAGTCAACCCGCCCTCTTTTGAAACTGTTCAGATTAAAATTAGTACCCCGTTATTAAGGAACAAAATCTATCACATAAGTGTCAACAACATTAGTGATTGCGCGGGAAATGTAATCGGTGCCTATAATAAAGTGAAACTTGGTTGGGCAGCTCCTGTAATTGACTCGTTTGGCCTGGTGATTAATGAAATACTTTTTAATCCCAAACCAGATGGTGTTGATTATGTTGAATTATATAATCGCAGCAATAATATAGTCGATATAAAAGATTGCTATATAGCAAACCGAACCACCAATGGAAATATGGGTGCCCTTAAACAATTGTGTTCATCAACAAGATTACTATTCCCGGGTGAATACCTCGTAATAACGGAAAACGCGGAAACAATCAGACAGCAATACCCATCCGGCCATTCCCCTGCATTCAATGAAATTAAAAGCATGCCTTCTTTTCCGGATGATAAAGGATCGGTGCTAATAATAAATGCGCAAGGTACTCTAATAGATGAATTACAATATGATGAGCGATGGCATTTCAAATTAATCGACAATGATGAAGGGGTGGCATTGGAAAGAATTGATTATAACAAGCCTGCCCAGGATGCTGCCAACTGGCATTCCGCATCAACTCAATCAGGTTTTGGAACACCGGGATATCAAAATTCGCAATACCGTTCAGATGTACAGTTACCCGGAAGTATCGGAATAAGCCCGTCCATTTTTTCACCTGACAACGACGGCTTCGATGATTTCCTTACCATTAACTATCAATTCCCCGATCCGGGTTACGTATGCAACATTACCATTTTTGATGCTGTTGGTAGGCCGGTACGTTACTTAACACATAACGCAATATGTGGTTTGAATGGAACTTTCCGATGGGATGGATTAAGTGAAAAAAATGAACGTCTTTCAATAGGCCTTTATATTGTACTCACAGAGGTTTTTAATGCAAAAGGAAAAACAAATCGTTTCAAAAATGCAGTTACACTTGCCCGTAAGTTATAGCCAACCCCGAAGGGGATGACATTATTATAGATTGATTGGTTCAAACATCCAACCCCGAAGGGGTGCCATTATTATAGATGATTGGTTCAAACGTCCAACCCCGAAGGGGGTGATATTATTATAGATTGATTGGTTGAGACGTCCAACCCCGAAGGGGGTGACATTATTATAGATTGATTGGTTCAAACGTCCAACCCCGAAGGGGTGACATTATTATAGATTGATAATATTACGGGATGACATTATCACATACAATGATTTAAAAATTTTATTACCATGGCTGGCACGTATTCGCAAATTTATATCCAGATCGTTTTTGCAGTAAAAGGAAGAGCAAACCTGATACAACCCGGATTCGAACAAGAGGTCTATCAATATATTTCCGGTATTATCAACCGAAAAGAACAAAAATCCCTGGCTGTTAATGGCATGCCTGACCATATCCATATTCTGACCGGACTAAAACCATCTATGTGCATCAGTGATTTGGTTCGGGATATTAAGAATAATTCCAGCAATTTTATCAATGATAAAGGTTGGCTGAAAAACAAATTTCGCTGGCAAGATGGGTTTGGTGCATTTTCATATTCACATTCTAATTTTGGCAGGGTGATAAATTATATTATAAACCAAAAACAACATCACAAAAAACAAACATTCCGGAACGAATATTATTCTATACTAAAAAAATTTGATGTGCCTTATGATGAACGTTACCTGTTTGAATTTTATGATTGATTGCTATAATAATGTCACCCCTTCGGGGTTGGGTGATTCCCTTTGCAAACATCCCTATAATAATGTCACCCCTTCGGGGTTGGGTGACTTCCTTTACAAACATCCCTATAATAATGTCACCCCTTCGGGGTTGGGTGGTTCCCTTTGCAAACATCCCTATAGTAATGTCACCCCCTTCGGGGTTGGGTGGTTCCCTTTGCAAACATCCCTATAGTAATGTCACCCCCTTCGGGGTTGGGTGGTTCCCTTTGCAAACATCCCTATAATAATGTCACCCCCTTCGGAGTTGGGTTAAACAGCTGGAAAATTGCCGGACCTTAATTTCTTATAGAAATCTTTCAAACTAATTCGTCAATTCAATATCAAAATTCACCAGTTGCACAAATTGCTGTATTCGTAAATCAATATCTGCTTTGCTAATTTCTTTCAAACGATCGGGACCGAATTTTTCCACACAATAAGAAGCCATTGCAGAACCTACGATAATTGCCGTCTTCATGTTATCAAATGAAATATCTTTTGTTTTCGCGAGATGTCCTACAAAGCCACCTGCAAAAGTATCACCGGCACCCGTTGGATCAAACACATCTTCCAATGGCAATGCCGGCGCAAAAAAGACTTCGTTCTTATGAAACAACAATGCGCCATGTTCACCTTTTTTAATAACCAGGTATTGAGGACCCATCGCCATAATTTTCCTGGCCGCTTTCACAATAGAAAATTCACCGCTTAGTTGCCTGGCTTCACTGTCATTGATCATCAGCACGTCTACCAATTTCAATACATCTTTCAATTCCGACATCTTAATATCCATCCAGAAGTTCATGGTGTCCATAACAATCAACTGCGGGCGTGGTTTCAGTTGCATAATAACTTGTTTCTGTATGATGGGATCGAGATTACCCAGCATCAGGAAATCTGCACCCTGGTAACTGTCAGGCACTACCGGGTTAAAATCGAGCAATACATTGAGATCAGTTACCAATGTATCCCTGCTATTCATATCCATATGATATTTGCCACTCCAGAAAAATGATTTCTTATCTGCAACAACTTCCACACCATCCAATTCTATGCCCCTGCTTTTCATTTCTGCCATTTCCTCTTTCGGGAAATCATATCCTACTATAGAAATCTGCTGAACAGGCTGAATAAAATTACTGGCTGCATAAGCTACATAAGTTGCTGAACCGCCGACAATCTTATCTATTTTACCAAAAGGGGTTTCAATTGCATCGAATGCCATTGTACCAACTGCTATTAGCGACATAAATTGAGTTTAGTTTATTAAACAGGCGCAAACCTACGGCATTTTGCCTTTGTGAGTGATGATTGCCGTAAAATACATGTTAGTATGATGCTCCAAAAAATGAGCCGTGGGCACCATTGAAATGATCCTCCATTCTGTATAGTGAAACTTAGGCTCAAAAGCATTTATATTGTTGTTATGGAAGAATTTCCGAAATTGGACAATTAACCATTCATCTGCTGCACCGCACGACTTGTTTGCAGATGTAATATAAATCTACACTAACGCATATGAGAAAGTTCTTCAAATTCCTGCTGATTATTATCGGGACAATAATGTTGTTGGCGCTGATTGTCGCGGTTTTTATCTCGCTGCGCGAAATGCCAGTTTATCCGGCGGAGAAAAAAAATATTTCAGTTGCGCTTACTGCTGCAAGGATAGAACAAGGAACAAAATTGGCTTCAATGTTATGCAAAAGTTGCCATTATAATAGCCAGACGAAAAAATTTACAGGTCGTGAAATCACAGAAGCGCCACAGTTTGGTAAAATATTTTCTAAAAACATTACGGGGCATCCAATGGCGGGTATAGGTAGTTGGACGGATGGAGAATTGATATATTTCATTCGCACTGGCATTCGCAAGGATGGTAGATACGTTCCCCCTTACATGCCCAAACTGGTAAATATTTCTGATGAAGATTTGTATTCAATTATTGCCTTTCTTCGATCAGGTAACGCATGGGTACAACAGGATACCACCCGACAACCCGAATCAAAACCGTCATTCTTTGCTAAATTTCTAATTACTATCGGCGCTTTTAAACCATTCCCTTATCCATCAGCTAAAATTGACGGACCAGATACTACCAACATTATAAAATGGGGACAATACATTGCTTTATACCAATTGGAATGCTATGCTTGTCACTCCAGTGATTTTGCAAAGAATGATTATTTCAACCCTGAAAAATCTGCTGGTTTCTTTGGTGGAGGCAACAAGATGTTTGATGAAAGCAAACAAGAAATATATACGCTCAATATTTCACCAGATAACACGACAGGCATTGGAAAATGGACGGAAGAAGAATTTGAAAAGGCGGTTCGCTTTGGACAATTACCGGGTGGGCAGCCAGCATTGAGATCCCCTATGATACCCTATGCAAATTTAACCAGCGTGGAAGTAAAAGCAATTTATTCGTATCTGAAAACAGTGCCCGGGATCAATAACAAGGTAGAAAGAAAGTTTTCTCAATAAGTCAATCTTCATCCGTTCTTTTAGTTGTTAATGTTAATTTTGTGCTCTAACCAATTTATATGGCTAAAATCCGGCAGCGGAAAAACAGCACCCGTAAAGAAACCATTATTGAAACAGCCGCCCGTTTATTTCGGGAACGGGGGTTCAGCGCCACTTCCATGCGCGACCTGGCTGAACAGGTTGGAGTGGAAGCCGCCAGTCTTTATAACCACATTAATTCCAAAGCAGAAATATTGCAGGAATTGTGTTTTAAAGTAGCCAATCAATTTATGGGTCATATAGAAAAAGTGGACGCCAGCGATATCCCATCTATTAAAAAAATTGAAGCCATCCTTCGTTTTCATATCCGCCAGATGATCGAACACTATGAAGAAGTATATGTAAGTGACCGCGAATGGAAGCACCTTACTGATCCCTATCTTTCCAATATTCAATCGCAGAGAAGAGTTTACCGGCAGCGAATTGCGTCCATCATTGAAGAAGGCATCAGGAAAAATGAAATAAAAAAGATTGATGCGCCTACTGCGGTACTAATTATGCTGCACGCTGTCAGCGGAATTGAAAGCTGGCATAGAAGCAAAGAAAAAATTACAGGGGAAGTGCTGGAAGAAAACATGATTGCCATCCTAATAGGTGGCTTGCAAAATAAATAACGGTAACGTGGCTACGCATTTTCACCGGCTTAAGGTTAAGGATATCCGAAAAGAAACACCCGACTGTATTTCAATTGCATTTGAAATCCCAGCTGATCTGCAAAAGGAATTTGCGTTTACACAAGGGCAAAACATTACGATAAAAAAAGACCTTGAAGGAGAAGAACTCAGGCGTTCCTATTCCATTTGCAGCAGCCCTTTCGACAAAGAATTGCGGATAGCGGTGAAGCATGTAACCGGCGGTAAGTTTTCTGCCTGGGCAAATACACATTTAAAAAAAACCGAACTGCTGGAACTCCTTCCGCCAACAGGTAATTTTTTTACGGCGCTTAACCCAAACAACAAAAAAAACTATTTAGCATTTGCGGCTGGCAGTGGCATCACTCCATTATTATCGATCATTAAAACCACTTTACTGACAGAACCCGGCAGCCATTTCACTTTGGTTTTTGGCAATAAAAACAGGGCGTCCATTATTTTCAGGGAAGAGCTCGATGCCCTGAAAAATAAGTTTGTAGACCGCTTATCAGTGCATCATATATTAAGCAGGGAGCTAACAGAAACCGCATTCAACAGTGGAAGAGTTGATAGAGACAAATGCAATGAGCTATTTAATAAACTTATTAATATCAATGACTGTGATGAATTTTTTCTATGCGGTCCGGAAGCAATGATTTTTTCAATAAAAGAATACCTGGAAGAAAAGGGCATCGACAAAAAGAAAATTCATTTTGAATTATTCACAACACCGGATCAGAAAAAAAATCAAGCTGCCCCACAAACCTCCATCATAAAAAAAGAACTGGAAGGAATGACAAGTAGAGTGACTATAAAATTAGATGGTATTGGATTTGATTTTGACCTGGCATATAATGGTGAGGCTATATTAGACGCCGCACTCAGGTTAGGAACAGATCTGCCCTTCTCCTGCAAAGGGGGTGTTTGTGCAACCTGTCGCGCAAAACTACTGGAGGGTAAAGTTGAGATGGACAATAATTATGCATTGGAACCGGAAGAATTAAAAAATGGCTTTATACTTACATGTCAATCTCATCCAAGAACCGAAAGAGTCATTGTAGATTACGATACCAGGTAATGGCATTTCAATAGATCTTTAAACATTGCGGCCACAAATTTTTATTGTAACAATTTACCATACAAATGTTCCTACCGCACCTGCATCGAGTGAAACAGCTACCCATTTCTCTTTGTACCTGATATTAAATGTTACCGCATTATTACCGTCGTTCTCTGCTATCAATACTTTCTTACCAGCAGGTGTTATGAATGCAACATTCTCAATGCTACCCAAAACATTGCTGGCGATTCTTTTGGAACCAGCGGGAACAAATTTTGATGCATGTGCGATTATATAATAAGCAACATTTCGGGTTATATTATTATTTCCAATCGTGAGCGCTCCTTTACAGGTTGTACATCCCCCCGGTGTATGCGGACCATAAGTTGGATCATTGGCAAGGTTCCATTCCAATGCAGTTCGGCTCCAGTTGCGCATCGTTCCAATCATAACATTTTTCAAGTGCCATTTTAAGTCAGCACTAAAATCACCATTGTTGGGCGTGTATTGTTCTGTAAAATAAATTTCCTTATCAGGATAGGCATTGTGTACCGTTGTAAGTGCACTTACTTCTCCCAGGTAAAGATGAAATGCTGAACCACTTATAAATGGTCTTGCCGCAGCATCATTTAAGATAGAAAGAGGATATATGGGATGATCACAATTATGATCAAACAATATAATTTTCGTATTGATTCCTGCCGACCGAAATGCCGGGCCCAGGTTGTTCTTTATAAAATTTGCCTCTTGATCTGCCGTCATGACCAGGCTGGGATTGTTATTGGGATTCTCCGGTTCATTCTGGGGAGTGATAGCAGTAATGGTTATTCCTTCTGCTTTCATTTGCTGTATATACTTCACAAAATATTGCGCATATACGGCATAGTATTTTGGCAACAAACTTCCACCTGCTGTTTGATTGTTGTCTTTCATCCATACAGGCGAGGACCAGGGTGCAGCTATAATTTTTATTGAAGGATTTATCGTCAGTATTTCTTTCAATAATGGAATTAGATCAGTCTTATCCGGGTTTAGACTAAAATTAGCTAAAGATGTGTCTGTTTGTCCAGCAGCCATATCATCATAACTGAAAACAGTCGCATTCAAATCAGACGCACCGATACTGAGCCGCAGGTAGCTGATGCCAATGGAAGTGCTGTTATTTCCAAACAACTCCGTTAACAAAGCTGACTTATCATTTGCATTCAGGCTGTTAACGACCGTTGCGCTTCCTCCCGTTAATGTATAACCGAAACCATCAACTTCCTGGTATTGCTGAGTTGAATCAACATCTACATAGGAATAAGAACTGGCTACTGTGCCAAAAGAAAGCGTGATTGTTTGTTTCTTCAACAAGACGGATTGATCGCTTTTGGTGAGCCAGTATTCCATGTCGTTGGTAGCGGGGGGAGGCGTAGGTGGCGCGGTTCCACCGGAATCTTTTGAACTTCTGTTGCAACGGCTGCTGGAAAAAATAACCAGGCAGGCCAGTAAAACACAACTAAGTAAATTTTTCATACGGCGTCCTTTTTCTGCAGGTATTAAATATCTAATTGAAAGATCGTCAATTATTATGGCAATAGCATTTCAAAGCCATTAAAATTAAAGCTTGTAAAATTAAGGCATGACTCATTAAAAAGTCTGCTAAGCTAACAATTGTTAGTAGTTGAAGAATAATTTTTACCTTTGAAATGGTCAATATAAATATCATGGACTTAACTGAACAAGAACAAAAATTCCTGCTGAAGATTGATGCAGAAATAAAGATTGAACCAAAGGACTGGATGCCTGATAAATACCGGCAAACATTGATCCGGCAAATCAGCCAGCATGCACACAGTGAAATTGTTGGCATGTTACCCGAAAGCAATTGGATTACGCGGGCGCCTACGCTCCGGCGCAAAGCAATACTGATTGCAAAAGTGCAGGATGAGGCAGGTCATGGTTTATACCTGTATAGTGCTGCTGAAACATTGGGCATTAGTCGTGATGAGATGATTGATCAATTACACAGTGGCAAAGCAAAGTATTCGTCCATCTTTAATTATCCTACTATAACATGGGCAGATATGGGCGCCATCGGTTGGTTGGTAGATGGCGCTGCTATCATTAATCAAATACCTATTTGTCGTTGCTCACATGGCCCGTATGCCAGAGCCATGGTTCGTATTTGTAAGGAAGAAAGTTTTCATCAACGTCAGGGGTTTGAAATTTTGTTGACCTTAAGTAAAGGAACTACTGATCAGAAACGAATGTGCCAGGATGCCATCAACCGCTGGTGGTGGCCAAGTGTAATGATGTTTGGACCAACGGATGATGCTTCACCCAATAGTGCACAAAGTATGCGCTGGAAAATAAAGCGATTCAGCAACGATGAATTGCGACAGCGATTTATTGACATGTGTGCAGCACAAATAAAGATTTTAGGAATGCAGATTCCTGATCCCGATTTGAAATGGAACGAATCAAAACAACAATACGATTTTGGAAAGATTGACTGGACGGAATTTTGGAATGTAATTGCGGGTAATGGTCCCTGTAATAAAGAGAGATTAGAAGCCCGCAAAAAAGCACATGCTGAAGGAGCATGGGTAAGAGAAGCAGCATTGGCTTATGCCAAAAAAAACCAAACCCCTGTCCGTGCTGGCACGGGTGGGCATAAAGAGGCTTTGGAATTTGCGAAAATTTTTTAAGCAGCTAAGACGAATACATGACTAACAATAAACATTAATTATGGAAATATTGAATAGAAAATATTATTATGGTGACTATGAAAATATGAGTGGCGGCGCGGATATAAACAATCCCGATAAAAAAAACATCACGTCAGCATCCACTATAAGTGAAAAAGGATGGCCATTGTGGGAAGTATTTATTAGAAGTAAGCAGGGCCTGGATCACAAACATGCCGGAAGCCTTCATGCGGCCGATGCGCAAATGGCCATTGAAAATGCCAGGGATGTTTATACGCGCCGGCAGGAAGGAGTCAGTATCTGGGTAGTTGAATCAAGATACGTTCATGCCTCTAACCCTGATGAATCAGCGAGTTTATACGATCCGGCCAATGATAAAATTTACCGGCACCCTACTTTTTATGATCTGCCGGATGAGTTGAAGCACATGTAGTTTGGTTTGATTGATTGAATAATTAGTTCATGAACAGTTGAAAAGTTGATTGGTTGACAGGTAAGTTCCCGCGAAATTGAATAGTTAATCAAACAATTTTGGAATATGAATGAAAAATCGAACCAGCGCTTTACAGAACTGGAAGTATGGAAAAAAGCGAGGATATTAAAGAATGACATCAGGGAACTTACAAAATCACTTATTGCGAAAGAGAAACCCAGGCTTACAGATCAGAGAATAAGATCATCCAGAGGTTCATTGAGTGAAACATACAATCACTAAATTGATGCATTGGATTGTAATTATATCACCACGGAACAACTCGAAATATTTAAAAGAATTATTGAAGAGATAGGAAGACTATTGCACGGATATATTTCCTACCTGAGAAAAACATACAGATATGATCAGCTCATTACCTTTCAGCCCATCAATTAATCAACCCATCAACCCATCAATCCATCAACTTCTCCATTACGTCCTGCACCTCGCAGACAACGCGCTCATACTTGGGCAACGCAATGCTGAATGGACGGGTCACGGGCCTGTATTGGAACAGGATATCGCCCTTAGTAATATATCATTGGATTTAATTGGCCAGGCCAGAATGTTATACCAGTACGCTGCACAAATTATCAACGAATCAAGCCAGCAAACCAATCCTGTAACCGAAGATTCACTGGCCTACCTGCGCGATGCCTGGGATTTTAAAAATTGTCTATTGGTTGAACTTGAAAAAGGCGACTGGGGAAAAACAATCTTGCGTCAATTCTTTTTCAGTACTTACCAGTTTTATTTATACCAGCAATTGCAACATAGCAAAAATGAATTCTTATCCGCCATTGCAGAAAAAGCTTATAAAGAAGTAACCTATCATCTTCGGTGGAGTGCCGAATGGGTAATAAGACTCGGTGATGGTACGCAAGAAAGTCATCAACGAATAAACAATTCATTAAATGAACTGTGGCCCTATACAGGTGAATTAATTTCTCCGGCTGAATATGAATCCGCACTTACTGAACAGGGCATTGCTGCTGATTTATTTAAATTGCAGGAATCCTGGATTAATAAAATAAATGAGGTTTTAAAAGAAGCCGCTTTATCGCTTCCCGAAAATCAATGGATGCAAACTGGTGGTAAAACAGGAAAACATACAGAGCACCTGGGCTATGTGTTATCAGAAATGCAGTTCCTTCAGCGAACCTATCCAGGTGCAGAATGGTAATGAATGAAATTTCAAACCATATAATGAATTCGGACAACCGGCTTATTCAAAAAATCTGGTCGTTGCTGGAGCAGGTTATTGATCCGGAAGTACCTGTATTATCTGTTATCGACCTGGGAATAATCAGGGATATAAAAATTCATACGACTGATACTTCAAGCAATCAGTTGGAAATTATTATCACGCCCACTTATTCTGGTTGCCCGGCCATGAATACCATAGAATGGGATATCAGGACATTATTAATTGAGCATGGTTATCCAAATATAATAATCAGAACAGTTCTGAGTCCAGCCTGGACCACTGATTGGATGACCGATGAAGGCAGGAACAAATTAAAAGCATATGGTATTGCCCCGCCTAATGTTACTCAATCTGTTTGCAATACAAAACTATTTGCGGAAGAAGAAGCCGTGCAATGCCCGAAATGCAACTCCTATAATACCCGCTTGATTAGCCAGTTTGGCTCTACGGCATGTAAGGCTTTATACCAATGCAAAGAATGCCTGGAGCCTTTTGATTATTTTAAATGTCACTGACAACCCGGCAAAAGAGCAGCAGAACTTTCTTACCTTACTGCTAATAAATTCTATTACATGAATGCTGTTTTATTCGAAATAAAAAACGATACAGCCATTATTACACTTAACCGTCCGGAAAAATTCAATGCATTCAATCGCGATATGGCATTGTTATTACAAAAAATACTGGACAACTGCAGTAACAATAAAAATGTGCGGGCAATATACCTGACCGGCAGTGGTAAGGCATTTTGCTCGGGACAGGATTTAAGTGAACTGACAGGAGAAAATCCCCCCGGCTTTGATAGCATATTGAAAGAACATTATAATCCAATTGTATCCCGTATCCGTAATATAAATAAACCTGTTTTGTGCGCGGTGAATGGTGTGGCCGCAGGTGCCGGAGCCAATATTGCATTGTGTTGCGATGTTGTGGTTGCAGCTGCTTCTGCATCCTTTATCCAGGCATTTTCAAAAATAGGGTTGATACCAGACAGCGGTGGAACTTTTACCCTTCCACGATTGATTGGATGGCAAAGAGCTTCCGCCCTGATGATGCTGGGAGATAAAGTAAATGCCATAGAAGCAGAAAAGATGGGAATGATTTATAAAGTATTCAGCGACGCGGATTTTCCATCAGAATCATTAAAGATTGCATTTAACTTAGCACAAATGCCTACGAAGGGCCTGGCTCTTACAAAACAAGCATTGAACAAATCGTTGTTAAATTCATTCGAACAACAATTGCAAACAGAAGATGAATTACAATTTGCAGCAGCACTTACGTACGATTACAAAGAAGGGATTCAGTCATTCATGGAAAAAAGAAAACCAATTTTTAAAGGGGAGTAATCTTTATTAAAAATAAATTGCAATGAAAAGTAAAGCTACCCGGATCATAGATAAGATGATGGAAAAAGACTATTTCAGCCAGTGGCTCTCTATAGAAAGGCTGGAAGAAGGGAAGGGCTTTTGCAAATTAAAAATGATGGTGCGAATGGAAATGTGCAATGGTTTTGAAATTGCGCACGGTGGCATTTGCTTTTCACTGGCAGATAGTGCACTGGCTTTTGCATCTAATAGCAATGGCAGGCAGGCAGTCTCTATTGAAACTTCCATCTCCTACGTAAAACCCGTAAAAGCAGGTGATATTATTATAGCAGTAGCAACCGAACAATCACTGACCAACCATCTTGGCAATTATCGTATCGAAATTCAAAAAGAATCAGGAGAAATGATTGCATTATTCAAGGGCACTGTTTTCAGAATTGAAAAAGAGTGGGAAGTCTGATAAATTTAGTGCGAATAATTACTGAATAAAATATTTCCGGTAGCTTATGAATCTATAAGGGCTATTTACAAAGCCGCAATTTTTATCTGCCAAATGAGGGCCTGTGCTTGTTTTAATTGAAGTAACTTAAGTAATACCAATCTACTAACATTAAAACCAAAACACCTGCTATGATACAAATTTCTTATTGGGCAAGACGCAACCCCAAAAAAGCCCGCGTTACAATAATAGTGTTGCATATTATTCTGATAGGTCTTGCAATTTACACGGGGGAGGGACTGAAGGAGCTGGGATCAATCATACCTGCGTGGCTACCTTATGCCCTATTGCCATTGTTTATTTCAATGTACTTTTTTTATCCATCGCATAATAATATAAAAACTGGTATCAGCAAAATGCGAAAGTACCGGTTACAAAAATCGCTGGATTTTTGTAGTGCAGTATTTTCGTTCGTCCTTGTTTGTTATGTTGCGAATAATGTAAGTCTTCCTTACATAAGTATAGTATCAGGTGCCAGTATTGAAACTATTACAAAGGAGGGTTCGAAACCAACTGCAGAGGAAATACTTTCATCCTTGTCGCACAGAGATAAAAGCACCCTCACGAGAAGTGAAAAAAGAATTTTGAAATCGGAATTCAAAAAGCAATTGAAAGTATATGTAAAAGCAAAACTCACAAAAGATGATGAAGCGGCGGCAAAAGCAGTTTTTATTATCTTATCTATCATTGGTGCTGTAGGCCTAACCTTTTTATTGGCTGCTTTAGCTTGCTCCCTGTCTTGCAATGGTTCAGAAGCGGGAGCGATTTTATTATTAATATTCGGCATTACGGCCATTGTATTACTATTGATTTTAGCCATTAAAAAAATAAAAAGCCATAAGAAACCGGATGCAGAAACAGCTCCTGCACCCAAAACAGAAGGTCAATAACTGATCTTTAAACTACCAGCTTTTACCTTTGGGCAAAATATTTTTTCACGATGATATATTCATTCAAAGGCTTCCGGCCGGTTATCCCTGCTTCTTGTTTTATTCACCCGCTGGCCGCTGTTACCGGTAATGTGATAATGGGAGAAAATATCTATGTGGGGCCAGGTGCCGCTATCCGTGGCGACTGGGGTAAAATTATTATTGAAGACGGATGTAATATACAGGAGAATTGTACCATACACATGTTTCCGGGACTTACGGTTCTATTAAAAGCAGGGGCACATATTGGTCATGGGGCAATTATTCATGGAGCAACCATTGGCAACAATTGTTTAATTGGGATGAACAGCGTTATCATGGACAATGTAATGCTGGATGAAGAATGCATAGTGGGTGCATTGAGTTTTATAAAAGCAGATGAGCATTTTGAAAAAAGAAGCTTAATTGTTGGAAACCCGGCCACAAGAATAAAAGAAGTGAGTGATGAAATGATTGAATGGAAAACAGCCGGCACCCTCTTGTACCAGGAGTTGCCCAAAGAAATGTTTGATAGCTGGTCTCCATGTGATCCCCTGACTGTAGTAGATCCGGGCAGACCGGCACAGGAAAAACTATACGAAACCTGGAACAAAATCAAAAAATAATATCCATGGCTGTTCATTTTATTTACCCTTACCTGCAAGGATATTAATGGTGAGTCCGATAATAGTAGTGTTATACAAAAAGGAAATAAATCCATGTAACAACGCCAGCCTGCGTATCGACTTCTTTGATATTTCTATGTCCGATACCTGGAAAGTCATGCCCAATACAAAAGAAAAATAAGCAAAGTCAACAAAATCTGGTTCCTCCTTACCAGGAAAATCCAATCCCTGCGCATCATGGTCAGGATCTTTTTTATTGTTTGCATAATACATATGGGCATACCGGAACGTAAATACAGTATGAACAAGTACCCACGATAATAACATGCCGGCAACCGCTGCAATCAGTTCTGTATTTTTCGTCTGTGTATTACCGCTATCCTTTAATAATAATACAACAACGGAATACATACTGGCACAGGCGCACAACAACAGTAAGACAAAAACAGCTACACGGCTTCCATCCTGTTCCTTTGCCTGGGTTCTCAATTCCTGGAAAGGGGTGATGAAAAAAGTCAGCCAGCTAAAGCCAATCAATAGTCCAATAAAAATATCAAACAACAGCATGTATGTCAGTTGAGCCGGCATCCTGGAATTTTGCAAAAAAAAATAAGTTATTGTCGTTAGCACTAAGGCTATAAGAATGCGGTGGGTAATATGCAGTCGGGTAAACCCAGACTTTTTAGAGGAAAGATTATTCATGCTTTCATTTTTTATTAAAGATAACTACTTAAAATAGCTGCAAAAAGTGTTGATTCAGCATCAGAGATTGCCGGACATTCTCTTAACAACTCCTTAAGCCTTCTGCCTTAAACCTTCAAGCTTTTATTGTATCTATTATACAGAACAAGTACTTTAATGGAAACTACTAATTACAAAAACCAAACAAAATGAAAACATTATTTACAATTCTGATGCCTTTACTGATGGTAGTTAGTTTTATCGCAAGCAGCAGGCTATTTGCACAAGCTGAATATTTTCCCTCTGCAATATTCTATATAGCCAGCTTTTGTACAGCCATTTTGTGGGTGGCCATCATCAGTTCTAAGAAATTGATACTGCGTTAATGAAGTTGATTCGTTATCAAACTCAAATCATCCAACAGCAATAAGCTACATTGAATAAATGGTGTTTATTGCTGTTTTTATTTTCAATCCCTTCTCTCAACTTTCCTTCAATTGAAATTCTCCGGCTCCATTCATAAGGGTTATCTTTGCGGCCACAAATGGAAAAAAATAATTTTATTGATTATATCAGGGTGTTTTGTCGCAGTGGTCATGGTGGTGCGGGCAGCAAACACTTTATGCGCAATAAGCTAACGGCTATGGGCGGACCAGACGGTGGCGATGGTGGAAGGGGCGCACATATTATTCTGAGGGGTAATAAAAATCTATGGACCTTATTGCATTTGCGTTATTTCAAGAATATACTGGCGGAAAATGGAGAGAATGGAAGTAAAAATAACAGTAGCGGTAAAAGCGGCAAAGATATTATTATAGAAGTACCATTGGGAACGGTGGCAAGAGATGAAGAAACGGGTTCTGTTCAGGCGGAAATACTGGAACACGGACAGGAAGTTATCTGGTTGAAGGGAGGACGCGGTGGTCTTGGCAATTCCAATTTTGCAACAGCTACCAACCAGGCTCCCGAACATGCACAACCTGGCGAACCAGGTGAAGAAGCCTGGAAAATTGTTGAATTAAAAGTATTGGCAGATGTAGGTCTTGTTGGATTTCCCAATGCAGGCAAATCAACTTTATTATCTGTAATTACCGCGGCTACTCCTAAGATCGCCAATTATGCATTTACCACATTGGTTCCTCAACTTGGAATGGTTGAATACCGTGATGGAAAAAGTTTTTGCATTGCTGACCTTCCCGGTATCATTGAAGGCGCCGCAGAAGGAAAGGGATTGGGTCACCGGTTCCTGCGACATATTGAACGAAATCCCATTTTGCTTTTTCTTATACCGGCAGATAGTGATGACCATAAAAAAGAATTCAATATTCTGATCAATGAATTAAAAGAATACAACCCTGAATTATTGCATAAACAATTTGTTATCGCCATTAGTAAAAGTGATATGCTGGATGATGAATTAAGATCTGCTATTGAAAAAGAATTACCCAGGAATATTCCGCATGTTTTTATTTCCCCCGTTACACAACAAGGTCTGGTTGAATTAAAAGATCTGTTATGGAAAGTACTCAATAACTGATATATACCTGAATGTTGTATTGTAGGCGCCTTGTTTAGTTTGTACCTTTACAGGTATTCAATGCCGTTAAAAACCTTACGCTTATGCAGAAATTGCAAAAAGTTATAAACTGGCTGGCCGGTAAAATAATCTGGTGCCTGAAAATTATAACCGTCATGCTTAGAATGGCGTGGTATCTTTTCCCTTCCGTATTTTTTTTGCTGGCTACTTATGCATGTTTCTGGACACTCTCGCAGGGAAAAGATGTATTGATCTCCGCTATAGAAAAACAAGGAGCCAATTGGGTAATATTATTATCACTTATTTTTTGGGTGATGGTCACCTGGTATACGGGTCGCATTCTTATTTACCATAAAACAGAATTATATAATTCATCAAAAGCCATTTCATTTCATGCTCCGCGTATGCTGGGGTTTTTGGGGTTTAGCGTGGTGTGGCTCGCGTTTTTACAACTCCCCCGGTTGCCAGAACAACATTTTACCTGGCATCTCTCCGGAAGTATCGCCAACTGGATTTTATGGGCAGGTACTCCTTTAATTTATATTATTCTCTACCAGTCATTGAAAAGAATGCGTGTATATTATTTCTGGAACATAAAAAGAAAAGAAGCACCACACATTTCTTTTGATGAAATGGAAAAAGCAAGATCCGCTGCATACCGCAAAATCTTCTGGATACTGCGCATTGCACTTATTTTGATTTTCATTATTAATATTATCTGGGACAGTACCATATTGCTCATATCTTCCATGATCGTTTTACAATTGATGTACCTGTTCGCGATTATCTGGAGAAGAGGCGCATTGATTTTTGAAAAAATGCCCGCCGTGTATAAAAATATCAGGACATGGGCAGCCACAGAAGGAATAGATTGGAAAAGGGCCAATTGGTTGACAAGGATTCGTTATTCGATTTTTTATCACGCCAATATTTCGAAAAAAGAAAGAGGTTTTTTTACTTTCTTTAATTCAATCAGTGTAATTGGCCTTTATTATTATTTACGTGCCATTGTAATCATGGATTTTGCAAATAAAACAGGTACACTTCCTTTTATACTACTGGCTTTTGCTGTACTGGTTGGCTTTTTTGCTTTATTGTCCACTATTTCTATCATTAATAAAATTAATTTTCATGTGATGTTGTTTGCGTTGGTATTGGTAATCGGCGTAAACAGGGAACCCCATTATGCCCGGAAATTTACAGCCAAAACATCTGGTCGGCTGCAACACAGACCAAAAATTAAAGATTACTTTTTAAAATGGGTCGCTGAAAGAAAGCAGGAAATTGCTGCTAAAGATAATTACCCCGTGTTTTTTATTTTGTCCGATGGCGGTGCATCCCGTTCGGGTTACTGGACTGCTGCCGCATTGGGCAGAATGGAAGATGAAACCAGCGGCGCTTTTTCGCATCATACATTTTGTCTTTCAGGGACCTCAGGTGGTGGTGTGGGAGTAGGTACTTTTTTCGCTTTGCTAAATGAAAAAGAAGATATGCGGGGCCGTAGTTATGAAACCACTGCAAAGGAGTTCTTGAAGAATGATTTTCTTACCTATACTTTGACGAGAATGCTGGGCCCGGATTTTTTTCGTCCCCTATGGCTAACTGATTTTATGTTGAAGAAAGTAACCGATCGCGCGGGTGCATTGGAAAAATCTATGGAGACCGGTATGAGTGATTCTGTCTTCCTCAAAAACAAATTAGCCAATCCCTTTTCTGCGTATATCCCTAATGTTTATGATACGGTACCATTGTTACCTGTAATATGCATCAATACTACACGCATGCAGGATGGCAGACCCGGCGTAATTACCAATGTTAATATAGATACCAATAAAGAAGTCTTCAATAAGCGAGTGGATGTAATCAGCCTGCTGGAACCAGGCGCCGATATGCACTTCAGTACTGCTGTTGTAATGGGAGCACGCTTCCCTTATATCAGCCCGGCGGGAAGAATTGATCAGCATTTACCAAAAAAAGATACCAGCAATGGTACCGATAGCGTAAAGGCACATTACTTTGTTGATGGTGGTTATTTTGATAATTCCGGCGCCGGTGTAGTAAACGAAATGATCATAGAAATCAAAAGACTCACTGATTCAATCCTTGCCGTTCCGGGTGATAGTAGTTACGCATTCTTGAAAAATTTGAATTTCTATATTATTCATGCTACCAACTCACCGCTTGGAGAACCCATCGTTCAGAAAGTACCCTTTATAAAAAATGATTTGATGGCACCCATTCTCACCATTGTTGGTGCGTATGGAACACAAACCGATATTAATAATTTCCGCCTGAGAAGGTATTTGCAAAGCGTATACCATAACACCGATCATTATCTCAATGTAGATCTCTACAATAATATTTCCCAGGATACATTAAATTTTCCAATGAACTGGACCATTTCTAAATATTACCAGCGAAGAATGGATATGCAACTGGATACCAGCCGACAGGTCAACAGGTTCCTGACCTGGCTTAAAACGGCTGTACATTAAAAGAATTCTGATTTGCAATTTTTTGAACCACAAAGACACCAGGACACAAAGAATTATTAAACTATTTTAACACTGAACATTATTAGATTTTTATACTCGCATCTGTATTTACTTTCTTTACGCTGTCGTAAAAAATGCTTTGCCTTGTGTCTCGGTTTTTTTGTGGTTTAATTTAATCAGTCATTAACCAATTAAAAGAACTTCCCAAACCTGAAATCAAAATTCAGTAGGTTTGTTATATCTAAATTTTTGAAACCATGAAGAAGCTTTTGTTAACGATTGCGGTGCTCACCGTTATTATTAGTAAGTCGCTTGCAGATGAAGGCATGTGGCTCCCCTTACTACTAGGTCAGCAAGTATACAACGATATGGTGAAACGTGGACTCAAACTCAGTAAGGAACAACTCTATAGCATTAATAAGTCTTCAATAAAAGATGGCATTATTATTTTTGGTGGCGGTTGTACCGGTGAAATAGTTAGCACCGAAGGCCTGATATTTACCAACCACCATTGCGGGTATGATGCAGTAGCCAGTGCCAGTTCTGTTGAACACAATTACCTGAAGGATGGTTTCTATGCAAAAAACAAACAGGAGGAAATCCCCTCTTCGCTTACTGTACAATTTTTATTAAAGATTGAAGATGTTACAAAAGAGGTTGAAGCTGCATTAGCTGGTTTAACAGGCGCTGATCGCAGCCGCAAACAGTCTGAAGTTATAGCGGCCATCAATAAGCGCTATTCGGATCCGGGGCAAAGCACAGAAGGAAGAGTAAGTCCTTTATTCAAAGGCAATCAATTTCTTGTTTTTGTTTACCAGCGCTACAGCGATATCCGTTTGGTGGGCGTTCCTGCAGAAAGCATTGGAAAATTTGGTGGCGATACAGACAATTGGGAATGGCCCAGGCACACCGGTGATTTTTCTGTCTTCCGCGTATACACGAACAAGGACGGAAAGCCTGCTCCTTATGCTGCTGACAATATTCCATTAAAACCAAAATATACATTACCAGTTTCTATCAAGGGTTACAAAGACGGGGACTATGCAATGATTTATGGTTATCCGGGTGGTACCAACCGTTATGAAACTTCATATGGTATTAAACAAAAGATAGAGATAGACAATCCATCATTGGTAAACCTGCGCGACATGCGTTTGAAATTCATGTTCGCAGAAATGAAAAAAGATCCGGCAACAAAATTACAACTTGCATCCAGCTATGCAAGTATTGCCAACTACTGGAAATTTTTTGATGGCGAAAGCAAACAGCTCGTGAAATATGCTGTATTCGAACAAAAGAAAAAAGCAGAAGCAGGTTTTCAACAATGGGCAAGTGGAAAACCTGAATACCAGAATATATTGGGCGACTGGGAAAAAGCCTATGCAGAGTGGCGCCCTTACAGCAAGCAACGCATGTATATTAATGAAGGAATTTTTGGTTCGCCTCTTTTAGGATTTGCAGCTTCACTGCTACAAGTAGAAGCCGCAATGGTAAAACAAGGAACTACCAGTGCAGATATAAAAAACGCTGTAGATGCCGCAGATAAGTCAAGGGTTGAATTCATAAAAAGCGAAAACAAAGCCTCCGATCAGAATATCATTGCCGGTGCATTGATGATGTTTTATGCAGACATTGAAAAGAGCCAGCATCCCATTTCATTTTTTGAAAGTCTGAAAGGAAGTTTTGGCGATTTAAAAGATGAAAACAGTTATAAAAAATTCGCGGCTGACCTGGTTAAGAGCACGATGATTTTTGATGATACCAAATGGAAAGCGTTTGTTACAAATCCAGACGCTGTTGCATTACAATCTGATCCTGCTTTTGCAACAGCCAGTGCATTCGTAAAAAACTGGCAGAGTAAATTTCTGCAACAATCTCAATTGTTCAATACAAGAAATGCTGAACTTGGAAGACTTTACTTAAAAGGCATCATGCAAATGGATACTGTAAAAGCGAAAAAAATGTATCCGGATGCAACGTTCACCATGAGAGTAAGCTTTGGAAATGTAAAAAGTTATAACCCCCGCGATGCTGTTCATTACGATTATGTATGCACCATGAAAGGTGTATTGGAAAAATATGTAGCCGGCGATTATGAATTTGATTTACCCGCAAACCTTATAGAAACAGCTAAGAAAAAAGATTTCGGTCAATACATTGATAAGACGCGAAACGATTTGGTTGTTTGCTTTATTACTACCAATGATATAACCGGTGGTAATTCCGGGTCGCCAGTATTGGATGCTAATGGCAATCTAATTGGTTTGGCATTTGATGGCAACTATGAAGCATTGAGTCATAAAATTGCATTTGATAAAGATCTCAATCGTACCATTTGTGTAGACGTCCGCTATGTGCTGTGGTGTATAGATAAACTGGGTGGCGCTTCCAATATCATCCAGGAATTAAAATTAGTAAAGCAATAATTATGTTGCCGGCATTTGTATTCCATAGCGTCATCCTTGCTACGCTCAGTTCAACAGTTGAATAAATATTGACCGCTGTTATTGTGTGCGATCGACTAAAAAACCGGTGGAAATATCCACCGGCTTTTTTCAGGTACCTGATTATACTATCTGATTTGTCCCCTGATAATTCCACCTGGATGCAATTTCGAATGTGCATTTACATAAACCGACCCGGTTTTAACGGCTGTTACATTGGCATCTGATAATGTATTGGTTTTTACTACCCCAAAATCATCCTTCGACGCGCAAAGCAACTGCAATACAGTTCCATTTGCACCTGCGGCCGCTCCATGTATATGCGCTACACTTAAAGTATCGCCGGCATCAACATTTGTTACGGTTATTTTACTATACAATGTTTTATCAGTTGTAAGTCTTAGTAGTGCAAGTCCGGCCGCAGTAGTAGTAACAGCGGGTACTTCGTTGGTTCCAACCATTGGGATATCCATTGCAAAGTCAACGGTTTTATCCATTTGTCCTCTTAACAATCCACCCGGGAATTGAGTAGAATGTACATTCAAGTAAACAGTTCCACTTTGAATTGAATCAGCCAATGACTGGCGGATAGCCGGTAATGTTGCAGTGGCAACACCATTTGTAAAAGTCGGACTGAAATTTAAAATTACGGGACCATTGGAACCGGCATCACCGAAATGTATATGCGAAGCTGTCAATGCATCACCGCCGGCAAGTCCATTTACAGTAATATTATATTTGAAAGTATTATCTGAGTACAGATCAAGGCTGGCATTACCAGTCTCTGTTCTTCCTGCTGGTGCCGGATTTTCAAATTTGGTGTCCATTACAATGTTCCAGTGTTTCACTACGGTTGGCACCGGTGTGGCTGGTGTGCTGCTTTTGCTGCAAGAATTAATCAGGATAAGAGTAGTCAGGGACAATACAATACCGCTCCCTGTTTTTTTGAAGGCTGTCATGGTAATAAATTTTATAATGAAAGTATATGCAGGTCCATACGCTTATTTAAAAGAAAAGGATGCCTGCAAAAAAAAATTCAATGATGCGGGATTAATAACTCACCTGTTTGGTATGGAAATGGCATTGATAAAACGGCAATATCATTTGTAATAAAACGTTTTAGTGTGCAGCTTAGTCAATAAATATTTATGAAACATTGTTCGATAACTATTTTAATAGCCATTTTTCTGAGCATGATGTCCTGCAAAAAGGATACAACTGGTTCAGATGTTACACAACATCTCCTGGCAGATTATATTCTTGCCGATACATCTCTTACTTTGTTTACACAGGTAATGCAACGTTCGAATGAAATTGGCTTATTGGCAAGACCGGATTCCGTTACGGTTCTTGCACCTACCAACACTGCATTCTTACAAGCGGGTATTACAGCTGCAAGCATTAGCACCACTGCAGCATCCAAACTTGATTTAATAGCCCGCAATAGTTTTATTCCGGTTTCCATTCATTTTATGTCTGGTTCATACCTCCCTTTTAATACTTTACTTACCTGGCCGGTTTATGGCTATAGCAATAATGATTCGATATATTTTAATGGAGTGAAAGGAACACGCACTACTATAGCGGGCAGCAGTGCCATTATATATAAATTAAGTGCGCCACTGGAACTTCCGGTAGATTCAATCAGCCAACTTCCTTTGACAGACAGTAGCTTTTCATTTTTTGTGGCAGCGCTGCACCGTGCTGGCATTGCAGATTCAATATTGACGGGGTTTAATACTTTGCTGGCACCGGAAAACAACGCATTTATAGAAGCCGGCTATCCAGACACTGCGTTCATTAATAATACAGACTCCGTTAATTTGCACAAAATACTTCAATACCATATACTGCCCGGACTGTATTTCAGTAATTATTTCTTGAACCATCCATCGGTTGTAAGCGCTACAGGGACTATGATACTGGCTAGCTTTAATAATGGCAACCTGCAATTTACGGGTACGGGTAACAGTGGGGCTGCGACCGTATTGCGAAAAAATATTGTTACAGGCGACAGCACATTAGTATACAAAATCAATAAACTATTATTGCAGTAAAAAATGAAAATGGTATTATCAGTGTATTCAACTGGATAAAAAATCATTTTGCGGGGCTATTATCTTTCCATCGCCATAAGTGAAGACAGGCATAAGTTCTATAGGGGCTCCATTTTTTTGAAATCCGAAGCAAATCTAACCTTAATTGCTTTTTATCAGTAGCATCCAGTTTATATAATTTAATCATTGCGTTTTGAATTCCAAGGTCATCTACAGCAAAGACATCTTCTCTTTTTAATGCAAACATTAATATCATTTCAGTAGTCCAGCGACCCACCCCCTTAATTTGTATCAGGTGTTGTGTAACTTCTTCATCACTCATTATCTTCAATTGCTTCCATTCCATGCCATGCTCCACGGCAAATCTTGCAACATTCTGAATATAGTTAACCTTGGCATTGGAAAGACCTATGGCACGTAAGGTCTCAAATTTTGTATTAATGATTTGTTCGGGAGTTGGTTGCTTATCATACAATGCCAGGAAACGCTTCCAGATAACATCAGCAACTTTAGTAGACAATTGCTGGCTCATGATAGAACCACATAAATGCAGGTACACTTTTTTTTGCTGCTTCAATATTAACGGTTCATTTCCTTCCAACACTTTTTTTAATTTCTTATCTTTTGACAGATGTTCAAAATATCCTATTGTCATAATTTATTTTAAGTACCGGTAAGTTAACAATTATCCATTTTACATTTGCACGATGAAAAGAGAGATTCAGGTTACTGCGGATGGCTCACAGACAATTGTTTTACCAGAACTTAACGTCAGCTATCACTCAATGCATGGCGCTATCGGGGAGTCTATGCATGTGTTCATTGAAGCGGGTTTAAAATTTTTTCCAGCTTCCCATGCGGGTGCACCCATGGCCATTTTTGAACTGGGATTCGGTACGGGGTTAAATGCATTGTTAACTTTCCTGCACGCGGAACAAAATAAAATGAAAATTTACTATGAAACCATTGACCCCTATCCGTTGGAAGCAGACCAGATAAGCCTGTTGCAGTACCACGAACAACTGAAACATCCGGGTCTAAAAGAAATATTTGAACAACTACATGATAGCGAATGGAACAAGGCCCATCAAATCAATCCATCCTTTACTTTTAAAAAAATTAAGTGCAAAATGGAGAATTATGCTGGCAGCACCTCATTCAACCTCATTTACTTTGACGCGTTCGCACCCACCATACAACCATTGTTATGGACAACAGAAATATTTAAAAAATTACGTGACCAAATGCAAACCGGTGGAATACTGGTGACTTATTCATCCAAATCCACCGTTAGAAAAGCCATGACCGAAGCGGGCTTTATGGTTACAAAAATTCCGGGCCCTTATGGAAAAAGAGAAATGGTGAGGGCAATTGCAATATGATTTATTAAAACAACTTCACTTCATGCCTGCCTGCATGATCTTAAAACCGGTTTTTGCTTTTTCTTCGGCGACCATCTTCCTTACATCATCCAGCAATTTTTTTGCATCATACACAATTCCGTCTTTGATGGTATATTTGACACCGCCTCTCCTTACTACTTCATTTTTATCAGTTAACGCAATAGTACCGGTGCCATACAGCACCTGTAAATTTTCTAACGGGTTGGCATCAACGATAACAAAATCTGCCAATTTACCTATTTCAACACTGCCAATTTCTTTTTCCATTCCCAATGCCTGCGCTCCGTATAAGGTTGCACTTCGTATTACTTCCAGTGGATGAAATCCTGATTCACGTAACAACTCCAGCTCTCTCACATAAGAAAATCCATATAGCTCATAAATAAATCCGGCATCCGTTCCAACGGTCACTCTGCCACCGCGATTTTTATATTCATTGATGAACTCCATCCATAGTTTGTAATTTTCTTTCCAGCTTATCTCTTGTTCTGTTCCCCAGTTTTGCCAGTAAGAACCGTGCGCTATTCGACTGGGTTCGTAATACTTCCACAATTTAGGCATGGTGTAATCTTCGTGCCATTCAGCTCTTCTTGCACGCATCAGATCGCGGTTGGCTTCATAAATTTCAAAGGTGGGATCCAATGTAAAATCAAGCGATAGTAATTCATTCATTACTTTGTTCCAATGTTCGCTATAAGGTTTCGCTGCCTGTTTCCATAATCTTCCTGCTTCTTCAAACCTGTTTTGTTCATTGGAATAATTATAAGTAAGCGGGTAGTTTTGTATGGTCTTATCTTCAAACAACGCCTCCGGCAAACCATACCAATGCTCCATAGATGTTAATCCTGCTCTTGCGCTGTTTAGAACATTCCATCTGGCTACATCCATTTGTGCATGATGGCAGCAGGAACGAAGGCCCAATTTTTTATTTTCTTCAATGGCCGCTTTCATTATATCCGGTGCAGCACCAAAAAATTTTATTCCATCTGCACCTTTCTTTTGATTTTCGCGAACCCATGCAATTGCTTGGTCTGTTGTGGCAATAGGTTCTTTACTCCCTTGTCCAAATACTGTATAAGCTTTCAATCTTGGTGCCGTTATCAGGTTTTGTTCACTCTTTTTCTTTTCTTCCAACACCCATTCCAATCCATTCATTGATCCTGGCTCTCGCACTGTTGTAACACCATGTGCCATCCATAATTTAAAAACGTACTCTGCATCGGCACCCTGTGCCACACCACCAATATGACCATGCATATCTATAAATCCTGGCATTAAATACATGCCTTCGCAATTCAATTCCTTTCCACCTTCTGCAAGTTTCGGCCGGTTATCAGGGTTGATCACAACACCAGGTGCACCAACTGTTCTTATTTCTTTGATGCGATTTTTTTCTACCACAATATCCACGGGGCCAATTGCCGGTGCCCCCGTGCCATTGATCATGATTACACCCCGGATAATCAGTTGTGTCCATGGGCCTTCACCTTCTTTTCTATCGGGGGCTTTTTTAACTTGTGCAGAAAGTATAGCAGATATTAATAATGAAGCAGTAATTAATTTCCATTTCATGTAAACAGTTTTGGCAAACTAAGTTAACGGATTTAATAACCACTATTACAAAAAGAAACCTGCTCTTATTGCCAGTCTGTTGTATTCAATTTCCTTTTTTGCTGCACTCTGATTATAAGAAGACGACTGATGATGATACCCAAAACTTACCAGGAAACCGGCTGAACGGTTGAAAGGAATTTTGGCCCCGATGCCTGCTGCATAATTGATGCCTCCTTTGAAATTGCTATTACCAGGAGAATTCTGGGTTATATTAATGCCATAACCTCCGTCTGCAAAATAAAAAGGTATTACTGTACCGCTATTTGTAAAATCGCCGCGCAGACTTGCAAAGAGTGGAATGATGGTTTGCGTTGCATATAAATCAACCCCCGCTCCGATGCCGGTAAACAGATATTTTGAAAATTTGTAGCCGTTAATTGTCTGAAAAGAAAATGCAGCAGTGGTGACTCCTTCAATAGAAGTTTTACCAGCAACCAATGGGCCCAATTCTGTAAAATGCGCAAAACCCTTTTTGTTATTTTGGTAACTGCCAAATTTGTTTTCTCTTGTCACTTTCATTATTTCATTGGAAGTATATACCCAAATACTGCCGTCGCTCGTTTGGATTTTAATACGACTATCATTCTTGTCCGTAATGATACCGCGTATCACAGATTCATTCTTCAGGTAAATAACATCTTCTTTTTTGCCGGATTGAGCGATTACAATAGCGTTAATCAGTACAAAAAAAACAAAAAGAAAATATTTTATTTTCATATGCAATCTGTTAACTGTCGGCCCAGGTTCTGAAATCATTTACTTTTTCCCGGCTTACGATGGCTTCTTCAGTCTGAGTACCTGCTTTAAAAATAATTTTTAAACGGCTGTTGATATATGGTTTTACCTGGTTTATGGCCAATGCATTTACAATGATGCTCCGGTTTACACGGAAGAACTGTTTAGGCTCCAGCATTTGTTCCAGTGCCTCCAGTGTATATTCAACGATATAACGATTGCCATCGGCAGCGTATAAATATACAATTTTGTTATCTGCAAGAAAATAGGCTACATCAGCTGTATCAATAAAAAATAATTTTTGGCCTACTTTGCCTACAAACCTGGTTTTGAATTTTTGCTGTGCCTGTTGCAGCAATTGGAGCAGCTGGTTGTAATTAACGGCAGGAGTGGAAGGTTGTCTCAGGGTTTTTAGTTTTAGTATCGCGTTACACAGTGCTTCGGCTGTAACAGGTTTTAACAGGTAATCTATACTTAAAACTTTAAAAGCATCCAATGCATATTGATCATATGCTGTAGTAAAAATAACAGGAGCAATTATATCCAGTTGCCTGAATATCTCAAAGGCGGTTCCATCTGCCAGGTGTATATCCAGTAAAATAAAATCGGGTAACGACTGAGTTGTTAGCCAGGCGATGCTTTCCTCTACAGAATCCATTACCGCCAGTACTTTAATAGCAGGATCACAGTGATGCAATAACAATTGCAAACGCTCTGCTGCCAGCTTTTCATCTTCAATTATAATAGTGGTCATGATGGTGGCTGTATCAATGGTAATGATACGGAAAAACTTAATTCATCTTTTACTATGGTAGTATTTTGTCCGGTGGTAAGTTCATAACGCTTCGTAATATTATTCAGTCCAACCTGCGTAGAATTTTCTATTTGTGTTTTGGGTTGAAGAGTATTGCTCACTACCAGGTGTTCTGCAGCATTGATATTCACCATTATTTGCAACGGCCGCGCCTTCGAAAGCACATTGTGTTTAATGGCATTTTCTACGAGCATTTGAAGGGCTGCAGGAACAATAAAATACTGAAAATATTTTTTATCTATGTTCAACTGAATAGAAATGCTGTCGGGGAAACGTTTTTCCAGCAGGAATATGTAGGGCTTGATAAATTCAAGTTCTGTTTGTAATTCAATCAGTTCTTTATCCTGGCTATTGAGTATGTATCGGTATACTTTAGCAAATTCTTCAATAAACTTATTTGCATCAGGATTATCTTTCATTACCATGCCAGACAAAACATTCAGGTTATTAAAAAGAAAATGCGGATTCACCTGGTTTTTTATTGCTTGTAGCTGCGCCTGTGCATTAATTCTTTTTAATTCTTCCGCCTCCAGTTGTTTTCTTTTATATTGATCAATAAATACAAAAATACCATTCAGGATATGCAGAAACAGGTTGATACGTGTGCCATACGTAAATGCCAGCTTTAAACCAATGCGCAATTCTGCAGGAGGCAGGCGTAACCATAATCCTGTGCAATAGCTCAATGCCAATGTTGTTACCGCAGCAATCAACAAACCAGTAAAAAAGAAAACAAAGAGAAAACGGATTTGACCTTGCTGTTTTAATGAATGTTCCAGTTTTTTCTGAATCAGCCGATTACCTTCCCATACCAAAAAAGTAATCATAATCATTACCAGCATATCGGCATACCAAGGCGCATGAATACCATAATAGTGATAAACCTCGGAAAATAATGTATTCAAATAAGAATACATACCTAGTAAAATAATTATTATGTACCGGTACTTATTTGTAAACATGCTTATCTAAATTAAGAAACAGTCCCGAAAAAATATCGGGACTGTTTGTTTGGTCTTTCCATATACTGAAACCATTGGCCTCAGTTAATTTTATGGTAGTAGCACCCTGTCTATAACATGAACAACACCATTTTTTGCTAAGATGTTTACTTTCGTAATATTTGAAGCAGTTCCGCCATTACCACTACCTGTAACTTTCGCGCCACCACTTACACTAAATGTCAATGACTTCCCGGCCAGTAAAGTAGGAGCGGTAGTTAATCCTTCTACTAAATCCGCAGAGAAAGCTCTTGCAGGAACAACATGGTAGAGCAAGACATTCGTTAATGTAGTTACTGTTGCAGGATTTGCATTGGCAATTGCGGTACTGTCAAATCCAACAGCCCTGAAAGCAGTGTTGGTAGGTGCAAAAACTGTTAAAGAACCAGCGCCGGATAAGGCTGAAGCCAATCCGCATTTAATGACTGCCTGTACCAGTAATGAGAATGATGTATCTGCCTGGGCTGCAGCAACAATACTGGCTGATGGTGGCAATAACACGGTTCCAATAACATGCACAACGCCGTTGCTTGCAGCTACATCAGCGAGGTCTACTTTCACACCATTTACATAGGCATTACCAGAAGGAAACTTTTTTACATAAATAGAATCGCCATTTACGGTGGCAACTCCTGTTGCATAGCTGGTAGGTAATGCAGATGATAATACTTTACCGCTCACAACATGATACTTTAGAATATTACCCAATACAGCAGCGTCTGAAGGAACGGTGATAGCGGAGAATGCAGCATTGGTAGGCGCAAAAACTGTAAAAGGACCCGTTCCATTTAAAGTGGCTGTTAAACCTGCTGTACCAATGGCACTTACCAATGTAGTAAAACCATTGGTAGTGGCAACATTTACTACGGTGTTGGGTGTTGCCGGCGTTGTATTGTCGTCTTTCTTACAAGAAGCAAAAATAATAACAGCAGACAATAAAAGAGCGCCTGTAATGACGCGGTTGAGTGATAAGTTGGCTTTCATTTTAAATAAGTTTTTTTTAAATAACATCCAAAAAGCCTTTGAGAGTAGCGTTATCTGTGAACAGTTGTGTTAAAAGAGTGAACTGTAAAAAACATACCCTCAATTGTAAAAGAAAACCGCTTGCGGGCGGTTCTCTTTTAACGGATTAACTTATCATGGAAGTAATACCTGGTCAATTACATGTATCACACCATTGGTAGCAACTATATTAGTGGAAACAATATTGGAGGCCGTGCTGTTGGTTTTACCCTTTACTTTTGGCCCACCACTTAAACTGATTTTTACTTTCCCTCCGTTTACTGTTGCGGGTTCAGCGCCTTCTGTGAGATCGGATGAAAAAATACGGGCACCAATAACATGGTAGGTAAGAATAGAAATCAATACTTCCGGGTCGGTAGATTGAATCGCATCAATGCTGGCAAAACCCGCATTTTTAAAAGCCTGGTTAGTAGGCGCAAATACAGTAAAAGGACCATTACTGTTTAACACCGATGCTACATTAACAGTACCCTGGCTGGCACGCAATACAGCAGCCACCAGTAAACTAAGATTGTCATTGGTTTGTGCAGTTTGCACTATGGTGCCTACTGACGGAATCAATACCCGGTCAATCACATGTATTACACCGTTACGCGCTTCCCAGTCTTTCTGGATAACAGTTACACCGTTTACAAATACATTTCCTGCATTGGTACGCGTTACAAAAACAGGTTTGTTAGCAACCGTATTTACTTGGGTATTAGTGGCCAGTGGAATCTTGCCTGACTTAACTACACTTCCCAGCACATGATACAGTAATATTGATTTCAACACTTCTGCAGGGGCATTGGCCACAGCATTAATATTGCTAAAACCGGCGGCCTGAAAAGCCTGATCTGTTGGTGCAAACAATGTAAGACTTGCATTCTTATCATTTAAAGTTGCAACGAGCCCGGCTTTGGTAAGAGCAGCTGTCAAAAAACGGAACCGGCTATCGTTCGCAATTTTTTGAAAAAGCGAACTGTTTTGCGTCCCCGGTGGCTGAACAGGTGGAATGTACTGGCAACTGCTGTTAAGGAAAACTGTTACTGCCATTAGCAATACAGCTTTAAAAATGGTTGGTTTAATTGTCATTCTCATAAAAATTATTTTTGTATGATTAGTGACAAAAAACCGGGGAGGTTGTTACCGTCTGAACTATGAACTGTATTTAATAAACCGCAGGTTGCTGAAATAAGGGAGCGAATTACTATGCAAACGAAATACTCATCGCACCATCTTTCTCATCTTTTAATACAATACCCAGGTTTAATAGCTGGTTTCGTATCTTATCTGAGCTAACATAATCTTTTCTTTGTTTGGCGTCTTTGCGCATCTCAATCAGCAATTGCAATACAGCATTTAACTTACCATTGTCTTGTTGCATTTCATTTTTTAGTCCGAGAATATGCTCAAGGTAATTTTTAAAATAGGTTTGCAGTAATTGTAAAGTTACATTACTGACGGATGTTAATTTGATGATACCGTCTTTAATGGAATTGATCACGGGTACCAGCTCAAATATATTCGCCAATACTTTTGCGGTATTAAAATCATCATTCATGAAATCATCCATCTCGGCGAGTAGCTTATTAATTTTTTCTTCCAATGCCCGATCGATATCAGCAACTGATGAATTTGATTCAAACTTTAATAGATTCGCATAGGCTTCCCATAAACGTTTCAATCCTTTTTCCGCGGCCTGCAATGCTTCATTGCTAAAATCCAATGTGCTGCGGTAATGGGTCTGCATCATAAAAAACCTGACGGTCATTGGAGAATAAGCTTTTTCCAATAGCGGGTGATTGCCTGTAAACAATTGCTCGGGCAAAAAACCATTTCCGGCGCTTTTGCTCATACGGGTACCATTAACAGTAAGCATATTCGTATGCATCCAATAACGGGCAGGATTTACATGATTGCATGCCTGGGATTGTGCAATTTCGTTGGTGTGGTGCGTTGCGGCAAGATCCATTCCACCGCCATGTATATCAAATTCTTTTCCGAGATATTTATTGCTCATGGCTGAACATTCAATGTGCCAGCCTGGAAAACCCATGCCCCATGGAGAGGGCCATTGCATCAGGTGTTCGGGCTTTGCCCTGATCCACAATGCAAAATCCAACCGGCCCTTTTTTTCATCCTGCCCACCCAGCTCCCTGGTATGTTCCAGCAGGTCCTCCAGTTTACGGTTGGTTAGTATACCATACGGTTTTTCAAGATTGTATTTCTCAACATTAAAATATACGCTGCCATTTACCTCGTATGCATAGCCGTTAGTTAAAATGTGCTTCACCATTTCAATCTGTTCAGATATATGCCCGGTAGCAGTAGGCTCTATGTTAGGTGGTAAACAATTGAACAATTCCATCACCTTATGAAAACCTAACGTATACCGTTGTACTATTTCCATTGGCTCCAGTTGTTCCAGTCTTGCTTTCTTGGAAAACTTATCATCGCCCTCGTCCATATCTCCTTCCAGGTGGCCGGCATCCGTAATATTGCGCACATACCGCACCTTATAACCGAGGTGGCTGATATAACGGTAGATCATATCAAAAGAAATAAACGTTCGGCAGTTTCCTAAATGAACATCGCTATATACGGTTGGTCCGCATACATATATACCAACATGACCGGGAGTAACGGGTTCAAAAACTTCCTTTTTATGACCGTAAGAATTGTAAATGGTTAATTGCGACATAGCATTTTTTTTGTTGCCAGCATTTGTATACTTCTAAACTTTGTTGCCCGCCCGGCTGACGCGAGTCGGACGGGTGCCACTCCCTTCCACTGTAAATTTTAACTGAACGATGAATAGATTGGCGGGCAAAAATAATATTTATCCTGCCGGTTGAGTACAACAACAGCAGCTTTAAATTATTTTAACAGAAGAGAAATGATTCATCCGCCAAATATACAATTCTACTTGCTAACCGGCAGTCTAAAGTCGGCTACCAGCGGAAAATGATCTGAACAGGATAGCCAGGTTTTTTTGAACTGTAAAACCTCCAGTTTATTGTCAGCTAAAATATAATCTATGCGCAGTGTTGGCGATAAGGAAGCAAAAGTCCGGCTCACGCCAAGACCCTTTTTTAAATAAGCATCACTGCGATCTCCCTTCACTTTGAAATAGGTGTAAGAGTTGGGTACATCGTTAAAATCTCCGCATAGTATTTCCGGATAAGGACTTTTATCTAATTCGTCTCTTACCAGATCGGCCTGTTTATAACGCAGTGAATAGCCGTGCCTGAATTTTTTCAATACATTTTTAGACTGCGATACTGCGCTGTCTTCCACCTTTGCAATATTTTTCAAAACGTCATAATCATCTGCTTCAAAATGCAGCGACTGCAGATGTGTTGCAAATATCCGGATGTATTGACCGTTTACATTAATGTCTGCATGAATTAGGCTTTCTCCCGGAGACGCTGCTTTTTCTCCGGCAAAACGGATACGCATCGTATCAACCAGCGGGTATTTTGAAAAAATGATAACACCGTGATCATACAACCGATCTTTTCTACGGTAATCTCTCGCAAAAAAATAATAGGGATAATTTAGTTGAGTTGCTATATACGGAATGTTGGCACTCATTCTTTTGCTGTTGTTCGATTCCAGGAATTCTTCCATGCACAATACATCAGGATTCATTTTTTTTATAAATGCAAAAATGGCTGTACGATTGGCGGAAGCATCCTCCCTTTTATACATTTGTCCGAGCCTTGCAACATTCCATTGCATTACACGTAAAGCACTGTCAGGCTTCACTTCATTAAAAGATGAAAATAGGTGGAATGCAAAAACAGCATTCACCTGTGTCCAACCCAATAGCAATGCAGCCAAGGATAAAAACAACCAGCGGGATTTAAAAAACAACCAAAAAAAAATATAAACCAACAGTACAATAACCAGGAAAGGGAATCCCACTCCCAATACAGCAATATACCAGTACCGATCCGGTTGAAGATAAGGCGTAAGACATGCCAGTAAGAATAGAATTACTGCTATGATATTAAGAATGATGAAAATTTTCTTGCTAACCTTTCTCAAAATACGGGACATGCTTAAAATTACAACTCGTCTTCGGATGAAGCACGGCGGAGAATATCTTTTTCTTCATCTGTGAGAAAATGGTATCCATGCAGGTTAATTTTATCCAGAATTTCGTCAATGCGTTTCTGGGTTATATTGGGTATGCGCTTATATGGATGGGTACCGTGTACCTTATAAAAAAATTCTTCTTTTCTTTGCTGTGCTTTTCTTTTTTTCTCCGGGTTAAACAAATCATTCACCCATTCAAAAAAATGATTCATCCCAATACTCCAGTCATTTCCCCTGCGCAATTGATAAACAAATAGAAAACCAAGCGCCCCGCCTGCAATATGTGCCAGGTATTTGCCGGGGTCTCCAACTCTCACGGAAAGAAAATCTACGATTACAAATAGCAGGGTAACAATCCATAACGGAATGCCGCCATTGATCATTGGAAAAAATCGATAATCGGGTTTAATTGCAGTAGTAGCAATAGCAACCGCCATCACCGAAGCGTTGGCTCCGAACAAAGCGGCGGTGGATAAATCTGGTTGCAACCGCGGTACGATATTATAAGTAATAACATAAAAGAACGCTCCTGCCAATCCTCCATAAATATAAATGGGAATTAATTTTTTATTACCGGTGAGATCCTGTAACACATATCCAAATAACCACAACCATAACATGCCCGGCAATACTGCAAATAAAGTATCATGGGTAAACATAAATGTTATAATTGCCCATGGACGGCTACCCAGCTTATTAATATCTGCCGGTAGTATAAACCAGTTAAAAATATTTCTATAAAAGGCGTTTGTGTCCAGGTCGGCCATCTGGTACACTACAAATATGAATTTGAAAATAACGAACAGCAGGCCATTGATTGCAAACAACATAACAAGGGCATTGTTACCTTGTCCCAGTAAGATCTTACTACTTCCTTTTTCTTCTGCAACTGCCATGACAAACGCTGATTGGTGATCCTATAATTTGTATTACAAAATAAAGACGGATAAAGTTGGGATCGGGTTTCAATTTCCGCGCTTTCATTAATTAATCAAACCAATATCAAAACACCGGTAGCTTAATAGAAAGTCTTCTTATTGGTTTTGTTCCATATTATTACAATAATAAGCCCCGCAAACGCTCCACCGAGATGCGCCCAATGAGCGATATTATCACCCCCCGATATTCCTCCGAAGATATCCAATGCCATAAAACCAGGAACAACGTATTTTGCTTTTATGGGAATGGGTATGAACATGATGAACAATTCTGTATTGGGAAAAAGATAAGCAAATGCCGCCATTATTCCCATGATTGCCCCGGATGCTCCAATGGCTATTCCCGCTGGTTGCATGACAAGTTGTGTAATGCCGGCAAAAATTCCACACAATATATAAAAGGTTAAAAACCGCTTTGCACCCCAAAATCTTTCAAGTATCATTCCAAACATCCATAGGGCAAACATGTTGAAGAGAATGTGTGAAATTCCTCCATGCATGAACATATAGGTTATCAGTTGCCAGACTTGGAAATTTCCCGATCTCAGTCCCCATAGTGCACCCCAAATTTCTAAACGAATGTCTTGCTGTTCAAATACGTATTGAGCCAGGAAAACCAAACCATTTATTATCAACAAATTTTTTACTACAGGTGGAATAGATCCCAAACCTCCGGAACTATAATTCGCCATTTAATTTAATTTGAGTCATTTTTCGTGCAGGCAAAGTTAAAAGTAAATCTCAATGAGAAAGCGTGAAATTATGATGAATGTACTTACTTATACCGTTAAATCTTTGTGGGTAATAACTATCAAGTCAGGTTCTTAATTTTAACTGTACCACGTTTTCAATATGATGTGTATGCGGAAACATATCCACGGGTTGTATCTTAACTACGCTGTATTGCTCATCCAGCAACTGCAGGTCTCTTGCCTGTGTAGCCGGATTACAACTTACGTAGACAACTACGGGTGCCTGCATTGTTAAAATTTTTCTTACCAATTTATCATGCATACCCACCCGTGGCGGATCCGTTATAATTACATCAGGCTTTCCATGGGCTGCAAAAAATGCATCGTTGCAAACATCAATAACATCACCTGCAAAAAATTGTGCATACTGAATGTTATTAATTGCGGCATTTTCTTTTGCATCCTCAATTGCTTCTTCAACTACTTCTACGCCGATTATTTTTTTTGCAAGTTTGCTCACAAAAATGCCGATGCTGCCGGTACCGCAATACAAATCATAGACAGTTTCCCTGCCTGTTAGTTCTGCAAATTCTCTCGCCACCTTATACAATTGTTCCCCCTGCCTGCTATTGGTTTGAAAAAAAGATTTGGGACCAATCTTAAATTGAAAGTCTTCCAGCTTTTCCATCGCAAAACCTTTTCCAAAATAAACTTTGGGTTGAAGGTCATAGATACTGTCATTTTTCTTTGGATTGATGGTATAGAGCAAACTACTGACAGATGGCACCAGTTGCAATAAATGTTCAAATAATTTTTCAATAGCAGCTTCATCTTCATAAGCCACACAGAGATTTACCATCACTTCGCCGGTGGTACAGATGCGTATTACCAGTGTTCTCAACCAACCGGTATGGTTGCGTATATCGTAAAAAGGATACTCTTTTTCCAATGCAAAATTGCGGATGGTGTTTTTGATAGCATTGGTTGGTTCTGCCATCAGGTGGCAGGTTTTGATATCAATCACTTTATCAAATAACCTTGGCACATGAAAACCCAATGCGTTATTTTGAGTTAATGCTTTGCCCGCTTCCATTTCCTGCGGCAATAAATACCTTTTGTTGCTAAATGTAAATTCTAATTTATTTCTGTAATGACTTGTTTCCGCGCAACCAATGATGGGCATGATTTCAGGGATTGCGATCCTGCCCAGCCGACGCAGATTTTGTGCGGTTTCATTTTGTTTGTATTGCAGTTGCTTTTCATAAGGTAACATTTGCCATTTGCAACCACCGCACACTCCAAAATGTTCGCAAAATGGAACAACCCTGTCTGCTGAATAGCTATGGAAATTGATAGCCTTTCCTTCGGCCCAATCTTTTTTGTTCTTACTGAGCTGTACATCTACAATATCTCCCGGAACGACGCCTGCAATAAAAATTACTTTCCCATCTATTTTTCCTATGGCTTTACCTTCTGCTGCGTAATCTTCTACCAATACGTTTTGTAAAACAAGGTTCTTGTTTTTCATGCCACAAAAGTAAAGGTTAAGTTACAATTGGCTCAATTGACAGACTCCGACCTTGATTACAAATTTCAATATTGAGTTACGATAATTTAAAAAATGGTATTGGTTAGGTTACTCGTTTAAAATAACCGTCAATAATTTATACGCTCCTATAATACTCATCAGGATCATTGAGTACTTTCTTCCATTGCCGCTGGTGGCTCTCCTGCCATTTCTTATCACCGGAAATGGTCCAGTCAACATGCTGCAATTGCTGCCTGATAAAGTCCCTTTGCTCAGGATGCACAAACAATGGATGGAGGTAAAACCATTTTTTATCTGCCACAATCATTTTCCAGAATGCAGCAAAATCTGAATAGTTTGTTTCAAAAACTTTCAGTTCATCGATATCTGAATTGTAAGTGCTGTGATTATAATAAAAATTTGTCAGACCATCAGCAGTGGTAATACGATATAAACTACCCCCGGCAGATTCGTTGCTGATATCGATGTACAATTCCTTTTTCATCATTATTATACAAAGTTTATAAATACAAATCTACCATATATCAATCGCTGATGCCCGGTTGGCTGATGGTAGTTTCAAAGTACAAGAGTACTATTTGCCTACCGTCAGGCAGGCGCAACCCGATCTGATAATGGTACCGCTGCTGGCTGCATAATATTAAATAATCTGCAATTAATATTCAGTCTTTTCTTTCTGCGGCTTAGGTTTTTTCCTTTAGTTTTGCAGATCGACCTATTTGAAACGACCGGACATTTGTCCGCCGCAAAATGGCAAATTGAAAAAAGCATGGCGCTACCGCACCTTATTAAATATGTTTATACCAACGGAACAGATGAAGTCATCCGCAGAGGAAAGAAAATTCATGCCATTGGTTTTGCAGAACTGATAGAATATGATGAATTGATGGGCTCTGTTACCTTTCGGGTGAAAGATGACAGCTATGCAACTTATTATAAAGTACATATTCAGAAGTTTAAGGATGCGCGTGAAATGTCGTTGCGCTGCAGTTGTCCTTATAACCTCAGCGATATTTGTCGCCACGAAGCAGGTGCACTCATTCAATTGCAGGAATTATTGGATCGAAATTTACTGAAGGCAGAAGCCATTGTATATGATCAGCGGCATACGGTAGTTAAGATGAAATTTATCGATCTTAAAACCATCAGGTTGCTGTGTTCTCCCCAGACATTGCAGGAGGCAGAAAATTATCTGGAAACAAAAAAGGCGGTCATTGAATATGCCAAAGATGAGATGGTAAAAGCTTCGGTTGATCTGGATGGAACGGTTTATAAAGTAGTGCTGCGGAAAAACGAAGAAAGAAATTTTGACAGCAGTTGCGAATATGAAGATACCAGTCATCCATTGTGTTTACCAAAAGTAATTGTGCTGCTGCAATTGTATAAAGCACATGGCTCGCATTATTTTGACAGCATCCGTAATTGGGATACAGAAAAAAACAAATTACTGGAAGCATACGGTTATACTTTGAGTGACGACCTGAAAGGAAAATTTGAATTTGCTTATAAGGAAGGCAAGCCTTATTTACGCGTGCTGGACATTTCCATCAAAAGAATTAACCCACTCACCGTTAATAAACCAAGACCCGTTTTTGTTGAAGCGCCGATAGAAGCTGTTTCCACAGAAGAAGAACAAAAAGTAAGTGGTTCGGCTCAGCGTTTAGGCATCGTATTTAATTTCAACCACAAATCGTATCCATTTTTTGTGGTAGAAGTAGTGCAGGGTGAAAGTGATGAGGAACAGAAAAAATTTGTAAGCAAAGTTGAAAAAATAGATTTAACCAAGTTTGTGAATATCGAAATATTCAATGATGAAGACAAATTATTGATTCCTTCTATTCGACGCATGCAGGAAGCAGAAGTTACAAAATACCTCAACCGAAATTCTCCTTTTAGTGGCATTTGGGAAAATATTATTCATCATGAAACAGATGAATTGCCGGAAGAGACCAAAAACCTGATGATTGAATACCTTCATCCCAAGCTTAAAAAATTATTTATTGATATAGCAGTAAGCCCATTTGTTTTCTACCTGAACGGTCATAAACCCTTTAAAACAGATAACCTCAAAACCGTTGGAATTGTGCCGGAACCAGTGGTGCCATTTTTTAAAATAGCACCCAAAAAGAATAATTTCGAAATTACCTGCTGGGTAAAATTGAATGGTAAAGAGTTACCCATTGGCGACAACCAGTTGGTGAGCAGCCTGATGTTTTTTTACGAAGAAAATTTATACCTCTGGCGCGACGCAGAAGACGTGGAGAAAATAGGTCCTTTTACTGCTAAAGGAAGCATTGTGATTTCAAAAGCAGACTGGCCACAACAGTTGCGCACCTATGTATTGCCATTGGCAAAAAGATACTACCTGGAATTTGATCCGGCGTTGGTGTCATCCTATAAAGATGGTGAACCGGAGAAAAAATTACTATTACAGGAAAAGGGAGATTATCTCGTATTTCAACCGGCATTTAATTACAAAGGCTTTGAAGTAAGAACCAATGATAAGGATGAAATTATTGTGCCTGATGGAGATAAAGTAATGATTGTTCACCGTAACAAAGCAGCCGAACAGGAATTCATTGGTAAACTGGAAGCCCTGCATTCTAACTTTATAAAGCCGGAAGGTGCATATAATTTGGTGCTGAAGGGAACCGATGTGTTGCGTAATAACTGGTTTTTTCTCTTCGTGGATGCCATGAAGGAAATGAAAATACCGGTGCACGGATTTGAAGCATTGAAAAATTTCCGTTTCAATACCGCCAAGCCACAAACGAAAATATACATCAGCAGTCATACAGATTGGTTTGACGCAAAAGTGGATATCCTTTTTGGCGATCAAAAAGTCACTATTGCGGAAGTAAAGAAAGCGCTGGTCAACAAACAACAGTTTGTTCAACTGAACGACGGCACTTTGGGTATTCTGCCGGAAGAATGGATCAAAAAATATTCGTTGTTATTCCGTGTAGGTGAAGGAAAACAGGAAACGCTCAAGTTGTCGCAATATCATATGAGCGTTATTGATGAACTGCACGAGAACCGCAATGAGGAAGAATTGTTTATCCAGTTAGAAGAGAAGTATGATAAATTACGTGGTTTCAAAAGTATCCGGGAAGTTGAACCACCGAAGGCTTTACAAGCAATATTAAGACCTTACCAGTCTTTCGGGTTTCAGTGGCTCAATTACCTGAGCGAAGTAAGATGGGGCGGTATTCTGGCAGATGATATGGGTTTGGGTAAAACGGTACAGGCATTGTCTTTTCTCCAATATTATAAAGACACGCATGGCAGCTTAAATGCGTTGGTAGTTTGTCCAACCACCCTTATGTTTAACTGGGAAAATGAAATCAAAAAATTTACCCCGGAACTTACTTATCATATTCACCACGGTGGAGACAGGGCGCGTAATAAGGAGCACATTCGCCAGTTTAATATTATTATTACTACCTATGGCACCTTGCGCAGCGACATTAAGCTTTTTGTAGAGAATGAATTTGATTATGTAACCCTGGATGAAAGCCAGGCCATCAAAAATCCTTCCAGTAAAGTAACCCGTGCCGCTGGTCTGCTAAAAGCAAAAAATCGCTTGTGCATGAGCGGTACACCTTTGCAGAATAATACGTTCGATATTTTTGCGCAAATGAATTTCTTAAACCCCGGGATGCTGGGAAGTATGGAGTTTTTCCGGAATGAATTTGCCATTCCAATTGATAAGTTTGGAGAGAAAGACCAGAAAGATCACCTGCGTAAATTATTGTTTCCCTTCATACTGAGACGTACAAAAGAGCAGGTGGCAAAAGATCTGCCTGAAAAGACAGAAACTGTGTTGTTTTGTGAAATGGAAGACGAACAACGCACCATTTACGATGCGTACCGAAATGATTACAGGGATAAAATTCTGGGTACTATTCAGGACCAGGGTATACAAAGATCGCAGCTAACCATTCTGCAAGGCTTAATGAAACTGCGCCAGATTTGCGATTCACCGGCAATACTTAATGAAACCGAAAAATTAGAAAATCATTCTATCAAATTAGAAGAGCTAACCCGAGAGATAACCGAAAACATCAGCGATCACAAAGCACTTGTATTTTCTCAGTTCCTGGGAATGCTGGGCCTTATCAGGGAAAGATTAAAATCGCTCAATGTAAAATTTGAATATTTCGACGGAAGTACATCCGCTCAGGATCGGGAGAAAGCCATTCAAAATTTCCAGAACGATGAAGAGTGCCGTGTATTTCTCATTTCATTGAAGGCAGGTGGAGTGGGCTTGAATTTAACTGCCGCCGATTATGTATATATAGTTGACCCCTGGTGGAACCCTGCTGTTGAGCAACAGGCCATCGATCGTACGCACCGCATTGGTCAGACAAAAAACATTTTTGCGTACCGCATGATTTGTAAGGATACTATTGAAGATAAAATCCTGCAATTGCAGGATCGCAAACGGTTACTGGCGCGCGACCTGATTACCGATGATGAAGGATTTGTAAAGAGTCTTACCAAGGCAGATGTAGAATATTTATTCTCGTAATGAATGGTTACTATATGGTGGAAGCGGTGCCCGATACACATGGCACCGGCGGTGCGGTTTATACCAGTTTTCTTTTGATTTATTTCGTCGCAACATCTTTCGGTTTCATCTCATTTAAATATAGGCAATAGAATAGCGGAGTATTTTTGTTTTGCAATTGAAGCAAACATTAAATCATCGTCATAAACTAAGAAAATGAGAAAGAAATTTGTAACCATCCTTGTTCTTGCAATGTTAACAATAGCAACTGCCTTCGCCAGTGAAACCAACGTTAGTAAAGATGCATTGGCTGCCTTCTCTGCAACTTTTGTAAAAGCAACGGACGTAAAATGGGAAAAATCCGACAACTATTACAAAGCTACATTTCAAATAAATGGTCATTCACTAAATACGCTATTGTCCGAAGAAGGTGAAATCATTGCAGTTTACCGTAATATTTTAGCTACTGAACTTCCGCTTTACCTACAGGCACCCTTATATAGAGAATTCTCTAAATACTGGATTTCCGGGTTGACTGAGTATGCGGTGGGTGGTGACACAAAATATTATCTCACGCTGGAAAATGCAGACGAAAAAATAATTATGGAAAACCTGGGAACATATGACTGGTCCCTGTTTAAAAAGACTATTAAATAGCCAATACAGAATTTAAATCCCGACAAAATAAATTTCTGCCAGCTGGTGGAAATTTTTGTTATTCCAGGTTTTCCCGTTTTAATGGCCAATTACCGGATATCCATGTTTTACCCTGGCTTCTATTATTAATAAATATTTTCATGTTGTGAAACCTTTCTTATGAAACGATTTATACTCTCAGTTGTGATTGTCACAGTATTAGCATTTCCGGTTTTAGCGCAAAAATCGGTCACCGGCATTATTCGCGGAAAAGTGCTGGATACTACTGGCAAACAACCGCTGCAGGATGCTACCATCTCATTAATGGATCTGAAGGATTCGTCTTCAACCGGATTTACAGTTACCAATGAAAAAGGAATATTTGAAATGAAGGGAATGGAGCAGGGACATTATCGATTATTGATCACTTACGAAGGCTATCAAAACCTGAGCAGGGTGCTGGATATAACAAAAGAAAAAAACACAATTGATTTTGAAACATTGCTGATGGAAAAAAGAAATGTAATGCTGCAGGAAGTGATTGTTGAACGCCCGCCCATTAGTATAAAAAAAGATACAGTTGAATACAATGCAGGTTCTTTTAAGACAAAGCCCAATGAAGATGTGGAAGGACTACTGAAAAAATTACCCGGAGTACAGGTAGATAAAGATGGCACTATAAAGTCGCAGGGAGAACAGGTGCAAAAAGTATACGTAGATGGAAAGGAATTTTTCGGCACTGATCCCAAACTGGCTACAAAAAATCTTACTGCAGACATGGTAGAAAGCGTACAGGTTTTTGATGACATGAGCGACCAGGCAAAGTTTACAAAGATTGACGACGGCAGCAGGCAAAAAGCCATGAACATTAAACTAAAGAAGGATAAAAAGAATGGCTATTTTGGTAAAATAAATTTAGGTGCGGGTACAGATGGCCGTTACGATAACAATATTTCTTTTAACAAATTTAAAGGCAACCGACAGATATCTTTAATAGGCGCCATCAATAATACCAACAAGCAGGGCTTTTCTTTTTCTGATATCATAAGCACCATGGGTGGTTTTGGTGCCGGGGGCGGAAGGGGTGGTGGTGGCGGGTTTGGTGGCGGCGGTGTTCCGGGAGGCGGTCAGATGGTTGCCACACGCGGTGGCATCGCCGGGCTGGGCTTTGGGGGCGGATCAAACGGAATTACATCTTCCCTTTCCACTGGTTTAAATTATCGTGATTCCTGGGGAAGTAAAATTGATGTCAGTGGCAGTTATTTTTTATCGCATACAAAAAATGAATCATCCCAGAATATTTTTAAACAAACCTTTTACCCGGATGATTCCACTACAAATACCACGGATGATATTGTTTCGCAAAATCAAAATACCAATCACCGGTTTAACCTCCGGTTTGAATACAGGATTGATTCTATGAATTCAATTTTGTTTACGCCATCACTTACGCTGCAGCATTCTGATGGATTCAGTAATGATACTTCTTCTGTTTATTCAACCAGGGCGGCGCAAAAATACCTGGCACTTGCCGGCAGATCTTATAACGATAATAACAGGGATGGTATAAACCTCAGTAATAACCTGCTTTACAGGAGAAAACTAAATAAAGTGGGAAGAACTTTTACATTGGGTTGGAACAGTACATACAATCACAGCAAAGGTGATGGCAATAATATTTCTCCTCAAACCTTGTATAATGCCGATGGCAGTATTTTATCAACTTATCTCAGCCAGAATTATCAATCCACGCAAAAAACCAATTCTAATAATAATGTGATTAGCACATCGTATACTGAGCCGTTGGGAAAAAATAAACTAATTGAAATTAACTATGCATATACCAACACGCAAAGCAGCTCTGATAAAAGAACCAATAACTACGACACCATAAGTGGCAAATATGAAGTTCCCAATGCCCGGCAAACCAATTATTTTAAAAATAGTTTTACATCGAGCAGAATAGGTGGCAATTTCAGGGTACAACAAAAAAAATACAATTACCAGTTGGGAGGCGCTGTTCAATTTGCAACACTGGAAAGTCATGTTTTCAACAATGGCAGCACAAAAGATTCGGTTATCAACAGGAACTATGTCAATTTTAACCCCAGTGCCAACTTTAATTATACACCAAAAGCAGGACAGAGTTTCAGATTTAATTATCGTGGCAGATCCAATCAACCCAGTACAACCCAATTACAAAATGTACAGGATGTTTCCAATCCGCAAAACATCAGAACGGGTAACCCCGATTTAAAACAGGAGTTTGCGCACAACTTAAATGCCGGGTATAACAAATTCAATATTTTCACTTTCCAGTTTATTGCGTTTAATGTAAATGCTTCGCTTACTCAAAATAAAATTGTTAATAGTATAGATACATTGGGCCGGGGCGTTCAACTTACACGGCCCGTTAACCTGGATGGAGCTTACAATGCTTCAATGTTTTTTACTTATGGTAAGACCATGAAGAAATTAAAAGGAGGTAATATCAATGCCACCAGTTTCATCAATTATAACAAAGATGTAAGCCTGTTGTACAAACAAAAAAATTACACCAAAAACCTGGTACTTACCCAATCGCTGGGAATTAATTACAATCACAAACAAGTTGACCTGGGCTTTAATGCCAGCTTGTCTTATAACAATACCCGGTATAGTTTGCAGTCCAACCTCAACAGTGAATATTACATACAAACTTATTCTCCGGAATTCAGTTATACTTTTTTTAAATACCTGATAGCTTCAACTGATCTGGATTATACCATCAATTCTGGTTTATCCAATGGTTTTAATCAAAGTGTTGCTTACTGGAACGGCAGCCTGGCATTGCAGATATTTAAAAAAAGAGATGGCGAAATTAAACTGGCTGTGTTTGATATTCTGAAACAAAACAAAAGTTTGACAAGGAGTACCGGGGAAAACTATGTACAGGACACGCGTACCAATGTATTGCCGCGTTATTTCATGCTCAGCTTTACTTATAACTTAAAAAAAGGCAGTCAGCAAAATAATAACATGCCCATACCTAAACAGTTTCAGAGAGGCCTCCGGAACATGAGAATAATTAATTAATACGGAAATATGAAAATGTGAAAATTAATTTCCTGCGGTTAAGCTGCATGTTACTGGTTCAAATTTTCATATTTCTCACATTTTTCTCTTTCGCCATTATTCTTGTAGCATGTCAACCATTAAAAACATCATCTTTGATTTAGGCGGCGTCATAATGAACATCAACTTAAGGTACACTGAAGAAGCTTTTGCAAAACTTGGATGTGCCAATTTTTCACAATACATCACACAGCATCGTATAACTCCTTTATTTGAATCTTATGAAACCGGTAAAATTGACGATGCAAATTTTATTAAAGGTATACAGGAAATAGCGGGCAAGTCAATAACAGGAGAAGAAATTATCAATGCCTGGAATGCACTGCTGCTTGATTTTCCACCGGAACGCCTTCAGTTATTAAAAAACATCCGTAACCATTATCGTATTTTTTTATTGAGCAATACCAATTCACTGCATCATTCAGCATTTCAAAAAAAACTCTTTCTTCAAACCGGGAATTACCTGGAAGACATCTTTCACAAAACTTATTATTCGCAGGTTGTAAAAATGAGAAAGCCGGATGTAGAAATATATCAATTGGTAATTGACGATAATAAACTCAATGCTTCTGAAACACTATTTATTGATGACACGGGGTCTAATATTAACGGGGCGCTGAAAACAGGTTTACAAACCTTTCACCTAAAAAAGCCAATGACCATTTTGGAAATGCCATTGTTCCGATATCACCGTTGATCTTATTTTACTTCTTCAAAGTCAATATAATCACCAGATACCGGCTTCTTTTGTGCCGTTGGGCCTTCGTGCTGATTACCCGGATAAGGGGTTTTTGTGGCGTTCATCTGATCCTTTTGCATCTGTTCCTGCATAGTTCCAAACTGCTGACGTATTTTTTTAGATGCCCGGTACACCGGTACAATAATATCGAATATTAGTTTATATCCCAGGTAGATTGCCAGTGCCAATAAAGTAAAGCGTAACATAGTAAAAGTAAAAGTACAAAGTTGTTACAATCTACCCCTGTTAATGTTTATTTAATCAGCAATTTGGATTGAATGGAAGGTTTGCCTTACATTTGCAATGGAAAAAGATTTAGAGAAGGGAACGGATACCGTTCCCTTCTTCTTTGCAGCAATGGCAAACGAAATTCAAATACAGGAAATAACCGCAATGATGGAACAACTGCTGAAGGAAAATTCAGAATGCTTCCTTGTAGAGGTACGCATCAAACCTACCAATAATATAAGGATTGCGCTGGATGCAGATGCTGGTATTTCAATTGAAAAATGTGTTGCCTATAACCGGAAACTGTATAAACAACTGGAGGAATCGGGCATTTACCCCGATGGCAATTTTTCGCTGGAAGTTTCTTCTCCGGGGCTGGACGAACCCCTGAAATTGCACCGGCAGTATATAAAGAATATTGGCAGGGCCGTGGAGGTTTTATTGAATGATGGCACCCTTACTGAAGGAAAGATGACGGCTGCTGATGACAAAGAAATTGTAGTGGAAGAAACGAAGGGTAAAAACAAAAAAAAGGAAGTGGTTGAGCATCATTTCCCATTTGAAAATATAAAATCAACCAAAATTCAAATCGTGTTTTAAAAATTGAATGTGTTATGGCAAGTATCAATCTAATTGAGGCATTCCAGGAATTTAAAGATGCGGAAAATATAGACCGCCCTACTATGATGAAGGTGGTGGAAGACGTATTTAAGACCTTATTGCGCAAGAAATACGGAAGTGATGACAATTTTGACGTAATTGTGAATGCTGAAAAGGGTGACCTGGAAATTATGCGCCGCCGCATGATTGTTAACGATGGCGAAGTAAATGACCCATTGGCTGAGATTGCCTATAAAGATGCCGCTAAAATTGAACCCGATTTTGAAGTGGGAGAAGAATTATATGAAGGAATAGATATCATGGATTTTGGTCGCAGGGCCATTCTGGCTGCCAAACAAACGCTGGCAAGCCGCATAGGGGATCTGAAGAAAAATGTACTGGTAAAAAAATACAACGACCGTGTAGGCGATATCATTAATGCAGAAGTGTACCAGGTTTGGAAAAAGGAAATTCTTTTACTGGACGAGGAAGGCAATGAATTGATATTACCAAAAAGTGAACAAATACCACAGGATTATTTCAAGAAAGGTGAAAGCATTCGTGCTGTAGTGAGAAGGGTAGACTTAAAAAATAACAGCCCGGTAATCATTCTCTCCAGAACAAGTCCGGAATTTTTGGCTAAGTTGCTTGAAATTGAAGTGCCGGAAATATTTGATGGCTTGATTGTTATTAAAAAAATTGTTCGAGACCCGGGAGAAAGAGCAAAAGTGGCAGTAGAATCATTTGATGACCGCATAGATCCGGTTGGCGCGTGTGTGGGTATGAAAGGAAGCAGGATACACGGTATTGTTCGGGAATTGAAAAATGAAAACATTGATGTGATTAACTGGACAGCCAATACACAACTATTAATTCAACGGTCACTTACACCTGCTAAGATAACCAGCATGAATCTTAATAATGAAACCATGCAGGCAGATGTTTATTTGAAACCGGATCAGGTGTCACTGGCCATTGGAAGAAAAGGAGTAAATATTAAGTTGGCGCAGGAATTGACTGGTTATAGTATTGATGTATTCCGCGATAACGAAGGAGAAGTTGAAGAGTTTGATATTGATTTGGAAGAGTTCAGCGATGAAATAGAAACCTGGATCATTGATGAATTAAAACGAATTGGTTGCGATACAGCACGCAGTGTGTTGGATTTAACCGCCGATGAATTGGAAAGAAGAACCGATCTTGAGCGGGAAACCATTGACGATGTAAGAAAAATATTAGAAGCAGAATTTAAGAAAGGATAATTTTTTTATTAACCATAGTTCTTTATTCAGTCCCGTAACTAAGGGATTGTGTCTGTCTTTATCCGCCGGCATAAAAACCGGTTGACAATTGTATGGTTTATCTGATACAGCAAAACTGATAGATAGAAAATATACAAGTGTGCGCTCGGATGAACCTCGTCAGAATAAATTTTTCGGGCGGGTGACGCAACAAAAGCTGAACAGCAATTATTAATGCTGATTAAAAAGTAATTTATTTAGAAACTGAATGTCAGAAACAACAACACCACGATTAATGGCAGCGGCCAAAGAGTTTAACATTGGTAAAGACACCCTTGTTGAATTTTTGGCGGGTAAAGGTTTTAACCGAGATGATCTGAAGCCAACTTCAAAACTTACAGAGGATATGTATCGTTCCCTGCAGTTAGAGTTTGCCGGTGACAAAGTGGCAAAAATCAAAAGCGACCAGATTGATCTGCCCAAAGGTGGCAATGCAGAAGGGCGCAAGAAAAAAGACGAAGAAGAAATTGTGTTTAAGAAAGAACCTGTTGTTGCCAAAAAACAAGTCAAAGAAGAAAAACCTGCAGAAGAAGCAAAGCCGGTAGTGCCTGAAGTAATTAAACAAGAACCTCCCAAAGACAAAGAACCGGAAATTACAAAAGTTGAAGCACCGGAAATTGAAAGTCCGAAAGTATTTGATAAAATAGATCTGTCGGCTATTGATTCGTCAACACGTCCTAAAAAAACAGCTAAGAAAAAGGAAGCCCCTAAAGAAGAAGAAATAAAAGAAGAGGAAATTGAACAACCCGTTCAACCAGCAGCAAAAGAAAAAAAGAAAAAAACACCGGAACCTGACCTGGTAGTAGAAGAAGAAAAAGTTGAAGAACAAATTATTCCTGGGGAGGAAGAGGAACCACAAGCACCCTTAATCGAAAACATCAGGGCTGAAAAGCTTGAAGGACCCAAAATATTCGGAAAGATTGAACTGCCCGTTGATAGCGATACCAGGCCTAAACCAAATGAAGAAAAACGCAAACGGAAACGTATTCCTATAGACAAAAAAGGAGAACCCTTTGTTGCACGACACCCGGGGCCCGGACAGCAGAATCAACCTGCACAAGGACAAGCTCCCCAGCAACCAAGGCGTGGACAATTGGGAATTGTGAAGCGCGATCCAAATGCGCCTCCGGGTATGCAACCCAATCGTGGTGGTACTGGTGGCCAGGGAGGTGGATTTAGAAGAGGTGGTGCTCCGCAAAGAGGTGGAGGTGTTGCAGCAAGACGTGAAGTAAAGGAAATTGACAAGAAAGAAATTCAGGATAAGATTCGTGAGACGCAAGCCAAATTAGCCGGTGCGGGTGGCCGGGGTAAAAGCTTAAAAGCAAAATACCGCCGTGAGAAACGCCAGGAGATTGCTGACCAGGGCGGAACAGAAGATATGCAGGACAACAAGCTGCAGTTGACAGAATTTATTAGTGTTAGTGAATTGGCCAACCTGATGGATGTGAGTTATGCAGATGTAATTGGAAAATGTATGGGCCTTGGATTGATGGTGTCCATCAATCAGCGCCTGGAAGCGGATGTTATTGAACTGGTAGCTGGGGAATTTGGTTTTGATGTTGAATTTATTGACATGGATAAGCAGGCAGAAATGGAGGAAGAGGAGGAAGAAGATGATCCGGCTGAGCTTAAACCACGTGCTCCTATCGTAACAATCATGGGTCACGTTGACCATGGTAAAACTTCCTTACTTGATTATATCCGTAGTGCCAATGTTGTAGCTGGCGAAGCTGGCGGTATTACACAACATATAGGCGCATACGAAGTAACCTTACCGAACGGTAAAAAAATTGCATTCCTCGATACTCCAGGCCATGAGGCATTTACGGCTATGCGTGCCCGTGGTGCCAAGGTTACTGATATGGCCATAATTGTTGTGGCAGCGGATGATGCAGTAATGCCACAAACAAAGGAAGCCATCAGTCACGCACAGGCAGCAAGTGTTCCCATGATTTTTGCTATCAATAAAATTGATAAGGACGGTGCAAACCCCAAGAAAATATATGAGCAACTTGCAACGATGAATATCCTGGTTGAAGAATGGGGTGGAAAGTTTCAAAGCCAGGAATTAAGTGCCAAACAGGGATTAAATGTTGATTTATTATTGGAAAAAGTCTTACTGGAAGCAGAATTACTGGAATTGAAAGCAAACCCCGACAAAGAGGCGTCCGGTACTATCATTGAAGCATCTCTTGATAAAGGCCGTGGCTTTGTTGCTACTTTACTGGTACAAAATGGAACATTAAGATTGGGAGATTTAATGGTGAGTGGTCAGTATTATGGACGCATTAAAGCAATGACCAATGAACGCAATCAACGTGTTGATGTTGCACCACCTTCCACTCCCGTTCAAATACTTGGTCTGAATGGTGCTCCTCAAGCAGGTGAAAAATTCAAAGTATACCTGGATGAAGCGGAAGCGAAAGAGATTGCCACCAAAAGAGCTCAAATACTACGCGAGCAAGGTATACGTACCAAAAAACATATTACACTTGATGAAATTGGTCGTCGACTTGCCCTTGGTAATTTCAAACAATTAAACCTCATCATTAAAGGCGACGTGGATGGATCGGTTGAGGCATTGAGTGATTCATTGCAAAAACTCTCCACTGATGAAATTGCAATTAATGTTGTGTTGAAAGGTGTAGGTGCAATTACTGAAAATGATGTATTACTTGCAGCAGCATCTGATGCAGTAATTGTAGGATTTAACTGTCGTCCTTCCATCCAGGCTTCACGGTTAGCAGATAATGAAGGAGTAGAAATTAAAACTTACTCTATTATTTATAATGCTATTGAAGAAATTAAGAGTGCGATGGAGGGTATGCTGGAACCTAAGATACAGGAGAAAATAACAGCTAATGTTGAAGTGCGAGAAGTTTACAAATTCGATAAAGCAACGGTTGCCGGATGTTTTGTAATGGAAGGTAAGATTGCACGCAATGCAAGAGTCCGGATTATCAGGGATGGCATTGTAGAATATCCCAAAGGTGAAGGTGCCAGCGCAGAGCTGGGAAGCCTCAAACGCTTTAAAGACGATGTTAAAGACGTTACTTCAGGTATGGAATGTGGATTAACCATCAAGAATTATAATGATTTGAAAGTGGGAGATGTTATTGAAGCTTTTGAAGAGGAAGAAGTAAAAAGAACTTTATAGATGGTTGAAGGCATAAGAAATAAGGTATAGGGTTGAATACCCTAAGTCTTATACCTTCTACCTCTTACCTTCTTCTTTATATCTTGAAAACAAACTTTTGTTAAAAGCCTGCTCATACAGGATCTTTCAGTTAAGTCTGAATATTTTTGAGATCCACTTAGTGTTTTTTATGAAACAATTTTCGCTTTTTTTAATATTTGTTATAGGCTCCCTAATATCAGTAGCGCAACCTCAGAAAGTTGTAGCAGATAAAATAGTGGGTATTGTTGGAGATAAAATCATACTCAAATCTGATATTACAAACGAAATACTGGACAAACAAAGAAGAAATGAACCAGTACCTGAAAATGCCGAATGTATTGTTATGGAACAGGCGCTTGCCTTAAAGGCGCTGGTATTGCAGGCCGAAAAAGATTCGTTGGTTGTTGGAGAAGATGTATTGGAGTCTTTGCTCGATAACCAGGTAAGAGGTTTCATTCAGGCTTATGGTTCTAAAGAAGCCCTGGAACAAATTGCAGGAAGAACGGTTTACCAGATCAAAGAAGATTTCCGAACTTCTTTTAAGGAACGAAAGCTGGCAGAAATGATGCGGGAAAAGATTGTTGATGGCGTAAAGATTACTCCCACTGAAGTGAAGGCATATTTCGATAAAATACCAAAAGACAGTCTTACATACCTGGAAAGTGAAGTTGAGATTGGTGAAATTGTTTTGTATCCCAAAGCAAGCAGGGATCTCGACATGAATGCCATTGAAGAATTGAACGATTACAAAAAGCAGGTAGAGTCTGGCGCAAGGAAATTTGAAACACTGGCCAGTCTTCATACGGACGATCCATCCGGAAAACAAAATGGAGGTTTATTTAATCTTAGCCGGGGCGATAAAAATAGTGTTGATCCAACTTTTCTGCAAGCAGCTTTCAGATTAAAGGAAGGCCAGATATCTCCCGTTATAAAATCAAAATTTGGTTATCATATCATACAAATGGTTAACCGGGCTGGAGATGATGCAACCGTAAGGCATATTTTGAAAATTCCTCCCATTACCGATGATGAGATAAAGATTGCTATCAACAGGTTGGATTCTGTGCGATCTAAATTGATTGCAGGAACCATTTCATTTGGTGAAGCCGTTGCAAAATACAGCGATGATGAATATGCAAAATATTCCACAGCAGGGATGAAGCAAGGTTCAAATGGTAGTAGCTTTTTAACCATAGATCAGTTAGATAAAGCTACAGTAGGAATTTTACCAACTTTAAAACCCGGAGAATTTTCTCAACCATCTGTTTTTACAGATGAAAGGGGCAAAAAAGTGGTGCGCATCATTTATCTAAAAACAAGAACGGAACCACATATTGAAAACCTCAAGGACGATTACAACCGGGTTGCTCAAAGAGCGCTGGAAGAGAAAAAAGGTGATGCTATTGAAAGATGGTTCAATACAAAAATCGGCAGTTATTACATTATGATAGACGATGACTATAAAATCTGTGGAGATTTAAAAAAATGGTTTCAATATGCCAGCAATGCAGCCAGGTAAGTGTTAACACCTAAGTGTTTAAAATAGATATTAGGGACTCTCATATGGTCCCTATTTTTATTTTAAATTTAGTTAGATTGATTCAATAAGACTTTACATTTATAAATTTTTATATCGCCTTTAGTCACTTACTTTGAAATCCTGGAAAGTTTAACCAGTAATCATGATTACTACCCCCAAGGAATCCAAACCTATTTTTAACCACCCAGATGCCGAACTTTTGCGCATTCACACAAATGCGCTGGGCACAATTCTATATGCTAATCAATCTTTTTTGCAGCGTACCAGTCTCTCAATAAATAAAGTATTGCAGCAATCCATATCTTCTTTTTTGTTAATTAAAGATATTTCGTTTCCCTTACCAGACCTTGAAGATCCCTTTACCCATACTGCTGCATTTGAATTTGATTCAATAAATCAAAGTGCAGGGATAAATTTTCCACCGGTTAAATGGACTATTGTAAGAACACGCAACAAAGAAAATCAAAAAGTTGAATTTCATTGGTTGGGCACAACGCCAGCCGCCCCCGTAACGGAAGTCAATTCTCATGCTGCACTTGATGTCTATCGCTCATTATTTAATCATAGTCCGCAACCCATGTGGATATACAATATTAGGTCTCTTCAATTTCTTGATGTTAATAAAGCAGCCACTGATCATTATGGTTATTCCAGGGAAGAATTTTTACGTATGACCATCAATGATATCCTGCCGTCAAAACAAAACAAAGAATTATCAGCTGTAATTAGAGCGTTATGGGGTACCTCAAAAACAGGTAATGTGGTTCAAACATATCAGAAAAAGGATAACTCAGCAGTATTTGCGGAAATTCAATCTTATGATTTCCAGTATTATCATCATGATGCCCGGTTGGTGATAATAAATGATGTAACCGAAAAAGTAAAAACCAATAAAATATTACAAGAGAGTGAAGCGCGCTTCAGAAGCATGGCAGATACAGCACCGGTCATGATTTGGCTAAGCGATGAAAATGACAAAACCACCTATGTAAATAAATACTGGACAGATTTCACAGGCGTCAAAGCAACTGAAGCGTTTGGAGATGGTTGGAACAAGGTAATTCATCCTGATGACAGGCATATTGGTGTAGTAGAATACAAGAAAGGATTTGAAGAAAAAAAACCTGTTTCCCTGGTATACCGGTTAAAGCACCGGACCGGGCAATACCATTGGGTGCTGGATAATGCCGTTCCCCGTTTCCTGGATGATGGCACATTTCTCGGTTATATCGGTTCAGTTGTAGACATTCACGATCGCAAATTATCGGAAGAGAAAATTCGTTTCCAGGCAGATTTGATTGAGAACGTATCCGACGTGATAATTTCAACAGACACGACGTTTAATGTAGTTACCTGGAATAAAATAGCGGAAAAAACTTATGGTATTAAAACCATTGATGCAATAAAGAAAAATATCCGGGATATTTGCTCGCACGACTACGTCAATTCATCGCAAAAAGAAATCTTTGAAGGATTAAGAAATAAAATTAAATGGACAGGAGAAGTTATTTTCAGGAAGGAAAATGAAGAGCTCGTTTATTTGTTAAGCACCTCTACTGCAATAACCAATGAATCTGGAACCATAACGGGCTACCTCTTTGTGAACAGCGATATAACAGAGAAAAAGAATGCTGAGAAAACCCTTAAAAAAAGTGAGCTGTTTTACAAATCACTCATCGGCCATTCACTGGATGGTATTTCATTGACAAATGCTTTGGGCATTATAAACTTTGTTGCACCTTCTGTAACGAACATACTTGGGTATGAACCAGAGGAACTGGTTCATACCAATTTTTTTGAATTAGCACATCCTGATGATCTTGACCTGGCAAAGGAAGTTTTTGCAAAGGAATTACACAATAAACCTCGCGAGCAATATATTACCATCAGGTTAAAAAATAAAAATCGCGAATGGATATGGTGTGCTGTGCGCGGGCACAACCTGTTGCTCAACGAAGTTGTACAATCAATGGTCGTTTATTTCAGTGATGACAGCAGGCGCAAAGAAATTGAACATGCACTAAAAGAAGGAGAGCAGAAATTCAGAAATCTTGCAGAAAATGCACCAACCATCATTCATCGGCTGGATAAAACACTACGATATATTTATTGTAACCCTGCCTATACAAAAATAACAGGTATTCCAACTGAATTTATCATTGGCAAATCACCTGCCGAATCAGGTATGGGTACAGAAGCTTCATTAAAATTCACCCAAGCAGCGCGTAAAGTTTTCAGAAACAAGACCATCGAAACTATAAAAATTGATCTTACAGGCAAAAATGACAGCAGTTGGAGTTTTATTGTAACCATTGCACCTGAACTAAATGAATCCGGTGAAGTAGAATCATTACTGGCAATCAGTAGTAACATTACTGAAATGAAGCAAACCCAGGAATTGCTGCTGTCTAAAGAAGAAGAACTTGTACAGTCGCATGAGCGTTTTGAACTGGCAACAAAAGCCAGTACTGATTCCATATGGGAAATTAATATGGCTAACGGTTATGTATACCTGAGCATTGAATTCAGTCACCGTTTTGGTTACAGTTCAGAAGAACTTTCAGGAAAGGATCTCCAGTGGTATATAGAACGCTTACATCCTGAAGACAGGCTGTCTGTAATTTCAAAAGCTGTCCAGGGCTTTTCGGTCAGGGAAAAATTATGGCGGGATGAATTCAGGTTACGTTGCAAGGACGGTGCTTATAAATATGTATACAATCGCGCTTACATTTTTTACGATGAAAATGGCAAACCCTATAAAGCCATCGGTGCTATCCAGGATATTACTGACAGAAAAAAAGCAGAGTCACAGTTGATTCAAAAAGACATACTGCTTGCTGCATCTGCTCATGCTGCAAATGAATTACTTACCGAGCCGGTAGTAGATGCAGCAATTAAAAAGAGCTTGCAGATTGTGGGATCTGCTTCAAAAGTGGACCGTGCATATATCCTCCAATATTTATATAATGTTGAAAAAGACCAACATTATTATCAGCAGCAACAGGAATGGAGTTCATTTAATTACGAAACGCAGTTAAATAACCAGGAACTGGAATACCTCGATGAAAAATCTTACCCGGAAATATTTAAACAAACAAAAGAAGGACTGCCAACAGACCTGCTTTTAAAAAATATCAAAAGCGCATCACTTAAAAAATATTTTCAACGACAACAAATAAAATCATTGTTGTTAATGCCCATTTTTGTTCAAAATAATTTCTGGGGCGTGGTTGTATTTGATCAATGTGGTTATGATAGAAGCTGGACAAGCATGGAGTTGGATATACTACGTGTTTTTTCATCTAACCTGGCCGCAGTATTTGAAAGAAAAGAAGGTGAAAGAAAGCTTATGGAAAGCGAAGTGAAATTTAAATCTCTCTTTCAAAACTCATTGGATGTTGTATATGTCCTGGACAAAGATGGTACAATAAAATATGTTACCCCATCTGTTGAACAGGTTTTTGGTTATAGAGACCAGGAAGTCACCGGCAAAAATGGTTTTGCTTTTATTCATCCGGATGATTTAACCCGTACAAAAAAATTATTCGAAGATTTAATAAACAACCCATCGTTAAATGCTGTTACCGATATCCGCGTAAAAGACAAGAACGACAAATGGATATGGATTGAAGCAAAGGGGATCAATAAATTTGAAGATGAGATTATCCGGGGGGCCATCGTTAATTTTCATGATATATCCGACCGGAAACAATCTGAACAACAGCTACAGGGTTATTCAGAACACATAACCAATATTCTGAATAGTATTACAGATGGCTTCATAGCATTGGATAGCAATTTTAATATTTTGTGGTGGAATCCCATTGCGGAACAACTTACCGGTGTTAAAGATGTGGATGTACTGGGTAAAAATCTATGGAAGGCATTACCCGGGCTAAAGAAAACAGTGGCACAGGAAGAATATAATAAAACCATTTCCAGTAAAACGGGATCTGCGTTTGAATTATATATTAGTAAATTAAACCGGTATTTTGATGTAAACGCTTACCCGTCTCAGCAAGGACTGTTTGTTTATTTCAAAGACATAACACCCCGTAAAAACCAGGAGATGTTACTTTCACTGGAAAAAGAAGTACTGGAGTTAAATACCAACCCCTCTGCTTCACTAAAGAATACGGTTGATTATTTTCTTGAAGGAATGGAAAAGCTAAATCCCGGGATGCTTTGTTCTGTTTTATTACTGGATGAAAGTGGAAAGCAGATAAAACATCTATCAGCTCCCAGTTTACCACCTGCTTACACAGCGGCAATCGATGGTTTGAAGGTTGGTCCCAGGAACGGTTCCTGCGGAACTGCGATGTATTTTCATAAAACGGTTATTGTAACAGATGTAATGACTGATCCCCTTTGGGAAGACTATAAAGAAGTGATTGAAGTTTACCAGTTAAAAGCCTGCTGGTCTTTCCCTATTGTATCTTCATCAAACAAAGTATTAGGATCCTTTGCCGGTTATTATAAAGCAAACCAGGCACCCACAGAAGAGCAATTGAACTTTTTTAACAGGGTAGCCGCATTGCTGGGTGTAATCATTGAAAATAAACAGGCAGAACAAAAAGTTAGCATCAGTAATGAACGATATCTGCTGGCAACAAAAGCTACCAATGATGCCATCTGGGATTATGATATCAAAAGTAAAAAAACGTACTGGGGTGAAAGTTTCTATACTTTATTCGGTTATAAGGCAGATGACACTACCAATCTTCGTGGCTTCTGGGAAACTAAAATTCACCCGGATGAATACAAGCAAGTAAAGGACTTATATGACAATGCCATTAAGAATAAGGAACGTGGAGTTGTAAACGCTGAATACCATTTCCTGAAAGCAGATGGTAAATATGCGTTGGTAGCTGATCGCGCATTTATTGTATACGACAATGACGGAGAGCCCGCAAGGCTTGTTGGTTCTATGCAGGATGTAACAGAACGCAGGAAACTGGAACAAAGATTATTGAAGCAGGAAATTAATAAAGAAAAAAGTATTGCGCAGGCAGTAGTGGATGCACAAGAAAAAGAAAGAGCAGAAATTGGAAAAGAACTCCATGACAACGTAAACCAGATTCTTTCTACAGCAAAGCTTTACCTTGAACTGGCAAAAACGGATGTGAAACAAAAAGATGAGTTGATTAAGCGAAGTGCAGACAGCATTTTTAATGCGATCAATGAAATACGTCATATATCAAAAGCGTTGGTTCCTGCGAGTGTAAAAGATTTGGGGCTTATTGATTCTATCAAAGACCTGGTAGAGTCATTACGAATGACGAAAGCGCTGCAGGTGAAATTTGTGCATGCAGGAGATTTTGACAATATCATAAGCGAAAAACAAAAGCTTATGCTATTCAGAATAATACAGGAACAGGTCAATAATGTTTTAAAACATGCGGAAGCAGAACAGATAATAATCAATTTAAAACTAAACGATAAAATTATCGTTCTTTCTATTGAAGACAACGGAAAAGGATTTGATCTTGAAAAAATAAAATTCAAAAAGGGTGTGGGACTGTCTAATATTGAAAGCCGGGCACACCTGTTTAATGGTAAAGTGACCATTGTTACCGCGCCAAAAAAAGGCTGTAAACTTTTTATTGAAATACCAATTTATAACGCTTAAATCTTGAATTATGGAGAAGATTTCGATTCTGATTGCAGATGATCACAAGCTGATACGTGAAACATGGACATATATTTTGAACAGTGATCCTAGATTCCAGGTGATAGCAGAATGCGGCGATGCTGAGCAAGCTGTAGAAATGGCAAAACAAAAACGTCCGCATATTATCCTGATGGATATCAATATGACACCCTTTAGTGGCTTTGAAGCCACGGAACAAATCCGTAAAGTATCTCCGGGTTCGAAAATAATTGGCGTATCAATGCATTCTCAACCTGCCTATGCTAAAAAGATGTTGCAGGTGGGTGCCAAAGGTTATGTTACCAAAAATTCTTCCAAGGAAGAAATGTTTACAGCAATTATGGAAGTATTCAGGGGTAATAAATATGTATGCGATGAGATCAAAACAATTATATCTGATCAATTGCTGGAAGAGAACCAGGATATGCCCAGTATTAATTCACTTACAGAAAGAGAAATTCAAATAATCAATCATATCCGGGAAGGTTTATCATCAAAAGAAATTGCCGCTAAACTCGAGATTTCTTTGAAAACAGTGGAGGTTCACCGACACAATATTCTTAAAAAATTAAAGCTGAAAAATTCTGCTTCTCTTGTGAATTTTATCAATAGCAATGCCGGTTATGTATAATTTTAACTAATTGCCCAACTTATTTATAGATGAACATAAAATAGTTCTCGAAAATTAAAAATTTGAATATTTACGCCTTAAAGGCTTGCAAAACTGCAGGATAATTTTTTAACGGCATTTTTAGCAACTTCTTTAATAGCAGGTTTTTTATCTCGGAAACTACCCCTATTTTTGCGCCTCATTTCCTACCATGAGTGATGCTATTAAACACGAATGCGGGTTAGCTTTCATTCGTTTGCGCAAACCGCTCTCATATTACCAGCAACAATATGGATCAGTACTTTATGGCCTGAATAAATTATACCTGCTGATGGAAAAACAGCACAACCGCGGGCAGGATGGGGCTGGTTTGGCTGCGGTGAAGTTGAATGTTGAACCTGGTTACCCTTTCCTGCAACGCATACGCAGCGTATCTTCTCAACCCATTGCAGATTTATTCCGCCAGGTATCTGAAGAAATCATTGACCTGGAGAAATACCAGCCAGATATCAAAAAACATCCTGGATTACTAAAAGGACATGTTCGCTTTTTGGGTGAATTGCTGCTAGGTCATTTGCGTTATGGTACGCAGGGTAAGAACAATGTTGAATTCTGCCATCCTTTCATAAAAAGAAATACCATTCCAGCCAGAAACATCGCACTTGCAGGAAATTTCAATTTGGTAAATACGGAAGAATTATTTGCTTTGGTGAATATTGATCCGGGAGAATTTCAACGGCAAAGTGATTTGGCTGCCATGATGGAAGTTGTGCATCATTTTATGGTCAAGGAAGATGAGCAAAATCCGGGCTCACTTGATATTGTAAAAGTGCTGAAAAAAGCTACGGCCTTGTTTGATGGAGGTTATCATATTGGAGGACTGATTGGAAACGGAGACGCTTTTGTTATGCGCGATGACCAGGGTATAAGACCATCTTATTATTATATAAATGAAGATTTGATTGTTGCAGCTTCAGAAAGGGCTGCCATCAGAACTTCCTTCAATGTTGGTGAAAATGAAGTTCAGGAGCTGATGCCGGGTCAGGCACTTATTGTACGATCCAATGGTGACTATAGCATAGAACAGATACTGCAACCAAAAGAAAGGAAAGCCTGCAGTTTTGAAAGGATATATTTTTCACGGGGTAATGATGAGAAAATATATCGGGAAAGAAGCGCGTTGGGATATAACTTAAGTGATGCCGTTCTGGACTCCATTGATCACGATTTAAAAAATACTATTTTCTCTTTTATTCCCAATACCGCCGAAGTAGCATTTTACGGGTTACTAAAGGGAATGGAAGACTACCTGAACAAAGTAAAAGTGCAGCGCATTCTTTCCTGGGGAAAAAATTATGACGATGAGAAACTAATGGAAATGATAAACCGGCGCATCAGGGTGGAAAAAATTGCCATCAAAGACGTAAAAATGCGCACGTTTATTACGGAAGATGCCAATCGCAATGAAATGGTGCAACACGTCTACGATATTACGTATGGTACGGTAAGAAAAGGAGAAGATTCGCTTGTTGTTATCGACGACTCTATCGTGCGGGGAACCACACTAAAGGAAAGTATTGTAAGAATGCTGGCAAGGTTACAACCTAAAAAAATAATTGTTGTATCCTCTGCACCCCAGATCAGGTACCCGGATTGCTATGGGATAGATATGAGCAAACTCGGCGACTTCATTGCATTTCGTGCCGCAATAGAATTATTATCTGAACATGGTAAAGATTCATTGGTGCAGGAATTGTATGAGCATTGCAAAGAACTTGCACGCACCGGCTTGTTGCATACAGAAAATGTAGTAAGGCAAATTTATAAACCATTTACCACGGAAGAAATTTCAAACAAAATAGCCGCGTTGATAACACCTGAGGGGTTGACGATTCCGGTACAAGTAATTTACCAGACTATTGAGTCATTGCACAAAGCTTGTCCTACCAATACAGGCGATTGGTACTTCACCGGAAACTATCCAACGCCTGGAGGCAACCGCGTAGTCAACAAAGCGTTCATTAATTATGTTGAAGGCAAAAATATACGAGGCTATTAATTTATTATGTTGATTCACGCTTCTGGCAAAGTATTTGTTAATTTTTGATACCGACCGTTTTTAATCAGGTTTCCTTTCAAAATCAATTAAACAGGCCTGTTTCTTTGTTCCTGATAATAGTGATTCTCCTTCTAAGAAAGATCATTACTTTTTTATATTTTCATGTTTGAATGAAATCAGTCATCATTATTCGTCATGCAAAAAGTAGCTGGGATTCATCCGAAGTCAAAGATTTTGATCGCCCGTTAAATGAACGTGGAAAAAAAGATGCTGAAGAAATGGCAAAGCGCCTGTTCAAAAAAATTAATCCCATTGATGTATTTATCTCAAGTCCTGCCAGGCGCGCGAAAGACACTGCTGAAATTTTCGCTAAATTATTCAACACCCATATTATTTATGTAGACAGTTTGTATCATGCCAATTCCAATGCTTACCCGGAAATCATCAGTAAGATTGAAGAAAAATATAATACAGTTACCATTTTTTCGCATAACCCGGGTATAACGGATTTTGTAAACTCATTAACTAAAAACATCAAAACAGATAATGTTCCAACCTGTGGCATGTTTGGAGTACAGGTAAAAACGGAACATTGGATTGAATTTGAGTCTGCAAAAAAAGAATTTTTGTTTTATGATTATCCTAAACTCGGCCGATAATTATTTTATTCTCCCTGTATATTTTGGAAAGTAAAAATTTAGCTATTATTTTTTTGAATATTATGGAGCACTTCTGATATGGCTGTTTCCAATAATAATGAATCAGTTAAATAAGATAAATCGGGAATATCCAATGCTGTTGCTTTTTTTATCAGTGCAGGCAGAGAAAATGAATCCTGGTGGGCAGTGCAGACCCAATTTTTCTTTGAGAGATAAGCCGCAAGATATTCTTGTTCCGTTTGCCCGGGTGTTGGAATAAAAATGCATTTCTTTCCAAGCGGTAGCATTTCCATAATTGTACTATAACCAGAACGACTGATAATTATTTCAGATTCATTGACTACCTGTTCCAAGTCAGGGCTACTAAGATGATTCAGAAAAACAACATTGGGAATTGAGTCAGGCAACTCTGTTGTTGCAGGAAGTCCCCGTACAAATATTGCGGGGATATTATTTTGTTTCAGTTGAAGCACTAACAAGTTTTCAAAAATTGTTCTTTGCGGTTCTGGCCCTGAAATAAGGATAAGTATGCTATTTTTAATTTTTGACTCTTTAATTTTTTTTATTCTGGATAGAATACCAACATACTGAACAGGCGCCGATGGAATCGTTGAAGGATGCGATAATTCGCCAGCGAGATTTATTGAACTAACGGTATCGGGCACCCAGCATTTATTAAAACGATTTATAAAAGCATAATTAATTTTCCGGATCAATTTGTTTATAAGATGGCCAAATGGTGTTCTAATAGCCAGTTGATGTGTGATAAAAATAGAATAGATACCTTTTAAATGCAGCCCGTACCTATTATCCGAAACAATAACATCTAAGTGCTTTTGCTTAGCAAACGCTTTCAACCAGCGCTGTTCGATGTTGATAGCCATCAATATTTTGGGAATTTGCAAGCCAATTTTTAATCCAGTTAACCGGGTAGAAGAAGAATAATTTAATCGGTAGCCCCTTAAATTAACAAAATTTAAATTGGGAAATTCCATTTCAAGCAAAGTGCATTGTCCTCGTTCGGCCGCTATAATTACCTCGCAACCAGCGCTTAAGAAAGATTTTATAATCGGAATGCAACGAGTGGCATGGCCTAGACCCCAATCCAGGGGAACAACAAGAACCGTTGGTTTTGCGTTAGCATTTCGATTGCTTTTCAAAAAATTTCTCTTGAACAGAATCTGTAATTTATAAGCAAAATAGCTTAATTTAGAAATTCCAAACCATGAAAAAAATAAATTATACCTGGCTGATTGTACTGTTTGTTATTGTAGCAACTGCGGTTAGCTGTAGCAGTGAGCGTCGAGTGTCTGGAAAAAATTGTGGTTGCGGTGTACATAAAGGTTATGTAGGTTATTAAAATCTGATAAAAATGAAGACTACTAACAGGGACTTACTTGTTTTGGTTAAAGATGAATCGATGGATCAGCGCCAGATTGAGTTGGAATTAGAAAAACTCAATGCTTTGTTGTTTCAATTAGAAACGGTAGAAAGTTTTTGCACGGCGCATGAAATCTTCGATATAAAAAGACACAAATTAATTGATAACCGCAGAAAAGTTGTGAAAATGATTCACATGCCAGAGTTAAAACCGTTTCAATTTATTTGTAATAAAAATTAATTCCACACTAAATATTTATAAAGGCCCTGGTAACCGGGGCTTTTTTATTGAAGTTTTTCGCAAGCTGCTTTCAACGCACTTAACATCATAGGTATTTGTTCTTTTTTACATGTTCCGACACTTAAACGATACCAGCTTGAACTATCAGCAGCACCAAATGCATAGAATGGAACCACTGCAAGCTTGGCGTTATTAAGCAGGTAAGCAGTTACATCACTTTGTTTGGCCAGCAATATTCCATCAACTGTCTTTTTTCCAGTTAAATCAAACTGAACAGTGAGGTAGATAGCTGCCTGTGGTGAAATGGCGTCTACTTTGAAACCATCTTTTTTAAGTTGCTTCAATCCTTGATAGATTGTAACCAACCTTTCTTCAATTTCATTTTTAAAATGCAACAGGTAGCGGTCAATATTTTCTTCCTGCAAAAGATAGCGTGCAACTGCTTTTTGTTCCGCCATTGGCGCCCAGGATCCAAGATGCGTTAGAAAGGCTTTCATTTTGTCAATGATTTCTGCAGGACCAATGGACCATCCAACACGTACCCCTGTAGACGCAAATACCTTACTGATAGCATCAATAAAAATGGTGTACTTGCGCATTTCTGGCAATAATGAAACTGGGTTGTAGTGAACTATCTCCTGGTAGGTCAATTGCCAGTACATTTGATCATACATCACGTAAAGTTTCTTCTCATTACCTGACCTGCTATTATTTTCAGCAATTACCATTTCGCAAATGGCCATCAAATCCTCTTTAGTAAAAGTAGTACCGGTTGGGTTCTGAGGAGAACAGAGGGCCAGCAAGCTGGCTCCTTTTATATGCGGGCGAATCTGTTCAACTGTAGGCATAAAATTATTCTCGGCCCTGGCTTCCACAACTACATGTTGGGCTTCTACAAAATGTGCGTAATGATTATTGTTCCAGGAGGGCACCGCATAAATTACCTTATCCCCTTTATTACAGATGATCCGAAACAATGTATAAATCAAGGGCCGGCCACCACCTGCTACTAAAATTTCAGATGAATGATAATCCAATCCCTGTCTTTTTTTGGTTAAAAAGCCAATAGATTCCCTAAGATCAAGGTTGCCTTCCGCAGCAGGATAATTGGTATAATGTTGCCGGTAAGCTTGAATAATTTCATTTTCCAGTTCTTCAGGAATGGGAAAAACCGCTGGATCAAAATCACCTACAGTATAATTATAAATTTTTTCTCCCTGTCGGATTTTCTCCCTGATTTCTCCGCCCAATTTGACAATTTCAGAACCAATCAAAGATTCAGATAGATCAGATAATTTTAAAGTTCCCATTGATGTGCTGCATTTTTTGAATAGAATATGGTAAAATTAGCTGGCTCCACGCAGACTTAACAACCTATTTTATAAACGACTACAAGGGATCGTCATTATGATGCCGACCTTGATTTATTAATTAATTCGTTTACTGGCGAAGTCTTCAGTCAAATGTGGATCTGATAATTAATTTAGATCGGTTTATCTGTCTACTTAAATGATGGACAATTAGTAAGACATTAACAAAGCTAGATTTGGAGCGAACCCAGTTAAATCTTACTTTCGATGTTACAACATTAAAACAATCGAAATTATGAAATCAACGTTCTTTTATTCAGCAGCCTTAATCGTAGTAATCGCTAGTATTTCAGCATTCAGACCAGTAACCAACTCTGGAAATGAAACTTCATTAATCGGTACTGCAAAGTTGCCAGCGGTCGCAAAATGGGCGGTAGACAAGGCACATTCCAATGTAAAGTTTGCTGTCACCCACATGGTTATTTCAGAAGTTGAAGGTACATTTAAAGTATTTGAAGGTAGCGTAGAGAACAGCAAAGAGGACTTTTCTGATGCAAAAATCAGCTTCTCTATTGATGTAAATTCTGTGAATACAGATAATGAGAATAGGGACAAACATTTGAAAAGCGATGATTTCTTCAATGCGGAGAAGTTTCCGGCCATGAAATTTGAAAGCACTTCATTTGTGCCCGAAGGAAACAATAAATTCAAACTAAATGGAAATCTCACTATCCGTGATATAACTAAACCTGTTAGTTTTGATGTGAACTTTGGCGGTGTTGCTAAAACGCAACGTGGCAACAAGGCTGGTTTTAAAGCTTCTACTACTATTAACAGGTTTGATTATAACCTTAAATGGAGCGCACCTACAGAAACCGGAGGCCTGATAGTAAGTAAAGATGTGGCAATTACTGTAAATGTTGAATTAAATGAAGTAAAATAATCGGTTATATTTATTCCAACTAAAAAAGCCACCTCATTGGTGGCTTTTTTAATTAATAACTTATGAACTAACCTTGCTTTTTTTCATTGTATTTTTTTTCCGCTGCTTCTGCCTTTTCAAAGTCCAGTACCACACCATTTATACAATAACGTAAACCAGTTGGCGGCGGACCATCTTCAAATACATGGCCAAGGTGGGATTTACAACGGCCACACTCTACCTCTGTTCTTTTCATACCAAAGGTATTATCCGGCTGATAAATAATACTGGTTTTACTAACGGGCTGATAAAAACTAGGCCATCCGCAACCGCTTTCAAATTTGGTATCACTTTTAAATAAGGGATTACCACACACCGCGCAATAATAAGTACCAATTTCTTTGGAGGTTTCGTATGGACTGGTCCAGGGGCGTTCTGTTCCTTTCTGACGGGCTATATTGTACACTTCAGCAGGTAATACTTTTTTCCATTCCTCATCACTCAAATTGACTGGCTGTGAAGCTGTTTTGGAATACACAGGACTTTTCTTTTCATTATTCTCCATTTTTGACGTTTTTTTTGTTGAAGAAGTTTGAGAATAACTACAATGCGTAAACATTGCAGGTAATAACAAAATAAATAATGTTCTGATGATATTTTTCATGTTCGTAGTTGTATAACAAATGTACGCTACAGAGCATTTTACGGATTGTCGTATTAACGACCATATTATTGGTTTAACAATTTACATAAGCTCCTTGTTTTAAAAATCATCTTAAAATTGTTAAAGGATTTTAAGGGTGTTCCTTTATATTTGTTTTGTCTCAAAATGCTTGGTTAGTCTATGTTCAATTTAATCTTATTTGGCCCTCCGGGTAGCGGCAAAGGAACACAATCAGAAAAGCTCATTGCAAGGTACGGTTTGAAACATCTTTCGACCGGTGATCTGCTGCGCAGTGAAATTTCAAATGAGACTGAGCTTGGACTTGCCGCCAAAAGTTTCATGGATAAAGGCCAATTGGTACCAGATGAGGTTGTTATAGGAATGATTAGCTCAGCTTTGGTTAATAATCCGCAAGCCAAGGGTTTTTTGTTTGATGGTTTTCCCAGGACAAAAGCCCAATCTGAAGCATTGGATTCATTACTGTCAAAATATGGCGCGTCAATTAATGTATTGCTGGCGTTGAATGTTAGCGAGGAAGAATTGATCAGTCGCCTGTTAAACCGTGGTCTTACTTCTGGCCGGAGCGATGACAGCAAAGAAGATATTATCCGGTCAAGGATTACTGAATACCACAATAAGACATCGGCTGTAGCAGATTACTATCGACAGTTTGAAAAAGTGGTACTGGTAAAAGGTGAAGGTACTGTGGATAAAATTTTCAATGCCTTGTGTATAGAAATCGACAAAAGACTTACCATATAGTTCTGAGAACCAAAATCACTCTTGTATCGTTTATATAAGTGAAGACATTTTTCATCCAGCCACAATTGCATAAATGGATCAGGACAAGCGTATTTTTATTCAGCAAACTTTTATTCAATTACTTCAAAATGCAGATCCCTTCGCAACCGCTAAATGGGGTAAAATGAATTTTCAACAGATGGTAGAACATATGGTGCTGGCAGTTAAAAGCGCTAATGGAAAAATCAAAACAGAAAAAGTCTATACCCCTGAAGAGAAACTTCCGGCATTCAGGCAATTTTTAATGAGCAATTCAGCCTTCAAAGAAAATACTAAATCTCCTTCTTTTCCTGAAGATCCATTACCACTGCATTTCAAATCTGTTAGTGAGGGAATAGTAAAACTCCAAAAAGAATTATTAGATTTTTTTGAAGTTTATGAAAAAAAACCGGGCCTCAAAATAAAAAACCCTGTATTCGGAGACCTGGAGTATGATGAAGCTATTCAATTACTACACAAACATGCTACTCACCATGCAAGACAATTTGGTTTGATTTGAACCAATTATCACAATGCAACGGTTACATGTAACATTCCCCTGGTTTTTGATTGAGTTTGCCCGTTTGCAAAATTTTGCGCAACGGGTGCCTGTAAATTTCCTCCCACAGTTATTTTTCCCATTCCCAATTCCAGTCCAACAGATCCCAATCCAGCATAACCACCGGTCTGCGCAACTTTTACAGAATGAAGTTTGTTAATGGCGGCGTTTTCATACAGTATACCAATATTGGGTGTAACGGTAAGTTTTGAAATCTTCAAAGGATAGTAAACAAAACTATTTGTCGTGAATTTATCTCCAAACCTGTAGTTACTTCTGTTAATACTATTTATTTTATAATTAACGTTGGTACTCACTCCCAGTTTATTGATATGAATATTGTAAACCGCATTTAAAATATAATCTGTACTTCCAGAACCAATTTGTGTGTTGGCTGCGGCCACAACATCGGGGTCTGATGGATCGATTTGAAATTTACCTGTTGCCAGTTTAACACCTCCACCCAACCAAAGCTGCTGGGTAATCAACTGTGTTTTTCCATTGGTGGAAGCTATATCAAATAATTTATAATTGATCAATATGGCTACATCCCCAATGCCGCTGAGTTTGCTGGTTCCTTCATCAGAAACCTGGTGACTGATATTGTAAGGAACAAAAGCCAGCAGGTTCCATTTCTTACCAATGTTCCAACCGCCCCATAATTCTGTTGTCTGGTAATGATCCCGGCTGAACTGTGAAGGATCGTCGGTTAGTCTGGTATTGAAATACCTGAACTGGTAACGAACACCAAAAAAAACATGATTGAATTGTGGTAATATTCCGATATAATAATTGCCAACGCCACAACCGCAAATTTCGCAGGCTTGCAACCCGCCAAAAGATAACAATGCAATAGCCGCAATAATCAGCTTCTTCATAAAAAAACTTTTGATTAAAAAAATAGAATAATCTTGCCAATTGATTTGAGATAGCATCTGCAGACTACGCAGGCAGCGGAGGTCTTAGCAATGAGTAGGAACGATCTACCGGGCTTTGTATTATAATCTCAGCATAGACTGGCAAACCCGGGGCTACCAATTGTTTCAATGTGGCAAAAAAAGATTTAGCTGAAATCACTTCTATTTTATTCTCCATTTTTCTTTCGGGATTTCCCTGGTCACTTTTTTCCTGTTGTTGTAATTTTTTCATCATCTGGCATTTGCCATTACAATGCATTACGGGCCTGGCTTTATTAATACAGTTTTTAGCAAAAGCATCGCTGTTAATGTAATAATCAATTACGATAATGAAATTACAAAAGCTGTGTGCTGCGAAGGCCAGTACTAAAATTGTTGCTGTAATTTTTTTCCACATAAACCAGGTAATGGCACAAATTTACAAACGTTAAATAAAAGTGCCTGTGATTCAGATCATAGTCTGGTTTTTTATCTTTTAAAGTACTTTCGCCTGTAAACAGTCTTGCATTATGAATAAATTGGAAAATTATATTACCGGCCACTGGATTACCGCTGATGGCGAAGGACAGCCTTTATACAATGCTGTAAATGGTAATATTGTAGCTTTTGCCTCTACCAAAGGATTGGATTTTGCATCCATACTCTCCTATGCAAGAAAAACAGGCAACCCGGCATTGCGTAAAATGACTTTTCATGAAAGGGGCAGAATGTTGCGCGCATTGGCACTACACCTAAATGAAAAAAAAGAAGTTTTTTATTCCATTGGGTATAAAACTGGCGCTACAAGAATCGACAACTGGATTGATATTGAAGGAGGCATCGGAAATTTATTTGCCAATGCCTCCCTGCGCAGAAAATTTCCGAATGAATTTTATTGCCTTGATGGAGATCCGCATAATCTCAGCAAAGCAAATAGTTTTATGGCACAGCATATACTGGTTCCCAGGGAGGGAGTGGCTGTTCATATCAATGCTTTTAATTTTCCTGTATGGGGGATGCTGGAGAAAATTGCTGTCAACTTACTGGCAGGTGTACCCGCAATTGTAAAACCTGCCAGTATTACTTCTTATCTAACTGAAGCAGTAGTAAAGGAAATTATTGCCAGTAATATTTTACCAGCAGGAGCATTGCAGCTAATCTGTGGAAGCGCCGGCGATTTGCTGGATCATGTTGGATCGCAGGATGTAATAACATTTACCGGTTCGGCATCCACCGGTTTAATGCTTAAATCAAATCAAAATATATTAAGAGAATGTGTTCCTTTTACGATGGAAGCAGATTCGCTTAATTGTATCGTATTGGGCGACGATGTAACAACTGACAAACCCGAATGGGATTTATTTATTAAAGAGGTGCGAAAAGAGATGACCATTAAGGCCGGTCAGAAATGCACAGCCATCCGCAGAATTTTTGTTCCCCATAATAAAATCGAAGAAATGTACAAGGCCATCGCAAAAGAACTTGGTAAAACAACCATTGGCAATCCTGAGAATGAGAAAGTAAGAATGGGATCATTGGCCGGGAAAACTCAAATAAATGAAGTGAAATCACAGGTCAGCAAACTACTTGCTTCCTCTCAAATAGTATACGGTTCTCTTGATAGCGTAGAATTAATTGATGCAGACGCTATCAAGGGTGCTTTTATGGGACCGCTACTTCTACTGAACGATAAACCCCTATTAACTGAAGCAGTACATAGTATTGAAGCATTTGGTCCGGTAAGTACCATTATGCCTTATAAAAATATGGATGAAGCAATAGAATTGAGTAAAATGGGAAAGGGTTCACTCTGCAGTACTATCGTAACGGCTGATAATAAAATTGCCAGGCATTATGCATTGTCTGCGGCTACTCACCATGGAAGAATACTGGTATTAAATAATGAATGTGCAAAAGAAAGTACCGGTCATGGTTCGCCGTTACCGTTGCTGGTGCATGGCGGTCCTGGCAGGGCAGGTGGCGGAGAAGAAATGGGTGGAGTGCGGGGCGTAAAACATTATATGCAGCGTGTGGCGGTTCAATCCTCGCCTTCAACGATTACTGCCATTACCAACGTTTACCAGCCATTTGCAAAAGGCAATATTACAGCCACTCATCCTTTTAAAAAATATTTTGATGAGTTACAGATCAGTGACCAGGTAATAACAGCCAGCAGATTGATTAGCGCCAATGACATCAATGCTTTTGCTGATTTAAGCAGCGATCATTTTTACGCCCATAAAAGTAATACGGATTTTAAAGATACCATGTTTGAAAAACAGGTGGCGCATGGTTATTTTATTTTAAGCGCCGCGGCGGGCTTATTTGTGGATGGTAGCGACCTGGGGCCGGTGTTGTTGAATTATGGAATCGACGAATTGCGTTTTACTAAACCAATATACCCGGGCAATTCTATCTATGTACGGTTTACCTGCAAAGAAAAAATTTCGCAGGATAAAAAAGAGGAAACCGATATACCCAAAGGCATTGTGAAATGGTATGTAGAAGTTTTAGATGAAACCAATGAGCATGTAGCAATAGGTACTATATTAACAATGGTGAGGAAGAATTTGGTACAGCAGTGAAAATAAATTGTGGCAATTAAACCAATTAGTTAATGAAAATTATTGATCATGAATTAACTTAATAGGTTAAAAAACCAGGGGACAAGTACCACTAAATTATAACAATTTAAAAAAAGTAATTGCGTCTAAAACGGGTGATGTTTTTTAATGCTGGATAACTTTTAAATAGGTTTATTATTTAATTTTAATAAAGAGTGATTGCAGAATGGTTTCGCATAATAATGTAAAGCACTCTCGATTTCTGTGATAATTCCTTTGCAAAAAAATTATATTATGTTAGAAGGATATGTAAAATCTCATACCGATCATTCGGGAATTACCAGCATCGAATTTTTTCATCCTCAAAGTAATTCACTTCCTGCAAAATTATTAAGCGAACTAGCGCAGGAGATTCATCATGCCGGATTGGATACAGATACCAAAATAATTATTCTTCGTTCCGCGGGTGACAAAGCATTTTGTGCTGGCGCTTCCTTTGATGAATTGCTTGCCATTAAGAATGAAGAGGAAGGACTTGCTTTTTTCAAAGGTTTTGCAAATGTTATAAATGCAATGCGTAAGTGCCCGAAGCTAATCATTGGTCGTATTCATGGCAAATGTGTGGGGGGTGGTGTTGGACTAATGGCATCGGTTGATTATGCAATTGCCACAGAAGCTGCGGAAGTAAAATTAAGTGAGTTGGCCATTGGTATAGGACCATTTGTTGTTGGGCCTGCTATTGAAAGAAAGACGGGAACTGCTTCATTCTCTTACCTGGCCATTGACGCTTCTATGTGGCGCAATGCAGATTGGGCAAAAAGAAAAGGTTTGTTTTCCGAAGTACATGCCAGTATTGAAGAAATGGATGAGTCCATCATTCGTCTATCAGGCCTGCTTGCGCATTCCAGTTCAGAAGCAATGAGCGAAATGAAATCTATATTCTGGAAAGGGACAGATCATTGGGATCAGCTTCTGGCAGACCGCGCAGCCATCAGCGGGCGATTGGTGCTGAGTAGTTTTACAAAAAATGCTATCGCAAAATTCAAAACAAAAAAATAATTAATACCTCTACCTGATTGTTTGAATCTTTTTTAGAATTAAGATTCATCGTTCCCTATATTTCCGATTCATGCCCCTTCAATTCAACAAAAATAATTTTGCGCTAATCTGTGATTCGCTGGCTGAGAAAGACCCTCAGTTAAAATCAATACTGAAAGAACATGGTCATCCCCCCATGTGGACACGTTCCCCTTCTTTTGCCACCCTGATTCATATCATACTTGAACAACAGGTTTCATTGGCTTCCGCCAAAGCCGCATTCAACAAACTGAAAGAAAAAATTGGGTTCATCACTCCAAAAAAATTATTACAGCTTTCTGACAAAGAAATGAGAGCTTGCTATTTCAGTTGCCAGAAAACAGTTTATACCCGTTGCCTCGCAAATGCCATACTCAATAAAGAACTTTCCCTTAAAAGAATTACTGCCAGTTCCGATGAGGAAATAAAAACCGCGTTAAAAAAAATAAAAGGCATTGGCGACTGGACAGCAGATGTGTATTTACTTTTTGCGTTGCAAAGGAGTGATATATTTCCCACGGGTGACCTGGCAATGCTGAATGCCTTTAAAGAAATAAAAAATTTGCCAAAACAAACTTCAAAAGATGAGATCATAAGGCTGGCTGAATCCTGGCGTCCACATCGTTCTATTGCAACTATGTTGCTCTGGCATCATTATATCAAAACAAGAAATATTAAATTCTGAACTTGATCTATAGTCCTCGTCTGACCGGGTTTACCAATCAACCATTCAACATTTCAAGCATTAAACATTTCAATCAACCAATCAACTTCTGTTCTGTCAGACGAAACCATCAGATCAGTTTATATATTCAATCCACCGCAGGCACTGATGACCTGGCCGGTTATATAACTGCTCCAGTCTGATGCAAGAAACAATGTTGTATTGGCTATTTCTTCAGCAGTACCAAATCTGCCCAACGGTATTTTTTCAAGAAAGGTTTTGGAAGCTTCCCCTTCTTTTAAATAATGTGTCATATCTGTTTCAATAAAGCCAGGTGCAATGGCATTGCAGCGAACATTGCGACTACCAAGTTCAGCCGCAATTGATTTTGTAAAACCAATAATACCGGCCTTGCTGGCCGCATAGCTGCTCTGACCCGCATTTCCACGTATTCCAATAATGGAACTCATATTAATAATGGACCCTTTTTTTGCTTTCATCATCGGGCGAATTACCTGCTTCGTCATATTGTAAACACTTTTAAGATTTATATTTATTACATCATCCCATTGTTCCGGCGTCATACGAAGCAATAAGTTATCCTTAGAAATACCGGCGTTGTTTACGCAAATGTCTACGGTACCAAATTCCTTTATCACATCATTCACAAAAGATTCGCTGGCGGAAAAGTCTCCTGCATTACTTTTATAGGCTTTGGCCTTTACACCGAGTCCCTGCAATTTTTCTTCCAGTGCTTTTGCTTTTTCGGCACTGCTATCACTCACATAAGTAAACGCAATATGGGCACCCTGTTCGGCCAGTTTAACAGCAATTCCTTCACCAATACCACGGGCCGCTCCTGTTATTATAGCTATTTTATTTTCTATTAATTTCATTGCTAGAGCATTTATTGGTATCAAAAGTAATTGAAATCAACTTTGGTTGTATTCGTTTTGAAATTTGCGAATTGGGAGGGGCGGGAATTGCTAACAATTATTCAGCACCAATATTTCTTCTAATAAGGTCCTTTCGTTGCTAAGCCGGGGAACCTTATGCTGACCCCCCAATTTTCCTTTACTTTTCAGCCATTCATTAAAAGTCCCCCTCTTTAAAGCATGCAGGATCGGCATGCGCAGTGCAATGTCTTTATATCGCTTGGCTTCATAATCACTATTGAGACTTTTTAGCGCAGAATCCAGTTCATATGTGAATAGTTTAAAATCTGCAGGAGGTTTATCAAATTCAATCAGCCATTCATGTGCACCATTGCTATTATTACTGAAATAAATTGGCGCTGCCGTGTAATCATTTACGATGGCGCCGGATTTTTCACATGCAATGGCAATTGCTCTATCGGTATTATCTACAATAACTTCTTCGCCAAATGCATTCATATAGTGTTTTAATCTTCCACTTACTTTTATCTTATACGGATTTAGTGAATTGAATTTAACCGTATCTCCAATGATGTACCTCCATAAGCCACCGGTAGTACTTATCACCAGTGCATAATTTTTATTCAACTCCACCTTGTCGGGTCCAACTGTCACGGGGAATTTTTTTCCATATTCTTCTATTGGCATAAACTCATAAAAAATACCGTGCTGCATAAACAACAACATTCCATCATCGCCGGGTTTTTCATTGGCTGCAAAGAAGCCCTCACTGGCATTGTATATTTCGAGGTAACGGATGTCTTTGCCAATTAAATTAACGAATTGTTCTTTATATGGTACAAACGATACCCCGCCATGAATATATAATTCCAGGTTAGGCCATACTTCGCTTAAATACTTTTTGCCACTAATTTCTAGGATACGTTTGATGAGAACCAACGTCCAGGTTGGTACACCTGAAATAGAAGTGACATTTTCGTTCATCGTAGATTTTGCAAGCTGTTCTATCTTCCCCTCCCATTCATCCATAAGCGCAATACTTAATTCAGGGGTTCTTATCCAGTTACTCCATACCGGAGAATTTTGCATCAATACCGCGCTCAAATCACCATACTGTATATTTTCATTCATTTTATGAACCTGGTGACTACCACCTATCACCAAACCCTTGCCGGTAAGCAAATCAGAATCGGGATAATTTTTATAATACATGGTAAGCACATCTTTGGAACCTTGAAAATGATTTTTTTCCAGGCTTTCCTGGCTAACAGGGATGAACTTGCTTTTATCGCTTGTTGTGCCACTGCTTTTTGCAAACCATTCAATGGGCGTGTTCCATAATATATTTTCTTCCCCGTTCATCATACGCAAAATATAAGGCTTCAAATCCTCATACTCATGTACTGGAACTGTTTGCTTAAATGTCTTTAAGGAAAACAACCGATTGAATTTATACTGCCGGCCAAATTCTGTGTATTGTGCCGCGGTCACCAGTTCCTGCAATACCTCGCGCTGGGCTGCGACTGGTTGTAGGGTCCAGAGTTCAATTAACCAGAGCCGCAACCTGGCCAGCTTTGATATAGCAGGCGAAAGTAATTTCATGTGTAGTCAGCAAAATAAACAAATGCCCCGAGACTTAGGTATTAAACTGTAAATAATGATAGATTCAGAAAGTGATGATAATTTACGGGGATTTTATAAGCTATGTATCCTTATTTGCCCATCATTTTCGGATGATCAATTGTTATTCACCTGCACGATTGGATATTATTCACCTTTATAAAGATCGTCTTTGTTTAATAGCGGATCAGACATGCTTCCCCGGTTTGGAAATTCAACCTCGCTCTTTTTTGCTTCTTCATGTAAATAGTCTTTTCTTTTCAATTCAAAGTTTCTTCCGAGGTACAAACGCCTTACCTGCTCGTCGTCGGCCAGTTGCTCCGCGGTTCCATGTTTGAATATTTTTCCTTCAATCAACAGATAGGCCCTGTCGCAAATAGAAAGTGTTTCATTTACATTATGATCTGTAATTAAGATACCTATGTTTTTTGTTTTAAGTCTTGCAACCACCGTTTGAATGTCTTCAACTGCAATGGGATCAACTCCTGCAAATGGTTCGTCCAATAAAATAAATTTGGGATCAACCGCCAAAGCACGTGCTATCTCTGTTCTTCTTCTTTCTCCCCCGCTCAAGCTGTCACCATTATTTTTCCTTACATGCTGCAGACCAAATTCATCCAGCAATGATTCTAACTTTACCTTTTGTTCCTGGCGGGAAAGTTTGGTCATTTCAAGAATCGCTTTAATATTATCTTCTACAGAAAGCTTTCGAAAAACAGATGCTTCCTGTGGCAGGTAACCCAAACCCATCTGTGCTCTTTTGTACATGGGTTGCCTGGTTATTTCTTCGTCCTCTAAGAAAACAGAACCTTCATCCGGCCTTATCAAACCAACTACCATATAAAATGTAGTTGTTTTACCGGCTCCATTAGGTCCTAAAAGACCAACAATCTCTCCCTGTTTCACTTCAATAGACACGTTGTTGACAACTGTGCGGTTGCGATAACTTTTAATTAAGTTCCGGGTATGTATGGTTAAACTCAATGAAATGCTGTTTCAGCAAAAATACCAGAACTGGGTCAATAGTGTAGCACCGTAATTTATTTAACAGCTTTTTGATTTGTAGTGAACCCTGACTATGTTTGCGGCAATATTTACACACATGAAGGTAATCGAACACATTAACGCAGCTAAATCCTCATTGATTTCATTTGAAGTGTTGCCACCACTGAAAGGAAAGGGAATTACAGCAATCTATGAACACCTGGATCCTTTAATGGAATTTAAACCCTCTTTCATTAATGTTACCTATCACCGCAGTGAAACGATGTTTAAGAAAAAAGCAGATGGTACATTTGAAAAGGTGGAGGTTAGAAAAAGACCCGGTACAGTAGGTATTTGCGCTGCTATTATGAACCATTACCAGGTTGATGCGGTACCGCATTTGATATGTGGTGGTTTTTCAAAAAGAGAAACAGAAGATGCATTGATAGATTTGAATTTCCTGGGCATAGACAATGTTTTGGTATTACGTGGTGATGCGGCAAAAAATGAAGCTTCGTTTGAACCGCATCCAGACGGTAACCGTTATGCGCTGGATTTGCTGAAGCAGGTTTCAAACCTCAACAATGGAATTTACCAGGAGGAGGATATCAAAAATGGTGGCAAGACTAACTTTTGTATGGGTGTAGCAGGTTACCCGGAAAAACATTTTGAAGCTCCCAACCTGGAATCAGATATCAGTTACCTGAAAGCAAAAGTTGATGCAGGTGCAGAATATATTATGACACAAATGTTCTTCAACAATCAAAAATATTTTGAATTTGTAAAATTGTGCAGAGAGAATGGCATTGATGTGCCTATCATACCAGGTTTAAAACCTATCACCAATAAAAAACAACTGAATATATTACCAAAAATATTTCATGTAGATATTCCCAACGAACTTTCAAACGCTATCACAAAAGCGAAGACAGATGAGGATGTAGAAAAAATTGGTACCGAGTGGCTGATTCAGCAAAGCAAAGAATTGAAAAAAGCTGCTGTACCGGTATTACACTATTATACGCTGGGTAAGCTGCAAATTATTTTCAATGTAGTTAAGGAGATTGCCGGATAAAATATACGAGGATGCCTGCAAAAGGAAAAGCGTCTCACTACTTCATGTGAGACGCTTTTTTTATGTGGAGATAGAGTATTATAACTTAAATCCCAGCGACAAACTTAATACCCGGTGTTTGTTTTTATCATTATCATTTTTAGCTACTGAATTTATTTTCGTAAGTCCGTATCCATAATTAACAGATAATAAAACCTTATCCAGTTCCAGGCCGGCTGTTGCATTTAGACCAAAATCAAAGCGCCGCATAATACCAAGGCCCGCGCCTTCCTGCTCATTGAACGTAGTTGGATCATCGTTGCTGAATTTAATAGCATCATTTCCTTTAAATGATACCAGCCCTGCATTACCTTCTACTTTATTTTTTCCACCTACACCAACGGCTGCATAAGGACCAGCCCCTACAAAAAAGGAAGAACCATCTTTGGCCAAAGGAACTTTAAATACAAAGTTTACCGGCACTTCAACATACAAAGGATTGGAAGTGGCTTTATAATAATAACTGTCTCCGGGTTGACCAGTTTGTGTTTTTGATCCTTTACCTGTGAATAAAATTCCCGGTTGAACGGCGAAAAATTTCCCCAAAGGAGCGTCTCCCATAAACCCCACATGAAAGCTTACTAATCCATTGGCATTATTGATGCGTCCATCACTGCTGGTAGATATATTGGCGAGATTGACACCGCCCTTCAGATAAACAGCCCCTTCCTGAGAATAACCAGCAAGTGCAATGATAGTTGTCGTGAACAGAACAATTAGTGTTTTCATTTTATACAAATTTGATTACGGTACAGACATAAAATATGCCAATAAAAATCAATTATTTTTTTTACGATGTATTTAAGACAATATTATATCCGGCTGGTTTAATCGAAAACAAATAAAATTTATTCATTCATTAGAAATCCAGCATAAATAACTAGGGAAAAATGTCTGATGAAGGAGTTGTTACTATTTCCAGCAGGTTTTCAGGACCGTTTCATTTACCTTAACCGGGTATTTCTTTTTCAGGTTTATGATCCATTTGTCTTCCAGGAACGATTGGTAATCGTTGATCACAAATCCTTTTGCATCTTCAAAGTTGCGGGGAGCGCGTTCTTTATTTACTTTAATGATATAAACAAATGTGTGGATATTGTCGGTAGATGTTTTAACAGGCTCTGAAGTGAATCCCTCTTTTAAATTAGCACCAACGGAAACGGGAAGTTGTGTTAATTCAAAGCGACCTGAATCTGCCTGCAAAGTGCCATCCGCATTCTGAACCTGGGTTCTCCATTCTGATGGAGTTTTCAAAAAAATACTTCTTGCTTTTATTGCACTCAACGAATCACTGCAGGTAAATATGATCACATTCGCGCTTGATTCCCACCAATATTTATTTTTATTGTTGTCGTAATATTTTCTTAAGCCAATAGAATCTGTAGCTGCTTTATCCCATACCTGCTGTTGCATAATTTCAAACAACAGGTTACCATCTTTAAACTCTTTCAACTGGTAAGCAAATTCCTTATTGAATTTTTCCATATTGTTGCGGTAATATTCCATTGCCACTACTTCCGTATAGTCTGGTAACAATTGTGGAATTGCTTTACCGCGCATTACATCCGGCATGTTTTTAACCGTATTCAAATACCTTGCAAAATCAGCGGCGGTTACTTTCTGACCAGGAAATGAAAAAATAATTGTTTTGTCGTTCATTTGAGCAGATTGCGGCGTGTTCCTGTTTTGGTAAACACTGTCCATATATGTCCACAAAAGACTTTCGGGGTACTTTGCTTTAATATAACCTCCAGTCTTAATAATTTTTTGTGACAGTGCTTTCTTTGCCAACTGTATGCGGTTATCTGCCTGCACGGATTGTTTGAGTTGAGACATTGCTTCCGTCCTATTTTTATCTGCGTTTACTGGTAACCGTTCAATTCGTTTCAAAATATGATAGCCATAAGTACTCAGGATTGGTTTGCTGATATCACTGTCTTTTGCAAGTGCGAATGCTGCATTTTCAAAATCCGCATTGTATCTTCCCACGCCAAATTCCGGCATTAACCCGCCGGTTTGATAACTCACATTATCATTACTATACCTGGTAACCATTGCAGTGAAAGAAGCACCTTTCTGTAACGCCTCATAAATGGAGTCAGCGGTATTTTTAAGGGCAGCTTTTTCATTGCTATCAGCGCCCGGTTTAAAAGCCAGTAATATCTGTGCGGCTTTCATGCGACCGATTGCAGGACGGATAGCGATTGTTTTAAAAATATGATAGGCTGTTTTGCTCTTATATAATTTTGATATTTTGCCTTCAGCCGTATTATATGCCAGTGTTTCCAATTCATAAGGCAAGAGAAAAGTTGTGATATAACCCAGGTCGCCTTTATTGACATGAACCGATGGATCTTCGGAATAGGTTTCTGCAATGGTGGCAAAATCTGCACGGGGCTGTTGAAGTTTTTTATAGGCTTCAGTTGCTTTTTTAAAGGCAGAAAGCGTATCTGTACCAGTAAAGGGGATATAAATATGTGAAATGCGGATGTCTTTCTGGCTACGTTCAAATGCTTCAGTTACGAGCGACTGCACTATGCCTTCATCATTCATAAAACCGTCTGCAATCTGGTTGCGGAAATTGATCAATTCGCTCTTCTGGGTTGCCAGTGTATCCAGCTTTGCATCGTAAGCTGCTTTAACTTTTAATTTGAATCGGATGTATAATTCAAGATAATCGCGGTAGGCTTTTTCATCATTTGCGGAGCCATTATTGTTTTTATTAAATGCCCGCAGGTATTCCTCTTTACTTACAGGAGTTGTTCCGTAAGTAAACAACATTTGCGATTCAACCCTGCAAACAGTTAGCATCAACAAAACAGCAATCAGATATTTCATATTCCGGAAGTTCATCAATTGGATTTACAATACAAGCGATCAAAAATCATTTCGCCAGTTTCATTTTCATGTTCAACACTTCATCAATCTGCTCATAAGTTAGTTTTTTGGCAATGATTCGTTTGTCTTTATCCAGCAAATAAAGGATGGGTGTCTGGTAAACATCATACAACTGCCTGAAATTTGGTTTATTGGCAGCATAACCCGCATCCCTTTGCGCCGTGGTTTCATAAACGTGTATCCAGTCTCTTAAATTGTTTTCACGTATATAGCTCATCCAGGCATCTTTGCCACCATCCACCATTACGCCATAGATAACTACACCTTGTTGTTTCCATTTATGCTGGTACATGGAATCAACTTTAGGTACTACCTCTTTACAATGGCTGCAGGTAGCATCCCAGAAGCAGATGACTATATAGGGAGCACTAATATCAAAGAGTGGTTTCGGCTTTTCCGCCGTATCAACCAGTTCCAGGTTCTGTGCAGGCGCTCCAATCAGGTTTGCCATCAGGCTATAGGCCCGGTCGTACATGTATTTCTTATACTTCTCGGTAAACCAGTCTACCTGGTCATTATTATTGATGTACTTTTCAAACAGGTGTACAAATACAGCATCCTGTCCCATATAGGTAGGATTGATATAAGCCTGTACAAAGTAGGTTAGCAGGTATTTATACATTTCCTTATTGGAAGCCGAATTTGCCAGCATGATATCTACTTCATTCTTGATGCTATCCGGATCCGGTGCCACCAATGTTTTATAATATTTGTCAAGCTTTAATTCAAAAATGGGTGTGCGCAGCAATCGATTGTCTGTAAAACTTACGCCATCCCAGAAATGATGTTTGAAATAATTATAGGCATACAAAGAATCGTAATGACCCCCCGGGTGTTTGGCGGCTGGCGGAACAGTAGGTTCCTTTAAAGCCTTGAACAAAGCAGTAAGCATGCTGCCGGGGTTTTTTGCAGCTACGCTATCCCGGTAGTTTTGCAACTGTTTATTGAGGGACTGTAATTTTTCGGAAATCCGGCTACTGTCGGTCTTGCTTTTAGCCGCACCCAGATCGCCCATATAGCCTGTTATTATTTTACCATTTCCCGAAGCAAACTTTGAGTAGGCCTGAAATAAACTATTATCGGGTGAGTTTGTAAATTTTACGCCATTGGGCAGGTTGATGGTATCTGCTACTATTGAAAATGTTTGCTGTTTATCCAGCAATACTTCAAACAAAATTTCTTTGCGCGGCGAAACGACGAAATAAATACCACCATTTAGTTTGGCCTTTCCCTTAAAACTGGCGTTGCTGTTATTGTCCAGCATTGCAGAATCTGCCAGTGCTTTTATCTTTCCATAATAATAACCCAGATAAACGTATTGATTTTTATAAGGCTTCAATGTAATGCCGATATTATAACCGGTTGTCTGTGCAAAAATATGGGCCGAAATCAGTAAGGCAGCGGGCAATAGAAATTTCTTCATGTAGCTACAGGAATGTTAAGGGCGAATATATTAAAAATAGGTTGTTATAGCAGTTAACCGGCTGCTAAATTAATGCCAGAGTGGCTTTTGCAGTTGTTGTACGCTTGGGTAAAATACCCGTTACTTCATGTATGTTACTATATCAAAAGTGATTGCCCACCCGGTTCTGCAGAAATTAACTATAAATTTTCCCTTATCTCTTATGTAATCATAATTGGCCTGTAACTTTGCATGTACTATTAACTATCCCACTATGATTCGAAAGACCATTGCTTCCCTGTTGCTCTTCTTTTTAATCAGCAACTTTTCCAATGCACAAAAACTAAAGAAAGCAGACAAAGCAGTTGTTGCTAACCTGGAGGCACATGTTCATTTTCTTGCCGACGATAAACTGGAGGGCCGGCGTGCCGGAACCAATGGAGAAAAATTGGCCATGGATTATATAGCGGGTCAATTTGAAAAAGCAGGTCTTCAACCCAAAGGAGATAGTAGTTGGTTCCAGCCTTTTGATATCAATGATGGAAAAGAGATCAGCAAAAACAGTTTTCTTTTCATTAATGGTGCTGAGTTAAAAACAACTGATTACTTTCCTTTCATGGGTTCACCCGATAAATTAATTGAATCTGCCCCCTCTGTTGCTTTGCGTGAAAACGGACAACCCTGGTTTTTGGATTTGAAAGAAGAACTGGAAAATAATAAAGACAACCCGCACTTTGATGTCAAAGCTTATGTCATCGACCAGGAAAAAGATGCAGCAAAGAAAAAAGCTTCGTCATTAATCGTTTATAATTCTGGTACAAAAGAAGATGGATTTATCTTTGATCCAAAAGAAAAAACAGAACCGCTGTTGATTCCAGTTTTTTTTGTTCAGAAATCCATTGCAAAAAAATATTTCAGTGATGAATCCGCAACAGTGGAACTCAAATTAAAAGCGGTGTTTGCAGATAAAAAAAGAACGGGACATAATGTTATTGGTTATATCGACAACGGTGCGGCTACAACCATCGTTGCCGGTGCGCATTTTGATCACCTGGGTTATGGAGAGGATAACAATTCTATGTACCGCGGAGCGGAAAAAATGATACACAATGGTGCGGATGATAATGCCAGTGGCACCGCTGCTTTGATAGAATTGGCCAAACTGCTGAAAACTTCAAAATATAAAAACAACAATTACCTATTCACTGCTTTTTCCGGTGAAGAACTGGGGTTATTTGGGTCAAAATATTTTACAGAACATCCAACCGTTGATCTTTCCAAAGTGAATTATATGATCAATATGGATATGGTAGGAAGGTTGAACGATAGCAGTAAAGTATTAACGGTTGGCGGTTATGGCACTTCACCCACCTGGGGGCAATTGTTTACCACTATCAGCAGCGATAAAAATATTATTAACAGGTACGATAGCAGCGGTTCCGGTCCAAGTGATCATACTTCATTCTATCGAAAAGACATTCCTGTTTTATTTTTCTTTACGGGATTACACAGCGATTATCACCGGCCCAGCGATGATGCAGATAAAATTAATTATACCGGTGAATACCGGGTAGTAAAATACATCTATAAAATAATTGAAGAAACCAATAACAAAGGCAAACTCGCTTTTACTAAAACAAGGGAAACGCAAAGCACCACTTCTGCCAGGTTTAGTGTTACGATGGGGATTATGCCAGATTATGCTTTTAGTGGCAATGGTGTACGGGCCGATGGCATCAGCGAAGGAAGACCCGCGCAGAAAGCTGGTTTAAAAACAGGTGATGTGATTATACAGTTAGGGGAATACCCGGTCTTTTCTGTAGAAAATTATATGCAGGTATTGGGTAAGTTCAAAAAAGGAGACAAGACGATTGTAAAAGTAAAACGTGGTAACGAAACCATCGAATCAGAAGTTCAATTCTAAAAACTGGCAGATGTCCGGCTCCAAACTTACATTGAATATAGAAGAAATGGCCGAGGGCTTTTTTGAAGACTCCCGGCTATTGGGCATTGTGGCGCCTATAAAAGATTACCAGTTTTGCTGGCAGCTCAATCATTTGTTCCGGTTTAACCTGCGGGTAAACAACGGCATTGAAATACAACTCACAAAAAAAAAGCGGAACTATTTCTTTACTGTGTTTGAATACGCGGAACCCAACAGCTCGTTGGTGCATTATTTGTATAATAATAAGTTTGATGGCGAATACCTTTTGCCCGAATTCAAGCACAATGATTTTCTATGGCTCATGAAAGGAGATGCAGTAGATGATAAAACTTTTGAAAACATCAGCCGTAAAATAAAAGAAATGAATGGAGTGCAAATGGTAAGTGAATTAACCAATGAAAAAATAAAGAACAAGGGCCACCTGATATTTTAAAAACTGATTAAACCTTTTTATATGAAAAATAATTTTTTCGAAGCAAGACATTTGTCTCCAACCGCTACAAACAGCAGCACAAATGCAGGAAGCCAGTGGAAAGAAGAAAAAAATACTCTGTACAGAAAGATTGAGTTTAAAAATTTTTCTGAAGCATTTGCCTTCATGACAAGAGTGGCTTTAGAAGCAGAAAAGATGGATCATCATCCATTATGGACCAATGTGTATAATAAAGTTGAGATTTGGCTCAACACTCATGATGCCGGAGATATTGTGACCGATAAGGATCACAAACTCGCAAAAAAGATTGATGCATTATTGGTTTGATCGATCTTTAGAAATGTTGAGTCTGATCAGCGCCCATAAGGAAACCAACATCCATGCGCCTTCCAAAATAACGAATGGCATATAGTGAATGAGATAAGATGCAAGACATGCAAGTCCTGCGCCTGCTATATTCATAATTATATACAACAGTCCATCTCTTGATATTCTATTAAAAATATTTAGCAGAAATGCAGATAGCAATATAGTGACACCGATAAAACCTATCCAATCGTTAGTGCTGAGCTGCATAACTTATTTATTTATACAATTTGTATTCGCTTATCTTCTCTTGCAATCATTTTTCCAATAGAAATAGTACGCTCTTCCAACCCATATTCCTTTAAAATTTGTATGACTGCACCTATCCCCGATGATTGAACAGCAATCAATAAACCCCCGCTGGTTTGCGGATCTGCAAGAATGGCTTTCTGATAATCGGTAACGACTCCAATTTTTTCACCATAACTGTCCCAATTTCTTACTGTGCCACCCGGGATTGATTTTTCATTTATATAATCTTTAAGATCGTCTGTTATGGTTGGAATATTTTCAAAATGAATAACCGCACTCAACCCGCTGCCTTCGGCCATTTCTACCAGGTGACCCAGCAATCCAAAACCGGTAACATCAGTCATGGCAGATACTTCTTTTATTTTACCCAGCGCTTCGCCCACTTTATTCAATTGCATCATTTGTTTTGCAGCAATGTTCTTATGTGCCTCTTTTAATATGCCTTTTTTTTCTGCCGTAGTTAGAATACCAACACCCAATGGCTTGGTAAGAAATAATGTATCTCCTTCTCTTGCTTCGTTATTTTTTTTTATATGGCTGATATCAACCAGTCCATTTACTGCAAGACCAAAAATAGGTTCGGGAGAATCAATGCTATGTCCACCGGCCAATGGTATGCCTGCTGCAGCGCAAATACTTCTGCTCCCTTCAATCACTTTTTGCGCAACATGCGCAGGTAATGTATTGATGGGCCATCCCAGTATAGCAATAGCCAGAATGGGTTTGCCTCCCATGGCATACACATCGCTGATGGCATTGGCAGAAGCTATTCTTCCAAAATCAAATGGATCATCCACTATCGGCATAAAAAAATCCGTAGTGGAAATTAAAGCGGTGCCATTGCTCAAATCATAAACCGCCGCGTCATCCTTGCTGTGATTTCCAACAATTAGTTTATCGTTGTCCGGCATAGCCATATTGCTTTGTAAAATCTGGTCCAGCACTTTGGGCGAAATTTTACAACCGCATCCGGCACCATGAGAATATTGAGTCAGTTTAAAAATAGTCGGTTCCATCAAATATTTATTGAGCTGCAAAAATAAGGTTATACATGCAGCCAATATCCTTTTATAGATAGCATATTAATATGATGATTAGGTTTTTTGCTGATGGTAGTTAACATGTTTTCCCGTTGTAAAATTTTATCGGTTCATTTCATTGTTACCAATATTCTGCGATAAAAACAAAACTCACGGAAAATGAGGTGGTTTATGGAAACGCTGATGTTTGATTACTGATACTTAGTTCAAATTATTTTTTGAAATTAATTTGCAATCACTTCATCTTGCAGTCTACCAGGGTTTGGACAAAACCCCGTGGTTTGATCAAAAGTCGAAAATAGCAGCATGAAGAATTCATTTCCTGCAATTGGATGCTACTCATCTTTAATAATCACCAATAACAAAAATTTAGTCATACGCTTTTACATCCACATTCTTCCCCATGGTTCCCCGAAACCGTTTCCAGAATCCCTGGCGTTTCGTTAATGGCACAAAATCCTTTTCAAATGCCTGCTGGTAATCAATAACCGGATCAGTCATGGTTGGTTCCATTATTTTGAGGGTGTCTGTAATGAAAGGAATCAACCCGATATCGGCACTGAGTTTATTACGCGTAAACTTGCCCAGCATTTTTGTTTGAAAGGGATCAGACGCCAATGCAATTCTTGAGAAACCAAGTTTTTTTGATTTCTTAAAAGAGTAATAAATATTTTCTGTACTGTGTTCTGCCCTGGTTTCCGTAAAAATATTTTCTTTTGGAATGCCGATCGCCTCTGCATAGAGCGCCATAATTTTCGCTTCATAATAGGGCGAGTAAACAGCCGCCCCCGAGAACATGATGTTTTTAGCTATGCCTTTATCGAATAAATACTTGGCCCAATAGACCCTCGCCTTCATCACACTACTCCATTGACCATTTTCAAAGGGTACGCCCGGCACCACAATGATTTCATAGGGTGCTTTGGCAGATTCCTTTAATAATCTGCGTGAAGTTTTTGAGGAGAAGGAACAGGAAAAAAGGGTCAGCAACATCGACAATGATGCGGGCCAGATTAAAAATTTTTGTGCTATATCTTTTACCATAATAGAAAATCTGATTGTAATTGCAAGAAGCGGATTGTTCATACAACAAAAAATCATCCATTAAGTTGATGTTTCACAAAAGCTCCTCATTATTGAAGGACCGGTATTTGAGCAAGATAGCAATTGCGGGTATAAATAGGAATCTCATGAGCAAAGTTTACATTAGCTATATTTTAACGCTAACAATTTGTTCTTCCATAAAATCATAACTATGATTCACTTTATGTTGGAGCAATTCATAACTTTATCTTTTGATACAACTACTATGTCATCACTCTCTATCACCATTATACAATCCGATTTGCATTGGGAAGACAGCTCCGCAAATATTTCCATGTTTGAAAAAAAGATCAACGCTATTGCTGAAAAAACCGAAATAGTAGTGCTACCGGAAATGTTCAGTACAGGGTTTAGCATGAATCCAAAAAAGCTGGCAGAGAAAATGGACGGTCCTACCGTTAGCTGGATGAAACGCATAACGGCTGAAAAAAAAATTATACTTACCGGAAGTGTGGTGATTGAAGAAAAGGGGAATTATTATAACCGTCTTATCTGGATGTTACCCAACGGCCAGTGTGGGACCTACGATAAAAAACACCGCTTTGCTTTTGCAGGTGAGCATGAACATTATACTGCTGGCAACAAAAGATTGATTGCTTCTGTTAATGGTTGGAAGATAAACCTGCTGGTATGTTATGATCTGAGGTTCCCGGTGTGGGCGCGACAATCTCCTGCAGAAGAGAATGCAGTAGGCCCGGAATATGATGTATTGATCTACGTTGCCAACTGGCCCGAAAGGAGAATCCATGCCTGGAAATCTTTGCTAACGGCACGGGCCATAGAAAACCAATCTTATGTACTGGGAGTTAATCGAACAGGAAATGATGGAAATCAAATTATTTATAGTGGTGATAGTATGGTGATAGATCCGCTTGGAGAAGTAATGTATAGCAAAGCAAATGCAGAAGACATTTTTACTATAACACTCCAGAAGGAAAAGTTGGATGAAGTGAGAAATAAATTTCCATTCTGGAAAGATGCCGATAAATTTACGATGCAACCATAGCAGCAATAATCAATACAATGAGCTTAAGAATTAACAGCATTCACCACATCGCAATTATCTGCAGCGACTATGAATTATCAAAACAATTTTATACGCAGGTACTTGACTTTGGCATATTAGAAGAAACTTATCGCGAAGAAAGAGAATCCTATAAACTGGATTTGAAAGTGAATGATGTTTACCAGATTGAACTTTTCTCCTTTCCCGATCCGGCTATGCGGCCTTCCCATCCTGAAGCATGCGGATTGCGCCACCTCGCTTTTGAAGTAGATGATATTGATGAAGCGATTGAAAATTTATTGAGAAAAGGAGTAGCTACGGAGCCTGTTCGTATAGACGCAATGACAGGGAAACGATTTACTTTTTTCCAGGACCCTGATGGATTACCTTTAGAATTATACGAATTATAATATGAAAGCATTTCACAACGCAGTTGTTTTTGATGGCACAGCATTGCACAAGAATAAAGCAGTCTTAATCAATGAAGGAAAAATTGTCGATCTCATTGCAACAGATGCCATACCTGCTGATGCAGAAAAAATAGATCTGAAAGGAAATTTTCTTGCACCCGCTTTTATTGATATACAGATTTACGGGGGCAATGGTAAAATGTTTTCACAGGATATTTCTATAGAAGCTATCAAAGCAACTTATGAATATTGTTTGTCGGGCGGTGCCACCCAGTTTGTAATTACAATGGCCACCAATTCAATAGATGTTTTTTTAAAGGGAATTGAAGTGGTGAAAGAATATTTGCAGCAGGGTGGTAAAGGTTTACCCGGTTTGCACCTGGAAGGACCTTATCTCAATCCCATTAAAAGAGGAGCCCATGTTGAACATTTTATTAAGAAGCCAACACTGGAAGAAGTAAATATGTTATTGGAGCATGGCAAGAGTATTATCAAGATAATGACACTGGCTCCTGAACAATGTGATCCTGCAATAATAAAATTATTGCAGGATAATGGAATTGTTGTTTCTGCCGGGCATAGCAACGCAACTTATGAGCAGGCATACGCGGCATTTGATAGTGGAATACCGGTTGCAACCCATTTGTTCAATGCTATGTCGCCTTTGCAACACCGGGCACCAGGTTTACCGGGCGCCATTTACAATCACCCGACAGTCATGAGCAGCATAGTACCGGATGGTATTCATGTTGATTTTGCTGTTCTGCGCATTAGTAAAAAAATAATGCAGGACAGATTGTTTATGATTACTGATGCAGTTGCGGCTACCAGCGAAGGCGCATACCAGCATGTATTCAAAGGAGATCGTTATACATTGCCCGATGGAACTTTATCCGGTTCGGCGCTTACCATGATGAAGGGCGTAAAGAATTGTGTGGAGCATGCAGGTATTGATCTGGAAGAAGCATTGAGAATGGCTTCATTGTATCCTGCAAAGGTAATTGGTCTGTCAGGTGACCTGGGTAAAATAGAAAAAAATTATAAGGCAGAAATGGTCGTTTTTGATAGAGCATTTAATGTGCTGGAGGTAATCAGGTAACTACTTTTTACCATCATAGATAAGTTTCTTCACAAATTCAACTTTCACATCGTAACCTTTACGGATTGCTTCAGCAGAAGGTTTTACTTCAATATCTGGTATTACGCCCCGGCCATTCTTCGGAAAATTTTTATTCATTACCATATGAAAACGTGGCAATCGGAACCGTACATGTGTGTTAGGCAAAGTGGCATCGGGTATGAACCAGGCAGTATTGCCATAAGCGCCGCCACCAGTTTCTTCCCCTATTATTTTCACATTGGACTGCCCTTTTAATGCATTTGCAAATAATGTAGTTGCCGAAAAGGAATTACCACCCGTTAGTATATATACATTGCCGTTATAATGATGTTGTTTTTTGGGTTTAAAATAATGACGTTCAAAATAACCAAAATGGTATTTTCCATCAGAACGCATTTTAGTAACCACATTCATAAAGAAAAATGCCGCGAAACTGTTTTGTATGTTGCGCTCGTATTTGCTGAGTCTGCGAATGGCATACAAGGAATCTGCCAGCTTAAATTTATGATCAATAATGTATTCGGTAAGTTTTCCTGATAATTCAACATTTCCACCTCCATTCGAACGAACATCTACCACAAGATGTTTAATATTTTGTGCATCCAGTAACCGGAAACTCTGCCGGAAAAATGATTTTAGTTTATTGCCATTGCTGAAAGTGGTAACCGTCATATAGGCCGTGCTGCCGGCTGTATCTACCTGGATATTCCTTGTATTGAACAAACCATTTCGCTTCCTTTCTTTTTTTGATGGTCTTTTGAAAGAACGAAGAAATCTACGGTAAGCGGTGTCTTTCCTTATATCATATAATCCGATGGTTGTAATCTTTTCTTCACCGGCCGTGTCTAAATAACCGATATTAAATTTTCCCGGAAATCCGTAAACTGCCTGGTACAGTCCACCAAAATTACCGAGATTACTTAGTGTTTGATATTTATGGTTGATACTGTATCCATCCATTACCATATAATTAAAAAGACTGTCCTTGATAAGATTAATTGGAACGCCATTGATGCTTTTAACGACAGTACCACGTGTCAATATAGAATCACCCCTGTTGATATTTGTATAAATTACTGCTGTATCATCCCAGAATTTTATTCCCAATGGAAATTGGGGTGTCCGGGCTGTATCTGCATAGCGTGCATATTTTTTTGAAAACCTTACAGTTGTATGCCCGCAATTAATTTTTGAAATGACATAACTCAGCAAAGTACGAAACTGGGGTTCGGTCATTGAATCTGCTATCTGACTATAACCAAGGTCAAAATAATAATCCAGCGAATCTTTGCTGGTATACCAATAGAGGGAAGGATGCGCATCTTCCAGGATATCACGGAACCTGGTATAGTCCTGCTGAAGTATTTCTTTCGGATAAGTTTTTGCCGGATTGAATAAATACTTCGAACTATTGCAACCGGAAATGAATGCAGCAAACAATAGCCAACTAAAAGAGCAAGCAGAAAAAAGAGCCTTCTTTGAAATAAATTTCATCATAATCCTGGTTCATACAAACGCGTTCCAACCCTGTGCAGTAATATCAAACGTATTACCACCCTTGGTTATTATTTTTCTTCCTTTTTCCGGTTCGGTCATGTATCCAATTACACTTATTTGTTCATTCAGCACCAGTTTATCGTATTCAGTTTGTTTGAGCGTAAACAATAGCTCATAATCTTCCCCACCACTCAATGCGCAGGCAGTTGGATCCAACTCAAATTTAAAAGCGGCATTGCGGGTATCTTCATGAATAGGAATTTTTTCTTCGTATAAGACGCAACCAAGATTGCTTTTTTTACAGATATGCAGGATTTCTGAACTGAGTCCATCACTTACATCCATCATTGCTGTAGGAATAATCTCATTAGCTGCAAAAAATTCAATGATGTCTTTTCTTGCTTCTGGTTTCAGCATCCTTCCCACCACATATTTTTGATTCTCTAAATCGGGTTGCACTTTCGGACTTTCGAGAAAGATCTTTTTTTCTCTTTCCAATAATGTTAGACCTAAAAAAGCAGCACCAAGGTCACCGGTTACACATAACAGATCTCCTTTGTTTGCCGTGCTTCTTTTAACGTATCCGTCCTGTTTTACTTCGCCGATAGCAGTTACTGAAATCACAAACCCTTTTTGAGAAGTGGAAGTATCTCCGCCCACCAGGTCAACATCGTATTTTTCACAAGCCGCATAAACGCCTTCATAAAAATCTTCCAGCGCCTCCAGGCTGAACCGGTTGCTAAAAGCAATACTTAGCGTAACCTGTGTGGGAAATGCGTTCATTGCATACACATCGCTCAGGCTGGCAATGATACTCTTATAACCAAGATGTTTTAATGGAGTATACATTAGATCAAAATGCACACCTTCAATCAGCATGTCGGTAGTTACAACAATTTGTTTTCCCAGTGGATCTATAACTGCGGCATCATCACCTACTCCAACGATTGAAGAGGCATTGTGTAGTTCAAAATTTTTTGTGAGATGATCGATTAATCCAAATTCGCCAAGGGCTGCTATTTCTGTTCTTTCTTCACTCATTGTTTTAAAACGTTTTTACAATTCTTATTTCATTTCCAATTTGTAGGCAAAACTGTTATCAAAATTAAAGAAACGAATTACACCTCTTAATCCATTCAAATCTATCTTGCCTGCAGTGGATGGATTATCGGCATTTTTCTTATAATCATAAAAAATTATTTTTAAATGATTGCTGTCTGATATTTTGAAATTGGTTCCATTGTATTTAAAATCTTCTGCCAGTTGATGGTTTGCTTCCGAACTCATTGCAAAGTCGCGCATAGAACCTGGCCAGAAATGATTTTGCACCCTGTAGTTAACAATCGCTTCCATAAAAAGCAAACCGGGTTGTGCAAAATATTTCTTTTTTGCACTGTGCAAGGAATAAGCAAAATTATTACAAGCCAATAATGCAATTACCGGCAACAGTAATAATACGCTAATGCTCTTATATGTACTTTTTGGTAAAATATTAAACCATTGATCATTTATACTGATAAAGCAACCGTCAACGCATCATTCTAAATCTCCTCCATTCACACAATGAAGCAGGGCGTCATGTATCTTTCCGTTGGTAGCCACTATATGCGGCTGATAAGGGGAATAGCGATCGCCTTTATAATCGGTTACCCGGCCACCGGCTTCCTCCACCATTAAAAAACCGGCCGCACTATCCCAAGCCTGCAGTTTGTGTTCATAAAAACCATCAAAACGCCCGGCTGCTACCCAACATAAATCTATAGCGGCAGAACCCAGGCGACGTACCGGAATTCCTTTGCGAATCAGTTTTGAAAAAATTTCCAGCGGTCCATTAGGTGAATTCAGGTAAGTATAAGGAAAACCTGTTACCAAACAGGCTTTGTTTAAATCCGCTTGTTCGTTTACTTTGATTTTTTTTCCGTTGAGAAAAGCCCCCAATCCCTTTTCGGCCATAAAAAATTCGTTGATGAATGGATTGTATACCGCGCCCATTATCATAATGCCGGCCTTTTCTATACCAATACTTACACAACAAATGGGAATTCCGTTTGCAAAATTGATGGTACCGTCTATTGGATCGATGATCCATTTGTATTCACTGTCCATCTTAATCTCACCGGCTTCCTCGCTTAAAATAAAATGATCAGGAAATTTTGATTTAATGACATCAAAAATTATTTTTTCTGCAGCCAGGTCGGCCTCGGTAACAGGATTATTAATTCCTTCTTTGTTGGTAATGGTAAATTCTCCTCGAAAATAATGGCGTAAAACTTTTGCTGCCTCTTCGGTAGCTTTTATCAAAGTTGATTTTAACATTCGGCAAAGATAACAGATGCATTCAACCAATCAACTGTTCAACCAATCAACATTTAACTACCTGTTTAAACTTCCCATTGCCTGCGCCGGATATCGAAGACCCGCCGCCGCATCTTTGGGAAACACATTATTGATTTCTTCCAGCTCCTGGCTTGTAAAATTGATATTTGCTGAGCCAACATTTTCATCAAGGTATTTAATGCGTTTTGTACCAGGAATAGGAAAAATATGTTCGCCACGTGCCATCACCCAGGCAAGCGCAAGTTGTGATGCGCTACATCCTTTTTTATTTGCGAGGTTTTCAATTTTTTTCACCAGGTCTAAGTTCTTTTGAAAATTTTCGCCCTGGAAACGTGGTGAAAACCTGCGGTAATCACCTGCTGAAAAATCGTCTTCACTTTTTATTTGCCCAGTCAGAAATCCCCTGCCCAGCGGACTATAAGCAACAAACGCAATTCCGAGATCAGCGCATGTTTGCAGTATTCCATCTTCCGGATCCCTTGTCCAAAGCGAATATTCAGATTGAATAGCGGTAATTGGGTGGATGGCATGCGCTTTCTTCAGCGTTTCTACAGATACTTCACTCAATCCAATTCCTTTTATTTTACCTTCTCTCACCAGGTCTGCCATTGCTCCTACGGTTTCTTCAATGGGTGTTGAAGTATCTACCCTGTGCAGGTAATAAAGATCAATGACATTCACGTTGAGTCTTTTCAAACTTCCTTCGCACGATTTTTTTACATAATCCGGTTTCCCATTCACGCCCCTCAGTTGCGGATTTGCCGGATCTCTTAAAATACCAAACTTGGTGGCCAGCGTTACTTTTTGGCGATTCCCTTTTAAAGCTTTACCCACCAGTATTTCATTTGAATAAGGCCCATACATATCTGCCGTGTCCCAGAAGGTTACGCCTATATCAATGGCATGATGCAAGGTGTCAATAGATTCACTATCATTTCCTGCTCCATAAAATTCGCTCATGCCCATGCATCCAAAGCCCAGTGCAGATGCTGTTAGCCCTTGTGAGCCCAATTTTTTTACTTGCATACAATAGAGGTTTAATTAATTGAAATATAAAACTAATAGATTTAAAACAGATTCCTGACGAGCCGATTTCGGAACTTTGATTTATTGTTGTTTAATCCGCATAATTGTGATAAATATGTTTGCTGATTATTTTTGCTCGCCAAATTCTTTTATTTTCGGCATCTTAAATTTTTGCAGTTGCTTTCGATCATAATTGTCAGTTACAATGTAAAATATTTTTTGGAACAGTGCTTATGTTCGGTTCAAAAGGCAATTTTTGATCTGGAAACTGAAGTAATTGTAGTAGATAACAATTCTTCAGATCAAAGTGTTTCTTACCTCAAAGAAAAATTTCCATCTGTAAACTTTGTTTGTAACAAGGAAAACATTGGATTTGCCAAAGCCAATAACCAGGGATGGAAAATGACAAAAGGCAGGTACATTTTGTTTTTAAATCCCGATACCATTTTGCGGGAAGATTGCTTAAGAAAATCTATTGACGCGATGGAAAGGGATCTTGCAATTGGTGCATTGGGTATTCATATGATTGATGGCAGTGGCCGTTTTCTTCCCGAATCAAAAAGGGGTTTCCCAACACCCGCTGCTTCATTGTACAAATTATCTGGTCTCACAAAACTTTTCCCGCATTCAAAAAGATTCGCACACTACTATCTTGGTCATTTGCCTGAAAAAGTAAACAATGATACGGATGTTTTGTCGGGCGCGTTTATGCTATTAAGAGACGAAGTATTAAGAAGAACCGGGGGGTTTGATGAAACATTTTTTATGTACGGCGAAGATGTGGATCTGAGTTATCGGATCAGGGAGGAAGGTTATCGCAATTATTATTTAGCTGACACCGGTATCATGCATTTTAAAGGAGAGAGCACCCGTAAAGACATACAATACCTGAGGTGGTTCTATAATGCCATGAATATTTTTGTTCAAAAGCATTATAAAAAGCAATCCTGGTGGTTTGTAATATTACTGCAAATTGCGATCTGGTTTAGAGCAGTGTTGTCCTTCTGTCGTAACTTATTTCCAACCGGAAAAAAATTTAACAAATCAGGCAGCATCATTCATACTACTGTAATTGGTGCAAAAGAAGAGACGATAAAAGTTGAAAAGATCGTTTCAGCTGATAAGGAGTCTGTAAGACGCCTGCAATTTTTAGATAATATAGATGAAGCAATCACCTATACCAGGCAACATAAAACCAATGAAATCATTTTTTGCATTGGATCAATAAGCTTTAGTGCAATCAGCCAGGTGATTCAGCAATTACCACCTCAACTTATTTTCAAATTTCATGCTGCCGGAAGCGGAAGCATCGTTGGAAGTATCTCCAAAAACAGCATTGGAGAAGTGTTGGCTTTGTAAAGGCAGCGCGCGAACTTTGCTGCATGTTTAAAAGGGTTGTCAGCAAATTGCGGGAATTTAAATTTACGTATGTTGAGTATAATTTCTTCCATCGCTGGAAGCTACAGCACAATCAAGCACTTTACAAAAACCTGCAGATAAAAAACCTGTATACTGGAATGTGAGCAGTGAAGATTTTGCCAACCTGCCGCAGCAATCTACCTGGCTGGATGAACCTGGTGCTAAAGAAATCCTGTTACAGCAAGAGTCATACAAACAATTTCCCGAACATACGCAGCAACATTTATTACAATGGTTGATAATTGATACATTATTCTAAAAAAAAATTGTTAGCCAACGAGATTGATGCCATAAACACGGAAGTAGATTTATTACTGGAACAAAACAAACTCCGGCCAATGGACAATGGCAAAATAATGTTCGCCATCCGCCAGTCTATTGTATTAAAGAAAATGGCAGAAAATGAACGAATTGCAAACTTGTTCGAATTTATTTTTGGACAACCAGTTGTAGCATTTCAAACCATTAATTTTTAAAAAGGAAGTCAGCAACGTGCTCATTCAGTCAGCATTCATGTGACTACCTATCCGCTGGGTTATTTACCTGTCGCATGGTTTGCACTGGAAGATATTGATGCAAAAAATGGTTCCTTATCTTATTATCCCGGCAGCCATAAGCTCCCTTATGTGCTGAGCCCGGATTTTGATCATAAAAGCGGAATAATTCAGTTAGACCCGGATACCAATGAACGTTATGAAGATAAAATAGCCGAAATAATTGCAATCGATGAAATAGAGAAGATCGATGTTTATGCGGAAAAAGGCGATGTTTTTTTATGGCATGCAAATCTCATACATGGCGGAAACCCTATTGTGGATAATACACGAACCCGTAAAAGTATGGTGGTACATTATTTTGCCAGGCATGTAATCCAGTACCATCAAATTTCCCAACGGCCCGCATTACTGGAAATAGGGTAGGCTTACCCGTTATATGATTGGACAATTCAAAAGTAAAATGTTGTGTGGTATTGATGAGTTGATAGAAATATAGTGGAATCTGCTTCGGACCAGTGGAGTAGTACTTTCGAAAGTAGGTTAAAATAAAAAAGGGGCCAGAATGGAAATTCAACCCCGTTTTAAAATCCAATATCCTATGAAAAACCAATGCAATGTTAGTTGATTAATTTCAATACCACAATACCCCTTTAAGAGTATTTTATATTTTTTTTATTGTATTAGCAGGAAATTATTTTTTTACCAGTTTGTCGGTAATCAGTCGGTTCGTTTCTTTTTGAAACAAGGTGATTACGTAAATGCCGGCTTCAAGGGAAGAAACATCAACAACTTTTAATCCGGGTTGCAGTCTTTCTGCGATCAATATTTTTCCAAACCGGTCGTTTATTTGAAGTTCGACCGTTGATTCGCTACGAATGATTAGGGCCTTGTCAACCGGGTTGGGATAAAATTTACAGGATATATCGGCGGTAAGCGTTATTGAAATAATCTCAGAATAAATACTTGTAGAACCCATAGTGAGTTTGATGCGATAATATATTTTTCCTTTTGAAGGGGCATCATCTAAAAACTCATAAACACCGGCAGGTGTATTCCTTAATATGCCTACTATGTTGAAATCAGTTCCGTTGTTGCTCTTTTCTACTGCAAAAAAACTTTCGGCAGGAAGAATATTTGATTTCCACCTGAGTAGTCCCTTGGTATTATCTTTAACAGTAATGGATAAATTTTGTATAGCTGCTGGTGTGGAATCTACCAGCAACACAGGTCTGAATATTGTAAATGCAGGAATTGTCTGGCAGTAGCCAACAACAGAGCAACCAAACAGGATGCCTGCAACAAATAAAAGCTTCATTGAAATTAATTGGGTCCAGTAAATGTGGACAAACTGTTAACAAATATCATACCAGCCAGTTATTCAACGCCGTAGAAATCTGTTTTTTTAATTTAAAAGATGTTATTCTTTTCAAAAAATGCGGTACATTTTGCCGGCAACGGCATAATCAAAAAATAAAACATGAACCGACAATTACCGTCACGCAAGCGCATTGCAATGGTGGCTCACGATAACTGCAAACAAGATTTAATTGAATGGGCAGAACATAATAAGATCGTTTTGGCCAGGCATGAGTTACTGGCAACGGGTACCACAGGTAAATTATTGGAAGCCCAATTGGACCGTCCTGTTAAGAAGATGATGAGCGGCCCGTTGGGCGGTGATCAGCAAATAGGGTCCATGATTGCAGAAGGAAAGATAGATGTACTTATTTTCTTTTGGGATCCAATGGAAGCACAGCCGCATGATCCGGATGTAAAAGCATTGTTACGCTTGGCCGTAGCCTGGAATATTCCGATGGCATGCGATCGCGCAACGGCAGATTTTTTATTTACTTCTGCATTAATGCACGAAGATTATGCTTGCGCAATACCCGACTATTCAAATTATTTACATCGCAAAATATAAGGATTGACAGGTTTCCCTGCACAGAAAACCTGGCCCCGGTAAATTTGACTAATAGTGGGTAATATTATTGAAGGACCGGATCAATTCTTTATTATCTTTAAACACACCTGTTTTTCTTACTTATTATTACAACAACCATGAGAAAAATTTTTCTGCTGACTGTAATTTCAGTCACAACAATCAATTTATTTGCACAAACAAAACCGTTGATGGGTTTTAGCGAAGGATCTTCTAAACAGCAAACGGCTGCCGAACAAAAGTTTGATAGCTACCTGGACGCAAAAAATGTGGATCAATACCTTAAGGATATGTCTGCGCGCCCGCATCATGTGGGGTCGCCAGGTGGAAAGGCAGTCGCAGAATATATATTAAACCATTTTAAAAGTTGGGGTTATGATGCAGAAATAGAAACTTTTTATGTTTTGTTTCCTACGCCCAAAGAGCGTGTGCTTGAAATGACGGAACCCACTAAATATAAAGCATTGCTCAGCGAGCCTGTTTTAAAAGAAGATCCTACTTCTTCACAAACAAGCGAACAACTACCGGTATACAATGCCTGGAGTGCCGATGGCGATGTAACAGGTGAACTGGTATTTGTTAACTATGGTGTGCCGGCCGACTATGAAGTGCTGGACAGGCTGGGCATTAGTGTAAAAGGAAAAATTGTTATCGCTAAGTATGGTCGCTCCTGGAGAGGTATCAAACCAAAAGTTGCACAGGAACATGGAGCCATTGGTTGCATTATTTATTCAGACCCTAAAGAAGATGGATATTACCAGGGAGATGTTTATCCAAAAGGGGCTTTTAAAAATGAATTCGGGGCACAGCGCGGATCAGTAATGGATATGCCGATATATCCCGGTGATCCATTAACGCCAGGTATTGGCGCAACAAAAGATGCAAAACGTCTGGAAAGAAGTGAGGCCACCAATCTTTTGAAAATACCGGTGCTTCCTATCAGTTATCATGATGCGGCTCCATTGCTGAAATCATTGGAAGGCCCTGTTGCACCTGAAGACTGGCGCGGTGCCTTGCCTTTTACTTATCATATTGGTCCGGGTAAGACAAAAGTTCATCTGAAGCTTTCTTTTAACTGGGATATAAAACCTATCTATGATGTGATTGCAAAAATTAAGGGAAGCGAATTGCCCGATGAATGGGTAATGCGCGGGAATCACCAGGATGGATGGGTAAATGGTGCAGGTGATCCTTTGAGCGGACAAGCTGCGATGATGGAAGAAGCGCGCGCTATTAGTGAATTGATTAAAACAGGTTGGAAACCGAAACGCACTATTGTATTTGGCGCATGGGATGGGGAAGAACCCGGTTTACTGGGTTCCACTGAATGGGTTGAACAACATGCACAGGAACTTCAGCAAAAGCTGGTGCTTTATATAAATTCAGATGGAAATGGCCGCGGTTTTTTAGGCGTCGAGGGATCACATGCCCTGGAGCCTCTGATGAATGAGATTGCATCTGACGTGATGGATCCACAAACAAATATCAGTGTACTGGAAAGAAAAAGAGACCGTGATATTATCAATGCAGGTACTAATATCAAATCAAAAAAAGAATTGCTGGCAAAAAAAACAATCAGCATCGGGGCACTCGGCTCAGGTTCTGATTACAGTCCATTTATTCAACACCTGGGTTTACCTTCCCTGAATCTCGGATTTGGTGGTGAAGACCCCGGCGGCGAATACCATTCAATTTATGATTCTTATTATGATTACAAAACTTTCAAAGATCCAACGCTGGCTTATGGCGTAGTGCTGGCAAAGCTGGCAGGAAGAACAACTTTACGTGTAGCCGATGCCGAGATATTGCCATTTGATTTTAAATCGCTTTATAAAACCATCAGCGGCTATGTTACCGATCTTACTTTGCAGGTTGAGCAATTGCGTGAGGCAACTTCCATAGAAAATCAACTTATAAAAGAAAAAAAATACGAATATGCAGGAGACCCGCAAAAAAAGGAATCGCCGCCGGAAATAAAAGATGAAGTTCCTTTTCTCAATTTTGCAGGTCTGCAAAATTCAATGGGTGCACTTGAAAAGGCAACAAACCGCCTATCAGATTTATTAATGAGTGGCAAATTAACAGCAGCGCAAAAAAACCAGGTGAATAAAAAATTATACCAGGCAGAACAACACTTGTTATCCGAAAACGGACTACCACGTCGCGGCTGGTACCGTCATACAATTTATGCGCCTGGTTTTTATACCGGTTATGGAGTGAAAACATTGCCTGGTATCCGCGAAGCAGTTGAACAACGTAACTGGAAAGAAGCCCAGGACCAAATGGATATTGATGCTGCAACCATAAAAGGATTTGCTGCATACCTTGAGGCAATTGTAACAGCGGTACATTAGTTTTATAGTGTATCCCATAAAGGGCCACCGTATTCGTGCGGTGGCCCTTGCATATAACAATTTGATTTTGGATTTGAATAGTTGTATTTTAAAATAAAAAACGATGCGCTTTATTTACTTCGTTTTGCTATTGGTTATTTCAGGTGTGCTTCATGCGCAGACAAATAAAAGAGCCAGGGATTATAAAATTCCTTTTGATGGCAACCCGGGAAAGTACAACGCAATAACAGATGTTGAAGGTGTGGAAGTGGGCGAAGTTACATTGGTAAAAGGTAGCGGACCGCTTGTAAAAGGACAAGGCCCTGTTAGAACCGGTGTAACGGCTATTCTGCCAAGAGGCAAGAATTTTGATCCGGTTTTTGCCAACTGGTATACCCTGAATGGAAATGGTGATATGACGGGCACACACTGGATCACAGAATCTGGTTTCTTAGAAACGCCTGTTCTGATCACTAATACAGGGAGTGTAGGAACTGTACGCGATGCTGCGTGGCAGTGGATGGATCAACATCATTATTACACCCCATTTTTGAAAGACTATTGGTATGCATATCCTGTTGTTGCAGAAACATACGATGGTATTTTTAATGATATCAATGGCGGACATGTAAAAAAAGAACATGTATTTGCCGCATTAGAAGGCGCAAAAACCGGCGCAGTTGCAGAAGGCGGCGTTGGCGGAGGAACAGGTATGATGTGTTATCATTTTAAAGGCGGAACCGGAACATCCTCCAGGGTACTTGATAAAGAACTGGGTGGTTATACAGTAGGCGTATTGGTACAATGCAATCATGGTTCACGAAGGCAATTAACCATCGCCGGTACTCCGGTAGGTAAAGAATTAAGAGATACTTTGCCTTTCATTTTGGAAGGACAGTCAAGAGCAGAACTTAATTACAGTGTGCAGGACAGGGGTTCTATTATTGTAGTAGTAGCAACCGATGCCCCGCTGCTGCCCCACCAGCTTAAAAGAATTGCACAGCGGGTACCACTGGGTGTTACAAGAACAGGTGGTATTGGTGGTAATGGATCGGGAGATATTTTTATTGCATTTTCAACAGCCAATAAAAACGCATTCAGTAACGATAGTATAAGATCTGTGAATGCATTGCCCAACGAACAGATAAACGCATTGTTTGAAGCAACCATCCAGGCGACAGAGGAGGCCATCATCAATGCACTTGTAGCGGGCAAAACCATGAAAGGCATCAATGATAATACAGTTTATGGAATGCCTGTAGAGGCAGTAGTTAAAATTCTGAAAAAATACAACCGGGTAAAATAGTATTTTGGTTTCTATGTAGGATAAATAGCCCCTTTTTAAAAGCTAACTGCATTCTTGTTTCTATGTCTCAGGATTTGCTAAATTGCATATCCAGCTTTTACACTTTGTCATTTAAAATTAATTCAACATACGCTACCGCAGGGGATCAATAGAATTATTGAGTGGCAGAAGAGACATTATTGTAATGGCATCAGTAAGTTGTATTTATGGTATGGGTAATCTCACCGATTATGAAAATGGAATCATCTGGAAAGAAGCCCAGGACCAAATGGATATTGATGCTTCAACCATAAAAGTATTTGCTGCTTATTTAAGTAATATAGCTGCCAATGTTCAATAAGTATAGGCCAGTTAATACAACATCATAATTGCGGCCGTCTTATGGCACGGTTTTCTTTTTAATAAACTGTATATATCCTACACCATTATATTCCTGTTTTATTAAAACTTTGTATTGAAAAAATTTCTAAGATATATCCTTAAAGGATTAGGGCTTCTTATTGCCTTGTTTTTACTTAGCTGGATAGTTATATGGAGCTATGTTATGCTTAATAAAGCCAGTATTATTCGTAAGGTGACCTTACAAATAAATGAGAAAATAAAAGGAGAGATAAGTATCGGCGATATTGACCCCAGCTTGTTTAGTACGTTCCCTTATGTCTCACTGCACCTTTCCGGGATAATGGTAAGGGATACTTTGTGGAAAAATCACCACCATAATTTTTTACAGGCAGAAAACATATTTATCCGCCCGGAAATAATGAGTATTTTTTCCGGGAAACCGAAAATAAAAAAAGTAATTATTGAAGAAGCCAGTATTTACATTTTTACAGATTCAACCGGCTATACCAATGAATATATTCTACACCCGCAGGAGACAGCTAAAAAAGAGGATACCTTATCGATCAGTACAAAATCAGTACCTGATATCGTATTAAAGAATGTTCACTTTGTGATGGATAACCAGGTTCGCCAAAAACTGTATGATTTTGATGTTAAAAAAATGGCGCTCAGTGTAACCAGTTCACAAAAATTGCTGGAGCTGGATGTTAAAACAAACCTATTGGTACACAGTCTCACGTTCAATAGCAGCAACGGAAGTTTTTTGAAGGAAAAAAGCATCGAAGGAAATTTTAAATTGAATTTCAATTTTGCCCTTAAAAAACTACAGTTTAATAAAATCAATATATTATTAAATAACCATTCTTTTGTCTTTACTGGTAGTTTTGATCTAAGCAGCGCCCCTCCATTATATAAATTATTAATTGAAACAGAAGATGCTTCCTATAAAGAAATAGCATATCTGTTAAGTCCCAATATCGGCAAAAAACTGAATAACTATAATGTAGAGAAGCCCGTAACCGTTAGCGCCTTGCTTGACGGAAGTCAGCTTCCCAACAAAATCCCATTTGTGCGTGTACAATTAAACTGCAGGAACAATACAATTACAACGCCCGTAGGAACATTTACGAACGCATCTTTTACCGGCATTTTTCTAAACCAGGTATCTCTCAATCAACCGCGTGTAGATAAAAACTCCGGGCTTGTTTTTAGCGCGTTAAATGCGAAGTGGGAAGGTATTCCCTTCAGCTCGGGAAATATAAACATAACAAATCTTGAATCCCCGTTTCTTAATAGTGATATACAGTCAGCATTTGATCTTTCTTCTTTTAATAATATTGCGGGAAGTAATACCATCCGGTTTACAAAAGGCAGTGGTAAAATAAACGTAACGTTTCAGGGACCGCTAATGGACAATGATACAGCAGCAACTCATATGTATGGAGATGTAACTATGGAAAAAGCAGACATCAATTACCTGCCGAGAAATTTTTCATTTACCGGATGTAGCGGCAAACTTGAATTCCGGGATAAAGATGTCCATATTGCACAATTGACTGCAAAAGCAGGCAATACAGCACTTACATTAAATGGGGATGTAAAAAATTTCCTGGCCCTGCTGAATAAAAATCCGGAGAAGCTGGTACTTGATTGGAAAGTATATTCACCTAAGCTTATATTAGGCGATTTTATTTCTTATTTGGGAAAGCCGGAAGGAGTTGCTTCAAGACGGCCGGCAAAAAAATCTGTTTTGAAGGTCAGTTCTCAAATAGATCGTATGCTAAAAGATTGCAACGTAGAAATAGAGATAAAGGCCGATAAACTTAATTACAAACATTTTTCTGCAAGTGATGTCTCTGCCAGGCTTTCTTTGACTAATAATTTGCTTGCGATCAAAAGTGTTTTATTGACACACGCCGGTGGCACACTTACACTTAATGGTTCCTTACTGGACGACGGTAGTAATCATTTCCTCAAGCTAAATTCGCAAATAAAAAATGTAAACATTTCTGAAATGTTTCGGGCGTTTAATAATTTTAAACAAAATGCAATTCTTGATAAAAACCTGGAAGGACAGCTTAGCGCCGCTTTAACCATCAGCGCCTACTTAACAAGCAAAGCTGAGTTGAGTCCCGGCAGTTTAAAAGGTACACTCGATTTGAGTTTAAAAGACGGACAGCTAATTAATTTTGAACCCGTAAAGAAAATATCGGAAAAAATATTTAAGAAAAGAGATTTTGCTAATATTAGTTTCGCTGAGTTAAAAGACAAGCTTGTTGTAAATGGCAATGAAATTAAAATTAACCGCATGGAGATGCAGTCTTCTGTATTAAGTATGTTTGTTGAAGGTGTATATGATTTAAAAAAAGGAGCCGACCTAAGCATACAGGTTCCGGTGAGCAACTTGAAAAAAAAGGACGAAATGATCGAATTAACAAATAAAGGAACTAAAAGTAAAACCGGATTAAGCCTTCGTTTGCGTGCCAAAACAGGCGACGACGGTAAAGTAAAAATTACCTGGGACCCATTTAGAAAATCATTAAAAAACAAAAACAATTCTGATTCTACCCAACATGTCTCCCTGCAACCCTAAACTCGTATTACAGTTCAATAAAAATGAAGGCGTTCTTATCTCCGGTAAAAATTTCGTCTAACTTGTTACTGCAATTAAAGTATTTTAATAAAGGCAAATTAGCTAATTCTATAACTTATTAATTTGCATTGCCAGGATAAATAATACAATCATGTCATTCAAACTTAACTCATCTTATTCCCCGGCCGGCGATCAGCCACAGGCGATCAGTCAACTCACAGATGGAATATTAAACGGTGAGAAATACCAGACACTATTGGGTGTGACAGGTAGCGGTAAGACATTTACCGTTGCCAACGTAATTCAGAACGTACAAAAGCCCACGCTGGTGCTTACACATAATAAAACGCTGGTAGCACAGTTGTATGGTGAGTTCAAACAATTTTTCCCTGACAATGCAGTAGGTTATTTTGTTTCCTACTATGACTATTACCAGCCAGAGGCATACATGCCGGTGAGTAATACTTATATTGAAAAAGATCTTTCAATCAATGAAGAGCTGGACAAACTGAGGCTTCATGCTACGACGGAATTATTAAGTGGCAGAAGAGACATTATTGTAGTAGCATCTGTAAGTTGTATATATGGTATGGGTAATCCAACCGATTATGAAAACGGAATCATCAGGATCAACCGCGGCCAGACAATTTCAAGACAGGCGTTCCTGCATTCGTTGGTCAATTCACTATATAATCGAACACAAATAGAATTCACCAGGGGAACGTTCAGGGTGAAAGGTGATACAGTTGATATCAATCTTCCTTACGTAGATTTTGGATACAGGATAACTTTTTTTGGTGATGATATAGAAGAAATTGAAAGCTTTGACGTAAAAACCGGGAAGAGAATTGGAAAAATGGAACATGCAGCCATCTTTCCCGCCAATCTTTACATTGCTCCCAAAGACAGGATGCAGCAAATATTATTTGAAATACAGGATGAGATGGGCGCACAGGTTGAATATTTCAAAAACACCGGTAAATACATAGAAGCTCAAAGACTGGGTGAAAGAGTTAATTATGATTTGGAAATGATCAGGGAACTGGGATATTGCAATGGCGTTGAAAATTATTCCAGGTTTTTTGACAGGCGCAGCCCGGGGACAAGGCCGTTCTGCCTGCTGGATTATTTTCCAAAAGATTTTCTATGCCTGATTGATGAAAGCCATCAAACCATACCGCAGGTGAGTGGCATGTATGGTGGTGATAGAAGCAGGAAATTAATCCTGGTTGATTATGGTTTTCGATTACCATCTGCATTGGATAACCGGCCATTGAATTTTCACGAGTTTGATTCTATGCTCAACCAAACCATTTTTGTTTCAGCAACACCTGGTGATTATGAATTGGAAAAAACCGGCGGTGTAGTGGTAGAACAGGTAGTGAGGCCAACTGGTTTATTGGATCCGCCTATAGAAATTCGGCCTTCAGTCAACCAGATTGATGATTTACTGGATGAGATAGATAAGCGAATTAAAATGGGCGACCGCATCCTGGTAACAACACTTACCAAACGCATGGCGGAAGAGATGGATAAATACCTGCATCGCATTAATGTAAAATCAAAATACATTCATAGTGAAGTACACACATTGGACAGGGTTGAAATATTAAGACAACTAAGATTGGGAGAAATTGATGTACTGGTAGGAGTAAACCTGTTGCGCGAAGGATTGGATCTGCCTGAAGTTTCACTGGTGGCCATACTGGATGCAGATAAGGAAGGGTTTCTTCGGAATGAAAGAAGTCTGACCCAAACCGCTGGCCGTGCAGCCAGGAATGTAGACGGGCTGGTCATTTTTTATGCTGACCATATAACGGAGAGCATGCAACGCACCATTGACGAAACAAGCAGGCGCAGGGAGAAACAAATTGCTTATAATATTGAACATGGCATTACACCGAAGACCATCATAAAAAGCAAGGAGCAGGTTTTTCAGCAAACTTCTGTATTGGACATTAAAGGATATGACCCCAAGAATCCTTATGCGGTCGCAACAGATGGAGAACTGGTTACAGTAGCCGCGGAGGAACAGGAAATCTATCAGACCATACCGCAGCTGGAAAAAGCCATCGGAAAAATTAAGAAAGAAATGGAAAAAGCAGCACGCGATCTTGATTTTATGGAAGCGGCAAGGTTAAGAGATGAAATGTTTACCATGCAAAAAAAACTGGTTGAATTGAAAAAATAAACGCATCTATCCCTTCCCGTGCAAAACGGCAATCTTACACTTCGAAAGCCTTCAAAAAAAAAATTAAATTAATAAGTGTTTTTTGCAATAAAGTATAGATAAGGCCGTTTAAAAAGTCCTTACCCTTTTTCAAAAACCATTTATTCTTTCAAAATCCAATTTCATTATGAGAAGACGTCACCGCAGACTGTTGAATTTAGTTGCTTTCACTTTACTAGCGATCGCAGTTTACCTGAACATGTTCCGCATGCATGATGATGACGAAATCAAAAGCAATAAATTCTTTGTTGTAAAAACTGAGCAGAAACCTGTGGTACAGGCAAACCTTCCCTCAAAAACATTACCCAGGCAACAGCATAAAAATTAGACAACTATTCTCTATCATACGGGCCGCATAACAGCGGCCTTTTTTATTTTCCGGTAAACAGGAAATCCTACCTTAGTGTACATTTATTATACGGCGAATCGAAGGATTCGCCGGTTGTTTCAAATCTAGTTTATGGGAAAGAAATTATTTCTGCTGGATGCATTAGCGCTAATATTCCGTGCTTATTATGCCCTTATTCGTAATCCACGGGTAACCTCAAAAGGCAAAAATACCAATGCTCAGTTTGGATTCACCAATACATTAATTGAGCTTATCAATAATCAGAAACCTTCCCATATGGCCGTTTGTTTTGATACACATGCGCCCACTGAACGGCATACCGACTTTGCAGACTATAAGGCAAATCGTCAGGAAGCACCGGAGGATTTGTTAAACGCCATTCCGGATATCAAAAGAATTATCCGCGGTTTCAACATACCGGTTATAGAAATTGATGGATATGAAGCAGATGATATCATTGGTACCCTCAGTAAAAAAGCGGCCGAAACAGGCTACGAAGTATTTATGGTAACGCCGGATAAAGACTACGGCCAGCTGGTTAATGATAAAGTAAAAATTTATAAACCCGGGTACCAGGGCGGTGATGTTGAAATAATGGGACCCAAAGAAGTTTGCGAAAAATGGAATATCAAAGATGTTTCGCAGGTAATAGATATACTAGGTTTAATGGGCGATGCAGTGGATAATATCCCCGGCATCCCTGGCATAGGAGAAAAGACAGCCGCCAAATTATTAGGAGAATATGGTACGCTGGAAAATGTGTTAGCAAAAGCCGACGCTATCAAAGGTGCTTTAGGTGAAAAAGTTAGAAATGGCAAAGACCTGGCGATAATGAGTAAAAAGCTGGCAACTATTATTATGAATGTTCCCTGCGAGTTTCATGAAGAAGATTTTTGCCTGAAAGAAATAAATAAGGAAGAATTAAAAGACATTTTCCTGGATCTGGAATTTAAAGCTATTGGAAAAAGAGTATTGGGTGAAGACTTTAATGTATTTGCAACTACAACAACTGTTAAAACAGAAACCGCTGTACAGACAGATCTGTTTGGAAACATTGTCGAAACGCAGGAAGTTGTCATAAAAGTAAAACAGGAAGAACCCACGGAACCAGACAACCGGGAAAATGGCAACGGTTTAACGGTGTCTAAGAATATAGGGAATACTACACACGATTACCAAGCGATCCAGGGTGAGAAAGACATCAAAAAATTTGTGAAAGAGTTGATGAAGCAAAAGGAAATTTGTTTTGATACAGAAACCACCGGCATCGATCCAAACGATGTAGAAATAGTCGGTATGAGTTTTTCTTATGAGGCAGGTAAAGCTTTCTATGTGCCCTGCCCAACAGATCAAAACGAAACAAAAACCATACTCCAGGAATTTGAAACGCTTTTCAACAATAAGTCCATTACCTGGGTGGGTCAGAATTTAAAGTATGATATGCTGGTATTAAAATGGTATGGATTTGAATTGAAAGGAGAGGTATTTGATACCATGCTTGCGCACTATGTAATTGAGCCCGATGGTAAAAGAAACATGGATATATTAAGCGCTCAATACCTGGGATATGAACCCGTACACATTGAAGAGCTGATTGGGAAAAAAGGGAAGTCGCAGGGAAACATGCGCGACGTAGAACTGGAAAAAATAAAAGAATACGCAGCAGAAGATGCAGATATTACACTTCAGCTAAAACATGTTTTTGTTCCATTGCTGGCGAATAAAGAAGTGGAAAAAGTATTTGAAGAAGTTGAAAATCCATTGGTAAAAGTATTAACTGCCATGGAATTTGAAGGGATAAAAATTGATGTGGACTTTCTTAATCAATACAGCAAGGAACTGGAAAAAGAAGCAAAGCGAAGTGAAGAAAGCGTGTACAGCCAGGCAGGGGTACGGTTCAACCTGGCTTCGCCCAAACAACTGGGAGAAGTATTGTTTGATAAACTGAAAATTGATCCGAAAGCAAAAAAGACCAAGAGCGGACAATACGCTACCGGCGAAGACGTGTTATTGAAATTGGCAAGTCAGCATAAAATAGTGGACGATATACTCGGTTTCCGCGAACTCACTAAATTGAAATCAACTTATGTAGATGCACTGCCGTTGATGATTAACCGAAAAACCGGCAGGGTGCACACTTCGTATGCACAGGCAGTGGCTGTTACAGGAAGATTGTCCAGTAACAATCCCAATCTTCAAAACATACCGGTAAGAACAGAGCGGGGCAGGGAAATCCGAAAAGCATTTATACCTAGAGACAAAGATCATGTACTGGTTTCAGCGGATTATTCACAAATAGAATTACGGATTGTAGCCGCCATCAGCGCGGATGAAAATATGTGTGCCGCATTCAAAACCGGCAAAGACATTCATACTGCAACGGCTGCCAAAGTATTCAATGTGGAAGAAAGTGCTGTTACAAAAGAAATGCGTTACAAAGCCAAGAGTGTGAATTTCGGAATCATATACGGTCAGGGGGCATTTGGCCTGGCGGAAAACCTGGGCATACCACGTTCAGAAGCAAAAGAGATCATCGACAACTATAAAAAACAGTTCCCCAATATACAGCGGTACATGGATGATACCATCAATTTTGCAAAGGAACACGGTTATGTTCAAACGCTGATGGGCCGTAAACGATGGTTAAGAGATATCAATTCTGCTAACTTCACGGTACGTGGTTTTGCCGAAAGAAATGCCATTAACTCTCCTATACAAGGAACAGCGGCAGATATGATAAAACTGGCAATGATCAAAATACAGGATGTCTTTATCCAACGCAAATTTAAATCAAAAATGCTTTTACAGGTACATGATGAACTGGTATTTGATGCGCATAAAGATGAATTGGAAATCATTAAGCCAGTTATTATTCAATGCATGCAAACCGCACTTGCATTACCAAACGATGTTCCTACAGATGCGGAGATAGGATCAGGAGAGAATTGGTTACTGGCACATTAATGCACATAAATAAATTATAATTCCGGCTATACTTCGAGAGGCTTTAATTTTTATAAGGAGTGATCAATCTTTGATCTGCATTTATTAAACCTTAAAACCCTCAACATATGAGAACGTTTCGTCTTCGAATGTTGAAATTTTTTTTATCATTCTCTTTCTTGTTGTCCTGCCAGCAAAAAAGTGCCGCCCCATCAAAGCAATCCATTGAAGCAATAAATCTTAAAAGAGGATCTGTAATTTCCTGCGGCGTTACAGATAAGCAATTTGGATCTGTTGAATTTGAGATGGATTGCAATCCAGCAATAAAAAAAGATTTTAACCTGGCCATTGAATTACTGCACTCTTTTGAATATGATGAGGCAGAAAAAGCATTTGCCAAAGTAATTGACCAGGCACCGGATTGTGCCATGGCTTATTGGGGTGTTGCCATGAGTAATTTTCATCCGCTGTGGACGCCACCTACAGAATCCGAACTTCAAAAAGGTTCCAAAGCAATCGCTATAGCAAATAATATCGGCAATAAATCAGAAAGAGAGTCGGCCTATATCCATGCCATTGATTTATTTTATAAAGATTGGGAGCAAACAGATCATAATACCCGCTGTGTAAAATTTGAAAAGGCAATGGAACAACTACACAGCGATTATCCGACCGACAAAGAAGCTGCTGTATTTTACGCACTTGCTTTGGATGCTGCTGCTGACCCTACCGATAAAACGTATGGCAATCAGAAAAAAGCGGCCAGTCTGCTGAATGCATTGTATCCTGCAGAACCCAATCATCCCGGCATTATTCATTATATCATTCATACGTACGATTACCCGGAACTCGCTATTCTTGCGCTACCCGCCGCTAAGAAATATGCTTTAGTAGCGCCTTCTTCTGCGCATGCATTACACATGCCTTCTCATATCTTTACGAGGTTGGGTATGTGGGATGATTGCATTCAGTCCAACCTGTTATCAGTTGCCTCCGCACAATGTTATGCAACGGCAGCGGGGATCAAAGGACATTGGGATGAAGAATTGCACGGGCTCGATTATATCGTCTATGCTTACCTGCAAAAAGGAGAGAATGACCTTGCCCTGGCGCAATTGCAATACATAGATAGTATAAAGGCTGTTTCACCAATAAATTTTAAAGTGGCCTATGCATTTGCGGCTATTCCATCTAGAATTGTACTGGAAAATAAACAATGGGCCAAGGCCGCTGCACTCAAACCTGCACCGTCCTTTATTCCCTGGCCAAAATTTCCGTGGCAGGAAGCGATAGTACACTTTACGCGTGCGATGGGGGGCATACATTTACATAACGCTTCTCTCGCTTATTCGGAACTGGCGGTAATGAAACAATTGCGAGATACTTTGGAAAAACAAAAGGATGGTTACAAATCAAAGCAAGTATCGATACAGATAAAATCAGCTGAAGCATGGATTCAATTTCAAGCTGGAAACAAATTAGAAGGGCTGAATTTAATGAGGCAGGCAGCAAATATGGAAGACAGTACAGAGAAACATCCCGTCACGCCAGGAGAAGTAATTCCCGCCAGGGAATTGCTGGCAGATATGTTATCTGAATTGCAACAATATAATGAAGCCTTACAAGCATATGAAGCAGTATTAAAAAAATCACCCAATAGATTCAATAGTCTGTATGGTGCGGGCCTGGTTGCTGAAAAATCCGGTGATGAACAAAAGGCCGTTCAATTTTATCAACAATTGATTTCAATATCTGATGCACAAAAATCGAACAGATCGGAATTGTCTGCCGCTAAATCATTCCTTGCCACCCATCAAAAAAAGAATGGGTAAATAATTTATTAAAGCCGTTCATTCAAGTTTTCTGAACGACTTAATTAACGGATCGTTTTAATTTTCTAATTATTAAATTTTAATTCCATCTCATGGCAACAAAAGATAAGCGTGTTGATACCTACAACGCAACATTAGCAGACTTTGCAAAGCCCATAATGAATCACCTTCGCGCACTGGTGCATAAAGTTTGTCCGGAAGTAATTGAAACGATCAAATGGTCATTCCCTCATTTTGACTACAAAGGAGAAATGGTGTGCAGTATGGCTTCATTCAAAGAGCACTGATTTGGATTCTGGAAAGCTTCATTGATGAAAGATCCAAAATTACTCAGCAATGCAAAATCCGAAAAGTCCATGGCACTTTTGGGAAGAATTACATCATTGAAAGATTTACCTGCTGATAAATCAATGGCAGCTTACATAATAGAAGCCAAGAAGTTAAATGACGACAAGATCAAAGTAGTGAAACCAAAACCTACAGCAAAAGCATTCTTAACCGTACCGGAAGATCTAAGTGCTGCTTTAAAGAAGAACAAACCATCGTTAAGCACATTCAAAAGTTTCAGTTACAGTAATAAAAAAGAATATGTTCAATGGATCACAGATGCAAAATCTGGTGACACACGCCATAAGCGATTGATACAAGCAATTGAATGGATGGCGGAAGGAAAAGTAAAAAACTGGAAATACGTAAAATAACGATCTGCTGCGACCATTAGCATCATATTCACAATAAACCAGCGTTATTAACATAATATTTACGGAATAAGAACAAACTTTAAGGTAGGTAGAACGTCTAATTTAAAAGCCTTCTATGTCCACATACATTCTTCATCCTAAAATGGCCATTATGAAACGCATGTTTACAAAACTTTCCATTTTATTTTCTGTGTTGCTAATTGGCAATACGGTTTTCGCCCAGGATTGGCCAAAAACAATCCAAGGCAGTGATGGTGATATTATAAAAATTTATCAGCCGCAGGCCGAATCATTAACCGGAAATGTTTTGAAGTCGAGATCGGCAGTATCGGTTATTGAAAATGGTAAGTCAGAACCCGTTTTCGGAGCATTTTGGTCTGAAGCTGTGGTGGACAACAATAATAGTAACGTAGTGATTCGATCCATTCAAATCACTAATATTAAATTCCCTGATGCTGTAAACGAATCGACAGTAAATGATATCCGTGAAAAATTACAATCACAAATTCCGGCATTAAACATCAGTATTTCAAAAGAAGAATTGCAACAATCACTTAATAATAACCAGGAGCAATCAAAATTATCTTCCAGCTTTAATAACAATCCTCCAAAAGTAATTTATACAACGAAGCCATCTATGCTGGTATTAATTGACGGTGTTCCCAAACTACAAACAAATAGTGATTGGGGTATGGATGTAGTTGTAAATTCTCCATTTACCATTGTAAAAAATAATGATGGTAAATTTTACTTGTACGGTGGAAAAAAATGGTTTGCGGCACCAGATGCAACCGGTCCGTATAATTATGTTTCCGAAACTCCGCAAAACCTGCAGAAAGTAGAAGATGCTATTAACAGCAAAAAAGACAATTCAGATAACAATGATAACGTTACGGCAGTTTCGAATAGCAGCAACGTTGTTCCTTCTATTATTGTAAGTACAGAACCGGCAGAATTAATTCAGTCAGATGGCGAAGCTAATTTTTCACCGGTTGAAAATACAGGACTATTATACGTAAAGAATTCCGGCAACGATATTTTTATGGATGTAAACTCTCAGCAGTATTATGTATTGCTGTCAGGTCGCTGGTATAAATCAAATGCCTTAAATAGTAAATGGCAGTACATCGCTGCAGATAAACTGCCGGCAGATTTCTCAAAGATTCCTGCTGGTTCACCCAAAGACAATGTACTGGCAAGCGTAGCGGGAACAGAAGAGGCAAACGATGCGATTATAGAAGCTCAGGTGCCACAGACTGCTAAAGTGGACCGCAATACTGCTACTGCTAATGTTGTGTATGATGGCGATCCGGAGTTTGAAAGAATCGAAGGAACCCGTTTGAAATATGCTGTCAATTCTTCTATTACTGTAATGAAGCTGGATAACATGTACTATGCAGTTGATAACGGTATCTGGTTTGTGTCTGACAGGGCAACTGGTCCATGGCAGGTAAGTACTTCCCGCCCTGATGAAGTGGACAGAATACCTCCAAGTTCGCCTGCCTACAATACCAAATATGTTTATGTGTATGATGTAACGCCAGATTATGTGTATATGGGATATACTCCAGGCTATCTTAATACTTACGTCTATGGGCCAACGATAGTTTATGGTACCGGTTATTATTACCATCCATGGTTCGGTCGTTATTATTTTCCCCGTCCTTATACCTGGGGTTTTAGCATGAATTATGATCCATGGTATGGCTGGGGAATAGGATACAATAACTGGGGATTTGATTGTTTTGGTTTCAGTGTAGGATTTGGATCATACTGGGGTGGTGGTTACCGTTATGGTGGATGGTGGGGACCGGCCGTTTATCACCCTCCGTATTGTGGAGGCTATTATCGGGGAGGGTATGGCTATTATGGATACAACCGGTATAATCGTAGTGGGTATGGTTACCGCAATTCAGTTAATATAAACCGGAACTATACCAATAATATATATTACAACCGCCGCAATGTCGTAAGTAATGATAACCGCAGGTATGCAGGTAACAATAACCGTTACAACAATAATAATGGTTATGGCAACAATAACCGTGGCGGTTGGAACAGGAATAATAACGTAAACAACAATAACAACAGGCAATCAAATGATCGTTTTGGAAATGGCAACAACCGTTTTAGAAATGACAATAGTTCAAATTTTGGCCGTGGACCGGTAACACAAAATGGCAGAGATAACAATGGTTTCAACAATAATAATAACCGGCAGTCTGATAACAACAGATTCAATCGGGATCGTAACCCGGTAACGCAGAATCCCAATAATAATAATAATAACGGAAACTTTGGTCGCCGTCCGACAGTTCAAAACCAGGACAATAATAACCGGTTCAACAATCAGAACAATCCGCCGGCAAGACAAAGGGAATACAATCCGCAAAGAAATTTTAACAGCGAAAGGAATTTTAGCAGGCCTCAGCCTTCGGAGAGACCACAACAGAGAGCAATACAACAATCGCCGCGTAGCTTTTCACCACCGTCCAATAATGGAGGCGGCAGAGGAAATGGCGGAGGTGAACGTTCAGGAGGAGGTGGTGGTTTAAGATCCGGTGGAGGTAATCATGGTCGCCATGGATAATAATCAATCAATAGTTAACTTTATACTGAGCATTTCAAATTGAAATGCTCAATTTTTTTATACCATTCACATGCATGCCGCGGATTATTTTTCATTGTTAAAAAAAATCAGCTCGCACTATTTCATGGTGGCTACACTTGCATTCCTGCTATTTTATGTGCTATTCCAGAAAAAAATATTTTATAAGAAAATACAGGCAAAGCTTCCACGAAACATTGATTACAGGAGAGAGATAGGATATTCAATGATCACGATGGCTATCTTTGCTTTTGTTCCCTTGATATTGATAAAAAATCCGGCTGTAAGAATTCATACCAGTTACTATATAAATATCAGTGATTTTGGATGGGTTTATTTCTACCTGGCATTTCCATTATTATTCATCATTCACGATACTTATTTTTATTGGACACACCGTTTGATGCACCATAAAAAAATATTCAGTTATGTACACCTGGTGCATCATCATTCTACAAACCCCTCTCCCTGGGCAGCCTATTCCTTTCATCCATTGGAAGCAGTAATAGAAGCAGGGGTGTTTCCCATAATGTTGTTCACGCTCCCTGTTCATTACCTGCACATCCTTATTTTCTTTTTCTTTATGATTGTTTATAATGTCTATGGTCACCTGGGATACGAGTTATATCCAAAGGGTTTTAGTAAACATCGGTTTGGAAAATGGATAAATACGTCCATCAGTCATAACCAGCACCACCAGTATTTCCAGGGCAACTACGGTTTATATTTTACTTTCTGGGACAGGATGATGGGTACACTTCGCAGCGATTATGACCAACAATTTGAAACAATAACGGCAAAAAAATTGAAGTCCTAATGTACATTTGCCAATGAACTTTGCAGAAAAGGTTTTGGATTTTGTGACAAAGCTGAAATTTACCGTGCAACTTCCTACAGGCATTGAAGTCATGCATCCCTTCCAGGATAATAACACGCTAAAAGCCTGTTCACAATTTTACAATAAGTATTATGCTGATAACTTTCAACGCCACATTATCATAGGTATCAATCCAGGGCGTTTTGGAGGAGGTATTACCGGTATACCATTCACAGATCCTATCCGGTTGCTACAAGTATGTGGCATAACCAACGAATGGATTAAAAAACAGGAGCTGTCTTCCATCTATATGTATGATATGATGCAGGCTTATGGTGGCGCAGAAAGTTTTTATAAGGACTTTTACATAACGTCTGTAAGCCCGCTGGGTTTTACAAAAGATAATAAGAATCTTAATTATTACGATGATAGCATTTTACAGGAACGCATTCGTCCTTTTGTATTGAAATGTTTTGAGCGGCAATTTGATTTTGGTATCGACAGGAATATAGCTTTTTGCCTGGGCGATGGAAAGAATTTTCAATACTTATCAAAATTAAATAAGGAAGAAAAATTATTTGGTACCATTGTTCCGCTTTCTCATCCGCGTTTTATAATGCAATACCGTTTAAAGAGAAAGCAAGAATACATCGGTTATTACCTGGAACAATTTAAAACAGTCCACTTATAATTTTAATATTACATGAAGCAAACCATTATTTATTGTTACGATGCCTACTGTGGATGGTGCTATGGCTTCAGTCCCGTTATAAAAAAAATTGCAGACAATTTCAGTAGCAAGTTTGAACTTGAAGTTTTATCGGGCGGTATGATTTTAAACGATCATCCAAAACCCATTGCTGTTACCGCCGGTTATATACAGAAGGCTTATAAGGTAGTTGAAGAACATACCGGTATTCGTTTTGGACCCGATTATCTCTGGCATATCAATCACCCTGAATTAAGCGATTGGCTTCCTGATTCCGAAAAGCCCGCAATTGCTTTGTGCATATTTAAAGAATATTACCCTGACAGGCAGGTGGAGTTTGCAGCTGATCTGCAATACGCTTTGCACTATGAAGGACGTGACTTATGTGATAATGAGGCATACCGTCATTTATTGGAAAAATATTCTATTCATGAAGAATCATTTTACGCTAAATTAAAAAGCGATGAATACAAAGAAAAAGCTCATTACGAATTTGCCTTGTGCAAACAATTGCAGGTAACTGGTTTTCCCGCAGTGTTGTTGCAGGTCAGCGAATCAAAATTTTACCTGCTGGCAAGAGGATATACCCATTATGATGATTTAAAAGAGAGAATAGAAAATGTATTAAAGGAAATGGTTGAAGGTTAAAAGTTGAAGGTTGAGGGTTCTTATCATTTTTGTCTTGTCTAAAATAGTCGAACGTTTAAATTTTTTATCATTTTTGACTTCACTGGAAAGTAGACTTTAGAATTGAAGAACCTTAAACTTTAGACATTTCAGCCTTTTAACTTTTCACCATTCTGCGGCAAATGCCTTACACGCTAATCCTTCTACCTTTCACCCTAATTAAAACCTTGTTAAGCTTTATCACCGGTGGCGTGTTGCATTCAAATACTATTAGCTTTCAATTTCAATATAACTGCATGAAAAAAATTATCAGCTCTTGTATCGGCCTTTGTCTCCTGCTTTTTGCCTGCGCACAATCAAACAATAAAATGGATTTTGAAAAGTACGACCCGGTTTCAACGCTGGTGGTTCCACAACATAAATTATCGCGTGCAAAATTTCCGTTTATTGATGTGCACAACCATCAATGGAATATGGGTAGCCAGGATCTGTCGGGCCTTATTAAAGACATGGATCAATTAAACCTTGTGGTGATGGTAAACCTGAGTGGCGGCAATGGAAATGGATTGAAGAAGATGACCGATAATGTAAAATCAAATTATCCTAAACGCTTTATCGTATTTGCCAATATCAATTTTGGCGGAATAGGAGAAGAGGGCTGGACAGAAAAAGCTGTGAAGCAATTGGAAGAAGATGTGAAAAATGGCGCAAACGGTTTAAAAATTTTTAAGGACCTCGGGTTTTCAGTAAAAGATAATAAGGGGACCCGCGTTACAGTGGATGATCCCCGCCTGGATGCCATCTGGTCAAAAGCAGGACAGTTAAAAATTCCTGTGTTGATACATACCGCCGATCCAAAACCATTCTGGGATCCGGTAGATGAAAAAAATGAACGATGGCTTGAAATAACAACCCATCCGGGTAGGAAAAGAAGCGCAACCGACCCCGCACCCTGGGAAACATTAATTGAAGAGCAACACCGCATGTTCAAAAAACATCCTGAAACAACTTATATAGCTGCTCATTTTGGATGGTATCCTAACAACCTTACTAAACTAAGCCAGTTGCTGGATGAAATGCCCAATGTAAATGTTGAATTCGGAGCGGTAATTGCAGAATTGGGAAGACAACCCAGAGCAGCAAAGAAATTTTTTGAAAAATACCAGGACAGAATATTATTTGGAAAAGATAGCTGGGTGCCTGAAGAATATGCTACATATTTCAGGGTGCTGGAAACAGAAGATGAATATTTTCCTTACCATAAAAAATACCATGCTTTCTGGGCCATGTATGGAATGGGACTGCCAGATAATATTTTAAAAAAGGTATATTATAAAAACGCACTTCGCATTGTGCCGAATATAGATAAGACTTTGTTCCCGGAATAAATAAGGATCTTAAGACATAATGGTTTCGAATTTAAATTTATTGTGGTCCCGTCATTGGATCACGGATGTGCATAGTTGCGTCGCACACTTCGGCTATTGGATATGACTGAGCCATCTAATCTTATAAATTCGCTTTCGCTTCTTTCAATCCCTTTGATTGAACATAGTCCAGCAATTCTTTAGCATCATCACCCCCTTTTTGCGCATGGTGCAGTAATGTTAATCCATGCGGACCCCTCGCAAAAACAAATTGCGGAAACTGTTCAAGAAATGGCTTTACAATTGTTGTTTTACCCAGCATGGTTAATACAAACAAGTTGGTTCTGGCACCAAGCCCAATCAAATGATTGGCAATTTCTTTATTACCCATATGCCCGGCCCCTTCCAATGCAGTTTCAAAATCACCTCCACCCCAGTCCCAGGTAGCATATATTAATGTCGGATGTTCCTGTGCCATTTGTTTTACTGTATCAAGGCTGCGATGCCCCGCAACTACAAAATCCTTTACCAGGTCCTTGTCTAGGGGAGGAATTTTTTCAGTGGGGCTTTGTTGTGACCATCCAGTAGTGACCATTCCAGCCAAACCACCTGTTGTGAGTGCCAGAAATTTTTTCCTGTTTAATTGTGGAACTGACATTGATTTTGATTTAACTATTAAGGTATGTTCTAAAACAAGGATTTGAAAAAAAAGATAAGCGGCTGTACTATTTCTTTCTGCGGTATTCCAGGTCAAAATCCGTTTTCCATGTTTTTCCCTCATCTGCTGAACTTTCTCCGTGCTGCCGTACTTTATCTGCAGAAAGATGATAGAAAGTCATTTTTAATATTTTGTAGGTCCCATCCGGTTGTTTGCTATTGGCAGTTTGTAAAATCATCTTATCATTTTCATAATGACCATTGAAGTATTCTGTCACTCCGCCCTGGTTGTCTACCCAGTATTGCTGCCATTTACCATTGGCATTATTGTAGGTATTATAACTTTTACCGAAATATCCTGCCTGTGTACTGGCCCATTCTTCCAATATAATGCAACTGTCAAGAATCAAACTCACTTTGCTATCTCCGCCTTTTTTTCCGGTGGGAGCAAATGCTTCCCATTCACCAATCCAGAAATCAAATTGACGGTAAGCTGGATTTACGGAACAGGGGCTTTTTTGGGCAGATAAAGGTTGAATAGCCGTAGCAAGTAACAATAGCAACAAAAAAGAGCGTAATGTTTGCATATGAATCTTTCGCATAAGACAATCCCTGTCGGTGACCCGCTGTTGCATTTATCATTGAATGAGACCACACAGCCATTAATAAATGGCAAGTTCCTTGGTTAATATCCGTAAAAAAACCGGCACTTGCTTTCGCAAAATTGCCGGGTCTGCTTTCCCATATTCACTCTACTATTATTTTGTGCTGCCGGTACCACCACCGGGTCTTTGAGGCCTCAGTGAAGCTTCAATTTCGTCTTTCCATTTTTTGTACTGTTCATCGGTAAAAATTTTCTTCAACTTGTCATCCCTTTCAGCTGCAAATTTTTGCATCTTTTCGCGCATCGCATCACGATCAGGTGTTCCGCCACCAGACATCATTTCCTCTCTCATTTTTTCCTGTGCTTTGTAATAAACAGTAAAAGCACTGTCTGTCAAAGCTGCTTTTTCTTTGTCCAGTTTGAAATCGGCCAGCTTATCCATGGCATTTTTTACTCTTTCTTCTACGGTACGACGTGGCATTCCGCCCCCTCCCTGTGCGTTAACATTTATTATAAGACCAAACGCTGCTGCTAAAATCAATACCAACTTTTTTTTCATTGCATAAAATTTAATGTGATGAATAATTACATTACTGCTTTGCTTTGTTACTATCGCCTTTTCCAGGCAAATTATTTTTTCTCCACGGTTGCATCATTTTCCCCACTACCGAAGGCATTAAAGAATCAAACTTTATTTGCTGTTCCGGTGAACAAAGTTTGCGGATGCTTCGAAAGTTTTGGTAAAATTGTAAATCCAGGGCCGCTTGTTTTTTCCCAATTAAATCCGAAGCAGACTTCAGCACAGAATCAGTAACACCTACCCTTCCAATCAACGCATAAAAATCATCCTTGCTTTTACCAAGGTCATCAAACAAAGGTTTCATGGCAGCACGATGCTGTTGCTTAAGACTGTCGAATGCCGCCAACTGTTGTTTATTAAATCCAATCTCATTCTGCAGAAAGCTTGTGACAGGCCCTGTTCTTTTATCTCCATGATTATTTCTTCCGGATCCTCTTCCACCAATAAAATAAAACAACATGCCGATATTGGTAATCAACAATACCACAACAATAAAAATCAGTACTTTATTCCTTGAGTTATTCATTACCTGGCTTCTGTATTTTCATCATAATAAGAATTGCTGGAAACGGTAGTATTATAATCGTCTGTACTAGTTATTTCGTTTTGGTCAGATAACATTGCTGTTATTTTGTGTTCTTTCTGATAAAACAAAGCAGCAACATTTAATAAAATTATAAAGCTGATGCCTGCTATCGCCACCGCAGGCCTGGTAATAAATGAACTTATTGAACTCCACCGGTTGTTTTGTTCTTTTAACAAGCGGACCTGCAACCGTGTAAAAAAAAACGGTCCGGGACTGGCTTTCTCCAGTCCATCCAAGCTATTCAAAGTTGCTTCCACTTTTTTTTCTATGTCGATTTTCTCTTGCATATGCTACATAAATTAGACGTAAACGAATGATAAAACCTGCGCTATTCAATGGTTTCCCGGTAAAAATCTTTGAGCCATTTCCTTAAATTGGATTTTGCCCTGTGCAACAATGATTCAACCGAAGACACCGTAGTATCCATCACTTCACTTATTTCCTGGTAACTCAGGCCCTCTACCTTATTCAGTGTAAAAGCAATTCTTTGATTGTCGGGTAATTTTTCAATGGCTTTAAATAAAACAGCTGCTTGCTCTTTGTTATCCAGTACAACTCCCGGATGATGAAAATCCGGCGGGTTTTCCATTGTCTCATTGTTTTCGCCAATGAGCCTGGTAAGGAATGCAAATCTTTTTTTTCGCCTGGACCTTCTCAAATGATCCAATGCCTTGCTACTGGTAATGCGATAAAGCCAGGTAGAAAATTTGGAATCCCCTTTAAAGCCATGAATGGATTGATAAACCTGTGAAAAGACTTCCTGTGTTATGTCTTCTGCATCTTCCGCATGCTGCATGATACCCAATGCTGTATTATAGACCATGTTTTGCCAGGTGTCCACGATGGTTTTAAAAGCAGCCTGATCACCAGATTTTAATTGTTCTACCAGGGTTCTTTCATCCAAGGCACCATAATTTAGCTAATAACGATATTACGTAAAAATGAACAGTTTATCCTGTTAACAGCATTAAAAACGCTGGTTCCTGTTTGCAGCTGGCGCCTTTCCACTGCCAAAATTCCGGAGGCTGTATGAAAACGTGAGTAAAAAATATTGTTGCAGAACATTGGACCGTACGTCTTCAATATAATTTTCTGAAACAGTGCGCACGATACTCTGATTCTGCTTTAAAAGATCGAATACCGAAATTTTTATTTCGCCAGCCTGGTTTTTCAGGAATTTTTTACCCAGGCCCGCGTTCCATAACCAATAGCTTTGATTTAGTCCGCTCGATAGTCCACTGTAGTTCTGATTGGTAAGATCATTTTGCAGAAACCATCCTTTTTTAGAGAGCAGGTTAAATTGAATACCTGCTGATTGGTTCACATATTTTTGATTGGCTTGTCCCGCTGCAGAAGTTCTTGCATCATTGAAATTGGCACTATATGATAAATTGAAATCAATGTACTGGCTGATGTTGCTGGAGATTACAATTCCTGCATTGTAAGTATAATTATCAGTGGTAGTTTCCTGGTAATTAATAAGACCAGGTAATTTTGCATAGGTGAAACCTGTGCTTATATTGACATTCGATTTTATAAATGAAACAGGCTGACTGAAAGTAAAAAAGCTGCGCAGGCTCCTGTATCCATTAAGGTTAACCGGCTTTATCAGTTGTGAACCACTTTTCAAAACAATGCCCTGCTGAATAGCAGAGTCGGCGCTGGCAATATAAGTGGCGTTAGAAATATAGTTGTTTTGTGCCTGCAGGAAAATATTTGCAAAAAAACTTTGACCCTTTTGTGTATTGGTAAATATGTAGCGTGCCGAAAGAAAGTGCGTATTGGACTGCTTGAGATCCGGATTACCACTGGTTACCCTTAACGGGTTGGTTAGGTTCACCACGTCCTGTAATTGTGTTACAGAAGGGAAATTGGTACTGGCTCTGTACATTAAATGGAAACTGCTTTTGGCCGATATTTTTTTCCGCCACATTAAATTGGGCAACACATTGGTAAAGGACTGGTTGACGGTAGTAGTGTTGGGGAATACCCGGAAACTTTCCAGTTTTGAATTTTGCAGGCTAACGCCTATGGCAAATTGGTTATCCCGACTGGCGCCTAACCTATAACTGATACCTGCATTATTGGTACTGGTAGAGTTATCAAATTTATTAGATAGCAGGTTGCTGAATTTCGTGTATTCTTTACCGGTAGAATCCAACAAAAATGTTTGCTGATCGGCTTTGTTTTTTCCGTAAGAAGGTGAATAGCTAAATTGTAACTGTCCTTTTTTACCAATAGGCTCTGTATAAGAAATGTTACCTGAAAGCGTATAACCACTGGTAGGATTGCTGGAATATTGATCTTGTAATGAATCAGTGGGTATTGGAGCTTCAAAAAAGCGCAGATCCTGCCTGATGTAGCTTTCGCCGTTGTTCTTATTAAATATTGTATTGAAATTGACCGATAAGGTGCGGCCTTTTTTTGCAAAGGAATGACGGAAAAGTATATTGTTCCTGATATTGTAACCATCCCTTTGAACCGCGCTCCTGCTATCTGAAGTATTGGAAGTATCACCCGCTCCATAATACGTTTGCGAGGAACCGTTAGAAACCGTATTGTTATGCTGGAAATTTAGACTTGGATTTATGATAAGCGAATTACTGGAATCAAATTTATATTCCAATCTCATATTGAAACGGTGATTATAATTTTTGCTGGTTGTCACGCTATTTTGATCCGTGTATTGCGTTTTATCTCCAATCAGGGTTTGACTTCTCAGTAATTTATCATTTGTGTTGTTGCTGTTATTAAAAAAATAACTTGCCTGCATGTCTAGTTTCGGACTCCATTTATCGGTATAATTGATGCCAATGGCATTGGTGCTACTGATACCAGGCTGCTGACCCACTGTAAAATTATCTGTGCCGCCACCGCCTCTGCCACCACCACCCCGGTTACCACCTCTTCCACCACCACCAAAATTTCCACCACCGCCCGTACTGGTAACGCCCAATAAATCCTGTGACGAAAAATTTTGCTGATTGATATTATTAAAACTTCCTACAACAGATATTCTTCTGTTGCCATCAAACTTACTTACGTTACCACCCGCAGAATAGCGATCGTTGGTACCATAGCCTGCATATATTCTTCCAAATTGCCCATTCTTAATGCCCGATTTGGTTACTATATTGATGGCTTTGACAGAATTGCCGTCATCGAACCCGGTGAATGCTGCCTGGTCGCTCAACTTGTCAAAAACCTGTATCTTATCTACCACTTCAGAGGGAAGGTTGCGCAAGGCAGCCGTAGCATCATCACCCAAAAAATCTTTTCCATCAATGGTTACTTTTTTTACCTGGTCGCCATGCGCCGTTACCGTTCCATCTTTATCCACCGTTATACCCGGCATTTTTTTAATCAGATCTTCTGTAGTGGCATCCGGATTTACTTTGAAAGCACTGGCATTATATTGTATGGTATCTGCTTTTTGTTGCGCAGGAGGGGTTTTCGCTATCACTGTAACACCTTCCAGTTGTTTGGTTGATTTTGGAATCAGGATCACTCCCAGGTTATTTGTACTATCCGATAGCGCAATTTGCTGATCAACAAATTCATAACCAATAGAACTTACTGAAAGTATAACTGTATCTGCAGGCACTACCGGAAATAAAAAGACCCCTTTGCTATCTGAAACAACATTGTGTTGAAAAGTACTGTATTTCTTTAACCTGATGTTTACGGTGGCCCCATACAATGGAGTCTTGTCTGTTTTATCTTGTAATATACCTGTAACAGAAGTATTGACTTCTGAGACGGATGGACTGATTGAAGTACCTGTTTTATTGATTGAAATCATACCTGCATCCGCGCTGGAATCAGTAATAATCCAAATTTTATTTTCGGTTTCATAACCATTTGCCTGTATCGTTAATAGAAAAGTATCCGGATTTATTCCGGGAAAAGAAAAAATTCCTCCGCTATCTGTTACTGTATGAAATGAAACAAGAGAACCCTTTTTTGAAGAGAGGTTAATGTTTGCACCGCTCACCGGCGATTTTTCTACTTTATCAACCAACTTTCCTTTTGCAGTAATTGTTAGTAATTGTGCATGGCTGGTTATACCCATTAAGAGTAAAAAGACAAATGCAGAAAACCATGGCGATAGTTTCATAAATGAACCGGTGTATGCTAGTAAGACGATACAATGCCAAAAAACCTGTGCCAGCAGGCAAGGACCGCGCTATGAATGAAGTCCGGCTTGTTTTCCTTATCATTTCATTTAAACTTAATTTTACTGTTTCAATATAAGAACGCATATTAAAGAACCCAGCTCAATGATAAATGAGCTACTAAAATGAACGATAAGATAACATTGGATACCAGGTTCACTGCATTAAAGGCCTGTGTTCTTATACCAACTTATAATAACGCTGCAACTTTAGCGCAGGTGATAAGCGATGTGGCAGTATTTACCCGCGATATTATTGTTGTAAACGATGGGAGTACTGATAACACAGCGTTCATATTGCGTGGGTTTACTTTTTTACAGGTAATCAATCATCCTATTAATAAAGGTAAGGGTTTGGCCCTGCGGCATGGTTTTGAATATGCTGTAAGCAAAGGTTATCGGTATGCAATCAGTATTGATTCGGACGGGCAACATTTTGCAAAAGACTTGTATAAATTTGTAGACAAGGTTGAAGCAATACCAGATGCTATTATTATAGGAGCCCGTAATATGGAACAGTCCAGTGTTCCGGGTAAAAGCAGTTTTGGACATAAATTTTCTAACTTCTGGTTCAAGGTGGAGACGGGTATAGCAGCACCAGATACCCAGTCGGGTTACCGGTTATACCCTTTACTTCTATTAAAACCCATCCATTTCTTAACCCGCAAATTTGAATTTGAAATAGAAGTATTGGTCAGGGCTGCCTGGAAAGGAATAAAAATTGAATCGGTACCCGTTACTGTTTATTACGCACCCAGGGAAACAAGGGTCTCACATTTCAGACCCTTTAAAGATTTTACGCGCATTAGTATTTTAAATACGATACTTGTCATCATTACTTTTCTTTATATCAAACCCCGAAATTTTTTTAGAAGGCTTTTGGACAAGGAAAAAAGACAGCAGTTGATCAACGAACATATTTTCAATGCTAATCATAGCGATGAATTAAAGGCATTTTCTGTTGCCTTTGGAATCTTTATGGGTATTTTACCAATATGGGGTTTTCAATTGGTGCTGGCTATTTTCCTGGCTATTCTTTTTAAATTGAATAAAGCGCTGGTGATTGTTGCGGCCAATATCAGCATACCTCCAATGATCCCGATAATTATTTTCTTGAGTTATAAAGCCGGCGCTTTATGGATGGGAAAGAATGCTATTGAAATGCTATTTACAAAAAGCATCAGCCTGGTGGCCATTGAAAATAATTTAAAGCAGTACCTATATGGAAGTATTACACTGGCTGTTGTAGCAGCCATCGTTGTGGGTACCATCACTTATTTGTTATTGAAAATATTTAAGAAAAAAACTTCCCTGCTTACCTAAGTAATAACCTGCATGGAAAAATTATTTATTGCTATCTATAATTATTTTGAAAAACGACGCCCGTTGTTTTGGGTCACCCTTATCGGTAGTTTTTTACTGGTAGGCTGGCTGGCCTCGCACATAAAGCTGGAAGAAGATATTTCAAAGATTTTACCCAACGATAAAAAGATAGAAAAACTGAACCAGGTCTTTCAGCAATCCAAATTTCTTGACAAACTTGTAGTTACCATATCATTAAAAGATACCAGCGGTATCGCACAACCCGATAGCCTGGTAGAATTTGCAAACAACTTTGTTGCGCTGTTGCGTGATAAATGGCAACCTTATATTAGTAAAATACAGGATAAAACGGATGATGGGCTTGCGTTGGAAATGTTCAGTACCATCCATAATCATTTACCAATTTATCTCGATGAAAATGATTACCGTACCATTGATACACTTATTGAACCAGCCGTTGTAAAACAAACGCTGGAAAAAAATATCCGCACGCTGGGTTCTCCCGCAGGCATTGCAATGAAAGGAATAATTAGTAAAGATCCTGTTGGCATTTCTTACTTAGGAATCAAAAAATTGCAGCAATTACAATATGATGAGAATTTTGAATTATACGATAGTTACATCGTTACAAAAAATGAACAGCACCTCATGCTGTTTATTACCCCGGTGTATCCGCCCAATAACACCGGTAAAAATGCTGTATTACTGAAAGGAATCGACAAAATAATCGATAGCCTTACTACTTCCACTTATAAAAATATTGCGGTCAGTTATTTTGGCGCCACCGCGGTATCGGCCAGTAACGCGCAACAATTGAGAAACGATACCTTGTTTACCCAAGGCATTACCGTTATTTTCCTGGTACTTTTTATCGGATTTTATTTCCGTAAAAAAAGCTCACCTTTTATAATCCTGTTGCCGGTTGCTTTTGGCGCATTGTTTTCATTGGCGGTTATTTACCTCATTAAAGGAGAAATTTCAGTGATAGCATTGGGTACGGGTTCTGTTATACTGGGTATTGCGGTGAATTATTCCCTGCATGTTTTCAATCATTATCGTCATACACAGAATATAAGACAGGTAATAACAGATTTGTCCATGCCACTGACTGTGGGAAGCTTTACTACCATTGGTGGTTTTCTTTGTCTTGAGTTTGTGAAATCCGCTATGCTGAAAGATTTAGGATTGTTTGCGGCATTCAGCCTGGTAGGTGCTTCATTCTGTTCACTGGTTTTTCTGCCGCAACTGGTAGCCAATCCAACATCTGAAAAGCAAATAACAACTCCCAAACATTCCTGGATTGACAAAATAGCTTCGCTGCGTTTAGAGCATAACAAGATTATACTGGCCGTAATAGTATTATTGACGATAGTCTTTACCTATACGGCAGGATTTGTGAGTTTTCAGCCAGATATGATGCGGATGAACTTTATGTCGGACAGGCTAAAAGCAGCAGATTCCAGCCTGAACAAAATAAACGCATATTCATTGCAGTCAGTCTACCTGATTTCAAACGGTAAAACACTGGATGAAGCATTGTTGGGTAATGAAGGTGCAACTGCTACCGTTGAACAATTAAAGCAGCAGGGAATTATCAATAAATATTCCGGTGTTTCTTCATTTATTATTTCTGATTCATTGCAAAGACAAAGAATCAGGAGATGGAATGAATACTGGACGGTTGAAAAAAAGCAGCAGTTATTATCAACACTGGAAAGGGAAGGTCAATTACTGGGATACAATCCATCTGCCTTCAACCCCTTTTCCGATCTGCTGAATAAAAATTTTGAAACCATTACTGAAAATGCCGGTGGGGATATCCGTAAGAATTTCCTTGGTGATTTTATTACGGAAGAACCGGGCAAGGCAACAGTTATTACGCTGTTGAAAGTGACACCCCAAAACAGAGGACGGCTTTACCAGGCTTTTGAAAACAATCCAAACACTGCTGTAATTGACAAGCAATACCTTACCAGCCGCTTTGTTGAAATCATCAACTCAGATTTTACCAGCATTGCATTGATGTCTTCCATCCTGGTATTTGCAGTGTTACTGATTACATATGGAAGAATGGAACTGGCCCTGGTGTCATTCATACCCATGTTCATTAGCTGGATATGGATACTCGGCATTATGGGTTTGCTGGGCATTCAATTTAATATCATCAACATTATTATTTCGGCATTGATATTTGGATTGGGCGACGATTATAGTTTGTTCATTATGGATGGCCTGTTGCAGGAATATAAAACAGGTAAGAAAAATCTTTCTTCGTATAAATCTTCTATTATATTATCGGCCATCACCACCATTGCAGGACTGGGCGTATTAATATTTGCCAAACACCCTGCATTGAAATCAATTGCGCTGATTGCCATCATCGGGATACTTTGCGTGGTAATGATTGGTCAAATACTAATACCTTTTTTATTTGATTTTCTGATCAGGAAACGGGTATTGAAACAAAAATTTCCGTGGACATTGGCCGGTTTATTTAAATCTGCCTTTTCTTTTTCCTATTTTGTTTTTGGTAGCATGTTACTAACAATGCTTGGTATATTTTTAATTAAACTCAATCCATTCAACAAGGAAAAATCCAAACTGATTTATCATACCATTCTTTCAAAGTTTGCCTGGAGTTTGATGTATATCATGGCGAACGTTAAAAAACGTCTTGTCAATCCATTGAAAGAAGATTTTTCAAAGCCAGCCATTATTATTTGCAACCATCAATCCTTCCTGGATATTTTGATGACAATTATGCTACACCCGAAATTAATTTTATTTACCAATAACTGGGTTTGGAACTCTCCTGTTTTTGGTGCGGTGGTGCGCATGGCTGATTATTACCCTGTTTCAAATGGTGCAGAAGAAAGCGTAGATAAGATAGCAGCAAGAGTGAAACAGGGTTATTCAGTTGTAGTGTTTCCCGAAGGAACCAGGTCTGCAGACGGTAATATGAAGAGATTTCACAAAGGCGCTTTTTTCCTGGCAGAACGATTACAGGTTGATTTGCTGCCAATCGTAATTCATGGATCTGGTTATACCATGAGTAAATCTGATTTCCTGTTAAAAGATGGTACCATTACATTGCAATTTATGCCGAGGATTCATCCGTCTGACAATAGTTTTGGAAATGGCTATGCAGAGCGTACGAAAAAGATCAGTCGCTGGTTTAAACAAGAGTATAGTCGTCTAGAAGATCAAAAAGAACAACCGGCTTATTTTAATGAACAATTAAAGTACAATTATCTTTATAAGGGTCCGGTGCTGGAATGGTATATGCGTATAAAAGTAAGGATGGAAAAGAACTATGCGTTGTTTAACGAACTGGTACCCAAACAGGCTTCCGTGCTCGACATTGGTTGCGGATATGGATTCATGTCTTATATGTTGCATTTTGTATCGCCTCAGCGAACCATCACCGCCATTGACTATGACGAACAGAAAATTGCTACCGCCAGTCACTGTTTTAGCAAAAATGAACATATTCATTTTATTCATGCTGACATTTTGCATTTTTCTTTTGAAAACTATGATACCATTATTATGAGCGATATCCTGCATTACCTGCAGCCCGCAGAACAAAAAACACTGGTAGAAAAATGCATAACGCATTTGAATCCGGGTGGTACAATCATTATAAGGGATGGAAACAAGGATCTTAAAAAGCGGCATAAAGGAACAAAACTGACAGAAGTATTTTCAACACAGATTACCGGTTTTAACAAAACATCGGGTAATGGTTTATCTTTTCTTTCAGGCAGCCTGATAAAAGATATAGCCGCAGCTCAGCAGTTGGAATGTAATGAAGTAGATAATACTACTTTCACATCTAATATCGTCTTTGTATTAAAAAACAAACATACCATTGGAGAATATTGATGTACTGATAATAGGAAGTGGCATGGGCGGACTTGTCTGCGGAGATATTCTGAGCAGGGAAGGTTATAAGGTATGCATACTGGAAAAAAACAAGCAAATAGGTGGTTGTTTGCAGACTTATGCGCGGGACAAAGTTGTTTTTGATTCCGGGGTGCATTACCTGGGCGGGCTGGACAAAGGCCAAAACCTGTACCAGTTATTCAAATACCTTGACCTGATAGGCAAGCTGAAATTGGAGCGGATGGATCTGGATGCATTTGATAAGATTATTATAGACAATGACGACAAAGAATATGTTTTTGCCCAGGGCTATGAAAATTTCATTCAAAAATTACTGTTAGATTTTCCGGGTGAAGAAAAAGCATTGCGCGTGTACTGCGATAAAATTAAAGTGGTATGCAGCAAATTCGCGCTCTATAATTTAAGATCCGGTGGTGAGTATAGTGAAAAGGAAAGTGTATTGGAAATAGATACAAAAGCATTCATTGAGTCGGTAACCAACAACAAGAAATTACAGGTGGTATTGGCAGGTAATAACTCATTATATGCTGGCCAACCAGGCAAGACACCATTCTATGTCCATGCATTAATACTGAATCATTATATTGAAAGTTCATGGAAATGTATAGATGGCGGATCACAGATAGGTAAGTATATGGCCATAAATATCCGGAAAAATGGTGGCAGCATTATAAAACATAGTGAAGTGAAAAAAATTGTAGCAGAAAATGGCCACGTTTCACATGTAGAACTGTCCGATGGTTCCAGGGTATATGCGAAAACGTTTATTTCTAATATGCACCCGGTGAAAACATTGGAAATGACGGAAAGTGATTTGATCAAAAACATATACCGCAAGCGTCTCAAGAGCCTGGAGAATTCAGTGTCTTCATTTACCATCAATATCGTTTTAAAGAAAAATACTTTCAGATACTTTAAACACAATTACTACTGTCATAAAGAAGGACATGTATGGACGGTTGCAGATTATACGGAAGACAACTGGCCCCTGGGTTATGCCATATTTTTATCCGCATCTTCCAAAACAACCGAATATGCCGAAGCGCTGTCCATCATCACATATATGAAATACGATGATGTAAAGGAATGGGAACAGACATTTAACACGGTTGATACCGTCAACAGTCGCGGAGAAACTTATGAGGCATTTAAAAAACGCAAGGCTGAAAAATTGCTGGATGAAGTGGAAAAAAAATTTCCTGGATTAAGGAAATGTATTTATTCTTATTATACTGCATCGCCGCTTTCATTCAGGGACTATATTGGCAATGATGACGGATCGATGTATGGTATTGTTAAAGATTATAAAGATCCGCTCAGAACATTTATTTCTCCCCGTACAAAACTGCCGAATCTGTATTTTACAGGACAAAATCTAAACCTGCATGGTATATTGGGCGCCGCAATGAGTGGGCTTGTTACCTGTATAGCAGTGACGGGTAATGATAGTTTTATTGAAAAGATTAGAAATGCTTAGAAAGAATAAATTCTGGAAAAGGCTGGGCTATGTTTTCCTGGCATTTATTGGGTTATTACTAATTGGATTTATCTACCTGGTGAATGTTGCTACGGTTGATCCGCCAAAACCGTTAGATACCAGCAGCCTTCAATTGCAACGCGCGGAACCATCACCGGGCTTTTATACGATTCAAAATAACTGGTTCAGGAAAAGTAACAGCGGCTTATATGAATTATATGTTGAGGGCAAGCCATATGAACGCGGCGTTATCAATGGAAAGCTAACCAGGGAACTGGTGCAAAGGCAGGAGGATCATTTCAGTGATCAGATCAATAGAATGATTCCCTCTGATTTCTACCGTCATTTTCTTAAATATTTTATCGGGTGGTTCAACCGGCACCTGGCAGAGAACGTTACAGAAGAATACAAAGAAGAGATTTACGGTATATCGGGCGCGGCCTCAGATAAATATGATTATATAGGTTCCAATTACCAGCGCATATTGAACTATCATGCGGCACATGATATAGGACACGCACTGCAAAGTATGGCATTGGTTGGATGCACTTCATTTGGAACCTGGGGCGGAACGATGGATAGTAATATGATCATTGGCCGCAATTTTGATTTTTATGTGGGTGATAAATTCGCCGAAGATAAAATAGTTGCTTTCTTCAATCCAACAGATGGTTATAAGTTTATGACAGTAACCTGGGGTGGATTTATTGGCGCTGTTTCAGGTATGAATGAGAAAGGACTAACGGTTACCATCAATGCAGCGAAAACCAGTATTCCTTCAGGATCCGCTACACCTGTTTCACTGGTAGCAAGAGAAATATTGCAATACGCAAAAAATATTGAGGAAGCCATCCGGATCACACGTGAAAGGAAAATGTTTGTATCTGAATCTTTCCTGGTGGGCTCTGCGATGGATAATAAAGCGGTAATTATTGAAAAGACACCGGAAACCCTGGATATTTATGACCCCAATAAAAAATTCATTGTTTGTGCCAATCATTTTCAGAGCAAAGGATTGAGCAATAGCAAATCAAATATTGAACAGGTAAATGAAAGCGCATCTGCCTATCGCTATAAACGTGTGATGGAATTACTGGACACCAATGGAACCAATACCGTGCAGAAAACGGTTTCATTGCTGCGTGATCGTGACGGATTGCATGGCAGCAATATTGGACTGGGAAATGAAAAAGCCATTAACCAGTTGATTGCGCATCACTCAATCGTATTTGAACCCAAAAAATTATTGGTTTGGGTTTCTACGGCTCCCTGGCAATTGGGAGAATTTGTTGCCTACGATTTAAAAAAAGTATTTGCATTAAAAGGCATGCAGAAAGACACAGAAATTTATGATGCAGGAAGAACCATTGCTCCCGATTCTTTTTTGCTCACAAATAATTATAAGAACTTCGTACTTTTCAGAAGCTATAAACAAAGAATCGCAGATGGTGGAAGTATTTCTGTTGACAGTTTAATTTTAAGCAACCCGGAATATTACCATACCTATGTAATAGCAGGCGATTACCTGTATAAACAAAAAGAGTATGCCCGCGCACTTCATAATTATGAGGTAGCACTCACAAAAGTAATTGCAACAAAAAAAGAGGAGGACCACATCAAACAACAAATAGTAAACTGTAATAAAAAACTGGGCAACTGATTATGATCACGGGTATTGGTATAGATATGATTGAAGTTGAAAGAGTGGCTGAAAAGATCAGCAAGGAACAGGGTTTTCGTGAATTGGTTTTTACGTCAACGGAAATTGAATATTGTGAAATGAAGACCAATAAGTATGAACACTATGCCGCCCGCTTTTCAGCTAAAGAAGCTTTTTTCAAAGCCCTTGGTTCGGGATGGAGAAATGGAACTGCTTTCAATGAAATTGAAATCAGCAATAATGAAAACGGAAAACCTGTTTTAAATTTATTGGGGAATACGGCAAAGCTACTGGCATCAGAAAGAATAGATAATATTTCAGTTTCTTTGTCACATCTAAAATCAACGGCTTCGGCTGTTGTCATTATTGAAAGCCGGTAAACACGGTAGCTTATACCAACTATATGGATTATTCAATACAAAATGCCTGGCAATCTGAAACCTTTATAAAGAAAAGACAGGAGCAGAAATTACAGATCACGCTACAGCACCTGCAAAAATTTTCCCCGTTTTACCGGGAACTTTTTACCAATGAGAAAATTGATATTGGCAGCATAAAATGTATTGAGGATCTGAAAAATATTCCCACTACAGCGAAAGAACATTTACAAGAAAGGAATGATGATTTTTTATGTGTTTCCAAAAATAAAATAATTGAATACACTTCCACATCAGGCACATTGGGCAGCCCGGTAACCATCGCCCTTACTGAAAACGATTTGCAACGACTGGCTTTTAATGAATACGCTTCTTTTTTATGTGCTGATGGAAGCTCTTCAGATATTTACCAGTTAATGCTTACACTGGACCGGCAGTTTATGGCAGGTATGGCATACTATGCAGGTATCCGCAAAATGGGAGCAGGTATTATAAGGGTTGGCCCGGGTGTGCCTTCCCTGCAATGGCAGATAATTCAGCGCATTCAACCAACGGCAATCGTTGCAGTGCCCTCTTTTATACTCAGGCTTATTCAATATGCAAATGAACATCATATTGATATTAATAACACTTCTGTAAAGAAGGCTGTATGCATTGGTGAAAACATCCGCAACACAGATTATTCATTCAATATATTGGGGAAAAAGATCACGGAAGCCTGGAACATACAATTGTATTCTACTTATGCCAGTACAGAAATGCAAACTGCTTTTACGGAATGTGGTGCCGGCAAGGGCGGTCATTTGAATCCCGAGCTATTAATAGTTGAACTTTTGAATGAAAACAATGAAGTAGTTGGTCCGGATGAACCTGGTGAAGTAACCATTACAACAATTGGTGTGGAAGCGATGCCTTTGTTACGATACAAAACGGGTGATATCTGCACTTATACAACCCAGGCTTGTAGCTGCGGACGCAATACGCTGAGACTGTCTCCTATCTTAGGCCGTAAAAAACAAATGATAAAATACAAGGGAACAACTTTGTATCCACCTGCTTTATTTGATTTGCTGAATGAAATGGAAGAAATTTCAGATTATGTTGCTGAAGTATATAGCAATGAAATTGGATTGGATGAAGTATTGCTTTATTTGCTGCCTTCAGATCATGCCGAAGAAACAGACCGGCGAATTCGTGCCTACTTACAGGCAAAACTGCGTGTAAGTCCGCATATCAAATATATTTCTCCCGAAGAAATTCAAAAACTTCAATTCCCTGAAACAGGCCGCAAAGCAGTTAAGTTTATTGATCACAGAAACTAATCGGCAGATGTAGAATGATGAACAGGATACTGCCAATTCCAGATTCCCAATTCCTTATTCCAATTCCCAGTCGGTGATTCCTAATTCAGCGTTTGGTTTGTTTACATTATTTTTGAGCGTTCTGAACTTTTCAAGCACCTATTATTATGAATGTTATTGTGGAAAAACAGCTTACGCTGGATGATTGTAATGAAGTACTATTCAAAGGCAGGCAGGTTTCAATTCCTTCTTCTTCTTTAAAAAGAGTGGAAGAAAGTCATCTCTTTCTTAAGAAATTCTCTAAAAACAAACTCATATACGGTATCAATACGGGTTTCGGACCCATGGCACAGTATAAGGTGAATGAGGAAAATATCATCCAGCTTCAATACAATCTTATCAGAAGTCATTGCTCCGGTGGTGGCAAATTACTGGAACCGGTACTTATAAAAGCGTTGATGCTGGCCAGGCTTAACAGTTTATTGCAGGGATACTCAGGAGTACATACAGATATTATTTATTTACTGGAAGCACTTATCAATAACAACATTTACCCATGCATCTATGAACACGGCGGTGTAGGTGCCAGCGGGGACCTGGTGCAACTGGCGCACCTGGCATTGGTTTTAATTGGTGAAGGAGAAGTAGTTTATGAAGAAACCCTGCAGCCAACCGAACAGGTTTTTAAACGACTCAACATAAAGCCACTTTCCATACACATGCGCGAAGGACTGGCGATCCTGAATGGTACTTCCGCAATGACGGGTATTGGTCTTGTAAATATCATACAGGCAAAAAAATTACTGGAATGGTCGCTGGTTTTGTCCTCTATGACAAATGAAATAGTAGAAGCATTTGACGATCATTATTCATACGAATTGAACGTTGTTAAAAAACATGAGGGGCAAAACCGTATTGCAGCATTGCAACGGGAAATATTGAAGGACAGTAAAATGATCCGGAGCCGATCGCAACATTTATACAAACCAGAAAACATCAACCAGGAAGTATTTGAAGATAAGGTACAGGAGTATTATTCGTTGCGTTGTGTAAGCCAGGTGCTGGGCCCTGTCTACGATACTATTCTGCAGGCAGAAAAAGTTGTAGTGGATGAACTGAATTCTGTAAATGATAACCCGGTAATTGATCACGAAAATCAAAACATTTTTCACGGCGGAAATTTTCACGGCGATTATGTAGCACTTGAAATGGACAAACTGAAAATATCGGTTACCAAACTTTCAATGCTTGCAGAGCGACAACTGAATTACCTCTTGAATGACAAACTCAACCAGAAATTTCCACCGTTTGTAAATCTTGGGGTACTGGGTTTGAATTTCGGCATCCAGGGCATGCAGTTTTCCGCAACTTCCACGGTTGCGGAAAATCAAACATTATCGTTTCCAATGTATGTTCACAGCATTCCAAATAACAACGATAACCAGGACATAGTGAGCATGGGCTGCAATGCAGCTAACATCACCAAAAAAGTAGTTGATAATTCATTTGAAGTGCTGGCCATTCAGCTGGTAACCATCTTGCAGGCCATCGATTATCTTGAATGCACGGCCCGCCTTTCCACCTATACATTCAAAGTCTACCAGGAAGTAAGAAAGCTATTTCCAAAATTTATAGAGGATAAGCCAATGTATAAAGAGCTGAGACTTGTAAAAAATTACCTTGAAAAATCAGATACGGTATTTTTAGGTAAGCAAGCCATTAAACAAACATCCGCATCACTTTCTAAATAACGTATATTAGGTTTAATTAATCTTATTCAATCATTGTATTTAAGGTAAAAGCATGAATTGTGCATTGGTAACCGGTGGTTCAAGAGGTATAGGCAGGGCAATTTGTATTAAACTGGCAGGCATGGGTTATCATGTGCTGATTAATTATAAAGGCAATGAAACAGAAGCCGGTAATACCCTGTCACTCATAATAGAGAAAGGTGGTAGTGCAGAGCTACTTCAATTTGACGTTTCACAAAAAGAGGAGATTCAAAGTAAACTGGGAACCTGGCTTGAATTGAATACGGACAAACCAATTGAAGTACTGGTCAACAATGCTGGTATTAAAGAAGACGGATTGATGATGTGGATGAAAGACAGTCAATGGGAAGACGTAATCAGAACAAACCTCGATGGGTTTTTCTATGTTACAAGACTCGTATTAAACGGCATGTTATTGAAAAGATACGGGCGCATCATCAATGTTGTATCCCTTTCCGGTTTGAAAGGTATGGCAGGACAAACCAATTATTCCGCAGCAAAAGCAGGTGTGATTGGTGCAACCAAAGCACTGGCGCAGGAAGTAGGCAGGCGTGGAATAACAGTAAATGCTGTTGCCCCGGGTTTTATCAGGACAGATATGACTGAAGGATTGAATGAAAAAGAATTGATGGCCATCATACCTGTTAAACGATTTGGTTTACCTGAAGAAGTAGCACATGCAGTAGGCTTCCTGGCGTCTCCGGAAGCTGGTTATATAACAGCGGAGATTTTGTCAATCAATGGGGGTTTGTATTCCTGATTTTATTATTATACATTTAGTCGGTATTCAGATTATACAATTTATTTATAAAAAAATACAATTCAGCAAATAAACAGTTGCGCCAATCATAACAAGCATTTAATCTGCATTGGAATAAATTAATTGTTGAAGGAAGAGATCAAATTAAAGCAACTTTTTAAATCAACGATGAATCGAGTAGTGATATCCGGAATGGGGATTTATTCCTGCCTGGGAAAAGACCTGGATGAAGTGAAAACCTCACTTTATGAAGGTAAATCAGGAATTGTGTTTGACCAGGAACGCAAAGCATTTGGCTATCGCAGCGCCCTGACAGGTTTTGTTGAGAAACCAAATCTAAAGAGCATTCTGGACAGAAGAGCAAGGATTATGTTACCGGAGCAAGGTGAATATGCCTACCTGGCTACTGTTGAAGCACTACGAAATGCAGACATTGATCAGGATTATATAGATGCACACGAAGTGGGAATATTATATGGCAATGATAGCTCAGCATACCCTGTTATACATGGAATAGATATTATTCGGGAGAAGAAAGATACCATGATGGTAGGTTCTGGTTCGGTTTTTCAAACCATGAATTCTACCGTAACCATGAACCTGGCTACCATTTTTAAATTGAAAGGCATCAATCTTACAATAAGCGCAGCTTGTGCCAGTGGTTCTCATTCTATTGGTTTGGGATATCATTTTATAAAAAGTGGTTTGCAGCAAATGGTGATCTGCGGAGGTGCACAGGAAATAAATAAGTATGCCATGGGTAACTTTGATGCTTTGTCAGCTTTTTCAACCAGAGAATCTGAACCTACAAAAGCTTCGAGACCTTTTGATCGCGACAGGGATGGTTTAATACCCAGCGGTGGCGCAGCAACAGTTATCCTGGAAAGTCTTGAATCTGCGCAGGAAAGAAATGCAACTATAATGGGGGAAGTTTTGGGTTATGGTTTTTCTTCTAACGGGGGACATATATCAAATCCAACAGTTGATGGGCCAGTTAGGGCGCTTAAAATGGCGCTGAAAGATGCAGGTATTAACGCTGCTGATATAGCGTATATCAATGCACATGCAACGTCTACCCCGGCGGGCGATGCCAGCGAAGCGAAAGCAATATATGAAGTGTTTGGATCCTCAAATCCTTTTGTAAGTTCAACAAAGTCGATGACGGGGCACGAATGCTGGATGGCAGGCGCCAGTGAAGTTGTATATTCAATGCTGATGATGCAAAATGGATTTATTGCCCCCAATATCAATTTCGAAAACCCAGATGAGGATTCTGCCAAACTGAACATCGCAAAAAACACGATTAATAAAGAATTTGAAATATTTTTGTCGAACTCATTTGGGTTTGGAGGAACCAATTCCTCGCTCATTGTAAAAAAGTGGAACCATTAAACTTGTGGCTTATGACCAATGAAAATATCATTTCGAAAATTAATGAGTTTCTGGGGGAAGAATTTGAAGTAGATCCTGTAAAAATTACACCCGGAGGAAACCTGAAAGAAACCCTTGAACTGGATAGCCTAGACTATATAGACCTTGTAGTGGTAATCGAAAATAACTTTGGGTTTAAAGTAAAACCGGAAGACTTTACAGGTATCGTCAGCTTCCAGGATTTTTATGACTATGTTGCCCGCCGGGTAAATGCTAAAGAACCAGTATAATGCCATCCTGGCAAGGAAAAAGCAAAGGCACGCCACTTGGATACCGCATTTTTGTAAGCACCATTAAAGTATTTGGTGTTAAACCGGCTTACCTGCTGCTCAGGTTTGTTGTACTTTACTATTTTTTATTTTCTTACCAGTCATCAAAGCACATATTTTATTATTTTCATAAAAAGCTTGGATATAACCGGCTTCAATCGCTGGGCATGCTTTATAAAAACTATTACAGTCTGGGTCAAACGATTATTGACAAAATTGTAATCATGTCCGGAATAGATAATAAGTTCACCTATGATTTTGAGGGCGAAGAAAACCTGCGGAGAATAACTGCCCTTCAAAACGGCGGACTTTTATTAAGTGCGCACCTGGGTAATTGGGAAATTGCGGGCTATCTTTTGAAAAGACTGGATACAAAAATCAATGTGGTGATGTTTGATGGCGAACACCAGCAGATAAAAAAATACCTTGAAGAAGTTACCGGCAAGCGAAACATGAATATCATTGTGATTAAAGAAGATCTTTCGCATATTTATGCCATCAGTGATGCTTTGAAAAATAATGAGCTGGTTTGTATGCATGCGGATCGTTTTTTAGAAGGGAATAAGACGCTAATAAATGATTTCCTGGGTGAACCTGCAAAATTTCCGGCCGGTCCCTTTGTGCTGGCCAACACGTTCAAAGTGCCGGTGTCTTTTGTGTTCGCATTCAAAGAAACGAGTACGCATTATCATTTGTACGCAAGCGAAATAATTGAGTACGGAAACCTTTCAAAGGAGGAAGTTATGAAGCAAATGCTGAATAACTTTGTTGCTGAAATGGAAACAAAAGCAAAACTGTATCCTGAACAATGGTTTAATTATTTTAATTTCTGGAAAACATGATTGTTGCAAAAGACAAGGTTGTATCTCTTATACCACAACGGCCCCCGTTTGTAATGATTGATGAATTGATGTTTACAGATGAGCACCGCACGGGTACAAGGTTGCAGGTAAGAGCTGACAATATTTTTGTTGAAAATGGTTTGTTCCGGGAAGCCGGCATATTGGAGAATATTGCGCAAACAGCTGCCGCGCGGGCTGGTTACAACAGCCAGCGTTTGGGTGAAGCGGTAAAAGTAGGTTATATAGGGGCTGTTAAAAATTTCGAAGTGTTTGATTTACCCAATGTTGCTGATGTATTGGAAACCGTTATCAGCATCGGTAATCAGGTTTTTGATGTAACCTTGATCAACGGCAGCGTTACCTGTAATAACCGGTTACTGGCAAAATGCGAAATGAAAATATTTATTATCAACTCAAATAAATTGTCACAATGAAATCTATTGAAAATTTGAACAGGTTATGTTTAGTATTTATAATGGCGGTTATCGCACAGGTTGCGCTGGCACAAACTGCAAAAGATGTTTTTAATTCAAGTGAAACACAGGTGATTTACCTGGGTATAGATTTTACCAATGCTCGTTTGATTGATGATGCCACAGCCAATGAAATGGATATCAAAGACAGGCAATTTGCCGGCATAAACGATCTGATAGTGACCGAATCAAAAAAATATGATTTGGCAGGGGCATTTCATAAAAGCAGTATAGACCATGATCTGGGTCCCGTAGGCAAACGAAACGATAAAGTAAATGCTGAACAAATTAAATCAACCAGTACCAGCGATTTTCACCGTTTAAAAGAAGAAGATATCAATACTTTGGTAAAGGGTTTTGATTTTGGAGATAAGAAAGGAGTGGGATTACTTTTCGTGATGGAAGCAATGAGCAAATCTGAAAAAGCTGCAGCAGTCTGGGTTACATTAATTGATATGAAAGCTAAAAAAGTGCTGATGACGGAAAGAATTGAAAGCAAGACCAGCATGGCTTTTGGTTTCAGGAATTACTGGGCTTCTGCGCTGAAAAATCTTATTGAGACCATCGAAAAGAAAAAATACAAGGAGTGGAAAAATAAATACCAATAGCCTGGCTGGTACTGAAGTGTTGAGAAAAACGAAAGCATGAATAAATTCTTACTGGAAAAAACAGAAATACCCGTTCGTTTTAATGAAGCCGATCCGCTGGGCATTGTTTGGCACGGGCATTATATCCGTTATTTTGAAGATGGAAGAGAAGCGTTCGGAAATGTTCATGGCTTAAGCTATCTCGATTTTTATAATCGCGGTTACGTGGTACCAATAGTAAATGTGAATTGCGATTATAAACGCAGTCTCCGATATGGCGAAAAAATGATGGTGGAAACCAAATACCTTCCCTGCGAAGCCGCGAAGATTGTCTTTCACTATACTATTTACAATGCAGCTACAGGGGTATTGGTTGCAAAAGGATCTTCTGTACAGGTTTTCCTGGATCGTGCCCATTCTGTTTTACAGTTAACCAATCCGCCTTTTTTTGAAGAATGGAAAATCAAACACAACATGATTTAACTGGCAGCTAATGAAAGATGTCTTTATTGTTTCGGATAATATTGTTTCGCCATTGGGCTGCACTACTGCAGATAATTTTGCTCAGATCAGCAAAGGCGTTACTGGTATAGAACAGCACCCTGCGGCTACCGGCATCTCAGCACTTCCATACTTTGCTTCACTGATAAAAACGGATCAGCAGGAAAAATGGTTTGCAACATTGGATAATGCAGAGCAGTATACAAAATTTGAAAAGTTCTTAATAATATCTATTGCGGATGCTTTACAAAATACAACCATCCGTTTAAGTGATGCGGAAACCGTGCTTATCATTTCAAGTACCAAAGGAAATATTGGATTACTCGAAACAGAAAGTATGACTGCAGCATTACAGGAACGCATTGCATTACATGCTTCAGCAAAAAAGATCGCTGGGTATTTTAAAAATAAAAATTTACCCATCGTCATCAGTAATGCATGTATCTCCGGGCTAACGGCCCTGGTTACCGGAAAACGACTTATTGAAAGCGGGTTATATAAACATGCGGTTGTGGCAGGCGCAGATCTGATTTCTGAATTTGTTTTATCCGGATTTCAATCATTCCAGGCTATAAGTGCACAACTTTGCAAACCTTTTGATAAAGACAGGAACGGTATTAACCTGGGTGAAGCGGCAGCTACCATTATTTTATCTGCTGGTAAGAGCAACCAGGCAACTATCAAACTAATGGGCGGCGCGGTGAGCAACGATGCCAACCATATTTCTGGCCCCAGTCGCACAGGAGAGGAACTTTGTATTGCAATTGAGAAGTCTTTGAAGCAATCAGGACTTGAATCTGCGAATATTGATTTCATTTCTGCACATGGTACCGCAACTATTTACAATGATGAGATGGAAGCAAAAGCTTTCTCGCTGGCGGGCATGGAAAGTATACCCGTTAATAGTATAAAAGGTTTTTACGGACATACGCTGGGAGCGGCGGGTATTGTAGAATCTGTGATTGCAATACAATCTTTGAAAAGGGAAATAATGATTCCAACATTGGGTTATAATGAAATGGGTGTATCAAAACCAATCAACATCAGCAAAAAATTGATAGCGTTGCCTGCCTCTCATTGCCTGAAAACGGCATCTGGTTTCGGTGGATGCAATGCTGCATTGGTATTTGGGAAAGCCGGTTAATGAATAAATTTATTACCAGGAAAAAATATACAACTATTGCATGAAGTTTTTTAATAAGGACAAGAAATCTGCTTTCGAAGCCAAAGAAATGGCTCAATGGATCGCCTTCGGACCCGTGATATTCCAGGCTGCCAGGGTACTTAGAAATTCGGGTATCCTGGAAGCGGTGGAAAACAGTGGCAACACAGGGTTAACCATCGCAGAAATTACAGAAAAAGTAAACCTGCCCTTATACGGTGTAAGGGTATTGCTGGAGTCTGGCCTGGGAATGGGGTTGGTATTGATCAACAATAAAAAATATACGCTGGGAAAAATCGGCTTTTTTATTTTACATGATCCATTGACAAAAACAAACATGGATTTTATACACGATGTAAATTATAAAGGGCTTTTCTATCTCGATAAAAGTATCGAAACCGGCAAACCAGTTGGACTAAAAGAGTTTGGTGAATGGCAAACCATCTATGAAGGATTATCGCAGTTGCCTGAACATGTACAGAAAAGCTGGTTTAGTTTTGATCATTTTTTCTCCGATGACGCTTTTCCGTTGGTTTTGCCCATGGTATATAAGAACGGGACAAAAAAATTATTGGATGTAGGCGGTAATACTGGCAAATGGGCTATTGCATCTGCCAACTATGCACCTGATATAAACGTAACCATCATGGATCTGCCCGGCCAGTTAAATGTGGCCAAAGTCAAAATAGCAAACCTTGGTTTATCGGATCGGGTATCGTTTTCCCCGGTAAATATTTTAGATGAAAAAGTAAAATTTCCGAAAGGATTTGATGCTGTTTGGATGAGCCAGTTCCTGGATTGCTTTTCCGAAGCTGAAATTGTTTCTATTTTAAAAAGATGTTACGAAGCTTTAGATGATAGCGGTGTTGTATATATATTAGAACCGTTCTGGGATAAGCAACGATTTGAAATTGCGGCTTTTTGTCTGCAACAGACATCCATTTATTTTACGGCACTGGCCAATGGTAACAGCCAGATGTATAGTGCAGAAACTTTCCTGCAATGTGTAAATGATGCTGGTTTTGATATTGCAGAACAAATAGATGGAATTGGTCTTAGCCAGACTTTGTTGAAATGTAAAAAAAGAAAATAGATTGGGATTACACTTTATACCAGGTATATGAAAACAGAAAATGTAGATGTATTAGTAATTGGCGCAGGTCCTTCTGGAACGGTAGCTGCCTCAATAGTAAACAAAGCTGGCTTTAAAGTTAAGATTGTCGAAAAACTGCAATTCCCAAGGTTTGTAATTGGCGAGAGTTTGTTGCCACGTTGTATGGAAGCACTTACAGAAGCTGGATTCGTAGATGCGTTGAAAGAAAAAGGGTTCCAGGAAAAATTCGGAGCCAAGTTTGTAAAAGATGGAAAAGTCTGCGACTACTTTTTCGCTGACCAGTTTACACCGGGATGGAACTGGACCTGGCAGGTGCCGCGTGCCGAGTTTGATAAAACACTGGCAGATACGGTTGAAAAAATGGGTGTGCCTGTCAGTTATGAAACTACCGTTACCGATATTAAATTCAACGGAACTTCTTCTGTAACAACAGTTGAAGACAAAACCGGTAATCCATCAAAAATCGAAGCAAGATTTATTATTGATGGAAGTGGTTATGGTAGGGTGATTCCAAAATTATTCAACCTGGATAAACCTTCTAACCTTCCACCCAGGAAAGCATTGTTCTCTCATACCATAGACATTAAAAGGTCAATGGACGATGAGCCCGACAGGATTACCATTGTTGTTCATCAGCCGGGTGTTTGGATATGGGTAATACCTTTTTCAAATGGTATTACTTCACTGGGTTTTGTTGGTGATCCTTCGTTCTTTAAAAAGTACGAAGGCAACGATGAAGACCAGTTGCGGACATTGATTGCATCTGAACCTTATTTGAGCGAGCGTTTTAAAGATGTTGAATTATTATTTCAACCCAGGGTACTGGAGTCCTGGTCAACAACTACAGATAAATTTTATGGAGATGGGTTTGTGCTTACCGGAAATGTTACTGAGTTCCTGGATCCGGTATTTTCTTCCGGTGTTACACTGGCAACGGTATCCAGCCAAATGGCTGCGCACCTCGCCATCCGCAAACTCAATGGAGAAAACGTAGATTGGGAAAAAGAATACATGGAACCCGTTATGCAGGGGGTAAATACATTTCGATCCTATGTTATGGCCTGGTACGAAGGAACATTGGATACTATTTTCTTTGCTGAGAAGCAGAACCTCGAAATCAAAAATATGATTTGCTCCGTGCTGGCTGGCTATGTTTGGGATAAAACAAACCCATATGTAAAAGATCATGATACAGCATTAACCAAACTCGCGAGGTTGATCACACTTGAAAAAATGTTAAAAACCCGCTAGTGTTATATTAAGTGTACTATAACCTTTAGTTTAAAGACTCATGTTTAAAGTTCTTTATTTCGAAATTCTTTATTGTGGTACTGTTACAAATTACAGGAACATTAAACTTTGAACCCTTAAACTTCAAAGCCTTTAAGATGGCTTATACATAACCAAACACTAACCGGAAAATTATCTACATCTTGCCGAAGGAAAGTTATATCACTGCCAGTTGTGTTATTAGCGGAGAAGCTATTTTCAAAAACAACAAAGAAATATTCAAACAAGAAGCTGACAATGTTGAGTCATTCCTGGTTGCCGCCTATAAAAACTTCAATATCGATTATCCGAAGTACTATAAAATGGACAACCTCTGTAAACTGGGATGGCTGGCATCAGAAGTATTGCTGACAGGAAGTTTTCCAAAAAATAAATACGAACCCCGGGATACAGGAATTATACTTGCAAATAAAAACAGCAGCCTGGATACAGATATCAGGTATTTTGAAACGGTAAAAACAATTGCCAGTCCCGCTTTGTTTGTTTATACCTTGCCGAATATTGTAACAGGCGAAATATGTATCCGAAATAATTTTAAAGGCGAAAATGCTTTTTTTATTTTTGAACAGTTTAACCCGGCTTTTATGCAACAATATGTACAACATTTATTTGATATAGAAGCCGTGAAAGCTGTTATTTGCGGTTGGGTAGAAATAGTGGGTAGTAAGTACAAAACTGCAATGTGCCTGGTAGAAACAGGAGCAAACGAAAACAACATTTCTTTTTCAGTGGATAATATTAATCACTTTTATCAGATAACAAATGGATAAACTAATGGCAGATCTGAAAAAACAGATCGTTGAGCAACTGAACCTGCAGCACATCAATCCTGAAAGCATAGGTGATGATCAGCCACTGTTTGTGGAGGGCCTCGGACTGGATTCTATTGATGCACTGGAGCTAATTGTGTTGCTGCAAAAGCAGTATAACATAAAATTGAACAATGCGGAAGATGGACCGAAGGTTTTCCGAAGTGTAAAAACAATGGCAGAATATATCACTGCACATCAATCTCAGCAAGCATAAGATAATGGAGACAGCAATTATTCCGGCTTGTTAAATTCGGGAACAAATCATGTATACCAGTAATGCAGCAGTCTATATAGCCGGTGTGGGTATTATTTCTGCCATTGGTAACAATACCAAAGCCTGCCTTCATGCACTGGAACACTATGAAGCCGGAATAGGACCCATTACTTCATTGCTTACTATCCATAAAAACATTTTACCCGTTGCCGAAGTAAAACTTAGTAATAAGGAATTGGCTGAAGCAACAGGATTATCAGAAAAGATCAGTCGCACCGCTTTGTTGTCCATGATGGCAGCAAAAGAAGCATGGGAAGATGCGGGCCTTCCTCATTCAAAAAATTTGCGGACAGGTTTTATTTCTGCGAATTCCGTAGGCGGAATGGATATGTCAGAAAATTTTTTTGCTGAATTTTTTAATAACCCTGCACGTGGAAAACTGTCACAAGTAGTAAATCATGAATGCGGTGCTGTGACTGAACTGGTTGCCGACAAACTGGGTATTAAGCATTATGTAAGTACCATTAGCACTGCCTGTTCTTCCAGCGCCAACAGTATTTTTTTTGCAGCGAGATTGATAAAACACAATTTGCTGGATGTTGCCATTGCAGGTGGAACAGATGCATTGACAAAATTTACATTGAATGGATTCAATACACTGCAAATACTGGATAAAGATCCCTGTACACCCTTTGATGAAAATAGAAAAGGCCTGAACCTTGGTGAGGGAGCAGGCTATATAGTGCTGGTTTCTGAAAGCGTGGCAAATGAGATGAAAGATAAATTGTATGGCAAACTAAGTGGCTACTGCAATGCCAATGACGCGCATCATCAAACCGCTTCTTCTCCTGATGGTGCCGGGTCTTTCCTGGCCATGAAAGGCGCGCTGGCGTTAAGTGGTTTGAAAGCAAGCGATATCGACTATATCAACCTGCATGGTACCGGTACTTACAATAATGACATTTCTGAAGGCACTGCCATACAGCGTTTGTTTGAACCAACTTATCCTAAAATGAGTTCGACCAAATCCTTTACCGGTCATACGCTTGGCGCCAGTGGAGGAATCGAGGCCGTTTTTTCAGCGTTGTCAGTTAAACATAATTTTATTTATCCCAATTTGCGTTTGCATACGCCCATTCAGTCACTGCCTTTTGCTGCAGAAACTGTTTTTCAGAAAAATGAAAAGATAAACCATGTATTGAGTAACTCTTTTGGGTTTGGTGGTAATTGTTCATCCTTAATTTTTTCAAAATTATAAGATGAAAGCGTATATACATGCTACCGGTAATATATCAGCGCAAAAAACATTCGGGCATCCGCCATTGTTGCAGGTGCTGGTTGAACAGAGTGGAAACCGGATGCGTTGTACGGAACCTGATTATAGTGCTTTCATTGACGTAAAAATGATCCGGCGCATGAGTCGCATCATTAAAATGGGTGTTGCGGCAGCAATGGAATGTTTGCAGGAAGCAGGTGTGAAAAACCCCGATGCCATTGTTACGGGGACCGCTTATGGTTGTTTGGAAGATACGGGTATCTTTCTTAAAAAAATGGTTCAGCAAAATGAGGAAATGCTCACACCCACAGCATTTATTCAATCTACACATAATACAATTGGTGGGCAGATAGCATTATTGCTCCAATGCCATCGTTACAATAATACATTTGTTCACCGGGGATTTTCATTTGAAAGTGCATTGCTGGATGCCATGATGTTATTGGAAGAAGGCAATGTAAACAATGTATTGGCCGGTTCCGTAGATGAAATCACAGATATCAGCCATGCTATCCTGAGCAGGTTTGGTTTGTACAAAAACGGAAATGTTAGCAATAATAGTTTGTATAATGATATTTCCGGGGGGAGTATAGCAGGTGAAGGTGCTGCTTTCTTTTTGTTAACCCGGGACCCTTCAAAAAATGATTATGCGGTTATTGATGGATTGCATACATTCTACAAGCCTGCAAACATCATCGAAGTCAGCGGTCAAATACTATCGTTCCTGGAAAACATATCCTGTAAGATTGACGAAATCGATCTCATTATTATAGGAAAAAGCGGGGATGAAGCCGGGGACGCGATTTACACTCAAATAGGACAATCTGTTTTTGCGAATATTCCGGCAATCCCATATAAAAATTTATGTGGTGAATATCCAACCAGTAACGGGTTTGCATTATGGCTGGCTGCCGGCATTATAAAATCAGGAAACATTCCTTCCACATTAAATACTGCCATTACCAAAAAAATAAAACGAGTATTGATCTATAATCATTATCAAAATATCCATCATTCCCTGTTATTGTTATCCGCATGTTAAACTTCAGAAATACAAATATTTTTTTCGCCGGCCTGCTTTTATTGCTGGCGGCATTGAATACAGGATTTGCCATTCATGCCTATTCTTATATACTTCTTGCTTTTATTTATTCATTGGTACTGTTCTACGGTTCTTATTATGTCCGCAGTAATTTTTTTATGAAAGTTTTGTGTACCGCCAACAGCCATGCCCCGCAAATTGCCATTAGCTTCGATGATGGTCCCGCAAAGGAATATACCCCGGAAATATTAGCGGTTTTGAAAAAAAATAATGTGCCTGCGGCATTTTTTTGCATCGGTAAAAATATCAATGGAAATGAAGATTTGGTAACGCAATTAATTTCCGAAGGTCATATTATCGGTAACCATAGTTATTCGCACCATTTCTGGTTTGATGTGTTTTCTGCGAAGAAAATGCAGGCTGATATTCAAATGATGAGCGAAACAGTAAAAGATATCACTGGTGTGCGACCAAAATTGTTCAGACCACCATATGGTGTAACCACACCAAACATGCGAAAAGTAATGGACCATACCCATTATATTGCTATAGGCTGGAATATCCGCAGCATGGATACCGTGATTAAGGATCCACAACAATTGTTGCAAAAAGTTACCAGGCAGTTAAAACCAGGTGCTGTGATTTTATTACACGATACCAGCAAGCCTACGGTATCAATATTGCAGCAACTGATTGATGAGGCCAGGTATAAAGGGTATGAATTTGTACGACTGGATAAACTGTTAAACGTTTCGCCTTATGCGTAAGCTGATTTTTTTAATATGTGCATTGGCACCTCTGATGTATTTGCAAGCGCAATATCCGGGGTATAAGCCTATTGCCGACCCCGCAAAATTTAAAGATGAGTTTGGAATGGCCGCCAAAAAGACAACTACGATAAAAAGCGATTTTGTGCAGGAAAAAAACCTTGGTATGCTGTCAGAAAAAATTATTTCACGGGGAAAATTCTGGTTCAAAAAAGACGACCAGGTAAGAATGGAATACAATCAACCCTATCAATACCTGTTAATCATCAACAAAAACAATGTATTTGTTAAGGATGGGCAGAAAGAAAATAAAATTTCAACCAAATCAAATAAACTGTTTCAACAGATAAATAAAATTACGGTTGATTGTGTACAGGGCACAGCGTTTAATAATCCTGATTTTAAAATTAATGTTTTTGAAAGCGGCCAGGCATACCTGATAGAGCTAACACCAGTGGTAAAAGGAATAAAAGAATATTTTAAAAACATCAACGTCATTATTTCAAGAAAAGATTATTCGGTGAATAAAATTGAGATGTATGAACAATCGGGCGATAACACCATGATCAGTTTCGTGAATAAAGAATTGAACCCAATACTGCCAGATGCGCTATTTGCTATTAAGTAGTTTTTTGTTCCTCCTGGGCTGTGGATCGGTATATAAAAATCTGGCGAAAACGCCGGGCGATCCTTCCTGTATATTAAAATTTCAGCCACAGTTTACAAAAGTGCTGTATAATACGCAGGTAGATGTGGTAGGCAAACACCTGAGTGGTGTATTGCTTATAAAAAAAATGCCTGATAGCAGTACCCGTATGCTTTTTACCAATGAACTGGGATTTAAATTTTTTGATTTTGAGTTTGCAGCGGATGGCAGATTTAAAGTTTATTATATAATCAAACAAATGGATAAAAAGGCGGTGCTTAAAACATTGCGCAAAGATTTTGAATTGATCATGATGCAACACCTTGATTTCAATGCAGCTCATATTTTGAAAGATTCTCAAAACATGTACTTTTCGTTCCCCCAGGCCAAAGGCAGTTACTATTATATCACAGATAGAAGTTGTTCGACACTGGTCCGGATTGAAAAATCTTCAAAAAGAAAACCGGTGGCAATTGCTACCATGCAAAATTATAGTGATGGCATACCAGACAGTATTGGCATCACGCATACAAAGTTTAATTTCACCATCGGATTAAAAAGGTTGTGGCAATGATATTAAAGGATAAATTTTATTCTATTTCCGAGATTTCCACGGATAATAATAGTATCCGTGCAATTCTTTGTCTGAATGAAGGTCACGAAATTTTTAAAGCACATTTTGCAGGTCACCCGGTTGTACCGGGTGTTTGTATGCTGCAGATAATAAAAGAACTGTTGGAAGGGGCCCTCGATAAAGCTTTGCGGTTATCCAATGCCAACGAACTTAAATTTTTAACCGTCATCAACCCGGCTCAACACAAATTGATTCATGCAGAAGTAATTTATACAGGTGACATAGCAACGGGTATATCGATTAACGCAAGACTTTATTTGAACCAGGTCATTTTTTTTAAATGTAAGGCGATATTTAAAGGTGAATAATGGACGGTATGCTGCCGGGAATGACCGATTAATGTGGTTCATCATTTTTTGCAGTTTTCCTGTATCTTGCACATCCTTTTAAAGCAATACATTATGGATTATAGTAAAATTATCGCTGTTTCCGGATTACAAGGATTACATGAACTCGTAAGCAGCAAAAGTGACGGTGCAATTGTTAGATCGCTGGATGATAAATCAACCCGTTTTGTTTCCAGTCGTATCCACAATTTTTCTCACCTGGAAAGCATTGAAATTTATACCGTTCGTGATAATGTAAACCTGGCAGATATTCTTCAGGCAATGGAAAAAAATAGCAAGACATTGCCAGACCTGAAAGACGCAGCTGCCATTAAGAAATATTTTGAAGATGTATACCCGGATCTGGATTTCGAAAGAGTATATGCAAGTGATATGAAGAAAATTGTGAAATGGTTTGAAGTGCTTAAGAATAACAATATTGAGATCAAGCTGACGGAACCAGAACCCGAAGAAGAAGTGGTAGCAGAACCAGTTGTTGAAAAGCCAGCAGCAAAAAAAGCTGTAGCGGCAGAGAAGGAAGTGCCTAAGAAAAAAGCTGCAACGGAAACAAAAGAAGAGCCAAAAGCAAAAGCTACGGCAAAGTCCAAAGAAGTAGAAAAGGAAGCTCCAAAAAAGGCTGCCAAAGCTGCTGCTCCTAAAGCTGCTAAAGCAAAGAAGGAAGTGAAGGATGACGCTCCAAAGAAAAAGGCTGCTCCAAAGAAAAAATAAGAAATTAAATAAATTTGCAAGCTACGCGAATCAGGATGAATGCAATTATCTTGAAACGCGTAGCTTGATGCTTTTTAAAACGATAGCAATATGACAAATAATAGTGCCGACATTAAAAAACTCCAGAGAAAATTTTTACCGGAAAATTTTACACTGACCAATTGGGAAGGCTTGGAACCATATTTTATTCAGCTCCTTGAAAGGGAAATCAATTCAAAGCAAGACCTGGAGAAATGGTTGAAAGATACCAGTGAAGTAGAAGCGGTGCTCAGTGAAGATGCCTGCTGGCGGCAAATTAAAATGACTTGTGATACAGAGAACAAAGAACTGGAACAGGCTTTCGTGTATTTTGTTACCGAGATTCAACCTAAAATTCAACCTTATGCTGATAAGCTGAACCGAAAACTAGTTGAAAGCCCTTTCACATCAGCATTGGATCAGCAAAAATATTTTACCTACTTACGCAATGTCAAAAAAAGTATTGAACTCTTCCGTGAAAAAAACATCCCCGTATTGTCAGAACTGAGTGTACTGGGCCAGCAGTTTGGCGTTATATCGGGTAAGATGACAGTGGAAGTAGATGGCAAGGAATATACTTTACAACAGGCGGCGAAGTTCCTGGAAAGTCACGATAGAAAATTAAGAGAAGATGTTTATCTTAAAATTAATGAAAGAAGACTGGCAGATAAAGATGCATTGAATAACCTGTATACACAATTGGTTCAAAAACGTCAGCTGGTAGCTGAAAATGCGGGATTTAAGAATTTCCGCGATTATAAGTTTGTTGAGTTGGGAAGGTTTGATTACAGCAAGGAAGATTGTTATGAATTTCATGATTCCGTAAAGAAATATGTATTGCCGCTTGCCGATAAAATTTATGAATCGAAAAAAAATAAACTGGGTGTAGATCGTTTACGCCCGTGGGACCTGGAAGCGGAACCTGAAGGAACCGCAGCATTGCGCCCGTTTAAAACAAGTGAAGAGTTATTACAGAAAAGTATTGCTTGCTTTGAAAAGATTCGTCCATTCTTTGCATCTTGTTTGCGCAGGATGAACGAAATGAAAAGATTTGATTTGGAAAGTCGCAAAGGCAAAGCGCCGGGCGGTTATAATTGTCCGCTGGCAGAAACTGGTGCGCCTTTTATATTTATGAATGCAGCCGGCCAAATGAGTGATGTAACTACAATGGTTCATGAAGGCGGGCATGCAGTGCATTCTTTTCTTACGCATGAACTGGAACTGAGTTCGTTTAAGGAATACCCAATGGAAATTGCTGAAGTAGCAAGTATGGCGATGGAATTGTTCAGCATGGAATACTGGGAAGTTTTTTTTGACAGCAAAGAAGAATTAAAACGCGCAAAGGAGCACCAGTTGGAACGCGTAATTACAATTCTTCCCTGGATAGCCACCGTTGATAAATTTCAGCATTGGGTGTATGAGCATCCGGAACATACCTTAGACGATCGTGCTGCAAAATGGGTAGAAATACTAAATGAATTTACCAGTGGGCAAATTGATTTTTCAGGATTGGATCAATACCGTTTGGTTAGCTGGCAACGTCAGCTCCATTTGTTTGAAGTTCCGTTTTACTACATAGAATATGGCATAGCGCAATTGGGTGCTGTTGGTTTATGGATGCAGTATAAACTGGACAAAGAAGCCGCATTGGATAATTACATGCGGTCTCTTAGTTTGGGTAGTACAACTACTTTACCAAAATTGTATGAAGCAGCCGGGTTGTCATTCAACTTTTCCGGGAAGAACATACAACAACTCATGCAGTTTGTAGACAGTGAGATGAAACGTTTATAACTATTTAATAAAATACCCACTTTGCGGTATGCTGATTGCTTGGCAAAATAAAATAGAGCGATTATCTTTGAAAGAGAATAAACTTAATTTAAAATAGCTACTAATCAGAGCCTTAACCAAAAGTCCCGATGTTTCTACACCGGGGCTTTATTTTTCTAAACCTGTTTTCAGTTTTTCTGGCCCATTAATCTCTTGCAATTTCCATTTAAAGATATTGTTTAAAAAATTTCGTTGCACTTATTACTTCTTTGCACTCGTTGCTTCAAAAATTGTTCTCATTGCGTCCGTTGCTTCTTTGCGTCGTCGCGAGAAAAGAATAATTTATACCTCAATCCAAAAAGCAATTTTTTTAATTTTCAGTTTTGACTTTTTATTTCGTTTTAAATTAAAATGACCTGGGGGCAAAAAAACAATAGCCCGATTATCTGGAGCTACTGCACTTACTAACCTTTATATTCCTGAAAAACAAAAAACAAAATAATTAAGCGGCACTATCTTCTTTAATCTTTTCGCGAATCTTGACTTCAATTTCATCGGCCAGTGTGGGATTGTCGAGTAACAATTGTTTCACAGTCTCCCGTCCCTGCCCAAGCTTATCGCTGTTATAACTAAACCAGCTTCCACTTTTTTGAACAATACCCAATTCTACTCCCATATCAACAATTTCTCCCACTTTGGAAATACCTTCTCCAAATACAAGATCAAATTCAGCCGCGCGGAAGGGAGGAGCTACTTTATTCTTTACCACTTTTACCTTTACCCGGTTACCAACAGCCGCATCACCATCTTTGATCTGGCTTACACGACGAATATCCAAACGAACAGATGCATAGAATTTTAAAGCATTACCACCCGTGGTTGTTTCGGGGTTACCAAACATTACCCCAATTTTTTCACGCAACTGGTTGATGAAAATACAAATGGTGTTTGTCTTGCTGATGGTTGCTGTTAGTTTACGTAATGCCTGGCTCATAAGACGAGCTTGCAATCCCATTTTGCTATCGCCCATTTCGCCCTCCAGTTCTCCTTTTGGAACCAAGGCCGCTACAGAGTCAATTACCACTACGTCCAATGCGCCGGAAAGAATTAATCTGTCTGCAATCTCCAATCCCTGTTCACCATAATCTGGTTGCGATATTAAAAGATTGTCTACATCAACACCCAGCTTTCTTGCATAAGCACTGTCAAATGCATGTTCCGCATCAACAATTGCACACATGCCACCCTTTTTCTGTGCTTCCGCAATTACATGTATGGCAATGGTTGTTTTACCGGTTGATTCAGGTCCATAAATCTCAACTATGCGACCCTTTGGCAAACCGCCAATGCCCAATGCTGTATCCAGACCTATAGAACCAGTGGAAATTACTTCCATGGGTTCCTGTGATCTTTCGTTCATCATCATTACACTTCCCTTTCCAAAATCCTTTTCAATTTTGTCTATTGTAAGCTTTAAGGCTTTTAATTTTTCGTTGTTGGACATGTCGGTTAATTTTTAATCAAGGTAATATATTGTCAAATGTAGGTAAAAACTTCTTATCAACACTAATTTAATTAGCAAAAAATAACTAATTATTTTGGGTACTGTTTTTTCCAGTTCAAAAAAAACCCTGTCCATACTATTGGGCAGGGCTCCTAACACGAGAAAACTTTGCAAAAAAAGAACTAATAACAAACGATTGCTGCTAAACAATACTGTAAAGTGACTGCTTTTACAATGAAATTACAATACCACTTTAAGGGGATTTTTATAATTGATTCATTGATATTATTGTGAATAACCTTTGGCGAACCAATGGATTTGACGCAATTTTGCTCAAACGATCTTACAATGAAAAAAATGATACTTGTTGCGTTAATGCTTGCTGGTACTGTATTTGCCCGCGCACAAGAACCATCCCCTGCTGTTAAAGGGGCTATGTATGGCGAAGCTATTACAGCAGATGATGCCATTCCAATTGAACAAATAGATTCAAAAATGCAGGCTGGCAAATTCACCGGCAAAACCATGGGTAAAGTTGTTTCCGTTTGCCAGGAAAAAGGTTGCTGGATGAAAATTGAAAAAGAAGGCGGTGAAGCGGTAATGGTGAAATTTAAAGATTACGGTTTTTTCATGCCTAAAAATATTAATGGAAAAAAAGTTGTCCTGGATGGCGAAGCCACCGTTAAGGAAACTTCTGTTAAGCAACTGAAACATTATGCCGCGGATGCTGGAAAATCCAATGAACAGATCAGTAAGATTACAAAACCTAAGAAAGAAATGATTTTTGTCGCCAAAGGCGTATTGGTATTATAAGAAAGACCATAAAATTTTCAAGCCATTTCATTTATTGGGATGGCTTTTTTATTTTCTATTTTTGAATCTACCAATGGCAATAGAAAAATTACAGATTGAACGTTTCGTGAATTTGGCAAAGTTGCATCCGGTATTGGATGTTAGAAGTCCGGCAGAATATAAACATGCTCATATTCCCGGCGCTATAAGTTTGCCATTGTTTACTGATGATGAAAGAAAAGTGGTGGGTACAGCGTATAAACAAGAAAGTCGGGAGATGGCCATAAAAATTGGACTTGATTACTTCGGTCCAAAAATGCGACAGATGGTAGAAGAGGTAGCATTGCTGACAGTTAATCATTCACCAAAAATCGTTTTGCTTCATTGCTGGCGTGGCGGCATGCGCAGTGCCGGTGTTGCATGGTTATTGGATCTCTATGGTTTTAAAGTTTATACCCTGGCAGGCGGTTATAAAAAGTTCAGGCAATATGTATTGGAAACTTTTACAAAGCCATATCAATTTAAAATTATCGGCGGTTATACGGGTAGTGGTAAAACTGAAATATTGTATGAACTACAGCAACAACAGGAATTAATTATAGATTTAGAGAAAGCAGCCAGTCACAAAGGTTCAGCGTTTGGTAGCCTGGGTATGCCGGCACAACCCTCACAGGAAATGTTTGAAAATATACTGGCAACAGCATTACTCAATATTGATATATCCAAACATATATGGCTGGAAGACGAGAGCCAGCGCATAGGTGATGTGAACATTCCGAAATCTTTATGGCAGCATATGAGAAACGCACCGGTTTATTTTCTCGACATACCATTTGAAGAACGTTTACTATGTATAGTAAAGTGGTACGGCATGCAGGATAAAGAAAAAATGATCAACGCCATTATCAGGATTAAAAAAAGACTGGGCGGACTGGAAACAAAGACTGCGGTTAATTACCTGATTGAAGATAATATAACTGAAAGCTTCAGGGTATTATTAAAGTACTATGATAAATGGTATGCGAAAGGTTTGCAAAACAGGTTGACTTTTAACGCCGCTATGATCAAAATAGATTGCCCCCGTGTGTCGGCTGTTGAAAACTCAGGATGTCTTATAAATAAATAGAACGCAGGTTTTTATAACGGATGCGAAGCAATAAGATTGATAAATCATTTACAATTTTAAAAATCTGTATCCTAAGTATATTATCTTTCAAATATTATAAACCCGAAAAATCATCCTTTTAATTTCATCAATTCCACTTTTATTAAATCCATTTCATATCCCTTTTGCATCAGGTAATCCTGGGTCTTCGACAGCTTGCTAAAAATATTCTTTTCACTGCTCAGCGTTTTCCATTTGGCAGATGCCAGCTTCTCCAATGCTTTTGCATAAGCTGCTTCATCAATTTCTTTCAAGCCTTTTTTGATGCAATATTCACTTATCTGCTTTTGTTTCAATTCATATTTTATTTTTATCCTTCCCCATTGCTTCATCCTGAATTTACCACCTGCAAACTGTTGAGCAAACCGCTCTTCATTGAGGTAGTCCTCTTCTATCAATTGCGATAATGATTCTTCCACCTGTTGCTTATGTAACCCAAGCGTATATAATTTTTCTTTCACTTCTTTGTGACAACGTTCCTGGTAGGCACAATAATGCTTTGCTTTTTGCAATGCCTGTTCTTTGGTCAGATATTTAGTGAAAGCCATTGGCAAATATAATCCGTGGTTGAACAAGCCGGTTCATCAGCGCTCTGTTGTAACCCTTTACACAGAGCAATAAAACAAATTCAAAAAATAACTGACCATCTGTTAAAAAGTAAGCGCCCTTATTGCTAATTATAACTATTTACCCTTCTCGTAAGCTGCCGGAATTACAAATCAGGTATTTTTGCGCCCACCTTCATTATAACCGGAAGGCGCTGAAAATTTGGTTTCAAACCCCATTCATATAGCATTAGTAGGCAATCCGAATAGTGGGAAAAGTTCTTTGTTTAATACATTAACGGGACTGAATCAAAAAGTGGGCAATTTTCCAGGCGTTACCGTAGATAAAAAAACTGGTATTACCGAACTGTCACCTGGTGTAGCTGCAAAAATTATTGATCTCCCGGGTACTTATAGCTTGTATCCAAAGCGGGATGATGAATGGGTGACTTATAAGGTATTACTCAACCAGGACAGGGACGTAAAACCCGACATGATTGTATTACTGGTAGACGCGAGTAATCTAAAAAGAAACCTGCTTTTCTGTTCTCAGATCATTGATTTAAAAATTCCGATGGTAATAGCGCTTACCATGATGGACCTGGCCAAACAAAAAGGAATTGAAATTGATTTGGGTGGACTGGAGCGGGAACTGGGGGTACCGGTGATTTCAATCAATCCCAGGAAAAACAAAGGGGTTCCACAATTGAAAAAAGCCATGTCACAAACCGCACAGCAACTCTACCAGGTACCCCTGCGCGATTTTATCGATAACAAGGAACTGGCACCCGAAGCCATCGACGAAATAAAAAAGCATTTTCCGCAAACCAGCGACTATACAGCCATTCATTATCTCATCAACCATGAGAGTTTCTTAATGAATGAAGAAAAACAACAAACCATTGAAGCGATTGAGGTCCGCAACAAATTCAATCCTACTAAAACACAGGCGGAAGAAATCATGCAGCGATATGCACGCATCAAGCTGATCATGCAGCAGCATGTAACAACTCCCGATCCACTTCAAAAAACCCTGTTTACTGAAAAACTGGACAATGTATTACTGCACCGTAAGTGGGGTTATATCATTTTACTAGCGGTGCTGTTTTTTCTTTTTCAAAGTGTGTTTTGGCTGGCATCTTTTCCTATGGATGGAATTGAGTGGACTTTTGCAGAGGTAGGTAGCTGGCTAAATACCGTATTGCCCGCAGGCTGGTTCAGTGATCTTTTTATCAATGGAATAGTAGCCGGGTTAAGTGGTATCCTTGTCTTTGTGCCACAAATAATGATACTGTTTGGTTTGATTACCATGCTGGAAGATACCGGCTATATGGCGCGTATCAGTTTTTTAACGGACAGGCTTATGCGAAAAGCCGGGCTCAATGGTAAAAGTGTAATGCCCATGATCAGTGGCTTTGCCTGCGCGGTACCTGCTATCATGAGCGCACGAAATATTGAAAACAAGAAAGAACGTCTGCTCACCATTCTCATTACACCATTGATGAGTTGCAGTGCAAGGCTTCCTGTTTATACGATATTGATTTCACTAGTTATTCCTAAAAAAAACCTCCTCGGATTTATTGGTTTGCAGGGATTGGTGATGATGGGGCTCTACTTATTGGGTGTTGTAATGGCATTGTTGGTTTCTTATATCGCCAAATGGTTTATCAGGTCTTCGGAAAAAAGTTATTTCATACTTGAATTACCAACCTATCGTGCACCAAGATGGAAGAATGTAATTGTAACCATGATCAACAAAGCAAAAATATTTGTATTTGATGCCGGTAAAGTAATTATGGTAATCAGCCTGATTCTTTGGGCACTGAGTACTTACGGTCCAACAGATAAGATGAATGCCGTGGCACAACATTATGATCAGCTTATCCAACAACATCCTTCAGCAGCAAAAGAAATAAACAACCAGAAACAATCCGAACTTTTGCAAAACTCTTACGCGGGCATGCTGGGCAAAACCATCGAACCCATCATCAGGCCACTCGGTTATGACTGGAAAATTGGTATTGCACTCATCACTTCATTTGCAGCGAGAGAAGTTTTTGTGGGTACCATGGCAACCTTATATAGCGTTGAAGGTGGAAAAGATGCGGATAAATCCACGCTCACACAAAAAATGCACAGGGCAAAAAAACCAGATGGCAGCCTGGTATATTCATTGGCTACCGGCGTTTCTCTTATGATTTTCTATTTGCTGGCCATGCAATGTATGAGCACACTGGCCGTGGTAAAAAGAGAAACGCGCAGCTGGAAATGGCCCGCTATTCAATTGGCGTATATGACCGGGTTGGCGTATATAATGAGCTTTCTTGCCTATAACCTGCTGAGCTGAGTCTAAATTTTCCTCTTATTCTGAGAATAATCTATCTTTTTTGACGTTAGTCCTTTATCCAAATCCGCCTACTATGAAACCGTTTTATTCATTCATTGCATGCCTTCTTTTCACTTCCGCTGTCGCTGCACAATCCAATCGCTTTTATTATCCCGATGCATTTTATTTCGTGAAGGAAATTAAAATAGCCGGCTTACAGGAAAGGCCTTTTCATTTTGAAATTTCAGTGAAAGAAAATCCTTCAGATTCATTATCGAAGCCGCGTATTTATGCTGTACAGGTTCGTAAAGGCAAAGAAGATGTAATTGGCAGAACATTGGTTTATGCAACTGCAAATAATGGCGACTGGAAAAATTACAGCATTGATGGAATCACAGATAAAGAAGCTACCCGCATCTGGTTTTATGTGGCAGTAAATGGCAACGGCGTTTTTAATTTTGACAACCTGCAATGTTCAATCGCAGATATCAATGGTACACTCGTGGAAAGAGATTTGAGCAATTCTTCTTTTGAAGAAAAGAAATTGTTGAATGGATATTTTATCAGTACCAAAACTTCACCCAATATAAAATTTCAATTATCAGCATTGGCAATTGAAGGCAAATATTCACTGGAAGTAATCAGTTCAAATCAAAAACCAGGAAGTAGTCGTGTACTGGCAAAAAATTAATAATAACACAATTATTGTTCTGCATTTATTTCTATAATTAACCCCTTAACCTTTTCTTCTATAAAGGCACGGACTTTATTAAATTCAGCGGGTTCCATGTGTTTGGGATCCGGTATCACCCAGTCAACAAATTTTTTTGCCGGCATCCACGGACAGGCATCTCCGCAACCCATGGTAACAACTGCATCAAAAGGCGCATGTTGTTCTACGTCCTGTAATGATTTTGAATCATGTTTACTTAAATCATATCCCAGTTCTTTCATTGCGGCAATGGCTTTTGGATTTACGATGCCGCAGGGTTTACTGCCTGCACTATACGCTTCTATCTTATCACCTCCGTTAATAATCGCGAAAGCCTGAGACATCTGAGAACGGTTTGAATTCTCAACACAAACAAACAGCAGTTTCCTCTTTTCCATATTATTTATATTGTTAGATTCCTTTAATTACTTAAGGCAAACCTGACCATCAAAATAAGAACAGGTACTGCAATCAAAAGACTCACTATGGCTGCAAAAGCTGCACCGGAATATGCCATGCGCCGTTCACCTGAGCAATGCGTTCGCGATAACCAATTACCCGGAAACCAATTTTTTTTGTAATTCAATACTGGTAATATTTTTTTCAAATGTTGCAGCATACAATATACAGATAACATTGGCTTCGCTTTCTTCAATCAACTTTTGCATCAAAAGGTTGGCAATGCCTTTACGCCGCTGACCAGCCGTAACATAAATGTTGAGTTCTGCCACACCGGATTAGCACGGTCTTGATGAAACAAGTGACAAGGCTACCCAACCCAGCACTTTATCTTTTTCACTCGTAACAAAACGGCTATGCTGATGATGATTCCTGTTCCATTCTTCCTACGACGGTACAATTGTGATGAAAGTTGCGCTACCGGATTGCAATCCCTCCGCATAAATATTTATAACTGCTTTTGAATGCTGAGGCAACAACGGTTGTACTGTTATCATGGATCAAAATTAAAAGAACGCAGTTATTAAAATCGCCGGTAAGACTTTAGCAACAACCCATGTCTGCCAACGCGCAACATTCATTTTCGTTGGATCTGCAACAACCCGGATCTCTTAAGCTCATTGCTGATGTTTTCAGGATGATAGTATTTAATAGTGCGTAAATAATTAAGTACATTATAGTTCCCGGGTCATTATTACCGAACTGGAAGGACACAATCCATTAAATTCTTTTGACTGCAAAACGGTTTCCGGTACTTTGTCCCTGCTAATTTTATGAAAACCTCTTTTTTCAAAATATTTTTCCGCTGTGTTGGTAATCAGGTAGAGCGTTGAAACCTCCTGCTGTTTTGCATATTCGTGCAATTGATTTAACAGTGCAGACGCGATGCCGCTGCCACGATGGCCTGTTTTCACAATGGCTGATCGCAATAAACCATTTTTACCATATTTGTCCATCCCCATCACTGCAATCATTTTATTGTCTTCGATAGCTATAAAAAAATGTTCCAGCAGAGGGTTCAGATCACGTGTTGGCAGATTTGCTTCCCTGAGTAACGTGCAAGCTTTTCCGAAGTCATTTTTTGATGCTTTTTGAATATCAATAGTTGTATTCATCTTTATGAATTGAAAAATTAACTTTAACAACTGCTACATCAGCAACAACCGCTTCCGGGCTCACAACATTTACGTTCGTCTTTGGCAGGTTTTTCAGCATATACGGTGATACTTAGAATTTTGGTGATGCCTTTTTTATACAATGCAATTTCTTCTGCACTTAAATAATTAGATAGCACATCATCAGGGATAATAATTTCCTTCACCTTTTGTAAACTCATATTCACAAAACCGGTCTCTTCAATAATAGCCAGGTAATCTTTTTGCTGAATGGCGCCGGAAACGCAACCGGCATAGAGTTCAGCCACATCTTTCCATTTGGCCGGTAGTTCGCCTTCCAGCACAATATCAGAGATAGAAAAATGGGCGCCTGGTTTTAACACACGAAATATTTCGCTGAATACTTTGTGTTTATTGGGTACCAGGTTTAATACACAGTTGCTCACAATAACATCTGCTTTGTTGCTGGTTACCGGCATATCGTCTATATCTCCCTGCCTGAATTCTACATTATTAAAATTGAGTTTCTCCGCGTTTGCCCTTGCTTTCTCTATCATCTTTTCGGTAAAGTCTATACCAATAACCTTACCGCTATCACCCACTACGGAACGGACAACAAAACAATCATTGCCGGCACCGCTTCCCAGGTCAATTACCGTATCACCTTTTTTTATTTTCGCAAAAGCTGTGGGCAACCCGCAACCGAGGCCCAGATCAGCATCAGGATTATAACCTTTTAGTTTCGTATAATCATCTGCCATAATATTATAAACGTCATCGCCGCAGCAGGAAGTGGCACCACAACAAGACGTTTCATTTTGCTGTTTGGACTGACCAGCTATCTCACCGTATTTATCTTTCACCAATTGTTTTATAACTGTCTCGTTTTCCATAATGATGTTTTTATTTGAATGATTTAATTAACAACAAGCTTTTTCGTTTTTAATTTTCAGACCTGTAAACAATTGACTGAACTCTGCATTGAATTTTTCAAACGCTTTCCAGTTAATACAATAACAACTGCGAGGACCATCAATGGTTCCATTGATCAGCCCGGCGTTTTTTAATTCTTTTAAATGTTGCGATACGGTGGATTGTGCAAGAGGTAATATTTCTACTATTTCACCACAAATACATTCGTTGTGCTGTGCCAGTACTTTTAATATGGCGATGCGGGCAGGGTGGGCAATCGCTTTGGCAAACGCCGCCAGGTCCTGCTCTTTAATTGTAAACTCATCCTTCTTATGAACTGCCATTCTTTATCGTATTTATGCGATGAATTGCTGCAAAGAAAAAGACGATTTTTTTATCGTCTCCAAATCTTATATCGCAAATATACGATTAAAGAAATCGCTCTTCCAAATATTTACAGAATTATTTTTTTTATTGACCGGTATTGGACATTTTGCGGGGTACTAAATAAATTTCTTTCTGCCTTCCGTTAATAAACCGAAATCCCTTCTCATCAAAGAACCCATCCTCCTCCAGCATAATCCGGATAGCCTTTTTCCATTCGGGAATGGTGGAGCCCGCATTCAATTCAATTGAATAAGCTGTATTAAAATGCATTGGAAAATCTCCACTGCCGGGCACGCCATTCTGTTGATCCCACATACCAATAGTGGGCCCGGCTGCATGACCGTTATAACCGATAGGATGGGTATAGATACTTGGATCAATTCCCTCTTTTTTTGCCTGGGCCAGGGCATCTGCCAATATCTGGTTCCCGGTTTTCCCTTCTTTAAACTGGCCGGTAAGAATGTCCTGCAGGCGATTAGCTTTCGCAAATGCTTCTTTCAGGCTGGCGGGTATAACGGTTTCGCCTGGTTGCAAAATATAAGCATGTTCCTGTACATCTGTATTCAAACGCAGGTAAGTGATGCCTATATCTACATGCAACAAATCACCCGGTACAATTACATCATTGTTGGGTCTTTCTGAAAAGCTTCTCAGCTGTTCAAAGTTTTGCAGATCGTTTCGTTGTATAGAAACAGAAGGATGAAACCAGGTATCAAATCCAAGCTCGCGTATTTTTTGCCTGAACCACCAAACCACATCATCAGTAGTTGTTATACCAGGCGTAATAACTTTTTCTGAAAACCCTTCTTCAATAATCTTATGTGTGGCATTTACCAATTGCGGATAGATTTGCATTTCATGCGCGGTTCTTGTTTCCATCCAGGATACTGCCAATTTCTCTGCCGATACTACTTTGTTTTTGAATGCCGCAGGTATCTTTTGCATGAATTCAGTGTACTCAGTATGATCCATTCCGTCTGCATGTGCAAAATCCGCAGAAGTATTGATCGCAATTTTTTGTGGCTTGCGCGCAGCAATAATATCCATCAATGCATCCCATTGATTGGGAAATTTCGCCATGTCCCAGGAGGCTTTGATGCTTTCACCCACATTATACCTGGCTATGGCCAATTTCTCATAAACCTTTTGCTGCGGATTATTATAGAATACAAGGATTGTTCTCCTTCTTGCATACAACCATTCTGCAGGTAACATGGTTTTAATAATCGGATCTTCATTGTATTCCCGGGAAACAATTACCCACATATCAATCCCACTTCTTTCCATCAGCGCAGGCAAAAGAATATTTAATCTTTCCGAAAGTAATTCATTTACCACCCTTGCCTGGTCACGGACCGACAACACCTGGGCCTTTGATAAAAACGAAATAAATAAAATAAATACCAGGGAACATTTTCTCATGATCAGTTAGTTTGTTATCAAATGTAAGTGAGAAATTGTATTATACCAGTATCAGGGTAATAATGTGCATCATTGCGCTATCCTATCATACAGATGAAATGAGCGCTGCTACAACTATTTTAATAGCATCCAGTGTTGCTGCATCTGAGATTTCGCCCGCAGCATTTATTTTGGATCGGACAAACGGAATTAATAAAGCAGCCTCTTCCGGAATTTTTGCTGAAAGCGCCGTGAATATTTGCAAGAACGCTGCATGTGCTTTATCACCACCGGTTGATGCTGTAATAAGTGCCAAAGGTTTATTTACTATTTCACCTGATGAAACCGTCCAGTCCAATGCATTTTTCAATGCTCCCGGAACACCAAATGCATATTCGGGTGTACAAATCAATACTGCATCTGCCTGTTGCAATTCATTTCTCCATTTGGCTACTGCAGCAGGTGTATTATCGGCATCATCAAAATTTGGAATGTCTGCAAGTCCCTGGTATATCTTGTATTCAACATTGGAAGGAACCAATCCTTCAATAGCCTTTAAGATTTTTGCATTGGAAGAACTGGCCCGGAGACTTCCTGATATAGCTAATATTTTTACCTTATCCTTTAACATCTTTTTATTTCTTTTGCCTGATTAAATATTGCAACGATTTAAAATTCACCGTAAAATACATTTATATCGATCGCCTTTTAACAATTGAAACAATTACACCGCTTATAATAATACAAAGAATACCGGCAATAGAAACCACATCAGGAAAAGCATCTCCCAGCATCAGTCCGATAAAAACAGAAAACACAATATTTGCGTAACTGACTGCTGATACAATTCCAGCTTTATCCGCTCCATAAGCTTTTGTAATAAAATATTGTCCAAACAATGCAGCCAACCCCAGGAAAATGATATACAGCCATTCAATTGATCGAGGCCATTTGAAAGCTACAATAAAAACCTCATCTGCATTAAAGCCACCGGTATATTGTATTAACATACTCACCGCAGGAAACAAAACGCCACAGATAATAAAGGCTGCCACAATTACGCTTGCATCATAATACCGGTTGAGTTTGCCTACCGTTATATAAGCTATTGCAGATGTGATTCCAGAGATCAATCCCGCTACATGATAATACCAGGGAAAATGCATAGCAGGTTTGTATACCAGTACCATTCCAATAAAACCAAGCAATACCGCCAGCAACACTTTTTTTCCATGGTATTCTTTAAACAGTATAAAAGAAAAAACAGCAATGAATAGTGCCGAAGTAAGATTATAAGTCATGGCAGTACCCAGCGGCAAATGCAAAATACAATACAGCAATGCATACAATGCTACCGTACCCATGATACCACGAAAAATCAGCCAGCGAAATTTTCCACCATGGTTCACCGGTAGTTTTATGGCAAATAACGTCAATAATACGATCAACCCCACAATGTTCCTGTAAAAAACCAATTGCCCCGCATTGAAACTCCCCTTTAATAATTTAGCAGCACCTCCCATTAAAGAAAAACACAATGCTGCCAGGAGCATATACAATATTCCCTGGTATCTTTTTTCTATGATCATGAAACTTTGGCCAGCCTTTCTACAGCCGCATCAATGGTTTCTTTTTTCTTGGCAAAACAAAAACGAATCACTTTATTATCTGTGCCGGCTTTATAAAATGCAGAGACCGGAATGGTGGCAATGCCATATTCCTTTGTAATGCGGATAGATAAATCTTTGTCGCTTTCATCGCTGATGCGATCATATTTATAACATTGAAAATAACTACCGTAACTTGGCAATGGACTGAATTTTGTGTGCGTTTGCATCAGTTGTTGAAAATAATCCCTCTTTTTCTGCAGGAAATCACCCAATGATAAATAGGACTCTTTCTTTTTCAGAAATTTAGCCAATCCTGCCTGCGAAGGAGTATGACAACTGAAACAATTGAACTGATGAACTTTTCTGAATTCTTTCATCAGCTCCGGCGATGAAATACAATAACCCAATTTCCATCCGGTGCAGTGGTATACTTTACCAAATGAAAAACTTACAAAACTTCTTTCCAGTAAATCGGGGTAACGCAATATGGATTGATGCGGAATATTATCAAAGATGAGGTGTTCATACACTTCATCGCTCATTATAATAATCTTCGTGTCTTTAACGATGGAGCGTAGTTGCTCTATATCTTCTTTTCTTAATACCGAACCAGTTGGATTGTGTGGCGTGTTCAGCATTATCATCCTGGTCTTTGGAGTAATTTTTTGTTTTACTTCATTCCAGTCAATTTTATATTCCGGGAATTTTAAATCTACCAGAACAGGAATAGCGCCATTCACTTCAATGTTGGGAATATAACTATCATAAGCAGGTTCAAAAACTATTACTTCATCTCCTGGTTGTAATACAGTGGTCAGCGCAGTATAGATACCATAAGTGCCACCGGGTGTAATGGTTATTTGTGTGGAAGGATTCACTACTGTACCATACAAACTTTCAACTTTTTCTGCCAGCACCTCTAACAATGGAACAAAACCCTGCATGGGTGAATATTGATTAAATCCATTTTGCATGGCTTCATTCACCAGCGATGTAAGTTCTTCACTCATCGGAAAATCCGGAAAACCCTGGCCCAGGTTAACGGCTTTGTATTCTGTTGCCATTGCACTCATCACTGTAAATATGCTGGTGCCAACTGCTGGCAGTTTGCTGCTGATTTGAAGATTTATCAAAGCCTGCAATTTTAAAAATGAGCAATAAAATTAAGGTGATTTGATCAATTGCCAGAAACAATTGAAACCATACGAATGCCGACTACTTTATTACGCCCGTTTCAAGAAAGGAAAAACGTTGTGTTCGTTGCTCCTTATCCAAGCTGCTCTCTTTGTTTTTTAGGAAGACTATTTACAACCAGGTCATAAGAATGATCAATCCATTCTTTCAATTGTTTGGTAGAAACTGACCCGTCTACCAGTATTGTATTCCAATGCTTTTTATTCATGTGATATCCGGGCTGCACACATGTAAATTGCTCCCTTAGTTCCTGCGCCAGATCCGGATCACATTTTACATTAAATTGAAAATTTTCTGTGTCCAGTGACGTGAGCAGGAAAACCTTGCCACATACCTTATAGACCAATGTCTCCGGGCCGAAGGGCAGTGTCTCTTCAGTAGCAGGTTTCAACAAACAATATTCACGCAATGCTTCAATGTTCATATTTTAAGAAATGCCATAATGTTGCTTCCGTTATACAATTATGGCGGTGGCCTCAATTTCTATTAAATAATCAGGATCTATCAAGCCTTTTACTTCTACCAATGAAGTACAGGGTAAAATATCTTTAAAAAACTCTCCATGAGCCTTGCCATATTCTTCCCAGCGACTGATGTCTGTTACAAACATCCGGGTGCGCACAACATTTTTCAATGTAGCACCTGCACGTTGCAATACTTTCTCAATCTTTTGAATAACAAACTTTGTTTGCAGGTAAGCGTCTCCTTTTCCAATCATAACATTGTTTTCGTCGATGGCAACAGTACCAGTTACTTCAATAACATTTCCCACTTTAACCGCGCGGCTATAGCCTACAATCACTTCCCATTTTGCACCTGATGCGTAATTTGTTCTTTCCATATTTTTAATTTTTTTGTACGTTAACTACCAGTGCATCAATTTTTAGTTTTTAATTTCTATCTGTTCTTCTTTAATTAAAGGCTCCCCGTTTAAACGCAGATAGACTTGCGCAACCGTTAATACATCTTTTTGGCAGTACACTGCAATGCGTGCAAGGTTATTTTCTTTCCAATACACATCTCCTACCATACTTCCATCAATATCATCTTTGGGTGTTGATATCCCAAGTGTGTGTGCCAGTAAATTCAAAGCGGTATAATTCTTAAAATCACCAAATTTCCAGAGTTCCATGGTATCAAGATGATTCACTTCCCATGGCTTTTTTCCAGCCATGTGCAGTAGTGGAGGAATGGTAATATTGTTTACAATCATTCTCCGGCACAAATAAGGGAAATCAAATTCCTTTCCGTTGTGTGCACATAAATATTTTGAGTTATCAACGGCCCATTTTTTCAGCATTTCTGTAAATTCAATCAAGATTGCTCTCTCATCTTCACCATAAAAAGATTTCAGCACCAGTTTTTTCTCATCACCGTTCCCCTGAATCACGCCACAACTGATGCAGATGATTTTTCCAAACTCTGCATAAATGCCTGCGCGACTGTAAATGGATTCTACCGTTTCATTTTCCTTGTTTCGTAATAAAAGTTCTGCTTTTCTTTTCCAGAGTTGTTTCCAATCGTCCGGTAACTCATTGTATGAAGACAACTGGGAAACAGTTTCAATATCAAGGAATAGTATATTTTGAAACAAAGAAGCGCTCATTGATCAAGATTAAGGTACGCCGAATGTAAGCAAGTTTCTGAAAGGGTGCATTCCCGGTTCGTGTAAATCAAATCCTTTTGTTATGCACATTTTGTATTTGAGCGATTTGAACCCTGGAGAATATAACGCCACGTTCTTACAACGAAGTTTACGGCATGTCTCGAAGCTGGCTTCATATCCGCATTCAATACCCGGGATTAAAGACAGATGTTGATAGCATTTCGAATCAGCTTAATTTTTTAGCGATGCAAAGTTGAAAGAGGAACCCCGGATGCTTTGATACCATTATAAAAACCTTTCGCCCTTATTACGCTTTACTTCCGCCACATAGTCTTTTATCTGTTGTTCCTTCTCTTTTTTACAAATCAATAAAACATCCCTGGTGTCAATTACAATAAAATCTTCCAGTCCCTGCAATAAAACCAACTTGTTATCGGGCACATGCACCATACACTTGGTAGCATCAATAACCATTACATTATCGCCCGCAACTGCATTGTGGAAATAATCCTTTTCAAAATTTTCATAAGCACTGTTCCATGCACCCAAATCACTCCAGCCAAAAGAAGAAGGGATCACATACACATTGTGTGCTTTTTCCATGATGCCCACGTCTATAGAAACATTGGTGCACAAAGGATAAATGTCTTTCAGGGCCTGGCCTTCTTCCGGCGTATTAAATTTTTCCTTTTCAGCAGCAAACAAATCATACATCTCCGGCATGTATTTTTCAAATGCTGTGATGATGTTTTTTACCTGCCAAACAAAAATACCTGCGTTCCATAAAAACTCTCCGCTGGCAATAAATGTTTTGGCCAGGTCCAGGTTGGGCTTTTCCGTAAACGTTTTAACCTTGTATACATCCTTGCTCACCGCCATTTCTTCGAACTGTATATAGCCATAACCGGTATTGGGATAAGTTGGTTTGATGCCAAGTGTTATGAAAGCGTTGAGATGATTTACAAATTGCAATGCATCTTCGCAAACGCGCAGGAATTCCGGCTTATCCTGGATCAAATGATCGGCCGGAGCTACAATCAATGAGGCTTCCGGATCTTTTTGAAATAGTTTAAATGAAATATAAGCAATACAAGGGGCGGTATTTTTCCTGGAAGGTTCTCCAAGGATATTTTCTTTTCTCAAACCAGGCAGTTGCTTTTCTACCAATGCCAGGTAATCCTGAGATGTAACAACATAAATATTTTCTTCCGGTATAAATTCGGCAAACCGTTCAAAGGTTGTTTGTATAAGCGTTTTACCGGTATTGAGTATATCAAGAAATTGTTTGGGAAATGCAGTGCGGCTCATGGGCCAGAAACGACTTCCAATACCCCCGGCCATAATAACTACATAATTGTGTGGATTCATAAAGTCGACTGTAAAAATTTTGGAAAAAATTACAATGGAACAAAAGTATTGATTGCCCCTTTCATCCGGAAATAAATTACTTTGTCCCGGGTATCAGGTTATCGATGATATAGGACATTTGGGGGTCCTGGTTATTGATAACATCGGTGAGTGAATTACCAACCATATAATCTGGTTGTACACCGTATTTATTGAGTTGCGGATGTTGCAGATAGTGTTGCACTTTAACAGCAGAAAACTCGAGCAATAATCCTGTTTCCGGCATTTTATACAACAGCCGTGTAAAACCATTATGACCATTGAAACCGCCACCTGTTTCTTCACCCACAATAATACCGCGTTTACTATCTTTCATCATGGCAACAAAATTAGACGCAGCAGAAAGAATATTATTATTCGTGATTACATATACGTTGCCATTGAACGCCATTGGATGCGGCCTGCGAAGTGTGTTTTCTTCGTCGTTCATAGCGCTATTGCCATTGGGCAAGCGGCAAAACTCGTGTTTGATCATGGAATCCAGCGATGGCTTTTCATTCAGTGCAAATTCTGGTTCCAGTAAATCGGCGTAAGGAATCTTATCGAACCGCACTGTAGCAGAATCAACTTCCTTGAATGGTTTCTGGCTAAGAAAACGATACAGGAGAAATACATTTTCATATTCACCTCCAGTATTATTGCGGCAATCAATGATAAGATTTTTAATGTCGTCTTCATTTTTCAATAAGGTAAATGAATTGTTCAGGAAATTTTTATAGGCTGCGAAAGTTGCAGCGGTGCTATAAGAAAATGAACGCAATGTCATTACAGCAGTATGAATAGAATCAACAATTTCAAAATCATATCCCACTTCAGAAGAATAATTGAAGTAATTGTAGGAGTTATAATCGTATAAATGTTTTTCAAGTGTTGTAGCCTGTATATTGATGGATTCTTTTTTTGGTGAACCGGGTGCAGCATAATCAACCGAAAAATTGATGGAAGGTCCGTAGGCAAGAAAATAGTCATAAGCAAATTCTGCCGCTGCCTGTGCCATACTATATTCTTTATTAACACCATCTGGAACATTGTAATCCGCAATACGCTTCATAATGTCTGAAGACTGATTGCCATTGATGGCTATGATATGAGAACCTACCGGTATATCCCACATATCTGAATTGATATACAGCCCTCCATCAACATAAATAATAGGAATGGGAAAAAAGTTATTGCGTTTCAATATTGTATCGTAATAAAGCTTGGGCAGGTATATATTGGTATGAGAGCAACCAATTTTATCTACAATAAATGAAAGTTTTTCGTGAAATGCGCGGATGTCGGTGGGTACCTGCAAAGTTTTATAAACACTGTCGAAAAAAAAATCCATTTCAGGTTTGCTGCTGTAAGTATAAATACCAGGGTGCGCTTTCTCCAACACATTTCTGAATGCCGTAAAATCGGCTTCCAGTTTATCGGCGCTGTATTTTTGTGAAACTATATCGGTGCTATACGGGAAGAAATAACATCCTGCAGCAAACAATAAAGCCGTCACACCCAGTATCCATTTCTTCATTCCCGTAGTTTCTTTTTGTGGTCAACGCTTTTATTTCTTCCAAATTCCGATGGTCTGTAATCAGACTGTTAATTATCGCCGGTGTTTATATTTATTAAACGAAGTATATCGAATAATATTTTCACCGGAAATACCGGAAACAATTTAAGACTTGTATAGTTTGGTTAAATCGGATGGGTATGATTAAATCAACCCTTCCCTGATTAAATCATGTAAATGCAAAATACCCAGGTATTGCATTTTATCAGATACCACCAGTTGGGTAATATCAAATTTACGTAAAACATCCAATGCTTCAACGGCCAGGGCCTCCGGGTGGATGCTTTTGGGGTGAGTGGTCATTATATCAGCTGCTTTAACGCCTTCCAACGACATATTCTTTTCCAGCATTCGCCTGAGATCCCCATCTGTAATTACACCTAATAATTCATTTTTTTTATCAACAACAGCGGTCATTCCTAACCTGCTCCCGGATATTGAAATGATCAGATCTTTCAGGGTAGTATTGATTTGGACCGAAGGCTGCTGGTTCTGAATGTAAAGATCTTTCACCCGGAGGTATAATTTTTTTCCCAGCAAACCGCCGGGATGAAACTTTGCAAAATCTTCACCCGTAAAACCCCGGAGTTCCATCAAACATACGGCCAATGCATCCCCCATTACAAGCTGAGCAGTCGTGCTGCTGGTAGGCGCCAGGTTGTTGGGGCAGGCTTCTTCAGAAACGGTGCTGTCCAAAACCAGGTCCGATTGCAGGGCAAGATAGGATTCCCTGTTTCCAATCATTCCAATCAGGGTATTGCCAAAATTTTTTACCAGCGGTGTAAGCACTTTTATTTCAGGGCTGTTACCGCTTTTACTGATGACCATTACCACATCTTCTTTTTGTATCATACCAAGGTCGCCATGAATAGCATCCGCCGCATGCATGTATAAAGAAGGAGTACCTGTAGAGTTAAAAGTGGCGACCATCTTTTGGGCTATGATGGCGCTTTTTCCAATGCCGCTGACGACCAAACGGCCGGGGCTTTGAAAAATAACGTTTACTGCCTTCACAAAATCTTCATTCAGCTGATCCTGCAATGCAGTGATAGAAGCTGATTCAAGTTGTATGGTGCGCAGTGCGGTTGCTAATATAGAAGCAGATTTCATTTGTAGCGGGCAAAGTTAGGCGTAACCTCTTATAATAAGACCAACAAAAGTTGGTAAGCTGCCCGGCTTTAACAAGTTTTCCCTTTTTACAACGATCGGTTTTTGCTAACTTCGCCCACTTTGAAAATGCCGGAACCCGCATCCCGTCTGTTTGCCATTTAATTTTACCGCGGAATTATTACATCTGGTTCAGCAATTTTTAAGTACCTTAAAAGGGTATTGAATTCTTAATAAGTGTGAAGGAAATTTAATGAGCATGGCAACATCATCTGCAAAATCAAAAACAACCGTAAAGGCTGACCCAAAACCAGCCTCCGCAAAAAAAACCAAAGCGGCTTCTTCCAAAAGCAATAACAAAATTGATCTAACAGTACCCTTACAGGAATATTTTGGGTTGGATTCCTTTCGGGGCAACCAGGAAGAAATTATTCAAACCCTGCTATCCGGTACCGATACATTGGTAATTATGCCTACAGGTGCCGGCAAAAGTTTGTGCTATCAATTGCCTGCCATGATCAGCGAAGGAGTGGCCATTATTGTATCCCCTTTGATTGCTTTGATGAAAAACCAGGTTGACCTGGTGCGTGGATACAGCAGCAGTGATGATGTAGCGCATTTTCTCAATTCCACCCTGAATAAAAAAGAGATAAAGGTTGTGCACGACGATTTGAAGTCTGGTAAAACCAAAATGTTATATGTAGCCCCCGAAACATTGACCAAGGCAGATAACCTGAGTTTCTTCAGCGATTTGAAAGTTTCTTTTTTTGCGGTGGATGAAGCGCATTGTATTTCAGAATGGGGCCATGATTTTCGTCCGGAATACCGCCGGTTGCGTGAAATGATGGACCAGATTAATCCTGGTATTCCGGTGATTGCACTAACTGCCACCGCTACCCCAAAAGTGCAGAGTGATATTGAAAAAAATCTTGATCTCCGCAATCCAAAAATATTCATCTCTTCTTTTAACAGGTCCAACCTCTATTATGAAGTGTTGCCGAAAATTAAAAAAGAAGACACTTTAAAAAGCATTGTCAGATTCATAGTTCAGAACAAAGGCAAAAGCGGCATCATTTATACATTAAACCGCAAGACAACAGAAGAACTCGCAGAACTGCTGGTGCAAAATGGCATAAAAGCCGTTGCCTATCATGCAGGCCTTGATAGTAAACTGCGTGCACAAAGACAGGATCTGTTTTTGAAAGAAGATACACAGGTAATTGTTGCAACCATTGCATTTGGTATGGGTATTGACAAGCCCGATATCCGCTTTGTTATCCATTTTAATATTCCCAAATCAATCGAAAATTATTACCAGGAAACCGGTCGCGCTGGCCGCGATGGTCTGGAAGGAAAATGTATCCTTTATTATTCTCATAAAGATGTTAGCAAACTTGAGCATTTGATGCGCGACAAACCACTTACGGAAAGAGAAGTAGGTGCACAGTTGATCAATGAAACAGTTGCTTATGCAGAAAGCGGTGTTTGCCGGAGAAAAACTTTGATGAGTTATTTTGGCGAAACTTATGGCCAGGAAAACTGTAAGAGTTGCGACAATTGCCTGCATCCCAAAGAAAGAATTGAAGCAAAAGACGATGCAGTGAAAGTTTTGAAAGTGGTGAAGGCGCTGGATGAAAGATTTGCAACGGATTATACGGTGAATATTGTTGCCGGCAGGTTAACGCCGCAGAATAAAATGTACCGTCACGATGAATTGAATGTATTTGCTATCGGCAATGATCAACCCCACCATCATTGGAACTCATTGGTAAGACAGATGTTGCTGGAGAATTTGCTGAGCAAAGACATCGTAGATTATGGAGTGTTGAAGATTACCAAACAAGGTGAAGCATTTCTGAAAAAACCGAAGAGCTTCCAGATAGTACTGAATAATTTATTTGAAGAAGCGAATGCAGATGATGAGGAAGCAGAGACCACAACAGAGAGCGCCGCTACTGATGAAAAATTGCTGGAGCTCTTAAAAGATTTGCGTCAGAAAGAAGCAAAGAAAAAAGGATTGCCACCCTTTGTTATTTTTCTGGAAACATCTTTGCAGGATATGGCCACTCTGTATCCCACTACTATACAGGAACTGGAAAAATGCCAGGGTGTGAGCAAGGGAAAAGCGTTGCGCTATGGTAAACCTTTCGTAGACCTGATTGCCAAATATGCTGAAGAGAATGATGTTGAGAAGCCAGATGATTTTGTGATGAAGAGTGTAGCCAATAAGAGTCTGAATAAAGTTTATATCATTCAACAGGCCGATAAAAAAATTCCATTGGAGGTTATTGCCAAAAATAAGGACTGGAAAATGGATGCATTACTGGAAGAAATGGAAACCATTGCAGCCAGTGGTACCAAATTAAACCTGGGCTATGCAATTGATGATATGCTGGATGAATTTGAACAGCAGGAGATCATTGATTATTTTAAGAGCTGCGAAACATCTTCTTTGCAAGTTGCCCAGCAGGAATTGAATGAAGGAAATTATAGCTGGGAGCAATTGAAGATAATGCGGATAAGGTTTTTGAGTGAATACGGAATGTAATGAAGAATGTGGAAATGTGGTAAAGGTGAAAGTGTGGAAATGCATCAATTCGTAATTCAAAACTGCATGGTGGCTTTGCATCGTTGCGGCCCGTTGCTACTTTGCGTTCATAGGGTGAAACCAACAATACGAAAAGTTGAAAATAGCAGCTTTTTTACTTTTTAATTTTGACTTTTTAAGGGGCAATTCCTATTTTTGCTGCCCGCTCTAAAAGCCGTGGATGGTGCGGTAGCTCAGTTGGTAGAGCAAAGGACTGAAAATCCTTGTGTCGGCGGTTCAATCCCGCCCCACACCACGCTTTAAATACCTCGTCAGTAATGATGGGGTTTTTATTTTACACTAGTTATTCATCTGCACAAACATTTTTCATTTGCCGATCCTCGTCTGTGTTTACACTCAGTAAAAAAAAGTGATGCAAGTTGCACGTCTTTCCCGCAAAAGCGGGAACCTCAAAAAATGAAGCAAGCTCAATGGATTTGCCAGCCCTTGCAGGCATGATGGCGAGCCACAAATTTTATCACAAATATTTTTCATTTGCTGATCCTGGTCTGTGTTTACACTCAGTAAAAAAAAGTGAGGCAAGTTGCACGTCTTTCCCGCCAAAGCGGGAACCTCAAAAAATGAAGCAAGCTCAATGGAGTTGCCTGCCTCCGCAGGCATGACGGCGAGCCACAAATTTTATCACAAACAAGCATTATACTGTCTTTTCAAAAGACTTTACTGTCTGTAATGATCGTAAATTACTTATAAGATGCTTGTCGGATAGCTTAGCCCCTGCCACAAAATATAAACAATGACCGCTTTAAAAACAATCCCTCCTTTTTATACAAAACTGGCAATGATACTTGTCGGTACCATTGCTCTATTTTATATTATCATTTCAGGTAAATCAATCCTGGCACCCTTGCTCTTCGCGCTATTGTTCTCAATGCTGTTGCTGCCGATAGCAGGCTTCCTTGAAAAAAAACTAAGGTTTCACCGGGGCCTTGCGTCTTTCCTATCTGTTTTATTACTTATGTTGATGATTGCAGCAGTCTTATATATTGTAATATCCCAGGTAAGCAATCTCTCTGAAAATTGGCCGCACTTTAAAACGCAACTGCTAACATCACTGAAAGAATTACAGCATTGGATCTCCGGCAAATTTCACGTCAATATGACACGTCAAAATGATTATATAAACAATGAGGCTGTACAACTTCTTACCAGCGGTCCGGCCATGATCAGCAATACGATCCTTTCCCTGTCTTCTGTTCTTTTATTTTTTGTATTGAGCCTCATAGATACTTTCTTTCTTTTGTATTACCGAAGACTGCTTATTAAATTTTTGATAGATGTATTCAGGGAAGAAAATTCTGCGGCGGTGTATGAAATTGTTGCCGAAGTACAAATCCGCATCCGGCAATACATCAAGGGATTGCTTTTAGAAATGTTGATTGTATCAACCGTTTGCTGCCTGGCGTTATGGATACTGGGGGTGGACTATCCTGTTTTACTTGGATTACTAACGGGGTTGCTCAACCTAATTCCTTATGTAGGTATATTTATTTCCCTGCTGTTGAGTATGCTGGTTACCTTCGCGTCTGCAGGTGTGGCAAAGATCCTGCTGGTTATTTCTACCTTGTTTGGAATACACCTTTTGGACGCAAATCTCCTTTTGCCAATGATAGTGGGTGCTAAAGTACGGCTCAACGGTCTTATTACGATAATGGGCGTGATTGTAGGCGGCAGTGTATGGGGAATCACGGGAGCCTTCCTGGCAATACCGGTAATTGCTATATTGAAAATCATCTTCGACCGGATTGAAAGCCTGAAACCATATGGAATGTTATTAGGTGATGGGAAAGATGAAAAGGAAGATGAACCAATAAAAGTTGTCGTGGATAAATTAGAGGAATGATTTGCTTTTTTGCTGCCATTGTTGATGTGTCAACGAAAACAATTCAAAATATCAACGATCGCTTCAACAACTTCTTTGTTGCAGCAAAGTATTCTGAAGTGAACGTAGCCTCATTCATAATGGCCGACAGGTGCCGCAATTAATTTATAAGAATATAAAATGCAGTGTTGAAGACGGTTAAAACCCGCATGATTTTCAAAACCATCAAAAAAGATCAGGATTTTTACAATACGAATATCAGCCGACAGATCAGGAGCCTTTTGACATGTAGCAATACAATCCTCCAACATTTTTTTCCCGCTTATCATTTGATCCCGATATTGCAGTCAAATGCAATAACCAATTCTATTCTCATTACTGAATCAATCAATGGATCTATTAACCGTTTCAAATATCAGCAAACTCCAGGATGAATCCCCCATCCTCAAAAACATCTCCTTCTCCCAGCGACCCTTTCAAAAAATTTCGTTAGCCGGTGAAACAGGTTCTGGTAAATCTACCCTGATGAAGATTATTGGTGGATTAGCACAGCCAACTGAGGGTAAAGTGTTGTTTGAAGGAAAACGTGTGCCCGGCCCAGAAGAGAAATTGATACCCGGTCACCCAGGCATCGGTTATGTATCACAGCATTTTGAACTGAGAAATAATTACCGGGTTGAAGAAGAACTGGATTATACCAATCAACTGACAGATGAAGCGGCAGCGAAGATCTATGAGGTTTGTCAAATAACGCATTTGCTGAAACGCCGCACCAATCAGCTTTCGGGAGGAGAAAGGCAACGCATTGTTACTGCCAGGGTATTGATTTCATCTCCCAAGTTACTGTTACTAGACGAACCCTTCTCAAACCTGGACCTGGCACATACCAATACCATGAAAGCTGTGATCAATGATATCAGTGATCAACTGAAAATTACTTGTATGCTGGTTTCTCATGATCCGCTGGATACGCTATCATGGGCAGACACCATCATTGTGATCAGAGACGGACAATTGATACAGGAAGGAACGCCGCAACAAATTTACCAGCAGCCGGTTGATGAATACACCGCCGCCTTGTTTGGAAAGTATAACCTGGTAAAAGTAGCCGATCAAAAACTGATCAGGCAACTCACGGGCATTGTGAGTAAGAAAAAAACCTTGCTTATAAGACCGGAGCAATTTGAAATAGCAGCCAAAGAAAAAAGCATGGAAGCCACCGTGAGCAACATAAAATTCTTTGGGAGTTATTATGAGGCAGAAGTTCTATTGGCCAATTTAACGCTGACCATCAAAACAAATGAAGTGGAACTAAAAATTGGTGATGCTATTTTCTTAACTGTAAAATCAGATCTTTGGTGGATTGATTGATACCATGCAAACAAATTCTTTACAGCAACTGGTAGGCAATACCGATATCTACCTGTTGGATCAGATCATGAAAGGTAGGTATCAACCCAATGATATCCTCCTCGACGCAGGTTGCGGTGCCGGCAGAAACCTGCATTGGTATATTCAAAACGATATAATCATTTATGGTACCGATATGGATATATCTTCTATTGAATCGTTGCTGTTACAAAATCCAGCATTGCATGTTGATCGTTTCCGGTTAGCAGCCGTTGAATCACTTCCTTTCACAAATCATTTCTTTGATCATATCATCAGCAGCGCCGTGCTTCATTTTGCAAAAAGCACTCATCATTTCAAATCGATGATTGAATCAATGATACGCGTATTGAAACCCGGAGGTTCATTGTTTATCAGGATGACCTCCAACATCGGTATTGAAAACCATGTGCAGTTGATTGCCGATGGCGTGTATTCAATACCAGATGGTTCAACGCGTTTCTTACTCACTAAAAATTTGCTAAAAGAAATTTTGCATGAATATCCTTTGCAAATGATTGAACCATTGAAAACAGTTAATGTAGATGATATTAGATGCATGTCAACACTGGTTATGCAAAGGATTTGACATAATTATTATTTCAAATGCAGACAACCTGGCATTACCGCCGTTCGTATTTCTTCCATGGAACAGCATCCACACAGTCTTTCTATTCCTGCTGAAATGCTTTAATTTTGTATGTTACTGAAACAGTGAGAAAAATAATCTGCCATATAATCGGTATCCTCCTCTTCGCTTCCTGCCAGCGGGAACTGCATTTTCCATCCACACCCGTTGTGGTTATTCCCCCGGAGAATCTGGTGAAGGCTGTTGTTATTACAGATCCCGCACAAAATGACTATGATAGCATGGTCTTCCGCTATAGCACAGATAAAATAAGAGAAGTACATTTTGATATATATACCGGGGACTCTCTTACTCGTACTTATTATTATGACGCGGCCGGCCGACTTTCAAAACTGGAAGATGAAAAAGCTATTTACTATACCAATAGTGACAGGGCCAAACGGATCGTCTTTCAGTATGATTACAATGGTCATTTATCAGAAACTGTTACAGATTTTTCTTCCATTACCGGTGTAAAAGCACAGGTTGTTACAAGTAACCAGGGATCTTATAAAAAAATTATTTATTATGATACCGCCTACAGCACCAAAGCGTATGATCTCGACTGGGCCAACCGCATCATTTATAGCACGGTAAACAATAGCAATTATATCACTTACGATTCGGCTATATTTCTCAACACCACTACCGTTGGTTTGGTAAAAACCGTCGTTAACGCCTATCATTATGCAACTGATAGTTCCATTCTCAGTGTGGACAGGCGCATTTATTTCAATCACCTGCTTTCTGAGGAAGGTGTTTTATCCGGTAACAGTGATCTTGCTTCTAAAATTTATAAATCTTTCCATAAAAAACTCTACCGCAATCTAACCAACTGGTATGACCCCAGCGCAGCATGGCAGGATGATAACTACCACTTGTTTCCACTTCCCGGTGGACCTTATAAAACTATTTTATATTCGGGCCGTTCTGTAAGCTCTGGTCCGGCAGCAACTCCTTTCTCTCTTAATTATGAATTTGATAATACATACAGCGGGGATCAACTAAAAAAATCAATTGTTACTTACTCACTCTCCGGACAGGGTTCCAATCGTTATATAAAAATTCTGCGGTTTTATTACAGTGATTAAAGAAGAAACATTTAATCTTTCCACTTTTGTTATATCATAAGGCATAATTATTATTTTTGAAATTCTATGTCTTTATACATCTGTTCATTAAACTCCGGAAGCAATGCCAATTGTTATTATGTTGGCAATAACAGTGAGGCTGTGTTGATTGATGCCGGCCTCTCCTGCAGGGAAACAGAAAAAAGAATGATGGCCCTGGGTCTGTCTATGTCGCTTGTTAAAGCAATTTTTGTTTCACATGAACATTCGGATCATATCACCGGCATTGCCGCTTTGTCAAAAAAATACCGGTTGCCGGTCTATATTACCAACGCCACTTATAAAAATTGCAATATACCGGTTGAACCTGTACTGATACAAAATTTCAAGGCAAATTGTCCTGTAACGATTGGCAATTTATTGATCACGCCTTTCAGCAAATCACACGATGCAGACGATCCGCACAGTTTCATCATCAGCAGCAATAATATTCATATCGGCGTTATCACAGACATTGGCTACGCCTGCAAACAGGTTATCAGATATTTTAAGCAATGCGATGCGGTTTTCCTGGAATCGAATTACTGCGCAGAAATGCTTGCAAATGGAAATTATCCTTATCACCTGAAAAGAAGAATCAGCAGTGATAAAGGGCATTTGTCTAACGACCAGGCACTGGAACTATTCAATCAATACCGATCCCAGAAATTAAGCCTGCTTATCCTTTCCCACTTATCCAAAAACAATAATAGCCCGGAACTGGTAGGAAAAATTTTTTCCGCTCATGCCCGCAATACTAAAATTATTGTGGCCTCACGATATCATGCAACCGAAATTTTTAAAGTAGAAGCCTCTTCATTACAAACTGCGTCACCGGTTATTAACCGGAAACCCGTTGCGCAACATACCCAGCTATCTCTTTTCTGATTCAATAGCCAGCAAGTACCCTCGCTTTCTTCTTCAAAAAAACAATCCGGGGTATTAACATTTCCTTGGTAAACGACGGTTTACTGCAGCACTCTTATATACATTACTAACAATAAAATTTACAATTATGAAAAAGATTTTTACTTTACTATTCGCAGTTGGTCTCGTAGGTTCACTGGCGGCGCAGGGTCATTCACAACGTGATAATGGTAACTACGATCGCAACAATGGTTACAATAAAGAAAAACAGTATGGATATGCAGGTCGCGACAATGATCGCCATGAAGATTTCTCAATTCACATGAGGGATGAACAAATCGCCAAAATTAATTATGACTATGATGCCCGAATCAATTCCATTAAATTCAAACGTGGTGGTTGGTTTTTTGGAAAGAAACGTATGATTAGCAGGCTGGAGCACGAAAGACAAGAAGAGATAAGAATGGTCTACGCACGTTTCAGTAAAAGAAATGATTACAGTTATCATCATAATGACAACGGTCACAGGTATTAAAATTCAATTTCTAAAAAAAGAGAGCCCCGCATATGCGGGGCTTTTTCTATTGAAAAAGAAATAAAACACTGCCTATCCTATAAAGTTTTTTTGTACTTTACTTCCATGGATTTCCATGAACTACGTGCTTTCGACAATTATATCAGCGCCAGCATTACCATTGCCCGGCTGGATGAAGAAGGGATTAATTGTCATTTAAAAGATGAATATACGGTGACCATTGATCCTTTTCTGTCCAACGCAATAGGCGGCATTAAACTGATGGTAGCAGACGGTGATCTTGAAAGAGCCAAATCCCTGCTGGCAGGATATGATGATGATTATCGCAATTCTTTAACCTGCCCTTCCTGCGGTTCTCACGATGTTCAGTACATCAATAAGCCTGGTGTTAAAAACTGGGCTACTACTTTTTTTTCCTGGTTTACTACGGGTTATGCTTCTGCTGTTGAGCAGGTTTATCATTGTTTCAACTGCAGTTTTGAATTTGAAAACCTGCCGGAAGAAAACACATTGGAGTAAAATAGTTATACAAGTAGACAACGAATGATAATTCCTTTGTAATTTTCAAATCAGTTTTACCGTATGGAAAAATTCGTTCAATACTGGGAGCATATCTCCAGCGCACACCGTATCATTATTCTCATGGGAGGCATGATTGTATTTTGGCTGGCAGAAGGTTACTATCCATTATTCCATTATACTTACAGGCGTTATAAACATGCGGGTATTAATTTAGTATTCCTTGGTACCACAATATTGCTGAACCTGTTATTCGGCCTGGTTACTATTTCAATTTGTCAGTATGTTACCAATCATAAAATTGGACTGCTGCATTTGTTTCATTGGCCTTTGTGGGCCGTTATCATAATTGGTTTATTTATTGGAGACCTGTTCGGGCAATACATTCCACATTATATCATGCACAAAATAAAATGGATGTGGAAATTTCACATGATTCATCACAGCGATACACATGTGGATGTCACTACCGGAACCCGTCATCATCCGGGTGAATGGTTATTTAGAGAAACTTTTATGATTGTTGGCGTATTGGTAATGGGTATGCCGGTTTGGTTGTATTTTTTATATAGAAGTGTAGCCGCATTGTTTACGCATTTCAACCACGCCAATATACTGGTACCTGAATGGCTTGACAAACCCATTAGCTGGATCTTTGTTTCACCCAATATGCATAAGATTCATCATCATTATCAACGGCCTTATACCGACAGTAACTATAGCAATATCTTTTCTTTGTGGGACAGGTTATTAGGCACTTTTAAATATACAGATGCTAAAACATTGCGTTACGGGCTGGATGTATTGGATGACAGTGCAGATGAAAACCTGGGTTATCAATTCAAAATACCTTTTGATAAAACCATTAAGACAGACTACTAGCCGAACCTGGTTTGATACTATTGTTGCTGCTGTTGCATCATTTCCAGATGACGACGATAAGAATTTGAAGGATCAGTGAGATTATTTTTATTGGGTTGTGTCTTCAATACAGCAACTGGCTCTTCTGATTTTTTTCCATCTTCATACGAAACCGTAACACCTACTTCCAACACGTGTTCAGATGTTCCCTTATAAGTTCCTCTTACCGGCGAAACATCGGTAAAGTTTCTTCCTGTCGCCAAACGAACATGTAAATCATTTACCATGCAATTATTGGTAGGATCCAATCCCAGCCATCCATAGAATGGGATATACGCTTCTACCCATGCGTGCGTAGCGCCTTCTCCGCGCATGCCAGTTTTATTGGAACAAATATAACCGCTTACATAACGAGCGGGCACATCAATCATACGTAGCATGACCAGCAATACGTGTGCAAAATCCTGGCAAACGCCCGCTTTTAATTTCCAGACTTCGTCAATGGTTGTTTCAACATTTGTAACCGCCTTATTATACTCAAATGTTTCGTAAACAAATTGAGTAAGTTCTACCGCGGCTTTCAATGGTGTATGATCACGGCTCTGTATAACCTGTCTTAATTTTCTCACTTCTTCGCCGGCTTCAAAATATTCTTGTTTTATGAAATCTATAAAGGGATAGGTAAACTTTATTTGTTCAAGGTTCTGCCATTGTATGTCCATTGGCTTTTCATCTGCCGGCATCTCCCTGGATTTGACCACCACTTCAATTTTTGAATCGATGATCAATTCTGTATGCGGTTCAGAATAAGTGAAGGAACCAATATCATTTCCGTAATAATCTTTATAAATTTCTACGGGTGGTTCTCCTGTTATCTGCAGCTCCTGGCTCATCACATCCTGGTATTCGTCTTTCAACGGAAATAACACTACCTGGTTGGCACTGTCTCTTACGGGTTCCTTATAACTGTACCTGGTAACATGTCGGATAGAAAAACGGGGCATTTGAATGTTTTAGTTTGAAATGATGGCAATATAGGCCCTTCGACTAGGTATAGGCAAAATAATTCTGGTTAAGAGAAACGCTTATTTCGTTTAATTCTGTTTTTATATCAAAAAGGTATTTATGCAATCCTTGGCGCATTATACTATCCGTAGTTGAATAGTTTACTTTGCTTTTTAATTTACCAATCAAAAATTCTATTTTCTGAAAGCTTTCCTGGTTGCGTTCACTTTTTAACCGCGTGAAATAACGGAGTAACTGGCCGATAGAATAAAGGATGGATCTTGGAAAATCTTTATTCAATACAATTTGTTCTACTACATTTTTTGCTTCAAAACCGCTACGGTATGTTTTTAAATAAAGTTCGTACCCTGCAATAGACATGAGCAGGTATTTCCAGTACGTAGTGTCAGCAGAAGCAATATCATATTCCACATCACTGAATTTTACATCGAGGATATCGGCAGATTGGGTAGCCCTTTCTAAAAATTTTCCAATATTAATAAACGTATAACCCTCACCCCTTGCCATGGTAATATCAATGGTTCCATAATACAATACGCCTTGTTTTATCAGCACATCCAGTACACTCACCGGATCTTCCTGGCTCAGCCATAGGGTTAATTGTTCATCGCGTACGGTATGATAGAAATCATTGAGACATTGCCATAATTCTTTTGTGATGTGATCCTGTACACTGCGGGCATTTTCTCTGGCCTTGGTAACAATATTCAATACAGAATTTGGATTCTCTTTATCTGTTACCATGTATTGCAACACTTTCCTCGATTCATTACCAATAGAAGGGAACTGATCTTCCTCCAGGTATGTAAAGATTTTTAAAACGGGCATCCACGAAAACTCGTGCATGTCATCCTGCGACGATGCATAGTTGATCTTTAGCATACGCAAAATTCCATCCGCTCGCTCAACGTAACGGCTCATCCAGTGTAAACTATCAGCTACTCTGCTTAACATTTATACTTCTAGTTTATGTTTTAGTACAAGGTATATGGCGTTCGATGTAAGGTTTAGGGACTTCCCCTAAAATTCCTGCAGTTCGAATAAAGTCCTAAAGCCTTACTCCCAAACCCTTCTCCCTTTAGATTAGATTGCCAGCACCCAGGTATCCTTACTCCCGCCTCCCTGCGAAGAATTAACCACCAGCGAACCTTCTTTCAGCGCAACACGGGTTAATCCGCCGGGAACAATTTCAATACCATCCGGACCACACAATGCATAGGGTCGTAAATCGATTCTGCGTGGTTGTAATTTTCCATTCATATAACAGGGTGCAGATGATAAACTGATGATGGGCTGTGCAATGAATTGTCTCGGATCTTTTAATACTTCAATTTTATATTCTGCAATTTCCTGTTCTGTTGCAGCATGACCCATCAGCATTCCATAACCACCGCTGCCATTTGTTTTCTTGATGACCATTTTAGAAATATCACCGAACACATGCGCCAGGTGATCCTTGTTTTCTAACTGGTATGTGGGTACGTTTTTCAGTATGGGCTCCTCGTTGAGATAATATTTTATCATATCGGGAACAAAAGTGTAAATGGCTTTATCATCTGCTACTCCATTACCTACTGCATTTACAATGGCAACGTTGCCTTTTCTGTAAGCGCTCATTATACCGGCAACACCCAATGCACTCTCAGGATTAAATACCAGGGGATCCAAAAAGTCATCATCCACTCTCCGGTAAATAACATCTACTTGTTGCAAACCAGAAGTGGTGCGCATGTACACACGATGGTTGTCCACCACCAAATCTCTGCCCTCTACCAATTCAACGCCCATCAACCTGGCCAGGGTAGTATGTTCAAAATAGGCAGAATTATAAATGCCCGGGGTTAACACTACAACGGTAGGGTGAGCGATAGGCCTGGGTGAAAGTGATACCAGGTTCTTATGTAATAATGTAGGATACTCTGTAACTGTACGTACATTGTTTTTTGGAATCAGATCCGGGAATATGCGTTTTGTTATCTCCCGGTTTTCCAGCATATAACTAACGCCGCTGGGTGTTCGCAAATTATCCTCCAGGATATAAAATGCTCCGTCACTGTTGCGGATTAAATCAATGCCTGCAATATGAACATAGATATCGAATGGAACCGGGAAATTGTGCATCTCTCTCAGGTAATGCGGGCAACTATAGATCATATCAATCGGAACAATTCCATCCTTTAGAATAAATTGTTCATGATACACATCTTTCAGAAACAGGTTCAATGCTTTTAAGCGCTGCTTGATTCCTGATTCTATATAGGTCCACTCCGCTGCCGTAATGATTCTTGGAATAATGTCGAAAGGAAAAATCTTTTCTATGCCTTCGCCGCTGCTATATACGGTAAAAGTAATGCCCTGGCTCATGAACAACCTTCTTGCCTGCTCTTCTTTTTTATTGAGTTCTTCTACGCTAAGTTGCTGTAAAAAAGATACTGCACCCATGTACTGTTCGCGCACAGTTTGGTTGCTATACATTTCATCCCAGGTATGGGCATCCACAAAATAATTGTTAAGCAATTCGGTGGCTTGCATGGCAGTTGTTTTAACAATGGTATAAAATGTTTGACATGCAATCGTTGAGTAGCAGCTTCTTTTCAAATATAAGGGAATTTGGAATTAGTAATTAGAAATTTGACCTCAAGATTTATTACAATCCCAAATTGTAAAGCCAGGTTTCCAATAACCAATTCCTCCATCCAACGGGTTCACTTTCATTTGAATTATCTTTACTGTATGAAGATCATTGCCATGATTCCTGCCCGTTATGCGGCCACCCGTTTTCCCGGCAAGCTCATGCAGCAACTGGGAGACAAAACCGTCATCCTGCATACCTATGATAACACAGTGGCCACCGGTTTATTTGATGAGGTTTGGGTGGTTACGGATAGTGATATCATTTACCAGGAAATATTTTCCAGCAATGGAAAAGTAAAAATGAGTATCCGGAACCACGAAAGTGGTAGCGACCGCATTGCCGAAGCTGTAGCTGATATGGATGTTGATATAGTGGTGAATGTACAGGGTGATGAGCCTTTTGTTAAAAAAGAACCACTGAAAAAATTATTGGAAGTGTTCAATGGAACTGGGGGAGAACAAATTTCAGTAGCTACCTTAATGCAGGTAATGAAAGATCAAAAACTGATTGAAGATCCGAACTATGTAAAAGTTGCTGTAGATAACAATATGTATTCGCTGATGTTTAGTCGCAGTGTAATTCCTTATCCCCGCAACCAGGAAGTCAGCATCGTTTACTACGAACATATTGGCGTGTATGCATTCAGGAAAAATGCTTTGATGAATTTTACGAACTGGCCCATCACCCCGCTGGAAGCCGCTGAAAAAATTGAATGCCTGCGCTACCTGGAACATGGCATTCCTTTGAAAATGGTGGTTACAGATTATATGGGTGTTGAAATAGATACTCCGGAAGATTTGGAGAAAGCTGTTAAGATACTAAAATCCCCGACCTCATGAAGGGAGAGTAAGAAGGGCGTTATGCATTAAAATTACTTGAGGGTTTATTTTCCTTATCTTACTTATAATACCAAAAGTATCCATCAGGAATCCTGCGATAGATAACCTTAGATCTTAAACCTTTCACTTTAAACTTTCAAACGATCGACTGCTTATGAAGAAGAACAAACTATTCCAATGGTCCATAGTGGCCGCACTGGCCGGTTTTATTTTTGGTTTTGATACGGTTGTGATCTCCGGTGCCAATCAGCCCATCAAAGAACTCTGGCACACGTCAACTTTGTTTCATGGTATTTTTATTATGTCAATGGCTCTATGGGGAACGGTGGTAGGCGCATTGTTTGGTGGAATTCCGGCTGAAAAATATGGTAGAAAAAAAGTATTGTTGTGGATAGGAATTTTATTTGCTGCATCGGCATTGGGTTCAGCCCTTGCCCCCAACCCCTACTTTTTTTCTTTTTTCCGTTTTATTGGCGGACTTGGAATTGGTGTTTCTTCTGTAGTTGCACCAACTTATATTTCTGAAATATCAACACCAGCAACAAGGGGCCGGCTTGGTGCCATGTATCAATTCAATATCGTATTTGGAATATTGATTGCCTTTCTTTCAAATTATTTTTTACAGGGTGTTGGTGGCGAAAACGATTGGCGCTGGATGTTAGGTGTGCTGGCCATACCTGCAATAATCTACACGGTAATGGTAATGGGTGTTCCGGAAAGTCCGCGTTGGTTGATTACGAAGAAAAATGATTTGCCCGTTGCTAAAGACATTCTTTTACAGATAGGAGTGCAGGATCCTGATGCAGAAATTGCATCTATCATTAAAAGCAATCAACACGAATCATCATTGGAAAAAGGTTCGGGATTTTTTTCAGCTAAACATTCAAAGATTATCTGGCTGGCTTTTTTTATCGCATTTTTCAACCAGCTTTCAGGTATCAACTTCATACTGTACTATGCACCTGAAATTTTATCAAGGATTGGGCTGGGTGCAAAAGAATCATTATTGAATTCGATAGCAATTGGTGGAACCAATCTAATCTTCACTTTTGTAGGATTGTACCTGATCGACAGGTTAGGAAGAAAAACACTCATGGTAATTGGTTCCCTGGGATATATTATCAGTCTTGGAATGGTTGCCTATGCATTTAAGGCACAGGCCGGACCGGTATTCCTGATGTCATTTCTGTTAATGTTCATTGCATCGCATGCAATTGGTCAGGGTGCCGTTATCTGGGTTTTTCTTTCTGAAATATTTCCAAATAAAATCAGGGCCCTGGGTCAGTCTTTTGGTGCAAGTGTACATTGGGTTTTCGCTGGCATCATAACCTTGATTACACCAGTCTTCCTCGATGAAAAAGATGGAATTCTTAAGGACGCACCCTGGATCATTTTTGCTTTTCTTGCGTTTATGATGGTGCTGCAATTAATTTGGGTATTAACCAAAATGCCTGAAACAAAAAATGTTTCATTGGAGCAACTGGAAAAAAATCTCATGACAGATTGATTATTTAATTAACGGATTGAAAAATTAATACCCTGGTTTACCGGAAACAAAGCTCATAAGCTTTTCCTTGTAATTAAGTCCTATGGGCAGCAACGTTCTTCCCATTTCAACGGAATTACCAAAAATACTTTTGACATGTGAGAATGCGACAATGTATGATTTATGAATACGAATGAATTTGCCTGCGGGCAGAATATTTTCGATTTCAGTCATGGTCTGGTGTGTTACAATGGTATGCTCCGCTGTATGAATTTTAATATAATCTTTCATACCCTCTACGTATATAATATCAGAAAATGCGACACGAAAAAATTTGCTGTTGGATTTGATAAAAATATTTTCCTGCGCAAATGATTGCGGTCCATTATTACCCTGCTTAAAAATGTTCCCATCAGATATCTTGTCAATGGTTTTGGAGAACCGTTCAAAGGAAATGGGCTTCAACAGGTAATCAATTACATTGAACTCATAACTTTCCAAAGCATATTCCGGGTAGGCGGTTGTGAAAACCACCAATGGCGGATTGCTGAGGGATCGGAGGAAGTTCAATCCGGTCATACCAGGTAACTGTATATCAAGAAAGATAAGATCTACTTCTTCAGTGTCCAATGCCTGTTTCGCTTCCTGCGCATTGCGGTAAGTACCAACCAGCTTAAACCGATCCGTTTTCTGCAAGTGGTTTTTTATCACATCCTGCGCCAGTGTTTCATCTTCCACTATTATACATCGTATCAAGAGAGGCGGTTTTTAGAATGAGTGAAACGGTGAAAGTATTATTGCTTAAAATTACATCAAGCGTATGAGCATCCGGGTAGGCTTCCTGTAACCTTTCCTGTGCATTTTTCAATCGCAGTTTACTTTCTTTCCGCTGCTTTTTTTCGGTTTGAATGATATCTAATGCATATGAATCGGGGTACAGCAGTTCAAGAATGCTTTTGCTGTTTTGAAGACTCTTGCCACTGATCTTCTTAGCCTGTTTTTCAAATTCAATATTGGTATTATTGATTACGTTCAAAATTACCTGGCCTTCGGTAACCTTAAGTGTTATATAAACAAAGGGCCGGGCAAAAGAATTGTCGATAGCATGTTTAAATCCATTTTCGATAAACGTGATAAACATAAATGGCTCAATCATCACCCCGTCAACACGGCCTTCAACAGTAAAACGGATATCTGCATCATACCTTATCTTTTCAATTTCTATATAGTTGCGGATGAACTCAATTTCCCGGGTGAGCAGAATTTTTTCTTCGTTGCAATCATACATCAGGAAACGCATGATGTCGGATAACCTGATAACAACTTCCGGCGTTTTTTCTGGGCTATTTAAACTGAGCGAATAAATGCTGTTCAGTGTATTAAAAAGAAAATGCGGATTGAGCTGTGTTCGGAAATAACGCAATTTATAGAAATTGTTTTCCTTATTAATTTGTTGAATGGTTTCTGTCGCTCCCGATTTAGCTTTATAAAATGCAATAAAAATAACAAAACAGCTGTTAATGAAAATCCAGGCCGTTTCACGGATCGCATTGATTGCGGTATAAGCAAAATAAGGTTGGGCTGTTTCAGGAACGATTGAGTGGATCAGTTTATACAAAAGAAATAGTACAAGATGTATCAATAAAAAATAAACAATGGTTATAGCGCCAAACGTTGCATACCTGCCCGCGAAAAAAAACTTTGATACTATCATTCCGGAATAGAGAATATAAAGCGGTAACAAAATCAGGCTGATAAGAAATAACGGTATCCAAATTATTGGTTGATTTGGAAACACATTGAGGCTGTTTATTAGCGGGGCTGTAATCGCAAATAAAATCCAGCAAGTCAACTCAACCCTGCTAATTCTTTTTACAATTCTGTCATTGTCGAATTCCATACAGGTAAAATTTTAGTGGCAGTTAAGCTGACTTAAAGCTACGCCAGCTTTGATGCTCATAAAATTATTTCGACCAACTGGTAACTGGGTTCGATATAATGTAGAAATTCATTGAGTCGCTATTTTAGCTCCCCGGCTTTCTCATATCTTTGTTTCTTATCGTTAAAACTCAGGTTAACATATGAAATTCCGCAATTTTAAGATGGTAGATTTCGTGGTATATGGCCGCGGCAGCTTTGATCAACTGGATGAGATATTGGCTCCCCGCCGTAAAGACGACAAACCCATGGTTTTCTTAGTGGATCATTTTTTTGATGGTAACCCTTTCGCCAGCCGGATTCCATTGCGTGGCAATGACAAAGTGATTTTTGTGGATGTTAGCGTTGAACCAAAAACTACCTATGTAGATAAACTTGCCGCCGGTTTAAAGGAAGAGTTTGGAAACATCAGCGGCGTAATTGGGATTGGTGGCGGTTCTGCTATGGACCTTGCAAAAGCTGTTTCTTTAATGATGAATAACCCCGGGTCTTCCGCGGATTACCAGGGTTGGGATCTTGTGAAATTTCCAGGCGTATATAAAGCGGGTATTCCAACGCTAAGCGGTACAGGGGCTGAAGTTTCGCGTACAACTGTTCTTACCGGACCTGCCAAAAAATTAGGAATGAATTCTGACTTCACTCCATTTGATCAGATTGTGCTGGATCCTGAATTAACTGCCAACGCCCCGGTCAACCAACGATTTTATACAGGAATGGATTGCTATATACATTGTATCGAAAGCCTGGAAGGAACTTTTCTCAATGAGTTTAGTAAAAGCTATGGAGAAAAAGCGCTGCAACTCTGCCAAAAAGTGTTTGTTGAAAAGAAATTATGGGACGATGAATGTGATGATATGCTGATGATGGCCTCTTATGCTGGCGGAATGAGTATCGCATACTCACAAGTTGGAGTAGCACATGCAGTTAGTTATGGACTCAGTTATTTACTGGGCACCAAACATGGCATTGGCAATTGTATTGTAATGAATCATCTGGAAGAATATTATCCGGCTGGAGTAAAGGAATTTAAATACATGGTTGAAAAAAATAAAATCGAAATTCCACAGGGCATTTGTAAAAACTTAACGGACGATCAATTTGAAAAAATGATTGATGTATCAATGGTTATGAAACCGCTTTGGGAAAATGCACTGGGCAAAGACTGGGAGACTAAAATGAACAGAAAGAAGTTAAGAGCCCTCTATGAAAAATTATAGTATTTATTTGTTGACCGGCTTCATCCCGGCTTTTATTTGCAGCGGGTGACTGCAGTACATAGAAATCTTTTCTAACTTTATTACATGCAGCAGAATAAATACCTCCGCTACCTGGGATTACCACTTTTGTTTGGAACGCAAAGAACAAAAGAGATCTTACATGTTAATCCCACTGCTATACCCATGCGCGTGGAACCAGATAAGGTTACGATTTACATTTATGATTACAATGCCGAACAGGTGGAAGAACGTGAGTTAACTACCATAGAAGAATGTTTTCGTTACAAAGACAACGAACATATTAGCTGGATTAATGTAGATGGGCTGCGGAAAACAGAAGTCGAAACACTTTGTAATCATTTCCTGGTGCACCCCTTGATTACCGAAGACATATTGAGTGTTAACCAGCGCCCTAAAATGGATGAAGTAGAAAATATCCTGTTTTGCCTGTTGAACATGCTCTATTATAATGAACAAAACAGGACAGTTGAAATAGAGCAAATCAGTATTGTACTGGGCAGCAATTTTGTTTTGAGTTTCCAGGAAGACGCACACCGGGATGTATTTGATCCTTTACGCAACAAATTAAAAATTGCCAAAAGCAATATCCGCCAGCGGGGTGCCGATTATTTATTATATGCCATGCTGGATATGATAGTCGATAATTATTATGTGGTGATGGAAAAACTGGGCGAACAAATTGAGTTAGTGGAAGAAGAAGTGGTACGCAGCAGTAATACTAAAGCGCTGGCCAAAATTAACCAGTTGCGCAAAGAGCTGATAGTACTTAAAAGGAACATTGCACCCGTGAGAGAATTGGTAAATGGTTTTATACGAAGTGAAAATAATTTACTGGATGACCGTACTACCAAATATTTTAAGGACGTACATGATCATATTGTGCAGGCTTTTGATCTTACAGAAAATTATCGCGATATGATGATGAGTATGCAGGATCTCTATATCAATAATGTAAACCTGCGAATGAATGAAGTGATGAAAGTAATGGCGATTGTAACCTGTTTAATGGCGCCCGCTACAGTAATCGGTGGTATATTTGGAATGAACTTTGACAAAATCCCTTACCTGCACAATGATTATGGTTTTTTTATTGCGGTTACGCTGATGCTACTGGTTCCTGTGTGGATGCTTCGCTCATTCAGAAAAAGGGGTTGGTTTTAAACGCTGGCAAATGAAATCTGTTTCAATTATCTGCTTTATCGTTTTTGTTGTTTCCTGCGCACAGCAACAGGTGGCTGATAATAAAACGAATGCGGCAATTGATAGTCTTGAAAAAAGGGTTGAACGCCTGGAAAAAGAAAAATACAAACCAGGTTTAGGAGAATTGATGGCTGTTATACAGTTGCACCATGCAAAACTCTGGTATGCTGGTATCAATAACAATTGGAAACTATCCGCTTTTGAAGTTGATGAAATCAAAGAAATAATTACCGCCGCACAGGAATTGGAAACCGACAGGCCGGAAATCAAAGATCTTCCAATGATTTTTCCTTCCATTGACAGTATCACAAATTCTATACATTCAAAGGACCCGGTTTCTTTTAAGAAAAATTTTTTATCCTTGACCAATACCTGCAATGCGTGTCACAAAGCAAATCACTTTGAATTTAATTCAATTACCGTTCCTTCTGCAGCGCCAGTAAGTAACCAGGACTTTAAAGTTCATTAACAACGTGCGAACAATTCCAAAGAAATTTTTTTTATTGCATGGGTTTTTTAAATATGGGAACTGTACTGCAGGGTTCGCCGTACATAATACTTTTTGCAACCGGCCGGAGTAGCTTTGTAATTTCCAGGTATGCAAACTCGCCAATCGGTGTTTCACCACAACCCTTAATAACAACCCGTTTGTCTGTATACTGATCAATGTCTATCCGGTTAATGCTTTTTAAGAAGATGGTTTTATGTAAAAATGTTTCGTCTCCAAAGACTACATCTTTTGCAAATGGTTGCAGGTAACTTGCGGCTAGCATATAGGCCCATACGGGAATAATGGCATCTGCTGTGCATGTTACGGCCACCCATTTATCGTTATAATCTGAAAAGTCTTTACTTTTTAGCGCTGCGCGAAAATCCTTTTCTTTTAAAATAAGGCCCATAAATAAATATTCCTTCAAATCAAAAACTGCCACTTCCCCTTTAGGATAATATTTTTCAAGGTCAATTTCTGTGAGGCTGCTTTCTGCTACCTTATTCACTAAAATGTCATCACTCATGATTGTGTATTTACCTCCTTAAAATTAACCAATCTCCGCAAAAATGGTTTAAAACAAAAAGCTCCGGAATTACCCGGAGCCTTAATATGCTGTAAAATTTCCTCATTTAGAAAATCTTGCTCCTGTTGTCTTTGACTGTGGCGGCCTTCTTAAGTGATGCTTCCACAACACCTCTTGCGGCGGATGACTTTTGATTTTGAATTAATGCCATGCGTTGTTGTTCAATATTGCCGGCTTCGTTTTGTTTTGCATAGACATTTTCTGTGCGCAAAACATAAACACCACCATTACCAGCAACCGGTGAAGAAATTTTTCCCTTCACAGCCGGATTGAAGACATATCCGCCTATTTTTCCTTCTTGTCCTGCATTCAAGAAGAAAGGTCTTGCAAAACTGAGGCTGTCTGTTTTTGAAACTTGTTGATTGGTTGTTGTAGCAACTGCCTCAAGTGATGCCGGCGTTCCAATTTTCTTTTTTATCTGTTCTGCTTTTTTCTGGTTGCGGATGATGTACTCAATCAGGGGCCTGGCTTTGGCCGGACTCATGATCCCTTCTTTGTTTATCTCTGTCAGCATTACTACCGCATACTTACTATCGATAGTGAACATTTCAGAAACATCGCCAACAGCAGCATCATAAACCCATTTAACCAATTGCCGGCTTGATCCCAGTGCCGGTATATTCATGTCATTGGGCTTTATATCCGTAGCCAGAAGTTTATTATAATTACCTTTTTTCACTTTCTCATCAAACGATTTTGCATTACGGCTTTCGCTCGCAAACTGGCTGGCTTGACCGGAGGCTTTATCGTCTGTTTCCTGGCTGGCAATAATCGGTTTTGCGAGGTAGGCTATTTTATAAGCCGGGTTGAAATTCTTTTGATCCATTATCTCAATATAGTGGTAGCCAAACTCGGTTTTTACAACTTTTCTTTCCCCAACTTTTCCATTGAAACTAAAATCATTAAATGCTTTGGCCATTGTGTTGGCAGCAAAATATCCCAGATCTCCTCCTTTGACGGCAGAGCCACCATCTTGCGTGTTTTTGTCATCCGAAAGTTTTTTTGCCAGGCTGTCAAACCTTGCGCCGGATTTTATAGCCACCTCAATACTGTCTATTCTTTTCTTTGCGATACTGTCGTCTAAAATATGCTGACCCGATCTTGGATCATCTGTTGCTATTAATATGTGACGAACCCTCACTGAGTCGGGTAATGTTTTTTCATCTATTTTTTTAGCGATGGTAAGACTGCCGCCATCAAGATAAGGACCGTAAATACCTCCTTTTGGTAAGGCCATTACAGAATCCTTGTTGGGTACCTGTATTACGGTTTTAGAATAATACGCATCCGTAAAATTGGATTGTGTTCCGTTTCTTACCAGGAATGCATTAATGTCTGCTTCCGGTGTTGCTGCAAATTCTTTTTTTAATGATTCAAGCTTATTACGAAGATCGGCTGTATCTGCAGATGATGGAGAAGCGTCAAATGTTACATAAGCGATACTGCGACTTTCTTCCTGTTTAAATTCCTCCTTGTGTTTACTTACATAATTGGTTATTTCTTCATCGCTTACTTTTACTGTACTGTCTGGTATAGTTGTATAGGGTACGTGTACATAAGAAACGGCAGCCATACTACTATTGTCGCTGTTCATTTTTTCAAGCATCCATTTTGGAAAATAACTGGTATTTCCGAGTAAGGAAAGGAATTTTTCGTGCAGCCTGTTGTTTACCAAAGCCGGCAGGTATACATTATTAAAGTTATCTGCCATGGAGTTGTTTTTTTGTTTTCTCAACTGGGCGATTGCATTTTTTGCCGCATTCACATCGTAAACTCCCTGTTCATTAGTAAATTGTTTTCTGAAGTCTTCCGGTGCATTGGGTCCAAACAACATATCATCCAGTTCTTTTGAGCTCACTGCAATTCCCAACTTATCTACCTCTTCTTCGATAGTTGTTTCGCTGATAAATTGATTCCAGGTTTGCTCGCGCACGTTTTGACGCATCATGTCATTCATCGGGTACCCCATACTTTGGTACTGGTCTTCAGCTTGCTTTATCTTCTTTTCAAAATCTGCCACTTCCAGTTTTTTTCCATTCACAACACCTACTGTTGTTGCATTCCCTCCAAACAAGCCTCTGCCGCTCTTCCCAACAAATGCATCCTGCACCAGAAAACCAAGTAACGCAACTCCGATAAAAATCGACAAAACCCAGGCGGCTTTATCACGAATACGCTGAATGATAGACATATATTATATAAATTATTGTGTATCCTTTTTTGAATGAAGGATGGCAAAAATAGTGTAATTTATCGTATGAACAAATTGTGGAAAACCCTCTGAATGCAGCGCCCTCCTGCTGTTTATCCGTTTATATTTTACCCTCATTCCTGGTTGTTAGTGTACTATTTTTGTGTCCGTTCATTTAACGACCCGTATGCTATATTAAATAATTAACAGCTAGGCATACCTTAGCCGTTTTAAAAGGTTTTCAAGGTTTTTATTTCATCTTATTGGCATTGTGGAAAATTGAAAGTTTGATGTTAATATGTAGCTATAATTTAATGAACAGGGTGTGCTAAAATAGGATGTAATTTAAATGGCTGGAAAGAACCTACGATGGTTGTTAATATGGACTTGGTTATTACTGTTCCACACAACATTTTTTTTAATTAAAGTTTTTGACGTTTAAAAATTATACACAGCCCTTAACAATCTTACTTAATAGCGCTGGTAGTGGTTTTATCATTGTTAGTCAATTGTGAATAGCTGTTAATAAGTAGATGTTTTGGTTTTTCAATACCTATTTATTTTAATAATATCCACCAATTCACAGCCATAATAGTAATAGATCTTTTAAATAAAATAAGTATACTATGATTATTAGTGATGTGCAGGTAGCAGAAGAAAAAGTTTTAACGCGGGGTTTTTTTGATATTGAAATAGATCCATCATTGGATTTATTTAAAGAAATAGAAAGGATTAAAAAGGAAAAAAATGCTGTAATCCTTGCACATTATTACCAGGAGCCGGATATCCAGGATGTTGCTGATTTTATAGGTGATAGTTTGGGTCTTGCGCAACAGGCACAAAAAACAAAGAGTGATATGATTGTTTTTGCAGGCGTTCATTTTATGGCAGAGACTGCAAAAATTTTAAATCCTTATAAAAAAGTTTTATTGCCCGATTTAAAAGCAGGATGTTCTCTTGCTGATAGTGCTCCGCCCGATCTTTTTAAAAAATTTAAGGATAATCATCCTGATCACCTGGTGATATCCTACATTAACTGTAGTGCTGGTGTAAAAGCTTTGAGTGATATTATATGCACCTCAAGCAATGCTGAAAAAATTGTGGAAAGTTTGCCGAAAGAGCAAAAGATAATCTTTGCTCCCGATAAAAACCTGGGTGCATATATCATTAAGAAAACAGGGCGAGACATGCTGTTATGGAATGGTGCCTGTATGGTTCATGAAATTTTTAGTCTTGAAAGAATTACCAAACTCAGGGTAAGACATCCACAGGCTAAACTAATAGCGCATCCTGAATGCGAAGAATCCATACTTAGGATGGCAGACTTTATAGGCTCTACTACGGGCCTTTTGAAATATACACAGCAGGATAATGCAAAAGAGTTTATAGTGGCAACAGAGACCGGAATACTGCACCAGATGCAAAAGAGCTCACCCAGCAAAATATTTATCCCTGCACCTCCGGATAATAGTTGCGCTTGCAATGATTGTCCGCACATGAAACTGAATACACTGGAGAAACTATACTTGTGTATGGAATATGAAACACCAGAGATAATAATGGAAGAGGAAATGCGAATAGCAGCAAAAAAACCAATTGAAAAAATGCTGGAGATAAGTGCAAGATTCGGGTTGTAAACTATTATCGGCCCATATATACCAAAAGAATTTGGACATCACTTGGATTAACACCACTTATTCTGCTTGCTTGTCCCAACGTTCTGGGTTTAATCTTGTTGAATTTTTGCAAGGCCTCATTTGACAATGAGTTTATTGAGTTGTAATTAAAGCTATCAGGTATAATTAAATCTTCCAAGTGTGACATTCTCTCAACAAGTTCCTTTTCTTTAGAAATATAGACATCATATTTTATCTGTATTTCTGCCTGTTCAATAATGTAGTTATCATAAACAATAAGTTTCTTTTTTAATGCAGGGACCGAATTCATCATTGATTGTAAAGTAAGGTTAGGGCGAAGTAGCAGTTGTATCGCCCTTTGTTTTTGGAGCAAAGGAGCAGAGGATTGTTCTTGGAGGAGCGGTAAAATTTCTGTTGGATCAATTACAAAAGACTTTAAAATTTCTTTGATTTCTTCTACACCATTTCTTTTTGATAAGACCTTATCCATTCTTTCCTGGGAGGCAAGCCCCATTTTGAAACTCATTTCCGTTAAACGGAGATCTGCATTGTCCTGGCGCAACAATGTTCTGAATTCTGCCCGGGAAGTGAACATTCTATAGGGTTCCTGAGTACCCTTACTAATTAAATCGTCTATTAAAACGCCTATATAAGCATCGCTTCTTTTTAATATAAAGGGGGCCTCTTGTTTTACTTTATTATGTGCATTGATTCCTGCCATCAAACCTTGGCAGGCGGCTTCTTCATAACCAGTGGTGCCATTGATCTGACCGGCAAAAAATAAGTGACTAATCAATTTAGTCTCCAGGGAGTAGGTTAGTTGTGTGGGCGGAAAAAAATCATATTCTATGGCGTATCCGGGCCGGAACATTTTAGAAGACTCAAAACCAGGTATTGTACGAATTGCTTCGTATTGAACATCTTCCGGTAAGGATGTGGAAAAGCCATTGACGTAAATTTCAACGGTATTCCATCCTTCAGGTTCTACAAATATCTGGTGTCTGTCACGGTCCGCGAATCGGTTAATTTTATCCTCAATACTTGGACAGTAACGTGGCCCAATTCCTTCAATACGACCGGAATACATAGGGCTTCGGTCAAAACCAGTTTTTAGAATATCATGGGTGATCTGATTGGTATAGGTTATCCAGCAATTTTTTTGAGGAAGGGACCTATCCCTTTCTAATTCCAGGTAAGAAAAACCAATTACCTCATCGTCTCCCGGCTGAATTTCCATCTTAGTATAATCAAGGCTTCTTCCATCAACCCGGGGAGGCGTTCCGGTTTTTAGCCTGTCACTTTCCATTCCTAAAGAAACGAGTTGTTCTGTAACTCCTGTTGATGCCTTTTCACTGACCCTACCACCGCCAAACTTTTTTTCCCCTATATGAATAGTGCCGTTTAAAAAGGTGCCACTGGTAAGAACCACGGACTTTGATTTTATTTCATTTCCCAGCCCGGTTATTACACCACAGGCGCGATTGTTTTTAATGATCAATCCTTTAACCATATCCTGGTAAAAGTCAACATTTGGAGTTTGTTCTAATTTTTCTCGCCAGGTTGAAGCAAATAGCATTCTATCGTTTTGAGTCCTGGGACTCCACATGGCCGGACCCTTGGATTTATTAAGCATGCGAAACTGGATCATACTTAAATCAGATACAATTCCTGAATATCCTCCCAAGGCATCAATTTCTCTTACAATCTGACCTTTGGCAATTCCACCCATCGCAGGATTGCAACTCATCTGGGCAATGGTTTGCAGGTTCATAGTTACCAACAACACTTTGGAACCAAGATTTGCTGCAGCTGCAGCTGCTTCACATCCAGCATGTCCGGCTCCAACAACTATCACATCATATTCTGGAAACATATTGAGTATATAAATAGTGGCAAAAATACATAGGATAAGGAGTACTTTGAATTAAATAGTATTGATGTTCCACGTGGAACCAAAAAAACTGTTTCACGTGGAACGATTATTTAAAGTATTTGGCCAGATAGAAGTCTTCCATTGAACGCATTTCCTTTTTTGCAGTGATATTATGGTCCTTATAACCGCATAGATGTAATGCGCCATGAAAAATGACCCGGTGAAGCTCGAAATATGTGTATTCTCCCACTAACAAGGCATTATCCTTTACCCGATCAGCGCTAATAAAAATATCTGCCTCAATAATTGTCGGGTTTTCAGAAAGGTTAAAGGTGAGGATATCTGTGTAATAGTTATGGTTTAGAAATTCAAGATTTATGGTAAGCAAGCGATTATCGGTACAAAAAACGTAATTAAGATAACTGAGGCGAACACCCTCATTTTTAAAAAGCTGAATAAGAAATATTTTGAGCTTTTTACGCTGTCTAAGCGCTAAAGAGCGGTGTTCAAAATGAAATTTGATTATGTCACTTCTTTTATCATGCATTTTCAAAAGTCGTAAAAAAATAAACTCCTACAGCATAGCTTTGCTCAATGATGCTGAAACGATTGTCCGAAATACCCGTAGGAACTACAGTTGTAATAAAATCATTTGAAAACAATGATATTTTCCTGAAGCTAATGGAAATGGGTTGCGTACCTGGTGAATATATTAAAGTTGAGCAAGTTGCACCACTTGGTGATCCTATTGCGATTAGCGTTTCAGGATATAATCTCAGCCTCCGGCTAAATGAAGCCCAGAATATTTTTGTAGAAATAGTTACTGCTCATTTACCAAAATGATGAATAGCCATGCAAATCGGACTGTATTTTGGTTCTTTTAATCCCATTCATATTGGCCACTGCATCATTGCAAGTCATATCGTTGAGCATTCCGATCTTGACAGTGTTTGGCTGGTTGTAACCCCACAAAATCCATTCAAGCAGTCTAATGCATTATTAAACGAATACCATCGTTTTCACCTCGTGCAATTAGCACTTGAAGACAATAATAAACTTAAGGCAAGTGATATAGAATTCCAGCTACCAAGACCTTCTTATACAATTGATACGCTTGCTTACCTAAAAGAAAAACATCCTGAAAAGACATTTTCTATTATTATGGGCAGTGATGGTTTTCAGAACCTGGATAAATGGAAAAATGCACAAACACTTATAAAAGAGCACCGCTTTTTTGTTTATAAAAGACCGGGATTTGAAACAAAAAACCCCCTTCAGGCAAATTTACAATTGGTGGATGCGCCATTGCTTGAAATTTCGTCTACACATATACGTGAGATGATAAAGGCAGGAAAATCTGTGAGATACCTGGTGCCAGATAAGGTGCGGGAAGAAATTGAGCGATACAATTATTACCGGTAAAATTATTTTGGTAAAATATACGGCTCTTGATAAATTGTATTGACAACGAACATTAAAAGAAGATTATAAAGCTGATGATACTGCTCCGCCATATACCTTTTCTAAAAGCGGTATTTCTTCACAGTATCACTGCATTTGGAGGTCCCCAGGGACATTTTGGTATGATGCTGAAAACATTTGTCCATCGTCGTAAAGACATTACTGAAGAAGAGTTGATCGATTATAACGCTTTTTGTCAATTACTACCAGGGGCATCTTCTACACAAACACTCACATTGATAGGATTTAAAAGAGGTGGAATATCCCTGGCTATTTTAACGCTTATTATCTGGATTCTTCCCGCATGTATTTTAATGGGATCTTTTTCTTTTTTACTTGAATATTTTGATCAGAAAACATTGCGTACCGATATTTTTAAATTTATCGCTCCAATGGCTGTCGGATTTCTTGCTTTCGCAGCAATTCATGCATTTAAACATTCCGTAAAAAACACACCCACACAAATTATTATGTTGGTATCGGCAGTTTGCTCTTTTATTTTTTTTAAAGCCTCCGGTGTTTTCCCACTCCTGATATTATTAGGAGGATTCGTTACAACGTTAAGCAATAAACGCATTCCACAAATTGAAATAAAACCACAAAAAATTAAATGGTGGAACATCTGGCTGTTTGCGGTTATTTTTATTGTTGCAGGTATTACCAGCGAAGTAGCAAGAGTACAGGATTGGCCAAACCGGAGACCCATCAATCTTTTTGAAAATACTTATCGTATGGGTAGTTTGGTATTTGGTGGCGGTCAGGTGCTGATTCCCTTTATGTATGAACAATTTGTTGAGCGCCCCAAATCAAACGCTGTAATCAAAAAAAATCAGTTTAAAAAACAATCTGTCGTCAGCATTGACAAAGATGCTTTTTATACAGGTGCTGGAATTGTACGGGCTATACCGGGACCTGTTTTCTCAATCGCTTCATTTACCGGAGGAATGGCAATGAAAGACAGTGGTACAGGGTTACAGGTAACCGGAGCCATCATAGGATCGCTGGCCATTTTCTTACCCAGCCTTTTGTTGGTACTTTTTTTCTATCCTATCTGGCATAATATAAAGAGATATGCTGCGGTGTACAGGGCGCTGGAAGGTATCAATGCTTCGGTTACCGGAATAATGGTTGCCGCCACTTTTTATATGATGAAAGACGTATCACTCAATGGTCTGGATACGATTAGTGCAGTAAACGTTGTTGTAATTGCCGGAACACTGGGATTGCTCTATTTTACGAAACTTCCATCGCCTGTTATTGTGATTATTTGTCTTGTCCTGGGTAGTCTTTTTTAAATTCATATTACCAAAATAAATTGAAATGAATTTACAGATAAATGATCGACTTTTTGTTGTTGGCGGTGCTACCAGTGGATTTGGAAAAGCCATATCACTCGCGTTAATAGCAGAAGGAGCAAAAGTTATTGCCATTGCACGCAACACTGAAAAATTAAAACAATTACAATCTTCCGCACCTGCACAAATTGAATATCTTGATGCAGATATAACCGAAAATGATACGATAACCAGATTGGAATTGATAATCGGCGACCGGTCACTGGATGGAATACTTGTAAATGCCGGTGGTCCACCCGCCAAATCTTTTTTGGAAACCACTATCGCGGACTGGGATGCTGCCTACAAGACATTACTAAGATGGAAGATTATCATTACCCAGAGATTAATTCCAAAAATGATTGCACAGCAATATGGCCGAATCTTGTATATCGAAAGTTCATCAGTAAAGCAACCTTTAGAGAACCTGGTATTGAGTAATTCAATTCGCCTCGCAGTGGTTGGATTCGTTAAAACATTAAGCCAGGAAATAGCGAAGACGGGAGTGACATTGAATATTCTTGGTCCAGGCTCTCATGATACCGCCGCAATTGAACGGGTATATCAGAAAAAAGCAGAACAAACAGGAAAGACCTCATCTGAAGTGAGAGCGCAGGCAATACAACAAATACCAGTAGGTCGGCTAGGCAGGCCCGAAGATCTTGCCTCATTAGCTACCTGGCTATTAAGCCCGGTATCAGGAAATATTACAGGTCAGACAATTTCAATAGATGGCGGATCAATTAAAGGAGTATTTGGATAAAAAAATTATTTGTTTTTTCATGCCTTTTGAAACAGTAATCAAAGAAATGAAAAGGGCCGTCGAAATATTTGAAAGTTTTCGAAGTAGCAAAGCAGGAGAAGAGAATTCAAAAGATTGTTTCGCTTTAGAAATGTGCCCCAACCGAATATACTGACATTGCTAAAAATAGTTTTAGTGTTTCTAGCCGGTAGAGAGTAATTTAAATTCCTTTCAACTGACTTAAATTTATACTGTATTAAACATTGCGCTATATGAAAAATAAAAAGACGAAGGCAGAAAGCCGCCGCAGATTTATTCGTAACACAGCAATTGTTTCAACGGGGTTCTATATTGTGCCACGTAGTGTATTAGGTAGAGGGTTCATTGCTCCCAGCGATAAATTAAATATTGCGGGGATAGGCACTGGTGGAAAAGCAGAAGTAAATCTTCCCTATGCGTTCAACAATGGAACGGATAATATTGCGGCACTCTGTGATGTAGATGATAGAATGGCTGTAAATGCCAGGAAGAAATGGCCCAATGCCCCTTACTATAAGGATTACCGCACACTGCTCGAAAAAGAAAATAAAAATATCGATGCCGTTATTGTAACTACACCAGATCATATGCACGCACCAATTGCTCTTGCAGCAATGCAGTTGGGTAAGCATGTGTATTGTGAAAAACCGCTTACACATGACATTTATGAAGCAAGAATTCTAACACAGGCCGCCGCTAAATATAAAGTAGTTACACAAATGGGCAACCAGGGCAGTAGCGGGAACGATACAAGATTGATCGAAACATGGGTACAAGATGGAGTTATCGGCGACATACATACTGTGCACGTTTGGACAAACAGGCCAACCTGGCCGCAAGGAGTACCTACTCCAAAAGGTAATTTTGAAATACCTAAAGAATTAGACTGGAATCTTTGGTTAGGTACTGCTCCCACCAGGGATTTTAATCCAACCTATCTGCCCGCAACATGGAGAGGTTGGAGCGATTTTGGTACCGGATCCCTGGGTGATATGGGTTGTCATTTCATAGATGTTCCCTACAGGGCTTTGCAATTAGGTTATCCCATATCGGTTGAATGCAGCGTTGGATCTGTTTATACTGGTTTTTTTAACGAAGCGGTTTATACGGACAGCTATCCTCCTTCTTCGGTAACATATATTCAGTTTCCTGCCAGGAAAAATTTTAAACCGGTGGAACTGATTTGGTACGATGGGGGGATTAAACCCAGGAGGCCGGATGAATTGTTACCAGATGAACCGCTGGGCGAGTGGGACGGAGGAATCATTTTTGAAGGGAATAATGGAAAAATCATGGCGGGATTATTTGGAAGAAATGCCACCCTGCTACCAACGAAAAAAATGAAGGAAGTGAAACTGCCCGATAGTAAGTATCCCTTTGTGGAGGGCGGACCTGAGGGGCACCAGCAGCAATGGGTGAAAGCTTGCAAAAAGGGATATGGAACATATACCAGTTCTTCATTTGATAAATCTGGCCCGTTGGTAGAAACAGTTCTAATGGGTAACCTTGCAGTACGAAGTTATAATTATCGTCAGGGTGATGGAAAAGGAGGCTTTACTTATCCCGGTAGAAAAAAACTGTTGTGGGATGGACCCAATATGCGAGTAACTAATTTTAATCCGGCCAATGACTATGTAAAAAGAATTTACAGGGAAGGGTGGAGTGAGTTGAAATTATAAAAAGCGAAACAAATATTGCGCAAATTAATTTATCATCCTTCAACATTTAGCAATGGCAAAAATAATCTGGATATTGGTTGGGTTGTTTGTTATTGGAGACGCTTTATTTGTTTTGCCATTGCATTTATCTGAGGATAAGATTACTTCCAGTTATTTTATTAATTATAAAAAAGATTCAGATTTACTGCGTGCGGTTTTTCCTGACACAGCTACTTTTCATCTCCAGTTAAATATGCCTGAACGTTTAAAAGTAGTTAATGCGCACAGAGATGAATCGAAGAACCTAACACAGTTGCTGGTAAACATATCTATGGCAAACGATCTCGATTTTACAGCTGTGTCTTTCCCATTTTTTAAGAGAACTAATTTCAATGCTATTATTACTTTCACCAATATTATTAAACTTAGTAATATGCCTGAGCGTGATAGCACCGCTCTGATTGGAAATATAGTGATCAAAGGTCGTCTCACTATTATTGGGATATGTTCACCAATATATGCGCGAACGCTGGTGGAAAAAGAATTGGCAAAAACCCTTAATATTGAAATGGATAAGATAGAACGGGATATCAACTGGCGACCGCCCGTAGTTCCTGATACTTTAATACATATCGAGCCTGTATTAAGAAAAGTATCAGGCAAACATGCAGGTAAAAGGCTAAAGAAATAGCCCCCGAAGCGCGTAATCACCATTCTGGAATCCCGAAATGAGAAAATTCTATTTGAGGGATGATCCTTTAAAAAAGCAAAACATATTCGGGTAAAAAGCTAGTAGAAACCCAACAATTAATTCGCATTTGGCATTAAAATGCTCATCTTTGCAGGTTGGGGGCTGTTCTTAGCTAACAAAAAAAAGCAATTACATGTACACGCATATTTGGATGAAATACCTTCCGATAATAAAGATTCTGATGAAACGATCTGCAACGGGCGATCAAACGTTGGATTTGAATAGAATTGATTTTGAAAGAGCCGGAACAGGAAGGAAGGCCGGGTATAAATTTACGATTGAATTCACCAACGGACGCGTTGGCAATGTAATTAGCAATTCTCCGCTTGCACCCGATTTAGCGCTGGTATTACTGCAAGACGAGGTCGTTAAATCCCTTGTTAGTACCAATAATTTTCAGGTAAGTCTTAATACAAGATTTCAATTAAGTATCAAAAATTGTTCTCCTCAATCAAGTTCCAAAGATTCAATAGAATCTGACAAGGAAAATACCGTTTCAGAAGCGGAATAATTGCCTCTTGATAAAAGTAACTATAGTGGTTTGCGCAGCGAGTCATCATTTGTTACAATGGTTCCAGACCAACGATCGTGCCAGGGTATTGAAGGTATTCCCAGCGCACTTAGTTGTTCAAAAGGCACCAACCGGCACAAACCCCGCACAAAAGCTGTCTGTGTACTAATGAAACTGCCATCGGCATTTACTACACGGGTTCTGGTAATTAATTTACCAATGGTCTTTCCTTTTAATAGGGCTTCCATAACTGACATATATAATCCATAAAAAAAGCTAATCATCAATTGATCTTTAATATTCAAGCCATTTGGATCATTGATCCACTCAGAAGCTTTCGGATAGAAAAAAGCCATTATTGCAGAAGCCAGGATAGAAAAAACAATAATATCGGTAAGATAATTGATAAGACGTTTAACGGTGCTTGCGCGTAACAGTTTGCGCTCCTCATTGCTGGTTTGCAAAAAAAAAGATTTAGTTGTATCGTAAATTAATTCCGTAAATCTTATTGTGGGTTGCTGTCTGTTTTTGGTTGAGTTGAAGAACTGCTTCCACCAAACAAATTGTGCAGAATTGAACCCACATCGCCAAAATGCTCTTTCATAGCCGCGCCGCCCTTCGTTTTTAATTCTTCAAAATATTCCTTTCCTTTTTCCATTGTATTTTCTGCTTCACCTTTAAATTGATTGGCTTTATTTTTAAGATCCGCTGCCAGTTTTTCTTTTTCTTCTGCTGTCATGGTCATATACTTGTTTGCAGCCAGCGCAGCAGCAGCACCTAATAAAAAAGTAGCAATGTGTTTTGAATTGACACTCATAAAATAGTTTTTTGTTGTGAATAATTAAAAATAGATCTTGTATTAGTAAGACATATATAACGTACAAATAGTTGTTTGTAAACTCAAGCAGAAGCCCTATGTTGTTTTGGAATGTGTGGAGGCCTGGTATTGATTGGTGTAATACCCCCGTCTTCAGGGAAGTCTTCTACTTCCAGTTCAATACGTCTGGTTATGTCGTTTAGTGAAGTCAGCCGTTGAACAGTATAGGGAATGGTATCCAGTCCTGAAACGAATTTCAAAATGTAATTGTAAATGCCAATTAAATCGCCAGCCAGTATTGCAGGCGCATTAGCCTTGGTGCTAACGAGCAAAGAAATACCAATGACAACAATTACCATTAGTTCCATAATGCCAAAATTCCACGCTTCCTGATCTGATATTTTGATTTGCCATTTACGCAGATTATTATAATGCTGGCGAATTGTATGGATATTGCCGGTAGAAATGATATCAACTTGCTTTTCAAGTTCATCGTTTTTTACACGGTTTAACTGTCGCATTTTTTTGCCGTAAAAAAAACTGATAGCCATTACAGGTATTAATATAGAAAGACATGCAAGCACTACTGCTTTATCATAAAAACAAAGTAATATTAATGAGCCCAGTAAATTATAGGCAGCTTCAATAACATATACCAAATCGTATTCAAGAAAATCTACAAATTCCCTCGCCAATGTTGAATGCGCGCTCAGCTTGCTCACTTCTGTTTGTCCAAACCGCCTCGATAAAAAGCGAGTTACTAATGATGTGTAAATAGCGGAATAGGTACGTGTATCCAGCCGGTGACGAATGGTTCCGGTTATCAACCAGGCTACATGAACAGCAGATAATATAATAATTCCCCTGTAACTGCCTTTCATTAAATCATTGACAGCCTCACCCAGAAAGAAGGGGCGCAACAAAGCACCCAACATTTCCAGTGAAAATAAAATATATGTCAGCACCAGTTGATTTCGGTGCCGCATGATCAATTTTCGTAAAATTTCAAAACGCGACATGAGATTCCCGATTCTTTACATTATTCAATAAAAGTAATTTGCCATTCTATAAGGAATGGAAGCATTGAATTAATGGGTTGTAAGACCGGAATTCTATAGTCCGTTTATGCTCCTGCTGCCTCTTGTTCGCGAACGGTAACCGAATTATGAGGTCTTCCGTTTATCAGGCCGCGACAGTTAGATGCACCGCACCGGCATTGAAAAGGCTCCATATGTTCATCATCCAGGAAGGATGTGTAGTCAAGAGTTAGTTCTTCACCTTTTTCTATTTCCCGAAGTGCTCTTATATTAAGTCCTTCGTAAGCAGTATTTGGTTGACAACTGTGATTTTGAGGAGCCCAGCCAGACGGATTATCGTCCCAAAGCAAAAATACTTCATTGCTTACAGGATAAGCGTACCGGCGAAAGATTTCTTTTTCATCTTCGCTCCAGTGTTTGTCTACAAATCGTCTGGTTACCATTCGTTGGGGTTTCTCCTCTCCTTTAAAAATCAGCTCATTATGTGATATGTTACGGATCGCGTAGATCCCAAAACCAGCAATAGAATTGCCCTTCATTTTATATTTCTGCTGCTTACGACGATGCCGGGCAATACCTTCGGACATAATGTGTTTGAGGAAACCCGCCTGTCCGATTCCATCATGTTTTAAGATATAATCGGCAGACCCTTCATACCCATCGGTATAAAAGACAGAACAGGTAAAATTAACTTCTAAGAAAAACAATTCACCTTTATCATTCATTCTGAAATCCATTCTGGCATAACCCACTCCACCAAAACTTCTGAAAATTCGTTGTGCCGCATTTCTCAATTGCTGATCAATGCTTTTTTCTTTGCACGGTATATTGCTATCAGGATGGAGTTCGGATGTTTTTAATGCATATGTTTTAAACTGGTTTCCTTTTGGAAAAACAAATTCAATTGGTCTAAAAACAGTACAACTTTTTTCACAATCCGGGTTTGCCGCAACAAGCACTGTAAATTCACGTCCCTTAATATATTCTTCTACTAATAATTGCTCATATTCATTGATAATTTCGGCTACCTTTTGTTTTAATTCTGCTTTATTCTTCACCAAAGAATGTTCATCTACTCCCAGGCTATCACCTGCTTTGGAAGGTTTTACAAATAAAGGGAATCTCAATTGTTCTATCGCGGTTTCTACATCGTCCATATTTTCTACCAATACATACGGTGGTGTTGGAATGCCTTCCGTATAAGCAACATATTTCATTAATTCTTTAGGAGGATCATACAATAATGTAGACGGGCCGGTATGCGGCAAGTTTAATAATTCAAGCGTATAGATAACATCGATAGAAGGCACATCCCATTCAAGATAGCCTTCGCAAAGATTGACGAAAATATCGTAGCCCTTATTCTTTAACTCTTTTAGTTGTTTGTAAACACTAAGTTTATTTAGAAAGACGGTGTCAACACTATCATTCACCAATAAAGGTGCAAGATTCCTTGGAGGGTCATAATTTTTGTAATCCACTGATGAAGTAGAATAATCTGGTTGCAGCACACAAACTTTCATAACTACTGGTTAAAGATTTATAGACGTGCCCGTCTTGAATAACAGGTTTATAAGATATTTATACACCCGGGCACTACATGTTCCACCGGGCCGGCAGCTAATTTTGTTTCAATAGCCTGCTTCTTGTTCTAACCGCTGGCTTTTTGATTTTGGCGCTGAGCTTTCTTTTTCTTCTTCTTGCAAATGCATTTTCAATAATAGCTGATACCATTTGGCTGAAAGTGTTTCCTGATAAACGGAGTATTGCTCCAATGGAAGTATAATCTTCATCTTCACTGATCCCGCACTGTGCATTAACTTCAAGAACATACAATTTTCCTGATTGCTTATCCATGCGCAGATCAATTCTTCCATATCCTTTGCCACCAACGGCAACATAAGCGTCCCAGCTTAATTTGGTAATTGCTTTGGTAATTGATTCATGGGGTTTGTGATAAGTATAGAAAGGTTCGTCATTAGGAAGGGGTGTTTCCTCGTCATAAGTTTCCCAAAGCCGGTCAAAAGATAAAAACTTTTCAATATCTGGTAAAGCCGGATGAAAAACTCTTTCCACCGGGGGATATATAATGCTTCTGTTGGGTTTATCGGCATCTCCAACAATAAATGTTGTGTATTCTGGCCCACTTACATATTCTTCTGCAATCACACCGCCGGCTGTCAGGCTCCATCCACGATATCCATCAAAAAGTAATTTTAATTGAGCGGCCATTTCTGCCGCGGTATGGACAACGGACTTAATACTTACACCCATGCTTCCACCAGAAACGGCAGGTTTAACAATCAGTGGTTGTCCAAGTAGTTTAAAAACATCCTCCAGGGATTGTTCATTTTCTGTAATTACTTTCCAGGCTGGAGTGGAAATGCCGGCTTTATCAAAAGCCTCCTTCATTATTATTTTGGAAGTGGTAATATCATAAAAATATTCATTGGCACCTGTATATACCAAACCTTTCTTATGAAGTAACTTCAAAACTGAAATACCCGGCGTGCCGTTTATTTCATCTCCATCACATAGGTTAAGAATAACGGGTGTGTAATCAATTGCATCACTTTCGATCATTCCAATGATCTCTCTGAAATTATTTAAGGTTACCGGTTGCCAAACCCAATCGATGTTTAATTCAGCAAAAGCTTTTGTATATTCCTGGATGCTTTGGGAAAAATCGTAGTAATAATCAACGTTGGCATCCCCGGTTTGCAGGTACGGAGCCAATACCCATACTTTACGCGGTTTTAAAAGATCAATATTATGTAAACTATCCGTTGATGGCATAGAACCTGCGGCAATTAATATTGTTGCCTGTTTTTAATCTTGCGTTTAATAAAATCGGTTAGCCTGTAATGGTCCAATACGTCATCTTTAATATGAGCAGCACCTTCTATTACTTTTAAACAATCTGAAGAACCGCAATAGCAGGTAAAAGGTTGTACCATTTCCCATTCCGTGGAAGGATAAAAGAAAGTAAATTCATCACCTGTATTTATTTCTGCCAGGGAAACCAGTTGCATTAATGTGGTGTCAAAAAAAACATTGGGCGAACATCTGTGATTGATGTATTGTAAAAACGCTGGTTGTAATGTAATGTGCTTATTATCGTCAACCTGTACAGTAAGATAGGTTACTTTGTCCGACACTGTTCCTGCATGGAAGGAACAAATTACATCACCGGCATTGAAACTGGTAGTGGCATGCAGCGAGTTCTGACTTGTATTACGATTTTTCCATACTTCGGCAAAACCATTGTTACTTACTAACTGAAGTGTGTTGCTGAGTGATGATTTAGTTGTCATGCAGATGGTAAAAAGGTTTGAAATAGGTTACTATATCTGATACTTTAGTCACTGGATCAATGAGAACAATAATAATGAAAGAATAGTATTAATTAAAAGTAATAAACAATTCTAAATAAATTGAAATGTATTAAAATAATTATACACAATAGATCTTATGCATAGTTAATAACTATGAATTAACCATCTGGCTTTGTAACCAATACCAATAATTTACAACAACGCGTATATCAGAAAATGAAAACTCATCGTTGAGTTTCTCTTTAACCGGCGTAATAGCATTACCATCCATTTCTTTGACAAAGGGCAATATCTGATCTATCTTTTCTTTGCTTATCAACAAAGAGACATCCAATTCACCCGTTTTTACAAACGTAGAAAGATGACCGCTGATTGTACTCTCTGTAAGTTGACGCAGAGATGCAATTGTTTCAATCGATTTACCCTGCCTGAACAATGAAAGACTTTCCGATTGACTGCTGCCCTTTACCGATTTTGCTTTTTTTATCTTGTCTGGTCCTGTTAACAAACTGTTCCCTGGCTCATACTGTTTATAAATCGAAATATCTTTGCAGAAAACAACAGACCCATATTTAGTTTCTGTAATTTTCTTTAGCTGTTGATACAACAAGTGTTCAACTGTAATAAGTTCACGTGCGTATTTTTGAGCTTTTGTTGCATGGCGAAGTGACTCACGGTGTAAAGTCAGTGGCTTAATTAATTCTTTCCCAATTGAGTTAACAAAATAGTGTATGGCTTTATTAACACGTTCCTCGAGTATATTGGTGTTGGCAGTAACCTGTATTTCCTGCAAAAGCTGGATCAATTGCTGCTGAAACCGTTCAGCAACCAACGACTGTTCGACTGCTTTTTCAAGCAATCTGCTACTCAAAGTTATTGCTGCATCTGTATCAGGTAGCCTATGATTGGGTATCATCTCCGCAATGGACCTTAATGCTGCTATTATTTTATTCCAGTTGAACACCTTCAACAATGAAGTGGAAAGATATTGTTGTTGTTCTTTTAGTAAAATCTCTTCCAGTTCAGCCGCCGCCGATTCTTTATTTGCAAAGGCAATGACCCGATGGTCGGTAGCAATTGAAGAAGGTAATATTTTTGAATGAAGTACAACTCCTTTTAATGAAGTGCAGCGACTCAATGCTACATATACCTGCCCTGCAGCAAAGGAGTCTCCGGCATCAATGATCGCTTTATTAAAAGTAAGACCCTGACTTTTGTGAATGGTAATTGCCCAGGCAAGTCTTATAGGGTATTGGGTGAAACTACCCAGCAGATCTTCTTTGATACTATCGCTTTCTTTTTCATAGCTGTAACGAATATTGCTCCAAGTTTCTTTCTCTAGTTTCAATTCTTCCTGGTCGTTATTGGAAGTAACTATTATTTCATCGGCGTTTATACTTTTTATAGTAGCGAGTTTTCCATTGAAGTACCGTCTTTCATTACCGGAATCGTTTTTGATAAACATTACCTGTGCTCCTTCTTTTAATTGAAGTTCCATTTCAGTAGGAAATGCTTTGTCTGAAAAATCGCCCGTAACCGTGCCTTTGAACTGGTATATTTTTCCTGGAAGTTTAAACAGTTCGTTTGCATTAATGGTATCCGCTTTCCTGTTGTGCGTGCTTAAAGTAATATATTTTTCTGTTGAGGGTGAATTAAACTCCGGGTCATACCGGCTGTTAATCAAACTAAAATCAGCAGAAGTAACTACATTATTCCGAACCCGGTTCAACAGATCAATAAAAGATTGTTCATTTTGCCGGTATATTTTTTTCAATTCTATGTACAATGGAGGTGTTGCGTTTATTACTTTGGCGCTGAAGAAGAACGGGCTTTGATAATGTTGCTGTAGTATTTCCCATTCGTTACCTGAAACAACCGGCGGCAATTGATACATATCTCCTATGTACAGGACCTGAACACCTCCAAAAGGCAACTGCATTTTTTTCCGGAAATGACGAAGAATGATATCAATGGCATCCAGCATGTCTGCACGAACCATACTGACCTCATCAATAACCAATAATTCAAGCTCCAGTAGCAATTCTCTTTTGTCTGCGTTGAAGCGAATATTCTTAAAAAGACTGTGTTTATCCGCTACATCGGAATTAGCTGAAAAACTCTTGTTCGTGCCCGGTATAAAAGGACCAAACGGTAATTGAAAAAATGAGTGAATGGTAACGCCACCGGCATTTATTGCGGCTACGCCGGTTGGTGCCACCACAACAGTATTTTTAGTGGTTTGCTCTTTAATATATTTCAGGAAAGTGGTTTTACCCGTTCCGGCTTTGCCGGTCAGAAAGATATGGCGAGAAGTGTTGTTAACAAAATCTGACGCCAATTGAAAAAATTTATTGGATGTATCGGTCTGAAGCATGTTTGAATCTTGCTAAACTACAAAGAAGATGGTGTAAAAATAAAGATTGCATGTTGCAGCGGTTATTTCGCTGCAATCATGCAATCTGTTGGTAAATGCGTCACTCCTTCGCTGCAACTTTGTCTCCCACCATCAGGACTTCATTTACCTGTACCTCGGTAACGTACTTTTTATTGCCGTCTTTATCAAGGTAGTTTCTGTTTAGTAATTTCCCCTCGATCACCAATTCGGATCCTTTTTTAAAATACTTTTCGGCAATGTCTGCTACTTTACCCCAGGCAACCAGGTTATGCCATTGAGTCTCTGTTACTTTTTCTCCTTTGGCATTCCGGTAAATTTCATTGGTGGCAATACTGAAGCGTGCCCACTTTTTTCCAGATTCTGTAGTGCGTACATCGGGTTGATTGCCTAAATGACCAATCAATTGTACTTTGTTTCTTAATGCGTACATAGCGGTAATTTTTTTTCGCCACTTCATCCTCAATTATTTGAAAATGTTTTCGGGCTTGGTTTTATTAATTTGTTATCTCAGTCAATTGAAAGCGCTATTGAATTGACAAAGCAAAGATGTGCCACTGTGAAAAACACAGTCGGTATTTAGTCATTTCTACACGGATATACCCGATTATACCCATTTGCACGCTTGTTATTTGCTGTACCTTTTTTCTCAAAATAAATTGAAATGACTTCCATATCAGAAACAAAGAAATGTTTGTTTTGTACCAAACCATTACGTGGGAGGGCAGACAAAAAATTTTGCGACGATGGCTGTCGAAACAGCTACAATAATCAACAAAAATCAAAATCGGGTTATAGCAACTATGTCCGAAACATTTATAATACATTATTCAAAAACCGGCGCATCCTCGAACAAATACTGCCATCCAATGAAGACATTATCAGGATTAACCTGGATAAATTGATTCTAAAGGGATATGTCTTTAAATATCATACTCATACTTATACAAACCAGAAAGGAAGTATCTACTATTATTGTTTTGATTATGGCTATCTGCCCCTTGAAAATAATTGGTTCCTGATAGTACGAAGAAAAGAAGGGTAATAGTAATAACATCCATTCAACAAAGTTAGCGACTGCAATTCCTCAGACTTATTGCCTGTCATATTTTTAACTGCATAAAAAAACCCGGATCTGCCGGGTTCCTTTTTATGCATATTGAGTTAGTAATTTAATTATTTAGCATCAGTGGCATTACAAGCATCAACAACTCTTCACCGTCTTCAGCTTCGGTTGGTTTGATAATACCAGCTTTGGTTGGAGTTGATAATTCTACGCGCACTTCATCACTATCCGCACCGTTCAACATTTCAATCAGAAACTTTGCATTAAAAGCAATTGCGAGATCTTCGCCATCATATTGGCATTTCATTCTTTCGTTGCCTTCAAAACTAAAATCCACATCCTGTGCGGCCAGTTGCAATTCACTTCCCTGAATATTTAAAACCACCTGGTTGGTACTCTTATTACTAAATACTACAACACGACGTAATGCACCCTGGAAATCTTGTTTATTTACAACCAGTTTATACGGATTGTCGGCGGGAATCACCACCTTATAATCGGGAAACCGGGCATCTATCAACCGGCAACTCATTTGAGTATTACCATGTTTCACAAACAAATGATTACTATTATAGCTTAATGTAATTTCATCTGCATTGAATGGTAAAATACTTTTAAGCAGTGTCAATGGCTTTTTAGGAACTATAAATGTATCTGCTTTCGGACAGGATGTATCTGTTCTTTTATACCTTACCAAACGATGCGCATCGGTAGCAACAAATTGAATATATTTTTTATCCAGTTCAAAAAAGACTCCAGTCATGGCAGGACGCAAATCATCATTGCTTACGGCAAATAAAGTCTTGTTGATGCCGGTTACCAGGGCACTGGAAGTCATGGTAAATGAAGTAGTACCATCTGCTGCCGGCTCTTTTGGAAAGTTATCTGGATTCTCACCCATTACTTTATACTTTCCATTGTCGCTGGTAATTTCTACTGCAAAATTCTTATCAATATTAAATGTCAATGGTTGATCTGCAATATTTTTAAGGGAATCCAGCAAAATTTTGCCGGGTATGCAAACCTTACCGGAATCCTTTGCCTCAATATCAAGATGAATGCGCATCACCGTTTCGAGGTCGGTGGCAACAATTGTCAGCTTATTCTTTTCAACTTCAAATAAAAAATCTTCTAAAATGGGTAAAACGGTATTGGCGTTGATTACCCCACTAATCTGTTGCAAATGTTTCAACAATGCCGAAGACGAAACGATGAACTTCATACGGAGCTTTGATTTGTGACGAAACTACAGATTTTTAATCAATAGCCAACCCGTTTTCAAAGAAGGTGGATTATTTGTGAAGTGAACTGCGGAATATTTATTCAGCATTGTTGCGTCGCACACTTCAACGGCAAAACAATATTAATCAGCGGGCCGCTACAGCTAAATATGACCAACTTTACGCACCATTAATTTATCATTTTCATAGCAGGGAAGAATATTGGCCTGGTCCGTTGTCAGGCAATAACGAATATCTTTTTCCAGTCCATAATTTGTAAGTCTTTGATAATGCGAAGCATTTTTTTCTTTCATAAATGCATATAAATCTTCCTTTGCATCATCATACATTGTTTGCGCTAACTGGCTGGAGTCACAGTTAATAAAAAAATGCTGCTTTATATTATTTATGACAGCACCGGCAAACAAACTATCTTCAATGTTTATCCGGTCTTTCCATGCAGCACATGCTAATACAACATTTTTTTTCTGTGCTATGACGTAATTGCAAACAGCGGAAAGATTTGGAAATGATCCGGTAACTATTTGTTTGGCACCATTTGAATGAGCCATGTGTAACAATTTAGTACCATTGGTGGTTGTGAGTACCAGCGTTTTTCCTTCAATAAAACTACGTGGATATTCAAACGGTGAATTACCGTGTTCAAGACCTTCTGCAATTTTCCCATCTCTTTCTCCCGCAGAAATGGCTCCTAGTTGCCTGCTCAGCTCAATGCAATGACTTACACTATCCACGGGGATCACTTCATTTGCTCCATTATATAAAGCGGTGGCAATAGTAGAAGTGGCTCTTAAAACATCAATGATTACAACAATTGAATCTGTTACATCGTAAAGGTGCAAAAGAGCCGGCGACAAAGAAGTATAAAGGGATGGCTTTGTATTAAGCATAATATTTTAAGAAGCCGCAAATGTAAAACAAAGCAGGTTAGTAAAGTAATTGCATTAAAAAGGAATTATTTATTCAGCAGGAATTTCCATTTATCCGTCTCGGCATATTCTTTAATAAGATGATTTCTTTTCTCCAATAATTTTTTGAGGTAACGGGTAAGGAAAAGAGAATTGGCTATTCTACCAATATTACCATAGGGACTTTCAAAATAAAACAGGTCGATTAGTAAAGTACCGTTTTTTACCCGTTTGAAATGGTGTTCATGTTTCATTTGTTTAAAATCTCCGCTAACCATTTCATCTGTAAAAGAAAAGGGAGGCTGCATGTCTGCGATTTTAACTTTTAGAACCCTTGTTTTTCCGAGATGTTTTGCTTTCCAGGTAACCGTTTCATCTTTATTTATAAGTCCGGTAGTGGTACCCGAAACAGCCTGTTCATTGGTATGTACCATGGATTTTTTATGAAGATCAATGCTTCTGCTGAGGTCAAATACCCGTTCTGCGGGGGCGGCGATAAATGTAGTCAGGTGAATGGCAGGCATAGCTTTCATGCTAATATTGGATTTGTGCTATCATTAGCAAAAACCTTTCCAAACGTATTTAAACAAAAGGAATTTTTACCACTTTAGCCAGCAGTAGTTTCTCCCTTACCTTAATATAGATCTTTGTTTCCAGCTTTGCATAAACTGAACGTACATAACCCAGTCCTATGGCTTTATTTAAACTTGGCGATTGGGTACCTGAAGTTACCACTCCAATGATTGTTCCGCTAAAGTCCTTTATTTCATACCCATGACGGGGTATACCCTTATCGATCATTTCAAAACCAACCAGTTTTCTTTCAACCCCTGTTTCTTTTTGTTTTTCAAGTATGGGTTTGGCAATAAAATCCTTTGCAAATTTGGTTATCCAACCCAGTCCCGCTTCAAGTGGGGAAGTATTGTCGTCAATATCATTTCCATAGAGACAATAACCCATTTCAAGCCGCAATGTATCCCTTGCTCCAAGACCGATAGGTTTTAAACCGGTTGGACCTGCTGCTGAAAAAATAGCGTTCCAGATTTTGTCCGCATGACCTTCTTTGTCTTCAAAATATATCTCCACTCCTCCGGCACCTGTATAACCTGTTGCACTAATCAAAACATTTTCTACTCCTGCGAATAACCCTTTTGTAAAAGTATAATACTTTAAATTCAGTATGTCCATGTCAGTTAGAGGCTGCAATAACCTGGTTGCGTTGGGTCCCTGAATGGCCAGTAAACAAGTTTTATCAGAAATATTGTGCATTTCAACACCTTTAGAATTGTGTTTACTTATCCAATTCCAGTCTTTTTCAATATTAGACGCATTCACCACAATCATATATACCTTATTTTCTTCAACGCAGTAGATAAGCAAATCATCTACAATGCCACCATCCTCATTGGGTAAGCAACTGTATTGAGCTTTTCCGGTAGTAAGTTTGGAAGCATCATTGGTAGTAACACGTTGAATCAAATCCAATGCGCCGGCGCCTTTTAATATAAACTCTCCCATATGGCTCACATCAAAAATCCCTGCATTATTTCGTACGGCGGCATGTTCATCATTTATTCCGCTATAACTGATGGGCATATTATATCCTGCAAATTCAGCCATCTTTGCTCCGAGCGCAATATGCTTTTGAGTGAACGGGGTATTCTTCATTTGCTGTTATATTCATTTTAGAATGGCACAAAAATAAAGCTTGCCGTTCAGAGCCTAGAAAAATATTTAAAAAATGGGAATGACTATTTTGATTGATAAAAGAGTTGTTCGTAATAGCTGCATCAATGGGTTGATTAGTTTTCGTCTTTTAAAACTTCTTTAATGCCTTCGCACATTTTTTTAATTCTATGATACGAAGCTTCTGAATTTTCTGTTTTATTCAGTTTAATTAATAATTCCCCGGCCAGAGATTTAATATAGAACCTGGTGTTGTCGTCCAGTGTTGTAGTAATATCTACATAATTACCATTTAAACTGACGGGTTGTATGCATTCATTGATGTAGGAACGTACTTTGTTTGTTTTAGCTCGGCTATATGAGGCATGGAGCCGGTATTGCTGTGAAGATTCTTTTACACTGATCCTTATATTATGATCGTTGTGAAAATTACAGCAAGAAAAACAAACGCTGATGGTAAGCAGTCCCAGGATTTGCTTATAGATATTTTTTTTCATTGGTATGCTTTTTCAATTTTAAAAAGCCCCTCATTAAAAAATGAGGAGCTGTGTTCCAACTTCAACCCCGCTTGCCAACTGTGCCGGTTATTAACCGGCGGTAGCAGCGGCATGCAGGTTTTATATCTGTACAAAGCATAAAACCGGTGAAAATAAATGACTACCGCTTAAAGTTTCATCTTCGGTCCCTTCATTCGTTCTATCTTTATTTTGAGTGGTGCTTTTAATAACCTCTTTTAGTTTTTTCTCTCTTTCTATGCTGTCTTTCAACCTTATCTCATCCCGCAGCTTATCTTTGGCTTTTTCCTTGATAGAGTCTTCAATTTGTTTATAACGGTAATGATATTTATCGTTTTTATTTTCTCCTTCCCCGTCTCCCTCTAATTCAATTTTACCATTTGACTCATCAATCAATAGTTTAAAATGTCCTTTCTTTAATTCAACCTGGTCAAGATCCTTTACTTTCTTTAGTCCATCTGGTGTCATTATATATTCTGTATTTCCGTTCCAGGAATAACTATCGTCCCTGTAATCATTAAATTCAATATTCCATCCCCTGCGATTGTTCACGTTTACATCGAACCACGAATAACGGTTAACCGCATCTTCAATCACTATTCTTTTTCCAACAGGAACATCAATAGCAATTAACACCTGTTGATTTCTGAATTTGTCACCTGTACTTATCGGGAATCCTTCAGGCAATAGAATCAAACTGTCTTTCTGTTCAATATTGAATTGAATTTTTTCGGCGGTAGACCTTGCTGCCTCACGGTTATTTCCTCTGCCAAGGCGCACCCTTGTTAAATGATAACTGCTGTCTTTGCTTTTATATACTTTAACACTGATGGTATTAAGCATTAACGTGTCCATGTTCATACCATAGATAGGCAATTCATCATTAAAACGCAATCCAAACCAATCTCCATGATAGTATTCTAGGTGGGAATTTTTTACACCTACAATCAGCTTATTACTGGCGGGCTGCAAAATATTAACCTGGTCTTCAACCGGGATCCTGGTTTTGAAGTTGCTTGAAAAAGTTGCAATCAGGAAAATACAGCATAGCAAACCAATTACCCATAGTGTACTGAATATATAACCGAGGTAATGATTGCCTGAACGAACACCCATAATGCGCCTGATCAACCATGTAATCAATGCAACCAATGGCACACCCAGGAATAAGATCAGTGTACCCCAACCCAGCAAATTTTGTCCGGTGCCTTCCAGCACAAAATTCTTCAATGGAAAAGTAGCCATGCCTCCAAATAACAGTGCTATCAACACACCGAATAATGAAAGAGCAATTATTCCGGCAATGAAAAGAAAAAATGCTTTAAATAATATTCCAATAACATTTCCTACACCACTACCGGCTCTTCTGGCAATGGGCGCGGCTTCTGTGGCAAAGGATTTTGCATGCTGACCGGCAGCTTGTCCGAAAGCGGCTGCATTTGTTCCAAACTGTTGCGCAGTTTGTTTTACTTCCTGGCCCCATTTTTCTGTTTTAGATTTAAAGTTTTCAAGGTCTACTTTCACCGTGTCACGTATAGAATTTAAATCTACCTTCTCGCCACGCATTTCTAATTTTTCTGAAGCGGTTGAAGCATAGGGAACCGCAATCCACAATATAATATAAGTAATAAACAATGTGCTGCCAAGAGAACCAGTAATGATGCGGGGTGCAAAACCAAAGTCCCAGTTCCACCAGATAGCATTCATGCTGGTAGATATCAAACCAATAATTAACGGGAGGGCAAATACCAGTCGGGGCACCCATCTTTCAAGGTTAAAATAGGAAGCAAGTCCACCACATACGCCGGCAATTACTTTATCATCTGGGTTTCTGTACAACCTCTTTGTAATATTTGTTTGCAGTGACTGTGATGGAACAATAATCCATAACAGAATGTAAATCCAAAAGAGAGCTCCGATTAAAATAACGAAGAGGATACGCATAATGACAGGATCAATACCAAGATAATTGGCAAGACCACTACAAACGCCACCTACAATTTTGTCATCTGCATTGCGGTATAACCGGCCACGACCAACATTGCTATATGAAGCTGGACCAGCTGCGGCCTGCTGCTGTGCATTTTGGTAGTTGGTGCCGGATGCACCTTCTGGTCCCCCATCCTGCTCTTCAAAATCTTGAGGACGTCCAATGCTTGCAATTACTGCACTTACATCATCATCTGTTATGCAGGCAGTGCCACGCTTCAACCGCTCTGAAAACAATTCAGCAATACGGCTTTCAATATCATTAATGATTTCATCACGGCCATCTTCATTGGAGAAATACCTTCGCAGACTTTCTACGTATTGTTTCAGGGTATCGTAAGCGGTTTCCTCAATCGGAATAACCCGTCCCTGAAAGTTTATATTGATTATCTTTTTCATTGTACTAAGTATTTTGTTGAAGTTAGAAGGATGGGTTTTGGTTTGTGGTATCTGGCATGCTGTCTGTTTTTTTAGCCAATGTATTTACAGCATTAGCCAGTTCTATCCAGGTGGCTTCCAGTTCGTCATAAAAAGCCTTACCCTTATCAGTAAGCGAAAAATATTTACGGGGTGGGCCGGAGTTGCTTTCTACCCAACGATAGGTTAGCATATCCGCATTTTTCAACCGGGTAAGGAGGGGATACAATGTTCCTTCAAAAATATTCAGGTTAGCACCTTTCATCTCTTCTACAATATCACTGGGATAGGCCTCGCCCCGGCGAATAACAGACAAGATGCAAAATTCCAGGATCCCTTTCCGCATCTGGCTTTGAGTGTTCTCTATATTCATAATGCTTAATATTTTAGCCGGCGGATAACGGAAACATTCAGGACAAGGTTATTTCGTAGCTCCCGTTAACCCACCGGCTGGATTAATCATCTTCAGCTTGACAAAACAAAAATAAGGGTATTTTCAGTACTATGCAACACAAAGTACCATTGTAAGGAAGGTAATTCTTATAATATTATAACTGGTCTTGCCGGTAACTCTTGCTGGTATTGGCTTTCAAGCGAATTTTCGTAAAAGAATTTAATTATTTCATTTATACCAGCGGCAAAATAACTTGATGGAGAAGACATTATTATTAATCCAACTATTTTTTTAGGCCAATTTCTCTCAACCTTTCATCCAGGTATTCGCCTGCTGTAGTATCAGGATAAGCTTTTGGATGTTGGTTGTCTACTGTACTGGTAAGGCATGCGAGACTCATTTCACTCCGGGGATGTAAAAAGAAGGGAATGGAAAATCGCGAAGTATGCCATAGTTCCCTCGGAGGGTTTACAACCCTGTGCGTGGTTGATTTAAGTTTGTTATTAGTCAGTCGCTGCAACATATCACCCACATTTACAACAATCTGATCTGGTAATGAAGTTGCTTCAACCCATTCTTTTTGATTGGTAAGAATTTGTAATCCGCCTGCCGAAGCCCCCACTAATAAAGTAATCAAGTTAATATCTTCATGTTGTTCTGCCCGTATTGCAGATTTTGGTTCAGCAGTTATAGGGGGATAATGAATGGCTCTTAAAATGGAATTTCCATTGTAAATATAGCTGTCAAAGAAGTGTTCATCTAACGTAAGATATAAAGCAATTGCATGTAACAAAGCTTTGCCCGATTTTTCAAATGCACGATAAGTTTTATTTAAAGTGGGTGTAAAGGCATCAATTTCACTTATTGTTACATTAGCAGGATATTCAGATTTAACCAGATCGTTATCCTCAACCATCTGTCCATGCTGATAAAATTCTTTCAAATCTGGTGCATCGCTTCCCTTGGCATGTTCTTTTCCAAATGATGTGTATCCTCTCTGGCCTGCAAGATCAGGTACTTCATATCTTTTCTTTTTTTCAAGCGGGAATGCAAAAAACTGCTGTACATATTTATATAGATCTGCAATCAGATCATCTGGAATGCCATGATTGGTAACAGCTACAAAACCAACTTCCTCGAAAGCTTTACCTAAATCGTTGACAAATTTTTTCTTTAATTGCGGATCACCGCTCAGAAAGTCGGCAAGGTTAACTACTGGTATTGCCATAATGAAGAAATTTAGATTTGATAAGGAAGCCAGTAAATTTAGTAAATATTTTATAAGCCCGGGTTGAAAGAATATCTGTTAATTTTAAAAATGCAACTATTAAAATGTAGGCATCTTACGTCAATTGTTTTGTTTTTTATTATTGGATGTACTCCCAGGTACAGTAGTTATATACAAACATCCCAGGTTCGCAACACAGATTCAATACCCGATTATTCAAATCTGTTTTACTGGGCATCACATCCATGGAAAAAAGACCCGGCAGACAGTGTGCCTGCTCCCCTGCTTAACTCTTATGTACTGGATTCCAGCGTAGATGTATTCTTTCTTCATCCAACAACGCTTACGGATAAAACGGATGAGAGATGGAATGCGGGCATCAATGACTCATTCATTAATGCAAAAACGGATTACTCTACTATACTTTTCCAGGCAAGCGCATTCAACGAATTCAGGTTGTTTGCGCCCCGTTACCGCCAGGCGCATGTACGATCCTATTATACATCAGATACTGCCGCAGCTTTGGCTGCATTTGACTTGGCGTATTCAGACATCAAAACTTCTTTTCAATATTATCTCGATCATTATAATAAAGGCAGGCCTATCATTATTGCTTCACATAGCCAGGGAAGCACGCATGCACAAAGATTACTGAAAGAATTTTTTGAAAAGGGTGAATTAAAGAGAAGATTGGTAGTGGCATATGTAATAGGTATGTACATTCCCGAAGATTATTTTCAGACATTGCAGGTCTGCCACGACTCATTACAAACTGGTTGTATTTGTGGATGGCGAACTTTTAAAAAAGAGTATGTTCCTGATTTTGTTCAAAAAGAAAAGTCAACCAGTTTAATTACTAACCCTATTACCTGGACAACAACTCAGGAGATAGTTTCCAATAAAAACAATAAAGGTTCTGTTCTTTTTAATTTTAATAAGATTAAATACAATGTTGCCGGTGCGCAAATCCATAATGGAATATTGTGGATAGATAAAATACATGTACCTGGCAGCTTCCTGGTAAAACGAAAAAACTTTCATGTTGGCGACATCAATATTTTCTATCTTAACATACGAGAAGACGTGAGACGACGTGTGCGATTGTATTGGAAACAGTAAATTTCATTTTACCGTTTGTTTTTGCATCCACTGCTTTTCTTCAGTATCAAGATCAACCAGCGCATAATGTTTAAGATTGTTAATCAGTACTTCATCTAATGCTGCAACAATATCTTTATAACTGCAATCTGCGGAAGGTTTTATTATAAGCATCAGATCTTTTCTTGTAAACTTTTCCGAATGGTCGAGCGAAAATTGTTTTTGCCTGATTATATTTCCAATGCCGTTTGCAACAGAAAGATCTGTTGTTCCGGATAAACCCGATTTGATAGCTTTTTCTAAATCTCCATGGTAATAAAATACTTTGTTGTTGGAAATAGGTATAATAGTGAGTGCTGTGCTATTTCCAGTCGGCGTATTTTTATCTTTTCCCGCAGGTAAATATAATTTCATTGACGTTGGTTTGCTCATAGAAATAGTAAAGACAAAAAATGTAATTAGTAAAAATCCCAGATCTACCATTGGCGTGAGATCTACTTTGGTTGTTAATTTTTTCCAGCGGCGCAGCCGATCTTTATACCGGTTGTTACCGGAACTGGTATTTATTTCAGCCATAAAAATTGTGATTTTACTTAAGAAAAATATATATCAATTGGATGCTTAGTCATACAGTTTCCATAAACAAAAAGGTCGCATTATAGCGACCTTTTAAAAAGTTATTCAATCCCTGTTTATTAAAACTCCGCATTCTTTGGCGTTCTCGGAAATGCAATTACATCCCTGATATTGGTCATTCCGGTAACAAATAAAACCATTCGTTCAAAGCCGAGACCAAACCCCGCATGAGGAACAGCGCCGAAGCGACGCGTGTCCAGATACCACCATAAATCTTCTGTTGGAATATGCATTTCATTCATTCTTGTTTCCAGTTTATCTAGTCTTTCCTCTCTTTGTGAACCACCTACAATTTCTCCAATGCCTGGTGCGAGAATGTCCATAGCCGCTACAGTTTTGCCATCATCATTCTGCCGCATGTAAAATGCTTTGATCTCTTTTGGATAATTGCTTAAAATAACAGGCTTCTTAAAATGTTTTTCCACCAGGTAACGTTCATGTTCACTTTGCAGATCCACGCCCCATTTATCAATCAAATACTGAAATTTCTTTTTCTTATTGTGATTGCTTTCTCTTAATATTTCAATTGCTTCTGTATAAGTGATGCGTTCAAAATTATTATTCACCACAAACCCTAACTTTTCAATCAACCCCATTTCACTTCGTTTATCCAGCGGCAACGCCTTTTCCTCTTCTGCCAGTCGTTGCGCAAGAAATTCCAGGTCCTCGCGGTTATGTTTCATAGCAAACCGGATGATATACTTAATAAATTCTTCTGCCAGGTTCATATTGTCTTCAAGATCGCAGAATGCCATTTCCGGTTCTATCATCCAGAATTCAGCAAGATGCCTGGCGGTATTAGAATTTTCTGCGCGGAAAGTGGGACCGAATGTATAAATCTCACTGAAAGCCATAGCCGCTAATTCTCCCTCCAGTTGTCCGCTGACGGTAAGATTGGTTGCTCGTCCAAAAAAATCTTCTTTAAAATTTACGGAACCATCCTCATTCCGTGGCGTTTTATCAAATGGAAGTGTTGTTACTTTAAACATTTCACCTGCACCTTCTGCATCACTGGCTGTTACAATAGGAGTATGCATATACACGAATCCTTTTTCATTAAAGAATTGATGTACGGCAAATGCCAGTGCATGACGAATACGAAAAACCGATCCAAAAGTATTGGTGCGAAAGCGCATATGAGCTTTTTCCCTTAAGTATTCCAGGCTTGGGCGATTTTTCAATTGCAATGGATAAGTGTCAGCATCACAGTCTCCCAGTATTTCTATCGTTTCGGCTTTCAGATCAAACTTCTGTCCCCTTCCCAAGGATGCCATTAATAAACCCGTCACTTTTAATGACGCGCCGGTTGTTATTCTTTTTAATAAGTCGTCATTAAACCTGCCCAGTTCCGCTACCACTTGTATATTATTGTTGGTACTGCCATCATTTAGTGCGATAAACTGGTTATTGCGAAAGTTGCGAACCCAACCCATCACTGTTACTTCATGGCCAACAGTATTGCTGGCCAGCAGGTCTTTTACTTTTATGCGCTTGTTAAACATAGCCCTGATTTTAGAGCGGCAAAGATAAGGATTGAAAGGACTTTTTATTGGGCTACGAAGGCTTTAAAACTACTGCTCTTAATATTGCGATAACATTGGCGTTACAATTGGTTAATACTGGATTAACGACGCGATAACATACCGTGACTAGGTTTGCAAAAATTTTAACAAGCATGAACATTTTAATGCAACGATCCATCTTAACCCTGGCCGCACTATTATCCTTGAACTTTTTAATAGCACAGGAAACAACTGCTACCCTCAGTGGTGTGGTTTCTGATTCGAAAGGCGTAACAATAGCAGGAGCTTCGATTCTGATAAAACATGAACCCACAGGTTATTCCACCGGGGGACAAACAAACAGTAAAGGAATTTTTGTTATTCCCAATTTAAAGCCAGGCGGACCTTATACGATTACTATTTCTTTTACAGGTTTGAAGACAGAAACGATTGAAAATATAAATCTTAGTTTAGGAAATAATCCAGAAGCAAATGTTGCTTTAAAACCAGACGATAAGAGTCTCAAAGAAGTAGTAGTAACAGGAGGCAGAAAAGGACAGGGCTCCGGTCTGGCAGTAGGCAGGGTGCAGTTAACAACTTTGCCATCTATTGGAAGGAGCCTTTCTGATTTTACACGTCTTACCCCTCAATCAAACAACAATTCTTTTGCAGGAACTAATTTCCGGTACAATAATCTCACTATAGATGGCGCGATCAACAATGATGCTTTTGGTTTCAGTAACTCTGCTGGCGGAACCAGTGGAGGTGGACAAGCCGGAGCAGCCGGGTCGGGCACGCGCACCAATCCTTACAGTTTAGATGTAATTCAGGAAGTACAGGTTCAACTGGCACCATACGATGTTAAACTGGGCAATTTTACAGGTGGTAGTGTAAATGCTGTTACAAAGAGTGGTACCAATGATTTTCACGGTTCAGTATATGGGTATGGCCGCAATCAGTCCTTGGTCGGAAAAAGTGTAGATGGATTAAAAACAAAGATTGGTTCCGATTTTCATGATTACCAGTTTGGAGCTACTATTGCCGGGCCCATTATCAGGAATAAAGCATTCTTTATTTTCAATTACGAACAGACCCGCCGCCAGGAGCCCACTTTTTATAATGTAGGAGATCCGGGCGCTGCTATGACCGCCGCCGAAGGTCTGCAAATTGCCAGCAGGTTACAATCGAAATATGGATATGATCCTGGAAGTTACCTGGGTGCCTATAAGATTTTTACCAACAGCGATAAATTCTTTGGCCGCCTTGATTTTAATCTGAATAGCAAGAACACAATTACCATTCGTGGTATTTATACAAATGGCAGTGGTAATAACCTGGAAAGGTCATCCACTAATTTCCAGTTTGGTTCGACTGATTTTACACAGCATACCAGGAATGTAAACCTTACTGCGGAATTGAAAACAAAGTTCAGCAGCTCTTTAAGCAACCTGTTTAATATCAGTTATATCAATGTTCATGAATACCGCGACTTTCCTGGAGCATTGGCTCCTTATATTGATATTGATAATGGAAGAATTACACTGGGAACCTGGAGAGAAGCTTCTATATACAACCTGAAACAAAAGACAATTGAAATCAGCGACAATGTGACTTTAATTAAAGGCGCACACAAATTCACTTTTGGTACTCACAATGAATTTTATGATTTGACTTATGGGTTTATTAATTCATGGAACGGGCGGTGGGAGTATTCAAGAGGACTCAACAGCTTTTTAGCTGATAACCCTTCACGTGTTCGTGGAGCGTTTACTACGGATGCCAAAATTCCCAATGATCGTAATGTTTTGTATAATACACCACCCAACCCTTTTTCAATTGCTTTATTAAGTGCGTATGTTCAGGATGAAATATCCATAAGCAAAAGGTTCAAATTGTCTCCCGGATTAAGACTGGATTATTCTCATGCCGGTTCACAACCATACCTTGATCCGGCAATCAACACAACCAACCCAACTTACCAATCGCCAAATCCAACGTATACAAATACTCCTTTTAACCAGCTTACTGGTAAATTACCAGCCAGTGTTGCTTTTTCACCGAGGCTTGGATTTAATTTCGATGTTAAAGGAAATCAATCTATTGTTATTCGTGGTGGTACAGGTATTTTCACCGGACGTGTTCCTTTTGCATGGTACGGCTATGCATACACGCTTAATGGCGGAACTTATGGAAATATAGATTGGAACGGAATCGGAGCCAGTACTACTGTTCCACTGGCCATCAATCCTTATGGTTTGAAAGATACGGTAACCAAATATGGCGGAGCTTCAAGAAGCAGTACACGTGAGATAGATATTTTTGATAATAATTTTAAACTGCCTACCATCTGGAGAAGTAGTATTGCGGCTGATTTTAAATTCGGGAAAGGATATAAACTTACGTTCGATGTGCTTTATACCAAAACAATTTATGATGTAAAGTATGAGCAAATCAATTTAAAAGATTCAGTACAATATTTCTCAACCGGCCCAACACAAACGCCTGTCTATGTTGGGGGAAAATATAACAAAGCTTATTCTAATATATATTTCCTTACAAATACAAAAGAAGGCTACCGTTACAATCTCACAGCCCAAATATCCAAGGTGACCAGCAATATAAAAGTTGGAAGTCATCTGCTGAACCTTAATTGGAGTGCAGCCTATACATACGGTTACAGTAAAGACGTTACCAATGGTATCCGTAACTCATGGGAAAGCAGTTATAACGTAAATCCATCCATCGTACCCAGTAGCTCTTCACTGGCTTATTCCAATTTTGATTTACGCCATCGTATTGTAGCAACGGTGATGGGTACCTTTTTATGGAATCAGACCAATGCCACATCATTGTCATTCTTTTATGGCGGTCAGTCGGGCAACCCTTATAGCCTGGTTTACCAATCTGCTCCCTTTGGAAATGGATCCAACGCTCCATTGCCTTATGTTCCCAGGTCTCAATCTGATATCAACCTGAAAGACAATGGCTCTTACACTGCAGCACAACAGTGGAATGATTTAAATACTTTCATCGAAAATGATAAGTACCTGAAAACAAGAAGAGGACAGTATGCCGAGCGAAATGGCCTTCGTACTCCATGGGTTCATGATGTAGATATGAAGTTGATGCATGAGTTTAAGTTGAGCAAAACCAATAAACAACACTCTTTGCAAATCAGCTTTGATGTGTTGAATGTTCTTAACCTGATTAACAACGCATGGGGTCATGTAAATTTTGTTACCAATCTTAATAACTACACGGTTAACTTCCTCAAGTTTGTAGCAGACGCCAACGGTAAAGCAACTGGATCGCCTGCATCTGGTTACCAGCCAACCTTCAATTTTGTAAAACCGACTGGTATTGACGGGCATTATTATACACTTGATCCTATCAATTCACGCTGGCAGGGGCAGGTTGGAATCAAGTATAACTTTTAAAAATAGGAAAATAAAAAAGGGCTCATAGATGAGCCCTTTTTTATTTTTTGCTTGCAAAGATGGGTGCATTTAATAAACCGGGTTAGAGTGAATTGCTGATTACGGACTTTCTTTTTAAAAACTCATAAAACTTATTTGCTGAAATACCCCTTTTGAATTGCTTAACAAAACTTTTTTCTACTTTCGCTTTTCACTGATAGAGAACTGTTCAATGAATCTTACACGACAGCACATATTACCCATTACATCAAAGATCTTTCTGGTTCTCTTATACGCGTTCTTTTTTACGGTGCAATTATTTTTTAATTTTGATGCTGCCGTTTATTCAACCAGCATTGGCAAGCATCTGTACAGCAAGAATACAATTGTAAAACTGAGCCAGCAAAAATTTATAATTGCAAAAAGAAATTCGAATGATCGGAAAGTCAGTTGTTTCCGCCTGAACAAAAGATATCAGCCAGCCACGGCTGCAATTTGTAAAACCATCATCATTAAACCTGTTGTTTGTTCAGTCTCCTCAAAGCTGCATGTTCATTATTGCAGCGGTTTTATTCCTGCATCCCACCCTCTTGTTCATTCACTAAGGGGGCCGCCTGTTGTTGCATAACTATGTAAACAACTTTTTTCATTTTAAACTTATGATATGGTTACTTTCTGTGTAAGAAAGAACTGTTGGGTATTGAGTATTTTATTACTAGTGCCGGCATTTTCAATAGTAGCACAACAAACAAAATATAATTTATTATCACTTACAGAAGCCGCTAAAAATTACATGCCCGTTTTACAGCAAAAGTCTGCACTGCTGGATGCCAGCAAGGCAATTGTTACAGACGTGAGACATTCCTTTTTACCGCAGGTTAAGATCAGCGAGCAATTGAACCTTGCTACCGACAATTCTATAGCGGGTAGTTATCTGCCGCTGAGTGGCATACCTTCTGTATCCGCGGGTGTTCGTGCTGATAATATTTCACAGCCCGCTACTGGTAATGCAGGACTATTGTATGCAGAATATGATTTGATCAATTTTGGATTGAATAAAGCAAGGATTAAATATGCTGAAGGGTATACGGGATTGGCACAATCTGATCTTAGCCGCGAACAATATATCCTCGAGGCACAGGTTTCAAATATTTATTTCAATCTTTTGAAAACGCAATATAAACTCGCTGCAGACAAACAAAATGTAAACAGGTACGACAGTATTTTTAAAATAATCCGGGCGCTTGCAATCAGTGGAATAAAAGCTGGTTCAGATACTTCACTGTCAAAGGCTGAATTATCAAAGGCAAAAATTGTTTATAATCAAACCCTTGGAAGCCTCGATCAACTAAAAGATCAATTGTCTTATTTAACTGGGATAGCCTCGGGCAATCTCAATATTGATAGTCTTCCCAATGGATTTTTGATGAACAGGCCTTCCCTTATAAGTTTTGCCGCTGACAGCAGCAATAACCCTTTATTGGATTTTTACCAGAAGAGGACGAACATCTATTATTATAGCCAAAAGCTGATCCAAAAAAGTTATTCACCTAAAATTATTTTGGCGGCCGGTGGCTGGATGAGAGGTTCGAGTATTCAATATAATGATGATTATAAATCGTTGGCAACCGGATTGGGTTATCAACGATTTAATTATGCAGCAGGGGTGGCAATAACTTATAATTTATTTAATGGGTTATATAAAAAAGACAGGCTGGCAATTAATCGTTTTCAGACGCAGGCGAGCGAGCAGGAATTGCAACAACAAAAATTATTGCTTGATTTATCAGCTTCACAGGCTGAGAGCGCTATAAGAACAAATGAAACGAATCTTGCTGAACTACCGGTGCAATTACAGTCCGCAACGGAAACATACAATCAAAAAGTTGCACAATATAAAGCAGGTATAATTTCATTGATTGATCTTACCAATGCTTCTTTTGTTCTATACCGGTCACAGACAGACTATATACAAACTGTGGGCGATTGGTACGTCGCACAACTTGATAAAGCAGCTGCCACCGGCAACCTGCTCAAATTTATTCAAACAATAAAATAATTCTAATGGTAAGAGCAGCACTCAGGAGGCCCATCACCATATTGGTATTGTTTATAGGATTGTTATTGTTTTCAATAATGGCTATCCGAACCATTCCAATAGATATTTTTCCAAAACTTAATTTGCCTACCATTTATGTAATGGAATCTTACGGCGGTATGTCGCCGGAACAAATGGAAGGTTTTTTTGCTACCCGCCTGCAGGATCAATTCCTGTATGTAAGTGGTATAAAGAACATTGAAAGTAAAAATATCCAGGGTCTTACACTCATAAAGCTATCATTTTATGAAAGCACTGATATGGCCGAAGCTTCCGCACAGGTAGCGTTGCAGGTAAACAGGGCATCCAAATTCTTTCCACCGGGGGCGCTTCCACCGCAGGTTGTTCGCTTTGATGCATCGTCACTGCCAGTGGGGCAACTTGTATTTAGCAGCAAGACAAAATCATTGAAAGAAATTTATGAATTGGCGGCAAGACGGGTGCGGCCCATGTTTTCAACCGTGTCTGGCTTATCTGCACCACCACCATTTGGTGCCAATTCAAGATCGGTAGTTGTGAGTGTTGATCCGGAAAAACTGCGCAGGTATAATATTTCCCCTGACCAGGTAGTAGAAGCTATCTCAAAAAACAATTCGATGACGCCATCGGGCAATCTGCGCGTTGATAGCATGATGTATGTAACAACGGTGAATTCACTGGAAGAAAAAGTACAGGAATTTGAAGACATCCCAATTGCTACAAATGGATCATCAACTGTATTCATACACGACGTAGCTGCCGTTGAAGATGCAGCCGATGTAACAGTTGACTATGCACTCATCAATGGAAAAAGATCTGTCTACATTCCAGTAGTAAAAACTGCCGACGCTTCTACCTGGGCCGTTGTTCAATCATTAAAAGGGAAATTACCTGAGATGCGGAATTTGCTGCCGGATGACGTGACTGTGAGTTATGAATTCGATCAATCTGTATTTGTTATTAACGCTGTAAAGAGCCTGATGACAGAAGGAATACTGGGTGCAATCCTTACCGGGTTAATGGTGTTATTATTTCTAAAAGACTGGCGAAGCAGCCTCGTGGTAGTGATAACAATACCTGTAGCGATTTTGAGTAGTGTATTGTTTTTGAACCTGGCTGGTCAGACCATCAACATTATGACATTGAGCGGACTGGCACTTGCAGTTGGTGTATTGGTTGACCAGGCAACTGTTACCATTGAAAACATACACCAGCATCTTGAAATGGGTAAAACAAAACGACAAGCTATCCTGGATGCATGCGAGGAAATTTCTTTCCCTTTATTGTTGATTTTACTTTGTATCCTGGCAGTATTTGCTCCTTCTTTTGTTATGACAGGTGTTCCCAAAGCAATGTTTCTTCCACTTTCTTTATCCATTGGTTTTTCGATGATCGTATCATTTATTGCTGCGCAGACACTGGTGCCCGTTATATCCAATTGGTTGCTTAAAGAAGAAAAGTTCCGGTTTCATCATAATAAAATGCATGCACATGCGGGATTGGCACTTGATAATGATGAAAGAAATGAAGTAGCCATGCACAATGAACAAGACTTGAAACACCCCGAAGAAAATGATTTTTTTCAAAGAATAAAAATGTCGCTCGCAAGCAAGTTAGAAAAATGGATGCCCAAAAGGAAAGGAATAGTTATTATTTATCTCCTATTGACATTATTCGCTGCAGGTGTATGTTTTGCAATAATTGGTAAGGACCTGTTACCAAAAAATAACAATGGCCAGCTACAGGTAAGAATAAAAGAGCCCGATGGTACACGGCTTGAAAAAACAGAACGAACCGTCAAAGGAATTTTAAATATCGTGAATGCAACTGTAGCGGGAAATGTAAGTATCAGTTCCGCTTATATAGGACTCATTCCCAGTAGTTACGGATCAAGCAACCTTTATATTTTTAACAGTGGTACGCATGAAGCTGTTATGCAGATAAACCTGGATGAACATTACAGTGCTAACCTGGATGAACTGAAAGATAAGCTCAGAAAAAATATAAAAGAGTCTTATCCATTGGTGAACATTTCATTTGAGCCCATTGAACTTACTGAAAAGATAATGGCACAGGGCGCATCCACCCCCATTGAAGTACGAATTGCCGGAAAGAATTTTGATGAATTGAAAAGCTATTCGCAAAACCTGGTAAAAGGGTTGAAGAAAATCGATTACCTGCGCGATATACAGATAGCTCAGCCATTATCTTTTCCAACTATTAAAATCAATATAGATCGGTTTAAACTTGCGCAAATGGGATTAAGCCTCAATGAAGTGGCCAGAAGTATTACAGATGCAACTTCTTCCAGCCGGTTTACGGAAAAAGTGCAATGGTTGGATCAAAAAGTCTCTTATACTTACCAGGTTCAGGTGCAGGTTCCCGAATATTTAATGAACTCAAAAGAACAGTTGCAATCTATTTCTCTGGTAAAAGGAAAATCAAGACCGGTATTATCAGACATTGCACAAATATCTACAGACAATTTACCCGGGGAATATGATCGCTCTGGTCCCCGGAGATTTCTAACTGTCAGCGCAAATATTTATAAAACAGATCTTGGACGTGCGACCAACGCAGTTGAAAAAGTAATTAAAGAATCAGGTGTGCCACCCAAAGGTTTGGTTACAGAGGTAAAAGGAATGTCTTCTTTACTTACCGAGACCCTGGATTCATTACAGACAGGATTGCTGGTGGCCATTGTTGTAATATTGCTTTTGCTTGCTGCCAACTACCAGTCATTTGGTGTAGCAATCGCTGTTCTTTCTACTGTTCCTGCAGTATTACTGGGCGCAATGCTAATGTTGCTGGCTACAGGCGCCACGTTAAACCTGCAATCATACATGGGTATTATTATGAGTACCGGTGTATCTGTTGCCAATGCAATTCTTATTGTAACAAATGCGGAAGCATTGAGACTTGAATATAAGGATCCATTTAAAGCAGCAACAGTGGCTGCAAGTATTCGATTGCGCCCAATCCTTATGACAAGTTTTGCAATGATTGCAGGAATGATTCCTATGGCCAGCGGATTGGGAGAAGCAGGAGATCAGTCTGCTCCATTGGGACGTGCAGTTATTGGGGGACTTGCCGCTTCAACATTTGCGGCTTTATTTATAGTGCCACTTGTATACGGATGGGTGAGACAAAGATCCACATTCAATACTGTTTCTTTATTACCACAAGACAATAACAACTAAAAATACAATCATGAAATATTTATTTATTTTATTAGGATTGGCGGTGTTTTGCATAGCCTGCTCTGAAAATAAAGCTGAACAAAACAAGATTCCGGATTCAAAAAGTGGTGTGACCCATTATACAACAGCAATAGTTGAAAAAACAGGGGTAGCCAGTTCAATTAAACTGCCCGCACAACTGGCAGCCTTTGAGGAAGTAAGCATTTTCCCAAAAGTAAACGGCTATGTAAAAACAGTGTTGGCAGACATAGGTACGAAAGTCTCTAAAGGACAATTACTGATGGTATTGGAAGCCCCCGAATTACAACAGGCAGCCGCACAAGCAAAAGAAAAATATATCCGGAGTAAAGCGGAATATGCTATTGATAAAGAACATTACCAGAGATATCTTGAAGCTTCTGCAACAGCCGGTGCTATTTCACCACTTGATTTATCAACACTGAAAGGAAAAATGGAAGCGGATAGTGCATTGTGCAATGCCGAAAAAGTAAACTGGCAAATGCAGGAAACTATGATGGACTACCTGAATGTAAAAGCGCCTTTTAGTGGTGTGATTACTGAACGCAATGTGCATCCAGGAGCATTGGTAAGCGCCACTGCAAAAGATAAGCCCATGCTGGAACTGAAACAGGTTGAACATCTTCGCCTGCAGGTTGATGTACCGGAAGCAATGGCTTCCAATCTGAAAACCAAAGACACCGTGTCTTTTTATGTAAGTTCATTACAGGGAAAAAAAATCATGGGTAGAATAAGCAGACAATCTATGAATGTAAATGCCCAATACAGGTCTGAAAGAATGGAGATAGATGTACCTAACCCGGCCGGTTTTTTATCATCTGGCATGTATGCTGATGTTATATTGTATTCAAAAGGGAATATTAACTCATTGTCTGTTCCCCGTTCTTCTGTGGTAACATCTACGGAACGGAAATATGTATTGTTGGTAAAGAACGGTAAGATTTCGAAATCCGATGTAAGTACCGGCAATGAAAAAGATGGAAGGATCGAAATATTTGGCTCTTTATTGCCGGGTGATAGTGTTATAACTAATGCAACTGACGAGATAAAAGAAAGTAATTGAGTGAAATTGTCAGGGGCATTATTTTCATTTTACTGAAATATTGAATTAATAAGCGAATTTTATATTGAAACGTTTCAAAATGAAAATCGCTTTTTACTCCGCCCAACCGTATGATAAGCATTTCTTCAACCGGTATAACAAAAGTGAGGAAATTATTTATTTTGAAGCATCACTGAATGAGCAAACGGTAAATCTGGCAGAGAATTGTAAAGCTGTTTGTGTTTTTGTAAATGATAAATTGAATGCAGGAGTTATTGCTTCACTGGCCAACCGGGGTGTATCATTGATAGCATTACGATGTGCCGGCTACAACAATGTAGACCTGTACGCTGCAACTGAAAATAATATTAAGGTTGTAAGGGTACCTGCATATTCGCCACACGCGGTAGCGGAACATGCCGTTGCGTTGATACTTACCCTTAACCGCAAAACACATAAAGCCTATAACCGCGTACGAGAAGGCAATTTTTCATTGGACAAATTAAACGGGTTTGATTTATTTGGTAAAACAATTGGCGTGATTGGCACAGGAAAAATAGGCCATTGTTTTTGTGAAATTATGCTCGGCTTTGGTTGCCGGGTGCTGGCTTTTGATTTAATTGCAAACCCGCAACTGGAGGCAAAAGCAGTTTCTTTTGTACCATTAATGGACTTGCTGGCCCAGTCAGATATAATATCGTTGCATTGTCCACTCAATGAACAAACCAAACAAATCATCAATGCCGGTACGCTGGATAGGATGAAAAATGGGGTAATGCTTATCAATACAAGTCGGGGAGCCCTTATAGATACAAAAGCAGCAATTGACGCTTTGAGGGCTGGCAAACTTGGTTACCTTGGTATTGATGTTTATGAACAGGAAGAAAAGCTTTTCTTTCACAATCTTAGCGAAGAAGTAATTCAGGATGATATAATCATGCGTTTGATGGGATTCCCCAATGTATTGATTACATCTCACCAGGGCTTTTTTACAGAAGAAGCCCTGTCTGAAATTGCCCGAACAACCCTTCAGAACATCTACGATTTTGAATCTGGTAAAGAATTGCAGAATAGTGTTGTATAGGTACTAGGAGTTCCGCTAAATCGGAATATGATAACACAATGCTGCCGGATAGCGTGCTTCAGCCCGGATTTAAAAATAATTTTTTACTTTTTCCGTTTTTAATATTAACATTGCATCGGAATCAGGCTGGTAAGTTCATTCCGAAATCTACAGCTCATCAGTTTTTTCATTCCGTTCAAAATTCATTTCATTTCAAAATTTTTCAACAACAACCTGTAAGACTGGTTTTTTTGATTTTGATGACTAATACTCCTTTATGTACGACATTTTGCAATTGAACGACATGCTCGTTCCTGAATTGCTCGATATTGCTGAGCAATTAAGAATCCCTAACGCCAAGAAATTAGATAAACAGGCGCTCATTTATCAAATACTGGACAAACAAGCAGTCTCAGCTAGTTCTGCTAAAACATCTGCAACAGATGACAAGGGCAAAAGAAAGCGGATTGTAAAAGCGTCAACCGCAAATTCAACCGAAGAAGCAATTGTTGAAAGTGGTGATGATAAACCTGTCATCAAGCCCGAAATCAAAAAACCAATTATTAAGAAAGAGGAAAAAGTTGTTGCTAAACGTGGCAGAAAAAAAGTGGAAGAAACCACGGAAACAGAGGATGTTGAAACAAACGAAGATTCCGAAATAGATGCCGGCAACAGGGTAGGGTCACCATCAATTTCGTCAGAAACAGAGCCCCAGCAGCAAACCGGCCAGCAGCAAGCTCCGGAACCACAGCGAAATAATAATTTCCAACAAAGAAGAAATGAAGTTTTCAATATTGAATTTGATGGTATCATACAGGGTGAAGGTGTATTGGAAATGATGCCGGACGGATATGGTTTTTTGCGCAGCAGCGATTACCATTATTTAAGTTCACCGGATGATGTTTATGTTTCTCCTTCACAAATAAAATTGTTTGGATTGAAAACCGGTGATACCGTTTTTGGTGCAGTGAGACCTCCAAAAGAAGGTGAAAAATATTTTGCATTGCTGAAAGTAGAAACCATCAATGGCAAAGGACCTGAAGAAGTACGTGACCGCGTACCATTTGATTATTTAACTCCATTGTTTCCTTTTGAAAAGCTAAACCTGTTTACCAATCCCAGTGACTATTCCACCCGCATCATGGATCTATTTACACCCATTGGTAAGGGGCAGCGCGGTTTGATAGTTTCTCAGCCAAAAACTGGTAAAACAATGTTGTTAAAAGCGGTGGCCAATGCCATTGCAGAAAATCATCCGGAATGTTACCTCATGATTGTTTTGGTGGATGAGCGCCCGGAAGAGGTAACTGATATGGAACGTAGTGTAAAGGCTGAAGTGATTGCGTCTACTTTTGATGAACCGGCTGAAAAACACGTTAAGGTTTCCACCATGGCTTTGCAAAAGGCAAAACGATTGGTGGAGTGCGGACACGATGTAGTGATTTTATTAGATTCCATCACTCGTTTGGCAAGAGCACATAATACGGTAGCACCAGCAAGTGGAAAAGTACTGAGCGGTGGCGTGGAAGCAAACGCACTGCAAAAACCAAAACAATTTTTTGGTGCAGCTCGCAAAATTGAAAATGGAGGTTCATTAACCATACTGGCAACAGCATTGATAGATACCGGTTCAAAAATGGAAGAAGTAATTTTTGAAGAATTCAAAGGAACTGGTAATATGGAATTGCAGTTGGATCGCCGATTGGCCAACCGCCGAATTTTTCCTGCTATTGATTTAACTGCCTCTTCTACCCGCAGAGATGATTTGTTGCTCGACAGAGATGTGCTGCAACGGATGAATCTATTGCGCGTTTTCCTGGGAGATATGAATACAGAAGAAGCCATGAATGAATTATTGAAAAGAATGCGTGGTACGAAGAGTAATGAAGAATTCCTCGCGAGTATGAACAGGTAATTAATGAATAATATTATAAAAGAATACCCTGCAATTGCGGGGTATTCTTTTATACAGATGTGGATCAATAAAGCTGTTTTTATTATTGAACAGCTCATCGTGTTAACCGAATTTTAGCGAATCAATTTGCAAACATGTACTAAATTTGGCGCAACTGAGCAAACTCCAATTTGTTTAATTATAAAAAAAACACATATGAAGATCAGATTTATTATTACAGTTGCATTTTGTTCCCTCTTTTTGTTTTCCTGCGTAAGTACCAAAAAATTCAAGGCAGAACAGGCAAAGTACGACGCACTGAACAATACTTATACTGCATTGCAGGGTACTTTGAAAAACTGCGAAGATGATAAAGCAGAGGTCAATCGTAAAAAAGCATTGCTTGAAACAGAAATTGATGGTTTGAATAAACAAATTGGTTATCTCAAAGAAAACAATACCCAGGCACTGAAGCAACTGCAGGATATGTCTGTTATCTCCGGTTCACAGGCTGAGAGTATAAAAAAATCTATGGAGAATATAGGGGCCAAAGATTCTTATATACAAAGCCTGCAGTCTCAGATGGCACACAAGGATTCTATTAATATGGCATTGGTAATGAATTTGAAAGGCGCTATCGGTAATCTGGATGATAAAGACATTAATATTAAAGTAGACAAAGGAGTTGTTTATATAGATATATCAGATAAACTTTTGTTCAAAAGCGGTAGCTATGATGTGACTGACAAGGCAAATGAAGTGCTTGGAAAAGTTGCGCTGGTATTAAAAAACCAGGCGGAAATTGAATTTATGGTGGAAGGTCATACTGATAATGTGGCATTCAAGAAAGGAGTATTACTGGATAACTGGGACCTGAGTGTTAAACGAGCAACTTCAGTAGTGAGAATTTTACAAAATCAATACGGACTGGATCCATCACATATCGCAGCAGCGGGTCGTAGTGAATACAAACCAGTAGCTGATAATTCAACAATTGAAGGAAAGGCTGCTAACCGGAGAACAAGAATTGTTATTCTTCCTCAATTGGATCAATTCTTCAAACTAATGGAACCAAAAAAACAATAGCTTTTATGTGATAATATTTACAGGAGCCACTCTTATGCGAGTGGCTTTTTTTATTGAAACCTGCAGACGATTTTTATAAGTAAATACACTTAGCTGAAAGTTTTTTATTCTGTTTTAATGAAATAAGTGCACTTATTTTTAATGCCTATATCATTTTCTGTGACAGGCTTCGTTTCACAACAGAGGATCATACCTGTTGAAAGGGCTCCATCATCAAATATGAAAAAGTTAATCCAGACTCTAACCATTGTATTAATATTTGGTTTGGCGTGTCTTTCCGTAACAGCGCAGAATTTCTTCAGTGAGCCGGTTGCTCAGCAAGGTATACTCGATTTACGTCAGACTGACTTGTCTGCGCATTCTGTAGCTTTAAACGGGCAATGGCATTTTTACTGGAAGCAGCTATTGGAACCGTCAGATTCGTTACCGGCAAAAAACAACTTTGCAAACTATCCCGCTTTATGGAATGACATGGAGTGGCACGGCAACAGACTTACTTCTAATGGATATGCAACTTATTTACTGACTGTTTTTTTACCCAAAAACAAACCAACACTTGCATTGCAGATTCCGGACACGTACAGTTCTTACAAACTTTTTGTCAATGGTGTTTTGTTTGCGCAAAATGGTAGTCCCGACAGCATTGCCAGTAAAGCTACTCCATTCTGGACAACCGATATTTTTGTAATCAGTAAACATCCGGATACGCTAAACCTAGTTTTGCAGGTTGCAAATTTCTGGCATGCAAAAGGAGGAACGTATAAATCAATAATAATTGGAGAGAAAACCCAATTGCTGCTTAATCATCATAGGGATACTGCTATTGATCTTCTTTTGGCAGGATGCCTTTTTATGGGGGGATTGTTTTTCCTTGGCCTGTTTATTTTTGGAAAAAACGATCAGATAATTTTATATTTCTCTCTCCTGTGTATTGTAACCAGTTATAGAATGATCGGGACTGATCTCTACGTACTGCATTCCTTGTTTCCTGGCCTCAACTGGTATATATCTATCCGGCTTGAATACATAACACTCGTAGCAGGGGTGGCACTTTTTTCACAGTATACAAGAATGTTGTTTCCCAAAGATACCCTGCAAATTTTAATGAAGGCCGTTATCTGGCTTTGTGTTATTTATTCTCTCATTATTCTTACTATGCCGGCGGTTGTTTTCTCATCGCTGCTCATCATTTTCCTGGGAGTTATGTTCGCTTATATTGCCTATTGCTTTTATATTTATATACAGGCAGTGCGTAATAAACGGAGTGGATCTATCTACGCATTATTAAGCAGCGGTGTAATGTTACTGGTGTATTTGCTGTCTAACCTGCATTATTTTGGTATTATTGAAGAACATAAAGCCATTTTGTTTGCAGGATACATAGCTTTCTTTTTTCTTCAGTCACTGGTATTATCGCACCGGTTTTCTCACCTATTGCAACAAGCAGGTTTGCAGGCGCAGCAGGGACTGATTGCAAAAGAAGAATTTTTATCTACCATGTCGCATGAAATACGCACGCCTTTAAATTCAGTAATTGGGATGACCCATATCCTTCAAAGAAGTGAACCAAGAAAAGATCAAAAAGAACAACTGGATGTGCTGATGTTTTCAGCCAATAACCTGCTGTCGATTGTCAATAATATTCTTGATTATAGTAAGATAGAAGCCGGTAAAATCAGCATTGAGAAAATTGATATGGACATTCCGGCTATCGGGCGGCATATTGTGTCAGGACTTAAAAGCATTGCCAATGAAAAACGATTGTCATTAATAGTAGAGATAGATGATCAGTTGAAGCAAAAAGTGTTGGGAGATCCAACCAGGACCAGCCAGGTGATCAATAACCTTTTGCACAACGCAATTAAATTTACACGGGAAGGGTATGTACTACTTTCAATTAAAATTGAAAAGATAGAGGGAAATTTTATTACAGTAAAGTTTTCCATAAAAGATAGCGGTATAGGAATCGAAGTAGCAAAACAAGGAGCAATTTTCGAACGATTTACGCAAGCAGATTCTTCTACCTCGAGAAGTTATGGCGGAACTGGGCTGGGATTATCCATCAGCAAAAAAATTCTTGAATTGCAGGGTTCGTTGTTACAGGTAAAAAGTATACCGGGCAAAGGTTCAGAATTTTATTTTTCACAGACTTTTACCATCAGCCATGAAAAAGTAAAAGAACCTGAGACTACGCCGGCATCGGGCCCAGAACAGGCTAAATTATTAGAGGGCATTTCTATTTTGCTGGTAGAGGATAACCCCATGAATGTTTTAGTGGCCCAAACATTTTTAGAAAGATGTGGAGCCGGGGTAGACATTGCTGTAAATGGTGAAGAAGCGTTGACAAAATTTGTTCCGTTTAAATACCAGCTGGTCTTAATGGATCTTAATATGCCTTTGATGGACGGATACGAAGCTACCAGGCAAATTCGAAAAAAGGGCGGAACATTGCCCATAATAGCCTTAACTGCTAGCCTTCCAAAAGAAGTTGAAAGCGAAGTGTATGAAGCTGGCCTGACAGATATTATAGTCAAGCCTTTTAACCCGGAAGATTTTTTCCGGACCATATTGTTACATTGTAAACCGGCAATGATTCATCCTTATTCCAAAACCGGTTGATTATTCCATTATTATTTTTTTGATGTAGTAAGAATCCGGGTCTACCTGCGGGAGAATGGCACTTATTAATACAGTTTCTTTATTCGAATTGAGTAGAACCCTTTGCGTTCCTTTATCTGTTACAATATCAACAGGCAACGGGATATTTATATTTTGAAGAGCAATGGCATAACGATTACCAGTCATTGCTTTTACATGTATTTCGAGTTTATTTATGGTGCGTAAGTATAGATCAAACAAGGGCTTTAAGTTACTGTTGCTTTCTTTACTAAACAATGCTTCTACATCGTCAGTGTTTACAAGATGATTATAGGTGTATTGCGAATCAGTAGAAAGTTTCTTTAGCGCGGGAAAGAAAATACTGTCGCCGATTACATAACGCAATGTATGCATAAAGAAGGCGCCTTTGCTGTAGATATCATTGTGATAGGCTGCTTCTTCATCAATGTCTTTTCCTATTACCACAGGTTTTATATTGGCAATGCCAAAAATACTTTGTTTAAAATGATTAATATAAGCTTGTTCACCTTCTACATCCCTCGTGTACAATACATCTCCAAAACTTCCAATACCCTCATGTATCCAGTAATCGGCCCAATCTTTTGCGGTTACTTTGTTGGCCCACCATTCATGACCAAATTCATGGTTCATCAACCAGTCGAAATCTTTTCCGCCAACCAATGTATATTTGAAATGATTACCATAAGCATTCATGCTTTGGTGCTCCATTCCAAGATGCGGAGTTTCTGCGATACCAATCTTTTCTTTTATCCAGGGATATTCGCCAAAATATTTTTCCTTTACACGAACCATTGTTTCCAATACATCAAGGTGATGCATCGCTTTGGCTGCATGTTCTTTTAATACATAAAACTGCATGGGCACCTTATTTCCATTAATGCTGGTATACGTTTTACTAACCACTTCATAGTCGCCTATATTAAAAATGATACTATAATTATTAATGGTATAATTGGTTTTCCAATGATAGGTATCAGCATTTTTATTTTTAATTGTTTTTATTAAAAGCCCGGGGCCCGCAACCACCAGTCCTTTTGGTACTGAAATAATCATATCTACTCCTTCATTGGGTTCATCAGACGGATGGTCCTTGCAGGGAAAATAAAGCTTGCCACCTGTACCAGCAGATGTGATTGCCACCCAGGCATGACCGGTAGAATCTGCTGACCATGTAAAACCATCTTCCCAGGGAGGGCGAACCGCTATATGGGGTCTACCTGCATACTCAATTTTTACACTTGATTTTCCTGCATTTAATGCAGTTGAAGTATTGATGCGTATAAGATTGTCAGTATGCGTAAAGGTGGAATTCCTGCCATTAACAACAACAGATTTTACAGTGAAGTCATTCATCAGATCGAACAATAAAATTGTTGTGGGTTGCGATAGGATAAAATCAATTATCGTATTTCCTTCGATACTTTTTTCTGCAATATTTACATTCAATGTAATAGCATAATGACGAATATCAATAATGGCCTGCTCCGGTTTGAGTTTTCCACCTGAGGTTATTGTCTGACTATTGGCGTTCAATAGTACTGATGAAAGGAAAAATAAAAGTAAGGATTTCATGAAACAGTATTTCAATAAAATTAACCGTTTCAATTTAAAGTATAGAAAGTTTTAGTAACGGTAACAAACTGCATTTATGTTCATACCTGCGCCAACGGATGCAAATATCACCACGTCGCCCGTTACTAACTCGTGATTTGTAACCTGGTTTTTTCGCACCATATCAAATAGAGTTGGAACGGTGGCTACTGAACTGTTGCCCAGCCAGTGTATGCTCATTGGCATAATATGTTCGGGTGGTTCACCTATATCATAAAGTTTATAAAATGCTTTTACGATAGCATCATCCATTTTTTCATTGGCCTGGTGAATAAAAATCTTTTTCAGACAACTGATCGGTGTGCCGCTTTTATCCAGGCAGTCCTTCATTGCTGCCGGCACATGTTTCATTGCATATTCATATACCTTCCTTCCCTTCATTTTTATATACCGGATGCGGGGATTGCTATCTGGGTAATGAGAAGTACCCATGTTAATATATTCTAACTCTTTAACGGTATGAGTTTGCATGCTGGCACTTAACAAACCCGGACCCTTTTCGTCTACCTCTTTGTTTTCGAACAGACAGGCGCCCGCACCATCAGCGAATATCATGCTATCTCTATCGTATAAATCAATTACCCGGGATAAAGTTTCTGTACCTATTACCAGGCATTTTTTTGCGATGCCGGCTTTAAAAAATGCATCAGCCTGAATTAATCCCTGCACCCATCCGGGGCAACCAAAAAGAATATCATATGCAATGCAATTTGGATTTACAATACCTATCTGATGCTTTACCCTGCTGGCCAAAGAAGGTACCGCGTCGGTCTGTATGGTTCCTTTAATAACATCACCAAAATTATGTGCAAGAATTATCTGGTCGATAGTTTCCGGATCAATACCACTATCCTTTATCGCTAGTTTTGCAGCTATGGCCGCCAGGTCAGACGCATTCATATCATTGTTTGAATAACGGCGTTCTGCAATACCAGTAATCTGACGGAATTTTTCCACCACCTGTGGCGGTGGAGCTTCAAGCCTTTCATGATTCTCTGTATAGAATACATGCTGAAAAAAATCGCGGTTCGATTGAATATTGTCTGGAATATACGAACCAGTACCGGTTATAACGGAGCGGAACATAGGCGGGAAAATCGTTTTTTAGTGTTAATAAAAAGAGCTCCATTTCTCAATTAAAGATAACAAAAAAACCAAATGCAATATTTTGGGGTATAACAATCATTGTTTGTCTTACTATTCATTATTGACAATTTCAAGAGGATGCTTTCAATTCTATTTATTTAATTTCAGTTCGATCTAATTAAAAAGCCTTAACAATTCTTTTGTGCCGAAAATATTTCCCAAATTTCTACATTTTGATATGTTCTGCCCACCTACACAAACTCATTTTACTTTTTAAGGCGGTGAGTTTCAGTACACCTGTGGCAACTTCACAGTCGGGCATCTTAATTGTTCCTTTACATTGAAATTAATTTATTCATCCTTAAAAAATGAATTATGACACGTAAAAAAATTGAAACACTGAGTTTTGAAATGTCAGTGAACAACAGGCAATATATAGTAAAAGCAACCCCTTTTACAACAGCGACTGGAGAAACGCGATTTCGCATAAGCTATAATGATAGTCCGGTTCATATATTTGGATGGGATGAAAACCTGGATAGGGTGACAGAAATAGAAGAAGTTTCGGATTTGTTACCTCCGGTAATAGAAACGGCAATTGCTCATGAGTTAGAGACCAACTATAAACATCTGCAGCAGGCAGCTTAATTTTTTAAGAAACGGCTCATAAATTGGGCCGTTTTTTATACCAGTTTAATTCCTGCATCGGTCAACAGGATTTTTTTTTGTTTATAGAGACTGCCGGTGGTCATCTTGAAAGTCTTTTTACTCATTCCAAAAAATGAATAGATTTCTTCCGGAGATGATTTGTCAAAAAATGGCAGGTAACCATTGTTGTCTTTTAACAAACGAAGAATTTTAAGTGATTCGTCTTCTACCCGCAGATAACCTGGTTTACCTGCAGCCACATCAATCTTATTGTCAGGTCTTATAGATTTAATAAATCCTTCAAAGCGATCACCTGGTTGAATATTTCGGTACACTTCATTGGCATGTAATACGCCGGTATGCTGGTTATTAATGATAACTACATAACCAAGATCAGTTTTGCGGTATACTGTTAATTGAACAATGTCCTTTTCTTTTACCGTTAATTCCTCATTACTTAGCAGTGGTTCTAATTTCTCAGTGGCTACAGCCCTGCCGGTTTGTTCATCAATATAAATTTTTACCAGGTACTCTCCTCCTACCAGCATTCCGCTTAATTGCTTACTACGCGGTACAAATAAATCTTTCATTAATCCCCAATCCAGAAATGCACCCTGCTGGGTAACCGAAACAACTTTTAGCATTACAACTTCGCCAACAACAGCCTTTGGCTTTTGTGTGGTTGCAATCAACCGATCTTCTGAATCATGGTAAACAAAAACATCTAAAACATCCCCAACTTTTGTTCTGGCTGGCACAAATCTTTTTGGTAGTAAAAGACCTTCTTTACCATCTTCCAGGAAAACGCCGAATTCAACAATTCGCTGTACCACCAATTTATTATAGTTACCCACTCTTATCATTCAAAGCATATTGTGCATGTATGAGCAAATAGCAATGCTATAGCAGCTTACTACAATTCTTTTATTTTAATATTGCGGAAATAAATTGGTGCACCTGCATGCTTGCCCTGGAAACCAATATTACCATGTAAAGGCAATGTGGCCATTGCATTGCTCAGCCATGCCGGGGCTGTGGATCCATCAATATTATTTTTGGCAGAAGTAAACAAACTCATATCGCATGTATTTACCAGTTCTCCATTCAATACTACCCATATTTTTCTTTTGATGCAGGTAATGGTATAATGATTCCATTCGCCGGCTTTTTTTACTATGTGCTTGCTGGCAGGTTGACGTCCAAAGATAGCAGCGCATTGCCAGTTGGCAGGTGCTTTGGACCATTCTTCAGAATAATCATCAGCAATTTGTATTTCAACGGAATTTGGAATCCAATTCTTCATGTCGCTGGCATGTACAATCACACCACTATTGGTGCCGTCTGCATTTTTAAATTCAAGATCCAATATAAAATCGTCATACGCTTTTTCACTCCAGATAGCTTCATCTTTGGATGCTGTCATTACATCACCATCTTTTGTCCAGATGCCTGCAGGGTAAATGGCATTCGTTAATTTATCATTGAAAAGATTTTTCCAGCCTTTGCTATTCGTATTGGGATTAATATAAGCAGTATCCTGTGCCAAACAGGTACTTCCCGCTATCAGAAAGATAATAACAAGGAAGTGCAATAGTTTTGTTTTCATTTTGCTATTTATTATTTGAGTGAAAATAATAAGAAGCTGTGATATTCGGAATTAAAACTATTTGTTGCTTTATCTGTAATTTACAAAACAGGATTTCATAAAATTTTTTCATTTATGATAAAACTATTTACAACACTTACTATTAAATCAGTAAGCTTAAGGAACAGGATAGTTGTATCTCCCATGTGTGAATATTCATCAGTAGATGGATTTGCAAATGAATGGCATTTGGTACATCTTGGAAGTCGTGCTGTTGGAGGTGCGGGATTGGTTATTACAGAAGCTTGTGCAGTATCTATAGAAGGTCGTATTTCAGCTGACGATTTAGGAATATGGAAAAACGCACATCTGGAAAAGCTTAAAACCATCGTTTCTTTTATACATAAGCAGGAGGCTGTTGCAGGAATACAACTGGCACATGCAGGAAGAAAGGCAAGTACTGCTGTTCCATGGAAAGGAGGGCATCATATCAATAAAGAAAGCGGAGGCTGGCAAACTGTGGCACCCAGTTCAATAGCGTTCAACAGCGGCGATGATCCGCCTGAATCACTGGATGCGGACGGAATAAGAAAAGTAATAGAAGATTTCAAAGCGGCGGCGCTGCGGGCTTTGACTGCGGGTTTTAAGGTGATAGAGATTCATGCGGCGCATGGATATCTTATTCACCAGTTTTTATCACCATTAAGTAATAAACGTACCGATGCATATGGTGGCTCATTTGAAAACAGGATTCGGCTATTAACAGATATTATAGAAGCCGTTCAGGCAGTTTGGCCCGCTGTGCTACCTTTATTTGTACGCATCTCTGCCACTGACTGGACAGAAGGCGGATGGAATGAAAATGATGCTGTGAAATTAGCTGCTGTTCTTAAGAACAAAGGAGTTGATTTAATAGACTGTTCAACTGGAGGATTGATTCCCGGTGTTAAAATACCTATTGGCCCTGCTTACCAAACCCCTTTTGCAGAACGCATCAAAAAAGAAACAGGTATTTTAACCGGAACAGTGGGAATGATTACAACCCCAGCGCAAGCGGAAAAAATTCTGCAGGACGAACGGGCTGATTTAATTATTATGGCAAGAGAGCTTTTAAGAGATCCTTATTTTCCATTGCGCGCTGCAACTGAATTGGGTGCAGAGATTGCATGGCCACATCAATATGAAAGGGCCAGGCCATTACCCCCAAAATTGGTATAGGAAAAATTTTATTTAAATAGTAAATTGCATAGAACCAATTAATCGTAGCAGATGCTATGAAAATATTCACAGTAATATTGCTGTTAGCCATCAAAACAATTTCAGCACAGCAACAGACTGTTGAATTTAGTGAAATTGATTATCGTGTAAGGTCTATTGAACCTGCCCCACCGGTCATACTTGCACAAAAATTAACAGAAGGGTACCAGACAGATAAAGAAAAACTCAGATCCATCTTTAGCTGGATAACAGAACATATTGCTTACCGGGTTAAAAAATCTTACCGCGGAAATGCTTTTAAAACTGTAACCATTGCAGATGATACCAGCAAATGGAAAACCGCCAATGATATTATTGCGGAGACCGTTATTCTCAATCAGACAGCTTACTGCGATGGTTATGCGCGGCTATTCAAGACACTTTGCGATTATGCGGGTCTACGCAGTGCCATCATTACCGGTTATGCAAGAACCGACTATGGCAAAGTGAAATTTAATTGCAATCACACCTGGAATGCAGTTTACCTTGATAGCAGCTGGCGTTTGCTGGATGTAACCTGGGCAAGTGGTTATACCAGCTATCGCGGTGATGAATTTATCAAATATTATAATGATTATTATTTTCTTACCTCTCCTGAAGAATTTTTCAAAGATCATTACCCGGATGATATGAGATGGACCCTATTGGAGCGGCCGCCCGTTATCCGCGAGTTTTTCAATGGCCCCTATAAAAACAAAGCTTTTGGAAAGTACCGGATTACATCCTTTATGCCCTCAACCGGAATCATCGAAGCATCAGTTGGAGATACTGTAAGAATTGAAGTGCAAACCAACGATCTACAAACTGATTTTAAAATGGCATCAGATACTGTGGCCATCATGGATGAAACTTTGCAGGCAATTTATTCAACCATCGGATTTTTGCAGGCAGACGATCACAACAACAGAACACTGCATTATACCTATATAGTCGACAATGAAAATACCGATTGGCTGCAATTGCAATACAATAAAGACTCCATCCTTCGCTACAAATTAAAAATCAGAAAAAACAAGAATAACAATATAGCCGTTAATATTCATTGAAACTTAATACAAAGCTTGTTTCGGTAACTGCCCGATTCCATTTTTGAATGGTATTCTTATTTAACGCCAACTATGGTTGTACTATTATTGTACCGGTCATGCCTGAGTGAAAATTGCAATGGTATGGATAACTACCCGAAATAGTAAAGATCCTCGTATATGTTTTGCCAACCGCAAGATTACCACTATCAAAACTAGCATCATCTGCAGTCACGGTATGCGCGGTATTATCATTGTTATTCCAGGTAACCGTGGTTCCGGGTTTGATGGTGAGTGATGCAGGAGAAAAGGCCATCCCGTTCAATTTAATGGTATTAGATGTGGCAGGCGGCGGGTTGGAATTATTTGGACTGGAATTATTATTGTATCCATTGCTCTTACTGCACGATTCCACAAACATAACAGATGTTGCCACAAACAGGCTGAAGCCTAAAAATAATATACTTTTCATAATGCTTATTTTGTACGTGTACGGATCGCAGCAAATGCCGGTTGCCTTACAGATGTTTTAATATGTTAAATAAACTACAGGATAAACCCATTTTTAAAAAATCAATTTGCTTTATTAACTTTACTGCCTGCCTAAAACATTCATTAAAAAAATTTACTTGATATGTCACTGATACCTAATAAAAAAAATAAGAAAGACAACAGACCGGGCGGCGGCCATCAAACTGCAAAGCCCGGTGCGCAAAACAGTAAAGGGAAAGCGAATACCAAAGCAGCCACAAGAAACACCAAGTTAACCGGTGGCTCTCAACGGGGATCATAATTTTTATCCTGATAATTTTAAATTTCATTGATAACCCTCTGGTAAATTCCGGAGGGTTTATTTTGTACCGCATCTCCGGTGTATAACAAACAAATATTTCCCAACAGTCAGCCTCCTCCCAAACCCTTATTGTAAATTGCAGGATGATTGATTATTTAGCAGAATTAAATGAACCCCAGAAAGAAGCGGTACTGCATATCAACGGTCCTATCATGATCATTGCTGGTGCAGGCAGTGGTAAGACCAAAGTTTTAACAACCCGTATCGCCAACCTGATGGCAAATGGGGTTGACTCGTTCAATATTCTTGCACTTACTTTTACCAATAAGGCTGCAAAGGAAATGAAAGAAAGAGTGGAAAAAACACTTGGCAATTCAGATGCACGAAATCTTTATATAGGAACTTTTCACAGTGTTTTTGCACGTGTACTCAGATCAGAAGCACATCGGCTCGGTTATCCAAACAGTTTTACTATTTATGATACAGATGACGCAAAAAGCGTTGTTAAAACAGTTATCAACGAACTTAACCTTGATGATAAGCATTATAAACCCGCCACGTTATACAACAGGATTTCATCTGCAAAAAATGCATTGGTAGGTCCTGCTGAATACGCCAATGATTATTATATTCAGCAGGAAGACATGCGCAGCAACCGTCCCGCAATTGCACAGATATTTGATGCCTATGCAAAACGTTGTTTTAAGAATGGCGCAATGGATTTTGATGATTTGCTCATAAAAATGTTTGAATTACTTAAAAATTTCCCGGAAGCATTAAGCAAATACCAGCATAAGTTTAAATATATACTAATTGATGAGTACCAGGATACCAACCCGGCTCAATATGAAATCATTAAACTGCTGGGTGCCATGCATGAAAATGTTTGTGTGGTGGGTGATGATGCGCAAAGCATTTATAGTTTTCGCGGGGCAACCATTCAAAACATTTTACAGTTTCAAAAAGATTATGACGATGTAAAACTGGTGAAGCTGGAACAAAACTATCGCAGCACACAAAATATTCTGCATGTTGCCAATGAAGTAATCAGCAATAATAAAGGTCAGATTGAAAAAAGCCTGTTCACCGAAAATGCGGAAGGCGAAAAAATAAAACTGGTGCGTACGATGACTGACAATGAAGAGGGAAAGTTTGTTGCCGATACCATCCAGGAACAAAAATTACGCAATCACTTTAACAATAGAGATTTTGCCATTCTTTACCGTACCAATGCACAAAGCCGTGCATTTGAGGAAAGCTTGCGCCGCATGGGTATTGCATATACCATGTATGGCGGCATCAGTTTTTACCAGCGAAAAGAAGTAAAAGATTATGTTGCTTATTTACGCATGTTGGTAAACACAAGAGACGAAGAAGCATTGAAGCGGATCATAAATTTTCCTGCTCGCGGCATTGGTAAAACATCAGTGGACAGAGCAATACTGGCAGCCAATGAAAACAATATCTCTTTCTGGGAAGTGTTGGAAAGAGCAAAAGAATTTGGCTATAAAGGCGGTACGCTGGAAGCCATTGAGAATTTTGTGCTCATGATTAAAAGTTTTAGCAGCATGCTGCAAACAAAGAATGCATATGAAGTGGCCGTGCATGTTGGTAAACAAACAGCAATTGTAAAAGAACTGTTCAACGATAAAAGTACGGAGGGGCTTCAACGTTATGAAAACACCCAGGAATTACTGAATTCGATAAAGCAGTGGACGGAAAGCCCGGATACAGAAGAGGGAGAATTGGTTGATAAAAGCCTTGGAAGTTACCTTCAGCAAATTACATTGGTGACAGATGCAGATGAAAAAGACGCCAATGCTGATACTGTGAAACTGATGACCATTCACGCTGCCAAAGGATTAGAATTTGGTTGTGTATTTGCCGCAGGCCTGGAAGAAATGCTTTTCCCCAACGCCATGAGTATTAATACAAGAGAAGAACTGGAAGAAGAAAGAAGACTTTTTTATGTGGTCATTACAAGAGCGAAAAAGAAACTCTGGATTACATATGCCAATACCCGTTATAGATTTGGTAACCTGGTGCAAAATGACCCCAGCCGTTTTATAAACGAAATTCCAGATCAATACCTGGACAGAAGTTTTTCCGGTGGCGGTGCTAAAAACCAGTCACCCTTTGGTTTCGGGGGAAATTCTTCTGCTTTTGAACGCATGTCTGGTAATGGATTTGGAACCGGTTCTGCATTTGAAGCAGAAAAAAGATATGGACCACCTCCTGCAAAGAAGAAAGACAATGCACCATCTTATATAGCACCAAGACCAACCAATAAAACTGTTGAACATAAACCATCTGCTGATTTTATCGCCAGCGATACTTCAGCATTGAAAGAGGGACAAAAAGTAGAACATCAGAAATTTGGATTTGGGGAAGTAATTAAAATGGAGGGCTCTTCTCATAACCCTATCGCAACTGTAAAATTTGACTTGAATGGTGAGAAAAAGATTATGCTGAATTATGCCAAGTTAAGAATTGTTGAATAGCATTTATATGGAATACTAACAATAGATTAATTACTATAAGACTAATATCCCATATCTCCGGTGTTGAATTTCCAGATAAGTTTTAATCCGGCAAAATAATACAAATCCTTTTTTTTGGGATTGCCTCTTACTTCACCGGGCTTTGGAAGGTTGGCAGCAGGGCCGCGGTATGCGAGTTCAAAAGCCTGGGCTCCTCTTGTGGCAAGCAAAATTTCGGCGTTGGCATACCTTGTGCTTACATCGTCGATATAATCAGTAAATGTTTTGCGGAAGCCTAACTCAAATCCGGCTTCCCATTGTTCATTGATTTTCATTTTAGCTCCTGCACCAAAAGGAATGCAAATTTGAAAGAGCGAATACATTTTCTTATTACCCAACTCCGGTATACCCTGGCCCTCGGTACCCAATGGCCGCAAATAAACTTTTTCGCCATTTTTATCAGTAGTATATGGGTTGAAATGAAAAATACCTACGCCAGCAAAAAGATAAGGGTAAGTATAATAAATTTCGGGCTCCAGTACATTCAATTCTCCGCAAACACTAAACTCCAGTACATTGGTTTTGAAATTAAGGTTGCGGGCAAATAACATTGGTGATTTTTCATTGTATTTATCATCGCCACCAAAATGCCCCCAACTTAAACCAGCCCTCAATCCAACCATGGAATTGAAAAAATAGGCTGCATTTACAGCAACGCCCGGTCCAATATTATGCGGACTGACAGCTTTAATATTTAAATCTCCGCTATACCCGGATAAACCCGCCTGAATCTCTGCCTGCCAGAACTGCGCGCTGGCTGCATTAGCTACTAATAAAAGTGGCAACAATATTTTTTTCATGATGCTTCGAGAGGTTAAATTAAAGCTGGATTTATTTGCCAGCAGCTATTTCACGGGAGAGGATGGAAAAATAAAAGTAAAAAGGTAATACTTAAATTTCGCAAAAAAAAATGCGCAGAGACAAAGACTGGTTATTGATTACCCCTTGAATTGCTGAATCCGCAAGGTTTGAATACAGTTTATTATTCTGAATGAAACGTTAGACACGGTTTTTACAAATGTTTTTTATTAACAAAACCTGGGAGTAAATTTAATCAATGAAAATTACGCTGTTTATTTTTACGCTATTTATTGTAAACGGGGTCACCGCCCAAAAAGATGAACTATACCACATTAAAAAAGATAGTTCTGGTTTTGAACTGACAGAAAAAGGCGCTTCAATTCTAGCATCTTTACCTTTAAAATGTATTGTTCAGCAATACCCGAATAAAACCAATCATACCGCCGCAGGTGACAGTGACCAGTTACTCAAACCCAGCCAGTTACACCCGGCTTTTTATGGATGTTTCGATTGGCATTCCAGTGTTCATGGTCATTGGATGCTGGTAAAATTATTGAAGCTGTTTCCAAAACTTCCAGAAGCAACACAGATACGTGCCGTTATCAATTCAACAATAACCATAGCGAATATTAAAACAGAGACTGATTATTTTGATGTGGCCACTGCAAAGAGCTGGGAACGTACTTACGGTTGGGCATGGCTGTTAAAACTGGATGAAGAACTCAGCTCATGGAACGATGCGGATGCTAAAAGATGGCATCTTACATTACTGCCCCTTACTCAAAAAATCATTGCACTATGGTCCGAATTTCTACCCAAACAAACTTATCCGAACCGCACGGGTGTTCATCCTAATACTGCGTTCGGGTTGGTTTTTGCGCTTGACTACGCAAGAGCGATGAACAATACAAGGTTTGAAAATGCTATTATTAATGCTGCAATGCGTATTTACGGGAAAGATCAAAATGCCCCATCAGCATGGGAACCAGATGGGAGTGATTTTCTTTCACCGAGCCTCGAAGAAGCCGATCTTATGAAAAGAGTGTTGCCATTAAATAAGTTTATCCCATGGTTCAATCACTTTATTTCAAACAAAAGTCTCCGGCATTTAACCAGTCTACCAGTTGTTTCAGACAGAACAGACTTGCAAATTGTGCACCTGGATGGTCTGAGTTTTAGCCGTAGCTGGTGCATGCGCGAGTTGGCTGTTGCATTGCCTGCATCAGATCCGCGAAAAAGAATAATGATAAGATCAGCCTTTCAGCACCTGGCTTCAGCATTACCCAATGTAGTGAGTGGTAATTATGGAGGAGAGCACTGGCTGGCAAGTTTTGCAGTGAACGCTTTATCACAATAAAACTATTGAAGAGCGAGTTTCAGCGCTGCAAGCGTTTTCTTTTCACTACCCACGAAAATCCTGCTATTTATTATGGTAACAGGTCTTTTAAGAAAAGTATATTCATCCAGTATAAGTTTGCGATAATCACTTTCGGTCAGCATTTTATTTTTCAGTCCCATTTCTTTGTATTTAAGTGCCCGTTTACTGAACAATGCTTCATAGCTACCCGCCATTTTTCTCATCTCATCTAATTGAACCGGCGTTAACTTTTCTGTTTTAATATCCTGCTTTTCAAAGCCCTTTTTGTCAATTTTATTTTCTTTTATAATTGCCTGGCAGGTGCTACAGCTAGAAAGAGTATAGATTTTTTTCATAAATAGTATAGATTTTTATTCAGGAGACGGCAATTCATTGAATCCACATTAATAACCTTTAATTATATTAATAGCATTTTAAATTTTCGTAATTTTCGTTGCCATTCCTCAAAATAAAATTAAGCTTGTCATGTTAACACGCAAAAAATTCATTCAACAAAGCGCCATCCTTTCCGCTATATTAATGACCAGCAAATCTGATCTGCTAAAGATGCATAAAGATCTGGGTTTGCAATTGTATACAGTGAGAGATGAGATCGGTAAAGCAAAAAGCCTGGCAGATCTGGATGCAATACTGGCAAAAGTTTCTGCAGCGGGTTATACCCAGATTGAATTATACGGATATTTCAACCGGAAATATTTTGGTCATTCTATAAAAGAAATGTCGGACCTGCTCAAGAAAAATCATTTGAAAACACCCAGCGGCCATTACGGATTGAATGATATGCTTTTTGCAAAAGAATATAACTGGGATAGCTGGAAGAACTTACTGGAGGATGCGAAGATCCTGGGACATAAGTATGTTGTCATTCCTTACCTGGACGACAAGCACAGAACAGCGGATGATTTTAAACGGGTAGCAGAAAGATTAAATAAGGGTGGTGAATTGAGTAAGGCAGCAGGATTGATTACCGGCTATCATAACCACAACTTTGAATTTGAAATGAATGATGGAACCACACACTACGAATATCTTTTAAAGAATACTGATCCGTCTTTGGTAAAATTTGAAATGGATTTGTATTGGGTAAAATATGCGGAACAAAACCCAATGGATTGGTTTAAAAAATATCCCGGAAGATTTCCACTCTGGCACATAAAAGATATGGAAGCAAAAACAGAAGGTAAACCAAAGGGCCAAACCTGTGAAGCAGGTAATGGAATTATCAACTGGAAAGAAATATTTGCAGATCAGAAAACAGCCGGGTTGGATTATGCTTTCGTAGAGCAGGAACAATACACCAGGCCGGTGTTTGACTGCATTAAAATAAGTGCGGATTACATGAAAAAAAATCTTTTAAAATAATTTAAACAAAGCCATATGACATCAAGAAAAAAATTTTTGCAACAATCTTCGCTGATATTGGGTGCAGGTGCGCTGGCAACAGCTTTTGATAACAAAGCGTTCGCGTATTTCAAAAACAGGGTAGCACCGAGCGACCAGTTGAACATCGGTTCTATTGGTATCAATGGAATGGGTTGGTCAGATACAATGTCTGCATTGAAAGTGCCGGGTGTGAATCTTGTAGCTGTTTGTGATATAGACAAAAATGTTATTGAGAAAAGATTGGGTGAGTTGTCGAAAAAAAATGTAGACACATCAAAAATAAAAGTGTATGATGATTATCGGAAGTTATTGGAGCAAAAAGATATAGATGTTGTTATCATCGGAACACCAGATCACTGGCATGCACTGATAATGATTCATGCATGCGAAGCAGGTAAAGATGTGTATGTAGAAAAACCAGTAGGTAATTCTATAATTGAATGCAGGACCATGGTGGCGGCACAACAGCGATATAAGAAAGTAGTACAGGCCGGTCAGTGGCAACGCAGTCAGAAGCATTTCAAAGACGCGGTAGATTTTGTTCAGACTGGTCAACTGGGAAATATCCGCACCGTTAAAGTATGGTGTTACCAGGGTTGGATGAAACCAGGACCAGTGGTTCCGGATTCTGCACCACCTGCCGGAGTAGATTATAAACAATGGCTGGGTCCGGCAACTATAAGACCTTTTAACTCCAGCCGCTTTCATTTCAATTTTCGTTGGTTCTGGGATTATGCCGGTGGTCTGATGACAGATTGGGGTGTGCATTTACTGGATTATGGTTTACTGGGTATGAAATCACCGGTTCCCAAATCAGTCTCGGCTTTAGGAGGCCGTTTTGCCTATCCTGATTTATATGAAGAAACACCAGATACATTGACAACATTGTATGAGTTTGATGGATTTAATATGGTTTGGGATTCTGCCATGGGAATCGACAATGGATCATATGACCGGGATCACGGAATAGCATACATAGGCAATAATGGAACATTAATTGTGAACCGCGGTGGTTGGGAAGTAATTGAAGAAAGGCAGAGCAAGAATAAAGTAAGCAAGCCATTAGAAAAACCTTCAGACAATGGACTTGATAAGCACATGGAAAATTTTGTAAGTGTAATTAAGTCCCGCAAAATGGAAGATTTAAATTGTCCTATACAAGCAGGTGCCCATGTTGCAACTGTTGCACAAATGGGAAATATAGCTTATAAAAGCGGAAAAAAATTAGAATGGGATGCAGCAAAAGAACGCTTCACAGATGAAGAAATAAATAACAAATATTTACTGAAAGAATATCATAACGGGTATCAACTACCGAAAGTTTAATTTACCGGGTAAAACATACAATAACCGTAAATAATTTTAAAATCACTAACATGAACAAAAAGATCATTTCATTTTTTTTAATGGCGGCAGTTTCATCCAGTGCGTTACATGCTCAACAGGGAGACCCGAAAGCAACTGAATACTACAGTCCTGTACCAAGAGTTGTTACTCCCGGTGCTGCAGCATTTGAAGCACCATCCGATGCAATTATTTTATTTGATGGAAAGAACCTTGCTCAATGGGTATCTGCCAAAGACTCTACTGCAGAAGCCAAATGGATAGTGGGTGATAATGCGATGACTGTAAATAAAAGCGCGGGAGACATACAAACAAAAAGATCATTTACAGATTTTCAATTGCACATAGAATATCGCATTCCTGCCAACATTACGGGTTCCGGACAGGCGCGGGGTAATAGCGGAATATTTTTAGCGGCGTTACCGTTTGGTGCAGGCGGCTATGAATTACAGGTGCTGGACAATTACAATAATTCAACTTATGTAAATGGACAGGCCGGTAGTATGTACAAACAAACACCTCCTTTGGTAAATGCATGTCGTAAACCGGGTGAATGGCAGACCTATGATGTTGCATGGACAGCGCCGAGATTTAACGATGATGGTACCGTAAAATCACCTGCGAGAGTTACGGTATTCCATAACGGTATTTTAGTTCAGAACAATACTGAATTAAAGGGCGATACTCCTTACATTGGACAGCCATCTTATAAAAAGCACGGGCCCGAACCCATAAAATTACAGGCACACGGAGATAAAAGCGAGCCCATCAGCTATAGAAATATATGGTTGAGAGAATTGTAGAGATGTTGTTTCATTAAAGGATCTAAAAAGCAGTCAATAAAGACTGCTTTTTTTATAATTATTGGAAGTTTGTAATGTTATTTCTTAAAAATGAAAAAACCCTACAAAGTTTGCAGGGTTTTTCAGAGAACATGAATTTTTTAGTTTTACTAAGGTCGGAGTTCTCAACGAATGGTTTTCAAAGGACGGTTTCATTTCACAGGAATTGGATATCTAAACACTTTATCTAATTGCTGAAGTAAAATTAATTCCCTTTTAACTTAATTCCAAGCAAATACCTTTCAAATAAGCTCAGGTAAGGGTTTACTATGAAAATTGATTAAGGAAAATTATAAAAAAGAAAAAGCAACCCGAAGGAGTTGCTTTCACAATATGAAAAAAAACGATATTATTTCTTATTCAAAGCGTAGTCTATACCACCCAGGAGATGCTGTAGGTACAATGGTTCACTGAAAGACTCCCTGGTATGTCCTAATTCTGTATAGAAAACTCTTCCTCCATCGTACTTGTGGTACCATGCCATTGGATGATTGTCTCCATTCTTTCCGCCGGTATAAGAAGACTCATCAATTTTAATCAATACTGTTACGTCTGGATTCAGGTTTTTGAAATTGTACCATTCATCGGTACGTTCCCACACATCTGGAAGACCTTTGGTAGATGCATGAGTTTTATTGATTACCATCAACTTTGCTGGCTGCGGTTTTGGATGACTTTCAAAATTTCCACCAATCAATTTTACATACCAGGGCCATTCGTATTCACAATCACTTGCAGCATGTATACCTACAAATCCGCCGCCATTACGAATGAAAGACTGCAAAGCTTTTTCTTCATTCAAACCTAACACTTTGCCGGTTGTACTTAAAAAAACAATGGCACTGTATTGTTGCAGGTTCGTCTCAGTCAGATAAGCCGAGTCTTCTGTAGCACTAACTGCAAAATGATTTTCTGCACCCAGTTTCTTTATTGCTGCAATACCTGCTTCAATGCTTTCATGACGGAAGCCATTGGTCTTCGAAAAAATTAATAGCTTATCCTCTTTGCCAATCATCGTTTTTTTATTATTGGATGGAAGTGACACACTCATCACAATACTCATCAGTAATAATAATTTTCTGAATATAAAAGCAGCCAGCATGGGTTATAAGTTATAATTTTTTTATTCTGATATTACGATACCAAACCAGGTTACCGTGATCCTGTAATGCAATCTTACCAGATTTAAACGTTCCCCAATCGGGCATGCTTTTAAATTTACTTCCGGCTACTATTTTTTTCCAGCCATCATCCCAGAGTGTTGTTGAAACAACAGTGGTTCCATTCAGTTTAAGTTCAAGATTGCCATTGTTGCTGATGATTTCGGCCTGGTTCCATTCACCTACAGGTTTTACAGGTTCCGAACTACTCTTTATTAAATCGTATAAATCGCCTGCACGATGTTTCAGGATTTTACCATCAGGATGTCCGTCATTATCCAATACCTGCATTTCGGGCCCGGTCTGGTATGTCTCTTTATATTTTGTGGTGTCTTCATGCACATAAAAGATAATACCACTGTTGCCATTCTTTGCAATCTTCCATTCAAGCTGCAGGTCAAAGTTTGAATATTCATTGTTTGTCACCAAATCGCCACCTTCTTTTTTAGTAGTGTCAATGTATAGAGCACTGTCTGCAATCTGCCATCGATCTCTGACTGTACTTAAACCATAGGTATGCCAGCCAGAAGTTGTTTTACCGTCAAACAAATACTCCCAACCATCATCAGCTTTTGCTGTTGTTGTTGTACTATCAGCGGCAGACGTCTCTTTGTTCGCAGTTGTATCCGTTGAATTATTACAGGCAGTCATCATTGTTACGGCCATAGCAAGCAATAAAATTTTCATATGAGTTATTTATTTTTTAAAAGCAAAATGTATTTGACTATTTGTTTGGCATCATCAGCGGATAAGTTTGGATGTGCAACCATTGGAACCTGACCCCAGTTACCCATACCACCTTTTACGATTTTTTCAGAGAGCGTGGCTATCGTTTTTTCATCATTGGGGTATTTGTTGGCTACATCGCGGTAAGCCGGACCAGTTGATGTTTCATCAATCTTGTGACAAGTAAGACAGTCTGATTTACTAATCAGTTCAAGGCCCTTTTGATAGTCAGGATTCTTGGAAATATCTTCTACCGCAGGTTTATCGGTTGTTTCCGTTTTTTTATCCGAATCGTTATTACATGCATAACAGGCGGTAACAATCATTGAAATGGCAAGAAACTTTTTGATCATAATAGTTATTTTAAATAATAATAGTTGGTTAATTCAAAATTAAAGTTCGGCAGAAATTATTGCAAACCTAAAATGCTGCGATTAAAATTTTCATTGCTGCCAGTTCCTGCAAAATCATCAAATGCCTTTTCTGTGACGCGAATGATATGGTCTTTTATGAAAACTGAACCTTCGCGGGCACCATCTTCAGGATGTTTGATGGCACATTCCCATTCCATTACGGCCCAGCCCTTGTAATCATAAGCTGTCAGTTTACTAAAGATAGATTTGAAATCCACTTGCCCATCTCCCAACGACCTGAACCTGCCGGCACGGTCTATCCAGTTCTGGTATCCACCATACACACCTTGTTTTCCGGTTGGATTGAATTCTGCATCTTTCACATGAAACATTTTGATGCGTTCATGATAGAAATCGATATACGAAAGATAGTCCAGGCATTGTAAAACAAAATGAGAAGGATCGTACAGCAAGCAAGCTCTTTTATGATTGTTTACTTTTTCCAGGAACATTTCATAAGAAACACCATCATGCAAATCCTCTCCCGGATGTATTTCATAACAAACATCTACACCATGCTCATCAAAATGGTTCAGAATGGGTAACCAGCGTTTGGCCAGTTCCTTAAAACCTGTTTCAACCAAACCAGCAGGCCGTTGTGGCCAGGGATATACAGTATGCCATAATAATGCGCCGCTAAAAGTAGCATGTGCAGTTAATCCAAGGTTCTGCGATGCTTTGGCTGCATATTTTAATTGTTGGACCGCCCATTCAGTTCTTGCTTTTGGATTGTTGCGGTATTGCTCGGGTGCGAAACCATCAAACAATGCATCATAAGCCGGATGAACCGCCACCAATTGTCCCTGTAAATGCGTGGAAAGTTCAGTTATTTCTAATCCTGCTGCATTCACGATGCCTTTGATTTCATCTGCATATGTTTTACTCTCGGCAGCTTTTTGCAAATCAATGCAACGACCCTCCCAGCTGGGAATTTGTACACCCACAAATCCTATGCTCTTCGCCCATTTGCAGATAGATTCCAGCGAATTAAAGGGAGCTGCATCACCCATAAACTGTGCAAGAAAAATACCCGGACCTTTTATTGTTGTCATTTGGAAATTATTTAGTATTCAGTATTTAGTATGGAGACAGGCCAGGTGAGTAGTAAGTGAAGAGGAGTTAGTTGTAGTACTCTCTATAAATACCTGCAACTCACATAACATAGTCGTGCCATTTCTTATCACTCTGCGCTGATGCTACCACGTTATCAATAAACGCCATACCACGTATCCCATCTGCCACAGAAGGAAAATCAAGTGCTTCTTTTGAAGGTTGTGTTCCATCTATTCTTGCTGACAAGGTAAGCGCAAAATTTCTATAGATATTACCAAAGGCTTCGAGATAACCTTCCGGATGACCTCCTGGTGTACGTGCATTGTGAGTAGCAAAACTTGATAACCGATCACCGTAGTTACCGCCGGCTCTCAATATTTGTGTGGGTTGATCGAGCCATTTCACCAGCAAGGTGTTGGGTTCATGCTGTGCCCATTCAATTCCACCTTTCTCACCATACACTCTTATTTTTAAAGCATTCTCCTCACCGGCGGCGACCTGCGATGCCATTAATACACCTGCGGCACCGTTATCAAATTTCAATAATACATTTCCATCATCATCCAATGCTCTTCCTTCAACCACTATATTTAAATCGGCGCAAAGTTTTGTTATCTTCAGGCCGGTAATGTATTCTGCAAGATGAGCGGCATGTGTTCCAATATCTCCCATACAGCCACTTTTACCGCTCTTCTTTGGATCGGTTCTCCATGCTGCCTGTGCGTTGCCTTCACGCTCGCTCAATTTACTTAACCATCCTTGCGGATATTCAACCCATACCTTTCTTATTTTGCCAAGCACGCCATCCGCTACCATTTGTTTTGCATGTTTTACCAATGGATAACCCGAATAGGTATGCGTAAGACATAGCAACAAACCTGTTTCTTCTACTTTCTTTTTTAATTGTTTCGCTTCATCCAGTGTGAAGGCAATTGGTTTTTCTATCACTACATGAAATCCATTGTCCAATGCCATCATCGCAGGAGCAAAATGTGCAAAGTTGGGCGTAACGATTGTAACGAAATCAATGCGTTTATCGGCCGGTAATGCAGCTTCTTTTTTTATCATCTCATCGTAGGTTAAATACGTTCGATCTTCCGATAAAAAAAGTGCACGACCTGATTCTTTTGCAATTTCAGGATTGATGCTTAATGCACCACAGGATAATTCTATCAGGCCATCCATATTGGCGGCAATGCGGTGAATGGCACCAATAAAGGCGTCTTTACCACCACCTACCATTCCCATGCGTAGTTTTCTGTTCATATTAAATAGCGGTTAAATTTTTTTGATATGGTTTGAGCGATCTTTAGTTAAAAATGAATGAGACAGGAAAAGTAACGAAAGTCTTTTAAAAAAAAAGTGTCAAATAAATAAATTATCGATTCAATTATTTAAAAATTAAAATTACATTTAACTCCGAATTTTTTTCACTTTAACCTTCTAACGATTATGCCTACAAACATTCAGCGCGATAAGCTGTTTATAGCCAGTTGTACTTCATTACTTGTTACATCACTTTCTTTTGGTATCAGGGCAGGATTACTTACTACCTGGAAAGATCAGTTTAGTTTAACGCAGGAGCAAATTGGAATTATTACCAGCACCGCTTTTTGGGGTTTCCCGCTTGCTATTGTGATTGGTGGGCTTATCGTGGATGTCGTTGGGATGAAAAAATTACTGGTTGGCGCTTTCTTTTTTCATGCGTTGGGTATTATTCTAACAATAACAGCAAATGGATTCTGGCCCTTGTTTATTTCAACACTTTTGATTGGGATGGGCAACGGAACAGTGGAAGCCGCTTGTAATCCATTAGTGGCTAGTTTATATACTTCAAATAAAACAACTAAACTAAATCACTTTCATCTTTGGTTTCCAGGTGGAATTGTAATAGGTACGCTTATCGTACATTTTTTAGGACAGACAGCAGTTGGAAGTGACCAGGTAGTTAAAATAATCACCAACTGGCGATTCCTGGTAGGTCTTATGCTTATTCCTACAGTTGTTTATGGCTATTTGTTTTTGCGATTGACTTTTCCCGTTACGGAAAGGGTTTCGAGTGGCGTTTCATCGCGCGTTATGTATAAATCGTTATTGAAACCTTTGTTTCTTGTAATGATAATTTTAATGCTTGGAACAGCAATTACTGAATTATTTACCGGACAGTGGATTGATGTGCTGCTCAAAAACGTGACAGACAATGCCCTCTTGCTTTTAACTATAGAAACAGGAATTATGGTAATAGGCCGTGCTTTTGCCGGCCCTATCGTGCATAAGCTTTCACCTTCCGGCGTGCTGCTTACTTCTGCTATATTAGCTTCGCTGGGTTTGTATTTACTTGGCCATTCAACAGGTAATATGTTGTTTGTGGGTGCAATTGTATTTGGTATGGGAGTTTGTTATTTCTGGCCCACTATGCTGGGTTTTGTTTCTGAAAAACTTCCCGAAACAGGAGCTGTTGGACTGAATTTTATGGGTGGCGCCGGTATGTTTGCTGTTTCGCTTTATTTGATATTTATGGGGAGTTACTACGACAAATTGCAACAAAGCAAAGCTCCTGCTGAGGCCGGTCAGGACATTATAAATGTAACGTTAATTATTCCGCTGATACTTACAGTTGCTTTTGCGGTATTATTTTTTTACACACGCTCACAAAAAAAAGTAATTGTACAAGCGGCATAGATAAATCAACCACATTAAGTAAATTACAACCTGTTCATTATGCCAAACAAACAAAACAGACGTCTTGCCATTAAGAGTTTGCTTGCAGGTACTGCAGCTATTGGTGCGTCTTCAATGCTTCCCGCTATTGCAGCTCAAAACGAAAATGAAACGGAATTGAAATTCAAAGGAAATATCAATCACTCGGTTTGCCAGTGGTGCTACAATTTTATACCATTGGAAGAACTTTGCCAGGCCGTCAAAGAAATTGGTTTCGGCGCCATAGATTTAATCGCCCCCAAAGATTGGCCCATGCTTCAGAAGTACGGCCTCTATAGCTCCATGTGTTATCATGGCGGCTCTGTTAGTTTAACCAATGGGTTTAATAACAAAACTTTTCATGAACAATTGGTCAAAGATTACACAGATGTAATTCCTTTGATGGCCAAAGCCGGTTATAAAAACCTTATTTGTTTCAGTGGAAGCCGTAATGGAATGGATGATGAAACAGGTCTGAAAAATTGTGTAGAGGGATTGCAGAAAATTCTGCCCCTGGCTGAAAAGAATAAAGTTATTATTCAAATGGAATTGCTCAATAGCAAAGTAGATCACAAAGATTATATGTGCGACAGAACGCCCTGGGGTGTTGAACTTTGCAAAAGATTAGGATCGGAAAATTTTAAACTATTGTATGACATTTATCACATGCAGATTGACGAAGGTGATGTGATCAGAACTATACGCGACAATCACCAATATTTCGGGCACTATCATACAGCGGGTGTACCGGGCAGACATGAGATCAATGAAAGCCAGGAATTATTTTATCCGGCTATTATGAATGCCATTGTACAAACCGGGTTCAAAGATTATGTAGCACAGGAATTCATACCAACAGGAAAAGAAAACAAAGATAAAATTGCTGCACTGAGACAGGCTGTTAATACCTGCGATGTTTAGTAAAATCAATTACTGATTAGATTTTGTATTTAATAATCAATTCTACTTGTCCGCAATCATCTACTCATTCATAATATAGGGTTATGGCAGATAATACTTATGACGCAATCGTAATAGGTTCCGGTATCAGCGGCGGTTGGGCCGCAAAAGAGCTTACTGAAAAAGGATTGAAAACAATCATGCTCGAAAGAGGTGAAAACATTGAACATGTTAAGGACTACACGGAAGCCAATAAAGAAGCATGGGATTATCCGCACCGTGGTGAGCGAACTGAAGAGATGATCAAAAACTACCCGGTGTTAAAAAGAGATTACCCGCTCAATGAAAGAAATCTCAAATGGTGGGCAAGTGATAAAGACTGTCCCTATACGGAAGTAAAACGTTTCGATTGGTTCCGTGGTTATCATGTAGGCGGACGCTCATTGCTGTGGGGTCGTCAGACATATCGTTGGAGCGATATGTATTTTGAAGAAAATGCAAAAGATGGAATCGCCATTGATTGGCCGGTAAGATATAAAGATATAGAACCCTGGTATAGCTATGTAGAAAAATTTGCAGGCGTGAGTGGTTCGAAAGAAGGATTACCCGAATTACCCGACAGTGAGTTTTTACCAGCCATGGATATGACTTGTGTAGAGAAAGATATGGCGCAAAGGATAAAAAAATTATATGATGGTCATCGCAAAATAATCATTGGTCGTTGTGCACATGCAACGGTTCCCTTAAATGGAAGGCAATGCCAGTTTCGCGATAAATGCTGGTATGGTTGTCCATATGGTGGTTATTTCAGTACACAGTCTGCAACTCTACCTGCAGCAAGAGCAACTGGTAATCTTACGTTACGTCCCTGGAGCATTGTTACAAAAATTTTATACGATAAGAATACAAAAAAAGCAACAGGTGTAGAGGTATTGGATGCGGAGACCAATAAGACGTATGAATATTTTGCAAAAATTATTTTCCTGAATGCATCAACGCTTAATTCTGCATGGATATTAATGAATTCAGCAACCGATGTGTGGCCTGATGGTTTAGGTAGCAGCAGCGGTGAGTTGGGTCATAATATTATGGATCATCACTTAGGTGTTGGTGCCGGTGGTATAGTGGAAGGTTATGAAGATAAATATACATTTGGCAGAAGGGCCAATGGAGTTTATATACCGAGATACAGAAATTTTTTTGGTGACAAGCGCGATTATATCCGCGGATTTGGTTACCAGGGTGGCGGCAGCCGTGAAGGTTGGAGCAGGGAAATTGCAGAATACAGCATCGGTGCCCAGTTCAAAGAAGCACTTACAGAACCAGGTGTCTGGTCATTTGGAATGGGTGGCTTCGGAGAAACACTCCCTTATCACGATAATAAAGTAACGCTGGACAAAACCAAAAAAGATAAATGGGGATTGAATATTCTGGCAATTGATTGTGAGTTGAAAGAAAATGAATTGAAAATGCGCAAGGATATGCTGGAAGATGCGAAAAATATGCTTGAAAGCATGGGAGTGAAAAATGTGGGTGGTGGAAGTAGTGAACCCTTCCTCGGAAGAGGAATACATGAAATGGGTTCTGCACGTATGGGTAAGGATCCGAAAACATCTGTGCTGAATAAATTTAACCAGGTATGGGATGCGCCAAATGTATTTGTGACAGATGGTTCATTCATGACTTCCGCTGCATGTCAGAATCCATCTCTTACTTATATGGCATTTACTGCAAGAGCAGTTGATCATGCGGTGAATGAGTTGAAGAAAAAAAACCTTTAAGGAAAGGTTGAAGGTTTGAAGATAAGTTTAAGGTCGTCATAATTTAATCACCATATGTTTAAAGTTTAATAGTTTACTGGTACTATCACTTGGTTTTGCATTACTAATGCTTGTTACAATAGAGAGCCTTATACTTTAAACCTAAGACATTCAAATTAATAACTAAATAACATTATATGCCAGGAGATTCAACGAACGTTAATAACAAAGCAGTAGAACAAACTACTTACGATGCAATTGTAATTGGTTCTGGTATCAGCGGCGGATGGGCCGCAAAGGAACTATCCGAAAAAGGTTTAAAAGTGTTGATGCTGGAACGTGGCCGTGACATTGAACATGTAAAAGATTATGTAAATGCAACTAAGGAAGCATGGGATTATCCTCATCGTGGAAGACGCACACAGGAAATGATAAAAGACTATCCGGTTTTAAAAAGAGATTATCCGCTCAATGAAACAAATCTCGATTACTGGGTAAATGATAAAGAAAGTCCTTATACTGAAATAAAACGTTTCGATTGGTTCAGGGGTTATCATGTTGGCGGACGTTCACTCATGTGGGGTCGCCAGAGTTATCGCTGGAGCGATTTTGATTTCGATGCAAATGCAAAAGATGGAATCGCCATTGACTGGCCCGTTCGTTATAATGAAATTGCTCCCTGGTATGATCATGCGGAAAAATTTGCTGGCATCAGCGGTGCAAGAGATGGATTGTCCCAATTACCAGATGGGCAATTTTTGCCCGCAATGGACATGACTTGCGTGGAGAAAGATGTAGCGGCACGTTTAAAAGAACATTACAAAGGAAAAAGAGCGATGATCATTGGTCGCACGGCCAATATAACGGTGGCGCATGAGGGAAGAACAGCCTGCCAGTTCAGAAACAAATGTTGGTTGGGTTGTCCCTTTGGTGCTTACTTCAGTACACAATCCTCTACTTTACCAGCTGCCAGAGCTACCGGTAATCTTACCCTGCGGCCATGGAGTATTGTTACAAAAATATTGTACGATAAGGATAAGAAAAAAGCTACCGGAGTAGAAGTGCTGGATGGTGAAAACAACAAGACTTATACTTACAATGCAAAAATAATTTTTCTAAATGCGTCAACTTTAAACTCTGCATGGATACTCATGAATTCAGCTACTGATATCTGGCCAGATGGTTTGGGAAGCAGCAGTGGTGAACTGGGACACAATATTATGGATCACCACCTGGGTGTAGGTGCCAGCGGAACTGTAGAAGGTTATGAAGACAAATATTATTTCGGCAGGAGAGCAAATGGAATTTATATACCGCGTTATCAAAATCTATTTGGAGATAAAAGGGATTATCTCCGTGGGTTTGGTTACCAGGGAGGAGGAAGCCGCCAGGGATACAATCGCTCAATGGAAGAATTATCAATTGGTGCAGATTTCAAAGATGCATTAACTGAGCCGGGTGCATGGACAATGAACATTGGGGGTTTTGGTGAAACGCTACCTTACCACGATAATAAAGTAACACTCGATAAAACTAAAAAAGATAAATGGGGTCTGAATGTCTTGGCAATGGACATCGAATACAAAGACAATGAAAAGAAAATGCGCAAAGATATGCTGGCCGATGCAAAGGAAATGCTGGAAGCTGCAGGCGTAAAAAATGTAACAGGGCGAGATGGTGATGGTACGTTAGGAAGAGGAATCCATGAAATGGGTTCTGCACGGATGGGTAAGGATCCAAAAACTTCTGTGCTGAATAAATTCAACCAGGTTTGGGATGCACCCAATGTATTTGTAACAGATGGATCGTTTATGGTATCAGCGGCATGTGTAAACCCATCTCTGAGTTATATGGCGTTTACGGCAAGAGCCGCGGACCATGCGGTGAGTGAATTGAAAAAAGGAAATCTATAAACATTATAACAATCTATGCCGGGCGATACTTCATTAGCAAGACCCAATATAAATAATACTGCTATCGCGCAAAATACTTACGATGCGATAGTGATAGGAAGCGGCATAAGTGGCGGCTGGGCTGCAAAAGAATTAACGGAGAAAGGATTAAAAGTTTTGATGTTGGAACGGGGCCGCAATTTTGAACACATTACAGATTATAAAACGGCAGGAAAAGATCCATGGGATTTTGAACATCGTGGCAGAACAACTGCAGAACAAAAGAAAAACTACCCGGTTATACACAGGGGTTGGGCTGCCAGTGAACCAGTGATGGATTACTGGGCAAACGAAGTAGACAGTCCCTATACCGAAGTAAAACCTTTTACGTGGTGGCGCAGTTACCAATTAGGTGGCCGCTCTATATTATGGGGCAGGCAAAGTTATCGCTGGAGTGATTTTGATTTTGAAGCCAATGCAAAAGACGGGATAGCCATTGATTGGCCTATACGTTACCGTGATATTGCACCATGGTATGACTATGTGGAAAAATTTGCAGGTATCAGCGGTTCAAAAGATGGATTGCCTCACTTGCCTGACGGTCAATTTTTACCTCCAATGGAGTTGAATTGTGTTGAAAAAGATGTAGCAGCCAGGATCAGGGAAAAATTTAAAGGCAGTCGGCAAATGATCATTGGACGGGTGGCCAACCTTACACAAGCCATACCGGGCAGAACCAAATGTCAATTCAGAAATCGTTGTTGGGAAGGTTGTCCCTTTGGCGGTTATTTCAGTACACAATCTTCTACACTGCCAGCTGCAAAAGCAACTGGTAAATTAACCGTAAGACCATTTTCAATTGTTACAAAAATTATCTACGATAAGAACAGCAAAAAGGCAACGGGTGTAGAAATCCTGGATGCTGAGAACAATAAAACGTATGAGTATAACAGTAAGATTGTATTTGTTAACGCATCTGCTTTGAACTCAGCCTGGGTGTTGATGAATTCAGCAACAGACGTTTGGCCCGGAGGCCTGGGAAGCAGCAGTGGCGAACTCGGTCACAATATAATGGACCATCATTATAACCTGGGTGCATCCGGAACAGTAGAAGGATTTGAAGATAAATATACTTTTGGACGCAGGGCAAATGGTTTTTATATCACGCGGTTTGCTAACCTGTATGAAGACAAAAGAGATTTTCTTCGGGGTTATGGGTACCAGGGTGCGGCCAGCAGACAGGGTTGGAGCAGGGAGGTAGCTGAATTAAATATCGGGGGTGATTTTAAAGAAGCAATTACTGAACCAGGTGCCTGGACAATTGGCGCGACTGGCTTCGGAGAGATTCTTCCTTATCATGATAATAAAATAACAATTGATAAAATAAAAAAAGATAAATGGGGATTGCAGGTACTTTCAATGGATGCAGCGTTAAAGGAAAATGAGCTGAAGATGAGAAAGGCTATTGTATCTGATATAAAGAACATGTTTGAAGAAGCGGGCGTTAAAAATATCAGTACATGGGATAATGGTCATGCTATAGGACACGGCATTCATGAAATGGGAACAGCCAGAATGGGAAGAGAAGCAAAGACCTCGGTATTGAATGCCAATAACCAGGTTTGGGATGCGAAAAATGTATTTGTAACTGATGGCGCTTGTATGACATCATCGGCATGTCAGAACCCATCTCTTACTTATATGGCATTAACAGCCAGGGCGGCAGATTTTGCTGTGAAAGAATTAAAAAAAGGTAATATTTGATAATACAAATAATTAATGGCAGGAGATTCAACCATAGTAAACATTAATAACAAAGGGAAAGATCAAAATAGTTATGATGCTATTGTAATAGGTTCCGGCATTAGTGGTGGCTGGGCTGCCAAGGAATTATGTGATCACGGTTTAAAAACATTGTTACTCGAAAGAGGAAAAGATGTTAAGCATATAAAAGATTATCCAACGGCTGTTAAAGATCTCTGGGACTTTCAACACCGTGGACAAATGCCATTGGCTGTTGAAAAGGAAAATCCCATCCTTGCCAGATGTTATGCTTATGGTGAGTCAACAGATCATTTTTTTGTAAAAGATAAAGAGCACCCTTACATACAGGAAAAACCTTTTGATTGGATACGCGGCTACCAGGTAGGTGGTAAATCATTGTTGTGGGCAAGAGCCACGCAACGTTGGAGTCGTTTTGATTTTGAAGGTCCGGGCAGAGATGGTTTTGCCGTGGATTGGCCCATACGTTATGAAGATATGGCCCCCTGGTATAGTCACGTAGAAAAATTCGCGGGCATCAGTGGAAATAAAGATGGATTAGAAACATTGCCCGATGGAGAATTTTTGCCGCCCTGGGAATTGAATTGTGTTGAAAAAGAAATGCAGCAAAAAATTAATGCTGCTTACTCGGACCGGAATGTTATCATTGGCCGTTGTGCTCATTTAACAAAGCCCAATGAAATTCATCTTCAGCAGGGCCGGGGTCAATGCCAGGCCAGGACACTTTGCGAACGTGGATGTCCTTACGGTGGTTATTTTAGTTCTAACGCTTCTACGTTGCCATGGGCAGAAAAAACTGGTAATCTTTCAATGCGTACCGGGTCGGTAGTACATTCTATTATTTATGACGAAAAGAAAGGGAAAGCAACTGGTGTTCGGGTGATTGACTCAAAAACCAAGGAGGCAACTGAATATTTTGCAAAAATAATTTTTGTAAATGCCGCATGTTTAAATACCAATTTGGTATTATTAAATTCAACTTCCAATCGTTTTCCAAATGGACTTGGTAATGATAATGGCCTATTGGGAAAATTCATTTGTTTTCACAATTACCGTGGTACACTTTATGCGGGTTATGAAGGACATGAAGATAAATATTATTATGGGCGAAAGCCAACAGGCGCTATGTTACCAAATTTCAGGAATGTGAGAAAACAAGAAATGGATTTTCTGCGTGGTTATATGGTACATTTTAGTGCTTCGCGCGGAAGGGCCTGGGTAAAAGATGGCACGACTGAATTGGGTGGCGCATTTAAAGACGAAATATCTGAAGCAGGTTCCTGGGGAGTATTTATGATGATGCAGGGTGAAACGATTCCCAAAGAAAAAAATCATGTGCGATTGAGCACTGATCATAAGGATGAATGGGGTATCCCCCAATTGATTACTTCGGTAGGCTATGATGATAATGATGAGAAAGTACTGAAGGATTTTTTAGCCCAGGGAGAAGAAATGCTAACGAAAGCGGGATGTAAAAATATTTCAACACGAGACAGCAAACAGGCTCCGGGTTTGGATATTCATGAAATGGGCGGTGTAAGAATGGGAAAAGATCCTAAAACATCTTTGCTGAATAAATGGAACCAGTTTCATAATTGCAGCAATGTTTTTGTGACGGATGGTGCCAGTATGGTTTCTACCGGAACTCAAAATCCATCACTTACCTTTATGGCATTAACAGCCAGAGCGGCTAACCATGCAGTAGAGGAATTAAAAAAAGGAAATCTTTAAAAACTATATAAAACAAATCTATATGGACAGAAGAGAGCTATTAAAAATGATTACCGTGCTCACCGGTGGCGCATTCATTGGCGGCGAGTTATTGCTGAGTGGTTGTAAAAGCGAGCCTGCAATAGGTGGCGCCAGCTTTACAGCAGCAGACATTGCTTTCCTGGATGAAGTGGCCGATACCATTTTGCCTACCACTAAAAGTCCGGGTGCAAAAGCTGCCAAGGTTGGTGAGTTCATGACAGTAATGGTGAATGACTGTTACGAGGAAAAAGATCAGAAGACATATCATGATGGCATCAGCAAACTAAACGACGCCAGTAAAAAGGAGAACGGCAAATCATTCATGGAGTCTACGCCCGAGCAAAGAACTGCATTCCTTACTAAATTGGATAAGGAAGCAAAAGACTATATGAAAAGTAAAAAGCCTGAGGACCCGGCACATTATTTTACAATGATGAAACAGTTAACACTGTTTGGATATTTTACTTCAAAAGAAGGTGCAACCCAGGCATTGCGTTATGTTCCTGTGCCCGGTAAATACGAAGGTTGCATCGATTATAAAAAGGGCGATAAAGCCTGGGCTACCTAGGAAATTATTCAACCAATATTAATATTTGTCGCCGGCAATGCCGCGTGAAATATTTTTGGTGCCTGTTGCTGCGGCTTCGGGCACCTTTTTATTATGATTTATATCATCACGGCTGATTTAAAAAGATTTACAACCTTAGCAAAATGAAAAAAATATTCTTACTCACCATCATTGCATGTATAACCGGTGGTTTTCTAAAGGCACAATCAAATAAGGATGAAAAAGAAGTTCTTGATTTACTGCACCGGCAAACTGAGGCATGGAACAAGGGCAATATCGATGAATTTATGACTGGCTACTGGAAAAATGATTCACTGATGTTTGTAGGCAAGGGGGGTGTTACATACGGTTACCAGAATACGCTGAATAATTATAAGAAGAATTATAGCGATGCCGCTAAAATGGGTAAGCTGTTTTTTGAAATACTAAAGCTTAAAAAATTATCGCCTGATTACTACTGGGTTTTGGGAAAATGGTTTTTAAAAAGGAGCGTAGGTGATGTTGGAGGCCATTATACATTATTGTTTCGTAAAATAAACGGTCATTGGATGATTATTGCGGATCACAGCAGTTAATAATCGCGAAATGGTTTATTAGGCGTTACTTCGTATTCAAACATAAATTATATGATACTCCTCATTCTTGGGCTGATAGTTTTCTTCGCTGGCCTTGGACTTCTGCGCAGTGATGAAAAACTAAGACGCTTTGGTAACCCCTTGCGCGTTGTTGGACTTATTATTATTCTGTTGGGGATCACAACTGCCTGCGTCATCCAGATAGAAGCTGGCCAGATAGGCGTTAAAAAGCTATTTGGAAAAGTGCAGGACGATGTATTGAACAGTGGACTGCACTTTATCAATCCATTGGTTGATGTGGTAAAAATGGATGTAAAAACCATGAACTATACAATGAGTGGAATACAGGATGAAGGACATAAAACAGGCGATGATGCCATTCGTGTGTTAACATCAGATGGATTGGAAGTGACCATAGATTTATCCGTTCTGTATCGTGTTGTTCCCAACGATGCACCCAAACTGCTTTCACAAACAGGAGAGAATTATGAAGATAAAATTGTGCGTCCCATTACACGTACCAGGATCCGCGACAATGCTGTTTATTATGAAGCCGTTGCACTCTATTCTACTAAACGAGATGAATTCCAGCAACGTATTTTCAAAACAATAGAAAGTGATTTTAATAAACGCGGATTGCTACTGGAAAACCTTCTTGTAAGAAACATCACTTTACCGCAGTCGGTAAGAGTTACCATCGAACAAAAAATCAACGCGGAACAGGATGCACAAAAAATGCAATTTGTTTTGCAGAAAGAAAAACAGGAGGCAGAAAGAAAAAGAGTAGAAGCCCAGGGTATAGCCGATTACCAGCGTATTATCAGTGAAAGCCTTACAGACAAACAATTACAATACGAAAGTATTAAAGCACAATTGGAAATTGCAAAATCGGCCAATGCCAAAGTAATTATCATGGGAAAGGGAAGTAATCCCGTTATATTGGATACCAAAGGGCAATAACAATCAACCGTGTGGAAATTTCTTTCTCCACCATTTAATCAATAATATTAATAGACCAATTGTACTGAAGAGTAACCAGCAGTAAAAAATATAATTACCGGTTGTTGGTCTGTCTGAGAAAAAAAGCCATCCGGCTGCAATACCTGCCGTGGAGTTAATAATCATGTATAGCAGTACGAAGGAAATGGACCAGACCACCCGTTTCAAAAAATCTTTTATTTCTGGTTCCACATTGCTCATGAGTGATCCATTATCTTACTGAAGAATGCACTACACAAATTACTATTTGTAAAGTTGATTGGAATAAATTTAATTCATCAAAAGATTCTTAAAGGCGGTTGAATCGCCATTAAATACATTAAAGTCCACTTTATAAATAATGCCGTTTACATGCCCCGCTTCACTGTATTGCCAAAACAACCAGTTGCGTTTAATACGCGGTGTGTCCTGCTGAAGGTAATGCGCTACCCATAACGGATAGTCATCTAATGAACCATTCAGATATTGACGATAGAAATCAACATTTGTATAAATGATTGGTTTTACACCAAAATAATTTTCTGTAGTTTGTAAAAAAGCTTTCACTTCTTTAAGCAACTTTTCCGTGCTCACACCGTAAGTTTGTTCAACATCCAGAACAGGTGGGAGATCTCCTGGTTTTAATTCCACCACATCGATAAAATTTTGTGCCTGTAATTTTCCACTCTTGGTGGCAAGGAAAAAATGATAAGCACCCCGGCACAAACCAGCATCTTTTGATTTAAACCAGTTTTGATTGAAATGGCTATCCACTTTTCCAATACCCTCTGTGGCTTTAATGAATGCAAATCCAATTTTTATGTTTTTTACTTCCATGCTTTGCACCAGGTCCCAATTGATATTATCCTGGTGATGTGAAACGTCAATACCATGTATTGTAAAGTTATCCGGCACCGCAATACCGAATTCAGGGTAGGTTACAAAATTTGTGGAGTGAAACCGGTACCAGAACCAGGCTGCCGTGCCCGCACCTGCAAATACAACCAATGCCAGTACCAGATTCCGAACAGCTTTTTTGTTTTTCTTCTTACTTTTTGCCATCAACTGCAAATATAATCGTTGAATAATTGAACTGCGAATGCCGTGAAGCAGTTTAAGAAACTATCAGCAAATTGGTGCAATAATTGTAATCTTAGTAAGCAGCCTGTTAACAGCCATACAATTAACTTACGGGATACAATGCCGCCGTTGGATTTTTTCGTGACTTAAGCACAGCATTCCTAATTTTACTGTTCGTATGCCGAAGTTTAATTTTAAGGATACCATAAATCTGCTGTCGAAGCTTACACTCTCCCGGAGCTGGAATGCTGCAAGAGTATTGAGCAGTTATTATATCAGTAAATGGACCGGGAAACCCGTTCAGTGGGGATTTCCAATTTCTATTTCATTTGAACCCACCACTTCCTGCAATCTAAGATGTCCAGAATGTCCCAGTGGTTTAAGAGCTTTTACTCGCCCAACCGGTATGTTACAAAATGACTTTTTCAGGGATACTATCGACCAATTGTACAAAGAATTATTTTACCTCGTTTTCTATTTCCAGGGAGAACCCTATTTGAACCCTGACTTTCTTGACATGGTGAAATATGCGGCATCAAAAAAAATTTATACGGCAACATCAACCAATGCTCATTACCTGAATGACACCAATGCGAAGAGAACGATTGAGAGCGGACTGGATAGGCTCATCATTTCTATAGACGGCACTACACAGGATGTATATCAGCAATACCGTGTAGGTGGTAATCTCAATAAGGTTCTGGAAGGTGCGAAAAATATAGTGAAATGGAAAAAGGAATTAAAGAGTAAAACGCCTTTTATTATTTTTCAATTTCTGGTTGTAAAACCAAATGAGCATCAGATTGAAGACATAAAAAAATTAGCGGTTGAAATTGCAGTGGATGATGTATGGTTTAAGACTGCCCAGGTATACGATTACGAAAACGATCCCAATCAACTCATTCCTAGTATTGACAAATACAGCCGGTATAAAAAAAATAGCAACGGACGGTTTGAATTTAAAAATGAATTGCATAATCATTGCTGGAGACTATGGCATTCACCGGTGATTACATGGGATGGACTTGTGGTGCCTTGTTGTTTTGATAAAGATGCGCAACAGCAGTTAGGTGATCTGAAAGGAAAGCCATTCAAAGAAATATGGCAAAACGGAAAGTATACCGCATTCAGAACCAAAATTATGGAAAGCAGGAAACAAATTGATATTTGCGCTAACTGCAGTGAGGGTACCAAAGTATGGAGCGATTAAAATATCAAACTTATAGAAATGCCTTTGTCTTCATCCATTCTTGGCCGTCTTAAATATCAGCACGAAACCCTGCATGAACTAATCATGGGTTTATCGGAGCAACAATTAAAAGAAAAATTAATTCCCAACAAATGGAGTGCATTTGAAAACATTGTGCACCTGGCCGCTTACCAACCAACGTTCTTTCAGAGAATGCAGATTATTGTACAAAAAGATAATTTGTCTTTTGAAAGATATGTAGCCGAACAGGACCCACTTTTCAATGATTATTTGAAACATACCTTTAAAGAGTTGATGGATGATATTACCGCGCAAAGGTTCCTGATTTATAAAAGCATCAACCATCTCAGTGAACCTGCTCTTCGGAAAGTGGCTGTTCATCCAAAATTTGGCAGGATGAATGTAAACCAATGGATTGAATTCTTCCTTCTGCATGAGGCCCACCACCTGTTTGCTATATTTATGGTAACATCTGAATTGCGAAAGATCTTGGAACAGTAATTTTCTTACCTTGTCTTGTTTAATTTATTATTATGGGTATTGAACAAGACATTAATCAATCCAGGTTTAAAAACGAATACCAGAAAGCCAGTATTAACCTTATCTATACGTTTAACTGGATGACGGGTCAACTGAAGAAGTTTCATGATCAGTTTAATATAACGTCCCAGCAGTTCAATATCCTGCGCATTTTGCGTGGAGCCGGTACACCGTTATCTACCCTGCAAATAAGACAGCGCATGCTTGATAAAATGAGTGATACGAGCCGGATAGTGGACAGGCTGGTGATAAAAGAACTTGTTAAAAAAGTAACCTGTGAAGAAGATCGGAGGCTTGTAGACGTTACTATTTCTGAAAAGGGCCTGAAGCTTTTGGAGCAGACAGATAAATACCAGGAAGACATGGACAATGTTCTTAAGAATCTCAATGATGCAGAAGCTAAAACATTAAATAGTTTACTGGATAAAATACGGGAAGTACAATAAATAATCATTATAAGAAGTTCAATAAGATACATTCAGTGAATGAACGACAGTATGAAAAATCTCACTTTAACTTGTTTTTGCCTGCTTTTTATTTCGACCTGTTCTTTTTCACAGCCCGCTTATGAATTTCGCGGAGTTTGGGTGGCCACGGTTGATAATATCGACTGGCCCTCGAAAGGTAATTACAATACTGAAAGCCAGAAGGCTGAATATATCAGGTTGCTGGATATGCATCAACGCAATGGAATGAATGCGGTAATTGTTCAGGTACGTCCTGCAACAGATGCAATGTATCCGTCACCTTATGAGCCCTGGAGCGAATGGCTTACAGGAACACAGGGTACTCCGCCTTCACCTTATTATGATCCATTGCAGTTTATGATTGAAGAGGCACACAAAAGAGGTATGGAATTTCATGCCTGGTGCAACCCTTACCGTGCAGAATTTCAGATCGGCGTTTCTTCTATTTCCCGATCACATATTACCCGTATACACCCGGAATGGTTTTTATCGTATGGGGATAAACGTTATTTTGATCCGGGTAACAAGGATGCCCAGCGGTTTGTTGTAAATGTTATACGGGATATTGTAAGTCGGTATAATATAGACGCCATTCATTTTGACGATTACTTTTATCCGTATCGCATTGCGGGAAAAGAATTTGCAGACGATGTCTCTTTCCAGAAATACGGCAATGGTATGAACAGGGAAGACTGGAGGCGAAGTAATGTAGACAGTGTAATTCTCATGCTGAGCAAAGCAATAAAAGAAGAAAAGAAGAATTGCCAGTTTGGTATCAGTCCATTTGGAGTATGGAGAAACCTTGCAAAGGATCCCGAAGGCAGTGCTACTACCGCCGGGCAAACGAATTACGATGATCTGTATGCAGATATTTTACTATGGTTAAAAAATGGCTGGATTGATTATGTTGCGCCGCAGATTTACTGGGAATTTGGACACAGGGCTGCGGCTTATGAAGTATTACTGGATTGGTGGAGTAAACATTCATACGGTAAGCACTGTTATATTGGTATTGGAATCTATAAAGCGGGTAGCAATGCTGCATGGAAAGACAAGAATTTGTTGCCAAGAATGATACAATCGCTGCGCAGTACTCCTAATATCCAGGGAGCAATTTATTTCAGCAGCAAGTCTTTTGAAAAAAACCCCAATGGATGGAGCGATAGTTTGAGAAATAACTACTACAAAAACCCAGCTTTGGTGCCCCCCATGAACTGGGTAGACAGTACCGGCACAAAATAAAAAAACATTAAGTTTCATTCATCCAAAACAATCTTTCAACAACTGTTCACTGGCAGCACAACAATCTTTTTTATCTTTGTAGTTGTTTATTAATAATTTAATTTATCCATTATGCCCGGCTTTGAATTATTCGGAATAGAAGAACGTAATGAAGTGAATGATGTGCTGGAAACAGGAATTCTGATGCGGTACGGATTTGATGGCCCGCGCAAAAACATCTGGAAAGCCAAAGAATTGGAAGCTGCTATTTGTAAAACTTTTGGTTGTAAATATGCTCAGCTTGTAAGCAGTGGCACTGCAGCGTTGACAACTGCCATGAGTGCATTGGGGATTGGTTACGGTGATGAAGTTATTTTACCAGCTTTTACTTTTGTTGCAAGTTTTGAGGCAATTATCAGTGCTGGTGCCATACCTGTTTTTGTAGATGTGGATGATACACTTACACTGGATCCTGAAGCAGTGAGAAAAGCCATCACTGATAAAACAAAATGTATCATGCCAGTACATATGTGCGGAAGTATGGCTGATATGGATGCTTTGGTTAACATATGCAAAGAGCACAATTTGATTTTACTGGAAGATGCCTGCCAGAGTATTGGCGGTTCATATAAGGGAAAGCAATTGGGTACCATTGGAGATGCCGGAACATTCTCTTTTGATTTTGTAAAAACAATTACCTGCGCAGAAGGCGGAGTAGTGATGAGTAACCGGGAAGACGTTTTTATAAAAAGCGATGGTTATTCGGATCACGGGCATGATCATAGGGGCGTTGACAGGGGCGCAGACCTGCATCCTTTTGTTGGTTATAATTTCCGGATTTCAGAGCTGCATGCAGCTGTAGGTCTGGCGCAAATAAAAAAGTTGGATCAGTTTTTAGATATTCAACGCCGCAACCATTCATTATTAAAAGAAATTTTTATGCAGGTGCCGGAGATTTCTTATCGCCGTGTTCCTGATCCTGCGGGGGATACCTGTACATTCTTAAACTGGTTTTTGCCAACGGAAGAAATTACAAGTGCCGTGGTGGCAGAGTTGAAAACACAGGGCATCCTGGCCGGCAATTTTTATTGGTTTGATAATAACTGGCATTACATACGCAAATGGGGTCATCTCAAAAATGCTACTACATTAAACGCATTGCATCCTGAATTGAAAGCAGCTGTTATGCATCATGCAAACAAAGATTTTTCTGCCAGTGATAAAATAATGGGACGTTGCATTTCAACTGCTATCGGATTGTTGTGGTCAGAGGAACAAATAAAAGAAAAAGGAGAAAAAATAACCAATGCAATCAAAAAAATATTGGCACAACAGTCAGTATCAGCCTAGGATTTATCCTGGGAAATTAATTTTATGTTGTGCCAATGAACTGGCAGCGCTTGTCAGGAGAATAGTTTCTTGAAAAAAGTTTTTTTGGATTTTCTTATTTTTTCAGGTTTCATCATTTCTATCCTTTCCATGATTGCTTTCATCTTATCTGGATTAAGAGAAGATTTGATAATATAATCAACCGCTCCGTGTTTAAGCGTATTAACGGCTACTTCTATGTCTTCCTGACCAGAAATAAAATATACAATAATATCCGGGTTGAATGTTTTTATCTTTTTTAATACATCCAGCCCGTTCATGCCTTCCATATTATAATCTAGAAAAATCACATCGGGTTCGTGTTCTTCCAATCCGTCTATGCAATCGGCGCCACTGTCGAACAATTCGATATTTGTATAGCCAAGCTGCTTTAAAAATTGCTGATAAAGCGTCAGACACAATGCATCATCATCAACAATAAAAATGGAGAGATCAGGTGTAACACTCATTGTATATGATTTGGTAATCAGGATAACGATTCAATATCATACAACGAAAGCGGGAATAACTGTATTGCCAGCGCTAAATGATTAAAACCATTTTGGCGGTAAACACCAATAAACAAGTAAGTGTTTTTGATTAGTCTTAAACAGGAAAATTATTTTTTGCCTTCCAGGTTATTTACATATTCCAATGAACCCAGGCGTACCCGCAGCGGGATGGAAGTGTGTTTTTCAAATTGCCATTCCTTTTTACAAAAAAAAGCTAGGTGATGCGTATAGAATGCGGGATCAAACTGGTTAAGCGATGCGTCAGTTGGATTAGCTGAGTTACTTTTATGTGATATTGTCAAAATACCAGTTCCTAAATAAGGGTTACTGGTTACGGAGCTATAATTATTGAATACAACGGGTGTTGGCACCACTTTCAACATACGCAATTGACCCGAAACAGTGAGGTGCAGGCTTCCAAAAAAGCACACAACAATAATTTTATAAAATCGTTGCAACATCTTATCTGCTTTTATACGTAAATTACGGCCTGATTTTTGTGGATAGCCGCGGTTTTTCGAAAAAATGTTTTGAAACCCAAAGCCTAAACCCTAAGCAAGTTATGTCACTTGGACAAAGTTTACAACAAAGATTACTCCAGAAATTATCACCTCAGCAGATTCAGCTAATGAAACTGTTGCAGGTGCCTACAGCCAATCTTGAAGAAAGAATCAAGGAAGAGCTGGAGGAAAATCCAGCGCTGGAAGTGGGGGAAGATGGTCATGATGATAGTATGACAGAGGAAATTAAGGATGAATTTGATAGTAGCAATGACGATGATTTTGATGCAGATGGCAGTGAATCAGAATATGAAAATATTGATGTAAGTGATTACATCAAAGACGGAGATGATGAGGTGGGAGATTATAAATTGCGGGATGATAATTATGGTGATCCGGATGATCAAAAGACAGTCCCGGTAAAAGTGGAGACATCGTTTCATGAAATGCTGGCTGACCAATTGGGCATGTTAAACCTGGATGATCGTTCCCATAAGATAGCAGAACAGATAATCGGTAGTATAGATGATGACGGTTACCTGCGCCGGGAGAGTTCATCTATTAAGGATGATCTTGCATTTCGTCAGAACATAGATGCCAGTGAAGAAGAGATTGACACGTTGATTCAAAAAATCCAGCATTTTGATCCTTCGGGTATATGTGCCCGTAATTTGCAGGAGTGTTTATTACTGCAATTATACCGTAAACTGGGCGAAGGGAAACCGGTGGAAAAAGCGATTTGGGTGCTGGAGGATTATTTTGAGGAATTTACAAAGAAACACTATGAAAAAATTCAACGCGGACTGAATATAGATGATGACGGTTTAAAGGATATTATTCAGCAAATAATTAAGCTGAATCCAAAACCGGGGGGCAATGCCGGTGAAATGAACAAAGCGGAGAATTATATCATTCCTGATTTTTTTATATTTAACAATGCCGGTAAACTTGAATTAACCCTTAACTCACGCAATGCACCGGATCTGCGCATCAGTGAAGGATACCGCGATATGTTGAAAGATTATGATCGCGGCAGCAAGAAAGACAAGCGGCAAAAGGAGGCTGTATTATTCATCAAACAAAAAATTGATGCAGCCAAATGGTTTATTGATGCCATCAAACAAAGACAGCATACGCTCACCAGTGTAATGGGAACCATCATGGAATACCAGCAGGAATTTTTTCTTACGGGCGATGAGATTAGCATGCGACCGATGATCCTGAAAGATATTGCAGAGCGAACCAACCTTGATATTTCCACTGTTAGCCGTGTTGCAAACAGTAAATTTGTACAAACGGAGTTTGGAACGTACCGGTTAAAATTTTTCTTCAGTGAATCACTGAGTACAGATAGTGGTGAAGAAGTATCAACCCGCGAAGTGAAAAAAATACTTAGCGATATGGTAGGTGATGAAAGTAAAAAGAAACCATTGAGTGATGAACGCCTGACAGAATTATTACAGGAAAAGGGTTACAATATAGCCCGCCGTACGGTAGCCAAATACCGCGAACAATTGAATATCCCGGTAGCCCGATTAAGAAAAGAATTATAAAGAACAATCAATGCGTAACGGAGAAACGGTAAACTTGCCAATAGTCAACGATACCATGGAAAATAATAATCAGCCTCCGGCGCTTCGCTTTTTTGCACAGCTTATATCGTTTCTGTTTCACCCTCTTTTTATTCCTACTTATATAGCTGCTTATTTATTATACCAGCATCCTTATGCGGCAGCTGGTTTAAATGAGAAACTTAAATTATACCGATTTTTTTCAGTTGTTTTTATCACTGCATTTTTACCTGCATTCAGTATTTTTCTGATGAAACAGCTGGGTTTTATTCAAAGCATCTTTTTGCATACGCAAAGAGATCGCATCATACCCTATATTGTTTCGATGGTATTTTACTGGTGGTCCTGGCATGTTGCAAAAAACCTGCATTACAACCCCGCTTTTATAGCTATGTTCCTGGCCACATTCATTGGATGTATTGCTGGTATGATGTGCAATATTTACTTTAAAATAAGTATGCACGGTATAGCCGTTGGGGCCCTGTTTGTTTTTTTTATGTGGATGTCTTTTTCAGGAACAGTTTCGATGGGTCCTTACCTGGCAATTGCAACAATTATTACCGGGCTCGTTTGTACTGCAAGGTTTATCGCTTCAGATCACAATTCTATAGAAGTTTATGCAGGATTATTTACCGGTATGCTCTGCCAGTGGATTGCAATTGGAATTGCCGGTTGATACCAGCCATCGCCATTGACACGAATCTTCCCTTCTTAAAACAACAATGCCCAATCATAGGGTACGATTGAGCGATTGTTTTTTTTCCAAACCATCTGTAGTATACGTCCAAGCTAGCTGTTAAGTATCTTCGATTGCGTCAAATATTTTTTTGTTGGATGATATATAAAAAGGCAACTGCCATTTTTAATTGTATTAACAACCGTTGTAACCTGGCTCGAAGGAATTGCCGGGCAACCAAAACTTCTGCCACTGATACGATTGTACCTAAGGTAATCTGAGCCTACATATTTTGAACCGTGTAAAACAATATTACGATCATCCGCATTATCATTGAATCCTTTTTCCAGGCCTTCTATTTTCAGCGCCAGCCCGTGGTCACCATAATAAGTTGTTTCGGTTTTATAAAAACCGAGACTGCTCATATGTGAATCAGGATTGTTAGAAAATGATCGTGCATATTCAGATCCAGATTTTCTGCCATGAGCCACATAAGTATTGATAAGCACTTTGTTTTGTTCCATGTCTATAACAAAGAAACGTTTACGGCGCGAAGACTGACTGAAATCGCATATAGATAATACAGAAGAACGATTCAGACGGTGTTTCCCGAGCAAATATTCATACCCTTTTAATGCATATTCAAAAGCAGCTTTTGTGAGCCCGAATCTTTTCAATTTCATTGACTCATATAAAGTCACTGATTTAGCAGATACAGTGTTGACAGACGATGAAAGAGTGATAAGATTTGCAGGATTGACCGAAGATTTGCCGGAACTTGTTGCAACCGGCGCAATTGATAATAGTGAAAAAAAGCCAACTGCAGTTACAGTTTTTACAATGGTTTTCATGGGGTAGTAGGATTTTGGTAACCGTCATTTACAAACGGCGACAATGCTAAAATATTATGACATTGTTAGAAATGCAATAGTAAATACATGTTTTTTTTATTGTGCTGATTTTAAATAAAAAATGCGGGTGATATTGATCAATAACCAATAAAAAATACCGGTCTCGCCTGGTGGCAATTCTCTAAATCGTTCATGATCAATCCAGCTTTATTATTTGTCTGGAGTAAATTCCAGGGAGTAAATTTTTACGAGCAGTAAAAAAAGCGAAATCAGCAACGGACCAAATATCAGCCCTATAAAACCAAATAGATTAATGCCGATAATAACACCAAATGCTGTTACCAGCGGATGTGTATCGCCGATTTTTTTCTGAATGGCGAAACGGAAAAGACTATCAACAGTACTTACAATACCAAATCCATACGCCAGCATAGCAATTGCTTTCCATGATTCATTTTGCGCAAAAAAGATAATGGCAATGGAAACATAAGCAACGGCTGCACCCACCACTGGCAGCATGGATGCAATGCAGGTAACCAGGAACCAGAAAAGGGGTTCTTTTACACCCAACACCAGGTAACCAATCAATGCAACAACACCCTGGAACAACGCTATAAGTGGAATGCCAATGGCATTTGACATCACCATGTTCTTAATTTCACTTGCTATCCTGTTCAGATTGGTATCACTCAATGGCAATACTCTGTATAATGTTCGTTCCATGGATCTTCCTTCTGTTAACATAAAATACAGGATCAGGTACATAAAAATAATAGTGGTGAGACTATTAAATGTTGCGCCCAATAATGAAGGCAGGTTTTTTGCGATAAATTCTCCCAGTGATTTTACGCTGTCGTCATTGACAAAATTCAAGCCCATTTTTTGTTGCGCTTTCTGTATGAATACTTCTAATGCAGCAACAAGCTCTGAAGAATGCTGAACAGCGAAATTAATTTTTGATGAAAGCATGTTGATTACTGTTCCAACAGGAACCAGTATAATCAGAAAAGAAAGCGTCATCAGCGCAGCCGCGGCCCAGCCAGGTCTCCATTTACGCACAATTACCATTCTGAACATCCATTTACGCATGATAACATACATGGTAAGCGCACCAAGAAATGCCGGAATGAAACTTTTTAACTCGTTAAATAATACCCAACCCAGCAACACCAGGATGGCAATGAAAAACAATTGTCTGATTTTACCCTCGGCAATGTAATTGTTCATCTACACAAGTTAAAAATAAAAGCCATCCATATTTCTATGGATGGCCATCAAGCAGCATAATTTATATTTTCTTATGCTTCCATCTGCCTTTTTTAAACATTATATATGCCGCAATACTAATGGCTGTTTCCGCAACTGGTATTGCAATGAATACACCAACAGGCCCCAGCCCCCAATTTTTAGATAATAAATAAGCAAGCGGGATCTGTAAACACCAAAACCCAAAGAAATTGATGATGGTTGGCGTGCGGGTATCACCGGCGCCATTAAATGCATTTGCCATCACCATTCCAATTCCATAAAACAAGAAACCTGAACTCACAATCCTTACAGCACTTACTGCATATTTGCTGACTGACTCCTCCTTTGTGAAAAAAGAAACGATATACTCAGCAAACGCCAGGAATAAAACAGAAACCGATGCCATAAAAATTAAATTATACTTAGCAGTCTTAATAACAGACAATGCAGCTCTGTCTGGTTTGCCGGCTCCAAGATTTTGTCCAACCAAAGTTGCAGCAGCATTGCTCATGCCCCATGCCGGTAATAAAAAAAACAACACTATTCTGATGGCAATCTGGTAACCTGCCGATGCATCGCTGTGACCGGTTTGTACTACAAGGCTTGCCAATACAATCCAGCTTCCGGAGCCAATTAAAAATTGGAAAGTACCGGGCCATGCAATATTGATCAGTGAACGAATGATTGTCCAGTCAGGTGACAAGTGTTTAAGTGTAAACCTTATTACACTTTTTCCATTGAATAAATGAAACAACTGGTAACAAACCCCGATGCCACGACCGATGGTAGTTGCCATTGCTGCTCCTATGAGGCCAAAAGCAGGGATGGGCCCTAATCCACGGATAAGCAGCGGGCATAAAATAATGTTACAGATATTAGCCAGCCATAAACTTTTCATGGCCATCATTGCATCGCCTGCACCCCTGAAAATTCCGTTGATAAGAAACAACAGCATGATGACCATACTTCCACCCATAATGATCCGGGTATAGCCACTACCCATTTTTATCACTTCAGGGTCGGCGCCCATGATGCGCAAAATATCTTCCGCAAAAATAACCCCGGGTATACTAACGGCAAGGGTTATGGCAAAAGACAATAGTATTGCCTGCATACCTGCTTTGGTTGCTGCCTGCGGATCCTTTTCACCAATGCGCCTGGCCACCATAGCAGTTGCAGCCATGCTTATTCCAATGGCCAGCGAATAAACAATAGTGATCACAGATTCAGTTAAACCCACCGTTGAAGTGGCGTGTTTGCCGAGGTGACTTACAAAGAATATATCCACTACGGCAAATACACTTTCCAGGCACATTTCAAGCATCATCGGAATGGCCAGTAATATAACCGCTTTGCGGATGCTTCCGGTTGTATAATCCTGCTGCTCGCCATTCAATGATAGGCGAATGAGTGATATAATATCTGAAATACGATATGAAGATGTTTGATTCAACGACATAAAAATCCGGTGTTAAAAAATACAACAATAAAATTACATGATGGGACAGCGTAGAGACCCGCTGCAATTATTTCCTGGAAGAAATTCCTGCCGGCGGCAGAAACATGATTGGCATTTTCATATGCGTTGTATTCAGAAATGCGAAGGTTGTAAAAATTATTGAATTGGCAAAGCTTATTTTAAAACAGGTTGATAAATAAAAAACCAGGCACATTTTGTTGCCGGGCATACCAGGTTCGCATACACGCATATTAATAAACGAATACTGTTTTATCTTAAGGTTACCAGTATAGCGGCTATAATAATCAAAATAAAAGCTGCAATACAGATTCTTAGCTGGAAGACGAGTTTATGGAAAGATTTTTTTTTCATACGAGCATTTTATGATTTCTATGGTTATTAGTAGGATCCATTGACGGGATTAAAAATTGAAAGGAAGTATATTTAAGCAACCATTGCGCCTTCTGTAATGCCTTCTATCACTTTACTGCAGCGATCAGCAGGTAATTCTTCAAGGGCAATCGCCAGTAAATACCCGAACACCTGTTCCGAGGCATTATTTTTTGTGTCCTTTAACCAATTAACTATTTCGTTATTACTGATAGCACGCAGCATCCATCGCATATTTTTTGCCGATGTCTCCGGTCCAGCTTCAGCAATGATGCGTTGTGTCAATTCCTGTAACTGCGTATCTGAATAATATTTCCATAAAAGATTGTTCAATTCATTTTCTTCCTTTGCCATGTGCTTCAGGTTAAAAATCATAAATTCAATAAATGCCAGGCGAATGGCACTTCCCAGTTCCACCTTTTCTTCCGACGAAACCGTGTGATGATACATATTGAGTAATGCACGCATACGATTACTCAAAGCATGGTCCTCAACATGTTCCTGTTCAAACAGGTTTACAATTGATGGTTCCATCCGTTCAATTTGCGGTAATACAATTTTATCTTCCGTGTTGGCGTGTTTGTCAAAAAGATCCAGTGTTTCTGTTATCATGTCAGATATAAGATCCACTTCTTCTGCGTTGATGAAATCTACCTGTTGTAACCTTGTTGCAACCTGGTAAAGCATCTGGCGCAATCCTTTATGTACTAAATAAAATATATTGTAGCGTTGCATGAAATAAAATTTTATGATTAAATAAATTTAAAGAGAGTCTTGATATAGTAAAAAACCGGGTTGAAGTATACCCGCATGCCTTACGGGGCTCACAGGTATCACAACTTACCTTAAAGAGGTAGTAGACTTATTCATAAACTGGTAGTCTTCCGATGAGCTGGTAACAATTTTTCCAAATGTCTTGATCTTAAGTTCACAATTACCATTGATCAGTAATTCCAGTATTTTGTTCTGCAAGGGTTGGTAACTGCCTACCAGTGAAGACCCGTTAATTTCAATTTTTTTCAGGAAATGTGCAGATACATACACCACCGCATCTTCCCTCTTAATTGGATAGCGACTGCTGATGGTAAAATTTTCCTTGTCATTTTCTACGCGAATTGCCGCCACCGCAAATGCTTTTCCTTCTGCAAAAACTTCATCGGTTTCATCATCTATAAGAACCACGGTTATGCCATCGTTGACTGAAAGTTTGCTTACTTTTTCCTTGAAAATGATTTTTTTATTGCTGTTTAAATCGGTTGTTGTTTGCGCTCCCGCCTGTAACATGAAGGCAATGAATAACATGATTAATAATAATTGTTTCATAGTAGATAAGTTTAATGATTAATGATGGATTGGTAAAATTGCAAGCCTTACGGGGCCAGGCAATTCTACTTATGATGATGTTCTGTATACCATACCCTCCAGGATAATCTCGGTTATTTTATCGTGTTTAGTTACACGTAGTTTAGTAGGATAATAACCGCTTTGCTGAAACTTGGTTGGCTGCGGTATAGGTCTTTCAAAATTGCTTGTGTTCTTTAAAAAATCCAGGGTTATCATGGGTTCATAAAAAACTACTTTGCTGTTGTATGAACCATAGATAAAAGTTTGTGTGAAGGGTTGGGGATTGGTTGGATTTAACTCTGGCGAAGTAATATCAACCCAATGTTTACCCATGGTTGGTACAGGATCTGCTCCAACGTGATTAACAGGTAAATAAGGGCTATCAGGCGCTGCATCAAGTTTTGCCGGATCAATATAAGTTTCTCTTTCCTCAGCCGTCACCATGTAAAAATGCAGATCGAAATGCGGTTTGGTATAGATACCAGCCGGCGGATGACCATTTGGGTTCCAGTTAAGCCAGGCATGTTTGAATAGAGTAACATCAGCTTTGGAATGGAACTTTAATACGGTGTTGTTGTCATGGTGATGCTCCGTGTTATTTGAATTGTCTTCGCCCGGTTTAACACTGTTTAATACGTCGTCATTGATGGCGATGGCCACACGTTCTGGATTGCCTTGTTTATCCAGTTGAACCCATGTCCAGGCTTTTCCGTGGTAAACTTCTGTTTCAGGTCCTTTAAATATTCCCGCTTTGCCGTTGTCATCGTTTTTTTTACAGGATGAAAAAAATGTTAAGACTGCAAGTGCCGCGATAAATAAATGTTTCATTGTTAAGTGCTTTAATTTTTATTGGTTTAATGTTATTTGTCAAAGATGTATTGAAATGATGCGGAAGTAAAGTGTTTCACGAATGAGTTGAGTGAAACCAATTATGAACCGTATAAATGCATTCATAAATTTTATCGGGAATAATTTTCGTTTTAATTTTTATTGTTGATCCGGATCCAATAAGGTGGCAATATGTTTGGCACAACGTTCACAGTGATAATCAAATGTTGCTGTTTGTAATGAGCGATTTTGTTTGGTAATGCGTAGACGTAACATTCGATAGCAGTAATCCTATCGAATCAAAAAAGCCAGGTGATTAACCCGGAGAAATCAACATAATCATAAGCAGCCGGACCATAACATGCCATTTTATTCCAGTAGTACCTGTATGAATTGAAGAAAGTAATGTATGAATTGCATTAGCAGGCACATCATATGGGATGTATTACGAGTACAGTTTATTAAATTTGGAAACTATAAACGCATAGCTGTTGAAGAAGATTTTGTTTCTGAGCTTATTGTTTACAAGCCTTGCTGCAGCACAGGAAGCAAAATTGTATTCTTTTATACATTATACTACTTCATCCGGACTTATCTCCAATCAGGTATATACAATCGTTCAGGATGCAGATGGATATATGTGGATTGGCGGAACCGATGGGTTACAACGCTTCGACGGTACCCGCTATAAAACATTTCACCATACCGGAACCAATCAATCATCACTTCCTGCCAACGGCGTGCTGCAACTATTGTTCGATAAACAAAAGCGGCTATGGATAAGTTTTGCTGATGGCTCGGTAGGAATATTTAATACGCACAATTTCAATTTTGAAGAAATTGAAATACGCCCCGTGAATAAAAGCTCTTTGGAAACTGCCTACAAACGATTGATAATGGATGAACAGGGAAATATATTTTACCTGTTGGTTGGTCGTGAACTTTTATTATTTAATGAATACAGGCGTGAGTTTTCAAAAGAAAAAATGTTTTTTACACCCCGGCCCGAATGGAAAATTTCTGACCTGGCGCAACAGCCGGGTACGCAGAAATATTGGGTTGGTGTTGAGGGATTGGGAACGGCTATTTATAACAGGGCCACAGGGCAATTGAGTTACCCTGGTAACAATATTGAAAAAGAACCCGGTATTGACGCTTATGATAAAAGCATTCACCCTGTTCAAATGCTGTTTGATAAGAAGGGAAGAGTCTGGTATTTCTGCTGGGTTTCAGTATTCCCGGAGATTTTTTGTTTTGACACCAGGACAAATACCGCGGAAAGATTTCAATTGCTCACCACATTAAAAAAATACCATGAAATCAACGGATTTATTGAGCAAAACGATGGCAGCATCTGGGTATATGGTTTGAAAGTTTTTGCTAAGTTTTTAGAGAAAGAAAAAAAATTCCAGCAGGTATACAATGGTTATACCAATGAAAATGGCATCGCATATGAATTAATTCCATCGATGTTTGAGGACAGGGAAGGAAGTATATGGACGGGAAGTAACAACAATGGCATCTTCCGGTTTAACCCCGCACGGGAGTATTTTAATACAATCGTTCATGTAAACAGGCAAAGTGGAGTTATAGGAAATGGCAATCCCATGTCTTTTATTAGAACGAAATGGGGCACACTACTAAATGGAACCTGGGAAGATGGGTTATATTTTTATGATTCAAGTTTTAATTCTATGCAGCCAGATATTAAGGGTCTTGAAAAAAATCCATTTATCTGGAGCATGTTTACATCCCATGACAGTAATACTATCTGGATGTCTTCGCAACCGGGAATTTTTTCTATTGATCAAGCAACACGTAAAGCCACATTTTATGATCCTCCTATACTTGAACATAAAACAGTAAGCCGCATAGCAGAAGATAAACGTGGTGATCTGTGGTTGGGTATGTTCAGAACAGGTGTATTTAAATGGCACCGTAATAAGAATAATAAACTTTCCAACGATGATTTGATAAGGTTTGCCGGCATTCCCTCCAATCAGGGAATTAACCAGATTACCGTAGATAAAACCGGATTGATTTGGATTGGTACAAATAGCGATGGCTGTTATGTAATTGACCCGGGTACCGAAAAAATTCTCATGCATTTTGCAAAAGATGCAAAAGACGGATTGACCTTGCCCGACGGAACGGTATCTGCTGTTTTGGAATACAATGATAGCCTGATGATCTTAACCACGGCGAACCGGATTGTTGCTTATAATCGCTATACAAAGCAAAGCGCGCTGGTGGGTTTACCGGATGCCATATCCGGTGCTATCACTGCAATGGTAAAAGACAACAATGGATTTCTCTGGATCAGTTCTTCCAGTGGATTGTACCGTGTAAATATATCACGACGCGTAGTAGTTCGTTTCAACCGCGAGGATGGAATTCAGTATGACAATTTTGTGCCAGGTGCAGGCTATCAATTACCCGATGGCCGTTTGCTGTTTGGTACCAGTAATCAGTTTGTTTTTTTTGATCCGGTTAAAATGATGTTGGGAAGCAAAGTGCCACCCAACGTGACCATCACAGATTTTGAAGTGATGAATAAGATGGTATCGGTTGACTCGCTGATGCGATTAAAAGAAATCAATCTCAATTATGATCAGAATTCAATCCATATATCTTTTTCAACGCTTGTTTATACAACGCCCTATAGAATACAATACCAGATGCAGGGATTGGACAAAGATTGGAAATTGGCCGATAATGACCAGGATGCCACTTATACTTTTCTACCAAAGGGTTCATACCAGTTGTTATTCAGGACGTTTGACGAGGAAGGCAATTTCACTGAAAGCAAGCAACACTTAACAATAATAGTAAATCCGCCCTTCTGGCAAACATGGTGGTTTTATAGCTTGCTTACATTGATGGCAGGCCTGGTACTATTTCTGCTGGACAGGTCACGCATGAATAGAAAAGAAGCCGTACAAAAAATGCGCAGCAACATTGCAGACAACCTGCATGAGGATGTAAATACTGCTTTGAATAATATCAATATACTAAGTGAAATGGCGCGGTTGAAGGCGGACCGTGAGCCAGAAAAATCCAAAGAGTTTATTGAACAGATACACAGCAAAAGCCACAATATGATCATTGCTATGGACGATATGCTATGGAGCATAGCACCGGAAAATGACAACATGGAGAAAACGGTTGAGAGAATGCAGGAATACATCGATGCGCTGAACCACCGGCATAACTGCAAGGTTGAAATGATGGTGGATAAAAAGGTAAGAATGCTAAAATTGGATATGCATTTCCGTTATGAAGCGTTTCTTTTATTTAAGGAAACCGTCAAAAGTCTTGAGCAGGTTAAAGCGCAAAACAGTAAAATATACCTGACCCTAGAAAACAACGGCCTCTTGTATACCATTCAATTTAATTATGAAAACAGCGATAGCCAGCAGATCAACGTTTTGTTGCAGCGCCAGGACATGAACAGGCGCATGGCAGTTGTTCAGGGAAAACTCGATATTCAAATAAATAAGAGCAATGCGGTGGTTGAATTGAGGATTCCACTGAAATAAAATGATGCCGACTCATTATTTACCGAGCCATTTTTTAAACTCCGTAACTTTTTCGCGGCTTACCAGTGATTCCTTATCAACTGTCGGTTTTAGCGCGAGTATCAAACGGTTGCCAAAATAATCATCAATTTTTTCCACGGCGCCAATGGAAACATAAAAAGATCGGCTGATCCTAAAATATCTTTCCGGATCCAGCATGTCATCCAGCTCATCCATGGTATAGTCTACAACAAACTTTTTGTTATCTGCGGTCTTAAAAAAATTAAGCCTGCCATCGCTGTAGAAATATGCAATGTCTGCTACTTCAATACTCATTAATTTCTGCGCATGTTTTACCAGGAACCGTTTACGGTATTCTTTGGGCTGCAATTTTTGTTGTAATTCTTTTACCAGGCTTTCAATATTTACCTCCGGATGCAATCCGGCTTTTAATTTTTTGAATTTATTCAGCGCTGCCTGCAATTCTTCTTTTTGTATGGGCTTGAGCAGGTAATCCACGCTGTTTACTTTAAATGCTTTGAGCGCATATTCATCGTAAGAGGTAGTAAAAATAACCGGGCTTTTAACTTCTGCCAGGTTAAAAATTTCAAAGCTTTGCCCGTCGGCAAGCTCAATGTCCATTAGTATCAAATCTGGTGTTGGATTGTTCTGAAGCCACTGCACCGTACCCTGAATACTATCCATGGTACCAACTACTTCCGCTGATGCATCAACAGCGGCCAATGTCTTTTGCAGTTTTTTTACTGCCAGGTCTTCGTCTTCAACAATAAGAATATTCATATAATTGGTTTTATGGCTCAATAGAATTTTACGGTTTTTTACATCTTATGCGGATTTGCAACGATGCCCAACATGAGCAACTTCAGGGTCAATTCAATTTATAATTTTCGTGTTTTTGTTTCTCTCCGTCACCTGTAGAAGGTTTCCAAATCAATGGGAGCACTACGGTAAAATTTTTATCATCTTCCATTACCTGGAAACCCGGTTGTTTCAGCAGTTCGTATTTTGCTTTTATATTTTCCAAACCTATTTTATTACTGGGTGCTTTTATGGTGCGCCGTTGCAGGTTATTGTTGACAACCATCTTATTGCCTGCCGCTGTGAATACGTCAATCACCAGTGGTTTATTTTTTGAAAGCGCATTGTGTTTGACTGCATTTTCTATTAATAATTGTAAAGTAAGTGAAGGCAGCAGGTACGTTTCATATCTTTTATCAATTTGTATATTCAACTGTACGGCATCGCCATGTCTTGTTTGCAGCAACTGGTAATAAGATTGAATAAATTTTATTTCATTGTCCACGGTACTCACGCCTTCTTCATTGTTGCGAAGCAAGTAACGATACACTTTACTCAGTTCATTTAAAAAGACATCCGCTTTTTGTTTGTCTACGGTTATCAATGATGAAAGAGTATTAAAGCAATTGAAAAGAAAATGCGGGTTCACCTGGCTTTTTAAAAGGTCAAATTCCTGGGCAACGGATAATTTTGCAATGGTTTCTTTTTCTGCTTTGCTTTCTTTGTATTTGGATAACATGTAATCAGCTTCATACAATGTTTCGAAAATAAGGTTAACACAAAGCCCCACCAGCAATCCCTTGGGAAAGTCAATCCTCCGCATATGGTAACCTAAAATATGAAAATAGTCATACACAAAGAGTATGATTAATATACTAGGTACCATCAATACAAATAATACCATGGCTTTCCTCAGGATGCGTTGTCGGCTCTGGTTTAATTCGGGATAAGTCCTTTCCACCCAGTCTGCATACAATACATGTGAATACCATGATCCGGCGCCCATAATAAAAATCAGCGGTATGGAAAACCACCATATCCGGGCATCTTTCCATAATCGGTCATCATATAAGATGAGGTTGATGGCTATTGAAATCAATGGCATCGAAAAGAGAAATGAATAGCATTCCAACCGGGGAGGTTTCATCCATTTCATAAGATACCTCCTGTTTTTGGCATTATCGGCAACTGTATGATGCGAAGATTGTTACCAGTATCCATCACCGTTAGCGGCAGGTTCAGCAGGCAGTATTTCTGAACCAGGTTATCCAGCCCCGCATCAAAATCCATCGCATCTGTGATTGTTTTGGGTTGAACATTGTTGCTGACTTCTATAAAATTTTGCCCTGTAGATGCAATGGATATGATCAACGGGTTTGACTTGCTTACTATATTTTGTGAAAATGCATTTTCAATGATTACCTGCAATGCCAACGCGGGCAATAAGGTTGTTTTGTCTTTTTCAGATACCTGTATGCGAAGCTGCAATCCATCTCCGTACCTGGCTTTTAATATATGAATATAAGAATTTACAAAACTGAGTTCTGTTTCCAGGGTTACCATTTGTTCTTCATCACTGCGTAACATATAGCGATAGACCTTGCTCATTTCGTCGAGGAAGGCTTCTGCTTTTTCTTCGTCATCCTGTATCAGACTGGAAAGAGAATTTAAACTATTGAATAAAAAATGCGGATTCACCTGGCTTTTCAATCCATATAACTGACTCTTTTTATAGGCGTTGTTCAGTGCCTCTGTTTCCTGCCGGTTTTTTAACCAGTCGTTGTACCTCGAGATTCCTTCCATAAGAAAAGTGAGAAAAATATTGAGAATACCCAATGAAAAATAACTCCAGATAAATCTTGCCTGGTTAAAATGATAATTGAAAAAAGTAATCATTTCATAGCCACGGAACAATGAATACAAATAGAGACCGCTGATGATCAGAAATGTAATAATCATGAATGAAAGTCGCTTCATAAGCTGATGTTCAGCCGGGAAATGGGCTTTCAATGCCACCGCAACCAATCCACATAGGATAAAATCTATAGTGCCTGCTATTGCGGTAAGGATAGTAGCAACAATAAATATTTTCCAATTGCTATAATAGGAGGCGTCCAGGATTATGCTGTTCACAACAATGGCAAAAGCCGGCATGGTCAATACCATTACCAGGTTATCTTTTCCATTGTATTGCGGTATCACCATTTTCATTCTATTACAAATTACTATGTTTTGTGCATTGCTGTCTTAAACGGGCAATGGGATGTACAGGGTCTGGTATGAATTGAGTAAAACGCTGTATGAATTGCAGCCGGGTTTAACGCTATTAACTGTTCCGTACGGGTTCAACTTATTAAACCTGCTAAGGAAATGAATACACTGCTGTCAGTCTGCAGTGTATTCAGAACATCTTAAGTCACAGGTTCTCTAAGACGCGATAATTATTGAAGCGCCGACAGTGATTTTGCTGCTGGAACAATATTTTTAACCGGTTTGGTTGTTTTCAGATACGCAAAAATGGATTTCAGATCCTCATCCGTCATATTACGGTATACAAACCAGGGCATTGGAGGTAGTAAAGGCCGACTATTTGCCAGACCCTTTAATTTTCCTTCACGTATAGCACGAAGAAAATTTTCCTCTGTCCAGTTACCAATGCCAGTTCCATCACTGGTAATATTACCGGCAAATGAAGCACCCCATTGGCCAACAGCGCCGGTTAAATCCGGGGATAATAAGGTCCAGCCTTTTTTAACCTGGTTGGTATCAATTGCTGGTAGTGTCCCATTTTGCTGAAAGCCGGATAAACGAAGTTCCGGGATAATTTCCGGCCCATTTGCGCCCATTCGTTTGGGCGAATGGCAATCATCGCAACCAATGGCATTTACAAGATATTCGCCGCGTTTAACCATTGCCGTTGCATCCAGTTTGGCAACGGGTTCTTTGGAGGCGGAAGAGTTGGTGCAGGCAATAACGGCTACAGTCAGAACCGCTGCAATTCCGGCAACCATAAAAATCGAGTGACGCATAATTGACAAAGTTTAAAAGTGAATGATTATTGATTTATGAATAAAAAATGATGAATAATTTTCAAACTGAATTCAAATGCATTTTCCAGTTTGCGGTTCTTCTTTCATAATTGTACCTGGCAAATGATACCGTTTTAAAGGCATGAACCGCAACCCGTACAACTGAGGCTGTCGTAATAAAGCGGGTTGCAGTGCGAAGTAGTTTGAATTTCATGAAAGAAGTCTTAATTATTGCTGCAAGATATTTTTGGAACAATGGCATTCCTATGGGGGCATGAATGAATTGCCATAATCATTAGATGAAATGTTGATTGATTAAATGAACAACTATTAAAAGGAAGCGCTTATTTGCAAAACCACATTTCATACAGCCGTTTGATCACTTCACTACAACTGCAGTTTTTATCAGATTCTATTTGCAACAGCTTTGCAATGCAAACAATAACGCTGTCAATAGATACTGGCAGTCATTCATAAATATTATCAAATCTTATCAGCATGAATTTTTTTTATGTAAGCAGGGCATACGCTGCAATTGTTTTTATTTTGATAAACATTATATCCTGCACTAAAGCATCAGACCATGTCCCTTCTAATCCGGGAGGAACAAATGATAAACCGGGTGAATCAAATGCAATTGTTTATACCATTGCGGGCAAAGCCGGCGATCATGGCAATGCAGAAGATGGCAATGGCAGCAACGCAAGGTTATGGAACCCAACAAAAATGGTATATGATGATCGAAACAGTACATTATATGTAGCTGATGGTACAGTTATCCGCAGTATTGATCAACAGAACAATGTAAAAACCTATATGCCCCTGGGTACTATTAGTAATTACAGTGAAATACTCGATCTAGACAGAGCACCTGGCTGGGCAGGCGGTAACCTGTATTTTACTACAAAAGAAAATGATTTGATAAAGATTGAGCCCAATGGTAATTCATTTAAGATCACAAAACTTGCAGACAGGATTTATGCGGGCAATGCCACGGGCCCGTTAAATACAGTGGATCATTTTGATTTAACAAACGGTATCGCAACCGGCAGCAACGGAGAAATTTATTTTTTCAACACCTCCTGGAATACAATGCATGAGATTTTTAACGGAACCGTTGTTTCCTTTGCTGGTAAATCCACCGGCACAAGAGGCGGCAATGCCTGGCCCTTCAAAGACGGTTTGGGTGAAGACGCTAGTTTTGCTGGTAGCGTATCCGATATTGCATCTGACGCTAACGGTAATATTTATGTAGCTGATTTCAGAAATGATTTGGTAAGAATGGTGACCCCTGCCGGCAATGTAACATCACTGTTTCAATACAAAGATGGACTGGGAATAGATAAGGACGGTCCGGTAAGCCAGGCACAGGCAAACAGGGTTACACAGGTAACCGCCAACCAGGATGGAAGTATTGTTTTCTTTACCACCTATGGTGAAGGCGGCAATGGATTGCCATCTTTGAGAATGGTAAGACCAGGTAAGGAAGTGACAACTGTTGTGGGGTTTAGTAAGACTTACGGAGACGGACCAGCGAAAAGTGCCGGTCTTGCAACAATTGGGGGAATAGCAACCACACCCGATGGGAAGACAGTTTATATTTCGGAACCCCCAAAAAAAGTAATCAGGAAAGTAATATTGCAATAATTATTTTGATTGCAGGCATATTAACCCATGCAATTGCGTGGGTTTTTTGTTTACAGGTGTTGCTGCCAGCCAATTTGGAATTAAGCACGTGGGATATATTTATTTTAAGTTGATAAACGGGGATCCGGCACAGCAAATCAATTTTACCTATTATTAATTATAAATATTTGTTTGAAATAAATAGCATCCGTAACACCTGGATGTTGCACACAATTGATCAGAACTTATACCAACGGGGTTATATTAATAAAATAATCACCTAAATTGCTTACACTACTTTAAAAACTGCCTGTTATATGAAACGTGGAAAATTTATAGCCCTCACTGCAATAGGCGCGGCTGCTGTCAGCATTCCCTATCTCAACTGTAAAGGGTCGGCCAATGCGTATGACAAAAAACTGGCGCTTCCACAGTCGCTTGCAAAGATCACAGACGAAAAAGAAATTATGGCCATCGGTAAAGCATATGGCAGTATGCATAAGGAAGAATATAATATTAAGGCACTGGAAGAACAGCTGCAGACGAACAAGACGGGTAACATTTCATCCAATACTCCTGAAAAGGAATTTGATATGTTCCTGGAGAAAAATATAAACAATGATTTGGACCAGGGGAACACCCTTGTCATCAATGGATGGGTGATATCACTTACCGAAGCGCGGCAGTGTGCGCTGTTCTCATTAACCCGTTAATAAATTATTTAAACAGCCACTATATGCATATCGACGCAAGGGAATTGCCCACAGACAGTATTATTGAAGGAGACATTTGTATTGTTGGTGCAGGCGCTGCCGGTATCAGCATTGCGTTGGACTGGATTGGCAGTTCTCAGAAAGTGATTTTACTGGAAGGCGGTGGATTTGAATATGATGATAAGGTACAAGATCTCTATGCAGGAAAAACAACGGGACAGCATTATTTTCCATTGAGATCTGCACGGCTGCATTATTTTGGCGGTACAACAGGGCATTGGGCCGGCTTCTGTTCTACGTTTGATGAGGTTGATTTTGAAAAACGCGATTGGATTCCGCACAGCGGATGGCCAATCAAACGTGCCGACCTGGATCCGTTTTATAAAAGAGCGCATAAAAATGTTGAGCTGGGTCCTTATGAATATGATTGGAAATACTGGCAAAAGAAGGATCCGCAATTGCAATCGATACTAAAAGATGAATCAGTAGTATGGAACAAAGTGTGGCAATTCAGCAATACCCGGTTTGGTACTAAATACAGGGATGCTATCGTAAACGCAAAGAATGTTCATTTGTATACTTATGCAAACCTGGTAGACATTACCGCGAATGAAAATGTTTCTGCTATAAAGCAGGTAACGGTAAAAAATTATACCGGTAAGCAACATACGGTAAAAGCAAAGCATTTCATCCTGGCCTGTTGTTCTGTACAGAATGCAAGAATATTATTATCATCTAATAAACAGGCGCCAAAAGGATTGGGAAATGATCACGACAATGTAGGCAGGTATTTCATGGAACACCTGGAAATAAAATCTGCGGAACTATGGTTGTCGCGACCCGATCCACTTAAACTTTATACCTGGGATTTTGGAAAGACGATGCGGTGTGAACTGGGTATCACTAAGGAACAGCAGGCTAAAAATAAAATACTCAATGGAACCGCATCATTGACTCCGTTGACGATGGCAAAAAAAGTAAAACCGATCATGGATATCTGGAATTCTGACAATCCGAAAAAGAACCTTGATAAATTGATGGAAGAATTTGGTGACGCTGGCAAAGAAGTGAAAAATGCTAAAGCGGATGATAAAATTTTCAGATCCTATGAATTGTTTACAAGAATTGAACAGGCGCCCAATCCTGACTCCCGAATAACATTGGACACAGAAAAAGATGCTTTGGGTATGCCGAGGGCAAACCTTCATTGGGTATTAACGCCATTGGAGAAACACAGTATCCGTAAAATTTACGAACTCATTGGTCAGCAGATTGGCAAAACCGGTGTGGGCCGCGTAAAACTTATGGAGTATCTCTGGGATGAGAACGATACGGCATGGCCTTCGTTTACCGGTGGGGGGTGGCATCATATGGGTACTACGCGCATGAGCGATGATCCTGCAAACGGTGTGGTGGATGCCAATTGCAAAGTGCATGGCATCGCTAACCTGCATGTGGCAGGCGCTTCCTGTTATGCAACCGCTGCAGCACCCAATCCAACATTAACAGTGATTGCGCTAAGCCTGCGGCTATCTGATCATTTGAAAAAGTTGGTTTAATTTTTCGTATATGCTTATGAGTTAGTTTTTAACCTGCAAGCCTCACCTGCTGGTAAACAAATTAATAAAAGGGAAATATGGCAACGAATGATGGCAATGAAACATGGCCCACGCCAAAGTTCAGGTTCATAGTAGACCTTGGTGATGAATTAAAAGGCGTGGCATTCCAGGAAGTCTCCGGCATGGACGTAGAAAGCCAGATAATCGAATACAGGAACGCAAACAGTCCACTTTTTGCTACGCAGAAAATGCCGGGGATAACGAAATATGGCAATATTACCCTGAAGCGCGGTGTATTTGTAAACGACAATCATTTTTGGAACTGGCATGCAGCAATAGAAATGAAGACCATAAAACGAAGCACTGTTATTATCAAATTGCTGGATGAAGCAGGAAACATAACTATGCAATGGCAATTGCAAAATGCCTGGCCCACAAAAATAACCAGCACCGATTTGAAAGCAGATGGTAATGAAGTGGCGATAGATACACTTGAACTAGCGCATGAACAACTCATCATTAAAAACGGCTAGGGCGGGTTATTAAATTCCAATCCTGTAACATAAATGTTTTTCGATAGTCTTTTAACAGGGTATAGCAATATAGCCACTTATTTCGCTGCCCGCTATCGCCGTACATTAGCCGTATTATATATTTGTAAATACAAATGATGAACACAAAAAAACCAATCCTGTTGGCAGTTGCGTTACTGGTTTATATTTTATCAATGGCACAGGAGATGCTTCCTGAAAAAGAGGCCATCAATAAATTGCAGCAAGACATTCCTGTATTACTAAAAAAGTCGGACGTGCCGGGTCTTTCAATAGCGCTTATCCGTAACGGAAAGCTGGTGTGGACCGGTGCATTTGGAATTAAAGATGCCAGAAATAACAAGCCTGTAAATACCAACACGGTTTTTGAAGCCGCTTCGCTGAGCAAACCTGTATTTGCTTATGCCGTATTGAAGCTGGTAGATGAGGGCAGGTTGAACCTGGATTCTCCGCTGAACAAATATTTGGGCAACAATTACGATATCGTAAATGATGACCGCATCAATTTGATTACTGCGAGACTGGTGCTTAGTCATACCACTGGCTTTCCAAACTGGAGAAATGAAAAGAACCTGCCTATATTGTTTGAACCCGGCTCCAAATTCAGTTATTCCGGGGAAGGAATGGTATACCTGTCGAGGGTAGCCGAAAAGATAACTGGACTTTCATTCGAAACCTTTATGCAACGGTATGTTTTGCAGCCGCTGGGCATGACTGCCAGCAGTTATATCTGGCGCAACCGATACGATTCACTAAAAGCATTCCGTCACAATGTGCTGGGCAACTGGGCGGGGCGCAACCAGCCGGAAGATGGTAAAGAAGACAGTACGCAGGATCATGGCAATGCCGCCGCCAGCCTGCAAACTACCGCTGGCGACTATGCGAAATTTGTGATAGCGCTCATCAATGGCACCGGATTGCAACCGCTTACCTGGAAACAAATGTTGCAACCACAGGTAAGAACGAATATAAAATATCCAACCCTTGCCTGGGGACTTGGTATTGGGCTGGAGACCCCGCCCAATGGAAATTATTGCTGGCATTGGGGAGATAACGGTGATGCAAAAGCGTTTATCTGCGCTTTTCTGCCGGGTAAGAACGCCGTTATTTATTTTGCCGATGGATACAATGGTCTATCTTTTACCAAAGAAATACTGGACGATGCCATTGGCGGCGAACACCCATCCCTTGCAGATTTGGGTTATGATCATTACGATTCTCCCAATAAATTGCTGATAAAATCGGCTGCAGACAAAGGTGCTGTCATAGCACTGGAGGAATACAGGCAGGCATTGAAGAGTCGCGGCGATACTGCCAGCGAAGAAACCATCAATAGTCTGGGTTACCTGCTTACCCGCATGAAGAAGCCGGCTGATGCGCTGATCATTTTCAAAGAAAATACAAAACTCTTTCCTCATTCATGGAATACCTGGGATAGCCTGGCGGAAGCCTGTATGAACAATGGCGATAAACAACAGGCTATTGAATACTATGAAAAATCTTTATTGCTCAACCCGCAAAATAACCATGCTGCGGAGCAGTTGAAAAAGTTAAAGGAAAATAGATAGCCTTTCCTTTCCGGGAAATGTTTTTCGCCCCAACGTGCTGCAATAAATGGGAAATAGTTGCAGCACCCGCTGCCAATAAATACCCTACGAAGTTTAGGAAGATTTATTTTTATAAACCTGTACAACTGGGGCGCTTTATGGGATTTACCATTGTATTGTTTTTCCAATCGTTCCAAAATATTCCTTGCTGGCATCTTTCGCTGAAAATTGGTGCGTACAAATTCTCGCTGCTGAATGGCCTCATACAATTTTTGTAATGGGCCCATGGTAAATGTTTCACTCATGAGGTTGAAGCCTACCAATTTTTCATCCAGGTCTGATTGTAATCTCTTCAAAGCTCTTTTGAGATTGGTAACATGGTGGTACAATAACCCGGGAAATTTATTTATGTAGAACCATTTTAAAAACCAGGAATATATTTTCCTGCGCTACGGGTGGCTGCTCAACGGCAAGGCGATAACAAAACAGCGTGTACAATAATTAAAAACCTTCGACGCGTGCGGGTAGTAGTTAAATAAAAGTAGGTAGTATAGTGAAGCAGTAACTGAGTATTTGAGTAATCAATACCATTTTTGTCTGAATCCATTATCCGTGTAAATAGTTTAAATTACAGTCCTGCAATTATAATTGTGCCGGCTAAAAAAACATTCTTAATAAAAAAAATATCATGTCAAACAGGAGAAAATTTTTACAACAAACGGGCAGCTTCGCTTTAGCGGGTTTATTGTTGCCAAAACTTGATTACGCCAATTTGATGGGCAACAAAGCAAAAATGCCCATTGGTCTTCAATTGTACACATTGGGCAATTTAATGAGCACCGATGCAAAAGGCACATTGGAAAAACTGGCCGCTATTGGTTATAAAGAAGTAGAAAGCGCCGGTTCTCAAAAAGGTAACTTTTATGGATATGCGCCAAAAGAATTTGCGGCCATGGTAAAAGATGCGGGTATGCATTGGCGTTCGGCACATGTGGGTGGTGCTCCTTTCACGATGGAAGGGGTAATGAAAATGGCCAAAACGGCGGAGGATTCAGCGCGGATTAAAAAAATGGAACCCATGTTTAAAAGCATGGCAAAAACGCCCAACCTGAAAGACAATTACCAGCAACTGGCCGATGATGCGGCAGCGGGCGGTATCAGTTACCTGGTTTGTTCAAGCATACCGGTAAGTACCATGGATGAAATAAAAATGGCGGTGGATGTTTTCAACAAAGCCGGTGAAGCATGCAGCAAAAACAAAGTGCAGTTTGCATACCACAATCACCAAACCGAGTTCGATACAATAGATGGTCACCGGCCTTTTGATTATGTGCTGGAGAATACAGATAAGGAACATGTAAAAATGGAATTGGATTTAGCATGGGCCACAAAGGCAAAACAGGATCCGGTTGAATTGTTTAAACTGCATCCCGGCCGTTACCCGTTATGGCATGCGAAAGATCTTGATAAAACTACGATGAACCCTGCTGAAGTAGGAACAGGCGTGGTAGATTTCAAACGGATATTCGACAATGCAAAATTGTCTGGTATGAAATATTTTTTTGTAGAACAGGACGGAGCGCCGATGCCAATACAGAATGTTACCAACAGTTATAATTACCTGGATAAAATGTTGCACAGTTAAAGGCATTGGGTAATCACGCTGCACAAAGCGGATAAATATTTTAACTTGGTTTCCCAGCAACGTCTCCCGGAGGGGACGTTGCGCTATCATTAGTTAACTTTTGATCAGCTGCGTTTTCCTCCGTGGAGGTGACTCAGCGGTATAACGAAATGGGGTAGTCGCTTTATTATGCAGTTGATCAAAACTCATGGAAAACAAGGCGGTTCATTTGGGCACTGTAATCAGGCTGAGTAAATGCGTCTTTATGTTTATTCCGTTTCTCTCTCGTATTACTACACAGCAAGAAGGCAATAGATATTTTACCTTTTCACCTCAGGCCGGTGGGCCCCGTGCCCAACTCACCGCTGCGTTTTCCTGTGAGGAGGTAATTCAGCAGTAGATCATTATTGGACCTATCTATTCATCAGCAGCTGAATAAGGCTTACGAAAAACAAAGCGGTTCGTTATTCCTCAGGCGAAGTGTGCGCATAAGCGGGCTATGGTAAACCGGGAGTAATTGCGGAACTCGCCGCTAATAAAGTGTATAAGGAAGTTGCTTTGTTTGTGAAATAGCTTCGTGCGGACACGAACCATGGCAGGTGTTTTATATTTGTCATCGTTGTTATTATCTGAATAATTTCATATAATCTTCAAAGACAAACACACGGTTACGCTTATAGCCGGTTTGTTCCACCAGTATTTTTAGCTTTTCAAAATCCTTTACCAGACGGTGTGCTGTTGAAATATTTACTTTTAAAGCGGTTGCAATTTCATTGGTATCTACGATTGGCTTGCTGTACATGTAGCGTATTAATTCCAATGCCAGCGGCACCCTTTTACCTAAAGTGATAATTTTCTTTTCTTCAACCACCTGTCTCAATTTGATAATGGCATTGAATGTATCAATGGAGCTCTCTGCAGTTTTTAATACACCGGTTAAAAAGAAGATGAGCCATTGTTTAAGGAAGCCTTTATTTCTTACCAATGTAAGGTTGTCATAATACAACAGCCTGTTTTTTTCAAAAAAGTCAGACAGGTATAAGGCAGGTTTGTTAATAATATTATTGCTTACGAGACACAGTGTAATTAAAAGTCTGCCAAGCCTTCCGTTACCATCCAAAAATGGGTGGATGGCTTCAAATTGGTAATGTGCAATTGCAATACGGATAAGCGGAGGAACCTGCAGTTCATCATTATTGAGAAACTTTTCAAGATCACTCATCAGATCGGGTACTTCGTCCTGATTTGGCGGAATAAAAGTTGCATCTTTCAGCGATTCACCACCAATCCAGTTTTGAGATCTACGAAATTCGCCGGGCAGTTTGTGTTTACCCCTCACACCCTTTAACAGCTTTTTATGTGTTTGTTTTAATAAGCGGTTACTTACAGGCAGCTTTTCTAACTGGGCAATGGCATAATGCATGGTGTCTATGTAGTTGTGTACTTCCTGCCAGTCGTCAATTTTTTCAGGGGCGATATACGCTGCGTTTTGCAAGGCTTCTTCTATGCTGGTTTGCGTGCCTTCGATACTGCTGCTCTTGGTAGCTTCTTTGGTGATGTGCATTTTGATAAAAAAATCCACATCGGGTACCAGCATTGAAAAGGCATTGAGTTCACCTAACTTCCTGTCTGCCTGGCTCAGCAGGTTATTTATTTTAGCATCGTTTATCAACCAGTCATGGTTCACCATTTCGGGAGAGAAACTGCTGTAACCATGCTGCTTTTTTAATGAACCTGGCTTGAATTTACCGATATCCATATATGGGAGTTAGTGAAAACCTTGCCAACGGCCTGCTGCGAATATAATAATTTATAATGGCAGATTGTCAATTTGCTGCAAATAAAAGAAATTACAGGAACAGGCTGCAAAAAGTAACTTATTGGCAGGTATTTAGTTTACTGCAATGGTAGAAATCTGTATTGGCAGCCCATTATTCAAGCGGGTGATAGTAACGCCAAATAACAAACGCCAGCTTTTGAAAATAAACGTACCGCGTGCAAAAACAAGATAATGCTTTCGGTTAGTAAACAAAATTCAACAATTGGTGAACATGCAATAGATGGTGAAATGGGAACATCCCATCAATCCTGCGGGCTATAATGAGGTTGAGCGCAAAACTTACCCGAAAAATTAATTGGAAAGAGAAATTATTTCTTTTTGTACAACAAAAAATGCTGGATGGGTAAAAATTCTCCCTGGGAATGCAATTGAAACCCGTTGGCATTTAGTTCCCTGTTAAGTTGTGTTACGGTTGTTTTGTGCAATGCTTTTATGGCAATGGCCGGGTCCTCCCCACGGTATTCAATCAGTAATAACATGCCATTGCTTTTGAGTGCCTTCCGGATGGCCTGCAGCATTTCGTGCGGAAACGCCAGTTCATGATAAACATCTACCATCAAAGCCAGGTCAATGCTATTGTCTGGCAGGTTGAGAGAAAGGGAGTCACTTTTTACAATTTCAACAATACTGTCTTTCAACAAAGCTTTTTTGTTGCGGAGATAACGGATCATTTCATCCTGTATCTCCACCGCATAAACTTTACCGGTAGGTGTTTTGGCTGCAAGCTTAAAACTATAATATCCCGTACCCGCCCCGATATCTGCCACTACGCTATTGGGTGCCAGGTTCATTTTTTCAATAGCCAGGTCCGTGTTTTCTTCCTGTTGGCGTTCATTTCTTTCCAGCCAATTGCTGCCAGCCGAACCCATTACATGTGCAATTTCTCTTTGCAAATAATATTTTCCAATGCCGTCTGCAGAAGCTTTGCGCCAGCCATAAACAGTGTCAGCATTTTTTGCTGCGGTTGTACCAGCAGGTTGTGCATGGCAACCCACCACACAGCCGGCAAACAGCAAACAAATAATAATCCACTTTAAACGCATGCTGTAATTTAATGAGAAACATTTTAATAATGAGTGGCTGTTGAAGAAGCGGATTGCTGTACGGAATTTTAATGAAGCCTTATTTGGCTATGCTTCAAAAACGCACTATGGCACAACTACCCATCCACATAGGAAGGCTGCATACTTGCAATTGTTTGGTTGACCTTTGCATTTATTCCGTTAAACATTATTGAGCTGCAGCAAGGCATGATGAAACAGGGATTGGCGATTTTGGGTTCCTAAAAAAAAGTATGGATGGATTATGAAAAAAGTTTGTGCGGACATGAACAGGGGCAGGGGAGAAAGGGACTTGAGATCATTAAAATTTGAAGCCATACTTTGAAATGAAATGAAAATTCATCAGGCAATACTTTTTGTTTTGACTTGATAGCTCCTCTTTACCATTGACAATATCAAACATCATTCTAAAATGATGAGGTTTTAAACGCTTTTTACTTCTATCCCAATCAGCCATTTTTTTTATTAACTCCAGAGAGATTTCAGGGTCTTTTCCATTACTTTTTGATGATTCAACCAACTCATCAATTTCAAAAAAGAGTTCTGGTGCTTTGTCAATTACCTTCTCAATAATGCTTATTCCATTTGACATTTCATTTGCCAGGATAGGTGAATTATTTCTAACTTTTAATGACAAGTTCCAGGCAATGCTTTGTTGATTATTTGATAAATTATCAGTTTCTCTACCCCATTCTTCAATCTTCTTCCAAATTGCCGTAGGTATAGATTTTATTTTCTCTAAGTCCTCTTGTCGTTTTTGTAATTCGGTTTCATCATCTGAAATAATTTTTCGTTTTGGTGGGTTGCAAAATAGAAATATTTTTGAGCCAGAATACAGGACTACTATTAAGCTTTAGTTGCGTCGCACTCTTGTACATTTATTACTCGATTGAGCAAAGTGAAGCGTATCATTATCAAATGTTTCTTTAATTAAAATATCTCATCGCTTGGTCTCCTACCCATCGGCCCATTGGCACTGCTACTGCATTACCAATTAATCGGTATGCACTTCTTTTATTTTCAAAATTAAAATCTTCTGGAAATCCTTGAAGCCTTGCATATTCCCTAATTGAAAATGGTCTCACTCCATATTTTGAAGATTTATCTTTTACCAATCTTGTGCCTAAATCTTTTGAATAATGTGCCAAACAAGTTGGGGCAATTGCCGATATTTCATTTGGGTCAACAATGATTGGTTTATCCCGATACTTTCCATTAATTCTATTTATAACATAGTCAGGCATTTCAACTTCTGGATTCTTTTCAATTATATCTTTCAATCTTAGTTTATTGACTACACTTTTTGGTGAGCTAATATTAAATGGCTTTCTTGTTCCAATTAGAATAAGCCTCTTTCTTCTTTGTGGTAACCAATTAGCTGCATCAACCGGACAGAAAACATTTACATAATAGTCAGGTAATTTCGTCATAGCCTCCATCACGACTTTAAATTTTTTCATACCTGGAACGTTTTCTACAATATACATTTCTGGTTGTTCAATAGCGATGTGCCGAAAGAAATGGAGAAATAAATCATCGCCAGTTCTTGTTCCATGAATATCTGCTAATACTGAATATTTTGTACAGGGATAGGTTCCAATTATTATTTCGGAATTAGGTTGTTCCAATACTGTCTTATCTTTTATATCTCCATTAATAACAGGGTGAGAAAAGTAGTTGTTATTCACTCGCATACAGTCCGTTGCTTTAATATCAAGGTCAAGGGATTGAATCATATTTACTCCTGCTTGCATTATTCCTATCTCCATTCCTCCACATCCTGAAAAATATCCTTTGGCTGTTGGTCTGTACATAAAGTATTTTTTGTGTGATTCAATCTTTAAAAACCGGTTCGTCAACAGCATCCTACATACACACGAATTCAGATTTCATCAGAATTTATAGTAATCCAATTAAGAAATCTTAAAACATTCAGTATCTTTCTTTTTCATTGTTCTGATACTCTTATTGAGTTTACCATTGAACTGCAAGAAAACCGAACATTTTATTCTAAAAGTCTTAAATCAAATATTTCAACCAACGGCCATCTTAACAGAATCTTTCCAAATGTAAGCAGGTATCGGCTCGTTTAATTCCCAGTTGATGCTCATTGGTTTTGAACCATAATGTTCTTTGTAATTTACAATCCCTAAAAAAACATAACCCATTGTATTACCAAATTCGTCATTGTTTTTTTCTCTTATAAATAGTAAAATTGTTTTATCGTTTTCTTGATGAGTTATATATGTTAAACCTTTTCCAATTTCAGGCTTGGATGAATTTTGAGATTGCCAATGAAATAACTTCTCATTAATTGCATAATCATTATACATAGTTGTTGGGGAATAGTTTTCTTCTGTTTTGTCTAAGGTTACCAAAAGAAGTTCTGTATTTTTATCTTCTAAATTAACTACTCCTTCCCGGTTGCTTGATTTTTTTAAAAATGTACTGTCTTCAAATGCTGCTAAAATTTGTTCTCTTGTATAACGACCATGTACTTTTAGTGGCTGTGAATAATGAAGTTGGATTTCTTTTTCAATAAAGTCAATTTTGTCAATTAGAATTTCAAGAACCTCAATTATTTCCTCGGTCAAAATTTTATTTTTTCCTATTGCAATAATACTTTCTTCAAGTGTTTTGAAGCTACCACCAGTTTGCCAAACATCGTAATGAAGCATCAAACACATAGATTTTTCTACTTCGTTTAGTTCATTAAAATTTATGGTGAAATCTTTTTTTGCCAACGATAAAATAAATTCAAAATAAGAATTTGAAGCACATGAAAGCCATTTTTTGAAAATAGCCCTGTAAATTTCATTCTCGTTTATTTTAGAGTAATCTTGAATTTGTTCAGCCGTCACACATAATTTTTTCCAATTACTTTTCTTATAAATCAGTTGTAGAGGAATGTGATAAAAGTTTGAAAAGTTTTTAAGTGTAAGGGGCAAAGTAGTTTGGTGTCTATAATTACGAATTTTATTTAGCAGTTGATTAATGTTTAATGAAGTTGAATTACGGATGTTTTGCAAAATGAAATCTTTTGCTTTCTTCTCTAAATTAATTGTGCATCCCAAAGGCAAATGAGGGAAATCATCCTCAAGTTCTTTTTTAATTGAAGTGTTTGTTTTGCCAACCAATGCTCTGAACTTTCCTTCGAAATCATATTCCGGTCTTGAATTACCAACAAAATCCAAAACAGTTAAACACTCTTTACCTTCTGCCAATCTTAAGCCTCTCCCAAGCTGTTGAAGAAAAATCGTTAAGCTTTCTGTGGGTCTTAAAAATAAGACTGTATCAATATCTGATATGTCAATACCTTCATTAAAAATATCAACTACAAAAAGATAATTGATTTGCTTGCTTGAAAATTTCTTTCTTAATTCTTCTCTTAATTCATTTCTTGAACTCACTAAATAATCTGCTTTCAAACCTGCAAGTGAAAATTTTTCTGCCATGAATTCTGCATGTTTTTGAGTAACACAAAAGCAAAGTGCTCTTACTTCATTTATATCTCTCAAATACTTGTTTAGGTTAGAAATAATTTCTCCGGTTCGTTTATCATTTTGAGTATAGATTTTCGTTAATTCACTTGGTAAGTATCTTCCATTTTGCCATGTAGCATTTGATAAATCAACACTATCTGTAATTCCAAAATACTGGAAGGGACAAAGCAGCTTTCTGTTTAGTGCTTCCGGCAATCTAATTTCAGCAGCAATCGTATTGGAAAAATCTCTGAGAATATCTTCACCATCCATTCTTTCAGGAGTGGCAGTTAAGCCCAAAAGAATTTTGGATTTGAAATGATTTAGTATGGGACGGTAACTTGAAGCAGCTATATGGTGAACTTCATCTACAATTATGAAATCATAAAAAGTATTGGAAAGTTGTAGCGAATCTATTTGACTATTCAATGTTTGAACAGATGCAAAAACACAATCATATTTTTCGGGTACAATTCCATCAACCCACAATTCTCCAAAATTATTGTCTTTTAATACGCCCTGAAATGTTGCCTGTGCCTGCTGTAGTATTTCTTTTCGATGTGCAACAAACAACAGTTTTGCAGTTGCGTTTTTCTTTTTAAAGTTTTTGAAATCAAACGCTGAAATTACTGTTTTGCCTGTACCAGTTGCGGCAACAATCAAATTTCTAAATCGGTCGTGTACTTTTCTTTCTGCTTCTAATTTTTCTAAAATTTCTTCCTGAAAAGGAAAAGGTTTAATATCAAAATAAGCAGCAGAATTATTTCTTTCATGTATTCTCTCTTTCTTTAAAGCGATCCTTAGTTTCTCACTGTGATTTCCTCTATCAAACAATTCAAATTCTTTATCCTGCCAATAGGTTTCAAAGGTTTTCTGAAATTTATCGATAATATGCCCTACCTCTGTTGTTGTCACTTTTAAATTCCATTCCAAGCCATTAGTCAATGCAGAACGGGAAATGTTTGATGAACCAATATAACCTGTATGGAAGCCGGTGTTTCGATAAAATAGATATGCTTTCGCATGTAATCTCTCATTATCTGTATTGTATGAAACTTTGATTTCAGTGTTCCTTAAACTTGATAAATATTCTACAGCTTTCAAATCTGTAGCTCCCATGTATGAAGTAGTAATCACTTTTAATTGTCCACCCCCGTCGGTAAACTCAAATAACTCTTTCTCAAAAATTCTTATTCCAGTCCATTTGATAAATGAAACCAGAAAATTGATTTTATTTGAAGAGAGGATTTCTTTTTTAATTTCGCTTTCTAGAGAAATACCCGCATTGTTACCAGTGAATAATTCACTTTGCGACAATCTTGTGTAGGGTGTTATCTCTCTGAGATGTTCTTCAAAATCAGAAAAACTTGCATCAATCTTTGAGAAAATTGCCGAAAGGATTTTTGCCTCAGTTGCAATTAAATCATTATCAAATTCTTCGTCTTTTAATTCGGTTCGTAGTAGAAAAATAATTTTGTTTGACAGCTCAATTTGTCTATCAATACTTTCTTCTCCAGAAATAAGGCTAAATGCAAACCGAATAACTTCAACTAAATATTGTGAAAGAACTCTTGCTGCTTCATTTTTATCTATTGCGGTTTCTTTTATGTAAAAGGAACTTTTATCTAAGTTGTTTAACTTGGCTGATATTAATTTATTTATTAGTTGCTCGTAAAGACCTTGTTGTATCATATTCTAATTTCAATAAATTTTAGATAATTATATTGTAACCATAAACCCAATTCTTTCTTTGATAACTAAATTTACTGTTTCTATTCCGATAGAAGCTTTCTCGGAGATAATAACTTGCAACAAAAGTGAACAAGTGATTTAAATGGTTTCGTTTTCAAAAGGTTTATTACTTATTTTTAAGATTTAAATTTTCATTGGTATCTTTTGGCATCCGATTTTTGAAAAATGCAATCGAAACAAAATTTGCACATTGAAATTCTTATTTTTTCTGATGTTTTACGAAAGCAATTTGCTATCAATTGAGTTCCCAAGCGCTATGTACATATGGTCATTTTTATTTACTCAATAAATACCTACCGGAATCATCGTGAATTAACTACCAGTCTGCGTTGAATTGCAATAACAATAAAAAGGGTATATTGGAAAGTCATCCTTTATTGTTTCCTGCATAACCTGTAAACAATATTCCTATGCACACGATTTTACCCTTTTTGCTCGCTATGATTGCTGCCGTGGTATTGCTGGAAATGTGGGCCGCTAAATTGAAAATAGCTTACCCCATTTTACTGGTGGTGGCGGGGCTGCTGATTAGTTTTATTCCGGGTTTACCAAGGGTAAGAGTGAATCCTGATCTTATATTTTTTATTTTTTTGCCACCCTTACTTTTTGAAGCCTCCTGGTCCATTTCATTTAAGGAAATGAGAAAATGGTATCGGATCATTGGCAGCTTTGCTTTCCTGGTGGTATTTTTTACTGCTTTATCTGTGGCAGTGATATCCAATCATTTTATTCCGGGTTTTAGTATTGCACTGGGTTTTTTATTGGGCGGTATTGTTTCTCCTCCAGACGCAGTGAGTACAGGTGCCATTACAAAATTTGTAAAGATTCCGAGATCTACTTCGGCTATCCTGCAAGGTGAAAGTTTATTGAACGATGCTTCTTCTCTTATCATTTTTCGTTTTGCATTGGTAGCCATTGGTACCGGCCAGTTCATCTGGGCCAGTGCAGCCGGCAGTTTTTTATGGATGATCATTGGTGGGTGCGGAATAGGTTTGATCATCGCCTGGATTTTTGTGCAGGCACACCGGCGCTTGCCTACCGATGCGCCATCAGATATAGCACTCACATTGATTGAACCCTATATCATGTACTGGACGGCTGAACAACTTCATTGTTCGGGTGTGCTGGCTGTTGTTTGCGGTGGATTATATATGTCTTCCAAGCGCTTGTATTTTTTAAACAGTGCCAGTCGCATCAGGGGTTTTAGTGTGTGGGAAAGTTTTGTTTTTATACTGAATGGTATTGTATTTCTGATCATCGGTCTTGAACTTCCGGAAATAGAACAAGGTCTGCGCGCCAAAGGCATACCGATAAGTACTGCGATTGGTTATGGTGTGCTGACAACAGTAGTACTGATTGTTGCAAGAATTATCAGTTCGTATGTTGCGTTGCTGGCCACTTATCTTTTTCGACGAAATGTAATTTCAACCATTGCCAGCCGGCGCAGAATTTTTTTATTGCCATTGATCCTGGGATGGACGGGTATGCGTGGTGTGGTATCGCTGGCTGCTGCATTGTCCATACCCATTGCTTTGGCAGATGGCACTGAATTTCCGCAGCGTAACCTGATCTTATTCATCACCTTTATTACCATCCTGCTTACATTGGTGATACAGGGGCTTACCCTTCCATATTTTATAAAGCGCTCACGGGTATTTGAAGATCCGCCTGCTGAGCAATCAAACGAGGCAGTAAGTCTGCAAGTAAAACAGAGTTTGAAGCAACACATTTATGAGGTCTTAAAAAATAAATATGAAAATGAATTGAATGGTCATACAGGGATTGAGAAATTCATCCAACACTGGGAAACCCGATCGAAGTCGGATTATGATGGCGTATTAAATGAAAAAACAAAAGCCATCTTTGTGGAATTATTGGAAAGTCAGCGCAGGCATCTCGCCGAATTAAATAAAGATCCGGAGATTGATGAGCAGATTATTCGTCAGCAATTGTACCAGATTGATTTGGAGGAGGAGCGATTGAAGATTGTTTAGATCTATGTAGGGTATTAAATACAGCAACAGGTATTTTTTATCTTTTCACCTCAGGCCGGCGGGCCCGTGCCCAACTCACTGCTGCGTTTTCAGCTGAGGAGGTGACTCAGCAGTATAACGGTATTGGGCAGTTGCATTCATCAGCAGTTGAACAAAACTCTTGGAAAACGAGGCGGTTCGTTTGGGCACTGATATCATGCTGAGTAAATGCGTATTTGCTCCTATGCAGATTTTTTTGGCAGATAAACCTTTGAATTAAATCAACGCGTGGCAAATTTATTTTTAATCATATAATCATAACTCTGCTTCAGAACGTCAAAAACATCGGCATCAGCAGCTACCGTATCCATTTCAATCACCATCCATTCTGCATGGGTACCTGCTTTTACAATAGCAGGAATGTTTTGTGTGCCCTTGCCAACGGCGGTCATGGGATCTGGTTTGTCTTCCAATAATTTGGGACTAAATACCGCGGGGCCATCTTTGATGTGCAATAATTTTACCCGCTCACCTAATTTTTCAACGATGGCAGCAGGATCCTGTCCCGCTACTTTTACCCAATAAGTATCGGTCTCAAAAAATATATCCTTATCAAGTTCTTCATTGAGTATTTCATATACCAGTTTATCGCCCACTTTGTTTCTGTACTCCCACCAATGATTGTGCAATCCAAATTGCAACCCGTTGTCTTTGGCAAAATGGCCGGCTTTATTGTATATCTTAATTAATTCTTTGGTTCCTTCCAGGCTGCTGTAACGTTTGTCTTCCGGCCAGCCATGCCAGATCATTTTTTTGCAATTGAATAACCGCGCAGTATCAAGCATGGCTTGCTGATTTGTTTTGTCTTCAGGAATTTCTACATGGCAGGAGGATATCTTCAAACCAAACCCTTTTAAGTAACCTGCTGCCTGTAACATGGTTGTCTCCTTTGGCCAGAAAGCGGTTTCTACATTTTTAAAACCAATATCCGCCAACTTCTTTAAAGAAGTTTTAATGTCTATACCTATCTGATCACGGATGCTGTACAACTGAACAGAAAGTTTGGCGGGTTCTTTCCTAACAATGGGTTTTAAATGGCCAGGCATATTTGCTGCCATAAGGGCCAAACCAGATAGCTGTAGAAATTCGCGCCTGTTGTGCATGGTTGTTTTTTGTTAAAGCTAAAAATTATTGTTGAAGTTTGGTGAATTGAAGTGCAATCAATTTATAACCCGGTCCCGCGAAACAAGTTGAAAATTGGAATTAATGAGGCGGAGACTCGGCGGTGAAAAAATATAATGATAGTTATGCAGCATGCAGATAAGTTAAAAACATGAGATGCCTCATATCGTAGGCATGACAAACTCACTATATAGTTCATCTGATCATTATCGTGTTTTGATTCATCCGGATCGTCATCCCGACGTTGGAGTAATCCCAGGTTTAGCTGTAGTGTTCTGCTTTCCAGCAAACGCTTGCTAAGGGGACCTTGCGTGTGATTTAGATCATTAATCTCCTGAATTTACAAGTGTGAAATGTATTATCAAACTTTCCAGCAAAATTTAATCTCTACATTTACCAATGTATTTCTTATTTGCATGACTATAGCGGGAATTTAAAATTGCTTAACCATAATAGTATTATTGATGAAAGCTTGCATACAAATTTCTATCGCATTATTATTTTTTCAATGTCTTGTATTGGCAGATAAGGCAATTGCACAGTCCGTTAGTCTGAAACAAAGCATCCATCCGCTCAATTTTAAACAGGTTAGAATAGATGATCCATTCTGGAGTCCCAAACTAAAAGTGTGGAACACCAAAACAGTATATGATGTATTTGATAAACTGGAAGGTAAATATGAACCGGACCGGCCTGATATCATTGCTGAGAAAGCGAAATGGGGCCGGACAAGAAATGCATTCCTGAATTTTGATTTGGTAGCGCAGGGAAAAAGGAACACGCAAACACATGATGGACCACCCTGGTACGATGGGCTGGTATATGAAACAATCCGCGGTGCAGCCGACCTATTGGCAGAATATCCTGATGCAAGACTGGAGAAAAAAATAGATGCCTATATAGATAGAATAGCAGCAGCGCAGCATGCTGACCCGGATGGATACCTGAATACCTATACAACTTTGATAAGTCCTGATAGACGATGGGGTACAAATGGTGGGGATGATAAGTGGCAGCACGATATCTACAATTCCGGTATGCTGATGGAAGCGGCTGTTCATTATTACAGGGCCACCGGCAAAACAAAATTGCTTAACGTGGCCGTTAAACTCATCAATTATATTGGTAAGCAAATTGGCCCCGCGCCAAAATTGAATGTTATTCCTGGTCATGGTGGTCCGGAAGAAACAGTGCTGAAACTATACCAGTTGTTTAAAGAGCAACCTGCATTGAAAAAGAAGATGACCGTTCCCGTTAGTGAAGAAGATTACCTTGCAATGGCAAAGTTCTGGATAGAACAACGCGGCAATTACGGCGAAGCCGATGGCAGCCATGCAAGAAAAAGTGATTCTTCCTATAACCAGGATCACATGCCCGTGCTGCAGCAGCAAACCATCGAGGGACATGCGGTGAGGGCCACGTTGATGGCTACAGGTGTGACAGCAATTGCATTGGAAACAAAAGATCCGCAGTATAGGAATACGGCTAATAATTATTGGAATAACATGATTGGGAAAAGAATGTTTATTACCGGCGGTGAAGGTGCTATTGCAAATGGAGAGCGGTTTGGTGCGGATTATTATTTACCCGAATCTGCTTACCTGGAAACATGCGCATCCATAGGAGCTGGTTTTTTTAGTGAACAGATGAATGAACTGGAAGCAGATGGAAAATACATGGATGAATTTGAAAGAATTATTTATAACAATATGTTGTCAGGTGTTTCATTGAGTGGCGATCTTTATTTTTATGAAAATCCATTAATAGGAAATGGCAACAAACGCTGGGCCTGGCATGATTGTCCCTGCTGCCCGCCCATGATTTTGAAAATGATTGGTGCATTGCCGCAATACATCTATGGCTATAATGAAGGCAATGTGTTTGTAAACCTGTTTATAGGAAGTGTTGCATCTGTTAAACTGAATGGCGCTAATATCTTATTGAAGCAAACAACCGGCTATCCCTGGAAAGGAAACATCAAAGTTGAAGTAAATCCTTCTGTAACTAAAAATTTTGCAATCAATATAAGAATACCCGGATGGGCTGAGCAAAAAGAAAATCCATTTGATCTCTATCGTTCCAAAGTGAATGGAACCGTAAGATTGAAAGTGAACGGAAAGACCATTCCTGTTGAAATAGCCAATGGATATGCAAGCATCAAACGATTGTGGAAGAAAGGAGATTTGGTTGAATTGGAATTACCAATGGCACCCAGGCTGATAGCGGTAAATGATGCGGTACAAACAATTAAAGGAAAACTTGCTATAGCGGCTGGTCCGGTAGTTTATGGTCTTGAATCAGTAGATAACCAGGGTTTAAAAAATTATTCTATTGACGAAAATGCTTCATTAAAAATAATTTACCGACCGCAGCTTTTAAATGGAGTGAATGTTATAACAGGACAGGTTGCAGATTCAACCGGAAAGGCCAAAGACTTTACCGCCGTACCATTTTATGCTATCGGCAATCGCGAAGCAGGTGCGCCTTACCAGGTTTGGATGTTGGAAAAAAGTAAGTAAAAGTTATTTTTTAAATCACCCAAGAGAAATGTTTACTAATTCTCTCATGCGCTGTAATGAAAATATGGCCGCCATAACGTTGTTCCATTGTATAGGATTTGTTTTGGCTGATTGATGAATACTGAGCTGGTTCATCACCCGGTCAACAAATCCGGTAATGATTTCACCATTGATATTACCTCTTTGCATGGCCCGGATAGCAGCTTTGATAAATCTTTCTGCTTCTTCTGAAGAACGGGCGTAGAGAACCCTGATGATTAATTTTGCCCTGAATTTGTCCAATGTAATAGCCATAAGCAAGGTTTTAGTTTTTTAGTAACGCATAAATTGCCTGATAAGTATTGATGGCAAATTAAACTTTTCAATTGATCAGCTGCAATTATTAAAATTCACAATTGTGGAAATCCCCATAAACAGGTTTTAAAGTAATTTGAAGAAAGAATCCGGGCATTTATGCTGGAAGATTTATATTTTTTATTATATAATTATCGCCTGCTTTGTTTTAATCAGTTCTATAGTGTCACCGGTGTTTATAATTCCGGTAGAACTGCACAATACATTCTGGCCAAACAATACTTTGTTATTCAAAAGACGGTATTTCGCCAAAGTGGTCAATGGTTCTTTTCCAACAACAGCCGTTTCCTGGTTAGTAGTGGTAACCACACATCTTGCACAAGGCTTCACTCCATAGAAAATGATTCCATTAATGGAGAATTGTTCCATGCAATCTTCTTCAAATGGCGACCCGCCCGTGAAAACGATATTGGGGCGGAACCGGTTCATTGGCAAGGGTTCATTTAACCGGCCATTCAGATCATTTAAAGATGACTGTCCAATCATTAGAACAGGATAGGCATCTGAAAAACTGGTGATATCGTGATCCACTGCATAACTGGTATCTACATATCTTTTTGTGGATTCGGGCATGTATACCAGCCTGCAGGAAAACCCCAATCGATCCGTAAACCATTTATCCGCCGATGGGTCAATTAATATTGCGTCACAGGCGTCGTCCCATACCTGCACTTTGATGGTATCAGTATGTGTTGCAGGTACAAGCGGCAGTTCCAGTTTCAGATCAATTGAATTTTTATCAGAAACCGTTAATATATTATCATTAATGCTTGTTTGTAGTAAGGCCATTAATGGAAATTCTCTTTGTGTAAGAAACCTGCCCTGATCGTCCACCAGCATATAGCGGCGGTCATATTGCAATCCCCGATCCGTTACCAATGAATGCTCAATAGCAATGCCACCCAATGATTTTACGGGATAGATGTATAATTGACTTACCTTAAGCATCTCTAAAATTATAACTTACCTGCTATTCACGAAAGCAAAAAATTGCAAAACTTTTGTATGTTGAAAAAAAGATAACAGCAGTATAATGAGACAACTGTTCTTTGCTGAAAAAGCATTTTTCATTTATGGCAAGCGGCTGAGATCCCTCCTACGTAGGGATGACAGCACCGGATGTATCAGAAACATAATGAAGATCTGATGAACTGCATGGTAAGTTGGTCACGTCGCTGATAGGAGGCGTCTCAATTATTTGTGAATAAACCGGTAGCAATTTACATGTATTGAAAGCGACTTAGGTCCCTCCTACGTCGGGATGACAGGACCGGATGTTCCGTAAACATAATGGAGATCTGATGAACTGCATGGTAAGTCTGTCATGTCGCTGATAGGAGGCATCTCAATTTTATTTTGAGCAGGTTCTCCGGAAAGCAACAACGCGTGAAATGATTTTATGAAATAACTTTGTTCAGTACTGTGTGATCATTCTTATTCCCTATTGTTCCTCACTATTCATTTTTAAATAAAATAGATTATGGTATCCACCCCACTTAAATTTTTATTCATTTGCTTATTGGTCACTCCCTTTGTTAATGTAATAAAAGCACAAAGCAATATTCAATATGATATTGTTATTGCGGGTGGCCGGGTTATTGACCCTGAAACAAAACTGGATGCCATTAAAAATGTTGGTATCCTCAATAATCGCATTGCACAAATCAGTTCTGAACCATTGAAAGGAAAAGAAATGATCAATGCAAGCGGGTTAGTGGTGGCGCCGGGTTTCATTGACATGCACGTGCATGGCAGAAACAACACAGAACAGGAATACCAGCTGCACGATGGTATTACTACCGCACTGGAATTAGAATGGGGAATTGATCACCTGGAACAATGGTATGCATCACGCAAATCAAAAGCATTGATTAATTATGGCGCCAGTGTATGCTGGCCCTATGAAAGATTTAAGGCCTTTGAAAAATACCAGCCAGCAGTGGAAATGCTGCGTCAGAAAATGGTAGCGGGAGAATCCGGCATTGATGTGTTGTTTAAAACATTACCAACTTCTTATACAGACAAACTAACTGCGGCTGAAACCGATAAACTGATCAGCAATATCAAACTTTCATTATCGGAAGGAGGTATTGGAATTGGTTTACCGATTGGCTACCTGCCAAATACTCCGGCAGATGAAATGTTCAGGATTTATCAACTGGCTGCAGAAATGAATGTGCTGGTTTTTTCTCATGTCCGCAACCCCGGGATCATTTCTATACAGGAAGTTATTGCAGATGCTGTGTTAACCGGCGCGCCCTTGCATATTGTTCATATTAATAGTATGTCGCTCGGACAAATACAGACGGCGCTTGATATGATCCAGGCAGCCAATAAAAAAGGTTTTGATATTTCCACAGAATTGTATCCTTATACCGCTGGCAATACATTTATCAACAGTGCCATGTTTGATGAAGGCTGGCAGCAAAGACTGGGTATTACTTACAACGATCTGCAATGGGTTGCTACCGGTGAACGCCTTACAAAAGAAACTTTTGAAACATACCGCAAAGCCGGAGGCTCTGTCATATTACATGTAATGAAACCGGAATGGATCAAAACAGGCATAGCAGCGCCGGGTGTAATGATAGCTTCGGATGGTTCAACCTATGCCAAACTTGCTCATCCCCGTACGGCCGGAACTTTCTCGCGGGTATTGGGAAAATATTCAAGAGAAGATAAAGTGATTGATCTGAATACTGCCATCGAAAAAATGACACTGCTTCCTGCAAAAAGATTAGAAGGCATTGCACCTTCGATGCGGTTTAAAGGAAGGATACAAACTGGTGCAGATGCAGATATCACCATCTTTAATCCCAATACTGTAATTGACAAATCAACTTTTGATAAAGGCCTGGAATTTTCCGAAGGCATTGAATACGTAATGGTGAATGGAATATTTATTCTTAAGAATGGGAAGACCGTCCAGAACACTTTTGCAGGACAACCTGTTTATGGGAAATATAAAAAGTAGTAACAACAACTGCTGAGATAGCAGAAATATTTATTGTTACGTTTGGATGGACATTCAACTTTTAGGGATGGCCCATACTGTAATATCGCTCACTGAATAACATTTTAACCATTATATGGCTTTACTGGTACCAATTAATGCCAGTTAATTTTGATCAGTGAATGTATGGATAGTATGATCTATAAAGATTTGTACTGTATGCTTTATAAAATCCCTTAAAAATAACAAGGACATCTCCCGCAATAATCTAACAACCTTTTTCAAAACCTGGCTGGCATAAGAATTGGAATTAAATTATTCCTGTTGAAGCTGTGATAACTGAAATTAATATTTTCATGATGAAACTCTAAATCGTAGACATTAATCAACATTAAATAATTTACAATGAGCCAAAGAAAACTTATTCTCTGCATGCAAATAACCCTGGATGGTTATGTTACGGGAACTGACGACAAAGCAGATTGGTTAATTAACAGTGATGATGCCTGGACAGATTTGTTCAAAGATCTTGATTCAGCAGATACCTATTTATTGGGAAGAAAAATGTATCCACTTTATTCCGGATATTGGCAATCTGTTTTGAATAATCCAGACAGTGATCCCAACGAATTGAAATTTGCAAAACTGGCCGATAAAACAAAGCATATCGTTTTTACTAAAGGAGATTTCACACCCGATTGGAAAAACACAATAGTAGCGCATGATCTTTCTGCTGAAATAAATCGTCTTAAAAAGGAAAATGGAAAAAATATTATCGCATGGGGTGGCGCAAATTTTGCTTCCAGCCTCATTGAACTTGATCTGGTGGATGAATACAGGTTTGCATTGAACCCAACAATACTGACAAAAGGAAAATCTCTCTTCAATAACCTTGAACAACGAAAGAAACTGGTATTGGTAGATTCGAAACCTTTGAAGTCTGGATTAATAATAGTAAGGTATCAATCTGAAGCCGCAAGTAAGGGAAACCAGTAACACATTTAAACGGCAATTCCCGATGATATTTCAGAAAGCAATTTTTAAAACCTACAGTATATTCCCAGGCTACAATTTCCCATTTCACTTTTAGGCAGGCAACATCGTCTCTTCAAATCCATTTCCCAACAAACCGGGCAAACGCATCTTTATAATGATCGCCAATGCTGATCATTTTCTTATCAACCTGAACCGAACTTTTGGTCATGGATGTGATCTTATCCAGCGCAACGATAAACGATCGATGTACTCGCATGAAACGTTTTGGAGGTAGTTTGTCTTCGAGTGCTTTCAGGCTTGTGAGTGACAGGATCGCTTTTGCCGGGTTCTTCAGTTCAACCCTTACATAATCTTTCAGGCTTTCAATATACAGTATATCATCCAGCGCAATTCTTATCAGCTGGTATTCCACTTTCAGGAAAAGATAATTTTCATCTGCGTGATCGGTTTCATTTACCTGGATGTTTTGCGTGAGATTATTGTTTATTAATTCAAAGTAATGCAGAGCCTTTTGTGCAGCGCGTAAAAACTCCTGGTAATTGAAAGGCTTTAACAGGTAATCCAATGCATCAACCTTATAGCCTTCAAGTGCAAACTGGTTATAAGCGGTAGTAAATATAATGCGGGGCTTACCAACTCCTTTGTCCAGCACACGGGCCAATTCCATACCATTCAGATCGGGCATTTGTATATCTAGAAATATAAGATCGATCTGCTGCGTGTGAATGGCTTTTAATGCACTCAAAGCGTCTGCATATTTTCCAGCCAAGTTTAAAAAAGCTGTTTGTTCAATGAATTTACTTACCAGGCCGAGCGCCAGGGGTTCATCATCAACTGCTATACAATTCAATGTCATGATAGATCAAGCATTAAGTGAACAGTGTACTCATTACCGGTAGTAAGCTCGCAGATATCCAATTTATATTTGCCAGGGTAAAGCAGGTCCAGCCTCCGGCGGGTATTCAGCAAACCTATGCCGCTATTGGTATCTAAGCTAATACTCTTATCCTTCATTACTGAATTTTTTACAGTGATATCGAGTACACTGCCTTTTTGCAATACGAGAATATAAATATGACTTTTTTGTGTTGCGCTCACCCCGTGCTTAAAGGCATTTTCAACAAAAGGCAACAGCATCATTGGCGCCATGGGCATATCCATTAAATGAGAAGGAACATCAAATACAACTTTCACCACATCGGTCAACCTTAATTGCATCAGGCTGATATAATCTTTTACAAAAGCAATTTCCTGGCCCAGCATAGTCTGTCCCTGCTGTGTCTCATAAAGCAGGTATCGCATCATGCGCGAAAGTTGGTGAACGGCTTTACCAGCTTCATCCGCATTAACCTGGGTAAGCGCGTAAATATTGTTCAGCGTATTAAAGAAAAAGTGTGGATTGATCTGCGCTTTAAGGAATGAAAGCTCGGAACTTACTTTATCTTTTTCCAGTTCTTCACGCACTTGTTTGTCTTTTTGCCATTTTTGTATAACCGTGATGAAGGTGCTTACCCCCACTACCAAACCGCTGATGATAAGGATAAACAAGTCTCCCATTTTGAAGCGATAACCGGCTGGAAATTTTTGTGGCGAACGATGCCTGAGTGGCTCTAGGGCGGGTGACTGTCCGCGCATTGTTAATACAGCTTCATTGAATTGATATGACGAAAGCAAATTATCCACCCACCTGTTGATAAATGCAATGGCAAGCACGATACAGATAATTATTAAAATATACAAGGCGGTATGATTCTTCACCAAAAACCTGGGGAAAAGCACCGATGAATTAAAATAAAAAGTAGCTACCAGTAAGCTTAGCGTGATGGTTTGTTTTATCCAGTATTGATAAGGGATATAAGTATCTGAGAAAAAAAGCTGGCGGTAAAAAAACAGGCTGAAAGCTGACCATATCAATACATGTGTCAACACAGTGTTCAACTTGCTATATGAATTTTGTCCCAGCAATTTTCTACATCAATTTATATTGTAATAGCTCAGGTGAATAGAATAAAACACTACAATATTACGCAACGGGCTGGCGTCAGCAAACTGCAACCAATGGACGGCCTATTTTCACCGATGAATAGACGGTAAGTCTCTATAAAGATAAACTGGGATGCACATCCATTGAAATTGATAGTTTATAGCATAAAAACAGGACTCTGCATATACTTAATTGTTCCTTGTCTATTTCATTTCAGGCTATAAAAATTATGTACTTGCTTTGTATCGGGTTACCTGTTCAACTTTGATTGGTATACTTTTTAATTGTAATCAGAATTATCAGCAATAAAATTTGAATGACCGTTAACACTGTGGTTTGCGCTGTGGGGTTGAGAATTTTAATAACAAACGCAGTTAGCCTTGGAAGCTGGTTTTGTTGATTCCTGACTTTCAAAATCATATTATTTCAATTAAATAAAGGATATAAGGATGTTTAGGAATCATCTTAAGACCGCTGTCCGTAATTTATGGAAGCATAAAACTTTTTCTTTCATAAACATAATTGGGTTAACCATCGGTTTAACCAGTTTCATCCTGATTGCCTTGTTCATTTTTGATGAACTTACCTATGATGGCATTCATAAAAAAGCTGATAATATCTACCGTGTAGTGGAAACCCAAACATCTGCAGAGGGAAAAACCACCAGGAGGGCTGGAATAGGATTCCAGGTTTCAGCAAAAGCAAAAAGCAGTTTTCCGGAAATACAGTATGTTGCGCGTATCTCTCATTTTTGGCGGCCGGATATCAGAACCGGTGATAATAAGGAAAAAGTTTTTCATGAAGATTATATAGCTGCCAATCCCGGTTTTTTCAATGTCTTCAGTTTTCCTTTGATACAGGGCGATAGGAACAGTGCATTAAAAGAACCCAAATCTATTGTGCTTACTGAAGAAACTGCTAAAAAGTTTTTTAATACCGCAGATGCCGTTGGAAAAATATTATATTTTGATGACGATTCTATTCCCTATAAAATAACCGGGGTTCTACAAAATTTTCAAGCTAATTCAAGTATTTCATTTAATCTGCTTGTATCGGAGGCTTCGGTTCAGGAACATTTTACTGATGACTGGACTTCCGGTGCTTTTGCAACTTATTTGCTAATCGATCCTAAGACTATCATTCCTGCGCTAAATAACAAACTGGATAACCTTATCCTATCAAATCATAAATCAGATCCAGGTGAAAAAAGCCAGGTTCAATTACAGGCATTAAAAGCAATTCATTTTTATTCAAACGATATTGAAGGCGATTCCGGTAAAAAAGGAAATATTTCTTATGTATATGTTTTCCTCATTGTTGCATGCTTTATCATTTTTATTGCCTGTATTAATTACATGAACCTTTCCACAGCGCGGTTTTCTAACAGGGGTAAGGAAATTGCCGTACGTAAAGTGGCAGGCGCATCAAGAGCTACGCTCATCGAACAGTTTTTGACAGAAACATTATTGGTGATTATTATTTCCGTTTTGTTTTCGTTGGCCCTTGTCTTTTTTTTATTGCCTGCTTTTAATTCATTTACCGGGAAAAATCTCACGCTCAATATTCATACAGACTATCGGGTATGGACAGGTATTTTTTTGACCCTGGTTATTGTTACTTTATCGGCGGGACTTTATCCGGCTTTATTTCAATCGGGTCTTAATCCCCTGGCCTTGTTAAAAAGTAAAATTCGCCTGGGCAAGGGCAATATTTCATTGCGGCGCTCACTGGTTGTTTTCCAGTTTATGATCTCAATTGTTCTGATTGCAGCTACTATTATTATTTACGAGCAAATGCAATTTGTAAATAATAAGGATTTGGGTTTTGACAGGGAAAAGTTAGTGGTGATTGATATAAACACCGGCGCAATAGGTCGCAGCGCTGCAACCGTCAAAGCCGAATTTGCAAAACTTTCACCCATTAAGTCAGTTACTAAAACCACTGCGGTTCCGGGCGAATGGAAAGCGATTCCTGAAGTAAAAGTGAATATCGACAACAGTAATCCTACAAGTGGTAAAGACATGTATTATTTTGGCGTAGATGGCCAGTTTCTTTCAACTTATAGTATTAAATTATTAAATGGCAGAGACTTTTATTCATCCGGGAATGCGGATTCTTCATCCGTGCTCATTAATGAAACTGCTGCAAAAGCACTTGGCATAACTGAAGCGCTGGGTCAACCGGTAAGAATTTTATCAGCAAAGTTTGCCGGTGATAGTCGTACTGTGATTGAAAAGCCTTATACCGTAACAGTTGCAGGAATTGTGAAAGATTTTAATTTTCAGTCTTTGCACGAACCACTTGCCCCAATGGTAATTGGATTCAATAAAAGCCTCGGTATGAACTTTGGCTACTTTACAGTAAAACTTGCAGGTCGCGATTTTGATGCTACACTCAATAAATTGAAGCGTATTCTGCAAGGTATCGACCAGGAGCAGCTATTCGACTATCATTTCCTGGATAAGCAATGGGAATTGCTTTATCGTCAGGATAAAATCAGGCAAAGCATTTTTTTGATTGTCGCACTACTCGCTATTTTCATAGCGGCCTTGGGATTGTTGGGTCTTACTATTTACGCAGCGGAACAACGTTTAAAGGAAATTGGGATACGCAAAGTTTTGGGTGCAAGTGTGGGCGGCATTGTTCTCATGCTTTCAAAAGATTTTTTAAAATTGGTGCTTATCGCATCAGTTGTTGCGATACCGGTTGCCTGGTTTTTTATGCATAAATGGCTGGAAGATTTTGCTTACAGGATAAACATTAGCTGGTGGGTCTTTGTCTGGTCTGCATTAGCCGCAGTCATCATTGCAATGGCAACAATCTGTTTGCAGGTAGTAAAAGCAGCTATTGCAAACCCGGTAAAATCACTTCGGACAGAATAATTTTCGGGCATTTACATTTTGATCATTGTAGCCGCGAGGCAGAGAATAATTTATTCTGAGGCTACCGGTATGAAACAATAGGAACCAGTGTATGCTATAGATTAATACCAGATGTTTTTTTCATAGCAAATTGAATGGTAAATAACATGAATACATAACCGAAAAATCATGACCGCAAAAATATGGATACTGCTTATCATGGTTGGATTGCTATGCTTAGTATTGCTTGCGTACAGTTGTTTTTCTAAAGATAGTAATGACAAATCATTAAAGCGGTTGCAAGCAGGTGAACAGTTGAAATGGCCGGCAGAGGGACAGGCCGCTATTGGGAGCATCAAAGCCGGGGTGCTTGCCCTTTCTTCAGGTAATGAAAAACTGCAACCAATTGCCAGCATAACAAAAGTAATTACTGCATTAGCCATTATGGAAAAACAGCCTTTCAGGCCGGGGCAGAAAGGTTCCACATACCATATAACTAGCAATGATATTGAAAGAAACAATGTTTATAAATCGGATGGTGGTTCGGCGCTACCCCTGTTTACGGGTATGAAGCTGACCCAAGCTGAAGCCATGCAACGGATGCTGATGGCTTCAGATAATATCATGGCTGATGTATTGGTGGAAAGAATATTTGGTTCAATGGATATGTATGTTTCATACTCGAATGAAATGCTCAAACGCATGGGTCTTACGCAAACGGTTGTTGCCGATGCCAGTGGTTTCAACCCGGAAACAGTCAGTACGGCATCGGAGCTTATTGAGATTGGCATTGCAGCACTCAGAAACCCGGTAATTGCAAAAATTGTTGCACAACAACAAGCTGCCATACCGGAGGCGGGCATCATAAAAAATACCAATCAAATGCTTGGCATCAATGGCACGATAGGTATAAAGACGGGTACCACCGATAAAGCCGGTAGTTGTTTGTTATTTGCCGCTCGTTATACAACCAGCGCTGGAAAAAAAGATACCATCATTGGCGTTATCATGGGGGATAAAAATCATGAGCGACTTTATGCCGACAGCAGGGCGTTACTCCTGTCTGCAAAAAACAATTATGGAGGGGTGGACGTACAACCAAACAAAAATATTGCAATTTCACCAGGGAAAAGGAGAGGATTATCGCCAAAGCAATAATATAAGAAAAATGAAACAGCGTTTATTAGTAACAGTTATGCTCATCAGCTATTGCGCGATCCTGGTCAAAGTAATGGTTTTTAAGGATCTGCCGGTTATCAGGATAGGCCAATTGATGTTAAATTTTGGGGGAACGCAGGAAGGTCCGGCCAATTTAGTGCCGTTCAAAACCATATTGCCCTACCTGATGGGGGAGAAAGGTTTTGTTATTGCGTTTATTAATATAGCGGGTAATATTGTTTTACTGATACCATTAGGATTGCTGGTTTCATTCATCTTTAGAAATATAACATGGAAAAAAATGCTTTTGCTTTCATTGGTAGTTGGTTTTACCATTGAAGGATTGCAGGTGCTGTTACATGTGGGCATATTTGATATTGATGATGTGATATTGAATGGGCTCGGTGTTATGGTTGGCTATTGGTTATTTATATTTCTTGCAAAACTGAGCCGTCCGGCGAGGTCTAATGTTATAATAATCTCATCTGTTATGGTTATTGCTATAGTGGCTGCGTTTTATGGTTTTTTTGTTAGTCATAATCCTCTGCAGCGTGAAAATTTTGGAACGCGTGCTGATAATGTTCAACTGCCGGACAGTTCCGTACAGGGTGCTGGAAATATTGAGTCTGGCAGTTCTAATAATGGAACAGTTGTATCAACAATTGGTAAAGATCCCTGTAATGGTACAGGTGGCACAGGTAAGATTGTTAGTGTGGGAGTAAACGAAATAACGATTAAAGGGAGTAACGGCATCAATCAAATTATTCATCTTACGGATCAGACAAAGATCACATCTTCAGCAGGACCTGCATCTTTAACTGATCTTAAACCAGGGAATGGGGTAACGATAGTTACCGGATCCGAACACAGTGAAAGCTTAACTGCAATGGTAGTTTTGATTTGTAATACAGGAACTGCGGGTGTTAAATAGAAAACAGTTTACATCATTCATTTATCTTGTTCAGGTTAGTGAAATAAAAATAGTTTAAAAAAATTCCATCATAAAAATATTTGCACGGCGTCGGTGCATACAATATTTGCTTCGTAAGAAATCCTGCTGCCATCGAAATTTAATTTCTGCGTACCGTCATTTCATCCTATGTACCAGGAAAGATCATAACCCGTGCAAAAAGTTTGCTGGGAATGCCATTGTACTTAATCATTGGAAAGCAGGAGAAATTTCATGCTGAATTTTGCATGATTATGCTTCTATAAATCTGAAATTTTCATTAGACTGGTCAATATTATGAGCTGATCCACGACTTTACGATTTGTTGATGCTATTCCGATTAATACGATGCAAGCTGATTCTCAAAAATTACTCCAAGTGGCTTCAATCCTTCTTTGCAATCACCGTATATCCGCCAGAAATTTTTCCATTTGTTCGTTGAATAACCCGGTAAACTTCACACTCACCAGGTTTTAAATTCTCAATGTGCACGTATAAGAACGTTTCTTTTTCATCACAACCTCTTTCATATTCGAGGGATTGATGAAGCAATGGTTTTATTGCTTCCGGAGATACCCCCTGGAACGAAATTTTTTGTTTGGAAATACCCATCGGCGTTAGTATGCCCATTATCGTATTTTTTGTAGCGCCCTGTTTATAACCATGATCTTTTTTTCCTTTTAAAATGGCAAGCCAGTAAACATCGGATACTGGCACCCTTTCAATGGAAATTTGTGCATTGCCCTGTGCTGCCGTGCAGCCTGTTTTTATTTTCAATTCCAAATGGGCGGGCGACTGTGCTTCCACTACTGCAATATTTCGCTGACCCGTATGTCGGTCTTTGGTTACTTCCCAAACACTGTTGGATACGGGGTCTAATAATGGTTCAAAAACTCGTACCACCAGGCATTCATGTCCATCATTTTCAAAAGTTGGTATCCATGTCTGCGGACATTTTACAAACTGGCAGGCCGTTTTTGAAAACCGATTTCCAAGATCTACATAAGCGGCTCCAATGAATTTTGCATTGACAGAATTAATACCCAGGCTTGGGTTGCACCAATAAAATTCTACCCGCACATTCACACCCGGTGCGAGTCCAAGATTCCATACACGAGCCCAAAGCGTATTCGGTTTTCCTGCAACTGCCAATCCACCGAGTGTAGGCGGTTTTGCAGGTGCGGTGGGAGCATCCATATTTGGCGCCACAAAAATATCCGGGCTTTCCCAAAATACACCGGAGAAAGGCCGGTTGCCATGATCTCCGGGAGCTGCCCTGATAACCAAAAAAGGCAGGTATGAATCTTTTCTTGGTGGCATCTTCACCCCTTTGGGTCTTCCGGAATCTTTTACAATTCCGAACACGGCATCTATAAAAGCTTTTTTAGTATCATCAGTGGAACGGCCAGGTTGTACCGGCGACACAAAGGGATCGGTTGTATTTGTTTTTGGAGGCTCCGGATGTTTTGGCCGGTTGGGTGGAATGGGATCTCCGCAACAATAATCCTTGGGCTCTTTGAGGCAGTCGATGAGATCAGAAAAGCAATCCTGAATCTTTTGATCTTTATCGTGGCATGTGCAATTGCAATCTTTATGACAACCACATTTTTTTCTATCGGAAGAATGCGCGGACATGTTGATTTTTTTTAGAGGATGATAATATTACCGTTGGGATCATAGCACCGGATCTCGAAATTACAATTGCCTATTTCGTTTTGCATGCTGCTGTCTAAGTAGACCAACTTCAGCGGCTGCAATCCATTGTTGAAATAATCGGGGTTGGGACCCTCGCCCAGGATATTACCACTATTGAATTTTTGCGGTAAGATGCTGCAGGGTACACAAAAATCGTGGCCCTCATAATCTTGTTTTATATTTTCCGGATCCCGGTTCCAATCCCAACTTTTAAAACCATATCCCCTGTCTGAATCTAAGTTCCATTCGGTAATGTTTTTTTCAAAATTTTCATCGGCGGTTCTGGCCAATTGCCAGATGAGAAAAGTGGAAAAATTTACCGGGTCGCCCAGGTTATTGGCTGCATCCACATTCTCATAACAAAACTGCACGGTATCATTGGGGGTTGCGCAGTTGGCCAGGTGGTTGACGATGCCCAGGTTGGGTGCTATCGCATCCGTTACTAAATATTCAGCATCCGTTCCTCTTACAAATGGACCTGGGTATGTGACACAATTTTCTGATGGACTTAAAGGATAGCGATAAGGATGTAGGTATTCTGAAAATTCATTAGCCTTGGGATCGTAGGGTGATGATCTTGGATACATCTTATCCGGCACTTCATATTTATTAGAGGCTGCACCTGATTCAAGATCATATATCAAATCGATCGGAAGCACCAAAATATCATCCATGGCGCCGAGCAATGTTGAAAGATAGTCGTTGTGCTCTACTCCAATTTTTATCATGCTATCATCTATCTCATCATTCATAGGACGAAAGTATCCGGCTTCAATGCACACTTGCCGGAAAGCCTTTACCATATAGTATAAGGGTAACTCAATGAGATAGTAGGCCAGGAGCCGCGGACCATAAGTGGCAAGATCTAAAATAGCGCCTGGTAAAACGGTGGCAAGCCACAAGGCTACTTCTGCCAGCCATTCTAACAATGCAAGGACCGATAAGATAATATCCAACCAGTTGGGATCGGAATCTTCACCCGGTGCCACATCACCCAAAGGATCAGACATAGAGGGAAAATCCAGGTTGGGAAACACATCCGGTGGCGAAGGCTTTTCATGCGCGAAGCCATCCAGGCTGGTATGTTTATAATAGCGGAACAAAATATGAAAGCCTGTTTGTACATCATCAACACCGGGTCTGCCATCCGATGTGCTTAATATGGCTGGGGAAGTGCCAAATTTTCCAAGCCTGTCTGCCTGGCTTTGCGTTTTAAAAACGTCCTTAAATGCATCCAGTAACAGGTTGATTACTTCTTCTGGCATATCAGAATCCAGGTCCAGTTGCCTTCTTCTTTTATATCTTCCGCGAAGAGTATCGTTGCCGGGGTCATAACTGGGTCTGTCCCTGGCAGGGCTGCCATCATCATTAAAAGCAAAGCGATAATGAAAAGCGGATTTGGTAAAATCATTGTATAGGGTATCGCCACCATGTTTTACAAAGTAAGTGCGGGTATCTACATGAGATTCTACCAAATGGTGGCGCTGCCAGTGAAGTCTGAAAGAGCCGCCGGCTTTGGCATTGATAAATGCATGTCCGGTAGTATCTGTGCCAACATGTGTCATATAACCCAGCGCATAAGCTTTAAGTCTATCTTTCCACACGGGATCGGTTTGCGCTTCCGCTTTCTTCCATAGCACATGTGCATAGGTGGCTGTTTTGCGGTAATGCAGCATATCGGCCCAGAAAAAATCTTTGTTATCAATACCCGCGTTATGACCCAGCGAAGTAAATTTCCACCAGTCTTCTGAATTGGCGATATAATTAATGATTAGCTGGGTAAAAATGGAACCGAGGGAGCCCACAATATCTCCCACCAATGAAGACAGATCGCCAGTGAGCCGGCTGATGAGCTCTTCAAAATCTTCGCTTACCGGGCCCATGTATTTCTCCCATTTGGATAAAAAATAGTCATCCAGTTTGCCATAGGCCTCATCCAAAAAATTAAGGAGCTCCAATAATTCCTTAGAGTATTTTCGAACGTCCTGCACAAAATAAAAGAGATCGGGGCCAATGGCGCCGAGGGCCGCATAATGCGCGTTGTCGTTTAGTAACCTGCGTATTTCCGCGGGGCTGTTGTTATTTGGGCCGAGGCCTTCCATTTGGAAGGGCCATTCGCGGATGCCTTCTAATTTCTTTGTAATCTCTTCAGCAATGAGGATATGTGTGGATGGACCGGGCATAGAAGTAATTTATCTGGTAAATAATAATACAGAAATTACTATATCAGCGCCATGTTACTAAGCTTGCAATAAAAACCAATTCTAACGGGGGTTACTAAAAAAGCCTTGGGAAATTAAATTATGGAACCGGAGATGGACTCTAATCTGCTACACAATCTCCAATAAACTGTATTTGTAAGTTATGGATTATAAATATTCTTGCAAAATGTTTTTTAGTGAAGGATGAAACGCAGCAGTAGAGAGAGTGACTATTTATTTGTTTGTGTAATTATTCAAAGTAACGCTGGTTGTTTCAGTGCTGGTAATGCGAGTATTGTTGCCGACGACCGATGGTTTTCAATATTACATGTAATCACTGTTTAGAAGTAAGCATTGTAATTGAGTTTAGAGCCATTCAGATTAAATGGGTTGATAAAAATAAAATACGCTTTTCAGCTGCGTGGTAAAAAAGCATGTGCACCACAGTGTCTCCGTGTCTTTGTGGTTTAAAAGAATCCATTTTTCAATAGTGATTGCCGCTATAAATAACTGAGCCACCATTTTTCTTTGTTATGGAGTTTGTACTGGTCAAATTTTTTGCAAAGCGGATACATGATGATCAAAATGGATAGCAAGATACCGTATACTGTCAATAAAGAATATCCTTCGCCGGGTGCACTGAATTTTAACAATGCTCCTTTTACTCCATTCATTCCTTCTGATAGCGTGTTCCTGGTTAGGTAAATGATAATTTGTGCTGTGTGCAGTATCATTAAATGAACTGCAAAATAAAATAAAGGTACCCGGCCAAACACATGGGTGATTCTTTGAAATCGGTTGTCCGCATTTTTTAAAATTCCAAGTAGGATCAATACCGGTCCCATGGTTGCACACAAAAACAGGAGTGATGGCGGATATTTTTGCACATTCATAAAAGAATAAAAAGTTTGCAGGAATGTTTTTTGTATTTCCAAGGGAACGGGATCTCCATAAACATTGATGAAACAAAGCAATAAGAAAAATACAATAAGCGAAACGCCACATTAGCGCAAGCATAGGTTTAAAAAATCAAGAACCTGGCGCCAAGCGTGTCTAACGGTTAATTGTATAATGATTGTGATTAGTGTTTGACAGTTAGACCGGCTTGTGCCTGCACTTTCAAATGCTAGATTCTGGTAGATAAAAGGCACTAACCTAATCAGCCATCTTCATAGAAAGCCGGATATAATAACCCTGAGGTGATGGGTTCAATTCCCATCCTCGCTACAGTTAAAGATATAGGCTCACAAGCCTTTGTTTTATGGGCTTTTCTGTGTCTAGCCATACTACAAATGCATTTTTTCTATTCACTAAGAGTAAGAAAAGGTATCGTCCTCCAATTTCTGGCTATGAATTCTCTTATTGTAAAAGCCCTACACAAGGAATAAACCATTAGAAATATTAAACACGGACATGTTCTATCAAAAATTGAAGTATATAATCGTAACCCGGTTGAAGCTACTTTTGTGGAACATAAGGAAGACTGGCTGTATAGGAGTGCCAGAGATTTTTACAGTAAGAAAGAGCTGATTGATTTGTTTTATATTGAATAGTCAATGCACGAAGTATGCTTATCATTTAATGAGGGAGCCGATCTAACTATTTTGAATCAAGTATCAACTTTGATTAATGAACCGTTAGATACCTTGCGCCTTTAATAGGTAAGCAATAAGAGTAAATAAGGTAAACTATTTTTACAATTTATAAATTGCAAGGCGCTTAGAAGATGAAAAATTATCTGGAGTTTTTTTGCATGGTATCTCAAACAATCATTCGTTCCAGATTGGCTGTTTAATATTGAATAGTATTGGCGCGTCCACTGAGCTCAATGATGCCATTCTTCAAAGCAATGGCGTGGTGATTCAACTTGATCGTTCCATTAATTTTATCGATAATATAATATATTTTCCATCCAGGCTCCGTCATTTGAATTGAGCAGTCAACCAAGCCATTCAATTTTTTATACCGTATGGAAAGATAACTATTACCGATTAATAGATTTTTGATTGCGGCACTTTCCCATTCCCGGGGCATTCGCAAGCGGATCGTAATTTCTTTTTTTACTGCATCTGGTTCAACACCGAAAAAATATTTAATCAATGGAACATTTATACAACTGATATTCCATGCCTGCACAAACATTCCATAATCAGGAGACACTTCATAAATAGTACCGGGGCTTGCATAACTAAAACTATTGAGCGTTTGGTGCATAAAATATAATGCAGTATCCTGCATACCGTACCTGGCAGCAGCCTGTATCAGACCCGATGAAGCAGCTGGCATTACTGCACGGTTATAAGTAAATGTGCTGTCTTTTTGAAATGGTCTTTCATCAATGGCAACAACATCAGGTCTTTCAATGCCTGCAATATAAGTTCCGAAGCGATTGGTAAAGAAAGACGCTTTTTCTATCATCGCCCTCGCCCTGGCAGTATCAACCATTCCTTCGGTTGCGGGCTCTAGAATGGAAGCATTGTAATAGACAAGGTAGCCATTGGAATGGTAACTGCTGTCAAGGATGGATGCCTTCAATTGGTTGAGTTTAGCCATCGCCCATTTATTTCTTTCCGGCTTCACTCTTTTTGTGAGGGCATCATCAATGATCTGCAATGCTTTTCCCCTGTTCGTTAAAAAATCTGCGTAGCTATGTTCGCTTTCTACCCACCAGTCTTTGTTTATATTATTTTTCAGGGTTTGAGCTTTCGTTGCATAATTCTTTGCAAGTTGAGGTTCATTAAAAATAGATGCCATTTTGCTTAGAATGTCCAGGAACCTAAAAGTATTGATTTGAACATCCAGCATTTCATCGTTAAGACCTTCAATTTCCACTCCACCATATCCTTCAATGTATCCATTGTGATTGCTGTCGTGTTGCTGCAGCCAGGCCCAGGTTCTTTTCGCAAAAGCATAATTCTCCTTTAAAAACTCCAGGTTGCCGGTCCACTTAAATATTTGCCAGGCCGCAATTATATGTAATTGCGATTCCTGCATATTTCCCTTGTTGTATACCACGCCATTGTCAGATACTTCATGGATGATTTGTCCGCTTCCCTGATTGGTTTTATCAGAAATTGTTTTTAGGAAATGAAAAGAATTATAAAAAAGCCGTGGTTGTATGGTTCCGGTCAGCGCCATAAAAGTAGTGGCCTGGTCGTTGCTGAAAAACCACGGATAATCCGGAAGACCCGCGCTGAGCCCCTTTCCGAGACCGGGCACATCGCGTCGCAGCCAGTCCGAAGTATACTTACCCCAGGTATAAGCAGTTTGTAACAAACTGTCCGGCACCTCAATGGCTGCTGTTTGTTCCAGCATGTTAAATCGCTTTTTCTTTTTCTCAAAAAGAATTGGCAGCTTACTTTTAGAGAAGGCAATATTTTTTTCGATTTCATCCAGGTTATTGGTAGAGCCCGAAATATAAAAGCGCATATATTCAATAGCGCCTGCAGAAAGGTCATATTCAAAGGTAATGGTAGCGTTTACACCTTTCCCATAATCAATCGCTTTACGTGTTGCTGCATACCTGGCCGGGACGGTTTCAAAACCAATACCTGTCCACCAATCATTCAATCCATCTTTAAAAACCAACAGGTTGTTTTTTTTATTAAAGCTGACGAGGGAGTCATTGCCATCCGTTAGATGAATTCTTTCGGCAAGCCATACCGGTAACAGATCAATAGCTGCATGCAAGTCAAAGTCAATTAGCCTGCGTTGGTTGGAAGTGTTTTGAATTTTATATTCTACTGCAATTACAGGTAAGTCATCAGGTACAAATTGTGTTTGGGTGACAGCAATATTTTCTGTTCCTGTTGAGTATTGAAATTTGCCGGCAAAAGAAAAGACTGTGAATTTTTCGCAGAGCTGGGTAAATATCTGGCCGCTGTTATGGTCCTTAATAGTAAATCCAAAACCGTCCATTAGTTTGATGGGCTGCTGCCAGATGCCTCCCATTTCGCCCGGCAGATGAAAACCAACATTGGGAAATCGACCATCTTGGCTGCCGATGCAATATAGCCTGTTTCCTGCAGTGGTATATAGATAATCAGCATTGGTAAGTTTACCGTCAATATGAGGAAGCCTTGCTGTGGCTTCGTCCAATGAAAATTTTTTAATTTGCGACAATGTTGGCGCCACTAATATGATCAAATATAGGCCGGTCAAAATCAAAATCTGCAATTTCAAACGGTAATTATTTTTGAGCATTCTGTATCCTTATTTCTTAAGTTCGAATGTAAGGTTTTATGGATGCATTTCAATATGACGAATTCTAGAAATGAAAAGGTCAACTAAACTATTTCTGCCATTATAATATGACCATCAAATAAAAAGATATTCTTAAAGCCACATTATTGTTAACGATGGAGGAATGAAAATTTTTTAGCAAAATGTTTTGATCAGGATTGTCTGCTATTATACCTACAAACCGCCCGGCAGGATAGTTGGAAATAATGGTGACAGATTCAAACTAGAAATCTTCTAGCGCCTTGCAGGCCTGGCGCTATAAAAGAATATTCCGGATTTTGCTGCAGCAGAGGTTGCCATTTTTGCAATACTCAATGAAAAGCAAAAGGAGTTTATAGAATTTATTTTGAGCAAATACATTGAAACAGGTGTTGAAGAGCTTGATCAGGAGAAACTACCAGCCTTGCTCACAAACAAGTATCACTCTCTGGAGGATGCCAATGATGTTCTATGAGATGTAGCAAACATCCGGTCATTGTTTATTGAGTTTCAGAAATAATTGTATCAGCAGCATGTTGCGTAGACAGGAATGCAATAATGTAGGAACAGCACCGGCATGTTCACCACAATAATTATTCTTACGCTATCGATGGGTTATACCATATGAATGAAGAAAGAAACCTATTACTGACATTAACCGAGGTTCATACTTTGGACGCCCTTTTACCTTACCCTCATTCAGCTTACAGGCTTACAGCAGGATTAATTAAAAGCTGAGAGCGCGGGAAAGGGACAGAGAACTGTTTGTGTCGGAATTGTGTCGGAGGCAAAAAAATAGGGTTTCAACATTTCTGATGAAACCCTTTCCTGTGGCTGCTCCCCCTTCTGGACTTGAACCAGAGACCCTCTGATTAACAGTCAGATGCTCTAACCAACTGAGCTAAGGAGGAGTATTAGTTAATTGGGCAGCAAAAATAAGGTTTTTTGCTTTCCAACAAAGCAGAAATGGAACTTTATCTTAACCAGCTCAGCAATCCCTCCGGCTGCTGGCCAACATAAATTCCATCGGGTCTTTGTTCTACCGGCCAATGCTTGAGGTGATAACCCTCACCACTGGTATTGCGGCCATTTTGCAGGTTGAATTTGTAACGGTGGATGGGACAAACAATATTGCCCAGGGCATCAATATAGCCTTCGGCCAAAATACCACCGGCATGCGGACAGCCATAAGCAAATGCAAATAATTCATTATTGTGTTTGCCGATGCAGATTTTTTTTTCTTTCAATGTTACTACGGCAATATTATTGTCTGCAAAGGCTAATTCGGCTTCAGATTCGGCAACCTTATACCAGTTGTATTTCTTACCGGCACTCATCAATACAAATATTCTGTTTTGTAGGGATAACGGATATTGTATTGGGTTCTTACTTTATTGAGTATGGATTCGCGTAGTCCATCAATATTTCTTTTCTCAGTGGCAGAAACAAACACACAATTGCCTTCCAGTTCATTTTCCCAGCGATCTTTTAGCTCTTTCAGTATTTGTTTTTTTACATCCTCTTCCAGCCAGGGATCAAATTGATTTTTTTCATACTGGTCCATTTTATTGAAGATGGTGATCACCGGTTTGTCATAAGCTTTCAATTCCTGTAAGGTCTTGGTCACAACTACAATTTGTTCTTCGTGTTGCGGGTGACTCATATCCACTACATGCAATAAAATATCTGCTTCTCTCACTTCATCCAATGTACTTTTAAAACTTTCTACCAAGTGGTGCGGCAATTTGCGGATGAAACCTACTGTATCACTCAATAAAAACGGCGTGTTCTCAAAAACTACTTTTCGTGTAGTGGTATCTAAAGTGGCAAATAATTTATTTTCTGCAAATACTTCACTTTTGCTCAGTAAAGTCATTAGCGTTGACTTGCCAACGTTAGTATAACCTACCAATGCTACTCTTATAAATTCACCACGATCTTTGCGTTGTGTAAATGCCTGCTTATCTATTTCTGCCAGTCGCTTGCGTAATAATGATATTTTATCTTTTACAATACGCCTATCCGTTTCAATTTCAGTTTCACCCGGACCTCTAGTTCCAATACCACCACCCTGCCTTTCTAAGTGTTTCCACATTCCTTTTAATCTTGGTAACAGGTATTGGTATTGAGCCAGCTCTACCTGTGTTTTTGCCTGCGCGGTTTTTGCGCGGCGCGCGAATATGTCGAGTATTAAATCAGATCGGTCAATGGTTATAATATCCAATGCCTTCTCAATATTCAAAATTTGAGACCCACTTAATTCATCATCAAAGATGGCCAGTTGAATATCGCGGCTCTCAATGTATTTTTTTATTTCTTCCAGCTTCCCTTTTCCTACAAAGGTTTTGCTATCTGCATGTGCAAGCTTCTGGGTAAATCTTTTTACCGTTACTGCACCAGCCGTTTCTGCAAGAAATGCTAATTCATCCAGGTATTCATGTACCTGCATATCAGTTTGTTCCTTATTGATCACCCCTACCAACACCGTTCTTACTTCATTCTGTATTATGTTCTTCTTGTCCAGCACTGCGTTTTCAAATTTAGTGGGCAAAGGTAACAAGCTTTGAGCTATCAGCGCTCATTCGTGAGCTGTGAGCGATCAGCAATCCACTATCAGCTTTGAGCTGTCAGCCATCAGCCTTCGGCTTTCAGAGACATCAATAAAAAATGGAGAATCTTCTATAGCGAAAAAATGGAAGGAAAATAAAGATTTGATTTCAGAATATAAATTTATGCGATATAAGCTCAAGGCTTACAGTTGAGTGCTTATAATCCGCTAAACGTAAGTCCGATTGAGTAAGGATGTACAGCAGGTCCGAAACCATCCCTGATAAAAGGATTGATCTGGTACTGTCCAAATAAACTCACATGCCCGTAACCTATCCTGGCAGTTCCACAAAAACGGGTTCCGTTAAAAAACCGCTTGGAACTTTCTTTCAATACGATGGCATTAACAGTTCCACCTGTTGAATTCAGCAAAGTTTTACCGCGACTATGCACATTCAGCAAGGCTCCCACTTTCACACCCAGCGCTACTTTCCAGCTTTTGTCGCTGTTCTCCGGATCGGCAGTAAAACGCAATTCTATCGGTGCTTCCGCATAGGCAGAAACCAATTTGTATCTTTTGAAATGAGTAGTATCTGCTTTATTGGGAAAAGGCAGGTTATTGCCGGTATTGATGATATCAACTTCCTGTTTATCAAACTTTATATTGCTGCTTCCAATTCCAACACCCAGCCCAACGCTGAAACGTGGATCTGTTTTAAAAGGAAAGTCGAGCATAAAATAAATATTCAGGCTATGTGAAAAACCTTTTATTTTAAGGGTGTCCGGCGCTTGCGCCCAACCATCAAAACCCAGTTGTACCAAAAAATGGTCATTGGCCCGGTTGCTCAGGCTTATTTTACTCCAGTCTTTTTTCTTTTTATGTGTTGAATCTGTCTGCGAGAAAACGGTACTTGCAATGAATAAAGTAGTGAGAACGAATGCAATTTGTTTCATAATACAGTTGTGAACAGCAAATGTATCTTGCTTGTAAGTAATGATGAGATGAAAATTGTTAAATGTTGTAAAAAGTAAGCCCCGGAAAACCGGGACTTACTGCATGGTGGACCCTGTAGGGAACGATCCTACGACCCCCTGATTATGAGTCAGGTGCTCTAACCAACTGAGCTAAGGGTCCTTTTCTGACAGAGCGCAAAAATAGAAAAAAATAGGAGAAGTTACGACCAGGATAACAATTGATTTTTGAATGACACATTGAAAACTTTGAGTTCTAACCCCATTTTAATAATTTCAAAGCAGCAGCCAATGTCTTTTTTTTGTTCTAGTTTGTTGCAGGATTGCATATTATTAAAGTGATGTAGTGATGATTGCTGATGCCAAAGTAAAATATTTACAGGATCGTATTGCTCAATACGATGATTCTTTTGCCTATAAGGAATTGTATCTATCGTTCTATAATCCCCTGTTGCGATTTGCTGTACCATTGGTAAAATCTAAGGAACAGGCAGAAGAGGCCGTATCGGATGTGTTCATTAATATATGGGAGAAAAGAAAGCGCATCAGCAGTATCAGTAATTTAAAAGTTTACCTCTTTATCGCCGTTAAAAACACCTGTCTCAATTACCTCAGCCGGCAAAACAAGCTTCTTACTGATCATATGGATGAATCCCAGGCAGAACTTAAAAGTATTTATTTCGATCCGGAACAGTTAATGGTTACAGCCGAAATGGTGAACCGCATCCGGGATGCCATTGATCAATTACCCCCCAAATGCAAACTGATCTTTAAACTTATTAAGGAAGAGGAATTAAAATACCGCGATGTGGCGGAGATATTAGGCGTTTCGGTTAAAACGGTAGAGGCCCAGGTCAGCATTGCACTTAAAAAAATTGGAACTGCCATTCATTTCGATAGAAACAGGGCAATTATCGTCAACACGCGCAATCCCTGAAAATAATTTTAACGGGCTTTAGGGGTTTTTTTGGTTTTGTATGTCCTAATACTCTACACTCACGTCTAACTGGTTGCATGTTACATAACAAGCTTTGGGAACTAATAGCTAAAAAATTATCTGGCGAGGCCGATGCAAAGGATCTGGCCAAACTGGAAGAATTGCTCCGGGAAAATCCGGACATGCATTATCCCATGCAAACCGTTGCCGATCTGTGGCACCATTCAACTCCGGATGCAGAAGATGCCCAGCAGGCGTTTATCAAGCATACTAACCGGATGAAAGCAATGGGTATAAATGTTGAACCTACTGAAGAAATAATTTTTGCTAATCCTGTTCCGGTTAATAAAAAGAAATACCTCTTATTTTCTTTAGCAGCGATTGTTATAGCCCTGCTTGGTTTTTATTTTCACTCAATCGTCAATAGTCCCGCACCGGCTCTTACAAAGTCGCTTCATGAAAAGAATGAAATTTCAACAGAATACGGTACCCGCACCAATTTGCATTTGCCCGATGGGAGCCAGGTCTGGCTCAATTCTGGCAGCAAACTTTCTTACGACAAAACTTATGGTAACGGTGCGCGCGAAGTAGTGTTGTCTGGTGAAGCTTATTTCGACGTGGTAAAAAATCCTGCGCTTCCTTTTATCATTCATACATCATCCATTAATATCAAAGTACTGGGAACCGCATTTAATGTGAAATCGTATCCCGGTGAAAAGAATTCAGAGACTACATTAGTACGTGGAAGTCTTGAAGTGACTTTAAAAAACAAACCCTCCTACAAAATCATACTCAAACCCAGCGAGAAATTGATTGTCGCCAACGAAGACACGCTAAAAGAATTGGTTGCCTTAAACCAGGGCACCTATAAAACAAACACCGTGCAGGCAAAAGATACAATGAAGCTTAAACCCTTTGTAAGTCATTTAACTTATGAGCCACGTTACGATGCAGTATTGGAAACATCCTGGAAGGATGATAAACTGATTTTCCGCAGTGAAACTTTTGAAGACCTGGCCGTAAAAATGGAACGCTGGTATGGTATCAGCATCCGGTTTTCTGATGAAGATATTAAATCAAAAAAGTTGAATGGGATTTTTGAAAACGAATCAATCCAAAAAGCTTTGGAGGCTTTGCAATTGATTGCAGCTTTCGATTACAAGATGAATAAAAACGAGGTTGTGATTTCGTCAAAACCAGTTGCCCGGAAGTAAAAGCAGGTATGAAAGCTTTGGGTTTCACGGCGCCTTATCTTTAATGAATGAATCTTTTCGTTATCGGTTTAACTTATAAATTGATTGTAAAATTGTCGGTATGAAACCTGCTTATTTATTTGTGCTCTTATTATCTATCATTGGGTATTCACCTTTACAGGCGCAGAAGCGAGCAACTGCTATTGCTGAAAAAACGGTTCGGCCGCTTAATCTTTCAGATTCTGCACTCCTGGATTTGGTGCAACAAAAAACCTTCCGCTATTTCTGGGACTTTGCACATCCGGTAAGTGGAATGGCAAGGGAAAGAAGCAATATAGAGGACTATGGTCATGAAACAGTGACAACCGGTGGAACGGGCTTTGGAATAATGGGTGTTATTGTAGCTACTGAGCGAGGATGGATCAAAAGAGATACAGCGTCACGCTTCCTTCGTAAAATGATTAATTTTTTAGTGAAGGCAAATTCATACCACGGCGTATTTCCACATTGGATGGATGGAGCAACCGGTAAAATAATTCCCTTTAGCAGGAAAGATGACGGAGCAGATCTGGTAGAAACATCTTACTTGTTCCAGGGACTGCTTTGCGCCAGGCAATACTTCAATCAGAATAACCCGGTAGAAAATGAATTCAGGCAAAAATTGGAATGGTTGTGGAGCGGTATTGAATGGAACTGGTTTACTCACGACCAGGAAGTTTTATACTGGCATTGGAGTCCTAATAATGGATGGGCAATGAATTTCCCGGTGCGTGGTTTCAATGAGTGTATGATTATGTATGTGCTGGCAGCTGGTTCAGATGCCTATCCTGTAACTGCGGCTGTGTATCACCGTGGGTGGGCCCAAAGCAATTTTTTTAAAAATGGGAAAGAATTTTACGGTTATAAATTACCGTTAGGATTCGATTATGGCGGACCCTTGTTCTTCTCACAATATTCTTTTTTAGGACTGGACCCGCGCGGGCTCAAAGACAGCTATGCGGATTATTGGGAACAAAACTGCAATCATACGCTTATTAATCACGCTTATTGCCTCGACAATCCAAAAAAATTTAAAGGGTATGGAGAAAATTGCTGGGGACTTACCGCTTCGGATACCTACAATGGGTATAATGCCTTTTCTCCCACCAATGATGAGGGCACTATTACACCAACAGCCGCTATATCTGCATTTCCTTATACACCCGAATATTCTATGAAAGCATTGAAGCATTTCTACTATGATTTGGGCGACAAGATTTGGGGTGAATATGGTTTTACAGATGCATTCAACGAATCCAAAAACTGGTATGCCAGCTCCTACCTTGCCATCGACCAGGGCCCTGAAATTGCCATGATTGAAAATTACAGGAGTGGCCTGCTATGGAAACTATTTATGAGTTGCCCCGAAATAAAACACGGACTTCTCAAGCTGGGTTTTCAATCTCCCGCTATAACAGGTACAACTGATAAATAATATCTAATTGTAAGATGGGAAGAATGATCTTCATTACTGGTATGGGTCTGCAAGCTATGAACCTGCGAATGAAATATGTTTAAAGACTTATTGTTACATTCTTTACAAATAAACAATGTGATATCAGCAACAGCTATGAATAGAAAATTAAACAGCCTGCTTGTATTTGTCTTAAGTGCATACATGGTAAACGCACAATCCAAAAATAAGGTAACGCATACCTTCCCGGATTCCATTGCCCCGGTTGGCATTATCAAAGGTCTTTCAGATACTGCTTTACTTGAATTGGTACAGAAACAAACTTTTCGTTTTTTCTGGCATTGTGCGCATCCGGTAAGCGGACTTGCATTGGAACGAAGTAATACCGTGTTAGCGGAACATTACTGGGATTATATTAATGAAGCCTGGGACGAACCCAATTTCAGTCACACAACATTTGGTCCCGATGCGGGTGCTATCGGTGGAACTGGTTTTGGTATCATGAGTACCATTGTTGCGGTGGAAAGAGGCTGGATAGGAAGAGATACGGCTGTGCGCAGGTTGATTAAGATTGCAGATTTTTTGATCAATGCAGATTGTTACCATGGCATCTACCCGCATTTCATGAATGGAAGAACAGGAGAGACCATTAAGTTTGATCGGTTGGATGATGGGGCAGACATTGTGGAGACTTCATATTTGCTGATGGGATTTCTATGTGCCAGGGAATATTTCAACAAAGATGTTCCGAGAGAAGTTTATTTGCGAAAGCGCATCAACCAAATGTGGGGCGCTGCCAACTGGAACTGGCATACCAACAATCAAAACAAATTATTCTGGCACTGGAGCCCGAACAATGGATTTGATATGAACTTCCCGGTTTGGGGTTACAATGAATGTTTGATCACTTATATTATGTCTGCATCTTCTGAATACCATAGCATATCAAAAGCTGTGTATGACGGAACCTGGGTTGGCAGTGCAGGATTTGCCAATGGCAATGATTATTATGGCTATAAATTGCCATTGGGTAATTATGATAAAGATAAAGGCGGTCCGCTTTTTTTTGAACAATATACTTTCCAGGGAATTAATCCCAATGGTTTAATAGATTCATTGGGGAATGATTATTTTAGGCAGGGCAGAAATCATACGCTTATTAACAGGGCTTATTGCATAGAGAACCCCCATCATTTTAAAGGTTATAGTGCTGAATGCTGGGGATTGACAGCCGGAGATAGTTACAAAGGGTATGTGGCACATAGTCCCGAAAATGATCGTGGCGTAATACAACCAACAGCGGCCATTTCATCCATGCCCTATACACCAAAGGAAAGCATGGAAGCACTGCGATATTTTTATTATACATTGGGAGATAAGATCTGGAGTAAGTATGGTTTTGTCGACGGATTTAGTATTCATCATAACTGGTATGCAAAGTCGCACCTGGCAATAGACCAGGGGCCTATTGTGACCATGATTGAAAATTACCGCACAGGGTTGTTATGGAAATTATTTATGAATATCCCGGATATACAGCATGGTATGAAGAAGCTTGGATTCTCAAGTCCGGTATTCCAAAAATAATTAAGAGTAAGTTTAAAAATTATTTGACAGCGCTTTTAGTGGTTAAATAAATATCCATTAAATTGGATTAGCAATATAATTTTTCTATTCTATCAGGACTTATAATACGTGTTAAACTTTTTGATAACGAAAAATTGCTTAAACCGGCCGGTTGTTTTGCTTGTCATTTTGTTACTGATGCAATATAATTTTGCGCATGCACAAAATGCAGGCAGGTTACTATCCTATAAAAAAACTACCGGCGGCATTGAAGGAAGGACTACAAACGCCATTTTTAATATCCGCGCTTACAATGCGAATACCATCCGTGTTCGCGTCTCAAAAAATAAGCAGCTCAATAATTTTTCTTATGCACTGCTGAGCAACCAAATTCCTCCATACAAGGCAGATATTACTGACAATGGCAACAGCATTCAAATCATTACGGATTCTTTGATAGTGGTTATTGAAAAGCAACCTGTGCTTCGTATTATTTTTAAAAGTAAAAGTGGGGAACTCATCAACGAAGATTTGGAAGGCGAACCTTTCGGTACCGGTTTTACTGGTAGCAAAGTAAACTCTTATAAAAAATTACAGGAGGGTGAACGTTTTGTTGGATTGGGAGAAGTGCTGGGTAACCTTGATAAAAAAGGAATGGCTTTTACGCTGAACAATACGGATACATATAAGTATGGTGATCCAAGATTGTCCATGTACATTAGCATACCGTTCTATATAGGTATCCATCACAAACAGGTATACGGTCTTTTTTATAACAACAGCTTCAAAACATTTTTCAACTTCGCTTCATCAACGCCTTATACTTCTATCAGCGCTGAAGGAGGAGATGCAGATTATTTTTTCTTTTCTGATCAATCGATTCAAAAAGTTATTGAACATTATACGGCTGTTACCGGCAGAATGAATATGCCACCTAAATGGGCGATAGGTTATCATCAGTCGCGTTGCAGTTATTACCCGCAACAACAGGTAGAATGGATTGCCAATACATTTCGTAGTAAAAAAATTCCGATTGATTGTATTGTACTGGATGCAGACTATCAATACGGTTATGAGCCATTCAGGGTTGATAGCAGTAGGTTTCCGGATATGCCCGGACTGGCAGCTGCTCTTTCCAAATTGAATATAGAATTGACAGCTTCTGTTTATCCCGGGGTAAAAATTGACAGCAGCTATCATTCTTATACCGATGGCTTGAATAAGAATGTTTTTATTAAATACAGCAATGGCCAGTTGTTTGAAACAGAAATTGCACCACTGCGTTGTTATCTGCCAGATTATACAAACCCTGCGGCAAGAGCCTGGTGGATCGAAAAAATGAAATGGTTGCCCGATAATGGCATTCACGGATATTGGAACGATATGAATGAACCCGCTGTAGCAGGAAGTTACTTGCCCGATAATCTTTTGTTTGATTTCGATGGCAGGAAAGCAAATGGATTGGAAGCAAAAAATGTTTATGGATTGCAAATGGCAAGAAGCAGTTATGAATCTGCATTGAAGTATGGAAATGGCAGGAGGCCTTTTGTATTAACCCGTTCTGCGTTCGCCGGTGTACAGAGATATGCCGCTGTATGGAGTGGTGATAATACGGCCAGTAATGATGGCCTGTTGAGCGGCGTATTGCTGAATAGCCAGATGGGTATATCTGGTCTTCCATTTGTTGGGCCAGATTTGGGTGGTTATATTGGCGATGGATCAAAGGAACTTTATAAACGATGGATAGAAGTGGGTATGTTTTCTCCATTTGTGAGAAATCACAAAGAATTCCTGGCACCGGCCAATGAACCCTGGAGTTATGGCGAAGAAGCCGAGGCCATTTCAAAAACATGGATTGGATTTCGATACAGATTGATGCCTTATATCTATTCAAAGTTTTATGAAGCCGTTGGAACAGGAATACCAATTGCAAGAAGCCTTTGCCTGGGCAATCCATTTGAAGAAAAAGTATACGATAACACTTATCAATACCAGTTCTTATTTGGAGATGCAATAATGGTAGTACCAGTAACTACCGACGAAAAGGGTAAGAAAATATTTCTTCCCAAAGGCGAATGGTATGATTTGTTTTCCGATGAAAAAATGGAGGGCAATAAAGAAATAATAAAGGAAACACCCGTTTATAAAATCCCTTTGTTTGTTAAAGCTTCGTCTGTTATTCCAATGCAAACGCTGGTGCAGTCTGCCCGGGAAAAACCCGCGGACACACTTTTTGTTCATATCTACAATGGAAAAGAAAAGAATAGCTTTGAGTTATATGAAGACGATGGCGCCAGTATGGAATACCAGCGTGGGGATTTTGCCAAAAGAAAAATTATTTTTGATCCGGCGAACCGCAAAATTATTTTTTCGAAACAGGAAGGGATATATCATTCGGGATTTAAAAAAATACAAATGATATTTCATGGTTTTGATCCTTTGCCAGTGGATATGCAGGTAAACAATACAGCAAGGCAAATAACCAAAACGGATGTACCAGTGCTGGATGTTTTTGAAGATCTGCAGCGCTATTATGATAAAAATTATCTTCAGTCGCTAAGAAGTGCAGAAAAGAAAGCTTCGGTGTATGCTGTAGTAATTGATAATGATGAGAATGAAATCCTGGTTCAATGGAAATAAATTGACTTAATATTCTTCCAGTATTGTACTATTTAACTATTGTAGCGTTGTAAATTTATTACTTGATGGCCCTCAACCTTGAAAATAAAAATATTGTCATCATTGGTGGAACAACCGGTCTTGGACTGAGCGCCGGCAAATGTTTTATTGAGCAAGGTGCAAATATTGTGGTTGTGGGAAGAAAGCATGAAACGGTTGCTGCAGCAAAAACAGTGTTGGGAAAAAAGGCAGTGGCATTGAGCGGGGATGCAATCATGGAATCAACCGCGGTGCTGGCTATTGAGACTTGCGTTAATTCATTTGGCAGTTTTGATGGACTCTATCATGTTGCCGGTGGCAGTGGAAGAAAAATGGGCGATGGTCCTTTGCACGAACTTAGTTTAGAAGGTTGGAATAAAACGCTGGAGTTAAATTTAACTTCATTGATGTTATCCAACAAAGCTGCTATCAATAAATTCAGGGAACAAAAAAATGGAGGCACTTTATTAAATATGGGCTCTGTATTAGGGTATTCGCCTTCACCTCAATTTTTTACCACGCATGCTTATGCTGCAGCAAAGGCAGCAATCATTGGTTTCAGCAAATCTATTGCTGCCTATTATGCAAAAGATAATATACGTGTAAATGTAATTGCACCGGCAGTAGTGGAAACGCCAATGGCACAAAGAGCAGCAAATGACGAAAAAATACTTTCATTTATTCATACAAAGCAACCACTGGGTGGAGGAAGGATTGGTAAGCCGGAAGATTTGGATGGACTGGCTACCTATTTCATGAGTGATTTATCGAAATTTACAACAGGGCAGGTGATAGCAGTAGATGGTGGCTGGGAAGTTTCGGAAGGACAATATTAAAATTATGCAGGTTACAATAGGTATTGATTTAGGAGGTACAAGAATCAAAGGCGTTGCAATAGACGAAGCGGGAAATTTATTGGAACAATTGTACACAGCAACCAACGATGGAGATGGTGAAATTTGGAAAGATGCGATTGCAAAAACAGTAAATGCATTGAAAGAAAAGGTAAATGCAAAAAGACCATTGGTAGGAATATCTGCTCCCGGTATACCAAATGATGATAATACTGCTATAGCATGTATGCCCGGAAGGTTACAGGGATTGGAGCATTTTGTATGGCAGGATTATCTGCAAACAACAACCTATGTTTTAAATGATGCCATAGCAGCGATGATGGCAGAAGCAAAGTTGGGTGCGGCAAGAAATTGTTTGAATGTGGTAATGTTAACATTGGGAACCGGTGTTGGAGGCGCATTGCTTATACATGGCAAGCCATACCAGGGCGCATTCAATAAGGCCGGCCATATGGGTCACAGTGTGGTGGACTGCGATGGTGACATAGATGTAACGGGCATGCCCGGTAGTTTGGAAGAATGTATTGGCAATTGTACCATTGAAAAAAGAAGCAAAGGAAAATTTTCTTCTACGCATGATTTGCTGGACGCTTATCACAACGGAGATGATGATGCGAAGAAAATCTGGATGAAATCAATTAAGCAACTCGCTATTGGGCTTGCTTCCATTTGCAATATTGTTTCACCGGATACAATAATAATAGGAGGTGGTATTGCCGAAGCAAATGAAGATTTATTCAAACCGCTTAGTGAGATGATGGATATCTATGAATGGAGACCGCGCGGTACAAAAGCGAAAATTGTAAAAGCAGCGCAAGGGGATCTTGCAGGCGCTATTGGCGCTGCCTGCTTCGCATTGCAAAAACAACAAGAATTAAAATGATACTTGCATGAACGTAATTGAACAATATATTAGTAAGGGTAAGCAAATGGCCGATGCTGTATTACTACAACAGCAAAAAATGGAGCAGGCAGCGCAATGGTTTGCGGAAACCATTTTACAGGGACGAATGGTACATGTTTTTGGCAGCGGGCACAGCCGTATCATGGTGGAGGAAATGTGGCCGAGATATGGATCGTTTCCCGGTTTCAATCCGATCGTTGAACTTTCATTGACTTTCCATAACCTGGTGGTTGGAGCTAACGGCCAGCGACAAGCGATGTTTTTAGAAAATGTACCAGGGCTTGCCGACCGGATTTTAAGGAACTATGATTTAAAAGAAACTGATACCGCGTTGATCATTTCTTCCAGCGGTTGCAATGTAGTACCCATTGATATGGCTGAAATCTTTCAACAACGAAAAATAAAAGTAGTCGCAATAGTAACACAAGCTCACCTGGATGCCAGTAGCAGCAGGAGAAACGATGGTAAAAAATTAGCCGATTTTGCGGATCTTGTTCTGGATACAGGTGCACCGGCCGGGGATTCGATGATTTATATAGACGGGCTGGAAACACCGGTGGCACCGGGTTCTACTTTGGGAGGTGTACTGATCATTAATTCAATCAAAGCCAGGCTGGCAGAGATTTTAACGAGACAAGGTCAGCCGCCAAAGGTATTAACGGCCAGCTGTGTGGTGGGTACTGAAAAAGCTACTGCCATTTTTGAGGCGGCTTATGATGAACATGCGCACCGGTTGGCAAAATTGTATCAACAGGTGGGTTATCCAAGTTATGTTTCGAAAGAAAACCCCTTACCCTGATAGTATTTCGCTTATACATAGCAGTTAACAATTCAATTCATAAAAGCTTACAATGACTACAATTCCTATTCGCACAACTGTTGTTGGTAGTTATCCATTTCCCGGGTGGCTGGAATTTGCAACAAAAAATTTGAATCAATTTGGAGCAGCCGATATAGAAGAGATGATTGAAGACGCCGTGATTGCTGCCATTCACGACCAGGTTGCAGCTGGCCTGGATGTAATAACCGACGGAGAACAAACCAGGTTTGATTTTAATCTTTCGTTTTATGGTTATATCAATGGTATCGAAAACAATGAATCAGAAACCAGGAAGTTTGGTCCGCCTGCACACGATCAACGGGGAAAAAATAATATCATCGGAGACCTGGTAGCTCCAAAAGGACTAGGTGCAGTGAAAGAATACCAGCGACTGAAAAAATTAGCGCCAGCCGGACCTACCCTAAAAGCGAGCATTCCTGGTCCTTATACATTAAGTGGAAGATTATTGCCCAATCAGCAATATAAAAATCGATTTGATATTACTGAAGCATTGTTGCCGATCATCCGCAATGAGCTGGAAGCATTGGTGGCAGCGGGTTGTACTGAGATCACGGTAGACGAACCTTCCATGAGTTGCTACGCATACAAAGAAGACACCAAACGATTTGTAGATATTTTTAATCGTACAGTAAAGCCGATAGTGGGTAAATGTAATCTGAGTACACACTTGTGTTTTGGAAATTTTAAAGGAAGACCTGTTGGTTACAGGAGTATCAAACCTATGTTACCGGATTTTTTGGATATGGCCGTAGATGAAATTCATATTGAAATGGCAAACCGTGAATTTTCGGAAATAGAATTACTAGCCCCTTTTGCTGAAAAAATGAATGTAGCAGTTGGTATAATTGATGTAAAGAATTATTACATTGAATCAGTTGATGATGTAGTGGACCGGATTAAAAGGTGCCTGAAATATGTACCTGCTGAAAAATTATCTGTTGCGCCAGATTGCGGACTGAGCCAGACAGCCAGGTGGGCATCGCGTCAGAAATTAATCAATATGGTAGCAGGGGCAAAAAAAGCAAGAGCAACATTGGTATGAGTTTAATTGCTGCGATAAAAAAGGATGAAGCATTGCTGGCTGAAATGGATTCGTACATTCATGACGATTCGCATTTTTATTTGTGGTGGCTCGGACAAAGCGGTTATCTATTGCAATGGAAAGGGAAAAGAATTTTAATCGATCCATATCTTTCTGATTCGCTCACAAAAAAATACCTGGCAACGGATAAGCCACATACACGAATGAGCGAAAGAGTGATGAACCCGGAATTATTGGAAAATATTTCGGTTGTCACTTCCAGCCATAATCATACCGATCACCTCGACGCCGAAACCCTGGTTCCGGTAATTAAAAACAACCCTGGCATACAATTTATTATTCCGGAAGCCAACCGGCAATTCGTTTCAGCAAGGGTTAATTGCAACATTGATTTTCCAATTGGATTAAACGATGGAATCAGCCGGGCTTTTGAAGGTTTTAACTTCACTGCAGTGCCTGCCAAACACAATGAAATAGAAAGGGATGAAAACGGCAATTGCAAATACCTGGGTTATATAATTGAATTTGGTGACCATATAATTTATCATAGCGGTGATACCATTTGGTTCGATGGTATGGTTGATTTATTGAAGCCCTATGCAGTGGATATTGCCATGCTGCCCATCAATGGAAATGACCCAGCCAGAAAAGTAGCCGGCAATTTAAATTGTAAGGAAGCCGCCGTACTTGGTAAAGCTATTGAAGCAAAAGTTGTAATACCCTGTCATTATGATATGTTTACTTTCAATACGGCTGATGTAAATGAATTTATTAATGAGGCCAAAGGCATTGGTCAACCGTATTGTGTATTATCGGGTGGTGAATATTTCAAAAAATAAACGTCATGGGCAATCGATTTTTTTCGGCAGCGCCACTATGGCAAAACAATGGTCTGGCCATACTTCGCATTATCACGGGATTGCTGATGACATATCATGGGCTCGAGGTTTTTGATAGTAAAACAATACTCTCTTACACAGAATGGGAAGTAATTAAAAAATTGCCAGCACCTTTGTTGATGGTTTATGTTGGAAAAGGGCTGGAGCTGCTAACTGGTATTTGCCTGGTGCTTGGATTATTTACCAGGGCAGCTGCATTGTTTTTGTTCATCGATATGATTTTTATTTGTTTCAAAGTAGGGGGCGGTAAATTTTATTATGAAGATCAGCATCCGTTTATTTTCGCAATGCTTGCACTGGTTTTCTTTTTTACAGGACCGGTACAATGGAGTTTGGATAAGAAATTTTTTGATAAGAATTGATTGGTTGATACGTCCAACCCCGAAGGGGTGGCATTATTATAGAGGTGGCATTATTATAGGGGTGGCATTATTATAGGGGTGTAATTAATATTGGTAGAATGGTTGATCGGTTGAATGATTGAATGGTTGATACGTCCAACCCCGAAGGGGTAGTATTATTATAGGGGTGGTATTATTATAGATTTAAAAATTAAAAATGAACAAGCCAATTTATTTTTTATTTGGATGGATGTTTTTTGCATTATTTTTTAATAATGTCAACGCACAGGAACCGCCGTTCTACAATGAAATAAAAGATTTCAAAAAGCAGGACAGCATTCATTTTCCACCCAAAGGCGCCATATTATTTGTTGGAAGCTCTTCGTTCAGAAAATGGACGGATGTACAGGATTATTTTCCTGGTTATAAAATTATTAATCGCGGGTTTGGTGGATCTTCTTTGCCGGATGTAATCCGCTATGTTGATGATATTATCACACCTTATCATCCAAAACAGGTAGTGATCTATTGTGGCGAAAATGATTTGGCCGCTTCCGATACGGTGACTGCTCAAATGGTCTATAGCAGGTTTGTGACTTTATTTTCTTTGATCAGAAAGCGATTGGGAAATGTACCGGTTGTTTTTGTATCACTTAAACCGAGCCCCAGCCGGAGTAAACTATTTCCCAAAATGCTTGAAGCCAATGTTCGGATAAAGCAATACTTATCTAAAAAAAATAAAACTGCTTTTGCAGATGTGTATCATAAAATGCTGGGGCCTGATGCAAAACCAATGAAGAACTTATTCCTGGAAGATAACCTGCACATGAATAAGAATGGTTATGCCATCTGGAAGACAGTGATTGCGCCGCTGTTATTAAGGTAAACACTGTAAAAATGGAGACCCCACGCGAAGTGGGGTCATAGCACATACTTTGTGGTTTCAGAGGTAAGTGCTAATATATTAGTAGGTTCAAATATTATGCTACTTTGGCCTGCGGCCATAGTTTGTGCGCTGGCCGATAGGCGACTGGCCTACCAGTACAATACTCCATAAAAACTTAATGAAATGGCTGATGTTGGAAGAACGTTGATACACTTTTTTGTGTATCAGGGTTTGCTGAACATTATAATACATATTAGTTTTTTCCATCGATATTGGGGTTTTTGCAGGTAATATTTACAAGATCGCAATTTTAACGCAGAACTGCAAGCATTATTGCAATATTGTGAAAGCACTACGTAGTTTTTCTATTCCTTAACATGTTATTGGTAAGTATCTTGTAAGAATCAAATCCATCCATATGAAAAATAGTGTCTCAATTTTTCTCCTGGTTCTGATAAATACTGGTTTATGTGCGCAGGGAGTTTTCGATAACCAGACGAATGGAACATTGGAAAAAGTCATCCAGGATTATCCCAATCAATTTAAAAATATCAGGGGCGAATTACTTCAGGCAACCCTGCGATCCACTGAATACAAATCGAATATTACAATACCCGGTGCTGTTTCAACTACCGTAACCCAATATTCGGTTGCGGATAAACGTTTGGTTAGCTGGCAGACTACTATTTATACGTCCAATCGATTTGACGATGCAAAAAAACGATACAAGGAATTATACGGTCAAATAAAAAATACGATTATCAAACTGGATGGAGAAAGGCCGGTTATCCTGAATGGACAATATGAAATGCCCTCTGAAGAAAAAAAATACAATACCGTATTATTTGATCTTTTGCCTGCTACCGTACTTACCCAAAAACTTAAGATTGATCTGATGCTTGAAAAAGTAAACCAGGAATGGAAGATTGTATTAAGTGTTTACGACAGGGAAAGAAAGCAGGGAGAAGCGATTGTTTCGAATTAACCAAACAAGTATACTGCTTACTTCGCACCGTATGGCTATTATGGCCATGCGGTTTTTTTATTTATTAACCTTTATTAACCTTATTGCAAGCCTGCTTAACCCAGTTTCAGCGGTATTGATAATACTTTCACTGCTGTAAACCACCCGTAGATGAAACAATTTTATTTCTTTTTGTTTTTTACCGGCTGTTATTTCAGTCAGTCATTTGCGCAGCAATCATTTTCCGTGAAAGGCATTGCATTTGATACCATCGCCAAACAGAACGTGTCCAGTGCCACCATTACAGTTCTGTGGAAAAAAGATTCTTCATTGGTTTCATTTACCATGACAGACAATAATGGCCGTTTTGAAATTACTGGTTTGCCAAATGGAGAATACCGTATGCTGATTACACATATCAACTATCATAATAAAACAGTCTTCTTCACAATGAAGGATGAGAAGAAAGACCTGGGGAATATCAGTATGCTGGATCGAAGTAAGATATTGGAAGAAGTAATAGTGAATGCAGAAGCGCCACCTGTTACTTTATTGGGTGACACGGTGCAATATAATGCGGGATCATTCAAAACTCAACCCAATGCCAGCGTGGAAGATCTGTTGAAAAAGCTACCCGGTGTAAAAGTTGACAAGGATGGAACGGTGAAAGCGCAGGGAGAAAAAGTACAAAAGGTTTTGGTTGACGGAAAAGAGTTTTTTGGGAATGATCCCAAAGTGGCCACTAAAAATTTGCCAGCCGATGCTATCGATAAAGTGCAGGTGTATGATAAGTTGAGTGACCAGGCGCAACTAACGGGTTTTGACGATGGCAATAGTGAAAAGACCATTAATTTGAAACTGAAGAAAGATAAAAAGAAAGGATACTTTGGAAAGATCAATGCAGGTGCAGGTGATGAAGGCCGATACCAGGGTAAATTCAATGTGAACTCATTCAAAGGTGCACGACAGTTATCGGTCATTGGTATGGGAAACAATACCAATGCCGAAGGTTTTTCATTCATGGATATCCTCAGTTTTACCGGGGCCATGAGTCAGTTGAAGAACGGCGGTGGTAATATTAATATCAGTATATCAGATGAAGATCCCATTGCAGGATTACTGGGTGGCAATAACAGTGGAATCAATACAACATTCGGCAGTGGGATTAATTACAATAATATCATCGGCAACAAAACCGATTTCCAGAGCAATTATTTTTTCAGCCGGTATAACCCTGTCAAGGAAAGTCATGTTCAACGTCAGTATTTTTTACCAGCCAATCTATACAATCAAAACTCCTACAGCAATAACCTCAATAACAACCACCGGTTAAATTTCAATGCAGATTACCAGATTGACTCATTTCATTCCATCAAAATATCTCCTTCTTTCAGTTACCAGCAAACGAAAAATAAGAGTTTATCGGATTACACAACATTGTCCGACCAGGGATTTTTAACCAATGAGGGCAACAGCAAAAACTTAACCAATAATGAGGGATATAATTTCAGTACTTCTATCCTTTTCCGGAAGAAATTTCGCAGGCGCGGAAGAACATTTTCCCTGAACCTGCTTACCAACCTGAACGACAATAGCGGCGATGGGGCATTACAGTCCATTACCGGTTTTTATGATGCCGCGGGGTCTTTGCTTCACCGCGATTCTATCAACCAGCAAAACAACAATGAAAGTAACCTGGGTGGTTACAATGCCCGGGCTGTTTATACAGAACCCATTTTTAAAAAATCATTGCTGGAATTTAGTATTGGAAATAGCTTTAGCAGCAACAGTACTGCCAAGACAACCCATGATTACAATGCCAGCAGCGGAAAATTTGATCTGATCAATAGTTTATTCAGTAACCAGTTTGAAAGTAATTATGGTTATACCAACGCCGGTCTCCGGTTGCGCAAGCAAATAAAAAAATATAATTATGCCATCGGTGCGAGTTGGCAGCATGCAATATTGGATGGAAAAATTTCAAGATTCGGCAAAGATTCTGCTACTGCAAAAAATTTCAGCAATATTTTACCTACTGCGAGGTTCCAGTATTTTTTCAGCCAGTTTAAAAACCTGGTGATAAATTATACAACCAATACCAATCAACCCAGCATTACACAACTACAACCCATTCCGGACAATAGCAATCCTTTATATGTAAAACTTGGAAACCCTGATTTGAAACAGGAGTTTACCCATGCAATCAGGATGAATGTAGCTTTGGTAAATCCTTACAAGAACCGTAACCTTTTTGTGTTTTTTACCTTTCAGGAAACACAAAATAAGATTGTGAACGCCGACCATATCAATAGCCTGGGTGTAGATTCTGTGAAGCCCGTAAATGTCAACGGTATTTATACCATGAATGGTACCGTTAGCTGGGGTTTCCCGGTTAGATTTTTAAAAGGTACCCTGGAACTTAGTACCAATATAAATAGTTATAGAAGCAAACAGTTTATCAACGACCAGTTGAATAATATTCAAACAGTCACCCTTGGGCCGGAAGTAAGAATAGACATGAATCCGACAGATAAAATTAACCTTGCTTTGAACGCGGGGCTGAATTATTCAAAGTCTGCTTATTCATTGCAGTCTGTACGAAGTACCAAATATTTTACGCAAATCTATTCTTCAGAATTAAGCTGGCAACTGCCAAAACTTTTCTTTTTTGCTACTGATTTTACCTACCGTATCAATAGTCAGCATGCAGACGGATTTAATGCAAAAGTGCCTTTGTGGAATGCTTCCATCAGCAAGCAGATGTTGCATTTTAACCGTGGAGAATTGAAATTTTCCGTCAACGATATCATGAACCAAAATATTGGCATTAACCGCAGCAGCAACCAGAACTATATCGAAGACAGCCGCGTGGTGAACCTGAAACGCTTCTTTTTATTAAGCTTTACCTATAGCCTTACTAAAACCGGGTTGAACAGTAAGGAAGGGGGTATGAGAATGATAACAAGATAATGGGTAGTTAGTCTTTGTTGGTCCTGGCCAGCAAGATTACCTGACCCATATGATAAGACAGATGATTTGATCGGTTTAAAATTACATTGAGCCTGTTGCGATGAGGTTCTTTTTTAAAATCTTCCTCAGAAACAGCGTTATGTTTCTGAAACCATTCATCCGGTTGCATTTTATTGAACTGTGCAGTAAGCACATTGTTTACATCGTTCCAGTATTGTCTTAATTCTTTTACTGCAGGAAATGGGAGACCCGATTTATCAGGACTGCTCACAAAAGGTTTTTCGAGTGCAGGAAACAACGGGCTACCTAAACCAAACAATGGTAATATCATATCATGTATGGCTACCAGGTGCCCGAGCAGGTACACTCCGCTATTTTTACCGGGAGCAATATCAGCAAGTAATTGTTCGTCTGAAAACTCATTGAACATTTTTTCAGCTCTTTGAATTTGCAGATACCAGCTGCCCAAAGCTATTTTAATAAAGAGTTCCTTTTGATCTGTCATATGTTGTTATTAGTGATGATGAAAATGTACATAGGTGAATTATTATTACAAATCAAATCATGAATGGTTTGCCAGTGCAACAATATCCTTTACTTCCAGTATATTTTTTTGATAACCCTTCTGGGCCGCGTGAATCATGGCCAGCCCAAGTTCTTTTAAAGTGCTTACATTATTGGGAAAGAGCTTGCGAAGCGCTGGATACAACCAGGAAATATATTTGTAACCTTTGAGTGTATTCTTTAAGCCTGCCGTGGGTTGCATATAACCGGGCCGAAAATTATAAACTTGCTTAAACGACAGTTTCATCAAATCATTTTCAGTTTTTCCTTTTACCCTTGCCCACATACTCTTACCTTTTTCCGTGCTGTCTGTATGTGCACCGGAAATATAACAGAAAACCATTGCTGGGTTTTGTTTTGAAAGGGTTTCTGCAAAACTCAGCGTGAGTGTATAAGTCATTTTATAATATTCGGGTTCCTTCATTCCGATGGACGAAACGCCCAGGCAAAAGAAGCAGGCATCATAACCTGCAAGCTCGTTGGCAATGGGTGTTATATTGAAAAAATCTGTATGAATGATTTCTTTCAATTTTGGATCTGCAATACCGGAAGGCTTTCTATTGATAATTAAAACTGATTCAATACCTGGATCAAGAAGACATTCATACAATACGCCTTCCCCTACCATACCAGTGGCGCCGGTAACTATAACCTTCATTTTTTTGCTGCTATTCATTTGTTGATTGGTTGACCAGAATACAAAAGTACATATTGCTGCGTTTGCCCGGACAGTTGGACAGGCAAGCGTGCAAGATTATTATTTAACAGACGCATACAAAAAAACCGCCCATTAGAGAGCGGTTTCAATTATGTATAAGTGTAGTTACTGATTATTTATACGGATTGTCCTGTTACCAGCACCCTGGTTCTTCTGCATTTCATCCATCATCTTTTCTGTTTCTGTGCGGAACTCTTCTGGTGTAACTTTTTTGCCTTTTGCCGGCTCTTTAATGGATGCCAGGTTTACTTTCGGAGAAATTTCCAGCGCTTTATAAACCATACGACCATTGTTCATATCAAGCGCCAAAATTAGCCCGGGCAACTGGCCCTGTACTTCTGGTCCGGCAGGAACAGGAATATCAGAAGTAAACCATGCAATAATATTGCTGGTGTCATTCATTTCTTTGCGTTCCACTTTACCATTGTCCATATTCATCATGGTACGTTTACCATAGCGTTGCGCAATGGCTTGCTGACAAACATGCCCAAGTATTGTTTTTGTTTCACCGGTAATTTTCCAATTCAGTTTTTTGATACTGTCTGCAACGATAAATTTTTTATCAAACATACTGCGTTGTTCAATTTTACGGGCTGCATCAAAATTGCAGAAGATAATATCATCCTGTCCGGGTCCTATCATTTTTATCTGCATACCACCGTTGTTCATTTCATCTGCGCCATTTTCTTCGTCAACATGTTTCCAGAGCGACTGGTTGTTACCAAAACTCAATTCAAATTTATCGGTTCGTGATTTGGGCATCATCTGGGCCATCTGGTCATTGTCGTTGATATGAATTTGCATTTGCATAACGCGTTCATAAATTACGATGCCTTCTTTCTGCTGCGCCAGTATGGTCTGCAAAAACAATATACAAATGACTGCGGATAATATTTTTCTCATTGTTTTTATTTTGTTCAAAGCTAGGTTGGCGGCAGGTTAACGCATCTTGATTTAAGGTTAATTAAGGTTAATGCGGGTTTTTGCCACTATGGTAAAAGATTACATTTGTGGGGTAATAATAAAGGATGAAAAAATTGAGAGGGTTGTTGTTGTTAATGGTCATTACATTGCTGGTTATAACCGGCTTCCAATTGTATTGGCTCAACAATAATTATGACCGTGAAAGCAGAACCCTGGATATAAAAACCAATATCGCATTCCAGGAATCGGTCAGGAATTTACAGGCTGTCAAATTGAAATTGAAAGAGCCATTCAACAGTGACACTGCACATAAAAAGAGAATGCAGGTTTTTATAGACGAAGATATGCCCGGTCAGCGAATGCGAATGCCCGGGCCAGAGGAAGAAATAGTAACGATGGTAAACAGGATGCGTGATAAGCTGATAGATTCTGCAAAAAAATTGCAAAAAGATAAGTCGACTTTACTCATTACATACCGTGGCGATACCAGTTTTCATAGAACAGATACACTCAATGCTACGTTCACCCGCAAAACTGAAGGCAATCATATCTTGCGTTACCTGTACGGGATTGATTCATTGCAGGATTCACTGCACATAGCAGAGATTGAGGATGCCTTCAAAAAAAGATTGAAGGAAGAAAATATTATCATTCCGTTTTTGATTCACCGTACAGATTCTGTAATGGATTTTGACGCCCCGGAACTTTCAGCTATAACTGTTGGATTTGCGCACCCGGTAACTTACCAACTGGAATTGGGTAACCGCGTTCCTTACCTGATGAAAAAAATTACGCAACCTATTTTGTTCTCTGTTTTCCTGTTGGGAGTAACCATATTATGTTTTGTGCTGTTCTACCGAAACTTACGGGCACAGCAAAGGCTCACTGCAATCAAAAATGATTTTATCAGCAATATTACACACGAATTGAAAACACCGATTGCAACCGTGAGTGTTGCCATTGAAGCATTGAAAAATTTCAATGCACTGGATGATCCTAAAAAAGCAAAAGAATATCTTGATATTTCCGGTAATGAATTGCAAAGGTTGAGTTTACTGGTGGATAAAGTATTGAAGCTTTCTATGTTTGAGAAGCGGGAAATTGCGTTGCAAAAAGAGCCTTTCAATCTTGTTCAGCTAATAGAAGAGGTAATGGCTTCAATGAAACTGCAGTTTGATAAGCAAAAGGCAATCTGCATCCTGGAAACAAACGGTGGTAATTTTATTATTGAAGCCGATAAATTGCACATCAGCAGTGTTATTTATAATCTGCTGGACAACGCGCTTAAATACAGCAAAGAAAACCCGGAAATAAAACTATTTCTTATCGATCAAAAGCAATACCTGGAATTGCGGGTATCCGATAACGGTATTGGCATAGCCCCGGAATACAAACGGAAAATATTTGATCAGTTTTTCCGTGTACCCAGTGGTAACCGGCATAATATTAAAGGTTATGGACTGGGATTGAGTTATGTGAATCATATTGTATCAAGTCACCAGGGTTATATTGAAGTAGAGTCAGTACCCGGCAAGGGAAGTACTTTTATTGTGCGACTGCCATTTGCGGAAGCGCCGGTTATACATTATGACCGGGGCCGCGTGATTAGAAAAATCCAATTTAAAATGGGTAGAAATGGGAATTAAGGTGTTATATGTGGAAGATGAATTATTCCTCGGAAAAATTGTAAAAGAAAGTTTACAGAGCCGGGGTTATGAAGTACACATGGAGAGTGATGGCGCAAAAGTTATGGCTTTGTTCAATGAAATAAAACCGGCCATCTGTGTGCTGGATATTATGTTGCCCAATAAAGATGGATTTGAAATTGCAGAAGAGATAAGGACCATAAATGAAGAAGTGCCCATATTATTTCTTACTGCAAAAACGCAGACCGAAGATGTGGTGCGCGGATTTACATTGGGCGGCAACGATTACATACGCAAGCCTTTCAGCATGGAAGAGTTGATCGTAAGGATCAACAATGTGCTGCGGGTTAAGAATTCGGTTAACGAAAAAGTAAATGCAGATATCATTTCATTGGGCAGGTATCAATTTTATATAAACCGGCAATTGCTGTGTTATGCAAAAGAAGAAAAGAGACTTTCCTACCGTGAAAGTGAATTACTGAAGTTGTTATATGAAAGCAGGGATGGAATTATTGATCGCAAAGACATATTGAATTTACTCTGGGGCAATGATTCTTTTTTCAATAGCCGCAACCTGGATGTTTATGTCACCAAACTACGTAGTTATTTGAGAGAAGATGATCGACTTGAGATAATGACCATCAAAGGAATTGGTTACCGGTTTGTAATGGGGTGAATATTGGTTAGCTGTTTTTTACTTGCCTGGTATCTCAAAATCCATGCTATGGTAAATGTTGGAATGATATCGGTACCGGGTAAAATTTCTTCAGCAAAATCAAACAATCCACCCAGCGCGCCTTTCCAACCACCAAACATCATGAAAAAAACAATTCCAGAAATTGGCGCCCAGATAATATCAAACCATTCTCCCAGTCCGGGTAGAAGATAGGTTGCGCAACCCAGCAAATCCATAACAATGCAAAGTATCAGGGAAGGTTGTTGTTTGTTCATCTGCGTATTAAAGTTTGTTTTTACTAATCAAACCATGCACCAATTTTTTGTGCTGTAATAATGACGCAAATGAATTAACAAAAGTTGTATTGAGGGCTTTGGCTACCGTTAAAGTTCAGATCTGAGTTTAAGAAATACGCCGTTGGTCCAGCCAAACCCATCCTGGTTGGGATATTCTCCGCCTCCTGCGCCAATGGTAATATCCGTCACATTGTATTTTTCCATCATTTTACCGGTTTCGTTGTATACTTTTTCATTATTCTTCAACCAGTTTTGTTTTATTTGATTGGCCAGTGAATGGAAACCATAATCCATTAAACCTTTGTATGTCATCCATTGCAGGGGTGCCCAGCCATTGGGAGCATCCCATTGCTGACCCGTATTGTAAGGAGTTGTAATTAATCCGCCAGGATTAAGAAATTTATTTTCAATGATACCTGCTACCTGCATTGCTTGTTTTTCATCTGCAAGAGAAAAAAACAGGGGGTATACGGCAGCCAGTGACAAAAGATTTGATTGTTTGTTTTCAATATGATTATAATCAAAATAAAATCCATTTTTTTCATTCCAGCAATATTTTTGAATGGCTTTTATCCTGCGTTGAATTTTGTTTTCAAATAGTTGAGAGGGAGTAGTTTCTTTTTTTAAAGTATACATTTTTAACAGCAGCTGTTCTGAATGTAATAACAGGCAATTCAGATCTACCGGAATTAAATCGGTGGTTTGAATGGATTCCATTTTATCTCCGTCTTTGAACCAACGGCTGCTGAAATCCCAGCCAGATTCTGCGGCTGCACGGATATGGCGGTATACATTTTCTTTTGCTCGATTTGATTTTTCGGCAACATGAATATCTTCAATATAAGCTTCGGGTCTTGGGGTATTAAAATCATCCCAATAACGATTAAGTACATTTCCATCTGGTAATAATACAACCCGGCGATGACTGGGCGTGGCGGCACTTAATTCTTTATCGCCATCCATCCAGAATGCATATTCTTTTTCTAACTGGGGTTGATATGTTAATAATAAATCATTGTCGTGTTCTGCAAGTACATCAATCATCAATGAGAAAAAGGGCGGCTGCGAACGGCCGAGATAATAAGTGCGGTTGCCATTGGGTATGAAACCAATATTGTCTATCAGATAAGCGAAATTATCAACCATGTTCCGGATACTATGGAAACGTTTGGAAACCTGCAGACCCAGCATAGTGAAATAGCTGTCCCAATAATATATTTCCCTGAACCTGCCTCCGGGAACGATATAAGGATAGGGCAACGGAATAAGTGTACCTGCTTCTTTTCCGGGTTTCCTTGTTAACACATCCCATAGCTCCTGCAAGTGTTGTTCAATGTTTTTATTAACGGATGAGTAATGGTTATTTTCTTCTGCAGGAAGTATAAAGTTTGTAGTTACAAATTTTTTTAAATCGAAACCCAGCCCGTCTTTTTGCGATTCGTAAGCTTCGATAATCGAAGCAGGTTCAGTTTCTGTATAGCAATCGACAAAGAATTTTGAATCGGGAAAGATTTCCTGCAATTGAACAGCTGTATATAATGAGGCAAAATTTTCAATATAAAATTTTTTCTGTTGCGGCATAGCAGGTAAAAATGAATATAATCAGGAGATGGATTTCAATTGCAATCTTCTGAAAACAAATAAACAAATGGTGAGAATGACTATGGGAATCAGCGAAAAATAAAAAGCATGCTGACCCCCGGTTTTATCCGCATCAAAAACCAACCCCATTATCAGGGAACCCGTGGTGCCACCCAAAGCAGAAAATATTATTATTAAACCAGACATTAATCCATGTTTGGGTTTTGGTAGCGAAGTTAAAATTGCCGAATTAATAGATGGGTAAACAGGAGCTAGAAAAAGTCCGATCAATGGAAACATAAAAGCTGCAAGGGGAGCATCCCCCCAACCTGTATAAGTTTTTCCAATAGAGTCTTTTGCCAATGGTAATGCAACGAAGATTAGCACGGCTGACAAAAAAAGACAACTGATTAAAACGGGGAACCAATTAAATTTTTTTAAAACAAGACCCGCCAGGAATCGCCCCAAAGCAGTGGAACCAGCCAAAATACTTCCCATTTGTATGCTCAATGCAGCCGGAAGCATCAAGACCTTATTATTGAAGGTGGGTAAAAAATTTTGAATACTTTGTTCTATCAGGACATAAAAAAAGCTGATGCAATAAATGCAAGCACGATTGGTTTAAACATCAATGTAAACATTTCACCAAATTCCTTGGCCAGCGGTTTAGCATCTTTTTTGGCAGCTGATTCGTCCAGTTTAGCTCCCATTAATAAAACAAACGCCATTAGTGTAAGCACACCAAGCAAATAGAAAGCATTTAACCAGGCAGATGATTGAGGATTGGCATTGTCTATGAACGAACTAAAATAGAAGTACAACGTTAGGTTGCCAATCATGAAAAATGATTCAATAAAATTCATCAGGCTGATATGTTCCTTTGCATCTTTGGTAATGATACCTATTATGCTGTAAACAGACATTTTGATAAGGGCAAAACAGGAACCTATTGCGACAAATAAAAGTTTGACGGCAAAAAAACTTGGGGTATTCGGAATGATAAAACAAACGACCGCGATCGTTGCCAAAGACACCATCATGGCTCGTTTATAACCAAACCGGGTAATATAGGAAGAGACAAGAAACGATACAATTGCAATACTCAAATCTTTACAAGGATCTATCCAGGAGGCATCACTTTTGTTTACGCCAAAACTATTCTGAACATTTAAGATTGCAACACCTGAACTATTCAACAGAATGGCAAATACGTAATAGTTTATAAAAAGCGATAGCTTGATTCTCCAATTTTGCATCGTTAGTTCTGTTGAATGGTTAAGCAGTATAGTTAAAGATAATGAGAAATCAGGGAACCAAATATGTGAATAGAGAACCACGGAGACACAGTGCCACAGAGGAACACAAAGGATTTAAATGCAGGTAAAGAACCACGGAGACACGATGACACAGAGGAACACAAAGGATTTAAATGCAGGTAAAGAACCACTGAGACACGGTGGCACAGAGGAACGCAGAGTATTATTAATGTGACATAGAACCACTGAGACACGGTGGCACAGAGGAACGCAGAGTATTATTAATGTGACATAGAACCACGGAGACACGATGACACAGAGGAACACAAAGTATTATTAATGTGACATAGAACCACGGAGACACAGTGCCACAACGGTACACAGAGTGTTATTAATGTGACATAGAACCACGGAGACACGATGACACAGAGGAACACAAAGGATTTATATGCAGGTAAAGAACCACGGAGACACTGTGACCAAAGGAACACAAAGTATTTAATGAGCCGCAAGAAGTTACTGACCTAACGAAGGAACTTGCAATAAAAATATTTTATCAATTGAAAAATAAAAAGGATGAATCAAAACCAAAGCGAAGTTATACATGAAAGTTATGTTATAAAAAATGTAGCTCTGTGCCTCCGTAGTTCAAAAAAAGTACTACCGTTAATCCCCGTGTGGCTGTGCCTCCGTGTTTGAAAAAAATGTACCGCTGTGTCTCCGTAGTTTAAAAAATGTAAAGTTTCAAATCAGACATCTAACACATATTGCCGGATCACTTTTTCCAATTCTTCCAATCTGAATGGTTTGGAGAGGTAATCATTCATGCCGGATGCGATGCAACGTTCACGATCTTCTTTCATTGCATCGGCAGTAAGTGCAATGACCGGTATATGGCATGTAGGCTCTGGTAAACAACGGATCAATTCTGTAGCGGTAAAGCCATCCATCACGGGCATGTTTACATCCATGAAGATCAGCTGCGGTGTTTTTGTTTTCAGCATGTCAATCGCTTCTCTGCCATTACCTGCTTTTACAATTTGGAAACCCATTTTACCGAGCACTTCGGAAATCAGCATCATATTAATGGGTTCATCTTCCACTACCATAATAACGGCAGTGTCTGTAATTTTTTCAATGCCGGGAATGGCCGCCGGCGCCTGGTTTGCCGCAACCTGTTTATTAAATAATGATAGCAATGTATTTTGTAATTCGTGCAGTTTAACCGGCTTTGATAAGAATTTGTGAATGCCATTTTTCTCGGCTTCAAGCTGGTACATGTTTTTTTCCAGCGACGATAGCATTAGAATGGTATAATTTTTTTGCCGCGTGATCCTTTTATTTATTTCTTTTACCAGCGTAATACCGTCCATTCCGGGCATCTGGTGATCGGTGATGATTAAATCAAATGGATTGTTATGCAACTCAGCTTCATATATTGCGTTCAACGCAGCAGCGCCACTCATATATACCTCACAGGGTATCTGAAGATATTCAAATACCGCGCTCATTAGTTGCCTGTTGGTTTCATTGTCATCCACTATCAATACTTTCTTCAGTGAAATATTGTTTCCGGGGACAACAATTGGCTGTTCATTCTGTATTTCCAGCGCCAGGGTGAGTGTAAATTCACTTCCTTTATTAAATTCACTTTTTACACTAAGATTACCACCCATCAGTTCTGCCAGGCTTTTTGAGATGGTTAAACCCAAGCCCGTGCCACCATACTTACGGGTAGTGGATGAATCTGCCTGGGTAAAACTTTCAAATACTTTTCCTGCTTTATCTGCAGCTATTCCAATGCCTGAATCTTTTACATAGATGGCCAGGTTAACGTATTTCTTTCCGTCTTTTTCAAAAAATTCACCTGCTTTCTTTACGCCCACTAAGATTTCACCTTTCTCTGTAAACTTAATGGCGTTACCAAGCAGGTTCATCAATACCTGCCGGATACGAACCGGGTCACCAATGAAGTAAGACGGCAACTGCGGATCCAGCCAGCATATCATTTCCAGTTTTTTCTCATAGGCTTTTACGCTCAGCAAATCAACAATTTCTTCTACCAGGTCGTTGAGGTTAAAAGATGTTTCATCTATGAATAATTTACCGGCTTCAATTTTTGAAAAGTCCAGTATATCATTAATGAGCGTGAGTAAACCATAGGCTGATTTGCGTACATTTTGCAGGTATTCCCGCTGCGCTTTCTGCAAATCTGTTGTCAGTACGAGGTCGGTAAAGCCGATTATACCGTTCATGGGTGTTCGTAATTCATGACTCATGTTTGCCATGAATTCGCTCTTGGCCTGGCTGGCTTTTTCTGCGATGTCTTTCGCCAGCAATATCTCTTCCTGCATTTCTTTTTGCTCAATGGATGCGGCAAGCGTAGCGGCAAATGATTGCAGGATGGAAAATTCGGTAGGGGTCCATTGCCTTTCCGTTTTTCGCTCATTTATGGACAGCAGCCCCCAGAAACGATTGTGTACGAAGATCGGTATCAGTACAACTGACTTGATTTTTTTATCTGAATAAATATTTTTGAGCCGATCATCCGGCATGTCTTTTACCAGGCAAGCATAGATTTCATTATTGTTAAGTGTTCGTAATGCAGGTGATGTAGCTGAAAAAGGAGCATACAGGTTTTGATCGGATAATTGATTTTCTGTCAGCGTCGTGTTCCAATGTGCAATTCTTATTACCTGGTGCTGTAAGGTTTCTCCAACACTATTTTTATAAACACTAATAATGTCTACCTGCATTTTTATTCCCAGCAGATAGATGGCTTCGCCTACCGCAGCTTCCAGATTTTTATTACTGATGAGCTGGTGAGTTGCTTCTGCTACTGCCTGTAATAACTGGTCTTTCTTGCGGAGATCTTCTTCCACCTGTTTCATAACAGTGATATCATGTGCAAAACCAAGAATGCCCCAGATTTTTCCTTTCTCATCATACAATGGAACTTTGGTGGTACTGAAATAGTGTTGTTTGCCACCAATGATATTGGGTTCTTCAGAAATGTACCTCGCATTGCCGGTTTCCATCAGTTCTTCTTCATCGGACCAGAAGCCACGAATGTTTTTTGCTGGATTGCCTTTTACGATTTCCTCCGGGAAACCAAGATCAATATCATTCTTACCCATCATCTCTGCTGGTGTAAAGCCCAATGATGCAGCATGTGCTTTGTTCACCATAATAAAGCGATGGTCAGGCGCTTTTATAAATATCCAATCGGGTGTAGAATCAATAACTGTTCTTAATAACTCTTCAGACTGTTTTACATCTGCAAGGAGATGTGCTTTCTGCGATTCTGCTTTTTTCAGGTCTGTTATATTATGTGCAAATCCAAGTACACCCCATACTTTATTGTATTCATCCAGCAACGGAACTTTTACAATGCTGAAATAATGAAGCTCTCCATTGATGAAAGCGGTTTCTTCAGGGATTTCTTTTTTGATTACATTATGCATTACTTCATCATCATCTGCCCAGAAGCCACGGATACCTTTCAGCACGTTTCCTTTTACCTCTTCTTCTGAAAAACCTGTTTCTAATTCATTTTTTCCAATGATTTCTTCGGGTGTTCTCTGTAAAATTTCCGCGTAAGCTTTATTCACCATCAAATGTCGGTGTCCTGTATCTTTTATGAAGATCAGATCCGGGCTGGCATCAATGATTGTTTTCAACAATTCTTCGGATTGTTTTACGTCCGCCAGCAACTGATCTTTCAATGCTTCTACTTTTTTTCTTTCAGTGATATTGCGCGAGGTGCAAATCAACCTGATCACTTGTTCCTGCTCCTGCACCGGTTTAATAATACTCTCCAACCAGATATGTGAACCGTTTTTATGGAGCATCCTGAAACGCAGCACCAGCAATTCTCCATTACCATTGAAATGGTTTTCCGGTATTGGATAGAATTTATATCGATCTTCAGGATGAACAAAATCGGCCATGTACTTTCCTGTTACTTCTTCAGCAGTATAACCCAGTACGGTTTCAACTGATGGTGAAATATATTCAATACAGGTATTAAGAGAATGTACACTGATAATATCTTCTGAATGTTCTGCCAGCAATCGGTATTGTTTTTCACTATCCAGCAGGGCAGTTTCGGCTTCTTTGTGTGTGGTGATATCCTGCGCAATACCAAACCAGTATTGATCATCCATTGCCTTTCCCTTCATGAAAATATGGCGCAGGTTATTTTGCATGGTGATAATGCGGTACGAAAATGCAGATTCATAGTCATCATCTCCATGCTGGTACTGTATTTTTTTCAGTTCTTCCAACATCATTTCCGCATCGCCTGGTACGATAAAAGTTTTTGCAAATTCTTCCATCGACATAGCGGCGGAGTCATTTTCAGAAAGACCGAGTAGCGTTTTCATTTCTGCACTCATCGAAAATTCCTGTGTATAAAGGTTGTATTTCCAGGATCCCATTTTCGCATAGCTCATTGCAAACGACAAAGTTTGAATGGCTTCATCCTTGCTTTCCTGGTTCTGTACTTTTTCTGTCACATCCAGCCCTATTCCCTGCATTTCCGTTAGGTTGCCTTCATCGTCTCTTAATGCAATCAGTTCCCATTCTGTCCATAAAAATCTTTTGCTGTCTTTCAAGGGTATGCGCATCAGCAGTCGATGTATTTCACCGGGGTGGTTCCTGCATTGGGCAGCAGCTTCTTTCCAGGCTGCAATATCTTTTTGGAAAATGATGCTTTCATAAGAAGTATTGATAATTTCTTCCGTATTATATCCAAATACTTTAAGAAATTCGGGATTGCTGTAAGTGAAACCGTAATCCTGGTTAAGTCTTATTACAAAATTGGTTTGTGAATTAAGAATAGAAGACAAATATTTTTTTTCCTGAAGTAATTCTATTTTGGCAAGTTGTAGTTGTGCAAGACTATTTTTATTGCTTCGCAACAGTGGTTCAATAACCAAAAAACCCATACACGCCAATGCTATCAGCAGCGAAATAAATTTACCGGTATCAATGGTTGCAGATTGTTGTTCCAGATCCTTCATTAAAACTAAATATTGTGCAGATACTTTTTCAGTAAGCGAAATAAGACTGTTTTCATTTTTGCGCAGCTCCCTTATATACAAAGTATTGTTCATTGAAAGCAATTCTGTATCAGCACTGGCAATTTCTGTAGTGATGGCAACAACACTTTTTATCAGGGGTTGTTCCTGTAACAGCAGGCTATCTATTGTTGTATTATTGGGTGGAACAGGTGCATAGGATAACCTGATTTCCCTGCTTAGATATTTGTTTTGTTTTTCCAGCTGCCGGATAGAAGTTTCCAGGTTGCGTCGGATTTCAAAAGATTCTGATTCTTTTAAATTTCCATTTAGCAACAGCACAGATTCTTTTGTAATGCGTTGGCATAATGAAGTCTGCTTATCGGCAACATTTACCACTTCAAACAGGCTGTTGTTTTCCTTCGACCCGATTAACTGCAGGTAGTAAGCAAAAAAATTAAAAAGTAAAACCAACGCAACAATTACAACTGTAATGCGCATTAGTTTCCTGAAATGAGCGGTGGTCATAGGTTATCAATAGAAATGGTATTTATAATAACTGCAAAACCTTTTTGATATTGAATAATTAGCCGTTTTTTACGCTTATCTAAGTGGTTTCCTGCATTACAAATAACTTGTTGTTCATTTCCAATGACTATAAAAGGTAAAAACCCCTCCAATATTGTTTTGGAGAGGTTTTATTATAAATTTTTTTTAGGGATTAATAGTTGATAACCTGTTCTTCAATGGCTTCCGGTATTTTTCGGAATTCGTATTGCTGGTTGCGCAATTGAGGCTCAAACCCGGCTTCTTTTATGGCTTCCTGAATTCCTTTATAAGTGAACCGGTGAGGGGCACCTGCTGCACTAACAACATTTTCTTCAATCATAATAGATCCAAAATCATTGGCTCCGGCATGAAGACAGATTTGGGCAACCTGTTTGCCAACTGTTAACCAGGATGCCTGTATGTTTTTTATATTGGGCAACATAATACGGCTCATAGCAATCATACGGATGTATTCTTCTGGTGTAACCAGGTTCTGTACACCACGGATGCGTGCCAGCAAAGTGTCAACATCCTGGAATGTCCAGGGAATAAATGCAATAAAACCTTTTGCCTGGGCGGGTTTCTTTGCCTGTACACCGCGGATTTTAACCAGGTGCTCAAATCTTTCGTGAATGGTTTCTACATGACCAAACATCATAGTGGCTGATGTGGTAAGATCAAGTTGATGCGCCTGTTCCATAATAGCCAGCCATTCATCGGTACCACATTTACCTTTGCTGATCAACCGACGCACCCTGTCAACTAATATTTCAGCACCGGGACCGGGTAATGAATCAAGTCCTGCTGCTTTCAATGCAGATAACACTTCTTTATGGGTTGATTTTTCAAGCTTGGTGATATGTGCAACTTCGGGCGGTCCCAGCGCATGCAATTTTAATGCAGGATATAATTTTTTCAATTGCCTGAATGTGTCAACATAATAAGCAAGTCCCAAATCAGGATGATGCCCACCTTGTAATAACAATTGCTCACCCCCAAAACGAAAAGTCTCATCAATTTTACGTTTGTATGTTTCAATATCTGTTATATAGGCATCTGCATGACCAGGTATGCGATAGAAATTACAAAACTTACAATTGGCAATACAAACGTTGGTGGTGTTTACATTGCGATCAATAATCCAGGTCACTTTTTCATGCGGCACCTGCTTTTTCCTGAGCTCATTGGCTATATCCATTAATTCTGCCAGGGGTGCGTTTTCAAATAAAAAAACGCCCTCTTCCACAGTTAAAAATTCAAGGGCGAGTGCCTTTTTATATAAGTTGGGTAGTTGCATACAAATCAATGATTATACAATCAACAAAAGTAAGACAGGAAAGTTGCACTTCCGAAAATTGTATAAAAAGCCGTTCTAATTATGCGCGATGTTGTAAATTGAGAGCAGCTTTTAAACCCGACCCTTTGTCTGTTTAAAAGTTTCCTGATTTAATTTTCTTCACCAAACTATAAAGCGTGAGACGCTTCGATTGCCTGTTGGTACTTATACTAATGAGTATTTGTTTTACAGACCTGTCTTTGCAGGCGCAGGAAGAATTTGTGTTGGAACCTTCAACGAAATTAACTTCTTTTCCATTCAGGCAATTTAGTGGTGGAGTTATAGTGATCAAAGCAAGAATTAATGATATAAAGGATTCACTCAATTTTATACTGGATACAGGAAGCGGCGGTATATCGCTCGATTCGCAAACTGTTGATGCATTAAAACTACCGGTTAAACCTTCAGAAAAAACAATAAGAGGTATTGCGGGCATAAGAAAAGTAAATTTCTGTTACAACAATACATTGCAATTACCGGGGCTAACTGTAGACAGCCTTAATTTTCACATCAACGACTACGACATACTCGCGAGCGTATATGGTGAACGCATAGACGGCATTGTTGGGTATAGTTTTTTTAACCGTTACATTGTTAAGATAGATTATGATAGTTTGAAAATAACGGTGTATTCAAAGGGATTGATGAAATATCCCAAAGGCGGTTACCTGTTAAGACCTTTACTGGTAAATTTATTGATACAGTCAGCACGCATTAGTGACCAGGATGATCGGGTGGCGCGTTTTTATTTTGATACAGGCGCGGGTCTTTGTTTATTGTTGTCAAATGATTTTGTTCAGGATAGTACATTGTTCAGTCCCAAAAGAAAAAAGGTAACCACACAGGTGGAAGGATTGGGTGGTAAAAAGCAAATGATGCTCACCACTGTAAAATACTTCCGGTTGGGGCCGTACAAATTTAAAAGAGTACCCGCTTATGTTTTTGATGATGAGTTTAACGTGACTTCCTATCCTTACCTGGGCGGACTTATTGGCAATGATTTGCTGCGGCGGTTCAATGTAATTTTGAATTATGAAAAAAGGGATGTTTATATAATGCCCAACTCTCATTATCATGATTTGTTTGATTATTCTTATACCGGTCTCAATTTTTATGTGATCAATAATGATATTGTGGTAACAGATGTCATGAAAGATTCACCGGCAGAATCCGCTGGATTCAAACCCGATGATATTATAATGGCAATTGATAATAATTTCAGCAAAAACATACAGGTTTATAAAAGCGCCCTGCAAAATGCAGGCGAAAGAGTAAGAATCCTGGTCTCAAGAAAAGGGCAGCCCTTCCTGCTCAACCTCAGGATTAAAAGTATTTTCTGATTTCATTTATTGTACACTTAGTAACTTGCCGGTTCATTTAGCAAGAATATGATTCAATTTGAAAAATTTACGCTTGATAATGGATTGAGGGTGCTGGTACATCCTGACAATTCAACACCGATGGCCATTGTAAATGTTATGTACGATGTAGGAGCCCGGGATGAAAACCCGGCTAAAACCGGTTTCGCACATTTGTTTGAACACCTCATGTTTGGTGGCAGCATCAACATTCCAAGTTATGATGAACCGTTACAGGTTGCCGGTGGAGAAAACAATGCTTATACCACCAATGATCTTACAAATTATTATTGCCAGTTACCTGCAGAAAATATTGAAACGGCTTTCTGGCTGGAAAGTGATCGCATGCTGAGCCTGGCTTTCAGTAAAAAAAGCCTGGAGGTACAACGCAAAGTGGTAATGGAAGAATTCAAAGAGCATTATGTCAATAAACCTTACGGAGAAGTATGGTTTAAGTTGCGCGAACTGGCTTATACCATCCATCCTTACAGGTGGCAGACCATTGGCAAAGAACTCAGTCACATAGAAAATGCCACTATAGAAGATGTGAAGGAATTTTTCCTCAAACATTATACCCCCTGCAATGCAATCCTTGTGGTGGCAGGTAATGTAAACCTGGAACAGGTAAAACAACTTACGCAAAAATGGTTTGCCGGTATTCCGGCGGGTAAAAAATATGATCGCAAATTGCCCGTTGAACCCAAACAAACCTCACCCAGGAAAATTTCCATTAACGCCCCTGTACCGCTGGATGCATTGTATAAATGCTGGCACATGGATGCAAGACTGGAAGATGGATATTATGCAGCTGAATTGATCACTGAAATATTAAGTGGTGGCGGGTCATCAAGATTATACCAGTCGTTGGTAAAAGAACAGCAATTGTTTAGTGGAATAGAATGCTACCAGTTTGGCACAACCGACGCAGGACTCATTGTGATTGAAGGAAAACTGGTAAAGGGTGTTAAAATGGATGACGCCGATAAAGCAGTAGAAACGGAACTGGAAAAAATTAAAACAACGCTGGTAGAAGAAAAAGAATTACAGAAAGTAAAAAATAAAACAGAAGCAGCATTGGCTTTCGAAGACATGAGTGTTATGAACCGCGCCAATAGTCTGGCTACCTATGAATTGCTCGGCAATGCAAACCTCATGAATGAAGAGTTGGATAAATACCAGTCCATAAAAGTGGAAAGCATCCGCGATTATGCCAGGAAATTCTTTGATGTAAACAACAGTAACACTTTATACTACCATAGTGAAAATTAATACAGCGTTGAACAGGCGAAAGGCCCCGGTTATTAAAGATGCAATAGAATTTGATCTGAAGTTGAAGCCCTGCAATAAATATCTATTGGACAATGGCATTGAAGTATATGCAATTGAAGCAGGTGCCGAAGAAGTATTACAGGCGGAGTGGGTATTTTTTGCAGGCAACTGGTATGAAGAACAAAATATGGTGGCGGCAACTACCAATTACCTTTTGAAAAATGGAACTGCCAGCAAAACAGCTTTTGAAATAAATGAACATTTTGAATACTACGGTGCTTATTTGAACCGGGGATGTTATAATGAAACGGCCGCCATCTCTATGCATTGTTTAAACAAACATGCAAAAGAATTGATTCCGGTGGTTGCTGAACTGGTCGCAGATGCCATTTTTCCGGAAGATGAGTTGCAATTATACAAACAAAATAATAAACAAAGATTATCGGTTAACCTCAAGAAATGTGATTTTGTCGCAGGCCGGCTGATTGATGAATATGTTTATGGTATTGAACATCCCTATGGCAAATATAGTAGTGCGGCTGCCTATGATGCATTGACAAGACAACAATTACAGGATTATTATCAACAATATTACCAGCAGGGTAAGTGCATCATTTTTATTGCCGGCAAATTACCGGCAGATATCATCAACCAGCTGAACAGGCATTTCGGACTATTGAATATTAACAATAAGAGAGTTGATAAAAGTCACCTTGTATATCCGGCTTTGAAAAAAAAATACCGTGTAACCAATGATAAAGATGGCGTTCAGGGAGCTATTCGAATGGCAAGAACATTTCCTAACCGCCAACATCCGGATTTTACCAGCGCAATGGTGCTGAACAATTTGTTTGGTGGCTTTTTTGGTTCAAGGTTAATGAGCAATATCCGCGAAGACAAAGGGTATACTTATGGTATACATAGCTATTTGCAGAACCATGTACATGAAAGCGCCTGGATGATCAGTACAGAAGCCGGAAGAGATGTTTGTGAAGCAACGATAACAGAAGTATACAAGGAAATGGATAAACTGCGCAGGGAATTGGTGGGCGACGAAGAATTGTTACTGGTAAAAAATTATATGATTGGTTCTATACTGGGCGATTTGGACGGCCCCTTTCATATCATTGCCAAATGGAAAAACATTATACTTAATCAACTGCCCGAATCTTTTTTTTATGATTCTGTTGATACCATTAAGTCTGTTTCGGCAGTAACCCTGAATGAACTGGCTAATAAGTATTTTGTGCCGGAAGATTTTTATGAATTAGTCGTAATTTAAAGTGTCTAATCTGCAGGCATGAAAGATTTTATTGTAAAAACGTTGATAATCGCTGCGGCGGTGGTGTTGGCATCTTATTTTTTGCCAGGCGTTATCGTAGATCGGTTCCGGACAGCATTGTGGGTAGCACTGGTGATATCGGTGTTGAACTATTTTGTAAAACCCATTCTTGTTATTCTTACTCTGCCCATTACCATTATAACATTCGGGCTTTTTCTTTTTATCATCAATGCGATTATAATTTTAATTGCCGGCAAACTGGTAACCGGTTTTCATGTGAGCTCTATCTGGTGGGCATTGTTGTTTAGCCTGCTCTTATCCATTTTTACTTACCTGCTGGAAAGTATTATTGAACCGGATTACAAGAAGAAAAACTGATTATGCAATTTCACAAAAAAGATATACCGGCAGAGCAACTGATTCAACTATACAAAAGCATGTTGTTGCCGAGGATGATTGAAGAAAAAATGCTGGTATTACTCCGGCAGGGAAAAATTTCCAAATGGTTCAGCGGTATTGGACAGGAAGCCATTTCTGCCGGCGCAACGCTGGCATTGCAACAAGATGAATGGATTATGCCTTTGCACCGTAACCTGGCTGTATTTACCGGTCGCAATATGCCATTAAGCAAATTGTTTATGCAGTGGCAGGGCAGTAAAGAAGGATATAGTAAGGCAAGGGAAAGAAGCTTTCATTTTGGTTCGCGGGAACATCATATCTGTGGAATGATTTCTCATCTTGGTCCGCAACTTGCTATTGCCGATGGCGTAGCATTGGCCTATAAACTCCGCGGTGAAAAAAAAGTGTCATTAGCGTTTACAGGTGATGGTGGTACCAGCGAGGGCGATTTTCATGAAGCGTTGAATACAGCCGCTGTATGGGATCTGCCTGTCATATTTATTATTGAAAACAATGGTTATGGATTAAGTACACCTGTGAACGAACAATACCGTTGCGAAAGCCTGGTGGATCGCGCAAAGGGTTATGGAATGGAAGGTGTGCGCATTGATGGAAATAATATACTAACTGTCTATGATACTGTAAAAGGGGTGAGGGATTATTGCATCGCCAATCAAAAGCCTTATTTGATTGAGTGTATGACCTTCCGTATGCGCGGACATGAAGAAGCCAGCGGTACCAAATATGTTCCCGCAGCATTATTTGAGACATGGGGTGCAAAAGATCCCGTTGCCCATTATGAACAGTACCTGTTACAGCAACAATTACTGAATGAATCTTCGGTACATGCTATCCGCGAAGAAACCCGACATTATATAGAAGAACAGCTACAAACCGGGTATGAAGCAAAACCGGTTATTGCAAATACTGAAGAAGAATTGGGTGATGTGTATGCACCTTTGACCGTAAAAACTGATTCCGCCACAAGCGGGACAAAAACTGAAACACAAAGGAAAGTCTTCAGGGGAAAGACGGCAGGTAATTTATACAATGAATCAGAAAAGACTGATACTATAAACATAGCGGGCAAGGAGCTTCGAATGATAGATGCAATCAGGCAGGGGTTATACCAATCTATGCAACAGCACAGCAACCTGGTGTTGATGGGACAGGATATTGCTGAATATGGTGGAGCATTTAAAATTACGGAAGGGTTTGTGCAGGATTTTGGAAAGCAAAGAGTACGCAATACGCCATTGTGTGAAAGTGCCATAATAGGAACTGCGCTGGGCCTGGGCCTGGAAGGATATAAGAGCATGATGGAAATGCAGTTTGCTGATTTTGTCACCGTGGGGTTTAACCAGATCATCAATAACCTGGCAAAGATTTACTACCGTTGGGGCCAAAACGCAGATGTGGTTATCAGGATGCCTACAGGCGGAGGCGTAGGTGCAGGGCCATTTCATAGCCAGAGCAATGAAGCCTGGTTTGTACATACCCCAGGATTGAAAGTTGTTTATCCCGCAACGCCAGCAGATGCAAAAGGGTTATTGATTGCAGCTATTAACGATCCCAACCCGGTTTTATATTTCGAACACAAGGCTTTGTACAGGAGCATCAGCGGTATAGTGCCGGAAGAATATTATGAAACGGAGATCGGAAAAGCGCGGATCGTGCAACGGGGAACAGATATTTCCATTATTACGTATGGTGCAGGGGTGCATTGGGCAACAGATTATCTAAAAAAGAATCCGGGTATAAGTATCGAGATAATTGATTTGAGAACTTTGTTACCATTGGATTATGAGGCAATTAAAACAACCGTTCAAAAAACCGGAAAGGTTTTATTATTGCATGAAGACACATTAACTGGTGGCATAGGCGGCGAAATAGCAGCATGGATAAGTGAAAATTGTTTTGAACGGCTGGATGCACCCGTGATGCGTTGCGCTTCATTGGATACACCCATTCCGTTCAATATAGAATTGGAGAAAAATTTTATGGCACATGCGCGACTGGATGAATATGTACAAAAACTTATAAATTATTAGCGTCTTTTTTTATTTCAGGCTCTTCAGATACTTTAGGCTCAGTGGCACCTGTTCCATAGCATGCGATGATTCGTCTTCAATAAAAAAATACTTTACGCCATATTTTTTTGCCACTTTCATAATGTCCGCAATGCCAACATCGCCGGTTCCCAGCACCACATTGGTTTCAACATCTGCATCTCCATTTTGATTTCCGGGCGTACCTGTTTTGCGATCTTTCAAATGCATCAATGGAAAACGATTGGGATATTTTTTTAATAACGCAACGGGATCCTGCCCGGGATGTTTGATCCAGAAAACATCCATTTCAAAATTTGCATAGGCAGCATTCATTTTTTCTGCCATGTAATCAAACAATGTTGCATTTTTAAAGGGCCGAAATTCGTAACCATGTGCATGATAACAGAATGAAATGCCATTTGCTTTTAAGACCTTTCCCGCATTGTTGAAAACAACAATGGCCTTGTCCGCATCTTCCAGGCTGAAGTTATTTCCATTGTGTGGTATCCACGCGCACATTACATATTTGGCGCCCGCGGCTTTTGCTTTGGCAGCCACCGCCTGCGGGTTTGATTCAAGTTCTTTATAGTCTGCACCAAAGCTTATAATAGTGAGTTTATTTTTTATCAACAATTGCCTGAACGCCTCATCCTTCATTCCATAACTGCCTCCTCCTTCTATCTGCCGGATGCCCATCGCACTTATTTTCTGTAAAGTACCCGGTACATCTTTTGAAAATTCATTCCGGAAGGAATACAATTGCAAACCAATATTCATTTGTGCAATACCGGTATGCACAGCGAGGACGTACACAGCTATCGTTAAAAAATATTTCATGTGCTTTGTTTTATATGGCGATTCTAATGTACGAAATACTAAGTTGAAGCCTGCTGCTTTCTTTTGAACTGGTAGTAAAACGGAACACCACTCAGGATCAGGAGAATGCCAATGAAGGATTCTTTGGGCTGTACAACAATTGTATTCACTACCAATACGGCAGAAAACAGCATGATAACAATGGGTGTAAATGGATAGCCAATTACTTTCGTAGTAATGATACCCTTTCTTTTCATTTTAATTAAACCATAAGCTATCAAACCAAAGAATAGATAACCAGAGAAAATGACCAGGTTGGTGAGTTGATCGAAAGTTCCGGTAACCACCAGAACACAACTCCAGATCAAAGAATAAATCAGTGAAGTGTTGGGCGTTTTATAGATGGGATGAACATCAGCAACTTTTTTAAAAAAGAAACCTTCCTGTGCCATTCGGAAATAAACCCTTGGATAGGTGATGATACAGGCATTGAGCGCACCAAATGTGCAAATCATGATCAACGATGCAATAAGAACGGATCCGGTACTGCCCAGTATTACCGATGCTACTTCTGCAGCGGCAATTTTATTCTGACCAATAGCAGCCAATTGATCCAGTGGCAATACTTTAATGAATGTATAATTCAATGTAGTATATAAAAACATTGCGATTCCGACACCGGCTACTACTGCAATGGGCACATTGCGTTTGGGATTTTTTATTTCGCCAGTGACATAAGTAATGTTTGCCCATCCATCATATGCCCAGAGTGCACTTAGCATGGCTGCAAACAATGCACTGAATTGAGCTGCGCCGGATAATGAAAGACTTGTGTTTGAAACAGCGGCAACACTTTGTTCGGGTCTAGTATAAAACAAGCCAAGTAAAATCAGCAGAAGTATACCCAGAATCTTAGCGGCTGTAACAATATTATTTAAAACACCAGCTTTTTTTACGCCCCGGCAATTGATCCAGGTAAGCAGGCACATTACGATCACCGCGAAGATTTTAATACCGGAGTCTGCGAATGGAAAAATAAAATTGCCAATAGAAATATTTTTCAGGGAATGGAAAGGATCGGGCAAGTGAAAGATACTGCTCACGGATTGTGAAAATATAAAAGCCAATGCAGCTATTGAACCACTTCCACCAATAGTGAAAATGGACCAGCCAAACAGGAACGAAAAGAAATTACCAAACATCAGGCGCAGGTATTCATAAACACCGCCGGTTTCTGTTGTCATGCTGGCAAGTCCGCTATATACAAAAGCACCAAACATGGTAATCACGCCGGCAATAATCCAGGCAAGCAGGATATAAATTTCACTCAATCCCAGTTGAGACATGGGCGCTATTTTTTTGAAAGCACCGGAACCAATCATGGTCCCCGCTACGAGTAATATACCGGTTGGTAAGTTTAATACGCGGTTGAGAGAACTGGTTTTATTCATGTAGTTTATTTATGAATATGAGACTTCCTTATTAAGAAGGATGCCTGATTTCTTCCATTCAAAATCCCGAATTAATAGTAGTTATCATGAATAATCAAATTTGCAATAAAACAAATCAGGCATCATACATATTCTTATTACTCTTTTCCGGCACCGTATAATACTTTTCCACTGCGGATTCCTGTATGGCGGGCATTCTCAATAATCAATTTACCATTGACCATCACGTAAGCAAATCCTTTTGAAAACTGGTGTGGATTTTCATAGGTAGAAAGATCAATTACTTCCTGTTCATTAAATATGACGATATCCGCAGCCATACCTTCCTTTAGAATGCCACGGTCTTTGAATTGAAATTTCTGTGCAGGCAATGAGGTCATCCGGCGAATGGCTTCTTCAAGTGAAATAATTTTTTCTTCTCTTACATACTTCCCCAGTATTCTTGCATTGCTACCATAACCCCGCGGATGAGGCATTCCTTTACCAGTTGCAACGCCTGCATCCGCGCCTACCATATTATAAGGATACTTCATGATATATTTTACATCAGCTTCATCCATACCATGATAAATCATTTGGGCACCACCAGCTAACATCATATCAAGAATAGTTTCGGCTTCTTCTTTTGCTTTTGATTTTCTTCCTTTCAGTATATTGATTTCAGAAATGCTTTTACCATTCAGACTGGTATCGGCAGTATGATAAGCCACTACGGCATAGGAATAATTTTTATAGTTGTATTTTTTTAATTGTTCCAGCATACCTGCAATGATCCGTTTGTGATCTTCGGGGTTGTTGATACGTGCTTTCAATGAATCGGTACCACCGCCCAGGGCCCAGTCGGGTAACCGCACACCAAGATTTGTGCTACTGGCGGTATAAGGATATTGGTCGATGGTGACATCATAACCATCTTTTCTTGCCTGTTCAACCAATGCAAGTGTTTCTTTGGATCTTCCCCAGTTTCGTTTGCCACTTACTTTGAAATGAGAAATTTCCACCGGTATATTAGCTGCCTTGCCAATGTCAATGGCTTCATTAATGGCATCTGTTACATTATTCTCTTCATTCCTGATATGCGATGCATAGACCCCATTGAATGCAGCAGCAACTTTTGCCAATCCCACTACTTCAGTTGTATTTGAATACATTCCGGGCAGGTATATAAGACCGGTAGATAAACCTACCGCACCTTGTTTCATGGCATCTTGCACCAATTGTTCCATTTTTTGTTGTTCAGCCGGGCCAGCCAGCCTGTTTTCTTCACCCATGGCAAGACGGCGAACAGTATTATGTCCAATTAATGATGCCACATTTATAGAAACGCCCGTACTATCCACCCGATGAAAAAATTGTTGCAGGTTGTCTGCAGACCCACCGCAATTGCCGGTTATCACGGTTGTTACTCCATCATAGATATAATTGTCTGCAGTGGGTTTTTCAAAGATGCTGGATTCAATGTGTGCATGTACATCTATAAACCCTGGTGCAACGATTAAGTTTTTTGCATCCAGCTCTTTTGTTGAGGTACCACTGATGTGTTTTTGAATGGCAACAATCTTTCCGTCCCTGGTTGCTATATCTGCATAATACCAGGAGTTACCGGTACCATCAATAATTTTTCCATTTCTTACTATAATATCGTAATGGGCCTGGGCAAATAAAGTGCAGGGAAATAATAGGAGAAAAAAATAGCGAAGCATAGCAGTTATTTTTGGTGTACGCCCTAAAAGAAGCCAGTCATTCAATCTCTTTAATTATTCACCGGGGTGATATTTCTTTTCTGCATGGTTCAAAACATCTTCAGGATAAAACAGTACATCCCTGAATTGCCCCTTGGCATACATCTGTGCCTGGTCATTGAAATGTTTTGAATTGATATCACCACTTTCTCCCCCGGTCAGTAATGCTTTTGCTTTTATTTTTTTACCAAACTCAACCGCACAAATGAAACTGTTACCATTAAAGCCATAACGTTTAGAGGTACCTGCGAAACTCCGGCTCACAAAAGAAGGAAGACAACCCCAGGTGGACGAAGCAAATCCAACAGGGATGCTTGGTTGATTATCATCAAAATTTTCTGACAGTTTTCCCGATAAACGTTGATAACGATTGATCTCTCCCCATGCCATTTGCCACTTGCCGAATTTTGCAGTTAATTCTTTTATCACCAATACCAAAGGTTCCAGTAATGCTGCTGGCGATGCAGTTGCCGCAAAACTTTTGGCTTTATCAACCTGGTCCGTTTCATCTTCTTCATCCTGGTGCTTCATGATTACCGGTAAAATTTTTTGCCCCCATTCTATCGCCAGCGTGGTGGCTATAGAAGATTCAGCTGAATGTTTGTCCCATTCATTTAATAGTTTAATGGGTTCTTCCAGCGATTTATAGGCTGTATCTCCTTTACTATTTTCAAAGGCATTCAATAGCGGCGGCAATAAAATATCAAAGGCGGCCAGGTGAGTATCATATCCGGTTTCTATAATTTTTTCAATTGTATAATGATCTCCACTACTCAATAAAGCCGCGGCATTAATACCCCTGAAGTTTTCTCCATCCGGCGCCATATACCCTGGATAGTTTTGTTTTTTTGGGCTGCTTCTGCCCGATACCGTAAAAGGAGTTGAATTACAATTCTGAATCCATCCGGTTGAGGGGTTATACACGTGCACGATTTCATCCAGTGAATGAAGGCCCTTCCATTCCGTGGCTGTAATACTTCCATCTACCGGTTTGGCCCAGTTGTATTTTGTATCGCGCCTTGGTACAAAGTTCCCATGCCAGTAAGCAATATTGCCCTTATCATCGGCAAACACCGTATTGTTAGAAGTGTTTGACAACAATCCCATATTTTTTTTATAGGATTCGAACCCATTGCTCTTGGTACGCATCCAGGATTGTGTAAAGCCTTTTATACTACGGTTATTACTCCTGACGGTAATCCATTGTCCGTTGCGTTTGGCCATCACGGGGCCATGCTGTGTATAATAGCTGGTAATTTTTTTTATCTGTATACCCTCATCCGTATGGTATTGCAAGCTGATAATTTTTTTTCTGACGGGTTTCAGTGTTTTGTTGTACTCATAGAACAAATCCTTTCCATTCCGGGTTATTTTTTCTGCATATAGATCGGCTACATCCGTATTACCAGAAGTGTGCATCCAGCCACAGTGTTCATTGAAACCCTGGTAAACAAAAAGCTGCCCCCAGGTAATAGCGCCATATACATTTAAACCCTCTTCGCTGATTACATGTACTTCGGGACGGAAATAAAAACTAACATGCGGATTGATATATAGAATGGCATTGCCCGATTCTGTTTTAGATGGCGCCAGGGCAAAGCCATTGGAACCCGTTGTCAATATCTCCGTCGCGGTTTTATTCACGGCAGCTACTGCATCGGAACCTGTATAAAAATTCTTCAATTCAGTTGCAGTCACATGGCCAATATCAATTGCACCAATACTGCCATCAGTCCACAACAATGGATACCAGGGTTTGAACCGGTTTAATAACAATGGGTGCTTCTGCGGATTTTTATAGAGGTAATAATTGATTCCATCTGCAAATGCATTTAAAATTTTTTGTAACCAGGGCGGACTGGCTTTGTAATCTTTCACCGCATCAGCGGAATCAATAATTAAGCGGATCAGTAAATCATTGTATAGCTCCGATTCTCCTTTTACCTCCGCGGTTCTTCCCAGTTTTTCTATGTAATTCATTTCAATCCGGTTGAAATCATCTTCACATTGTGCATAGAGCAAACCAAACACCGCGTCTGCATCTGTTTTTCCATAGATATGCGGTATGCCCCAATTATCCCGGATGATATTGATTTGTTGCGCCTGCTTTTGCCATCGACTGATTTCAGCTGCAGAAAAATTTTGTGAGAATAGATGAACAGGAAATAACAGGAGAAAGAATAAGATTCTCATGCGCAATTAAGTTTATGGTATAAAGGAATAAAATATTCCGGGTCAATCTTGTGCTGTTGTTTTTTTAATGCCGTTGTTTTCTTTTTATTACACCACCCGATGCCTCTTTGATGGTATTGGCAAACACAAAAGCATTGGGGTCCACATCGTATACAAGATTTTTCAATTTACGCAGTTCAAGTCTTGTAATTACGGTGAAGATAATGTCACACTCTGAGCTGATTTCAAATTTACCAGGTAAAAAACCACGTTCACCTTTGTAAACAGTTATACCTCTTCCTAGTTTATTAACCAGCTGGTATTTGATAACCTCGCTCTTACCCGAAATAATGGTGACACCGGTGAAAGCCTGTATACCTTCAACCACATAATCAATCATACGGGTAGCGGTAAAATAAGTTAGTACTGAATACAATCCTTTTTCGATACCATATTTAAAAGCAGCGATGGAAAAAATAAGGACATTGATACCCAGGATGATTTCTGTGATGGTAAAAGAAGTACGCTTTAATGTGTATAATGCAAGCACCTCAATGCCATCTAATGCCGCACCTGCTCTCATGATCAATCCAATACCGGTTCCGAGAAACGCGCCTCCAAAAACGGATATCAGTAATTTATCATTGGTAAGTGCAAAATCAGGCAGTATGAATAAACAAATTCCCAGTAAGATTACACTCAAAAAAGTTCTGAAAGCAAATCTCGAGCCTACAGAAAAATAGCTGATTATGATTAATGGAAGATTGAGTACAACGATGACTATTGACAGGTTCAGAAAATATAATTCATGCAGTAACAGAGAAATGCCTGTGATGCCTCCGTCAAAAAATCGATTTGGTACCAAAAAACCTTTTAAAGCAACGCCTGCCATGATTACGCCAGCAACAATCAAAAAGATATCGCCTATTATTTCATAAGGGTTTGCCTTTTTATGCGGCATAACAGCAGATGCAAACTTTGCTTTTAATTCTTCCAGGTTATTTTGTTTGTTTTGCTCTCTTTCACTGATAGCGGTAGGCGTGAAATAACTATGTGCTGTTAAAAACTCTACTTGTTTCAAATCCCATTCTACCTGGCTGTTTACCATATCCAGGTTTTTATATTCGCTGTATAATTTATCAGCATTTGTATTGTACTGGTTTGTGCCCAGGTAATAAAGATCTGCATCACAAAGTATTTTAGCCAGGTTACTCAATGGAGTTTGTGGCATTTTGGTGGCCATGATCATTTCACAAATGCGATCAATTTGTTCTGTACTATAATCAAAATCCGGCAGGTGCCGTCTGGCAATTTTGCAGGAGAATTCCTCGTGGTTATGGTGGTGATGTAAAAATCCGGCATCGTGAAACAAGGCGGCTGTTTTTAGTAAGACCAGGTCTTCGCCCGTAATTTTTTCCGACTCCGCCAGTTGTTCTGCAGCAGTGATTACAGCTTTGGTATGTACGGTATTGTGGTAAGTAAGGTTGGCAGGTAAACCAGTTTCCATTTTTTCTACCAAAAAAGCATACACTTGTTCATATTGCATGGTATAAATATAGACGATTTTATTATCCAATATTAATTCAGCACCTCATAGACAATTGCTTCCGCGGATTTGTTTTTTAAGACGGCCGTGCCGATCTTTTTGCAATTGAAAGATTGTTTTACTTTTTCATAACATGCTTCATTGATCAATACCTGTCCAACTGCTGCGGCACTTTGTAGCCTTTGCGCAGTATTGACGGTATCGCCAATTACTGTATAGTCCAGTCTCTTTAAAGTGGCGGAACCAATATTGCCTGAAATCATTTCACCGCTATTAATTCCAACCGAAACTTTGGGTGAAAAATAATCGGTTTCAGGTAACGTGTCAATTTTATTCCTGATGGCAAGACAGGCATCAATTGCCCTGTCGAGGTGATAAGGACCTTTGAAAACTGCCATCACACAATCGCCAATGAATTTATCCACAATGCCATGCTGAGCAATAATTTCTTTCACCATTAAATCGAAATAACGGTTGAGCAACGAAACAACGGTATCTGGTTTTTCTTTTTCACTGATGGAAGTAAAACTGCAGATATCAATAAATGCAACGGAAGCATCTACTGTTTCATTGGCCATTAAAGATGCTTCGTATTCACGGCTGCCCATAAAGTGAAGTACGTTTTCATCTACGTACATCCTCAGAATATTATTTTCTTTGATAGCCTGTAAGGTTTCTTTTATTTGTTTTACATGCCGGATGGTTTTTTCCATTGTAAGTTCCAGGTCTTCAAAATTAACCGGCTTGGTAACAAAATCAAATGCGCCACGGTTCATGGCCATTCTTATATTGTCCATATCTCCATAGGCGGAGACCATTACCGCTTTGATCAGCGGGCTGCCTTCACTCAACCTGGTGAGTAAGGTAAGTCCGTCCATTTCCGGCATGTTGATATCGCTCAGTACAATTTCAACATCCGGATGCTGCAGAATTTTATCCAGTGCCTCATTGCCATTTGCGGCAAAAATGAATTCATATTTCTGATCCCTGATCTTCTGACGGAACTTCTGTTTTATCAGCACTTCCAGGTCTGCCTCATCATCTGCCACCAAAATTTTTGTCATACTATCCTGGTTTTTAATTTTTCTTTTAATGCTGCAAAATCAACCGGTTTGGTTAAAAAATCATCCGCACCTAGTTTCATGGCCTGGTTATAATTTTCATCGTCGCCATAAGCAGTAATCATCATCACAATGGGCGGGGGCTTCTCATATTTTTCCTTGATATGCTGCAGTAGCTCAAGACCACTCATGCCTGGCATATTGATGTCAGACAAAATTAGTACCGCCTCATGTTGATGCCCTTTCATATACTGTAATGCCTCCTCACCCGAGAAAGCAAAAACAAATTGCATTTCACCTGATTTGATTTCCTTTCTGAATCTTTGTTCAAAAAGAACCTGGATATCTTTTTCGTCGTCGACAACCAATATTTTCATAATTGTGTGTGTATTTTATGAAGATAAAACTTAATGAATGAAGTTCCCCCCGGTTCTTTATGCTATTTGCAAATCACCTAATGAAATCTTTGTGATCTGCCGGATATTCCTGCAATTGAATTTTTTCACTAAGATATTGGCAATTGAATAATAAAACTTGTTCCTGCTTGTCCCCCCGTCTGTCCTGCAGGCAAGGATTCCACATTCAGTTCACCGCCGTGGGCCTTTGTTATTATATCGTAGCTTAAACTCAACCCCAAACCTGTGCCTTGCCCAGTGGGTTTTGTAGTAAAGAAAGGTTGAAATATTTTATCGACAATGTTTTGAGGAATGCCATTTCCATTGTCTGTAACCTTTATTTCAACCCCGGGTTTACCATTGGACAACGCAATGGATTTTGTAGCAACCGATACGGTAGGATTATAGGTTGCAGCATTTCCATTTTTCACCAAAGCATTTTTCTTTTCCATGACGGCATAGAATGCGTTTGTCAGTAGATTCAGCAATACTCTTCCTATATCCTGCGGCACAATATTTATTTTTCCCAGGCTGTTGTCGAAATCAGTATTAATGGTAGCATTGAAAGATTTGTCTTTAGCACGAAGACCATGATAACTGAGCCGAAGGTATTCATCTGCCAATGCATTGATATCGGTAAGTTCTTTCACTGAGCTGCTGGTGCGACTGTGTTGCAACATACTTTTTACAATGGCATCGGCCCGCTTACCATGATGATCAATTTTTTCAAGGTTCTGTTTTATATCGTTTGCAATTGTTTGGGCTTCAGCGATGTTCCCGTTTTCCAGCGCTTCATTCATTTCGTAAATTAATTCATTGCTTACTTCAGAAAAGTTATTTACAAAATTCAAGGGGTTTTGTATTTCGTGTGCAATGCCTGCCGTAAGTTCTCCCAATGAAGCCATTTTTTCTGATTGTATCAATTGGGCCTGGGTTGATTTAAGTTCGGCAACTGTTTGTTCAAGGGCGGTTTTTTGTTGCGTGAGTGCGGCTGTGCGTTCAGTTACCTGTACCTCCAGCTCAGCTTTTAACGAGGCAGTTATCCTGTATTCTTTTTCCTTTTCAAGTGCCCGTAATCTTTCCTGTTCCAATGCCTTTCGCTGGCGCTTGGTGATGAACCACATGCCTGCCAGCCATACGAACGCGAAAATCCAGGCGGCATCAAAATAATTTTTCCATTGACGGATGAAATTATATTTATCAGGAACTAGGCTTTCGACCATTTCGTTGAGAACAGACAAAATAATTAATGGCAGCACCGCATAGAGAAATGATTTCGCTACCCGGAAAACTGGTTGAGTAAATCCTGTATAAACAAGATATATAAGTAATGCATGAGTGAGCCAGGATACGATACCGCTGCCCCACAAATGAAGCGATTGCCATACAATCAAGGCAATGGCAACAAACATGCAGGTGATGAGCAGTTTATTCAAACTTGCTGAGAAGCCTGCTTTTTGCAGGGTCTTCCGCAGGTAACTACTCAGAATAATAGCAAGTATTGGTTCTAAAAACATAGACTGATATTGATATCCGTGAATTCGCTATTTATACAACAGCACACGGTCTGCTAATTTTGTACAGGCAAAGTAATAACAAACCCTGCAATATTGCCGGTTTAAGATAATGGCTAAAATTGCAAACATGTAATAGAAATCTTTCAGTACCAGTACCAAACCAAACTTATCGAAAAAAATCGGAAATGTTTATTTGCAGGTGGGTTTTAAAGAGGGTCCGGTGTCCTTATAATGTTTGTATATTTACTAAACTGGTGGTTTTATTAAAGCATCCTGTGTGGCCTCAAATACGAAAGGGTACGTCATTTTTTTTTTTTGACATTGCAAATAATCTAAGAGATGCGATGGAAGCAACATTATTTAACTTCCTGGAAAAACCAATTCAAAACAGCTTATTCGCATGACCGGTAATGGGTTTTTTGATAAACAAGCCTTCCTGGTTTCCGGCACTTACCGGGAACGGTCTTTTTTTGGACTTATCACCTGGGCAGTTAAACTAAGCAGGGGATATCGTACATGGGTATCCGTAATTGTGATTGCCATGCTGGCCGAAACATTAGTTGGTCTGGCTACGCCCTGGCCGCTTAAAATCATTATAGACAATATCATTGAAAACCGACCACTACCTGGTTGGCTGCAATGGGTCAATGATTGGTTGCCGGGTAATAATAAAATGCAATTGGCTACTATTGCTGCATTAAGTTTTGTAGTGATTGCCGCACTGGGTTCGCTGGCGGCTATGACAGAGAACTATTACAATGAAAAAGTGTCTCAGAATATTGCCAATGATTTAAGGCGAAAGTTATACCACCACCTTCAAAATCTTTCGCTTTCTTATTATGATTCTCATCAAACCGGGAAATTACTCAGCACCATTACCGCCGATGTTTCCACGATTCAGGATTTTTCTTCTTCTACATTGTTGACAATATTGGTGGATGCCTTAAGTATTGCAGGCATGCTCGCCATCATGTTTTATCTCAATGCAGATTTTACATTGGTTGCACTGGCCGTAACGCCCTTCCTGTTGTTTTTCGTTGCGCGGTTTAAGAAATCCATGAAACGGGCCACCCGCGAGGTACGCAAAGACCAGAGCAATATGTTTACCATTATACAGGAAGGACTTGAATCTATGCGGGCCGTCAATGCCTTTGGCAGGCAGGATTTTGAAGAAGAGAAGTTGAGGAAAATAAGTGAAGAAACCGTTGCTGCCGCCATGCGTGCCCGGAAAGCGAAATCGGTTCTTTCTCCTACCGTTACCATTATTGTAGCTTGCTGTACTGCGTTTGTACTTTGGCGTGGTGCCGGGCTCGTGTTATCCGGTACAATGACCATAGGATCACTGACCGTTTTCATATGGTACATGAATAAATTTTTCAGTCCTGTGCAGGATCTTGCAAAAATGACCGGTACAGTTGCACAAGCATCTGTAGCGCTGGAAAGGATTCAGGCGATACTTGAGACTGATTCAAGTATTCCGCAAAAAGCAGGTGCCATAACCCCCGGAAGATTGAATGGAGAGATTGTATTTGAGCAGGTAAATTTTTCTTATAATAAAGAATCGGTTGTGTTGAATGATATAAGTCTTGCCATTCGCAAAGGACAGCGCATTGGAATCTGCGGTCCAACCGGTTGTGGTAAATCAACCATCATTAGCCTGATACCTCGTTTTTATGATATTACCAATGGGCGGATAACGATTGATGGCACAGACATCAGGGACTTCAATTTAGATGGCTTAAGGGCACAACTGGCATTTGTATTACAGGATACCATATTATTTTATGGTTCTGTACTGGATAATATTGCCTATGGCCGACCGGACGCAACAAGGGAAGAAATTATGGAAGCGGCTAAGATTGCCAACGCGCATGTTTTTATTGAGCACATGCCGCACGGTTATGATACGCTGGTTGGAGAAAAAGGAGTTATGTTATCGGGTGGTCAGCGCCAGCGAATCGGAATTGCAAGAGCGTTGGTGCGCAATTCTCCCATACTTTTACTGGATGAACCTACTGCATCGCTTGATACAGAATCTGAAAAACTGGTAATGGATGCATTGGAGAAACTGATGGAAGGAAGAACGGTGATTACCATCGCACATCGTCTCAGTACACTCCGTGATGCGGATAATATTTTTGTCATGAACAATGGTTGCCTGGCAGAAGAAGGTTCACATGATCAATTGATAAAAAAGGATGGCATTTATGCCGGGCTTTATCATTTGCAGACATGGTCCGACACAACTGCAGACAAAATAATTTTATAAGTACCTGAATATATCAAATACAGTCTATGTCCCATCGCTCAATTATTATACTTCCAGATGATACGGGTCAGTCTATCATTGAAGCCATTCATGCTGCTGAAAAAATAATAAGGATAAAAATGTTTCTTTTTTCTGATCCGGGATTGATCAATGCCGTGATTGCAGCCCGCAACCGGGGCGTGAAAGTAAAAGTAATGTTGAATCCCAATCGAAGAAACGGGGAAGAAGAAAATGAAGATACCAGGAAGATATTGGAAGAAGCGGGTATAGAAGTACGTGATAGCAATCCCAGTTTTATCATCACCCACGAGAAATCTATGATCATTGACGATCAGAAAGCATTTATCAAGTCACTGAACTGGGAAACAAAAAACCTGACTGAAACCAGGGACTATGCCATTATCACAACGCATCCGCATGAAGTGGAAGAAATAACCATGTGCTTTGAAGCAGACTGGCACCGCAAAGAATTTGATCCGGGAGAAAATTCAAGGCTTATCTGGTGTAGTCTTAATGGCAGGGCCAGGATTGCCAGGTTTATTGATGAAACAAAACATACTTTATTTGTACAAAATGAAAGGTTCCAGGACCTGGTGATTATTGAAAGGCTGGTTCATGCTGCCAGTCGTGGTGTTAAAGTGCATGTAATGGCCCGGCCTCCGCATACACTGAAAGTAGAAAAACTGGTGGAAGGTGTAGGTGGCCTGAGGATCATGGATGATGTAGGCATTAAAATTCATAAATTGAAATCCCTGAAACTGCATGGCAAGATGCTGCTGGCAGATGGTTGCCGTGCAATTGTAGGATCTATTAATTTAACGCCGGGTAGTTTTGATCACCGGCGTGAACTGGCTATTGAAGTACATGACACGGAAGTAATTGAAAGGCTTGAAAAAATTGCGCATTTCGATTGGGAGCATTCACATATTTTGGATCTTTCTGACCAGGGGTTGTTTGAAGATCTTGAAAACCGTGGAACGGGTGGTGCTGAAAAGCTTGTGTTGAATAATGAACAGCCGAAGAAAAAACATCACAAGCATAAAAAAAAGTGATTGTATTATGATGGATGCTGGAATTATTTTCGGTGTTTCCTTCCTATGAAAACAAAATCATTGAAATCAAGATCATATTTCATGAATAAAAGAATAATTATATTCTTCAGTTTATTTATTGCGCTTATTGCTGACGGTCAGAATGCGCAAATGCCGGCAGAACAACTGCAAAGACCAAAGCTGGTAGTAGGCATCGTGGTTGATCAAATGCGATGGGATTTTCTGTATCGTTATTACGATCGGTTTGCAAAAGAGGGCGGATTTAAGCGAATGCTTTCGCAGGGTTTTGTATGTGAAAATACCATGATACCCTATATTCCAACGTTAACAGCCTGCGGGCATAGCAGTATTTATACCGGGTCCGTTCCTGCTATCAATGGTATTACAGGCAATGATTGGTGGGATTACCAGCGTTCACAAATAGTCTATTGTACCGGCGATGATAAATTTACAACTATTGGTGCCAGTGGTACAGAGGGGCAAATGAGCCCGGGCAATTTGCTGGTCACGGGTATTGGCGATGAACTCCGGTTGGCAACTAATTTTAAGAGCAAAGTAATAGGTATTGCATTGAAAGATCGCGGAGCAATATTACCTGCTGGTCACAGTGCAAACGGTGCTTATTGGTATGATTCAAAAACAGGTGATTGGATCAGTTCATCGTATTATGTAAAAGAATTGCCAGCATGGGTAAAGGAATTGAATGCAAAAAAAATGGTTGATAAATATTTTGCCGGCAATTGGTCAACCTTGTATCCGCTCGATACTTATACACAGAGTACTGCAGACGATGTACCCTGGGAAAATAAAGCATTTGGTCCTTCTGCAAAAGGGTTCCCCTACCAATTGAGTCAATTTGCAGGAAAGAATTATGGAATTTTACCAGTGACACCCTATGGTAACAGTTTTACTTTCGATATGGCAAGAGCCAGTATAACAGGCGAGCAATTGGGTAATGACTCTATAACTGATCTGCTTACCATCAGTCTTTCCAGTACAGATTATATAGGCCACAGCTTTGGGCCCAACTCAGTAGAAGCAGAAGATATTTACCTGAGGCTTGATAAAGATCTCGGCGATTTTCTTAATTATTTAGATAAACAAATTGGAAAAGGAGCGTATGTAGTTTTCCTGTCTGCCGATCATGGGGCCAGCCATGTGCCTGCATTTTTGAATGAACATAAAATTCCTGCTGGTAGTGCGAATGGCGGAAAAATGGAAGAACAATTAAATGTATTGCTAAAGGAAAAATTCAAAACAGATTCATTGTTATTGGGAATATTCAATTACCAGGTTTTTCTCAACCGGGCGCTTATAAAAACGCGGAAGATGAATAAGGATGAAGTTTACCAATTTGTGATTGATTTCCTTTCCCGGCAGGAAGGCGTGTTAAAAGTATTTGCATTGAATACATTGAATAGCGTTACGCTGAACAACAGTGTTCGCCAAAAAATAGAAAACGGGTATTTTGAAGATAGAAGCGGGGATCTGCAAATGATTTACAAACCTCAATGGATTGAAGGGTTTGTTGGAAAAGGAACGACGCATGGTGCATGGAATCCTTATGATGCCCATATCCCTTTATTGTGGTATGGTTGGCATATTGCCCAGGGTAAAACGAATAAGGAATTGTACATGACTGATATTGCCCCAACCCTTGCGGCAATGCTTCATATTCAAATGCCCAGTGGAAATGTGGGGCATGTAATTGAAGCGGCACTCAAATAAAGGAAAAAAGATGTTAAGGGGGGAAGCAGAAGAAAATTGCGGGTATGGGTTTCCGAAATAGTTTACTTGCTAATTTATCTATAATGAAGATCGTATTATTCACCATTTTGTTATGGAGCCTGGCTGGCTCACAACCTGTTTGTGGCCAGGAAAAAGATTTTGACAAAAAACAATTTTTTAATGATACCAGTGTGATTACTGCTACCATTACTGTCAATACAAAAAAGTTATTGGGATATGGTAAAAAAAAGGGCCAATCAGTGCCTGCTGTATTTAATACAAGAATCAATGATAAGAATATTAATGATAGTGTATTGCTTGAAATCAGGGGGAATTTCAGGCGCGAAAACTGCTATATGCCGCCATTGAAATTGAATTTTAAATATGATTCATCCGCTGCATTGTATTCTTTGAAATCTGTAAAGCTTGTAAGTGAATGCAAACCCGATCCTGATCACAGGCAACTTTTACTGAAAGAATACCTGATCTATAAAATATATAATTTACTAACGGAAAAAAGTTTCCGGGCAAGGTTGTTGAAATTGAATTTGCAGGATAATAAAAACTCCGGCAAAGGGATCACTGAATATGCATTCCTGCTGGAAGACGTAAAAGATATGGCGAAACGAAATAATTGTGTGGAATGGAAGAGGCCGAAACTGCGGCAGGAATCAACCAACAGGGAACAAATGACCATGGTGGCCATATTCGAATACATGATTGGAAATACTGACTGGAGTGTAACCGGCGGACACAACACATTCCAGATAGGATTAAAAGAAGATACACTCGCTCTTCCGTTTGCCGTGCCTTATGATTTTGATTTTTCAGGTTTGGTAAATGCTCCTTATGCAATACCTGATGAACAATTGAATATCCAGAATGTGCAACAAAGAGTTTACCGTGGTTATCCAAGAACCATTGATGAAATAGATAAAGTGCTGGATGTTTTTAAACAACAGAAGGAAAATATTTATAACCTGGTGAACAAATTTGATTTACTGGATAAAACCAGTAAGAAAGAAATGATCTACTACCTGAACGAATTTTATGTCAGCATTAATAAACCGGGTGAAGTGATTGGTATTTTTATCAATGAAGCAAGAAAATCGTGAGACTTCTTTTTTGTTGCATTATTATTCACGCAATCCTTTAATGATAACATTTCCTGTCCCATTGATATTGCACGGGTATCCAAAATCTTTTTGAAAGGCTTTTGGATTATTAATGGTAGAATAGAATTCATCAAGAAATTTTTCAGTAAACTTAATATAACGGTCATCCAGCAATGAACAACCGGAAAAAATTCCGTAAATGTCTTTCTTCAACCGGTTATAATGAGCAATAGTATTATCAAAAGCTTTCATGTCATTGATACAATAACCGCGGTACCTGCGTTCCAGCGTGGAGCGCATCTGAAGTTCTTCTGCCGGCAATGCATAAGGTGCTTTTACAATACCGGCGTGATCAAAGTCGTATGGAACAGTTATAGGGCGTGCATTTGAATCGTGCTGTATCAATTTAATATTCTGAAGATATTCAACGGACCAGTCTGTATTTCCAATCAGGTATTGAAAAACTGCCATGTTCAGGAAACTTGTTGTATCCGTCTGTGCCGGCCTGAGTTTACGTGTTATATTGATGGCATTGTTTTGCCGGGCCATCTGTTCTTCTTCTTCCAATAGGATTGCATAAAATGGAGCCGCATCTTTGCCAGACTTCAGATCCCGCAAAGTAACCCTGACCAGCCTTGATTTGAAACTTTCAGGTGTTACCAGGTTGTATAACTTATATGCCAGCCATTCATGAATAACAAATTCGTCACCCCGGCAGGGCATTACGAGTTTTAATTTATTACAGTCGTGAAAAACAGAAGATGCAAGTGTGTCACTTTTTGAAAAATGGATCAACAGTGGGGGATAAGCGCAATTTTCCTTCATCTTTCGAAAATGACCTCTTGTTTTCATAGCAACCGTTAAACTTAGCTCCTGGTTACCGATGGTACGATATTGTAATGTTATGGGATGATATATTGAATTTTCGGAACGGTCATTTATCAATGCACGGATATTACCCCGCAATGTTATTTGCAATACATCTTCACTATCAAACAAATTATTATTAGACGAAGATTGGTTCACGGTAATGGTATCAGCAGTTGTCTGGGCGTTCATGACGGAAAGTGCGTGAACGAAAAATCCAATAAGACAAATTGAAAATCGCAAAAATTGTTTCATGTTTTGCAAATAGCGGTTTACAATGGTAATTGAATAATAAATTCGGTTCCGGTTTGTTCGCCTGCTGGTCCGGCAGGCAGCGCAGTGTGGGTTGTCACTTTTCCACCGGATCCTACGGATAGTTCTCCTCCATGCGCTTTTATAATATCATAGGCCAATGACAGACCCAGGCCCGTACCCTGGCCGGTTGGTTTGGTTGTAAAAAATGGTTGAAATATTTTATCAATGATGTTTTGTGGAATACCATTGCCATTATCTCTTAC
>JBBQZZ010000002.1:0-736669 GCA_038207265.1 Chitinophagales bacterium | reverse complement strand
AAATAAATGAGAAAATTTGGTACAAAGGGTTTAATCCTTATTTTTGCACTCCGAAAAATAAAGGGATGATTCCGTAGCTCAGTTGGTAGAGCAATACACTTTTAATGTATGGGTCCTGGGTCCGAGTCCCAGCGGGATCACGGTTAAGGCTATCAATATCGATAGCCTTTTTTTATTTATAAAAATTTAGATAGCATAACGGTAGAGCATCCCGATGCAAATCGGGAGGGTCCGGATATCAGCAGGATCACAAAATTTTTGATGAATATTATTCAAAACTTTCATGCAGTTCGCAGAATGTTTTCACGTTTCTGTTTCTATAAAAAATGTTATAATAGGCAAAAATAGTTGGTAAAATCAGCTTTGATATATTACAGTATTGAGTTTGCAGGAGGTTTATTGAAATTCGTTTTAATAAACTTTTGTCGTTATGGGAAAATGTAAAAAATTGTGTTGTTGGTCAGTCGAAGAGGTTAGGTCGATAGTTTAGTTTCCGGATCTTCCGGTGCACCTGCCCAATATTTTAATCCCAATTTGTTTTCAATAGCAATTACCAATAATCCATCTTCTTTCAGCAATTGTTTAGCCTTTGTTAATAGAGCTAATGCAGGCTTATCTGCTCTTATAAACAAATTGCTGTATTCTAGTACACCAATTAATAATACCAGGTCAAATTTTTCATTTTCATAAAAAGCATCAAAACCTTCACAGAAAAATTTTATATTATCGAGATCACGGCAACGGCTATACGTAATATTTGCACGTCTTTCACTGCCTTCTATTGCTGTTACGTCTGCACCCAATTCGCCCAGCCACCTTGTTATAGCGCCACAACCGGAACCAATTTCTAAAATTTTTTTATGAGGAATAAATTGCTCCAAGGTCTGAGCAAGTCTACGCGTTGAGGAGACAAATGATACCTGCTTGACCAGTCGTGAATATATTGCTTCCACTCTAAAGATTCTACTGAGGGATCTTTTACCTGTTGTATTACCTCCCTTAGATAGTTTTCTTTTTCATCTTCTTCATTGTAATTCAACGCAGGTTCTGTATTCACTTTTTTGTAAATAAGGCCCTCCTTTTTATATCCGTTTTCGATTAAAGTCATATTGTAGATATTGAAACCCGCCATCAATCTTTGTAACGCATCGTTCAGCCTGGATGCAACATTCGCGAATAGCTGTTACTATAATTATTCCCACCTTTTGAGAGGGCTAACAGGATATCTTTTTGGGGCATATTAACCAGGGAGGGAGAAGAACATGATAATTGTGAAAGTTCGCTTAATATATTCTTGCAGCGGGTCATCAAACCAGCAGCTATTAACATTTAAAGACAAGATATAATTGCAGGCTGCATAATTTTCTCTACGATAAAGATAAGGGCAGCGATATGTTAAAAACAGAGCCTTTGTCGATTTCACTTTGAGCTGAGATAAATCCCTGGTGTTTTTCAACAATTTTCTTGCATATGGCCAGCCCGATACCTGTTCCTTCAAACTCAGATACAGTATGCAAGCGCCTGAACATACTAAAAATATGTTCTGCATATTGTTGTTCAAAGCCAATGCCATTGTCTTCAACCTGTATCCTGCAATATTTTTTAATTATCTCCTGTTGATCATTTCCATTGCTTTCTATGCGATAACGGACAATAATCTCCGGTGGCACATCTTTCCGACTATACTTAATTGCATTTTCAACCAGGTTTAAGAAAAGCGATCGGAGCAGCGTTTGATTTCCAGATATATTAGGAAATGAATCGAGCACCACCCGTGCTTTTTTTGCTTGTATTTTTATATCCAGGTCTTTTACAACATCCTTTAATATTACATTCAGATCGCATGCAACCATTAAGTTGTTATCATTCGAAATTTTTGAAAACATCAGCAGATCCTTGATTAAAGTCTGCATACGCTCCGCGGCATTCTGAATATTGATGAGATATTTTTTTGAATCCCTGGTAAAACTGTCATTAAAACGGTGAGCAAGTATATCACTGAAGGTCTGTATTTTCCGAAGCGGTTCCTGCAAATCGTGAGAAGCCATAAACGCAAAAGCATCCAATTCTTTGTTCACCGATTCCAGCCGATCGATATTTTCCAGCAGGCGTCGATTTAATTCTTTCACTCTTTCTTCGGAAGCGATGCGTTCTTTGATTTCATTTTCCAGGTTTTTATTAATGGCTTTTAACTTATTCTCCTGCAATATCAGCTGGTGATTTTTTTTATATAGTTCAACAAACACCGCCACTTTTGCCCGGAGCAATTCCGGTTTCATAGGTTTATAAATATAGTCTACTGCTCCGGTACGATATCCCTTAAAAACATTTTCTTCTGCATAATCATTGGCAGTGATAAAAATAATAGGAATATGTCTCAGCCGCTCACGTTCATAAATAAGTGAAGCTGTCTCAAAACCGTTCAGGTTGGGCATCTTTACATCCATGAGTATGATAGCAAAATCAAGTTCATTGAGCAGGATTTTTAGCGCATGCCTGCCCGAGTTGGCCTTGACAAGTTCATAGCCATTGGGCTCCAGGATGGTCTGCATTGAAACCAGGTTATCCTCCCTATCGTCAACCAATAAAATTTTTGGGCGCATGCCGGTGGCGTTTTATTTGTAAAACCAAATCCTCATTAATGATAAGAGTTGATCAATTTTCAATGGTTTTGTAATATAATCTGAAGCGCCTGCTTCAATACATTTTTGCCGGTCGCCCTTCATTGCTTTGGCGGTTACTGCAATAATGGGCAACGTGCTGTTCTTATGTTCCCTTCTTATTTTTTGCGTAGTTTCATAACCATCCATTTCTGGCATCATAATATCCATCAATACCATGTCAATTTTTATTTTTTCATCATTGATAATTTGAATCGCTTCTTTCCCGCTTTCTGCTGTTATTACATTCATACTGTATCTTTCAAATACCGTTGTCAGTGCAAAAAGATTTCTTACGTCGTCGTCTACCACCAGCACGGCTTTTCCGGTCAAAATATCTTCTTTTCTCCTGTTATTTTCAATGATAATTCTTTTTTCTGTTGCCAGATCTTTGTGTTTGATATGCAACTGTAACACGGTTTCTTCCAGCAACTGTTCCATAGAATTTGCACCTTTCAGCAACACCGTATGTGAAATCTTGCTCAACTGGTTCATCTCATTGCTATCGAAATCCCTGGCCGAATAGATAATCAGCGGAATTATTTTCTTTTTGGTCTGGTTAACCTGTTTGATTAAATCCAATCCTGAAATATCCGGCAAGGTATAATCCAGTATAATACAATCGTATTCATCTGTGCTGACTTCTTGCAGTGCTTTCTTTCCTGTATCAGCGATGCTGACATTAATATTTTCTTCCTGCAATAATCTGGCGATTTGTGAAGACTCAATTTCATTGTCCTCCACTACCAGTATTTTCTTTTGCTCCTTATTATTGAATGAGATAATGTCTTCAAAGAGTTCATTCAATGCATCATTACTCACTGGCTTCAGATGAAAACTCCTGGCCCCCCTTTTCAGTGCAAGTGTTCTGTTCTCCTCTCCGGATATCAGATAAATGGGAATATGCCGGTAATTAAAATCATTCCTGAGTAAATCAAGCACTTTCCAACCGCTGGTATCGGGCAATTTCACATCAAGCGTAATAGCAATCGGAATATACCGGTTTATAAAATCGAACACTTCAATGTAGGTAGTTGCTACAATTACTTTTAAATTACTATGGTGGGCCTTCTCAATAACAATTTTACCGAAACGCAAGTCATCTTCTACTACTAAGATTACTTTATCGCCTGTTTGTATGTTGTTCCGATCGTCGCCTGTATCATTAATCATTTCGTTTACAATGTGCATTTTTTGTACCTCATCGCCATTGGTGGCACGCAGTGAATGCAACAAAGAATCAATCTCGCCTACATTGGGTCCAAGTTGAAATTGCTGTATTGCACTCAAACTTCCTGATGCTTCTTTTGAAACAATTCCTGCTTCATTTTCTATTGGCAGGAACAATGTGAATGTAGACCCGTGCGATGGAGAGCTTTCCAACTCTATGGTACCACCCAATAATTCTGCAAGCCCTCTGCTGATAGAAAGACCGAGGCCTGTACCACCGTATTTACGACTGGTAGATCCTTCCGCCTGTTGAAAAGCTTCAAAGATGATATTTTGTTTTTCCAGTGGTATACCAATACCAGTATCACTGATTGCGAATGCTACCACATTATTGGCCTGATCCAAAAAGCTGCTGCTTCCCTGCTTCCAGCTTCCATTTGCCTTGTAAATTTTCAATTTCACTTCACCTTTCTCAGTAAACTTGAAAGAATTAGAAAGCAGGTTTTTCAGGATCTGGTTCAATCGTTGAATATCGGTACCCATTGTTTGCGGAAGCGCTGCGTCTGTTTCGATAGTGAAACGCAAATGTCTTGCTTCTGATATGGGTTTAAAGGTGGTTTCTACAAAACTGGCGATTTCACCAAAACGCACTGTTGAAATATTTGCTGTAATAAACCCGGATTCAATTTTCGATAAATCAAGAATATCATTGATCAATTGAATCAAATCATCTCCACAGGAGTGAATGGTTTTTGCGTAACGTATCTGTTTGTCATTCAAATTACCTTCACCATTTTCATATAACTGCTGTGCAAGAATCAACAAACTATTCAATGGTGTTCTTAACTCGTGCGACATGTTTGCAAGAAACTCCGATTTGTATTTAGAGGTAAGCGTTAGCTGCTCTGCTTTTTCTTCCAGCGACTTTCTTGCCTCTTCAACTTCTTTGTTTTTTGCTTCCACTTCATTTTTCTGTTTCACCAACAACAATGCTTTGTCCTGCAATTCATCATTTGTTCTGCGCAATTCTTCCTGTTGTATTTTTAATTCACCGGCCAACGACTGCGATTGTGCCAACAACTCTTCCGTACGACTGTTTGCTTCAATTGTATTTAATACTATACCAATACTTTCTGTTAACTGGCTTAAAAAATCAAGGTGAGTTGCACTGAATTGTTCCAGCGAAGCAAGTTCAATTACCGCTTTTACATTGTTCTCAAATAATACTGGCAGAATAATAAGGTTCGCTGGTTTTGACCTTCCCAGTCCTGAACTTATCTTAATATAATTGCCCGGAACATTGGATAAAATAATTCTTTCTTTTTCGAATGCAACCTGTCCAACCAATCCTTCTCCTATTGAAAATTCCGTAGGAATATTTTTTTCTGATTTATAACCATAGGCAGAATAAAGATTCAACTTTACGTTTTGCATTTCTTCATCCTGTTTCAAAATATAAAAAGCACCATAGTGAGCAGTTACAACCTGGGCCAGTTCAGATAATATTCTTTGGGTTACTGTCTTAAGATCTTTCTGACCCTGCAACATCTGTGTAAACTTTGCAAGATTTGATTTCAACCAATCCTGCTCCTGGTTACGAAGCGTGGTTTGTTTTAGGTTTGCAATCATCTGGTTGATGGTATCCTTCAAAGCTTCCACTTCACCTTTTGCTTCAACTCCAATTGTACGGGTAAGATCACCTTGTGTTACCGCCGATGCAACTTCAGAAATGGAACGTACCTGCGTGGTTAGATTTTGCGCCAGCTGATTTACATTTTCTGTAAGATTCTTCCAGATTCCGGACGCGCCGGGTACACTTGCCTGTCCACCTAACTTTCCTTCAACCCCTACTTCCCTTGCAACGGTTGTTACCTGGTCACCAAACAAAGCCAGTGTATCAATCATTTCATTAATCGTCTCTGTCAATTGTGCTACTTCACCACGGGATACCACAGACAACTTTTGTTTGAGGTTACCAGTTGCAACAGCGGTTACTACTTTTGCAATACCCCGTACCTGGTTGGTAAGATTGGAAGCCATATTATTTACACTATCCGTTAAATCTTTCCAGGTACCTGCAACGCCCCTAACTTCTGCCTGGCCACCCAATTTTCCCTCAGTACCTACTTCACGCGCCACGCGTGTAACTTCAAATGCAAATGAATTCAATTGTTCCACCATGGTATTGATGGTATTTTTCAAATCAAGAATTTCACCTTTTACATCAATGGCAACTGTTTTTGAAAGATCTCCGCTGGCAACTGCCTTTGTTACTTCAGCAATATTTCTTACCTGTGCTGTAAGATTACCTGTCATTTGATTTACACTATCAGTTAAGTCTTTCCAGGTTCCTGCAACACCCGGTACAAATGCCTGTCCGCCTAACTTACCATCCGTTCCCACTTCACGCGCCACACGGGTAACCTCAGACGCAAATGCTCTCAACTGATCTACCATGGTATTGAGCGTCTCTTTTAATTGCAAAATTTCACCCCGTACATCTACCGTAATTTTTTTAGACATATCGCCATTGGCAACTGCTATTGCCACTTCTGCGATATTTCTTACCTGTGCCGTAAGATTGCCAGCCATCTGGTTTACTGAATCTGTCAAATCTTTCCATGTACCCGCAACACCTGGCACCGATGCCTGTCCTCCTAACTTACCATCCGTTCCCACTTCACGCGCCACACGGGTAACCTCAGACGCAAATCCCCGCAACTGATCCACCATAGTGTTGATGGTATTTTTCAATTCAAGAATTTCACCTTGTACATCCACCGTAATTTTTCTTGATAAGTCTCCATTCGCAACAGCAGTAGTAACCTCCGCTATATTTCTTACCTGTGAAGTAAGATTACTCGCCATCTTATTTACAGAATCCGTTAAATCTTTCCATGTTCCTCCAACACCCGGTACATCTGCCTGTCCACCTAATTTACCTTCCGATCCAACTTCTCTTGCAACACGCGTAACTTCTGAACCAAATGAGTTTAACTGATCCACCATTGTATTGATGGTAATTTTCAATTCAAGGATTTCTCCTTTTACATCCACGGTAATTTTTCTCGACAAGTCTCCTTTTGCAACAGCCGTAGTTACTTCTGCAATATTTCTTACCTGGCCCGTTAGGTTGCTGGCCATACCATTTACACTATCCGTTAAATCTTTCCATACACCACCTACTCCTTCTACTGCTGCTTGTCCACCCAATTTTCCTTCTGATCCAACTTCTCTCGCCACACGTGTAACCTCAGACGCAAATCCCCGCAGCTGATCCACCATTGTATTAATTGTATTTTTTAATTCGAGGATTTCTCCTTTTACATCCACATCAATTTTTCTTGATAAGTCGCCGGATGCAACAGCAGTAGTTACCTCTGCAATATTTCTTACCTGGGAAGTAAGGTTACTCGCCATCTTATTCACCGAATCCGTTAAATCCTTCCAGGTACCACCTACACCGGGTACATCGGCCTGTCCACCCAATTTTCCCTCTGACCCAACTTCTCTTGCTACACGGGTAACTTCTGAACCAAAAGAGTTCAATTGATCCACCATCGTATTAATGGTGTTTTTCAATTCCAGAATTTCTCCTTTTACATCCACTGTAATTTTCCTGGATAAATCTCCTTTCGCTACAGCCGTAGTTACCTCAGCAATATTTCTTACCTGGCCGGTTAAGTTACTTGCCATACCATTTACACTATCTGTAAGATCTTTCCATGTACCCGCCACACCTTTAACCTGTGCTTGTCCGCCTAACTTACCTTCGGTACCTACTTCCAGCGCCACACGGGTAACCTCAGACGAAAATGAATTCAATTGATCCACCATTGTATTAATTGTGTTCTTCAATTCAAGAATCTCTCCTCTTACATCCACCGTAATTTTTCTTGATAAATCTCCTTTAGCAACTGCAGTTGTTACTTCCGCGATATTTCTTACCTGGCCGGTAAGATTACTCGCCATCTGGTTTACTGAATCTGTCAAATCTTTCCAGACACCACCCACGCCTTTTACTTTTGCCTGTCCGCCCAATTTACCTTCCGAACCAACTTCCCTTGCTACGCGGGTAACTTCCGCAGAGAAAGAGTTTAACTGATCCACCATTGTATTGATGGTATTTTTTAATTCTAGAATTTCCCCTTTTACATCCACCGTAATTTGTCTTGATAAATCGCCTTTTGCAACCGCCGTGGTTACTTCCGCAATATTTCTTACCTGCCCGGTAAGATTACTGGCCATCTGGTTTACTGAATCTGTTAAATCTTTCCAGGTACCTGCCACTCCTTTTACCTGTGCTTGTCCGCCTAATTTTCCTTCTGTACCAACTTCCAGCGCCACACGGGTAACCTCAGACGAAAATGAGTTCAACTGATCTACCATTGTGTTAATGGTATTTTTCAATTCCAGTATTTCACCTTTAACATCAACTGTAATTTTTTTAGACAAGTCACCTTTCGCAACTGCCGTGGTTACTTCTGCGATATTTCTCACCTGTGCTGTAAGGTTGCTGCCCATCTGGTTCACACTATCGGTTAAGTCCTTCCACACACCTGCAACACCTTTTACTTTGGCCTGGCCACCCAACTTACCCTCCGAACCAACTTCTCGTGCTACACGGGTAACCTCCATGGAAAACAAATTCAATTGTTTTACCATGTCATTCACTTCTTTGGCTATTCTTGAAAATTCTCCCTGTAATGTATGACCGCTTATTTCAAGCGGCATCTCCTGTGAAAGATTCCCTTTGGCAACTGAACTGATTACATGCGCTATTTCAATGGTTGGGTGAACCAAATCTGAGATGAGTGAGTTCAATGATTCCACCCCCATGCTCCAGGATCCTTTTGCATTAGGAATTTCAATGCGCTGGGTTAACTTACCTTGCTTACCAATGATATTACCTGCCTTTGTAAATTCAAGCATCATGCGTTCATTCAATGAAATTATTTCATTGAGCATATCACATACTTTACCACTCAACCCAACGCTATCAATGGGCATGCGAGCCGTAAAATTTCCATTCTTTACTTCCGTCAGCACTTTTAAAAGCTCTCTTTCGTCGAGTCTCGCCGAATCGTCAACAACTGGAAATGATTTTGTTTTTGGTATGGAGTGAGAAGGAATTATAACGTCTGAAGCAGACGATCTGATTTTGGATTTTGTATAGCCCATAAGTATGAGGTTGATTTCGTAGGCATAATTCTCGAATAAATCATGCCAACTTTTTAACGTTTCATCACTTTGCGCAAGCGCACACCAATCCCCAACTTGTTGATTTTTTTCTACAGGTATCCAGGTTATTAAGTATGGATAAAGGTTTAATTTAGCGGTATATTATTTGACCAATTTAAAATTAATTCGTTTTTAATCTTTTTCTTTTACGAAGTTGGCGCATGTTAACTCCCTGCTCTTAAATTAATGCCGATGTCAATTAGTAATACAAAAGTTTCCAATGAAAAATATATTGTTGAACCAATTCAAATTACCAGGCATTTGGGACTTGCACAATGTTTATACCTGCCTGCTTACGCTGCCTGGTTATTGGAAAACAAACTTACAGACCTTACTGCCAAATACACCTGGATCATACGAGATATGAAATTTTCTGGTTCGGGATCTGTTAATGCATTATCAGAAGAAGAATTAAAAGAAAAGGAAAACATACGCAAAGTCCTGCAATATTGGTCGCAAAACCAGTTGCAGGAGTATATAAACAATGCTGTTCAGTCATGGATTTCTCACCAGATGAGTGAATTTTCTATCAATAAGTTTAATCCGGAAGATATAACGCGTCTCAGTTTAATAAAACGCAAGGTACTGGGCGAATTTTTAAATTTCTACACCAGGGACCCGGATTTACATATACAGGTGATGGAAGAAATAGACACAGTGCTGGTTGAACTAGACAATCAATTATTAAGAGCGTTGTTTGAACTGACGCAGGATCTTTACAAACGCGCTCAGTCCATCGCGCAGATAGGAAATTGGGTAATGAATCTGCAAACGAACAAACTAAGCTGGTCGGACGAACTTTACAGGATTTATGAAATGGTTCCACAGTCTGAATTTCTTCCTAATCTGTCAACTTTTAACCATCCTGATGATCGGGAAATGGTTAAAGAGCAAATGTCCATCGCCCGAACTACCGGCAATGCATTTGATTTCTATTACCGGATTATTTTGAAAAACGGTCGTGAAAAATTTTTGCATGCAAAAGGTGAGGTAAAAACTGATTTCACTGGAAAACCAGCAACCATGATAGGTACATTGCAGGATGTTACTTTGCAAAAAAAGAATGAAAACGAATTGATCAAAAATGAAGAACGATACCATAAGATGACGGAAATGGTAGAAGATTATGCCATTTTATTACTCGACAAAAATGGAATTATCCAAAACTGGAATAAAGGAGCTGAAAAAATAAAAGGTTATAAAGAAACGGAGATTGTTGGTAAACATTTTAGCGTTTTCTATACCAGCGAAGATCAGGACAATGGCAAGCCCGACAGATTAATCAGTACCGCATTACATGAAGGCAAGGCCAATGATGAAGGTTGGCGTGTACGAAAAGATGGCAAAAGATTCTGGGGAAATATTGTTATTACAACATTAAGAGATAGTAATAATGAAATCTTTGGATTTTCTAAAGTAACGCGCGATCTTACCGAAAAAAAAGAAGCCGAAAGAAAATTTATGGAGTATGCAGAACACCTGCAAAAGAAAAACATAGAACAGGAACAAGTCAATAAGGAATTAGAATCATTCAGCTACATTGCCAGTCATGACCTGCAGGAACCATTACGGAAAATAAAAACCTTCTCGAGTTTTATTTTTACAAAAGAAAAAGACCGGCTTGATGAAATGTCGAAAGATTATTTCAACCGCATTCTTTCCGCAACTGATCGTATGCAACGGTTGATTGAAGATCTGCTTGATTTTTCCAAGATTGGCGCAACCGCCCCCATTTATCAGTCTACAGATTTAAATACCACGTTAGAAGAAGTGAAATTGGATATGTCTGAATATATAAGAGAAAAAAATGCGGCCATCGTTTCCAGCCCTCTTCCTGAGTTAAGGGTGATACCTTTACAGATGTTGCAGCTATTTTCTAATATTATCAACAATGCCATTAAATATGCGCAGCCCGGTACGCCACCCTTAATAAAAATTTCCGCGGACCTGGTTCCTTCTAAAAATATTTTACCTGATTCGGGTAAGGATATCTGTTATAAAATAAGCTTCACGGACAATGGCATTGGCTTTGAACAGGAATATGCAGAAAAGATATTTGAATTGTTCCAACGTTTACATGGAAAAAAAGAATATGCCGGTACGGGCATTGGTTTATCAATTTGTAAAAAGATTATTCAGAACCACAAAGGTGCCATCAAAGCAACCGGCGAATTAGGGAAAGGCGCCAGCTTTAACATTTATCTTCCATTAAATTAGCCGTACAAATATTTTATTGCGAACTTTTACGTTGGCCAGTGATCTGATTGTACAAAATTGCCCTTGCGCTGGCATGAAATTTCAATTAAAGGAAGAATGAAAAAGATAAACTACTTCCCTTCGGCGGCAATACTATTATTATTTGCCTGCAACTCAAACAAAATAAATTTAAAATCTTTCGCAGGTTCTGCCACAACAAAAGGTTACCAGGCAGACTCACTGGCAGTTCCATTCGCAACTGAATCAGCAACAAATTTCAGCGAGGTAACTGGTTGGAAAAATGGAATGACACCAGTTGCGCCAAAGGGTTTTGTGGTAAACAAATTTGCCGATGGACTTGAACATCCGCGCTGGATTTACGCAGCTGACAATGGTGACATTTTTGTTGCCGAATCCAACACAATTTTAAAAGGAATTAAAAAAGTAGGTGCTAAAATCTCGCGCAAGATCAAAACGCAGCATATTGGAGAAAGCATCAACAGAATTACACTTTTCAGGGATGCAGACAAAGATGGCATTTTTGAAAAGCGATATACCTTCAAAGAAAACCTGAACCAACCATTTGGGATGTTGATCCTGAAGGATCATTTTTACATTGGTAATACAGATGGATTAATTGAATTTGATTACAAAGCCGGTGATACTGTGTTGAAAACAGCTGGAAAAAAGATTCTCGATTTACCTGCAGGAGAATACAACCGTCACTGGGCAAGAAATATTATTACCAATGCCGAAAAAAATAAAATTTTTATAGCCGTTGGTTCCGGATCCAATGTAGCAGAAGAAGGACTAGAGAATGAAATACGACGTGCAGATATACTTGAAGTAAATCTGGATGGTAGTGACGAACGAATCTATGCACATGGATTGAGAAACCCGGTTGGCATGGATTGGGCACCCGGCACGCAAACGTTATGGGCCGCAGTAAATGAACGCGATGAGTTGGGTGACGAATTGGTTCCCGATTATTTAACAGCCGTAAAACAGGGTGGCTTTTATGGATGGCCTTTTTATTACTATGGTCAGCATGCAGATCCGAGGATGAAGGAAAAAATGAATGCAGCACCTGGTGAAAAAGTAATAGTACCCGATGTTGCGTTAGGATCACATACTGCTTCTCTGGGGCTTCTTTTCTATAGGAAAAATTCGTTTCCTGCAAAGTATAGAAATGGCGCATTTATTACACAGCATGGTTCATGGAACCGTTCTGTTATATCCGGCTACAAAGTAATTTTTATTCCATTTGAAAATGGTAAACCTTCCGGTAAACCCGAAGATTTTTTAACAGGCTTTATAGAAGACCAGGCAAAAAGTAAAGTACACGGAAGACCTGTTGGTATTGCGGAACTGGCAGATGGTTCATTGTTAATATCAGATGATGTAAGTAATATCATTTGGCGAATTAGTACTAATAAATAAAGGCGGATTGTATATTGGCTGATTTACGGCTTAATGATTAAATATCTCTATCAAGTCTGTGCAGCATTATACCGATTTTGTAACAACAATTTCATCAAACCAATTTCATTTTCATTTGCTGCAATCTGCCGCATTGATTCATTCATACCTGCATTGATAAATTGCATACCGGATGCTATGCTGGTGCTGGCAGAGGAATGGAATTCAACCGCACCTGTTTTTTCAGCAAGTTCAATAATATTAGAAGCCCGGATTCCGGAGCCCGGCATAATAATGATCCTTTCACTGGCTTGTCTGATGAGTTCGCTTAATAACAAACTTCCTTCCAGAGCATTTGGTTTTTGGCCGGAGGTAAGTATTCTTTCACAACCTGCCTCAATAATAGACTCCATCGCTTCAAATGGATTGATAGACCTGTCGAATGCCCGATGAAATGTTACACTCAAAGGATAAGCCAACTGAACCAGCCGCTTGCAATTTTCCAAATCAATCGTTCCGTCCTGTAATAACATACCAATCACAACACCCTCACATCCCAACTCTTTACAAAGCTGTACATCCTTCTCCATTATATAAAATTCTTCCTCCGTATAAAAAAAATCACCCCCGCGTGGTCTGATGATTGGGTACACAGCAATCGAAACTTTTTCCTTAACCATTTTGATGGTTCCAAAAGATGCAGTGGTACCACCTGCCTCCGGATCTGCACAAAGTTCAATTCTATTTGCACCTGATCGTTCAGCAGCTATGCATGACTGTAAGGTATAACAACATATTTCCAGTTGAAAATTCATCATTAGCAGGTTGCGGTAACTATTGATAATAGCTCTTTGCGTTGACTAACTTTTCTCCCTTGTTACTTTTTATGGCATAATTAAATCCTTTCTGAATACAGTATGCTCCTGTTTCTCCTTTTTTATTCAATGCAATAAAACCAACCTGAATTTCCTTTGCTTTATCACCCTTTATTTTTATGATTCTTTCCACGGCTTTTTTACAAGCCGCTTCCGGAGACAAGCCTTGTCGCATGAGTTCTACTACCAGGTGAGAGCCGCTAATGCGGATAACATCTTCTCCCTGCCCGGTTGCGGTGACAGCGCCAATTTCGTTGTCTACAAACAAACCAGCACCAATGATAGGCGAATCACCAAGCCTTCCCCGCATTTTAAATCCCATACCACTGGTAGTACAACTTCCACTCAGGTTTCCAAATGTATCCATTGCCACCATTCCAATAGTGTCGTGGTTCCAATCACCATTATCCAGTTGTGAAGGAGCAAACGGACCATGACCCTTGGAATTTTCTATATTGACAACGGGTTTGTATTCTGATTTTTTTAACCATTCATCATACGCCTTTTTTGCATCTTCACTTAACTTCTGTTCTTCCAGTGGAAAGCCTTCGGCTACAGCAAATTGTTGTGCACCGCTTCCCACCAACATTACATGCGGTGTTTTTTCCATAACTTTTCTTGCCACTGCAATGGGATGCTTGATTCTTTCAAGAAAAGCCACACTACCACAATTGGCGTGTTCATCCATAATGCAGGCATCCAGTGTTACAAATCCATCACGGTCTGGGTTGGCACCTAAACCAACACAACAACTTTGTTCTGCTTCTGTTACCATCACACCTGCTTCTACTGCGTCTAATGCACGACCCCCGCTACCCAATATTTTCCAGGCGCCTTTGTTGGCGTTGATACCAGCATCCCAGGTTGAAATAACAATAGGATTTCCTGTAACAACTTTATATCGCTGTTCGTTTGCAACACTTCTATTACCCAATATAACCCCAATGGAACCAAAGACAGATCTCTGTAAAAAATTTCTTCGCGAAGACATAATGGCATTTTTAGAAAAACTAAGATAAGTGTTTATTGGCTTCCTGCACATCTTCACCCGACAATGATGCTTCAAGGCTTAAAACATAGAAACACAAACATGCCGACACACTTAAAAAAATATTTTACCACAAAGGATAGGAGTAATACACAGAGATAAACTAGTACAATACTCACAATCAACAAGCATTTCAGTAACGACTCATACGAAAAGGCAACTACAATAGCTCCTCCATTACCTGCGTAGTTAATACAAAAAACAACTTTTACCACCGGAGCAACACAAAGAAATTCGTTAATAATACCAGTAACTTGTTTGGCTACGTTCTGTGAAACACGCAATCTTAGTGTGTTCCTTAAACATAAAACCACTAAAATTAAAATTTACCTTATTCTTCCGTGGTAAAAAAGTCTTTGTGCTCCAACGTGCCTCGGTGTCGTCGTGGTTCAAATGAACTTAGTGGTTCAAATAAATTATTTGCAAACTTTTGCAGCCATGAATTTATCTAAATTCTTTCTCGCAGATTTGTGCACTTTATTGTGAATATAATTGCTCCAGCCCAGTAACAGACCCGGCAGACCCAATGCTTGCCGGCTCCATTTCCAGAGATCAAACTTATCTGAATGTTCAGTTATCTTTCCATCTTGTATACGCATATGCGCTTTTATTCTATTGATAACTTTTTTGCCGGTAGCTGAAAATGTATATGTGGCAATCCAATTGCAGGTTAGGTACTCATCGTCGAGGGCAATGATATCAGAAAAAATGAGTGAAAAATCTTTTGCATTCCTGCACAGCATCTCCCACATACCACGCACTTCCTCTCCTTCAAGTATTCCAAAGACCGGGTCATTGAAAACAGCGTTCTCACTGTAACACTCCTGCATTGATTTATAATTTAGTTGCTGAAACGCTGTATAGAAGTTTTGTACAACCTGTTCGTTTTCTTTCATAAATTTTAATTAATGGTGATGGCTTATTCAGTAAATTTAGTCTTCCAAAACAAAATACTTATGAGAAAATTTATCCCCGCCTTTTTGTTACTGTTTGTTACGTTTCTGGTGCAGGCACAATACGCACAGGATTCTGCCTGGATCAGGGAAAATTATTATAAAATAGAACGTTCTGTGCCAATGCGCGACGGGATAAAACTTTTTACTTCAATTTACATCCCTAAGGACCAGGCCGAAAAACATCCCATACTATTAACCAGAACACCTTATTCATGCGCCCCTTATGGCGAACAAAATTTCAATGAAAACTTATGGAACCGTCATTGGCGGTATTATGCAAGAGAAAATTATATTATTGTCACACAGGATGTACGCGGCCGCTGGATGAGTGAAGGAGAATTTGTTGATATACGGCCGTTCAATCCCAATAAAAAGGGAAAAGAAACAGATGAAGCCAGCGATACGTATGATGCTATTGAATGGCTGATTAAAAATGTTCCTGGTAATAATGAGCATGTAGGCGTATTCGGAATATCTTACCCTGGATTTTATTCTACCATGGCCGCATTGAGTGGCCACCCTGCATTGAAAGCAGTTTCACCTCAGGCTCCGGTAACCGATTGGTTCCAGGGAGACGATTTTCATCACAATGGCGCCTTCATGCTAATGGATTGTTTTAGTTTTTATGCTGGCGGCTTTGGTTTTCCCAGGCCCAAACCAACTACCGTTGGGGCAGAACCGAAATTAAAACTGCCGGAAGTTGATAATTATAGTACTTACCTCAACATAGGCGCATTGAGTAATTTTAAAAAACTTGCCGGAGATAGTTTGAAATTTTTTAATGAAATCTATGCGCATCCGAACTACGATGAATGGTGGGTAGCCCGCAACCCGCGTAATTTTGTGAATAATATCAAACCGGCTACGCTGATAGTAGGTGGATTGTTTGACGCAGAAGATTGCTTTGGTGCCTGGAATTTATACAAGGCCATTGAAAAGAAAAATTCCGCTGACCATTTCAATAAATTGGTGATGGGTCCATGGTACCACGGTCAGTGGGCATCTGTTGATGGAACGCATTTGGGAAATGTTCTTTTTAATGCAAACACTTCTTTTTGGTACCAGAATAATATAGAAATTCCATTTTTCAATTATTATCTGAAAGGTAAAGGTGATATTTCCAAACAAGCCGAAGCCAGCATCTTTTTCAGTGGCGAAAATAAATGGAGAACCTACCCCCAATGGCCACCCGCAGATAAACAAGACAAACCTATTTACCTGCAGTCTGATGGAAAATTAGCATGGGAGAAACCGCTTGATAAAAATAGTTACAGCGAATACATCAGTGATCCGGCGCACCCGGTTCCGTATACTGAAGACATACATTTCAACAGAACCCGTGAATACATGACCGACGATCAGCGTTTTGCCGCACGGCGTCCTGATGTACTGAGTTTTCAAACTGATGTACTAAACGAAGATCTTACATTGGGCGGAACGGTGATTGCAGACCTCATAACAAGTATAACTGCTACCGATGCTGATTTTGTGGTTAAACTGATTGATGTGTTCCCGGATGATTTTAAATACGAAGGAACGCTGGAACTACAACAAAAGACTAACGGTGCCGAATACCCAATGGGCGGATATCAGATGCTGGTGCGGGGTGAAATCATGCGGGGACGCTTCCGTAACAGTTTTGCAGTGCCGGAAGCATTTAAACCAAATAAAATAGAAAAAGTAAAATTCGAATTACCCGATGTAGCCCACACTTTTAAAAAAGGGCACCGGTTAATGATCCAGGTGCAGAGCAGCTGGTTTCCCCTGGCAGACAGGAATCCACAAAAATTTATCAATATTTATGAAGCCACCGATAAAGACTTTCAAAAAGCTACTATACGCATTCAACACGATGCTGTAAACAGTTCAGCCATCATTTTACCAATCGTAAAATGATTTATTTATAAGTACAAATAAAATCTGATGACATGAGATTGAAAACGATTACGATTGCTTTGGTAAGTTTAATTACAGGGGGTATCCGGGCACAGGAAGTGAATATTATTCCGCAACCCGTTTCTGTAAAACAACCTGGGATGGCAGCAAATTTCAATATTACTAATGCTACTGTTATTGTACTGGAAGGAAATGGAATGGAAAATTCTGTGAGTTTCTTCAACGATTACCTCGATCGCTTTTATCACTTTAAACTTAAAGTTGAAAAAAACAGCACTTCAAAAAATGTTATCCATCTCAATTATGAGCGGATGGATAAAACAGTTGCTGGAGCATACCATCTGTCTGTACGCAACAATGGAATTTATATTGCGGGAGATAATGAAACAGGAGTATTTTATGGAATTCAGACACTAATCCAGTTATTACCTGCTAATGCAACCAACACAAAACTTGGAATTCCTTACGTTGTCATTGATGATTACCCCCGTTTTGGTTATAGAGGGCTGATGCTGGATGTAGGCCGGCACTTCTTCCCGGTTGAATTTATAAAATCTTATATTGATTTAATAGCAATGCACAAGATGAATACTTTTCACTGGCATCTTACAGACGACCAGGGCTGGCGCATTGAAATAAAAAAATATCCACGTCTCACGGAAGTGGGCGCCTGGCGCAATGGTACCGTTATTGGACATTTTCCAGGAACGGCCAGCGACAATAAAAAGCATGGTGGCTTTTATACACAGGAAGAAGTAAAAGATGTAATTGCGTATGCTAAAAAACGTTATGTCACTATACTTCCGGAAATTGAAATGCCCGGTCACGCAAGTGCTGCCATTGCTGCTTATCCATGGTTGAGTTGTTTTTCAAATGAGCCCACCAAAAATTCCCCCAATGCGGCGGATGCTACCAAAGCAGCTACCGGCAAACAGGTGCAGGAAACCTGGGGTGTTTTTGAAGATGTATTTTGCGCAGGCAATGATAGTGTATTTACTTTCCTCCAGGATGTGCTGACAGAAGTAACAGCGCTTTTCCCATCTTCGTATGTGCATGTTGGTGGGGATGAATGCCCGAAAACAAATTGGAAACGTTGTCCAAAATGCCAGGCCAGGATGAAACTACTGGGTTTAAAAACCGAACATGAATTGCAAAGCTATTTTGTACAGCGAATGGAAAAATTTGTAAACAGCAAAAAGAAAAAAATGATTGGCTGGGATGAAATCCTGGAAGGCGGATTGGCTCCCAATGCAACAGTGATGAGCTGGCGCGGCGAGAAAGGCGGCATTGAAGCGGCCAAACAAAATCATGATGTAATTATGACGCCTACTACCTATGTTTACTTTGACTATGCACAAAGCAAACTCGAAGATTCACTGGTTATCGGCGGATACCTTCCAATGGAAAAGGTATATGGATACGAACCCATTCCTGCTGTTCTTACAACTGCACAGGGAAAACATATAATGGGAGGTCAATCGAATATCTGGACAGAATACATGGACAATGCCGGCAAAGTTCAGTATATGATATTTCCGCGGGTGGATGCTTTGTGTGAAGTTTTGTGGAGCCCGAAAGAAAAAAGGAATTATAAAGATTTTGAAACAAGATTACAGTCGCAATTTAAACGATACGATTTCCAGGGCATACATTATAGCAAGGCATCCCTGGAAACTTCAGCTACACAATAACGTTATAAGGAAAACAAAAAAAGGGCTGAATGATTCAACCCTTTTTTTTATAAAATCTACAGGTTTCTGAATTGATAGAATACCCCCACTGCAAAAACCCGGTTATTTACATTGGTAGAATTTACATCATTTATATTGCTGATGCCAAGGTTATACCTTGCGTCTACACCAAAACCCGAGGGAGTTAAATAACCAACACCAAATACCCAGGCAAAATCAATTTTTTTCAGATTGTCTTTTATATCCACACTTACTTTATTTACTTTATCATGTGCACCTGCAAGCAATCCTAATTGCGGGCCCGTTTCGAGCCTGAACCCTTCACCAAACATTAATTGCGCCAACACTGGTATATTGATATAACCAAGATTAATTTTGTGATCGGCGCCAGCAACCTTCTGTAAATATCCCTGGCCGGAATACATAATTTCTGGTTGTATTGCAAACTGCCTGGTTACATGAATGTGAGCCAGTGCACCAGCATAAAAAGATGCTTTAGAATCTGGGTTATTGCTGTTTTGTACGTGGGCATTTGAAATATTCAACCCAGCTTTTAATCCAAATTCTACAGGGGGTGATTGCTTTTTTTGTGCTGTCAATGATAAGGTAGTGATAACCAATAATGAAATCATAAATGCATTTTTCATACAGTTGATTTTGTGAACAATTATATGTCAGCACCCGTGTTTCAAATTTCGTGCCTCTGTATTTCCAGTTTGTTAACAACAAAATAAAAAAGGCCGCTTTCACAGCCGCCTTTAAATCTTTCGTGCATAAAATGTTATGCCTCCTGCAAGAATGGATATTTATGATCGACCGGCGGATTAAATGTTTCTTTAATGGTCCTCGCGCTTAACCAGCGATATAAATTAAGTATTGAACCCGCTTTATCATTGGTACCGCTTGCACGTGCTCCGCCGAAAGGCTGTTGACCCACTACTGCACCAGTGGGTTTATCGTTGATGTAAAAATTACCTGCCGCATTACGTAACTTAATTATCGCCAATTCAACTGCGTTCCTGTCCTGAGAAATGACAGCACCTGTTAATGCATACGGCGAAGTGTTGTCAATCAATTCAAGCACTTTTTCATATCCATTGGCAGGATAAATATATACTGTCAGAACGGGCCCAAAAATCTCTTCGCACATCGTAACATACTTTGGATTTTTTGCCTCGATAACAGTGGGCTGTATAAAATACCCATTCCTCTTATCGCACTTCCCCCCTACCCAAATTTCCGTTTTATCATCTTTTTTTGCGTTATCTATATAACGCTTGATTTTATCGAAACTTTTTTCATCAATAACTGCGTTTACAAAGTGAGTAAAGTCTTCTACGGTACCCATTTTCAGGCTTTTCACGGCAGCAATCAATTTCTTTTTTACTTCTTCTGCAAGATTAGAAGGTATATATGCTCTCGAAGCAGCCGAACATTTTTGCCCCTGGAATTCAAAAGCTCCGCGTACCAGCGCAGTCACAACCGCGTCAGCGTTTGCACTCTTATGTACCAATACAAAATCTTTTCCGCCTGTTTCACCAACAATTCGTGGATATGATTTATACATCGCCATATTCTTTCCGATCGTTTCCCACATATTATTAAATACATTGGTAGAACCTGTAAAATGTACTCCGGCAAAATCGCGGTGATTAAAACAAACCTTGCCCAGCGTTGGTCCATCTACATAAATCAAATTAATGACGCCATCCGGCAGACCGGCTTCTTTTAAAATACGCATAAACATCTGCGCTGAATAAACCTGTGTATTCGCAGGTTTCCATACCACTACATTACCACACATTGCGGCACTGGTTGGCAGGTTGCCACCAATAGCGGTAAAATTAAACGGAGTGATGGCCAGCACAAATCCTTCCAGCGGACGATATTCCAAACGGTTATGCATACCCGCACTACTAATGGGTTGCTGTTTATATATTTCGGATAAAAAATGAACATTGAATCGCAGGAAGTCGATGATTTCACAGGCTGCATCTATCTCTGCCTGGTAAACATTTTTACTTTGACCCAGCATGGTTGTACCGTTCATATAAGGACGATACGTAGTTGCAATCAGGTCAGCCGCTTTCAGGAAAATGTTTGCCCGGTTTTCCCAACTCATGGCAGCCCAACCTTCTTTGGCAGCCAAGGCAGCATCTATTGCCTGCTGAATATGCTTTTCTTCACCGGCATGAAAATAACCCAGCGTATGTGCAATCTCGTGAGGCGGGTGCATCGCAACTTTCTTTTTGGATCGTACTTCCTTTCCTCCAATATACATCGGAACATCAATGGACTCATTTTTCAATGCAGCCAGCACTTCTTTTAATCTCTTTTTCTCCGGTGAATTGGGAGCGTAGTTTAATACCGGTTCATTCACCGGCATTGGGTAACTAAAATAACCAAGGCTCATAAATTAAATTTTATTTGTTTTGCTGATGGTTGACGGGTTTTTATGCTTTCGCAGGCGGATGTACCATTTATAATATTCAAATGTAAAACAAGCTATACAGATGGAGGATGGAAATCAGGAACTGCTAACCTCTTTCTCCATCATCAAATAAGCTTTTATAAATCCATCCAGATCTCCATCCATCACAGGTTGAATATTACCAACTTCGTAATCCGTACGATGATCTTTAATCATCTTATACGGATGAAATACATAACTGCGTATCTGGCTGCCCCACTCAATTTTTTTCTTGGAGCTGTTTACAGCATCTTTTAATTCATTCTTCTTCCGAAGTTCAAGTTCATACAAACGACTCTTCAGCATTTCCATAGCTCTTTCACGATTACCCAGTTGTGACCGATCCTGCTGGCACACAACCACTATGCCTGTTGGAATATGTGTTAGCTGAACTTTTGTTTCAACCTTGTTAACGTTTTGTCCGCCTGCACCACCACTGCGCGAAGTCTCCATTTTTACATCAGCTGGTTTGATTTCAATGTTAATAGAATCATCTACTAGCGGATATACAAATACGGAGCAAAATGAAGTATGTCTTCTTGCATTGCTATCGAACGGAGATATACGCACCAGTCGGTGCACTCCACTTTCAGCTTTTAAAAAACCATAAGCAAAAGGACCATCAAATTGAAAAGTTGCAGTTTTGATACCTGCGCCATCACCCCATTGCCAGTCCAGTTCGGAAACACTCCAACCCTGCTTTTCACCATACATGCGATACATACGGGCAATCATTTCAGCCCAGTCCTGGCTTTCCGTTCCTCCGGCTCCGCTGTTGATTTGCAAAACTGCAGGCAGGGCATCTTCCGGTTCATTGAGGGTAGCTTTTAATTCGGCTTCTTCTATTAATTCTGATGCCTTATCGTATGCTTCTTTGGTCTCTGTTTCTGTAGCGTCTGCCGATTTCCAAAATTCAAAAAGCACAACAAAATCTTCTACGGCAGATGCGGTCTGCTCGTACAGTTTAACCCAATACTCGTTCAGCTTGATGTCTTTGAGAATTTGCGTTGCCCGCACATTGTCATTCCAGAACCCTTCGCTTAGTGTGCGTTGTTTGTCTTCTGCAATTTTATATCGTCGGTTAGCGACGTCAAAGAAACCTCCCCAGGACGGTGACCCGATCCCTCATAACCTTGATTTGCTCTTGTGTCATAGGGCGCAAATATAAGGAGGAATGACTGTTATCCGATATTTGAAAATAGTTACATAAAGTCTTATCTGCATATTTGATCTTAAATAACCTGCCGGAGCTTATCTTTCTTCATTCCCAATACCGGTTTTATCTTCGCTTTGCAGGAAAAAAAACCAAATAAAAAAATTATGTAAGCTGGTCTCCAAAGAGTTATAGCTGTGGTATGAGTATTGAATCAGCGTCTCTTGCCGGTCAATTGATGAACAGCCGGTTAAATCGTTCCTTATGTATCTTTTTAAAAAACAATTCCGGTCAGCCAGTCTTCAGGCAATCATCTTCCTGGCCATTGTAGCGCTGCTTACAAGCTCTGACTTATCTGCTCAATATAATGTAACCGAGATCATCAAGGATTATAACGGATATTGGAAATCTTCAGCATCTTCCATCAATACTATTAAACCGGATAACAGTCATAACCTGCTTTCATTTTCATTCAATGGCAGCCGCTATTCAACAGGTGTCAATGACCTTTTGCTTACAACAAAACTGCAAAGTTTTATTCCGGGTGATTACAGGGCACTTCCGGTATCCAGTATTGGGAGTGCTGCAAATGGCAATACAAAAATTGGATTGGGAAGTATGTATGATGGAGTGTCAAACGTACCAGGTGCTTCAACAATGCTATAAATATTAATTCTTCATTGCTCTCCACTAAACTTGGCAATTTCTCTGGTACAAGTATCAATAAAAACCAGGTACAGTTAAACTGGCAGTCACTTACTGAAGTCAATAGTCATTCATTTAACATCGAAAAAAGTATCGATGGAATCAATTTCACAACAGCAGGATATCGAATGGCGGCTTGTAATAATGTGTCGCCTGTTAATTATTCATTTACAGATAAGAATGTTGCCGCTGGTAAGATTTTCTACCGGCTTAAACAAGCAGATAACAACGGTTCATTTGTATACAGCAAAGTAATTGAGGTAAACACTCAACTGGTGAATACCCCTATTGCAGTGTATCCAAACCCGGCAGGTAGTTACACAATCTTTAACCATCCTTTTGGAGGCAACAATGATCAGTACCGGTTAATTTGTTTGAATGGTAGAATTATTTTGCAGAAAAAAATTACTTCCGATGGTATGCAAACAAGAATAGATTTAACACAGTTTGCAAAAGGTGCTTACCGTATTGTGTGGACCAATGGTAAGGATATTATAAGCAATTCTTTGTTGATTATATAAAATAATTTGAATGAAATCTGTCAGTACTGGGGCAATTGTTTATGGCAATGATAAACGGCCGGTAAATTTTGTTATTCTTTATTAATTTTAGCCACTGGCTGATTTTGCCGGGCTAAACATTAATGTATGAAAAAAATATTGCTGTATTTGTTGTTCAGTACTGTCTTTGGTATTGATATATTTTCACAGGAAGATCTTCCTACCGATTACCTGACTCCCGCTTTTCATGCAGGCCGCAGGGACGCTTTAAGAAAAATCATGCCGGCCAATTCCGTCATAGTTGTATTCGCATTTCCCGTCCGAACTTTTTCTAACGATGTAAATTACGTTTATCATCAAAATCCTGATCTCTATTATTTTTCAGGCTATGAGGAGCCCAATTCCATGTTAATCATTTTTAAAGAGCCACAGCAAAACAAAGATGGAAAACAATTTAACGAACTGTTTTTTATTCAAAAAAGAGATCCCCGTGCAGAACAATGGACCGGAAGAAGAATGGGTGTGGAAGGCGTGAAAAAAGACCTGGGATTTTCCATGGTATTTAATGGCGAAGACTTTAATAGTTTCCCTATTGATTTCTCCCGGTTCAACAGCATAATCTTTGACGATTTGCCCGATGGAGCCAGCAGTGATAACGATGCAGGCGATCTAACCAAACTCGTATCAGCCTTCAGGCAGAAAGCCGATTTGCCTGCAGATTATGACGCAATGGTAAGACAGGATATAAATTTATTCAAAAGGTATAACAAAGCAGAGAATACCGACAGGCTGATTAATTTTTTAAAAAGTAATATTGAAAAGGGGAAATATAAGAATCCGGGTCTGATGAAAAAGTTTACAGCGGCGCCAGACTCTGTTGAAAGAAAAAAAATTACCGAAGGAATTGAAAAAGAAAGATGGAACAGCACGCTATATACCAGTTATACCAATGCACTTCGGGGCATTAAAACCAGCGAAGAAATGGTGCTGTTGCGCAAAGCAGTAGAAATATCTTCCATTGCCCATGCAGAAGTAATGAAAGCTATCAGGCCCGATATGTCTGAAAGAGAAATTGAAGGCATTCACGATTACGTGCAAAAAAAATATGGTGCTGAACATTGGGGATACCCGGCAATAGTGGGTGCAGGTAATAATGGTTGTGTGCTGCATTATGAAGAAAATAATAAAATGAGTATAGGGCAAAAAACGCTGTTGATGGATGTGGGTGCCGCATATCATGGTTACAGTGCAGATGTAACAAGAACTGTACCTGCCAATGGAAAATTTACAACCGAAGAAAAAACCATTTATAATATTGTTTACGAAGCGCAGGAAGAAGCCTTCAAACTTTGCAAAGAGGGAACCACATTTGAAACCATTGAAGACAAAGCAAGAGAAATAATCGCAAACGGACTCATTAAGCTGGGATTGATTAAAAATGTGGAAGAAGCAAACAAATATTATCCGCATGGTTTGTCTCATCATATTGGCCTGGATGTACATGATAAAGGTTCCTACGAAAAATTGATGAAGGATATGGTAATAACAATCGAACCGGGTATCTATATTCCTGAAGGCAGTGATTGCGATAAAAAATGGTGGGGAATTGCTGTTCGGATTGAAGATGATTTGCTGATCAAAGAAAAAGGATACGAATTACTTTCTGTATATGCACCACGTAAGGCAGAAGATGTTGAAAAGATGGTAGCCGAAAAAAGCACTTTCGACGACTTTAAATTACCGTCATTGAAATCTGCAAAAAAGGGATTTTAAATGCCACACAAGCATTGTTTTTTGAATTGTGTTGAGATTACATAATTAAAACCATTATGTTAAATAAACCTGAAACAATTAAATATATATCATACTGTCCAATTAAAAATGCATTTCGGGGAAAAATTGCATCACTTATTTTTATGAATCAGAATTGCTATTGTTGAATGATAGCGGCATACATGTTGTAATTATGACCAGGGTATTATTTTTCATCATTAAAATTTTGTGTTATGGTCACCACAACAGAAACTATTGAAACTTTAAACGATCTTGTAGCTATCAACAATGATCGCATCAGGGGATACGAGCGCGCAATCAAAGAAACTAAAAACATAGATGCAGACTTAAAGGTTTTATTTACGAGAATGATTGCGGAAAGCCATGAAATCCGCGTTGCCCTGGCAACCGAAGTACAGGCGCTGGGCGGAGAAATAGAAGGAGGTACAACAGGAAGTGGAAAATTGTACCGGGCCTGGATGGATGTTAAGGCGGTGTTTACGGGAAATGATCGTCACGCAGTTTTGTCAAATTGTGAATATGGTGAAGATGCAGCACAAAAGGCATACAAAAATGCATTGGAATCGGACAATTTACCGGCACATCTCAGAACTATGTTGGCCGATCAGAAAAGCACGTTGAAAATGTCTCACGACAAGGTTAGAAATTTGAGAGATATGGCTAATTAAGGTTGTTACCGATAATTGAAAGAGCCGCAGCGTTGATCACTGCGGCTCTTTTAATTTATTTATTTAATCCATCCAAAATAAATGCGGAAACATCTTTTTTGAAGGCAGCCGCTGATGCGTTGTGTATATACATCATGTGACCCGCTTCATAATATTTAAATGATATATTGTTCTTCAGTTTCTTTTCGAGTCCCAGATGATCAAATGTATATTCCGTTCCGTAAAATGGAGTAGCCAAATCATACAAGCCATTCAGGACAAGGATTTTTAATCTTGGGTTTAGCGACATCGCACTTGCCAAATCAACAGCAGTGTTAGGTGTGGATGCATCACCAAATAATCCATTGCTGCGTTGATGTTTCCAATCCCATTTAAATCCATCCAGGCTATAAGCACTTGTATTATAGGTCTTGTCTTTATTGACTTTTAATTCCGTGGTATAATAATTCATGAAGGTGGAAATGAAAGCCGGACTAATAGAATTATCCGCTGGATCGGAAAAAGCATATTCACCTAACAAATCCTGGCTGATCCCTTTATACCGTGCATCCAGCCTTCCAATATCTTCATGTTCGTTCCTCAGTAATTCTTTTGAAAATTGAGGTTGTAATACCCGCATATTTGCTTTGTCGAGGTAATCCTTACTCAGGCCCGTATAGGAGACTAGTTTTGTTAAGACCTGTTCCCGCTCGGCAGCAGTCAACAGATCTCCTTTCATTAATGCAGCGGCGTATTCGCCCGAAGAAAATGTTCTCACTTCTTTTAAGAACACGGTAAGATCTGCGGGCTTATTGGGTATTTTATTATGAAACCATGATACTGCCGCATAGGTAGGCAAGTTAACTACATAAGACAAATCGTCTCCGGGTTGAAATGCCAGTGTACGAATGTCAAGCACAGAGGAAACCAGCACTACCCCATTTATCGCAATGCCCAGGTTCTGCAATAAGTAATCTACCACTCCCGCAGATCTGAATGTACCATAGCTTTCGCCCAACAAGAATTTGGGGGAGTTCCATCGTTCATTGTCCGTAATATATTGTTTGATAAAATGACTAATGGATTTAATATCACCTTCAACGCCCCAGAAGTCAGCATTCTTTCCTTTGTTTATTGCGCGACTATAACCCGTACCCACCGGATCGATCAACACGATATCGGAAACATCAAGTATTGAATAATTATTATCTTCTAATTTATAAGGTGGTGGTCCGTTTAACCCCGGATCGTTAACTACGATCCTGCGCGGTCCGATAACACCGAGATGCAACCACATTGAGGAAGAACCCGGGCCACCATTATATACAAAAGTTAAAGGTCTTTTAGTTAGGTCCGTTTCACCATCTTTTATATAAGCTGTATAACCAAAAACAGCGGTACTCTCATCTTTTTCATTTTTTAATAACATGGTTCCGGCAATTGCCGTATAGCCAATAGGCTTGTTATCAATTTTAATATTATGCTTTGTGACAAATTTTTCTGCTTTGACAACACTGTCACTGGTTACGGGTAAAGGTTGTGCCTGCAGCCCGTTTGCAAAGGCAGATAGAATAAAAACAACAATGAGGGAATAGATAATCTTTCGCATGTTCAGTTGATTTTTTTAAATGTGAAGGCCTTTAAGGTAAGGAAAATGAGTTTCACCGTAATAACCATTTAAAAAAGAATTCAATTTAAACATGTCACTTCTGGACATACACTATAAATGTGCATAACCAGGTGCAAAACGGGTGCATAAGAAGAAAGTCAAAAATTTGGAAACAGCTATTGGGAAAATGTACCTTCAATCTGCAATTGAGAGGAAAAGAAATCTGTAAAAAGATCGAAAATCAATCTCAACGAAAGCATCGGGTTTAGTAATAGTACAGGCTTCGGCAGGTATGAAAAACAGAAACTTGGTGCTTTCTGCTTTATATATGCTCCTCCCTTGATTAATTTCGATTATTCTTACATCTTATTTAATTTCTCAGTTTCTTCAATTACATTTAAAACACAAACGTTCCTGCTTTATGCTTAAGAAAGTATTTGGTACTGTTGGCCTTGCCTTGACCGTATTAATAGGAATGATACTTTTTAACACGTTTAGCAAGAAGCCTTGGCCAATTGTTCCTTCCAATGGTCAGTTAACCGACTTTCCCGATTCTGCAATCCCGCATTTAAGTAAAGCCATTCAGCTTCCTACCATTTCAATCAGCGATTCATCTTCCATCGATACCAGTGCTTTTCGAGCATTCAATATTTTTATTGATCAGTCTTACCCGCTAATACATGCACGGCTTTATAAAACAATTGTCAATCAATTCTCCTATATTTTCGAATGGAAAGGACAGGATACTTCACTGAAGCCGATCATTTTGATGGGGCACTATGATGTGGTTCCGATTGAAGCAGCAACTGCAAATCTCTGGTCAGTGAAACCGTTTAGCGGATCAATAACAGACAGTTGTGTGTGGGGTCGCGGAGCTGCAGATGACAAGTCTGGGGTGATTTCAATATTAGAAGCGACAGAAGCCATGTTGAAAAAAGGATTTATTCCAAAGCGTTCTATTTTTCTTTGCTTTGGTCATGATGAGGAAATCAGCGGGCTTGGGGCAATGGCAATTGTGCAGCATTTATCAGCCCGGAGAATAAAGGCTGAGATGGTACTTGATGAAGGTGGTGAGATAACCGAAGATAAAATAAAGGATGTAAAAAGACCCATTGCTGTGATTGGTGTTGCTGAAAAAGGATATGCGTCATTTGAATTATCCGTAAATAAAGAAGGGGGACATTCATCCATGCCCGCTAAAGAAACAGCCATTGATATTCTGAGTGCGGGATTGTACCGGCTTAGAAAAAAATCAACGGCAGCGATTATTACTCCTCCGGTAAAAGAATTTTTAAACCGTATTGGATCTTCATCTGATCTTTTTTTGAATAGGATGGCGGCCGCTAATATGTGGCTACTGGAAGGGACGGTAAAAAATATTCTTTCGGCTAAGCCTGAGGGTTATGCAATGATACATACTACCATTGTGCCCACTATTTTGGAAAGCGGTATCAAAGACAATGTTATACCTGCCAAGGCAACAGCGATTGTCAACAGCCGTATTCTGCCCGGAGAAACTGCAAATTCAGTAGAAAATTATATTCATGAAACAGTCAATGACGACAGGATCAAAATAAAGAAACTTGGTAAGTTTGATTCGGATCCCTCTCCTTCCACCGATATTCAATCAGCCGCATTTAAAAGAATCGAAAGCGCTGTTTATAAAATCGTTCCAAATGTTATTCCGGCGCCCTACCTGATGATTGGTGCAACGGACTCCAGGTATTATCGGCGCATATCTGATGCTGTTGTTAATTTTTTACCAATGACAGATAGCAAAGGTTACCATGGTATCAATGAGCGATTGCCTTTGAAAGATTTCCTTCGCGGTATTAACTTTATGAAAACCGTCATTGAAGAGTCCAACAAAGAATTTAAATAACAGTACAAGAGCCACTGGAAAATATCATAAAAAAACCCCGGGTGGCGGGGTTACTATTTTACTGGTATTGAATATACATGGGCCTTGGTTTGAGTTTCAGTACTTCAGCTGGCGTCATTACATGACTGTTGGCTTCTCTTAAATCATTTTTATAAAACAATTTAAATCCTGTGAATTGAACCGGTTCTTTATAGATAAACTGCCTGTAAGTATTGATTTTACGGGCCTGGTGTCCCCATCCATCCATATCCATTACTACCTGTACCTCCGGGCGTAATTTTATTTGTTTATAGTTTGTTACCATTGCCTGGGTAAATCGATGTACTACCAAAATTTTTGGAGGAAGATTATTTTCTTTAACCAGTTTAGCAAGGTAATTAGTGGTGAAATTAACATCAGCTGCATCAAAAGTACCAATTGCAGCACCTGGCTTTTGTCCACCTTTCATAGAGAATTCGGGATCTATACCGAAATGTACATTGGGCATTTTTAGATATGGTTCAAACATCGGCACTTCTTCTTCCACTGAACTATGTCCAACTTGTATATCAATAAATACCAGCGCATTTATTTCTTTTGCCATGCTAATTACTGAATCGATTTGCTTAAAAGGCATCCTTAACCTGTATTTGTTTCCTTTACCAGGATATCCTTGTGCTGTTACCGCTATATAATGTAATGCAGGTATTACTTCAATGCTGGAATCTGCCGCCTGCCATTTAGAAACTTCTGCTTTTAGTTTGGTTAGCATTTCTTGTTTGGGATATTCACCCAATACGCCCATGTTTTTGGAATAAAGGTTTCCATAATAGGCAACTATTCTTTTAAAAGGAAGTAACGCACCCGCTAATGGATATTCATTTTTAACAGGCCATTTACCAGAACTATCTGAATTAACCATTGCAATCAAGTGCTGATTATAGGCAGCCGTATCCAAAATGAGCGCAGATTTTGAAGACGCCAGTGAGTCGGCTTTTATTTTTTCTGTTGCTATTGAATCTACAGTTGATTTATTTTCCGCAACACCCTGCCCGCATGAAGTAAATGTAAGAACGATGGCAACTATGAAGACAATATTTGATTTTTTTAAGACAGTTTCGAACCACAAGTTACCCGGGATCACATTTTTCAGCATGGATATTAATTTTTTGCAATTTAGGCTAAAAACGTGCCAGTCATTGCTTTATTTTAATTGCCCGTAAGTTTTTGATAACATTAATATCGCTATAGATTCAGGAAAGACTTTATGATATGAAATTGGAAACACGTTATAATTTATCATTTGCTCTTATCTTATAATTGTTCCCAAACCTGCTTTGCAAAATGCTCCAGCGAAGGATCTCTTGCTCCCATCAGCAACAGCACACAGTCGTCTGTCAGATGACTGCGAACCGTATCTAAGAAATCTTCGCGCCTGGATACAAAATAGGCTGATTTCCCCCGGGACCGCAAATCCTGAATCAAATCGTCTGCTGAAATGTCTTTTGTTGTAGTACCGCCTGCGTAAAAAATTTCACTCATCCATATCTCATCACCGGGTCTTAACACGGCTGAAATTTCATTTACAAAATCTCTTCTCAGGAATTTTGTCGGACCATACCCATGCGGTTGAAACCAGGCTATTACTTTGGGTGCTATTTGCTGGCAAGCCAGAATAGACACAGCACATTTTACAGGATTGTGCGCATAATCATCAATTAAACAAACTCCGTGTTTATTACCCAACACCTGGTGCCTGCGGTAAATTCCTTCGTATGTTTTTAATGATTCAGCACATTTTTTTAGATCAATACCCAATTGGTTTGCAACAGCAACTGCAGCCATAGCATTTTCCATATTGTGTTTGCCAACTGTATTCAGGATAAACTGAACCCTGTTTATAATAAACGAAATGGTTAAGCCTTCCTGCTTAAACGCACTGGCAATGTACCCGGCTCCTGAATCAATATCTATTGAAAAATCCTGCTTTAATTTCTGCGACAATAATTTTGCTTTAGGGTGCGATTGGTTGACAATAAACCGATCTTTTGTGTTCTTTTTAAATAAGGCAAATATTTTCATCAGTTCATCCAGTTCCTTATGATCTTTATCTATATTCAGCAGCAACCCTATTTCAGGTTCATATTGTACAATTGAACCATCACTTTCATCTGCTTCAATCACCAACCATTCGCCCTTACCTGCTTTTGCATTTCCAATTTTTCCTTCTTTGATGATGCTTATCAATCCCGCACCGCTGATGATTCCAGGATTCATTCCGGCTTGTTCCATGATATGGAATAACATAGCACTGGTAGTGCTTTTGCCACTGGTGCCACCAACTGCAATGGTCCTTTTGCTTTTTGCAATAAGGGCCAATAATTCTGATCGCCTCATAATAGGAATACCCAGCGATTTGGCCTTCATCACCTCAGGAACAGAATCTTCCACTGCTGCAGATACTACTACTAATTCAACTTGTGCAGTAATACCTTCACCGTTTTGTTCATAACACAAGATATTTGCTGCCTGCAGTTTATCCCTGCTGTCATTAATAACATCAGCAACAAAATAACGGTCAGAACCACTGACTAATTTTCCTTCACCGGCCAGGTATTGTGCAATCGCACTCATCCCGGTACCTGCAATACCAATAAAAAAGACGTTTTTAAAATCATTGATTCCGGTAAACATGCATAATATTTTCTGCAAATAAAAGGAATAATAGTTAGTGACACACAATTGATGTTACACAGTGAAAAACACATTTATCAATCTGAGAGAAAATTAAATTTCAATTTTTAGAGGAATTGGTAAGCAGTTGAAGTGTGGTGGAAATGTCTTAAGGATATCTTTAACTTCAATTTCCTTATCTTTATCAAAATAATTAACTATTCAATTACCCCCTCCCATTGAATTTCACCGATTTTAATTTCCACGAAAATTTGTCTGAAGGTATTGCTGCCAGTGGTTACGAAGAACCTACTCCGGTACAGGTACAAGTTATACCCCTGATATTACAAGGCAAAGACCTGATTGCATCGGCACAAACGGGTACTGGTAAAACAGCTGCTTTTTTATTGCCCTTGCTGAACAAGCTTATTACAGAACCGCACGACGACCATCATATCAATGCAATGATCATCGTGCCAACCCGTGAACTTGCCATTCAAATTGCCGATCACCTGGAAGGTCTGTCTTATTTTACATCTGTAAGTTCCATGGCAGTTTATGGCGGTGGTGATGGCGGTTCATTTGTTCAGGAAAAACAAGCATTGAGTAAAGGCGTAGATGTAGTAGTGTGTACACCTGGAAAAATGATTGCACATATCAATATGGGATATGTAAAATTAAAGGGATTGAGATACCTGGTATTAGACGAAGCAGACAGAATGTTGGACATGGGATTCAATGAAGATATTATGAAAATAATCTCCATGCTGCCGGCAAAAAGACAAACCTTGCTTTTCTCGGCAACAATGCCGCCAAAGATCAGGTCACTGGCGCAAAAAATATTACATCATCCTGCAGAAATCAATATTGCCATTTCAAAACCACCTGAAAAAATTGTTCAGGAAGCTTTCATTGTATATGAACCGCAAAAAATTCCTTTGGTCAAAATATTATTAAAGAGTAAAACTTTTAGTTCAATATTGATTTTTTGTTCCCGTAAGCAGAATGTAAAACAGCTCACCCTTGAATTACAGCGTTCCGGATTAAAAGTGGAAGCCATTCATTCTGACCTTGAGCAATCAAAAAGAGAAGAAGTCTTAAGAAGTTTTACGAGTAAACGATTGCCGGTACTGGTGGCTACTGATATATTATCCCGTGGTATTGATATTGATCATATTGATCTCGTAATAAACTATGATGTTCCTAATGATGGCGAAGATTATGTTCATCGTATTGGCCGTACAGCAAGAGCAGAAACAGATGGAACCGCTTATACATTTGTAACTGAGCGGGAACAAAACAAATTCGCTTCCATAGAATCTTTGCTGGGGCACCCTGTAAAAAAAGCAAGTGTTCCCGCGCAACTTGGGCCAGTGCCACTATATCAACCGCGGGTAAGAAGGAATACTGCCGGCAAACACCGTTGATTTTTACCCTCAGTTTACATTGATGATTTCCGGCCTTTTAATTAGCTGGTTGTTGTATTTGAATTTTATATTGGTGCTGGTTTCAAATCTCCAACTTTCGTTATAAAAATTTTTTCGTGGAAAATAAAAGACTTTAATTTCGAAAGTCCCAAAGATCAAACTTTCATTCCGGGTTCGTATTCCTGCACCCAGACTGCTATATATGTCACTTTTCCCCAATGCTTCTTCGGGGGGTGTTAACATGGAAACATTCCCAAATACAAATGCTGCAAAATGAAAATTGATAAAATTATAGGGACTGAAAAAAACGGATTCGCCTTTGATTGTTGATCTTAAAACTCCACCAACCGTTCCACTGTTACGATATTCTGGCAAACCAAAAGAACTTTCCAAAGATAAAGGCGCATTTAAAACCTTGTTTACCTGTCCGGTGATACTTGCATTCAAAAAACTGCGTTCTTTCCATTTGTTACCAATAAATGATAACCGGCTATAATGATCAACACTTAATAATGCATTAAAATCTTCAAATCTGCGCGAATGCCAGAATACACCTGTTCGAAATGTGAAATTGTAATATGCTTTATTATTTGTAAAATAATAACGTTGAATGTCTATTCCTGCATAAGGCCTTTTCAATTGTTGCTTATTTACCCAACCCGCGGTTAACGACACATCAATTCCTTCGGGCACGTCTTCATTTCTGCCAAAACCATAATAATACTTTGTTTTATAAAAGTTTTGTTTGAATACAGATACAGCTCCCAGGACACCCGTTATATCTGCATACTGATAATAATATTGATTGGCATATTTTCCGGGTACATCGAGGAATAGCTGTTTGAAATAACGCAGACTCACCAAGGTTCTCAATCGTCCATCGTCGTTACCTGATTTCAATTTATATGCGCCTGTATTCAAGCCCATCCATGCATCGTAGTTAAAATACCGGTATTTTACATCCGATTGATACAATGAATCAGAAAGAAACATGTTTTGTGTAACATGGTTAGCAATTTCAAACAAATAAGTCCATTTTGTATAGGGATTGACTAATGGGCGTACAAATCTGGCAAATAGTAACTGCTCTTCTTTTTGCCCCGTTGTAAACGTATTCGCGAAATCTTTATACCCTATTGATCCATCAATAAATGAACCTCCGATATTCCTTGTAATATATTCAACTCCAAAACCACCGTGCTGCTGACGATTCTGATCATATAAAGCACTTACTTCTATACCATTTCCCCAACCTTTAAGATTGTCTTCTTTCACGGACAGATCTACACTTTTAGGATTGTGCAGGGTGAAACTGCCGCCAATAGACAATACATCTTTAGTACGTACTACTACGTCAACAGAATCTTCGGTACCATAAACATTTACAAAAATAATACTGGCATCCTGGATAAAAGGTTGATCCCGCAAGTGCCGTTCATTATCTGCAAAGAGGAAAGAAGCAACTTTATCCCCTTTTCTAAAAAAGAGGTTATTTTTAATAACATATTCTCTTGATTTACGGTGAAAAGTATTGGCGAGATGGGTGAATGTATTATTGAAGCTCTTCGAAGTATCTTCTATTAAAGTTCCGAAATCAAGTCGTTGAATGTATATGTTGCGTATAATTTTACCCTCGTATTTATTGAACGAAAGATCATTTCTAACGAGTGTCTTAACATTATCCGGGCCTGTATCATTCATCAGGTTTCGGGCAAGGTTACCGATCAAACCATTCTGCTTTTTCAAAAAGCCCTCCAATGATTTTTTAGGGGCGCTGGTGTCGTGCTGCGCTAAGGCTGCCAATTGAAAGCAGAAAACCAACACCATAAAAACTGCTATTTTACAAATCAATATTGCACGCATGCGCTACTACCCTTTTTTTGCAAACGGCTTAAGTGTTTTATTACAAATGCGATGCCGCGAAGTTGGTACAATATAATCTATTCAGTCTGACCTACGTTTTAAAAATCCCGGTAAGGGGCGACTAATAATAACTTCATAGGATAGTCAATTTTAAATGCCGGATAATTTATCCTGATCCTTTTTATGAGTTCTAATCATTTCGGGAAAGTTCATTTGTTTTGCCAAAGCAGAAACCGCCATCGCTATTCTTTTCGTTTTAGTTGTGTCGGTCTTTGCAGCTACAATCCATTTGCTGAAATAATTTTGAAAAGACTTAGGTAATGTTTTAAAATACTGGTGCGCGGCGGGTTCATCTTCCAGGCATTCCATAAATTCAGGTGATAATTCAATCGGTTTATTATCAGGCTCCAGTTGAACTTTCAACTTATCTCCTTTTGCTTTACCAATGTCTTTCCTAATCTCCGCATTCAATGCCATAATAAAATCGCCACCACCCATTGGTAACAATGCAATTGCCTGAATTGAATGATTGTCCAGTTTTCCTTTAACCCGAAACGACTTTTTATTTCCCGGCTTTAGTTTTTGCACTATCTCTTCCGGAACCTTTATATAAGTCCATCCGGTTTTTTCACCCTGCTCTTTAAATTGCAGTATAGTTGTCGTATACTGAACCATATTATTTCAAATAATGAATAAAATAATTTTCATTTCGAAGATATAACACATGCAAAATAAAACCTCGTCGTTATGATCAAAAAAAGTCCTGCTTTGTACTGCAGGACTTTAAAATAATATTGATCAGGTAAATTTATGCTCTTTGCTTTGCAGCCGGCTTTTTTTTCTTTGCTTGTTTTAATGCTTCATCAATAGCTTTACTTAATTCTGAAAGAGTAGGCTTGCCCGTAAACAACACATCATTGATAAAAAATGTAGGCACGTCTTTTACACCCAGATCCAATCCTGTCCTTAAATCGCCCTGAACCTGCCAGCCATACATGGCGTTAACAAGATCGTCAAGGAAATGCTTGTTGCTCACGCCTGCTTCTTTTGAATGCAATTTTAGGCTGGTTGTTCCGAGATTGCGTCGGTTGGCAAACAAGATATTGTGCATCTCCCAGAATTTTCCATCCTGCGCAGTTGCCACAGCGGCTTCCGCTGCTTTGAGGCTTCTCTGATGAATGCGGGTTAAAGGGAAGTGTCGGAAATTAAAACGAATCTTACCTTCATACTCTTCCAGCAATTGTTTAACAACTTCATTGGCTTTAGCGCATGCCTCGCTTTCATACTCGCCAAATTCCATCAGTGTAACCGGTGCTTCCGGGTTGCCGACAAATACATCTTTCGGCTCAATAATTTCAACTACTTCTTTTTTGAATGCCATGATTAATCCTTTTTTTAATTCCGGTACCAGGCTCTTTTACCAGGCTCCCATCTATTATAACCAATTTCCAATGCAATGGTTGTAAGTACTTTACTTATTAACTTCCGCTGTCTTTTGCACACCAATTTTATACTAAGCGGCTGAAGATAGTGTTTTTTTCACTTCCCTTTTAATCAAATGCCTACACTACCTATTTACTAAGCGTTTTATGGTGCAGTTGATGCACCTTTTTCCCTTTGGGTTGGTTTGGACTGCCCAACTTCATTCCTGAAAACCACAGTGTTATCAAAAACATCAATTAATACAGGCAAGTTTTTGTTAATATCTGCCGCCAGAATTTTTTTACTCAACTTGTTCACAATCTCTTTTTGGATCAGTCGCTTTAATGGCCTTGCCCCATATTGGGGATCATAACCGTTTTCTGCCAGGAAATCCAGGGCATAATCACTGAATTCCAGCTGTATGCCGTTTTCTGACACTAATTTTCTGAGGTTTTCCAATTGTATTTCTATGATGCCCTTTATTTCCTTTTTCATCAGCGGCCTGAACATAATAATTTCATCAACCCTGTTCAGGAATTCTGGTCTGATCGTGTCGCGTAACAGTGACATAACATCCAACCTTGCCTTTTCCGTGACATCTTCCACATTCTTTTCTGTCACTTTTTCAAATGCTTCCTGTATGAGATGGCTTCCGATATTGCTGGTCATGATAACAATGGTATTTTTAAAATTTACCACGCGGCCCTTATTATCCGTTAAACGACCATCATCCAGCACCTGTAACAAAATATTCCAAACGTCTGGATGCGCTTTTTCAATTTCATCCAGCAAAACAACACTATAGGGTTTACGACGTACAGCCTCCGTTAACTGTCCTCCTTCATCATATCCAACATAACCAGGAGGTGCACCCACCAATCTGGATACGGTATGTTTTTCCTGGTACTCACTCATATCAATTCTTGTCATCATCATCTCATCATCAAATAAGTATTCAGCCAGTGCTTTAGCAAGCTCTGTTTTACCAACACCAGTGGTACCCAGAAATATAAATGAACCGATAGGTTTTTTGGGATCCTGTAGTCCCGCCCTGCTTCTCCTGACAGCATCTGCCACAGCGGTAATCGCTTCCTCCTGCCCTACTATTCTTTCATGCAAATGCTCTTCCAGGTGTAATAATTTTTCTCTTTCGCCTTGCAGCATTCTTGCAACCGGGATACCGGTAACTTTTGCTACATTTTCAGCTATATCTTCTGCGTCTACTTCTTCTTTTAATAATCTCCTGTCACTTAAATTTGAAAGTTGGTTTGTCAATAGCTTGATCAATTCCTCCTGCTCTTTCACTTTTCCATATCTTATTTCAGCTACTCTGCCATAGTCACCTTCGCGTTCAGCTTTTTCCGCCTCTATTTTCAGTTGCTCAATAGCAGCTTTCGCGTTCTGTATCTTTTCTACAATTTCTTTTTCTTCTTTCCATTTGGCTTTAAAAGTATCGCGCTCAACCGAAAGATTGGCTATCTCAGTATTCAATTCTTTCAACGTTGATTCATCTTTTTCTCTTTTGATCGCTTCACGTTCTATTTCAAGCTGACGAATTTGCCTCTCAAGTTTATCCAATTCCTCGGGCATGGAATTCATTTCCAGTCGAAGTTTGGCGGCACTTTCATCTATAAGGTCGATTGCCTTGTCTGGTAAGAACCTGTCTGTTATATACCTGCTGGAAAGTTCTACCGCTGCAATGATTGCTTCATCTTTTATCCTTACATGATGATGCGTTTCGTAACGATCTTTTAATCCTCTTAAAATTGAAATCGCATCTTCTACAGTAGGTTCATCAATCACCACTTTCTGGAAACGCCTTTCGAGCGCCTTATCTTTTTCAAAAAATTTCTGATACTCATTAAGCGTGGTTGCCCCAATGGCCCTCAATTCCCCACGGGCTAAGGCAGGTTTCAAAATATTGGCTGCATCCATTGCTCCTTCCCCCGCACCTGCACCCACCAACGTATGTATTTCGTCAATAAATAATATAATATCACCTTCGCTTGTTGAAACTTCTTTTATAACAGCTTTTAAGCGTTCTTCAAATTCACCTTTATACTTTGCACCGGCAATCAGCTGTCCCATATCGAGCGCAAAAATTGTTTTCGATTTCAGGTTTTCGGGTACATCACCATTTACGATGCGCATGGCGAGTCCCTCCGCGATAGCAGTTTTACCAACGCCGGGCTCGCCAACTAAAATGGGATTATTTTTACTTCTCCTGGAAAGAATATGTAATGTTCTTCTTATCTCTTCATCCCTGCCAATGACTGGGTCCAGCTTACCATTCCTTGCCATCTCATTCAGGTTCTTTGCATATTTATTCAATGCATTGAATTGGGTTTCCTGGGTTTGCGATTTAATGGTATCTCCTTTTCTCAATTCCCTGATTGCAGCTACCAACCCTTTTTCCGTAAGGCCCGTGTCTTTCAAAAGTTTTGCAGTATTATCATTCCCATGAACAAGTGCCAGCATCAAATGCTCCACGCTTACGAACTCATCACCAAATTGCTTTAGCATTGTACCGGCCTTCAGTAATATATTGTTTGCATCCCGGCCCAGTGATTGAGCGGGTGTTGCCGTACCGCTCACTTTTGGAAGTTTTTTGATGCTTTCTTCCAACCTGCTATCCAGCAGATTCATGGTGACATTATTTTTCTTAAGGAGAAAATCAATTGCAGAATCTTCATCGTTTAACAATGCTTTCAAGATGTGCTCGGTTTCAATGTTTGCATTGTTATTGTTGAACGCAACCTGCTGTGCCGCAGCAATTGCTTCCTGTGCTTTGATGGTAAAATTGTTTAAATTCATATTTCTAAGCGTTACTGTTTATTTGAATCATTACTGCAACAATCTTTGAATCAACTTTGAAGTTCACGGTACAAACTACTTTGGAAAGGCTTGGAAACGAAGCAACAAATGATTAACAAAGATTCAGTAGCAGGTTGTTCAATTTCAGATAACTTTATTCCTTTACGCAAACAACAATCCAAAGCTCAATTCCTGATCGTATGTCATACAAAATCTGTCTGGCCTGTCTCAAGTGCAGTATATTTCTAGCCTTCCTGCTATTGTTGCAGCCCCTGTATTGCCAATATAATTTTGCCGCCGTAGATGAACTTATTTCCAAAAATCAAAAAATATTAGGGGGCGATGTCATAACACTCATTTATAAGGATGGAAAAATTATTTATAAAAAAGAACTGAATAAAGAATTCACTGTAAAAACCCAGGCTCCCATAGCGAGTTGCAGCAAATGGCTCACTGCCGCACTGGTAATGACATTTGTAGACGAAGGCAAAATATCACTGGATGATCCGGTGGCAAAATACCTTCCAATATTTGCTTCTTATAGTAAGAAATATATCACCATAAGAAATTGCCTGTCACATACAACAGGTATACATTCTGAAGAACCCGGATTAAAAGCTGCATTGCAAAGCAGGAAATATGCAACACTCGAGGAAGAAGTAAATGCTTTTGCGAAACGTGAAATAGAACGTAATCCGGGTGAAATGTTTTTTTATAGTAACATAGGTCTCAATATTGCGGCAAGGGTCCTGGAAGTTGTTAGCAAAAAAACTTTTGACCGATTGATTTCAGAACGATTGCTTCGCCCTTTGAAAATGCGTAATACTACATTTTACATTGATTACGATAAAGCCTTTAACCCGTCTGGCGGTGCATTGTCTTCTGCGAATGATTATATAAACTTTCTAAGCATGATATTGAACAAAGGCATGTTTGAAGGTAAGCGGATATTAAGTGAAAAAGCCATTGCAGAAATGCAGAAAAAGCAAACAGGCACAGCCGCTATAAAATACATTCCACCAATTGCGATGGGTTATGAATACGGATTGGGTGAATGGATAATGGAAACAGCTACAGACGGAAATGCAAATGTTGTGAGCTGTCCCGGGTTATTTGGTACGTTCCCAATGGTAGATAATTGCCGGGGATATGCCGCCGTTATTTTTGTAAGAACATTGTTGAATGAACAGAAGAAAGACATTTACTTATCTGTAAAAGATGCAATTGATCAACAGTTAACCACTAATTGTAAATAAACTGATTTGATCAAATACCATTCAAGAAAATAAGAGGAGTTATGTTTGAAAATAAAAAACAGCCGCTTGTATCAAGAAGAAAGTTTTATTACCGTCTCAGCCGAACCTTCTTTATTGCGCTGGTCATTCTGTTCAGTTGCCTGATGATTGGTGTATTCGGTTATCATTATACAGCAAAAATTGCCTGGCTGGATTCCTTACACAATGCATCTATGATTTTATCAGGTATGGGGCCTGTTGTATCGATAGATACAGTAACCGGCAAATGGTTCTCCTCTTTTTACGCATTATTTAGCGGTGTTGCATTTATAACAAATATCGGAATATTGCTGGCGCCAGTAGTCCACCGTTTCTTTCACAAGCTTCATTTGGAGCAGAAATCTTAGCTTGCTGCGCACAATACTAATTTCTTTAAAAACGGAGTCTTGAACGCTGCATCTCAAACCAGATTAATTAAACTCAAAGCATCCCAACTGGGTTTTGATTTTTGTGCTATTGCCAAAGCAGAACCACTGCATGAAGATGCAGTAAGACTTGAAAAATGGCTATCGAAGGGTTTCCATGGAAGCATGCATTATATGGAACGCTATTTTGATCTGAGAATAGATCCAACCCGTCTTGTTCCAGGGGCTAAATCTGTCATCACCTTATTGTTAAATTATTTCCCGCTGGAAAAACAAAAAACAGATTTACCGAAAATTGCCAAATACGCTTATGGAAAAGATTACCATGAAGTAATCAGGAAAAAAATTAATGAACTTATCAGTGAGATAAAATTAAAAATTGGCGATTTAAATGGACGTGGCTTTGTAGACAGCGCACCTGTTTTGGAACGAAGCTGGGCACAACGCAGTGGATTGGGATGGATAGGTAAAAATGGTAATCTTATAAATAAACATAATGGTTCTTTCTTTTTCATAGCCACCCTCATTACAGATCTTGATTTAATGTACGATGATCCAATGGCAAAAGATTTTTGTGGCACCTGTACAAAATGCATAGACGCTTGTCCCACAAATGCCATATTGGATGCGAAAGTGATAGATGGCAGCAAATGCATTTCTTATTTTACAATAGAATTGAAAGATCATTTGATTCCTGGGCATTTAAAAGATCGTTTTGACAACTGGATGTTTGGTTGTGATGTTTGCCAGGATGTGTGTCCATGGAACCGTTTTAGTAAACCAGCAACTGAAACTGCATTCAAAGCCATGACTGAAATTCTTCAATTTTCTTTAAAGGACTGGAATGAACTAACGGAAGAATCGTTCAAAAAAATATTCCGCGATTCTCCTCTAAAACGCAGTAAATACCAGGGAATAAAAAGAAACCTCAAATTCATTCAACAATAGTCTGTTAAAAACTCCAGCCTAATTTAAGTGAAAGCCTTTTTAAATCATAGCTGTAAGTATCAATGAGTCCTTCCTGGCAGGGGCCTGTTAATGGGCAGGAAGTAATGCCAAATCTTTTTTCTGTCAATTGTTTAAAGGAATATCCTGCACTAATTAAAAAAGCATCGCGGTGGTGAACGATAACCTTATAGCCAAATCCCAATTCGTAAAAAAGTCCATTTTTGTAATCGTTTGTCTCCATCCAATAGATATTCTCATCTTTCTTAACCCAGGGCAAACTGCTGCCTATATCTCCAAATAGAAAAGCCGTTCTCGCTTTTTTCTGCAAGTCCTTACGAAGATCAAGAAAGAATGGAATGGTCCTGTACCGGTAATAATCTATTCCTACACCAACCCCAGCAAACCATGTATTAATCTTAACTCCATTAATGGACTGCAATTGAAAGGCAGATCCGTTACCACCCTCTATTAATCCAATCAAATTCACGGACTGAAATGCCACAAGATTTGCTTTAATATTCTGTTTGCTCTCTAAAGACTGTGCATGTGCGGAAAACATAAAACAACAAAAAACTACCAACGCTGTTATCCTGTTCATATGTCATTATTTTCTGTTGATTCCTATCTTACTCAGCAAACGGATGTTCGCAATATCTGTATAGTCATACTGGTACAAACCATCTTCGGCAACCACCAGCACAATATTGTTAAAAGCAATAGCGTCATAAGCTTCCATTTCACCCATTTGCTTCAGCAATTTTAAATTATAAACATCAGCAGCGTCAAATACTTTTAATCCATCCTTGCCATCGCAGATGAATAATGTGTTGCCATCTTTTGAAAGACCATGAGGATTGGTTAACGTATACGATTTCAGCAACTCTGGTGCAATGATGTTTGAAATGGATAACACATCAAGCTGGTTCGCATAACCGGAACAGGTAGTTCCGGAACGGAGCGTAACAAACGCATGATCTCCGTCGGTAATTACGGGGTCGCAGCTTCTTACATGACTGAATTGCGATAGTTGTGCAGGATGCGATGGATCGGTAACACTGTAAATAAACATTCCATTGTTGGAACCAATAAATAACTTGTCTTTAAAAGGATAGATAGTTTCCACATTCCAATTGTCAAAATGCGTTTTGGCTGTTTGGCCCGGCATACGACCATCTGCTAAATTGAACGAATACAAGTCAGCTGTACTCACCGCGTAAAGATAATCGTTCAAAATCGCGAACCTCGCCATAGATCCGCCCACTCCGGGTGTGGAAGGCACGGATGTGTTTGACGTATAAAATCCAGCCGTATAAAATGAACATGTTACACATCCGTTTTGCCATCTGCCAATGGTCTCACAACTAACCATTGTATCTTTTTCAATATAACTTACTACTACGTTTACTGAATCGGGATTGGAAGAATTACCCAAATAATATGTGTTTCGCTCAGGAAATACATTGCTGATAAAATTCTCAGTTGTGACATTTAACGGGTTTGAAATATTAAATACAGCCAAATCACTGTAAGAATCCGCATATAAATAATTGCCGCGCACCGCCAGGTCTGCATTACCGGGTATTGGTATAAAAGAAATATTCTTTGGATTGGAAGGATGGCTGTTGTCAATGATGTGAATTCCTTTGTCGGGCTCATTTATAAAAACATATTTGCCATCGATAAATATTTTTCCAGTCTTCTGCAAAATTTGTGACGGACCACTTTTCATATTTTTTCTGACTTCCGAAAGTGTTTTATAAACCGGGTAATACAGTTTGTAAGTTCTGTTGCAATCATCTTTCAAACAACCCGGGAATACCAGTACGATGATGCATAGAGGCAGCAATGCTGTAATCAGAAAATTTTTCATATAAACAGTCTTTGATCTGTCTGACAAAGAACTTAAAACAAGCGTTGCACTATCTGCCTCTTATTTACCGAACAACAGGCGTGCACTCCATGAACCATTCAACAAATGCATATGGCTATATAAATCTCTGTTGAAGAAATCAGTTAACCCGTATTGCAAATGCGGACCAGTTTCTATCACCGCCGATTTATTGACCCGTATTTGATAATTGAATCCTGTAAATACACTCCAATTCGTTTTATTGAGGAGGCCATTATTTTTATAATAAATATTTTTTTGACCATCATAATGCAATGCATTGCTGCCAATCAATGCTGAAATAATTAGTCCGCCATTTAGAGAAAAATGCGATTTGTTTCCCAATCGCCTTTCCACACCAATTGGCATTTGAATAAAATGAAACTGATTGGTATAGTTAAACGCAGCCCGGGAGGTGCTGGTATAAAAACTACTGATATTATAGTAATTCCCGGAACCAGTTTGCATGACTGATCTGGCACTATCGATTTTTTGACCCACGCTTAATTTAGTACTATAATATCCATATTCCAGTCCGGCAAAAACAGACCAGTTCATATCAATGTTTTTACGGGCTGATAAACCAATTGAAAATGCAATACCTGCTTTAACTGATGATGGCTTCCCTGTTCCAATATTATTATTTACACTACCAGGCAAATTATATGCATTGGCATAGGATGCATCTGCAGTTGTGGTGAATATACCTGAAAGACCGTTTGAAATATTTGCTTTGCCAGCATTTATACTTAAACCCCATTGTATCTTCTTTTTATTTTTTGCAGGTACATCCGGTGCTTTGGCAACTTCTGCCAAAGTAACCAGGCTATCAGTTTGTTTCTTCACAATTACCGGTGGATGAACAGCGGTAACATTTTTCAGATCTTCAATTGATGCTGAATCTGTTGGTTGCATTGATTCTTTGCTTTCTTTCTTGTTGATCCCTGAAGTCTGCTCCCCAGCTGCTTCATTCGCTTTTTTATCTTCGTTTGAAACAGTCGTTTCATCTGCATCCACTATTAAATAATCATTAACTGTTTGCTTATTTAATTTCTTGTGTATTTCAAAGGATGCAGTATTTTGATCTTTGTTGTGATTGAGTGAAAAATTCTTTAAACCTGGCTCTTCAAAATGAAAGCCTGAAGAATGATTGATGGCCGTTGGATGTTTTACAATTTTAACTTTCGTTTCCCGGAAGTTTGCTGCCTCCGTGCTTTGAACAGGTTCTGTTTTATTTATTTTCCACATGGAGGGCTCAACTGCTAAAGTTGTTGAAGTGTCTGCTGATTCGATATTTTTTCGTAGAGCATTAGCAGGCTGGGTATGTTGATTAACTTGCGCATGCCTGTTAGTTAAATTGTCACTATTATTATTTTGGAAATATAGATAGCTTCCACCTGCAATGATAAAAAGGAAAGGGATCCATATTAAAAAACGACGGTGCTTTTTTCGATCAGTAATTTGTCTTTCCACTTCCTGCCAAACAGTATCAGAAGGAACGAACTTCAATTCGTTCATCTTCTGTTGTACCTGGTTTTCAAAATTTTTATCTGGCATAATTACTTTTTTTTTGCATGGGAGATTGCTTTTCGATCCAGCTTATCAGCAAGGTCCTGGCCCTCGAATATTGAGAACGGGAAGTCCCTTCACTGATGCCCAGTATTTTTCCAATCTCTACATGGTTATATCCTTCAATGGCATATAAATTAAAAATGGTCTGATAGCCCGGTGGCAGTTGCCTCACCAAATCCGCAATATCCTTAGCATTTAACAGCACTTCCGGATTGTCTGTTGAGACTGGATGAAGACCCATATCATTAAATGATAAATCTGCCTGGTAACGGCTGTTTCTTTTGAGGTAATTGATCGCTGTAGTCACCATGATTCTTCTGATCCACGCACCCAATTCTCCTTCGCCTTTGTATTGATGTAAATAGCGAAACACTTTCACAAAGCCCTCCTGTAAAACATCTTCCGCATCATTTATGCTCTTGGTATAACGATAACAAACCCCCAGCATAGCAGCTGCATACTGGTCATAAAGTAGCCGCTGGGCCGCTGGCTTACCATTCAGGCAATCCTTTATCATTTTTAAGTCATCGTTCATCCGGTATGCAGTTGACAGGTAATATAGATAAACCGTTGCATGTTTCAGCTCCCAAATTAAGCTGGCCATCAGTCATTCAAATAAATCAATAATTCAGGAACTTGTTACTGGCTTATGCTATTTACTTTGCAGCGCCTTACATTTGTTGTATGACTTTACAGGAAAGAGACAAAGCTGTTCTATGGCACCCATTTACACATTTCAAATTTTCTCCTGATCCTATTCCGATAGTTAAAGGGGACGCAGTTTACCTGGTTAGTGAAAATGGAGATCGTTATATAGACGCTATCAGCAGCTGGTGGGTAACCATTCATGGACACGCTCATCCTTATATTGCAGAAAAAATTTTTGAACAGGCCAAAAAACTGGAGCAGGTGATCTTCGCAGGTTTCACACACGAACCAGCCATCACTCTTGCAGAACGTTTAATTTCTATTTTGCCTCCAACTTTTGCAAAAATATTTTATTCCGACAATGGATCTACAGCAGTTGAAGTAGCAGTGAAAATGGCCCTGCAATTTTGGTGGAATCAAAACAAGTTGACAACAAAAAAGAAAATACTGGCATTCAACCATTCTTATCATGGCGATACGTTTGGTGCAATGAGTGTAAGCGACAGAAGTGTTTTTACTGCGGCCTTTCATGAAAAATTGTTTGAAGTTGTTTTCATTGACCCTCCTGAAACTGGTAATATCGAAAATATAATTACACTGATCGAAAAAGATGATGAATCAATCGCTGGATTTATCTATGAGCCATTAATACAAGGTGCAGGTGGGATGAAAGTACATGATGCTGCACTGTTAAACCGCCTCTTACAGGTTATTCAACAAAATAATATTATTTGTATTGCAGATGAAGTTATGACTGGCTTTGGCAGAACGGGTAAAATTTTTGCATCCGAACATTTAAATGTCAAGCCGGATCTTATATGCCTTTCAAAAGGGTTGACCGGTGGCAGCATGGCATTGGGCGTGACGGCCGTTTCCGGTAAAATTGCAGATGCGTTTGTGAGCGATGATAAACTTAAAACATTTTTTCACGGACATTCTTTCACTGCCAATCCCATTGCATGCAGCGCGGCATTGGCAAGTCTTGATTTACTGCAAACGCGGGGCACTGCCGATCAGATACAGATGATTTGTGAAGCTCATGCAAAATTTGCCGGAGAATTGAAAACTTTTGGTAATTCTTATAACATTAAAAATATCCGTCAACAGGGTACTATTCTTGCTTTTGAAATTGAAAACGGAAAAGATGAATACCTGAATAATATCTCTGCACTCGTCACGGCACTGGGATTGAAGAAGGGAGTTTACCTGAGACCATTGGGCAATACCTTATACATTATGCCGCCTTATTGTATTTCAAATGCGGAGTTAGAACTGATTTATATTGCAATAAAGGAAATTCTTATTGAAATTCAAACGCCATCCTGAATGAGGACGGCGTTTGAAAATTTGAATGGAAAATTATTCCACTTTAAAAGTAACGTCACTATCGCCCCATAATAAATTCACTTTACCATCTTTTGAAACGGAGATGGTAAATTTTTCTGCGAATTTCGCCGCTTTACCTGCTTTTACGTTAACACGCAATGCATCCTCAGCTTCTTTATAAGTAAATGCACCCCATTGTTTCGGATTCTTGTTGAATATGATTGTCCAGTCATCGCCATTGGCAATGGTAAACAAACCATATCTTCCGGCTGGTAAAGATTTACCTTCTACTTTCACATCTTTGTTAACTTCAAAGGCAGTGGCAGAATCAGCACCGGTGCGCCACACTTTACCAGGCAATGGCTCCAGGTCTTTGCCTATTGTACGCCCTCTAACAGATGGCTGGTTATACCGGATATGGATCATCGTTCCACCGGAAGTACTTCCGGTAACATGTGCAACAGGGCTCTGGGTATTAACTTTCTGACCGCAGGCCGATATGGCAACAACACTTGCAACAGCAAAAATCATTAGCAATTTCATTTTATTCAGGTTTTATTTTTAAAAAATAAGAATACAAATATGTAAATATTCAAAAAGTTAATGCCCTTTATCAGTCAACGTCTTAATGTTTGCCAGCGACTTTTCCATAACCGGTCCTAATTGCTGATCATAGATTATACTTTGAAATTTTTCCCAGGGGTACCAACTCAGGTGAAAATCGAAATACCACTGCAGTGTGGTGTGATTACTATCCTGCGCGATTATAGCAAAACCACTGCCAAATTTATTCCCTGTTGACTGCTGCCATTGGGAAGTAACCAGGCTGTCAGTTTTATCATTAATCACTACAGAAATTTCATCTGCATGTAAACTATCGGCTTCAAATTTTTTATTATGATAAGAACGCACGTATTCGTTCCATAGTTCCCAGTGCCTGATATCCGCAACCTGGTTGTATATATCTTTTTTTCCTGCGTTGATATCAATTGCCCTGGATACCCGCAGATGCGACGGCATAAAAGCGGACATGAGTGTGATTAATCCAAACAACACAATTACACTGATGATAGCAAGTTTTATAACGCGCATGATGATGGCTGCAGAATTTTAATGCAATGGTAAAGCTGTGAATGAACTAATTATCAAATGCCGGTCAATCAAAAAATTACTACCAAAATTACTCCCATTTAAAGACCTTGATGGCTACGGCGTATGTTATAATTCCCCAAATTGCCAAAATACCAATTTGTTTGCCGCAATCCGTCAGGTGTGCTCCTTCAAATGCTACTTTTCTCATTGCATCATTCAAATGAGTAAGCGGCAATATTCTACAAAGCGGCTGTAACCATGTTGGAAAAACATCAATTGTAAAAAATGTACCGGACAATAAAAACTGTGGCAGTGTGAGCAGGTTGGCCAACGGCGGAATAGAGCTTTCGCTTTTAGCAATTCCACTCACCACAAAACCCATTCCCATAAAAACAATCAAACCTATAAAACTAAGCGCAAGCAATTCCAGCAACGTCACAGCTCCGTTTACCAATGTAAATTTAAACACCAGGTTTCCAATCAACAGGATTACAATGGCTGTTATCATTTGAAATAAAACCCTGCTCAATCCTTCGCCGAAAACTATATTTCTTTTATTAATAGGCGTGGCAAAAAAACGTTTCAGTACTATTGTTTGCCGCAGATTGAAAAATAAAAAAGCCACCCCAAAAACACCGGCACTTAAAAGAGAAAAACCCAGCTGACCCGGTAAGATAAAATCTATGGTCCGGTATTCACGAACGGCTTTGATATCTCCGGGCTGTATATCGATGCTTGCGTAGGCCGGCCTTTTACCCAGTACCGCATTACTAACCCTGTTGTCTATGTTATCTACCATTGCCAGGAACTGTGGAAATTTATCTGCACTGGCAGTAGTACTTCTGAAGCGCAAGGTATAAGCGGGCAATGCACCAGCAACGGGATTTTTCACTATTCTAACTACCCCGGTTATACGCCCTTTTGCCAGTTCCTGTTCCAGTTCTTTACTATTTGAATATTGAACAACCTTTATACTTTCGCTCGCCATCATAGAATCATACAAAGCATTTGTGGTATCACTGCCGGGGCCAAACGCTATTTTATATACCGGACCATGACCACTACCTCCAATAAATCCAAATACCAGGATAAAGATCAGGGGAAATCCAAAACTAAAAACCACCGCGGAAGGATTTCGGAAAATAGAACGAAAACTTGCTTTTGTGATGGCCAGCATGGCCCTTGTCTGACTATACGGTTGATCCATCGTAATTATTTATTCCGGCAAAACTATCTTATTAATGCAGTGCCGCAAAAATCATTTACATCCATTATTTATTTTAAAGAATTTGCGTGCGCGTTGCTTACTCCTGTTTATTAAAAACACCTTACTGAACTTCAATCTCAAAGGGCATACGCGCTTGGCTATTGCCCAGCATTTGCCTGATCCTTTTCAATGATGAATAAATAGAATAACCTTCATCACCCAATTCTTCTTTTACTGCTTTTATTTTTGCATTTCTCTTATATGAACCAAAAATATTTTGCAACCAATTTTCCGGTTCAGGATATTCTTTCAATTGATACTGCTTCAATTTTGCCATCCCTGCCGCGCAGTCAATTGCATCCTGCAAACCACCAATCTTATCAGCCAGCCCCAGTTCAACAGCTCTTTTCCCGGTCCAAACCCTGCCCTGCGCAATACTATCGACCAATGCAATATTTATTTTTCTTCCTGCAGAAACCCGGGTTAAAAATGTATGGTAGATACTGTCAATATCATTTTGAAAAAACTTTTTCTCCGGCTCACTCAATGGCCGGCTGGTTGTAAGCATATCACCATAAGGGCTGGTCTTGACAGCATCAAAAGTGACACCCAATTTATCATTGAAAAATTTTTTCATGTTGGGAAGAATAGAGAATACACCGATAGATCCTGTAAGTGTATTGGGCTGTGTAAAAATACTGTCGGCACCACAAGACATATAATAACCTCCGGATGCGGCGTAATCGCCAAAACTTAATACTACCGGCTTGTCTTTTTTTGCCATTTCCAGTTCCCGCCACATATTTTCGCTGGCCATTGCGCTTCCGCCGCCACTATTCACTCTTATAACTATTGCTTTTACCTTTTCATCTATTCTTGCAATTCGTATTAAATTTCTATAAGTATCCCCTCCTATCTGGCCGCTTTCTCCTTTGCCATCAACAATATCGCCCTGGGCATAGATGACCGCAATTCTATCTGCACCCTTACCAGCTTTATAATTAACCGCTTTGGCGTATTTGCCCATCATTACAAAGTTAATTTTGGTCTTTTTATCAATACCAAGTTTCTCTCTTATTTCATCCTTTACCTCGTCATCATATTTTACAGCATCTGCCAGTTTATAATGAACTGCATCTCCCGCTGATTGAATCAATAATTCGTTTGCGCACCTGTGTAAGGTTGCCGTATCTGTATGCCTCGCTTCTGCAGTAGTTAGTAAGAATTCGTCGTACAGATCATTCAGAAAAACAGTGGATTGAAGGCGATTGGCATCTGTCATATGATCTGCCCGAAGTGGTTCGGTAGCACTCTTGAATTTACCTGCATAAAAAATCTGGGGCTCTATTTCAAGTTTATCCAATGCCTGTTTAAAAAACATGTATTGGATTGAAAATCCTTTCCAGTCAATTCCTCCTTTAGGGTTACAATAAATTTTATCCGCAACACTTGCAATATAATAAGCTCTTTGAGGTATAACATCGCCATAGGCGTATATAAATTTTTTACTGGTCTTAAAATCCAGTAACGCCTTTCGCAGTTCATTGGATGTGGCCAAACCGTTTCCATTGCCATTGCACCGGAGGTAAATCCCTTTAATGGAAGAATCTGTTTTTGCATAATGGATCAAACGGACCATGTCGTATAATCCAGGCATATCATAATGATCATCTGAATTAAAACTCGCAAGTGGGTTGTCTCTTTCCTGCTCTGCAATATTTTGATCCAGGCTGATGAATAAAACCGCCTGGTCACCGATTGCTGGTTTGGAAGCGGAAGTGAGTCTTCCAATCCATCCCAATAAAATGAACAGGGTTATTAAACTAAAAACCACCAATGCCAGAAAAGAAGCAAAAAATATTTTGAAAAACCGCGCCATAAATAATCATTTTAGCAAGCAATCAAAAATAAAGATATTTGATACAGGCATTTGTTACAATTTATGAATAAAGCGTATCTACTGACAGGCGGCAATGTAGGCAATCGTGAGGAATTCCTGCATATAGCTGCTGGTATGATTGAAATTGATTGCGGTATTATTTTGAGAAAGTCAGCTATTTATGAAACAGCAGCCTGGGGAAAAACGAACCAGGATGCCTTTCTCAACCAGGCGTTGGAATTACAAACAACGCTTACTGCTGCGGCACTAATGGTACAATTGCTTGCCATTGAAGAACAAATGGGAAGAAAAAGAATGGAGAAGTATGGACCCCGCATCATTGATATTGACATCTTGCTTTACAATCATGAAATAATATCGTCAACACATTTAACCATTCCGCATCCACAGTTGGTTAACAGGAGATTTGCATTGATGCCACTCAGTGAAATTGCACCGTATTATGTTCATCCGCATATAAAGAAAAGTATTCATGATCTGTTAATCGAATGCCAGGATCAATTGCCTGTGAAAAAGTTTTTTGGCCGGTGAATAATTAAGGCCTTACTATTGCAATAACAAGCATTTTTTATTAAGCACCCGATGAATTATCACTTCATAACTGTTGAAGGAAATATTGGAGCCGGTAAAACTACACTGGCCCATATGCTCGCCCGGCATTATAATGCAAGGCTAGTCCTTGAAGAGTTTACCGACAATCCATTCCTGCCTAAATTTTATGAGAATCCAGGACAATTTGCATTCCCGCTTGAATTGTTTTTTATGGCGGAACGATACAAACAATTGAAGGACCTGATCCATACCAAAGATCTTTTCCAGTCTGTGACGGTCTCTGATTATATCTTCACCAAGTGCCTGCTTTTTGCAAAAGTAAATTTGCCTGAGGAGGAATTTCATCTGTACCAGCGACTGTTTGATATTATTCACCAGCAACTCATACAACCGGATTTATTAATCTACCTGCATTCACCAGTTAAAAGGTTGCAGCAGAATATAAAAAAGCGCAACCGCAGCTACGAACAGACTATACCTGATACTTACTTGTTTAATATACAGGAAACTTATACTAATTACATAAAGCAACACAATATCAAAACCTTGTTTATAGATGCCGGCAACGCAGATTTTCTTGGCAATGAAAAACATCTGCATGTAGTTACAGACGCGCTTGACAAGGACCTGGGAGAAGGCCAACATTATATAACGCTTCCCTGAATATTGTTTATTACCACCGGCTTATCGCATTTCAGCATTGTTGTACTTTATTATCTTTATTCATTAATCGCTAACAGGTATGGATGATGAGATTCAGCAAAAAGATCCTTTTGCCGCCGTTAAAATAAAGGAATTTCGTACGCTCATGGCCGGTAGATTCCTTTTTATCATGGGGTTACGGATGATGAGCACCCTGGTGGGCTGGTGGATTTACAATCTTACCAACGCACCAATTGCCATCGGGCTTGTTGGATTGTCTGAGTTCCTGCCTGCTTTTTCAATGGCACTGTACGCTGGTCATATCATTGATCTGAGTGAAAAAAGAAAATTGATATTGAGAGGTATGTCGCTTTATCTGCTGGCGGCGTTGATATTATTATTGTTGTCAACGTCGTTAACTTCAAAAAGATTCAGCGGTCATCAGATTGCACTTTGTATCTATGCCGTTATTTTCTGCACAGGAATTATCCGTTCTTTTGTTGGGCCTTCGTTCAATGTAATTTTGGCTGCGCTCGTTCCAAAGAAAAATTTGCAAAATGCCACCACCTGGAGCCAGGGAACCTGGTTATCTGCATCTGTAACCGGTCATGCTGCCGGTGGCTTTTTAATTGCCGGACTGGGCAATACAGGAACTTTAACCTGTATCGTTACTATGATTTTTCTTGCGATAATAATTCTTTTTCAATTGAAACCGAAACCGGCTTTGAATGAAAGAGGCGAGAAAAAGACATGGGATAGTGTAAAAGAAGGGATCCGTTTTGTTTTAAATACCAAAGAGGTACTGGGTGCATTGTCGCTCGACCTTTTCGCTGTATTGTTTGGCGGTGCCGTGGCAATGGTGCCTGTTTTTGCGAGGGATATTCTCAAGATAGGCCCCCAGGGATTTGGTTTTCTGAATGCTGCTTCAGACATGGGTTCAATTTGCATTGTTGTATTACTTACTTTATTTCCCATGCAAAGACAACAAGGGAAAAAACTGTTATTTGCCGTGGCAGGTTTTGGAATTTGTATAATTACCTTTGCCATTTCAAAAATTTTCTGGCTTTCATTTGCTGCTTTACTATTTGGAGGGATGCTGGATGGTGTAAGTGTGGTAGTTCGGGGCACTATCATGCAATTAAAAACACCTGACAATATGCGCGGCAGGGTGATGAGTGTAAATTCTATGTTCATCAACTCCAGTAATGAACTGGGACAGTTTGAAAGTGGCGTTGCTGCAAAACTGATTGGCGTTGTACCCTCTGTAATATTCGGAGGATGCATGACATTATTAGTAGTGTTGATTACCTGGGCAAAAGCACCTACGCTTCGTAAACTGGAGTATTAATAAACTGTTGCGAACTTTTATTGGGCTGAACCGTTGTACGCATTAACTTTATTTATCAACAATTATTTAATATTATGCAACGTCGTCAATTTCTCCGAAATACCGCATTTACTTCGGCCGGTCTATTGCTGGCTCAGAAAGAATTGCTGGCAACACTGTTACAGCAACCTGCCTTTAAAATAACCATGCTATCCAAAGAGGCGGGTATTTTTACAGAAAAAGGTGGCACTATTGCATTTCTATTGGCAAAAGAAGGCATCACCGTTGTAGATTCGCAATTCCCTGAACAATCACAGCATCTTATTGATGAGTTGAAAAAACAAAACATGCAGCCTTTTAAAATGCTTATCAATACCCATCATCATGGGGATCACACAGCTGGCAATATCTCTTTTAAAGGCGTAACGGAACATGTATTGGCTCACGTCAATTCATTGACAAATCAAACCAATGTTGCGGTAGCTCAAAAAACAGAAGATAAACAATTATACCCAGACAAAACCTATACTGACACATGGTGCGAAACGGTTGCGGGTAAAAAAATCTGCCTGTATTATTATGGAGCAGGACATACCAATGGTGATAGCCTGGTGCATTTACAGGATGAAAATATTGTGCATATGGGCGATCTGGTATTTAACAGGCGCCATCCTTTTATTGACAGGAGTGCTGGTGCAAATATCAAAAGCTGGATAACAGTATTGGATAAAGCTGCAAATAAGTTTGACAGGAAAACGACCTATGTATTTGGACATGCTGGTGAAGGATACAATGTTACGGGTACCGCGGATGATTTAAAAGTTTTTGCTGCATACCTTGGAAACCTTTTAAAATTTACGGAAGGAGAAATCAAAGCGGGTAAATCAAAAGATGATATTTTGAAAGCAACTGAAATTCCTGGTTCCCCCGAATGGAAAGGCGAAGGAATTCAAAGACCTTTGACGGCAGCATATGAAGAGTTAACGTCTTCAAAATAATACCACCAGATAATCTTATAATAAAATCCGGAAGTACAGTTCCGGATTTTTGTTACCTGGCATCTTTTATCAATCTTTCCATTACATAATAAGTTATCGGGCAAAAACTTACATTCTTAAGTGTAATCAACGGCCTATCAATTAAAATATCTTCATCCGTATAAGGAAAACGATGACAATCTGAGGGCCGATCTTCGTAAATACTGCAATAATTATCTGCTCCAAGAAACGGACAGGGAGCAGCTTTCGCAACATAATCCCCTTCCTTGTCAAGTTGAAGAAAGGATTCAATAAAAACCCCTTCTTTCATTTTCATGGTTTTCGAGATGCGTTTAATATCCGGCGTTTTAAAACGGGGAGAATAGTGTTTACAACAAGCTGCACATTTTAAACAATCAATTTTACGAAATGCTTCCTCATGTAATTCCGGCAATTGCTTTAGCACTTTCTTCCGGTCTGGCCGCTGCAAAAACTGCTTGTATTTTTTTTCATGTTCTGCTGATTTTTTTTGCCAGTCTTCCGGTAAATTTTCCTGCATGGTAGACAATAAATGATGTATTTGCAAGTTAGCGAATCATTTGAGCTATCTGTATTACTTTTGGCCTTCATTATGGGCACAATCAGGGAAACATTATTAATCCTCATCAGCACTCCTCTATACACAGTAGTGATAGGGTTGGAAATATTACTCAGCAATTTTCAAAAGCTTCCCTCCTATAGTATAAAAGATACGGCGCAGAATATTTACCTGATGCTATTAAACGCAGGCCTTGATTTATTGTGCCGTAGTATTTATATTGGCATTATACTTAGCTTTTTTTACGATCATCGCTTTGTAGAATTACAGGTAACCTGGTGGTACTGGATTTTGTTATTTGTGTTTGAAGATTTTATGTATTACTGGCTGCATCGTACAGATCATCATTGTCGTTTGTTCTGGGCAACGCATGTTACACATCATTCCTCATCAAAATTTAATCTTACCGTTGGCTTTCGTTCTTCTGTAATGGAGCCGTTATACCGTTTTGTTTATTTTATTCCCATAGCAGCGCTTGGCTTTAAACCCTGGGATATTGCATTTGTTTATGCCGCCACGCAAATCTGGGGCATATTGGTACATACCGAAAAAATAAACAAACTCGGCTGGCTTGAATACATCCTGGTTACACCTTCTCATCACCGTGTGCACCATGCTTCCAACCCAAAATACCTCGATAAAAATATGGGCATGTTCCTGATTATATGGGACAAGCTTTTTGGGAGTTTTCAACCTGAATTACCGGCAGGCGAATATCAACCCATACAATACGGACTAACTAAAGCCATTGAAAAAGAAAACGCTGTAACGATAGTTTTTCACGAGTGGCGGCATATCATTAATGATCTCTCAAGAAAAGATATTTCATGGAAAGAAAAATTGGGTTATCTGCTGGGTCCACCAGGTTGGAGTCACGACGGAAGCCGGTTAACCAGTGAACAAATGAGAGAAATTGAAAATCAACGTCAAAGCGCAAACGAAAAAGAAAAATATTGATTCGCTACTTTAAATCCTTTACATGAAGTCCGCTGAAAAGTGCAAGATAAAGAACCAGCGACATGCCAATTACTAAACCGAGGGTTATGACATACAACAGTTCTATAGCGATGACTTTTACCAAAGTAGTGGTATTGCTTTGTCCAAAAAAAACCCTGCAGGTGAAATAATTATAAACTCCCATTAGCAAGAAACTTAACAATAGAAAAACGATGTAAAACTTTGGCAAGAACCAGGAAGGCAGTATTAATACAATAATGCTAAACAAATGATATTCTCCCATCATATACATGTTCATAACCATGTTCTCTGCATAGTTTTTCCCGGATGATTTAAAGAAAAGCCACGAATACAAAGAAAGCACCGGAATCATCAGGATTATTATCGGGGTTGTATAGTGGTGTATAAATTCACCTCCATATTTGGCGAGCTTCGTGCTGTTGACAGTCTCAATGATTCCAGTTTTATATCGTAGAAAAAATGCAAGCCCTCCTGCAATCAATAAAAAACTAACCGGGTTAAAATATTTCTTACGGATTCCATTTGTATAGGCTCTTGCCGCACGGCCAGGATGATAAGCAAGATCTTTTACCAGCAGGAAAATGCCTTTGTCGGCATGCAAAAATGCATGGATAAACTCATGAACGATATGTAATAGGTCCAGTCTGTGCGGATGAACAGGTTCGGCACATCCCGGACAAAATGAATACTCAGGGTTCAGCGAAGTGTCGCAATTTTTACAGTGCATAATAATGGTTAAAATAAGATAGTTAAATTATAAAACGCACCCTATTTATTTTTTGGTTGAAATATATTGATTTATCAGCAGCTTTTCCCCATCCTTTTCACCTATTGAACAAATGCTTATTTGTCTGCTATTCAACCATTAACTTTGCACAACTTTTAAAGATATAATCCTATACTAAATATGAGTCTTTTTGAACAGCAATCAACAGAATTCCAGGCAAGGCATATTGGACCCAACGCAAGAGATACAAAAGAAATGCTTAAAACCATAGCAGTATCTGATCTTGATGAGTTGATTGATAAAACAGTACCCGCTTCCATCCGTTTAAACTCGCCGCTGCAAAAACCCACCCCCCAAAGCGAATTCGAATACCTGGAGGAACTTAAAAAGATAGCTTCAAAAAATAAAGTTTTTAAAAATTATATTGGTCAGGGTTATTATGGAACCATTACTCCCAGTGTGATTCTAAGGAATATTTTTGAGAACCCGGGCTGGTATACACAGTATACTCCTTACCAGGCGGAAATTTCACAGGGGCGACTTGAAAGTCTATTGAATTTTCAAACCGTGATAACTGAATTAACCGGTTTGCCAATTGCCAACGCATCTTTACTGGACGAAGGCACAGCCGCCGCAGAAGCAATGTCTATGTTTTTTCATGAAGTTAACAAGACAGAAACCATTACGCAACCAAAATTTTTTGTTGATTACAGCTGCTTTCCGCAAACCAAAGATATTTTGCTTACAAGAGCGGCACCAATAGGAATTGAAATAATTTTTGGTGACTATAAAAATGCGTCCATTGATAAAACTTATTTTGGCGCATTACTGCAATATCCAAACGACAATGGTGCTATTGAAGATTATCGTGGATTTATTGATAAAGTACATAGCAATAGTGGATATATTGTAATGGCAACGGATCTTCTGGCACTAACTTTATTAACGCCTCCAGGTGAATTGGGTGCCGATGTTGCTGTTGGATCTGCACAGAGACTGGGCGTTCCTATGGGCTATGGCGGACCCCATGCTGCTTTTTTTGCAACCAAAGAAGATTTCAAACGCGCAATACCTGGGCGACTAATAGGTGTAAGCATGGATGCAAAAGGCAACCGGGCGTTGCGAATGGCTTTGCAAACAAGAGAACAACATATCAAAAGAGAAAAAGCTACTTCTAATATATGTACCGCACAGGCACTACTGGCTAACATGTCAGCCATGTATGCAGTTTTTCACGGAGCGGAAGGTTTGAAAATAATTGCAATGCGAATTGCTGGTTTGGCAAATACCTTGTCTAATGAATTGGAAGAATTGGGTTATGCCAATATTAATCATGCTTTCTTTGATACTTTAAAAATCAACGTTACAGATGCCGCTAAAATACGGGCAGTTGCAGAACAGCATGAAATTAATTTCCGTTATTTTGATAACAACCATATTGGCATCAGCATTGACGAAACCACAATGCAAAAAGATCTTTTGCAGATTGTTGCTGTTTTTGAAGAAGCCAGTGGAAGCAATGTGGCGGCAGTTACTTTTGATAGTGACGATGAACTTGAAAACATTCCGGCTCAATTCAGGAGAAGTTCTTCATTTTTAAAACAATCCGTTTTCAACACACATCATAGTGAAAGCCAGATGATGCGTTATATCAAATATCTGGAAAATAAAGATTTATCGCTGAATACTTCCATGATCTCATTGGGAAGCTGTACCATGAAGTTGAACGCGGCAACCGAATTGATACCAGTAAGCTGGCCGGAATTTGGTGGATTGCATCCCTTTGTTCCCTCCAGCCAGGCCACGGGTTACAAGCAAATTATTGATGAATTATCTGATTATCTCACAATGATTACTGGCTTTACAGCCTGTTCACTGCAACCCAATAGCGGAGCACAGGGAGAGTATGCAGGGCTGCTTACAATCCGTGCTTATCATCTGGATAGAAATGATGCGCATAGAAATGTTGTATTGATTCCAATTTCCGCGCATGGCACCAACCCTGCAAGTGCTGTAATGGCAGGAATGAAAGTGGTGGTAGTGAAAAGTGATGAAGACGGTCACATTGATGTTGCGGACTTAAAAGCAAAAGCCGCACAGTACAAAGAAACGCTGGCGGCATTAATGGTTACTTATCCTTCCACACATGGAGTGTTTGAAGAAAGCATTATAGAAATCTGCAATACCATTCATGAAAATGGTGGATTGGTTTATATGGATGGAGCAAATATGAATGCGCAGGTTGGGCTCACATCGCCGGGTATGATTGGTGCAGATGTTTGTCATCTTAACTTGCATAAGACTTTCGCGATACCGCATGGTGGCGGCGGGCCCGGCATGGGACCTATCTGTGTCAATGATAAGCTCGCTCCATTTTTACCAGGTCATGTAAGTATAAACAAAAAATCATCCGAAGCCGATGCTGTTAGTGCGGCTCCTTACGGAAGCGCGTCAATTCTATTAATAAGTTACGCATATATAAAGCTGTTAGGAGCCGAAGGCATGAAATTATCTACTATGTACGCCATCCTGAATGCAAATTATATGCGGGCAAGACTGGAAAAGTATTTTAAGATTTTATACCTTGGCAAAAATGGCACCTGCGCGCATGAATTCATTGTTGATTTACGCCCTTTCAAAGCAACAGCGGGTATCGAAGCAGAGGATATAGCAAAGCGACTGATAGATTTTGGTTTTCATGCCCCCACCATGAGTTTTCCGGTTCCGGGTACGATAATGATTGAACCAACAGAAAGCGAGGACAAGGCTGAACTTGATAGATTTTGCGATGCTATGATAAGTATTTATGAAGAAATAAAAGCCATTGAAAATGGAACTTCAGATAAGACTGATAATCCATTAAAAAATGCCCCACACACACAGGCAGTAGTATGCGCAGATGAATGGAGCCACTCCTATTCACGACAAACTGCTGCATTTCCGTTGGCTTACACTTCAAAAAATAAATTCTGGCCATCGGTAGCAAGAATCAATAATACATTTGGTGATCGCAACCTGGTTTGCACCTGTGAACCAGTAGAGAGTTATATGTCGTAAAAAAATTGTCTAAAGCCAGGGCATACCTGGCTTTGTCATTTTTTTATGAGCAAGATTTTCCCCGCTTATTGAACAGTCCATTCCCTTTATATAATTTTTTTTCACATTTTTCCCGATGCAATTTTATTTCCCTGGTAAAATTCCTTATGGCACCATTTTTTACCTGGTATTAAGATAAATGAATTGTATTTTCAATAAATAATTATGACAACAAATCAGTCTGGTGCAGGCAACAGTAATAAGATTAATAAATCTTCAGATTTATCGGATTCAAAAAAAGACCAGGGTAAGATGAAACAGGAAGAAATCAATATTATTTTGCCTGAAATAAAAGATATTCCGGGCCAGGAAAATATCCGGGTTCCTGATTTCCGGGAAATGCAGGATACTACTATATCTTCCGCAGATGAAGAAGGCGAAGGATTACTGGATGATTTGAATGAGGAGGAGACAGATGAAGAATATGATGACAATTCAAATGTAACCCGGCAGGAGAAAAAATTACTCCGTAAAAGTGCTTCTCATCCAAGTACGGATGAATCAGATGATTTGGAAAATATGTCGCTTGACAGCACGGATAAAGACGGAGAAAAGCTCAACGAAAAAAGTTTGAAAGAAGATAAAACAGGTGCTGACCTTGATGTGCCGGGCACTGAGCTGGATGATGAAGATGAAGATAATGGTTCAGAAGATGAAGAAAATAACCTTTATAGCCAAAGAGATTAATAATACTTTACTTAAATCTATGCATTGAGAAATGAGTCAAGTATTGTTTCATACATACTGTTCTTTAACGATTATTGAGTATTAATTAGCAGCGGGTTTTTCGTTATTGAAGGTTGATTATTGAATATTCGTAGTGTTAAAGCCATGCAAATATTTTTGAAAATACCGGTTTCCGACATACGAAAGGAAGCGCAGAGACCCAAGAACGATTTATTACCTCATTATAGCAAGTCATTTTCTTTCTCACGATAATAATAACAAAAAGGGGTTTGTCTGGCCAGGTCGTTCAGGCGTGATACGGTCTCTTCGCTGGGAGGTAAACTCTTTAACTTTTTTCGCTTTACTGCTTTTGTTTCGGGTATGTTGACAGTCGTATAAAAGGTAGGTAAAGAAGGGAGTGGGTAATCATGATTGGATTTCTTTTTCATAGAAAATTTATTTTGAACTGAAGTTCTAACAAAGGATACTAAGCAATTACAGGTGAATTGAGAAAAAATTTCAACAAGGACGTTGAAACGTTTTGAAGGGTACCGACGAAAATGAAGTATTGTTAAATGAGATCCGAATTAGTATCGAAAAATTTGGAATGCCCGTACTTATTTTTCCTTTAACGAAGCTTTTGTGTTTTTGTTATCCTTACATAAAATTAATAAAAAAAATAAAACGGTGCTGTTCACAGGCTATTAAATTTTAAAACCGGAATCATTGGTAAGACATTGATGACAGTTACCCGCATTGAATCCGGATAATACGCCGTTATTAGCCTATAAAATGATAAAATAGCCACCCTCCAGCCATTTTAAATTAGTTCTTTAACCATATCTGTATTGCAAATCCTATATTTGCCGTCTATTTATTATCAATACAATTAAAAATGAACGCAAAAACAAAAGGAACCGTAAAATTTTTCAATGGCGAAAAAGGATTCGGTTTTATCAAACACGACGATTCTAACAAAGAAACATTTGTACACGCGAGCGGCCTTATTGACCAGATTGCAGAAGGAGACAAGGTAGAGTTTGACCTGCAGGAAGGAAAGAAAGGTATGAATGCGGTGAATGTTAAAAAGATAGGCTAGTAACTACTTTTTATTGAAAGAAATTGCAAGGCTGTCTTCACGACAGCCTTTTTTATTTTTACTTCTTGCATGTTACAAAAAACTGCCTCTCTTATTGCTAAAAAATCACCTGTGTTTTCTTGACATCTGATTGAAATAATGATAGCCTTCGAAAATGAAACTACTGTTTAGCAATTGTTTCACCAGGATAAACCAATGCGATAAAAATCTATAATAAAATCAGGCAATAGTTATGAAATTAGCCAGGAACCTGTTTTTTATGCAATAGTGGTAATACTTTTTAGAGATCGGAACTACGGCCGCTGATGAAGTTAATAGTCAGGGCGATGATGTTGTTCCTGCTCAAAACTGATTGCATTGGCCCGGATAATTTTAACTGACAGTAATTAAAAACTGTTTTTCATATAATGCTGAAGGGTGCTGGGAGACCATCCGCCCGGCACTATAATCCGACGGATTGTAAAAAGCGGGTCCTGCTCATCACGTTTGGCAGACAATTGAAAAGCGGCAATGAAACCACGGGATTTTAACTGTGGAATAGCCGGTGGGTTCCATAAACCAAATGGATAGGCGAAATACCTGACAGGCTTCCCGGTAATTCCTTCGAGTACTTTTGTAGGTTTTTCAATTTGAGTTATCCAATCTGCCGTCGAATATTTCTTTACATTATGGTGATCCCATGTATGAGAACCTATACAATTACCTAAATTTGAAAGGGATTTAACCTGTTCCTTCGTCATGTAATTAGGTCTGCCCAATGAAACGGTCATTATGAAATAGGTTCCCTTAAAACCATATTTCTCCAGCTCCGGTTTTGCAATACTAAATTGAGGAAGGTCGGTATCATCGAAAGTAAGCAGGATGGGTTTAGCCGGTAATTTTATTCCCCCTACCAGGTAGTTATATAATTCATCGGGCAAAATGGTATGATAGCCGCTATCTGCCAACATTTTAATCTGCGCTTTGAAAACGTCAACAGGCACTATATAATCTTTTGCTGATTTAGAATCTGTGGGTTTCCAATCTCGGATCTGGTGGTAACATAAAATGGGTACCTGCTGCCGGGCAAGTATAACAGAAGCAGGGGGTATATTTTTTATAATAACCGGATCGCTGACTACCGTGTTTCGCACAGCAGCATCCGCGATTGCAGTTTTAGCAACCTCCGCATTGGCTGCGGGAGGAATTTCGCAGCTACTACAGATAACAGCACAAATAACTATGTATTTGATATAAATATACCTTTTGCCAAAAACGCGATAACGAATTATTTTCATTTTGAATCAGATAAATTTACAGGCTGTATAGAATCACAAAACAAACGTTGGCCTGCTTAATTTGTTGTGATTTATCACTGCAAAATTGCACGATTTATTCCCGAAAAAAAATGAGAATAATCAGTCGTATTTTTCTCAGGTTGCGATGGTATCGGCATCTTTGAATGCATGCAATTTATCCAGTTCCAGGATAGTGGTATTACCGTCATCGCTCTCGCGGTACATAGGAATGAATTTTTTATTGAATTTAATTTCATCATAAGTATAGGAAGTGCGTTGTAAAACCTGGTTGGAATACACATCATCAAATCCCCTGACCAGCACATAAACTTCTACATCTGCAGCTTTCATATCTTCTTCCGTATAACCTGCAAAAGGACTGTTCTCATCAATCGGGTGAACTGCCGTCCAGTTCATGGGCATGCTTTCAACCCGACTGCGTTCAAGATTAAGATCAAAAAATTTATACACCAGGTTGCCATTTTCCTCTACCTGGAAACCAGTATTGACTTTTACATCTACATTGGTGAGAATATGATTGTCTTTATATGAAACAAATCGAAACATGAGTGCTGTCTTGCCCTGGTAAGGTGAAATCAATGCACTATCGCTGAAAGCCAGGTAAGATTTTGGTTTGGAGAATCGTCCGTAAATCAAACCCGTTGCAATAGCAAAAGAAAGGAAGCCACTCATTGCCTCGATGGAAGCAACAAAATTGGCAGCATCGCCAATTGGGTTTACGCGGCCATAACCCACCGTTGTAAATGTCTCTGTACTAAAAAAATATATTTCCTTTACTTTTTGCCATTCGGTTATTCCAATAATTCCCTGGAATTGATGGATGCCTATCAGTAAATATATAACGGTATAAAGAACATTGATGCAGAGAAAAAATCCAACAATCAGCGAAATGAATTTCCACCTGGGTAAATTTAACATGCTGTGAAAAATACTGAACCTGTCATAGATTGTCATTCCTTCCTTACGGAGATTGAAACTGCCATCCCTGTTGATGAATCTTCCTCCTACACTGTTTGCATTATTGCTGAATCCAGTATCATTATTGACTTTAGAAAAGGGATTTATTCTTTTGTGCGTAGCCATATCAATTTTAATTTGAGAATGCAAATCTACCGTGTTTTTAAAAAAAATAATGACAGGAATTTCGAGGCATGATACAGTAAAAGTTTGCAGGATTGATAAATTTGTTTAGTGTAATTTTAAGAATATCAAATATTTTTTATGGACCAGCAAATCATTAACCTCTACGATGAGTATACTCACAAGCCATTGAAGCGCCAGGAATTCTTTAAGAGGTTGGTAATGCTTACAGGTAGTACCACTGCAGCTTTGACCGTGTTGCCATTACTTGAATTGAATACAGCTCATGCGGCAACAGTACCCCAAGGTGATTTGTTTACTGAAAGAATTGTTTACAAAGGAATCAATGGAGAGATGCAGGCATATGTTGCCCGCCCGGAAAAAGAAGGTAAATATGCTGCGGTAATTGTAATTCACGAAAACCGTGGGCTAAACGCACACATTGAAGATGTGGCACGCCGTGCTGCAATGGCAGGTTATCTTGCTATTGCGCCCAATGCCCTGTCTCCACTGGGTGGAACGCCTCCCAATGAAGACAGTGCCAGGCAATTGTTTACCCAGCTAAAACCAGATGATAGTCTGCAGAATTTTATTAAAGTATTCGATTACCTGCCATCGCGTAATGACTATACAGGCAAAGCAGGTTGTGTTGGTTTTTGCTGGGGTGGTGGCATTGCTAATCAATTAGCGGTTAATATGTCTTCGTTAAAATGTGCCGTGTCTTTTTATGGCCACCAGCCAGATGCAGCAGATGTTCCCAAAATAAAAGCCGCCATCCAATTGCATTATGGCGGATTAGATGAAAGGGTTAATGCAGGCATACCTGCTTATGAAGAGGCGCTGAAGAAATCACATACAACTTATGAATTGTATATGTATGAAAACGTCAACCATGCCTTTCATAACGATACCGCCCCCACGCGATACAATGAAGCAGCCGCTAAACTAGCCTGGAAACGCACCCTTGAGTTTTTTGAAAAATACCTCAAATAGATTTACCTGATATCAGAATAGTCGGTGGCATGCAGTAATATAATGTCCGCTTTGGAAACATTGTGTTGGTATTCCGGCAGGGAAGACAATTTTTTCCATTCCGGATCAGCACCAAATGCTTTCCATTTTTCATCATGAATGGCCTTGTTTTCAAAACTGGTCATATACATCAGGTTGGGCATATGACTGCCATTGATTACATCAGCATAAAATATCGCATTAAATCCCAGGCGTTCAAATAAAGGTATTTCACCTCCTTCATTAAACATCTGTACTTTATTAAGGTATAATTTCTCTGTAGGACTTTCATAGCTCCTCAATTCAAATATGCGATCAGATATATTTCCTCCCAACTTCGGCGTCTTCATCTGTGGTGCCAAACGAAATGCCCTTAAAAGAATGGATTCCATTCGTACATAGGGAGGATTGGTATAAACCGCATTCAGGTATTCTGCGCCTGCGGCTTTGTATCCGGCATCTTTTTCAAGTTGTAATGGTAGTGAGAGCAACTGGTCCATTGATTTCAATGGCATAAAAACATACAATAGTTTATCAATACTGGTATCGTTTGCAATTGGTTTGAAAATTCCTACATTATTGATCCCAGCTTTGTGCAGGGCTGGAAGATAAGCATGGTGTAGGTATTCGTCCACTATTTTTTCCTGTTCAGTTGTTTTTAAGTGATAGATTTTTATTTCATAAAATTCCTGTGTTGGTTTCAAGCCGCTGGAAAAACCAGCCATTGAAAATAAAATAGTGGTGAGTGCTAATAAATACCTCAAGGTCAATGTTTTTTTCTTAATCATTAGTGTTGTGTGTTGTGTGTTAAAATACAAATTCAAATTTAAGCAAAATTGCGTTATCAGATTAATATGCTTAGTCTTAATTGGATGTCATTTATAAGCTTTACCTTTTAACCTCTTATGCAAAACAATTGTTTTCTATTATATGGAGCCAACGGATATACAGGCAGGCTGATTGCTGATCTTGCCGCGGACTATGGCTTACAACCCATATTATCGGGAAGGAATGAAAATGAGATTCGCCTGCTGGCATCCCAATTAAAATGTTCTTATCAAATTGCTGATTTAAATAACCAGGCACAATTAAATAATATTCTATCGCAAGTACCCGTGGTGCTGCACGCTGCAGGTCCTTTTCACCAAACTGCAAAACCAATGATAGAAGCCTGCCTGCAAACCAATACACATTATCTCGACATAACTGGTGAAATCCCTGTATTTGAAATGGCTAAAACCTATAATACTGCGGCAGAAAGAAATAAACTCATGATTATGCCAGGTGCGGGATTTGACGTGGTTCCTACCGATTGCTTGTCGCTTTACCTGAAAAACCGGCTGCCAGATGCTATTGATCTGAAAATTGCTTTTGCATCGTTGGGAGGTTCTCTGTCACATGGTACAGCTACAACTATGGCGGATAGCCTGGGAGAAGGCAGTGCGGCACGGGTCAATGGAAAAATTGTAAAGACTTCACTTGGCCAAAAAGGTATGTGGGTTGATTTTGGATCGAAAAAAATTTTTGTGATGAGCATTCCATGGGGCGATATATCGACTGCGTATCATTCAACCAATATAAAAAACATCGAAACCTATACAGCTATTTCACCCAATATTTACAGGTTGCTGAAATTACAAGGTTTGTATAATTGGGCCCTGAAAACTATGGTTATTCGAAACCTAATAAAAAGAAAAATAAAAAACAGACCTGCAGGTCCATCTGGTGTTGCCAGGTCAAAAGCCAAAAGCCTGGTATGGGCCCAAGTACAAAATGCAGATGGCAAAAAATTACATGCTACGTTAAGTGGCCCCGATGGATATACATTGACTGCTCATAGCAGTTTGATTATTACCAAAAAAGTTTTGAATGGAAATTTTAAACCTGGTTATCAAACGCCTGCCAGTTCTTATGGACCCGATCTTATTCTTGAAGTTCCGGGCGTAGATCGTCAAACTGCAACTGTTAATATATAATAGTAAACAATTTGAACCAGTTAATCGTTTAAAGTTCATTCGCATTTTTTGTTTTCATTTAAAAGAAAATAAAAAAGAACTTTTAAATTGTATGAATAAAAACAAATAAAACCAATATGTCAAAAACAAGCGCTTATGCGGCACAAAATCCCAGTTCAGGATTAACAAGTTTTGATTTCGACAGAAGAGACGTAGGTCCACATGATGTACAAATAGAAATACTATTCTGTGGTGTATGTCATTCGGATATTCACCAGGTACGCAATGAATGGGGAAATGCAATCTATCCTATGGTGCCCGGACATGAAATTGTTGGTCGCATTATTAAAATAGGAGAAAACGTCAAATCATTTAAGGTTGGAGAATTGGCCGGTGTGGGTTGTTTCGTTGATTCCTGCCGCACCTGTCCGAATTGCCTGGCCGGCGAAGAGCAATATTGTGACAATGGAATGAGCGGGACCTACAATGGCTATGAACAGGATGGAAAAACTCCTACTTACGGTGGCTACTCCACGCAAATTGTAGTGGATGAAAAATACACATTACATGTATCAGAAAAACTTCCGCTGGAAGGTGTTGCACCTTTACTTTGCGCTGGAATTACAACTTATTCCCCGCTTCGTCATGTAGGTGTAACCAAAGGACATAAAGTGGCAGTGCTGGGTCTTGGTGGCCTGGGCCACATGGCAGTAAAATTCGCGGTTGCATTTGGAGCCGAGGTAACCATGCTGAGTTCATCCAAATCAAAAGAGGCAGATGCAAAAAGACTGGGTGCGCATCATTTTGCACTAACCAGTGATGCTTCAACCATGTCGGGTCTTGCAAATACATTTGATTTCATACTGAATACAGTATCAGCTCCCCACGACTATAATGTTTATTTAAACCTGCTTAAAACAAATGGAACCATGATTGTAGTGGGGGCTCCCCCGTCACCAGTACAAGTACCTGCATTTACATTGATCATGAAACGCAGAAGTATTATTGGTTCTCTTATAGGAGGCATTAAAGAAACACAGGAGATGCTGGATTTTTGTGCAGATCACAATATTGTTTCCGACGTGGAAGTTATTCCCGTTCAAAAAATAAATGAGGCTTATGAAAGAGTATTGAAATCTGATGTTCGGTATCGTTTTGTTATAGATATCGCCTCTCTTAAATAGCCACGATAAAAATACATTGTTCAAATCATAAAAAAGGCATGGCTGTAAACGTCATGCCTTTTTATTTTAATACCATTTTAATAATAGTGATTCTTTCCAACTTATTATAGCGTCAGGCCGCTAAGAACAAGTTGCTTAACAATTGAAAAACATTTTAAGAACTTTTTCGCGTTTTATTTTCTCTTTATTTGTAAAAATAAACCTGCTTCCCCTTCAACCAAGCTAATATTGAAATCTATTTTCTTACCGGTGAGTTGTTTTCTATTAACTGCATTCAATGCCAATGGCCAAACCGACACGTCAAAACCAGGAAAAATCATACCTGCTGGTGATAGTATAAGCAGAACCATTGCCTTTAAGAAGGAAAAAGATTTGATTGATGTTGTAAATAAAGTGTTCAATTCAAAGCTTGATGTTGTTCACGATTCTATTGAAATAAAAACCACTCAAAAGCAATACTCATTTGTACCGGCCCTGGGTTATACATTGCAAACAGGTTTTGCAGGCATCGCCAGCGCAAACCTGGCTTACTATAGTGATACGCTCAGTGATACCAAACTTTCCAGTCTTAGTATCAATGTTACTTATTCACAGTACAGGCAAATTATTATACCGCTGCAAATAAATATCTGGACAAAGCACAACCGATATAACCTGATTTCAGATATCCGCTATATCAGCTATCCTTCCAGTGTTTACGGATTGGGGGGAAGGACTGATCCTAATAAAGGTGTTACTATTGATTTCACCGGAATGAAAATTCATCAAACGGTGATGAAAGCAATGTCTGACAATGTTTATGTAGGAATAGGCTACTACTTCGATAAGTTCTGGAACATTAAAGCACTGGACCAGGTATCACAAACAGTGGATCACCAGATAGCAAAACAACTGGGTAAAGTAGAAACTGCATCCGGCACGGCTTTTCGTTTTCTGTACGATACACGGTTGAACCAACTCAATCCGCAACAAGGATCCTATTATAATTTCAGTTACAGAGCCAATATGAAATCGCTTGGCAGCGATAGCAATTCGAATTCCATTCAGATTGATGCCAGAACTTATTTCAGGTATCCATCGGGTTCTAAAAATGTGCTTGCGTTCTGGACCTTCGATTGGCTCGTTGCCAATGGTACTCCTCCATATCTTATTTTACCCAGTTCCGGTTGGGATGATAACTATAATACAGGAAGGGGCTATATACAAGGAAGATTCAGGGGAAGAAAAATGCTTTATTTTGAAAGTGAATACCGGTATAGAATAACCGAAAATGGCCTGCTGGGAGGCGTGGCTTTTGTTAATCTTCAGAATTTTTCAAGCGATTTATCGCCGCAGTACAGCAAATTATTCCCCGGATACGGACTAGGGCTTCGCTTAAAACTTAATAAGATTTCAGGTGCTAATTTATGTGTGGATTATGGTTTCGGCCAAAACGGTTCACACGGTTTTTTTGTAAATCTTGGCGAAGTGTTCTAATTAATTTTTTTCATTCACAACCTTATCAACTATGCAGCGCTGGTAGTAAATGCAACGAAATAATAGCATTTCAAACCAGGTAAAGAATTTTTACCGTTGAATGAATATTTATTTTTTATCCAGCAACTCATCAATGGGTTTCAATTGCTTTCTGATCTTATGAGTTGGCATCAGCCTTTTTGCAAGCGTAATCCTGAAATTGCCTGCATTGATTAAATATTTGCTATTGGAATCAAATGATTTTACGGAAATTTGATTACCGACCAATGAAGTATTAATATTCCAGTTATTATTGTCATATCCCAGCACTACACGGTAAATATAACCCGGGCTTATGAACATTTTACTGCCGGTGCCGTCGCCTCCTTTCTGACTCACATAATCAAGGCTAAGGTTACCTGTCAATGATCCTGTTAGAAAAAAGTAGTTATTGATTATAAAAGTATAGGCATAGCCTGCGCCGGGACCAATTTTCAGAAAGCGTAAAGTTCGATGACCGGGTACTTCCATTTGATTGGCCAGCGTGGCAGGTATCAGTGAACTATCCGCCCGGATTAACCCATAGTACAACTCCGCTCCAAATAAAAAAGAACCTGCAGACTCTTTTTGCTTTTCATTTTGTAACAACGCGGCACGATAAGAAAATTTCCGGTCGTTCAGTATATTATAAGCTGCCAGTCCTGCCAATGTTGCTTTGATGTCTGGTCTTATATAATACTTATCAGGAATAGTTGTACCTAATCCCTTTGGAGAAAGATAATAACCATTGTAAAACTGACCGAACAAATCAATTGTCCATTTTCTACCGTATATGTGTGATTGAAGATCGAGGTATTTGGTTTTTCCTTTTTCCCTGTCGGGATTTAAAAAACCAAAACCATAACCCAGGTTTAATGTGATGGAATGATAGGTTGCGCCAATCCCCACGTTTAAAGAAGTATTGGGAAGGTAACGTAGCCTACTGGTACGGGCATCCTTTTCAAATTCAAGCGTAGTATATTTTTGAGAAAAATAAAAACGAGCCGTTACAAGTTTTGGAAAAGATTGGTAATACAGGGTATCATGGTCGGGCATTGATTGCCCCTGAGATGATATATGACAAATCATACACACTCCAACCATCAATAAAATAAAGCTCTTCTTCTTTACGACCGGATGTTTACAAACCATACAATGGAAAAGTATTACAACGGCGGGTCTTATGGGGTTGTTAACTATTTAACAACAACGGGGGTTAGCCTGGTTATTTCAGCACCATTAAAAATTTTAGCCAAATTGTTATCATGAGAATCCTTCCAATTTGGAATATGTGTTTCAGAAACAATTCTCCAGAAATTTTTCGACTTTAATTCATCGTAATCGTTTGTTTTAATAAACAATCCGATGATGGATTGACGGGTTTTAAAATCAATTTTCACATTGTGCTTGGTAAGGTGTCCTGATTCTAAAAATTTCCCAATCTGATCGTTAGTCATGCGTAAAATTTTGGCAAATATAGCTCATTACAGGCGTAAATTGGCAACTTTTTGCCCACAGTTGTGGAATACGTTATTGACTGCACTATTATTACCAGTCTCTTACTTTTATCCGGAATGATAATAATTTCGCAAATGCTGTTTCATAAGATTCAATATGGAATTAAAGGATTATTATAAAATATTAAATGTAACACCGCTTGCTACTCCTCAGCAAATTAAAAAATCATTCCGGCTGCTGGCATTGAAATGGCATCCGGATAAAAACCCCGGTAATATTTATGCTGAAGCACAATTCAGAGAAGTGCAGGAAGCCCATGAAATATTATCGGATACAAAAAAAAGAGAAGCGTATAACTATAAACGATGGTATCGGCGGAGCCTGGGAAAAGATTTTACATCTGTCCTCACCACACCAGAAAACATCCTGTGGGAATGCAATCGTTTGGAGAACTATGTTTCAGGAATCAATGTTTTCCAGGTAGATTATGATGCATTAAGCCATCATATACGGAAATTGCTAAAAGATACAAATACCGGCATTTTAAAACAATACAATAATACCAGTATCAACCAGCAGGTAGTTTATAAGATCCTTCGTTGCAGTCTGCCGCTTCCGCGGCAGTATACAGAAATAATAACAGAATTACTAACCGGCATAGCAGGCAAAGACAGGGAAATGAATGAGAACATCCGGCAATTCAAAAAACAACAAAAACAGAAAGAAAGCTGGAATAAATATAAAGTATTTTCTGTGTTCTTGTTTACCATAATAATTTGTTGGTTGATCTATATTTTGGCTGGTTGAAGATGACTGCCTGTGCTTGAAGAAGAATACAGATAACTAAATTTTATTCTCGCAAAATGTGTAATGGTTGAATGTTTAGTTTACTGAGCAGAAAAAAGTTTTGAAATAGTAAAAGACGCCGTGTACGTATATTTGCGCCATGCATTATGTTACTGTAGAAGGATTGGGTAAGAGCTATGGTATTAAGCCCCTGTTTAAAAATATTACGTTTCACATAGAAGAAGGCGATAAGATTGCGCTCGTTGCAAAAAATGGCAGCGGCAAATCAACTTTGCTGAAAATTCTGTCCGGAATAGAGACAGCGGAATCCGGGAAAGTATGGGTACACAAAGATGTAACGATCGCTTTATTTGAACAGGATCCGCAGTTTATAGAAAACAGATCTATACTGGATAATATTTTTCACCACAACCACCCTGTTATCAACGCCATCAAAGAATACGAGGCTGCCAGCGATGCGGAAGATGCTGATAAAATTGGCGAAGCAATTGTAAAACTAGATGAACTCAATGCATGGGATTTTGATACTAAGGTAAAACAGATCCTGGGTAAACTGAATATCCATCATCTTAACCAGCTGGCTGGTACCCTAAGCGGAGGTCAGCGAAAAAGAGTGGCATTGGCCAAGACCCTGATTGATATTGGTTTTGAGCACAAACATGTTTTGCTCATCATGGATGAACCTACCAACCACCTGGATGTAGAAATGGTGGAATGGCTGGAACATTTCCTGAACCAGGAAAAAGTAACCCTGTTAATGGTTACACATGACCGTTATTTCCTGGATGCAGTTTGTGACGAGATTCTTGAAATGGATAACGAAAACCTTTATGTATACAAGGGCAACTACGAAAATTTTATTGAAAAGAAAGCTGCCAGGATAGAAAGTGAATTTGCCAGTATCGACAAAGCAAAAAATTTATACCGAAAAGAACTTGAATGGATGCGCAAGCAACCAAAAGCCAGGACAACAAAAAGCAAAAGCAGGCAGGATAGTTTTTATGTAGTAGAAGCAAAAGCAAAACAAAAAATAGAAGACGAACGGGTACAATTACAGGTGAAGATGACAAGACTTGGCGGCAAAGTAGCCGAATTAAAAAAAGTGTACAAGCGTTATGGAGATAAAGTGATTCTTAAAGGGTTTGACTACACTTTTAAAAAAGGGGATCGCATTGGAATTGTGGGGAAGAATGGAGCCGGTAAATCTACTTTCCTGAATATTTTACAACAACTGGAACCTGCAGATAGCGGCAAAATAAATATTGGCGATACCGTGGTCTTTGGTAATTATGCGCAACAGGGACTTGAAGTAAAGGAAGACAAACGTGTAATAGAATTTGTAAAAGACATTGCGGAAAATTTCCCGCTGGCAGACGGCAGTTCCCTTAGTGCATCTCAGTTCTTACAGTTATTTTTATTTTCACCAGATCAGCAGTACACCTATATTTCAAAATTAAGCGGGGGTGAAAAAAGAAGATTGCATTTACTTTCAATCTTATTCCGTAATCCCAATTTTTTAATCCTGGATGAGCCCACCAACGACCTGGATCTTCAGACACTGGCTGTGCTGGAAAATTTTCTAAGTGATTACCAGGGTTGTATAATCATTGTATCACATGACCGCTATTTCATGGACCGTCTGGTGGATCATCTTTTTGTTTTCCAGGGCAACGGTGATATCCGTGATTTTCCCGGTAATTATTCTCAATACAGGCTGGCACTGAAAGATGATGAAAAACTTACCGATGTAGGTACCCAGATGTCTGGTTCAAAAGAAGAAAAAATTATTCCCGTCGCTGCCCCGGTCAATGGCGAGAAAAAAAAATTATCATTTAAGGAAAAGCGCGAGTTTGAGTTAATTGAAAAAGAAATAGAAACTTTAAACAAAGAAAAAGAATCCGTTACCGAAAAATTAAACAGTGGCACTGCATCTTTTGAAGAATTGCAGCAATTGTCTACCCGAATTGGTGTAATTACCGAACTATTGGATGAAAAGGAATTAAGATGGCTGGAACTAAGTGAATGAAATATCAAACCCGACGCTCTTCTAAATATATTTGTCGTTACATCAAAAATGAATAGCTTCATCAAGCAATCTACCTTACCAAAACATTAACCGCACTCTCACTCCTGTTTCAATTTTTGTAACCAACTTAAAACGTTTCATTATGAGAAAGCTTCTAATGCTTGCAGCGTCCTGCTGTATGCTACTTGCCTGCAACAATGAAAAACCTGCCGAAGCAGCCGGCACAACAACAGACACTTCAAAAACAAATGTAGAAACAAAAGCTCCCCAGGACGTAGAATTTGCCGATCCTAAGTACATGGAAATTGGTAGATCGGCCCTGGCATCCATGTCAAAAGGAGACGTCAGCGGATGGCTATCTTCTTATGCTGACAATGCTGTGTACATCTGGTCGGCTGGCGATAGTTTATCAGGGTTGCCAGCGATAACAAAATACTGGACAGAACGTCGCACAAAAGTGATCGACTCTATCCGGTTCGCAAATGATATCTGGCTTGCGATAAAAGTAAATAAACCTCAAAGAGGTCCAGACATGCCTGGAGTTTGGTTAATGGGTTGGTATCAATTCATATCCAAATATAAAAACGGTAAGACTGTTGGAGGTTGGATACATCATGATATGCATTTTAATGCTGATGGTAAAATAGATCGTTCTATACAATACATAGACAGATCGCCCATAAACAAGGCACTTGCTAAATAGTTAATGCAACTTATTATTAAGAAACTGCAGCAAAATTGCTGCAGTTTCTTAATAATAATTGTTATTTCAACTTCAATATCAGATGCTTGTTACAATATTGGCTCATTGGAAACTGCTACTAATGCTGAGTTTGCAGCAGTCATGGTATCATTCATACCAGGAGCATCATTTTTCCGGGATCTTGAATGCACTCGCAAAAAACCAACAGCCGCCAGCATTGAAAATCCTGCAACGGCCCACCATAAGATATGGAACCCAAAATGTTCTGCCAGCAGTGCGCCAGACATTGGGCCCAATGTCTGAGCTGCTGACCACGACATTGTATAAAGTGCAGCGTATTGTCCCCTGTTATGACTTTTACTTCTTCCAATCCAATAAGTATTCATAAAAGGCATGGATAACATTTCACCAAAAGTCATAATGACTACTATCACAAATGCAAAACTGCGATCAACATCAAATAAATTCAATACTGAATAAGCAAAACCCATCAGCAGAATGCCTGTGATGATATAAAATGTATTCCTTCTTTTTCCTTCCAGCTTGTACACCATTACCATTTCAACAAAAACAATGATCAACCCGTTTGTTGCCATCAAAAGTCCAATAAATGGTTCTGTAAAATGTAATTTTAATTTATAATAAACAGAAAGATTGGTGAACAACTGAAAGAAACAAGCGGCAAACAATACAGTTAATGCAATAAACCACATATAAGTTGTATCATTTAATGCAGATTCACTGTTTTTTATTGCGTTTATTTTTTGCTTTACGGGTTTGTAATTTACCGGCTTCACAAAGGCAAGCATTAAGAGGGCAGCGCTGATATTGGTTAACCCATCCACCCAGAACAGTAATTCATAATTATACCGGGCTATAATACCTCCAATTGCTGAACCTACGGCCCAACCCAGGTTAATCGCCAACCGGTTCAATGAATAAGACCGTGTCCTGTTTTCTTCTTTGCTATAGAAAGCGATGGCAGTAGAATTTGCCGGCCTGAAAGCTTCGTTGACAAAACTTAAAATAAAGGTTGTTAGACTAATAGATGTATACGATTTCATTTGCCCCAATAGGATGAAAAACAAACCGCCGCCAATCAATGTTATCAATTGCACGGGATAAAATCCAATTTTGTCGGTCAGTTTTCCACCCAGCCAGGCACCACAGAATGCACCTGCTCCAAATAAACCAAATACAAATCCCGCCTGGCCAATACTAAATCCCATTGCAGGACTGGTAAGATATAGACTCATAAACGGAACTACCATGGTACCGCTTCTGTTGATGAGCATTACCAGCGACAACAACCAGGTAGACTTTGATAAACCTTTATAAGCACTTTGATAAGCGGTGATTGTTTTCTGTATCATAGCTGAAATACAAAAATCCGCAAAGCACGTTACACAACAAAATAGTGTCTGAAAATTGGTTTCTTTATTTAACTTTTATTATCAACAGTCTTTGCAAGCATATAGACATAACAGTCATAACCCGATCAGCTAGCGTGATTAAAATAATAAAAGCACAGGAAACCCTGTGCTTTTATTAAAAACTATTACCTGATAAATTTAATTGGCAAATACTTTTTTCAGTATATCGCTTACCCGCGCTGCCGGGTTGCTGCGGATTTTCTTTTCTTCATCAGCAACATAATGAAATATCCCGTTCATCGCTCGTTGTGTTACGTAAGATGGCAGATCAGAATTCACTTTATTAAAGGTTGTGGGCAGGCTATTGTATTTGTCTACCACCAGTGCCCAATACTTCGTTGCGTCCACCTTAGCAAGTGATGCATCAATTACTGGCTTAAAAGCGGCAGTTAGATCAGCTGTGGTTGCTTTTTTAAGATAGGAAGTTGCAGAAGTGTCTGCTCCTTTCAAAATTCCAAGTGCATCCTGTATACTCATGTTCTTAACAGCGTCTACAAAAATGGGAGCGGCTGATTTTGATGCATCTTCAGCAGCGCGGTTAAAACTCAGGATAGCATCGTCAACCAATTTGCCTGCACCAATGCTCCTTAAAGTCTTTTCTACTTTTTGTGCTTCCGGAGGCATTAATACTTTTACCGCAGCATCTTTAAAAAATCCATCGGCCGCCGATAATTTATCTGCGCTTTTTTTGGCACCCAGGCTCAACGCTTCTTTCAAACCACTTACTATTTCATCGGTACTAAGTGAAGAACCGCCTTTTGCAGAATTCAATGCATTGTTGACTTTTCCAAATAACGATGATTTCTTTTTTTCAGTTTCCTGTGAAAAAGACATGATAGCTATTGAACTCAATAAAACGCACACTAAAATTTTTTTCATAGTATATATTGATTTTTATTTAACAATTATTTTTCTATCCATTCGAAATTTTCGGCGCGGGCTACCTTGTTAAAACTGTCCGCTACTTCGGCCACAGGAGTAATAAGCTTTCTCTTACTTGTGTCTATCCAGGCAGCATCTAACGTAATTATTGCTGCTACTATTTCATTGTTTTTGAAAATTTGATGTTGCATTGTCCATCGGGCATAATCCCTGCTGGCTTTCACCAGTTTTAAATCCACGGTTATCAAATCTCCAAATTTCAGTTCTTTTTTGAAAATCGCTTCCTCTCTGAAAATGATGGGCCCGAAACCATGCTGGTGCATAAACTGTGCCGTGATACCATTCGATGAAAGATAGCTAATGCGACTATATGCACCATAATCATAATAAACAGAATGGCGCAGATGAAAATTTGGGTCGAGATCAGCCCACCTTACTTCAACGCTGACTATATTATTGTTCATGTTGGAAAGATATATCAGATAAAAATGATCTGATTTGCAGCTTTGTTAAAAAAAAGGTTGCATCGCTTCAGCAGGCAGATTTTTTGTAATAATTTCGCCAAAATTAAATTCTTTATGAAAAATCTCTTGTCTGTTATTATTGCCATCTGCATTTTACAAGTCGTGATGGCACAAACAAAGCCCATTAAGAAAGTACAACCTGTATCAGGCTCCGCCGCGCTTCGCACGCAAAATGACTCCATCAGTTATGCATTGGGAATGAGTCTTGCCAGTTTCTATAAGCAACAAGGGATTACAAATATTAATTCATCGCTTGTTGACAGGGCCATCAATGATGTAATGAAATCCGGCAAACCGCTATTGACAGAAACACAAATGAATGCATGCGTGAGTAATTACATACAGTCAAAACAAACTGAAAAATCTGCCGGCAATAAGAAAGAAGGAGAAGCCTTTTTGGCAGCAAATAAAAATAAACCTGGTGTTGTGACAACTGCAAGTGGCCTTCAATACCTTATTTTGAAAGAAGGTACCGGTCCAAAACCACAGGCAAGTGATAAAATAAAATGTCATTATCACGGAACATTATTAGATGGAACCGTATTTGACAGCTCAGTTGATCGCGGTGAACCCATTGAATATGCTGTCACCGGTTTTATTCCGGGTTGGGTTGAAGCATTACAATTAATGCCTGTAGGAAGTAAATGGAGATTGTTCGTTCCTTCCAACCTTGCTTATGGTGACAACGCCGGTGGACCAAAGATTAAACCAGGTTCCACATTGATATTTGAATTGGAATTGCTGGATATTGTTAAGTAGCCTTAGGCCGTTCTTAAAAGTAATAGAAAACAATAATGACGTTTTATTAAATTATAAAAAGGCTACGCAGCATTTTCCAGCTTGCATTACAAGTTTATTAATATGCTGAAAACATCTACATCATCAGGCGTGCTCCGACTTGATTAATGTACCATCAGCGGAAAAAGTAGCCTCCCATGCAATGCCGTTAAAAGTGAAGTGTGCCTTCCAGCTGCCATCACTATTTAACTTCCACTCTCTTACCGAAACGTTGCCAAAGTTTGTAGTTAATGATTTTTGTATCGCTTGCGGTGCAGATGCCGAACGATTGTTTGCTACATGGTCTTCGAACAAAGAGGTCTTTTCACAGGCTACCATTGACATTGACAAAATCATGGCTACAATAACACTTCTTTTCATGACTGTTTTCTTAAGTTTCAAAACGTGGTTAACTTCAATAAGTAAACACAGGAAGTTATATTGTAACCTTTCTCTGAAAAATTATTAAAGCTGCGGGTATTGGGTAAAGAAAATGCAAACGGATGTTTAATGAATCTTTCATTTCTCTGCACTGTTATATATTTACCACCAATACAGGAACCCTTATACCGTGCCTTACTTTGTTGATTGTTTCGCCATATAATAAATCTTTTGCACCACTGTGGCCGTGAGCGCCCATTACCAGCATATCTGCCTCTTCATTTTTTACAATCCGAACAATTTCTGCAACCCTGTTGCGATAACCCAACCTTGCTATTGCGTCAAATCCACGGCCTCGTAATTGTGTCGCATAAGCATGAAGTTGTTCCTCGTCTTTGCGGCTTTCCAAATCGTCTGTTGAATCGCCCAAAATCTTTGCCGGCGCACTTTCAACAACATGAACCAAAATATATTGAGTTTCTTTTTTACCCTGTCCCAGTGCAAAAGCTATTATTCTCTCATCATGATTCCCAAAATCAAGCGCCACAGCAATCTTTTTAAATTCAGGCACTCTCAAAGCGGTCAATGATTTCAAATTCTGGTGTACTGTAATTTCTGCAGCATCTTTTTTTTGCCTGACGAGTGGAAATATAATGACAATCAATAATAATCCCACCAATGCAATCAATCCAGCAATCACCAGCAATTTGGGAAAAAAGGAATGATTGTTTTGCAGGAAATCAAACGCTTCGCCAAAAACCATTTTTAAATTCAGTGCTACAAGAACTGCAGCAACTGTCCAGGCGACAACCTGTGTTTTTATTTTTATAGTAAAAACTCCCATTTTTTTCCGCTCACTAACAAAATGAATCAAAGGAATAATTGCAAATCCCAGTTGAAGGCTTAAAATAACCTGGCTGAAAATCAGCAGCGCATCAATTTCATTGTCGCCATAAATAAGAATGGTAATTACGGCCGGAATGATCGCCAGCAAACGCGTGAGTAAGCGCCGCAGCAGCGGATTGATACGTAACAATAAATATCCTTCCATGATAATCTGACCCGCCAACGTTCCTGTTACAGTAGAGCTTTGTCCGGCTGCAATCAATGCAATTGCAAACAGTATTGGTGCAATGGCAGTGCCCAGCATCGGGGCCAGCAAACGGTGGGCGTCTTTTATTTCAGCTACATTTGTTTTACCTGCTTTAAAAAAAACTGCCGCCGCCAGCACAAGAATGGCGGCATTTACAAAAAAAGCCAGGTTCAACGCAATGGTGCTATCAAACATGTTTATTTTTAAAGCATGCCTGATACCTTTTTCATCGCGCGGGAACTTCCTGGTTTGTACCAGTGCAGAATGTAAGTAAAGGTTATGAGGCATTACAGTAGCCCCTATAATTCCAATGGCTATATACAAAGCTTCTTTACCCGGAATGGTAGGAATAAATCCTGAAGCTACCTCATTAAACATGATATTATTTCTCGCAAAAATTATTTCTGCCAGGAATGCCAGGCCAATAATAGCAACGAGGGTAATGATGAATGCTTCCATTTTCCGAATACCAAGGCGTTGCAGGTAAAACAAAAGGAAGGTATCCAACACCGTTATAATCACACCCCAGAGAATAGGTAACCCGGTCAGTAAGTGAATGCCAATCGCCATTCCCAACACTTCTGCCAGATCACATGCTGCAATGGCAACTTCTGCCAGCAGGTATAATATAAAGTTGATCGCCGGTGGATAAACTTCGCGGTTTACCTGCGCCAAATCTCTTCCCCGCACGATACCCAGCCGGGCCGAAAGACTTTGCAACAGCAAGGCCATGAGATTACTCATTAATAGCACCCAGATAAGAGCATACCCAAACTTACTACCGCCTGCTAAATCAGTAGCCCAATTACCAGGATCCATATATCCCACACTTACCAGGTATGCTGGCCCCAGAAAAGACAATATCCGTTTACTCTTATTGATGCCTTTTGTTGTATCAACTGTTTGATGCACTTCGCTGAGAGAAACGTGGCTATTTGCTTTTGTTGTCATATGCTACGAGTAAATTTTTTGCCACATGATCACTGATGGTAACAGGTGGCTGGTTACGGATCTTTATTTCTATGGAACCATCCACATCAAATTTTTTCTTTACTTCAATCCGGGATCCGATTTGCAGATTTTTATGACGCAGTAATTCCAGCATATCTGCGGATTGATCACCGATACCGTTAACTGTACCTGTGCTATTCAATGGAAGATCAGAAACAGACAATTGTTGCAGTGAAGGAATTTTGCCATTACTGTCGGGAATGGGATCGCCATGTGGATCGCTTTGAGGAAAATCTAAAAACTCATCTAAGCGGTCTACCAGTTTCCTGCTGCTGATATGTTCCAGCTCTTCAGCAATTTCGTGGACTTCTTCCCACCCGAAATGCAATTTTTCCACCAGGAAATATTCCCACAGCCGGTGTTTACGTATAATCTGGATGGCAAGCTTACGTCCTTCCAATGTTAACTTAACGCCCTTGTATTTTTCATACTGTAAAAGCTTCTGGATCTTTAACTTTTTTAGCATATCCGTCACGGAAGCAGGTTTGGTTTGAAGGGCATCCGCCAATGCATTGGTGGTAACGCTGTCCTGTTCCTGCTGCAGGTGAAAAATTGCCTTAATGTAATTTTCCTTACTGACCGAATATTTCATACTGACTAAATAATAATTTAGGCAAATCTAAAATATAATCTCTAGCCGGTAAAATTTTATTGCAGGTACATAATGAAAATGTTTATTTTAGCCTGAATGATGCAGTATAGTATGAAAAAATGGATGATCCTATTGGGTATGATGGCGCTGCTCTCTGCCTGCAAAAGCAAGAAAAAACCGATCGCGACGGAAGATATTGTAAAGCCCCAGGATTTTATTGAATACTTTGATGAGGTAAAGTTGCCATTCTACCTGGCCGATTCCAGCCTGCAAAAAAAATCGGGCGATTCTGCTATCAGTTTTAAAACATTTACCCGGTTTGTGCCAGACAGCCTGATTTCAGCACAATTTGGTAAGAACCTGAAACCATTGATTTATCCAATGACAAGGATTACGATAAAAAAACATGAAACATACCTGTTTGTAAAGGCCATTGCCACAACGCACAAAGCGATCTTTGTTATAGTCTTTGATAATGATATGAAATATATTTCAGGTATGCCGGTACTGGTAGCAGACAATAACAGCAATGCCACGCACACCGCCGTGATGGATAATAAATATTCCATTATTACAAATACCCAGCGAAAAACAGCCGATGGCCAGCTTATTTATAAAAAAGCCTCATATGCATTCATTAATTCGGCAGCCGCATTTGCCTTGATTGTGACAGAATCAAATGATGTGGTTGCTAACGGAAGATTGATAAATCCGATTGATACCTTTCCGAGAAAAAATAAGTTATCGGGTGATTATGTGCAGGACAAAAGAAATATTATATCAATACGCGATGGTAAAAAGCCAAACCAACTGATATTGTTCATTCACTTTGAAAAAAATGACGGTGAATGTAAAGGAGAATTAAAAGGTGAAGCAAAGATTATTTCAGCGGGGAAGGCGATTTATAGCCAGGCTGGTGATCAATGCATCTTGCAACTTAATTTTAGCGGTAATAAAGTAACCATGAAAGAAGAAGAAGGTTGCGGATCTCACCGCGATATTAAATGCTTCTTTGAAGGCAGTTTTATAAAGAAAGCATTACCCCAGAGTGCGAAGGGACCGAAAAAAAAATAATCATGCGTTTAATCAGAACAACTTAAATACAAGTAATTAAAGAACAAAATCTGATACGGACGCGCTCCTGTACAATTCATTTAATTTTTTACCGTTATTTTGCGTACTTATTACACTTTATGTTAAAGACTAACCCCATATGAGTTTTAAAAATTTCAACGTACCCTACACCCCTGATGACCGCTATGCAAAGAAGATAGCTTATTTCTCAATGGAGTTTGCTGTTCACCAGCCATTAAAAATTTATAGTGGCGGATTAGGTTTTCTATCAGGCTCCCATATGCGCAGTGCGTATGAATTAAAACAAAACCTGGTAGGCATTGGCATATTATGGAAATATGGCTACTATGACCAGGTGCGTAACCAGGATCAGACGTTGCAGGTAACCTGGATGGAGAAAAATTACAGCTTTCTCGAAGATACAGGAATCAAATTTCAGGTCAATATTCATGAACACCCGGTTTGGGTGAAAGTTTATTATCTGAATCCGGAAACTTTTAAGAGTGCGCCATTATTTTTATTGAGTACCGATGTGCCGGAAAATGATTATGTGTCGCAGACGATCACGCATCGTTTGTATGATGCCAATGTAGCCACCAAAGTAGCTCAGTTTATTTTATTGGGAGTAGGTGGCGCAAAGCTGATGGATGAAATTGGATTCAATCCAGACCTGTATCATCTGAATGAAGCGCATGCCATCAGCGCATCATTTTATTTGTACCAGAAATACAATAAAAATATTGCTGAAGTAAGGAAGCGCCTGGTATTTACAACCCACACACCGGAAGAGGCAGGCAATGAAAAGCATGATATTTACTTATGCCATAAAATGAGTTATTTCTGTGGCTTGAGTATAGATGAAACAAGAAAGCTCACGGGTCTTACTGATGATCAATTCAACCATTCACTGGTGGCTTTGCGTTTTGCGAAATTGGCCAATGGGGTATCCGAATTACACGGGCATGTTTCGCGCGCCATGTGGAGTAAATATGAAGGTGTTTGTCCTATAATTTCTATTACCAATGCACAGAATTACCGGTATTGGGCCGATAAACAACTATATGACAAATTAGAAAAGGGTGATGATTTCTGGTGGGATGACCGTAAAAAACACCTCAAAAAAAGGGCGTTTGAAATTGTTGCAGATCAAACCGGAAAAGTTTTTGATCCAAATGTATTCACCATTGTCTGGGCCCGTCGTTTTGCAGGTTACAAACGCGCTGAATTAATTACAAGAGATATTGAACGCTTCAACAAACTAACCAGCAATACCCGTTACCCGGTGCAAATTATCTGGGGTGGCAAACCTTACCCCATGGACTACCCGGCCATCAATGATTTTAATCATCTTGTTCATCTGAGTAAGGGATACAAGAATGTGGCAGTGGTAATTGGATATGAATTATCGCTTTCTAAAAGAATGAAACAGGCTGCAGACTGCTGGTTGAACAATCCGCGTGTTCCCCGTGAAGCATCAGGCACAAGTGGCATGACAGCAGCAATGAATGGTGCTGTAAATTTTTCAACCGATGATGGATGGATACCCGAATTCGTTAATCATGGTAACAATGGTTTTGTGGTTCCCAAAGCAGATTATGCCAACATGCATGTTCAGGAGCAGGATGAGTACGACCTTAATAAGCTCTACGAAATTCTTGAAAATGAAATTTTGCCGTTGTATTACGACAATTATGAAACATGGCGCCAGGTAGCAAAGAACGGTATGCGGGATGTACGATTCCAGTTTGAAAGCAATCGGATGGCAAATGAATATTATGAGTTATTGTATAAATAAATTCAACATTGTTTTAGAAAACTCCCTTCATATAAAGGGAGTTTTTTTTTGACTTCGCAGATAAATATGATACTATTATTTGAAAATTTTTGACCCCTTTTATGCAAAAACAATTTCACGTGCATACGGAATAGCATAACCAATAAGGATATTGAAGTTGAATTAATAACATCATCAGATGCAGCCAGCAATACAGAACTGGGTGTTTTAACCTCGAAATTTCAGCAGGGGCTGGTGAAACAAGCAAAGTAATCGTTAGCTATAGTGTAAAATATCCAAAGGACAAATTTGTAAACCTAATGCAATAAAGCTGAGACAACCACTGGTGTTACAGCTGCGGAGACACATTGCGTTTAGATCTTAGCAAATGTTTTAACCGGCTGAAGGTTTCTGGTTTTATATTGAGATAGGAAGCCAGGTATTTCTGCGGAATGCGTTGTATCATTTCAGGATGATTGTGCATATAGTCCAGGAATCTTTCACGGGTGGACTTATTGAGTTTTTCAAAATCGCGGTAATCTTTTTTAATGAACATCTCTGTAATGATCAACCTGCCCAGTCTTTCAGTCTTCGGATATTGCTCATATATCTTTTGAATATTTTCAAAGCTGATTGAAATAAAAAAGGTGGGTTCAATAGTTTCTATAATGCTTTCAGAGGGCCGCTGTAAATTAAAAGAGATCTCGGAATGAATCATTTGTCCTTCTTTGGAAAGCTGCGTGGTAATTTCTTTCTTTTTTACAATGATGTACTTCCGCACCAATCCCTTCATTATAATATTAAAATATTTTTCCACTTCGCCAATTGACAGCACTTTGATCTTCTTATCAAATTTTCTCATTTCAAAAGCAGGTGCAATCAAATCAAATTCTTCCTGCGTCATTTCCACAAACTTCAGGAAATAATGATACAAAATATCGAGATAGCGTTTATGTAATATCGAATCCATGTCTTATCCTGTAAATCTCGTTTGCTGTAAATTAATGTTTCAGTAAATGTTTATAGCGGCTGAAAGTCTCCGGTTTCATGTTAAGGTATGATGCCAGGTATTTCTGTGGCACCCGCTGAATCAGTTCGCCATTTTCATTCATAAATCTTTTAAATCTTTCCCTGGGTTCCTGCCTGACTCTATCCAATTCCCAAATCTCTTTCTGCAATAACCAATCCAACGTTACAAGCCTGCCTAGCCGTTCCATCCTCGGACTCCAGGTGTACATTTTTTGCAAATTTTCATAACTCAGTGCATATAATATACAAGGCTCAAGTGCTTCAACTACATATTCTGAAGGCTTCTGCGAAAGGAAGGAAACAGATGATGTGACGAGGTCGGCTTCTTTTGCAATCTGCGTAACCATTTCGTATTGCTTGCGGTAAAAGAATTTTCGGATAAGCCCCTTTTGAATGATATAGATATGCGATTCAACATCTCCTTTGTGAAGGAGAATCTCTTTTTTATCACAGAGCCTTTTTTCAAGCAACAACGAAAGTTGTTCAAATTCCTGCTCGGTGATTACCGCAAAACGCCGGATATATTCATAGAGCCATTTCATTGTAAGTAATTTTGCAAAGAAAATAAGTGCGGATTAGGTAGTTAAAGTTAAAAACTTTAAGGGAGATAATTACCAGCTGCTGTGAAATAAATAAACCAGGCGCTGCGGTTACTTCTTAATGGCAGTCATTCTTATAAACTCATTTGAATTATACTCAAAAAAATCTATCTGTTCCTGCATTGCTCCTACTATAATTTATAAAAAAGCTACATCAAAATCATCGATGTAAGGGCACCGTCAAAGCAATATGGAATGGAAAAATTTGCAGTTCTGCATATGTGATATATTGACTGTTGTGGCAAATTGTGCAAACCTTGCTAAATCCATCAAATTATGTAGGTTTGCAGCTACCTAAAAAAACAACCATGGCCCAAAAGATCCAAGTTGCCAACCCGGTAGTAGAACTGGATGGCGATGAAATGACGAGAATTATCTGGAAATTTATCAAAGACAAACTGATACTTCCTTACCTGGATATTGATATTAAATATTATGATTTGGGAATGGAATATCGTGACAAAACAGACGACCAGGTTACGGTTGATGCAGCCAATGCTATTAAGCAATACGGTGTAGGCATCAAATGCGCAACCATCACACCAGATGAAGCCCGGGTAAAAGAATTTAACCTGAAGCAAATGTGGAAAAGTCCTAATGGCACCATCAGGAATATACTGGATGGAACCGTTTTTCGCGAACCAATAGTTATTAAGAATATTCCACGACTCGTCACAAACTGGACCGCTCCAATTATTGTAGGTCGCCACGCGTTTGGAGACCAATATCGTGCAACAGATACTGTTATAAAAGGCAAAGGTAAGCTCACAATGACGTTTACCCCTGAAGACGGCAGCGCTCCACAGGTATTTGAAGTATTTAATTTCAAAGGCGACGGTGTAGCAATGAGTATGTACAATACCGACGAGAGTATCAAAGGTTTTGCGCGCAGTTGCTTCAATATGGCACTCAGTAAAAAATGGCCCTTATACCTTTCTACAAAAAATACTATCCTCAAAAAATATGATGGCAGGTTTAAAGATATCTTCCAGGAAATATTTGACAATGAATTTAAAACTTCCTATGATAGTGCTGGAATTGTATACGAGCACCGCCTGATAGATGATATGGTAGCCAGTGCATTGAAATGGAACGGTAATTTTGTGTGGGCCTGTAAGAATTATGACGGCGATGTGCAAAGTGATACAATAGCACAGGGTTTTGGTAGCCTGGGTTTAATGACTTCGGTACTGATAACTCCAGACGGAAAAACGATGGAAGCAGAAGCCGCACATGGTACGGTAACCAGACACTATCGGGATCACCAGGCAGGGAAGCCAACATCCACCAATCCTATTGCTTCAATATTTGCATGGACCAGAGGTCTTGCTTTCCGTGGAAAATTAGATAATAATCAACCATTGATTGATTTTGCCAGTGCATTGGAAGCAGTGTGCATCGAAACAGTTGAAGAAGGTAAAATGACTAAAGACCTCGCCGTTTGTGTACACGGCAATAAAGTGAAACACGGAGATCATTTTCTGTATACAGAGGAATTTTTAGAAGCGATTGATAATAATTTGAAAAAGAAATTAAAATAGGAATTTCTTCTCAATAAAAAAGCTCATCCGAAATAGATGAGCTTTTTTATTGAGTGACTTTTATTTTTTGTCTTTCCCGGAAGATTTGGTATTGAGATCCTTCGTGGCTTTCATCCGGCCAGCTTCCCGCAGTTGCAAATGAATTAACCATTCAATCTGGCCGTTTACACTGCGGAAATCATCTGCAGCCCATTTCTCCAACATTTTGTAAATGTCTTCGTCTATCCGCAAAACAAAACTTTTCTTGTCTGCCATTTAACCAGGTTAAGTTGATAAATGGATTTATTACTGGTAGAGTGTTCCTGTGTTTAAAACAGGTGTAGCCGCTTTTTCGCCACACAACACTACCATCAGGTTGCTTACCATTGCAGCTTTCTTTTCTTCGTCCAGGTTAACAATATTTTTTTTGCTCAGCATTTCAAGCGCCAGTTCCACCATTCCTACAGCGCCTTCAACTATTTTAAAACGCGCAGCTACAATTGCGGTTGCCTGTTGACGTTGTAACATAGCGCCGGCAATTTCCGGTGCGTAAGCCAGGTGACTGATACGCGCTTCTTTTATGATGATACCGGCAGGCGCTAACCGGTCATTCAATTCCTGTTCCAACATCTCATTTACTTTTGCACCACCATCACGTAATGTAATATCCGCATGTTCATCTTCCATTTGATCATAGGGGCATGTACTTGCGAGGTGCCTGACGGCCGCTTCACTTTGTATACCTACATATTGCTGAAAATCCATTACCTCAAAAGCCGCTTTGTAAGTATCGCTCACCTGCCATACTATCACCGCAGCAATCTCAATGGGATTGCCCATTTTATCGTTCACTTTTAATTGCTGACCATTGAGGTTTTGCGATCTCAATGTAATGCGATAGCTTGAATAAAATGGATTTACCCATAGCAGACCATTTTCTTTAACGGTTCCTACATATTTTCCAAAAAAAGTACACACCCTTGAATGATTGGGATTAACAACCATGACCCCTTTCAACAGGAATACAGAAAGCACCAAAAGAAATATGGCCAGGAAAATATAAGCAGGCGTACTGCTATCACCTTTACCTGCACCCGAAATAAAAAAGAATATTGCAGCAATGATACTGGCGATCGCTAATATCAAAGCAAGATAACCCGACATTGGTTTGAGTTCTTTTTCCATATAGTGTTTTATTTAAAATGATATTATTTTGATATCAAAACTAATTAAACTCATTTAAACCACAAAACATTATTTTTATAAAAAAGGGATCTGCTATGAAATTTTTCGCGATACTGTTTACAATAGTGTGTCATTCCATAATGTTGCGGGCCGGAAATGTTGATACCATTTCTATTTATAGTGCTTCCATGCACAAACAAATAAAATGTGTGATAATTAGTCCGGCCGGCTATACTTCAGCTACTAAATCTTACCCGGTAGTGTATTTACTCCATGGCTTTGCAGGCAACTATAGCAGGTGGCTTAAGGCAGCGCCGCAATTGAAAGACAAGACCGATGAAATGCAATGTTTATTTGTTTGTCCTGATGGAGGATATGGTAGTTGGTATATCGACTACCCGTCAGACCCTTCGGTTCAATACGAAACCTTTACCAGTAATGAATTGGTAATGTTCATAGACAGTCATTACAGAACTATTGCAAACAGGAAGCACCGGGCTATTACCGGATTAAGTATGGGTGGTCATGGCAGTTTATACCTTGCCATCAGGCATAAAGACTTATATGGTGCTGCCGGTTCTACCAGCGGTGTGGTAGATATAAGTCATTTTCCTAAAAACCTGGATGATGTAAAACAAGATACAAGTTGTTGCGCTATCGACTGGGCAAAAAAAGCCGTTATTAATTTGGTTGACAGCCTGAAGAACCGTGAATTAAAATTGATAATTGATTGTGGTGTTTATGATATCCTTGTACTGAGTAACCGCAAACTCCACGAGAAGTTATTAAGTAAAGGTATTGAACACGATTATATAGAAAGGCCCGGGACACACAGTGCTGGTTATTGGAGGAACAGTATCGACTATCAACTGCTGTTTTTTAAGAAGTTTTTTGAAGATGGAGATAAACCCGTTGTTCAAAAAATCAAATGATAAAGCCAATATCCTTCGGAGATTAGACAATTAATTTGTGCTGCCATCCCTCACTTTAATTTTCTTTTTACCTGCGTTTTTCTTTTCAAACTCAAGAACCTCTTTGGGTTTTACTTTTGGTTTGGCAGTAGAGATAGCACTGCTGTCTGATACCCCTTTTTTCATGGGTCCGCCCAACGGATTATTGCTATCCTGTAATTTGCCCAGTAACCAAAATTCTGTTTTGTTAATGAACCCCGAGTTGGGATCATAATATTTCCAGGTACCGTGCTTTATTGAAGAACCCTCGTTTTTTATCACCACATTATTATAATGATCCGGGTGCAATACATCTTCCACTTCAATGGTATCATAAACTTTATCCGGATTGAATGCCCTCCAACTTTCCTCTTTTATCAAATCTCCATTGATATTAAAATACTGACTTGAGCCGTCTTTGAATCCCCAGCGGTAATTCTCAATGGCAAACATGTCTCCCTGGAAAGTAAACTTTCTCCAGGGACCTTCTTTTCGATCGTCCTTGAATTCACCTTCTTCTTCAAATCCTGGCTCCCCCCGCACTCCCTCGTAACGAATCACCCATTTGCCCTGTTTTTTTCCATTCTGGTCCTTTGCATTTAAAGTATCGCCTTTTACACTAATTGTATAGTCCTTTAACTGGCCATAACCATTAAAATAAAACAGGCAACTTAAAATTAAAATCCAACGCATGTTTAGTAAGTTTGAAATCGTCAGGCGACAATAAAAAGCAGGTTCTGCCTGATAAACGTATTTTTCTATTTATTCATTGTATTACCAAAACCAACGGCTATGTTAAATGTTCCTTCCGGATTGTTTTGTACCGCAAAGTTACTTCGGTTGAAGCGTGCGACGTCCGCCCGGACCGGTACGGACGGGAAACAACGATTGCCAAAAGATCCAAATACCGGGTTAAAAAATATCCTTTTATTAATCATTTCCACTTCGATACTTATTTGCAATGTTCATGCCCAATATAAAGCAACAACCGGGGAAGAACGTATTAAACAAATGCAGCAACGCAAGAACCTGGAGACGCAAAGCCTTGTTAAAGATATTAAGTTCAGGAATATAGGTCCTACAGTAATGAGTGGGCGGGTGGTGGATATTAATGCAAATCCTGTAGACCCCACAGAATTCTACGTGGCCTATTCAACCGGCGGATTGTGGTATACGAATAATAACGGGCTATCATTTACACCTGTATTTGATAACAACGACAATTTATTTATGGGTTCCATTGCTGTCAATTGGAAATCAAAAATCATTTGGGTTGGAACGGGTGAGGTGAACAGCAGTCGCTCCTCTTATGCGGGTACTGGAATGTATAAGAGCGCCGACAACGGTAAAACCTGGGAATATCTTGGATTACCGGAATCTCATCACATCGGGAAAATTGTATTGCACCCTGCTGATCCCAACACGGCCTGGGTAGCTGTACTGGGACATTTGTATTCATTTAATAAAGAGCGTGGCGTTTATAAAACAACCGATGGTGGAAAAACCTGGAAGCAAACGCTGGCAATTGATGATAAAACTGGCGCCATTGACCTGGATATCGATCCCCTTCATCCGGAAATCGTTTATGCATCAATGTGGTATCGCACACGTACTGCCTGGAATTTTGAAGAAGGAGGTAAAACCAGCGGTATCTATAAGAGTACCGACGGAGGTAATAGTTGGGTACTGATTAGCAAAGAAGGCAGTGGGTTTCCTTATGGAGAAAATATTGGAAGAATTGGACTCGCAGTCTATCCAAAAAATCCGCAGATTGTTTATGCTATTGTCGATAACCAGAACAAGAAACCAAATCAGAAAAAAGATTCCGTTACGGATAAACTAAGGGTCCGTGATTTCAAGAATTTAACCAAAGAACAATTTGCTTTGCTGGATGATAAAAAAGTAGATTCTTTTCTCAAAGCCAACAGGTTTCCATCTCAATACACTTCAGCGATCATAAAAGAAAAAGTTGCCAGTGCTGAATTTAAGCCCACCGTTCTATACGATTACTTAAAAGGCCCGAATGATGATTTGTTTGATGCATCCGCGATCATTGGTTGTGAAATTTATCGCAGTGACGACGCCGGCGTCACATGGAAAAAAACCAATGAGAAAAATCTTGATTTTATGTACAGTACTTATGGTTACTATTTTGGTAAAATTTTTGTTTCACCTGTAAACCCAGATAAAGTTGTTATCACAGGCGTACCTGTTATGCTATCTTCTGACGGCGGCAAAACGTTTAAAAATATCGAAGGCAGAAATGTGCATTCCGATCATCACGTGGTTTGGATAGATCCCAATAAAGACAGTCATATGATAAATGGAAATGATGGCGGTGTGAATATAACGTATGATGATGGCAAAGTTTGGTTTAAAGCAAACTCAGTTGCTGTTGGACAGTACTATTCGGTAGATGTTGATGATGCCAAACCATACAACGTATATGGAGGATTACAGGATAATGGAGTTTGGTATGGACCTTCTGTCAGTAATCCCAACGACGAATGGTTTGGAAGCAACGGAAGTCAATTTAAATTGATTACGGGAGGAGATGGAATGATGGTCCAGGTTGATACAAGAGATAATGCTACGATGTATGCAGGTTCTCAATTTGGTTCTTATGCAAGAACCAGTAAAAACAATGATCAGCGAAAACAAATCCGGCCCCGTCACCAATTGGGGGAAACACCATTGCGATACAACTGGGAAGCTCCTATTCTATTATCGCGGCACAATCAGGATGTATTTTATATGGGTTCCAATCGCTTTCATCGTTCGCTGAACAAAGCAGATACTATGATAAATCTTTCCGGTGATCTGACCAAAGGTGGTAAGCCGGGCGATGTTCCATACGGAACCCTTTCGTGGATAGCTGAATCTCCGTTAAGATTTGGTTTATTATATACCGGAAGCGATGATGGACTGGTGCATCTTTCCCGTGATGGTGGTTATACCTGGACAACCGTTTACGGACAACCGGCTGATAGCAAATCGAAAAAGAAATCATCAACCTCTTTGCCACAGGATCTCTGGGTAAATTGTATAACAGCTTCTGCCTTTAAAGAAGGTCGGGTCTATCTTGCACTGAGTGGTTACAGAACAGATAATTTCAATCCTTATTTGTTTGTCAGCGAAGATTACGGTGAGACCTGGACCGTACTGAATGGAAATCTGCCTGCAGAAACCATCAATACCATTAAAGAAGATCCGAAAAATGAAAATATTTTATATGTGGGTACCGACCAGGGTTTGTATGCGAGTATTGATCGTGGTAAAACATATATGCCGTTTGATGGCGGATTGCCAAAAGTACCGGTTCATGATATTGCCATACAAAAAAGAGAAAATGAAATTGTGTTGGGTACACATGGAAGAAGCATTTACATTGCAAAATTGGACGAGGTTCAAAAATTATTGACTGATAAAGAATTTTACGATAAGAAAAAAATGGAGGTTGACAAGGCTAATTCATTGACTACAGCCAGTAATAAATAATACGAAAGCATGAAAGAAATTGTTTTCATTTAATTTTAGGTTAATCGAATTGCAATTGGCACAAACCTGGGCGAACAAGATGGCACTTACAGAATACCAGGTATGATAGCAGGTGGACTTCGCGTAACAAAAAACAAAAAATATTCTTTCAGCGCCGATTATCAATACCAACCCTGGAGCAATACTCATTACGGTGGTACCAATTATGCGCTGCAAAACAGCAACCGCGTTTCCGCAGGTTTTGAAATCTCCAATAAGAAGCAGGCCTTTAACGCGTATTATGAAAAAAGCTTTTTACAAGCAGGAATTTATTATGGCAATTCTTATCTCAATGTAAATGGCAAACAAATCAATGATATGGGATTAACCCTCGGTTATGGTCTGAATAGTTTTAAAAATCCATTGGGAATGTCTATCAGCCTGGAAATTGGTCAACGTGGTACTCAACAAAATGGATTGATAAAAGAAAGTTATGTCAATATCAACCTCGGCATATCATATCGTGATTTCTGGCGTACCAAAGGAATACGTTATAACTAATTTCGGTTGAATAAAGAATGTTTTGAGTCATCATCTTTTGAGACAGTATGTCTCGATTGATTCAAATCAGGGAAACGGGGAAAGTATTCTTATTTTCCCCTTATTTTTTGAATAAAATTATGCGGTATTGCATTCATTTTACATGTTGATTTTATTAAAATGCTATACCGATCTTTCAACAACAAAACCTTTTCTCCCCCCTATCTTTGTAGCTTAACCTGCTTTTCATGAAAAGGATTTTTATACTGACTGGCCTGTTGATTTTTTTTCAATTCCTTTCTGCTCAGAAAATGTCAGTTGCACAAATGAAAATTAATATTGAAAATGCTTCCAATCCGCTTGCCTATGTCAGAGATGTTCTGAAGAAAAAATACATCCTTGATACAATTGTAGTTTTGAATGCAACGCATTTTCGGGCATATTCTGACAGTCTCGCTTATCATGGTAAAATAAAAAAAGTATATGGACCCGTTGCGGGTCGCTTCCTGGTTCAGATTCTGGCCAAATTACCCAATACTTTCACCAGGGTGAGCCAGATATTTATAGACACCACCGTATTTACACGGCGCATTGCAGATTCACTGGCCAACAGCATTGTGCGGCGTATTAATTCAGGCGCTGCAAGTTTTGAAGACATGGCCCAGGCCTATAGTATGGGCGGAGAGGCTTCAACCAAAGGTGATATTGGTTGGGTTGCCCGCGGCGCTATGATACCGGAAATGGAAAGAGAACTGGCAAAAAAGAAAAAAGCCGAAGTGTTTAAAATCTGGAGCCGTACCGGGGTTCACATCCTAAAGAAAACATCCGACGCAAAGCAAGATAACGGTTTTGCCCTGATGATGCGCGTTATATTATAGGTTATTGGAGAAAGTATTGTAACGCGAGTTCATAACCTTTCAATCCTAATCCAATTATGCTGCCGGCCGATTTGCCCGATACATGTGAATGTTTTCGGAATTCTTCCCTCGCATGTACATTTGAGATATGAACTTCTACTACCGGTGATTTTATAGCCGCAATTGCATCGCCTATAGCAACAGATGTATGCGTATAGCCGCCGGGATTTAGAATTACCCCATCCCAATCAAAACCTACACGCTGTATCTCATTGATTAAATCCCCCTCCACATTACTTTGGTAATAAGAAAACTGCACCTGCGGATATTTTTTTTTCAATTCTTCCAGGTAATCGTCAAATGATTGGCTACCATAAATTGTAGGTTCCCTTTTTCCTAATAAATTCAGGTTGGGACCATTGATGATTGCAATTTTCATAGCAACGAATATACTTGAAATAAAAAAGCCACTGAAATTTCAGTGGCTGCTCATTTAATTGCGCTGTTGTTTTATCAAAGCTATAAAATCATCAAATAAATAACGTGAATCATGCGGACCCGGTGTTGCTTCGGGGTGATACTGAACAGAAAATGCAGGTCTGTCTTTCATGCGAATTCCTTCAATTGATTGATCATTGAGATTTACATGTGTTATTTCAATGTTACTGGCTTTCTTTACAAACTCAGGTGTAATACCAAACCCGTGATTCTGGGTAGTGATTTCACTCTTGCCGGTGACCAGGTTTTTTACCGGGTGATTAAGTCCGCGATGTCCATGGTGCATTTTGAAAGTGGGAATATCATTTGCAAGTGCCAGCAACTGGTGGCCCAGGCAAATACCAAACAAAGGTTTATTTTCTTTTAAAATTTCCTTTACCGTTCTAATTGCATAATCCATCGGTGCAGGGTCTCCCGGGCCATTGGAAATAAAATAACCATCCGGGTTAAACGCTTTTAATTCTGCGAAGGCAGTTTTTGCCGGAAAAACTTTTACAAAAGCCCCCCGTTCTACCAGGCAGTTGAGAATATTTTTTTTGATTCCATAGTCCATAACGGCAATGCGTATACTACTTTTCACATCTCCCATTTCATACGAACCTTTGGTAGAAACCTGGCTGGCCAGTTCCAACCCGTCCATGGAAGGTACAGCCGCCAATTGCTTTTTAAGCTCATCCAGATCATCAATAGCGGATGAGATAATGCAATTCATAGCGCCCCTGGTACGCACATGTTCAACCAGCGCTCTTGTATCTACCGCTTCTATACAAACAACATTTTGTTCTTTCAGGTAATCGTCCATGGAACCCTTTGCCATTTTACGGCTGAATTGTTCCTCCAGGTTGCGGCCGATCAGTCCTTTAATTTTTACACCATCGGATTCCACATCGCTATCTTTCACTCCATAATTACCTACATGTGCATTGTTCATGATTAAAACCTGGCCATAATAACTCGGGTCTGTAAATACTTCCTGGTAACCTGTCATGCCTGTATTGAAACAAATCTCACCGGTGGTTGTTCCAATGGCACCAAATGCCAGGCCAGAATGAACAGTGCCATCTGCCAGTAAAAGGACTGCGTTCTTTTGTTGGTTAGTTGCCATGTCTGCGTTTAAAATTTTTGCAAAGAAAAGTAATCGCGTATTTGTTTGAACAATTAGTTTTTCACACACCCTATGCTTGGCACGGATACTTTGCAAGATTACATCAGAAAGGAATAACCGTACTACGAATAGCACAAAAAAAGCGGAACCAATAAATAGTTCCGCTTTGTATAAGAGTTGCATTTTTCAAGCTTATCCTTTTTCCTCTTTTGTGTCGTTAGTTTTTTCAGCACTTTCTTCAGAAGCTTTTTTCTTACTGCTTCCACGTCGTGTTCTTTTTGCAGGTTCGGCTTTTGTATCAACCGATTTACCGTAAATAGTATTGAAATCTACCAGTTCAATCATTGCCAGTTCAGCATTATCCCCTACCCTTGTACCCAATTTAATGATACGGGTATAACCACCCGGTCGACCAGCCACCTTCTCACTGATGGTGCTAAACAATTCCTTAATGGCTTCCTTGTCCTGCAGGTAACTGAATACTACGCGACGTTGGTGGGTGCTATTCTCTTTGGCTTTGGTAATCAGTGGCTCTACATAAATCCTTAATGATTTTGCTTTTGCCAATGTAGTTACAATTTTTTTGTGCTCAATCAACTGGCAAGCCAGGTTACTTAGCAAGGCTCTTCTATGAGAAGCCGTTCTGCTGAGGTTTTTAATCTTGTCTCCGTGACGCATGACGTGTTGTTTTTAGTTTCTCTCACACCGTGTCAGGAATTGTGAGAGTCAATGTGTAAATGTGATAAATATGCCAATGTGCTTAATTAGAGGCTTTCATTTCACATACCTCACATTAGCACATTTTCACATTATTTATAGATCATCTTTATCTAATCCCAGTTTGCTGAGGTCCATTCCAAAATGTAAACCTCTTTCGCCCAATACCTGTTCTATTTCAGCCAGGGATTTCTGACCGAAGTTGCGGAACTTCATCAGGTCTTCCTGTTCATATTGAACCAACTCACTCAATGAATTGATCTTGGCTGCTTTTAAGCAATTGAAAGCCCGTACAGAAAGATCAAGATCTTCCAATGGAGTTTTCAATACTTTGCGCAATTGCAAAGTTTGTTCATCTACCAGGTCTTCTTTCTTTTCTTCCTTATTATCAAAAGTGATGTTTTCATCCGTAATGATCATCAGGTGCTGAATCAAAATGCGCGAAGCTTGTTTAACGGCCTCTTCCGGATGAATGGTACCATCTGTAGCAACTTCCATGATCAGTTTCTCATAGTCTGTTCGTTGCTCCACGCGTGTATTCTCAATTGTGTACTTAACATTTTTGATGGGTGTATAGATGGAATCAATCGGAATATAACCAAGAGGTGCTTCTTTCAATTTATTATCTTCAGCAGGTACATATCCACGTCCTTTACCGATAGTAAGTTCGATGTCAAGTTTAGAAGAGGAATCCATGGTACAGATCAAAAGATCCGGATTCATTACCTGGAAACTCTGCGTGCTTTCCTGGATCATTCCCGCTGTAAATTCGGTCTTGCCTTTTACATGCAGGGTAATTTTTTCATTTGCTGTTTCATGATCAACAGTCTTCTTGAAACGAACTTGTTTCAGGTTGAGGATGATTTCAGTAACATCTTCTGTTACTCCCTTAATGGTAGCAAATTCATGCTCCACCCCTTCAATCCTGATACCAACAATCGCATATCCTTCCAGCGAACTCAATAACACCCTGCGCAAGGCGTTACCAACAGTTACTGCGTAACCAGGTTCTAACGGACGGAACTCAAATTGAGCTTCAAAATCATTTGCTTTCTGCAATACAATTTTGTCAGGTTTCTGAAAATTTAAAATAGCCATATTTGAAATTTCAAGTTTTTAATTCGTTCACCAACAATGGAATTTATTTCAATATTCTTGTAGACTGCCCGCACAATGCGAGGTTGCACACGTAAACCACAAATCATTTCTCCACTCTGTGCAATTGGCAATTTTTATTTAGAATACAATTCCACAATTAATTGTTCCTTTATATTTTCTGGTACGCTTTCACGTTCCGGATATGCAATAAAAGTACCTTCCATTGCAGTCTCACTCCAGTCGATCCAATTGAATTTTGGATTTTTACCCTTTACCTGGCTTGTTATACCGGTTAATCCCTGAGTCTTTTGTTTCAAACCAATTACATCGCCAGCTTTCAATTGGTATGAGGGTGTGTTAACTACATCTCCGTTTACAGTAATGTGCTTATGACTTACCAACTGTCTTGCTGCGGGACGTGAAGGTGCAATACCAAGCCGGTATACTGTGTTATCTAAACGGGCTTCCAGCAGCTTTATCAGGTTTTCACCGGTAACACCTTTGCGGCGTACAGCTTCTTCGAAAGTTTTGCGGAATTGTTTTTCTAAAACACCGTAAGTGTATTTGGCTTTTTGCTTCTCGCGCAACTGAAGGGCATATTCACCCATTGTTTTGCGTTTGCGTTTCTCACCATGTTGTCCGGGAGGGTTGCTGTTTTTAGTCAGCCACTTGCCATTGCCTAAAATGGGTTCACCAAAAATGCGTGAAATCTTGGTCTTTGGACCAGTGTAACGTGCCATAATTATGTATTTGATTTTTTAATGACGGTACACAATCCGTAAAAATCTAAAATTAATTGTGTACCCGGTTTATGAATAAGAAATCTGAAATAAGAAATTTGAGGACCATAGTCATCTGACCTCTTACCTCTAACTTCAAGCTATACTCTTCTTTTCTTTGGAGGACGGCAACCATTGTGCGGCAAAGGTGTAACATCTTTTATTTGCACAATTTCAATTCCCGATTGAGCCAATGCCCTCATTGCTCCCTCACGACCGGAACCAGGACCTTTTACATAAACATCTACTTTTTTCAAACCAGCATCCATGGCTGTTTTGGCAGCATCGGATGATGCCATCTGTGCTGCATAAGGTGTGTTTTTCTTGGAACCCCTGAAACCCATTTTACCGGCAGATGACCAGGCAATTACCTGACCCTGCTTATTGGTCAAACTAACAATAATGTTGTTGAAACTGGCGGTGATATGCGCATCGCCGTAAGAATCTACTTTTACAATTCTTTTCTTTGAAGCCGCTTTTGCTCCGGGAGCCTGTTGTTGTGCTTTTGCCATAATACTTTTTAGGTAATCGTTTATTTAATCAATTTCTTACGTAAGAAACCCAAACCAATCCTCCGCCTGCACCCGGTATCCGTAATTGGTTCAGTAATTAATGGTGCGTTTATAAAGAAAAAAGCTAATAGTATTTAGACCAATTCCTAAGGCATCGGCCTTTGTACTATATACTTTATACTATTTTTTGGCCACTTTCTTCTTACCGGCAACGGTTTTACGTTTGCCTTTACGGGTACGGCTGTTGGTACGTGTACGTTGACCACGAACGGGCAATCCCTTACGATGGCGCAATCCACGATAACAAGCTATATCCAGCAAACGTTTGATGCTCATCTGCACTTCAGACCGCAACTGGCCTTCTACTTTAAACTCGTTTGTAATGAGGTTACGGATAGCCGATAACTCATCATCATTCCATTGGTTTACTTTTTTGTTTTCGTCAATCTCAGACTTTGACAAAATGTATTTTGCAGTAGAGGGACCAATACCGAAAATATAGGTCAACCCTATTACACCTCTTTTGTTTTTTGGTAAATCAACACCGGCAATACGAGCCATATTCTTTGTTTATTTTTTTTAATTTACTTGCAATTGGATGTTTTCCGCAAGGAGCACGGGACCCAAAGTTGACAGTTACTTATCCCTGGCGTTGCTTAAACCTTGGATTCTTTTTGTTGATCACATACAATCTTCCTTTTCTTCTCACAATCTTGCAATCTACACTGCGCTTTTTAATGGATGCTCTTACTTTCATGATGTTTGCTTTTTTCTGTCAGTTGGCAGCAATTCTGTGCCGCGGCTTCTGGCTTATAACTACAACTTATTACTTATAACTTACTTATACCTGAATATAATTCTCCCCCTGCTTAAATCATATGGGCTCATTTCAACACCTACTTTATCACCTGGCAAAATACGTATATAATTCATTCTCATTTTGCCGGAAATAGTCGCCAAAATCTCGTGTCCGTTCTCCAATTTCACCTTGAACATAGCATTACTCAATGCCTCTACGATTACTCCATCCTGTTTAATTAATGCCTGTTTTGCCATATTTTTTGGGTGTGCAAAGATATGAGTTGCGTATGGAATAAAGAAAAAAATGGGGAAAATTTCCAGTTTTTTGTGGAAAAATCCCCAATTCATGGTAATAGCTTTCAATATTTTAGCTCAATCCTCGTTCAGCTCCACCTTTGTCATCTGGTAGTAATGATTTTGTAGCTCGTGAACTGCAATTGGATGTTTCATGTGGCGGCGATCCTCGCGGTACCACATTTCAAAATCTGAAAAATCCCCTTCTTTTGATAACAAAATTCGAAATGCGCCTTTCATGTACTTAACGGCACTGCCAGTTACTTCTCTTTCAAAATGCAGCTTCCTGAGATGTTCATCATTTAATTGAATGGGATGTAAATGCTCTGGCGTAAACCAAAATTGCTGAACATCTGTTTCTACACAAACTTCTTTGTCCTCCCTGTTTAAATCTTTCACAATTCCCTCCCATTGTTTGTCTTCGTAGTCGGCTAACACAATGTCGCCGGGTTGTAATTCTGAAAACTTAATCATATGGCAATTTTTTATTTTCCTGAATTTACGAAAGCTCCTCAAAAAACCCAAATTCAACTTACGTTCCCCAGGCAATATCAAAATGTTTAATTTACGCGCTTACTAATTCACTTAAATCCGATAAAATTAACCTGCTTTTTATTTATTTTGAGCCACTTAATGCTATTACCCGTAATGATAAATCAGTTGAATACGGTTGGATTATTGCTGATTAGAGACCGAAAGCTATTATTGGCTTTTAGTAATAATAAGAAATGCTATTATCTTCCGGGCGGCAAAATAGACGAAAACGAATCGGCGAAACAAGCACTGTGCAGAGAAATTAAAGAAGAATTGAATGTACGGATCCGGGAAGTAGATTTGACTTTTTACAGTCATATTACAGCACCGGCATTTGGTGAAAGAGATGGAGTCATCATGGAACAGGATTGTTTCCTTGTTTCAACGAACATTGATCCTCACCCGTCTGCCGAAATAGGAACAATTAAATATTTTGATTTGCCTGCATATCTTCAGGAAAAATCCATCGCTCCCGGTGCAGTAATGATCCTTGAACAGTTAACGAATGATGATAATATAGGTTAAATACCATGACAAAAATCGGCCTGATTTCAGATACACATAGTTTTCTTGATGAAACGGTCTTTGATCATTTTAAAGATTGCGATGAAATTTGGCACGCCGGCGATTTTGGAGATATTGAAATACCCAATCGTCTCCAAACAAAAAAGATTGTCAGGGGTGTTTACGGCAATATAGATGCCCATGATATAAGATCTGTATATCCGGAACAAATTATCTTTAATTGCGAAGAAGTGAAAGTACTGATGCGTCATATTGGTGGTTCTCCACCCCGTTATAATCCGGAAACAAAAATTGCCCTGTTAGAAAACCGTCCCCAGTTATTTATTTGCGGGCATTCGCATATTTTAAAAATAATGTTTGACGAAAAACTGCAATGCCTGTATATGAATCCGGGAGCTGCAGGTAAACATGGATGGCATAAAGTCCGGACACTTATTCGCTTTGCAATAGATGGAAAAAACATGAAGGATTGTGAAGTGATTGAACTGGGTAAACGATAATGTAATGTTGAAACCTTTTATAACATCTGATCCATCATGGCCTGCATTTCTTCCGCGCTTACTTTATTAATATGTGTAGATACTATCCATTTATAACCATAGGGATCTTCAATACGCCCTGAACGGTCACCATAAAATTGGTCGCTTGCAGGGGTGATAAGCCGTGCGCCATCCGCAACCGCTTTGTGAATTGTAGCATCTGCATCAGGAACATAGATGACGAAAATAACGGATGTGCCTTTAAGTGTTTGAGGACTCTGGTTATAACCAGGATGCTCTTCAGCAATCATGATTACCGTACCGTGAATATCAATTTCTCCATGTGAGACTTTACCATCCGAATCAGTAAGTCGTATATTTTCTTTTGCATTGAATATCTTTTTATACCAATCCATAGCATCGGCAGCATTGGGCATATTGATGGCAGCAATTACTGAGTGTGAGCCTGCGGGTACATATGACATAATAAATAATTTAAAAAAAATGTAAAATGATAGTCCTGCTCTAAGGTAAATTATTTTACAAAAATTCAGGTAAACCTTCACGGTTATTGCAAGCAGCAGTTTTTGGCGTAACTTAAATAAAAATTAATGCTTATGACCACCAGTCGCCGCGAGTGGCTTAAACTCAGTTCTCTGGCTTTTATAGGTTCGGGCCTATCATTGCAATCTTTGGCTAACGAAGAAGGCCTGACTAAAAACTTTGGTGCTGAAAAAGGATTGATTAACCTGGGAGCCAATGAAAATCCATATGGCATTTCACCAAAGTCAAAGCAGGCAATACTCAATATGATAGGTGAAGCCAACCGCTATACTTTTAATATTGCATCTTTGCAGACATTTAAAAAGGAACTGGCAGATTATTACAAAGTGTTACCTGCGCAAGTGTTAATTACAGCCGGATCAGGTGAAGCGTTGGGTCTTCTAGCAAGACATTATAGTAAAGGAAACCTTGTTACCGCTAACCCAACCTTTGGTATTCTGCCCAGTACTGCGAAAAAAATTGGATCGCAGGTAATAGAAATACCGCTCACTGCAGATAAAGTACATGACTTGCCTGCAATGCTTGCTGCCATAAATGAGAAAACACAATTGGTTTATATCTGTAATCCCGCAAACCCCAGTTCCACCATTTTACAACCAACGGCAATTAAATCATTCTGTATGGAAGCGGCTAAAAAAGCTGTAGTGGTGATTGATGAAGCTTATATAGATTTTCTTGATGCGCCGGTTAATGAATCAATGATAGGACTGATTGAAAACAATCCCAACATTATAGTATTAAGAACATTTTCGAAAATACATGGAATGGCCGGATTGCGGGTAGGCTTCGTAGTTGCCCATCCCACTGTAATAAAGGAATTAGAACCCAACTATTTTCAAAATTCTCAATTTGCCGTAAGCAACCTGGCATTGACTGCAGCGCAAGCCAGTTTAACCGACGAAGATCATCGCAAACAATGCAAACAAAAAAATGAAGCTGCCAGGACCTATACATTACAAGCCATGCAAAACATGGGTATCCGCTGCATTCCTTCGTATACCAATTTTATATTTTTCCACCTGAATAATTATGCCGGCGATTTTGCACAGGACATGCTTTCGAAAAACAATGTGTTGCTTCGCTCATCAGTACAACCAGATGGAAAATGGGGAAGAGTAAGTATTGGTACTATGGAAGAAATGAAAAAATTTATCAGTATTATGCAACTTACCAACTGGAAATCGTGATTGAGTAATAAAAATAATATTAAACCCCGGTTGCACCGGGGTTTTTTGATTATACCAGTTTCAATTTGAACTATATAGATTTGACGTTGAAGGGTTCGATACCGCATTTTGTGCGGACATGTTGAGCTGAAATAGAGATGACTGGCTCATAAAATATCAATGCATTCCCGGGAACCATGGACGGCCAACGATTTCCCTGAATGGCCAAGGTACTGTTGCAAGAATTACAATTAATGCAATGGTAAAATACCAGAATGCTTTTTTAAACTTTATCTCATCGGCAACTGCTTTCTTTGCCATGCCATAACCCAATGTGATAAGAATTACAGACAGTATCATTCCAGTTGGATGTTCAATCCAATAGAAACGAAAAAACTTATCTTTCATTATGCTCACTCCTTCGGGAAGACTAGTGGTAAACACACCGTAACGGCCAAACAGCCATTGATAAAGGCCAATCAATAAAGTTATGTGGGCAGATATCAGTGTAAACAACCAGGCTTTTTTATCAGCAGCAGTAAAACTTTTTTTGCCCTGCCAGCCGGAAAAACTTTTGAAAATAGAAAACAGCAGCAATATCAATATTACCCAGCGCAGTAAATTATGAAGATGAACCAATCCTGTTTGCATATCGTGTGTTTTATTTTTAATTTATAACGGTAATAAATACCTGCTAATTACTCAACCCAGTCTGCTATAAACACATTGGTATCGTGTGTTCCTCCGTTGTTGCGGTTACTGCAAAATACCAGTTTCCTGCCGTCGGGACTGAACATGGGAAATGCATCAAAACCTTTATCCCTGCTTACCTTTTGCAAATTACTTCCGTCTTCATTTATAGTATATAAATTAAATGGAAAACCGCGTTTATACTCCTGGTTTGATGCGAATATAATCCTTTTACTGTCTGGCATATAGGCAGGTGCCCAGTTTGCCTGTCCAAATGAAGTTACCTGGTGGGCGTTGCTACCATCAGCATTTGCAATCCAAATCTCCATATTGGTGGGCGCCACTAAATTTTCGGCCAGGAAATCTTTGTATTCTTTTATTTCTTCAGCTGTTTTAGGAGAAGAAGCACGCCAGATTAATTTCGTACCATCCGGGCTGAACCAGGCACCACCATCATAACCTAGGTGGTTGGTAATTCTCTTTACTTTATAAGTTTTCAAATCCATAATGTACAATTCCAAATCACCGTCACGTACAGACGTAAAGACCATTTTTGTTCCATCGGGTGATAAGGTTCCCTCCGCATCATACCCCTTCGTGTCAGTCAATTGTTTTACTATTTTTCCATTTAGGTCGGCCATAAAAATGTCGAAGCTGGAATAGATGGGCCAGATATATTTATTACCATACTTTTTCCGATCCGGAACAGGTGGACAGCTATCAGCTGCCAAATGAGTAGAGGCATAAATAATATGCTTACCATCTTTCATTATAAAGCCACAGGTGGTTCTGCCTTTTCCGCTGCTGATCATTTTATATTCAAATTTATCCCCGAACTTTTCAGGTACCTTCCCAATAAACATCTGGTCGCAGTGAATACCTTCCTTAGGATTGGTTCTTTGAAATATGAGGTACTTACTGTCAGCACTGAAATACGCTTCAGCATTATCGCCACCAAAAGTGAGCTGCTGAACATTTTTGAAATGTTGTTCTTCCGGATATAAAACGGTATCTCCTGTGAAAGTGGAACCCGGTAAAAACACATTCTTCTTCATTTTAAATGCAGCCATGCCTAATACCAGGAAAAATAAAGAGCAAGCGAGCGAAACAGTTTTTTTCATTTTAATTTTATTTAATCACGCGGTGAAAGGTAATTATACATCATGCAAAATTGTCAAAATATTGTCAAATAGCAATTGTATAAATCGGTTAGTTTTGTCGCATGAATCGTATTGCAGCATTTTATTTGATAATTGTTACGTTTTTCAGTGCCGGTTGCAATTCCAGCTCTTCCGAAAATAAAGCGGCTGCCCAGGCCGTATTATACAACCCTACTTTTAAAACAATCAGCGATCGTATTGACAAGGATCCTGATAATACAGACTTATTGTTACGGAGGGCAGAATTGCTTTCTCAGAATAATCAACATGCCTTTGCTTATTATGATTATAAAAAAAGCTGGGAAAGGAAACCTTCAGCGTCTACTGCTTTGCTATACACTTCCAGTCTTTTTATTAATGGCAAAACAAACGACGCAATTGAACTATTAAAACGGTGCATACAGCAATACCCATCGGTTACAGAATTTACCCGCCGGCTGGGAGAAGCCTATACACAGGTTGGAAAGGATACCGAAGCGCTTGCATTGTACGATGACATCTTACATAAAGACAGTACCAATTTTGAAGCGTATTATGAAAAAGGTATGCTGCTGACAAAATTTAAAGACACATTACACGCAGTACAGATGTTGGAAAAATCTTACCGGCTCCAACCCCTGCTACAAAATGGCCTCGCGCTGGCAAATCTTTACGCGGAATCAAAAAATGAGAAAACAGTGGAATTGTGTAATGCTTTACAACAAAGAGATACCTCCAGGGAATTTATAGATCCCATTTTTATGAAAGGGGTTTATTATTCAAATATCAAAGACCATAAAAGAGCCATTGCATTGTTTGATGAATGTATTAACCGCGACTGGAAATTTATTGAACCTTATCTTGAAAAAGGTATCATCTTTTACGAAGAAAAAAATTATGATGAAGCCATTAAGACTTTCCAGTTTGCTGTTACCGTATCTTATAATAATCCCGATGCTTATTACTGGATAGGGCGATGCTGTGAAGCCATCGGCAAAAAAGACGAGGCCCTTGACTACTATTATAAAGCATTGGTATTTGACAAAAATTTTGAAGAAGCGAAAGAAGCCGTCAAAAGATTAAAGGGTTGACCGGATTGCTTTCATAATTATATACACCTGCACATTATCTTTGAATATATAATTGACAATTTGTACAAGCTATGCCCATTATTGCGCCTTCTCTTCTAGCGTCTGATTTTTTGCACCTGGAACACGAATGTATTATGCTGAACGAAAGTGAAGCAGACTGGTTTCATCTCGATGTAATGGACGGACGGTTTGTGCCTAACATCAGTTATGGCCTGCCAGTAATTGAACAGATAAAATCGGTTGCTAGAAAACCATGCGATGTGCATTTAATGATAGTTGAACCCGAAAAATTTACGGAAGCATTTCATAAAGCAGGTGCCGATATTCTTACCGTTCACATTGAAGCCTGTCCCCATCTGCACCGCAACATTGAACAAATCAAATTACTGGGGATGCAGGCAGGCGTTGCAATTAACCCGCATACTCCTATCGATGATCTCAAAGATATTCTTCAATACATCGATCTTGTAAACATAATGAGTGTAAATCCGGGCTTCGGCGGACAATCATTTATTCCGCATACCCTGCAAAAAATAAGAGATTTGAAAAAGATGATCAGTGAAAAAGGTTTGCATGTTAAAATAGAAATTGATGGTGGAGTTACACTCGAAAATGCACATACCATTGTGCATGCCGGTGCAGATGTATTGGTTGCCGGCAACACGGTATTCAGATCCATTGATCCCAAAGAGACTATTCAGCAATTGAAAAACATTAAATAGTCTTATCTAATCTGATAAATTAATAAATTTTTTGCGCTGGTGACTGCTAAGGTTTATCTGCCGTTTTTTCCTGTGCAAGTTCTACGTCATCATGAGTTTTTTCGAGATCCCTGTTGAGGTTGTAAAGTGCATCACCGCTGGCTTTCAACCCGCCCGCAATTTTTATTTTATCCAGCAGGTTCAATGCCAGGGTTTCTTCTTCAGTCTGTTCTTTCACGAACCACTGCATAAAATTCCAGGTTGCCCAGTCTTCTTCGGTGAGACTCATTTTTACCAAACGGTAAATAGCATTTGTATTGTCTATCTCGTGTTCCAGCACTTTTTCAAAACAATGTTGTACACTGGTAGGATTCGGGGGTGGTGCTGGTATGGCATCCACTTTCACTTCGCCCCCTCTTTCAAGGATGTATTCCAAAACCTTCATCATGTGATTGCGTTCTTCCTGCGCATGCCTGAAAAGAAAATTTGAAATGCCATCAAAACCTTGTACTGCTGCCCATGCCGCATAAGAAAGATAAATTTGAGAAGCGTGCGCTTCTTTTGTCATTTGCGCATTTAATGCCATTTGAATGGATGCTGATAGACGGTTTGTATTCATACCAGTGATGTTTTTGGGTGAAATAAGGAGTTATTGTATTCAGTAAATAGTATACAAAGTGTATGCCGTCAAAACAAAACATTTATTCTGTAATATTGCCGTTAGTTTACCGTTATAAATCGCAATGCTAAAAACCAAACTTTTCTTATTAGCCCTTTGCTTTATTTCTACCATTCATTTGTTTGCTCAAAAAAAAGTAGCATTTATATCAGGAAGGATACTCGATGAAAATGAGCAACCGCTAAGCAAAGTAAGTATCAGCATTCTGGGTCGTACCGGCGGTTATATCAGCAACGATTCCGGTGCATTCAGCATAAAGGTTCCGGCAGATAAAGCCTTTGCCCTGATTTTTTCTCATACAAGTTACAAAACAGAGCAGCGCAATTTTCTTTTGAGTGAATCCGAAGAAGAAAAAATAGTGGTGCGGCTCGAAAAAGGATCAAAAGAATTACAGGAAGTAGTAGTAACGGATCAACGGCAGAGAAGAGAAGCTGGATTGGTGAATATAAACCCCAAACAGGCCATTAATATCCCCTCTCCCATTGGTGGAATTGAAAGTTTAATCAAGATTTTTGTAGGGTCAAACAATGAACTTACTTCTAATTATTCAGTACGTGGCGGGAACTATGACGAGAACCTAATCTATGTAAACGATTTTGAAATCTTCCGGCCTTACCTGGTACGCAGCGGGCAGCAGGAAGGTTTAAGTTTTATTAATCCTGAAATGACACGAAGTGTAAATTTTTATAACGGTGGTTTCCAGGCACGTTATGGAGATAAAATGAGTAGTGTATTGGATATTCAATATAAAAAACCAAAACAATTTGGGGGGTCTGCTTATATAAGTTTACTGGAACAGGGATTTCACCTGGAAGGTGTAGCCGCAAACAATAAATTCACATACCTGGTAGGTGTTCGCAATAAGAGTAACAAGAATTTATTGGCCAGCCAGGAAACAAAAGGCAACTATGTTCCTTCGTCTGCCGATTTGCAGGCCCTGCTTACATATCAGTTCAATAGTCATTGGAGCGCAGAACTATTTGGCAATTTTTCGCAAACCAAATTTACGCTGGTACCTGAATTTTCACAACAAACAGCGTCTGTATTCTCGCCCTATTTCAGTGCTAATCTTGGACTGGATATTTTTTTTAATGGCAAGGAAGAGGATCGATATAAAACAAATATGATTGGACTTTCAATTTTACAGCAGGTAAGAAAAAACCTGAAACTTAAATGGATGGCCAGTTTTTTCCAGGACAATGAAAATGAATCTTTGGATATTACCGGTGCTTACTTATTTGGTGAAAGGGATTTCGATAAGAGTAAACCAACTTTTGGTTTGATAGTGAATCCACTGGGTGCCGGACTGTTTCAGCAATACGCGCGGAACAAATTAGATATTGATGTATTCAACATCAGCCACAAAGGTTATTATGACAAAGGACGCCACGCCATTCAATGGGGTTTAAGCGCCGATCGACAATCGATAACCGATAAGATAAATGAATGGCAATACCAGGATTCTGCCGGTTATTCATTGCCTTTTAATGCATCACAGTTATCCTTATACGAAGTTTTGAAATCAAGGGCAGATATTACCGTCAATCGTTACAGTGGTTTTGTACAGGATAATATTGCGTTCCGGGATTCAGCTGATTTTATCCTGCAGGCAGGCGTTCGTTTCAATTACAATGATCTCAACAAAGAACTGCTGGTTTCACCGCGTATTGGATTTTCATGGAAACCCTCCCGTTGGAAAAAAGACATTGTTATCCGCGGCGCGGCAGGTAAATACGATCAACCACCTTTCTACCGGGAACTGCGCAGACCGGATGGTAGTATTAACCGTGGATTGAAAGCACAAAAAAGCTGGCAGGTCAGCGGAGGTTTTGATTACAATTTTGAAGGACTAAACGGAAGACCTATGCGCTTAACCACTGAAGTATATTATAAGGGAATGCATGATGTGGTACCTTATGATATTGACAATGTGCGCCTCCGTTATTTTGGTGAGAACAGTGCCAAAGCCTATGCAACCGGTATTGAAATGCGTTTGTTTGGTGAACTGGTGAAAGATGCAGAAAGCTGGATAAGTTTTGGCATCATGAATACTAAGGAGAAAATTGCAGGTGCTACCTTTTATAATTACAAGTTGGATTCATTGAACCAACCCATTGACAGTTCATTGGTTCACCAGGGATGGGTAAGACGACCCTCAGATCGCTTACTGACATTTGGGATGTTTTTCCAGGATTATCTTTCTACCAACAAAAATTTTAAAGTCTATATCAATACACTCTATGGAAGTAATCTTCCTTATAATATACCCGGAAGTGTAAAATACCGCAACGCATTATTTATCGATCCCTATATCAGGATTGATCTCGGTTTTAGCGCATTGTTACTTGACAGCGATAAAACCAAACGACGTACCCACAGTCCTTTTAAAGATTTCGAAAATATCTGGGCTACACTGGAGATTTTTAATATCATTGACAGACCCAATACTATCTCATATCTTTTAATCAAAGATTTCTCCAATACAACGTACACAATTCCCAACAGGCTTACTCCGCGACTGATAAATCTCAAGTTCGTTGCCAGGTTTTGACCACCGATAATCAATGATTACTAGTATTTTTACGGTATAAATATTTACGTAGTTTAACTAATGTTTCTTAGTATTTTTACATATATTTACAACATAACCTATTAGCCCCTAACCAAGCCGTTTTGCTACCCTATCCAATTGATCCGATTTATCAGCCGATGATCCCCCTTTATGCAGTTTAAATCTCAATGCCTTTGTTCAGATAAAATCTGGACAGGGCATTTAAATGTAAATAGCATGAGACTAACGGTAACGGTAACCCCCGATCCATTCAACGCAGAACTACTGATTTTAATTCACAGTGATGTTACATTTAACGCCGTTATCAGTTTGATTAACGCAAACAAAAGTGTTGTTCGTATGACCGGTATTCCCCTTCAAACCGGTCCAAATTCAATACCGCTTAAGAATCTAATCAAATACGCGTCCGGTAGCTACTTGCTGGAAATAAAGTTATTGAATGGCGAATTGCTAAAATCTATTGGACTCACAAAAGCATAAACCTGCTACTGATTTATTTTGTCATTGTCCACCTATCGCTAAATAAATACCCGCTAATTTTGCCGCATGACAAAATTAAGCATCAACATAAACAAATTTGCTACGCTTAGAAACAGTCGCGGTGGCAACAATCCGGACGTAATTAAAGCTGCCGTTGACGCACAGTTATTTGGAGCCGATGGTGTTACTGTGCATCCAAGACCAGACGAAAGACATATCCGTTACAGTGATGTAAGAGCCATAAAAAAAATCATTACTACAGAATTCAATATTGAAGGCAATTGCAGTGAACAAAAATTTATAGACCTGGTATTGGAAGTGAAACCAGAACAGGTTACCCTGGTACCGGATGCAGAAGGTCAATTGACTTCAGATCATGGATGGGATACACTCAAGCATAAAGAATATTTAATTGGCATCATCCGTATTTTTAAAAAAGCGGGTATCCGAACCTCCATTTTTGTGGATCCCGTTCTTGAAATGGTGGAGGGCGCAGCAGCTACCGGTGCAGACAGGATTGAATTGTATACTGAATCTTACGCTCATCAGTATGCGAAAAACAAAATGTCCGCCATAGCGGCTTATATCGATGCAGCAAAAACAGCCAATGAACTGAAGCTGGGGATTAATGCAGGCCACGACCTTGATTTAAACAACCTGAAATATTTTGCTGATAATATTTCCGGGCTGGCAGAAGTGTCAATTGGCCATGCACTTATTTGTGATGCTTTATACCTAGGTTATGAAAATGCAATCCAGCTTTACAAGAGGCAATTGATGTAATTTATATTCCTAAAAGCAATTGATGAAAATTATTACATGGAATTGCAATATGGCTTTCCGAAAAAAAGCACCTCATATTCTGGCATACGCGCCTGATGTTTTGGTAGTGCCTGAATGCGAACATCCAGATAAGCTTTCATACCGTGATGAATTGTGCAAAGCCACCAACGTACTTTGGTTTGGCAACAATCAAAATAAAGGGCTGTGTATTTTATCATACAATGACTATAAATTGAAGCTTATTAAAATACACCGGCCGGAATTCAGAATGGTGGTGCCGATAAGCGTTACTCATCCCACCAATCGTTTTACACTTTTTGCAGTGTGGGCAAATAATCCTGACGATTCCGATGGAACTTATGTAGAGCAGGTATGGAAGGCTATACATTGCTATCACAAATACCTGAAAAATAAAAATACCATTTTGGCAGGCGATTTCAACAGCAATAGTATCTGGGACAGGAAACACAGAGCTGGCAATCACTCCAGCGTAGTTGATTTTTTATCGCGCAAAGGAATACATAGTGCATACCACCTGCATCATCAACAGGAACAGGGAAAGGAACAACACCCCACTTATTATTTGTACCGTCATAAAGACAAACCTTACCACCTGGATTATTGTTTTGCATCGTCAAACATGATTGATCGGATCGCATCTGTATCAATTGGTGATCACCAATATTGGTCTTCGTATAGTGACCACGTACCCGTTATGGTTGATTTCCGTGACGAACAGGTTCGGGTATAAAAAAAATCTCGGGCTCATTTGGGAGTGTAAACTGATAGCGGTTTCATCCCCATCAATACTTCGTCGAAAATAATAATGAGCCAGGCGACACATTCTTACATACATAAACGCGTGTTTCCACGTAAGGTTAAATAAAAAATTAAAAAACCGAAGGCTTGAAATATAGTTGAAAACCAGTTTGTTACTAAAGATAACCGTATTGACTAACCGTAAATTCCGAAATTATTATTCAAAAAAGCTTGCATCAGTAAAAATACCGTGCAATCTTTGTCGAAGCAATTAGCTCATTCATCGAATAAATCATCCAACTCATCCAATTGAAAAACATTCGACAGGTTAAAACCTTATAGATTTTTTCGAACCTTTTAAAATGTTTTTTATGTTGACAATACGTACCCTGTTTATCGCCTTACTATTGGGCACATCCATTGCTTCAAACGCTACCGGGGAAGGTCCCCTAACAAAACGGAGAAATCCTGTCTCCAGAGAACAAAGTGAATTTGACAAATACTTTAGCGTTAGTTACTCCATACAACTCGACAATTCAGTCAATAAGAATAACAACGTTGATTCTGTTTTAATCATACTCGATAAATTTGATCATACCGGTGCAGGTATCGTGAGAAAAGTTTTTTATCCGGATGCCGATAACAAAGTTATCATAGAAGATTTACCTGTGGGAAAATATTATGCAGAAATATATGTACTTGGTATTTACAAAAAACACTTTTCAACCATCATTGATACTGAAAAAATAATCAGGAAAAATAAAAAGAAAGAAATTTTCCGTCTGGACTATGCGGATGTTTATTTTCCGGGAAGTGTAGAAATACCTGCGGAAGATGTAAGAAGTTTTACTTACAGTAAATAAAAAGCCTTCCTGTATATATCTTCCCTGTGTCAGAATTGATAATGCGCTTTTGTATCTGGACCCGTTACAGGCTTTCAGGATATACAAACAGCGAAATAATTTAACCGTTATCTTTTTTTAATATAAATAATAGGGAAGCAATTCCTGCTTCCCTATTATAACACTTAAATTGTTGCGTACACCAATTGAAAATGTATGCAAATGGTTTATTTAAGTGTTTAACGTAACTTTTAGTAGCTACCCTGTAAATGTCCAAATCTGCTGACGATTTTTAATTTCAATGGTAAACTTCATCGTCTCTATCTGAATCAGTCTTCAATGTTACTTTCACTATCTGACCCATTGGCGGTCCAAATCCCCAGGCAGAAACATATAAATTTCCATCTGGTCCCATTGTCATGGCAGTTGGAAGATTTAGTCCTGTTATTACGGTTTCTACCTTTCCATTGGGTTTTAATTTTCTTATTCTGCCCGTACCCGGCGCAGGAAATGGTTCACCTGAAGTCATTTCAAGCACATAGATATTTGAATGCTTATCCAGCACAAGTCCCACAATCGGACTGAATCCTGTGGCTATTTTTTTAATATTACCCGATGGTGTAATCTTAAAAATGCTGGAGATACCAGTACTAGGAAATACACCCAGATCCCCTACATAAAAATCATCTCCTTTACTAACAACTGCTGTGGGTACAATATGTCCTTGACTTGCAGAAATATCAACCACTTCCCGGATCCTTCCATGCAAACTAACTTTTACAAAGTTTCCATGATTGGGTTCCAGTGCATAGAAATGATCTTCTGAAACAGTCATACTGTACCAATTGCCTTCAGGTGTGTAATCATCTTGTTCATTGTTTGCACCAGGATGTGCTATTGACCAGTTGCCTAAATCCGCAATGATGGTATGCCTTCCGTTAGAATTAATCCTTAATATACTGTTGGGTAGTGATGGAACGCCATGACCGCAACCCGCTCCGCTCTGAAGTACATATAGTCTATTATCTATAAACGCAACATCTGCCGGTCCGAATACATCTGCCCTGGATCCGTCTTGATTGGTTCCAACACTTGTGGGTAAATTATCAACCACAGTTGTGCGGTTACCTGATGAGGGATCAATTTTGGAAACACGACCACCGGTTGGTGAACCAAAATATGGCGAGAAAACATGCGGCTGCAACTCAGGGCAACTCTGAGTGCTGTGTAATGGAGTTGCCCCTGTACCAGCCTCCGCAACATATAATTTTCCATCAGGTCCAAATTTTAATCCTCTTGGATAGTTTAACCCCGATGCTAATACTTTAGAGGTGGCAGCGCCTCCGCCATCTTCACTATGTTTTTTGCTAAGCAATCCATTACTCTGCAGATCTGCCGAAGGTTTAATTTCCTTCTGGCAGGAGGAAATAATAAGCATCACTGCCATGATGATTCCCAATTGCAATCCAATTTTTTTCATCATAATACATTTTTTAAAAGTTTAAGAAAAAAGTAGTTGCTCCTTTTCATAAAGTGGGATTTTTAAATATCAAAAGAAATAGTAAGTTGATTTGCTGCAGCTATTTGACTTTACTGATATTAAAGTCGAATAAATTAAATTTTTCGCAACTATTAAAGGCAATCAGACCGCCAATTACTTCTGTGAGGAAGAATATTTTTTTCATTTTGGAAAGGTTTTAATGAATGTTGTTTAAAGTCTGATAATTAAATAACATTGATTCAAAAGTGTAAATAATATTGAAAGAGAAGGATAAATGGAAAATCAAAAATAAAAGCGCTAGAACTGCATAAAAATCCCTCAATTGGGGGTATTTTTTTAAAAATACTGATGAAGTCCTCATCGCAAAAAGTGCCTGCCATCTTTCAGGAAATTTTTGTACCGGAGATGTTACTTAAAGCTGCCAAATTAAAAGAATGATGGTGAAATCTATTTCAAGTTATAGTATGAAGATGCAGATCCTACCCTGTTAATATTATTCAGCCAATATATCTGACAATCTCATTATTTGACCCTTAATAAGTTACTATCATTAACCTAACTGTCAAAAATACAAAATGAAACTTCCCAATGAAGAAATTTGATCATACATTTTTGGAGTGAATATTGGAACAGAGAAGCATTTGAAAGTTATACCAATTTTTCTTTCAATGCTTTGGCTACCGCCTCGGTAGCAGATGCCACATGTAGTTTTTGATAAATACTTTTTACGTAGCCCCTTACTGTTTCATAGCCAAGGAATATTTTTTCAGCAATACGTGGCATAGGCATACCTTCCGTTAGCAGGCAAAGAATTTCTTTTTCCCTTTCTGTAAGCTGGTAATCAATAACAGTTGCCGAAGGAGCAATAAATTTCTGAAAAAGTGTAACTACTTTAGCTGCCACGGCCGGGTTGAATGCAACTCCACCGTTTTGTACATCAGTTACCGCTTCCAGCATTTTTACCGGAGAAGTGTTTTTTAAAATATAGCCATTGGCACCAGCGCATAATGCTTCAAATATTTTGGCATCATCTTCAAAGACCGTTTGTATCAGTATTCTTACAACCGGGAATTCTTTTTTTATCAGCCCGGTTGCTTTAATACCATTGATGCCGGTCATTTCAATATCCATCAACACCACGTCAGGACAACTTTTTTCAATGTCATGTTTCCAGTCATTACAGCTGGTAAAACACCCGGTACATATATAGCCGGGCGAACCGTTAAGAATAGAACGGTAAGCATCCATCATAATCGGATTATCTTCAAAAACAGCTACCCGTATTTCCTTTTTGTCATTCACTGTACAAATGTAGGTTGTCGAATTGTTGCCTATCACCCTCAAATGAGGTATTTATGATTCCAAAGTGATAATGGTGCCTGCACCCGGCTGCGACTGAATAGAGAAGTTTGCACCGATCTCATCAGCCCTTGCCTGCATATTTCTCAAGCCATTACCATTATTATTTTCGAAGGATACAAAACCCTTTCCATCATCCTGTATTGCTAGCCGCCATTTAGAACCTTTGATATTAAACCCATAATAAATATTGTTGCAATCAGCGTATTTAAACAAGTTGTTTATGGCCTCTTTACTTATGAGGTATATCGCTTTTCGTTGCCTGATGGTCAAGTTTATTGAACCACTGTCTTTATCTGTAACAAAGTGAATCTTTATGTTTTTTGACATCGCAATTGAAATAGTAAAAGACCTTAATCTTTGCAAAAGCTTTTCAATGCTGTCGTTCTGCGGATTAAATATCCACACCATATCACTCAGCTTCTCAATTACGTCCTGTGTATAATTTTTGACTTTAAACAAATAGTCAGCAGCTTCTCCCGGTTCATTATTACGCAACTTTTCTGCTGCCATCTGACTGAGCAGGTTAATGCCACTTATTGATGCCCCTATTTCATCATGCAGGTCCTGGCTGATACGGTTGCGCATTTCCAATAAATTTATTTTTTGGTTCAGCCTGTACCGGAATAATATATATATGCCAGTGAATAAGACCAACCCGATCAAAATATAAAACCACCATGTTTGCCAGAATGCTTTTTCAATTTCAAAAGAAAAGACAGCTGGTTCACTCCAGTTTGTATTGGGTAATTGTGCTTTTACTTTAAAATTATATTTTCCGGGCGGAAGTCTTACATACGAAATAAAATCATTGGATGAAGGAATACTCCACAAATTTTCTAAACCCTCAAGCAAATAGGAATACTTTATTCCATCGGTTCCTGAAGACGAAATGCCTTTAAAATAAATACCCAGTGTATTATTTTCATGAGAAAGGGTAAGATGATAAGGTAATTGAAATATTCCTGTTAAAGAATCTGCATAATCTGTCCAGTTGGTTTCCTGCAGATTAAGCTTCAAATTTTCAATTTCTATTAAAGGGACCGGGGGAGTGTAATTTATTTTATCCGGAAAAAAACATACCAGGTGGTTACCAAAATAAAGCCAGATATTCCCTTTTAAATCTTTAATCAACCTGGTTCCATACGCATTATCCAATTGAAGATCTTCAGCATCAAAAAAACTAATTACCTGGTAAATAGCATCCCTTGTTGCATTTGTTTTTTTTGAAAACACGGTTACGCTTGAATTGGCGCAAACCCATAAATTATTGTGGTTATCAAAACACAATGAGCTTACATTGTCATTGGATAAACCATCTTTTTTTGTAAGTTGTTCTTTAAAAACCAGTGATTCATTTTGCCAGCGATAACATCGAAGCCCTCTTCCATTATAAATAACCCAGACGTCGCCGGTTGGATCGTTGCAGAACCTGCTTACTTCTCCTTCTGAGTCAACTTCATCTAATTGTAGTTTGCAAATATTTTTTAGATCTATTGAATAAATGAATCCGCGATCTGTTGCAAATAAAATAGTACCGTTTGCACACTGATGTAAATGCCTTATATTTCCTTTTACATCAATGTTATTAGAGACAGCAAGCGGGTTGTAGGAAGTGTCATTAAATTGGCATGGAAATTTTTGTGTTCCTACCGCTACCATTATTTTCTTACGGAAAGTATCAAAAAGAACATCAAATACTTCATTGCCTAAAGGGGCTAGTTGATTATTTTGTTTGTATAACTTATTCCCTTCCTGCATAGCCAGTAACCAACCCCTCAAAAAATACCAGCAACGGTTTTTATTATCAAATGCATAATTATCAATAATCAATTCATTATTCAGGAGTTGGTGACCACTTCCTGTAATAAGTTTTTTTACTTTTAATATTCCATTTTCAAACGTTTGCATTGTAAGGCTGCCATTATTGATCATTAGTGGGCCTGTCGGAGGTTGGAAGACACTGAACAAAGTACCATTTCCAATAACAGGTATATCAATAAACTTAAAGCCCATTTCTGATATTCTTACCAGCCCGCTTCCGGTTGTGACCCAGATATTTCCCAGTTTATCTTCAGCAATATGCTGTATCAGATTGTGTGTGGTTCCTTTATATACAGACTTAATATGAACAGAATCGCCTTCGGTCATTACCTGAATCCCATTTTTTTCCGTTCCCAGCCACATTCTTTTTTTGCTGTCGCGAAAATAAACATAGACATCCCTTAATCTACCGCACGCTCCCGGAAGTTTTACCAATTGTTGATCTATTATAGTATAGATACCATCCATTGTTGAAATAAAAGCTTCCCCTGCAGACATTGACAATTGGTTATAGTAGTAGCCTTTATTTTTGAGCGTCCCTATTGTTTTATATGTACCATCTGCTTTTTTTAGTACCAGCAGGTCACCATAATTAATATAAATGCCGTCATTTGTTTCAATAATATTCCTGCAAGCATGGTTTTCATAACCGGGATACAATTTTATTTTGTACCATTTATTCAAATTAAACTGGTATACACCCGTACTTGTTAATGACCAGACCTGTTTTGTCTTTGTTTCAAAAATTTGAAAAACCCATCTTATGTTTTGTGAATCTGTCAATGGATACCGGGTGAACTTGTTTCCTTTGAATTGAGCCATACCCCTTGTTGTTCCAGCCCAGAATCTTAACCGGCTGTCCATGAATCCGCAATTTGTCCTTAGATCGGGCAACCCGTCTGACAAGCCATAATTTGTAAAATATTTGCCATCAAACCGGCTAAGTCCGTATGGTGAGCCTATCCATAAATAACCAAGCTTATCCTGATAAGTTTCGTAGACATAATTAGAAGGCAATCCGTCTTTGGCAGTATACACCCTGACGGCCATCTCCTGAGAGCGCGCAAAAAAAGAAAATGAAAAAATGAGTAAGGTGCAGTAAATAAACTTTACTGAAACAAATGCTAAGTTATACAATCGTTTACTCATAGCAGTTATAATTCCATCATCAGGCATTTTTGCCAGGTAGTTATATTTTATTTTACCCCCTACCCATGTTATTCTGCTTTTTTATTTATACTGAGGTCATACTGCGGTCCAATGCGAAATAATTAAGGAGCCTGACTTTGCTTTAAAAAATATTTTCAACTTTTATTGTTCATTTCTTTTAACATAACGATCCGGTGCACTTGGGAGAAGAAAAATCCAAAACCAGCATACATTGTAAATTTGAATAAAAAATCGGTGCCCATTTGCTCCTGCATAAAATATACGTCTGGAATTTCCAGGGCAGGATTTGAACGGGTAACAGACTTCAACACAAATTTACCAGCATCCCTGAAATATAAATTCTCATTCCTTTTTCTCATTTGTTTCTAAAATACAATTGTTTTCCTGATAAAACCGCTATTGGTTGCTGGTATAAGTGCCAAAATAATCCCCCGCTATAAGAATATAGCGGGGACCTTTACTAATTTTAATGAACATGCCGACCTTAATAATTCAATATGTTTTACTGGGAGGCCATCATTACCGGGTTTAGCAGTTATTAATCCCCGGTTCAGGGCAAAAAGATGAGATCAAAAAAAGACCATAAAAACCCCCCTGTAAGAATACAGCGGGGAATCATTAAGTTTTGCTTAACTAGACTGCCTTAATGATGCGTTTACTTCTGCACGCACGTCAGAATCTGTCTCTTTTTTAATTTTAACCGTATGAAAACAGCTTGGCTTATTGCAATTTGACCGGGAACTTTCAAAATCGGGGATACCATTACTGCTATTTTAGCAGTTCATCCACCTCTTCCATTTCGTCTCCCGACAATCTTATCGTTTTCCATTTGTCTTTCCCTTCGAGATAAAACATGTAGATGATCCTGCCATCTGTGTTAACCTCCGTAATTGAATTAATGCAAAATTCATAATAAATACTCCGGACCTGAGATACCAGTCTTTTTGGGAGATGCTCTTCTGTATAACTGCTAATATTATAAAGCCAGTGACCGCTTTCGTCATATGTGGACCTTCTCTCCATGCCCTTATCAGAAAAATAAACTATCGTCCCACCAGGTATCTTATACCAACGTACGTTCTCAGCATCTTTAAAAGATTGTGCAAAATCGCGCACCACTTTGATGCTGACTTTATTGGATGGTATAGCCAGGTTGGAACGATCATTCGATGTTGTTGCAATGCGCTTTGCTGAGGCAAGAGAATAATGATTGAATGCAAAAGCATCGGTTAATTGCTGTGCATACATTGGTGCGATGCCCGCTATTAAAACCATCCAGGTAGCAATGCTGATAAACACGATCTTTTTCATGTTAAAAATAATTAACGGTGATTAATAATTTGACTAAGCATACCTGAAAATACTTTTATACCAGGTCTGGCTGTAACGCCAGTGAGTATTTAACAGATAATAACAGTGATTGGTCGAAATCAGAGGGTGACCAAGAAACATAACTTCTTAAAATTCAAAAAAGGTGAAACGAAAAGGAGAAGGATTCTTTTAGCGCTGCAACAAAAAATCAAAACCATTTTAACAACGAATCTTTCCTGCTGCGGGAGACACTTACAGTAGAACTGTCACTCATGATAAGGTAACCACCTTCGCCCCGTATGTATTTTGTTACCTCGTTCAGATTAATCATATACGAGTGGTGAACCCTGATGAAAAAAGGAAAATCATCTAACTGCTCCTCCATTTCTTTCAATGTGCGGCAGGCTATAATTTTTAGCTTGCTTTTGAGAAAAATATGAGTGTAATTATCGTCTGCTTCCAAATATATTATGTGGTCTACTGGCACCAGTTCAAAACCTTCAGCTGTTGGTATGGCAATTTTATTAAATTGGCTGCCGTTGTGCTGCACTTTTTTTAAAAGCATCTGGAATTGCTCTGCAATTGGCAAGTGTCGTTGTTCCTGAACTTTTTGTACAGCATTGATCAATTCTGTGGAATTAATGGGTTTTAATAAATAGTCAAGTGCGCTGAAACGGATGGCTTTAATAGCATACTGATCATAGCCGGTAGTGAAAATAATGGCGAATTGAATCGTCGTAAACTGTTCCAGCATTTCGAAACCGTTCATAAGAGGCATTTCAATATCCAGAAACACGAGATTTGGTTTGAATTTTTCAATAGCTTCCAATCCCTTTTTTGCCGAACGGCATTGTTCCAGCAAGTGTACATCCGGGCAAAACTCTTGCAGCAAGAGGCTGAGTGTTTGCAAACAATGTACTTCATCATCTATGACAATGGCTTTAATCATAGATGACAGGAATTTTTATTAATACTTCTGTACCCCCCACAGACCCGTCTGGCAATACCAGGTCCGTAATTTTTATATGCGCATCAATGTTTTTATTCTGTTGAAGCATTTCGATCCTGCTGGCCGTTATCTGCATGCCCATTGATTTATGGATGGAAGCCGATTTGCTTTTTAATTCCGTCGATTTCTTTCTTCCAATACCATCATCAGTTATTCTGCAACACAGTACATCATAACCTTCCAGGAAGAATGCAATTTGCAAAAGTCCCTTTTCTTCTTTATGCATCAAGCCGTGCCAGATAGCATTTTCAGCATAAGGTTGAATGATAAGCGGCGGTACCCTAAGCGCAGAAATTTCCAGATCTTCTTCAACACTGATGGTAAATTCGAAATGATGATCAAATCTTACGGATTCCAGTTCCAGGTACAATCGCAATGATTCCAATTCACTTTCCAAGGTAATTAAAGGAGCCTGTGAATTCTGGAGTATCATTCTTACGAGCCTTGAAAATTTTGAAAGATATGCGGATGCCTCTGCTTTATTATTTTGCAGAATAAACCGGTTGATAGAGTTGAGTGAATTAAAAATGAAATGTGGATTCATTTGAGCACGCAGTGCTTTCATTTCCAACTCTGAAGCCTTTTGTTGTAACTCAACTTTTGCTTTTTCATTTTCAAATTTTTCCATGTCAAGTTTGTATTCAAGCAATTGCTTATCATTTCGGCGATTCAACACAATATTCCTGAAAATAACAATGCCCAATAATAATATAACCAGTATTCCGGCTATAAGGGTTCGTCGCAAGAAAGATTCCTTTGCCAAATTTATCTTCTGGGCTTCACCTTCCTTACCAAGTAAATTGATTTTCTGCTCGTAATTATAAGCAACAAATTTCGCCTTTACAATATCATTTGCAACCAGGTCTTTTTGGATAATATATTTTTTGTAATAGAAGAAAGCACTGTCTGATTGATGTTCTCTTTCATAGATATAATAAAGCATCTGATAACCATCCCGTATGTATTGTTTGGAACGGCTTAGAAGGGAAAGGGTGAGCCCTTCCTGTGTATACACAAGTGCTGTTCGGTTACTTTGAAGTGCATAATAACATTTTGCCAAATCAAATAATGTTCTGTTTACCTGAACAATGTCATTTACTTCCCGATGATATTTCAATGCCCCCTGAAAATAACCAAGTGCCTGTTTGTAATCATTCTGCAACAAATAAAATTCTCCCTTGCTCACCAGGTAAAAACGCAATTCATGCCTGTCACATTTTTTTACATCTATTTGGTTATAATAATACCTAGCGGAATCAAACTTTCCGTTTAATGCAAATAGCTCCGGATAACTTACCCGGTACCAGATATTTGCCTTATTCAAATCCATATTTTTAATAAGCTTTTGATAATAATGAAGGGCTGTTGAATAATTTTCAACCCTTCTGTATAACTCGCCGAGGGTATAATTTTCAAGCATGGAATCCACTTTCCCGGTAGCTTGAAGTCTTAATTGTTGTATTTTTTGAAAAGCGTCAAATGCCTTTTCGTATTCACCCGAATCACGGTAGATTTCATAGCAATTTCCTACCCATTCTAAGTTTTCGTTCTTAACTGACCAATAATAACTCAACTGCATGTATTTGTCTGCAGAATCGTATGAGGATTGATTCAAAAACACTCTGCGAATCAAAAAATAGACAATTTCAATTTCTTTCTTATTGCCCGTCAATCCATACCATTTCAATGCTTCTCTGGCCGATTGTTCTGAACCTTTTATATCCTGGGGTTGAAAACTTTGTTTTACACCGGTTTTTGCACAAAAGTACCCGGCAATACCACGTATATAATTTATTCTTTTTGATTCTTCATATCCAAGATTTATATAAAAAAGGCAAGAATCTTTATTTTTTTTAGAAATATACTGAATACCAATATTGTATAAACAATCTGTTTTAGCTGAATCCTTCAATGAGGGCAATACTCTTTTCAGGCTATCAATCTCTTCTTTTTGGGCAATTAATGCAAGAGGGCAAACTATAAGACTAAGATATAAAAGGGGCTGCCAGATTTTTGAAAAAAATCCCAACCATCCAAATACCGAACAGTTTGAAAAACCAACCATAACTTAATATTGCTTATTGAAGTTACCTACTTATTTCAGAGAAACATTCTCCTAAATTGCATATGCTGACATGTAAAAAAATACCGAATTGAGTAGTTGACGAAATAAACTGGTAGTTTACAAACTCAATGAAGAGCAAATAAATCCCAGCAACTAGTAAGCAATAAAATAATTTTGCGCATTCAGTCTCTATTTTTCTTTTACATACTTAAAATCCGCTCCTTTCAGCAAAGCTAAATATCTGATGTATGGCTGGCTCCCCCAGTTTAGAACAATCAAAAACCAATTGCGCAACAGCCTTTCCAAAATTGGTGGAGCGCTCTAATGCTTCTGTATTACTTCCCCGGCGTAAGGCTGGTTCAGGACGTTCTCCAATGAATCCATAGTTGTTTTATTAGCATCCGAAGCTGTGGCGAAAAAATTACGGTTCATTGCGGCAAGGGAACCATTTGCACTGGCAGCGCAATGATAAGTTTCCGCCATGTTCAGCAGATGGCATAGAAGGAATGTCGGTAAGTTGTTCGGCAGCGATTGATAAGCCGTCATAACCGGAACATCGAATCCATATAAAGCAATACCCCAATAGGCAAAAAAACGGCCTGGTACCAAACGCACAAGCGGGGTAATGTTGGTGCAAATTAGGGCGTAACTGTTTGTGCAGCCACTTAATTGAAACTTCGGACGAATAATTTTTCGTTTGGTTTGAATGGCCAGTGATCATTGTTCAGAAAATCAAACCAGTCAATTTTGTGACAACAGTAAATTAAAAACAATAAGCAAATAAAAGTGGGCAATAAGAATGTTTTTTCATTTTAAGGAAGTTTTAGTTAATGAATATAAGTGATTGATTCTTCAAGAATACAAGCCGTTCTATTTGGAATCGCTATAAAAAGAGTTTATTATTTTGTATTTACCCACTTGTTAAATAGTTGCCGGTAATGATCAGAAAAAGCCACAGTGAAACACAAACCCTAGTGTTTAAATCGATATATGTAGCCAATGAAAATTCACGACTGCTTTAAACTTAGTACTTGAAAAATGTGAAAAAAGAAACAATTCCATCCTAAAATTAAATCTATTTTTTTCTTTGCCGGGATTATAAATGTATACCCGGAAAATATTTGGTCAATGAATTGTATTTGCCATTTTCTATTGGCATACTTATTTATAATTTAAAGCGCCTTCAGAAAAATTATTTTTATTCTTATAAAATATGATGACCGCTAACAACAGGCTATCAATATACTGCTACCAAATATGTCATTTGCATCAACACTTAACATTGCTTCTACAGTTATGTGTCGAAAAAAGAAAGTGTAGGAAACAAAGCGCTAAAAGATTAAGATCAAAATGGTCTGGTTTAATATATCAGATGTTTGTATTGAAACGAAATGTATCTAAAAATACAATCCCCACTGCAAGAAAACAGTGGGGAATCATTAAGTTTTTACGTCCGTAATTCGGACGATTATCGCTAAAATAAATACTACCCGTTGGGGCTAGATTAAAAAAAATACCCGCTGAAATTTCAGCGGGCATTGCTATCATAATATCATTTACCATCTTCCCCTTCCATGTCCACGACCATTATCATGATCCCTGTCTCTCTCGTGTCCACGTCCGCGATCATTATCCCTTTCATGTCCCCAACCACGATCATTTTCTCTTCCACGATAATCATGATCTCTTCGGTTGTCGCGATCATAGTCCCATCTCCTTTCTCTCCTGTCTTCATAATAAGGGCGACCATAATTTCCTCCACCATAACCACGGCGGTCCCTGATCACAACCTGGTCGTGCCTGTAACGAAAAGGAGCATACCGGGATCTGTGATCATAGAAGTGGTTCCAGGGATTGCGTTCATTGATGACTACTTTGTATCCTGAATATAAATCATAATCAGACCATCTGCCGGGCAAATAGGCAGACGTAATCCAACGTCCTTCATCAAAATAAATAAACTGTTCATCCGGAACAGAATAATATGCTTCTATGTCCGGTAAATAATAATATTCCGCGTAATCGTAACCAACCGGACCCCATGCTGGTTGTACGCCTATGTTTATATTTACATGCACCTGTGCATTGACAGGTTTCATGATAGACAAGCCACCAATCAAAAGACCGCTGAGTAAAAGTATTTTTTTCATTGTTTGAAATTTAATAATATTATTTCAAACGAAGTACCAGATTTGCCCGAAACTGTTATAAAAACGCCAATAAGAAACTGGTAAATAATTTAGGGATTTGAAATTAAACTTTTGAAAAAAAATCCTTCTAACTGCGTTTTATAAAACATGGAGTTACTTTTCCTATCCAATGAAACCGCTTACAAGACTTTAAAATCTCCTTTCATCCGTATTTTACGGGCTTTAGTATAATTCTGCAAGCCTGGGTTGTTTTATAAACTAGCTTTCGTTTGTAACAACCAAAATTTCATTGTATGAAAAAGTATTGTAAAATTATTTTTGTCACAGTTGTCTCAATTGTATTATTGAATACTGTTCAGGCACAACTAACCACCGTACCGGGCGGTGGTAATAGAAAAGCATCGGTCAGTGAACGTATTGGCATTACTGATGTAACCATCCATTACGACAGACCCGGCGTTAAAACAAGAGAGGGAAAGATTTGGGGCCAGCTTGTACCGGCCGGATTCAATGACCTTGGTTTTGGAAGCAGTAAAGCTGCGCCCTGGCGCGCGGGAGCCAATGAAAACACTACCATAGCATTCAGTACCGATGTTAAAATTGAAGGACAGGCGCTTCCTGCAGGTAATTACGGTTTTTTTGTGGCATATGATCCCAATGAATGTACCGTCATATTCTCAAAAAATAACTCTAGCTGGGGAAGCTTTTATTATGATGACAAAGAAGATGCATTACGAGTAAAAGTTAAACCAGTAACAGCAGAAAAAAGTGTGGAGTGGTTGAAGTTTGAATTTACCAATGAAACTGAAAACAGCGCAACTGTTGCGTTGCAATGGGAAAAACTTACCATTCCTTTTAAAGTGGAGTTAGATCTTGCCATTACGCAGGTTGAATCTTTTCGTCGGGAATTGCGCAGCGACAAAGGCTTTAACTGGACAGCCTGGGACCAGGCCGCCCAATGGTGCCTTCAACACAATACAAATCTTGACCAGGCTTTACAATGGACCGACACTGCCACCAGTGCAAATTTTTTGGGTGATAAAAGTTTTCAAAGTTGGAGCACAAAATCTCAAATTCTTGATAAACTGGGTCGCGGTGCAGAAGCTGCTGCAATCATGAAAAAAGCTTTGCCTTTTGGTAACATGGGTGAAATTCACCAATACGGCAGGCAGTTACTGGTACTGAAAAAAACAAAGGAAGCGCTAGATGTTTTTAAACTGAACTATGATAAAAACCCTAATCAAATGACCACGATGATTGGACTGGTAAGAGGATATTCTGCTGTGGGAGATTATAAAACAGCATTGCAATATGCCATGAAAGCGCAACCGATTGTTGATAAAACTAATAAGGCCAACCTGGATACAATGATTAAAAAATTGCAGGAAGGTAAAGATGTTAATTAAAGGGCTTTTTTTAGATAAAACAATGCCTGCAATTCATGCAGGCATTGTTTGTTTGTTATCTTAAGATTATTCCCTGTTGTTAATTATTACAACCCAGCAACTCACAAAGTTTTGCTTTCAATTCCTCGCCACGCAAATCTTTTGCAATGATCTTTCCATTGGGATCTATTAGAAAATTTTTTGGAATGCCTTCTATACGATACTTTCTTGCCACTTCATTGTTCCACCATTTTAGATCACTTACTTGTGTCCAAACCAATTTATCATCATTGATCGCTTTGATCCAGGGATCTCTTGCTTTATCAAGTGACACACCGAGTACCGTAAAATTTTTATTTTTAAATTTCTCGTAGGTAGTTACAACATTGGGGTTTTCCATACGACAGGGACCGCACCAGCTTGCCCAGAAATCTACCAGCACATATTTGCCTTTAAATGATCCAAGCGTAACAGGTTTGCCCTCCACATCATTCTGAGTAAAGTCGATTGCCATTGAACCAACAGAACCTACTTTACTATCTTCAATCATATTGTGCAGGTATTTCCCAAAAAAACTTTCCTGCGCTGATTTATCCAGTCTGTCAAAACGCTTTTCCATCACCGTTATATCGTCCGAAAGCTGGGCCGTGACTACCAGCAGAAACGGACTAACAGGAGAAGCCAGGTGTTGCTGCAGGTATGATTCAATGTTTTCCTGAATGCCCGTATAAATTCTTGCCGCGTTAATTTGAAGGGAATCAGTTTTTCCGCCCGCGTTTATCTGCTGGTTGATGGCTGAATATTTTGCAAACAAAGGATTAAAGGTATCCTGGAAAGCTTGAAAGTCTGCCTGGGCGGGTGAACCAATAGCCTTAATGTTTTGAACATCCGTTATACTACCAGTGACCGTTATTTTATTATTATCCAGGAATAACAGTGCCTTCTTTTTTGATTCCACAAAATTGAGACTAACCAGTATTGGTTCGCGCAGGCTTCCTTTCAAATCAAAAGCACCATTTTTTACAAACCCTTTGGCAATGGTGTCTTTGGGAACATTGGCATCACTTAAATAAACCAGGGTTTGTTCCTTCAATCCACTAACCTTTCCATTTACCTGGAGCAATTTTTGTGAAAACAAGGAAACGGGTACACAACAAAATATTAAAAATAGTTTCTTCATTTTACTTCGAATGTCGTTTTTTTAATACATCAATTACATCCTGCAAATTATGTCCTTTGGCGTTAAGCAAAAGTAAATAATGAAAAAGCAGGTCGGCCGATTCGTTTAAGAACAATTCATCATTATTATCCTTTGATTCAATCACCATTTCTACAGCTTCTTCACCAACTTTCTGCGCAATTTTATTGATTCCTTTCTTAAATAATTGTCTTACATAAGACGTATCGTCATCACTTGCTTTGCGCAACCGTATAATATCTTCCAGGTAAAATAAAAAATTATCGTCGTGGTTGCGTTCACTCCAGCAGGTATCTGCACCGGTATGACACACTGGCCCCAATGGTTGTGCTTTTATCAGCAATGTATCATTGTCACAATCACTTAACACTTCCTTCACCAGCAAATGATGACCGCTTTCTTCGCCCTTGGTCCAGAGTCTTTGTTTGCTCCTGCTGTAAAACGTCACTTTTCCCCCGGACATTGTCTTTGACAATGCTGCTTCATTCATAAATCCCAGCATTAATACCTTATTCGTTTTAAAATCCTGAATTACTGCAGGCGCTAAACCATCCGCATATTTTTTAAAATCAATTTTCATACCCTTCCTGTAATTTATACGAAATTATTTTTGTTGCAAGCCTTTGTTCATTGTTCAGTTATTACAATGCTGTACGTATTCCGAATTTGCGGAATTCTCTTCATCATTTGCAATTCCGTCAGCTTTTTTCCTTTGTAACTGCAATTGCTGCAATTGTTGCTCCCTCCGCTCTTTCACATTTTCCTTTCTGATATTTCGTTTATTTTGAACGTGCCGGCTTATAAAAACTAAAAAAAAAGGTGAAATAAATTATTAAGTAAATCATCACACTCAGTTACATACGTACTTCTATATATTCATTACGCAAATATCTCTTTAATTCCGGAATAGCGATTTCTTTAAAGTGAAAAATACTGGCCGCTAATGCAGCGTCGGCCTTTCCTTTAATAAATACGTCTTTGAAATGTTGCAAGGTGCCACCTCCACCGCTGGCTATTACCGGCACCGGCAATCCTTCTGATAATAGCATAGTTATATCGATAGCAAAACCCTGCTTTGTTCCATCATGATTCATAGAGGTAAGTAATATTTCCCCCGCTCCCAGGTCAACAGCTTGCTTCGCCCATTCAAAACATTTTTTTTCTGTTCGGGTGCGTCCGCCATTCAGGTAAACATACCATTCACCATCTGCTTCCAGTTTTGTATCGATGGCCAGCACCACACACTGGCTTCCAAATTCTTTCGCCAATTCACCCAATAAGGAAGGTCTTTTAAAAGCAGATGTGTTAACAGAAATTTTATCTGCCCCATTTTGCAATAATACCTGTACATCTTCCACACTTACAATACCGCCGCCAACTGTAAACGGAATATTAATATGATGAGCAATGCGATTTACCAACTCGCTGAGTGTTTTTCTTTTTTCTACTGTTGCGGTTATATCCAGAAACACCAGTTCGTCTGCTCCTTCATTTGCATACAAGGCACCTAATTCAACAGGATCACCTGCATCGCGGATGTTTTCAAAATTCACTCCTTTGACAGTCCGCCCATCTTTAATATCCAGGCACGGTATGATACGCTTTGTAAGCATGTTTTTATTTTCTTGAACTTAAAGCCACTTTAATTCCCAAAACAAACAACAATAACCCGGTTATCTTATTCTGCCATTTGATAAACCATTCTCTTTTTGCAAGCCAGTTACCCATTTTCCCAAAAAGCAGCGCGACCAGCATATTTACAATGGTGCCTGACACATTAAACCAGGCACCTAAAAATAAAATTTGCAGTTGTGTGTTGCCGTTACCCGTGTGAACAAACTGTGGCAGGAAAGCCAGGAAGAACAAAGCAACTTTGGGGTTCAGTACGTTTGTTATTGCCCCCTGCCAGAATATTTTTTTCAATGACTGGTGCGGTATTTTCTTATCCGGGTTAAATGCATTTTGCTTTCCAAAAAAAGATACAATTCCCAGGTATATCAAATAGGCCGCTCCCGCATATTTGATTATTGAAAATGCTATGGCAGAACTGGCGATGATGGCAGACAATCCCACAATGGCAGCTGCCAGGTGAACAATACAACCGGCCATAATACCCAGTGCCGAAACAATGCCGGCTTTAACACCCTGCGAAGTACTTCTTGTGGCCACGTATAACATGTCCGCTCCCGGAGTAATATTCAAGATCAGGCTCGCGATAGCAAACAATAAAAAATCAGTTGTATTCATATCAAAATTTTTGTAAATCACTGATATCCATCCGGCCTTCATAAATAGCTTTGCCTACAATTGTTCCCTTACATCCGATAAATGCCAGTGCATCCAAATCATTCAGCGAACTCACACCGCCGCTTGCTATAAAATACAATGAAGGAAATTCTGCCATGATATTTTTATATAGGTCAAGAGAAGGCCCTTCCAATTTTCCATCTTTACTTACATCAGTACAGAATATTTGCTTTATACCATGATCAATATATTTTTTGATGAAATCATATATCCATATGTCTGTTGTTTCGAGCCAGCCACCTATTGCTATCTTTTCATTCTTTACATCCGCCCCTAATAAAAACTTATCTGCTCCAAACGCTTTTAGCCATTCAACAAAAAGATTTTCGTCCTTTACTGCCAGGCTACCGATGGTTGCATAGGCTGCCCCGCTTTCAAAAACTATTTTCAGATCCTTTTCCATTTTGATTCCTCCTCCAAAATCGACTATCAAACCAGTTTTCCCGGTTATCAATTCCAGCACCTTCCAGTTTTTAACAGCCCCTGCTTTTGCACCATCCAAATCAACCAGGTGCAAACGCTTAATACCAGCATCTTCAAATTGCTTTGCCACTTCCAGTGGATGTTCATTATAAATTTTTTTTTGATCATAGTCTCCCTGTGTAAGTCGCACGCATTTTCCGTCTATGATATCAATTGCAGGTATAATTTCCATGTTATAAACTCAGAAAATTTTTCAAAATTTTTTCTCCCGCAGATGCACTTTTTTCAGGATGAAATTGCACCCCGTAAAAATTATCCCTGTGTAAACCGGAACTATAGGGAATGATATAATCTGTTGTGGCAATGGTGTGTTCTCCAATGGATGCATAATAACCGTGCACGAAATAACAAAAGCTGTTCTGTGGCAAACCGTTGAACAGCTCCGTTTTTAAATTGTAAACATTGTTCCAGCCTATCTGTGGCACTTTCAACCGCACTGCCGGTTCTATTTTTCCCGTTATTAGTGAATCAGCATTTGCATGGCTGTTCCGCACCTGAATAAAATCATCATCACCGGAATACTTTCCGGCTTTTCCAAACCATTTAACTGATTCGTTGAATATTCCCATGCAATGGGTATCGTTCTCTTCAGAATACCTACACATCAACTGCATTCCCAGGCATATTCCAAATACAGGTTGTCTGAGATCTTTGATAATTGCATCTAATTTCCTCTCCTTTAAATAACGCATAGCAGTACTCGCTTCCCCCACACCCGGAAAAATAACCTTGTCTGCTGCCTTAATTTTTTCTACATCGTCCGTCACTACTGCATTCACGCCAATTCTTTCCAAAGCATATAACACACTTTGAATATTACCTGCATTGTATTTGATTATTACGACTTCCATTTTATCGAATCAATTATTTGAGTATCCCCTCCAGGAATGTCTTTGTTGATTTTTCAATATCCTGTGTCTTCTCAATGGCTTTAATATAAGCACTCCCAATGATGGCCCCGTTAGCATGCATGCATGCGGCTTCAAAAGTTTGCTTATCTTTTATTCCAAATCCAACCAGTACCGGATTTTTAAGTCCGTAACCGCTCAACCTTTTTAGATAGGCGTTTACATCTGTCATATTTTTATCGCTGCCGGTGGTGGAAGAAGATGATACCGCATACAGGAAACCGGTGCTCAATTGATCCAATTTTTTTATTCTTTGTTCTGATGTTTCGGGTGTTACCAGGAAAATAAAATCCAGGCCAAACCGCTGCATAATGGCACCGTATTCCGATTCAAATTCGTGTTCCGGTAAATCCGGTAAAATCAACGCATCAATGGGTAATGCAGCAGCGTGTTTGCAAAATTTTTCAAAGCCATACTGCAGTACCGGGTTCATATAGCCCATGAGTATGACGGGGACATATACCTGCTTTCTGAAATCCTGCAATTGAGAAAATAATTTTTCAATAGTCATGCCGTTAGCAAGTGCAACCGCACTACTTTGTTGAATCACCGGCCCGTCCGCCAGCGGATCGCTATAGGGCATTCCCAGTTCAATGATATCTGCACCGTTGTCCTGCAACGACCTCATTACTTCAATAGTCGATGCTAGCTGCGGATATCCCGCTGTGCAATACACATTAAGAACATTGTTCTTCTTCCTTTGAAATAATTCGGTTAACCTATTCATGTTTTATTTGTCTCAGGCTTTATACTTTTCAAATAATCAAGGATCATTTCTTTTATGCTTTCGGTGATGGGTCCGGGGTAGAATCTTCCATCGTTTTCATATAAGTCGCAAGATCCTTATCACCTCTTCCACTTAAACATATCACTACGCTGTCACTTGCGTTAAATTTCAATTGTTTTAGAGCGGACAATGCATGTGCTGTTTCGAGCGCAGGTATAATGCCTTCAATTTTTGCCAGGTGAAAAGCAGCAGCCACCGCTTCATCATCTGTTGCACTTAAAAAAACAGCACGGCCCGTTTCAAATAAATGCGCATGCAGCGGACCAATTCCGGGATAATCCAAACCAGCTGAAATACTATGCGGTTCTATCACCTGGCCATCTGCTGTCTGCATCACAAGACTTTTACTTCCATGTAAAACACCTGGTTTTCCCAATTGTGTTGTAGCGGCACTCATCCCACTATTGATACCCTCACCTGCCGCCTCTACGGCTATTAATTGTACACTTGTTTGTTCCAGGAAATGGTAAAAAGCACCTGCTGCATTACTACCACCACCTACACACGCAATTACATGTGTGGGAAACTCAGTGCCTGTTTTATCTTTCAACTGTTTCTTTATTTCTTCACTGATCACACTTTGAAAACGTGCCACCATATCGGGGTAAGGATGGGGGCCCACCACGCTCCCAATAATATAATGTGTATCATTTGGATTGTTGATCCAATCACGAATGGCTTCATTGGTAGCATCTTTCAACGTACGGCTACCACTCAGTGCAGGAATTACTTTAGCACCCAGCATTTTCATCCTGGCAACATTGGGCGCCTGCCGTTCAATATCTTTTTCGCCCATGTATACAATGCATTCAACACCCTTCAAGGCACAAACAGTTGCGGTTGCCACACCATGCTGGCCAGCACCTGTTTCCGCGATGATTCGCTTTTTACCCAATCGCTGCGCCAATAATATCTGCCCAATGGTATTATTAATCTTATGGGCACCGGTATGACAGAGATCTTCCCTTTTTAAATAAATACTTGTATTGAATTCTTTACTTAAACGCTGTGCAAGGTATAACGGTGTCGGCCGACCGACATAATCTCCCAGTAAATCATTAAATTCTTTTTGAAAATCCGCTTCATACATAATCTGCAGATAGCGGCTCTTTAATTCTTCCACATTCCTGTGTAACATTTCAGGGATATAAGCACCTCCGAAATTTCCATAGTACCCAAATATATCAGGTTGCTGAAATGTTCCCTTATATCTTCCCGATGGAATTGTCCTGTTTATCATTGCTCACAATTTTTAAATATTTTTTGTTACCAGCATTAACAACGCTATTGAACTTTTGTTGCGTCGCACACTTGTACAGTTCAACAAATATCTGCTTCTTAATTTTAATTGAGTTGCAATCCGCTATTCGAAGTCTCCGACTTCGAATCAACTATGTTCTCCCCGGTAGTGATTAGCGGCCCAGGCGCGAAACGGGCCAATAGAACTCAAACCCAGTACCGTGCCATTTTCTTCCGCTACAAATACCGGGAAACCTTGTTCTTTTTTCGTTTTGAACCAGGCCTGCCGCATTTCCAGCGTATGGGGCTCATATTCATAAACTGCAGTAGTATTTACAATAACATCGTTGTAAATATCTAGTATCTGCGGCAGATCATTTTCAATTGCTTCCCGAATGATGATCATTTCAAACTCTTTACTGTAAACGTCTTATTTAAGTCCCAGTTTAAAAAACATATTATCCACCGGCATAACCGGAAAGCTCACGGGCAATGATTTTTTTTCCACTTCCACAAAACCATTCTTTAAATAAAATCTTTGCGCCGCCTGCAGTTTGTCAAAAGTACCCAGGTATATCTCATCTATACTTTTATGGTTGCACCATTCAATTACATGATTCAATAGTCGCTGGCCAATTCCTTTTTCTTTTCCACGATAATCGCTTCTTACAAACATTTTTCTTAATGCCGATTGCCGGTTGCCAATATCAATTAAAGCAATGGTTCCAATCAATTCAACCCTTTCTTTTGCCACCCAAAAATTACCATTCCCTTTACAATAGAAATGCTCAACGTCCAGTAAATCCGGCTGATCCTTAATAGTAACCGGTACACCGAATTCATTTTGCTGAATATGCAAAATCATGTCGATCACTGCCTGCTCATCTTCTTTTTTGTACTGAAAAATTTCCATCCTTATTTTTTCAGCATCAATTTAAATTGCAATACCTGGGCCATATCTTTTATGCCCGGTGATTTTTCAAACCGGCTATTGATATCCACGCAATAGAAATCAGGATGTTTAATGGCCTTTAGTTTTTCCGCGTCGGCCAGTTCAATACCGCCACTCAGGAAAAAAGGCTTTTCAATCCGGCTCTTGCTTAATTTTTTCCAGTCAAATTTTTTTCCTGTACCACCCCTTTCCTTACTTTTTACAGAGGTGTCAAAGAGGTAATAATCACATACGTCGTCATAATCAGCAACCATATCGTCAATATTTGTGACAGACTCCCCAATAGGGAAAGCTTTTATTACTTCGGTATGTTCAGAAAGTTCTTCGCACTGGTAAGGCGTTTCATCACCATGCAATTGAACCACGTCTAATGCATAGTCATCGATTGTTTGCATGATTTCATCAAATTCCGCGTTGACAAACACGCCTACCTTTTTGATATCAAGGTCTAAAGCCTGTACCTCGCTACCGGATAATTGATCACGAACATACCTGGCTGACTGCTTATAGAAAATGAGTCCGGCAAATGCTATGTCCATCCCATCCAGTTGCTGCAATTGTTTCAATTGTGTAATTCCACAAACTTTGATATTCATAATGTTTCCTGTTGTCGATTTTTTAAATTAATTAAGATTGTTTTATCCCGCCAGTTTCCCGGTAAAATACTTTACACTGTCCATATCTTTTATTCCGGGAGTAATTTCAAAGCGGCTATTAATATCAATTGCAAACATCGCTTTGGCTACTGGTTCTTCCATAAATATTTTTAATTTGTCTTCATCGCCGGGTTCTATACCACCACTAAGGAAAAATGGTTTACCAATTACTTTTCCTTTCAACAGGTTCCAGTCAAACTTCTTGCCGGTTCCGCCATAACCTGCTCCCATGGTATCAAACATAAACATGTCGCACACATCCATAAACGGTCTTATCATCCACTCCACACTATCGTTGTCGCTTAACCGAAAAGCTTTCACTACTGAAACATAATCCGCAATTTTTTCACAATATTTCGGACTCTCATCACCATGCAGCTGCACCATGTGCAGCCTGCACTCATCTACCATGTGTAAAACTTCTTCAACCGGAGAGTTTACAAACACGCCTACTTTATTTACATTGTTTTCTTTCCGGATTTGTGTTGTCGTCATGTTTTTAAAAACGTACCGCGGACTTTTCGGATAAAAAATAAATCCTGCAAATGTTACTCCCGCATCTGCCAATTTTTCTACCTGGTCAATTTGTGTCATGCCGCATACTTTTACTCTCATGAGATAGCATTTAGTTATTAGTAGTATTCGGCCTGCAATCGTGATCAACTTTATACTGATTTAAGTTCCTTCACAAATTTCGCAAAAGCAGCTCCCGGATCCTGCTCTTTCATAAAATTTTCTCCCATTAAAAATCCACGGAAACCATTTTCTATAAACAAACGGATACTGGAAACGGCATTTATCCCGCTTTCTGCAATCTTTATTTTATCAGCCGGAATCTGCTCAGCCATGCGCAGGCTCCTGTCAATATCCACAGTAAAAGTTTTTAAATCGCGGTTATTAATACCTACCAGTTCTGTTTCATCACAAATATGATCCAATTCATCTTCTCCATGCAATTCAAGTAATACGTTCAGCCCAAGGTTTTTTGCAAAAGCAGCCAACTGTTTTACCTGGTTTGCCGACAAACACGCAGCTATTAATAAAATTACATCTGCGCCCATGGCTTTTGCTTCCAGCAATTGGTACTCATCTATAATAAAATCTTTTCTCAGCAATGGAACCTGGTTGATCCTCGCTTTTATAAGATCATCTGTACTTCCCCCAAAAAAATCATGATCCGTCAACACGGATATACAAGATGCCCCGTTTTCAGTATAGGACCTGGTAACATCAATCACGTCTGCATGTTGGTTTATGATTCCCTTCGAGGGCGATTTGCGTTTAAACTCTGCAATGATCCCCGTAGCCTCATCGCGCAGCAGGAATTCTTTGAGTGAAAAGGTTTTCCGCAAAAAGAAATCAGATTTTTTCAAAACCGGCACAGGAACAGCAGATTTTCTTTCTGCCACTTCTATTTTTTTTTGCTCAATTATTTTCTCAAGGATATTCATTGCTTATAAGAATATTACCGTTAGGGGTTTGATACTTTTAACGCTATTTTGATTCATAGTACTATTCTTCCTGCATTAAGAACTTTTCAACTCTTCAACTATTCAACTAATCAACTAATCAACCTATTCATCTATTGCAAGGTGATCAACTTCTTCAATCCTTCATAGGCGCTGCCACTTTCCAGGCTTTGCACCGCCGCAGCATACGCCATCCCGTAACTGCTGTACGACCCTGTGCATTGTAATGCCATGGCTGCATTGGCCAGCACAACAGCATTCTGCGCCCAGCTTCCTTCGCCTTTTAAAATTTTTGCAAATAATTTAGCAGCTTCTTCCACCGTACTGCCACCGTAAATATCTGTGGCCGATACGGCACGTTTACCCAATTGTTCAGGCGTCATAATTTTTTCTCCATCCATGGTGATCACTTTTGTGTCATTGGTCAAAGAAATTTCATCGTATCCATCCAGGCTGTGAATAATTGTAAATGGTTTACCAGTTTGCTGCAACAGGTAATTGTATATCCTGGCCATTTCAAGATTGTACACTCCTACCAATTGAAACTGTGGAACGGCCGGATTCACCATTGGTCCCAGCATATTGAAGAAGGTACGTACCCCCAGGTTTTTCCTGATGGGCCCGACTGTTTTTAATGCCGGATGGAAAAGTGGTGCATGCAAAAAACATATATTGGCTTCTTCCACTTCCTTTTTTAAACGCGATTGATCATTTTTAAATTTGTATCCCAGTTGCTCCATTACATTAGATGCACCACTAATGGAAGTTGCCCCATAATTACCATGTTTCGCCACTTTTTGACCCGTACCTGCCACAATAAAACAAGCCAGCGTGGAAATGTTAAAAGTGTTTTTACCGTCACCACCTGTTCCTACAATATCAATGGTTGAAAAATCTTTTAAGTCAACTGGTACACAAAGTTCCAGCAACGCATCCCTGAAACCCTGCAACTCTTCAATGGTAATACTGCGCATAAGGTAGACCGTCATAAATGAAGTCACTTCGTGTTCATTGTATACAGACTTGCTAACATTGAGCAACACTTCTTTCGCAGTTTCCCTGCTCAGTGTTTTGTGTTCAAATAAATACTGTAATATCTTTTTCATTGTCAGAACTGTGATTAGTGGGATTTTTTGGATTTAATGGGATGGTGGATGATGGCAGGATTAAACTTTTTATTTGTGAACCGTTGAAACCCTAAACGCTTACTTCCAACATTTATCAATAATCCTATCACAAGAATATAAGCCTCAAGATAATTAATTGCCTGTGCGAGGATGGTATCATCTATTTTAACAACTGCTTTTAATTCCACGCTAATGTTGTTTACAACAAAAAAGTCAACCCTTCTGGTGCCAATTTGTTCTTCCAAATAGTAAATTGGCATTTCAAATTCTCGCACAAAGTCCAGCGGAATTAATCTTAGTTCCATGGCCAAAGTTCTTTGATAAATGACTTCCTGAAAACCAGAACCCAACGTATTATGTCCCCGAATTGCGGCTCCAATAATTTTTTCTGCTATATCTCCATATTTGAAGTCTGTCATGGTCGTAAGTATTTATAACATCCCACTATCAAAATTATCCCACTCTTCCCGGTTCAGACCCTTAGCCAATTCCTCATTATCGTTTCTCCCAATGGTGTTAACACACTCTCCGGGTGAAACTGCACACCCTGTACGTCAAATTTCTTATGTTGCAACGCCATGATATAGTTGTTTGCATCTCTTGCAGTGACTTCAAGACCAGCAGGAAAATTATCGTCACTTACTATCCAGCTATGATACCGTCCTACTTCAAACTCATTCGGTAATGATTCAAATAAAGGACTTCTTTTACCAGCCGCTTCATTCTTTATTTTTATGGGTGAAGCCACACCATGGTAAACCGTGCTCAGGTTCACCAATGTGCCACCGAATGCCTGTCCTATTGCCTGGTGTCCTAAACATACACCCAGTATGGATTTGCTCGACGCATATTCCTTTATCAACGGTAGCAGCAAGCCTGCCTCTTCCGGAACACCGGGACCGGGAGAAAGAATGATCTTGTCATATTCTTTCACTTTCTCTAAGGGCAACTGGTCATTCCGGAACACATCCACTTTGTTATGCGTGATCTTTTCCACCAGGTGAACCAGGTTATACGTGAACGAATCGTAATTATCAAATACAAGGATCTTCATTGTTAGTTTTTTTGAACCACAAAGGGCACTGCGTTTTTCACAGCGTGCACAGAGCTTATCAGCATTTATTTATTTCAACTTTTTAATACAACCATTATCTCATTTTTTACCCAGAGAGCATTTAGTGTTTTCACAACTATGTTGATAGCAGTTCTACTACTGGTTTCAAGAATCTATTTAATACTTTCTGCAAAACTAATTGCCTTTTTAAGTGCGCCCAGTTTATTATTTACTTCCTGTAATTCACTTTCCGGCATGCTGGCAGCTACTATACCCGCACCAGCCTGGTATACCAGCGTATTATGCCTGCTCAAAAATGTTCGTATCATAATGGCATGAATACAGGTACTGTCAAAGCCCATAAATCCAATTGCGCCTCCATAATTGTTCCGTTGTGTTGGTTCATACTGATCTATTAACTGCATGGCTTTTATTTTTGGCGCGCCACTTAGTGTTCCGGCCGGAAATGTTTTTGCCAGTAATTCAAAGGGATTGGTTCCTGGCCTAACTTTACCCGCTACCTCGCTCACCAGGTGGATAACGTGACTGTAGTATTGTACCTGGCGATAATGCGCCACTGTAACGTCATCGCATAAGCGACTTAAATCATTCCTTGCCAAGTCAACCAACATTACATGTTCCGCATTTTCTTTGGCATCGAGTAACAATCTTTCAGCAGCACGCTGATCTACTTCATCATCCCCGGTCCTGATAAATGTTCCGGCAATGGGATGCACCACCGCTTTTCCATGCTGGATAATGATTTGTGCTTCGGGTGATGAGCCCAGAAGTTTATAATCCCCATAGTCAAAGAAAAATAAATAAGGAGAAGGATTGATGCTTCTCAATGCACGGTAAACATTGAATTCATCACCAGTAAAAGATTGTTCAAACCGACGACTCAATACTATCTGGAAAACATCGCCCCTTAAACAACTGGCAATGCCTTTCTTCACCATATCCATATAATCATCGTTGGTCATGTTACTGGTCTCTTCCCCCATTGCTTTAAATGGGTAGACCGGTACATCTTTGCTGCTGATCAAACTTTCCAGCACAGCAATCTCACTTTCTATTCCGGAAATAATATTTTCACATATAAACAATTCATCTTTGTAGTGGTTCACTGCTATCACGTACTGGTATAAACGATAACGCATCAGGGGTATCAGTGGCGCTTCATTTCCGGTTTCAGGTAATTGAACGGTATCAAAAAACTGCACAGCATCAAAACTGGTATAACCAAATAAACCCTGCGCATATTTTGCTTCTTTTGAACTGGCTTTTATTTCAAATCGCTGCATGAATGACCATATAAGATGCGGCACTTCATGACTATTCTTAATCTCCAGTTTCTCCGGCGGTTGGCCAGGTAGTTTGAATTCTAATTTATCCGCGGTAGTAATTTCTATTCCGGCAATGGCATTGATACCTATAAATGAAAAACTATTATCGGCAACATGGTTATCTGTGCTCTCCAGTAAAACGGTATCGCGAAAACGGTCTCGCAAACGCAGGTAAATACCTACGGGCGTAAACACATCCGCCAACATTTTATTACAATTCGTTTCCAGTTGAATCTTTTTCATATTTGTTTACTGACTAGTCCTTAAATTAATTGAGGGTTTAAGGTCTAAAGTTTAAGGTTCATTTTATATAGTTTCGCTAAGTATCAGGCACCTTCTGCTCCTTATTCACTTCGCACAATAAAAAAGCCCCGAATACATCGGGGCCTAATATAGTATGATGCCAATGATTACAGCATTACTTGCCCCTTTTGAGGTTTGTATGCCACCACCACTGATTATTTTGAATGTTTTTTATCATTGCAATGCAAATATGGGTGAGAAACTTTGCATGAACAAATTTTTATTTTGCAGCTGCATATTTTTTTTAACCCCTCAAACAGCAAATTGTCTCTTAAAAACTGAGGGATTGATGCCGTTTAATTTTTTGAACGTTTTATTGAAATAGGAAAGATTGTCGAACCCGCTGGCATAACAAGCTTCGGTTACATTCTGATCGTTCAATAATAATTTCTTCGCCTGGTTGATACGGTATTGGTTTAGAAAATCCGTAAATGTACAATGAGTTGATTTTTTGAAATACCTGCAAAATGCAGCTGTCGTCAGGTGTACCAGCGCCGCCACCTCATTTACATTTACGTGTTGCTGGTAATGGGTTTCAATAAAATGATAAATGATGTGCAACCTGCGTTGTTCTTTCAATACAGATGCATTGGCAATGGGCCTGCTTTTTAAAGAAATGCATTCATCGCTGGATGCCAGTTGCTGAAAAACCTGCAACAGTGTTATAAGCTGATCAAAATGCGAAAGAGAAGTAAGCTGCTTCAGCTTATCAGCAGCAAGCTTTTTGGTTGTTCCATAAAACGCCAAACCTGTCCGGCCCCGTTCAAATAAGGCATTGATCGTGGCTATTTCCGGCAATGCAAAAAAAGTGCTGCCCAGGAAATGTTCCTTCATCTGAACCACTACTGTTTCAACTCTTGATTTAACTCCATAATCAAAATTGAGGTGCGGTATATTGGGTCCAATCAAAGCAAGATCACTTCCCTCATACTTTGATATATGATCACCAATATGCCTGATGCCACTTTCTGCTTCAACATATACTATTTCATATTCCTGGTGAAAATGCCAGTAAAACAACTCATTCAGATTTGGAGTAAGTAAAATCTTAAATGAACTGTCAACATCCGGGTGAATGGCTTCGCGAACAACTTTTTTCATTTGCTAAGAAGTTCAATTTTGTCCTTGATTGTACTATTTCCAATACAATTTCGCAAAAAATATCAATACAGAACAAATTTCAGTCATTTTTATGGTAGTTATCCGGGGTGCGGGAGTGCTATTTTTGACTTATCAATTGTTCAAAAAAAATCTACGATGAATCAGCCAATTGAAAAAATAATAAAAACGGGTTTGCCCTTCATGGTTTTAAGTAATACTTCAGTTGCACCAACCATGATCAAAAAAATGATTCACCAGAATACATGTACGAACCGTTCCACCGATGGATACTGCATACGGAGCAATCGTCCCTGTCCTGCAAAATTATTTACTGTAACTTTCAATCACTAAATATTGCTGTATGAAACAAGAAACAATGACACCCACCATGGCGCCCACAATGGCACCCAATAATGCGCATAAAGATATTCCCGGCAATCCTTCAACCGCAAAAAGCAGTGCAGAGAAATTGAATGATCGCAGCAATGGGAAGCCATTGCGTGTGCTGAGTGAAGAAGACTGGAAATTCTGGATTGCCAATGGTTATATTGTTATTAAAAACGCTGTTCCCCGTGAACAGGCACAAGCAACCGCTGATTTCTTATGGCAGTTTGAAGAAAAGGATCCCAATGATCCGGAAACATGGTATGCACCGGCCCGTGCTGAAATGCAAATGAAAGAGCTGACCAATACAGGTATGGTTGAAGTTTACAACAACCAGCAACTTTGGAACAACCGGCAAATGCAACGTGTATACGATGCCTTTGTTGATATATGGGGAACAGAAAAATTATGGGTGACCATTGACAGGGCCAACCTGAATTTCCCCATTCGTCCTGGTTTTGAATACAAAGGTTTTATTCACTGGGATTATGATCCTGAAACAAAACCGGTAAATGTACAGGGAGTACTGGCGCTGGCTGACCAGGACGATGAAAACATGGGCGGCTTTCAATGCATACCTGAATTGTTCCGCACTTATGATACCTGGAAACTAACGCAGCCGGCAGACCGAAATCATTTTCAACCCGACACAACAGGATTCGAAACAGTGAAAGTAAAAATGCAGGCCGGCGATTTACTTATATTTAACAGCCTGCAACCGCATGGCATCAGGCCCAACGGCAGCGAAAACAAAGTGCGCATTGCTCAATATATTTCAATGATGCCGGCGGAAGAAGACAATGACGCATTGCGCGACTGGCGGATTGCATCATGGAAAGATCGGATTGCACCAGAGGGCTATGCATTCCCGGGCGATCCCCGCAATTGGGAAAAAACAAAATATACAACCGCTGAACTATCAACACTTGGTAAAAAGTTATTGGGACTGGAAAAATGGTAAATAAAAACAATCAGTCATTAAGCACTGTCCTCAACAATGGCATTCCTATGCCATTGCTGGGGTTGGGTGTTTATGACATGTATCAATCAGAGGCCGAAGATGCAGTGTTGACTGCATTGGAAACAGGTTACCGGTTAATTGATACTGCAGCGATGTACAACAATGAAAAAGAAATTGGCAATGCTGTCAGCAAATGCAGTTTGCCAAGAAAAGATATATTCATTACTACCAAAGTAAACAATTCACAACAGGGTTATGATGCTACTCTCAAAGCTTTTGATGCAAGTTGTAAAAAGCTGCAAATGGACTACGTTGATCTATACCTGGTCCATTGGCCCATCAAGGGAAAAAGAAAAGAAACCTGGAAAGCATTAGAAAAATTATACAATGAAAACCGTGTACGTGCCATTGGTGTAGCCAATTACCTGCTTCCGTTCTTAAAAGAACTGGAGACTTATGCCAATATAGTACCCGCTGTGAACCAGGTAGAATTCAGTCCCTATTTATTTCTTGAAGATTTATTGATGTATTGCCGGGAGAAAAAGATACAGTTGCAATCTTATACCCCACTGGTGAGGGGCAAAAAAATGAATGACCCAAAATTGGTTCAACTGGCAAATAAATATCAAAAAACTCCTGCGCAAATAATATTACGCTGGAATATTGAACTGAATGTTTCTGCCATTCCAAAATCAGCAACGCCTTCCCGAATCAGGGAAAATTTTGACATTTTTGATTTTTCAATAGATGCTGATGACATGGCATTCATGAAAACATTCAACGAAAACTTGCGTGTGGTTGACGACCCTATGACAATGTTGTGATCAACCAAAAAAATAAATTTCGTTCCAATAAAATAGCGAAATTCACGCATGGGCCTTCCAATTGTTTTTATTCATCCGGGATTGAATAATTCCGGACCACAACACTGGCAAACTTATTGGGAAAATGAATACGGTTATAAACGCATCAACCAATCAAATTGGGACGCACCTGTCTGTAGCGACTGGATTAAAACCATTGAGGAAACGTTTGGAGACTACCCATTGGAACAAGTAATTATTGTTGCCCATAGCCTTGCATGTAATACGATTGTTAATTGGGCGAAAGAATACAATCGTGTGATCAAAGCTGCCTTATTGGTTGGACCCAGCGATACCGAAGCTGATTCTTATCCACCCGGCACTACCGGTTTTAAGCCCATGCCATTATTTAAACTTCCTTTCCATTCCATTGTGGTAGCAAGTACCAATGATGAATATGTTAGCATGGAGCGCGCAAAATATTTTGCAGCAAAATGGGGCAGTGACTTAATAATTGTGGGCGATAAAGGCCATCTCAATACCGCATCCAATTTAGGTAATTGGCCGGAAGGACATGCTATTTTACAAAACCTGATCAATCATAACCCAATATGCTGATTCAACACAAACTGGTAGGTACTAAAGGAATGTTTTTTATAGGCTCCAACGGCGCTATCCTTGCAGAACTTGTGTATACAAAACCCGCGGAAAATAAAATGATCATCGAACATACCGAAGTAGATGAATCGCTTAGCGGAAAAGGAATTGGACTACAATTGGTCCGTACCGCTGTTGAATATGCGCGCACACATCAACTGAAAATTATTCCACTTTGTCCTTTCGCCAAATCAATCTTTGATAAGAAACCGGAGTTCGGAGACGTGTTGTTATAAGTTGAAGGGTCTAAGGTTTCTAAAATGGTTGAAGGTTTAAGGTTACTTTATGCAAGATTTATTTAGTTATCTATAACGTCAATAGTTTTAAATTAAAAGATTTAATAAATTTCTGATATGGCTATGCAACACTTATAAAACATCTTCGAATTGAACAACCTTAAACCCTAAAGTATTCCCTTCGTGCTTGGCAAGTAATTACTCAACGGATCTCTTTTCACCGCCATCCGAATGGCTTTGGCAAAGGCTTTAAAAATAGCTTCTATTTTATGATGCTCATTGTCGCCATGACATTCTATATTCAAATTACATTTTGCTGCATCAGAGAATGATTTGAAAAAATGAAAGAACATTTCCGTTGGCATCTCACCGATTCTTTCTCTTCTGAATTCAGCGTTCCACACAATCCAGTTGCGGCCTCCAAAATCAATCAGCACTTTGGCATCGGCTTCATCCATGGGCAACGCAAAACCATACCGTTCCATACCACGTTTATCTGCAAGCGCTTTTGCAAAAGCTTCTCCCAGGGCAATGCCGGTATCTTCAATGGTATGGTGCTCATCAATATGCAGATCACCATTTGAACGAATGGTGAGATCCATCTTCCCATGTCTTGCAATTTGTTCCAGCATATGATCAAAAAAACCAAGCCCGGTCATTATTTGTGCTTGTCCATTTCCATCTACATTAAGATTGATCTTTATCTGTGTTTCATTGGTATTTCTTTCGTGAACCACCTGTCTTAAACCCAGCCGCAAAAACTTATAAATCTCGCTCCATTCTTTTGTCTCCAGTGCAATGGTGCCATCTGATTGCAAGGCAGTGGCTTTGTCTTTTATTTCTCCAGCACCCAGGTTTGAATCGTTGTTGAGCCAAATACCACGACAGCCCAGGTTTTTGGCCAGTTGAATATCTGTGATCCTATCGCCAATCACATAAGAGTTTTTAATATCGTAATCGATTTTATTGAGATAAGATGTCAACATACCAGTAGCCGGTTTACGGGTAGGCATATTGTCTTTCGCAAAAGTTTTGTCTATGTGAACGGCGGAGAAATGAATGCCTTCTCCTTCCAGGCTTTTCATTACCAGGTTATGCAACGGCCAAAAGGAATTTTCAGGAAATGAAGCGGTACCCAATCCATCCTGGTTTGTGACCATTACCAATTCATAATCGAATTCACGGGCAATACGTCCCATGTATTCAAACATGCCGGGATAAAAAGTGAGTTTGTCAAATGAATCCAATTGGTAAGTAGGCGGTGCTTCGTTGATCAATGTTCCATCACGATCGATGAATAGAATTCTTTTCATGAATGTTTTACCGGTGCTTTTTTCACGGCCGTGCCGGGCGCAGGTGCAGCAGTTCCTCGTGCTGCCTTTACATCGTTTACACTCACGGCACTTGCTTTATTTCCAAAATTATTTCGTACATAAGTTAATACATCTGCTATCTGCTGATCATTTAACTGTGCTTCCAGCGGTGGCATTGGATTATGAAATTCGTCACCATCAATAATTATCTCTCCGCCCTTCAATCCCTTCAAAACAATTTTGGCCAATGCCTTTTTATCGCCCAGTACCCATTTTGTTTTCACGATAGGTGGGTTCATACGTTGCACACCCAGACCATCTGCCTGGTGACAGGCGATACAGGTAGCATTGAATACAATCTTACCTCTATCCATAGACGCTTTAATGCCTTGTTGTGGCTTTTGTTGAAAAGAACTTACAATAATAATGATACCTATGCTGCTTACTATGATTCTTTTCATACCAGTGTCTTCAATTTATTCTACAGCCGAAATGTGCGATTCCGCATTTTGTGCAGAGTATTCATGAAAGATGCCTGATTGCAACACTTCAGCCGGGTTCAATAAAATTATTTACCATTGTAGGAAATCTTCCATACGGTTCCATTATTATCGTCTGACACGTACAATGAACCATCGGTTCCCTGCGCCAGTCCGCAGGGACGATAAGTTGCACGATTGATATTTGCTCCAGCAAAACCATCTGCAAATACCTCCCATTTGCCCGATGGCATACCATCTTTAAATGGAACAAATACCACAAAATAACCGGCCTGCGGTTCCGGTGTTCTGTTCCATGAACCATGAAACGCAATGAATGCACCATTCTTATATTTCTCCGGGAACTTTGAACCAGTATAAAACAGTAATCCATTGGGTGCAAGATGCCCGGGAAACTGAACGATTGATTTTGTTTTGTCTTCGCAACGACCCACTTTGGTTCTGTCGCCTCCATATTCAGGATTGAGCAGTTTTTCTTTTTTATCATTATCAAAATAACAATAAGGCCAGCCGCAATCCGATCCTTTCTTAATCCGAAACATTTCTTCTGCCGGGTTTTCAGCACCTGCCTTCTGATCAAACATATCAGGATAAAACTGGAAAAGCATATCGCGGCCATGCTGCATTACATACAGATCATTTACTTCATTGTTCCAATCCAGTCCCACTACATTACGCAAACCGGTAGCATACCGAACACCCTCTGCATAAGACTGGTTTGATTTATCCGCTTTGAACTGCCAGATACCACCGGCTGAATCAAGGATGGGACAAGGATCCTGTCCGGGTGAACCCTGGGTTCTATCTACTACCTGGCAACAGTTTGAAGGTGCCCCGATATTCACATAAATATTACCGTCATTATCCAGCGTGATCGCTTTTCCTTCATGCTGGTGCTTATCCCATAAACCCGTTACAATTTTTTGCTGGGAAGCAACATCCACTTTACCTGATTTTTCGTCTAACTTATACCTGTATACTTCGGTATTAGAAGATGCATAGAGATAGCCGCTCTTTATGGCGATACCAGTACCAATGAAATTTCCAAAACCGGTAATCACATCAGCAACCCCATCTCCATTGCTATCGTGCAATTGATAGATGCCTTTGCCATCTTTTAATTTCTCCAGCTTTACAAAAACATCCCCATTGGCCGCTACAACAATATGTCTTGCACGTCCCAGTCCGGTAGTTACTTTTTTGGAACTGAAATTACCGGGCAGGGTAAGTCCACCATCGTCTGCCAATGTTGCGGATTTTACTTTTGTTGTATCACTGGCGGAAGCCATTACTGTTATCATTAACATAAAACTCAGCAAGCCTGCAAAACACTTTACTTTAAACATACCATTCAATTTTTAGAAATTTAAAATTACCTATTTCTCTATGAAGCTTTCTAAATTTTTGATTAAATCGCTGTTTTCTCTCTGTGTACCCACTGTGATACGAAGACAACCTTCACACAATTCAACCCGGCTCCTGTCGCGTACTACCATTCCATTATTCAACAAATGATTATAAACAGCCCTTGCATTGTTTACTTTTACCAATAAAAAATTCGCATCACTTGGATAGACTTTTTGCACCCCCGGCAATTGTTTCAATGCGGCGGTAAGTGCTACCCGCATTTCAACAATCATCCTAATCATTTCGTTCACTTGCTGCACTTCGTCCAGCGCTTTTAAAACCAGCTCCTGTGTTGCCTGACTGATATTATAAGGTGGTTTTACCTTATTGTAGATACTGATAATGGTTTCGCTTGCAAATGCCATGCCCAGGCGCAAACCTGCCAATCCCCAGGCTTTGCTGAGCGTTTGCATCACTACCAGGTTGGGATAATCTTTTAATTCCTGGATAAATGAACGATGCCGGGAGAAATTAATATAGGCTTCATCAATCACCACTAACCCGGAGAAATTATTGATGACCGTTTCTATGTCTTCACGGTTTAAAGAATTGCCCGTTGGGTTATTGGGAGAACATAGCCAGATGATTTTTGTATTTTCATCCACCAGGCTTTCCAGGTGAATCAGATCCAATTGAAAGTTATCGAGCAACCTTGCTTTACGCAATTCAACGTCATTGATATTGGCACTTACTTCATACATACCATAGGTAGGCGGACATATAATCACATTATCTTTACCTGGGTTACAAAAAGCACGGTACAATATATCAATGCATTCATCACTGCCATTGCCTAAAAAAATATGTACGGGTGAAATACCTTTAATAGCTGATAATTTTTCTTTTATTTTCCATTGCAAAGGATCGGGGTAGCGATTGTACCATTTTATTAATGGAGAGCCAAGGCTATTTTCATTGGCATCCAGGAAAGCACTGGCCTCTCCTTTGAATTCATCCCTTGCAGAAGAATAAGGCACCAATTTTTTTATATTCTCTCTTAATAATGTAGTTATATCAAAATTCATTTTGTTTATCTGATGTCTGATTTTTAAATGCCTGATCGCTTTTATTCCAATCTTGCATAACTGTATTTTCTCCCTAATCCCTAATTTTTAACTATCCCCTCCTCACCCTCACCGCATTTGCATGTGCCTGCAGTCCCTCTGCCTCTGCCATCAATTCTACAATTGTTCCTATTTGTTGCAATCCTTCAGCGGTCAGATGCTGGAAAGTAATTTTCTTTACAAAACTGTCTACACTTACTCCGCTGTACGCTTTTGCATACCCGTTAGTAGGCAAGGTGTGATTCGTTCCGCTGGCATAGTCACCCACACTCTCCGGTGAATAATTTCCAATAAACACCGAGCCCGCATTGACAATTTTTTCTGCCAGCTTTTCCGCATCCTTACAGCTGAGGATTAAATGTTCTGGAGCATACTCGTTTAATAAATCAATGGCTTCGGTCTCATTGTTTGCAATGATCATTTTGCTATTGTCCAGTGCTTTTGAAGCGATGGCCCTTCTTGGCAATTCTCTCAGTTGCTTTTTTATTTCATCTTCCACCTTTCTAATGATCCCCTGGCTGATGGTTACCAAAACTACCTGGCTATCTGCTCCATGTTCAGCCTGCGATAATAAATCTGCGGCAACGTAAGCAGGGTTAGCTGTTTCATCTGCATAAACAGCTACTTCACTGGGACCAGCGGGCATATCTATCGCAATGCCATCTTTTTGAATGAGTTGTTTGGCACAGGTTACATATTGGTTGCCTGGTCCAAAGATTTTATAAACCTGCGGAATTGTTTCTGTTCCATAAGCCATTGCCGCAATTGCCTGTACACCCCCTGCTTTATAAATTTTGGTAACCCCTACTGTGCCCGCCGCAAATAGTATTGCCGGGTGTAGTTTTCCATCCTTCCCGGGTGGTGAACATAAAATAATTTCTTTACATCCCGCTATCACCGCTGGTATTCCCAGCATCAGTAATGTAGAGAACAAAGGCGCTGAACCGCCGGGAATGTACAAACCCACTTTTTCAATTCCTACTGATTTGCGCCAGCATGTTATACCTGGCATGGTTTCTATTTTTTCAGTGATGCTCACCTGTTTTCTGTGGAAGGTTTCAATATTTGCAGCGGCCTGTATGATGGCCTGTTTTAATTCCGCAGATATTTCATTGCCTGCTTCACTAATTTCGCTTTCGGTCACCAGTTGATCCACTAATTCCACTCCGTCAAATTCTTTTGTATAGCGCTGTACCGCAACATCACCCTCGTTCTTTACAATGTCCAGGATGTTTTTTACATTTTGCTCCAACGCAAAAGCATTCATTGCGGGCCTTTGCAAAATTTCTTTCCAATCTCTCCGTTCCGGCATCCTGTATAATTTCATATTTGGTTATATTAATGTCACCCCTTCGGGGTTGGTCGATTCAACCCATCATCTATAATAATGGCACCCCTTCGGGGTTGGACGTTTCAACCAATCATCTATAATAATGACACCCCTTCGGGGTTGGACGTTTCAACCCATCATCTATAATAATGGCACCCCTTCGGGGTTGGATGTTTCAACCCATCATCTATAATAATGGCACCCTTCGGGGTTGGACGTTTCAACCCATCATCTATAATAATGACACCCCTTCGGGGTTGGACGTTTCAACCAATCATCTATAATAATGACACCCCTTCGGGGTTGGACGTTTCAACCCATCATCTATAATAATGGCACCCCTTCGGGGTTGGACGTTTCAACCAACCAACAATTCAACAAATCAACCAATCAACAATCAACCAATCAACCGTTTAACAAATCAACCAATCAACCGTTCAACAAATCAACCGTTCAACAAATCAACCATTCAACCTGTAATAATTTCACCCATTCGGGGTTTTAAATCACCATCTTTTCAATAGGTATCACCAAAATTCCCTGCGCACCTGCCAATTTCAATTGTTCAATCTTATCCCAGAATTCATCTTCTTTCAACACACTGTGCACACTGCTCCAACCGCTTTCAGCCAATGGCAATACAGTGGGACTTTTCATACCGGGTAACAATGCAATAATATCTTTTATCTTTTCATTGGGTGCATTCAGCAAAACATATTTATTACGCTTGGCTTTTTTAACAGCTTTAATTCTGAATAATAATTTATCCAGCATCGCCAGTTGCCCTGGATTCAGATTGCTATTTCTTACCAGTACCGCCTGCGATTGCAAAATGGTTTCCACTTCTTTCAACCCATTCATAAACAAAGTTGAGCCGCTGCTTACCAGGTCGGCAATAACATCGGCAAGACCAATACCCGGCGCTATCTCAACTGACCCACTGATTTCATGTATATCCGCTTTTACGTTGTGCTGCCTCAGGTAACATTCAACAAGAAACGGATAACTGGTGGCAATTCTTTTCCCATTCAATGAAGTGATACCTTCATAAGCCTGGCTACGTGGAACGGCAATGGATAAACGACATTTCCCAAAACCAAGCTCTTCCACAATCACTGCTTTCTTGTTTTTCTCGAGCAATACATTCTCTCCAACAATTCCTATGTCGGCAACACCATCTTCAACATACTGCGGAATATCATCATCGCGTAAAAAGAATACTTCCAGTGGAAAATTATCACTTTCTGTTTTCAACCGATCCTTTACATTGCGCAGATCGATCCCACATTCTTTTAACAAGAGAATAGACTCATCGTATAATCGTCCCGATTTCTGAATGGCAATACGTAACCTTGTCTGGTTCATGATTTGGGTGGATTTATGGATTTACAGGTTTGTCTATAATATTTATTTCTCTATATTTTTGATTCCCCTATCTTTTAAATTGAAGACTGATTGCTCCAAAATTTAATAGCGGTCCGACTTCAATGTTATAAGCTTTCCTGTAATTTATTGCTTGTACCAACTGCCCATTTTCAAGATTAATAAGTGCCTTTATCTCCAACACGATTTTATTTTCAACAAAAAATCAACGCGTCTCAATCCTATTTCCTGGTCCCTGTAATAAATGCTCATTTCAAATTTCCTTGCAAAATTCAATCCTGAAAATGCCAATTCAATTGCCAATGCTCTCTGATAAATCACTTCCTGGAAACATCGCTCAATACTGCATGTACTTTCATTGCTGCTCCAATAATCTTCGCAGTAATATCACTCTATTTCACATTTTTCATCTATCGTGGTTATAATATCTTTTACACCTGATTAGGCCACCAATTCTAGGTTCAAACAATTGTACTTTCATTATCGTTCTGAAAATCTCGGTTTATTTTCACTATAAATACTGCCTCAAGCCTTTTAAATCCTCTTGATCAACCAAAATCCTGTGTCAGACAAAAAAAAGGCTTACTATTTAGTAAGCCCTTCAATGTTTTATACCTGTACACAAACATCCTGGCTTACCTGTTGGGTAAGTGTGCATGATGATGAGTATGTGAAAAACTGATCATATCGGTGCCGCAAAAATAATACTTAACCACTGATGACAAAAAATATTTTCCGGCAAGAATGGAATGCTGCAAACTTTAAAGCGCCGGCACCGGCATGATTCCTGCCACCTACACGATTAATTCATTATCTTAGGCTTTGTTTAACCACCGCTATATGAACAAAAAGTCAATCTGGCTGCCGGCCTTTTCTATCTTGTTATTGCTGGCCACCACCTTCAACTCATTTCAAAATAAACAAAAAGCCAAAGAATGGAAACTTGTATTTAGTGATGAATTCAATTACAATGGTCTGCCAGATACTTCAAAATGGAATTATGACGTGGGCGGAGATGGCTGGGGCAATAATGAGCTGGAATATTATACCAGCAAGAATCCAGACAATGCAAGGGTGGAGAATGGCAATCTGATCATAGAAGCAAGAAAAGAAAAGAAGGATAAGAATGATTATACATCTGCGCGATTGGTAACAAAGGGGAAAGGCGACTGGCAATATGGTAAGATTGAAGTAAAAGCAAAGTTGCCGAAAGGTTTGGGTACCTGGCCCGCTATCTGGATGCTGGGCTCCACCACTCCATTGAAATGGCCGGATGATGGTGAAATTGATATCATGGAGCATGTGGGTTTTCACCAGGGTTATATCCATGGCTCTATCCATTGCAAGAAATATTATCACAGTATCGGAACACAAAAAACAGATACCACTATTGTAAAAGATTGCTCAGAAAAATTTCATGTTTACGGGCTGGAATGGAACGCAGACAATGTAAAAGTATCTGTTGACGGCAATGTGTTTTTTAGTTTTAAAAATGAACACAGTGGTTATGAAGCATGGCCCTTCGATAATAAAATGCACCTGCTGCTGAATGTTGCCGTGGGCGGAAACTGGGGTGGCGCCAAAGGCATTGCACAGGATATCTGGCCCCAACGCATGGAAATAGATTATGTTCGGGTATACCAGCAATAACCTGGTTCTATTGTCAACATCTTTACATCGCTCATTTTTATTGTTGTTTATGAAAACAAAAATCCCTTTTACACTATTTTTCCTGTCTGTTTCTATTATTTGCAGCTATATAAATTGCAGCAGTAAAAATGATACAGTTCCGCCGGTTGTATCCCCACCTGTTGATACAACACATCCTGTATTATTGCCCTACCAACTGGTATGGTCAGACGAATTTAATGGAACGGGCCTGCCCGATCCTGCAAAATGGGGTTATGACGCGGGTGGGAATGGTTGGGGAAATAATGAATTGCAATATTATACCGATGCAAAAACCGACAATGCCCGCCAGGAAAATGGCAACCTGGTGATTGAAGCAAGAAAAGAAATAGTTGGATCCAATAATTATACATCCGCCAGGTTGCTCACAAAAAATAAAGCACAATGGACCTACGGAAAATTCGAGATAAGGGCAAAACTTCCCCGCGGTCGTGGTACATGGCCGGCTATCTGGACATTATCCGCCCACGATCCTTTGAGCTGGCCCGCCGATGGCGAACTTGATATCATGGAAGCGGTAGGATTCAATCCAAATATCATTTATGGTACCGCGCATAATAAAAAATACAACGGCGCCAACGGTTTGCAGAAGGGAGGAAATATTTCTATACCCACAGCACAGGATAGTTTTCATGTGTATAAGATGGAATGGAGCGATGATAAGATTGAATGGTCCGTAGACGATGTTTCTTACTTTGTCTATGTCGATCCACACAGTGGCAACGACGCATGGCCCTATAATAGCAATTTTTTTATCATTCTCAATATAGCAGTCGGTGGAAACTGGGGCGGACAACAAGGTGTAGATGATTCCATCTTCCCACAACAGATGCTGATTGATTATGTAAGGGTTTACCAGCGAAAATAATTGGAGGGGCCCGGCAGTAGAATTACAATTATACATGGTTGCGTCGCACACTTGTACGGCATCGCATCATTGAACTTATTATAATATTTCACTTCACTCACCAGTTCCTTTCAAATTTAATTGCCATGAGAAGCTTACTACAGTTTATTCTTACCTTAACCGTTGTTCATCTTTTTAACACAAATTCGCTTGCGCAAAATAGTTATGGCGGACCATTGTCGGGGTATCAGCCAGATGATCAAAAATTATACAATACCATTTTACATATGGACAGTGTTTTTTTCGCAGCGTATAATACCTGCGAGGTGCACCTGCAGGAATATGCAAATGTCTATTCAGATAGTATTGAGTTTTACCACGACAAAGGCGGCATCATGACGTCCAAAAATGACATTGTGGATGCTACCAAAAGAAATATTTGTGGTAAAGTAACCAGGGAACTGGTGGCGGGCAGTGTGGAAGTATATCCCATTAAAGATTATGGTGCTATAGAAATAGGCTTTCATAAATTTCACAACAACCAGGAAAAAGAAGTAACCATTTCTCACCCGGGAAGATTTGTCATTATCTGGCAGTATAAAAACAGTGAATGGAAAATAAGACGCGTGGTAAGTTTGCATTAACAATATTCGATGCCTTGTTTCCAACTACTTCATTAAATAAACCAATAGGGCATTGCAATAACCCTGAAAAACATCAGGAAATATAATTAACCAGGTAACGACCCAGACCTTTTAACAGTCGATGGCGCTTGAATCTGAACTTTTAATAAATTGGCTTATGAACAATGCATTCAAAAAGTAAAATTGTCTTTGGAATCGCCGTTCCAGCAAAAAAACAATAACAGTCAATATCAAGATACCCTGTTTAGTTTTATTGGCGCTATATGATTGGCATTCCATTGGCACACGTATAAATTCTGTTCGTCATCTACGCAAACGTCATGTCCATGATTGAACACCGGGTTCGGCGCCTGGAAAGTTTGTTGTAATATATTGTCTTTATAAACAGGTGCAGTGCCACCCGGACTGGAAACAACTTTATTGTTTTTATCAAGAATGGTAATAAAGCCGGAATTATCAAATTGTTTACCCTCCGCGTTTTTCGACCAGCATACACCGGCATATAAATTATCGCCCTTAATAACCGCCCTGCAAACAAACATACCAGGCATGTCTAACCGCTTTTTGAACTTACCATCCATACTAAAAATCTTGAAACAATTTTCCTCGCGGGAGGTACAAACCAGTACGGGGTTGCTTTTATCACGTTCGTCAATTGCTACACCATGTGCATTGTGCAGGTTGTGTTCTTTATCAGCATTGTTATGTCCGCCAAAATGCCTGATATATTGACCGCGGCTATTGTATTGAATGATATAATCTGAACCGTAACCATCGGCTACATATATATCACCATTGGCGGCGACTGCCGTTTCTGTGGGTTGAAAATATTCATCGTCCTTATAAATGCCAATCGTTTTAGGATGGCCAATTGAAAATATTAATTTGCCATCAGTTGTAGTCTTGAGAACCTGCCCGGCTTGCCGGTCCCATTTACCAGTTTTATCCTGGAACCAGCCACAATCGGTTATCATTAAAAAATCATCGGCACCTTCTTTTGCGATGGACAATCCATGTCCACCGGGAAAAGCACTTCCCCAGTAATCCAGCAGCGTACCTGATTTATCGAAAATGAGAATATTGTTTTTGGTACAATCACCCAGCATGATCAATCTGCCTTTGCTATCCTGGATCATTTCATGACAATTGAACAATGGATTTGAATTCACACTAATCTTTGCCCACCCTTTATCAACCTTGTAGGTAAAACCACCATGACCTATCACATTATCATCGGGCAATTTCTTTTTATCCTTATTGACAATGGCAAATCCGGCAGTAGCATTTACCACGGCAGCAGAAGAAATCAGCGCAGTTTTCTTAATAAAACCTCGTCTTGTACTCATATCGTTGTTGATTAATTAGGAAAAAATGATACCATAATGTTCTTCGATACTACTGACCCTGCAATTGCAATTTACCCCAAATGCAATCAAAGCCAACAAAGAATTATAACAATCGAGTGTGTTAACCACCCTTAAAAGTAAGAATTGATCGTTAAACTACCGGAGTGCAATCAACTTTGATTTATCAGCCAACCATCCGCTACCCGCACGCCATCTAAACAGAATAATCCAAACTTTTTCTTACATTTAATATAACACCCCAAGTTATTATCATTACTTTCCTTTTGTGATGATCTAAAAATAAACTGCTACCAATAAAATTTCTCTGGCATTATGGAAGATGAAGTAACCAAACATACCAAAAAAATTTATGCTGCTGTAAAGAACCGATCTCATACATGGTCCGAAAAGTTAAGGGAAGTAATGATAGAAATCTTCATCATTGTTTTTGCGGTTTCACTTTCTATCTGGCTGCATGGATGGAGTGAACACAGGCACGAACAACAAAACGCACATGAGTTTTTGAGTGGTTTGAAAGAAGACATCAGTAAAGACATCCTCCTTCTTCAAAAAAACAGGAATACCATTAGTCAACTGGAGTCTAATTACCGGTTCATGCTGGAAGTGATACCAACCCGCACAGAAAATGCGGCATTGTCCAAAGAAATTCATCATCGCCTGGTCTATAAACTCACCTATACTCATCTTAATATAGCGCGTTACGATGGATTTAAATCCAGTGGCAAAATTGAGACCATAGAAAACGATTCTCTAAAGGAAAATATTCTCGTGTTTTACCAGCAGACCCTCAGTAAAATAACAGACATGGAAGTTTTACTTAATTCAATTCAGTCAAAAATCCTGGATCTGGATGAGGAGAAAAATAAAAAAGCTTCTATTGTAGATTTTGTTACAGCTTCCAAACTTCAAAGTTTATTTGAGATAGGTGCAAAAAATTTTGAAGTGGCGATTCAATACTATGATGAAGCCATTAAACAGTCAGCGGAAATTATTTCGGCAATTGAAAAGGAAACAAATTGAATGCGGTAGCGGTAGAAAGCCATGATTTCATGAAATATCTTCCAACTGTGTAACATTTACAGGTGCTGAACGTATAACCTGTTAAAAAATGAACGAACGCAAATACTTTATTGATTGGGTAAGGGTACTGGCATTCTTTTTATTGATATTTTTTCACTGTGCCATGCCATTTGTAATATTTGGCTGGGAAGTGAAAGACAAAACCCAATCCCTTGCACTCAGCCGCTTTATATGGTGGTTGCATCAATGGCGATTACCGCTTTTATTTTTTATATCCGGCGTAGGGATTCACTTTTCACTGGCCCGGAGAACAGTGGGTTCATTTGCCGGCGAAAGAATCGTGCGATTACTTATCCCCTTGCTTTTTGCAATGTTTTTTACCATCCCATTCCAGGTCTACTATGAATGGTTACAGACAGGAAGAATAACCGGTTCTTATGCGTCTTTCTATCCACAGGTCTGGAAAATGATTCCTTATCCGGATGGTGCACTTACCTGGAGTCATATGTGGTTTGTTGTGTACCTGTTTGTATTCTGTATTGTGCTGATTCCTGTATTTGCAATTTTTAAAATTACCGCAATAAAGAAATTTAAATTATTGATGGCTGATAAACTTGCAAACCCGGTTGCAACGGTGCTTTTGTTTATACCATTGTGCTTTTACTACTTTACCCTCTATCTTAAATACCCTGAACAACTGGGATTGGTAGATGATTGGTTCGTACTTATTTTTTCGGCAACGCTATTATTTTACGGATTTGTCTTGGGGAGTTCCGATAAATTTTGGGCCGCCTGTGAAAAATACAGGTTCTATTACCTGGTGGCTGTTGGAGTATGTGTGTTGATGTTGTACTATAATTATTGGTGGAAGCTTGATTTTCCAAAAGAAAATAACTTTAAACTCTATTTATACGGCCTGCTCAATTCTCTTCATATATGGTTGCTGATCCTTACGGTTATAGGCTTTGTTAAAAAACACCTGAATTTCAATAATCGATTTCTCCAATATACCAACCAGGCTGTATATCCATTTTATATATTGCACCAAACCGTTATTGTCATTCTGGGCTATTATATTGTTCAACTTACCATTCCTGTCTTTTTGAAGATAGTCATCCTGGTACCGGTTACATTCGGATCTATTTTCCTCATTTATCATTTCCTGATCAAACCTTTTATATTGACGAGAATATTGTATGGTTTGAAACCAAAACAAAAGGTACTAGACATCAAAGTTGAAAACAGCAGCCAACTCACCAACGAAAACACAGCATAACCTGTTATGTGGAAGCATAAAACCGTCTGATATTGATTGCTAAATAATACCTTTTTGTAGCACTGCCTTCAATATCATAAATTAGCATATTGTCAGGATGAAATAGTAAAACCTGGTAAACAATTTTACAATGGCAATCAACATATCAACTATCAGCATTAACGCGCCAGCTGAAAAAGTCTGGGAAGCGCTCACAAAACCTGAATTTGTAAAGATCTGGCAATATGGAAGTGACCTGGTAACAGATTGGAAGGTTGGCAGTGAAATCAGGTTTAAAACAGTTTGGGACGGGAAAACTTTTGAACAATGGGGGAAAGTATTAGAGATCAGGAACCATGAATTAATAAAATATAGTTTGTTTGCAGCAAGACCCGGCCTGAAGGACAAGCCAGAAAATTATTTTATTATGAATTATATCCTTACCGCAACTAAAGGCGAAACAAAATTGGAAATCGTTCAGGAGGACAACAGGCCAGGTGCCATTCAGGAAAAACCGCAGGGTGAAGAGAATCCCATTCTTCAGGGATTGAAAAAGCTGGCTGAGAATAGTTGAAATGAATCAATTGAATATTATCAGTGTTTATTGCTGAATTGAAAAGTAAAGCAAAATGGCAAATGGACACAATGAAAAAGAAAATAAAGAAATAAATAAATTATTGAGTTGGTACAATATGGTGCCTAATCTTTTGTGGTCGATAATTAACCTCGTCCCGATTTCCATTTTTTGTTATACCCTCGTAAACCGTCAAACGTTGTTTGTTTTTATAATTGTCAGTTTCACCGCTATCTTATTAAAGAAATTATTCCTCAACCGCATTCAAATTGCAAAGACAACAACATTGTATAAAAAAATGGGTGTGCACATTATTAATAAAGTAGCCCAGAACGGATCAATAATAAATGGTCTGATAAGAAAAAAGCACCCTGCTTATAAAGCCATTTCAAATAACAGAAAATCAATTGATCGTCTAATTAATCAAACCTATATGTTTGAAAAATTTCATTTGATACTTTTCCTGTTTTTTTGCTTCTCCATTGTTTATGCAGTAACGCAAGGCCTTTGGCCCTGGGCAATTATCATTTTTATTACCAATATAGCTTACAATGTTTACCCTAACCTGCTGCAACAATATATAAGGCTTAAACTTTTACAGTATAGAAATATGTCAAAAACCAGGTCTGTTATGAAATCCACAAAGTGAAATCGAAGAATTTAAATGGAATATGAAAGGAAAAAAATCAGTTGGCATAAAAAATTATATACGTTTTTATGAAACCTCTGTTTGTATTACTATTTGTATTTATTATTGCTGGGTTTAGCATCCGGATTATCGATCATCAATACGAGGGTCAAGTGGCAGCATGAATCGCCATGTCAGTTATGTTGCTATTCACCTCCTCTGCTCATTTTGCTTTTACCAATAGTACAAAGTTGCAGATATGGCAAAACTTACAATGCAATCTTTAAAAGAATAAAACCAGATAGAAAAAATTGATTTCATTCTTTTAATAAAAAAGCATCCTTTGTTTTATAGGATGCTTTTTTACCGGGTAGGTAATATGAAAATTACTATTGTTCATGTACAATTATATCCACCGGAGGCTTCTGCACAGACCCGGCCATCTTATTAAATTCAGGCACTTTGCTTTCCAGTATGGCTTTTAGCTTTTGCAACTGAACATCAATCCTTTCACGGAGGCTATTATAAACGTTATGCATACCCGCAGTTGGTTTTGTATCTGAAGCCTGCAACTGGTAATTCATACCTGCAAGCTTTTCTTCCAGCTTCAATGGGAAGCGCAGGTTATCCTCATCGGCCTGGATCTTTTCATTGTACAATTCATTTTTCACCGCTTCCAATGAATCTATAATGGCTTTCCCTTTTTCTTTGAATGGCTTTGCAGCAACAGAATCTGTAAGGGTTGCAATAAAATGGTTGATCTGAGCGGTTACCTGTTTTATCTGCGCGTTGCCCTTTGCAATCTCATTCAGTTTTTTGCAAACCAGCATATTCAGATCAAATTGCTCTTTCAGATCTTCAATAGTACTTGTATTCCTGGGATCTGTAATTACGGTAAACGATTGCTCAGAAAGTACAGAATCATCCACCACCAGTTTTGCTTTATAATTCCCGGGAATTAGTTTTGGCCCAAGTGGGGATGCTTCAAATGTTGCACTGGTGTCTGCTTTGGCATCGGGATATCGCATGTTCCATACAAATTCATTCACGCCTGCCTTTGCTTTTAATAATCCTGAAGCGGTAACCTTAGGATTCTCATAAAACTCTTTTCTTACCGGCACCATTTTTCCTTTATTGTCTTTGATACTGGAATAACTGATTATGCTGTCTCCTTTATCAGTATAAAATTTTAGCTGTACTTCTTTCGATGGTTTTGTTCTTAAATAATACCGGAACAATACACCATTGGCGAGGTTTTGCCCCTCATGCGGATGTTCATATTCACTGTTAGCCGCTTCACCATCCGGACCACCCGGAAACCGATAAGTATCCCTTGGTTTGAATAGCCATGCTTTTTTACCTGAGATATCTTCGTTGACTTGATACAAAGCTGTTATATCATCAAGTATCCAGAACGATCTGCCATGTGTTGCGATAACAAGATCATGTTCGCGTGTCTGTATTTGTATATCGTGCACAGGTGTATTTGGTAAATTCAATTGCAGGCTTTGCCAATTAGCACCATCGTCAAATGAAATCATGATACCTGTTTCCATTCCGGCATACAAAATGCCTTTGTGCGAAGGATCTTCCCGAACACAACGGTTATAAATTTTGTCGTTCATACCACCAGTTATCATTGTCCAGGTTTTACCATAATCACTTGTCTTTACTATATAAGGTTTGTTATCACCACTCTTATAACGGGTAGCTGAAACATAACAAACCGCAGGATCAAAATGCGATGGTTCTACATAGCTGATCAATGCCCAATCAGGGATTATTTTCGGTGTTACATTGGTCCAGTTCTTTCCATTATCTGTACTTACATGCACCAAGCCATCATCACTGCCCGACCACAACACACCGGCCTTTACAGGGCTTTCTGCAAATGCAAATACGGTGGCATAGGTTTCTGTTCCTGTTATGTCCAATGTAACCGGACCACCACTGGGTTGCAAAGTTTTTGAATCATGACGCGTTAAATCAGGGCTGATATCTTCCCAATGCTCACCTGCATCAAAACTACGGTGAACAATATTTGAAGTAACATAAAGACATTTAGGATTGTGAGGCGAGAATGAAATTGGGAATGTCCAGTTGAAACGATACTTATATTTTTGAGCACCAATACCATAATTCTGTTCGGGGTTGACGGATATATAACGGTACTGGTCATTCTTTTCATTGAACGTACTTAAAATACCATCGTACTCACCCCCATAGGTAACCGAAGCATTCAGTGGATCCGGTACAATATAACCGGCTTCACCTCCGCCTACGGATCGCCAGTCTGCTTTGGAAATATTACTGCCTGCAGTACGACTTTTTATTTTGATGCTGCTATTATCCTGCTGGGGTCCATAAACATTATAGGGAAATTCATTATCGAGGTTTACATGGTAGAATTGCGCGGTTGGCAAATGCATCTCCGTGAAATTCTTACCGCCATCAAATGTAATTTGCGGCCCGCCATCATCCCCCATGATCCAATTGGCAGCATTATCGGGATTGATCCACATATCATGATTGTCGCCATGGTTGTTGGCTACGGAGTTCCAGCTGGCGCCGCCATCAATTGATTTGAAGAAACGAACATTTAAAACATATAAAGTGTTTTCGCTTTTTGTATCCGCAAATAACTGGCTGAAGTACCAGGGCCTTTGTGTTAAATCATTCATGGTACTGACGCGGTTCCAGGTCTCCCCTCCGTCATTTGAGTTATATACGCCGTATTGCTCATTTTCTACAATGGCCCATAGTTTATTATGATTGACCGGAGAAACCGTACAAATGATTTTACCTTTCAACCCTTTTGGCATGCCGGGGTTTTCAGAGATCATTTTCCAGGTATCGCCACCGTCTGTAGATTTATATAAACCACAGCCTTTACCACCACTGCTGAGTGAATAAGGAGTTCTCCATGCTTTCCACATGGATGCATATAAAATAGCCGGATTCATTGGATCCATTTTCACATCTGCGCAACCGGTAGTATCATCAACAAATAGAATTTTATCCCAGTTTTTTCCGCCATCCTTGCTCCGGAACAATCCTCTTTCTTTATTAGGTGTGGGTCCCCATATTTTTCCCAATGCCGCCGCATAAACCAGTTCGGGGTTTTGTGGATGTACAACGATAGTACCTATTGCGTTTGATTCAGTTAGTCCTACATGCTTCCACGTCTTTCCGGCATCAATACTTTTATACACTCCGTCTCCGAAAGAAATATTACCGCGCATTTCCACTTCACCCATACCAGTATAAATAATATTGTGATTGCTGGCGGCAACAGTAATGGCACCAACGGAAGAACTATGAAAAACACTATCAGAGATACAGTCCCAGGTAGATCCACCATCAATCGTTTTCCACACCCCACCACCAACAGTGCCTGCATAATAAATCATTGGTTCACCCGGCACACCTGCTACAGCAATACTTCTTCCACCGCGGAAGGGGCCAATATTTCTCCACTTTAAGCCATTGTACAGACTGGTATCATATTTTCCGGGCGTTGATGATTGCCGGTTCGCATTCATTACCTTTTTTTGCGCCACTGTCATAATACATATACTGAATAAAAGAAAAGAAATAATTACAGATTTCATTTGAAACAAATTTTAAACGGTTATAGGACGTGAAAGTGAAGTACCTTCAGGCTTAAATATAAATCAATAATGACTTAAAGTATCTGCCGTACATCTATTTGGTGAACAGATTGTGCAATGCGTAGAACAAAGTATTATTAACTTTAACAGCAAACCGAAGCCAGCAGTGACCTTAAAAAAAATTTATACACCAAACTGGTTGTTAATTGCGGGAATCCCGGCAACTATCTTTTCAGTATGCTGGCTGATTACATTGTTTCCGTTTTATCAGCAGCATATTCAGTCGCTTTCACTTGCTATAGCAGGTGATTTACTGATCACGGCCCCTTTCTGCTACTACTTGTTAATTAGAAATACCACTGTAAATAAGGTAACGGTATTAAGAATACTTTTTATTGGGTTGATTTTAACCGGAATGATTGTTAACCTGGAATCGCTGCCATTTCTTCGGGCCACCAAAAAATGGATGGCTCCAACTCTTGAAGCTGCACTTATTTTATTCATCGCAAGAAAATTTTACAGGGCCACAAAAGAAGCAAGATTGCATCGGCAGGCCAATCCGGATTTCTTAATTTTATGCAGGAAAATATTACTGAACGTTACAGGCAATGATAAAATCAGCAATGTACTGGCCGCAGAAATTGCCGTATTTTATTATGCATTTATTTCGGGGAAAGAAAAAGCCATTGACAATAATATGCGATTCAGTTCTTATAAACAGAACAGTACTATTTTATTTCTGCTGACTTTCCTGTGCCTGTTTGTTATTGAGACAACAGGGGTGCATTTTCTGTTGATGTTATGGAATAAGACATTTGCCTGGTTTATAACCACACTAAGTATTTACACCTGTCTTCAGCTCTTATCACATATCAGGGCCATCAAAGCAAGATCTATTTTTATTGGGCACGATGGTCTGCAATTAACCATGGGACTTGCGGCGGATTGCAATATTACCTTCAAGAATATCCGCGAAATAGAAATGACAAAGAAAAACTCAATAGCCAGCGACGCAGTAAAGATCGCCCTCATCAATGGAATGGAAAGCCACAATTTTATCATTCACTTACATGAACCAGTAACCGTTACAAAAATGTTCGGCATCCAAAAAAAATCGCAGACCATTTTATTTTTTGTGGATCAACCCGAAACTTTTTTACGTGCAATCAATGCGGCATTATAACCCTGCTTTTTTTATCCCGCTATTTAAATTTTAGATTCAATGTTATGATATCACTTTGCATACCGATGTTTTTTGTATAATGGCCATATCGTAATTCCAGCAGATTAAGACTTTGAATCCCCATCACTCCTTTAGGAGGTGTTAACCGTAATCCGGCTCCAAAAAACTGGCTGTTAAAAGCAGAAAGATCATAATTGCTCGTATAAAGTTTTTCTCCCCAGAAATGGGTCTCGTAGGCAGCAAAATATTTTACAGCGGTCTGGACATAGTACCGGTAAAAAGGAGTTATTGAAACGAAAGCTGTGAACTTAACAGGCACTTCAAGACTGGCGGTATGTGAAGTCAACCCCCAATCGTCTGTATAATACCGGTAGTAAGCACGCAGGATAATTTTATCACCCAAAAAATAATTTGCCCTGATACCCAGCGGAAGTTTTATCCTTGAAGAAGGCAGGGTTTCCTGGTGAATGGTTCCATCTGTAAAATAAACACGGTGAAAAGGCAGGCTCAGGTATCCCTGCTGCGCTACTGCATCGGCCAAAAATGAAACCTGTAACCGCTGGTTTAATACTTGTGAGTAAGATAAAGACAGATCAACTGTATTTCTGCTGCTGGAAGGATAATGAATCTCGTCGTCATGGGAGGCGCCCGAAGTTCCCGCAATACTTGATACAAGTTCTGTTGGTAAAACCAGTTTCACCCGGTCGATAAATGCCTGGGCCTTTGCACTGAACTCCCCGCTCCTGTTCTTTGTTTTTGCAGCGAAGTTGATATTACCGCTGAAAGATTCATAATCGAACTCATGTGAGTAAGACAATCCTGCACCAACGGTAGTACCTTTTTTTTCATTCTCTCGGGTCCAGTTAACCGAAGGATAAATCCGGGTATCGGCATGGGAAGCAGAAGAATTGGCTTTGAGGTCTACCATGTCTGATGATGCAGATGTATAGTGGTCAACGCCCAATTCAAAATCCCAGGTATGCTTGCGGAATTTATCATCGTAGCGGTACAGTTTTACTTCAAAACTATTGGAAATATCTGTTAGTTTTTCAGTGCCAATGCCCCCGGTTACCGCGGAATTATTTCCGTTCTGGTGATAATAACTGGACACAAAATTGGCTTCTTCAAAGGTGAGTGTACGGTTTTCGTATTTGGAAGAATCCGTCTGGCTTTGCGCGAAACCCGCAAAAAAACCAATGTACAGACCCATAACCGTTAAACATATCTTTTTCATCAACTAACATTGAAATGGATCAAAAGGGCATAAAATAAATTACTACCGGTCATCCATAAGCTATTATTGCGCTGCTGGTTAATTACAGCCGCAACCACCACCCGTTTTGCCGCCATTGGCGCCGGAAGCACCTTCGCGGTAAGTCTGAAAACTGTTTTCCGTTTTTTCTACTTTACGGTTGCCCAATACCATTTCCCCGTCATTGAGACGACTCTTTTGATACTCTTTTACAGTGGTACAGGAAGTGGCCATTACTGCAGCGGCTGCTATTATGCCCAATGGCTTGAGGTGACTGTTTTTTTTGTTCATCTGAGATTTATATTTTTAGAAGTGTACACACTGTTGTTATCATCTATTATAATACAGCCTATGCCTTTTAGTTGGTTAATAAGATGCAGACCCGCCTCAATGCCCATGATGGTAACCGGTGTGGCCATGGCATCTGCCATTTCAGCGTTGTTACAAATAATTGTAACTGATTTGATACCCGTAACGGGCAGGCCTGTACGTGGATTAATGGTATGAGAATATCTTTTCCCTCCAATCGTTACATACTTTTCATAATTACCTGAAGTTGCAATGGCCATTTCGCTGATTGAGAGATAAGAAAAGGGCTGGTTGGCAGCATCCGGGTGGGCAATGCCAATCGTCCATGATTTACCGTCTGGTTGCAGTCCCCATGCCGTTAAATCACCCGATGCATTCACAATACCGCTTTTTACTCCATTTTGTTGTAATAATTGTTTCGCTTTTTCTGCAGCATAGCCTTTCCCTATACCGCCAAAGCCTATGCGCATTCCTTTTTCTTTTAAGTAAATGGTTTTGTTATTTTCATCCAGTATTACGTTGCGGTAATTAATTAAACGGACCATTTGTTTTGCAGTAGTTTTATCGGGTAAAGCGCTCATCGATTTGTCAAAATTCCATAAGCGTTTATCAACTGAACCGTAGGTTATATCAAATGCCCCCTGGGTAAGTTCGGATATTCTTATGGATCGTTCAACCAGTTTAAAAAATTCATCGATCACTTTAACAGCTGCAACCCCTGCACTGGCGTTGATTAAATTGGTTTGGCTGTTGTCGCTAAAGGTGGTAAGCAGGCGTTCAATTCTTTCAATCTCTGATACGGCTGCCGCAATCATTTGGTTGGCCCAATCTTCATCTTCTCCAACTACTGTAATGTCAAAACGATTGCCCATTAATTTCATGGTTTGTTTGAACAATCGTTCTGCAAACACTACTTCACTATTGTGCCCCATGAATGGCCTGGTTTATTTCATTGATAAATGTTTCGGCACCCTGTTTTGGAAATCCATCCCATGCCTTTATCAATTTACCATCGGCAGTCAACAAAACGGTGAGCGGAAAAGCACCCCCGGCATTATAGGTATCCGCTAACTTTTCATTTTGTTGTTGTAAAGGTTTTGGCAACTGGTTCTTTTTCTGCCTTGGGAAATCTGCGTTTACCAACAACAGTTGGTCAGTGGCCATTTTTTCAAAAGGCTCGCTGTCAAATATCTCTTTATGTAATCTTATACAGGGTGCGCACCAATCACTACCTGAAAAATTCAGCAAAATGAGTTTGTGATGTGCGTTGGCAGCCTGTTTTGCCAATGAAAAATCTGTTTCCCAGTGAAGGTTTATCGGCTGAAAGAAACACAATGCGGCAATTAATAACAATTTCATGATTACCTGAATGGAGATTTGAATGGCTCATAAAGTTAGGTTTACTATACATATTGATCAGCTTTGATTGGTTAATCATATGCAAAAAAAGACTTACCTCTCAGGATTTTTTTTATTATGTTCGCCAATCGATTCATTTATGATAGCCTCCGATTGATCCCGATTAATATATATTTGAAGACGGTGTTTCAAAATGCAACCAATAACTACTTTATAATAGATGTAAAATGAAATCAGCTATTGCACAATCCATTCTTCATTTTGGAATACTATCCATTTTATTTTTGATTGCTTGTCTTCAAAACAAACGTTTACCGGTTAAAGCATGGATTTTATTTTTTGTGGTATTAATGTTAGACTATATCATATTAGTAAAAGCGCCAAGACCTGCTTTTATGGGCAACTCAGCCTTTATCTGGCACAGCAAAATATTTGAGGCGGTACTCGGGCTTTTATTTATGTTTTTATACCGGAGAATATCTTTCCGTGAATATGGATTAACTGCCCGTATAGAAAAGGGATCTATTTTACCCATTGCGATGGTCTTCATTGTCTTAACCTTGCTGGTGAATGTGCGGCATTACATAGCTGATGGATTTTCAGTACCCGGAACAGAAACCTTGCTATATTTTGCAACCATGCCTGGCATTTCAGAAGAATTGGTTTTCAGGGGTGTATTACTTGCACTTGTTAACAGCGCTTTTGGCAAACCCTGGAAATTGTTTGGAACACAACTGGGATGGGGTTTTGTTATTGTTTCTTTGTTATACGGATTGTTACACGGTTTGACTGTGGATGGCGATTTAAAAATAAAATTCGATTTATACCGGTTGATGATAACCATGTTGATTGGTTTTGCACTTGCGTGGGCAAAAGAAAAAAGCGGTAGTCTTATTCCAGGTATGATAGGACATAACCTTATAAATTTTGCCGGTGCGTTTTAATATTCGCTTTTGATAAATGAAGCTACCCATGAACGAAAGAATTAAAATTACAAAAACTGAAATACTATCCAACAACTGGTACACACTCAGAAAAGTAACCTACGAATTTTTAAAAAGCAATGGCGAATTGCAAACCCAGACCCGCGAAGCTTATGATCGAGGAAACGGAGCTGCTATCCTGCTTTATAATGCAGCATCAAAAACGGTTATCCTTACCCGGCAGTTTCGCCTGCCTACCTTTATCAATGGCAATGCCGATGGAATGCTGATTGAAGCTTGCGCCGGCCTGCTGGACAAAGACAATCCAGAAGATTGCATTAAAAGAGAAACAGAAGAAGAAACCGGTTATATCATAAAAGACGTGACCAAGGTTTTTGAAGCTTATATGTCACCCGGATCTGTTACTGAAATCCTCTATTTTTTTATTGCCGAATACAATGCGCGGATGAAACTGCACGAAGGCGGTGGCATAGAACATGAACAGGAAGACATAGAAGTACTGGAACTAAAGTTTGAGCAAGCGTTGCAAATGGTGGAAACCGGTGAAATCAAAGACGCAAAAACCATTATGCTGCTGCAATACATCAAAATAAAAAACCTTTTGTAATAAGAACGCTTTTTCCCGGCTTGTTTAAACAAAATGTTAAGCTTTGAACTTCATCGTATTTTCGGGTTGAATTTGCCGTCATACATTACAAATTATTACTCATGAAACCTGCGCTGCTGGTCATATTATTAACTGCAACAACAATGGCAATGAAAGCACAGAAAGTTGACAGCATATACTTCCATCTCTATACAGACAGTCTTAAAAAAGGCACATATAATTATATCAATGTTGATGGCAGGCTCAGCAATGGCAATTGGTTACCGCTGACTTCCAAACAAATCAATTTTACAGCCAATGCCGGAACTTTTGATGGTAACAGTCTCTTTATTGAAAAGAATTTTACAGGAGAAAAAATTACTGTCAAGGCAGTATTGAAAGAAAATAACATCGTTTCAAAAGAGATTACTATTTACATTAAAAAAAAGGAAGACAATGAGATTTTGAAAACAAATGAGGAAATAATGCAATCTGATCGCCGGCCCCGAAGACATAAAAGTAAAAACGAACCCTAATAATTTGCTCAAAAAAATGCGCCCGTAAAAAAAGGCGCATTATTATAATAAATACAAACTGTAAAAAGAAACCTGTTACATTTTTTTAGCATCTTCCAAAAATTTGGCCAGGCCTATATCCGTCAGCGGATGTTTAAGCAACCCCAGGATTGATTCCAATGGACAGGTACAAACATCAGCACCCGCTTCAGCACATTTTACTATATGCAACGGGCTACGAATAGAAGCAGCAAGAATTTCTGTTTCAAAACCCTGCACCGTATATATATGGGCAATTTGAGCAATCAGTTCAACACCATCCCAACCGGTATCATCAATCCGGCCAATAAACGGAGACACATAGGTGGCACCCGCCTTTGCCGCTAATATTGCCTGACCTGCCGAAAATACCAACGTACAATTGGTCTTGATACCATTATCAGTAAACCATTTCATTGCTTTCACACCATCCTTTATCATAGGAACCTTTACTATTATATTAGGATGGATAGCAGCCAACTTCTTTCCTTCTTCCACGATGGTTTTGAAATCGACCGACAAAACCTCCGCGCTGATATCTCCATCTACCAATTCACAGATGGTTTTATAATGTGCCGCTATTGCTGCCTCTCCTTTGATGCCTTCTTTGGCCATTAACGATGGATTGGTGGTCACACCATCCAATATACCCAGTTCACTGGCCTCTTTGATTTGTGCTAGATTGGCCGTGTCTAAAAAAAATTTCATACGCTTTGTTATTGATGAATTTTGAAACTGATAGGTAAATGGGGGGATTCTGAGAAAATAAAAAAAGGCAGGCTTATTACATCGCACCGCTACAACCGCTTACTCTTGCTGCGTTCCCGCCCTGGGAGGGTTCAGCAGGAGCTGGTCGTGTAAGACCTGCCAGCCGCAAATATACGATAGAGAAAACAATTACAAAAACGATAAAGAATATTTAATAGCTATTTACTGTTTACTCCATCAGCGCATATACCGCTGGCAATAAATATGGCTCACGGTTACACATGGCAAAAGTTAATTTTAATAACTATTTCTACCCGTGAGTGAATTTATTTTTGCGATTCCAATTAATTCATCTACCCTGCCATTTATTCCGCGGTAATATACCAGGATGGTGTAACCGTTTTCTGTATCCCAGAAATTTCCTTCGGTAAATTCAAAACTCGGAACCGGGTTATTCTTTTCTACCGTTATATAAGAATAATTATAATAACCATTCTTCAATAACAAATCCGTTTCATAAACACCTTTGGCACTGTTGTATTGCAATCTTGACTTCTCATCCATTCCATAATTGGACAATTCTCCAAACAAATAAATTTCTTTATTGATCATGGGTTGATTTCCGGGCGGTACAAAACTAAAATGAACAATCGCAAAATCAGCCTGCCACAATGGGTTTACACTTTCGCTGATATCATTGTAATACATTCCGTTGATGTCTTTATAAAAAATTAAACGTTGGGTGGAACGATCTAAATCTGGTTTCACAAATACATCTGTACTGGCAGTATTATATGTGGCGGTCTCCACCCGATCGCTTTGCAAACGGAAACTGCGCAGATCCAGCCATCGCCATTCACGACCTGCCGGAAATACTGCATCTTCAGAACTATATTCTAATGAATTTTGTCTTACAAATGTTGGACGAAGCGTTGTAATGGCATTATCCCAGCGATTGTTTTGAAGAATACAAACTTTAACCTGTTGAAGAGCGTTAAAGATATTGAGGCTGCCCAAATTTACATTGAACAATATTTTCTGGTGCGTTTTAAAAATTTGTCCGTTATAAGGTTGCTGCACCTGGGCACCTACTGTTGATTTTTCTTCTATCACCAAAACACGTCTTGTAAAAAGCAGTTTGGCAGTATCTCCATCTGCAAATACTTTCAATAAATAATTACCCGAACGCGAGGGGCTGCAATTCCTTTCCGGCAGACTGGCCATATAGTGCGTATATTTTACCAGTGCAATAGAAGAATTTCGATAATTGATGAGTCGGTTTTGTGTAAATCCTTTTATATAATCAAATTCACTTAAAATGGTCTTGGACCAATCCGCATTGCAAAGTTGCCAGGTGTATGAATAATTACGAACACCTCCATTCAAATCATCGAAATTCAGATCAACCTGGTCATTACTATTTAATCGCAATACCGGGTATGCCAGTTGGTTACCTGTAAAATTTAATTTGACGTTGTGAATATTTGTCGCATAAATTTTATCGGGCACCTGTGCCAATGACAATAAAGTCAGCAGAAACAATGAAAAGAAAATAATTGTACGCATGTAAGCAAGATGAGATTGAAAACACTAAAGTTGTATAAAATTGTCTGAAAAACAACAAAAAGATTCACCGTTCGCTAACCGAACACTATTTTTGATTTACTAAAATCATGCCGCTTGAACATAACGAGGTTTATAGCCAGACGCATTGCTTTCAATCAGCAAAAATCTTTTTCCCGCTTTATCATCAGGCTGGCAACGGCAGCAACGGTCATCAGTGTTGCGGTAATGATAGTTGCCCTGGCCATTACCAATGGATTTCAATACACTATTAGCCAGAAGATATTTAGTTTCTGGGGTCACATACGGGTGCAACATTTCCAGGCCAGCAGGATTTCAAGTGCGGAAGAAATGGCCATTCAGAAAAATGACACAATTGTTCAGTTAATAAAAAACAATCCGGCGGTTGAAACGGTGGATGGTTTTGCTACCCGAAACGCTATTCTTAAAACTTCGGAAACCATTGAGGGTATTCTTTTAAAAGGAGTGGAAAAGAATTACCACTTCAGCCGCTTACAGCAATTTCTGAAAGAAGGAAGATGGATACAGTTTCCAGACAGTGGTTATAGCAATGAAATTGTACTTTCTACTTATACCGCTAAACAACTTCAATTGAGTCTGAACAGTGCGGTGCTGATTTATTTCATTCAAAATGAAGGCGGTGCTCCAAGAGCAAGAAAGTTGAAAGTGGTTGGAATCTATAAAACCGGAATCGAAGAATATGACAAAGTATTCGCATTGGGAGATATCCGGCTTATTCAGCGGCTGAATGATTGGAATCCCAATGAAATCGGTGGCTATGAAGTTTTCCTGAAAGATTATAAAGAAATTGACAAGGCTAATGACCAGCTTTTTAACTCCCTGCCCGTTACCTGGAACAGTAAGTCCATCAGGGAAGTTAACCCGGGCATTTTCGACTGGCTCAACTTACAGGACACCACTATAGCACTGGTGCTGGTAATTATGACTATTGTGGCTGTACTCAACCTGATTACCTGCCTGATCATCCTGGTATTGGAAAGAACAAGGATGATCGGTATTCTCAAAGCACTGGGTTTACCTAACGGTAATATACAAGCTATTTTTCTATACCATGGCGCCATCATTACCGTTAGCGGTATCGCGATAGGTAATTTGCTGGCGGTAATCATTTGCTGGCTGCAGCAGCATTATGGTTTTATCAGGTTGCAGGAAGAAATGTATTATATTTCAAAAGCGGAAGTGAAATTGGAATGGTGGCATTTTGTACTTACAGATGTAGGTACATTTATGGTTTGCCTGCTGATTCTTATTATCCCAACTTTGATTGTCCGGCGTATTCAACCCGTGAAAGCAATACAATTCAGGTAATCCGTTTATTTTTACCGTTGAAATTTTACCTTGCCGGACTTTTTTTAACCGGGAATGCTATAGATGGTACTTCATGCCAAAAAATAACAATCACTATGACCGATTTCCAGGAAGACATAGAAAAATGTCTTGAAATCTTAAATGATGGTGGCGTTATATTATATCCTACCGATACGATATGGGGTTTGGGTTGTGATGCAACAAATGCAAAGGCCGTAGACAAAATATTTCAAATTAAGAACAGGCCAAAAAACAAAAGCCTCATTGTTTTACTGGCCGATGAAAGAGATGTTTTACAATATGTAGCAGCACCGGACCTGGAAATCTTTGGTTTTCTTGAAACAGTAAATAAACCAACAACTGTAATTTATGAGGGTATTATTGGGCTTGCAGACAATGTACCGGCTGAAGATGGCAGCCTGGGTATTCGTATTGTAAAAGAATCCTTTTGCAGGCATTTGATCAAACGATTCCGGAAACCCATTGTATCTACTTCTGCAAATATCAGCGGAGAAAAAACAGCAGCCATTTATGCAGACATTTCTTCAACGATTAAAGACGCGGTTGATTATATTGTGCAATACCGCAGAGATGATCTTACTTTAGCAGCGCCTTCTGCGATTGTAAAATGGGTTCATGGAAAAATTACTTATATCCGCTTCTGAACCTTAAAAAATTATACCAGCTTTTTATGTTCTTTGCATCATCTTTGCGTTCTTTAACAGGAAAGTTTTTGAATGAATTCGCATGAGTCTTAAATTCTTAATTATTCAAACAGCGTTTATTGGGGATGTGGTGCTGGCTACGGGGATCATTGAAAAATTACATGATTTTTACCCGGACGCTAAAATTGATTTCCTGGTGAGAAAGGGAAACGAAAGCTTATTTGCTGATCACCCTTATTTAAACGAAATACTCATTTGGAATAAACAAACTTCCAAGCAAAAGAACCTGTGGAAAATCTTACAACAAGTACGCAACCGGAAATATGATACTGTCATCAATGTACAGCGATTTGTAGCAACGGGTTTGCTCACTGTATTTTCAGGAGCCGGTCAAAAAATTGGCTTCGATAAAAACCCATTGTCGTTTTTATTTACAAAGCGCGTTAGGCATGTCATCAGTACCAGTGAAAAACCCCGGCATGAAATAGAACGCAATAATGATCTGATTGAATTGATTACGGATGCTGTGGCCTATAAACCTCGGCTATACCCTTCTGAAAAGGATTTTTTAATGGTTGAAAAATTTCAGCGACGTCCATATATATGTATTGCACCCGCATCGGTTTGGTTTACCAAACAATTTCCAACGGTAAAATGGATAGAATTCTGCAAAGTCATTCCTTCAACCTATCAAATTTACTTGCTGGGTGCTTCTTCCGATAAAATACTTTGCAATGAAATCATCGAATCATGTCCGGGGATTGCTATCAGCAATCTATGTGGCCAGTTAAGTTTTTTACAATCCGCGGCATTAATGCAGGGCGCAGTGATGAATTATGTGAATGATTCAGCACCCATGCATTTTGCATCTGCCGTGAATGCCGCAGTTACTGCGGTATACTGTTCAACTATTCCGGCATTTGGGTTCGGTCCGCTAAGCGATAAAAGTTTTATCATTGAAATTGAAGAACCACTGCCCTGCCGGCCATGCGGTCTGCACGGATTGAAAGCTTGTCCGCTGGCACATTTCAATTGTGCGTATAAAATAAAGTACCAGCAATTACTGCATTCAATTACTTAACGGCTTTGTCTTGCATCTTGCAACAGGTATCTTATTTTTGTTGTTATGGAGATTCAATGCACAGAGAAGGAACTTTTTGTGTTAAAAAAAATTGCACACGCGGCGAAAGAATTAAATGTGCCTTGTTATTTAATTGGCGGATTTGTGCGTGATAAACTCATTGGAAGAAAAACAAAAGATGCAGACATTGTTTGCGTGGGAGATGGCATTGAACTGGCACATAAGGTTGCGGAAAGATTTTCACCGAAACCACCAGTTTCATTTTTTAAAAATTTTGGAACGGCCCAGATAAAACTGGATGAATTTGAAATTGAATTTGTAGGCGCAAGAAAAGAAAGTTACCGCTATCACAGCCGCAACCCGGAAGTGGTGCCGGGCAACCTGGAAGAAGATCAGAACCGCCGCGATTTCACCATCAATGCACTTGCCATCAACCTGAATGAAAAAGATTTCGGCAAATTGGTGGATCCCTTCAACGGATTAAAAGACCTTGAAAAAAAGATCATTCAAACCCCTTTGAACCCTGATTATACCTTCAGTGACGATCCTTTGCGTATGCTGCGGGCCATTCGTTTTGCAGCGCAATTACAATTCAGCATAGAAGAAAAGACCTGGCAGGGTATTAAAAACAATATTGAACGCATTCATATTATATCGCAGGAACGCATAACCGAAGAATTAAATAAAATATTACTGAGCGACAAGCCTTCGGTTGGCCTTGACCTGTTATACCAATGCGGTTTGCTGCACATTGTTTTTCCCCAGATGGTGGATTTGGCGGGTGCTGAATACATAGATGGAAAGGGTCATAAAGACAACTTCTATCATACCCTGCAGGTAATAGATAATATCTGCAAACATACAGATGATTTGTGGTTGCGATGGGCTGCGTTGTTGCATGATATAGGCAAACCTGCCACCAAAAAATTTGAAGATGGTCACGGATGGACATTTCATGGTCATGAAGTAGTTGGAGGGCGAATGGTACCAAAATTATTTACCAAATTAAAGTTGCCGCAGAATGAAAAAATGCGTTTTGTTCGAAAAATGGTTGAATTGCATCTGCGCCCTATCAGTCTTACCAAAGAAAACATAACTGATTCTGCCGTTAGAAGATTGTTGTTTGATGCCGGTGATGACATTGAAAGCCTGATGATCTTGTGCGAAGCGGATATTACTTCTAAAAACAAAATAAAAGTTAAACGTTACCTGGAAAATTTTGAATGGGTAAGAAAACGAATGACGGCAGTGGAGGAAAAGGACAGGATACGTAACTGGCAACCGCCCATCACCGGTGAGATCATCATGGACATATTCGGATTATCACCTTGCCGTGCGGTGGGAGATATAAAAGATGCCATTAAAGACGCAATATTGGATGGAGAGATAGAAAACAATTATGATGCGGCTTTCAACCTGATGCTGGAAAAAGCAAAAGCCCTGAACCTGGCTCCTGTAAAACAACCATGACAACTGGTTTGTGATTTGTTATAGCAGAATTGTTTACTTTTGATCGGATGAGTAAACCAATACCGTACAAGTGTGCGACGCAACGATGTTGAATGAGTTGCTATCGCCGGGCTCACAAAAACATTTTAAAAATTTGAAATTACAGTAATGGCCATATTAAAATTCAGGGTTTATTTTGAAGAGGACGATAGTGTTTACCGGGATGTTGCGATTCGGCATTCGCAAAATTTTCTGCAGTTACACCTGGCTATATTAAAAGCCTATGAGTTCGACAACAAGCACCCGGCTACATTTTACCGCAGCAATGATCAATGGGCAAGAGGCAAAGAAATTACGGTTGCAAAATATGATAAGCCTTATAAAGTTGAACCATTGCTGATGGAGAATACCACTATTGGTTCAGAAATTAAAGATCCCAATCAAAAATTTGTTTATGTGTACGATTTTGTAAAGAATTGGAATTTCTGTGTTGAGCTGATCAATGTTTCCAAGGAAGAAAATCCCAGGATTGATTATCCCGCTGTAGTAAGAACAGAAGGCATTGCGCCATCTCAATATGGCACAAAAGGCCTGGTGAGTGATAAACTTGCAGAGATGGAAGAAAAATATGATTTGGTAACCGGAGCAGAAGGATTTGGCGAAGAGGGTGAAGATGGTGACACAGACAGCGAAGTAGCAGGCGAAGATGCTACTGAAGAAAATGCCGAAGAGATCTGATTTCGGCACATTGATCATTGCCAGCATACAATTTACAAAAAAGAACAGGCTCTATGAAGCCTTATCCTGCGTAGTTTCTCAATCCGGCTGTTTCGAAATAAACAGGGACGCTCCTGGTTTCAACAGTTTTTAAATAATAAATCATGAACAACAACCACTCCCGCAGGAGTTTTGTAAAAAAAACTGCGGCGGCTATTGGCATGGCTGGTTTGCCATCTATTCTTTCTGCCCATCCGGAAAAACAATTTGAAAAGAAAAAAATAGTGTGCCTTGGCGGGCACCCGGATGATCCGGAAAGTGGCTGCGGTGGAACATTGGCAAAACTGCGTAAACTCGGTCATGATGTTACCATTATTTATCTGACTACCGGCGAAGCTGGTATTCCGGGGAAAACTCATAGTGAAGCAGCGGCAATCAGGAAAAATGAAGCAATTTGTGGTAGCAAAATACTAGATGCCAAACCTGTTTTTGCCGGGCAGGTAGACGGAGCTACCATCATAAACAATGAATGGTTGAAAACTGTTCAAGACCTGATAATGCAGGAACAACCCGATATTGTTTTTAGTCACTGGCCACTTGACCAGCACAAAGATCACCAGGTAGCGAGTTTGATGGCCATTCAAACCTGGTCCAGAACTGGTAAAAAATTTGCCTTATATTTCTTTGAAGTTTGTACGGGCGAACAAACATTTATTTTCCATCCTACCGATTATGTAGACATCAGCGAAGAACAGGAGCAAAAGAAAAAATCCGTTTATTGTCATACCAGCCAGGATCCACCAGGTATCTATGCCTGTGGTCATGCTGCAATGGAAGAGTTCCGTGGAAGAGAAATGGGTGTAAAAGCTGCTGAGGCATTTGTAAGGATGAATGGCAAACTGCCACTGGTATAATCTGAATAATAGCATAAAAAACCTACTAATAACTTGTTCAGATAAAATTTTATTATAAAATTATTACACATTGTAAACAAACTAGTTAAACTTCTGAATTTTTAATGCAAAGAAATGTGTGTGTAATAATAATGGGTCCTACTGCAGTTGGCAAAACAGCATTATCTATTGAACTCGCAAAGCATTTCAAAACTTCAATTGTGTCTGCGGATTCAAGGCAGTGTTTCAGGGAATTGAATATTGCTGTAGCCAAACCAACAGCAACTCAGTTGCTGCAGGTAAAACATTATTTTATTAATACTCATTCGATTCACGAAGAGATGAGTGCTGCTGTCTTCGAACAGTATTCGCTGAAAGCCGTACAAGAAATTTTTCAAACCAACAGACTTGTGCTGATGGTAGGTGGCACCGGCCTTTATATAAAAGCATTTTGCGAAGGATTGGATGAAATACCCCCTATACCTGTATCCGTTACAGAGTCCATCCGGAGCAGTTACAAATCAAATGGCATCACCTGGCTACAAAACGAAATAAAGAAAGGGGATCCCGACTATTATAACAATGGCGAGGTTCAAAATCCGCAACGCTTGATGCGGGCACTTGAGGTTAAAATAGCAACCGGGCAGTCCATCCGCAAATTCCAGGAGGGTGGCAAACAAAAAAGAAATTTCGAAATAATAAAAATCGGGCTTGACCTTCCACGTCAGGAATTATACAATCGAATCAATCAACGTGTAGATGAAATGATGCGGGAAGGATTAATGGATGAAGTAAAATCGCTGCATTCATTCCGTAACCTAAATGCTCTTCAAACCGTTGGCTATACTGAGTTGTATGAATACCTGGATGAAAAGATTCCACTTAACAAGGCAATTGAAAACATTAAAAAAAATACAAGGCATTACGCAAAGAGGCAGCTTACCTGGTTTCGCAAAGACAAATCCATTCATTGGTTTAACGGGATTGACTTTAATCAAATAATCAACCAGTTGCAAAAGTTGGTTCAATAATTGCTAAGTAAAACCAATCTATTTATCCGTCAAATATCAGCTTCCTTTTTAATTTATTCTTACCCGTTCAAAAATAAATTCAGTTTCCAATTATCCAAAAAAAGATCTCATCCAAGCCATTGAAAAACCTGGATCCAATTCTTACTATACATGTTGACGAAGCCATTGGTTAAGGCTTTGCCCTAAAAAAAAGCCTTTCTTAGTTGAAAGGCTTTTTGTTTTTTATCTTAATAGATCTTGCAGTTAAAATAAAAATCAAATTGATCAAGCTCTCATTATCAGTGCAAGAGATTATTTTAGATTCCAGTTTAAAATTTAAATCCACCTGTTACTGAAATGGTTCCGGCATTGCCATTTACCATAGCAAAAGTATTGGCCTTATCTGAGAGGCGGTACGGAAAACTAATATCTTTGTTTATACCGAGCACATAGGCTACATCTATAAACATTCCTTTGTTGCGATAACCCAGTCCGCCAGTGATAAACATTTTACTTCCCTTAAGTTCACTATCCTTATAAGGATTCCCATAGTAAGCAAATCCAAGGCGGGCCATCACAGTTGTAAATTTGATCTCGCCCCCCACCCTGAAATTAAATGCACTCTTATAATAATCCTTGATGGCTTTGTTTACACCATCATAATAACTATTATCACCATTTTGATCGGCAATACTATATTTATTACTCTTATAATTTACATACTCTGCATCGGCAGTGATAAAACCTTTCTGCTTTGTCACGTCTTCTACTTCACTTAAAACATAGGCGCCACTTACCAATACACGCCAGGGATTTACCATATTATATTTATAGGAAGCCGCTGTTCCTCCATTTATCGTAGATACATTCACCGTGGTAGTATGTGGTTTGTAAGTTGGTTTGTCAGCATAAGGAATATACTCTTCCACATCAGTAGTCATAGAAGCATCGTAAGTATCTTTCAAGCCGTACATGGTTGGCGAATGAACTGCCAGTCCCAATCTTAACTGATCTACGGGTTTCACTATTAATCCCAGTTTCAGGTTTACGCCAATGCCTTTGGTGGTTGCATCTTCGGTAAGTTCAGAATAATTGAAATCATTATTGTTATTACCAGTAGCATCGCTCTCTCTGAAAACACTGTGCTTCTGGTAATTTACAATCGGTATACCAATACTTCCACCGAGATAAACTTTATCCTGGTTGGTGGCTGCAAAACCAATGGCCAGTTCAGTAATACCTCCCTTGGTTTGTATATTGTGTTGCTGGTTCACAAGGAAACTTCCGCCGTTCTTAAGATTGTCCCTCATGGCCATGCTGATAACATCCGGACCGCTGTTACCTGACAGGGTTGCTGTATCTGCCAGGAAACTATAGACCGCCAATCTTGATTGAAATGAGATAGAAGGACTATTTAATACATCATCCAGCGACAATCCCGATCCCGCCACTTCTGCCGCATATTGCTCACCGTAAGAACTGAAATTATTTTTACCGGCATAAGAGATATTGCTGTTAAAGTTGGCGGTCTGCGAAACAGCGATACTGAATGCTTTCCCATTCCAGCGACTGTATTTATCATTGAAGCCAAATACGGCACCACTGGTTCCCAGGTCAAAAAAAGATTTATTATCACTTCTTACATCTCCACGAAAAGTGCTTTTATTCTTCAACATAGAGAAACCGGGAGTAATAACAAAGTCATTTGTTTTGAAAAAAGCGAGCCCTGCCGGATTAATGTAGTTAGCAGTAATATCTCCGCCCAATGCTCCCATGGCTCCGCCAATACCCTGCACACGGGCAGTACCAATGGGTCTGAACCAGGAAAATTTCAATGCATCTTCCGGAATCTGCGAAAAGGAATGAATACTAAGGGCTGAAAAAAGTAACACTAAAAAAATATTCTTCATACAATAGCTGATTTATCAGGTGCAAAAGGATATAAAAAAGGAGGAAACTTTCAAGTTACTACTCAAATGTGTTTTCCTCCTTCAAAATATATTCCAGTAAAGTTTATTAATTATCTGCCCCCACGGCCTGGCCTGCTTACACTTCCACCGCCACCACCACTACTGCCGGAAGATGAAGAACCAGAAGAAGATGGAGTATAACTGCGTGACGGAGTTGAGTTATTATTATTTGACGGGGAATAATTACTGTTGCTGTTGTTACGACTGTTCAAATAATTGGAATTAGAATAAGTATTATAACGATTGTTTCCGTTGCCGTTATTATAACGCAGGTTACTATTGTTATAATAATTACCAATCAGCGCTCTTGTTGGTCTGCCGGAATTGTTTGAATAACTATTTACATTAAACGCAACCGGTCTGCTGATGGGTTTGGAGAAGCTAAGTTTGCCACCCACATTTCCGTAATAACCCCCACCATAAAAAGCATAAGGAGAATAGCAATATGGATTGTAGAAACTATTCCAGGCATAGTAGCTATTCCATGGGCTGTTATAAGAATAGCCGCTATAGCCATAAGCATTATAGCTATTATAACGCATGTCGTAGGCATCGAAACTATTATAAGCATTTAAATAATACGGATTGCCAACACTCATACGCAGAAAACGATCATTACGCATATTGTCCTGGTATTCTTCATAAGACTGGTACCTGCCTTCCTCATTTTGCTTTTGTACATCCACATATTCATCCGCCTGCGGACGCGCCGGTGAAAAATAAACATCATCAGGTGTCTGACCGCTTTTATACACAGAAGAACAACTGCTGAGGGCGGCAACACTTAGTGCGAGAAGCAAAATTCTGGTATTCATGGTAACGTGTTTGATGTTTTAAAATTACTTTTGCGAACCGTAACCTAAATGTACAACTTTTCAAAGGCAGGAGCCAATTAAATGTTGCAAGTACAATGTTAAAATATTAACGGTCGTTAGGCAAGTTTTTCGGCGCTTTATATGTCCCTGAAACTGTTTTTATTTACTGAAATTGTAACGATCGCATCAGTAGAGGTTTGTGCACTTGAAATTTATAAAAAAATCAAATCGTGGTTTACTGAATACTAAGTATCGAATTATATTTCAGGAAATATACTGGTCAGCACATAAAAAAACGAAATAAAAAATGAGCAAAGAGATTAAAAGCCGGGGTGAAGATTACTCTCAATGGTACAATGACCTGGTGCTGAAAGGCGGGCTGGCAGACTATTCTGCGGTAAGAGGCTGCATGGTAATAAAACCACATGGATTTGCGCTATGGGAAAATATGCGCGATCAACTGGATAAAATGTTTAAGGAAACCGGACATGTGAATGCTTATTTTCCATTGTTCATCCCCAAGAGTTTTTTAAGCAAAGAAGCTGCGCACGTAGAAGGATTTGCCAAAGAATGTGCGGTAGTTACGCATTACCGGTTAAAAAATGATCCAAATGGCAATGGTGTTGTAGTAGATCCTGATGCAAAATTGGAAGAAGAGTTGATCATCCGTCCTACCAGCGAAACCATTATCTGGAACAGTTATAAAGACTGGATAAAATCATACCGTGATCTGCCGTTGTTGATCAACCAGTGGGCAAACGTGGTAAGATGGGAAATGCGCACCCGCTTATTCCTTCGTACCGCAGAATTTCTATGGCAGGAAGGTCACACTGCACATGCAACGGCCAATGAAGCAATAGCAGAAACAAAACAAATGCTTAATATATATGCGCAGTTTGCTGAAGAATGGATGGCGCTGCCCGTTATTAAGGGAGTAAAATCTGCCAGTGAAAGATTTGCCGGCGCCATAGATACCTATTGCATAGAAGCCCTGATGCAGGATGGTAAAGCATTGCAGGCAGGCACGTCTCACTTCCTCGGTCAGAACTTTGCTAAGGCATTTGATGTAAAGTTTTCGGATAAAGAAAACAAACTGGAATATGTATGGGCAACCAGTTGGGGTGTAAGTACAAGGTTGGTTGGTGCATTGGTAATGGCACACAGCGATGACGACGGGTTGATATTACCTCCAAAAATTGCTCCGCTGCAGGTAGTAATTGTTCCTATTTATAAAAACGATGAACAAAAAACAGCTATTGACAATAAAGTATCAGGCCTGGTAGCAGAATTGAAAAAAGCCGGGGTACGGGTTAAATATGACGACAATGATAACAATCGTCCGGGTTGGAAATTTGCCGAATATGAAATGAAAGGAGTGCCAGTGCGCATAGCCATTGGCGCTAGAGACCTTGAAAACAATGTGGCAGAAATAGCAAGACGCGATACCAAAGAAAAGAAAAGCATCAGCCTCGATGGTTTGAGTGAAACAATTGTACAGTTACTATCAGACATACAGCAGGCAATGTTTGACAAAGCAAAAGCTTATCAGCAATCTCATATTACCAAAGCAGATAGCTGGGAAGCCTTTGAAAAAATATTAGATAGCGCTGGTGGTTTTGTGGCTGCTCACTGGGACGGCACCGCTGAAACAGAAGAAGCCATCAAACAAAAAACAAAAGCCACCATCCGTTGTATACCATTGAACAATCCACAGGAAGAAGGCAAATGCATATTAACCGGCAAACCAAGTAACGAAAGAGTATTGTTTGCAAGGGCTTATTAAAATTGGCTGATAAACCAAAGATCCCACAGTCAAAAGCTGTGGGATTCTTTATTTCCTTTTATCAGCAAATTTCATTTACTTGTGTTATTGTTAACCAAAACCAACACAAATCATGGAACAAACTTTCCAACAACCGCCACCACCCACAACTCCGCCAAAGAACTGGTTGGTTGAATCAATTCTGGTACTAATATTTTGTTGTTTGCCATTTGGTATAGCAGGAATTGTATTTGCGTCTCAGGTCAATACTAAATGGGCAGCTGGGGATTTTGCAGGAGCGGTGCAAGCATCTAAAGATGCTGCCAAATGGACCAAGATTGGATTTTTTGTTGGCCTCGCAGGATTGGTTATTTATCTCATTGCAGTATTTGCGCTGGGATTTGGAGGTCTTTGGATGGTAGGCAGAAATGCCACTCAGTAAGCTTTCAATGAAACAAAGTCCTATTTTACAATTTATAATAGTTACAATAGCAGTGATAACATTGTCACTGCTATATTTTTTTTATCCCGCAACCAACACAAGTTTTCATCCCAAATGCATTTTTCATGAATTGACGGGCCTGTATTGTCCAGGCTGTGGATCTCAACGGGCAGCATCGGCATTGCTGCATGGTCATTTGTTATCAGCGCTCGATAATAATATCCTTTTTGTATTGGCAATTCCGTTTGTCTTGTATTCAGCTTATGTATTTTCCTGGAACATTTTCAGCAGCAATAAAAAGCAGCAATTGATTTTTCATTCGCCGGCTTTTGTGAAATCCATCTTAATCATTGTTATCGTATTCTGGATTTTAAGGAATATCCGGATAGCACCATTTAACTGGTTGGCACCTTAAAAGAGTCTACATCTTTGAGGTGATATGATTATAATCAGCCAGCAACACCTGTAAAAAATATAACGGTTCCAGGTTTGTGGTAATATGCAGGGTGTTTTTAATTTTTTCTGCTGCCTGGTAAGCCAAAACTGAATTGCCGGTTTTGTTTACGTTGATGATTACTTCTTTTATCAATTGCATATCCCTGTCGGAAAGATTGGCAACTTCAGGAAATGAAATCGTATAGTTTACTTCCGGTGTGGGAACATAAATGGTCTGCTGTAACGAAGACCTGGGAACTGTTTTAATTACTGCAGTACCGGCCACAATATCCCCAATGCGTTGTTTTTTCTCACTGACAATAACGCAAATAAATGCCGGCAGCGCATCTAAAAGATAGATATCGACGATTCTGAAAAGCCATCGAATCATGTATTGCCCGATGCTGGCCTGCTCGCCATTGAGACTGATCACTTTTATTTTCAAAACTTTCTTGCCAACCGTCTGACCATTGAGCCAGATATCGCAAACCAGGTTGTAAAAAATAAAAGGCACTCCAAGAAAAACCGCAATCCATGGATTATCATTAAAAAAATTATTGAAATTAGTAATGGTATTAATGATAAGAGAAACAACAATAAAATACGCGGCAAATAATGCTACATCCAGCAACCAGGCCAGTATTCTTTCTCCCACGCTTGCCAGGTCATATTCCAAATCGATATTCTGACTGGTCGTTATTTTTATGCTGTTCATACTGGTTGCTACACTTCTATTATTGAATGAAACAAACCTACACAGAAAGTGGTAAGGAATGAAATTTTCTGCTATCTTCCCGTTATAAACCTTATGAGGGAAGCGCAATTCTTAAAACAAAATGCTGAAAAGTGGAAGCAGTATGAAACGGAAGTAAATCGGTTCGACAACCCCGATACATTTGCCGATCGTTTTGTTGAGCTTACTGATGATTTGGCTTATGCCCGCACTTTCTATCCCAAAAGCAACACAGCGCGCTACCTGAACGGAATTACATCACTCTTCCACCAGAAAATTTATAAAAACAAGAAGGAAAAAAGCAGCCGCATTTTCAATTTCTGGCAATTTGAACTACCCTATTTATTCAAACAATACCAACGGCAGTTGTTATACGCGTTTTTGTTCTTTATTGTATTTTGTTTTGTGGGAGCACTGTCTGCCAAATACGACGATTCATTTCTGCGTTTGATCCTGGGCGATAGTTATGTTAACATGACCAACGAGAATATAGAAAAGGGCGATCCGTTTGGTGTATATAAACATGAAGGTCCGTTTGGGATGTTCTTATTTATAGCATTTAATAATATAAGGGTAGCTTTTGTAACGTTTGTTTTGGGAATTACTTTTTCAATTGGCGCGGTTTACTTGCTCATACAAAACGGCATAATGGTGGGTTCCTTCCTGCAATTCTTTATTGCAAAGAAAATGGGCACGCAAGCCGTACTGGCTATTTTTATTCACGGCACCATAGAACTTTCCGTAATCGTTATAGCGGGATGTGCGGGGCTGATATTGGGAAACAGTATTCTTTTTCCCGGAACCTATAGCAGGGGCCACACTATTATTAAAGCGGGCCGCGACGGGATGAAGATTGTTTTTGGCCTGGTTCCTTTTTTTATCCTGGCCGCCTTCCTGGAAGGGTTTGTGACCCGTCATTACCTGGAAATGCCGGCCTGGAGTAAAATCATCATTCTTGCGCTGTCAGCTTTACTTATTACCTGGTATTTTATTTTCTACCCGATCCGGTTGCATAAGCGCATTGAAACCGCACAACAGCCGGATGCTGATGGCAAGGATCAAAATTTTCAAACATGGCTGAACAAAAAATTGAGCTCAGAAAAATAAGAGATTTCGGACAGAATATAAATGACAGTTTTGTGTTCCTGCGACAAAATCTCAGGCCGTTGTTAAAATCGTTTTTTGCAATCTGTGGCGTGTTCATGATTGGCCAGGCTATCTTCAATGGTATTTATCAATCGCATTCACTGGGTATTTTTGATCAGCTTCTGGGAGGAAAAACAAATACCAATTATCAAACCCGTGGGTTCAGTGATGTATTTAATTTTGAATATTTTTTGCTGGTGATTTTCATGATGCTCACTTATGTGGCAATGAATACAGCCCTTGGCGCTTACCTGAAATTTTACCTGGAGAATGATGGTGTACAAGCAAATATTGACGAAATCTGGAGCATTTTTAAACGGTATTTTTTCAAAGTGTTTTTATTCAGTATACCCATTGTGCTGCTGATTATTGTTGGCACTTTTCTTTGTATTCTGCCAGGTATTTACCTGGGTGTAGTATTGGTTCCGTTCAGCTTTATTCTTATAATAGAAGATACGGGACTCAGTGGTGCCTTTAACCGATGTTTCGAAATTATCAAAGAAAATTTCTGGTCTTCACTGGTGATTTATTTCGTTGCTTATCTAATCTATGCTGTTGCCAGTGGAATTATCAGCACCGTTGTTACACTTGTATTTGGAGCCGCCGCTTATTTTACTACCAAAAGCATTGGGTCTACTGTTGCAGTAGCGACTTCCTTTTTCAATATCTTTTCCCATATTTTTTATGTGATATATTTTGTTTCCGCAGCGCTGCAATATTTTACACTTGTAGAAACCAGGGACGGAACAGGAATACTAAACCGTATAGACAATATTGGCAGCGATAAAAATAATTTTGACCACATCGAAGAACAGTATTAAAATAATGCGTTCACTTCTTTTCGTTATATTGATTCTTATCATTAAGCAAACACTGATTGCGCAGGAGCCACTTGTTTATGACTCCTCCTCCGTACAATTAAGATCCTGGAACAAGGAACAAATAAATGCCTATAAGGCCGACAAAGTTTTTCAATACGAACGTTACAAAGAACCTCCAAAATCCATCTGGGATCGTTTCTGGGATTGGTTCTGGAAGAAAATCAACCAGTTGCTCAATACGCGTGAAGGGTCTGCTACCTTCCAAACAGTTCTCATTGTATTGGCAGTTGCAATGCTGGCTTTTTTTATACTCAGACTGACCGGCATGACAAAAGTTGGGTTGTTCGGACGTAAATCAGGTAACGGTCTGGACTACACGGAATCTGAGGAAGACATTCACCATATCAATTTTGATGACGCTATTGAAAAAGCAATTGCCAGTGGAAATTTGCGGCTGGCCGTACGTTTACTTTACCTGCAGACATTGAAGAAGCTGGCCGATAACGGACTCATCAACTGGCAGATCAATAAAACCAATATCGCTTATGTTTCAGAATTAAGCAACACCGGTTACCAGCCAGCGTTCAGCAATCTAACATTGCAGTTTGAAAGCAACTGGTATGGCGATATTCCTATTGATACCACAACTTTCAGCGAAGTACGGGATCAATTCATCCAGTTTAACCGTCAACTTTTTAAACCGTGAAAGGATACCGCAGATTTATTATAGCATTTAGTTTATTGCTTGCACTGTATGTGATAGCAGAAATGAATCGCCCCAAACCAGTTGACTGGCGGATCAGTTTATCTAAGGATGATAAATCTCCCTACGGTAGTTATATTTTATACCAGCAATTAAAAGACATCTTTCCAAAAGCCGCTATTCAATCATTCCGGAAACCAGTTTATAACCAGGTGAATAATACGCTTGATTCCAATACGGCCTATCTGCTGATTGAGCCCAGCCTGGAATTTACAAAAGACGATATGAATGAATTATTGAATTACGTGGTAGCAGGTAACTATGTTTTTATTTCGTCGCAGGAATTTGGAAGAACGTTGATGGACACTTTAAAATTCAGGACCAGCCGGCGTTTCGATTTTGAAAAAAAAGATTCCGTTACGATCAATTTTACAAACACTGCATTGCATGAAAAGGTAAACTACGGATTCAACAGGCTTACACTGGATGGTTACTTTAAAGAAATCGACACTGGCTATAGTGTTATATTAGGAAATAACCAGCTGAAAGATGTCAATTTTATTAAGGTGGCTTATGGCGATGGAGCATTCTTTGTACATACCGCGCCCCTTTGTTTCAGCAATTACTTTATGCTGAAAAATAACAATGACAGTTACCCTGCAAAAGCTTTATCATACCTTCCGAAAACGGTGAAGCAGGTTTATTGGGACGAATATTATAAACTGGGACCCGATGGTTCTGACAATCCATTGCGTTTTATCTTAAGTAACCAATGGTTAAAATGGGCTTTCCGCATTTCACTGGTAAGTATTATTTTGTTTGTGTTTTTTGAAATGAAAAGAAGACAAAGAGTGATACCAGTTATACCTCCGTTGCGCAACAGTACCCTTGACTTCGTTCAAACCGTAGGCAACGTTTACTTTAACCAGCACAACAATAAAAACATCGCGCTTAAGAAGATCAATTACTTCCTGGAATATGTACGTTCCGGTTTTTATATCAGTACCAGCCTGTTGAATGAAGAATTTATACAGTTGCTGTCAAAAAAGACCGCTGTTCCGGAAGCTACTACCAGTCAACTAGTGAACCTTATTCATCAAATTAACATCACTGAACAGATTTCCGATCATGATTTACTGGAACTCAATCATCAAATAGATTCATTCTACGCAAAAGCAAAATAAATTATGGAACAATCAAGCAATGCAAGCCGTTTAGATCTGACCAACCTCAACAATTCCATACAAAGAGTAAAAGAAGAAATCGGCAAAGTAATCGTGGGACAATCTCAAATGATTGACCTTTTATTGGCCGCCATACTCGCTGATGGACATGTCTTAATTGAAGGAGTACCTGGTGTAGCAAAAACGCTGACGGCCAAATTACTGGCAAAAAGTATTGATGTGCAGTTTTCAAGAATTCAGTTTACACCAGATTTGATGCCCAGCGATGTGCTTGGAACTTCTGTATTCAATCCGCAAAACGGAACATTTGATTACAGGCAGGGACCTATTTTCAGCAATATTGTTTTGATTGATGAAATCAACCGCTCCCCTGCTAAAACGCAGGCAGCATTGTTTGAAGTGATGGAAGAAAAGCAAATCACTTTCGATGGCGTTACTTATCCGATGGCCAAACCATTCCTGGTGCTGGCCACCCAGAACCCGATAGAACAGGAAGGAACTTATCGCTTGCCGGAAGCGCAGTTGGACAGGTTTATTTTTAAGATTGATGTCAAATATCCAACCATGGCGGAGGAAGTAATGATTCTGCAAAATACACATGAAGGCAAGACCACACATTTCTATGATGTGGTGAAACAAGTGTTAACCGCTGTAGAAATAGAAAATTACCGCGAACAGATTAGCCATTTATTTATAGAACCGAAGGTAATGGAATACATTGCGCAGATAGTACATGAAACCCGTAACAACAAGGCGCTGTACCTGGGTGCTTCGCCAAGGGCTTCTGTGGCCACTTTGAAAGGTGCCAAAGCATTTGCGGCTATGCGTGGCCGTGATTTTGTTACACCCGATGATGTAATAGCCATTGCACCCTCGGTATTAAGGCACCGTATTATCCTTACACCTGAAAAAGAAATGGAAGGTGCAACGGCTGATGAAATTATCGAAGGAATTATTAAGAAGATTGAAGTACCGAGATAGGGAGGAGAAATAGAATGGTGAGGGGTCAATTGTGAGTCTTGAAATGCTAGCTATTAATAGTGAAGCCGGGTAACAATCCCCACTCCGTACTCACCACTAGCCAGTAACTAATAACTAATTAAACAGGTAAGAAATAAATTGAGATCCGCCATAACCAAATACATCGGCAATTTATTTTTCAGCAACCGCTGGTACGCCGTTTTGTGTGTTTGCGTGCTCCTATTTATCATACGTTTTTTCATACCCTGGTTAGGTATCATACCATTTATCGCTATCCTGCTCCTGATGATTTTATTTGTAGCTGATTATATTTTTCTATTTGCAAATAACCGGGGACTTCACGCGGTACGCACCCATGCGGATCGTTTCAGCAATGGTGATGATAACCCCGTTAGAATTGATCTGGAAAGTTTTTATGATTTACCTGTAAGAGCAGCGATTATTGATGAGATACCGCATCAGTTTCAAAGAAGAAATGTATCCTTCCTTGCAGCATTACCAGCCAAAAGCAAAAAGATAATTCATTACCAATTGAGACCCGTTAAACGCGGTGAATATAATTTTGGACGAATTAATATTTATGTTAGCGGACCAATTGGTCTTGCCATGCGGCGATTTCGCTTCGGAGCATCCAAAAATGTTCCTGTATATCCGTCTTATTTGCAAATGCGCAAATATCAATTGCTGGCCATCCACAACCGATTAAGTGAAATAGGTATCAAGAAAACCCGTCGGATAGGACACAGCACCGAATTTGAACAGATCAAGGAATATGTACGGGGTGATGATTACCGAACAGTAAACTGGAAAGCAACTGCGCGTAAGGGTCAGATGATGGTAAATCATTATACCGATGAGAAAAGCCAGCAGATATATTGCGTAATCGATAAAGGACGCGTAATGAAAATGCCTTTTGAGGGTTTGAGTTTACTGGATTATGCCATTAATGCCTCGCTGGTACTTAGCAATGTTGCCCTCCTGAAACAAGACAAAGCAGGATTGATTACTTTTTCAGAACAATTGGGAAGCATCTTGAAAGCGGATAAGAAATCTACCCAGATGCAGTCTATCCTGGAAGTGTTGTACAACCAAAAGACGCGTTACCTGGAAAGTGATTTTGAAAGATTGTTTGGGCATATCCGTACGCGCATAACTCAAAGGAGCCTGGTGATACTCTTTACAAATTTTGAAAGCATGAGTGGAATGCAACGACAGTTACCTTACCTGCGTAAAATTGCCCGGCAACATTTATTGCTGGTGGTGTTTTTTGAGAATACAGAGTTGCGTCAATTAACTCAAAAAGAAGCAACTGATGTTGAAGCTGTTTACATAAAAACCATTGGGGAAAAATTTGCTTTTGAAAAAAAATTAATCGTGAAAGAATTACAGCAATACGGGATTCTTTCTATTCTAACTGCCCCGCAAAATGTTACAGTTAATACTTTAAATAAGTATCTTGAATTGAAAGCAAGGCAGGCTATATAGAAGGTTTAAGGTTCTTTATCTAATCGATCATCTTTAATCTATATGCTTCAGTCTATATACTACATACTTAATAATTTCAACATTAAACTTACAAGCTAATTGAACAAATACGAAGAAGGACAACTGCTGCTGATAGACAAACCCATTGAATGGACCTCGTTTAATGTGATAACTAAAATCCGCTTACTGACCAACGTAAGAAAAGTGGGTCATGCAGGCACATTGGATCCGCTTGCTACCGGTTTGTTGATTGTCTGTACCGGCAAATTTACCAAGCGCATCAATGAATTCATGGCGCAGGAAAAAGAATATATCGGCACCATAGTACTGGGTGCAATTACAGAAACATTTGATGTTGAAAGCAAACCCATGCAAATCAAACCAACTGATCATCTAACAAATAACGAAATAATATCGGCAACACAGCAATTCACTGGTGAGATAATGCAAATTCCGCCCATGCACTCTGCTATTAAGAAAGGTGGTAAACGATTGTATGAACTGGCAAGAAAAGGTGAGACCATTGAATTACAGCCACGCAAACTCTTTATTAAATCATTTGATATAACCTCCATTGATTTGCCCGTTGTAAGTTTTCGCGTGGTATGTTCAACCGGTACTTATATAAGAAGCCTTGCCAATGATTTTGGCGCAGCGCTGGGCTGTGGTGGTTATCTTGGCAGTTTGAGACGCACCAGGATTGGAAAATTCAATTTAGAAGAAGCATTGACGATTGAGCAATTTGAAAATATGATAAATGAAGACCATAATTTAATGTGAGAAATATGACAATGTGATAAATTAAAAAATGTAGAAATGTGGTAAAACTATTTATGTGAGTTACTTTATATCTTTTGAATTTACCTTTTATATGCACTAATAAATTACACTTTTATCACATTGGCACATTTCCCACATTTTTTAAAAGGGATAATTGATTCCAAGTTGAAACTGTCCTTTTGCAAGTTCCAGATCATGCCACCAGCCATTGTTGACATCCGCATAAGCAGGGTTCTTTAATTTATATGCCCAGTCTAAACGAATCAGGAAATAATCAAAATCAAGGCGCAAACTCGTTCCCGCCCCTACTGCCAAATCGCGATATAATTTATTTAACCTGAAGTCTGAGTCTTTGTAGTCAGCATTACTTTGCGTATTACGGTACCAGATATTTCCCATGTCAGTAAACAGCGCGCTTTTGAATTTTATCCCGAATAGTATTCCCAGGTTAAATCGATATTCAATATTCCCTTCCAGTTGAACATCTCCAAATCTATCCAATCCTTTTGCCTGTGAGGCAGTATCAAAATAACGCGACGAACCAATGCCCAGCTGCCTTACCTGCCATGCCCGCATGCTATAAGGTCCGCCGGCATAAAATGATTTAAAAAATGGCAACTGAGATTCATGGGTACCATCTGAATTTTTTCCATAAGGTATACCCACTCCGGCATATGCCCTCAACACCAATGCAGATTTTGCGTAATTGATATAGTGCTTATAATCGACATCAACTTTTACAAAGCGATACAGGTTTGCATCCTTGTCAAGGTTCTTAAAGATTCCGAATAAACCACCGCTTTCTTCTAATCCCACTCGTATATCATTCTTTTTTACACCCCCGCGACCGGTTTGAATGTAATTGTAACCAAAAACCTGGCTGATGACCAAACCGGTATTAAAAGAGAATTTAAGATTAGGGACTATTTTTAAAATACTGTCCAGTTTTGGACGGCGATCCAACTGTACATATTCAATATTCAGCGGGCTATAATACCAGGTATGTCTTCTGCGCGCCCATTGGTAACCGAAAGAAGCATTCAATGAACGAATCAGGTAAAAATCTCTCCTGTCTGTATAAGCGCCATTAAAATTCAGCAATGTATGCTGGGACCGCAAAGAGTCCAGGTTCCTGATCTTAAAAGGCAAAATAAATTTTGGAAAACTAATCGTATGTGAGAGACTGGTTTGTAATGTTTGTATGAAATTGTCACCCAGGTTGATTTCAACACCGGTACGTAAGTTGGTGCTGGATTGAATGGCCTGCTTCCCAACATTACGATTGTTCAATCCAAAGTTCAAACCCACCCCAAACAGGTTACCAGTGGCAATAATATCGCCTGTATTATAACTTGCATCCAATGTTACACTGAGATTTTGTTTGATGAGGGGATACAACTTTATCAGCACATCCAGTGCAGCAGAATCTTTTGTTTCAAAGATATCAATACTGGTTTGTGTAAATGTGTTAAGCTGGGTTAAATTATTATAGGTACGCGTAGAGTTTCGCAGCCGGTAAACTTCTCCCGGCCGTAATGCAGTTTGTGAAAAAATAAAAGATGGTTTGAATTTATTGTGTTTACTGTGAATTGTTACTCCATTTATCACTGATGAATCAATAACACCGGTGGTAGATTCATCAAACAAATCAAGATCGGGGTAAATATCAACATGACGGATATGATACTTCCGGAAATGACTAACCGCTTGCGGACTACGCAAATGAATGACTACATCCATGGTTGGATTTTCCTGCCGTTTTTGTGCCTCCTGTAAGAGTCTGAGTTGTTCAAATGGATCAAGTGATGGGTTGATCAATGCCGAAAATACGGTATCCCGCTCTCCTGTAAGGTCATCGCGCGTGAACTTATAATAGCCATTGTTACGGAATAGTTCCACCAGGCGATCTAATTCTGCAGAAATAATTTCGATAGAGTAAGGCTGTCCTTTTTTTAACAATGAGTTTCGACTTCTTGCCATCGCCAATGCCTGCAAAGCCGGATCTTCCAACCGATAAGAAACAGAATCAAATTTGTAACTCTTACCGGTAACCACTGTAAATTTTACTTTAACTCTTTGTTGATCTTTTCTCACAACGAGGCTGGTGTCCCAGTCAACAGTGGCTTTATAATAACCAAGTGAGTGAAGCAGGTTCACCATAAAATCTTTAGAACGCATGGCTGATACAGTATCAAAAACGGGGGGCTTCGAAAGTATCTTTATTCCCGGGAAAGGAGTTTTAATGACTGTTTTGAGGCTGTCATCCAACTGATTTTCCAGTTTTGTTTTTAAATCAAGTCTTTCAGAAGATGTCAGTTTTGCCTCTATGGTTATATTTGTAGAGAAAACAAAGGGCTTATTTTTTTGGTTCCCTTTTGGAACTATGCAACCGGAATTGATAGCAGTAAGGCCAATAATTAATAGCAATAAGAGTGTTAAGGGTTGTCGCAATAACATATTACGGTAAACGAACAATAGATAGATGATCACAAAATCGCAGGTCAAATATATCCAAAGTCTGGGCCAAAAAAAAGTCAGAGATGAAGAGGCAGTATTCATTGCCGAAGGCCCAAAAATTATTAACGAATTATTGGGCGCTGTTCCATCAAGCCTGCAGGTATTATATGCAACTTCATCATGGCTTGAAACAAATAGCATCTTGCTGAAACAGGTTGCAATGGCCAATATTACTTTGGTAAGTGAAGCTGAGTTGCAGCGATTTTCATTAATGGAGGCACCCAATGAGGTAATAGCAGTATTCAGAAAACCAGTATATAAAAATGCCCTTTCGGTTCGCAATAAAATAATGTTGATGCTTGATGGCATCCAGGATCCGGGCAACCTGGGTACCATTATTCGTACAGCAGACTGGTTTGGCGTAAATCAGTTGATCTGCAGTTTGGATTGTGCAGACGCATTTGCACCCAAAGTGGTTCAAAGTACAATGGGTAGTATCATCAGGGTTCGTTTGTTATATACTGATCTTGAAACATGGATCCGGCAAAATACCAATGCAATTTTAATGGCAGCTGCATTGAATGGAACCAGTATTTATGAAATGAAAATTGTGGATGAAGCAGTTATTGTAATAGGCAATGAATCCAAAGGCATCCGGAAAGAGATTTTGGATCATTGCAAAGAAAAACTGACCATCCCGCGTAAGGGTGAAGCCGAATCACTGAATGCAGCCGTTGCAACGGGCATAATATTATCGAAGCTCATTCAGCCCTGAAGTTCTTTCCTTATCTTCGCAAACAAAAAATATTTATAGTATGAACCTTCATGAGTACCAGTCCAAGGAATTACTAAAAAAGTACAATGTACCAGTACAGGAAGGCATTCCCGTAGACAGCGCGGGCGCAGCGGAAGAAGCGTACAAAAATTTAAAAGTAAATTACGGAAGCAGCTTCGCGGTTGTAAAAGCACAGATACATGCGGGCGGACGGGGAAAAGGAAAGATTGCCGGTACCGAACAACGTGGGGTGGCGGTAGGCAAAAATTCGGAAGAAGTAAAACAGATTGCTTCTAATATTTTAGGCGGCACACTGGTAACGATACAAACTGGTGCAGCAGGTAAAAAAGTAAACAAAGTCTTAATTGCACAGGATGTTTATTATCCCGGTGCAAACCCTGTAAAAGAATTCTATCTGTCCATTTTATTGGATCGTGCCAAAGGACAGAATGTAATAATGTACAGTACGGAAGGTGGTATGAATATAGAAGACGTGGCACACAACACACCTGATAAAATATTCAAAGAATGGGTACATCCCGGCGGTACATTACAACCCTTCCAGGCAAGAAAGATTGCATTTAACCTGTGTCTCAGCGGAGAGGCATTAAAGAATTGCGTCAGGTTTGTTACTAATTTATACAATGCTTTTGTAGGACTGGATTGTTCAATGCTGGAAATAAATCCGCTCTTCAAAACCAGCGACGAAAAGATCATTGCGGTAGATTGTAAAATGAATTTGGACGACAATGCCATGATGCGACATCCGGAACTTGAAGCATTGCGCGACATCAGCGAAGAGGATCCTACCGAAGTGGAAGCCGGCAAATACAATTTAAATTTTGTAAAACTAGATGGCAACGTGGGTTGCATGGTAAATGGCGCAGGGCTGGCCATGGCAACAATGGACATGATAAAACTAAGTGGCGGCGAGCCTGCTAATTTCCTCGATGTGGGTGGTACCGCCAATGCACAAACAGTGGAAGCAGGTTTCAGAATAATACTAAAAGATCCCAAGGTAAAAGCCATACTCATTAATATATTCGGTGGTATTGTACGATGCGATCGGGTAGCCCAGGGCGTTATAGATGCATATAAGAGCATGGGCAATATAACGGTGCCAATCATTGTGCGCTTACAGGGTACCAATGCAACAGAAGCCAAAAAACTGATTGATGAAAGTGGGTTAAAAGTACAAAGTGCTATCCTGTTGAGCGAAGCCGCAGCACTGGTAAATAAAGCCGTTTCCTGATGTCATAATTTGTAATTGATTGATATAAATCCCGTCTCATGAGATGGGATTTTTTTGTACATTTTATTAGAGAATTTACAAATGATTTACTATTTTGTCGTTTACTTTAAATATCAACATTTTTAGCATTTGTAAATAGCCCCTCCCTGTATGATTGTAAAAAAGACCATCGCCTTAATCCTGGCTTTTATTATTTGTTCCTTATCATATGCACAGATTGAAGTGGCTCATCTTTCCACAAAAAATTTTACGGGTATTGGATTCGGTGCATTCCTTAATACAAGTTTCCCGGTGTCAGAATCAAATTACGTAACCGCAGAGGCGGGTTTATACGTGTTCTCCAATCATGAAAATAAAATTGCGCTGCTGCCATTGCTGGCTGGTTACCGTTATACGTTGGATGGAACGGGAACAGGTTGGTATGCAGAACCCAATGCTGGTTACAGTTTTGGAGGATCCGACATACAGAAATACAATGAATATGATATGCCCGTTTACGAAGGGGGCAAACAGGTTGATCAAAAAGTTACCGGACCAACCGCCGGTATTAATTTCGGCTATTTATTCGAACCTACTGGTATTATTCAATTCAATATTAGCTTGAGATATGAACATGTTTTTAGTGAATTTGGACAAAACATGTTTTCATTAAGGATATCACATGCGTTTTCATTGGGAAGACGGGAATAATCTTTAGATTTAGTATGTCATTCAGTTTCATACTAACTTGAAATTCGCTGATACTTTAACCAATGAATACGGAACTATATCCCGGATTTTACCTGTACCGGAGAATTGTACAGGCAAAAATTTTTATAGACAGCCACTTTGCTGAAAGTATTGATTTAAACAATATTTCAGACGAAGCTTACTTTTCAAAATTCCATTTTATCAGGCTTTTCAAAAGAATATATGGGAAAACCCCTCATCAATACCTGATACATGTGCGCATAGAAAATGCCATGAAATTTTTACAGATGAACATTCCCGTTACAGATACCTGCTATAGGGTGGGTTTTGAAAGTGTCAGCTCTTTCAGCGGGTTGTTCAGCCGGATAAAAGGAATAACGCCGTCTGCATTTCTAAATGAACATCAACGCATCAAAAAAGAAATTATAAACACCCCGCTCAAATTTATTCCCGGTTGCTTTGCCCGCCAGTCAGGCTGGTTAAAAAATAGCAATTTCAAAGAAGTGGTATTGTAATTCAATACAGACCTTTACTTCATTCGCCATTAAATGAAAAAACAATGATTACAAAACTCACGCATGTTTGTGTATATGTACTGAACCAGGAAAGCGCCTATGATTTTTATATAAACAAACTTGGTTTTAAAGTACACACTGATGCACCAATGGGGCCAGACAACCGATGGCTGACCGTTACAACGCCAGAACAACCCGAACTTGAAATTACCTTATACCTGGTAACGGAAAGTGCTATGTTCAGCAAAGAAACTGTGAAAACAATGAAAGAACTGGTACGGAATGGTACATTTGGATGTGGTGTATTTGAATGCAATGATATCTATGCAACATATGAAGAATTAAAAAGCAAAGGCGTTGAATTCACCAAAGGGCCAAAAGAAGAGTTTTATGGCGTAGAAGCATTGTTCAAGGATGATTCCGGGAACTGGTTTTCACTAGGACAAAAAAAATAGTTTTCACTCAAACCAATTTATTATGAAAACAGTTTTTGATCAGTCAACCCGGAATGAATTGATTGAAAGGGTCCACCGGCTGAACGAACACAGCATTGCTCAATGGGGAAAGATGACCGTATTCCAGATGCTGAAACATTGTATAGGCTTAGATGAAATGACAATGGGCAAAAGACGTTACAAACAGGTATTCATTGGCCGCTTGTTTGGCAAAATGGCAATGAGAAGTTTATTAAAGGATGAAAAAGCCATGCGGCGCAATGCACCAACTATCCCCGATTTAAAAACTACCGGAGATGGTGACATTGAAGCGGAAAAAAAGAAATGGGTTGGTTCAATTCAATCTTATGCCAACTATTCTATCGGTTCGTATATTCATCCATTCTTTGGCACCATGAACCGTGAACAAACCGGGCGGTTTGTTTACAAACACATCGATCATCACCTGAGACAGTTTAATGTATAGAATTATATTATTAAAATAGTATAGGGAGAGTTTATTTTGTACACAGTACAATAAAGCAGCTTTCCTGGAAAAATATTTGTCAATCTACAAAACTGCCAAAATGAAACAGGTCCTCTTTCTTGCCGTCTCGTGCCTGCTGGTATGCGCATGCAATAAAGACACAAAGTCTGATGGCATAGCCCATTCCCTGAACGGTCAATGGAGACTAACCCTGGTAAAGGATAATAATGCTGGTACAACATTGACAAAACCGGTATCCCTTCAAAAAGACGTCGACATTACCATTATAATGAAAACCGCTACTGACGGCACATTTACCGGTGTTACCCCTACCAATCAAATTGCGGAAAATAATTTCTATACAGACATCAAACAGGCCATCAGCATCCCGGTTTTGAGTATGACCAAGGTTTCAGAAACACCGTGGGGAGATGAATTTGTATCCAATATACGCGATGCAAAAACATATTTTTTTGACGCGTCCGGTTTATTAAATATCGTTACAACAAATAAAACGCTGGGTTTTGTAAAACAATAGCAGCAGGTACATTCAAGAATTAATTTACATTTATCCAACTCCCGTTATATCTTTTCTTTGTGATTTAAAAAAGAACGCGCGAGATATTTATTGAATGATTGCTTTATTTTTTTTATATACAATTGAAAACACCAGCACTAACAGGTTTACCAACAAGGAAAAAAGATTGGTGCAAATAACTGGAATATCATCTTTCCGGATGCCATACCAAATCCAGCCTGCCAGTCCTACAACAAGTATTATCAGCATAAAATAAGAAATGTCGTCTGCCTTTTTTTCCTTTATGATCTTAATTAGCTGTGGAAGCATGGCAGCGCCGGTAAATATGCCCGCTCCAATTACTATATATACCGTCAAATCTCCAGTCATTACTTGGTTATTATGAAACGTTATGTGCCAGCCTTTTCAAATGCTTTTACAATTTTCTCCAGGTTAATTCCTTTACCCAAAACAGGTTTGAATAAATCGCCTTCCGATTTGATACGATCCAATGCATTATAAATAGTGAAATCTTTCATTTGCAAACCTTTTTTTACTTCCTCCCAATGCAAAGGCATAGAAACGGTAGCTCCTGGTTTGGGCCTGAGCGAATAAGGCGCCGATATAGTGGCCTGTGGCCGGTTCTGTAAAAAATCAATATACATTTTTCCCTTTCTGTCTTTCACTGCTCTTTCAATACTGGTAAATGAAGGAATTTCCGCATGAACCATTCTTGCAATCACCCGCGCAAATTCTTTTGATTGCTCATATGTATACTTGGCTCCTAGCGGGATGTAAATATGCATACCTGTAGAACCACTTGTTTTAGGATATCCATCAATACCCATACTTTCAAGAATGTCTTTCGTTACAATTGCGGCTTCTATAACCTTGTCAAAACTATTTTTTGCCGGATCCAAATCAATGATACACCAATCGGGGAAATCTTCTTTTTCCACACGGCTATGCCACGGATTCATTTCAATACAACCCAGTGATGCCATGTATAAAAGACTGGCGTCGTCTTGTGCAACCAGGTAATTGCGATCGCGGTCATCAGCCGGGCTATGGTACAAAAATGTCTCCACCCAATCCGGTGCTTTACCAGTAACATCTTTAAAATAAAAACTTTCCCCATTGATGCCATCGGGGTGGCGGTTCATGGATTGCGGCCTGTTTTTGAGATAAGGCAGAATGAAAGTCGCTACCTGGTAGTAATAATTCAACATGTCCCGCTTTGTAATTTTCTCTTTAGGCCAATAAAGCTTGCTGAGATTTGTAAACTTTAATTCATGTCCATTTATTTTTCTTACCTGTGTCTCATCGGTTGGATTTAATAAGGATTTTCTACCAGAAGTTGGTAACGGTTTTACAAGAATTGTTCCTGTTTTCATTTTGCTTTTATTGCCTTCCTGTTTTATCTCCTGTGCTACCGGTATTGCCCTTTCCATTCTTACATCTGTTGACTTTTTATCAATCCGCATGCCTTCGAAAGATGCATGGCGCATGATTCCGTCTGAAGTCATTTCAGTAAAACTTACTTCACAAACCAGCTTTGGTTTCAGCCAGGTAGCAACTGCATGCGGAGGATTGTGTCTGAACCTCGATGGTTTATTGATATCCGGGGTATTGTCAAACGCAGGTTCTTTAATTACCAGCGGCTTAAACAGTTTCATCATCTTACGCTGGGTTTTATCATTGAAGCCTGTACCAATTTTACCGGTGTAATGTAACTTTCCATTTTCGTATACACCTGCCAGTAATGCGCTGAATTGCTTCCCCGTATCCTCATTTTTTGTATAGCCCCCAATTACCATCTCCTGCCGTTGATTTGCCTTTATTTTCAACCATTCCCCCGACCGTTCGCCAGGTCTGTACAGGCTATCCGCCTTTTTTGCAATGATTCCTTCTAATCCCATATTTTTAGCGGCCTCGAAAAAACTGATTCCCGATTCATCGAATACACTGCTTATTTTGACAATGCCATCGCCTATTTTTAATGATGCCAAAATTTTTTGACGCTCACTCAATGCCAGTTTGGTGAGATCTCTGCCATCTTTCCATACAATGTCAAACAAATAATAAAACAATTCACCATCAGCCTCGCTGCGCCAGTTTTGCAATGCACCAAAATTTGCTACTCCTTTCTCATTTAATACTACTATTTCGCCATCTACTATCACATTTATGTTTAATACTTCCAATGCTTTTGTAACGGGGTAAAATTTTTCATTAAATGTTTTACTATTGCGCGACATCAATTGAACCTTGCCCTTGTTCATCATAGCTACCGCACGATATCCATCCCATTTAACCTCATATAACCAACCCGGTTCGTCAAATGGTTTATCTACCAGCGTTGCCAGCATTGGTTTGAACAATTTAGGAAAAGCTATATTTTTAGCTTCCGCAGGAATGGCAGCATCGTCATCAGCCTTACTACTTGTAGGTTTATTTTTATTTTCCTTTTCTACTTTATTTTTCTCCGAAGCTTTTTTTACATCCTGCCGTTTGTTCAATAATTTTTCTTTTTTACTTTTTATGGATGAATCTTTCACCCTATTGCTGCCATAAAAATTATTGGTGGTTTTTTCAACCTGCGCCAATGTCTTTTTTGAAATAACTGACTTGTCTTTTTTTGTAATGTCAACTGCCGAAGCAAATTTATCTTTCACTTTAAACAGCAGCCATCCGTTTTCACCCCTGCCATGTGCTTTTACCAATGCATATTCTCCTTTCAATTTATTACCTTTTATATTGATTTTCAATTTACCGGACTTTAGCTGGCGAAGCAATTCTTTGTCCTGGGATTTCTTATCCTGTTTTTCGAAATCTGCAGGTTGATAGAATCCTTCATCCCATACAATCACAGTTCCGGCACCGTATCCACTGGGAATGATTCCTTCAAAATTCCGGTAATCATAAGGATGATCTTCTACCATCATGGCCAGTCTTTTTACAGCAGGATCCGTAGAGGGTCCTTTTGGAACGGCCCAGCTTTTTAAAACGCCTTCCATTTCCAGCCTGAAATCATAATGCAAATGAGAAGCATCATGTTTCTGTATAACAAATCTTAGTTGATTGCTTTCTGCTTTACCACCGGTTGGTTCCGGTGTTTCATCAAAATTTCTCTTTGTTTTATACTTCGCAAGACTCATACTGTGCTGATTAACTCAACTTGTACGACAATTAAAATGCCAGCGATAAATAAGGGTGTTACTGGCATATTTTTTTACGAGGATCATTGAAGGTGTTTTATTGTTAAACAACTGTCATTTAGAAATTCAGGTTAACCGGTACATTCGTGAAAGTTATGTTGATGATTTTGACTTTAAAATCAATACAATAATGCTATAGGCAGAAACAATGGCCGCACGCAGAATAAAAACCTCTTATCGGCAGTGTGGGAAAGAAAATCCACATTAATGCATTTATACGGAAACAAATTATATATCAAATCTGCAAATGCCTTCAACCGTTATTGCCCATACAAAATATGATGCGGAAACCGCGGTTTTAAAAGTCATTTTTTTATCGGGCGCCATATACGAATACCTGCAGGTGCCCGAAAAAATTTACCAGCAAATGAAAGCATCCAAATCAAAAGGTGAATTTCTAAACAGGCACATTAAGGTGCATTACGATTTCAGGAAGATAAAATAACATTACGGTTGTAGAGACTGTCAATAATGAGCTATAGCATTGACACTTTACAGGGAATACTCGAATTATCTCCCGCTGTTCCGCTATGTATTGAAGTTTGCAGTTTCCAGGTTTGAAGCGCAATGAATCAAAAAAGAAATTCAGTCAAAAAATTTCTGTTATTTTTTCGTAATGGGCTTGGTTGGTTTAAATAAGCTGGTCAATAAAATATTGTGCCTGCCCTTTTTTAATTCTGAGGCAAGGTTCATTTTTATTTTATTGGTAAAATCCTTTCTGCTATACAGGCTGTAGATATAAACTTCGCCCGCAGACAGGTCATAAATATTTGAATATATCGTAAGGTCTTCCTGGTTTGTTTTGGTAAATATTTTTTGAATATTTTCAACACTGGCAGCAGAATCACGATGCAACATTGAGTCCGCAGCGGCATACCTGGTGCAAAATGGTTCACCCCCATAAGAAGGATTGGAAGGATTGAAATTTGTGAGCAGTTGGTAATTGCCTTTTCGTAAATGCACTTGTAGTTCACTGTTATATACGCCCACAATGGCCGAATGCCCCTGCCTGTCGGCAAACATAATATGAATATCTTCCAGTTCAGGAACTTGATAAGTTTGAAGGTATTGAACTGCTTCTTCAACATTTTTACAATCTTCAAGTATTTTAGTCCAAATATAACAATGGCAATTTTTTTTTGTATCGTTTCCTGGATAAGGAGCATTGGGGGTACGCGTTCCATCAAAAAATAATCCGGCCGTATTCATCCCGCCCTGAGCGGTTTTCTCACTGGCAAAATCAAAATACAGCATCCCCATTTTTTTACCATTGGCAGGAATAAATGTGATTTCTGCATCACGTGCATACCAGTCTTCATGATTGCCCACAAGAATGTGGTGACCGTCTGTTAAAAACATAATAAAACAACCAAACGAAGCTGGCCAAATAAACAGTAATGCTATAATGAAAAATATTTTTTTCATGGAATGGTTCAATCGTTTTTCAAAATAAAATTACTGAATACTGCTTTCATATCTGGTTTTGCTTTGGGGCCGCTCCCTGCAAATCTTGACATGGCAGCAAAACCTGCCTGGATCGAATCATTCAACCAATTAACCTGGTAACTGGTTATTAATTTCCAGTCACTGGTCCCTGTCGCTTTATAATAAGCAGAGATACTGGCTCCCCTTTTTATCAACTTCAACCCATAACTCATTTTTTCTATTTTATCTACGGGGCCTTTTGATTTTCCATTGTCGGTCTTACGCAAGAATATTTTTGCCTGTGAATTACCACCGGTACCAATGCACAGTAGTATGCTGTTTTCGGTTTTGTCGTCATTGCTCCTGATAATAATTCCCGCCTGTTGAAATCCATTATCGGGAAGTATTGATGTATTGGTTCGTTTGCTAAGGTCTACATAAGTTTCAATTGAAAAGTCACCATTCACTTCTTTATAAATCATTCCGGCAGTTTCATCATCCTCCCACCCACCTTTCCTGACAGGTATCAGCACAACAGAATCGTGTTGCTGGTATACCGCAAGAAAATCCTTATTCAGGTATTTCCATTCGTCTTTCAAAGAAGTAACGTTTGTATCTTCCTGGTTTTTGATGGATATGTTTTTAATGATAGAATCAACTTGTGTTGTTGGAGAGATTATATTGTTGCTACCCCAAAAGCCTGCATCAAAATCCGCAGGAAGATTGGCTACCAGGTTTTTTCTTTTCCATTCCTGCTCTTTATTAATGGGCGCAGTAATGGGTAAATATGGAATGGTTGTTACCAGTTCGGTTGTGATACTAAGATCCAAATCGAGGTCTTTTTTTGGTTGCTTGTAGCTTATTCTATATTCAGCACTGGCACTTCGCATGACCAGTTGATCGTTTACTTTTTCAAAGGACACGCTGTGGTTCCAGCCTTTTCTTTTAAAATCTATATGCAAAAGTTCAGCAAACAGTTTATCTGTTCCTTTGAGATCTGTAATATAAGGTGTACCAAGGGGGCTGTTCTCTGTTTTGTATTTCAAGACGGTAAAATCGCTGACTGCGATGAATATCTCTCCTTTATCCAGCGCTTCGTGTATGCCTGGCCGTTGGTCAAAGCTAACAACATAATAAAGATTGCCATCATACTCAACCGGTTTTTCTTTTTTAAAAACAAATAACCCGGTTTTAGATTTGTTTAAAAAATCAGGAAAAGCAACAGCTAAGTATTTTGTTGCCACAGCCTCCGGTCCGCCACCCGGATGATAATCTTCAAACAGCCGGGTATAGCTTACATCTTCTTTGCTTCTACCCTTCAACATTTGCATCAGGCACAGTTTATTTTTTGTATCGTACTGTGTTTTGAACACCGCTTCAGCAACAGAAAAATACTGTTCCTTGTCTTTGATTACTTCACGGTAAAAAACATTGTTTTCGAAAGCCACCCGGGGCAATGCTGCTTTGCTGGCAACGATCGCTTTTTCAATGATTTCAATTGCAGTCAGGGGTTTTACTACGATTTCCTCCAGGTTTGTTGCTGCCAGCGACAAAGAAATTCCAGCCCGGGCCATTTTATAATAGGAAAAAGGAGCAATGATGCGGGTATGGTGACCTATCATTGATATTTTAACGGAATCAATTCCTGTTGTGTCAGTTATTACAAATTTGCCTTCCCGATTGGTAATGGTGCCACTGATCGAACGGTTTTTGTAGATTGAAATACTGGCACCTTCCAATGGTTCATTTGTCTTTTCATTAGTAACCGAAACTAGTAATGGTTGCACCTGGCAAAAAGAATTCATGGCAAAACAGCATAGAAAACTCAAAAGAAAATTGAACCGCATAGCTATATTTTAATCTATACGTTTGGAACCATTAAAATGTTACAATCGTTTGGGCTGAAAGTTATTTGATAAATAAATGCCCCGGCTGCAAATAATTTGCAACCAGGGCATATGTATGCGTTTCAAAAAGTTATCAGGAGGATGCCATGGGATGCCTGCTATAGGTGCTGGTTAATGAATGGTCTGCATCGGCGAATTGCAATAAATCTATATTCAATCTATCGCGGTGCGTATAAAACAAACCGTGAGGTGCATCTTCATAAATCAAAAAGGTATTGTCTGCAATAGCGCGTGCAGACTCTCTACCGGTTGCATCAATAGGAACTGTTTTATCTGCATCTCCATGAATAATTAAAGTAGGCACGGTAACAGATTGCATTTCGCTTCTGAAATCCGTTGTTGCAAATGCCCTGGCGCATTCCTGAGTAGCACGAGGTGAAGCAAATGAACATAACATACGATAATATTCCAGCAAGGGTGTACTCAAGGGTCTGTTGATCAGGTTAACGCCAAAAAATGTTTTACCAAATTCATCCAGGAACGCTATCCTGTCTTCCCGCATTCTTTTTGACATTTCATCAAAGATTTCTGCCGGAACACCTTCAGGATTGGTATCTGTTTTTAACATGAAGGGTGTAACTGCAGAAATCAATACCGCGCGGGAAATATTCCGCCCACCAAAGCGACTAAAATATCTGACGACTTCTCCTCCGCCCATTGAAAATCCTACCAATGTAATATCCTTTAATTGTAGCTTATCTATTAAAGCCTTTAGATCATCCGTCAGGGTATCATAGTCGTAACCATCCCATGGCCTGGTGGATTTGCCAAACCCCCGGCGATCGTATGTTATAACCCGGTGACCACTGTTCACCAGGTTATTTAACTGGTATTCCCACATATCTCCGCTCAATGGCCAGCCATGAATAAGAATAATGGGCTTGCCAATTCCATAATCGGTGTAGTGTATTTTTACCGGGTTGCCGGCTGAATCATTTGCTACTTGTACATAGTTCATATCAATGGTATTTAATTAGAAGTGAAAGAATTGTCTGGACTACGCTCTTAAAATATTGTGCCACTTATTTTGCTTCAACGTATATGGCACTTGCTGTTACTGAAAAATTACTATTGTGAATGTTTCGAAATTTGAGCGTGGAATAAAATGCTCAGTTGCTTTCCAGGATGATCAATAATATCATGATCTTCGCTCGATTCAGGACCTGGCCTGCCTAATTTTATACGGCCTGATTGTTGATGATTCATACATAGCGTATATAAATTAATTACACCATTCATTCACCAAATAAATTTAAAGTATGGATCCACTATTGAAAGACAATATAACCGGTATAAATAATGGTCCTCTATATCCAAATATGCCGCTGCGTTATCTCACTGCTTCCTCTATTACTGCAGATAAAGTACATAACGCAGACAATGAACACATGGGAGACATAAAAGATATAATGATTGATCTTACCACCGGCAAGATTGAATACTACGTAGTTGAATTCGGGGGATTCCTGGGCATCGGTACAAAATATTTTGCCATCCCTTTCGGATTTCTAAAGGTAGATCCAGAAAAAAAAGCATTCTTATTTGATCAAAAAAGAGAAGTGCTCGAAAAGGCGCCAGGGTTTAACCCCGACCATTGGCCAGATACCAACATTCATATTGAGGAAATACATGGTTATTGGAATTTTATGGGAAACTGACTTTATCCATTAGCACCGCACAAAAAATTTGCTTGCAATTTGTCCATGCTTTGCCATACAGGATGAGATAAGGGTTGGGGTGACATTTCAAAAACAATTGCAGTCATTGTGCAACTTTTTAAATGTATCATGCAATTTAAAACCATGGGCCGCTGGGTCATGTAGTCCAGCATTGCTATTGTACCGCTATAAGTTTCTTTATCGCCTTTTGATGCAACTATTTTTTTAATGTCCACTTTCACGGGCACTAATTTTACTGAAGCAATACTCCTGCTTTTAACATTATCATTTACCAATCCGCTGTAATAAGCATATAAATTTTGCGTCAGTATTTCTTTATTTATTACCGGTGCATCGTTTAGCCACCATAAAAATTCATAAGTCCAGTAATCATCTGCAGTCGGGTTGCCCCATCCTGGTGTAAACCGGATATCTTCTGTACCCCTGTAATGAATGCCCGGTGCAAAACTAATTGGAAACGATATCCGTTCAGTTGTCCAGCCACCTGTAGGAATATCAAGCGTGTAGGCCGTTTTACTAACAGGTTTTTGGTGCTTTACATTGTTATTGCATGCGAAAAGAAATATTGATACCACCGAGAACAGTATAATCTTGTTCATATTTATCAATTAGAATGGAATCCGGTTAAAAAAAGTAAAACAAAAGAAATGAATCTTACTGAAAATTAACCTACAACTAATAAATTTAATTGAAATAGAGAGCATTTATTAAGCAGCAGCCAGTGCTGATAAAGTAAAAGTGGTGCCCATACCCGGAGCAGATTGTACAGCAATTTTAAAACGAATGGCTTTTGCAAGATCCCTGACGAGGTGTAAACCCAATCCGTTCTTTTCATTACTCGTCACACTTTCATCGAACAATGATTTTGATTGGATGGCACTGATGCCGGGGCCATTGTCTGTGATTGAAAGAATTATATTTCCTGCTTCATTAACCGCTTTCCAGGCAATGCTTGCATGGGGAGTTTTATTCAGTGCACGGATGGCATTTGAAGTAAGATTTTGCATGATCGTGCGCAGGTAATTCTCATCAGTAGCTACCAGCAGATCAGGACTTCCCTCAAAACTGAGATTCACATTGTCTGCATAAGAAAATTGTTTTTGCAAATATTCAAATAAACTGCTTACCGGAACATGTTTGATATTGGGCCGAAAATTTTCCATTTGCTCCTTGCTCCATAATAACATTGCTTCCATAGTATTTAACAAGCCTTCTGCAGAATCACTAATGCTTTGCCGGTGCTTCGCCTGTTGTTGTTCACTTAGTAACTGCGGACTCTCTTTTTGCAAATGGAGAAAATGTACGAGGTTCACGATAGGACTTCGCAGGTCATGACTGAGAATACTGAAAAACCTTGCTTTAACCTTATTGGCTTCATCCAATTGATTGTTCAGCACCATCAGAGTGGTATTGGTTTTCTTACGGTTTCGGCTTTGCCAGTATAGTAGTCCTCCAACCACCAGCAGAAATCCTAATCCGGAGATCAGCACTATCTGTGTTTTATGCTGATTAGATATTGCCAGCTTGTTTATTTGAATTTCTTTATCCTTCAGATCAACGGTTTTCTGACTTTCAAGTGAAGCGATTGTATTTTTCTTATCCTGAGAAAAAATTGAATCATTGATACCATGGTATTCTGTATTCAAGGCCAGCGCTTCTTTAAAATTTCCTTTCTCTTTTTCAACCTCTCCCAAGAGCTTGGCCATCGAAGCAACCTGGTCCGCATACTTTGCATCCCTTGCCAGGTCAAGAGCTCGCCGTAAATAATGGGTCGCTTTGATAAGATAGCTGCGCTTTAAAGCCCCGGCTTTTAATCCAGCCAGATCGGAATAATATGAGCCGATGCTACCCAGGTTTCCAATTTTAACTGGTATAAGCGCCACCTGCTTATCAAGAATGGCCTGAATTTCCAGTTTTCTTCTCAGGCCTGCCTCAGGATTTTCCAGGTTTGAAATTTCAGACATGCACTCTAATTCTCCTTCCGACATACCTTCCCTTCTGTATATCTCCATTGCCTTATTAAAATAATCAATTGATCCGACTGTATCATTTTTATCTGCATATATCACCCCCAGTTGCTGCAGCGAGGAGGCAGCATGGTAAGGAGCTTTTCCCAACTCAGCGTTTTTGAATGTCATTTTCGCATACTCTTCAGCTTTAGCATAGTTCTTTTGCATGATAAAGGTTGCAGTGAGATTTGTTCCCACCAATGCCATCTTTTCATAGCTTTTTATTTCTTCTGCAATTTTTAACGCTTTGAACAGGCAACTGACAGCATTTGGAAAATCAGATTCAAACTGGTATCCTCTTCCCATGTTATTCAGGTTGATAACGATATTTGGTTTAGCATCCAGCTCAGTATTTATTTCCAGACTTTTTTTTATATAAGCTCTTGCCTGTACAATGTTTCCGGTGTCGCCAACAAAAGTGCCCAGGTTGCTATAGCAATTTGCTATTCCTCTTTTAAAGTTTATCCGTTCTGCTATTGCCACGCCCTGTTTGAGATAATCTATGCCCTCTTTCATATTTGCGAGGTAATACAATTGTTCAGACATGTCAACAATCAGGTTTACTTTACTGCTGTCTTCCTTCATCAACGGCAATAACTTCATCATGGAATCTAGCAGGTCCTGGCTTTTTTTTTGTGCCTGCAATCCTATGCAGCACAACAGGCAAAACAAGTGCAGTAGTTTTTTCATGATTAACCAGTCTTAATTCCATCCAGTAAATCCTTGTATCTCCTGCCGATGGGTAACAACACGTCGTTTACTATTACTTCCTTTGTAGTTATTTTACTGATAAAATGTTTTTGAACCGCGTAACTGCGGTGAATTCGTATAAAAGTCTGGAAGGCTTTTTCTTTTAATAAATTACCCAATGCTGTGAGCACACAATATTTTTTTTTGTTAGTAACTATCGCGGTATAATCTTTCAACGCTTCCAGGTAAATAATTTCGTGCAACTGCAATTTAATATGGTTGTGTCCGTCTTTTATAAACAGCGTATCTTCTCCCAATGTATAATCCAGCAATTCAGCTTTATAATGAACTTCCAGAAATTGCTGCAATCGTTCCATGGCTTTTGCAAAGCGATCCATTTTGAGTGGCTTTACAATATAATCCAATGCAGCAATCTCAAATCCTTCCAGGGCAAACTCCGGGTGAGACGTAACAAATATGCAGGCTGGCACCTGTATCAATTGTTTTCTTAAATCAATTCCGCTCATTCCGGGCATATCAATATCCAGTAATAAAACATCCGGCACCTGCCCGCTTTTGAAAAATTCCAATGCATCAGTTGCAGATTCAAATTCGCCTGTTATTCGGATAAACGGATACCTGTGCACATATGAAACCAGGGTAAGCCTGTCCAACTCATCGTCATCAACAATAATACAGGTATAGTCAGTTCTCTTCGGGTCCATTGTATTCCAATTTATCAGGTGTTACAATTTACAATTTTTAATGCCATTTCTGTATACCACTTTCAGGGTAGTGCTCTAATCATTCAGCTATTTATCTGGTCGTTCAGCGATTGTCTGAAAAAACCAATTGCATTATGCATGTAAGTTGCGTTCATAAAAATAAGAACAACAGATCACGGGTAACGTAAATAAAAAAACTGCTGATAATGAAAAATGCAACCTTACGGCAATTATAAAAAATACAGCATGCGCTGGCAAGAAACCAAAAAAATATTTGACCATATAAAGAAACAAAAATGAAAAAGCATATTAGCCTACTAATAATAACAACGATTTTAATGAGCCTTATCAACAGTTGTAAAAAAAGCAATGATATAATTCCAAAAGATTACAGCACATCCATCAAAAACAAAACATGGTGGGGAGAACTTGCCTATACCGGAAAAACGCCGGAATATTACAGCGTGCATTTTAACACAGATAATACGCTTACCTGGAGTCAATTCGCAGGAGACTTCAGCGGTCACTGGATGCTGGATAAAAAACAGCTTACCATAACATTCGATGCAAACAGTATACAAATTCATGCTGATATTTCTGAAGATAATAACCTGGTGAATATTTCCGATAACACGGCTGCCTCGGAAATCAAAAGCGGCGAAATAACCACAACTTCATCCGTTACTTTGGATAATAGTTCCTGGATTGGCTATACACAGGCTCCCACGAAAATATTAGAACTGAATTTCAAACCAGGACTACAAACTACCATTAACCTGGAAAACAGTCCCATCAAAACCTATACTTATATCCAGTCTTCATTAAGTTCGGTCATCCGTGTAGGCACCATGTTTTTTGCAATTGTTATTTCCGGAAGCAAAATGAAGGGCAGCATCAACAATGCTGTTTCTACCTGGCAGGCAACAAGGCAATAACTATTACTCCACAACAAATAAAACCCCCTGTATTCATCAAGACTGATTTGTTGATTATTTACAGATTATTTTCTACCACTAAACGGGTACTACCCTGTCGTTCATCTACTTTAATGGTTGTTCAGCGATTTGCATATTATAACAGCCTTTGCGCGAACTAATTTCGAATTCAACAAAACAGTCCTATAATCAATAAATAATTAACTGATGAAAAAGGCAATTCAAACCACATTTATCCTGATGTTACTGGCTGTCACAAGCTTCTTAATCCCCGGCTGCAAAAAGGATAATGCAGTATCACCCACCTGTAACCGACTGGATAAAAGCAGCACCTATACAGAGAGCGATAAATTAAGGCAATACAGCTATGCATACAATACAGACGGAACAATCAAATCAATTTCCGGTACGGTAGATCCAGGCTTTACTTACCAATACAATTATACTTATGAGAACAATGGAAAGCTGATCACTGAGCAAAATGCAAACAACGCTGCAGACAAAACTGTTTTTGAATTAAATGCCGAAGGATACATCAGTCATCTTGATTATACAATCAGTAACGGTATCAGGAAAGACAGTTATACCTATGATGCAAATGGATTCCTTAATACTGTTACGTATGAATACTATAAGACTGGAACGGTATCTCCTTATAACAAAATCTTCATTACCTACGACAATACAATCGTTGATGGCAATCGCGTAAAAACGGTTGAAACCTATAAAGATGTCACTGCCAATAAAACCAATCCTCCCACCACCTATACTTTGGAATATGATATTACTAAACCCAATTATATGGATGTACCCCAGCTCTATTCAGATGGCGGTTTGTACTGGCATGTCGGAAAAGGTTACCAGAAAAAAAGTAAGAATCTACTTACTAAATACAGTTCATCTTACGCAACAGGCCAGAAATTCCAATTTTCCTACACTCCAGACAGCAAGGGTCGGCTATCAGAAGTAATTATTACAGATGTATCAGGCAACCCCGGTGCATCCAATAACGGAAAACTAACTTATACTTATCAATGCAATTAAAATAACAATCATGAAAAAAATTATTTTTTTATTACTTATCGCTGCGGCATATACAGGATGTAAAAAAGACAATACTAGCACTCAAACAGAATGCAATAAAATAACCGCTATCAATGGAAGTCAGTTGGAATATGACTCACAGGGAAGGCTGGTAAAATTTAATTCAGTTGGAAGTGAATATGTAACGGTAAGCTATGAAAACAACGATAAGACAATTTTGGAAAATTTCTCAGGAGGCTTTTCTCGTAAAACTCAACTGGATAATAAAAGACTTCCATTAAATGTAATGTTTTACGACATGGCGGGCAAACTCTCTTCCGGTTCCACTACGGTCAGAGACGCCAATGGGTATAAAACACAGGTGATATTTGCCACCTATGCATCCAATGGGGGTGTTGCCAAAACAGAAGTTATAAACTATGTGAACACTTATGACACTGATGGAAATCAAATCAAACAAGTAATAAAAGAAGCCGGCAGGGCCGACTATGTCCGGGATTATATCTACGATAAAAGCAAACCTTCCATAAAATTTATTTTCAGTGGGGTATCAATGCTGTACGACGATGACCCTCAACCAAAAAACTTACTGACAAAGGAAAGAGACAATGGAGTAGACGGATGGGTATACACTTTCACCACCGATGCAAAAGGAAGAGTCACTTATAATAAAGTAACTGGTCTTGTGAGTGGTTCAAACGGTTCTGAAGCAACCATCACCTACCAGTGCAATTAATGTTCAGATAAAATATGTAATCATGAAAAATATAAAATTTATTTGCTTATTGGTCATTCTATTTTCTGCCTGCAAAAAAAATAATGATGCAAATGTCGCTAATCCTCCTGCCAGCAGTTGCAAACTCACTCAAATTATTACTACCGGCCGGGGGGAACTAACATCTGGCGATCCCAGCACTTTCACTATCACAGAAAAGATGGAATATAATGATAAAAACATACAAACAGGATATAGCCTTCAATCCAACGCATCTTATGCAGGTGGCAAAACAGGAAGCACTTTAATTAACCGCGATTTTCAATATGACGCAGATGGATTCCTGGTAAAAGAAATTTACCAGGCCAGCAGTAAAGACAAAGCAGGTAAAACATATAGCAGTAACACAACACAAATTTATGAATACAGTAAGGGATTATTAATTAAAAAAACCCTTTCGTCCTCTTATAATAGCAATGGAACAGTTAGCAATGAAACGGGCACTCTTCTTTACGAGTATACGACTGACGGCAAAATAGCAAAGTATACCAATACCAGTTCAAGTTCAACCGCCACCAATTTTCAACTGTTTGAGTACAGCAATGGAAAACTTTCAAAGATTTCGTTTACAATCAGTGGCACCCTTGTTACACCATTAATAGATGTCAATAGCCAGGGCCTCGTTACAAAACTGGTTGCTCCTTCTTTTGAATACAGGTATCAATATGACGGGGAAGGGAACAACATCCGGCAGGAATTAACGAGGAGCGGAACAAAAGATATCACCGTATTTGAATTAGATACAAAACAAAATGTTTCTGCAAAAGTCATCCCTGTATTTAAGGGCCAGCCAGACCTTTCATTTTACAGTGGTAGAGAAAATGGCTACAGTTTTACCCATAATATGACAGCTGAAAAATTTCTTTTCGCAGATATTTCAGGTGTTGAGAAATCACTTGGCGCCAATATCATTACCTATCAATACAATAGTAATGGACTGCCAACTGCAGGAAGCAGGACTTCTTCCGATGCCAATGGGAAAACAATTGAAACTGCAGCCATGAGTTATAGTTATATTGGTTGTTCTCAATAAAAACATCTTATATTCGGAATAATCTAACTATAGTAATAAATAAGTTAACACATGAAAAGGAACAGATTCATTGTATCAGCTATCAGCTTAGCAAGCATTCCACTTTTCAGCCTCGCTAAAAACAATCAAATGAAAAAAGGATTAGAAAAAGGTTTCAAAGTGCCAGCCGGTGAAGGACGATTACACGGTCATATAAAATTGAAAGGTGTCAATTCAAATATTTTGGATTTGAAAATTTCGGGTAGCGACACAGACGGGGGATTTTCCCTGTTTGAACAAAAATCTTTATCGCAGGGACGCGGCACTCCTCTTCATATACATCATTTACAGAATGAAATGTTTCATGTACTGGAGGGATCCTATTTTTTCAAAGTGGGTGAAGACAAATTTCACCTCAATGCCGGTGACGCTATATTTTTACCCATGAAAGTCCCTCATGCATGGACACAGGTATCTGAAAAAGGAAAAATGACCGTGCTGTTTCAACCAGCGGGTAAAATGGAATCTTTTTTTCTCGCTGTTTCTTCATTGGAGAAAGAACCTACCCAGGCAGAAATGGCAAAACTCTTTGCAGATAACGATATGCAGATTGTGGGGCCACCGCTCGCCATAGAGCAATAGCATTAATTACTATTCATTTAAACAAATGAACGGCATTTTATTGATGCCGTTTATCCACTGTATTTTCATTTTTATTATTAAAATAATCCACTCATATATTTTTCAACTTCTTGTTGTAACCGCCCCCGTACTTCAGTTGTCCTAATAAAACAAAATTGAGCTATGAAGAAAATTGGTTTTGTTGCAATTGTACTGGCAGGTCTTTTCTTTTCGTGCAAGAAAGATTCAGCTACCAATCCGCAACCGGTCGTCGGCAGGAAGATTCATTTTGAACTGTTCACCAACAAGGATTTCACAACAGACAATAACTTAATTACGTTTACGCTTAAAATTGTAAGTCCCGACAAATTAATTTCCTGGGATTCTGTATTGCCCCCTATGAAAATAAAAGATATCCCTTCTGAATTCAATAAAATCGAAGTAGAGAAACAGGTGCCAAATGACGACGGTAAAAAAATACTAACAACGGGTTTCCTGTATTATATACAAGACGTCGGTACGTCCTGGTATCTGGATACATGTGGCGCCAACGAAACATTTAAACGAGTGCGTTTTAATTTTCAATAAAAAAAGAAAATCCGATAAATCTTCTGATCTGAATCGCGGACCAATTAACGACTTCTCACAGATAAGCTGGTGGTTTTGCTTCCTGTTTTTGTAAAAGATCGATACATTTACAGTAATGCCAAAACTGCTACTAATCTTTATTTTTTCATTGTTGTGTGATGCCATAACCGCGCAACCGTATTCTGATAAAGAGGCGCACAATGCCTGGTCAGCATTAAATAAACAATCCATAACAGAATCCAGCTTCCGTCAATCCTGCAATCTTATCCAGGATGTGGCGCAAACAAATATCAATATCAGCTATGAGATATTTGCCCAGTACCTGCCTAAAATTGAAGTCACCGGAAACAGGCGATGGATCCATATTTTATTAATGAGCTGGGCAAGAGCCAAGGAATCACTAATAGCATTTGAGGAAGCAGATTCTTTATATAGGTTGGCGCGAAAGAATGCATCAACAGACAAACGTTTTTACGATGAATCAATAGTAGCCACGGTTTTGCTTTACCTGGAATGGGGAAGAGCAGATTCCCTGGCCAGGTATTTATCGCTGGGAGAAATGATGTGTAAAGCAAACCAGGACTATGAAAACCTCTCTTTCATTTATACTTTCAAAGCCACTTCCAATATGGAAGATACGGCTGCAATGCGGAAGTATCTCGACAGCGCCATTGTACTGGCAAATAATTTACCCAATAAAAATGCACTGTTTACTGCTCAATATAACAGGGCCATTTTTTACAGCCAGTATAACTTGCAACAACAGGCAATGGAATTTGGATCACTGCAGGAACTTTCAAAAGATTCCACCATCTCTCATAAACCCCGGCTGTATGAACGCACCGCTTTTTCTTTCAGGAATGCAGTTGCCAGTATTTATTACCAGCTGATATTGGTGAATCTTCTTCTTACAGACTATGATAACGCCTGGAAATTTGCAGAATTATTTTATGATGCCTCTGTAAAACGCAATCCCACAGGACCGCAGGCGCCTTCCCTGAACGCCGTAATGGCGATGGTAAAAGCTTACCAGGGTGATTATGCAAATGCAAAAGAATATCTTACCAGGAGCCAGCAGCTCTTTCAACTCGAAGAAAATAAAATAACTTACCCAACTTATCAGCTTGCGGCGGGAATGCTTGCGGAACACGCACATCAATACAACGATGCGTTGCGTTATTTTCAAACCGCTTACAAAAACGGAAGCATGTCCTATGGTCTTCATTTGATGCCACCGGCCATCTACTACGCACATGAATTGGTCATAAATAAGCAGCTGGATTCCGCACAAAAATTATTTTCTCAACTGGCACCGGTATTGAACACACGCACCTATTCTGCGATTGGATTCTATTATTATAAGTATTATGCGGAGATGTTAAAGTCAAAAAATGACTTCCCGGCTTATAACAGCACCATGGAAACTTTTTATGCCATCAAGGATTCCCTGGTAAATATCATTCATTACCGTGCCATTCAGGAAGTAGAAACAAGAATGCGGGTACACGATAAGGAACAGCAGATAGAAAGATTGAACAGTGAAAATGCTGCCAAACAAGAGACATTGAGAAAGGAAAGAATCAACATCGCAATCTTTTCATTGCTCGCGATTATTATCATCGCTTTACTGGTTGCCTATGGTCGCAACCAGTTACAGCGCCGGAGGCAGGCACAACAGATCTTACAGCAAAATGAAATGTTGCAACAACGCACCATTGCTGAAATGGAAAAACAACATCGCATAGAAGTCATGCAGGGAACCATTGAAGCCGAAGAAAATGAGCGGCGTAAAATAGCGGACCAGTTACATGATGAAACATCTTCCCTGCTGGCATTGGCGTCGTTGAATATTTCTTCAGCAATAGAAAAAGGAAATGTTGAACCACTACAGGGAGAGCAGTTAAATAAAGCACATGAGATTGTGCAGTCTGTTGCTTCAACTGTGCGCGATATCAGTCACCGGCTTACTCCGCTGCTGATTGAGAAATATGGATTCAGGAAAGCAATTGAAGACATGCAACAAACCATATTGCTTTCAGGCAAGATAAAAATGAATATTATAGTAATAGGTTTTGAAAATGATGGCAAATACCCGAAACTGCTGCTAAACAATCTATACCGGATAATACAGGAACTGGTACACAACATGCTGAAACACGCCCGGGCCAACAATGCATACATTGAATTGGTAGAACACGAGAATCATATAGTATTAATGGCAGAAGACGATGGTGTGGGAATGGGTGATTTACCAATGGTAAAGGGCAAGGGTCTCTCAGCCATTACCGCAAAAATTGATTATCTTAAAGGCATGATGGAAATTTCAGATAAGAAGGATGGAGGTTTGCTCGTTGTAATTGAAATCCCGGTTTAATTAAGCTAAATCTTTGCCATGCAGGTTAGAATAATCATTGCAGACGATCACCCTTTGCTGATTGATGGTTTGAAAATAGTATTGGAAGAGATGAAGAATGTTAAGGTTGTTGGCATAGCCGGCAATGGTTTGCAATTAATCAGTGTATTGAGAACAACTGCGGCAGATTTGGTATTGCTGGATTTACAAATGCCAAAACTTGATGGAATAGATACCCTTAAAGTCTTAAAAAAAGATTTCCCAAAATTGAAGATCATCATTTTCAGTAATTATGGCCAGCCTAAATTGCTCAAAGAAATCAAGGGGATGGGTGCTGATGGCTACCTCTTGAAAAACAGCCCTTCAACAATTTTAAAAGAAGCGGTCAACACCATTATCGCCGGTGGTAACTGGTTTGAAGAGATAGATACTGAAACAAAACAATCAGACCTGCTGGCAAATGATTTCATGAAGAAATACCAGTTGACGAGTCGTGAAACAGAAATCATTGGTAAAATAGCAGAAGGTTATACCAGTAAAGAAATTGCCGGGCAGTTGTTCCTGAGTGAGTTCACCATTAATACACACCGTAGAAATATTTGCAGGAAACTTAATATTTATACGCCCATAGCGCTCCTCAATTTTGCCAAAGAACATGGCATCGTTACCTAATCAATTCCTTTTTAAAATATAGTTAGAACTAGGTATTTGCCACGCTCACAATCTGTCGGATATTTGAAATATCTTTCAGCTGCATTTTATTTTAAAAACCTCCTAAACGTCACTCATGAAAAAGGGACTGAAATTAAACTTTACATTTATAATCTTTTTCAGCATTTTATTCATGCACGCTTGTTCAAAAAGCTCCGGCAGTGATAGCAATAATGCGGGAAACTATCTGACTGCCAATGTAAATGGTCAGTCCTGGAGTGCGAATATTAATTCATCGCTTAATAATTCACCTGCAATGGCGGTGGTGACCAACAGCAATGGAACCAATATCTTTTTAGTTATCGGTTTAAAAGAAGTGAACAAAGACAGTTCTGCCATAGCCGTTATTTTTCCACAAAATCTCACCTTAAACCAGGCTTATGCGTTTGATGCTACGCAATATTTTGAAGGTGCATATATTTCGGAAACCGCGCCAGGTTCAGGTAAATATTATGGATACAATACAACACCTGCCACAGGAGGATCGGGGACCGTTACTGTTACAATACTCGATCAATCTGCTAAAATAGTGGAGGGAACATTCAGCGGAACCTTCGGAAGTCAGCAGGGAAGACCAGCGGTCCAGATTACTAATGGCAAATTTCATTGTCCATATACAACGGATGCAACAAAACTTCCAAAGACTGGCCTTAAGTTCTGAGTTGTCAATATTTGACCGCTAAAAACAACTGTTATGCGAACGCTATATTTGTCTGTCATTTTAAGTTTATTGGTAATGGCTGTACATAGTCAGCAAATTCAGTTTGGTGGTACAGCCGCCCTGAATTTTTCAGGTGCCCTTGTTAAATACCCCGCATATGAAGTATCCGGTGCACATCCATCAGCCGGTTTTGAACTGGGTGTGTATGCAGATGTTCCATTGGATGGTAAAATGAATCAGTTTTCATTCCGTCCCTCTCTTCTATATTCACTCGAAAGAGCATCCGCGGTAGTGGAAGGTGACAAAGCAAAAATTCATATTTCATTTATAAAAATTCCATTGGTGCTGATGTATCATTCAAATGGAATGGATAAGCGCTTATACTTCGGCGGTGGTCCTTATCTTGGATTTAACCTGGGTGGCAAATACGACTGGGCCAATACGAGGGTGCAATCCATCAGTTTCGGAACCAATGACAGTGATTTTGGCCGCACGTACAAACGAGTGGATATTGGTCTTGACTTACAGGGCCGGTATCAATTAAATGATCAATTGGGTGTCGGTGCAAAATTTGATGTAGGATTGCTCAATATGGTACACACCACTGAAGATCCCGATGCTAAAAGTTCTTCAAAAATTCATACCATTAGTTTGGCGCTCACCGTTGCCTATTCGTTTGGAAGTAAATAAAAGATTGATTGAATTTGAGATGAATCAAATGAAGGTTTGATGTTCGAGTCGATTGCTGCCAGGTAAATGAAGCGTAAATAGTGCCACCAAACGATATTTTTTTACAGTATACCCAGGTATTATGAATCCTCAGAAATACCGTCAATCTGACTTTTAGATTTTTAATTTGAATTTTCATAAAACTGATTTTGGGGAATTCTTTCCCAAATTTATTATTAATGGGGAAAATCAACCATCATCAATAAACTGTTTTAAAAGAGAAAAACAAATACCCCCGATCCTTTTTTGTTGGGATTTAAAGTGTCAATTTGTTTAAGCTATTTTTCCATCAACGATAAATGTTTATCAATGAATGCATTAATGAGGAAATCGATTTAATCTTTTTCTCTATTAAAATCTTTTATATCATTTTGTGATGCATGACCGCAATTCTGATAAATGTTTCATTAAAATCTTTTCATTATTTTTCAGCCCCTTCCTTACGTTCATCTTCTTTTTTACTACCGATACCATTGGTAACTGAGTTTTTTCCAAATGGTGTTCAATACTTTAATTGCGCAAGCAAGTGCGTTTGATCTTTCACTATTAACTTTCTCAAAATCCTGATTCTTATTGTTGTTCGTTGTATGACCGATTTTCCTGTTTCTGCTCCCGCATTTGAACAATCCATGTTACAAACAAGAAAGTCAGTCACATAATTACTATGTGCAGCAATAACTTCAATACCAGAAAATGCAATTTTAAGGTTTAAAAATGTAAAGAACTTTCTCCGCTAAAAGTCACTTGCAGAAATCAAAAGAAAAATTTATGATAACCCAGCAATGAGCCTCTTTGATCTTGGTACGTATTGTGCATCTGTTCATAATAGCATTCAATAATGAACAGTTGGGTCAGCTGTTTTGGTAATTATTCTTTTTTAACTCATAAATTGATTGTTATGCAATGGTTTGGCAGAAGGGAAAGTTCTAATGTTGACGACCGCCGTGGTATTTCTGGTGGTGGATTGGCAACAGGAGGTGGCGTGATAGGTATTATCATTTATCTGGTTTATTCTTTTTTAGGTGGAAAGGATGTTGATCCTTCTCAGATAAGACAGCTTTCTCCACAAACAAATCAAACTGCTCTAACGCCTGAAGAACAAAAGGCAGATGATGAAAGAGCTCAATTCATAAAAGTTGTATTGGCTGAAACAGAAGATGTGTGGAATAAGATATACCAGGAAAGTGGTAAACAATATAAAGAACCAACGTTGGTGTTATTCCGTGATGGCATTTCTTCGGCTTGTGGCGATGCAAGTTCCGCTTCCGGTCCGTTTTATTGTCCGGGGGACAGTAAACTTTATATCGATCTTTCTTTTTACCAGGAATTACAAACCCGGTTTAATGCTCCAGGCGATTTTGCAATGGCCTATGTGGTAGCGCATGAAGTAGGACATCATATACAAAATCTAAATGGAGTTGCTGCAAAAATTAACCAGCTTCGCCAACAGGCAAATGAAACTGAAGCCAACCGTTATTCTGTAATGATGGAATTACAAGCCGATTTCTATGCAGGTGTATGGGCTCATTACGAACAAAAAATGAAAAACATACTAGACAAAGGAGATATTGATGAAGCCCTTAATGCGGCTAATGCCATTGGCGATGACCGGTTGCAAAAACAAGCTACGGGCGAAGTGGTGCCAGATGCATTTACACATGGAACCTCCGCGCAAAGAGTATACTGGTTTAAAAAAGGATATGAAACGGGTGATATAAAACAGGGAGATACTTTCAAAGAAGTGGGATTGTAAATAAGAGATCCGGTAGTTTCAACAGACCGGTTTTTCGATCGTCATTCAAAAAAAATTCAGACGACGATCAATGCTTTATTCAATTATTCCAGCCATAGCTTCAGGTAATGCGAAATTTTATCCGACTCAACCATAAAACCATCATGACCATAAGCGGAGTCGATTGCAATAAAAGTTGCATTGGGCATATGGGTTGTGATAAAACGTTGTTCTTCCAGCGGGCATAATATATCGCTGTTAACACCAATGATAAGGCAACGTTGTTTCATCTGCTGTAAAACTTTTGCCGTATCACCACCACGTCCGCGACTAATATTATGGCTGTCCATGGATTTGGTGAGCAACCAATAGCTAAAGGCATTGAACCGGTTTGCCAGTTTATCGCCCTGGTAAATAATATAAGAAGAGGCTCTATAGTTGTCCATTTTTTCCGGGTCAGAATCAGTTTGATTTTGAACCAGCAATCCATAATTGCGATAAGTGAGCATACCGATAGCACGCGCGGCTTTCAAACCTTTATTTCCGGCGCGTACATCTGAATGCTGCCAGCTATTGTCTGCTTCTATCGCAAGTCTTTGGGCTGTATGTACTGCAATGCCCCAGGCTGTTTCTGCGGCAGATGTGGTTAATAAAAATAACTGATCAATTTGCTCTCCATGCACCAGGCACCATTCCATTGCCTGGTAACCACCCATACTGCCACCAATCAATAAATGAATTTTTTCAATACCCAGATACTGACGGAGCAGGATATGCGCTTTTACCATATCACGAATGGAGACGGCAGGAAAAGTACTGAAATAGGGTTGATTCGTGAAAGGATTAATTGACAACGGACCCGTGGTACCATAACAGGAGCCCAGCATATTGGCACATACAATAAAATATTTTTGAGGATCTATTATATGCCCGGCGCCAACCATCCCCGGCCACCACTCTGCCACTGCTGAATTAGCGGTTAGGTGATGGCAAATCCAAACCACATTAGACTTTTCCTGGTTCAGCGTTCCATAAGTATTGTATGCAATGCTGATTTCGGGCAGGGATGATCCATTCTCAAGATTAAATTCATGCGGGCTGTGAAAATACTCCATTAATTGGCTATGCGATTGAATTTGCAAAGTAAAGGCCTCATGAACTACATTTGCAAAAAATATTGGCAAATGATCAAAATTGACATTGTCCGAAAAGAAGGTGATTATGGATTTGTGGGTACTGATGCTGCGGGACATACCGTTAAAATGGACACCAGCCCGGATGGTGGCGGGAGTAATTTCGGCATTCGTCCCATGCAAATGCTATTGATCGGACTGGGCGGCTGCAGTGGAATTGACATTGTGAGCATTTTAAAAAAGCAACGGCAAACAGTTGATAGTTTTTCCATGAAGCTTGAGGGAGATCGTGAAAAAGGTAAGGAACCTTCTCTGTGGGAAAAAGTACATATTGTTTTTGAATTGAAAGGCAAAATTGATTCGGAAAAGGCAAAACGCGCCTGCGAATTATCCATGGACAAATACTGTTCTGTTGCAGAAACCATGCGTCGTGCCGGAGCAGCTATTACGTGGGAGGTGAAAGTGCTCTGAGGAAAGTAATAAGTATTAAGTACTAAGTAAAAAATTTGGAAGGAAGTAGTAAGATATAAGTTCTAAGTATAAAGTATAGAATCTGACTCGGTGGCGGGTAGGCTTATATTCTTATGCTTGTTAAGAAATTTTTGATTTAGCGGATTGAATTCAAGCCAGCATCTAAAATGCGTCAAGCTTTTTAAAATGAATACAAAAAATAACAGGCTAAGCAGCAAAAATCCTAACAATCATAATAATCTGTGTTCCATATAAAAAATAAATTTATTTACACCCATGAAGGAACAACACCCGATAACAAAAGCCATCCGCATACAAACTGAACGCACCAATGAAATGGAACATGCCACGCCCATGTACCTTACAAGCAGCTTTACATTCGATAACGCAGAAGACATGCGCGCTGCATTTGCCGATGAAACAACAGATAATATTTACAGTCGATTCAGTAACCCAAGTGTAAAAGAATTTACCGATAAGATGTGTGCACTGGAAGGTGCCGAAGCAGGCTTTGCTACTTCAACGGGTATGAGTGCGGTATTTGCTTCGTTCATGGCATTGTTGAAAAAAGGTGACCATATAATATCCTGCAGTGCTATTTTCGGCAGCACTTATACTGTCCTGAAAAAATTTTTGCCAAACTATGGAATTGAATGCAGTTTCGTAAATGCCGGTCAGCCCGAAACCTGGGAAGCTGCTATCCGTCCCAATACAAAAATGATTTACCTGGAAACCCCGACCAACCCGGGACTGGATATTATTGATTTGGAATTCATCGGTAAGCTGTCGAAAAAACATAAGTTAATCCTGAATGTAGATAATTGTTTCGCCACGCCAGTCAACCAGAGACCGGTAGATTATGGGGCAGACCTGGTGGTGCATTCAGCAACCAAGTGGATCGATGGACAAGGGCGTGTATTGGGCGGCGTTATACTCGGCAGAAAAGAATTGATACAAGAGATCCATTTATTTTGCCGTAGTACCGGTCCTGCAATGTCTCCCTTCAACGCGTGGGTATTAAGTAAGAGTCTGGAAACCCTGGATGTTCGCATGGAACGCCATGCGAAGAATGCATTGGCTATTGCAACCGCGCTTGAGAATCATCCCAAAATTACCTGGCTGAAATATCCCTATTTAAAAAGTCACCCGCAACATGCTGTTGCCATTAAACAAATGAAGAATGGAGGTGGCATTGTTTGCTTTGAATTAAAAGGCGGACTGGAAGCTGGTCGCCAATTCCTGAATAATTTACAAATGTTGTCGCTCACTGCTAATCTCGGAGACACGAGGAGTATTGCATCTCACCCGGCAAGTACCACCCACGCTAAATTAACGGAAGAAGAAAGACAGGCCGTCAATATAACACCGGGGCTTATACGTATTTCCGTGGGATTGGAACATGTGGACGATATATTGAACGATATATTACAGGCGCTGGAGTCATAAGAAAACGCTTCTACTTCTTCACTTCATACCTGCAATCCACCGCAATATTAATAGTCTCCTGTATTTTATCTGCTACGAGAGAAGGAATTTTTATGTCATAATCACTTAGCAGCAATTTGAATTTGCAATGCAATTCCGGTTGGCCGGCTTTTACAATAATTGTACCGGGCAGATTTATTTTTTTTGTAACGTTATGGATGGTTAAATCCCCTTCAGCGGAAACGTTATAAGTACCATCTGTAGTAAAATTAACAGATGCTATATTGGTTATCGTTCCCCTGAAGGTTGATTTTGGGTATTTATCACTCTCCAGATAATTCTCATTAAAATGTTCTTCCATCAAAGCACGTTCAAAATGAAATCCTTTGATGAGTACCGCAAAAACAATTTCACCATTTTGTTTATTCAGCACACTCGATACTTCGTTATTTTGGGCATCAATGTTCTCCAGCGGAGTTTTTGAAAAAAAAGAAATCTGTCCCCTTTTTGTAATTAAAATATCTTGTGCAGCGGACAACTGATAAAACAACAAGAACACTATAATAAACAAATTCTTCATGCTGTTTTACTTATTCTTTATATTCTCTTATTTGATTTCAACAACCACACAACGATCCAGGATTACATCCGTGAGATAACCTGTACAAAATCCTTTGATAATTACATTAGCACCTTTTTTCAATGCATTATTATTTTGTTCCAATGTACACTGAACGCCGCTGAGGTCTGTGCCCTGCAATACCACCACCTGCTTATTTTGCTGGTTATTTGCAATGTCTGCAATCAAACCGGTTACCTGTATTGGCTTATCCAGGTATTTTTTATCAGCACTGGCTTCATTTTTAGAATAGCTTAACGCAAGGTTTTCAGCTGAGATAATTAAGGCAGTTTCTGATTCAATAGATCGGTGGGGCTTATTGTACATCTGGTATACAATAGCTGTTCCCAGTAACAAAAACAGCAATATTACAATACCGGTAATTTTAATATTTCTTTTTTTCATCGCACGACGTTTATACACACAAACTTGATACGTTTAATACGTTTAACCATGCCTGCGGGTTGTCTGCAGAAAAAAATTAAGTTGCTTTTAAACGCTCAGCATCATGATAGTTTATCAGATGGTAAAAAGAAAATACTAATCGAAATTCAAGGTAACGTCTCCACCAATGGGATAACCAACGCAGGTAAGCACTTTACCTTTTTCAATTTCGCCATCCAGTAAAACTTCATTGTAACTCATCCATACCTGGCCCCTTGAACAAAATGCAGCACAACTACCGCACCGACCTGCTTGGCAACTATATGGCAGTTTAATACCGGCTTTCTTTGCTGTTTGCAAAATGGTTTGCGGATACTGTACAAGTAAATTATATTTTCTCCCTTCTATCTGAATGTGCACCATATGCTTTTCAATATCGGGAGGCGGCGTCTTTTTTTCCGGTTGAAGCGTATTGAAATTTTCTTTGCGGATATTGTGCAAAGACACTTTGTTTTCCAGCAATGCAATGCTGGCCATACGCATGTAATCAAATGGACCACATAGATAAAATAGGCTGTTGTCAAAAGATTCCTTTCTGTAAGTGTGTAATAAAATCTCAAGTAACCACTTGCTCAGCCTTGCCCTTTCCAGGTTTTGTACCTGGCTAAATAAAAACTCTATGGTAAATCTTGTTTCAAAATCCTTTGCCAGTTGCGTCAACGCTTCATAAAATATACAGGTATGCTTCGACGTATTACTATAAATCAATACCACATTTAATTCCGGATATTGCAACAACACAGTTTTAATAAGCGAATAAACAGGTGTGATTCCGCTGCCGGCCGCAATAAAAAATACTTGCCGGTACTGACCAAAATTATTTGGCAGCACAAAGAAGCCTCCGGCACCAATTGTTGTCAATACATCCCCCCTGCTGACATTGTCTATTAATTTCCTCGAATATTCTCCATTTTCGACTCTTTTTATGGTGACAGACATTGGTTCGTCTAAAACAGGCGTTGACGAAAAGGAATAACTTCTCCTTTCTTCGGTATCATTTTTTTGAAAGACAAAAGTGAGAAATTGCCCTGGTTTGTAAGGCAATGCTGACCCGTCAATCGTTTCCAGGAAAAAAGTTTTACATGCAGCCGTCTCATTTTTTATTCCCGTTACCCGAAGTTCTTTGTACAAACCCATTTCATTTTTATAATTATTGGCTAAACTTACTCCATTTAAAGATTGCCACCCAACAAACTATTAAACTGATTACAGTAGCGGGCTATTCATAAAAACTTACACTGTAATATTACAAAAACCGATAAATTCATTAACTTACGGATAACAAAAAACGATTGCGAAATGAAAAAAGTTGCTGATATTTTACGCCGCAAGGGCAAAGCTGCTATCTCTATTTCTCCCGACACCACGGTTATAGATGCCCTGAAACTGATGGCTGAAAAAAACATTGGATCCGTTCTGATAATGGAAGGAGAAGATTATTTCGGACTGCTTACAGAAAGAGATTATGCCAGGAAAGTAATCCTGAAAGGAAAACATTCTTCTGAAACACGGGTAGAAGAGATCATGTCCATAGGCTTACCACGCATAACACCAGATAATTCTATCGAAGTCTGTATGCACCTGATGAGTGAAAACAATATTCGTTACCTGCCGGTATTCGAAAATGATTCCATTTGTGGTATTATCTCTATCAACGATGTGGTAAAAGAAACGATTCTGTCACAGGAAGAAACCATTTCACAATTAAAAGACTATTTACACGCAAGTATGTAATTTTTGATGGTAAAATGGTTGATTGCTCATGGTAACAAATTACACCACGGGTGTTGTTTTCATGAGCAAATAACCATAAATTATGAACATTGAACTACGCAACTTGTAAAAGGATTTAGTTAAATTTCACTACTTCAAAATCCGATGCTTTTACTTTTCCCAATTGCTGGAGCTCATCATTGTTCCAGCGTTCATCAGGGGCACCTGTGATATACATATTGCTGCCGATATCAGCCAGTATTAAACCGTATTTCTTCATGGCAGTTAATATAATTTGATCAGCCGCCGGATAACCACTGATATTAAAATTAGCTTTCAATCTAATCTTAGCACCAAATGGAAGTGAATACTGCCCGCCGGTACTGTTTACTTTATGCCTGGCTGGCGCAACGTATGATGGCTTTACATTTGATTTTGATAATGTAAAACGGATCGGATGATCAATTACCCCTTTGACAATTTCTTCGTATCGCACAAGTCCGGGAAAAATGGGAAGCCCGGCCGCATCGGCAGAGGTCCACCCATCCTGTCTCAATTGATTTGATTTTAAATTGAAAACCGCACCGGAAGAAGCTTCCCAATGATCACCATTTACACTTGCATTGTATAATTCATATAGTATACTGTTTTCTTTGTCAACAGTTATAACATGTGAGTCGCCACCCAGGCCATTGCCTTCAATAGCTGTATTAAGAGGTATTGGATACGGACCCGGATCACTTTCATCTCCATAATTACCGTCATAGCCATTTGAACGGAATACAATACCAATTTTAGCCTGGCTGCCACACACTACCGTATACGGAATACCAATGGGCGCATTATCCCACATGCCACTTCCAAAATCTGCATGTAACCCGGTTGTAGAATACGCTGCAAGTATCTGCGCACTTCCGGGATCTACGGCTGCTGATGAAACATCCTGGTTCCATGAATTGTCAGCAGGGAAAATTGCAATGCTTTCTGCATCTGCTTTTGTAGCGGTACAATTACTGCCACCAGGCATATGACTTGTATCAGTAGGTGGTTGATGAGCGCCTGGGCCCGTGCCTGAACTTTCCTTTTTACAACCATTGAAAATTAAAATACAAATTAGTATGGAAGGAAAATAAAATAATGCAGTGGAAGTGCTGGTTTTCATAGAATACTATTTAGGATAATGATGATATTAATCCTAAATAATTGTGCCAATCTTGAAATAAAAATTATTTTTTACCTGCGAAAGCATGAAACTTCTGTAGCACCAAGGCTTTCACTTACTTAAGATAGAATTTAATATTCCTAAATAATTTTCAAAGATTTGCCTGCGATAAAAAGCATTAAACGGTAATCTTTCTATCCCTTGCCACGGTTTTCCATTCTCCCGTGGTTTTACCATTTTCAATCGTAATAGCCCGTTCGTATAATGCAATAGTAGGACAAACATGTATGGGCAGTCCATATAATACATCACCAACTTCGTAAGAATGATTGGCGGAGGTTTCAACAACAAGATGTTCCTCACTTTGTCCTATTGCTTCCAATTCAGTTGCATTTAGAAAATAAACGCGCCGGCCAATTTCGTTTTCTGCCGCTATTGATTTATGTCCCAGGTCAAGACAAATCTTATTATCCGCCGGCAAAGAAATAATCCTGGATACGACCAATGCCGCAGTAAGAAAATTTTGTTCCGGACAAAGATCCTTATACCCTTTATCCCAGTAAATAAATGTTCCCGGGCTGCATTCGATATTGGTTCTTTTGCAATGCACAGAATAACCGGGAGATCCACCCATAACAATGACAGGCTTCGGATATCCTTTCTCGATCAGTTCCTGGCGCACCCGCTCAACTTGTTGATAAGCTTCATCACATTTTTGAGTACGCAGTTCAAACTCGCTGTCCCTGATATGGCCATCATACGCATGTAATCCTATTGGATGTATTCCTTTCAAACCAGTTAGCGATGTGTATAATGCAACAGTCTTACCGGTACTAATCCCTGTGCGGTTCATTCCAACATTCATATCAATATAGACGGGAACGTCTATGCCATAAAAGGTAAACACATCCGCCATCTGCCTGGCAGCTTCCAGGTTATCTGTAAGACAGGAATAAACGGTGCCGGGATATTTCTTTATAACGGCAACAAACCTGTGCAATTTGGGCCCGCTGGGTTGATAAGCCAGTAAAACGTCGCTGGCCTTACAGATGCCCAGCATTTCGGCTTCAGCGATGGTAGCACATTTGAACTTATGTATGCCTGCCTCAATCATCATTTTTGTGGGTTCAATTGCTTTATTGGTTTTGATATGCGGGCGTAATCGATCCACCTCGCCAATCATTTTAATGGCAGTTTGAATATTGGCTTTCACCCGATCAGGATAGATAACCAATGCAGGTGTATCCAGTTCGGCTATATTTTCTATTTGATACCAGGCAGTTTTTGTTGCATTCATTTATTAATAGTTCATAGTTGGTTACTCAATTAATTAAAGTATGTAGTATTAAGATCGTGAATTTCGAAACTGAGCCCCACTCGCCTCTGGCTACTCCCCACTAGCTATTCACTTCAAATACCCCCTCCACTTCCACTGCAACATTATTAGGCAAAGAACCCATACCAACCGCACTGCGAACACCAATACCATTGTCTTCTCCTAATAACTGCGCAAACAACTCGCTGCAGCCATTTATCACCAAAGGATGTTTTGTATATTCTGCTGTAGCATTAACCATACCCAATAATTTCACCACCCTTTTAATTTTATCCAGGTTGCCAAAGTGTTTTTTGATAGATACCAGCATAGCCAATCCACATTGCCTTGCAGCCAGCTTACCTTGTTCATCATCTAAATCTTTACCCAACTTTCCGGTAATGAAACTTCCATCGGTATTGATAGAAACATGCCCGGATACATACAAAAGATTACCTACAAGGAGGCAACTTTTGTAAATTCCTTTCGAGCCCGGCAATACAGGTAATTCCAATCCCAGCTCTTTTAATTTCTGTTCCATGATCTTTTATTCAATTAATAGTTGACAAATAAATTCAGCAATAGTACCCCGGCCAGTCCAACAACGGAAACAATGGTTTCCATCAGCGACCAGGAACGGATGGTGTCTTTTATCGACAAATTAAAATATTCCTTAAATAACCAGAAACCCGCATCATTTACATGTGAGAAAAGTAAGCTACCCGCTCCAACTGATAAAACCATCAGGCTGGGATGTACATGTATCTGCGCCATCATGGGTGTAATAATACCGGCAGCCGTTAAACCTGCTACTGTGGCCGAGCCCAGGCAAACGCGGATAATAGCGGCAATCAACCATCCCAATACCAATGGATGCATGTGCAGATCCTGTACCCGTAAAGCTATCTCCTCGCTCACTCCGCTATCAACAAATATTTGTTTCAAAACACCGGCGCCGGCTACTATCAAAAGGATCATGGCTACATCTTTTGTGGCTTCCGCATAAGAGTCCATGACTGCTTTTATCTTTCTGCCATTTCTCAACCCGAGTGTAAAAGTGGCAACCGTCAGCGACAATAGCATTACAATAATTGGATCGCCTATAAATGATAAAATTTTTTTCAGTGCACCTTCTTCCGATGCCAGCAATGGTAATAAGGTTGTAAGGGCCAGCAAAATAACCGGTAACAATGAAGTCAAAAAACTATTAAGGGTACCCGGTAGTTCAACTTCTGCAATTTGCTTCGGTTGAAAAGTCTGGAGCGGAACGGATTTAATATTCTTTAAAGTTTTTGAAAATACGGGGCCCGCAATAATAATGGCCGGAATGGCAAGCATCAATCCGTATAATAAAGTCGTTCCCATATTTGCATGAAACTGCCCAACTAAGGCTGTGGGAGAAGGATGCGGGGGTAAAAATCCATGGGTAACAGACAATGCCGCCAGCATCGGTAATCCAATATAAACAGCCGGTAATTTATATTGATAAACAACAGAGAAAATAAGTGGTACCATCAAAACAAAACCCACATTATAAAACAATGGAATGCCAATCACGAACCCGGTTAACATCAGCGCCCATTGAATGTTTTTTTGCCCAAACAGTTTCATCAAAACAGCAGTAATTTTTTGTGCCGCACCACTGTCTGCTACCAGTTTACCCAACATTGCACCTATAACGATAATGATCACCAGCGAACCCAATGTATCTCCAATTCCCTTCTCTACCGAATGCGTGATCTTGTCAATGGGAATACCCAATGCTAAGCCAGTAAAAATGGAAACAATCAGGAAAGCCAGAAAGGCATTTATTTTTGCCCACGTAATCAGGAGTATAAGTAAGACAATGCAAAACAAAATGATGGTTAACGTCATGGCAAGTTTGAATTGACCGAATTTAGACAAATACATCCATTAGCGGGAACAAAAAAGTGATTTTATGGAGCCGCTTCTTCAGCGGGTTTGTCTTTTACCACTACAAGATCTGTTATATCAACGGTGATGGGAAGCATACCCAACTGAACAATGGCTTTCTTTCCCCTTATTTCGATTACTTTCCCCACCTGGTGATTTTTTTTCATCAATACTTTTATCCCAGGTTTAATTTCACCACCAATTTCTTCATATTTTGAATCAATTTTTTTCTTTACTTTTTCTGCAGTTTGTTTCTGTTGCTGGTTAAAGAGCAGCAGATGCATTTGTTTCATCAACTCCTTTTTATCTTCATTGCTTTCTGCCTTTCGCCAGTCGAGCACCACCTGTTTTAGTTTGCGTTCCATGTCTTTGAGATAAACAATTCGGCTCTCATTCACCTGGTTCTGGTGTTTTAATAATTCTATCTGCTGATTGTGTTTTTCTTTGACAAGCAGGCGCTCCATTTCTTTCTTCAGTCTTTCGTTTTCTTTCATTAATTTTTGAAGTGCCGCCTTTTCTTTATCGATGGCCTGCAGATCCTGTTCGGTACGGTTTAAAAGCTTGTCCAGTTTAAAATGATCTTGCTCTACCAATTGACGGGCTCTTTCAATTAATCGTTTGTCAAGTCCTATACGTTCTGCTATTGAAAATGTATAGGAGCTTCCAGGTTTACCAATCAATAATTTAAATAAAGGCAAAAGGCTCTTTTCATCAAATGCCATGGCTCCATTAATAATGCCCGGGGTTTTATTGGCCATCACTTTGAGGTTCAGATAATGTGTTGTAACAATACCCATTGAATGTTTTTTACACAGTTCCTCCAGTATAACTTCAGCAAATGCGCCTCCCAGGTTTGGATCACTTCCACTTCCCAGTTCATCTATAAAAAAAAGTGTTTTGCCATTGGCATTTTCCATAAAGTACTTCATGTTCATCAAATGAGCACTATAGGTACTCAGATCAAACTCCAGGCTTTGTATATCTCCTATGTGAATCATGATTTGTTTAAAGATGCCCATCTGAGAGTGAGGATCTACCGGTACCAGCAAACCGCTTTGCAGCATCAATTGCAACAACCCCACTGTTTTTAACGTAACCGTTTTGCCGCCGGCATTGGGGCCCGATACTACCAATATCCTGTTTCGTTCATCAAGTGATATATTAGTGGGAATGGTGGGTTTCTGACTTTTCTTGTTGTACAGGTACAACAATGGGTGATATGCCTGGATAAGCTGTACATGAGCTTTATCTGCCAGTAACGGATAATTACCGTTAACGTCTGTTGCGAGCTTTGCTTTGGCATAAATAAAATCAAATTCACCCAGTATATCACTGTAGGATTTAAGCAGTGCTGCATGTACCGATAACCTCGCAGTTAGGTCGCGCAATATCCGATAGACTTCTTTTTTTTCCTCATGCTCCAATGAAAAAACGTCATTGTTTAATTCAATGGTGTCTTCCGGTTCAATAAATGTAGTCCTTCTGGTATCACTTTCCCCGTGCAAGATTCCTTTTACCTGTCGCTTATGCTCTGCAAACAGCGCTATTACTCTCCGGCCATTTAAAAAAGATTCTTCAATATCCGCTACATAACCTGATTTACTCAGTTTACCAAGGATCCGATCAAACATTCTTCGCAATTCATTTCGTTTCCTGAACAGGTTCATGCGAATACGTGCAAGTTCATCACTGGCGTTATCTTTTACAGTACCATTTTCATCCAGCACTTCATCTATCCAAGCTATGATTGCTTTCTCATAGTGGGTGTGCTCAATAACTTTTGCCAATGCGGAATAGGCAATGCGCCGCTCGTTATCGAACCACCGGAAAATGTCCTGTATGTTTACTGCCAGCCTGCGAATATCCATAAATTGTTCTCCTGCAAGTACAGCTCCTGCAATTCCCAGGAGTTTTAATTCTCCTGCCAGGTTAAGTGTATAATCATTGGGAAAATGCTGGCCGGTATGCAACAACAATTTAAATTCATGACTCTGTTGCAATTCCAGTTCTATATATTCTTTTCGCGTATGGATACGCAAAGTTTCAGCCTTTGATTTGGCATATAAAGTTTTGCAGTGCGCTGCCAGCAATACTTTTACTTTCTCAAACTCCAGTTGCACCAGTGCCGACCCGGGAAAAAATTTAATCATAAATCAACAACCCCTTTAGATTTACCATATGTAACGGGCAAAGGTACAATCATTGCGCTTTTAGTTAAACATTCTTCTTATGAAATCCACAGAAAGCGGGATCCATGAAAATTCCAATCTAAAAATAAATCTATCATTTTAAAACCGCTTTTTCCAACTGCACAAAGTATTTCGCATACTCATCTGTGAAATCTTTTCCGTTGGGATAACGTTTTTCTGATTTTAAAGCCTGTTCTATAAATCTATAAGCTTTATCAAAATCGTCATTATTAAAAAAAAGTGGTTTGAAATTGTCTGCCATGTCTTTTTCCCTCATACCTACCCCATGTCTAAAATATTTTACGGGAAGCACCACCTGCTTTGGTGAAAAAAAATCCGCTTTCACCGATATAATCGAAAATAAATAGCATGATAGTGAAGCATAGAAAACAATCTTTTCTTCATGTTCTCATCGCTCTCGGCCTGCGATGGTTTTATACGCCAGAGATTGTTTTCCGGAACATATAGTAAAGCAGCGGGACTATCCGTATGAATTTTTACCAGTTGCCAGTTTAATTCTATTGACATTGGTCCCAGCATCATCTTTTCGCCGATCAGCATGTTATTTTTTACAATCTTAATCTTCAACAGGCGTAAGACGAAATACATAGCCCATATAAGAAAAGTTTTGATTGTTACGCTGTACGCCGTTGAATTAAACACAATCGTTAACAAAAACTTATATGCATTTGCAGAACCTGCGTATTCAACCTTTCGTAATTGTTTATTGTTTAAAGATAGGCGGCATGTTACTATTTTCATAAAAACCGGTACATGTCGCATAGCTTACACTAATCGCCATTGATATGAAACTAAATTACACGAAATTTGAAATGCTGAATCGGATGCATACAATTAAATGGACTATTATGAAGTTGTTCCTGGTATTAACCAATTCTTTTATTGGACTTGTTTCCCTGGCATCCTGTGCTAATAATGAAAACCCAAATAAAACTATGAACAATTTAGCGAGCGCAGCAGTTCCTGCAAGCGTTATTCCTGGCGGACTTAAAACAGACACCGCCACTTTTGGAACCGGGTGTTTTTGGTGTACCGAAGCCATTTTCCAGGAACTGGAGGGTGTATTGAAAGTTACCAGCGGCTATAGTGGTGGACATGTTGCAAATCCTACTTACGAACAAGTCTGCGAAAAAACCACGGGCCACGCCGAGGTTTGCCAGGTAGTTTATGATCCTACCAAGATTACTTATGATGAGTTGCTGGAAGTGTTTTGGAAAACTCATGATCCAACCACGCTTAACAAACAGGGTAACGATGTAGGTCCGCAATACCGCAGTGTGGTGTTTTATCATAGCGAAGTTCAACAACAGAAAGCAGCACATTATAAAGATGCGCTCGATAAAAGCGGCGCGTTTAACAATCCAATTGTAACCGCCATTGAACCCTATAAGAATTTTTATTCAGCGGAACAATACCACCAGAATTATTACAACAGTAACGGCTCACAGCCATACTGCTATTATGTAATACGTCCCAAACTTGAGAAATTTGAAAAAGTATTTAAGAATAAATTGCGGCACAATTAAAATACTATAAAATATCCATCCATACATCGCCTTTACGGCGATGTATTTTTTTGCAATTCCTCCTCAGCAAAAAGGCTTAATTTAACTCTTGCCCACCAATTTCTATAGTCAAATGATAAATATTTTTTATCAGCCCGGAGCCTGCTAACAACCTTTCATAAGTTTTCAAATTTCCTTTACTTTCGTGGTCTATATGAAAAGAATAGAATTGGAAATAGTAGCCTTATCACACAGTATTACCCAAACGCATTCTTATGCAGTGGTTTTGGGTGAAATCAACGGATTGCGCCGCCTGCCAATTGTAATTGGAGGGTTTGAGGCCCAGGCAATCGCTGTGGCACTGGAAAAAATGCAACCCAGTCGCCCGCTTACCCATGATCTAATGAAGAATTTCATGCACGCATTTGGAGTAGACCTTACCGAAATTATTATCAGTGATTTACAGGAGGGTATATTTTACAGCAAACTGGTTTGTGTGAGTGAAAATGATACCGTAGAAATTGACTCCAGAACCTCAGATGCATTGGCCCTGGCAGTTCGATTTGGCTGCCCGATTTATACCTACGAGCATATTCTTGAAAGTGCGGGTATATTAATGGAGGATACCGGCAAAAAGAAAAAAGGTGAGGCACCAGCAAAACCAGAGCATGTTGGACAGGATGATTTAAAAAACCTGAGTGTAGAAGAATTACATACTTTACTCACCGAGGTACTGGACCAGGAAGATTACCTCCGCGCTATCGTAATCAGGGATGAAATCAATAGCCGAAAATAACAGGATTACCGGAAATCATATTATTACCTCCAACTTCATTTTTTCCCTTCGTAAAAAAACAGGTAATTCGTACCTGCAAACAAATTCCGGTACGTTTTGATTGTATTTCCCAACTGTAAGATAAATCTTGGCCTGCATGTAATGCGGAAACGCAATGATGGATTCCATGATATAGAAACCATTTTCTACCCCGTACCGTTTCATGATGTTTTGGAAATAATAAAATTAGATAGCGAAAATAGTTCGGAACCGCTACTGACTAATTATGGGATTCCGGTAAAAGGTAACAATAGCGATAATCTTTGTATTAAAGCGTGGCGGTTATTAAGAAACGACTTTCCTGACTTGCCAAATGTTCAGATTCATTTACTCAAAAATATTCCCATGGGTGCAGGCTTGGGCGGCGGATCTGCTGATGCTGCTTTCATGATTAAAATATTAAACAATAAATTTCAACTTCTTCTTTCTCCCCTGCAGCAATTGGATTATGCCATCCAGTTAGGAAGTGATTGTCCTTTTTTTATTAATAACGAACCCTGTTTTGCCAAGGGTCGCGGAGAATTGATGGAGCCACTGAAATTGGACCTGTCCGGCTACAGCCTAATAATTGAAAATCCGGGAATTCATATCGATACGGGTAAAGCATTTTCCGACCTCAGGATGGATAAATCCGTACATCCGCCCGGCAACCTTAAAAAAATCATACAGGAGCAGCCAATAGAAAAATGGAAGAACCTATTGCACAATGATTTTGAATTTTCGGCCATTCAGCAATACCCTCAAATTGGCGCCATCAAAGAAAAATTCTATGGCCAGGGTGCTATATATTCAGCAATGAGTGGCAGTGGCAGTTCTGTTTATGGATTGTTCAAAAAAACAGCCAATCGGTTAAAATCTGATTTTGCCAGCAATGTGCAGGTAAATCTTTAGTCATTTTTTGGTAAATTTGAAAGGTGCAAAATCTTATCAATAAAAATAGCTGTACCGCATGCTGACTTCCGGATTCGTAAGCCTTATCATTATTGTAACTACCTGTTTTGTTTCTTATAAAGGATTTAAAGATTCCAATTTTTTTGCCAGCCTGGAATTTGAAACAGAAAAAATTCTATTGTACCGCGATTATAAGCGACTTATCACGTCTGCTTTTGTGCATGTAAACTGGCAACACCTTATATTTAATATGGTCTCCTTGTTTTTTTTCAGTTTTGGACTGGAAAGTTTTTTTGGACCGATAAGATTTTTATTGTTGTATTTCATTAGTGCGGTGGGAGGAAATTTATTGGCACTTCTTATTCACCGTAAAAATCCCGGCTATAGTGCTGTTGGCGCTTCAGGAGCCATCAACGGTGTTATTTTTGCTTCCATTGCTGTTTTTCCCGGTATGAAAATTTTCTTTATGCCGGGTTGGGTATTCGGACTGATTTTTATTTTGTATTCAATATATGGCATTCGCTCCCGCAAAGAGAACATAGGACATGAATCACATTTGGGAGGAGCTTTGGCCGGCATGCTGGTGGCTCTTTTGTTTTATCCGGCCGCCATTACAGACAATACACTAACGATTGCATTGCTGATTTTACCAACCGTTTCTTTTATGATTATTATTACCACCAAACCACAATTGCTTTTTATCGACAATTACTGGTTCAATAATAAATTCAATTACACTGTTGATGACCGTTATAACCTGCATAAAAAAAATAGCGAGCAGGAAGTGGATCGCATCCTGGATAAAATAAGCCAGCAAGGCATTAACAGTCTTTCGCGAAAAGAAAGAGCGTCTTTGGAAGAATACTCAAGAAGATAGATTTTAAGGTGGAGTGAATAAGGGTTAAAGGTTATAAGCCCTGCCGCACCTTAAAACTTATACCTCGTTATCAAGTTCAGCCAATAAACCCTCCAAATCCAGCGCTTCCGTAGCCATTTGCAAATTGCCTGCACCATCAACCGGCCAGTATTCTATGGGTTTATCCCAGTACAGTTCCACTCCATTACTATCAGGATCGTCCAGATACAATGCATCGGATACCCCATGATCCGAAGCACCGGTTAACGGATATTTGGCATCCATGATTCTTTTTAATATAGCTGCCAGATCTTTTCTTGTAGGGTATAGAATAGCAGTATGAAATAATCCGGCCGCTTTCTCTGGTGCGGGCGGGGCATCCTTGCTATACCATGTATTTAGCCCGATATGATGATGATAACCGCCCGCAGAAATAAAAACAGCCGCATTTCCATAATACTGCATCACCTGGAAGCCCAGTAAATCGCGGTAAAATTTTAGTGCCCGTTCTAAATCTGCAACTTTTAAGTGTACGTGTCCTATCCTTGTTTGAGCAGGGACGATATAATCCATAAAATAAATTTTGACCAACAAAGATAACAGAACTCATTGGTCATTAATAAGGTGTTCGAAAGCTGCCATTCATTGTGCCCGGAATTTAGCAGGCTTAGCCAAAAAACCTCATCCGTTATTTTTATTTTTTTTATCTTGCAGGAAATCATTTTTATTAAACTGCACAGTTCCATTTTGCATTTCCTCCAGCAAAACCTTGATCTGCTCAACCATCGAGGAAAATAAACTTTGCTGCCTGGTCAAACAGGCAGCGTGAAACTGATCAACCCCATCTATTTTTTCATTTTTAATTTCCAGATATGCATACTGCCGTTTCATTATCCGAAGCTTCACAATATTATTTAACGCTCGAAGAAAAATATAGTGCGCACAATTATCACCCACTACCGGTGGTGCTTAATCGCGGAGAAGGCGTATATGTCTGGGATGTAGATGGTAAAATATATTATGATTTCCTCAGTGGTTATTCAGCAGTGAACCAGGGCCACTGTCATCCAAAAATAATTGCAACCCTGGTTGCCCAGGCACAAAAACTAACGTTGACCTCCAGGGCATTTCACAGTGATTCACTGGGAGAATATGCGCAATACATTACTGGTTATTTCGGTTATGACAAAGTGTTGCCCATGAATACCGGTGTGGAAGCAGTGGAAACAGCCATCAAACTGGCACGTCGGTGGGGTTATACTGTTAAAGGCGTTGAAGCAAACAAGGCCCGCATTATTGTTTGCGCCAATAACTTTCATGGCAGAACCAGTACCGTTATATCATTCAGTACAGATGCCTCTTCCTATACCAACTTCGGGCCTTACATGCCCGGATTTCATGTTATACCTTATAATGATCTCAATGCACTCGAACTGGCGTTACAAGATAGAAATACCGTAGGCTTCCTGGCAGAACCCATACAAGGTGAGGCTGGTGTTGTTGTACCTGACGACGGTTATCTTTCAAAAGCCAGGCAATATTGCGAAGATGCCAATGTGTTATTTATAGGAGATGAGATACAAACCGGTCTTTGCCGTACCGGAAAAATGCTGGCTTGTGATCATGAAAATGTTAGACCCGATATATTAATTTTAGGAAAAGCATTGAGTGGCGGCGTATTGCCTGTTAGTGCAGTGCTGGCCGACAATGAAATTATGATGACCATAAAACCGGGCGAACATGGTTCAACCTATGGAGGAAACCCGCTGGCTTGCAAAGTTGCTATTACCGCACTGGAAATATTAAAAGAAGAAAAATTAGCCGATAATGCCGAATTAATGGGAGCATTGTTAAGATCTGAATTGGAAAAACTTCAATCGCCTTTTATTAAAGTTATCCGGGGTAAAGGCCTATTAAATGCCATCGTTATTGAACATAATAATAAGGAAGCCGCATGGGATCTTTGCCTGGCTTTAAAAGAAAATGGATTACTGGCAAAGCCAACGCATGGCGACAAGATACGTTTCGCGCCGCCGTTGATAATTAATAATCGTCAGATCATGGAATGTATTGATATCATCCACAGAAGCCTGCAAACATTATAATGCATTAAATAATTAATAAGCAGTGAATGAATACCGGTCTTGCCGCATAGCACACGCAATATAATCAAGTGTATTAAAACGTGGGTAATACATCATTTTATTATCTTCACCCAAGTTTTTACCTTCAAACATTCACCATCTTGGATACACATCTTCACCACGATCACCAGGAACAGCATATGCAAAGTTCCGATTTGCTCAGGGACATTGTTATTGGAATGAGCGATGGACTTACGGTGCCTTTTGCATTGGCTGCAGGTTTGAGTGGAGCGGTATCGGCAACACATATAATTATCATCGCGGGCATAGCAGAGATTGCGGCAGGTTCCATTGCGATGGGATTGGGTGGCTACCTCGCCGGCAAAACTGAAATCGATCATTATAACAGTGAGTTGAAAAGAGAATATGATGAAGTTGAAAAAGTACCCGAAAAAGAAAAAGAAGAAGTAAAAGATTTCTTTTCTAACCTGGGTTTGAGTGAAGAAGTGCAAAAACAGGCGGTTGAAGAGATGACCAAGGACAAAGAAAAATGGGTTGATTTTATGATGAAATATGAACTGGGCCTGGATAAGCCAGATTCAAGACGTGCCAGGAAAAGCGCATTCAATATCGGACTTTCTTATATCGTTGGTGGAATTATTCCTTTAAGTCCCTATTTTTTTGTGAGTGAAGGAATCACTGGTTTAAAATATTCAGCAGTTATTACCCTGATCTGCTTATTTATTTTTGGATATTTTAAAAGTAAGTTTACGGGAATAAATCCCTGGCAGGGTGCTTTGCGGGTAGCGTTGATAGGTGCTGCGGCAGCGGGTTGTGCTTTCGGTATTGCTAAATTGATAGCACAATAAACATCATTGCTGTTTTTTACTCTCCGCAACTTTTATATCTGGCGCAAAAGACACCAGCAACATTACCAGGGATGCCAACAATAATAGATACAATGATGGTTTGATAGTAGGACAATCGCCGGCATAACATTTTGTAAGAAGTATATAGTTGCGTACCGCCCATGCAATATTAAATGCACACAAAAAAATGTTGGTACGTTTGGCCCATATAAAAGGCAATAAAAACATAATGACAGAACCGGTTGTCATTATTATATTTACCAGGCCAGGTCTACCAAAATTCTGTTTTCCACTTGCAGCCATTCCGCCAATCTCCAGGCGAACGGAAGGAACATAAATCCAGGTTTGATAACAAACAATTAATATGGTTACAGCAGCCAGCAAGCCAATCCATTTGGAATACTTCATGAATATTTTTGTTACTTGTTTATTTGAGCCGAACGATCTTTATAAAGGGTTTATGGTTATTCACCAAGAGTATACTTGATTTTTTCTGTAATGCCTTTCCAGTTGTCGGTGCGAAAAGGTACCGCTGGCAGCGCATCTTTATTAAAAAGATTTGATTCCCCCGCATCATCCGCCCAGGCATAGCGAACAGCTACAGGATTGGGAACTTCATCACGCATTACAATTATATTATCCCCTTCAATGATCGCTTTTGCATAATGGAACTGCTGATCATTTCCGGCAATCTCAAATCCTTTTATATAGCCATATTTATCTTTTACCATCCAGCCGTTTTCGTGATTGGCAAAACTAAGTATTGCTCTGCTGTTATCAATTTTCATGGATAGATAAAATGGTCCGCTGAAAGGGATTGCTTTTCCATAAAATTTATTCAAAGCAATCTTCGCCAGTCGAAGGCCAACATCCTGTTTATTTTTTGGATGGATGTCTTTGGCATCGCCGATATCTGTTGTTACTGCCATTCCTGTATTTGGCAGCGACAAGGTCATGGTTTGTGCTTCCCGTAATTCTGCCCATGTACTACCATTGGCACTGTTCCCATTCCCTGAATTAAAACTTGCCAGTTGTACAAAAAGGAATGGAAAGTCGCCCTGTTGCCAGTGCCTGCGCCAATCGCTAATCATCAGTGGAAATTCTTTGCGGTATTGGTAAGCCCTTCCGGCATTTGACTCTCCCTGGTACCAGATGGCCCCCTTTATAGCAAATGGTATTAATGGATTTATCATTGCGTTAAACAACAATGAAGGATAGCTGTTAGGACCAATGCCTGTTGCTGCCTGTTGTAATGATTCAATCCTGAAAACCCAGTTACCCGCCAAAGACTGGATTTTTTTTCCAATGGTTATCTGCATATCACTTGCCTCTCCATAGATTCCTCCGCCACCACCGGTATCGGTTACACGAACTGCAATTACATTTTTTCCTGCCTTTAAAACAGCAGGTGGAATAGTATACTGTCTTTTTTCATCCCATTTATCAATCCCCCCTACTTTTACTCCATTCACATAAGTTTCATCGATGTCGTCGATTTTACTGAGCGCTATTACCGCCGCCTTTCCGGCATCTTCTTCTTCAACCATTATAGTTTTCCTGAACCAAACCACACCATCCAAACCTGCAAGACCCTGTTCCTCCCAGGCCCCCGGCAATTTCATGGTAGCCCAACGGCCATCATCAAACGAAAAATCTTTCCAGTGGTTCGCCGCTGCTGCATCACCCACCGGCCCCTGCAGACTTACTATCTTCTTCATCATTTCTTCTTTGCGTTGTCTTTCTGCCGCCACCAGGTCCACACTATTCATCTTAGCCGCTATGTCTTTGAATTCATCGCTTTGTTCCAGGGCCGATTTGCTGGTCCATGTTTCAGAATGGGTCCCGCCCCACGAAGTATTTACCAGCCCGATGGGAACTTTCAATTCCTTGTACAATGCTTTTGCAAAAAAATAACCGGTTGCTGTAAAATCGCCCGCATTGGCAGGGCTACAAATCTTCCATTCTCCGCCGGCAAGGGTATCTTCCGGTTTCGTACTAACGGTGTTGGGCACCTTAAAATGCCTGATCTGCGGGAAGTCAGCATCAGCTATTTCCTGCTGGTAGTTATTTATTTTGCCCCATCCCGCAATGGGCATTTCCATATTGGATTGCCCGGAACAAATCCAAACCTCTCCTATCAAAACATTACTGATAGTAATTTTATTTTTTCCTGTAACAATAAGTTCGTAAGGACCTCCTTCTTTTTCAGATTCAAGTTTTAATGTCCACTTTCCATTCTTATCGGTCTTCGTTGTTTTTACCTGCTTATTAAATTGTACCGTTATCTTTTCATTGGGTGATGCCGAACCCCAAACAGGAATAAATTGGTTGCGTTGCAATACCATATTGTCGCCAAATATTTTGGGCAAGCTAACATTGGCCATGGAAACCATTGAAAAGAAAAGCATGAAGCCTATACAAGCAGTATTTTTCATAATAAATGAGTTATAAAAGTCAAATCCTTCCAATTCAGCATCTAAAATCGGTAAAAAATAAGAAATGAGTGTACATATTATAAAGTATGAATTTTACTTTGCGGAAAATTAAAAAACCAATACACTTTTAATTTAAAATGCATAATAATATCAGATCTAAGTGTTCACATTGATCTGAATAACTTTATCATTTTTTTATTGGCAATCAATGCGGTGATACTCCTTAAGTTAGCTCCAAATCGTAAATTTCCGAGGTATAAAATGCTATGATAAACCAGATCGGCAGGGTATATTTGACCCGTTCGCTTCTATAAAGGCTATTACAGTGTCCCCGGACAAATGAAAAGCCAGATTGTCCGTACCCCCGGCAAAACACTGTAATGACTCAGCCAATATCCGAAATGATAATCCGCTTTTTGTTATAATCCAAACCCTCAGGGTCGGCATTGTTTTATTTAAAATTATAAACAATGTTCCGTTCTACTCTTTTAAAAGCTTTTTTCATCAGCCTTGTTATGTTGTTTATTGCAGCTCCCGGTATATGTTACCTGGAACAGAAAAACAACGCAGCGTTTAGCGATGAAAATATTGACAGCACTACAGCTTCCGCAGAAGTTCAAAAAGCACCGATGAATAAGCATGCGGTGAAGTACGTAAAAAATTACATTCACAAAAACAACGAAGATTTATATAGTATCCGCTTGCGTAGCAAGAACCCATTTGATATGATGGATGCTATTTTTAAAAGCTTTCATTTACCGGTAGAACTAAAATACCTGGCCGTAATTGAATCGGAGTTAAAACCTTCTGCATTATCAAGAGTTGGTGCCGCAGGCCCCTGGCAGTTGATGCCTGAGACTGCAAAAATCCTGGGATTAAAAGTATCCGGGAAATATGATGAGCGTAAACAATATAAGAAAAGCACCAGGGCAGCCGCTTTATACCTGAAAGATTTATATGCGGAATATGGTGACTGGCTATTGGTATTGGCTGCCTATAATGGTGGTCCCGGTCCGGTAAATAGTGCCATACGTAAATCAGGTAGCCGGAATTTCTGGTGTTTGCAAAATTATCTGCCTGCAGAAAGTCGTGAACATGTAAAGAAATTTATAGCCACGCATTATTATTTTGAAGGACAAGGTAGCATTACTACTTTAACAAAAGCGGAAGCTATGCTGTACACGCGTAAGATAGCTGCAACACTTGCCAAACAGGCAATTGATAAGCCGATGAAACATTATACAATCGTAAAGGATAGCATCAATGAAAAAACAATTGCCGCAAGATTCTAAATAATTTATTGACGTTTAATAAAAAGATCGGATCAAACCGATCTTTTTTATTTGCCTGTTATCCTTTGCTTAATTCTGTCAATGCATTCACCAGCACATCCAGTTCTGCAGGCATCGTATAAAGATTTGGTGTAATTCTGCAACCCTGTACATTGGCATAATCAATTGCGACCGTATAAATTTTATATTTTTTCAACAATGTATCAGCAAGTATGGCGGGCTTCATTTTTGCAATTCCCACATTTGCAATTCCACATGCTCTCACTGCACTGGCCGGTGTGTTCACTACCACATTTGCTGTGTTACGAACTTTGTTGGTCCAGTATTGCTGCAGGTATCTCAATCTTTCTTCTTTTCTTTCTGCACCTATTTTTAGGTACCAATCAATGGCCGCACCAATCGCTAAATCTGTATGAACAGGATGTGTGCCAATATGATTCAATCTTGAAATATCCGCTTCCATCCTGTCTCCTTCTGCCAGCAATGGCCAGATGCCGCTAATTTTTTCTTTTCTTACATATAAGATGCCTGCACCGAGCGGCACACTCAACCATTTGTGTAAACTGGCGCCATAATAGTCACAATTCAAATCAGCAATGTTGAATTTAATATGTGCAAAAGCATGTGCGCCGTCCACCATCACATCTACTCCTTTCTTATGTGCCATGTCACATATTTTACGCACCGGCAAAATCTGGCCGGTTATATTGATCATATGGCAAATCATCAGCAGCTTTGTGTTGGGTGTTATTGCATTTGCATACAATTCAACAATTTCATCGTCAGAGGTGGGGTGATTGGGAACCGATACAATCTTATTAATGATACCATGTCTTTTTGAAACCTGTTTAAACATTTCCAGCATGGAGCCATAATCCTGCATCGCCATCACCGCTTCATCTCCGGCTTTCCACTGTCTGCCTCCAATGATCATATCCAGTGATTCAGTGGTGTTGCGGGTGATAACCAACTCATCTGAGCCACAACCTGCCAGTTCCGCCAGTCTTGCCGCAATATTTTTTTTATTGTCAAACTGAACGGTGCGCATATAATAAGAACCCTGGTAATTAACCATCCTTACCTGTTGAATAAAATTTTCCAGTAATGCTTCGGGTAAAAAATTATAATAACCGTTTTCCAGGTTGATATAATCAGGCTTTAATTTATAACCTCCGCGTATGCCATTCCAGAAATTTTCATCTGATGCAAGTTCAAATGAAGACTTGTCACCTATTTTTTCCAACCACTTGTTCATAGCACCGGCAGAAAATGGTGCACTGATACCGGCCATTGCCAGCCCTTTAATAAATAAACGTTTATTCATGGTGCAAGGAATTGATTTGATTGAATTTCAAAATGCGTGTAACATAATCCTGTTACAATCGTCCCATCTCTTATTGAGCCCGTTTATACCTGCAACAAATACCAATGCCCTTAATATATGTTGTATAGGTGAAATGTACGCAATAAATATCAATGATAATCAACTATGCATGTAAATCATGATAACTTAAAAATAATTAAAGTACATGCAACATTTTAAAGCCTTTGCAGACTTTATCTATACACCTGCCTTCCATCTCAAATAACAAACACCATGATTAAGATTACTGCACTCGAAAAAATTTACCGCACAGAAGAAGTAGAAACCATTTCATTGAATAAAATTTCATTTGAGGTGAAGCAGGGCGAGTTCCTGGCTGTAATGGGTCCATCAGGTTGTGGTAAATCAACATTGCTTAATATACTGGGTTTGCTGGATGATCCGGATGCGGGCAGCTTTTTATTTAATGGTGTTGAAGTAGCACATTTGAAAGAACGTCAGCGGGCGTCCATTCGTAAAAACAATATTGGATTTGTATTTCAAAGTTTTAACCTGATTGATGAATTGACCGTTTTTGAGAATGTTGAATTGCCGTTGATTTACCTGGGCATCAAGACCGATGAAAGAAAAAAAAGAGTGGAAAGAGTGTTAGACAAAGTTCAGATCATGCATCGACGTGGGCATTACCCGCAACAACTGTCTGGGGGACAGCAACAGAGAGTTGCTGTTGCAAGAGCGGTAGTAAACAATCCAAAATTAATATTGGCCGATGAGCCCACCGGTAACCTCGATTCCAATAATGGTAACGAAGTAATGGAAATGTTGTCGGATCTCAATGAACAGGGTACTACCATCATAATGGTCACTCACTCAGAACACGATGCCAGATACAGTCACCGGATATTGCGGATGCTGGATGGACAAACAGTGACACAAAATATTCTCGCCGAAAAAAATTACGAACATTTCAGCCTGACCCAATAATAAACCAATATATCCAGCATGTTTAAAAACTTTTTAAAAGTTGCATTTCGCAATCTTTTACGCAGTAAAGGTTTTTCATTTATCAATATTGCCGGTTTGGCAGTGGGTATGGCAAGTGCCATTCTCATTTTCTTGTGGATACAAAATGAAAAAAGCTATGACCAGTTTCATGCGAACAGGGATAGAATATATGAAGTATGGAACCGTGCAAAATTCGATGCTAAACGCTGGGCCTGGAACACTACTCCTAAAGTTTTGGCCAGAACCTTGGAAAAAGATCTGCCGGAAATCGAAAGAGCCGTGCGTGTAAACTGGCAAAGTGAATTATTGTTCAGTATTGGCGAAAAGCGTTTGATGAAAAAGGGGAATATGGTAGATTCCGGCTTTTTGCAGGTGTTTAGTTTTCCATTGTTGCAAAGCAATCCTGCTACTGCGTTGAACGACCTGCATTCTATTGTTGTTACTGAAAAACTGGCCAGGAGCCTATTTGGCACTGAAGAAGCAATGGGAAAAGTGATTAAGATCGATAACAAAGACAATTTCACTGTAACTGGAATCTTAAAAGACCTTCCTAATAACACAAGATTTGATTTTGAATACCTGATTCCATGGGCCTATCTGAGATCTATTGGCAATGATGATGACAACTGGGGCAATAACAGCACCCGTACTTACGTAATGCTGAAACCAAATGCAACTTATGCCTCTATTGAACCAAAAATAAAAGTACTCAAACAAAAATACGAAGAAGAGGCCCGAAAGGATAATTGGCAAATGTTCATTTATCCGATGAGCAGGTGGCGGTTGCATTCCAGTTTTAACAATGGTTATGAAGACAATGGCGGAAGAATTGTATTTGTGAAATTATTTGGAACCATCGCTGCTTTTATTTTGCTGATTGCCTGTATCAATTTTATGAACCTGAGCACAGCAAGAAGCGAAAAACGTGCAAAAGAAGTTGGTATAAGGAAAGTTGTTGGTGCACAAAAAGCATCTTTGATCAGCCAGTTCATTGGTGAATCTGTATTGCTGGCTTTTATTGCCGCAATCTTTGCTGTTGGAATTGTATTATTAAGTTTGCCTTCTTATAATCAACTCACCGACAAAAAACTTTTTATAAATTTTGCAAGCATCGGCACCTGGCTGACCGGCATCGGATTTATATTTTTCACCGGGGTTCTGGCTGGTAGTTACCCGGCATTCTTCCTGTCTTCTTTTCAACCCGTAAAAGTTTTAAAAGGATCATTCAAAAAAATAAATGCACTGATTACACCTCGTAAAATTTTAGTCGTTGTCCAGTTTACATTCGCTATCATTCTTATCATTTGTACAATAATTGTAAAACAACAAATTGATTATGCACGTGACAGGGAAACAGGTTACAATAAAGACAACCTGATTTACCATCATTTCACCGGTGATATCGGTAAGAATTATAACCTTATTAAAAATGAATTGATAGCCGGAGGTATCGCTACCTCCATTGTAAAAACAAGTGCACCCATTACGCAAAGCTGGAGTGATGGGTGGGGGCAGGAATGGGAAGGCAAAGATCCCAATGATAAAACTGATTTTTACCGGATCACCGCAGATGAGGGGTTGGGTAATACCATAGGGTTGCAGTTTGTAGTGGGCCGGGATTTTGATTTACAAAAATTTCCTGCAGACTCTACTGCAATGATCATCAATGAATCTGCTTTGAAAGTAATGAAATTCAAGCAACCTATTGGTCAGCTTATCAAAGACAACGATATAAAATGGCATGTAGTAGGCGTCTTCAAAGATTTTATTCTTACCAATCCTTATGAACCTACGCGGCCTATGCTGATAAACGGGGCTAAAAACAATTGGTTTCAAACCATGCAGATAAAATTGAATGGAAACAATTCTACTGCGCAAAATCTGCAAAAAGCAGCTACAATATTTAAGAAGTACAATCCTGAGTATCCATTTGATTATAAATTTATTGATGCCGAGTATGCCCAAAAATTTGAAAACGAACAGCGACAGGGAACGCTGGCGGCTTTGTTTGCAGGGTTAACCATTTTTATTTCATGCCTGGGTTTGTTTGGACTTGCCTCATATATGGCAGAAAATCGAATCAAAGAAATTGGTATCAGGAAAGTATTGGGGGCTTCGGTAACAGGACTCACTGCATTATTATCCAAAGATTTTGTGAGACTCGTGATCATCTCGTTTGTAATAGCGTCTCCTTTATCTTATTGGGGAATGTACAAATGGCTGCAGGATTATACTTATCAGGTAAGCATTCATTGGTGGGTTTTCGCCGGGGCCGCATTATTGTCTGTACTGATAGCTATTTTTACGGTAAGTTACCAGGCAATCAAAGCAGCAATGTCAAATCCCGTTAAAAGTCTGAGAACCGAATAATAGTTTTTTAAATAATTTTTTTATTGAGTAAAGTCCGGTTAAACCGGACTTTATTTTTTACACTATTGTAGAAATTTCTACACGCTTCTTTCCTTGAACCCGCTAAGTTGCCTTATAAAAAAAGGCACGAATTTGCTTTATTAAATATTTCTTAGTACTGTTCTGCCGGCACTTTTACCAACGATCAAAGCGCAATCAGGATATTTTAATAAATTATAAATTGAAAAAAATTGATTAATAGTAAAAAAGAACAAGACGCTGCAGGAGTAATAGAGAAATATCCTTTCTATATTAAAGCCACTGTTATCCTTTTTGGGCTTACACTGTTTGTATTTGCTTTATTTCATCTTCGTAGTATTCTAGTTCCGCTCTGTTTCGCTTTAATGTTGGCCATACTGTTAAATCCGCTTACAAATTATTTACAAAAATGGAAGATACCCCGTGTATGGGCAATTGCCATTTCACTTTTGGTGGCTTTGATACTGATTGGAGGTATTGGCTATTTTCTGTCAAGCCAGTTAGGAGGATTTACTACTGAGCTTCCTAACCTGAAGAAAAAATTTGCTGAACTGATAACCAATCTGCAAAGCGAAATAAGACAACGCTTCAATGTCAATACAGAGAAACAAAACCAACTAATACATAAAGCGGAAGATGGCATTGGGCCCTGGCTCGGGTCTGCACTGGGTACAGTAGCAGGCTCATTGACAATGATTGTTATACTTCCTGTTTATACTTTTATGTTTATGTTTTATAAGACACTGCTGTTGGATTTTTTATATGAAATTTTTGCACAAAAAAATTCATTGCAGGTAAATACAATATTAATAGAAACCAAAAAAGCCATCCAGATGTATATGTTTGGGTTGTTGCTGGAAGCGGCAATAATAGCCGCACTTAATTCCGGGGCCTTGCTCATATTGGGTGTAGACTATGCGATCTTATTAGGCGTATTGGGTGCAGTACTAAATATATTACCTTATATAGGTGGTGTAATTGCCATTGCCCTTCCATTGATCATTGCTACTATAACAAAGGATGGTTACCAAACTCAAATCTGGATAGTTGCAGCGTATCTGGTCATTCAGTTTGTAGACAATCATTTCCTGGTGCCCTATATTGTTTCGTCTAAAGTAAAAATCAATGCGCTTATTTCTATAGTGATAGTACTGATGGGCGGCGCACTTTGGGGTATTGCAGGCATGTTTTTATCTATTCCATTTACTGGTGTATTGAAAATAATATTCGATCATGTTCCGGAATTAAATCCATGGGGAAAATTACTGGGAGATCATGTGCCTGTTCGTCATAAGGGCCAGGTATGGAATCTGGGGAAGAAGAGGAAGGCACTTCCCGCAAATGGGAATGGAAAGGACTAATGCGGAATTTGTCTCTTAAATTTATTTAGCATCGCATGATTTGCTGGAACTCCTGTGGAATATCCAAACTATTGCAGAACTTATACTGGAAAAAAGATTGACAATCTCCCAGGATAATTACAAAGACTTTTTCAATAGCCTCATTTTAGTATCCAATCGCGTGCAATACCTCATTGCTGCTGTGCTTAATTATTCCAGAATCAGCCTTTTGCAATAACACATGCAACTACTGATTCCAATTTGGTGGCAGAAGTTGCTATTAATAACATGTGCGAATTTATTGAAGAACAAAAAGGGTAGATAGAAATATCTGTTCTGCGAATTTTTTCAAAGATAACATGGCCCGTGCGATTATGACGGAACCGGTTTAGAATTGACCAGCTGCAAAAAATTGAACAAAATCGCCAGGGATTAATTATTGCTGAGGGAATGCCGGGTATTGGCGCAGTTTTCAATATCTATCTGCCGGTAAAATAAAAGAAAATGCTATCAACAATATTAAAAAACAAAACTCAATTTCCCATTTTCCAGGACGCTTCCATTGTCAATAAATCCAAGCACGCGGTGAAGTCTTTCGCGCAGGTTATCAAATTCAATTGGCTTATGGAAAAAAGCGCTGGCGCCCATCTGGCGGGTCTCTTCTATGGCAACGTGATCATTGGTAGTGGTAAAAATAACGACGGGTATATTTTTATATGGTTCTTTTCCCTTCAACGCTTTTAAACATTCGTACCCGTTCATGACTGGCATGTTTAGGTCAAGAAATATAAGATCGGGTGGCGGTGGCACTTCAATCTGCTTCAGGGCAACTGCTCCATTGCTGGCTGTTTGCAGATTAACATTGCTATCTATCTGGTTCAATGCGTTTCGAAAAAGCAATTGATCATCTGCATCGTCGTCAACCAATAATATGTTTTTAGTTTCTTTGGCCATTGCTTTTGTGTTGATGTCTGTCAGCTAATGACTAAAGATATATACTTCAGTTTAAAGCGGTAAAAAAATATTAAATACAGACCCTTCCCCGGGTATGCCCATAGCATTGATAAATCCCGAATGATTGCGCACAATTTTCCGGCAAATGGCCAGGCCAATACCTGTACCGTCGTATTCGTTTTTATCATGAAGCCGCTGAAACAATTCAAATATTTTGTGGCTGTACTGCTGGTCAAATCCAATACCATTATCGGCAAAGCTTATTTTCCAGTATTCTCCTTTCCTGATTGTTGGTTCGGCATCTATTTCAGCTGAAGAAACTACCTGTGTTGTAATTTTTATGTGCGGAGCAATTCCCGGCCTACTGTACTTAACTGCATTGCTGATGAGATTAGAGAACAGTTGGTAAAACTGTAAAGGAATAAGATTTAAAGTGGGCAAATCGTCTCTTTCAATGATTGTTTGTTTTGCTTCCAGGAGATCGTGCAAGTTATTTTTAACTTCCTCCAATACATTATTGAGATTGGTTGAAACAAACTGAATTTCTGTTGGACTGGCTTTTGAATAACTGAGCAAAGCTTCCAGTAATTTTTGCATCCGGCCGGCCGAAGTAATGATTCGCGAAAAATAATCATTTGAAACTACTGATAAATTATTCAATTCGTTGACCTCGATCAGTTTGCTAAATGTTTGAATTTTCCTCAAGGGTTCCTGCAAATCATGTGAAGCGATATAATTAAACGATGCCAGTTCAGTATTGTTTCTTTCCAGCTCGAGGTTTTTCTCTGAAAGCGATTCGTTTAACAAGACATCTTTTGTAATATCCTGCACCGCTCCCACCAGTAATTTTTCATTTTTTTTATCAACAAACTTACCACTGGATCGAAAATATTTGATAAGGCCTTGTTTGGTGATAACGCGGTAAACATGCTCCACCAGTTGATGGGTAGCAAATGTTTCTTCGCCATCTTTGATCACTTGTGCCTTATCATCGGGGTGAATAAAGCCGAGGTATGTTTCGAATGTAGGAACAAATTCATTTGGTTCACAGCCGAATAAACGAAAAAGATTATCAGAATATTCCAATGTGCCCTTATCCAGGTTCCAGGTATAACTACCCAGCAAAGCGTTTTCTTCCGCATGGGCAAAAATTTCGTTTTTAATTGTTAACACTTCGTTCAGCGTTTTCAATTCTGCGGTGCGTGTTGCTACTTTATTTTCCAACTCCTGCGAAAAGTTTTTTTGTTCTTCAATATCCATGCAGGTACCCGTATAACCAATAAATTCTTCATTGGGTGTATACCGGGGAACAGATCTGTCTGACATCCACCTGTATTTTCCATCTTTTCTTTTTAACCTGTATTCCATATTAAAATCTCTGTGTTCATCAAAAGATTCGGCATACAAGCGTTGGTATTTCGCAATATCATCGGTATGTATGTTAACCATCCAGCCTGTGCCAGTCTCCTCTTCCATTGCGCGACCGGTAAATGCAAGCCATCCCTTATTGAAGAAATAACGCATTTTATCTGTACCTGCCAGCCAGATTAATACAGGTGCCGTATCCGCTATATTCCGGAAAAGCATTTCACTTTCTTTTGTAGTCTGTTGTAATAATTGAATTTTAGCTACATTTTCCTGCGCTCTAAACCTCAAATGTATTTCGCGGCGCAAGCGGATGTAAGCGAATGATACGATGGCTATGGCTACAAGGGAAAAAAGCAATGAATATATAGGGCTGATATAAGCACTATAATCTTTTACCTCCTCTCTCTTTCTCAGCAAACCATTTTCAATTTGAATCATTCCTGTCATCCGTGATTTTATTTCATCCATTATTTTTTTCCCATTCGAAATTGAAGCTTTGAGTTTTTCACCATCAACAGGCCCCTGCTTGTATAATGTTATATTCTTAATGAGTACGTTTTTCTTCAAATAAATGAGCGGTGTTATAGCGGCGATATTTTGTTGTTCAACAATATTGTCGATGGTTAAACTATCAATGGAATGGATGTTTGCCGTGATCTGCTTACTTATTTCTTCAGAATCAGCAAGAAAAGAACTATCACCTGTTAGCAGATACCCACGTTGGTTGGTTTCTAATGAAGTCAGGTTCACAGCCACCTGGTTCAGCTTTAGTGTAACAAGGTTGGTATGATTGACTAAATCCGATGCGTTATTAAGACTTATAATGCGTTTGTAAGAAATGAATGAAGCAATGGTTAAAATAATAAGTAATCCTGCAAAAAACAGATCGGGAATAACGATTCTGGGCTTTTTCATTTTTTGAAAATATTTTCTGCAACCAATACCTGGATGAATTTTTTATTGCCACTAATATAATGTATGACACCAGTATTTCAGAAAATAATTCAACCGGGATTGCTTATGTTGTAGTTATCTTAACTGTCCTTTTCAATAAATTCAACAAATTAAGCTTTCTCAAACTCTAGCGAGAAACGCGTTCCCGTGCCGGGGTTGGACTGTACATCAGTAATGGCTTTGTGCGACTGCAATATATTAAGTGTAGCAGCAAGTCCCAGCCCGAGTCCATTTTTTTTTGAAGTAAAATAAGGCTCAAATAATTTCGACATGTTTTCTTCGCTGATACCGCAACCGTTGTCTGTAATGGTAACCAAATGTTTTTTTGGTTTTTCCTCCAGCATTACTGTAATGATGCCCTTGCCTTCTTCGATAGCTTCTACCGCATTAATGATAATATTCAGAAAAGCAATTTTTAATTTATTCCTGTCTGCCTGGATAAACGCTGATTCGGCTTGAAATTTCGTCTGCAAACTGATGCGCTTGAGCGTGATTCGGTCTGCAGCAGTAGCAATACTTTCTTCGAGGACTTCCCGAAGATTGTCCTTTTTCAAAACGATTTCGGTTGGACGGGAATTATCCAGCAGTTCGGATATGATGTCTGATATTCTTCGCGAATTGCGGTTAATAATTTCGAAGTATATACCAACCTCCGGGTCCTGTACTTCCTGCGTTAACTGGGTAATTGAAAGATTGATGTTATTTAAAGGGTTCCTGACTTCATGAGCCAGCGTACGTACAAGCCTGCCTGCTGCCTTCAGTTTCTCTGTTTGTAAAGCTGCCTTTTCAGCCTTTTTAAGATTGGTTATATCATGAATTATACCCTGCGTATATACTTCTCCGTTGCTATCCTTTTCCCGTGACAACGACAGAATACAAATTTTTTTTTCCTGGCTTTTGGTAGAAAGCTCTATTTCGCAATCATGAACTTCACCACTGGCAGCCAGCATTTCTTCAATAGCACCCTTTTCACTTTTGTTGCTGAGCAGGGCATATAAGTTCATTAACAGCAATTCACTTTTGCCATACCCAAGAAGACATGTAGTGGCATAATTGATGTCTTTGAATTGTAATTCTTCATCGGTAATAAATACCGGGTCCATCGAATGTTCAAATATATTTCTGAACTTACGCTCATTCGCCCGCAGTGCTTTAAGGTTTGCAGACCGGTCCAACGAATAACGAATGCAACGTTCTAATTTTTCAGTACTCAGTTCTGATTTAATGAGATAGTCTGCCACTCCCAGTTGCATGGCTTCAATATCGATACTGCGGCTACCGGCCCCGGTGAGTAAGACAATTGGCTCCCCGCATTTATTGGCAATGGCATCTTTTACAAGATCAATTCCGTTTTTGACTCCCATGCGGTAATCCACAAAAAATATATTGTAATTACCAGAACTCATTCGTGTTAACGCTTCATCGTAGCTGTAACACCATTCAATTTCCCATACCGGTCCTTTTATCTTTTTTATAAATTCACTGATGATAAAAAAATCATCCTGATCGTCATCAATAATTAATACCCGGACAGGCAAAGATTCCTGTAACATGATGGAATAAATTTAGCGGCTCATTTGCCGACGGTAAAAATATTCAATTAATTTAAATCGAAAACAAATAACAGGCCGGTGAGTTCCTACGTTTGGGACAAAAGCCAATCATGCCAACGGCTATGGGCACAGCTTGGCTGTTGTAAGCTGTGTAAATTTTTACCCATCTTTAATCATCGGGAAGGTCAGTAAGGCGTAAAAAATATGGCATACAATTACCATAGCTTCTTTGTCTTAATAACCATCTAATTAAAGTTAAAAAAAGAAAGTATGAAGAACAATCCTGGATTTTATATGCTGTTACTGGGCATTGTAACTTTTGCAAGTAGTTGTCAACTGGCGGGGGATATTTTTAAAACCGGTGTAGGAGTAGGGGTTTTTGCAGTAATAGCAGTGATTGTATTAATTATCTACCTGGTTGCCCGCAGTTCAAAAAAGGGCTAGGTTTGAACATTTTTAAAATGTACCAACTATTATAGATAAAAAGATCCAGGTTGCAAATACAAACGCAGGAATTTTAAAATGCCTGCGTTTGCATTGAGTTGATAAATCATCATTAAGTATTACCCGGCATAATTATTAAACCTGGTACTACCTCCTGTTGCAGCTTTACTATTTATATTCTTCATTATTCAAGCACACTTATTTATGGATGGGTGTTTACAATTGAATTTCCAGCTAATTATTTTCTGCATATTTTTTAAAATTATCCATGATGGACTGCCATCCTGATTTTTGCATATAAAGAGAATTTTCCTTTTCGGCATCGAAGATCTCTTCAATATGCGTATGACCATCATGTTCAGTAAACTTGACAACCACTTTTCTTCCATCACCCATTGTATACTCAATGAGTTTGTTTGGTATTACATTATCGTATACACCGCCAAAATCAAATCCAAAACTTCCATCCTTTGCTTCCATCCTCACAGAAAAGCTTCCGCCGGTTCTTACATCATTCTTTGCACTTGGCGAATGCCAGTCGGGTGATGCACTGTTCCATTTTGTAATGTGCTCCTCTCCTGTCCATAATTGCCAGGTCTTTGCTGCCGGTACGTTAACAGTTGTTTCAACGGTGATTTTTTCAAATTGCTTTTCCATAATTATTTTTTTAACCTTTTATATGTATTTCGATTTAACCATACAAAATTGCCGAAGAGAATTGAAATCAATGGGTGTTGGACAGGACTGTTTAGCGGGCAGAAAGCGACACTGCGAAATTTTGATAAATAGCATTGCGCTAATTCTACCCATTACAGTAAAGTTTCTATTAATCGAAATTATTCTGTCTTTACTTCAATCCGCCTGGCACTGTCCCATTCCCAGATATCGGCTCCGTCACCTGCTGCACCCAATATCCTCCAAACAATACAATTCTTTCACGGGCTTTATCGTAAGTCATATAGCCCATTAATCTTGCAGAGGGTCCGGTATCTGAAAGTTTATTCCATTTCATTCCTTTCCATTCCAGCTCCAGGTATCTCCAAAATTTCTTTGAATCAGCACCTCCAAAAATAATAGATAATCCCTGTTTTGAATCAAAAGCATATCCGGGCAACTTTCTTGGTGACGGCCCATTGCCCAAAAGAATGTTAGTCGATTCCGTTCCATCAATCTCCCAAATGCCTTCAAGTATATTGTGTACGCAACGGCGGATACAGACCCATAAAAATGCTTTCTATCGCCTTTTCAATAACTTCAGCTGTCAACTTCCTGACAATACATTTTGTCCAAAAGTATTAGTTTACTTGTTAATGTTTAATTTTATAACCGTCAATACCGCATTCAGTAATATGGCTAAACCTTCATCTACAGATTTTCAAAAAGAATTGCTTCTTTCCCATTTCACCATGGAAAACTTGCATGAAGCCGTATTTTGGATTGATGAAAAACAGCATATTTTCCAGGTAAATGATGCGGCCTGTAAAATGTCTGGTTATTCCAGGGAAGAACTTACAAAAATGAAAGTGAAAGATCTCAATCCCTCTTTTGTGTTAATTGATTGGTTAAATTTCTGGAAACGCCTGAAACAAGAAAAGAAGTTGGTTTTTGAATCGCAACACCAGCACAAAGATGGTCACCAGTATGACATTGAGATTACAGGCAATTTTATTGAACTGGACGGTCAGGAATTTTCCTGCAGCATCGTTCGCGATGTGCGTGAAAAGAAAGCACAGGAAAAACTATTACGGGAACGGCTGAACGAAATTGAATTGTACAACAGCACGGTGAAAAATATCCGGGACCAAATTTTCTGGGTTGACAAAAGCGGGAAATTCATCCGGGTGAATGAAGCTGTGTCTAAAGAATCCGGTTATTCGCCGGAGGAATTAAAAACAATGACGGTCTTTGATCTCAACCCTTCATTAACAAAAAAAGAATGGGATGAAGGATGGATTGCCGCCAAACAAACAGGGCAACAAATTCTGGAATCAAATCACCGCGACAAAGAAGGCAATGTTTATCCCGTAGAAATCATTAATAATTTTATTGAACACGAAGAAGTTGAATATTTCTGCTGTACGGTGCGGGATATAAAAAGAAAAAAACTGGATGAAGGAATTATCCGTTCTATTTCTGAAAGTACTTCTCCGTTAACCGGTGCAGATTACTTCAAAGAATTAACCAGGTTCATTACCGCTACCCTGAATGTGCGGTATTCAATGGTTGTTTCCTGTTCCGATAATGAAGTCACCAAATTGCGTATGCTTTCGTATGTTGAAAGGCAGGAAGTAAAAGAAAATATTGAATACGTTGCAAAAGGAACTCCCTGCGAAATCGTAATGGAAGGAAAGGAGTTTTTTTGCGGCGACAAACTGGACGAGACTTTTCCGCGCGAAAAAGGGATTAAGTCATGGGTAGCAGTTCCTATATACAGCCCCTCTTCAGGAAAAGTAATTGGCAATATTGCGGCATTTGATCGGATACCTATGGAACAGGAGCAAAATCAAATAGCTATACTGCGCATTTTTGCTGCCAGGGCAGGTGCTGAAATCGATCGCATAAAAGCGGAAGAAAAATTGAAAGTTGCCAATGACGAACTGAAAATATTGTTGAAAGAAAGCGATGAACGTTTCCGTGACCTGTTTGAAGAAGCTCCCATTGCGTATGTGCATGAGGGTTTGGACAGCAAACTTATCAAAGCCAATAAAGCAGCATTGCGCATTCTGGGTATAAAACCAGAAGATGTTCCGAATACCTATGGAAAGGACATGGCGCCTGATACTCCCGATGCACAACGTAGGATGAGAGAAGCATTTGAATCAATCGGACGCGGTACCGACACCAGTGGCGTAGTGCTTGAAATGAGGCGGCGGGACAATGGCAAACCATTGTGGATTCAATGGTGGTCCAACCCCGACCCCAGCGGAACATTTACCCGCACCATGTTCCTGGATATTACCGAACAGGTGATGATGGAACAGGAACAGGCCAGGTTACAGGCACAGAATAAATACTTGCAGGAAGAAATCAAACTCAATAATAATTTTGAAGAGATAGTTAGCAAGAGTAAAAACTTTCAGAAAGTATTACAGCAACTGGAAAGAGTTGCTTCTACGGATGCAACCGTTTTAATACTGGGCGAAAGTGGTACAGGAAAAGAATTACTGGCACGTGCCGTTCACAATATCAGCAACAGAAGTAAAAGACCATTGGTAAAAGTGAATTGCGCAACATTACCAGCTAACCTGATAGAGAGTGAATTATTTGGTCACGAAAAAGGTGCCTTTACGGGCGCTATGGACAAAAAGATTGGACGTTTTGAACTGGCAGATGGCGGAACTATTTTCCTGGATGAAATTGCAGAGTTGCCGGTTGAATTGCAGGCAAAACTATTAAGGGTATTGCAGGAAGGCGAATTTGAAAGATTGGGTAACCCGCGTACCATGAAAGTAAATGTTAGGGTGATTGCGGCCACCAACCGTAACCTGGAACAGGCAATAGAGAAAAAAGAATTCAGGGAAGATTTGTTTTACCGGCTCAATGTGTTCCCGATTATTTCACCGCCGTTGCGCGATCGCAAAGAAGACATACCGCTATTGGTCAAACATTTTTGTCAGAAGCATGAAGCCAAGATTGGAAAAAAGATCATTCATGTACAACCGGAAGTCATTGACGCTTTTATGGAATACAATTGGCCCGGCAATATACGTGAAGTAGAAAACCTGATTGAGAGAGCTATGATAATCAGTACCGGAAGCACATTAGAGTATGGCGATTGGTTACCCGTTTCAAAACATGCAGCCAAAAATAGTAAAACAGGCTTGCTGAAATTGGACGACGTAGAAAAGGAACACATAACAGAAGTATTGAAAAAAGCCGGATGGAAAGTAAGTGGCGAGAAAGGCGCGGCTAAAATACTTGGATTGAATGCTACCACCCTGGAAGCAAGAATGAAAAAGTTAGGAATTAAAAGAGACGAATAATATGCCTGATTTCTTATATCGCAATTTTGCAATTCATTTCCCCATTCGCTATTTCCCCCCTTCCACCATCTTACCATACCGTAGCACGGCAGGTACTTTCAGCATCTTCCGCAATTGTATAACAGCCGTCAGCAATAACACCAACCCAATAACCGTATTTAAAACATTTTGATGTGCCGTAATCTGCGTCACCATATACGTGCCTCCGTAAATAAAAACTGCAAAGCCAGCCATCGTACCAACTGCAATACCGGTGATATACCAATTATAATATTTGTTACCGGGCAATAAAATTTTTTTATTTAATAATACCGTGCTCCATCCCAACCAGAAAGGAATATGTAAAGGATTGGTGGCACTTAACAAAACGCCTGTCCAGAAAGGATGCAATGATGGTCCGAATGGTATAGAACCGGCAAAGCCAGTCATTTTATACGCCGCAATAAAACTTGCTGCAGACAGTATTAGAATGAGTGATACCGTAAACAATTCCAGGAACTGAAATATTTTATGTCGTTGCGCAAGCCAGCCCATGGCTACCAGCGCAATGCGAACAATTATTATTTCTACCAGCATGGAACCAAGCGCATATAGCAGACCGGCAGTCCTACCTTGTTCTATCGAGATATGCGTAGCTGCAATATTCATCGTTCCCAATGGAAGCGATCCAAGAAAACTGATTGCGAGGCCGGCACAAGCTGCTTTCAATAGCTGCTGTATGCGGCTGTCTTGATTCGTCATTTGTCCGAATATTTTAATACTTGCTTTATTTCAATTCAGCACTACCAAATAAATGATTGTATTGCTGGCAATGAATGAGGGCATATTTATATACAGTAAAATCTGGTACCCCATCAATGGCATACAACTGGTTGCCATTCGTTGATTTCAGTTTTCCCAAATCAATAAAATTGACCGGCTGTACTTCTTTAGAAAGATATACATGTAAATCGGGGCCATTAGACACTACTATGTTTTCCAAAGCCAGCACATACTTTCCATCCTGTAAATAAATTTTACCATCGCCCGTTACAGTACCATAGGGACCTTTTACAAAATTACCAGCATACTTTGCCATAACGCCCGTCGTTGAATCAACGGGTATCGTTTCATTCAATTTTGTGTCCGGGGCTTCATTTTGTTTAGAACAACCGGCAAAGAAAAAAGCGGCCGCTAAGAAAATAAAAAATATTTTTTTCATACAATTGAATTTGTTGGTTAGAAATGATAAGATATACCCGCGCCCAGTGTGTTTGCCTTATTGCGAAACCTGTCAACAGCAGTTCCGTCGGGCGCTGTTTGTTGAATCGTCGTTGTTTTGTATTCTGCAAAATAGAATTGGTAAATAGCCCTGATACCCCAGCGCTCCGCTATTTTATATTTCAGGAAAAACTCTGAGTTGAGGCTGCCATAATCGTTATCGCCGGTAAGCAACACATTAAAAGCAGGAACTTTTGTTTCCCCTTCAGTTCTTGTTGTTCCATTACTGGTAAGGATGGCACTGCTTTTTCTTCCAAAAGAAAAACCAATCAGATCAATATTAAATCCAGCTGACCATCTTTCATTAAAGTTGTACCCGAAGTTCGCCGAGAGATTGATTGAATTAATAAAAGGCCGTTGCACCGTTAAGGTGTCCCAGTTTTCGGTTTTTTGTCCGGCAAATACAACAGCAAAAGGCGTGGTAAAAGATCTGGACAACCTTGCTGGCGCGGTTATAAAATCTTTTTTTACGCCAAAATAACTTGTAGAGCGAATGCCGAGGCCCGCTTCCCATTTCCTTTTCTTACCAATCCTCCAGTTATAAATATAAGAGCCGGCAATTGAACCTTCTGCATTGCCAACGGTAGCGGCCAAATCTGCAAACTGGCTAATACGAGGTAACGGCTTTTGTTGCGCCTCAGCTGACAGGAAACAAAACATGGTCATCGCCCCCAACACATACTTATTCATATATAAATATTTTTACAAAACAAAAATATATCACTGCTGACCGGTATCATGTCAGTTGAATGACAGCGCTATCGCATTTACGTTAAAAGCAACTTAAAGGTTTTTCAAATTAATGCATAGTTGCTCTGCCCTTGTATCCCGTCTCCCAATATTTCGTGAGTTTCCCAAAATATTGGGAGAAATGTTATGGATCGTCCATTTCATCATCATTCGCCATCACTCGCTCAAATGCAATACCAGCAAGCGTTTCACCGGGATCCATTTTGTCGCTATAAAAACTGGCACAGCGATTGGCTATTCTTAATCGTACAAAATTGAACTGATATGAATCGTCTGCTCAGCAAAACCAATTTTAAAAAAGAAGTAATCGAAAGCATGATCATAACACTGGTGCAGTTTAAAAAAGAATGGAATGGGGCCAGCCAGATTATTGAGCCGGTATATAATGAACTGGCCAACGCCTACAACGGTGTTGTCAATTTTTACACAGTAGATGTGGAAATAGAAAACGGGCTGGACAAAGAATATGGCGTAATAGATATACCAACCATTTTGTTTTTTAACAATGGAAAAGTGATTGATCATGTGGTAGGTCTGACGCCCAAAAATATATTGATCTCAAAAATTGAAAACGCATTATCATCTTCCAAAAAATAAAAAGTAATTCATTTTACGCTAAAACCTATAACTATGTCGCAAGAGATTAAATACGTTTACCTGAAAAGTCATCCGCTGTTCGCCAATCTTACTGAACAGAAAATACAGGAAGCCTGTAACCTGGCCCGGGTGAAAACGATATACCGCGGAGAAACCATCGGTTATGGCGAAAGGAGTTACAGCATTATATACCTTCTTATCAAAGGAAAAATAAAACTTACGGAGAGCAATGACCTGGATAATGAACTAATCAAGGATATTCTTACCGCTCCCGATGTATTTGGGGATCTTGGACTGGAAGGCAATTACTCACTGGATGAATGTGCTACCGCTTTAACGGCTAACACAATTGTATGCGCGTTTCATGTAGCCGACTTTAAGAAAATTCTGCAGGAAAATTATTTAGTGGCACTTAATTATGCCAATACGGTAAATAATAAACTAAGAAAATTGGAGGGCCGTCATTCAGACCTGGTATTCCGCGATGCAAAATCAAGGCTCATACGCTTCATTAAGAATTGGGCGAGAACAGATGGTAACAGGATTGGCGATAAAATCATTCTGAATAATTATTTAACGCACAGTGATATTGCGGGTGTAATTGCTACTTCACGCCAGAGTGTAAACGTATTATTTAATGAACTGAGAGATTCCGGAATGTTGTTCTACAACCGGAAACGTATTGAATTGAATGACCCGATCGTATGGAATTAATTGTTAAACCTTATCATTTGTAAGTTTACTGACATTCGGTTTTTTTGTAAGCCCGTAATTTCATATTCACCGGGGCATCTATTGCAAAAAATATTTTCTCATAGCAGTTAGTTTTGGTTAGGTCTAAGTGAAAAACCAGGACGGCGCAGTAGTCCTATATGCGCCGTTCTTCTCATCGCACAAGGAAAATCAACGATTGAATACATACCATCATGCCAACATTGACATTATCCTTTAAAGTGCATATCCCTTTCCGGCTGAAGGATTATGCTATAAATGAACCCGGCATATACTTCAACAACGATGCCGTAAAAGCTATGATCGATCAGTTGGCTGATGAGTGTTACCTGCCGGCCAATAGAATTATGATGACCGCCATCAAACAGCACAATGGAAAATTCAAACTTGCTTTTTCCATCAGCGGCTCCGCTATCGAGCTTTTACAAAAATACCGGCCCGATGTAATTGAATCATTTTATCAACTCGTCCATACCGGTTGCGTGGAGATCCTGGCAGAGACCTATTACAATTCACTTAGCTGGCTCTATTCAAAAAAAGAATTTCAATACCAGGTAGAAAAACATGGATCAGTTATCCAAAAAATATTTGGATTAACACCTTCGGTACTGCGAAATACTGAACTAATATATAATAATGAGCTGGCGAGTTTTGCGGCTGGCCTGGGTTACAAAGGAATTATATGCGAAGGACTTGATAAAATTTTGCAGGGTAGATCAGCTAATCAAGTATACGCAGCACCTGGCAATGGCGATTTTGGTTTGCTATTACGCAATGTAAGCCTGAGCGATGATATTGCTTTCCGTTTTGATGACCTTCAATGGAACGAGCATCCGCTTACCGCAGAAAAATACGCATCATGGATTCACTCACACGCGGATGCCTGCAATATAAACCTGCTGATGGATTATGAAACATTTGGCATTCATAAAAAAGCTGGCACGGGCATTTTTGAATTCCTGCAAAATTTACAAGCAGCAGTCCTGCAGCACGAAGGTTGGCATTTTGCAACACCCACTGAAGTGCTGGACAATTGTTATCCGAAAGACATATATGACGTACCTAAAACAATTTCCTGGAAAGACAAGGATATAGAATGCTGCGTGTGGTGTGAGAATGCGATGCAAAACAATATGCTGAAAAAAATTTACAGCCTGGAAAATATGCTGGAAAAAAATGGTTCCGAAGCTGACCGGGTAAGCTGGGGACATTTCCAGAGCGCAGATCACTTTTATTACATGTCTGATGCGGGACGGGCTGCTCACGATGCTTACGATGCATTCAACCCTTTCGATTCTGCAGAATCAGCTTATAGAAATTATATGAACATTATTACTATTTTCGAAATAAACCTGATTGAAAATGGCTTGTTGAAATTCAAGGGAGAACACCATTATTTAAATAACACTTCACTATATTAAACAAATAAGAATGGACAAAAAACTAGCGGGACAAATAGCCATCATTACCGGCGCCAGCAGTGGTATTGGCGCAGGAGTTGCAAAATCACTTGCATCAGCAGGGGCGACAGTAGTTGTTAACTATCCTGTACCAGTCACAAAAGATGCAGCCGATAATGTGTTAAAAGAAATCATCGCCGCAGGCGGAAAGGGAATTACCTATGCATGCGATGTAAGCAAAGAAGAAGAAGTGATAAAAATGTTCCAGGATGTGGTTGCCCAATTTGGTACGGTTGATATCCTGGTGAATAATGCCGGGCTGCAACGCGATGCAAAATTCACCGAAATGACATTGGAACAATGGAACTTTGTGCTGGCAGTAAATTTAACAGGCCAGTTCCTCTGCGCAAGAGAAGCCATAAAAGAATTCTTACGGAGAGGATTGGACGAAAAAAGAAGTAAGGCTGCCGGAAAAATTATATGCATGAGCAGTGTACACGAAGTTATTCCATGGGCTGGTCATGCCAACTATGCAGCCAGCAAAGGAGGTATTATGATGATGATGAAAACAATTGCGCAGGAATTTGCGCCAAAAAAAATCCGCATCAATTCTATTGCTCCCGGAGCTATTGCAACCCCTATTAACCATGACGCCTGGGACACCGCGGCGCATTTGCAGGATTTATTAAAATTAATTCCTGAAAAAAGAATTGGCCAGGTACAGGATATTGGCAATGCAGCAGTATTTCTGGCCAGTGATGATGCCGATTATATTAATGGAACTACCCTGTTTGTAGATGGTGGTATGACACTCTATCCCGGGTTTGAAGACAATGGATAGCATTCCGCCATGATCTATCAGTTCATAGCTGACAGCTAATTAATAATCAACTAACATTTAGACCGATGAACGCAGAACAAAATCGATTGACCGAACCAGGTTGGAAAAAGTGGGGACCTTACTTAAGCGAACGTCAATGGGGAACGGTTCGTGAAGACTATAGTGAACATGGTGAAGCCTGGGATTATTTTTCGCATGACCATGCCCGTAGTCGCGTTTACCGCTGGGGTGAAGACGGTATAGCTGGTATCAGCGATGATCTGCAACGCATTTGCTTTGGGTTGGCTATGTGGAATGGCAAGGACCCTATACTAAAAGAACGAATGTTTGGATTGACAGGTAATGAGGGCAATCATGGGGAAGATGTGAAAGAATTGTATTACTACCTGGACAATACGCCTTCACATTCTTATATGAAACATTTGTATAAATATCCGCAGGCGGAATATCCTTATGCGGATCTGATTCATACCAACCGCAACCGTTCAAAATTTGAAACAGAATACGAGTTATTGGATACCGGCCTTTTTAATGATGGGAAATATTTTGATGTATTTACTGAATATGCAAAAAACAGTACAGAAGATTTATGTATTCGTATTTCTGTTCACAACCGTGGTAATGATAATGCATTTATTTCATTGCTTCCTACCCTTTGGTTTCGAAATCTCTGGACATTTGGACTGATGAAGGAAAAACCGGTCATGAGTTTGAAGGATAAGGCCGATAATTTTGGTTCTGTAGCGTTGATTCACGAAGAATTGGGCAACTATAACTTCTATTTTGAAAAACCCCTGCGTACACTTTTTACAGAAAATGAAACCAATACCGAAAAGCTATATGGTCAGCCTAATCATTCACCATTTGTAAAAGATGCATTTCATACCGCAGTACAACAAAATAATTTTGGCTGGCTGGAAGACAAAAAAGAAGGAACAAAATTTTCGCCGATGTACGAGTTTAACATCGCGCCGCAATCTGCCATTACCGTCAAACTTCGGTTGAGCAAAGCCGATATAAACGAACCATTCGGAAAAAACTTTGACAGTTGTTTCAATAACCGGATAAAAGAGGCTGATGTGTTTTATAAAGAAATCAGTGAAACAAATAACAAAGACCTTTTTAATATCCAGCGCCAGGCATTTGCCGGCATGTTGTGGAGTAAACAATACTTCAATATCGATATCCCCAAATGGTTGAATGGAGATAAAGGTCAGCCAGCTCCGGCGGAAAGCAGAAAAACAGGCCGCAACCATCAATGGCATACACTCAACAATGAAGATATTATTTCAATGCCGGATAAATGGGAGTATCCCTGGTATGCGGCATGGGACCTGGCTTTTCATTGCGTGCCGCTATCGATGATAGATCCGGATTTTGCAAAGAGCCAGCTGATTCTTTTTTTACGCGAGTGGTATATGCATCCCAACGGACAATTACCAGCTTATGAATGGGCATTTGGCGATGTAAACCCTCCGGTGCATGCCTGGAGCTGTATGCAGGTATATAAGATAGAAAAAGAAAGAACAGGAAAAGGCGATATTGCATTCTTAGAAAAGGCATTTCAAAAATTACTCATCAATTTCACGTGGTGGGTTAACCGAAAAGACAACAAGGGCAATAATGTTTTCGAAGGTGGTTTCCTGGGTCTTGATAATATTGGTGTATTTGACAGAAGTAGTGCTATACCCGGCGGCGGTGTTTTGGAACAGGCAGATGGCACCAGCTGGATGGCGATGTATAGTTTAAACATGCTGGAAATGGCGTTGGAAATTTCGCAATACAACAGCAGTTATGAAGATGTTACCACCAAATTCTTTGAACATTTTATTTATATCGCCGATTCATTGAACCGGATTGGTGAAAACTGGACCGGTAGCTGGGATGACCAGGAAGGGTTTTTCTATGATGTACTCTCTATGCCAGATGGCAAATACATACCGGTGAAAGTGCGTTCATTGGTTGGTTTGACCACTTTGTTTGCAGTATTGGTATTGAAAAAAGATTTATTGGCAAAGCTACCGGACTTCCACAAACGCCTGAAATGGTTCCAGCGCTACCGCGAAGACAATGGCCAGTACCTCGTTATAGAAGAATTAAATGATCAGGATGATATCTTATTATCGTTGGTGCCACGTGAACGTTTGGAAAAATTATTAAAGGCACTGCTGGATGAAAAAGAATTTTTATCTCCGGGTGGTATCCGTTCCATTTCAAAAATTCATGAACAAGGTTATGCCGTGAATATAAATGGCCAGGAGTTTGGGTTGGACTATCAACCCGCGGAAGGAACCAGCTCCCTGTTTGGTGGCAACAGCAACTGGCGTGGACCGGTATGGATGCCGATGAACTATTTAATTGTACAGGCTTTACAAAAATATTGTGCTTACTATAAAGGCGACTGTAAAGTGGAATATCCAACAGGCTCTGGTAATATTTTCACGCTGACTGAAGTAGCGGTAGCATTGAGCAAACGATTGATATCAACGTTTCAACAGGACAATGAAGGTAAACGCCCGGTAAATGGAAAAGAAAACATTTATCAAACAGACCCAAATTTTAAAAACCTGGTTTTGTTCTATGAGTATTTTCACGGCGACAATGCCAGGGGCGTAGGCGCATCGCATCAAACAGGCTGGACGGGCGTGATAGCCGAATTAATTAACCACATCAGTCTGGCAGATAAAACCGCAGCAACTAAAAATAATTTGAAGGAAGTATTAATGTAGCGGTATTTCATAACCACACTAGTATCCTAAGCTATGTACCACCGCGGTAACAAAATAATAATATGCTATTACAAAAAAATAAAACTACACTTCAAGACTTCAATGCCGCCATTCAATATGAATGGTTAGAGACAAATGGTCTCGGCGGTTGGAGCGGCTCTTCCATTATTGGTTGTAACACCCGTCGCTATCACGGCTTGTTGGTTGCAGCAACCGTTCCACCAGCAGAACGCATGAATCTTGTTTCAAAACTGGATGAAACAATTTCCTATGGCAATGAAAAATTTGAATTGGGTACCAATAATTATGGTACTGTTATTCATCCTCACGGACATCAATACATGACTGGTTTCAGCAAATCCATTTTCCTCGAATTCATATACGAAGCTGGAAATATTAAATTAAGAAAGACTATTGCAATGTTGCATGCTGAAAACACAGTAGTTGTCATTTATGATGTATTAAAAGCGGACCAACCCTTCAATTTTGAATTGTTGCCATTGCTGTCTGTGCGCGGTTATCATAGCATGATGCAGGCAAATAATAGCATTAGTAAAGAATCGTCTTTTACAAATAGTGTATTTAAAACAAAATTATACGCTGATACACCAGAAATATTTATACAAGTGCCTTGTGGCAATTTCGATCACATACCCGATTGGTTTTACAATTTTAATTATAGTATCGAGCAATACAGGGGACTTGATTTTACCGAGGACCTTTTCAGTCCGGGAATTTTTACTGTTGAATTAACGGAAGGCGCTACCATTGGCATTATTTTATCTACAGAAGATCCAACAGGAAGAGACGCGCATACTTTGCTTGAGAAAGAAATACAGCGAAGAAAGTTCTTGATTGAACCGCTGAAAGATTCAATCACACAACAATTGTTTTTGGCTGCCGACCAGTTTATTGTTAAAAGAACCATCCCTGGCAACATCGAAGGCGCTACTGTTATTGCGGGTTATCATTGGTTTACCGATTGGGGAAGAGATACCATGATTAGCCTTCCCGGTCTCACTCTTTCAACGGGCCGTTATGCAGATGCAAAAAAAATCATTGCAGCATTTGCAAACAGTGTGAGCATGGGTATGTTACCGAACCGGTTCCAGGACAATGGCGAAGCACCTGAATATAATAACGTGGATGGTACACTCTGGTATTTTATCGCTGTTTACAAATACCTGCTGGCAACAAATGATACTTTGTTTATCATAAATGAAATTCTGCCGGTATTAAAAGATATTATCGACTGGCATTTCAAGGGAACCCGTTATAATATTCATGTTGATGAGGACGGGCTATTATTTGCAGGTGAAGAAGGCCAGCAATTAACCTGGATGGATGCAAGAATTGGCAATTGGGTTGTAACACCGCGTATGGGCAAACCGGTAGAAATACAGGCACTCTGGTATAATGCGTTAAAAATATTTTCTGTATTACTTCGCTTGAATAACCAGGTAGCAGATGCCGATGTTGTTGAAATGAGTGCTGCTCATTCAAAAAAATCTTTCACAGCAAAATACTGGAACAAAGAATTAAATTATTTATACGATAACATTGATCAGAACGGAATACCCAATGTTGAATTAAGACCAAACCAACTTTTAGCCCTCAGCTTACCTTACCCATTGATTGAAGGCGCACAGGCAAAAGAAGTTTTGCGTGTAGTGGAAGAACAATTGTATACAACGGTAGGTTTAAGAAGCTTACCCAAATCAGATGTTCATTATATTCCAGTTTATGGTGGCGACGCCTGGCACCGGGATTCATCTTATCACGAAGGAACCGTATGGAGCTGGTTACTGGGGCCCTATGTAGATGCAATCATGTCTGAAAATAATTATACCGGATTAGATGGATTATCCGGAAAAGAAAAAGCTTTAAAAATTATCTATGATTTCACCTTTCATTTGAATGAAGGATGCATTGGTTCCGTATCAGAAATATTTGATGCAGATGCGCCGCATCATCCCAGGGGTTGTGTAGCACAGGCCTGGGGAGTGGCAGAAATATTGCGGGTAATTACAGAATACCAACTTGTTGGTATTGCACAAAAAACTCATGCTTTGGATTTCGCATAACCAACCGTGTCCCTATACAACTGTGGAGAAACGTCGGAATTCACTTTAAAGAAGCGGCTGAAATAATATTCATCTTCATACCCCAATTCCCAGGCAATTTCTTTTATTGTTTTATCAGTAAGGTACAATTCTCGTTTTGCTTCAATGATTATACGTTCGTTGATTAAGTGGCTGATTGTTTTATTAAAGTAAGATTTGGTCATTTTTGCCAGGGCTTTGGGTGAAATGTATAGCATCTCTGCATATTCGCCGGGAGAATGTTTTGTCTTAAAGTTATCTTCAATGGCATCTTTCAGTTTTTGCAAAACAAAAGGTGCATCATCTTTCGACCGGGGTTCGACAGATGGTTGTTGTTGTGTTTTTAAACGAGCAGCAGTAATCAAAAAAATCTTCAGGTAGGAAACCAATAGTTCGTACTGTGCAAGGGCCGGGTTCTGCATTTCTGTTTTAATTTGTTCACAAAGCATGGTAAGCGTAGTTGCAATAGATTCGTCCACTTTCACAAAAGGCGGCTGATAAATATTATTGTACAATACACCGTGACTCGTAACTTCTTTATGATGTTTGTAGATACAAAAAAAATCAGGGTGAAAATATATAGCAATGCCTTTTACAGGATGGTTCGTCTTTAACAGATAAGGCTGGTATGGTGAAAATGCAAATAAACTATTGTCCGGGAAATCATATTCAGCAAAATCCGCTTTTAGTTTGCCGCTACCGTTAATAACCCAAATCAAAGAAAAATAGTTATTGCGCTGCAGCTGATCAAAAAAATGATTGTCTTCAAACTCCTGGTATTTGAAAGCAAGGTTGCCGTTCTGCGGATTGACCAAAGTTAAGATTGGTTGATTGAGCATTTTATTAATCATTAAATCAACAATACATCCAAACAAGGCACAATAGATTTGCTACGATATTATCATGACCAGTCTATGATCTGTCCAACATTTTACCATCACCCTTTCCCTTTTGTTTTCTCTTTACCCGGCTTCCCGGTTTCCAAAAGTAAATGAAGGGCTTTTATTTCTGCCTCCAACTTCAAAATATGATCCCTTTGCGGTGCAAAAGCTTCTTCAACTTCTTCAGCAGTGTAACGAGGCGTAATGTGCTGCGGACAATTCCAATCGTAAGCTTCAATGTTCAATACAATCATCCTCTCAGGGCGAAAATTGCAATCATCCAAATCCAGCAAATCGTATAGCGCCGGGTTGTCGGCCAGTTCAATGGTTTCTGCTTTTGCAAATATTTTTAACCTGGCGTTTGCAGGATAATCTACCATAATCAGCGCTATGTTGTTATTGGCAGTCATATTACCAACAGACATATATTGAATATTCCCTTTGAAATCCATAAAACCCAACCGCTTTTTATCCAGTATTTTCAGAAAACCTTTGGGGCCGCCCCGATGCTGGATATAAGGAAAATCATTTTCACCGGTTGTTGCCATGTAGAAATGATCACGTTCCGCAATAAAAGCAATCTCACTTTCAGTTAAGCCGTCCACATATTTATCCTTCTCCATTCTTGCATAGCTTCCCCGGCTACCCACCTTTTCCTGCATTGCTTTTACCGCAGGACTAAACGCAATTGATGCAAAATTTTTTGCCATCATTACTTTCGTTAACTGTGATTGAGATTCGATGCCTGAACGGCCCTTTTAACTTGCGTGGTCATCAATTCTTTGTAATAAATTCACACTGACTTCTTTGCTACTAATATTACATTGTTTTACTTCCTGTCCCAATACGGTGTCCCACATACTATCACCACATTCATCCGCTATAACAACCTTTTCATCTGCATCTTGAGATGAGTTGCTTAAAATATTTTTTTTCATAACCTTTTTTTAGATTCATAATTTTCTTTCAGACTCGTTTATGGGTAAATCATTTATACTGGCAAAGCGCTTTTTCATCAATCCATTTTCATCAAATTCCCAGAGTTCATTACCATAGGCGCGATACCATTGCCCGTTAGCATCATGGTATTCATACTCAAATCTTACTGCCATGCGATTTTCACGAAAACCCCAAAGCTCCTTTTTAAGCCTGTAATCTAATTCCTTTTCCCACTTCCGTTTTAAAAAGGCTTTGACTTCTTCACGACCGTTCAAAAATTCTGTCCTGTTTCTCCATTCGGTATCGGTAGTATAAGCCATGCACACTTTTTCAGGATCCTTACTGTTCCAGGCATCTTCAGCCATTTGTACTTTTTGCAAGGCTGTCTCCATGTTAAATGGTGGCAATGGGTGCTTTTGTTCCATAAATTTTACATTTCGATTTTAGTGTCCAGGGTAATTGAACCGGATCTCATGAACAATTTTTAAAAAAGGAAGGATTATTTACAAGGGTTCCCGCAAACAACCCATTCTTGTTTCAACAACCTTCCGTTTTATCCAGGACAGAATTGTGATTTAATTTCTTTCGGCAATTGCTTCCCTATCTAATGCAGGCGCCAATGGAAAATCTACGGGTATTTTTGTAAGGTTATGCAAATAGTTCATTGCTGTTTTATCACTGATTTGTAAAATTAGATCAACCAGGTTTTCATTTGTATAGCCTTGTTCAAAAAAATTATCAACCAGCCCAGCATCTGCATTTCCGCGATTTTTTGTAATGTCTGCCGCCAATAATATAAGTGCACTTAGTTTGCTATCAGTAACTTTCCCTTCCCGAATGCCTACCAGTTGTTCATCACTGAAGCCATTCATTTTACCAATGACGGTATGTGCACTCTGGCAGTATACACAACCATTTACCTGGCTGACGATAAGATTAACTGCTTCCTTTTCTTTGTTACTCAAACTTGTTTTGGCATTTTGGAAAGCAAGGTATTTTGCCAGCCCATTACCAGACCACGCAATGGTTGCATATAGGTTGGGTACAAAACCCAGGGCTTTATTAAGCGTATCAAAAATTGCCTGGTTGCCTGTAGATACGTCTTCTCTAACTGGTACTGTGAAATTCCTCATTTTTTTAATTTTACTGGTATTGTCGTTATTGACTACACAAAATTGCATTAATCAACAATGCTTTAAAATGGAGGATTGACGCAATGAGATGGACAATTTTCCAGACACATACAACTACGCGAAAGCAATCCAGTAAATCCACATGATAAAACTTCCCGTTAGAGCTGTCCAGGGGCTTATAAAAGAAATTGTAAGAACAGTAACGTTGCATATCAACCCAATATTCTCATTCCTGGAAACTAATTTTATTGTAGCCTCACTAATGTTGTGTATGAGTAGCTCTCTATTTTTTGAAGCTGCAAACCAAAGTAACCTGAATGAAAGACTGATCAAAACAAAATAACCGGAATAGAAAATAACTGATGTCTTAAATGCACCTGTTTGTAAAAACAGTCCGAGGGTTTTGGTTGGAAATGGAACCAGTGCAACCAACATTAATAACAATCCATTGCTGATCATAACGGCAGTATTGGTACTGCGAAGATTTTTGAAGAGACCATGATGTCCCATCCAAGCCAGCAATACATTTACGAAACTGATAAAATAGGCAAGACAAATGGGCCATTTACTTAACAATGCATGCAACAAACTTTCATTTGTTTCATTCTTGTTTGCTTCAACGCCAATTTCAATGGCCAGCAATGTAATGGCCACACAAAACACTCCATCGCTGAATGCTTCAATGCGGGCAGTTTCTTTATGCTGTTGTTTTTCAGTGATGGTGGCCGTTTGCATGACGAGTTGATTAAATTGCAACCACAATATTGTGAATAGAAATCATTGTTAAAGTCAGCTGCTTTACAAATCGCAACAAACAAAAGGGCAGCATCGCTGCTGCCCTCCATCAACCTAACTTACTACTGAAACCAAGAACAACTATTCTTTGTCTTTTAAATCCGGCCATTTCTTATCCGCAACTATAATGTATTCTGCTTGCTTTTTCTTCCACATTTGTTGTACGTCTTTATTATAGTTGAAATACAATTTGCCATCCTTGATTAACCATGCCTCGGGATCGGTAGGAGCTTTATGACCATCCGCTAAACCATAAGCGCAATAACCACCATATTGGGGCGCGTATTTTTCAGGGCTGGCTTTAAATGCATCCAGGTTTTGTTTGTTGCTGAAATACCAGGTAGCCGTATTCCATTCATAAGTAAATTGCTTTACACCTTTTACCGCTTTACCGTCTGTAAAATAAGCAACCGGATCATATCCATGAATGGCACCATCCGCGGGATTAAACACGGGTGATTTCTGTGCAAAAATACTTATAGAGATCATTAGTAATAAATTCATCATCCATACTTTCTTTTTCATAACTTATTTATTTAGTCAGCAAACTTACTGTCTTATTATTTTCCCAAAGGTCATTTATATGACATCAAATTCATTTTATGAAAATGTTTTCTATTAAAAAACAAATCAAATACCATCTTTCATCCACACCCTACTAGCATTACCAGTAATGAACAAAGTATTGGGTATATAATATTAAGATCAGAACACTAAATACTACATACTACTCACCAATCACCACTCACGATTAACGAATAACGATTAACTTCTTGCCCGAGTCAACTACCCGACAAAAGAATTTTGGATTTCATATTCTCTTTGAAGCTCAATGTAATTTTATGACCAATCATTTTGATATTGTTATCATCGGTACCGGCAGCGGTGGAAGCACAATGGCTTATGCATTGGCGAAAACTGGTAAAAAAATATTGATTCTTGAACGTGGTGGATTTATTCCAAAGGAAAAACAAAACTGGGATCCACATGAGGTAGTTACAAAAGGTCGTTATCGCCCCAATGAAAACTGGTACGACGCGGACGACAAACCTTTTAAACCATTTATACATTATAACGTAGGTGGTAACAGCAAAATGTATGGCGCTGCTTTGTTTCGCTTTCGGGAGAAAGATTTTATGGAGACAAAGCATTACGGAGGCATATCGCCAGCCTGGCCATTTTATTATGATACATTAGAACCTTATTACTCAAAAGCCGAGCATCTATATCATGTGCATGGTAAACACGGAACAGACCCTACCGCACCACCTGTTACAGGAAATTATCCGCATGGCCCGCTTCCCTATGAACCTTTGATTGAGGATTTGGAAATGAAATTGAAAAAAATAGGGCTGCAGCCTTTTCCATTACCCATGGGCGTGAGATTGCCCCAGGATTTCAGCAAGACAGAAACACCCGTGTTGCTTGAAAACTTCGACGGCTTTCCAGATCCAACAGATAGCAAAGCAGATGCTCAAACCTTTGCGTTGAGACCCGCACTTGCCAGGGAAAATGTAACCCTGCTAACCCATGCCTACGTTGAAAAATTAGAAACCGATCAATCTGGCAGAAATGTAAACAAAATATTTGCAATAGTAAATGGAGAACGATTGTCTTTCAGCGGTGGTGTAGTAATAGTTGCATGTGGTGCTGTAAACAGTGCTGCATTGATGTTACGCAGTGCCAATGAAAAACACCCGGGCGGGCTGGCCAATTCTAGTGACCAGGTAGGTCGTAATTTAATGTTGCATCACAATGGTTGCCTGGTTGCATTTACCAAAAAGAAAAATGATTGCGTATTTCAAAAAAGCCTGGGAATAGCCGACTTTTATTTTGGCTCAGCGGAGAGTGATTTTCCTCTTGGTGAAATTCAATTGATGGGAAGAAATGACGCAGATACCATTCTCTGGCTTGCTGAAAAAATTGCGCCCGGCAAAAATTACGAAGAACTAAAAGAAATGACCATCGATTTTTGGGTAACTGCTGAAGATTTGCCATCGAAGGAAAACCGTGTTACGCTGCGTAACGACGGCAGCATAAAAGTGAATTATACAAGGACCAATTATGAGGCATACGAAAAACTGAAAGAGAAATTAAAGCAAATATTTATTAAACTGGGTGAATTGGATGAAGACTATCAAAACGTACAATGGAACGGATATGATCTGGATATTACCGGAATGAGCCACCAGAACGGTACCATGCGTTTTGGAACCGATCCACTCACATCAGTACTCGATCTGAATTGTAAGGCACATGATTTAGATAATCTGTATGTAGCAGACGCCAGTTTCTTTCCCAGTTGCGGTGCGTTCAATCCTGCATTGACAATTGCTGCCAATGCGTTAAGAATAAGTGAGCATATTATAAAAAATGAATTACAGGTTAATGAACAGAACGGAGAAATAAAAACAATGGTTTACACAGAGAAAGTCTGATTAAGGCCGATTAGAAAACATTTTACCGTTGCAAATTCACGCTACAATGTAATTATTTACGCTCCTTATCCTTTGTTTCCGTGCTCCCCTGTGGCTGAGTGTCTCTGTGGTTCAAAAAAATAAAATGGAAGAGATAGCAAAATATATTACCGTTAACGTTAGTCACGCGGTTGAAATACTGGCGGCAGTCATTATCGGCATAGCTGTTATTAAAACACTATTTTATTATTTCAATGGAATAAACAAGTCAAAACAAAAAATAAGTAAAGAAGAAATCAGGGTACAATTCGGCAGTTCTGTTGCTGTTTCGCTTGAATTGCTGTTAGGAGCAGATGTACTTGCCACGGCAGTTGCACCCAGCTGGGATGATATTGGCAAACTGGCGTCTATAGCTGTTATCCGTACACTATTAAATTATTTTCTGGAAAGAGAACTGAAGAATATGCATGTAAGTGTATAATATATCCTGGTATAACGCCCTCGTCTCACCGAAAAAAGCTGATAAAAACACGGATTCAAAAGCGGCTCATTCCTAATAATTCTTTATTGCGACCACCTCCAATATCGATAACCATCTTAAGCATTACCATATCTCTCAGCCTGACTCCATCCTCAATAATTGGTTCGGTGTAATGATGTATAAAAAAATCTTTTATAATTGAATATTGCACAAATCCGTTACGAACATAGAAATTAACTTCTCTTTTTCCGGTAACCGGGGTTCCAACTATGATCTCTTTACAATTTTTCTGAACCGCGATTTCTTGGATTTTTTCTATCATAAAACTTCCTATCCCACGACCACGATATGAATTCAGTATGCCAATATTTTTAATTTCAATAGTAGTGTTACTTAAGCTGAATAAAGCAAAAACACCTATTGGATTTGGATTGTCTATTGTATGCAAAGTGTAAACATCCGATTTATAAATATATTTTTCAATAGCCTCCTTTGTCTCGTCGGCCAATAGAAGTAAAGAAAAAGGTATTTCAGTCGAATTATCAATTTTATAAAGTATGTAATCCCCTGTTATCATTGTATAAATTTATTTTGTCCACAATATAAACCCTGGAATTTCTCTCTTTCGTCAAACAGGCGACATCCATAAAATTGAATTCTTACTCTATTTGTATCATGAGAGCAATGCCAATACGTGTTTTTACCGGTTCCGGAGGGATGCCGCAATTAAAAGCGTCCTTCAAGAAAAATTGGAGACATTATCTGCAGGAAGCTCTTGGCCTGGCTATCTTTATGATCTCTGCCTGCTTTTTTGGTGCCATGCTGGAAGGAAAAAATACTGTGCTGCATGCCACTATTCAGAATGATTTTACCCGCATGATTATTATGGGGTTGATGATGGGGTCAACTGCATTGTTTATATTTTACTCGCCATGGACCAGTCCCTCTGGTTCCCATATCAATCCTGCAGTAACCATTTGCTTTTGGCGGATTGGAAAAATGTGTCACTGGGATGCTATGTTTTTCATTGCCTTTCAATTGGCGGGTGGTACACTCGCTGTCTACCTGATGCAATGGATGCTGGGATCTACGCTGGTTGACCCGCCCGTTAAAACGGTTGTAACGGTACCAGGTAGTGGTGGAATTTGGCCGGCTTTTGCAATAGAATTTATTATAGCATTTATAACAATGAGCATGGTGCTGTTCACATCGGGCAGCAATAAATTAAATAAATATACACGCATCATTGCCGGCAGTCTTGTCTGTATTTATGTAATTACCGCGGGGCCGGTCAGCGGTTTTGGAATGAACCCGGCGCGCAGTTTTGCATCGGCTCTGCCGGCACATGTGTGGACCAGTTTATGGATTTATGTGACGGTACCTGTGATGGGTATGCTCTGCGCAACAGAAATTTATTTAGTAGTAAAAAATAAACCGGCCTCGCATAATAAAGATTCTACCCTGCAAGCCTGAGACTTGCCTTGCAGCAGGCAGGCATAACAGAAGCAATTAAGCGGATAAATGCCGGCCCATACTATTCACACTGAATTTAATTATTATTAATTTATGAAACAGTTTCTACAATTCCTGGTCCTGACCTTTATAACAGGTTTGCTGCATCCTGCAACCTTTGCACAAGTAAAAAAAATAACTGCCATTGGCGTTACAGTCAGTAATATGCAACGCTCCGTAAAATTTTACAGCGAAGTACTTGGATTTAAAAAAATAAGCGACCATGAAGTGTATGGTGCAGACTATGAACAATTGCAGGGCATTTTTGGTTTGCGCATGCGAATTGTGCAGATGCAATTGGGAGATGAATTGCTTGTCTTAACTGATTACCTTACCAGCGGTGGCCGGTCCATTCCTGACAATGCAGTGAGTAATGATTTAATGTTTCAGCATATCGCTATTGTAGTAAGCGATATGAACAAAGCGTATAACCAATTGCGTAAGCACATGGTGATGCATGTGTCTACCGCGCCGCAAACCATTCCTATGAGCAACAAAGCCGCTGCAGGTGTAAAAGCATTTTATTTTCATGACCCCGATATGCATAACCTCGAACTTATATACTTCCCAAAAGGAAAAGGCCAACCTAAATGGCAAACCTCAAAAACAAAACTATTCCTTGGCATAGATCATACAGCCATTGCCGTTAGTAACACCGATAGCAGCCTTCATTTTTATGAGACCCTGTTAGGTATCATGCGCAAAGGCGATAGCTGGAACATGGGTATGGAACAGGCGCACCTTAATTTTGTGGAAGGCGCCAGCCTGCATATTACCGGGTTGCGGGCCGCTGCCGGACCGGGAATAGAATTCCTGGAATATCTTAAACCCGGACCTGGCAAACCTTACCCCGCTGATTCCCGATCTGATGATATCTGGCATTGGCAAACGACCCTGTTTGTAGAAGATGCGGAGAAATTATACCAGCAACTGCAAATCGATACCTATAAATTCGTTTCCAAACAGTTGGTTCAATTGAAGAACAGCCAACACTCATTATTCCACGCATTCATTGTAAGAGACCGGGATGGACATGCTATGCTGATAACGGATAATAAAAATTAATCAATTGCCATCACAGTCGGGTACGCGACAATTACAAAACTGCTTCTGTATTTTCTTTACAAGATGGAAAACAATGAAAATGTAATATGCCCATTGTGCAACGATACTGTGGATAAACTACTGTATCGCTTCCATATTGATAATGAACGGCAGGTTATTGATCGAATTAAAACCCACAACCCAACATGGTCGGACGCCGACGGTACCTGTAGCCGCTGTGTAGATTATTATCATACTGAAATCATAAGAGAACAGCGCTTGTTACCTGAAATTGGTCCGTACTTTCCAGTGAAAAGTGCAGATGATTTTGTGATCCTGCCCACACCGCTTCGCCTGGATGCTGACCCACGCTTTACTGGTAAAGGAGTTTGCATTTGTTTTATTGACAGTGGCTTTTGTGCGCACCCGGATCTAACTGCACAGCGTAACCGCATTAAGAAAATCGTTGATATTGCCGTTTCTAATACGCTTCCCACCGATGCAGCAGCGTGGCATGGTACCATGACAACTGTTGTATGCGCCGGCGATGGCTACCTTAGCAATGGTCTTTACAGGGGAATAGCCAGTGACGCAGAACTCGTTTTATTGAAAGTGCAGGATGACAATGGCAGGATATCCACAGATAATATTGTGAAAGCGCTGCAATGGGTGCTCTTGCATCATAAAGAATATAACATTAGGATTATAAATATGAGCCTGGGTGGTGACGATGTAATTTCTCATAAGGAAAGTGTGATTGATAAATTGGCCGAAGAATTAATAAAATTGGGCATTAGCATTGTAGCTGCCGTTGGAAATGATGAGCAGGGCTTTATTAAGCCACCTGCCAATGCTCTCAATGTAATAGCAGTGGGCGGCATCAATGACCATAATAAACTCGACAGCACCAACGACGCTTATCATTCCAGCTTTGGAAAAACGGTGGATGAACTGATGAAGCCCGAGATACTTGCGCATGCTATCTGGATGGCGGCTCCCATTTTACCCGGAACGCCGGAAGAAAAAGAAGCGGTAACTTTAAATGAATTGATCAAAAGCGCAGATACGGAATTGCCTGCCAGGCTTAAAACCCGGATTCAAGATACCCGGTTGGATAAGAACCTCGTTCAAGCTACTGATGCAGGTGTTATCCGAACCGCCATTATAAACCGTATTCAGCAATGCAAATACATTGCACCCTATTACATGCATGTGGATGGAACTTCTTTCGCCGCACCCATTGTAAGTTCCATCATAGCACAGCTGTTGGAAATTAACCCGGAACTAACGCCAGCCGCTATACGACATATATTATTTTCATCGGCCAAACGGATAAAAAGTATAGCAGCAGAAAGACAGGGCTTTGGTGTTGTGCAGGCAAGAAAAGCATTGCTCAAAGTTCTTAAAAAGGAGACCTTTTTAAATTCATTCAAATCGCCAATGATTGATACAAAAAGAAAATCTATTTCATTCCTGGTTCAAAATGAATGTGCAACACAAATCTCTGTTGCGGGTTCATTCAATCATTGGGCACAAGATGTTTTATTGATGGAACCCTGTAAAAACGGCATTTGGAAAATTGAAATACCCTTGTTGCCCGCAGGCCGGTACGTCTACAAATTCTATATTGATGAACATTTTTGGATGGAAGATATAGACAACCCTTACCGCGAACCAGATGGCTTGTCGGGATTTAACAGTATCCTCATTGTGGAAAATTAATATGATAGAAACAATATTAAATATAGTGTTTATGATCCTAATGATTTACCTGGCCATGGGTTTTGTCTTCGCCATGGCCTTTTTGATGAAGGGAATAAGCATTGTAGATGAAGGAACGAAAGGATCAACCAACGGGTTTAAAATTATTATCCTTCCGGGTGTAATTGTATTCTGGCCTTTCCTCTTAAATAAATGGAAACGTTCATTAAAAGATAAAAAATGATCAAACCATTAAGAAAAAAGCATTTGCAGGTATGGTCAATGATGATGGTCTTGCTACCGGCCGCTATTATAGGTGCAAGACTTGCAACGCCGAAGGCAGTTACCGATCAGTTGCTGCAACCAACTGCTGCTACACCCTACCCTGTTATTCTTAAAACAGTTGAGAAAGAAAATTATACAGTCAGTATCAGGAAGTCGGGTGATGGTAGATTACAATTGGAATGGATCAATAAAAAAATATTGACTGCACCTACTGCCACTTTATACAGGGCAGCAGCAGACAGTAAGAAAATTATAAATGCAATACTGATTGGAAGAATTGAAGCAAGGGGCGCTTATCGGTTTGCGGTAGATTCAAGTTTTTTTCCGAAAAATAACGCACCCTACGAACTAATAATATACGATTTTATTCATCAGCAAATTCTCGACAGTATTTCATTTTAAAGTCCCTTTGGGATGGAGGCATCATCATGAGCGCATCATATTCCGCAGTTGGCTGGAACCGGCAGAAAAAAAATTATGACTGGATCATACTGGGGTTTTGCCTGGTATATCTCGCCATCTTTATAGTGGTAACGGCCGTGACAAATCCAGATTATACTTTTGAAACTGCGCTGATTCGTTCCACTTCAACTTTGGCGCTGTTGTTATTGCATGTTATTTTAAGTATTGGTCCGCTCTGCAGGCTCAATCCAAAGTTTTTACCCTTTTTGTACAATCGCCGTCACCTGGGCGTTACCATGTTTACCATTGCACTGGTCCACGGAAGTTTCAGCATATTCCAGTTTCATTCACTGGGAAATGTAAATCCATTTGTATCATTGTTCACTTCTAATACGCAGTTCAATTCTTTGGCACAATTTCCTTTTCAGTCATTGGGATTTTTTGCATTGATCATATTTTTTTTGATGGCAATAACCAGTCATGATTTCTGGTTACACAATCTATCGCCGCGGGTATGGAAGACACTGCACATGTTTGTGTACCTGGCATACTTACTCATCATTCTGCATGTAATGTTGGGCGTTATTCAATACGAAACACACCCGGCACTTATCGTTTTGTTGTCCATTGGTGCGGGATGGTTGATCATACTCCACATGATTGCAGGAAACAAAGAAGTTAATAAGGATAATATCCAATTCCCATTAAAGACAGCAGGCTTTGCTTATGTGTGTGAAGTAAATGAAATTGCCGACGGCCGCGCCAAAATATTTTGCGTTGATAAAGAGCGCATAGCCGTTTACAAATTTGAAAACAGGCTTTACGCTATTCACAATGTTTGTAAGCACCAGGGCGGACCGTTGGGTGAAGGAAAGATCATTGATGGTTGTATAACCTGTCCCTGGCATGGCTACCAATACCTGCCAAATAACGGCCAGTCGCCACCACCCTTTACAGAAAAAGTAAGTACCTACGATATAAAGATTGAGGGAACAAAAGTCTGGCTGAATCCAAATCCTTACCCGGAAGGAACTGAAAGGCCGGGAGTTGACATTAAATAGAACCTGCCTACCGGCAGGCAGACGCATATTTTTATGATAGTTAGGATATTCATCAGTGAAATTCATGAAAATCATTACTATCTGTGTTCTATCAAAAAACAACATCATGAACAATGAATTTTATATTGGTTGGTTGCCCGATGCGCCTGCCTCTTACGCAAAAAATATTAAGCGCGTTCTGATCCTGATAATAGTTGCAGTTGCTTCTATCGGCATTTTGCTGGGCTTGTCGCAAAAAAAATTCTCTACCGGAAATTTTGAATTTGGCACACTCACTGAACTAAAAGGTATCTATTTCAATAAACCTTTCCCCTCTATCAAAGTTGTAAATGGAAAAGATATATTCGGACGTTATTCGTATGTAACGATTCCCTTGCTTGGTTTTGGTAAGATGGGTGCCGGCGGTATAATTAATGATATCGAAAAAGAAAAAAATACGACACTGAATCAGAAAGAAATTAACTTAAAAGGAACCTTACTATACAACGACGGTAAATTATTGATGCAGATAGATATGAACGATAAGCCAGTAACCCATATTGGCAACAGCGCCGATGCGTCATTGCTGACTGTACAAGAGACTTTGGGTGAAATACAGGTAAAAGGTGAAATCGTAGATTCCAAATGCTATTTCGGTGTTATGAAACCCGGGCAGGGTAAACCACATAAAGATTGTGCAATTCGATGTATTCTCGGGGGCATCCCCCCCGTTTTACGGGTAACTGATCAAACAGGTACAGCAAACTACTATCTAATCGCAGGGCCTGGTGGTGAGGCGATGAATGAAACGGTAAAGAATTATGTAGCTGAACCGGTATCCATCCATGCACGGGCAGTGAAATATGGGGATTGGATCGTACTGTATGTAGATCCTGTTAATGGCATTGAATCTTATTCTTATTTACAGGAGAAATTTGGAAAGACTATCCGGTACTGCGAAGCGAATTGCATAAAATAAGAATATAACGCTTACCAATACATGCGTTCGTAATCCAGCACATTTTCACTGGCAGGGGTTGCCATACAGTTGGAAAAACATTCGGTTGCGGCATTAACAATGTCCCTCGCAACCTCCTGTTTTGCTTTAAGCGGGAATTCGAGCGGGCTGAAATCTTTTTTGATTATGGTTATCTTATTGGTATCATATCCAAATCCAGCCTGGCTGTGGTTGGTGGAATTGAGCACAACCATATCAAAATTCTTTCTATTTAGTTTGCTGATAGCATTCGACAGTTCATCATTTGTTTCCAGTGCAAAGCCAATTGACAGTTGCGTTTCATTTTTAATACGACCGAATTCATAAGCGATGTCGGTATTCTTTACCATTCTAATGCTAAAACTTTCCTCATGCTTTTTAATTTTCTGCAAAGCAATTTTTTCCGGCCGGTAATCTGCCACCGCTGCAGCGAACACCGCTATATCTGTCGTTTCAAAGTACTGGCAGCAGGCCAGGTACATTTCCGCAGCAGAACTTACCTGCACAATGTGAAGTTGAGGATGTTCAAGCTTTATGCAAACCGGACCAGACACCATGGTAACTTGTGCACCTTTCTGCAGAAATGCCTCAGCAATTGCATAACCCATTTTGCCCGATGAGTGATTGCTGATGAATCGAACCGGGTCAATTGCTTCTTTTGTTGGTCCGGCAGTAATCAACACTTTTATATTGGTTAAGGTTGCGTTGGTCATAATCTATGATATTTTAATCGAGGTACATTGTCCAATATACGTAGCGGTAGAAAAATAGATTGTCGCTCAGCTTACAACTGTAAAAAAAGGAAAACCCGGATAAGCCAATAGAAGATCAATACACTGTTTATTGTTTTACATAACCTTCCCTTCAGGCATTGTTATAGACTTTGATCAATGGTTCCCGAATGGCTGACGCCTCATCACTGCAGTAGAAATAAATAATGTCTGCAATGCTGTCCGCTTTTACCCACTTAGCAGGATCTGCTCCAGGTATATTTTTTCGATTTTGTGGCGTATCGATTGTACTTGGAATAACAACTGAAGCAACAATATTCAATCCTTTTGCTTCAACATTCATGAGCGCTGCGAGGCGAAAAATAAGAGACTTGCTCAAACTATAAGCAACCATTCCGTTTCCCTGTTCGGCACTAAGACCGGGCCTTGAGCCAATAAAAAAAATACGGCCACCCGATTGCTGCATCATTTGCGTAAAAACAGGACGGGCGATATTATAGGCAGTTTCAAAATTGAGTTTATACTGTTGCAAAATGTCTGATGTACCAGTGTTTGTAATAGAACCCATGGCAAATCCTCCAACTGTTAAAACCACCGCATCAATTCTGCCGTATCTCCGAATGACAGTTGTTACAAATTGCCGTGTTTCATTTTCGTCGTCCAGATCCACCGCCACTTTTTCAAATAACGAGTCTGTAAGATTTAGATTTACCGGATCATTTTTCATGACGGTGCCAAAGACCCGATATCCTTCTGCCAGGAATTTTTTAATAACTGCAAGACCTGTGTTTCCTGAAGCGCCGGTAACAATTGCAATACTATCATTCATCTTATCGTGTTTTTGTGAATGTCTAATTAGGAATACTGTTAATGTAAGTACCAGATGATCGCTATTGCCAGCTGAATTTTCCGCCGGTATTCACTCTTAATTTATACAAACTACTGTGGGCTGTCAAGTATAAAGTTCTTCCATCTGCATCGCCCCATGCCATATTAGCGGGGCGCTCCGGGGTAACTATTTTGCCCAATAACTTTCCATTTGCATTCAGTATCCACAAACCACCAGGTGCAGATACAAATAAGTTTCCTGCTCTATCTACTTTCATGCCATCCAGTGCTTCGTCATCTTCTGTCTGGTTCCAGTCAAAAAATATCTTTCCGTTTTTTAATGTACCATCGGGTTGTACTTCATAGCGCCATAATGTTTTGGTATGATGAATATCGCGTATGTCCCAGTTCGTTACATAAAAATATTTTTCATCCGGAGAAAAAGCCAATCCGTTAGGACCTCCCAGGTCTTTAGACACAACCTGTACTTTCCCGTTTTTTATCATGAACACACCTGAATAATCCAGTTCTTTTCTTGTATCGTTGAAAAAGTTGGGTAAGCCATAGGGAGGATCAGTAAAATAAATTGATCCATCACTTTTCAAGACAATATCATTGGGACTATTAAAGCGTTTACCATCAACCTTGTCTGCCAATATTGTTACCGGGCCTTTTTTCTCATGCCTGATGACTCGTCGATTACCATGCTGGTCAACAATCAATCTGCCTTCTTTATCAATCGCAAGTCCATTGGAACCCGGCTGACCATAATCGCCTATATCTTCACCTGTATAACCACTATGGCTGATGAATACGTCTACATTTTTATTTGCTGGATTATAACGGTAAATACTATTCGTATTTGGATCACTGAACAACAGATAACCATCGGGATGCCATACTGGTCCTTCCGTAAACGAAAACCCATCAGCACATTTTTCAATTTTTGTATCGGCGCCAATGACTTTGTTAAGCCCGGAATCAATGGTATATATTCTACCAACATCTTTCCATGCGCTGTTAGCGGGCAGTTCCTTATAGAAATCAACAACAGCATTTCTAACCCAGATATAATTATCGGGTATTTTTCCCAATGGGCCATTGATACCCAGGATGGCAATTGAAAAATGATCACCGGGTTTTGTATGATGACTCAGTACAACACGGTTGCGGTTATTAAATCCGGCAATGAGCCCGTTGCCGGATTGACCAAATCCCTGCATTTGCTTACCATTTACCCAAATCTCGCTGTAATCATCCACTACAATTTCAAATACTGCGGTTGAACCTTCTGTTTGCAGTTTTCCAATTGTTGGAGGAATGATGATATCTACCTTAAACCAGACAAATGATACCAGTCCCATGCCTTCGCGCATTTCGAGATCGGTAGGTTGTATTGGACGGAAAGCTGCATCAAAATCACTGGCACCAATTTGAGGGATCAGCGTATGTGTTTTGATATTCATTCCAGTTGGATACAACAACATTGCATCTGTAGCAGTACGACCCGGAGATCTAAAATCTGCTTCGGCTATGCGTGCAGGTTGTATGTACCATTTGGCATTTACCGCCGCGGCTCCGCTGTTGGTACGAAGGTCCGCAATGGCCTGCGGCTTATCAACACTCAGTTGTCTTATTTCCTGCGCAGCAGCAGCAAGCATCACCAGGCAGTACAATTTTATCAGGACTATCTTTTTCATGTTTTTATTTTTTGCTTTCCCGGCATCATCTGTCTAACGTCTATCTAACATCTACCTATCTCACATCTATATACTCTATACTCCAAACGCTAAGCTCAATACTGTATACTTTTACACCTTCCCTCACAACTGCACTTTCGCACCCGCATTCGCCATGTCTTCATCCTGCTGGGCACTGGCACTTCCACTAACACCAATTGCTCCAACTACTTGTCCATCTGCTATAATCGGAATACCACCCTGCAAAAAAGTATGACCCACGGTAATCAATGCCTGTCTTCCGCCATTGATACTATTTTCTAATTTTGATGATGGTGCTTTGAACAATGCGGCTGTATTTGCTTTTTTAATAGCCACCTCTGCTGCCGCGGGAAAAGTATTGTCTAGTCTTTCAAGATACAGCAGGTTGCCACCGGCGTCTACAATAGCAATTGCGCCACCGGGAGCATTGTTAGCTTTCGCATATTTCACAGCTTCTGCCACTACTTTTTTCGCAGCTTCCAGTGAAATTGTTTTTGTACTTAATAATTGTGCTTCAACTATAGAAACAAAACCTGCAATGAGTGATAAAAATAGAATAAGCTTTTTCATGTTTATATTTTTATTGTTGTAGTTTTTTTTACGATGCTTAATTTGAACTTCCGTTATCGTTGTTCACAGGTTGAGCCGGTTTATCAAATTTTACTTTCTTACCGGCGTGCTTTTTTATTTCAATTGGCCAGTAACCATCAGCCCTGGCAGTGTTGCCTGCAACGTCTTTATTAAATTGATCGTAGGCATCTCTGGTATGCTGCAAAATCAATCTTCCGTTTACAAATTGAAATATATTTGGATCTACAGGCCTTAACTTTCCAAGGCTCATTGCATAGCCGCAAAAGGAACCGTATTGTGGCGCATATTTTTCAGGGTTATCTTTGAACAATGCAGCGTGGTCATCGGAAGAAAACCAATATGTGGCACCATTATACCTGGCAGAGAATTTCGGATCACCTTTAATGGCTTTGTTCCCGGTGAAATATGCAACGGCGTCATAACCTTGGAGTGTTACTCCATCCTGGTCAGTATTATTCAAAAATTTCTTTTCGTCCTCCGTTACAATTTGTTTGCCGCTGTTCTTAACTACTGCAGGCCAGTATTTATCTGCCAATTGCAGGTTAGCAGCAACATCTTTGTTCCATCCCGCAACAGCGCGCGCATTGTGCTGGATCACCAGCCTTCCATTTACGATGGAAAATGTGTTTACATCAATGGGGGCAATTCTACCCAACGAAACAGCATAAGCGCAGTATCCACCAAACTGCGGTTTGTATTTTTCGGGGCTTGATTTGAAAAGATCAAGATGCTCCTGCGATGCAAACTGGTATATGGCACCATCATAATTAAATTGAAATGTTGGATCACCTTTTACGGGTTTGTTATCCGTAAAGAATGCTACAGCATCATAACCCCCGAGTATAATGCCCTGTTCATTTACATTTACGAATGGCTTATCGCTTCCGGTTTGAGCATTGGCCAGGCCTACCTGCATCATAGCGGTTACCAATACGAAAAATATTTTTAAAGCAAGCCGCGTGAAATGCGCAGCGTGCGTTGTCACATAAGTTGCCTGTGTGCGATTTTCTTTTGGATCAGTTGAATACATTTTCATTTTATTTGATTTACGATACAAATAGACCAAGATTTGCAAACGATCTGTGTCTGGTAGTTTACAAATTGAAAAAGCAGGTAATAATTATGGGAAGAATTGTCGTTGATTTTACAAATAGCGCTGTTGTAAGGTTGGGAGATTAACTTGTGCGCTCATACTGGACATTGCTTTGTATTTCACCTCTAAGTTCATAACGGATAAAATTTCAAAACGTTCCAACATTGTACAAGGTTAGCTATAGCGCATGCAATTTTAGATATTGGAGCCAGTGGGAAAGTGCTAAACGCATCAGCGATAAAAATATGCCGGGGAAAGTGGCGAAAACCATTGCGAATTATTTAATCCGCTGCTTTTTCTTCTGTGTCTACCTTTCATGAAAGTGTGATACACTAATTGATCCCAAAAAAATTACATTAAACAACCAAGTTAAGGCTGACCTAATCTTCCAGCAAACGCTGATGAAGTTATTGATGTTACTATTATGGAAGATCCTTACTGCAAGGTTGTAGTGAATATTATAGGATGATTGTTTACTGTTATTGCAGTTATTATGACAATTGAATTTGAAGCAGAAAAACCAGGATGCCTGCAGCCAAACCAATTAATGCAAGCCAACCAATTTTTTTAAGGTACCACATGAAATCAATCTGTTCAATACCCATTACCGCAACACCTGCTGCGGTTCCAATAATAACAGCACTCCCTCCTGTACCGGTAGTTAATGCCAGAAACTCCCAAAATGGATGGTCTGTTGGATAAGTTGACAAATCATACATTCCCTGCGACGCTGCTACCAATGGCACATTATCCACAATAGCTGATAAAAGTCCCAACGCTGTACCAATCAGGTAATCATTTTTGATTGTGCTGCTGAGAAATACCGCAAGGTCTTTTAGTACGCCAAATGATTGCAACGCGGAGACAGCTAATAAGATCCCTAAAAAAAATAAAATACTTGGTGTATCTACTTTTTGTAATGCCTTTGCCACTGTAAATCTCTCCGCAACCGCAGGTTCTTTGCCTTTGTGTACAATGGTGGTAATTACCCACATTAAACCCAATGCCAGCAACATGCCCATAAAGGGTGGCAAATGTGTAATTGTTTTGAATACCGGAACGAAAATTAAAAAACCAACACCTGCAAAAAGGATTATTTTGCCATCTCTTTTTTCTTTGAGTGTACAAACCGATTCAGGCATAGCCGCTACCTTCTTTCCAGTAAAACGATATGCCACTATTAATGCTGGAATAGCACAAGCAATAAGGCTGGGCAATATGAGTTGCTTCATAATATTGATGGCAGTAATTTGTCCGCCAATCCAGAGCATGGTAGTCGTTACATCACCCAATGGCGACCACGCACCGCCCGCATTGGCTGCAATAACAATCATACCCGCAAACCAGCGTCTGTCTTCCTTTTTGCTTAATATTTTCGAGCACAGCGATGTCATCACAATTGCTGTAGTTAAGTTGTCCAGTAAAGCAGAAAGAAAAAAGGTAATAGTAATTACTATCAATAACAATTTTGACTTACTGGTTGTTTTTATCTTTTGGGTAATAATGTCAAAACCATCGTGAGAATCTATTAATTCTACAATGGTCATTGCACCCAACAAAAAGAAAAGAATAGAAGCTATTTCACCCAAATGATGAAGCAATTCTTCACTTACTGTTTGTGCAGATTTACTCTGAAGCATATAGATAGTCCAACATAGTACGCCTGTAATTAGCGCGGATGCTGCTTTATTAAGCTTCAAAGGATGCTCAAATGCGATGGCTATATATCCAAAAACAAAAACGAAAACTATGATAGCTGTAATCATCAGTTTGGGTTGTTTCAAATTATCGCAAATGTACCAATAAAAGATCGCTGGTATTTCAAGACCCGGTTTATAAGTTAATAATATTGAATACCGATCGCAGGGGATTTGTTGATTGCAGTTTCCTGAAAGGGTGCCCTTTATAAAGTTGTTTTTCCATGCCCTGAAAAGAAAAAGCTGCCCCTAAATACCGAATTTAGCTTAATATCTTTTTAATATCGTTCAGTTTTTATATTAATTTGTTAGGATTTGAAGCAAAAATATTGTGATACATTCCGATATTGCATAGTAGATTTTATAAATTTCATCTACCCGCGTTACCGGTTCACTGATTTATACGATTCCACATCATTTAAGAATTAGCAGATGCTGTCAATCCGAATACAATGAGTATTGAAATGAAAATACCGGAGAATTTAGAAGTGATTGATCCAAATAATCTCAGCGAATTGATTTGGTGGTCGGCTCATCTGGGTATTGGACCGGAAAGATTATTGAAATTAATTAGTAAAGTGGGAAACTCCGTTAATAAGATTTGCAGATATCTATCAGAAGGGAAAGAATTTGATGAGTAAATAGAAAAACCTCACCCCCTACTCGTACATGGTTCAACTGAGCTTTTCTCGCAAAAAGGTTAATTTGAATCTAAAAAGTAGCATCATTTTCATAACAGTTTACCGGGTAAATGCTAACTATGCCGTCTCCTGCCGAATCCTTTCTAACCGTTTTCTAATGTAATTTTAAGCAATTATTAATACTATATATCTAATTTGCAATAGTCTCCTAAATGAAATCAGTATTACATTTTTTACAAAGGTGAAAAATATTCAAAGGAGTACATTAAGTAGCTCTCCATAAGAAGCGAAAAACATATATGAGATGCTGTTAATGCTATAAAAAGAAACCAAGGATGGCTATTTCCAGCTTTATTAACCGATTAACAATCTAAAAAAGGTCAATAAATTCTTTCGAGCCCATCCTTTACAATGAAGTATACTGAAAGACTTATTTATACTGCAACGAAGAAAAGATTTCATCTGTATCCAGGTTTCCAAAAAAATGCACCGTGCAAAATTATCGCTACTATATAATCAATTTACTTATTATCATATTAATGAGCCTGCCAATAGTAACGGTAGCTCAATCGCTCATAGCACAGAAAAACAAGAGCAGTCGAATTTCTGATCAGCAAACGATAAAATTACTTTGTAATCAATGGCAGATAGACAATAGTAACTTACAAAAGGGATATTTCCCGGTTGATTCCATTGCTACCATTAATTTCTATACAAATGGGTATGCAAAATTCCAAACAAACAAAACGCTGGAGGGGGTATGGAATTATGACTTCACAAGGCATAATCTCTTTATCATACTGAAAGGTAAAATCAGCAAATATAAAATACTATCCATTAGCAGCACGGCGCTTGTACTGGAGAATATAGGCGGAAAAAAAACAACGAAAGTTAATTTATTCAGAACTGCTCAATAATCAAACATCAGGGAATGCTAATCTAACAATTGGCTTACTTCATTAAACTGCATTTTCCACGGCTAATACAATTAATATACTTTTCGAGAGAAAAAGTTCATAAGCTTTCTTTTGCAATGTGATTATTTTAACCTTCATACAGCACCGTTCAATTGAATCTTTTATTGATGTTATGAAAAGTCTTTTTCCCATTCAAGTGCCCGGGAGAATAGGTTGTGCGCTGTGGTTCTTATTGTACAATAGGGCACTGGAGGATGAAAAATGACTTTCAAAAATTGATTCAATCATTGAATGGTGTGCAGGGAGCAAATCCGGTTAACATCATGGCAGGTTATTTAAAAACTTTGATGAAGTACGCAGGTTGATTCCTGAAAAAGCTGAAGCAATGAAAAAAAGCGCTGGTCTATTAAAACCCTTGTTTGGTGTTGAACGTTTGGTCTATGTACAAGGTCTCCTTAATTAAATTATTCGTTTTTTAACAATTGTTGAGCGAATACCCCAAAATTATCAGAATTAAATCCAACCATATCAGGCAAATGAATTCCTGATAAATGAAGCCCGTTTTTATTTTATTTGTTGTTAAAAACTGACCAGTAACGGGAATTGAAATCAACAACGAAGTTACTTTTGTCGTAATCGTTCCAATTAACTTATACCAAACTCATCAATCAGTTTGCCTGGCAGCTATAATGAATTGAGGCGCGAATGCTGCCATAGTAAAAAGGCAACCCTGTAGGATTGCCTTTGACTATACTAACAACGAAAACAGTTTATTTGTCTGCAAGGTTACTCGTACCTTTTCCTTTGCTAAGATTCTTTTTCAGTATCGAAACATACCTCAGGGCATCATTGTTTGTTGGTTCCAATTCAAGAAGCTTTTCAAAGTAACCAATTGCCCGTTCATAATTTTTTTCGGTATTGGCTTCAAAAGCTGCCAGGTAACCATACGCTTCTACCAGGTGTTTATTGCTGATACCAGCACTGCTGTCGGCGCCAGCGAGATTGATTAACCCTGTATAATGAGGAATCGCGAGTCCCCGTTCCATAGATGTATCAATGGCAGCGCTGCTTCGTGCTCCCCAATAATATCCAAATTCTTCTTTTGGATATTTGGTCTCATAAAGCGTGAACAAGCTGTCTGCCGCACTATAATCTTTATTAAGGTAAGTGGCAATTGCCCAGTTGAAAAGATCTACATTAGAAGGATCCTTGATAACAGAATAATATTTCCCCAGCCAATAGGCTTCATTGCCATGATCCTTGCGCAATTTATAAAGACCTGCCAGTTTTTTGTAGTAAGCCGATTTCTTTTCAATATCTGTTTGCAAAGCTGCAGCTTTTGCATAGTAAACAGCCGCAGAATCTTCTTGTCCCTCAATGGCTGCGTAAATATTGCCAGCCATCTCATAATCATTCAGGGCATGTCCACTATCAATGCCCCCGGCCAGGTAATTGTTTAAATATAATAATGCCTGTTGCGGCTTGCCAAGTTCTTTATAACTATAAGCAATGAGCTTGTTCATTCTCTGTGATTGCGCCGGAAACAATTCGTAAAGTCTCAAAGCGTTTTCAACAGACTTCTCGTATTTACCCTGCGCATATAACAAATCGGTAACCAGGAAATCATTCGATATATTTTCATCAGACGCTGCTATGTATTTTGTGAGATAGTCCATTGCCCGATTTGCATTATTAAAATAGTAATAGTAATACAATTCATATAATGCCGGTGCATAATTCGGATCAGACGCTACCGCTTTTTCAAATGCTGGTAAAAATTGATCGGAATTATTCTGCGATGTATAAATTTTGCCAATCTTATAATAAGCGATTGCATAATGTTCGTCTTTTGTCAGCGCTTCATTATATGCTTTATATGCATTTCCACCATCACCAAGCTTACGGAAAGCATCGCCTTTAAGAATATATAAATGCAGGTTGCTTTTATTTTTTTTAATAGCCTTTTCCAACAGTTCCAACGCATAAGAAGCGTTACCATATTTCACGTCTATGTGTGCATTGGCTACTTCGGCCAGTACTGCCGGATCCTTCATCTTTGTATCTTTCAACACCTCTTCAAATTTCTTGTATGCAGCCACCGAATCATTTTGACGCATTAGTAAGTGACCATATGCGGCGGTCAATAAAGGCTTATTCATTAGGTCCGGCGGCATTTTATGCAATGTATCGCTAAGTCCTTCCAGGTTATTTTTTTCCATATATACATTGCAGAGATAGTACCAGGCTTGCTGGTTCATGGGATCCATTTGTATTATTGAATGTAATTGTTGCTCCGCCTTATTATAGCGGTGAGCGTAAATACTCCTGGCTGCATCATCAATTGTCTGCGCCATTATAAAATTGGAAAATGTGAAGATAGCAATGACCGATAGTACAAATGGTTTCATAATGTTCCTCCTTTTTAAATGATATTGAAATCTACACCGGCGCTCTTAAGGTCTCGTTAATGCCGGGTTAGAATTTGATTAGAGAATCGTTTCAGGTACGCTTGGTTCCAGAAAAAGCGATATAATTCATTAATTTTGATACTATGGAAGAAAGAAAAATATTGATTATTGAAGATGAACCAAAAATAGCTGACACCATCAGGTTTGGCCTTTCAGAACATGGGTTTCATGCGGAAGTTGCCTATGATGGAAAAATTGGATTGCAATTATTCACTCAACATTCTTTCAACCTTGTCATTCTCGATATTAACCTGCCATCTATGAATGGTTACGAATTATGTAAAGCAATACGATACAGAGACTCCTATGTGCCGATTATCATGCTTACCGCTCTAAGTAGCCTTAATAATAAAGTAGATGGTTATGATGCTGGCGCAGATGATTACATGGTAAAACCTTTTGAATTCAGGGAATTACTTTTAAAAATGAGAGCGTTACTAAAAAGAACCATGAATCAGCAACTTCCCGTTGGTAATCTCCTAAAAGCAGCAGACCTGGAAATGAATATGGATAGCAAAGAAGTCCGTAGAAATAACCAGGTCATTAAATTAACGGCAAAGGAATTTCAACTGCTTGAATTTTTAATGCGGCACAAAAATAAAGTTGTATCAAGAGCCGACATTGCAATAAATGTATGGGATGTGGATTTTGATACCAATACCAATGTAATTGATGTTTACGTCAGTTATATACGCAATAAAATCGACAAACAGTTTGAAATGAAGCTCCTTCAAACCCAGGTTGGAATGGGCTACATGCTTAAAGACAATTAAAATGCCTGTACGCTTAAGGATCACAATGCTTTTTGCCTTAATTGTACTGGGCATTCTATCACTGGTAGGCATATCTGTCTATTATTTCTCCTATACGAGCAGGATAAAAAATATTTCCACCCGGCTTACCAACCGCGCAATTACCACTGCAAGGTTATTAAGTCAATCGGAGGTCTTCGACCGCGCCTTGATCCAAAAAATTGATTCTTCCACTAACCTGGCAATGTCTGATAAAGCGATACAGGCTTACGATTACATTAATCAAAGAATCTATACTTATACTGATATTGCAAATGACACGCTCAGCATCAATAAAAAAATTCTTGATGATGCCCGGATCAATGGCGCCGTATATTTTACCGAAAACAAGAAAGACATCATAGCTTACCACTATATAAACAATACTTACAGGATAGTGATGGTAGTAGGAGCCGTAGACGGTGATGGAAAACTAAAACTAGCGCAACTAAAACTAATACTTGGCCTCAGCATCATTGGCGGATTACTAATTACCATTATAGGCGGCTATATTTTTTCTGAAAAGCTATTGAAACCTGTAAGAAAAATTGCAGATGACGTAAATGAAATTTCAGCTAAAAACCTCGCCAGGCGCATCGACTCCGGAAATATGGATGATGAGTGGCATTACCTATCCTCAACCCTTAACCGCTTATTGGATAGATTGCAGGATAGCTTTGAATTACAGCAAAGATTTATTGCTCATGCTTCGCATGAACTTTCAACTCCGCTAACAGCAATTTCCAGCCAGCTCGAAGTATCTTTATTGCGTGAACGCGGGGCCGCCGATTATAAAAATGTTATGCAATCAATATACCAGGATGTTCGCCATCTGAATAAACTTACACAAACACTTCTTGAATTTGCAGTTACCTCCGGTGATGCAGGAGGAATTTCAATAGAAAAAATAAGGATCGATGATATCTTGTTGAGAATACCCGGGGAATTAACTAAGATAAATCCCAAGTATTTTGTTGTCCTGATTTTTAATGAGCTGCCACCAGAAGAAGATAACCTGATTGTATGGGGCAATGAAGAATTATTGTTTTCAGCTATCCAGAATATTGTAAGCAATGCTTGTAAATATTCCACGGATCATAAAGCAAGGATAACATTAAAAGCAACGGGGCAGCAAATAAATATTACTATTGAGGATAAAGGAGTTGGTATACCAGCATCAGAACTTAGCAATATATTCCAACCTTTTTACAGGATCAATGAGCACACGGCAATTAAAGGGTTTGGATTGGGACTTTCACTAACTAACCAAATCATTAAAATGCACAAGGGAAACATATCCGTGTTATCGGAGATAAACCAGGGATCTGCATTTACAATTAAGTTACCCATCGCTTCAAACTTAATTCAACGGAAATGATTCTAATTTAATTCTAATTTAATATTAATGTATTGCTAATTGTCAAGCCCGAAATTTACGGTTAGAATGCTCAGCAACATGAAAATAAAACCGTTTTGGATATTGCTTTGCTTCGTAGTTATAATTACCTTGTCTGTAATAAGTGGGATACTCATTCGCGACAATATTTCGTATAATGAAAAAAACAGGGTTTTGCTGCTTTTCAAAGATTCAATCATTTCGGTGAATATCGAATTGCAAAATGAAATTGAAAAATACAGGCAATCCGTTTCAATATATACAACAAGAAAAAAGTAAATTTATAGCCGATCAACTTAATTTTCGCCTTCTATTAATTGTAACCCCAAAAGACAAACATGAAAATAGTGATCCAGGCACTGGATTTTCAAATAACTAACCACCTTGAATCCTTTACAAAGAATTGTGTCCAAAAATTAATTCAATTCCCTGAATCAATCATTCGCACAGAATTGATCCTTGGAGAAGATTTTCAAACGCCTGGTAATACCAAATTTTGCAAGATCCGTTTAATCTCTTCAGATAACGTACACATAGTATCTCAATATGGGGTAACATTTGAGGAAGCTGTTGTAACCGCCATTACTGAATTGTCCAACAAAATAAACAAAGAAACCCGCAAAAATTTGTTGTAAAGGCATTCGTATAATTGCTTGTTAGTTTATTCAAATAATCAGCGTTTAACTTTAAAAACACTGATAGTTGCTGGATCTATGATCAGTATTATTACTTTGGGTGTATCGGCCATCAAACCCGATAACGTTTCGGCGGAATACAAGAATCTGAAGGTTCTTCCACAAAACATCAGTTCAAAAGCGCTGACAAAACCAATGGTGGATGGATTTGAAGACGAGCTGGGTGTATCATGTAATTTTTGTCATGCAGAAAACAAGGAAACGCACAAGCCCGATTACGCGAGTGACGAAAAACCAGAAAAGGAAATAGCACGCAACATGATGCGCATGACCATCGGCATCAACGAAAAATATTTCGAACTAAGTCAACCGATGATCGGCGATTCATTACTGGCTGTTACCTGTGGCACTTGTCATCACGGGCAACCACAACCGGGCAATTAGTTATTGGTTGCGACGATTAAGCATGTTGTTTCATTTAAATTACAGAGATCCGCATAAGATGAAAAAACGAAAACCCATTTAAAAGCCTGCTCTCTGAAAGAATATCAAATTATTGCATTTGTTTGCATTGCTGTACAGATCTCCAAAACAAAGACCTGCAAACGAATTGTTTGCAGGTCTTTGTTTTTTTTGCATGGTATTTCAGAGGTCCCGAGCGGATTCGAACCGCTGTAGAAGCTTTTGCAGAGCTTTGCCTAGCCACTCGGCCACAGGACCATTTTTAAACAGCTGCGAAAATAGAAATTTTTACTGAAGAATCTCCAAAAAAACTTGAACTTAGAACATCTCAGCAAAACAAATTTTATGCAACGCATTGCAGAATCGGAACTGATCATTAACAAACGTGGCGCAATTTATCACCTGGATACAAGACCGGAAGAAATTGCTCACACGATAATTACGGTGGGTGATCCCGACAGGGTGCAGGAAGTAAGTAAACATTTTGATAAAATTGAATACAAAAATCGGCACCGCGAATTTGTAACCCATACCGGTTATATGGGTAAAAAGAAACTAACTGTTGTCTCAACCGGTATTGGCACCGACAATATTGACATTGTGTTGAACGAGTTGGATGCTTTGGTGAATATAGATTTTGAATCCAGGACCATTCTACCTTCATTGACCTCCTTACAAGTGATCCGTATCGGCACTTCCGGTTCGTTGCAACCAGATATCCCGGTGGATAGTTTCGTAGCGTCTACTCATGGATTGGGCATTGATAACCTCTTGAATTTTTACCGTCTTCAAACCAATGAAGAAGAAAAGCAACTACTGCATTCATTCAATACCCATACCCAGATGCATAACAATACCGCTTACCCGTATATCAGCGGGGCTGGAAGTGCATTGCTCAGGCATTTTGTAAAAGACTTTCACCATGGTATAACAGTGACATGTCCCGGATTTTATGGTCCGCAGGGAAGAATATTAAGGTTGGCATTAAACAATCCCCAGCTCATTGATAGACTTACACAATTCAGTTTTGGCCGCCATCGCATCACCAATTTCGAAATGGAAACGGCAGCAATTTATGGCCTTGGTAAATTACTGGGACATCAATGTATTAGTCTCAATGCCATTGTTGCAAACCGTGTTGCCAAAGAATTTTCTAAAGATGGGGGGAAGGCGGTGGAGCATCTGATTGTAAAGTCTATGGAGATTATTAGTGGGATGTGAGAAGAAAGGTGAGTGGGGAATGGCTAGTGGGGTTGGTACCATACTTTCACTTCTCTTAACTTAACTTATTAAATACGCTAATTATCACAAGTGACTTACCATAATTAATTCAAGTCATTTGATGTAAAAAGCATTATCGGGTGTTGAAAATTCTTGGGTAAGACGAAACTGAAAGCGGAACTTACCCGTAAAATTCAATATCATGCTTAATGTATCCCACAAGAAGCTGGTTGTTTATAGTATATCTTTAAAGTTGGTAAAAGAAGTTTATATCATCTCGAAAAACTTCTGAAATGCAGAACAATACGGTTTGGTAAGCCAATTGCGACGGGCAACTATCTCTATTTGCAGCAATATTGCAGAAGGCGCCGCGAGAAAATCAAAAAATGAAAAAAAGAGATTTTATGAAATTGCCAGAAGTTCAGCCGTTGAAATAGATACTCAACTTGAAGCAGCATTATTACTTGAGTATATCAAACCGGAACAGGCAAATAATTTACAAAAAAATCTGGAATCTGTATTTCGTATGCTAAGCAAAATGATTGAAAACATGAGCTTTCCTTCCCCCAATGGCCACTAGCTACTCCCTACTAGCTACTCGCCATTCCCCACCCACCATTCACCATTCCACCAGTTTACACTAATATTGCAATTATGAAATTTCACTTTTACAAATACCAGGGCACCGGTAACGACTTTGTTATTCTAGATAACAGGACGAATCTATATTCAGACATCAGCACCGAGCAAGTAAAGAAATTTTGTACGAGGAGATTTGGAATAGGTGCAGACGGATTGATGATGTTGAACACAAAACAAGGTTATGATTTTGAAATGAAATATTTCAATGCAGACGGAAGGGAAAGTTCGCTGTGTGGCAATGGTGGACGCTGCCTTGTAAAATTTGCATACCATATGGGAATTCACAAAGATATCTATCGCTTTATTGCCAGTGACGGTGATCACGAAGCAGAAATAGATGACGACAATACGGTTAGCCTGAAGATGAACGATGTAAAACAAGTTACCAATCTCGATGGAGACTTTATCCTGAATACTGGTTCACCACATTACGTAAAAATGGTGAAAGACATCATGCACTTTCCCGTATTTGAAGAGGGACGATCCATCCGCTACAGCGAAGAATTTAAAAATGAAGGAATCAACGTAAATTTTGTGAATCAGAAAAGCGACCATGAAATCATTGTCCGCACCTACGAAAGAGGGGTGGAAGACGAAACCTGGAGTTGCGGAACTGGCGTTACGGCAGCGGCACTGGTTTCCTATCACAATGAAATCGGCTATAATGATGTTACGGTTTTTACAAAGGGAGGAAAACTGGTTGTGGAATATGATCGATTACCAGACGATAGTTATACTAATATTTTTTTATGTGGTCCTGCGGAAAAAGTATTTGAAGGCGATGTTGATTTATAAATCATTTCATTATTTTATTAAATATTTTCTTTCTGATAGGATTCAATTCTTAATCACCTCATTCACCTCAGCGGTCATCTGACTTTCATTTACAGCGGCTTTCTCCTGACAATAAAATAAGGGTTGATTTAATTTTGATAGGGGTTATCATGTAAATTAAAAAAAAAGCATTCGTTTTTAATTTTTAAGTGCCAACCGCGTCTTAGTTTTCCTCTGCATCGTCTGATCTATTTAGCTGATGATCAAAAAATCAAGTTTAAATAATTGTATTTAAAAAGTGCTTTAAAGCAGGTACAATTTTATACTTGTCTCATCCATACTCTACATAAAGCTGTCGATCTGTACCACATAGTGAAAATAAGTTTACTGCATTAAGTCTGTAACCGAAAAATCACATATATGAGTATCAAACAGCAAACATTACACGAAGAGAATGTACCGGTGCGTGGAAATTCAGTAGCCAAAGCAGAAAATAGTACCCCTGTCTCACCATTTAAAGAACAGTTTGCTCAAAAAGATTCTGCGCCTGAACTGGAACCCATGATTAAGTGCAGGATAGCTTCAAGATGGAACCAGCGCATTCACCAAATGGTAAATGCAGAGACATATCCCTTTCAGCAAACTTTAATGGGTAAGTCAGGACCAGAAGTATTTTCCAATAACCGTGAGATGTTCATGCTTTCATCTTATGATTACCTGGGTTTACTGGGAGATTCATATATTGAAAATGGGTCTATCAATGCCATAAAGAAATATGGCACTGCTACAGGCGGTGCAAGAATGCTGGCGGGTACCAACCAATTGCATCGTCAGCTGGAAGCTAAATTAACTGCATTTAAAGGTAAAGAAGCAGCCATCACTTATTCTTCTGGTTATATGGCAAATATTGCCATCGTAAACTGCCTCATTCAAAAAACAGATCGTGTTATTGTGGATGAACATATTCATCGCAGCCTGATGGATGCATTGTCTATGGTGCAAGTGTCTTTTGACAAATTTAAACATAACGATACCGCGCACCTGGATTTACTTTTGTCAAAACCAACGGAAGCCAAAAAAACATTTATCATTATTGAAGGTGTATATTCAATGGAAGGAGATATTTGTCCCCTGCCCGAAATCGTTGCATTGAAAAAGAAATATGGGGCTTACCTTGTCATTGATGAAAGTCATTCCTTTGGAGTAATGGGAACAACAGGCCGCGGTATCGACGAACATTTTGGCGTTTCGCCAGATGATGTTGATATCTATACCAGTGCATTATCTAAAGCCATTCCCGCCAGTGGCGGATTTATTGCAGCTTCATTGCAAACGGTCATATTCCTACAGCATGCATCAACGCCGTTTGTATTTTCCGGTGCCATGTCACCCGCCAACGCCGGTGCAGCATTTGCAGCATTGGAAATACTGGAACGAGAAGGACCTGAAAGAATTAAAAAAGTTTTCGAAAATACGGCATATCTGAGAAGACACCTGAATCGCTTGGGTTATGATACAGGTGTAACAAAATCTCCCATCATACCTATTATCATTGGCGATACTGAAAAAACGCTGGACCTTTCTGCCAAACTGTATGAGTTGGGCGTACTGGCCAATCCGGTAATATTTCCTGCAGTACCCCCTGGAGCAGATCGTTTGAGATTGTGTGTAACAGCGGCCCATACCAAGTACATGCTGGATGAGATCATTTTTGCATTTGATATTTGTCGGTATATACTTGATTAACCTGGCACCCCTGCAAACTCATGCATGAAAGTAAATACATTTCAATGTTTTTACTTTCATGTTTGTCTCACTTTCATTCACGGCGAGACTGAATAAAAAATACAAGTCGCCTTTCCGTATCATGCCCTATATTTACCGGCATGATACAGTACTTCAAAAATATTGATCATAAAACAATTTCAATAGACAAGCCCGACAGCGGGACTTGGGTGAATGTTTTACCTCCGTTAAAACAGGAGGAGTTTTCCGAGCTATCTTCTACACTTGAAATCCCATTGGATTTCCTGGCCGATTCACTGGATATAGATGAAAGGAGTCGCTTCGAAGAAGAGGACAATGTAAAACTCATTGTTATCAAAACCCCCACAGAGAACAATTCTTTTAACGAAAGCGATGCATATTATATCACTATACCTATCTGTATCATTCTTACACATAACCAGATTGTAACTGTAAATTCATTCGAAAACGGTGCCATCAAAAAATTCCTGAATACTTTTCAAAACCGTCACCCCGATAACAGGAAGATGATGGTGTTGAAAATATTTGATAAGATTACCCAGACTTACATGGAATCGCTGAAAGAAATTAACCAGCGCCGCAATGTAATGGAACAGAAACTCTATGCCAGCAACCGCAATGAAGAATTGCTTGAACTCATGAAAATTCAAAAAAGCCTGGTTTATTTTGTAACGGCCCTGCGCAGTAATGAATTACTGCTGATGAAAATTGCACGAACCAATTTTCTTGGTTTGAATGAAGAAGAAAAAGAATTCCTGGATGATTTGGTTGTTGATATTTCGCAGGGACTGGAGATGGCCAATATTTATACCAATATATTGAGCAGTACGCTCGATGCCTTTGCAAGCATTATTAATAACAATATGAATAATGTACTGAAGCGCCTTACTTCCATCACCATTATTCTTTCATTGCCCGCGTTGGTTACCGGGATTTATGGTATGAACGTACCCATACCCTATTCTTCTTCTCCACACGCTTTTTACATACCCTTGATTTTATCAGTTGGTATTTCTATTGTGATAAGCTGGTACTTTATGAAGAAAAAATGGTTCTGATATGTTTACGATAAGAGTCTATGGCATTTTACTGGGAGACAACAAAGATGTTCTGGTAAGCGATGAATTCATCCGTGGAAATTATTATACCAAATTCCCCGGTGGAGGATTGGAATTTGGAGAAGGAACCCGTGATTGCCTAAAAAGAGAATTCGTGGAAGAAATGAACCTTAAGGTAATCATCGGAGATCATATTTATACAACGGATTTTTACCAGATGAGTGCATTCAGGCCCAATGAGCAGATTCTTTCTATTTACTATTTCGCACATGCACAGGAAGCCATCACCGCAACGCTGCGCACAAAGCCATTTGATTTCGATGAACGTGAATTATTAATATACAAAGAGAAAAACGAAACTGAAACTTTTCGCTTTATTAAATGGAACGATTTTACGGAAAAAAGTGTTACACTCCCTATAGACAAAGTAGTAGCGTCTATGTTGAAATCATATTACTGATGGATTGTTTGATCAGTTATGTTTAAAGGATAATTTTTTCACCATCTCATTACTCAATTCATCAGCATCCGGACCATAACCATTTACAAGAATTCCTTTCAATCCGTGCTTTGATTCTATTCCATAGACAATCGCTTCATCTGCCGGATCGGTATTGCCTTCAAATCGATAAACTTCAGTTATTTCAAATTCTTCCGGCTTTAATTTATGATCCTTACAAACCACGCAATCAAAACGGGCATCAAAATCAAGATCAAACCCTCTTTGTCGCAAACCGGTAACGGCTTCTGAAACGGTGTCGTAAGAATACATAATTGTCAATTTATTTGAAACTTTTAGTAAGTTGTCCGTATTCAACAATCATAAGCGAGAGACGAAGCAGCGTCCTCCTCTCTCCTAATTCCATATTCCCTACTCCTTACACAACCAAATGAGTCTGCTTAATCACTCCCATTACAAATGTACTTTGCATGTGTCCAATATTTTCAAGCTGACCTAATTTATTAACATGGAATTCGTAATAAGCATCCATACTTTCTACTACTACCTTCAGCATAAAATCAAACTCACCGGAAATATTATAACATTCGATCACTTCGCTCAGTTCATTGATCGTTTTAATGAATTTTGTGCCCGATCTTTTATTGTGCTCTTTCAGTGAAACATAGCAAATAACCATTAATCCTCTTGCAACCTTTGCATGGTTGACCAATGTTGCATACTGCAAAATTACACCACTGTCTTCCATGCGTTTTATTCTATCATGTACCGGGGTTGTACTAAGGTGTATTTTTGCAGCAATTTCACGTACGGTTATCTTGGCATTGTCCTGCAAGAGTCGCAAAATAAGACGATCCTTTTCATCCAATGGAACCAGGTGGTTGCTCAACTTTTCTTTTTCAGATGATTTTTCCATGACATACTACGCATTTGTTCTGCTAAACTATGAAAATTATTGCATTTTGTTCTGAAGTAGTTGATCATCTCTTATATTTTGTTCTTCCAATCTACCTTTGCTCCTCAATTATTTCCATCCATTAAATACTTTAAAATAAAAATTATGTCAGTAAAGTTGCAATCAACAGATTTGAAACTCCCTTATAAGGTTAAAGACATGAGTCTTGCCGCCTGGGGTCGTAAAGAAATTCGTCTTGCCGAAGCAGAGATGCCGGGCCTAATGGCATTAAGAACAGAGTATGGAGCAAGTCAGCCCTTGAAAGGTGCCCGTATAGCAGGTTGTTTACACATGACTATTCAAACTGCCGTATTGATTGAAACACTCATCGCGCTGGGCGCCGAAGTTCGTTGGAGCTCCTGCAATATTTTTTCTACACAAGATCAGGCTGCCGCAGCAATAGCAGCCGCCGGTATTGGTGTATTTGCATGGAAAGGCCAAACACAGGAAGAAGCAGATTGGTGTATTGAACAAACATTGTTTTTTGGAGGAACGGATCGTCCATTGAATATGATATTGGACGATGGTGGTGATTTAACCAATATGGTGTTCGATAAATATCCTGAATTTATTCAGCATATCCGCGGATTGAGCGAAGAAACCACCACCGGTGTGCATCGCTTATATGAGAGAATGGAAAAAGGAACCTTACCCATTCCGGCTATCAATGTAAATGATTCTGTTACCAAATCTAAATTTGATAATAAATACGGTTGTAAAGAATCACTGGTTGATGCCATCCGCCGCGCTACTGATGTTATGATGGCAGGTAAAGTAGCAGTGGTAGGTAGTTATGGAGATGTGGGTAAAGGTTCTGCGGCTTCATTGAAAGGTGCTGGTTGCCGCGTTATTGTCACAGAAATTGATCCTATCTGCGCTTTGCAAGCTGCAATGGACGGATTTGAAGTAAAGAAAATGATTGATGCAGTGAAAGAAGCAGATATTATTGTTACAGCCAGCGGTTGCCGCGACCTGATTAATGAAAAACATTTTCGTGTAATGAAAGATAAAGCCATTGTTTGTAATATTGGTCACTTCGATATTGAAATAGACATGGCATGGCTGAACAAAAATTATGGTCATACAAAAGATACCATTAAACCACAGGTTGATTTGTACAATATAGAAGGCAAAGAAGTGATTATATTGGCAGAAGGCCGTTTGGTAAATCTTGGATGCGCTACCGGCCACCCCAGTTTTGTTATGAGTAATTCATTCACCAACCAAACACTGGCACAAATAGAATTGTGGAGCAATCACAAGAATTATGAAAACAAAGTGTACGTGTTGCCCAAACACCTTGATGAAAAGGTCGCTCGCCTGCACCTGGCTAAAATTGGAGTTGTGTTGGACGAATTGACTACTGAACAAGCAGCTTATCTTGGTATTCCCATGAACGGCCCATTCAAATCAGAAAATTACAGGTATTAATGATTTTACAGCAAGTCAGAAAATTCAAAATAAAAGCGAACCCACTTCAATTGAAGTGGGGTTTTTTTTATGCGGTCACCAGCATTGACTATATTATTTTCGTTATTAAATCTTTTTTTTATGTTGCTGAACCAGCCATGTTCAATGCCTGTACATCCTTTTCTGCAGTTAATCTAAAAACTAGTATATCGTCGGAGTATAAAACACCAGCCGTTGCCTTCACTGTATAATTCATCTTTTCAAACTGGCAACTTACCTGCTGCGCATTAATTTCTGGAATGGAAGTCAGTTTATAATCGTCAAAGCTATGCCCGCTTTAAATTAAGTGATTCCGTTAAACCTGCATCAATATAAAAAGCTTAGGGAATCAACTCAGCAATCATCTACTTCATTTTGTCGCAAACACACCGGAAAAAGGCGCAATCAAACCCTGGATCGATTTTACATTGCTTTATTTTTACAGGATACTCAAAGAATCACTTCAAATCTCAGTATGCAAGAAAAAATTCTTGAATCATTTAATCAAACAACCGTGCAATTATTACAAACGATTTCGGCATTTTCACAGGATGAATTTAACAAACTTCCATTTGAAGGTAGCTGGACGGCTGCACAGTTTGCGGATCATCTTTACAAATCGGAAAAAGGGATTACGAAATTGTTAACGGGTAACAGCGTTAAAACAACAAGAGCAGCCGACGAAAAACTCAAAATGATTGAAACCGCATTCCTGGATTTTACGACAAAGTTAAAATCACCGGAATCTATTTTACCAACTCGCGAACTGCAAAATGTAATGACGGTTCATAACCTCCTGTTAAAAAACCGGGAAGCAATTAGTGAACTGATCAATACAGTTGACCTCCATAAAACTTTTACCGGTGCAACGTTGCCAGGGTTGGGGGAATTGACAGGAATAGAATGGATAAGTTTTTTAATGGCTCACTGTAAACGACATGTATTTCAATTAAATAATATTTTTGAGAGATTAAACTAGTCCATGGCCTGGAATCCTGAAACATATAATCAATTCAAAAAAGAACGGTATACCGCATTTTATGATTTGATTGCATTGTTGGATACAAAGCCGGGCATGGAAGTCATTGACCTGGGTTGCGGAACGGGCGAACTGACCAGGCTCCTTGCCGATGAGTTAACTTCTCCAAATGTTTTGGGAATCGATAATTCAGCTGAAATGCTGGAACGTTCGAAACTTTTTGCGACCAGCAACCTGCAATTCAAAGAATGTTCCATAGAGGAAATTTTATTGGCTGGAAAAAAATGGGACCTGCTTTTTTCAAATGCTGCCATTCAATGGGTAGACAATCATCAACATCTATTTTCGATGATGATTGGTTGCCTGAAAGAAAACGGACAATTGCTTATTCAGTTACCGGCACAAAACAAAAATATTACGAACCAGTTGCTCTGGGATCTGGCTGCTGAAGAACCATTCAAAACTGCATTCAATAACTGGAATCTATTGTCTCCAGTTCTGGATACCGCAGCTTATGCAGATTTATTATTTTACAATGGTAGCAAATCGATGAATGTTTTTGAAAAAATTTACCCCCTTGTATTAACAGATACAGATGCCTTGTACAACTGGGTTTCAGGCACCGCTTTGATTCCTTATATTGAAAAATTACCAACAGGTTACCGGGATGAATTTATTGAGGCATTCAAAAAACAGCTAAGAATTGCATTTCCTCTCCCACCTTTATTCTATCCATTCAAAAGGATTTTGATTGAAGCGAAGTTTTAATACGCTTCGCCCGAAAAATTAATTTTCTTTATCTGCATATCCAAAGTAATGAATTGGCATTTCATACTTCTGCGTTATTGTCCATTAATCAAAAACGAGAATTGGGTTTTAGTTATTATCTTCAAACTGTTGTACTAACCTGGTATTACAGGATTGCATAAAATATGAATGAACAAATAAATCAGCCAGCCCCGAAAGCTTATACTGATATTGATAAAGACACAAAGAAGTCAGGCTTTACAATGGCTTCTGATATTTTAACCTGTTCCTTGCTGCGCACCCTGGCTGCAACAAAACCAGGCGGTCTGTTCCTGGAACTTGGAACAGGAACTGGTCTCTCAACTTCATGGATACTCGATGGCATGGACAATGAATCGAAACTGGTAACTGTTGATAACGATTCCAATTTCCTGAACATTGCAGGCAAGTACCTGGGTAACGACAAGCGACTACACCTGGTTCATTCAGATGGGGAAGAATGGATACGGGCCAATAGCCATCTTAGGTTCGATTATATTTTTGCAGATACCTGGCATGGTAAATACCTGATGCTGGATGAAGTGCTGGCGATGTTAAACAAATCTGGCCTTTATATAGTTGATGACATGTTGCCGCAATCAAATTGGCCAAACGGCCATCAGGAAAACGCAATTAATTTTGTCATGGCACTGGAAAAAAGACAAGATTTAATTTTGACGAAACAAAATTGGGCGACGGGAATTATAATTGCGGTTAAAAAATAAACAACATAACATTAACAACCGGGAATCATGAACGACTTATTCAGAAAAATATTAAAAGCCGGACTGATAGTTGGCACTTTTGACATACTCTCCGCGTTTATTTATTACTTTATCAAGACCGGCGATAACCCATTTAATATCCTTAAATATATTGCCAGTGCAGTAATGGGCGCAGATGCCTTTAACGGTGATACATTGGTTTATGTTTCTGGGCTGGTACTTCATTATATTATAGCACTTACTTTTACTGCCTGGTTTTTCTGGCTGTATCCCTCCTTAATTTACCTGATAAAAAACAAAATTGTAGCCGGAATAATATATGGTATTTTTATCTGGGCCATTATGAACCTGCTGGTAGTACCTCTAACAAAAATCTCTCCCCGCCCTCTTAATACGGTCAATGCAATTATTAACTGTATTATATTAATTGTTTGCATCGGAATTCCTTTGTCGTTTATGGCAGATAAATTTTATAAAGGCAGGCAAAACAAAAAACAATAGGGATAATACAAAACTGCCAGATGGTCTGTTGAAGGTTTAAAAAGTTATTCTACAAAACGGTTTTGCTTTCTTTGATAACACAATTAATAGTTGTCATCAACGCTTGTTGATGCTCCGGTTTTAAACTAATATCAATTGGTTTTGGTCCGTTACCAGAAAGACGTATGGTAAGAATTTTCCTGGCACCCAATTTCTGCAAAGGCGAAGAACCGTACACGGAATTCCTGAAAATGACATGAAAAATTCCATCACAATTCATGGATCCAGAATTTTTAAATTCACTTTTCAACTTCCCTCCTTCGAATAAGAAACTAACCTCTGTATTTTCATCCAGGCATTTTGCATTGGGCAGGCTGCTCACAAAGAAAAAATCAATTTCCTTGCTATTGATATCTATCGATAAGGTAGCGCCGGGCAATTCTATAAAACCAGTGGAGAGCGTGGTTTTACTGGTGATGGCATCTGTTCCTTTTTTCAGGTTGCAATCCTGTGCTTTCATTGCAAAAGGAAATAGCATACATACAACGACGATCTGTTTCATAACAAGTTTTATGCATAAAAATACTCGCTGCAGGCAGTATAACCATGATCCGCATGTTAAAATGCAATAATTTTACTACTTGTATGCGTCTCAAAAAAGCAAAGAAATACAACCTTATTCTTATCCTGGGTCTTTTATCTGCCGTTGGCCCATTTTCCATAGACATGTACTTGCCTTCTTTTCCTTCTATCGCTTCCGATTTACATACTACTATCGCCCATGTCTCACTTTCTTTGTCCAGCTTTTTTATCGGGATATCGGCGGGACAATTTCTATATGGTCCCTTATTGGATCGCTTTGGTAGAAAACGGCCCCTTTATGCAGGGCTTTCTCTTTACCTGCTGGCTTCAATTGGTTGCGCACTGGTAAGTTCTGCCAATGCACTGATCTTATTAAGGCTACTGCAGGCAATTGGCGGTTGTGCCGGTATGGTTGCTTCAAGAGCTATGGTAAGAGATTTATTTGCGGTTAAAGACAATGCACGGGTTTTTTCAATGCTTATGCTGGTAGTTGGTGTATCGCCAATCATTGCACCTACCCTGGGTGGATATGTAACAGCAACATTGGGATGGAAATATATCTTTATAATCCTTACCATTATGTCTGCAGGAATTTTAGCCGCTGTTCATTTTGGATTGTCAGAAAGCCGTAAACCCGATCAATCTGTTTCTCTATTGCCAAAACCCATAATCAAAGGTTTTATAGCGGTCATCAATGAACCGCAATTTTATACTTACGCGTTAACCGGGTCAGTTGCTTCGGCCGGGTTATATGCATATATCGCAGGGTCGCCTTATGTTTTTATGGAATTATACAAAGTTTCCGAAAAACAATATGGCTGGATATTCGCGTTGATTGCGCTGGGACTTATCGGCGCCAGCCAGATCAACAGCGTATTATTAAGAAACTACAAGAGTGAACAAATCATACGAGTGGCCCTGCTTTGTCAATGCATTACTGGAATTTGCCTTTTTTCCGGAACATTACTTGGTTGGCTGGAACAGTTCAGCACTATTTTCTTTATTTTCATTTTTTTGTGCTGCCAGGGTTTTACTTTTCCCAATTCTTCGGCATTATCGCTGGCTCCCTTTAGCCGAAATGCCGGAAGCGCGTCTGCACTTTTGGGTGGAATACAAATGAGTATTGGTGCATTCACCTCCGCATTGGTGAGTATGTTACAAAATCATACAGCCCTGCCTATGACGGGTGTAATGGCATGCTGCGCTACCACAAGTTTCACTGTATTACTTGTTGGCCGTCGCATTATCCGTTACCGCACCAGTATTTCTTCGGTAGAAGAACAAACTGCAGAATTGATGACCACTTCATAGTCGATCGCTCTAATTCCATTGAAATTAACATTTAGAAAATTATTGAAACTTGCTCTTCATTATACTAACGATATTTTATCCATATCAAATCCCCAGGTTTATATTACGAAAAATTCAGTATTGTGGGAGGTATTAACGTTCCTCGTATCGGTTTTCATCAGATTATCCTTATTTTTACAATCAGCTTACCATTTATATGCTTTGTAAAACTTTTATACTATTGTGAGCGTTATGAGTAAGCTTAGCATAAAAATTGTTGTTGTATTAAAAAAGAAATCATGCAAATTCAGTTTATAAAAAATATCCAGTTTACCCGGTTAGTGAAAGCAGACGGACATTTAAGGGAATTTAATTTCCGGAGATTGAACGGACCGCAGGAAGAACTATTCACTGTAGATGTGAGTGATGACCGGGGAAATCGTATTATGTTCCGCATGCAGAAAGAAGGTACAACCTGGAAAATAGTAAAGCAACCTTTGCCGGAATGGGTTTTTAAAAACGAAGAAACCTTTAATGACCTTATTGAAGAGGAACTTCGTAACGGATGATAAATTTGCCTTCACAGGTAATTCAGATATTTATTGCTTGCAGATATTAAGCAAAGCAATTTATTTTAGAAAAGCGGGCTGTTAAATCAATCCGCTTTTTTTATTGAAAACATCAAGCCGTTATTATTTTACCGGACTTTGATCTACTTCAAAATTATCCGTACGGAAAGGAACAAGTGGCAGGCCTTCCGAAGAAAAAACATTCCCGATTACAGTATTACCAAAACCATAACGGAGATACACAGGTGCTTTTACATTCTTACTCCAGATTATGATAGTACCTTTTTCAATTTTAGCTTCCGCCGGATACCAGTTTTCATTTGCAGCGGAAATAAAAAATCCAATGATGGCTTTCCCTTTTGCAATGAGGCCATTTTCTGTATTGTCGAAACTGAGTATCATTTTATCTTTTTGGTGGGTCGCATTTTTAAAAAGGGGACTTTTATAAACGATACCTGGTATGTGATAAGTTTCTGCAAGGGCCCAGTTGGCAAGACGTCTTCCCACTTCTTTTTTATTTTTCGGGTGAATATCAGTGATAGTATCTATGATATCGGTTGTAACCACCATTCCTGTTTTTGAATGAGTCATCGTTTTTGCCTGCTGCTCCTGGATTAATGCTCCAATATTATTGTTGCCGTATTTAAATGGCGCTATCTGTACATAATAAAACGGGAATTCTTTTTTCCATGCATTTCTCCAACTGTCAATCATGGTTGTAAACAATTGCCCGTAAGTTGCATTGTTACTGGTATTACCTTCTCCCTGGTACCATATTGCACCTGCCATATCAAAATTGATAATAGGCGCTACCATCGCATTGTATGTTACACCTGGCTCCAATGGCCACCACGCATAAGATTCCAGTTTTGCCGCAGCATTTTTTAATGCCCCGCTTTGCTCGATCGATTCGCGTGGGGTCCATACTTCTGCAGGTGTACCACCCCAACTCGTATTAATGAGTCCAACAGGCAGGTCTAACTTAGCATTCAGCTCCTTTCCGAAATAGTATCCCGCCGCACTAAACGATTTCAACGTATTTGAATCGCAAACCACCCATTTCCCTGTTAAATCATCTTGTGGATATAACGAAGTAGCTTTTGCCACTTGGAAAAAACGTATTTTATTGTTATAGGCCTTGCTAACATCATTGCTCATACTTTTTATTCCCCAGTTATAACTCATTTCCATATTTGATTGACCGGAGCAAACCCAGACTTCACCAATCAATATATCATTCAACTTAATGGTTTTATCGCTTCTAATGGTAATGGAATAAGGTCCACCGGCTACAGGTGTTTTGATTTTTACCTTCCAGGTAGCTCCATGCGTAACAATCGTTGAATCTGCATGATTGTCCCAACTATTACTAACATAAACCTTATCTCCAGGACCAGCCCATCCCCACAAACTCACGGAATCATTTTGCTGCAGTACCATTCCGTCAGACAAAATGGAAGGCAAACGCAACTGCCCGGAAAAAATCAAAGGAACAAAGAAACATACGGCAAGAAAAGTATTTCTCATGACTTTTTTATTGCTAAAAATACGTCAATCACAAAACAAAAAATAAAATTAAGTGGTCGTTTGATTATGCATTCTTTATTATTGATTTACTTTTGCTTAAAATAATTTTATGGGAATCAGTGATAAATTATCTCAGATGAAAAATGACAAAGCATCCGCCAATCTCAAAGCAGGACAGGATTTCCTGGAAAGCAATAAACAAAAAGAAGGTATTGTCTCCCTGCCAAGCGGACTACAATACGAAGTAATGAAAGAAGGTACAGGAGCAAAACCCAGTGCATCCAATAAGGTTACCTGTCATTATCATGGCACATTAATAGATGGAAGCGTTTTTGACAGTTCCGTTCAACGCGGCCAACCCGCTACATTTCCGTTGAACGCAGTAATTAAAGGATGGACAGAAGGAGTTCAACTGATGTCATTGGGCAGCAAATGGCGTTTTTTTATTCCACCTCATCTCGGCTATGGAGAAAGACAAGTGAGTGCACAGATTGGCCCTAATAGTACGCTGGTCTTTGAAGTTGAGTTATTAGGCATTAGTTGATGTAACTATATTGAAATTTACAAAGAGCCGGACTGGCTCTTTTTTTATAATTGCGAACTCCCTAAGCCATGCCCGTGCAGTTAAAAAAATTCATTACTCTTTTTGCCATTGTTTGTTTGCAGTTATCAGCCGCTGCACAAAAAAATAAACCCATACAACCAGTTCGATTTCATGTATTGGCCATTTCAGAAAACAGGGGTCATCATGTTCTTTATTCCGCCGCAGCCAAGCAATGGCTGAATAAACTTGCCGCTGACAGCAACTTTTCCATTGATTACATAAGCGATACAAAAAGTATTGATGAGAAGTTGCTAAACCATTACCAGCTTTTTATTCAATTGGATTATCCGCCCTACGGCTGGACGCAGCAAGCATCTGATGCCTTTATAAAATATATTGAACAAGGAAAAGGCGGTTGGATAGGCTTTCATCATGCAACATTATTGGGTGAATTTGACGGATTCCCGATCTGGCAATGGTTCTCTGGTTTTATGGGCGGCATCCGGTATGAAAATTATATTGCCAGTTTTGTAAGCGCAAAAGTGAATAACGAAGATTCATTACATCCTTGTATGAAAGGCGTTCCGGCATTATTTAATATTGAAAAAGAAGAATGGTATACTTATAACAAAAGTCCGCGGCAAAATGTACAGGTAATTGCAAGCGTTGATGAATCATCTTATCAGCCTTCATCATTCATCAAAATGGGAGATCATCCTGTGATCTGGACCAATACAAATTTCAAAGCCCGCAACTTGTATATTTTTATGGGGCATTCTCCTGGTTTATTTCAAAATAACGTGTACACTACCATTTTCCGCAATGCTTTGTTCTGGGCTTCAGTTAAAAATTGAATGTATAATAACGATGTTGATAGTAGGTGAAAATCTGGTAACTCCCGGCTTCCCATTATTCATTATTTTTATCGCATACATCATTTGAAATTTACGTGTTATAAAGCCGTACATGACATTGGAAACACCAACATCTTTAGAACATTATAACAGTACTCCCCTGTTTTATGACGAACTCCTGGATGGGGCTGGACAACTTCGCACCAACTGGCAGCCTTTTTTTGAGTCTTTCAATCAATTGGGCCAGGAAGAAATGAATAACCGCCACCAGGATATGCTGCGCCTGTTGAAAGAAAATGGTGTTACCTACAACATATATGGAGATCCTGCTGGATTGAATCGTCCCTGGAAACTCGATATTATTCCATTTGTTATCAATAAAGAAGAATGGCAAAAAATTGAATCCGGTTTAATTCAGCGAGCAACATTGCTGGACCTTGTACTAAAAGATATTTATGGGGAACAAAAATTAATTAAGAACGGGTTGTTGCCGATGGAATTAATTTATAACCATGCAGGTTTCCTCAGGCAGTGTTTTGGCATTCACCAACCGGGCAAACACAGCCTGATTTCTTATGCCGCTGATATTGCCCGTAGCGCAGACGGAAAAATCTGGATTGTAAACGACCGTTCGCAGGCTCCTTCAGGTTCGGGTTATGTGCTGGAAAACAGGATGGCCATGGCACGTGTGCTGCCGGAATTATTCAATGGTATAAAAGTACGCAGGCTAACCACCTATTATAATGCATTGAGAAACGCATTGACATCAATGGCCCCCGGCAAAAAAGAAAATCCCAGGATTGTAGTATTAACACCAGGGCCGGGTAACGAAACTTATTTTGAACATTCTTACCTGTCTTCTTTTCTTGGCTTTACATTGGTTCAGGGTAATGACCTGATGGTAAAAGATAATTTTGTCTGGTTGAAAACTTTGAGCGGCCTGGAAAAAGTAGATGTTATTCTCCGCAGGGTAGATGATATATATTGTGACCCGCTTGAATTAAAAGAAGACTCACAGTTAGGCGTACCCGGTTTATTGCAGTCGGTGCGTTCTGGCAATGTGAGTATAGCAAATCCACTGGGATCAAGTATACTGGAGAATCCTGGTTTGATGCCATTCCTGAAAAATATTGCAAAGTATTTGCTGGGTGAAGATTTGTTAATGCCCACCATTGCATCATGGTGGTGCGGGCAACCCAAAGAACAACTTTATGTATTGGAAAATATCCAATCGCTGGTTATCAAAAAAATTTATAAAGACTTTACCAGAAGTACATCAGTAGACGGCGCTGCATTGGACCATACCCAGGTGAAATTATTAAAGGAACAAATAAAAGCACATCCTTATTTATATGTTGGACAGGAGAAAATAAATTTTTCTTCCACGCCGTCCCTGGTCAATGGCAAAATAGTACCACGCAATGCTTTGTTCCGCAGTTTCCTGGTAAGTAACAATGTAAGTTATACAGTTATGACGGGCGGGCTCACAAGAACTACAGCCGGGCTTGGCAATTTTGTAATTTCCAATCAGCTTGGTGGTATCAGCAAAGACACATGGATCATTTCACCGGAGCCCGGACGCGTATTAAACGTTCGAAAAGAACTGGAAAGGAATTACAGCAATACACACAACGGATCATTGCCCAGCCATACTGCCGAAAACCTTTTTTGGGTAGGTCGTTATACAGAACGTTTATTGGGCAATGCGCGCTTTCAGCGAACAGTGATGCAATTTGTTTCGGATGGAAACCGGCTATCACTCGAAAATGATATGCCATCAGAGAAAAATTTATTGATGGCACTTACGCAGTTTACCAGTACCTATCCCGGATTTATTTCAGAAGATGAAACATTGTTTGAAAGTCCGTGGAAAGAGTTAAGATCTATTTTATTTGACGAACAAAAAACGGGAAGCATCAGTTTTAACCTTGCACTTTTTAAAAGAGCCGTACATGCCGTGAGGGACCACTGGTCTACAGATACCTGGCGTGTAATGCGCGGACTTGAAGATGAATGGGCCATTGCTGAGAAAGCTTCAAAAACAGGCCATCACCGGATGATCAGTGCTTTGGATTATCTCATTACTTCCATGGTGGCATTTGTTGGACTGAACAGGGAAAGCATTTCCCGCGAACAGGGATGGATCATGCTGGATACCGGACGTAAAATTGAACAAAGTCTTTTACTTACCAGCATGCTGCTTTCCACCTTGCTGTTCAGGAACGATGAGCAAACAGATTATGATTCAATGGAAGCAGTGTTGATCAGCAACGAAAGCCTGGTGAACTATCGTTATAAATACAGGGAACATATTCAACTGCCCCTGCTACTGGAACTAATGCTGCTGGATGCCCATAATCCCCGGTCCCTTATTTATCAAATGGACAGGCTGAAAGCATACCTGGCTAATTTACCCAGGCAACATAACGATCATGAACAACCGGAACATGAAAAGCTGGTACTGGAAGCCTATGCTTTGTTACAACAGGCAGATAAAAACAAACTGGCTTCTTTTGACAATAATACAGGGCAATATGAAAATCTTTACCAGTTCCTGACTGCTATGCAGGGTTTTTTACGGGCCATACCCATGGCTGTCTCGAAAACATATTTCCAGCATGCACAAACACAGAAACAATTATTCACCGCAGAAATCAATATTCTCTGATCAAACAAAAACAGGTTGATATATAAAGTAGTTCATACCACCGTTTATACTTATCACGAACCAGTAAGTCTTTGCCAGAACATTGCAAGACTGGTACCGCGTTCTACTGATAAACAAAAAGCTAAAATGTCTATCGTGAACATTCAACCACAGCCCGATGTACAGAATGAATACGAAGATTTCTTCGGAAACAAACTATTGTACTTCGCTGTTCAAAAGGTGCACAAACAACTTACGGTAACTGCAATATCAGAAATTGAAAAAATTACGAATGTTGATGCTAACCAGCAAAGTTCTATTGGCTGGGAAGAAGTAAAAGTGAACCTTACACGGGATTTCTATGAGCTTGACATACGTCAATATATACCTGAAACCATATTAACAGCAGCCTTTCCGGCAATCAGTGATTATGCATTGCTGTCATTTACTCCGGGCAAAACAATGTATGAAGCCAGCCTGCACCTGATGCAACGTATTCATAATGATTTTGAATTCCGGCCCGGTTTTACTACTGTGACAACTCCGCTGTGCGTGGTAATGAAAGAACGCAAAGGCGTCTGCCAGGACTTTGCACACTTCGCTATTGCCTGTGTTCGTTCAATCGGTTTGCCCGCCAGGTATGTGAGTGGTTACCTGGAAACTTTAGCGCCACCTGGAAAAGAGAAACTCACCGGGGTGGATGCATCACATGCATGGTTCTCCGTTTATATACCAGACATGGGCTGGGTTGATTTTGATCCCACCAATAACCAGATCCCCGGAGGGCAACATATTACCGTTGGTTGGGGCCGCGATTATGCAGACATTGCACCATTGAAGGGTGTTATTATTAATAGTGGCCCGCATGAATTAACAGTATCCGTAGACGTTAGAAGAGTGGAATAAACAATTGCGGTGTTTTCAAATTCCTGCTATCCGGTCTTCTTTTTCATGAACAACCTGAGTTTATCATTGATGTAAACCAGCATCAACTGGTTGTCAGTTTTACGGCAGAAGTCATAAACTGGCCGGTAAAGCCTTATGAACTTCTTCAGCGAATCAGCTTTTAATCCAGACAATTGAGAAACCTTTTCAGCTGAGAATTTGTAATCTATATAATAATCTTCTTCCTCCTGAATCAATCTTTTCCTAAGCCTGCGTTTTTGCTTCTCCCGGGTTGAGAAAAATCCGATGGGGCTAAAATTTAATCCCGGCGCATCCCCTAACCGCTTTTCATTTATCAATTTAACCGGATGTTTTTTATCAAGAATAAAACTGTATTCTTCTCTCCTCTTTATCGAATCAGCCTGGTAAGCATTTTCGTTGACAACAACTGTCGGCAAAGCAACATAATTTGGAGCAAGCGAAATATATAAACCTAAGACGAGATCAATTGTTTTGATGATAACGGTATCGACTTTGTATCCGGCCGAAGAAAAAATCAATGTATCTCCTTCGGTTGCTTTAATCCTGTAATTGCCGCCGATATCAGAAATATTATTTGAATGATTTGATTGGTTACTGATTGTTGCTCCGACTAAGATTTCGTTGGTACCTGATTTAGTAACCTTGCCTGCAACCTGTCCCTGGCCAATTACCAATAACGGTAAAACTGCAAAGCCGGTGACAACTATACGCAACTTAAAATTGTATAAATGTACCTGATGCAAACGAATGAATGGCTGGGATTTAATAGTAACCTGAAAAATTTGCGTGTCTAAATCTATTGATATTATAAGTAAGTACTTGTTGTATGAGGTATATTAAATTGTTAAAGAAAGAAAAAAAACTTACCTAAAATTTGCAAACGTACGTTTTTAATACATACCTTTAAATAAATGAAAGATTTAAAGAAAAAAAGTAATGAGTCGATAGTTCCCACCAAAACGGAACTGGAGGTGCTGCAGATACTATGGCAATATGGTCCGTCTACCGTTCGGTTTGTGCATGATAAATTAAATGAACAGAAGGAAGTGGTGCAATACACTTCTACCCTGAAGTTGATGCAGGTAATGAAAGAGAAAGAAATGCTGAACCGTGACGAAACAAACATGAAGCATATATACAGTGCCGCTGTTGCCGAAGATAAAGTGAAAGGTAATTTACTGGGTCGCTTTGTCGACAATATGTACAATGGATCTGCCAGTAACCTGATGTTGGCCCTGCTTAAAAATGACAAGACTTCCAAATCCGAACTGGAAAAAATAAAGACATTACTTAAAAAACTGGACAAAGAAAAATAACCATGGATTACCTGTTCAACAATGAAGTAATCAATAAATTAGTGTCTGTACTGTGTCGGACATTTATCCACTCTTTGTGGCAGTGTCTGCTCATTGCCTGCATTGCGGCTCTTTTTTTGCAATGCTCAGCAAGAATGACAGCGGTAAGACGCTATCAATTTCTTCTCACGCATTTTATTTTAATGATACTATGCAGTGTTCTTACCTTTTGTTGGCAATGGAATGATACAGCTAGCCTTGCAACAGAAGGATTTTATACCATTACAAAACAAATAAACGCATTTCTGCCTGGCAATTCGCAATACTTTGTACAGGTATCAAATTCTATCCGCATCTTTATTGTTGTACATGAACGAATGATTTTTTACTGCTGGCTGGTACTGTTCAGCTTTAAACTTTTGCAATTGAGTGGTGCCTTCCTATATACACAACGGGTAAGAAAAAATAAAATTTACACCCCGGGTAGATCATTGGAGAAGAGCTTCTCAGTACTTATTCAAAAAACAGGTATTAAACGCGCAGTGCGCCTGCTGGAATCGGGGTATTGCAAAGTACCGGCTGTTATTGGTCATTTTAAACCAATTATCCTGTTACCGGTTGGAATAGCAATGAATATTCCAGCCGAACAGGTTGAAGCCATCCTGCTGCACGAGTTGGCCCATATTAGACGCAATGACTATATGGTTAACATGCTTCAAAACATTGCAGGTACAATTTTCTTTTTTAATCCATTCCTTTTATGGCTTTCATCGCGCATAAGAGAGGAACGGGAAAATTGTTGTGACGATATCGCCCTGGCACATACGCAGAACAGGAGAAGCCTGGCGGAGGCACTCATCGGTTTCAGGGAATATGAATTGTATGGCAGTGCTTTTACAACTGCTTTTCCCGGCAGGAAAAATTTCTTACTGCAGAGAGTGAGACGTATTCTATTGAACAGGAATAATAACCTGGCCATTGGTGAAAAATTGTTCTTTATACCCGCTGTCACAATCTTGTTTATTGTTATTATACTGGCAACTTCAGTACCAGCGGGAAATCATAAGATAATGCCGCATGTAATTTATTTCAAAAATAATAATGTAGCATCATCAATCGTAATTGAAAGAAGTGAAATCAGTTTTACCGATCAAAAGATTCAACCAAAAAAAGAAATAGCTTCTATTACTGGAGCAGTAAATGCAGACAGAAAACAAAAAGCAGCGGAGCATTACAAGGAACAGGCAGAAAGGGAAAAACTTCAATTAGATGAGATCGAAGCACAGGAACATTCCATTCATTCTCCGGAGTATGAAGCATCTATAAATGATGAAAAAACAGCGATGATTGATCAGAAAACAGCGCTTAAGGACATGATGCAGGCAAAAATAGATCAGGAACAAGGATTCAAGGACCAGTTAAAAGCAAAACTGGATTATGAACAGGAAATGAAAAATATATTGCTTTACAAAGCGGACGCAGCAAGAGCGGACGTTGAAAGGCAGGAACTTAAAAGAAAAAAGCTGGAAGCTGAAAAATTAAAGAATAATTAATCCAGTCGGAAAATTTTCATTGCACATTGAATAACTACCTGCGATTGCGCACCGCTGTTATTTGTTCATCATTACCACCATTGTTTTTAACCGGCATTGTAAAATCACTCACTTTGTGTGGGGGAAACGCTATTGCCATTCATTAACCTAAAAAAAATAATAGACATATGCAAACCAGATTCGTTTATTTTATTGCACTATTGCTTTCAATCGCATTCTCTGGCAAAGGACTGGCCCAGGATAAAAAGGCCACAAAAAAAACACCGGTTCATAATTATGATTCGCGTTTCATAGATGGTAAATCAAAATCTACGCTTGTTACGGAATCGGGCGATGATCTCTACAGAATGGAAATGGAAAATGATAAAATAATGGCTCTTTATGTAAACGATGAAAAGATTCCCGAAAGCCATTATAATGAATACAGTTTGATAATTGCAAAATTAAAAGAGCAGCTAAAAATTGATAAAAAGCAAGCCCTTGAAGACCAAAGGCAGGCAAAAAAAGATCAACAACAGGCAAAAAGAGATGGAGAGCAGGCGCACCGTGATATGATCCAAGCGAAGCTGGATCGGGAACAGGCAATGAAAGACAAAAATAATTTCGAAGCGGATAAGAGACGTTCAATGAAAGAAAGAGTGCATTTGGAAATCGAAATAGAACATTTGGAAGAAGCCAAAGAAAAGGCAGACCAGGATCAGTACAATGCAATAACACAAAGGGAAAAAGAAATAGAGGTGAGCAGAGAACAAATGGAAATAAAAAAAAGTGCTGAAGAAGATATGAAAGAGTTAGAGAAAGACCAGGAACAAGCAAAAAAAGACCAGGCACAGGCCAAATTGGATCAGGAACAGTCTGTACGAGATCAGATACAGGCTAAAAAAGATCAGGAACAAGCTGAAGAAGATCAACGCTTACTTAAACTGCTGATCAATGATTTAATAAAAGATGGAATAATAACCGGTGAAAAGGACTTGCATACATTATCGTTAACAACGGAAGGCATGACGGTGAATGATGTTAAACAAAGTAATGAAACAGCCAACCGGTACAAAAAAAAATATAAACGGTTCTCAACAGGTAATTTCAATTACGAGGTAACCAGCAATGGTAGCAAAAGTATCAGGATGCACCGGGGGTAAATTAATCTTCCTGTTGTATATTTCCACCAATGGCCCGCGTGTTACCGGCCATTTTACATATGTTTTATTTGTGAATCTACCCGCGAGAAAAGAAAACGCTCAACTACAACCTGCTTTTTGAAAGTAGCAACTTTATAAATTAATTCAATGAGAAACTTAAAAAATATTTCTTGAAATGGTGTACCTATGTGATCTCACATAACCGGCATATTAACTATTCAATTTTATTGAATTTCAGGTGCTCTATTCGACCTGCATTTACTTCAAAGCCTATTATCTTCTGACTGCTGTCATACAAAACTTTTAAGTGGTTCATCCACCAGTAGTCACTTAAGAGGTGGTCTGTACCGATTAGCGACAGCTTCGTATCGTTGTATTTACTATTGGTTAATATCAGTTGATGATTTTTTAATTCAATACCATATTTACAATCAAGTTCCGGACAATAATAGGTACCTGTATATTTTTTCAAAACCAGGTCCCCCGCCGCTGTATCATTTCTATACTTCTTAGAATAGTAATTTTGATCAGGTGTAATCACAGTCAGCAAGGTGTCCTTATTTTTTAATGCAAATACAAATTTTACTGAAGGGTCTTGTCCAACTGAAAAACTGTCCCTGTTTTCCTTTATCAAAAAATTGGTTTCATTATATACCTGGTAGTACAAAGCACCTCCCTTTAAATAAATATTAAATGGCACTCCATCGTCGCCTGTATAGTCTCCCAGGAATTTTTTCCATTTCAGGCTATCTTTTAAAACGGCCATCGCGCTATCCCGCTTTACACCTGTTACCAATGCTTTTACATTTGCTGTGTCTTTCACAAACAGGTTCGCAATGGCAGACATTTTTCCTCCCGGATTAAAGTCACCCAGGTTGCTGAAAACTATAAAACCCATTTTAATATCTGGTAAAACAGAAAGATAAGTTCTGTAACCCGCATCCGCGCCCCCGTGAGAATACTCTTTCCAACCGTTAAATTTTCCGACTGCTATACCCAATGCATAAGTAAGTTCTTTACCATCATTCAATTTACCTTTTGTTGTCAGTCGCTCTATATCTGATTGATCACCCACTGTATGATTATAAAAATTCATAACCCATTTACTCATATCATTGATATTTGTAAAGAGGCTTGTAGCACCTGCATTCGAGTAACTTAATATGCTATTTGAAAAATGAGTACTGTCAACACGGTTATATGAATAAGATCGGTTCAATACAATTTCAGTATAATCATCATGAAAATGAGTATTGTTCATGCCCAGCGGCTTAAAGATTGCTGAGTCTGTAAACTTTCCCAGCGACTGACCAGAGACCGATTTAACGATTTCGGCAAGCAGTGTAAATCCGCTGTTGGAATAACTATATTTTTCACCTGGCTTAAAATTGAGCGCCCTTTGTTTGCTTAATATTTTAATAATGTGATCCTGTGTAATCACATCATCAAGTCTTGTTCCAGATATAGCCAGTAATTGCCATTGATCACGAATGCCACTGGTATGATTCAATAAATGCCGAATGGTAATTTTTTCTTTCAGATCAGGAAACCAGGTAAGGTATTTATGAATATCATCATCCAGTTTTAGTTTTCCTTGCTTTGCCAGTAATACAATTGAAAAAGCGGTAAACTGTTTTGAAACGGAAGCCATGTGAAAAATGGTTGCAGGCTCATTGTGTACGGCGTATTCCAGGTTGGCCATACCATAACCTTTTGCATATACCAGCGAATCATTGCGAACGATACCGATGGTTCCCCCCGGGCTGGTATTGTTATTCCATTTGATGAATATGCTGTCGATTTTTTTTGTGATTGAATCAGGCAAAGACTGAGCAGCTCCATTGTTCGCGATAATCACGGATAACAAAAACAGGGTAATGAGTTTCAATTTGATATTCATAAAAAATAATATGCTAATAAACCTAACGTGATGAATTCAATAATTATTACAAGTTACTCTTTCAGTTTCAAATCAACCAACAACAAAGGAATGGTTTATTAATTAACAACGCAATACAATAATAATAGCTGGTTAGCTCACCCGCAAAACCCTTTCAATACCATTGTCTATACCAGTTTTGATCATTTTACCGTAACCATCGCCTGGTAGTGAATCAGCAAAAGTCAGCGCTTTTCTATAATTAAGGTATGCAAGTTCGGAATCGCCAAGATCCTCATGACACTTAGCAATGTTCAGATAAAGAGATGGATAATGAGATTTCATACTATCCTCCCCTATTTTAATTGCGTGTTGCAATGCAGTTTCATCCCATTTTAATTTTTCCCGCACAGAATTTTGATGCCTTGCCATATAATGTGCAGCAACAAATTTTTCAAAATCATTGCTGGCCTCATTCCATGCTTGTTGAAACTGATGGTAAGCTTCTCCTGTTTTTGCTTCACCTTCAAGGCTCATACCCTTTGCACAGCGTTGAACAATCTTGTTGGCTGGATCGAATTGCATATGATAAATATACTCTTCCGCTATTTAACAAAAAAATTTTGGTTTATAATGACACTGCAGGTAGAATTTAAATTTCTTCGCGTAATAAAACCAGGCAGGTTAATAAACAGGAAACAATTAACACAGCACTTCCGGCAGTTCTTGTCGCAATCTTTTTCAGACTGCCGCTTTCATCTTCACTTTAACCACTCCATACATTTCGTATAAACATGGTATAACTGTTGATCATATCGCTTGTAGAAAAAATTCAAAGCGCTAATCGGTGCATTACACAGATGGAGGCTAAAATACAAATCGATGGTATGAAGTAATGTGCAATAGAATTCCAATTACTGAATTCTACATCACAACAAAGGCACAAACGCAGTTTAATTGTGCGACCCAAAAAAATTAATCCTTCTTCCAGTACTGCCGCAAATCTAACGTGCACGGATACTCCTTATTCGTTTCCGGAGCCGGTGCAGCTACTAAAACTGGCGGACGATTTTGTTCCAGGTAACGGGATATGATCTGAAAAGAAGGTCTTGGCAGTAAAGGTTGCTGGGTGTGACTGGTGACGCCAAAACGATTTACCCGCCTGCTTTCCGCTTCATTTGCATTGACAGGAAATGTGTCATAACTGCGTCCACCCGGGTGAGATACATAATAAGTACATCCGCCAATGCTCCTGCTGTTCCATGTATCAACAATATCCAATACCAGCGGCGTATCCGTACCAATAGTAGGATGCAAGGCAGAAGGTGGCTGCCAGGCCCGGTAACGGATGCCACAAACATATTCAGCTTTTGTACCGGTTGCCTTCAAAGGAACGCGGTTACCATTGCACAATAAGATATAACGGGAACCGTTAAGGTTTTTTAATTTTATCTGCACTCTTTCCAGTGAAGAGTCCACAAAGCGTGCAGTGCCGGTACTGCTCATCTCCTCTCCCAGTACATGCCAGGGTTCAATACCCATGCGTACTTCCATTTCAATGCCCTGCAGATAGATGGTGCCATAATGGGGGAACCGGAATTCTACAAATGGATCAAACCAACTCATTTCAAATGGATAACCCGTTTCATTTAAATCATTCACTACTTCCTGCAAATCCTGCTGAACAAAATGCGGCAACATAAACTGATCATGAAGTGCAGTACCCCATCGTACCAGGTTATGTTTATAAGGTTTGTTCCAGAACTTTGCAATCAATGCACGAATCAATAACATTTGTACCAAACTCATTTGTTTGTGCGGCGGCATGTCAAATGCACGGAATTCAAGAATACCCAAACGACCCGATGAAGAATCGGGTGAATATAATTTGTCGATACAAAATTCAGAACGGTGAGTGTTACCCGTTATATCTGTCAGCAAATGACGAAAAATGCGATCTACCATCCAGTATGGAATAAAACCAGTTTCAGGAACCTGGCTGAAGGCAATTTCCATTTCATATAATTTCTCATCGCGGCCTTCATCTATCCTGGGAGCCTGGCTGGTAGGACCAATAAAGGCACTGCTAAACAGGTAAGACAATCCCGGATGATGCTGCCAATAGGTAATCAGGCTACGCAATACATCGGGTCTTCTTAATAAAGGACTATCAGAAGGAGTAGCGCCGCCGATGGTGATGTGATTGCCACCACCCGTGCCCGTGTGTCTTCCATCCAGCATAAATTTTTCAGTACCTAACCTGGATAGAAAAGCCTGATCATACAGTGTATTGATATTGTATAAAAGTTCTTTCCAATTTTTTGACGGGTGAATATTGACCTCTATCACACCGGGATCCGGTGATACTACCAAACGCTCCAATCTATAATCTCTTGGTGGTTCATAGCCTTCTATCCGTACCGGAATCTTTAATTTCTGAGCCGTTGATTCAATAGATGCTGTTACATCAAGGTAATGTTCCAGGTAATCCATCGGTGGTAAAAAAACATATAGAATGCCTTCCCTTACCTCAACGCACAAAGTTGTTTTGATGACCGGAATGTCAAACAATGGTTTAACCGGGTCTTCTTCAATCAATTTTTTCTGCTCAACTTTTCTATCTTTTTCGGAAGGGATCCTATCCTTGTAAATGGTTGTTGTTTTTACTGGTTCCATCGTTACAGTACCATATCGACCTAAAATGGTTTCATCATAATGTGCCAGTTCCGGTAAATCTTCAAATAAACTACGTTCCACCTTTTGTGGTTCCTGCTCTTTGGCTACCGCCGGTAATGATTCCAACGGTAACCTGAAACCCATGGGTGAATTACCGGGAATCAAAAATAAATGCTTCCTGTTCACGATCCATTTACAGGACTGCCACTGGTTGTTATAGTAGTTCCATTGTAACGGCAACGTATAACCGGCAGGATTTTCCAATCCGGCATCAAGCACTTCTGCCAGTGTCCGCCGTTCTGCAGTGTCTTTCAAATTCGTCTTCAATGGATCAATATTGACAGGCAGTTTTCCTTCCGTCCACAGAAAATAAAAAATATCTTCGTAAGCAGTTGTTACATTGTCTTCACTTACCGCAAGGTGCCGGGCGAGTTCCTTAATAAATAGTTCCGCATCAGCGGCAGTATATTTCTTTTCAATCTTTTCATGTGCAATCAGGCGGATATCTTTCCAGATGGGGTAATGATCTTTTCTCCAGAATAAACCATATTGCCAGCGTGGTAATGGTTCGCCCGGATACCATTTACCCTGACCGTAATGTATCATTCCATTGGGTCCGAATTGTTCACGCAACCTGAAAATTAAATCGTGTGAGAGCATACGTTTTAATTTCCCATCCGCTGTTGTGTTCCATTCAGCACCTTCCATATCATCTATGGAAACAAAAGTCGGTTCACCACCCATGGTCATGCGAACATCGGCTCTTTTCAAATCTTCATCTACTTTATAACCGGTGGCTTCCATACTTGCCCATTGAGCGTCTGTATAGGGTTTGGTAACACGCGGATCTTCATGAATGCGTTTCACCGTATTGGAGAAAGTAAATGTTGTTTCGCATTTATCAGTGGCACCCACTACCGGTGCGGCACTTGCATAATCGGGTGTGCATGCCAGTGGTATATGTCCTTCGCCGGCAAACAAGCCAGAAGTAGGATCCAATCCAATCCAACCAGCGCCTGGAATATAAACTTCTGTCCATGCATGCAAATCCGTGAAGTCATTATCTGGTCCGGAGGGCCCATCTAAAGATTTAATATCGGCTGTTAATTGAACCAGGTAACCGGAAACAAATCTTGCAGCCAGTCCCAGGTGCCGCAATGCCTGAACCAAAAGCCATGCAGTATCCCTGCAGGAGCCCAATTTTTTTTCCAAGGTCTCCTCACAGGTTTGAACCCCAGTTTCCATCCGGATAGAATAAGCAATCTCGCTGTTTAATTTTTGATTGATGTAAACAAGAAAATCATTGATGGTTTTTTTGTTGCGGTCCACTCCTGCCAGCCATTTTGTTAGCAAAGGCCCGCGCTCTCTTATTTCCAGGTAAGGCATTAATTCTTTCGGTAGTTCCCCTTTGTATTCAAAAGGAAAGTTCTCCGCATACGCTTCCACAAAAAAATCAAATGGATTAATACTAATCATATTGGCGATCACTTCCACTTCAATTTTCAGTTCCTTTGTTTTCTCGGGAAAAATAACCCTCGCCTGGAAATTACCAAAGGGATCCTGCTGCCAGTTGATAAAATGCTCTTTGGGTGTTACTTTAAACGAGTATGCCTCAACGTTGGTACGCGAATGAACAGCGGGTCGTAACCGGAAAACGTGCGGAGACAAAGACACTATCCTGTCATAACTATAAGTTGTACTATGATTGATTGCAACACGTATTGCCATAAATAGGGGAAGTTAAAATGAAGAATGGCCATGCAATCGTTGGTCATAAATGTAACGCTTTTTAAGGTTTGGCGAAATTTAAAAAGCGATCACTTTAAAAACGGGTGCGCATCATCGCAGCACTATCATTCAATGCAATTTTTGATACTGATAAAATCTTTATCTTCCCATCATGAATATCAGGTTCCGACTCATTCTCATGATGTTTTTGCAGTTCTTTATCTGGGGTTCCTGGCTGATCACCATTGGTGCCTACTGGTTCCAAAACAAACAATGGTCGGGTGCGGAATTTGGCGCTATATTTTCTACCATGGGCATTGCTTCTCTTTTTATGCCGGCGCTTGCAGGCATTGTAGCGGATAAATGGATAAATGCTGAAAAACTATACGGAGTCTTTCATATTTGCGGAGCCATTGTACTGTTTACAATACCAATGGTCAATAGCCCTTCGCTCATGTTCTGGGTAATGTTGTTAAATATGATTTTTTACATGCCTACTCTTGCATTATCCATAACGGTTGCCTATACAGCATTGAAAAATCGGGGTGCCAATGTAGTGACTGATTATCCACCTATCAGGGTTTGGGGAACGATTGGTTTTATTGTGGCACTCTGGATTGTGAGTCTCCTGCATTATGAAACAACCGCCAGCCAGTTTTATGTTGCAGCTGCCGCTTCACTATTCCTTGGAATATATGCTTTTGGTTTACCCAAATGTCCGCCACAACTCAATCTCAAAGAAAATCGTTCCATCATAGATGTTCTGGGTTTGAATGCATTTGCACTTTTCAAAATCCGTAAGATGGCATTGTTTTTTGTCTTCGCTATGTTGTTGGGTGGCGCGCTGCAACTGACCAATGCCTATGGAGATACGTTTTTACATGACTTCGCAAAAGATAATATCTATAAAGATTCGATAGCTGTAAAATACCCGGCCATTATAATGTCTATTTCCCAGATATCAGAAACACTGTTTATCCTTGCCATTCCTTTTTTTCTGAGACGTTTTGGTATTAAGTACGTGATGTTTTTCAGTATGGTGGCATGGGTGCTGAGGTTTGGCTTGTTTGCTTATGGAAATCCTACTGATGGTTTATGGATGATTATTCTTTCCTGTATTGTTTATGGAATGGCTTTTGATTTTTTTAATATCTCGGGTTCCTTATTTGTAGAATCGCAATGCGATCCTGTTGTGCGCGCCAGTGCACAGGGGCTTTTTATGATGATGACCAATGGTGTTGGTGCCGTGATGGGGAGTTCGATCAGTGGGATCATCATACAGAAATATTTTACTGACAGCAACAACAATAAAGACTGGCACAACATATGGCTCACTTTCGCAGCCTATGCATTGGTTATTGCCATTTTATTTTTCGTTGTATTCAAACACAAACATGAGCCTGAAAAACTTGAACTGGTTACCCACTAAAAATAAACCCCGGAATTACCCGGGGTTCTTAATGATCTATCTGGAAGATTTTATAAATGCTGTTCAATTTTTTTAACAAAATTGGCTTTGGGTTGTGCACCTACTAATTTGTCTACAACTTTACCATCTTTTACAAAAAGAATAGCTGGTATAGAAGTAATGCCATAATTAATACTCAATTGAGGGTTATGGTCAACATTTACTTTACCCACATTTATTTTACCGGAATATTCTTTACTTAACTCTTCAATAACGGGTCCTATAGCACGGCAAGGTCCACACCATTCTGCCCAAAAGTCTATAACGGATAACTTGCTAGACGACAATACTTCTGTCTGAAAATTTGAATCGGTGAATTCTACTGCCATAACTATGAATTTAATTTTATTTAAAACCGGATTGTTTGAGATGATAGGATTGCAAAATTAGCTCCAACAATCATAACATGCATTGCTGACACAAAGTTGTGTATAAATTGTCATTTTGTTGTGTCGTATATCTTACATCCTGCCAAATTAGACTTAACAATATGTTATAGAAGCAGATAAGTTGCCCGTCTCATCTCTATACCGTCACCACATGCACTTCAAATTCAGGGTTGTCCGATAGGAACCCGGCCATTTCATCGTTCATTTCAAATCCGGTTTCCATTGAAAGCAAGCCAACTTTTAGCCGGCTTTTGGGTTCTGTAATATTGAATTTTATGCCTGTACGACCCGGGAAATTTTTAAAATTGTTTTCGAAAAAGTTCAGCATTTTTTCATTCAGGTGCCGGGCTTCCACGTCAACAATAACCTGTTTGGTAAGATGTTGTTTAATGCTTTCCAGCAACATGATTTTGTCAATCTTAAATTCAAATTCCGATTTGTTATAACGTTGTTTAAAACTGCCGGTTAGATAAAGATTGGTGCCTTTTTCCATATAATTCCTGAAGCGATTGTAATCTTCGCTCCATAACATAAACTCCGACTTACCACTGTAATCTTCCAAAACTATTGAACCAAAATTTTTACCCTGCCTGCTAATGCGATGCTGTGCATCAATTACCAAACCAGCTAACCGGAATGGTTTATTGGGATTGCTCTGCAGTGTAACGGAATCTTTTATTTCATTAAAATCGGCCATGTTGGTAATACCATAATGATTGATTTCAAACTTAAAATTATCAAGGGGATGTCCACTCATAAACATGCCGGTCACATCCTTCTCATGGTCCAACAATTCGGTCAAAGTCCAGGGCGGACATATTGGTATTTTGGGAACGGGCACGTCCATTACTGACGGCAAATCTCCAAACAAAGTATTCGCATTGCCCGAAGACTGCGTTTGGAAAATATTCCCAAAACGTATGATTTTCTCCAGTCCCGATGATACATCTCCCTGGGGGATATAGAAATATTGGGCGCGATGCAAATCCGGAAAACAATCGAAACCTCCTGCATAAGCCAGGCTCTCCAATGTTTTCTTATTGACTGCACGTTGATTAACCCTTTTGATAAAGTCAAAAATATTGAGATAGGCCCCCTTTTTATTTCGCTCTTCAATGATACTTTCAATAGCGGCTTCTCCCACACCTTTTAAACCACCCAGGCCAAAACGAATCTCGCGTTTGCTGTTCACTGCAAAACCTTTTAATGATTCATTGATATCGGGGCCCAGCACTTTTAGTCCCATCCGTTTGCATTCCTCCATGAAGAATGTTGTCTTTTCTATGCTGCCGGCGTTGTTCAATACTGCAGCCATGTATTCAGAAGGATAATGTGCTTTTAAATAGGCAGTCTGGTAAGCAACATATGCATAACAGGTAGAATGGGATTTATTAAATGCATATTGGGCAAAGGCTTCCCAGTCTGTCCATATTTTTTCCAGTTTATCTGCAGGATGATTCTTTGCAGTTGCCCCTTCGATAAACTGTTTCTTCATTTTATCCAGCACACTCTTTTGCTTTTTACCCATTGCTTTGCGCAATACATCCGCATCACCTTTGCTAAAGCCTGCAATCTTTTGTGAAAGAAGCATAACCTGTTCCTGGTAAACTGTAATTCCATAAGTGTCTTTCAGTTCCTCTTCCATGATGGGCAAATCATAACTGATTTGTTCCCTTCCATGCTTACGATCAATAAAGTTTGGAATGTATGCAATGGGACCGGGGCGGTACAAGGCATTCATCGCTATGAGGTCATTGAACTGATCGGGTTTAAGGTCCCGCAGGTATTTTTGCATACCCGCACTTTCAAACTGGAACGTTCCGTTGGTTTCGCCACGTTGATACAATTCAAATGTTTGCAAATCATCCAGTGGTATTGCATCAATGTCTATATCTATTCCATGATTGAGTTTGATCAGCATCAGCGCATTCTTGAGAATGGTCAATGTTTTCAATCCAAGGAAGTCCATCTTAATAACACCCGCTTCTTCAATGGTACTACCTTCAATTTGGGTGAGCCATAAATCAGATTCTTTTGAAGTGGCTACCGGTATCATATCTGTTAAATCACCGGGTGCTATAATGATACCCGCTGCATGAATTCCTGTATTGCGCACAGAACCCTCCAGCACTTCGGCTTCATGCAAAATTCTACTGAGCATATCGTTGCCCGCATAAATTTCTCTTAATCGCTTTACATTTTCCAAATCATCGGGCTGCAATTGTTCTTTTTCTTCCAGCGATTTGTTTCCGTCTTTTGCTTCTTTGATTGTAAAAGGTGCATGTAATAAACGCTTCAGGTTAATACCCGGACGTTCGGGTACCAATTTAGACAATGCCCTGCTTTCGGCCAATGGAAGATCCATAACTCTCGCCACATCGGCGATACTACTTTTAGCGGCCATTGTGCCATAGGTGATAATCTGTGCTACCTGGTTTTTACCATATTTTTCCACCACATAATTGATCACTTTCTGTCTTCCCTCATCATCAAAATCGGTATCAATATCAGGCATTGATTTCCGATCGGGATTCAAAAATCTCTCAAACAGTAAATTATATTTAATGGGATCGATGTTAGTGATACCAATACAAAAGGCCACTACACTACCTGCGGCAGAACCCCGGCCCGGGCCAATAAAAACGCCCATGTCACGACCGGCTTTGATGAAGTCACTTACAATAAGAAAGTAACCAGCAAATCCCATTGTCTTTACAGTGAACAATTCAAATTTGATCCGCTCTTCAATTTCTGCTGTTAGTGCTGTATATCTCTCTTTAGCACCCTGCCAGGTCAGGTGTTCAAGGTATTCATCCTGCGAAGCAAAATTGGATGGCACTACAAAATTGGGAAGCATGATATCGCGCTTCAGATCAAGCAAATCTATTTTGTCTACAATTGCATTGGTATTGTCAATCGCTTCAGGAAGATCATCAAAAACTTTTTGCATTTCTTCTGTCTTCTTAAAATAGAATTGATCATTGGGAAAAGCAAACCGCTGGTTTTTTTTCATGATATCATCATCACTGAAACCCCTGAATGCTTCTGTCGTTTGTTTCTCCCCGGTATTGATACAAAGTAATATATCATGTGCATTAAAATCTTTCTGATCCACATAATGCGAATCATTGGATGCAATGACTTTCACGTTGTGTTTTTTGGCGAATTTCAATAACACTTTATTCACTTTTTCCTGGTCTGGTATACCATGCCGTTGTAATTCTACATAATAATCTTCCTGGAATATATTTAGCCACCATTTAAATTCATTTTCTCCTTCCTCTTCTCCCTTTTTCAGAATGGTTTGCGGAACCAATGCTCCAAGGCAACAGGTTGTAGCAATCAACCCCTCGTGATGACGATGTATTAATTCTTTATCAATGCGGGGATACTTGGAGTACATGCCTTCAATATAACCAAGCGATGTAAGTTTAACAAGGTTGCGATAACCCAGATCATTTTTCGCAAGCAATACCTGGTGGTGCCTGGGGTCTCTTTCTTCTTTTGAAAATGTTTTACGGTGGCGGTTCTCCGTTATATAAAATTCGCAACCTACTACTGGTTTAACTTTTGGCTTCCCGTCGGCACCTTTGTTATTGTAAGCTTCTTTCACAAATTCAAATACACCAAACATATTTCCATGATCAGTTATTGCCAGCGCAGGCATATTGTCCTCTATCGCCTTCTTATATAAATTTTTGATGGATGCCGCTCCATCTAATAATGAAAACTGTGTGTGAACATGAAGATGAGAAAATTGAGACATAATAGATACCCTTATATAGATTTAAATAATAGGATTAACCATTTAAGGTGCAAAGCGAAAATAGGGAATAATTAAATACCAAAATAATTAGTATTTTAGCACTAAATTATTTGGTATGTTTCAAGGAATTTCAATTCAGCAGTTTAATAAGTTCTTTAAAAGTGAGGATGACTGTAAACAGTATTTGTTCGATTTAAAGTGGAAGGAAGGATATAAATGTCGCAGATGCGGTTTTACAAAAAGTTACAAGGGTAAAACAAGATTTCATTTGCGATGTCAAAGTTGTTGGTATGATGAATCAGTAACAGCAAATACAGTTTTTCATAAGTTGAAAATCCCTTTGTTAAAGGCTTTTGGAATGTCTTTCAGGATAGCCGTTAAGAAAAAAGGTATGTCAACAACAGAACTGGCAAGAGAATTTTCTATCAATCAAAAATCTTCCTGGCTTTTTAAAAGGAAAGCTCAGGAATCAATGAAAAGCAGTGGCAACTATCCACTGGATGGAAAGGTAGATGTAGATGAATTACTTATAGGCAGCTCTGAAAAAGATAAGCGTGGTAGAAATAAAGGGGAAAAGAAGCTGGTAGTTATAGCCATTGAAAAAGTAAAGGGCAAAAAAGTAGGCCGTGCATATGCTCAAGTAATAGAACAAGCAAGTGGGGAGTGCTTTAAACCATTTTTTGAACGACACATTGACAAAGACAATACCCAGGTTAACACAGATGGATGGCGAGGATACTGGCCACTGAAAAACGAATTTGACATAAGGCAAAAGCCATCTCATGGAGGGAAAAACTTTCCGGGTCTCCATGCTGTAATAATGAATTTAAAAGGGTGGTTGAGGGGAATTCATCATCACTGCTCAGAAAAATTTATTAATGGATATTTGAATGAATTCTTTTTTAGATTTAACAGAAGAAATTTTTTAACCAGTATTTGGCATAAGTTGATAGAACGGTTTATGATGAACCCACCTTACAGCTGTATTGCCAATGAGACCTAAATGGATAATCCTATTAAATAAATTTGCCATTGATTCTATCTGATGCAGTGTTGGTATAACGAATGCTCGTTGGCTTTTTAAAAAAGATAATTACAAACTAACTGTCTAACTTCCAACAACTAATCATTATAGAAGTTGAATTCAATCACACAAAATTCGACAATTGAACCCGCAATTAACATACTAACTTTTGATTGAATTTAACCAAATTGACACAATATTTCCACAGTACTGAAGCGTTTAATTTGTATATTTGCAACCCTGCCAATACCTTTTAAAAAACAGTAATAAATGCGATTATTTATTCTTATAGCAGTTATTATTTCATTTGCTTCCTGTTCATCATTGAAACCGGTGATTGGCAAGCAGCAGGATCCGCAAACATCTCAGCGCGGCAATGAAACCCGTTTTATAGAAAACATCAGTACCGACCCATCCCGTCAGCAGGCGAAAGTTGAATCGTCCGGCCGGTATCCGTCCAGTAAAAACATTGCTACCAATTCAAAAGATGCTATCGAAATATTTGAACCACTGCAATTCAAATATGCGATATTAATGGATATTCCGGTGGAAAAGTTCAACAACTTCAACAGCAAACTTTTTGATTTTATTGAAGAATGGTATGGCACACCTTATCATTTTGGTGGAAGTTCTAAAGATGGTATTGATTGTTCAGCATTTGCAGGTAACCTCATGGTTTCAGTCTTTGGCATTGGTCTTCCGCGAATGGCAAAAGATCAATATAAAATATGCAAACGCGTTTCAAAATCAGACATGGAAGAAGGAGATCTTGTTTTTTTTCATACCACACGTAAAGGAATATCGCATGTTGGCGTTTATTTAGGCAATAATAAATTTGTTCATGCTTCTCTCAACTATGGTGTTACCATCAGTGATTTAAGTGAAGGATATTATGCACGAAAACTAATTGCGGTGGGAAGAATGAAACAGGTAGCTATGTCGGCTGTTTCAGCTAACTAATCTATCATACAAAAATCAATCATCCGCAATGACGCCGGGCTTTCAACCAATAATGTCATCCCTTTGGGATTGGACGATTCAATCATTCAACCGATCAACCAACCAACCATATTAATGTAATCCCTTCGGGATTGAACGCTTCAACCATTCAACCGATCAACCTATAATAATGTCATCCCTTCGGGATTGAACGTTTCAATCATTCAATCGATCAACCAACCAACCATATTAATGTCATCCCTTCGGGATTGAACGTTTCAATCATTCAACCGATCAACCAACCAACCTATAATAATGTCATCCCTTCGGGATTAACGTTTCAACCTTTCAACCGATCAACCAATCCACCTATAATAATGTCACCCCTTCGGGATTGAACGTTTCAACCTTTCAGCCGATCAACCAATCAACCGATCAACCAATCAATCCTTCTTCACCTTAACATAAAAATTCCTATCCACTTTAAAATCTTCCGCACCTTCCGGATACATGTTTAATGATTGCCATTCTTCGGTAGGCTTTATCCAACGATTTCCTTTAAAATTAATTTTCAAAGGCATATTAAACCCTTTTACGCAGTTGGTCCACCGGTATGATAATTTACCATCCTTTAAAGTATATTCAAGAACTGGAATTTCAATGTTCCGCAAATACTGATCAAATACTTTTGACAAATCAATTCCAGATTCTTTGCTGATATACGTTTCTATATCCTTTGTTGTTACGGTCTGGTGATAGAATGTTTTGTTCAGTCCACGAAGTATCTGCCTGAATTTTTCGTCATTGTTTATTACCTGCCTGATGGTATGCATCATGTTTCCGCCCTTGTAATACATATCTCCACTACCTTCCATATTTACTCCATAGGTTCCGATTATAGGAATATCGTTTCTGATATTTTTTCTTGTACCAATTACATAGTCAGCCCCTGCTTCTTTTCCATACTGGCATTCAGTGAACAAAGTTTCTGAATAATTGGTGATGCCTTCATGCACCCACATATCTGCCAAATCCTTACTGGTAATATTATTGGCGAACCATTCATGACCACTTTCGTGTACAATGATAAAATCCCATTTTAATCCCCATCCCGTTCCCGATAAATCCCTGCCCAGGTATCCATTTTGAAATTTATTTCCATAACCAACAGCGCTTTGATGCTCCATACCAAGATGTGGTGACTCAACTAATTTATAACCATCCTCGTAAAATGGATAAGGGCCAAACCAATGCTCAAAACATTTTAGCATGAGGGTTGCCTGCTTAAATTGTATTTTGGCTTTTTCAAGATCATCTTTCAACACCCAGTAACTACAATCTAATTTTCCGTTTTCACCATCAAATGTTTCAGAGAAATTTACATACTTGCCGATATAAGGAACGATGTTATAATTATTGATCGGATTTACCACTTCCCATATCCAGGTTGTTGTTCCATCATTATTCTTTTGCTTTTCTTTCAACCTGCCATTGCCTACAGCTACCAGGGTATCCGGCACAATCATTCTCAACACGGCACCTTTATCAGGCTCATCACTCTGATGATCTTTGCATGGATACCAAACACTGGCACCCAGTCCCTGGCAGGCAACACTCATCCAAGGACTACCGTTGACATCCTGCTTCCATATCCATCCTCCATCCCAGGGTGGACGGACTGCTTCGCGGGGTTTGCCTGCAAATGAAATTTCTATACTGTAGCTGGTGCCTGTTGCAAGTTGTTGCGGAAATTGCACATGATAAACATTGCCTTCTCTTTGAAAAGTGAGTATAACCGATTCAAATCTAACGGCTGTAATTTCCATGGGTACCTGCAAATCAAGTTGCATAATTTTCCCTTCGCCAATTACCTTAAAATTTATAATATTAGTCCCTTTAATTGTTTTGCTATTGAAATCAGGTTGAACGCTGATGTCATATTTCAACACGTCCCACCAGTTACGTTCTTCATTAAGACTTCCACGCAATGTATCCTGGCGAGTAAACTTATGTATTTCGTGCAGCGTCTGCGCCTGGATTGTAAAGACGTTTAATGCCATTAAGATGATCAGGAAGTATTTATGAATGATAGTCACCGGATGTCGTTTTAGATTCCTAAATTTAGTTCCAGTTTGTGAATTATGACAATAAAAATAATGTTATGGCGCTCAGCAACTTTTATTGTCTGTATTTATTTTTGTTCCTGTTCACAAAAAAATTCCAACAGTAATAATATATTTCACTACAATGAGGTTACAGGAATCGCCACCTTAGATCCTGCTTTTGCAAAGAACCAATCAGTTATGTGGGCTGTTCACCAACTTTATAATACATTGGTGCAAACAGACGATGATTTAAACATGGTACCCTCATTGGCAAAACGCTGGGAGCTGTCTCCCGACAGAAAGGTTTATATTTTTCACTTGCGTGATGACGTTTTTTTTCACGACAATGAGGCATTCAAGTTTGGCAGGGGGAGAAAGTTAACAGCTTATGATGTAGTATACAGTTTTAAAAGAATTACAGATAAAAATACGGCCAGCAGTGGCGCCTGGATTTTTAATAACAAAGCAGACAGTCTCAATGGTTTTAAAGCTTTGAATGATTCCACTTTTCAACTTACTTTATTAAGACCATTCAATCCAATTCTAGGTTTATTAAGCATGCCTTATTGTTCTATTGTACCCTCCGAAGTAATAGAAAAATACGGGAAAGATTTTCGAAATCATCCTTGTGGCACCGGCCCGTTCAGGTTTGTTGCATGGGAAGAAGGACAGGCAATGGTTTTGGTAAGAAATGAAAAATATTTTGAAAAAGACAGTACTGGCCATGCACTTCCCTACCTGGATGGCCTCAAAATTTCTTTTTATGACAGCAGGGCTACAGAGTTTTTATTATTTCAGCAGGGACAACTGGATTTTATTAATGATATAGATCCTTCTTTTAAAGACGAAGTCATTAATAAAAACGGGCTATTAAAAAAGGAATGGGAAAATAAAATTGTTTTGGCCAAGCATGCATACCTCAACATCGAATACCTTGGAATACTGGTTGACACAAGCAATGAACTTGTGAAAAATTCGCCCTTGCGAATGAAAAAAATCAGGCAGGCAATTAACTATAGTATCAACAGGAAAAAGATGATGTTGTATTTACGCAACTCTATTGGTACCGCCGCAGAAAGTGGTTTTGTTCCCGCAGGCCTGCCTTCATTCGATTCTTCAATTGTGAAAGGGTATCATTATGATCCTGAAAAGGCAAAGCAATTACTCATTGAAGCTGGTTATTCAGACAAGCAACACTTTCCTGTCATTAAGCTGCTAACAATCCCTATTTATGCAGATTTTGCAAGTTTCATTGCAAAGGAACTGGAAGAAACAGGTATGAATGTACAGGTAGAAGTAATACAGAAAAGCTTGTTGCTGGAGCAAACTGCCAAATCTCAAGCATTGTTTTTTCGGGGCAGCTGGATTGCGGATTATCCAGACGCAGAAAACTACCTGAGTGTTTTTTATAGCCTGAATCCCGCTCCGCCTAATTATACCCGTTATAAAAATGAGGCATTTGACAGGTTGTATGAAAAAGCTTTGATTGAAATAAACGATACGCTAAGATTCAGACTCTATAGACAGATGGATCAAATGGTTACCAGTGATGCACCAGTAGTTCCATTGTGGTATGACCAGGTTTTCAGGCTTGTGAGCCCATCCATTAAAAATTTCAGGGCAAATGGCCTGAATCTGCTCGAACTGCGGAGAGTGAAGAAAAAAAATTAAAAATTTTTCTAATTTTTTAATCTTCCAAGGCATTGATTGATACATATTAACCCGTAGTAACCGTAATTCTACGATGTATAAAAACGAACCGGGTATTGCATTATAGAAATATGCGATATATTTTTACGGTGTCGTAATCAAATACAGACCCCCAACTTCCAAATTTCTTCTGAATAACCTCTACCACTAAGTTTGATTTTAACTTAGACTATCCACTCCAGAAAAACCATTCGCAACCCGATCTGTCACCCTTTGAAATGAATCGTTATGAAAACGAATGGTACCCAAATTATTCTTATAAGAACTTTCGTTCTTTTATTTTCCCTTATTATTTCAACTACCGCCTTTTGCCAGCCTGACTATGATTTCAGGAATTCTGTATTGGTTTCGGGAACAGATAAGCAAATTGGTGCTGTTTATTTATTTAAAAATGTAAAGACAGGTGTTGATGCCACTGTAACAATAAAAAATATTACAGGTGGCGTGACTTTAAATAACATTGATGGTGCTTCAGGTTATGCAGAGGCTTTGCAACCTGTTATTGATGTTGCTCCCCTTTCCAGTGGTTACATTGAATTTGATATTGATTTCTTAATTGCCGGCACCAATACTCCTATGGTTCAGGTTGAAGTACCCGCTACTCCTATAGATGTAGATGGTAAGGATTACGGAAATGGGATCGTGAATGAATTTGATGTTTTACAATTAACGAATGGCTATGTAGATTATGATATGCTGGGAGGTGAATTGAACATGAATATTACCGGTCCCTGGGTAACAGGCATCAACACCATGAGTATTGATTATCCCGGTGTTGATACAACTCCGAGACAAGTGATGTTTACAACAGTAAATGCTGCAATTAGCAAGTTTACCTTTCGCACAGGCGCTAACAGTACCTCTACAGGTGCCACACAAAGGTTGAGAAGTGTATATTTTAAAAAGTTCAAATACCCCAATTCATTTTTAAGCACGCCTGATTTAATATCATTTGCCGGTGTTACAAAAGATAAAAAAGTGGAATTGCACTGGAACATTAATACCAATGGTTCCATAAAAGAAATTATTATAGAAAAGGCTTCAGCCCCCGGTCAGTTTTCCACAGCCGCTGAAATATGGGTTAACACAGAAAGCAAATCAGTTCTTTTAGATAATTTCAAAGATAACATGCCATTACAAGGAAACATTTATTACCGCTTGAAAATAATTAATGCAGCCGGCCAGGTATCATACAGTAATATACTGGCTTTCCGTTCGGCAGAAAACAATCCAAAGCAAGTATTTAAATTATACCCAAGCGTTGTCAACGACAATGTTACCGTTAATATCTCATCTGATAAATCTGAGCAAACATCTTTACAGTTATTTGATCTAGGGGGTCGTGCAGTTTATCAGAAAAAAATTGCTTTACAGGCGGGGAACAATAATGTTTCAGTAAATGGCCTTGGCAATTTGCAGCAAGGCGCATATGTTGCTGTAGTAAAAGCAAATAGTTCAATATATAGCCAGAAAATTATGATACAATAACACCTGAGGTTGCGTCCGTTAGTAAAACAGTCCTGGATCTTTGCAGGACTGTTTCTTTTTAAATAAATTCAGATTGAATGTATATAACTGACAACTTCCTTTACCATCTGTTCATTAATGTCAAGGTGTGTAACCATGCGGACTTGTGTGGGTGAAATAGCAATTGTATGTATTTTATTGCGTTTCAATTTTTCTGCAAGCAACCTGGCGGTAAAAGGTTCACGTACTTCAAAAATAATAATATTGGTTTCCACCGGCAAAATGCTTCCTACAAAAGGCTTTTGTTTCAACGCTTCTGCAATTTGTAATGCATGTATGTGATCAAGTTCTAATCTTTTGATATGATGTTTTAAGGCGTATAACCCTGATGCTGCCATAAAACCTGCTTGTCGCATACCGCCACCAAAAACCTTCCTGATACGTCTTGCCTTTTTAATAATGTCTTTATCTCCTATCAATATGCTGCCAATAGGGCAACCCAGCCCTTTGTTTAAACAAACAGATATGGTATGAAATACTTTTCCGTATTGCTCAGCCGTTTCATTTTTTGCTACCATCGCATTGAACAACCGGGCGCCATCGAGGTGAAGTACCAGTTTGCTATCATCACATAATTTCTTAATTTTTTTTATTTCTTCCAATAAATAGCAACTTCCTCCGCCGCGATTGGCTGTATTCTCCAGGCAAACCAGCGAAGTTTTCGGTTTGTGTACATCATCGGGATTGATGGCTTCCTCAACCTGGTCGGCCGTTATTCTTCCCCGATCTCCATTGAGTAATTTTACCTGTGCACCCGAATTAAAAGCGATACCACCGCCTTCATACAAATAGACGTGACTGCTTCTTTCGCAAATAACTTCATCACCCGGGTGAGTATGACATTTAATAGCTATCTGGTTGCTCATGGTGCCCGAAGGAGAATAAATAGCAGCCTCTCTCCCAAACATATCCGCAGCGAAAGCTTCCAGTTCATTTACCGCCGGATCTTCCTCAAATACATCGTCTCCAACTTTTGCATGCATCATCGCATGTAACATCTGCGAAGTAGGGCGGGTTACTGTATCTGATCGCAGGTCAATCATAGCTTTTCTTTTGAAGAGATAAAGTTAATTGATTAGCCGTTTACGCAAATCATACTTTGTTGACAGAATTATGAATTCACCTATCTGAACTATAGTGCAGGCAAATAATATGCAGCAAATAAATGATGCTAAAACATGTGCTTGTCTGGTTGGGATATTGTTTATAAAACTCTTCATTGGTTTGAATCGCAACGGGAACGGCTGCATGCTGGTAAGCAACGAATATATCCTACTGGAAACATTGATACACAAAGCAAATAGAGATTAATAATTTTATCGTAAAACAAGGAGAATTAATTTGACAGGAATTTACATTACAAAAGAGAGTGAAACCAGTTGGCCGTTAACTTAAGTAAAAAAGAGAGCCTTGTAGAAACAAGGCTCGTTAACCAAAACTAACTGCTTATGAGAAAAATGCTTACTTGTAATTTGATACTGTAAAGGTCGAAAGACAAAACTAAAAATAGTGTTAAGGAATGTTAGCTCCTTGTTAAGTCCTGGTCTATTCCCGGCTATATTTTAAACCATCGATTGTAACCCCGGACACTTTTCCATCCTCATCAATAGAAAACCGGGCCACTGAATTTCCCATCCACCAACGGCTGAATTTGCCATGAAAAGTATCATACTGCCAATGTTGCAATAGTATGTTGATATTATTAGGCAATTTTGCCAACAATGAATTTCCCGTTACTACTATCTCCACTGCATTGAATTGTTTATTGGTAAACTTACCACTATAAGCGGTCAATGGCAAAGTTGGATGCGTATTAAGTATTCTTTTCGACAGTTGTTCATCTTCTTTCTTTTTTGCTGAATCTGCAATGGATTTATAAAGTTGGTAAAATTTCTGGCTCCAGTCTATACCGTTGTCTTTGAAACACCAGAGGTCAAAAGCTTTGAACATGAGCGCATGCCGGAGTTCAGCGTGATCAAGATTTCCAAAGACGTAAATTCCAAAATGTGAATCAGGCATTAAACCTGCAATGGCGGTAAGACCCGCCAGGCTTCCGGTATGCATTTGTACCATTTTTCCCCTGTAGTCATGCTGAAACCAACCCAACCCGTATGTGAACCAATTGGGTTTAATAATATCCATGGTTGGATACATCGCCTGGGGTGCAATAACCTGGGGTTTGAAGATTGCAGCATAAGTAACTGGTTGCAATAAACGTTTTCCATTTATTTTGGTACTGTCCAGCAAACATTGTAGCCATTTGGCCATGTCCTCGGCACAGGACCATACTCCGCCTGCTGCACCAATATTGTTATTGTAGAGATATGGAATGGATTTTACAGTGTCCTTGTCTGGATAATGGGAAGTAGTGGCGTCAGCATTTGAAGCAATTAATGCATGATCGGCGAATGTGTTGCTCATTCCAACTGCTTTGAAAATCCGATCGGTTATAAATTCCTCCCAGGTTTTACCACTCAGCTGGTGAATAACTTCACCAGCCACTATATACATGAGATTTTGATAAATAAAAGAAGAACGGAGTGAATACGCCGGCTGCATCCATTGCATGCGTTTAATAATTTCATTGCGCGGATATCCAAATACCCAGAGTAAATCACCATTACCGAGACCGGTATTGTGTGTAAAAAGATCAAGGACAGTAATTTCCGCGGCGCTATAAGGATCAGACAATTTAAATTCCGGTAACACATCCTGCACTTTGTCCGACCATTTTACTTTCCCCTCATCTATCAGCATTCCCATGCAAACTGCAGTCATTGCTTTTGTGGTAGATGCACAGGTAGAGAGTGTATAAGTTGTATAAGGGTCGGATTTACCGATGTCACGAACACCGTAAGCTTTTTTAAATATTATATTTCCATCCTTTACAATTGCAACAGAAATTCCGGGCGTTTTCCAAGCCGGCAAAGATTGTTGGATATACTTATCAAATAATACCGCGGTTTTTGAATCGTCAACCGGTTGTTGTGCATTAATAACTGAGAAAAAAAATGAACAGGCGATAGAGATGGATAGAAAACGCATGGCAGTTTTCTTTTAAAGATATTGGTTTATAATTAATGTGAGATTGTTACAGAGAAAGATTCCATGTGATGTTGGGTTCGCGGTTAGCCGCCATTTTTGAGGTGCTGATATTTAACTATCATGAGCCAGGTTGCAATAACGATGGCAAGAATAAGAATAATTGCCGCATAGATCCAGCGTTGCTGCAACATTTTCCTTTTCTGTTTTTTGGCTTTTTTCTGCTGTAATTTTTTCTGAAAGTCACGGTTGATTTGATCTACAACTATATTAATGTCTTTTTTGTCTTTTATTTCCCCGAGTCCTTCCATGGCATCGTTCATGAATTGGCTATCTGCCATCAGTTTCTCTACTGAATGTTTTTGTTCACCAGAAAGCTTGCCTGCCAGGTAGTCCATCAACTGCTGGTTATCGATATCCTTACCGCTATTGGATAATATATTTAATAAATCTCTGTTCATTTACTGATGGTGCGTTCTATGATAATTTTTAAATTTCGCTTACCGTTTTGTATATAACTTTTTACCTGCATCATACTATATCCTGTTTCGTCCACAATTTCCGTATACGATTTTCGATCCAGGTAAAACAAAGTTACACAGAGTTTCTGCTCTTTGTTTAATTCTTCCAGTGCGATACTCATAGCATCCAAAACTTTGTCTTTTTCAACGTGTGCTTGTTTTGAAAGCGGTTCATCTTCCAGTGCAATGGTTTGCTCGTTCAGCACCACCGGCATCTTGCCTTGCCTGTCGCGCAGTTTCATCAGGCAATGATTTTTTGCCACCATATAAATCCAACTCTTAAAATAAGCAACTTTATACTTTTGCAGCTCGGCGATGGATTTTAAAAAGACTTGCTGAACTGCATCTTTGGCCTCTTCTTCATTTTTCAGGTATTTCATACTTACACCAAAAAGCAACATGGTATAACGCTGCAGCAAAATGCCCAACCACTGGTTATTTTTATCCTCATAAAATTTCTCCAGCAGTTCAATATCTGTTATATGTTGGTGTTGATCTGTATTCACTTCATCAAGGTATAATTTTCCCTGGATCTAGGATGCAGATAAGGCACATTTGCATAAGTGAATGGCTACATTTTTCTGTAAATTAGTATTCGTTTTGCCGGAATGACTAATGGTTGGAAATGGATATATAACTGAGTAAAAAAAGCAGCAACAGTCAGTTCCGTTAATTGCAGATTTCAGCAGAAGTAAAATAAAAAGATTACTTATCGAAGAATAACATTTTACCAGCTACCAGCAATAAGACAACGGCAAAAATTTTTTTAACCGTTTCCTGTGGCAGCGAAAGAGAAATTTTACTCCCCAACCAGCCTCCAACCACAAAGCTGACACACATAATGCCTACAACTTTTATGTCAATATAACCTTGTTTGTAGTAGTTCAGTACCGCCAGAATACCTACAGGCAATAATAATAAGCCCAACGAGGTTCCCTGTGCCTGCTGCTGGGAAAAACCTAGTACCAACACCAGCGCCGGCACTATAATAATACCTCCGCCTATACCGATCATTCCACTTAAAATACCTGCAGCCAGGCCAATGAGAATAAGTAGCAATACCGTTTGGGTTGTCATAACAATTTGTTTAGTGTTAATGACTACTTTTTGAAATTCTCTTTGTAAAACACAATGGCATCCTGAATTACTTTCAATGCAGTTGACTTATCGCCAAATTCCTCCACTATGACAGTTTTATTTTCCAACTTCTTATATTCTTCAAAAAAATGCCGTAGTTCATCAAAAAAATGTTTAGGCAATTCTTCAATATTGTTATAGTGGTTTACGCTGGGATCATTTGCAGCCACCGCAATTATTTTATCGTCGGCATCGCCACTGTCTACCATCTGCATTACACCGATTACTTTGGCCTCCATGAGGCAAAGCGCCTGAACGGGCAAAGAGGTTAAAATGAGAATGTCTAAAGGATCTTTGTCATCTCCATACGTTTGCGGAATAAAACCATAGTTACAGGGATAGTGAAAAGAGGAATATATAATCCGATCCAGTTTCAATAGTCCGCTGGCCTTATCAATTTCATATTTACACCTGGAACCCTGAGGGATTTCAACAATTGCATTTACAATTCTCGGAGAATTTTCTCCCGGAGATACACCATGCCATGGATGAGATATAGTAAGCATATTAATGAATTGATTAACCTTACAAACGTACAAATCAATTTGCTGAAATAAGCATTTGTTTTGATAATCCGGACCTGCAGCAAATGTCAAAACACACTAAAATTCGCTGTCAATCTTAAATCCAAACAGTTCTCCTTTTTTCCAGCGTTTAAAATCCTTCCGGCAATTCTTTTTATTGCGTTCAGTGAGGGCCTCAGGATCAAGCTCATCAATATTTGGTTTTCCTGCATTTACCCAGGCAGTAAACCAAAAATTTGCAGTAGCCGCAATGGCCAGGCGCATTTGCTTTTCTACCATTCCATTCAAAGCACTATGGTATGCTTTGGCATATTCGTACGTATGAACAGTTTGGTTGAACTTATTTTTCAGCAAATTTCCTACAGCATCTTTTTCATATATTTTATCAGCGGGAAATTCGCGCTGCAATTTTTTCTCGGTCAGCAACAAAGTATCTGCCAGTTTATGGCTGTCCATAATGATGCGCCACACTTCCTTTTTGATATCGTTAATGTAAACCGCATCACCGGTATAAAAATTATAGCCATCGCCAAATTTCTCCGGCAATTGTGATTCCCAGAATGCATGTATTCCTTTCTGATCTGTAAACTGCCCGTCATGATTCAATGCAGTATGCAAGGGCATATGTGCATCTCCGAGGTAGTGACCCAGGTCCGCGGCCAGGAAAAGTATTTCTGCTTTTCTTTTTTCTCTGAAGGCTTTAGAAAGTTTATCCATCATCTCCATCATATACCAGGGCAGAATCCCATTTTTATCCAGGAATTTTGCATCATACTTCGCGGCAGCATCTTTCATTGTATAAGGCAGCGTATCTGATGGATTAACCTGAAAAGATTCCAGGTCAATATAATGACGCGAAAATTCTGCTTTATCATTGATGCTGTACTTCCTTACATCGGGTATGACAGATTCTTCGGTGATAAAATCAATATGATTGTAAAAGAAATGCCGCATTTCCTCCGGTAAAGCAAATACAGCGGCGCGGTTGATATGCTGGTGACCCCATGTTCCCCAAGACAATAACAATACCGTACTCAACATTATAACCGGAGTATAAAGGAATGCTGTCAGTTTTCTCATCGTATGTTTTGTTTCTAAAATTAATTTGAAGCTTCCCCTGGTAAATATAACAAGCTCGTGAAGGATGCCGGATAGGTTTGTATTAAATTAATTTAATTATTATGATACCCACATAGGTAGCCAGCAATCCTACTAATACACTACATGCAGTATACAAAGAGAAATTGATAAAATCTCCTGCTTTCAGCAGACTGATATTTTCATAGGCAAACGAGGAAAAAGTGGTGAAACCTCCGCAAAACCCTGCGGTTAAAAACAATCGCGTTTCAGGGGTCATAAGGTTTCCTTTTTCAGCCAGTGCATGAAATATTCCAATTAATAAACAGCCAAGTACGTTCACCAGGAATGTTCCCCATGGAAAAGCGTATTGATGGCTGTCTGTAATAAAACGGTAACAGGCGTACCTTGCCACACTGCCAAGGCCACCGCCAATTCCAACCAATAAAAGGATTCTGAAACTCATGTATTAATTAGTGAATATCTTTTAAATCAACCAGCCAATCTCCTTTTGCTTTTAGCACTTTAATGGTGGTGGTATCTTTTTTATAAGAATTGGAGAAAACATAATTGAGGGATGAGTCATTTACTTTTTCTGTTGTGATAACAATAATATTGGCATCCTTGTGACCCACTTTATCTTCCTGTTTCCACTTGCTGTAATCAGCCTTCCATTTATTCAGGAGCATTTCATTAACCCCCGCTGAATCTTTGTATAAATAAAAACTGGCCTTATCATAATTGCCATCCAGTGAAGCCCTGATAAACTCCCTGGCAGCTTCCTGTGCGTCTTCAGCTTTTTTATAACCCGTATCTGCGTTACAGGCCAAAAGAGAAACCACTGCAATTAAAAAAATAATTTTTTTCATTTGTCTTTATTTCCCAGCAAATGTATCAAAATAGCATGGTAGCGTTAAAACAATTTTGACTGACGATTATACAGAATCCTAACTCACAACTGTGGCAATTGGATAGTAAAATAATCAGGCATCTATCAAAATGAGAAATCATATAATACAAAAGGCGTCCTTATTCAGAACGCCTTGTTTTTATAATTCCGGATTATATCAGGAGTTTGCATCTTCCCTTAATTTCTCTTTGTCGTATGCCCGGATGATGGCTTTTACCAACCGGTGCCGTACTACATCTTCTTCATCTAGTTTAATATGTGCAATACCATCTACATTTTGTAAAATCCGAACCGCCTTTTCCAAACCACTGCGCTGATTACGTGGCAAATCTACTTGTGTCATATCCCCCGTAATAATAGCTTTCGCATTTGAACCAATACGTGTTAAAAACATTTTCAATTGCAGGTCAGTTGAGTTCTGCGCTTCATCTAGAATAATGAACGCGTGATCCAGTGTTCTTCCGCGCATATAGGCCAATGGAGCAATTTCGATGGTTCTTGTACTCATGTAATAACCAAGTTTGTCTGCCGGAATCATATCATCCAAAGCATCATATAGCGGTCTTAAATAAGGATCAATTTTTTCTTTAAGATCTCCTGGTAAAAATCCAAGGCTTTCACCGGCTTCAACAGCTGGGCGTGTTAAAATAATTTTCTTTACTGTTTTATTTTTCAATGCCCGTACTGCTAACGCTACCGCTGTATATGTTTTACCAGTTCCTGCCGGCCCGATAGCAAATAAGATATCATTCTTATCAATTCCAGAGACCATGCTCTTCTGGTTGGCTGTTCTTGCTCGAACGGTCTTCCCATTGGGACCAAATACCAGGATATCATTAGGATTTCGATCTATAAAATGATCAACGGTTTCGGCATCGTCACCTCCGAGAATTTGCTCAAAATAGTTTTCACTCATGTGACCGTTGCGTTCCAGGTACTGAACAATGAGATCGATTTTCTCTTTGGCAGTTTCCACCTGCTCGGGTGAACCACTCAATTTCACCTGCGTACCACGACTCAATACTTTCAGCAGGGGGAATTTCTTTTTCAGTATATCTAGTTTGCCATTGTTAACTCCAAAGAATTCAATAGGATTTACTGTCTCAAGGTTAATGATTGCTTCTGTCAATGCACTTCAGTTTTATTGGTTGTGTTATCTATGAATAACAAATTTCAACCTTGTTTTTAAAAAGTGGTACAAATTGCCGTTATTAATTTTCCACTCATCTCTTTCAAATATAATTCAGGTTATAAGATATTACCTACTGCTAATTATTCACAAGATGTGGATAAGCAACTCAATTCACAACAGCGAAATGAATCAATTGTTGCGCGACAACAAAAAAATATCGCTGTCACAGCTATAGCAAAAAAAAAGCCATCTTTCGGAATTAGTGTTAAAGATATCATGATGATTTGCTGAAGTGACTGTAACTTTGCATTCTCAAAAAAGCAATCATGAGTACTGCAGAACAGGTAACCGCACTAATTAAATCTACCGGGGGGGCATTAAAAGAAATTGGCAACAAGATTATTGATGGAAAGCGGATAACTCCGCAAGATGGCATACAACTTTTTGAGAAAGGAACCCTCTCTTACCTTGGGATGCTGGCCAATTATGTGCGTGAAAAAAAACATGGTGACAAGACTTATTTCAACCGCAATTTTCATATTGAGCCTACCAATGTTTGTGTTTTTTCCTGCGCCTTCTGTGCATACTCACGACTATATGCGCACCGTGAAGAAGGATGGGAACTAAGTGAAGAACAGATGATGGACATCGTAAAGAGTTATGATGGCAAACCGGTAACGGAGGTACATATTGTGGGAGGTGTTCACCCAAAATTAAATCTGGATTTTTTCATCGGCCTGATGAAAAAAATGAAAAAACACAGACCCGATTTACATATTAAAGGCTATACCGCTGTAGAACTTGATTATATGTTCCGCAAAGCCAAAGTAACAGCAGAAGAAGGCTTGCGATTATTGAAGGAAGCGGGTCTTGATTCATTACCTGGTGGTGGCGCAGAAATATTTCATCCGGAAATCAGGGAAAAAATTTGTGCCGATAAAGTAAATGCAGAAGGATGGCTCAACATACACCGTACAGCACACAAAATGGGTATGCATAGCAATGCAACGATGTTATATGGACATATAGAAAAATATGAACATCGCATAGATCATATGGAAAGACTAAGACAGTTACAGGATGAAACCGGCGGGTTCAATACTTTTATTCCACTTAAATTCAGGAATAAAGACAATGATATGAGTGATGTACCGGAAAGCACCGTTGTTGAAGACATGCGTTTGTATGCTGTTGCAAGGTTGTACATGGATAATTTCCCGCATCTCAAAGCCTACTGGCCCATGCTGGGCAGACAAAATGCACAACTCAGTTTGTCTTTTGGAGTAAATGATTTGGACGGAACCATTGATGATACCACAAAAATTTATTCAATGGCTGGCAGTGAAGAACAAACGCCTGCTATGACCACATCACAACTGGTTACGCTTATCAAACAAGCAAAGCGACAACCCATAGAAAGAGATACACTCTATAATGAAATACGCGATTACAGTAAAATTGAACTGAAAGAGATGGAAGGGGATCCTTCGCTGAACTAGTCCCTGGTGCCCGCGCCATTTTCAAAGAGAGGAGAAATATAATCCGCTACACAATGTTTTATCGGTAGCTATCTTAAACAGCCAATCAGTTGCTTTAAAAATTCTGCGGGATATTATGATAGCAATAAAAAGAATTCAAATAACATGGCTACAAGTGAAATTTAGTAGTATTTATTTGCGTTTGAGCATTTTCCGCTATCCATTTTCTCCCTTGCGCAGAAAGGTACATCCTTTAGAAATTGATGTTCAACTCACTCAATCGGCAACTTATCTAATTGCCACTCAAAAGATTTTTCTACACATCCTTGTTCTGTATTCAATTCATCGGATTGTTTTAAAGTAACATATACCCATAGCCGATATTTATCACAATTGATAGAAACCGCCCCATTCTCCAATCTATGAAAATGGGTGGTGGTTAACACTCCGGCAAACTCAGCGGAATATTAATTGCCAACCCTCCATCGGAAGTTTCTTTGTATTTGCTATTCATATCCTGTGCCGTATCCCACATCGTTTTGATAACAGCATCCAATGAAACTTTAGCAAAATCAGGTGTGCTTTGTAATGCAAGCTGAGACGCGGTAATGGCTTTAATGGCGCCCATGGTATTTCTTTCTATACAGGGCACCTGCACCAATCCACCAATTGGATCACAGGTAAGACCCAAATGGTGCTCCATTGCTATTTCTGATGCCATCAGGGATTGTCGTTGTGTACCACCCGAACATTCAGTTAGTCCTGCTGCCGCCATTGCAGATGACACACCAATCTCTGCCTGGCAACCACCCATTGCAGCAGATATGGTTGAACCCTTTTTAAATATGCTTCCAATCTCTGCAGCCGTTAACATAAACTGGATAATTTTCTCCTCCTTCATTCCATCACAGAAAACAACATAGTATTGCAATACCGCTGGAATAACGCCGGCTGCTCCATTGGTGGGCGCCGTTACTACCCGGCCAAAAGATGCGTTTTCCTCATTTACCGCTAATGCAAAACAACTTACCCAGTCAAGTATATATTTAAAATCACTTCCACCACTCCTTATTGCATTTACCCAGGAGTCGTAATCACTGTAAGATTTTCCTGCCAATAATTTTTTGTTGAGATCTGCGGCTCTTCTTTTTACGTTTAACCCTCCGGGTAAGATACCACGTGTATGGCAGCCGCGGTACATACATTCTTTCATGACGCGCCATATATTCAGCAACCGTTCTTTAACTACTGTTTCGCTGCACCATGCTGTTTCATTTTCCATTACCACTTCGCTAATGGATAATCCTTTCATGCACCAATGCAAAAGATCGTCGGCCGTATCTATCGGAAAAGGCAATTGAATATTATCGGCGGCATTGTTTTTTTCTCCTTCTTTAACCACAAACCCACCACCTACTGAATAATATGTTTCAGCAAATTTTTCGTTATGACACGTAGAAACTAAAAATGTGAGTGCGTTTGGATGAAATGGAAGTGATTCAGCCATAAGAAATTCTATGTCTTCATGCGGATTGAAATCTATTTCATGTTTTCCATTGAGCACTATTTTATTCATAGAAATAATATCGTTCATCCTTGCCTGGATAGCATTCACATCAAAAGTCACGGGATCGTCACCGCTTAAACCCAATTGAATGGCAATATCTGTCCCATGTCCTTTGCCCGTTTTTGCCAGGGATCCATACAGCAGAATTTCAATGGCAGTTACATCTTGCAGAATATTCTTTTGTTCAAGTGATTGCAGGAAACGTTCTGCCGCCCTCCATGGTCCCAATGTATGGGAGCTGGACGGGCCTATGCCGATTTTAAAAATATCAAAAACTGAAATGGCTTCGTGTGACAATGTAGATGTTTGCTGTAAAAGTAAAACAAATGGCGCTGCCTTTTCAGGTCAACGCCATTACTGTTAACGATTTCTTATAAATCCTTTCGGCTCGTGATTTTCTTTAGATGTAATAATCCCGGTCAATCGGGTTAAACTTAACTATCCATTTTTGAAATGGACAAACGACTGTTCAATAAATCATAACACATCTACCAACTCTACTTCAAATATCAATACAGAATTTCCTGGTATCGGGCCAGTTTGCTGGCAGCCATACGCCAGTGCAGAAGGAACAAAGAGTTGAATTTTTCCACCTTTCTGGATCAATGGAATTCCTATTTGCCATGCCTGTATTAATGTGCCCAGCACCCAGCCCGTTTTACTTGGATCCGATACTGCATCAAATGACGTATTATTTGTGTAAGTACCATTGTATTTCACAAAAACTTTTGAAGACAAACCTGCGCTCGCTCCGGTACCGGGTGTAATTATTTTATAATAAAGACCACTTGGATGTTTAACATACCCGGTAATATTATTGTTAGCGAGATAAGTCAGAATAACTGGTTCGTCCTGTGCTATAGAATGATTAGTGCAAGGTGAAGAAGCATTGTTTTTTGAACAACTCAGATTGAATAAAAGGAACGCTGCGAAACATAACACTAAACTTTGCTTTCTCATAATGCTGTAAAAATTTTTGCGAAGATAATCTACTTAAAAGACTTTATAAAGGGATAAAGTGCTGCTTATTCTGGCGGACTATCTCCCTTATCCCGAAATTTAGTATTATCTCTTTTACTAATCAATTCCTGATACTGCTGCTCATACATTTCCCATTTATGCCTTTTTGAGAAAATAGCAACAAATACTGCAATTAATACGACGGCAATAATGAGTACGGTAACTGTATTGTCATCTGAATGTCCGCGTGCCCACATGCTGGCACGCTTATCCCAACCAGTTGAAAAATTGAGGATGATAGGAATCGCAAATAACAACCCCAGTGGCAGGCCAATCAACAATTGATGAAAATATTTTTTCTGTTTGTCCCTGTTTTTCTGCCAGTACGCAATAAACCGTTCTTCCTCTTGTGTAAGCATTGACATATTATGGCAAAAATACAGCTTGACAATGGAAGGAAGTAGCAATTCTTCCTCGATGTTTGCAAGCCAGCGATTTATTTGTAATTTGGGAGTTAAAACCCAATTACCTTGAAAGTTGATAACCTGCTAGCCCAATACCTTTACAAGTACAAACGCCTATCACTTTATGGCATTGGCATATTTACCCTCGATGAACATGCTGTTTTTCCTGACGAAAGCGCAAAAGTTAAGACCCAGATTGAAGGCGTCTCTTTTGAATCAAAACCATCTGCCCTCCTGGATGATTCATTGATAGAATACATCAAAAATGAAACCGGCAAGATGAAAGCCTTAGCCGAAGCCGATCTTGATTCGTATGTGGAACTGGCCCACCAGTTTCTCAACATTGGTAAACCATTTTATTTTGAAGGCATCGGCACCCTGCAAAAAAACAAAGATGGCACTTTTAGTTTTAATGCGGGAACTGCAGTACCGTTAAAAGCAGAAGAAACTGCTGAAAGATATGGAGAGCCAAAAAGAAAATCAACATTTGCAGATGAAAAGGAAAATAAGGGGATCGGCATTAACCCAGTTAAATTATTGCTGGTTTTTGGCATACTTGCTACAATCGCATTGATTGGCTGGGGCGGCTATTACTTATATAATAAAAATACCGATGATGATCAACTGGTTAGCATTGAAAACACGAATACCAGTTTACCAGACACCCAGGTTGTAAAAAACAACCTCACCGATACCAATACAATATCAAACAATTCCACTGCTGAAAAAAAAGACAGTATTTCAACAGTTCCAGTGAAACAAACAATCACTGCCACTATAGCCCCAGCTTCCAATACAGATGGTATATATAAATTTATTTTTGAAAGCACAGATAAGAAAACACGTGCCCTTCAACGTTATAACCAGATAAAAGATATGAGCGTTTTAAAAGTGTACCATAAAATTCAGATGGAAACAAAAGATTCTGTCAACTTCAACATATTTATGATGGTGCCATGCGTTGCTGCAGACACCCTCCGTTACAAAGACTCTCTCAATGTATGGTACTATGGAACAAAAAAGATGAAAGTTAAAATAGCTCATTAGGTATTTTTATGGCGCTAACAGCAGCATACTGGATAGAAAGATTAAACCTGACGAGTCACATTGAAGGCGGTTCCTATTGCAGCACTTATTCCTCGGCACTCACTATTGCTCAAAAAAATTTACCTGCACAGTTTCATGGAGACCGGCCGGTAGGTACGGCTATTTATTTTTTACTGGAGCAAGAACAATTTTCCGCTATGCACCGCATTGCGGCGGACGAACTCTGGCATTTCTATTATGGAGATCCTTTGATTGTTTATGAAATAAATTCAGCAGGAAATCTGACAGCGCATCTTCTTGGCAACAACCCCCATAACAATGAATCTTTTCAATGTGTAGTAAAAGCAGGAAGCTGGTTTGGCTCGCAAATAAAAAAGGGCGGTAATTATTCCCTGGTTGGATGTACAGTTTCACCAGGTTTTGATTTCGCAGATTTTGAATTGGGAGACCGTCAAAAACTTATGGATGAATTTCCGCAACATGGCGATATCATTCAAATACTGACCAGGTGAAAGTATTCTTTCAATTGATATATCACTGACTTAAAAATTGATCATTTTAATTTTATAGTTTCCACTCAGTCAACTAATGCTTCACATCCACTACTTCAATATCAAATACCAAAACACTATTTGGAGGAATTTGAGGCGAACGGGTTCGGATACTATATGCCAGCGCCGATGGAATAATCAAATGTATTTTACCCCCCACTTTGCAAACAGGCAATCCTATCTGCCAACCTTTGATTAACTTATTGAGTGGAAATGTAGCGGGTTTGTCTTTTGTCTGATCAAATATTTCTCCATTTAATAATGAACCTTTATAGAATGCAACCACGGTATCGGTTACAGCTACCGGTAAACCCGTTCCTTCTTTCAAAATTGTGTAATACACACCGTTGACGGAAGCGGTAGTGTCCGTTTTTCCTGCCGCGACTGCTTCTGCAATCAGCTGATGATCTGTTCCGGATTGTTTAAGGCTATCTACGTTTCTATACAAATCAATTACAGGACGCTCACCGGTGCCCTTTCGAAGGAACACATCCCCTGGTTGGGCATCAGCCGGTTGAAAACCGCCATTCCACAAATAGAATTTTCCATTTTCGCATCCTCCTCCATAATCTAACCTGTCGCGGGCCTTACCCGTAGCATCATACGAAAATTTTGCCGCAGTGAGTTCATGCCATGCGCCGTTTTCGTTTCTTATCCATTGATTTCCGAACAATGCTTTACGGTATAATTGCCCGTTAACACCCCAGAAATTTTCAACGAATGAATACAAGCCAGTTAAATAATGATTGTCCTTTGGTGCCTTGAACGCAGCAATCAGTTTCCATTTCTGTAACGCAGGAATAAAAAAATAACCAGTATAAATAGTTGTGTTACTGGCGCTGTCTGGTAATGCTGTTACCAAAAATTTATAGGTCTCGCCCGCTTTCCAGTTATATACCCAGTGACTATGACCACCCGTTCCCTCGTTTCCAAATCCTTCGGCTATTACATCGGAACCTTTGCCAAACAATTGCACCTTATCTTCTTCAGATACCTTATTTCTATCAGCAGCTTCTTTGCCCGAATCCCATACAGAAAATATAATTCTACGCTCCGTTGCACTGTTTACCTGTATGCCAAAATAACCCCTGCTAAATCCGCAGGCCATATAATAAGTATGTAACAAATCCGCGTCTTTTGGTATCGTGATCTCGTTGTAAAACATCACAGCGCTGGAAGTATCCGGAATAGGATACAGCAAATGAACTGAAGCTGCATTACGCCTGGTTTTACTGTTGAATTGAATATCCTTCGTTGCCGGGCCAGTCAATCCAAATGACCGGATATCCGCAATAAATTTCCCTGTCTTTTTTATGGCAGTAACTTTTATTGAATAAAAACCCGAATGCTGAATGCTAACAGAACCCACCACTATTTTTTTGTACCATTTGCTTTGTGGCACAACAAGAACAAAACTTTTTTGGGCCAGTTCTATTTTGATTTTGTTTCCTGCAGTATTATTTTTTGCATCAATTGAAAGCGTCAGTACTCCCCTGTTTTTAAGATTGACAAAATATTGCAATTGTTGCCTGGTATTGGTCCAGTTCTGCAGCCCGTTTTTTTCATTAAAAAGAACACTTTCATCTTCCTCTGAGCTGGTTTCTACCGGCACTGCATAACCGGTAAATCCTGGTATGGTTACCTGTGCCCTGGCAGCAAAACAACAAATAAACACAAGTACAACGGGAAAGATTGCTTTCATGACGTGCATATCATTGCGTTAAAATGGCCAAACATACATAAAAGCAGAAGTAATTACAATTTCCAGTCAAAAAGAAAATTATTTGAATGTATGTTCTATGGCAGGAGCAAGTAAACGCGACCATTCCAGGTATGCTTTTCCGGAGAAATGCAATCCATCTGCTGCAACCAGGCCAGTATCTGTAGCAGCTTTGCGTGAAAGATCTGTAATATTAATATAAACGACTTTAAATTGTTCCGCTATCTCTTTGTTGGCTGCATTAAACGCATCAATTTCCCCGGCAATTTTCGATCTGTTCATTTGCCGGGCAAAAGGCGTAACGGAATAGTCTGGTATTGATATTACAAAAACATGCGAAGCATTATTGCCGGTAAATTCAATCGAACGCTTTAATAAAATGGTGAATTCTTTCCTGTATTCATCCAGGCTGAGACCCTGGTATTGGTTATTGACGCCAATTAATAAACTCACAATGGAATAAGCTGTCTTTTCAGATTTACTTTGTATGGCATTCAATAAATCTTTCGTGGTCCAGCCGGTAGTAGCAATGATTTCAGGTTTTGCACATTCAACTCCCGCTTCGTTTAATAATTTAGTCGTTTGTATAGGATAGCGGTCTGTTTCCAATACTGATTCACCAATGGTATAAGAATCCCCCAATGCCAGCCATGTTTTGATAGTATCTGAGTAATTAGTTAGCATTTCACCTGCTTTTATAGAAACGAAACCGCTTTGTGCCCTGAATTCCACAATGGGTAAAATAACAAAGCAAAATATTACTATTTTTTTCAAGATCTTTTTGGCTGATATACGAATGACGAATCAATTTAGTTTGTCCGGGGCAGGGAGCAATGGGCCTGGTTTGAAATACTGATAACCGGACCATTACTGATTTTCCTTTCGTTTATTAAAATACCAGTACAGTGGAATACCCAATGCTGCAATGGCCAATCCTAAAACCGAATTGATGACAGGCGTTTTACCTTGTATATAATTGTTGATATCGTTCCACACGGTACTCACCACATAAAAAGATGCAAACAATATAAAAAGTATCGGAACTAACGGATATCCCCACACTCTGTATGGACGCGTTCGATCCGGCATTTTTTTCCGCAGAATAAATATTCCGATTGCCCCCAGCAGGTACGCAACCCAGGAAACAAAAGTGAACATGTCTGCCAGCATATCGAAAGACCCGCTCATAATGAGTATCGAAGTCCACGCACCGTGCAACCATAGCGCGTTACCCGGTGTCTGGTAACGCGGATGATCTTTGCCGGTCCAGGTTGCAAAAACTTTGTCCTTACCCATTGCATAAGTAACCCGTGCTGTCGCCATTACATTGGCATTGATAGCGCCAAAAGTACAAATGACAATCAGGGCGGCTACTATCGCGCCACTTGTTTTTCCAAGGGCTACTGCAATGGCATCAGAAGCCACCAGTGTAGAAACGGCTACTTTATCTATTGGCAATACATACAGATAAGCCTGGTTAACCAACACATACACTGCAATACAGGCAAACAAACCAATCAACAAACTTTTGGGAATTACTTTTTGCGGGTTGCGGATTTCTCCTCCTACAAAAGTGATATTGATCCACCCGTCATACGCCATAAACGCACCTGTTAATGCAGCTACCAGTCCACTTAATAAACTCATTCCGTGTTTTGGATGTGGTGCATCCATAAAATTGTTTACAGATCCATTGCCGGAAAAAAAAATACCGAAAACGAGCAACGCCATTACCAGCACTTTCACCAATGTTGAAATAACTTGTAATGCATTACCTGCACGAACGCTGATATAGTTCAGAACAGTAAGACCCGTCACTAAAAGAATTGCCAGTGCTTTTACCCCAAGGTTTTGTAAGGGATATAAATTACCAAGCAAGGGTATATGCAGAACCAGCGATTGCTCCGTAACAGCGCTTAGCCTTGGCAGGTGTAAAAAGAAATCTGTGTATTGGGCACAAACAAACGCAATGGCTGCTACAGAAGCGGTGTTGATAGCGGCAAAAGCAGACCAGCCATAGATAAAAGCTACAAATTTTCCATACATGTAACGGAAGTAAACATACTGTCCGCCCGTTTCAGGCAACATCGCTCCCACTTCAGCATAAATCAGACCGCCAAACAATGAAAAAATTCCAGCCACAATCCAGATCACGGCCAACCACACAGGTGAAGCGGTTTGTTCCGCCATGGTAGCGGGTTTCATAAATACACCGGAAGCAATGATACCTCCAACAATGATTGATACGGCCGACCAGAGACCAATACTTTTCTTTAGCTGAGGCTGCTCGTTCATGTATGCAGGTTATGAACTGAAGATAGGAAAGAGTTTTATTATGCTTTTACAATTAGTTTCTTAAAATGCAGGCCACCATAAGGGAACAAATCATTTGATGAATAATATACAATAACTGGGGAACCCGGGATGCTTTGATAGAATTATAAATAAAACTATCACTCGTTAGTTAAACTAACCAGATTCTCTTATTTTTGCCCTCGTTAATTAAACGCCAATGCATTTTCAATTGAGTGAAGAACATTTAATGATTCAGAAAGCGGCCCGTGATTTCGCGAAACAGGAATGCCTGCCGGGTGTTATTGAAAGAGATGAGTTACAAAAATTTCCACGCGAACAAATCCTGAAACTGGCAGCGCTTGGTTTTATGGGTATGATGGTAGATCCAAAATATGGCGGCAGCGGTATGGATACCATCAGTTATGTACTGGCCATGGAAGAAATCAGTAAAATTGATGCCAGTGTAAGTGTTTGTATGAGTGTTAACAATAGCCTTGTATGCTGGGGATTGGAAACATTTGGTTCTGAAGAACAAAAAATAAAATATTTAACCCCGCTGGCCCAGGGCCGCAAAGACGGCGAATTATACATTGGTGCATTTCTACTAAGCGAACCGGAAGCAGGCAGCGATGCTACCTCCCAAAAAACAACTGCGGAAGATAAGGGTGATTATTATCTTTTAAATGGCACAAAAAACTGGATCACCAATGGCAACTCCGCATCTGTTTATCTCGTAATTGCACAAACTGCTGTTGCAAAAGGCAGTCATGGTATCAATGCATTCATTGTGGAAAAAAGCTGGCCCGGTGTTGCTGTAGGTGCCAAAGAAAACAAATTAGGAATCCGTGGAAGCGATACACACAGCATTTTGTTCAACGATGTGAAAGTGCCAAAAGAAAACAGGATAGGCAATGATGGCTTTGGTTTCAGCTTTGCCATGAAAACGCTTAGTGGGGGCCGCATTGGAATTGCCAGCCAGGCGTTGGGCATTGCAAGTGGCGCATACGAATTGTCTTTGAAATATGCTAAAGAAAGAAAGGCATTTGGCAAGGAAATCATGCACCACCAGATTATCCAGTTTAAACTAGCGGACATGGCTACCCGAATTGAAGCCTCAAGGCTTTTGTGCCTGAAGGCTGCTTATGAAAAAGATCAGAAACAAGATTATACATTGAGTTCTTCCATGGCCAAAGTATTTGCGTCTGAAACAGCAATGTGGGTAAGTACAGAAGCGGTGCAGGTTCATGGCGGTTATGGATTTGTAAAAGAATACCATGTAGAACGATTAATGCGGGATGCAAAGATTACCCAGATCTACGAGGGCACCAGTGAAGTACAGCGCATTGTTATCAGCCGTTCCATTCTTAAATAATTTATGGTTGGAGAAAATCAGGAACCAGCAATCCATACTGCTGGTTTTTTTATAACCGGGCATTTGTTTTTTATGGCGTCATCGTTGCGTCGCACACTTTTTCATTATGCCTGAACTCAACTTTTTTATTTCCTCAACTGCAATCTCATAAATTTTTTGGTTTTACATGGTTGATCCGCTGTGCATGTTCGCCGTGCGGTGGAAAACAATTATTATTTAGCTCCATTTATTGTTTTGTCAATCCTCCAAATGCAGGTTAATTTCGTCTTTTCACAATGAATCACGAAGTGTCTATGAGTATTATACAAATGCAGGATGTGCGAAAGCAATACAGTGGCAATTACGTACTAAAAGGCATCAATCTTTCATTTGACAGGGGAACGATTGTAGGTTACATTGGCCCTAATGGCGCAGGTAAAAGTACCACCATTAAAATTCTTACAGGAATCATCAGTGACTTTGAAGGCGCTGCAACGCTGCTGGATATGGATGTAAGAAAAGAACCTGTGGCCATTAAACAACGTATTGGTTATATTCCGGAACAGGCCTCTTTATATGACGTATTAACTCCGATGGAGTACCTGCGGTTTGTGGGCAAATTGTACCAACTGGAAGAAGCAACAATCGAAAAAAAATCGATGGAACTATTGCGCCTGTTTGAACTCGCAGATAAATCTTCTATGCGCATGAACGGCTTCAGCAAGGGAATGAAACAGAAAGTACTGCTGATATCTGGTCTGATACATAACCCGGAAATTATATTCCTGGATGAACCATTGAGCGGTTTGGATGCCAATGCGGTTATCCTTGTGAAAGAAATTCTGGCTCAGTTAAAACAATCCGGTAAAACCATTTTTTATTCTTCTCATATTATGGATGTAGTTGAAAAAATAAGCGATCGGATCATTATTATTAATAAAGGCGAAGTAATTGCGGATGGCACTTTTGAATCACTTAAAACAAATGCTCACCTCGGTTCACTGGAAAATATATTTACGGCACTTACTGGTGATGAGCAACATGGCACTACCGCGGGCCAATTCGTAGACATCCTGAAAAGCTGATGGTATGGACAAATGGATTTTGAAATTGGTTAAGCTCTTCAATCCCCTTCTTATCAAACAGGGAATAGATGTACAACGCATGTATGCCATTGTAGAGACAAAACTAATGATGGACAAACGCCGGGTATATATGAATTGGAAACAGCGGCAACAAAATGAGAACCGCAATCACCTTGCGATAATACTGGCAACGTATTCATTGTTCGGCATTTTTACAGGTGTAATGATAATATTGGTTCCTTCTATTGTCTTAAGTATGGCCCTGGTGCATGGCTATATTATTTTTATGATGGCCATGACCTTGATCACAGATTTTTCCAGTGTACTATTGGATACTACCGATAACCAGGTCATCCTTCCACGGCCAGTGAATAGTAAGACATTGTTTATGGCAAGGCTGGTACACATCATGGTCTACCTGCTCCAGTTCACAATTGCTTTATCCATTGCACCGCTTATCTGTACATTTATTAAATACAGCGTACTTACCGGCATTGCATTTTGTTTTACATCAATGCTGAGCGTTTTACTGGCTGTATTCCTGACCTACTTGCTATACCTGCTTATGCTTCGCTTCAGCAACGAGGAAAAAGTAAAAGACATCGTTTCCTATTTCCAGATATTCATGACTATATTTTTCGTGGTTGGTTACCAGGTTTTACCGAGAATGAATTTTATTGCAGAAATGGGCAATCAGTTCCAGGTACATTCTTATTATTACCTGCTCCCTCCTTTCTGGATGGCGCTGACATTGGAGGCGATCAATAATTTCCATTTTGATAGTATTCATTTACTCATGATAATGCTGGCGATTTTTATTCCACTGCTGCTCTTCTGGATATTAAATCGTTTCCTGGCTCCTTCATTTGCTAAAAAATTGTCTGCCCTGAATATTGAAGCGGTACAAACAAATAAAACAGCAGGAGAAAAAAAACAATCAAAATCCATATCAGTAACTTTGTCTTCCATCGTATGTAACAGCAATACCGAAAGAAGTTCATTTGAGATGGTATGGAAAATCACCAGTCGTGAAAAATCTTTCCGGCTTCAATTTTATCCCAGCCTCGCCTATATAGCGGTATTCATCTTTATTTTTGTTTTTAAAACAGGTAACAGTGTTGCTGATACATGGAATAATTTACCGGCCGGCAATGGTTTCCTGTGGTTTATTTACCTTCCCATGTTCTCTGTCTCCAGCAGTATTATGATTGTTTCATTCAATGAAAACTACCCCGCATCCTGGATTTACCACAGCCTGCCCATTGTGAAGCCGGGTCAGCTGATATCCGGTAGCATCAAGGCGTTGTTTGTGAAATATTTTATTCCTATTTACCTTATCGTCTTTGTTTTTTGTCTGAAAGTCTGGGGCGGCAGCATCATCGATGATTTCCTTTTTGGTTTACTAAATAACACTCTTTGCTTTATTATTTTTACATTGGTAGCTGAATACTATTTACCTTTTTCCCGGCAACCTAACACCCAGCAACAAACGGGGAAGATTCTGATTGTATTTTTACAATTGCTGGTGGTTGGTACGTTAGTTGGATTACATTACCTGCTTGTACACAGAATAATAATTCTTTATAGCCTGGTGCCGGTTATCGCTGTCGCCTGCTGGTTATTGATCACCAAACTCAGGAATATTCCCTGGAAAAAAATTGCTGTCTGAAATGCCTGTAAACAAAGAAGCCTATAAATCTATTATTGATCAATTGCCAGCCGGTACAACGCTGGTAGCAGTATCAAAAACAAAACCCGTTGAAGACATTTTAGCATTGTATGAATTGGGGCAACGGGATTTTGGTGAGAACTATGTGCAGGAGTTACTCGACAAACAGGTTACCCTGCCAGCTGATATTCGCTGGCATTTTATAGGGCACCTGCAAAGTAACAAAGTAAAAAACATTGTACCGTTTGTACACCTTATTCATGGAGTAGACAGTTTAAAGTTGTTGCAGGAAATTGACAAACAATCAAAAAAAATAAACAGAACAACCAATATACTTTTGCAGGTACATATCGCCCGCGAAGAGAGTAAGTTTGGGTTGGATGAAAATGAACTGGATGAAATACTCAACAGTGATTTTCTCCAACAAGAAAAATATCAGCACATAAGTATATGCGGACTTATGGGAATGGCAACATTTACTGAAGACCCGGATAAAGTGAGAGCAGAGTTTAAGAACTTGAAACGCTTGCATGACAAATACAATAAGTCGTTGTCTAACTTTAGCATTCTTTCAATGGGCATGAGCAGCGATTTTAAAATAGCATTGGAAGAAGGAAGCAACATGCTGCGAATTGGCAGTTTACTTTTTGGTGCCAGGAATTATTCATAATTTTTATCCCGCTGTTATGACGCTTCCAAAATTCAATGGACCGGTTTTTATTTTTCTGTGCCTTTCTTCATTCGCTATAGGACAGGATACGACTCAAAAAATTATTCCTGGCCGGTTTAACAGTATTGTGCAGCAATCAAAACCTTACGTGATCTTAATCTCAGCAGATGGATTCCGTTATGATCTTGCAAAAAAATATCATGCAACCAACCTTTTAAGATTGAGTGGATCAGGTGTAACAGCCGATTATATGCAACCATCCTTCCCTTCATTAACTTTCCCCAATCATTATACGCTTGTTACAGGATTATACCCGGCACACCATGGTTTGGTTGATAATTCTTTTTACGATCAAAAAAAGGCACTCATTTATACCATGAGCAATAAAACAGCGGTAGACGATAGTTCATGGTATGGGGGCACACCGCTGTGGGTGTTGGCAGAACAACAACAAATGCTAAGCGCCAGCTACTTTTGGGTAGCGTCGGAGAGTGCTATAAAGGGGATAAGGCCCTCCTATTACTATATCTACAATGACAAAGTTGATATAGATGCACGCATCCGCACTGTAAAGACCTGGTTTCAATTGCCAGCAGCAAAACGACCTCATTTTATTTCATTTTATTTTCCTGAAGTGGATCATGCTGAACATATGTATGGACCTGATTCTAAAGAAGCAGAAAAAGCAGTTCATTTTATTGACGAGAGTATTGGCAAAATGGTGAACACAGTGGATTCTTTGCAGCTTCCTGTCAATTTTATTTTTGTTTCGGATCATGGAATGACAAACGTAGATTACCAGCACCCCCTTTCATTGCCTTCGGCTGTGGACAGCAATAAATTTATCATACCATACGGCGATGCGCTGGTGCATCTCTATGCAAAGAACAAAACAGACATATTACCAACATTTCTTGCTTTAAAAAAACAGGCTATTGACTTTGATGTGTACCTGACCACGAATATGCCTGCGAAATGGCATTATGGAAAACAGGATGATGTCTACAACCGCACCGGTGATATTATCCTGGTTCCTCATTTACCAAAAATTTTTAACCTGGGAACACGTGCCACCACTCCAGGTAAACATGGCTTTGATCCGTTTATAACGGAGATGCATGCCAGCTTTTATGCATGGGGGCCAGCCTTCAAAAAACATTTAAGTATAAATGGATTTGAAAATATTCATGTCTTTCCTCTTGTGGCAAAAATTCTCGGATTGCCTTATAAGTTTCCTGTCGATGGCAATCTGCGCATACTCAAGCCCGTTTTAAAGGACTAGACCACTATTCATATTTTATTAATATTGAAATAGACAGGTTTGCAGTCATAAACAGCAATTCAACATGCTGTTGTAAATGAACCGGTTGAATCAATTTTTTATTTCGTGGTGATAATAAAAGTCAGGAACAAATGATCACATGAAAAGCAATATACCTGAAAGATCATAGTTTTAAAAGGTTAATTTCACTTAACACAAGGGTTCAATCAATCAATATTAATTTTCACCTTGTTCCTTTATCCGGTTTGCTTGCACGTAACGTTGCTACCATATAACAAACGTGTAAACAAAAACTAGAAATATGAAAATCAAATTCGCATCTGTAAAGACCATTGTATTAAACGTGTTCTTTGTTTCTTTTCTCAGTGTTTTATCGGTAATGAATGTAAACGCCCAAAAAGCAGGCGATACAACAGGTTCCACTTCAGCAGCTATTAGTTACCTGGGTGCATCGAATGATCAAATGTCTTTTAACCTTAAATACGAAAATGTGAAAGGAGAAAGATATGCGGTAACCATTTCAGACAGCGAAGGCAATATCCTGTTCGACGGAAGTTACTCCGATAAAAAATTCAACAAAACTTTTAAAGTTCCCGCAGAGATAGGTAATCTTACCTTTGTGATCAGTGATGCTAAAAACAAAGCAGAGAAAAAATTTGCTGTCACAACGGAACGCCGTATTGTTGAAGAAGTATATGTTACCAAATCAAACTAAGTTTAACCATTGCCGGATCCAGGCAGGTTTTAGTTTCAAGTCATAAGAACGGCTACTGTGAAAAGTAGCTGTTCTTTATCCCAAGTTGCAACTAACTTATTTCAGGTAGGCGCAGGGTATGTTTGCTGGCGTATAGTCAATACCGTAAGCAGATTTCAACAACAAGCTTGCCGTTGATGCAATGCTGCTTTTAGCACGGTGCATTTGTGGCAGCAATCCCATCATTTTACAGCTGATCGGGTTGATGGCAGGAATAAAAGTTTCCCAAGGCCCCTAAAAACCTCAGTAGGGTTCACTCCATGGACAAAGCAGTTTTTGATGCCCTCAACAGAATGTAACGCTATCTGAACTATTATTTTTGCCAGGTAATCCATGTTTCAATTTTTTTTTGACGGGTAATTCGGAATGTTTAAACCGAGTACTATGTCCCTGCTGGCTTCATACAATCCATTCTTAAATTGCAAATGTACAATTCCACTGCCACCCCGCTGTTCAAGTTTACCCTTCTCACTTGCTGTTAACAAAGGGTCTTCGTCAAAAACAAATTCATCTATATAATATTCATTTATCCCTGGTTCTTTAATAACGGGATGTATGTGAGCAGGTGCTTTTCTGTTGGGATATGCAACAGGTTTCAAAGTATAAAATTTATATTGACCAGTCGCGTTCGTTTTCAGCCAACCTTTGATATATCCGTGCCTTCCAGCCATTCCACTTTCATTGTTGCGGTTTGTATAGTGTCCGGTCTGATCAGTATGATACATGTACATAACAATATCTTTTGCAGGTGTTTTCGCATCTGCCTGGTAAATGGTTCCAGAAATGACGATTTTGGGTCCTGTTTCATGATAGTCCGGTAATGTATCGGTCCAGTTCAGTTTTGAGAATGGAACCGGACACTGGTTAACAACTTCGCAACCTTCGCATCCGCCTCCAATTAAATTAGAAGGACCCATATTCTGAGAACAGCTGTTGAATACAAATACAAGCAACATCGTCAGGAGTATCAATGATGATTTCATACACAATGATTGAAAATAATTTAATCCTCAAACTGACCGCATTATTCCGGTTCGCTAAAATATTTTACAGGTGTGGTACGGATTTATTGACAAATTGTATTTACGGGATGGATTCTCAATACTTGCAACTGGTCAAGTATTTGTTGCCAAACATATAATAACTGCACCCAACGGGTTTTTGTACATTTAATTTGAATATGAATTCGAGAAATTTCATAATTAAATACAAGTTGCAGCATATACTGCCATGGTTACTGCTTTATGCTGGCTGGCATTACTTCCGTTACCAGGATTATCCTGCTGCCACGGGGCCGTGGATTACTTTCATTAAAGTAGCCGACCTGGCAATGATGGTTTATCTCACAAATTACCTGCTCATACCCCGGTTACTTTACAGGAAAAAATATATTCTGTTCATTATCGTCTTTATTGCTTTGATTTTTTGCTGCAGTATTTTTAAAATGTATATAGAAGAAAAGTTGTTCGGCACGCCGGGGTTTTTTGAATTGACTACCCGGCTCAAGTCAAGAATTTATGATAATGTTATCCCGCATTTCCTGCTGGTAAGTACAGGTGCTGCCATTAAACTATTGATTGACTATGCCAGGACCCAAAAACGCATGGGTGATCTCTCGAAAGAAAAAGCAGAAACTGAGTTGCAGTTTCTGAAATCTCAAATCAATCCGCATTTTTTGTTCAATTCGCTCAACAGCATTTACTTTTTAATAGACAAACAAAATACAGACGCGAGAAAAACCCTCTTGCAATTTTCTGATTTATTGCGTTACCAGTTATATGATTGCAATGCAGCAACAATTGAAATTGAAAAAGAACTGGCTTACCTCAAAGACTATATTAACCTTCAGCAATTGCGCAACAATAATTGCGAAATAACACTTAAAGAAAACAGCCAGATGAACAGTTTTCCAATAACACCTCTTTTATTGATTCCCTTTGTCGAAAATGCCTTCAAACATATTTCTCATCACGTCAATAAAAAGAACTACGTACATATCCTGCTGAATTACCACAACAATGTATTCGGGTTCAATATTATTAATTCAAAAGACAACCAGAAAAGCACGGAATTACAGAGTGGCATAGGTTTGGCCAATGTAAAAAGACGATTGGAATTGATTTATCCGGGTCACCACCAACTTACCGTTAAAGACAAAGAGGAGACCTATACTGTTCAATTAGATCTTGATGTAACCTACTAATATCGCCGCCAATGAGTATAAACTGTATAATAATAGATGATGAGCCACTGGCCCTGAAAGGCCTGGAAGAATATGTACAGGATATAGAATATTTACATTTGTCCGGCACGTTTGATACTCCTTTGAAAGCAATGGATATTTTAACAGAGGGGAATGTTCAATTAATGTTACTGGACATTCAAATGCCAAAAATTACGGGACTGGAATTTCTGAAGACGTTGAAAAATCCACCTTTCACCATTCTCACAACTGCTTACCCGGAATACGCCCTGCAGGCATTTGAATTGAACATACTTGATTACTTGTTGAAGCCATTTTCTTTCGATCGCTTTTTAAAAGCAGTGATGAAGGCTAAAACTTTGACGGAAACTGAACAACAACCAGTTGCCCGGATAAACGAGGGAGCTGCTGGTTACTTCTTTCTAAAAACAGATAGTAAGTTGGTAAAAATTACACATGATGAAGTATTGTATGTAGAAGCGTTGCAAAATTATGTTGCTGTCTACACGAGGGAAAGAAAACACCTGAGTTATCTCACCATTAAAAGTGTTGAAGAACAATTACCCGCCCATCGGTTTATAAAAATTCATAAGTCTTACCTGGTTGCAGCCGACAAAGTAGAAAGTATAGAAGGAAATGAAATTATTATCGGTGCCCATAGAATTCCAATCAGCCGCAATAACAAAGAAGAGGTATTGGAAAAGATATTGCAGAACCGTCTATTGAAACGATAAAATGATAAACTGGTTGTTTATTGGGTTCCACTTTCAATTGCAAGGGTATATCATCGAAATCCTTTTTGGTCAGCATGCAACTGCTATATCCTTTGGTTGGCTGTGCTTATTAACGTAAATTCGCCGTCGCTGTATGCCACGGTTTAGCACCGTGGCATACTTACAAAACAAGCATTATGACTGAGATTAATAGGGCAGAAGAGAAATCGCTCAACTTCCTGGAAGAGATCATTGAAGAAGATTTAAAAAGCGACAAGCACAAAACAATTGCTACCCGTTTTCCGCCCGAACCGAATGGATATCTTCATATCGGTCATTCCAAAAGCATTTGTCTCAATTTTGGATTGGCTTTGAAATACGGAGGCACCACCAATCTTCGTTTTGATGATACCAATCCTGTTACGGAAGAAACAGAATATGTAGATAGCATCAAAGAAGATATTAGATGGCTGGGGTTTAGCTGGGCCAATGAATTTTATGCGTCTGATTATTTTGAACAGCTTTACGAATTTGCCGTAAAACTTATAAACAAAGGACTTGCTTATGTTGATGATTCAAGCCCCGAAGAAATAGCAGCTCAGAAAGGGAGTCCAACGGTTCCGGGTACCCGAAACCGATTTGCGGAAAGAAGCACCGAAGAAAATTTATCCATATTTGCAGAAATGCGGGCCGGTAAATTCAAGGACGGCGAAAAAGTGCTGAGAGCCAGGATAGACATGAGTTCGCCAAATATGCACCTGCGGGACCCCCTGCTATACCGGATCAAGCATGCTCACCACCACCGTACCGGCGATAAATGGTGTATTTACCCGATGTACGATTTTGCCCACGGACAGAGCGACGCCATTGAACACATAACGCATTCTATTTGCACACTTGAATTTATTCCGCATCGTGCACTGTACGACTGGTGTATTGAAAAACTTGATTTATTTCCCTCTCACCAATATGAGTTTGCAAGACTGAACCTTACTTATACGGTGATGAGTAAACGCAAATTGCTGAAACTTGTCAACGAAAAATATGTCAATGGCTGGACCGATCCGCGTATGCCAACCATCAGTGCTTTTCGTCGCCGTGGTTATACGCCGGAATCCATCCGTGATTTTTGCGACCGGATTGGTATTGCCAAAAGAGAAAACCTTATTGATACCGGTTTACTAGAATTCTGTATCCGCGAACACCTGAATAAAATTGCTTTGAGAAGAATGGTCATTTTTGATCCGCTGAAAATTGTTATCACCAATTACATACGCAAAGACGAATTATTACCCAGTGAAGACAATCCGGAAGATCCAAAAGCTCCTCAGCGCAACATTCCATTCAGTAAAGAAATTTACATTGAGCGGGACGATTTTATGGAGACCCCCCCAAAGAAATATTTCAGACTTGCACCGGGCCAAAAAGTACGTTTGAAAAGTGCTTATATCATTCAATGCGATGAAGTAATAAAAGACGATACAGGAAAAGTTATTGAATTGAGGTGTACCTATATACCGGAAAGTAAAAGTGGCGCTGATGTCTCTGGCATAAAAGTGCAGGGCACATTGCATTGGGTTAGTGTGCCACATGCAATTAGTTGTGAACTGCGGTTATACGAGCGGTTATTCAAAGTAGAAGACCCTTCCAGTGAGGAAGGTGATTTTAAAGATTATATCAATCCAGATTCGTTACAGGTAATATCGCACGCCTATGCTGAACCAGCCCTGAAAAAAGCGGTTCTTGATGAACGCTATCAATTTATAAGAAAAGGTTATTTCTGTCTTGATAAAGACAGCAGTGAAGAAAAAATGATTTTCAACCGTACTGTTACGCTCAAAGATGGGTGGGCAAAAGAACAAAAAAAGGGATCTTAATGCACTTTTGAATAAAGCAAATTTTTAGTTTATTAAATGTCAAAGCCACTGTAACCAGTGGCTTTGACAATAAACCGTCCGTGAGAATATTTTTTACGCAAGCTTTTTCTTATCGGCAACAATGAGCAGTATGCCCGCTGCAATGGCGATGGCACCACCATATGTTGGCCATCCTACCCACTTATTTTCTTTTTTATTGACTTCAACAGGTCCAATATCTACCAGCTTCTTTTCAGTTTGCACATTAAACCCTTTATATACCAACATCAGAACGCCTAAAACAATTAATATAATTCCTACAGTCTTCATGTAAATGTTTTATTTATAATAGTAATTTTTATAATAGTAATTGTATTAGAAGTTTCAAATGGTATGCCATAACATTATAAGGCTGATAACAGTAAATACCAGGACTTTTACTGTAAATAAATAGATGTAACGGGTAAATTATTCTACATTATTAATTAACTATAATCACATTTATGGGAATGAGGCAATCTTACTAACAATATTTCCAAAGAATATCCTAGGGGTTATCCTTTATCACTTAATATTAGTTCAGTAAAAATATGAATGATAAGAATTGATAGCGGCTTTCCTGCACCAGACCCAAAAATTGAATTCGATTGAGATAGGCGCCCAATGAATTCTGACCGTTTTATTTTATCGACTTTCCTGAAAAAAGGCGTTTTTATGCCATTCGGCGAAGAAAAGGATTTCAGCAACGAATAAATTTATAACAACGGAGTTCCTTTTACATCTTTGTATCAGCAATCAAGCAAAAAAATCCCAATCCTGAAAAACAAAAGCACTGAACCTGAACCCTAAACCAAAATTTGATCGTACCCTTGTTTTAATCCGTACCCTTTGAAACGCGAAAATCCCTAATCCTTAAACCAAAGTTAAACAAGCCCTGAGCCAAACATCCAAATCCGGTGAAACCAATTAATCGTACCAGAAATTTTTAAAGCCGTCCAAAGCCAACCATATTTTCTGGGAACAAACAGTCATTCAAAAGATGACTGTTTTTTTTACTCTTATGATTTATTTATTGCAATACATCCGGTCAAATGCTTTCTTTCATTTGACGATTGATTCCTAAACTTCGAATTATAACCATCCATCGTATAAATCACATATATAGTCGAATTAATTTATTTGTATTAACTACAAATTGCATCTTTGTATCATTAAGAATGAATATCCTATCCAATGAACCCATTCAGGATCCTTTTAAATATCCATATTCAATAAATAAAACCTGAGCCCTGAACCGCAAAAAAATCAAATCCATTATTTTAAAAACCATTTTTGATTAGTACCCTATCCAAATCCCTGAAACTTTAAACCATCCTCAGAAAAAAATCTTACCCTCGTTTAAAATATTTTCTGAGCAATAAAAAAGAGTCGCTGTTTGCGACTCTTTTTTTCTACCGATAAAAAATATTAAAACGCTTTTTTCTTTGTTGCTGAAGTTTTTGAATTTCCTTTCAATTGCGCATAGTCAAAGACGATATTACAAAAAGCTTTTACGCCAACGTCCAGCTGACTGTCGTCAATAAAAAAATCAGGAGTGTGGTGCCCTGGTGCTTTTGAAGCATCTCCACCTTTTGGCATACCACCCAGGTTAAAAAAGAATGCAGGGGCTCTTGTCCCGAAATAAGAAAAATCTTCAGCGCCCGTAGTCCAGGATTCAGTTGATACATTATTAATGCCTGCAGCTTTTTGCAAAGAGGGTACCATCATTGCTACTAGTGAGGAATCATTAAAAGTAACCAGGGTTTTTGTATCTATTGAAACTTCAACTTTGGCTCCGTTAGCGGCTGCAATATTTTCAGCCATCCGGCGTATGCGTTCATGTACTTCTTTTTGCATGGCACTGTCAAGTGTTCTGATTGTTCCATCCAGTATAGCTTCTTCCGGTATAATATTGCTTCTTAACCCACTGTGAAATTTGCCAACAGTAATGACCACAGGTGCTTTCACTATATTTTCCTGGCGGCTCACAATGGTCTGCAATCCATTAATAATTTGTGCTGCCGTTACTATTGGATCTATGCTACCCCAGGGTGCTGATCCATGAGCCTGTTTACCCTTTACTTTAATAGTAAACCAATCACTGCTTGCCATAAAAGGTCCGGCTTTATACCTTATTGCACCTGCTTGAAGTGGCGACGCTATATGCAAACCAAAAACTGCATCCACAACGGGATTATCCATTACGCCTTCTTTAACCATTAATGGCGCACCTCCCTCTTCGTCGCCCGGCGGACCTTCTTCTGCGGGTTGAAATATGAATTTGACAGTTCCTGCGATATCATTTTTCATAGAAGCCAGCACCTCTGCGGTTCCCATCAAAATGGCCACATGGCTATCATGTCCACAGGCATGCATAACCGGAACTTTCTGACCCAGATAATCTGCTGAATCTTTTGAAGCAAAAGCAATATTTACCCGTTCGTATACCGGTAATGCATCCATGTCTGCACGCAGGGCAACTACAGGACCGGGTTTCCCTCCTTTTAATAAACCTACTACCCCGGTTTTTGCAATACCGGTTTGCACTTCAATTCCAAGGCTTTTTAAATGTTTCGCAATCAACTCTGCAGTTTTAAATTCACGATTGCCTAACTCTGGATGCTGGTGCAACCATCTCCTCCATTCTATTACCTTAGTCAATTCCGCTGTTGATTTTTGGTCAATTTGCTGTTGTAAGGTTTGTGCAAGTGCAGGAAAACACAAAACGAATACAACCACAAACAAGATGAGCTTTTTGGTTATCCTCATGATATAATAGTTTATGAAATGAATATAGGCATTAAATAAATATTGGTGAATGAAGCTGTAGAAATTGTGATCAATATTTAGTTCCAGTCCCAGATCACCAATGCCCATTCATCCAGTTTATCTGAGTGAATTTTTATTGTTTTAAAACCTACCCTTTCATGTGCCCGCATTGAACGGAGATTGCGGGTGGCAATCTGGGTAACAACAAATTCGTATTTATTGTGAAATATTTCTTTGTGCATATGATACAGCATATCAAATACCGCCTTGCCACGATATTCTTTTGCAACACATATTTGTCCCATCACATAAAATGAGTATTCACTCAATGGTTTGCTCTTATACATAAGTTGGTTCAAACCATCAAACAATGAAAAAAGTTCAGGTACTATTCCACTGCATTCTTTTGTCATGGCCAGTGCATAACCGGCAAGTGTATCTTTATCCTTTGCAATAACAGATGGCTCTAACTGGTGCATTTGCTGCAAAACATTTAAAGAATGAGCAACCGTAACAAAGCCCTGCTCGGCTTCTTCTTTTTCATGATGTATGCCACGAAGGTTTAATTGCTGTAACGCAAGTATTTGTTGAAGTTCTTCGTTTGAAACAACTTGTTGAGCATATAACATATGACATTAGTGCCTGGTTTTTTGATAAGTGATCTTTTTAATCCGATCTTGGATTGCAAATCAGTGCATGCTCTATTTATATTCTCCAAACACTTCCCTTAGTGTATCTGCAATTTCACCAAGCGTACATTTATTTTCCACGGCTTCAATAACAACCGGCATTATATTTTCTCCGCTACTGGCTTTATCATTCAGGTCTTGCAGAATAGAATCACATTTTCCCGGGCTGCGTTGCCTGCGCAGTTGCTGTAATTTTTCGATCTGAATAGTACGAATGCTATCATCGATTCGAAAACCAGGAATGGCACTGGTTTCCACAGATTGAAATTTATTTACTCCGACAATTATTTTTTCATGTGCTTCCACCTGTCTTTGGTATTCATAAGCACTGCGCGCAATTTCATCCTGGATGAATCCTTTTTCGATAGCGCTTACGCTTCCTCCCATGGCTTCTATCTTTGACATGAGCTGCGTTGCCTGATCTTTTACTTCCTGTGTAAGTGCTTCAACAAAATATGAACCGGCCAAGGGATCAACTGTATCAGGGGCGCCGCTTTCAAAAGCCACTATTTGCTGGGTTCGCAGGGCAACGCGGGCAGCTTCCTCCGTGGGCAGGCTCAGCGCTTCATCATAACCGTTAGTATGCAGCGATTGCGTTCCGCCCAAAACAGCCGCCAATGTTTGAATGGTCACTCTTGCTATATTATTATGGGGTTGCTGTGCGGTTAACGTACTTCCGCCGGTTTGCGCATGAAAGCGAAGCATCATTGCTTTTGGGTCAGTAGCACCCAATTCTTTCATAATTCCTGCCCACATCTGGCGGGCCGCCCGGAATTTGGCAACTTCCTCAAACAAATTATTGTGTGCATTGAAGAAAAAAGAAAGCCGCTTACCAAATACATTTATATCCAGCCCTTTTTCAAGTGCGGCCTTTACATAAGCCTTGCCATTGCTTAATGTAAAAGCAATTTCCTGTACTGCCGTACTGCCCGCTTCCCTGATGTGATATCCTGAAATTGAAATGGTGTTCCATTTGGGCAAAGCGGTGGCACACCATTCAAAAATATCGGTAATGATCCGCATGGAGGGCTTGGGAGGATAAATATAAGTTCCTCTTGCAGCATATTCTTTCAATATATCATTTTGAATAGTGCCGGTTATCTTCTTCAGATCAGCACCCTGCTGTTTGGCAAGTGCCACATAAAACGCAAGCAAGATAAACCCCGTTGCATTAATGGTCATTGAACTGCTGATGTCTTGAAGCTTGATGTCTTTAAAAAGCGCCTGCATATCTTCGATACTGTCAATGGCTACTCCTACTTTACCTACTTCACCTTCTGCCAGTTCATGATCACTGTCGTAACCAATTTGTGTTGGTAAATCAAAGGCCACACTCAATCCCATGACGCCCTGGCTTAATAAATATTGATATCGCTTATTGCTTTCTTCTGCAGTCGAAAAGCCTGCATACTGACGCATGGTCCACAGTTTACCACGGTACATATCTTCCTGTACCCCGCGTGTAAATGGATAAGCGCCGGGTTGTTCATCTTTTCCTTTAGGCAAATCTGCTGCCGTATAAATTTCTTTGATTTCTATTCCCGAATCAGTATATATTTTCTTATTCATAATTTATTTCCGGCTAACTACTTCATTAGCTTTTTTGCTTCCGCACTTACTGCATCCTGAACAAGTGTATGCAATGAACCATGTGGCTGATTCATCACAAAATCAAGTAATTTCTTATTCAAATCCATACCATTGGCTTCGGGTGGCAGGATGGAAGCAACCTGGTTGATCAGGTGCATATTTTGTTCTTTGAGGTTGCGCACGGCTTCCCAGGCATCTGCGCTTACATATATCTGTTGTGAAAGATTGTGATCAAATTCCTGCTTAATGGTTTGCACCAGCACCTGTTGCATTTCTGATTTGTTGAAATTGGGTTGGCTGCAACGGCTGATGAGATTAGGTATGGCAATTCTGTCTGCCAGTATCACCAGTCGCTCATATGCCTGCAATTGTAATTGCTGTGTAGCAGCAACGGTAACTGAACCGGTAGCAATAGGTGAAGCGGGCCTGATATCTGCCGGCAGGCTTTTTTTATCTTTCTGATAAAAATAGAAATAGAGGATGAGCAGGGCCACCAATACCCCCAGGCTGATGTAGATAACACTTGGTTCCATTTTATTTAATTGTGTAGGTACAAATTTAAAGGCTGTAACAACATATCCCGGATTTATCTTTTCTTCAACATCATTAAACTATGTGTTCCGGAAAATGTTATTATTTTTGTACAAATATTTTGTAATATGGAAACAGCAATGTTAACACCCGTTACACTTACTGAAAAAGCGGTTGCAGAAATCAAACGGCTGATGACTGAACCTGGTTTTGATACGTCCAAAAATCTGCGCATTGGTGTGAAAGGTGGTGGTTGTTCTGGCATGACTTATGTTCTGGGTTTTGATGATAAACAAACAAATGACGAGCTTTTTAGCATAGATGGCGTTGCCTGCATGATGAACCCGGCACACGGAATTTACCTGATGGGTATGGAAGTGGATTGGGAGGATGGTTTGAATTCCAGGGGATTTACTTTCAAGAATCCCAATGCTACCAAGACCTGTGGTTGCGGAACCAGTTTTGCTGCATGATAAATTTTTGTTTTAAAAAGAAAGCACTTTCCCGGAAGTGCTTTTTTATTTATAGCCAGAAAAATTTATTTATTTTTAATCTGGTTGTCAAACACCGCAGTTAACTATGCCCGTATTGAACCTTGATAACATTAATTTTTTGCCCGGCTCAGCTGCAGTGTATCGAATATTTGCTAATACTCCTGATGATGAGCCCATATCCATTAACCGTTTTGCCGGCACGGATAGTAATGGCCTTCTTTTTATTGGCAGAACTACCAAACAAAATCTCAGAACAAGGATGTACCAGTTTTATGCTACTTCCAGGTTTAATTATACAACCCATAATCACCATGCTGCATTGAAGTATAAAGTAAACAGCGCAATTCAACTTGCGCTGGGTCACCATATTTTATTTTTCGACTATGAAATTTGCGACAATCCCGAAATAAGGGAGAATGAATTGCTCGAATCTTATGCGGCGGTTTACGGAGAATATCCCCCGCTAAATTAAAATTACTGCACTGTATGATAAAAGCCCGTATAAGAACGGGCTTTTATCATACAGTTATCATTTAAATTAATTATAAACATCACTGAAATAAAATCCTTCTTCACTTAATACATAACTATTGGGTACAATGTTTAACAATGTGCTTTGCACAAATTCTTCCATTTCAATTTTTTTACTCGCATCCAACAACCTGTTATTTCTTACCATGTGCAGTGATTGAAGTTTCAATAGTGCAAGTCTAGACATTTGCTGAATATGATCTTCCATATAGCGAAATTTCTCAGCCAGGTAATCCTGTTGATTCAGGTTAGAATAGTTCATGGGAGGATTTTTGGGTTTTCAAAAAGTTATTGGATCGACTGTATAACGTTTTTAATAAATTAAAAATTGTACCGGGGCGGGGCTTATCTTTATCCATCTCAAAGACAAATCATGAATTTTGATATCAATCAGGTTAACCAGCTTATAAAACACCGGAGAAGCACATTTCCAAAGCAATATGATCCGGGTAAACACGTAGACGATAGCATCGTAAAACAACTATTAGAGAATGCAAACTGGGCACCTACCCATAAACTTACCGAGCCCTGGCGCTTTACTATATTTACAGGTGAAGGTTTGAAAACATTTGCCGGACTACAGGCTTCGGTGTATAAAAATGCTGCAGGCAGTCAATTCAAAGAAGAGAACTATCAAAAATTACTGACCTCCCCATTGTTGGCATCACATATTATTTCAATTGGTATGAAACGACATGCCGAAAAGAATATTCCGGAAATGGAAGAAATCGCAGCGGTGGCTTGTGCAGTTCAGAATATGTATCTTACTGCAGCGGCTTACAATATCGGTTGCTACTGGACTACTGGTGGCGTTACTTTCAATGAAGCAGCAAAACCTTTTTTTGATTTAGAAACAGCAGATAAATTAATGGGGTTTTTTTATGTAGGTGTCATCGCCATTCCATCCGTACCCGGAGTACGTCATCCTATTGACGAAAAAGTGAAATGGATCCGTAAATAGAACTCTGTTATGATGCAATTGGATAAAGACTATTGGAACAATCGCTTTGAATCGCTCGATACTCCCTGGGATATCGGAAGTGTGTCACCCGCACTTCAAGCTTATATTGATCAACTTAGCAACAAGAACATAGCTATTCTCATTCCTGGCTGTGGCAACGGCTATGAAGCCGAATACCTGTTGAAAAATGGATTTACCAGTGTTACACTGATAGATATCTCTTCAACGCTTACCAAAATGCTGGAGAACAGGCTGGCGTCTTATTTGGAAAATCAGCTCAAAATAATCACTGGTAATTTTTTTGAACTGAAAGGAAAATTTGATTTAGTAATTGAACAAACTTTCTTTTGCGCAATTGAACCAGCCTTAAGAAATGATTATGTACAACATATGCATCAATTATTAAAAGAGCATGGAAAAATTGCGGGTGTGCTTTTTAATAAAACATTTGAAATGCCGGGGCCAGCATTCGGTGGCAGTGTGGAGGAATATCGTCTTCTTTTCAATCCGTTGTTTATTATTAAGACAATGGAAACCTGCTACAATTCTATAGCCCCCCGGAAAGGGTCAGAATGTTTTTTTATAGTTATAAAAAAATAGCGGTACTGTTGTTTTGAGTGTCATTATAAAACAGTGGGTTCCTGTTGACTCAGGCAATGAAAACTTCCCAATCCCCAGATGATGTCTGTCGAATCAATTCCGATCACTTTTCTATCTGGAAAACAAGATTGAATAACCTGCATGGCTTTATCGTCCTTCCGGCTGCCGAAGGTTGGAACAATTACAGCTTTATTGGCTATATAAAAATTTCCATATGAACAAGGAAGGCGTTGATCTTCATAAATAAGTTCATCGGGCATCAGCAGCTCAACAATATTCAGTTGTTTGCCATTCAACAAACGCATTTTTTTTAGTTGCTCAAGGTTCTGTTGCAGCAATTCGTAGTTATCATCATTTCTATTTTCTTCAATAACAGCAATAACAGTGTCTTCATTTACAAACCTTACTGTGTCGTCAATATGTCCGTCTGTATCATCTCCAACAATGCCATCCGCTACCCAGAGCACCTGTTCTACTCCATAGTAATTGAACAGATACGCTTCAATTTGCAGTTGGTTCAGCTGTGGGTTGCGATTGGGATTGAGTAAGCAGGCACTGGAAGTTATAAGCGTTCCTTTGCCATTGAAGTCTACAGAACCACCTTCCATGATAATACCCGGGTAATAAACAGGAATATTAAAATGTTTCCCAATAAGCGTAGGTATAACATCATCCAGATCAAAAGGCGGATACTTATTGCCCCATGCATTATAGTTCCAATCAACAATCACTTTCTTTTCTTTTGCCCCGGGATTGATTAGAAAAGCAGGACCATGATCGCGACACCAGGCATCATTGGTTGGGTGAAAAAAAAATTCAACTTTATTTAAATCAACACGCACCTCCTGCAAAAGCCTGATGGCAAAGGATTTCATGGTATCGTCCTTCACATTGATGCGAACCATTTCCCCATCGGTCAGTTCCTTAATGAATTTTACATACGAAGGATAAATGGATTGAATTTTTCCGGGCCAGGATGCTTCTTTATGTGGCCAGCTTAACCAGGTAGCATCATGCAAGGCAAATTCTGCGGGAAAATAATAGCCAAGTTCTTTTGGAGTCGGTTGCTTAGTGCTCATAAATATTCTTTCAATGATTTGCGCCTTCAGTATTGGCATTAAACTAACGCTAACGTGCAAGAACAAATGCTTTAGTCTTCATCAATGAAACGTTTTGTAATAGGTTGGTAAGAATCAATTCTGCGGTCGCGAAGGAATGGCCAGTGTGTTCTGTAACTATCTGTCTTTGCGGTATCAATTTCAAATACCACTACTTCTTCATTGTCATGACCAGCCTGGTATAAAATACTACCAAATGGATTGGCAATAAAAGAGCCCCCCCAGAATTTCATGGCACCATTTTGTTCAAGTCCCACACGGTTAACGCTTACCACGTGAACAGCATTGGCTATAGCATGACTACGCTGAATGGTTTGCCAGGCATTGTATTGTTCAGTATTGGTAACTTCATCCTGCTGTGAAGCCCATCCAATGGCTGTGGGATAGAATAATATTTCGGCACCCATCAATGAAGTAATACGGGCAGCTTCGGGATACCATTGATCCCAACATATTAAAACGCCGATGGAGGCGAATCTTGTTTTGAAAGTTTTGTATCCAAGATCACCCGGTGTAAAATAAAATTTTTCATAGTATGCAGGGTCATCAGGAATATGCATCTTTCGATATTTCCCCAGATATTTCCCATCAGCATCCAGCACAGCAGTGGTATTGTGATATATTCCCTGTGTTCTTTTTTCAAATAAAGAAGCGATGATAACCGTTTCCGTTTCTGCTGCCAGTTTACTTAATGCCTCTGTTGAAGTACCAGGTATAGACTCAGCTAATTTAAAATTGTCATAGTCTTCCACATCGCAGAAATAAAGAGAAGTGAACAATTCCTGTAAACAGATAATCTGCGCACCTTTGGCAGCAACTTCTCTTACTTTCTCCATGGCCTTTCGCAGGTTTTCATCTTTGTCTGCCGTACAACTCATCTGGACCAATCCAATTTTTACTTTGCCCATTGTTTTTAATTAAGTGACTGCAAAAATACTGTTCCCGCAGTTTTTTGCAGTAGCTATTTTAATTAAAAAAGCCTGCAGATTACGCAGGCTCATGAATTATAATGTTAGGTGCTGTTAACCGCGACCCATTTGCTTAAGGAAAGCAACATGAGATGCGACTGCATACCGCACTTTTGGATATTCGATGTATTGTATACCGTATTCTTCGCAGGCCTGCCGGATGATTTTACTGATTTGAGGATAATGAATATGTGAAATTTTTGGAAACAAATGATGTTCAATTTGAAAATTCAATCCACCCACCAACCATGAAACCAGTTTGCTGTTAGTTGCAAAATTGGCTGTTGTTTTAATCTGGTGCACCGCCCACTCGTCTTCCAGTCTGTGGGTGATTGCGTCTGGTACAGGGAACGCTGTATGCTCTACAGTATGCGCTAACTGGAATACCAGGCTTAAAACCAAACCGGCTACACAGGTAAAAATCAGGAACCCGATCAACCATGATGTAAAGCCAATCATGTAAATAGGCAATCCAACAAAAAGAAAAGCGTGAAACAACTTGAAACCCCAGAAAACAACATGATCATTCAATGTCATTTTTTTCAACGGCATAGCGCCAACTTTTGATTTAAAATATTTCTGGTAGTCCAGAACAAAAATCCAGAGTATATAAAGTAAACAATACAATAACCAAAAATACACATGCTGGAATCTATGCATTTTGTATTTCTTTTGTGTTGAACTCATGCGCATCCATGGTTGAATGTCTATATCATCATCCATTCCATCTACATTTGTATAGGCATGATGTATAATATTGTGTTTTACATTCCACATAAAACTATTGCCGCCCAGGATATTTAGTGAAAATGCAGCGAACTTATTTATCCATTTATATTTACTGAAACTGCCGTGCGCACCATCATGCATTACGTTAAAACCAATCGCTGCAACTACCCCACCTAAAACCACACATTCTGCGATAGAAAAAAATACATTTGGAGTAAAAAAAACAAGGTGAATATAAATAAAACTAAAACTGACCATTAAAATCACGGCTTTCATAAATAAGCTGTAATTACCGTAAGTAGATGTGCCTACTTCTTCAAAATAATTGCTGATGCGGTTCTTCAATTCTGTGTGAAAAGAATGAGGTACATTGGCAAATTTAGGTACTGCTGACATGACGAACTTTTAATTATTAAAAAGGTTGCGCAAAGGTAAGCCCTGAGACTTAATAAACGCCTGACTTCAATCAGAATGTATGTACATAACGTAAATTTTAAGACCCTGGTAACGGTTTTTCTTTAGAATCCCCAGCAAATACAAAAATTATGTCTTTTACAGCTCAGCAGCTGCTTTTTCCAGTGTTTAGGTCTCTCTCAGTAACAACGCATCCAGGCTGCCGATTCCAATTTTCTTTTCAGTCGTATAACCTTCGCCATATTTTACGCCTATTCTTTTGCCCAACATCCTTGCGCGGGCAATAATACTGTCTAAAAAATCCGGCGTAGAAATGTAGGTCTGCGGACCTTCTGCTGAGATTTCATTATCTGAAGTATGGAACTGCGTATGATAAGCAATAATCGATTGCATGCGTTGATCAAATACATCACTGATGTCCACTATCAAATCCGGTTCATGATACCAGTCCTGAATGTAATGCAGTACCTGTTTGGGTCGCCAGCGTTTTTGATTGATACCATTTTCGTCCTTTGTTTCAATTTTGACAAGACCGGCAAGAAAACAAGCGTCTGAAATAAGGTGCCCCGCCCTTCCATGATCGGGATGACGATCTCCCAATGCATTTGCCAGCACAACTTCTGGTTGATATTTGCGTATAGCAGTGATTAATTTTAACTGGTGCTCTTCATCATTGCGAAAAAAGCCGTCCCGCATTTTCAGGTTTTCACGTACCTGAACTCCTAATATTCCGGCAGCAGCTTTTGCTTCGGTATAACGGGTTTCAATGGTGCCCCGGGTTCCCAGTTCGCCCTGCGTTAAATCGATAATGCCTGCTTTTTTTCCCAATTTAATTTCGTTCAGTATGGTTCCCGAACAACCCAATTCAACATCGTCCGGATGAACACCAATGGCGAGTATATCCAGTTTCATATAATTAAATATTTTCGGGGACGAAGATACTAATTCACAACCGTTGAGTTGCTATTGAAGCTACGTGGATACCAAATTGTCTGAACGCTGTAAGTTGAGCAACAATGCTCGATAGAATACCATCCTAATTCAGACTAACTTAAGGGACTGTTATTGGAGCGATAAGATTAGGCTATAGCGCCCATTTGTGCTACATTTGCACAAATTATTCAAAAAAAATATGATGACATTTGAAGAGATAGGGATTAGTGAGCGATTGGTTAAAGCAGTTACAGATTTGGGATATGTGAATCCCACTACCATACAGGAAAAAGCGATTCCTGTATTATTAAGCGGTACTACCGACTTTATTGGGCTGGCGCAAACCGGCACTGGTAAAACCGCAGCTTTTGGTTTACCCTTGTTGGATCTGCTTGACGCCGCCGCCAAATACCCACAGGCATTAATTGTATGCCCTACCCGCGAATTGTGTATGCAGATTGTAAGTGAAATTGAATTATTCAAAAAATACCTGCCAGCCATTCATGTGATAGCAGTATACGGAGGCACTCCTATTGGTATGCAGATCCGTGATTTAAAAAGAGGTGTACAAATAGTTGTTGCTACGCCCGGCAGACTCATAGATTTAATTGAAAGGAAAGCCATTAACCTGGAGCAGATAAAATATGTTGTACTGGATGAAGCAGATGAAATGCTGAACATGGGATTCCAGGATGATATTGAATTTATTTTGAAGAATACGCCCAAGCGTGAAAGCACCTGGCTTTTCAGTGCAACCATGCCCATTGAAATACGTCGGGTGAGTAAGCGATATATGAAAGAACCGGTGGAAGTTACGGTTGGACAAATGAATACCGCCAACAAGAATATTGATCACCAGTACTTTATTGCTTCGGCCCAGCATCGGTTTGAAACGCTTAAACGACTGATAGATTTCAATCCGGGTATCTATGGCATTATTTTTACGCGCACCAAGGCAGATGCGCAACAAATAGCCGAAAAATTAACCCGCGACGGGTATGATATTGATGCATTGCATGGCGATTTATCGCAGGCACAACGCGATAAAGTTATGGGTGAATTCCGCGAAAAAACTTTGCAATTGCTTATTGCAACAGATGTGGCAGCGCGCGGTATTGATGTTAAAGACATTACTCATGTAATCAACTTTGAGTTACCTGACGATATTGAAGTATATACACATAGAAGTGGCCGGACCGGCCGTGCGGGAAATACAGGTATTTGTATGAGCATTATACATAGCCGTGAGATTGGGCGCCTGAAACAAATTGAACGCATTGCTAAATCACCCTTTCATAAACTGGAAATTCCAACCGGTAAAGATGTTTGCCGCAAACAATTTTTTCATTTCATGGACAAATTGTTACAGACCGATATCAGTCATGGTAACTATGAAAGTTACGTGCCGATGCTGGAAGAAAAATTTGCCGGTGTAAGCAAAGAAGATGTACTTAAGCGGGTGGCATCCATGGAGTTTGATCGGTTCCTGAAATATTATGAAAATGCTGAAGACCTTAATGTGAGAGAGCGCATCCGGGAACCGCGTGAACGCATTCCCATTGGTGCTTCAAGGGGCGGAGATTTTGATCGCCGCAGCCGGGAGTCCAGGCCAACAAGAGAATTTGCGGGAAATGGTCAGGGAGGTGATTTTATGAGATTGTTCATTAACCTGGGAACAAAGGATGGCTTTTATAAAGCCAGTTTTTTACAATTTATTTTGGATATGAGTGAATTGAAAAAAGAAGTACTGGGTAGAATTGATATGAAAGAAATGAATAGCTGGGTAGAAGTAGATCGAAGTGCGGCCAACCAGATGATTCGTGCCATTGATGGCAAAAAATACAAGGGCAGAAGTATACGCATGAATGATGCAAACAGCAGGTAAACGATCCAGGTGATATAATAAAAAGCCCGGTAATAATAATGCCGGGCTTTTTATTATATCAAATCTTCAATATGTTGCTGACAATGATTGATGACTTTATCTTGTTATTTTTTTATCATCGTTTCCGCAAACCGATGTATGGTTTTTGGCTATTTGCCTGTTCTAAAGTAGCTTCGCTGGTCATTTTTTACAGAGATTCACAATAAAAATAAAATATAGTATGGCATACGATGTTCTTGTTATTGGTAGTGGCCCGGGCGGTTATGTAGCCGCTATCCGAGCAGCACAATTAGGTTTCAAAACAGCTATCGTTGAAAAAGAAAGCCTGGGTGGTGTTTGTTTGAATTGGGGTTGTATACCTACCAAAGCATTACTGAAGAGTGCCCAGGTAATGGAATACATAAAGCATGCTAAGGATTATGGCATTGAAGCGAGTGGTACACATAATTTTGATGCAGTGATTAAACGCAGTCGCGCAGTGGCTGATAAGATGAGTAAAGGCGTTCAATTCCTTATGAAAAAAAATAAGATCGATGTCTTAATGGGCTTTGGAAAATTAAAAACAAAGGGCCAGGTAGAACTGACCAAAGCAGATGGCACCAAAGAAATTATTGAAGCCAAACACATCATCTTAGCAACAGGTGCACGCAGCAGGGAACTGCCAAGTCTCAAGCAGGATGGTAAAAAAGTAATCGGTTATCGCGAAGCAATGTCATTGCCTGTTCAGCCAAAATCAATGATTGTGGTGGGAAGCGGTGCCATTGGCGTTGAGTTTGCCTATTTCTATAACAGTATGGGCACCAAGGTGACCATCGTTGAGTTTTTGCCTAAAGTTGTTCCTGTAGAAGATGATGACATCTCAAAAGAACTGGAGAAGCAATATAAAAAAAACGGCATTGATATAATGACCAACGCATCTGTTGAATCACTCGACACTACCGGAAATGGCGTGAAAGCAAAAGTGAAAACAGCTAACGGTGAAGTAACGCTGGAAGCAGATGTTGTGCTCAGCGCCATTGGTATTGCCGCCAACATTGAAGGAATCGGGCTGGAAGAAAACGGCGTTAAAACAGACAAGGGTAAAATTGTGGTAGATAAATATTATCAAACCAGTATACCGGGTGTTTATTCAATCGGGGATTGTGTGCCAGGTCAGGCATTGGCACACGTGGCCAGTAAAGAAGGGATCATTTGCGTGGAAAATATTGGTTACAATGAAAAGAAATACAATCACCAACCGGAAGCATTAGACTATAACAATGTGCCCGGTTGTACTTACTGCACACCGGAGATTGCATCAGTGGGTTATACAGAAAAAGCAGCTAAGGATGCGGGTTATGAAATTAAAGTTGGCAAATTTCCTTTGAGTGCGAGTGGCAAAGCCATTGGCGCAGGCGCCCCGGAAGGTTTCATTAAAGTAATCTTTGACGCAAAGTATGGCGAGTGGCTGGGTACCCATATGATTGGTTACAATGTAACTGAAGTGATTGCTGAAACCGTTGTAGCACGTAAATTGGAAACCACCCATCATGAAGTACTGAATAGTATTCATCCGCATCCCACGATCAGTGAAGGAATTAAAGATGCGGTAGAAGCCGCTTATGGTGAAGCCATACATTTGTAATAACATAGAGAGATGAAATTGTTATTGTAAGGATGGTGAAATTCGCCATCCTTTTTTATTAAGCATAACAAAGAAATAATGCGGGCGGGCTTTCGTGTCCGTAAAAATCTCTTTCTTTAGCAGTAATTACAGCATCTGTATTTAAATTTCTAATTTTACACAACGATGCTTAAACCAACGTCCATCATTCAGCCTTCAATCTGGGAAAAGGAAACTTTTTATGGGCACAAAGACATCATTATTGTTGGAAGTGGTGTGGTGGGTTTGTGGAGCGCATATTATCTGAAACGTTTACAACCAGGTGCCAGCATATTGATATTGGAAAGAGGCATTATCCCTACTGGTGCCAGCACCCGCAATGCAGGATTTGCCTGCATAGGTTCAGTAACTGAATTACTGGCAGACGCACGGAAAATGGGTGAAGATAAAATGCTGGATATCGTTACGCTTCGTTATGAAGGTTTGCGCCGTATCCGGAAGGTATTCAGTAAATCTGAAATCGATTTTGAACGTTATGGCGGTTATGAGTTAATCAACGGTCAGCAATACCCGAAAATCAAACAACTAAAAAATGATATCGGCTGGCTCAATATAACTTTGCGCAAAGCTATCAGGGATGAAAAAATATTTCGTTTGTCTGATCGGAAAATAAAAGAATTTGGTTTTAAACAAACCAATCATCTGATAGAAAGCAAGGGAGAAGCTCAGTTGCATTCGGGTAAACTTGTGCAGGCATTGCTCAGAAAAGTTCAGTCGATGGGTGTGGATGTTATAACACAGGTAGAAGCAACAGGCTATGAAAAATCAAAAGGTATTATTGAATTGACTACCAGCCTGCCCTTTAACCTGACTGCAAACCAATTGCTGGTATGCACCAACGGTTTTGCAAAGCAATTGCTTCCGCAAATTGATGTACAGCCCGTACGCGGACAGGTTTTGGTTACTTCCCCCATTAAAAAACTTCCGTTCAGAGGCGCTTTTCATTTTGATGAAGGCTTTTATTATTTCCGTAACCTTGGGAACCGTGTACTGCTTGGAGGTGCCCGTAACAAAGCGTTGGAAGCGGAGAACACCGGAAACATTATCACCACTCCGGTCATTCAAACTGAACTGGAAAGCTTCCTGAAGGAAATTGTATTACCAAAACACCATTATACAATTGAGCATCGCTGGTCGGGTATTATGGGTATGGGTGATGAAAAATTTCCGGTTGTAAAAAAGATCGAAAAAAATATATATTGTGCGGTACGCATGAGTGGTATGGGTGTTGCCCTCGCACCAGTAGTGGCAGAATCCATAGCAAGGCAAATGCTTTCTAAATAGCTGCTGATTACTGGCTGGATAACAACCAAATTCGTTTTAAACTATCTCGTCTATCCTGCAACGTTAGCAAAAAGGGGAAGACAGGCTTCCCCGGGATTACAGTTAGAGTTAGTATTGGTTCTTCTACTGTTTTACAAATTTGGTCATTGCCTTAGTATTACCGGTATTGATGCGAATGAAATAAAGACCCGTTTGCAGGTTACTTACATCAACTTGCTGATGAGCAGAAACCAGGATAATTGTTTTGACAGCCTGACCAATCCTGTTATAAATAATCGCCGTCTTACCCAGGAAATCCAAACCATCTTTGGATTCAATCGTAATTTCAGCAGTTGCCGGGTTGGGGTATAATACTATTTTAAAACCGGGATCCACCGCGACTTGTTGAACGGGCGGTATCTGTAATGGCAGTCCATCGCCTTTAAGTGCGTTGGAAGCCAATAGAGCACTGCGGGGACCACCTGCCTCAAACAATTTTCTCATTCTTTCTCTTTGTCCGTTAGTGAACATAAACATACAGCCATCGTCTGTAAAGTCCATAAAATTCATATACATGTCACCGTGAGCACTCGAACCACAACTGAATTTCTCACCGCTTACACAGCCACGTGTGGCTGCCTGCTGTGCTGGTGTATCGTCCACTTTATCATCCCCGCAAGACGCATCGCCCCAGATATGCCGCAGGTTAAGCCAGTGACCAATTTCATGTACTGCTGTTCTTCCTCTGTTAAATGGAGCAGCTGTATTGATGGTTCCAAAAACAGCAGTGCTGATTACAATGCCATCCAGTTCGTTCAGACTTCCCGGTAAACTTGAATAACCCTGTATGCCGGTTGTTAATTGACAAACCCAGATATTTAAATAACTATTTGCATCCCAGGCGTCATCACCGCCGGCGGAAGTATACTTTACTGCATCATCGTAAGTGAAACTTTGATTATTTGTTTTTTTGCGAACAATACCCGAAGTACTGTTCCCGGCCGGATCTGATTTTGCCAATATGAACTGGAATCCGCAATCTGCAGCGAGACTGGCAAAATAGGCCGGTATCTTATTTCGATCCTGATTTTTATTATTAAAATCAGCATTCAGTACATCTATCTGTGATTGTACTTGCGCATCAGAAATATTCTGTGTATTGTTATGCCATATCACGTGTACTACAACCGGTATCAAAACCTGATTTGGAATTGCATCACCGGACCCCGATCCATTGATACCTGTAAGTATTGGTGAAACTGAATGGGTAAATTTTTCAATCCTGCTGTATTCAGTTGATAACCCGGGGTATTTTTTTAATAGCTGATCCTGGTATTGCTGTTGCAAACAGTCTTTTTGAGAAAAAGAATACAGTCCCGCAAGGAGTAGATAAATTAAGGGTAAAAATCGCTTCATCGTAACATCTTTTGTTACCGGCGTTAAAGAAGTTGCAGCGGATTTTCATTGCCGGGGTAGGTATTGGATCTACGGTTGGGTGAAAAGCAAACGGGTTGCTGGTAATGCAAAGGAATTGGAGGATGATTATTTGGAAAGCTTTAAATTAATTCTAATCGAGTTAATCAGGGGATGGATGGATTGCTTAAAGAGGATTACTATTTCATACAAAACCTTCAGATTAGCATCCACCTGGAAATCAATGATGGAGATAAAAGGTTTTCAGCGATAAGCGGTGTGAAATAACTACTTTTTTATTTCATTTCAAAGCGATATTGGCTAAATATTCTGGAATACATTGCTTTATCTGATGTGCCGGAATGTACATTTGCTGTTCAATATTATAAGTGTTATGAATAAGTTTGTTATGTTACTGGTGGGGGCTGTTTACCTGGCAGCATGTAATAATCCCGACCAGCCCGTTAATTCCAATGCTGATGCTGAACCTCCCAGGATTGGCTTTTCAATTATAAATACTTATCCGCACGATACTTCTTTTTTTACTGAAGGACTGGAATTTTATGAAGGTCAGTTGTACGAAAGCTCCGGTTCTTTAGTGGATTTGGAAACGCAGCGTAAGCCGGCATACAGTTCATCATTTGGGATTGTTGATTTGAAAACCGGGCGGGTTAACAGGAAAGCTGCATTAGACAGTAATGCCTATTTTGGTGAAGGGATCACTTTTATTAATGGCAAAGTTTATCAACTTACCTATAAATCGGGAAAAGGTTTTGTTTACGACTCCAAAACTTTTAAAAAATTGCAGGAATTTACTTACCCAGGTGAAGGTTGGGCGATGACCCATGACAGTTCAAGGATTTATATGAGTGATGGAAGCAGCAATATAAAAATCATCGACCCCAATAATATCACAAATACATTGAAACCAGAAAGTATCATTAGCGTTGTTGACAACAATGGTCCGGTTTCCAATGTCAACGAACTGGAATATGCAGACGGATTCATTTACGCCAACCAATGGGAAACAAATTATATTTTAAAAATTGATCCCCGCAATGGCAAAGTGGTGGGGAAATTAAATTTAGACAGTATTGCCGATGAGGCAAAAAAGAATTATCCAGAATCAAATGAAATGAATGGAATTGCTTATAATCCCGTCACTAAAAGTTTTTTTATTACCGGTAAAAACTGGCCTTCTATTTATGAAATAAAACTAAACTGATTATTTCTCTATTATATAAATAAGCGAACTGCATTGTTGATGATTAAAAACAGTATTCATATTTGATAGCAACCCAATTGTGAATGCTCTTAACAAATGATTACCTCCTTTTTGATTTTTTTCACTCAGCATTGCTACGTAGGAACTGTCGTACCACATGGGTAAAATGGATCTGATTTTTAACGCATGCAACTCCATCAATTTAAACATTGCAGCAGGCGAGAAATGATATAAGTGCCTTGGTACGTCATAGGCGGCCCAGAATTCTTTATACACCCTGGCATCATAACTGGTATAATTGGGTACGGCAATAAAAGCTTTTCCGTTTGCAGTAAGCAATTTTTTTATTTGATCAATATAAGAATGCAGTTCATGAACATGTTCCAATACATGCCACATTGTAATAGCATCAAAACTCGACGTTGACAGATCAAACAATGTAGCTGTTGGTTGCAATTGTAGTCCATGCAAATCGTTGGCTCTTTGACGGGTAGCCGCATCTGGCTCCAGCCCGGTTACCTGCCATCCGGTTTGCTGCATATAGTTTGCGAAGGCGCCGGTACCCGCTCCGATATCTAACAAATTACCTTTTCTTAGTTGAGTATATAGCTGAACTTGTTGTTGCTTTTTTTTAAGGGTTCGCTTTCGTACAAAATGATATAGCTGATTTATGATCCCTTTGTTGCTATCTGTATGAGACACATAATCTTCCGACTGATAGTATTTACCTATTTCGGCATACCCTGGTATGGACTGCGTAAACCGGAGTGTACAATGTTTACATTCCCATATTTCAAACATTTCTCCTGATACTGTAAAGTCTTTTGCTTTCAACTGCGGTTCTATTGAAGCCGAATCACAACATGGACAAATATTATAAACGATGGATGGCATGAAAAAAATTGTAGTGGATCAAAAAGAAAAAAGGCCAATTATACCGGAGGATTATTTGGGAACAACTTCAATGTTTTGCTTATTGCCCGTAGCACCCCATTTATTGCTGCGATAAAGATTAAAAAACAACAGGCTTAAGCCAATGGCTGCCAGTATCAGCGCATATATCCACCACGATTCTTTTTCTACGTGCACTTCATCACTCAACCACTCACTCATTTCATAATTAGTCTTTTCTTTATCCCCTACCAGGATGGAATGTTTAGCGTTAGAATGGATAACCCGCTCTGCTTTTACCGCTGCATATAATTCGTGCTGCGGAACAAAAGGTTCAAAAAAAATGTCACCACCAACTTCTTTTTTAAATACACCTATTCCCTCCCACTCTGCCGGTTCACCACTTCTTATTTTATGCCGGAGTTCATAGGCAAATTCACTGTACCATTTGATGGCTTCATAATCGGCCATATTTTTTTTACGGCACAGGTAAGAAAAAAATTCCCGGTCCGGCGCGTCAAAGTATTTATCGTACCTAAACTTCAATTGTACAGGAAGTAATTGCTTATTGGCAAAATCCGTAACCGCCGGAATGGTCTCAGCCACCAGGGAGCCCAGTCCCGGAATGCTGATGCTTTTGTGTTGCATCAGGTATTGATTCAAGACCTCGTACATATTTAATTTAATTAGCCGGTTACAAAAGAAACTGTTTTCAGCTGGCTGGCAAAATTTTTTACGGGTACTAATAACCGGAATGCGTTATGTAATTCGCAACTTCTCCACATGTGAAGTTAAGATTTCTGCAACCTTAGCAAAGCCTTTATATTTGTCAGCCCATGGCAAAAGCAAGTGCAGATACTCCTTTAATGCAACAGCACAAAGCAATTAAACAGAAGTACCCCGATGCGATTTTGCTGTTCAGGGTAGGTGATTTTTATGAAACCTTTGGTGAAGATGCCATCATAGCTTCCCAGGTATTGGGTATCACTTTAACAAAAAGGAACAACAATACGGCCACGTCTTCTGAATTGGCCGGATTTCCGCATCATGCGCTGGATACCTATTTGCACAAACTTGTAAAAGCCGGGTATCGCGTGGCCATTTGTGATCAGTTGGAAGATCCCAAACTTGCCAAAGGCCTTGTAAAACGAGGTGTAACGGAAATGGTTACACCCGGCGTTGCCACTAACGACAAATTGCTGGAACATAACAGTAATAATTTTCTTGCGGCAATTCATTTTACTGAGCATAACCTGGGCATCGCATTTCTTGATATCTCAACCGGCGAATTTTTTGTGGCCGAAGGCAACCAGGAATATGTTGAAAAATTATTACAAACACTAAAACCTGCAGAAGTCATTTTCCAGCGGAGTTATCAAAAACATTTTAAAGAAGTCTATGGCAATAAATTTTATACTTACACTTTGGAAAGCTGGGCTTTTGATGAAGCTTATGCAAAAGAAATGCTGCTGAAACATTTTCAGACACACTCGCTCAAAGGATTTGGTATCGAAGAATTACGGGAAGCCATCATTGCTGCGGGCGTTATATTACATTATTTAAAGGATACTGAGCATCCGCACCTTCAACACATCACTTCCATTCAACGGGTTGACCGGGAAGATTATTTATGGATGGACCGTTTTACCATCCGTAACCTTGAACTCATTGGCAGTTCAATCGACCATGGCAACAGCCTGCACAAAGTACTGGACAATACGGTGTCACCCATGGGTGCCCGGTTGTTAAAACGCTGGATAGTACTACCGCTTAAGGACATACGCAAAATAAATGAAAGGCTCGACCTGGTAACATTCCTGATAAAAGAATCAGACCTGCGTACCAAAATCGTGCAACACATTAAACAATGTGGCGATGTGGAAAGACTGGTAAGCAAGATCCCGATGAAAAAAATCAACCCGCGCGAAGTGTTACAGATTGCAAGGGGCCTGCAACACATAGAGGCCATCAGGCAATTGGCGCAAAGTTGTTCAAATGATTATCTGAAAAGAATGGCCGATGCACTCAATCCCTGTCACTACATAACGGAAAAGATCAACAAGGAAATTGCTGAGAATCCCCCGGCTGCTGCAACCAAGGGCTCCTTCATCAAAGAAGGAATACATGAAGAATTGGATCAGTTAAGAAAAATTGCAAGAGGCGGCAAGGATTACCTGGTCAATCTGCAGATAAAAGAAGCATCCGCCACGGGTATCTCATCACTTAAAATAGCGTTTAATAATGTATTCGGTTACTACCTGGAAGTAACCAATGCGCATAAAAATAAAGTTCCCTCCGGTTGGATGCGTAAACAAACTTTAACCAATGCCGAAAGATATATCACACCGGAATTAAAAGAATACGAAGAAAAAATTACCGGTGCAGAAGACAGGATACTAACCATTGAACTGGATCTTTACGAAAAACTACTATTAGAACTGCAGGATTATATTGCACCTATGCAGGTGAACGGCAGTATACTGGCAGTATTAGATTGTATGATTTGCTTTGCAGGGAATGCACTTCATTACAATTACAAGAGACCTGAACTGCACGAAGGTGCAGAATTGGATTTGAAAGGAAGCCGTCACCCGGTTATTGAAAGAAACCTGCCCTCAGGTGATCCGTATATTGCAAACGATATTTATTTAGATCCTTTTAAACAGCAGATCATTATTCTTACCGGTCCTAACATGAGTGGTAAGAGTGCATTGTTAAGACAAACAGCCATCATAACGCTGATGGCACATATGGGAAGTTTTGTACCCGCAGATACTGCCCGTATTTCTTTAACCGATAAAATATTTACCAGGGTTGGTGCTTCGGATAATCTAAGCGGTGGAGAATCAACTTTCATGGTAGAGATGAATGAAACAGCCAGTATTATTAATAATATTACCGCGCGTAGTTTAATTATATTGGACGAAATAGGCAGGGGCACTTCAACTTATGATGGCATCTCAATAGCATGGAGCATTGCTGAACATCTTCAATATTCTCCGCATCAACCCAAAACATTATTTGCCACACACTATCATGAACTGAATGAACTGGAGAATAAATTTCCCCGTATTAAAAATTATCATATAACCAATAAAGAAGTTGGTAACAAAGTAATATTCCTGCGTAAACTGGCACCCGGTGGAAGCACCCATAGTTTTGGTATACATGTGGCAAAAATGGCAGGTATGCCTCCTTCGCTTATCCAGCGGGCCAACGAAATACTAAAGCAGCTGGAAGATACCCATGTAGAAGGAAGTGTGGGCCAACAGGTGAAAAATATTCCCACTCAAAAATTGCAGTTATCGATATTTGATACCCACTCGCAAACATTTGAAGAAATCAGGAAAATGCTGGAAAGTACTGATATCAACCGCCTGACACCCGTAGAAGCCTTACTTAAACTCAATGAAATCAAAGGTCTAATGAAATAAAAGGAATGCTGCAATAAACACTCCTGTGACCCGTTATTGTCTAAGTATTTTTACTTAGCAATATATAGGTGCTTATTCCGGTGATCCTTATGAAAAAGTTGTTGACTCTTATTACAACTCTCTTAATTACATGCCAGTTTATCAAAGCCCAACCCTGTACTCCACTGGGAGATCAAACCACTTATGGTGCAAACAATACATGGATTGGATATGTCTACGACAATATGGGATTTACATCTTACATGGGTTATGTAAATGAAGGAAACGCAGTCAGTCCTAATTTCGATGAATCATTTGGAGGTGATAATGTCAATTATGCAACGAACGGATGTTCTGTAAATACTGAAACCTTCAGTGTCAGATATAAACTCACAAAAAGTTTTGCATTCGGTTCCTATCAATATCTATCGGTAAAATCCCGGCGGGACCGCAATCCGCTTCAGACAAATTATACGAATACACAGATGTTTCCCCGGCACAAGGGTATAATTATTATCGCTTAAGGATGACCGATATTGATGGCAGGTATACTTATTCCGCCATTTTACGGATCGAATTTACTGGCAATAACCGGCTTGTTCTTTCCTACGGTAGTAAAAAGCAGTGATATCTTCTTCAAAACATCTGCTGTCTTAAAAAATGCGGTCATAGAAATGTATGGAATGACAGGAGAAAAACTTTATTCCATCAAAATGGCGACTCACATTTCTGCCGGTCAAACAATTTCACTTCCCATCCGGACAAACCATATTCCAAAAGGAAGTTACCTGCTTGTATGCAAAACTTCGAATCTTCCAATGGCAAAGCAAATAATCATTCTGCAATAGCAGAGACGCAGGCATACAATGAAGTTGCATGATTCAATGATAAATTACCGGGCTTAATCAAGTTTGAACAATCATTTTCAATTAACTTGCCTTGATGAGATGTTTAACCCCCGCCTTCATTTTATTCGTATTATTTTGTCAATTGAACAATAATGTCCGGGCGCAGGATTCAACAACCAATTGCCGGGTACTAATGCTGAATATTGGTGCCTCCTACAAAGGCGAATGCAAAAAAGGCCTTGCAGAGGGAGCAGGAGAAGCGACCGGCCGTCACCGTTATATTGGCATGTTTAAAAATGGGATGCCCAACGGTTTTGGTACTTATTATTATGAAGACAGTTCCTGGCATTCCGGTTATTTCCTGGAAGGTTTGATGGAGGGCAAAGGTGAAACGCATTATGTGCGCAATGGCAAAGCAGACAGTACCGTAAAAGGCTATTGGAGCGGCAATGAATTCTGTGGAAAAAAATATGTTCCCTATACATTCGATGGTGCCTCTAAATTTGACCGTTATGATATAAATCTTACGCCTGAAGCCGGCCATACCATCAGTTTTGAAATATCAACTACATCAGGTTCACCAACGGGAGTGCCCTCTGATTTGCAGGGCAAACCCGGTTACGTATTAAGACTCGATGACTTAAATGCCGGCAATAATATCATCCTTCGTTTACTGCAATCGATAGAAACCCCCACACGCACTTTTGTCACCTATAATATCAGCGCATTCCCAGCCATCCTTTATGGAACACTCTCCAATGGAGATTCATTCAAACTGCATTTGTATAAATCAGCCAAATGGACGGTAAAGTTTTATGTAAATAGATAACGACGGTAGCTCTTAAACATTCGTTTCTTTAATTCTCTTTTATTGTTCCTGCGTTCCGGAATTCCTTTGTTGAATAAAAATAATCGAACCCATTATTTTGTTCTGAATGACGCTAATCATTGCGCTACTTGAAATAAGTCAGTTACCTGTTTAATTCTACTGCATACATTGCCATGGCTTTTTATTTGCCTTTCCGCAAATAAGTGGATTGCCTATTCATCCAAAATATTAATTATGTCTGCAACCGACATTACCAAGCCCATTGACCATTTCATGCATGCAGAGGGTACGGGTCCGAAACGCTTCCGACAGCCAGTTTATGTAGATTTTATGCCGCCTTGTAACAGTGCTTGTCCCGCTGGAGAAAACATCCAGGCCTGGATGGCTCATGCACAAGCTGGTGATTATTTTGAAGCATTTCAAACCATTATGGAAGATTGCCCTTTTCCGGCTGTCATGGGCAGGGTTTGTGTTAAACCCTGTGAGACCGGTTGCAACAGGAATCATATTGACACAACCGTCAACATACATGCCGTTGAAAGATTTATTGGTGATGAAGCCATCAGGCAAAAGTGGCAACCACGCTATAACAATAATCCAACTGGTAAAAAAATAATGGTAGTTGGAGCTGGACCCGGAGGATTGTCTGCGGCCTATCATCTTACAAGAATGGGGCATACGGTAGAAGTATTTGAGGCTGGTACTCGGCCTGGCGGATTGATGTGTTCCGGTATACCTGATTATCGCTTACCCAAAGAAATTTTGGATGCAGAGATTGACCGCATTATAAAAATGGGTGTAACCATCCGGTTGAATCATAAGATAGCTGACCTGGAAATGGAAAAGCGAAACGGAGGATTTGATGTGATATACATCGCTACCGGCGCACAATTGATACGCGAAGAAAATTTTCCGACAGATGATTCAGTTTATTCAATCAACGCTTTCGACTTCTTCCTTCATGCAAAAGCAAATGAAAATACTTTTTCCAATAAAAAAGTAGTAGTGTATGGAGGTGGTAAACTGGCACTCTATATATCGAGGATGATCAAACGTTTTAATTCAGAAGCCGCAGTCTATTTTGCGGGCGACAAGAAAATGATGCCTGCCTATGATTATGAAACAGACGATGCATTGGCAGAAGGTGTGGATGTTCAACTTCTGAAAAGCATCAGTGGTATTGCCGGCAACAAAATCACTTTCGAAAAAATGAAAATTGAGAAAGGAAAAACGGTCGGAACGGGTGAATATGAAATCATTGATGCAGATATCCTGATACTTGCACACAAGCAGGAAGCTGATACAGGTTATTTGCAACAAGTGCCTGACATTGTAATCAATGAAGATGGAACCATTGTGATAGACGCACAACGCATGACAGGAAACAAGGGCATATTTGCTGGCGGCGATTTATTACCAGGCGAAAACAGGAGCACTACTATCGCTATGGGGCAGGGTAAAAAGGCAGCACGTTACATTGATGCATACCTGAAAACAATGGTCTACCAAAAACCTGAAAAACATCCCACCGCCGGTTATCGCAAATTGCACATGTGGTACCAGACCGATGCACCCCAGAAAGAACAAGACAAATTATCGCCTGCCATCGCTGTCAAAAATTTTGACGAAGTGATTGCCGGGCTCAATGAAACCTCAGCTCGTTTTGAAGCACAACGTTGCCTGAGCTGTGGTAACTGCTTTGAATGCGACGGTTGTTTTGGAGCCTGCCCGGAAGATGCAATAATAAAACTGGGTAAGGGTAACCGTTATAAATTTAACCTGGATGCCTGTACAGGTTGTGCGGTGTGTTATGAACAATGTCCCTGCCACGCCATAGAAATGATTCCAGAACCTACTAATCAAATCACCGATGTCAAAAAATAAAAATACCGTTGCCACCATTGATGGAAACGAAGCCGCTGCGCATGTTGCCTATCGCGTGAATGAAGTTTGTGCCATCTATCCCATTACACCCTCCTCCACCATGGCAGAACTGGCGGATGAGTGGGCCTCTAAAGGAATTAAAAACATCTGGGGTGCAGTTCCCGAGGTAATGGAAATGCAAAGTGAAGCGGGTGCGGCAGGAACCGTTCATGGTGCTTTGCAAACCGGATCGCTTACTACTACATTTACTGCATCCCAGGGCCTGATGCTGATGCTGCCAAATATGTATAAGATTGCGGGCGAATTAACTCCTGCTGTTTTTCATGTTGCCGCGCGTTCACTGGCTGCGCAGGGCTTGTCTATCTTTGGTGATCACCAGGATGTAATGGCTGCAAGAACAACCGGTTTTGCATTTTTAAGTTCAGCCAGCGTACAGGAAGCACATGATTTTGCATTGATAGCACAGGTGGCTACACTTAAATCAAGAATTCCTATTGTACATTTTTTTGATGGCTTCCGTACATCGCATGAAGTGAATAAGCTTGAACTGTTGAGCAATGAACAAATTAAATCGATGATACCAGATGAGCTGGTTATTGCACATCGTAATAATGCATTGAATCCTGAACACCCCTTTATACGCGGCACTGCGCAAAACCCGGATGTATATTTCCAGGGAAGAGAAACGGTAAATACTTACTACAATAATATGCCTGGTATTGTAGAAACAGTCATGAATGATTTTACAAAAATGACCGGCAGGCAGTACGGCTTATTTGAATACCATGGAGCTGCAGATGCGGAAAGAGTTATGATTATTATGGGATCCGGTGGAGAAACAGTAGCTGAAACAGTAAAGGCACTCAATGCCACAGGAGAGAAAACTGGTGTTATTGTAGTCAGATTATATCGTCCATTCTCACTAGCGCACTTATTAAAAGTATTACCTGCAACCGTAATAAAAATTGCGGTATTGGATCGCACTAAAGAATCCGGCGCCTCTGGTGAACCCATGTACCAGGATGTATTATCTACTTTGGTTGATGCGCTTCAGCAAGGAAAAATTAAAAGTTTGCCAAGAATAGTTGGTGGACGTTATGGCCTTTCTTCCAAAGAATTTACCCCGGCAATGGTGAAAGGCGTGTATGACGAATTAAAAAAAGAACAACCCAGGAATAATTTTACCATTGGTATCAATGATGACGTAACCCATCTTAGCCTGTCTTATGACCCTTCTTATAGACTCGATGAATCTGAATGGAGACAGGGATTGTTTTTTGGTTTGGGTGCAGACGGAACCGTTGGAGCCAACAAGAATACCATAAAAATCATTGGAGAAAATACTGATTTGTATGCGCAGGGTTACTTCGTATACGATTCGAAGAAATCGGGTGCAAGAACCGTTTCGCATTTACGGTTTGGGCCCAAACCTATAAAAGCACCTTACCTGATTTCAAAAGCAGATTTTATTGCCTGTCACCAGTTTAATTTTACTGAGAAAGTTGAGATGCTTGAATTTGCCAGTGAAGGTGCCAGTTTCTTATTAAACAGTCCTTACAATAAAGAAGAAGTGTGGGATAAATTGACAGGCCAGGTACAAAAACAAATCATTGATAAAAAGATAAAACTCTACATAATAGACGCCACAACAGTAGCAAGAGACACGGGTATGAGTGGTCGCATTAATACGATCATGCAAACCTGCTACTTTGCCTTATCGGGTGTTTTACCAAGAGAAGATGCCATTAAACAAATAAAAAAAGCCATTGAGAAAACATATTTTAAAAAAGGACAAAAAGTAATTGAACAGAATTTCAAAGCTGTTGATGCAACGCTGGCCAATTTATACGAAGTGTTTTGCCCTGGCAAAGTCTCTGCTGTGAATCACGCGTTACTGACCGTTTCTTCAAAAGCGCCAAAATTTGTACAGGAAGTCACTTCCGTAATGATGGCCGATCACGGAGATCAATTACCCGTAAGTATGATGCCGGTTGATGGAACCTATCCCAGTGGTACTACACAATGGGAAAAAAGAAATGTTTCTGATTTGGTTCCAATATGGGAACCGGATCTTTGTATTCAATGTGGTAATTGTGCCTATGTTTGTCCGCACAGCGTTATCCGAGCCAAATTTTATCACAAAGACAATATCGAAAAAGCACCGGAAGGATTTAAATCAGCTCCCATTAATGCCCGCGGTTTTCCGGAAACAAAATATTCGTTACAAGTTTACCTTGAAGACTGCACCGGTTGCAATCTGTGCGTAGAAGTCTGCCCGGCCACCAATCCGGTTAACCGTGCCCGTAAGGCCATTAATATGGATGAAAAAGCACCCATATTAGATCAGGAAAAAAGGAATATTGAATTCTTTGAAAATATTCCGTGGAATGATCGATCCAAAATTGATTTCTCTACTGTACATGGTGCGCAATTCCTGGAACCATTATTTGAGTTCAGTGGTGCTTGCGCAGGCTGTGGCGAAACACCGTACCTGAAATTACTTTCGCAACTTTTTGGTGATCGGTTATTGATTGCAAATGCCACGGGTTGTTCTTCTATCTACGGTGGAAATCTTCCAACTACGCCCTGGTCTAAAAACGCAGAAGGCAGAGGTCCGGCATGGGCTAATTCATTATTCGAAGACAATGCTGAATTTGGATTGGGTATGCGCATCACTGCCGACAAACAGATTGATATTTCAAAACAAATATTGCAGGAACTCAAAACTGAAATTGGTGAAGACTTTATAAATGAAATCATAAATGCAAAGCAAACCTTAGAATCAGAGATTGCAATCCAGTTTAGAAGAGTAGCAACGTTAAAAGAAAAGCTAAAGACAATCAGTAACCCCGCTGCAGCCATGTTATTATCGGTTGCCGATCAATTGGTGCGTCGCAGCGTATGGCTGGTGGGTGGCGATGGATGGGCTTATGATATTGGTTATGGTGGCGTTGATCATGTATTGGCAAGTGGAAGAAATATTAAGATACTGGTGCTGGATACGGAAGTATATTCCAATACCGGTGGGCAATCATCTAAATCCACACCAACAGCAGCTACCGCAAAGTTTGCAGCAGGTGGAAAAACCGCTGGTAAGAAAGATATGGCCCTGCAGGCAATCTCATATGGAAATGTATACGTTGCAAGAATCGCATTTGGGGCCAATCCGCAACAAACATTGTTGGCGATGAGGGAAGCAGAAGCATACGACGGACCTGCCCTTATCCTTGCATACAGTCATTGCATCGCTCATGGTTATGATCTGAAGGATGGCTTATCACAACAACACAACGCTGTAGCCAGCGGTCATTGGCCATTGCTTCGTTATAACCCAACATTGAGAACAAAGAATCAAAACCCTTTTATACTGGATTCACCAAGGCCTACAATGAGTTTAAAAAGTTACGCATACAATGAATTGCGGTATAAAGTATTAACCATGACCAATCCTGCATCTGCGGAAAAATTGATGAAACATGCACAGGACCTGGTTAACCTTAAATGGAAAAATTATGAAGAACTGGCTACAAAAAAAGCAAGTGATTTTGTGCCGGTTACTCATTGAATCAGTATTTGAGATTGTTTTGAAAGTTCGCTAAAAATGCAGCATTAAAATTTACACAATGAAAATGCAAACTAACTATATGGGATTAAAACTGGAATCTCCCATTGTTGTATCGGCCTGTACCCTTTCTGAACGCATCGACAATATTGTTAAAATGGAAGACAATGGTGCGGGCGCTGTAGTATTGTTTTCATTGTTTGAAGAACAGATCCAGAAAGAAGAAAACCGTTTTAAGGGTGTAACCTATGAAACTACAGACATATTTGCAGAAGCTACCGACTATTTTCCAAACATCAGTGATTTCAATGTGGGAACAGATGAATACCTTGAAAACATCCGGAAAGCAAAAGAACGTGTGAACATACCTGTTATAGCCAGCCTGAATGGTATCAGTACGGAAGGTTGGATGGATTATTCAAAGTTGATGGAGCAAGCCGGCGCCGATGCCATTGAAGTAAATATATTTTTTATTCCGGCCGATATGACGATGTCTTCTGCAGCTGTGGAGCACCGTTACCTGAACATTATTGAATCTATCCGGCGTTCTGTGAAGATTCCGTTGGCCGTAAAATTAAACCCCTATTTCAGTGCTATTGGAAATATGGCCCTCCGAATGAAAAATGCCGGTGCTGATGCGTTGGTTTTATTTAACCGATTTTACCAGCCAGACTTTGACATCAACAAACTAACCATCACAACCGATCTGCATTATAGCGAGGCTGGCGAAATAAGATTGCCCCTGCTGTGGATAGGATTGTTATATGGACAGGTTAACGTTTCGCTTGCTGCAACTACCGGTGTACAAAGTGCTATCGAGATAATTAAATACATACTTGCTGGCGCAGATGTGGCGATGACTGCCTCATCATTATACAAAAATGGTATCCCCTATTTAAAAACAATGAATAAGGAATTGCAGGACTGGATGCTGATGATGGGATATGATTCGCTGGAAGCATTTAGGGGAAGCATGAGCCAGCAAAATATATTTGATCCTACCGGTTACGAAAGAGCCAACTATATTAAGATCCTCGAGGGCATAAAATAATTCATAATTTTTTAACCCGGAACCAAGCGCTACCGTGATGCATCAGGCAATAACCTGCCCGCTTGCTTCATCAATGAATATCATTTTGTTCTTAGTGAAGCAAATGCCTTTTGAACTGCCCGGTATAATCGTATCATCCGTTTCTCCTCTCACAATCAAAGCCTGTTTATTACCCGTTAAGTAAACCAACTGTTCATTCCCCATATTTTCATAGGCAGTTACTTCCATCGTACAATCGGGAATTGAATTGCTTTCAGTCTCCCGGCATAAAACAATGTGTTCGGGTCTTATTCCCAGCATTATTTTTTTATCCAGGTAGTTTTCCAGGCCAGTGATATCAACATCACCTAATGGTAACCGGTAGTCTATTGCTGCAGACACAAATGCATATCCGGCATTCTTTTGTATAGTACCGCTTATAAAATTCATTGCTGGTGAACCAATAAAACCGGCCACAAATTTATTTTGTGGTTTATTGTACAAATGCAGCGGTGTATCCAGTTGCATCAGTTTCCCTTTATTCAAGACTGCTATCCGGTTACCCAGCGTCATTGCCTCTGTTTGATCATGCGTTACATAGATCATGGTTGCGTTGATTTCTCTATGTAATTTCTGGAGCTCGATCCGCATCTGGCTTCTTAATTTAGCATCCAGGTTACTAAGGGGTTCGTCAAATAAAAAAACTTTAGGCCTGCGTATGATTGCACGCCCGATTGCAACCCTTTGTCTTTGACCACCGGATAAAGTAGAAGGCTTTCTATCCAATACAGCTTCCATATCCAGCAATCCTGCAGTTTGCAATACTCTTTCCTTTATTTCTGACTTACTGAATCGTTTTAATTTTAATCCAAAGGCCATATTATCATACACTGTCATGTGCGGATAAAGTGCATAGTTCTGAAAAACCATCGCAATATCTCTATCACGCGGATCAAGATCATTCATCCGCGTTCCATCAATCAACAGGGCGCCCTCTCCTATTGATTCCAGCCCGGCAATCATGCGTAGCAATGTAGATTTGCCACAACCTGAAGGGCCTACTATCACCATAAACTCTTTATCGTTCACTGTAAATGAAATATCATCAATGGCTTTTTGAACAGCACTGCTTTTTTTATGGGGCGGATAAGTTTTTGAAATATGTTCGATAGATACTACTGCCATAATAATTTATTTGCCCGGTTTATATTAAAAAGCGTCTCTTATCTATAATTGTTATGCGACAAGCAAGATCCAGTTCACCAGACGCCAGTATAAAATCATCCTTATATTCAACTATACCTGTAGTAAATACAACATCTTGCAGGTATACTTCTAACTTGCTGTCATTGATCAGCAAAGGGTTCGCTTCCAGCAAAGGCTTATCATCGGAAAGATGTAAAATTCTCAATGGGTTTTCTTTGTCCAGTAATGCCCAGAAGGTTCTGTATATTCCCACTTTACCTTTCTGTTCAACTCCATGATACAACATCAGCCATCCCTGGCCGGTGAGTAACGGCGGCGTACCACCGCCAATTTTCACATTGGATACTGATGCACGTCTTGCACGAAGGAAAACCGTGTCTGCAGGTTTCCAATGCATCAAATCTGGTGACGATGCCATTTGTATACACGCCCCGGGATGATACAATGAATCGGGTGATGAAGCAAAATAACATTCACCCAGCGGCCTGGTTAATGCGTAGTATTTGTTATTAATCTTTCCTTCAAACAACAACATGTCTTTGTTCTGGTGATCAAGTATAACGCCGAGGCAGCGATAATCTAACCCATTATCCGAAACATACAACATGGTCGAATGTCTTTCTGCACTCACGCAGCAGGTGGTCATATAATAACGGCCATCAATAAATGAAATTCTTGGGTCTTCTATCCCGTATTCCTGGCTGCTGTATTGTGGCGAAATGATTTTATCGTAATAGATTTTCACAATTGCCGACCCATCCGGACTCAATTCCACTGGCAATAACCACGACAAAGACGTCAATGCTAATACAGTAAAACCATAAGCATTGATTTTAAAATGGCGCGGATCCTGCATATCAGTTTCACTGAGGTTCCATGCATCGGTAACATATCCTTTTATATTATCCCATCTTATACAATGAACTTTTGCATCTTCCACTGCTTCAGTCAGGGCCTCTGCTATACGAACCATCATTAACAGGTTTCCATTGGGCAACCTGCATAATCCGGGATTAAATGCGCCCAGTACAAAAGTTGATTTATTCAATTGTCCATACATTGGGGAATTCGACAAATCAACATCTGCCGGAGTAAAAATCAAATGATCAGAATGGATATAAGACTTGTTCATTTCTTTATTGATGATGATACAACATATAGTAACCCGCCACTCACTATTTTTTATATTTATTCAATGCCAGTTTAATAGCAGGACTACTTTCCACTTTTTGCAAAGTCAGCAATGCTTCAATAGTTGACTCTGCTCCTGCATTATGATTTACACTGCTGGAAGATGAAATGCCATCGTAACAACGGCCGGTTCCGTTATCATACATTTTTGCACTTGCGGGATTGGCACCCAGCAACCAGGCCGCCAGGTGACCCGCTATATCGGAGTACTTTTCATTGCCGGTTATTTTGAATGCTTCGGCTGCAGCAAAAACCATTGGCTCTATGCCATACGCAATCTGGTCAAATCGTTTTTCGTTCAGGATGGTAATGTTGCCCGCATCTTTAAATAATTCAAATGAATTGGTATAGACGTTTTGAATTTGACTGGGATAAAAATTATCTATTTCCAGCATTGCCTTTGTCGTATATTGGTTATCACTGAGAAAAACGCCCGCCTTCAATAGCGCATAGGCCTGCAAGTTACCATAGGCATGCCAGGTGTTTTCCCAGCTTAACAAACAACCGTAAGCAGGTTGAACTGGATCAGATTGTTGCATTATAACAATACCATCTGCCAGTTTCTTTATGAAATCTTTAATTACAACGTCATTGGCAGAAATGCTATATGGAATGAGACCAACTATCAGCAAGGCCGACTGATCCGTACCACTTCCTTCAGGCAACCATTGTGGCACTGTTATGCCCTTTACCAACTTTGTAATGAGCGGCAGATTTACAAAATCTCTTTTGATATTTATAACCAGCTTATCCACCGCAGCGTTGATCTTACCATAGAGCACTGCATCCTTGCTTTGAATCAATGGAGCAGCTTCTGTCAATGCCTGCAGTGCGCGCCACGACCACCAATTGGCATTATCAATACTTGTAACACCTCCCTTATTAATCAATCCGCTTGAGAACAAAAAATTATAGAAATACCCATTGGCGGATTGCATTTCCAAAACAAAATTCAACAGGTTGGTAGCTTTTGACTGAACTGCTGTATCGGTTTGAAATTTATTACTTCTTAAATAGACAAGCGCGGCCCTGGCCACATCATCAACACATGCAAAGCCTTCGCCGGATGCTTCAACAAGATGGTAGTCGGGTGCTTCAGCATAAATATAAACCCCCGCAGCCCTTGTGCCGGTTGAGAAATTTACCGGCGTATACAAATAATCGAGATGACTGGTATTGACCAGCCCGGTATCTTTTATAACAGGATTGGTTTGCCCATTTCCGGATTTAGTACAGGCAATCAGCAAATAACTGATTGCAAACCCCGCAAGAATTGTTAATCTCATTTTAATATTTCTTTTCATTGGTAAATCATTTCGTTAAGTAACTCGTCAAGTAAAACAGTAGCAAAACAGGTGGCAGCATCTGAAACCGCATATGGAATAATAAGATGATTGCCATGCAGCAAACAACCACAGGTATAGACAACATTGGGTACATAACCTTCCCGTTCGTTTTCATCGGCCTCAATCATTGGCTTTCCCAACCTGCCTGTTACCTGCGATGGATCATTCAGATCCAGCAGTATCGCGCTGATTACATACTTACGCATCGGTCCCACCCCATGTGTGAGCAATAACCAACCCTTATCCGTTTTAACAGGGGAGCCACAATTGCCGAGCTGTAATAATTCCCAATCATATTTTGGCTCCATTAATACGTCAAACTTTTTCCATAAGCAGAGATCCGTGGAATACATGATATATATTTTCTCGCCGCCCTGCCTCGAAATCATTACGTACTGCCCATTTATTTTTTCCGGGAACAAAGCCATGCCCTTATCTGATATAGCAGGACCCGCCAGCGATTTTATTTTGAAAGAAGAAAAATTATTTGTTTCAATTAGTTGTGTCTTTATCTGGTTGCCATCGTATGCAGTATAAGTTCCATAGTAACAATCTTCCTCAGAAGTTTTGAAATGAACAAAGCGAACATCTTCCATCCCCATGCGTTCGGCTTTTGAAGAAGGAAATATTACCATTTCATTAATAGGAATGCCGGGTGGAGATTCAAGTTCATAGTTCAGATCAATGAAATCACTAATACTGGTTACTGCGTTCTGCAATGAAGGATCTTTCAATGCTATTGATTTCAATATTTCAGCTCCCTCCTCCACAGTAAATGTATTTGGTAATGATTCTAATACCCTTTCATCAAAGCCCGCAATAGCAGACAGGGGCCTGCTTATCGAAACCTTATCCAGTATTCCTTTGGTTTTTTTGTTCAGGCTTGTAAAATATTTCGGTGGATCATCTAGCCGCAATTTTCCTTTGCTGTCAACAATACCGGTTTGAAAAACAATGGATGAAATATGACCTTCGCCTGTTGCTCTCAAACTCATCACAAAACGCAACTCACCTGTATTTAAATTCTTTTGATCCGGATGAACAACAATAGACGGATTAAACAAAGCGGCTGCCTGTATTGAATATTCCTTGGTGAAATAAGCACCGAGTAATAATTTTTTCCCTGCACTGAAATTGGCCAGGCTTTTTCCAAATTGCTGCTCAATGGCATTGAAATGAGCTGAAAATATTTCTTCAAGATTACGATGACGGATCAAAAATTCCTTTTTCACTTTCTTCAGGCAAATCTCTGTATCACCTGCGTTCATAGCAGATAACCGCTTCACTACATTCTTTATCCGATCCTTACCGGGCAGGTATAGAAACTGCACTATCACGGCTTTTGCATTTGCATATAATTTTAAGGGACTCTTTATAATTTTCATCAACACAATTATTTTATAATGAATTTTTCGATTCCTGTTTTAATCTTTCAAACCACTTGATGCCATACTCCTGATAAAATTTTTCTGGAAAAATAAAAAGGTGACCATCACCGGTAGTGCCAGCAAAACGGCCGCAGCAATTTTTACGCCCAGTTGTGCATTGGCCCGACCACCCACTGCAAAAAGAGTCACCAGTTGTGGCATGGTCATTTTTTGTTCATCGCGGATTACGATCAATGGCCACAGTACTTCGTTCCATGAACCTATAAAACTCAGGATAGCAATCGTTACCAGCGTAGGTTTGATATTGGGCCACAGGATGCGAAAAATAATTTGCAATTCGTTGCAGCCATCCATCCGCGCCGCATCAATCAAAGCACCGGGCAATCCCTGGAATGCCTGCCGAAACATGAGTATAGCGAAAGCGCTCACCGCAAACGGAACAATCAAAGCCGCAAAACTATCTACCAACTGCAGGTTCACCATCGTGATATAATTTGGTATCAAAGTGATTTGAAAGGGCAAAGACATTGTAAATACAATTATATAAAATATCATTTGTCTTCCTTTGAACCGCATTTTTGCAAGTGCATAACCTACCATGGATCCGGTTATCATAACCAGGCAGGTTGTAATAACGGCCACACCTAAACTATTTATAAGCGACCGGCCAATGGGAATTTTATCCAGCATCGCTTTAAAATTCTGCCAACCCGGATGCGCGGGCCAAATGCTCATTTTGCCAATTTCATTTTCCGGGGAAAAGGAGGCGCCTATCATCCAGATAAATGGATAGATGAATGACAATGCCGCCATCAGCAACACTGCATAGACTATCCATTTCCTAAATGATATAAGTTGTGTTTTCAATTTTTTTTTCTATCAATGTTTATAAGTCAGGCTTCCTTCTCAATAAATCTTTTTTGCAAAATCACGACGGCCATGATGATCAAGGCATAAAAAAAACCAAGCGTTGCCGAATACCCCATGTTATAATATTGGAAAGCCTGCTTATAGATATACAATACTGCAGAAAGCGTATGGTTCAACGGCCCACCTCCTGTCATTATATACGGTTCAATGAACAATGAAAATCCGCCAATAGTGGATAAAATAACAACCATGAAAATAGTCGGATTAATCATTGGTAATGTGATATAACGGAATTGCTGCCAGGAATTGGCACCTTCCATTTTAGCGGCTTCATAATACTGAACCGGCACTGTTTGTAAACCCACGAGAAAAAGGATCACATATAATCCCACATTTTTCCAGGTAGCCATCACCGCTATAGAATAGATAGCGATATCCGGGTTTACCAGCCAACCGGTTTTATGAATGCCAAACAAAGCCAGGAAACGATTGATAAGTCCCGAATCATATCCCAGCAATTGTTGCCACACGATGGTGATAACAACACCAGATACAATTACCGGTAGAAAAAATGAAGCCCTGAAAAATGCCCTTGCCCGTATTTGCTGGTTTAGTAACTGGGCCAGCAATAAAGAAATAACAAGTTGTAATGGAATGTGTACTACCAGGAACTTCAGCGTATTGACGATTGCCAATCCAAACTGCCCATCATGAAATAAACGGTTATAATTCTCAATGCCAATAAAATGCATGGGCGAGATAATATTCCACTTATGAAAAGTGAGAAACAAACAAAAAAATACGGGGAACAAAACGAATACCATCACATACAAAATATAGGGAGATACCAGGAAGTAAGGCAATAGCTTCCTGCTTTTAAAAAACGATTTTTTTTTCTTTGATATGCCGAAGTAAATACTCATTTATTAGTTCCTTGTTATAAAACTGGCGCATTTGCTTTCAGCAATACATTTACTGCTTTTTCAGCATCTGCAATGGCTTTCTCGGGTGTTTTCCTGCCATAGATAACACAGGCTGAATACTCCTGCGATATTATATCCATTACTTCCACTATAACTTCACAATTATCCATTCCTTTTACATAGGGTATCTGTTTGGCAAATGGCAGCATCATGGGATTTCTGTCAAAAAAAATTTTGTAGTAAGGATCGTTATCAATCTTTTTCCTGAGTGGCAACTGGCCGGTAACCTGTAGCAATTGTAAATCACCTTCTCTGTCAATCAAAGTCCGAATAAAGTCCCAGGCAGCCTGCGGGTATTTACAGGTATTGAATATCACCATGTTTTTGGGATCGGCGTACGTGTATACGGGACCGTGATGGTCGTCCGGTACCGGTGGTGGATAATAATCAAATTCAAAATCTCTACCCGGGATGCTCAGGAGGAAATTCGTTTCCCAGGGACCGGTAAACAGGGTGGCGACTTGCTGACCCACGAAAGGATCACTGCTGGCAGATAAATTTTCCCTGGAAAAATATTCCTGCGTATACAAATTTTGAAAGAATCTAAAAACCTCAATAGCCGCTTTATTATTGAAAGCGGCTTTGTTGTTTATGATTAAGGGAGCCCCGTCTGATGCCGCGAGATACAGGGGATAAAAATTGAACAATCGCTGTAACCAGATTTCTTTTACTTCTGTAAAACCAAACCACTTCAGTGTACCCTTTTTCCGGGTATTGATTTTGAAAGTCTCTGCATCCCGCTGGTAGGCACTGTACGTTGTTGGTATATCTGTAATATTATTTTCCGCAAAAAGTGTTTTATTATAAATGGTCATAAACGGATTTACTTTCCAGGGTACCTGGTAAATATGCCCATCAATGGATGTAATCTGTTTTATAACAGCACTGTCACAACGCTCATGTATGAACGAAAGAAATCCCTTCAATGTGTCCAACGGAATTAAAACGCCGGCACGCGCATACATTTCAACATTGCCCTGCCACATATTGGCATAGATATCGGGTGTTGTTTTGCCCACTACAGCTGCCAATATAACTTCCTCGCTCGATTGTCCTTCGGGAATGGGTTGCAGGTGAATGGAATGTTTTGTGTTTTTCTGATTCCAGGTTGCAGTGAGCGCCGTTGCGAATTTTATTTCCAGGTTATTATTGGAACACCAGAACAATAACTGATCATTCTTTTCTTCGTGCGAATGACAAGAAGAAATCAAAGATGCAATGAATACAAGCGCAATTAAAAACCTGCAATTGTTCATACAAAAAATTCTGTCTGAAAATTAAAACCCCGCAGCACATTATACTGCAGGGTTTTAAAAAAAGCTGCAACTAAAACCTTAAAGGGTTTTCTGGTTGGTATTAATAGATTTAACCTGTGGTCCTGTTAATGCTATATTATAGAACATCACATCATCAATATCACCCGTAAAGAATCCACCCCATGCTACCTGGAAGTCTCCATCAACAGTGAGGTATTTATTGGTTGGAAGATCCTGTCCGATGACAAAATTTACTGGTGCGGCTAAGGTAATAGCAGCGTTGGGTGTATTGGTATAAGACTTAACCAAATCACCATTCAGGTAAAAATTCATTTCACCTGGTTTGAATGTAACAACAACATGATACCAAACATCATTGTCGAGTACTGCAACTTCATCATCGCGATCATAGTATGCGGTATCTGTAAGGTTTACTCCTTTTACAGTGAAAAATATTTTATTGGCCGACTGGTACTGTAATTTGTACCCGTTCCAGCGGTTTAAAGAAGTCAGCGTATAAGTATCTGCATTCAATGTTCTCACAACAGATGATTTCTTACTCCACAAACTGATACTCATTTGTTGTGGGTTCAAAGCAGTACTGTAAGGTACTTCCACATTTGCTCCTTTATCAAAATGATAAGCCATGCCTGCACGACCGAAACGATCGTCTGCAGCCGTCAGCGTACCGGCGCCATAGAAAGCGTGGCCGGTAGTGGCTACCCCATCACGACCGTTACCAGACGAATCCTTTGTATTGCCATTGAATTTCCAGAAACCAATTAAGTTGGCAGCAGAAATTTCCGTGATATAATGTGTCTGATAAGTTACAATGGCCGCATGCAGGTTAGCTGCTGCACTGGTCATTTCCTGTTGCGTTGATGCCGCATTGGACAATATCGCATTGGCTGCATCGATGGCTGTTTTCAAAGCTGCTCTTGCACCCGCCTCATACTGGCCGGGCTTGGTTCCTTCTGTTGTTGAATTGTAAATAACCAGCGACGCTGCTACCGTATCCTGCAAAGCAGTCTTATCTACGGGTACAGGTGGAGGTGAGGAACTCTTTTTACATGCTGCGAATGCGATGATCGCCAGCAAACCAAAGAATAGTGCGGTTTTCAGGAATTTAAACCGGAGCATTGATGATGTCATAATCATAAAATTTGTTTTGTTGTAAAAAAATAAAGTGTGTTAATGCAGGGCTTTGTTCCTGTCTCTCTCACTTTGTGGAATAGGAAAATGTTTATTGTTTACATATTTGAAATTGGGACGGTTAGACATTGCCAGCAAAGCGTAGGCTTCGCCGTAACGAATGATATCAAAAAAGCGATGGAACTCGAATCCAAACTCTACGCGTCTTTCATGCTGTATGGATCGGCGCAAATCAAGTTGTGCCGTGTAGGTTATATCCGGTAATAAGCCTGTTGGTACGGCACCAAAACCAGGCAATGTATTATCGTTGAGATAAGATTCTCTGGCTCTCTTTCTTACCGCATTCAGCGGAACCAATGCTTCTGCAGGATGACCCGATTCATTCAATGCTTCTGCATACCATAATAGTACATCGGCATAACGGATATCCGTATAGTTGATACTGGCATCACCTTTCAGATTCTTTGGTATTTCTGAAAGTGGTTGCTGATGTTTTTTTGTCAGGTAACCGGTGGGTGACCAATCTTTACTAAATGTTTCTCCATTAAACCAGGGCATACTATCGCGACCGATGGTATAATCCAATCTTGGATCATATACAGTATCTGCTGTTTTTTCAAACTCGTCCACAAAACTTTGTGTGGGTGCATCAAAACCATACCCACCATCCACCCGCGGAGCAAACCACTGATTCAACTGATTACCGGTAAAAGGATCCTGCTGACTTAAATGCTGTATTTCAAAAACAGACTCACTGTTGTTTTTAAAGTTGGCATTGAAGTTTCGGGTATACAATGACATCAAACTATATTTCGCACTTGCAATTACTTTCTGAGCAGTAATAGCGGCTTTGTCCCATTTGCTTTGATACAAATAGGCTTTTGCCAATAATGCCGTAGCAGCACCGCTGGTAGCGCGGCCAATATCAGTGCCTGTATAGTTTAAAGGAAGATGTGCAGCTGCATCTGCCAGATCAGTTTCTATAACGGTTTCAAAAATAATAGTAGCAGTTGATTGCGGTATCTGCAATTGATCCGCATTCAATGGTTGTAACACTATTGGAACATCTCCAAAAATATTGACGAGTTGAAAATAATACCATGCCCGTAAGAATTTTGCTTCCGCCAATAATCTTGCTTTAAGATCAGCATCCATAGTAATAGCAGGAACTTTGGCAAGTACAATATTGCAACGGGTAATGCCTTCGTATAACAACCCCCATTCATATTCCAGGTTACCATTGATGGAAGAGATATTAAACTCATCTATTAAACCAATATCTGCCTGGTCGCCGGGATCACCCCCTTTTTCCGCATCATCAGATGCTACATCACCAAATACCCATAAACGATTTTGTGATGAGGCAAAAGACAATGGCTGATAAGCAGCATTTATTGCCAGCACTGCCTGCGCCGAAGTTTTATAAAAAGCAGCTTCAGGATAGTTGCCCACTACTTCAGTATTCAGGAATTTTTTACAGCCAGTGCCGCAAATCATTGCTAGCAGAATGAAACCACAACTGAGTGTGTATTTCTTCATGGCAGAATTCTTATGTGCAAAAATTTCAATCATGATTAAAAATTTAAATTCACACCTGCAATAAAACTGCGGGCACTTGGATAAGTTCCCCAATCGATACCTGCGGCTACATCTCCCCGGTAGGTTTCTGCATTGATGTTGTCGCTGGTATGCATTTCAGGATCCAGTCCGCTGTATTTTGTAAACGTGAGCAGGTTTTGTGCCGTTACATATATTCTTAAACCTTTTACATGCATACGTGCGATTGCTTTTTGTGGTATATTATATCCAACTTGTATATTTTTCAAACGCATATACGAACCATCTTCCAGGAACCGGCTCGACGGTGTTTTATTATTCGTAGAGCCCAGCCAGGAAACCCTTGGCATTGTGTTGCTGGTTCCTTCACCCGTCCATCTTTGATCGTATACTCTCTGTGTAAGATTAAATGCACGGTAAAAACCTTCTATATCCTGGTTCACCTGCAGGTATAATTTATTTCCATAGGAACCTTGTAAGAAAACAGATAAATCGAAATTGGCATATTCAAGATTGGCAGTAAAACCGTAGGTAAATTTTGGAATAGCACTGCCTAAAAAAGTTCTGTCTTTCTCATCAATTATACCATCGGCATTTTGATCTTTGAATTTTACATCGCCCGGCCTGATGTATTGTCCCTGGTGCGCATGTTTGAATATATCCGCATCGTTTTGAAAAATGCCCTCCATTTCATAGAGATAAAAAGCACCAATAGGATGACCAACTGTCGTAAGTGTTGCATAAACTCCATTGTCAATTCTTCCACCCGGTATGGGTGCACCGTTTGTCAATGCCAAAACTTTATTTCTGAGTGTGGCAAAATTTATATTGAAATCGTATTTAAGTTTTCCGAGGTTATTCTTATAATTCAGTTCAACTTCCAAACCTTTATTTTCTACCTTACCCGCATTTACATAAGGTGTACTGGCGCTTCCTCCAATCAAAGGCAATGGAATAGGGATCAGCATATCCGAAGTTGTCTTTACAAAATAATCTACGGTTAATGAAAGTTTGTCTTTCAATACTGCAAGATCAAGTCCTATATCGGCTTGCGTAGACGATTCCCATTTTACATTTTCATTACCGCGTGTAGAAATGGTATAACCTGAATTACTCTGCTGCTCACTTCCAAATACATAATTGTATCCGCGACCAATGATTGAAGCCCACGGATAATTGCCAATGTCCTGGTTTCCCAGCTGACCATAACTTCCGCGCAGTTTTAATTTTGTTATAGCTGGTAAATTATCCTGTATCCATTTTTCATTGTGAATGTTCCAACCAGCTGAGCCGGAGAAAAATGTACCATAACGATTGGCTGCAGCAAAACGGGATGAACCATCACGTCTTACGTTTACAGATAGCAGGTATTTATTGTTATAGGCATAGTTCACATTTCCAAACAAAGAAAACAGTGACCATTGCTGTAAACCTTCAAATACATTTTGAGATGTTATATTCAGGCCATTGCCGAGATAACGAAGATTACTGATTTGCTCAGGGAAATTGTGATCAGAACCACCATGAATGGTACTTTTGTTGCTGATGGCCTCAGTACCTGCTATAGCGTTCAGGTTATGCACGCCATTAAATGTTTTGTTGTACCGCAGCGTATTGTTCCAGATAAAATTGGTATTGGTAGCAGTACTTACGGAAAGACGACTGGGACTATTTACCCGCAGGTTGGTTCCATAATTTTCATCGAAGCGTTTATCATCGGTTACAAAAACGTCAATGCCCGCATCTGTTTTGAAGCGGATATCGCGGGTGATTTTATATTCAGCGTATAAATTTCCAAATACGCGGTATTGTTTTTCTTTGTTATCAGCTTTCTGCGCCAATGCCACCGGATTATATCCATCCCCAAAAAAATTTGGGTATTGTGGAAGATCAGAATAGCTGCCATCTGGATTGAAAACAGGTATAGCCGGCGTACGAAACAATGCATAGCGAACCACGCTTCCACCATTGCCACCAAAACCATCACCAGAACTACCTATCACATTTTTATTTGAGTATGAGATATTGATATTATTGGCAATGCTTAATTTATCCGTTAATTCAACATTTAATTTTGAACGCATTGAATAACGTTCGTACCAGGAGTTAAGGATAATACCATTCTGCTTGAAATAATTTCCGGAAATATTATAAAGCACTTTATCATTGCCACCCGATATTGATAACTGGTGACTCTGCTGAATACCATTTTGAAATATTGCATCCAGCCAATCGGTATTGGCCATATCAACGCCAGCAGGTATGGGTTTGCGTTTTAAACTTGCATTGGGTATATCCTTGTTATCATTTACCACTGCTTCATTGTATAATTCCACATACTCCGCAGTATTGAGCATTTTTGGCAATTTGCCATGGGTTTGATAACCGGCATATCCGGAATAATTAAACTGGGCTTTCCCTTTCTTACCACTTTTGGTAGTTATAACGATAACACCGTTAGCAGAACGGGCACCATAGATTGCAGCAGAGGCTGCATCTTTTAAAACAGTGATTGATTCAATATCGGTTGCAGCTAAAAAATTAATACCATCTTTTGTTGGTATACCATCTATTATGAAAAGCGGGTTGTTATCATTAATAGTACCAACGCCACGAATTCTTACTGCCACTCCTTCACCGGGTTGGCCGGTGGATTGTGTAATGCGTACACCGGAAACTTTTCCTTGTAAAGCCTGGTCGAGGTTTCCTACCGGCAATTTTGATAAACCACCCATATTTACAACAGACACTGCACCCGTAAGACTGGATCTTTTCTGCGATTGGTAACCTACTACCACCACCTCGTTCAAACTCTTATTGAGTTCTTCAATGCTGATGGTTAATACCGATTGACCATTAACCGCCATTTCCTGCGACTTATACCCTACATAGCTGATAATAAGAACGGCGTTGTCCGGCACCGTTAGAGAGAAACCTCCTTTGGCATCTGTCTGCACACTGGTGTTGGTCCCTTTTATCGAAACAGTGGCGCCGCTCAACGGATTGCCCAATGCATCTTGTACAGTACCTGTTACAGGTAATGATTTCGTCATTGCATCCGCAGCTTCCTGCCTTGCAATTTTTGCATTTACAAGAATGGTATAATTTTTTTGTGTAAACTTCAACCCGGTTTGGAGAGAGATGCTGTCCAGTAAAACATTTAATAATTTTTCCCCGGTTGTTAAAATAGTTTTCTGGGAAAGATTCACATCATTTTCATCATAGGCAAATGTGTACGCTGTTTGCTTTTCTACTAATTGGAAAAGTTGAAGGACTGTATTGTTATTGCTACTGATGGTAACAAATACGGGGTCGTTCTTTACCGGGCTGTTTGCTTTGGCGGCAAGAAGGGCAGGTAAAATAAAGCAAAGCGCAATCGTGGTCTTTAAGACTTGTCTTAAAGACGGCAAAAAGTAAATACACATGGCAGCTTGAATTTTGTAATCCCGGCAATACTATTTAATCAGGATAGTGTCACCGCTTTGTTCGAACCTGAGTCGCTCAATCAGGCAAATATTTTCAATGATATCTTTTGCAGTACTGTTATTGAATGTTCCGGTGAAACGCCAGTTGTTTTTATGACTTTGGTTGATAAGCGTAATTCCGAAAATGTTTTTCATCTTCAATGCAATGGCTGAAAAATCATCTTTACTGAATACAAGATGGTTTTGCATTTTATTTTCCGTTGGCAGCCAGGCTTCCTTATACAAATGATGTTTGCCTTCAGCATAAACCACTCTTTCATTGGGTTCTAATATAATGGAAGGCAATTCACCTGCTTCCACCTTTAACCTTCCATTCAGTAGTTCTATAACCGTTATTGAATCTGCCCGCAATGCCTTTACATTGAAAACGGTTCCTAATACAGTTGCAGTTAATCCTTTTGCAAAAACTTTGAAAGGATGCTGTTCATCCCTTTTAACATGAAATGCAGCGATCCCATCCAGCCAAACTTTTCGATCAATATTTCCAAACTGTTTTTCATAACGAACGGTACTATTTACTGCCAGCGTTACAATCGTACTGTCGCTTAACATTATTTCAAGTGCTGTTTGCCCATTGTTGTGTTTTTCAATCAATGTTTCAGCGGGTAAAGCTGAACGCTGTGTAAAAAAACATACTCCGGCGATCATTATGAAAGCAACAGGAATCAAATACAAAATCATTCTCCTCTTCCGGTTTTTTCTGTTACCCTCTTTCTCATTCCAGTTTAACAAGCGTACCAGTGAATCTTTTTTCTTTGTTTCCAGGTTCGCTATTGATGTTGTAGCTTTTAATTTTTCCAGCTCTCCCTGAAATTCATTGTCAGGTAATCTGAAAAACAAGCAGTTCAGGACGCTGATGGCTTCTTTTGCCTGAGCTGCATTTACGGGAGTACCCAGTAACCAATCTGCCCAGAATATTTCATCTGCTTTGTTTGTATGCAGATAAAAATTCAGGAATGATTCACTTGATACAAAATCTTCTGTAATAAAATCAGCGGGCTTTTTCTCCTCCATTGTCCTCTTTTATTTCCGTATTTGAGTTCAGGTATCCGATATAGAGGAGTGTATTGATCGCTTTTACCGGTTATTTGAAAAATATATTTTAAAAGCAGGATTTGCAGCCAGCGGGTCGCCAAGGGATGGTCACTTATATATAGAATAATAGTAATCTTAAACATACACGCAGATGACGGAGCGCTTCATACACGAGGTTATAGACTGTTCTTTGAGAAAGCGAAGTTTGAAGGGCAATTTCAGCGTAACTGAGGTTATCGAAGAATTTTAATTTAATTATCTCCAATTGTTTTTTGGTGAGTTTTTTTAAAGCGGCAGCCAATTCAATTTTTTTTTCTTCTGATTGCTGGAATGCAATCAATAAATCTTCGTAAGGCAATACATCCGGTGAAAGATTGTCGATCATTTCATCAGTACAATGTTCACTTTTCAAACGTTTGTTCTCTTTAAAGATCATCCTGCGCAACCAGGTAAACAGGTAGGCGCGAACATTAATGACATCTTTATTAACAGAAGCACGTTTATTCCATATTTCAAGAAATAATTCCTGGATGAAATCTTTGGTTTGGTCGCGACTGGCTGTTAGCGTAAATCCGTATGAAAAGAGAGCCTGGTAGTGTGATTCATAAATAGCAAGAAAAGCACCCCGGTTACCTTCAGTCATGGATTCCCATTGACTTATACTCATTGGTTATTTACAGGTTTAATTAACCTGTTGTCCTAAAGGTATACTTATATGTGAGAATTAGTTGAATTGCGGTTAAACGGGAGAATCTTAACGAAAAAGAGGATTTTCATTATTGTGAAAATTAACCATTCCCCCGCGTTGGAATTAAACAAGCCCGGGTACGAACTGCCAGGAGGATTTTAAGATATCAAAATGCCATTACGTAGCTAAAACTCAGCTTCCTTATTAATTTATTTCCAAAACTATTTTTTACTGCAGTGTAAAATTCATCACAGTTCCTTATTGGAAGATTTGCCGCAAAAGATTTAGGTACTTTGAATAATTGCTGAATCCGAGTTTCCCGATAACCCTTCATCTGACGATTCTTTTAAAAACTTAAAATTTCTTGTTATGAAAAAAAATTTCGTTCTCTTAGCAGTAATCTGCTGCTTCGGATTTTATTCTTGCAAGAAAAATATGAGGAATTCAGATCAGGATTCCCTTAATGAATCTCTTGCACACAAAGGAGGTGATGAAAATAAAAACCCCAAGAGTCTTACAAATGGAACAGTAGACACCATTCAAAAGGGTTTTGGTTTTACTGAGGGCCCTGCTGTAAATAGGCATGGTAATGTATTTTTTACCGATCAGCCAAATGATAGAATTTACAAATGGAACGAGGAAACAGGTAAGGTAACTTTATTTCTACAAGGTACAGGTCGCTCCAATGGAATGGAGTTTGACAAAGAAGGTAATCTCATTGCTTGTGCCGATATGCACGGGGAACTATGGAAAATACGACCCGATGGCAGTCACACGGTATTGGTAAATAATTACAATGGTAAACTATTAAACGGACCAAATGATATATGGATTAATCCTGTTACGGGTGGTATCTATATCACCGACCCAATATTTCCAAGAGATTATTGGGACGCTTCTGATCCACGCAAACAAAATTGGGAACCAACGCACTCCGAACAGGCAGCAACTGGCAAAGGTGGTCATGTGTATTACCTGGCTCCCGGCAGACACAGATTGACAAGAGTAACTTCTATGGCAGGATGGAATGCCGATACCTGGCCAAACGGTATTGTTGGAACTCCTGATGGCAAAAAACTGTTTGTAAACAATTGGACTTATGATGGCACAGGCAAAATTCAGGTTTTTGATATTAATCGCGATGGAACCCTCTGCAATATCAAGTCGTTTGTTAGTAACGTAAACTTCTGCGATGGAATGTCGATGGATGAAAGAGGAAATATTTACGTAAGTGGTGGAGAAGGTGTGAATGTCTTTGACCAAAGTGGCAATCACATTCTCACAATAAATACAGGTGGCGGAAGCAACAATGTTTTTGCAGGGCAAAATAATAAGTTGTTATTCATGACCGGGCCTGTGGATAGGATAACCTCTCTTAAGATGAAAGTAAAAGGCGTGGAAAAATTTTAATGATCGGACCCGTGAATTGATTTATGATAATCAAATGAAACAACCGAATCAAAACCCGGGGCTGTCTCAGGTTTGGGACAGCCTCTTTTGATAGAACATTTAATATAAAATATTGTTTGTGAAAAGCAGCTCTATTGAAAATTGTGAAACAGCCGTAACCTTACTGTATTGTCCATTATCAGTATTTATAACAATTCCGCGGAACGCGTGCAACAGAAGTTTTTATAGTTGCAGTTAACACAATAGTAGCATAAACATTGTTAGATGAAGATTATTTATTGAAATATAAAAATGGAATGATTCAATTTTATTAACCACTACTGCAAATTGTCCTGGATTGTACAATAATGTTTCATGCCTTAATAACCGAATTTCTTTTTCAATACCTGGAAATTATAAAAGACAGATTTTATAAATATCATCGTTGTCGAAGAACTATAATTGCTATTGCCTATCATCAGCATCTGTATTATATTGGTTATGCTGGTTTTGTTACGTGAAATATAAACCTGAACTTTAAAATAATTATTTACAATAAAAAAATGCGCATGAAATATTTTATGATTGTTATTGCAGCCATGTTAGCAAGCAGTATTTGTTCTTCACAAATAACGGCACCCGCAATAATAGAAGACTTTAAACCATCCACCCTGAACCAGCCGGGGCAGGAATTTCCACAGGTGAATTCACAAGGTTATGCCAGGTTCCGCATCATTGCGCCTGGTGCAGATAGTGTAAGAGTAAGCCTGGGACTTGGTGGAAGAGGTGGCACTAAACTTACAAAACAAGCCGACAGCACGTGGACGGGTACAACTGAAGGCCCGATGGATGAAGGCTTTCATTATTATAATGTAAAAATTGATGGTGGAAAATTCAATGACCCGGGTGCCTTGAATTTTTTTGGATCTATCCGCTGGGAAAGTGGTATTGAAATACCTGCCCATGACCAGGATTTTTATGCTCTCAAAAATGTTCCTCACGGCAATGTACAACAGGTACTTTTTCCTTCACCCAGTACCAATACTTCCCGCAGGGCATATGTTTATACGCCTCCCGGATATGATAAGCAATTAAAAAATCGTTACCCGGTTCTTTACTTACAGCATGGTTGGGGCGAAGATGAAACTGCCTGGAGTAACCAGGGTCATGCCAATTTAATTATGGACAATATGATTGCTGCAGCCAGCATACAACCATTTATTATTGTTATGACATATGGCATGACGAACGACGTAAAAATGGGTGGGATGAGAAATTTTAAAATTGAACCCTTTCAAACAGTGCTGGTAGATGAACTGATCCCGTATATTGATGCAAATTTTCGCACCATTGCCAAATCATCTGGCCGTGCCATGGGCGGACTTTCAATGGGTGGTATGGAAACACATACCATTACGCTCAACAAACCAGATGTATTTTCATACTATGCATTGCTTAGTGGCGGCACTTATAGTCCCGCTGAAATTAAAGATAAGTCGAAAGTGAAACTTATTTTTCTCAGTTGCGGAAGCAAGGAAAGACCAGACGCGGTTAAGAATGCTGCAACTGCACTTAAAGATGCTGGTATCAATGCGGTGTCATTTGTTTCTGAGAACACGGCACATGAATTTCTCACATGGCGCCGGAGTTTGCATGAGTTGGCACCGCTGTTGTTCAAAAATTAGAACTTTTATTTTAAATAAAGGGATTTTTTGCAGTCTGCAAAAGTATTAGATAACGATTAACAACCTGTTTCAAATGAAATGATACTTTTTCAGCCTTGCAATACAGCAACTATAAAATCACTTTGAAGCATGAAACATTAATTGCTCCTGGCAGCCAATGTTAAGTTGAAATATGCCGGATGATAAAAAATAGACATGGCAGGCAACACTTTTGAAAAGCGGGTTGCTTCTAAAACCGATCTACTCCAGATAACCAAAAAAAAAATTGCGAATTGAATTACTTTATTAAATAAAGGAAATGATAAAAGGGATATTGGCATAGTTCGGTCGAAGCTGATGTTTGGAAAACCATTTCAGGCCTGTAAAAAAATTAAACGTATTCAAGATTTATCTTTTTGTTTTTAAGGAGGGGAAGATCTTTTCAACTTTGATTACTGGCAGTTCAGCAGGTAAATTTTAAATAAGATATCTATTCAGTAACCAATACAGAAAAGAAACTTTTATAAAATTCTACATCATATCATTTACAATTTCTGATGAAACCAACACTTCTTTTCATCTTTTTTTTATACTGACAATGTCGTCTGCATTTTCTCAAAGACCCATTGAAGCAGAAACAGCCGGAATGATTGGTGCACCAAGAAAGATCAGTGATGACATGGCATCGGGAAGCTGGCTGGCCGGATTAAATAAACGAGGAGATGGATTACTGTTCTCCAACCTCCCTTCATTTAACAAATTGGCCATACGTTATGCTTCTGTAATTGGGGTTCTTTGCTCCGCAACTGATCGCGAATTATTATAATAAATCACTTAAGTGGAACAATAATAAAATGGAAGTTGTGGTCAATCTCAAAGGTGTAGGCGGACGATGGAATAGTTTTCAAAACAGTCCGCAACTGCTTCCATTTGTTGATCGTTCGCTGATTAAGAGTTCCGAATTTCACGTTGAGCCTGAGATCATGGCTTACTCATTTCAAACTGAAACAAGCATTGCTGACTGGCATTACATGACCGGCATGAAATACATGGATGCGAAAAAAATAATTGAATTGCTGATGGAAAACGTTTGCCGCAATGGAACTATGCTGCTCAATCTAACACAACATGGTCGTGGTGATCTGGACACCGAAGTTATTCGCACCTGTAAGGATATTGGTGTATGGTTGAAATGTAATGGGGAGGCGGTTTATGGATCGAGGCCATTTGAAATTTATGAAGAAAATACGATTCGCTGTACCCGCAACAATGGCTGTGTATATGCAGCAGTTTTAGATTGGAAAGACAGTGTGATCACGCTGAAAGCTTTGCATACTGGAAGTACGATAGGAAAGATTTCTAAAGTAGAATTGCTGGGCTCCGATGTTGCAATGCATTTTGTACAGGATGATAAAGGGCTTACCGTAACACCTGATAAAGCAGTATTGCCTTTGCCTGGAATAGTTGAACGATCCTTGGCTTCCGGCAGCCGTGTTTTACGCATAACACATAGTAAAAATTGGTTTAATGACGATGACCCTGGCGTGGTTTCACCAGGATGGTTTCGTCAATGCAATCTGGGTACGGGCGATTATAATAACGACCTTATCATTAGTGAAACATCCGGCGATGTTTGGAGCAGTTCATCTATTGGTAAAAGTATTACGGTGATTGCTCCGAAAGAAAAAGGTGCTGGTAATATTGAAATTAATATTGATGGAAGAACACGGTCTATTGTTAATTTATCTGTGAATGATGTACGACGTCCCCAGCAGAAGGTTTATGAATTGAGTGGGCTAAATGCAGGTAAACATGTTATCAGCATCATTAACCGGGGCGGTGGAACAGTAGCCGTGGATGCGCTGATTGCACGATAAGCTTAAAAAGAAATTTGAATTTCAACATCATAATAGTATAACTGTTCTGAAGTAGTATAAAATGTTTATTGGTATTGGTGAGAAATACCAATGAGATTATATTCTCCCTGAACATTTGCGCATAATTAATTTACGTCAGGCAAACTCCTTATGATTTGCTAAAGAAGACTTATTGCCCTTCCCTGTTTTATCTAAATAAATCTTCGCCACCCGTTTTACCAACTCCTTATTTTTTTGATCAACAGAGAAATGAAATGGGTTTATAGTATTTGTAAAAGCTTTATTGGTGAAAGCCACGTATTGGAGGCTGATGAGACTGTAGGGACCACCTTCTTTTAAATAAGTCTATTTGAATATAGTTTGTACTACTTGAAATGATAATTCTTTGCCGGGTCTAACGCTGTCGGGTGCATTATTATATTAGCAATTCCAAAGGCTAAGTACCACGTTCAAACCTTTTAATATTCTCTTGTTGTAAAACGGCTTAATAAAAAAATTAACCTGCCATATTGTTCAAAAGCAGGATCATATCACACTATTTGAATTATGCAGAAAAAATTTGTAACCCCATTGTATAAGATTCAACACCGTTCCTTGTTGGAATTTTTTTGTTTTAAGTTATCCTACTATTGTGTGATGTTATAAGAGCTTATGCTGCTCCTTAAGGAAAATATTTATAACCAAATACAACTTGCCATTATGAAGGAAAAACTTATGCCCGCAGCTTTGCCGGCTTTGGGCAAACTGCTCGTTCTTTTGTTACTACCCTTTTGTTTTTCTGTTAAAGTTCATTGTCAAACGATAACCGGAAAAGTTACGGACAAAGAAGGCAAAGAACTTTCTGCTATCTCAGTTACAGTAAAAGGTTTATCAAAGGGAACCACCACCAATGCATCCGGACGATATAGTATTGAAGCGTCTTCCACTGCAGTTTTACAATTTAGTTCGGTTGGGTATACAGTGCAGGAAATTCCTGTGTCTGGCCGTAGTGTTGTAGATGTAGTTTTAACGGCTACCGCCGGAAGTTTGAATGAAGTGATCGTTACCGCATTGGGTATAAAAAAAGAATCAAAAAAACTTGGATACTCAATCACTTCTGTAAAAGTTGATGAGCTCACCCAGAACCGCACTACCAACGTGATGAAGTCTTTGGAAGGTAAAGTAGCAGGTTTGGAAATTGCTCCGCCCACCGCGGGTGCAAGTGCAAGTAACCGGATACGTTTGCGCGGGCAGTCGGGGTTTAATGGTCAAACCAATTCCCCTTTAATTGTTATTAATGGTTTGCCAATGGATCAGGGTGCAAGAAGTGCCGAAGGTGGAGGGGCCGTCACTGCCCAGACAGATCAGGGCGATAACCTTTCAAACATCAACCAGGATGACATCGAGTCAATGACCGTACTGAAAGGTGCTACAGCCGCGGCGCTTTACGGTTCAAGGGCTTCCAATGGTGCTATAATTATCACCACCAAAAGCGGCGCTAAAAATTCGAAATTCGGCGTAGAAATTAGTTCCAGTTTTGCTGCTGATCAAATACTGGATTATACGGACTATCAAACCCAGTATGGCACAGGTTCTAATGGTGTACGTCCTTCTTCACAGGCTACTGCGCAATCAATGGGTAACCTGGCATGGGGCGAAAAATATGATGGCGTTCCCACTTATCAGTATGATGGAGTTCAGAGACCTTATTTTCCTGATAGAAACCGCATGAAGCAATTTTATAACACCGGAACTTCTTATACAAATACCATCGCGGTTTCAGGAGGCAATGCTACAACAAGCTACCGCGTTTCTTTTTCAAACCAGGATGTTAAGGGTATTTCGCCTGGTAATACTTATCATAAAAAAATATTTAACGTAGGACTCAACAGCAAGATTACAAATAGGCTAACGCTTCAGACAAATATTAACTATGCTCACGAGGAGAATAATAATCCTCCGCTGGTTGGTGCACAGGGTATTGGGTTTTCCAGTTTCCTTAATCGTATTCCATTAACGGTTGCGATCTCTACGCTGAAAGAACATGCTGTGGGATCAGATGGCAGCTTATTATCAACCAACCCCTTTAATGCGCTTTTGACCAACCCGTATTATCTTATCGGGCGAATGTTCAATTATACCAAAAGAGATCGTTTTTTAGGTACCGTTTCTTTAAGATATGATTTCACTAAGTGGTTGTATTTGCAGGGTCGTGTTAATGCAGATTTTGGTTACAGCAATAATGAACAAAACTATCCCCATGGTGTTGGCGTTCCATTGCGTAATAGCAGTAACACCGGCTGGGTAGGCAGTTACGATGTTTTCACTGGCTTCAACCAACAACTGAATACGGATTTTCTGTTGGGTACCAATCATAAAATTGGTGATTTTACTATCGACGCAAGTGTAGGCGGTAATATGTATACCGTTAATAATAACAATACCCATCAAAGTGTAACAGACTTTGTAGTGAAAGATAATTATAGCTTAGGAAATGGTCTCACCAAAAACGCAAATACTTACGGTATTTACAGAACCCAGGTAAACTCTTTATATGCCTTTGTAGATTTTAGCTACAGAAATTTCCTGTACCTGAATGCGACCGATCGTGTTGACTACTTTTCTGTGCTTACGCCACCAAGTTCAATAATAGCTGACCCGAAAAACTCTTTCAACTATCCATCAGTAAGCGCAAGTTTCATTTTTTCGGAACTGCTGCCCAATATGAGATGGTTGAATTATGGTAAATTAAGAATGAGTTATGCAGATGTGGGTAATGCAAACGGCATTAGTGCTTATAGCAGTCAGTTGACGTACTCAATCGATCCACAATTGTTCGGTACTTATCCTATTGGAACCATTGCTAACACCAGCAATCCAAATCCACTAATAAGACCTTACAGTATTAGTGAAAAGGAAATAGGCCTGGAATTAAAAACCTTAAACAGCCGGCTGAATTTCGATATCGCCGTTTACGACAAGCGTACCAATGATCAGATTTTGCCGGTTGCGCTGTCACCTGCTTCAGGTTATAGCAGCACGAATGTCAATATCGCGAAACTGAAAAACACCGGTGTAGAAGTTATGATTGAAGGAACTCCTGTTAAAACACCAAACTTTAGCTGGACTGTATCGGTAAACGGAGCATACAATACATCAAAGGTATTAGCATTGAATCCGGGACAAACCCGCCAGGTAGTAACTTTTTTTAATGGCACAGGAAATGAGTTCATAGGTTATTTGGTGTATGATGTTGGTAAAGAGATGAACCAGTTGGTGGACTATACGTATCTGCGTAATGCTAAAGGACAGGTAATGTTAAATAGTTCAGGAGGACTTTTGCCTTCAAAAACCATGGTAAATTATGGTAGCGCAAACTACAAGGAAATAGGTGGTATTACCAACACTTTCCAATATAAGAACCTAAGCTTGTTAATTCACATTGATGGAAAATTTGGCGGCAAAGTGTTTTCATCAACAGCATTAAATGGTTTAAGATCGGGTCAAAGCCAGGCATCATTAGTAGGCCGCAGCGGGGTTATTTTCGATGGTGTTCTGCCGGATGGATCTCAGAATACAAAATCAGTTTCACCGCAAACATTTTATGCTAATTACCGTACTCAGAATATAGGAGATCCGTTTGTTTTCAGCAGCGACTTTATTAAGTTAAGAAATATTACACTTACCTATGATCTTTCAGGTTTTATAGCCAAAAAAGCAAAGTATGTGAAAGGGCTAACGCTATCTGCTTATTGCCGGAATGCTGCTTTACTGTTGAAACACATACCTACTGTTGATCCGGAAGCTTTCGCGTCATCCAGCGACAGCCGCTTAGGATATGAGCAACACACAGAGCCAACTACCCGAACATTCGGACTTAACTTAAATGTAAAATTCTAAAATTATTTATATGAAACAAAATAGTTGTCTTATAATCCCGCTCGTTGCAGTGCTTTGCCTGGTGAGCTGTACAAAGGGATTTGAGAAGAAAAATCAAGACCCTTATGCCATTACAACAATTGATGCGGGGTTATTATTCGCCACTGCAGAACGAGGTATGAATATTGGCAATTGGGATGGAGAACAAACCATCGTACAACAATATTTGAACGCTTATAATGCAGGCGCTACCGCAGGGTTTCAATTTAACGAGGACGTAGATGGTTATAATGCGCCGCGTTGGGGTGTTTATACAGCAGTTGTCCAACCATTGGTACAAATCATCAGTCTTACGAAAGATGATCCTACTTATAAAAACCTGTATAACATGGTGCGGATCTGGAAAGCGTTTGCTTTTATGACCCTTGTTGACACTTACGGTGATGTACCTTACAGCGAAGCGGGGAAAGGATACCTTGTACAGAACAACTATCCGAAGTACGATAAAATGGCCGATATCTACGCCGACCTTTATAACGAGCTTAAAACTGCAACGGCGGCATTGTCTGCTTCTAATGAGTATGTGAAAGGCGATTTATTTTTTGGTGGTTTAAACAGTGCAACTCCTGCTGCAATAACTGCACAGGTTGATCACTGGAAAAAAATAGGTTACTCGTTAATGTTGCGTTTAGGTATGCGCTACTCAAAAATTGACCCCGCCAAAGCGGCAAGCATTGCACAAGAAGCATTTGCAGGCGGTGTTATTTTATCCAACAGCGATAATGTTGTTGTTACACAATATAACAATACTGTTCAAAACGGTTTTTCGAACTTGCAGCGGAACGTCAGTCCATATTTTTATTATTTAGCTGAACCTTTCGTTAACCAGTTAAAAAGCACTGGTGATCCCAGGTTAAAATATATCGGAGCCAGCTATGCCTTACCACAGACCATTACCTCTGCACGTGATACCATTACAGCTGACCAATTCGGATTTCCTATAGGATATGACGCAGTAAGCGTTCTAAGTTATGCGGGATACCGGGGTACCAAAGGCGGAGGACAAAACTACACGCAACTTAATTACGATGTAATGATCAGTACTGTTGCTCCTGCTTTTTTTATTACAAATTCTCAAACACAACTATTGCTGGCAGAAGCGAAATTCAGAGGATGGATCACGGGTGGCCAAACAACTCAACAATATTATGGAGCCGGCGTTAAAGCTGCAATGGATGAGTGGAACTTATTTCCAGGAACATTCAGCCCGGCAGTTTCAGACGCGGAAAAAAACAACTACCTGCTTCAACCGGCAATTGCTTACAGTGATGCAGCGGCGCTTGAGCTTATCAATACTCAATATTGGATTGAATCGATGACAAACGGCCCCGAAGGTTTTGCTAACTGGAGAAGAAGCGACTATCCTGTATTGCAACCGAATAAATACAACAATAACTTAAATGGCGGCTTTGTAAGACGTATGGCTTATCCAAATGCTGAGCAATCTCAAAATGTTGACAATTATAACGCAGCTGTTACGAGTATGGGTGGCGACGGATTAACACAACGTGTGTTCTGGGATAAACCATGATAAAATTGGATTGTGATTATGTTTATTTTACAGATGACATTTACAAGCCTGTATCCAAAATGATTAACATTAAGTATGGCTTTCTGCTGGCTGAAATAATTATAAAAACTTCAGCCAGCAGTTTTCGTGTTGTTCACTTACTATGCAACCGTTGCAACCAAAAATGAGTTTCCTAAAATAATTTATTCAATGTATAAGCCCCACCTATTTTTTCAACTGCCATTTCATTTTAGTTACGTGAATTGAATGAGATTAAACGCAGGTTACTGACTAAAAAATCTGGAAATAAAAACATGTTGATTCCAACAAAACAAATTGCACTTATGTATAAAATACTAATCGCCGCATTTATCTTATTTCCATGTTTCGTTAATGCACAAAATGCAAAAATCAAAATCGATCCGGAAAGAAGCATTGGCGAAATCGATCCTAAAATATATGGGGTTTTTATGGAGCCCATTCAGATCAGTGGAAGAAGAGGGTTGCCCGACTCACCCCGGCTGAATACTCTATACGGAACACTGTATAATCCGTCTTCACCATTGGCAGATGAAAATGGTTTTAGGAAAGATTTCATTGATGCTATGAAAGAATTAAAAGTAACCAATATGAGATGGCCGGGTGGAAATTTTTTGATGGGTTATAACTGGCAGGATGGTATTGGTCCAAAAGAAAAACGTCCGGCACGCATCAACATGGCCTGGGGTGGTATCGATAGCAACCAGGTGGGAACCGATGAATGGTTTGCTTTAAACAAATCGATGGGCACTGAAAATGTAGTTGCGGTAAATCTTGGATTGGGTAATATTCAGGACGCAGTTTACTGGTTAGAATATTGCAACTATCCCAAAGGAACTTACTATTCAAACCTTCGTGCTGTAAATGGGCATCCTTCGCCATATAATGTCAAAATCTGGGATCTTGGAAATGAAGTGGATGGAAAACCCTGGGAACTGGGTCATAAAAATGCAGATGACTATGTAGAAGTAGCAAGAGAAGCCGCCAAAGCCATGCAGGCTGTTGACAATAATATCGAACTGGTAGGTTGTGGTTCTTCCTGGTACAGCCAGAATGAATGGGATAACTGGAATCGCAAAATATTAAACGGGATAGGAGACAAAATAAAATATTTATCCATCCACAGTTACTGGGAAGGTTCACCAGATTATTATACCCATATAGGAGCAGGAGCAAAAATTTTTGATGAAAGAATTAAGATTACCGCCGGAGAAATTGAAGCAGTATCCAGGACGAAGGGATATAAGAATCCCATTTATCTTTCGGTTGATGAGTGGGGTGCATTTGGGCGAAATTTTATGAGTGTTTTACCTGTGGCACAATCTTTCAATTCGTTTATAAGACATGCTGATGTTGTAAAAATGTCAAACTTCACCATGCTTACATCCCTGTTATCAAACGATCCAAAAAAAGGAACTTATAAATCACCCCTGTTCTATCTATTTAAAGCCTACTCCAATAATTGCCTTGGAAGCGCTATTGACTCGTACGTGACTTGCGACACTTTTAATACAGAAAAATACAAAGGGATTCAATACCTGGATGTAAGCGCCACTTATTCAAAACAAGACAATACTGTATTTATCAATGTTGTGAACAGGCATAAGGATAAAGCAATTACAGGTGATATTGTCAATACTTCAGGAATGTTTACAGGCAAGGGCGAAGTGAGCATCATTGCCTCCAAAGATTTACAGGAAGCTTTTGCATTTGATAAGCAGTATGACTATGTACCTGAAAAGAAAAATGTTGAAATCAAAAACAATGAACTAACCTATACTTTTCTTCCGCATTCATTTACGCAAATAAAAATAATACTGAAACAGAAGTAAGTTCTCGAAGTGAGGTACTGAACTGCAATTGCACTTTCGGAAATAAATCATAGCAATGGCGAGTTTTTAAATTTCATTCTTCACGGTGTCTATTTGGAAGTGGATGCATATTGAGGAACCCGATGTTGGCAGATGCTCACCACCACAGTCGCATCTAACGGTTCATTAATACAGGTTGGTAACTGATGCAGGCTAGTTAGAACGGTCGTGACTTTTTAACAGGTAGTTTTCCAATCTAAAGATTATACAAAATAACACAAATCAATCATTTTTTTATTGTGACAACCGCTGGTGCAAAACAGCATAATCCTACGCAGGAACCAGCAGTTGAAAAGAAGGAATCTTCGGTTGCTAAATTGCAAAACCTCTAACTGCCGATAAAGGAAATTGTTAATAAAAATCAAGAGGGATAAGGTGCCGATTATAGCTTCAATAAAAAGAAGTATGTTTTAACCCGACTGAACATACAGGTTTTAATACTCCTCGTACCAGCTAAATTTTTCCTGTACAATTTTTGCCTTTTCTTTTTTTATATAATTTAAAAGAGAGCTGGCAACAGGTGATAGCTTTTTCCCCTTCGGCCAAATCAAACTCCAGGTTGTTTTAACAGGCATTCCTTTAACAGGTATTATATGCAGGTCGTGGTTGTGTAATTCATTCTTGATTCCAATCAATGGCATAATGGAATATCCTAAACCAGCTAATACCGCCTGTTTTACTGCCTCGTTTGAGGTAAGCTCCATCTTTTTCAAAGCCGGGATATTATGCTGATGAATAAACTTTTCCATTGCTTGCCTTGTACCCGAACCCTTCTCTCTGAATATTAATGGTAGTTCTTTAAAAATATCTTTTGTACTAAGTGATTTCTTAATCTTCAGTTCGCGATTGCCTACCAGGAATAATTTATTCTGAAGTAAGTCTAATTTTTCAACATTCAGCGTTGCCGGCAGGATGGACACAAGCGCAAAATCCACTTCGTTACTTTCTAAACTTTGCAAAACACTATTTTTATTGGTCACATCCATAGATAACTCGATACCGTCATGTTGTTTGATAAAGTCCGAAAGAAAATATGGCATTACGTACTTACCGGTGGATACAATGGAAATTTTTAACCTGCCGGTTAATTGCCCTTTATAGGCCAATGTTTTATAGTTGATGGCATACACCTGGTTGATAATATTTTCAGCAGACTCGGCAATCTCCTTTCCGAAATCAGTGATGTAAATTTTTCTACCTACTACCTCGGTTAAAGGAATTTCGAATTGCGATTGAAAATTCCTGAGTTGAATAGAAACAGCGGGTTGAGTCAAGTGCAGTTCTTCAGCGGCCTTGGTAACACTTTGTGTGTTAACTATTTTCAGGAATATCTGAAGCTGATGTAATGTATAATTCATAAATATACGTTATGGATATCATTATAAAGATAAATAAATTATTATGAATCAAAGCCCCCAAATTTGCGCTAACAAAACAAAAGAAAACAGTTATAAAAAATTGAATCATTCACTTCAGCAATTTTATATTATTTGATGACTTTAATTAAACCCGAATCTATCAGCGGCTCTCTGGGAAAGTTTTACCAGATTCTCCGCCTGGATAAAAGAGATATTTCAGCCATTTACGTTTTTGCTATCATGGCGGGTGTGGTTCAGCTATCCCTTCCTCTCGGTATCCAGACCATTATTAGTTTTGTGATGGCAGGCTCGGTTTCCACTTCGATTGTTGTACTTATTTTGTTGGTTGTTTTCGGCACATTTTTAAACGGTCTGTTACAGGTACGGCAGCTTGAAATTATAGAAAAACTGAAGCAGAAAATATTTTTGAGATATGGGTTAGCATTTAGCGAAAGGCTGCCCAAACTGGACAATGAAAAATTGGATAATTATTATCTGCCGGAATTGGTCAATCGCTTTTTTGATACCATCTCTTTACAAAAAGGATTAGAAAAGTTATTACTGGACTTGCCTGCTGCCATTATCCAAATCCTGCTGGGATTGATGCTGCTGTCTTTCTACCATCCTGTTTTTATTGGTTTTGGAATAATATTAATCTTCATCATCCTACTGATACTATATTTTACTTCACCCCAGGGACTGTCACTTGCTATACAATCGAGTGATTATAAATATAAGGTAGCGGCCTGGCTGCAGGAAACTGCCCGCGTTGTAAAATCTTTTAAATATTCAAAAAGCAACCTGCACATTATCAAGACTGATGAATTTATTGGTGGCCACCTAGACGCTCGTACCAATTATTTTAAAATACTGTTGATACAGTTCTGGAGCCTCATCAGCTTCAAAATAATTATCACCGCTGCAATGCTTATTGTTGGTACCATTTTGTTGGTTAACCAGCAAATAAATGTCGGGCAGTTTATTGCAGCCGATATTGTAATAATAGCTATTATAGGATCGGTAGAAAAGGTAATTATTAGCCTTGACAAGGTATATGATGCACTGGTATCTGTAGAAAAACTGGGTAAAATCACGGCGGCAGATATTGAAACTGGAGGTAATGTACAGTTGGAAAATATTCAACAAGGTGTATCATTGAAATTCAAGAATACAAGTTTTACATATCCTGATGGAAAAAAGATATTGAAGAACATAAATTTCAATATTGATGCAGGTCAGCTTGTACAAATAAAAGGAGTGTCTGGTTCGGGAAAATCTACTTTATTAAGGCTGTTAACCGGAGCTTATAAAAATTTTGATGGCGCCATCCTGATAGATGGACAGGCCATTAGCAATTATAACATACAAAGCATCCGTGACGCAACGGGAATTCTTGTAAACAGCCAGGATATTTTTACGGGCAGTTTATTGGAAAATTTAACGATGGGTAACCCGGCAATTTCGCTAAAGCAGGTAAATGACTATATCGGTCAATTAGGATTAACAGAATTTGTACAGTCTGATAAGGAAGGAATTTGCATGATACTGGATCCTTTGGGAAAAAGACTATCAAAAGAAATACGGCAGAAAATATTGTTGGTAAGAGCCTTGCTTGGCAAACCCAGGTTATTATTGCTGGAAGAACCATTCGAGCATTTAGATAAATCAACTATAGGCATGGCAGTCAACTGGCTTAAAAATCTGAAGGATACAACTATATTAATTGCGTCTGACAATGAAAAGCTGTCAAAAGAATGTGATGCAGTATTAAATCTTTAAATTAAAATTAAACCGTTTACCATTTCACTGATGGATAACTATTTAACCGCGGATATAGAAGATCAATCGAAACAAAGCCATTTAAGCTCTTTTAAAAAGGTATATAAAATTGAGAAAAAGGGCAATGTAAAAAAATGGCTATCCGGTATGCTGATCATCCTGGTGATGGCGTTGTTTTTACCCTGGACACAGCATATTCGTGCCAAAGGAACCATCACTACACTCCGGCAGGAACAAAGACCCCAGGAACTGAATAGTATTATAGGAGGAAGCGTGATAAAATGGTATGTAAAAGAAGGTGATTTTGTAAAAGAAGGCGACACTATTTTACAATTAGGCGAGGTAAAAGTAGACTATTTTGATCCGCTGCTTTTGAAGCGCACACAGCAACAAATTGATGCCAAACAGCAAAGTATGGAAGGTTACAAAAGCAAGGCAGGCACTGCTAAAACACAAACCTCAGCTTTGTTACAAGGACAGGATTTAAAATTAAAATCCCTCGATAATAAACTACTGCAGCAGCAATTAAAAGTCACCACAGACAGTACCGATTTAATTGCTGTAAATAATGAGTTGACGGTATACAAAAGGCAAATCGAAGCGGCTAAACTGATGCTGGATAGTGGTGTGATATCGCAGGTTGACTTCGAAAAGCGAAGAGTTAATTATCAAAATGCGGTAGCAAAAAAGATCAGTGCAGAAAATAAATATGCACAAAACAAACAAGAGCTAATTATTTTAAGCATTGAGAAAAATAGTACCGTGCAGGAATATACTGACAAAATTTCTAAAGCTGAAGCTGATAGGTATTCATCACTATCCAGTGCTGCTGCTACAGAAGCCGATGTTGCAAAACTGGAAAATATTTATGCCAGTTATGATGCGAGGAATAAATTATACTATATAAAAGCACCTCAAAACGGGCAGGTAACCAAGGCTAAAAAAGCGGGTATTGGTGAGGTACTGAAAGAGGGAGAAATGATAATAGAAATTGTGCCGTCCAACATACAGTATGCAGTGGAAATGTTTATCGAACCAATGGACCTGCCATTGATAAATACCGGGCAAAAAGTTCGCTTTGTCTTTGATGGCTTTCCGGCGATTGTATTTAGTGGATGGCCAAAAAACAGTTATGGAACTTTTGGTGGAAAAGTATCGGCAATAGAAACCTCCGTAAGTACCAACGGCAGGTTCAGGGTACTGGTGGCAGAAGATCCTGACGATAGAAAATGGCCGCAACAATTAAGAATGGGCGGCGGAGCCATAGGCATTGCGCTGCTAAAAGACGTTCGTATTTACTATGAATTCTGGCGAAATATTAATGGCTTTCCTCCTGATTATTATAAGCAAGTTGCAATAAAAGAGAATCAAAAGAACAAGTATGAGTAGTGTGCCATTTATAGGAAAGGCAGGTTGTCTTGTAGCAATTATTTTTTTTTCGATAATCGTTTATAGCCATGCACAGGATAATAATACAAAAGTGCTTTCCGAAGCTGACTTTATCAGGCAGGTGAGGCAATATCATCCGGTGGCAAAGCAGGCTACTATTGCGGTAGAAAAAGCTGAAGCCGCGCTGTTATCAGCTAAAGGAAATTTTGATCCCGCCATCGCTTTTGATGCCAGCAGAAAAACCTTCGATGGTAAAAACTATTATTTCTATACAAACCCGGAGTTAAGCATCCCACTACCAGTTGGTAATATCAAAACAGGTATTGAAAATAATGGCGGCGATTATATTACATCAGAAATTACAAAGGGTAAAACGAGTTATCTCGGCCTTGAAATTCCATTGGCCAATGGATTGCTTTTGGATAAGAGAAGAGCGGCATTGCAACAGGCAAAGTTATTTCTACAGCAAAGTGAACAGGAACGTTTATTAATGTTGAATACTTTGCTGTTGGAATCTTACCTGGCTTATTGGAATTGGGCAGCCAGTCACCAGCAATATGCGGCTTACACAAATTTTACTGAAATAGCCAATAACCGGCTCAGGTTAATAAGGATAGCGGTTAGGCAGGGCGACCGTGCCGTAATGGATTCAGTTGAGGCATATACGCAACTTCAAACTTATCAACTGATGCAGGCCGAAGCGCTTTTGAAATTAACCAATGCAAAACTTGAATTGAGCAATTATTTGTGGTTCGAAAATTATAGCGGTTATCAATTGCCGGATAACTATTTGCCAGACAGTTTGAATATTAATCCTGTCATATATCAAAATGCAGAAGCGTTAATTGCTCAGTCTGCATTGCAAAACCCTGCTTTAAAATGGTATGATTTTAAATTAAGCAGTCTTGAAGCAGAACGTAAATTAAAACGACAAAATTTGCTACCTTATTTTTCGCTAAAGGCAAACCTGCTGAACAAAGAATATTATGCACTAAAAAAACTCAGCACCAATTTTATTCAGCATAATTATCGATGGGGCATCAATTTTAAGATTCCCCTCTTTTTAAGGGAAGCCCGTGGTGATTATAAAATGACGCAATTAAAAATTAAAGAAACCAGCCTGGAGCTTATCAATAAACGCCAGCAGACAGAAAATAAAATACGCAGTTATTATACCGAATTAATTGCATTATCCGGTCAATTGCAGACTGCACAAACCATGTTCAATAATTACCAGTTTTTATTGCGGAGTGAAGAATTAAAATTTACACAGGGTGAGAGTTCCCTGTTCCTGGTTAACAGCAGGGAAATAAAACTTATTGAATTATTACAAAAGCGGATAGAGTTGGCTTCAAAATGGTATAAAGCAAAATACACATTGGATTGGGCTGCTGGTAAATTATTCTAAATTTTATGCCTACTCAGCGCTATTTGCAGGCACAACTCCGTATTGCTATTTACTAAAACATTTGTAGCAAGTATGATATTTTTCAAAACGATGGCAAACGCTGCCCGGTATTTTATGGACTTTAATTACATAAAAATATTTTATGCTTATCATACAAAAGATAAATGAAAACTTATGAATAGATATACTCACTTTTGTATTACTAAACTAAAACGATAACAAAACCATGACAAAAATTACTGTAGCAAAAGGTGACGGAATAGGCCCGGAAATAATGGATGCCACGCTGGATATTATTTTGGCAGCCGGAGCCAAAATTGAGATTGAAGAAATACAGGTTGGCGAAAAAGTTTACCTGGCCGGCAATAGTTCGGGTATTGCACCCGAATCCTGGGAAACGATAAGGAAAAATAAAATATTTCTTAAAGCACCTATTACCACACCACAGGGAGGCGGATACAAAAGCCTGAATGTAACCACCCGTAAATTTCTCGGCCTTTATTCCAATGTGCGTCCATGCATGAGCCTTCATCCTTTTGTACGCACCAAGCACCCGGTAATGGACCTGGTGATAGTAAGGGAAAATGAAGAAGATCTGTATGCAGGTATCGAACACCAGCAAACGGACGAAGTAGTGCAATGCCTGAAGTTAATCAGCAGACCAGGTTGTGAAAAAATTGTTCGCTATGCTTTTGAATATGCAAAACAACAGGGAAGAAAAAAAGTAACATGTTTTACCAAAGACAATATTATGAAACAAAGCGATGGCTTGTTTCACCAGGTGTTTGATGAGATTGCAAAGGAATATCCGGAGATAGAAAATGAACACTGGATTATCGATATTGGTGCAGCAAAGCTGGCAGACACCCCGGAGATTTTTGATGTGTTGGTGATGCCTAATTTATATGGAGATGTGCTATCGGATGTGGCCGCACAAATTACCGGATCGGTGGGCCTGGCTGGTTCAGCAAATATCGGGGAAGAGTGTGCCATGTTTGAAGCCATTCACGGCTCCGCTCCTCGCCGGGCAGGACAGAATGTTGCAAACCCGTCTGGTTTACTGCAAGGATCTGTTATGATGCTTAACCATATCGGCCAAACGGAGATAGCTGAAAGAGTTCAGAACGCCTGGTTGAAAACTATTGAAGACGGCATTCATACTTATGACATTTTTAAAGAAGGAACAAGCAAGCACCTGGTGGGCACTAAAGAATTTGCCAAAGCGGTAATAGGCAATTTAGGAAAACAGCCTTCTGTCTTAAAGCCGGTTTCATATTTAAAAAATGCTCCACTTAATCTCCCAAAATACCAAAGAAAGACTGCTGGTGAAAAGAAGTTAGTGGGAGTTGATGTGTTTGTTCACTGGGCGGGAACAGACCCCAACGAACTGGCTGGAATAATTCATAAAATAGCAAGGCCCGGTTTATACCTTACGATGATTACAAACAGGGGTATAAAAGTATATCCGGATGGTTTTAAAGAAACGTTTTGTACCGATCATTGGCGATGCAGATTTAAACCAGCGGGGGATGATGTTATTACTAAAGAAGATATTGTTTCCCTGCTGTCAAATGCTGATTCAGAAAAAATTGATACCATCAAAACAGAAAATCTATATTCTTTTAATGGTAAGGAAGGATACTCTTTAGGGCAGGGGCAATAACAAAAATTTCTATCCTGAAGATCAAATCATCATAATACACAACAAAAAAAGCTATGACAATTCAACTCATCCATGGGCAATTCAACGCAGTAGAAGCGATGGAAATTATCACACAAATGATTCACGTAAAAATTAAGTATCATGAAAGTAAGATTGCTGGTAATAGTAATGAAGAAGATATAAAAAACAGGGAAGCCAAAATTAAGCAACTGCAAAAAGAATTATTTGAAACCAGGAAAGAAATGCTTTCAAGAAAAGAAAGCCTGGTGATAGATTCGACCATCAACATTGCTTAACAATAGTAGTATCCCGGATAAAATAATGTGCATTCTCATTTGGATATCGTTGAACATATTTGGGACCATCGTATTTACTGATTATATGCGGTAATCCAGGATACCATTTCGATTCAACTATTTCTGTCGTTATAATTAGTAACGCACTGCATTTGATGTGGTTGATTTCAGGTACAAGTGTAAACATAAACGTTCAAGATGAAGAAAAAACAGGAGTTTCAATTAATAGAAGGTGAATTTACTGCGCAAGATGCAAAAGAGATATTAACCAACTTGTATAACAGCAAGATAAATTTTCATCTCATGAAAAATTTCAGCAGTAATGAACGTTTTGGAAAAAATGATGAAATGGCAAGCAAAAAAATTCCAAAACTTAAAGATAGCCTGGCTTCCATTTCTGCTGTTATTCAAAAAGTAAATGAAAAGAATAGAAGCCTAATAATAACTGCTACCGTTAAAATTGAACTGGTGCCAACCAATAAATGAATCTCGTTTGATTAGAAATCATTTTACCGGTTCCTAAACGAGTTGCAGAGACAGTTAAAAAATGCTTTCAGGAATATTTACCAGGTAATAAGCAGGTGTCTGAAAATGGGACCCGATTGAGCCGCGTAAATAATTTTTCTAAAATCGAAATACTTCCCATTAAAATAACGGGCGGGATTATTTTTTGACAGGCCCGGAACTAGCAAATAAATTAAATCTGTAATTTAAGGACAAGTTGATATTTCACTTCACGGAGAAATCACTGAAAACTAATTCGCGGTAAAGTAGATTAACCTTGTTTGCAAATTTCAAAATATGAAAAGAGCAGGCAGGTGAATCCTTTCATAAATGTTTAATAATAGCTAACGGGCATGTGACAGTTTGCGATCAAATATATTTATTTTTATAAATTGGCATTCCTTATTAACTAATATAAAATTCTGATGTTTATAATCCACTTTTATGCACTCAGAAGTAAAGGATAAATCAACCTATTGATAGTTTAAAAGATTATCGATAGTTTGGTTTTTTTATTTTCACATATTCTTAATAAAAAGAATAAATCCGAACAATTGTTTATTCTCACAATTTCATAATAACACACAAGTTAACTTACTTGAATGTTGGTGTGAACTTGAAAAGCATTCAGGTAGCTTGTATAGTCGAACATCCGACAGGCTAGACCAAAATCGGCCACGCGAAATCGTCGTAGAGATAGGGGTTATTGCGAGTAGTTTTCCCAACTTATTAAAAGTGTGTAACTATAAAAAATCCGAAATCTACTCATTTTCGTAGTTAGGCTGGATTAAAAAATAGATTTGAAACCCAGATATTTTGTTTAAATCCTTTTATTGACTGTTTTTAGCACTACAACTGGCTTTGTTCAGAAGGATGCTAAACTGATAGTATGTCGGACAAGTTGTATTTATGGTCTCGTGGCTAATTATAATGTGGATATAAAAACTAAGAAACTGGGTGTACTTAAGAATAAATCATAAGAAACCTACAATTTAGTGCCCGGTACAATTACTGTTTCGCCGAAACAAAAACGCCGTGCAATAAGTTTCGGGTCCAAGCCGGGTATGAATTATGTGGTAAAATACAGAACCGGTATTGGAATTTTTGGAGCCAGACCAAGTTTAAAGATAATGACAGTTGATGAGGCTAAAGCAGATTCCAATTTTTTCAGTACACATTCTTAATAATGCAGATAATTCAATATTGTGCTTTAACTGGCGCTTGTTGCAGTGGGTTATATTTGGATAGTTAATAAGATCAAAAAAAAAAGAATAATCCCACCCCCCTAAAACTAATTTGCATCTTAATCCGTCCCGTAACAATTTCTGATAACGAATATCAATAGAGCAACTTATTATTGCTGCATTATTCTTCTCAGATCTATAGAGGCTTTATCGGCGCTCAAAAACGCGTAGAGTGGTAGTGATTGTCAAAGTTATTGCCCGTTCGTAAATACCTGAAAAAAAACTAAGATATTGATTTGAACAAATTGACTGCAATATTATTCTTTACAAGGTCTGCTTCCTGCGAAGCTGACCACAAGTCTTTCCTTCGGGTTAGCCTCAATGCCAATAAAAAAATTGCCGCCAATCTTATTAGAAACACCCTTTCTGTAATAAAAAAGACAGGGCTCAATTATTTTATAATAGATGAAACCAAACAATCTGGTGACAATTTCGGGGAACGTCTTGTTAACGCAATTGAACTTGTTTTGAGTGAAGGGTATAGCCAGGTAATTGTAGTGGGTAATGATTGCCCACAATTGACAGTAACACATATTATAACGGCAGCAGATAAATTACAGAGCTACGATTTTGTTTTTGGTCCAACAGGTAAAGGTGGTTTTTATTTAATAGGGCTTAATCAAACTGCAAATTACAGGGAACTGGCCGCAGCGGTGGATTGGCAAACGCCTGCTGTACAAGAAACTGTTATCAGGTATATAGGCTTCGGAGCATCTCGTTTTACGCTCCTTCCGCAATTAAGCGACTTTAATAATGAGACCGATTATCATTTCTTAAGAACAAGACTGGCGGCAAACAGCAAACTACTGAAAATGCTGGTGGCTATATTTGCATCATTGACCAGTCGGCACCAGCCGTTCGTTATTAGTTTTACACCCTCATCGGGCATGCGCATCACACAATTGAGGGCCCCGCCCGGGCTCGTATAATACACCATATATTTTATTTATTTACATTCTTTTTTAAAACTCTTGTTATGAAAAAGTGCATTACACTTTTTTCTTTCTTCTTCTTAAGTCTAGCCGTTTTTGCCCAGGTAGATCTTACTATTAATATAAGCAATACTGCCTCGTTGAAACCAGTAGGCGGTATTAAAGTTCATTTAGAAAATAGCGAGATAGGTTATACGCAGGAATTGCTTACCAATTTGCAGGGCAGGGCAATTTTTAAATCTTTAAATATTGCGGGTTCTTACACTGTAAGTATTGCAGACGATAATTATTTTCCTGAAACCATTGATAATATTCAGTTCCGGTCCAATGAATCGCCTAGTGTAAATATCCCGATCACACAAAAGAAAGCAACCGATTTAAAAGAAGTTCGGGTAACAGGTGGCGCTTCAAAAATTAATACCATTAACGCAGAAGTGTCTGCCCAGTTAAAAAGAAAAGAATTAGAAAGCCTTCCTATTGAAGGAAGAGATATTACGCGCTCTTTATTCCGCCTGCCCAATGTAACCCAGGCTACTGGTTTTTACCCGGAAGCTCCTAATGTTAGCATTAACGGTGCCAACTCATTATTTAGCTCTTACCTGATTGATGGTATGGACAATAACGAAAGGTTTTTAGGAGGCCAGAAATTTGCTGTGCCCCTAGGCTTTACACAAAACGTAACGGTACTCACCAATAATTATTCGGTTGAATTTGGTAATACGGCAAATGGCTTGTTCAATATCACTTCGCGCAGCGGAAGCAATGATTTTAAAGGGGAAGCTTTTTATCTTACAAGACCCGGACCTTCTATTGACGGAAAGACTAAGTTTGTACAAAAGGATCTTACCGGTAACGATGTAAAAAATGGTTTTAGCCGCCAGCAATTTGGTTTTGCATTTGGCGGTGCCATCAAAAAAAATAAAACTTTTTATTTTATTAATGCAGAGCAAACAATAGATTTCAAAGATAACCAGCTTACTTCGCCGCAACTGGGTGTAAATGCTACAGTAAAAGGCACTAATAGTTTTACTTACCTATCCGGCAAACTGGATCAGATATGGAACAAATATTTCCATTCTTCACTGCGGGTGAATGTAGGTATTGTAAATGTAGAAAGGCAGGGTGGCGGACTTGATGGTGGTGTATCCTTTCCTTCATCCGGAAATAAACAGGATCGTAATTCTCTTCTGATAGCCTGGCAAAATACTTATACAAAAGCAAGATTCAGCAGTGAGACCAATATACAGTTCAGCCGTTTCCGCTGGAACTACGCAAAAGCAAATAGCCCCAATAGTCCACAGGTAGCAGTACGCGATTCTTCCGCTAACCTGGCAACAATAGCTGTTTTGGGACATCCGGGTTATGTATTTGATTCACATGAAAGCACCGAACAGATACAGCAAAAGTTTAAATGGTTCTTTAATAAGCATACTTTGAAAGCAGGTGTAGAACTTATAAGTGCTGATCACAAACTCTTTGGCGGTGGAACGCCAGCGGGTTTTTACCAGGTTGACTTAAGCGCTTCTCAGGTAACAGCATTAAAAGCAAAAAACATTGGTGCTGCTCTAGATATCAACGATATTCCTGCCAACGCTACCGTATCTGTCTATAGTATTGAATTAAGACCTACAGAATTTGGCAAGCGCCAGAATATTTATACGGCTTATGTGGAAGATCAGTATTCTGTGAATAACAGGCTTAATCTGACGCTTGGTTTGCGTTATGACTATGATAATCTTTCCCAAGGCGGTAATAGCAAAGGCGATGTTAACAATGTGGCTCCACGTTTCAGTTTTAATTATAAACTCAGCGATCGCAGCAGCTTTAGGGGTGGTACAGGTTTATTCTACGATAAAGTATTGTATACTATTTACAGCGATGCATTACAACAGAATACCACCAGTGCAGATTATAAAGCACAATTGCAGGCATTGATAGGTAAGGGAATTCTACCTGCCGAAACTGACCTGAACAGCATTACTTTTAATGGCAATATTTCTGCCGGGGCAAGCAAAGTACCTTATCTTAACGGCCCCACAGCTGCATCCTTACAAAGTCAGCGCGATAATGCCTTTAGCTTTGAACGCAGGGTTTTAAATCCTAACGGGTACAATAATCCGTATAGCTGGCAATCAACTATCGGTTACCAGTACCAGATTAATAACAAACTACTTTTTTATACTGATGTGGTATATAACAGGAGCTACAATCTTTTCAGGTTAGTTGATCTGAATGCGCCCAGTTCTTATGTAATACCTGCAAATGGAACCACGGCCCGCAGTGAAGATGCAGCCAATGCTACCAGGCCGGTTCCCATTTTCACAGATGCACAAGGATATTATGGGTTAATTAACGGACAAAAAGTACGTGGTGTGTCGCGCAATGTAACCATGACAGATGCCGGTGGTAAAGCTGAATATATCGGCCTTAGCATAAATATTAAAAAGGATAAAGCGGAAGATAAATATGCCTATTTTCTCTCTTATACCTTATCGAGTTTAAAGAATAATACCGATGATGTCAATTTCAAGGCCGCAGATGCAAATAATTATGCGGCAGAACGGGGGCCATCTTTAAACGACCGCAGGCATGTAATCAGTGGCGTGTTTTATTATTATCCCGTAAAAGAATTCAGTGTGAGCCTGGCAACACTTCTTCAAAGCGGGCAGCCTGTTAACAGGATACCCGTTGCATCACTATACGGCGGTACTACCGACCTTAACGGCGATGGTGGAAGTTTTGGCGATGCCTATGTTGGTAACAGCGACAGGCAACCGGGCGAAAGCCGTAATAGTGACAGATTGGGCTGGAGTAAACTGTTTGATATTGGACTTCAATACAATTTAAAACTGGCACATGCAGGCACTTTTGAAATACGTGCTGATGTTTTTAATATTTTTAATACGCAGAATTTAAGCGGTTACAGCAATAATGCTACACAAAGCAACCAGATACAGATTGGTCCTAAAAGCAACGGTATTATACAAAAAAATGCCGGTGCTCCCCGCCAGTTCCAGTTTGGTGTGCGATATGCCTTCTAAGAATTGATCTTTTACAAAACACAGGAAATTATAAAAAACTATGGTTTACCTGTCGTTTTACTATTTTACTGTTTCATTTATGAAAAAAGTCAATCTTTTTTTTGCGTTGATATGTACGATTTTTTCTTTATCGTGTAACCATGACAGCCATAAAAAACAGGGTGATCCGCTATTGCTTCCCTGGGAAAATATATTGCTGGAAGCCAAAGGGCAAACTGTCAATTTCATGATGTGGCAGGGCGATCCACAGATAAATAAATACATGAATACTTATATAGTACCTGCGGTTAAAGAAAAGTATGGCATCAACTTAAAAATAAGCGGTGGCCAGGGCAACCAGCTGGTATCTATTTTAATGGCGGAAAAAGAAGCAGGAAAAACAGAAAGTGATATTGATATGTGCTGGATAAATGGTGAAACATTTTACCAGTTGAAACAGGTAGACGCTTTATTTGGACCCTATGTAAACAAAATGCCCAATGCACAGTATATCGATTTTGAAAATCCATTTATTAAATACGATTTTCAAACACCCGTAAACGGTATGGAGTGTCCCTGGGGCAATGTTCAGTTATGCATTATCTATAATAAAGAAAAAGTACCTTCTCCGCCAAAAGACAGGAATGAGCTGGAGAATTTTGTAAAACAAAATCCAGGACACTTCACTTTCAGCAATGATTTTACCGGACTTACTTTTTTAAAATCATTACTGATCGATATTGCCGGGGGGCCGGATGAATTGAAAGGAATATTTGATGAAACGAAGTACAAAAAATATTCAGCACAGCTTTGGGAGTACATCGACCGTATTAAGCCCTGGTTTTGGAAACAGGGAAAAACTTTCCCTAATGCAGTGGCACCTATGCACCAGTTGTTTGCACAGGGCGAACTGTATTTTACTTTGAGTAATAATGATGGCGAAGTAGATAATAAAGTATCAGAAGGAACTTTCCCTGAGTTTGCACGTGCTTATGTGCTTGATGGGGGTACTATACAAAATTCGCATTACCTGGGAATAACAAAATTCAGTACACAAAAAACAGCTGCTCTCGCCGTTGTTAATTTTATGATATCCCCGGAAGCGCAATTAGAAAAACAAAGATCGTCCGTATGGGGAGATGGCACTGTGCTGGATATAAAAAAATTAACGGCTAATCAAAAAATGGCATTCGATTCATTGGAGAACAGAACCTACGGACCAAAAAGGTCAGTCATACAGCCAAAAGCCCTCATGGAGCTGGCTCCAGAGTATATGATTCGACTGAATGATGACTTTAGAAAATATGTTATTGAAAAATAAATTATTAAACCGAGCAGGTGCCGCCTGCTTCCTGCTGCTGGTGATAATTCCATTTGTTGCAGGTATTATCTATTCAATGCTTTATGCATTGGGTCTTACCGGCATTTTATCCAAAGGTTTTACAACAGAACACCTGGGCCGCGTATTTGAAAACGGTGAAGTATTCCGTTCACTTGCATATAGTTTTTATATAGCTTTTACTGGTATTTTTATTGCATTGGTAATTGCTATGCCTGCTGTTTTATTATTTAAAGCGGCTGTTACAAAAAGCAAATGGTCCTTTTTTTCTTATTTACCTCTTGCTTTACCTGCCATCGTTACCGCTTTTTTTTCTTTCCAGCTATTGGGGAAGTCAGGCGTATTATCAAGAGCGGCTTTCCGGGTAAATGTCATTAATAGCATTCAGCAGTTTCCTGATCTTATAAATGATCCATACAGTATCGGTATTATAGTAACCCATGTATTGATGGCCACACCATTTTTTCTTATCTTTTTTTCAAATGTATACCAGTCAGAAAAAATAGAAGAACTTACAAAAGTAAGTGCTTCATTGGGGGCATCAATAACACAAACAGCGCTGAAAATTGCGATGCCAGTACTATTGAAAAAAGGCCGTATTACTATTCTCCTGTATTTTATTTTCGTATTTGGTTCCTATGAAATTCCCCTGATACTGGGTCAGCAATCGCCTCAAATGATTTCTGTATTGATTGTACGAAAAATGCAGCGGTTCAACTTATTGGATATACCACAGGGATATTTTCTATCGCTTATCTATACAATAACGGTTATAGCCTTGTTGCTTATTTTTTTAAAACCCTCAAAAAAAGGTATAATATGGGGGGATTGAAAAAAGCGATAGTAATTATTGGAATTGTTTTGTCTGTATTTCCATTTGTTTTCCTTGCGTTGCTTTCCATTGCGCAGGATTGGAGGTTCCCTTTCCTCTTACCGTCATACTATCAGTCGGCCAGGTGGGCAGGTATATTTACCGAAAGCAATGATCTTTTAAAGAGCCTGGCACTTTCTTTCGCCATAGCAATAATGGTGGCTGCATTTTCTACCATCGCAGGTTTTATGATAAGCCGCACCATATCATTGAATGTTAAGAGAAAGCTGCTTTTATTTGCGTGTTATTTTCCTCTTGCACTATCGCCCGTAATTTATTCCTTATTGATAAATCATTATTTTATCCTGCTTAACCTATCGGGAACCATAACCGGTGTAATCATAGCGCAACTTTTAATAGCGGTACCATTCAGCATACTGCTATTGAGCAGTTTTTGGAGCGGATATATCCGTTCATTAGAAGATATTGCCGCCACCTTGGGAAGTAATTTTTCGCAGAGTTTTTTTAAAGTGTTGTTACCGGTAGCCAGGCCTCAGTTACTGGTTTGTTTTTTTCAAACATTTCTTATTTCCTGGTTTGAATTTGGGCTTACTACTATAATCGGTGTAGGTAAAGTGCAGACGCTAACATTAAAAGTGTTTGAATATATTGGAGAGGCAAATATGTATTATGCCGCATTAAGCAGTTGCATCATTATTTTGCCGCCCGCTTTATTTCTATGGGTCAATAAAAAATTTGTTTTTTCTAATTTGAACTGATGCTATTAACGGTAGAAAATATCAATAAGCGGTTTTACGCGGAAACTGTGTTGCAAAATGTTGGCCTGGTATTGGAACAACACCGCACACTAAGCATTTTAGGAAAATCGGGTTGTGGTAAAACAACGCTATTAAAAATTATTGCCGGTCTGGTATTTCAGGATAGTGGCAATATCTTTCTGAATGGAATAAATATAAACAGCTTACCGCCTAACCTGCGCAGGATTGTTTACATGAGCCAGGAACCATTGCTGTTTCCTCACCTGGATGTGTTTGAAAATATTGCCTATGGCCTTCGTATTCGTAAAGAGGGGCCGGCAGCTATAGAAACCAAAGTAGACCAGTTGGTTGGTAAACTGGGTTTGCAGGAACATAAAAGAAAAATGCCCCATCAGCTTTCCGGCGGACAAAAACAAAGGGTTAATTTTGGAAGGTCGCTAATCATCAACCCACCCTTACTATTGCTGGATGAACCTTTCAGTAACCTGGATACCCAAACCCGCAGAGAAATGCAGCAGTTGTTTAAGGAAATAGCCGGAGAATTTAAGATTACATCCATATTTGTTACCCACGATATAAAGGAAGCACTATTGATGTGCGATAGTATCGGCTATATGAAAGAAGGGCAGCTGACCATTTATGACAATAAAAATTCGTTTATCTCAGACAGCAATACTGGCGTACAACAGGAAATTGCTTTCTGGCAATCTTTATAAATTATGGAAACGGTTACAGCAACAGATTTCAATCACTATGAAAGTATTTATTGGGTATTCACGCAACTGTGTAATGACAAATGCGATCACTGTTACAATAGTTCAGGGCCACAGGGAGAAAGAGTAACGGAAGAGGAATGTATGGCCATCATTGAAAATTTACCGGATAAAGTGGACCGGCTAATCCTGTCTGGCGGCGAACCACTGGCTGAAAAAAAATTATTATATAAAATTCTGGAGCGGTTGCAAGAAAAGTTCAAAGGCGATACACAGGTCATGCTGCAAACGAACGGTGACTTATTAACAGGTGATATCTTAGACACGCTTGTTGAAAAAGGAGTTACAAGGATTGATCTAGCCAGTATTGACAGGTACCATAAGAATGCAGGTGCCAGACTGGATGTGCTGAAAGAATTATTTTTTTCCCGCGGCTTTAGCGATGAAAATACAGCGCCGCTCATTGAAAAAGATACTTACCTTAAAAAAGGCAAACTTTCTTTTGGCTATTGGGGTGCTACAGAAGATATGTGGTTGGGAGGTAATTGGGCGCGGGGCAGGGCAATGGAAAAAAACATCTGGTTGAAAGACCCTCATCATAATTTTTGTAAAATACTTTCCGGGGCCAGAGGCTTTTTAGGAGGTACAGAATTACCAATGGAAATTTCAATTCAGCTTTGGAAAATAAATCCCTGCTGCCCGGGTACAAAATTCCCAATGGGCGATGCCAGGAAAGAAAAAGTTGCGGATGTATTACAAAGAATTTCTAAGATGGAGATATTTCAAAAACTGAATCTGGGCGAGCCCTGGCAAATGGGCGCACACCTGGGTATACCGGAAGAACAGGCAAAAAAGGAAACAGAAGTGCTGGAGAATATTTGTTTGTACTGCGATTTTTTCTTCCAGAAATATATTGATGAGAAAACATTTGCACCCAGGATAGCAGCACTAGAAAAATAAGTACTATGTTGAAGGCATTACTGATATCAAACAACATTGAAGGATTGGAAAACTATTTCTGTTCTAACGAATATGTCCATTATACCATATATCATATAACAAAAGACTTTGATCCGGATCTCGATCTCTACGATTTGCTAGTTGTACCCAATGGTTCGGACCATGTGGCTATGCTGAAAATTAAAAATAAGGTCCTGCAGTTTTTAAACAATGGCAAGTCACTTATCTGTTGCGATGGCTGGTTCACCAACTGGGTACCCGGTAACCAATGGCGGATGGATAACAGCAGGAAAACAATTGACGTTCGCTATTTTGTAAAGGACGATCCACATGGGTTTTTTGATGAGCTGGATGTGAATGAATTTATATTCTCCCATGGCATCAGCGGTTATTGGGCCTGTGGCTATATTGATGCTGCCCCATTGGCAACCGTAATATTGGAAGATACCTGGCAAAGACCCATTGTTGTTTTAGATGAACATACTACCAGCGGTATTATTTTTTTAACGGCCAGTGCACCGTTAGGCGATACTACTTATAGCAATGCATCAAAAGAAAATGAAAGTGGTTTGATAAAATTATACAGGAATGTAATCCATTACCTGCTCACCGTTAAAAAGGAAACACATGTCTAAGATAGGTTTGATCTTTAATGGCGTATGGAGTCAATATGCTTTTGCCACCGCTGCTAAATACAGCCGGTATATCGATTTGTTGTATGTGTATGATTTGAATGAAGAAAAATTAAATACACTGGATGCGTTGTTCATCCCTTTCCAGAGCAATCAACATGCTGTTGCCGCAAACAAAGCATTGCTGTATTCGTTTTTAGATAAAGGGAAAAAGATATTTGTCGAAGGCGACAGTTCCGCAAATTGGCTGGATGCGTTTTGGGAAGACAGACCGGTAAATAACTATTGGTGGGTAACTAACCCCGACCAGCCACCGGTAACAGATACTGATTATAGTCATCCGTTATTCAATGGACTGAAACCAAGGCATGCCTGTTGGCATACACATGGAGTGTATATTAAAGTTCCCGATCACGCAGCCATTCTTCAAAAAAACGGAAAGGGAGAAATAATCACCTGGGAAACCCATGCATACGGAGGCACGCTGCTTGTCACCACTCTAGATCCTATTGTTGAACATGGCATTCAGCAGATAACACACCTGGATAATTTTGTAGATAAACTAATTGGATACATGACTGGTATTGTACCGGAGGGGAAATTTGAAATTGATTATTCCAGGTATGGTGTGGAATCATTGCATTGATTATTGCTATAGTGGGCCGGCAATATGGAGTTTTGCTTTTCTCCATTTAAAAATCTCCCATGTTATATAGACAAACAGCAGTGTGTATTCAATAGCAATCAGCCACAATCCATTGTCTTCATTGTATTCTTTCAGGCTATAAGGATAATAGGATAACAAAACAAGTAATGAAAAGACAAGCGGAAAACGAAAACGGCTTAATGCAGCCAGTAAGATAAGGATAGCTGCATACCAGGGCTGAACCATCGTGGAAAAAAGAAAATAGACGGAGAATATCCAGAGGCTTTTTTCTGTAAAAGATATTTTTTTTGCCGGCCAAAAAGAAATTGCCAGTATAACAATAAAACTTATAACTGCCAATACCGGGGCAGTTTCTTCAATAATATCATAGTCAACATAGAAATAGCCAATCCATCGGATAAAATAAAAGACACTGGCATTGAACTCATAGAGATGAAAAAATAAACCCAATGACTGACCAAGGTCATTAACAAGATGCCAGTTAAAAAATGGGGCGAACAATAACATGCATACCGCCAGGGAAACTATTCCAAAGAGCAGCGATTTTCTAACACCTATAAAACGGATAATCAAAGGAACCAGCAAAAACGGTATCATTTTGCTGCAAACCGCCAAAGCAAACAGCAGTGCAGCAAAAATTATCTTTTTCCGGTAGAGAAAATAAAGAAAGCCAATAAAAAAAAACAGCATTACTCCTTCAAAATGCACGTTGCCACTCAATTCTGAAATGATAAGCGGATTAAGTATATACCATAACATATTTCTTTTGTCAGTATTACTATCCTTTGTTACTAATAAAAATATCCGGATGGTACCAAGTTCTGCTGCCACTATTAATACTTTCATTACCAAGACTGCCACCCAGTCGTTATTTTTTCCAATAAAAGCAGCCAAAGTAAAAACAAATTGCATAACAGGAGGGTAAACAGTGCGGAATTCCTGTGAATTCATATTATCGTACAGGTGTTGCAGGTAAGGAGTGGTTCCATTCAGCTGCAGGTATTCCTGAGGTGTATACTGAAATGTATTTACTCCGGCAAGGTTCATCCTTCCGTCCCATATAAACCGGAAATAATCGTCGGAGAGTACGGGAAGATTAAACAAAGCAATTAACCGAAGTATTACGGCAAGCCCAATACAAAAACTGAATGAAAAAACAGTAGTTGTTTGTACTACAAAAAAGTAAAGAAAAAAAAGCAGGAGAAATATACTGTACGTAGCTATAAAATTGGATCGGGGAACCAGGTATAATAATACTGTCTCCAGAATAATCATACAGACGGCGGTAATTACGGAAAGAAACTGTTTTGAAGTACTGCCACGCATATTTTATAGGTACCTGAAAATAGTAATTATAATTTTGTAACCTGCCATTACCGCTCCTTTTATGGTGCCACTTACTTTTGAATAGCCAATACGTTTGCGGTAGTCCACCGGGACTTCGGTTATTTTCATTTTTTGTTTGGCGGCTTTTAGCTGCATCTCTACCGTCCACCCGTACGTTTTATCTTTCATATGCAAACGCATTAATGAATCATATTGAATAGCACGGAACGGACCGAGGTCGGTATAGCTTGTTTTGTAAAACCAGCGGATTAAAGTAGTGGCTAATTTATTGCCGAACCTTTGCGGAAATGTCATCGAACCTTTATCTCTTTTTCCCAATGCCCTTGAGCCAATAACCATATCCATGTTCAGGTCAACGATAGGTGTCACCAGTAAATTCATTTGGTCAGGATGATCAGAATAATCCGAATCCAGGAAAACTACTATACATGGTTTTGTTTCTTTAGCAGCAATATAACGGATACCATTAAGGCAGGCCGCTCCATATCCCTGGAAATATTCATGCAGAACAGTAGCGCCGGCTTCTTTTGCTACGGCCGCTGTTGCATCATAAGAATTATTATTCACTACAATAATATCTCTGACCAGTTGCTTTGGAATATCATTTATTACCTTTTGAACAGCAGATTCTTCGTTGAAAGCGGGAATAATTACATCAATGATTACAGACAAGTTGGGTAGATTATTTATAGAATAACTTTTATGCTATCATTACCAATTATAATTGGATTGCTGTTGATACGATCTATTTCAGTACCGTTTTCCAGTTTCAATACACCTCTGGGGCACACTTCCGCACAAATACCGCATCCTACACAGGAAGAACGTACAATATTCTGCTGCCTTTGCGCATACCATCTTACATCAATACCCATTTCGCAATGAGTAGAACAGTTGCCGCAAGAGATACATTGACCCCCATTGGTGGTGATCCTGAAGCGGCTTTTATACCGCTGTATAATTCCAAAGATGGCTGCCAGCGGACATCCAAACCGGCACCATACACGGCTACCCATAATTGGATACAATCCGGTTCCAATTACACCGGCAAACACAGAACCTATAAGGAAGCCATACCATTTTTGGAATGATTCCGTAGCGGTGCCCAATATACTTCCATGAGAAAAATAATTGATTAATGTAATGGTCGTCATTCCCACAGTAATCACCAAAACACTGTAAATAATAACCCGCTCAATTTTCCATGCGGATAATTTTTTACTCGATAAATGTCTGTAAGGGTCACCGGTAGTTTCTGCAAGTCCGCCGCACCCACACACCCAGGAACAATACCAACGCTTTCCAAAAAAATACGTAAATATCGGAACAGCAATTATCAGCAGGATAATACCCCATACCAGCATAAATAAACCCAGTTTGCCATTACTCAGTAATTCATTGATATTAGAGTCATAAAAAAAAGTGTAGTCCAGCGGCCAGATATTTTTAAGATCAACAGATGGCTTTTTTAATGCAGATAATATTTCCGGGATAATAAAAGCAAAACTAAGCTGGAAAAAAGTAACTGAAGCGGTTCTTATCTTCTGGTAATTACTGTGTCGGTATTTTACAAACATTTTAATGCCCAACAGCAATACAGCAATTGAATAAATGAGGCCATATAAAAAATTTTCATCCGCTTCGCCGCTTTTAAAGATGGTTTTTAAAGGGCTCACCAATAGTATCCAGTCGCTTAATAAATACGGATACCAATAGAGTACAATATAAAAGGCAATTAGGCCAAGACCAACTGCAATAGCAGGTAGCTTTACAGTAGTCATTGGCTTTTTAAAAACATTATTATTTTTTATACCAGGTGGTTTACCGGCATACTTGCCATATGTAACTAACAGACTGCCTGCAGTAAACAAACCTAAAATAATAATTAATAAACCGGCTGTATGTTCTTTTACCGGGCCATTTGCTGCATGCAATAAGAAGCCAACAGTATGATCATCTTCTATCGTACTTTGTTCCTTTTCATCGCCGGATATGGCATCTCCGCCTGTCTTTGAAGTGTCCGTATCGGTTTCAGATGAATCTGCATCTGCTTCTTTTTTCTGTTCGGACTTTTTATCCTGCTTTAAACTAGATTTTTTATGCTGGCCTTCGTCAGCGTTTGTCTGTTTTTCCTGAGCAGACTTTTTATCCTGCTTTGCACTTGATTTTTTGTCCTCACCTGCGCCAGGTTCCTCATCACTTTTTTCAGCAGCAGCATCTTCTTTTGCAGCAAGTTTGTTCTCGTCATTCTTTAATGAAGCAGCTGCCTCTATTTTTTTATTGGCTGCAGCTACCGCGGTTCGATAGGCCTTTGCAAATGCAATTTTTGAATGAAATTCTATTTGCTCCATGGAAGCAAGTGCCGGCTGCAGGTATTGTAACTGGGTGCTGTCGTCAAAAATTTCGCTCGCTGTATCAGGGGTTATTTTATATGTCTGTGTATTAAGTAAAATGAGCAACAGCCCCAATCCGGATAACACCAGCCACATACCTAACCGTTCTGTTTTTTTCATATGCCTGTATTAGAAATGAAAAGCTGCTGCTAGTCTGTTTTTCTTTTTTACCGAGTTGCCGGTTTCTTTGTTCCATGCATTAATGATATCCTGCACATAATTTTTTGAAAACTCGGGATCAAAAACAGCGCTGTTAAGATAAGACAGTACAAAATCCACAGACTTATTTTGTTTCAGGTAAGCATCAAATAAAACATGTCTCAGCCGGATGCCATAACTATTAATGGCCAGTAGTACCTTATCTGATTTTCTGTAATATATGCCCATGGCTGTATCTTTTATCGGGTGTTGCCAGAAAAAATATTCATTACCTTCTTCTTTTCTCGCTGGTACAATTCCGTAAGTCTGGTATTCCAGATCAAAGAATTTTGCAGAGTTGAACCATGGTCCCGGCCGGTAAGCTGTTCGTGTTCCCGCGAGGGTCTGTGCCAGTGTTTCGCCATGCATACGCCCCGTATACCACACCTGTTCTATTGACTTTCTGCCTGGAAGGGGTTTTTCAAATTCGGCACAATCGCCAATGGCATAGATGCCTTCCTTATTAGTTTCAAAATATTCATTTATTAATATGCCCTTGTCTGTCTTTATATCAGATTCTTTAAGGAATGAAATGTTTGGCCTAACGCCGGCAGTGATTCCAACAAAAGCACATTTTATTTCTTTTCCGTCTTTGGTTATCACTGCTGTTGCATTACCATTAATGTCTCCCTTAATCTCTTTCATTTCCGTATTGGGCATTATTGTAATACCATTTTTCTGCATTTGCTTTTCAACCAGTTTTGAATCTTGCGGTGGAAGCACACTACCCCAGTAATGCTTATCTTTCACCAGAATGGTTACGTCTATATTCCGCGTATGCAGCATTTCGGCAAGTTCTGTACCTATTAATCCACCACCTACTATTACTGCCTGTTTTATATCTTTTGTATAAGTTTCAATTTTTTGAAGGTCCTGCAAACTATATAAGCCACTTACGCCTTTTAGCTGCTGTCCAGGCCAGTCATACATAGCCGTTACTGAACCGGTAGCTATTACCAGCTTATCGTATGTAATTTCAAGACCTTCTTCTATAATTACTTTCTTTGATACACTGTCAATACCGGTAACCTTTTTTTGAAGCAGCGTGATATTATTTTTCAACCAAAAAAAATCTTCATAAGGCTTTGTATGCTCATATTTCATATGGCCCATGTATATATACATGAGTGCAGTGCGGGAAAAAAAATGTTCAGATTCAGCGGAAATGACAGTGATAGGATGATTTGTTTTCTTCCTAAGGTGGCGGGCACAGGTAATACCTGCTATGCCATTACCTATTATTACTATCTGATGCATAGACCATCCATTTATTTTTGCTCGTTGATACCCCAATTATAGTCTATATATTCAATATCTGCATCTTCCTTCATTTGCACGGGAGAATACTGGTTAATGTATTGAATTAACGATTTGCCCGACCATTTTTTCATATCCATACCGTAAAAATCAAAGATGGATGAGAGCTTTGGTTTTGAAGCATTGGGCTGATTTTTTTTAGGGTCCCTCATAAATTCCTTTGCCTGATCGGTGAGTTGCTCGTCGAGACTGTTTCCCTCATACGCTTCACGACGAAGTTTCGGGCAACTGATGGATGCACAATTAAGGGCAAAATGAATTCTCGGTTCTCTAAAATCCCTTCGCAATATCCGGTGTTCAATCCTGTTAAGTGTCATTGTCTTGTTGCCAATCTTAAAAAACTTTTTGTCCCATGGAGTATTGATAAAAATAATTTGTTTTTTGGGACCAAGATCCTTAATGCTTTTAACAGGATAGTGATCGACAATTAATTTTATTGTAAAAGCATTATACGCATTCAGCCAGTAAGCAATCATATCATTTTTCGACCAATCTTTCCCGGGAGGATTAGAAGTAAGGTAATTAAGATACGATTGCAATGCTGTTTTATCTTTTATAAATCCTTTATAATCTACCAGCCCTTCGCTGTTCACATGCTCCTTAACCAACTTTGTCCATGCTTCATGGCTTTTAGGTTGACCCTTTCCCCGGAATTTGATAGGGAAGCAAGAAGTTGTTAAAAGAACTGTTATAGAAACCAGGAATAAATGCAGGAATAATTTCATATTTTTTATTTGTTTCCTTTCAATGTAAGAATATTAATTTTTTGTATAAAATTCACTGGTAGTGCGCCGAATTCTCAAATACCGGGTCATATTCTACCTCTTGAATGAAAAACTGTGGCTTTTTTTACACTCATTCCAATCTTACCCAAATGGAATAGAGTTTTTTTCATTCATTTAAAGATAGATACAATAATTTAGGTACAGATATAAATTGGGATATGCTATGCGTAAGCGAAAACAGCAATTCACAACTGCTAATATCGCTATTAACGTGCCAGCTATATATAATAACGAAAAACCCACTGGTACGGATGTTGAAGTTTAAGAAACCGCTTAGCCGCTGTTTCTTACGAGTTGGGGTTCTAATGAGGTAGATTTGAGGGACGATATTTTGCGTGATATATTATTAAGCAAATTATTAATCTCAATTGATTAACAAATTATAAAGAAGTAAAAAAAACGTTTTCATTCATTCATACGTATATCAATGAAAAGGTTATGAAAAAAATATCATTTCTGATAATAATAGCTTTGGCTGTCCTGGTATCTGTTCGTGCTGTTGCACAAAAATCTGCTTATAAAGGAGGTCCAAACTTCGCAGCGAAGGGTCAAAAATATCCGGTTAAATTTAGCGATGAAGAGTGGAAAAAAAGGCTTAACAGTCAGCAATACTATATTTTGAGAGAACAGGGTACTGACACTGCATTTAAAAATAAGTATGATAAGTTGTTTAAAAAGGGTATCTATTATTCTGCTGCAACCCTTCAACCCGTTTTTAGTTCCGAAGCCAAATTTGATGCACATTCCGGGTGGCCAAGTTTTTATGAACCCATTAATGCTGATGCAGTATTGTTAGTGGACAGCGGGCATGGAAATGATGGATATGAAGTAGTGGACAGTAAATCTGGTTCCCATTTAGGAGATGTATTTAACGATGGTCCCGCGCCTACGCATAAACGCTATTGCCTTGATTCAAATGCGCTGATATTTGTGCCTGAAGGCGGCAAGCCTCCCGTCTCTTCAAAAAATTAATATTATAAAAATGATAAAGATAATTTCTGTATTCGTATTGACAGTCTTCAGCAGTAGTTTTATTGGTCACCCGGCAAGTGTGCATCAGCAAAAAGAAGCAGTGGCTACATTTTCTGAAGGTTGTTTTTGGTGTTCTGAAGAAATTTTCCAAAGTCTGGCAGGTGTAAAGGATGCTGTTTCAGGATATGCAGGGGGGCAACAGAAAAACCCTACTTACGATGATGTTAGTGATGGAAAAACAGGTCACGCAGAATCAGTGCAGGTGTATTATGATCCATCTGTGATTTCTTATTCAACATTGGTAGATGCATTTTTTGCCAGTCATGATCCAACTACACGTGACAGGCAGGGGCCGGATGAAGGTAGCCAATACCGTTCCATTGCCTTCTACCGAAATGATCTGGAAAAACAAATTATAGAGCAGGCAATTTCAAAAATAAATGCATCAAAAAAGTATGGTCATCCTGTAGTTACCCAGGTGTTACCATTTTCAAAATTCTACGAAGCTGAAAAATATCACCAGGAATATATTACCAATCACCCAAATGATTCTTATGTGAAACATGTAAGTATCCCCCGGTTTGAGAAATTTAAAGCTGAATTCAAAGGTAATTTTAAGAAATCCTGAGAAAGGGTTTTCTGCAGACTTACGGAAAACAGAATTTCTAGTGGCGGATCTTATTTAATGAGAGCGCGTGAATCATCCAGTTTGGTAAAGCTTTGTCACTGTTTCTTTTTTTAAGATCTAGCCACCATCCCAGCCCTTTTACTATTGGAAGTTTATGGGTTTCTACCAATTCAATAAGCGTTCCATCCGGATCCTCCACATAGCAAAACCTTCCCGCAGCAGCACCCATTGAAAAGGAACCAGCACTATCAATTGAAAAAGGATATCCTGCATCCATAGAAAATGATTTCAATGCATCCATATTCAATACATCAAAACACAAGTGAATAAACCCGCAATCGCCCCAGTAGCGGTTAGCATATATTTTCTCAGGGGTCCGTTGCTTCGTTTCAATGAGTTCAATCTGTACGGACCCAAGTAATTTACTAAATGCGCCCATACCCGCTCCTTGCTTTTTGAGTAAAATCCGCCGAGCCATCTGTCCTGCGCTTTGTTCATTAGGCGTATCTGTCATAGGTGCTTCCACTCTATATATTACTTCATTTATTCCAAGCATATCTTTATAAAAAGACATGGCTTTTTCCATATTGCTTACTCCAATTACAGCACCGGCAACGCCCCCGCAGATTTGATTGCCTGTTTTGAACCATTCATCTCCTTCTACGATATCAAAATGGTTGCCGTACATGTCGGTAATCCAGAAATGAGGACGGTGATCAGGCGCAGTAAACAATTCAGAAACTTTTATTCCTGTTAATTTACAAAAATGAGCATGGGCATCAAACACGTTTTTTGATTTTATTTTTACAGCAAAGATGCCGAGATCGCCCGGTTGAGCTACTGATAAAGACGAAGAGGGAGTTCTTGACGTGTATTGCCAGATCTCAAAACCACCCCCACCTGCCATATTAAGAGACAAGATAGCATGTCTTTTATGAAGCTGACCACCTGTGTAGGTTGTCATTAAAGCGGCTTCTGCCTGGTCTTCAAACACCAGTACATTCATTCCAAAAAGATCCTTGTAAATATGCTTCGCTTCTACCGCGTCCGTCACACCTATCCCTACCTGCTGAATACCGGTAATATACTGACTCATGAATGCATGCTGTTTGTATAACCGTAAATTACGAAATAACACACCAGCTGGATTAGACAAACGGATATTACTTTGCATCATTGAATTATTTAATTGTGTAACGCTATTCATTGATAAACAAGTGTATGTTTGCCCATGTAAAATTGTTGTTTAGGAGTGGGAAAATAACGGCGTTATTGGTGTAGATGGGCAGGTGAAATACCGGCCGCCATTAAAAGATTTTTTTAATGTTGAGTAAGACAAATACTTTCACCAAGTAAATGCTGATGAAACAAAGCTTTTATTTATTGCTACTTATCGCATATACCGGATATATATATGCGCAAAATGCAGATAGCAATAAAGTCATAAAAAGAAATAAAATTTCTGGATTCCCTGTGGCTTATTACTCTCCAGAGACAAAATTAGCGTTGGGAGTTTTAGGCGCATACACTTTTTACAACAAAAATGATTCAACGCAAAAATATCCTTCCCAGGTTCAGATGGGAGCTGCTTATACTTTTAATAACCAACTTTTAATATATTTCCCGTTCCGGGTATACAGCAGGCAAAATAATTTTACTATTTATGGTGAAGCCGGGTATTACAAATACTCTTATTATTTTTATGGAATCGGAAATAATCAACCCGATGATTATAAAGAATTATACAAAGTGAATTTTCCGAGAATAAGGATCAGTGTTTTGAAAAAACTTACCCCAAAACTATACGCAGGCATCCGCTACTGGCTGGAAGATTATAAAATAAAAGATACAGAACCTGGTAAACAGTTAGCCTCCGGTACAATTGCAGGAACAAACAAAAATTTTATTGCAGGTATTGGACCTGCCGTTAGTTTTGATACAAGGGACAATATATTCTATCCATCTCATGGGTATTATATTGATGCGAGCTTGCAATTTTATAGGTCATTACTCGGTAGTGATTTTAAATATAACCGGTATAATGTGGATGCCTCGATCTACTTTGCCGGTCACGGACAAAGCGTCTATGCTTTTAATGTATTTTGCGATTTTCTGGATGGGAGCAATATACCATTTAATCAATTGGCACTGCTTGGGGGAAACAAAAAAATGCGTGGCTATTATGAAGGACGTTACCGCGATAAAAACCTGGTTACGTTTGCAGGTGAATACCGGTTTCATATATATAAAAGATTTGGTGCTGTTGCTTTTGTAAATGCCGGCGCAACAAATAACCAACTGGTTCATGTCACAGACTATATACTCACATCAGCGGGCATAGGAGCCAGGTATGCTATTAATAAAGCAGAAAAATTAAATATCCGGCTGGATGCTGCATTTGGTCATAGAAGCTCCGGATATTATTTTACTATTGGTGAAGCCTTTTGATCTGTATTCATAAAAAAATTACTGCATTCTTTTTTCGATGTGAAGTGATGAGGGTAAGGGCAGCCTATCATCAAAACATATCAAACCGGGATACTTTCTACAGTCCCGCACTGATCAATCTTGTAATAATTTTTGTAAGTCTCTTATCCGCTTGTCCGGCCACTTCAATAATTTCTGCAATATTAACCGGTTTTAAATTTTCAGGATCGCATTCGTCTGTTATAACAGATACAGCCGCCGTATGAATTCCGAGCTGGTTGGCTACAATTACCTCAGGAACTGTACTCATCCCAACCATATCTGCACCCGTATTCCTTAGCCAGCGGTATTCTGCTTTCGTTTCTAAATTGGGACCCATTACAGAAACATAAGTGCCTTTTTTTACAACTACACTTTCCTGTTCAAATGCGGTTTCCAGTTTCTTTCTCAATACCAGGTTATAGGGCTCGCTCATATCTGTAAAACGATTACCAAACTCGTTGCCCAAACCTCTCAGCGGGTTGTCGGGCAAAAGATTGATATGGTCCTCCGTTATCACCAAATCTCCCTTTTTAAAATCAGGATGTATACCCCCTGCTGCATTGGTTAATAACAAATATTGAATTCCTAACTCTTTCATTACCCTTATTGGAAAAGTTATCTGTTGCATGGAATAACCTTCATAAAAATGGAAACGTCCCTGCATAACCACTACTGGCACCTTACCTAACTTACCAAACAGCAATTTCCCCTTATGAAACTCTACTGTTGATACCGGAAAATGTGGTATGGTTTCATAGTTAATAATTTGCTGATCGCTTACCTGGTCAACCAATGAATTAAGACCAGTGCCAAGTACGATGCCAATATGCGGTGACCCATATTTACGAAGAAAGCTGGCAGCCTCAGCTATAAATGATAATTGCATACCTGAAAATTAACCAATTAAAACTTCCGCGCATCAATTTCCGTACATTTATAGAAGTCCCTGATGTTTAGAGAACGCTTCATATTTACCTGTATCTTATTTTTTTGCTTAATCAATGATGTTCTTTATGGACAGAGTGGTTTAACGGCCGGTCAACTTATGCCCAATATAGGAATAACGCGTATCCTTAATTATAATGAAGCTGTAAAGTCTGTAAATGAATTACAGGGGACTGTCACTATTATTGATTTCTTTGGCACATGGTGCATTCCCTGCTTAAAAGCACTGCCATCATTAACCGCATTGCAAACGAAATACCGGCAACAGGTAAGCGTATTACTGGTATCAGAAGAAGCAGTAACAAAGTTGGAAAATTTTATAAAAAAAAGAGATGGATTTTCTTTACCGGTAATAGTAGATGAAAAAAAAGAATTTACCAATACTTTTCAACCGCCGGCTTATCCTTACACAGTTGTGCTCGATAAAAACGGAAGGATTATTTCGTTAACCACACCCGAAGGTTTAACGGAAGCAAACATAGAGAAATGGCTGACTGATCAACCAAACGAAAGCAGTACAAATAGCAGCGCCACAGTACCGCCCCCATCTACTATCATTACAGAAAAAAGACTAACCGTGGAAAAACCTAACAACGCTCTTGTTCAGCTATCGCAGGATTTTATGTATGCTGCTAAAACACACGACGAGATAACTGGTTTTGTTAAGCAACTGCAGCAATTAAGTATACTTCAATTGCAGGGGTCGTTAAAAACAGATGAAGATAAAAAGGCTTTCTGGATAAATTTATATAATGCCTATGTCCAGGTTTTACTTAAGGATAACCCAGATCAATACAAAAAAAGAAGTAAATTTTTCGGGAGTAACCAAATTAATATTGCCGGCAGAAGGTGGAGTCTCGATGTTATTGAACATGGTATACTAAGGAGATCAAAAATAAAATGGAGCCTCGGTTATTTCAGCAAGTTGTTTGCCAATAAAACTGAAAAGAGATTGCGGGTTGATAAACTGGATTACCGGGTACATTTCGCACTCAATTGCGGCGCTAAAAGTTGCCCGCCGGTTGCTTTCTATAAACCAGAGACGATAAATAAACAATTGGATCTGGCTACCGCAGCATACCTGCGGGGAGAATCTGAATACGACGAAAAAACAAATATGTTGCAACTTCCTGCCATCCTGGGTTGGTTCAGGCGGGATTTTGGCGGCAAAAAAAATATGATAAAATTAGTAAAGCAATTAGATATTGTACCCGCTGATAAAAATCCTACCATTAAATTTAAGTCTTATGACTGGACACTTTACCTGCAAAATTATAAATCATAAAAGATGCGCTGCCATTATTACCATGAAGGTGCCAGAAAAAAGAGCGGTAATTACCAATCAATGAAGCCGATGACTATCCATTTTCTGCTTGACCAGACTTATTTATTATTGCAAATTCAACCAGATAAGTTACATGATAGTAAATTACTCTGCTAAATATACTTCAACGTATAATGCCTTGTTGTTAGAAATCTGTAAGGTTGTGGCTCACCAGCACTACAAGGATTGTACAACAGGTGCCAGGCAGGTCCGAAAGAAGGAGGGTGTTATCTTATGAAAAAAGCCCTTATTACATTTGTAAGAAACCCCGAACTCGGTAAAGTAAAGACCCGCCTGGCAAAAGAAGTAGGAGATAAAAAAGCGTTGCTGGTATATAAAAAACTACTGGAACATACAAAGCAGGTTATCTCACAGGTTATTTGCGACAGATATATTTTCACTACGGAGCCTCTGACGGTTCCCTGGCAAGGTTGCTTTGAAGAAAAACAAGCTGAAGGCGATCTCGGTGAACGTATGTGCAAAGCTTTTGAATGGCTATTTAACAAAGGTTACCGTCAACTAGTAATTATCGGTAGCGATTGCATTGAATTAAATGCAGATCATATTGAAGTCGGGTTCAGTCAATTGGAAAAACAGGATATTGTAATAGGACCGGCTTTTGACGGAGGATATTATTTGTTAGGAATGAATCAACTTTATCCTTTTGTTTTTGAAGGAATAACCTGGAGCTCAGATCAGGTATTCAATCAAACCATACAAAAAATCCGTACACAGAACCTCCGGATGCATACTTTGGAAATACTTTCAGACGTTGATGAATTAAAGGACCTTCCGCTAAGCTGGAGATAAGAATAGACCGGTAATTAATTCAAAAGGAATTTTTCCGGTAATGCAGCATCCGTTTATATGTATCAATCATATCCTGCTGGTTAGCTCCTTTTTTATACATTCGTACCATTTTTGAGTTTGCCAGTTGAACTCTCAGCCAACTGTTAGAGTCATATTTTCTAGCAGATATTAATGCTGCTTTTCCGAATATTTTATACTTTCCATTCTTCCTGGCCCTGTTTACAAAATCAAACTCCTCCATAATCTGCATGTCTTTACAGAATCCGCCTATTTTATTAAACAGTTCCCGGCTTACAAACAAAGTCTGATCACCGCCGTAGCACATAAATAGATCGAAACGGGTAAAAAAAGAATTGAGTTTTAAGTACCATTTACTGCTGTCAAATTGTGTACGGTATCTTCCAAGACCATATCCATTTTGAACTGCGATTTCTATGTCCTGTGCAAATGATGCAGGTGGACAACTGTCTGCATGTATAAAATAAAGTATATCACCATTTGCAAATGATGCACCGTAATTCATTTGATTTCCGCGTCCTTTCTCAGGTGAGGTTACAGCAATAGCACCAGCATTTTTAGCTTGCGCTACGGTATCATCGGTACTATCTCCATCGGATATAATTATCTCGGCCAGCGCTTCCTCGCAATTGCTAAGAAGATTTGTAATAAGCTTCGCAATCTTGGCAGATTCGTTAAATGTTGGTATGATGATGCTGAGATTCATCTAAGAAATATGACTTAATGTTTTACCTTCTTCTGATACCATTACATGTAAAGGTAATTGAGTTGAGCTGGAAGTAAACCGCCGGCTTTGAAAGCGATAAAGTAAACAATAAGAATAAGTTCATTTCTCACTTTCTTGGAGGATATTTCCCACCTGACTTTCCATGAATAATATTATCTTGGAAAAATACCAATCGATTTTAGATATTTTGGAGTAGGAAAAAGTAGAACATCGCTTAACGTGGTCTATTTCCGAACTTCGGTTATTAAAGATTGGAAACTTTTTTTGAAAAATAATTATATGGATAAGTTATAATTGAGGAATATCAGAGACCTGCCAGAGAGCTTGGAATTTTTATAAAAAATAAATATATGACGAACAACTTAACAAAAACTATAGAAGAAATTTCTAATGCTGCAGCCTTAACTGAGAAATGGATGTTAAAGCATATTTCTGATGAAAACTTATATAAATGCAGTCATGATGATCCCGTATCGTATTACAAGTGGCCACTAACTTTAATTTCACGAGAGAAGAAGGATGAGGCTTTCAAGCTTCTTAAATGGATTAACGAACACTGCCTGGCTGAAAATGGCGACTATGTTTCCAACCGTTCGGGGTTTCATAAAGAATTTCATAATTATTCAACTCTTTGGATAGTATTAGCAGCCATTAAGCTTGGGGATACCGCACTCACCAAAAAATTACTCGATTTTATTCTAAAAAACCATAACAGTCTGACAGGAGGATTAGCAACCTTTCCTGCTGAAAAGGATAAAATTACTGAAGATCCTGTTTCTACAGCGTTTTTGGGCATGGTAGCGTGTGACCTGAAAGATAAAAACCTGGCGGATAAAATCCTTCATTATTTTGAAACTATACTTTCTTTACAAGATGAGAAGAAAAAATTCTGGTTAAGAATAAAAACAGATGGATCAGTAATCAAAACCGTACCCTGTGAAGCTGATCCTAAAACGTATTATATCACTATAGGAGAAGAAAATGAATGTTATTACTTTTTAGGGGCCGCTTGTTTCTTTATCGCACGCTATATTGAAACTTTCAATAGCAGGCCTCTTTCATTGGCCAATCAATTTGCCGGAGTGCTTGAAAAATGTGGGATTAATGCTATTAGTACGATATGGGCAGCAAAAGTTGCACCTGGCTGTGCTGCACTATATTCACTAACTTCTGATAAACGTTTTTTTGATCTTGCATATCCTGTTATTTGCACTGTTTTGAACCTGCAATCGCCTGGAGGTTATTGGATAAAAAATAATAAGCCATGGATTACTGTTTCCGCGGAGCAATGTTACTGGCAAACCGATATTTGCAAACGCTTTCAGCAGTTATGTACCACAGGTGAAGCTGTTGATGATAATGCATATGTGGTTTCATAGCGAAAAATAATGTCAACATCCGCTTTATGTAATTGAAGGCCTGCTTCCATTCCTTTTTGTAAAGTATCAATCAAACCAAGATTAATTAATTCTACATTGTAGTATTCTATTTTACTAGATTCAAATGCCACATAGGATTCTGATTTTTCTTTCAAATCATCAAACTGTTCCCATTAAGCATCAAGGCTGATGCCAAATAAAACCAACTTTTAAAGGATGTTTCAACATAACAATTTTTATTTCATGGAATCTAATCTTTTTTTTAAAAACTGTTTACAGTAGCATTTATGATTTTTTGCCTTCTTCACAAAATATCGCACTATGGCCGCAGTAGGTTTTAATTTTTACTAAAGTAGCATTGACTGCATTTGCAAAATCAACTGCATTGTTTGGATTAACAGTCTGATTCTAACACGATAACCAGAATATCGGCTTTGATTATCCTTTTCATTTCATTTAAAGACTTGCTGCAACTTTTGTATATACCATGATTAATCATGGTATTTGGCTGGAATAAAAAGTTATATGGGTTCATTTGTAAAGCATTTTTTGGCTTGTAAGCATGATAGAATCCATCTTTTCGGCCGGGTAATTGAAGAAGGACTATACGTATTTGAAAGACCTACATTTGAAACCATTCTCATTGCCAGATCTATTGCGTTTTTATTTTCGGTAGCATTATTAATTATAGCAGCCTGTGTTTTCCAAAATACAAGGTCGTAAGAAGATTGCTTTGGAGTGCCTTCGATTGCAATTGCTTTATCAGCAAAACCTGGATAGGCTGTTAGCCATTCAAAAGTTTGCATTGCACCCATTGAAATTCCTATGATTGATTTTACATGGTTAATATCCAGGTTTTTTGTTAGTAACAATATATGTTGCATTAACCACATCCTTGATTGCAATCTGCTGAAATAGATCCACTTAATATCAAACAAAATCCGGAAAAGGTTTAAATTTTTTATGTAATTGCCGCCGGTATTTATAAACCTGCTCCTTGACTTTGCTCTAACGAGATTTACACCTATTAAAAAAGATATATTATGAGCCTTTGTTTGCAAATTGTTTGCAAATGTGGCTAAAATGACAAAAGCTTCTTTGCAGGAGCTTTTGTAACAGATTGACAAAATGTACCCAGGAACGGAGTTGAACCGTCACGGCCCTTACGGACCACAGGATTTTAAGTCCTGCGTGTCTACCAATTCCACCACCCGGGTGACACCATGTTTCGAGAAAAAAAAAGCAGATAACAAGGCTATCTGCTTTTTTGCATCAGAGCGAAAGACCGGGCTCGAACCGGCCACCCCGACCTTGGCAAGGTCGTGCTCTACCAAATGAGCTACTTTCGCGTCAATAAAAGAACTATTTTTTAGGACTGCAAAAATAAGGATTGCGCCCTTACAGAAAAATATTTTTTGAGTTTACTTGTACTGCGGAGTGTACAGTGTATTGCTGGGCACACTTACTTCCGGTTTGCCCCGGTAACGGTGTGCATATAAACCAACACTACCACCTACAATAAATGCAACAATGCAGAAAACCTGCAGGTAGAAAAGAAAAACAGATGAATTAACCCAGCTGTATGCAAAATCTTTTTCCTTGGGATCTTTGTATTCAATGGGTTCTACGTGTGCTGTATGCTCCATATTAAATTGTAATTGTGCGTTGCAAAAATATGAGTTCCGGGCTAATTATGCATCTTTATTGTCTACAATTTCTGAAAATTTTGTTTTGTGTTTTATAAAATATTGCCAAACCACTGTGCCTGCAAACCATCCATTCAGCACTGCTTTCCGCTTCCACCCCACTCCGCTTTTTTTGCCTGCAAACAATAACCATCGCATAAAGCCAACATGCGCTTCCAGTATCGCAATAAAATAAATACCCTCACCGGCCAATAAGCTTTTCCAGGCAGATATAGCATCCAATATGAAACGACAGGGCAATTTCCATATTAATTGCTCAAAAGGTAAATTCTTGCCCAGCATTATCAGGTTGTTCCTGAAATTCAGAAATACTTTTCGCTCATTGCCTTTTGGCAAGGTACCCCCTCCTACATGATACACTACAGATGCGGGACAAACCATAATTTTATAACCTGCTCTTTGCAGTCGCCAGCAGAGATCTATTTCTTCCTGGTGCGCGAAGAAATATTCATCCAGTCCGCCACTCTCCTTAAATGCTTTTGCCCGCACAAATAGGGCGGCACCACTGGCCCAGAATATACTTGCGTTTGAATCATATTGTCCCAGGTCTTCTTCACATACATCGAATACCCTTCCTCTCGCAAATGGATAACCGAATTTATCCAGCCACCCCCCCGCGGCACCAGCATACTCAAACATGTTGCGATGGCTATGCATCAAAATCTTTGGCTGACAGGCTGCAATATTTGTATCAGCTTCCATTAATTCAACAATGGGATCAACCCAACCCGGTTGCACTTCTACATCAGAATTCAGTAATACATAGTAATCCGCTTCCACTTGCTTTAACGCTTCGTTATATCCCTTTGCGTAACCAAAATTTCCACTCAATGCAATGATTTCAACTGCAGGAAAATTTTCTTTCACAAATGAAATGGAATCATCGGTTGAGGCATTGTCTGCTATAAATATTTTAAGCGCCCTATAAGTTGAAGAAAGAACAGATGGCAAAAACTGCTGTAGAAAAGAACGACCGTTCCAGTTAAGAATGACTATTGCAACTTTTGACATCAATACAGGTTGGGATAAATAAGTGCCAAAAATAAGTGATGAAAAGAATATGGGCATAATAAAATGGAATGACGATGGATCAATATTGGAGCTTTACCCGGCATTTTTGCTGCTGCCCTGCCTAAGTTGCGGGGTCGCACTTCTTTCAGCGTCACCGCGTCATTCAGTTCCTTTACTGCAGGCAATGATCAAATAAGGAAAATCATGATTAAATTCGGTGCATGATTTCATCTTTGTTGAACTGGAGAACGGGACTTTCATTTGTTGCCATTATTATTGTGAGCAGTTCCGTTTTCTATTCGCAATACCTTGCAAAAAAAATTGCCCGCGAAGAAAGAACAAGGGTGGAACAGTGGGTAGAAGCGGCTAAACTATTGGTGAATGATTCCTCCGGGGTGAGTAATAAACTGGTTTCGTTAATTGTGTTGGAAAACAAATCCATCCCCATTGTAGCCATCAATGAAAAAGGGCAAATAGTCATCACCGCCAATCTAGATTCAGTCAAGCTGGCTACCGATACCGGTTATGCGAAACAGCAGTTAAAACTATTCAAAGCACAAAACAATCCCATAGAATGGATAGACCCCAACGATACTACCCACCGCGATTACTATTATTATGGTCATACAGCCTTATTAAATGAAGTGCAATATTATCCGCTGGTGCAATTGTTTATTGTAGCCTTGTTTATTGTCATTACTATTATTGCCATCACTACCCGCAATACATCCACCCAAAACCAGGTATGGGCCGGTATGGCAAAAGAAACAGCGCATCAATTGGGCACGCCCATTTCATCTTTGGAAGGTTGGGTAGAAATGTTGAAAGAGAACCCTGACAATGATAGCATCACCCCGGAATTGAAAAAAGATGTTGATAGATTGAAACTGGTATCGGACCGGTTTGGAAAAATTGGCAGTACTCCGCATTTAGAACCACATGATATACTGGAACAGGTTGAGCAAATGGTGGAGTACATCCGCAAACGTGCAACAGGAAAAGTACAGTTTACAATCAACAATTATGATAAGGATGTTATAATAGCAAGCGTTTCTCCCCCACTGTTTGACTGGGTGATTGAAAATTTATTAAAGAATGCATTGGATGCCATGGAAGGCAGGGGTACCATCACCGTTGATATCAGGGAAAACTTAAATGATATAAATATAGATATTACCGATACCGGCAAAGGAATATCGGCAGCAAATATCAATAACGTATTCAACCCTGGTTTTACCACCAAGAAAAGAGGTTGGGGTTTGGGATTAAGCCTGGCCAAAAGAATTATTGAACAATTTCATAAAGGAAAATTATTTGTAAAACAATCTGAATTGGGTAAAGGCACCACTTTTAGAATTGTATTGGCAAAATTTGTTTAACCCCCCGGAAATTTTATGACCAATCAATCAATAATAATGTCATGCCTTCGGTTTTGAACCAATCAACCCTTCAACTATTCAACGAATCAACTTAATACTTACATTTGCACTCACCTCAAAAATGCCCGGGTGGCGAAATTGGTAGACGCACTACCTTGAGGTGGTAGCGCTGGAAACGGCGTGCTGGTTCGAATCCAGTCTCGGGCACAAAGCCTTCCTGCGATAGCAGGAGGGCTTTTACATCTGGCGCATTGAAAATTTACTTTAAAAGCGAACTCAACTTTTTCATTGATACTGAATCTTTATCTGCCTGGTCGGGCCCTGTGCTAAGCCGGCTTGAACAATCAATACAACTAAGATGGATACACTAATAGGCATTCTCATGTATTGAATATATTAAATCCTGTTTGTAAAAGTGATTAAATTAATGGAGGTTTCAATTTTCAGTATGATGAGCGACATTTTCCGCGCAAAAGATCAGTAACCCTGTATTTAGTCAATTGAAATTTACTTTTGGCAATCTCTTCCATCGGACGATCCCGATCGCAATCCTGCAGTTACAAGACTATAATTCGGAAACATGCCAGCCGGATAATGTCGAATCTATAAATTTATTACATAGTCTTTCCAACTGTTCAGTAATTCTGCTTCACTTGTTTTTAAGTGTTTGCAGTATTTCGGTATTTCTATTGAAAGGTAAAAGTTATTTTAGTTTTGCTTTCCCATATTTGCTTTCTAAATACATAACCATTGACCCGGATAGTCCATATTTTTTCCAGGTACTATCAAGGGATTTTCTACCGGGATGAATATATAAATCGAAATCCTTTTTAATGAGCTCCCGAAAAATAGATTTACAGATCGCACCCCGCTATTAATTATTTTAAGTTATTCTTCTACATTTTTCTTGTCGGCTGGACTGAAATATATTGTAAATCACTTCTTCTTTACAGGAATCCAATTGCCCCCCACCAGTTGATACAGTACTGACTAAATATGGAAACATTAAAACATAGCCCAATATTTCATTGAATTAGTTGTTTACGCGCCCTCTTTCTTCGTCAGAACCTGATTTTACTTTCACTGATTTTATCTTACTGTCCCCAAAATTTACGGAATAAGTGAGTCTTAAAAATCTATTGTTGAAATCGTATTTGAAATTTAAATCCATATTATTTTGTGCCAAATGTGTTTTGATTTTCCATAATTCTGAATGGATGATATCGTCCATCGCCAACCGCAGTGTTTTATTGTTTCCAAACTTTTTTTGAATCCCCGCATTGATCAATGTAACAGGCAGGTATACTGAAATACCTGAAAATGATTTAGAATAATACATGGCAGTAACTTCAACAGAAAAATCTTTTGGCAAGGTTAACGAATTTACCAGGTTAATGTTAAGCCCGTACAAATCAAACTTAGTATGATGCAAGTCTGAAGTTTTCGCAACCTGGTATTGTGCAGTAAGATTACTTTGCAGCTTCCACCAATTAGATATTTTGAACGATCGAGAATGGGTTAGCGAAGTTGTATTTAAATACTGCAGGTTTAATGACCGGTAGGTTAGATTGTTTGTGATGCTGTCCACGTCTGGTTGCCATGTACTGATTTCGTTTTTTGAATGACTGAACTGCAAAGACAGGATCGTTTTATTGGTATGATACCCTATTTTAAATGCATCAGAAATAGCAGGATACAATGAGGTGTTGCCAGCCGAAAATGTATTAGGTCCCCAGAAAAAAACAAACGGTGCAATGTCGTTATAAGTAGGTCTTGTTATTCTTCTCGCATAAGAAAATTGAACATCTCTGTTGTTTTCAAAATCTTTTTTCAGGAATAAACTTGGAAATAAATAACCATACTTCCTGTTTACAATATTCTTTTGGGTAAGCGTTCCAATTGAATTATGCGTGTATTCGTAACGAAGACCGCCGTTCATTTGCCAATTACTTCCAGCCTTCCATTTTGTTGATATATATATTGCACCTGTTTGCTCGGTCAACGCAGAGTAAGAAGTAAAATTTGAGTCAACCTTCCATACATCGTTTACCGTTTTCTGTACCAGCACATTATTGTCAAGCTGAGACAATGCAACTTTCATTCCTGCTTCCAGTGCTAACGCGGAAGAATAGTTGTAGTGATAATCTGTACTGAAGATATAAAATCGAATAGGGGTAGTTTTTTGCAAATCAATTTTTGAAACTTCCTTTATTTCGCCCTGGTGATGAATTATATTGTTATCATAGCTGGATGGATTATCGTTGTAATAATAAAGATGATCCAGGCCTAAGCTGATATCGCTTTTTGAATTAATCTTCGTTTGCAGCCCAATTCCTGCACTTGCACTTTGCCAGATATTTGATTCATGAATTTTCATATGTGTTACAATACTTGAATCGCTGCTAACATGGTTGCTATCATTTGTCAACGCAGTCATGTCCCAGTTTCTCCTGTATCCTGACAACGAAAAACTAATCATTGTACGATTGCTGAGTTTAAATTCTATGCCGCCATTCAGGTTTTGCTGATTGGTTATATTTTCGCGATGGCTATAGTCATTTACTGACTGTACATTATCGCTATCAAGAGACCGCCTATTCATTAACGAGGTGTGCAGGTTGTGATTTCTTGAAATTGAGTAATCTAAAAAGTAAGAAAATGTTTTGCTTCTGTGGCTGAGGCTAAAATTTCCGTTCCCTGCCTCTGCCCATCTGAGTCCTGCGGTTAAACCAACCGAACCATTGGTGCCAAAGTCAGCATCTCCTTTCATGACTATGTTGATAATGCCTGCGTTTCCTTCAGCGTCATACTTTGCCGGGGGCACGGTAATAAGTTCAATTTTCTCAACGTTTGCGGCGTTCATACCATCCAGCATTTGAACCACAACGTCCAATGGCAATTGCATTAGTTTTCCATTAATCATAATTCTAACTCCCTCTTTCCCATTCATAGCAACCGTATTATTTTGCCTGTTCACTACCACTCCGGGGGATTTCTGAAGTACTTCCAAAATGCTGCTGCCAGAAGAAGTGACACTACTTTGAACATTTACAACGATCCTGTCTATCTTCTGCTCAAACAATGGTTTCTTTGCTTTTACAAATACTTCATTCAGATAAGCGGCTTTTTTTTCGAGTATAATTTCGGGCAAGTGAATGTTACTATCCATGACCAAAATATCCGGTATTTTTTTTTGGAGAAATCCAATGATTGATGCCGATACCTGGTAATGTCCCGGTAAAACATTCGTAAAAGCGAATTCTCCTTCGTTATTGGTTACCACACTTTTTACCAATGTTGAATCAGATGATAGTAAAAGTACAGTTGCTGATCTCAGATTTTGTTGCTGATCTTTTATTTTTCCTTTAATGGCTACCTGGCTAAAAGATCCAAGTGCCAGGCATATTAAAATGAATATAACGCCGAGCTTTTTCATAAAGATTTAATTTCTACTTATTTATTTTTTTTGTTTAATGATGTTCATAATAAATGATCCTATTATACAGAAACTTGATAGTGGTCAGCAATTTTTTTATATCTGCTGAGTTCATGATGAATATCTCATTCTCAAAAAATCATTTGTCTGCAGGCAGATTTGTACTGGTGAATAATTATTCATATGCTGAGAATAACCATAGCCTGATTACAATCCGCAATTGGGTAGCGATTTCAAAAAACAGCAGGTAAAAAAATTCCCGGTTTCAAATCTTACAAGGGCATTTTGATTTCACCGATTTTGCTGCCGGTGAAAAATTCATGCAAAACCAAATATGATCCTCAGCCGTGGGCGGCGACACTTTTTATTTGTTGCCGTATGCAACAGCTATGGCCGTCCAATGATTTGAAAAAGCGTTTAGGGTGGCAGGCAGATGGTTTGTGTTAAATAATTTTTTCAGCTTTATGCTCAGGTTGCCGCAAATGAAATTGGTTGAACCTGACATTTGCCTGACTAGCTTTTATCTTTTGCAGCTTATGAGATTTCTTGCGATGGATTAAATTTTGTGCTAACGAACATCTCCCAATTAATTTTTGACGCAATTTTCTTTTTTAAAATATAGTTTACTCATAAAAGGACAACATCACTGGCATCCGCACTTTCTTCAACCGCTTCTAAAACAAGATTAATGAGTCCATCATCAATTCTTGATTTGGTTTTAAGTGACGCCAATTTTAAAATTGAAAAATTTGAATATAAACCCCGAAGCGTATTTTGGTAAACTTCCGGCGTATGCTTTTCCTTAATAACGGAAAGCACCATTTCCATTTCAGCTTTTCCTACTGCTTTTATTGCAGGAATAACGGCTTCCACAAACATTGTTTTTACTTTTGTCATTGTTGATTTTTTATTTTTAATAAATTATTTGATTTCAATTCCAACCCATTAGTCTTACCGTTTTTGTCGACGGTACAGTGGCATGCTTTCCGCGGTTAATTCAAAAACGTTTTACAAATTTTTGATAAGCACCTTGCCGTTAATCAACGGCTCCTCATTTGAAGAGCCGTTGATATTTTTTACTGTTTAATAAGATATCCAAACAAGCCATCCGCTTCATTTGCAGGTCCTGCTGTAAAATACAGCCTGTTTGGATTAATGGAAGTGGCAGTTGCGGGAGCAAACGATAAGGCCCACAGCCCATCTATAATTATTGTATGATCATGAGATCGCAGCTGGCCCAAGAATTTAGAATCAAGGCTGTAAACATTTATATGACCATCCCCAAAATTGCCAATCAATATAACAGGCTCATTCGGATTTTGCTTTGCAGTTTTACTCCCTGCCCCTTCAACTTCTGTATCCCTGTCATTTTCAGATAAGAACCCGGACGGTGACATTGTTGCGCCCCAAGGCAAATTGAGGCTGCCACCTGATGCAAACCTTTTAAAAAAGGATCCGTCAGTATTGAAGATGCTAACATATCCCTTACCAGGTCCGGCTACATGCCCGCCTTCACCAGTCTTCGCCTGCTGACCGTACATTACAAAAAGTTTATCACCCACTGTCTGTATGTTATATGGAGAATAATCAAGTGGTATTCCGGCATCTGCAAAATGCATCGGAATAAGTCTGAACGCAGTATCCCAAACATCAATTCTTCTTCCGCTAAAATTAGCAGCATATACCAAATTACGTCCATGATCAGACGCTATTGCCAAACCTGTGTAAGCTGCTCCGGCAAAGCCACCGACTTGTTTTGCATTATTGCCGGAGGCAGGGTTCCAACCAGACAGAACGCCATCAAACCCAGCAAAAAGAAAAGACGATGCACCATTGGATAAATTAAATCCGGCACCAGCACTGAAAACAATGCCAGTTGGCAGCCCCCCTGTTAAATTACCGGGAGAAGGAATATTAACAGGTGTTCTTACAATTGCTCCTTCACCACTATACAGTTCACTAACATGACCGCCAACGGAATTGACCCAAGCCGTTCCAATGGGAGACCATGCGAGGCCAAATGCATTAAGTAACGTTGTGTCTACTGTAACCGGCCGGTACCTGGATGAATTTGCTACCAGGTTTACCTGGCTAAAATTCTTCAGATCATGTTTATCGCCACCTTGCTTATTGCATCCAAATAGCAGTGTAATTAAACCAACAGATATAAAGTAATTTGCTACAGGCTTCAGTTCAAAACTCTTTTTTTGTTTGTTGTTCATAATTAAGATTTATTTTTTAAAAGTTTATCATTCCGCACTAGAATAGGGCATCAAAAAGAAAAGGAATAAAACCCGCTTGCCACGAAGGTTCCGGGGAAAAACGTTGCATTCATTGGCCCTGTTTAACTTTTAGTATTTCAACAGGTATCAATCCGTGCGCTTCCTTATGTGTATTGATGATAGCAGCGGCATCTGATGATTCTGACAAACACATTACCACACCTGCTTTCTCATCAACCCAGTAATTGATAAAGTTTACGCCGTATTTATGCTCTATAGCAAGATCTTTCTTGTGTGCATCTGCTACATCTTTTGCAGTAACTTTTCCTGCACCCAATTCATGAATGTCAAGGAATAATTCTTTATGTCCTATAAGAGCTGCTGCGGTACCATCAGCTACTTCGAACGTATAACTGGGCAATAAACCATGTGCCGCTGCATGTGTCTTTCTAATCGATGCTGTATCTGCAGCCGATGAAAGGCAATAAACGAGTCCCTTTTCTTCATTCACCCAGAAATTGATAAAATGCACTCCAAATCTTTTTTCAACTTGCAAGTCTTTAAGATGTGCTGCTGCCACATCTTCAAATTTTACTTTCCCGGGTGTTAACTGGTGTACGTCAATAAAAAGTTTCTTATCCTTTGCTTCGACACTTTTATTTGCTTGCGCCAAAGAATTAAGGGAAATGAAAAAACAGATGATGAGTGGTAAGGGTGAAAAACTGATTTTCATAATTAATAGTTTTAATTTTATTTTCTAATTTTATTTCAAATGCAAAACAAGCATCTATTATACTGCAGATTGTAAGGGAGGTTCCCTATTTTAAAACTTAGTATCCCTATTTTATAAAAAGTCAATATGGAGCTGATTGAGAGAGAAGGTTTTTTAGCGCTGCTGCAAAAACAATTTGAAGATATTGTTTCAGGAGAAGGGCATTGTATTTTTATAACCGGTGAAGCGGGTATCGGTAAAACATCACTGGTAAAAGAATTTTGCAAAAAGAAGAAAGAGGAATGTACCATCTACCGGGGTGCATGTGACGGGCTTTTTACCCCACGTCCGCTGGCGCCTTTATACGATATCCTATGGCAGGTTAATAAGGAACGTTGGCCGGTAACTCCTTCCAATGAGGAACGTTCAGCATTGTTTGCGAATTTTTTCCAGGAATTGAGTACAAAAAAAGAAAGGCTGATAATGGTATTTGAAGACATTCATTGGGCCGATGAGGGAACATTGGACTTTGTCAAATTCTTTGCAAGACGCATCTCTCATTTGCCCTGTCTCTTTATAGTTACTTTCCGTGACGATGAAATTCATTCCAGGTATCCTCTGCGCCAGGTATTGTCTCAGTTACCGCCGGATTCGTTTACAAAAATTAAAGTAACACCGTTATCAAAAGAAGCAGTGTCGACGATGGCAGTAGAAAAAGGTTATAGCGGCGAGGATGTTTATAGTATTTCTGGAGGTAACCCGTTTTATGTAAATGAAATTTTGGCGAGTTATAGTCCGGGTGTGCCTGATAACATTAAAGATTCCATACTTTCTGTTTATGAACGCCAGGATGACGGAACAAAACACGCCTGGCAAATATGCTCAGTTGTTCCTGAAGGATTGGAAATTGAGCGTTTCGCAAAAATTAAATCTTCGTGGAACGAGGCAATGGATCATTGTTTTGCCATGAATGTGATTATTGTACAAAACGATAAAGTTGTATTTAAACATGAACTGTACCGGCGTACCATTGAAGAATCGCTTTCTCCCTTTATGCGAATTGCGCTGAATAAAATGATACTCGAACTTTTTTTAAAATCGTTTGAAGAGAAAGGAGACATTGAAAGGATAGTCCATTATGCTAAAAATTCAAACGACAATACAATAGTCGTTCAATATGCCCCGGTGGCTGCAAGAAAGGCAGCCTGTGCAGGCGCACACCTGGAAGCTTCAAAACTATTTCTTACGGCGATTGAATATGCCAACGGAAATAACAGGGATCTATTGATAGAATTCTATGAGGCTTATGCTTATGAATGCTATCTCACTAACCAGATAAAAGAAGCTATTATTTTCCAGGGAAAGGCGCTGAATCTATGGCAAGAGAAAAATGATATTGAGCAGGAAGGGAACAGTATGCGTTTGCTCTCAAGGCTTTGGTGGATTGAAGGCAATCGTGACAACGCTGAAAAATTTGGCAAAAAGGCTATCGACATTTTACAAACCCAGCCAACTTCAAAGGCAAAAGCAATGGCATTTAGCAATATGTCACAATTAAAAATGTTTTCCGAAGAAACATTTGAATGTATTGAATGGGGGAACATTGCAATTACGATGGCAAGGGAAATATCCGATGATGAGATTTTATGCCATGCGCTGGGTAATGTTGGTACTGCCCATTGGAGGGTTCAGCCGTTAGAAGAAACAGGAAAGAAATTACTATTGGAAAGCCTGAACATAGCGTTAAAAAAATCATTTCATGATCACGCAGCAAGAGCTTACACCAGTATTATTTATAATAGTATAGAATTTAAACAATATGAAGTTGCCAATCAATTTTTGCAGAATGGTATAAATTATTGCGAAGAAAGGGATCTTGATTCTTCAAAAAACTATATACTATCCCTGAAAGCGAGAATACTGCTCGAAGCCGGCAACTGGGATGAAGCTGTGTCCATTACAAAAAACTTACTTACAATACCGGGGCAACCGGCTATCGTCAAGATCGGCGCGCTGGTAACGCTGGCCAGTATTGAAATAAGAAAAGGGAACCCTGACGCATTGCTTCATTTGCAGGAAGCAAAGACCCTTGCACTAGTAACCAAAGAACATCAGCGGATCATACCTGTGATGATTGCCATTTTAGAATATGAGTGGCTGACATCAAAAAAAATTATTGCAGAAGAAGAGTTAAACGCATGCATCGATCTTGTACAAAAAATAGACAATACTTCCCAAAACAGTAAATTCTGCTTCTGGTTATACAAAGCGAGAAAGAAAGAAATGAACATACAGGAACTCTACAAACCCTACATGTTTTTAAAAGAAGGAAAAGCGGTCCTTGCCGCTACCTTTTGGAAAATGACAGGTTGCCCGTTTGAATTGGCTTTTGCTTTGTCTGAAGGAAATGAAGAGGACAAAAGAAATGCCCTTCCTCTTTTTCAAAAGTTAGGAGCAGACGCTGTATATGAAAAAATAAAAATGGAAATGAGGGCTAAAGGAATTAAAAAAATACCCAGGGGATTAAGACAAAGTACGAAGACCAATCCTGCCCAGTTAACGAATCGTGAACTTGACGTATTAAATTTATTACAGAAAGCCATTCAGAACAAAGAGATTGCTGAAACACTTTTTATTTCTTCCAAAACAGTGGATCATCACATATCCAGCATACTATTTAAGCTCGATACAACATCCCGCGCAAAAGCGGTTTCCGAGGCTGTTCGTTTAGGTATTCTAAAATAGGTGGTGACCCTTGCAAATTGGGTATCTATTTGTATTTGCGTCTGAAGTTCCTATAATAATTTTGGATCCACATAAAAAATATACAATGAAAAATTTTATAATTGAAAGAAATTTACCAGGCGCAGGCAATATGACTCCCGAAGAATTACAAAACATATCAAAAGCTTCTGTAGCTGTTATCACCGTACTGGGTAAACCTTACACCTGGGTTGAATCTTTTGTTACCAAAGACAAAATTTATTGTATTCACGAGGCAGAAAATGAAGAGGCTATCAGGGAGCATTCATCTTGCGCAAATTTTCCGGTGCATTCGATAGAAGAAATTAAAGTTATAATCAGTCCGGCCACTGCAGGGTAAGCTGTAATGAGTAATAATTATTGTTCTTCCTGGTATTACCCTAAAGATAATGGATCTGTAAGAATATTTGTGAAAGTATTACCGCGCAATCTTCCGGATAAAATGTAGGTGTTTGGCATAATAAACCCGGTTTCGAAAATAATAAACCTGAACATTTACCTTTTAAATTCATATATTAATTTTTCTCAGCATTTTAAATGCATAACCTTTATTTAACCAGCTTCCTCTTCCAATGAACCAACACTCGTTTGCAGGCTCGCTACTTTCATTCATAAGTCACGGTATACGGTTTTAATTATCCGGTGCAATCGTAATAGTTCAACCAAAAGTTGATTTACTTTTGCCCGGACCAGTTTTTTAAAACCCGGCTTCAACATTACTTTGTCTTTCTAATTAACTTAATGATGAAATCAAAAATTGCACCTCAACAAGATCTTATTTTGAAAATATTTATTACCGTTTTATGGTTAACACTATCCTGCAATGCAAACGCTCAGCCAATTGATTCCGTTTTGTTGCAAAAACAGTGGAATGCAAGTTGGGTGACGATACCTCGAAATGTATAAAAGATAGCAGTTAAGACCCGGTTAAAGTAAACAGCACAGCAGCAAGCAGTGGACGTTTCATGTCATTTCAGTTGCGTGGCTGACTCAGCTCTTTGCATTCAATTCGGCTATCCATTTCCGCTAGCTACAGCAAAGGATATCCAACACTGCAAAAAGAAAACCATGAAATTATTTCTTTTGATATTTCAATTAAACAAATTTCTTAAATCATCTGCTCAAATAAAAGGCTTTACTTAATCCATTTTTTCCTGAAGATTTTGTTACAACTGAGTAGCGTAAAATCATATTTATGGGTCAATGAGAAAGAAAATTTGTGCATTGGCCTTGATGAATTTTCCAAACTATAAATAAAATATCACAAGGCCCATTCAATATAAAGGCCTTGTGACAAAATGATCAAAAATTCCTGGATAAATTTATTAGTAAGTTGCTAAACCAGTAGCAGGCGCTGGCAATCCACCAACTGACCCAGTGGGTGCCAAGCCACCAAAAATTGTACGGTGGTATTCGCCTATCGTTTTTGCCTTTCCATTTAAAACAAAGACATCATAATTATTTTTTGCCACCACAATATCAACAGGGCCGCCGTCGGTAGAAGCAGCAACCTCGTGAGCTAAGTACAGACTGCCATCCGGCGCAACATAATATGACGATACAGAATTACTGGCAGTATTGGTTAGAAAAGCAAACCGACCGAACCTGGTAACCGCAACCCAACACGGTGCAGCTTCATGATTGGGTATAGCTCCGTTTATATCTTGAGGTTTGCCATTGGCTCCTATAACATAGGAAGTTGCGGAACCCGCCCCCGCAGCGCCTCCTGCTGCATTGGATACCACTATAAAATTATCTCTTGCAAACTCAAAGCCGAACGGGGTGGCGCCTGTTGAAGCAGTAACGAGGGCCGGCCATACAGCGCCATTATTTTTTAGCTTGAAAGAAACCAGATTATTCGTTGCTTTTTCTGTTACAATCAACCAGTTTCCATTGGGTGTGAATGAAATCTGCGGAGCATTCACACCAGCACCACTTAAAGATTTGGTTGAACCCTCAATATGAATAAGTCTACCATCGTCATCAATTCTGAAACCATGAATATTATCAGATCCGGTATTCAAGACGTATAAAATATTTTCATGGACGCTTAAGCTAACAGGTGTTTTGCCCCGGCAACTTTCTGTATGCGCAAGTGTAAGGCTTCCATCATCATGAACCCGAAAGGAGGAAACTGAATTACTCCCCGCATTAACTGCGAATAGCCATTCGTGGTCATTATCCAAAATCAACGCTCCTTGTGAGCCCAGGCCTGCGCCTGTACCTTTACCACCAGAGGCAGTAGTGCCGTTAAGATGAAGTGCGCCATCTGAATTTATTCTATAAATCATTATTTCATTTGTCCAGGCATTATTGGTCTCCGTATACAAAAAGTGTCGGTCTCGATCGTTCTTTGAATGCCTATCAGCAGCCGAAGTTAAATTTCGTGTATCTGCGCTTAGCGAGGCCACTATTGACTCATCTGGATTTGCCCCGTTTTCTCCTATCATTTCATTGGTTGCTACCTTTTGCTGTTCTGGCTTAGTAATATTTTTGTCTGTATTTTTCGTACATGAAATAACAGAAAAAATAACAAGCATGATAACTGACAGTGCTGAAAAATTGAACTTTTTCATTTGTTTGTAATTTGAGTTTTAAAAAATATCTTCCCACTGTTGCATTTTGCAACAGCTAAGCTTTTCTTATTTAAATAAATATTTACCGGAGAACGGGAATTGTTATTCCCAGGTGAATGCCTGTACTTAAAATAGGTAAAGACCCTATACCAAGTCCCCTTATTGGAATCTGCAGATAGGGTTCAATACGTAGGGTTACCATTTTTCCGATTTTTCGCTGATACCCACCGCTTATATGAATGGTAGCAGCAAAGTAGTTCGAAGTATTATTATAAATTCCGGTTACGTTCTGTTGGGTTCCGCTAATTAAAGCCTTGTATTTATTGTATTCCTTCGTAATGATATAAGTAGAAATGCCTGTTGCGGCAAAAAAACTGGTGTGATTATTATTGGCAAAATCATATTTAAGTTTAAGGGGAATTTCAAATATCGCACAGCTACCTTCCAGGCTGAGCACCTGCATACCAGCAGGCATACCCGAACCAGCTTTTGACATGTCAAAATATTTTCCATCACTGAAATAATATTTCTTTTCGAACAGCAACCCAGATTCAATGGATAGTTTACTATTCAGCCGATAGCCTGCCAGCAGTCCGATATCAAACCCGCCTTTATTTAAACCCTGGCTTTTTACCTGGTTAAAGGAAGGACCTGCTAAAAAGCCGAAATAAATAACTCGTTCCTGCCTACTTAAAATGCTTTGTTTGTCACCAGGCATATTTTTTTTGTCTATCAATTGTGCCAGTGGTTCAACATCAGCCGACAATGCTATAGGTGTAAAGGCGGCAACCGAATCATATAGGTTAGTGAGCGAATTGGTAGCGGGTAAATTTCCTTTGCTTTGTTCCTGAAGTATTGATTTTTCATCCATAGCAGTCCTTGCGATCTTCGTTTGGTTCTCAGGCTCACTATTAGTAATCAACAGTTGATTGCTATTACTTTTGCTTTTAAGCCTGCTGTAACCAGGATCATCTAGAAGTTTATTATTATCTGGTATTTTTATAGCAAAGTTGGCCCGCAATATTTTTTGCGCCGCCTTCTTCTGATCGATGGCTACATTACCCAAGGCCGGAATATTGATTTTCTTTTCACTGCCAGCTAGTATCTCATTTTTTTTAACGGAATATTGAACCGATGACGAAAGATGCCATCCATCATTTGTAGCAAGGGCCGAAAAAATCAACAGCATAGTTAATAGAATCAATAAAGCATTATACCGATTTATGACATTATTCTTTTTTTCAAAAACTTTACCTGGTGTAGCATTTTTTAACAGCGCAGCAATCTCATCCCAGCTATCCGCAGGTTTTTTTAAAGGATAGTCTTTAGCGGCTTTCCTGAATAATTCATCCGTATTATTACCGTCATCCCACATAACTATTACCCTCCATTTTTTTAATGCTGTTTTGTAATAACGACCGGGCTCTTGATAAATTCGATTTCGAAGTTCCCACAGGAACTTTTAATATATCAGCAATTTCACTGTGTGAATAACCATCAATAACATACAAGTTGAAAACAATTCGGTAAGGAGTAGGCAAGTTTTTAATAAGAACAATTAAATCTTTATATAATAATAGTTGATCTGCACGCTGGCTATTGTCTGTTATCTCCCACACGCTTTCCGGAATGCCTCCAATTTCACTTAGTATATCGTCTTTTCGTAACTCATCAATAGCAGTGTTCACGAGTATTTTTTTTAACCATCCCATCAGTATAGCTTCATTGTCCCCTTCTTCGCTAAGCCTGAATTGTTCAAAATTCCGGAACAGTTTTACGAACCCATCGTTCGTTACATTTATTGCCCTTTCAAACCTGTATATATAACGGAAGACTATACTAAGTGCATAGGAGCGGTAACGATCATAAATTATCCTTTGATATTTATGGTTCTTTTCAATGCAACCTTTAATGATATAGGTAATATTTTCCAATACCCCGTTAAAGTTTTAATAAGGACAATGTAAATTATTTACTCCTGAAATACTAACAGGGCAGTATACTGATGACAAAAATATTTGCCTATTCATACTTTTTATTCGCTTCCCAAATAAACCAATAGGTTAAATCAATAACAAATTATTCCATTATTCAAAACCAGGTAAAAACGATACGCCCTGGGATAATACCTGTCCTTACTGCTTCCCATTTAACTGGAGCGTCTTTAAGAGTTCTGACAAATTTTTCACTCACACTTTTTACTTAATGTACACCAAGTAACGAATATGGCATACTTAAGCTTTATATCCACTTGTTACGCAAAATCTGAGAAAGGGTTGCAATTATTCAAAATAAATAATAATTCCTTGCCAAGTGATTTGGAAAGCCAGGAGAAGGAGCATTTTATGGAGAAAATAACTATATACTTCTGGGACTTATTATTGAAAGGATTTCCGGTATACTTTTAAGGGATCTTGTACAGCAATACATTTTTGATAGGGTAAAAATGAAGTATAGTTATTACTGTACCGATAGCGCTGCTGTAAAGAAGAATAAAGATTTCCTCCATACTGATGGATATTTGGTAATGTCGCCAGAGATTAGACAATTAGTGATCATTAGCCCAAATTTTACAGGGTAAATGATACCTTGATAAACACTATAAGTGCAATGGAGAAAATTGTTAGCTGACTTACGTATTAAAAAAAACGCAGCACATCTTCTTTTTTGAAACTGCCTCTACAAATCGCGATAAAAACGTATATTCAGTTTGCCAATCAAACATAGCAATGATTGATCATCCTGCAATAACTGCTCATAACAAACCAATTGTCACATTCAACCGACACCCGCACTGGGTGCGGATTACGCACTGGATAATAACAATCAGTTTCTTTGCGCTTGTTTACAGTGGGGTTGAAATACTGATGGTGCACCCGAGGCTCTACTGGGGAGATGCCGGGAATGATCTGACACCAGCACTCTTTGAATTACCCATCAGCAGGAATTATCATCATAATGGCTGGGACAAAGCAAAACCTTTTTTTGCGGCTGCTGATTCACCAGTCAGTGCCAGCCGGACCTATGAGATTTTCAATCAAAACGGGTGGGGTCGGAGCCTGCACTTTCTGTCGGGTTGGATACTGGTAGTAACAGGTTTGTTTTATTTGCTGGCCGGTATTTTAACCGGGCATTTCAAACAGCGTCTTTCACCACGGATGGACGAGTTTAGCGCAAGATTGTGGCTAACTGATTTTTCCAGTCATTTCCGCAAAATACCTCCTGTCAACAATGGCCATTATGGTCCCCTGCAAAAATATACTTATGTGGGAGTGATATTCTTGTTGTTGCCATTGGCGGTAATGACAGGCATGACAATGTCACCCGCCATTACCGCTGCCTATCCGTTTCTGTTGAAATTCTTTGGCGGGGCGCAGTCTGCCCGCACTATCCACTTCTTTGTTTCCCTCGCGCTGGTGCTATTCCTGGTGGTGCACGTGGTGATGGTCGGCCGGTCGGGATTCAAAAAACAAATGCGCAGCATGACATTTGATAAATAATATGAAAAAGAAACACCTGATTACCCGACGCAACGCCATCATTACTGGTTTAAGTTCCGTTGGCGGAATATTGCTAACAGGCTGCGTAAAAAATGGGCCGCCCACATATGGTAATATATTGCGCATGGGCGATGCATTGACCTATACCGCTCAACGTGTATTGTTGCCTGGCCAATCTTTGGTAAAGGAATACAAGCCCGCTTATATCTCCGCGTTTCCTGCTACCGGTACCACCAATCCAGGGGATCCAAACATGCGCGGTGATCATAAGATACCTTACAGTAATGACTATGCGCAATTACACAGTGGTTCTTTTGCAGACTGGCACCTGTCCATAGAGGGTAGCGTGGTGCGACCAACTACTTTATCTCTCGCGGATCTGAAAGCCTTCGCTCCGCGCACACAAATTACGCGGCATACTTGTGAAGAGGGCTGGACCGCCATCGCCGAATGGACGGGTGTACCGCTGCATACCATACTTAACAGTACCGGGGTAAAAAAGGACGCCCGCTATGTTAATTTCTACGCCTATGATGGCTATATGGAAAGTATTGATATGCTGGACGCACTCCATCCGCAGACGATACTCGCATATGGCATGAATGGGCAGGATCTTCCAATCGCTCACGGGGCGCCGCTGCGCGTAAGAGTAGAAACCCAAATCGGTTATAAAAGCGTAAAATACCTACAACGAATTGTAGTTACGAACCAATTTGTTGACCCGGGTGACACTGGCTGGGCCTGGTACACCGGCATCTGAACAACAAAGCTGCTAGTTATATCCCTGATATACTTTCCGCTCTGGTGATGATTTAAACCTGCTGGTTCGCTAAGCGCTTCAAATCTCACACAAAATAGTTTTGGAAATTTCTTTCGTTGTCGAGTGATAATAAGTCACATCGTGTTATTCACATGCGAAGTGTCCGCAACAGTCTTTGAAAAAAAGGAAAATAAACCAGCACTTGCTATGCAATAAACAATATAGAAATAAACAGTAAGGTTTCGAGTCCAGCAGTAACACATCGTTTATTTTAACTTGCTATGCCGGAGACTTGAATGGGAAAGAATAGAAGTCGCAACTATTTATCATTTCAATTGCTTAAGAAGCTCTTTCCAGCGGCTGTCAGTTTTTTTGATTTCCAAATCTGTATTTTCTTCGAACTATTTTTGGAATTGATACCGAACACTTCAGCCTTATACAGATAAAAATAGCCCTTATCCCTTTCTCCAATTTGTCGCTTGCCCTTATTATCGGCTGACGAGGCCAGGCAAACAAATTGGCCGGAAAGAATTTACAAAGCAAATGCTGTGTTGTTAAGCGGGGCGACCAGTTTAAATTATGCTCTATTAAATTTGAACATGCCGCAATGACTTCTATGCTTTTCTCAAAGGTAAAAAGTTTTGTCTGTCACGATTCTTTTGAGTCAATCCAGGGCTTTTAACTGGTATGATTTCAACGTTATCGTAACGAAAATCGTTCTTTTGAGAGACGTTTCGAAGGGCATTTTGAAACAGGTGCAATATCAAAAACAGTTCCTTTAATGGTCCATATCATTTAACCAAAGGCGAAAAGCCATCAGTTAGATGTTTATGGGCAACAACTATCCATTTGGATAATACTGCTAATAAACTATAGTAATTATCTTGACGTTTACCAAATACTGCCCCGGACTGCTGATGAAAAAAATAATGCTATTGACCCTGCTTCCGTGTATTTTACGAAACACGCCTGCTGATGCCCAATCAATAAATACGGTAGCTGCATCTTCCCGTCCAAAGATTGGTTTAACATTAAGTGGCGGTGGCGCCAAAGGTCTTGCCCACATTGGCATTATGAAAGCACTTGATTCCGCGGGCCTGCATGTTGACTATGTAACGGGCACCAGTATGGGCAGTGTGGTAGGTGGCCTATATGCATCCGGCTATGACGGTAAAGAGATAGAAAAAATTGCAAAGGAAATTGACTGGGATCTTTTATTCACCAACCGTGCTGCGCTCCGATCCTTTATTATTGAAGAAAAAGAACAATACCAGCGATATGCTGTGGAACTGCCCTGGGTCAATCACAACTTTCGTTTGGCCGGTGTATTGGAATCGCAGGAGCTGTGGTTAAAGTTCAGCGAATTATTTTTTCCGGTATATGGCATTAAAGATTTTTCGAAAATGCCAAAAGGTTTTCAATGTATTGGCGCCAATATCTCAAGTGGTGATGCAGTCATATTAAAAAACGGGGAAATTGTTTCTGCTGTGCGTGCAAGCATGGCTATTCCATCGGTATTCAAGCCGGTACAGCTGGATAGTATTAAACTGGTTGACGGAGGCATTGTACGAAATTTTCCAGTGAAAGAAGTGATCAATATGGGCGCCAATTTTGTCATTGGCAGCAACGTATCTGGTGACCTCATGGTAACGGAACAAATCAATAATATCTTCGACATCGTAACACAGATCTCCACATTCCGGGAAGACATAGACAATAAGATGCAACAAAAACTTTGTAATGTATATGTATTTCATCCATTAAAAGGATTTGGAACCAGCAGTTTTTCATCCGCCGAAGAAATTATACGACAAGGCACTGAAACAGGTATGAAACTCTATCCGTATTTTAAAAAGATGGCAGATTCTCTGAATGCTATTTATGGTGTGCAGGATAACAAACCATTCATAAGGCCCGATTCCGTACTGATCAGTGATTATGAAGTAAGAGGGTTGAAGGCAACTACAGCAGCTTTCTTTTTTCAACGCAATCAGATTGAAAAAAACAAATATTATACCGCCACCCAACTGGCAGAAGAAGTTAGAAAGGCCTTTGGTACACGTTATTATGCCAAGATTCTATATTCCTTACATCCACAACCAGATGGCAGCGCAAAGATTGTATATGATGTGGAAGAAAATCCGCTGACTTATATCAAACTCATATTAAACTACAACAGCTTCCAGGGTGTTGGATTGGTTGCCAATATCACCAGCCGGAATTTTCTTACACCCTATTCCAGGAGTATGCTCACTTTTAATATTGGCGACAATATGAAGTTTCGCGGAGAACATCTGCAGTTATTCGGTCATGGAAAAAATATTTCTGCCAATGCTGAAGTGCAAGGTGAAATGATCCATGATTTTCCACTCTATAATAACTTCGTCAAAAATGATATTTTCCGACAAAGCAATCTTAAAGCCGACCTCACAATAGGAAGCGCTTATAAAAGGAAATTTTTTATTGGGGCTGGTACAAGATGGGAATCTATTCATTTCTCCTCTGACATTAGTTCCAGTATCAGGATAAAAGGACACAACGACTTCCTGAATTCTTATGGAATCATTCGTTTCAATACATTAAGCAATGGAATATATCCCGTGAAAGGAACTAAGATTGATGTGGAGGGGGGTTATATCTATCAACAGCAACCGAATTTCAAACTTTCTTCTAACGGACAGAAGATAAACAATACTGATTCATTGGGCTTCGGAGATAACGGCTTCGCACACCTTAAATTGAATATCGAACACTATATTCCGCTCTCAAAGAAATTTACTTTGCTCACGCATACGCAAGCAGGCATTAATTTTTCGAATAAACAAAACCTGGCTACTGATTATTTTATTGGCGGTCTCACCAATACTTTCCGCAACCAGATTGTTTTTGCAGGTTTGCGCGAAGCAACGGTTCATTCAGGAAGTGTTGCGGCTATTCGTTTTTCATTAAGATACCAGCTTGTTCAGAATATTTATTTGTTAGGACACGTAAATGCGCTGGCTTATAATTTCGCGGGTAAGTACAAATGGCAGGATGCGAGTTTACTCAGTGGTTATGGATTAACACTTGCGCTCCATTATCTAGGTCCCTTACAGATAAGCGTTATGTACAGCGACCAGTATAGAAAGGTATTGTCTTATGTAAATCTGGGCATTCCATTTTAACGTCATTGTTAGTCACCGTCGGTAATGAAAACGCACAACGATTTCAAGAGATGCCTCCTATCGTCGGCATGACAGACACTCTTGACGTATTGCAAATAGCCATTGATGATTTTGCCGCCGTTGTTGGCTTTTTCAATTACAGCAGTCTGTCAACCTGGTCTACCGGAATGGTTTCATCTTTTCCTCCTGCAGCGTTTAGTCCATCCTGTAAGGATTTTGCAAAATAAGGATCAAAATCTCCAAGGTATTGCAGCCAGTCCGGTTTCCAACTGTCTTTCAGTGGTTCAAAATTAATCCCTTTTTTCAATGCCAGTGAGAGATTCTTCGGCTTGTATTTTTTTACAAGATGCGATCGTTCAAGGCAGGTATAGTGTACCCTTTCATTCCGGATTTTTTTGGGCTTTTCATTGGCGTTATTGGCTTTATCAATCTGGTCATTGATTTCATTATTGATGGCACGGAGGATGCGGCCCGTTATACGAAACAAGCCCGTTACTGAATTCCTGATTTCACCCTTGCTATCACATTTAAGATTTGTCACATAATTTTCATCAAATTCCAAATTGGTGTCGCGCGCTTTATCTATCATCCATTTCAATGCAATATCACTTAACCCTGTATCTACATAACCACCGCCTATGTTACTGTGTACCCCGGGAAACCAAACTTGTTCACAGGTTTGCCGGTTTCTTTCAGTACTCACTTCCCACAATGCCGGAGCAAATGCCTTACGATGTTCATCAAGCGCCAATGCGTGGTAGGCAAATTTAATCTGCGCACCCAGTTTAACATCATGAAATTGGTAACGGCGGTTCCACCAATCGAACCAACGCATGGGTATTCCCAGGGCGCCTACCGTATCCCAGACCCCAAGAAATTTTACACCTGTTTCTGATTCTATTCCATAAGACTTTTTAAATGCTTTCATCAAATCACTGTCGGGATGTGTAAGTTCAGTTCTATCACGGTAAAGACTATACGCTTCATCTACCAGGTGCAAATATTCTGGTTTTATTATTCCGCAATTTCGGATAAAACCAGCCAGGCTTCTGACTGTATAGGCTCCGCGACTGAAGCCAAATAAATAGATGTCATCACCTGCTTCATAACTCCACATGAGGAATTTATAGGCGTCCTTTATATTGCGATCGATGCCAAGCCCGGTACTGCCTCCCAATATTTGATCCGTAATGGCATAACTTGTCCCCACACCCTGCCCATAATATTTTACCTGCTTCACAACAGATGTATCACATTCAACTGCTTTGTAAATTTTTTCAACATTGGTTTCTACTGGCTGACCACGGTCTACTATTCCCGGTTTGTTCCAGGTGCCGTCGCAGCAAATAACAATCCTTTTCATAATGGCTAATTTAATTTTTTATTACGCCGGTTGATAATTTTTTAAATGTTTCATTGAATAGGATTACAGATGGCTTTCCCAATGCCTCATATACTTCGGCGAAACATCTTCTTTTTGCCAATGGATATTGCAATGTTTTATTTTCAGCAATCATTAACCTGATAATGGTTTCCATCGCGTTTGCCGTATCCATTACAGGCGCAATGGTTGAAAGCAATTCACTATTATCTTTATCTTTGTTATAAAACCCCAATTTATATACCGCCTTCTTTGGACTGAAATCTGTTGCATTAATCATCAGGGTATCTGCAACCACCTTTAATGGCTTTATCACTGGTGCTGTTCCTTCCAGTTCAACCTGGAGAAAAAACCGGCTTCCATTGCCAACCGGATAAGTTCGTTTGTCAAACAAAAATTTATTTTCCGGAAGTATCAGCGTATTAGGATTGATGCTGGCATCTGTTTCTAATACAGCCGGTATCAATTCATCTTCTTCAGAACGGCTGCTCAGGTAACCTTCTTTTGATTTTATTTTCAAGGCAGATTTCAACATCTCCACAATGGCGTTTTGTTGTTTCTGGCTTTTGGGACCGGGACTTATAACATAAATTCCTTTGCCCGAAACAATTACTCTCAACATATCAGTTTCCGAAGAAAATGCCAGTATATCGTCGTCGCGTAACTTACTACCGGCTGCCAATACTTCGCCGGAACTTTCATTGATAACGTGACCAATCACTTTTGTTACCGTATACTGGGCATTGCAAAAACAACTGAAGTACAGGGTAAGCATCACAAGCACCAACCGTTTCATAATTCTTTATTTGGTTCTTATAAAATAGAATTGTCCGCCTTCATTACCATCCTTTCCAAACTTATTTAATTCCGGTTCATTATTGGTTTGATTTTTAACACCGTTAAAAATCAAGTTATAGAGCACTTTGATTGAAAGATATTCTTCTCTGTTTTCCTCCAGTGCTTTCATCACCATTTTTATAAATATACTCTGTTCAGGAACTTTTTCAATGCCACCACTGGTGAATATTTGCCGGCTTTTGAACTTATATTCAAATTGCTGTGGAATCTTTTTTTCCAAATCCAGCCCCCCTCCTCTCATTACGGCGCTATAACACGCGTCAGACATAATAAGAATATGCCTGGCATTTGTACCTGAGATGAGTTCATCCAGTTTTTTATTAGAAATATAATCAATTTCAGGAGCAGTTGCTTTTAACGGTACCCAGTAACCAATTAATTCTGTACCTGCCTGACGGTAGGTTCCATGTCCGGCATACAAAATAACAAGATTATCATTCTCTGTAAGGGTGCGCAATTTCCCCATGAGTCCTACCAGTATTTCAGTATATTCTTTTTCATATAATTCTAAAATATTTTCTTCTTTGAAACCATAATGACTTACCAGCAACTGCTTATATTTTTTTGCTTCATCAACGGTAGTAGCAAGTTTGTTCCAGTCACCAGTGTAATTGCTGCAGGCTATTAGTACTGCATGATAATTTTGTGACTTTCCTGCTGCAATGGGTTTTATATCTGACCCATCATCCGTTGTTATAGCTGCTTTTATCCATTGGTAATTTGCTGTTGCAACAAGACCATTTTTTGCCGCTGCCTGTATAACCAGATCGGAAGATTCATTTTTGATGTTATACGAAAAATATCCATCCTTATCAACATCCTTCACATTTTCTCCATTGATTTTTATCCATTGAATACCCGAAATATTTTTCACTGTTCCACTCACTGTTATTTCCCCGGATGATGTACGTTGCTGCTGTACCGTATTTCCATTTACAATGGCGGGGGTCAGCAATCGAATCTCAGGCGGAAAAGGATTGGCAGCGGCACGTTGCGCAATACTGCCATTGAGCTTTTCAATTTTAGCAGTTATGCCGGTAAGTTTTGGATTGATGATGGCCGCTTTGCGAAAATATTCCTGCGCCTTTTCTTCCTCTTTTAACTGTTCCAGTACCTGCGCTGTGCGATAAACTACGTTTGAATATTCATAAGACAACATACGATTGGTTGCCTGGTCCTGATTGGATTGCTGGTACTCATCCAGTGAAGCCTGTAACAACGGCAATGCTTTTTTATAATCTTTGATGCGTACATAATCGACACAGGCAATGATGTATTTCTTCAGGAAAGCAAATGCTTTGTATGCTTCCATGTAACCTGAAAGATTTTTCTGCCGGTACTGAGCAAATTGTTGAAACGCTTTTTCCAGTTCGCCAGCAGCAATATAAGTAAGCATGAGATTAATGATAACACGGCTGTTGTCCGGATCGCTTTGCAGTGCTTTCAGGTAATCATTGGCCGCAAATGCGTACTTACCCAGGTTATAATAAACCAATCCCCGGTTATTCATTACGTCTGTGTAATTAGAATCAATGCGAAGTGCCTGGTTATAATAATAAAGTGATGAATCATACAAACCGTTGTAGGAAGCAATCATACCTTTTGTGTTCAGCACTTCCTTTAAAAAAGGATTTAAATTCAATGCTGACTGAATATCTTTTGCCGCCTTGTCAAGATTTCCCTGCGCATAGTTGGCCAACGCCAGCATATTATATGCTATTGCATAATTGGGATCAACCTGCAATGCCTCGTTGGCAAACCAAATTGTTGAATCATACATTCCCTTTTTATAATAAGCAGTTCCCATGTTGAAAAGTGCAAGCAAATTTTTTGAATCAATGGATAATATTTTATTGTAATCTGCGAAAGCAAGTTTTTCGTTTCCCTGCCGCAGGTATGCATTTCCCCGGTTGTTCAATGCATTGGTAAATGTTGGGTTTATACGGAGTGCTTCGTCATAATCCTTGAAGGACAATGCAATTTTATTTTGTGCCAGGTAAAGATTGCCACGACTGTCCAGTGCCTGGATATTGTTTGGATATCTTCGCAAAATTTCATTATAATCTTTCAGTGCCAAATCAAACTTAGCTTGTTTCACATAAGCATTGCCACGATTATTGAGCGCAATAATATTACCCGGTGCTATCAATAACACGTGGTTGTAGTCGGCCAGCGCCAAATCATATCTGCCCTGGCTATAAAAAACCAGGCCTCGGTTATTCAAACTCAATGTATCGGCAGGGTCGATGCGCAATGCTTTATCAAAATCGAACCTGGCAGCATCAAAATTTTGCAACGAAAGGTACACATCCCCTCTTTCACGCCAGGGTCCAATATGCTCAGGGTTCAATGCAATGGCACTATTATAATCCCTGATCGCTTCCGGGTATTTATGTTGGAATTTATAAGCATTGCCACGATTGAACAATGGAGTGGTATTCGTTGAATCCATCAATAATATCAGGTTATAATCACTGATGGCCAGATCATATTTTTGCTGGTAATAAAACACATTTCCCCTGTTATTGCGGGCCTCGAAATTCTTTGGGTTCAGCGACAATGCTTCCGTATAATCCCTGGTGGCCGCATCATACTGAAACTGATCCATAAAAAAATTCCCTCTTTCTATTATAGCAAACAAAGATTTTGGGTTAACCCTTACCGCCTCATTAAATGCCAGAACAGCGGAGTCCTTACGGTTCATTTTTTTAAAACAAATAGCTTTACTGGCAATTGTTTCCGCATCCGCTTTCCGCAGGCTAAGACTGGCATTATAATCTTTGATGGCAAGTTCATACTGACCTAACTGCGTATATACATCTCCGCGATTACCCAAAGCGTCTGCAAAACCAGGTTCCAGTTCGATTGCTGCCGTAAATTGCACCACAGCTTCCTTAAATTTCTTTTGTAATTGGTAAACGATACCAAGGCTATAGAGTGCATCTGTATTTTTTGGATCATAGAGCAGTACCTGTGTATAGTCTGTAGCGGCCAGGTCATATTTCGCGGTTCGTTTATATAAGTTGCCCCTGTTGATCCATCCATAAATATTTTTCGGATCATTGAGTAGTGCCGTCGAAAAATCAGCAAGCGCCTTTTCATTTTGCCCGTTGCTATAGTAACTAAGTCCCCTTGCATTCAACAAATCGGAGTTGACTGCATCCATCTCAAGTCCGTGAGAAAAATCAGCAATGGCCGGGCTATATTTTTTTTGATAATAATAACACATGCCCCTGGTATACCAGGCGCGGATGAATTTTGGATCATGTGCAATGGATTCGGATAAATCTCCAATTGCTTCATCATAACGTTCCAACCAATAATAAGAATCACCACGATTGAACCAGGCCATGGCATAGGCAGGATTCAATTGCAAAGCCTTATTGTAATCATTCACTGCCAGTTCCAGTTTGTTGAGATAGTAGTAGTCATTGCCGCGCCAGTTCCATGCCATTGTATCGCGCGGGTTTTCTTTCAACACTTCATTGAAATCTGAAATAGACAATTCATATTTCCTTAAGAAATAATAAGCCTGGCCCCTTAACCTTGTCGCCATATAATTGTGCGAATCCAACCCCAGGGCTTTGTTACAATCGGCCAACGCTTCTGTATAGTCGCCTTTTTCATTATATGCCCTTGCACGACTAATATATCCGCTGATGCTATCGGGATAGGTTTGAATCTGCAGGGTATACCGTGCTATGAGTTGCTGCGGGCTTTCACCCTGTGCAATTGCACCGGTGCCGGCCATCAACAGGTATGATAATAAAAAGTACCTCATACTTCATCAGTTGTTACATGCTCAGTAGATGTACCAATGCTTTTGTATCTTTTTTGCCTGATGTATTCAATCCCTGTAAAAATAAACGACGGCATGAACAAGGCAACATGTACGTCAAATATCATCAATACTATCAGCGATAAAAAAAACATACTTCCGAAATAAGAAATATACCCCTTGATAAATTTGATAAGATAAGAGGAAAAAAGAAATTTAAAATTCAGTTTCAGTTCCGGAATTTTACTGAACCATGCAATATAGCTAAGCCCGGAAAAAGCCAATAGCAATACAATTATTAACCAGGCACCTGCTATCTGCTGGCCATTAAGTAAAGACAGGTATAAATTGGCCAGTAAAACAGGCCCTGCCATTTTTCCTACAGGCGTTGTGTGAACGTCTTCCTCAAAATTGCCTGCTATGACTATTTTGTTGGAAAAAAAATTATTATACTTCGTGCTGTCTGCATCCATGTCCAGCAGCATTTCACCAAGATTATAGTATTGGGCCGTTACATTTTCCTGTTGCTTTGGAGGGGGATCATTTTTTATACCTTTTATATCTGCGTGATAATTTAGCCCGGTGATATCTTCATTCTTTAAATAGTAATTGGGCCACAATGCTGAAAGACACAGGCGTCCGTTACAGGTAGGAAAGAAGAAATGATCTTTATACATTGCATGATTGATGTCCTGGTGAAGTATCAACGGTATCGAAGCATACTCCTCTTCATTCATTATCCTGAATTTATTAAATGTTGAGCCAAAGGTGCGGTAGTTGGAATAAGCATATCGTGCTTTATAAAGCGGTTTCTTATAATAATCTCCATCGATTTTTAAAATCGGTATAACGATTTTTTCATTTCGGCTCAACTCCTTTTGCAACAAACCATCTACCCGGGGATCTTTTGTATAGGGATAATAAAATTGTATATCCAAAACGGTAAAAACAGGTTGCCGGGGTAAATTATTAATATGCGCTATCAACCGGTAAATCTTTTCACGGTCAGATACTGCAACATTGCCATATTCTACGGTATCTTCCACCAGTGCCAGATCCTTTCCGGTATTGATAAAAACAAAATCAGCTTTTTGCTTTGAAGGTGTTGAATAGATATATTCTTTCATCATGAACATCTTCTTCATAAAATTATCTTCTACCGACAAGGAGTAGTCGTAATTCTGGTACTTCCAGCTTACCGCCAGGACGAAAAGTCCACTTACCAACGAGACAATGATTTTTTTTGCAGTCATCGGTTTATAGCTTACCAATTTTTGATTTGATACCGTTGCTTGAGGCGTCTATGATCATATTGGCATTTTCAAAAAGCATGCGTGTTACAAAATTATTCTTCGAACTTTCCTTCACTCTTACTTCAATTGAGTAAGCACCCCGGCTAAAAGCCTGTTTCATTTCTCCTATCGGGTTGCGGTAATGACCTACCGATCTCGGTACCAGGAACGATTTACCCGCGAGTAAACTATCCTTTAATTTATTATAATATGCAGGGTAAGCAGGTTCGCTTCTGTCTAGCGGCATATCCCGCAACAACAAATAAAATTTACCCAGCACCACTTTCTCATTGATAACTCCATCAGGACTTACATAAGAACTGACAATGCTGATCTCAAAATCCATGTTCAACTTTTTGACCTGCCCCTTAGCTACTTTGGCTTTTGCATAACGAAGGTCAAAAGATTTTACCCGCAAACGAAAAACAGAGTTATTGATCACGTCCGAGATATTAGCAGTGTCAATCATAAAATCTGCGACGAGTGCAGTATCTTTTACACCCTCGCTTTTCTGGAAAGTTCGTACCAACTTGAAACCACTGAACTGCATTCCCACCGGATCGAATGGTCCTTCTTCTGATAGCTGATCATAAAAATAAAGATCTGTAAGCCCAAACTGGTAAGTAGCCGCGTATTTTTTCTGATCATTGGCGATGACTTGTTTTACAGCAGAACTGGCAAGTGAAATAAGGTTTCCCGCCAATGGCGCCAGCAGTCCGCGCCCGTCGCCACGGGCAGCAAGTGATCGTTCCTGCATAGTGGGAATTTGTTGTGTTATGAGTTTATCCGAACTAACCACATTACTATTTTCTTTTATTTTCATATGCAATGCTTCCTTTTTTGACGCAGAACCAACTTCGGAAGCAATGCATCCAAAAAGAGACAGGCATACCAACAGACATACTATCGCAGGCAGTTTATTATTTATCATAGCTCACTCATTTATTGTTGCAGTAAAAATGTTTTAATCTTATCAACCAGCATCGCCGCTAATGTTTCTTTCTTATCCGCCGTTCCCGTCAGTTCAAATTGAAATATTCTTTCGCCCTGACCTTTGAACAAAGAGATCTTGCACGATACGCTGTTATCTTTTGTAACCGTATATTTACCACGTATCGTATATGCATCGCGATAAAGGTTATCTGCCACATATACCAATGGACTTTGTTTACCCGCATCGGATAGATTATTCAACTCCTGGTCTACCAGGTATGATAAATCCAAATCATCATTCAGCAAGTCTTCATTCTCTATAAATTTTGATCGCTTGAAAATTTTCTTTTTCAAAGGCAATTGAATACTATCCATCAGTTCTTTGTCCACCAACCCCACATCAAAACTTGCAGTACCCAGTATTTCAGGATCCTGCCGCGCCCCTATTTCCCTGGCTTGTAATTTTACATAATCACTTGCGAAATTGAACCATTTAGTAACATCTATGAACCGGTTATTTTTTAACCCGGTACCCAATTTAACACCTGCCAATAAACTGTAGGTAAGCAATCCCTGTCCATACATACTGGTTTCATAAGCAGACTGTCCGGGCGCAGATGCGGAAAGTATAAAAGTTCCCGTTTTATCTTTTAAACTTTCCAGTGCTCTTTGCTGATCTGCCGGTACTTCACGCTTGCCAATCAATTCATGTAATTCACTCACCGCCTGTCCGCTATTACAAGCATCCAGGATCAGCAATTGCTTATTGGCTTTGATCTTTCGCAACCATTCGCGCAATTCATCTGTACTGATGGATACTTCTTTTGCAATACCTGTTAAATCAAATCCGGATGCTTCGGCAGTCAACAGGAATAAATTTTTCTGTCCGGGTTGTAAAATACCATGACCAGCAAAAAAGATAATGAGTATATCATCCGAACTGGCCTTATAAGAAATGGTATCAATCAATTTCTGGATGGCCGTTTTTGCGGGCCAGCGGCTATTACCGGATTCTGTATTCAACAAGTAAGTAAACACATGCTCGCGACCATCTGCATTTAGCAATTTTTTACCTGCCTCCCTGATCATAGAAGAAAAATGCATGGCATCGCTGGATGCATAGCGCAGGTTTATTTTTTCATTCTTGTATTGACTGATACCAACAGATATCACATACATATTTGGATTGGAAGGTCGCGCTGCAGCTATTTGCGCCGGCATGATGGCTCCCCGCGACAACATCATGCCTTCACGGGTAGTAGCTTTTAGTATGACATGGTTGGTAATGCCTGAAACAAAATAACCGGCAATGGAATTTTGTGCAATATTAACACGATAAATATTTCCAGTCTTTGTAATGGCGAGCGGGTTGATTCTTTTAACGAGTTTGCCATTTACAAACAATTGAATTTCGCCAATACCGCCACGCCTGGCCAAAACCTGGTATTGATAACTTCCATTTACAAATCCCCTTTCTTCTACCAGTGGCGTATAGTTGCAAATATTTATTTCCGAAAGTTTTTTAGCGGTAATGGGTTCTTTACTCAAACCACTTAATTTACTTACCAGGCCCGGTTCCCAACTCAGGTCCTTGAATTGTTCCAAATCGATAATATCGTTCCCGCAAACATAGTACAGCATTTTGCGTGCGCTTTCCGTTCCATCGTAGTGACCATCTTTATCAATGGCCAGGTAGCCGGTACTATCCACAGCAAAAAATGTATAGAGAAACTGCCCATCCGCGGCGTTCCATTTTTTCAATGTGTTGTCTTCAGAAGTGGTTACAATAAACCTGCCTGATGGATCATAAGTTGCCGATCTTAATGATGCGCTATGGCCTTTTAAAACCTGCAATAATTTTCCATCCACTGCATTCCAGATCCGCGGCGAATTGTCCCAGGATGTTGTAAGAATAGTCTTACCGTCAGGGCTATACGAAGCGCGGTTTACAGCATGTGAATGCCCTTTTAATATCCTTACCAGTCTACCATCTGCTACCTGCCAGATGCGTGTTGTACTATCCATGGCAGAAGTAACAACGTATTTCCCATCCGGGCTGAATATAGCTGCATTAACTGAACCGGTATGTCCATTCAATACATGCAATAATTTCCCTTCTGTAGTCCAGATGCGTGCGGTACTGTCCCAGGAAGAAGTAACAATATAGTTTCCATCTGCGCTAAATACCGCAGTTCTTACGGTGTCTGTATGACCAGATAGTGTTGAAGCAAGTGTACCATTACCTGTATTCCAGATCTTTGCAGTATTGTCTGCCGATGCGGTTATAAGCAGTTTCCCATCAGGATTGTAAACAACAGATTTCAGCATGTTCTGGTGACCTTTTAATTCAAATAACAGGTTACCGGTCGTTACATCCCATATCCTGGCGGTCTGATCCCAGGATGCAGTGCAAAGGAACTTACCGTCAGGGCTAAACGCAGCAGCACTTAACCAATCTGTATGTCCGCTGAATTCCTTTAACAACTTTCCTTCGGGTACTGTCCATATCCTTGCGGTATTATCGGATGAAGCGGTTGCAATTAAATTTCCATCAGGACTAAACACTACAGCATTGATCCAGTCTGTATGTCCACTTAACACCGTTAATAATTTTCCACTAACTGCATCCCATAAACGAGCGTTATTATCCCAGGAAGCGGTTGCCATGTATTTACCATCCTGGCTGAATATTGCTGAGGTGGCCACACTCGTATGGCCCTTCAAGGCAACAACAAAATTTCCACTGGCAGTTTCCCATAAATTACTGGTATTGTCTGCTGATGCTGTAACAACCAGCTTTCCATCTTTATTAAATGAAGCAGCATTCAATGGGCCACTATGACCTTTCATCTGGCTTACCAGTTTGCCATCAATGGTTCTCCATACACAGGCAGTACTGTCATCAGAAGAAGTAACGACTGATTTTCCGTCTGCACTGAATTCAATGGTCCGTACCGCGCCGTGGTGACCTTTCATTCTGCAAACCAGTTCGCCTGATGCGCTGCGCCAGATAGCGGCAGTGCTGTCACCAGATGCAGTAGCAATATATTTTCCGTCTTTGCTGATGCGAACTGCATTCAATGGTCCGCTGTGTAATTTTAGCTGATGACGGATAGTGCCGTCCTGCATACCCCAGATAATTGCAGTTCGATCTTTTGAAGCCGACACAATAATTTTATTATCCTTGCTTATATCAAGATCGCTTATCCAATGAACATGTCCCTTTAATTCATGCAGCATGGAACCCGTTGCAACCTGCCAAATCCTGGCGGTACTATCCCTGGCCCCGGTAATAATATGCTGATTGTCGCTACTGAAAACAGCAACTGTAACCGCGTGACGGTGACCTGTAAGTGTATGTATAAGTTTTCCGGATGAAGTTTCCCAGATTTTAGCTGTATGATCGTCTGATGCAGTGACAATGTATTTGCCATCCGAACTAAATGCTGCACTGTTCACCCATTCTGTATGGCCTTTCAAATCATACAGCAATAGTCCGGTTAATGTGCTCCAGATTTTGGCGGTATTGTCTTTGGAAGTGGATACGATGAATCGTCCATCGGGACTGAATTTTGCAGATGTCAATGATCCGCTATGTCCCTTTAATTCATAAATCAATCTTCCCTCATCTGCTTCCCATATTTTGGCGGTATTATCCCAGGATGCAGTTACAATATATTTACCATCATTACTGAATACTGCTGAACTTACTGAACTGGTATGCCCAACCGGCAAGACCAGGTTGGGTTCCTGGGCCGTTAAAAATCCGATCCAGCACAGTAATAAGCAAGTTGCTACAAGTCTCATTTTAAAAGCAGCCAGAAATCATTTCCTGATAAGTACTATTTTGTTTGGTTCGGGGTAAATACTAAAAATGTATTTGCTTCCTTAATATAGCGGTGTAACTGTAAAATGTTGAAACAAGGATGCTGTTGGATTGGGGGCTTCAAAGGAAGGAATAAGACTGCTCAAATTAACCCATAATATCCAATACTAATATTATCCAAATGGATTACCCTAGCAAGTGAATATGTCAGCAAGATAAATCAACCCGTAATACCGGCAACCAGTTCCACTGCTTTATTTTTGGCGCCAGCCATTGCTTTTATTCCATGCTTCACAGGTTGCGATGGATGCTGTACAGCAAGTTATATCGGCTAAAATCAAACACCGTTTAACGAATGATAATTTTATGGGGGCCGCTTGACTGAAATTTTTATCTTCACCCACAGAACCTGTTTCCAAAATATCAAATGCATGATTGCCAAAATTCTGACGGTTGGTGCTTACCTGTTTTTTTCTTTCTGTAATCGTTCCCTGGCGCAACCAAAGGTTAATGATTGGGAAAATCCCTCCATTACTTCCAGGAATACAGTTGTGCCACATGCATGGTTCCTGCCCTATGCTTCAGAAGAGGACGCTATGTATGAAAAACAGTCGCCATTTATTAAATCACTTGATGGGGAATGGAAATTCAACTGGGTTAAAAATCCTGTTCAACGTCCGCTTGCCTTTTTTAAAGACAATTTTGATCTCAGCCAATGGAATAATATCCAAGTGCCTGCTGATTGGCAAACCATGGGGTTTGATAAATTTATTTTTACCGATGTTGAATACCCAATTCCACCCAATCCACCTTTTGTTCCGGCAGATTACAACCCGGTAGGTTCGTATAAAAGAAGTTTTGATCTATCTGAAGAGTGGACTGGAAAAAACATATTCATTCGTTTTGGTGCCGTCAATTCATTTTTCTATTTGTGGATAAATGAAAGTTATATCGGCTTTAGCAAAGACAGCAAAACACCCGCAGAATTTGACATCACAAAATTTCTTCACAAGGGAAAGAATACTGTTTCGGTGCAGGTATTTCGTTTTTGCGACGGAACCTACCTCGAAGGACAGGATATGTGGAAACTCAGTGGTATTGAACGAAGCGTATTGTTGATGGCAAGACCGAAACAGTGCATGAATGATTTCTTCGTCAAAGCCGGACTGGTTAACGGCTATAATGATGGCAATTTCAGTTTGCAATTGTCAATGAATATAAAAACAACGGCGGCCGACCAGGTAGAAGTAAAAATACTGGATGACGATAATAAAATGCAACCGGTTTTTTCAGCGTTGAAAAATACTGCGAACAATTCTGGCCTTGCATTCAGCGGGGTTATACCGTCCGTCAGGAAGTGGAATGCTGAAACCCCAAATCTCTATACGTTGGTCATTCTTCATAAGAAGAAAAACGGAGCCATCATTGAAGCCATCACGCACAAACTGGGATTTCGTTCCGTAGAAGTAAAAAATGGCCTTTTACTCATCAATGGTATAGCCATAAAGGTTAAAGGTGTAAATCGGCATGAGCATGATATGATCACCGGAAAAGTTATCACCGTGGAAAGTATGATCAGGGACATTCAGTTGTTCAAAATGTATAACATCAATGCCATGCGATGCAGTCACTATCCCAACCAGGAAGAATGGTATGAACTCTGTGATAAGTATGGCATCTATGTGATTGATGAGGCCAATATTGAATGCGATGGCATGAGCTTCTCTCCTTTAAAAACCCTGTCGGATAAACCTGCCTGGAAACAAGCCTATCTTGATCGGACCAAAAGAATGTTTGAAAGGGATAAAAATTTCTCCAGCATTATCGGCTGGTCGTTAGGTAATGAGAGCCGCTATGGCGAAAACTTAATTGCTACTTACCAATGGTTAAAAGCAAAGGATGATACAAGGACCGTGCAGTACGAAGAAGCAGGAGAAAATCCCTATACCGATCTTTTTGTTCCCATGTATAAATCGATACCGGTTTGGGAAAAATATGTCAGCAAACGCCCCGCTAAACCACTCATATTATGTGAATACGCGCATATGATGGGCAACAGTGGGGGAAACCTGAAAGACGATTGGGATCTGTTTTACCAATACGAACAATTGCAGGGAGGATTTGTCTGGGATTTTTCTGATCAATCGTTTCAGAAAAAAGATAAAAACGGAAGGGCCATATGGGCCTATGGCCGAGACATGGGTAATGTAGGCGCTACCAGCGATACAAGTTTTTGTGCAGATGGATTGTTTCATGCAGACAGAACACCACATCCACAGGCTTTTGAATTGAAGAAGGTGTACCAGAACATACACTTTGAATTAAAAGACACAGCCAGCTACACATTGAAAATTACGAACCGCTTTGATTTTACTAACCTTCATCCATATACGTTTGAGTGGATAATCAAGGGCAATGGCAAAATAGTTGCAAAAGGTGCAATGGAAGAATTTGAAATTGCCCCCCACCAATCGAAACTCATTCAACTACAAATTCCTTCTTTTTCAAAACAAGCCGGCACAGCGTATTTTTTGACCATTGTTGCAAAAACAAAGACTGAAAACATGCTGGTGCCTGCGGCACATGTTATCGCTACAGAACAATTCGCCATTCCATCGCTGCCCGGGCAAGCAACCCAACAAAACGAAACCTATCCTGCATTGCAAAGCAGGGAGGGAAATAGTCACTCGACAATATTCAATGAATTGTTTTCTGCTTCTTTCAACAAACAAACCGGTTGGCTCGAATCCTATTCCATCAACAATGTGGCAATCGTTCAAAAATCACTGCAGCCATATTTCTGGAGAGCAGCCACTGATAACGATATTGGCAACAGTGGTCAAATGCGGTCCGCTGTCTGGCAGCATGCGGCAGACAAAGCAATAATGCGTTCTTTTGAAATCACCGTTTCCAGTCCTGATTCCATTGTTATCAATACGAGCCATTCACTTCCTACTGTAATGGCAGGATATTTTGTAGCATATACCATTCATGCCAACGGCGCCATAAAAGTATCTGTGCGAATGACAGCCGGCAATGTATCGGCTGCCGAGATTCCGCGGTTTGGCATGCGCGTTATATTGAACAATGAATTTGATAAGGTGACTTGGTTTGGTCGCGGACCCTTTGATAATTACCAGGACAGGAACTACGCATCTGATGTTGACCTGTACAGCATGCCCGCAGATTCATTGTTTTTCCCTTATGCAAGGGCGCAGGAAAGTGGCTATAGAACGGATGTTCGCTGGATGGCCCTGCAAAACAAAGCGGGCATGGGATTAATGGCAACAGGAAAACCCCTGATCAGTGCCGGTGTTTTACATTTTGATATGGCCCGGCTGGACTTTGATCGCAACGCACCGGAAAACAATCATGGCGGTTCAATGACCAATGAAGAAATGATTTGGTGGAACATCGATTTTAAACAAATGGGTGTTGGAGGCGATGATAGCTGGGGTGCCAAAACACATGAGCAGTACCGGCTACCCTATAAAGATTACGCATACAGTTTTACGTTACAACCCATATCAGCTAAATTATTGAACGGGCCCGGTAAAAATTAATTTGAAGGGTTTAAAACATCCACCATGAAATTCAGTGAAACGCAGGCAGCAGGTTTGATAAAAAAATATTACGGACTGGACCCGGTCATAAAACCATTAACAGGTGAATACGAATTCAATTACCTGTTGACTGCTGCAGACGGAACCAAATATATTTTCAAAATTGCAACGGATGAACACAGCTATGATTTTTTTGATGCACAGGTAAAGATTGTCGGGCACCTGTCAACATCAGCAGTAGCGGAAAAATTTTTCAGGTATATTCCCAACGATAAGGGTGAATCAATGACGGTTGTACTATTGGAAGGAAGAACTTATTATTTGCGACTGCTGACTTACCTGGAAGGTGAATTTTGGATGAACCTGGCGGAAATGGATCGACCCGATGCCTTGCATATTGATTTGGGTAATTTTCTTGGAAGCATGGACAAAGCATTGGCAAATTTTTCACATCCAGCCATGCACCGGTACTATGTGTGGGATATCAACAATGCAGCAGATGCAAATAAGAAATTGCCGTTTATCAAAAATCATGAGCGAAGGAGAATAGCCGGCTACTTTCTATTGCAGTTTGAAACCGAAGTGTTGCCGCAAATTTCCTCACTTCGTCATGTGTACGCCCACCACGATGCCAACGATACCAATGTACTGGTGAAAGGCACTAAGATAAGTGGATTGATTGATTTCAGTGATATGGTTTATACAACGCTCATCAACAACCTGGCCGTTGCCTGCACTTACGCAATGATGAATCATTCCAATCCGCTTCATGCAGCAACACTTGTTGTACAAGGTTATCACAATGCATATCCATTGACTGAACAAGAAGTATCAGTTTTATATTACCTTATCGCAGCGAGGCTTTGCATCAGTGTAACGCAATCAGCCTATAATGCTTCACTGGAGACAAACAATGAACATCATTTCATTTCAGAGCAACCAGCATGGAATCTTTTGCATCAATTTATCCGCATCAATCCTGTTAAGGCAGAAAATAATTTCAGAAGCGCCTGTGGTTTTGAATCGAATATGATTGAGAATAACTATACACAATTGCTGAACGAAAGGAAGGAGCATATAGGAAGAAACCTCAGCATCAGTTATCAAAAGAAATTAAAAATTGTTAAGGCTGCCCTGCAATACCTCTATGATGACCAGGGCAATACTTATGTGGACTGTGTTAACAATCCTTCGCATGTAGGGCATTGTCACCCGGTAGTAGTAAAACGCATGCAAAAACAAATTGCCAGGTTGAATACAAACACGCGCTACCTCAATGATAACATCGTTGAATACGCGAAACGTCTTACTGCAACATTACCATCCACGTTACAGGTTTGCTATTTTACAAATAGCGGAAGCGAAGCAAATGATTTGGCCGTAAGAATGAGTTGTCATTATACCAGGCAAAAAGACATCATTGTATTGGATCATGCATATCATGGTACAACTACCATTGCGATGGAAATGAGCCCATATAAGTTTGATGGAAAGGGCGGCGCAGGACAAATGCCCTGGATCCATAAAGCGATAAATCCGGATTTGTACCGTGGTCCTTATCGTTATGATGATGCAGATGCGGGTTTTACATACGCAGCAGATGTTCAACGGATCATTGAAACATTAAAAAAAGAAAATAGGTCGCCGGCGCTTTTTATTTGCGAAACATTATTGGGTGTTGGCGGACAAATGCCCTTGCCTCCAAATTATTTGAATGAAGTTTATAAATATGTCCGCGCTGCAGGTGCTGTCTGTATTGCCGATGAAGTGCAGGTAGGATTTGGAAGAACAGGAGATGCGTTCTGGGGATTTGAGTTGCAGGGAGTGGTGCCAGATATAGTTGTAATGGGAAAGCCTATCGGTAACGGGCACCCGCTGGCAGCAGTAGTAGTGACAAATGAAATAGCAGATGCTTTCAACAACGGAATGGAATATTTCAACACTTATGGGGGTAACCCGGTATCAATGGCAACAGGTTTAGCTGTGCTGGATGTTATTGAACAGGAAGAAATGCAGCAACATGCAAAAGAAACAGGAAATTATCTAATGGATGGCCTGAAGAAATTACAGGCAAAATATGCTATCATCGGAGATGTAAGGGGCCATGGATTATTCATTGGTGTAGAACTGGTAAAAAACAGATCAACCTTAGCACCCGCCATTCCTGAGATTGATATCATTGTTGAAAAAATAAAAGAAAAGGGCTACCTGTTGAGTACCGATGGGCCCTTGCACAATGTATTAAAGATAAAACCACCACTGCCCTTCAACCGATCCAATGCAAATGAATTGATTCAATTGCTGGAGGAAGCTTTAAAAGAATTATAAATTTTCACTGCTGCAAACCCGTGGTCTGCAAAGGATTTATCCATCCTTCGAAACTACTCGTTGTTCTTTCGTAAACTTGTAAAAATTTAGCGAACAATGGCCACCCATATAAAATGTCCGAATTGTGCATTTGAGTTCCCGATGGAAGAAGCGGTATCCGAAGAATACAAAAAGGAATTAAGGCAGCAAATGACTGCCTATAAAAAACAGAAGGATGAAGAAATGGCCAGGCGGGAAAAAGAATACCAGGAACAAGTTTCAAAAAAAGAACAGGAATACAATCAACAATTACAAAACGAAAAACTAAAACTTCAGCAAACAATAGAGACCAGTCTGCGCAAAACCATCAGTGCAGACTTTGAACACAAATTGCTATTGCTGGAACAGAACAATAAAGAAAATGAAGAAAAGCTAAAAACCTCCAGGCAAAAAGAAATGGAATTTTTGCAAAAAGAACAATTACTAAAAACCAAAGAAGCAGAACTGGAATTATCGCTGCAAAGAAAATTACAGGAGGAAAGAACAAAGATTGCGGAGGAACTTCGTAAACTGGATGAACAAAAAAATGCAACCAGGGAAACAGAACACCAGATGCGGGTTAAGGAACTGGAAAAACAACTGGACGATCAGAAGAAACTGGCAGAGGAGATGCGTCGTAAAGCAGAACAGGGTTCTATGCAATTGCAGGGTGAAGTACAGGAACTGGCGCTGGAAGCTTTGTTGCAAACCGCATTCCCCTTTGATTTAATCAGCGAAGTTGGCAAAGGCGTGCGTGGTGCAGATTGTATGCAAACAGTACGCAATAATTTCGGGCAGGAATGTGGAAAAATCATTTATGAAAGTAAACGTACCAAAGATTTTGGAGGCGATTGGATAGAAAAACTAAAAGCAGATATGCGCAGCCAGGGAGCGGATATAGCCGTTATAGTAACGCAGGCGATGCCCAAAGACATGGATGGATTTGGTGAAAAGAATGGTGTATGGATTTGTTCCTTTGCCGATGTAAGAGCATTGGTTTCTGTACTCAGAGATGGTATCCTGAAAATTTACAGCGCCACCAAAAATCAACAAAACCGGGGCGATAAGATGCACCTGCTATATGATTATCTCACCAGCAATGAATTTGCAGAGCAGTGGAAAGCGGTTAGGGAGGGATTTATGAGTATGCGAATTTCTATTCAAAAGGAAAGAGATGCCATGGAAAAATTATGGAAAGCCAGGGAGAAACAATTGGAAAAAGTTTTATTGAATGCTGCACACATCAGAGGTTCTATAGATGGCATAGCGGGACAGGATACGATTAATCTGACACTTACGGATGAGGAGGATGATAAATTGCTTGACTAAGGAAAGCAGAAAATACTTAAATAGCGGTTTTATTGTAACAACCGGTTTTACCAATAAAAAATGGCATTCATCTGGTTGATCATTGTCTGCCTGCATGAAAAGGAATCAACGGAAATATTTTTCTTAATAAGATATATTTAGATAAACGTTGAACATTTATAATCAGGGTGTATTTATAAACATCGGTGATTCCTCTTAATTCTTAGTTCCATTTTGCGGGAACTCCTGACCCCCTACTCTGTTTTTAAGCTTGCAGCAGGATTGGCCAATGCGGCCCTGCTTGTTTGCAGGCAAATAATCAAAGCAGTAAGCATTCCCAAACCTAGTATTGAAATAATAAAAGGTAGCGCAGTGATATCAATTCTGTAGGCATACCCTTGCAACCAGTATTGCATTAAAAAATATGCAAGCGGACAAGCCATTACTCCGCCAATTACAATCACTGAAAAAAACTCCTTTATAAATAACAGGATAATTCCGGAAGTCGAAGAGCCCAATACTTTCCTAATCCCAATTTCTTTTGTTCGTCTTTGAATACTCAAAGATATCAATCCAACCACACCCAGGAGTACAATTATCAACGCAAGAATGGTTGCAGTGACTGCCGCTTTCTTCAATTGAATTTCTGATTTGTACAAATTGGACAATGTATCGTCCATAAATTTATATTCGAACGGAGCGCCGGGCATTAATGCAGACCATTTTTTTTCAACGGCCGCAATGTTTGAAGCCATGTTGCCCTGGTTTAATTTAAGAGACATATAACGATAAATGATCGAAAACTGCACATTTAGAAAAACAATGGGCGTCACCTTTTGTTGCTTTGAACCAAAATGAAAATCACTGGTGACTCCATTCACTGTAAATGTGGTAGGGTCACCCGGCATTCTTAATTGCTGGTTAATTGCTTCGGCAGCATTGGTAAAACCCAGTGCATGTGCTGCTGCCTCATTCAACACTATCCTGGCCGAGTCCATTGCATGACCTTTGAAGAAAGAACCCGCCATCAGGCCAATCTGGTAGGTGTCTAAATAATTTTCATCGGTGTTGAGTGCAGCTACCGTTATTGCGCTTGAAGAATCTGTTCCCTGTTTATACAGGCTGGTTGATCCGCTATTGTTGCCATCTGGTATTTCGTATGCAAGAGATGCATTTTTTACCTGGGGAATAGCGGCCAGTTGATCACGTATGGCTTCCATTTTATTTACTCCTGCTGGCGTCCAGTCGCGTGGCAACTGCGCCGAGATGATATAATCTTTGTTATAACCTAAATCATTATTTAAAAACAAGCTGATTTGTTGTGAAATAATAATAGCACCTACAAATGCGATAGCAGCAATTCCAAACTGGAACCCGACCAGCGATTTACGCAGCAAAACGTTTTCTTTTACTGATAGTTTACCTTTTAAAGACTCAACGGACTTTAGCGATGCAAGTACAAAAGCAGGGTAAATACCAGCGATTAAACCAAGTAATATAACAAATACGAACGGCAGCAAAATAAAATACAATGGAAAACTTGTCAGTGATGGTACCGGATGTATCAATATAGCGCTTAATAAATTTTGTGTCAGTGCATAAATTATCAATGCAATCAACATCGCGATAAAAACAAGCAGGATGGATTCTCCCAGAAACTGCAGCATGAGTTGACTCTTTAATCCACCCAATACTTTACGAATACCAATCTCTCTCATTCTTGCAGCAGAACGGGTAATTGACATATTGATGAAATTGATAACTGCCATTGCGAGAATGAAAAATGCAATTGCCAGTAAAGCAACAATCATTTTCTTTACCAGGCCATTATTGGCATTCAGATAAAAATTACGCAGAGAAACCAGGTGGGGCTTTATATCTTTCGCAAATGGAGGAGCGTTTTGTTGCATCAGCTGCGCAATAGGACGCTCCAGTTCTTCGGGAGATACCCCTTTTTGTAATTCAATAAAATTTACAATATATGGATTTTGCCAGCTCATGTTTCTACCAAAGAAGTCGAGGTTGGCAGCAGATACATAAAAATCACCTGGGTAATTATCAACAAGTCTTGTAACGGAGTTATTGGATAAATCTTTTAAAACGCCAGTGATAAGAAAATCATGCCGGGTGCCGGAGAAACTTTCAATGTTCACCGTTTGACCAACTACATCTGTTTTACCAAAATATTTAATGGCCTTCGAACTGCTCATGATGGTGGTATAAGGCGCATTCAATGCAGTTTTTGCATCACCGTATAACAAAGGGAATCCAAACATCTCCAGGATGGTGCTGTCGCCAATCTGTATGTTTTCCCGGAAACTTCTTTCGTTTTTGGAAATATTTGAAGTAACGCCATCATAGCGATAAAAGTTAGTAACAAGTCCTGGATACTTTTCTTTGAGTGATTTACCCAAAGGTCCCAGGGTAGCCAATGGAAATCCCTGGGTAGGATCTTTCCATTTGCTTTCAATGATGTATTGACGATCCGCGTTTTTTAAATCCGTATTTACCCCTAATTCGCTCCAGGCGTATGCGCCAATCAGCAATGAAAATGCAATGCCGGTCGACAAACCAATAATATTCACAGCCGAATAAAATGGTCCTTTAATAATGTTACGCCAGCCTATTTTGATGTAATTTTTAAACATCTGGGAAATTTATTTTGTAAAAAACAAAAGTAAAAAAGTTTTATTTTACAACTTTTCTTTCAGTTTGCCATGAGCAACTGGTTTTAATGATCAGTTTTTCTTCTTTCCCAAATGCGTTTGCTCCATCCCATCGGTAAATGCATAGAAGGAAGCTACCCGGTATGCAACCACGCCAGCACCAAATCTTCAAATATCCTTGCATGAATGGTGAAATAACGCATGTATTCTTTCATAAAAAGAAAAGGCATTTTAATAAAATCATCTTCGGAAAAAACAACTGCACCATTTAGTTGCATGTGTTGTTTAAAATCCATTTGCCCTGAACCATACCATTTGAATATACTTTCTTTAGCGCTCCACAACATAGTAAGAAATTCCATTTCAAGTTTTTCCTTCATGCCAAATTGTTCAAGAAATATTTTGTGTTCATCTTTCAGGAATAACATTTCATCCTCATTCACAAATTTGTGTCGTACGCGTTCTATCTTAGGAGTGATCAGTTCGATATCTATTCCCACCCGTTCATTGCGGCTGGCAATGGCAGCTGCATAATCACCGCAATGAGAAATTGAAAAATGGTATTGCTCATTCTCAAGAAAAGGCCTTCTTGTGTCGGCAATTAAAATTTCTTCCAATGGAAAATCATCAAACAACACCGGCAACAGGTAACGACCCGCCAGGTGCTGTAACCTTTTGTGCGGATGGGAGACGTCTTTTTTTATGGGAACCTTCTGCAGGAAAAACCCATCCGGTTCTGTTATATGCCAGACCGCTAATTTTGTTGATTCGTTGATATTATGTTGATAAACTATGGGCATAGAAAATTATGAAATGCGAAATTCGCGTGCCAACCGGGCATCAGTGAAATAAAGAAACAAATAAACGAATAAACTATAACAATAGCATGATATTATCAGACACACGCATACTGGAAGAAATAGCAAAGGGAACCATTAAACTGGAACCATACAGCAGGGATTGTCTCGGTAGTAATTCCTATGATGTGCATTTGGGCAAATGGCTGGCTACTTATAAAGAACACATTCTTGATGCAAAAAAACATAATCAGATAGATACTTTTGAAATACCTGATGAAGGTTTTGTTTTGTATCCGCATATTTTTTACCTCGGTGTCACAGCCGAATACACGGAAACCCACACACATGTTCCTTTCCTGGAAGGTAAATCTTCAACAGGAAGGCTTGGTATCGACATACATGCCACCGCAGGTAAAGGTGATGTTGGTTTTTGTGGTAACTGGACACTTGAGATCTCGGTGAAGCAACCGGTACGCATTTATCACGGAATGCCCATCGGACAATTGATATATTTCCCTGCAGAGGGTGAGATTGAAGTAAAATATAACCAGAAGAAAGATGCCAAGTACAGCGGGCAAATCAATAGACCCGTTGAAAGCATGATGTGGAAGAATAAGTTTTAAGGGGCTGGTAGGTAGTAGCGAATAGCTGGTGGCAAGTGGGGCAGAGAATGCAAGTTGGTTTTTAAATGCCACCTGAGGCACTTATATTAAAACGATATTCAATTTCGTAAGGAGATTGAACTAAAAACATGTTGCAATAAAGTCACTACCCATTACTGTGATTGTATAAAAAGTTTAAAATACCAGATGCGAGTTGCAATAGAATCCCACTGGCTACTCGCCACTCCCTGCTAGCCCTTATTCAACATCCAAACACTATAATTCAATATCCCTGCAAAACTTACCCAACTAATATAAGGTACCAACAACCAGGCAGCAATTTTATTGATACTACTGAATGCGATAATGCTGCAAAGGATCGCCAGCCACATTACTACCAGTTCCACGAAAGCCCATCCAAGCTGATGATTTTTGAAAAAAATAAATGACCATAAAAAGTTGAGGGCAAACTGTGCAATAAAAATAATGATTGCCCATGTTTTTCTATCATTGGCAAATGCCGATTTCCAGATAAGGTAAAACGAGATTCCCATCATTAAATAAAGGCTCGACCATACCGGCGCAAACAACCAATTGGGCGGATTCCAGGAAGGTTTGTTCAAATGCAGGTACCAGGTTTTAATCTCCGGGGCAGTAAATATTCCACCGAGTGAGCCGATGCCGACGATGAGTAAGATGGAGATGATAAATTTTGTAGTGTTGTTCATGATTATTTGGTAAGTGGCTAGTTGCTAGTGGGGTTTTAAAATGCGAATTACCTTTTTTTTAGTAACTGATCAATCTTCATAAAAACAATATTTAATTATAAACAAAGTTCAACGCATAATTGTATTTTTCAATTGAATCCTTCACCCGGCACTCTTCCATTTACGAAATCAGGCAGTTTAAAACGCAGAAAGCATCACGCAATAGAACCCCTACTAGCCACTAGCCACTAGCCACTCCCAACTAGCTTCTACAAAGCTTCCTCCCCATACTTCTTATAATACGCCACCAAAAACGCCATTACCTCATTATAACTACGCATACCTGCCGGTTGTTCATTTGCTATTAAATATTGTCCGTATATTTTTCTGATGATGGGTTCAAAAGGATTCTGATATTGATCAAAGAATATTCTCAAATCATTAAAATCCTTTTTGACTTGTAAGGGCAAACTTTTATTAAGTGCTTTCACGGTGGCACTGTCTTTAAAATATAATTCGCGGATGCCATAGGAATACAAATCAAAATACACTGAATAACGAAAAGCCGCATTTGCAGAAGATTTGGCAGAAAGATAACCTGCAAAATTAGCCTCGTTTTCTTTGGCATATCCCAACAAATGCCCAATCTCGTGACAGGTTGTAAATGGTCTTACAAAAACCGGAACCGTTGTATTCACCTGCGCTTCACCTGTAAATGGGTTGTAGTAACCGGTATATCCCATATAATCGCCCAGGTAACTGAATAATGAGGGCTTTACACTTTTGATACTATAATCAAGATGCCTGTACTGCTTTGCGGCTTTTTGATAGGAAGTGTAAGCCTCATCAAACAACGTTTGCTTCTTTAAATAACGACCCCTGGTCTCTAATGAGGGGGTAACTGTTTCATTCAATCTTTTTGAAATGATTTTCAAAACGGTCGAAAGTTCATCGTTCGTATAAGCTTTCATTTCTAATTGCATCTGGTAAGCTGTTCCCAGGCGATTATAGTTCAATCCCCAGAATAAATTAAATATTACATAGACAGTAAGTGCCCGGAAGAAAATCCACAACAATCCATTTTGCCAGAATAATTTATTGGCGCTCTTTTTTAATATTATTCTAATGACTCCAATAAGTTTTATTATTAAATAAACGACAGCAGTTCCATACAACACATCACCTATACTGAACGGAATCCATCCAAAAAATATACGCTGGATTTTACTGATACCAATATAAATTCCATTGGAATAATATCGTTCAACCGCAAAAGGAAAAGCGGCAACAATTTTTATAATAACCGCCATTACTGCCAATACCATCCAGGCCTTCTTGCTTCTATGCATAACCCTCAAATCTAAAATCTTTTCAGCATTAATTGAGTTAAAACCAACCAGCTAGTTTGCTTATTTTGCAGGCTTAAATGCCGGCTATGATGAATATTGAACATAATAAGAACGAAGATGCTATGAAACTGTTGCTAAGTCAAATGCAACAAAAGCTCAGCGTGGTGAAACAAGGTGGTGGAAAAAAATCAATTGAAAAACAACGCGAACGCAACAAACTTACAGCGAGGGAGCGCATTGAGTACCTGAACGATAAAGACAAACCTTTTATTGAAATTGGCGCTTTTGCAGGATATGAAATGTATGAGGAATATGGTGGTTGCCCCAGTGCAGGTACGGTTGCGGGTATTGGTTATATCAGCGGAAGGCAATGCATCATTGTAGCCAATGATCAAACTGTCAAAGCCGGTGCCTGGTTTCCCATTACCGGTAAGAAAAATTTACGCATGCAGGAGATAGCGATGGAAAATCATCTTCCCATTGTTTATTTAGTGGACAGTGCCGGTGTTTTTTTGCCAATGCAGGATGAAATATTTCCGGACAAAGAACATTTTGGAAGAATATTCCGCAACAATGCGCGCATGAGCGCAATGGGCATAACACAGATTGCAGCTGTAATGGGTGCTTGTGTTGCGGGTGGCGCCTACCTGCCTATAATGAGTGATGAAACTTTAATGGTTGAAGGCAATGGCTCAATCTACCTGGCCGGACCTTACCTGGTCAAAGCTGCTATTGGTGAAGATATTGATAATGAAACCCTGGGTGGCGCGGTTACACATACAGAAATTTCAGGCATCGCAGATTATAAATTCAAAACGGAACAGGAATGTCTTGACCAGGTTAAAAAAATCATTTCTAAACTTGGACATACTAAATCAATTGGAGTTTTCGACCGCATTGAAAGTAAGGCATCAACTAAAGGTTTGCACGAATTATATAATATTATAGCAGAGGGTAATTCAAAAACATATGACATACACCAGGTCATTGAATGCCTGACAGACGATGGCAGTTTTGAACCATTCAAAAATGATTACGGTAAAACCATTGTATGCGGCTATGCAAGAATTGATGGATGGGCCGTGGGCATTGTAGCCAACCAGCGATTGATTGTTAAAAACAAAAAAGGTGAAATGCAATTGGGCGGAGTGATATACAATGATAGCGCCGATAAAGCCGCCCGATTTATTATGAACTGTAATCAAAAGAAAATCCCACTGTTGTTTTTACAGGATGTGACAGGCTTTATGGTAGGATCCAGGAGCGAACATTCGGGTATCATTAAAGATGGCGCCAAAATGGTGAATGCCGTTGCCAATTCAGTAGTACCAAAAATAACAATCATCATCGGCAACTCTTTTGGTGCTGGAAATTATGCCATGTGCGGAAAAGCTTATGATCCACGTTTTATTTTTGCATGGCCCACTGCAAAGATTGCGGTTATGGGAGGAGAACAGGCAGCCAAAACATTATTACAGATACAGGTCTCTGCAATGAAATCTCAGGGAAAAGAAGTGGCTCCCGAAGATGAACAAAAACTATTGAACGAAATAAAAGGCAGGTACGAAAAACAAACCAGTCCCTATTACGCAGCAGCAAGATTATGGGTAGATGGCATTATAGATCCAATTGACACAAGAAATATTATTTCAGAAGCAATACATGCTGCCAATCATAATCCGGATATACCTGAATTCAAAACTGGTGTCATTCAGGTTTAAGGATAAACCCATCCCCATCAAAAAATAATCTTATCAATATAAATTAAAGTATAATGAAAATTCCTGTTTACCAGGCCGATGCTTTTACAGAAAAACTATTTGGCGGTAATCCTGCTGCTATCTGCATACTTGAAGACTGGCTGCCAGCAGACACCATGCAGCAGATTGCAATGGAAAACAATTTAAGTGAAACAGCATTCCTGGTTAAAGACAATAGCTTCTATCATATTCGCTGGTTTACGCCTGCAGTAGAAGTAAGTTTGTGCGGACACGCAACCCTTGCTGCTGCCCATATTTTGTTTACGGAAGTTGGTCAACCGGAGAATATTATTTCGTTTCATTCCAAAAGCGGGGTATTAAAAGTTACGAAACTAACTGATGGGCGCCTGGTACTCGATTTCCCTGTCAATAAACCAGTGCTAATAAATGATGTACCTATCGGAATGTTTGAAAGTTTTGGTATAGACCCTGTTCCGGTCTATACCACTTCTTTTGATTTAATGATTGTATTATCATCACAATCCATCATACAAAACCTGAACCCTGATTTCAAAACATTAACGGGTATGCCTGGCCGTGGTATCATTGTAACTGCAAAAGGCGATGATGCTGATTTTGTATCAAGATGTTTCTATCCGCAGAGTGGTATTGATGAAGATCCCGTAACAGGGTCCGCACATACTATCATGGTGCCTTACTGGGCCGAACAATTAGGTAAGACGAAGATGAAAGCAATTCAGTTATCCAAACGGCGTGGTTATCTCGATTGCGAGTTGGCTGGTGATCGGGTACTAATGAGTGGCAATGCAGTCACGTTTATGAGGGGGACAATTGAGTTGTAAGTTTTTTTAAGTATTAAGTTTTAAGTAAATAGTACAAAGTATATAGTATAAAGTATATAGACTAAAGATTAGAATATGGCGAATAGCGGATTGATTGTTTATACTGACGGTGCGGCAAGGGGCAATCCTGGTCCGGGTGGATACGGTACGATCTTAAAATGGGGCGATACAGAAAAAGAAATCTCGCAGGGCTATAGAAAGACCACCAATAACAGGATGGAATTAATGGCCGTAATTGCCGCGCTCGAACATTTAAAGAAAGACGGACTGCAGATTACCATTTACAGCGATAGCCAGTACGTAGTAAAAGCGGTTGAGGAAGGTTGGTTGAAAAACTGGATAGCCACCAATTTCAAAGGAGGTAAAAAAAACAGGGATCTATGGACAAAATTTTTTGAACTCAGCAAAAAACACCAAATCAGGTTTAAATGGGTAAAAGGACATGCCGATAATCCCTATAACAATCGTTGTGATATGCTGGCTACAATCGCGGCTGATGGGCATCATTTATTAGTGGATGAATTTTATGAAAAAGAATCGGGTCTATAAAAAGAAAAAAGCCATCCACAGCAATGAATGGCTCTTCGCGCATAGGGAAAATATTTTTTAAGCTTTCGCTTCCTTTAAAGTTAATGTACTTCTTGTGAGCAGGTAATATCCGCCGAATAAAATCAAGCTGAATGCCAGGGTAGCAATGATAGACATCTTATAAAAAGGCAAACCATCCGCATAAGCCATCATCAAACCATTGAAAGTAAAAGGACGATCCAGACCACGAAGTCCGGCAAGACCACTCCATGTAACAAAATTAGACAATAGAAAAAATGCAGTGGGTGCCGCAAGCGATGCCAGGAACACATTAACCGCATTGATTTTACGGATCGCCATACCTATAAATGCCATCGATGCAAAAAGGCAATAGTTAATTACCTGTCCATCATAAAAACCATAAATAGGTGAAAGACCGGTATTGTATAACAATTGATAAATGAGATCTGAAACAAACATGGAAAAAACCGGCAATGCAAAAGCCCATTTTTTGTCCTTTATTGAAGCACCCGCAAAAACAGCCATTGCAATCTGTGGAGCAAATCCATAGGGCCTTCCCGGAATGATTCTGTATAATGCAGCTACAATTATCAACGCAACCAGTGTCCAGATCAGCGATTTGTTCGATTTCATGTGTATTAACTTATTGGGCAAAAATAAATGAATTTATATTGATAGCAAACAAAAGGATCCAACTTGTATTATCAGTGGCACCATGCTATCTAACCGGAATGGAAGCCCTGAACAATACCGCATCGGTTAATCCTTTCAATGAAATGGAAGTCTGACTGAAAGCTACAAATGAGGCTCCACGCCCCGAATCAAGTTTGCAGTTATCTGCGCTTGCTTCAATATTTCCGCTGAATACTAAAAAAATATCAGTTGATATGGTATCAATTTTATATACTTCGTCTTGTTTGATCTCAATCCTGCTCAATTCAAAATCCGGTGCAGGTGTAAGAAATGCCCTTTCATTTTTATTCAGTGCTTTGCCACGAATAATACCGGGATGAACGGCATGGAAACTGACATGCTTCATTAATTCCGGTACATCAATATGTTTGCTGGTGAGGCCACCGCGTAAAACATTATCGCTGTTTGCCATCAATTCAACATTTTGTCCCTCCAGGTATGCATGCAGAATACCTGCGTCCTGGAATATCGCTTCTCCTTCTTTTAGATTTAGAAGATTAAGCAAATAAATAGAAAAGATTCCGCGATCTGTTTTACCGTGTTCGTTGTATGTTAGTGCTGCCCTTGCCGCCCAAAAATGGGGGCTGTCTTTTTTTATCGCTCCCGCATTGTATTTTGGAACGATGCGATTGAGTAATGGTTGCAGCATTTCGTCAACCTTGTTTTGATCCATTGTCATCAATGATTCATACAAACCTTTATAGCCCTGCGTTTCAAACAAAGGCAACATGAATGCAAATTCAGGAACTGCAGCGATTGTCCTTTTCAGACCATCCGGATGTTGAAACCCATGCAATAACCAGAAATCACTGAGTGCATACATCAGTTCAGGCTTGTGGTTATCATCTTTATAATTACGATGCGCTGCATCGATGGGAATGCCGGATTGCTTTTCTTTTTCAAAAGATTCGATAGCAGATTGCTTATTGGGATGCAACTGGATAGAAAGCATATTTTTTACATCCAGGATTTTTAAAAGATAGGGCAACCTGCCAAATCTTTCCATTACTTGTTCACCAAGCAAACCGGGTTGCTGTTGAAGCAGATCGTTTAGTTTTCTTCCGTCATCTATTTCTGAAGATGCCTTATCATGGGCACCCAACCAATATTCTGCAAACGGTTCTTGCTTTTTATTTTCTATACCCAATAGCTGAGGGATATAATCAAATCCGCCCCAATCATAGTGCTGCACTTTTCCCTGTAACCTGAAAATGCTATTTTTATTACTCATCATTGATTTATTTCCAGCTTCAAAATACCACAAAAACCGCAAAGGCCTTGGCAAGACATCATTTACTCGGTAAAGAAGGAGAAACGCTGGCCGCAAAATGGCTGGAAGAAAGAGGTTTTACTCTTTTGCATAAAAACTGGCGGCATGCACATAGTGAGGTAGATATCATTGCCAGCAAAGCAGCGGTGCTCCATTTTATTGAAGTTAAAACAAGGCGCAATCAGAAATTTGGATTTCCCGAAGAAAGTGTTGATGAAAAAAAGATCCGTAACCTGTTTATTGCAAGTGAAGCCTTCCAGTTTCAGTACCCGGAATGGAGAAGAGTACAATACGATGTCCTTTCTGTTACCATTCATCCAAATAATACCGTTGACTATTTTTTTATTGAAGACATTTATTTGTAAAACAGGTCAGATACAATCGCATAACGCCGTCCATTCTTCCAACTTCTTCTGTTTTTTATTTGCTCAACGCTACATGATGTCTTTTCAAAAACAGACACCGGTCGTATCAAAAACGAACACTTTCAATACCAGGATTTAGATAGACAACTGATTAATAACTATATAAAAATCTGGCACTTTTCTGGGAGATTCATTTCAGTTTGCCTATTAAAAGCAAAACAGCATGATCAAAAATTATTTTAAAATAGCCTTCCGTAGTTTCTGGAGAAACAAAGTATTTTCTGCTATCAATATACTGGGTCTTGCTATTGGCATTGCTACCTGTCTTATCATCATGCTTTTTGTAAACAATGAATTGAGTTATGACCGCTTCAATAAAAAGGCGGACCGGATGGTTCGGGTCTATTTCCAGGGTATAATGGCCGGACAAAAAATGAATGAATCAACTGTAATGCCACCGGTGGCGCATACCCTGAAAACAGATTTTCCTGAAGTAGAAGAAGCTACCCGCATCCGAGATTTTGGAACACCCCGGCTTGTATTTGCAGATAAGTCTTTCAGGGAAGACCGGCTTGCCTTTGTAGATTCTAATTTTTTCCAGGTGTTTACGCTCCCCTTGTTACAGGGCGACCCTAAAACCGCCCTACTGGAACCAAATAGCGTAGTGATAACAAAAAATGTTGCGAAGAAATATTTTGGCGATGAAGACCCCATTGGTAAAATCATCAGTTTTAAAGATGGTAAGAATCCGGCTTGCAAGGTTACGGGTGTCATAGATAAGGTACCTGAGAATTCGCATTTTCATTTCGACATTTTTGCATCCATGACGAGTATTGCTGAATCAAAAGAAGCAAGCTGGATGCGTTCAAATTTTTATACCTACCTGGTTCTGCAAAAAGGATTTGATTATAAAAACCTGGAAGCGAAATTACCCGGCGTTGTTGAAAAATACATGGGACCGCAAATGTTGCAGTCAATGGGTATCACACTTTCGGAATTCAGGAAGAAAGGAAATAATATCAGCTTTCATTTACAAAAACTAACAGACATACATCTTCACTCAGATTTTTCAGGCGATCTGAGTGCTACCGGCGACATACGCTATGTATACATTTTCGGAGCCATCGCAATGTTCATGCTGTTGATTGCATGTATCAATTTCATGAACCTCTCAACTGCCGGTGCATCCAAACGTGCCAGAGAAGTTGGTATCAGGAAAGTTTTGGGTTCTTTAAAACGTGACCTGGTAAAACAGTTCCTGCTTGAATCGCTTCTCTTAACTGTCATCGCTTTAATACTGTCAATCCTGTTCATCTACCTCGCACTTCCTTCATTCAACTATCTTGCGGGGCAACAACTTGAAGTTTCATTTTCAGAACATCCTTTGCTGATACCCGGGTTACTATTGTTTGTGTTGTGTACAGGTTTTATAGCAGGCAGTTATCCCGCCTTCTATCTCTCTTCTTTCAGACCAGTTGCAGTTTTAAAAGGCAAGTTTATTTCCGGTAAAACAAGTACGGGGTTGAGAAGCGGACTGGTCATCTTTCAATTTTTTATTTCCATCATATTGATCGTAAGCACCACGGTTGTTTATAATCAACTTTCCTTTATTCAAAATAAGAAATTAGGATATGATAAGGACCAGGTGATGATTGTAAATAATACCTGGATGCTGGGAAAGAACCAGGACGTATTTAAAAGAGACCTTATGAATGATTCCCGTGTTGCCAGCGTGAGCAGTTCTAATTATCTACCAGCAGGACCCAGCGATAACAATAATTTCTTTATTTATCCGGGCGATGCATCCAATCAAATAATTAAGACATTAAGATATGATGTGGATGAAAATTATATTCCCACACTCGGTATGGCGCTGCAGGCTGGTAGAAATTTTTCAAAAGAATTCGCTACGGATTCATCTGCTGTTATACTGAATGAGGCTGCCGCCAATGCGCTGGGATGGAAGGAAAAATCAATCGGCCAAACCATTTCTAACAACAATAATAGTGGAAAGCAAATCCGTTATCACATCATCGGTATAATAAAAGATTTTCATTTCAGATCTTTGCATGAACGGATCAGTCCGCTGGTAATGTCCTTTGCGCCCGACCCCGGCACGCTTATCGTGAAACTAAAAACAAAAAACGTTTCAGGTTTAACTTCTACCCTCAGAGAAAGATGGGGCTCATTTGGCCCTGAAGAGCCCCTGTCCTATTCATTCCTCGACGAACGTTTTAATAACACTTATCAATCTGAACAAAAGATTGGAATGATACTCGGCCTGTTTGCGGGTCTCACTATATTTGTTGCCTGCCTGGGTTTATTTGGATTAGCTCGTTTTACAGCAGAACAACGCACCAAAGAAATTGGTATCAGGAAAGTATTGGGTGCTTCTGTAACAAATGTGACCGCCCTTTTATCAAAAGATTTTTTAAAGCTGGTATTGATTGCATTCTTGATTGCTTCACCAATTGCGTGGTTCCTGATGAACAAATGGTTACAGGATTTTGCTTACAAAATAAATATCAGTTGGTGGACATTTGCGATTGCTGCTTTGCTTGCAATACTAATTACTATTGTCACCGTGAGTTTCCAATCCATTAAAGCTGCATTGGCCAACCCGGTTGATAGTTTGAGAGCGGAATGAGAAAATGAGTTTGAGCGTGCCTGTCCGGTAGGCAGGTGGTTAATAGTAAAACGACTGCGCACACAAGATGGAGGTCACAGGTTTGTACTGTTATGACGATGTGTAACAAATGAATTCGCAACTTCAGAACTTCAACTACAGCTATGATAAAAAACTATTTTAAAATTGCCTTCCGGAATCTCAGGAAAAATAGGGTATACGGGATCATTAATATATTGGGACTGGCCTTGAGTATGGCCTGTTGTATTCTGATCTTCACATTGGTAAAATATCATTTGAGCTTTGATAATTTCCATAAGAATCCAGATCGTATTTACCGTTTCGTCACCGAGCAACAAAGGGATGAAATCAGTTATGCGGCCAGTGTGCCACCGCCATTTGGTAAGGCATTCCGTGACGACTATGCTTTTGCTGAACAGGTAGCCCGTACCGTTATATCCCGCAATGCTTTGATCAGTATTAAACAGGGTGAAGAAGTGAAGAAGTTTAAGGAACCGGAAGGAGCTGCTTATTCCGAACCTGAACTCTTTGATATCTTTAATTTTCCTTTATTGAAAGGGTTTAAAAAGACAGCATTGACTGAACCGAATACCGCAATCCTAACAGAACATCTTGCAAAAAAATATTTTGGCAATGAAAATCCTATAAACAAAACCTTTCGTTATGATAACAGGATCGATTTTAAAATTACCGGCGTATTAAGAGATATTCCTGCTAACACGGACCTTAAACCGGAAATATATTTATCCTGGTCTACACTTAAATCGCTAAATGATTGGTATGCCAAAGATGATTCCTGGGGAGGTATCTCGACCGATTTGCAATGCTTTGTCCGTTTGCGCCCGAATATAACAAACACACAAATTGAAAAGTTGTTACCTGATTATGTAGCGAAATACAGGCCTAAAAGTAAAAACGTTCATCATTATAAATTACAGCCGCTTGCACAGGTACATTTTGACGGGCGTTACGGTGGTGTAATGGAAAAGAAAAATTTATGGATATCATCGTTCATCGGTTTATTTCTTATCGTAACAGCATGCGTAAATTTTATTAATCTTGCGACCGCACAAGCACTTAAAAGAGCGAAAGAAGTAGGAATAAGAAAAGTGCTGGGAAGTCTCCGGGGACAACTCTTCTGGCAGTTTATAGCTGAAACAGCATTGATAACTGCTATAGCCGCTATAGTTGCTATTGGTCTATCGTATCTCGCATTACCTTCCGTCAATGAATGGTTCAAGATTGAAATGGACATTCAATTTCTATCTGGTTCACTACTGGTTATTTTCATTCCATTGCTGGCGTTGTTTGTCACTTTTTTGGCAGGGTCATATCCCGGCCTTATACTTTCCGGTTTTCGACCGGTTGCTGCATTGAAAGGAAAATTATCGCAACAACATATTGGTGGATTTAATACCAGGAGAACGCTGATTGTTACCCAGTTTAGCATCTCCATGATTTTAATCATCGGCATGATGGTCATCTACCGGCAAATGCAATACGCAAAACAATCTGATCTTGGCTTTAATAAAGAGGCGGTTGTAATGATACCCATGGGATTTGATTCATCAGGCAGTGCACAGAAAACATTAAGAAATGAACTTGCTTCAATTCCCGGAGTTCAAAGTGTATCACAATGCTATGCAGCGCCTTCTTCAGACGAAACATGGAATACGTCGATCCGTTTTGATACAAGAACTGAGGAAGAATTATTCCGTTCCAGCATCAAAGCCGCCGATGAACAGTATATAAAAACTTTTGATCTCCAATTAATTGCTGGCAGGAATATTTTTGCGTCAGATACGGTTCGTGAATTCCTGGTTAATGAAACATTAACCCGAAAGCTGGGCTTAAAGTTTCCACAGGAGGCCCTTGGTAAAAAAATATATTTCAATGGAAATATGTCGGCAACCATTGCCGGGGTGGTAAAAGATTTTCATGATGGTTCTTTTCATAGTGATATTAATGCAGTTTGCATTACATCTTTTTCAGATAATTACACCAACTATGCTGTAAGAATCAATCTGAATAAAATAAAATCCACGTTGCCAGCACTGGAGAAAAAGTGGTCTGGCATTCATCCCGATAAAATTTATGAATACCAGTTTCTTGATGAGAAAATTGCCGCGTTTTACGAAACTGAAGAAACGATGCTAAAACTCATCTCTGCTTTTTCATTGATCGCGATTTTCATTGGCTGTCTTGGTTTATATGGCCTGGTATCATTTATGGCTGCACAGAAAACAAAAGAAATCGGTATACGGAAAGTCTTAGGAAGTAGTATCACAGAGATACTTTGGATATTCGGAAAAGAATTCGGCAGGTTAATATTAATTGCGTTCCTGGTTGCTGCTCCTATATCCTGGTGGTTGATGAACAAATGGCTGCAGGATTTTAAATACAGTATCCATATCAGCGGTTGGATATTTTTAATGGCAATAGTCATTACTTTTCTCATCGCAGGAATAACTGTAGTTTATCAAAGTATAAAAGCGGCAGTTGCGAATCCCGTAAAATCGCTTAGGACAGAATAACCAAACGGGAAGAAGTCAGCGATCAGGCTTCAGATATCCTACATCATAAATCAGAAATAAACTGCTGTGTTAAAAAACTATTTCAAAATATCCTGGAGCGTATTTTGTGAAGCAGGGTCTGAAATCGGAAGTCAAATAAGAGGCTTCTGTTTTCTGATTTCGTCCTTCACCCGTTTTCCACATTACTTATCCTGATTTCGCTCTTTCAACAACCCCATCATCTTCTCCACCCATTTATAAGTAGCCGGACAATATTCAATGTTCTGCTTATAAACATGCATATAATCAGTCATCTTCTTTTTATCGTGGTGGGGAAACCCGGCACAATCAGCTGGACGAACATTGTAGATAGAACATTTATTGTCTTCCAGGTTAAGAAACTGGCAGGGTTGTTTTACATTCATCCAGTCGCCTTCTCGCTTGTCTTTATACAACCATTTTTCCTTGAATGCTTTTGTTTTCATACCAAGATGCAGTGAAATACGATTTATATCTTCGGTTGTATATGTAGGCGACATCGTCTTACAACAGTTTGCACAACTAAGGCATTCCACTTCTGCCCAGGCCAGCCTATCTGCCACTACCGTTAAATTATTTAAGTCTTTGGGTGGACGCTTTTCAATAGCAGATAGGAACAAACGAAAACGTCTTCTGTGATGTCGTATTTTTTGTTTAAACGAACGGAGCGTAGCCAATTGCTTATTCAAAATAATTTCAGTTATCGATTTTATTGCCCAAATTTGAAGCCGAAAATAAGGCATAAATTACTGAACGCTCATTAAATCTTGCGGATAAAAACAAATGTGGGATGCATATAAGAAAGGATTCAAAGCTTACCTGCAACTCGAAAAGTCACTTTCAGACAATTCGGTTGAAGCATATATAAGGGATGTAGAAAAACTTACGCAGTTTCTTTTAGGCGAAGAGAAAAAACTTAAGCCGGACCAGGTGCAGCTAAAAGACCTGCAGCAATTTTTACAATTTATTGCCGGGCTTGGACTGACAGCTACTTCACAGGCAAGGATCATTTCCGGGCTGAGGGGATTTTATAAATATTGTATGATTGAGCAATTATCGAAAACCGATCCAACGGTTTTATTAGAAGCACCAAAACTCAAAAGATCATTGCCAGATACACTTACCTATGAAGAAATAGAAAGTATTATTGCACAGATTGATCTCAGCAAGCCCGAAGGGGGTCGCAATAAAGCAATATTGGAAACACTTTACAGTTGCGGATTAAGGGTAAGTGAACTGGTGAACCTTAAAATTTCTCACCTGCACCTGGATGTTGGATTTATAAAAGTATTGGGCAAAGGCGATAAAGAACGGCTCGTGCCTATTGGGAAAAGCGCTATTAAACACATTAACATTTACCGGAAAAATATTCGTGTACACATACCCGTGAAGCACGGCAATAATGATATTCTTTTTCTGAACCGCCGGGGTAGCAAATTGAGCCGGGTCATGATTTTCCTGATGCTTAAAGAATTGACGCGACAGGCTGGCATTACTAAAAACATATCACCGCACACATTGCGGCATTCGTTTGCAACTCATCTGGTGGAGGGTGGCGCAGACCTGCGCGCGGTGCAGGAAATGCTGGGGCACGAAAGCATTACCACCACTGAGATATATACGCATCTCGACCGGGAATACCTGAGAAAAACACTTCAGCAATTTCATCCTGCATTTAAAAGCTAGTTACTATTTATTGTTTATTTTACTGAATCATTAGTTTGGATGTAATTGTTTTACCATTACCGGTCATCTTCAAAACATACATTCCGCTTTTAAAACGTTTGTCGCAATTGAAAACTTCGTCCATAGTCCTGGTTGTAATAACAATCTCTTTGTTGATTAATGGATTGCCATTTATATCAAATATTGAAAGAGTATACTTACCATTTGCCAATGTATCCATTCTTAATTTAATATCTGAACCTGCAACTACCGGATTTGGGTATACTTTCAAATGAATGTCAGCAACTGGCTTGGCAGATTTTACAGGATCCGGATTGAAAAACTTAAGAAACGTTCTTCTTTTCTTTTTAGCAACAACAACAACTCCTAACCCCATGACTGATTCATGCATTTTTAAATTTACAGTTACGACGGAATTTTCATTTTTCTTTACTTCTATTTCCTGAGGATCAAATCCAACAGAAGATATGCTTAATACTTTGTTTTGAGCAGCATCTATCCTTATCGCAAACTTTCCGTTTTGATCTGAAGATACTCCACGGCGGTCATGTTTAATTATTACAGACACACCGGGTATCGGATTGTTCCGCTCATCCATTATAATCCCATTCACTGTATAACCAGTTTTTAAACTATCCTTATTTACCTCAGCATTAACCTGCAATTTACCAACTACAACCTCATCCGAATGTTTGGAGGGTGTGCAGACAATTGGCTCCCCTTTTACTTTTACCTGTGCACTTGATTTAGAAGAAAACATAATAAGAGAGACAGCAACGCTCATCCAGTACTTCCACCATGTTTTACCAGGCCCGCACGGACCAATTAATTCCCTGTTGAGCTGTTCGCTACCAAAGCGGCCGCAACTTTGCCTGTTTGCTTTTGAAATATAATCGAGTATCTCCTTATCCGTCATCAACCTAAAATCGATCACTTCTTTTTGGCAGGATAGACAAAATCGACCCTGTTCGGTAGGATGCATGCTATCCCAATTCTCATGACAGGGTTTTGGAATCTGCAGTTGTATAGCTGGTTTCATAACAGATGGTTAATGAACCTGCCCATTATTTTTCATAATGGACAGGCTCGTGGTTGTCTAATTATTTTTTGTGTACAGTTATTGCTTCATCTTCCTCTTCAATGGGTGCCGGTTTCTTTTCATGCTTCGCGATAGATTGCGCATTTTTCAGCAATTGCAAAAATTCACTGCGGTAACCTTCTTCATCACGGCCCAAAGCGTCTTTTGCCAGCTGCCAGGCCTTGTTAAAAGAAGATGATTGTTTGAATTCCGAATCGCGCAGCAGCATGCCAAATTCTGCTACGGCTGCTGCAAACCTGAAATTGGAAGAAGTACCGGCAATGGTTACCTGCTTATCCAGTACGATGTGCTCAATCAATTTGCTAATGTCGCTGTCTGGTTTCTTGTAACGGAATTTAACAGTAAGTATCTCATCTGTGCCTGCAGCAGTCGATTTGTTTTGTTGCTGGTATTTCAGTTTATCCACACCTTCCATGAATTCATTCTTCACTCCTGCAGGTATTACTTCATACAGTGCAGTCACGGTATGACCGCTGCCCAGTTCGCCGGCATCTTTTTTATCGTTGTTGAAATCTTCTTTATTCAGTAACCGATTTTCATATCCAATCAACCGATAAGCCTGCACTTTTGCGGGGTTGAATTCCACCTGCAGTTTTACATCTTTTGCAATGGTAAATAAGGTTCCCCCAAATTCATTTACCAGTACTTTTTTTGCTTCATTCAATCCATCAATGTATGCATGATTGCCATTGCCCTTATCGGCCAGCTTCTCCATTTTATTGTCTTTGTAATTTCCCATACCATAACCCAGCACAGTTAAAAACACGCCACTCTTTCTTTCCTGTTCAATCATTCTTACCAACTCATCGTCGCTGCTGGCGCCCACATTGAAATCGCCATCGGTGCAAAGGATCACACGGTTATTTCCTTCGCGCTTAAAATTCTCCTTTGCAGTTTTGTATGCCAGCTGTATCCCCTGTCCGCCGGCAGTTGAACCACCCGCTTCTAATTTATCAATTGCATCCTTGATCTTTATTTTCTCGGCACCACTGGTTGCTGGCAATACCAATCCTGCATTACCGGCATACACTACCAATGAAACCTTGTCCTGTTCCCTTAACTGATCCACCAATAGTTTCATAGAAGTCTTTACCAGTGGCAATTTATTTTCGTCCATCATTGAACCGGACACATCAATCAGGAATACAATATTGGAGGCCGGTAAATTTTCTACCGGTATTTTCTTACCCTGTAAACCAATCAACACAAGCCGGTGCGATTCATTCCACGGACATTCTGCTATCTCGGTATTGATGGAAAATGGTGCATCATTTTGTGGTTGCGGGTAATCGTAGTGAAAATAATTAATCATCTCTTCTATTCGAACCGCGCCGGCGGGAGGTAACTGGCCCATTTGAAGGAAACGTCTCACATTGCTATAAGAAGCTGCATCTACGTCAATTGAAAAAGTTGACAACGCATTTTCATTTACAGTGAGAAAACGATTTTCTATAATGCCATCGTAGTCCTCTGTATTAAAGTCCTTGTCATCCGTATTCCCAATTCCGTTCTTTCTTTCCTTTTTGTAATATGGAGTTTGATTATTACCGTTAATAACAACACCTGCGGCACGACTCTGCAATATGGCATTGGGAAGTGACATGGATTTTTTTGGTGAAAACCTGGTAGCGACTTCTGCTTCATCTCTCGCCGTATAACCACTAACTACCACTTCTTCCAGTTTATTTAATGATGCTGACATAGACACATTAATACTACTCCTGCTTTTAACGGCCACTTCCTTATTGTTAAATCCAATTCCACTGAATACAAGAACCGACTTTTCGCTGCGTACATTTATTTTGAAATCACCATTTGAATCTGAAGTCGTAGCAGTGGACGTGCCTTTTTCTTTGATGGTAATGCCAACCAGGGCTATGCCTTTATCGTCTGTAATTTTACCTTGTACTGTAAAAGGATCTGGTTTATAAAATGAAATGAGGCAGAATGCTACTAACAGGCAGCTCAAAAGAACATATCGCATAAATATTATTTTTTAAAATTGTTAAGAATGAATTTTTGGTGGCCAACTCCTAAACAGATGCAGGTAATTAGAGAATTACATACGCGATAATCATATTTTTAAATTATTTTGTAAACCGGTAACCCGGTAAAATGAAATAGTCACGTCTTTCCTGAAAAATATATTTAACCCTGCGGCCAGTGACAAAGAACTGGTTACGGCCTACCAGCAAAATGGTGATTTGCAGGTATTGGCTGCGTTGTATCAACGATACATGGAACTGGTGTATGGTGTTTGTCTTAAATACTTGTCTGATTCAGAATTGGCCAAAGACGCCGTGATGCAGGTATTTGAAGAACTTATACTTAAATTAAAAAAACACGAAGTAGATAATTTCAAAAGCTGGTTGTATACACTTGCAAAAAATCATTGCCTGATGCAATTGCGCAGCCAGAAAAATAAAAAAACAGTGGCCATCAGTGCAGATCTTATGCAAAATGAAGAAGCATTGCATCTAAATGGGGAATTGCAAAAAGAGGCTGAATTTAAAAAATTGGAGCGTTGTTTGCAAACCTTATCTGCAGAACAACAACAGACAGTATCAATGTTTTACCTGGAACAGAAGTGTTACAATGAAATAGTAGATAAAACCGGGCTTGATTGGAAAAAGGTAAGAAGCCTGATCCAGAATGGAAGACGCAATCTTAAGATTTGCATGGATAAAAACCTGGTATAATTTAGATTTATTAAACTAAAATGTAAAGGAAAATAAACGGATGTTTTCAAAATGAGTGAAGCAAATCACTATAATAACTATTCACGCTCAGCTATTGAAAAATACTGGAAAGGACAATTGTCTCCGGCAGAAATGCATGCCATGGAAAAAGCAGCACAGGAAGATCCTTTCCTGGCAGATGCTATGGATGGTTATGAAGCCAATGCATTGCAAGGGAGCAATATCATTGAACATGATATCAAAGAGCTAAGCGATAGATTGGCTGAACGTGTTTCAGAGAGAAAGGTAGTTCCCATCGCAAACTTTCAATGGTGGAAAATTGCAGCCATTGTAATTGTATTGATTGGTGGTGCATGGTTATATTCTACTTTAACCAATAATCATCCCAGTGAAAATATTGCCGCCAGCGATGCAAAACAAAAAAACAGTGCACAAGTCAGCAAAGACTCCTTACCAGCAACAGTTTCACCAGTGATGATCGATTCTTCAAAAGAAGTTGTTGCCGCAAATAACAAGCTTCATGCCTTTGAAAAACCTGGTTCCGTTTCAATTTCAAAACGGTTAAAAAAAATTGATTCAAATTCAATAGCGAGTGTCGCTGAACCATTAGCCAACCCTAAAGAATTAAAAACAGTTTCTGCAGATAAAAGCATAGCAGCAGTTGAAGCTGAAAAAAAAGCAGACCTGGTAAAATCAGAAGGTGAAGCAACTAAACTTCAAAAAAATATAACTGAATCAGATGATAACAAAGTATTGGCGGCAAGGTCTTCAATCAATACATTTAACGGTACTGTCATAGATCAATCAAAGCAGCCCGTGGCCAATGCAATTGTTCAGATACCCAATCTTAACATAGTTACACAAACGGATAATAAAGGTTATTTTTCTTTCAAAGCACCCGATACCGCATTAAGTGTATCCATTGCTTCTGTTGGCTTTGAAACTCAAAACCTCAAACTGCAAAACAATGCAGGTTTTTCAAACCAGATCATTCTCAAACCTGCAACCAGTTACCTGGACGAGGTAGTTGAGAGTGGATATTCAACCAAGAAAAAAAGATCAATTAACAGGACAAAGGATCTAACTATTCATATTTTAGATGCTGAACCCGTTATCAGCTGGGACGATTATAATAAATACCTGGAGAAAAATAAAAAAGTGCCGGATGAATTCAAAGATATTCATGGTTATGTAATAATTTATTTTACGGTAGTTGATAAAACAACACTTAAAAACTTCAGCATAGCAAAGTCATTACAGGATTCGCTGGACAATGAAGCCATTCGATTGATAAAAGAAGGTCCTTCCTGGAGGTTATTAAAAGGTAAAAAAGCGAAAGTGTCTGTGATGGTAAAATTTTAACACTCATTCACTAAAACTGTTTTTAAGGCACCATTTCAATCCCTTATTTTTGCCGCCTAAAACTATCATATCATGAAAAGGATTTTGCTTGCATTGTTTTTAGGCGCGATGATTTACACCTGTTCGGCTCAGCAATTAAAAACACCTGCCCCCAGCCCGGGCCAGACCATTAAACAGGATTTTGGATTATCCAGCATAGAATTATCATACTCCAGGCCCAGTGTAAAGGGTCGTAAAATATTTGGCGATGTAAGGCCCTATAATGTGATATGGCGCACGGGTGCCAATGGTGCTACCACGCTTAATTTTGATGATGATGTTACTATTGGAGGCACGTTGGTAAAAGCAGGCAAATACGGTTTGCTTACGATTCCTAACCCGGACAACTGGACGATTATTATCAGTAAACAACTGGATGTTACTTCTCCTGCTGCCTATAAACAAGATCAGGACGTAGTAAGGGTAAATGCAAAACCTATGCAGTTGAAAGAACCGATAGAAACATTTACCATGCAATTTGCCAATGTCAAACCCAATAGTTGTGAACTTCATATCATGTGGGAAAACATTGCAGTGAGCTTGCCCATTACAACGGATGTTGATACTAAAGTGACTGCAGAGATCAAAGAGTTATTGCAGAACGACAATCGTCCTTACTATGCTGCGGCTATGTATTACCTGGAAAATGGAAAAGATCTGAACCAGGCCCTTTCATGGTTTGACAAAGCTACCGTTCAGCAACCCGATGCATTTTGGGTATGGCACCAGAAAGCGAACTGCCTGGCAAAACTGGGCAAGAAAGAAGAAGCAAAAACAACGGCGCTCAAATCAATTGAATTAGCTAAAAAAGCAAAGAACGATGATTATGTGGCATTGAATGAGAAGCTGATAGCAAGCCTGAAATAGAGGTCAAAGGGGAAGCAATAACGTATAAGACCTTCAATGCAAACTTCCTGAAGTGTTTCAATAGTGAATTAAAGTATTGGTAAAATAGAAAGAGCCCTTCAATTGCAGGGCTCTTTTTTTATAATCAAAATCATTCAAATCTTCCTTCTTCCCAATTCCTAAATCCTAATTCCTTCTTTCTTCCCCTTAAAAAACGGCTGCAGTATCAAAGCCAGAATAAATAACCCGATAGCCCCGATGGCATTTAACCACAAAAATCCAATGGAAGATTGCCAGAACAACAGGATAATTCCCAATTCAGTTATGACAGCGCTGATAAAGACGGCCGTTCCTTTCACATGTTTTAGATAAAGTGCTACCAAAAAAACACCGAGAATAACACCATAGAAAAGTGAACCCAATACATTCACTGCTTCAATGAGGCTTCCCATATTGGTGGCAAACATAGCAATGAAAATCGAAAAAACACCCCAGGCAAACGTGTACCACTTGGACGTTTTGTAGTCTGTAATTTCTGAACAATCTTTTCTGATGAATTTCTTATGGATGTCCACCACCGTACAGGACGCCAGCGAATTTAAGGCCGCGGCTATACTGCCCCAGGCAGCCAGGAATATAACGGCAATGAGTAAGCCAATAACACCTTTGGGAAGATAATCAATTACAAACCGGAGGAAGATATAGTTGGTATCGTTGTTATCACCCCCAATCCCCGTTTTCTTAATGAGACTTTTGAAATCGGTTCTTACTTTTTCAGTCTGCTGATTCAGTAGTTTTAATTTCGCTTCAGATTCCTTTGAGTCTGCATTGGTTTTATTTTCATTTACCCATTTTGAAACGGTCAGCATCTTTTCCTTCCCCAGCAGATTATATTCCAATTGCATCAATCTTAATGAATCTTTGTAATCTGAATTTGCAACTTTTTTTACCTGTACATCATTGAAGAACAGGGGCGCCTGGTTGAACTGATAAAAAGTAAACACCATCACCCCAATCAGCAGAATAGCAAACTGCATGGGTACTTTTACAAGCCCGTTCATCAATAGTCCCAACCTGCTTTCAGTAGTACTTTTAGCGGTGAGGTAACGGCCAACCTGGCTTTGATCGGTTCCGAAATAAGATAGCTGGAGAAAAAATCCACCAATGATCCCACTCCAAATATTGTATCGATCATTCCAGTTGAATGTCCCTTTCTCCACTCCACTGGTGATTACATTCAGCTTGCCCATTTTTCCACCTACTCTTAATGCATCAATAAAGCCAACGCCTTCGGGTAACAAATGCACTACCATATAAGCCGCTATAAACATACCTATGAAAATGATCACCATCTGTAATTGCTGCGTATAAGCTACTGCTTTTGCTCCACCGCTCACGGTATAAATGATAAGCAATCCACCCATGAAGATATTAGTCCAGTAAATATTCCAGCCCAGCAAAGAGGAGAGAATAATAGCGGGTGCATAAATGCTGATACCAGTTGACACACCTCTTTGCAATAAAAATAATAAGGACGTTAGTGTTCTTGTTTTTATATCAAACCGGTTTTCCAGGTATTCATAGGCGGTATATACTTTAAGACGGTGAAAGACCGGAACAAATGCAATACAAACCAGGATGCTGGCCAATGGCAATCCAAAATAATTTTGTACAAAACGCATTCCATCCGTATACGCCTGCCCGGGTGCTGATAAAAAAGTAACCGCGCTTGCCTGCGTACCCATGATACTCAACAATATGAGGTACCAGGGCATGGTACGATTACTCAGAAAATATCCATCCAGGTCTCGGGTGGTACGGCTCTTGTATAAACCATACGCGATGATGCCAGATAATGTAATAGTGAGTACTATCCAGTCTAAACGGCTCATGCAAAATAATTAGTAAAAAGTTTGAAAAGAATGATGAGTGTTACGAGGACTATCGTTAACAGTATATACCATTGCGTCCAGGTCTTAAACAAAGGAATCTTATCTTCTTGTTCTTCGTTCATATGTAATACTTATCTTCGTTACTTATAATCGTTATACTTTTATACTAGTTGATTTATCGCACCCTTTTATCTTACTTGCTATGTCACTTACTACGAAGGGGACAATCATCATGCGCCTTTTACGTAATAACCTGTCAAATTACGGATAGCACTTAGTATTATCTTGCCAATTTTAATTTTTTCAAGTCGCTCCTTGTAAAAAATCAATTCAATTCCTGGACGCCCATTTTCGATTTGTCGGCTGGCAATGATTTTAAGTGTTGGATCATTTGGAACTATCTTCCTTCGCATTAGTACGACCCTCTTGCTCACGGATTTTTTTTTCTTCCACTGATCATTCCCGCGGCCAGCAAGCCCAGTACAAGGCCAATTAATAATCCTATTTTAACGCGCTTAATAAAAAAGCCCAGCAATAATCCCAGCACAATTGCAATTATAAAACCTATCTCTCTCCTGCTTTGCGGTGAACCGGCCATATTAAAATCCCTTTTTATGATTCAATGCAATCAGGTTAGCAAGCAAACGATAAGCCCCTGCTACGCCGGCGGGTAGTTCGCGAAAGAATACCAGACCCGTATAAACGAAATTTCCTTTTCCAAATTTGGCCGTAATCAAACTGCCTTCATCATCGTTTTCGCCCGGATCATGCATAGCAAATATGGTTTCGTAATGACTATCCCAGTTACTGGCATGATAAATACTACGCTCCTGCACCCAACCTTCGAAATCTTTATCAGTAATTTTGTTTGGATAATTGAGAACCGGATGCTGTGGTTTTAAAATTTTTACCGCAGCTTTTTCGTCCGTAACGCGGTTGCGCGAGATATCAAACGGATAGGGTGATATCTTAGCTTTCACCGGGCCAATCTGGCTTGATGTGTTATACTGCACTATCAGGTTGCCCCCATCGTTTACGTAATTCATCAGCACATTGTATTTTGAAGACAGGTATTCATTGGTGTTATATGCTCTTACGCCGGTGATCACTGCGTCTAATGATTTCAATCTCGCCTCCGTGATATCATTTTCGTCGAGGTAAATAACTTCATAACCCATTGCCAGCAAAGCATCCGGTACATTGTCACCGGCACCCTTAATATAGCCTATTCTTTTACCTTCCACTTTTACTTCTTCATTCACCAGTTTTAAACGTGACTGGAATAAGTAATGTACAGTAGGGATGTGATCATAATTTATGAGCCGGATGTAATTCCCAAAGGAACTTTTATCACCCTTACCCGGAAAAATGATTGAAGCGGTAAGGCTTGTATCCTTCCTGAATTTCAAGATTGAATCCAATGAGAAAGTAACTGTTTGCGTTTCATTTACCCGGGGGCTGATGACAATATTTTGTTTGAACCCATTGCTGAAAACAATGCTGGCGTTACCACTTGCAGAAGCCAGTTGCGTCTGGTAATCTACAGCAACCTGCGGCTTAATTTTTGGAACTACATTGGTAAGCAAAACAGCAGGTGCAATCTTTACAAGCGTTGAAGGAGTTGTAATGACGGGTTGATAAATCTCTCCCTTAACCGGATCGGTATATTTATATTGTAATGGCAAAGACATACCAATATAACTGGTATCTGCACGGAATGAAATTTTCACATCTTCCTCTTTGTTCTGCGGCAACCCAATGTTATTCTGATCAAGAACTGTGTAACTACCTTCTGTCATTTGTTCTTTTAACCAATACGGCTGATCCTCCAATGGCTTTGTCTTCAGCAGCCGGCTAAATTGTACCGTCTTTTGTTGGTTATAAGGAAGGGAATCAGACAAAACAAAACTCGTATCCTTATAATAAATTTTTACGTTTCTTACGGGTATTTTACTTCGGTTGATAACATTAAAGCTCACTTTTAGCGAATCTCCTTCTACTGCCAGTTGTTTGTTTGCTAACGCCTCTGCAAATAGCCCGAGACAGGCTTTTATCAAATCGGATGTTTCAGTAATTTTCCGCAATACCCAATAAGAATTATTTACATGATTGTATAAATATCCCTGCAAAGCCTCCAGTGACGGAATGCTGGTACCTGGCTGCTGTACATCAAAGCTTTTGACAATGGCTGTAACTTTTGAATCGATAACATCATTGCCGGTTCGTTTCCATGAAACATCTACCCCATCCATGATATCACTCACCGGGGCATCTCCTGCCACTGTTGAAAAATATTCAATGGCCTGGCCGCGCGATTTGGGTACGCCAAATCCCTGGCTCTTATGCTGGCTGCGGCTTTCAGCTGCTATCTCCCCATAACTTTTCCCCAGTAACGCATTGAATGCTCCAACGTCTATCTTTAGTTGATTTTCGCTGGTGGTATTGGTACCCCCAAAATTAAATGTGTTCCACAAAACTCTTTTTGCCTGCCATATTTTTACCCCTTTTGCAAATTGTTCTGGAAATCGGCTCGGATCTGCAGCAGCAAAAAATGCCTCACGCGCAAGTATAGCCGAAGATGAATGCTGACCATGCCCGGCACGCGCATCTTCCGGGAAACGCGTAATAATAACATCGGGTTGAAATTTGCGTATTACCCAAACTACATCCGCCAATATCTTTTCTTTGTTCCAAATCCTGAATGTTTCGTCCGATGTTTTTGAAAAACCAAAATCGAATGCAGTAGTAAAAAATTGTTCGGCGCCATCGATTCGGCGGGCTGCCAACAACTCCTGTGTGCGGATCAATCCGAGGTTGATACCCTGCTCATTTCCAATCAGGTTCTGACCGCCATCGCCACGTGTAAGCGAGAGGTATCCGGTCCTGTATAATCTTTCTTTTGCAAGGTAGGCCAGCAAACGGGTATTCTCATCATCAGGGTGTGCACCAACATAGAGAACACTGCCCAATACATTAAGTTTTTTTAAGCCAAGCAAAATATCAGCAGATGATGAAGTCTGCGGCGCCTGCGCTTTCAATAAATTTCCCGGAACAATGATGACCAATAAAATTGCAGCAGCTAAAAATTGCTTCATGTTGTAATTTATTTCGATGGTTTTATCTTTCTTGTAAAGTTGTAAACGGCATCCACGTAACCATAAACTTTTTTATCTTCTTTGTTAAACCCCATTTCAAGCCTGGTGATACTACTCTTAGTTACTGAAATGTTTTCAGTCAGGTATTCCGCATCATTAAAGGAAGTATAACAATCATTGCCCGCTGTTGCACCCGTATATCCGTTATTAATTTTCTTCATGTATATTTCGCAACCATGACGCGTCAATAAATCGAAGATATTAAGCTTTGCTTGCTGGTTGATATCTTTTACCAGCAATTTAGCTTTTTCAATTACTTTAAACTGCAACAATTGCAATATCAGGGTCGTGTCATCCTGGATATAATAATGCCAGACCTGGTATTGTTCAAGTGAATCTGTTTGCTTTACAAACATCCATACACCATTTTTTCTCTTTTGCCAAATGGGCTCAATTTGTAAATCGGCTTTCGCAAAGTGGCTATCTGACAACACCTGGCTTTCATTTTAAACAGTTCCGGTATTCCATGATTTCAGCAATTTTAAATCAGCAGATGAAAAACGCTGCGCATTTACCAGGCAGGGCCATAAAATCACTGTAAGACCGATACGCGTCATGTAAGAAATATTTTTACCAGACGAAGTTCAGCAAAATATGCAAAAGCGGAGTTGTATCAACTCCGCTCATACTATTTATATTTCTTTTGGGTTACTGACCTACAAGAAACACGGCATTGCAAAATAGCAACTTGCCGCTTTCCCAAAAACTACGGAACATTGGATCATCTGCAAAAAAAACAATGTTCCCTCTACCCATTTCCATGGCACCAAACAATGTACCATCTTTCAATTTTTCTTTTAATTTACTCCCTGTAAAACCACTTATGTAGTTATCTTTTTTTATGACTCCAACATTCCAGCCATCTTTCAGAAACTCATAAATATTTTCATCCTGTTTTAATGTATAATAACTATCCCCGTAACCAAATGCAAGCGGGTGGCTATTATCCAAATCTACTTTAAATATTGAACCGGGAATCGTATTTACTAAAAAATCCCGCTCCCTGTTTTCATACTTTTTCAGAAGACTATAGTCTTCTTTTTTTGAATCTTCTTTTTTTTCATCCTTTTTATCATCGGCACCTTTCATTTTAAATCCCCAATCCGTACCGCTCATTTGCGCTACTGCATTTTCCAATGCTATTATTTTTCCACCTGTCTTTACAAAATCTTTTAATTGATCATTCGGTTCCTTTTGTGAGAACATACCATAATTACCATCGGGTATAATCAATACATTAAAATCGCCTGGTTTCATTCTTTTCATATCATCTGTATTGATCAATGTAACGGGATAGTTCAGTTGCTGATCAAAGAAATGCCAGATTTCTCCCATGGCATTGGGCGAAACATCTTTTCCGGCCAATAATGCAATCTTGGGTGGAGTGATAAATCTTACTCTCCCGGAACCAAGGTCAAATCCCTTATCTACAAACCCGGATGGAATGCTGCTGACGGCGATAGCGTTATCGAGTGCCGCATTTTTTACCAATGTTTCCAGGCTTTTTCCTAGTCCATAGTTGGCGGCTTTTGTAATAAGCAAGGCACCTTTTTCAAAGTTGTTATTGCCTACTTTAAAATTTTGTTCTGCATAACGCACTTTAACGCCTTTGTTTAACACGGCAGCTAGAAATTTCGCGCTGTTCATTCCGTTCCAGGCAACAACATAAGCATATGTGGTTTCAAAATTCAGATCACCAGTTGTTGGAATTACTGTTGGTCCGTTCTTGCCATTTGCGGACAGGTATGAATTCAGTCCATACGCTTTCAAACCATATGCATAGGGTAGTGACCAGGCTGTGATATCGTAAGTAGCGGAATCACTCAATTTAGATATGCGTTCAAACAAAACTTTAATAAGATTGCTCTTGGGCTGGTTTGCATTGATAACAATATCCCCTGTCTCTGTTTTAAAATTTTCAGACTTACCATTCTGGTAGCTGGTGCCGCTGAGGCTGGCGTTATTGGTATACGACCAATCAATACTATTTCGGCCCAGCAATGTTTTAAGTCTTTCTATTTTATCTGTACCGTCGCTTTTCAATACATAGCTTTTAAATTCTCCCGGAGGTGTTTGCACGGCAGCATTAAAATATTTATGAAATTCCCTGATCACTTTTAACGCATTTTGAGAAGTAATTTCTACGGTAGACATGCCGGTAGTAAAATGGTGCATTAAACGATCCCGCAGTGTAAGTGTATCGCCATCTTCCATTACAACGGCAAGGCCACCACGACTGTGACCTCCCTGTTCAAAAGTCATTCCGATTGCTCCGTTATAAATCGGGTAGGTATCACCGTAACTGGGATAAAAAAGATCGAAACGTTCTTTGGTAAAATACAGCCAACCATTGGCATCAAAATGTTTTGCATTGTTTCTCCCAATTGCAGTTTGAAATTCACGCTGCCACGCTGTTATAACTTCATGATACGGTTCTGCAGCAGGTGCAAAATAATAAGGTGAATTATACCCCTGCTCATGAAAATCAACGTGCACCTGGGGCAACCATTGATTGTATTTAACCAGTCTTTGCTGCGTTTCCACCTGGGTTTGCCATGCCCAGTCCCGATTCAAATCAAAATTATAGTGATTGATTCTTCCACCGGGCCAGGGCTCCATGTGTTCACGTGAAACAGGATTTGCATTGGGCGATTTGCCCTGCATTTGATTTTCCCAGTTCACATAACGGTCACGGCCATCCGGATTGATGCAGGGATCAATTATTACAACTGTATTTTTTAAATATTCTTTTGATTTGCTGTTGGCCGGATTAACCATTTCATACAACATCATCATAGCCGCTTCTGATGACGAAGGTTCATTACCATGTACATTGTAACTCAGCCACACAATAACAGGAGCTTCTTCAACTGCAGCCATTTTATCCGGTGCCGAGTTGGCCAGGCGCAGGTTATTCTTTCTTATTTCTTCAAGCCTTGGTAAGTTTTCTTTTGATGCAACATATGCCATTAGTAGAGGTCGGCCTTCATTCGTTTCACCGTATTTTTCAACCTTCACCTGATCAGGTACCTGTTGTGCAACGTGATAAACATAATTTACAATCTTATAATGCGGGGTAAAATGACTCCCGAGTTTATAGCCAAGAAATTCATCGGGAGATTGTAATTGAGAAAAAGCAGTTACTGTTAAAGTCATCAGCAACAGGGATAAAAAAAATTGTTTCATGTTATAGTTTAATTATTGAGGGATGTTCGTATTTATTCCAACTTATTATTTCCCTGGCTGGTATTCTATAGTCCAACCCACCTGGGGTGTTTGAAATCTTTTTGATATCATAAAGCATCGAAGATTTCCAACCAAATTTCTTTACGAAAATGTGAAAGCAGGTAACAATCGGAAACAAAAAAGCAGCCCCTGTATTGAACTGCTTTTTTTATTGTTAATACAATCTATTAATAATATTTGAGATGCATTTCCACCCTGCGATTCTTTGCACGGCCTGCTACCGTTTTATTGTTTGCTATCGGGGAATCGATGCCATGTCCTGTTGTTACCAACCTTGCTTCTTCCACCCCTTTACTTACCAGGTATTTTTTAACTGCATCTGCACGGTTCTGACTGAGTACCTGGTTCTTTTCAACCATACCTGAATTATCGGTGAATCCATCTATATCTAATTTCAAATCTTTGTTTTCCTTTAAAATTTTTACTACTTCGTTTAATGATTTATTTGATTTGGCAAGCAAAGTATATTTAGCAGTTGCAAAGAAAATATTCTTTGAAGCGTATTCAACTCTCTTAACAACTTCGGGCTTCACAACCGGGCAACCACTATTGGCGGCATCACCTGCCAGCTCTGGGCATTTATCTTCTTCATCGTTTACACCATCTTTATCTGTGTCTGGTACAGGACATCCCTGGTATCTTGCAACACCCGCTACTTCCGGACACTTATCTTCTTCATCATTGATACCATCTTTATCCTTATCTGGTACCGGGCAACCCTGGTAACGGGCGAGTCCGGCAACTTCCGGACATTTATCTTCTTCATCATTAATGCCATCCTTATCCTTGTCGGGTATCGGGCATCCCTGGTAACGGGCAAGACCTGCTGCATCCGGGCAAGCATCCAGGCTATCAATCACACCATCATTATCGCGGTCTTTCGGTGGTTCAACTGTTGGTATGGGGGGTGGTGGAATTAGTTTTGGTTCTTTTCTTGTACCAACATTTCCTACCAATCCAATACTGTGATAAAGATGGTATGCACTATTTTCGCTTATTGCTACCCGGTATTGCGAATTAATGAACAAAAAAGCTTCCTGGAAAAAATTAACCTGCAAGCCTGCACCCAGTGGCATGAATGCGCCGTAGTAACCCTGGTAGCGGGAAGCCCCGATACCTGCGGATAAATAAGGGCTGAGCCAATATTTATCAGAAAACATTTTGGCCCTAACTGACAAGTCGCCCTCCACCAATAAATGATCATTACCAAATGGTGAATGATTGGGAATTGGATAATCGAGGAAAGTGCCGCCAAGTGTACCTGCTACATCAAAATGTTTTGTTACACCGGTAACATAGTTTAATGCCAAACCCGGACTCATTGAGTTAAAGTCACCCAGTTTCTTTTCGCGTGTAGCCAGTGCAAAACCATTTTGCCTTAAATATGCGGCGCCCTTAAAATCGTTTGCAAAAAGGCTAATTCCAAAAGAAGGTTGTTTTATATAGTCGTTATCCTGGCCATAAGAAACATGAAGGCAAGCTATCAAAGCCAGAAATGCATACAGCAACTTCTTCATAAAAAGTTAGTTTTGATGAATTAAGACAAAAATAGCGGGTAGCATTCAAAACGTGAAATATTTATTAACGATAGTTCGGCTAATGAGGAGGTGGATGCATACCGAGAATTTCAACTTTTACTCTTGTCAATCCGCGATTCAGATACCCCAGTTTGGCTGCTGCGGCTCTTGACAAGTCTACCAGTCGCTTATTTTTATAGTGTAGTCTGTCGTTTACTTTAACTATAACAGATCTTTTGTTGCGTACGTTGGTAACTTTTACCCAGGTACCCAAGGGAAGCGCGTTGTGTGCACAGGTCATTTTATCTTTATCGTATAATTCGCCCGTTGCCGTTTTGCGCCCCTGGAATTTATTGGCGTAATAACTGGCGGTTCCATATTCAATATTTGAAGGTTTTGTTTTGCCGGCGTGGTGTTTAGATCTTTGCGAAAATGCTGGCGGCATTTGCAAAATGCAAATCAGTAACAGCCAGCATTTCAGGATTTTCATTAATTGATAGGTTTACTAGCAAAATATCGCTCAGTGAGCATACGGTCTTCGCCATAAATATCGTCATAGAATTTAACTTTACCGTTTACTCCTTCACAGGTAAAATAACGAAAATAAACAGGTATTCTTGTCCTCACCGGTATTACATGTTTTTCCTTTCTTTTTAGCCACGCACGCAACGAATCTGTTTTAAACGTATTTGCATTAACAGCTGCATTGATACTATCATTAGAGATAATAAAATGCGCCAGCTTATCCCATTGCTGAACCCTAACACAGCCATGGCTCAAAGCGCGTACACTGTTACCGAAATAATAACGCTGGTTGGTATCGTGCATGTAAACGCTGTACTTATTACTAAAGTTGAATTTTAAAACACCCAGGGCATTATCGTCTCCGCTTCCCTGTACTACTTTATAAGGAATGTCTTTTTTGTATTTATTCCAGTTCACTTTTGATGGACTAACCTCCTCTCCTTTTTCTGTGACCAGGCTGTACCCTTTTTTGCGCAGGTAATTGGTATCTTTTTTAAGCCCGGGCAATACTTCCTTTTCTATAATACTCGCGGGGATGGTCCATTGCGGATAAGTTACCATATCGGTGATCTTACTGGTGAGCAGTGGCGTTCGGGTAAGAGGCTTACCTACTACCACTTTGGATTCCAGTGAAACGGTATCATCATTCCATAACTGCATATAATAACCAGGCAGGTTCACCCAGATAAACTGATGTTGTAACGAATCGGGCAGCATTTTATAACGGTCAAGAGTAACCGCAATCCGTTTGAATTTATACCAGTCTGTATTGTTTAAACTGGAAGCTGTCTTTTCACCAATTGTTCCGGTTACCGTAATCCCTTTCTGCTTCTGGTACGTACGTATCGCCTGGCGCAAGGAAAAGGTGTCACCGTAAATAGTATCCAGCCCAAGTTCTCCCATTCTTTTTTCTACCTGCAATTTCAGTGACAAAGAATCACGGTTGGGATAAAAAACATAAGTAGTGGGCTTGAAACTGACAGAATCGAGAAAAGTTTTTAACGCTGCTTTCAGTTTAATATATCCTGGGTGTTTGGGTTCCAGTTGTTCCAGGGTAACGCGGATGTTTTTTTGTGAGACGGCCTGTTGAAAATTCTGGAGATAAAAATTATCATTGAAGGCCGAATCAATCCTTAAAGTAACACTGTCTTTGGCAAGCCGGCCTGTATTTAGATGTCTTGCCAGTATAAGGTAAGCATCAGTAAACATTACATCGGCTCTCGCCCATAAGGCTACATTTCGTTTGTGCAAAGTATCACTTGCGAGCCCAATCTTGATGGACATCAATGGGTGCAGGTGATAATCTGATGGAAATAAACCATACTGCCTGCTGAAGTATATAAAATTATACAGTGAGTCGGCAATGCTGTTCCATTTCTCTTCATGACTCCAGATAGGCTGGTAATCATTTGCGGAGTAGATGGTATTCAACAATTCAGACTGCAACATTTGCACCGAATCGTTTAACAATCCGTTGTGGCTTATTAAATAGTCGACTGTTTTCTTCAATACTTCGCTGGTCTTTTCATCTATTTTTTCAGGATTTTTTACAACTACGGTCTCCGGCGGCTTTTGTTCGGTATTATTGCAAGCTCCTGTCCAGCAACAAATAAAAACCATCAGTAAAAATGTCTGCGACTCAGATATTATTCTAATCTTTGATTGGTGGGTCATATCGGCTAAAAGATACAGTAATTTCGAAAAATCAAATTTTTTCTAATGAATTTACCCAAACAACGTCATTTTTTCCTAACCGTCCAAACTGTTTTTTTCTACAGCCTTGCGTTTACGCAAGCTCCTGATTTACCTATCAGTAAATACGGGGTACCTGTCATAAAAGATTATTCCACTTTTGCCATAACTGTAAAGGCAGATAGCAATAAGCAAATGATCGAATTGAAATCAATCATACCAAACATTGTGTATGAACTGCGTTATGCTTCACAAAGAAATTTTATGCGCAGGAATATGTATCCTTTAAAGACAAATACTACATACCTACGGTTGCCGGCTGCAAGAGCATTGGCGCAGGTTCAGAAAGAACTGAATGAAAAAGGCATGGGTCTTAAAATATTTGATGCATACCGTCCTTATTCTGTAACTGAAAAATTCTGGGAACTAGTAATGGATGAAAAATATGTAGCTGATCCCAAAAAAGGCAGCGGACATAACAGGGGCCTGGCAGTTGACCTGACTGTTATTTATACCGGTAATGGTAAAGAATTACAGATGCCCACTTACTTTGATAATTTCAGTGATACTGCGCACCATAGTTTTATGAACCTGCCCTTTGATGCATTACAAAACAGAAAAATGCTTAAAGATATTATGGAGAAATACGGGTTCAAATTGTTTGATACAGAATGGTGGCATTACTCCTGGCCAGATGAGAAAAAATATGAAGTGATGGACATTCCTTTTTCTGATTTTAAAGACGCTGATAAGGAAAAGAAGAAGTAAAAGCGGTATCAGGAATTAGACATTTGTTCCTGTAATAGTTGCAGCTGAAAATTTCGGTCCCTTTTCCAAATTCCTAAACCTAATTCCTTGTTTACAATCCAATTTTCTCTACTTCAACCACAGCATTAAGATTGATGGGACCATATACATGAGGAAAAGTTGCAGAAGTAGATGGCGACCACTCGTAAATAAACTGACTGTTGAGTTTATCTGTATCAATTACAAGCTTTACCAAATCTTTTTGATCAGAAAAATAGCGATCCAAAACCCCTGCCACCTGTTCTTGTTGCGAACAATGAATAAAACCCTCTTTGGCCAAAGAAGGCGATTCATAGGTCCCGTTCTTCTGTGCACTATTCCAGGCTGCTGCCGTTGTTACGTGGTATATAATTGGCATGCTTACAAGTTACAATATTCTTTTAATGTGTTGTTCCAGCAAAAGTAAATCTGCCAGTACCAGGGCGGTCACTGCTTCCAATACAACCGGTACACGTAGTGCGATACACAGATCATGCCTTCCCTTTACTGAAAAAGATTCGATATTCCCGGTTTCCCAATTCAATGTTTGCTGTTCTTTGGGTGTAGATGAGGTAGGTTTCACAGCAATTCTGAACACTAGCTCATTACTATTGGTGATGCCACCCACTACTCCACCTGCGTGATTTGATTTTGTTTTGCCTGTTTTATCTTCTATTACATCGTTATGTTCAACTCCAAACATTTTTGCGGCAGCAAACCCGGTTCCGAATTCAATACCCCTTATAGCAGGAATAGCAAAAACAGCGTGACTGATTACAGACTCAACTGAATCAAAAAATGGTTCCCCCAATCCAACAGGTAAATCAATTACACGGCATTCAACAATACCACCTACTGAATCCTTTGCATCAATGGCTTTCTGTAATCCTTTTTCAAGATCCGTTTCACCGCCTATTTCAAGAATTGTAGCGTTTACTTTAATTGACAGCGGTGTAAGATTCAGCAATTTCTTCGCAATCACTCCAGCGGCCACCAGGCAAACAGTTAGTCTGCCACTGAAATGTCCGCCACCCCTGAAATCTTCATGTCCGCCAAATTTTGCGTGTGCAACAAAATCCGCATGGCCGGGTCTTGGTACTGACCGTTGCTTTTCATAATCATTACTGCGGATATTTTTATTTTCAAATAAGATAGTAATGGGTGCGCCGGTTGTTTTACCGTTGAATACCCCACTTTTGAAAATAGGTAGATCATCTTCCTTGCGCGGTGTGACACCTTTCTGTGTACCACCTTTTCTTCTTTCAATGTCTGCTGAAAAATCTGCTGTACTTAAAAGTAAACCAGCCGGGCAGCCATCTATGTTGATGCCTGCAGATTCGCCGTGCGATTCTCCAAAAATATTTACCCGGAATAGACGACCGAATGAATTCAATGTTTTTTATTTTAACTGTTAACAGGTTCAGCGTTCAATGATACCGTTGCTCCCAATGAGATTAAATGATTGTAAAAATCAGGATAAGATTTATCAATTGCTTCTGCATGCTCTATTGTCATCTTTCCGGTTGCTTTTAATGCGGCAACGGCACAAGCCATTGCTATGCGGTGATCATAATGCGAATGGACCAATGTACCATTAACACTGCGCATTCCTCTAACGAGCATTAAATCATCCTGCAAAATAATTTCAATACCCATCTTTCCGAACTCCTCTTGCAAGCTGATGGCCCGATTGCTTTCTTTGTGTGCAAGGCGGCTCACACCTTCTATCGCTGTTGTACCTTCGCAATAGGCTGCCAATACAACCAAAGGAGGAAATAAATCAGGGCAGTCCGTTGCGTTGAAATGAAAGGCCTTCATTGGTAAAGGTCTCAGGGTAATTTGTTCCGGCTCAACAGAAATACCAGCACCACAATCAATCAATGCCTGCAATATAGCTTTATCTGCCTGGGTTGAAAATACATCCAATCCTTTTACCACAATCTCTCCGGCAATTGCTCCGGCAACTAACAGGAACGCTGCACCGCTCCAATCGCCTTCTACTGTATAATGATGAATAGGAACCGGAGAGCTTTCCTGTCCGTCCGGCAAGTAGCCAGAAGCTGGGGTTTGTTGGATGTCCGCAGTGAAATAAAATGATTCGTAATTTTTATTCTCCGGCACTTTCAAACCAAAATGCCGCATAACGGTAAGGGTTAGATCTATATAGGGCCGGCTTTTCAGGTTATTCACACTGATAGCAACATCCTGCGCGCCGGCAGCCGCATATGCCATCAAAAGACCGGTCAGAAATTGTGAACTAAGTGACCCATCAACCGTTATGTTTTTAGGTACCAACGGTCCTTGTATTGCTAAAGGAAGCTTCCCATTCCTGCTTTTTGCTTTTACATTTAACTGGGGTAATACTTCGTCAAAAAAATCCATGGGCCTTTTAGCCAGGCTTCCGTTTCCATCTATCGTAATGAGCTTGTTACTCAATGCCACCAACGGTGTAAACATTCGTATACTCAATCCACTTTCACCGCAATTGATTGCTTCTTCCACTGGAATAACCCCTTCACTGGTTACTATTAGTTCAGCATTCACCCATTGTATTTTTGCGCCCAGTCTTTGTATAATCTCAATGGCGGCATTGTCATCATTGGAATGACCAGGATTCTTAATAATGCTTTTTCCAGGCGACAGCAACGCGGCAGCACATGCCCTTTGCATTGAACTTTTGGAAGCCGCTGCCTGTATTGTTCCTCTTAATGCGGATGGTTGAATGGTTGCAATCATAATGTACTACCAAAAAGATTTTGTTGCCAGTATGAAACAGCAACTTATAATTTGTTATAATTGATGAATTAATTTTTCCAATTGTTTAAGCGGAATCGGCTTTACTACTGCGCTTCCAATTTTTTCAAGCAATACATAATTCATTTCTGTATTTGCTTTCTTCTTATCCTTTAGTAAAATTTCAAATGCTTTTGCTCTATCAAAGTCTGCGTAAGTAGGCAAGCCATATTTTACCAGTAAATCAGTGACCCTTTTTGTTTCTTTGAACCCGGTCAGTTGTTCTGATATCCCACATGCATAAGTCATTCCAATTGAAACAGCCTGCCCATGCGACAATTCATACATATTTTCAATGGCATGCGCCAGCGTATGTCCAAAATTCAACAACTTCCTTTCGCTCTTTTCAAATTCATCGGCCTGTACAACCTTTGTTTTTAAAATGGTGTTTCGCTTAATCAATTCGCAAATATCAATTTTCCTGTTTTGGTATGTTTTCAATGATTTTTTTTCCAGTTGCCGGAACATCGCCGCATCTTTGATGCAGGCATGTTTGATAATTTCTGCAAATCCATTTACCCATTCATGCTGTGGTAAAGTATTTACAAAAACCATATCATGCAGGATAAAGGAGGGCTGACGAATAATGCCCACCATGTTTTTATATACCCCTACATCTATACCATTCTTTCCTCCAATACTGGCATCCACCATGGAAAGTATGGTTGTGGGAATAAATCCAAATCTGATTCCACGCATATAAACGGAGGCAACATAACCTGTAAGATCAGTAATTACCCCTCCGCCAACGCCAACTAAAGTTGAAGTTCGATCAGCACCCATTTCAATCAGTTGCTCAATCAAGGTATCCACCGTTGCCTGTATTTTAAACTCTTCTCCCGCCTTTATAACAATCGTATTCCAGTTTTTGAATCTTTTGGCATGCGCGACAAAAATATTTTCATCTGTAATGATAAAAGCATTAGCCGGATCAGTAATATCTTTCAGAAGACTGATGCCATTGGCTAAATAATAATCAACGCTGCTGTTGGAAAATTTATAAGTAGTTTTCATACCCCCATCCCCTCAAGGGGCTTTGAAACTGGTTAATTAAATTGAATTTGCTACTATGCATGGTCTTTTGAATTGTTGTCGCGCTTAATTATTCTACTGTACCAGCCTGCGACCCCGCACCTTATGTTGGGCAGTCAGCAACGATGCCCAATGACGAAATACTGTTTGTATATTAATATATCTTCCAGCCCGAAAAATATAAATGACTGAAAGATAGTCCGAACTTAGTTCCCCTTGAAGGAGCCATGGGGCTTAACTATTCATCACTTTATTCTGGTGATTGATGCTTTCCATGTGAATGGCATCAAAATATTTAGTGATAAATTCTTTTCCCAGCCCCAGCTTCTCTCCTTTTTTAAATGCTCTTTCCAGGATTTCATTCCAGCGATTGGTTTGCAAAATGGTTATGCCATTGTTCTTTTTGTATTCCCCTATCTTATCGGCAATCTTCATCCGTTGTCCCAGTATCTGCATCAATTCGTCATCCAGCTGATTGATCTGTGCACGCATTTTTTCCATGGCTGCATGCAGTTCTTCAGAGTTGATGTCTTCTTTGCGCCAGATAATGGCATCCAGCATTTCAGCCAATTTTTCTGGTGTAACCTGCTGCTTGGCGTCGCTCCATGCATTGTCCGGATCAATATGACTCTCAATCATCAAACCATCAAAATCAAGATCAATGGCTTCCTGTGCTACTTCCAGTAATATATCCCTGCGACCGCAAATATGTGAAGGATCATTGATGATCATCATACCCGGGTTACGACGTTTCATTTCAATGGCCAGGTGCCACATAGGGGCATTACGATATTCTGTATTTCCATAAGAAGAAAATCCACGATGTATCAAACCAATCTGTTTAATGCCGGCTCTCGCGACGCGTTCAACAGCACCACCCCACAGTTCGAGATCAGGGTTAATGGGATTTTTAATTAAGACAGGAACATCTACACCTCTCAAAGCATCGGCTACTTCCTGCACACTAAATGGATTTACGGTAGTGCGGGCACCTACCCACAGTACATCAACATCAAATGTAAGTGCATCTTCTACCTGTTTGCCGGTTGCTACTTCAACAGTAGTTGGTAAACCTGTTAATTTTTTGGATTGCAGCAGCCAGGGTAGCCCTTTTGCACCTATACCTTCAAACATACCAGGCCTGGTGCGAGGCTTCCATATACCTGCACGAAGCATATCAATCTTACCTGTTTTGGCAAGTCTTGTAGCTGTTGCTATCATTTGTTCTTCGGTCTCGGCACTACAGGGACCCGAAATAATCAATGGACGTTTGCTCCATTTTTCCTGAACGAGCTCTTTCATATTTTTTGTTTCTGTTGCTTGCATGGTTTTATAATTGTAAAGTTAATTTTTTTATGTTGTGATCATTTGTAATTCTGTTCAACCTTCTTGCGCCTGCCTGCCGCAAAGCAGGTTTCCACATTATCAATTCTCAATTATTTTATGATCTTTCTTATCTTATTTGCATTATTGATCAATTCCCTCAAATATTCTGTATTCTCCTTTTCCAGGCAGGCTTTGAATTTCCGTAACTGGCTGATGTGTTCATTCAAAACATCCAGTACATTTTCACGATTCTGCATAAATACAGGTACCCACATATCGGGGTTACTTTTGGCCAATCGCACTGTGCTTTCAAAACCACCACTGGCCAGTTCAAAAATGGCATCTTCTTCTTTTTCTTTTTCCAATACCGTATTGGCCAACGCAAAAGATGTGATGTGTGAGATATGACTTACGTAAGCGGCATGCATATCATGACTGTCTGCATCCATATAAATAATGTGCATTCCAATCTGCTTATACATTTGTTCAATTTCCGCAACCGCATGGGGATCACTTTTTTCTTTTTCACAGATAACACAGGTGCGACCCACGAAAGCATCCCTTACCGCAGCTTCCGGCCCGCTATACTCTGTTCCCCACATGGGGTGCGTTGCAACAAAACGTTTGCGCATGGGGTGATGGGCCAACGCAGTGCACAATGCGTGTTTAGTTGAACCTGCATCAACAACAATTTGTTTATCTGTAATCAAATCCATTACCTTGTTCATCACAGGTATCGTTGCATCCACCGGAATGGCTACATAAATTAAATCCGCCTTCTTAACCGCTTCTTCCAAGGGCAAAGCTTCATCTATCAATCCCAATTCGAGTGCCTTATTAATACTGGCTTCCGTGCGGCTTACCCCTATAACATTTTTAACCATGCCTCTTTCTTTCAACGCAAGGCTTATGGAACCACTGATTAAACCAACTCCTATTATTGTGACATTATTGAACATGCAATGGGTACTTTATCTTTTTATTGTTTACCTGCTGATTTTACTCTTTGTATAGCTTCATTAAACTTTTGTTCTGTACTGCATAAGCTCACTCTTATATAATTGTCCCCGGCATTCCCAAATATTCCACCCGGTGTTATAAAAACATTGGCATTGTATAATATTTCGTCACTCAATGCATAACCGCTTTTATAATTTGACGGAATTTTTGCCCATACAAACATTCCTGCCTGGTCTTTTGAATAATGCGCTTTTAATAAATCCAGTAATTCAAACGCTTTGGTCCTTCTTTTACGATATACATCATTAATACTGTCATACCAGTCTTTATCCAACCCCAGTGCTTTTGCAGCCGCCAATTGTACCGGTAAAAACATGCCGCTGTCCATATTGCTTTTAAATCTCAACACTTCGTCTATTCTATCTTTTGCCCCGCACAACATTCCAATTCTCCAGCCTGCCATATTCTGCGATTTACTCAATGAGTTCAATTCAAGTACGATGTCTTTTGCGCCTCCTACACTTAACAAACTCATGGGTGAATCATTCAAAATAAAACTATAGGGATTATCGTGAACAATTAGTATATTTTTTTCCTTCGCCCATCTTACCAGTCTTTCAAAAAATACTATGCTTGGCAACTGACCCGTAGGCATATGCGGATAATTTACAAATATCAATTTCACCTTTGTCAAATCTTCTTTATCCAAAATTTCAAAATCCGGCTCCCAGTTATTACTTTCTTTAAGGTCATATGAAAGAATGGTTCCACCTGCCAGTTTAACCGCTGCACTATAAGTTGGATAACCTGGATTGGGTACGAGTACTTCGTCGCCTTCATTTAAATAGGTCATGCAGATATGCATGATACCTTCCTTACTTCCTATAAGGGGCAGAATTTCAGTATCAGGACTGAGATCAACTTTATACCATTTCTTATACCAGTCACTGATAGCCCTTCGTAATACTGGCGAACCTTTATAACCCTGGTAAGCATGCACGTCTGGCCTCGCGCTTTCTTCCTGCAATACTTTTATAACGTCTGCGTGTGGTGGTAAATCCGGACTGCCAATACCTAGGTTGATGATGTTCTTCCCTTGTTTATTCAATTCTTCAATCTCTCTCAATTTCTGAGAAAAATAATACTCTCCTATTCCTTCCAATCTTTTTGATGTTGTTATCATACATCCATTTTAATGTGCCATATTAATTTTAGCTATATTAATGTCACCCCTTCGGGGTTGGATCAATCAACCAATCAACCTATATTAATGACACCCCTTCGGGGTTAGATCATTTATCCATTCAACCTATATTAATGTCACCCCTTCGGGGTTGGATCATTTATCCAATCAACCTATATTAATGACACCCCTTCGGGGTTGGATCATTTATCCATTCAACCTATATTAATGTCACCCCTTCGGGGTTGGATCAATCATCCAATTAACATAAAACCCAGCTAACCACTCACACCGTTTTCCCTTTCCTATAAACCCCGTACACTTTTACTTCTTCTGTAATCGGTTTTATTTCTTCAATTACTTTGTTAAACTGGCTAATGGAATCAAATTCCATGTCAGCGTGGAAACTATATCGCCAATCGCTGCCGGGAATTGGAAAACTTTGCAGCTTGCTAAGGTTAATGCCACCATCAGCAATTGCAGTGAGCACTTTGGCCAAACTTCCTCTTGAATGATCAGTATGAAAATTAACGGAAGCCTTATTGGCATCATCGAACTGAACAACAGATTCTTCGCGCTGAATAATTAAGAAACGGGTATAGTTGTTTTTCATGGTGTGAATATTGGGTGCAATCATATTCAATCCAAAAAGATCCGCTGCCAGTTTACTGGCAATGGCGGCTATGTGTTTGCTATGGTGCTGCTGAATATGTTTTGCACTCAGTGCTGTATCTTCCGTTTCTATTAACTTCCAATCAAATTTATCCAGGTATTCAAGACACTGTTGAATAGCCATGGGATGAGAATGTACTTCGCGGATGTCTTCGAGTTTCACACCCGGATTGACCATCAGGTTCTGTTTTATCTGCAAGTAAATTTCACCCGCAATTTTAAGATTACTTTTCTGGAGAAGATTGTAATTGGGAAGTATACTTCCCGCGATGGAATTTTCAATGGCCATCAAACCCGCATCGCTTTCTTTTTTATTGCCTGCAATTCTTACAACGTCTTTAAACGTTGCACAGGGTATAACCTCCACCAGCTTACCAAAAAATTGCTGCGCAGCCACCTGGTGAAAGCTGCCTTCATAACCCTGTATTGAAACTTTTTTTGCCATTTTAACTACATCCCTTTCCGGGAATTGGTCATAAACAAGAATCCCGGCTATTTGCCGGGATTCTTTTATGTTGTTTTACAAGCGTCTTTAAGTTTGTTTCAACAAAAGCATCCCGGCTTCTCACTAAAATAGAAGTAAAAATAAAAACCAACATTTGCTTTTGTGATTGTCATAACCGTTCAAAAATAGTAAGTAATTGCAATGCGACAAAAATTATTTTTTTTAATTATACGCTGTAATACACTGCTGTAGCGGAAAAGCTAACGACTGTTAATCCAGTCGCTTCATAATTTCTGCGTCTATTTTCTTAAAGAGATGAAAGGGTTTGTAAATTCTCCAATTGTCGATTTCCATTAACTCAAGATACCGGTGAAGTTTTGCTTTTTTAAAATCATGCTGCGTTTGCACGGGCATATTCAGAATCACTACCCATCCATTGGCATCTGTTACTTCTTCAAACCATTCTTCATAATAATCTTTTCCATCGCTGTGGAAGTTAAGTACGTTTTCAGTAACCAGTATGAACTTAGTGATACCCTGTTTAAAAAAAACATCGGTTACTTCACGTTTAAGTTCCATGATATCATTTTCAATTGCATCGTTCCATTCGCCAATCAATTCAATGATCATGTACTGTTCTTCATAATCTGCCATGATCACCTTAAGATACATGGTTCTTGATCCAAAATCATCCCATTGCGGATGGATATAATAGTTATAAACAGTTTGAGAAAATTCAAATTCTGAATATATCCGTCCATAAAAGGGAGATCGTTCATCTTCTTCGCTGATGTAAATATGCCGCCAGTTGTAAAATGGTTCAATGTCCTGCATAACCCACAATTCTTTATTCTTAATTTCTTCCTTATTAAAATTACCTGTTAAATAAATGAGGCTGTAGCAATTTACAGCCTTCACCATGCCATATCCAAATATTTTTTATTGCAGCAGCAGCAAATTATTTTGCTGAAGATTCCACTGCTTTTTTTACACTCCCAAATTTCAATAACAATGATTTTGCTTTATCATAGTCCGTTAATTGTAAATTTTCCATAACCATCCTGGTACCCCTGTCCACCAGTTTTTCATTTGTCAATTGCATATTCACCATCTTATTATCTTCAACCCTGCCTATTTGTATCATCACTGTGGTAGAAATCATGTTTAACACCAATTTTTGTGCAGTGCCGCTTTTCATCCTGGTACTGCCGGTCACAAACTCGGGGCCTACCAGAACTTCTACCGGGTATTCTGCTGCGTTTGCCAAAGGACTGCCGGGGTTACAGGTTATGCATCCTGTAATAATATTTCTTGATTTACATTCCTGTAAAGCACTGATAACATATGGCGTGGTGCCGCTTGCAGCAATACCTATCACTACGTCTTTATCAGAAACAAAATATTTTTCTAAATCTTCCCAGCCTTTTTCTTTATCGTCTTCCGCGTTTTCTACCGGTTTTTGAATGGCTTCTTCTCCACCTGCAATTATGCCAATCAATAATCCATGCGGCATTCCAAAAGTGGGAGGGATTTCACTCGCATCTAATATGCCCAGCCTTCCACTGGTGCCTGCTCCAATATAAAACAATCTTCCACCCGCAAGCATCTTATCGCTTATAACAGATGCAAGTTTTTCAATTTGAGGTATTGCTTTCTCCACTGCGTAAGGAACAGTTTTGTCTTCCTCATTTATGTGAAATAAAATTTCCTCAACACTCATTTTTTCCAGGTTACGGTATTTACCCGGTTGCTCCGTAAACATTTCAAAACTCATAATGGTATTTATCGGTGGTATTCAATCAATCCTACCATAGGATTTTTTAATATTTTGCCCAGCTCAAATTCATAACTATTGCATAATTCTTTTATTACATCGCGAAAACCATAGGCAACGCCGCCTACAAAATGAATGGGATAGTTCCAGCTCTCAGTGAATTTGCAGAGATGTGTAAAGAAAAAATCATTCAAACCGTCTTCAATAATATTTTCAATCATATAATGTCCCCGGTTTTCGGCAAGGAACAAACTATAAGCAGCCAGGTACCGATTGGGTAACGGCATTTTATATACGTGTTCCAGTATCTGCGCTGCATTCGTTTTGTATTTATCGTTGAATTTGTATTTCAATTCTTCGTCGAAAGTGCCATACAAATAGTATTGAACTACTTTTTTACCGAGGTATGCACCACTGCCTTCATCCCCCAAAACATATCCCAAACCCGGACTATTTTTAACCACTTTTTTCCCATTGAAGTAACAGGAATTACTTCCGGTTCCCAATATGCATGCGATACCTTTTGTATTACCACAAGCTGCTTTAGAAATGCCCGACAGATCATGTTCCACCTGCACTTCTGCTCCAACAAAGACTTTACGGATGGCTGTTTTCATCATTTTAGCATTGCGTGGATCCATACAGCCCGTTCCATAGAAAAAGATATCAGTTACTTTATCTTGTTTTATTTTAGGCAGTAATTCATTGCGGATAATAAATTGTACTTGTTCACTGTTCAGGAAATAAGGACTCATCCCCTGAGTGAACACAATTTTTTTCCGACCCCCGGTCAGCAAACACCATTCACATTTTGTTGAGCCACTGTCTGCAATCAATATAGCCATGTTATAATTGTATAGAACGAAGTTAATATTCCCGCTCTATTTACCATAAAACAAATATTAGCCGAAACCATTACATGATTTCAGTTAATTTGCAGGAGAATTAATATTGTCTATGTCAGTAAAGAAGAAGTTACAAATCTGGTTGCCGCTATTGTTTGCAATCATAATGGTGGTGGGTATGTCGATTGGTTATAAACTGAGGGAAAACACGGCCAGGCCAGGTAGCCTATTTAAAGCACAACAAGCAACACTGCTGGATCAGGTAATGGATCTTATCAAATTAAAATATGTTGATCCTGTTAGTACTGATACACTAGCGGGCGATGCCATACAACAGGTACTTACCAAACTTGATCCGCATTCCGTTTTTATTCCAGCTACAACATTGGGAGAAGTAAACGAAGATCTGCAGGGCAATTTCCAGGGTATTGGAGTTGAATTCAATATTTTTAGTGATACTGTCCATATCATTACCGTACTCGAAAATGGACCCAGCGACAAAGCTGGTTTGCAGATTGGTGATCGTATACTGAAAGTTGGAGATTCATTGGTAGCCGGCAATGGAATTACAACAGTCCGCATAAAAAAATTATTGCGCGGACCGGGTGCCAGCAATGTAGTTATAACTGTGAGAAGAGATAACAAGATACTGCCCATCAATATTCAAAGAGGTGTGATTCCTATTCCTTCTGTTGACGCTGCTTATATGATAAATCAACAGGATGGATACATACACATTAATAAGTTTTCTGAAACTACCTACAGGGAGTTTATGCAATCACTGGAGAAGTTGCAGCAATTGGGTATGCAAAAGTTAATGCTTGACCTGAGGGACAATGGTGGTGGCATTTTGCAGGAGGCCGTCGAAATTGCCGATGAGTTTTTAGATGGCAATAAGCTCATCGTATATACGCAGGGTAATAACAATCCGCGACAGGAATATCGTTGCAAAAGAGAGGGCTTATTTGAAAAACAAAAATTAGTGGTGCTGGTGAATGAAGGAACCGCGTCGGCCAGTGAGATTTTAATAGGTGCATTACAGGACTGGGACAGGGCAGAAATTATCGGAAGACGAACTTATGGAAAAGGTTTGGTACAGGAACAATATGATTTAAGCAATGGTGCTGCTTTGCGTTTAACTGTAGCACGTTATTATACACCTTCCGGCAGAAGCATTCAAAAACCTTACAATAAAGGTGAAGACGATTATGAAAGTGATATCATGAACCGTTACCATCATGGAGAAATGACCAATGCAGACAGTAACCATGTACAGGAAAAAGGTCAGTCATTCAAAACAAAATCCGGAAGGCTTGTATATGCAGGTGGTGGCATTATGCCCGATGTATTTGTTTCGGTTGATACAACTGTTATTTCAAGAGCCATTGGAAGATTATATAATACCAATACGATCAGTAATTTTGCTTACCGTTATTTTATGCAACACAGAAGCGATTTCAAAGCAGCTAAAACACCCACCGATCTATACAATCAATATAAAAATTCCAACCCGCTTTGGAATGATTTTTCATCCTTTGCAGCAAAAGAAGACAGTATTGATATTACCCCTTTACAGAGTAAAGATCGCCAATTTGCACAGCAACGACTGATTGCATTGATGGCAAGACAGCAATGGAGGAGCAATGGCTTTTTTGAAGTGCTGAATGCTACCGATTCAACCGTAAAAAAAGGTTTGGAAGAACTGGCTAAAAATTAAGGTGAATCTTTATAGCTTTTGTGATATCAATGGATATTACCCAACTGTCGAATATATTTCGCTTCCCAGGGCTAAATAAAGAAATCAGATTGCCAGGAAAAGCAAAACAAACACCTCCGGTAGTTTGATTGTGCGCTATCCAAATTCCTAATAAACGATACGCCGGTATTTAGTCTTTTAAAAAATTGAAATGACTTTGAGGTCCAGCCAACCAGGGAAAAAATGAATGTATCAATACGCTAATGCAAAAATGAGGGACGCTTATCCTTCCAATAACATGTAAAGGCCAAAAAAAATCCGGAGCATTGATTAATGGAGTACCAGGTATTTGTTGAGTAGCAGATATTTTATTTGTTCGTGGTCATAAACAGTTTTATTATTTTCTGCACAGAAAGAGCACTCCTATCTAATAAGAGTGCTCAGGAGAGGATAAGGTGGGAATTATATATGATGTATCAATTAGCTATTATTTGAACTCTTGTCCCAGTATTCTTTCTTTTCAATTTTGTATGAACCCAGTAAACCCAGGCCTCCGCCAATACCTATGAACGCAAACCAAAGTGCCGGATTCTCATCATCGTGCAACATATAAATGGTAATGAAATACGCTAATGTTAAACCAATACCGGAACCAATCAATAACAAACCCCATTTCAGGTTTTTATAAGGTGCGGGTCTATTGGCAAATTCTTTTGGATTTAATCCTTTTTCAATCATAGCCAGGTTTTCCCTGCTTTTCATATAAACGATTCCGAAAATCATCGCAAAAAAACCAAGTGGTATTAAGATTGGGATTAACATTTCTCCGCCGTGCATAATTGTAAATTTTATATTTTAATTAAAGTTGTTTGCTTTGTTCTATCTAAGACTACCAGTCGTTCGCCCCGGTTACAGTCTTTCTGAACTTTTTTTGAAGGCTAGCTTAAGGGGTTCCTATTTTGCCCTTTTTCTAAACCTTTCAAAGAACTTACAATACCTGAGACTACCGGTAAAAATGAAAGGTTACAGTTCACCGGTAAAAAAGCTATTTTGGCGAGGCAAAAGGGTGATTTCAGGCGTTTCGCTCTTTCCTGAGGGCTAAAATTGACTTTATTTTGTCTGGTCAACTTATCCGTCTTATCAAAACTACAAGACAAACTATAATATATAGTATTCCAATTTATCCCTGAAATGTAGAAAAACTGTAACCTTTTATTTTAACCAGTAGTCATATAACTGTTCAATGCAAAGCGGACCAAACGATAGCGAAATAATCAGCAGGATACTGCAGGGCGACAAACAAGCTTACGCCGAAATAGTAAAACGATACCAAAATTTCGTTTTTACAATTTGTTTACGGTATACCAATAGCAGGGAGGATGCCGAAGAAATTGCGCAGGATATTTTTGTTAAAGCTTATCGCTGCCTCTCGGATTTTCGTGGCGATTCAAAATTCAGTACCTGGTTGTATACCATTGTTAATACTTCCTGCATTACTTTTCTAAGGAAGAAGCGTTTGGATACACGTTCGCTGGATGATGAAAAAGTTTTTGCGGTGGCAGATAATATTGATGGGGGTATGCGGGCAAACCAGGTAGAGCAAAAATCAAGAATTGCAATGGTAAACGAAGCCATTCAATTGCTGAGCCCCGATGACGCCAGGATCATTACTCTTTTTTATAAAGGCGAACAGAGCCTTGAAGAAATTGGGGAAATTATGGGCATTGAACCCAACACGATAAAAGTAAAATTACACCGTGCCAGGGTAAGATTGAAAGAAAAAATGGAAAAGCATTTTGCACAAGAAGTGAGAGATTTGGTCTGATGTCCTCGACTGACCGGCTTAAATGAGATAAATGGATTGGTACTGTAATCAGATCAACTTACGAACAAGGCAAGCTTTAACAGCCATTTCTTTCATATCCAATGCCAATAGATTAATTTTATAAAACATTTGCAAACAGGTTTACAAAATGAATACACAACAAAATATAGATGAGCGCCTCTGGGATTACATTGATGGTTCGCTCAGTAGTGAAGACAAGAGCTTTGTAGAACAGTTGATTGCTTCCCAGGAAGAGTGGCGTAAAAAATACCAGGAGTTGTTGGAGGTGCATCAACTCATGATCAATTCAATTGAACTGGAAGAACCTTCTATGCGCTTCTCTTTAAATGTAATGGAAGAGATTACACGTTACCAGATCACACCTGCAGCAAAAACTTATATCAACAAGAAAATTATTTATGGCATCGGCATCTTTTTCCTTGCTATGATTGCAGGTTTACTGGTATACGGATTGGGTCAGATCAACTGGGCAGATTCAGGTACCGGCACAGATCTGCTTTCGAAATACAACATTAATAAAATAGACTTCAGTAAATTCTTCAATAGTACTTACTCCACTATTTTCATGATGGTTAATGTGGTAATGGGCCTTATGCTGCTGGATATGTACCTCGGTAAAAAAAGAAAGGAAATGCAGGAAAGACATGCATAAGCTGACCTTAAATCATTAAAAACTTATTTGCTTTTTAAATAGCTGTCCCGGTCGCTATCGGGATGGTCCGATATGCCCTTCTGATTCTTCAGGAGGGCTTCGTTCGAAAATCACGATAACTTTTTCTTTAATTCCGCAAGCTTTGCCTGAAATACATTCAAGGGTTGCTCTTGCTGCCTGATATTTTTATTTACCGGTTTATTATTAAGTTTTCTTTCCCCGCTAGCCACTTGCCTCTCCCCACTTGCTGTCTTCATCGTCAATGCAATTCGTTTTCTGTTTACATCTACTTCCGTTATTGTCACCATCACCTTCTGTTGCAGTTTCACTACTTCATTTGGATCAGAAACAAATGTATTACTGAGTTGAGAAATATGAACCAGTCCGTCTTGCTTAACACCAATATCTACAAATGCTCCAAAGTTGGTAATGTTGGTAACAAGGCCAGGTACAATCATGCCTGGTTTTACATCTTCAATTGTTTTAATGGTATCGTCGAAACGAAATTCCTCAATGTGATTGCGCGGATCCCTTCCGGGTTTTTCCAACTCTTTTAAAATGTCGTTGATTGTAAATTCACCAATTGCTTCTGAAACATATTGTTGCCTGACAATTTTCCTGCGAAGTGCTGACTGATTCACCAATTCTTCCAACGAGGCCTGCAGATCCTTTGCCATGGCTTCTACCACGTGGTAGCTTTCCGGGTGAACGGAAGAACGATCCAAAATATTTTCAGCATCAGGAATGCGCAAAAATCCGGCGCATTGTTCAAAACTCTTAGGACCCATCATGGGAACTTTCTTTAATGCAGCACGGCTTTTAAACGGACCATTTTTCAACCGATATTCTACAATATTTTTTGCGAGTGTTGTACCAAGACCAGACACATATAATAATAAATGTTTGGAAGCGGTATTAACATCTACCCCTACGAAGTTCACTGCGCTTTCCACAACCTTGTCCAACCCATCTTTCAATTTTGTTTGATTCACATCGTGCTGGTACTGTCCAACACCAATAGACTTGGGATCAATTTTTACCAATTCACTCAGCGGATCCAATAATCTTCTTCCGATGCTGATGGCACCCCGTACGGTTACATCCTGATCCGGAAATTCTTCCCTTGCAACCTCTGAAGCAGAATAAATTGAAGCGCCGCTTTCATTCACCTGGAATACACTCACTTTTTCTCCAAAGTCAATACCACGGACCAGGTGCTCGGTTTCCCTGCCGGCGGTACCATTGCCAATGCCGATGGCTTCAATTTTATATTTGGCTACCAGGTATTTTAATTCTCTAACGGCGTCCTGTACCTGATTTTCTGATAAGGTATAAATAGTTGAATTATATAAAAAATTCCCTTGTGCATCGAGGCAAACCAGTTTGCAACCGGTCCGGAAACCCGGATCAAGCGCCAGCACTCTTTTAGAACCGAGCGGTGAAGCCAGTAATAATTGTCTCAGATTTTCTGTAAATACATGTATGGCTTCTTCATCTGCTTTATTCTTACTGAGTAAACGAAATTCATTTTCTATAGAAGGTTTGAGCAATCGTTCAAAACAATCTTCAATTGCCTTTCTGACCTCGGCAGCATTGGCATTCGAATTTTTTAAAAAATTTCTATTTAGTTCGTCCAACGCGGGTTCCTTGTCAATATTAATATCCATAATAAGAAACCCTTCTTTCTCGCCCCTGCGAATGGCAAGCACCCGGTGAGAAGGACAATGTGCCAGCGGCTCACTGAAATCAAAATAATCTCGGTACTTCTGTGCTTCGGTTTCTTCCTTTTTACTATTCACGGCTTTTGAATGCAAGACTGCCGTTTCAGTAAACAATTGCCGGATATTGTTCCTTGCCTGTTCATTCTCTGCTATCCATTCTGCAATAATATCCCGGGCACCTTGTAATGCCTCTTTGCTGTCTTTTACATTTTCGTTGATAAAGGATTGGGCTTCACTGACTGGATCCTGTGCCCCCTGTTCAAAAATGATTTTAGCCAGTGGCTCCAATCCCTTTTCGATCGCCTGCGTTGCTTTCGTTTTTCGTTTTGGTTTATACGGAAGATAGATGTCTTCCAGCACGGTAGTATCAAAGCAATCCTCTATGCGCGTCTTTAGCGCTGGTGTAAGTTTACCCAGGCCTTCAATAGTTTTGATAACAGTTTCCTTTCTCTTATCTAATTCAGCAAAATATTTTATTTCATCTGCTACCTGTCCTATTATTACTTCGTCCAGGTTGCCCGTTGCTTCTTTGCGATACCGCGCAATGAATGGAATGGTACCACCTTCACTTTGCAAATCGTGAATACTGATAACTTGTTTAATGGAAATATTCAGTTTCACAGCTATCCGTTGAATGTATTTTCCTTCGATCATATTTGTTTGCATTAAAACTGATTTTTCAGCCGGGCAGCAAAAATAGTTGTTGAGCCGGAAGAAAATATTTTGTTTTATCAACAGCGATCCTCTATCAGGTGGCAAATACCTGCTCCAGTATCGCGTTAATTTCTTTTGCCCTATCCATCACCATTAAGTGACCGGCGTTATTAATTATGTGTGTGGGATTTGTAAATCGCAAAGGCAATACTTCGTCTTTTGATCCATGTATATGTATAAAAGATTCCGGCAATTCATCGTTCTTCCAATTGAGAATGGCACCCATTGCCCATTTTATGAACGTTGGATCACTGTCTCTGATAATTTGTTTCAGCGTCGCTTTATCCTCGCCAGACTCTGCTGAGAACAAACGTTTCATCATTGACAGGGATTTTGCAAATGAAACAGGAACTATTTTATACATCCTTAGTTTACCGGCCACTTTGAAATAGCCCGGCAACTGGCTTGAACAGGGAATGCTGGAAATAAGAACTGTGGCTACCGGCCTATACAATTTGATTATTTCTGTAGTAATCATACCTCCCATCGATAAACCAATAATAGCAAAGGGTTCATTTCTATCAATGATGTTCGCAAGCCTTAAAGAATAAGCTCTCAATGATTCATTTTTTTCCGGCGCTATCCATTCTATAAACACAGCTTCGCAATGTGCCGGTAACCTGATGTGTTTAAACACCCTGCAATCAGCAGCCAAACCACTTATAAAATACACTTTCATAAGAACGAAGCTACGTAAGAATCTATTCTGATTTGTTGCTGATAAAAACAGATTGAACGAATTATAAATACTGCACCGAACGATGAAAATGTAATGAATAAACCTGGCCGAATGTTGTTTCTCATTTATACACAAATGGTGGAACGTAAAAATTTAACGCGACCGCAAACAATGCTGATTTATTAAGGCCTTTAAAAATCCTACCTTTACGATTCATTTAAATGAATTATGAATATCAAGAATAATATCCTCGAGACGATTGGCAATACGCCACTTATAAAATTGAATAAAATAACAAAGGCATTACCTTGCACCGTATTGGCCAAAGTAGAATATTTTAATCCCGGTAATTCTATTAAAGATCGCATGGCACTAAAAATGCTTGAAGTGGCAGAACAGGAAGGAAAAATAAAACCGGGTGGAACCATCATTGAAGGCACAAGTGGCAATACAGGTATGGGCCTGGCATTGGCAGCTTGTGTTAAAGGATATAAGTGCATTTTCACCACAACAGATAAACAATCAAAAGAAAAAGCAGACATTCTAAAAGCAGTAGGGGCAGAAGTAATTGTATGCCCCACCAATGTTGAACCCGATGATCCGCGTTCTTATTATTCAGTATCGAAGAGACTGGCCACTGAAGTGCCCAATTCCTGGTACGTGAACCAATACGATAATCTTGCAAACAGGCTTGCACATTACGAGCAAACCGGACCTGAAATATGGGAACAAACGGATGGAAAAATATCACACCTGATAGTAGCTACCGGTACAGGTGGTACCATAATCGGAACTGGCAAATATCTGAAAGAAAAAAACCCTGCTATCAAAGTATGGGCAGTTGATAGCTACGGTTCTTTGTTAAAAAAATATTTTGAAACAGGTGAATTGGATCAAAAAGAAGTTTATCCTTATATCAGCGAAGGGTTTGGTGAAGATTTTGTTCCGGCCAATTATGATATGACCTATATTGACCAATTTGTAAAAGTTACCGACAAAGATGGTGCAGTAATGGCAAGGCGTATTGCCAAAGAAGAAGGATTGTTTTGTGGATATAGCGCAGGAAGTTGTTTGCAGGGATTGATGCAGTTAAAAAATCAATTGAAATCTGATGACGTGGTGGTTTGTATTTTTCATGATCATGGAAGCCGGTATGTTGGCAAAATTTATAATGATCAATGGATGATGGAACGCGGCTTTCTTGATGTTAAAACTTTTAAAGACATTGTAAATGGACGTGCCGCCAATCAAAAATTAGTCAGTGTTGATCCGAAACATACCGTTGCTGAAGCGGTTGCTCTTATGAAAAAGTATGACATTGAACATCTGCCCGTAATCAATGGCAATGGCATTGTTGGCGCTATCAGTGAAAGTGGATTGTTTCAAAAAGTGTTTTCAAATCCGGATATAAAAAATGCTACAGTAGAAAGTGTTATTGAACCTGCATTTCCCATTGTTGAATTTAATACGCCCATTGAAAAATTAAGTACATTAATTAATAAAGAAAACGGTGCTGTTCTGAGCAAAGATGACACCGGTAGTTTTCATATTGTTACAAAGTATGATGTAATCAATGCATTGGGGAAATAGTTTGCACGGTACTACATACTGGCAATACAGGATCAAAACACTATTTTCTTCTACTTTCCATTTTTCCATAGGCAGTTTCGTATTAATACGACATAAAATGAAGTTTATCTACGAATAATAAAATGCAATCTTTACTATTTCAATGATGAATACCGCAGATTAAAAATCTGTTAAAAGCGCTCTTTTCTACCCTGTTCGTAGCATCTACATTTGTACCAGAAGTTGATTGATATTCGACATCCAATATCCAGCGAAACAAACCAAGACAAACCTTATCCCGATATCCAATTATCCAGGAAAAACTTTTAAATCCAGTATCAGTCAACTTTTTTTTTATTTTTTGTTTAAGATTATAAGAGGCCCGGTTTTAAAATCCATTGTCCTTGAAAGTTACTAATATCCTACAGAAATTATCAAGCGAAAAATCGTTATTGAAATCCAATTTCCGTAAAACCAGTTTTTGACGAACCGCCTATCTGATTATCACCAGAAACAAGATTATTCATCAATTACCTCCTGCTAATAGTAAAAATTTAGCAGGAGGCAATATGAATTTCTCCCACTACATCCTCTTTAGTTTCCTGTTTCATTTTACGTTATTTACATTTTCCTGAAAATTGTTTTCAATCCATCATCGGAAAATCTTATAATTTACGTGAAACAATTGCAAATGATTTTATCTAAAGATCAAACAGGCAGATTGGTTACCCTGGTACAAACACCCCGGCGCATTGTTTCGTTGGTTCCATCACAGACAGAATTGTTGTATGAATTGGGTCTTGAGCATGAGGTGACCGGTATTACTAAATTTTGCGTTCATCCAAAACATTGGTTAACATCTAAAACAAGTGTTGGGGGCACTAAAACATTAAATATTGAAATCATAAAAAGGTTATCGCCCGATCTCATCATTGCTAACAAAGAAGAGAATAACAAAACACAGATAGAAACACTGGCTAAAGACTACCCCGTATGGATAAGCGATATAAGTACACTGGATGAATCTTTTGAAATGATAATGAAGATTGGTGAAATGACGGACCTTATCTTACAAGCTAAAAAATTGATCACAACTATCAATGAGCATTTTTTGCAACTTCAGCCGTTGAAACAATCATTAAAAACCTGTTATCTTATCTGGAAGGATCCCTATATGACAGTCGGTGGAGATACTTTTATTCATCACCTGATGCAAAAATGCGGCCTGGAGAATCTCTTTGAAAACAAACAGCGCTATCCAACAATCAGGATCGATGAATTGATCGAAATGAAATGCCAGCTGATATTACTCTCATCAGAACCCTTCCCTTTTAAAGAAAAACATATTGCAGATCTGCAAAAGAAAATGCCGGAGAGCAGGATACTATTGGTGGATGGCGAAATATTTAGCTGGTATGGTAGCCGGCTGAAACTGGCACCCGGTTATCTGAATGAATTGTTACAATCAATAAAAATTTAGGTTTTATTTTTCGGGCTATTCATTGCTCAATCATTAACCGGGTTTGAATAAAACACTAACTTCATTGCATGAGCTTTACGGAACATACAAATGCTTCTCATAGTAACGAACTGAATAAGCCTTCAAGGAAGAAACCGATGTATCCGGTCAATGATCCGTTGCGGGCTTACCTCAAACAACATGGACGGGAAGTTAAATTACCGGTATCCTATGGGGATTTACTGAACCATACCTATTCTCTACCCATCATCGATAAAAATGGAAAGGATACCCTATGGGAGAGTGTTAGCTACGATATGCGTGAGTGGAATTATATCCGCGATGGCCTGGTGAATATTTATGCCATTCTGAAAACAGAAGGTGATCTTAGTTTTACCAAGCACCTCGATGTGGCCCGTATTGATTACTGCAGTTTCGGTAATTCACACCCGTTTCGTATCCGCATTGTCAATAAATTCAACGATAACTACGATCATTACTATATAAAAATTGCCGATGCCTCACGCATTTACGGACTGGAGCTGGAACATATACTTTCTCCCAACCGCATTACTTTTTTTACACACAATAACACATTGGTGGAAGAGCATATTCCGGGTATTCCGGGTGACGTCTTTATCAAACAATACCTTGACAATACAGACACCAATATAATCAGGCTCGCAAAGGAATTTGTAAAATTCAATGAACGTTGTTTTGTGCGGTTACTGGGTGATATGCGCAGTTATAATTTTGTGGTAGATATTACACCCGATATAGAAGATTACCAGTACCGGATCCGTGCCATTGATTTTGACCAGCAATCCTACGAAGGGAGAAAGAATTTGTACCTGCCACAATTTTTTAAAGAGAACAAAGCATTTGTTGAACTATCACTGAAGTATCTGAATAAGGACTCAATACGACAATACCAGACAGAAGAGCGAACCCTTATGACCTTCCGACTGGCTTCTGCCCGTTACCGCATAAAAGAGCTACTGGACATTATGTCGAAAGATCAGATTTCAACAACTGAAAAAATAAATGAGTTAAAAACAGAACTTGGTAATTATTATGTAAGTAACCCGGCGTTTAAAAAATGCAGCTCCATGGGCAAACTATTAAAAACCCATCTTAAACATACATTGCAAAAAAACTTGTTGCTCATACCAAAAATACAAAGCCGGTTCGGCGACTAGAAACAGTTGTTAGCATAAACAAATATTCTATTTTAAAAAACACTCAAACTAACTGTATCTTAGCGGCCTGCAAAAGTTGCTTGCTTTTTTATGAACTAATTTTTAAACAACAAAACCGTCAGCGTTTCAACACATGAAAAAGTACAAACCAGGTGTATTATTCGGCGAGGAGCTGGAAGCACTCTATAAAGATGCGAAGGAAAATCAATTTGCCTTACCAGCAGTAAATACAATCGGAACTGATAATATCAATGCTACTTTAGAAACAGCCGCTAAAGTAAATTCGCCGGTTATCATTCAATTCTCCAATGGGGGTGCCCAGTTTATTGCCGGAAAGGGAATGCCAAACGACAAACTGCAGGCAAATATCAGTGGTGGAATATCAGGTGCCCTTCACATTCATAATGTTGCAAAACACTATGGCGTGCCGGTGATACTGCATACTGATCATGCTGCAAAAAAATGGTTACCCTGGATAAGTGGCTTAATTGATGCTGGCGAACAGTTCTATAAGGAAAAAAAACAACCATTGTTCAGCTCGCATATGCTGGATCTCTCTGAAGAGCCTATTGAAGAAAACATTCAAACGTCTGTTGAGTTTTTCAAACGAATGCAACCATTGGGTATGGCAATTGAAATAGAATTAGGCGTTACCGGTGGCGAAGAAGATGGAGTAGATAACAGTGGTATTGAAAATGATAAATTATATACACAACCGCAACACGTAGCTTATGCATATACAGAATTAAGCAAGGTAGGAAGGCTGTTTTCAGTAGCCGCCGCGTTTGGTAATGTACATGGCGTTTACAGTCCTGGTAATGTAGAACTGCGCCCTGAAATTTTAAAAAACAGCCAGGATTATATTCAAAAGGAATTAAAAACCGCAGCAAAACCTGTGTATTTTGTATTTCACGGAGGTAGCGGATCGCCCCAGCACCAGATACGGGAAGCCATCAGTTATGGAGCTATTAAAATGAATATTGATACTGACTTGCAATGGGCATTCTGGGAAGGTATATTGGGATATTACAAAAAGAATGAAGCTTATTTGCAAGGGCAGTTAGGAAACCCGGAAGGCAAAGAAAAACCAAATAAAAAATACTACGACCCCAGGGTTTGGCTTCGCAAAGGCCAGGAAACTTTCAGCAAGCGGCTTGAAACCGCATTTGATGATTTGAATTGTATCAACAGAAACGCATAGTTTAAAATAAATAAAAGCCCTGCAACGAAACAGGGCTTTTTTTATCGAATCATATCCAAATCCTTTTAAAACTACCGACCCTACCCGCTTCGGCCCGTAGGGTTATTTTTTTAGTTGTTCACTATTATTTCAGCACCTAAAGCATTGTTACCCGTTCCAGTTACTTTACCTTTTGAGAAGATTGTATAAATTTTTCCGTCTTCCAACTTTACATCGGGGAAATTTATCAATGCAGGAATAGGCTCTGCACTTCCGGCCAATCTGACTTTGATAGTATAAGTTCCGGCATCAATGGTTGTAAAAGCACCTTTGCCTCCTTCACTCACATTATCGGCGTATGTCCGATTGTTAAATATAACAGCATCATTCGCCAGTATATCTACAGCAATGGCAACAGGCGCCAGATAAAAAAACCGCACTTTCACCTTGCCTGCAGGCGGTGCTGTCAGGTTATCTTCTACTGCGAATGCTTTTATTTTGCCGGCGTTTAACGTGTCATAAGCAAAAACGGAGAAATTTTTTCCACTACCAAAATTGGCTCCCAGTTCAGCAACAGGATTGATGGTATTTGCAGCTGCAATTTTAACAGAATAGTTTTTTGCATCGATATTTATATAGGATGAGTGAGAAGGATATGCGGCAGATTGAGTATTTAATTTAACATCGTTAAAATAATAATCATAACTGCTGGCAGAATCAGGAGACGCGTTGATGAGCATTACCTTCGCTTTTCCATTTGAGACATTGTTATCTTTTTTGCAGGCGGCAAATAAAGCAATTGCAGTCAATGCACAAATACAAACCTTCCCCATTTTACTATTCATATTTATAAGTTTAATGCTCAAATAAAAAAATCATGCCATCGCACAAAACTCATAATAACATGTTAATGAAAACAGATATTCTTTAAATGAAAAAAGGATTTCATAGAAGGAAATCCTATCATGTAAAAGCTATTTATTTCAACCTTTTATTTCCCCAGTTCGGTAATGACCTGCCCTATATTTCCGTTTGGCATTTGTATATGTAATAATGCTGCTACTGTAGGTGCTATATCCGTCATATGTATTTCACGATTGGTGTTTCCTGGTTTGATACCCCAGCCATACCATAACAGTGGGATATGCGTGTCATAAGGATTCCAGGTTCCATGTGTAGTACCCGTTTTACTATAGCCTTCAAACCAACCTGCAGTTAATATAATTTGAACGCCACCACTTCTCTTAAAATTATTACCATTTGCAATCATCGTTTTCAATGGTTCCGGAACAGGCGATTTTCCAATTTCTGCTACGTCTACTGCAAAATTGATACCTGGCTGCAATTGTAGGTATTCAACGGTTGTTTTCTTAATTGCGCTGTAGTCAAGTTTGTCAGCGAATATTTTTGTGATATTAAAATTTACCTGGTAATTAGAAATTGAACGGACAAGATTTTGTACTTTAAATTTTTCTGACAATAATTTATTCAAAGTATCAACCAACGGCTTATTGTACCAAAAATCAGCTGGTAGTTCATGTTCTTGCATAAAATTAATAGCATGTGCCGCACCATGGTCAGCTGTAAGAAATACCAGGTATTGTCCCTTCCCTACTTTTGTGTCCAGCATCTGGAAAAAGGTCGCGAGATCTTTATCCAGTCTCAGGTAAGTATCTTCCACTTCAATTGAATTGATCCCAAAAAGATGACCGACATAATCAGTAGATGCGCAATTAATGGTTAAGAAATCAGTAGCAGCACCACTGCCAAGTTGGTAAGCATTCATTGCGGCCGTTGCAAAATCGAGTGTAATTGTATTGCCAAACGGTGTTGAACGAAAACTTCCTTTGTTTTTCTTATAGGCGTCAGCAGTTGTATGCGGGAAAACGGATTTGCTTTCCCCGGTTAATTTACCCTCGTATACCTGGTCGTCACTATCGCTGTTTTTATAGGTATTAAGCGGATACAACGTGTTCCATCCTTTTTCCATTAATTGGGTGGCACGATTTTCATTGTTAAAGTTGTTCACCCAATCGGGCAATTGTTTCATATAATAAGAACTGGTTATAAAATGTCCACTTGCATCGTCAAACCAATAAGCAGCATTTGCTGTATGACCTGCCGGCAAAATAGATGCACGATCTTTCAATGAAATGCCCACTACTTTAGATTGAAAATTAGAAGCCAACCGAAGTTCATCTGTTATCGTAGATACCAACAAGTTGCGGGGAGACATTTTACCATCTTCTGATTCATTCCCTACACTCTGTACGGTGCTGTCTGCAGTACAATACATAGATTTACCGGTTAATTGCTCCGTCCATTCGTTTCCTGTAATTCCATCTAACGCCGGTACAGATCCTGTAAAGATTGTAGAATGCCCTACGGCGGTATATGAAGGGATATAATTTATTAATGTATTCTCACAAGAGAAGCCCTGGTTTATCAACCGTTTAAATCCATCATTCCCATAGCGTGAATAATATCGATAGAGGTAATCCCATCTCATTTGATCTATCACAATACCCACCACCAACCTGGGTCGGGCAATTGATTCGGTCTGCTGAACTTTCTGTACAGGGGTGGGTTGTGCGTAGGTAATTGGCAGAATAAAAATCTGAATACTCAATAGAAAAAACAACTTGTACATCATGATAAATTTGCACAAATTTAATTGAATGACCTGGATACATTCATTAAAATACCAATTGGTAACAAAGCGTTGATTCAATATTATACAACATTTTTAAGGTAGTTTATTACCCTGGTGTTAATTAAAGCAACTTGTGCTTTTGCTTGAATCCGTTACCTTTGCCGCATTCAAAAAATGCTAAACAAACAGATAATATGGCAGACGTTTTTGAAAAATTAGTAAAAGATGGGGGCCCCATTGGCCAGCACATGAAAAGAGCGCATGGTTATTTTACATTTCCAAAATTAGAAGGTGAACTGGGCAGTCGCATGATGTTTCGTGGCAAGGAAAGAATTGTATGGAGTTTAAATAATTACCTGGGATTGGTGAACCACCCCGATGTACGCAAGGTTGATACAGACGCCGCAGCACGCTGGGGAATGGGCAACCCAATGGGAGCAAGGATGATGAGCGGAAACACCAGCATGCATGAAGAACTTGAAAAAGTTGTTGCTGCATTTGTAAAAAGAGAGGATGCCATGTTGCTGAACTTCGGTTACCAGGGAATTATGAGTTGCATAGATGCCCTGGTGAATCGCAGGGATGTAATTGTTTATGATGGCGAAGCACATGCCTGTATCGTAGACGGTATCCGACTGCATATGGGTTATAGTTATAAATACAAACACAACGATATTGCGGATTGCGAAAAACAATTGGAACGTGCAACAAAAATGATTGAAAAAACAGGTGGCGGTATACTCGTAATTACTGAAGGAGTCTTTGGTATGAATGGAAACCAGGGCCGTTTAAAAGAAATTGTTGCGCTGAAATCGAAATTTGAATTCCGGTTATTAATCGACGACGCGCACGGATTCGGAAGCATGGGACCAAGCGGAGCGGGTGCAGATGAGGAACAGGGATGCCAGGAAGGAGTTGACTTATATTTTTCAACTTTTGTAAAATCAATGGGAAGTATCGGCGCATTCATTGCCGGCCGAAAAGATGTTTTGGCATATCTGCGTTACAATACCCGTTCTCAAATCTTTGCAAAAAGCCTTCCTTTGATCATCGTAGAGGGAATGATGAAGCGAATGGAAATGTTGAAAACAATGCCGGAACTCAGAAAAAAACTATGGCACAATGCGAATAAATTGCAAAAGGGTCTAAAAGAAAGAGGATTCGACATCGGTACTACCAATACAATGGTTACACCAGTATATATGAAAGGTGATGTGCCGGAAGCTACTGCCATGGTGCTTGATTTGAGGGAGAATTATGGTATTTTTTGTTCCATTGTGGTTTACCCCGTTATTCCCCGTGGCCAGATTATATATCGTTTGATTCCTACCGCTGCACATACAGATGAAGACATAGAAGAAACATTACAGGCTTTCACAGAGACCAAACAAAAGCTGGATGAAGGTTTGTATAAAGCGGCAGAAATACCCGATATGGCAGAAACAATGTAGCCACGGAAATTTATTATATCGTCGATGGCTAAACGCAGAAATTACAGTCCACGGTTCAATCACTTTATTATATAGCAAAATCCCCGGTAAAACCGGGGATTTTGCATTCAGTTCATTCTAAATAAAAAAAAATCCCGCCGGAGGGCGGGATGCACTAATCAAATACCATTAACCATTAAACCTTATCCTATGAAAAATCAAATATAGGATGTTGAGACAATAAAAATCATGACCAGGTAAAATATTTTTTACCCAATCACCCTTAAATTGATTGGTGTCAATTAAACACAATGAAAACTTTTCTCACAGATTTAAATATAGAAGGGAAAACATAGAGGCAATAAAAACATATAGATTCTAATTATAATATAAAAAAGGCCGGATAAAAATCCAGCCCGCTTTTAATCCAATATCCTATGAAAAACCAATTTATCAGACAAGAAATGAAATTTGATAGTTGCATGGGGAAAAAAAATAGCTGCAATAAATTGCAACTATCAATAATGTTATCTCACAAAACTGGTAATGACGAATTACCAGCTAGGTTTGAAGTTTTTCTGGTATGTATCAAAAGGTACCTTTCCGTATTTTCCGTCTCCAAAATACCTGACTATTAACTCAAATTCTTTTGGGTCATGGTATCCGGGCACTGGCTGCGGTCCACTGTCATCAACCGGAATAATTACAGTTGTAGGATATGACAATCGTCCATAAGTTAAGTAAAGTGCAATATCATTGGTGCGGTTATCACTGCTCAAACGATATATTTTATCGCCCCATTTTACATTGTCTTTTGTTTCTGCATTTAATTTTACTGGATAAAATTTTTCCTGCAGATAATTTATCACCGATTGATTGGAATAAGTTTTCTTGTCCATTACCTTACACCAACCACACCAATCAGTATATAAATCTATCAGGATAGGTCTTTTCTCATTTTTCATTGCAGCTTCAGCCTCGGCTAAAGTCATCCATTTTATTTTTTCAGCTTTTACAGCTGGCTTTTCAGCAGAAAAGAAAACGAGTGCCATTGCTGAAATTGCAAGAACCATAAACTTATACATAGTATTTTTGTTTGAAGTACAAATTTAAACGAACTGGGATGAACAAAATTGTTGTTGCGGTAACTGGTGCAAGCGGGGCCATCTATGCCCAGCTTATTTTAGACAAATTACTTGCCATAAAAGACCAATGGAGCGAGCTCTCTGTGGTTATGACAGGCAATGCAAGAGAAGTCTGGAAGACAGAATTGAAAAACGAAAACTATCTCCAGTACCCGTTTAAATTCTTTTCACAACAGGAATTCTCCGCACCGTTTGCATCGGGTTCCGGTCAATACAATATCATGATAATAATTCCCTGTTCAATGGGTACACTGGGTCGAATTGCTACAGGCATTTCTAACGACCTTATTACCCGATCCGCTGATGTCATGCTAAAAGAGCGAAGAAAGCTAATATGCGTAATACGTGATACTCCTTACAACCTCATTCATATCCGCAATATGGAAACGGTAACATTAGCAGGGGGAATTATTTGTCCGGCTACACCATCGTTTTACAGCCAACCTTCAACAATGGAGGAATTGTCAGCCACAGTAGTTGACCGCGCGATAGATCTTGCCGGTTTTAAAGTTGATTCTTTCAGATGGGGGCCTCAATAATTCAATTATTTTCCCTTTAACAAAATTATCTCAGGTCCACTTCCTCAACCCCGGGGTATTTCGCTTTATTGAATACAAATACCTGATCACTAATGTCTGCCTTGGGTGTGAGTGAATTAACAGTATAGGTGTATTTATTACCATTTTTGTCCAAGACTTTTGTACTGGAAATACTTTGTGAATTTTTATCTACATATACATATACTTTATGAAATGTCTTAGTCTTATCAATGGGCGTCATTTCAATTTCCTGCAAGTTTTTCTTCCCTTGCTTTTTTTCGCCATTCAGTTTGTATAAAAAGTCTTTGTCGTAGAAATTGGTCAATAAACTTTGAGGCGAAATGGTTTTTGCAGATGGATCCACTTTAGAAATGGTAACCTCATTCGCAGTTTTGTCATAAGTGTACAATATTGAACCATCACAAAAAAGCTCCTTGCTCTCTTTCCCGGCAAGGATCACTTTGTATTTGACGCCTTTCATATATACTGTTCCTTTTTGAAGCCCCTGTACCTTATCTTTCCCATCTTCAATTTTCAAAGTAAAAGCAGCCTGAACCGCTTTATAAGTTTTGAACTTCGCACTAACAGCATCCAGAATTTTTTTAGCTGCCGGATCATTAGCTGTCTGAGCTTTGGCCGTAATTGTGAATCCGAATAATATAGCAGCAATCAGATATTGTTTCATTAAGTTTATTTATTAAATTATTTAATAATGGGTGCAAAGATATACATTCAAAACTCAGACCTGAGACAATGCAGGTTAAAAGGGGTTTAAAAACAATCTGTTAACTTTTACCTTCAACTTTCCTAACCCAGCATATTTAATTGCTGTTGCAGATCGGCTTCTGTTTTAATAAGCACATCTCTTACTTTGCTCCCCTGGTTTGGGCCTACAATCCCGGCTGCTTCCAGTTGATCCATCAAACGGCCTGCACGGTTATATCCTAGTTTCATTCTCCTTTGCAACAACGAGGTAGACCCACTTTGACTCTGAACAATCAGCCGCGCTGCATCATCAAACAATGAATCCCTGTCAGTAAGATCAAAATCCTTTCCCTCCATTTCTTTTTCATCAACATACTCAGGTAAAAGAAATGCCTGGGGGTATCCGCGCTGATCGCCAATAAACTCAGTTATTTCTTCTACTTCAGGTGTATCTACAAATGCGCATTGAAGCCGGGTTAATTCACCGTTGTATGAAATCAACATATCGCCCTTCCCAATCAGTTGTTCAGCACCGCCTGTATCAAGAATGGTCCTTGAATCAATCTTCGAAGAAACTTTGAATGCAATGCGGGCTGGGAAATTTGCTTTGATGGTTCCGGTAATAATGTTTACCGATGGACGCTGCGTTGCAATGATGAGGTGGATGCCAATGGCCCTTGCCAGCTGGGCCAATCTTGCAATTGGCATTTCCACCTCTTTACCTGCAGTCATAATCAAATCAGCAAATTCATCTATAACCAATACAATAAATGGCAGGTACTGGTGTCCTTTTTCAGGGTTCAGCCTTCTTCGTATAAACTTGTCATTGTATTCTTTGATGTTCCTTGCCCCCGCCTCCTTCAACAAATCGTAACGGTTGTCCATTTCAATACAAAGTGCATTCAGCGTATGAATAACCTTTTTGGTATCCGTTATAATGGCCTCTTCTTCACCTGGTAGTTTTGCAAGAAAGTGTTTTTCTATAGTACGATACAAACTCAACTCAACTTTCTTTGGATCAATCAAAACAAGTTTTAGTTGCGAAGGATGTTTTTTATATAATAATGAAACAAGAATAGCATTTAACCCTACGGATTTACCCTGACCGGTTGCACCGGCCATTAATAAGTGCGGCATAGTGGTAAGATCAACAATAAAATTTTCATTGTCGATCTTCTTACCAATGGCGATGGGCAAATTATAGCTGCTGCTTTGAAATTTTTCAGAGGCCAGCAATGTTTTCATACTAACCACCGTCTTTTTTACATTGGGAACTTCTATGCCAATAGTCCCCTTGCCCGGGATAGGTGCAATGATCCGAATGCCCAATGCGGCAAGACTCAAAGCGATATCGTCTTCGAGGTTTTTAATGCGAGAGATGCGAACGCCAGCGGCCGGAACAATTTCATACAATGTAACCGTTGGACCAACTGTTGCAAATATTTTCTGAATATCAATATCATAATTTTTAAGAGTATTGATAATCTGGTTTTTGTTGGTTTCCAATTCGCTTGCATCCTGTATGATTTTTTCGCTACCATGTGTCTCCAGCAAAGAAAGTGAAGGATATTTATAATCCCTTAAATCCAATGTTGGTTCATATAATTCAGTCTCATCCGGTTTCTTCAATTCACTTTCAATCTCAAGGGCGGTATCATTGGTCAATTCTTTGCCAGCGTCATTAGTTGATTCTTTAATTTCCAGTGAAAGATCGGCTGTCTTTTTTGTTGATTTTTCCTGTCGGTTCACTTTTGGTACAGCCGGTTCAATATTCTCGGGTATAGTATTCAGTGCTGATGAATCCCGCTCATTAAGGACAGGGTTTAAAACGGCTGGCTCCTTCTCAATAATTCTAAAATCAAGCGGTGGATGATCTACATCAGTTTTGGGAGGTATAACAATTATGCCAGACCCTTTTTTCAAGCTATTGCCGTTTTTTTCATTATTGGATGGTTGATTTATATACAGCCTCGCTTCATTGATATCTGTCTTGAAATCTTCCTGGGTATCGTCAGCACTGGCAACTCCTTTTCGCTCCGGTAACTTAGGTACATTGAATGCCGGGTTAAAACGCCATATAATATAAGCCAATCCGGCTACTAACAGCAATGCTGAAGTTCCTATACTACCCAATGTATCTGTTAAGATTTCACTGATGTAGTTACCAAATGCGCCACCCCATGGGAAAGAAGAGTTTTTTAAAACAAATGAAAAAGCTATACTCAGGAACACCAGGCCGGCCACCACATACTTTGTGTTTCGCCACAATGAAAAAAGTTTTTTGCTGAACAACAGGTTAACCCCCGCAACAAAGAAGAAAGTACAAATGAGAAAAGAAGCAATTCCAAAGGCTTTGTAAAAGAAAAAATGGGATACTACCGCTCCCAGGTTACCTAACAGGTTAACGGTCTTTACAGGAGAAAACAAAGGTGAAATACCTTTATTCAAAACCTTGTCCATATCCATTTGCCAGGTAAACAGGTAGGAGACAAATGATACAAATAGAAAAAACGAAAGTAATATAAGAACGGCACCGGTAATTTTATGTGTGCGTTCATCTCTTACCAGGTCTTTGATTGGTAATGACTGTTCTTTTTCGGTTTTCAGCTTACCCTGTTCAGGTACCTGGCGCTTCTTAGACTTAGCCTTGTTTGCCATGGCGACAAAGATAAGCATATAAGCAAACTCCGCGAATAAGATGAAACCCTCTTTACTAAAAGAATGTTGTAATTTTCTGCCATCTTTTTTGATGTATACCCATCAACCAAAACTGATTAACCACATGAAGTTTGTTCGCTTACTGTCAAAGTATGGATTGACAATTGTTTTGTTGTTCATTGAGTCGACTCTTACTTTAAAACTGCAAGCACAGGATCAACCTGCGGCAATTGATATAGCCAAAATAATACTTTCAGATACCATCAACAGTCGCTGCTCGTTCTATGAAGATAACTCCCATAAAATATCACCTGAAGAAATACCCGGGCTTCTTTTTAAAAAAAATATTCCCCGAAATATTTTTAAACAACTGGACGGCCCTCAGGTGGAGCATGACTGGTACTTAAAGTTTCAATTACTCAACAGTAACGATACAAGTATTTCCGTGTATTTCTACCCTGGAGTTTACCTGCGAAATATTGACTTGTATTGTTACAACGATTCAACCGGGAAAACCGAAACGGTGTCCAGGATCTTACCCCCATACCCCGATTCGCTGGGTTACCGCAGTATAGCAATACCTGGCAAAAGTCTGCATACTTATTTCGCCCGCTTGCAATTTGTAAATACCAATGTTAACGGAATAGATGCACGCATTATCAGAAACTACTACCTGCCCGCATTTATGAAAATTAATAAAATTCAAGCCAACAACAGCAGCATCTATACCTATATTATTACGGGTATTTTGCTAATGATGATATTTTATTCGATGGCGGTATTTATCCTTAACGGAACAATAGAATTTCTATACTACTCCTGTTTTGCCTTCTTTATGGGACTGATGTTCTTCCTGAAATCATTTTACATCAAAACCCCTAACCATTTCAACTACTATTTTGAAAGCTACCTTGATTTGATCATCATGAGCATAGGGGTTTTTTTCTACTTTATCTTTCTCAGGAAATTTATTGAAACCAAAAAAAGTTTTCCTTTCCTGGACAAATTATTTGTAACCGGACAGGTCATCACGCTGATCAGTATCTGCCTTTTTTCTTATTTCAATTTCTTTACCAATAGTTATGTGAACCAGGAACTGGTTGAACGTTATACAAAATATGAATGGGTTGCAACAACTGCTTTATTTGTGGTTTACGCAATTGTTCGTAACAACAAAATGCTGAACTACCTGGCTATCGGGCATTTTTTCTTTTTGGCTGCCAATATCCTTTCACTGGTAATTATTCAGAACCCTTCATTATTGAAAAGTCTACCCATACCCTCCATCTGGCGCGACGCACTTTTCTATTTCGAACTTGGAATGACCATAGAACTCATATTCTTCCTGATGGCACTGGCATTCAAGAACAGGCGTGACCTGATTGAAAGAACCCGCGAACGGGAACGTTTAAAACTTGACAACGAAAGAAAAGAATTTGAAAAACAACTGGCTATTATTGAAGCCAAGCAAGAGGAACGTGATCGTATTTCAACAGATATGCATGACGAACTGGGTTCTGGTGTTACTGCCATCCGTTTGATGAGTGAAATTGTAAAAACAAAAATGAAGGACAGCACTTTACCGGAGATAGAAAAAATCTCCAACAACGCCAACGACTTGCTGAGCAAAATGAATACCATTATCTGGACCATGAGCAGCAGTAATGACAAGCTGGATAATACAATTGCCTACATCCGCCTTCATGCGCTTGAGTTTTTTGAGAGTACCCCCATTGAATGCCATTTTATTAGTTCCGATAATATTCCTGCCAGGGAAATAAGCGGGGAGAAACGGCGAAATATTTTTTTGTGTGTAAAAGAATCGCTGAACAATATTGCCAAGCATTCCAAAGCAAACGATGTATGGATTAAGGTCAGCATTTTTCCAAAAAACCTGGAAATAGAAATACGCGACAATGGAGTTGGGATCAATCTTGAAAAACTAAGAGAATTTGGTAATGGCCTTAATAACATGCGAAAAAGGATGCAGGGCATTGACGGCAGCTTTACCATCGTAAACAAAGAAGGCACTACTACAACATTCTCTGTTCCATTGTAGCTGTTCCCGCAAACCTTCCGGGTTAAATTTATTTTACATCGTAGTTATAAACCACATAACCCCAGGGTTCTAATTTAAAACTGTTTTTGGTAAGTTTTTCCTTGCTACCCATAAAAACATTGAGCGGTTCTCCGGTAAGTGCGGGGTCCTTAATATTTATTGATTGTTCTTTGTCAGAAAAATTCAGGATCACCAGCACTTTATGTCCCTTTTTTTCTCTCAGGTATGCATACACGAACTTATTGTCACCGGCATCAACTTTCTTGAAGGAAGCATCGGTTGCCAATGCAGGATTTGACTTACGCAACAGCAGTAAGGTTTTATAAAAAGCAGCTCTTTTATATTGTCCGAATAGCATTTTGTCTTTATAAAAAAAACTGGTACTGTCGAGTTCGGGTTCTTCCTGGCCGCTATATATAAGTGGTAAACTATTGCGCATGGTCTGCGTAAAAACAGCAAATGGCGCATGTTTCAAACCTGGCATCGTGCCATAATCTGCATGGTTCCAACTATTTTCGTCATGGTTACTGGTGAAATACATTCTAATTGCTGCAGGTGGAAATGTACTATCCTGCCGCATGAGCACAGAATCTATTGCAAGGGCACTGCGTTCACCCCGTGCAATTTTTTTGAGGGTTTGAAACATATCCCATGGATAACTGGCATCAAATCCGGCCTTGTGCAATTCAGCTTTGTCTGCTTCAGCCAGCATAAAAACATTTTTGATTTTTTTCAGTTCACCGATACACTTTACCCAGAAATCCATTGGCACTTCACCTGCTACATCACACCTGAATCCGTCAATATCAGATTCCACCAGCCAGAATTTCATAGCATCAATCATGCTATCGCGCAGCTCACGGTTATCATAATTAAGATCGCGGGTATCAGTCCAGCCGAATGCAGGAACCGCATTTCCGGCACTATCCCTGGTATAAAAATCCGGGTGCCTGGTTAACCATCCATTGTCTGCACCTGAATGATTCGGCACCCAATCAGTAATTACTTTAAAACCCATCGCATGCGCTTTTTTAACCAACGCTTTCCAGTCGTCCATCGTTCCAAATTCCGGGTTGACTGATTTGTAATCCTGTACTGCGTAATAACTTCCCAATAATCCTTTCCTGTCTTTCACACTGATTGGTGTAAGTGGCATAAACCACAATATATCCACCCCCATTTCTTTCAATCTTGGCAGTGAAGCAGCAAATGCATTCAATGTGCCTTCCTTTGTATATTGACGAATATTTACCTCGTATATATTTGACTGGGCAATCCAGTCCGGGTGCGAAAACGTTGCCGTAGTAACAGGCGTGGAATCAACCGCTTTTTCTTTGCCGGATTCACTAACAATATTTTTGCAGGAAACCTGCATGATAATAATCGATGCCACAAAAAAACAAATCTGAATTCTTTTCATAATCCAATTTTTCGAAAGTTAACCAAAATACCATCGCAGTCTGATAGCAGTATTATAGATTGCGTACTATTTTCATGCTGTTTGAATTATTTTATTAACTTGCCGGGGCTAAAACAAATTGTATGAAATCCTTTCAATTATTTTACATACCAGCTTTGGTCATCATTGCATTTACCTTCAATTCCTGCAGTGAAAAAGTTGATGTAAACCTTTTGCGTAAAGAAAGCATTCCGATGGATGGGAACCAATTGGTACCTGCAGTTCCCGGCGCTTGGAATGGCAAGCTGGATGTTGAATACAATAAGGATCAAAGAATACTCTATTATCGTTTAAACTGGAACAGTTTGTCTGGGCCGCCTACTGGTATTAGTTTGTATGGCACAGCAAGAAAAGGTTCCAATGCAGCACCCATTCAAAATATCACTTCCGGTTTTCCAGGCTCAACAGCTTCAGGGTATGTAGGCACCGTTTTTTTTGATGGAAATATTTTAAAAGAAGACGCCCTTTACAGAGGGGAATATTACATTGTGCTTAAAACCGCACTTAATAAAAACGGAGAAATCAGGGGACAGGTTGAACTTCCTTAACCCGTAAGCATTCAGCATTATTATTACGCAGAATTATCTTCAGTCAATGGCGTTGTCACTTGTTCAGAACACGATGCTGAGTTTCAGGGCTGTACTGTTTTAGTTACTAAATCAGTTCCTTTAATTTCTCCACCACATGGTCTGCTTCATCCCTGTTATTATTTTTTGAAAAAGAAAAGCGTACTGCTATCTGGTTGGGATTATTATTGATAGCACGTATTACGTGAGAACCTTGATCTGCACCACTTGTACAGGCACTGCCACCTGACGCACAAATATTGTTAATGTCCAGGTTGAATAATATCATCTCAGACTTTTCGGTTTTTGGAAAAGACACATTTAAAACAGTATATAAACTGTTTCCGAAAACGTCCCCGTTAAAAGCAATCCCTTTAATATTTTTACTTAACTGATCTGCCATATATTTTTTAATGCCAACAATTGTTTCACTGTCCTGCTTATAATTGATACTTGCAATTTGCAGCGCTTTTGCAAAACCTACAATGCCATAAAGGTTTTCCGTACCAGCCCGCATATTGCGCTCCTGTGACCCCCCATGAATAAAAGGATTGATTTTTACGTTTTCGTTGATATATAGCAAACCAACCCCTTTAGGGCCGTGGAATTTATGTGCCGCACCGGTAATAAAATGAACGGGGGTATTTCTTAAATCAAAAGGATAGTGGCCTACCGTTTGAACCGTGTCTGAATGAAAGATGGCATTATGTTGTTTGCATAGTTTACCAACCGCTTGAATATCCAATATATTACCAATTTCATTATTGGCATGCATTAATGTTACCAGGCATTTTTTCTGACTCGCCGATAATTTAGATTCCAAATCCTCCAAATCAATATGACCATCCTGTAGAACTTTTACATAGCTCAAAGTTGCTTCCCCGCTATGTTGAAGGTATTCTACCGTATGCAATGTTGCATGATGTTCTATGGGGGATGTAATGATATGCCTGCAGTCCAAATCGCGCACAGCAGCGGTGATAGCTGTGTTACTGCTTTCGGTACCGCCGGAAGTGAAAAAAATCTCGGCAGGATGTGCGTTCAATATTTTTGCAACGCCTTTCCTGGCTGATTCAATAGCCAGGCGGCTTTCGCGACCATAAGAATAAATAGACGAAGGATTGCCAAATTTCTCAGTCAGGTAAGGCATCATGGCTTCCAGCACCTCAGGATCCAGCGCGGTTGTAGCAGCATTATCAAAATAAATCTTATTCATACCTAAAGCGTTTAGCTTGCAGCCGTGTGCATCTGGCTTGCAGAAAGAGGCTTGATTAAATTTTAAGTTGGCAAAGATAAGCAGAAGGAGCCACTATAATCTTTCAGCTGTGAGCTGTGGGCTTTTAGTCATGTGCTTTTTTTATTCTATGCGGGTAAGATAAGCAGACAGTACTAATTGAAATCGATGCTTATTATTACGGTCAAAATTAGAAGACCTGATTGAGCTTATTACTTTCAGCTGATTATTGAAAGCTTTTACTTTTTTACATAAATTCTTTAATATCCTGCATCAAACGAAGTGCAATATTGTTAGCGGTAGTTTCGAAATTACTTTCAGCATAAATACGAATGATGGGTTCCGTATTGGAAGTACGCAGGTGCACCCAGTCGTTATCGAATTCAATTTTCAAACCGTCTTCCGTATTGAGTGGTTGCTTTTTGTATTTTGATCGTATTTTTTCAAAGATGGCGGGTACATTGATGCTATTCTCCAATTCAATTTTATTCTTGGAAATAAAATAGTCGGGGTATTTGGCACGAAAAGATTTAATGCCGTTTTTATGTTGCGCCAATGCACTTAAGAATAATCCTATTCCTATTAATGCGTCTCTTCCATAGTGCAAATCAGGAACAATAATACCTCCGTTGCCTTCACCGCCTATTACTGCATTAACTTCCTTCATCTTCTTTACCACATTTACCTCACCAACCGCAGATGAAAAATATTCACCCCCATGTTTCAGGGTAATATCCTTCAATGCTTTGGTAGATGACATATTTGATACCGCATTTCCTTTTCTCTTATTCAAAACGTAATCTGCAACGGCCACCAAAGTATATTCTTCTCCAAACATACTCCCATCTTCACATACAAAACAAAGCCGGTCTACATCAGGGTCAACCGCTATACCAAAAGACGCGTGTTGCTTTTTAACTTCTGAACTTAATTCTGACAGATTTTCGGGTAAAGGCTCCGGATTATGAGCAAACCTTCCATTTACCTCTCCATTCAATACTATTACATCGTCTACTCCCAGTGCTTTCAATAAAGGTGGGATAAATAAAGCACCTGTTGAATTCACCACATCCACTACTACCTTGTAATTTTTTAGCTTAATAACTTCCACATCAACCAAAGGATAGTTAATAACTGCATCTATATGCTTCTGCAGCGTGTGTGTATTTTTAAGTAATTGTCCCAATTTATCTACACCAGAAAAAATAAATTCCTGCTTTGAAGCAATCTGTAATATTGCGGCGCCTTCTTCAGCATTTAAGAATTCCCCGTTTTTATTGAGTAGTTTAAGGGCGTTCCATTCCTTTGGATTGTGGCTTGCTGTAATTACAATTCCACCATCAGCATTCTCCCATATAACAGCCATTTCAACTGTTGGTGTGGTTGACAAACCTAGATCAACAACGTTTATACCCAATGCCAGTAAAGTATTTATAACCAGATTACTCACCATGTCGCCACTAATTCTGCCATCGCGACCAATTACAACTTTTTTTCCTTTATGATATTTCACAAGCCAACTGCCATAGGCAGCCGCAAACCTAACGATATCAGGAGGTGTAAGGTTCTCATTACTGTATCCACCAACAGTACCACGAATACCAGAAATGCTTTTTATCAATGCCACGGTTAAAAAGGTTTACTTACTTACGAAAATAAGTTATTATCAATAATAGAGCGGGAGCCAGTTCACAGAATTGGAAAAAAGTTATACACGGAAGTGGTAACTATTGTGATTAATTGTATTAACAAGTTAAATGCCAGAACCCGGATCAGCCTTGTTTAAATATTCACATTCATCACACAATGTTCCGGCATTTGATTTTCGCCGGTATTTTTGACAAAATTTCAGGTATGAACTTACCGGACACCTGGTTTAAAACCTGGTTTAACTCTCCCTATTACCACCAACTGTATTTCCAGCGCGATGAAAAGGAAGCTGCTTCGTTTATTAAACTTTTGCTTAACTATTTACAACCCTCAGAAGCTGCGCGATTGGTAGACATAGCCTGCGGCAGAGGAAGGCATGCTAAAATCTTAGCTGCAGAAAATTATGATGTGACTGGTATAGATCTCTCTGTAGATAATATTGCATTCGCCAAAAAATTTGAAACAGGAAATCTGCAATTCTTTCAACACGATATGCGCCTGCCATTCTGGATCAACTATTTTGACTTTGCGTTTAATTTGTTTACCAGTTTTGGGTATTTCCGGACAGAGCGGGAACATTATAATGCAATACGTACAATTGCCAATGCCTTGAAACCAGGTGGTAACCTGGTATTGGATTATCTTAACGTGCATTGGGCTGAAGATAACCTGGTACACGAATCTGAAAAAGAAATCGATGGCGTAATTTATCACCTGACTAAATGGTTTGATGAAACACATTTCTATAAAAAGATCATAATTAAAGATTTTAAACTGCCAGCCCCGCTGGAATTTATTGAAAAAGTAGCCAAATTCAGCCTAGGTGATTTCAATGATATGTTTGCATTTCATCACCTGCAGATACAGGAAGTTTTTGGAGACTATCAGCTTGGACCCTACGATGTAAAAAAATCGCCCCGGTTAATTATGATAGCTAAAAAAATGCTGAATTGATTACTGCTTCTTGTTATTCTTCAACAAAAAACGGGAAGTTTCATAAAATGCACTAGTAAGTTCGCTGTATTCTTCTTTCAGTGAGTCTGGCTTATTGTCGTTTTGTTTTTTTGAAAAATCGGCCCATAACATTTTTTGCCGGCTGCCTTCATAGTTGCGGGTATAGAACCATTCTCCTTTAATGACACCCATATCCCTGGTGTTTGGATCTACAATAAATGCAATATTATTTTTACCGCTGTCCTGTTTGAAAGACTCTAAAAGATCACGGCCCAATGTTGTGTTGCGATAGGAAATATTTGCCATTCCGGCCAGCGTTGGTAGCACATCTACCTGGGAAGCCACACAATGCAGGCGTTGAGGCGTTATCAGCTTAGGTGCATAAAATAAAAGCGGCACATGGTACTGCACAAGTCCATTTTCTGTCCATGCAGCTGGAAACATGTGGCCGGCATTGCCCCCAATGCCATGATCCCCGATAAACATAAAAATAGTATTGTCGAAATATTTTTCTTTCCGCGCACGCTCAATAAATGATTGAACACAAAAATCTGTAAACCGGAAAGCATTTAACTCGTCATTAGAATCAAAACCATATCTCTTCAACGAATCCGCGGGGAAATTTATTTTTTCAAACCCAATAGCATCCTCCTTTGCAATGGTATAGGGCCGGTGATTGTCCGCGGTTTGAATCACCGCAAAAAAAGGACTGTTTTGTTGCCTTAAAACATTGTTGGCTTCTTTGAAAAGATTTTTGTCGCTGATTCCCCAGACATCTATTTTAGGAGAACTGTAATCCTGTTCTTCGTACAAATGAAGATCTTTGATATTGTTGGTTAGTACACCACGGATGTTCGCCCAACTGGTACTTCCTCCCAAAAAATAAAAATGATCATAACCGTCAAAATCGCTGATGATGCTGTGTTGATCTACCATGGAGGGATTTCGGCTAGCCGTTTTCGTTAGCTCTACATCCGGCACACCGGTAATACTTGCCCATACACCGCGGGCCGTTCCATATGCGGGCGTAAAGCAATTGTCGAAAAACAATCCCTGTTTACTCAATTCATTAATGTACGGCGTTGTATTCAGCGGGTTGCCCCACATAGAACTCTTATAAGCACTAAATGATTCGCAAATGATCAAAACGATATTAGGTTTTATTGAAAGGGTTGTTTCAGGCCTGGCCCGGATTGACCGTTCAAAACTAATCTTTGAAGTATCTGTTGTGGTGATGCCCAGATAGGAACTCATCAGCGGGTAATACTTTTTCACTTTTCCAATATCGAAGGAAGAAGAACGAAAGCTAAGTGAACTAAAAAAAGATTGAAAAGGATTAAGGGCCAGGTTAGCCTGGAAATCGCTACCCAGATCAAAGGCATCGCTCCAGCGCAACGGAAATTGCCCTATTCTTCCGAAAATTGACAGGCTGCAAAGAAAGAAAACAACTATCCCCCAACCCATTCGATTTGCTTTCCCACTTGTATAGGCAGACTTTTCAATCCGTTTATAAATCATTAACCCGATTCTGTATAAAACAAACAGCGACACCAGCATAGCAATCAGGATTCTGATGACAGGATACGTTTGCCATACCATGCCGGCCGAAATTTTTGCATCTGCTAAAAAACTTAAGGCACTTGCATTTAACCTTTGTAACAAGTACCGAAAATGCAGAAAGTCAAATACATAAAATACTACCATTGATAACAAAGCAATCAGGAGCATTGATAATGTAATCCTTTTACCAAGCCCTGTATTAAAGGGATGGAATGGCTTTATCGAACCAACCATCAATAGCAACAAACAAAAAATACCAACTTCCCGCGCATCAAATCGAAAACCAAGCCATAACGCTTTTGAAACAGAAGAAAAAGACATTTCTGCAGGTTTGAAAGTCCAGTAGGCACAAAGCCGCATTACAAACATCAGCACAAAAAGAAAGAGTGCAACGCTCAATATCCAACGAACAAGGCGGGGAATTTTCTGCATATCGTTATAAAATGAATGTAAAATACTTTAAAATCAACACTCAACTTTACTGATTACTTTTACAACATGTTTTTTTTACAGACAACTGCCAATTGGTTCAGCACTATTGAACCACTTGACAGGAAACTATTTTTCCTGGTAAACAATAAAACGTCGAACCCGTTTTTTGACGCCGTATTACCTTTCATGCGTGAAGCTAATTTTTGGGCGCCGCTTTATTTGTTTATACTGGTATTTGCTGTTTTAAATTTCGGCAAGCGTGGTTGGCTGTGGTTTTTATTTGGTATTTGTACTGTCGCATTAACAGATTTGATCAGCAGTCGCCTTATTAAAGAAAACATTTTCCGGTTAAGACCTTGCCAGAATCCGGACTTGTCAGGCAACATTCATATACTCGCTAATTACTGTCCACAGAGTTCAAGTTTTACTTCTTCGCATGCAGCCAACCATTTTGGATTGGCCGTATTCATCATCTTAACCATGCGCAGGTATACATCTCCGTGGATTTATTTGTTTTATGCCTGGGCTTTTATTGTATGTTATACCCAGGTATATGTGGGTGTACATTATCCATTCGACGTTTTTTCAGGTGCCTTGCTGGGTTCAGTGGCCGGTTATTTTATGGCGCGTTTTTTTAATAATTACGCAGGATTGCTTAGTTTACAAAACAAAACAGCTTAATGACAGACGTTTTTATACTTTTTTCTCTTATTTTTTTAAACGGATTGTTTGTTATGTCGGAAATAGCGTTGGTGTCAGCGCGCAAATCAAGACTTGAAAACCTGGCGGGTAAAGGAGATACGCTTTCAAGAGTTGCACTCGACCTTGCCAATAACCCCGATTTGTTTTTATCTGCGGCACAAATAGGTATTACATTGGTTGCCATTTTAACAGGTGTTTATTCGGGCGAACGCTTTGGCGTATATCTGAAACCGGTAGTTGAAAAAATTGAAATATTTAAACCTTATGCCGGCACCATCTCCACTACCATTATAGTTATTATCGTTACATTCCTGTCTATTATTTTTGGCGAACTCATACCAAAAAGAATTGGTTTACAAAAAGCGGAGCGAATAGCGCGGCTGGTAGCTCGTCCAATGATTTTGTTTGCGAGGTTTACTCATCCCATTGTCTGGCTTCTCAATAAAACAAGTACTATTTTTTTTCGCTTTTTTAAAATATCCTCTTCCAAGGATGAATCCGTAACTGAAGATGAGATCAAGGCTATTATCAGTGAAGGAACGGAACAGGGAACCATTGATGAAGCAGAACAGGAAATAATTGAAAGAGTATTTCACCTGGGCGATAGAAATATTACTTCTATAATGACTCACCGAAGTGATATTGTATGGTTTGATTTGAACGAAAATGAGGATATTATCAAGGATAAGATCAGTCGTGAGCCCCATTCTGTCTACGCTATCTGCGACGGCGAAATTGATAACATAAAAGGTATTGTATCGATTAAAGATCTTTACGTAACGGCAGATGACACCCCCTTCAGACAAATAATTAAACCGGCATTGTTTGTTCCGGAAAACAATACAGCCTACCAGGTTTTAGAAAAATTCAAAGAAAATAAAACACATTCCTGCTTTGTGGTAGACGAATATGGAAGCATGCTGGGATTGATCACATTAAATGATATACTGGAGGCAATAGTAGGAGATATTCCTGAACCTGATATCCCGGACTATGAAATTGTTCAACGGGAAGACGGCTCTTACCTTGTGGACGGACAAATACCTTTTTATGATTTCCTCACCCGTTTTGAAAAAACGGAATGGATGAATGAAGGTGAACATGATTTCGATACATTGGCTGGGTTTATATTACATGAACTGGAACGCATTCCCCGTACAGGTGAGAAATTAAACTGGAGGGGATTCGGTTTTGAAATAGTAGATATGGATGCGCAGCGCATCGACAAAGTGCTGGTTAATATCAGCAATGAATTAAAAAAAGAAATGGAAGAAGACGCATAGTTTTCCACATTTTTTAATCCTCCATTCACAATCTCTCTTGACATCTGTCAACAATCTTTCTGTTAACCTTTTATGGTATGGTGTTTGAAAACCTGTTCTAACATTTTTCAGAAACACAACGTAAGATTCCATTGCAAACCTGTTCCTCATTTAAGCTTTCAGATTCCTGCCACTCTATCTATAGATTTTAGCAGACCTATGATTAACCACCGGAACCCAGAGACTTCGTCCCGGGTTCCGGTTTTTTTTTCTGCAACTCCAATGAACCTATACCAATGGAGAAAATAATACCGCCTTTATTCCGTTTTATAAAAAATCCCTTTGCTATGAAGATCGCTTTAAAGTTCCTATTTTCATTATTATGCACCAGCCTCCTGATATACAGTTGCCAAAAAGAATCCTCTATAACAAAATCAGTAATAACGGCCAATAAACTAGTTTCGGAATCACCATTCCTTACCGGCGTTAATTTATCCATTACCGATAATATAGCCGGGTTTTACGAATCAACACCAGTAAATTATAATTTGGGAAATACCCATAAATATCCGTTGCTGATTTTTCTTCATGATGTTGATCAAACCGGTAATGGCAGAAGCGATTTATCAAAATTGCTTTCAGGTTCGCTGCCCTCGTTGATAAATCAAAAGAAATTTCCTTCTGTATTTAGAGTGAAGGGCGATGATTTTTCGTTCATTGTCTTATCTCCGCAGTTTAAACAATGGCCCCAGGCCTCCGATATTGACGCAATGATTGATTATGCTGTAAAAAACCTTCGGGTTGATATAACAAGAATTTATATTGCCGGAGTAAGTATGGGTGGGGGTGCGGCCATTGATTATGCCACGGTGAATCCAAATCGTGTGGCTGCTGTAGTATCTGTTTCCGGGGCCATGTGGTTATCGCGTGAACGCTGTGGCATTATTGCGAATGCCCATCTTCCTGTCTGGGCTTTCCACAACAGTGATGATACAATCATTGATGTATCAGCAACAACCAGTATTGTCGGCAATATCAACTCTTTTAATCCAAAAGTGGAAGCAAAGCAAACTATCTGGCCCGCAGGTGGCCATGATGCATGGACAAAGGCAACCGATCCTGCCAGCAAAGAATGTAACGGGAAAAATATTTATGAGTGGATGTTACAATTCAGTCGTTCTGCTTCTAACTGAACAAACACTTTCAATATAACAAAAACAATTTACACGGTATTTCTCTATAGGTCTCCAGTATCTGCCTAAAATTCAAAACTCACATTCGCTTCGGGGTTGGTGACCTTCGTACTTTTTTTGTTACCTCCCACCTGGGCATGCATGATACTGATCTGGGTATCGTACAATTCATATAAAATATTATTGCTGATATCGATCTTATGGACTGTAGCTATATTATTTACCTGGTAGTAGCTCCATACAGAAGCGCCTTCCACTTCATATCCAATAAATTCAAGGACAGCCGGTTTGCCATCCAATTTAAACTGCAAGTGCTTTTTAACGTAATTGGCAATTAGTTGCTGAACTTTTTTAGGATCTTTTGGATTGCTTAATTCAACGGTATTGCCTTCTTTTTTAAGTATTTTCTCAGTATCATCTAAAAACATTTTGCAGGAAATCTCCAGGGTTTTCTCCTTTGCATTGTGATTGATTTCAGTAACACTTACAAAAAAAGGATGAACCACTGACAAAACACCAACTGTTAACCATTTGTAGAATGATGCAACCATTGTTAAATAAAATTTTTCTGGTACAAATCTCTTGATTATTTTCCATGCTTAATCAGGATAAACGTTAAAACCCTTTTTTGTGTACCAGCGTATAGGGGTAACCGATTATGAACGATTTCAGATTATATTTTAGTCTGGGTACTGATCATATCCTCACATGGCAAGCCCTGGATCACATTCTCTTTGTTATGGCCCTTTGCCTGCGCTACCTGTGGCAGGATTGGAAGAAAGTAGCTGTGCTGGTGACTGCATTTACGATTGGCCATTCCATCACCCTTGCATTAAGCGCGCTGAACTATGTTAGCGTTCCGGTTAAATGGGTGGAATTTTTAATCCCGCTTACGATTGTTGCTACTGCACTTAATAATATGTTGCAAAAAAAAACAATACAGCAAAACAAATTACCCCTGATTTATTTTTTTGCATTGTTTTTTGGATTGATACATGGTCTTGCCTATGCCAGTTCTTTTCTGGATTTGGAAGGCAAAACCGGGTTGGTGGCTCATTTGTTTGCATTCAATGCCGGAATAGAACTAGCACAACTGCTGGTAGTAGCTATTGTATTGTTCCTGTCATTCCTATTGGTGCAGGTGTTAAAAATTTCCCGGTTAGGGTGGATTAGGATAGCTTCGCTTCTTATCTTAGTTGTATCCATCAAAATGGCATTTGAAAGATTTCCGCATAAAAAAAACATAAGCAATGAGAAAGTATTTTCTGTTCCTGTTCGCAGCAGTTGGATTGTGTAATGCATCCTTGGCACAAAACAATCCCGGTTCAAACCATGGTAATAAGTTTGAACAACTGGGAACTATACTACCCACACCCAATGAATATCGCACCGCCAGCGGCGCACCGGGTCCCAAATACTGGCAGCAACGCTGCGATTATGATATCAAAGCAGAACTGGATGAACCCAACTTGAAATTGAATGGCAGTGAAACTGTCACCTATTTTAATAATTCACCCAATCAACTGACCTTTCTTTGGCTTCAGTTAGATGAAAACGAACACAGTTCAAATAAAAATGCCAATTACCAGGATGGTGGGGCCATGCCAAAAACAATTTCCGATCTTGGTTTGAACCGCATGGAAAATGCAAAAAAAGAAAATGACTATGGCGTTAACCTTCTAAAAGTTACTGATGCATTGGGAAAGCCGCTTAAATACACAGTCAACAAAACCATGATGCGACTTGAACTTCCTGCTATATTGAAACCGGGACAACAATTCATATTTAAAATAGACTGGAACTATAAAATATCTGATCGCATGAGCATTGGCGGCCGGGGTGGATATGAATACTTTCCGGAAGATGGCAATCATCTTTTCACAATTACCCAATGGTATCCGCGCCTTTGCGTGTACAGTGATTTCCAGGGATGGCAAAACCACCAGTTTACCGGACGGGGTGAATTTGCATTAACTTTTGGCAATTTTAAAGTACAAATGACCGTACCGGCAGATCATATCATTGGTGCAACCGGCGAGTGCCAGAATTACCAGCAAGTTTTGAGTCCCGCTCAATATGCACGCTGGCAAAAAGCGCAGACCGTTAAAGAACCAATAGAAGTTGTTACACTGGATGAAGCAAAAGCAGCCGAAAAACAAAAAAGTAAAGCAAAAAAAACCTGGATATTCAAGGCAGATAATGTACGTGATTTTGCCTGGGGCTCTTCCCGCAAATTTGTGTGGGACGCAATGCCAGCATATGTAGAAGGAAAGAAAGTAATGTGCATGAGTTACTATGGTAAAGAAGCGTATGGGCTTTACCGCAAGATGTCTACAAAGGCGGTAGCGCATACCATCAAAACCTATTCTAAATTCACCATACCATTCCCTTACCCGGTAGCGCAAAGCGTGGAAGCGGCTAACGGAATGGAATACCCGATGATTTGCTTCAATTACGGACGTACCGAAAAAGATGGAACCTATAGCGAAGCCACCAAGTATGGCATGCTGGGTGTGGTTATTCACGAAGTGGGTCATAATTTCTTTCCGATGATCATAAACAGTGATGAAAGACAATGGAGCTGGATGGACGAGGGTTTGAACTCTTTTGTTGAATACCTCACAGAGGAGTTATGGGATAATAAATTTCCTACACGGGGTGGGCCAGCCTGGACAATTACAGATTACATGCGTTTGCCCAAGGATCAACTGGAGCCCATTATGTCGAATTCAGAAAACATTATCGGGTTCGGACCCAATGCATATACCAAACCGGCAACCGGTTTGAATATTTTGCGTGAGACAATTATGGGAAGGGAATTATTTGATTATGCTTTTAAAGAATATGCAAGACGCTGGGCTTTCAAACATCCTGAACCAGGGGATTTATTTCGTACCCTGGAAGACGCCAGTGGTGAAGATTTGGATTGGTTCTGGAGAGGCTGGTTCTATGGTACAGATGCCTGTGACATTTCAATGGATACCGTAAAGTATTTTAAAGCAGATATGGATTTTATACCTACGCAGGGAGTAAAAGATACTACAGTAATGCGCCCTGTGTCAAAACCTGCAGGAAGTACATTTGATGATATTTCAAAAGTGCGCAACCGTGAAGACAAGAACATATCATTTGCTACAGATGCCGACTCAACGTTGCGTGATTTCTATTGGCGCTACAATCGCGGATTAGAAAATATAGATACAAGCAAATACGCGGTGCCAATAAAAGCAAATGTTGAACCAATGGATGATGCATTGAAACAAAAACTGTCCAATAAACATTTTTATGAAATTACATTCAGCAATAAGGGCGGATTGGTAATGCCGATTATACTGGAATGGACCTATGAAGATGGTACCAAAGAAATAGAAAGGATACCTGCTCAAATCTGGAGAAAGAATGAAGGCAAAGTGATAAAGACTTTTATGAAAGATAAAAAAGTTACCAATGTACAGTTGGATCCAATGAAAGAAACGGCTGATATCAACACTTCAAATAACAGCTGGCCCAAAATAGCAGATGAACCCAGTAAATTCCAGTCATTCAAGATGAAACAAAACGGATTACGGGCTACCAATAATGCCAACAACCCCATGCAAAAAGCAGAAGAGAAAAAGGAAGGGAAGAAAGCATTTTAAATTTTTATAATACAGGATAGCAAACGTGCTGTTTGAAACAGCACGTTTTTTTATTTCTACTAAATATTAATACTTTCCGGTTTTCTGCTTAAAATGCTGACCGTTTCGTTTTTATACTTTTAAAAATATCTCAATAATGCTCCAATGCAGTGGCAGTCTATATTTGGGAAGAAAAAAAAATAAAAAAAACTTGCATTAGGAAATTTACTGTATTACATTTACGATCTGCATAACAAATAGTCTACCCTTTTTAATAAGCCCGTTCCAACAATCTTCGTAAAACTGTACAGGTAAAGTCAGCGATCTGAATTTACCATCCTCCATCTTACGATAAGACATGACTGTGTTTTAATATCCAATTTCCATTCAAAAAAATGGACATTCTCATTACTTATATTAAATAACAGAAATCATGAAAAAAATCTACTGTGCCTTACTTAGTTTCGTTTTAATAAGTGCGCTCAACACGAATTTATTTGCCCAGACCCGGATACTAAAATGGAACTTGGCTGGTAATCAAAACTGGCCAACAGTTGGTGGCGCCAATACCTGGGACAAAAAAGCCAACTGGATAAATTTAGCAACCGGTTTGGCACCGGCAACAGATGTTGCTAGTGGAGATAAAGTCATTATACCAAATGTAGCGGGTGTGAACATCCTGGTGACTGCAAACATGACAATAACGTTCACCAACTTCGTTTTAGAAATTCAAGGTAGTGGCGAAGTTGATATACAGGATGGCATTGTATTGACAATGTCTGGTGCAAACACCGCCGTAAACCTTTCTGCCGTAACTAATACTAATGGACTGACGTTGCAGGCAAGAAGAAACCCCGGTAATGTGCAGACTCAACTTATAATGAATGGAATTGTTAAGGCGAGAAACACCAGTAATGCTTCAATAAATACTGGCGTAACTACCGGTAATGCTACAAGCACTGCTGCAGCAAATGCTGCAGTTACGGGTTTTGGCGGATTTATCACAGGATCTCTCCCTGTAGTTTTAACCAGCTTTAATGCCAATCTCACGAATGCTAATAATGTTGATATTTCCTGGACCACACAACAGGAAGTGAATTCTGATTATTTCGATATTCAAAAAAGCTCAGATGGCGTTAAATGGTTATCCATTGGCACTGTAAAAGCAGCTGGTTATTCATCTAATCCTCATTCATATGCTTATACAGACAACAACCCGTCATCAGGTGCCAATTTCTACCGGGTACGCATCAACGATTTAGATGGTAAATTTGGATTTACACCTGTTAGAAATGTTTTTATGAGTACAGCAGGCAAAATGAACATTTATCCCAATCCGGCAACAGATGTCTTGAACATCTCTTTGGGTAAAACACCGACTGCAGACTGGAGTGTAATTGTCTACAATAATTCAGGTCAGGCAATGGTCAATAAAAAATTTAATAAGAATACTACTACAGTGAGCCTGGCAATTAATCATTATCCAGCCGGAAATTATACACTTAGAATTACTGATGGCAATTCAGTACAAAGCAACAGATTCGTTATTAGTCATTAATTATAAACTAACATAGGAAACAATATAAAAGTGCCGGCGAGATGCCGGCACTTTTATATTGTCTATGCTCCCATTCCAAATACACCTGCAACCGCTTATAATTCAGGGAAAGTCATTTTACCCTCAGCCCGGTCATTCTTCTGACTTTAGCTATGTCTTCAACTTTGATCTGCATCAACTTTTAGTAAGTGTTTAAAGATGAAATAGCTGAAAATTCGGGCAAATGGACATTAAATTAAAAAAAGATTAAAAAAACCTGTTCTAATCACTATTTTTATAAATGTATAAATGCTAACACTTAGTTACCCTTTCAAAATCTCAGCTTATTATGAAAAAAATAATAATGTCGCTCATTTTAGTTCAGGTAATGCTGACTTCATTTGCGCAATCAGTTCCTACCACCCGCACATTACAATGGAATTTAACGGGCGCCAAAACCTGGCCTAACGTTACCGTTGGCAATCCCTGGAGCAATGCCGCCAACTGGATAAATACTGCGACAGGCTTAGCTCCTGCCACCAATGTAACCAGTGGAGACAAACTAATTATTCCAACAGCTGGGAATATCAGTGTCAACGCCTCGATGACCATTACATTTACCAATTTTGTAATTCAGGTTCAGAACAATGGCCGTATTACCATTCAACGAGGTTTCGATCTTAATTTATCAGGTGCAAACACCTCTATTAACCTTGTAAGTGTAGCTGCCAACCGTGGCATCGTTGTACAAAGGAAAGCAGCAGGTGCTGGTGGAGCAAATACTACTGTTACTATAAATGGCATAGTAAAAGCCTTAAACACGAGTACGGCATCAAACCTTACCATACCTGCAGTTACTTCTATGTACGCCATATCTACCAGTGCCGCAGCTGCCACCATAACTGGTTTTGGCGGGTTTATCGCGGGCACATTACCAGTAGTACTCACAAGCTTTAATGCCAATCTTACCAATGGAAGAAAAGTTGCTATTTCCTGGACCACCCAACAAGAAGTGAATAGTGATTTTTTTGATGTACAGAAAAGTGCGGATGGTTTGAACTGGCGTTCAATAGGTACTTTAAAAGCAGCTGGCAATTCGTCCAACCCCGTGGCATATAGCTTTACAGATAATAACCCGCAGAAAGGATCTAATTTCTACCGGATACGCATGAACGATTTGGACGGAAAATTTAGTTTTACACCAGTTAAGAATGTTTACCTGAACGAAGCTGGCAGGATCAGTCTATATCCCAATCCAACTACAGATGTGTTGAACATTTCATTGGGAACAGCACCTGCTGCCGACTGGAGTATTTCGCTATATGATAATTCCGGGCACATGATGATGCAGGGTAAATACAATAAGGCTACTACAGCTATCAGTGTGCCGGTGCAGGATTACCCTTCCGGTTATTATGTATTAAAAATAATGGATGGCAATTCGGTGCAGAGCAATAAATTTATTATCAACCACCATTGATGTATTTCCTGAAAATAGAAAGCCCGTATCAAAAATGATACGGGCCTTTTTTATAGGCTGGTTCTAGTTACAGGAAACGGTTATCGCCTGGTTTGCTGTACCTGGTAACTGTACATTTGAAAAACTCCATTCACGGGGCCCGTTGCTGCTTTCAATAATTTTTATATTAGCAACCTGTTTCACAGTGGGATAATAACCGCAGGCAATAGCTTTTTTTGTGTTAGATATGATCATATCAATATTAAATACGCCGTAAACATCCGGTTCAGATACAACCAGTTGATTGGCGGCAGCATTGCTTGCATTTACAACTTTTACAAAATAAAAATCGGGCGATACATTTACTTCCTGGACAACGCTTTTTTTATCTTCCGGAAAGCTATTAGCATATTGCAATACCAATTGCTCCCCTGCCGGGTGATCATCGATGTCAACAGTAACTGTTTCCACAATTATTTTGGCGTCAGCCAGTGGCGTACCGTATAGGGTATCCTTACCACCTGGTTGAACATTATCCTCAACTGCAACTCCATTAACCGTTAAATGAATCTGGCTGGGGCTGTTATTTTGTATAACAATAGCGGCTTTCGGAGAATTGTCAGCTTTTAAATGATGAGCTGAATAATCACTCAGTTCTTTCTGGCAGGATGTAATCCCAAAAATGCAGCACATAGCCACCAGGGATACTAAAAAAATTTTTGATTGGATGGCAGGTAATATTTTCACAGGTTTAGATTTAGGGAGACAAATAATAACTGCTAAACGCAAACGAAAAGGAAGCAATATTTAAAGGAGGAATTTTTCTGTTTAATAAGTATTAAATCACAGAAACGATTTTATAAACTTTAGGCGGGCTGACGTTTGCTCTTATCAAAAGTTAAGTATTTACACTAGCCTGCAAAAAACTGCCAGTAGAATATTATCGAAATTTTAAAGATGCCCGTTCGAGGTTTTCCGCAGACGAAGAAATCATCAAATACCTGAATAAGCAACTTACCGAAATAGTAGTAAAATATCAATGCGAAAAAAAACAACTTGTTTTAGGTAGGACATCCTCAGTTGGTACGTTCGCATTTCGGTGTGAGAAATTAAGTAACAACAAACCAAATAATTATCCTGTTTCACTTACAGCTTTTTTGAAACAGCTGGTCGAAGAAATGATAAGATTATACCATTCAGCACAGCTGATTTGAAAAATGGTAACCCGGGTTGTTGGCTAGGTGAAAGCCAGATGCTGCCCAACTATTTTAAAAACGAATTCGGAGACCTCGCTGGGAAGGATTACACCCGGTTTATTTTTCATCGGCACTTGGACCGTACATTCCCGGAACCGGTATATCCAGCATACGGAGGTAAACAGAAAGTTGCCCCCTGTGATGAACAAGATGGCTAAATACCAAATTCCTGATTAATACTTTGCGGGGTAATTCATATAAAACTGCTCCACCTCTTTTTAACTGGTAGGTCATATTCAATTCATCATCTGTTGCAGACTGCAATGCTTCAATAGCATCCACCAGTTTTTTTTCAAACACTTCCAGCAACTCCTGTGTATTCGCATATACAACTGGTTTACCGGGATTGGAAGCAAAATCATATTCCTGCGCATTCAATGTGCGGTTAGCCCATACCGGTATTTCTGCTATATGGCTTGCCAATCTTCCCAGCGTCATGGATTTTTCATGTGGTTTCCATGAAAATTTATCGGGATGCGAGCGCTCCAGCATTTTCCGGGTATTAGCAGATTCCTGTTTCAGCTCCGCTATTAATGCATCTTTCATTGCCATGGGTCCGTAATTTTTTGTGGTTATAATTTTTTCAAATATAAGCAGCCCCAATAAAAAACCCGGTAATATTTACCGGGGTGGGATAAGCAAATCTCATGGTATGAATCAATCAGGCTTCCTCTTTGACTGTTCTGCCATATTCTTCCTGCAATTTTTTTTGAATTTCAAAAGGTACCTGGGCATATTCAAAAAACTGTTTCCTGAATTTGGCCCTGCCTTGTGTAATGGAACGGAGTGAAGATGAATAATCATGCATCTCAGCCAATGGAATTTTTGCAACAATTTTTGTAAAATGGCCTTCGGCATCTATACCTTCCACAATCGCCCTGCGGCTTTGCAGATCACCCATTACGTTACCGGTTAAATCATCCGGACACCAAACCTCCAATTGATTTATGGGTTCCAGGATTTGAGGTGCAGCTTGCTGAAAAGCCTGGCGAAAAGCCTGCAGCCCTGCAATTTTAAAAGAAATATCGTTGCTGTCAACCGGGTGCATCTTACCATCATACACACATACCCGCACATCCCGTACATAAGAACCTGTTAAGGGACCCTCATGCATTTTTTCCATAACTCCTTTCAATATTGAAGGTAAAAACCTGGTATCAATTGCCCCCCCCACAATACAGTTATAAAATACCAGCTTGCCACCCCAATCCAATGGAAATTCTTCCCTTCCGCGCACTGTCAGTCCTTTCGGATCCTCCAGTCCTTCATGCCAGGGTTCTATGCGCATAAAAACTTCACCGAATTGGCCGTTGCCGCCGCTTTGCTTTTTGTGCCGGTAACTTGACTCGGCCATGCTTCGGATGGTCTCACGGTAAGGTATACGTGGTTTTATAAATCGTACTTCCAGGTGATGGATGTGTTCAATTTTCCATTTGATTATTGAGAGGTGTAATTCGCCCTGGCAATGCAACAAAATTTGCCTGAGTTCGGGAGAGACTTCTACCAGTATAGTAGGATCTTCTTCCTTTAATGTATGGAGAGCGGCAGACAATTTCTCCTCCTCTCCTTTCTTTACACTTTCAATGGCAACAGTCATATTGGGTGCTGGAAAGGATATCGGAATCAATTCAATGTTCTTACCTCTTTCGTGCAATGTATTATTTACGTGTGTATTTCTTAACTTGATAGTAGCACCAATATCTCCGGCTACAAGTTCATTTACATTTGTTCTGCCATGTCCTTCTACTGCATAAAGCTGGTTCAATTTTTCAGATACTCCGGTAGTTTCATTCACCAGCTCCATGCCGCTTTTTATTGTGCCTGAATAAACTTTGAATAAACTCATTTCACCCACATGACTTTCAACAATTGTTTTATATACGAAAATACAGGCAGGGCCCTTTGCATCGCATGCCAGTTTATCTCCTTTCAAAGTTATCTGCGGCGGCATTTCATTGGCGCTCGGACAAACATTATCTATAAATCCCATCAATCGTCCGCTACCCATATTTCGTTCACCCGATAAACAAAACAGGGGAAAAAGGTCATGGTTGATCATTGCTTTTTTCATGCCTTCTTTCATTTCGTCTTCATTTAGTTCGCCTTTGTCAAAATATTTCTCCATCAATCCTTCATCATTGCCTGCAATGGTTTCAACCAATTCTTTGTGCAATGCTTCCGCCCTGTCTTTTTCTTCCGCAGGTATAGCCAATTTTTCAGGTTTACCGCCGGCATCTTTGAATTTATACATTGTCATCCGCAAAACATCAATGATTTCATGAAAACCAGCGCCCACCTGCCGGGGATATTGAACAAGAGCAATTTTATTACCGAAATGCGTTTTTATTTCACGCACCGTTTTATCAAAATCAGCGTTATCATCGTCTAATTTATTGACAGCAATAATCATCGGCGTTTTAAATTTTTCAGTGTATTCCCAGATAATATCGGTACCCACTTCCACTCCCATCACACCATTCACCACCATTATACCGGTGTCGGCTACCCGCAATGCAGATATCACTTCGCCTACAAAATCGTCATAACCCGGAGTATCAATAATGTTTATTTTGAAACCCCGCCATTTAGTGTGTAACAGTGTTGAGAAAACGGAATTCCCACGTTCCTGTTCCAGTTCATGGTAGTCACTGACTGTATTGTGTTCCTGAACTGTACCGCGGCGGTTTATAAGACCTGCTTCATAGAGCATACATTCCGCTAATGTGGTCTTACCGCAGCCTGCGTGGCCGAGCAAGACAATATTTTTTACGTGTGAGGTATCAAATTCTGCCATGGCAATAATTTTTTAATGTGAAGAATAAAGGACAAATCCAATGAACAAAAACCGGTACCGGAGTTTTGTAAAATTGAAAGGTTGTTATTGATTCTTGCAGCCATCAGCAGGATTATCACTATAATCCAGGCAGTAACTTTTACAAACCGGTAATGATTTTACTTCATAGAAAGAACTATGGGGTGTAATGTATAGCATTGCACCCGCAAAAAAAATGACTTTGCAAATTCAATTCAATTTTCCTACAAACTGCCTGAATGAATCTTTCAGTTCCTGCAACATGTTTACGAGCCTGGTGTATTGAGCATTCAGGTGTTCGTGCTCTGCCTGGATTACATGTAATGCATATTCATTGTTTCCAGACTGGGTCATTGAGGCTTTGTAGTCGTGTACCTTTATAGAGTGTTTGAGATCGTGGATGTTGATGAGCTGAATGTGAAACTGGTTTTCGTAATGCTCAACATCCTGGAGGAGTTCTTTCCGCGAGACTTTGGAAACGATTTGACGGAGTTGATTTTTCAGCTGAGTGAATTCTTCGCGGTAGTGACGCATTTGTGACCGCCAGCTATTGCACTCAGCAGTAAGCTGTGAGATGTCTGTTGTAACCATGGGAGTAAATTTTAAAGGTGAAATATTAAAATTACCTCTACGATTTTCCCGGGGGGCGGATTCAAAGGTTTGGAATTACTTCAATTTAAAACAGTTTTTCCAGAAAAGCCAGCATGTGCGAAAAATGTTTTTATCAGCAATGTTTTATTTTTAGTGAATCATAATATTACCAATTACTATACCTTAAATTTGGGATATGTTCCGGTTTTTTGAAATAGCAATCAGCAGTTTTAAAATGGCAATTGGAGAATTCCGTTCTAATAAATTAAGAACGTTTCTTTCTCTGTTTGGTATAACCGTAGGCATCTTTTGTATCATTGGTGTACTTGCAACAGTAGATAGTCTGAAATATAATATTAAACAATCTGTGTCAAGTCTTGGTTCCAATACCATTTATATTCAGAAGAGACCCTGGGGCAGTGGTGGACCTGATGAATGGTGGAAATACAACAATCGTCCCAGTCCTAAATATGAAGAATCTGTCTTGCTGAAAAGCAGGGTGAACTATGCTGAAAATATTGGATTCATCACTTTCGGTTCTAACAATGTGGAATTTGAAGATCAGCAACTCACCAATGTAACCTGGTATGCAGTCAGCGAAGGATATTCGAAAATTCAGCCCATCGATATTCAATATGGTCGTTACATCTCCGATGCTGAATTCAGCAGTGGCGCCAATGCTGTCATTATGGGGTATACCAATGCGGAAAATCTTTTTGTGAATCCACAAAACGCGATTGGAAAAGTGATTGATATAAACGGGCACAAATTAAATATAGTCGGGGTTCCTAAAAAATATGGTAATACCAATTTTGGCGGATGGGATTTCGACAATATTGTACTGCTCCCCTATCGAACTGCCAGGAGTCTTGCCAATAAAGATTTGTCTGAAGGCTTTATTATGGTTCAGGGAAAAGAAGGGGTGCCTGTTTCTGAAGTGAAATTAGAATTGGATGGAGCTTATCGTTCAGTAAGAAAACTAAGCCCGGTTCAACCGGACAACTTTGCATTGAATGAAATTTCTGCCGCCAATAGTTTTCTGGACGGAATTTTTTCCGGCGTAAATATGGGCGGCTGGTTTATTGCAGGATTATCATTATTGGTGGGAATGTTTGGCGTTGCCAATATTATGTTTGTTACCGTTCGGGAACGTACCAGCCAGATTGGTCTGAAAAAAGCAATTGGTGCCAAGCGTGGTAGTATAATGACCGAATTCCTGCTGGAGTCTGCATTTCTTTGTATACTGGGTGGTGCCATGGGTTTATTACTTGTATATATTCTCACAAAATTTATTTCTTCTTTTTTCGGATTCCCGATATTTATATCCTTTAGCATTTTCTCACTTGCTATTTCAATATGCATCATCACCGGAATGCTGGCCGGAATTATTCCAGCATTTATTGCAGCCCGGATGGATCCTGTGGTTGCCATACGGAGTAAATAGTAAAGAAGTTGATTGGCTGATTTGTTTACCGGTCTCCCTGCTGAACATTCATCTAAGCAATCAACTGATCAAATTTTCAACCAATCAACCAATCGCTATCCAACAAATAACTTAGCCTAGTTTTAACATTCATCCTCATTGAAACAAAGCATTCCAATATTATTTTTGGAAACATGTCAAGGTTCCTGGAAATCTTATTGAGCAGTTTCAAAATGGCATTGGGCGAGTTTCGCGCTAATAAACTCCGAACCTTTCTTTCTCTTTTTGGAATTACAGTAGGAATATTTTGCATCATAAGTGTACTGGCCGTTATCAACAGTATGGAAAAAGCAGTTAAAGACAACCTGAGTTCTATTGCTAAACAAACGGTTTTCATTGGCAAATGGGAAAATGGTGGCGAAGAAGATTATCCCTGGTGGAAATATGTAAACAGGCCCGAAGTAAAGTATGCAGAAATGCAGGTGGTCAAAAAAAAATTTAATTATCCGTCTACCATTGCGTTTTTTTCAAGCATGAATGGATCCGTAGAATATGATGGCAGCATTGTTTCTTCCCTTAATTATTATGGAGTATCAGAAGAATTTGGAGTGCTGCAATCCCTCTCCATTGCTGAAGGAAGAAATATTGAGAGCCAGGAATACAGCAGCGGCACCAATAGCATTCTTATCGGGTACCATGTGGCGGAAGAACTTTTTGACTACCCTCAAAATGCAGTTGGAAAAACCGTAAAACTAGATAAGGAAAAAGCAGCCGTAATAGTTGGTGTGATTCCTAAAAAAGGATCCAGCATATTTGAAGCCTGGGATTATGATAATTCTGTCATCATGCCTTATCAATTGCTCAGCCAGATAAAGCCGATCAAAGATGCGAGCCCGTTAATTATGGTGCAACCAAAAACTGAAGCGTCCATTCCACTGGAAGACCTGAAAGAAGAATTAAAAGGTGTAATGCGTTCTGCAAGGAAATTGAATCCAAACACAGAAAATAATTTTTCGCTGACAGATATCGATTCATTCAGCAAAACGCTGGACCCTATTATAACGGGCATGAACATAGGAGGATGGGCAATTTCAGGATTATGCCTGTTGGTAGGTATGTTTGGCGTAGCTAATATAATGTTTGTTACGGTGCGCGAACGCACATCACAAATAGGCTTAAAAAAAGCCATCGGAGCTAAACGTGGTAGCATCATGACAGAATTCCTGCTGGAATCCGCATTTCTCTGTATACTGGGAGGAATAATGGGGTTAATGCTGGTTTTTATTCTTACCAAACTCATTTCTTCTTTTTTCGGATTCCCGATTTTTATTTCGTTTGGTATTTTTTTCCTGGCCATTACAATTTGTATTTTTACCGGCGTACTTGCGGGAATTATTCCTGCATTTATTGCGGCAAAAATGGATCCGGTGGCCGCTATCCGGAGCAAATAGTATAAGTTAAAGGTTTGATCTGTTGACTGGGCATCATTCCTAAAATTGTCTTAACTATTCGGCTGGTCAACCAATCAACTTTTCAACTGCTCAACCAAGCAACCAGTCAACTGGACAACCAATCAACACGCCTGTAAACCATTAGCAGAAAACAATGTAATGATTGGGCTATGCAACTTATATTTGACCCATGTTTAGATTCCTTGAGATAATCTGGAGCAGTTTAAAAATGGCTTTGGGTGAATTCCGCGCCAATAAACTCCGCACCTTCCTTTCTTTATTTGGAATTACGGTTGGAATTTTTTGCATTATTGGAGTATTGGCAACGGTTGACAGCCTGAAACAAAATGTAAAAAACGACATCAAAGCATTGGGCTCAAATACCATCTACATCGACAAGTGGGATTATACCGGCCAGATTCCCTGGTGGAAGTTACTGAACCGGCCTGTACCCAAATTTGACGAAATGAAAATGTTGAAGCAGCGCAGCGGCCTGGCAAAAAATATAGCTTTTAATATCAATAGTTCAACCAAAATTGAATGGAATGATGAAGCAGTTACCAATGTGAATATTTATGGAATTACTGACGACTTTTCCAATATTCATCAATTGGATATACTGGAAGGACGTTTTTTACAGCAAGCTGATTACGAAAATGGTACCGGCAACGTTGTAATTGGTTATGGTATTGCTGAAAAGCTTTTTGTAAAACCAGAAAAAGCAATCGGACAGCAAATTACCATGTTCGATAAAAGAGCCAATGTAATTGGTCTTTTGAAAAAGAAAGGTCAGAGTATGATGGGCGGATTTGATTTTGATGAAAGCGTATTGATGACTTATGGTTTTATGCGTGGTATGGTTAAAGAAGACAATGCACAACCTGTTTTGATGGTACAGGGCCGCGATAACGTGCCCATGGCTATTTTAAAAGATGATGTGCAGGGCGCCATGCGATCCATACGTAAGATTCAACCATCTCAAAAAGATAATTTTTCACTCAACGATATTGAATCATTTGCGGCATTTGCTGACAGTATTTTTGCCGGTATTAATATGGGTGGTTGGTTTATAGCAGGTTTGTCATTACTGGTGGGTATGTTTGGTGTGGCCAATATCATGTTTGTAACGGTAAGAGAACGTACTCCACAAATTGGTTTGAAAAAAGCCATCGGTGCGAAGCGTTCCAGTATCATGACTGAATTCTTATTGGAATCTGCTTTCCTTTGTTTACTGGGCGGTGCCATAGGATTGCTACTGGTGTTTATACTAACTAAAATCATTTCTTCTTCCATGGGCTTTCCTATATTTATTTCGTTCAGTATTCTTTCACTGGCTATAACTGTATGTATAGTGATTGGTATGCTGGCTGGGATTATCCCTGCATTTATTGCCGCCCGCATGGATCCTGTAGTTGCCATCCGAAGCAAGTGAGAATAGGTTTAATGGTTGAATGGTAGCCAGTTGATCGATTCACAATTCAGACATTTTTAATCGTATTAATATCATCCCTTTGGGATTGAATGACCCATCAACCGATCAACTTCTCAACTTATCAGCTTCTCAACTAATCAACTATCCAACCAATCTTAAAGGTTCTTTATCTTTACAGCGTAACAAATCCTTTACAATTACACAAGCAATCACCATACTTGCTATTGAGTCTTCCTGTGATGAAACATCTGTGGCAATTTGCCGGGATGGCAAAATTCTTTCTAATATAATTGCAACTCAATCCATACATGAACAATATGGAGGTGTAGTGCCAGAACTTGCAAGTCGTGCTCACATGGAAAACATTGTACCCGTATGCGATGGCGCGTTGAAAAAAGCCCGATGCACTATAAGAGACGTTAACGCCATTGCATTCACCCGGGCTCCTGGTTTAATTGGTTCGTTACTGGTGGGTGCTCAATTTGCAAAATCACTGGCATTATCGCTGCAGGTTCCGTTGATACCGGTACATCATATGCAGGCACATGTACTCGCCAACCTGATAGACGATCCGAAACCTGCATTTCCTTTTTTGTGTTTAACAGTAAGTGGCGGACATACCCAGATTGTGTTATGTGAATCTCCAGGCTTATTAAAAGTAATCGGTGAAACCATCGACGATGCCGCAGGGGAAGCTTTCGACAAGTCAGCCAAATTAATGGGATTGCCTTATCCTGGCGGTCCATTGATTGACAAATATGCAAAAGAGGGCAATGCAAAACGTTTTATATTTCCTGAACCACAGATACCTGGTTTGAATTTTAGTTTCAGTGGCTTGAAAACTTCCATCCTGTATTTTTTAAAAAATGCCGGCAAGAGCAATGTTTACAAAGAAGATAGTATAGCAACAGCCGAAGAACAAAAAGATTTTATTGCAGACAACCTGAATGATATCTGCGCATCTGTTCAGCAAAGAATTGTTTCAATTTTACTGAATAAATTGAAAAAAGCCGCTTTGGAAAACAATATCAATAACATTTGCATTGCGGGGGGAGTATCTGCCAATAAGGGGTTGCGAAATGCCTTTACAGAACTGGGTATTAAAAACCACTGGAACACTTTTATTCCCGCGTTTGAATATTGTACTGACAATGCAGCGATGATTGCAATTACTGGTTATTATAAATTTCTGGCCGGAGAAACTGCAGCACTGTCTAGTAGTGCAAGTGCAAAGGCAGATTGGTAGCTGAAAACCCGCATCAAGATCAATGTAAGAAGATAAATTGTGCGCGACTTTTGTGTTTAGAGAATAATATGCCTGATGCTTGCAGAAATTGAAAAGAGAAACTTCCATGCCCAACAATTACTTTCAGTTCAGAGAATTTACCATTTACCAGGAAAAAAGTTCGCTTAAGGTAAATACAGACAGTTGTGTGTTTGGTGCCTGGTCTGCAAAAAAAGCATTGGAACTGGGGTTCCATATTAAACGTTGCCTGGATATAGGAGCTGGAACCGGGCTGCTTATGCTGATGCTGGCTCAACAATTTCCGGGAATCATTGATGGTGTTGAGATAGACAGGGATTCCTATGAGCAAGCAATGGAAAATATCAAAACATCTTCCTGGTATGATCGGTTACACTTGTTTCATAATGACATTAAATTATTCTCATCCCTGCATCAGTATGATTTTATTATTAGCAACCCGCCATTTTTTGAAAACCATCTCAAATCTCCAAACCATAAGAACAATTTTGCAAAACACGACGACGGTCTTACACTAAGCGATTTGCTTGAAGTTGCTAACCGGAATTTAACGGCAAGGGGCCATCTCGCAATATTGCTTCCTTATCATCGATCAGATTATTTTGAAGAACTGGCAGCCGGATATGAATTGTTTGTATGTAACAAACTAAACATGAGGCAATCTACACAACATCCTTATTTCAGAGTTGCTCTCATATTAAACCGGAAGAACAAAGGAATTATACGAAAAGAAGAATTGATCATCAGGCAGTCAGCGCTCACTTATTCTGCTGGATTTGTAAAACTGCTTAAAGATTATTACCTGTATTTATAAAATGTCTGCTAAACACTTCCTCATTGTGAGAGACGACAAAAAAAGAAGCCCGGATAAAAATCCGGGCCGAAGTTGATTTAATCCAATATCCTATGAAAACTAAATTCGATAGAAGTAATAGTAATATTTCAAATTACATGCCGTTGATTTTTTTAGCTGAATATTTTAATTGAATTTTTATCTTGAAGCTCTTTTTAACAAGTAATTGTAGAATTCTTTACTCAATGCTAACATTTCATTTCCAAAAATTGGAATGTATTGTTATTATCGAATAATACGTTTTATGGAATTGGGTAATTACTTCAGCATAAAATAACATCCATCAAAAAAAAATGCTACAATTTTAAACAGTTTCTTTTGCGTAAGCTGTGAGATAACCAAACGCTTCAGTAAGATTTCCGTTTTTAACCATGGTGGCGCGATCAATAATGGGTGAAACTCCTTTTACCAAATCTTCCAATACAAATTTAATAAGTTGTTCTCCAAAATAACGGCTGGCGTCCCTGGGTAACTCGTTGGGAAGATTACCTACTGCCATGATATCGATAGAACTTTGCTGATAAGGCGCAGTTTTTATAAATGTTTTTTTGTCAACCCCATAAATCGGATCCTCAATGGATTGATCACCCAGGTTGAGTGGAACGGATCCATTGGCATCGTCAGTAATATCTGCAATGGTTTGAATAATAAATTTATCATCGAGCGCATGCTCCTTTTCAAACAAACGCGGGTAACCAGTATCCCAATAAATTCCATTCATTAATATATCCGTTTGTTCTGCATAAGGCAGAAAACGACATTGATAGTGCTGCGGATGCCTGTGAAAATCTTCCCGGTTATACTTACCCGTTTGACGATGTTCATATAAGTCTGCACCTTTTAACTGTGTATAAACGGGGTAAGAAAAACGGCGGACCAGATAATCTTCGGGCTCAACCTCATGTATGCCCAGGAGGTTCATTATTTCCAATATACCGTGCGCCACCCGCCCGGAACCCGCAACTGCAATTTTTGCATTGGGCAAACGCAATCCAAAATAGGTATGGATCAATTCGCGGAAACTGCGTTGCTTATAAACCCGGTCCAGATTAAATAACCCCGTGCGATTCCCGTATGCCATCATTCCATTATGAGCGCCAACGATTCCCGCAAAAAAGCCAAATCCAATAATACGCTGACCGTCCTCGTGCTCCAGGCATTCGTAATCAATCAATGTAATTTTCTTATCAATTATAGTTTTAAATAATTGCTGGTTGTGAGGTTGTTTCTTTTTAGTGTGAGAAAAAAACAGGTAAGTTTTATTGGGAATCAGCATTTCAACCGGAACTTCTTTTATTCCAAAAAGTACATCACATTCTTTCATGTCTTCCTGTATAGTGACACCAGCCGAAAGATATTCTTTATCACTAAAACAGCGCGACGCAGAAGATTGTGCCACAATTTTGATAGTGGCCGAATTTTTTAATATCCATTTGCACTGGGCAGGGGTAAGCGCTACCCGGTTATCTGCTGGTTGTTTGCCTTCCCTGATTAATCCGATCGTAAGCATCTTTTGTTACTATTTGGCGGCAATTTACGGCTTTAGAGGTGAAGGAATAAGACCGTGCAACTTTAAGTTTGTATCGTCCGGCCACACACCAATCCCTATTTCTTACCTTCGCAAAATGAATTATTTCGAGTTGTTTGAAATTCCGGTACAGTTAAAGCCAAATACTGACTTATTGAAAAAAAAATTTTATGAACTTAGTCGGAAGTACCATCCCGATTTCTTCGTTCAGTCTGGTAAAACGGAACAAGATAGTGCCCTGGAGATTGCTTCCCAACTAAACAAAGCATGGAAAACTTTTCAAAAACCCGATGACACTATTAAATATGTGTTGCAACTAAAAGGTTTGCTCCAGGAAGAAGAAAAATATGAGTTACCCCCCGATTTTTTAATGGAAATGATGGAAATAAATGAAGGGTTGATGGAAGCACATGAAAACCCGGATCATTTACCAGTTTTGGATAAGCGCATCCTTCAATTGCAGGATGAATTATACACGCCAGTACGGTCAATCATTGAACATTATACAGAAAATATTGCAACTGAAAAAGAATTGCTGCAGGTAAAGGATTATTATTTCCGTAAAAAATACTTACAGCGCATTTTGGACAAAATGAATGCAATGCGTAATATTGCACCCCGCTCCTAATTCTTATTGAGGAATTAAGTAAAGCCCGGGTGGCGGAATTGGTAGACGCAGCAGACTCAAAATCTGCCATTCGCAAGGGTGTGAAGGTTCGATTCCTTTCCCGGGCACATCAAAACCCCTGTTGATTCAGGGGTTTTTCTTTTTTAAAATTGTATAGAACCTCATTGTTTCTCTTATCCTTTATCAGAAGTTGTGAATGAAATTTCGAATAATGTTTTATGTTTATTCAATTACAAGCCGTGGCAGAAATTATATATACGTTGGTCTTACGGATAATCTGGAAAGAAGGATTAACGAACATCAATCCGGGAAAAATAAAACTACAAAACCATACCGCCCTTTTAATATTCTACGTACTGAAGTATACGAAACAAGACAAGAAGCAAGGAACAGGGAAAAATATTTAAAGTCGGGGCTTGGAAAGGAATTTTTGAAATCAATATCAACAAGCTGAGTTCTAAGCGGAACCTGCCTGCCGGCATGCAGGTTGGTAGCGGTAAGCAAAAAGAGCATCCCTCACAAGGACACTCTCTTATACTTTCAGACGGAACTAATAAAGACTCTATAATTATTAGCTTCTAATTATTTTTCCCAAAAATCATCTTCATTTTGTTGGGCATCCGAAAAAAGCCATACTTGGACAATTTTACCTTCTTTTACTTCAAATAAATCAACACCTATCATATCGATACTATTTATACCATCATTGCCACTAAATCTCACGGGTGCTACAACCAAATTGCCATTAACCATTAATACTCCATTTGGTTTTACCACTAATGTTCCTTTAGATGCTTCCATCATACCGCCAAACATTTTGCCTAATTCTTCGATACCATTTTTTGTTCCGGAAAATTGATTAGCCCCAGGCTGATGCCATTTAACATCTGTTGCGAAAAATGAAAAGGCTGTTGGAGCATCTCCTTTACCAAGTGCTTCTTGAAACGATTGTACTACTTCTTTTGGTATCATTGTTTTTATTTGTTTTTACTGATTAATTGTTTGAGCTTGTGCAACAGTTGTACCCGTTGTTAAGCATGATAATGCTATCGCGATTAATTTTACTTTCAGTTTCTTTTTTTGTTTATAGGTGATTAATCCACTTTAATAAAAATTTTGGCTTTCAAATTTTATTTAGAACATCGGATTTTTATTGGCACGCTTATCAGGCATCTGCATCATAGCATCCCAGTGCTCGACTATTTTACTCTTCGCTACACGATAAATATCGATAAACCTCCATTCCTTTCCTGCCATTTCATACCGTGAATGAAGGATAACAATATCACCCTCTGCAATAATATGTTTAAACTCGATTTTTTGCTTCAGCATCCCTTTTGAGATAAGCATTTGTACAAGTGCTTTTACTCCTTCTGGACCGTCAGCAATTGTTGGATTGTGTTGTATGAAATCCTTACTCATATTATCATCTACGGCAGTGGTATCTAAATCACCAAAAATTCTTTGGTAAGTTGTGGTAACTATTTGCTTGCTTTTTTCTTCTTGTGTTATAATAGTAGTTTTCTTTGTTGAAGAATTATTTACTTTTTGTGCCTGTACACAAGTTAGATTTACTGTTAAAAACAGTGTTGTTGCGATTAATTTAATATTCATTTTCTTTTTTGTTTAAATTATTTTGCAAATGTATACCTTTACTTACCTTTGTACAAGTACTTACATAAATGTATGGTACTTACATTATAGTTAGACATATTGATTATCAATGAAAAAAAGTCAAAAACAAATTTTCACTTCAGACCAAAATTGTCCAGTTCGAAAATCTTTAGGGCTACTAGCTGGTAAATGGACGTTGTTAATTTTGTTTCAAATAAATGAAAGAGTGATCCGATATGGAGAACTAAAAAGAGCCATTCCGGGTATTAGCGAAAAAATGTTGATTCAAGAATTAAACTTTTTGGTTGAAAATAAATTAGTTTCAAAAAAAGCGTACCCCGAAATTCCACCAAGAGTTGAATATAGCTTAACAAAACTTGGATTAAAAACTTTACCTATCGCTGATAAACTGGCAACATTCGGATTAGAAAACTTAGCATGACTATGCCTACCGCTAACATGGGCTTGCGGTTATGCTGGCTGACGAATAAATCCTGATCGTCCTGTTCGCTTATCAGCCCATATCCAGCCGACGGAACTCTATCAGCTTTTGTTGTTAACTTCAACTTCAGTTTTTCAATTGGGCTTTTGTTCCGGGCTGAACATTATAAAATACCAGCACAGCAGCAAGCCCTAACGGTAGGCGCAGCAGACTCAAAATCTCCCATTCGCAAGGGTGTGAAAGTTCGATTCCTTTTGGCCAAAAGAAACGACAGAAAATAAAAGACCAAACAGCAATAATCTGCATTTAAAAATTCTTTTCATTTTTTTTATTTGCTGAATGATTAAAATGTTATCCATAATGTGATAAAGAATATTTTACTTTTTTATAAATTTAATTTTAAAAACAGGCGCATATTTTGAACGGGATTTATTTGTTTTTTTAATAGGCATGCCATTTTGCCCCTGGGACCAGTTTATTTTTTCTTTGCTTCCTATTAATTCAATTATTGAAAAATAAAAAACCTGAACTATTTCTCTGCCTGTTTAAAATCCCATTCAGCTAATAGTTTAGTACCTGGATCTAACCGAATATTATTTGGAGCAATTTCCAAAGGAATAGAAATTTTAATTTTTCTCTTATCTAAATTAACCACTTTAATTTGCTCCGTATTTTTCTCACTTGATTTTATTCCAATTTCCAGCGGCATATCAAAAATATATTTCTCCGGTTGCAACTGTTGTAATTCTATATTAATTGTTTTGTTTTTTATATTATAACTCCAGCTGCCTTTGAGTTTAATGCTGCCGCCTTGGTAAAGCCATTGGTTGAAGAATGCCATCAAGTCCTTTCCAGATGATCTTTCGAAAGCCACACGCAGATCCGCAGTAACGGCGTTGCTGTTGAAGAAACGCTTGTAATAATCCCGTATCCCTTTTTGAAAAGCTTCTTCGCCGATATAGTTGCAAAGCATATTAAGAAACCAGGCACCTTTTTGATAGGTAAGTCCGCTGGTAACCTTCGACATGTCTGATAAATTATCATGAACGATGCGATAATCTTCATCGGCTTCAGACATTTTAAAAACATTTTTACGAGAGCTGACAAGTTCTTTAATAAATGCTTCTTCACCGTATTGATGTTTTATAAAACGCATTGTGAAGTAGGTGGCAAATCCTTCGCTCAGCCATACATCGTCCCAATCAGCTTCAGTAACCGCATTGCCAAACCATTGGTGGGCTAACTCATGAATAACAACATCTCTCCACCGGACATTTCTATCGCCAACCACCGAATTTTCATTGTACATAATTGCAGATGCTGCTTCCATTCCGCCGCCGGAACTATGTGATTGTATGTTTGCTAATTTTTCATAAGCATAAGGCCCGACATAATCGCTGAAAAAACCGAGGACTTGTTTAGTAGGGGTAGCAAAATCATAAAAACCTGCATCACGCTGTTGTTTAAAAACCCAGGTCTGAATAGATTTACCTTCAAAAGTATCTACGTATTGAACCGCAAATTCTGATACTCCCAAATCGAATAACCAGCAGGCAATAGGTACAGATTGCTTCCAATGTGTCAAGCGCATTCCATTTCCTACATTGCTTTCTTCCACCATTAATCCGTTAGAAACCACCTGGTATTTTACCGGTGCAGTTACCAAAAATTCTGAGGTGGCTTTGTCATAAGGATGATCCACAGTTGGTAACCAGTTCCTGGCTTTGTTGGGCCAGTTATCACTAAAAAAACACCTGTCGCCATATTTATTATTTCCTATTGACAAACCATCTTTTGGAATACCCTCATAAACGATGGTAACGGTTAGTTCCACATTGGCTTTGGTAGAAGGTAAATTAATTAGGAGCACATCTGAATCGTGAGCATACTCCAATTCTTTTCCATTGCTCTCCACGCTAAGAACAGACATACCCTTGCTGTCCGCCCCTTTTTTAATAAGATCAAGACGCAACTTATCAATGTTATCTTTCTTTAAATTAAACGTGATCGTTGCCCTTCCTTTTATAAGATCCATAGAATCTGATAAATTCAGCGAAAATGAATAATGCAGAATATCAATATTGTAATTCTTTGGATAGGTATCTGATAATGGCAATGCGGAGCTTGCAGTTATATTCAGAATTAAAAAGTAGCTACATAATATTACTATTCTCTTTTGTAAGCGCATCTTCAGCATTTAAAAGGTTTAACATTATATTTTTTCTTGTCAGGAAAAAAGTTCATCTATAAAATTCAGCATTAAATTTCACTCCACCCTGTAGAATTACATTGAAAGTTGCCATCATGCGATTCTAATCAATGAAAGTAGAAAAAGGCAGGAAAATGGCAAACACTATATTAATTATCCACAAAATCAAAGGTTTAAGCTTCGTTTCCCGGGCACTGAAAACCTTCGATTAGTCGAAGGTTTTTTTATTATAATACCAAGGCGAAACCAGCCTGCCGGCAGGCAGGGAATCCACTCCCGGGCAATTCATCAGATTCAGGGCAATTCTTAAATGAGTTTCCTTTTTCTCTCTTTGTACAATCTGTTTAAACTGCTCTAACTTGGCGAATAGTGAATTTAGTTTTGGCATCTATCGTATAATTGCTACTATGCGGGCACTAAAAAATGGACAATAAGATTTATTTCTTGTTGTTCATTTTTTATATAAAAGTCTGCGAGATTGAACAAAAGAAATGATTAATAGTATTATTTTAGTGAAAGTCTTTTCAGCAGCAATTCCTTCCTGCTTCTTGACACATTGATAGTTGATCCATCACTCATAATTAAATAACCTCCTTCACCTTTAATGTATTTTTCTACTTCGTTGATGTTTACCACATGCGAATTATGTATTCTGACAAATGGATAGTCTTCTAGTATTTCTTCCATCTCTTTTAAATTGCGGGAGGCCATTATCTTACGCTTATCTTTTAAAAAGAGCCAGGTATAATTGCTTTCCGACTCACAACTGATAATAGCATCAGCAGCCAATAACTGAAAGCCTTCCATAGTTGGTATGGCAATTTTATTTACCGGAACAGTGGGATGTTTTAATTTTTGCAACAGCATATCCAGTTGCTGCGGTAACGGATGCTGATTACGCTGTGCCGCTTTTTGTACTGCCGTCTGCAGTTCTTCCCTGTCAACTGGTTTTAATAAATAATCCATCGCACTAAAACGGATTGCTTTAATGGCATACTGATCATAACTGGTGGTGAAGATCAATTCAAAATTAATGTTGCCCAATTTTTCCAGTAATTCAAAGCCATTCATAAAGGGCATTTCAATGTCAAGAAATAGTATTTTCGGTTCGTGCTCTTTAATAGATTGAATAGCCGCTTCGGCAGCATAACAAATATCCAGCACTCTTACTGCCGGGCAATAACGCTCTAATAATATTACCAGAGATTCACAACAATCAGGTTCATCATCAACAATAATAGCGGTGATCATTTTAAAGTTTTTAATTTAGGAGTTTAGTCAGCAACTTCTGTCAGAACCTTGTAAGGCATCGTAAGTATAACTTTGGTTCCGCAGCCATTACCTTCCGCATCAACCAGGTCTTCAGTATTAAAAACAGCCGCTTCATTTTTTGATTTGTTTAACAGCGCTAAACGCCCGGCAGTAATTTCAACACCCATGGATTTATTTTTTTCTGCCGAACGGCTATTAAACGCAGCTGCCATATTTCTGCCGATTCCATTATCAATTATAGTACAGGTTAAGGTTTTATTTTCTGCGCACAATTGAATTTCAAGTTTGCCAATGCCTTTTTTATGCATCAACCCATGCCAGATGGCATTTTCAGCAAAAGGTTGTATCAACATAGGCGGAATATACAGCGCATTAATATCAATGGTATTGATAAAAGTAATGCTGTAATTAAAAGCATTTTTAAATCTTGACCTTTCAAGGTCAAGATAAAGCCGAAGTGCTTCCAGTTCGCTTTCGAGTGTTATTAAAGATTTTTCGGAATTATATAACACCATCCGTATTAACCTTGAAAATTTAGTTAGGTAATCAGAAGCTTCCTCAATTTTATTGATCAGGATAAACCGGTTGATAGAACTTAAGCAATTAAAAATAAAATGGGGGTTCATTTGGGCACGCAGCGCCTGCAGTTTAAGTTCAGTAGTTTGCTGTTGAAACTCAGCTTTTACTTTTTTACTTTCTAATTTTTGTAATTGTAATTCATTTTCAACTATCCTCCTTGTGTTGGCTTCATTTTTTCTTTTTAATAAAATATTGCGAAAAAGAATAAACCCCAGAATGAAAATTATAATAATTCCTGCAAGCAGGATTTCTTTTTGTTGCGATGTTTGCTTCAGGCGTTGCTGCTGCAATTGACTTTCCTTATCAAGCAATTGGATTTTTTGCTGATATCCATAGGAAGTAAATTTCGCTTTTGCCTGGTGGTTTGCAATAATATCATTAAGTGCTGCATATTGCCGGAAATACATATTAGCACTATCTTTTTTATTTTTCCGGTCGTATACGGAAAAAAGAACATTGTATCCATCCCTAATAATTTGCTTTGCTTTTGTTTGAAAAGCGAGGCTCAATCCCTCCCTCCCGTATTGCAGGGCGGAGTCGTTTTTATCAAGGGCAAGATAGGCCTGGGCGATAAGCATTAGTGTACGCTGGATCTCATTACGGTCGTTCAATTTTTTGTGAAAATATAATCCCTGCAAAAAGTTTTGCAGGGCTGCATTATACATTTTTTGCAGAAAATAATATTCCCCCATGCTTACCAGGTAGACCCTGAAATACTTAAAATCATTTTCAGCAGGTTTAAATAATTCAAGATAATACCGGGCAGAATCAAATTGATTTAAGTGACTGAATATTTCTGCGTATTCCATTTTCACCCAAATATCCCAATCTCCTGTCACCCGGGCATTCACAATATCCGGGTCATCGAGTTGAAATAACTCCCGAAAACTGGTTAGGGCAGAAGGATAATCATCTATTTTCATGTATAACTCACCCAATTGGGAAAGTGAAGACGATATCAATAATTTATTATTTGTTTTTACTGCCAGCTGATGATATAGCTTGCTATACTCAAAACTCTTTTCATAGTTCCCTGCATCTTTGTAAATAGCAGGGAACATTCCTAATATATCTGCCAGATGCGATTCATCATTGGTTTCCTTACACCTGTTGTATGCCTGCTGAGCATATTCAATGGCTTCATCGAAGCGGCTTTGTGCATGCAGACTAAGTATGAGTTCATGAAAAACATCATATATCCCTTTTTTGTCAGAAGTTTTTTCATAAAACCGGAGTGATTCTTTAGACAATGATTCCTCCAGTAGAAAATCTTCATCAAAATGTTTTACTATTCTTGATTTACGGGCATACGCATCAGCAATACCATGAATGTAGTTAAGTATTTTAGCTTCAGCCAGGGCTGAATCAGCATAGTATACGGCCGAATCTTTTTTTTCAATCTGCGTATAGCAAATGCTTAATTCATTCAGACAGTCAATACGGGAACTGTCATGTAAAACAGGTAATACTTTTTTTAAGTTCTCAATATTTCTTTGCGACAGTCCGGTTAAACTGCATGCAAGGGAAAATAATAGTATAAAAAAGAAATTCCGCATGTTCAGATTTTATCACCAGTTAGTTCACGGTACCGGTTTTAGTATTCTATCTTTCAAGGTAATTGCGTTAGTAAAAACAATCTACAAACAGCATTTTAAAGTTAATGTAAATATTATCAGTAAAACTACTACTATGAGTTCTTAAGCCATAGTAGTTGCGTTCAGTTGCGCATGTAAACATGCACGTTTAAATTTATTTTGTATGTTACCAAGAAAAAATTAAAGTATGATGATAGTGCAGGCGGCAATAATAAAACAATTAATACCCTGCGGCTACTTTTGAAAAATTGTTTATTGAACAACCCCGTCAACCATTGATGATTGCTGAAAACAATCAGCTTCTCCGGCAAAACAAAAAAGGTTATCAAATGATAAGTATGATAACCTTCTTTATCCCGCACAATAAGAATTTTATCGCACCGTATAATCAAAACAATCACTTGTTAACACCGGCGCTAAAGTTGTTGCATCAACTATCTGAAAGTGAATATGAAATGCTGCACCCCTTGCAATAGCAGTAATATCCCGCCATAAATTTGCACTTCCATTACCCTCTGCATTTGTCAAAATTGATTTCGGTTGCAATCCTTCGCCAAGTGTGAGCCATGCTGTACTTGAGCAGCCGGTGACATCCGCTATAGGATTTACTGCACGTTGCAGCAGGTAAGCATGATTGGGCAGCAGATTAGCAACCCATGTGTCTAGTGTTATAACCCGGGCTGTATCTGGATTCTGGCGAAATTTAATAAAACCAATAGCCTTACCCGGCGCTTTCGTTTCGCCATGAAGTGAAACATCCAGGTCGTAGAGTGGATTCAGTGGGTACGAATCTCCTTTTTTGCAACCGGAAAATGCAAGAATGAATACCGCAATGGGTAAAATAATTTTTAGTTTCATAAAAGTTTTTTTTGATTTAAAATTTTGTGCGGCATAAAGGTCTTCTACGGAGAAGGCACTACATAAACAGAATGTGTGGTTGCAGGGAATGGCGTGTAACTGTCCTTTTTTGAAGAATAGCTAGCAGAAAAGGAGACTCTAAAGAAAGAATAAATTATAAGAAAGAAAATGTTTTAATTCCAGGGGGACCAATCTTCAGTCATCATTTCTACTGTTAGTCAATTGTATTTTTTTCTCGGTCGAGTGAGTCGGTCCCAGCCTCCGCAGATCCCATGCGATGTGTCCTCCTCAGTCTCTTTCAAATAAAGAAAAAAACACGGCACTCGCCGTCCAATAAAAGATAGGATGATAAGCAGTGGGCGCCGAGTCCCGCAGCAACAAATCAATTATTTTAACTTGCTATGGCGGAGACTCAGCGCGGAACTAAAAGTTAATCGGCAACTCTTCGCCAGCCAGCCGCTAAGTGATTATCGACCTCCATCCCAACACCTCTTGCACTAACCTTGCCATCTGTAATCCATGATAAGTTGTAAAAGTTTCCAACTTTTTCAATGATAAGATCATACTCATCGGAAAACGCTCCATTCTCCAGGTAGTATTTAATGTGGTAATTGCCGGCAAAGCCATTCCTGCTTACACCGGTAGCCATGCCTTTCCCATTGTAAACGTTGGCGTAATTCCATATTGCATTTAACGTTCCAGGCTTTGTACCTTTTGTGTACACAGCAAAACCTATATTCAACGTATCCCGGATGGCTACGGCTGCTTTACTTTGGCAATTAGCAGGAGAAGGAAATATCATAAATGCCAGCGCCCATATTATAAACTGTATCGGAAGAACTTGCTGAAAGATGTTTCTCATTTTTGGTTCTTATTTAGTGATTAGTGCCTATCTAAAATTTCAGCCGACACGCTACTTTATATTATCATCTCACTGAAAGGCATAACCGATTTAAAATAAACATCAATCCAATCCTCCCCTGCGGATGGCTTTGGTCTGCGCCGGCCACTTCGTCTGCTCACCGGTTCTCGGGTTGATCGGCAGCACCGCCTTCTCTGCGGAAGCCCGGTTAGGATCCTCACTTGCCATATACGCCAGGATAGCCACCAGCATTACATTTTTGCTGAGATCGTCAAATATCAATTTATCATAGGTATCTCGGTTGGTATGCCATGTATAATTAAAATAGGACCAGTTCAACGCGCCCAGCGAAAAACCAGGGGCACCCACTGCATCGAATGAAGCAAAGTCAGAACCCCCGCCACCTGGAGCGCCGGGGAAAGTAGTCTTGATAGAATCGCGGATATCCGAAGGCACTTTGCTCAGCCATCGGGTGAGGTATTCATATGCGTGCAGGTAACCCTGGCCCGACATGCTTACCACCCGCCCCGTACCATTGTCCTGGTTAAAAAGCGCTTGCATGTGACCGATAGTATCAGGATGATCCTCTACAAAAGCCCGCGAACCATTCAGCCCCTGTTCCTCGCTGGCCCAATGACCAACTAAGATGGTACGTTTAGGATGCGGATATACTTTTTGCAAAATGCGCATGGCTTCCATCATCATCAGCGTTCCTGTTCCGTTATCTGTTGCGCCCGAACCTGCATCCCAGGAATCGAAATGCGCGGACAGCATTACATATTCACCCGACTTTTCAGATCCTTTGATCCCGGCTATTACATTGAAGGTGGGAACAATACCCCGCTCTTTGGATTCAACATGCACGCTGATTTTTGGATCGGCTCCTGATTCTACTAATCGGTATAGCATTCCATAATCTTCCTGCATGATATCTACAGAAGGAATTTTTTTTGTGTATGCACCAAAAATTTTATCTACGCCAAAACCCGCGGACCATAAAGAGCTAACAACTCCCAATGCACCGGCTTTTTCCAATGCTAGGGGCAGCGTGCGTGATGTATAGCCAGCTTTCTTGAGCCGGTTGTTCCAGTTGTCCGTCATTTTTGTACGCAGTTCTTTTATTTTCTGAACAGATTCTGTAGTACCAAATTGTTCTAAATTATCATCCGGGCGGCCAGTTGGCTGCAGCACCGATACCATCACAAACTTTCCTTTTACTGAAGGCATCCATGCGGCATACGCTAAAGAATCTGCCAGGTCCGGTAAGATTATCATTCCAGCGACCACGGCTTTATTACCGGTTGACGGACTCCATGCCAGTTGTGTAGCTTCGAGTGTGCGTAACCGTGGTGAAATCATATCTATATGTGAGATGCCTCTCTCCCAACCTCTCCATACACCCCATTTCTGTGTTTCGGCATTTATGTTCCAACTTTTATACTTAGCCAACGCCCAATCACGTGCAGCTTCCATCTGTGGTGTGCCCACCAGTCTCGGCCCGATGCTATCAAGAAGTTGGTGCGCGAGTAATTGCAATTGTGAATTGTCTTTTTCTTCGCGAAGAATTCTTTCTACTACTGAATCTTTCGGTGCCTGGTCGGGCCCTGCATCACGACGGCCTTGTGCGAAGGCGGTTTGAAAAATCAACACTAATAAGATGGATACTATGGTAGGTTTTCTCATGTATCGAATATAATAAATACCTTTCTCACAAAACACAAAAAATGAAGAACGCATACAATTCTCAGTAGTCAAAGACTGTTGGTAAAGCTTTATGCATATAAATTGAATACATTTAGTAAATGAAAAGATGGTTCAAAAAAACAAGTGTTTGCATAATGGTACTCTTACTGCTTGCAGGTATTTCTTGTGCCGCATTAAATGACGCAGTTATTTATGATACCATCCCTGCCCGTAAGCCAGTACAGGATGTTACTGATTCATTAAATGCCGACTACCCCATGCTCCAAAAAATGTATGGAGAAAATAAAATAATGCCGGCAGGGTATGAAAAACAGATACTGTATGCTTTGTCTTATTTTCCCGAACTGGTACACACAAAAATTGTCTTTCGCATTGAAAAAAGTACCAGTGGAATTATTTCTACCAGGCCATTTACCCTCAGTTTATTGAGAAGGAGCAGCAAACGCAGCTATCTTGTGGTTATTAATGATTCAACCGAAGGAAGGAGATTGCCCACCTGGTTGGGTTGCGAAGTCAATGGCCAGGTAGGAATTCTGGGTCACGAACTATCGCATATCATTTACTTTAGCAAACAGACTGGCCTGGGGCTGCTTGGGCTTGGCGTTGCACATATTTCTACAGGTTTTATGGATCATTTTGAAAATAAAACGGACAGTGTGGATATTGAACGCGGCCTGGGCTACCAGTTAATTGCATGGAATCAGTATCTGCATGAAAGCTTTGCTGCCTTTCGTCCGCAGGCAGTGGCCTCCTTTGTCAAATCCAGCAACCGGGAAAGATACATGAGCATTGAACATATCAGACTTGTAATGTCCAGGAGCAAACTGTATAATTAATAGGCTGACCATTCAAATTTTTAAAAATTCTTTAATTAACCTAATTAACGCTTGCAGATGTAAGCTCCCCCGAAGTTCGTCCATTTAAAAGTTGAAAAAATATTAAGGCTCGCAATAAAGGCTGCGGCGAACATTTGTTTCCTCCCCTGCCGAGTGACCATAAGTCGCCATCCTGTAATTCGCAGGCGATGTGTCCGCAACAGTCAATTTGAAAAAAGGAAAAAAACACTGCACCCGCTGCAGATAAAAGATAAGATAATAAACAGTAAGCGTGAAGCCCCGCTGTAACAAAACAAATTTATTAACTTGCTATAGCGGAGACTTGGCTAGCAAAAAAATAATGCAATAACATAAACCGCCGTGTCCCGTGACAATTTATGGAGAACGGAAGTTACTGCTACGGAAACACGGCGGCGAAAAAATTGTTACGGCAACCGAGAACAATTCTATAATGCAGCTTCGCAAATTCTATTCTGAACGCAGGTTCTTTACCGGATTTTCAAAGGCTGTTCTTACCCCCTGGTAGCTCACAGTCAGCAGCGCAATAATCAGCGTAAGCAGTCCGGCCATCGCAAACATCCACCAACTGAGCGTGATATGCCAGCTGATGTAAGATAAGATGGTATGCATTACCCATGCGCTGATGGGTATTACAATCAGGAACGCCATGATAACCGGTTTTAAAAAATCGTGCGACAATGCAAACCATACATTGTGCAGACTGGCCCCGAGTACTTTTCTTATACTCATTTCTTTGCTGCGTTTCTCTGCAAGAAATGCTGAAAGCCCAAACAAACCCAAGCAGGAAATAAAGATTGCCATCGACCCAAAAATAATAGCCATGTATCCTACCACATTAAACTCGGTGAACCGTTGCTGGTAATCTTCTTTTGTAAAGGAAAAATTAAAAGGGAAACCGGGGTTCAATTCTTTGGCAATTTTTTCTATAACGCTCAATCTTTCTCTCCAGTGATCATCGTTTTGCAAACGAACAAAGAAATTATTCAATTTGCCTGTGTTCAGTGAAATCATCATGGGGGCAATAACAGCAGACGGGTTATTAAAAACGAAATTCTTTACCACCCCAATTACCTGCTCTCCCCCTACCACCTGACCCAGCACCGGGGTTTTAAGACTCATGCGTGTTACTGCCGATTCATTTAGCAGGCAGGCCATAGTATCGGTGCCAAACGATGGATCAAAATCGCGTCCTTCCAGCAGGGTAAGCCCGGTTGTCTGTATCCATTTGTATTGTACACCCGTTACAATGATGGCTATTTCTTTGCCGGGTATCTTGCCCGGCCAGTCCATTCCGGTAACGGCTCCGCCAAATTGCAGCAGGTTATCAGATCCTGCTGATATACTTTTTATTCCAGGTGTTTTTGAAACGCCGTTTTGAAAGAGATCAAAGTTTTCTGCCAGTTTACCGGAAGCATCGATGCGCAACAAGTTCGTTTGATCGTAACCGACAGGCCGATTGCGGATATGGCTTATCTGCGCGAATATCACGATGGTACCGATGATAAAAAATATGGAAATAATAAACTGGAAGGTTACCAGCACCCTTCTGAGCCCACCGCTTTTTTTCAGCACGCTTACAATATTGAAACGACTGAGCGAAAAGGCAGGATAGCTGCCTGCCACCAGGCCGGTAAATAATCCCACGGCTGCCAGCAGGCACCATATTCTTATTCCCAAAAAATTAAAACGAAGATCTTTCTGCATCAGCTGGTTGAGCCAGGGAATTACTAACGCCGCCAATGGCAGTGCCAATGCAAGTGCAAATAAAGTCATAAGCATAGCCTCACTCAAAAACTGGCAGATGATTATTTTTCTTGAAGCGCCCAATAATTTTCGTACACCTACTTCCCTTGCACGGTATTCCGACCTTGCAGTAGCCAGGTTCATAAAGTTGATGCAGGCAATCAGCAAAATAAACAATCCCAGCGCACCTATCAATTCCAACTGGTATATTCTTCCACCACTGGGTTTGCCATTACTGAAATTTCCATATAATTTCATTTTTGCATACGGGTATACAAAAAGATTTTCTGTTGTGTCGCCGGTCCTGGTTTGTAACAAGCCGGTTAATTTAGCATTGAGTGCCGGAATATCTGATCCCGTTTTTAACTGGACGATTGTATTTATCCGGTTATCATCCCATTTTTTCAACCATTCATTTCCTTTTTCAAAAAATGCGAATGGCAATACTATATCAAAGCGGATGCTGCTGTTGCTGGGTGGATCCTTCAATATTCCTCCCACCCTAAATACATCGGTATGCCTGAATACAAGGGTCTTGCCAACCGGTTCCGCATCGCCAAAAAATTTTCGGGCAGTCGTTTCAGTTAGTAATACGGTTTGGGGATCAGCTAAAAGTTTAACCGGGTCTCCTTTTATTGCAGGAAAACTCATCATAGAAAAAAAACCAGGATCCGTATAAATTCCGGATGTGTTCAATGTCTTGCCTCCGCCTTCTGTCAGCTCATCACCAAAATAACTAATCCTGCTGGTAAATTTCGCTTCCGGAATATTGCTCCGCATGACAGCCGCCATGGGACCCGCCGTTGCCTGCCCGGTGGAAATACCATCAGCCTGTTGCTGGTTCTTCAGGACAATGAAAATATCCTGCATGTGCACATGAAAATTATCGTAACTGATTTCTTCTGTTATCAGCAGTAACACCAGGATGCTGGTAGCGAGACCCACAGCAAGACCCCCGATATTAATAACAGATGAGAGTTTATTTTTAAGCAGGCTACGCCACGCCATTTTCAATATACTTCTAATCATAAAAATTTATTCTAACATTTTAATGGCCCTTCCGTAGTCAGCGTCGTTATTGATTTTTTTTGCCGCCTGCCGGTAAGCAGCTTTTGTATTTTCTGTCTTCGGCATCTTTTCTGTAAGCAATACCAACAGGTTTGCTTTGTCAATATCCGAATTTTGATCGGAAGCAAATTGAACCAGGCTGATCCATTGTGTTTCTGTCAGCGCTTTTGATGCTGTCAATAACCGGAACATCGATTGCTTATCCATGTCTGCATTCAGGTGTTTACTTAAATCAAGTATTTTGTTCCAGCGATCTTCCGGCAGCGGCTCCTTTCTCAATATTTCTTCCATGATGCTTCTCTTGTCCATATCTGCATTCAGATGGGCTATGATGTTCACAACCGAATTAAAATTTTCATCGGAGAGTGAATCTTCCCGGATCAGCTTATTCAAAAGACCTGTTTTCTCCACATCCGCATCCAGGTGTGTGATGGCTGCAATCCATGCAGCTGCTATCGCTGTATCTTTTCGCTGCAACGATGAAACGCGGTTCAATAAATACTGCCGGTTTACATCCGCACCCGTAATGGTTATCATTTTAACGGCCTGCAGCAAATCTTCCCTTTCAAGACTATCATTATTAAACAACAGTTCGAAATATGGAAACTTTACTGCGTCCATTTTAATTTGTTTTATCTCCTGCAATACCGCTTTTGCACCCCCTTTTTTATAAATCCTTTCTGCCCTCCCCTGCGCATTAAATCCCCAGGCAATCATTTCTTTGATGGCCGCGCTGATAAAATTCCGGCCGCTATCATTCAAGGGCAACTGCTCATTGCCGTTATAGAGTTCGTAGTGGATAACTCCTTTGAGATTGCTTTCCGCGAGCATCTTTTTATCATCTTGTTTCAACCTTATATAACCACCGGGTGAAATGGATGCAAATGAATTTTCGTCTTCACTTAATATAATCTTGCCCGACCACTTAATGGTTTCATGAAAGTCGCCATTGCTGATAGAAATGCTACCGTTGTTGTCCCCATGCTGACTGGTATGCCCGAACCAGGACAATGAAGCACGCAGAAATACAAGCGCCAGTGCTATTAAGAAAAAAGTAAGTTTCATGCCTGTCTTTTTTTGAAATACAAGTATCCGCCAAGCCCTGCTGCAATACTGAAAGCCATGATGGCCAGTGAATGAAGGCCAAACGGACGGGTAAGATTGATGATGGTAAACCCTGTGCCCACGGCAGCCAGTACAAAAATCCATTGATAGAGTGGATTTGTTTTGGTTCCCGCATCGCCGGGTTGTAACACTTCCCTTGCAATATTTTCCGGCGTGCCTTTATCAATGATCCTGTTCTTAATGCGGTAATCAAAATTTTGCTTTACCATTTTCAGTATAAAGGAAGACAGCATATAAATGACCAGCAATACCGCGCAGATATTGGTTGAATCAAAAATAAATTGCCTGTCCTTGAAGGGGTCAAAATTTTCACCCTGTGCATTGGCTGCAACAGTTGCCAAAATGATGCTGGTTGTTATAATTGTCCTTTTCATATCTTTTGTTATAATTTATGTGATGGGTTTTAGTAAATAAGGTTGCAGTTATAGCGAAATTTTTTATACAGCGCATTGATCCGGATAGCCACTACCGCAATAAAACCTGCCAGTCCAGCCAATAAAAAAACAAGCGAACTGCCCGATAAAATCATCAAAAAATTCTGCCTGAAAATATACAGCACGGCACCGGCAAAGCAGCAAATAATAAATATAACGGGTACCCATAGTGATTTTTTTTCTTTGTATACCGGTAGTTGCGCCAATACAAGGGCGGACATATCCACATCAAAAACCGGAATTTCCTGTTCTGCAATGGCTTTGAATAAAGAACGATAAAGTGCAACCTGTTCGCTGCAATGCGTACAGACTGCCAGGTGATCCGTTGCAGATGATGAGGCAGCTGATAGGTTAGCTACAAACAGTTGAATTTCTTCATCGCTTAAATGTGCGGTATTCATAGTTCTTCTTTTTTATAATGACGCAAAAGATCATCCTTTAATGATTTCCTGGCGCGGAATAAATAACTTTTTACAGAACCTTCGGGCAAACCGGTGATCCCAACTATTTCAGCGTAACTCATTTCTTCCTGGTGATAAAGTGTAATCAATGTTTTGAAAACCGGGCTGAGTCTTTCTATTGAAGCAGCAATGATCGCAGGAGTATTTTTATTTTTAATGATGGTATCATCCGGTATTGCATGAAAAGATTCAAGATCGCCGGAAAGGATAAGCTTTTTCTTTTCCAGCCAACCCAGGCAAGTATTATAAGCAATCTGTGCTATCCAGGTAGAAAGTTTTGCTTCAAACCTGAAGCCGGACAGGTTTTTATAGGCTTTGAGATACACATCCTGCGCAATGTCTTTGCGATCTTCTGTATTGCGAATCATCTTAAATACCACCTGCGCTACCAGTCTTTCCGTATTTTTTATAATCCGGGCAAAGGCCTGCGCATCTCCTTTCAATACCATCTCTACCAATTGCTGGTCCTGCTGGTTATAATGGTTTTGAGCATTCATGCTGGCTTAGTTGACAGGCAATGCCATTTAAAGTTGCAATAAATGGTCATTCTTTTTTAGTTACGGGAGAAAAGGTAGAAAGAACCGTTGTGATTGCCGGGGATTTTATATTCAACTGCAGACTCCTGCAGAGGTAAATAGAACCTGGTAGAAAACCCAGTTGATTACGTTCATAGCTCGGCTAAATATTATATAACCGGCCAACAAGGGAAATAGGCAGTTACAAATTATATGGAATTAGAAGATACAGATTTTGTTTATCAGGCACATATCGGTAAGGCCGCATTGTAATGACTGCAATTGCTTTTGCAAATTGATACAACAAGGGCATTATTTAAAACCAAACAGCACTATATGCACTATTATGGGACATGGGCAAGTAACTGTGAATTAATTTCTATGTGCAGGCCTTTTGTTTCGTAGTAAATAGTATTAGCCGTAAAGACTTGACTAATTATCCGCAGCAGCAGTGTCCTATTGACGCTTCCGTGAAGTTCGAATAATGAGCAGTTACTATTGGAAGCAATTTCTGTTGCATCCTTTTATTTTGTATTGCGGCATACCTGTTTTTTCATGTTTCTATTTGTTGTGTATCACTTTTATGTATTTCACTTATAAATTGGTCTTTCAGGTGGTCATACAAGGAATGGTTGCTCACTAATGCTGCAATTAAGTTGGAAAACAATGCCGTCAGCATAATGTAGAAAATAACGTTGTGGCTGTTGGTCATTTCCAAAACAAGAATGGAAGAAGTAAATGGGCTTCTTGTAATACTTGTCAAAAAACCTGTCATACCGCATAAAATAATCAGATTGGTTTCCGTGTCAGACAAATGAAACCAGCCAGAAAATACCGCACCAATGCTAGCTCCAGCGCTTAGTGATGGTGCAAAAATGCCACCAGATGTTCCTGCTGAAAATGAGGCTACCTGTCCGAAAATCCTTACAATAGGTAAATACCATTCTACATGTTTTTCATTTGTGAATAAAGTTTTTACCATTATTTCTTTCCCTGAACCGAAGGTTTGATCATCCACAAAAACAGCAAGTGCCGCAACAACCAGCCCACAAATAGCAGCATAAATTATTTTTTGTACATTATTTTTCAATACCCTTTTCTTTTTGAAAACGAAGAGAATAATCCTACCCATTCCACTGCCTGCAAACCCTGTTATAACAGCTATCGGAATGGTCAAAAGAATTATCCAGGCAGGTATAGCACCTAAACTTGGGTACCCCAAATAAAGATAGGGGCCTAAAAAGTTCAATGCCGTAAGCCCCGCAATGATAACTCCGGTAAGCAATGCAGATTTAAAAAAACTGAAATGCGTTTTGGTGAGTTCTTCAATGGCAAAAACAATACCGCCTAATGGGGTGTTAAATGCAGCCGCAAGGCCTGCGGCTGCACCTGTTACTATCATATTCCGTTTAGAGATTTTTGAATACCAGGAAGGTAATGAATCGTTTATTTTTTTAAAAATAGAAGCAGAAATTTGAATAGTTGGACCTTCTCTACCAATTACGCCACCACCAAAAGCCATAATTAAGCTGGAAAGTATTTTTATAACTATTATTTTAAAGCTAAGCAGCACATTTACCTTGTAAGCATGTTTGGGATTGGACAATTCAATAGCGGCACTTACCTGAGGAATGCCGCTGCCTCCCGCATAGGGTGCATATTTTGAAACAATTGACCAAGCCAAAACAAAACATGCAGGTGTGATAATGAAAAATGCCCAACTTGTTTTTTCGTAAATGAGATGCGTTCCTAATTCTGCCAAAGAAAACAATTTTGCATACAATACGGCAACCCCGCCAGATACAAAAGCACCAGCCCAAAAAGGCAGCGCATTGAGCAGGTTCTTTTTAAGATTTTCATTCCTTATTAAGTTAAATGTTGATTTTAATATCTTGCGCGTCTTGTCTAAAAAATTCATAGTTAAATTTAAAGAATGTGCCCCAAAGAGTGATGCTATCGTTCGAGTAGTTGTGAAGGCAGGGAATTCATTGCTCTTCCAGCCCGGCACAGTGCTCATTTAAAAAAAATAAGGCCGAAGTTATGAACTAAAGCTGAAACTTGTAAGTTGAGCCCGAACCATTGTTGATGTAATAATTCAGTCAACATTATTTTTCACTGATTAATTTCTATATGAAAGCTTTAAGAAAACAGTCCGTTGTATTTTATAGTATTTCCGCAACAGCGGTCATACTCTTTTTCGTTTTTTATCTTAACGGTCAACACAATCTTTACGGTTGGATGCTGACCCTGTTTTTCTTTTCCGTTGCTTTGGCTTTTAGTAGCAATCATTTGCTAAAAGGACTTTCTTTTACCATGATAATCCTGGCAATGGTGTGTGCAGCGATGTATTATCCCCAGTATTTCAAAAGCTGGGGCCATTTCAAATTTTCTTCTCTTATGATACCGCTGCTGCAAATTATTATGTTTGGCATGGGTACTGAGCTTAGCATAAAAGACTTTGCCAATGTTGCAAAAATGCCAAAAGGAATTGTTACAGGAGTTGTTTGTCATTATCTTATTATGCCGTTAGTAGGTTTCGCCATAGCCAAACTCTTTAATTTCCCCGGCGAAATTGCTGCCGGTATTATATTGGTGGGCTGTTGCCCGAGCGGCTTGGCTTCCAATGTGATGTCTTACCTGGCAAGGGCCAACCTTGCATTGTCCGTTTCTGTTACCACCATTTCTACGTTGCTTGCACCCTTTCTAACGCCGTTGCTTATGCGTTTACTGGGAGGCAATTTTGTAGAGATCCATTTTTGGAGTATGGCCTGGGATATTACAAAAATTGTCATCATTCCAATTACCGCCGGTTTAGCTTTTCATTATGTGGTTCGGGGAAAACTAAAATGGTTAGATAAGGCAATGCCACTTATTTCCATGGCTGGCATTGCATTTATCCTGACAATCATAACGGCTACGGGCAGGGACAATCTTTTACAAGTGGGTGGCTTATTGATATTGGCAACCATCATTCATAACCTTGCCGGCTATACGCTTGGTTATTGGTTAGCACGCATAATGAAATTTAAAGAAAGGGATTGCAGAACGATTGCATTGGAAGTAGGCATGCAAAACGCAGGACTGGCATCGGGACTGGCATTAACAATGGGAAAATTGGCAACGGCTGGGTTAGCGCCGGCCATCTTTGGACCAGTGATGAACGTTTCCGGTTCTTCATTGGCAAGCTGGTGGCATAACCATCCGCCCGGAGAGAAAGAGTGTGGCGGCCCCGAAAAATCAGCGCATCCATCTATTTAAAATCATGAAAATTAGTTACTCAATAAATTTTCAGCTTATGTCAAATTGTAAATATCTATTGCTTCTCTTCATAACAATTGTGCATCAATTGACGCTAAATGCACAGCATGTGCAGATCATTAAGGAACAAGTCATAGCATTAACGCCTGAATGGAAAGGAGAAAGTTTCCCGTTAAGGCAAATGGACAAACCGAAAATTCGATTTGTCCATTTTTTTTCTCATGACTATTGCTTATGACTGATGCCTATTGTTTGGAAAGACAAATCCAAACAATTATTTGAACAGGCTATTGGATCTCTTTTAGGGTATTGAATATAAATTTCAATTCAGTAATTGTTCAAAAAATGCCCCGATGTTTTTACCCCTGTCTATAAACTGAATTTCAAGTATCCAATGCCGTCTTTTTCCATTTTTATCAGTAACCAAAATATTTTTGTGATTGTCAGGATGAATATCCAGGCATAAATCTTTGGGATCCTCAGGTTGTTCGTGGGGATAAGCACCAACGATATGTCCGGCTATCTCGTTACCAAATTCATAACCATATCGATTTGCCAGACTCAACACATAGTTAAAGAATTCAGCACCCGTGAGTACGATTTGTTCAGCATACCAATTCCTCGCTTCCTCCCAGGCATCTTCCGCATCTTTTTTTAATTTCAATTTTACCGGGTTGTTCCCTACCACATAGGTTCTTCCCAAATCTGCCTCATATCCTTTATATATCGGTCCAAAATCCAAAAACACGATATCGTCTTGTTCTATCAATCTATCCGGCGGATTCCCATTAAAAGGCTGTAGCGTATTCAATCCGGCCCGCACTATCTTTTTATGCCAGTAATTTTCAATACTGAATATTTCTTTTGCAATCTGAACAACCTCATCACTCAGTTCTTTCTCAGACTTCCCTGCAACTATCAATCCTTCCTGTTCAACGGTATCAAACAATTTCTGTGATTGCTGCTGGGCAAGGATCATTTGTTTCGTTACATTCGTCATATTGGTAAGATTAGTTACAGCATTTTTATTATTGCACCTGATAACACAATTTCGGCGAATTCTTCATTCAGACTGGCCAAAGCAGTTTCATGTATCAGTTCTGCAGCATAGTTTTTTCCATCGATACCTTTCTTATTGAATGTGGCTGTTGCATCAGACACGACGTAGGTTTCATATCCGAGATTACCAGCCATCCGGGTAGTGGTTGAAATACAATGATCCGTTGTTAACCCTGCAATGACCAATGTTGTAATTTTTTCTGCGTCAAGCCTGGATTGTAAGTCGGTTCCAATAAATGCACTGTTTACATTTTTCTGTATGATGGGTTCACCTGCAATTGGTAAAACCAAATCATTGAATGCATGCCCGGCATTCGAGGGATGAAGCGGTGAAACCGGGTTGGTTGAACAATGTTGTATGTGATAGATCGGAAGTTGAGAATTTCTCCATACAGAAAGCAATTCACCTGCTTTTATTTCAGCACCAGGATTATTACGTTGACCGCCCCAATAAGCAATATCGGCAAAGCCCTTTTGAATATCCACCAGGATCAATGCCGGTCTTATCAATTTAGTTTTACTCATTATGAGCGGACTTTTCGTTATGACAGCAAAGCAAGACCCTTTCGTTGATAAAATAAAATACTTAGTTTTGATTAATTGATAACATATTTTGATTGATATGGATATTCAACAATTGAAAAATTTCCTGCTGCTATGCGACACACTTAATTTTAGAAAAGCAGCTGAACAGATCAATATTGTACAACCTGCGCTCAGCCGGCAGATACAATTACTGGAAAAAGAAGTGGGTGCATTGCTTTTTAACCGGAGCAAACGTAGTGTCACCCTAACTGAGGCAGGCGTTTTCTTTCGAAATGAATCCAGCCGGATGTTACAGGATTTGAATAAGATCATGATCAAAACAGCTCAGTTACACAATGGTGAAGCGGGTGAAATAAAACTAACCCATGCAAGTTCAGCAATGAATACTGTGGTACCATCTTTCCTGGTAAAAGTGAAACAAAAATGGCCCAATCTTAAAACCATCGTACAAGAAGCCTCCAACTTTCAGCAGATAGAAATGATAATGGCAAGAAAAACTGATTTAGGCCTTGCACCTAATATTATTTTACCTCCGGAATGCAATGCTAAGATCTTATATAAAGAAAATTTTGTTCTTATTTTACCGATTTCGCATCCGCTCGCCAAAAAGAAAGTCATTGACCTATCCGTATTAAAAAATGAAACTTTTATTTTACCGCAACTTTCTACCGGTATCGGGTATGTTGAAGTAATTATCCAGATTTGCGGGAATGTTGGATTCAAACCCAGAGTGGCACATGAGTCGGCACATGCAGCCGGTATTTTGCGCTTAGTTGAAGCAGGATTAGGTATCTCCATTGAGCCCATTTCTTCCGTAAGGGGCACAAACATGCAGGTTAAATTGGTAGAATTAAAAAATATTTCACAAAAAGCAACCATGCAACTTTTCTGGTTAAAGGATAGAGAAGAAGAATTGAACCGGTTTATTAAAATGTTTTGAAAACCGTATTAAAAATAATTCCAACCCATTCTGTATCCCTGCATAGATTTTTTTACTTTAACTTATGGTGAATATCAAATAACTGGCTTTACAATTTCAAGCCATTGATTGCCATGAAACAAATCTTAATCATCCTTTCAATTTTCCTTGCAGTGATAATAACTGCATGCAATAATGACAAAAACAACAATAGCATTGCTTCAAAACCAGATCTCTTTGTTCCTGACGATTTAGAAGCAACACTATGGGCAGCAACACCGTTGTTTTATAATCCCACCAATATGGATGTGGATTCCCGTGGTCGAATCTGGATAACCGAAGCAACAAATTACCGGAATTATAATAATGACTCCGCTCATTTCCTGCATCATTCAAAGGGCGACCGCGTTATGATCCTGGAAGACACCAACCACGATGGCAGGGCGGACAAATCAACAGTATTTATCCAGGACAAGGACCTCATTTCTCCGGTAGGCATTGCCGTTATAGGTAAGCAGGTCATTGTATCCTGTTCGCCCAACCTGATCGTATACACAGATGAAAATGGCGATGACATACCAGATAAAAAGGAAATTCTGCTGACTGGTTTTGGTGGTAAAGATCACGATCACTCATTGCATGCAGTATACGCAGGACCCGATGGCAACTGGTATTTTAATGTGGGCAATGCAGGTCCGCATATTGTGAAAGACAAATCCGGCTGGACATTACGCGCAGGTAGTATTTATTCAGGTGGTTCACCGTATAACCAAAACAACCAGGGTAATATGAAAAGTGATGATGGAAAAGTCTGGGTAGGCGGCCTGGCTTTGAAAATGAAACCCGGTGGAACAGGATTGCATGTAATGGGTCACAACTTTAGAAACTCGTATGAAGTAATACCCGATTCATACGGCAATCTATGGCAAAATGATAATGATGACCAGGTAGTAACCTGCAGAACCACCTGGCTGATGGAAGGCGGTAATGCTGGGTATTTCAGTACAAATGGATTGCGGTTCTGGCAGGGAGATCAGAGACCAGGCCAGGATATTTTTATTGCTCACTGGCACCAGGAAGATCCGGGTGTAATGCCGGCGGGTGATCGATCTGGTTCAGGTGCACCAACGGGTATCGTAATGAATGAAGCAGACGCATTGGGTAAATCTTATCGTGGGTTGCTATTAAGTGCTGATGCAGGAAGAAATACCATATTTGGTTATCATCCAACTTTGAAACAGTCGGGCTTTGATATGGGCAAACGAAATAATTTTATTTCTTCCTTGCAAAACGATAACCAGGCTTATGTATGGAATGATTCTGCACAAAATGCAAGCAAGGATAAATGGTTTCGTCCGAGTGATGTAACCATTGGTACCGATGGTGCCATTTATATTGCCGACTGGTATGATCCGGTGGTAGGTGGCCACCAGATGAAAGACAGTACCGGTTATGGACGGATCTATCGCATTGCTCCAAAGAATAAAAAATTAATTACACCTAAAATTGATCTATCAACAACAGAGGGACAATTATCGGCATTGCAAAACCCGGCTATCAATGTTCGCAATAACGGATTTGTATTATTAAAACAGCAGGGAGAAAAAGTATTGCCGGAAGTAAAGGAACTTTTAAAAAATGAAAACCCCTTTATACAGGCCAGGGCAATCTGGCTGATGCCGCAGTTGGGAAATAAAGGTATTAATGAAACAATTGGTTTGCTAAAGGATTCAAATGAACAAACCAGGTCAGTTGCTTATAAGGCTTTGCGGGAAACATTGCCAGACATCACTACTTATGCTATGATGCTTGCAAAAGACCCATCTGCGTTTGTAAGAAGAGAAGTCATTATTTCATTGAGCGACATGAATTATTCAAAGAAAAAAAAATTGTTACTTGATTTGGCAAAAGGTTATGATGGGGAAGATCGCTGGTATCTCGAAACATTGGGTTATGCCGTGCAGGGAAACGAAAGCGACTTTTATTTATCCGTTAAAAAAATATTGGCTGAAGATATCAGTGCCTCCAAATGGAACAAACAAATGGCAGCATTCGCCTGGCGATTACACCCACCCGAAGCGCTGGGTGATCTTATGATAAGAGCAAAAGATTCATTGCTATCCAATAAGGAAAGGCAAACCGCCATAACAGCCATTGGATTTATCAATACCCGCTCTGCTGCTATGGACATGCTGTCATTGGCAAAGAATAACGAAATCAATATCAGGGAATCGGCCGCCTATTGGCTATCGTTTCGCAGAAACAATGATTGGTATAATTTGCTGGACTGGAAAAAATTAAAAATCAACACAGCATACGAGAGAAAATTGGCAGAAATGAAAGTGAAACGACAAATTGTATTGGATGAGGACCAATCACCGGATGAAAGAGAAAATGCGGTTAAGCAAATGGCAGCGGATTCTCTTGGCGGACAATTATTAATAGGAATGGCTGCTGAAAATAAAATCAGTGTCGCGGTATTACCATATATAGAAGATAATATTTTCAACAATCCCAATTCTGTAGTGCGTGTGCAAGCAAGTAATTATTTTAAACGAAAAGGAGCGAATAAAATATTTGCCATATCAAAAATCACAAATCTTCCTTCAGACCCAATCAAAGGAAAGGAGGTTTTTGTTTCGCGATGCTCTTCCTGCCATCAATCCGGAACTATTGGTAAAAGCATAGGACCTTCATTAACGGGTATCGGGAAAAAATTTGGACAGGCGGAATTGCTCGATGCTATTATTAACCCGGGTGCATCTATTGTTTTTGGATACGAATCCTGGTTGGTCAATAAAAAAGATGGTGAATCAATTTTTGGATTTCTTGTTTCTGAAAGCAAACAAAATATTGTTATAAGGGATATTGCCGGAGACCAGCATGTTATTCCAACGGATAAGATTTCCGGCAAAAAGAAACAGTCGCAAAGCCTTATGCCAGATCCCATCAGCAATGGGCTGACGGAGCAAAACCTGGCAGATGTTGCCGCTTACCTGTTGAAAGAAAATAGAAAATGATTGTCAGCAAACCCGTTTACATGTAATGCTATTTTTTGCGACAACATTTCACCCGACACAGTTGCTAAAGAAATTACATTTAAGGCATACCGTTATATTCTGAATTACCAATTACTAAAGATTTACATTTAGATGAAGAAATGTTATGCTTAAAATAATCTGGACTGCGACCTTGACTCATATCAATAAATATGTTAGTTCATAATTTTATATGTTAATTTTTCCACAATCAGTTTCTCAGGGGCAAGGAATCGCCTATTATTGCGTTTCCAGTTAAGACGCTTCTAAAATCCTTGATTGACTATGTTCAGAAAAACCATTTCTTTTTCAAAAAGAATTATTGCTGTATTTCTTATTGCTTCGCTAGCATGTACACTACTTTCTGCAAAGAATATTTCAACATCAGCTTCACCAGGATCAACCATTACCGCTGCCATTTCTGCACACCTGCGCTTGTATGAATCAATGGAACTCGATAAGTTTGGATTGTCAAGAGAGGCTTTTGAGATGGCCGTAACAGGTTTTGAAAAATTGAAAGCGGCGGGCACCATCTATAATGATCGCATTTTATCAATCGTTGACTTCAGTCTGCCTTCCAATAAAAAAAGATTGTTTGTTATAGACCAGTTAACGGGCAAACTGTTGTACAATACATTTGTATCGCATGGTCGTAATTCCGGAAAGGAAATCGCAACAAAATTTTCCAATCAATTCAATAGTTTTCAGAGCAGCCTTGGGTTTTATGTAACTGGTCAGACCTATCGCGGACATCATGGATATTCACTTCGTTTACAAGGCATGGAAGAAGGTATCAATGATAATGCATTTGAACGTGGTATAGTGATGCATTCTGCCAGGTATGTAAATGAAAATGCAGCCAGGCAGCAAGGTTATATTGGAAGAAGTGAAGGGTGCCCTGCTATTCCGGTAAAAATCCATCGTCATTTAATTGAAACCATTAAGAACGGAAGTTGCCTGTTTGTGTATGGATCAGATAAAGATTACGTTTCTCGATCCAGGTTGTTGCAAGAGTCTGCAAACAACCTTTAATCCCATTTGTTCCCGGCGTCCGTTGTTATTCAGCCATGATACTACATCGTTGGCTACCTCACTCTATCTGTGATCAAAGATCAGCGAATGGCCCCTTTCTTCAGTTTTGCGTTATATTATCTGTGCGTTCACCGGTTATCAGTAATATTCTGCAGGTTGTATTATTTACAACAAAACATAGTATATCCACTAAGAATACAATGCATGTTTACCGATTAATTTATGATGTAATGATCCAACAGATAGAGGCTGACATACAAACATTGCGCTAATTTTAAAAAGTAATCCACATCTATTGCAAGTCTGATGACCGCCAATTATCTTGTGTCCAGTTCCAATCAATAAGTCTATTTCCCGTGAATTACCGAGGCCAACCCGCCGCCGTATTTACTTTAAAATAGACTCTATGATACTTACAAAAGATCTGCGTTATGGTAACAAAGTCAGAACACGCAAAGGACAGGTGATTACTGTACAACAAATTTTAAGCAATTCAATAATTTACGAAAGCAAGTTTGCAGTTCACCGGGAACTGGTTCCGTTTGGCGCATCACGCAACAACGACTATCATACCCAGTTGAATGAAATCATTAAAGAAGTGGACTGCAACGATATTGAAGCCATTGCATTGAATGAAGACATATTACGTCAATGCGGATTTAAAACTTTTCTGCGGGAGTTATGGACATTGAAAATTGGCAATAGCCATTTCGATTGGGAATTCCTGGACGGCAAGCTCAGGTTACGCAGCCCGTCACCCTGTCTTAAAAATATTCAATACCTGCACCAGCTACAAAATTTTCTGTATGCATTAGCTGATCATGAAATTGAATTCCGAACCATTCATACTATATAAAAAGCAAAAAACTTAAATTGCTTGCTGCAACTGGCTTAGTATAGTAGTTACTTTCAATTTAATAGGTACTGCTATTTAAAACTGCAGGGATCGAAACAATCGTACTATTTATTAAAATGAAGCAATGACGGTTGTTCATCTGGTATTCACAATACTTTCAGAGGCTGCTGCTTTTGCATATCCGTCATTCAAATTTTTAGCTTCCAGTTTTTACCACTTTCCGGTATCATTCGTTTTAAGTAGCCTAAAAAATATCACCAACGATAACACGGCGGCAAGAAGCATACAATTTATTATTAGTGTACTTTGCGATTTAAAACTTTTTTTATTACCATATGGTTATTTTTGTAAAACCTAGCGCAAATAAAAAAATTCCCAAATGCATCTTACACCCATACATATTGACGAAGACAAAACAAAATCCATTTACGACAATCCTGATTGCCGCCAGCTTTTTGAATCTTATCCGGATTACTATCATAAAACAGGTTACAACCCGCCATGGATTGGATATATGGCCATCAGGGACAATATTGTTGTAGGTGCAGGTGGTTTCACCAGCGCACCGAAAGACAACCGGGTAGAAATTGCATATGGAACTTTTAAAGCATATGAAGGACAGGGTATCGCCGGTTTTATTTGTAAGGAACTGATGTCAATTACGCAATTAATGGATCCCACAATAACAATTACTGCTAAAACATCGCCCGAAGAAAATGCCTCTGTTGCCATTTTAAAACGCAATGGATTTGAATTTACCGGTATTGTACAGGATGAAGGAATTGGCGATGCCTGGGAATGGGTGTATAAAAACAATCCGTCACCTGAAACAAAAAATTCAAACCTAACGGAGTAACTACTTTAGTAAATTATTGCCACGCAGTTGCCTGGTATTCCCCCTCTTCCAAAAACGGCTTATCGTATGAGCAGGGTAAACAACTTTTGAAACTACTATATCGGTTATATCAATCATCATCGGAAAATTTCTTCACATTTTCCACTTTCAAAACATAAATATTGAATTTCCTGTAACCATTTTACCTTTCGCCGGTAATCAGCTGGAGAATATAATTACAGAACCTGGTGACAAGACTAACAGACGAAGAAATTATGCATTCGGTAAAGAACGGGCAATTGTCTGATTTATCAGCTTTGTTCGAACGCTACCAGCTGCCGTTGTATAATTTTTTTTTGAAGTTAACAATTGATAAGACCAGCAGCGAAGATCTTACGCAAAACCTTTTTTACCGGGTCATCCGATACAAGCATTCATTTAATGGTGAAGCAGGAAGTTTCAAATCCTGGATATACCAAATGGCCAGGAATCTTCACGCAGACTATTGCCGGCAAAACCAACGCATCAAAGCGGTGGTACAAAATGCAGAAAATCTGCCGGAGGATATATCAGAATATCAAAGTGGTTATAAAGAAAATGATTACGAAAAACTGAAACAGGCATTATTGGGTTTGGGGCCTGTAGACCGGGAACTGATTGTACTTAGCCGTTTCGAAGGATTAAAATATGCAGACATCGCAAAAATGAAAAACATGTCGCTGGGTTCTATCAAAGTACAAATACACAGGGCATTAAAAGAATTAAGGGTTTTATATTTCAAACAATAAAGACTCAATGTTTATGGAATGTCATGAAGTTGAACAACTGATGGTAGATTACCTCGATGGCCTGATCGGTCCGGCTATGCGCAATCCTATCGATGAACACATGGCAACCTGTGCGCATTGCAGGCAAGTTAAACAAGAATATGAAATGATGTTTCATACAATGAATAATCCGGTGATGGAAAAACCTGGGCCGGCGCTCCGGGAAAAATTCGATATCATGCTGCAAAGCGAACTAAATATTGCTGCCACTACCAGTATTTTAAAGGAGGACAAAAGCAAAACACCTGCACATGTGAAATCGATGTCCGTCATTTTACGCATAGCTGCCAGCGTTATATTGGTAGCACTGGGTGTTTTTATTGGCTCCCGTTTAACACCAGGAAACGTTCAGCCAAAAAGTTCAGCAGAAATTGCAGATCTAAAGAGTGAAGTAAAAGAAATGAAAGAAGCATTGATGTTTAACCTGCTCAATGATGAATCCGCCAGTGAGCGCATCAAGGCCGTAAATTATGCAGAAGAAATGGGCAATGGCGATCAGAAGATCATCAATGCTATGTTCAATACGTTGAATAACGATAAGAATTTGAATGTAAGACTGGCAGCTTTGTATTCGGTAGCAAAATTTGCCAGTAGCCAGTCTGTTCGCGATTCAATGGTGGCATCGTTGAGCAAACAAACCGAGCCGATTATGCAGATTGTACTGATCAACATGCTGGCAGAAAGAAAAGAAAGCAAGGCCATCGGTCCCATTCGTGAAATTCTCTTGAATAAAAAAACCATGAAGCCTGTAAAAGACATTGCACAAAAAGGGCTGCGTTTACTGTAATATATTCTCTGATTTCTTCAAATAACAAAACGGCGACGAAAGTTGCACAGGAAATTATTATCTAAAACAAAAATTATGAAATCTATCAATCGCTTATTCTTGACTGTTATGCTCTTTTCCGCAGGGCTTTCCGTAAATGCACAGGACTACAAAATAGCAGTACAAAACGTAAAAGAAGGTAAACTTACTTTAAATGATTTTGCAGGTGATCTCCCAATTGAAGGCTACAGCGGCAATGAAATCATCATAACCAGCGATCGTTCCAATAAGACTCCCTCGCGGGCTAAAGGTTTGCAGCCCGTTTATGCAGAAGGAACGGACAATACTGGATTTGGCGTATCTGTCGAAAAAAATGGGAACCAGATCACATTGCAATGTTTGCTGCCCATTACTCAATCTGCCAACTACAAAATAAAAGTACCGGATAATTTCAGCGTCAAGGTAGACAATGAGTGCGGTCATTCAGGCGATGTAAATGTTTCCAATATCAAGGGAGAAGTAGACATTAAGAATTGCCAGGGCATCAGCCTGAAAAATGTTTCCGGGTCATTGGTACTTTCAGCCATCAGCGGAGACATTGATGTGGTTTTAACGGATGTTAGTAAAGAAAAACCAATTTCTATTGCCGCTATCAGTGGTGAAATTGATATCACGGTTCCGGCCAGGGCAGGAATTGATATTCAAATGGAAAATATCTCCGGTGGCATTTATTCAGATTTTGATTTCGACACGGATAAAAAATCCATGAAACGGGTAGGTGGCAACAATAAAGTAAAAGGACAACTGAATGGTGGTGGAGCCGATTTTAAAATCACGAATATCAGTGGTAACATCTATTTAAGAAAAAAAGCATCTTAACAAGGTCTCATCATTAATACGATTAAAGCACGAGTTATGAAAAATACAGTCATATTTTTATTGTTATGCCTCTTAAGTTGTTTCTCACATGCCCAGAGGTTGGTAGAGAAACATTTCGGGTACACCGCAGGCAAAACCATTAAATTGAATATCCAGATAGCTGACTCCATCCGAATTGTCACCTGGAATAAAAATGAAGTTTACGTCAAAGCATCCATTGACATCAATAACAACAAAGACAATGAAGTTTATACAACAGGGTTTGAAGAGTCCGCTAACAGCATAGATATAAAAGCACATTTTGACAACGACAAACAACGCCAGCGCTGGAACGATTCATGTAATTGTAATTGCAATTACCGGAGCAAAATTTACTGGGATGTATTCATACCAGAGCACAGCGAATTTGCAGTGGAGACCATTGACGGCAATATTACCATAGAAGGACAAACAGAAAGGGTAAAGGCACATACGATCAGTGGCTTTATAGATATGGCCCTGGTACCCTCCCGTAAGGCCGATTTGAAAATGAGTACCATTTCCGGTACTATCTATACAGATGTTGCACTTGAAAAAGCAAAAGGCAGTCGTGGCGGCAATGCAATAACCGGGGCGTACAATGGCGGTGGTATACCAGTAGAACTGGAAACAATCAGCGGCGATATTTTCCTTAGAAAGACAGTTCAATAAAATAAATGACCGGGTAAGGAACACAAATAAAAATGATACCGGTGATGCTGTTCCAGCACTAGATGCTGCAAAAACAAGACCGTTAAAATATAAACAACTGCTGAAGGCAAAAGGCTGGAAATAATTGTTTACTTTCAAAAACAATTATTTCCAACAATATGTCAATTAAAAATTTCTTCGTCGTCCTGCTTGTCACTATAGGCGCTGCTTGCAATAAAAAGCAAACCACAACGCCCATCTATAATGCACCGCCAAATGATCAGCACATTTCAATTTTAACCCAGCATACTGATAACAGCCGTGCAGGATTTAACAGCAATGAAACAAAGCTGACTACAAGCAATGTAAATACCAGTCAATTTGGAAAGTTATTTTCATTACCGGTAGATGACCAGGTTTACGCACAGCCATTGGTTGTAGGTAATCTGAACATCAGCAATGGAAACCACAATGTTGTTTTTATAGCAGCAGTCAGTAATTCTGTATATGCTTATGATGCAGACAACGGAACTTTATATTGGCAGAAGAATTTTTCTGCTCCTGGTATGCGTGCGCCACGTGCCAGTGATATGACGGGTGCGTGTGGTGGCTTTTACCAGGATTTTAGCGGAAGTATTGGAATTGTTGGAACCCCGGTTATTGATTCTATTTCAAAAACAATGTACTTTGTTGCACGCAACACCAATGGCAGCAATACTTTTAACCAGTATTTACATGCCATTAATATTGTAACTGGCGCAGAAGTGAACGGCAGTCCGGTACAAATTGCGGCTACCTATAACGGTAATGGAGATGGTAGTGTTAACAACATTATTAATTTTGATTCGCAAAAACAAAATCAACGCCAGGCGCTAATACTTGTAAATGGAAGAATATTTGTTAGTTTTTCTTCTCATTGTGATTGGGGACCTTATCATGGATGGATACTTGGTTATAACGCCAATAATTTACAACAGGAAATTGTTTACAACGATACACCGGACGGAATCTATGGCGGTATCTGGGAAAGCGGTATGGGACTGGCTGCAGATAACCAGGGCAGTCTTTATGCAGTAACCGGTAACGGGACCGTTGGCGTTGGAAACGATCCAACCAATCCGCGAAACCGGGGAGAAAGTGCAATGAAATTATCAGTGAATGCCGGTAGTTTGAAAGTGGAAACCTATTTCACACCATTTAATTTTCAGATTTTAGAACAACAAGATCTTGATTATGGAGTAATGGGCACCTTCCTAATACCCAATTCAAATTATTATTTCACAGGTTGTAAAGATGGTAACCTGTATCTGCTCAATAAGGATAATATGGGTGGATATCAGCTTTCGTCCAACCAGGTTCAGCAAACCATCCCATTAGGTGTTGATGCGAACCTGCATTGCCAACCATCTTATTACAAAGGCGCAGGCAAAGAGTTTTTGTATGTTTGGTCAGAAAATGATCCATTGCGTGCCTTTCCTTTTAATCGCGGCAGTAACACCTTAGAGCTAAATAACCAGCTAACTTATAATGGCGGCGGACCAAAGGGACAAAGTGGTGCGATGCTTACTGTTTCTTCCAATGGAGATGTAGCTGGTACAGGCATTGTATGGGCAGCCTATGCAAAAACAGGAGATGCTGAACATGCGGTAAGTCCGGGTGTATTAAGAGCTTTTGATGCAACCGATATAAGTAAATTACTATGGAGCAATGACGAGAAACCCGCGCAGGATGCGGCCGGGACTTATGCAAAATTCTCGTCCCCCGTGGTTGCTAACGGTCATGTATATCTCGCTACGTTTTCAAACAGCGTTGCGGTATATGGTATTAAGTAATGCGGTTCATAAACAATCCATATTTTTTATGAAATGGTTTGGTGTCAAATTTGAAAAATCATTTAATGCCCGTTTGTAAAGCTCATTTTCGCACTTCCCTTTACAATCATTGACCGTTAATTGCTACAACTTCAACAAATCCTTCTATTCCTTTAGACAATACTGTATGGACAGGATGGTTATATCCTTATATAAGTACGGGAACATTAACCCATCAAACTCAGTTTTCTACCCGTTAATGCAATTATTATAGTCAGAGCCGGTGTCTCCTATGGCCCCTATGCCCATACAAGGTCCGCATCAGGCGGGGTTATTAAAACTAACCGTACCATCGTCAATCCTTATAACAACGGCCCATTTTTTTGTGTAATTACTTCATCTATTGAAATGAAAGCAAGTGATGGCGGTTCAGCAAACAGGTCGAACATGTCAAAATTAAAAAATGGCATAAAGCATTCAAGAAGCATTATATGAAAATGATTTGCGCTTTCAAAAGCCGGCATGTTAAACCAGGTTCGGTATTCAACTGGCCCTTTTCCCATGCAACAGCATATCAACGGCATGATCGAAAGAACCCGCCTGTATCACTTCTCCAGCATTTACAAAGAAAATTTCATCCGCATTCTGTATGGTATTCAGCCGGTGTGCAATGATTACACGGGTAGTGCTTGCCGGTAGTCTATCTAATATATTTTGAAGAAGCTGCTCGGTTACAGTATCTATATTGGCGGTGGCTTCATCCAGTATCAGCAAATCGGGATTACGTAAAACTGCCCGCATGAATGCTATTAACTGTTTTTGTCCAAGGCTGATGCTTTCACCTCCGGAAGTAACATTGCTATCCAGGCCTTTTTCAAAAATTGAAAGCAATCCCAGCAGGTTTGCATTTATAATCACTTGTTCCAATTTTTCATTGGAAAACGTTGCATAAGTTGTGTTACCATACAATATGTTGTCCCGCACAGTTCCCGTGAATAAAAATGGTTCCTGCAAAATAAACCCTATTCGGTTGGATCGTTCAGCAGGCTCAAAACTGCGTATATCCTTCCCATTTAGGAGCACCGTTCCTTTGGCGGGATCATAGAGTCTTGCTATCAACGATGCCGTAGTGGTTTTACCACCACCGGTTGGACCAACAAATGCATACGTTTTACCCCGCTCCAGGTTAAAATTAATATTGTGCAAAATTTCTTTGCCACCCGGATAACCAAAATGTACATTTCTGAATGATAACAGGTATGGACTATCCTCTTGTTTTAAGTTACTCATTACCGGTAGATTGGATTTCATATTCAGTATACCCGAAATCCGATCCGCGCCTGCCATAGCCACCTGGAAATTTGTCCACAATGCGGCCAGCTGCCGGAGTGGGTTGTAAAAATTTGTTGCATAAGCCAGATAGCTTACCAATAAACCAATGGTAAACCGGTTGGAAGCAATCAGGTAAATACCAACCGTAAGAACCAGCAATTGAGCAATGCTTGCAAAGAAACCATAGACTGGTATATAAAAATTGTTTGCGATGCCTGCGGATCTGGCTGCGCTGTAATTTTGTTCGTTGGCTTCCCCGAATCGTTTGCGGAAATAATCCCTGCGGTTGAAAGCGATAATTACTTTAAAATTATTCAGGCTTTCCTGTATTTCAGCACTTAATCCACCAGTTGTCCTTAGGCTGACCGCATTTTTTTTCTTCACCCACGAGGAAGTAATCTTCGTAAAAACAAATATCAGCATGCCGGGCAACAAGGTAATAAGACCTAAACGAAAGTTGATCAGCAATAAAAAAATACCGGCTCCAGTCATTGTAACAAGTGTTCCGATAAACTGCATTAAAGACTGCGAAAAGAATTGGTTGATCTTATCGGTATCGTTGTTTACACGCGAAATCAGGTCACCCGCTTTGTTTTGATTGAAAAAACCAACCGGCAGTTCCTGAATTTTATTGAATATAGTATTCCGCAGTTTAAAAAGCATCCGCTGTCCTACCCCGCCCATTAACCTTGTTTGAAAATAACTGGCAAAGAAAGCAGCCATCGCCATTAACAATAACAATCCCGCATAAGATAATACCCCCGAATAGTTCTTATGAACAATATAGTGGTCGATTGTATAACCAACAATAAACGGGTTCAACAAGTTAAGCGTAGAGTTGACAATAATTGCCAGCAAAGCCAACAACAAATTTTTTCGTTCTTCTCTTACCAGCCCCAATAAATTCTTTAAGATTACCAGCGTGGACGCTTTTTCCTGCTGCGCGGATATATCGTTAAGGTTATAATTCATAATCGGCTGTGCTTTGCTGTGAGTTATAAATCTGAACGTATTCTGGGCTCGACTGCATCAATTGGGGATGAGCGCCCGTGGCAATCATCTCGCCTTCCATCAGCACAATGATATTATCAAAATGCTCAACCGACGCAATTTTCTGTGTAATTGAAATGAGCGTTATGCCAGGGTAGTTGACCCGTACGTTGCCCAGTATTTTTAATTCGGTGCTTGTATCAACCCGGGCTGTAAAATCATCGAGCAGCAATATGGTTGGATTAATGGCCAGCGCTCTCGCCAACATAATTCGTTGTTTTTGTCCACCCGATAAACTCGCTCCCCGCTCAGAAACGACTGTATCAAGTTTATCCGGCAGTGAATTGATAAAGTCCGTCAATTCGGCCGTTTCAATTGCCTTCACAAGTGCTTCGTCGGTTACTTTATCACTGAATGCAATGTTTTCGCGGATACTCATATTGAAAATGATACTATCCTGGAATACAAAACCAACATGATGGTAAAAATTTTCTTTGTTGAAATTTTCTATGCTATTACCGTCAAACCTGATATTTCCGTGCAGCGGCTTAATCAGGCCGGTTAATAAATACAGCAATTGCGTTTTACCGGCAGCGGTAGGTCCGATAATGGCAACGGACGAACCGCTTTGGACAGAAAAACTGATGTCCTTCAATGCAGGTCTTTGTCCATACACAACCGTAACATTTTCCAACGATATATTGCCCTTTAAAGGATCTGTTATCTTCCCGTTATCAATCAATTCGGGTAATAGCAGAACCGGGTGAATACGCTGGTAGCTGGCAGAAGCCTGAACAATTACATTGCTCATGAAACCAATAATAATTATCGGAAATATTAATAAAGACAGGTAGCCGTTAAATGCTGCGAAATTTCCAAGTGACATACTATTGGTTATTACAAAATGACCACCCAAAGCAAGAATCGTAATGCCGGCCAAACTCGCAGTAAATACGATAACAGGTATCAGCCAGGCAAACAATCTTAATATGCTCAGCCCCAGGTTTTTTGCTTCCGTATTAGCAGCCAGAAATTTTTCATATTCAGGCTGCTGAGAATTGATAACACGTATCAATGCTGCACCGAGAATACTTTCATTTATTACTTTATTCAATCTATCAATTACCTGCCTGCTTTTAATAAAGATTACCCGCACTTTTTTCTGTACCCAGTAAAATGCTCCTCCAATGATCGGAATGATTAAAATAGTTGTAAGGGCCAGTTTCCAATTGATACTTATCAGCATGATACATGCACCCACGATAATGATGATAGATGAAGCGATGGAAACAATAGCCTGCGAAACAAACAACTTTATCGAATCAACATCTGCTGTAAGGTTGGTTAAAAGTTTTGAAGGATTAGCCTCTTCAATGTATGCATACTGTTGGGCGGAAATTCTATCCGCCAGTCTTGCCCGAAGATCCCTGGCCACTCTCTCCGAAGTATTGGTTTGCAAAATACTTTGTAACCATGTAAAAATAAAAATGACTATAGCAGCGCTTAAAAATTTTATAAGTACATTATTCAATACATAATGATCCGGGTAAGCATCAATCCCCGAGGCAATGATTTTTGGCAAAGCCAGGTTAATTCCATTACTCACTAAGGCAAAAAAGATAAGCAGGAAAATCATGCGGCGATAAGGTTTCAGCATGCTGAAAATACCCGGACCTTTTTGCACGGGTGCACCTGGCGTAGTCTCTTTTTTTTCCATAATGCTCTTAAATAAATATAAAATGCAATTTCAACTGTTCCTTACTGTCAGATTAAACTTCAGGGGCAGCCCTTATCTCGCAGCACAATTTAAATAATGCTTTGCATTCCAATACAATACAAAATAAAAACTGGTTGGAATGTTTCATACTTTAAAGCAAAATGCCTTTGCTGAAACCAGAAACATTCCCCTGCAAATCGACTGCCTTAATTTCAACGGTCCCCTTCAAGTGATTAGAATTATCTATTTGAAATTGCAAGAGCGGTGTGAATCCAATACGTCGTTTGTTTGCATAAATGTCATAACCCAGCACATGCCGGTTATCTGTAGACGCTTTCCAGTTTAATATTGCTGTATTAATACTTTTCTTCACTCTTACCTGCAAAGGAATTGAAGGCGCAACGGTGTCCGGGTTAAGACGTTGAATACAGTTCATTAGTGACCTGAGGTTATGATAAGTTGCTTTCCACACATGACCCTTCAGCGCTATTTTCTGCTGAGGCTCTTTATCCAATCCGCCTGGGTACCAACCTCCGTGTTCATGGTCTATCAAATATTTTTTTATATACTTCCATTGCATTTTAAACTTTTCATAATATTGCTGCGTGTCTCCGGGATATTGATCGGCCATTAACAACAAAGTATTTAATCCTTCGGCCTGTGCCCACCAGTTCTTACTATCGGCAATGATTTTTATGTCCATTTTATTTTTAAAATAATATCCTTCATCATAAAAACCGCCTGTATTATTATCCCAGCCATTCATCAACGCATGATCAACCATCTTCTTTGCAATATTCATTGTAGTAGTGTCGTTTTCGCGGCCCAGTACATGTGAAGCTTCCAGCAATAGATAAGCCGTTTCAATATCATGACCGAACGATACATGATCCAGGTATCTATTTTTTAATATAACAGCTTCTGCAGAATCTTTAAAAGAAACCGGCGTCCAGTCTGGTTGAAAAAACAATACAAGACTACCCTTTGGACCCGTTATTATATCGCGTACCAGTAGCTGCATTTCATCAAGTCTCACTGCAACAAGGCTGTCGGGCCAAACGGAATATAATGCTGTTAATGATTCCAGCAAATGAATAGAACTGTTTTGATCTTTATAACCGAGGTCAGAACCCACTGCTGTACCAGCCTGCCGCTGAATGGGAGTTCCATCTCTCTGCATATGTTGGAAATAACCTTTTTTTGACGAATCATGACTGTGTTTTTCAAGCCAGGCAAATACCTGCTTTGCCAAATTCAAGGCCGCTGTATCTCCAGTTGCCTGGTAGTAGGCTGCTAATGCATACAATCCAAATGAATTACCATACGCGTCTTTGACAGAAACTCCGTAAGACTTTACATGACCAATTCTATCTGTCATTGTATAAAAACCGCCATATACCGAATCCCACATTTTATTCCGTAGAAAATTATAACCGTTACGTGCATCCGCTTTATAATACGTTGTGCCGGGAAACATTTCTGACGCGATGCTGTTGCTCCAAACATGTCTCGCCTGGGTAACAATCATTTTATCCTGGTGAGTTGTAGGTTTAAAATCAAAAGTAAATTCAGACAAAAAGCCTCCGTACTTATGATCGGCCGAACGGGGATACCAGGGCTTCAATAATTCATTTACCATAGAAGTTTGCATCTCCACCGCAATCCTATGTCCTTCTTTATCTTTGGAATTGAAATGCTGAGACAATCCAGGTACTGTTTGAAGTACAAACGAAATTATTACCAGTAATTTTGGAATGTGGTACATAAGACAGCTGATAAAAGATAAAATAATAACCTGCACACGAATATACTTTAATGCAGTACAGGTTGAACCCGAATCTCAGCTTCATTGAATGAAATTGTCATGTTGAATGTTTCAACTTTAACCGGTGAAATATTCTTGCAGTTCAAAAAACAGTAAAAAAGTTTAATACTTTTTCTGCAGAAGGAAATAAATGATACACTTAACCCGTTTTGCTAGCCATAAACCCCAAACCATGAAAAAGCATTGCTTTTCATTATACTTTCTATTGCCCTTTTTTTTTATTCTATTTTATTCCTGCAGCAAAAGCAACGATGTTGCCGCGATTGACGATGCGGAATCTGGCCCTTCTTTACACTTATTGCAAAGCAAGTGGCTTTTAACATCGCTTAAAGCTTATCCCAGCCGCAACTTTTCGGGCATGGAATCCATTGGCGTAATTGGAAATGGCACTGACTATTATGATATCAATGCCGATGGAAAAATCTATGCTTATGCGTTGGGTGTTCGCGATACCGCTGCGTACAAACTTCTAAAGAATGATTCCACCTTACTGGTTTACGGTTATGACCATGGTATGAAAGCACCTTTTGCAGATACGGCCATAGTCATAAAAATTACCAGCGATTCACTGGTATGGTATCACAGAAATGTAGCCGGTGACTATGCAAAGTTTACGTTTGCAAAATAATATTCGACTCTCCCCTTCATTATTTGCTCTTTCCTGCACACAAAGGGTTTAGTATCATGGCTGCCATGGTAATTAGTATAAATACGATATCAAACAACTTCAGTAAACCGAAAAAAAATAGGTACTTCCACTTGCATATTCCACTGAAGGAATATATTTTTAGTATTCCAATCCCATAGAAAACCTCCCCAGCATATCCTACGATTAAATCTTTTACTCACCTAATCGTACCCTTTTATGAAAGTTTTTTACTACTTATTATTAATACTAACACTGTTCTCAGATTCATCAGTTGCACAGTCACTCAATCCCGGACAAGTCATTGACAACATTCACAATAAATCATTATTGACTCAGTCGTTTACGCTGACCAATAAAGCCAAGTCTGTTGGAGAACGCAAAATTGCGCGTCTGTCAGTATCTCCCGGAGAAATGCCAGGTGATGAATTGATAGCAAACACCGAACAGCAGGAAATTAATTTTACCATTTCCTACAATTATGAAATGAACACTTTAAATGGCACAACGGATTTCAACGCAACAAAAGATAAATCCTCCTCTGCCCTCTCGGTAAAATCCGGATGCTTTTTTTCAGATCCGTCATCCGCTGATCTCAGAAGTATAAATTTTATGCAATTGCACCTGAGTATGGGTAACCACAATGTTCCCGTTACCATCAGCAATCTTAAATTGAATGGCATGGACATAACCGGCTCCTACACTACCAATACCGCAGGAGATATTTACTGGTTTATTGTATATAAAAATTTTGGTGAGGACTTTACCATAACCGGCACTATAAATACAGAGGTAAATATTTCAAATGTTGATATTATTGATAAAGTGAAGTTTGATTTTGGTTCTTCTGCCAATCTAGCAGTATTCCCATTATCAGTGTATTGGGGTGAAGTCTATGCAGATAAGAACAATAATGGAAATCTGATTAACTGGAACACCAATAAAGAAGAGAACAATGACCGCTTCATTATTGAAAGAGGGCCGGATGGAATTCATTTTACTGGTATTGGCTATTTAAATGGCGCCCGTAACAGAACGCTGCCCAGTTATTACAATTTTACTGATACAAGCTATAGAAAAGGTGCAAATTATTACAGAATTAAACAAGTAGATATGGAAGGTCATGCCAGTTACTCTGTTGTTAAACTTGTCAACAATAAAACTGCTGCGATTCAAAAGCCGCAATCAACATTAAGTTTACAGAACTTTAAACAAGTCACTCAAAGTATAGTATCATCTGCAAAAACAAATGATCATGCCACAAAAAAATTATAAGGAATAGCAGGGTGATATGATAATCTGGTGCTGTACTACTCAGGCTTCCTGGTTATCATTTTCAATTATTATCCATTTGGTATAATAGAAGTGCCTTCTTCAATTTTAGCGATGTATGCCTTTAACGGCTTGTTCATAGCAAGCGCATAAGCAATGCTGGCAGATCTGATTAATTCCTCCATTAATTCTTCTTTTACGAGGTTAATAGTGCATCCGCCAAATCCGCCACCCATCATTCTTGCTCCCAGCACCGCCGGATTGTCTTTTACTTGTGAAACCAGGAAATCCAGTTCCGCACAACTGACTTCATATAATTTACTCAGACCTTCGTGTGTTTCAAACATTTTTTTACCGAAAGATACCAGGTCTCCATTTTCAAGATCCTCACATGCTGCCAGTAACCGGTTGTTTTCTTCAACGACGTACCTGCATCGCCTGTAAACCAATTCATCTCTGGGAGCTACAAACCTATCCAACATTTCCATGCTGGAGTCCCTCAGGCTTTTAACTTTGGGGTCATATTCGCGGATGAATGCCACTCCTTCTTCACATTGTTCCCGCCTAACATTGTATTCGGTAGAAGCCAATGAATGTTTCACATTTGTATCCAGCAATACTATACTGATTCCGTCCATATTGAATGGCTCATAAGTATATTCAAGGGAACGACAATCCAATCTTATTACCTGGTTCTGCTTTCCGAACATACTGGCAAACATATCCATGATACCACATTGTAATCCGACAAATTCGTTTTCTGATGTCTTTGCCAGTTTCACCAACGAAAGGCGATCAAAATTTGCCGAAAATGCTTCATTCAATGCCATCGCCATGGCACATTCAACGGCGGCAGAAGACGACAGACCTGCTCCTATGGGAATATCAGCTGTGAGTGCAGCGTCAAATCCGCTTAACTTTATGCCCGCTTTTATAAATTGGTCCGCAACGCCAAGTAAATAATTTGGCCATGAAACTTCGGCGGATTTTTCAATCTTGTTAATATTACTAACATGCTGATTATCCAAATCGATTGCGAATAAATAAATATCATCGTCTTCCCTTGGCGTAAGCACCAGGTAAGCAGCTTTGTCGATAGCGGCAGGCAAAACAAAACCGTTATTGTAATCTGTATGTTCACCAATCAGATTGATTCTTCCGGGCGACCGAACCACCACCGATTTTTCAGTGATAAATTTTCTCAAACCATCCGGTATTAACCTTGAACCGTTTTTCAATTTGTCAACTGTTTCGTTTGAATGTTCTCTCATTAAATAATTGAATTGGCATATCCTTATGATTGTTCCTAAAGTTATTTTTGGATGGCTATATTATCAAATTTCATTTTTTGAAACTACTTATTGAATATTTATCCAATTGGTTCCAGCAAATAAAATGAATATGGTTCAAATACCAGGTATTCGTCGTCGTTTCCCACATTAAAATATTTTTGTTGATAATGATCAAATAAAACAGAAGGGATATTGCCATGCTCTTTGAAGGCAACCCATGTTAAATATACCGGTTCATTGCTGAAATTAAACAGGCAAAACAATCTCTTTTCATCAAAACTGCGCAGGTATCCCGCTATATGATTATTATGGGGTGAAAGCCAGACAAGGTTTTTATAATCACCGGTAACTTTTAGTGACTTTCTTATTTTAATAAGTTGTTGAGTTGACAGAAATATCCGCTGCTCGATACTACCCTCCTTCTCAATGTTTTTATTTTTTTCCCAATTAATGATGGGTCTGTGCATCCACCGGTTGTCATATCTTTTACCCGCATCTTCCAGATAAGAATAATCATTTGTATAACCCTGTTCGTCGCCGTAGAAAATCATAGGAATTCCTCCTATAAAAAAACTATGTGCCTGCATAAGCACAATTTTGTTTATAGCTATTTGAATAGCGGAGTTATTATTTTCTTTCAGGGCGTTCTCTAATCCACAAAGTGAAGCAAGCGTACCACTGATGCGGGCGTCCTGTGTTTTGGGATTAACAGAAAACAATGCCCCGGTTGCTGTTGAACCTTTATAAATTCCCGAATAATAATCCTTCAAAAATTTCCGGTGTTCATAGGGGTTATACCCGGCTTGTTGAATCATATAATCTTCATAGCCTAATCCAATATCGTCATGGCAGCGTGTATAAGTTATCCAGGAAGTTCCATAAGGTTTTTGCAGAATTTCATATTGCGCCGCCAGCATCACTCTTGTATCACCGGTTGCCAATGCATCCCACTGTAGTGCCATATGTGTTGCGTTATAAGCCAGGTCGCATTCTTTGGCCAGGTATAACCCGGTACCAAAATATTTCATGATTTCTTTTGGAGCAACGATGGCTTCACCCAGCAAAGCCATTCCGGGTGCTGCAACCTGCACACATTGTTTGATCAGACGCAGAATATTATGAGCTTCCGGCAAATTCTGGCAACTGGTACCGGGTTCTTTCCAAATAAAAGCAGGTGCATCAATTCTCAAAATATCCACGCCAATGTTTGCATAAAAAAAAATATTGTCAAGCATCGCAGTAAAAACTGCCGGGTTCCGGTAATTCAAGTCCCACTGGTATTGATGAAAAACCGTCATCACCCATTTATTACAACCGGGAATAAATGTAAAGTTTCCGGGCGCACTTTCAGGAAAGATATCAGGCATGGCTGCATCGAATTTATCGGGCAACATGCGGTTATCATACATGTAAAAGTAATCCTGGAATTTGGGATTACCGGCTCTTGCTTGCTTAGCCCATTCATGTTGACGCGAAGTATGATTAAGCACAATATCCAGCATCAGGTACATTTGATCCTTTCTCATTTCCTGCAGCAATTGTTGCAGGTCTTCTATTGTGCCAAATTTCCTGTTCACCTGCCTGAAATCGGAAACCGCATAGCCACCATCGCTTTCACCTTCCGGGCTTTGAAATACGGGCATCAGGTGCAGCAGGTTTACCCCCAGGTTTTTGAAGTAATTTAATTTCGAGGCGAGCGTTGCCAAATCACCGCAAAACCGGTCCGTATATAAACTCATGCCTGTGATGTCGCTGTTTAGAAACCAGTTTCCTTTTGTTTCTTTTTGCTCATCTTTCTGTCTCAGCCATCCGGATCTTTTCGCATACGCATCGCAGATAGTTTCCAGCAGCTGTTCAAACATTCGTGTTGCGTAGGGGTGATTACCATATAACTGCAAATACAATGCATGTATGGCGGTAGCATTAGCAACAAAACGCGTATAAAATAGATTGTCTTTCCCCGCTATGTCAATATTTTTTTTCTGTATACCCGCATTGATTTGCTGGTGGAGGCGATAGTTATACACTAATTACTTCTTTTCCTTAATTAAAAATCTGGTTATTCAAATGTTTAAAAGCCTCCATGGCACCCATGTACTCGCAGGTGCGGGCACCGGCTTTGTTTGCATTGGCAACTATTTTCTGCCATTGATCCAACGATAACTGATCAATGATTGCAGTTTTTTTATCACTCAGTTGATATAGTACTGCGCCTACAAATGCATCTCCTGCACCGGTAGTATCAACTGGTTTTACCGGGATGCTGGAAATAATTACAGTTTTATTTTGGAAGCCCAGCATTGTTCCTTCTTTACCCAGCGTTATGGTAAAAACTGCATTTGTTTTTTCAAGCAGCATGGCAGCAGCGTCTGTTAGCGTTGTACAACCTGTAATAAGCAATGCTTCTTCATCACTTAGCTTAAAAAAATGACAGCAGTTCAGGAAATTCCAGGATTGATCAATAAAAGTCTGTGTGTTATTTTTAAAAAGTAAATGGCGGTAATTAGGATCAAAACTGATGAAGATGCCTTTTTGTAACGCTTTTTGAAGCAATCCCCGGTAAGCAACCTGCAAGGGTCCCGGAAGGAAAGCAGTAGCGGAACCAAAATGAATAATCGATACATCTGCCAGATCAATTGCTTCAATCTCCGTTGGGCTGAGTGCTCCATCTGCGCCCCGGTTAAATACAAAATCCCGTTCGCCATCTTCCATCAAAGACACAAAAGCAAATGTGGTAAAATTTTCATTGTCTTTGAATATCCATTTCGTTGCCACACCAAATGACTGCATTACTTCAATGAGTTGTTTACCAAATGGATCATCACCTACTTTCGCAACCAGTTCCACCTCCCCTCCCAGTGCCGCTATGGCAGCAGCCACATTGGTTGGTGCCCCACCCGGTTTTTTTAAAAAATGCTGCCCGTCAGACAACGACGTATTTGTGTCTGTACAAATCATATCTATCAATGCTTCACCAATACATAGAATTTTCATAAATGAAACTTTATCGTTAATGTGCCGCACCCGCCGACAGCACCAGTTCTTCGGGCATTTCAGATTGCTTTATTCTTAAAGTTGCAAGCGAAGCCAGTAATAAAAGGATGCCCGCAAATGTCATTACGTTAGAAGGATTTTTTCCAAGAAAATTTTCATAGATATATCCAAAAGAAATTGTTTGCAATATCATAGGTACCACAATCATCATGTTCACAATACCCATATAAACACCATATCGTTCTTTTGGAATACTATTTACTACCATAATATATGGCACACCCATCATGCTGGCCCATGCAATTCCAAAACCAATCATTGGTGCGAACAAAAAATACTTGTTTTCTATTATAGGAATAATCAGCAACGATATTGCGGCCATGGCCAGGCAGATTACATGAACATATTTAGCAGTAATTTTTCGGGCTAGCCCCACCAGGAAAAATGCGGACACAAATGTAACTATATTGTAAAAGCCATTTACAAGTCCCGTCCACCCCACAGCTTGTTCATAAAGCTGAGGGTTAGCCGCGGAAGAAGTCTTCCAAACAGATTTTGCAATGCTGTGAGAAATAAACTGCCAATAACAAAACATCGCATACCACTGAAACAAATAAACAAGTGCCAGTTGCCATAGCATTGCAGGCATATCCCGGATGGCTGAAAAAATTTCTTTAAAAGGAACCAGTACTCCTTTTGGTTGCGCACGCAATGCTTTCAACTCTTCTTCAGTGGGTGGTATTTCAGGTGTTTTGGAAGTGGACCACAATACCGATCCAATGGAACAAATAGCACCAACAAAAAATGATCCAAATACCCAATAAGGAATACCCGTTTGTCCGTCTGTAGTTCTTGATTCACCATGAATAATTCGCTGAAAAAAATACAATGATAAATTAGCCAGCGTAATGCCGAGCCCTGTAAAAAAACTCTGCGTTAGAAAACCCAGTGCACGCTGGTTGCGCGGAAGTTTGTCTGCAATAAATGCGCGGTAGGGTTCCATTGCTGTATTGTTCGCAGCATCCAGGATCCACAATAGTCCAACCGCCATCCACAACGCCCGGCTAAAAGGAAAAGCAAAAAGACATAGGCTGCAAAAAACTGCACCAATGAGAAAATAAGGCTTTCTGCGACCCCATTTAGGATGCCATGTTTTATCGCTCAATGCACCAATGATAGGTTGTATCAATAAACCCGTCATCGGTCCTGCCAGGTTTAATAATGGCAAGTCTTCTGGCCTGGCATGAAGAAATGTATAAAGGGGATTGATAGCGGTTTGTTGTAATCCGAAACTATACTGTATTCCAAAGAATCCAACGTTCATGTTTACAATTTGCCAGAAAGACAAATTGGGTTTGTTAAAAGTCATAATCTGGCGGTTGTTAGGCCCGGTTGTTCCAGATGATTTTTGTTGTATCATCTAAATCAAATGGGTGATTTTATTTGAACAGGTGATGAAACAAAGTCAAGATAATAAATGTAACGTGAAATAACGCTGATTATATATTTCCACGAACAATAGTACAATCCGTTATGCTAAAAAAACCATCTGATACGATGCATTCCCGCCCCTGGTGACCAGAGTGTGTCTTTTTGTATCTTGCGGCCTCAAATACAATTTATGATCGACAATATTTTGAAAGAGCTGAGGATAAAACCAGCCAATGATGGCGTTTCCACTGGTGAGCATTGGTTAAAAAGCAAGGGAGAAAAAATAAGTTCTTATTCTCCTGTGGATGGAAAACTGATCGCTGAAGTGATAGCTGCAGACAAAACCAACTACGACAGTGTTGTGGCAAATGCGCAGCGGGCTTTTCTTGAATGGCGGTTATGGCCGGCACCTAAAAGGGGAGAAATAGTAAGACAAATAGGGGAAGCATTGCGCAGACAGAAAGAAAGCCTGGGCCGGTTGGTATCTTATGAAATGGGGAAGAGCCTGCAGGAAGGTTATGGCGAAGTTCAGGAAATGATCGATATCTGTGATTTTGCGGTTGGGCTTTCCCGTCAGTTGCATGGACTGACCATGCACAGCGAGCGACCCGGTCATCGTATGTATGATCAATATCACCCGCTGGGAATTACAGGAATTATTTCGGCTTTTAATTTCCCGGTAGCGGTATGGAGCTGGAACAGTATGCTGGCGTGGGTTTGCGGAGATGTGTGCATTTGGAAACCAAGTGAAAAAACACCCCTGTGCGGTATTGCCTGCCAGCACATTGCCGCAGAAGTTTTTAAAAAAAATAACGTACCCGAGGGCGTTAGTAATTTATTGATTGGAGGAAAGGAGATTGGTGAATGGATGAGCAATGACACTAGAATCCCCTTGATTTCGGCCACGGGTTCTACCCGTATGGGTAAAGCTGTTGGTGCTGCGGTGGGTGCAAGATTAGGAAGAAGTCTCCTGGAATTAGGTGGAAACAATGCCATTATTATTTCAAAAGATGCGGATCTGGACATGTCTCTGATTGGATGCGTGTTTGGCGCTGTAGGAACCGCCGGACAACGTTGTACATCTACCCGGCGTTTAATTATTCACGAATCTGTATATGATGTTTTTAAAGATAAATTGGTAAAGGCTTACCAGCAATTGAAAATTGGTGACCCCCTGGATGAAAAAAATCATGTAGGTCCATTGATAGACAAGGATGCCGTGGCTATGTATTCTTCTGCGATTGAGAAATGTAAATCTGAAGGGGGTACTTTCATTACACCTTATGCAGTTTTAAGTGGCGATGGGTATGAAAGTGGTTGTTATGTAAAGCCCTGCATAGCGGAAGCACAAAATGATTTTAGTATTGTGCAGCATGAAACTTTTGCGCCCATACTTTACCTGATGAAGTTTAGCACACTGGAAGAAGCCATTGCTTTGCAGAATGGTGTACCGCAGGGGTTGTCATCAGCAATTATGACAATGAATATGCGGGAATCTGAAATGTTTCTTTCTCAGGCCGGAAGTGATTGCGGTATTGCCAATGTAAACATTGGAACAAGTGGTGCAGAAATCGGTGGGGCTTTTGGTGGGGAAAAAGAAACCGGTGGTGGCCGTGAAAGCGGTAGCGATGCATGGAAAACATATATGCGCAGGCAAACAAATACCATTAATTACACAGATAAATTGCCGTTGGCGCAAGGCATTAAGTTTGACATTTGATTCGTTCAGAACCAGCAGGTTATTTTGGAATTATGCAAAATAAATAACCCCTGAAACCGTTATTTATCTTTCGCATAAATCTGTCCAAACCAATATCTATGGCAAAGAACTGTCTTTTGCTTATTCTTGTTTTAATAACCTCATTATCCTACGGTCAAATCAGGGTTGGTATAATTGGAGGGCCTCAAAGCAGCAGTGTTACTGAAAAAAATAATTTACCTGGATGGGATACCAGTGCGGGTAAGTATTATTCCAATAAATCCGGACTTCATATAGGTGTAATGGCCGAAATTCCCTTTGCACCTGAATCACATTTGTTTTTCCAGCCTTCCATAATTTATACGCAAAAAGGAAGAACCTTTCTCAAAGCATTTGAAACTGCTTCGGCAGATACAACATTCACCCATTACAGCAGTGAAACCCTGGACGCTCAGTATATAGACATTCCTTTAAATATTCTTTATAAACTTCCGCTTTCTAAAACAAAAAAAATTAATTTTTTATTGAGCGCCGGACCCTATGTCTCATTGTTCTACAATGGAAAAAAAACAAGTACGGCAAGAGAAGGTTTCATTACACCCGATACAACGGTAAGCGCTGTAACCAACGGTAGCAAGGAACTGGAAGTAGGTAAAAAAGAAGATAGCTATAAAACTTTTGGATATGGATTTAATGGCCGCGCAGGACTCGAAATTGGCAATGTCACCATCACCGGTTTTTACAGCCAGGGACTAGAAAATTTTTACTATGCCAATTATAGTGGCACATTTAAGCATAAAGTGTTTGGTGCATCCCTTGGAATATGGTTGGGTTCCATCAAAGAAGCGGTAGTTATAAAAGATAAAGATAAAGATGGTATTCCTGATGATAAAGATGCATGTCCATTATTACCAGGCAATGCTATTACCATGGGTTGTCCGGATAAAGATGGCGACGGTATTGCAGACAATAAAGATAAATGCGCCGATGTTGCGGGCCTTGTAAAATATGATGGTTGTCCAATACCGGATTCTGATAAAGACGGCATCAATGATGAAGTAGATAAATGTCCCAACATTGCAGGTCTTGCCAAATACAATGGTTGTCCTATACCAGATACCGATAAGGACGGCATCAATGATGAAGAAGATAAGTGCCCCAATGTTGCCGGACTTGCCAAATACAATGGTTGTCCTGTTCCAGATACAGATAAGGATGGCATCAATGATGAGGAAGATAAATGCCCAGAAGTGGCGGGTGACCCGGCAAACAGTGGATGTCCTGCTATAAAAGAAGAAATTAAAAAACAGGTAGATTTTGCGGCTGAAAATATTTTCTTTTCGCCCAACGATGTAGAATTGTTATCTAAATCCTTTGAATCATTGAATACGGTTGTTGATGTATTGAAACAACATCCTGAGTTCAAACTCAGTGTAAACGGTTATACTGATAATACCGGTACGACTTTACTGAACCAGTCTCTGTCAGACAGAAGAGCACAGTCTGTTAAAAATTACCTTGTAAAAAATGGAATTGAAGAGAATAGAATTACTACAAAAGGTTATGGTCAGACCAATCCGGTAGCAGATAATAAAACTGCAGAAGGTCGAATGAAAAATCGCCGGGTAGAATTAAAATTGAATCACTAAAAACATCCCTGGTTAAAGAAATATTAAATCCGGAAGTCTTAACAACCTATTGTTATTCTTCGCGTCTTTTTGACACAGAAAATGCCTTTTCTTTTATACTTTTATGGATTGTATTCAAACAGCATTTATAATTAATAAGATTACATGAAAGCAAAAATGAATCTGGTTCTTGCATGTCTTGGACTAATAGTTGTATCACAGAGTTTTTCTCAGGGTACCAGTTTTAAGACAGCTCCTAAAGGCTGGCAGTTAATGGACAAAGACAAGGATGGAGTGTATGGTATTAGTATTGACAAGGCCTATGAGTTTGTTCATGCTAAAAACCTGAAAAGTAAAACGGTAATAGTTGCTATTATAGATTCAGGGGTAGATACTTTACATGAAGACCTTAAAGATATTTTATGGGTAAATCCAAAAGAAATACCAGGCAATGGAATTGATGATGATAACAACGGTTACGTGGATGATGTACATGGATGGAACTTTTTAGGCGGCAAAGACGGAAGAAACGTAAAAGAGGATTCTTATGAAGGAGCAAGGGTCTACCATAAATATAAAAAGTTATATACCGGCACCCCGGTTGATACATTAACTATGAACCAGGAAGAAAAGGATCAATATAAAATGTGGTTGAAAGCAAAACAAACTATTGAAGTAGTACCTGAAGCTGGTGATGAAGTTGATATCGTCTTTCTTAAAAGAGCGTTGGAAGTTACATTGAAGAGTGATACCTTATTACAGGATTTTTTAGGGAAGAAAGAATACAAGGGATCAGAATTACAAAAGTTCATTCCCAGGAACGCGGATGAATCAAAAGCAAAAAGCACTTACCTGTATTTATACAAGGCCACCAAGAGTGATATGGAAACTACCAACAAGGAATTGTCGGAAGGTTTTCGTGAATATGTGACAAGTCAGGTGCGTAAGAAAGATGCAGCTGATAAAGAACCCGAAAACTACCGGGGTGAAATTGTGCAGGATAATGAAGATGATATCAATGATCGTTCTTATGGCAACAACGATATAATGGCCGGTACACCGCTGCATGGCACGCATGTATCAGGTATCATTGGCGCAGTTCGTAACAACGGAAAAGGAATGGATGGTATTGCCGATAATGTAAAAATCATGATGATTCGTGCAGTACCTGACGGTGATGAACATGACAAAGATGTTGCGCTGGCTATCCGTTATGCCGCAGACAATGGCGCTAAGATTGTAAATATGAGTTTTGGTAAAAGCTTTTCTCCACACAAAAAGTGGGTTGATGAAGCCGTTAAGTATGCGGAAGAAAAAGGAGTGCTGTTGATTGAAGCCGCAGGTAACAGTGCAGCAGATATTGACAGCAGCGATAATTATCCCAATCCGCAGCTCAGGGCATTTAACACTAGTGCGAGTAACTGGATAACAGTTGGTGCCAGTAGTTATTCAAAAGAAAGTGGTTTAACGGCTGTGTTTTCCAATTATGGCAAGTCGAGAGTAGATGTATTTGCACCCGGTGTAAGGATCTATTCAACGGTTCCTGGAAACAATTATCTCAATGAAGACGGTACCAGTATGGCGTCTCCGGTGGTAGCCGGAACTGCCGCTTTCTTATTGTCTTATTTCCCTAATTTAACCGCGCAACAAATAAAGTATTGTATTGAAAAGTCGGCGAAATCGCCGGGCGTTCAAGTTAAAAAACCTGGTACCGAAGATTTGGTTGATTTGACTCAAATCTGCAAAACAGGCGGGCTTATCAACGCTTATGAAGCGGCCAAAGTTGCGGCTACATTGAGTTCCATTCCGGCAGAACAAAATAAATTACCAAAGTCAACTTTAAAAAAATCAAAAAAAGGTTAGAATTTTTTATACACTGAGAAAGCCTGGTTATAATAACCGGGCTTTTTTATTTGCGGGATAACAAAATTTACATACTTGCCTTGTCTTTCTGCTTAGATTTGTAAAAAGCTCCGATGAGTACAAAAAAAAATGCCATTGCTTCCGGCCATTTTCTTACCTATATCAATAAAGCAGAAGATACGGATGTGGTAACAGCCATCCGTATTAATACAAAAGAATTTGAAAAATTATTGAAAGATATTCCGGCCAAAAAAAGAAACCATGCTTATGCAGAAGGTAAATGGACCATTAAAGAGTTGTTACAGCATATTATTGACGCAGAGCGTGTATTCGCTTACCGGGCATTGAGATTTGCCCGACTGGACACAACATCATTACCAGGGTTTGATGAGAATAACTGGGCTACTGCTGCTAATAAAATAGATCGCAAATGGGGAGATCTGATTAAAGAATTTAAAGCAGTCAGAACAGCTACAGAATTAATGTTTGAATCATTTGGATTGCCCGAATTACTTTTTACCGGAACTGCCAGCAATCAACAACTGAATGCGCTGGCAATTGGTTTTGTAATAGCCGGACATACGAAACACCATGCAGATATGATCAGGGAAATATACCTGAAGAAAAAATAAAGACCCCAAACCAGTTCATAGCGCTTCCCCCGGGAGATTGATTAGAATAGTGGCAGGAAACACTTATTGCAGAATCAAAATAATCCCACTAATTTTCTTGTTAAACAAATGTTGGCATCCAAATTGTTAAGAATGGGAGCAAGTATAATCAAGAATAAAATATAATCAGACAATCAGCGTTTTTACCAATATCCAATAAAAAACATTGCCTTCATGAAAAATTCTACAAAGGTTTTCTTCTTCGTCCTCGCTATTACATATGCCGTATTTTACGTAGTCATTGCAATTCTCAGCTAAAACTCATTTCAATAATTTACACTTCCTTATTTTTACCGGATGAATGCGCCTGTTATTAATATCAGACTCATTAAGCCGGAAGATAATGCTGCTATCGCTGTAATAATCCGTGATTCATTGGCAGAATTTGGCGCAAATAAACCTGGCACCGTTTATTTTGATCCTACTACCGATTCTTTATATCAACTATTCCAAAAGAGTGGCAGCATCTATCTTGTAGCAGAAGAACAAGACAGGCTTATTGGAGGTGCAGGCATATTTCCCTCAAATGGTTTACCAGAGGGTGTTTGTGAATTGGTTAAAATGTACCTGCATAAAAGTGCCAGGGGCAAAGGTTTGGGTAAGACGATGATTGCACAATGTCTTGACTGGGCCAAAAAAATGGGGTATCAGAAAGTTTATTTGGAAACAATGCCAGAACTTAAAAAAGCAGTCAGCGTATATGAAAAGTTCGGATTTGATAAACTACCTGGTCCAATGGGAAACACTGGTCATTTTGGTTGTGATGTCTGGATGATTAAGACAATCTGATTTGCGGCTATGCCACAACGTTAATCACGTTTTAGCCGCGATACTTCGTTACCAAGCAAATGTACCTGAAAACCTATACGAAACAGGAATCCTCCCTCAGGGCTTTCGTTTTCAACTTTACTGCGGTTAAAGCCTGCTACTGCCTCCAGTGCAACATTAGAATTAATAAAATAAGCACCCCCTGCTCCAATAAAAAAGCTGGTTACCGTATTAGAATTTTTTAGTCCCTGGTATTTGGTTACCTCATTGGCAAAAGTAAAATCAGCATGTATAAGCGGTTTAAAATCTGAATTCTTTAAATCGAAATAGTAACGGGCAAATGGACCCGCCCCAATTACGGATGTTTTGGTATCTCCGAATTTGCCAAAACTGAGTGTCAGTTCAGAACCTGCAGCAAAATTTTTTGCGAAGAAATATCCGGCGGAGGGCTGCAGCGTGAACTGGCTGTTATTAGTGGTTGTATTGATGGTCATATTGCCTCCCACCAGCCAATCACCTTTATCTGTTTGTGCATTTGCAATAGTGGATAAAGTTAAAAAAGTTATCAGTCCCAGTACAATTTTTTTCATATCGCTATTTTTTAATTGCCAATGTCTAAGCGTTTAAAGTTGTAAATGTAGTGCATCATAATTATCCAGCATTAAGTTTGTATTTTGTGGGTTGCATACTCAATATTTTTTTCAGGAAACTTTTTTTACCTCATAAATTGGGCTGAACAGGTACAATTTTCCTGTTTTTAATTCAATGCACTGAATTCTTTTACGCAATTGTTTTCCCTTCCTGAAAATTTTCCCGCCTTCCAGCGCAAACAACGTTCCTTCCGCTAATTCTTCCACCAATAAAAGGCCATCTTCCTTTTTATCGTAATTCCGTAAAACCCTCATCAGTGTTTCATCTGCGCAACTACTCGCGGGCAAATTGTGGAGGGACGATTTAATAGCGGCAACTATATCGGTAGGGAAGAATTGCAATTGCAAAAACTGGATCAGCAAAAGCTTGTATAAATTTTTCCATTCCTTTCCATGTGCCTGTACGCGATTCCCATGTTCAATAAATGTTACCAGGTGCGCCAGTTCATGAATAAGCGTAATTAAAAATGAATATTTGTTGAGGTTACCATTTACACTGATACGGTGAGCGTTGTTTTCAATTGCATGGCGGTAATCACCCAATACCGTTTTCCTTTCTTTTGTAATGGTTAAATGTACTTTATATTGATTGAGCAATTGCATCACCAGGGTTTCGGATCCGTCCGGTAAATAATGTTGCAAATGACCCAATGGAAATTCCTGTTTACCCATTTTTTTGTCCTTTGTTCCCGTGCACCAGGCTGCGCATTTCTATAAAAGCATAGACCATGTATAAAAAAATACACAGAAAAAGCGCTCCCTGGTTAACGTTACCATTTACGCTGACTGCATAAATCAAAACAACAACCATGCAGGTAAAAAGTTTTATCAGGATACCGCTATAGGTATTGCGTAAAAATCCGGCAGTGGATGCGTGGGACATTGCACGCTTATAGAAATAAAGTGAAAAGATGGTAACAACAAAAAGGAGAAAATTCCCGCCAATGGCAACAGACTGTTCAATCTTCCATTTCGACATCATGCTTTTGCCAGTTAACAAAAATGTATTGACAATGATGAAAAAAATAACCAGGGGCAGGTATTGTTTTTTACTGATAGACTTTTCTGTCATTTTTTCCGGTTGCTGGTTTCCTTTATGAGTTTAATTATTAAAGCAATAAGTACCAGCAAAGGTAAGGCCCAGCTGAATACAGGAAAACGAAGCGATATCCACTTGTCAGCTTTTATACCAATGAACAAGGCTATGCCCAGGCCAACAAAAATTTGCGTTGCAAGCCCGGCATAGCGCAATAAATCTTTATTACTATTGTACCGCGGGGACATTATTCTTATCAAAAACAGCCGGATCAGCTTTCTTATCCGGTACCTTTTCCGTCGCAACGTTCATATGACATTCTCCGTTAAAAGTGGCAGTGGGCTCTACCTGCAGTTTACCTGCCTGTATATTACCGTTTACTACACTGCTACCTTTTAGCTGCAGTAATTCTTTCACCTTTACTGTTCCCGAAACCTTTCCCAGGATATCTGCCTGCTGTCCGTGAAGATCACCTTCAACAACTCCATTGGCTCCAATTATCACTTTGGCTGAGCTGTTGATGTTTCCAATCAATGTACCGTCGATGCGTAAATCGGAGTTGGAATTAATGTCTCCTTTGAGGGTAGTACCTGCGCTGATGAGGCTGGCAGCATTTGTTCCGCTGGTTTCAGCAGAAAATTCGGATTTGGATTTTCCTTTAAACATAGTATATCAGATTTTAGTCGTTTATCTTTTCAGGTGATGGCAGATTCAAAGCAGTTGTATCTAATTTCACCGAAGCATTGCCCTGCAAAACACCTCTCAAACCCTGTAAATATTCATCCTTGTATCTTACTGCCTGCTCTAACGAATCTGTACGTATTTTTAGTTCACGCAACTCCCTCGTATTATTCACATCTCCAAATCCGGGTATATACAGTTTCAGGGGAGTAAAAACAATAATGGCCACCGTGAGCCCGGTAAGTACAACAAATATTGTGCTCAATAATACATAAACACTCATTCGTGACAACTTAAAAGTTACCACTTCCTCATAAGTGTCATCATTCATTACTACAAGTCTGTAGCGGTTGCGCAGTCTTTTCAGGGTGGAATCGGCATCAAAAATCTTTGCCATAGTATAATACACTTATTTTTATTCGTTTGAGGAGTGAATTTTAACAACCCGTACTATAAAATAAAGTTAACCAAATAGCATGAACAGCCGCAAATATTTACCGCCAAAATATTTGCCTAATTTTAAAATAAATTTATTGAAAATCAGTTATTAAGAATTTAGCTTGCGGCGCATGATGAATAAGAACCTGGTCAGGATATTTGCGATTTTATTTTTTTGTGAGACCGGCTTTGTTGTGAATGCTCAACAAGGAGTAAGTTTTGATCTCCCAAAGCCAAAAAAATTTGAGAACCGCAAACTGGCATCTGAAAAAAGCGGCGACAAAAAGTTTACCGTTCCCCGCAAATTCATGCAGAATACGACTACCCATTACAATTATTTTTTTAATGCGAATGAAAAAATAAAAGAAGTACTCAGTCGGGCAAAAGCCGATCACAAAGACGACTATACACAACTCCTGTCTTTTTACAACTATTCCTTCGAAGAAACCGGCCGGTATAAAACAGAACTTGATTCTGTTATTTATAAATCAACCGCTGGTATTTTATTACATGATCTGCGCAGCAACTGGGTGGATAATTTATACCTTCTGATAGGTAACGCCTATTACTTAAAAAAGGATTTCGATTCAGCATACCTCACTTTTCAGTACCTAAATTACGCTTTTTCTCCAAAGGAGGCAGACGGATATGACAAGGTGATTGGCAGTAATTCCAATGAAGGAGGAAATGCATTTTCTATTTCCACCAAAGAAAAACGGAATATTTTTAAACAAGTGGTAAGCCGGCCACCCAGTCGCAATGAATCGTTGGTATGGCAGATAAAAACTTACATAGCTGCTGATGAATTACCGGAAGCAGCCGGTCTTATACAAACGTTAAAATACGATCCCCTGTTCCCCGCAAGATTAAAAACAGATCTGAATGAAGTGCAGGCATGGTACTTTTATAAACAGAACAACTATGACAGTGCTGCCATCTATCTTGATCTTTCATTGAGCAATGCCAGCAACAAACAGGAACTGGCAAGATGGGAATACCTGATTGCGCAACTATATGAAAAATCCGGTAAGCATGATCTTGCACAGAATTATTACGATAGGGTAATCATGCATACAATAGACCCGGTAATGGAAGTATATGCTTTGTTAAATTCAATTCGCCAGAATAAAGGAGATGATGATAAGGCCATACAAGATGCTATACATGATTTAATAAAAATGGGCAGGAAAGATAAATACATTAATTTCCGCGACATCATTTATTATACGGCTGCTGAAATTGAAACGGAAAATAATAGCACCGATTCCGCAAAATATTTCCTGCAAAAAAGTATTCAATTTGGCAAAGACAATCCTCAACAGAAAAGCAAGTCTTATTTTGCATTGGCCAATCTGGAATTAGAACAAAAAGATTTTATCAATGCAAAAAATCATTACGACAGTGTAGCCGATTTAAGTATAATTGCACCTGGAAATCAGGAAGCATTCAAAAACCGGAAAGATGCGCTTACACAAATTGCGCTGCAACAGGAAATCATTAACCGTCAGGATAGTCTGCAAAAAATTGCTTCCATGCCGCAGGCTGCACGCGAAGCTCTCGTAAAAAGGATTTTACGGCAGTTGCGCAAACAACAAGGTTTAAAAGAAGATGATACGAGTTTTGGCAATACAACTTCATTTGCATCCAACAATAATGCGCCAGTAGATTTGTTCAATAATGATGCGAAGGCCGACTGGTATTTCGACAACACAAATTTAAAATCCAGGGGATACGGAGATTTTAAAGCGAAATGGGGTAATCGTCCCAATGCAGACAACTGGCAAAGAAGTGCAGCAATTAAACAACAACAAAGCGCGCCGGGGAAAAACAATGCAAAAATTCCACCACTCACTGATTTAACAAACGCTGCGGCAACCAGGCCACTATCGATAGAAACGTTGACCGACGATCTGACTTTGACACCTGAAAAATTAAAAAAATCCAATGATTCTATCATGAATGCCCGCTTTGAATTAGGCAAGGACCTGCAGGACGGACTGGAAGATTATAAAACTGCCATCGAAGTGTATGAAAAATTATTGGATCAATTTCCAAACTCACCCGTAGAAGAACAAACATTATTTAATCTTTATTACTGTTACAAAAAAACCGGCGGCGAACAAAAGATGCTGCAAGTGAGAAAGCAAATGGAAAACAAATTTCCAGGCAGTAAATTAACCGCCATCGTAAAAAATCCCCAGGCATCAGATGAGCAACATAAAAAGGATGGTGCACAATTGTATGATGAAGTTTACAATCTTTTTATTGAAGGTAAATTTGAAGAAGCAAAAAATAAAAAAGCAGCGGCTGACAGTTTATTTGGTAAGCATTACTGGAGCCCGCAGTTGCTGTATATAGAATCTGTATATCATATTAATCAAAGGAATGACTCTTCGGCAAAAGTTGTATTGGGAAATATTATCACGTTATATCCAAATACTGCAATGGCAAAAAAAGCTGAAAAACTAATAGAAGTATTGGGCAGGCGCCGGCAAATTGAAGACTACCTGACTAAATTACAAATTGAGCGTGCACAAACAGATAGCAGTGCATTCTCAGCCGATACCAATTCAATAAAGCCAACCCTTGTTCAAAATGTTCCCCAACCTGTACAGCAAAAAATAACAGATACCAGGAATGTGAAAAATATGCCAGATAGTTTACAGGCGATAAAAAAAGCGGTTACTCCTACTGCTACGCCTTCCGCTTATACCAACGCACCCGACAAACCACATTTTGTTGCATTGATAATGGATAAAGTAGATCCAGTATATGTGAATGAAGCCAAAAACGCATTTAACCGCTACAACAAAGAGAAATACTACAACAAGACAATTGATATCACACCGCTTACCATTACAGATGATATCAGATTGATACTTTTAAGTCCTTTTGAAAATGCTGCAGCTGCCTTTGATTATCTTGATAAATCGCGAAAGCTGGCCGCTTCGGAAATCATTCCCTGGATGCCGGCCGGCAAATATTCTTTCATCCTTATTTCTGAATCAAATCTTGAAATTCTGAAGACAAGCAAAGACATTCCGGCATATAAAAAATTTATACAACAAATTTTCCCAGGTATTAATTGATAGACAGCGTGTTTTATGAAGAATACTTTATTTCATAATCAGTGGCTGATTCCTATTTTCGGGTAAGATTTTTGCTATTGTTTCAGCACTCATTTGTTATTTATGAAAAAATCCATCAGAATTTTCTGGCGAATAGCAGCGGCCGGTCTCGCGCTGGTTGTTCTGTTTTTACTCGGACTCAACTTCTTTGGTGATATGCCTTCCCTGGAAGAACTGGAAAACCCTTCTATTTTGCAAGCAACGGAAATATATGCCAATGATGGATTTTTAATGGGTAAATATTACCTCGACCGGGGCAACCGGAGCAATGTTAGGTACCGCGATATTTCAAAACACGTGGTGGATGCACTCATATCTACTGAAGATATCAGGTTCTATGACCATTCAGGAATTGACGCAAAAGGCCTGGCAAGAGCATTAGTACATCTGGGGCGCGACGGGGGTGCCAGCACCATTACGCAGCAGCTTGCAAAAAACATGCTGGGCCAGGGATCCAAAAATATCTATCGCCGCATTATCGAAAAGTTTAAAGAACTAATTATAGCGGTGAAGCTTGAGCGCAATTTTACCAAAGAAGAAATTCTTTCTTTATACCTGAATGTTGTTCCGTTTAGTGATAATATATACGGGATAAGAAATGCATCACTGGCTTTTTTTCAAAAGGAACCAGACAGGTTGGACATTGAAGAAGCTGCAGTATTGGTAGGTATGCTGAAGGGAAATACATTGTATAATCCCCGTAACCATCCGCTGGCAGCATTTAACAGGAAAAATACTGTTATTGACCAGATGCAAAAAAACAATTGCTTTAGTGAAGAAGAAGCAAAGAAATTGAAATTAAAACCCATTCCACTTAATTATAAGAAACAGGATGAAAACGCAGGCCTTGCCCCTTATTTTCGGGAAGAGTTGCGAAATGAAGTTAAAAAATGGTGCAAGGATCATAAAAATCCTGCAACCGGAAAACCATACGATATTTATCGTGATGGTTTAAAAATTTATACAACCATCAATCCGCGTATGCAGTTGTATGCGGAAGAAGCAGTAGCCGCCCGCATGCCTACACTGCAAAAAGTTTTGAACGGACAATCTTCCCTGAAGACTGGAAAAGTGTGGAAAGAACATGACAATATTTTGCAGGCTGCCATGAGAAACAGTGATCGCTGGAAAAACATGAAAGATGACGGCGTTAGTGATGTCGATATAAAGAAGTCATTCTATGTAAAAACTGAAATGAAAGTGTTTGCATGGAATGCACAGCGGGAGAAAGACACACTGATGACTCCGATGGATTCTATCAAATACCATCAGCAGATGCTTCAAACTTCTTTTATGGTGATGGATCCCATAACCGGAGAAATAAAAGCCTGGGTAGGTGGAATTGATTTTAGAAATTTTAAATTCGACCATGTCAACATAGATACAAAACGCCAGGTTGGTTCTTCTATTAAACCATTTCTATATTGTGAAGCCATAGAAGAAGCCGGTCTTACGCCGGAAACGCCAATAGAGAACCAGGCGCAGAATTTTCCAGGATATGGGCTTGTTCCCGCCAAAGGTGATTGCGGAAAATTACCGCCGGTTGTGAGTATGTCAACTGCATTAACCTATTCATTGAACTGCGCATCTGCCTATATTATGAAACAAGTAGGTCCACAACGATTTGCTAATTTTTTAAAACAAATTAATATTCCAACCAAGATTGAACCCTACCCTTCTATGGCATTAGGGGCTTGCGATCTTTCAATGTATGAAATGCTGTGGGGCTATACCATGTTCCCCAACCGTGGTATCAGTACCAAACCCATGTACTGGACACGCATTGAAGATAAAAACGGAAATGTATTGGAAAGTTTTCAAACCAATATGAAGCAGGTTATCAGCGAGCAGGCCGCTTATACAATGGTAAGAATGATGCAGGGTCCGGTTGATTATGGCACCGCCGCTGGTTTGCGTGGCCGTTTGGGTGCAACAGAAATGAGTGGGAAGACCGGTACTACCAACGATAGGGCCGATGCCTGGTTTTTAGGCTATACCCCACAGTTATTAGCAGGAACATGGATTGGTTGCGATGCCAGGTTCATCCACCTTGAAAGTGGTTTGGGCGATGGTGGTAAGGCGGCAGCTCCTATCTGGGAATATTTTTTTCAAAAGGTGTACGCAGACAAAACACTTGGCATAGAGAAAACAGCCCGGTTTCAACAACCAGAAAACATGAACACCCAGGCATTACAGGATTATAATGATTTTACCGATAAAACATTACAACCCGGCGCAGAAGGATCAGACCAGGGTAATGGTGGCGCAAATGATTATATCAATTTTGAAAAAGACACTTCACACGTTCCTGTTGAATCTTCCTTGTCTGCCGAAGATAAAAAAGTTCTCAATGAAGCTATTAAATCTTCCAAAAAAGAAGATGAAAAACAAGCTCAAAAACAGGAGCCTGAAGAACCTAAGAAAAAGAAAAATTTATTCCAGCGCATCTTCGGACCAAAAGACAAGAAAAAACAATAATCGCCAGTTATATAAACTGGTTACAGACATAAAAGAAAAACGTCCCGGAATCCGGGACGTTTTTCTTTTATGTTGCATGTTTAATTTGTTTTAATTAAAAAGATACCGGACACCTATTTGTCCCTGCCAGCTAGAAAGTGTACCAGTGTTATCTATATAACTGTTCATTAAAATAATCGATATGATTTAGAAGATCAGACGTACCGTTAACTGGCTTAACCAACGGGCACTGTATCCTGGTACAGTACTGGTATTAATTCCCCATGGTTTACCCGTTTGCGGGCTAAACTTGTATGTGGGCGTTAAATTTGTTGCACTTGTATAACCCGAGAAACTAATAAGCGCATATTGATCATTTGAAAGGAAATAAGTTTTGCCCCAATCTTTGTTTATCATGTTTGTAAAATTAGATACATCGTACATTATCTGCAATTGATAAGCATGCCCTGCTAATTTTAAATTAAAATCCTGTTGAATTTTCAGATCAAGAATATTCGTGAAAGGTAATCTTGAACCGTTTCTTTCAGCATACTGACCGCGGTGTTTGTTCAAATATTTATTTGATTGAATATAACCTTCCAACATATCTTTTTGTTGCTGTGCTGAATAGGCAACACCATTAACCGTATTTGTTACAAAAGTCATACCCTGCAACTCTGTTGGGGTAGGAATATAAATTAAATCATTGGTTTCACTGGTACCAAAATCACGGATTGGGCTACCATTGTAAACAAAACTAAAAGGCGCTCCCGACTGGCCGGTATAAAACAAAGAGAAACTCGTGGCCATCGCTTTGTGAGCATAAGTAAATTTCTTTGATATAGAAGCAGTGATTCGATGTGCCAGGTCAAAATCAGAAATACTAAGTCCAATATTGTTCCTGCCATTCACCGATTCCATAAATCTCCATTGTGACAGGTTAACGGAACTTGTTCCTTCATTTAGCACCATTGAATTTCCATAAGTATAATTGGCATTGAAGGCAAGGCCATTACTGAAAGCTTTGTCAATTGCAAATGTGAAAGAATAAGAATATCCTCTCCGACCCTGGCTATTAAACAACAATAATCCATTATCATAAGGATTGTAAATGCCGGGAGAATTTGGCCTCAGATTAATTTTCACATTGGCACTGGTAGGCGAGTATACTTTCCGGTTATCAGGGCCTACAGAAGTATATTGCGGTGGCTGAATATTGAAGTTGGTGTAATAGATTTCATTGATGTTCTTACTAAAGATGGCTTCAAATGTAGTAGACCAGCCATTTCCAAATTTTTTATCAACCGCGAAAGAAGTTCTGAACAACTTCGGTAATTTAAAATCTTTTGAAATAAGGTTAAGACTACCTTTTGTAATCCCCACTCCTACTTCCTGCGATGTATATTGGTTCAATGCATCTGGACGGAAAGTTATATTTGGATTGGTAACAGAATAACTTCCTACATTAATACCATTGTTATTATAGATACCACCGGGCCAAACCAACGGAATACGACCTGTAAACAAACCCATTCCACCACGTACTACTACTCCTTCGTCATCCATTTTGTAGGTAAATCCTATACGGGGTGAAATAGAAAATGGAATTTTGGGCTTCTGTCCGCTGCGTGCTCCCTGCATATCATATATCTTTGAAAATACCGCAAGTGCAGAATCGTTGAAATAATTATCAGTAATAGGCTGGGTTAAAAATTCTGATTTATCAGCACGAACACCAATGTTCAAAGTAAATTTATCAGACACCTTGATCTCATCATTGATAAAAAAACCAATACGCAGCGTATTAAATTTCGCTGCGGCGGAACTATTATCATTAAGCACGTTGTCTATTAAAGGAAACCCTCGCTGGTAATTGGTAGGTTTGGCATCATTGTAAAAATCCGCCAGGTTAGCGTATGTGTAGTTTCCAAAAGTATTTTGAATGAAGACGTTGAATGCTTTGTTGATTTCATTATCGGTACCGAAAGTTATTATGTTCTTTCCGGCGATTATCTTAAACGCATCAACCAGTGAAACATTCTTTTGTGTCAGCAGGTTTTGTGTAGAACTATTGTCTGGTCCAAAAACGATAGAACCGGGTCCATCATTAATTTTTACCCTTGGAAAATTTGAACCCAACGGGCTTCTGTCGTCATTAACGGAAGTAAGCGTTAACAATAACCGGTTGCTTGCACTTTTGGCAAAAGAACTTTTTAATTCAGCAGACAGGGAATTTGTTTTAGTTGGAAATATAAAACCATCATTATAAAAGTTAACTGTTGTGCTGGTACTACCGCTGGTATTATAGCGCAATCCTTTTACATACCGGTAACTGACGGAAAGCTTATTATTGTCATTTATATTCCAATCAACTTTTGCTGAAATACGATCTGCATTTACTTTTTCTGCATTATCTAAATATCCACCTGCATCATAATTATATTTACTTTTCAGGTATGCGCCAAGGTTATTGATGTCTCCCTGGTTAGCAGTGTTGCCGCGGTAATCACTAAAATTAAACGGTTGTGGCCGTTGGTTTCTTTCAATTTCTGCAGATATAAAATAAAACAATTTATTTTTAACGATGGGTCCTCCAAAAGAAATATTCGCAATCTGGTTTTTAAAAGGGTTTAATTTGGCACGTTCATAAATATTAAATGTGCCTGGTTTAATAGAAGGAGTAGGTGCGCGACCAGAAAGGTTTTGATTCCTGAAAACATAAGTCAGGGATCCTTTCACCTTGTTGGTTCCGGATTTTGTGATGGCGTTGATGCCACCTCCAATAAAATTTCCAATGGATGCGTCATAGGGTGAAATCACTATCTGGAATTGATCTATCGCATCTATTGAAATAGGATTGATAGCTGCCTGGCCACCATTGGTACCAGAATTTGACAAACCAAAAACATCATTGTTTACTGCACCATCTATATAGAATGAGTTATACCTGTTATTCTGACCGGCAATTGAAACCCCACCATCGGCTGTGGTCAATTTCGCCTGTGGTGTTAACCGTAAAAAATCAGAAAGACCGCGGCCAACGGAAGGTTGATTGGCAATCCGTTCGCGACTGATTGCAACTTCCGTACCTCCTTTGCCAGATGGAGGAATTGTTCGCCGTCCGGAAACCACAACTTCCGATAAAGTTGCTTTATTTTCGATCAAAATAAAATCCTGTGTGGAGTTTTCCCCCAGCGTAAGAAAAACGTCTTCTTTCTTAGCTTCGTTTAATCCAACGAAACTTACCGTTAAAGTATAAGGTCCGCCCGGATTCATATTGGCGATGGTAAACCTGCCTCCGGTTCGCGATGCTACCCTGTAAATTGTGCCGGTAGGTATATGAGTTGCAGTAATAGTGGCTCCTGCAAGCGCATCCCCTTTTGAAGTCTTTACAATACCATTAATACTACTTGTTGTAACCTGCGCTGTTGTAAAAAACGAGATAGCCAGCAGCGTCGTTAGAATGCCTGAGAATTTCTTAAGCATATAGTTTTGATTTAGATCGTGTGCAAAAAAAAGGAATTCGTCCCTTCAATTGGCAAACATACAGTTTCCGTATTATAAGGCAAAAACCCAATTTCCTTAGCTGTATAATTTGTCAATAGCGCTAAATTATTATGAGGAATGTCAATTAAACCGAAAGCCTTTCTTAATTGTTACTTTTGTATAAATTCCGATTTATATGCTGGATAGTATTGAATCTGCTATAGAAGACATTAAAGAAAGCAAAATAGTTATTGTTGTGGATGATGAAGACCGTGAAAACGAGGGCGATTTTATCGCTGCTGCAAGAAATGTCACGCCTGAAGTCATCAATTTTATGAGCAAATATGGGCGTGGATTGATTTGTGCCCCGCTAATGGAAGAACGCTGCGACGAGCTTAGATTGGAACTCATGGTTAATAATAACACCGCGTTGCATGAAACAGCATTCACAGTTTCCATAGACCTGCTGGGTCATGGATGTACCACCGGTATATCAGCGCAAGACCGGGCTAAAACCATTCAGGCACTGATAGATCCTGCCACAAAACCAGAAGACCTGGGACGGCCAGGCCATATTTTTCCCCTAAGGGCAAAAAAAGGAGGTGTCTTGAGAAGAGCCGGGCATACCGAAGCTTCCATTGATCTGGCAAGATTGGCCGGTTTTGAACCCTCTGCAGTCCTGGTTGAAATAATGACTGAAGATGGTAGTATGGCCCGGTTACCAGAACTACGGGAAATAGCCAAAAAATTTGACTTCAGATTGATCTCTATAAAGGACCTCATTGAATACCGCCTTAAAACGGATTCACTTATAGAAGAAATTGTGCGGGTTGATATGCCTACCCAATTCGGGCACTTTAAACTGATAGCGTTCAATGAAAAAAATTCTACCAATGAACACCTGGCCCTGATAAAAGGCGAATGGCAAAAAGATGAGCCGGTTTTAACCAGGGTGCATTCATCTTGTTTTACAGGAGATATTCTGGGTTCATTGCGATGTGATTGCGGAGAGCAATTACATAAAGCCATGCAAATGGTGGAAAAAGAGGGCAAAGGTGTGATCCTTTATATGAACCAGGAGGGGCGCGGAATTGGCCTGGTTAATAAATTGAAGGCATACAAACTGCAGGAAGGTGGAATGGATACTGTGGAAGCAAACCTGCATCTTGGGTTTCCGATGGACAAAAGAGATTACGGTATTGGCGCACAAATACTACGGCACCTTAATATTACCAAGCTCCGGTTAATGAGCAATAATCCTAAAAAAAGAGCAGGTCTGCTGGGTTATGGAATTGAAATAGTGGAAACAATACCTATTGAAGCCGTTCCGAACCCGCACAATGAAAAATATTTACAGACTAAGCGCGATAAGATGGGACACAATCTGAAACATTAAATGACTGAGGAATTTGCTCAGTCAGATTTCTTTTTCTTTCCTTTAAACAAGTCGCCGATGGTTTCAAATTCTTTGCGATATGAAACGCTGGCGCCACTGCGGCTCTGTTTACCATTTAAACTGGTGAGATAACTCCTGTTTTCGCGATAGAATAAATTGAAAAGAAATTTGCCATCGGGTGTAAGCTTCAATTGAGCAGTTACATCTGGTAAAAACTGGAAATTGTTTTTTGTATTGGCAGCTGCGGTATTATTAAATCCAAAGTCCAACGCGCTTCCCACAATAAAAGTAAGTCGTTCATTGAAATAACTCTTGTTGAAGGAGAAGTTAACATTGCTTCTGTCGGGTAAAAACTGCGTTTGTGGGGCTATATCTGTCAAGGCAGATCCATTATAAACCGATGCATTGATATTAATGCGTATCGTTGGATCTTTGAACATCGTTTGCAAAGCGTTACTAAATGAATTGCTAAGTTGGTTTGAAACAAAACCTGAGATACTATTCAGGAAAATGCCTTCAAATGCAGATTGACCAACATTAAAACCAGCATTGGAAGTGGACAACGGTCCAAATCTATTGAAGACAATTAACAGGGAAGTTTGTTTGTTTCGCTCATTCTCATCTTTTTCAATTGGCTGTAAAACCAATAACGTTACCGTTGGATCTGTTGCCAATGGACTGTTGGGAGGCAATTCAATATCAAACCTGAATTTTAAATCCTTTAGTTTATTGGTAATGGTTGTTTTTACCAACACATCGCCGATGTAACTGTTCAAATTAGAACTACCAGAAGAATTGGCGATTGCATTATTGATTCCCAAATCTGCAAAACGAACGTTGGCGGCCCGGTATTCAGCCACTACATTAATGTCTGCGTCATAGGGATCATCGTTCCATTTAATATAATTGGCCTCATCTTCGCGTAGTTTAAATTTTCTTCGGATGGATTGAAAATTAAAAATATAATCTCCCCTGTCTATATCAAAACGTCCATTCAATGATAAATTATCGTGTGTGCCTGCACGTAAGTTAATGATCCCGCTACCCACCGCGCTGATTTGATCTCCGGCCGCTTCATCCAATATTACATTTATCCTGGCCAGGTTATTGGCAGTCATTTTAAGGTTAACGGTGAGGTTGTTTTCATTCTTTACTTTTCCGGTCTCCACCATTTCTTTACCATACACTTTCCAACTCAGGAAATCTGCATCTCCGCTTACCCTGCTGCTGCCAATGGGCAAACTGATATTGGAGCTATCAGTAGGTTCAGCCTGTATATCCATTTCCATGGCTTCCTGCGGCCCACTAAAACTAAAGGTTGCCTTACCGATCGCTCTTCCGTAAAATTGTTTATTGTCAACCTGGCTGGTATTCAATAGTAGCAAACGGTTTGTTTTAACTTTGAAATCAAAAGCCATGTCTTTAAAATTGCTGTGGTAAAGTCTACCGGTTTGTACCTCGGCTGTATTGTTCAGTTCGTCTTTGATCTGGAAACTGCCGAAATCAATTCCATCCTCCAGCATTTTTACTTCTGCTTTCGGTATACGGTAAACGCATTTTGTATAATCAACCAACATGGATGCATCTGACAATGAAAGATTGCCCAGGTATTTCAATGCTTTTCCTTTGCCCACTACACGTAAATCACCGGATGCATAACCTTGTACATTACTAAATATCCCGGTAAGATAACGGCCCAGAATATGTATACTGGTTTTATCGCGCAGGTGCGTTGTAATATCAATTCCTGTGCCTGTGCTATCGGCTGTATTTATAAATCCATTGACATCAAAATTATAATTCATGTTCTCAGAAAGCGTTGATACGGTAACACGGCCGGTTGACTTAGAATAGGCTGATGTAATCTGTAATTTACCAACTGAATCATCATCCAGCCTAAATTGTTCTGCATCTGCTTTTATATCGACATTCATGTTGCCAAAAGGATCAGAAATATCAACTTTGCCTGTCAACAAACCTTCCAGCCGGTTACTCTTGACAAAGAATGGTGCGAAGTCGCCAATATTTATTTTTTTCAATTCAATTCCTAAATCAGTACCACTGCCTGTTTCAGAAGGATGGGAAGTAACCCGGGCTTCCTGGTCGCCACTGTAAATTCTCAATCCTTCCGTGGTTACAATATCCCTTGTAAGCGTTAGTTCGCCATTTTTATCAATGGTCCATCTTTTACCATTGATGTCGAATGTTGAAGGATCAAATACCAGGCTGAATCCATTTTTTCTCGTTTGAAATGTACCGGATACATTGGCTGAATTGAGCGTTTGATTGGCACTGGTAGTAATGTGAATTTTTGAAAGGTCATTTGCAGAACGCACATTGATCCTGGTTCCCGGAAAATGAAGGCTGTCATTTACAAATACTTCACCTACGCCCAATGCAATACCCAATGAATCCAGGTTACCTCTTCCTTCAAAATTGGTATTGTAGAATGCAACATTCTTATAACTGAATTGCGGCACGTCTGCATCAATATTGAACAGGTTCTCTTTACTATTGATGCGACCACTAATATTACTGTTGTTAAATCCTTTCAGGTTTTTATCAAACAAGTCAAGATAATCATCCACTTTTTTTGTGGTAATAACAAAACTGAAGTTTTCGCTTGTTAATTTTTTGGTGGCAGGGTTTATATAGCTTGGGTAATACCGATTTAAAAAAGTCTGGAATGCAACCGGCAGTTCCTTGATTGAAAATTCACCTACCAATGCCGCGTCAAATTCATTGCTGACTACCACAATGCTTTTATTGTTATCAATTTTTCTTGATTCAATACTCAGGGAATCAAATGATATGCGCTGACCATTTTTGAAAACTGCTGCATCATAAATTTTAGCAGTACCAAGGAAATTGTCAATATTGTCTCCTGTAAAATCAAAACGTAAATTACCATGGAAGTCGATATCATCTTTATACAGCTGCAATCTTCTTAAATTTGCTTTATCAACTGAAGCAAAGAAATTAAAACGAGGATCTGTTTTGCTCATATCAATGAGTCCGTTCAATTTCATACCCAGGTTAGGATCAGCTGCAATCAATTCTCCATTGAACAATCGCTTGGCCAGTGTACCATTAACCTGGATGTTCTGGTAATTGTATTTTTTAAATTCAATACTACTTACAGTTCCTACCAGATTGGCCTGTAGATCTTTTAATATAAATCCGCTTCCTTTTACAGTTCCGTCAAATACTATATTTCCGAGTTTGTCATTATCAATAAAATCTCCCAATTTAAATCCGGCGGAAGCAATCTTACCTGTATAAGTTGGCTTGCCTTTATCGGGGAAAACCATATTTACATCGGTTTCAATAGAACCCAAAGCGGTTTCAATAGTACCGACGGTTACAAAATCTTTAATAAATCCTTTATAACTTCCTTTGAATCTTATATAAGAAAGCCGGTCCAGCCTGGGATCTGTAATTTTTTTTATTTGCGGAAAAATCCCTGCAATATCTGCATAGGTAGTTCTGAAATCATTTGATTTGAAGCTGATATAAGTTTTGTCAATATCAGGCAACCCTTTCATTAGTATATCACCATTCAGTATGGTATTGTTCCCAGCTCTTACAACGATTCCTTTACCACTTAAATCTTCCAACGTGCCATGTATGGAACCTGTGAGATGAATTTCTTTGTGCCAGTCTTTTAAAGCAGGTGCGAAATAAGCGATATCGTCGCTGTGCAGCAAAGCATCCTGGAAATTTCCCTGCATGTGTACACGTTCAATAAAATCGCCCATGTCATCAAATGTGGAATAACGCATGGCAAAAAAATGGGTCAGGTGACTTTTGCCGGTGCGAATATCAAGATTATTGAATTCCATTGCGCGGGGAAACCATTTTATATTGGCATTGAAAGATTTTATATCGAACCCACTTCTTTCCCTGGTGCTGATCTGTGCTTTAGCAGTAATGGTATCTTTTTCAAATAAAACATTTTTAAAAACTGCATTGATATTCGTGAATTGAATATGTTGTGCGTCGAAATAGTAATATGCGGAACGGTTAGATTTTTTCTCGTTTTTAAATGCACCTTTGCTTATACTGACTATTCCTGCTGTTATCTTCCATCCTTCCGGGTTCCAGTACAACGCGGTATCATTGGCACTTCGCTGATCTGCAGCTGGTTTATAAAGACGGCGTCCATCATAATTTGTGATGGAAAATATGGGATCGTTAATAGCAACTTCTTTTAACGCAACAATTTTTTTACTGAAATCTATTTCCTGTGCCTCCAGCTTAAGTGAACCAAGATACAGTGCCATATCTTCTCCGCGCCAGCCATCTCTTTTTTGTAATCGAATGTTTGACAACTGTACTTGCTGAAGATTCAGTTCAATAGAATTATTTTTTTTCGTGCCGGACGGACTGGCAAAATAATCGGCCAGGAATTGATAGTTCCAAATAGAATCTGAACGATGCAGATTGATGCTGGCATCTTCTAGTCCAATATATTCCAGGCTTGCTTTGTCCTTCAAAAAAAACCAATCTGTGATGTGCACATTCAGGCTTCCTGCATAAAGCAAAGTATCTTTATTGAGATCCTGTATATAAGCACCTTTCAGAGACATTTTGTTAAAAAGAGAAATGTCTACATGACGGATACTAACTTTTGTACCCAGATTTTTTGATAATCTTTCAGAAGCCTTGCTTACAAGCCAGTTCTGAACCAGGCTTGTCTGAATTAAAAACGCAGAGACCAATAACAAAGCTATAATAACAAGAATCCCTCTGAAAAAATAACGGGGAAAGACAATACCTATCGCGGCCAGGATAAAAATGATGATCGAAAAAAGTCTGAACCCGGGGAACAGGAACTGGGCAGCCACAAACAGGAACAGCAGGAACAGGAGGGCAAATATTTTTATTTTTCCGATACTTTTCAGGGGTCACCGTATTTGTGTAAAATTAAGTGTTCGGAAGCAGTGTGCAAATTCAATACCAAGCACTTGTAATTGCAATAATTAAGAAAAATATAGCTTGGTTGTAACAATACCCGGCTTGTCGGGAAGCTTGTCGGGAATGTTATTGGTTTGACTTCATGTTCTTATTAAAGATTTCCGATTGACCTTTCGGAATGGAAAGGCTCTTCCATTGCTGATTTCTTATAAGCCTGCCGATATAAACGATTTGACCAACATGGTAAGGATAATGAGAAAGCTGGCGATGAACGGCATCTATCACTGAATGCTTTTCATCGCGTATAAGAATTGATTTTAACAGATCTTCTTCTTTCAGTTCCTTCAGCGCGCTAATCAGGCAATCCCATCCCTTATTCCAGATATACATTAACTGCTCCCTGCCCAAAACATGCGTTTCAAATTCTTTATCCCGGTTACGCCATTCCTTTTCGCCGTCTTCTGACAAAAAATTTGTCCAGCGGCTGAGCATATTACCACTCATATGCTGAATAATGACAGCGATGCTGTTGCTCGCAGCATTGGGCTGAATATAAAAATCATCATCTGCAAGTTGTGTAAATGTTTTTTCTGCAAGTCCGCGGCTATCCTGGAATCTTTTTATAGCGGTTTCCAAAAATTCTGTGGCTATTGTTTTCATTGCATGAAATTTTAAAACCCTTCTGCTGTATCGTCACCCCGTTTATCTCCCACGGCTTCAAATTTTCCATTATCCAGTACTTTGATTACTTCCGTCCGGCCAATGCTTCCACGCACATTTACTTTATACCCCATTGCTTTCAGTTCTTCAATCACGGTTACCGGAAAATCTCTTTCAACAATTACCTCGTCTGGTTTCCATTGATGATGAAATTTTGGTTTGAAAACAGCATCTTCTGTACTCATGTTAAATTCCAATATATCAACCAGGGTTTGATACACGGAAGTTGGAATGGTAGTACCCCCGGGTGTACCCAATACGATGTAAGGCTTATTGTTTTTTAAAACGATAGCAGGGGTCATACTGCTCAACATTCTTTTACCGGGTGCAATGGCATTGGCTTCGGCTCCTATTGCTCCATACATATTTGGAACTCCGGGCTTAGCACTAAAGTCATCCATTTCATCATTCAAAATAAACCCGGCACCAGCAACAACCGTCTTACTTCCATAGCCATCATTCAGTGTTGTTGTGATTGAAACGGCATTACCAAATTTATCGATAATACTTAGATGTGTTGTTTCTTCACTTTCCGGGCTGATATTGCCGGCTTGGGTTTGTTCGCTGGTACCTGCTTTAGCCGGATCAAAATCATTCATTCTTTCTTTTATATAAGCATCGCTGGTTAATCTCTTCACCGGTACTTTAACAAAATCCACATCACCCATAAATTTTGCCCTGTCTGCATAAGCGCGTCGTTCCGCTTCAACCATTAAATGCACAGCTGATGCAGACAGAAATCCCATTTTACCAATCTCTTTATCTTCAATCATTTTCATGGTTTGGTTGATTATAATACCGCCGCTGCTTGGCAATGGCATGGTAACAATTTCATAGCCCTTGTATGGAAAAGACATTGCAGGTCTTTCAACAGCTTTGTAATTTTTTAAGTCTTTGTATGTTATCAATCCTTTGCCCCGATGAAATTCGTCCACAATCAACCTGGCAGTTTCACCTTCATAAAATCCCTTTTGTCCAAGATCCCTCATGCGCATCAATGTTTTTGCAAGATCTTTCTGAACAAGTGTATCTCCCGCTTTCCATGGATTTTGTTTTACAAAGACCGGTCTAACTGTATTGTACCGGGTAAAAGCTGCTTTCATTTTATTTAAAGAACGGGCCTCATTTTCTGAAATGGCATAACCATTATCTGCCAATGCTATGGCTGGTGCAATCAATATTTTAAAAGGAAGTTTTGCATATTTGAGGGAAGCAAATAAACCGGCAACCGTACCTGGCACGCCTGATGCAAGATGACCATTCTGGCTGAGCGACATCCGCGGATTTCCATCTTTATCAAGATACATATCCCTGCTCGCAGCAGCCGGAGCCTTTTCCCGGTAATCCAAGGCAACGGTTTTGCCTCCTTTTAAAGTAGCAATCATAAATCCACCACCGCCCAAATTTCCCGCACCCGGATATACAACGGCCAAAGCAAGTTGGGTTGCAATAGCAGCATCAACTGCATTACCCCCTTTTTTTAAAATAGATACACCAGCCTTACTGGCCAATGGATGCGCGGATACTACTGCTCCATTGCTGCATACTATTTTCTTTTGAACCTTGTATTTGAAAGCACCTGCGTTTATTGCAGTTTGTTGCGCATCTATTTGGCAGATGGCAATAAAATAAATTAAACAAACCAAAGTGGTCTTAATTGGATGCATATTTTTTATTGTGAATTATTTGCAATGAATGATCAAACCTCGCTTTGTGGTCTTTATTAAAAATTTTTACTGTTCCATTCAAACTACAGCCCATCAAAAATACTGATATCCCTTTTACCCCATCCCCATCTCAAAAATTCAGGCATTGCCCTGGCCCAGGTGGCAATATCATGTTTACCATCCTGCAACTCCAGGTATTCAATATCGCTTTCCCTGTTATAGCCCTTTGCTGCCAATTCATCGATCAATGAAAGGGTATCATCAATAGAATCAATTATTCCATTATTGTTTCTGTCCATGGTCTCGTCCAGCGTACCGGTTTCAAAAAAGAATTTCAACCAGGGATAATAACCGCCTTCTCTTATTTGTGCATGCATAATGCGGTCTGTCTCTTCATTGTAATTGTCTTCAAGACTTTTAGTACGCCACCAGAGGGCCGCGGAAAACACTCCGACTTTTGAAAATTCGTGCGGATGGTTCCATACAATATCCAGCGCACTCAATCCGCCCAATGAAAAACCAGCGAAAGATTTTTCTTTAAGAGAAGGGAATGCATATTGTTTCCTGAAATGAGGAAGCAATTCATTAAAAATAAATTGTGTATAAAGTTGTGCCTTTGCACCCAGTTTCTTATAATCCAGGTAATGCGCTGTACCATATTCCATTTTTCGTTCCGTTCCCACGTGTATGGCCAAACAAACAACCGGCTCGATTTCATTATTACCAATCATTTCTGCGAGCATTATCGCCAGGCCCAGTTCCTCCATATTCTGACCATCATTGATCAGGATGAGACTTGCTTCTTCTGGTTGCAGCAAGGTATTTGGATAAAACAAATCGACGGTTACAGGCCGGCGCAAAAAAACCGATGTTATTATAAATTGTTCTGTTGTTATTGCAATATTTTTATTCGCCTGCATAGCATTCAAATATAGTAAATCGTACAATAATTAAAGTGGCCGTTGCGCAACGTTTGCGAAAATTGCCTGGAAGCATGTCAAATTTTCTTTTGTTTTTGTGAAGTGATAAAAATATATTTGATTAAGGTCTTTACCCAATGGTTAACAACAACAGGTGTTCGAATAAATAATTAAAAAACAGGTTATCATGAAAAAAATTGGAATCTTGTTTGGTAAAGAGCGCAGTTTTCCCAATGCGTTTGTTGAAAAAGTAAACAGTAAAAAAATAGACGGTATTACAGCGGAGCCTGTACGTATTGATAAAGTGATGCAAGGTGAACCTGCTGGTTATGACGTGATCATAGATCGAATTAGCCAGGACATTCCTTTTTATCGTGCTTATCTAAAGAATGCAGCGCTTACAGGAACAGCCGTTATCAACAATCCTTTCTGGTGGAGTGCCGACGAAAAGTTTTTCAACAACTGCCTGGCTACGAAAATAAATGTGCCAGTACCCAAGACCGTTATACTTCCTTCAAAAGATCATCCTGAAGATACTTCCGATGATTCTTTTTCAAACCTAGCTTATCCACTGGATTGGGATGCCATATTTGATTACATTGGTTTTCCAGCCTACATGAAACCGTTTGCAGGCGGCGGGTGGAAACATGTGTACAAATTAAACAGTATGGATGATTTCTTTCAAAAACACAGCGACACAGGTCAACTGGTTATGTTGTTGCAGGAAGAAATTGTATTTGATGAATACTATCGCTGCTATTGCATAGGCGGAAAGTATGTACGCATCATGCCTTACGAACCGCGTAACCCGCATCATCTTCGATATATAGCAGACTTCGCACCCAGCCCGGAACGATTGAAATCAATGGAAGACATTGTGCTGCGCATCAATCAATACCTTGGTTATGACTTCAATACTGTGGAACTGGCCTTGCGCGACGGTGTTCCTTATGCAATTGACTTTTGCAATCCTGCTCCGGATGCAGATATTCACAGCGTTGGCCAGGATAATTTTAACTGGGTGGTAGAAACTGCGGCCAACTATGCCATTGAAAAAGCGATGGCGCATAAACCGGGGGCCGACAATCTTACCTGGGGAGAATACATAAAACGCGGCAGCAATAAATTGCCTTTGATTTGAAATAACCAACCTGAAACGGCGAACTTCTATGGCAAGCATCAATTATAAACATTTTACCCTGGGTATTGAGGAAGAGTATATGGTAATTGATCCCCAGACAAGGGAGTTGAAAAGTCATGAACAAAAGATAGTACATGAAGGACAAAAAATGATTAAAGACAAGGTAAAGGCGGAAATGCACCAGGCAGTGGTTGAAGTAGGTACCGATATATGCCAGGATGTTGATGAAGCCTTTTCGGATGTATCATTGTTGCGAAAAACCATTTCAGGTATTGCTGAATCACTGGGATTGTGGGTTGGTGCATCCGGGACTCACCCTTTCAGTCACTGGGAGAGCCAGCTGATAACTGATCATATCCGTTACAATGAAATTGTAAATGAATTGCAGGAGGCAGCCAGGAGTAATTTAATTTTTGGGCTACACGTGCACGTTGGTATGGAAACAAGAGATATGGCCAACCATATTGCCAACAGCACGCGATATTTTTTACCGCACATTTATGCATTAAGCACCAACTCACCTTTCTGGGAAGGTAGGTTAACCGGTTATAAATCTTTTCGAACCAAAGTATTTGATAAATTTCCCCGTACCGGCATCCCGGATGCATTTGAGTCTATCGAAGCTTATGATAATTATGTTAAGATGCTGATCAAGACCAATTGCATTGACAACGCAAAGAAAATCTGGTGGGACCTGCGCGTACATCCTTTTTTCAATACGGTTGAATTCAGGATCTGCGATGTTCCGATGACAGTACCTGAAACGATTACTATTGCCGCTTTGTTCCAGGCCATCTGTGCACGCATCTATATGCTTAGAGCAGAAAACCTAAACTTCATTCAATACTCACGGGCTTTACTAAACGAAAATAAATGGCGCGCCAGCCGCTATGGAGTAGATGGCCACCTGATTGATTTTGGCAAGGAAGAAGAAGTAAACACCCGCGTACTTATTTATGAGTTACTCGATTTCATTGACCCGGTGCTTGACCAGCTCGGAAGCCGGCATGTGGTATCGAATGTATCCAATATGCTGGAGAAGGGTACGGGTGCAGACAGGCAATTAAAAGTGTTTGAAGAAACCAAGAGTCTCATTAATGTAGTTGATTATATCCATGACCAGTTTTTAGTTTAATGAAGTCTGGATGATTATTTCCGATAATTTAATTTTTATATCAAATCAGGAATTCAAGCTTTTAAAAGTAAATGTTAACACTTAAACACGCAAAATAATAAATCATTTGTTTAAGTAAACGCCCTTAAAAGTAAATTCAGCATTCACAATTTTTTGCGGTTTTCTGCGGACCTGTGTAACTTTATCTTCACAACTATCTCTTTCATCCTGCCATACGATTACCTGCAGGTTCTGATTTTTTGCAGCAAAATAATTTCATCGGCAATTTTTATGATTTACCTTTTGGCATATCAACATTAATAGTATTTAATTGCTAAGGATAGCAGGGACGGTTATTGATGATACAACCAACCGGGTTTTTAACTTTGGTTGGTTGTTCTTTTTCAGCAATAATTCCGTTTAAAACCTGCAATTCCATATTACTTATTTGTGAGGTACATGAGACCAGTCAGTGAATTCCGTTTACATAAAAAAAATACATTTCAGCACTCCTGTTTGGCGCTTTTAAATAGCAATCTTATCTTAACATCCTTAATCAGCTGAAATCATATCCGGAGAATTCCTGATCACTAAACAGGCAACCGATAGCTTTATTTACCTGTATTGAAATTAATTTCATTCTATTATCTCAGACAAGTGACATTCAAATGTTCAAAACCAAACTACTGTCATGATTAGACTTACACACCGTTCCCTTTTTGTTATAAGTGTGTTGCTGCTCACCTCGTTGGTGCTCCCGGCCCAGAAAAAAACGACTGTTCAGCGTTGCGGCACAATGGAATACCTGCAGAATATGTACAACCGCAACCCTGCATTGAAACAACGGTACGAACAAAACCAATTGCAGGGCGAAAAGATAAAAGAAGATTATCTGAAACAAAAAGCCGTCAGCACCAGAACGATGGAAAATTTGGATATACAAACGCTTAGTTCAACTGTTTATGTGCCCGTGATCGTTCACATTGTATTACCGAATGCCGACCAGGTTTCGGATGCTGATGTAAAAGTTCAGATTGATAAATTGAATATTGATTATGCCGGTTTGAATACCGACAGCAGTAATATTCCTGCCGCTTTTAAATCATTGTTTGGTAAGAGTAAAATCCAATTTAAACTTGCCAGGCGAGATCCTAACGGTCATCTGAGTACGGGAATTGAAAGAAGAAACAGTAGTCTATCGTCAAACATTAATTTTTCACTTGACCCTATTAAATATGCCGCATCCGGCGGATTGGATGCGTGGGATTTTAATAAATATCTCAATCTCTGGGTTGGCCTGGATGGAAGCGGACTGGGTGTACTGGGGTATGCAACATTTCCTGGCACCGATACAGCCACGAACGAAGGTGTATTTATTAACGCACAAAGCTGGGGATCCAATTCCTGTTATGTATTATCAGCATTTGCTTTGGGCAGGACATTGGTTCATGAAGTAGGTCATTATTTTGGATTGTATCATATCTGGGGCGATGATGGCACGGATTGCACGGGAGATGATTTCAGGCAATTAACAGGCAATTGTCTTTTACCCGCATCGCTTTTATTGGGCGACACCCCGGATCAGGGGGGTTCAAATGCAGGCCTTTGCCCATCAGGTGTAAAAAATGATGCGTGTAATACAAGTTCCGATGGGGTAATGTACCAGAATTATATGGATTATACCAATGATGCCTGTTATTCCATGTTTACAAAGCAGCAGGTAGCACGGATGGAGTGGACGCTTGAGAATTGCCGGGCATCCTATTTCACATCAGATGGAGCAACCCCTCCGGCCGGTGCTGTGCTAAAAGATGCCAGTCCAACAGCCGTTGTTAACCCGGGTGGTTTTGAGATAAATGGATGTAACGTCATTGACTACCCGAATATCGCATGCGCCAACAGTTTACAACCGAAAGTTCGGATAACAAATAAAGGGTTGGATACATTAACCAGTTTTATTGTTGGCCTGTTAATTAACGGAGTATCGCAGGGCGAACAAATGATCACCACTTCACTGGCCCTGGGTTATTCGCAGGTCATTGCATTTCCTACCTTTAATTTCAGCAATGGTGATTATATTTTAAAATACTATACCAGGCAGCCCAATGGCAGCGCTGACGAGTTGAATACCAATGACACATTAACCGTTACATTCACTGTTGGAGCATTTGTATCGGGTGCTCTTGCCGAAAGTTTTGAAAATGCATCTTTCCCACCCGCAGGCTGGAAAGTAATTAATAAGGATGCAGGTAGTTTAACCTGGGCAAGAAATACGAATGCGGCAAAAACCGGCATAGCCTCTGCGTATATGAATTTTTATAATTACCAGTCTGAACGCGGTCAGTTGGATTACCTGGTAGCTCCATTGTTTGATGTAAGCGGTGCAGATAGTATATTGATTAGTTTTGACCGTGCTTACCGAACTTATTCAACAAGTACCACTACTTACGTTGATACGCTCATGGTTCAGGCTTCGCTCGACTGTGGTAATACTTTTCCAATTATTGCCTGGAAAAAAGGCGGTAACCAATTAGCCACAAATCCTGTTGGTATCAACACAGAATATATTCCCATTGACAAAGACTGGAAAAATGAAACGGTGGATTTAAAACCTTTTATTGGCAATGCAGATAAAATCAATATCGCACTTGTTGGCAAGAATGGATATGGGCAGAATCTTTACATTGATAATGTGAATATCAGAATCGTAAAACTATTTCAGCATGACGCAGCTGTTACTAAAATAGCAGAACCTTTCAGCCGGCTCTGCGCAAGAGTATTCATACCAATGGTAGAAATAACCAATAAAGGGACCGATACACTGAAAAGCCTGAAAGTTAGTTATAGCCTAAATGGTGCAGCACCCGTTACAATTAATTATACCGGTAGCCTGGAGTTCAATAAATTTACAACTGTCAGCTTTCCTGTTGTAAACTTATCCGCTGCGGGCCTTAATAACATTCAATTTTTTAGCAGTGACCCAAATGGAGTAGCAGATGAGCAAGCATCAAACGATACCATTACAACAAACTTTATTGTTTATGATCCGGTACAAAGTCCCGTTAAAGAAGGATTTGAACAACTGGTGTTTCCTCCTGCTAACTGGAGCCTGGTAAAATCAAATACTAAATATACCTGGGAAAGAAATACGATCACCTCAACTGAAGGAATTGCTTCAGCATGGATACGCAATTTCAGAAACAATGCCAGTCAGGTAATTGATGAATTGTATTCGCCATTGATGGAATTATCTTCACCCGATTCTGTATTTGTAAGTTTTGATATGGCTTACGTTATTGCGCAATATCCCGGCACTTCAGCCTTTAATCTTGATACATTGGAAATATTAGTGACGCAGGATTGCGGAAGGACCTTCACAAGTGTTTATAAAAAATGGGGTGGATTATTACAAACGACCGGTGATCCCAATTTTCCAGTTATCTATCCGCAAACGGATACAACCGGATTTATTCCAACTTCCCGCAGTCAATGGAGAAACGAGACAATCATTCTTTCGGACTTATTGACAGGGGCAAAAGGAAATTTTCAACTGGCTTTCAGAAATATAAACAGCAATGGCAATAATTTATTCCTGGACAATATTAATATCCGCACACAAGTATTGCCGGCAAAATTAAAACAACAGGGATTTTTGATTACCCCTAACCCAAGTGAAGGATTTATAACCATACAGCATTACCAACGACCCACCAACCTTAAGGCTGTACAAGTTTTTAATTCATCCGGTCAATTAATAATTCACATGCCTTACAAGGGAAGTGCTGCTTCACTTATCAAGCTGGACTTAAGTCCATATGCAGCCGGCTTCTATACGGTAAAGTTGTTATATGAAAATAAAGTGGTCACACAGCGGGTTGTTAAAATAAAATAAGAGAAAATTTTCAAAAATGCCGCCCTGCAAAACAGGGCGGTTTTGTTTTTGACAACCTTAAAAAGATTATGCATGCGGGTGAACTTATTGAGCTGCTGTTTAGTAAATTCAATTTCTAAAATTGACTGCATGCAAAAAATAGCTATTACGCTGGTGATCGTTTTTTCATTTCAATCCATCGCTGCACAAAAAATAGATACCGCAGCCATCTCCGCCGCATCCGGTATCATTGACCTTCAATTTAGTGCCGCAGAAAAAGATTCAATGCTGGACGGTGTAAACGATAACCTGAAAGTATTTGAAAAGATGCACCAGTTGAGTTTACCCAATAGCCAGCCATTTCCATTGGGATTTGATCCGGCCCCTGCCGGATTTGTTGTACCAGTTAAACAACTACCCGTTACCTGGAACATACCATCTAATGTTGTATTGCCAGCTAATAAAACAGATCTGGCTTTTTATTCGGTGCTTGAACTGGCATCACTTATAAAAAACAGGAAAATAACTTCAACAGAACTAACAAAATTCTTCCTGGCCCGTTTAAAAAAATGGGGTGATACTTTAGAATGTGTAATAAGTCTTACTGAAGAACTTGCGCTCCAACAAGCAAAACAGGCAGACGATGAAATAAAAAAAGGCCTCTACAGAGGTCCATTGCATGGAATTCCATACGGGTTAAAAGATTTGTTTTCAGTTAAAGGGTATAAAACAACCTGGGGTTCGGTGCCCTATAAGGAACAGGTAATAAATGAAGATGCATTTGTATACCAGCAGTTAAAAAAAGCAGGTGCGGTATTATGCGCCAAGCTTACTCTTGGGGAACTTGCTTTCAATGATCTCTGGTTTGGCGGCAGAACAAGAAATCCATGGGATATCAAAACAGGTAGCAGCGGATCCTCTGCCGGCTCTGCATCCGCAACAGTAGCGGGGTTGATTCCATTTGCAATTGGTACGGAAACCTATGGATCCATTGTATCCCCTTCCCATACCTGTGGTGCAACAGGCTTGAGACCTACTTTTGGTTCCATCAGCAGAACGGGCGCTATGGTATTGTGCTGGAGCCTCGACAAAGCAGGTCCTATCTGCAGAAGCGCTGAAGATGCAGCGGTTGTATTTTATTACCTCAAAGGAACAGATGGCAAAGACGCCGGTGCCAGGGAAAGATCGTTTAACTATACCGGTAAGACCGATTGGAAAAAATTACGCATAGCCTATGCCGTTAATTATTTCAAACAATTGCCAAAAGATGCGATACAATGGGAAGTGATCAAAACTTTACAAAAACTCGGTGCCTCCATAAAAGAAATTGAATTTCCTGATTCAGCCATTTATCCATTCAGTATAATGGATCCCATAATAAGTGCAGAATCAGCGGCAGCATTCGATGATCTCACCAGGAGCAACCGGGATGATCTTATCCGCCGACAGGACAAAAATTTCTGGCCCAATGGATTTAGGGTGTCCAGGTTGATACCCGCAGTGGAATACATCAACGCAAACCGCCACCGCTATTCATTAATGGTGGCCATGAATAATTTCATGAAAAATTATGACGTTGTAATTGTTCCAACATTTTCGGGCAACCAGATGCCCATTACTAACCTCACTGGTCACCCGGTAGTTTGCTTACCTGTTGGATTGGACAAAAACGGTCATCCCGACAGCATAACCCTGCTGGGCAATTTATACGAAGAAGGCACTATATTAGCCGTTGCCAAAGCCTACCAGGATGCTACCCTCTTTAATAAGCAACATCCTGAAAAATTTAAACAATAACCAAACTCAGTCAATGATTAGAATATTCAGCGTTATCAGTATTGTTACCTTCTTGTTTTCTCATGCTACTAAAACCAAAGTAGATTTAATAGTCCAGCATGCAAAAATTTACACCGTAGACGCATCGTTTTCTATTGTGGAAGCAATGGCCATTACGAATGGCAGAATAATCGCAACAGGAAAATCGGCTGACATCCTGAATAATTATGAAAGCAAAACGACCATTGACGCCAAAGGAAAATCTGTCTATCCCGGGCTAATAGATGCGCATGCTCATTTTTTTAACTATGGGATCTCTTTACAGCAAGTTGATCTAACGGGAACGGGTAGCTGGGACGAAGTAATTCAAAAATGCAATGCTTTTGCCAGTAAATTACCAGCCGGTAACTGGCTGATTGGCCGCGGCTGGGACCAAAATGACTGGAGCACAAAAGAATTTCCATCTAATGAAATATTAAATAAATTATTTCCTGACCGACCCGTTATGCTTACAAGGGTGGATGGACATGCAGCTATCGTTAATCAAAAGGCTTTGGAGATGGCAGGCGTCAAAGCCGGGCAAAAGATAAATGGTGGCGATGTTGAAACAAAGGATGGACAAATCACTGGTATTTTAGTCGACAATGCTATTGGACTTGTTTCATCCAGGATTCCCGCACCTGGCACCGCACAATTGAAAGAAGCGTTATTGAATGCGCAGCGCAATTGCTTTGCTGTTGGTTTAACCACGGTAGACGATTGCGGTCTTAACTATGATGCTGTTCTTTTTATTGATAGCTTGCAAAAAACCAGGGATTTAAAAATGCGTGTATACGCTATGCTGAGTGATGCTAAGAAGAATTATGATTTTGCCTTCAGCAAAGGAAAAATAAAAACAGATTATTTGCACGTATGTTCCTTTAAAGTTTATGCTGATGGCGCATTGGGCTCCCGCGGAGCCTGTTTGCTGCAACCCTATTCTGACAAATCTGACAAGTCGGGTTTTTTGTTAAGTTCTATTGCACATTTTGATGCTGTTGCTAAACTTATTTATGAAAAAGGATTCCAGATGTGCACACATGCTATTGGAGATAGCGGCAACCGTACTATTTTAAATATTTATGCCAAATACCTCAATGGAAAAAACGATCTTAGGTGGCGAATTGAACATGCACAGGTAATCAATGAGAATGATTTTAAAATTTTTGGTGCAAATAGTATTATACCATCTGTTCAACCTACCCACGCTACCAGTGATATGTACTGGGCAGCCGACAGGTTGGGCACAGAGAGAGTAAAAGGCGCTTATGCGTTTAAACAATTACTCGAACAAAACGGATGGTTACCGTTGGGTACAGACTTTCCGGTGGAAGATATTTCTCCATTTAAAACATTCTACGCTGCGGTGATCCGTAAAGATGCAAAAGGATTCCCAGACAAAGGCTTTCAAATGGAGAATGCACTCAGCCGGGAAAACACATTGAGAGGAATGACTATCTGGGCAGCAAAATCCAATTTTGAAGAGGAAGAAAAAGGCAGCCTGGAAAAAGGCAAATTTGCAGATTTTGTAATGCTGGATCAGGATCTGATGACTGTACCGGCTGACAAAATTTTACAAACACAGGTATTGACTACATTTATTAACGGAGAAAAAGTATTTGAAAAAAAATAAATCAACTCAAATAAAGCTATATGAAAAAGACGCTCATTTTATATTTAAGCTTTTTTATGCTCACAGCATTTGTTCCAATCCAGAAAAAAACACGTATTGTATTTTTTGGAGATTCCATTACACAGGCCGGCGTGGGCCCAACAGGGTATATTACCCAAATGGGAGAGCTACTGAAACAAAAAGGAATTGATAATAATTATGAACTGATAGGTGCCGGTATTGGTGGTAACAAAATATATGATTTGTACCTGCGGATGGAAGAAGATGTGCTGGCGAAAAACCCCGACATAGTGGTGATCTGGGTTGGCGTAAACGATGTGTGGCACAAACGCAGTTTTGGTACAGGTACCGATGCGGACAAATTTGAAAAATTTTACAATGCCCTTATTAAAAAATTACAGGCAAAAAATATCAAAATTCTTATCTGCACACCAGCAGCCATCGGCGAAAAGACAGATTTCAGTAATGAACTGGATGGCGATTTGAATAAGTATTCATCCATTATACGCGATATTGCAAAAAACAATCATTGCGGTTTGATTGATCTGCGCAAATTCTTACTTGCCTATAATATTGTCAATAACAAAGAAAACAAAGATCGTGGAATTCTTACAATCGATGGTGTTCACCTGAACGATACTGGTAATAAGGCTGTTGCAGAAGAAATGATGAAAGCATTAATACAATAAATAAATCAGTTTCCAGACAAATATTACTTAAATAAAAACTGCTGCGCAGACAAAACAGCGTTTATGCATGATTGAGCCTGATCAATCAATTGAGCAGCATAAATATAAACCCATATTTACTACGGTAACGAAAATAATTGTGTAAAGGAGCAGACAATTCCTTTTTCGAAAAAGCGTTATTTTTGCAGTTATGCTGCAGGAACAAAAAGCAATAAGGGTAGCAATTTTAGATCTGTACGAGGGGCAGGCAAACCAGGGCATGCGCTGTATCAGGGAAATCCTGGATCAGTACAGTGAAGATAATAACCTGTCACTCACCTGGGATGAATTTGAAGTGCGGATAGAAAAGCAGGTGCCTGATCTCAGTTATGATATTTATATTTCGAGTGGAGGTCCGGGCTCGCCGTTGGAAAGTGTAAACAGTGAATGGGAACAGGTCTATTTTCATTGGTTGCAACAAGTTGAAGCCTGGAATACTGATCCAGGGAATCCGGAGAAGAAATTTGTTTTCTTTATATGTCATTCTTACCAGTTAGCCTGCCGTCATTACGGTCTGGCACAAGTGACCAAAAGAAAATCAACCGCCTTTGGTGTTTTCCCTATTCATATTTTACCGGATGGAAAAGATGAACCCATTTTTGCCGGGCTCAACGATCCGTTTTATTCTGTAGACAGCCGCGATTACCAGGTTATTCAACCCAATCACAATAAGATCAGAAACATGGGTGCACAGATTCTTTGCATTGAGAAAGAACGGTTGCATGTACCGTTTGAAAGAGCGGTTATGGCCATACGTTTTAATCAACATATGATCGGCACGCAATTTCACCCCGAAGCGGATGCTACCGGCATGACCATGTACCTGCAACGTGATGATAAAAAACAAACCGTGATAGAAAATCATGGTTTTGCCAAATGGCAAAGTATGATTGAACACCTTAATGACCCCGATAAAATCCTGAATACATACCTCCACGTATTGCCAAATTTTTTAAATGAAGCGATAGGGAATCTCCTCGCTGTTGCTGTGTGAACATGCCTGGTTAACTTAGGGCATTTGCAATCAACTGCAGATAGAAAATTAAGTTGAATGTGCCGATATCAACTCCATTTGGCCTCCAACCATTCATTACGTAACTTTCAACAAAGAAATTAAACACATGGTACCATCGCTGCGCGAAGCATTCAACAAAACTTTTTCAAAAGAAAAGTATGAAGCTTTCATGAAAGACCTGGATAGTAAGCATCCAGGCGCCATTGAATTCAGGATTGCAGAAACACCTGTGTTTATCGATCAAATATTTACCCAGAAACTATTGCATACCTGTGAAAGCATTATTGACGTTATTGTTGAACCAAATTTTAAAAAGCTTACGGAACGAAGCATACCAAAAAGTGAAAATGTGAGCGGTGAAAACGATATCAGCCACATGATTGCTTTTGATTTTGGCATTTGTATTAATGATAAAAATGAACTGGAGCCGCAGCTAATAGAAATGCAGGGCTTTCCTACCTTGTTTGGTTTCCAGGTGTATTATCCCGAATTGGTAAAAAAATATTTTCCCGTTCCTTCCAATTACACGCAGTACCTCGGCAAATACAATAAAGAAAGCTATATCAAAGATTTGAAAGAAGTTATTATAGGTGATACACCGGTGGAAAATGTAATCCTGTTAGAAATTAAACCTCATGAACAGAAAACAAGAATTGATTTTTATTGTACCCAGGATTACCTTGGGATACAACCGGTATGTATAACCGAATTAATACAGGAAGGAAATAAATTATTCTATATTAATGAAACTACAAAAGAAAAAACAGTAATAAAACGTATTTATAACAGAATCATTTTCGACGATTTGAATGCACAAAAAAATTCGCTGGGACCAATTATTGACATAACACAGGAACTGGATGTACAATGGATACCACATCCCAATTGGTTTTACCGCATCAGTAAGTTTACATTGCCGTTTATCAAGCACCCCTTCGTTCCACCTACTTATTTTTTGAGTCAAATAAAACAGATCCCCTCTGATTTGGAAAATTATGTTCTGAAGCCATTATTTTCGTTTGCGGGTCAGGGTGTGGTGATAGATGTAACCCGCAGGGATATTGAGCAGGTAAAAGAACCGGAAAATTGGATCCTGCAACGCAAAGTAAAATATGCGGATATTATTGAAACACCCGATATACCTGCTAAATGTGAAATACGAATGATGTATCTGTGGAAAGATGGTGACGCAAGGCCTAAAGCGGTTATCAATCTGTGCCGCCTGAGCAAGGGCAAAATGATTGGTGTTCGATATAATAAAGACAAAGAATGGGTGGGTGGAAGTGTTGCTTTATTTGAGCATTAATTGATGCTTTTATACCTGGGTAGATTTTTCAACTTGATCATTCTCTTGCGCCAAATTTGTTTTCTTAAAATCTGCTGAATTATAATTTGTCAATCAAAATTAATTATGCAAAATCTTGACACTATACCCGTACGTGAATTACGTCCGGGTTTTTTTGGAAAATTTATTCATGGCGATAAGGGCACGGTAACTTTCTGGGAAATAAAAAAAGGTAGCGTGCTGGAAACCCACCAGCATGTACACGAACAAATCACTTATGTACAGGAAGGAGAACTTGAAATGATCATAGGCGGAAAAAAATATCTTTTTACCGCAGGAATGACACATGTTATCACGTCTGATATTCCACATTCGGCTATCGCTAAAACGGATGTTAAGGTGATAGACTTTTTTAGCCCCGCCCGGGAAGACTATAAATAAAATCTGATGAAACAATTCAACTGCGTATTATTTTTCCTGCTACTTTTTTTATTTTTTGCCAATGCCCAGGAAAACTATGAAATACAGGTGTACAGTGCACCCACAATGACAAAGGGCCAGAGCATTTTTGAATTGCATAGCAACTATACATTTCAAGGTGAGAGAAACATTGTAAAAGGTGTACGCCCTTCTTATCATGCCTTGCATGAAACCATTGAAATTACCCATGGCATCACTGAAAATTTTGAACTGGGGTTCTATCTTTTTATGAATTATACCAGTCCATACGGCTATAAAGTTGTGGGAACACACCTGCGTCCGCGAATTGCAGCACCGGCTTCATGGAAACTTCCGGTAGGGTTGAGTCTCTCCGCTGAAATTGGTTATCAAAGAATGGAATATTCCAGTGAAACATGGAGCGTGGAATTGAGACCCATCATTGACAAAACAATTGGCAAATGGTATGTTTCTCTCAATCCTGTACTTGGCATACAACTAAAAGGAGTAGACAAGGAAAGCGCTCCCGCATTTGCTCCCAATATAAAGCTGTCCTATGCCGTTAGTCCCAAACTCAGTATCGGTTCAGAATATTATGGAGACCTGGGTGCGCTGAATCATTTTGAAAACGGACCTAATCAGAGTCATGCATTGTTTGCAGTTGCAGATCTATACCTTGATCCCCGTTGGGAAATAAACCTGGGGCCTGGATGGGGATTAACCAATGCAACAGACGGATTGGTCATTAAATTACTGGTGGGCAGAAGAATTGACTGGAAACATCCAAAAAAATAAGCAGGCGGTTTATTTTTAATCAGTCTCATCTCCCAGCCTATCACTCTTTTTACAGATCGAGTTGCTGTTAACCTGCCAGTGATCCAATTCATTAACGTAACTCCGGCTCAATCGTTATTTCTCCATAACGTTCATCTGTAATTGGTAAATGGAAGTTGCAGACAGTAAAATGTTCCTTCCCGGGTGCTTACCATACTCCTACCAGGCAATTGCCGCTACCGACTTTTTATTATTCCAGGTTATATAAAAATATTGGTAAAGGAAAAAAATGATGGTTGACGATTATTTTTTTAGATTTGTCTAAATTATTAATTAGCTATGTTTAAAAAAATTGGGTATTCCATACTCACCGGCCTTTTGCCATTGAGCCCGGTCGCGGCCCAGGAGTTGGAAAGGATGGAAACCGACAGACCCGATCAAACTGAATGTCCATACGTTGTTCCTAAAAATTGGTTACAAGCTGAAATGGGGTTCAATTATGAAAAAAACAATGCAACTTTAAATACTTATACCTATCCTACCTTATTGACAAAATATGGCGTCAGCAAAAAGCTGGAGCTGAGGATTATTACTACTTTGCTTTCCGAACAGGAACACCGAATTGCCGGTCCTATTACCAATGCAGGTTTAGAACCGGTCGAGATTGGATTTAAAACAGCATTACTGGAAGAAAAAGGCTTAATACCCAAAATATCATTAATCGCCCATATCGCTATTCCTGCATTGTCTTCTTCAAAGTTTAAGCCGGATAAATTTGCACCGAATTTTGTTTTCACCATGCAGCACACAATTTCTTCGTCTATGGCTATCGGTTATAACCTTGGCGCTGCCTGGGATGGTTTTAGCGACTGTGCCAGGTATATCTACCGGGTGTCACCAGGTTTTAATATAGGAAAACGATTTTATGCATATGCAGAAGCTTTTGGATTTATTCAAAAGAATGAAGCTTCCAATCATAATATTGATGCGGGCGTCGCTTATTATGTTAATGATAATCTGAAGTTTGATTTTTCCGCTGGAAAAGGATTGTCTGCATCATCAGCGAAATATTATGCAGCATTGGGTGCCTCGTTTCGATTTAAATTATAAAATACGGAGCAGCACATTCAATAAACAGAAAATTAAAATCTTGCGGCCCAGGTAGCAGGATGCCTGTTTGCTACCAGAAAGAAAGAAATCTGTTGATTCACTTTCTTTTGCGTTGCAAGGCGCCCAAAAAAGTTCTTTCTATTGATACATAAAAGTTATTCTCACCTGCTCGCAACATATTGCCTGCCACCTGGAATCGTGCACCAGTGTTTATTTTGAAATTGCTATTGAAAATAAATTGCAATGCAGGAGCCAGGTCCAGCATATAATCACCGGCATCGAAACCTTTCATTCCAATGGTTTCAAAATAAAAGTTCACATTCATCTGTTTATAGTCAGAATAATCTTTTGGGAACAGTAAATAACCTGCAGACAAACTATAGTTTAAGGCCTGCAATGAATTTCCGGCATGCACAGCTTGTACACTTTGATCAGTAAATATTCTTATAACACTGACCGAACCAGATACAGCGAGTTTATTCACCAGTTGGGTTGCAATCAGGCCGGCCTGTACACCACTGTTGTCTCCGTCCAGATTTATGTCTCCGTAAATAAAAGGGTTTCGGCTATAACCCGCTTCAGCAAAAGCTGCCATCCTGAAATGTTTGTGAATATCATCGTTAGAATAAAAACGATACTTGGTATAAGTCTTGACTGACTCTCCTCTTAATGCAGGCGAATAAAAATCAGAAAAACTTCCACTTACATGAAGCATCCACCTGCGGTCAAGTCCAAACATTATCTCGGGGGAATATCTTTGCCGGTAGCTATTATTATTCCGGTTTACAGGTGTTCGATAAGTAAGTTTTGCCGATAATGAATGTGAAGGCATATTGGAAGCAGGTTCAGAAAAAACAAACAATTCCTGCGCTTCCGTTGCCGATACCAGTAAACAACCTGTAAAAATGGTAAATATGATCTTATACATTGCACTAAATATTGGAGTCGGCGATAGTAACACTGTTCAACATTGTTGCGTCGCACACGCATACAGTTGATCGTTGTGCGGCTAAGTACAGTTACAGCACCACCCGTCTTTTAATAATTTGTTCCTTTTGGCTATTGCTTTAAAAGCTCATCTATCTTTCTTTCCAGATCACGACCCTGCAAATCACGCGCAATAATTTTACCCTCTTTATTCAGTAAATAAGTAGTGGGAATCTGATTAATTTTCCACGCATTGGCAACAGAAGCATCCCAACCCCCTCTTTCATTAACTTGCAACCAGGTAATCTTATCTGCGCCAATTGCTTTTTTCCAGTCGGCTTTCTCATCATCCAGGCTTATACTGTAGATTTCAAAACCCTTTGCTTTCAGCCTGGGATAAATGGCAACCAGGTGCCTGTTTTCTTTTCTGCAGGGTCCACACCAACTGGCCCAGAAATCAATTAATACCACTTTACCTTTTAAAGACGAAAGACTGAGATCTGTACCATTTACATCCTTCAAATTTATTTCAGGCGATTGTGTTCCAATAGCCGGCTGTGCATTCACCACGAATGAAATGAATAAAACCAGTATAAAAAATAGTTGTGTCATTGTTTTATTTTTAAAAATATCAGCAACAGCATTCATGTGTGTTGCTATATATTAAATGGTTACATGATAAATTCGGGTACCTGCAGCAACACCTGCCTTTTCACAACAACTTCCTGCTTTGCCAGTTTTGACACATGGCATTGTTGTAGCAGTGCTGTATTTCTTAAAAGCAGTCGCCGTAAGAAAATTTTTATCTACTACAGTAATCTCTTTTTCTCCGTTTAATACCTGGTCACTTACATTAATGAAGTGAAATTCAGATCCGGCAAAATTGATGTGCTGGTCGTTTTTCACTTCAGTATTTGAAAAGCTGCCGGTTATTTTTAATTTGGCTACAAAGAATCCCGCATCTTCTACTGCGTTTTTTAGCGCATCAATATCAACCACTGCTTTTTCTTTAAAGACAATATTAAATGCAGAATTTTTAATATCCGGCTTAACTGCTTCTATAAATGACAATTGCTTCAACGCATTATCAATGGCTTTTGAACACATTGCACACGTGAGTCCGCTTGCCTGCAGGTTAGCTTTTGTAAATTGAGCTTCAACAGATCCCAGCGCAACTGTCATTATAATAACCAAAACAATATATTTTGTTTTCATGCTATGTTTTTTTGCAATAAAGAATATGATTCCTAAAATTAGTACTTAAGTCAAGTGACTATTCACATGGTCCGCCCATATTGTTATACAAGAATGCAAACTGAAAAAGGGGTATCAAATTCTGATCACACCGTGGAGAAGGAAAAGCGAAGGATCTATTGGTTCATCGTTGCGTGGCAAATTATTAAAATAGCATTCTGCACCATTGGCTAACTGCAGAAAAGGATCTACCCAGTTGAAGTTTTTTTCAGTAGCAGGTGGTGGCTGTACCAGTAAACTCAGATTTACCTGCTGGTGTACATCCTGCAATTTTATAATTTTCACATCGTCATGGCAACACTTGTTTTTAGCGTTTTCCATGCCGCACTGACTGCATTTGTGCGTTTCGTTACCAGCAAGTGCAATAGTAGAGCCAACCTCTTTTCCCATGCAATAGTGAATCTGCAAAACCAGTCCGCTGGTAATAGCGAGATACATGAATGCTACAGATATGGCCAGGGCTTTTTTCATTAACGAGCCGTAAAGGTAGAATCTTAAATTGAATCCGGCAACTGAAGCAATGTTAAAGAAAACCAAACCTGGCCTTTTAGAAAGTCTTTACTAATTTATCAGGTATTGAATATCAACACTGGCCCACCTGCTTAATGCAGATGAGGGTGTTATATATCTAAGACGCAGTAGAAAATTGTTTGGATAATAATAAAACGGTTAACGGACTCAGGAGCTTTCGAATAATCATTTGTAAATTTCTAATTCACGAAACTCCAGAAAATACCCACACGGAATTGCATACCCGGGTAAGGGTAACCTGCTATGGCAAGATTATTATTTGTGAAACCAAAACCTTCCTTAGTGCGTGCCGTATTCAGGTTTTCCATTCTAACGTATGCCGTAAAACTGCGGATGCGTAAATGCAGGTATAAATTTATCGTGGGCAATTTCAATTTAACTGTATTGGTATCCTGGTAATAAAATTGGCCCAGTACCGGCGAATAACCATCGGCCTTATACGGAGTATTGTATTTTATTTCAAAACCGGTTGCCATTAGCAATTTCTTAAACCCGAGGCTTCCCTCATACCCAATCCTGCTTCGGGTATACAGCAACGGTACATTAACCGGTCCATTCCCTGCCCTTTGTTGCAATGTTATTTCAAGGATCCATTTTAAATGTTTCCGCAATTGAAATTCTTTTTCAGCCGATACCTGAAGCAAATTGAAAGGAGAAGATGATTGCTTTGCATGATAATAATCGGCGAAATAACTATAATTAGCTACCAGGAAATAATTTGCCAAGAGCCGGAGTTTATACCGTGGTTGCTCCAATGATCCAGATATACGTGTATAATTTTCTTTATTAAAACCGCTGACGTTTGAAATATTGAAACTACTGGCACTATTAAAAATAAAAGAAGGTGACCGGTTTACATTCTGGAATCCTACCTGCAGGTATCCTACTTTTTTACTGATGTAACGCTTCAGACTGATAAAAGCGTTATAGTCGCCGGCATTCAAACCGGTAAAATACAATTCACCGTTGGCTTCCACATCCCATTTTTGGTTGCGTGTCTTATTGCGGTATTCTGCATGCGCCCATGTATTGTAATAATTGGCCGTACTGGCGTCAAATGTCCCTTTCAAATTTTGCAGGCTGGCGCCCAGCTTTATAAATTGCTGCGAATTTTTTTCATCGGGGAATTGGTACACTGAAAAATCATTTACAATTTCGTTCCATTTATCCTGCACCAGGTATTTGGAAGGCATGGCAATAAAATTATAGTTGGGCCGGTAAAAATTAGTGTCGTTGTATGGATCAACCAGCGCGTCGCTGAAACTGTAAGTGTAATTATTGACTTGAACAGTGTGTTCCAGCCTCAGTTTGGGATAAAACAAATGAATGACCACAGAGTCAGTTTCAACAGAATCCTTTTTACCAAGATCATATTGTTGCCTTAGAAGAAAGTTGAATATTTTATATTTCGTACCAGTATTAACCGTAACACTGAACGGGTTGATCGTTGTAGGTTTAACAGCTCCCAAAAAAACATCTATAGTGGATCTATCTTTATTTGTTGGTAGATCGTCCAGGTCTTTTACATTACGGACACCACCATTTTCCGCCGCCTGAATTTTATTATTCATGAGTGCAAAAAACAAATGATATCGCCGGTTTGGCGACTGATAAAAAGAACTCAAACGATAATTATTCTGGCTGGCATTCTGATTTTTAAAATACCCGGGAGAATTGATGAGCCGGTATTGAAAAGCTACGTTCCAGTTTGGATTGATGTTTTGTGTATGCATTGCATTCACCACTTGTTCTTGTTTACTACCTATCAAATATCCAAGTTCAGTGTAAGGCCTGGTTGTATTAAAGAACCTTGTCTCCTCTGGTTTCAGGCGATAGATATCATAAGAGTGGAAACCCGCATCCCACCCCGCTTTCAGCAATGGAGAAAACAATAATGATTTGGCTGCACTACCGGTATTGCCCAGGTACAAATAATTTGCCGGTATCAGGAACTTCCTGCTAAAATCATTAATGGAAGAATCGAATTTCTGGTAGCGGCTGCTGTCCAGGTAACGAAAATTAATTGTAATTGAATCTTCCAGGCCGGTACGATGATGCAAACTATCTTTTGAGCCACTACCGCCGCCTTTGCCCGAACCAAAGCCGCCGCCCCGCATCCGATTTGAAATGCCACCCAATTGCGCATCAGCAGATATTGCTGTAGCGAGCAGGAAAAACACCAGTATATAAGAATATCTTTTCAATATAAAAAGGGCAAATTACTTATCAAATGTATTAGAATGCTTTACAGGAAAAGTTAATCTTATAACGCAATAATTAATTCCCTGAACAGCGTACTTAATTTGGGCTCCGCATCCCTTGCTGCCTTCAACACTTCCTGATGGGTGATGATATTTTCTTCTTCACGTATACCAATGTCCGTTATAACGCTCATAGCAAAAACCTTCAATCCTGCGTGCACCGCCACAATCACTTCCTGGACTGTACTCATTCCCACGGCATCGGCACCAAGCCGATGAATGAGTTTATATTCAGCCCTGGTTTCAAAACTGGGGCCGGTTACTCCGCAGTAAATACCTTTTTTTACTTGTATTTTTAATTTCTCAGCAATTGTTTCTGCTTTCCTTATTAATTGTTTCTTATAAGGCTCGCTCATATCAGGGAAACGTGGCCCCATGTTAGTGTCATTTTTGCCTATCAATGGGTTTGTAGTAAAAAAAGCAATGTGATCTTCAATGATCATCAGATCTCCAATTTTGTAGGTACCATTTACACCCCCGGCTGCATTGCTAAGCAGTAAGGTTTCTACTCCTAGTTCTTTCATCACCCTTATCGGATAAGTAAGTTCCGCTGCAGAATAGCCTTCGTAATAGTGAAAGCGTCCGGCCATACAAACTATTTTCTTTCCGCCCAGTTCGCCAAATATCATTTTGCTATGATGACCTTCAACTGTTGAAATTGGAAAGTGAGGGATGATATTATAGTCTATTTCCTTTTCAATCGTCATCTCGTTTACCAGGTTCCCCAGGCCACTGCCCAGCACAATTCCTATCAAAGGACGCTCTTTATATTGTTGCCGGATAAAGTTTGTTGTTTCTGCTAAATGTTCAGTGATTACTTGCATAAAAGATATTTGAGATTGCCTGTTTGCTCAACCGGCAATACCATCCTTATTTCCCGGTACATTATATATTCACATATTGATCAAATAAGTTATTATCGCGTGCAAATATAAGAAACGACCCACTTAATAAGTCTTTGCATTGCATTTGCAAAAGGAAGTTGTAACCATTATATTTGAAGTTCATTTACCTGTGCCAATAAAATCCGTTAAATATTGCTTGATCTGCGTTTTGTGGATGATGGTTTCGATAACCGGCATGGCACAATTGTGTACTGGAAGCCTTGGTGATCCGGTTGTTAATATCAATTTTGGTTCCGGAGCTGCTAACCCAGGTGAAAGTCTTGCATCGGCTACTACAAATTATAGTTATGTCTTTTCAACCTGTCCCAATGATGGTTCTTACACCGTAGTGAACAGTACAAAAGGATGTTTTAACAATACCTGGTTTGAATTAACCGAAGATCATACACCAGGAGATTTAAACGGCTATATGATGCTTGTAAATGCTTCATACACGCCGGGTGTATTTTTCCTGGATACTGTGAAAAACCTTTGCGGTGGCACTACCTATGAATTTTCCGCCTGGATATTGAATATTCTCAGATCCGCTTCCTGCGGTAATAATGGTATCAATCCAAATATTACGCTCAGCATTGAGACCACTAAAGGGGATGTCATTCAAAATTATTCTACGGGCAATATCCCAAACCTGGCCACAACAAAATGGAATCAATATGGATTCTATTTTACTTTGCCCGCTAATGTGAGTGATCTTGTTTTACGAATGATAAACAATGCACCCGGCGGTTGCGGTAATGATTTGGCACTTGATGATATTACATTCAGGCCCTGCGGACCTAAAGTAAACGCTGCGTTTGCAAACCTCGGTAATGTAACAGATACCGCTCATTTCTGCATTGTTGATAATAAAAGCATTTCTATTGATGGATCTGTTCAGGCAGGTTATAACAATCCGGCTTTACAATGGCAGGAAAGCGATGACAATGGAATTACCTGGAATGATATTTCCGGAGCCATCACCAACGCTTATACCAGATCATTTTCCATTGCAGGAACATTTAAATACCGGTTGGCCACAGCAGAGGTTGGCAACATTAATATAGCAAGGTGCAGAATTTCCTCCAATATACTTACCGTTATCATTGACGCAATACCACAACCGGGCATTACTGTTTCATCGCCGGTTTGCGTAGGTTTACCCATTAGTTTAAATGCAAAAAATGGTGATCAATATACATGGACCGGTCCAAATGGCTTTTCATCTGCAATTGCAGCTCCAATAATTACAACGGCTTCACTCAATAACAACGGAAAATATTATGTACTCGTTAAAACAGATGGCGGATGCAGTAAAGCAGATTCTGTTTTGATCACCGTACATGCATTGCCAATAGCAGATGCAGGAGCTGATGTTTCTATATGCGAAGGAACCAGTACCAACTTGCTGGCAAATGGTGGACAAACTTACTTATGGACACCTGTTACTGGTTTATCAAAATCAAACGTTGCAGACCCTATTGCTTCTCCCCTAATCAATACAACATATACTGTTGTAGTTACCGATCAGAACAATTGTTATGCAAAAGACTCCGTTAACGTTAAAGTATTAAAAAATCCTTCTGCAAATGCCGGACCAGACAGGAAAATGATGGCTGGAGAAACCATTCAATTAAATGGCGTTGCCGGCGGAAGCTTTGCGAGTTATTTCTGGACACCCGCGTTGAACATTGATAACACTTCAATACTTACTCCAAAAGTAAACCCCGTCACAGATTTTATTTACACACTGCATGTGTTGTCAGACAATGGTTGTGGTACGGCAACGGACGATCTTTTTATAAGAGTATTTAAAAAAATAAGTGTGCCAAATGCTTTTTCTCCGAATGACGATGGTATTAATGATATATGGGATATCAAGGACTTAAATTCTTACCCTGAATCAACTACCAAAGTATTTAACCGTTATGGCCAGGTTGTTTTTCAATCACAGGGATATAGCAAACCCTGGGATGGCCGTTATAATGGTAAACCACTGCCATTTGGTACTTATTATTATACCATTGACAGAAAAAATGACTTCCCACTGCTGAGTGGTTGGATAGTAATAGTTAGATAGTTTCTTCCGCACTCAATGCCAGTAGCTGGGTCTGCATTGTTAAATGCTGCCAATATTAACCTGTAGTTGTTCTGGCATTAATCTTGACTTCCCTTAGCATCTCATCAAAATTTAGGTTTTTAAGGATGGAGATGCTATTTTGTCACAGAATTAAATCATAATGAAAGAGTCAAATTTGTTTTTTAAGGCAGAAGATGAGATGGATTTTATTCCCATCATTCCGTTGAATGAAGGAGACGGTGAAGATGGTCAGGAAATAGTAATACCTACAGCATTGCCTTTATTGCCTTTGAGAAATACCGTATTGTTTCCAGGGGTTGTATTGCCGATTACAGTGGGAAGAGATAAAAGTATTAAAGCGGTTAATGAAGCTTATAAAGCTGACAAACTGGTGGGGGTAATAGCCCAAAAAGATAGCACGGTTGAAGACCCTGCTATAACTGACCTGGAAGATGTTGGTACGATTGCTAAAATTGTCAAACTAATCAAAATGCCCGACGGTGGAACTACCGTCATTATCCAGGGAAAAAGAAGATTCAAAATAGATGCAATCGTACTTGAAGATCCGTTCTTCAAAGCAACCATAAAACTTTTAGAGGAAGAAGAAGCTCCTAAGGATCAGGATTTTGAAGCGTATGTTTCAAACATCAAAGAATTAGCAGCACAGATAATTCAGCTGTCTCCCAATATTCCTTCTGAAGCTTCAATTATTTTAAAGAATATTGAAAACCCGGCATTCCTGATTCATTTTGTAAGCAGTAACCTGAACACAGGGCTTGCAGAAAAACAACAAATTTTAGAAATCAACCACATAAAAAGTCGCGCCGACATTCTCATGCAATTATTGCAACGCGAGTTGCAATTTGCAGAATTAAAAAACAAAGTAACCAATAAGACAAGAACTGAACTGGATAAGCAGCAACGGGAATATTTCCTGCAGCAGCAAATGAAAAGTATTAAAGACGAATTGGGTGGAGACAGCAATGATCGTGAGTTAAAGGAAATGCAGAAGAAAGCGGAAGGTAAAAAATGGCCAAAAGCAGCCAAGGAAATGTTTCAGAAGGGAATTGAAAAGTTGGAGAGAATGCATCCCAGTACACCAGATTATTCGATAGTCTATAATCACATCGATCTTTTGATGGAATTACCCTGGGAAGATTATACCCAGGATTCTTATGATTTGAAAAAAGCCAAAAAGGTGCTTGACCATGATCATTATGGAATGGATAAAATAAAAGAACGCATTCTTGAATACCTGGCTGTATTAAAATTAAAGGGTGACATGAAAAGCCCGATACTTTGTTTTGTGGGTCCGCCGGGCATTGGAAAGACGTCACTGGGCAGAAGTATTGCCAATGCAATCGGCCGCAAATATGTACGCCTCAGCCTGGGTGGATTACACGACGAAAGTGAAATAAGAGGTCATCGCAAAACCTATATTGGAGCCATGCCTGGTCGTATTGTGCAATCATTGCGTAAAATAAAATCCAGTAACCCCGTCATGATACTGGATGAGATTGATAAAGTTGGAAGTGACAATCGCGGTGATCCGTCTTCCGCCCTACTGGAAGTTTTGGATCCCGAACAAAATCATACCTTTTATGACAACTACCTGGAACTGGAATATGATATGAGTAAGGTATTATTTATTGCTACTGCAAATAATGTTGCCAATATTCAGCCCGCATTAAGAGACCGTCTCGAAATCATTGATTTGAGTGGTTATGCAGTGGAGGAAAAAATAGAGATTGCAAAAAGACATCTTGTACCCAAGCAAAAAGATCTCCATGGCTTGTCTAAAATGGGTTTCAAAATCAGTGAGAAGGTGTTGGAAAAAATCATCGAAGATTATACAAGGGAAAGCGGGGTACGTGAACTGGACAGGCAACTGGCATCGGTAATGCGCAACCAGGCAAAAGAATTTGCGGTAAAAGGAAAACTCAAACCAACACTATCTAACGGTGATGTAGAGCGGATATTAGGCAAACCCCGGTACAGCAATGAAATTTACAAAATTGCAAATATGGCTGGTGTAGCGGTAGGTCTTGCCTGGACCTATGTTGGAGGTGACATTCTATTTATTGAAACAAGCCTGAGTGAAGGCAAAGGTGAAGTGAAATTAACGGGCAACCTCGGCAATGTAATGAAAGAGAGTGCTTCTACCGCGCTGACTTACCTTCAGTCGAATGCAAAGAAACTAAATATAGATTCACAGTTATTTATAAAAAACAATATACATATACATGTTCCCGAAGGAGCCGTGCCAAAGGATGGCCCCAGTGCTGGTGTGACAATGATGAGTTCAGTTGCATCTGCGCTGACCGGTAAAAAAGTAAAACCTTATCTTGCCATGACAGGAGAAATAACATTGCGCGGTCAGGTATTACCGGTAGGAGGCATCAAGGAAAAAGTACTGGCTGCAAAAAGAGCCGGGCTGAAAGAGATAATTCTTTGCTGGCAGAATGAAAAAGATATACTGGAAATCGATACTTCATTCATCAAAGGCGTGAAATTTTATTATGTAAAAACGATGCAGCAGGTGCTGGATATTGCATTGGTCTGATCTAAAATTAATAATGGGTTAAAATAAAATAATAATTAATTCTAAAGAAAACAAAGCATTCACCAACACTGTTATTTAGTAATAAATTCATGTTGGTTGTTTAAGGGTTAAAAAATAATCCTCCATTTCCATGGAGGATTATTTTTTAAGAACATCGGTGTATTTTTTATATTCTCAGAATAAAATTTAGAAATGGTTTAAACCATGTATTTTACCCGGTTATAATTTAAAACCTGTGGTGATTGACAGAATATCTCCCGACGCTAGTTTTCTTTTCCAGTTTTTCAAAGTAGCTTGCTTTGAATGAAAGGCAGTGAATCAATAAAAAAACATTTATTATTTTTTTTAATGGCTGTTTCCTGTCATCTCCCTGCCTTATGCCAGACATTGGGTGGTAATTCCGCTTATAACTTTTTAAAATTACCCGCTACAGCCCAATTGTCTGCCCTGGGAGCCGTTAATGTATCCAACATTAGTAATGATGCCGGACTGGCTTTTAATAATCCATCCCTGATAAGAAATGATATGAGCCAGCAACTTCATTTTTCATTCAACAATTTGTACGCAAGTGTCAAAAATTATCACAGTTATTTTGTTTACCGGTATGACAAATGGAAAACCAATTTCGGGATAGGTGTAAACTTCCTGGATTATGGATCTTTACAGCAAACTGACCCATCAGGTAATATAATGGGTAATTTTCACCCAAATGATTATGTGGTACAGCTTTCGGCCTGCAGGCAGTACGAAAACAAATGGTACTACGGTGCCAGCATCAAATACATAGGATCTAATTATGGCATTTATCGTTCATCTGCTATTGCAATGGATATAGGGGTTGCATATGCAGATACCGTGCAACAGTTGCAGGTTTCATTATTGATGAAGAATATGGGTACGCAGGTAAAACAATACCAAAATTCAACCCCTGATGATCTGCCGTTTGATGTAGAGATGGGTATTACAAAAAAGTTAGCCCATTCTCCCATTCAATTTTCATTGACTGCTCACCACCTTCACCAGTTTAACATCCGGTATAGTGACAGTAGTTTCGACAATAATTCCGGTCAGACGGAAACTGCCAAAACATTTTTTGCAGATAAATTATTCCGGCATTTTGTGCTGGCCGCGCAAGTATATGCAGGCAGCAAATTAGAATTAACAGTTGCTTATAACTATCTGCTGAGAAAAGAATTAATTATTGCCAATTCAAGTAATGGCTTCACAGGCATTTCATTTGGCGCTGGTGTAATATTTAGAAAAATTCAGATACGGTATGCACGCAGTCATTACCAGAACAACACGGCCTATAATCAATTAGGGTTGAATTTGGCTTTGAATGAATTTTGATGCCTTGTTTTCTACAGGTTACTAATTAGAAAGACAACAGGTTTATGTTGATTTGAAGTAAGTTTTAGTAAAAAATGGACAAATAAGTACTTATACTCAATTAGAATATCGCATTTTATGAATAAATTTACCTCTACTAATTTATTTATGGTCGTTTGTATTTGTAGATTATTTACAGTTTACCCACTTACAATGAATATTTAAATTGGTGCAACTTTGGAATTCCTGTCAATGTCTAACAAGGACAGAATTAAACAAAAAGGTACATGATTAAAATAGCACTTGCAGACGACCATCACCAGGTGAGGGAAACCTGGGATTTTATTTTATCAACCAGCGATGATTTTGAAGTTGTGGCCAAATGCTGTAACGGCGAAGAAGCTGTAGCATCAGCCGGAACCTGCGGCGCAGATGTTTTTTTGATGGATATTAATATGGAGCCCATGAATGGCATTGAAGCAACCGAGATTATTACGCGGCTTTATCCAAAAATGAAAATAGTTGGAATGTCAATTCATCTTGAACCTGTTTATGTAAGACGAATGCTGCAAGCAGGTGCTTCAGCATATGTTACCAAAAATTCTTCCTATGAAGAAGTTTTTGAAGCCATAAAAAAGGTCCACGCTGGTGAAAGTTATCTTTGCAATGAAGTGAAAAAGAAAATGCCCGATCTGATAAACGATTCCGTTTAGTAATAAAAATTCATGCGTTTTTAAAAGCGCCTCGCCAATTATACAAGATTATTAAATCATAACGTGGTTTTCTTTTGGTTTAAATGCTTCCCTTGGTTGCAGGCCAAGTAAATCAAACATGGCCAGGTCTTCATCGAATGATGGATTAGGTGTAGTTAATAATTTATCACCGGCAAAAATGGAATTGGCGCCAGCCATAAAACACATTGCCTGTTCTGCGATACTCATTTCCGTTCTTCCGGCACTTAAACGCACCATTGCTGCCGGCATAATGATGCGTGCCGTTGCAATCATTCGCACCATATCCCATATATCAACTTTAGGAATATCCTGTAAAGGAGTTCCTTTTACTCTTACCAATGCATTAACAGGAACACTGTCGGGGTGTGCGGCAAGTGTGGCCAATGTATGAAGCATTCCAATCCTATCCTCTTTTGTTTCGCCCAAACCAATTATTCCACCACTGCATACGCTGATACCTGCTCTACGAACATTGTTCAATGTATTCAAACGATCTTCATAAGTTCGGGTAGTAATTATTTCTGAATAATGTTCTGCCGAAGTGTCTATATTATGATTGTATGCATATAAGCCTGCCTCCTGTAATTTTTTTGCCTGTTCTTCTGTAAGCATTCCCATTGTGCAGCAAACTTCCATTCCTACATTATTTACTGCCTTCACCATATCCAGAACCCTGTCGAAGTCGCGGTTATCACGCACTTCGCGCCAGGCTGCTCCCATACAAAATCTTGTTGATCCGGCAGCTTTTGCCCTGGCGGCATATTCTACTACTTCATTCACCTGCATCAATGGCTGTACGTTAACACCCGTATTATACCTGGCCGCCTGCGGGCAATAAGCACAGTCTTCGGAACAACCACCTGTTTTAATTGACAGCAAAGTGCAAACCTGTACTTCGCCTGTTTGATGGTACTTGCGATGAATGGTTGCAGCACGATAAATTAATTCCAGCAAAGGCAAATTATAGATAACATTGATTTCTTCCTTACTCCAGTTGTTTCTTACTTCCATATTTTTTTCTTTATAATAAAAATACTATTCCTGCAAAGCAAACCAACTTATTATTTTACTGACAATATACTTTTAAATCCTTCATCAACAAAAATGTCAGAATTAAAATAGTTTTGAACAATCTAAAAAGCACCAGAAAAAATCGGACAGTTCTTTTCATTAAAACCAATTTTCGTCCCAATAGCCGCGTAACGTATTAATGTCATTGCTAAAATCAGATCAGTATTATGCCTGAACAGCAAACCAATTCTTTCGCAATTATTACATCTAATGACCGGGGTTGAATTGGTAATGCCTATACAAAGGGGTATAAAATTCTTCACCTTTTTCAGCATGCACTGTAAATATGGTTTGTCAATACAAAATATATCAGCATCAACAACAATTGTAAATTTTTCTGCCGCAGCGGTTGCTTCTGCAAAAAGCCCGGTATTGATGCCCCTATCCAATACGTTCGCTGCTGGTATGCCAGATATTCATTGTTGTATGATTTTTATTTTTTCATCTACCTATTCCTTACTCCATAAGGTCTATTCATAATAATTATTCCAGGTTGAAATAGTTGCTATTAATTCAATGGAACGAACAAACGATATAAAGAAGAATAATGTGTTACAGGTAACTTAGGTTGGTTTTAGCTGTTAGTGTCAGCAATGTTTCATACATCAGTTCGATGGTAGATTCAATATCACTTTTGTGCAGCATTTCTACGGTGGTATGCATGTATCGTAATGGTATAGAAATTAAAACGGAAGGGCAACCATCATTGGCATAGGCAAATGAATCGGTGTCTGTTCCTGTGCTCCTGCTCACTGCTCTCAACTGCACTGGAATTTTAGCTTTCAATGCTACATCCTGAACAATATTCAGCAAACTATTGTGCACAGCCGGACCATAGGCCAACGATGGGCCTTTGCCACATACAACATCGCCCTCAATAATTTTATTTATCATAGGAGTTGAAGTGTCATGCGTAACATCTGTAATGATTGCTATATCTGGCTTAATTCTTCTTGCTATCATTTCCGCGCCGCGCAAACCTACTTCTTCCTGTACGGCATTAACTATATAAAGTCCATACGGCAGTTTCTTTTTATTTTCCTTGAGTAAACGGGCCACCTCGGCAATCATAAATCCACCCACCCTATTATCAAATGCGCGACCTATATAGTAGTCGTGTGCGAGTTCCGCAAAACCATCCTGGTACGTGACCACCGCACCAATATGAATACCCAATGCATCAACTTCTTTTTTATTCCTGGCACCGCAATCAAGAAATAGATTATCAACTTTTGGCTGCGGTTCCTTTGCATCGTTACTCGCCATGCGGGTATGAATGGCAGGCCAGCCAAATACTGCGGGCACTTTACCTTTTTTACCATGTATGTAAACGCGTTGTGCAGGTGCTACCTGGTGATCAACGCCACCATTGCGTTTTAAATAAATCAATCCTTCATTGCTTATGTAGTTTACAAACCAGCTGATTTCATCTGCATGTGCCTCAATCACTACTTTAAATGCAGCATTCGGATTTATCACCGCTACCGCCGTACCATACGGATCGGAAAACTGTGTATCTGAATAAGGTTGCAGATAATTCAGCCATAAACGCTGACCAGCGGCTTCAAAGCCAACTGGCGAAGCATTATTGATGTAAGTTCTTAAAAAATTTATTGAAGCTTCTGTGAGCAGCGATTTCTTTTTTCTTATTGCTTTTGACATGGTATGTAATATTGGAGTTAAACAGTTTCTAAAATGACATTAACTGATTTTTTCAATTCAATGTTTGTAAGCCTCTATTAGCTGTCAAAATTAGTTAAATCCGCACCAACATCATCAAAAGTGCTGACAACATCATTAAACCATCCAGCACCCCGTAATAGAAATAATCAGAAAAATTTCTTTTAGCGTAATTAAAGAGCATCCCCAATATCAAACCAGGAACCAATAACACAAAAATATCTATTGCACCCAGCCACTTACCATAAAGCAAAAGGGTACTAATTATAAATAACAACAATGACGCAAAAAAAAGTTTATTGATCCCCTTTTCATCAAAATAAGTAATCATACTCCGGATACCATCTGCTCTGTCATCTTCCCGATCACGATAATCGAATAAAATACAAATTGCATAAATCAAAAAAAACCGGCTGCCGGAAAACCAGGTGAAAGATGCCTGCCATTCTTGTCCGGATACCAGGAAAGGCAGTATCGTGGTAATGTACATCCATACCATTGCCAGGAAAATAGTCTTACCGATAGCAACTTTTCTCAAACCCACAAAAATCCGTTGAGGAATCTTAGGAGCGGTATAAAGAAAAGTTAGTATTCCACCCAAACCAATCCATAACCAATGCTGCCTTAACCCAACAAAAAAAACAGCGGCTCCAGCTGCACCCGCAATAAACAAAATAAAATGAAGAGATTTGTTTTGAACCGCCCATTGCAGCCTCTCCGATCCCGTTGCCGAATGATGCGTAAGCCACCAATGCAGGTTATAACTGCAGACCGTTGAAAAAAATACAAAATAGTAAAAGGTTGATGGAATATGATCCCGCAGAAAAAGATGCGCAGACTGGTAAACCATTATATCTGCACATAACGCAATATAAAAACTACTGAAAAGAAAAAAATCGGTGATTTTTTTTATCACAATAAAAAGCAGGAATAAATTATTTCAGTATAATCAATTTGTCGGTTGTTAGTGTATCGCTTGCATGGCCTTCAACATCTGCAATCGCAATTTTGAAAACGAGGGTATCATTTTCAGAATTGCTCTCTTTCAAAAAATCATAACCCAGTGTCATCACCAGTTCTCCCTTGTCTGCTTTGGCAGCCATTTCAGGAATATTGTAACGCAATGTATCCGCTTTATCATTGTCTGCAATTGAAAGTGGTTTGCTGTTAAGTCTTTCACGAAGACCGTAAAAGGAACCCTTGCCAATATCACCTTCTTTGTCTGTGTAGGAAAGCCTTACTTCCAGGGTAGAACCCAACGCAAATTCTTTTGCATTATAGCTTTTAATTGTAATCTGCGGTTTGGTTTGAAACTTATCTTTGTTACATGCCAGCAGCACTACCAATACAGTTATTATTAACAGGAGTTTCTTCATAGCACAAATGTTACAAACAAATTTAAAGGATGCACATTGAATTACCTAACATAACCCGTGAATGGACTGATAAAGTTTTGCAGCTTGCAGCTGCTGAATTTGAAAATATAGCGCTGCAAACCTTTTTATATCAGTATCAGAACAATAAGCTATACGGTCAATATGCCAATGAAGTTGGCAAATCGCCCAAAAATGTAAAGTCTTTAACAGATATTCCTTTTCTGCCAATACGATTTTTCAAAACTCATCAGGTAACCTGTACAGCATTTATACCGGAGGCAATGTTTGAAAGCAGCGGTACTACCAACAGCATTAACAGCCGCCATTATATTAAGGACATAGCGTTGTACCGGCAAGGCTTTACCAAAACATTTGAGCAGTTTTATGGAAAGGTTTCAGACTACTGTGTCATTGGATTACTCCCCTCCTATCTTGAAAGACAAAATTCTTCACTGGTAGTGATGGTGGATGAACTTATCAGTAAAAGCAATCATCCGGATAGCGGGTTTTATTTATACGATCATGAAAAGTTGTACGCGGTCCTGCAAAAAGCAGAACAACAGCAACAAAAAACACTGCTCATTGGCGTTACATTCGCGCTGCTTGATTTTGCGGAAAAATATTCACTTCAATTACATCATACAATAATAATGGAAACAGGTGGAATGAAAGGAAGGCGCGAGGAATGGACACGCCAGCAGGTTCATCATTTTTTGCAACAAAAGGTTGGTGCAACCACCATTCATTCTGAATATGGAATGACCGAGTTACTGTCCCAGGCCTACTCAACAGGTTCTGGTATTTTCCATTGCCCCAATTATATGAAAGTATTAATAAGGCAAGACGATGATCCATTTCAGGTATCCGATTCCGGAGATGGTATATTAAATGTAATTGACCTTGTCAATATATTTTCATGCGCATTTATAGCCACAGATGATATAGGAAAAAAATATCCTGACGGAAGTTTCGAAGTAGCTGGCAGGTTAGATGCTTCGGATTTGCGCGGGTGCAGTTTAATGGCTTTATGATTTTCTCAAAGCCATTTATTTCTCTACATAATTGTAGAATTTATTTCTCATTTTGTTATTGATGAAGAAATTTAAGGCTTGCAAAAGTGGGCACGAAATTGACTACACCTATAATAAATAAACCTAGCCCATTATGAAATTAAGTGTACAGTTTGTGTTCATTTTCATACTGATTGCCATCAGTGGCTGTGTAGTTGCCGGCGGAATTTTCAGGGCAGGCATAGAAACAGGATTATTAATTGTAGCTGCCATATTTACAATCCTTTTACTTTTCATTAAAAATATCGCCAAAAAAATTTAATCGTCGTGATTATTTAATACCTGATTGAACAGCGCCGTAAATACGCATATTCAATTTATTCTGCACAAATGCAATTATTTTACAATTTCCGGAAGACAAACCTTCAGGTAATACGAAGGTGGTTGTGAAAGTCCCCGTATTTACAATTTTCAATTCTCTCACAATATTAATATGCGACAAATTCATTCCTTTGTTTTCGCCACTTCTCACATCACTGTTGGCATGAACCTGAACAAGAGCAATATTTAATAAACTGCTGTTATCCGCACTGCCTTGTATGTTCACCAGTACATTTTTTTGATCTTTACATTCAGCCATTAGTTCCAGGTGAATGTTTTTATTGCCAGCCAGCTCTCCAGATACTGTATGCTGTAATTTATTTTTGTCGGAACCTGTAAATTGTACATGGCCATTTACCACAATTTGCGGTGTATAAATACTGTTTAATTCAAATACTTCACCATACCTCCTTTGCCGGTTGGAAAAAGCAGGCATACTGAATTTGTCTGTCCAACCCAGGTTATTCCAGTAATCTACATGAAATCCTAACAGGTAAACCTGGCCGGGAAACTGTTCCTGGATTAATGCAACCGCCTTATCTGCTGGAGGGCAGCTGGAACAGCCTTCTGAAGTAAATAATTCAACAACTGCAAATCCGTCGGCAGCATATTTTTTGATCATGGTCTTCTTGTTTGCCGCATAGCCGAAAGAGATCAGAATAAAAATCAGTAAACAAAATAATGGAAATATAATGACCGATTTTTTCAACGCTACTTTTGATTAATGATGTTTAATGTGATTACCATATTGAATTCAATAATAGTTCTGCCCGCGATTTAATGCTGCAAATAAACACCCATACAGTTATTGAAAGGTCAGGTAAACGACATCACTCCTAGTTTTGCAGTTTTTTAACTTCAATAAATTAAATGCATTTTAAAATTTTCTGTTGACGGCATTATTTCTGATGAAAACTATCACCAATAAATTTCAAAGCGTCTGTAATTCCTGTGCGCCAGTAGGTCCAGTTATGTGCTCCGTCGCGCACCCTGTACTCGTGTGGCACTTTCTTTTCTGTTAATAATATATGCAGCAGGCAATTGCCTTTGGTAAGAAAATCGTCATCACCGCAATCTATCCAATAACGAACTTTCTTTAAATCATCAACCGATTTTGTTTCTGCCATTTTTAGAATTGAATTATCATACCAAGATTTATTCATCCGATCATTGCCCTTTAACCCCCTTCCATACAATTGGCCGAATGTTGCTTCATAATTGTTATCCTGCATGCCGGTTAACGCACCGTCATCGAAAACAGCGGCACTCAATGGCGCCGCAGCAACAAACAACTGAGGATATTTCATGGAATATATCAATGTACCATAGCCGCCCATTGAAAGACCCGCAATACCGCGGTATTTTTTTTCAGCTTTGATAGCATAAGACTTTTCAATGGCAGGCATGAATTCTTTGATAAAAAAATCTTCGTATTTCTCTTTGCCATCGTACGAATTAATGTACCAGCTGGAATCAGCATTTGGCATTACAATGATCATGGGTGGTATCGTTCCGTCTGCTATGGCCTGGTCGGCATAACGATTCACTTCTCCAAACTGTAACCAACCCGTATTATCATCTGTGTATCCATGTAGGAGATATACTATGGGATAAGTTCTTTCTGAATGTTCATAGTCTGAAGGCAGGTAAATGGTATATTTAACGGATCTTCCCAGTATATTGCTTTTTACCATTCTTTCTTCTAATACCCTTCCCATGGGTTGGGCCACGACAAGTTGCAATACATATAAACTTAAAAAAGTGACAATGATTTTTTTTAATGGAAATCTCATGCAGATACTTTTTATTGGTTTAGTTTATTTTTCGGAGTAAGTAAATCAAAAATTTATAGGACGCAAGTTTTTAAACGCAATTATTTCTTCGCGATATCCGCCACGGTTCTTTTCTCCAATACTTTTAGTGTAGCATCCCTCACCAATACCATCATATCGTGTAAACCGCAACTCTTTTCATCGCAATTTTTGCATTTCTCATAAAAATTAAGACTTACACAGGGTAACAAGGCAATCGGGCCATCAAGTAACCTGATGATCTTGGCCATGGGAACTTCCGCGGGAGGTACGGCAAAATAATATCCCCCGCCCTTTCCTTTTTTACTTTCAAGTACACCGCCTTTTTTGAGTTCCAGCAAAATGTTTTCAAGAAATTTAAGCGGGATCTTTTTCTTCTTTGAAATCTCGGCAATTAACACAGGACCTTTTTCATCATTTTGTGCCAGGTACATTAATGCTTTAAAAGCATATTGGCTTTTTTTAGAGAGCATTCGTTTGTTTATTAGCTGTTTAGAAAAAAGTTATCTTATAAGCCAAGCACTTCTTTCATGCTAAAAATACCCTTTTTTCCCTTTACAAATTCAGCTGCTAAAACCGCACCAGTTGCAAAGCCTGTTCGGTTGTGCGCAGTATGACTGATTTCTATTGTATCAATTCCAGATTCATACGATACGATATGGGTACCTGGTGCAGGATCAATGCGTTTACTAATGATTAACAAATCGTCGGGTTTAGCTGTTGGCTGATTAACCCAAACTTTTTTTCGATCGATTTTTTCAAGTACCTGTTCAGCCAGGCTCACCGCGGTACCGCTGGGTGCATCTTTTTTCTGGGTATGATGTATTTCCTCCAAAGTAATATTATATGCGGTATGTGGGTTCATCAATTCGGCTAATCTCTTATTGATCTCAAAAAAAATATTCACTCCTACACTAAAGTTACTGGCATATAAAAAACAACCTTGTTGTCTCTTACAATATTCAACTGCTTCATTGAAATTTTCTAACCAGCCTGTGCTTCCGCAAACAACTGGTATATTATATTCCAGGCATTTCATTATGTTGCCAAATGCACTTTGCGGTCCCGTAAATTCGATGGCAACGTCCGCTTTCCGGATATTCACAGCAGTTAGTTGATCCGCATTGTCCACATCAATTTTCAAAACTATTTCGTGCCCTCTCTGTAATGCCATTACTTCAATAGCTTTACCCATTTTGCCATATCCCACCAACGCGATTTTTAAACCCTTTCCAGTCTTTGAAGCATCATTCGCAATTGAATCCATATAAAAATCTATTTGCTTTTTGCAAATGTAATCAATAAACCATGCGGGTGGCTTTGTGCATATTATTCCTGCCAATGGTGAAAACAAAACTAACGCCGGCAGTACTGGGAAGGGAATTAAAGGTGGGTTTTATTCTTAAAGAGAGATTATTACTGATATCAAATTCTTTCAAGTGTCCGTCTACGGTAGCATCTACCACATTCAATCCCCAGAACAAGATAAAAAACAATACGGAGTAGTCGATATTTTTCCTGAATTCATTGCGGTATTTCTGTAGTGAGTAAGTGTCACCTGCATCTACAAATTTTTTCAGTTGCGCATCAACAAACTTATACTGCGCCGTATCCTGGTTAATAAGCGCGAAATAAGCAAATTTGATTTTATTGTATTCTTTCCGGTTGTAATTAAATACTGCACCAGTAATACCCAACGCTGCATAAACAATCGGTACCTTCCAATAGGCGCGGTTATAAACCTGTCCCAGTCCGGGTAGTATGGCTGAATATAGTGTTGCTTTACGCGGACTATGCTTTTTTTTGCCAGTTGAATCTACTACTGCTTTTTTTACTTTCACGGAATCGACGCTGATCATTCGCATGGCAGTGCTGTCTTTTGCCTGGCCAAAAGAAAAAGAGCATATTATCAAACCCAATAAGCAAAAGAAAAAAAATCTTTTCATGCTGTTAATTAGCCGCAATCCCAATCTGGCCGAGTATTTTATTCAATTCGTCCAGCGAGTAATACTCTATTGTAATGTTACCGGTACCCTTTTTATTGTGGTTGAGTTTTACCCGGGTGCTGAAATGTGATGCTAAATTATCTTCTATTTTCCTGAAGGCATGTGGCAATTCAGGATTTAGTGATTGTTTAACGGGTGTGGCCTGCTTATATAGTTTACGTACCAGTTCTTCCGTCTGACGAACCGATAGTTTCCGGTCTATGACTTCATTAAAAATGTATAGTTGTTTGTCAACAGTATCTACATTGATCAATGCGCGGGCATGTCCCATGGTGATATCGCTATTTCGAACTGCTACCTGTATATCTGGCGGCAGTTTTAAAAGACGGACATAATTGGCTACCGTACTTCTTTCTTTTCCCATGCGTTCCGCCACCTGTTCCTGGGTATGATCCAATTCATCCATCATACGTTTATAGCTAAGCGCTATTTCAATTGCGTTCAGATCTTCGCGTTGCAGGTTTTCCAGCAAAGCCAGTTCCAGCAATTGTGAATCATTGGCCTGGCGTATGTATGCGGGCAGGTCTTTGATACCGGCAATTTTTGCAGCACGGTACCGGCGTTCACCGGAAATCAAGCGGTAACGCCCACCCGGTAATTTTGATACAGTAATGGGCTGAATGATATCATGTATACGGATAGAAGCAGCCAGCTCATTAAGTGCCTGCTCATCAAAATCGTGCCTGGGTTGTTTGGGATTGGTTTCGATCTCCTCCAATGGTATACGCAGAATACCAGTTACCTGTTCTGCTACTGTAGTTTTTAAAGCACCAGTAGTTGTCTTCAAATCTGCGTCAATCCCCTGCAGCAAAGATCGGATGCCTTTGCCTAATGCGTCTCTATTTTGTTTTGGGTTGGTCATTTTTGTAAGGTTGAAGGTTTTGGGTGGAAGGTGTAAGGCCCTATACCTTTCACCAATTACCCTATACCTTATTCTAATACACGTTCTTCCTGTTTGATCCGCGTCATATCATTTTTCTGCAACACTTCTTTGGCAAGATTCAGGTAGTTCATGGCGCCTTTGCTTACCGCATCGTATAAGATAACGGGTTTGCCTACACTGGGAGCTTCGCTTATTTTTGAATTGCGGTGAATAATTGTACTGAAGACCATTTCGTCGAAATGCTTTCTTACTTCACTTACTACCTGGTTGCACAAACGAAGACGACCATCATACATAGTCATTAGTATACCTTCAATTTGCAATGACTGGTTGAGCCGGTTTTGTACAATCTTAATCGTGTTCAGCAATTTGCCCAATCCTTCCAGGGCAAAAAATTCCGTCTGAACCGGTACTATAACAGCATCCGCTGCAGTTAGTGCATTTACTGTAATCAATCCAAGAGATGGTGAACAATCAATAACGATAAAATCATAATCACCCCGCAATGGTTCCAGCAACCCTTTCAAAACTGTTTCGCGATTGGGATAATTAATCATTTCAATTTCTGCTCCCACAAGGTCAATATGACTGGGAACAATATCAAGATTGGGAATGTCTGATTTTAAAATTACATCGCGTACGGGTATCTCATTCACCATGCAATCATACAGGCTCTTTGTAATATTATGCAGATCGAAACCAGTACCCGTAGTACTATTGGCCTGCGGATCAGCATCCACCAATAAAGTTTTGAACTCCAGCACTGCAAAACTTGCGGCCAGGTTAATGGCTGTAGTGGTTTTTCCAACGCCGCCTTTTTGATTTGCTATCCCTATTATTCTTGCCATATTTTTTTGCCGGGGCTATTAGCTTTGAGCTATGAGCCTTCAGCCATTGTTTTTAATTGTTAGTGCTTTTTCAAAGAAATCTGTCTGTATACCAGATATTAAGTACAAAGTATATAGTATTTAGACGCTCCAGTTTATAATTCAATGCTCTCTCCAATCTTCAGCAACTTCAATTCAACCCCTGCCAGTGCAAAGATCTTCACCGCTCTTTCATGATCTATTTTTATATAACCAAAGGTATCGTAATGAACGCCAATGACTGTTTTACAATTTATCATGCCTGCGCAAATTGCTGCATCGCCAGCATCCATGGTAAAGTTGTCTCCAATAGGTAATACGGCAAAATTTAGTTTTGCCCATTTGGGGATGAGTTGCATATCCATGGTCAGGGCCGTATCACCACTATAATAAAAATTTCCTTCTTCGCTACTAACAATAAAACCCATTGGGTTACCCCCATAACTGCCATCGGGTAATCCGCTGGAATGCTGTGCTACCGTACATTTTACGGAAAAGGTTTCAAAATTCCATTTACCACCCGTATTGAGCGGATGGGTATTTGTTACGCCTTGCTTATTCAACCATTCGTGTATTTCCCAATTGGCTATTACCTTGGCACCTGTTTGGGTTGCAATGCGCACACAATCGGCAATATGATCTACGTGACCGTGAGAGACCAATATATAATCTGCCTGGATAGTGTCAATATCAACGATCTTATTGGCGAGCTCATTGTAAGTAATAAACGGATCAAATAAAATTCTTTTTCCTTTTATAATTACACCGAAACAGGAATGACCGTAATAAATAAGTTTCATAAAGGCTCTTTTGATTTGTTATCTGAAGTTCACTGCTTAATGAATCCAAACGCAATGACAGGATGGCAAAAATAACAATTCGGCATAATAATCGGTGAGTTTCCATTTTGGGAAAAAATACAAGTGCCTGATGATTGATAAAACTAAAAAGCCAAAGTTTTGTTGAGCGATACAGCAATTGCTGTTACTCCGCTTACACTGAAAGCAGTGAAGGGAAGCAGCTGGTTTAAAATGATATTACTGTACAAGTATGCCAACCCGCATATTATGCGGGGACGGGAAAAGTTATAAAATTGGGTAAAAAATGATTACAATAATTAGTGGTACCAACAGGCAGGGTAGTAATACCATCAAAGTAGCTGAACAATACCAGCATTTGTTGGCAGAGAAGGGAATTGAAGCCTGTTTCTTATCACTCGAAGGATTGCAGGTAAATGAGCGAAATGCAACGATTGAAAAACTGGAAAATGAATTGTTGATTCCCTCCCGTAAATTTATTTTTGTCTCTCCCGAATACAATGGCAGTTTTCCAGGTGTTTTAAAATCCCTGATCGACAGCACCGATATACAAAAAGTATGGTGGGGGAAAAAAGCATTGCTCACAGGAGTATCTACGGGCAGGGCCGGAAACCTGCGTGGAATGGAACATCTTACGAGCGTTTTACATTATGTGAAAGTTGTGGTGCATCCCAATAAACTTCCTATTTCTGTAGTAGACAAATTGTTGAATGGAACCGGTGTTATTACAGATAAAGGGACATTGGATGCTATCGGCATCCAATTGGACGAATTTCTTGCCTTTTAATAAATTCATTAACAACTTTTACTTTTATTTTTACGCTTATAAATAAAACATATGCGCAATACCGGTTTTTTATGGATCATTATCGGCATTATGATACTGCTGGATTTTTATGTATTCCAGGCAGTAAAGCTTGTAAGCCAATCCGCATCTCATAAAACAAAATTGATCATTTATTCAATTTACTGGACCATTTCTGCTGCTACCATTATTTTACTGATTTTATTGCCTTATTCGAATTATGATCATTGGCCAAGAATGCTGCGGACTTATTTATTTGCCATTGTTGTAGGATTGTTTTTTGCAAAACTGATTGCTGTAATATTTTTCTTATTAGATGATAGTCGTCGCCTGATACAATGGGCTGCCACCAAAATTTTTTACCGGAACAGCAAAGCCGGGGATTTAAGCGGTGATGGTATTACCCGCTCTGTTTTTTTAAGCTGGCTGGGTTTGGGAGCAGGCGCATCGCTGTTTGGTACGTTGATCTACGGTTTCAGTAATAAATACAATTATGAAGTAAGACAGGTAAAGTTAGCCTATGACAACTTACCAAAAGGGTTTAAAGGAATGAAGATTGTACAAATAAGCGATATACATAGTGGAAGCTTTACCGATAAAAAAGCAGTGAGAAAAGGGGTTGAAAAAATATTAAAAGAGAAAGCAGATCTTATTTTGTTTACAGGTGACCTGGTAAACGATCGTGCAACGGAGATGAATGATTATCTGGAAGTGTTTAACCAGCTTTCAGCACCCATGGGTATCTACTCTACATTGGGCAATCATGATTATGGCGATTATGTACACTGGGATAGCCCGGAAGCAAAAAAAAACAACCTGGAAGATCTAAAAAAAGTTCATACATCGCTGGGTTGGCGCTTGCTTATGAATGAACACGTGGTGCTGGAAAAAAATGGCGACCAGCTTGCATTACTGGGCATTGAAAACTGGAGTGCCAAAGCAAGGTTTCCAAAATATGGTAAGATGAACCTCGCTTATCCAGGTACCGAAAAATATCCCTTTAAAATATTAATGAGTCACGATCCAAGTCATTGGGAAGCTGAAGTGAGAACCCAGTACAGCGATATTGATTTAGTGCTGGCAGGACATACACATGGAATGCAGTTTGGTGTTGAGATGCCGGGCATTAAATGGAGCCCCGTTCAATACATGTATCAGCAATGGGCTGGTTTATACGAAGAAGGCAAACAAAAATTGTATGTAAACAGGGGTTTTGGTTTTATAGGTTATCCAGGTCGCGTTGGTATTCTTCCGGAAATTACCGTCATAGAATTGGTTTGACAAAATGGATTTTAATTCCACTTTAAACTTGTTACAATTTTAGCGGTCAAATGACCGTTTTTAAAGAAGAACATATCCAAAAACCAACCGCCCTGATGACCAAACCCATTCTATTATTATTTTTTATTGCCAGTTTTGTTATTTCAAATCAGCGGATTTATTCGCAAACCCGCAAATTGGATTCGCTTTTTGCAAAGGGTGATACAACTGCTGTGATGGACTCATTGATGAACGGCTTTGATGCCTTCCTGGATTCATTGTCTCAACCCAAAAGTTTTTTATCGGTGAGTGTTGGAATTGGTAACCGAACGTTCAGTATAAAAAACAATTCGCTGAATACACAGGAATCTTCCACCAATAAATTATCATTCACCCCTATCATTGGATATTATCACAAAAGTGGACTGGGGTTGAGTGTAACCGGCTTCCTTTCACAGTTAAATGATAAATTAGGTTTTTATCAATACGCCATTACTCCTTCTTACGATTTTATTGGCGAAAAAAATTCTGCTGGTATTTCTTATACCCGTTATTTTGGAAAAGATACAGCCACTCTCAATGCAAGTCCCTATGAGAATGATCTATATGGTTATTTTAATATCAGGCATCATTCCTGGCGATATGGCATTGCTGTTGGTTATGCAACAGGTCATTTTTCTGATAAACTGAGTTACAAAGATTCCGTGTTGCGTTACAGCACCGTGCTACAGAGACTGGCCTGGTTCAGGTATACGGTAACTGAACAATCTGAAAATAAAATAAAGGATTTGTCTTTGTCTGTTTCGGTTAGAAAAGATTTTGACTGGGATGAAATTTTTACAAAAAATGATAACCTCACGCTGAGTTTTACTGCCTATGTAGTTGGTGGGTCTTCACGCATAAATACCAATACCAATACCAATATTGATGCTACCAAAAGAAAAATAACACTTGCCCGTTTCAGAAGAAGTTATGATTCCGCAGATGGAAATGATATGCAATTGCAGTCGGCGGCGCTTTCAACCAGTCTCTATTATACCATTGGTAAATTCAATCTTCAACCCATCTGGTTCATGGATTACTATTTTCCTGATGCTGATAAAAAAGTCAGCCAGGTTTTTTCCTTTACAGTTGGTTTTAACTTCTGATTATTTTTAAGGTCTTATTGACATGCCCTTAACTTTATTTAACTTCTACCTTTGTGGAATGGCATGTAACTTGAAACCTTAAACTGAACTAAAACCATAAAACATGAATAAGAAACTTTTGGCTCCTCTTTTTATAGTATTGATGGTTTCTACAGCCGCGGTAGCTCAGCCACATTTGCCCTTTTTGCAGGTAGGTGTAAAAGGTGGTGTGAATATTACCAAAATAGACGGCAAATCTTTTTCTGATGAATTTTTGTATGGCTACCATTTGGGTGCTTTCGCTCAAATTAAACTGGGTAATAAATGGCAGATACAACCAGAAGTATTATTTAATCAATACAATGCCAAAGTTGATACTTCCTTAAGCAATGTTATTGATGTTAAGAACCTGAAAGGTGTAAAGTTGAATTATGTTTCAATTCCATTGTTATTAAACTACACACCGGCGAATTTTATAACCTTCCAGGCCGGCCCGCAATTTGGAATTTTAGTGGATAAGCACAAAAATTTGTTTGAAAATGGGAAAGATGCTTTTAAAACAGGTGACTTATCATTGGTGGGTGGTGTACAGCTAAACATTGCGAATTTTCGTTTGAGTGGCCGCTATTTTATCGGACTTAATGATATCCATGATGCCAGCAACCAGGACAAATGGAAAAACCAGGGATTTCAATTGAGCCTTGGCTTAAGAATTATATAGGACGGTTTATTATATTAAATGAAAAGAACAGTTGCCCATTGCGACTGTTCTTTTTTTATGTGTCAATATTGGAAGTTAAGATTGCCGATAGGCGCCAATTCAATAGTTTTGACGCTTAAATTAACCGGCATGAAGCGTACCTCATTAAAAAAATTGTACCCAACCTTTTTATTAAATAGTATTTACATTTTCTTGTTCACATCTGCTGCCATCGCGCAAATGGCGGAAAGGGTGAAAGATATTTTTCCGGCCAATACAATTGCATTTGGTAATATTTCTTATGCCAATGATACATTAAAAAGTCATTTACTGGATATATACCTGCCACCTGCTTCAACAGGTCCGCTACCACTCGTTATCTGGATTCATGGCGGTGCATGGATGGAAAATGATAAGTATGCAGACATGGTTTATATGAAAAAGACCGTAAAGTCTTTTATTGACAGTGGATATGCGCTGGCATCAATCGACTACCGATATAGCACCAGCGCTAAGTTTCCTGCCCAGGTACAGGATTGCAATCTTGCCATAGAATGGCTTTACCAACATGCCGAAAAATATAAACTCAATAAAGACAAGTTTGCATTGATCGGATTTTCAGCAGGCGGTCACCTGGCTTCTTTACTTGGATTGTCGAACAACAATACAATACCATCATTTTATGCAAATGAAAAAAAGCCCGGGTTCAAAATAAATATGGTACTGGACTTTTACGGGCCATCTGATTTTGTAATACTGGCTGGCGCGCCCGATACCTCGATCAATAACGAACGCAACCCGGTTTCCATTTTATTGGGCGCTTTGCCACTCAAAAGACCCGATCTTGCGAAGATTGCGAGCCCGGTAACTTATATTGATAAAAATGATCCGCCTTTTTTAATTGTTCAGGGAGAAAAAGATCAATCAGTTCCTTATACACAATCTGTCATCCTGCATTCCTGGTTAGACCTGGCCAACGTAAAAAATGAATTGTTGATGGTACCAGGTGCACCGCATTTTGGGGTGATGTTTGATGCCGGTGAAATAAGATACAAGGTCTTTTATTTTTTGCGTCAATACCTGAAATAAAACACTTGCAACACCTGCAATGTATTGAACAAATTAATTCAATTTCATACATTATGTTTGCAAAAAAATAACGTTGATGGAATTACAACATTTGATACTTGAAGCCTGGAACAACCGTGAGTTGCTAAACGAAAAAAAATATGCTGATGCAGTTAAAGCGGTGATAGAAGAAACCGACAAAGGCAGGTTAAGAACAGCTTCACCTTCCGCCAATGGCTGGCAGGTGAATGAGTGGGTGAAACAGGCCATCTTATTATACTTTGGTATTCAGCCTATGCAAACCTGGAACCTGGAGCCATTTGAGTTTTATGATAAGATGTTATTGAAAAAAAATTACAAAGCGCTTGGCGTTCGCGCAGTTCCGCATGCTGTTGCCCGTTATGGAGCTTATCTTGCAAAAAACGTGGTGTTGATGCCCAGTTATGTGAATATCGGTGCTTATGTAGATGAAGGAACGATGGTGGATACCTGGGCAACCGTTGGTAGTTGTGCTCAAATTGGTAAAGGCGTACACCTGAGTGGTGGCGTAGGTATAGGAGGAGTACTGGAACCTTTGCAGGCAAGTCCGGTTATAATAGAAGATGGATGCTTTGTTGGAAGTAGGTGTATTGTAGTGGAAGGGGTGCTGGTAGAAAAAGAAGCGGTGCTGGGTGCCAATGTGGTACTCACCAAATCTACAAAAATCATTGATGTGAGTGGTAGCGAACCGGCAGAATACAAAGGTCGTGTACCTGCAGGTAGTGTAGTCATACCCGGTAGTTATACAAAAAAATTTCCGGCGGGTGAATACAATGTGCCCTGCGCATTAATAATAGGCAAGCGAAAGGCAAGTACTGATTTGAAGACAAGTTTAAATGATGCGCTGCGCGAATTTAATGTAGCCGTCTGATCACAAATTAATTTTTTTACAATAATCGCCCCGGTGCAGGAAGGTTTCTGAGAGCACCGGGGTTTATTATCTGAGATGAATGTAAATAAACAACATAGTATTTCACTGGCTGGTTTTTTAATTACTTTTTTGGGCGCCATATTATTTTCCACCAAGGCAATCATTGTGAAAAAAGCTTTTCATGAAACCCATATTGACGCTCTTTCATTACTGAGTATAAGAATGATTTTATCACTTCCTTTTTACCTGGCCGTTGCTTTCTTTACCGGGCAAAAAAAAGACAATGTATTATTTACCGGCAAACAGTGGTGTTACATAATTATATTGGGATTGTTTGGCTACTATACGAGCAGCTACCTGGATTTTGCAGGACTTCAGTATGTATCTGCCGGGTTGGAAAGATTGATATTATTTCTATATCCCACTTTTGCTGTGCTGATAAATGCAATCGTATTTAAGCAAAGAATAAGCCGCATTCAATTCATTGCTTTACTGCTTACCTATACCGGAATCGGGATTGCATATATAGGAGAATTGAACATTGATGCACAGGGTCCACAATTTCTCTGGGGCAGTTTCCTCATATTAATTTGCGCCATTACTTATGCCATCTATATTGTTGGAAGTGGTAAAATTATACCGATAGTGGGTGCCACCAAGTTTACCGCTTATGCAATGCTGGCTGCTACCATTGGGGTGCTATTTCATTATTTGCTAAGAGGTAATTATTCTTTACTGCAGTCGGGTACGCAATACTGGCGATATGGAATTTTACTTGCTATAATCGCCACGGTCATACCTTCTTTTCTTATTTCATTTGGCATGAAACGGATTGGTTCAAACAACGTGGCCATTGTGTCCGGTATTGGCCCCGTATCAACCATTGTACAGGCACATTTTATTTTGGGAGAGAGAATATTTGCCGAACAAATAGCAGGTACAGCTTTGGTTATTGCAGGTGTATTGTTGATTGGGTGGGACAGTCGTACTTCTGCAGCATAAAAAATATCAGCAGGATATGTTTATACAATAACAGGTTTCTTTATATTTGCAGCCCTGATGAATGAACGGTACTATATTACTAACATTCAAAGACTGCCCAGGTGGCGAAATTGGTAGACGCACTGTGTTCAGGTCGCAGCGTTCGCAAGGATGTGATGGTTCGAATCCATTCCTGGGCAC
>JBBQZZ010000001.1:0-982645 GCA_038207265.1 Chitinophagales bacterium | reverse complement strand
TCCCTCCAGCTCCACTTTTTTACAATTCAAAACGAATCAGCAGCCCGCAAACTCAATGTTTGCGGGCTTTTTTGTTTTACCTTTCTTGCCGAGTTTCCGCTGCAGCAATATCAGAATCTTATTACATTACGGGGGACCCGGTGGTTAATATAATCTCAATTCTATATAAATATAACAGTAAGATGGCTAGTTCCGCGGTCATTCCCTGTTTAGATAAATCGCCAATGCAGAAACATCGCTTGGGAACTAAGAGATGGCGGCTTGCTTTCACTCTGCTAGGAAACAGTGGCTCATATTTTAAGTTTCTTTTACTAAGACACAAGCCGGTCTAGCTGTCTTACATTAATTACAATATTTATTCAGTTATTCGTTAGACACGCGTGCGCCAGGTTCTCGAATATTTGAATCCAAGTTGACGCCATTGTGAGGCTTTCAATTAACAGCACCAATTCATATTACGGATGATAGTGCCAGGGTGTTGGATAATAATAATAATCGAAAAATTTAACGACAAATGACTCTTTCTCTTCTCTCGGCAAATATTTAAGTACTGGTTTTATTACTTTAAAAATTATGAAGAAATGCGGTGTTACTTTAATTAAGATGAATTTTCATTTAGATAAAACAATATCACTGTTCTTTAAAAACACCTTCACCTTTTCTATATGCCACCGGCGAAATACCCATTTGCTGTTTAAATAAACGGGAAAAATAAAAGGGGTCATCAATACCAATTTTAGAAGCCACTTCATTGATACGGAGTTTGCTGAAATGCAAAAGTTGGCAGGCTTGCTGTACCCGCAGCAGATTAAAATATTCTATAGGAGAGTAACCGGTGTCCTGTTTAAATTTTCTGGAAAAAAAGGAAACCGATAAATGAGCGGCATGGGCAATATTATCCAGCGTGATTTGCCGGGACAAATTTTGCTGCATAAACAAGATCGCTTTATCGCTTGCATTGGTTGACTGTGCCGGAGATGGTTGTTGCAGAAATTGTTCCGGCACAACAAGACTCGCCAAATAATAGTAAAGCAAGAGATTGGCATAAAGTAAATTGGCTGCACTGTAACCTTTTAAAAATACAGCAGAAATTTGTTTAAAGACTTTGTCTCTTTTTTCTGAAAAACCAACTTGCACCGCTTTTACCGTTTTCCCTTTTACTTCCCCCATTATAGCTTTAACAACTTCAGTGGACTGATTACCAAGAAAATGGAACCAGTATATTGTCCATGGATTTTCAGTATCTGCGCCGTAAGCATGTGGTATTCCAGAAGGTATCAAGTAAACTTGTCCTGCTTCAAGTATTATTCTACCTTTTTTAAATTGTAACCAGCCTTTTCCATCAGTGCAGTATAATAATATTACCTGCGAGAAACCTGTTGGCCGGTGATAATAATGGTGCATCGCTTTTGGATAAAAGCCCATCCTGGCAATAAACAGTGTATTGATAAGGGGCAGTTTTTGGCTTTGTGCAATTGCAACTTTGGGAACCTCGATAATGAGTTCCCCCTGAAAACCCCTGCTTTTTTGAACGGCTTTAACCACAGCTACTTTTTAAGTGACCCATAAAATTAAGGGTAAAATAATCCATGTTTAAAATAAAATTATTCATTTAAAAGAGACTGGAATAGTTCAATTTTAGATTTCAGGACTTGCCATTCTGATAATAATCTTTTTTTTATTAACCGATTGCCTGCGGAATGAACATAAACTATCTGTCAAATCATAAAAAGTGTTATTCAAAAGAAAAAACTTTTCTTTTGCTCCTTTCTGTTTTCACAATACAGGTATGTACAGCGCAGCAACCATTTGCAAAATGGACAGATAAAGAATTAATACTTGACAATGGTGTTGTACAACGTACTATTCAACTGCCTGCAAGTACGGGTAAATTCACTACTACTTCTTACCATCCAATTAATACAGACTTTAAATATTTCACTAAAATAAATCCAGACTTTCAGTTTGAAATAAATGGAATAATTTATTCAGGCAATGGAAACTGGTTTTTGAAAAACATTGCAAAATATACCGATACAAAACAAGGCGATGGCGTAGCCGTAACCCTAATAAGTGCAGAACAAAAGATTGAACTTACCATCCGGTTTTTATTATATCCTAACCTCCCCGTTATCCGCAAAGACTTAATTATAAAAAACCTGGGCGAACAAACACTCATGTTAGAATCGGTGGATGTAGAAAAATTTGAAACACCGAATTATTGGGCAAGTACTTTTAGCTGGATATGCCACGACTATGGCAGGCGGCGCTCCATTGGTCCTTACGATGGCAATATGCAGGATGCATTGGTTACAGTACACAACAGCGATTGGCAGCAGGGAATTGTCATTGGCAATGAAGCATCCGGCGTAATAAAACATACTTCTGCATTTTGGCAGGAGCCAACTATTTGTGCCGGGCTTACCCATAAGGATGCCCGTTTCCCTTTCAGGAAATACATGGAAAAAGGGCAAAGTTTTACTACGCCACAAGTGTTTACTATGGTATATGCCAACCATAAAGATCCCGATGAAATATTGAATACCGCAGTACCAGATTTTGTGCGCAGGCATATGGGCATAAGGCTTTCAGAACTGGAACATAAGCCCACTTTTGTCTATAATACCTGGGTACCTTTTCAAAAAAACATCAATGAAAAATTAGTGATGGAACTGGCAAAAGCCGCTGCTGCTGCCGGTATGAAAGAATTTATTATAGATGATGGCTGGCAGGATAATTATGGTGATTGGAACATTGATACAACAAAATTCCCCAATGGCCTAAAACCTGTCTTTGATTATATAAAATCATTGGGTATGAAACCCGGATTGTGGGTAAGTGTTGGCAGTGCTTCACCTGAAAGCAAAGTGTATAAAGAACACCCCGAATGGTTTGTTTTAGGCAAAGAAGGAAATTTTGCCAATCTGCACATTGCCGATGATGTATCACAGCTAAGATCTGCTTCTTTTAATACAGGCTGGAAAGATTACATCAAAAAAATATTATTGAAATTTTCCCTTGACTATGGATTGGAATATTTGAAATTAGATTTTGCAGTGGTAACCAGCCCCTATGTTTTTAACAATGAAAAATCCGGCGACTATGCCAGCAACCACGGTTTTAAGGATCATAACGAATCGTTTTATGTAAGCTATGAAAAAGTGTGGCAACTGTTTGATGAACTGCATGCCGCCAAACCAAACCTGTTTATTGATTGCACTTTTGAAACAATGGGAGGTTTACAGTTAATTGACTACGCCATGCTGAAACATGCGGAAGGCAACTGGCTTTCCAACTTCAGTGGCCCTGATGCAAAGGTTGATTTGCGTATCCGCAATATGGCATGGTGGCGAAGCCCGGCAATACCATCAACAGCATTGGTTATTGGCAACCCCGAAATGCAGGATAGCGCATGGGATATGCATATTAAATCCCTGGCTGGTGCATTGCCCATTATGCTCGGAGACCCGAGAAAATTATCAGCAACCGATTTAAAAAAATACAGAGGTTATGCAGACTGGCTGCAACTAATGGAAAACCGTTATGGCATCATGAGTTTCCGGCAAGACCTCGCCGGATATGGTGAACCAATGGATGGTATGTGGGATGGGTTTCAGCGAATCAATACGGAAACAACATCCGGTGGAATTATCGGCGTATTTAAACAGGGCGGTGCAGATACGGAAAGAAAAGTGATAGTAAGTTATCTTGATCCCGTAAAAAGTTATACTGTAAAAGAAGCAGTATCAGGCAAAATAATTATGCAAAAAGCTACTGGTAAACAACTGGCGCAGCAAGGTTTTAAAGTAACGATAAAAGAGGAATATGGCGGCCAGTTATTTGAAGTGGCTGAAAAATAATATTAAACATTCAATAATTTATAAAATTTATCATCATGGCAAAACAAACATTAACAGATGAACAGGTAAAACAATACCACAATGATGGTTACCTGATTTTGAAAGGCTTTTTTAACGTTGAAGAAGCTGCTAAATTATACGATACAGCGATTGCAGATTCGGCAGTAAGTAAAAATGCAATCAATGTAAATGATAGTAGCGGTAAGCGAAGCAAATTGTCTTTATGGTATAAACCAGGCAATGATATTTATGGGCTGCTTACCAGAAGTGAAAGCTTAGTAACTGCTGTTGATAAAATATTGGATGGCAATGCTGCTGTTTGTCATTTTCACAGCAAGCTGATGCAGAAAGAACCAAAAGTTGGTGGCGCATGGGAGTGGCATCAGGATTATGGATACTGGTATAAAAATGAATTTTTGTTGCCCGAGCAAATGATGAGTGTAATGGTCGCCATCACAGAAGCCAATAAAGAAAATGGTTGCCTGCAGGTGATAAAAGGTTCACATAAAATGGGAAGGATAGAACATGGTTTTTCCGGTGAACAGGTAGGAGCGTCACAGCACTATGTAGATTTATCATTGCAAACAATGGAGTTGATTTATGTTGAATTGAATGCAGGTGATGTGTTATTTTTTCACAGTAATTTATTGCACCGCTCTGAAGCAAATTTATCTGCAAACCCCCGCTGGTCAATGATTTCCTGCTATAACCGTGCATCCAATATTGGTTATAATGATTCTGCCTCTTCGTCCTCCAGCATTACCCCTATTGAAGTAGTGCCTGATGATGCATTGTTGCTTTCAGAGGCAGCCGGACTATCAGAAGATGGGGCAGATTTCCTGGCTAAGGAAGCTGATGTGGCATTGAAATAATAAAATTAAAATTACCCGGCTTTACTAATTCATTCAATAAAGAAATGGCTGCCATAATTCAAATAAATACAGAAAATGTTGTTAAAGGGAACTTTAGCTTCAATAAAAAATATGTTTACCTAATCAGTGCCATAGCTGCATTGGGTGGTGTATTGTTTGGGTTTGACCTGGTGATTATTTCAGGCACTGTTTCTTTTTTCAGCAATCATTTTCAACTGAATGAGTTTGAGACTGGCTGGGCTGTTGGCAGTATTAATCTGGGCGCTGCCATTGGTGCTGTTATAAGTGGCAGGTTAAGCAACAGCCTCGGAAGAAAAAAGCTCCTCATGATTTGCGCATTGTTATTTGCGGTAACAGGTATTGGCACTGGTTGGGCAGCCAATTTTCCAATGTTCATTTGTTTTAGAATGTTGAGCGGAGTGGCTGTAGGTGCAGCAGCATTGGTTTGCCCGATGTATGTGGCAGAAATCTCACCGGCACCCAATAGGGGCAGAATGGTTTCGTTTTATCAACTGTCAATTGTTATCGGGATATTGCTGGCATACCTCTCTAATTATTTATTATTAAACATGGGTGAAAATAATTGGCGCTGGATGTTTTCATCACAGTCAGCACCTGCTCTATTATTTTTTGCTGGTTTATTTTTTGTAGCTGAAAGCCCCCGCTGGCTTATTGGCAAAAACAGAAATGCTGAGGCTCATTTAATTTTAAGCCGCATTGGAGGAAGTGAATACGGCAATGCTGAAGCGAATCAAATAGAAAATAGTTATGCAAATCAAACAAAAGAAAGGGTAAGTGATTTGTTTAAAAAAGATGTTTGGCCAATTATTTTTATGGGAATTATTGTTGCTGTTTTTTCACAGGCGGTAGGGCAAAACTCTTTATTTTCTTATGCATCGGTTATTTTTAGACAAGCCGGTATGGCCGAGGATACCGCTTTTCTGCAATCTATTATCCTGGGCGTTATCAATTTTATTTTTACGTTTATCGCCATTTTTACCATTGATAAAATTGGCCGCAGAACGCTGTTGCTATATGGTGCAATGCTTTTGTGTTTAGATGCTGTGGCACTGGCTCTATGTTTTTATTTTAGTGCACCCGGCTATTACACACTAATTTTTGTATTGGGCTTTATTGCCATTTATGCAGCCACATTGGGGCCTGTAACCTGGGTATTGTTATCAGAAATTTTCCCCAATAGGTTAAGGGGAAATGCCATGTCGCTGGCAACGCTTAGCCTTTGGGTTGCGAACTTATTTACCACTGCTTCTTTTCCCGTGCTTAAACAGCAGTTTGGATTGCATATAACTTTTGGCATACATGCAGCTATCTGCCTGCTCTATTTTGTATTTGTTAAAAAGCGGGTGCCGGAAACAAAAGGAAAATCGCTGGAAGAAATTGAAATTAAATTAATGGGTGTGGTAAAAGTATTGCATCCCAAACTTAATTAAAGTTCATCGAGCATTAGCTTAATTGAGATATTACCTGATGATGCATTATTAAGTTAGCAAACAGCGAGGCGATTGGAACATAGGGTTGATTTTTTAAGGATAGAAGGCATTGCAACAAAGAAAGAAATTAGGTGGGATAACGCTATTGTGGTTTATAAAAATTATGCTTTTACCAATATAATCTGATGCTTTTATCTGCCTGAATACGCAAACTTAAAAGGCAACAATCATATACAATTTGAATATTTTAAAAAGCTAAAAGCAGACACAAATGAAACTTTTTTACGCACTTTTACTTACTACGTTGCCAAATTTTTTCTTTAATGAAGTAAAAGCACAAACCGTTGGAGCAAACATTATCCTGAACCCTTCATTCAATGTGAATGATGCCGGTTGGGGTCATTACTTCGATTATTCTTGGGAGCCTGGCAACCCGCTTGCTGCTAAGGCCAGTCTATCAGTTGAGCCAAAAGCCGGCTATACAGGTAACGCATACAAGGTTACTATTGTGAATGCAGGCACTGCCTGACTTTTCCGTTCAAATATCCTATCCCGTAGCTTTAGAAGCGGGTAAAAAATACTCTATAAAATTCAAAGCAAGTGCAGATGCAGCCAGAACTGTAGTATTGGCATGTCAACAGGATGTTTCACCAAAAACAAACTGGTATACAAGTGCGCCCATTAATTTAACAACTACGCCTGCGGTTCTTGGCCTCTACTATTATACAGCTACTAATACTGATCCATCTAATCTGTTCAAATTCTATTTAGGCGGAGGCGGTACTGCCCAAAGTAGATACCAACAGCGTTATCGCCACTAAGATATTTATGCTGCATCCTTTAATTTTCATATTGAAATTAAAATGTAAACCCCTGCAGTAAATGTAATCCAATAAAATTTTACAAATCCTTACGAACAGATATTTTGATATTTTTCTCCACCAATTGGATTGTAATAAATGTAAGCGAAAGCCACATTATCGCTATCAATAAACTTCCCAGCACATCACTTGCAAAATGAACGTGTAAGTATATTCGGCTCAATCCAATAAGCAGCGTAAACACTAAAATTAAAATTGACAATAACCATTTTATAAAACCAGGAATGGTTGATCGAAAAATGATAAAAATAATTACACCACAAAAGGTAAAAGCACCCAGTGAGTGACCGCTTGGAAAACTATAACCATCCACACCCGCGACGACCGGCACCAATGGCCTGTGCCGGCGAAATATATCTTTTATAAAAAGCCCGGATAAGAAACTTAATATCGATAAAATAGCTGCTATTAAAGAATATTGCTGTTTATTTTTTTTAATTAGATAAACGATTACCAAAATATTGGCCGGAACCAGGAAATACCAACTCCCGAAAAAGGTGATTACTAAAGCAACTTTTGTATTAAATGCTGAAATATATGAATAGAAAAAATTAAATGTATTTACATCGAGATTGTCTTCATTTTCTATAACAATTTCATTGGCAATAAATTCAAAAAGTAAAATAGAAGCAGTCAATATAATTGCTGCAACAACGAACTCAATAGCAAATAATTTTAAATATTTGTTATTGTCTTTTAAATGAACGGTCAAGCGTAATTGGTTTTTGGATTTGCCTTGCAATTTTTGAAAGTGCTAAACAGATTTCTGCTAGTCTTCTTTGATGAACACACCTTTTTCATCAAAAATCAAATCTTTACCTTTTATCTCTGCTTCAAACATATGTTTACCTGAAGCATCAGTAACCTTCCCCGCCTCTTTTATTTTAGCTCCCTTATAATTTTTACTAACATAGGTAATTATATTGGCAGGCAATTGATCAACTGGTATAGCTTCCACCAGCTCTAAAAAAACAGCTGAAGGGTTAAACATTGCTGAATTATCTTCTCCCGATTTACCGCCCCAGTTGGCTTCATAATTTCCCTTTTCTTTTTCCCAACTAACTTTTTTGGCTGCCGGGTATTTATGCGAGAAAGCTGCTTTTACCGTTACAGGAACATCTTTTTCTTTTAAATCCTGGGCAACTGATTTCATGCATATCGTTGCTGCAAAAAAAATAGATAAAAACATAAACTTTTTCATGCTAATTGTTTTAATAGTGAATATTAAAGTGTAACCTATCTTAAAAATTTGTAGACATTCTGAAGAAAGCCGGCTAAAAGGGTTATTTGTCGGTCTATCCATGTTTTTTGTTGGGTTTCAATATGCCCATTGGTAGCCGAAACAATGCCTGGAAATGATAAAATCTGTAAAGTCATTACAATACTTAACCGTTAATTGTTAATAAAAGTAAAAATTAATCAAATGGTGCCGATACCTGAAAAAAGTAGAAAATACTTTGTTTGCTGAAAATTGATTTTGAATAGCATAGATAATAGGTAAATGTAAACGAAGAGAAAGATTTATGGCTATCCGGCCTTTAATTCAGGATTTACACAGAATACGCTGATAAGTTTGCATAAACTTTACTGGGGATGGGAATAATAATGAAGTACTGTATTTTACTGCTGGCATTGGTAAGTCAGCTGAAGTTGGGTGCTCAATTGCAAGGCAGCACCGGATCCGCTATCATCAAAGGAAAAATTATTGATTCAATGTCGGGGCAGGCGCTGGAATATGCCACTATTAGTTTGATGGAGCAAGGCAACGGAAAAGTAGTGAATGGTACAATGAGTAACGCTACTGGTTTTTTCAGGTTGGACACTGTGGCTGTCGGAGACTATATGCTGTTCGTTGAATTTATTGGATATAAAAAATTTACGGTTGCCCATATATCGATTACCAGGGAAAATATGAGCATGGTTTTGAAAACGATCCCGCTTGCCAAAGACGTTAAATTATTGGCTGCAGTTACTGTAACCGGACAGGGAAAATTAATAGACAACAGAATTGACAAACTAGTATACAACGCGGAAAAAGATTTGACTTCCCAGGGCGGAGTTGCTACCGATATTTTAAAAAAGGTACCACAGGTCTCTGTGGATGTAGATGGCAACGTAGAATTATCCGGTAGCAGCAGCATTCGTTTTTTGATTAATGGAAAGCCGTCGACTGCATTTGGTAGCAGCATAGCAGACGTATTGCAATCGATACCCGCGAGCCAGATAAAAAGTATTGAAGTAATTACAAATCCGGGTGCAAAATATGATGCCCAGGGGTTGGGGGGTATCATTAATATTATATTAAAGCAAAATACAGCAAGAGGAATCAATGGAAACCTCTCATTAACAGCTGGCACCCGCATGGAAAATGGATCTTTCAATTTTAATGCGCGTAAGGGGAATATTGGTTTTAATGCATTTGTGAGTGGCAATGCCAGACTGAATGCCAGTACCCCCAGCTCAGCATTAAGAACTTCCAACGATTCTTTAGAAAATAAAGTATTGCTTGCTCAAAATGGAAGCAGTCGTTTTAACCGGCATGGGATTGAGTCGGGGTTTGGATTTGACTGGACGATCAAAAAGAAAAACAATATTACCGGAACCCTCAACTATAATGTTTTTGGGAATGGTGCCACCGGCAACAATAACCAGGCGCAAACCTTCCTGGATAACACGGGAAATACAATTTCCAGTGCATTGTACTTTAACCAAAACAGCAATTCTTCCAGGTTCCACAATACTGATATATCGCTTTCATATAAACGAAATTTTAATAAAGAGGATCAGGAATTGAATATATCTGTGAACTCAAGCTTTGGGAACAGCGTTGGTATCGCCGGCAACAGTCAGTATATCATGCCGGCAGATTCTCTTTATTATGGGATAAGCGCCAGAAATCCGGGGCATGAAAAGGAAACACAGGTGCAGGTAGATTATAGTGTACCGGTTGCAAAAGAAATTCTATTGGGTATAGGAGGTAAAACAACCTTTCTTGATATCAATAGTTCATCCGATGTTACCAGCTACCGGGCCAATACCCACAACTACGGGCCAGATAGTTCTTTGTCAAATTCACTCTCATATCATCAGAAGGTATATGCGCTTTATGGAGAAATTTCCTTTCCCGTTGCAAAACTATTTGATGTAAAGGTCGGCAGTAGGTATGAGCGAACCCAAATAAATGATTATTATTCTCATGCTCAATCCCAGGTTCAGGCTCCAGGATATAATACATGGGTACCTTCCATATTTTTTTCCAAAAAACTGGCAAAAGACCAGGTTATTAAATTAAGTTATTCCAAGCGCATCGAAAGACCTGATTATGGTGATTTAAATCCATTTGTCAATACCAGTGATCCAAAAAATATTTCAGCAGGTAACCCTTACCTGCAACCGGAAATTGGGCAACGGTATGAACTCAACTACAGTCGTGATTTTCCCGCGATCGGATCTTTTATGATTACTGCATTCTACCGCAATAACAGTCATGATATTCAACCTTATACTAAATATTATCCCCAATTGCTGGTGGGTGATTCATTGTACCAAAATGTTTCTGTGAGCACCAGGGAAAATATCGGTTCCGAAAAGAATACCGGGGTCAATCTTTTTGTGAATCTTCATGCAACCAACAAACTAACCCTGCGATCCAATGTATTTATGTTTCATCGGTATATAATCAATGAAGTTGACAAGGGGTTGAACAGGAGGAGTTTTAATTACCGGTTCAATATAAATGCAGCTTATCAATTCTCAGCTTTGCTGGCGGCTGAATTCTTTGGTAACTTTAATTCTGCCCGCAACGAAGTTCAGGGTAAATATCCATCCTTTACTTCTTACAGTATAGCAATCCGTAAATTATCATCCAATAAGAAGATGAGCCTGGCATTGATGGCAATAAACCCATTTAATGCATATGTGAAGCAGCAACTGGAGTTGTTTGGTTCAAATTTTACACAAACGAGTGTGAGAAAAATTCCTTTCCGTTCGGTAGGGATTAATTTTACCTGGAAATTTGGAAAACTTGAATTCAAAAAAAACAAAGAAGAAAACGTGAATGATCCTGGTACGGTCCAATAGCATTAATTGCGAGATTTTATTATTTATGCATCAAAATATATTGAATACTTGTTTTTAAATAATGCCTTTATGTTAAAGAAAATATTGCTAATTCTTAATCAAACCAACCATAAAATGAAAAAATATTGCTTGCTTACTTCACTTTTGTTATCAGCAACCCTTGCTATGCATGCACAAAAAAAATTACCTTTTCATATCAGCGGAATGTACCCTATCAAAAGTGGCGGTGGCTACGATTACCTGACGGTTGATAGCGCCTCTGATAATTTATATATTTCGCATGGTTTGCAAGTGAATGTGCTAAATAAAAATAGCGGGGACTCTATTGGAATTATTAAATCTGAAAAAGATGTACATGGCATAGCGCTGGTGCACGCATTAGGCAAGGGTTATATTTCTAATGGAACACTCAATAAAGTGTTGGTGTTTGACTTAAAAACAAATAAGGTGCTCGGCTATGTGCCAACTGGAAAATTCGCCGACGGCATTTTTTATGACGATTTCTCAAAAAAGGTAATTACCTGCAATGGCATGAGTAAAAATATGACCGTAATAGATCCTTCTGCGGATACTGTATTTGCTACTGTTCAATTAACAGGTTGGCCTGAGACTGCCGTTAGTGACGGAAAAGGAAAAATATACGTAAACAATGCGGAGAAAGCTGAAATGGATGTAATAGATGCAACTACCTTTGAGATCATTCATAGTTGGTCCAACAAACCAGGTACAGGTGCATCTGGACTGGCAATTGACAGGCAAACAATGCGTTTGTTTGCTGCTTGCGGTAACAAACTGATGATTGTGATGAATGCAGAAAACGGTAAAGTAATAAATAGTTTGCCAATTGGTGATGAGTGCGACGGAGTGGGATTTGATAACAAGACTAAAACAGCGTTTTCTGCAAATGGCGATGGTACCATGACAGTCGTAAAAGAGCGTTCTGCAGATGACTTTGTTGTGGATGCAAACGTGCCTACGAAAAAAGGAGCACGTACAATTACTGTTGACCAAATTACACACAAGATTTATATGCCTTCCGGAATGTTTAAACCAGCTACGAAAAAATCTTTCCGACCGGAAATGATACCCGGCACCTTTAAAATTTTAGTAGTTGAAAGAAATTGATTGTGCACTTGATCTTTCAAGCGGGGGATTTTTTCACAATTCACCTCATCTTTTACATCAACAGGTTAATTAATAGATGACCTGCTGTAGGGATCTATCTCTTAAAAAACAATATTCTTTCAGAAAGTGTATGGACCGCTGCATTCATTTCGAACCTTGAATAAAAGATATTTATTCGTTATGTAAAAAACTTCCAGGGTATCATTGGCCGGGGCTAACCATGTTTAAAAATGGAGTCAAACAAGGCAAACACCGAAAGTTTCGAAAATAAATTTTTGCCGCCAACGGATTTATTATGCATATGAATCAGCCACGTTTAACTTAGAAAATTTCGCCAATAAAACTGCCAGGTTTTTGTATGAGTGTCTGTGCTTATATCTCTAAAAAATAAACGTAAATATGTTTATCATTCAAAACGAATCAGAAGCCTGGGTAGTGGTGTGTACAAGCTTTTCATTATAGTTAAGATTTACAATTATTACAGCGTTTAACAGTGGCAATGATTTTAGATTTGCCGTGTAAATTTTAATCAGGTAGGGCACTTCATATATTTAGGTACAACAAAATAATATTCCCAATTGTGAATTTTAAGGGGCGAATGTTCCTCATTTTTTTATAAAATTCAACAATAAAGGCAAAAATCCCTCCGGTAGTAACTGGCAGGCATTTTGAAAATATGAGCATATTAATCACAATTAAAATTAATGGTATGAATACAACATCAAAAAGTAAAAGTAATGGAAGTGCTAAAAATAATGGAAGCACTAAAAGGAAAAATTCCAGCGCAGAGGGTAAAGCCGAAGGCGATAGCATGTTAAAGAAATTTTTTACTGATGAATTGAAAGATATTTACTGGGCAGAAAAGCATTTGGTTACTACGTTGCCAAAAATGGCTAAGGCTGCAACGTCTGAAGGTCTTCGTGGTGCTATAACAGATCACCTCGAAGTCACAAAAACCCATGTGAGTCGCCTTGACCAGGTATTTGAAATTTTAGGTGAGAAGGCGCAGGCAAAAAAGTGTGAAGCGATGGAAGGAATACTTAAAGAAGGGGCAGGCATACTGGAAGATACCGAAGATGGTACAAGTACCCGGGATGTTGGAATTATCCTGGCCTCACAAAAAGTTGAACATTACGAAATCGCTACCTATGGCGGACTTGCTCAACTGGCTACCACGCTTGGATTGCAGGATGTAGCCGATCTGTTAAATGAAACACTGGCAGAAGAAAAGGAAGCAGATACTTTGCTTACTGAGGTTGCTGAAAATGAAATTAACTATGATGCTGCTGAAGAGGGAGAAGAATAAACAATTAAACCTTATCAATATTTATAGCCGGCTTGTCCGGCTATTTTTATTCAGGATAGAATAGTTTGAATTATATTTTACATTGGATAGCGACAGCAGAAAGAGGGTTTGGACGCCGGTATGGGTACACTATTCATAGCATAGAACGCGGATAGAATGAACCTGCATCAATGAGCGCACCAACTTTTTCTGTCAACCCAGGTGGTCTTTGTTCGGTATTTTCCCAATGGTCATTGTTTTTATGTATATGACCAAAGAACACTTCATTTAATACAATATGCCAGGAAGACGGTTGATCATTACTTTTTTTAAACTCAGGCGTTATCCTACCGGTATAATGTATTTCATTATGATTAAAAACGATTGTATAGAAGTAGGAGACATTGTCTTCAACCGGATGGTATTTTGAAACGATTTCTTCAATTTTCTTTTTCAACTCATCCGGGCAATTCGTATTATAAATGACTTTCGGGGGATTTCCGGAAAGACGAAAGCAATTGCTTGGTTTAACTAATTTCCCATCCAGTATGATCGGTTTTTCGTCTAATAACTGTAGCTCTTTCCACAAAGAACTGTTTTCACCTGCGTGTGATGACAAATCCATTCGATTTAATTTTCAATAAGCAATTATTATAAACAAATCCTACTATTTCTTTGGGTATGTTTTTACCCATTTCTACTGACTACGAGTAGTCATTGTAAATCTGCTACCTTAATATACGTTAGTTGTAAAATTGTTTCTGCCTCCGCCTTAACACTACAGGCTGATCCTTCATGAAGCGCTATTAGCTGGTTACTGCCCAGCACGGCAGATGCATCATTGTTGGCAACTGTAACTTCACCATCCAATACCTGTAGCAACACCAGGCCTTTTATCTTTAGATCGTCAATTACCACACCCTTTCGAAACGCACTAATCACAACAGTAACAGTCTCTGTTTTAAATACAGTGATAGCGTTTCGATCGCTGGTTTTCCAGGCTTTTTCTTCTTTGAGTTGCAGAATAAACTCATTTATATTTATCTGAACTGCTGGTGCATCCAGTAAGCGGTGGCCTTCCGGCCGATTCATTGTCGGGTCATTTATCTTTAACTCCATATCCTAAATCTATAAAAAGCGTGCCGAAGAAGCGCTACTTATTATTTAATGATCTGATATACAGTTCAACCACGACTGAATTATCACCACTAGCTGCATGGGCAATGATTTGTATTCAATACTTCATGATGCTGGTGAATTTAAAGCTGAAAATATATTGGCCTTCATTTTGATGAAGACTAACTAAACATTCTACACATGAATAAAATTATGATACTACTATTGACTGGCTTTGTCGCTGGCATTTTACTGGCACCCCGTAAAGGTTCTATTACACGAAGAAGATTAATTGATGGTGCTGAACGTCTCTCTGATAAGTTATCAGACATTTTCGACAAAGGCCAAGAAGGGACAGAAAATATGGAAGAAGAATTATTATTGGTGCCGAAAATGAGCACATTGATATAACGGCACAATTATATTCAACTATTAATGTAATGCGATGGTTCCGATAAATCAACTGGTTATTCCTGCTGCAAGAAAGGGTGAAACCGACGTGTTAAAGGAACTGATTCGGCAAGGGGCTGACTTAAATGTTCGGGATGAAAAAGGCTATACAGCACTTATAATTGCCTGCTACAATCATCAATATGCAGCTGCAAAATTACTGCTTGAAAATGGTGCATGGGTCGATGCACAGGACTTTGGCGGAAACACAGCGTTAATGGGTGCAGCTTTTAAAGGATACACGGATATAGTGCGGTTATTAATAGAAAATGGCGCGGATCTAAATCTGCAGCATGGGAATGGCGGATCTGCACTTATGTTCGCTGCTATGTTTGGCCGCAATGAGGTTTTAAAATTATTATTGGCGCATGGTGCAGATAAAAAAATGCTGGATTCAAGAGGTTTATCCGTCCTCGATCTGGCGCTGCAACAAAATAATCAAATTGCAGTTGAATTGTTGCAGTAGTCATTTTGTTATCACATGGCAAGTATCTTGTTATCACATGGCGAGCATCGGTTCAAAAAAAATAATTGTAAACAAGAATGTCAAATTTATATCTCAACATTTTAAATAACAGGTAATGGCTAATAAATCGACAAAAAAAGGCAAGCTCACAAAAGGCATTTTTAGAAAAGTTGGTGAAGTGGTAGGAACCATAGGATATGAACTGGAGGAAGGAAAAGATAAAGTATTGGAAGTAGCAGACGCATTAAAAAAAGTAGTCAGCAGTGCAACAAAATCCATAACGAAAAAACCAGTTAAGAAAGCCGTTAAAAAAAGTGCAACAAAAATTTTAAAGCAGGCATTAAAAAAAGGGAATTCGAAAAAAAAGAAACATACAAAACAAGTTGAGAAGAAAAAAAAGAAAATTGCAAAAAAGGTGAAGGCGAAAATCAGCTGATAACAAAGAAATCGATAACATAGAAATCTTAGTCAATAATATTATTTAAATCGAGCCGAGTATTTTTTTTTCTTCCAGTGGCAATATCTGCTAATTGTGAATACATTCATTTTACTTATTATATCAGGTACTCGCAATAATATATTTTAATGAAATAGATTTCATTTTGCAGAGTGAAATTTATGGACCAGCCTGTTCGCAAGAAGAGATTGAAATCATAAGAAGGAGAGCGAAGACCAGCAGCCAACAGCATAGCTAATACCAATACGATCCGGTTATTTTATCCCCTCTGGCAATACTATCTTCAAAATATTGGGTTTTTAAATGCCATAATTGTGACCTGTCCAAATAGACCCTTTATATTGTCTGTTTCACACCTTTTTAAATTGATGGTAACGCGTTTTATTTGTGTTATAAAAGCGTAAAGAATTGCTATATTTTCAATTTAGCCTGCATTGATTTTTACTGGAATTACAATGCAGTTAAAACCTCTAATGAAAATATAGAAATTAGTCAAACAAAAAATATAAGTATGGAAAAGAAAGATTTTTCGGTCGATATCATAGTAGACCAAAGTCCGGCAACGGCATTCAAGGCTATTCAGAATTTCCGCGCATGGTGGTCGGAAGAAATTGAAGGTACCACCGATCGTCTTAATGAGACATTTTTATATCACTATAAAGATGTGCATTTATGTAAAATCAAACTTGTTGAAATAATTCCGGACAAAAAACTGGTTTATAAAGTACTGGACAATGAGTTCAATTTCACAAAAGACAAAACAGAGTGGATAGATACCAATCTCGTTTTTGAAATATTGCCAGAAGGAAATAAAACCAAAGTGGTATTCACGCATGAAGGATTGGTGGCTGAATACGAATGCTATGATGTTTGCCAAGATGCATGGTCGAGTTATATTAAAGGAAGTTTGCAGGATTTGATAACGACCGGAAAAGGTAAACCAAATCCGAAAGAAGGTGGCCTTAATGCTGAGTTAGTAGAAAAATGGGGATTACCTAACAAATAAAATTAACGATAATGACAAAGTTGAAAGGCTATACAACCTCAATAGTAGTGGATAATTCACCGGCGGAAGTTTTCAGTGCCATTAACAATGTAACTAGCTGGTGGCAAGGCCGGATCAAGGGCAATACAATCAATCTCCATGATGAATTTACTTACCAAATGGAAACGTTTCATCTTTCAAAGCAAAGGATAATTGAATCTGTGCCTGGAAAAAAAGTGGTTTGGTTGGTAACAGACAGCAAGATTAATTTTGTAGCTGATAAAAATGAATGGCTGAATACAAAAATCATCTTTGATATTTCTATCGAAAAAAATAAAACAAAACTCTCATTTACCCATCAGGGGTTGGTTCCTGCAATTGAATGTTATGGAGGCTGTTCCGGCGCCTGGGAGCAACTTATTGGTAAAAGTTTATTCAGCCTGATTACAACAGGTAAAGGGGTTGATGTATTTTAATTAATCCCCGTTAAATAATATTAATGAACAATAATAAATAGGACCGGTAAACTGATTTGCCCATTCTTTATACTTTTTTGATTTTATAATTGCTTTTACAGAATTCAAAAGTTTTCCGGCAATTTTGCAGAACAGTATAATGCTGCATTATTAAAGTATGAAGAAGAATCCCAGGAAGATAGTGGTGGGCGATATTCACGGAGCGCTCAAGGCCCTGGAACAACTGGTAGATTTATTAAATTTATCAGAAGGAGACCAGCTGATTTTTATGGGAGATTACGTTGATGGATGGTCGCAATCAGCCCAGGTTATTGACTTCCTTATTAATTTTGAAAAATTACATTCAAGCATATTTCTCAGGGGAAATCATGACGATTGGTGTGAATCCTGGTTAAAAAAAGCCAAAGCTGATAAAGAATGGCTGATGCATGGCGGAAAGGCAACAATATCGAGTTATGCAGACTATACGCAAGCTCAAAGAAGTATTCATCTTGCTTTTTTCGAAAACTTACAAAATTATTTCGTGGACGATTCTAACAGGTTGTTTATACATGCCGGATTTTCATCCATGCATGGACCTGCAAAAGAATATTATGAATCCAATTGTTACTGGGATCGGACGCTCTGGGAGATGGCACTTACTTTTGATAACAGGATTGACACCGAATCTACAATATATCCCAAAAGGCTTTCACTGTTTCATGAGATTTATATAGGACATACACCTACATTAAATTATGGCCTAACGGTGCCAATGAATGCTGCCAATGTCTGGAACATAGATACTGGTGCGGCATTTACAGGAAGGCTAACCGCTATGGATATTGATACAAAGGAATGCTGGCAAACTGATGTGGTGCAAAACCTGTATCCAAATGAAAAGGGAAGGAATGGTTGAAATAATTATTTAGAAAAATTGCCATTTTTAAAAAAGAATAAGAAAGTTTTATTGTTATCAGATCTTCAAGTGTTGCCCCGATGGATATACGAATGGCATTTTATCAAATCGATCGTTAGTAGGTGAAGAGCTTTTCAAAGAAGGAGAACCTGTTACAGGTGTCTATTTTTTGTACGGTGGCAAAGTAAAAGTGCACAAGAAGTGGGGGGACGATAAAGAATTGATTGTACGAATAGCAGGTAAGGGTGCAATTGCCGGTCATCGCGGGCTTGGTACCAATACTGTTTATCCTGTTTCGGGAACTGCATTGGAACCTTCCACTGTATGTTTTATCGGGTTGGATTTTTTTAATGCTACATTGAAGGTGAATCAAGCATTTACTTACCAGTTGCTAATGTTCTTTGCAGATGAATTACAGGAGTCTGAAAGAAAAATGCGGGACCTTGCACATATGCCTGTAAAAGAAAGAGTAGCCCGGGCATTGCTTACATTACAAACCAGGTTTGGTACTACCAGTGAAGGATACATTAATATTATACTTAGCAGACAGGATCTTGCTTCTTATACCGGTACCACCTATGAAACAGTATTCAGAATAATAAATGAATTGGTGGATGATGGAGCAATCTCTCTGACAAGTAAGAACATTAAGGTCATTGATGGCGAAAGGTTATCTCAGTTAACCAATAGAACTATTCAATAAGTAATTATTTATAAGTCTACACTGGCAACCGGAGAATTGGTGCACAAATAAAAAACCCACCACAGAAACGTGGTGGGCTAACCAATACAGGTTACTTAACTTAAGAATGCATCTTTGAACAATCCATGGTTTTTGGACAGTTGGCAGGACAAACACATTCTGTTTTAACTGTTTGTTTCTTTGCAGTTTTGCGTTTGTGAGCAAATCCTGCAGTCGACAGCAAAGTAATTGCTGCGATCGAAAAAAGAATTTTTTTCATCGTGTATTATTAAATGTTGTAAAATATTATTTATAAGTTTTGAAGAATAGAAAACATTTGTGGCGGGTGCCAGCATTGAGTGAGGTTTTCGGATAACCGGTTGTCGTTTACGGGAATGATATAAATTTTATCAATAGGCAGGTTAGTAAAATCAAAGTTTGTTTTTTCAGATAAATAGAAATTTCCATAAGGGCAGGCCATGAATGGATTACAGGCATTATTGTCACTTTGTTTATCAGGTGATTGTTTTTGTTTGGAACATTTCATCATTCTGGCGCAACATTTCATTTTAGTAACCATTGGCTGGCTGCTAAAAAGTGGTTGGATGGTAAAAGCGACCATCAGAACCATCAATATGGAAGCGATAATTTTCACTGTTTCAAATATAAATTAAAATCCACCTTTTATCTTTTCTATCTTTCGTAAAATAATCGAGTGTTGTTTTTTTGTTTGTCATTATCCAATACCAGTATTGAGCCACTACTAATTATTTTGAATTGTTGACCGTCTTCTGAAAAGGAACTTTCTTCTTTATTGAATCTTCGTGCTATCGGTGAGATACAACGAAGCAACTTTATTACCCAGATCTGCGGCTTTCTGATAAAAACCGCGGGCTTTTGCATGATTGCTGTTAGATATTTGATTACATGGGAGGTTTTTACCGTAATAGTAGTTTCCAAGTTCCAGGTAGATATCACCCTGCTCATATTTATTATTAATTTCAGCGGCTTTATTCTCAAGTGCAGTGTACAATGTTGCAACTGTTAAGCAATCTATCTCTACACGATATCCTGAATAAAAACCACTGTTTTTGCCCGCATATATTTTCGCTGCCCGCAGCAATTCGTTGGGTTCAGCATTTTTACAAAACACCCCTAACCATTTGTTGCTTTCTACTAAATTCTTTGCTACGCCATTGCCATGCATTAATAAATCACTTGTATACAGCTGCGCCAATAAAACATTATTTTCAGCCGACTGTTTCAGGTAGGGATACGCTGCCGCTGGATCCTGGCGCAAATCCAGATAAAAAAATGCAAGACGCTCACAACATAATTTAGATCCTCTTTTAAATCCTTTCAGGTACCATCTTTCTGTTTCTTTCTCCAAGTCACTGTTAATGATCCCAGACATCGCCATTTTCTCGAGAGCTTCATTTTCAATTAATGATCCTAAAATTAAATAAGCAGTAGTATCTGCCTTGAATAATGAGTCGGCTGTTTTCAATATGTTATAAGGCGAACGCATCTTAGTACTGTCACTTATTTCATGAAGGTAATAAATAGAGGCAAGCGCGCTGTATGCTGCGGGCAGGTTAGAAAAAGCAATAGCCTTATCATAATAATAAACAGCACTGTCAATTTTTTTGTCGGCCCGGTGGTAATTTCCTATAATATAATAAGCGGAATCTTTTTCTTTTGCCTGTCGCAATACGTTGAGCGCCTGGCCAGGTACACTGTCCAGCATTGCTTTCAACTCTGTAAAATTTGTTTTTTCTTCATGCCCATTAAATAGTTTCATTATCCACCAGCCCATTAATATAACTACCAAAGAAATGATTAATACCAGCAGCTTTGCGGGTAAATTTTTCTTTTCGGGTTCTTCTTTTTCACCTTCCGCTTCTACTACGGCCTTTTCTTTTTTTGTGACAATATCCATTTCATCCAATGCTGTTTTAACAGATGCCGGTTTTGTTGCTGTTGGAGTTCTGCCTTCCTGCAGAGAAGTTTTACAATTCCTGATTTTTTCAGCGGTCATAAAATCTGGTTTGATCTCATAAGCCTGCTGATAATTGTCAAGTGCTATTTGATATTGCTGCTGCTGGTAGTAGTATTCATCACCCTGCTTCATGAATTGTGCGAACAATAAATCATTGTTGCATTGTTCAGCAAGGTCTCTCACTTCCTGGTTTCCTGGCTGGCGTTTTAATATTTTCCTGTATTCTCTTAACGCCTCCGAAAGATTGCCAGCGTTAAATAGCATCGTAGCGTAGCGGATATTTTTTTCCAGGGAAAAGGAAGGATTTCTTGCAATGAAGAAATCCGATGCCGAAATATTAAGTTTGTCTTTGAAGCGTGGCTGCTGTCGTTGATCAAGATGATTCCTCGCATTTTCATAGAGGTCATTCAGAGCCAGCATTTCTTTGGCATTATCAATCCCATTGGTAAATGTATCCAGCAAGGACCCCGTAAAAAATGTATTTCTTTTATTTTTGTCGTAATAGGATACTTCATCACTTTCCGAGGAAGCAAGGATATAGGTACCCGTTACGGGCACGTCAAGGATGGTATCATTTATTCCCTGTGTTGCAATTCCACTGTGACAAGCGTCGAGGATAACGATCTTCTGTTTGGCAGGTGATGATTTCAAAACAATGTTTTTTATAAAATCATAGTCGATACCGCCCAATATATAGTCATCAATTTTGCGGGTATTGCGTGCAATGAGATGTAGTTTACTAACATCACTCCTGTAGCCGTGTCCTGAAAAATAAATTAGCAAGGTTTCTGTATCTGGTAGTTTACTTACCCGCAGCAATAATTCTTCAATCTCCGTGTTGGTTTTATCAAGGGCTATCGAAATGTTTTCCGGCAGCAGGCCGATATTTCTTTTGTCGATAAGAAGTTTATAAAGATCAGCTACATTATTTTTTACAGGTGGTATAGGATGAAAATCATTGTCGAATTCAGAAGCGCCAATCAATACCGCACGTGTATGACCTGTGTCAATGGAATAAGTGACATTGTCATACCTTTTTGATACACCTTCATTGTCTTCTGAAAAAGTAACCCTTCCTGCACCATCACCGAGGGTAGCCAACAATTCTATTTTTTTTCCAAAGGGAACGGGAATGTGTTTAAAGAAATCTTTCAGTACAGGTAAAAGAACGTGTACACATTGTTCAATTCCGATTCCAATACCGGCATGTATTACACCATTCAAAATGCTTTCTGCTGTAAATAAACTCATCTGTCCTTCCAGTGCTGGTTGTTCTTTGATGGACACCTGAAGGTTTTCAATGTGTTCATTCAGGTAATTGCGGAGCTCATACAGGTACTCCTTTGCATCGGCAGATAGTATTTCAATTTCAAGGTTGACCATGGTTGTTTCGGTATAGGGAAGATAATAAAAAGTGATGAACGTTGGCACAGCTTAATAGAGGATATACTATTTATTGTAAAATTCAATCTTATCCTCCGGTAATTATTAATCGGATCCGGTTTTCTTCCTGTAAAACCTTTTTAATAAGACAGCCGATGCATCCATAAGCCAATTGTATAATTTTTTTTATCCGCAATGCTTTTACAGGTAAAGCAAATAGAATATTGTCAGGTGCTTTTATTCCGAAATCTATATTATATTGCTGTATGGGACTGGTAGGCTGCAAGAAACATGATCTTCACTAAAATGGATAGCACTGCCAAAGCATTGTAACTAAAAACAGGCAATATTCCCACGTGTTACAGGTACTAAGTTTCAGCAAATAGCATAGGAGATATAAATAGACAAGAAATTAATATCCTGACCCTTTGAATTTTTAAGAATAGTATTTCATTATTATTGACCAGTGCCGGATAATTTTTGCGAACGATAACCAACAACTAAAATACACTGACATGAGGATTGCTGCCAATGGAATTGCCTGCATTGCATTATTCCTGCTCGGATCTTGTAATACCCAAAAAAAAGAAGACAAAAGACAATTTAGTGGTGAAAATTTCTTGGCCAATATCCGCACAACAGAGGCCCGCACTCCTGAAGAAGAACGCCTGGGATTTAAATTACCGGAAGGTTTTGAAATCACATTGTTTGCTTCAGAGCCCAATATTGACAAACCCATTAATCTTTCATTCGATGCAAAAGGAAGGGTTTGGGTTACGCAATCTTTCGAGTATCCATTTCCTTCTGAACCGGGTAAGGGGAAAGACAAACTTACTATTCTTGAAGATACAGACAATGATGGCAGGGCAGATAAATTCACTGTCTTTGCCGATACATTAAATATTCCAATCGGAGTGTTGCCATTAAATGATGGTGCTGTTGCTTACAGCATTCCTTATATATACAAGTACACTGATGCAAACGGTGATGGCAAAGCGGATGGTCAGAAAAAATTACTGGGACCATTCAAAACAAAAGACACGCATGGAATGATCAATAATTTCGTGAGGGGTTATGATGGATGGATTCATTCCTGTCATGGTTATACCAATCGTGATACTATTGCCGGTGCAGACGGAGATTCCATATCAATGATATCCGGTAATACATTTCGCTTCAGGCCAGACGGAAGCAGGGTAGAACATACAACTGACGGACGCATCAATCCATTTGGTTTGGTTTATGATGAAATGGGTTATTTATATTCTACGGATTGTCATACTTCGCCATTATACCAGTTGATACGTGATGCAGACTATACACAATGGGGTAAGGAAGAAGGAATGGGTTTCGCTCCAGATATGACGCCATTATCGGATGAAGCAACAGCATTGGCAGGGATGGCTTATTATGCCGACATACATTTCCCCGAATCATATCGCAAAAATTTTTATGTGGGGGATGCGGTTCGTTGCCGGGTATACCGGTACTCCGGAACATATAAAGGATCTTCACCTGTTGGCAAGAGAGAAGAGGATTTTTTATTGAGTGAAGATCCGTGGTTCAGACCGGTAGATGTAAAAATGGGCCCGGATGGAGCCCTCTATATCGCCGATTTTTATAATTCTATCATAGGTCACTATGAAGTGCCATTAGATCATCCCAGGAGGGATCATACTCGTGGCAGGATCTGGCGCATTACTTATAAAGGAAAACACAACGACAAAAAAGACTGGACCACTGCAAATATCAATGACCTGCTGCATGCATTGGATATGGATAATATGTATATAAGGTTTAGAGCGGCAGATCAATTAGTGGACCGAATTGGCAAAGAAGCCGTGCAACCCGTCAATGCAGTATTAAGTGAAAAAGATATCAGCACAAGGAAATATGTTCATGCGCTATGGGTATCAGAGAGACTGGGTGCACTAACGCCAACGATGTTGCAGGCTGCTGCTTCCAATAATGATCCCGTTATCCGGTTACATACCATGCATATCCTGGCTGAAGAAAAACCGGATCAACAACAATTGTTTCCGCTGGTATTAAAAGGGTTGGAAGATAAGGATCCACATGTAAAAAGAGCAGCAGTTGAATTGCTGATGAAATATCCGGGTATGCAATCAATACAACTTGCCCTGGGTATTCGGAATAATATTGAAGAATACGATACGCACCTGTTGTATACCGTTAGATTGTGCCTGAGAAATATTTTGCGGCACGAGTCGATAATGAAACAAGTGGCCGCTACCAAATGGAATGAAAAAGATGCGGCACATTTAAGTGATGTAATGATGGGTGTTGCTTCGGAGGATGCCGGTGTTTTCTTATATCGATATATCAGTCAATACAAACCGGAAGACAACAGGGCACCAGCAATCTTTCAGCATATAGCCCGGTTTGCACCCGCTGCGGACCTGGAGTCAACCATAAAAATTGCAATGAACACGGCGAGACCGGATACGGTAAACCTGCTCATCTTCCAGGAAATACAGCAGGGGATTGAAAAAAAAGGTGCCAGGGGAAGTACTCAATTAAGTCGCTGGGGCAAATCTTTATCGGAAACTGTGTTGCAAAAAAATCCTTTTGATAAAAATCTTTCCCTTTCTATTCTAAGATTACAAGCTTTTGCCGCTGATATTGCCGGTAACTACAAACTTACCAGTGTGGTACCTGCGCTTGAACTGGTGGTAAAAAATACATCAACCGCGGATTTTAAATTGGCCGGGCAGGATCCCGTTGATGAATTGGTAAATGTAAAAGCTGCAGCCTTAAAGGCTTTGATAAAAATAGATCCACCAAAGGGAACAGTAATTGCACAACATCTATTAAGTGATCGGGGAACCGATGAAGATTTCAAGAATGTAGTAGGACGTTTGTTGGGAGAGCTTCCCGGAAAAATTGTAAATGAAATTTTAAAGGATATTAAAAATGCAACGCCTGAACTGCAAAACAATATGGCGCTCACCCTGGCCAATACTGCCGAAGGAAAAGATATACTTTTTCAACAGGTAAAGAATAAGGAAATGTTTCCGCGTATCCTGCTTCAGCCGAGAGTGAAAGAAAGAATTCTATTGGGCATTACTCCTGTACAAAAGAAAAAGTTTGAACAATTAACTGCGGGCATTGATCCGGTTGACCAGGAAAGACAAAAAGAAATTTATAACCGGTTGGTTGAATTCGATAAAGCAATGGCGGCCAATCCACCATCCATAGATTCAGGTAAAATGGTATTTATGCAAAATTGCGCTTCCTGTCATAGTATTGCGGAAGAAGGAGGAAGCATTGGTCCAAACCTGGATGGCGTATCTCAATGGGGAGCTAAATCAATTGCAGAAAAAGTATTAGATCCAAACCGTAATGTTTCTGAAAGTTTCAGAACTTATTCCATCCGTATGAAAGATGGAAAGGTAACAACGGGATTGTATAGACGCGAAGAAGGCGCCGTGATAATATTTGCAGATTTAACAGGAAAAGAATTTTCCGTAGTAAAAAAAGACATTGCAGAACAGACCGCATCCAAACTTACATTGATGCCAGATAATTTCAGGGAAAGATTATCGCAAAAAAATTTCAATGCACTGGTTCGTTTCCTGTTGGATCCAAAGAAAAACCTGAAAAAATAACGGTCAACAATTTTATTATAGCATTAAAAATTAAATCAAGCATTACTAAATCATACATAATGAAACCCGGAAAAGCAACATCCCGCCTGTTAGTGACATTTGTATTTATTGCTATTTTCAGCAATTGTGTTTTTTGCCAGTCAAATTCAACAGGCTTTAAGAAACATGTTATCAGCAATGATTTTATTTCTGAAGGGGTAGCTGTTGGCGACGTCAACAAGGATGGTAAGATCGATATTCTTGCAGGTCCTTCCTGGTTTGAAGCCCCTGACTGGAAGCGGCATGATATAGATACTTTCAAAATCTATTTGCCAAAAACCCAATACAGTCGGTCATTCCTCAATCATTGCATGGATATTAACCAGGATGGCTGGCCCGATTTAATTGTAATGGACTTTCCGGGTTTAAGTGCGGACTGGTATGAAAACCCTGGTAAGAAACCAGGCTATTGGAAAAAACACCGGTTGTATGATTATGTAGGAAATGAATCGCCCGCATTCAAAGATGTTGATGGAGATGGACAGGAAGATATTATTTGTGCCGATTCAAAAACCAACCAGATGATTTGGTTGCAAGCACCTTCAAAAGGTGATTCTGTATGGAAAAGATTTGTTGTTGGTAAAAAAAATGTGCAGGGTACCGATATACAGGGACATGGCCTGGGTTATGGTGATCTTAATAGTGATGGACGAAAAGATATATTTACAAAAGATGGTTGGTGGGAAGCGCCGCAGGATGTAAAACAGGGGGAATGGATTTTTCATGCGGCAGATATTGGTGAAGACTGTTCCCAGATGCAGGTATTGGATGTAAACGCAGATGGATTGCCCGATGTAGTAAGTGCATCAGCACATAGATATGGTATCTGGTGGCACCCGCAATCCAAAGACGATGATGGAAACCGTGTATGGGATCATTATACCATTAGTTTTTCTACTTCCCAGACACACGCTACGGAAATGGCGGATTTTGATGGAGATGGCGATCCGGATATTGTTACAGGCAAAAGATATTTTTCACACCTGGAACATCTTAATCCAACTAATAAATCGACCATTGATCCCGGCACTTATGAAAAACCAAGACTCTATTGGTTTGAATTAACGCCCGGAAAAAATCCTTTTTGGATTGAACATGAAATTGACGATGATTCAGGTGTTGGCATTAATATAGAAGCTAAGGATATGAACGGAGATGGTAAGCCAGATATAATTATCGCCAATAAACACGGTATCTATTATTTTGAAAATACCATGCAATGGAAAAAATAATCTTTCAATTTTCTATTGTATAACGATTGTTTTTTTAGTGCATGCCCTCAACATTTTCTAAAAACGCCAGATGAAAAAAGAAATCAGTATTACTGCGAAAGCTCCGGACATGAAATTATTCTATGCATGTTTCGTTGCGCTTACAACTACTTCTTTTGGATTTATATTAAGGGCCATCATATTGCCTCAATGGGGCAGGCAATTCAATCTTACACAAACACAGTTGGGAGAAATCACTGGTGTGGGTTTGTGGCCATTTGCCATCAGTATCGTTTTATTCAGTTTAATCATCGATAAGATTGGCTATAAGACTGCGATGATTTTTGCATTTGTTTGTCATGTTGCTTCAGCTTTGCTCAGCATTTTTGCCACAGGCTATTGGATGCTGTATGCGGGTACCTTTATTGTTGCATTGGGCAATGGAACGGTTGAAGCTGTCGTAAACCCGGTGGTCGCAACCATGTTTCCAAAAGAAAAAACCAAATGGCTGAACATATTACATGCCGCGTGGCCGGGTGGTTTGGTGTTAGGGGGAATCATCGCATTACTGATGGGTGAAAATGTAAATTGGGTATATAAGATCGGGTTGATACTATTGCCAACGATTGCATATGCAATCATGATGTTGGCCAGGAAATTTCCACTGAATGAAAGAGTAGAAGCGGGCGTATCATACAAAGAAATGTTACGGGAAGTAGGTGCCATTGGTGCGCTGATCATTGTATCTCTTATTGTATTCCAGTTAGGAGCTGTTTTTGCATGGTCAACTACTTTTAACGTTGTACTCATTTTGCTGATAACTGTTTTGTTTGGATGGTATACAAAAAGTGTGGGGCAGCCATTGTTCATAATACTATTATTGATAATGATTCCACTGGCTACTACAGAATTGGGTACTGATAGCTGGATAACTGATTTGATGACGCCCGCAATGAACGAACTGGGAATGCAGGCCGGCTGGATATTGGTTTATACATCTGCTATCATGTTTGTGCTGCGCTTTTTTGCCGGCCCCATCATTCATAAAATATCACCCTTAGGGTTACTCGCAATTTGTTCGGGCATTGCCGCAATTGGACTTTTTATGTTATCAAAATCTTCAGGGGTTGTTATCCTGCTGGCAGCCACTATTTATGGTTTGGGTAAAACATTTTTCTGGCCCACCATGCTGGGCGTAGTATCGGAACGTTTTCCGAAAGGCGGGGCGCTCACATTAAATATAACTGGTGGTTTGGGAATGATAGCAGCCGGGGTCATTGGTGCAGGTATACTGGGTTTTATACAGGATAAGAAAGTGGATAGCAATATTTTTGCTTACGACAAAGCGAATAATACCAGCATTCATTCCACTTATGTAACGGAAAACAAAACCAGTTTTTTTGGCGAATACCAGGCATTGGATCAAAATAAACTGGCAGCTGCCACAGCCCTGGAAAAAACAACTGTTACCGGTATCAGGGATAAGGCCAAGAAAGATGCGTTGCGCGATATCATTATTTTTCCACTGGTAATGATGGTGAGTTATATCTTGTTAATCGTTTATTTCAAATCAAAAGGTGGTTACAAAACGGTATTGCTGAAACAAGAATTAGCCGCTTAATTACAGCATTGATTAAATATTAAATTGAAATGAAGGATAAAATTAATATTGCTATTGCTGGTCTTGGTTTCGGGGCGGAATTTATTCCCATTTACCAACGGCATCCCAATGCGAATATGTATGCAATTTGTCAGCGCAATGAAAAAAAATTAAATGAGATTGGTGATACATTCGGAATAGCAAAAAGATATAGCGATTATGATGAATTGCTGAAAGATCCGGAAATAGATGCCGTTCACATCAATACACCCATACCCGATCATGCTGTTCAATCTATTAAGGCTTTAAAAGCAGGAAAACATGTTGCTTGTACAGTGCCCATGGCCACCTCAGTAGAAGAATGCCGGCAGATTGTAGAACTGGTAAAGCAAACAGGTCTTACCTATATGATGATGGAAACGGTTGTGTATGCCCGTGAGTTCTTATTCATGAAAGAAATGTATGACAAAGCTGAGTTGGGCAAAATACAATTTCTAAAAGCGAGTCACCAGCAGGACATGGATGGATGGCCCAATTACTGGCCCGGACTTCCGCCTATGTATTATGCAACACATTGCATAGGGCCGGTGCTAGGATTAACCAGGGCCGAAGCGGAATCTGTATCCTGTTTTGGTTCAGGTACCATCAGGGAAGAATTGCATAGTTATTATCATTCACCATTCGCAATAGAAAGTACCCATATCAAATTCAGGAACTCAGATCTCAGTGCTCATGTATACCGGTCATTGTTTGATACTGCGCGTCAATACCGCGAAAGCTTTGAAGTATATGGATCAAAAAAATCAGTTGAATGGCCGTTGATTGAAGGAAGGCCGTTGGTGGTTCACACGGCGAAAAAACCGGAACCTGAAATACCAGAAGAAATTCATTCACCCGATTATGCGCATTTATTGCCGCAGGAGATCAGGGCATTTACTCGTCGGGGCATATACGACTCCGACGAAAAACAACATTTGTCTTTTCTGCAAGGTGCTGGTCACGGTGGCTCTCATCCGCATCTTGTGCATGAATTTCTCACAGCACTCACTACTAACAGGGAACCTTACCCAAATGCAAGGCAATCAGCCAATATTACTGCTGTTGGTATTTTGGCACATGAATCTGCTATGAAAGGCGGTGGGATTATTCCGCTGCCAGCATTTACATTGCTGTAGTTGCCTGCAAATGTTATGTGAGAAAAGTGTAATTATGTTTAATGTATTTCACTTATCGGTTACTTGCCGTCATGCCTGCTTTCGTAGGCATGACGGTAAGCCCCGAAACTGATTGTAGACTTACATTATCAGCGAGTCGTTAGGGATCTGCGTAAACTATCAGTTAATAATAGTGCTGTAAGCTGCACGTCATTCCTGCGAAAGCAGGAAACTCATAATAATAAACCATACTTAGTAGAGGTGCCGCCTTTCGGCGGCATGACGGCAAGTCCCGAAATTGATTGTAGACTTACATTATCAGCGAGTCGTTAGGGATCTGCGCAAACAGTACATTAGTAGTTATTGATGTAAGTTACACGTCATTCCTGCGAAGGCAGGAAACTCAACGTAATACGGTATACTAAATGGAGATGCCTGCTTTCGCAGGCATGACAGCTTTCGCAAGTATGACGTCAATCGCAAGTATGACGTCAATCGCAAGTATGACGTCAAACGCAGGCATGACGGCATGTGGCTATTTTATTGCAAACCTTCATTATCAGCAATTTCCCGATCACACTTCAAAATAATGTTATTCCTACAGGCAGAGTTTCGTAAATTTATATTACCGTCCCCAGTGGCAGATTTTTAAAGTCAAAAATTTCCTAAATCTCATATTTCCAGCTTATGATTTCATTAAATATTAACGAGAAGGACTACCAGTTAGATGTAGATCCTGAAATGCCTTTATTATGGGCAATAAGAGACTCTGCTGGTCTTACCGGAACAAAATACGGGTGTGGTGTTGCACAATGCGGGGCTTGTGTAGTGCTTTTGAATGGCCAGGCTGTCCGTTCCTGTGTTACAAAAGTTAGTCGCGCCGAAGGACAAAAAATTGTCACCATTGAAGGTTTATCGGAAAACAATAACCATCCTGTACAGCAAGCCTGGCAACAGATAGATGTTCCCCAATGTGGTTATTGTCAGAGTGGTCAAATCTTGTCTGCGGCTGTGCTGCTCCGTGAGAATCCAAACCCTACCGACCAGGATATTGACAATGCCATGTCTGGAAATATCTGCAGGTGCGGAACCTATCTCCGCATTCGAAAAGCCATTCATATAGCAGCAGACATTCAACGAAAGGGTTTCTGACCAGTGCGTTGAATCCTGCCCTCATTTAAATCAAAAAAATGATGTTAATGATCAAAAATTTCAAGGAATTCAATAATTTTTTTTTATGCCATTAAAAACAATCACCATTGCAATAACCATTGTGTTGATTACCGGAATTGGTGTTTCTGCCTTTGAGAAAAAAAGCAATCCGGTCAGCATCAAGACTGCATTTGCAGATGCTAAGACCGATAGTATAGAATCTGTAACCGCTTTTAAAAGCGTGTATAAGGTTTTGATGAGTCCGCGTTGTATGAATTGTCATCCGGCCGGAGATGTGCCACTCCAGGGAGAAGATAGTCACCTGCATAACATGAATCCCAAAAGAGGTGTTGATGGTAAAGGTTTGTATGCAATGAAATGTTCCAATTGCCACCAGCCCACAAATGTTGCCGGGCTTCACACACCGCCGGGTAACCCAAACTGGCATTTGCCTCCGGCAGATACTAAGATGGTTTTCCAGGGAAAAACAGCAGCGCAATTGGCGAAACAATTGGTTGATCCCAAACAGAACGGATTTAAAAATAAAAAGCAGTTGCTGGATCACGCCTCCGATCAACTGGTCGTGACAGCATGGAACCCCGGAGAAGGAAGATCACTTCCACCCTTGAGCCATAAGGAATTTGTAAAAGCCTGGACAACCTGGATAAACAAAGGCGCTTATGCACCCAAATAATAAAGTTTCAGTAATTATACATCCCTGGTTTTAATTTTGTCTATATCTTAAAAGCGTTTATTTATGCCAGTTATAAAGAATACGAACAGTATATCCAGGAGAAATTTTCTCCGCGCTTCTGCAGTAACGGGAACAGCGCTCTGGTTGGGGTTTTATTTCCCGGCCACTGCAAAAAATGCAAAAATTGTGAAGGCCACTGCTGGTGCGGCAATGGAGTTTGATTTAAATGCATGGATAAGAATTGAAACATCCGGCAAGGTAACCATCTTCAGTCACCGCGCAGAAATGGGACAAGGAGCTTACCAGGCAATACCACAAATCATCGCTGAAGAACTGGAAGTGGATCTTGATAAAGTAAACATCGAATTTGCACCAGGCGATAATAAAAAATATGGCAGCCAGATAACAGGTGGAAGTTCAACCGTGAGGGGATCGTATAAAAATTTATTGAACCTCAGCGCCACTGCCCGTGAAATGTTGATTTCAGCTGCGGCTGCCAAATGGAAAGTTCCTGTTGAAGAATGTTATGCAGTATCCGGAGATGTAATTCACAAGCCAACAGGCAAAAAATTTCATTACGGAGAACTAGTAGAAGATGCTTCAAAGCTGGAAGCACCCAAAAATGTAAAGCTGAAAGCCCGTTCAGAATATAAAGTGATTGGTAAGCCTTTACCACGACCGGATACCTCACTGAAAACAAATGGCAAGGCTATTTTTGGATTGGATAAGAAAATCCCAGGAATGTTGTACGCGGTGGTGGAACGCAACCCAAGAATGCGTGGAAAAATTAAAAGCTTTGATGACACAGCTGCCCTCAAAGTGCCAGGAGTAAAGAAAGTTTTCAAAGTTCAGATGAAAGTTTTTGATACCATCCGCGAAGGTGTAGCAGTGATTGCAACTTCTACCTGGGCCGCTATGCAGGGAAAACGGGCATTGAAAGTTGAATGGGATGACAGTGGTTTTGAACATTTAAGCACCCCTGAAATTTATCAGCGCCAGCTAAAAGCATTGGCCACAAATGAAGGCATTTCGTTTAAGAAGATTGGGGATCCGGATAGTATCATACAAAAAGCAGATAAAAAGATTGACGTGGTTTATGAAACGCCTTATCAATCCCATGCGTGTATGGAACCATTGAATTGTGTTGCGCATTACCAGGCAGACAAACTTGAAATCTGGGGACCTATGCAGGCACCCGACTGGGTACAGGATTTTATGAGTAAGGAGATGAATCTTCCAAGAGAAAAAGTAATTGTGAACATGACTTTCCTTGGCGGTGGCTTTGGAAGAAAAGCATTTCTCGATTATCCTTATGAAGCGGCTATAATTTCCAAAGAAATAGGAGCTCCCGTACAAGTTGTATGGACAAGAGAAGATGATGCTACGCAGGGTCCTTATCGACCGGGTATGTCCTATCGTTGCCAGGCTGTAGTGAACAACGGAGAAATTGATGCTTATAAATTGAGATTGACCGGACAAAACATTGATCATTGGAGTGGTGGTAAAAAAGATCAGGCCAATTCAAGCACAACGGAAGGATTTTTAAAACAATATTTTGATAGCATTAAAAACCTGAGTTTCGCCGATATACCATTTGAAACACCGATTCCCATTATGTGGTGGCGATCTGTGTATGCATCTACCAATGGTTTTGCATTTGAAAGTTTTATGGATGAAATTGCCCATGCCGCCGGAAAAGATCCACTTGATTTGCGGAGACAATATCTTAAAGATGATCGTGTACAGCGGCAGATTGATAAAATTGAAGAGGTAACCGGTTGGAAAAAAAGAAAAAAGAATGAAGGGTATGGTGTCGCAATAACTGAATGTTTTGAAACTACCGTGGCCGAAGTGGTAAAAGTGTCAAAAAAAGCAGATGGAAAAATAAAGATTGACCAGGTGTGGGTAGTGATCGATTGCGGTTGGTATGTAAACCCGGATACAGTTAAGGCACAGGTGGAAGGATCCGTTGTAATGGCGCTGGGTGCCGCCACTATTCATGATCTTACATTTAATGATGGTATGGTAGTAGAGAAAAACTTCTACGCTTATAAAATGCCCCGCATAGATGATATACCGCCGATAGAAATTCATATCATGGAAAACACAGGCGATGCGGGCGGGGTAGGAGAACCAGCTTTGCCGCCATTTGCCCCTGCGCTCACCAACGCTATATTCGATCTAACGGGGAAGCGCATTAGAAAATTACCGTTTGACATGAGAACCATCTAAGGCACCGGTACCAAACGAATGAGATGAATATTTAAATCCAGAGAAACTTTCATCTTTGGCGATAAAAAACTGTTTTACTACCGGGAAAATGACAAAGGAAATACGCGATATTCTCAACGCATACAAAATTGCCAGCAAGGAAGGCCGGCAATCTGCTTTGGCAACTGTTGTCTATGTTGAAGGTTCGTCTTACAGGCGACCGGGTGCAAGAATGCTGGTGGAAGACAATGGAAAAATGACTGGTGCCATCAGTGGCGGTTGCCTGGAAGGAGATGCATACCGAAAGGCCATGCTTGTGATGATGCAGCAACAAAATAAATTGGTTACTTACAATTCAATGGAAAGTGAATCTGATTTGAGTTTTGGCGTGCAGCTGGGCTGTAATGGTATTGTTCATATTTTATTTGAACCCATTGATCCGGCCAAACCCAATAACCCGGTTGATTTACTGGAAGCCATTTGTGAAAAAAGAAGAGATGCAGTTCTCGTTACATTATTCTCTCTCGAAAATTTTTATGGAACACAACCCGGCACCTGTTTCTTTTGTGATAACGAAACTTCAAAAGGAAATATTGAAGATAAAATGCTTGGCGACCTCATTGCCACCGATGCCAAATCTGCCATTTGTCAAAAATCGTCATTGGTAAAACAATATGATGATCAAAATCTTACAGGTTTTATTGAATTGATCCAACCTCCTGTTTCCCTGGTAATAGCCGGCGCTGGCAATGATGCATTGCCGTTAGTAGAGTTGGCAACGGTTCTCGGATGGCAGGTAACAATTGTTGATGGCAGACCTGCACATGCCAGCAAACAAAGATTTCCCAATGCCCATTCAATCATTGTAGAAAAACCGGAATTTGTTTTTAAGCAATTGACAATAGATGACAATACTGCATTTGTACTAATGACACATAACTATAATTATGATCTGGCGGGTTTGCGTGCCTTGCTACAATCAGCTTGCAGGTATATTGGTATCCTGGGACCCAAAAGGAAATTGCAGCGAATGCTTAGTGAATTGCAGGAGCAGGGTATAGTCATTAGCAAAGATCAGATGAAATTGATTTATGGCCCTACTGGTCTTGATATAGGTGCAGAAACGCCGGAAGAAATTGCGCTTTCAATGCTGGCTGAAATAAAAGCTGTGATGTCTGGTCATAACGGCGAGTCACTGCGCGATAAACCAGCCTCCATCCATTCGCGCGAAACACTGTTAAAAAATGAGGTACCGATTTATATTCATAATATTTTGAAATGACAGAGATTAAGTACCCAACGGAAAATATTTCTATCATCATTCTTGCAGCAGGATCCTCATTACGGCTCGGTCAACCTAAACAACTTCTATTGTACAAAGGAAAAACCTTGTTGCAGTTAATGATCCAGGCGGCCAATAATTCCATGGCCCAATCCACTATGGTTGTACTGGGAGCAAATGCCGGTACCATCAGGAAAAGCATGGATTTTTTTGAAGTGTATTTAACAGAAAATGCCGATTGGCAGGAAGGAATGGCTTCCTCCATACGGCATGGGTTAAACGCTTTGCTTGAAAGAGATCCTACCACAGATGCGGTGATTATCCTGTTATGCGATCAACCATTTGTATCAGCAGACTTATTGAATGACTTAATTTCGAAACACCAGGAAACGGGTAAGCCTGTTGTTGCCTGCCGTTACAATAATATCCCTGCTGTTCCCGCATTGTTTCATAAAAAAATATTTCCCGAACTGCTGCAATTGAAAGGAGATGTGGGTGCGAAGGCTATTATCAATAAACATACAAATGAATTGGTACAGGTTGACTTTTTGAAAGGAAATGTTGATATTGACAGCCTGGCCGACTATGAAAAAATTTCAAAAGACGAATCACCTGTATGATCATAGATAAATTTAACCGCGTTCACGATTACCTGCGCATATCGCTTACGGATAACTGTAATTTCCGGTGCTTTTATTGTATGCCGGAAGAGGATTATGATTTTACTGCTGCCACTAAACTGATGCAGCCTGCAGAAATAGAACAACTCGCAAAAATATTTGTGCACGAGGGTGTAAAAAAAATCAGGCTGACCGGTGGAGAACCATTGGTTCGAAAAGATGCGGCTGATATCATCATGGCATTATCCAAACTACCGGTTCAGTTAACGCTTACTACCAATGGAACCAGGCTTCATGAATTTATTCCGGTATTAGAAGCTGCGGGTATTAAATCGCTCAATATAAGCCTTGATACACTGCAACCAGAAAAGTTCATGCTCATTACCAGAAGGGATCAGTTTAAAACAGTTTATAATAATATTCAGCTGCTGCTTGAAAAAAATTTTCATGTCAAAGTAAATGTTGTTGTGATGAAAGGATTGAACGACAACGAGATCAATGATTTTGTTGAATGGACAAAAAATCAACCCGTTCATGTAAGGTTTATTGAATTCATGCCATTTGAAGGAAACCGGTGGACAAGCAATAAAGTAACGACCTGGAAAGAAATGCTTACGATAATTGAACAGCAATATGCTTTTGTACCCCTGAAGAATGATGTACATGACACTGCAAAAGTATACACCGTTGCCGGCCACAAAGGAACATTTGCTGTAATCAGTACCATGAGCGCACCGTTTTGCAATGGTTGCAACCGAATGCGTTTAACTGCGGATGGTAAAATGAAGAATTGTCTTTTTTCCGGGGAGGAAACGGATTTGTTATCTGCTTTAAGGAAAGACGAAGATGTGACCACTTTGATAAAACAAAGTATTTTGAACAAAGCAAAGGAGCTGGGAGGACAATTCACCTCCGATTTTGAACACATACATCCGGAAGATATTCACAACAGGAGTATGATTACTATTGGTGGCTAATAGCATTTAAAACAATCATGATTTCAGTTAACGAAGCAAAGGAGATAATTAAGAAGCATGTAAAAATATTTCCTGCAAAAGCATTATCTATTAAAGATGCAGGTGGTAAAATGCTTGCTGAAACTATATATGCTACCATAGATATACCTGCCTTTCCCCAATCTTCTATGGATGGTTATGCATTTTGTTTTGCTGATTGGCAGATCAATAAGAAGCTGATCATAGAAGGTGAAATAGCGGCGGGAGATAATCAAAATATTTCCTGGTGGCCAGGAAAAGCCATCCGCATTTTTACGGGTGCACCGGTACCTGCGGGCGCTGATACGGTGGTTATGCAGGAGAAAACAACCATTGATTCGTCTGCGACACAAAAAATATTATCGGTTGCTGATGAACAGATTCAACCCGGAACAAATGTGCGACCCGCCGGTAGCGAGATTAAGAAAGGCGAAAGCGCACTGGAGAAAAATACATTGCTCACGCCTGCCGCAATTGGTTTCCTGGCTGGCATTGGCGTTTCAGCAGTAAAAGTTTTTCCAAACCCATCAATCAGCATAATCGTTACTGGTAAGGAATTGCAATCACCAGGTAGTTCATTGGAGTATGGGCAAGTGTATGAATCCAATTCATTTGCACTCATTGCTGCACTGCAGCAATTACAATTCACTAACCTGCAAATATTCTCTGCAAACGATGATCTGGATGCATTAACCAATACTTTACATAACGCACTGCAACAAAGTGATATGATTTTACTGACAGGTGGCATCAGTGCCGGTGACTATGATTTTGTAAGCAAGGCGGCAGAAAAATGTGGTATCGAAAAATTATTTCATAAAATAAAACAAAGACCCGGTAAGCCTTTGTTTTTTGGAAAAAAGGAAAACAAAATAATTTTCGGATTACCAGGAAACCCTTCATCCGTCCTAACCTGTTTTTATGAATATGTGTTGCTTGCATTATCGATTCAAACGAATCACTCCGTCACTTTAAAAAAATTGAAGTTGCCATTGGAAACTGCTTACAATAAAAATAATTTATTAACCTGTTTTTTAAAGGGCAGTATAAAAAAGAATGTTGTTACCATTCTCGATGGGCAGGAATCGTATAAGATGCGTTCATTTGCTGTTGCTAATTGCCTGGTGAAATTGGAAGAACCTGCAAAAGATTACGAGAGGAATGAGCTGGTGGAAGTACATTTATTGCCAGAATAAAAATCTTCATGGAGAGCGTAATATTATTTTATATTTTATTATTCCTGGTGGCTTTTCTTTATGCATCGGTAGGACATGGCGGTGCCAGCGGCTACCTGGCATTGATGGCCCTGTTCGTTGTATCACCCGAGGTAATGAAACCAACAGCATTGTTACTTAATTTATTTGTTTCCCTTACTTCATTCATACAATATTACAGGGGCAGACATTTCAAATTTAATTTGTTCCTGCCATTTGCTATTGCTTCTGTACCGATGGCTTTCGTGGGGGGCAGAATAACTTTGGATACTTTCATTTATAAAAAAGTACTCGGCGTATTATTGTTGATTCCAATTGTAAGATTCCTGTTCTTTGGAAACTTAACTGCTGAGGAAATACGAAAGCCAAATATGATTTTGTCTTTTTTGATCGGTGCCATCATCGGGTTTCTATCAGGAATGATTGGTATTGGTGGTGGCATTATATTGTCGCCTGTATTATTGTTATTAAAATGGGCCGACATGAAACAGGCCGCGGCCATCAGTGCATTGTTCATATTTGTAAATTCAATTTCCGGGCTGGCAGGTCAGCTTTCAAAGGGAGTTCATTTCAGTGCCGATATGTATGCCTATGTTGTGATTGCGTTTACCGGGGGAATATGTGGTGCTTATTTCGGTTCTTTGAAGTTTAACCAGTCTGTTCTCCGGTACCTGTTGGCAATTGTTTTGATACTGGCCGCTTATAAATTGTTGTTTACAACAGCTTAATATTTTTTATATGAGATTATTGTACTGCTTATTATTATTAATGCCCTTTGTGTTATTGAAGGCGCAGGAAAATGGTCCCGCTACCAACGATTTTACTATTGAAGGGAAAGTGAAAACTGCTTACCAATTTACAATGCCCGGCAGCAAAGAATTTAAGACTACTTCACTGGACAGTGTTGTTATTTATAATCATCTGATGGTAAAGAAAAGAACGATAAAAAACATAAAGGGAATTTTACTGAAAGACATATTGGCGAAAGTTGATTTTGACGCTGCATCGCCAAAACTGCTCAGTGAGTTTTTTATTGTTTGCATTGCTGCTGATAATTATAAAGTCGTCTTTTCATGGAACGAATTGTTCAATTCAGAGGTGGGAGATCATGTTTTGATTGTTACAGCGGCTGACGGAAAAAGAGGTAATGAAATGGAAGACAGGATTGCACTCCTGAGTACAGCTGATCATGCAACCGGGCGCCGGTATGTAAAAGGTTTGCAAAAAATTATAATCGAAAGAGTTGAGTAACTTGCTGTTCAATCTTATATTCATGAAAGTAAATATTATTGTTTTCGGGCAGCTTCGCGATATTCTGGGCGATCAACTTGAACTGGATGAAGTGCTGGATATTGACGAAGTTAAAAACCAGTTACACGAAAAATATCCTGAAATGATTGAAAGCAATTACCTGGTGGCCCTCAATAAAAAGCTTGTAACAGGTAACATGATGTTGAACGATAATAGTACAGTAGCAATACTTTCAGCTTTTTCCGGCGGGTAAAATGAATACTACTTTTTCATACGAACGATATCATCGCCAGCTAATTTTAAAAGATTTTGGCGAAACGGCGCAACAAAAATTGTTGAACGCTGCGGTGTTGATCATTGGTGCCGGTGGATTGGGTTGCCCGGTAATGCAGTACCTGGCTGCGGCCGGCGTCGGCCGGATGGGTATCGTAGACAACGATATTGTATCATTGTCAAATTTACATCGCCAGGTATTATATAATACTAACGATATAGGACATCCGAAAGCGCAGCAGGCAGCCAATGTTTTAAAAAAACTAAACCCTGAAATTGATATCGTTTCTTTTTTTGAAAGACTTTCCACGCAGAATGCATTTTCATTGATAAATGGTTTTGATATAGTCATTGATTGTACTGATAATTTCGCTTCACGCTATTTAATCAATGACGCCTGTGTATTGATGAACAAACCATTGATTTTTGGAGCAGTATCACGTTATGAGGGCCAGGTAGCCATATTCAATTATAAATCCAGTGCAGGGTCAATTGCTGTTAATTATCGCGATCTATATCCCCATCCTCCAAAGAATGGAGAAATACAAAATTGTGAAGAAGCAGGTGTGCTGGGGGTATTGCCCGGAATTATCGGAACCATGCAGGCCAGCGAAACCATCAAACTAATAACGGGTATCGGGCGTCCATTGATCAATTGTCTTTTAACTTACGATGCGCTCAATAATAATATGTATGAGATGGAACTGGTAAAAGCAAGGGATTCAGACTCATTGATTCCAGCTAATGAAATAGAATTTATGCAAACAGATTATGAGCAGTTATGTGGGTCGGTTCAAAATGAAGATGAAAATAAATTTGAAATTGATTTCGCTTATTTCGAACAGTTAGTAAGCGGCAATACTATTGACATCATTGATGTAAGGGCTTTAAATGAAGTCCCGCTTATTGAAGAATTCCCCTGCTACCGGATTCCATTAAACGAGCTTGCTATAAATATGCATTTGCTGAAGAACGATACCATTGTTACTATTTGCCAATCGGGTCAGCGAAGTTTGCTTGCTGCGAAACAACTAACCGCTTTTTTTGGCGATTCGAAAAAGATTTATAGTCTGTGGGGCGGAGTCAGTCAATGGAAACAGTTACATCAAAAGCAACTATCATGAAGGAAAGAGCCGTAAAAAATATTTTCGTCAAAGGAGCCATGGCTGCCTCTTTTATTGCGGATAGTATTCAAAAACATCAGGCAAAAACCGCAATAGGCGGCCATTCAATTTTCCTGGGACAGGTGCGGGCAGATACAATTAATGGCAAGAAAGTTACTGCTATAGAATACACAGCTTACGAAGCAATGGCACTCGAAACCATGCATTCTATTCGAGAAGAAGTATTGTCGAAGTATCCGTTGACCTGTATGCATGTATACCATAGTCTTGGTATAGTTGCTGCAGGAGAGATATGTTTTTTTGTATTTACTTCTTCGGAACATCGCAAAGCAGCAATTGAAGCATGCAACGAATTGGTAGAAAGAATAAAAGCCGAGTTACCTGTCTGGGGAAAGGAATTGTTTGAAGATGAAACCTATCAATGGAAACAGAATAAATAATTATGGTTGATATAACACATAAGTCGGATAGTTTGAGACAGGCCATTGCATCTGCTATTGTAACCGTATCCAGCCAGGATACCATTGACGCCGTGAAAAACAAGACAGTCCCAAAAGGAGATGTATTCGAATTCTCGCGTGCTGCAGGTTTACTTGCCATCAAGAAAACGAGTGATGTGATTCCTGATTGCCATCCACTGCCTATTGAATTTGCTGCTATCAAATATGACATTGATGGGTTGAATATCATTATTACTGTTGAAGTGCAAACCATTTATAAAACGGGCGTTGAAGTGGAAGCAATGCATGGCGCTGCTATTACTGCGCTCACCATCTATGATATGTTGAAACCACTCGATAAAGGAATTGAGATTGGATCTATAAGACTGGAGAACAAAAAAGGTGGCAAAACAAGTTTCAAATCGGATATAATTACGGGGTTGCGTTGTGCTGTGATAGTATGTTCTGATTCAGTAGCCGCCGGAACTGCAGAAGATAAAACTGGTAAATTAATAATTGATAAATTGAATTCTCTTCATTTATCTGCCAAACTGGAAATCATCCCCGATGATTTTGACACCATTCAGCAAATGGCAAAAAAACTGAGTGCTGAAGAATATGACATCATATTATTGGCGGGGGGAACAGGCCTATCACAGAAAGATGTTACTCCAGACGCCATCAAACCCTTGCTGGACAGAGAGATTCCCGGTATTATGGAAGCGGCCCGTAATTACGGACAAGCAAGAACGCCTTATGCAATGTTATCCCGCGGAGTGGCCGGTTTTAAAAATAATTCACTGTTGATAACAATGCCTGGATCTCCTCAGGGATCATTGGAAACAATGGAAGCTATTTTTCCATATGTACTGCATGTATTCAAAGTTGCAAAGGGTGCAAGACATGATTAGAAATTTTCTTTTCCCTGCTGCAGTTATACCGGTTAGGTTATAAACAAAGTCCTACAGACAATTATCCCCGGGGTTTTTGAAATCCCCAAAACAACGGCATCTCTTTCTTTATTTCAAACACCAACATTGATTTTTTGAAACTATTATTATGAATGATAATTTAGGTCGATTCAACTACGTTTCTTAGCATTGAGTCAATAAAAAATATGACTTTATTATTGAAGTGACCATCTTTCTCTGCCAGTTTCTTTTTTCTGGTTTAATTCACCGGTATTGATATCCGGAGGATCAACTCCCATCAGGTGTTTCACAAAAAAATTGCGTTTTTTTATCCTGCCGTAAGGACCGCCATCACTGTGATCCATTCCGGGGATTGCGAGAAAATCAAATTCTTTTCCTGCCTTGATCAGTGCGTCAGCTACCCGATACGTAGATTCCGGCGGTACATTGGTATCGGCTTCACCCACAATTAATAATACATGACCCTGCAATTTGGCGGCATTGGTAACATTGGATTGCTGTTCATAATGTTTCCCGATAGGATAACCCATCCATTGTTCATTCCACCACTGTTTGTCTACCCGGTTATCATGACAACCGCAGGCAGCTACACAAGCTTTATAAAATTCAGGGTGAAAGAGTAATGCCCCCACAGAACTTTGCCCGCCTGCTGAGGTACCGTAGATGCCTACACGCTCTGCGTCAACATAAGAATATTTTTGCGATAAGGCTTTTATCCATAGTATACGATCCGGGAAACCCGCGTCGGCGATATTTTGCCAGCAAACATCATGGAATGCTTTGCTGCGATTGGCAGTGCCCATTCCATCAATCATAACAACAATAAAACCCAGTTCTGCCAGGCTCTGCATCTCGCTGTAAGGGGTAAACGATTTTGGCACAAAAGCTTCATGAGGTCCTGCATAAATATTCTCGAGCACCGGGTATTTTTTTGTTGAATCATAGTCTGACGGACGGCACATAATTCCCCAGATATCTGTTACTCCATCTCTGCCCTTTGCCACAAATACTTCAGGAGGGGAGACACCGGTATTTTTATAGAGCGAAATATCAGCGTTTTCCAATAGGGCAATCTCTTTACCATCGGAACTGCGCCGGAGTTTTGTAACAGGGGGAACATTTACCTGCGAATAGTTATCAATTAAATATTTTCCATTGGGAGAATACACAACTTGATGGTTTCCCTTATCCGGTGTGAGGCAGACCAGGTTTTTGCCGTTGAGCCCGATGCGATAATAATATACCAGGTAAGGATCTTCACCCGGGTTCATTCCGCTGGCGCTAAACCAGATTTCTTTCTTTATCATGTCAATACTATCTACATTTCTCACCACCCAATTGCCTGCTGTAATCGGTTGATCTTTGCCGGTAGTTAGATCAACCAGGTACAGGTGCCGCCAACCATTCTTTTCAGATGTGAGGATCAGTTGGTTACTTTTTTGCGGGTAATAAGTGTATTGTCGGTTGAGATAAATAAATGTTTTGGTTTGTTCATCAACGACGTTGCGGGTTTGTGCAGTAAGAGCATCTGCTTCGATTACACGAAAACGTTGGTGACCACGATCGAATTTTTCATAAGTGAAAATCCGGGGATTATCAAAGTGCCAGTGTATTACGGGAGCAAAACCGGGAAAATCAATTGTTTCAGTGTTTACTTTAATTGCTTTTTGCTGCTCCAGATCAAATACAAAAAGATTGTAAGTAGTGAAAGGATCACCCGGTTGCTTGTAAGGACGGGAGCGCAATTGGCCTCTTGTTGTTCCTGCAACAGCGGTTAATACAAAGTATACGGAACTATCGGTGACGGGATGTACCAGGTAACCGGCAAGGTATTTACTATCCGGGCTCCAGGTCATAGCTCCGTAAGGATTGGCATCCGTACCATCAGTTGTAAATTGAATGGTTGACCCGCCACTAACTGGTTTGGCAAACAAATTTCCTTTTTCAATATAGGCCTCCCATTTTTTATCGGGTGATATACTTCCATTCCTGAAATTGTCAAACCTGTTATCAAATGATCGCCCGTTCGTAGTGGCAGCAGTCAGGTCTATAGTGGTTGCAAATATTTTATCTTTTTTTCCGGATGCAGCATTCACCATATAATATTCACGTACGCTGTCTTTAAGAACATTACAATACCAGAATGATTTCCCATCTTTTGACCAATTGGCATTCACACTTGTTTTGAATACAGCGTTTTTGGTGAGGCTGTCGATGTGTCCGGCCCGTTGGTAACGGGCAATGATTTGTTCATGCGTAGGCCGAAAGCGCTGGACCGGTTGCGCTGTTGATTCAAGCATTGCAATAACTATCAGCAACGATAAAAAAGCCTGGATGGTCTTACTCATAACGTATGGTTATACTAAATCAAATATAGAAGAAAAGCACCTGGTAATGTATCATCAATTAACCAGTTATTTAATGATTTAAACTTAATTGAAGTCACAGGAAACTGCCATTGCTTACTAATAAACATGGTTATGAATACAGCGTATACGATATGTCAGTTTGAATGGGATACCTTATTTTACCACAGCGGAATGATTAAATAATTGTCTGCCATTTATAATTGCCTTAATTTGGCTAAAATTTTTAATATTATGACAGCCAAAACAAACAACCAAACATTTGCAAAAGTATTACTCATTGTATCAGTAATTTGTATTGCGGCAATCTTTAGCTGTAACAATGCCGCAGATGAAAAAAAGGCCGAATCCGCTGCTGATACCACTAAGGCGATGACTGATACTTCACACGCTATGATGTCAACTGATAGTACCAAAGCTGCGGTAGATACCGGCAGGGAAACAAAAGTTCCGCATTAATTATCCCGTAGTTTCTTTCTTTTAACTTATTGTATCACTGAACTTGGCGAGATTTTTTCTGTGTCATCGTCAGTGATATTTTTTTCTATTTCCCCCTGGGGTTTATGGTGTTTGAGATAATTGTATTCAGCCAGTTTGGAAAGCAACCAGTGTTCTATTCTATGGTGCATAGGCGTTAAGATAGCGGCGATTCCTACAAAAATAACGATCTCTATAATGGGTGAATGATGTGTTTTTTCCGCTATAAAAGGATGCAGTAACAATGTAACATATTCGAAAAAAAGCAGTACTGAAACAATGCCGGTGAATTCAATCAGCTTTTTATGAACCTTTTTACGACTGATGACAATGCTGAGTAAAAAGAAGATTGGAATCATTATACCGATGACCAACAACTGCAATTTTATTTCCCTGTCCCGGATCTGTTCCAGTCGCTGTTGTTCGAGTTCTGCCTGTCTCAGTTGTTCAGCAGTACTGATGTTTTGCAGTTGTCTTATTTTTTCACTGCTTTCTATGGAGTCTTTCAATGCCACCATTATTTCCTGGTAAGCAAACGCGCTGTCAATACGATTGGTTTTCTTATATAAGCCAGATAAAAAAATACTTGCATTCAAAGCTTTTACAGTAAACCCGTTGCTTGCAGCGATATCGAAAGACTGTTTGCCATACCAAAATACAGAATCTAACGGTCCTGCATGTTCGAATATTTTTGCAATGCCCAGCGTACTTTCTACATAAGTGGAAAAATCGCTGGAGGCCAATTGATAAGGAATGCCATCTTTGTAATGCTTCAATGAAGCTGAATCGTTTCCCGATTTCCGATAGATATTCCCAAGGTTATTGAGCGCTGTTCCAATCAGCAAAGTATTACCTGTTTTTACAGAAATATCAAGGCATTTACGTGTATAGATAATTGCCGAATCAAGCCGGTTTTGTTTTTCAAAAATATCTCCCATATCAAGTAAACTATAGGGCGCATAGATTTCAAGGTTGTTGATGATAATAATTGAATCTGCTTTCCTGGCATATACCAATCCTTTTTCAAAATCCCTCGATTCGTCATAGAGTGATGCCATAGACAGGTAAACCTTTGCGAGCATAGAAGGGGATTCTCCTGCTTCTTCTATCTTTAACCGCTCAATGCAATACTCCAGTGCTTTCGGAAAATTACCCAGGCTTTTGTAAGCGGTGGACATCTGTCCAAGCGCCAGTGATTCTCCTTTTAAATATTTCTCATTTTTTGAAATATAATAAGCCTGCTGTGCAAGTAACAAAGAAGAGTCTGGTTTGGAATCTTCATAAACAAAACACAGCTCACTCAGCAAATCCGCTTTTCCTGTGTCCGTTTTTTCATTTAGTAGCAATTGGTGCAGACTATCTGCCTGCCGGTTTTGTGCGAACAGGAATGAGCATTGGATTACGAGTCCAAGTGAAAGAATTAATTTGTTCATCAGCAGCCTGGCAATAATATTTAAGAAATCCTAAATTAAGATTTATCTGCGTATTAAAAGTATAATGTAATAATCAGGTGCGGAATGGCTGCCTGCGTTGGTTCTCTGGTGGAATTATCGTTCTAATCTGTCAAGATAATTGTTATATTTAGTTACGTTTGAAGCATCGTTAATTTTATATAGTAGCAACCTTATCCTTCCGTAGTTATGGGCGGTTCTCAATTCCTCACCCTGTAAATTTTATTTATTAGGAAGCACCGCACCAAACAACTGGTAAATCAATATTGGTAAAGTAATTAACTAGCAGGTAAAATTTTCGGTAACCATTAATGAGCATAACTATTATGATAAAGCTGTTTTTGCTACCATTATTTCTTTCTGCCTGTTTCCTGGTGATTGTACTGAACGGTTTTCCACAATCCACTTTTAAAGGAACGCAATACATGTTTTGTGTTGGCATAAATAATTACCTGGCAGGAACAAATCCAGCCACCTGCGAAATATGCAAGGATCGTGGAATTAAAAATCTGACTGGTTGCCTGAATGATGTAGATACCATTTCAAAATTGTTTATAAAATATTATGGGTTTAAACCGGAAAACCAGGTTTTGTTGCGTGATCAGCAGGCATCCCGGGCTGCAATTCTTCAAACTTTTGATCAATTGCGCAACAAATGTAAAAAAGGTGATGTGCTGGTATTTTTTTATTCCGGGCATGGCAGCTACGAATTTGAAAAAGACAATGATGGCCAGTTAAGAACGGGTAAGGGTTACCGCAATACCATTTTGCCTGCAGATATTACCAAACCGGGTGTGCCTGATTTGAACAGTGCAGAACTTAATAAAATATTTTCAGGATTTACTGATAAAGGGGTAGTCCTCACCGTTATTACCGATTGTTGCCATAGTGCCACCAATACACGCGGAAGTACTTTGTTTGAAGTAGACTCGGCCCGTGAAGTAAAACCTTCCCCGGTCATTTATCCTTTGGCTGCAACCAATGCCCGCATTACAAGGAAACTCGATCAAAATGGTGCATTAACCATTGGTTCCTGCCAGGACAATGAAATTGCCAGTGAAGCCCAGGTGTCTCCAAAAATTTACTATGGTGCTTTCACCATCAGTTTGTGCAGATCAGTTACTGAATGGAGCCAGGCGCCGATCGATATATTATTGGATAGAACACGGTCAAAGCTCCGGCTGTTGAATAAAAATCAGACACCTAATCTGGAAGGTAGTCGGCGCATGAAGCTAAACCTCGTTGGAACCGTACCTGCGCAGGCAAGAAAAATATTTTATACTTTGAAATGTGCAGATTGCTCAGTGAATAAATTGCCTGTAATAGCAGCAGGCTTTACAGACGACCTGTATAACAACGATGTATTGGTTGATATTAACAGCAGGGATAGTATAATGGTGAACAATCTTGGTTTCACGGAAACCGAAGTAACATTGCTCAATAAATCAGGCAAATGGAAGGTGCAGGATTTTATGAGCCTTAATTTTAGGTTGCTTAAAAGACTACCCAATCCGGATCCGCCTTTAAAAATATTTTTAGGCAATCCAGTTGGGAATGATAAATACGCTGAGCTGTATGGCAATGCGGAAATGTTGATGCAGCAAAAAAATATTTCATTCCAATGGATAAATCCTGCATTGGATAGCATTCCGGAGGCTGTGTTGTATTATCGCAATGGCTGGAAGCTGAACCGAAACAGGATAACGGAGACGGTTACACTCGATTCATTGGACCGGGTGCAGGTCAATAGCTTAATGAAAGCTGCAAAAATCAGGTATGCATACCTTCAATTGCCGCCGTCGTTAATGCTTGTTGATCAGTTAAAAGAAAAATTGATTGCTGTTAAAAACAGGAATATTCAGCTGGTAGAAGCGGCCATTGCTGCAGATTATATCCTTGCGGGGCATATCCGGCAAGACAAATCGATTGCTTATGGATGGGAGAAGACAGTGCAGGGCAATCAGCAAGACGATATAAAAAAGGCAGGGATGCCGGCATTAACAGATTTTTTTACTCTTCCCGGAAAGGATCGTTATCCCGTGGATAGTCTAACGGAGAAGCTGAACCGACTTTCGGTATTGGCCAATTGGTTGTCGATGAAGTCGTCGCCGGCAGATAAATCACTGGTATTCCCTTATCACCTTTCAGTTAAAAACCTGGGTAATAAACAAACGGCCGATGACAGGACTATGGCAAAGTCAAATACGGATGATAAACTCGATATCAGTATTGAAAAAGACGCTGGTTCAAAATTATCCCCCGATAGTATTCGTCCATTGTTCATTTATGTGATGTCCATGGATCCCAAAGGCAATACCTACCTGCTTTATCCACAGCCCCGTAGCAGCATACTTACTTACCCCAATAGTGTACTCAGGGATAGTTCGAACACGAAATATCACCTGGCAACAGTAAGACATACAACACCCGGTAGTTATCATTATTTTTTTATAGCCCTGCGCGAAGCTGTTAGCAATCGTGATATTTTTACCCGTCGCGGAGTTGTAAAGGGAAACGAAGATGAACCCGAATTCAGTGATAATCCATTGGAGGCTTTGTTGAATGAAGCGGGTACCGGGCAAAGGGGCGATATCAAATCATTTGATCATTGGTTGTTGAAAACGGTGGATATTATAACAGTAAGTGGTAAGTAGTGAGTGACGTATGGTGAATAGTGAATAGTGAGTAGGGAGTAGTGAGTGTCTTATCGTGATATAAATTGATATAAAAAGTCAATAAAAATCTGTAATAAACGACAACAGGGAATAATATTCTTTAATGAAACCAGGAATCTATATTAAAATATTAGTTTTATTAATGGCCAATGTAAACTCATTTGCGCAAGCCCCTGCTTTGGTCTTGCAAAAGGGCCATTTTAAGAAAATAAATTCAGTCAGTTTTAATAAGGATGGCAGGCAGGTTGTTACCACTGGTGATGATGGTATCATCAAAATCTGGGATGCATACAATAATAAACTGTTGAATGAATTGGGCGGCAATGGCATCATCAGTAATAATGCTGTTTTCGCTTCCAACAATAAGTATATCCTTACTACTTCCGGGCAAATTCAGTTCAGTCATGCTGTCTGGAGCACAGAAACAAACCAGGTTGTTTATGCGTCGCCTGAAAGTTTTGTCAATAGCCGGTTGAGCCCGGGTGGACTATACCTTTTAAATTATCCTAACAAAATACTGGCTGATACGTTTTCGCATAAGTCTGACAGTTATATTACAGACGGTCCGATAACTATTTATTCAACCGCATCCGGGCAATTATTTAAAACCATTGACCGGTATAAAGAAACAACAACGGACATGGAATCGTTTGTTGATTTTCTTTCAGACAGTACGCTGTTGGTTGCTTGCCGTAGTCTAATGGCAAAGGATAATTTCTATATAACCAGCTACCACCTGTATAATTTCATCAGTGATACAGAACGGTTCTCTTTCAACGACAGCAGTAAAACCAAGAAAAAAGGATCCCTCGTGATTAGCCCGGGCCGGAAATATTTTTTGCGTTTCGATTATGATGAACAATTTACTAGGGCCGATGAGACAGGATTTACTGAACTCTGGAGTATCGAACAGCATAAAATGATTTCGCAATATCCGCTACGACTCCGTAGTTATAGTTTCAGTTACAACGATTCAACCGTATTGCTGATGGATGCGGCCGAAATCAAACCTGATAAACCCATTGTCCGGCGTATTTTTCGTATGTCCACCAACGATAGCCTTCATAATTATCAGGTAAAGGGCGATTATGCAGGAGATGTGTTAGTGTGCAATAGCCCTGACGGAAATCTTTTTGCGATTAGCATTACTGAAATCCATAGTAACGATTTACCGATTCCACACAAAGACACGAGTTTCAGGGTAAATATCTGGGACAGTTCATTTGCTTTAAAGAGCACCCTTCAGCGTAAGACACCCATCACTGCAATGTCATTCAGTCCTGATGGCAAATACCTCATGACCGGTTATGAGAGCGGAAATTTTGGTTTATGGGATCCCCGTGATTCAATGGCAAAAGAAATCACCAGTAGTGAAAATTTTATTGATCCTATCATAAGCGTACATCCGGGAAAAGAAAAGCTAACTTTTGTTACAAATAGTATGTACGGATTCCGCGATGAGCATGTTATCAGTAAAATGGCTTTTTTCGAAACCGGGAGCCAGTCACTAAATTCTATAAATTATTTAAACCAGGATAAGTATAGCGTATTGAATTTTATTGGCACGTATAGTACAAGTGGCAAATTTTTATTGGTAGATAACAATAAACCTTCGTTGATCAGCATATATCCTTATGAAAACAACGGGGGAGATATTTTAGAATTCTATGGAAACAGCAACAGGACTGATTTCACAACCTGGTATAAAAAGGAAATGAAGCTTCAGTACCCGGGGCTTGAATCATTTTCCTTTTACAGTAAGTCAGTTTCCTATGAAAACCCCATGCGGCATATGATGCAGCCAGATATTTCATTAACCTATGGAGTGTTAAAAACGAATAAAGGAAAAGATACTACATTGCTATATGCAAGCCAGGGTAGTGTTCCATACAACGATCGGCTGAAAGGATATATTTTTACTTATGATATTCCCTATTTGATACATAAATCGAAGTTAGACCTGATAACGACATTTATTCCCAGGCAAAATCACATTTTTCTTAGTGCGCCTGTTATTAGTAACGACGGAAAATATTTACTGGGCAGGGATGCACTGAGCAATGATTCCGCTATTGTTACCATTGATAAATTTTACTACTGCCAGGATCTCAAGGCCAACTATCTTTTTAAGACGCCAATCATATTTAAATCAGATAGCCTGGGAATGGTTAGCCAGTTTGTGATTAGCCCCGATAAGAAAACCGCCTGCCTTTTATCTGATGCTTCATTTTCATTGGGTTCGTATTTTATAAGAGTTATCGATGTCAGGAATGGAAATCCGCTTCACAACCTCAAAGAAAAAAATAGTGGTGCCATAACCGGCCTGGCCTATAGCGGAGACGGAAAATTTGCCTATTCATGGTCTGAAGGCGGTGCTTGTACCAAATGGGATATTGGTAAAGGAAAAGAAATATATACACTGATATTTTTCGAAGATCATGATTATGCAATCATCCTGCCAGAGGGTTACTATTATATTTCTTCAAGAACCGATGCGAAGTACCTGAATTTCAAACTGGCGAACCGGCTGTATAATTTCAGCCAGTTTGATTTGCAATTTAATCGACCGGACAAAGTATTGGCTGCAATTGGAAGTCCAGATATAAAATTGATGGATGAATATTATAAAGCTTGGCAGGGCAGGGTGAAAAAATCCGGATTCAGAGAATCTGATTTTACGGGGGGGCCATTGCATGTTCCGGAAATAAATCTGCAGGCTGATAAAATTCCGCCTTATTCCAGTGAACAACAAATCAATTTATCATTTACCCTTACAGACAGTTTATTCAACATCCGGAGTTATAATATTTTTATCAATGACGTTCCTTTGAAGGGAATCAATGGAGAAGCAGTAAAGCAAACGGCTCATAAGTTGAACATCTCGGAACAATTGCTATTGAATGAAGGAAATAATAAAATAGAAGTTAATTGTACCAATGAGAAAGGTATAGAAAGCAGAAAGGAAACGGTTTATATTAATTACCATGGACATCTAATTAAAAAGCCCAGCACCTATTTCATTGGAATTGGTATCAACAGGTACGCAGCAAATTCTTCGTTCGTGGATCTCAGTTATTGTGTAAAAGACATCCGCGATCTGAGTATTGCTTTCACTGAAAAATACAAAGATGAACTGGTGATCGATACATTAATGAACGAGAACGCAAGCAAAGAGAATATCCTGGCTTTGAAAAAGATACTGATGCAAACCAAAGTGGACGACAAAGTAATTGTAAGTTTTAGTGGTCATGGCATGGTGGATCCGGAGCACCCCGGAGATTTTTACTTCGTGACTGGCAACACAGATGTTAATAACCCTGCTGCTAACGGGGTATCTTATGCGCAGTTGGAGGAACTACTGGATAGTATACCAGCCAGGAAAAAATTGATGTTACTGGATGCCTGTCACAGTGGTGAATCAAACGACAGCACGGTTTCATCATCCAATCACATACCAGGAACAAAAAGAGGAAAGGAGGATGATAAGAAGAGTAGCGCAGGCAGTATTGAAATATTGGACGTGGCAGAGAACAGTGATCCTTCTCATACAAGTTCCACAGATATTTTCAAATTGATGAAAGAAGCTTTTGTTGACATCCGCAGAAACAATGGCGCATATGTTTTATCTGCGGCACAGAGCAATGAATCTGCCGGGGAAGGCGGTGGAATAAGTAACGGCTGGTTTAGTTCCTGTTTGATTGAACAGTTAAAAGTCAATAAAAGCATCACGGTAAATGAACTGAGCAGGAAGGTGAATGCATGTGTAAGTGCAAAGTCTGCCGGCAATCAAAATACAGATAACAGGCAGGAGCTGGCGGAGTATGACTGGGTTTTGTGGTGAGTGGTGAGCAGGTGGGCTAATCTATTGTGTATTTACATGGTTTGTGATAAACTGATTGAATAGAATACAATTTATTTGGTGGCTGTTAAGCGCTCTTTACAACCTTTTTTATTTCAAATGTATTAATCTTTCCGGTTTATATACGATAGAAGATGTTTTTCTATTAATGACGATTTGCACTGAGTAATGCATCTACATTGAGAATATCGCACATGTGAAATCTTTTGTTTTGTTGCTTGAGAGAAGCATAAAGAGTCATGCAGTCTGTATGCGATCTATAATAATCCAGTACAATAACTTCATCTACAAACCCGCGTCGCAGGTAAGATTTTTCTTTCCGGATCATTGCATCCATTAAATGAAAACTATTTTTCTTTTTTAACTTCAAATTCCTTTCTGCAAAAATGCCAACCTGTATTTTTTTGTCATTTTGTGATTGAACCTGGATTAATTGACAACTGCACATTTTAGGAAACACCGAATCTTTTACTGCATTTATGATTGGTTCAGTCTCCTGTGCTAAGCCACAAAGGGCTTGCAGAACTAAAAAATTCAATATAATTAGCGTACGGTTCATTGTTTTCAATTGCTGATTTTAAGACTCAGCAATAGCGGGTTTATTTGCTTTTATAAAATTACGATAAGTTATAACTAAGGGTTAGTCCTTATGGCGTTGAATAGTGGTCATTCGTCGAATTATGGTGGTTGAAACTCACAATCACGAAGGGAAGATATTAATATAGTTGATCGGTTGATTGGTTGAATGGTTGACTGGTTGCTTGGTTGAAACGTCCGGTGTGAAAAGAAAAGAATCTATTTTTTGGTGAATAATTCCAGCAATCTCATGGTTTCAGCAGCTTCTTCAGCACTGCAGGGGTTAAGTGCATTGTCCAAAAAATATTGAACCGTTGCTTCAATCATTGGTTGCTGTACATGTTGAATTGGATCAAATTGAATGTTGGATGATATGCCCGACTGAACTAACGTTATTGTATGTCCGCTAAAAAAACTGAAGTTGATAGAACCCGCGGAGCCAATTAGTTCACATCTATCAACATCCATGGGTGCATTAAAGCACCAGGCACCATTGAATACAACGCCGTTTTTAAATAATACGTTGCCGGCAACCATGTCGTCAGCAATGTAATGACCACCCTGGTTGATGGCTATTCCATCAGCTTTTTCAACTGCACCAAAAAAATGGCACATCAAATCCAGCTGGTGAGGTGCCAGGTCGTGAAATAAACCACCGCCAGAAACAGATGGATTTACCCGCCATGCATTTTTATTATCAGATAGGTCGGTTTCAGATAATGATGGTTTATACAATTGAAGTCGTGCCAGGTAGATGTCACCAATAACCTTACTGTCTATCAGTTCTTTTATTTTTTTAAAAAGCGGTTGTGCACGACGGTAATGAGCAACGACCAATTTTACATCGTTTACGGAAGCTGCATATACCATATTGCAGGCGGTAGCATAATTCAACGCCATGGGCTTTTCAACATATACAGGTTTGCCCGCCTGGATAGCCGCCAAAGTATATCGCTCATGGAAATCAGGAGGCGTTGCAATATAAATTGCATTGACTTCGGGATCATGAATTAACTGGTTCGCATCATTGTACCATCGGGGAACATGATGACGCATTGCATAGTCACGGGCTTTTTCCGCATCCCGTCGCATTACGGCAACCAATGAAGAGTTGCTGGCTTTATTGAATGCAGGTCCGCTTTTGATCTCAGTAACATCGCCGCAACCAATAATACCCCAATTTATTTTTTCCATATGTGCGAGTGTCAAAAAAGTAAAATGCGCTCCGGCAGTTATGAATTAAAGATATTTAAAAACAAAGTCGAAAGACATAAAATATTCATTGCTATAATAAAAAAAGCCCCGGCAATGATCGCCGGGGCTTTGAAAATTATTTAAAATTAATAGCCCGGGTTCTGGGTTAATTTACTATTCACTTTTATTTCCCGGTCAGGTATTGGGTAAATTAGTTTGGGTGAATTCCACGCTAACGTACCAACGGTACCCTGTAAACGCTTTATATCGTGTAAGGTAAACCCTTCAAATGACAGCTCCAGTTTTCTTTCTTTTAATATATCTGCTAAAGTAACGGTAGCCAATGGTGTTAGTAAAACACGGGCCCTGATGCGATTGATATCCGTTAATGGTGTGGCGCCAACTGTTGTATTGAGCCTGAAATTTCCTTCTGCACGAATCAGGTACATTTCAGCGAGGCGGGTAACGTGTACATTTCCTGCCGCATTCTCAAATTTTCCTGTGTAAATGGACCCACTGAGATCATAAAACATATTGAGCCGATCATCATTGGGTTCATAAAGATTGAGGTGAGCATCTGTAATTGTAATATCACCTCTTCCATTGGCCGAATAAAATGTGTTGAAATCATTTATACCATCGGTGGGATTGACCTGTAATGCGAAAATATCTTCAGGTGTATTGGAAATCTGGATAGGTCCGCCCGGATCATAGGGAAATTCTTCTGCGTAAGTACCATTGAGGCTGTATTTTCCTGAAGTAATAACCCGGTTAGCCGCTGCTACCGCGTTGCTATAATCACCTTTTTGAAGGTATACTCTTGCCAGTATGGCGGCAGCTGCATTTTTGGTTGCAAAAAAACCATTGGTGACCGGAAGTTTGGTTTCTGCATCTGTCAGATCCTTAATTACCTGGTCATAAACTTCGGCAACAGTGTTGCGCGCTATTTTGTTTGACTCATCAATACCACGGGTGGGTGTTAAGACAATGGGCACACCCGGATTGCTGGCAGGTGTTCCATCATTCCATGCTTTTGCATACAATCTAACCAGGTCGAAGTAAGTTAGGCCGCGAATAAATTTCGCTTCTCCTTCAACGCGATCCCTGTCTTTCGCTACCACTACGTCCAGGGCACTCAAAACATTATTCGCACCGTTGATGGCAGTATAAGCAGTCAGCCAGGTGTTGGTGATAAAACCATTGTCAACCGGAATAGACTTATTAAATATTTGTGTCAATCCCTGGAAAGTACCGGACCAGATCATTTCATTATTATCACCCAGTAAGTCGGGGTTTACAAAAACCCTTGCACCGTAAATATCTGAAGCGCCTAAATCTGAGTACGTACCTACCAGTGCGGCCTGTACATTACCGCTGGTGCTCAAAGCCTGCTCCTGGCTAATGGAAGAAGTAGGTTCAGTATCTAACGTTTTGGAACAACCGGTAAACAGGGCCGCCGATATTAAACTTATATAGAGAATTTTATTTTTCATGTTCAATGAGTTTGAAGTTAATTGGATTATAAGCCGATGTTTAAACCAAAGACAATTGTTTTTAACTGAGGTGCGGAATAAAAATCAACACCCTGGTTAATATTACTTGCCTGGTAATCTGCATTTACTTCCGGATCCCAACCCTTATATTTTGTAATGGTAAACAAGTTTTGAGCCCTTATGTACAACCTTAATTTTTCCAGGTGTAGTTTGGTCAGCAAGGTTTTGGGAAGGTTGTATCCAAGTGTTACTGCCTTTACCCTTAAATAAGAGCCAATCGAAATATACCGGCTGGAATTATCTGTTCCATTGGCCAGGAACATTCTTGCTTCGGGTACCATCGTGATATCGCCGGCTTTTTTCCATGAATTCAATTGATCGCGGGTCTGGTTATCAAATCCGTTGCTTCCACTGGATGACATGAATTGACCACCCCCGTTAAAAATATCATTGCCTTTTACACCTTGCAGCAAAACATCAAAATCAATTTCCTTGTAGCTGAAATAATTTCTCATTCCGTATATAAAATCTGGAGTAGGCTTGCCAATTCTTACATCGATGGCCGCGTTATAATCATTGGTAGTCGAACGATCTACTTTACCATCAGCACCTATTGTGTTTTTAATATACAGCGCGTCTCCATTTGCCGGATCTGCCCCTGCGAATTCGCGGGCATAAAAAACACCTAATGGCTGTCCTTCTTTCGCCCTGTTTAGGGATCCTATTTCCTGTCCGCCGAGATCAGTGATTTTATTTTGATTGGCGCCGAAGTTGATACTGGTAGACCACCTGAAATTCCTGGTTACAATGTTTTCTGTACTGAGCGTAAATTCAACACCTTTATTGGTGAGTTTACCAACATTTCGTAATTGAGTTGAGAAACCACTAATGCCCGGAACATTCACATTCAGTAATAGGTCGCGGGTTTTCCTGGTATAGTAATCTACTTCAACAGTTACGCGGTTCTTTAATACACTTGCCTCAACACCAGCATCAAAACTTGCAGTAGATTCCCATTTCAGATCCGGATTGGCCAGTTGTGAAGGGTGCAGACCGGGTACACCTGCATAACTTGCGCTGGACCATAAACCCCTTGCTGCAAAATTGTCTATTTCCGAATTACCGGTTAATCCATAACTCGCTTTCACTTTAAGGAAATTCAACCAATTAACATTTTGCAAAAATTTTTCTTCTGAAAGAATCCATCCCACGGAAGCTGCCGGGAAAAATCCATAACGATTGTTTGCACCGAAACGGGAAGATCCATCGTACCTGCCGCTGACTGCAAAAAGATATCGGTCATTAAATTTGTAGTTAGCCCTTAAAAAATAAGAAAGTAATTTCCAATTGGATGAGCTTGAGCTTACGGCGGTTGGAACGGCGGCATTGTTCAATTTTCTTAATTCATCAACCGGGAAATCTGTACCAGATGCACTGGCCGATGCAATTTTCCAATTCTGAAAACTGCTTCCCAATACTACATCAAGATCACTTTTGCCAATGGCTTTATTATATTGGAAATAATTGTTGGTATTCAAATTCAAAATCTGGTCGGCTGAATAAAATCCACTGCCTCTTTGTACACCTGAATTGCGGAATGTCAACGGACCAGAAAATGTTTCTTCATTCTGGTTCATTTGATCCATGCCCAGTTCAGATCTGAAATTCAGACCTTTTATTAAATGAAGGTTTACAAAAATATTTCCCAGTGTACGGTTAACCGTAGTTGTATAGGAAGCATCTTCCACGTTCAGCATGGGGTTATAATAAACCGGGTAATTGGTATTGGGTAAACCAGTTGCCTGGTCAAGTGCACCAGTTGTCAATCCTGTCCTTGGATCGATCAATGGAGTTATGGGTGATAGCGCAACAATCTGTAAAGGTGTTGAGAACTGGTCATCATTTGAAACGCGGTTATTGATGGAACGCGCAAAACTTAAATTCATACCCATCGAAAACCAATCTCTCACTTTATGCTCCAGGTTTAATCTTGCAGAATATCTTTTGAAACCATTCTTAACAATGATTCCATCCTGGTCCAGGTATTGACCCCCCATAAAAAAAGTTGTCTTCTCATTACCACCGGAAAAATTTAAATCATATTGTGAAATCGGTGCTTTCTGAAAAGCCTGGTCCTGCCAGTTAACATCAGTTTTAGCAGTCTGGTAATCTGTATTTCCTGCGGAATACCTTTTTAAACGGCTTTCTGCAAAAGCTACATAATCAAAAGTTGGATCAATACGAAAAGCATTGGCTGCGGCCATCCTGGTATAATCAACAAATTCTTTTGCATTTAAAAATTCTCGTTTGCCAGTTGGTTTCTGGGTACCGGTAAAATAACCAAATTCAATTTTTGATTTTCCCGCCTTTCCTTTTTTTGTAGTGATCAATACAACTCCATTGGAAGCGCGTGAACCATAGATAGCAGCAGCAGATGCATCTTTCAAAATTTCCAGGGATTCAATGTCATTTGTGTTGATATCTGCCAACGCATTGGTGGCGGCACCGTTACTGGAAAGGTTGGTATTTTGTAAGGGTATACCATCCACTACATACAAGGGTTCATTACCAGCGGTTACAGATGCCGAACCACGGATTCGAACATTGATGCCTTGTCCAACCTTACCATTTTGCTGACTTACCTGTACACCTGCAGCTCTTCCCTGCAGGGCACTTTCAAAACTGGTAACCGGAGTGTTGTTTAATTCTTTGGCGCCTACTTTGGCAACCGAACCAGTAACATCTCTTTTTAATTTGGTACCATAACCCACCACAACAACTTCGCTCAGCGATTTGTCGGAGAATGTGAGTGCAACATCAACTGTTGATCCGGTAATGGCCACTTCCTGTTCATTATAACCTACGGAAGACAAAATAAGGGTCTTTACTTTACTGTCTACTACTAATTTGAATAAGCCATTTACGTCGGAACTTACAGCGGAAATCCCGCCTTTCGCCCTTATTGTTACATTGGGAATTGGTGTGCCATCCCTGGCATCTGTAACTTTTCCGGTAATTTCTCTTGTTTGTGCCCGAGCTGAAGTTGCAATAAATAGCAACAGCAATACAGCCAGTTGACTGAGGAGTTTTCTCATGAGCAGTTTGGTTTTAATATATATTGATAATTGAATGACCCGATAGTCTATCAGTTAGATGGACAAAATGTTAAAATAAAAAGTTGCTTCAGCCGGTTAAAATTTGCACATGACCACCCCCTGCATGCTATGGCTTTTTATAACTGTTATTTGGCAGCAATTGTTCAACCTAAGTATAAAGAAAATTAAACGCGATGAAAAACACGTCAAAATACTGTCATTTTTCTACTGCATTTCAAATACCCGTTTTAATGCGTTTTAGTCTTTTGAAACAACAACACATGGTTTGTATAATTTAAGTTGCAAATAGAAGGCAAAGGGGAAGCGAAATAGCACAAAAGCCAAATAGCACAAAAGCCAAATAAACCATCGTAAATATAAGATAGTGGATTACATACAAAAGGTCCTGAATGTAAAGACTGTTGCATAGGGTTTGAAAGTTGAAGTTTATCCAAAGCCTGTTTTTTATCTATAGTTTTTTTCCGTAGAAATAAAAGCCAGCCAATGGCTAATTTTTTGCATTATTTATGACCCAGGTTTTATAGCAGTGTAACAAATGTCACCATCAGGGGATAGTTTACTATTTACCTTGCTGTCAAATAAAAGTTATGAAAAAAAATATGGGTAACACGGATCGAATCATCCGGATTTTTCTTGCTGCGGTTGTAGCTGTTCTGTATTTCACCAATGTGATTTCAGGCGTTTTCGGAATCGTTTTGTTGATATTAGGCGGTGTTTTTGTATTGACCAGCCTGGTTAGTTTTTGCCCACTGTATACTTTGATGGGTATAAATACATGTCCCGTAAAGAATAAATAAGATCATCATATCAAATTCATCCGGGAATACACTTGTAAAAAGTTTTGCAAACTGTAAATCGTTGCAGTGTGTTGACTAATGAAAGGCAGCGTAAAACTGCCTTTTTTTAATCTTAAAAAGTTAAGTTATAAATGTTACATAGGACGTAGATGGGTACTGCTAATTTTGTTATAGAAATAATCCCATTCACTTAAAAATTTAAATATGGAAAATACTTATCATTATAATGTTCATCTTAATTGGGAAAGCGACCGTAAAGGATTAATGCGCTCACCCGTTTTACAATCCACCATTGAAGTAGCAACTCCGCCCGAATTTGCCAAAGGAATGGAAGGTATATGGTCGCCCGAGCATTTACTCGTAGCTGCAGTAAACAGTTGCCTGATGACAACTTTTTTATCAATTGCTGAAAATTCTAAATTCAATTTTATCAGCTTTGAAAGCAACGCAGATGGAAAACTTGAAAAAGTAGAAGGAAAGTATATGATTAGTGAAGTGGTACTTTCTCCGGTATTGACTATTGCCAATGAGGCAGACCATGAGAAAGCTTTGCGGATACTGGGAAAATCGGAGGCGGCATGCCTTATTTCTAATTCTGTTAAATCGAAAATTGTTTTTAATCCGTTGGTGAAAATCAATTGAGGAAAAATTCACAGCAAAAGTGATGTAGTTAATGTTTACAATTAATTGATGATACTATGATCAAAGAAAATGATTCCATGCAGACCAAATCCATCATCTGGATAAGTAGCGTATTGCGCTGGATATTGGGATCATCAATTGCGTGCTTTGGATACTTGTATCGCCATGAAGAAAAGGCCTGGGTAGCCATCGTTTTTGGTTTATTATTGATTGCAACAGGTTTTATAAGACCAAAGCGCTGTATTGAAGATAAGTGTAAAATATAGAAATGTACAACCAGCACCTGGTATGTTGCTTGTGATAGTCATTAACATGGCTGCGGATACCTAAGATAATTTAACACATAAAAGAAAAAATGAAAAAATCGCTATTTACTAACTGGAATTGGGTCCGGCTATTGCGCCTGGTACTCGGCCTTGCACTGATTGTACAGGGAATGATTGTGAGAGATGTTATTGCTGGTCTGGCAGGTTTTCTATTTTCCGGTATGGCAGTTTTTAATATCGGATGTTGCGGGCCGGCTTGTAATGTTGGCGTAAGAAAAAAAACCAGGGACAATGTTCCGATTGTTTATGAAGAGATAAATTGATTATTAATTTGAAAAAATGTTGCGTTGTAACCTGGTATTGTTTTTATACTTATTAAGGTCAGTCTCAAAATCGGTTTCAAAAAAAATAAAAGCAGTGAAATGACATTTTCCGAAATCATACAATCCGACAAACCCGTGTTGGTGGATTTTTTTGCTGAATGGTGCGGGCCATGTAAAATGATGAGTCCTATTCTTAAAGAAGTGAAACAGGAACTCGGCGAAAATGCAAGTATTATAAAAATAGATGTTGATAAAAACCCTGCGGTTGCTGGACATTACCAGGTACAGGGTGTTCCAACACTTATTCTTTTTAAATCTGGTAAGCAAATTTGGCGTCAATCTGGTTTGGTACGCAAAAAGGATTTGGTTAACATTATTAAACAACAAGTAAAAATTAAATAAAATGGGAATATTTTCAGGATTATTCGGCGGCAAACCCACCATCGATCTGCAAAACATTATAAACGAAGGAGCATTTCTTGTTGATGTAAGAACACCCGGCGAATTCGCCGGCGGACATGTAAAAGGATCTGTAAACATTCCTTTAGATAGCGTGAGTGCAGCGTTGTCAAAATTCAAAAATAAAAAAAATATCGTGGTTTTTTGCAGAAGTGGAAACAGGAGTGCACAGGCAAAAGTTATCCTTGAACAAAATGGCTTTCATAATGTAATAAACGGTGGAACCTGGGAACAGGTTAACCGTTTTGTAAAATAAAGTAACATCAAGGGTCTCTTGTATTCGCCCTTATTATTCGCATTGCCTTCTATTATATTTTTCTTTTTTACTCTTTTTCGATATCAAATATTCCACGGCTATATTGAGTGGTTTCTATATATTATTGTAATTGCTTTGACGCTATCTTTGGCTATATTTAATTTTTGAACCAGCGAGGTTATTGCAATTTTAGAGAAACCAACTGTCACTCATGGCTGACTTAGAAAATCTACAAAATTTATTTGAACCCGGATTGATCCGGGAAATGCAGCAGTTTGGTATCTCACAGACTTTTGCTGAAGGAGATGTTATTATGGATTACGGTAAATATATCCGTATGATGCCCATCGTTTTGAAAGGAACAATAAAGGTTTACCGTCTTGATGAAAATGGAAATGAAATTTTGCTTTACTATTTATCAAACAATGAAAGTTGTTCCATGGCTTATACTTGTTGTGTAGAAGCAAAAAAAAGCGAAGTGAAAGCAATAGCGGAAGACAATGGCGAGTTGATTGGTATTCCCAATAGCAAGTTGGATGATTGGTTATGTAAATATCCGGGATGGAAGAATTATATCATGCGCAGTTTTAATGAAAGATTTGTTGAATTATTAAAATCAATAGAAAGTATTGCGTTTCATAAACTGGATGAACGACTGGTTGCTTACCTCAGGGAAAAACAAAAACTTTCCGGCTCCAGCGTTATCAAAGCTTCTCATTATATGATAGCGGATGAACTGGCCACCTCAAGAGTAGTGATTTCAAGATTGCTGAAACACCTGGAAAATGATAAAAAGATTATACTGTACAGAAATGAAATTAAATTAATGCCTGCGTTGGATAAATAGCATTATAAGCTACAGAAAATAGTAAATGATGTTATTATTTACCGCTGTCTTTTTGCACTGCTGTCAGCAAGATTTTAAGCCTTCCTTTAGCATTAATGATATGAGATTTAAGCGCTGGAATAATGATGCTTTCTCCTGATTCCAGCAGGTAAGACTTCCCATTGATAACAATTTCTCCAAAGCCGTCAATAATTTGAGCGAAAATGTCGAAGGGAGCTTTTTTTTCGGCTAATTGTCCGGCATCATCAAAATGCATTACGTAACTATTGCCATTAAAAGAAGAAACAACAGAAGCTTCTGTTGCTGAACCGGCATATGCAATTTTTTCGTTCATTATATTGGCCCTAAATTTATCAATCGTAATAAGTTACAAACAACAAACACGCGTTTTACAGCTAATATTATGCCGGTTATTGATTTTGAGGAGTTTGTTATGTTTGAATTTCTAAAAAATGATTAACGTCAAGCCATTTATTTGAAAGTCCGGCGATTATGCCATTATTAACTACTTCAAAGTCTTATATGGAAACTCGGCTAAAAGAATACAGGCAGGTGGCTATCGTAACAGGTGCAGGCCAGGGTATAGGGTATGAAATCTGCCGGCTGCTGGCTTTGTCGGGTGCCGCTATCATCTTAAATGACATTGATGAAACATTGGCCTTTACGGCTGTTGAAAAAATTAAATCTGAAAATGGGTCGTGCATGGCAGTTCCGGGTGATTCTTCCGATCCCTCTGTCATTGAAAAAATGATCTCTTTGGCGGTAGAAAATTACGGAGAGTTGAACATTGCCATTGCCAATGCGGGAATAACATTGTTTGGAGATTTCTTTGACTATCCGCGTGATTCGTTCAACAAAGTAATGCAAGTAAACCTTGCTGGTAGTTTCTTCCTGGCGCAGGCTGCCGCAAATGCAATGAAAAAAGAAAAAAAGGGAGGTTCAATTCTTTTTACTTCTTCAGTAACCGGCCACCAGGCACATAAAAATCTCGCTGCTTATGGGATGAGTAAAGCAGCTTTGGAAATGCTGGCAAAAAACCTGGTGATCGAATTATCACCGTTCAATATTAATGTCAACAGCATTGCGCCAGGTGCAACGATAACAGAAAGGACTACCAACGATCCAAACTATGAAAAAACCTGGTCAACACTCACCCCGCTTGGCCGGCCTGCTTCGGTAACGGATATCGCAAATGCTGCATTGTTTATGGTTTCGGAACAGGCAAGGCATATAACCGGGCAAACGTTGATCATTGATGGCGGATGGACTTCCGTTAGCCCATCTCCTTATTAGCATTATTAAGCAGCACGCATATGGCTAAGATTCCATGATTTGTACCAGCATTATTTGATTGTGTAGCATTGATGGCATCGCAGCACTTAACTTAATTATAAAAAGATCCGCACCTGACTGCTGGGTAAACTGGTTTCATTTATAGAAATACTTATGAAGCTTGTTCAATAATTTCGTCCATATTGATACCAGAATGACTTTCCTCGTAAACGCAATCCTTATTTTTAATCAGTAATACCTGGGGTGATTCATGTGCCACTTTGAACATTTCCGAAACGGCAGCAGACAACGACCGATGTGCAATTAAATCAAGAAAATAAAAATCAATATCGATTGGCTTGAAATTTCTTTCCAAACGGCTTTTTGCAATGCCGCTAATCGCACAGCGGCTGGAGTGTTTGAAAATTACCTGCGGTTTTGCAACAGATTTTTCAGCAATTTCATTCAGTTGTGCCTGGCTGGTAAGATAAATCCAATTCATAAATCAATAAAAAAGGTTACCATTATAACAATACAATGGTAACCTTGGTTCAATTATGTAAGTCTTCTCAAGGAGAAAAGTCAAAACAGTTTTATCTGTGACCATACGAGCCGTATCCAACGTAACCGGCAGTAGCTTTACATCCGCCTTTAGAACTGGCACAAGACACCATAGCAAGACTGGCAGCCATCACCAGCACCATGATTAATACTTTAGCTTTCATTTTTGTGGTATTTAAAGTTAAACAATACAAACAGTGTGGGTTAAACTGGATACTGTCTGGATTGGCCCATTTCGAAGGATGACGGAGGAAAATTTTCAGGAGGATATTGACGATGAGGAGTGAGAATATCAAAGAAACAACATTTTTTTTTAAACTGCAACCCCCAGCCCGATAAAATTAAAATTTATTTGTAATGGAGCCAAAATACTTTTAGCGTCAGTTAATTAGGTTCCTGCAGATATAATTACATTTGCAGGAACCCAAAGTTTACCAAAGTATCTATTATTAAAAACCTTACCAGTTAACCAAGAGGTATTCAAACTATGTTGAAACTTACCCGCCCAATTGCATTTATTGACCTAGAGACCACCGGCATTAATCTCGGAAGCGACAGAATTGTAGAGATTGGTATGATTAAAATTTTGCCCGATGGCAACCAGTCCGTGAAAAGAAAACTTATTAATCCTTCCATGCCTATATCACAGGCTTCTATAGATATGCATGGAATTACAAATGAGATGGTAAAAGATGCTCCCACTTTCAAGCAGGCCGCTAACGATATAAAACAGTTCCTTGATAATTGCGATTTGGGCGGTTATAATTCCAATAGGTTTGATATTCCTTTACTGGTGGAAGAATTCCTGCGGGTTGAAGTGGAATTTGATATGAAAGGAAGGAAATTAGTGGACGTACAGAAGGTTTTTCATATGATGGAACAGCGTACTTTAAGTGCCGCATACAAATTTTATTGCCAGAAAAACCTTGAAGGTGCACATAGCGCCGAAGCAGATGCCCGGGCTACGATGGAAATTTTACAAGCGCAGGTTGAACGATACCCGCAGATGGGAAACAGTATTGAAAGTATATTAAAATTTACGGGCGAAGAAGTTATCGTTGATTTTGCCCGCCGTTTTATCATGGACAAAGGCGTTGAGGTTTTTAATTTTGGAAAGCACAAAGGTCGGCCGGTCACCGAAGTATTAAAAGCAGAGCCTCAGTATTATGACTGGATGATGCGGGGCGATTTTCCACTCCATACAAAACAAAAACTGACCGAAATACTTAACCGGACCCTGTTAAAAAAGGGCTAAGTTGTGTCAATGACAAGCCTGCGAACGCAATACATTGATAAAAAATGTATTTTCGTTAGAACGATAAATCCTTGTATTGCAGAAAATTGTTATTATACCTACTTACAACGAGAAAGAAAATATCTCGGCAATCATCACTGCAATTTTTTCATTGCAACAACAATTTCATGTGCTGGTAATAGATGATAACTCACCAGATGGCACTTCCCGGATGGTAAAAGACATGCAGGATACATTTCCCGGCCAGTTATTTATTGAAGAGCGAAAAGGTAAACTGGGATTGGGTACCGCATATATATATGGTTTTCATTGGGCACTGGAAAAAGGGTACAACTATATCTTTGAAATGGATGCAGATTTCTCTCACAATCCAAAAGATTTGGAACACTTGTATGAAGCATGTTTGAAAGGTGCAGATGTGGCTGTCGGTTCAAGATATGTAAAAGGCGGAGGAAATGTAAACTGGCCACGTAACAGGGTATTGCTTTCAAAGGGTGCTTCATTTTATACGCAGTTAATTACCTGGCTACCGGTAAAAGATCCCACAGCAGGTTTTGTTTGCTATAAACGCGAAGTATTGGAGGCCATCAACCTGGATGAGATAAAATTTGTGGGATATGCATTCCAGATAGAAATGAAATTTGCTTCCTGGAAGCTTGGTTTTAAAATAAAAGAAGTACCCATCATATTCCGGGATCGTGCTTATGGCACTTCAAAAATGAATAAGGGCATAGTAAAAGAAGGAATCATCGGGGTGCTCTACCTGCGTTGGCAAAGTTGGTTTAAAGATTATCGTAACCGTGTAAAAAAAACTGAATCCGGTTCTTTTACAACTGCTAAAAAAGAAGTCTTTGCAAAAACCGAGCAGTAATTTCAATATTGTTTCAATTGTTCTCCAGCACATAATTTTCAACTTCTTATTATGCATTTGCGCATCTTTGCTTTCTCATGAAGAAAGCGTTTATTCAACTGCACGTGGCAGTTTTCCTGGCCGGATTTACGGGCATACTTGGCCGTTTGATTACATTGAATGAAGGCTTATTGGTATGGTATCGCTTATTCATCAGTTCCATTACCATGTGGATATTGTTTTTAATGGGCAAACGCATACATAAAATTTCAGCGAAAGATATATTGAGCATTGCAGGTATAGGCTGCATTGCTGCCTTTCATTGGGTATGTTTCTTCGGCTCCATTAAATATGCAAACATATCTGTTGCGTTGGTTTGTTTTTCTTCAATTGGTTTTTTTACTGCCTTATTTGAACCCTTCATTGTAAAACGAAGCATTGCCTGGAGAGAAATAGTGCTGGGTTTATTGGTAATGGCCGGTATTTATATCATTTTCCATTTTGATCCGCAATATGAAAAAGGTATTGTTATAGGAATTGTATCTGCTATGCTTGGCGCTGTTTTCCCCATTTTCAACCGCATTATGATTCAACGCATGAATGCGGAAACATTGATGAGTTACGAATTGAGCGGCGGTTTGGTTATGCTTACTATTTTATTGCCATTTTACCTTCAGCAGGTACCTGCCACGCATATCATTCCAACTTTTTCAGACTGGGTTTGGTTACTGGTATTATCATGGTTTTGTTCCGTATGGGCATTTCAATTGTCAGCAAATGCATTGAAAAAAATTTCCGCTTTTACTGTAAACCTTTCTTATAACCTCGAACCCGTTTATGGTATCCTGCTGGCTTTTGCAGTGTATCATGAAAATCAATACCTGAATTATTCTTTTTATATTGGCTTGTTCCTGATCTTAATAGCTGTAGCATTACAGACATTGAGAGTTTACCGTAAAAAGGCATTTTGATTTTTTTACACGCATTGTATCATCGTTTAATATTGTTTTATTATGTTTTTTCCGATTCACCGGAACTCCCTTTAACTGTAAAGCAATACTGCACAATTCCAAATGAAGGCTATATACTATGAACAATTGCAGCTGCCTTATTTTGTATAAAAGGAAAATAGCATTTCCTCAAATCCAGTAACTTTAATCAAATCAATTACGCATGAGAAAATTCTTCCTGCTGAAGGGTATTTTATTTATGAGTTGTTTTGTAGCTGCACAAAAAAAGCCACTGGATCATACGGTTTACGATGGTTGGCAGACTATTGGCGAACGCGCCATTAGCAACGATGGTAGATTTGTAGTTTATTCCATCAATCCGCAGGAAGGCGATGGTACACTTATTATACAGGCCAGCGACAATTCATATAAAAAAGAAATCGCCCGTGGTTACAGTGCCAGCATTTCAGAAGACAGTCGTTATATTGTTTTTCGCATCAAACCTTATTTCAAAGATGTACGCGATGCAAGAATTAAAAAGAAATCACCCGACCAGTCACCCAAAGATAGTTTAGGCATTATTGCTTTTGGAAAAGATAGTGTGTTAAAAATTCCGCGTGTAAAATCTTACAAATTGCCGGAAAAGGGTAGTGGCTGGCTTGCTTATCATTTAGATAAATCATTGCCAGAAATAAAGCCTGTTCTGCAACCAGATTCATTAACGAGATTAAATAATTTATTACGTATGGCAGACAGCCTGGTGGCTATTGCAGACAGTTTGCGTCATACTGCTGGTGAAGCAAAAGCAAAAGGGTTATCAATACTGCAACCTGCAAAAAAAGAAGTTAAGTCAGCAAAAATTTCAGACGATGAAGAAGGAACAGATTTAGTGGTGAGAAACCTTGCCAGCGGAGAAGAAAAAAAATACAAACTGGTGAGTGATTATTATTTCAATAAAAAAGGCAATGTATTAATTATTGAAACATCGCATAAAAACAGCGATTCACTTTCTGCTGCTGCTGTGCTGTGGTTGAATATAGCCAGCAAAAAACTGGATACCGTAATGAAAAAATTCAATGATGCAAAAAATTATGCGTTGGATGAAGAAGGAACGCAGTTAGCGTTTATTGCGGAACGGGATAGTGTAACCAAAGCAATCAGGAAATTCTATAAACTCTGGTATTATAAACCAGGTATGGATTCTGCACAATTGAAAGCAGATAGAACAACAGCCGGTATAGTCAAAGGTTTAACCATCAGCCCGGATTTCAATAATAATTTTAGTAAGGATGGAAAGAAACTATATTTTGGACTGTCACCAATACGTCAGCCAAAAGATACCTCATTGATTGATTTTGAAACCGCCCGGCTGGATATATGGCATTATAACGATGATTATCTGCAGCCACAGCAATTGGTGCAATTGTCTGCTGAATTAAAAAGAAGTTATCTGGCAGTAATCAATGAAGCTGGAAATAAAGTTGTTCCGTTGGCGGATGAGGATTGTGAAAAGGTAATGCTATCCAGCGAAGGAAATGGTTTGTACGCGTTGGGCCGAAGCACAAAGGGTTATCGGGTACAACAACAATGGGAACAGGCGGGTATCGAAAAATTATATGCAGTCAATATCCAGGATGGAAGCAGGAAACTGATCAAAGATAAAGTAAGGTCCTCAGAAAGTATTTCGCCCACTGGCAAGTTTATTTTATGGTACGACTGGAAACAAAAGAACTGGTTTACTTATAATACTGCAACAAGCGCTATTGTGAATATTACTACTTCCATTAAACAGCCATTATTTGATGAAGAAGACGATCATCCTGACGATCCACCGCCGCATGGCAGCATGGGTTGGCAGGAAAGCGATAAATATGTATATGTATATGATAAGTACGATATCTGGAAATGTGATCCAACCGGGGTAGAAGCACCGGTCAACTTTACAGCAGGTAACGGTAGAAAAAATAGCTGGACATACAGGTATGTTTTGGCCGATCATGAAAGCAAATTTATTACGGACACTCAGTCAATAACCTTGACCGTTTTTGATAATATTTCAAAGAAAAATGGATTGTGTACTTACAATATGGCGTTGAGGAAACCAGTCGGAATTCCATTTTTATTCCCGTTGAATTATACAGCTTTCATAAAAGCCAGGAATAGTTCAACTTTAATGTTTTCTGCAGAATCTTATGACCGGCCGGCAGATATTTATACCGGCGAAATAAAACATTTCAGTAATAGTAGTAAGACGGGTGGTACAGATTCAGCCGTGTCTGTAAAATTATCTGCCATCAATCCACAGCAAAATAATTATAACTGGTTAACAGCTCAATTGATGCATTGGAAAATGTTTGATGGTAAAACCAGTGAAGGCATTTTATACAAACCAGAAAATTTTGATAGTACCAAAAAATATCCGGTCATCTTATATTTCTATGAGCGCGATGCCGATAATTTATTTGATTATATCAATCCTCAGCCTGTAAGAGCTTCTATCAATATCCCTTATTTTGTCAGCAACGGTTATCTTGTTTTTGATCCCAACATTTATTATAAGACTGGTCAGCCAGGTGAAGACGCCTACAATTCAGTTGTGTCTGCTGCAAAGTGGCTGGAAAAATTTAAATGGATAGATAGTACAAAGATGGCTATACAGGGACATAGCTGGGGCGGTTACCAGGTGGCTTATCTGGTTACGCGTACCAATATGTTTGCCGCTGCAGAAGCAGGTGCACCCGTGGCAAATATGACCAGTGCGTATGGTGGTATCCGTTGGGGCACTGGCATCAGCAGGCAGTTCCAGTATGAGCATTCTCAAACAAGATTGGGAACTTCTCTGTGGCAGAAACCGGAAGTGTTTATAAAAAATTCCCCTTTGTTCCGCGCAGATAAAGTGAATACTCCCTTATTAATGATGCACAATGATGCAGACGGTGCTGTACCCTGGTACCAGGGAATTGAATATTTTACTGCTTTGAGAAGACTGGGTAAGAAAGTATGGATGATGCAATATAACGGTGAGGATCATGGGCTATTGGAAAGAAGAAACAGGAAGGATTGGTCCACCAGGCTGGGTCAGTTTTTTGATCATTTTTTAAAAGGCGCACCTGCCGCAGAATGGATCAGGGAGGGAGTACCTGCAGTGCTGAAAGGTGTTGATTGGGGACTAGAAACCGGTGAGAGGAAAGTATTTTAAAAAAAAATGTGGGAAATGTGCTAGTTAAGCAACATGAAATTGGAGCAGCTCATTGTTCAACCCGGAAACTAGATATTGAATGTTTAACTAAAACGGATTAAAGTTAAAATTGCATTTTAAGCAATAAAGAATTACCACAGTCTCACATTCCTCATTATTATTTATCAGGCTGCTTTGGTAGAAATATATCTCACCAAACTTCTTTTTGCAATGGGTAATAAGGTTTCTTCAACAGGGTATTTTAGATCTACTTCTATGGAATAAACAGCAGGGTTCGGAAGATCCTTTTTGCCTTTGATCAATTCAGACTTAATATTTTCATAGGTATTCACCATATTTCTTTCCCAGTTTGCAATAAATTCTGTTCTGATAGAACGATATTTTTCATCATGTTTTTCAAATATACTCAGGCGGTATTGATAAACCCTTGTACTTCGATACTTGCCTTCACTTAAAAAAAAATAACCTTCATTGATTTCAAGCGGGATAAGTCCGATGGGAAAAATCACCAGCTTGTCTTCAATAAATTCGTAGATCTCCGTAGCGGTAGAAATCACAGATTTTATTTCGGCAGCGGAATAGTTGATGATGTTTTCAAGTTCCTTCATCATTTCATCATCCTCTACAATTTGCTGGTACAACAATTGCAATTTCTCTAATTGAATGCCCGTTAGCCGCTTTGGAAAATGTTCCTGCAGAAACTTTTTGTTTTCACGAAACGCAACGAGGTTATTATAATGAAAAATTAAATCAGACAATTGCGGGTAGAGTTTGTTTGCATTGAAATACTTGTTGACTTCCTGCAGGTACGCAAGTAAAGTGTATTTTTTTAATTCGAAATCAATATAACCGTCGGCAAACCAGGTCTCGGATAATACTTTCATGTATCAAATAGTTTTAATTTGCAGTAATTGAATTTACAAAATTGAATTTAAAATTCCTGATAAACTTTCCTGCTTAAAAAATGATGCCATGCTAAAGAACCTGCTCAATCTTTTTCCTGCCTTACTGTTAACGGCTTGCAGTCATACTTATTATGTGGTGCGTCATGCTGAGAAAGTTTTGAACACCGATGCAACCATGATGGCTGCTGATCCACCACTGACAGTAGCAGGCAGCCAACGGGCAGAAGCATTGAAAGAGATGCTGAAGGAAAAGCATATCGGGTTTATTTTTTCTACGAATACCATCCGCACTAAATCCACTGCTGAACCGCTAAGGGTTTACCTGGGATTGAATACAACAATCTATGGACCCAAACCCGATTCAGTTTTTATGCTGAATTTAAAAGCAATGAAAAAGAGTGCACTGGTGATTGGGCATAGCAATACGGTAGATGATATAGTAAATGGATTGTGTAATGATCCAAAAATTGCCGGCGATTTAAATGATAACGAGTATGATAATTTATTTATCGTGAAATACAAACACTTCCTCGGAACAAAGATCCAGTTCGAAAGAAAAAAATATGGTGCTCTATCTAAATAGAGTAATTTGTTTGGTCAACGTAATAAAACATTGAACATGATCGGTTAAATCATCATTCCCGATTGCAACGGGCACAACAGAATCCTTTTGCTGAAGTATGCTACTTGCCTACCGCCTGTATTCCGGTAGGCAGGGCTGGCAGGCGTAGCAAATGTTGACCAGGTTTACCACACCGGCACCCAAAATTAAAACCCGGCATATACCGGGTTTTTATTCAATAACAATTTTATTTTTAGAAATCTCTTTCGGGGTTGAAGTTTTCAAGTTCGCGTGCAACGGCTGTTAAAAAAGTTGCACCCAAAGCACCATCGATAATGCGATGATCATAACTCATAGATATATACATCATGTGGCGGATGCCAATGGTATCTCCCTGCTCTGTTTCTATTACCACCGGCCTTTTCTTGATAGCACCAACCGCCATGATGGCAACCTGCGGCTGATTGATAATGGGTGTGCCCATAAGGCTACCGAAAGTTCCTACGTTGGTTAAAGTGAAAGTGCCATTCTGTGTGTCATCTGGTCTCAATTTATTATTGCGGGCATTGTCCGCCATGCTGTTTACCTGTTTTGACAATCCTACCAGGTTTAGCTGGTCAGCATTCCTGATCACCGGTACAATCAGGTTTCCACTTGGCAATGCGGTAGCCATTCCAATATTGATATCTTTCTTAATGATGATTCGATCACCTTCCAGCGAACTATTGATGAGCGGGTATTTTTTTATACACTTCACTATTGCTTCTATAAACAATGGTGTGAAAGTAATCCTGGTGTTTTCTCTTTTTTCAAATTCTTTCTTCACTTTCTCACGCCACAACACAATATTAGTAACATCTGCTTCTGTAAAACTGGTAACATGCGGACTGGTATGTTTGCTGTCTACCATGTGTTTTGCAATCAGCTTTCGCATCCGATCCATTTCTATGATTTCAACATTACCGCTATAAGTGGTGAGCGTTGATTGGGAAGTTGTGAGCGCAGGAGCCTGGTTTACAACTGTCATTCGTTCCTTCCCGGTATTTATTGTACCGGGTCTTACAACCCCGGATTTTCTTGCACTAACGTACTCGAGTATATCTTTTTTGGTAACCCTTCCTTCATTACCTGTTCCAATAATGCTTTCCAATTCAGTCATGTTTACGCCTTCGCTGCCGGCGATATTTAATACCAGTGGAGAGTAAAATCGATTGCTGTTATTAACTGATGAGGAATAATGCCCGTTGCCGTTATTTGTGGTAACAGCAGGTTCCATTTTTTCCGGTTGAACAACGGGTTGTATGAGTTTGGGTTGTTCAGCTTCGATATCAATCCTTTCCGCTGTATTGGTGCGCAATTTTGCAATTACAGCACCTACAGGTACTATATCATTAACGTTGAATAAAATTTGTTCTACAACACCTTCAGCAGTGCTGGGTACTTCGCTATCCACTTTATCTGTGGCAATCTCAAGCACTGTTTCGTCCTGTTTTACGGTGTCACCAGGTTGCTTTAACCATTTCAGGATGGTTGCTTCTGTAATACTTTCACCCAACTTAGGCATTACCAGGTCTACAACTGCCATATTGATTAAAATTTTGGTATGTAAAATTATTTTTAGGCATTTACCTGCAATTAGCATTCTTGCGGCTGTCCGTCCATAGGCAGTTCGCAAACTTGGATATTTTTATATTGAACAGCAGGCAAATCATTAACGGGCCAAAGGTAATGATTTGAGAACAATCGTTAGTGAAAGCAGAAAAGGGTGGGTCACCTCAATATGGATGATAAACTACCAATGTTATTGGGTGGCTCACCCTGGTTACATCAATAAAAAAGTTAATGGTATTAATATAAGGTGAGCAAAACTCAGTTACTTCAATTATCGCGTTTTTGATTTTTAAAGTGCAACCCACCATCTTAGTTCCTCTGTTTCTCAATGGTTTAAAAAAATATCTAATTATCAATGATAAACTTCCGCAATAGATTCAATGCATTCATCGCGGTTACTTCAATATTACGCATCCGGTCAAAACGAAAATTAAATTGTTGGGTAAGTATCTTTTCCTTGTTACCAACAGCTACCCAAACCATTCCAACTGGTTTTTCCAAGGTGCCACCTTCTGGTCCCATAATGCCAGATACTGCAATTGCATAGTCTGTATTTAAAGTATGGAGTACGCCCTTAATCATTTCAGTCACCGTTTCTTCACTCACTGCACCCGCCGTTGAAATGGTTTCGTGAGAAACATTCAATACATGCTCTTTTACTTCATTCGCATAACTTACCACACTGCCTTTAAAATACAAGCTTGAGCCGGGTTGCGCAGTTATCCGGTGTGCAATGTAACCACCGGTACAACTTTCAGCGGTGGACATATTCTTGTTTTTTGAACGCAATAATTTTGCGACAACCGATTCCATTGTTTCATCCTGATCTGTTACCATCACATCGGGCAATAATTTTTTTAAAAGGTCGAATTGAATTTCCATCATTGATGTGATAGCTTCTTTGTTACTGGCCGTACCGGTAAGCCGTAACCGCACCATGCCGTAATTGGGCAGGTAAGCCAGTTTAATATTGGCCGGCAAAGCTTCCTCAAAATCTTTGATTCGTTCTGCTAAAAAAGATTCACCAATACCAAAAGTGAGCAGGGTCCTGGAGATAATTACAGACATCTTAAAATGTGTACGCAACAATGGTAATACGTGATCAATCATGATGCCTTTCATTTCATGCGGAACGCCTGGCATGCTCACAAATACTTTTCCATTTTTTTCAAACCACATACCAGGTGCAGTGCCTCTTTCATTATGTAACACAGTACAGTTATCTGGTACTTCCGCTTGTTTGAGGTTGCGATCTAATATTGGTGGCGGGCGACGGAATACTTTTTCAAACAGATGCTTAACATGTTTCAAAACTTTTTCATCAACCACTAATTTTCCATCAAAGTACTCGCAAAGTAATGGTTTTGTAATATCGTCTGCTGTAGGTCCAAGTCCTCCTGTAATCAGGATTATGCTTGCATGTTTGCTTTCCTCATCCAATGCGTTCCAGATATCATCCCATTTATCACCCACTGCTACCCGGCGGGTTACCCATATGCCTGATTTATTTAATTCCTGCGCCATCCATGCGCTGTTGGTATCTATTACCTGGCCAATCAGTAATTCATCACCAATGGTAATAATGGATGCATTTGTTGCTTGTTCCTGCATTGAGAATAATAATTAGGCTGCAAATATCCGATGGAAAAAATTATAATTCCATTCCCATACGGAAGGATTTAACAAAGTATCGAATTTATCGTCTTCTAATTGCGGTTCTCCGCAAACGATTGAGGCATCAGGATACATATAAGAATCAGAAGTCGGGGGTGGTTACACGCATATGAGAAGGTAATATGCGAAAATTTTTACCTTTCAGGAAAGTGTTGATTGCCGAAATAAGATTGACTTCAATTGTATTGTGCGTTAAAATTGCGCCAGACATGGCCAGGACCAGGCCGTCAAAAAAGATATGCGGCAGGAGAAACCACATTGTATTTTAAAGCCGGTTCCTTTACCTCATTTTTCATATGGTAAATTTAAATCTTTTAGTTTTGAATGTAAATAGTCTGCGAATGAGAAAATACCTGCTTGTGCTGGTTGCTTTTAGCATGCAATATGGTTTGGGTCAGTCTGTAAGTCAAAAATTATCACTCGCTATCAAACAACTGGAATCAGATCTGCAATTGAAACATGCTTTAATTGGATTCAGTGTGGTAGACAGTAAAACAGGTAAAGTGGTTTACGAACATAACGCGCAAGTGGGCCTTGCAGCTGCCAGTACGCAAAAGTTATTAACCAGTTGTGCCGCATTTGAATTGCTGGGAAAAGATTTTCGCTACACCACAGAGATTGGATATAATAAAGTAATGACGGATCCGGGCCAGGGATATTTTATTTTAAAGCCCTCAGGTGATCCAACCTTCGGTTCTTCCAGGTTTACCAATACAAATCCTGATTTTTTATTGGGAAAAGTAGTTGCGGCAATAAAGCTTAAAGGGATAAAAGAGGTTGTTCCATTATTTATCATAAATGATAGTTCATTTGAAAAAAATGGTATTCCGCGGGGCTGGATTTGGGAAGATATAGGTAATTATTACGGCGCCAGCGCTCAGTCTTTTAATTGGTTGGAAAACCAATTCGATATTGTTTTAAAATCAGGCAGCAAAGTAGGAGATAGGGTTACAGTTAAAGCCATACTGCCTTCAGCAGTCAATATTGTTTTTAATGAGCAGGTTACCAGTGCGGCCAAAGGTTCCGGCGACAATACCATTGTATACATTGGATATGATCACCATCAGCCTTTAATAGAAGGAACGATTCCTGTTAATGAAGATTCATTCAATGTAAGTGCTTCCATTGCTGATCCGCTTAACATTTTCTCGTTACAACTAAATAAAAAGATGAAGGAAAAAGGAGTAGCGTTGTTTGACGGTCATACAGGCCAGGTAGCAGCGCAAGCACTTGATCCATTCCAGCAATTTAATTATGTTGAATTATATCGTCATACTTCTCCGTCACTGGATAGTATTAATTACTGGTTTTTGAAAAAAAGCATCAACCTTTATGGTGAAGCGTTAACCAAGACAATCGCATTTAGGAAATCGGGTTTTGGATCCACAGACAAAGGTATTGAGCTGATAAAAAAATTTTGGGAGGAAAAAGGACTGGAAGAATCAGCCATCAATGTAATAGATGGCAGCGGACTTTCTCCTCAAAACCGGGTAACGGCAGATGCATTGGTAAAAGTGCTGCAATTTGCAAAGAGTCGAAGTTGGTTTAATTCATTCTTTTATGCGTTACCGGAATTCAATGGCATAAAAATGAAAAGTGGTTCAATAACCGGTGCAAGAGCCTATGCAGGCTACCTTACTTCGAAAACTGGCAGTGGCTATAGTTTTGCCATTATCATTAATAACTACAATGGGGAGGCGGGAACAATAGTTAAGAAAATGTACAAGCTATTGGATATTTTAAAATAACTTTCAACACAATCAACTAATTAGTTTTTTATGGAACAACAGAACTTCAAAAACCACAGCCGTTATGTTATTTTATGGCACCTCGTTACGGGACCAGCAATAATGGCTACACTGATAGGTAGCATCATCAATCTTACTCATTCAGCGAGAGAAAATGTTTATTCCGCTTCTTTGCTGGTTTTGATGTCTCTGATATTGTGCAGTTTTTTCGCATATGCAAGACTGTTTGCCTTGCGTGCTCAGGACAGAGCCATACGTGCAGAAGAAAACCTGCGCTATTTTGCATTGACCGGTAAATTACTGGACAGCCGTCTTCATATGAGTCAGATCATTGCCCTGCGTTTTGCAGCGGATGAAGAATTTGTTGCGTTGTCAAAAAAAGCAGCAGATGAAGGAACCAGCGGAAGGGAAATTAAGAAGGCGATTGTAAACTGGAAGGGAGATAATCATAGGGCATAAGGGAGCTTAATGGATAATGTAAGGTATTTAGTATATAGACTAAAACAGGTATTATCGATCTATATACTATATAATTTTATTTTTCATGTCAAACGAAAAATGGAACCAGCATTTCATACAACGCTTTGGGCATGGTAGTTTTTTCCCTGGTTTTTGCATCTATAAAATATAAAACCACTTTGCCAACGGTCAGTAACTTTTCAGCCTCATTGAACACTTCGTGGTGGAACTCGATACGGTGATCAGCAGGTAGGTCTTTCAAAATCACTTTTACGGTCAGCAAGTCATCATAATGCGCCGGACGAATGTATTTGCAATGTAATTCAACTATGGGCATATAAGTACCCAACGCTTCCATGTCTTTATAGGTAAAACCAAGTTTACGGATGGCCTCTGCCCGTGCCACTTCAAAGTATTGAGCATAATTACCATGATAGACCACATCCATCTGATCTGTTTCTGCGTATCGCACACGTACCTTGGTTGCTGATTCGAACATAGAAGTTATAAGTTTGAAGTAATAAGTACTAAGTCAAATTACAATTGATGATTGAGATAAGTTAAAAGCGCAAGGTTAGACCTACTTATTGCTGATGACTTATAACTTATTACCTGTTAATCATTCCATCCACACTTGCTTTGCCCGGTCCACATAACATCAATACAAGAAAGCAGGACAGGAATAATGCGGCACTGGATCCTTCGCCAAAAATATCTCCTTTATTAACCTTAAAGATGGCAAATCCCATCTCAAAGACAAGTGGTATAACTGTCAGCCTTGTAAAAAGTCCCAGTATCGCAAACATGCTGCAAAAAAATTCCGCAAAGATTACGAGGATAAGAGAAAGCATACTGCCAAGTCCTAAGAAATTCATAAAACTGTTTTTCATTTCTGAAAAGTGAACCAGTTTGTTGTATCCATGTGGTATCATTAATGCACCTCCTCCTATCCGCAGCAAAAGCATACCCAGGTTGAATGCCCAGTCACTATAGGAAATTGACAACAGTTTTTTCATTGTGTAAAAAAATTTTTCAAATGTAAGTGCTTCGATTGAATTAGAAAGAAATGTTAATCCTTGTACTTATCCACAGGTGTTTGGAACGATGTTTGGTTAAAGTAAAAATAAATAGAAACTTTAGTGCGTTGTAAACCCTGCAACTAATTCCATCACATGAAGAAATTCTTTTGTACAGTTTTAGTTATCGCGGCTCTTATTGATGTAAGCGCTCAACAGACCAAATACATAGCAGATCCCGGAGCAAGGTTGAGAGAAGCCAAAGAATATTTCCAGAATGAATATTACAGTCTTGCCTATCCCATCTTCAAAGATCTTAATTTGTCGTTGCGCGAAACAGATCGCAGTAGCCAGGCACTGAATTACCAGGAAATAAAATATTATACAACAGTTTGTGCTTTAAAACAGAATGAAGTGGCTGCAGCCGATGCGGCCCGTGAGTTCATAGATATTGAAGACAATGTAGCTCGCGTACAGATGATGAGTTTTCACCTGGGCGAATATTATTTCAGAAAAAAGGACTTTTACCAGGCTATTTCCAATTACGAAAAAACAAGTATTGACCATTTAAGCAATCGTGAAATCGCCGATATGAAATTTCATCAGGGCTATGCTTATTTTAACCTGCAAAGGTTTGATAAAGCGATGCCGTTGCTGGATGCTATCAGAACCAATTCAAAAGATCCCAATTATATTGATGCAAATTATTATTATGGTTTTATTGCATTTAATAATCAGAAGTTCAATGATGCCCTAACAGCTTTTAAAATAACAGAGAACGCACCCCAGTATGAAAAAGTAGTTCCCTTTTATATTGCTACTATATTATACAATACTGGTCAGAAAGATAAAGCACTGGATTACGCTGAATCAAGATTGAAGAAAGGGGGACAGGTACATGACCTGGAACTGCGGCAATTAGTAGGACATGCCTATTTTGAGAAAAAGGAATGGGCCAAAGCACAGCCTTACCTGGAAGCTTATGCCGGTAAATCAAAAAAGTTACGAAGAGAGGATTTGTACGAATTGTCTTATAGTTATTACCAGGTAGCCAACTATGCAAAAGCTATTGACGGTTTTAAACAATTGAGTGGAAAGGAAGATTCACTGGCACAAAATGCCATGTATTTGCTGGGCGATGCGTATTTAAAAACCAATCAGAAAGCAAACGCGCGGAACGCATTTTCCTTTTGTGCTTTCAACAACAGCAACGATTACCAACGTGAAGTCTCCAAATATAATTACGCTAAACTCTCATATGAACTCGGCTACCAGGACGTAGCACTCACCGAATTAAAAAAATTCTTGTCAGAATATCCTAATTCCATTTATACAACTGAAGCACGGGAATTACTGGTGGGCGTTCTTGCAAATAGTAACAGTTATAAAGATGCCCTTGCTTTAATGGATGGATTGAAAAATCCGTCGGAAAATGTAAAAAAGCAATATGCGAATGTATTGTATGGTCGCGCGACAGAATTAATCAATGACGGGTTATTGGTGACGGCCAATGAATTGCTGGATAAGGCACTCAAAGATCCATACAATCAAAGTGTATTGCCTTATGTTAATTTCTGGAAAGGAGAAATATCATACCGTTTGAATAAAACAGATGATGCTATCCGTTATTATTTTGATTACCTGAAATCGGGAAATATAAATGGTGAAGTGAATCCCACCAGCGCAAAATATAACCTGGGTTATGCATTTCTCAAACGCGAAAATTACAAACAGGCGCTTACTTTTTTTGAACAGGTAGTAACAACGCCAAAAATAAATTCACCGCAAATAGAGCAAGATGCTTATATCCGCATGGCTGATTGTTATTATATGAGCCGCGATTTTACAAAGGCTCTTGCCATGTATGACAAGGTGTTGAGTTATTCCTGGCCATCCAGTGATTATGCGTTATTCCAGAAATCAATGGTAGCGGGAGTGAAAAATAGTAGCGAAAAAATAAAGTTTTTACAAACTATCGAGCGGGTATATCCTGCTTCAAGCCTCGTGAATGATGCTAACCTGGAGATAGCCACTACTTACCTGTCTGATGAAAAATTCAGAGAGTCTATTCCGTTTCTTAAAAAAGTAATCAGCAGTACTTCAACCAACGAGTCATTAAAACCAAAAGCATTGTTAAGATTGGGAATTGCTTATTACAATATTAATAACAACAAAGAGTCATTGAATCAATACAATGCATTATTAAAGCAATATCCCAATTCGCAGGAAGCAGAAGAGGCGCTTGATAATGCAAAAACCATTTATGTGGAAGACGGAAGAAGCAGTGAGTATGTAAGTTTTGCAAGAGGATTGGGCAGGGATATCTCTACCAGCCAGGAAGACTCTCTATCCTATGCAGAAGCGGAGGTGCAATTTAATAACGGCAATTTCAGCGGAGCTTTAACCCGTTTTGATGGTTATCTCGCAAAATTCCCTGATGGAAAGTATTCGATAGAAGCACTCTATTATAAGAGTGAAATATATTATAACCAGAAGAACTGGCCAAAAGCGGCTGCGGGTTATGAAGCAGTTTCAGACCGGGTTCCAAATAAATTTGGCGAAAAATCATTGCTATTGGCGGCCCGCCTGAATTTCTTTGATTTAAAAGATTACCCGAAAGCCGAAAAATATTTTTCTAAGTTGAAGGAGTTTTCATCCAACCAGGAAAATAAACTGGAAGCCATGCGCGGTTTATTGCGCAGCCAGTATGAGTTAAAGAAGTGGAGTGAAGCAACTGAAAACTCAAAAGACTTACTGAACCAGAAAGGTACCAGTACCGACGATAAGGTGTTGGCCAATATGGTATTGGCCAAATCAGCGCAGGCGAACAACCAGTGTGAACTCGCCATTCCTTATTTCAGAAATGCAGCAGGACTCAATAAATCTGCCTATGGAGCAGAAGCACGTTATGAAATAGCCAATTGCCAGTTTGAACAGAACAAGTTTAAGGATGCAGAGAAATCGGCTTTTGAAGTCATCAATAAATCCGGGTCTTATGCAGATTGGGTTACAAAAGCATATTTATTACTGGGCGATATCTATTTCAAGGAGAAAGATTATTTCAATGCAAAAGCTACTTTTCAAAGTGTGCTCGATAATGCTACGGTACCTGCATTTAAAGAGGAGGCCCAGCGCAAATTGCAACAGGTAACAGATGAAGATAAAGCTGGAAACAAAACAGACGGACAAAATTAATTTTTGATGGATACCCAAATCATCAAATTTCAAAAAGCAACAATGAACATGAATCAATATATCAAATTTATTTTTCTTTTTTCCTGCATTTCGTCATTGACAATTAAAAGTTTCAGCCAGGATACTTCGGCAAAAAAAAGAACGATTGATATTACTTCTTCATTCAAGCCAGTATTACGCGAGGCAGTTAAGATAAACTTTAATGCAGCAGCACCGGTTGCTGATACCAGCAAACCAAGATTATCATACAATATTCCGCAAAGCAATTTATTACTCGGTTACCTGCCTTCACCTTTAAAACCTGTCGCACTACAGATTGATACTGTTACCGCGTGGAAATACAGCAACTATATAAAAGCGGGAGTTGGAAATGTACATATTCCTTATATCCAGGCAGGCTTTAGTTTCGGTGATGGAAAAAATTCTTTTTTCAACATTTTCGCCAATGAGTATACATCGAAAGGTAAACTGCCTTTTCAAAAAAATAATTATACAGCAGTGTCTGCCGCAGGTACAGTAAGAACTGCCGCTAACCTGGAATGGAACGGTAGCCTGGGTTTTAAAGCCGAAGATTATTTTTTTTATGGTTATCAGCCAACCACTTTAATATTTACCAAAGGGCAATTGCGCCAGCGGTTCCAGACCTATGGCGGTAAACTTAGTTTGCGAAACCTAATTCCAACAGAATATGGATTAACTTATAATCCAAATATTAAGGTGGATGTTTTCAGCGGGCAAAACGATCCGGGTAAAGCAACTGAGACCAATACTGTTTTAAATCTTCCTTTGTCAAAAACATTCGGACGATCATTGGGATTCAATCTTGGATTTACGGCAGATCTTACCAATTATAAGGATCCCAATAAATTAACTATACAGAACAATCTGTATTATGTTTCTCCTGCTGTTCAATTAAAAACACCCAATCTTTACCTGAGTACCGGAGTAACGCCCTCCTGGGATAATAAAGCCTTTACGCTATTACCAAATATTATGGCTGATATAACGACCAACGATCAGCGCTTTACCATACAGGCTGGCTGGCTGGGTTATTATGACAAAGGCTCTTATCAACGCTTTGCTGCCTTTAATCCCTGGATTATTCAGCCCGATAAATTAGTTAATACACGGGTAAATGAAATATACGGCGGATTCAAAGGTTCCTTGCTCGACCATATTACTTATAGTGCAAAAGTGGGCTTTGTTGAACATCATAACATGCCCTTGTTTGTAAATGATGCATCCGATGGAAAGACTTTTCTGACCGTTTATTCTTCATTGGTACAAGCCATTCAAATGCATGGTGAGATTGGATTGACGCAAGGTGAGAATTTTAACTGGACCAGCGGCGTTACCATTAACCAGTATTCGAAAGTGCAGGATCAACTGGCGCCCTGGGGATTGTCTAAAATGGAAGCCAAAAGTTCTTTGCGCTGGCAATTATTCAAAGACTTTTATTTAAAAGGTGATTTGTTTTTTTACGATGGTGTTCCTTATCGTCGTATTGTTAATAATAAAGAAGAAGATTATAAAGGTCAGTCGGGTTTTGATTTAAGTGCCGGGTTAGAGTTTAAGGTCACTAAACAACTCAACCTCTGGTTGCAATTAAATGATCTGTTTAATAATAAATATGAACGCTGGCACCAGTACCCAGTATATGGATTTAATATTTTGGGGGGGATTGTATTTTCTTTCAACCAGAAATAATTGGCCGATTGATTTTAAATGCCGGACTTAATAAAATTATCTGAAAAATTTTTCTATCCAAAACGGCATCAAAAATAAAAGGCGCTGCTGTCATTTTTTTTATGTTACCATTAGACTGCAGGCAATAAAGAACCTACTTTCAACAAACTCACAGCATATATCCGGGAACTTAAAATCCTTCTGTCAGGCATCCATTCTCACTGCGATATATGTTATCTTTGCGGCATGCGAAAACTCAGTATGGATGAACTGAACCGGAAGTCGGTAGCAGCTTTTAAAGAATCAGAGAAGATACCGGTGGTAGCGATTTTGGAGAATATTCGGAGCGCATATAACGTAGGAAGTGTACTTCGGACCGCAGATGCTTTTTTACTGGAAGCCATTTATACAACGGGTTATACAGCCCACCCGCCTCACAAACAAATTTCAAAAACAGCTTTGGGCGCCGATGAGACAGTTAATAATAAGCATTTCAGCAATGCAGCAGACGCCATCGCGGAACTAAGAGCTGCAGGGTATAAGGTTATGGCTATTGAACAGGCGGAAAACAGTTATTCATTGAATCAATTCCAGATAAAAGACGGAGATAAGCTAGCAGTGGTTTTTGGCAATGAAGTAAGTGGGGTAGATCAGTCAACCATTTTACTTTGTGATGGTTGTATAGAAATACCTCAATTGGGAATGAAGCATTCTTTAAATGTTTCGGTAGCTGCGGGGATAGTTCTTTGGGAAATTGTTAGGAACCGGATTTAATGCAATCAGCATCACAATGAACAAAAAGTATAAAGTTTATAATGAAATAGGTCATAAATATTGTTTTCAATCTGCATGAACAAAGTAAAGAACTACCTAAGCTTAATAAAATTCTCACACACCATATTTGCAATGCCATTTGCATTGATTGGATTTACACTGGGTGTAATCGCAAATAAATCTTCAGTTTTACCGGGATCGCCCAGTACTTTATCTCCAATAAGGTTTCCTCATTTTTTGTCGCCGGCATTTAATGATGCGTCAAAACTCATTTTCTTGTTTGTACTCGTTATCCTTTGCATGGTATTCACACGCAGCGCAGCCATGGCTTTCAATCGTTTCCTCGACAGAAGTTTCGACGCAAAAAATCCACGAACAGCTATACGCGAAATACCAAAAGGTATCATATCTGCCAATAGTGCATTGCGTTTTGTGATTATTAATTGTATTGCATTTGTTGCCTGTACCTGGTTTATCAACAGCCTTTGTTTTTTTTTATCGCCTGTTGCTTTACTGGTGGTACTGGGGTATAGTTATACCAAACGTTTCACTGCTTTGTGTCATATTATTTTGGGCGTGGGGCTATCACTGGCACCCATAGGGGCTTACCTGGCTGTGACGGGTTATTTTGCTTTGTTGCCAATCTTATTTTCATTTGCAGTTGTATTTTGGGTCAGTGGATTTGATATTATATATGCGCTGCAGGATATTGATTTTGATAAATCGCAGCAGTTGTATTCTATTCCCGCCGCGTTGGGAAAAGCAAAAGCGTTGCGTGTTTCTGAAATACTTCATTTATTAAGTGCAACTTGTGTGATAACAGCCGGACTGTATGGAGGATTTCATTGGTCGTATTGGATTGGCGTAGCCGTGTTTACCGGCATGTTGATTTATCAGCATTCTATAGTAAAACCACACGACCTCAGTAAAGTAAACATTGCGTTTATGACCGCAAATGGGATCGCCAGTGTTGTTTTTGCCGTTTTCGTTATTGCTGATTTATTTTTTATCCGGTAAGGGAACCTTTCTACAGGACCGGCAGGCGCAGATTTTAAAGATGCATTTGCCTCGATGTCTGAACCAGGCCTGGAGAACAGTTTTGAAATGACTCATTTAATATGCCAAGAATACTCGCCATTGATTACGGTTTAAAAAGGACCGGTCTTGCAGTAACAGACCCTTTAAAGATTATCTGCACCGCACTTACCACGGTTGAATCTCCGCAGCTATTTAATTTTTTAAAGGATTATTTCAAAAATGAAACCGTTGAATTGATTGTCATCGGTGATCCAAAAAACCTGGACGATAGCGACACTCACGCAACGCCCCTGGTGAAAAAAGTAATAGAAAGGTTAAAAAAAGAATTTCCCACTATTCCAATCGTTGCTGTTGATGAACGCTACACTTCTAAAATGGCCAGTCGTGCCATGATTGATATGGGCATGAAAAAAATGCAGCGCAGGGATAAAAGTAACATCGATAAAATTGCTGCCACCATTATGCTGCAGGAATACATGGAGAAGAATAGTTGAACGATTGATTGGTAAATAAGGAGTTTTAAGATAATTTTGCCCCTTAATTATAGTTTGAATGATATTACCCATTGTTGCATATGGTGCTCCTGTTTTAAGAACGGTTGGAAAGAATATTCCCGCAGACTATGTGAGTTTGCCCAGGCTTATTGAAGATATGTGGGAAACCATGTATGCCAGCAGTGGTGTTGGTTTGGCGGCGCCGCAAATCAATAAAGATATCCGGTTGTTTGTGATGGACAGTCAACAGATTTTTGCCAATCTTGATGAAGAAGACAAGGGAAAATATCCGGATGAACCAGGCATTAAACAGGTATTTATCAACGCGCATATCAACGGCCTCAATGGCGTAGCCTGGTCCTACAATGAAGGTTGTCTTAGCATACCCAAGATTCGGGAAGATATAACCCGCCCCGGTGAGGTGAGTATCGAATATAGAGATGAAAATTTTGAGCTGCATACCCAGACTTTCAATGGCATTACCGCACGTATTATTCAACATGAATATGACCATATTGAGGGTAAACTCTTTATAGACTATTTAAAACCACTGAAAAGGAAATTATTGAAAGGAAAGCTGGATGATATATCCAAAGGGAAAATAAAAGTGGATTATAAAATGACCTTTCCCAAATAGTTTCAGACGTTGATAATGTATTACCCTTTGATGAAACATATAATTGGTTGCTTGTTTTTTATGGCATTATCTGTTTCAGACAGATTATCCGCGCAGCAGGATTCTTCTCTTAACCTGGGTAAAAAAGTAATTACACTAAAGGAAGTAGTTATCCGAAATAAATTAAATGTTGCGGGCTTTATTGAACGCGTAAAAAATGATACTACTTTTTATAAGGCTTTTAAAAATCTCAAGATACTGGGATACACCGCGCTCAATGATATCCGCATGCGCGATAAAAACGAAAAACAAATTGCAGGCTTGCAGAGTAAAACCATTCAGGTAGTAAAGGATGGTTGTCGTCATACAGAAATAGTAGATGAGAAAATTACAGGAGACATCTATGACGAAAACAGGAAATGGAATTATTATACCGGTGAGTTATATGCGGGTTTGCTCTTTGCTACCGGAACCGTTTGTGGAGAAAATAATATTGTAAAAGGATATGATCTCAGCATAAAAAATAAGAAAGGGATCAATAAACACAAAGAACAACTCAAAATGTTGTTTTTTAACCCGGGAAAATCTATTCCGGGTATTCCTTTTATTGGAAATAAGATTGCCATTTTTGATGACGCTGTTTCTCCATTATACGATTTTATAATTGATATGGCAGATTACCAGGGACAGCTTTGCTACGTGTTTACCATAAAAGCAAGGAACAATTTAAAAAGTGGCGAAAAAAACGATATTGTAATCAATGAGATGGTTACCTGGTTCAATAGTTCCACCAACGACATTGTAGCGCGTACTTATGATCTTAGTTATGATGCAGCTGTATATGATTTAAATGTACAGATGGAAGTGCAGATGGAAAAATATAAAACCTTCCTGGTTCCCAGGCTCATCCGTTATACCGGTAACTGGCATGTATTATTCAATAAAAGAGAAAGAGGTGTGTTTACTGCAACCTTGTTTGATTTTAATAAATAATGTGATGAATGTGATGAGTGTGATGAATGATCGAAATGAAAAGCAGTCTTTTTAAACAAGGGGTAGAAGAATTTTTGAACCTGATATCTGTAAGGCATTGTCACATTTTCATATTTGCCATAGCTTTTTTATTACTCCTCTGGCTTACGTATGCCACTAACATAATTCCTCCATTTTTCAATTACCTGTTTCATGTCATCTGCCAGTTTGCTGTCAAATAATACTTCTTTGCGCGTAACCGGATGCATAAAGCCAATTGTCTTTGCATGTAATGCCTGACGGGCACAAATAGCAAAACAATTGTCAACAAACTGTTTGTATTTCGCAAATACGGTTCCTTTCACAATGCGGTCACCTCCGTAAGTATCATCATTAAACAGGGGATGCCCTATATGCTGCATGTGTACACGGATCTGGTGAGTACGACCTGTTTCAAGGCGACATTCTATCAGTGTTACATATCCGAAACGTTCCAGTACTTTGTAATGAGTTATCGCTTCTTTACCATGTTCACCGTCGGGAAAAGCTGCAAATAATTTTCGTTGTTTTACATTTCTTCCAACATGTGCCACTATGGTTCCTTCATTGTCTTTTACATCACCCCAAACCAATGCCTGGTAACGTCTTTGCACGGTATGATTGAAGAATTGTTTGGCAAGGTTGGATACAGCCTGGTCAGTTTTTGCCAGTACTATTAAACCGGTGGTATTTTTATCAATACGATGTACCATTCCAAAACGCGGCAATGTTTGTTCGCTGATGGTTTTATTCTGTTGTATCAGGTACCAGGCAACACCATTGATCAATGTGCCGGTATAATTACCAGATCCCGGGTGTACCACCATACCTGCCGGTTTATTGATGATCATTACCTCATTGTCTTCGAATACAATATTGAGTGGAATATTTTCAGGAATGATTTCTTCGCCTTGTATTTCTTTGTCACTATATACTACAATTTCGTCTGCTGGTTTTATCCGGTAATTGGCTTGCACTATTTTGCCATTCACCAACACCCTGCCAGCTTCAATTCCTTTTTGAACTTTATTGCGGGTAGCATTTTCAATACGGGCAACTAAAAATTTATCCAGGCGCATGGGTTCCTGGCCCTTATCTATTTTAATATTGAATCGTTCATAAAGTTCTTCAGGTCCATCCTGATCCAATAATTCCTCCTGGTCCACATCCTGCTCCATGGTTCATCAATTTATGCAAATATAATTCCTGGCAACTTGTAAAATAAGAATAGAATTATGTTACCGGCATTTGAACATTCATCAGCATCCTTGCTACGCTCAGTTCAACGCACAAACGCTGGTCAGCAGGAAACAGCCTACATTTGCAGTTGATGCAAAAAGTACAGTTCAGCGATTTGGGGTTGATGGAGTATAGGACCGCCTGGGACTACCAGGAAGCACTGCTGCGTAAAAACGTAGCGTCAAAAACCTTGGCGCGTAGTCTGCTACATGCAGATACTGGTTCAAATCCTGCACCTGGTACCAGTCACTCACTCATATTCGTTGAACATCCCGCGGTTTATACGCTGGGTAAAAGTGGTAAAATTGAAAATGTATTAATAAGTGAACAATCTCGCATTGAAAAGGGAATTGATTTTCATTATACCAACAGGGGAGGAGATATTACGTTTCACGGTCCGCAGCAAATAGTTGGTTATCCAATACTTGATCTTGAAAAATTTTATACTGATATCGGCCGCTACCTGCGCAACCTGGAAGAAGTTATTATTCTAACAATGGAAATGTATGGATTAAAAGGAGAACGTTCTGCGGGTGAGACGGGTGTATGGTTAGATGCAGGCACCAAAGGCAGTGAGAGAAAAATTTGCGCTATCGGGGTCCGTTGCAGCCGGTGGATCACCATGCACGGATTTGCTTTTAATGTAAATACTGATCTGAGTTATTTTGATTTTATCATTCCCTGTGGTATTCAACACAAGCAGGTGACTTCTTTGCAAAAAGAATTAAACCGTACCATACCCTTACAGGAAGTAAAAGAACGGATCAGAATAAATTTTGAAAAAGTTTTTGATGTAATACTGACTTTTTAAAAATCTTTTGGAATAAACAGTCTGTGCTTTTCCTTCAGCACGCCATCTTCCATCAGCTCAAATTTAAACCAGCCGGAATGAATAAAGTTGGCTTTGTCCAAAATGAGCATGCTGTCTTTTACCAGTTTGATTTCAAGCACAGCTGTATTGTTTTCATCAAAAAATTTAATGGTATATTTTTTACTGCTGGCATCGGGTAAAACAATTTTCACATTTCCATCTCTTTCAGTAAAGACAAACTTGGAAGGTTTGTAAACTTCCCTGGGTATAAAGTTTTTGATGACAATGGTATCGGCTGTATTGAAGCTGAGTGTATCTTTTGTTTTGGTAGCAATGGAATCACGAAAGCGCTTCAGCGTTCTTTCTCCAATCTGGCCCAGCAACGTGTCCCTTTTTTTAAGATATATCATTCGCTCCGGTATCTCTTTTGGCCTGTTGATTTCTTTTATAACCGGTTCGTCAGGAACGGTTTTTTTATTTTCAGCTTTTGGTTGTTCTTGTATCCGTTGATCGACTCTTGATGTTTCTTTGATTGCAGGTTTTGCTTTTACAGTATCCTGCAGGGGTCGGCGGGATAAACTAAAAACATATTTCCCGCTGTCAAGTAAAATATAAAGACGGTAAAACATCCTGCCATTCGGAGCTTTGTTATCAACAAAGCCATTTTGCGGCACCGTAGGATCAGGTAAGGTTAAAATAGAAGTAAAATTTTTTGTACTGTCTGCAGATCTTTGTACACTTAGTTGTCTGATCCGTTTGCCGTAGTTGTTAGTCCAGCTGACAACCACTTTATTTCCACCCTTGTTTACGAGGGAAAATTTTGGTAATGTATCTTGTGCGGCTGCTGAGACTGCCAGTATTATCAGTAAAAATAAAAGTCCGGTCTGTTGAAACATATTTTGTTATGGATTATACCTGTTACGCATTCAGCACTTGCAAAGATAACCGGGCAGACTATCCAAATATCATCCTGCATCGGTAGAATAATCTAAAAAATCAGGTCCTGTTCCCGAAGTGATCGGTTGCCTTGCAATCCACCACTATGTATCACCAGCAAACTGCTTTGGCGGGGGAAATAATTTTTTTTGAGTAAATCATCCACAGCAAATAGTAATTTACCGGTGTAAACAAAATCAAGCGGTATATGAGTTGATTGATACCATTCATTCATAAACGCCAGCAACCGGGTATTATTTTTTGCATAGCCCCCGAAATGATATTCAGTGAATACCCGGGTGCGTTGTTTGACCCTATCTTCTATATCAGATTGCTGGTCCATCCATTTTTCAAAACCTTTCAATACGGGTATGCCAATCACTTGTTGTGTGTTAGTGGAAACTGAAGCAATGCCTTTTAACATGGTGCCCGTACCCACTGCACAAAGCAAATGACTATACTGCGATTTATCAACGAGGTTAAGTATTTCGGAAGCACCCATAAAACCCAATTTACCCTCACCACCTTCCGCTATTATATAGCTGCCTGGATATTTTTGACTGAGATATTGTAAGAACTCAGGGTTATGTTTATTTTGATATTCTTCGCGGGTGATGAATTCCAGCTGCATTCCATGCTCCAATGCATCTTTTAATGTTGCTGAAAAATTTTTCGGTTTTTCACCCCTGATGATACCGGTGCTTTTCAACCCGGCTGAGGTTGCTGCATAGGCACAGGCAACTATATGATTGGAATAGGCACCCCCAAATGTGAGGAGATGGCTGTAATTATTGTTAATCGCATCCTGCACATAGTATTTCAGTTTAAACCATTTGTTACCAGAAATAACAGGATGTATTTTATCCAGGCGTAAAACATTTAATGTGATGTTGCCGTTATTTAGCGCCGGAAGTTTAATATTTTCTACGCCGGCTGCGGAAAGATCCATGGGTTCGCTATGTAAGAAATTGAAGTCCATATCTCTTTCCAACACTTTATTTTATATTTTCGTGCCTTCAAAAATAATAAACTGATGCAACAACCCACTCTTTTGATCCTCGCAGCTGGTATGGCCTCCCGGTATGGTAGTATGAAACAGATACAGGCATTTGGTCCCAGTGGTGAAACCATTATGGATTATTCAATTTATGATGCTTACAGGGCGGGATTCAAAAAAATAGTATTCATTATCCGGAAAGAATTCGCCAACGATTTTAAAGAAATATTTGAACCTAAGTTAAAAGGTAAGATTGCGGTTGATTATGTATACCAGGATATGCAGGCATTTACAGACGGATACCAGGTTTCTCCTGAAAGGACAAAGCCCTGGGGAACGGCTCATGCAGTATTGTGCGCAAAGGCCGCCATCAATGAACCTTTTGCTGTTATCAATGCCGATGATTTTTATGGTAGCGATGCCTTTCATAAGGCATATGATTTTCTTACTACCGATTGCAGCGAAAAAGTATATTCAATCATAGGCTACGATTTATTAAAGACATTGTCAGATAACGGTACAGTTAACCGTGGCGTTTGCCAGGTAGACAGCAAAGGGAATCTAACGTCTATCGCTGAACGATTAAACATCGCCCGTACCAATGGAAAAATTATTTGTGATGATGCGCAGGAACCAAAAGAACTGCCGGTACAATCAAGTGTTTCCATGAACTTCTGGTGTTTTTCGCCCTCCATATTTTCCTATTCGGAAAAGCTGTTTCATGATTTTGTAGGTAAGAATTTATTGAACCATAAAGCGGAATTTTTTATACCAATTGTAGCTGATCAGTTTATCAATAGTGGTGAAGGGGTAATAAAAGTGATTCCAACTTCTTCCCAATGGTTTGGTGTTACTTATAAGGAAGATGCTCCGGGTGTGAAGGCAAGCCTGGATGCATTGATTGAAGCAGGAGAATACCCGTCGAAATTATGGCCATGATTACTAATAGCGAAATTTTTCAGTTGATCTTTCATTGAATTGAATCGCTTATAGCATTTTTCTTATTGCTTTTCCTGATATCAGCTATCTCCAGTATTTGATTTCCAGTTACATAATCGTCAACAGTATTTGCTAATGTTTGTATCATTTGATCAATGTTAACCAACCCGAATGCCGCTGCTTTTTTTCTTAGGGATGGAATGAATTGCGCAATACCATAAAAAGGCATTAATAATATTGGCCAATAATGACCTGGCCCTGTTACATACCAGGGCCTGATAAATGTGGAAGGAAGATTTGACTGAATGCAATTTAACTCTACAGTTTTTCTTGTGCGCTGGTAAGCACGCATAATAGCACTGGGTACCATGGCAACACTTACATAAATAAAATGACTGACCGCGGCTAATTTCGCTGCCTTTACAGACGCTTCTGCTGATTTTAGGTCGATGCTTATAAATTGCGCATGTTTGCGTGGCGAAGGATGTGCAACACCCAGCAGTTGTATAAAAACCGCATTGCGCGGAATATGATCCACAAAAGATTCAGACTCAAATGGGTTAGCAACCAGCACCTTCGCACCTTCCGGCACTTTATTTTCTGAACCTGATCTTACTAAAGCTGTTACGGAGTGTCCGTTTACCAGTAATTTTTTTATAAGCCTGGTTCCTATATAACCGGTTCCACCAACAATAAACACTTGTTTCATTGCAATTTTATTTTGTTTGATGAAGGCTTTGTTTAAATTTGGAAACTCAAACAGGATCATATTCGTATAAAGCAGCAACAAAGATTTAAAACTCCATTGGTTTATTTGAAAGATGCCTTCTCTCGCCCCTATAGCAACCCATGAGCTTATTGAATTACTGAGGCAAAAAAGCCGTCAGGGCTTTAGCCAGTTATACGACAGTTATGCGCCGGCATTGTATGGTATCATCTCCAGTATTATAAAAGATAAAACCGCGGCCGAAGATGTCTTGCAGGAGTCTTTTGTTAAGGTCTGGAAAAATGTAGCAAATTACCAGGAAGAAAAAGGAACACTTTTTACATGGTTATTAAACATAGCCCGGTATACAGCTATTGACTACCTGCGTTCGCGTCAATATAAGCAGCAATTGCAAAACCAAAACCTTACTGATTCCGAATATATAGACAACAAGGTTCGCACCCAGCCAGCGGTAGAAAATTCAGGACTAAAAATATTGATAAGTAAAATGGAACCCAAGTACAGGGAAGTGATAGACCTGGTATATTTTATGGGGTACACACAGGATGAGGTATCAAAAATGCTAAATATACCATTGGGTACCGTAAAAACAAGGGCCAGGATGGGACTGCAAATTTTAAGAAATCAAATGTAGCATGGATATAAAAAATTATATAGAAACTGGAATATTGCAGGATTACTGCCTGGGTTTCCTAAACCCGGTTGAAATGAAAGAAGTTGAACTAAATGCTGCCAGTCATCCTGAATTGCGAAATGAAATATTGGCTTACCAGAAAGCTTTGGAATTTTATGCAATGGATTTTTCCACCGCTATGCCAGTTGCCGGTCTCAAAATGGACACATTGAATTTACTGGATAATTTATCGAAAGAAGAAAATGCGAACGCACTAAATCTACCCATATTAAATAAGTATTCGGTTCATGAAAACTGGTTGAAAGTGATCAAGCCTTTATTGCCTGCTGAACTAAAAGAAGAAATGTTTGCAAAAATATTAAGAGATGACGACGAAGTATTTCAAACCCTGTTGTGGACCAAAATTGATTACCCCGATGAGGTACACCATGATTTGAAAGAATGTTTTATGGTGCTGGAAGGCGAATGTGAATGCTACTTTGGAGACCATGTAATAAAATTAGGTCCGGGCGGTTATTTTGATGTCCCAATGCATACTCATCATGATGTGCGGGTTACCAAAGGGCCAGTGCTTGCAATTATGCAAAGGTTGAAAAAAGTGGCGTGATATTGTAGTAATGCTACTGAAAGGATTAAAGTCTAAGGTTTAAGGTTCTTCTGATCGCAAACCCGAAAGACAATGTAAATCCAGATTATAAGAACTTCAAACGCTAAACTATTAAACTCATAACAGTTACCCATACTCAAAGATTCACAAGTCTATAAATTAAAAAGTTCCAGGATTTTCATCCGGAACTTTTTAGTAAGGTATATGGTTTAAAACTGTTAATAAGCTTTCACCAGGAAAATACAGTCTTCAATCTTTTTTATCTGCTGGGTTCTTTCCATTGTTTTGACAGTAGAAACCGTATTTATCTTCAAATTCTGATAACTGGTATCTTTCTTCAAATCATCTATCGTTTTAAAAATGTTTTTTGACCTCACCGCAAACACAAAGCCCTGGGTTTGCAACTGCCTTGTACTAACAATACCAACAACTTCGCCATTCTTATTAAATACGGGTCCACCACTGTTTCCGGGATTTGCCGCAACTGTTATCTGGCAACTCATGGTATCTCCGTTATAACCGGTATTGGCACTCAGGTAACCTTCGCCATAAACAATTTCATCTCTTGGAAAACCAAGTGTGAAAATTTGTTCACCCAGATCTGCTCCTGCCTTTTTGAAACCATAGGGAAGGCTGGCAAACGGTTTAAAATCGCTGTCTTCAATTTTCAGTATGGCGATATCTCTTTCAAGATCTAATTGCACCAGCTTTGATTTATAATCCTGTCCTCTGCTCTGAACCAAAATAGTTTTTGCATCTTTCACAACGTGTGCATTGGTGACCAGGTAGCCTTTTCCATCAATTAAGAAACCAGTTCCACCAAACTTAATAGTAGCGTTTACAGGTACTTTATTCTCTGGTACTTTATTTTCTTTTGAGTTGAGATCGTTCTTCAGTGCATTGATTATTTTCTTTTGATCATAGATCTCCTTGCTCAATTGCTGCAACTGTGGTCTTGAAAAGTCCGGCGTAAAATATACCACCAACCCGCTGATGGTAATGGCAATGATACCAGCTATTGAAGCAGCAACCGCCCAAACCCTCCGGTATCTTTTAACCATTTCAACCACTTTGGCTTTTGGCGCTTCTTCTTTAATACTGCCCTCAGCCATTAACTGGTTGTGAATTTCGTGGATCTGGGTACGATAATGTTTGCGATCTCCAAAATCGTTCAACTGGGTGAGGAAAATAGTTTGTTCAACCACCAGTTGATCAACATCTGGGTTTGCTTTACGCAATTGCTCAAACTTAGCAAGATCGCCCGGATTCATTTCCCCGCGGATATATCTTTCAACCGCATCTAATAATTGAATGTCTTCCATTATTGCACCTGGTTTTTATGTTGGGCAAAGAATAATTTTTTTAAACGCATCAGGCATTTGTATTTCTGATTTTTTGCATTGTCTGCATTTGTATAACCAAAACTGCCTGCTATTTCAGTCATATTTCTTTTTTGCAGGTAATAAGCCTCCAGTAAACTTTTACAGGGCTCACCAAGACTCATCATTGCTTTCTCCATAGACTGAAATTGTGCACTCCGAAGCTCATGATTTTCAATTTCCTCCTCCACTGGTACAATTTCCGCCATCCCATCTACCTGGCTGCTAAATTTCTGCATTTGCTGCAGCCTTTTTAACCACAATCTCCTGGCTACTGAATATACATAAGTCTTAAGCTGACACTGTAATTCAAAAGATCCGGATTTAGCCTTTTCATATAAAACGATCATCGTTTCCTGGAAAATATCCCTTGCATCATCTGATGAGCCATTGTTATTGATGATCAACGCCTGAACCATGCTATAATTGTTCCTGTATATAGTCTCCGCGGCCGCTTTGTCGTTGATTGCCAACCCTTTCAGTAATTCTTTTTCGTATGGATCTATTGTCACGCTCTAAGTCATATTTAATACTCAAATTAACAAATAGTAACCCAAAGAAGAAGCTAAAATATTTTTTCGGGAGCACGGGTTACCTTTTTTCTTTTCGGGAATAAAGCTCAAATCATTATTTCAAAAACAAAAAAACAAACAAATGAAAAAATTCCTTTTGGTTTTGGCTATCGGTGCCTTCGTAGCGTCTTGTAATAATTCAGCTGATACATCTGCAAGTAAAGTTGATTCTTCTGCTAATGCTATGGTAGATAGCTCTAAAGCCACTTTGGATGCTGCAAAAGCAACTGTTGATTCAACCGCAAAAGCTGTTGTTGATTCTGCAAAAGCTAAAGCTGATTCTCTGAAAAAATAATTTTCATTTTTTTCATATGGCAAGCAATCGTTAGAGGCCGTCCTGTTCCCAGGAGGGCTTTTTTCGTTTAAAGTGTGATTAGACCCATGCCAGCGCTTTTTAGTAATAAATTGATTTTTGTCAATTCAATTGTTTTGATTCCTGCCCATTTTGATTGTAATAATTTGAAAGTTGTAACAGTTGCATTAACTGCATTAACAGCTTGGATCGTGGGTGGCATATCTGTATCGTGCAGCGTATTAAGTAATGAACCTAATGATGAATTTATGCCGCTCAACCCCGGTTGAGGACCTGCATTTTCAATAGCGGTTACTTTTTTATCCAACTCTTTTAACTGCTCTGCCAATGTTCCGCTGGCAGTTGGTAATAATATTTTCACCTGTTCATGAAGTTTGGCTATTTCCTCCAGGCTCTTCATTGTCTGCATGCGATTTTCATAGCACTGCAATGATAAATCATGTTGTAATTGCAAATCAACCGATGCTGTTTTAACCCGGGGATCCATTTTTACGGTTAGGGGTTGCTGATAGGTTTTTCCATTGACCGTAAATTTTAGTGTATAGGCACCGGGCATAACCCATGGAGATGTTGGATCCGGCACTGTATTATTATAAATGGCTGAAATAGGATAGGAGGGCGGCAGATCAAGCGGCGCATAATGGAGGTCCCACATAAAACGATGTGATCCTGCTTCAGCAGAGAGTATTTGCTGCGGTCTTATCCAATACAAGGGAATATTAACCGGGGGAATCGCATATGGTTTATCATTGCTGCTGAAACGTCTCACTGTTTTTCCTTTTCCATCTACTATATCAAGCGTAATCTCACCAACAGCTTTTTCTTTCAGGTAGTAATCAATAATGGCACCGTCCGGTGGATTTTGTCCGGCCGGCTCTTCCTGCGGCAAGGGTGTATCGGTATACATACTCCAGCGTACCCGCATGGCATTGGCAGGTTGGTATAGAAAATCATTGGTACCAACCGCATTCACCTGCCGAAGCGATGTAATATCATCCAAGATCCAGAAACCACGGCCATGGGTACCCGCAACAATATCATCGTCTTTAATAACCAAATCACGGATAGACGTTGCCGGCATATTCAACCGGAGGGGCTGCCAGTTTTCACCTTCGTCAAAAGAAACATAAACGGCTGTTTCTGTTCCCGCAAATAATAGTCCTTTTCTTTTTGGATCTTCCCTTACTGCATTGACGGGGTTATCGGGCAATCCATTTACAATTTCCTTCCATGTTTTACCACCATCTGTTGTTTTATAAATATGTGGATGCATGTCATCACAACGAATCCTGTTCACTGCTGCAAAAGCTGTATTTGCATCGAAGTGACTTGCATCCATCAACGAAATTTTGCTCCAGGAAGTAATGGCTGCGGGAGTAACATTCTTCCATGTTTTGCCTGCATCCTTTGTTACTTGTATCAACCCATCATCTGTACCGGCCCAGATGGTATTTATGTCCTTTGGTGATGGAGCAACCGTATAAATAACCCCTCGACGCGGCATTTTTTTTAATTCGTCACTGGTATAGATTCCAACACTGGCGGGTATGTCCCAGCTTTCGCGGGTAAGATCCGGGCTAATAACCTGCCAGCTATGGCCGCCATTATTTGTTTTGAATAAAACATTGCCTGCAAAAAATAATGTCTTTGGATCGATGGGTGAAAACAAAACAGGAGCTGTTCTTACAAATCGATACTTGCCACTGCGCACTGCTTCTGGTGCAATATTTTGTACCTGCCCGGTGCGCTTATCAAATTTTGTGATCTTGCCACCGTACATAATATTGTTATCCTTCGGATCAGCTGCTACATAACCATATTCTTCCACTCCAACAGGGTGCCAGTCGCGGAAAGTAATTTGTCCATCATTTCCCCTGGAGGAAACACCTGCTGATCCACTTTCCTGTTGTCCGCCATACACATTATAAGGAAATGAATTGTCTGTACTAACGTGATAAAACTGTGCAGTAGGTTGATTGTACCAGGATGAAAATGTTTGTCCGCCATTTACCGTTACAATTGCACCCTGGTCGCTTGCTATTAATATGATATTGCTGTTATCCGGGTTGATCCAGATACGATGGTAATCATCACCTCCTGGTGCACCGCGAAATGCATTCCAGGTTCGTCCGCCATCGACCGATTTCCATACTACTACATTGGCGGTATAAACAATGTCGGCATTTTTTGGATCTGCTTTTACCTCCGCAAAATCACTGCCTCTCCCCCAGAATCTTCCATCGGCTGTTGACTTAGTCCAGGTTTCCCCGGCATCATCACTCCGGTACACGCCACCATTCTCTCCTGCATCTACGGTTGCGTATAACCGTTTGGAATCAGATGGCGCAATACAAAAACCAATCCTGCCCAAACCCTGCTGGGTAGTAGGAAAACCATTGGTTAGTTTTTTCCAGGTGTTGCCGCCGTCAGTAGATTTGAATAGCCCGCTTTCTGATCCATTCCAGGCACCATTTTCCCAGGGTCCCTGTCTTCCTGCCCACATATCCGCGTAAATAATATTGGGATTTTGTGGATCAATGGCAATTTGTATAGCACCGGTGTTTTCATCTTTGTACAATACTTTTTCCCAGGTAGCGCCACCATCCAAAGTTCTGAATACACCACGTTCTGCATTGGGACCATAAGGATGTCCGAGTACTGCTGCAAACACCCTGTTTTCATTGGTGGGATCGATTGCCAGTCCGCCAATTTGCTGTCCATCTTTTAATCCAATATGCTTCCATGTTTTTCCTGCATCGGTGGATTTATACATACCATCTCCTACAGAAAGATCGGGACGTTGTAAACCTTCCCCGCTTCCAACATAAATTGTATTGGGATTGGAAGGCGCCACAATTACATCACCTATAGAACCGGTGGGTTGATCATCAAAAATTGAAACCCATGTTCTGCCAAAGTCAGTAGTTTTCCAAACGCCACCATTATTCACGCCGATATAAAATACGTTTGCTTGCTGGGGAACACCCACTGCACCAACTGTGCGACCACCCCGGTAAGGACCAATCATGCGCCATTTCATACTGTTGAACTTTGCAGGTTCAACTGGTTGTGCAAATAAGTTGATTGTGACAAAAAATAAAATAGTTACAAAGACCAGTGAAAAGTACCGGGATAATTTTCTCATATTAAAACATTAAGCAGTGATTGATGCAAGTTGAATATTAAAGTTAAGGAGAAAAATCAAGCAGCAGGAAGGCTCCTCTGTCAGGATTTATCAATACGGTATAAGACATGCCTGCATAGTATATCGTGTGTGTCGATTTTAGGATGTTTAAAGGTGCCGGCTTTGATCATACCGATTCGCTTCATTAAATTTTCTGAAGGTTGATTGATAGCAGCCGTAAATGAATAGATTTTTTCGAATTCAAGCATATTAAAACCGTACTGCAGACATGCGCTGGCTGCTTCAGTGGCAAATCCCTGGTGCCAGTATTCTTTGCGGTAGCGCCAGCCAATTTCAACACAGGGCGTAAAAAAACTTTCAAATGAAGGAATGGCAAACCCGGTAAAGCCCATAAAGACACCCGATTTTTTTTCTTCCACTGCATATAGCCCGAAATTATTTTTTTCAAAATGATTATTGATCCTGTCAATCATTGCAATGGTTTGTGCACGGCTGAGTATTGAAGGAAAATATTTCATCACGGTTGCATCACTGTTCATTTGTGCAAAAGGTTCAATGTCTGATACCTGCCATTTGCGGAGAACTAAACGGGGTGTTGAAATAATATAATTGCGGTCAGACAAGACTGTTATAGTATTTGAAAATAAAATGCAAAATTGCGATTTAAATTGCTTTCAAAAATAAAAAACCTGCTGAACGAATCCAGCAGGTTGTCTCTGTAGTTGTGTTGCAATTTTATGCTTTTGTAGTAGCCGGTTTAACGGTTACTGGTTTTTTTTCATCATGCGGAACCAAATCAGCCTTGCCCAATGCTTTGTTTTTTGCAAAGTCTACCAAAATGGGAGCAGCCACAAAGATAGAAGAGTAGGTACCGGTAATAACTCCAATCAGCATCGCAAAAGCAAAGCCCTTGGTCACTTCACCGCCCACCAGGAACAAAATAAGAATGGTGAGAAAAACGGTTAATGATGTCATAATAGTACGACTCAGTGTGTCATTGATGGATTTATTAATGACTTCGCCCTTACTGGCACCTTTCATTAAACGGCTGTTCTCCCGTACCCGGTCAAATACAATTACGGTATCGTTCATGGAGAAACCAATTACAGTAAGTATAGCCGCAATAAAGTGCTGATCAATTTCTAACGGGAAGGGTACAATGTTTTTGAAAAATGAAAACACGGCCAGGGTTACCAATACGTCGTGCAATAATGCAATGATGGTACCCAATGAATATCTCCAGTCGCGGAAACGGATGAATATATAAATAGTAATAATTAGCAATGACCAGAAAGTTGCTTTCAATGCTCCTTTCTTCAAGTCGTCTGATATTGTTGCATCCACTTTCTTGGAGCCTTCTACATACTTGGTGGTGCCAGCGAATTCTGCACTGGTAGCGGTAGCTGGCAAATAACTTTTCAATCCTTCAAATAATTTATTCTTCACCATACTGTCTACCTGCAAACCAGTCTGGGTAATCATGTAATCAGTCGTAATATCCAGTTTACTTTTAGAACCATAGGTTTTGGTGATAGGCTGTTCACCAAATATTTTGCCCAAATCAACCCTTATTTTTTCTTCGTCTACGGGTTGGTGAAAGTTTACTACATAGCTACGACCCCCTTTAAATTCTACACCGTATTTAAATCCGTTGAAATAAGAACTTACTCCAAGTATCAATACAACAACTGAAATTCCATAAGCAATCTTGCGATACTCAATAAATTTAAATGCAGCGTGTTTGAATACACGTTTGCTCACCGCGGTGAAATAACTAAAATGACGATTCTTATTGGTCCAGAAGTCTGTTACCAGGCGTGAAACCAATATTCCGCAGAACAATGATAATACAATACCCAGCATCTGGGTGGTTGCAAATCCAAGTACCGGGCCCAATCCAAAATAGGCAAGTATAGCGGCTGTTAGAAATGTAGTAACGTGGGCATCCAATACGGGTGCCATGGATCTTTTGTATCCATCATGTATGGCAAGTTGATAACTTTTACCGCGCGTTAATTCTTCTTTGATACGTTCAAATATGATTACGTTGGTATCAACCGCCAGACCAATGGTAAGCACCAAACCTGCAATACCCGGTGCCGTTAGTGTGGCACTCAACGCACTTAATACGCCAATGGTAAAGAGCAGGTTTAATATTAATGCAATGTTGGCAACCCATCCTGCCGTATTATAATATACCAGCATTAAGACAAAGATGACTATGAATGAAATGGCAAATGCCATTGTACCACCATGCACGGCTTCGGCACCCAATGTAGGTCCTACTACTTCTTCCTGTACAATTCTCGCGGGTGCTTCCAGCTTACCGCTCTTAAGAATATTTGCTAAATCCTGTCCCTGTTCAACAGTGAAGTTTCCGCTTATCTGTGAATTACCACCGGCAATGGGTCCGCTGGTAACGCCCGGTGCTGAATACACCAGGTCATCCAGTACAATTGCAATCTGGCTCTTCTTTTTATAAGCATCGCCTGTCATTTGTTCCCAGATGGTTGCACCAACTTTGTCCATGCTCATGCTAACTTCAACTCTTCCAAATTGATCATAATCCTGTCGTGCATCTGTAACATGTTCTCCCTCCAGTTTGGCTTTATCGGAGCCAGGAACTGTTTTGATTGCATAAAGCAATAAATAGTCGGACAATTTTCCTTTGTCATCTTTTTCCTGTATACCGTATAAAAATTTTACATTGGCAGGAAGGTTACTGGCAACAACCGGGTTACTCAGGTATCCATTTAACGTTGCAGTATCTTTCAAAGGAACATAACCAATATTGGGTGTATAAAGAATATTACCCCGTTCATCTTTTGCAGGTTGCCTGTCTTTGGCTCTTGCCACACCATCAAAATATTTCAATAAGGGATATTGCACATTTGCTGCAGCCAGGTCAGCGGGCTTTTTGGTGCTATCCTTTTTCAGGAGATCATCCAGCGATGTTTTTTTAGTGGTATCAATTTTTGTTGAACTGCTGGAGTCAACTTTCTTATTACCATTCAATAGAACGGTGAGTGCTTTATCACCCGCTTCCAGGGCCTGTCCTAATTCACTTATATTATAAACTTCCCAGAACTGAAGGTTAGCAGTACTCTGTAAATACTTACGAACCCTGTCAGGATCATTGGCGCCTGCCAGTTCAACAGTAATAATTCCTTTATTTGGATCGAGATTAATGTTTGGTTGAGATACACCGAATTTGTCTATACGTTTTGTGAGTACGTTTTTGGTTTGTTGCATGGCTGCATCTGCCTGTTCGTGAATGTAATTTATAACTGCAGCATCGGATGCATCAATCTTCAAGCGATTGCGGGTATTATTGCTAAACAAGGGTGCCAAAGGCTGCCCCGGGTTAACAGTTTTAAATGCGTCTGCAAACAAATCAATGAAGTTGGCGTCGCTGCTGGTCTTTTTATTGTTCGCTTCATCAATGGCTTTTTTCAGGCCTGGATCATTGGGGTTATTGCTTAAGCCTTTGATCAAACCAGATAATTCTATGTTTAGCGCTACGTTGATACCGCCCTGCAAATCCAGTCCCAGTAACAATTCACTTTCTTTTGCTTTCTGATAGCTCTGACCCCACCATGTGATGTTTTTATCGCGCGTGCTGTCCAACAAATGTTTCAAACGATTGCGTTGCAATAAATCCAGGGTATCCTGGTAAAGGGTTCTTTTCTCATTGTCTGTTGGGTATTTGGCAGTGGCTACCCCATAATTGTTTTTCACCCAGGCTTTTGCCTTTTCCGCCATTGCACTTTCATGCTTGTTCACGAACCAGGTAAACGAAAGCTGGTATGCCGAAATCAGGATTAAGAAACCGGCAAAAATGGCAACCAAAATCTTCATTGGAGTTCTTGTTTTGTTTACAAAATTTTTAAGAGGGGCAAAGATAGGGTTTTGAAACTGAACCCGGAACAGTAAAATGGGCCGGATAAGGGGTAATTTATAGGCGCCCGACAGGCGTTTGGAACGGTCTTTCAATTCAACCCGGTAAACCTGTATTTGTGTTTTTGGATTGGCCCCGGAAATTGATGCTGTAAACAATAAATCTTTTCAATTGATAGTCGTTTGATTCATATGGGTTGTACTGCTTATTTTTGACAGATGAATCAATACCGCTGGTTTTATTCAATTAGTATACTTTTTATTTTTTCCGCTGCCTGCAACACACCCAAAAATATAGTTGTAGCACCAAAGGCACCAATTCCCGCTCCAATGGAAGATATTCCTGCTGTAAGCAGCAATGAAAAGCCATCCTATATAAAAACGGATACTTTCCTGGAAAATATTTTAAAAGCTTATCCGCAATATTTTGATACAATTTTACAAAACAGAAAGGAATGGAAGGTACAGATAGTGTATACGCAGATTGATAGGCTGGCAAATAATCAACCCGTCTTTAAACCTTATTATTTTAACATTGATTCATCAGCCTATTTTTACCCGGCATCAACGGTGAAATTACCCATTGCATTACTGGCACTCCAGAAAGTACATGAGCTGAGTCTTCCGGGGTTGGATAAAAACAGTACGCTTATTACTGAAGCTTCGTATAACCGTCAAACACCTGTATACAATGATCCCACTTCCCGGGATGGAAGACCCTCGGTAGCGCAATATGTAAAGAAAATATTCCTGGTAAGTGATAACGATGCATTCAACCGTCTGTATGAATTTATGGGGCAACATTATATCAACGAACAACTGCACAAAATGGGTTATGGCTATGCAGAAGTACTGCATCACCTTGATCTCTTTATGACACCCGACGAAAACCGTCATACCAATCCCATTAAATTTTTAGACCCCAATGGCAAGTTGCTGTATACACAACCAATGTTTTTTAATGAAACAACTTATGCAAATCGAAAAGACTCCGCAGCAAAAGCCTATTACAGCGGAAATGAGTTGATCAATCATTCCATGGATTTTTCCAAAAAGAACCGGTTCCTGCTGGAGGATTTAACAACCATCTTACAGAGTGTTTTATTCCCATCTTCTGTACCGCCTGCGAAAAGATTCAATCTGAATGCTGATGATTATAAATTGGTGAAGCAATATATGTCGCAGTTACCTACTGAAAGTTTATATCCGTCATATTCAGAAGACACTGCCAGTTATTGGCCGGCTTATTGCAAATTCTTACTCTACGGATCCGAAAAAGGCCCTTTACCCAAAACCATCCGAATGTTTAACAAAGTGGGTGATGCTTATGGCTTCTTAACCGATGTTGCCTATGTAGCCGATTTTGATAACCAAATTGAATTTATGCTGAGTGCAAGAATTTATTGCAATAAGGATGAAGTGCTGAACGATGACAAATATGATTATGAAAATATTGGTTTCCCCTTCCTAAAACATTTGGGACAGGTAATTTATGACTATGAGTTAAAGCGCCCGCGCAGTATAAAACCTAACCTGAATGAATTTAAAATGACGTACGATAAATAACCCGCTATCCTGATGAAATATTTTTTTGTTGTTGCAGCAATTTTATTGAATGGAAATATAGCCTGCAAAAAAACGGCAGGTTCGGCCAGTAAAATTCTTATCCTCAATGCCACCTGGTCAATAGATGCATTGAGTGCAGAACTAAATGGTATTGCAATTACAAATACTGCATTGTCGCAAGGGCAAGTTTCAGGAACTACAAGTGCAGCTTATCAAAACTTTCCTGCAGGTACCAATAGTATTGTACTAAAATCCGGGAATAATTCAATAGCAGATAAGAATCTGTATACCGGACCAGATAATGGATACAGTATAATAGTATATGATACCGGACAATCTGCTGTCGGAATAATAAATACTTTAATACTTACCGATGATCTGACCAAACCAGATACTGCTGCCATACGTGTGAGGTTTATTAATGCTGTACCGGATACCTTGCTGGCCGATATTGTTTTGGTTAATAAAACCGGAGCCGATAGTATTGCATTAGTAGGCAATGTTCCTTTCATAGGTGCAGCCGCCTCCGCCGCATCCATTCAATCATTTACTGCCATCAAGTACCATGGAGAATCGTATCTAATCAAAATAAAAAAGGCAGGCACGCAGGAATTGATGGCAGCATCAGATAATAATGTTTTTTCGGAAAGAGAAATTTACAGTTTTGTATTATCGGGTTTACCTGACGGAACCGGAACCGCTGCCAGAAAACTAACGGTCATTCATCATGCTCTTCAATAACTCTTCTTGTCATTCTGAATCAGTAGATTTTCTTTCGTTAATTGATTGGCAATCGTAGTTTTCATTCTTGTATAAGACGGTTAACAAATGGTGAATCCTTTTCTTTTTTTGCAAGGCATCAATCATTACTTTTGTGCCCTCTAAAAAAACAATCCATGCAACTTTCATCAGTACTTCAGAGATTCAGTGAACCGGAAACCCTTAAAATGGCAAAACTGGGAAGAGAACTCAGGGCCAGTGGGGCAGATGTGATAGACTTAAGTTTAGGTGAACCCGATTTTGATACCCCTGCCCATATTAAAGAGGCTGCAAAGAAAGCAGTAGATGATAATTATTCTCACTATACACCGGTGGCAGGTTATCTTGATTTGCGGGAAGCGGTTTGTTTCAAATTCAAACGCGATAATGATCTTGATTTTAAACCCGAAAATATTGTAGTGTCTACCGGGGCTAAACAAAGTCTTGCCAATGTAATTCTGGCGGTGGTAGATGATGGTGAAGAAGTAATCATTCCAACGCCGTATTGGGTTACTTACAGCGAACTGGTAAAAATAGCGAGGGGCAAAGTAGTGGAAGTAAGAACCTCGGTTGAAAATAGTTTTAAGATTACACCTGAAGAACTGGAAGCCGCTATTACGCCAAATACGAAACTGTTTATGTTCTCTTCACCCTGTAATCCTTCCGGCGCCGTTTATAGCAAAGATGAACTGGAAGCATTGGCAGTGGTGTTTCGCAGACACCCGGGAATTTATATTTTATCGGATGAAATTTACGAGTACATCAATTTTGTAGGTAAACATGAAAGTATTGCGCAATTCAGCGATCTGAAAGATCGTATCATTATCGTCAATGGGTTGAGCAAGGGTTTTGCAATGACGGGATGGAGACTGGGTTATATTGCCGCCAACGTGGAAGTTGCTAAAGCATGTGAAAAATTGCAGGGTCAGTTTACAAGTGGTGCAACTGCCGTTACCCAGCGGGCAGCAATTGTTGCACTTACCGGTGATCTTCGTCCTTCACATGAAATGACAGAAGAATTTACACGCAGGAGAAAGCGGGTATTAGAGATCATAAAAGAAGTGCCTGGTATAAAGTGTTTTGAACCGGAAGGTGCGTTTTATATTTTTCCTGATGTTAGTTATTATTACGGAAAAAGTGATGGAACCAATAAAGTCACCAATGCATCTGACTTCTGTATGTACCTATTGAATACGGCCCATGTATCTTCTGTTATGGGCGATGCATTTGGCGAACCCAATTGTGTACGTTTCTCATTTGCCAATAGTATGCAGAACATTGAAAAAGCCTGGGTTAGAATAAAGGACGTGCTGGCGAAGCTGAAGTGAGTAGTAAATGGCTCAAACCTGAATTTATAAATTATATAGCATTTAGTATATAGACTGGCAATCCGGTGAATAAGAAATAAGTTGCCGTTCTGATGATTTCTTATGGAGTAGCGATTGATCTAAATACTATATACTAAATACTTTTCACTCACAACTTTTCAAGCTCTTTCTTCGTTAGTTCATTCACCGTAATGCCGGTATTCAATGTTGAAGCAGGCTCGAATAATAATATTTCTGCTTCTTCCGCGGCATTGGGACGATGCTCTACTCCACGGGGTATAACTAAAAATTCGCCTTCGTTTAATGGAATATTTTTATCACGCAGTTCCATTACAAAACTACCCTTCACCACTAAAAACATTTCATCTTCATTATCGTGATGATGCCAGGTAAACGATCCTTTAATTTTAACCAGCTTTATATGTTGCCCATTTAATTCACCCACAATTTTAGGACTCCAGTGTTCTTTGAACAATGAAAATTTTTCAGCGAGGTTTACTTTTTGCATATGATAATTTTTTATGCTACTACAGCCACCATTTCTAATACATGAGATGCCAGTTTGATATCACCTTTCAGCATCACGTACTTCATCACATCGCTTTTTCTCCAGCTTTTGGTGAAAAGTTTCCAGGCAATATTACCATCAATGACGGTACGTGCAATAACTGGCAGGTCAGTTTCTTTTTGCAATTCCCATTTGTCTTCTTTTTTTATAAGGAACCAATCACCGCCACCTTCTCCAGTTACTGAAACCTGTACTACCTGGTTAATATTTGCCTTGATACTCCTGTATGTAAATGGTAAAGCCATCATAAATGTATCCAGAACCGGATAATAATATTGCCGGGTTAGTAAGGCGGGTTTACCGACCGCATCACGGATCTGTTGCTGGTGATGCCATTGCTCAGTATATTCCCTTGCCACGTGAAACCAGTTGATGGATGATGATTCACCCGCCCAGGAAACGGCAAACGGAGACGGTTCAAAGAGATCAATTTTTTTCAGTAATTTATTTTGCAATTTGCCTGCAGTATCTATCCATTCAATTAAAATTTCGGGACTGGTCCTTTTCATTGCATTTACCCAATCGTTGTTTAACCGGTTCAACCAGTTAACCAAATCTTTATTGTCATTGATGACATCGTTTGGTTGTAACCTGTAACTATCGCGGTTGGCACATACGTAACGAATACTGGTATCCAGTAAATGTGCCGTTACATCTTTCACGCTCCATAATTTCGCTATGGTGGGTTGATTCCATTCGGCGGGCGTTATTAACGTTAATAATTCAATCAACAGATCATGAATGGGCTCAAAAAGATGGATGGTTTCTATCGGAACTTTTTCCATGGTCCGTAAAACTACAGCATCTGTTGTATTTTTAGCCTTATGACAGAAGAGGAAAAAATACAAATGTTTCACAACAGGTTGTCAAAAGTGTTTCGTCATGTAAGCAAACAGGCAAAACGCCAGGGAATTGGTTGTTACCGGATTTATGATCGTGACCTGCCGGAGTTTCCTTTAATTATTGATAAGTATGAGAATAAAATATATTTATCGGAATACCGTGCAAAACATAATCTTTCAGAAGTTCAGTATGAGGCATGGTTAAATAAAAGTCTTGATGTAATAGCAACGGTAACAAATATTCCGGGAGGAAATATTTACCTGAAACAACGAAAACGAAAGTCTGATAGACGGGATCAGTACCAGAAGACAGGAGTGGAGATGGAATTTTTTACCGTGGAAGAAGCGGGTCTGAAGTTCAGGGTAAATCTATCTGACTATCTTGATACCGGTTTATTTCTTGATCATCGTATTACCAGGAAGATGGTAAGAGAGCAGGCGAGTGATAAGATGGTATTGAATTTATTTTGTTATACGGGATCATTTTCTGTTTACGCGGCGGCTGGTGGTGCCTCTTCCGTTGTATCTGTTGATCTATCAAATACCTATATCAATTGGGCTGAAGAAAATTTTAGACTGAATGGTTTAATAAATCCTGTAAAATACCAGTTTGTCCAGGCAGATGTTTTACAATATTTAAAAACACTAACGGCCACCAGTTTTGATATCATCATTTTAGATCCGCCCACTTTCAGCAATAGCAAACGCATGAAAGATTTTTTAGACATTCAGTTGGATCATGCCGATCTGATCAACCAGTGTATGATGCTATTAAAGCCACGGGGCGTTTTATACTTCAGTACGAATTATACAAAATTTCAACTGGCACCCGAACAAATTCATGCGGCGGTAATTTCAGACATCACAAAAGAAACTACGCCATTTGATTTTGAAGGAAAATTACGCCGCTCCTGCTACAAACTATTCAAATAAAAAATATTTTATGGCTGCTTGAAACAGAATGGCAGATAGATTGTAAGGTAAATAACATGAATACGGCGGATCAAAAACAGGAATTGAGACTTGAAATGGCCAATAGCATGATTCATGGTATTGGCGTATTATTTGGCGTTGCTTCAATTCCCCTGCTTACTGCGCTGGCTACTAGAACTGATAATGTGGCGGGCATAGTTGGTGCCTGTATATATGGTTTTTGTTTTCTTATGCTGTTTACTTTTTCCACATTGTATCACGGTTTTCAGCAACCCGCCGTTAAGCAAGCACTAAAAGTATTCGATCATATCAGTATTTATTTTTTGATTGCCGGTACCTATACACCCTTGATTCTTAGTTTTATGTTTAATGCAAGGGGCATTGCCATGCTTTCAATTTTATGGGGACTGACCCTTATTGGCATTTTTTTCAAAATATTTTTTGTGAACCGTTTCAATATTGTCTCCACCATTATTTACCTGCTGATGGGATGGATTATGGTTTGGACCGGTAAAAGTTTTTTTGCGGCCATGCCCGGGTCGGTGATTGTATTGATTATAGTAGGCGGTGGTTTATACAGCCTGGGTGTTATCTTTTATCTATGGCAAAAATTGACCTGGCATCATGCGATCTGGCATTTATTTGTGCTGGCAGCGGCTGTTTGTCATTACGTGGCAGTATTGATCACGGTTTCCTGATTCATTCATTTATTTTTTTCTTTCGATAGCCGGAGTAGTTTTTCATGCAATTGCATTGCCTGTGGCAATACTGCCTGTTGTTCATCATTGGTAATGACGAAATCACACAATTTCATTTTTATTTCTTCATTAATCTGTTTATCCATGCGGGACAAAACTTCTTCCTTACTTATATTGTCTCGTTTCATGCAACGGAAAATACGCAGGGTTTGCGGTGCATAAACACCAATGATATAATCAAGATTTTGCTGTACAGCAGATTCAAAAATCAGGGCAGCTTCTTTAATGGCATAAGGAGTTTCCTGGTTTTGCATCCATGACTCGCTGTCTTTGATGGTGGCAGGATGTACGAGTGAATTGAGTAATGCTAACTTTTCGTGGCTGCCAAATACCTTTGAAGCAAGGTACGGTCGATCTAGCTTATCATTCTTGTAAGTGTCTGTTCCAAAATGTCTGATGATTTTTTCTTTGAGGTCCATGTCCTCATTCATAATTCTTTTGGCCGCATCATCTGCAAAGTAAACGGGCATACCCAGTGTTTCAAAAATTTTCGCTACGGTAGTTTTGCCGCTGCCCATGCCGCCTGTTAATCCTATGCTAAGTATCATTTCAATTTTATAATTCCGGAAGTTAGTACAATTTAAGAATTGCTTATGGATAGGATTGTTGTATACTTCCTCAGCGTAAAACATCGCGCGTTAGGCGAGAGGAATGCAAAGTCCCGCCTGCCTGATCATTTATAAATATTATTGCAGGCACTGCCACTCAGATCTGTTGAATGAACTCACAGAAAAATCCTTGCCACCACAGGTGAGAAGGACACTAATGTCAGGTTAATGGAAATAAAAAAACCGGATGTAATCATTACATCCGGCAAGTCTAAATAAAAAAAAGTAAAACTATTTCTTATTTTCAACAGCAACTTTATTGATCTGCTGGCTCCATTCAATGCTTATCGCACTTTTTTCAATCTTCATGTAACTACCCGGGCTTGTTTCCAGCATAATGGTATTGTCTTCATTTACTTTATTAACCGTACCATGTATACCTGCTATAGTGACAATTTTTGCACCTTTCTGTAAATTTTGCTGAAACTCCTTGGCTAATTTTGCTTTTTTTGCCTGGGGTCGGATCATAAATAACCAGAACACTAAAATCATACCGCCCAGTAAAATCATGGGTTGCCAGCTGGAAGCGCCACCTGCGGCTTGTAAAAGAATCATTGCTTTTGTCATTGTAGATTTATTTCTATTTAATTGCTAATTATTTTTTCTGTACGTCTACGCTAAAACTTATTTCATGGCTCTGCGAACCTTTGGTATTGGCCATAACATAAATACTTTTATGTTGCAGACCGCTTTTTCCATTGCTATCGAATGAACCTTTTATTTCACCTTCTGCACCCGGAGCAATGGGTTCTTTGGGCGGATCTGCCACTGTACATCCACAACCCGGTCTTACACTTTCAATTACCAATGGTTTATCGCCTGTATTTTTAAAACGAAACAAGACTTCCAGCTTCTGGCCTTCGGTAATCTTTCCAAAATCTTTAACGGAATCAATCCACTGCATGGTTGTAAACTTAGAGCTATCAACTTTTTCTGCCAGCATGCCAGCTTGTCTGGGGGCTGCTCCGGTATCTTTTTTTGCCTCCTCTTTGCAACTCCCTGTAAGCACTACAGCAGCTATCAATATCATAAATTTCATAACGAAGTTTTTACAAATGTAATAATTGATTTTATACGGAACGGCATGCTTCAAAGTCATTTGTTTTTTTTGAAAGTAACCTTATTCAACTTATTATCTTTTAGTAAATCTTTGTGAATACTGTCCAGTATTCCGTTCACAAAATGCCCGCTTTGGGGCGTGCTGTATTCTTTTGCCAGGTCAATATATTCATTGATGGTCACTTTGGGCGGAATGGTTTCAAAAAACAGGAATTCGCATACACCCATTTGCATCAATATCATATCAAGTACAGCAATTCTATCCGGGTCCCAATTTTTTAATTTGGGTTTTATCATTTCCATTGCCAGTTCCTTTTTTTCCAGGGTGGTCTGCAATAAATCCTTTGCGAATGATATTTTTTCTTTGCTGATGATTTCATTAAAATTAAAACTGCCCGGTTTTTGGAGATAGCTCAGCACCAGTTGATTGACTACTTCACAATCGTCGTCCCAGTTTGTAAAATGTTCTTCGGCCTGGCCGGTAAAATCTTCATTGGGTAGCATAAGGGTACTGAAAATAAATTCCAGTAGCTGTTTCTCTGTTTTACTGTTACGACCCAGTTCATTAATATATTGAAGGTATTCTTGTGTTTCTACTAATTGGAGGTAAAGCTTGCGGATCATTTCCTTATCGGCTATCAATGCTGGTTTCACCTCTTTGATGGCATGCTGGTATGATTCATCACCCAATATTTTCCATAGCAGTTCATTTCCGGCCAGCTTTACGTTTATATTTAAATCAGCCTTGGTGGGTAAGTGTTTGGAGGCTTTTTTGATAGCATCTGTTTCCGCATATCTTGCAACCTCGGTCAGTACATATAATAGATATAGTAAAAGGTCACGGGTAAGTTCAAAATGCTTTTGTAATATTTTCTGCGTTTCCCCGGGTGTCATTTCCCCTTGTGAAGTTTCTGCTGAATAAAGTGTCTGCATCACCTTCACCCTGATATTTCGTCTGCTGATCATTGGCCTAAGAACTTATTTGAGGCAGCGAAGATAGGGATTCATTTGGAAGTAGGTAGTGGAAGTAGCCGGTGGCTAGCAGGTAGTGACAAGTAGCTAGTAAGGGGCTTCAAAATTAATTTGGAGATCCTGATTATATTGTAACCTACTGCTAGCTACTAACTACTCACTACTAGCCAGAGAAATGAAAATTTGACAAAGAATGTCACTATCTAACAAACTTTGTCTGCCATCTGAAGCTTTAAACTGTCAAGAATTCCATTTTTTAAGATTTTGAACCCTTTGGTATAGAATTGGTTTAGTTTCGCCTGCCATTAGAAATTTTCTCACCAAAAACAAAAAATAAAAGCATATGGCTAAGAAGCTAAATGTTACCCCATTGCACGACAGGGTAATTGTACGTCCAGCTAAAGCTGAAGAAAAGACAGCCGGTGGTATCATCATCCCCGATACTGCGAAAGAGAAACCACAACGCGGAACAGTAGTAGCTGCGGGTCCTGGTAAAAAAGATGAGCCTGTTACCGTTAAAATTGGCGATACCGTATTATACGGAAAGTATGCCGGATCTGAATTGACAGTAGAAGGTGAAGAATTGCTGATTATGCGTGAAAGCGACATTTTAGCGATTGTTTAAAACAGCTATTAGCCCGGGTTAATAGCTGTTGGTATTTATACCAATACTTATATGCTCAAAGCTTACAGCTCCATATTACTATTCTTAAAAATTTCAAACAAACGATTATGGCAAAACAGATTTTCTTCGACATTGAAGCAAGAAATAAAATGAAGAAAGGCGTTGACATCCTGGCCAACGCAGTAAAAGTTACCCTCGGACCAAAAGGTCGCAATGTGGTAATTGAGAAAAAATTTGGTGCACCAGCGGTTACAAAAGATGGTGTTACCGTTGCAAAAGAAATTGAACTGGACGATCCTATTGAAAACATGGGAGCACAAATGGTTAAGGAAGTAGCGTCTAAAACTGCTGACATAGCAGGCGATGGTACTACTACTGCAACTGTACTGGCCCAGTCAATAATAAGTGAAGGACTTAAAAATGTAGCTGCCGGTGCAAATCCAATGGATTTGAAACGTGGTATTGACAAAGCGGTTGCTAAAGTTGTTGAGAATTTAAAAGCTCAATCTCAGACCATAGGTAACGATAGCAAAAAAATTCAGCAGGTAGCTTCTATTTCTGCAAATAATGACGAAACAATTGGTAAACTGATTGCAGAAGCATTTGCCAAAGTAGGTAAGGAAGGTGTTATCACTGTTGAAGAGGCAAAAGGAACAGATACAACTGTTGATGTGGTTGAAGGTATGCAGTTCGATCGCGGTTATATCTCTCCTTATTTTGTTACCAACAGCGAAAAAATGGAAGCTGAATTGCAGAACCCATACATTCTTATCTATGATAAGAAAATATCTGCAATGAAAGATATTTTGCACATACTTGAAAAAGTAGCGCAAAGCGGACGTCCTTTGGTAATCATCGCTGAAGACCTGGAAGGCGAAGCATTGGCTACATTGGTAGTAAACAAATTGCGTGGTACATTGAAAGTGGCTGCAGTTAAAGCACCCGGTTTTGGTGATCGCAGAAAAGAAATGTTGCAGGATATCGCTATCCTTACAGCAGGAACTGTAATCAGTGAAGAACTGGGTTACAAACTGGAAGCTGCTGATTTAGCTTCACTTGGTCAGGCTGCATCTATTACTATTGACAAAGACAACACAATTGTTGTTGGCGGAAAGGGTAAAAAAGCAGATATCGTTGCACGCGTTAATCAAATCAAAGCACAGGTAGAAAATACTACTTCTGATTATGATAAAGAAAAATTACAGGAACGCCTTGCCAAATTAAGCGGTGGTGTAGCTGTATTGTATATTGGTGCTGCTACTGAAATGGAAATGAAAGAAAAGAAAGACCGTGTAGATGATGCTTTACATGCAACAAGAGCTGCAGTGGAAGAAGGCATCGTTCCGGGTGGTGGTGTTTCTTTTATCCGGGCAATTGAATCATTGGAAAAACTGAAAGGTGCCAATGAAGATGAAACAACCGGTATTGCAATCGTTAAGAGAGCTATTGAGGAACCACTTCGCCAGATTGTTATTAACAGTGGTATCGAAGGTTCTATTGTTGTACAAAAAGTAAAAGAAGGAAAGGCAGATTACGGTTTCAATGCAAGAACTGAAATATATGAGAACCTGTTTAAAGCGGGTGTTATTGATCCTACTAAAGTTACCCGTATTGCACTGGAAAATGCAGCTTCAATTGCTGGTATGTTATTAACTACTGAATGTGTAGTGGCTGACAAACCTAAGAAAGAAGAAGCGGCTCATAGCCATGGTGCACCTGATATGGGTGGAATGGGATACTAAGAAACATTACTCAGTACATAGTATTGAGTATATAGATAAGCTCCTGCAGGCGTTGGTCTGCAGGAGTTTTTTTTGGCTGCCGGCACGTCGATAGTTGCGGGCCATTCTATATACTAAATACTACATACTTTGATTACCTTCGCAGCTCCAAAAAAATAAGTAGTATAAATGATTAGTGCAAGAAATATCACCCTGGCCTATGGTAAAAGGGTATTGTTTGATGAAGTGAACCTCAATTTTGTAAAAGGAAATTGCTATGGTGTAATTGGTGCCAATGGTGCCGGCAAAAGTACCTTTCTTAAAATTTTGAGTGGAGAGATTGAACCCAACAAGGGATCAGTTGATATTACACCCGGTGAAAGACTTGCGGTGTTGAAACAAAACCAGTTTGAGTTTGATGAATATACGGTATTGAACACCGTTATGATGGGTCATACCAAAATGTGGAAAGTGATGCAGGAGCGGGAGCAGATTTATGCATTGGCAGATTTTTCAGAAGAAGACGGAATGCGCGCTGCTGAACTGGAAGGTGAGTTTGGTGAAATGGGTGGCTATACGGCCGATAGCGACGCGGCAACTTTATTGAGTGAACTGGGTGTGAATGAAGAATATCACCAGATGCTGATGAAAGATATTCCCGGTAACCTAAAGCTCCGGGTTTTGCTGGCACAGGCTTTATTTGGTAACCCTGATATTTTGTTACTGGATGAGCCTACGAATGGTTTGGATATTGAAACCATCAGCTGGCTCGAAAATTTTCTCGCAGACTATGAAAATATTGTATTGGTTGTAAGTCACGATCGCCACTTTCTTGATTCTGTTTGTACACATGTTGCAGATGTAGATCGCCAAAAAATTAAAATATTTACAGGTAACTATACTTTCTGGTACGGATCATCACAGTTGATGGCGAGGCAAATGGGGGATAAGAATAAGAAAACAGAAGAGAAGCGCCAGGCATTGCTCGATTTCATAGCACGCTTCAGTGCCAACGCTTCAAAAAGTAAGCAGGCTACTTCCCGTAAAAAAGCATTGGAGAAATTAACCATTGAAGAAATTGAACCCAGTAATAGAAAATATCCCGGCATTATTTTTCAACCACTACGGGATGTGGGTAACCAGATTCTGAATGTAGAAAAATTAAGTAAATCCGTTGATGGGCGTTTATTATTCAAAGACGCCAGTTTCACCATCAATAAGGGAGATAAGATTGCAATTCTCAGTCGCGATGCGCTGGCAGTAACCGCTTTTTTCAATATTATTAATGGGGAAGTAAAAGCAGATACCGGAAAATATGAGTGGGGAACTACTGTTACAAAAGCTTACCTGCCTTTTGAAAACGAACAGTACTTTAAAGATAATATGACATTAATGGATTGGTTAAGGCAATTTGTTCCGGCTCATGTTACGGATGCAGATGAGCCCTTTCTTCGTGGATTTTTAGGAAAGATGTTGTTCAGTGGCGATGATGTTTTAAAAAAGACTGCTGTATTAAGCGGGGGTGAAAAAGTACGTTGTATGCTCAGTCGTATGATGCTGCAGAATCCCAATGTGGTTATTTTGGATCAACCTACCAATCACCTTGATTTGGAAAGTATTCAAAGTTTCAATGAAAATATCAGTGAGTTTAAAGGCATTGTATTATTGACAAGCCATGACCATACCTTTATGCAGACTGTTGCCAATCGTATTATAGAACTCACGCCCAAAGGCATCATCGACAGGCTTACAACATTTGACGAATACCTGGCGGATGATCGGGTGAAACAATTGAGAGAAGATATGTACAAGTGAAGTAAACATTCAAAAGTGAAAAACCCTGTCATTCAGCGGGGTTTTTTGTTTATATCATGGCATTGATTATATGAAATTTTATTTTGAAGTTCGTTAAAGATTACCCCATATAATCTTGTGAGATTTTTTTAACGCTGAACATTTTGCGTATAAATTTTTCAGAAGGGTTTATTTGTATTTTTACGATAGAACGATTTCAGTTAATATATGAATGCTTCCAAAATATTTACCATTCTCATTACAGTAATGAATTTTTATATCGGGGGTCACTTTTTCCTAAATACAATTCATATACTAAGCACGAGTAAATATTCCAAGAATGCTACCATTGTTTTTTCGATCCTGTGCCTCAGTATGGGTATATTGAGTGTGTACTTTACTTTTATAAAGGAAAATATTTTATTGCTTTATTGATTGTTTTGGGCCATGGGTCTTAGCTTTCGTTATGTTACTATTGAATATGCTGATGGGTGATTACAAATAAAATCAAATTCGTTCTACATAATGTCTGCAATATCCTTTAACCCAAGATGGAAAGAAGAACTGGTAGCCGGCAGCAGGGATGGCGTTTTGATTTTTGAAATTACGATGGGAACACTACATGTTTATTTTCCTGATAGTACCCGTTGGCAGGCAACAGCACCTGAATGGGCAAAAGCAAAATGGGAAATTTATTCGGAGGCTTGTTCAGCATGGTGCAAACAAAATAAAATTCCGATAACATTTACAGATAATGCATTTATGTATGAAGAAAAAGCAACCGGATAGATTTTTAGTGCATACGCGAACGAAATAGATAAATTAAAGTGAGTGGTGAGTAGTGAGTTGTCAGTTGTGTAACTTGCATGATAATCACTTACTATTCACTTTTCACAACTAATGATCAGGGAATGGTAATAAAAATATTTACAACAAATTTTCAAACATCAGAACAAAATGAATTCCGAAGAATTAAAAAGCCTGCAGGCACCATTAAAAGAAAAATACCGGGATGAACCAGTTTCAGCATTGATTACTTTAAAAGCTGAAGGGAACCTGGGTGAAGGTATTTCATGTAAAGTGTCTACCGGCAAAGCAATTGTTGAAGCGGGACTGCATCCTGCAACCGGTGGTACAGGTATGCTCGCATGTTCGGGTGACATGTTGCTGGAAGCACTGGTAGCATGCGCCGGTGTTACGATGAACGCAGTTGCAACTGCCATCGGAATAACAATAAAAAGCGGAACAGTAAAAGCTGAGGGTGATTTGGATTTCCGTGGTACATTGGGTGTTACTAAAGATGCTTCCGTGGGTTTCAAGGCAATACGTTTGTTGTATTCGATAAATACGGATGCCAGTTCGGAACAATTGGAGGCGTTACTGAAGCTGACTGAAAGATATTGTGTAGTATACCAGACTTTAAAAATTGGCGTAGCAATGAATGCAACATTACAAACGCCATAATTATTTTTATTTTCTTGTCCTTACAACCTAAACTTTTAAAACTATATCTACTGTAGCGGGATCACTTGTCTTACTATTCAAATTCAAAACTTACTGAATGAAAAAACTAATATTCTTTTTTATTATCGCTTGTGCGAGTACATTTTCTTCCTGCGAAACATTGAATAAAATCGCGAGTGGAATGGTTACAGAACAGGATGCGATAGATGCTGTAAGAGAAGCATTGATGATTGGAAGTAACTATGGTTCTTCAATCCTTGGTCAGAAAGGTGCATTCAGTAAAGAAACATTGGTAGCCGCTATATTTCCTCCTGAATTTCAGAAAGTAGCAAATACCCTGCAACAACTTGGATTGAGTAAAGAGGTGGATCGGTTTACCAATACATTGGGAACCTGTGCAGAAAAAACTGCATCACAGGCGGCTCCTGTTTTTGTGCTCGGTATTAAACGAATGAATATCAGTGATGCAATAGGAATTGTAAAGAATGGAGGCAACGCAGCAACAGATTACCTGCGTCGTACCATTGGAGATACTTTGCGCCGGGCAATAGCGCCTAATATGCAATCTGCTTTGGATGAATATAAAATTGCAAAACAGTGGGATGAACTTGTACAACCCGCAAAAGTTTTCCTGGGCAATAAGATCAACCTGGACATTAGTAATCTCATGGCCGGACTAGTATCTAACATGATGTTTAATAAGATTGAAGAAAAAGAAAGAGCCATTCGTTCAAACGTTCAGGCGAGAGAAACCCCCTTGCTGCAAAAAGTATTTGGATACGATTGGGGGAAAAACGGCGGAGGAATGAAATAGAAATTTTATGAATGATTGTAGCTACTCTATATGAAATAATATTTTGTTATCTGCCTGCTGTTATGGAAGATGTCTTTAGTTTTTTGTGATAAAAAAAATAAGATAAGCCAATCAATACAGGCCCGATTATCATGGGCAACCAGTTAGCTACTGCATCGCCAACGGCAATACTGGAATAGATAGCTGCAACCAAATCAAACATGAAACCAGCATAGGCCCATTCTTTTAATCTTGGAAACCCGGGTAAAAGAATGGCAATGACGCCTAATAATTTTGCCACTCCAATGAAGGGTATAAAATATGCCGGATATCCAAGATGTTTGGAAATTAATTCTACAGACTGAGCATTGCTGATGATATTGGGTATAGCAGAAAATAACATCAGTGCCGCCAGTAACCCAATAAATACCCAATAAAGAATATTTGTTCTTCTCATGTTGTAAGTTTTTATTTAATGCCCTGGAATGTTTTTTAAACATAGATATTCTTGCCCAAACCTGGTTAGGAACTAGTCTTTCATAAAATATGGGTCACGCTTAACCGTCAAATATGCGTCAAAAATAAATATTTGCGTTAAGACTTTTTTTGGGAATCTATATATTCCACCAATGCTGTACCAATAATATGTGTCCATCCTGCGGCGAAATTTTCTTTTGCAAAAGAAGGATTGTTTTGCGGAAATGTTTCGAGCCCCATATGCGTAAGCGTCAAGCGGGTATTGTCACCCACCGGCTCCAGTTCAAAGGTCACAAATGAATTTCCTTCGTAGCCATCGTATCTCCAGCTATAAGTAAGTTTTATTTCTTTGATAACCTCGGTCACTTTGCAAAGATGCAGGAACTGCTGCTGCTCATCGCCAGCCGTGAACTGAAACTCAAAACCAACTTCCGGCCTGAATTCGGCTAAGTCGAAATACCATTTTTTCATTTCATTCTTATCTGATATCGCTTTCCAGACCTTTGATACCGGTGCATTCAGTATACGCTCTGTTGAGAAGGGTTGTGTTTGCATCATTATTTTTTTGGATGTTGATATAAGCGGGTTGTATTATTATCTTCTTTTTAATTTCTCTTTACTTCCCCTGTTTTTATTTTTCGATTGCGATTGCTGCAGATAATTCTCCAGTGCATCCAGTTTTTTGTTCCAGAATTGCTGGTACTGCTCTACCCAATCGGATACTGCATTCAATTTTTGCAGTTTGGCTTCACAATACCGTTCACGTCCAATTTGTTTGATAACAATTAACCCGCATTCAGTTAAAATTTTTATGTGTTTAGAAATTGCGGGACGGCTGATATCAAAATGTTCTGCAACGGCATTTAGGTTCAGCGATTGGTGCGCAATCATGTTAATTATTTTCCTGCGGGTCGGGTCGGCTATGGCCTGGAACACATCTCTTCTCATAAGCATATTTGTGTAACTGTTTGGTTACGCAACTATAGGAAACCATTTGGTTACGAAAAAAATATTTGTACTGACATTAGTAACCCCGCTAATGCGGGGCTTTTATAATATGCATCATTCGAGTAGCTGGCATTGATACCCATTGGAGTGTATAAATTCAATCACTTCCTGTGGAATGATGTGGTCAGCTTCCACCCTGAGTATTTTATCGCAATCGTGCAAATCGAAATTGATCCGACTGCGGGGTATCTGTTCTTTCAGTTGTTGAACCAGTACTTCCGATTCGCATCTTTCCAATACATTTGTTTTAAACACTTCAATCATTGTTCACTGTTTTTCCAAAACTGTTTTAAGGTTATGAAGGCTGATCGATAAATCGTTGCCCAATACTTTTTTAATATTCAATAGAAAATGCATGACTTTCATTCCATAAGTTCTGTTGCCTTTAAAAACCCAGCTCACCTCGGTTTCATTACCTGTTCTTTGTTTGGTGGTTATGCAGGCGGTTGAACTACCTTCAAATGGTTTCTTAAATCGAATTTCATAATCAACCCGGTTGCCTTCATTGATGGCTGTTATTTCCTGTTCGCCCTTTCCTACCTGTTTGTTGTTGCTATCCCAGTAATAAATAAATCCTGCTGTACCATCAGTGCCTTTGTAGTCTTTTTTCAAATCCGGATCCAGCATCACCCATTTGTTATAGTAAACAGAATTTTTCAGATATTTTATATAGTTGAAAACTTCAGGCGCCGGTTTGTTGATTACAATGGATCTTTCAATAAAATATTCGCTTTGGAGAAATGATGCCATTATCAATGGTACTGCAATGATGATCAGAATTGCTAATAAGATATACATATTGTGATGGTTTATGATTAACGAAAATTAAAAGCGAATATAATTAAAGCCCTGTTAATCCGCCAGCTCTCCGCAGGTTGCATTTATAACCGCTGCAGTAATAGCACTTGCTTTATCAGATGCCATCAGAACAGCGGTGTTGGCAATTTCTCTTAGCCTTGGCAATCGTTTCAACATGGTTCGTTCCGCAAAATTGTCTTCAAATTCCCCGCATGTGATGCCTGCATTTTTTGCATGCAAAGTAAAGACTTTATCTACACCCTGTGAATCAGGTGAGCCGGCGGAACGGATACAGACTACACGAATATTTTTTTTACCAGCTTCCAGTGACAATTGCCGGCAATATCCTTCAATGGCAGCGCAGGCCACACCAAATCCCCCGGAATCATTATAAGGTTTACGTGCAGCATTGGCTGTAATGGCAAGTATTACTCCTCCGGCTTTGTTAGACATATGTTTCACTGCAGCGGTAGTGGTAATAAAATGGCTGGTCATGGCCGTTATGATGGGAAGAATAAACTGGTCGTATTCCATTGCAATTAAAGGTGCTCCCTGCATATCATTGATGCTGATCGCATTGAAGGATATGTCGATACTTCCGGCCCTGAATAACATTTTTGTCAATTGTGTTTCCACCTGGTCCTTGTTCAATGCATCAACTTCAGCAATCTCTGCCCTTCCTCCATCAGCAATTATCTGGTTCGCGATGATTTCAAGTTTTGAGCGGGTTCGTCCGGCAAGAAATACCCGTGCACCTTCTTTTGCAAATGCAATAGCTACACTACTTCCAATGGCGCCTGCCGCGCCATAGATCACTGCGTTTTTATTTTTGAGTTCCATTTACTGGTATTGTGGACGAATTAAAATTGCGCGGCATTAATTATTTATTTTTTTATAAGCCTTCAGCATTTCATCAACCAGCACTCCATTTATTCTCATGCCGCTTGTATTGCAGTCGTCTATCAACACTTCGCTGAGGTTACAATTTGTTATTTGCGTACCAGCCAGGTAACAATCTTCAAATTTCAATGGTCTTTGCCTGGCATTCGGATCATAGTCCGGATGTCCTTGCGGGGGCAGACCTATATTATGAATATATGCACCACCTAACTGCGCCTGTTCAATTTCAATATCACTCATATTGGCATTCATGATTTTCGTACCCCTTAGATTTACATCTTCCAACGATAATTTTTCCATGCAAACCCGCAGGAATGTAGATTCGTTGACTACCGATTCTTTAACCTCCAGTTTATTTTATGCATGCAGGATTGATATCGATGTCATAATTTTTATATTGGCTTTTTCCGTATTACAAACTTAGCGGCAATCATTAATAAAATGCGGGTGTATTTGCGCCATAGTAAGAGGTTGATTACGACAAAGCGATTGCCTAACTTTATTCCATGAAACACATTTCAATCATCGTTCCATCAGGTCATACCAGTTTGCCAAACACAGATGGCACCCTCCAGATTTTAACGGAGGTAAACTTGTTTTGTGAGTCAATGGGTCGATCTCCTGTATTTAAAGTGCAATTGGTTGGACTTTCAACAGAAATAAGCCAGCGAAACGGCATGTATAGCATTGCGCCTGATATGCTGATGAAAGATGTGAAGAAAACAGATCTCATTATTATACCAGCCATGCATGGTGATTTACCATCTGCTATAGAAACGAACAAGGAATTTTTTCATGGATAGTAGAACAATATAATAATGGTGCAGAGTTGGCAAGTTTTTGCATCGGCGCCTTTTTCCTTGCAGCGACTGGTTTAATGAAAGGAAAACAATGCGCAACACATTGGAGTGCTGCCAACCAGTTTCGTCTGCAGTTCCCTGATGTAAACCTGGCGGATGATAAAATAATTACTGCGGAGGATGGCATTTATACCAGTGGTGGAGCCTATTCGTTCCTGAATTTATTAACGTACCTGGTAGAAAAATATGCTGGTCGTGATATAGCCGTACTGATTGCAAAAACTTTTATGATAGATATTGACAGGGTCAGCCAATCACCCTTTATCATTTTCCAGGGACAAAAAAATCATGAAGATGAGACCATAAAAAAGGCACAGGAATTTATTGAAAAAAATTACCAGGAAAAAATTGGCGTGGATCAACTTGCAAGTATGCTTGCACAGGGAAGGAGAAATTTTGAAAGGAGGTTCAAAAAAGCGACTTCCAATACAGTGGTGGAATACATACAACGTGTGAAAATAGAAGCTGCAAAAAAAGACCTGGAAACAAAAAGAAAAAACATCAATGAAGTAATGTATGGAGTGGGCTATGCCGATACCAAGGCATTCCGGACCGTTTTCAAAAGAATTACCGGGTTATCGCCAATTGAATACAGGAATAAATACAACAGGAGCTTAATTGCCTAATTTTTAGTTGATAGTTGTTTCTTGTCAGAATGTTATCAAACGGTGCTTCATTTATTAAATTCTACAATGAATTCTGAAACATAATCACTTTTATCACCGTACATATCTTTAAAAAACAATCTTGCTTTCTTACCCAGGTTAACTGAAGTATATTTTTTCACTTTGTCTTCTACTGAATTAACAGGTTGCAAAGAAGGATACCATATAATATGACCTGGTTTATCAAGTAATAATTTCGGCGTTGTCCATTGCTGCGAATTTGTTCCTAATCCAAGGTCGGCATTGGGATTAAAAGAAATGTAAATACTGCTGCCTTTCCATGATGGCCCTGCCGCTTTTGCCATCAGCATTACCCAGCAATTCAAATAATTGTTCCAGCTAACCGATGGTCCCCAATAGTATTTAGCAGTGGGAGAAGATGCCGGCCCTCCGCCCTGATCTAACGGAATTTGTAAACTGCTAACAGGGGTACCGGTGCTATCGTGTTCGGCCTCGAATGATTTTCCATTCCATCTTTTTGCTTTTGCAACAGGATTATCAAGGTCGGATAAAAGTATGCGTGCCATACTGATGCATTGCCCTTTCCATTCCACTGTTGAGTCATAACTGCCGGCGTTATAGCGATTGGGATAACCATATTCGCCATAAAAAATGTATAGATAATTTTCATTGGCAATGGCTGATGGATCGCCGGTACCGCCGGCAAAGTTGATCCCGGTATTATGAGGCATTAATATAAGACGCGGTTGATGATCTTCGAGTATTATGCCATTGTCTTTCCATGATTTGCCTGCATCAATTGATTTCATAATGCCAATTCTGCAAACGGCTGTTTTTGTTCCCGGACCCTTCAAACCCTGTGGCCAGTTCATATCCAGGTAACCGGTACCGTTAGAGGAATCATATGGAAAGGTTGAAGGATAATTTTCATTGTGATACAAGGCAAATAGCGTATTGTCTGTTTTATCGTGCGGGTCTTTGTACAAAGTTTCAAACCAAACGGCACCATGTAAGCCGTTGCTCATTGGTGCTACGTTTGCAGGCATTATCGGTTCTCTGAATTCAGTTGGCTTTTTAGAGAACACTTCGTCTACTGTACTGCCACTCGCAAACTTTAATTCATGTGCATTACCCCATAGCGGGTCTTCTCCGTATTTGCCGGGGAATATGCGGAACGTATCAGCCACCCAAACAGTGGCCATGTTACAATCAACAAAGGAATTAAAGACAAATTTTTCAGACGGCATTAACACTGCCTTTGGAAGGAATGTGATGGCAGTTGTCTTGTTATCAGCCGCAGTGTTACACGACATAAATATAACGGTCAGTAAACAACAAATAAAAGGAAAGTAGCATTTTTTCATTGCTGGTGCTGGTATTGTTAATTATAAATTCTTGCCTGTCTTTGATAAATTATTTTGACTGTGTATGTATTTTTTCCATTTCACTGAGATAGTGACAAATGTTACTATCCTCCTCCGCATTATAAGTAAAATGTAAATGTGCAGCAACCTTATTAGCCGCATCCCGGAAAAGTTCGGTCATTAAAAATAACGCTTTCCAAATTTCAATGGCTTCCGCGGTTGGATAAGTTGCTATTATTTTATTTGAATACTGCTCATCAAAAAAGGATAGAAGATATTTTCCACTTTTGCCGGCATCCACCGGGTAATTATGTTTTACTCCTGCATACCACGCCAGCATGAAATAAAACATGTTCCTGACAGGTTGCTCCAACATTATTTTTGAGTAAATAATTTCACCGCGACATAATCCTTTTGCAACATAAGTACTGACCCACCAGAATTCATTGCAACAATCTGAAAATTCTTTTTGCAAAGGCTGCAGTATAAGATAGTCGGTATTGGTTGCGGCGGGCAGTTCTTTGAACAAACCGTCTTTATCAGAAAGAACAACAGTGAGGCTTTCTGGTTTGAACAATTGAACATTATTTAGCGAAAAAAGGGTTAGATCAATACGGTTAAAATCTTTAAACAACATGAGGTAAGAAAATCGGCCAGCTTCTTTATTTACCGTTGGAGGAATGATCATTTCGTTCGGCGTCTGCATCATCAGCCTTTCACCAAATATATCAATCCAGGAACGATCAGCGACGAAACCATCAAAATCTTGTACAACAAACGTGATGTCAAAATCACTGAATCGGTCTGTTTTATGATGTGGATTGGCCCTCGATCCATTTAATAATACTGCTCTGATCCTTTCATCATTGATAGCAACACATTTAACCAGATCAATAATTTCTTGGTTTGTTCTCATTGCAGCAATTGCTATATTAATACCTGCTACAATATACTGATCTTTTATTGTTTTTCTTTTAGCACGGGTTCCTGTGTTTTCTTTGCGTTTTCAATAGAGTCTTTTATTCTTTTGCGTTCTTTTTTCTTAAAGTAGCCCCTTAGTAGAAAATTATGTTTGGCAGCCTGCATGTTTTCATCCACGCTTTTGGCTGTTTTTTTTATGCTGCTGGCGGTTTGATTGGCTTGGTCTATCGTATTTTCCATTTTTACCGCCAGTTTATCATCTGCCAGCAATTTACCAATACTACCTTTGCCACTGTTGATCCTGGTTACAATATCTGATAAGCCTCCGGTAAGGGTAGCAGCATTTTCTGAAATCTTTGTGAGGTTGTTCATGATTTTATCTACGTCCACGGGATTACTGGTCGGAAGACTGCCACCATTACTTACAACCGGGGATGTGTTATTACCCGGTGATATAACAATAAGTTTATCTCCCATCAGCCCATCACTGCCAATACTTGCTATGGCATCCGATTTAATGTAGGGTTGAATCTTTTTGTCTACGCTAAGTTCCAGGCGTACAGTTGTATCGTTGATAATATCGATACTTTCTACCGTTCCAATATTTATTCCGGCAAGTCTTACATAGTTTCCTTCTTTGGTGCCGCTGATGTTTTTGAAATTTGCATATATTGTAAATGTACTTCCAAAAAGATTTTTTTGTTTTCCAATCAGGAAAATGAGCACCAGTAATAACAGCAGGCTCACCAGTACAAAAAGACCCGTTTTAATTTTTTGTGCAGGAGATATATTCATAAACTTTATTTAAAAAATGATCGTATAAATTCATTGTCTGCGTTTTCGAGATCCTTATAACTTCCCTCGGCAATGCATTTGCCTTCGTCCATAATGATAACCCTGTCTGCTGTTATTTTAGCGCAGGGTATATCATGTGTGATAATGACGGAAGTGGCATCATAACGTTTCTGCATATCCAATATCAGGTTACTGATTTCCTTGGAAGTAATCGTATCCAGTCCGGTAGTGGGTTCATCATATAAAATGATGGCTGGTTTTACTATCAGCGTTCGGGCAAGACCCATTCGCTTGCGCATACCACCGCTTAAATCAGATGGCATTTTATCTATTGAGTCTGCAAGTCCCACCGCTTCCAGTACTTCGATGCACCGACGCTCGATTTCTTGCCGGTCTTTTATTTTTAATACGCGTTTTAAAGGGAATACAAGATTTTCCCGAACGGTCATTGAATCGTATAAAGCAGCACCCTGGAAAAGGAAACCTAATTTGCAACGCAATGCTTTTAACGCGTCTTCGTCAAGTTCCTTTACTTCTTCTCCAAATACTTTCAGGGATCCTTCGTCTTGTGTTAGCAATCCCGCAATACATTTGATGGTAACTGATTTGCCAGTTCCTGACTTTCCAAGTATTACCAGGTTTTCTCCTTTGCTGACAGTAAAGTCAATCCCATCCAATACCGGTTTACCGGAAAAACTTTTTTTCAAATTATTTATTTCGATAACTGTTTCCATTAGAATTTCCCGGTTAAGTATATAATATTGAATTGGTAATTTGAACAACCAGGCCATCAATAACAATGATCCAAACGGATGATGTTACAACGGCTGCATTGGCGGCCAGTCCCACACTCTCTGTGCCCTTATTGGAATTAAAGCCTTCAAAGCAACCGATAAATCCTATCGTAAATCCAAAAAAAATTGTCTTGATCACAGCAGGTAACAGATCGCCGTAGTCAAGTATGGTAATGGCTTTTGTAAAATATAATTGGGGCGACATGGCTCCGCTTAATGCGGTAGCAGTAAAACCTCCGGCTAACGCCATTGCATCAGCGAAAACAGTCAACAGGGGGATCATCATCATGCAAGCCAGGATCCTGGTAACAACCAGGAATTGAATGGGATTGGCACCGGAAACTTCCATCGCATCAATCTGTTCCGTAACATTCATGCTGCCAAGTTCTGCGCCAATGCTGGAGGCTATTTTACCTGCGCAGATCAATGCTATGATAACGGGACCAATTTCACGAATAATAGATACAGACACCATTCCGGGTATATAACTAGTAGCACCAAATTCTTTTAAAGTAGGTTGAGATTGCAGCGTGAATACAATACCCAGTATGAAACCTGTTAGTGCTGCTATACCGATGGATTTATAACCAATGATATAGGACTGACGAAACAATTCCTCCCATTCGAATCCTTTTTTAAACGTGTTGCGAAAGAATGATTTAAAGAAATTAGCCTGGTCGGCTACATACATTAAAGTTTGTTTGAATGGCATATCGTTAAGCATATTGTTATTCCAATACTGTTATTGGAAAATAGTTAGCCCATATACATCTAAACTTCTGCCATAAATGTAAAGTAATGAAAACCGTGATGATGGCTGGATTGCGGATGATTATAAAGTGGATGACTGATGGTAAAAAAGTAATTTGGGTAAAAATTTCTACGATCAGAGAAAGGATTAACCGCCTAATGATAATTTGCAATCTTAAGTAACTTAAAAAAACTTGGTTCTTCCAGTTCTTTTACTTCTCCTGGCGCCAGTTGGTCCAGTTCAAGGTCTTCAATAGAGATGCGTATCAATCGCTGACAACGGTGATGTATCGCTTTCAGCATTTTTCTCACCTGGTGGTACTTACCTTCTGTAATGGTAATGGTCATCCAGGTACAGGGCGGATATTCATAAATACTTAGACCGTGTTCAAACAAGCCAGCAGGTTTTTGAACCACGTTTACTTCGCAGGGAGCAGTTGTGTAATATTCCCCGCCTTTGATGCGAATACTGATTCCATTTCTCAATTTTGCCAGGCTTTCATTACTCACTTCGTTTTTAACTTTTACCAGGTATTTTCTTTTGTGCGGAATTTTATCCTGGAAGAGCAGCCGTGTTACTTTCTTATTGGTGGTCAGTATCAACAAGCCTTCTGATTCCTTGTCCAGGCGACCCACCGCATGAATGCCTTTTGGAAAATCAAATGACAAATCGCACAGTAGATTGTCCGGCACTTTGCTTTCGAATTGCGAAAGCATATCGAATGGTTTATTGATTATAAAATATCGGTAAGAAGACGGTGTGACTTTATTCATAACTAATAAGATCCTAAATATAAGCAAGCTTGTACAAGATGAATCTCAAATAAATGACTCAAAAAAATTTAAAACCATCTCAATTAATAGTGAGATGGGCTTCAGATTTTTGTCAGTAGAAAAAATTAAATCTCACCACGGGAAACTGCATACAGTTCGTACCAATCCTGCCTATCGAGATCGATGTTAAATGCGTTGGCAATATTACGGATGCGTTGTTCGCTGCTGGTACCAATGAGTGGTAATGCACCTAACTTAACCAACCATGCAACAGCAATCGATTCAATATCGGCATTGTATTTTTTTCCGACTTCTGCCAGTTTTTTACGAACACGAACTGCCACATCATCGGTGCCGTTTTCTATGCGGCCAGCCGCAAGCGGAGAGGAGGCCAGCGGGCGCATATATTTTTGTTTGATATAATCTATTTGGCCGTTGTCAAGTGCCGAAGTGTTCAGCAGGTTCAACTCGATATAATTGGTAACAATCGGAACGCGTAAATAGGATGCCAGCAACTGGTGCTGGAATACAGAAAAATTAGAAACGCCAATGTTTTTTACTTTACCCGAATCTCTTAATTGTGTAAGTGTAATGGCTGTCTCTTCGAGGTTCGAAAGCGGGTCCAGGTGATCCAACAGGAAAATATCTATATAGTCTGTCTTGAGTTTGCGTAAAGAATTATCGATGCTTTCCAGAATATGTTTTTTTGAAGTATCGTAATATTTTGTGCGGATGCCGGGCCTGGTTGTATCTGGCACCACTACACCACATTTGGTGAAAAGAACCAGGTCTTCTCTTTTAAATGATTTTTGACTGATTACCTTACCAAAAATTTCTTCACTTTGATAAGAGCCGTAAATATCCGCATGGTCAAAAGTATTAATGCCAAGTTCCATGCAGAGATTGATAATTTTTTCCATGGTCTGCACGCTGTTGTCAGATTCTGTACTCCAACGGTAAAAGCCATAAATGGCCGGAGAAACTTTGGGCCCGGAGTCACTTAAATAAATTTTTTGCATTGAATTTTTTATTTGGGTAAACGATTGCACCAGTCAAATGCGAATGTAAATTTAGCCGATATAGTTTTAATTATTCGGAATTGGGCTTAAGTATTAATTTTATTGCATTGCAGGAAATAAACCTTATTCGCCTGCGTTTGAATGAGAGGGATTGTTGGGATCCCCAGTTTACAAACTGTTGTGAAAACGATAACAGATTGATCTTTTGATGAGACATACCGGCACCTAACTTTGTACCCGATTTGGTTAACTAATCTTTCATTTTAAATTTTATATAATGACAAGGTTTATTGTAAATATAACATTGCACAGCGCCGCGGAAGCCGACTATAAAGTATTGAGCAGCGAAATGGCAAAGGAATCTTTTGATAGTATAAAAAAGAACGTTGCAAAAGCGAACGGATACCTTCTGCGGTTAATGGAATTTACCCGTGAAGGTGCATTTACTATTAAAGAACTCACCGATGCAGCCTGCAGGGCCGCTAAAAAAACAGGTAAAGAATTTTCTTTCACAGTCATCAAGGATAAAAAACCTGCAAATCATATTGTTTCGGGGAAGCATGCTGCTGCATAATATTACCCGGATCTATTTTTGAAAAGATGTGACTAAGTTCACATCTTTTTTTATGCCTTTAAAACAGTTCGCTTAATCCAACCTTATCTGGCATATTAAACAAAAACTTTTTCAATCATCTTATTTCTATTTTGAATTTTTGTGCCGCAGATCAAAAAAGAAACTGGCATTTCCAGGCTCCGTTTCTTTTTTCTTTTTTATTTATTTAGTAATCCTTCAACTGTAATGGCTACATAATAGAGTCCGCCCAATGTTGGTCCGCCCGCATATTGCAAGTACCGGTTATTGAAAATGTTGGCACCACCTGCTTTGATGCTGGAATTGGCTTTTGGAATACGGTATGTTACCTGTGCGTCAATTGTATTGTAAGCTGCAATTTTTCCGGTTACCAGCGGGCTCTCCCATAAGAACGCATCCTGCCATCTCCACACAATATTGAAACCAACATTTTTTACGACCTCGCGGTTTCCAAACGATAAGTTTGTTGCCCATTCTGGGGTATTAAAGCCGGTGACAAAAATATCATCTGATGAAGCCGCTTTGATCCGGTTGAAATTTACATTGCCTGCAACAGTAAATTTCTTATAAAAATTATAAGTGATCCCCAATGCGGATCCATAATTATGATAGCTCTTCTTTGCGTTTGTGTATACACGGTAGCGATCCTGGCCTTTGCTGGCAGCGGTTGTTCCGGTAGTTGAAGTAGCGTCGCGGTTACGATCCAACATGGCCAGCACAGCAGCATCTGATCCTACAGTTTCATCCTTTGGAACATAAACCTGTACTTGCCCCAGGAAGCCATCATAAGAATTGCTATAAACATCAAAATCAATTACCAGTTTGTTATTCAGCAAAACACTTTTATAGCCTGCTTCAAATGAATTGATGCGTTCGGATTTTGCCTTGGGAAGATTGGCGACTACTAATAAATTCCTGTTTGCTGAAGCCGCCGCATCAGTATTGCCCTGTGCACTCACGGCTGCATTGAAGTTCACTACAGAAGCCTGGGTAAAACTGTTATCGAGAAAACCCAATCCTTCATTGATATAAGAAAGACTACCCACACGTTTTACCCGCCCATTATTTACATAAGACAATGCTTCAAACAATGCCGGGAAGCGATAGCCCTGCTGATAAGTAAATCTGAAGTTGTGATTTTCTTTGAATATATAAACTGCTGCGAGGCGCGGCGTAAATTTTGGATCAAACGCAGGGTTGCAGTCATAACGCAGCGAACCAAATAATTTCAATTTCTTTTCGAAGAATGTTTTTGTTACCTGTGTAAAAGCGCCAAACTTTTTATAATAGACATTGCTTCCGAAGCTGCCATCTTTCAATGCTTTATTGCGTTCAGCGATGGGACGGGAGAAATCAACAAAATTGTTTCCATCGGGAATAACCTCGTAGATACGTGCATCACCTCCAATCAACAAATCAATCAATTTTACTTTATTTGACAGATCCCATTGTGCTTCGGTATGATATAAACGACTTTTCTGAACCAATGCAGCACCGCCTGTAAGTGGTGCATCTGGTATAGAACTTGATTTGATATCCCAGTTATTGATTTTAATAATGGTATTCTTTAAATCTTCAAACGCCTGTGTGCCTGGTATAACCCGACTGGCATCAGCTTGCTGACGTGCGTATTGGGTGGCAGCAGCAAGGTTTGCTGAAGTGAGCGTTCCGCCATTGTCTGTTGCATATTTATTCAATGCATTTTTATACTTGGTTCCCCAGCTATTGGCATTTTTTGTATCACTGGCGCCACCGCTATACAAGTCGAGGTTGTCTGCAAGCGGTTTTACATTGTAAGAATCACCGGTATTTTCAACGGAAATATAACTGCTGATAACAAAATTGCTGCCTTTCAGTTCAAGGTGATGATTTTGTACAATAACCTTATCAAGCCTGATTTTATTTCCTCTCTGGAACACGCCATCCATCACTCCTCTCCGGTAGGTATAAAACAATTCCGCTTTTTCATTGATTCGGTAATGCAGGGATGCATCAAATTTAAGATTGCTCACTTTGGGACTAACGAGGTCCGTCTCCCAATAACCCGTACGCGCTACGCGTAAGGTTTGGTTTGCTTTGCCATCAATGTTTAGTCCACTAATGGAAACAATATTACTGCCGGCCAATGCATCATCACCATATTTGTTCCATCCATCAAAAGCAACATTGTTGGTTCCATTCAAAGCAGGAAAACCCGGGTTGGCGCTTTTCAGGTGATTGGTATTTTGATCCAATCTTGTATTGGATCGCCAGTCAGTACCCTGCATGTAACCAAAATTTATTTTGAAGGCGAACTTATTACTGAATGCGTTAGCATAGCGTATAGCCGATTCAGTTAGTATGGCTGGATCGTGATCAACAGCATCCACATGATTGATACCTGTTTTCTGATAGATGCTTAACCCCTGGTTAGTAAACGGACTTTTTGTAAGCAGGTTGGCCATGCCATTGATGGCATTCATTCCATACAAAGCAGAAGCCGCGCCGGGCGTGATTTCCACGCTTTGAATATCTAGTTCTGTTGGACCAATTGCATTACCCAATGGAACACCCAAAGTGGCAGCCTGCATATCTACTCCATCTACCAATTGCATAAAACGAAAATTATTGGGGATATTGAAACCACGGGTATTCGGAACTTTGAAAGTGAGGCTTGACGTTGTCATTTGTACTCCTTTCACATTTTCAAGTGCATCATAAAAAGATGGAGCAGGTGATTCCCTGATAGCCCGGATGTCCAATTTTTCAATGGCCACCGGTGATTTCAACCTGCTTTCCGCAACACGGGAGGCAGTAACTACTACTTCTCTGCCCAGTGAAGTTTGTGTTACAAGGTTAATATACAATTTGGATTCTATGTTTTTTACTTCAAATTCTTGTGGTTGAAATCCAACTGAAGAAAAAATCAGTGTGAGGGGGAATTTAAATTTGGTACGTAGAATAAATGTGCCAGAATCATTGGTAACCGTTCCGGTAATTGAACCTTTGATGGACACACTTACTCCGGCAAGGGATTTCTTTGTTTCCTGGTCTGCTACCTTGCCAGAAATATCAATGAGGTTACCGCCCTGGGCCATTATAGTTTTTGATGCCAGTAAAGGAATCAGCAATAGCAGAACCAGTTTATTTTTTGTTGCAGTTTTCTTAAAGCCACTGTATGGTTTGGTGTTCATTTTTTGTTTTTTCATTTACTGAAGGATGTTTCAAATCAGCAATGGGTTTATTGCAGTTATTCGCAATAACATCGGAGTACAATGAAATGGTTCATCTTTTTCATTTTGTAAGTCTACTATTTTTATAGACTAAATATTCAAAAAAATATAAATTTAGTTAATACATATCATTAATGCAGGGGTATTACGTTTGAAATGGTTTTCCAGAGTGTAAGCATGCTGGTTAAGATTACAATTGTACCAACAGAAATATACATCGTCTTCATAGGCAAAACACCCACCAGCCTTGCGGCAATAGGCGCGGCAATTAAACCACCTATAATCAAGCCAGCAACATCTATTAGCGGAATGCTTTTTAATAGAATGAAAAAAGTGATAGAACTGGCAAATACCACGAAAAATTCTGCGAGGCAAACAGACCCAATTACATAACGGGGGCTTCTTCTTTTTGATATAAGCGTGCCCGTTACAAGCGCACCCCAGCCGCCACCTGCGAATGCATCCATGAATCCACCAATGGACGCAAGCCATCCTGCATGTTTAACTTTATCCTGCGCATTTTTTTTCTTCAATGCTTTTTTTACTATATGATAACCGAGGTATAATGTATAAAACGAAAGGGGAATACGAACCCAACCAGAATAGTTTTGTCCGAAGTATGCCAATGCTGCACCCGATACTGCCCCGATAACACCCGGAATAACCAGCGCCCTGAATAATTTTTTATTGATGTTTCCAAAACGATGATGACTATAACCCGAAACGCCGCTTGAAAATACGCGGGCAGAATGTACACGACTGCTGACGATAGCGGGAGATATGCCAATTGCCAAAAGAAATGTTGTTGATATGGTTCCATATCCCATTCCCATTGATCCGTCAACCATCTGCGCCATGAAACCCGTTAACAGCATCAGCAGGAAAAGTTTGGTATCTATATATTCAGGTATGCTCTCAATGCCAGTAAGTATTTTACCGAATGGGACATAAGACAATATTGCATGCCCCAGTAACATAAACACAAATGCAAACAAACACCACTTTACAATTTGCGGCCATTTTTTCTCTTCTGGTTTATTGATTTCTTCCAATGTTGCCTGTTTGGCAGCAAGTACTTTGGTAAGATCATCCAGTTGTTTTACTTTATCATTGAAATCGCCTTTTAATTCCTGGCGGATAGTATGCATGTTTTGGATGAGGCCTTCAATTTCATCCGGTATCAGTTCGTTTAACTGTTCTTTTAGTCTTTTGGCAATCGTTGGAGATTTGCCGTTAGTAGAGATGGCAATCTTCAAGTTTCCTTTTTGAACAATAGAACCCAAATAGAAATCGCATTGATCCGGGGTATCAGCAACATTCACCAGTATCTTTTTTTCTTTTGCCAGCAGGTGAATGTATTTACTTACGGCCTTATCATCAACAGCCACTACCGCAATATCACAATGCTGGAGATCCGATTCTTCAAACGGTCTTTCTATTAGACGTATGTTAGCATGAACCGTCGCCAGATGCTTTACTTCGTTTGCAATTTCGCTTGCCACCACGGTTATGGAAGTGGATGGAGCATTACCCAGAATCGCCTGTAATTTTTCATAGCCCACTTTACCTGCGCCAATCAACAATACTTCCAGGGTTTCCAGTTTAAGAAAGACAGGAAACAAACGGTTATGCTCCGCTTCCCGGCTTGTTATGCGTTCCACCAACTCTCCAGAAATATTGTTTTCTTTCATTATAATCATTTAAAAACCTATAAATGCACCTGCCAGCGGATTGACAAAACTAACGTATTCCCTACTATTTTAGTAGACTAATTTATCATTTTTAGATTATTTTGTTCAGATCAATTGTTTTCTTACTGTAAAATCGCCGAAAGATTCTTTTATTGTCCTTTCCTTTTTGAACTGGCTAAACAAATTATCGAGTTCATTCAGGATGGCGGGTTCATCCAGGTTTTCTTTATAAATTTTATTTAATCGCATTCCCTGGTTATCTCCACCAATATGCAGGTTATATTTGCCGGGCGCTGTACCTACGAATCCAATTTCTGCTATATAAGGTCTTGCACAACCATTCGGGCAACCCGTCATGCGTATTATAATATCTTCATTGACGAGCCCGTGTTTTTCCATCAGTGGTTCAATCTTACCAATCAAATTGGGTAAATAGCGCTGGCCCTCCGCTAACGCCAATGGACAAGTGGGCAATGCCACACAAGCCATTGAGTTTTTCCGAACCACTGAACTGGCCTCTGTATGTGCAATTATATTGAACTTCTCCAGGATTTTTTGAATGCTGTCTTTATCTTTTTCTGAAATATCGCTGATGATTACATTTTGATTGGCTGTGAAACGAAAGCTTACTTTATTGGTTTTCGCCACTTCCAGCAGGGCTGTCTTTAAAGCAGCCTGCTCATCATCGGTTACACGGCCGTTTTCAACAAAAACAGTATAATACCACAATCCTCTATTGTTCTGATACCAGCCGAAATAATCACGGCGTTCAGTGAATTGGAATGGTCTTGCCGGTTCCAGTTTAAATCCTGCACGCTTTTCAACTTCCGTCCGGAACCAATCCACACCATATTTATCTATTGTGTATTTTAAACGGGCGAGTTTTCTATCACTCCGGTTGCCATAATCTCTTTGCACGGTAAGTACTTCATAGATCGCTTTCATTGTTTTTTCTTCCGTATCGGTAAACCCAATCACAGTTCCCAGTCTTGCATAAGTAGATGGATTGCCGTGTGTGGTGGAGAGTCCGCCTCCAATTGCAATATTGTATCCCTTTAATTCATTGTTTTCAATAATGGCAATCAACCCCAAATCATTTCCAAATACATCCACGTCGTTGTTGGGTGGAATGGCAATGGCTATTTTAAATTTTCGTGGAAGATACCTGTCCTGGTACAGCGGATCTTCCTCCTCTTTTTTATCGGCTATCTTTTCATCCTCCAACCAGATTTCATAATATGCTTTGGTCTTCGGCATCAGCATTTCACTGATCTTATCTGCATAGGCAAAAACTTTTTCGTGTATAGGTGACTGTTTGGGATGGGCGCTACACAATACATTCCGGTTAATATCGCCACAGGTAGCAATGGAATCAAGTCCTGCTTCACTGAATGATTTTATGGTTGGTCGTATTTTGGATTTGATCAGTCCGTGTAATTGTACGGTTTGCCGGGTTGTGATTTTTATAACTCCGGTTGAATTATCCCCTGCAATAGAGTGCATGGCTACCCATTGTTTTGCATCCATGAATCCACCAGGTAAGCGAAGCCGGATCATAAATGTATACAACCGATCTAATTTCTTCTGGGCCCGCTCTTCTCTTCTGTCTCTATCATCCTGCTGGTACATACCATGAAACTTCACAACGGCCTGGTCGCCCTCGCGGATAGCACCGGTGATTTCGTCTTTCAGGCTTTGTTCTATCTCACCCCGTAAACCATCGCTGGCTTGTTTTATTTTTTCTATCCCTGATAAGTTATGTTGTTCTTCCATCTTTGTATTAAATTTTTAAATCAAATCATTGTGGAATTGGGAATTTGAGATTGGACTTCCCTGCGCAATCCCAAAAATAATTTCAGGTTTCTTCCAATAAAGGCCCTATTCCTACTTCCATATTTACAATTCCTCCCTAATATACATCTTCAGAATAACGACCTTCATTCTCCATCTGTATAAAGAATTCCCTTGCTTCTTCTTTTGTTTTTTCACCAAATTTTTCAATAATGCCCATTAATGCATGTTCAACATCTACGCTCATGGGATCTTTTTTACCACAGAGATATACATGGGCACCAGATTGAATCCATTTGTATAATTCAGCACCCTGTTCCCACATTCTATGCTGCACATAAATTTTTTCCGGTTGATCGCGGGAGAAAGCAACATTCACTTTAGTAAGTACACCTGTTTCAAACCAATTCTGAATTTCCGTTTGGTAAAGAAAATCAACAGCAAAATGTTGTTCACCAAAAAACAGCCAGTTCTTACCACTGGCTCCCGTTGCATCTCTTTCTGCCAGAAAAGAACGGAAGGCCGCAATACCTGTACCCGGACCAATCATAATTATATCTTTATCTGGTGCAGGCAAACGAAAGCGTTTGTTTTTCTGAACAAAGAATTTGATGGGGGTATTGATATTTTGCCTGCCCAGAAATGCAGAACAAATGCCGAATTTCTTTTCTTCATTCACAGTAAATACATCTTTTACTACGGTGATATGAACTTCTCCGTTGTTAGCGGCAGGAGAGGAGGCCATTGTATAAAGACGCGGTGCGATTGGATTTAATATTCCCAATACTTCTTCAAACTGCGCGGCATCTTTTACCGGGTATATTTTTAATAAGTTGAGCAGGTCTATTTTTGTTTCAGGTATTTCCTGGGTCACAATCGATGCATATCTTTTTACAACGGCAGTTATCAGGTGAGAAATATTCAATTTGTATTTTAATAAATCAAAGATGGTATAGGATTCATTTTTATACTGAATTTTTTTACCTGCATTAATTCCTTTGGCAAATGAAAGAATAGTTTCAACCATCTTGTCCGGGTTCTCCGGTACTATGCCAATTGAGTCGCCGGCTTCATATTCCACCTCATCGGCAGCAATTTCTATATGATAAGTTTCTTTGTTTGATCCTCGATCATTCAGGTTGATATTGGTGATAATTGTTCCGGAGTAAGATTTTTTACCAGCCGATTTTTTTGCTGTTTCCGGTAATGCCGTTGGTACAACATTGCTTTCTTTGTTATCAGATAATGTTTTCAATACTTTGCTGAACCATAGATTGGCATCTTCTTCAAATTCAACATCGCATTTCTGCATTTCAGCAATACGTTTGCCACCCAGTTTCTGTAATTGCTCATCCACATCTTCACCTGCTTTACAATACAATGGATAAGATGTATCTCCCAATGCCAGCACACTGTATTTTAATTTTTCCAGTTTAAATCCATTGTGATGGATATGATCATAAAATTTCTTAGCAGCTTCCGGTGGTTCACCCTCGCCCTGCGTGCTGATGATGGTGAGAAAATATTCTTCTTTTGCTAAATCATTCAACCGGTATTGATCCAGACTCACAACTTTTGCATTGATTCCATTTTTCTTTGCTTTTGCTGCAAAATCAGTTGCTACCCTTTTTGAATTGCCAGTTTCAGTACCATATGCAATGGTTACTTTATTAATGGTTGCTTTTGCCGTTACTGGCATTTTACGGGTTTCCTCACCGATAATATCGGAGATATATCCATTCATCCAGGATAGCTCATCTTTGGATGAGCTTTTAACAAGGTCCAATAATATTTTCAGTTTATGCTCTGGTAACATTTTTCTTAGCGTTGTTGGTATTGGTATTAAGTAAACTGCCCATGGGCTTGAAATAATATTCCTGGCGGTTGCTATCGGGCAACCAGGCAAATTGTTCCTGCAATGCCACAACTTTTCCAATGATTACCAGGGACGGAGAAATGAATCGTTTGCCTTTTAACTGGTCATTGTAGTGGTTGAAACTACTTATATGAACCTGCTGCAAGGGAGTGGTGGCTTGTTCTATTATTGCGATCAATTTATCTTTTCCAATATGGTTATCCGTTAGCTGAGTCACTATATCATCCAACGTTTCAGACGACATATAAAATACCAGTGTGTCATTGGTATTTGCCAGTTCTTTCCAGTATGCTGCCGTAACAACATCTGATTTATAAAATGTAAGTAACCGCACAGCAGTGGAATAGCCTCTTGCCGTTAATGGAATACCTGCATAGGCTGCGGCACCGGTGGCGGCAGTTATTCCCGGAATTATTTCGTAGGGAATTTTATTGGCAGTGAGTACCTGTAATTCATCCAGTATATTAGAGAAGACTGACACATCTCCCCCCTTTAAACGGACTACTGATTTTCCTTCCGAAGCAAATTGGACCAGCATCTCATTGATGGTTTCCTGCGGAGTTGAAAATCCACGGCGACATTGTTTTCCTACATAGATAATTTCAGCTTTTTCACCCACATATTGTTTTAAAATGTCTTCGCTCACCAAACGGTCGGTCAGCACCACATCCGCGGAATGCAGACAGCGGGCGGCTTTTACAGTAATCAACTCCGGATCGCCGCAACCGGCGCCAGCGATGATTACTTTTCCCATCTTGTTTGTAACTGCTGCTGACATTTTAATGTTGTTATCGATTTATATAAAAAATTATTGAATCATACAAGCGGCTACTGTTACACAACTGGTTTCATCAATCAATATAGCACCTCCATTTACGCGTAATTTTTTATAGGAATCGTAGGGTACCAGAGACGCTGTTTTGATAGTTGCCTTAATGATATCATTCAAACCAGCTTTTTCTGGTGCATCCAATTTTTGTAATGAGTTAACGTCGAGTTTGTATTCAATATCCTTTACAATTGCTCTTACTGTTCTGCTGTTAATTTGTAAAAGGTATTTATTTCCCGGAATCAATGGTTTGTTGTCCATCCAGCACAACAATACCTCCAGTTCATTGGAGATTTGGGGTTGACTATCTTTTTGAACAATCACATCACCCCTGCTAACATCCAGATCATCTTCCAGGTGCAGTACAACACTCTGAGGCGCAAATGCAGTTTCAATTTCTTTTCCGCCGATTTCGATGGCTTTAATGGTACTCTCGATACCGGAAGGTTGTACGATTACTTTATCACCTTTTTTATAAACACCACTGATGATCTTTCCGGCATATCCACGGTAATCGTGCAGTTCATCTGTTTGCGGACGAATGACAAATTGTACCGGGAACCTTGCATCTGTTAAGTTGATATCATTTTGCACTTCCACATTTTCAAGAATATCCAGCAAAGTCTTTCCATCATACCAGGAAAATTTTTCAGATTTCTCAACAATATTATCGCCGTTCAATGCGCTGATGGGAATAAAGATGACGTCTTTTAGTCCCAGCGATTTTGCAACTTCCGCATAATCGATTACTATATTATTATATACATCCTGTGAGTAATCAACCAGGTCCATTTTATTGATAGCAACTACTACATGTGGAATATTCAATAACGATGCAATGATGGAATGTCTGCGGGTTTGTTCAACCACGCCGTTTCTTGCATCAACCAGTATCACGGCAAGATCTGTATTGGAAGCACCGGTAACCATGTTGCGGGTATATTGAATATGCCCCGGTGCATCAGCAATGATGAATTTGCGTTTAGGGGTTGAGAAATATTTATAGGCTACATCAATAGTAATGCCTTGTTCGCGTTCAGCACGCAATCCATCAGTCAGCAACGCCAGGTCTAACTCACCATCGTCCCTGTTCCGGCTTTGCTTTTCGATAGCGGCCAACTGGTCAATGAGGATGGATTTGCTATCGTACAATAAACGTCCGATCAACGTACTCTTGCCGTCGTCTACACTTCCTGCGGTAATAAATCTTAGTATGTCCATTGTAAGTAGTGGGAAGTAGCTAGTGGCTAGAAGGGCTTTTATTTTCCATTTCCTTATCCACCTTCACTTCCTTTGTTTTATTATTTGATTATTGATTGACTTTTAAAATGATTTGGGGATTCTCACTCACTATTTACTGCTCACTACTAACTTAAAAGTATCCATTTTTCTTACGGTCTTCCATAGCCGCTTCACTCACTTTGTCATCAATCCTTGTTTCACCTCGTTCGCTGGTTTTAGTAGCAATGATTTCTGTAATGATATCATCAATATTAGAAGCGTCCGATTCAACAGCGGCGGTACATGTCATATCACCCACTGTTCTGTACCTTACTTTTTTTATGGACACCTTGTCGCCTGGATCAAGTTGAATGAATTCCGAAGTCGCCACTAACTGACCATCAAATTCCAGCACTTCGCGGTTGTGTGCATAATAGATAGACGGCAATTCTATTTTATGGCGTCGGATATAATTCCAGACATCCAGTTCGGTCCAGTTGCTGATGGGGAATACGCGAACATTTTCGCCTTTATGAATTTTTCCATTGTAGGTGTTCCACAATTCTGGTCTTTGCAGTTTGGGATTCCATTGGCCAAATTCATCGCGTACTGAAAATATTCTTTCTTTGGCACGAGCTTTTTCTTCATCGCGGCGGGCACCACCAATACAGGCATCAAATTTGAATTCTTCAATAGTGTCCAAAAGCGTGTATGTCTGCAATGCATTGCGGCTGGCAAATTTTCCTTTTTGTTCGGTTAAGTTTTTTTCTTTGATGGTATCTTCCACTTTCCGAACAATTAATTTCTCACCAATCTGGCTGGCCAGTAAATCGCGAAAATCAAGTGCCTCCTTAAAATTGTGCCCGGTGTCTATATGCACCAACGGGAAAGGAAATTTACCCGGACGAAAAGCTTTCAATGCCAGGTGCACCATGGTAATGGAATCTTTGCCACCGGAGAATAGCAAAGCAGGGCGTTCAAACTGTCCTGCTACCTCGCGTAATATGTGAATGGATTCAGATTCTAACTGGTCCAGGTAATCTAACCGGTAATTACTCATGTCTGATTATTTATACTTTCTCACTAATAACGTTGTCGTGTACATGTAATCCGCATTCTTTTTTATCGGCATCTTCCCACCACCAGCGGCCCGCGCGGAAATCTTCTCCCGGTTTGATGGCGCGTGTACAGGGCGCGCAGCCAATGCTGACAAATCCTTTATCGTGCAAAGGATTGTAAGGAATATTGTTTTCGCGGATCTGTTGTTTTACTTCTTCGGTTGTCCAATGCAGTAAGGGATGGTATTTGACGATTTGGTTGCTTTCATCCCACTCAATAAGGGGAAGGTCTTGGCGATCTGGAGAGTGTTCCGCACGCAATCCAGTTACCCAAACCGAATTACCCTCCAAAGCCCGCTTCAATGGTTCTACTTTCCTGATAAAGCAGCAACCCTTGCGGTTTTCTATTGATTCGTAAAAAGCGTTTGGGCCTTTTTCCGCTACAAAATTTTCAAGCAATGTGTTTTCCGGGTAATAAGCTTTGATATGGGTGGAATATTTTTCATTGGTACTGTTCCAGACGGAATAGGTTTCTGCAAACAGCCTTCCTGTATCCAGTGTGAAAATGCTGATGGGAATTTTATTTGCAAGGATCTGGTGACTGATGACCTGGTCTTCGTAACTGAAGCTGGAAGAGAAAGTTACTTTACCCGGGTATTCTTTTGCCAGCACTGCCAGCGCAGTCGCGATTTCTAGTCTATCAGATTGATAGGTTATTTGTGGAAATTTATGGGTCAGTTGATTGAGCATTTGGTTAAATATGTTTTAGAGAAGACTGGTTAGCAATGGTAATGTATCAGCAATAGCAACAACAGGAAAAAAAGAAGGACGACAAAATATACGTTGAAATCTGATGCTGCTTCATATATAATTTTTAAAGTCTACCAAACCAGTAGGCAAATGTAATTAATAGTATGCGGTCATAAAAATAATTTACTAGAGGCTTAACAATTTATAAATAACGGTCGTTTGTTTTTATGAAGGGGGGGGTCAGCGCAATAGAACTTGAATAATAACATGTAAAGACATAAAAAAAGGTTCTGATTTGTCAGAACCTTTTAAGCGTTGAGTGGTAGTTGAAATTACTCTCTAATAATTTGTGATTCAATTTGTTACAAATTGCAGGGTGCTACTATTACGAACATAATAAAAGTTGAATTAAAGATGAACGTTGATTTTAAATTCGCTAAAAGTAACGTTGGCACTGACTTAGCTGATGCAAATCGATAGTTCTTCTTACGATTATTTATTATCTGCCACTATAATTATCAATCAACATAATTTCTGGTTCAAATAATAATTCAAACTGGGTGCTAATCAAATCCTGTTCCTTTCACATTTATTCCGAGGATTTTCAAAACGTCTATTCTTAATACATTTCCAGAAGTTAATATAGACAATATTACCAATTGGAAGGTGGTTCTTTAGCCGACTATTGACATTGGCAAAATTTCTACAAAAGAAAAACAAAAACTATTTAGAGACCGTTGGCTAAAGAGATTAATCAGGAAAGTCATTAATGGTAAATTGAAATTTCAGGTTGTCGCTGGTTATAATAAAGAGTAATCTTCTTTGGCTGGAATTATTGTTATTAAGGTATTCTATTAGATACTTTTTATTCATCTTTTTTAGAAGACCTTGTAACAATGCCCGCAAAATTCCAGCTACGGGATACAAGGCATGCAGCGTCCTTACCTGCCAGGCAATGAGATCAACATCAAACGTGAGTACAACAATCCTGACAGGCAAACAAAAATGCGGTAACTCAAATTGCACCTGCGACAATTGTAACTACGGAAGCAATCGGACTTGCAAAAAATTCAGATAAGATATTTCCGGTGAGATCTATAAGCCATTCGTGAAAGAGTGGCTTATTAAAATCTATTAACATTTTAAAAAATAAATCATGAAAAAAATATTTATTACCGGCTTCATTGTATTGTCATCCATTGCTTCATTTGCACAAACAGACATATCTACAATTCAAAAGTATAGCCAGGTTATTGCTACTCCACGGATCTTTAGTAACAAAGTAGCCGTTGACGCAGACTTTGATGAAGCAAAGTTTTTTTTGAAAGATGGCCGGCTTAAAACCTATGACGGAAAATTAAAAAATTCAACACCATTATAGATGCACACAATTTTATGGGAAGAGATGATTTGGCTTATATTAATGTATAGCCTGTACATATAGCCAATGCGGAGATTCATCATATTGCTTTTAAAAAATCAATTTCAAGAGCAGCGTTACAATAAAATAAAGTTGTCTGTTTTTGACATCCCGCTGTCCTTCAATCCGCTGAAAGCCGCTGTAGCTTTACATCATAAAATAACAATTAAAATAAAACAAAATGAAAAAAATTGAATTCGCCTTACAGGTATTTGTATTAACCGCTATGCTTCCTTTGTATATTATCAGTGAACTAAATCGTGATGCAACAAAATTGCTGGTAGAGAAGACAACTTCGGTTGAAAATCAACTTCACGAAAAAACAGTTTCAAAAACAACCGAGAATGATACTGCGGAATTTAAAAATCCAAATTCCGTTACAGTAAATGTAAAAGGCTTTTTAGTAAAATAAATCCATTAATTCACCAGGTAAAATTTAAAAAATGAAATTAATTAAAACACTTTGCAGCTTATCAATTGCCTGCTTATTGCTAATAAACTATGGATTCGCACAAACAGGCCCAGATAAAATTGTTGGTCTTTACTGGTCCCCTAAAAAAGATGCCAAAATAGAATTGTATAAAAAAGGCGATCACTATTTCGGGAAAACGGTTTGGGCTGCAACAGCTAAGAAAGATATTGAAAATCCTGATCAACAGTTAAGAGAAAGAGACCTCGTTGGCATTAACCTGCTAACAAATTTCTCTTATGATGATGGGAATTATACCAATGGTGAAGTGTATGATCCGGGCAATGGTAAAACATACAGATGCACACTCAGTTTTGTTGGCGATAATCTTAAAGTAAGAGGATACATAGGTATTTCATTGTTTGGCAGAAGTGAAATATTTGAACGAATAAAATAAGACATGATGAACAATATCTAGTCATTTAATAGCAACAAAAAAAAACTTTAAAATGAAACTTTCTTTCATAATCATTGCCATCGTTTTTTCGCTGACAACAAAGGCTCAGATAACAAAAGTTTATTTGACAGCAAGTGGCCTGACATGCAGTATGTGCAGCAATTCGATCAATAAAGCCTTAAAAACGCTTGACTTTGTAGAAGTTGTAAAAGGTGATGTTAAGACATACACATTCGAATTATCATTTAAGGCAAACAGCCATGTTGATTTTGATAAAATAAAGAGGAAGGTGGAAGATGCTGGCTTCTCTGTCTCGAGCTTTACTGCCTTTGTAGATTTCAGCAATGTGCAGGTAATAGACAACAAACCGGTCAAGATAGGGGATCACAGTTTTCTTTTTGCAAATTTAAAAGAGCCCTTATTGAATGGTGTTAAAGCGGTTAAAATATTGAATAGAGGCTTTGTTTCACAAAGAGAATACAAACAAATTAGTTCTCCTGCGGTCGCAATTGGTATTTATTATGCAACAATTTAATCAACCGTTACAAAAAATAGTATGATTGTAAAACACACTACAGTAAAACTGGCAGTCTTAATGAGTTTTATCTTTCTCTCATCAAGCTCACATGCGCAGGAATTATTTGCCATGACGGAACCAGCCAGTAACAGGGCCGCCAGGAGTATAGGTTTAAGAATTGATAATTCTATTATGGATGAAATTAATACTTCAAAAACAAACTATCACCTGATTCCCGAAATCATGGCAGGTATTTCTAAAACGTGGATGATCGCCGGCAATGTGTTTTTTAGTAACAGAAGCAACGATTTTAAATATGAAGGCGCAAGCATTTATACCAAGTACCGGTTTTTTAATAAGGATGCTGTGCAAAAACATTTACGCATAGCTGCGTTTGGCAGGATAAGTTTTAACAACAGCGACATTCACCAGCAAGAGATTAATATGAATGGCCATAATACAGGAATGGAGCTGGGTATAGTTGCCACAAAATTGATTCGCAAAGTTGCGTTATCATCAAGTACTTCATTTTTAAAAGCGACCGATAATGGCAACAACAACAAATTTATTTATAGTACAAAAGAAAGTAAAGCAGTTAATTATACTTTTTCGATTGGTAAGTTAATGTTGCCAAAGGAATACAAGGGTTATGCACAAACCAATATTAATTGTATGCTTGAGTTTTTAAACCAAGTGAATATTGGATCAGGTAAATATTATATGGATATCGCCGCGATAGTACAAATGATTTTTAACAGCCAAAGCAGGATTGATATCGGCTACATAAAAGAAGTAAGCAGCACCATAACCAGGACAGCACCCAATGGATTCTTTGTCCGGTTGGAAACCAATTTCTTTAATGCTTTTTAATTCATCCATTGGCCATACCCCGGACAATTTAATCAGACTTCATTTAAAATAACAATCATTATCATGAAGAAAAAAATTCACAGGCTTCGCCTGGCTGGCATTTTATTGCCCTTGCTATTTTGCTCATTCAGTATTCATGCACAAGAAAGTTCACTGGATAAATACATTGAAAAAGGACTGACAGACAACCTGGTGCTGCAACAAAAAAACGTGGATGTAAAAAAAGCCTGGTACTCATTAAAAAATGCCGAAAGCTTATTTCTGCCAACCGTTTCATTCCAGGCTTCCTACCAGACAGGCGCAGGTGGCAGAAGTATTTCGCTTCCCGTTGGGGACTTGATTAATCCAATATATACTACGCTCAACAAATTAACAGGTACCGAAAAATTTTCTTTAATAAAAAATGTAGAACAGGATTTTTTGCCAACCAATTTTTATGATGCTAAAATCAGGACCTCCGTACCAATTATTAATATAGACCTTAAATACAACAGGCAAATTGCGCATGAAAAAATTGAATGCCAACAATATGAGGTGGAGGCTTATAAACTGGAATTGGTAAGGGATATAAAAGTTGCCTATTATACATATTTCAGTGCATTGAAAGTTATAAGTATTTATGAAAATGCCCTGGTGCTGGCCCATGAAAATATGCGGACCAATGAGCGTTTACTGCAAAATGGAAAAGGGTTGCCCTCTTATATATTGCGTTCAAAAAATGAACTGGAAAATATCGAGTCAAGAATTACAGAAGCCAGGAAGGCTGCCGAGAATGCAACGCTTTATTTCAACTTTTTATTAAACAGGAATGAGGAGGATAGTATTGAAGTATCCGCCAATGTATCCAGGGAATTTGATGCTGCTGTTTCCTTAGTTCTTTTGCTACCCGATATTTTCAACCGTCCTGAGTTAAAAGCTTTAACCGAAGTTGTAAAAATGCAGGGCACGGTTATCAGGATGAATGAACAATACTGGCTGCCAAAACTTAATGGGTTTATTGATATGGGATCCCAGGGGCAGCAATTTCGCGTCAATTCAACATCCCGTTATTATAATGCCGGCGTTCAGTTAGAAATTCCGCTTTTTACAGGTAAAAGAAATCTTATTAGAATTCAGCAGGCTCAGCTCGATAAAAAATTGGCGGCATTAAATCTTGATCATACATCGCAACAAATAGCATTGGCGGCTGCAACAATAAAAAATAACCTGGTTGCTGTTTATCAAACTTATCAATCCTCCATTAAAAGTGCTGAATCAGCCGCCAGTTATCAACGATTAATGGAGCGGGGATTCAGGGAAGGAATCAATACGTTCATAGAAGATATTGATGCAAGAAACCTGCTTACCACTGCGCAGCTACAGGTGAACATCAGCCAATACAATGTATTAATTACTGCCGCCAACCTGGAAAGGGAAACGGGATCATTAAAAAATTAACAACTAAAAAATGAAAAAAATAATTGAAGCTTTTTGCATTGCAATGGTAGCCCTTACACTGAATTCCTGTCGTGAGGCAAAATCAAGCCCCAGGATAATTACTGATGAAGAAATTCCGGTAAAAGTAATAGCGCTAAATCAGCACCCGGCACAACAAACAATACAGGCATCCGGCCAGTTTACAACCGAAGATGAAACCTTTCTTTCTTTTAAAACAGGAGGCATCATAAACGAAGTATTAGTAAAAGAAGGCGATGCCGTGCATAAAGGTCAACTGGTTGCCACGTTGCATTTAACAGAGATCAATGCCCAGGTGCAGCAGGTAAAATTTAATTACGAAAAGGCTTTGCGGGACTACAACCGGTACAGCAATTTGTACAGGGATAGTGTGGCCACACTGGAACAATTACAAAATACAAAAACTGCACTCGACATAGCACAGCAACAATTAAACACCGTTCGTTTTAACCAGAATTATTCTGAAATCAGGGCTACCGCTGATGGTTATGTATTGAAAAAACTCGCAAACACAGGGCAAATGGTTAATCCCGGCGACCCAGTTTTACAAACCAATGGCGCACATCAACATCCATGGATATTAAAAGTATCAGTAAGTGATGTAGAATGGAGTGCAATTAAAGCTGGTAATACAGCCAGGGTTGAAACGGATGCCTTACCCAACCGGGTGATTAAAGGAGTAGTATCCAGGAAAACAGAAGGAATAGACCCTGCTACGGGAACCTTTACCATCAATGTTTTGCTTAAAGAAAATATTACAGGATCAATTGCAACCGGCTTATTTGGAAAGGCTGTTATCTATCCTACAGACCAAATTTCTTCATGGACAATTCCATACGATGCCTTATTGGATGGTGATGCGGGTGAGGCATATGTGTATACTACTAATGATGCCAGGACGGCTAAGAAAGTAAAAGTGAAAGTCGGAAGCATAGATAAAGACAACGTTACCATTACAAGCGGATTGGAATCATCAAAGGCGTTGATTGTAGCCGGTGGTGCTTATTTAAAAGAAGGCACTGCTATTAAAATAACTCAATAATCATCAAACTTATTTTTTATGAAAATATCTGAATACGCGGTAAAGAATTACCAGTTTACGCTGATTATGTTTCTAATGGTAGTGGCTTTGGGTATCACCACCATACTCCATATGTCAAGGTCTGAAGATCCGGAAATTGACTTCCCAACATTTCCGATTGTGGTGGTTTATCCAGGTACTAGCCCAAAGGATATGGAAGAGTTAATAGTAGACCCGATTGAAAAAAAAGTATACGGTTTAGACAACATAAAGAAAATCAGCAGCACCATAAAAGATGGGCTGGCTTTAATAAATGTAGAATATAAATACAACAGCAATGTTGACGATAAATACCAGGAATTGGTAGGTGAGTTAAATGCATTGCGTACAAAACTTCCACAGGGCATTGCCCGTTTGGAAGTAACCCGTACAAGGCCTTCGGATGTAAATATCATTCAACTGGCATTGGTGTCCGAAAACGCATCAAGAGAACATTTAAAAAAGGCAGCCGATGATCTGCAGAAAGAGTTGGAAAAGATACCATCCCTAAAAAATATCGAGGTACAGGGGTTGCCGGCGCAGATTGTAAGAGTTGATTTACAACTGGATAAAATGTCACAAATTCATATTCCTATAATGGCTATAAGCAGCAGTTTAGAAAGTGAAATAGCTAATATACCAGGCGGCATTGTAAATGAAGGAACTAAGTCGTTCAACATTAAAACAAGTGGAAATTATAAAAATATTGAGGAGATAAAAAATACCATCGTTTACAACAAAAATGGAAAAAATGTATTGCTTAAAGATATTGCCAATGTGTATGTTGATTTTGAACCGGAGAAACATATTACCCGTTTAAATAGCCATCGTTGTGTGTTTGTGGTGGCGGCTCAAAAAGCAGGTGAGAACATCAGCAAGACACAGGAAGCTTATCTGCCTGTGATTGAAAGCTATAAAAAAAGACTGCCTGCCAATATAGATTTGATTCTTCATTTTGACCAGGCCAATAATGTGAATAAGCGCTTAAAGGGTTTAGGGATTGATTTTATTTTTGCTATTCTGTTAGTGGCCATCACCTTATTGCCACTGGGTTTAAGGGCGGCAATTGTTGTAATGATCTCTATTCCTTTGTCACTGGCTATGGGCATTGTATTGATGAATATGTTTGGATTTAATTTGAACCAATTAAGCATTGTGGGGTTAGTACTGTCATTAGGCTTATTGGTGGATGATAGTATTGTGGTGGTTGAAAATATAGAAAGATGGATATTGGAGGGGCATTCCCGGTCATCAGCGACGTTGAAAGCTACTAGGCAAATTGGGTTGGCGGTTCTGGGATGCACGGCAACATTAATCATTGCATTTTTACCGCTAATGTTTTTACCGGAATCCTCCGGAGATTTTATCAGGAGCTTACCTGTTGGGGTTATCTGTTCCGTTATAGCTTCTCTATTGGTCTCACTTACCATTGTTCCATTTTTATCAAACAAGTTATTGAAGCAACACACAGGCCACCCGGATGGTAATATCTTCATGCGTGGATTGAAGAAATTAATCAGTGGAAGCTATAGCCGGTTATTAGAGAAGGCCTTGAAAAGACCGGCCATTACAATTGGAGTGTGTGCCGTAATTTTTGTTGGCTCGTTGAAACTGATTCCTGTGGTTGGCTTTAGTTTGTTTCCGGCTTCTGAAAAACCTCAATTTCTGATCAATGTAATTACACCGCTTCAATCTAATTTGGCTTTTACCAATACAATTACACAGCAGATAGAAAAAGACTTAATGGACATTCCTGATGTAGCGTATTTTGCTACCAATGTGGGTAAAGGCAATCCACGTATCTATTACAATATTTTCCAGGAAAACGATCGTACAGATTTTGGACAGCTATTTATTCAATTGCAGGAGCACACCAGCCCGGCCAGGAAACTGGAGGTTATTGAAATGCTCAGAAAAAAATATACGCCTTACGCCGGTGCTGAAATAATTGTAAAAAACTTTGAGCAGGGCCCGCCGATTACGGCACCTGTAGAAGTTCGTTTGTTAGGAGAAAATTTAGATACACTCAGGTCGCTGGCGGCGAGGGTTGAAGAGATGATAGTACAAACAAAAGGAACGATCTATGTTACCAACCCGGTAAAGCATTTAAAAACGGACATTCGGGTGGCCATCAACAAAGAAAAAGCGCAGATGCTGGGTATACCGACAGTGAACATCGACCAAACGGTACGACTTGCTGTAAATGGATTGGATATGGGCAAATTCAACAATGTCAATGGGGATGATTTTAAAATTCTATTGACTGCCCCAAGATTGATGTACGCCGATTTAGCTGTCTTTCATAGTTTATTCATCAATAATAGTGCTGGTGGTGCCGTGCCTTTAACACAGATAGCCAGTTTAAATATGGAGTCATCCGCAGTTAGTATCAATCATACTAATAAAACGAGGACAGTTTCAGTGAACGCTTTTGTTCAAAAAGGATATTTAAATGACAACGTACTAAAAGATGTGGTTGCACAAATGAACAATTTTAAATTGCCCAATGGATATAGTTATGAGATGGGCGGTGATATAGAAAGCAGGCAACATTCGTTCGGTGGCTTGCACACTATATTGCTGGTAACTTTGTTCCTGTTTATTGCAGCATTGATATTGCAATTCAAAACATTTAAAAGCACACTCATTGTTTTATCAGTGATTCCGCTGGGAATAGTCGGAGCCATTCTCGCATTGTTTATCACTGGCAATTCACTTTCGTTTATCGCTACTGTCGGCATTATTGCTCTCGCAGGTATCGAAGTAAAAAATACTATTTTGTTGGTTGATTTCACCAACCAGTTAAGGCGGAATGGGATGTCGCTGGATAGGGCAATAAGGGAAGCAGGAGAGAAAAGGTTCCTGCCCATTGTGCTCACCTCATTAACCGCCATAGGCGGCTTGATTCCTATAGCCATTTCATCCAATCCATTGATTTCTCCGTTGGCAATTGTAATGATAGGAGGCTTGATCAGTTCAACCATTCTGTCACGAATAATTACACCGGTTATTTATCGATTAATACCACCGCAAATCATTCAATCTAAAGAAGACATTATGCAGCCCTTTTTAGAAGTTGATCATCCTTATGACCAATTATGAGCGTACCAGAATGATGGAGCTATGTGATATTCTTCCATTTCGGTATTTCACTCAATACTTTTTGAACTGCAAAATAACCATATTCAACATTGTTGCTGGCTCGTACCGGAACGGGCGGGTATCATTTACGATTAATAATCGTGGTTACGACAATTACATTTTGAATCGTGATTTATACCGCATCCTTTTTTGGACTTTAATTATGCAACAGGGTAAATATTTGTGTTGATCTCTATTTTCTACGTACCATTTCGAATGGCTGATTGTTGTCCGTTTTTGACCCAATATCGTCCGGCTGGAGTTTTACTTACTAGCTAACTTTGCTTTATCAATAAAAATAATCAGGATGAAAAAATTCGCTTTTATTGTTCCGCCGGCTGTTGAAATGCTGGACCTGGCTGGTCCGCTGCAGGTATTCACAGAAGCCAAATTTTATGGCTATGAATTAGCGCTGGAATTTTATACTTACCAGGATGAAATTGTCAGTACATCAGGACTTCCATTTTACAATATAAAAAATTATAAAGAAGCTAAACTGGCAGAGGGGGATTATGTTTTTATGCCGGGAATGGATAATAAATATGTAAGCAGTATAGCATTTAAAGCAGAGCGGCAATTTTTTAATTGGTTAAAGGAGTGTGCCGATAATAAAGTTTTTGTTTGCTCTATTTGTAATGGCGCCTTCGCATTGGGTCATGCAGGCTTGTTAAGGGATACGGAGTGCACCACCCATTGGCGAAGAATTGAAGAAATGCAGGCAGCTTTTCCTACGGCGAAAGTAATTTCTGACATCCTTTTTAAGAAGAGTAACAACGTGTATACCAGCGCTGGTATCAGTGCAGGCATTGACCTTGCCCTTGCAATATTGGAAGAGTTAAAAGGTGCATTGTTTACTCATAAAGTTGCAAGAGGCCTGGTGGTATACCACAGACGAAGCCAGAACCATACTCAAAAAAGTATCTACCTGGATTACCGAAATCACATAAATCCCAGTATTCATGTTGTGCAGGATCACCTGATTGAACATCTTTCAGACGATAATACCATAGAGGATTTGGCGGCATTGGTTGCTATGAGTCCAAGAAATTTGAGCAGGGTTTTTAAGGACAAAACAGGAACTACAGTACTGGAATATCTCACCATGCTACGACTTGAGTTTGCGAAAACAATGCTCAATAATCCCGAATATACCATTGAATATATTGCCACGAAATGCGGATTTAAAACTGCCAGGCAACTACAAAGAATCTTGAAAGCGAATAACAACCGTGTTAGTAGTTCTTAACCAAAGTCAAAGAAAAAGGAAATTCAGCATCTTCTTTTGTCCTTTTAAATAATTAATTAAATAGCAAAATGAAAGCAGCAGTTTATATGCACGATTGTCTGCCAGAGGTTCTCCTGGTAAAACAGGTAGAAAATCCCATACCCCAAAAGAATGAAAACCTGGTAAGAGTAAAAGCAACGGCGGACAATTCCGGGTATATACAATTTTGTACCCAGACTCAATGAATAACTCACCTAAAAGCTTTCACTGCAACGGTTTTTCCACAGGATACTGCGGGCAAGACCGCCGCATTCAACCGCTCTGCTATCTTTACAAAATATCGTTGAGTTTAAGCCATTGTCTTCCTTCAAAACTTTTAAAAACATTTCCCTTTTAAAAGTTTCTGATTTGGTTTTAAATTCTTCGAAATAATGAAGTGAAAATGGAACTCTTGATTTGGTACTTCGCACCTTACGGCTATCATGTTTAGTGAGTCGTTCCACTATATTATTACAATGGCCAAAGTAATAGCCATATCATTCATACTTTTAAGAATATAGGTATAATACATAAAAAAGATTCTGATAAATCAGAACCTTTTAAGCGGAGAGTGGGGGACAAGTTTCGAACTTTACACCTGATTTAAAAACAATTACAGATTTCTTCGAAACAACTATTAATGCTAATAAGTAATTCTTTTTAGTTCCTTAAAACTCATTACGTACATAACCCCTAATTCCTGACCTGCAGACTATCTATATCAAAAAAAAGGGGTTCGTCTCACACCCCTTACATTATAGGATGGATTTGGTTATGGCTGGGTGTATATTTTATTTCACATGATGCATTCGGCTTAGCTCAGGTAGATAATAGATGCCCACTTGTCTAAAACTTCGCATCGGATCACTTCTTGATTCAACTATTTTTCCAAAGCGCTGTTATTTATATCATAACTGTATCAAGCATAAATGACAGGTTACCGATTCGGGCAATGTATACCCAACCAATAATTTAACGACCTTTATGTGTCAACTCCACCCCCTGCTAAGCATCACATCGTTTACCACACTAAATCTATAAAATTTGACAACGCAACAAATTGTATTGGCATCCAGGCCAAAGGGTTTACCAGTAGCTGAAGATTTTCGGATGGAGCAAATTGAACTTCCGGAAATGAAGGCTGGTGAAATCTTATTAAAAGGCATATATTATTCCGTTGACCCCTACATGCGTGGCCGGATGAATGATGCAAAATCTTATGCTCCACCTTTTGTCATTGACAAACCTATCTATGGCGGCGCGTTAGGTAAAGTAATGGAAAGTAAATCGGATCAATTCAAACCCGGTGACGTTGTGGTAGGCACTTTCCCGTGGCAAGAAGAATTTATAGCATCTGAAAAGGACGCAAGAAAGATCGATACCAACCTGGCTCCTCCCAGTTATTACCTCGGTGTTTTAGGCATGACAGGATTAACCGCCTATTTCGGTTTAATGCATATCGGTAAGCCCAAAGCCGGTGAATCAGTAGTTGTTTCGGGAGCCGCAGGAGCAGTAGGAATCGTGGTAGGGCAGATTGCCAAAATTCAAGGATGTAGGGTTGTGGGTATTGCCGGATCGAATGAGAAAACAAAGCTGCTAACAACCGAATTTGGATTCGATGAAGCCATTAATTACAAAGCCACACCCGATATGACCAAAGCGATTGCAGCGGCTTGCCCTAGTGGGGTTGATGTTTACTTTGATAATGTTGGTGGTGAAATTTCGGATGCCGTTATTAAGAATATTGCCTTTCATGCCCGGATACCTTTGTGCGGTCAGATCTCTTTGTACAATACCACCGAAGCACCTATGGGGCCAAGATTGCAGCCCATGTTACTTACCCGGAGTGTGTTGATGCAGGGTTTTATTGTCGGTCAGTTTCAAAACCAGTTTCCTGAAGGCATTCAACACCTGGCACAATGGATAAAGGAAGGTAAATTAAAAACGACAGAGACCATTGAACATGGTTTTGAAAATTTACCAAAGGCGCTACTTGGTTTGTTTAAAGGAGAAAATACAGGCAAAATGATAGTAGAGGCCTAACAGAATTTACCCGCACAATAATTTCCAAATTGTCGCAGACAGATTTATCATTTACAATAAAATCAAGTTCATGAAAGTATTATTTGTACTAACGTCACATAGCGAGTTAGGTGATACCGGCAAGAAGACCGGTTTTTGGGTGGAGGAGTTTGCCGCGCCTTATTATGTAATGGTCGATGAGGGTGTTGATATTACCATTGCATCACCCAAGGGAGGTCAGCCACCTATCGATCCCAAAAGCGAAGCTCCAGATGCACAAACGGATGCAACGAAGCGGTACTATGCAGATGCAGTATTGAAAGAAAAAGTAGCGACCACTAAAAAGCTTGCAGATGTAAACGCCGCAGATTTTGATGCTGTTTTTTATCCCGGAGGCCATGGCCCGATGTGGGACTTGTATGATGACAAAAATTCTATTGCATTGATACAAAACTTCTGGTCTGCCGGTAAGCCTGTTGCAGCCGTATGCCATGCACCGTCTGCCTTACTGAATGTGAAAGATGAAAAGGGTGAGCCATTGGTGAAAGGGAAAAAAGTGACCGGCTTCACCAACAGCGAAGAAGAAGGCGTGCAGTTAACAGACATAGTGCCATACCTTTTAGAAGATGAATTAAAATCAAGGGGCGGTAAGTATTCCAAGAGCAGTGATTGGAAATCTTATGTTGTACAAGATGGCATGCTCATTACCGGACAAAACCCCGCCAGCAGCGAAGAGGCAGCCAAAAAATTATTGGCTTTGCTGGAAAAGCAAACTTCGTCCTAAGATGCAGTAATTGCAGAAATAGGAAAGGCAGGTATTAGCATTCAGGCGGAACTTAAATTCATTGTTATCGTATAAAATTTAAGTTATGGCTTCAGACAAAACCTATCCAACATCATTTGCTCACATCGGAATACAGTTCCGAATATCGAATTGGCTGTAAAATGCTATTCAGAAGTAATGGGATAGTAATGGGATGTAATTATGCAATCATCCAAAATAAAAAAAGAAGGGGATACCGTTATTGGACAAATGTGCATTGACTTTTTTGGCAAGAACAGGGAAGAATTTGAAATTGCTCATTTATCAACATCTGATGGAACTGGAATTGAATTATTTTCATTTCCGAACGGAGTGAAAGAAGCATACAGGATAAAAACATTGAGGAACATGTAGATAAAATTTTGTCGCATGGAGGTAAGCAGAGAATGCCTGTCAGGGAATATTACCCCCATGACAAACCTTACAAAATGTGTTATGTAAAAGACCCATTCGGAATTGTATTTGAAATTTATACGCACAGCTACGAGCTGACTTATTCTTCAGGTGCATACGCTGAGTAATCAGATCATTAAAATTCAAGTTCCCGAAATAACCTGCTTTGGTTTCAAATTCTTCGAAATAATGAAGAGAAAATGGAACTCTTGATTTGGTACTTCGCACCTTACGGCTATTATGTTTAGTGAGTCGGTCCACTATATTATTACAATGGCCAAAGTAATAGCCATCATCATTTATGCTTTTAAGAATATAGGTATAATACATAAAAAAGATTCTGATAAATCAGAACCTTTTAAGCGGAGAGAGAGGGATTCGAACCCCCGGAAGCTTTCACTTCAACGGTTTTTCCACAGGATCCTGCGGGCAAGACCGCCGCATTCAACCGATCTGCTATCTTTACAAAATATCGTTGAGTTTAAGCCATTGTCTTCCTTCAAGACTTTTAAAAAACATTTCCCTTTTAAAAGCTTCTGATTTGGTTTCAAATTCTTCGAAATAATGAAGAGAAAATGGAACTCTTGATTTGGTACTTCGCACTTTACGGCTATTATGTTTAGTGAGTCGTTCCACTATATTATTACAATGGCCAAAGTAATAGCCATCATCATTCATACTTTTAAGAATATAGGTATAATACATAAAAAAGGTTCTGATAAATCAGAACCTTTTAAGCGGAGAGAGAGGGATTCGAACCCCCGGAAGCTTTCACTTCAACGGTTTTCAAGACCGCCGCATTCGACCGCTCTGCCATCTCTCCGGCGCAAAAATAGGTTTGCGGGTTTACTTAACAAAATCGATTTTGAAAGCTTACCGGAAGATGATTTTTTCCTGTACAAGGATATCCTGACCGGGTTTACTATCACCCTCCTGATTATTGAATGGCGATGCATAATAAAATAACGAAACAGGGAATAATTCACACTGGCTTTTTTATTGTTTGTCATATGAAGGATGTAAACGTACACGTACTTAACCAGTTTAAATTTCACGAAATGAAATCTTTTTACAAACCTGTTTTCCATCTGCGCATCATATTGGCTTCAATTGTTGGTACTTTAATTGATCCGTCTCTGCATTGTATTTCAGTTAACTTATTAGCCAGCAGATTTTACCGGTGGACTGATTTTAATGTTTTTATTTACAAAGGTTTATTGAAGATTGCCATTTAATACATATCTTTTGGAACCCGTAAATGTCGGACAGAAACGATTGCTGCCCGCATTATTTTATAAAGCAAAAAAAAAACGATTATGATGAACAGAAGAACTTTTTTAGGTAGCGCGGCTACCGGTATTGCCGCTACCGGATTGGTTTCATCATTGCCTTCTTCGGTACTTGCGATGATGAATAAAAAAGGCATCAATATGCCACTTGGATTTCAGTCCTATGTGTATCGTGATGTAATTTCACAAAAACCAGAAGAGACCATGAAAACACTCGCTGGTTATGGTTACAAAAATATAGAATGGTGTAGTCCCAAAGGTTACCAGGGACCTTTCGAACCTTTAGTAAAGTATTCTGGAAAAGAGCTTAAAAAAATTACCAACGATTCGGGGCTTGAGACAACCAGCTGTCACTTTACCTGGAAAGAAATTATGGATGATGCCAGTCTTGCAGAACGTATCGAATTTGCAAACCAGTTGGGATTGAAGTGCATGATTTGCTCGGGCGGACTTGGCGCCAAGACCGAAGATGAAATTAAGAAACGTTGTGAGCAGATGAATCATTATGGTGAAATGGTGAAGAAAGGCGGAATGATAGCTGGATACCATAACCACAATGGCGAGTTTGATGAAAAATTGGATGGACGTCCGCAATATGATGTGATGCTTGAACATATCGACCCTTCATTGGTAAAAATGCAGTTCCAGGTTGCAGCCATTACATCGGGTTATAAAGCCCAGGATTATTTCCGCAAATTCCCCGGTCGTTTTATTTCGGCGCACCTGCAGGATTACAGTCCCGCAGATCACAAGAAGGAAGTAACAATGGGAACTGGTATAGTTGACTGGAAAGATTTTTTTGAAGCTGCAAAAGTAGGTGGACTTAAATATATATTTGTTGAGATGGAAACAGATCCTACCGTTATGCAGGGTTGTGCAAATTATATTAAGAGTCTTTAACAAGTAAATAGAATTTGAAAGAATCACAGGTCAGGGCGGCCTGTGATTTATTTTGCGGTATAGCGGATATCGATCCACAATATAACTTTCAGTATTATCAAATCAAGTATTTTTTAAAATCAAAATAATTTTATGCAAAAGGACAATACCTCTTCGAGGAGAAAATTTTTACAACAAATAGGTGCGGCAACCATCGCCACTGCTGCCTCTCCTTTATCGTCTATTGCTGCCCGTGAAAAAGCGGAGGAGCGGATGATAGCTTATAGCCGGAAGATTTCGTCAAATGATAAAATCCGGTTGGGCGTTATTGGTTACGGAGTGCAGGGTCATTTTGATTTAAATACTGCACTCAAAGTTCCGGGAGTTGAACTGGCCGGCATCTGCGATTTATATACCGGCAGACTTGATAACGCAAAGGAAAAATTTGGTAACGATCTTTTTACCACCAGGAATTACAAGGAACTTTTAGACAAAAAAGATATCGACGCAGTAATTATTGCTGCCACGGATTGCTGGCATTCGCGCATTACTACAGATGCGCTGTCCAAAGACAAGCATGTATATTGTGAAAAGCCCATGGTATATAAAATTAACCAAGGGTACGATGTTATAAAAGCAAGCAAGAAGACGGGTAAAGTTTTACAGGTGGGCAGTCAAAGAGTTAGTAGCATTGGTTATGCCAAAGCAAAGGAATTATTAGCTGCGGGTGAAATTGGGAAACTTAATATGGTAAATGCTGTTTATGACAGGCAGAGTTCTATTGGTGCATGGGAGTATACCATTCCAAAAGATGCCAATACCCAGACAATTGACTGGGATAAATTTATAGAAGCAACAGAAAAGATGGCATTTGATGCAAAAAAATTTTTTTGGTGGCGGGCATTCCGAGAAGTGGGCACCGGGGTTGCGGGCGACTTATTTATTCATTTATTAAGCGGGACACATTTTATAACGAATTCTAAAGGGCCGGAGACTATTTTCAGTACGGGCCAGTTCAGTTATTGGAAAGATGGCCGCAACATGCCCGATGTAATGGCCGGTGTTATGCAATATCCAGATACCAAGGATCACCCGGCATTTCAACTGACATTGCAGGTAAATTTTATCAGTGGTACGGGAGGACAGGAAGTGATTCGTTTGATAGGTTCAGAGGGTATTATAGAATTAAATGGAAACAATTTAAATATCAAACACAGTCTTATGCCTGAAGCACCCGGATTTGGTGGCTATGATTCTCTTTTTACTTTTTCAAAAAGTATGCAGGAAGAAATGCAAAAGGAATACGAATCAAAATGGACTGCGGACCAAAGGAAAAGAAAGACGAAAGAAGATATTGTTTTTAAAGTACCTCCAGGTTATGATGATCATTTAGATCATTTTACCAATTTTTTTGATTCAATCAGGAATGGGAAGCCAGTTGTTGAAGATGCAGAATTTGGTTTCAGGGCTGCGGCACCAGCTCTGTCATGCAATGAGAGTTACTTCACAAAAAAAATCATTAATTGGGACCCGGTAAATATGAAATTGAAATAGCAAACCAGGTTTGTTTAAGTTGGGTAGCTTTACCTTTAATGATCGGATAAGAACTGGAATACTATCTAATTTCTATTTTTCACAGCATTAATATAAATAAATAGCAACGTCTTCACGTGGAGACGTTGCTATTTATTTAATAGTCTTCGCGGGAACAATGCATTAAAAAATTCTTCCAGAGGAAATCACAATACATATTCATCAAACTTCTTACTGCGGTAAAGTAACGGAACGGCAACAGCGGCCAGCAATCCAAGTATTACCACAATGCCCGATGAAAGCCAACGGAATTTTCCATTGATAACACTATCGTCTGTCCGCTGAAATTTTTGCAGCATTAATATGAAAACAATGGTTAATACTAAAAATACAATAACATAAATGATTTCACCAAAGGGCAAGAACTTTACTGACCAGTAATAGCATGCACCGATTACCAAAAAAATGAGGTTGATGGCAAAAATAAGGGTGGATACATTGATGATCGATGATAGTGGAAACCGCATTACCTGTACAAAAGTCAGGTCGTATATCATACATAGTACAGTTCCAATAAGGCCCGCAAATACACAGGTCATATAAGACCGGTAGAAAATAGTTTTTTCAAAATCTGGTTTCATAAAATTAATATTTAATGTCAGTTATAAAATAAGTAGTGATGTTACATCAATTCGTGTGCCTGGTAAATGCTTTAATTTTATCGGGATCGTTGAGCCGGATACTTTTACCATTTAAACTGATCAATTTCGATGCTACCAATGTTCGGAGAAATTTAAAAACTGTTTCATAGGTGGTACCTGCATAAGCTGCAATATCCTGCCGGTTAACAGGTACGGCTATGTATTTGTTTTTGTTTATTCCGAATACTTCATGCAGCTCAATCAACGTTGCTGCTATTCTTCCTTTCACTTCCATCAATGCCAGGTTACGCATACGTGTTTCCGCTTTTTGCAACTCCGCCGCATAGAATTGCATGATTTTATAAGTAAAATCAGGATTCGTATTCAGCGTAGCTTCAAAAAAACTGCTCTCTATGAAACAAGCTTTGCTATCTTCAAGGGCAGTGGCAGAAACAGGATATGCTTCTCCTGCTGCCAGTCCGCGATGCCCGAGCATATCACCGGATTTAGCAAAACGAATGATCAACTCTTTGTCAGCTTTCCAGTGTTTATGTACCTTAACAGCACCCGAATACATAAAATAAATTCCAGTTACTTTTTTTCCTTCGGTAAACAGTTGTTGCCCTTTTCTGAACCGGAACGTTGTTTTCTTTATCGCTATCAATTCTCTCCATTCAGGTGTACAGCGCTTGCATAAAAAACAACTGCTCACATTGCAGGATTCATTTTTCTGAGCCAATCTTTTATTTTTTTCAGGTATTGAATCATTAAGTGTTGTATATACCATGTTTATTGGAATAAATACTCCATAAAAATACAATAAATATGATTTAAGCAATATTTTTGTGCAATAATCAGGAAAAGCATGTCAAGAACAGAGGATCGAACACCAGTGTCTCCGGCTTTTGAGCAATTGTATCTGACAAAATCGGAATTCAGGAAAGTGCCGGTCAATAAAAGAATTGTATACCTCAGCATACAGTCGATGATAAACGCGGTTATTATTGGCCTCTTCGCCAGGATCCTGGTTGCTTTGATCATGCTCATTACCAATATCGCTTTTTATGGCAGGGTTTCTTTTGCACCTGCTTCGCCTGCAGGAAATCAACTGGGATGGTTGGTTATTGTAATCCCGGTTATCGGAAGCCTTTTAGTTGGAGTGATGGCCCGTTACGGATCAAAAGCTATCAGGGGACATGGCATACCGGAGGCAATGGAAAAAATCATTATGGAAGAGAGTAAAATCTCCCCAGTGATTACATTTTTAAAGCCGTTGTCTGCAGCAATTTCAATCGGAACCGGCGGACCATTTGGTGCAGAAGGCCCCATCATTGCAACGGGCGGAGCGTTTGGATCATTGACAGGCCAGCTCATGCATATTTCACCTGCAGAAAGAAAAATAATCCTAACGGCCGGTGCCTGTGCAGGCATGTCTGCGATATTTGGTAGTCCGCTGGCCGCAGTAATGCTGGCCATCGAATTATTATTGTTTGAATTTTCACCGCGTTCAATCATTCCCGTTACATTGGCGTGTATCACCGGCGCGGGAATGCATTTGCTTTTTTTCGAAAGCGGCCCGGTCTTCGCAATGTCGGCAATACCTGTGCCGACTACCGGTGCGTTGGCAATATATGTTCTGTTGGGTTTGTTCATAGGTATCATTGCTGCCCTGGTTTCTAAATCAGTATATGCAGTAGAAGATCTTTTTGAAAAAATACCGTTGCATTGGATGTGGTGGCCTGCCATTGGAGCCATAGCAGTAGGTATTACAGGTTATTTTGCACCGTTTACAATGGGGGTTGGTTACGATAATATTCAGCATTTGCTTACGGGTTCATTGCCATTAACAGTGTTGTTGTCGCTTTGCTTTCTTAAATACATTTCATGGGTAATTGCATTGGGTAGCGGAACATCGGGAGGTACACTTGCACCACTTTTCACTATAGGCGGTGCGCTCGGTGCATTGGGAGGGACAGCCATCCTGCATTATTTTCCATCGCTTCAAATAAATATTGCCACTGCTGCATTAATTGGAATGGCATCGATGTTTGCGGGATCGTCAAGGGCTTTGCTGACTTCAATTGTGTTTGCAATGGAAACAACCGGGCAGGTAAATGGATTGTTACCACTCATGGGCGCATGTGCCGCAGCATATTTTATCTCTTTTTTCCTAATGAAAGGAAGTATCATGACAGAAAAAATACAACGCAGGGGAGTACAAACTCCTGATTCATACGAACCTGATATATTGCAGATAACAAATGTTGCACAATTGGCTACCGCACTTCCTCCTGACACTGAAAACATGCCTTATGTGTATACAACAGATGATGCCGGGCTGGCAGCAGAAATGATGGGGAAATATAATATTGACAGGTTATTGGTGTTGGATAAGAAGAGAAGCCATAAACCTGTTGGAATCATTACAACGGCAGCAATAATGGAGTTCTATAGTAAACAAAAGCTAAAGGATCATGTATATAACTCGCCCAACAGAACAAGAAGGTTAATGGTGCAGGGAAGAAAATTGGTAAAAAAATACGGTAACAAAAATAATTAGATGCAGGCATCCCGGTGGCCAGTAATCCAGGTGATCTTCAACAATCAACTGCTAAGCAACTGAATTTGGATTTTTTAAATGGGTTTCTCAAAATAACAGTTTTAATTTATTTTGAAAGTATATATTATATTCCGATGTTTTGAAATCTAATCTTCATTTGCACAGATGATTTTTAAAATGGAAGGGAATCCTCTTTTTCGCAACCCTTTCTCTTTAGCAATGCTTACATTAAACCATGTGTTTGTTTCCCGGAGAGAGCAATCCGCAATTATTTTTCAGTATTTTTTTCAATATAGGCAGATCTTGGTTTTTTACGAGGTTTGCCTGTAGCGTTTGCCCTGTTTAATATGAATTATCTATTCCTTTTCCCACTGCAATACTGTAGCAATGCATTAAAAATATCAGCCCTGACGGGGCTTACATTATAATAAACATTATCAGGCAGCAATCCCATGTTCTGACGATTGATCAATAAGATAACAGATGCATGATATGCCGGTATTACCGCGATGCTGGTGCCAGTAAAACCAGTATGCCCGAATGTACCGGGTGGTCCTTTTTTAATAACGGGGTTTTCAGGATCCATCATCCAACCAAGCCCGTTATTGAAATTATCCTTCGTTAAAAAGGTGCGCAATGTTTTTTCAGCAATAAATTGTTTGTTACCGATCTTTCCTTTGTGCAGCAACATATCCACCAGTATCTGCAGATCATCTACTGTTGAAAACAAACCCGCCGCGCCGCTCACCCCGCTTTCTGCATACCATGCGTTGCCATCATTCACTTCTCCTTTTAACGTATACATGCGCCAGCCATTCCAGCTATCTGGATCAATTTCTTTGAATACAAAACCGAGCGATGAATCGTGTACCATTCTTTTTTCATAAGGATTACCGTGAGAAGTAGCTGCTATTTTTGTGTAGGGCATTGATTTCAACGGATTGAAGCCAGTATGCAGCATACCCAATGGCAGAAATATGTTTTGTTGCATAAATGTGTCCAGTGATAAACCAGCAACGATTTCAATAATTTCTCCCAGCACTGTAAATCCAAGATCGCTATAATGACGATCCTTACCAACCGGATATTTCAGCGGTAATTCAGCAATCAGTTGAAAAGTTTCCTGTTTATTGTGTGCACGGTAATATAACGGGTACCAATCGTATAAACCGGACGTGTGGGTTAACAGGTGGCGTATAGTGATGGTTTTTTTATCCGGGTTGTTAAAGGCAGGAATATATTTTCCTACCGGATCATCCACTTGCAATTTTTTCATGTCAACCAGTAACATGATGGATGTGGTGGTTCCTACTACTTTTGTCAGTGATGCCAGGTCATAACTGTAATCAATGGTTGTTTTTTCAGGTTGATCCATTAACAGGTTGTAATAACTATATTTTTGAGCATAGCCAAATGCTTTTTTGTAAATTAATTTATCGTTTACTTTTATTGCTATTGCAGCCCCTGGTATCAGGTTCATGCTGACCTGGTTTTGTAAAATACTGTCGATGACGACTTGCAGCCGATGCTGATCTTTTTTATTTTGGCTGAAGGCAGTTGCAGCGGATACAACGATCAAACAGACAATGATAATTTTTTTATACATCCGTTGTAAATTTATTCTTATCAATCCTGCTTGCCAGCAGGCATGTAACCAATTATCGGTCCAATGGTTTTGCGCAACAAAATTTCATCATAGCCATTTCTTATAAAATTGGTTAATGTTCCTACTTGTATAAAGCCAAATGCTTCATACAATTTTAAGGCATCTTTATTGAAAGTTGAAACGCAAATAAAAATGTTGGGGGATACAGATTGGATTCTCTTTTCACAAAATTGAAGTATTTTTTTGCCAATTCCTTTTCCACGCAAGTCCTTATCAACGAACAAAGTTTGGATGTATCCTTTAAAACTTCCGGAATCCTGTAAAATTGAAAAGCCTGCAATCTTATTGTCGCAATACACAACATACACTTCTTTACTGGGGCCATTAAATGCATTGATGCAATGGTTATAATCCATACCAAGTGTTATCCATGGATCGGATGCTGACATCTTTGCCGCGCAAATATCAAATACTTGAATATCTGTTGTTTGTTTAATAACAATATCATTCAATGGTTGCATGTTGTTTTCTTTTAGTCAATATTAAAAAAGTGATAGTCAACATTGCGTTTATAAGAATGTTCATAAAACCGATATCAAAATTGAACGCCTGTAATAGATAATTATTTAGCAAAAAGGTCATCAACGCCGCGGAAACACATGCCACAGGCACCCATTTTTCTTTTAATTGTACAGTTGAAAACAAGCCAGTGAGGTACAGGCCGAGGATCGGACCGTATGTGTATCCTGCAATTTTAAAAATAGTAACTATGATGGCGCCCTTGCTGTTCCAGAATAGCATTACAATAATGAACATCAAGGCGTTTACACCCAGCAACGTATATTTTTTAATATTCAGTTTTGCAGTATGCGTTCGCTCTTCAAATCGCATAAAGTCATAACTGAAGGCGGTAGTGAGCGCTGTAATACAAGCGTCAATACTTGCAAAAGTAGATGCAATAACGCCAATGAAAAATGCAATGGCGCCTGCCTGGCCGAAATAATGCAATGTTAGCAAGGGGTACACCGCATCCGTATCGGTATAGTGCCCGTTCTGCATGGGTAAGGCTATCCCTTTTTGCTGCGCATACAAATACATCAACACCCCAAGGCCAAGAAAAAGTGTTTGTGCAAAAGCAATGAAGAAACTAAAGCTGAGCACATTTTTTCTCGCCCCACTGGCATTCCTGATGGTTAATGTTTTTTGCATCATGCTTTGATCAAGTCCCACCAGTGCAATGGTAATGAGCATTCCGGAAATAAATTGCTTGAAGAAATTAGAACCCGCATCTGCATCCCAGTTGAAAATTTTTGCATATGGATGCCTGACAATTGCAGCAAACATTTGTGATGCAGAAAGACCGAGTGAATTTTTAATGGTGAAAATAGATACAATGATCACTGTAATCAGAAATGCTGATTGCAGCGCATCGGTCCATACAATTGTTTTGATGCCTGATTTATTGCTGTATAGCCAGATCAATACAAGCACTACAATGATGGTAACAAAATACGGTACTCCCATTTTGTCGAAGAATGCATATTGTAAAATTTTTATCGAAAGTAATAGTCGTAATGCTGCACCAAAAGATTGCGAAACGAGAAAAAACAAGGAACCTGTTTTATAAGTTATGTTTCCAAAACGTTTATCCAGGTAAGTATAGATAGACACAAGTTTAAGCTGGTAGAATACCCGCAGTAGTATAAAAGCTATAAAAAGATAACCGGCAATGGTACCCAAAATAAACTGGAAATAATACAAGTTATCATTTCCAACATTGCCTGGAATAGATACAAGTGAAACAGCAGAGATACCTGAACCCACCATCCCAAAAGCGACCAGGAACCAGGGTGATTCCCGGTTGCCATCAAAAAAAGTATGATCTTTTGTATGACGGGAAGTAAGTTTTGAAATAATCATCAACAGCGTGAAATAACAGGCAATGATAACAAGAATCAATGTTGTGCTCATAAAGCAATTTGTAATAACCGGTAGCTTAATTAAAGATAAGGGGGAATTTTATTGGAGCATATAATCTTTGAAGAAGTAATAATGAATAGTTTAAAAGCGCCTTTTCCGCCTTGTCTGTGACATTATATTTTTTAAAGTCATCAGTCTACAAAGGACAGCGGAGAAAAAAGCTATTGGTGCAAACCTTGATACTTTAAGATTACTTTATTGGAACACCAACAACGGTGGAAGAAAATGCCCCAAACCTGCTTATTTTTTCTTTTGGCTCCCAGGAAATAGATTCACAATGAAACAGGCGAGCGCGTATCTGCCAGGTTACTTCGGTATTCAAATGCAGAACCGCTTGCACACATTGGCGGCTCAATTTTGATAGGTCGCATTAGATATTATGATCCTCATCAGTTGCCCGCAGCCTTTCATCACATATATTCCAATGAATACGAAGATTTTAGTTAAACTTATACAATATTATCATCCCGCCAGGTAAACCAGGAGCTATGAGAAGGTTTTTACTATTGCTGCTATTGCCCTTTGCAATGGTTTTTATAATGGCTGATGGGTTTTCGCAAACTAAATTAAAGTTATCAGGAGCTGTGTCGGACAGCAGTAAACCGCTTGCGTTTGTAACAGTGCGACTTCTTAAAAAAACCGGTACGATTGCTTTGCAAACAACGTTATCTAAAGACAATGGAAGTTTCCAGCTAAGTAAACCAGATACAGGTAATTATATACTTACATTCACCCATACCGGTTTTTCAGAAAAGCAGGTAGACATAGCTGTTACTTCGCTTGCAGGAGATATGCGGGTGGACCCTGTACAACTATCGCGGACAATGGGTACGCTAAAAGAGGTAGTGGTAAATGGGCAAAGACCCATGGTTGAGCAATCGGACGATAAGGTTGTTTTTAATGTAGACGAAGATCCCAGCAACAAAACAGAAACTGCCATCGACTTATTGAGGAAGACGCCCTTTATAACAGTGGATGGGGAGGATAATATAAAAGTGAATGGAAAATCTAATTTTAAAATTCTGCTGAATGGAAGAGAGACTTCTATGTTCGCAAGGAATATCAAAGAAGCATTGCGGGCATTTCCTGGGGCAGTGATCTTAAGGATTGAAGTGATAACAACGCCTTCGGCTAAATATGATGGGGAGGGAATAGGAGGGCTCATCAATATTATCACCAAGAAAAAAATAGCTGGTTACAATGGTTCACTGTCTTCTTTTTCTCGCACCACTGATAAGCTAAATAATTTCACAATTAATGGAAATGCGAAAGCCGGCAATATTGGGTTGAGCCTTTTTTTAAATACAGGTTTTAGTGACCCCGCGTTACAACATAACAGTAATATAACGATCCCGTCAACCCAAAGCCTTTATACAAAGCGAACCCTTGATGGCGATCAGTACAGCAGTGCAGGCTGGAGCTTCGGAAATGCGGAATTGAGCTGGGACATGGACAGCCTTAACACCGTTAGTGTGTATACTAATATCGACAGCTACTCGAATAAAACGGTCACTGACCAAACTATCACAACTGATTTTGGAACAGATCCATCAACAAGGAGTTATTACTCGCTTAACAACAAAGCCAATAATCCCGGCGTAAATGTGGGCAGTGACTATATCAGGCATTTTAAAAAGAACAAGGAAAGAGAATTCAGCCTTCGATTTCTTGGCGAGTTTGGTAAGAACGATGCTAAATTAAATAGCTTCCAGGATAATCCCGGTACAGATCGTTATTTGATTAACAACAGCTATGCAATCAACAATCAATATACAATACAGGCCGACAACAGCATTCCTTTAAATAAGAGCAGTAAACTGGAAGGTGGATTTAAAGCAATTTTGCGCCGTGCCAGTTCCGACTTTCAAAGCCTGGTTAAATACAGTGCTATTGACAACTACAAAACCAATACTGCCAATACTGATTATTTTAAATACGCGCAGAATGTATTCAGTTTGTATGGCATGTATAGCCTGCGATTAAAAAAATCAAGCTTTCGTTTTGGTGCGCGTATTGAATACACCGGCGTAAACGGCAACTTTATTTCATCTGGCACGCAGGTGGATCACAACTATGTAACGCTGCTGCCAAACATACAATGGACCAACCGTGTAAATACCGCTACCACCCTTGTATTTGGATATACAAAGAGATTGCAGCGGCCCTATATCTGGGATCTCAATCCCTTTGTTTATAACAACGACTCACTGAATATTTCTTTTGGAAATCCCAACCTGGGTGCCCAGACAGTACACGCAGTTTCAGGGCAATTGAGGTATGTAAAAGGGAATACGTTCAGCGGAATTATTATAGAAGGAAGTTATAGCGACAATAAAATTCTGCAGTATTCTTCCTTTGATCCGCAGTCGGGCATTACAAAAACGACCAGTCTGAATATCGGCAAAGAATTTCAATCCAGCGTAAACCTGAATCTCAGTACAAAGATTACTCCCCAATGGAGTTTGTTTGTGAATGGATCACTTCGATATAGTACCGTCACCAATAATTCCAATGCATCCCAATCAAATAGTGGTTTTGGAAGCAATATCAACCTAAATACCAATTATAAGTTTACAGACAAATTTAGCGTAGGCAGTTATATGGTGTTCTGGCAGGACCCAAGAACGATTCAAACTACCTATCCATTCAGCATCTGGTATAACGGCGCGTTGAATTATAAAATATTTAAGAATAAAATCAGTATTTCTTTGAGGGTAGTGAACTTTTTTGAAAAGACCCATAATTTTACAACGATTACCAAAGATCAGAACTTTTATAACAGTAATACTACTACGCAAATTCGGAGGGGCGGAGTTTTGGCACTTACCTGGAATTTTGGAAAGCTCACCGAGAATGTTTCTAAAAAGAAAGGCGTGAACAACGACGATATCCTTACTAAACCCGTATCATCCATCAATAACTAAAGTAGCTATTTGTCTTTTTTTTGCGTAGCAATCTGCAACAGGCAGCCAGCAAAATTACTACGCTGCCAGTTAACCGTAAACTAGCTTAACCAATATTGAAATGAAAATTAACCCTGCTTACATATTATTGTTCATACATACTCTCCGCACAACAAGAAAAAATAAAGACTGGTCTGAACGGACTTGCATACGGGCTGCCGTAACTGAAGGATAGATACATTCCGGAGAGAAGAAGCAGGTCTGGGAAAAAGCATTTGGAGATAAGAAGATGAGCAGTTAGGTATAGCACCCGGCATACTTTTAATTTTCAATCGTTATTAAAATTTTATTGAAACGGGCTGCCCTTTGTAAACAATTGTTTTTATTTCGTTGTCCGGAATTAAGCGAATGCTAAATGTTTTTGTTTTTGATTCATTTACAGATCCTTTCGGTGCAGCAGACGTCAGCGTTAACAATTTCTGTTTATTGTTCCAGTTAATACTTGTCCAGCTTGCTTTCCCTTGCAGGTAATCCTGGCTACTGCCATCATCATCGTACAACACAAATTCACCATCAGCTCCCGTAAAAATTTTTAGTTCAGTGGGTGCTGTTACAATTTCGTTTGTGTATTGCCGTATTGGATCAAAAGGAATAATGGCGCCGGCCCTTATATAGACAGGCATAATGGACAAATCTACAGCGCGGGTAATACGGGTACCGCCAGTTTGTTTTTCATTGGTCCACCAATCGTACCAATCTCCTTCTGGCAGATAAACCCTACGGTTAACCGCATTTTTTTCAAAGACGGGCGCAATCAGCATGTCACGGCCCCATAAATACTCATCACCGGTATTACGCGCTTGAGCATCATCCGGATAATGCAACCATAATGGGCGCATCAATGGCATGCCGGCATTGCGTGCCTGCCATGTAAGTGTGTAAGTGTATGGCAATAACTGGTAACGTAGTTCATCATATTTTTTTGCAATGGGTTCAATTGATTTATTATTCATCGATGATTGAAGAGGCGGCGTCTTAGATTCTTTCGGTCCCATATCATTACGACCCCAACCCCAGGGAAGACGGGTTTGCCAGGTAACACCATGCGAACGAAAAGAAGGACAAAAGGAAGCAAACTGAAACCATCTTGCATAAAGTTCACCGGTTAATTCTTCACTTGGATAAAAGCCACCAATATCTGATCCCCAGTAAGGACCAATGCTCACTGAATAATTCAAACCAACTGCAATCTGTGCTTCCAATGTTTTCCAGGAAGATTCAGTATCGCCCGACCAAACCCATCCACCCCACTGAGCAATACCGGGATATCCATTTCGCTGTAGACTCCATGGACGAATGTTTGGATGTGCAGATAAATGTCCCTGGTAATATAACTGGTGACGTTTAATGCGTTCATTTAAATTAAACCAGTCTCCTTCATCGGGCCAGAAGGCATCAATGCCTGAATTTACCAGATCCAGGTGTTCCTTCCAATAATTGGCAATATGTGAACCATCTAATGTTTCACCGTTCTTAGCCGGAATATTTCCATGTAATGTTGGCAATCGATCCCTGTCCCACGGTACCATATGAACAACTACCCTAACATTTCGGTTATGCATGTCAGTTATCACGTCTTTTGGGTCCCGGGTAAAAACATCCGGGTTAAAATCAAAAGAGGGTTGTTTCTTATTCCAGCCCCGCGGTGCAAAGCCGGTGCCCAGGTAAATAACTGCATCAACTGGAATTTTTTTGGTCCTGAAACTGTCCACGATTTCAATCATCTGTTTATCAGTTTCCAATGTACGGTGAGATTGCATATAGCCCAGCGCCCAACGGGGAGGCATAGCCGCAGGACCAGTAATAAGGGAGAAATCCTTCATCATTTCAGCAGGGTCGTGTGCATCAAAAACGAAAAGGTCGTACAAGCCAGGAATTATTTCATTAATGGGTGGAAGGCCTTTGCCAAGATTCAATCCCTGGTTTTGTTGGTTTTGCGGAATCTTTTCCTCTCCGGTGGGTTTCCATGGAATAAATATTCCCTGCTCCTTATTGCGCAGATCGACTGCTACCCAGGGTGCCGCAACAAAAATTCCCCAGTAGGCGGGTTGCACCAGCATGGCAGATGGATTGCGTGAACCGTATGCATCGCTTTGCCAGCGAGGCTGCATACTATCATAAAAGCCCCGGCGATCATATTGTACAGGTAACTTTCGCCAGTCAATATCTCTTGCCGGTTTTGGACCGCCTTCTCCCAGTCCCAATACAGGCACATCAGATAAGCTAAAAGATAATTTTCCATCTTTATCAAATACCAATTGCTGTATTGTTTTACCATGCTTATTTGTTACAGTGATTGAAAGAGGGCTATTGTGTAAGATTACTTTTAAATTTCCGACTTCCTTTGTTATGGATTTATTGATTGTTGTAAGACTAACTACGGGAGCCGGATAATTTCGTTCTGCCAGGGCTGGTGAGTAAGGCAGTTTGTTTTTGAAACTCAGCGGTTTTAAAGTGATTCGGATACTTTGCTCACCTGCTGGCCGTATTTCAAGCCTGGCAGGCTGGTTGTTAACTAATATGGACTGTGCCTGCAGTGCAACAGAACCAATCATAAAAATTATTGACACTATTATACGCATGGATTTCTTAGTCATTTGTTTACGATACAGCCATTAATTATTTTGAAAACATATCCCCCAAATATTAAATTCAGCTATTTGCTTTAGCCGATTCGTTAAGTTAATGCATATTTCAGGAGTATCGTTCCGGAGCAAAAAATATTGATTCAACTCGCTGGATTACTTTTTGCGGACTTTATACATTAATTTTCCCTTGCGGTTGTTATTTTGAGTATCCGGAGTAGATTATTGCAGTGTGAAGAATACAGCCAGGTAATTTAAGGCACCAGGATTTTCATTTCAAACATGCAGGGTCATACGCCTTACTCATTATATATTAACCACTAAAAAATAAAAATATGACATTGCAAAAATTATATGATCATACAGCAAGGAATATTGAGAAAATAATAAGACTAAAACTGATCATTACTTGTTGTTTGCTGGTTGCCTGCCTTATAAACGCTGCTGCCCAGCCGGGTACAGTTCTTAAGAATACGTTACCACCCGATGGTAAATTTATTAATAATAAACCCGTAGGCAAAGGATGGATAAACCTGTTTTCCTCACCAGACAGCTGGAATGCGGAAGAAAAATATTGGCAATGGAACAATGGTATACTGCGTGGTGAAGCAGATGGTGAAACGATGCATCATTATACGTGGACTAAGAATGTTTATAAAGATTTTGAATTAAATGTTATGATTAAAATGACCGGTGGTGAGGATGCGAATTCAGGTGTATGTATTCGCCTGCATCCAACTAATTTTGATGATGCTCCGGGATACCAGGTTGATATGGGCAAAGGTTATTGGGGTTCACTATGGGAAGAACGTCGTGCTAATATGGTGCAGAAATATCCGGATTCACTGGCGTTGCAGTTGGTAAAAGCCAATGACTGGAATCATTATTATATTATCGCCAAAGGGCATCATATACAGGCATGGCTAAATGGTGTTAAGACAATTGATATCGTTCATGAAACCGGATTTTCAGAGGGCAATATCGGCTTTCAGCTTTGTCACGAACGCCGGCATACCATAGTTGAAGTAAAATCATTTTTTATAAGAACAATTAAATAGGATTGATTTATATAAATAGTATTTGCGGGAAGATTTCCTAAGGATACATTAATAAATAAATGCATCCATTCAACAAGTGTAGGGTATTTGTTAAATTTCAGTAAACTTTTTAATATAAAATGGCGCATATTTTGTATAGGCAAAGGAAAAAAAGAAGCAAATGAACAAAACACTGATTGCATTACTTACAGGAATTGCGGTAGGAATATTGATTGCACCCGCAAAGGGGTCTGTAACAAGAAAAAAATTAAAGACTCGTATGAACGGGTTTACAGAAGGGCTTTCAGAACTGAAGGATAAATATATCCCCAGCGAAGAAAAGCGGGTCTGGGAAAGAGCGTTTGGAGATAAGAAGATGAGCAGTTATGTGTAGCAATGTAAACTGTCAGTTTATTGATGTAGATGAGCAATGATTCCTGAACAAGCATCATTGGTCTGACCGTTTAATTTGTAACGGATGCAACACAATCCAACCAACTTACACCCAGCAGCATATCTGATTTATCTGGGTAATTCATTTAATCAATGGGGTTAATGATTATTCAACAATATAAGACCAGGCTGATGTATAAAGGTCAAAAGCTCTTTTTTATGAGATTACAAGGTATTATTTGAATCTGATGGATCAACCGGGATTATTAAATCCCGGTGGAGGTTTTGGAATCCGTTGTATATTGAATTTTCACTTTGCGTCATTAATATGGTTAAACAACAGAAATCTATTTCGAATGATGGCAAGAAAATTCTTAGTTAGCCGTACGATACAACTTAGTTAAGACTGCCTATAGATAAACCTGATAATTTATAATAAGCCAATAATTACAACTGCCGTTATGATGATTGGCAAGCCCGTCTCTACCTTACATTATTAATACTATTCTTAACCGTATCATGCCTGGTTTTTAGTACGCCAGTAACAACAGCTTCGTATTCTTTGCCGTCTATTGATACGGTGGTTTCTATTGAACAAGAACCATCCGAACAACGTAAACGGCTTATTTCGCCAATAGCGATTTCATTCTTTTTAATACCCGCTTCATTAATACCTTTTGCAGCATCATTTCCTGCAACAACATCATTTATTTTATCATGTCCACCACCCAATCCCGATTCGCTGGTATTGATATTTTTACTACCCCCTTTTACGGTGCCATCCCATCCCTTTCTTTCATTCGTTTCATTCTTTTTAATACCCGCTTCGTTAATACCTTTTGCAGCATCATTTCCTGCAACAACATCATTTATTTTATCATGTCCACCACCCAATCCCGGTTCGCTGGTATTGATATTTTTACTACCCCCTTTTACGGTGCCATCCCATCCCTTTCTTTCATTCGTTTCATTCTTCTTAATTCCCTTCTCAGTAATGCCTTTCCTTGAAGCAATGCTTTCAGGTGCCATCCATTTAATGGGCGCCAACTGGTATTCAGTAAATGGTAGTGCAGCAGTACTGCTATTCTGGTTGATAGAAAGTACTGAAGGAATAAAGATAGCATGATCTTTACCGTTAGAACCGCTAACCCGCAGTGCATCTTTTGCTTCGAATAAAGGATTTACTCCACTGGTATTGCCGCCCTGGTATAATGGGTTACTCACAACATCATTGTCGGCATCATCAGTGTTCCAAGGATCATAACTTTCTACGGCTTTTTTGCTGCCCTTTTTCTTTGGTAAACCCTGTTCTGTAATAGCCATTTTTTCTGTTCCGGCATCGTTTGATAACGTATTGCGTGCAGCAATATCCCGATGAATAATGTTATAAGTAACGCCATCGTATACAAAACTGATTGGTTGATGTTGCCGTCTGCCACTCGATTGACCGGTAGCAATATCCCTGGGAGAAACCACTTCGTAATCACCTGCATCCTCATCGTCAAGCATCATAACAAAAGGCTTGTGCATTCTTTTACCGGTAGACAGACCACTTGCGGCATCGCGGGGCGATACTATTTCGTTATCCGACACATCCAATTCTTTTGTAATTACAAAGGGTTTATGCATTCTTTTGCCGGTGGCCATACCACTGGACGCCTCTCTTCCGGTAACTACCTCATAACTATCAGCATCGTCTTCTGCATCATATACCACAACAAAAGGTTTGTGCATTCTTCTTCCGGTGGCCAAACCTGTTGCAGCATCCCTGGGCGATACCATTTCATTACCTGTTACATCAAGCTCTTTCGTAATTACAAATGGTTTATGCATTCTTTTGCCAGTGGCCAAACCTGTTGCAGCATCCCGGGGCAATACCATTTCATTATCCGTTACATCCAGTTCTTTTGTAATTACAAAGGGTTTATGCATGCGCTTGCCTGTTGCCAGGCCCGTGGCCGCATCGCGCGGATCAATTATTTCATAGTTGTTTATATCATCTTCCGAATCGTATACCACAATAAAAGGTTTGTGCATTCTTTTGCCGGTGGCAAGTCCGTTGGCAACATCACGCGGAGCGGTAACCTGAAGTTCTGTAAAGCCATCACCATCTACATCACCTGTTATTAGAACCGACCTGCCGCTGGCCATCCCACTGGAAGCTTCCCGGGATGACATTACTTCCGCATATAGCTTACCGTCATATATAATTATATTGTTCCAGTTCAGATCGAACTCGGTGTCAGATACCCGAAATGGCTTGTGCATTCGTTTTCCAGTGGCCAGTCCGGAAGAAACATCACGTGGTTTTTGTACACCGGCTTCATCAATGGCTATTTCTTTTTTATTGACGGTTGGCAATACACGACCCGTTGCCATACCGCTGGAGGCTTCCCGCGCAGTTATTACTTCAACATATAATTTATCATCTATGCTGATTACAAAATTTTCTTTTGTATTGTTGCAGGATTCGCTGTTCATATCAAGTATCGAGTAAGCGTTATCATTGTTTCCTGTAACCACAACGTCCATTTTACTACTACCTACCTCCGCGTTATAATTACCGGGTTCAATATTATTAAAAGAGAAACTTCCATCTTTATTTGTTCTTGCTGTCAATACATTATTTCCCGCATCACCCATACGTCTTAACCTTACATCAACACCCGGAATGGGTTCACCAGCCATAGCACTACTGCCACATTGATTGAGTACGGCTCCATTTTGCCCCTGGTAAGCAAAACCCGTCAGGTAACTATTGACAGCTGCAAGTGATTGCCTTGACATTTCAGCAAATTCTCCCTTTGGCATTGGCCGTTCATTCCTGATTTCTATTTTAGATGGAATAAAAAACAGTGAGTCTGCTTCAGGATCTGCTGTGTATCCGTTATTACTGATCAACCGGTCATTTTTGATATTACTTTTGGTTTTTATTTTTTGATCGGGTCGTTGGGCAATTCCGCCTTCTTCATCCGCTGCTGCATTCCCACTATTGTTTATTGCGCGATCGTTTTTGATATTGCTTTTGGTTTTTATTTTTTGATCCGGTCTTTCTGTCGCTCCATAATCGTTTGTGCTGAAGAACTGATGTTTAATATTTGAACGGGTAGTATTGATGCTGGCCCTTGTATTATGTTCTGTGCTATTCTCTTTACCAATGGTGAAACGAAAACCAACAGAGGCTTGAATAAAATTATTTTTGGCATTATAGTAAAGTGGTGCCAATCCTTTTTCTCTTTCGAAATTGTAATTGACTTGTTCGGTTTGCGTGCCAAAGTAGCCTGCACTCAGTTGAAGACCCACGTAATAAGAAATGATATATTGTAGTCCGGCACCTACATTATATGCAAGTCCGTTTTTATTCTCACTGTTCTGGTTCACATAAATATTATTGACAGTACCATTTTCGCGCGATTGTACTGAGTACCTGCCGGGTTCGTTTAAACCATAACCTCCCTTCGCCCAAAAATCAATACTCCAGTTATTTGATTTAAAGGAGAGTACCGGGCCCAATAAGAGTTGTGTGCTCTTAAATGCGGACTCATTAAAGACAAGCTGAGATGACTGCATATTGAATTTCTGCGCGATCTGCTGACCTGTTTGTTTGTATTTATCATTTGTTCCGAATGTATTTAAGAAACCTATATAGGCTCCGATACCAAATCTTACAGAATTGTTTCCAAATGTATAATCTAGATGGTTTCCGAAATGAATGCCATAACCCGCATGCGTATTGTTTATATTATTACTGTTCAAAGGCAGTGAAATACCTGTTTGCAAAGTTGTTTGAAAAGATGGTTGGGCCGATAACACAGTTGCGCACAATATGGCCGCATGGAGCAGGAGGTTCTTCTTCATATTGGAGATTTTACGTTGATAGGGTTTTAGCAAAGGCGCGGACGCTGCTCACTAACGTAAAATTCCTCCTATTATTGGGTACTTGTTTTGAAGCTGTTGCTATTTACAGTCTTATTTGGTACGATGCTGTTTTTGCAAGATTCTATGCAGCGGTCTTGCAGTTTTGAAACCGCATTAAGATGCTATGTATTCACCCGCCTCCAATGAGTGGTACATTCCGTATTTTCCAACAAGCCCAGCGTAACCTAACGCAAATGTACCGTTACAAATAGAACATACAGTTACTCTTCTATCTGAACATTCTTTTAACCATTTGAAAAATTATCTTTTTTGCTTTAAAAGAAAAGCCATCAACATATTCCATATCTATTCCGGGTTCAAATATAAAATCTCCTTCTTTCAATTTGGCAGATCAAAACCCACTTTTTGAAATGATTTTACCAGCCGGGCTTTTTGCGTTTCTGATATTTCATTCAGCAGATGAATTTCTCCAATGACTATTCCCATGTTTTAATATCGTATTATAATGTGCGGGTTGGATGTTTCCGGAATGAAGGGGAGATAAATTAGTGTCCGGAAGATAAACAGGAATGGTTTCCTGTTCTCAGCAATGATGAATGATCAGTTGTTATTAATTTGTGTGACGTAAAATGCCATGCCATTGAAACCTATCCAACTGCAATTTGGTTTTGCGGCTTTTGGCAAACAAGGATTCAATAAGGTATTTGAGGGCGGAAAAGTGCCCGGCCGGTTTCGTGGGAACATAGTTATTTTCGAGACAGTTGAATATATAATGATTAGCAACAGCGCAAACTGCAGCCACAATTTCGTTTGAAGACGATTGACTTGTAAGATAACCAAGAGCGCCTGCTGTAAGCATGTGTCTAGCAAAGTGCGGGTCTTTTTGGCGGGAAACAGCAATAATGCTGGCATTAAAACTGGCACGTATTTTTTTTGTTGCCTGCGAAGCGGCGAGTGCATCCGTACTACCATCTATAAAAACTATATCGGGTTTTTCCCGCTCGGTGATGGCAATCGCTGCGAGGGTGTCTGCACAAATATCAATCACATTGAACATGGGTTCAGCAGAGAGTATCGCGGCCAACGCTTCGCGGGATATTTTATGGTCACAGGCAATCAGGATGTTTAACATAGGTATTGGTATTTTGGTATATGCAAATTCTGCCAACTTGCGACCAAAAAAAATAGTAGCATGTATCAATATGATGTAAATCTCTGTAAAGGAAGAGATATACATTAACCCTTACGCCGTTAATCATTAAAGGAAATCCAGCGGAGATATTTTATTTCGAAACAAACTCTTTTACAGAAAATTATTGCGGCGAGACCATTTCAATCCGGGTTCATCTCACCCAACGCCGGTAACTTTTCCCATTCCCATAATTCATTCTTTGGCTGATCATCGGGACGAAGTTTTGGAGACCGGATGGTAAAAACTGTTTTATAACTGAGTTCTTCAGAAGGTATCTCATACTGTAATATCGCACGATAGTCCGCTTCCGGCAACTCATCATTCAACCATTGCAGTGCAAGTTCTAAGGGTAAGAACAAAGGCATGCGACCGCGATTATCGCCATTGTTGTGTATATCACGCATGATGGCGTTAGCGTCTCTTGTAATCAGCGTATAGGTCCATCTTTTTAACATTTCACCGGTTGAAGTATCCGGCAGTTCCACTACGGAATACAATCCGGGAATAAAAAAAGTGGGCTGCGATTTTAGATTAATATAATAGGGCACTTTTAATTTCCATCCTTTGATTGCCCGATGCTCGTATATCCCGTTCACAGGTATTAGGCAACGCCGGTTCCTGATCTTGTTCCAATAACTTTTTGTATCGTCTAATATTCGTTCACTTCTTGCATTGAGCATGCTTGCACGCTGGCGGATAAACGATTTTTCATCCTTTACATAGAATGGAATACAACCCCATTCCATCAGTTTACAATGAAGTTGTTGATCTTCCCGGTTCCTGTAAATGATGGGATGCTGGCCATAACTGTGCCCCATGATATGGGTGCCATCAAACTCGAGATTGATCTGCGGATCATCGTAAATCAAACTGCCAAAATAATCCTCCAGTGATTCCAGCGTAATTTTATAAGAAATATCATAGCACATAGTCCTTTTGATTTTCCAGTTCTTCCAATTTTATCTTGATTTCCTTTCCGCGGTATTTGAAATCAACATATATCTGTCCAAAGATAATGTCCAAATTGAAACCAACCTCGTCATAACCCCGGGGATTCCAACCCGACTTTCTATCGATATAGGTATGGATTTTCTTATCCAGCATTTTTTTTGCTTTATGATTGGCATCTTTCAGCAACAGCCGGGTATAGTATAACGCATTCTTGTTTTCCAGTAATTTTTCCAATGCACTGTAACCATCGTCCTTGTCAAGCAAAATAAGTTGTGCGGATGGATCATGCGTCAGTGATTCAATATGCTGGTTGGCCAATTGCATTTCATTATAATGGCTTAGCATAAAAGAAGCGCGTGGATTTTCTTCCAGTAAATTTTTACCACGGGCATATGCTTGTTTTACAAAGGCAATCACGCCCTTTTTCCTGAATTCGGGCAGGTAGCGGGGCTCAAAGGCCGCGAACGGATTGAACATGTCAATAGCTTTTAACTTTCATAATGTCGTTGATCCGGGTAGTATAACAGGGCGACAATAGCCGCGCATTCAAATGCCATTTGTTATCGAAAGACTGCGTTGCATAACGTACCACATCCTTGCCAAAAATTTTATTGGTTGCATCCAGGCTTTGCATCAACCGCTGATCCTTTACTCTATCGCGCGTATCAAATAGTCCCATCTGGATGGTATGTTCCGGAACCAGGTCGAGTACCATTACACCGCATTTCAAATACTGATACCCACTTTTATAAATCATCTTCAACCCGTTCACCGCGAATTTAATGAGTTCATTGCTGTTATTCGTTGCGGTGTTCAGTCGCAATGTAACCCCGGAGAAGTATTGTTCCATTTCGCCTTTGTGTGGATTGGTTTGAATAAACACCTGTAGTTTGGTGGCACAGCTTTGTTCCTGGCGGAGCTTCCTGGCGCAACTGCCGGCGTGCGCGGCGACTGCCTGTTGTATGTCTTTGAATGCTGTCAACAGCTCGCCAAAGCCCCTTGATGTACAGATGTTTTTTTTTGGTGCAGGCACATCATCCCATTTTATTGCATGGATGCCACTTAATTCAAATACCAGGCGTTGACCCACCACACTAAACGTTTTTCGGATCCATTCGGTTGGTTGCAATATTAAATCGGCCGCGCTGTGGATGCCATTTGCCAATAATAATTTTTCATATTGCCTGCCAATGCCCCAGATTTCGCCGACGGGTGTCGCCATCAATAATTCGTTTATTTGTTCGGGTGAACCGGCGAAATGCACGCCGGTATCTTTTTTATATTTCTTGGCAAACCGGTTGGCCGATTTTGCCAGCGCCCTGGTGGGGGCGATGCCGATACTAACGGTAAGGCCTGTGTGGGATTTTATCTTTTCCCGTATTTCGATGGCCAGTGAAGATAAATCGGCGTAACGCAGATCACTGAGGTCCAGGAAGGCTTCATCAATAGAATATACTTCTACTTTTTGTACAAAAGATTTCAACAGGTGCATTACCCTTTGCGACATACTGCCATATAAAGTATAATTAGAGGAAAAAACCTTCACGCCGTTCACTTTCAGCAAATCCTTCACCATATAATAGGGGGTGCCCATTTCAATACCCAGGGCTTTTGCTTCATCGCTGCGGGCAATGGCGCAACCGTCATTGTTGCTCAGCACAACAATCGGTTTGCCATTCAGGGATGGATCAAACATTCTTTCGCAGGATGCATAAAAATTGTTGACATCTACCAGCGCAATCATTTTATTTAACCAGTTTAACAATTACATGGGTTACCACGCCCCAGATACCGAAATCCATTTCTGGTAAAATCTTAATGGGCTTATAATTAGTATTGCAGGGTGCCAGGTAAACGCCTGAATGTGTTTTTACAAAATGCTTTATTACTTTTTCACCATTGAGGGTTGCTACTACAACGCTGCCATTCCGGACCGTAAGTGATTTATCAATTACCACAATGGAATCATTTGGAATGTGCGCGTTAATCATAGAGTCGCCCTGCACCCGGGCACAATAGATAGAAGTGGCATTGGGTTGCAGGTATTTTTTCAGGTCAATATCTTCTTCGGCATAATCGGCCGCAGGGGAGGGAAACCCGGCGTGCACCAAGCCAATATAAATTGTTTTCATTGCGGGAATCTTTCAACAAGAGTACTAAAAATTTTAGTAATACAATAATAAAAATATTAGTAATTGATTTGTAAGGAATTAACCCATCGGTAGAGAACCGCGGAGGCATTTGATGGAAGAAGGCACCACAGAGACACGGAGTAATTAAATGGAAGAAGGCACCACAGAGACACGGCGACACGGAGTAATTAAATGGAAGAAGGAACCACAGAGATACAGCGGGGATACAAAAGAGTTAAATACAAATAAGCATTTTGAGTCAATAGCAAAACATGTTTGTGTATGCCCAAATCTTAGATAAAAATATCGCAGTGAACCTCCGTGTCGTAGCGTCTCTGTGGTTCAAAAAAATATCACTGTGAACCTCTGTGACGCAAATTCTCTATGGTTCACATTCAACAATCAGATAACAGTAGGATAATGTTTTAGTAACATTTTGATATTATACAGTTTGTTTCTTTGCCAATTACCAGGTGGTTACAGTCTTATCAAAATAGCGTAATGAAACAAATCAGATATTTCTTCACCGAACTAGTCATTCGTATTTTTCTTTTCCGTGTATCATCATTTACTACAGCATTCAGATACCTGAAATCTGTTCAATGAGTCAGATAAAGCCGCGTAAAATTGATATACTTGTACTCTCAGATATTCACCTGGGTACTTATGGTTGTCACGCGAAGGAGCTATTACATTACCTGAAATCAATCAAACCCAAAACCGTTGTACTTAATGGAGATATCATTGATATCTGGCAGTTCAGCAAAAGATATTGGCCCAAAAGCCATATGAAAGTGGTAAAGCATATTTTAGGGTGGATGAGCAAGGGCGTTAAGATCTGGTACATTACCGGCAACCACGATGAGATGCTGCGCAAGTTTGTAAATTTTAAAATGGGATCATTCAGGATCGCAAACAAATTGGTATTAGAACTGGACAATGGTAAGAAAGCCTGGTTTTTTCATGGCGATGTTTTTGACGTGACGATGCAACATAGCAAATGGCTCGCAAAATTGGGTGCAATAGGTTACGATACACTGATACTCATCAACCGCTTCGCCAATTTTATTTCTGAAAACATATTCAAGCGGGGCAAACTTTCCCTTTCAAAAAAAATAAAAAACAGTGTGAAGTCGGCGGTTAAGTTCATCAATAATTTTGAACAGACGGCTGCAGATATAGGCATCAGCAATCATTATCAGTATGTTGTTTGCGGGCATATCCATCAACCGGAATTCAGGGAAATTAGTAATGAGCATGGCAGTATCACTTATCTTAATAGCGGCGATTGGATAGAAAACCTGACTGCTCTGGAACATGCAAATGGCGAGTGGCGATTGTATAAATTTGATGAGACAATAATGCCTGTTGATCATTCAAAAGTGAAAGAGGACGATGAATTGGATAATAGTAAATTGTTCGATAACATGATGGCTGAGTTTAATGCCATGCGCAATGAATGAAAATACTTTACGCCATACAAGGAACGGGTAACGGTCACCTCAGCAGGGCCCGTGATATAGTTCCCATTCTTCAACAGAAGGGTGAACTGGATATTCTGGTGAGCGGCATACAGGCAGATGTTGATTTACCCTATGATATTAAATATAAATTCAACGGCCTGAGTTTTATATTCGGTAAAAAAGGCGGGGTTGATTTGCTGGCCACTTATCGTAAAAGCAATTTGAGAAATCTTTACAATGAAATAAAGTGTTTACCTATCCGTCATTATGATCTTGTCATAAATGATTTTGAACCAGTAAGTGCATGGGCATGTAAGGCAGCCAATAAACCCTGTATAGGACTCAGTCACCAGGCAGCTGTTATCAATACACACAGTCCCCGGCCAAAAAAGAAAGATCGAATTGGCAAAGCAATTTTAACCAACTATGCCCCGGTTACGGAAGCGTATGGTTTTCATTTTTTTGCTTACGATAAAAATATTTTTACACCAGTTATAAGAAGCGAAGTAAGAAAGGCGCTACCCCAAAACAAGGAACATTTTACCGTTTATTTGCCTGCTTATTCCGACAAGCGCATTATTAAAGTGCTCGGGGAAATAAAAAATATCCAATGGCAGGTTTTTAGTAAGCATTCAAAAGAATCTTACCGGGAGAAAAATGTTCAAATCAAACCGGTAAGCAATGATGCATTCATTGAAAGCTTTATTAATTGTACAGGTATATTATGTGGTGCCGGATTTGAAACACCGGCCGAGGCATTATTCATGGGAAAAAAATTATTGGCCATACCTATGAAAGGTCAGTATGAACAACAATGCAATGCAGCTGCACTGGAACAGATGGGTGTTCCAGTGATCAAGACCCTAAAGAAAAAACAACTGTCAAAAATAGCGGCGTGGATAGAATCAAAAACAGTTATATCGGTCAACTATCCCGATAGCACAGAAAAAATTATCGATGATTTGATAGCTGCACATATCAGTCAAAGCACTGCCATACCTGCCAGTCTGGAACAAGGCATTTTGTCTGCCAGGAAATTAATGGAGATCAGCCTCGGTAAAATATTAAATGAAAAGAGCAGATAAGGCATGATAATTTCCAGGGAAAATTTTGGGGATGATTTCAAATGGGGTGTTTCAACAGCTGCATACCAGATAGAAGGCGCGCATGACAAAGATGGTAAAGGACCTTCTATCTGGGATGTATTCTCGCAGAAAAGAAAAAAAATCGCCAGCAATCACAATGGTAATATTGCCTGTGATTTTTACAATCGCTATCGCGAAGATATTTTGCTATTGCATAAAATGAATATCCGGCATTACCGGTTTTCTATCTCGTGGAGCCGCATTCTTCCTCACGGTATCGGACCGGTGAATATGAAGGGTATAGATTATTACAATCAACTGATTGATTTATGTCTTGAACTGGGTATTGAACCATGGATCACTTTATATCACTGGGATCTGCCGCATGAACTTGAATTGAAAGGAGGCTGGACGAACCGGCAAGTGGTTCATTGGTTCAGTTACTACGCAGATTGCTGCATCAGGCAGTTCGGCAGAAGAGTAAAATACTGGATGGTGATGAATGAGCCGGTGGTGTTCACAGGTGCCGGTTATTTCCTGGGCGTGCATGCCCCTGGTAAAAAAGGTTTGAGTAATTTTTTGGCGGCCGTTCATCATGCGGCATTGTGCCAGGCAGAAGGTGGAAGAATCATCAAAGATTTTAACCGGCATTGCAACGTTGGTACCACTATTTCATATTCTCATATTGAAGCAGCCAGCAACAAACAAAATGATATAGATGCTGCCTTTAAAGTTGATGCATTATTGAACAGGTTATTCATTGAGCCACTGCTTGGACTGGGATATCCTTTAGAAGATTTGAAAATACTCAAAAGCATCGAAAAATTTATGCTGCCAGGTGATGAACGGAAACTTCAGTTTGAAATGGATTTTGTAGGATTGCAGAATTATACGCGTGAAGTTGTTGCTTATGCCCCGCTCATGCCTTTTGTAAGAGCCAGGATTATAAAAGCGGACAAGAGAAAAGTAGACCGCACATTGATGAATTGGGAAATTTTTCCTTCATCCATTTATTACGCGTTGAAACGATTGGACAACTATGGAGGAGTAAAGAAAATTATTATTACAGAGAATGGTGCCGCTTTCAAAGATGAGGTGGAAAATGAAATGGTAAACGATCCTCACCGCCTTGCGTATCTGAAAAATCACATTGAACAAGTGTTAAGAGCTAAAACAGAGGGCATAAAAGTAAATGGTTATTTTGTCTGGACGTTTCTCGACAATTTTGAATGGGCCGAAGGATTTCATCCGCGTTTTGGCCTGGTACATGTGAATTTTGAAACACAGAAAAGAACGATAAAAGCTTCCGGGCATTGGTACAGCGAATTTATCAGGCCCCGTTAGCGAATAAAAGCGCTTACGCATTAACATTACATCATCAATGCCCCATTTTTTTATCATATACTTTTAGCAGCTCATTTAATGAATGGTCGTATCCTGCCTGGTCCATGAATGCCGCTGGATTATACGCTTCACCCGGTTTGTGTTTGTCGTGTAATTTAAATTGACTGCCATGTGATGAGAGCCAGATATCGAAATGTATTTTTTTCATGGCATTAAACGTATATGCGTAATCGTCGGCAATACCCGGATAATTTGTTGCTTCAGCAAATGGCTTTTGAAAAACAATGGTTGGAAAATTTGCAATCAGTACTTTATAGGATCGTTGATCGTCTGATACCGTAAAATAATAACTGCAGGACCCTTTGGTATGCCCGGGGTGATGCAACAATACCAGTTGCATATTGCCGGATCTGATAGTATCATTGTCGTGGAGCAAAAGATCAGGTTGAATGGGTTCAAAAGTACTGCCATTACCACCAAAAGCATAGTCGGAACTTCCTCCATCTTTTGTTACTGGCGCATCTTTTTCATCTATCATCAGTTTTGCCCCGGTTTCTTTTTTAATGGCTGCCATCGCACCAAGGTGATCGTAATGTGCCTGCGTAGTTAACAGTATTTTAGTATCAGCAAAGCGAAATCCCAGGGTTTCAATATTCTTTTTTATTTGCGTAGCGGAATTCGCCAGTCCGGTATTGATAAGAATATTCCCTTTACTTGTAATGATAAGATAACACGCAAGATCATAAGTACCCACATAATAAAGATTGCCCGCTATTCTGAACGGCGGATAGGGTTGTGACCATTCAGGGATTGAATTTTTGGGTTCATTTACCTGCTGTGCTGATGCAATAGATAAAGAGAGGGTTAATAAAACAGCTGGGATTATTTTTTGTATCAAACTTTTTAAGATCATCAGGAATTGTATTTAACGAATAATTTAAACGCATCATTTTTTTAAGGATTTGCCTGAACCACAAAGACCCGGAGACACGGAGTTTCACAGGGATTTTAATTCTTACCACAAGGGAAAAAATTTAACACTTAGACGAACAAAAAACATCAGTGCAACTCTGTGATATTCCTTTGTGCCCTCTGTGGTTAATTTTTTTTACCACAGAGAAATTTTACTAACTCATTTTGCAACACCATATCCCTCCAATACCAGCCACTCATAAAAACGATCAATCCACTTATCAGTTGGAATATTCTGAACATGCATACCAAATCCATGCCCGCCTTTTGTATAAAGATGCATTTCAACCGGGAGTTTAGCGGCATACCATTTATTGTATAGGCTCACGCTATGAGGTGTAAGGCCTAACTGATCATCGCTTGCACAAACCAAAAACATCGGCGGTGCGTCGGCAAGGACAGCGCTCTGCATTGAATCTGGCATAAAAGGATAAATGGGTGCAACAAAGTCGGGCTTGTTTTCTTTGGTATATTGAAATGCAGCCGCTGCCGTAACGGTGCCACCGGCAGAAAATCCAACTATTCCAATTTGATTTTTTTTAATACTGTATTCATCGGCATGTTGTCTCACATATGCAATGGCCGCCCTGCCATCAGCAATACACAAAGGAATGGTGGCTTTGTTTTCTGCCTGCCAGGCCTCTTTCCGGGGGCCATTTAAGCCGGCCATCATATCACTAAATGGATCATCCGTATCAATATGCGCAACCCTGTATTTTAATACAAAGGCGGTGAAGCCTTTTTTCGCCAGCCACTGTGCTACTTCAGTACCCTCACTTTCTATTGATAAAAAATGAAAACCTCCGCCCGGACAAACTATAATGGCCGAACCATTTGAAGGAGTTCCATCGGGCGGAAACACCGTCAGTGTTGGATTCACTACATTGAACACGGTCATTAGGTGAATAGAATTGTTGTTGTTCTTTTTTTCCTGCCAGTTCCAGTTTTCTGATCCGGGTGCGGCTTTATCGTACAGGCGAATTTCTTTTTGCTGTGCGTGGATCGCAAACGGCAATAACACTAAAATGTATAAATATTTTTTCATGTCAATCGTTGATTTACAGATTGAGAACAATGGAAGATATTTGAAATCGAAGTGAATTTACTGATAATAAAATAAAATGACTGAATCTGTATGCATTCATTCAGGAATGGACAAGCCTGGTGCTTTACAGGGCAATCTAAATTTTAAATCATTGTTTGCCGGCCCAATAGTCACTATTTATCCGAACCTGTTTTCAAAATTGTTTGCAGATAATTTTCTGTTTCGGATTGTAAGGCGGCAGATGAATAAGGCAACAGGTTAACGGGAAACTTCTTATTCATGTTATCCCTGAGTATCCTCGCATTTTCTATCATTCCACTTGATACAAGATATTTTATATTTTGAATATAGGACCAGCGAAATCCATTCACCAATGTCACCAGGTCAATAGATTTGGAAAAGTTTATCGTATTCATCCTGTCAATACTGTAACGGGCCAGGTTTTTGGAAATCTTTTCTTTCGGGCGTTGCAATTCCTTTCCATCAATTGGCACCTTGTTTACAATACCATCATTGACCAGGTAATGATACAACCCGATGGTTTTTGATGAATCAACCGTGCTTGAAAAATAGATGTCTTTTTGAAATATGTTATAATGAATGATATCCAGCAAGAGGCGATCACCACGAGATATATAAGCTTGATTAATTGTTGGTCTAACGGGCCACCGTATGTATTGAGTACTGTCAAAAGGATTTTCAATATGAAGGATGGAAGTTTGCCATTTGAGAAAAGGTGCCGTGTCAATCTGGTTATCCGACAGTGAAAAACTAAATTGCTGTTGGTTGCGGAGATATTTCGGGTACCAGGCAGTATTCAAAAGATTGATGTCAACGATGCTGATATCCCTTCGATATTGTTCTATTTCCTGCAGGTACCAGCAGGGAAAACTGATATTGTCACCCGCTGTAATCAATACCGATCTTTTCCTGCAACTATTTAGTAACTGCCGGTCATACTCAAGCGCAGTTTCTGAAAAGCCACCTCGTCTTTTTCCTTCCAGGAATGCCCAGTGGACAGAGTCGGGCAACTTCCTGTCCCTGTAGGATGCAGCAAGGCTTCCCCAGATAGCTGTAATCATTGAATAAGGATCGAGTTCGAAAATCTCTCCTTTATATAGGGGTTCAATTTTATTAATGGCTTCAAATTGTGCGCTTGCCTTTATGCTGAGTTCTTTTTGAACAGTATTTAATTGTAAACCATTGCCGCCATTTAACCTATAGATGGTATAACCGAGGAAATAAAGAAGCTCTGTATTTTGTGGTTGAATGGAGACCTGGCCGGACAATATGCGGTAAGCCTTTGTATAATTGGGTATTTCCGCTATTGCCTGCATTTTAAATTCATTTTTACCACTATCCGCCAAATTGTTTTGAGCAGGCTTTTGGGAAAATGCGCTATGGGTAATAGTTAGTGCCAGCAAACCAAAACCTAATTTCATATTCCTGGATTTAATTGGCAAACTTAAACAAAAGTAAAAACAGGCAAGGATGAATGGTTTCTACGAGCGTAAACCTTCCAATATTCTACTTTAGATGGGTATGCTTTATGTGGCTTTAATATTAATGGTATAGCCGAAATTACTATCCTGCTAAGGGCAAATTTCACCCGGAAATTTTATCTGCTTTTCTTTAAACACCAAATTCAGATTCTTCTACCGCCTTTATCAGCTTTTCGGCTTTGGCGGCATTTTGAAAATAAACAGTGATTAAGATCTCCTTGCCCTTAATAATAGAATGGTATAAGAAAACCTGGGCAAGGATGCGTTCCGGTGTGCGGATATGAATATTGCTTCTGTCGAATAACACAGTGCCAATGGATTGGCTGCCCAAATAATGTTCAAGGCTTACCCGGCTGTATTCTTTGTATTGCGTTTTGTATTCTTCAACAATTTTCCTGCGCACATTGTCATACTCATCTGCAATGGATGTTGATGATTTTCCAGCAATAGCATCCCAGCGGCAGAGCAGGTAATTTTTTTCAAAGTCCATGGCCAGCAATAAAACCCGGTCACAATAATCCTTCATTTCCAAATCGGGCAACCGCTGTTTTTTCTTCCTGTTCTGGCGTTTTACCAGGTGAAGTATCTCATTCTTTTTTAAGTTTCTAAAACCAGCAGGTATAGTAATATGCCAACCAATATTTTCAATAATTATTGTCCTTTCTTTTGAAGAATAAACGAGGCTTTTCAAAAATGACGCAACAATGGTCAGCAATGCTTTCATTCAATAAAAATAGCCCATCTGCTTTTGCTGCTGATGTTATTTTCACCGTAAATAAAAGGTTTAAAGACTTTGAATTCATTGAACCCGGCATATACAGAAATGATATAACCTTGGGGAGAAATAAATAACCACAGAGAAGAATGGAGGCCAACACGAGGCGATCAAAAAGTCTTCTGAGCAACGTTGTAATAGTCCTCTTTATCCTCAGTGGTTAATCTTTTTCCCACAAGAGCAATGGAAACGTACCTGCGCACAGTTTGTGATTTTGTGAGGATTGTAATTTCCCACGTTTACACACCTGCCTGCCTGCCGGCAGGTTTCCACATTACTTAATTAAATTATTTCATCGCTCTTTTCCATTTTACACCATCAACCGCCCTAACCCTTCCATCACACGGATCGCTAATGAGTGTGAGGAGTAGAAATCCATCATTGATACGAAATTTGTATTTGCCTTCACTATCCGGACAAATATATTCCCCTTCGTAATCCTTAAAAACCAATGTGTCACCAGATAGTGTACAAAATGAACGTACCACTACATTGCCTGCGCTGGTGCTCACAAAACTACTGTCTTTGCGGAAGTGGATAGTCAATGTATCATTGATTTGATCGCCGATAAATGTCTTCCAGTCTGTGTCTTTGATTGATTGTGCATTGACTTGCATGACAAAAGCAGTGAGCAGTATAAATATGCTACCGCAAATAATTTTTTTCATAACAGTGATTTTTTACTTTGACGCAACATTGCTTATGATGTTACAATAAATTATTATCAAGATAGTTTTAATGCGGTAAAATCGCCGGAGCTTCAAAATTCACTGAGAAAATAAAGCTTCTGAGAATTCAACGGAAGCTGCAACAAGTTTTATTGGAAATCAATTTAATTTACAAAAAAAGATTTTCCACACATGACTACTGGTTTAAAAAGGCAGGTGGTAGGATGTCTCCAACATTTAATCTTCCTTTTCCCGGTTTCAAAAATCCTTCGCCTTTTTCCGTAATGCTTGCGACACAATTCAAAACTTGCAGTCATGCCTGCGAAGGCAGGCAACTCCATTGAGTTCCGTTTATTATAATGAGATTCCCGCTTTCGCGGGAATGACGTGTAACACCCGAATTGAATGACGTGTAACACCCCAACTGAATGAGGTGTAATACCCGAATTGATCATTGTCTTCTTGAAGATGCAAATCCCGGATGTGCATGATGCATTCAGATTTACTTACTGAATGTAAATACTGTTCTGGGATCAATAAATAATGAATGCTTACGACACAATTCAAAACTTGCCGTCATGCCTGCGAAGGCAGGCAACTCCATTGAGTTCCGTTTATTATAATGAGATTCCCGCTTTCGCGGGAATGACGTGTAACACCCGAATTGAATGACGTGTAACACCCCAATTGAATGATGTGTAATACCCGAATTGAATTGTGTGTAACACCCCAATTGATCATTGTCTTCTTGAAGATGCAAATCCAGGATGTGCATGTTGCATTCACATTTACTTACTGAACGTAAATACTTTTCTGGGATCAATAAATAATGAATGCTTGCGACACAATTCAAAACTTGCCGTCATGCCTGCGAAGGCAGGCAATTCCATTGAGTTCCGTTTATTATAATGAGATTCCCGCTTTCGCGGGAATGACGTGTAACACCCAACTGAATGACGTGTAACACCCCAATTGAATGAGGTGTAATACCCGAATTGATCATTGTATTCTTGAAGACGCAAATCCCACAAAGTCGCAATTAACCCTTATCTAGTCTTCATTGCACCCGTTCGGTAATCAAATACCACTTTAGATTTGTGATGTCAACAAAAACAAATCAGCTACACAATTTATTACAATGAAAAAGACAAACATCATCTTCTGGTTAACCACCAGTATTATCTTTTTAATGGAGGGTCTTGTGCCGGCACTCACTTCACAGACTGAATTGGCTAAGGAAGGCATCCGGCACCTGGGTTATCCGCCTTATTTCGGTGTGGTATTAACAGTATTCAAAGTATTGGGTGCATTGGTGTTGATTTTACCACAAATTTCACCACGTATCAAAGAATGGGCATATGCTGGTTTCGCATTTGATTTTATTTTTGCCACTGTATCAACTATCGCAACGGATGGAGTCAGTGCCCTTGCATTTTTCCCGCTGGTATTCCTGGTATTATTGGTATTTTCTTACAGGGCTTATCATAAAAAATTGGTCGCTGCAACAATTAATGAGAAAAAAGGCAATCGCTATAATGAAAAAAATGAACTGGCGGCCGGCTAATAAATAATAAATTGTACCTGGTAACATGGGTCGTGTTCCCAAAACTTATCTCGCTTTTACAAAAAGGGCAAGACAAAAAATAACCAAACGATTCATCATAAGTAAAAACTTACATCATGATTACAATAAACGCATATCTCAATTTTCCTGGCAATACAGAAGAAGCTTTTGAATTTTATAAAGCTGTATTCGGGGGTGAATTCCTGGGCATCACCCGTTTCAAAGATGTTGCAGATTTGCCAGGCAGGGAACACTTATCTGAAAAGGATTTAAATGGAGTTATGAATATTCAATTGCCGGTCGGCAATAATATTCTCATGGGTACCGATGCCCTGGAAAGCATGGGTCAAAGAGCAACTTTAGGAAATAGCGTCACCCTTTCTGTACACCCGGACAGTAAGAAAGAAGCAGACCGCTTGTACGAGGCATTATCAACAGGCGGCAAACCTTCTATGCCGATGGCTGATATGTTCTGGGGCGATTATTGGGGCATGCTCACCGATAAATTCGGTATTCAGTGGATGGTGAATTACCGAAAACAACAAAGCTAATATATGCTTCAGATCATTGGTATGATGGTCAAGGGATATTGCAAATGTTACTGATTAATCATAAAAAAGATGAAGCAATTACTTCATCTTTTTTATTCAACAGCCTTTTTTATTTCAGCTTAGTAGCGTTTCACCACATAAAACAAAAATCGTACAGGCTCACCAATGACTCCACCTTCAGCTCTTCTTTTTTTAAGTGCATCAGATTTGTAATAAGCAAATGCTTTTGCAGTGTCTGTTACAGCTGTTACCAGAGATACTTTTTTGTTGTCATCTATATCATGTCCAATAACCCTGTCAGTGATTCCATTGTCTAGTCTTTCCTGCCTTCCCTCAATAAATGCTTTTATCCAGGCATCCCAATCTTTTACGGTAAACATGGTACGGGACCGCATAACGGTATTTATTTTTACAGTATCCTGCCAGGTAGATACCAAAAAGGTTATTGTTGGATTACCTGTTACACCACCTTTTTGCATCGCTTTTTTTAAACCTGGATCTTTCGCAAATGCTTTTGCTTTATTCATGTCTTCTGGTTTCAGCACAACCATTACCATATTTGTATCTTTCGTACCACGGCCAATCACATAGTTATGTAATCCATTTGCAAGTCGGGCAGAATCATGCGCTTCGTAACCGATGAGCCATTTTGCATAATTCGCGACTTTGTGGGTTATGACAACCATATTAACCGGTTTGTCGATTATGGTATTAACGGCTGCCGCTACTTCAGCAGTTTTTGCTGCAGTGTCGGTGGTAGCGGTACTGCTGTCTTTGCCGGCATTGTTACCATCGCCGTTTCCACCACAGGAGCTAAATATGAATACCATGGCTGCACAAAATAGCATGCAGGTAAATTTTGACTGCTTCATTGGTTTTGAGTTTATGTTGAATAATAATTGGCGGAAGGATAGGAGACGGAGAGAATGATCTCAGGGGTAATGAGATAATAAATGTAACCATTAATATTATTGGTACAGGAATTATTTCGGAAACTCCGGCTTATGTATATCTGTACGTGCCAAAATCCTTATCAATCGTAAACTATACCAGGAATCTATACTTGGTTTAGCTTTCATTCAATTAAAGTAGCTTGCGGTTACTGTCTTAACAACTAAATAGCTGTCATTGTGATCAATAACAAGTACCTTGACTCAAACATTGCCATATGGAGAAAAGGACTTTTATCAACCCGGCCATCAACGATTCAGCTACTTTTTTACAAACCAGTGCAGAAACCAATGGTGCTTTTACATTGATTGAGATAGCACTTGGAAAAAGCGATGGACCACCTCTGCATTATCACAAAACACTTTCAGAAAAATTTGATGTAAAAGAAGGGTTGTTGTATTTACAGGTGAAAAATGAGTTTAAAAAAATGAAAGCAGGAGAGTCTTTTACAGTGCCGGCTGGCATTCCGCACCGTTTTTACAACGAGACGGAAGCGCCGGTTAAATTTCATGTAACTTTTAACCCGGGAAGTATTGGTATGGAAAATTTTATTAAAATATTTTATGGACTGGCGGCAGACGGACTCACTGATAAAAAAGGCAAACCCAACAAATTTTCACATTTAGCAGTTGCATTGATTATGTCCGATTCAAATGCAGCAGGATGGATGTCGCTGCTTTCTCCACTGTTGCATGCTGCTGCAAGACGGGCCAAAAAAGATGGTACGGAGCAGTGGTTGCTGGACAAGTATTGCAATGTGTAAAAATTATTTCATTCGCAATCATCTATTATGCAGAAGCAGTTGTCCGATGACGTTATACACTATCGGGTGATTGTTCCTGTTTCTCCCAATAATCGTATTCCCTTCGCCGTTGAATATTTTATAACAACAGCAATAAAAATACCTGTATACATGCATCATACTATCCGGGTGCATTGAATGAATACCGTAGTTTATTGCAATATCAATTCAATCACAGGCACATCAACAGGCGGTTTATCTTTAGGTAAAACCAGTATGATGTCTGAGCCGCTACCCGCCATGCTGATTACTTTTTTATCAGGTGTTTGCAACTCAGATGCATCATGAAGGAATTGTGCATATTTAATTTTACCTCCGTAACCAGGAAGTGTAATGTTTCCTTCAGGATAAGAAAACAAATGGACATACAATCTTTTTGCAGCAGCATTGTAAGTGAGGCGTGTACCTTCGGGAACTTTAAATCGGTCCGGTGCATAGCTGCAATTATAAATGGCTTTGCTGTTACCGTGCATCCATAGGGATAAACTATCCAATGCAAGGGTAGCCCGGTAGTCAAATTCTCCGCGTGCAGTAGGACCTACATTTAAAATTAGATTGCCTCCGTTGGCTACGGCGGTAATCAATAAATCCAGTAATTGTTTATCGTTCTTCCACGTGTTTTCATCACGGTAATACCCCCACGAACCTGAAAAAGTCTGGCAGGTTTCCCAAACTTTACCCCTGAATTTTACCAGTTCTTTCGGGTCAACCTGTTCGGGTGTTTCAAAATCTTCTCCATCGGCATAACTTTCAAGATTAAGCCTGTTGTCTACAATAATACCCGGTTGTAGCTTGCGAACCTGTTTTATCAATGCTTCGGAATTCCAGTCGTCTTTGCCTTTTCCATGTTTTTGATCCGGAAATGAAAAATCCATCCAGAGAATATCAATTTTTCCGTAATTGGACATTAATTCAGTTACCTGGTTGAAAAGATATTGACGATACTTAGCCATGTCACGTCCCTTATTAATCGCTTCCCATTCTGATTCCGGTGCTTTATCATCCAATCTTAAAGGATGACAACGATCGATGGTATAATCAGGATGGTGCCAGTCGAGTAAAGAATAATAAAAACCAATCTTGATACCTTCTGCACGAAAAGCGTCCACATATTCTCTTATCAAATCTCTTTTAGCGGCCGCGTTGGGTGCTTTATAATCTGTATACTTGCTATCAAACAAACAAAATCCTTCATGATGTTTGGTGGTGAGCACGGCATATTTCATGCCGGCAGCCTTTGCTTGTTTTGCCCATTTTTTAGGATCAAATTCATCCGGGTTAAACAAATCAAAATACTTCTGGTAATTTTCATTGGAAATTCTTTCTGCATTTCTCACCCATTCGTGTCGCGCCGGCATAGCATATAATCCCCAGTGAATAAACATTCCAAATCTGGCATCCTGCCACCAGGACATGCGCTGTTTTTTTTGTGCTGCGGTTTCGTTGAACAATCTTTTTTGCTGGGCACTGGCTGCAATCATCGTCAACATCAGGCATAGTAGTAACATTTTTTTGATCATATGGAAGGGAATTTTATGAGGGATAAAAAAAGAATTGGTATAATGCAATTTAAATGAATAATAAATTCGAAATGACGGAATTTTATATTTGAAAAACAGGGGGATTAATTTAAGATACCTGTAATTATTTCTCATCCTGCCTTTAAATAAAATTGTTATTCTTTAAAAGGCAGGGTATTACTTTTAATGGTATTTTACTCTCGCTGGATTGTTTCAAAAAATATATGACTTTAATAACCTTGAATGAAATATATTGTAATGATTTATTAAGCTAACATAAAACGGTTCTGAGCCATGATGTTCCAATTCACATCAAAATACTTCAACAAAAGGACAACAGTTTTTTATCTTACTGCCATTTTTATTTTCACACTATCTGCCTGTTCTGGCAACGGTGATGATAAATCAAAAGCAGGAAGAAATGTTGTTGAAAAAGACCCTTCCATAAAACCGCTCTCACCGGAAGAAAGTATGCGTAAAACACAATTGCCACCTGGTTTTCACCTGGAACTGGTTGCAAGTGAACCCATGGTACAGGAACCAGTAGCAATTTCCTGGGATGGTAATGGTAAAATGTATGTGGCCGAAATGAATTCTTATATGAAAGATGCCAATGCCACTGGTGAATTTGAACCCATCAGCAGGATCAAATTGCTGGAAGATACCAACGCGGATGGTAGAATGGATAAGTCGACTGTTTTTGTTGACAGCCTGGTGTTGCCCCGCACCATACTTGCTATCGGAGATCGCTTATTGGTTGGCGTTACCAATGATCAGAACATCTTTGCATACCGCGATACCAATGGAGATGGAAAGGCAGACGAAAAAAAGCTGATTTTTAAAAATGAAGTACAGGATCCGAGAAACCTGGAGCACCAGAATGGCGCTTTCTACTGGAACCTGGATAACTGGATTTATCCATCAAGAGATAATTTCAGGTATAAATATAAGAATGGAATGTTGCGCGCCGATACAATGGTTGACAATATGATTGGTCAATGGGGACTTACCAGTGATAACTACGGAAGACTTTATTACTCAGAAGCAGGTCCGGGTTTACCTGCCGTACAAATACAGCAGATGCCTGCATATGGGTCATTAAATTTTGCAGATCAGTATAGTAAAGATTTTACAAAGCCCTGGCCCATTATCAGTACCATTGATGCGCAAGGTGGACCGCAAGTATTGCGACCAGAAGATAATACGCTTAAAGAATTTACTTCCGGCTGCGGCCAATCGATTTTTCGGGGCGACAGATTGCCCAAAGATTTACTGGGTGATTACTTTATTCCTGAACCCGTAGGTAGGATCATCAAACGTGGAAAAGTAATCGATAAAAATGGCAAGATTTATATTGAAGATGCTTATAAAGAAAAAGACTGGCTGGCTTCGGCCGATATGAATTTTCGTCCCATCAATACTTATACTGGTCCGGATGGTTGTTTTTATATTGTTGATATGTACCATGGAATAATCCAGGAAAGCGAGTGGACCAAACCAGATTCTTATCTCGGTAAAATTATCGAGCAAAAAGGGTTGTACAAAAACCATGGCATGGGTCGTATATACCGGGTAGTGCATGATGATTTCAAACCAGACTCCGTAAAACCGCATATGTTAAACCAGGCGACTGCTGAATTGGTTGCTTATTTGAATCATCCAAATGGGTGGTGGCGCGATATGGCCCAACAAACCATCATAGCACGGAATGATAAATCTGTTGTACCGGCATTGAAAAAAATAACCGCGACAGGAACTACTGCACTGGCTCGTATTCACGCATTGTGGACACTGGAGGGCCTGGAATCATTGGATAAACCAACGCTTATCCATGCATTTACTGACGTGGATGCACAGGTGAGAAAGACAGCCGTGTGGATCAGTGAAATGTACATAGGGATGAATGACAAAGAGATTATGGATCAATTGATAAAACTAAAAAATGATAGCAGTGCCGATGTGAGGGTGCAATTGTCTTTGTCTTTGCGCAGTTTCAAAACGGAGAATGCTCAGAACTTATTGAAGGAACTACTCGCTGCAAACAAAGACAATGAGATGATGCAATTTTCTTACAATACATTCACCGTTGCACAGAAAACAAAAGAAGAAGAAGAACAAAGAACCAAAAACCTCAGTGCTGCTGACCGCGATTTGGTAACAAATGGCGCTACAATTTATAAACAGCTTTGCAGCAATTGTCATGGCGAGGGTGGAAAAGGAATCGCAATAGGTGGCAAAGCCATGCCGGCACCTCCATTGGCTGGTTCTCCCCGGTTGCGGGGCGATAAAATAATGAACATACAATTATTATTATTCGGGTTAAAAGGTCCGGTTGATGGAAAAACATACACCAACACAATGCCTTCAATGGCAGGGAACAATGATAAATGGATTGCTTCGGTATTGAGTTATGTGAGGAATAGTGGCGAACTGGGTAACCGATCTTCGGTAGTAACAGAACAGGAAGTAAAAACAGTAAGAACAAATTCACCCAAAGACATCAATGGTGCAACCATGCAATTGCTGGAAATATTTAAACTTGGAAGAGCAGAAAGAACCAACTGGGATAAAAAGCGCTGAGGCAAAAATTGAATTTCATTTTGCATCAAAATAAAATATTGAATGAATGATCAAAAAATGCGGGGTGTTTATATACTTGTTTATTTTCAGTGTAGGTTGCTGCATTGCGCAGAAGACTGTTGTAACCAATAGCCTGGGAATCAAATTTGTTTTGATAAAACCCGGTCATATGACAGTTGGAAAATTTCAACCCAGCGTTGGTAGAACTGATTTCAGTGGAAAACCTTTTTCTGCAGATATCATCGCTGCCGTTGATAAAGCGGTTCAAAAAGCCACCCTGCCAGGATTTGATGTCAGCATCAGCAAACCTTATTACATTGGCATATTTGAAGTAACACAGTCGCAATGGCAAAAGATAATGGGAAAAAATCCTTCCACTTTCAAAAATGACAGTTCCGCAAATCAACCGGTAGAAAACATAGATTGGAATGATGCACAGGCATTCGTAAAAAGAATAAATGCGGTTGATAGGGAATATCTCTATCGTTTGCCAACAGAATTTGAGTGGGAGTACGCTGCCCGGGCTGGTGCGGTAGACGATATTTCCTGGAAGCAGATCCAATCTTCGGCTGTGCTTGGAGGTTATAAGCCGGCGGTTGTTGGAACAAAACAACCCAATGCATGGGGAATCTATGATATGCTCGGAAATGTATGGGAATGGGTGCAGGATTTTTATAACGAGAAAATATTTGCTGATCCTGTTCCGCTTAAGACGGGCCATCAACATGTATTAAAAGGGGCGTCATTTACCGGGGATGTAAAAAATGCAACTTATCTGACACATGCTGGTGGCCCGGGAAATGGATTTGATATTGGAATGCGCCTGGTAATGCAAAAAAGATAAATGTGATTATAGAAACCTGCCTGTATAACCGAATTAATAAAAGTTACATGCAAAAGATAATTTTCGCAACAATATGGATTTTGATCTTCATCGGGAAGGCTATCGCTCAACCGCCAGCCGGCTTTATTCCTATTTTTAATGGCAAGGACTTAAAGGGATGGCATATCAGCCGCACCACACACCAGGGTACAGTTTTAGGATGTAGTGTAGAAGAAGGAGCAATTGTTATCACACAAAATCCATTTGGACAAGGTGGTGTTTTGCTGAGTGATAATAGATATAAAAATTTTGAATTATACCTTGAGGTAAAGATTGATTCCATGTCGAATGGTGGCATTTTCATACGTTCTTCAGAAAGTGGAATTGCTTACCAGGTAGAACTGGATGAGAATGCCGGCAGCACAGGTAATTTATTGGGTGAAAGAATGCCGGTGAGTAAGTCTGCCGTAACCAATCAGCGATCACAAGTATGGAAAGCCAATGACTGGAATAGCTTTCGCATAAGGATGACGGGAGAAATTCCGCACATCACTTTATGGATCAATGATGCGATGATGTGGGATGTAACGGAACCTAAAAATGATTTTATTGCAGGTGCAACTACTGGAATGATTGGACTGCAATCACACTGGACGGCATTGTATTCACCTGCCGCGGGACAATGGAATGGCCTGGGATTATGGAAGCCAGGTGCTGTGCACAGATTTCGCAATATTGCTATTAAAGAACTGGAATGATATTGTTGTCAATGGTTCTTATTATCCCCACTGAATTTATTTTTAGTAATAACAGCAAACATCAGTCGTTGAAAGTTGATTTAATAGTTAAAGCATAAACTTTTGTAACTAATATATAAACCACTTCTGGGGAAGTCCTATTTGTCACAACGTGGTTTTAACTAGATTTCTTTAACATAGCGCAAACGAACAGGTGCTTAACTTTGTGTTTAAATTAAAATATATGAAGAGATTAAATTGCTGGAAGTGTTTGGTGGTTTTGTCCGGTATGATGGCATTGGCTGCGATGCTATAGTAACAATTCAATATCTTTTGGGTGATTTGTAGTTGTAACATTCCTGTATCAAAGCTATGAGAGATGGAATCATCTCAATCTCATACAAGATAATAAGCAGCATCATTTTACCGTGCTGCTATATATTAACGTTTTACAGATAGACGAATTTCAGAGGTTGTCACTTACATGGAACGGCCTCTTTGTTTGACAGCATTAACAGTCACGGGGAACATATCCGTGGCTGTTAATGCTGTTATTTTTTGTCTGAAGATGATCTATTTTTTACTACAGACCAGTTTAAAAAGGGTGCTTAATTGGTCAAGATTACTTTCAATGCTTTTTCTTTAGATGCATCTCCGAAGGTTTCATAGGCCCTTAGCACATCACTTAGTTTGAAACGATGTGTTATCAGTTGTTTTGAATCCAGCTTTTTAGATTGAATATTTTTAAGCAACATAGCCGTACTAACGGTGTCTACTAAACGCGTTGTAATGGTGATATTATGTGACCATAATTTTTCCATATGCAGCTCTACACTTTTACCATGCACGCCAATATTTGCAATTACGCCTCCGGGCGCAACCAATGACTGACACAGTTCAAAAGTTGCCGGAATACCTACAGCTTCAATGACCGTATCCACTCCTCGGTTGTTCGTAAGTTCTTTAATTTTCTTTACAGCATCTTCTTTACTGTTATTGATAACCTGTGAAGCACCAAATTTCTTCGCTACAGAAAGACGATTTGAATCAGGGTCAATCATAATAATTTCTGCAGGCGAATAAAATTGGGCGGTTAACAATGCAGCCAGTCCTATCGGGCCAGCACCTACAATAGCCACTGTATTTCCCGGTTGTACCTTACCATTCAATACACCACATTCGAAACCAGTTGGTAAAATGTCACTCAACATAACAAGCGCTTCTTCATCTGAACCAGCTGGAATGTGATAGAGGCTATTATCCGCATGAGGAATCCTGACATACTCTGCCTGTGTACCATCAATCAGGTTACCAAGGATCCAGCCACCATCCTCACAATGTGAGTACATTCCTTTCTTGCAATAGTCACATTTTCCGCATGATGTTATACAGGAAATGATAACGCTATCACCTTTTTTAAAATTACTCACGGCAGATCCAATTTCCTCCACGATGCCCACACCTTCGTGACCAATAATTCTACCATCGGTGACGGTGGGAACGTCGCCCTTCATGATATGTAAATCAGTTCCACAAATAGTGGTTTTTGAAATCTTTACAATGGCATCAGTAGATTTTAATATGACGGGTTTTGGTTTTTCTTCCCAGGCTTTTTTACCCGGACCGTGAAATACCAATGCCTTCATTTTTATTTGAGCTGCTGTTTCCTTTTGCTTGCCAGCCGGGGAAATCTCAATCACTTTACGAACTTCAGGTGCTGCTATCGTTTTCATTGCTTTCTTTTTTAAATGAGTAATATTGTTCCCTGGCCAAAACTATCATTATATAAAAGAAAAAGTGGTGACGAATATCAGTTGAAGAAATGATTGTGAAGACAATTGTACTATCTGTTGGAATATGTAGGGGTTTAACGTGGTGGTTGATGTAATAAGCGATGCACTTGTGAAGACGTTGCCTATATAATAAATAAATAAGTTAATAGATATAAGTCAATAGTTAGTAATTGGGTTCCGAACACAATAAGAACAAAATATTGTCTTGTAAAATATACTATTAATAAATTTTTTCCGGAGAATTTCACAACAACAGAACCCCCATTGCTGGCGTAAGGGAAGTGGGCCCGGATATAAAGCTTGTACCGTTCCTGGTTATCAAAGGCTGCTGGCGATATGAATCTTATATCCAACATCCTTCTGTTGGACTAGCTTTCAAGTTCAATTAATGGTTGCAAGTGACAATTACCAGCATGATTTCCTTTAGTTGATATTATTTATAAAAATTAACCTGCATTATCGAATTTAGATTTATCAAAGTAATGAAAATGGCCATTTACAAAATGTCATAGTATATTTAATGCATGATAAGGAATGCGGGAATTCACATGTATGTCTTTCTGACTATTGTATTACTACTGAATGAATCAAAATTGTGGGCGAAACCTGTACAACTTAACTGCGAACATCTTTCGAATCCTATTGGTATTGATGAAATGCACCCTCGGTTGTCCTGGCAATCGGCCGATACCATTGAAGGAGAAGGACAAACAGCCTACCAGTTAATGATAGGCAACGATCCAAAAAGCCTTGCACTGTGGGATTCAAAAAAAATAAATTCAACCAAACAATTGGTTACCTATGATGGCAAAAGCCTGCAACCCTTTACCCGTTACTATTGGACTGTGAAAATATGGAACAAGGCAGGTAAGGAAAGTGTTGCTGATATTGCTTTTTTTGAAACGGGAATGATGGATAGGAAGAATTGGAAGGGTTCATGGATAACAGATACAAAAGACGTTAACCTGGAACCCGCAGCATATTTCAGGAAAACTTTCGAACCATCAAAAAAAATTGCAAGTGCCCGCGCGTATATAGCGGCGGCAGGTTTGTATGAACTAACCATCAATGGTAGCCGCATTGGTGATCACCGGCTGGATCCCATGTACACCCGCTTCGATCGGAGAACCTTGTATGTTACTTATGATGTAACCAGTCAGGTGACCAATGGCGGAAATGCTATCGGAGTACTGATGGGCAACGGGTGGTATAATCATCAATCAATGGCTGTCTGGAATTTTGATAAAGCGCCCTGGCGGGCGCGACCTTCTTTCTGTTTGGATTTGCGCATAACCTACACCGATGGTTCGGTTGAAACCATTATAACGGGTAATGACTGGGTCACTACGTTAAGTCCGATCATTCTGAATAGCATTTATACCGCAGAACATTATGATGCACGCCTGGAAATACCATACTGGAATGAACCTTCGTTTGTGGATACTGCCTGGAAAAAGGTGATATATGCTTCCGCTCCTTCCCAAAACATCGTAGCTCAGGCAATGGTTCCTATCCGGGAGGTAGAAAAAATAGTGATTGCAGATTTGAAAAAATTTTCTGATACTGATTATGTATTTAACCTGGGAAGAAATATTGCCGGGGTGAGCAGTATCCATTTAACAGGTGAGAGTGGTACCATCATTCGTTTGAAACATGGAGAACGATTGTACAGCAATGGTCATGTTGATCAATCAAATATTGATGTTCACTATCGCCCTGTGGGAAGCGGTGATCCCTTTCAAACTGATATTTATATTCTGAAAGGGAAAGGGATAGAAACGTTCAGTCCAACATTCAATTACAAGGGCTTTCAATATGTTGAAGTAACAAGTACTAAACCTGTTCAGTTAAGCAAGGAAAGTATGGTTGCCTATTTTATGCATTCCGATGTGCCGGCGTGCGGAACATTTAATTCCTCTAATGAAGTGGTTAATAAAATTTGGTCCGCAACCAATAATGCTTACCTGTCTAATCTTTTTGGTTACCCAACTGATTGCCCGCAGCGGGAGAAAAATGGTTGGACCGGCGATGCACAAATTGCTATTGAAACAGGGCTTTATAATTTTAATGGTATCACGGTATATGAAAAATGGTTGAATGACTTAAGAGATGAGCAACAACCCAACGGTGTTCTGCCCGCTATTGTTCCTACCGGTGGCTGGGGTTACGAGTGGGCCAATGGGCTGGACTGGACCAGTGCAATAGCTGTAATTCCCTGGAATCTCTATCTTTTTTACGGTGATGCCAAACCGTTAGCTGATAATTATGAAGCCATAAAAAAATACGTGGATCATGTGAATGACAAATATCCAACGGGCCTTACTGATTGGGGATTGGGCGACTGGATACCAGTGAAATCAGTTTCACCCGTTGAATTAACTTCAACTTGTTATTATTATGCAGATGCAAATATACTGGCGCAAACTGCCAGACTTTTTGGAAAGGATGATGATTACAAAAAATACCAGGCACTGGCGTTGAAAATAAAGAATGCATTCAATAAAAAATACCTGGACTCAACAAAAGGAATTTACGGCAGTGGTTTGCAAACTGAACTGAGTGTTCCTTTATTCTGGGGAATTGTACCCGATAATGTAAAATCAAAAATTGCATCCAGCCTTGCCAAAAGAGTTATTGCTGATGGAACAAAACTTGATGTTGGATTGCTGGGTACCAAAGCCATCTTAAATGCATTGAGTGAAAACAGTTACCCGGAACTTGCCTATCAACTTGCATCCCGCGAAACTTTTCCATCGTGGGGTTGGTGGATAAAAAATGGTGCAACTACTTTATACGAGAACTGGCCCATTGACGCCAACAGTGATCTGTCAATGAACCATATTATGTTTGGAGAAATTGGTGCATGGTTCTATAAGGCATTGGGGGGAATCAAACCGGATCCCAGGGCACCCGGTTTTAAGAACATCTTGTTGCAACCTTATTTCAATGCGGGCCCGGATAGCGTTTCATGTACGCACAACGGTCCCTATGGCAAAATTATCTCCACCTGGAAAAAAGCGGGTGACCATATCATTTATGATGTTACAATACCGGCTGGTTCAACAGCTACTTTGTTCCTGCCAAATCAAAAGCCGCAGTCTCTTATATCGGGCACACATCATTTATCAATCAAAAGAGAATAATAGCAATCGAAATTTACCGGAACATAAGTCTATAAATAATTCATGTGGCGTAACTGTTTACAATATGGCTATACCTTTTACTTTGTGCAACCAGTATTTCGCTCCAGTTTACCATTTCCAATTCTTTGTTGGAAAGGATTTTATTCATGGTTTCACTGAACAACCATTCTATGGCCGGAATTTTTTCAGCGATAAAATCTTCAAATAATTCATGGCCGAACGCATGTACATTGCCGATAGCAAAGGATGAATCAAACCCGTAAGCAACTGGCAGTATTCTTCCTGTTTCTTCCACGATGATGGTGTCCAGCAAATCCGGAAGTTTGCCTTTATCTGCGCATTGCCGTTGAAATGTATTTACTATTTGGGGAAAGGTTTCAAGGTAATCGCGGTGCAACAAATCCAATTGAACAATCATCTTTCCTTCATATTTTGCCTGTAAATAGTTGGCAAGGATGAACGCCTGGTGGCCCAGGGTCTCATTTACATTCATATCGCCTAATTCGGTTATTGCCCTGCCATACATTTCCAGCGGATGCAATTGCAATAGTTTGGCTCCCTGCTCATTTGCAAATGCGGCCAGCCATAGCAGTGAGTCCCAGCTCTGCGGCGTAATGGTATGAATAAATCCAAAGGCCTTCTTGTGATGTTGCAATACTTCAACTCCTTTCAGCATTTTTTCATAGGCACCCTGCTGACCACGAATGTGATCATGCAATTCTTTTTTACCATCAATACTGAGAGCGATCAAATCCACGTGTTCCAATATTGCCTGGTTTTTTTCTGACTGTAATAGCATGCCATTTGATACCATATTGTTCTGATAACCCAGGCTTCTTGAAAATATAAACAACTCTTTCAACTGATCATATAAGAATGGTTCACCGCCTGAAACGGAAAGGTTATTGAATCCATGTGTAAATGCATACTCCAGGAATTTTTTTAGCGCATCAATATCCAGCATGGTTTTGGCCTGCGGACCAGAACTTGAATAGCAATGGCGGCAAGACAGGTTGCATTTGCGACTGGGATGTACCTGGATGGTGCGGAAAGGGACGATCAACTGACCGTCCTTTTCTTTTGTTGGGCAGGATTGTATCATACATTAAATTCTAATTGGCCTCTCCAACCTTCAGGATTAATGATACCATAAGGAAATAGCCTGAACTGTCGGATGTTCAGATCTGTAAATCCTTTGAACTTCTGGAAGAATTCCGGATCAGGAATACCATTGATGATGATGCGATCCGGACGGGGAGTGCCCTTGAGATGTACACGATCAATTACAAAACCATGTCGCTTCATTGCAACAATAGCTCCGGATACTTCTGATAGTTTGGCTTTGTCCATTTGTCCGTGACTCAGCAACTTCATCAGCGCTTCTTCAAATTTTTTTTCGTCAGCCATGATAATATTCATTTAAATGTTTCGCCTACTCTGTACAGTTTTCGGCATGCCTGTCTTATGATTGGATAAGATGCGTTTTACAAAGCCAGACCAGAAGGAGTTGTAGAGGTTTGAAGGATCAAAGTTCGTTCAGATAATAAACAGCGGCAATACTACTTTGAGGGGTATTTAGGTTAATGCGGAAGTTAAAGTTCTACTGTTTAAAGATTCAAGGGTTAAGGTGCTGCAGCATTTTAATTGACTAATTAGTATTTTTTCCTTTTTCTTTTATGGCAATTGAAGTGATAATAGCTGAAAGCAACAGGGAACCCGACATAAAGATATAAGAAGCACTGAAGCCACCGGTGTGTGCGTTTAGATAACCGACTAAGTAAGCACCTGCAAAAGATCCCAGGGCGCCAAAACTATTTATGAGCGCTATCGCTCCTGCAGCAACATTGCGTGGAAGAATTTCGGTGATGATTGCGAAGAACGGACCATAAGGTGCATACATGGCGCCCCCGGCCAGCACCAACAATACAAATGACAGCCAAAAATGCTGGCTGCCCAATAAATAAGATCCATAGAATGCTATCGCACCTACTAACAGGCACGGCCACACGAATATTTTCCTCCTCAGTGTTTTATCTGAAAAATAAGAAGCCATCATCATTCCTGTTATAGCCAGCACAAAAGGCACCGCAGAAAGCCAGCCTGTTTTCACTATACTGATGTTTGGTGCCGCATGAATAATGGAAGGTAACCAGATAACAAAACCATAGACGCCAATACTCCATAATGCATATTGTAAACACAATAGGATAACGGTCACCGATTGAAAAGCCCTGGCATAATTCTTAACTGGTTTGATGGATTGTTGTTCACTGTCGAGTGCCGAAATGAGATCTTTCTTTTCTGATTCCGAAAGCCAACCCGCGTTTTGAGGAATATCATCTACCAAACGCCACCAAAAAAAAGCCCAGATGATTGCAGGCAATCCTTCCAGGATAAACATCCAGCGCCAGCCCATGGCTTTTACCAGGTACCCGGATAAAATTGACATCCATAACAAGGTAACGGGGTTGCCCAAAATTAAAAATGTATTGGCACGTGATCTTTCTGATTTGGTAAACCACCTGCTGAGAAATATCAGCATAGCAGGCATCACAGCACTTTCCACCACACCTAGCATAAATCGGATAACAATCAATATACCAATATTACTTATCAACCCTGTTGCCATCGCTAAACCACCCCATGCAATCAAGGACCAAAAAATTAATTTTTTTGCGCTTTTGTTGGCAGCATACAACGCGCCTGGTATCTGGAAAAAAAAATAACCGAGAAAAAATAAAGAACCCAGTAAGGATGAAACCGCATCAGTAATATGTAAATCTTTTGCCATTCCACCTGCGGCAGCAAAACTAAAATTGGCACGATCGAGATAAGCCAGGCTATAAGTAATGAATGCAATTGGTATCAATCGATACCAGCGTTGCCTGGCGAGAGTGGATGACATCATGAATAATTTAATTTTTTACCTGCTGATAAATGTAGACAAAATAATGTTTGCAAATTGATTCATTCGTACTGTCATCGTTATTTTCATGGCCATTAAGGTTTGTTGTAAATTACCGCTTCAACGTATAAAAGTGATCATGCGATTATTCATGCTGCTGCTGTTACCGGTACTTACTATTGCACAAGGGAAGCTTGATAGTATAGAATTGTTATCCGGGAAAGTGAAAATGCTCTCACCAAGAGTGTTGACCATTATGACTGATGAAATGTGGTTTTTAAAATACCGGAATACACCCAGGCCTTTTTTGGCGCTTTCTGACACAGATGGAGAAGTAAACTTCTTGGGAACACTAACCCCGCAGCAGATCGTAGAAAGCCAGTTGGTTGCATACAAAGATTTCAATATTGATCAGATCAAAAAAAGTCGCCCGGATTTTGTTTTGTTGGATCAAGGAATAAAAAATGTTAATGGAAAAAACTTAGGATACTTTAAATTTGAGACCCAGGCAATTGATCAAAAAGTTTTTAATTATTATTTTTTCACTACCGTGGACGGCAAAATACTGTTGTTTACATTTAATTGTATTCAGAAATTACGAAAGCAGTGGGAACATACCGCGGACCAAATGATGGCATCGCTGGTAATAAAGTAAGCGTTGTGCTTCCATTCCATAGGATCATTTTATTTATTACTAATGTGCGTAGTATATATTAAATGTTCCTGTAACAATAACAGAATCTGTACTGTTTTTGCAAACTGCGGAAAAATACTCTTCAATGCGATTATTATTCAAGACGTTGAATGTAATACTGCCAGGCGTATCTCCCTGTGAATAATATATCAAATTTCCGCTTTGGAGAATACGGTTACCTGAAATTTCTTGCATTACCGAAAAGTTTTTTCTGCGCATGTGCCGGAATACTTTTTTCATCAGCTCTTGCCAGTGTTAACACCGGCAAATCGGTATTTTCATTGGCTGTTAGGTGACGCAACAGCTTTGTTAAATTATACGCCTTGCTCACTATAATATGGATGACTTCATCCTTTCTCTGTAATTTCCCTTCTACCATCAGTAGTCTTGCCTGTAATATTTCTTTTTTGAATTTAGTAAACAAGTTTGCAAAAACTACCAGGTTGGCACAACCGCTCTCGTCTTCCAGGGTAATAAAACAAACACCTTTGGCAGTTCCGGGCCTTTGTCGCACTAATACAAGTCCCGCCACTTTTACGTTTTCTCCATCTTTTATTTCGTTGAGGGATTTTGCATCTATAATATGTAATTGCGTTAATTTCTCCCTTATAAAGCTTACGGGGTGTGCCTTTAAAGAAAGTGACAGGGATGCATAATCGTGTACTACATGTTCAGACATACTCATCACCGGTAGTTGAATATTTTTTTCTTCCGGATCCCCCGCAGGCTGGCCTGTAAATAATGCAACCGGGTGATCTTTTGTAGTTACTTCCCACAATGCTTGCCTCCGATCCAGTCCAATAGATCTGAATGCATCCGCATCGGCTAATCTTTCAAGCACAGCATCAGTCATGCCAAGGTCACGCAAATCTTGAATGCAGTTAAACTTTTTATTTCTTGCAGCAATAAGTACCTGCATATCTTCTTCTCTCAGACTTTTCACCTGCCTGAATCCAAGTCTTAACACACAATAATTACCGGTTTTTTCTTCCAATAAATTATCCCACAATGAATAATTGATATCAACAGGTCTGATGGTGACTGCATGTTTTTTTGCATCCATTACAATCTGCGCCGGTTGATAAAACCCCATGGGCATACTATTGAGTAATGCACAGGCAAATACATCGGGATAATAACATTTGATCCAGGAAGAAACATATACCAGCAAAGCAAAACTGGCGGCGTGACTTTCAGGAAAACCATAACTTCCAAATCCTTCCAGTTGTTTAAAAACCCGTTGTGCATATTCAACTGTATATCCTCTTTCCGTCATTCCCCTGGTTAATTTATCTCCAAACTTTGCTACCATACCTTTTGCTTTAAAAGTAGCCATGCTGCGGCGAAGTTCATCGGCTTCCGCAGGAGTAAAGCCAGCAGCGACTATTGCAATCTTCATTGCCTGTTCCTGAAAAAGCGGAACACCGAGCGTTCGTTTCAAAATTTCTTCCAGGTCTTTTGAAGGATATTCTATTGCTTCTTCTCCATTGCGTCTGCGGAGATAGGGATGAACCATATCACCCTGAATAGGACCTGGTCTTACAATGGCCACTTCAATAACAAGGTCATAGAAAGTTCTTGGTTTTAACCGGGGAAGCATGGATTGTTGCGCACGACTTTCAATCTGGAATACCCCAATGGTATCTGCAAGACAGATCATATCATATACAACCGGATCATCTTGTGGGATATTGGCCAACGTTAGATCAAGATGATAATGTTGCCGGGCAAGATCAAAAGCCTTTCGGATACAGGTAAGCATACCCAATGCAAGCACATCAATTTTTAAAAACCCCAATGCATCAATATCGTCTTTGTTCCATTCAATACAAGTCCTGTCTGCCATGCGTGCATTGAGAATAGGACATAAGTTCGATAAAGGGTAACGCGTTATTACAAAACCACCGGTATGCTGACCCAATTGCCGGGGAAACCCTATGAATTGCCGGGTCAATTCCAATACTTTCCTGAGATGTGGGTCGGCAGGATTCATTCCCTGTTCCTCCAATTGCTTTCCTTCAAACCATTTATCAGTAAATTCCCATTCAGTTCCAGACAAACGATTAATGGTATCAACTGAAAGTCCCATAGCTTTAGCAACATCCCTCACTGCACCTTTCTGATGTTGTTGTGTAACCGTGGCAACAATGGCTGCCCGATCACGACCATATTTTTTATAGATGTATTGGATCACTTCTTCCCGCCGCTCATGTTCAAAATCCACATCTATATCAGGCGGTTCATTTCTTGCTGCTGAAATAAAACGTTCAAATAGCAAATCGAACTTGGTGGGATCAACAGATGTTATACCCAGGCAGAAACAAATGGTAGAATTAGCAGCTGAGCCACGACCCTGGCAAAGTATTTTCTGTTCCCTGGCAAATCTTACAATATCATAAACTGTTAGAAAATAAGGAGCGTAGTTCATTTCCTTAATAAAAGCCATTTCATGATAAATGGCTTTTGAAATTTTTCCGGGAATCGTATCACCATAAAATTCTTTGGCTCCTTTCCAGGCAAGGAATTCGAGTTCTTCCAATGGGGTGCGGCCATCGCTGATGATTTCTTCGGGGTATTCATATTTTAATTCGTCCAGGGAAAACTGGCAGGCTTCCGCAATTTCCTGCGTACGATTTATTGCATCGGGGTAATGCCTGAATAATCTTTTCATTTCCACGGCCGGTTTCAGGTATCTTTCTGCGTTTGCATATAACCGGTAGCCTGCCGTTTGAATGGTGCATTTTTCCCGGATGCAGGTAACGATATCCTGCAATTGCCGTCGCGCGGGTTCATGATAATAAACATCATTCACTGCTACCATCGGTATTTTCAATTCATTTGCTATTTGTGCAAGCCGGTATAAATATTTATGGTCATCTCCCTGGTAACGCCTTGATGCTGCCAGGTAAAGGTCTTTTCCAAAAACAGACTGGTATTCTTTTACTGCATTAACAAAATCAGGATCTATTTCAAAAGACCGATCCAGCAGGGCAGGGGGCACCACTATCCATTTTAATCCTTGTGCAATTTTAAATGTATCCGCTTTGTATAAATGACAATCCCCTTTTTCTGCCCTTAAATTTCCTGTAGATAATAAGTTACTTAGTTGCGAATAGGCATTACTGTCAGTAGGATAAGCCAGCAACGGTGGGCCATCCAGTAAATGCAGGTAACAACCGGGAACGATGCGGATGGATTTTTTGCGGGCAGCAACATGGGCCCTTACGATACCGGCAAAACTATTTCTATCTGTGATAGCGATGGTCTTATAACCCAGTGCCACTGCCTGATCCACCATTTCTTCCGGGTGAGAAGCACCCCGTAAAAAACTAAAATTTGTTGTAACCTGTAGTTCAGTATAACTCATATTCTATTGCTATTTATGCAAAAAAACCATGGATAAACCATCGGGTTTTTTTATCCGCTGTATAATGCCTCGAACGGAACAACCAATATCGGTTGCCAGTTTCATCCTCGGCATAATAATAATCACGGTGTTGTCCTTCCTGAATCCACCATTCCTGTTCAATTCGTTCCGGGCCATCTGCTTTTATTATTTTATGCAATTTCCCTTTGTAGCGGAATAACATGGGCGGATAATCCGGAATGGGTGCAGTTACTTCAATGGGTTCCGGAACAGGCAATAATTGTAACGGTCTCGGATGTTCGATTTTCCATCCGATGGTGGGTTGCTCGTCCAATGATAATGCCTGTTTGATGCTTCGTCCCGGCCAGTAATGTTGGGCGGGTAAATAACGATGAATATGTTCTAAGCCAAACCTGCCGGCAATGCGATCTAATAATTCTGATAATTTGATATTATGCAGTCCACTTTCCTGTTTCCATACATTTTCCTGAAGTGCTATTGCATCTGTTACATTCAATGCATCCAGTATAAACAATTCAATACCCAAACCGGGGGCCAGGGAATTAATCTTAGGTTCAAATAATTTAAAAAGATGAACCACATTATGGGATGGACGATTGGTGCCAATCTCAATCGATTCTATTCTTCCATCTATACAGAATGTTTTAAGAATGGCTTTTCGCAATCCTTTCTGTGCTTGCTGAAGTCGATGGCAAATCCTTTGCAGCAATTTTTGCAAAGCAATTTCTATCCCGGTTGCATGAGCAATAGGTTCAAGGCAGGGCAATCTTTCCTGCCAGGGCTCTATAGGGTGTAGAGGCGCTATAATTTCTGGTTCATTCCCCAGCGCCTGGTTCAACCGTATTATAAACGCTTCACCAAAACGCCTGCGCATTGCAGAACGAGGCATGCTAATAAAATCATTGATATAACGTAAGCCCAGCCTTGTAAGTCTTTCAACTGTTTCCTTTTCCAGCCTAAGTGCGGCAGCCGGCAATGGAAGCAGGGCTGCTGCGTTTCCTCCCGGTGTTGCAATGGGGGATATTTTTCCAAATCTTGCTATTGCCCATGCTGTGCCGATACTATCGGCCATGCCTGAACGAATATGATAACCGCGGGCTGTTAAACGGTTATTGATTTCATCCAGGTATTTTTGATCACTGCCCCAGAGATGGGTACAGCCACTTGCATCCAGTATCAGCCCGTCTGGAAGATCAATTGCAGCAAATGGAGTAAAACGGATACAATATTCAGCAAGTCGCTTTAATAATTTTTCTGGTAAATCGGGAACATCTTCCTGTACCTGTAAATGTGGAACAATGGCCCTGGCATCCGCTACCAGCATACCACTTGTAATACCAGCTTTAGTTGCAAGACTATTTATGCCTGTAATTATCATGCGACCATGATCCGCAATACATATGACAAAAGGTACATGAGAAAGGGGAGGCTGGCGGATAGTGAACCAGTCTGTTTTCAACTCCCGAAACCAGATAGAAACAAAGCGCTTAACCATTTCACCCGGTTTTTTTTTGTTGAGCAGGGATGTGTATGATGGTTTTTGATATATAACGGAAATGGTCAACTGCCCATACTACCTGCCATTCGCCAGGTTTGCCATTCCTTATTTTCAGTAATTCAATATTCCAGGAAGGAAAACCAACGCCAGGCAAACCATCTTCCTGTACACTTTCTAATGAAGATATTTTCCATCGCGCTATACAAGCGGTAGCCAGGTTTCGGGGATGAGGGCGAATGATAAAACCGGTTACCCTGCTCTGTTCTACCGCTAATTGTAAACGACGGGAAGAAGTAAAACCCAGTTCCTGGATTTCTGCAATCACTGCGGTTATTCCTTCACATTTTAATGCTTCTTCTGTGGTCCATAAAATATCTTTTTCTTTTTGCAGATCGATAAAAATAATTTTTTCGGCAGCTATTCCAAAAGAAACCAATGACGGGGGAAAAACATTCCTGTTTTTCCCGATCCAGATAACTGCTCCATTGTTGTGCATCAAAGCAGCCAGTAAGACGGCAATAAACCCATTTGTTACTGCCATATCTTCCATTCCGAAACAAAAAAATTCATGTATGGCCCCTGCGGGGAATACAGCATTGGGAAAGGCTTTTTTCATTGGCCCCAAATCAAATGATGGCAAAGCATCATAAAGACTATTTTTATGACCTTGCAAGTGCAATAGCTCTTTCTGTAAACGGGCAATAATATCTGTTTTTGATGGCTGCATGAAGATGGAATAATACCGGCAACTCAATTATTTAGCAATAATACTAAATATTTTAGTATTGTAACTGCCAAAATCAAAAATTTTATAAAAGTTAGGGATACGCTCTATCTGCCAACCTTTGGGTATTACCTGATATATTCAGTCTTATTGAGTATCCGAATGAAGGGCTGAATGTATTTCAAATTTTGCCTACGGCTATTTTTGTTAAACTCTTTCAAATCAGCGATAAATCTGCACTCCAAAATTTCTGCTGTATAGACATCTCCTGTAGAATTATCGATACAGGTAGAATAAATTCTACAAATGAAATCACATTGCCTGCCCGATTTTCAAATGCGTGAAGGCAATAAGTTTACATCTATCAAATGCTCTACGTGGCATGATAATTCATCCATTAGTCTATCAAGCTTGTTCTATGAAAAAAGTGGCTCTTATAATAAAGGAAAGAAGTGGAGTAATACCAGTGCGTTATATAAAAAAAGCAACAGGGAATAAAGCTTTTAAAGCAGGCAAAAAAAATCATCCCTACTACCCGGAAGTGAAAATGCCCAAACAGCCACATGGATACATCAAATCAAAGCGCAATGACTGTTTGTAAAATAAAGCATTATTCACGTAACAGTTTGGAGACACTGATAGCTTTATTTGCTCATAAACTTGAAGTGATCAGTTGTTGTTAATGCACTGGCATGATTATTAACTCACAGTTTTTAATAAAGTAACACAATCTTTAACTGCTATTTATAATTGGCTGGGGAATGTATAACAGGTTAAATTTATTTGGAGCGTATTTCAAAATGGGGCAATATGGCAAATCAACTTTATTTTTTCCTGGTAGATGATGACGAAGACGATGTGACATTGTTTGGAGATATGATTACATCAGTCAGCCCTGGTATCCGATATGGTTATGCATACGACGGGGTTAGTGCCGTCAGGCAATTGAAAAAAGATCCACAGCTTCCGTCAGTTATTTTTTTAGATTTTAACATGCCAAAAAAAAGCGGTATAGAATGCCTGAAGGAATTGAAAAACATTACCAGGTTGAAAAATATTCCTGTAATCATGTATTCAACCCTTTCTTACGAAAGCCAGATTGAAACCGCTATTCAGCAAGGTGCCACCTGCTTTATAGCCAAACCTTCCAGTATAGAAAGGATAAAGAAAATTATTGTTACCCTTGCTGGCAACATGCCTGGTAATCTCAACAATGCTTTACAGGAGCTTGACGAGGCCAATGCATGCGTCGTTTACTAAAGTGTTTCTTCCTTTATATTTTTTAATCAATCCATTCAAGTTTATTTTTTAAAAACATAAATTTTAATGACCTGGCCATCCAGGTATTGTCAATCCTACTATCATCAATGTAGAATTTTATCCTCAGCAATCTAATTCGTTAAAATAGCAATAGGCAGGCTGGGTGGTATTATAATTGTAAAAAAGGTTAGTAATAATGAAACAGCATAATATGAAAAACCTGAGCATAGGAATTGGATTTGTTTTAAGCTTATCAACAATGGCTTTTTTTGGAGATCGTAAACACCGCGAAGTACAGAGAAATGAGCAGGAATTAAAGCATATTCAATTTATCACCCGTAATAATTTTAACCCTGTCAATGCCGATACGGTTCCATATCGCGGTCATGATACGCTACAGCGTGCTATTATAAAAGAGGATTCCCTGGCAAAAAAAAATAGCCTGGTTCGGACCAATCTCTAATGTTAAATCTTAAAGTGTGGTTATGAGAGATAAAATTTTTAGAATTTCTTTTGACATTGAAAAGAAAGCCTACAAGGGTTGGGTGAACCCGGAAATAAAAACGGTTAATGGCATTCCTTCTCCACAATCTTTTTATGTAGTCCTGAACCACCAGTCCGTGGGCCATTTTCATTTCAATGACTGCAGGTGGCTGTCGCCAGACAATATTCCGCAGGTGTTGAGGGAAGCCATCGGTAAACAAATAGAAAATCATTATCGCCTGTAGCCTGTTGATTTTTATAAGTAATCGCTGCCGCAGCCCAGGAGTGCTTTTTCAGATTGAAACTAGCGCAGTAATGTATGTAATTGATTAATGGTACATATACTCAGAATGATATGATCTTTTCAGGAATCATTAAACGTAATTTAAAAAGATATTGCAACTACAGATTTAATTATATAATTATAAAGATCCGGTGATAACGATGCTTTTAACTTGTCTATTGAGTGCTTTCAAAATTCTTTTATACCTGGGCTGGCAAAGTAAATGCAAAATGAAAATATTTCATTCATTGCAAAATCTTCTGAGGCTGGTTATCGCAATATTGGAATTGGGGGAAAGTATACCATTCAAAAATAATGGCATTGCAATTTCAACATTTGTGTCTGCAGGGAAAGATTATGAAGAACTCGCTTATGAACAACCAGTAAAAAACCCATCTATTGAGACGCGTGTTAATTAAATTGTCAAAGTGTATAATCCCGAAGAACCAATTGTTGGCACAACGATTTAATAACTTTTGAATTTTTTTTATGATACGTAAATTAAAATCCGGCGAATACCGGCTTTATTCCAGGAAGAAGAATCCAAAAACAAATAAGCGTCGCAACCTCGGAACTTTTACTTCATTGGAAGCTGCAAAAAAGCACTAAAAAGACATTCAATATTTTAAAAGACATTGACATGGTTTCAGGGCTTTAGCGATGTCTTCTCAACGAATCCTGTGAAATGGCAATACTATCTTTAGCAGTCGGGGTTTTTACAATAGCTGCACTGTCGCGTACGATGGGTCTTATCACGGGCATACAATCCACTGCGGTGTTATTGGTTGAAACATTATTAGTATTCACTTGCTGACTGTTGTTTCCGCAAGCGGCCAACACAGTAGAAATAAGAATGATGGCAGCACGAATTGTATTTTTCATAAAAAACCTTTTTGAACAAAAAGCCCGGTATGTTTCAAACAAAAAGTTTTTCACACACCGGGATTTAAAAAGGACTACGTAACAATAAACACTCTTCTACATATTTGTATAATGCCAATAATCGTTTTAATGTTTCGCCTGCGTTGTATCTCGTCTTTGAGTTGTATCAGATTTCCTTCTCATAGTATCCCTTTTTTGTGGAACGGTGTCGCTTTTCCTTGTGGTTACTGAAGCAGATGACTCGTCAGAGATAATGCCTGGTTTCTGTGTTGCAAACAAGCTAACTACCGATATGCAGCAAGCGATTGTGCTTACAAAAAATATTTTTTTCATAATAATGATTTTAAGTTTAATAAAATTTTGATACACTACCTGTAGACAAGAATGATACCACCAATGCTATGTACCCTATGTTTTGAAACCAACTGGTTTTGTGAGGACATAATTCTACGCTTTCGGGAATATTCGGCTTTATTTCAAATCGAGCAGTGATCATTAGGAGTTAATTTACCCGGATCATAACTATAGATTGCTATAACGAGTAATTATTGTTTTCGTAGTATCCCATTATTTCACCTTCATCTATTATATGATCCTTCATCGCTGCCAGCAATGATTTTTTACCTGAGCCTTCCTGCAGATCAAGATCTTTGTCCAAGGCAAATACCTTGAAATAATATCGGTGCCTGCCAGCCGGCGGACAAGGTCCTGTATAACCGGTTTTGTCTTTACTATTGTTGCCTTTAACACCCAACTGAATGTTTTCGGGAATTATTAATTGGGGTGGCAGGTTCCATAATACCCAATGGTCAAACGTTCCATGAGGTGCATCCGTATCTTCGGCAATGACCGCCAACGAGATGGTCTCAGGAGGCAATGAAATAATATTGAGTGGAGGGTTTATGTTTTCTCCATGGCAACTGTATCTCACAGGAATGAGGCCGGCGTGGGAAAAACTGTTACTGGTAATTTTCATTGCTTGTATTACTTGTTCCATATTTAACATTTTTATCCAAAGTCTAAAAACGATGCCAGTGAATAATCGTTTGCTGGCTGGTGCAGAAGGTAATGTACGGGTTACATTTATTTGATGGCACCTGATTTGAAATAATGTGTGTAAAACATTTATATGGCAAAGTATTCAAAAAAGGCAGGTGAGAAAATTGAAAAAGTAATGCAAGAGAAAAAAGAAGGCACATTGAAAAGTGGGAGGAGTGGAAAAAAAGTTAAAAGCCGCAAGCAGGCAATAGCTATCGGCTTATCAGAAGCGCGTAAGGAAGGTGCACGCGTACCAGAGAAAAAGACTGCAACGGCAAAGAAAAAAGCTGCACCAAAAAAAAGCAAATAGTTTATTTCGTTGCACCATTTTTAAACTGCGCCTTTACCAGTATAATTAATTCATTCAAATAGTAAAAATCACACTAGTATGAAATCAAATCCAGGCAATAAAAATAAGTTATCCGTGCTTTTTGAAAAATTCGCCGGTGCTGTAACAAAAGCTACCGGCAGTACAGCTGCTTTTATCAGCGCGTTTGCCCTCGTGTTTGTATGGGGTCTTTCCGGGCCGGTTTTTCATTATTCAGAGAACTGGCAACTTGTTATCAATACTGGTACAACCATCATTACATTTCTGATGGTTTTTTTAATTCAAAAGTCACAAAACAAGGACTCGCTGGCTATTCAATTAAAGTTAAACGAATTGGTTGCCGCTCATGAATTTGCCAGTAATCGCCTGGTGAATGTTGAAAATATGACAGAAGAAGAATTAAAAGTTATCCAGAAATACTATTCTATGCTGAGCGAATACAGCAAAAAGGAAGAAAGTCTCCAGCAATCGCATTCTATTGATGAGGCTGATAAGCAGCACAAATTTAAAAAAGACATCGAGGACGAATTACAAAAAAGATTTGATAAGAATAATGGTTAGTGATGGATTCATAGTCAGACTCACCATTATTTTTCAATAAGGTTATTCGCAACCCAGTACTTTGGTCGGAGTAATTGAATGCGTTGTACAAACTTATACTACTTAAAAAAGGAAAGGCCGGATAAAAATCCAGCCCGTACCTTATATCTTACGATATACTATAACCCCATGCCTATTCTGACATCTTATTTTCAAATTACGGGCCAAGCGTTATTAAACATAAATAACAAGCTTTGTTACGTAAAAGAGGATGGATTCGTAGAAGTAATTCCTCAGCTTCTGTAGAGTAATTTAGCTGCTAACGGGATTTGTAATTATTATTTTCATTTTTTATGGGAAGAATGGAGCAATTATGATCGGCAACCGTTTTATTGATATCTTATAAAATGAATTCAAATGAAAGAGAAAGAAAAATCAAAGACGATTCCAGAAGAAGAGAATAGTAAGGTTAAGAAGACTTCATCATCTTCTTCCTGGGCTGCTTAAAAAAGGCAGAAGTGCAGTTTCCAATGCACGTTCTGCCTCCAATAAAGACATCAATGGTTCCGGAGGACTGAATGGAAGTGGAACCGTTTCTTCTTACGAAGAAGAAAAATGATTAGGCCATATTTGAGTTCAGCAAAGAAATTGCGGTTCGCTTTATCGTTACTTCTGCATTGTGTTCAAGATGGTCGTCAACCAGTTGAAGAAACTCTTCCGATTGTTTTTCGTTATCCAGTACAATGCTATTCATATCGGCATTTTTATCCTGTATAAGTGTTATGTGATAAATAGTCATGCGGTATGTATAGCTGATGGTAAATGATGACCATTTTTCCGGCATACATGGATGAAAGAAAAGTTTGTCTGTTTCCAGCCGCAGACCCAGTAATGAATCAATTATCAATTGATACATCCATCCTGCTGAACCGGTGTACCAGGTCCAGCCACCGCGGCCTTTGTGTTGCGGTGAATTATAAATATCCGCAGCAACCACATAGGGCTCTACTTTATACACTTCAATTTTTTCTGCTGAATCGCCGTGATTGATGGGATTGATAATATCAAATAGTTCCCATGCACGGTTGTTATCACCCAATGCGGCAAAAGCCATCACCATCCAGATAGCAGCATGTGTATATTGGCCTCCATTTTCGCGGACACCTGGTACATAGCCTTTGATATAACCAGGGTTTAAATCTGATTTGTCAAATGCAGGATCCAATAATTGAATCAATCCTATATCGCGTCTTACCAGTCGTTTGTTTACGGATTCCATTCCTGTTACCGATCTTTCTTTATTGCCTGCACCTGATAACACAGACCAGCTCTGGGCAATAGAGTCAATCTGGCATTCTTCATTTGTGGCAGAACCCAGTGGTGTGCCATCATCAAAATACGCACGGCGATACCATTGACCATCCCATGCATTTTTTTCAATATTTTTTTGCAATTGCCTTGCTTCGTTCAGACAGCGTTCGGCAAAAGAATGATCATTGTGTAAACTGGCAATCTTATTAAAGTGAACCAGCACCAGGTAAAGAAAAAATCCCAACCATACACTTTCTCCTTTTCCATGCCGGCCAACAATGTCCATACCATCGTTCCAGTCACCCGATCCTATAAAAGGGAGTCCATGTTCACCAAAACTAAGCCCGTGTTCAATGGCTCTTTTGCAATGCTCATAAAGACTGCCTGTCATGGCAGAGCGCCCCGGTAAATCATAATAAGATTCTTCACCGGCATTTAATAATCTTCCTTCGAGGTAATAAACAGGTTCATCAAGTATACCGGTATCACCACTACTCATTACGTAGCGACTGGTTACAAAAGGCAACCACAAAAAATCATCTGAACACTTTGTTCGTACACCCCTCCCCGTTGGAGGATGCCACCAATGCTGAACATCACCTTCTTTGAACTGGCGTGACGCACATAACAAAATTTGGTCTCTAGCTATAAAAGCTTGCGTATGTAAAATAGACAACACGTCCTGCAATTGATCCCTGAAACCAAAGGCACCACCGGATTGATAAAATCCGCTCCTGGCCCAGAGCCTGCATGCAATGGCCTGGTATTTCAACCAGCCATTGGCTAAAAAATTCAATGCAATATCAGGCGTGTTTACTTTTAGTAAATCCAGACTATGCTGCCAATACTTGTTTACCTCTTCCAGTGCATTTGCTGCCGCCGTATTACCACGAAAGTGGCTTATCATGGTTTGGACATGACTTTCGTTTTTTCCAACACCCAGCCGAAAAATAATTTCACGTTCCTGTCCATCCAGTAAATCAAATGTTACCTGGATTGCAGCACAAGGATCAATACCTGCACCGGCCTTACCACTTAGCTTCGCACGTTGCATTGCTTCAGGAGAAGCAAGACTTCCGTTGCGACCAATAAATTCTGTACGGTCACAGGTATAGGATCTGCTGATATCATCTGTATCAAAGAAAGCAATGTTACCTGCAAATGAAGTATTGTAGATATTTTTTGCAATGAGTGCACCATTGGAAGGATCCACTTCGGTGACGGTATGCATTAACGATTTTTGTCTCAGATCTCCCAATACCCATTCTATGTACCCGGTTGCAGATAACCGGCGGGGTTTACCGGATCGGTTTTTCATTTTGATAACCGTAAATTTTATAGCAGCCACTAAATCCACATATATCCACAATTCAGTTTGAATATTATCATCCGTGTGCTCAAACACAGTGTAACCAAAACCATGTCGAACCAGGAAAGAAGTTTTTTCTTTTACCGGTAAAGGCATTGGCGACCAGAAATAACCACTTTCTTCATCTCTTATATAAAATGTTTCCCCGCCCGCGTCGCTGACCGGGTCATTGCTCCAGGGGGTGAGGCGCATTTCGTGTGCGTTGCCTACCCACGTATATGACTGACCGCTTTCTGAAACCACGGTGCCAAAATCGGGATTGGCTATGATATTTACCCAGGGGGCGGGAGTGGTTGCCTGGTTATTCAATATTATTTTATATTCATTGCCATCTTTTGTAAATCCACCCAGACCGTTGAAGAATTGTAACTGGTTTTGATCAATTGCGGCTATGGGTGGTTGTTTGATTGATTTGGTCTGTGGCAAGGGGAAAGCCGGAACAAACGGTTTGATATTTCTTTTGCGGTTTACCTGGTCGGCCAATGCACCGCGACTATCGTAGATGATTATGCGCGCTACGGTCTGGAACAAAACACGATCTTCTTCCGGAATCTGGTCAGTTGATCGAATAAAAATTCCACCCGGTCTGTCGGTCATATTGGCGCCTAAACCGGATGCTATCAGGCCCATGATTTGATCCTGCAATACCTGCCGGTAACCCGCCTGGTCTTCATTCCATATCACCAGATCAACTACCAACCCCTTCAATCGCCAATAAGCATGCGCCTGTATTAATTGTTTTACCAGCACTACATTCGCCGGATCTTCTATTCGCAACAATACAATCGGAAGATCTCCGGAAATAGAATAACTCCACAGTCCGGATTGTCCGCGCCGGTTTTTTATTATAACGCTGGCGTCTGCACGAAGCAATGGATTTACATAAACGACTGAACCGGCCAGTCGCTCATACAGTTGGGCATCCACTTCCCGCGCATTGATTTGCCGTAATACCACCTGGCTGTGTGCCCACGCAAGTTCTATGGCGCGATCAGCTAAATTCCTGTCCTGATATTTTTCAATCAACGCCATACATGCATCCTTGCTTTCACCCATACCAGAAACCATGTCTACCGTTACATATTGATCTGGTTGCAAAATGATCCGGTAACGAATGGCTACAATTGGATCAAGTACGGCACCTTCTGTATCCGACAGTGCACCCAAGCTGCTCATTGCTTTTGGATTGGCAATTGTATTCCCCCTGCCAATGAATTGCATCCGATCTGTTTCATACGAAACATTTTCCACGCTTACCCCATGTACTTTCATCAGGTGAAACATCCAGGGCGTTTGTTCACCAACCGACCTGGGTCTGCGGGTACAGATAATTGCATTGTGTCGTTGTACAATTTCAGTCTGTACAAATAAATTACTGAATGCTGGATGCATAGCATCGGCAGCGGCGGCTGTTAAAACCACTTCCGAATAACTGGTAATTTCAATGGTACGAACGGTTTTAGATCGGTTGGTGATACGAACCCGTCTCATTTCAATATCATCTTCCGGTGATACAACAATCTCTGTTTTAGATTCAAACTCCCTGTTGCGGAGCCGGAATTCTGCATGGCCCTGTGAAAAAATTACTTCATAATTTCTTTCCTGTTTTTGCGTAGGTTGATAAGTGGTGGAAAAGTAATCCTCTGTGTCTTTGTCGCGTATATAACAAAAAGTACCCCAGTTATCACAGGTGCTGTCCTCACGCCAACGAGTAACCGCAATATCTTTCCATCGGCTGTAGCCTCCACCAGAATTGGTAACCACCACATGGTAACGGCCATTGGACAAGAGTTGTACTTCAGGTATGGGAGTATGGGCTGTTGTAATCAGTCTTATTTCCGATTCCACCGGTGTAGGGCCCACATCTGCAATTTCTGTAGTATGCGTATAGAAGGAAGCGGTTTTAGGAACACGTTCCTGCAATAATAATAGTGTTGCCTGGAACTGGGGTTCGGCCTCAAATCGTTGTTGCATGGGTTTATCCAGTAACAGGTAAGCAAGTGATAACAGGCTCATCCCCTGGTGATGTACCATAAACGATCTCACCAATGCAAAAGATTGTCCGCGCGGCAACCGGGCAGTTGTATAATCAATGGCTTCATAAAAACCATATTTGCCTTCAAATCCCTCAGCAGAAAGTTCCTGCAGGTTTTCACAAGCTTGTTCGGGCGAAACCATTAAAGCCATTACCGATGCGTAAGGAGCAATTACCAAATCTTCACCCAAACCACGTTTCAATCCAAGACCCGGAACACCGAATGCCCGGTACTGGTAATTGAAGGCCGCATCTACCATATTATAACCAGATTCAGAAACACCCCATGGAACCCCTCTTTGTTTTCCATAATCAATTTGCCTTTCAACAGTTGCCTTATTGGTTTGATCAAGGATGGTATTATCGTAGGTAGGCATTACCAATAATGGCATCAGGTATTCAAACATGGAACCGCTCCAGGATAATAAAATAGGTTCTCCGCCGGCGTTTGTTAGCAGGCGTCCCAGGGCAAACCAGTTGTCCTGTGGCAATTTACCTTGCGCAATGGCTACAAATGAACACAATCTTGCTTCCGATGCCAGCAGGTCATAATAACTTTGATCTCTACGTTGTTCATCAACGTTATAACCAATAGACAGCAGGTGTTTCGTCTTATCATAGAGAAATTCATATTCCATATTTGCCAGGTTGAACGCTTTTGCAGCCAATCGTTCAATGGTGACGAGTTGTTCCCTGGCCAACCTGGTTGCTGCGCGCAGCATTTTTTCAAGTTGATTGAGCCAATCAATTTCTTCGGTGCTGTTTTCCATGGCCCGTAGCCGGGTTAGTTCCGGGTAAATCGATCCTTCCTTCTCTGCTAAATTTGCAAGTGTAGGCATGGTAGTTAGATCATAGAGGCTCATAAATTTTTCACTGGGTTCTGCCATTGCCAGCCATGGCACAAACAATAAGAGGTGGTCCAATGCCTCTTGCGCCTGGATGGTCATTGCATTCAGCCACATAGTGGATTCATCGGCGGGATCTTTACCGGTGTTGCCGGCAATAAAATTGCATTCCTTAAGAATGGTTTCCAATGCAGACCGAGTTTCTTTTGTGAGTACTGGTTTCCGGCGACATATTTCGTAAATTTCGTCTATTGATTTACGTAATGAAGGAGGGATATTGTTTTCAAAGCTATCCTGTAACAATGCTGCTGCCATGTCGAGGCTTTCAAAAAGCCTGTCCGGTAATATCCGGTGAGCGGGCAATGAAAGCAACCCCTGTCGCAGCGTTAATAAATGTCCTGCAAGATTGCCACTGTCCACAGATGAGATGTACCTGGGAGGTAACGGCTCCAGGGAAATGGTATCATACCAGTTATAGAAATGCCCGTGGTAAGTTTCCATTGTTTCCATTGTGCCAAGTGTATCATTGCAGCGTTCCAGTAATGCTGCAACAGTGATGAATCCAAAGTCATTGGCAGACAAATTAGCGAGCAATGCAAGACCGATATTTGTTGGTGATGTTCTGTGTGCCACTACGGCAACAGGATGTTCCTGGAAATTATCGGGTGGTAACCAGTTGTCTTCTTTCGTAACAAAAGTTTCAAAGAAGTTCCATGTTTTCCTGGCCAGTTTATGAAGAAATATAAATTGCTTATCATTAAGTTTTGCTACAGACTTACTTACAGGCAGACTTATCAGCCATACAATGGCAGGGGCCAGCGCCCATAAAATTAAGATTGGAAATACAATTACAATGGTGATGGGTGAGTAAGCAAGCATGTATAGAAAAGCAAGTGCGGAAATAAAGGGTCCGAACCACATTGAGAAATAGTAACCTGGCAGTGTTTTACGTCCCTTCTTTTCAACAGTTCGTGAAGGGTTCCATTCCAATAAATGTTTTTTGCTGATAAACATCCGCCAGGTAGTACGAAAGAAGGCATCCAGGCTGTAATAAGCTTCGTGGGGCAGACATATAAAAGAAAAGATGGCGTCCAGGAATCCAAAATATGCAGCATGGAACGTGGTAATGACATGTTGTTCCATGGGGGTTTCTGCTGGTTTATTCACCAGGCTCCATATTGCATTGATCAGGGAGGGGACCACTACAATTCCAGTGATGAACAATGTCCAGAACCAGGCAGCTGACAGTATGGTCCAGCCCAGTAATAGCAAAGTCAGCAGTGCGGGGGGAACCAGGCTTCTCCGGAGGTTATCAAAAATTTTCCATCTGGATAAAGCGGACAACGGATTTTTTTTATAGCGGTTATCCATGCCCGGTACAAAAGGAGAAGCCCAGGCGCCTACCTGCCAGTCTCCCCGGATCCAACGATGCCGCCGGTTTGCATCTGCGCTGTACAAGGCCGGGTATTCTTCGTATAACTGTACATCGCTTAAAAAACCGGAACGCAGATAACAACCTTCCAGTAAATCATGACTCAGGATCCTGTTTTCAGGAAAGCGGTTATTCAATACATGCTCAAAGGTCTCCACTTCGTATATTCCTTTCCCGATAAACGAACCTTCCCCGAAGAGATCCTGGTATACATCGGATACTGCCCTGGTATAAGGGTCTATCCCCGAATCATTGCTGTGCATACGCGCATACAGTGAACGGTTGGCACCAGCCAGGCTAACGGCTACCCTTGGTTGAAGAATGCCATAACCCTCCGTTACCCGCTGCTTTTTTTCATTGTAGACCGGGCGGTTTAGCGGATGCGTCATAGAACCCACCAGTTTCCAGGCCGTATCGCGTGGCAATTGGGTATCTGTATCAAGCGTAATCACATATTTAACCGTTGTATAAATTTCAGCGTTACCAACAATCAGCGAGAATGCCGTATCGGCACCTCCACGCACAATGGTATTGAGGTCGGTAAGTTTCCCGCGTTTGCGTTCATAACCCATCCATATTTTATCGCGCTGGTTCCAGCGTCGCGGACGGTGAAAAAGAAAGAAAGCATCATTTGATGTACGTCCATATTTTTTGTTCAGCTCTTCAATTTTGAACCGGGCATAGTCTGTATGCATTTTATCATCGGGCATTGTTTCTTCCGGTGCATCAGAGAAATCGGTGAGCAGGGCAAAATGCAGGTGTTCGTCCCTGTTAGCCAGAAACCTCACTTCCAGTGCGTCTGCCAATTGATCAATTTCAGCGATACTTGAAAGAATGGAAGGGATAACTACCATGCTGCGATAACCCGCATCGATCCCTTTTGAGAAATCGAGACGTGGAATAAACAGCGGACGACATAGCAAAGTGACAATCCAGTTCACCACGGCAATTGCGGGATAACTTGCACAAAGGATGGCCAATATTCCTAACAGTACCAGTAACCAGTTACTGAAATTATCTGCATAAGCTTTTGCAAAAAGACTGGCCGCTATGGTTAGCGTAATGAGAAAAATGCTGCCCGCGTATACAAATAACGGTGACCGACCGACGCTTTTACCAACAGACTTTGCCCAGGAAAGTTTCATCCGGAATTCGCGCTGCAGTTGTTCAAGACCCTTATCCACCAGGTAATAGCCAACATGAGCCCGTCTGTTTGTGACGTCGAATTTTTCTGCTCCTTCTTTGGCCATCCGGATAGCGGCATTGGCAACCGCCTGTTCTGAATCAGTGCTGTGTTTGGCAATTTGTTCTACTACATGACGATAATGATCACGTGTGGTGAAATCCATTTTATTATAAATGCCACCAATATCAGCAGACAGTATTCGTTCAACGATGCAGGTAGTTTCAACAAATTCACGCCAATCCATAGTGCCGAGGAAGCGTAAACTTCCAATGCTATTGCTCATAGAAACCTGGTCGGCTGCTTGTTTCTGAGCTTCCAGGTGTACCAATTCAATACTGGTAAGACCCAGTTCTGCAAGGCGTTGTTCCATCCACGTAAGCGGCAATGCCAGTTCCGGTCCTTTGCCCTGTAACTTACGGGTGAGCTCTGCAACAAAAGAGCTTTCCATCGGAGGATTGGAACGGGCCATATCGGCAATGACCAGGATAAGATTTTTAGGATCTTTTTCCGCTGTTGTTTTCATTTCAGTTGCCCAGTAATCTGCAAGGTTCCTATTGATTCTACCAATCGCAATCCGGGCAGCAACGCGACGGAGATTTTCTATGAGTGCCAGTCTCAGCATTATTGGAATGGCCCACAACTCACCCAATTTAAGCGCCGTAACAGTTTGGTATGCCTGTATAAAACTTTCCAGGCTCCGGGGATCCACACGGCCATCACTATGCGAAATTATTTCAAGCGCTATATCATAAACACGGGGAAGATTTTTCGAGGGACCTGCAGATAGCCTCGGTAGCCCCTGGCTATATCCTTTTGGCAGATGCCTTTTGCCAGTGCGTATATGATCTTCAATAAGGTAAAAATTATCGAGCAACCATTCACCCGCTGAAGAGATGCGGTGATTTGACTTAACCGTTTCCGCGAGCAGATTGTGTACTTCAAGTAATGCCTCTTCATTATCCGCCAGTCGTTTTAACAGGTGATCAGGTATATAATCAGTACCCAGCGAATGAGAAGCTGCCAGGATTTTTCCATGATGCTCCATCTGATCTGCGCTGTATAATTCTGAACGCAAAGGAGGTTTTTCATTTACATATTTTCGCATCAGGTCTGCACCGGGAAATGAAATTCCGAGATGCGACAGTAAGTCCTGGATGGTGTTGCTTTTGGCCATATAAAAATGCTGGTTCTTCAAAAAAAAATCGTGCCTGGTATTGCAGGTACGGATTTATTTTAAAAAAACTGTAAAAGTTTTAATTAAACAATCTGGTTAGGACTTTATAACTGGCAGGGGCGGTTGAATATTTACATTGTAAATATACCAATATTTAGTTTTACTGACCATATGATTAATGCCAGTTCTTAGCAGGTAATACATAAAGGCATGTTGATTAACGAATGCGTTAATTATTTTTTAATTGATGAAGTAGTATATCAGTAAAAAATTTGGTTATAACTGGCAATAAGAGGAATAATAAAATTTACGTCTTAATTTTTCTAATTGCCAACCCGGTGTAGGATGTATCTCAGCAACTATGACTTAAGTAAAAGTAATCTTTAAAGGGTTTCATGCTTTTGCAGGAATAGCTTGTCCCAACTTTTTCGGGAAGATGTAAATCGTTACGCGATTATGTCTTCTTGTTTGTGTTGATCCCGGGGATCCCGCAAAGCAAACAGTCTAATCTGTTTCGCGATTTGCTAAATATGTAGATCGGCGATCAACTTTGCGACTTGTCGCCATGCCCACGAAAGCAGTATATCAATAGCCATATTGAATATCAAACCCCACTAAACTTAATTTTTTTCAATCCATCATATGCTGTGCCTTAGGAAACAAAATATTGTTTTCGAGATGAACATGCTGATGAAGGTCTTCTTCAAATTCTTTTAATTCTGCCAGGCAAATTTTAAAAGTAGTACAGGCTCCAACCGGCACGGTGTAATTGTTTGTAAGCGCACGTATCCTGAATAAAGCATCTCCTGCATGCACATGTTCTTCTTCCATCATGGCAATGGGACCATCAATAAAGTTAACTGACAAATTTGATGAATGGTTACCTACATACCATTGTTCAACTTCTTTGATACGCGGAAATAAAACGATTTCCTCTTTTTGCATGTGTGTAGTCATTTCTTCTTTTACCGACCTGAATAATTGCAGGACTTCAATCATATAAGGAAAATGTTCGCCGTGTTTTGCAACAACTTTTTCCAGGTGCATTTCAATTCCGGGCATGGATTGCTTTACATAAAAATGATGACGAATCAGAATATATCCTATCAGTTGTTCCGCAGTCATATCAGTAAAAGGCATAGTAGTATTCTTGGTAGCAGGAGCGGCCGTTTCCAGTTCCTGGACAATGTTTGCAACTACAATTCCTTTTTCCAGGCAGGCATCTGTCAGCAACCTTTTTCCCTTGCAGCAAAAATCAAGATCATATTTTTCCAGTACCGGTACTGCACGATGATTGTTCTTTACGATGTTGGCGAGTGTTTGATGTGAAATAGGTGTCATATTTTTTTTACAAAATAACAACCTTGTTTTCCGGTCTTTTGTGACTCGGATCATCTTTGAATTTTATTTGTGCAAAATTAACAATTAACATTCCGGCCAATAGAACAACAGCGCTTGCCAGCAAAAAGATTTCAATATGGGGAACACCTGTATAATTAATACCGGCTACTCCTTGCACCATCAAAAAGAATTCATTGATAAAAATACCGGCAATGAAAATAATAAAACCGGCCCGGACTGTTTTATTTACACCAATCAGCCGGTATGCAACGATGTAAGCAATAATAAAAATAGAAATAACCCCTAGCAGCACAAGATGAAGGTAACCGATAACGATGGGTCTGAACCCAAATGCCATTTTACTGATGGATGGAAATACTGATGCGGCCTGCAGGCATATTTTGATTGTACAGGCCAGTGCACTCAAAAGAAAAAATATTTTTGACAACGATGGTAGTTTATTTTTCAATAGTGGCCATTGCTTTACTACCAAACTGATCAATAACCACCAGGCAAGTAACTGGCAGAACGCGGCTAACAATACAATAAGATACAACCAGGCGGGCATGGGCCACCATAAAACCGAAAGAAAATAAGCGGGAATTAATGTATTTGCAAATAGCAAAAAAGCCCTTTTCATAAAAGCAACCTTGAACCCAAGGCTTAATAGCCGGGAGCAAAGCAAACCCATGCAGGCAAAAAAGAACCAGCCATTGTATTGAAAATGCAGGAAGAAATAAATGGAAGCCAGGTACCAGTTCTGTTGAATGTGATGAGTGGCCATCATATAAGCCAGAGAAAAAGGGCCCGCAGATGAAATGGCATTACACAACACTGCAGCAGAAAACCAGGCATGGCTTATCGTTCTGTCTTTTATTTTCAATATATCACGGATATACATAAATGCAAATACATAGGATACAAAAACGGATAAAGTTGAAAAGAAAATTGATACTGTAGCATAGCCCACAAATGGGAAAGTCAGCAGCATGCCGTATGCCGTAATTAAATTGGCGTAAAGTATCCACCTGTATTTAATAAACTGGTTTTTTGTTGCCGGCAAACAGGCAACCAGTAAAGCCATCAATGCCTGTGTGAGCCATCCTGCAAAGGCAAAATGGGAGTGGCCATGTAACAGGTATTTCTGATCAACGAAAGGGAGTGAGAATGCTATTTTGTAACGGAGCACAACACCAATCAGTGCCACCAGCATTAAATTAAACAACGAAACCTGCAGCCATTTGCGTAACGAAGTATTCATTCCTTTTTTTAAGTACAAAATAAATGTGGAATAAAACGGCATGGTATGATCAGGCGCATAAATCAGCAATAGACTTTGCCTTTGTCAATAGTAACACTGCCTTTGCCCTGCAGGTGTTTGATACTGCGAATCACGGTTTCAACCCTTAAGCCTGTCATGTCGGCAATTTGCTGGCGGGTTAATTTCACCAGGTTGCATTTATCACAGATATTTTTATGAGACGATTTAAAATATTTGAACAAAGTGGTGATGCGGTGCTCGGGCCCAAAACAGGAAATTTCTTTCAGCAATAAAAATTTGAAACGGAGTCTCTCGCTTAGTAAACGGGTGAATGCGAAATGGATCGCCGGGTTTTCTACTAGCAGTTTTAAAAAGGTTGTTTTGTGTAAACGAATGATGACGGAAGCTGAATTGGCTACTGCAGTTGCTGCATAAACACAATCATCAAACATTGGAAACTCACCAAAACTTTCACCGGGAGCTATCATATTTTGTATGAACTCGCCTCCTTCATCGTTTACATTTATCCATCGTATAGATCCACTTATCAATTGATGATAGAAATGCCCTTCAGATCCTTCATTGAAAATAATTTGGTTGGCATCCAGCTTTTTGTAAGTGGCGCCCCAGGCAAGCAGTGTGTCAATATCTATCATCGTCTAAATGGGTTTTCTTATGAATGGATTCAAATATAATATGCCAATAGTCACAGTTAAGTGATTTTGGTAGAGAACGGAACTGATTAAAATCATCTTTTTTACTTCCCACCGTTGTAGAATCGCTGAAAGCGAGGCGGACAAATAGTTTCAGGCCATTTAAGAAATGCAACCACTGAATTTTTACCGGCAATCGATCAATATTTATGATTCAACGCATAAAATGAGGAAATGATGCTCGCTAATCTTGTATCCTAATTTACAATTTAAAAAATACAAGTATGAAGAAATTTATTGTTTTGGGAATCGTAACCCTCATAATAGCTGCCTGTGGCAGCAGTAACAATGCTGATAAAAAAGAAGCCAGTCCATCTGAACAAATGGCCGCAGGCGGCAGCAATCCTGCTTATGATCCAAAAAGAGGCGAAGGAAAATTTTCCAATGTGGAAGTGACTGCTACCCTTGATGCAGCAAAGGCAGATGCGGGCAACAAGATTTACACAGTAAAATGCAGCGCTTGTCATAAAGTAACCGACGAGAAATTGGTTGGTCCGGGCTGGAAAGGCGTAACAAGTCGTCATACTGCAGAATGGATCATGAATTTTGCCACCAATCCTGATGTTATGATTGATAAGGATCCCAAAGCACAGGCCATGCTCGAAATATGCCTGGTGCGCATGCCAAATCAGAATTTAACAGACGATGATGCACGCAACCTGTATGAATTTATGCGCAAAAATGACGGAGCGAAATAAATGATCCTGATATAACCCAACTATAAACACAAACAATTATGAAGAAGATTACATTAAGCATGACAGTAACTTCAATACTATTGATGTTCCTGCTGTTGCAATCCTGTAAACCTAAAAACGCAGGCAGCGCCGTCAATTCAGACGCTGCATCAAAAGCGTATGTGCCTCCCGGTAAGTACGATGAATTTTACAATTTTGTTTCCGGTGGTTTCAGCGGCCAGATGAGTGTATACGGATTACCGAGCGGCAGGTTGTTAAGTGTAATACCCATATTTTCTGTTGACCCGGAAAAAGGTTATGGCTACAGCGAAGAAACCAAACCAATGCTGAATACTTCACATGGTTTTGTTCCCTGGGATGATCAGCACCACACAGAATTATCACAAACCAATGGTGAGATCGATGGCCGTTGGATCTTTGCCAATGCTAACAATACACCCCGTGTAGCAAGAGTTGATTTAACAACTTTCCGTACCAGGGAAATTATTGAATTGCCCAATAGCGCAGGTAATCACAGCTCTCCTTTCATCACAGAAAATACAGAGTATGTGGTGGCGGGAACGAGATTCAGCGTTCCACCCGATGATGCGAACGGAGACGTACCCATCAATACATACAAACAAAATTTCAAAGGCTATATCAGTTTTATCAGCGTGGGTAAAGAGGATGGTAAAATGGATATTGCATTCCAGATAAAATGCCCGGGCATAAATTTTGATTTAAGCCATGCCGGCAAAGGAAAATCGCATGGATGGTTTTTCTTCAGTTGCTACAATACTGAACAGGCCAATACACTGCTGGAAGTAAACGCTTCACAACGCGACAAAGATTTTATCATGGCGGTAAACTGGAAGAAAGCAGAAGAATACCTCCGCGCGGGAAAAGGAAGAAAGCAAATGGTGAAGTACGCACACAATGTGTATGACGAAAAAAATCATACTGCTTCTTCTGAGATCAGGACAGAGATTACCGTATTGGATGCAAAGGAACTAAAAGACATTTGTTATTTTATTCCCTGTCCCAAGTCGCCGCATGGTTGCGATGTGGATCCAACCGGTGAATATATTGTTGGCAGTGGTAAACTGGCTGCATTGGTTCCGGTTTTTAGTTTTGATAAAATTCAAAAAGCCATTGCAGATAAAGCCTATGAAGGTGATTACGATGGTATTCCGGTTATTAAGTATGAAGCGGCATTGCATGGCGAAGTAAAGAAACCTGGTCTTGGTCCGTTGCATACCGAGTTCGATGGCAAAGGAAACGCTTATACCACTTTCTTTGTGTCGAGTGAAGTAGTTAAATGGAACCTGGAGAGCCTGAAAGTTTTGGACAGGGCTCCTACTTATTATTCTGTGGGCCACCTTTGTATACCGGGAGGGGACACACGAAAACCAAACGCCAAATACCTGATCGCTTATAATAAAATCACCAAAGATCGTTACCTGCCCACTGGCCCGGAACTTTCACAAAGTGCACAGTTGTACGATATCAGCGGAGATAAAATGCAGTTGATACTTGATTTCCCCACTATTGGTGAACCGCATTATGCACAGGCAGTAGCGGCAGATGTAATCAAAAATAAATCAGTCAAATTTTTTAAGATAGAAGAAAACACCAATCCCTATGTATCAAAAAGCGAAGATGCAACAAAAGTTGTCAGAGAGGGAAATAAAGTACATGTTTATATGACTTGTATACGTTCCCATTTTTCCCCCGATAATATTGAAGGCATTAAAGCAGGTGATGAAGTTTATTTTCATGTCACCAATCTTGAACAGGACTGGGATGTGCCACACGGCTTTGCAATTAAGGGTGCAAATAATGCGGAATTATTGATTATGCCGGGGGAGACACAGACGCTGAAGTGGGTTGCTGAAAAAATAGGGATGTTTCCGTTTTATTGTACCGATTTCTGTAGTGCATTGCACCAGGAAATGTCTGGTTATCTGCGGGTATCCCCGGCGGGTAGTAATGTGCCTCTTTTGTTCAGTACAGGAAAAAATCAACCAAAAGTAGATAGTATTGCTGTTAAATAATATTATAGATCAGCTGCTGTAATGCTACTTTATTGCGGCAGCTGATCTCAAACATTTATTCTTTGCCAAAAATTCTTGATTTATGAGAAAGTATTTTATAATTTTTTCAATTGCAATAGCAGGAACACTGTTATCATGCAACAACAACGAAACTGCTGCAACAGCAACAAAAACTGATGCACCGGTGGCAACAGCTCCGGGCGGTCAGGAAAATGTGCAGGATGATGTTTCTGCAAAAGATGTGGTTAAAGTGGCCGCTTCATCAAAAGATCATACAACGTTGGTAGCTGCATTAAAACAGGCAGACCTTGTTACCTCTTTGTCCAATGCTGGTCCCTTTACCGTTTTCGCGCCCACCAATGCAGCATTCGAAAAGTTACCTGCTGGTACGGTAGAAGGGCTCATGAAGAATGACAAGAAAGAAGATCTTCAGAATATTTTGCAATACCATGTCACTTTAGCAGCCATGAAAGCGGAAACTTTTAAAGATGGCCAGGTATTGGGTATGGTGAACGGCGATAATGTTATGGTCAGTATCAAGGATGGCAAAGTTGTACTAAATAACAGTGCTACTATTATTGCAAGTATTCCAGCTTCCAATGGAATTATTCATGTAATAGACGGAGTGTTGTTGCCTCCTGCAAAAAAATAGTGCTGCTAATAATGATTCGATGTATAGAGAAATTTAAAGTAATGAATGATGAAAAACAGGTTAAGTAATACGAGCAGGATCTTGTTATTAGTAGCAGCTATCGGATTGATAGGGGTGCTTTTTACCCCTATATGGCGTATTGACCTGGATGCACCACAATACCCCGAAGGACTCAGGCTTACAATACACGCTACCGGGTTGCAGGGCAATGTAGATATCATCAATGGACTGAATCATTATATTGGCATGAAGACTTTGCACAGTGAAGACTTTTTCGAGTTTACCATCCTGCCTTATTGCGTGGTTTTTTTCGCGGCGGCTTTTTTACTCGTTTCAATCATTAATAAAAAGCGTTTGCTGAATGTATTATTTATCCTGTTTGTATTATTTGGTATCATTGCCATGGTAGATTTCTGGAAATGGGAATATAATTATGGTCACAACCTGAATCCCAATGCAGCGATAGTCGTTCCCGGGATGGCCTACCAGCCCCCGCTAATTGGGTTTAAACAATTATTGAATTTTGGTGCCTACTCCGTACCAGATATTGGTGGCTGGATATTTATTGCTGCAGGAGTTTTATTGCTTTTTTGTCTTATCATAGAGTGGAAACGTGGTCGCCAATTCAGCAAACGATTTACAATCTCACCTGTAGTTACCGCAATACTGGCAATTTTTTGTTTGAGCAGCTGCAACGCTGGTCCGGAGCCTATTGTGCCCGGGCGTGATAATTGTTACCTCTGTAAAATGGCGGTTACTGATGCACGATATGGCGGAGAATTGGTTACAAAAAAAGGCCGGGTGTATAAATTCGACGATGCGCATTGCCTGCTTGCTTTCCTAAAATCAAATGAAATGGATGATAAACAAGTCAGGAATATTTACCTGGTTGACTATGCCGGCGACCATTCCCTGGTTGAAGCAGGTAAAAGTTTTTTATTGCAGGGTGATGGAATCCATGGGCCGATGAATGGAAATGTAATCGCTTTTAAAGATATTGATAGCATGAAAGAAAAATCCGGTTTATTTAAAGGTTCATCTGTGAGCTGGAAGGAATTATATAAATGAGGATCCTTATAGTCATATTGTGTTGCGGTTTTCAATGGGCAGGGGCTGCCAGCATTCACGTTGATAAGACAGGTCTGTACCAAACCATCGCATCGGCAATGGCTGTTGCGAAAAATGGGGACACCATTATCGTTGCACATGCAATTTATCTTGAAAAAAACCTGGTGATCGATAAGAGCCTTTATATAAAAGGTATCAATCATCCCGTGCTGGATGGACAAAAAAAATATGAAATTATTTCCGTAAAAGCAGATAATGTAACCATCGATGGTTTTGAATTGCAACATTCAGGTGTCTCCAGCCTGGTTGATTTTGCAGCCATTAAAATATATAACCGGCACAATGTGACAGTCATCAATAACATCATCATTGATGCATTTTTTGGCATTTATTCACAATACGGCATTAACTGCCTTATTCAAAATAATAAACTGGTTGCGAGTGCGGTTGAAGAACAGCAAAGTGGTAATGGGATTCATTGTTGGAAAAGCGACAGCATGCGGATCATCAATAACCAGGTCAGTGGTCACCGTGATGGAATTTATTTTGAGTTTGTTACTCATTCAGTCATCTGGCGCAATAGGTCTACCGGAAATCTTCGGTACGGCCTGCACTTTATGTTTTCGAATGACGACGCTTATATATCGAATGTTTTCGAAAACAATGGCGCGGGGGTAGCTGTAATGTTTTCGCATGGGGTTAGAATGTTCAATAACTATTTCAGAGAAAATTGGGGTGATGCCGCTTATGGTATTCTGTTAAAGGAAATCAATGACAGTTATATTGACAACAATCATTTTGAAAAAAATACAGTGGCCATCTATGCAGAAGGAGCCAATCGCATCCGGATGCAAAAAAATGTTTTCAAAGCAAATGGCTGGGCATTAAAAATCCAGGCAAGTTGTATGGACATTACGCTTGAAGAAAATAATTTCATTGGTAACACTTTTGATGTAGGAACCAATGGCTCGCTGGTGCTGAATCATTTCAATAATAATTACTGGGATAAATATGATGGATATGATCTGAACCACGACAATCATGGTGACATTCCATACCGGCCGGTAAGCATGTATAGTATGATTGTTGAAAGAAATCCGCCGGCCATGATTTTGTTTCACAGTTTTATCACTTCACTGATGGATAAAACAGAAAAAATGATTCCCAGTCTTACACCGGAAAACCTGAAAGATGAACATCCATTAATGAAGTCTTTACCATTATGATCATCGCCAATAATATTAATAAGCAATTTGGAAAGCTGAAAGCGCTGGACAATGTGAGCGTAACCTGTAACAAGGGTGAATGCATTGCCTTGATTGGTCCTAATGGAAGCGGGAAAACCACTTTCATAAAAAGCATCCTCGGAATGGTGGTTCCGGATAGCGGCTTCATCACTTTCAATGGAAAAAATATTTTGCGCGACTGGCTGTACCGCTCAGAAATCGGCTATATGCCACAGATAGGAAGATACCCCGAGAATATGACCATTGGTCAGGTATTGAGTATGATGAGGGATATCCGTAAAAGCAGCAACAAACAAACGGATGAAGAACTGATTCAAAAATTTGGTTTAACTGATTTGCTGCAAAAACGTATGCGGGCGCTGTCTGGTGGCACCAGGCAAAAAGTTAGTGCAGCATTGTCATTCTTATTCAACCCAACCGTGTTGATTCTTGATGAACCCACTGCCGGGCTCGATCCGGTTGCAGCAGAGATATTAAAAGAAAAAATATTAGCGGAGAAAGCGAAAGGCAAACTCATTTTGATTACCTCGCATGTATTGAGCGAGCTGGATGGGTTGGTAACCCAGGTGATTTATATGCAAGATGGCAAATTGATTTTTCACAAGAGCATCAGCGATCTGCAAAAGGACACTGGAGAAGAAAAACTCTCCAAAGCCATCGCATCCGTAATGATAAAGAAATAGCGTAATGAAGAAGATTATTAAATATGTTATCATAGACATCCTGCGCAACAAGATCATGCTGGCTTATACATTATTCCTGTTGCTGCTTTCGCTGGGTATTTTTAATCTTGAAGACAACAGCACAAAAGGTTTGCTGAGTTTGCTGAATATAGTATTGATAATTGTACCGCTGATGAGCATTTTGTTTTCTGCTATCTATGTTTACAACAGCGCTGAATTTTTAGAATTATTGGTCAGCCAGCCATTGAAAAGAAAAGCAATCTGGCTGAGTGTTTTTTTTGGACTATCCTTTTCACTCGCATTGGCTTTTTTCATTGGGGTTGGTATACCCATTCTGCTATATGAATTCACCGCTACAGGTTTAACCATGTTGATGGTTGGGCTTCTTTTATCTGTGATTTTTGTATCCATTGCTATGCTGGCCACCGTAAAGATCAGGGATAAAGCAAAGGGGATAGGAGTGGCCATATTATTGTGGTTGTATTTTTCTTTGTTGTTTGATGGGTTGGTGCTGTTCATATTATTTCAGTTTGCTGATTATCCGCTGGAGAAAGCAATGATTGGAATCAGCGCTTTCAATCCCATAGATCTGAGCAGGATATTGGTATTGCTGAAAATGGATGTATCGGCCCTGATGGGCTATACCGGGGCAGTATTCAAAGATTTTTTTGGAACAACGACCGGTTTTGTTCTTGCATTGATCACCATACTATGCTGGATATTTATTCCTTCCTGGCTATCCGTTAGAAAATTCAACAGCAAAGATTTATAATTATGTGGTAAATATTTTTTTATTAACGAACAGAAATGAAAAAAGACATCGAATCTAAAATCGATATTGAAATACTCGTTAATCAATTTTACGATAAAGTAAAAATGGATCCGGTTATCGGATATATTTTTACTGATATTGTAAAAGTCAATTGGGAGAAGCACCTGCCGGTCATGTATAATTTTTGGGAGAACGCATTGTTTTACACGGGCAGTTATACCGGTAACCCAATGGAATTGCATAAGCATATAAACAGGATGATACCTTTAAAGACAGAACATTTCCGGCAATGGAATAAATTATTTACAGAAACAGTCGATAATTTGTTCGATGGAGAAAAAGCGTTGCTGGCAAAGCAAAGAGCTCTCAGTATTTCCAATGTAATGCAGATAAAAATTATACAGGACAATGAGCAAACCGGTAATTTATCCGGTACGGGTCATTAATACATAGAACGGATAATTCCTTCTTCCAGTCCGCGGATTTCTGCCAACCCCCGCAAACGCCCGATTGTGGAATAACCAGGATTGGTTGTTTTATTCAAATCATCCAGCATCTGGTGGCCGTGATCCGGTCTGAATGGAATGGATTGCTTTATGTTTTTTTGTAATTGCAGCAACTCTTTTACTATCGCATACATATCATTGTCGCCGCCAAGATGATCTGCTTCATAGAAATTGCCCTGTGCATCTTTGGCCACATTCCGCAAATGAATAAAATGAATGCGATCGCCAATTGCTTTTACCATTTCAGCTAAATTGTTTTGCCGCGAAGCACCCAATGAACCGGTACAAAAGCAAACTCCGTTTGCCTTATTGTTCACTTTGTTTAAAAAATATTGGATGTCTTCTCCTGTACTAACGATGCGGGGTAGCCCAAGAATAGGAAATGGAGGGTCATCGGGGTGAATAGCAAGTCTTACCCCGCATTCCAATGCTGTACTACTGATCTCCTGCTGAAAAAAGCAAAGATTTTCACGCAACGCAGCTGCATCAATATCTTTATACAACGCAAGTTTTTGCGACATGCTTTGCACTGTATCTTTTTCTTCACCCGGTATTCCAAACATTATTACTCCGGCCAGCGCTTCCAACGCCTTAGCATCATAATTATCAAAACTTTCTTTGGCTTCTTTTAGAATTTCCGCGGAATAAGCATCTTCGGCATGTATTCTTTTCAATATATAAATATCAAATACCGCTAAGTCAACCCATTTAAAATACAGCGCCAGGGAGCCGTCCGGCATTGTATGATTAAGACTTGTGCGGGTCCAGTCGTTTACCGGCATAAAATTGTACGTGATGACAGGGATGCCGGATCCTGCCACATTGCGGATGGATGTTTTATATTTTTCTATATAATCCTTATAATTGCCCGAACGCGTTTTAATACTTTCATGTACAGGAATGCTTTCTACTACTGACCATGTCAATCCCATTTTTTTAATGGCTGCCTTTCTTTTCTGAACCTCATCGGTTGTCCATACTTCACCGTGTGGTATATGGTGAAGCGCTGTTACGATACCGGTAGCCCCGGTCTGTTTTATGTCTTGCAACCTAACCGGATCATTGGTACCAAACCATCGCCATGTCTGTTCCATCCTATACATAATATGTCATTTTAATATTGCGGGGGCGCAGGTTAGAAATATTTTCAAAGCCAATTTAATTATCTGGATGATTTAAAGTTAACTTACCTGCAATTTAATTTATATTGTTATCGCAATGACAGTATTGCTCGGCCTTATTTATACATCAATCATATTTATACCATGAGTATCAAAAGAAGAGATTTTATTCGTTTGTCTGCGGGCACCGCGGCCGCAACAGGTACTTTATTGTCTGGTATCTCGTCAATGGCTGCACCCGAAAGTTCCATCAAGGGGTCACCGTTAGATGATCTTAAATCAATGCTGGCGGATGTACTGCCCATCAGCGTACAGGAAAGAGAAGCAAGAATAGAAAAAGCGCAAAAGTTGATGGCTGAAAATAAAATTGAAGCGTTGGTATTGGACGCCGGTACATCTTTGGTATATTTTACAGGAATCAGTTGGTGGCCCAGTGAAAGAACAATGGTTGCCGTTATTCCGGCAAAAGGCGAAGTGAAATATGTAAGCCCTGCATTTGAAGCTGCAAGATTAAGAGAATTGATAAAGATTGGAAAGGATGTACGTGTCTGGGAAGAGCATGAAAGCCCCTACAAGCAAATTGCAACGGTGTTTAAAGACATGGGTATACGCACTGGGAACATTGGCATAGAAGAAAGACTTCGCTTTTTTATTTTCGACGGGGTAAGAAAAGAAGCAAGTCACCTCAACTATGTAAGTGGCGATCCGGTAACCATGAATTGCCGGTTGATTAAATCTGCTGCTGAACTCGCGTTGATGCAAAAAGCAAATGATATTACCATTGCCGCTTATAAAGTTGGGGTATCTATGTTGCGAGAAGGAATGACGCCTGCTGAATTTGGTGCAATCACTGCGGAAGCACACTCAAAATTGGGTGTGTCCGGAGAGATCAGTGTAAATTTTGGAGAAGCATCTGCTTATCCACACGGAAGCATACAACCGCAACACCTGAAAAAGGGTGATATTGTTTTAATGGATGGCGGTTGTTCAGTAGAAGGGTATGCTTCCGATATCAGTCGCACCATTGTATTTGGTGCTGAACCAACCAAACGCCAGCGTGAGGTATGGGATACGGAACAGAAAGCACAGGCCGCGGGTTTTGCAGCCGCAAAAATTGGCGCACCCTGCGAAAATGTTGACTTTGCAGCGCGCAAGGTTTTGACAGAGGCAGGTTATGGACCTGGATATAAGCTACCGGGTTGCCCGCATCGCACTGGTCATGGTATTGGTATGGATGGTCATGAATGGGGTAATATGGTTTTGGGAAATAAATTACCATTACAACCAGGTATGTGTTTCAGTATAGAACCCAATATTTCAATTTATGGTGAATTTGGGGTGCGTCTAGAAGATTGCGCATACATGACTCCTGAAGGAGCCAAATGGTTTTCAGGACCAAGTGCTGCTATTGACAAACCTTTTGGTTGATTTAAAATTTCGGGTTCTTATTGTATACAAATAATAACAATCAACATTCCCAATATACCACCCGCTACGGATGCAACAGCATCCATTACTTCATAGTGCCCATGCCCGGTAAATTTTGAATACAATTCAAATCCATAACTAATAGCAGCTATTAATAGAAAAACAGCCACCGCATAAAATAATTTTTGGGTGGGGAAAAAATATCCTGCCAGTGACTGGAAAAGCAAACCCATTGCAATACCAACAAAAAAGTGTTTCCATTTGTCTTTAGCAATCCTATTAAACATAATAATCTGATTTGGTGCCCCGGCAATTAAAAATAAGCATAAGTTTTTTTGAAAAGACTGGTATTATTGGGGCTAGTATAGTATTTTGTTATTCAAAATCCTTACTATGAAATCAACTGCCGGCAGCAAGATTGCCAAATACCTTTACGATAATTTCACAGGTAACTTTATTGGATTCTTGATTGGGATGGCATCTACCCGCATCATTTCGCATTTTTTCGCCACCCGAAGTATAAAAAATTTATGGGGACTGACGTCCAGGAAAACGGTGATTGACAAAGCTACATTCAGTAACCTGGAATGGGGTATTTCAGTACTGATTGGTTTTATTGTGTTCGAAGTCATTTCCAAAGCAATCAAAAAGAAAATGGAGGAGTGGATACCATTATACAGGACGTCATTTATACGATGGATGGAAAAAAGGCGTTTGTATGCTGGTGCCAGGAATGCCGATTTGTAGATTTTGGGCCATCTGTCATTTAACACAGTTTTTATTATCCGCCCTGTTACATTGAATGCTTTTCTGCGTCTTATTTGTAAGTATTAAAAATGAGAACACATGAAAGCAAATTCTACACAACAGGAAATTTTATTAATGACTGGTACGCGTTTCTCCTCGCGTCAGTGTAGCGATAAAAATGATGCTACTGCACATCAAAACCTCAATGAAAAAGAAAGACTGGAAGAAGCCTGCTGGAACGGCATGATCAAAGATATGCTGCCTGAGATTTGCGACAAGAATAGTGAGGACAAGCAATTATACCTCTGGCAGATCAAGGAAGGTGAGTCTTATATAGAACTTGAACTGGCAGAATTCCCGGAGGAAAAAGACAAATATTTTTCTATTGATCCATATGCGTTGATGTCTGTTCAATACTTCTCCTGATCTGGTTTAACGGTCATGACATTCAGGGCTTACTCCTTATCTTTGCCCGTTCATGAAGCATCTCAAAGCCATAAATAAATATTTCTGGAAATACCGCTGGCGCCTGTTGTTTGGTATCATATTCATTGTCTTATCCAATTATTTCAGAATTTTAAGCCCCCAGTTATCGGGCTATGTAATTGACAAAGTGGAACAGACTATCCGTACCACTGTTGAAAAGAGCCATTACAGTAATAAACGCCATGAAGCAAACTATGATATACTGGTTCAAAAGCTGGTAAATGTATTGGATAACGGTAAAGCAGATTTTAGCCGTACTATTATTATATGCGGCATAACATTATTGCTGATGGCATTACTGGGTGGTTTTTTTATGTTCCTGATGCGGCAGACCATTATTGTGATGAGCCGGCACATTGAATACGATCAGAAAAATGAGGTGTATAAACACTACCAGCAATTAGATACAACTTTTTATAAGCGACACAGCACGGGCGACCTGATGAACCGTATTACGGAAGATGTAAGCAGGGTTAGAATGTACACCGGCCCGGCCACTATGTATCTTATTAACTTGGCTGCAACCATCGGTTTCAGTGTATTCTTTATGGTTAAAGAGAATCCTACTTTGACACTTTATGTATTATCACCTTTACCCATACTTGCCGTTACCATCTATTATGTAAATACCATCATTCATAAAAAAAGTGAAAAGATACAGTCACTTTTATCTGATCTCACTACGGCGGCCCAGGAATCTTATTCAGGTATCAGGGTAATTAAATCCTTTGTACAGGAAAAAGCAATGATGGGTTTTTTTAATAAAAACAGCGAAGACTATAAACTAAACGCTATTGGGTTGTCCAAAGTTGAATCTATTTATTTTCCTTCAATGGCGCTGCTGATTGGATTGAGTACATTGCTTACTATAATGATGGGTGGATTGTATGCCCTGAAAGGAGATCCCCGTGTGAGTACTGGTACCATTGCGGAATTTGTAATGTACGTGAACATGCTCACTTTTCCGGTAAGTGCTATTGGCTGGACGGCCAGCATGATCCAACGTGCAGCAGCTTCGCAAAAAAGATTAAATGAATTTCTAAATACCGTTCCGCAAATCAAGGATGCAGGCATCATGAAGTCCCAGACGTTACAGGGAAATATTTTTTTCAACCAGGTAGATTTTACCTATCCTGATACAGGTATTCATGCCGTTCAAAATTTTTCGCTGGAAATAAAAAAAGGGCAGAAGGTCGCAATTGTTGGCAGAACGGGCAGTGGAAAGTCTACTATTGCTAAGTTGTTGTTGCGTATGTATGATCCGGATAAGGGCAATATCAGCATCGATGAAAATGATATCCGGAAATTACCGGTAAAAAATTTGCGTGAGCAGATAAGCTATGTGCCGCAGGATGTTTTTCTTTTCAGCGGAACAGTAGCTGACAATATAAAGTTTGCTTTTTCAAGTGCTGGAATTGAAAGCATTGAACAAGCCGCCGCCTCCGCCAGCATCGATAAAGACATCCGGGGCTTCTCCGAAAATTACAATACCATCATTGGCGAAAGGGGGGTTACCCTGAGCGGGGGACAGAAGCAACGCATATCCATTGCCCGGGCGCTGATTAAACAATCTAAAATTGTTTTGTTTGATGATTGCCTCAGTGCCGTTGACGCCCGAACGGAAAAAGAAATCATCAGTAACCTTTTCCATTTCCTTCAATCCAAAACCGCCATTATCATTACCCACCGGATTTTTTCATTGTTTGATTTTGATAAGATAGTTGTGATTGACGACGGAAAAATTGTTGAGCAGGGAAAACATACCGAGTTGCTTAATAAAAACGGTTACTACAAATACTTATACGATCAGCAACAACAATTGCAGGAAAACAGCAATACTGTTGAACAGCTATGAGTTTGTACATCATCCATTTCCTTAAATACTTACGGGTGTTATCTTTTTTATACCCTGGTAACATTATAACCCGGTATACATTGCATTGCAATAACAATACAAGCAGGTTATAACCAACAGGCAGTTGTCTTAAAAGTAAACAGCATTTATACCACTAATTCACTGAAATGAAGGCAGGAAAGGGTTTTTCAAATTTTGCCAATTCGAAAACAATATTATATTTGTAGGGTATAATTAACCAACATTCGATAACTGTAAAAAAAAATTACTACTGTGGCGTACGAAAACAACGACAAAAGGATGGAAAGCGTTTATAGCAAACGCATCAGGGCTGGTAAAAGAAGGACGTATTTTTTTGATGTGCGGGCAACCCGCAGCAACGATTACTATCTCACTATTACTGAAAGTCGTAAAAAATTTGAGGGCGAGGGATACGACAGGCACAAGATATTTTTGTACAAAGAAGATTTCAACAAGTTTATAAAAGGATTGATAGAGGCAATTGATTATGTAAAGACAGATTTGATGCCGGATTTTGATTTTGATGCTTTTAACCATGATCAGCCGGTAAGTGAGGCAGATGGCGAAGAAGTTGCTTCCAATACTAATACTATTGCTGCAACAGCACCCGTAATTGAAATTGATCCGGTTCCGGTAATACCGGTGGCCAGTAGCAATGGTTCAACTGCCAGTCTCGATGAAGAAGTTGATAAATGGTAATTCATCATAAAAAAATTGAGCGCCCCTTATTTAAGGGGCTTTTTTTTTACAGAGGCTAAATAAATATACTAATGGCCCGTTCTTAATCTATAAATCATTATAAATCGATAGCTTTTCATTTCTTTACCCATCTACCTTTTCTGTTTTGTCAAGAAATATAAAGCGTTAGATACCAGGGGGTGATTTGCAAGTTGGAAATAAAGAATATACCATAAAGGGTATAGTTGTTATTGTGAATTATGCATTTAATTAATAGAATTGCATAATTTTAATTGCTACTACCAACATTAACTGATCAATATGAGGAAAATCTACTCTGGCGCAGCGGTTGTAATAATACTGTCTGTGCTGTTTTTTGTCTATCATTTTAACTTCAGGAAACAAACGGGCCCTCAACTTTACTCAACTGTTTACCCGGTTAAGTCTCATCTGGAAATCAATGAGGAAAATGAAGAAGATGGTATGGACAAAGCAATGGAATTAGAATTTGAAAAGACCAAAGATATCAGGTTAGGTTATGTTCCTACACAAAGACTGTTGTTGGCAAGGGAGAAGCAAAAAGAAAAATTTACCCGTCAAAATAATATAGCCATTTCCGCAACTGCTGTACCTGGCATCACCTGGGCTGAAAGAGGTCCTAATAACATTGGTGGCAGAACAAGAGCTATTTGGTATGATTTAAACGATGTAAGTTTTAAGAAGGTTTGGGCGGCAGGTATAGGTGGCGGACTGTGGGTTACAACTGATATCACAGTGGCAAACCCGGTGTGGACAAAACAAAATGATGCATTTTCAAATATTGGTATTTCATGTTTTGCTCAAAGCAATGCCAATAAACAGGATATGTATTTCGGAACCGGTGAAGGTTGGTTCAACGCTGATTTCCAGCGGGGACTGGGAATCTGGTACAGTGGTGACGGCGGAGTGAACTGGAACCAATTGGCTTCTACAAACAATAATAGTTTTTTATTCGTTCAAAAGATAGTGATTGACAATGCCGGAATTGTTTATGCTTGTACCTTAAGCGGCCTTCAGAAATCAACTAATAAAGGTGTTTCATGGACAAGTGTATTAGGTAGTAGTTCTGCAAATATTTTGCCTTCCAATACCTCTACTGCAAATGATGCTGCCGGCGATGTTGAAATTGCAGCAAATGGAGATTTGTATTGCAGCTTCGGAAGTATCGTAGCACCTGGTTCGATTTATAAATCTTCAAATGGTGGAACCACCTGGACAGATATAACACCGGCCATTACTGCAGGCAGAATTGAATTGGCTTGCGCACCATCCAATGCTAATATTGTTTATGCATTGTTTCAAAATAGCAGTACCGCCAATTGTTCCGCTATTCAGAAATTTGATGCTTCATCTTCAACATGGACAGCTGGAACTGTACCCACTATTGTTGATCAGGGAAACAACTCAAATTTTACAAGAGGTCAGGCATGGTATGATTTAATAGCAGCAGTAGATCCAAACAATGCCAATTCATTATACATTGGAGGAGTAGACGCGTTACGGTCAGACGATGGAGCACTGACCTGGACGCAAATGTCAACATGGTCACTTTTTAATGCGCCCGGATTTGCAGCAGCGCAAAATATTCATGCGGATCATCACAATATTATTTATCAACCAGGAAGTTCTTCCATTGCATTGTGGGCAACAGATGGCGGTATATTCAGAACACTCAATGCAAACTCAACCCTGCCCACCAAACCAACCTGGAGCAGTAAGAATTCTGGTTATGATGTAACACAATATTATTCGGTTGCCATACATCCTACCATTACCAACTACTTAATAGGAGGCGCGCAGGACAATGGAACACACCGGTTAACAGCAGCGGGTTTGGGTGCGGGGACCAGTTTGACAGGCGGAGATGGAGGATTTACTCATATTGATCAGGAGAATGGTAACATCCAGTTGGTTCAGGTACCAGGTAATACCAATAATAATTATATTGTTACTGCAGATGGATGGACAACTTCAACGCAAAGTTCTTTCGCAGGCGGATCTTTTATCAATCCAACTGATTATGATAATGCCGGTAAATATTTATACGGCGCTTCTGCCGCAGGGGTTTATTTTCGCTGGACTTCACCTGCAACGAATGGAGCCTTTCAAACTTTCAATCCCGCAGGTTTTCCGGCTGCTACCATTCGAAACGTAACTGTTTCACCCGTTACCAGCAACCGGGTATACTTTGGATTCAACAATGGCGCTGTTGTGAGGGTTGACAATACAAATACATCAACACCCGTTGTTACCACTATCAAAACCGGTGGAAGCCCTTCCGCATCTGTCTCATCCATAGCAATCGATCCCGCCAATGAAAATCATATTGTAATCACTTTTACAAATTATGGTGCCAATTCTGTTTTGGAAACCAATAACGCTTTATCGGGTTCGCCTACCTGGACAAATGATATTGGCAATCTACCGGATATGCCGGTTCACTGGGCCATGTTTGATCCTCGTAATTCTGATTGGCTGATATTAGCAACCGAACTGGGTGTATGGTCTACAGATAACCTGAATGCCGCTGCTACGGACTGGCAACCCACTAACAATGGTTTTGCAAACGCAAGAGTTGACATGCTGCAATACCGTTCCACAGACCGGTTACTTGCTGCGGCTACCCATGGACGTGGTATATTCACCACAAACATCCCGGTCTCTTCAGTTCCGGGTATATCATTTGAAAAAGGACTGAGCTCGAAAGTGGAACTGACCAGTGCAACAACAGGTTGCAGAAATTATACGGACTATACTGTAAATATGCTGATTGAAAATGCACCTGTTGGCGACGCGATAGTGACATTGGACGTGCAGGCTGGCAATACTGCAACCCAGGGTGTTGATTTTGATTTCACTACCAATGGCAATTTTGCAAGTCCGTCGAATACAGTCACGTTTGTCAATGGTTCGGCTGCTTCAAAGACCATAAGTATAAGAGTTTATAACGACGCGGAAGCTGAAGGGACTGAAAATTTTGTACTGGAATATATATTATCTGGTACTACTAACGCAACAAGAGCAGTTGCACCGCAGACCTATTCATTTGATATTAAAGATAACGATGCCGCACCAGCGCTTCCATCGGCCGGAACCGCCAACGTGATGACACAAAGTTTTTTTCTGGGTAATACAGCAGGTTCTTTTCCATTTAATTCGAAATTATCCGGTCAGCGATCAGAAATGCTGTACAAGGCAAGCGAATTGATAGCGGCAGGCTTTACCGGTGGACAAATAAATACGTTTGGTATCTATCTTCAGAAACATAGTACTAAACCGTATCTGAATCTTAATATAGGCATGGGTACAACCAATGTTGATAATTTGGTAGACGGATCTACGTTAACAATTGTTCCTGTAAGCAATGTAAAAGCACTTGCATCTTATTCAACCGTAAACGGACTAAATAATTTTACGCTCGATAATCCATTTGTGTGGGATGGTATAAGTAACCTGGTTGTTGAAATTTGTTATGATAATGGAAGTACTGACGGTACCCAGTTATCGGATGTTGTACTGGGTTCACCCGACGGTGGAACTGCAAGCCAGGCAAATTTTTTCTGGCAGGATAATATCACTTGCAGCAATTCCTATAATCCTGCATTAGTGGGTGCATTTGGCAATGGTTATAAGCCCGCCGTTCAATTTGGTTTTGGTTTGCCGGGAAATCCAATTGAAACAGTCATCAATATCAATAAGACTGAATACATAGCAGGTAGTGGCAGCAATTATTTTTATGCGCCCACTACTGCCAATGTTATCAATAGTCTTTCAAATGTTTCCGCAGATTTGGGTTGTGTTCTGTCCAATGTATTTGATGCAGGCAATACATGGCAGGGTTTTTCCGGAGGCCTGCGTTCTCAAAAAGTGATAGAGATAACACCTGCAACAAATGCCGGCGCATCGTATACGGTTGGCCTTTACTATACTGCCGCTGAACTTGCCGGAAAAGCACCGGGCACTTTAAGGATGGCCAAAACCACTGCTGCTACAATGGCTGCAGCCAATGGAGGTAATACAATCATTGCAGGCAGCACTTCTTTTGCGGCATTTGGTACAGGTTATTTGTTCACTGCTTCCTTCACAGGATTTTCCAAATTTTTCCTGGTTGATGCCAATGTGGCCTTACCTGTTACGTTACTTTCGTTTGATGCAGGTCTTAATAATAAAAACATTCTCTTAAACTGGACTACCAGCTCTGAACAGAACTCAAAACTGTTCGAAATACAAAAATCAGCTGATGGAGTTAACTATTACTCAATAGGGACAGTAACTGCGGCTGGCAACAGTTCTTCTGAGCGGAACTATCATTTTACTGACAACGAACTGAACGAGTTTAATTACTATCGCCTGAAAATGGTGGACATGGATGGTAAATTTGTAATGAGTAAAACAGTACTGGTCAGAATTGCTGACATCAGGCAAAATCTTCGTTTAATTAATAATCCATTCCATTCAACCATTGATATCCGGCTGGCGAGATTGCCAAAGGAAAAATTATACAATGAATTGGTGAGTATGGATGGTAAGAAAGTTTATAGTAATGAAGCTGCAGCAACTACCAATATACGGCTGGATTTATCGGGTACACAACTGTTCGCCGGTACATACCTGTTAAGAACAAGAGTAGATGGTAAATGGTATACCAATAAAGTTTTGAAGCAATAAGTACAAAATTCTGTAAAAAAGGTTGATCTTTCAATAGGTCAGCCTTTTTTTATCTCTACACTGTTTGAATGAAATACTTTTTTTTCTTTTTATTATTGTTGATGCATTTATTTTCCAGTGCACAGCATCAAAATGGCATTGTAAGATTACATGCTTACAGTGCTGTTCAACAACGGGGGAACGTGCCAATTGATACGAATGGCAATCCTGTTTACCTGCAAACGGATACTTTGTACAGGATTTATGTTGAATCAAAACAATTGAAAGATACGGTGCGCTGGAAAACAGCCTGGTTAGATGGAAGGGTTTATAGTGTCATAACAGCGTTCGATGAAAGAAAGGTGATCGAAATTGGATCCAGTACTTCCAACAATCAAAAAATTATCATTCGCGTTCCGGAGAAAAACATACTGTCCCTGCTGCGACTCATCCCGGCGAACATAAAAATGAACCCTCCACAAAGAATTAAAAGCGGGGAAATATTATTGTCTGGTATTTATAAAAAGAAAACGATGTTCCTGAAAATTGATAGTATTATTCCTTTACAATTGCCGGCAGTGCAATAGTAACAATACAGCCGGCGTAAATGAAGTTGTAATCTGTTACCGCATTTGCTTAAAAACATTTATTAGTCCATTGGTAGAACTATCGTGTGAATCAATGACTAAGTTGTTTTCAAGCTCTGGTAAAATTTTCCCTGCTAGTTGTTTACCAAGTTCAACACCCCATTGATCGAAACTAAAAATATTCCAGATAACTCCCTGTACAAATATTTTATGTTCATACAATGCTATGAGCTGGCCGAGTGTATACGGGGTGATTTTTTTTACCAAAAAAGAGTTGGTGGGTCGGTTGCCTTCAAAAACTTTATGGGGCAATAATTTTGTGATGGCTTCTTCATCCATTCCGGCTTTTACCAGTTCTGCCCTCGCTTCACCCGCGGACTTTCCATTCATCAATGCTTCTGTTTGCGCAAAGAAATTTGATAACAGCTTATTGTGGTGATCACCTATAGGATTGTGACTGATGGCAGGTGCAATAAAATCACAGGGAATCAGCAGCGTGCCCTGGTGTATCAATTGGTAAAAGGCATGTTGTCCATTGGTGCCGGGTTCTCCCCAGATAACGGGTCCGGTATGTTGAATTGTTTTTTTGCCATTGCGATCCACATGTTTTCCATTGCTTTCCATATTACCCTGTTGAAAATAAGCGGGGAACCTGTGCATGTATTGATCATAGGGAAGTATGGCTTCCGTTTGCGAACCAAAAAAATTGGTATACCATAAGCCTATCAATGCCATTATTACCGGGATATTTTTATCCGGCGCGGTATTTTCAAAATGTTTATCCGTTTCGTGTGCGCCTCTCAGTAAGTCTTCAAAATTTTCAAAACCTACGGTTAATGCAATGGATAAGCCAATTGCACTCCAGAGTGAGTAGCGTCCGCCTACCCAATCCCAGAACTCAAACATGTTGGATCTGTCAATGCCAAATTTTACGACATCTTTTTCATTGGTGGAAAGGGCCGCAAAATGTTTGGCGATGTATTTTTCATCTTTGGCTGACGCTAAGAACCATTCCCGTGCCGTATGGGCATTGGTCATTGTTTCCTGGGTAGTAAAAGTTTTGGAAGCAATCAGGAAAAGGGTTTCTTCCGGGTTAACCAGTTTTAAAGTTTCCGCGATGTGTGTGGCATCTACATTGGAAACAAAAAAAGGCTTGATATTTTTTACCTGGTAAGGTTTGAGCGCCTCGGTAACCATTACCGGACCCAGATCGCTTCCACCAATGCCGATGTTGACGATATATTTTATTTCCTTTCCCGTATAGCCCCTCCATTCGCCACTGTGAATCCGGTTGCAAAAGTCTTTCATTTGCTGCAAGACTTTTCTCACCCCTGGCATTACATCGTTGCCATCGCTGTTAATGGGTTGATCAGTAAGGTTTCTCAATGCAATATGTAAGACCGAACGATTTTCAGTTTCATTGATCTTTTCACCGGAAAACATGGCTTTGATTGCGACTGGTAACTGGCATTCAGCGGCCAATTGTTGCAGCAGTTCCAATGTTGCATCCGTGATGATGTTTTTTGAATAGTCAAATAAGATATCGCCGAAATGAATTGAATATTTTTCAAACCTGTTCTCCCCATCCCCAAACAAATGCCTTAGCGTTGCCTGTTTCATTTTACTATCATAATGCTGTTGTAACTGAAGCCAGGCGTTGGTTTTTGTTGGATCGATGCGTGGAAACATAATGCTGATTAAACGGCGTTGAATATTGATTTACTGCAGAAGTGTGCGACCCCGCATCTTGTACGGGGCAGGCGGCAACGATGCACCAGCTGTGTTTTCAATGCCGGGACACACTCAAACTGCAATGTAATAAAAAATCATCTTATTGCAGGCGGATGCTGAAAGCTCCGAACAACCTACTTATACAGGATCCAATTATACGTTATATGGAATGGTGGGTCTGTTGAAAATTTAAGGTAAAAAAATTGCAACCTTACAAGCAACCCAATTGTAAACAGGGGATGAAATAGAATGGGATTATGACTGCAACCCTTAATCGCAATTAACCCACTGTACATTGGCTGTGTAAATGGATCGAAATATTACTTCATTTGTTTTACTGCTTCTATCATTTTTGGAACTACCTCAAAAGCATCTCCCACAATTCCGTAATCGGCTGCTTTGAAAAAAGGAGCTTCGGGATCTTTATTGATCACAACAATTACTTTACTCCTGTTTACACCTGCCAGGTGCTGGATGGCACCAGAAATGCCAATGGCGATATATAAATTTGGTGCAATGGCCAAACCCGTTTGTCCAACATGTTCATGATGCGGGCGCCAATGAATATCTGCGACCGGGCGACTACAAGCCGTTGCCGCATGCAATAATTTTGCAAGTTCCTCAATCATACCCCAGTTCTCAGGACCTTTTAAACCGCGACCACCACTTACAACTATTTCTGCTTCACTCAATGGAACTTCACCGGTTACTTTATTTACAGCAGTAACTTTTATTTTGCCGTTCTCGGGTGTTGCATTCAATGCAACTACTTCCGCGGTGCCCGATGATTCGGTAATTTTATACGAGTTCGGACTGAGTGATATTATTTTTACAGGAGTAGTAACTGAAATGTTTACAAACGCTTTTCCACTGAAGACATTTTTTTTCACAACAAAACCATTAGTTGTATTGGGTAATTCAACCGCACCTGCCACCAGGCCAGCTTTGAGACGAACTGATAAACGTGGTGCAATGGCCTTGCCATCTGTATTATTGGAGAAAACAATTATTGTGGCAGCACTTGCTTCAACTGCCTGTGCAATAACTTTGGTATAGACCTGTGCATCAAAATTGTTGAATACATCATTTTTTGCATGATGAATTTTTTTGACTCCATATTTGCCCAAAGCAGCCAGATCTTCATTGCTGTTGCCCAATACAATACCTTCCGCGGTGGTGGATAATTGTTCAGCCAGTTTAGCACCATAGCTGATTGCTTCCAGTGAACCCTTTTTTACATGGCCCTCTGCCTGGTCTATGAATATTAATACACTCATAATCTTAATTAGATAATGTGGAGATGCGGAATATGATGAATGCTTCACTCCTGGCAACTCCGATGATAATTTAATTTTCTAAAAGAACTTAAGTAATGATTTAACACAGCGGGGAAATGTAATTTTCATACCTGCCTGCCGACTGGCAGGTTTTCACATTTCCATATTATTTTATATCACTTTCGCTTCTTCATGAAGCAACCGAACCAGTTCAGCCGGGTTATCTGCAGGCACTAATTTCACACCCGCTTTGGCAGCTGGCAACTCAAAACTGTCGATGGCCGTTAAAGAATCTGAACGCACAGGTTCCATCACTTTCAACGGTTTTGTACGGGCACCCATGATACCTTTCATATTGGGAATGCGTTGTTCCGCCATTCCTTTCTGGCAGCTCACTACCAGGGGCAGGCTGGCTTCACAAATTTCTTCACCCCCTTCAATTTCTCGTGTAATGGTAGCCGTTGTACCATCCAGGTCAAACTTAGTAGCCAGTGATACATATGGTAACTCCAGTAGTTCGGCCAGCATACCGCCAATTGAAGAACCATTGTAATCGATGGTTTCTTTGCCGGTAAAAATCAGGTCATATCCGCCCGATTTGGCAACTGCTGCAATTTGCGATGCTATATAATAACTGTCATGACTATCCGCATTCACCCTTATGGCTTCATCTCCGCCCAGGGCAAGGGCCTTACGTATAATAGGATCTGCATCAGGCAATCCTACGTTAACCAGGTGCAAACCAATAGACGGGTCTTTTTCTTTCAGTTCAAGTGCCCGTACCAGCGCATACCATTCATCATACGGATTGATGATCCACTGTACACCTTCTGTAGCGAATTTCGTATTGTTATCAGTGAAAGCTATTTTTGCGGTGGTATCCGGCGTTTTGCTGATGCAGACTAATATCTTCATTGGAGCAATTTTAAAAAAATGATTTGCTAATTTACTCGATGATCACTAAAGGTTGTTTATGCAACTAAAACAAAGATAAGGCATGCGGCTGTATAATTCAAACAAGCGAAAAGAAAATATTTAAAAATAATGAGCCGGATAGAACAGATACAGGTCTTTTTAAAAGACAATCCAAACGATAGTTTTTTGCAGCACGCATTGGCATTGGAACATATTAAAATGGGAGATGACAGCACTGCAAAAGCTTTATTTGAAACAATCTTAAAAAGGGACCCGGGTTATGTGGGCTCCTATTATCATCTTGCTAAACTACTCGAGCGCACCAACGATACTAGCGGAGCCATAGAATGGTATGAAAAAGGAATGGAAGCAGCAAAGGCGGAGGAGGATACCCATTCTTTTAATGAATTGCGGGCGGCGTATGAGGAGCTGGTTTTTTAAGGGGGTGGCTAGTGTGGAGAAGCGGGTGGGGATCAAATAAAGCGCTATCATTTATCTGCAGTAGCAAATTTCAAAAGCATTGCTGTCCATGTTATTTGATGAAAGGCAGCGTAATATTTATATTAAATGAGCCTTCTTCAGAAATTTCAGCAATACATCATTAATGAAAATCTTTTCTTACCAAAAGATAAATTGTTGTTGGCAGTGAGCGGAGGAATTGATTCTGTTGTACTCTGTGAACTTTGCAGGCAGGCAGGATATGAATTTGTTATTGCTCACTGCAATTTCCAGCTAAGAGGGCAGGAGAGTACAAGAGATGAAGAATTTGTGAGAAGCCTTGGGGAAAAATATAATAAACAGGTTTTAGTAAGGCGTTTTGAAACTGAAAAATATGCTGTTGAAAAAAAGGTTTCGATCCAGGTTGCAGCACGGGAATTAAGATATGAATGGTTTTTTGAAATATTGAATTTTCCTCCGCTAACCACTCACCGCTCACCACTCCCCACGCATCTCCTCACTGCCCATCATCTCAACGACAATATCGAAACCATGCTCATGAATTTTTTCAAAGGCACGGGCATTACAGGTCTACGCGCGATGCTGCCAAAACAGGATCGTTTGGTTCGTCCATTATTGTTTGCGAAGAAAGAAGAACTGGTAAGATTCGCGGGCGATAACATGCTGGATTGGGTAGAAGACAGTTCTAATGAACTGGATAAATATTCCCGTAATTATTTTCGTCACCAGGTGATACCGCTTGTTCAAACTATTTTTCCGGAAGCAGAAAGCAATCTTACAAAAAATATACTTCGATTCAGGGATGCAGAAATATTATATCATCAATCTATCCGGCAACATAAGAAAAAGTTACTGGAATACAAAGAAGATGAAATCCATATCCCTGTACTAAAGTTGAAGAAGGCAGTTCCGCTTCATACAATCACCTATGAAATCATAAAAGAATACCAGTTTACTGCAGCACAAACTGAAGAGGTTATTCACCTGCTGGATAGTGATACAGGCAAATTTGTTCAGTCTTCAACCCATCGCGTAATCAAGAATCGTGATTGGATCATCATTACAGCTTTGCAAACTAAATCTTCTCAGATAATACTAATAGAAGCTGCGGGTAAGGTGAATTTTCAGAATGGTATGATAGAACTGAATGAAAAAAAGGTAAACGGTCTCCAGGTACCGGCTTCTGCGGATATTGCCTGCGTTGATCTTAAATTGATACAATATCCATTGATACTACGTCCCTGGAAACAGGGTGATTATTTTTATCCGTTGGGGATGAAAAAGAAAAAGAAACTGGCGCGTTTCTTCATCGACAACAAACTTTCTGCATCGGACAAGCAAAAAATATGGGTTATTGAATCAAATAAAAAAATAATTTGGGTGATAGGCAAACGGATAGATGACCGTTTTAAAATAATGCCATCAACCAAAAACATTCTTATGATCAGTTTCTCAAAAACTGTGAATATATGATTGTATTTTTTGCCAGAAATCCTGCAGCAAATTGTAGTGAGAAAGAAAACTGCCAGTGACTATCAGAAATGAAATTCCATAGAGTGCACCCCAGATATGTGCGGAATGATTGATATTGCCGCCACCTTTCTTATCCATATACGAAGAAATGATTAAATAGAGCAGTCCAAAAATAAAACCTGGTATCATCATGTTCTGAGGCAAGAAAATAAATCCAATCCTTCGCAGAGGATCCAGGAAAATAAATGAAAAAACTACCGCCGATACCGCGCCGGAAGCACCCAGGCTCCGGTAATTATAATTGTTCCTGTTTTTTGAATAGGTAGGCAACAGGCAGAAAAACAATGCGGATACATACATCAGCAGGTAAAGCCATTTTCCCTTTTCACCAAAAGCACTTGTGAATTGGGCTTCTACATATTCACCAAAGATCCACAATGAATACATATTAAAACCCAGGTGCATGTAATTAGCATGAATAAATCCACAGGTGAAAAAACGGTAATATTGATTTTGACTGGCAATTGCAGGCGGATAAAATATAAGATCCTCAAAAATTTTTTCGTTGCTGAATGCCGTAAAAGAAATAATACAAGTTATGATAATAATGATGAGTGTAATTGACATGTTTCCTTTTGTTACGGGTGATGGTATTTTTCGTTTCTCAAGATAGTGCAAGCCCGGTAAACCTGCTCCGCTAAAATTAACCTCACCAGTTGGTGCGGAAATGTTAAATCCGATAAAGACCATTTATGATTGGCACGTTGCAATACGGCATCGTCCAGTCCAAACGCCCCCCCAATTAAAAAAATAATTTGCTTACTGCTTCCATTGGCCCTTGTTTGTATAAAGCCAGCCAGTTGCTCCGAAGTAAATTGTTTTCCTTTTTCATACAGCGCAATGAGATAATCCTCTTTCGACAGCCCTGCAAGTATTATTTCAGCTTCTTTTTTTTTCAGATCCATTTCACTGAGTAAGCCGGCGTTTTTTGGAACAGGTATGATATTCCATTCAACCGGGTAATATTTTGTAATGCGGTGAGTGAATTCTTCCACGCCTGGTTTGATATAAGTTTCATGAGCTTTACCAATGGCCCGGAACTGCATTTTCATGTTGGCAAATTAGGCGATAAAAAATTATTGAAGGGAAAGAAGAAAGACAAAGCCGGTTGCGGCGCTTTTACTCGGCATACTTTTCAAAACACAATTCACCCGCATATACTTTTTTAACGCAATCGGTAATGGTTTTGAGTGAAGCTATTTTCACCACATAACCTTTGGCACCCAACTGACTGAGCTCGCCTGCGTCTTTTTCAGAATAAAAGTTCGATAATCCAACAATTTTGGCATCCGGATGATGGCTTAATATTTTTTGCGTGGCTTCAATACCGCTCATTGGTTTCATATAAACATCCATGATTACAATATCCGGATGCAATTCATCATATAATTTTTCAGCTTCCATTCCAGATGCACAGGTGCCTACCACTTCTATTTTTTTATCGTTTGGCAACAACGATTTCAATGCATTCAACATCATTGAATGATCATCCACAATCAATATTTTAATGACATTACTCAAATTCTTGTTCTTCGTTAAAAAATCCTGACTGAAAACGTTTATTGTAACTTTTGCTATTCTGCCTGTATTAAGGTAAGATTTTTTCAATTAACTGTTTATAGTTTTTAAAAAGACTTGAACAGTTCATGATTTATACACACTGATACAAAAATAGGTATATGAAACTGATATATTAAGCCGTTATTACAGCAAAAGCAATAAACCAACTGCAAATACTGATAAAAATATTAAGGATTGTTATGGTTTACCGATAAATCAACCCGCCCTTTTTTATCACTCGTCTTATTATTTGTTGTTAATTTATTTTAAGTGGTATTTTTATTTATTACTTGTCGAAAGGGACGGGTGTCCTGGAAACGCGCTACTGGAGACCGTTAGCTTCCATTTTTTTGTAAACAGCTTATTTTAGCAGCTATGTTGAATCAGTTAGAACAAATATTGAAACATAAACTGGTTGCGATACTTAGAGGAATGCCGGCAAATGACACAGTCGCCATCGCGAATGCGTTGTATGAGGGAGGTATCCGTATCCTGGAAGTGACTTTAAATTCAGAACAGGCATTGGATTTAATTGAACGCTTAAGCCACACATTTCAAGATAAAATGATGATAGGTGCGGGAACTGTGCTGGATCATTCAGATGCCGTAAATGCAATTGCGGCTGGCGCATCTTTCCTGATTTCCCCTTCAATGGATAGTAGGGTAATTAATACAACGAAAAAGGCGGGACGCATAAGTATTCCCGGTGCATTTACGGCTACGGAAATCCTCACAGCTTATAATAATGGTGCCGATATTGTGAAAGTATTTCCGGCACCAGATGCAGCCTATATAAAAAATATACTGGCACCTCTCAATCATATTCGCCTGATGCCAACAGGAGGAATAGACGAAACGAATATTAAAGCATTTGCTGCTACCGGTGCTGTTGCATTTGGTATAGGGAGCGCATTGGTAAAATCTGGTAGTGTGGTCGACAATAATTATCTCGGGGAACTTACTGCCCGGGCAAAAAGGCTAATCGATGCTTTGAATAAATAATGGGTTGGTAGGAAACTATACAGAAACAGGCGTACAAATAGATATTTCGAGAAATTAAATTTTGCAACCATCAAGCAAATTTGAATGAGTTTGTTCATCAGTTGTGATTGGGGTACTTCGTCTTTCCGGCTTCGGTTGATCAATGCCGAGGACAAATCAGTCTTGGCTGAAACTAAATCCAAACAAGGCATAGCAGCTACCTATGCATTATGGAAAGAACAGTTCAGCGTGGGTAGAAAACAGTTTTATATTGATTTTATGATGCTTCAAAAGCACTTGCTGCAAACTCAGTGCGGTTATTCGTTGAATGATCTTGTTATTATTGTTTCAGGCATGGCGTCTTCTTCCATTGGAATGGCAGAGTTACCTTATAAACCTTTGCCATTTTATATGGGGAAGGGCGATTTTGAAATACTCCATATTCCTGCCAGTGGTGCCAATAACAGAATGATAATTATTTCTGGTGTTCGATCTGGCAATGATGTAATGCGGGGAGAAGAAACAATTTTGGCTGGATGCAACATACCCCATACCAAAGAAGAGCAGCTTTTTATTTTTCCCGGTACACATTCAAAACATGTGGTCATTCAAAACGGAATGCTTGTCAATATTGAAACCTATATGACAGGTGAGTTATTTGAGCTGCTCAGTACAAAAAGTATTTTGGCGGATTCGGTGGAAGCAAATGATGAAATGAACTTATATAAAAACTTCTACGAAAATGGTATCCGTGAATGTGTTCAGGATAATTTTCTGCATTCAATATTCTATACCCGCTCCAAATATTTGTTTGGTCAATTGAATAAGCGCGAAAATTATCATTACCTGAGTGGCTTGCTCCTGGGAGAAGAATTAAAATTATTGGCGAATCGCAAATACGGTAGTATTACAATAGTTTCTGAAGGAGCTTTATTAAAATTGTATTCAGTGGCTTTGTCAATACTGGGTTTAGAGGATAAATTGGTACAAAAAAATGCGGACGAGGCGCTGATCAACGGACAATTATTTATATTCAACCAGTCAATAAATCTTCCAAAATAAATATGCCATCATGAAAAAGATTTTTTTCTTCCCCGTTTTGTTTTCTGTCATATTTAGTTACAGTTGCAACAATCAAACAACAGAAAAAGCGGAGACGGCCGTTGTTAAAACCGATAGTGTTGAATCCATTGGTAAAGTTGAAATTTACGATGAGGCCGCTGCCAGTATTGTTGACAGCAACGCAACCTTTGAAATCATTGGTAGAAATTATACCTGGTCCGAGGGCCCCGTTTGGGTTCCCTCGCTAAAGAAGTTACTATTTACTGATGTGCCTGAGAATAAAATTTATGAATGGAATTTGAAAGATACACCGGTGGTCTACCTAACGCCCTCTGGATATACAGGTAAAATAAAGCGTATAGGGGGTGAAGATGGAGCGAATGGGCTGGCGCTCGATAAAGAAGGTCGTCTGCTGATGTGCCAGTCTGGTAACCGCCAGGTAGTAAGATTAAATACAGCCTTGGAGGCTCCCAAACCTGAATTTACCGTTCTTACGGCGAGCTATAATGGAAAAAAATATAACAGCCCCAATGATTTGGTTATGGACAGTAAAGGCAATGTATTTTTCACCGATCCTATTTATGGTTTGCCTCAACGTGACACAGATTCAACGCGTGAAATGAAATTTGAAGGGGTTTACAAAATAAACGCTACCGGTAAAACAACCCTTTTGATCGATTCAATTCTTCATCCCAATGGCATCGCATTATCACCTGATGAAAAGACATTGTATGTATCCAATAGCGATGGCGTGCATCCACACTGGTACGCTTATAAGCTGGATGATAAACAAAATATCATATCAGGAGCTGTGTTGCTGGATGCAACAAATATGATTGCGAATGCAACGGTAAAACAGGGTTCGGATGGATTTAAAGTTCATAAGTCGGGAAACATATTTGCGGCCGGACCCGATGGCATCAATATTATATCTCCTGCCGGCAAATTACTGGGCCTGATTAAGATCTATAAACGTGCCACGTCTAATTGTGCTTTTAATGAAACGAACGATGTTTTATACATTACCGCTGATGACGCGGTTTTAAAAGTGAAATTACATTCCTGATAAAAAAACAGCGTGATTAGTATGTTGATTGACGATAGTTGGGATTTTGAATCAGACGTTCCGTTGCTGCCATACCGGAAGTTAGCGGCAGGTAGTTTAACCTGCCTGTATGAAGCCGGTAATTTAAGAAGGATAAAGTATGCTGATACAGAAATTGTAAGAATGATCTATGGAGCCGTAAGAGATGAAAATTGGAACACTATAATACCCCTGGTTACGGATGAGATGATTACAGAAGATGTAAAAGGTATTGCGATCCATTATACTGCAAATTATAAAGCTTCCGGGATTGACTATAAAGCTTCGTTTGAAATAAAGTTCAGTTCGGATAACAGGGTAGAATTTAGTATGAAGGGAATTGCATTAAACAGTTTTAAAAAGAACCGGATTGGAATCTGTGTGTTGCACCCCTTGAAGTCCTGTACCGGCAATCAACTGCAGATTGTTGAACCAGATGGAAATTCATACAATGCCAAATTTCCCGGTTTTATTTCCCCGCACCAGCCTTTTAAAAATATACAGCAGATGCATTGGCAAACTGCTGATAAAATTAATGCCAGTGTTTATTTCGAGGGCGAAGTATTTGAAACGGAAGACCAGCGCAACTGGGGCGACAGTTCATATAAGACCTATGGCACACCGTTAGAAATTCCTTACCCGGCATTGTTGCAGGCCGGTGAAACGATGGAACAAAAAATTGTTTTGACAGTAACGGGAAATTTAAATTCAAATATTGTTGTTTCGAAAGAAAATCATATAATTCAGGAGAGGAAAGCAGAAACAAAAATTGGATTTATCTATGGTCCCGATTTCAAGGGTTTGGAAGAAGTCTTTAACCGCCCGGTTCATCATTTACGCGTGGAATTTTTTTTGTATGAAAAAGACTGGATGGACAAACTCTTGAATGCAATGGATGCTGCACAAAGCACGAACACTCAACTTGAATTAATTCTTTTCTTTGATGATGATTATAATGACCAGCTTGCTGCATTGCTGCTGGGGATAAAGCCATTTTCAACGCTTATTTATAGCATGTTGTTACTGGACCGGCGAATAAAAATTACGCCGGGTTATTTAATGAAAAATTCATACGAATCCATTAAATACTTGTATCCATCTATAAAAGCGGGATATGGAACGGAGGCAAATTTTGCTCTGTTGAATCGCTTCCCGCCAGGAGATTTGCCCTGTGATTTTGTCAGCTTTGGTTTGATGCCCCAGGTACATGCCTCAGATATAAGAACCATTATTGAAAACCTAGAGTGTTTGCCTGATATCATTAATTCAATTCGTTCTTTTACAGACAAGGAGATTCATATTTCGCCCCTCAGTTTACACAAGATAAAAAACCATGACGCTGTTTCGGAAGAGGAAGGCAAATTGGAAGAGGATCCGTTGAAAAATACGCAATTCGCCGCATGGTGGATTAAAAATGCAATATCCCAATTGGGTGGTGCAGCTCTTATCAGCATTCCACCTTATCAATCACTGGTTTCAAGCTAATTATTTTTTTTAACAAGGTTTTAAAAACGAACATGATGTGTATGAAATTTTTTCCGACAAAAGTTTTTGCGATTGCTTGCATGGTTGGTTTTATTTCAATTGTTGGATGCAAAAATGTACCCGAAAAAAATTATGCAAGAGCCGATAATTTATTTGTTTATAATGATAATAATGAACCGCGATGGAGCAGCCCTGAAAACAAGAACGGCGAAAAAGGAGCTGGTGGAAAAGAAAACAACGGGGCCAAAGGTCATGCATTTGATTCAATTCCTGCAGGTGCGTCCCTTGAATTGTTAAACATACAACAACAGGGAATCATTAACCGCATCTGGATAACAATTGGCGACCGTAGCGCTGAAATGTTGCGTTCATTAAAAATTGAGATGTATTGGGACAATGAAAAAAAGCCTGCAGTAACTGTTCCGTTTGGAGATTTCTTTGGTGTAGGACTTGGCCGGACAACCGTTTTTCAAAATACTTTTTTTGTCAACCCGGAAGGCAGATCGTTCAATTGCTTTATACCCATGCCATTTAAAAATGCCGCAAGAATTGTAGTTACAAATGAATCTAACAAAATGATTGACAGAATATTTTATGATGTGGACTATAGTTTACTGAAAAACTGGGATGATGACTACCTGTATTTCCATGCTTATTGGAAACGGGATACGGCTACTGTTCCTTCAAAAGATTTCGACATGCTTCCACTAATAAATGGCCATGGTCGGTTCCTGGGTGTAAACGTAGGTGTAAGTGCAAATCACCTGTATGAGAAATCCTGGTTTGGAGAAGGCGAAGTAAAAATATACGTGGATGATGACAAGGATTTACCAACCCTCAATGGGACCGGAACGGAGGATTATATTGGCACCGCCTGGGGACAGGGAAAATTCATCAATACATTCACGGGTTGTTCCATAGCCGATGACTCTTTAAAACAATGGGCATTCTACCGGTATCATGTACCCGATCCAATTTATTTTAAAACTGGCTGTAAGGCAACCATCCAATTGATAGGGGGTGAAATGACCAATAATGTAACGCGCTATCAAAAAAACAATGCTGCAGTAATACCTGTCACCATCGATACCGGTAAAATAGTTTCTTATTATGAAAAAGGTAAAATAGTCCAGCTGGATAGCACAAAGTTTCCAATGGGCTGGACCAATTATTATCGTTCAGATGATGTGTCTGCCACTGCTTATTTTTATTTTGATAGACCTTCTGATGATTTACCCTTGCTGCAACCCGTTGCTATCAGGACCTATAAATTAAGAATGAAATAGTAAAGCGTTTACACATCAGGTTTATTAGATTATCTGCAATGCAGCACTTTTACCTGCGATCATTAATTTTTCCGCCGGAATTTTTCCATAGGCTATTTTTAAAGTTACCTTCCCTGCTTTAAAGCTAACAGTTCCAAACCCCGTCTCCGTAGAAATGAAAGAGGTAAAATCGCCGATTTTGGAATCGATGTGCAATGTTTTATCAACCGCGTCATAACGTACACCCGTAAGGCATTGTAAATATCCATAACTGGAAAGCGCACGTGCGTACCAGTGACCACATTCATATTCATTGAATGGGTTACGACTGCGACCATCATAACGATTTCTTGAGGTGCGAACAATATCAAGTCCCTGTTTCACCTGTCCGGTCAGCATTAAGTGAGCTGCTACCTGGTGTTCTATGCCGGTCCAGACTTCATCACTATATACAAATGGTAATGATAATTTGCCCCCCTTTGGCCAGGTACATAGTAACAAACCACCTTCATCGCCCAATGCATAGGAAGGACGTTGTGGATTGGCATGTTCGCTTAAATTGGTTTTCAAATTGTATTTATGAACAGCCAGTAAATGACTTTTTATTTTTTGGCTGTCAACCGGATCTTTCAATCCGCACATTCTTGCTATCCATGCGCCCAGGATTCCATCAGACAAACAGCCCTTGCCATATTGATATTTCGGTCCTTCTTTTTCAAGTAATTTTTTTGCTTCATCAGAATATTGCCCACCATAGGATTTCGCGGATGCTTCCACGGGATTGGGCGCACTTAAACCTGTATACTGAATATGCTGAATAAAATATTCTCCATCATACAAATCATTTTCCATGAATGTCTTTCCTTTTTCCGCCAGTTGTTCATAGTTGCTTACATCTTTACCCAGGAATTTACCCATTTCAGTAATAGCATTCAATGCACCCATATAAAAGCTTCCATGCATTCCATCTTGTCCCCAGAACTCAATATCATAAGTATTATGATGGGGTTCTTCAATGACACCTTTGTTTCTCGGATCCCAGTTACGGATACAAAAATCGATACTGGATTTTACCATGGGATACATTTTCTTAATCCATTCATTGTCTCCGCTGATGCGCCACTCGCGGTAGACTTTCATGATGCCGCCCAATTGTCCGTCCGCCGCTGCATGAAAATCATGCACTGCGGTTTTTATGGGCATGGTAGCACGAAAAGTCTGGTGACCGTTGTTTGCCTGGCTCTCGCAAAATTCTGTATGTCGCAGACTTCTTTCCAATGCAGGAAAAAGATGGGCCACTGCCTGGGCATAATTCCATACATGGGTACAGGAGCCATGACAACATCCTTCATTGTCAGCACAACCTTCCCAGCTCCATAATCTTCCATCATACTGTCGCATCATTGTTGGCGATTTAAGTATAGAAAGATTACAAGCAACAGCTTCTATTACTTCCGACGGCAATGTGCTTGAATAAAATGCATCCTTGAACAAAGTGGATGATTTGTATAACTCACTGTAATGCTCAGCCCAGTAGTCTGCCGCTTCTTCAATATTTTTAAATTGGCTGCTATACCAGGGTTGAAAATATTTGCCATCAAAATTTTTATCGTATTTATCAAGATTGAGCACATCGGGTGAAGCACAGCAACCTGCAGCCGGATCGCAGGGTTCCGTTCTCTCCGTGATGCCACCAAAAGTTTGCTCAGTAAAAGGGGTGTACCAGCTCATCATTATTTTAATCGTTTTCTGCCCACCCGCAGCCAAATGAAAAGGAACATACAAGGACGCACCGGGTGCGCTCTTATCAACCGGTGCTACACTTTTAGCTTCACCATTTTTTATATTGTTCCAGACCATAGTTACAGGATCCCACCATCCGCCACGAAACCAACAGTGATCCACAACCGCTTCTTTTTCGTCGGTAAAAACAGCGAAATCACTTTGCTGAGATTTTTTTTCTTTGGTTCCTTCTTCAGAAAGAATAAAACCATTCTTATAGGGCTTCACCGAATTGCTTCCATTTTCAACCTGCAGGAAATTCTTTGCATTGAAAGAAAACACAGCATCAATTGCTGATGTGCCGGTATTTTTTATTTTGTATTCCATCGCACCTGCGGGCAAACTTGAATGGTTCTCATCCGTTGGAATAAAAGGACTCCATCCTGTTACTTGAACCTGCAATGGCAGATCATTATCGTGTAAATCTATATAACCGAAAGGAAATTTTGCTTTGAACTCGGCTTGTTTAAAATGCGGCAGCCCTGTAATAGCACCGCCCAATCCATTGCCGGCACCCGGCTGACCAAATTTTTTCCAGGATGGCACCGGGCCTTCCAGTACTTTTGAACCATTCTTCAATCCTTTAATGTGGATGGCGGCAAAAAGTCCCGGCTCATTAAATACTTCGGGTTTATTACGGACAGACATATGCGAAATTGCACCTGTGCCCTCCATGCAAAACATACCGGCACCCAGCCCCCCAATGGGGAATGCTACGCGTGTTAAAAATTCTCCTGTATAAGAACCGTTATAAACATGACTGGCAGTAACATTACTTTGAAGACTGCTGCCAGTTTCGTTTTCTTCAAACGTTTTTTTTGTGCCGGCAAATAAAGCAGTCGGCAGAAACCCGGCGGCTACACCACCTGCGCCCAGGTCTTTGATAAACTTGCGGCGGTCAGATTTATTTTTCATATGCAATCGTTGGTAAGAGATGAAATGGGATGGGTTCCTGAAAATAGGAAACCTTTGATAAATGTAGTGAAGTTTTAAACTGCAAAGTCAACCACAGCATGCACGTACTTTGATTGAACAGAGCAGTTTAATTTTTTACACAAAAAGGTAACTAAATCCGGTAATAAATAATTTTTGTAAGTATTTAGGGTAGTTGTAATATTAACAGTCGCATAGCCTGACGATTGCTATTATGAAACCAACAATAATTGTCGCGGGTAGTTCCAACACAGACATGGTTATAAAAACAGCTACTATACCAGTGCCGGGTGAGACCGTGCTCGGCGGTACTTTTTTTATGAATGCCGGAGGAAAAGGTGCGAACCAGGCAGTGGCTGCAGCCAGGTTGGGTGGACTTATAGTTTTCATTTGTAAAACCGGCAACGATATTTTTGGAAAACAGGCAAAAGAAGCATTTGAGAAGGAAGGTATCGATACAACCTACGTTACAATTGACGACTTACATCCATCCGGTGTTGCTTTAATTACGGTTGATAATAAGGGGGAGAATTGTATTGTGGTGGCGTCGGGCAGCAATGAATTCCTGCAACCAGCCGATATTAATGACGCTGCTGAAAAGATAAAAAAAGCGGCTGTTATCCTGGCCCAATTAGAAACACCTGTTCAAACAATAGAATCCATTGCTGAGTTTGCCCGCAAAGAGAATATAACAATGGTGCTGAACCCTGCACCTGCTGCTGAACTTAATGATGAATTACTGGCGAAAATTACGGTCATCACACCCAACCAGAAAGAAGCGGAAATGTTGACGGGAATAAAAGTGACCGATCAGCCATCAGCAGAAAAAGCTGCATTGCATCTTGCAAATAAAGGAATACAAACAATTATCATTACAATGGGAGCGCAGGGTGCTTTGCTATATCACAAAAATAAGTTTAGTATGATTGCGTCACCCAAAGTAAATGCGGTTGATACAACTGCAGCCGGTGATGTTTTCAATGGCGCATTGACGGTAGCATTGGCTGAAGGAATGGTAATGGAGGAAGCCGTATCATTTGCGTGTAAGGCTGCCGCTATTGCGGTAACCCGGTTGGGCGCGCAGGCTTCTGCCCCTTATAGAAATGAAGTGATTTAATAGGGTGATAAAATTAAACGCAGAAGCTGAAAAGTATTGTTTCTGTACAATTGGTTTCTGATGAACCAGAATCAACATAACACAACGGTGCTTAATAAAGTTATATAGCTGGCTTAAAAAAAAATAACATGAAAAAATTGAATTGTATTGCCCTTGGTCTGTTTTTTATAACGCAGCTTTCTGCACAAACAAAAACAATTACATTATCTAAAGAAGTGTTGAAAGATAAGATCATGGGTGGCTGGGCCGGGCAAACCATCGGCGTTACATTTGGCGGTCCTTATGAGTTTGGATTCTCGGGATCCTTTATACAGGACTACCAGCCACTGACCTGGTACGATGGTTACCTGAAAAAGACGATGCTGGAGAATCCTGGCCTGTATGATGATCTTTATATGGATCTAACTTTTGTGGACGTGTTGGAAAAATACGGGCTGGATGCGCCGGTAGATTCATTTGCAAACGCGTTTGCCCATGCCGGTTATATGCTCTGGCATGCCAACCAGGCAGCACGCTACAATATTCTCAATGGCATCAAAGCTCCTGCTTCCGGTAATTGGGTAAACAATCCTCATGCAGAGGATATCGATTACCAGATTGAGGCAGATTATGCGGGACTGATGAGCCCGGCAATGCCCAATACGGCTTCTGCCATCAGTGATAAGATTGGTCATATTATGAATTACGGAGACGGATGGTATGGTGGTATTTATATCGGGGCTATGTATTCGCTGGCATTTACTTCGAATGATATTTCTTTTATTGTAGCGGAAGCATTAAAAACGATTCCCAAACAGAGTACTTATTACCAATGTATAGCCGATGTTATCAAATGGCACAAACAATACCCGAACGACTGGCACCAGACCTGGTTACAGATTCAACAGAAATGGTCAGACGATATTGCCTGTCCGGATGGTGTGTTTCATCCATTTGATATTGATGCAAAAATTAATTCAGCTTATGTGGTACTTGGATTACTCTATGGCAACGGCGATTATACGAAAACACTGGAGATAACAACACGTGCCGGGCAGGATGCAGATTGCAATCCTTCTTCTGCAGGTGGCATACTGGGAACCGTACTTGGTTATGATAAAATTCCAGCCTACTGGAAAATGGGTTTGAAAGAAGCCGAAGACATTGATTTCAAATACACTACTATTTCATTGAATAAAGTTTATGCAATTGGCTTCAAACATGCGCTGGCAAATATTACACGAAATGGTGGAAAGGTAACGGATGATAAAGTAACCATCAAGGTTCAGTCTCCTGCTACTGTAGCATTGGAGCAGGGCTTTGCCGGTATTTATCCAATTCTTAAAAAGCGGGTACACAATGACGATATAAAGACCCTTGATTTTGATTTTGAAGGAACGGGTTTTGCATTAAAGGGAGAAGCATTCAAAAAAAATAGTGGCGCAGCCGATTATGTATTTGAAATGGAAGTTTATATTGATGGCAAGAAGACAGAAACGGTGAAACTGCCTACCAGCTATACCACCCGGCGTTATGATCTCTGCTGGAAGTATTCACTACCCAAACAAAAACATACGGTGACGCTCAAAGTGCTGAACCCAGACGATCAATATGCTGTGCGCAGCAGTGAATGCATTGTTTTTTCTGATAAACCGGTAAAATAGTTACTGATAGGATGGTACAATATCTGGGTTTGGAGAATTATATTTTTTCATCCACTACATAACACGCCATATGTTTATAATAGAAAATTATTCAGTCGCGGTAGTCTTCTGTATTATCACCATGCTTTGCTGGGGCTCCTGGGCCAATACGCAAAAGCTTGCCAGTAAGACCTGGCGATTTGAATTGTTTTACTGGGATTATGTAATCGGTATCCTGCTATTTTCATTGATCAGCGCATTTACGTTGGGCAGTATTGGTACAGAGGGCAGGAGTTTCCTAAACGATTTGAAACAAGCCGATGCGGGTAATATAGGCAGCGCATTATTAGGTGGCGTTATTTTTAACGCGGCTAATATATTGGTCGTCGCCGCCATTTCAATTGCGGGTATGTCTGTTGCTTTCCCGGTGGGAATTGGCATCGCCTTGTTGTTGGGTGTACTGGTAAATTATATAGCCGCACAGAAGGGCAATGCAGTGTTGTTATTCAGCGGGGCCATTCTTGTTGCCATTGCCATTGTGCTAAATGCGATTGCTTACCGAAAAAGATCCAATAGTACCGGTAAAGTGTCATCCAAAGGAATATTTCTTGCTATTGCCGGTGGCGTACTGATGTCTTTTTTCTACCGCTTTATTGCAGTGAGCATGGACCTGGAAAATTTTCATCAGCCTGCTGCCGGTAAGATGACTCCTTATACCGCGGTATTTATTTTTTCCGTTGGTATTCTTATCAGCAATTTTGCTTTTAACAGTATTCTCATTAAAAAACCATTTACGGGTGAACCTACCAGTTATGCTGCTTATTTCAGGGGTGGATTTAAAACACATATGGTAGGTGTGCTGGGGGGAATTATATGGGGTATTGGAAATTCATTCAATTTGATTGCGGCTGGTAAGGCAGGACCGGCAATTTCCTATGGCCTGGGACAAGGTGCTACACTTGTCGCTGCTTTCTGGGGTGTATTTATCTGGAAAGAATTCAAAGATGCACCAAAAGGCACGAACAGTTTGATCACCGCTATGTTCCTTTTATTTATTGTGGGACTTGGCTTGTTGATCTATGCCGGTTCTTAACAATAAGAATGATTATTCAAACTGGAATTGATAAATATACAATAACGTTTTGCAATCGAATATTTAAGAAGATGAATAAGAAAAGTATTGGAGTTTATTTTTTTGCGTTGCTGTTGGTTGCGTTTTCTACAACACTGTATAGTCAAAATTCAGTTCCGACATTCCGGAATGGATCCCTTTCCATTGATACACGTGTTGCGGACCTGATTAAACAACTTACGATTGAAGAAAAAATATCTTTACTGGGTTATGTGAGTAAATCGGTACCACGGTTAGGCATACCTGCTTATAATTGGTGGAACGAGGCATTGCATGGTGTGGCAAGAGCCGGCAATGCCACTATATTCCCGCAAGCCATTGGTATGGCGGCCAGTTTCGATGATGCCCTGATGAACGAATGTGCCAATAGCATTTCAACAGAGGCAAGAGCAAAATACAATCTTGCTATTGGCCAGGACCGGCATTTGCAGTATATGGGACTTACATTCTGGTCACCCAATATAAATATCTTTCGGGATCCGCGATGGGGCAGGGGACAGGAAACTTATGGTGAAGATCCATACCTGACCGGCGCTATGGGTACAGCTTTTATCAAAGGCTTGCAGGGAAATGATCCATTGCATTTAAAATCCGCAGCCTGCGCCAAACATTTTGCGGTGCATAGCGGACCAGAAAGTGAACGTCATGGATTCAATGCAATTGTTGATGAAAAAGATCTGAGAGAAACTTATTTGTATGCCTTTAAAAAATTGGTTGATGCAGGTGTTGAATCAGTGATGTGTGCATATAACCGGGTGAACAGCGAACCTTGTTGCACGGGCAACACCTTATTACAAACCATTCTTCACAAAGAATGGAAATTCAAAGGACATGTTGTGACCGATTGTTATGCATTGCAGGATATCTGGACCATGCATAAAACTTTTGCAAACAGTGTTGAAGTAGCAGCCGCTGCTATTAAAGCGGGTGTAAATATGGATTGCAGTAATTTATTGCAGGACGATGTAATGAATGCCATTCAGCAAAAGCTGTTGATGCCGCAGATGGTAGACAGTGCATTAATACCCATTCTTAGAACACAGTTGAAACTTGGTTTCTATGACGAAGCAAAAGCATCTCCCTATAAATCCTATGGCGAAGACAGTGTTGCCAATCTATACCACCAGTCACTGGCAAGAAAGATGGCACAGGAATCGATGGTCCTGCTAAAAAATGAAAACAACATTTTACCGCTTGATAAGAAAAAATACAAAGCCTATATGATTGTTGGTCCCAATGCGGCATCATTAGATGCATTGCTGGGTAGTTATCATGGAGTGAGCAATCATGCCGTGGATTTTGTAGAAGGTATTACCAATGCACTTGATGCGGGAACGAGAGTTGAATACGATATGGGTTGCGATTACAAAGACACTACTCATTTTGGTGGTATTTGGGCGGCAGGGAATGCAGATATCAGTATTGCTGTGTTGGGACTTACCGCTGTATATGAAGGTGAAGATGGAGATGCTTTTCTGGCGGAAGCAGGCGCTGATCGTAAGAATCTTAATTTACCAGCTGCACATATTGCTTTTCTCAAGGCACTCAGGAAGCAAACAAAGACGCCCATCATTGCGGTGATTACTGCGGGTAGTGCAGTGGACATTGCCGCTATTGCTCCTTATGCAGATGCGGTTATACTTGCCTGGTACCCCGGTGAACAGGGCGGCAATGCATTGGCAGATATATTATTTGGAAATGTTTCACCTTCTGGCCGGTTGCCTGTTACGTTTTATAACTCATTTGATGATCTTCCCGACTATGCCGATTACTCAATGAAAAACAGGACTTATCGTTATTTCAATGGAAAGGTTCAATATCCATTTGGTTATGGTTTGAGCTATACAAATTTTGAATATGGCTGGCTCAAACAACCAACGGTCATAAAGGATAGTATTCTATTTGCAGTTACTGTCAGAAATTCGGGTAAATACAATGCTGATGAAGTATTGCAGGTATATATCCATTATCCTGAAACTACCGGTATGCCAATCAAAGAATTGAAAGCTTTCAAAAGAATCACTGTAATGGCAGGCAATGAAAGCAGTGTTTCATTCGCCATACCATTAACCGAATTACAAAAGTGGAATCCACAGCAACATGCGTGGAAAAAGAATAATGGATTGTATAAAATTATTGTTGGCAGCCATTCGGCCGATGAAAGATTAACTGCAACCATCAAACTGAATTGATATAATTTTCAGCGCTTAAATATTTTAGATGAAAAAAACTCTTCCGTTGTTTTTATTGATGCTGATTGGCAATACAAGACCGGCACTCAGTCAGCAACTGGGCTTGAAAGACTTTCTGAAAACAATGTATGATGTTTCAGGTTTGCCATCCTATATCAGTGATGCTTATTCAGCGGAAGTTTCCACCTATGATCGTACTGGTCAAAACGATGATGGTTTTGCAGGAACCTATTCTTACCTGCGCATCAATCCGGATAGTTCACTGGTCATATTCGATGTAAAAGGGAAGGGCCTGATCAACCGCATCTGGACACCCACTCCTTCCGATGATAGCCTTGATTTTTACATTGATGATAGCAGTCGCATTTCATTTACAATTTGCTATCGCGATTTATTTTCCGGCAAAGTGTATCCTTTTATTGCGCCGCTCTGCGCCAACCAACTCGGTGGTTATTATTGTTACCTGCCAATTCCTTTTAATCAATCCTGTAAAATAGTTTTCCGGGGCAAAAGAACAAGGTTTCATCAAATTGGTTATCGTTTGTATAAGGATGCAACTTCAATTAAAAAATTTAGTTTGCCATTGAGCAATGATGAAGAACAGTCGCTTATTCAATTAAAATCAATTTGGGGTAAGCAAAACTTGTTAGTGAATGATTTGAATAAAGAAGGAGCAACGTTACTAACTGCAAGAAAAATCATATCACTTGCTCCTGGTCAAACTGCTACCATCTTTGATTCAAAATTGCCCGGAAGAATTGCTGGTTTTGAAATACAATCCACTTCTGCTTTGGCTAAAATCGCAAAGCTTATTGATATTAAAATTACCTGGGACGATGAAAAGACCGCCGCCATCTATTGTCCCATGGCTGACTATTTCGGTTATGCATTTGGGAAAGCTTCCATGAAAAGTTTGCTGGTGGGGTCAGATGGTGAAAATCATTATTCTTATTTTCCAATGCCGTTTGATAAATCAGCAAAAATAGAATTGCTTTATAAAGATGCCAAAGATGGCAGCAAGCAACCTGTAGTGAATTTGTCCTGCAATATTTTTTACAGTAATAAAAAGAGAGTTGTAAGTGCTGAAGGAAAATTCTATGCTAACTGGATACATGATAACCCGGTTCCTATGCATGAGCCACACAGTATGCTGGATATAAAGGGCCGTGGACATTTTGTTGGAACTGTATTGCAAGCGCAGGGTTTAAAAGCCGGTATGACAACATTTTTTGAAGGCGATGATTCAACCGTTGTGGATGGAGAGTTGAGGATGCACGGTACCGGTTCCGAAGATTTTTTTAATGGTGGATGGTATGCATTGCTGGATTGCTGGGATGCAGCAATGAGTTTACCACTTTCAGGTGCACTGGATTATTCAGTGGCACTGGCACGGACCGGCGGGTATCGTTTATTTATCAATGACAAAATTTCATTCAATAAATCATTTTATCATTCTATAGAACATGGACCGGAACACAATGAGGTACCGGCTGATTATACTTCAGTCAGTTATTATTATGCAGATCAACCCAATATTCAAACGAAAATCCCGGTCGCAGCAGATGCGAAAATGTACATGCCGGATACCCTCAGCATTTATCCTCAGTTAATCAATATGGCCGTTGACGGAGATGCTGGTATAAAAACCAATTGGGAATATGCCCGGTACACCGGCGGCATGACTTATCACTATACCATACAGCAGAATACGATTTTGCGAATGTCGTTGCAGGGAATACCGGTTGGTAATTATCATGTCTATCTCGATTATATCAAAAGTCCGGAAGCCGCGAAATTTGCATTGTGGCAACGCCAGACCCCATTATCTGGATGGATACAGGCTTCCGATAACAGAACGGTAAGAGTGGAGATGCAGAATATTGCAGACTTAACGATTACTCAGCTCAATAATACCATTTCCTTCCGGTTTAGCACAACCGAAAAACAAAATCAATTTGTACTTAATCGTATTATTTTAATCAGACAATAATTTATGAAACAATTAGGAATTACCTGTTTGCTTTTTTTGTTAATGAAACATGGTATTGCGCAGGAGAAAATCAATATTGACATCAATAGTTTCTACAAGCCAAAGGAAAACCCGGTTATGCGGGCAGATTCGTCTTTCACGTTCATGGATCCAATTAAGAAGAAATTGGTGCGCTGGCAGAAAGCGGATGTATTCAATCCCGCGGCCATTGTAAAGAATGGGAAAGTTTATTTACTGTATCGCTGTGAAGACAATCCCGCTGCTATTTTAGGGGGAAGAACTTCACGGCTGGGACTGGCCAGCAGTGAAGACGGCATTCATTTTAAAAAATACCCTCACCCGGTTTTATACCCCGATAATGATGCCTTTAAAAAATATGACTACCCCGGTGGATGCGAAGATCCGAGATTAGCACAAACTGAAAGCGGGTTGTACGTGGTAATATACACAGCATGGAATTACCAGGTGCCACGTTTGAATGTGGCGTTTTCTAAAGATCTGATTCATTGGCAAAAAAAAGGACCAGTATTTAAGACAGCATACGATGGTAAATTTTTAGATGTCGCCAGTAAGTCCGCGTCCATGATTACAAAAATGGTAAAGGGCAAACAGGTATTGGCAAAAATTAATGGGAAATATTGGATGTATTGGGGCGAACACATTATCAATCTTGCCTGGTCTGAAAATTTATACGATTGGCATCCGGCCATAGATGATAAAGGGGCATTAAAAGCAGTGGCCGCGCCCAGAACCGGAAAATTTGATAGTGATCTCACGGAATGTGGTCCGCCAGCAATCATCACTGAAAAAGGAATTGTGCTTTTTTATAACGGCAAAAATGCCACTGACGACAGGGCCTATAAAAATCTTCCACAGGGAACTTATTCAGTCGGGCAAATTATTTTTGATCCTAAAAATCCGGACCGTGTAATTGATCGTTCTGAAACTTCTTTCCTCAGACCGGACCTGCCACATGAGAAAACAGGTCAGTATACTGCCGGTACAACTTTTTCTGAAGGACTGGTATTCTTTCATGGCAAATGGTATCTGTATTATGGTACGGCAGATTCATTTGTAGGACTGGCCATCGGATCAAATAAATAAATGCGTTAGTTGCTTATGAAAATCTTCTTTGCCCTGTTTTTTATTGTTGATACCGTACATGCGCAATCCATTTCATTCCCTTTGAAGGCCAGTACAGATAAGCATTATATTGTTGATCAAAACAATCAACCCATATTTTTAAAAGGTTGCGCCGCCTGGCGATTGAGTTACCGTGTGACTTATAAAGACGCGAAAAAATTTCTAATTGACAGAAAATCGAAAGGATTTAATGCGTTGATAATTGAAATCACACCGGATATAGGAACAAACTTAAGAGGGAATGCTCCCAATTTGTATGGTGAGTATTGTTTTGTCAATAAAGATATCGGTCAACCAAATGAGAAGTATTTTGCGCATGCCGACAGTATACTCCAATTGTGCAGGGATATGAATATTATAGTATTGCTTTTTCCACTCTACCTGGGATGCTGCAATGATGGATGGCTTGAAAACCTGCGCGAAGAACCCAACAACGTTCAAAAATGCAATGAATATGGAAAGTGGGTGGCGAAGCGCTACCAGCAGTTGAAGAATATTATCTGGGCCAGCGGCGGTGATCACAATGAGACACCGGAGTCTATTGCATTTGCGGAAGGTATTGCATCAGTGGATACCACACACCTGCATACCTATCATACAAACCCTGCTTATACTTCTACTGAACGTTTGCCCGATGCAAAATGGTTAACCTTAAGTTGTATCTACACTTATTTCCCGGATATGAATATTAATGAATATCATGTATATGGTCAGATCTATCACGAAAAATTACGGAATAAAAGAATGCCTTATATCATGTCTGAAAGTGCGTATGAGTATGAACGTAATGAAAATACGCAAACGCTGCGGAGGCAGGCATACTGGGCATTGTTGAGTGGCGCCGCGGGTCATTTTTTTGGTAACCGTGATACCTGGATGATGAATGAAAACTGGAAGAATGCTTTGAACACGCCTGGAAATAAAAGTATGCAAATTTATCATTCATTTGTTCAGGGCATACCCTGGAATAAGATGGAACCAGACTGGCAACATCTTTTATTTATTAGCGGACGCGGTACATTTAATGGGGGCACGGATCCGGGTGGTGAAGATTACGCAACGGCAGCTTTATCAAAAGACAGTTCAATTGGCATTATCTATATGCCCAGCCATCGCATGGTAACTGCGAACCTGGAAAGATTTTCAGGGCACTTAATAGCGAAATGGTTTGATCCTTCTAACGGTAAGTACCAGCTTTTACAAAAGACATTTGTGAACAAAGGCATTGAATCTTTCACGCCACCTGCAATAAAAAATAGTCAGGGTTTTGGTGACTGGGTATTGGTTCTTCAGGTTGCAAAAAATAAAAGAAGGTAAATTCTTCTATGATAGTAAATAGCCAGCATTGCTGGTGAAAGAGCTTCGCCAATAAATTACCTATGAATTGAATATTATTAATTGATCCACCAGTCTTGCAGCATTAATGAAGAGTCTTCTGAATTCACCTGTACTTTGGTTTTGTTCCTTTGTGAATAAAGCACCTGGTTAAACTGGGTTTTTTTGGTAAAATTACCTGGATTAGTTTCTGAAACATTTCTGCTGGAAGTTTTTTTCCTGTTGGAAAAAAATAATTTGGAGATTTTTTTCAAGTGATGGCTTAACATACAATCAAAAATTAGTGGTTAATAATTTAAGACGAACATGGATGTTTTCTAAAATTAACTTTTTTTCATTTTTTCTCACATTAATATTTTATTAAAACCCCGGCCTGCTAAGGGTTTTATGGGATAGGGGGTTGAAGGCTCCGGACACTCTGGATGCCAAAAATCACCTTCAGTTTAACTTTTTAATTTCTGCAGGCAGGGGGGAATAAAAAACTGCACTGGCTTTATCAGATCAACAAGAGAGCTGCGTTCCGCAGGTAATTAAGATTTTTGATGTTTCATGAGTTGTTTTCAACTGTAGATGAAATGCATCCATCAGCCTATCAATGCCTTAATAAGTAAATGTCCTGCTGTCTGTCACAAAATTTCACCTGCTGGTTAGGGTCGTTTAAAATTCAAAAATGATACCCATAAATTTCAATAATTACTGGTATGCACGGCCATATAGGAATCCCGTAAACAGGAACAGACCATGGCTGCCGGGGGAATTATGTATTTCATGGGCTTGCTCTTTCATTATATCATTCCTTTGTCATTCACTATACTGTTTTTTCTGATCTATCCCAGGTTTAAATTGCTTTCATTAATCTTATTATCACCGGCATAGTATATGGATTATTTATATAGACCGTTATAAGTGTATTGGTTGTGCCGTTGGCCTTTTCCGTACCATGGCAGTTTAAGGGATTGTATACAATTAAAAGCATGCTGATTTTAATGCTGTTGATTGCCCTGCCACTTTCATTTATAGCAAGACAATATTATAACAGGAGCCCTTGATTTATTTGATGATTCTTTTTCATTTTGCGGGTTACAGCCTCAGAGAGGCTAACTTGGTGATCGAAAAATAATCCCGAACTGAGGTTTATGAATGTATATTTCCGACTTCTGTATAAGATTGTTTGTAAAATTGCTGTAGATTTTCCAGGGTTGAAACTGGGTCAGTGTCATTTTTAAGAAAAGCATGTATCGTTTCTCCCAACCATTGTTGAAATGCGGGCCAGCCTGTATATCTTGGCCGCACAAATGCATTTGTTAAGCTGTCGATGGTATTAAAGAAAAAATTATTGGTGAGATCATTCGCATCTTCATTTTTCCAGGCACTAAGGCTTGCCGGTTGCCCCTGTGCAATTATATAAATTGAATTTTGAATTTCTGCACTGCATAGCCATGCGGCGTATTTTACAGCTTCCTCGGGGTTTTTGCAACATGCCGAAACAGCAATGCCGGCACCGCCCAATACTGTTTGTGAAATACCCGGCGCATTGCTAAAAATCAATTTGTTTTTCTTAAATCCATCCCTCGAATAATTGGTATAGCAAAATGCCAACGGTGAATAGGCAATATCTTCCTGCGTGCTCATATGATCATAAAGTTGCACTGGATTCCAGTTGAGACATTGCGGGTGGAAATGATCACGCATATAACGTAGTTGGTCAAGTGCTTTTAATCCGGCTTCACGGCTCACTAATAATGGGTTGCCTTCCTGTATGGGTGAACCAGCCTGTGCCGTTATACTGAGAAAACTGCATAAACAATCAGTGGGGCAGAGGGCCATTCCTGACCATAATCCTTTGTTTCTTAAAACTTCATTCAATGCAAATACTTCTTCCCAATTGTGCGGTAATCTAAATCCCGGCAAAAGATCAGGGCGATAAGCAGCACACTGCATAGCCGCATCTACCGGTAATGCCCACTGATTTTCTTTGTAATGATAACTTGAAAAACAGGGGCCTGCTGATTCATTTGAAAGTTGATTGATGGTTTCCGCCGGGAGCCATTCGTCCAATGGCAACAAACATTGGGTAGCGGCGGCAACGCCGGTATGTGGATGGTCGATGATAAGAAGATCGAAATGATTTGCAAGTTCGTTTAGCGACTGGTCACCAAAATTGCTTAGCGATCTTTTCTGCCAATCAATAGAGATATTATTTAATTGTAGATATTGTTTGGCGGAAGCTACCAGGGGATCATAACCCCTGGCATGATCCCATGTAATACCGGATAATCTTAGTATACTCATTTTTTTCGATCGAGGCTTTTCTTATAAAATTCCTGGATCTTTTCTTGTCCTTCAACAGATGTATAAAACCGGTTCAATGTAGCATATTCAATATCCTGCGCACTCTTTTCTATCAACCCTTCACCCAGTTGAGTTAGTTGTTTAATGGTTTGCAACCTATCTGGTAGTTTATCTGTTAATTGTAAAGCCAGTTCCGTTGTTTTTTCTATGAATTGTTCTTTTGGATAAATGTAATTAATCAGGCCCATGCTTTTGAATTCTTCCGCTAATACGGTTCGTCCTGTCATGATTATTTCATTCGCAAGATTAGCACCTATTTTATTTGCGAGCCTCAGGGATCCACCACCACCGGGAATAAGATTTAAATGTATTTCCGGTAAACCCATTTTCGATCCTTCTGCTGCCACCATCATATCGCAGGCCAATGCAATTTCAAATCCGCCTCCAAATGCAAATCCATTGATGGCAGCAATAATAGGTTTGGCATTTCCTTCAATTGCTGCATAAAGCGAATGTCCTGTAGCCTGGAAGGCCTCAAACTCCGCCTGTGTTTGCAGTGCATATTCTTTGATATCGGCACCCGCCATAAATGCTTTTCCAGCGCCTGTTATAACGGCTACCCTGATCTCTTCGGAATTACCTTTATCAATTGTGTTCAATGCATGTATGATTTCTTTCATCATTACTGCATTCATCGCGTTCAGCTGGTCGCCCCTGTTAAAAGTAAGCCAGGCAACCTTGTTTTTTATTTCTAACAATATATGTTGGTAAGACATTTGTTGCAATTAAAAAAAGTTCTTTTTTATTTAGAAGTCAACTCTTCAACAGTAATAATTTTATCTTCTTTCAATTTATTGATGCGTGTTTCACTATAACCCAGTTCGGCCAGTATTTCCGGTCCGTGTTCACCAATCATTGGTGAGGGTCTGGTGATGGCACCCGGTGTTTCGCTCATCGTAAACGGTATATTGGTCACCGTTAGTTTACCAGCTTTGGGATGTTCTATCTCAACAAATGTCTGGTTGTGTTTTACCTGTGGGTCGTCTGCTACATCGGACTGTTTATTTACCTGTGATACCCACAGATCCAGTGGCAGCATAATGTTCAGCCATGCTGAAGTGGTTTTGGTAACCGTTATCTCCTGTATCCGGTAGAAAATTTCATCTCTTTTATCAAAAAGCGTTTGTGGGTGGTTGTAAGATAGTAGGCTATTGTCTCCCAGGGCCTCAACCAGTTTGTCGAATGGATTCATGGCTATGGCCAGGTAACCATCTTTGGTTTTGTAGGTTCCAAATGGCGCAGGATTGCCGGGGTGACCTATACCTGATTCGGGTCTTTCAAATACAACACCCATATTATGCATGGTAAAATAATCCTGCATCTGGAAAGCAATAGCGGATGATAAAAGATTTGTTTTTATTTCCTGGCCAATTCCCGTCTTTTCCCGGTAATAAAGTGCTGCCAGCATTGCATACACGCAGTTCAATGCATTTACCTGGTCACAGAGTGCTGTACCCAGGGCAACAGCGCCGTCCGATTTTTTTCCGCTGGTCATGATAGCACCACTCACACTTTGCACCAGCAAATCTTGTCCGGGTCTTTTTAAATAAGGTCCATCACTTCCCCAGCCGGATGCGGAACAATAAATTATTTTAGGATTGATTTTTTTACAGGCTTCATAACCGAAACCCAATCGTTCCATTACAGCAGGTCTGAAATTTTCCAATATAAAATCAGCCTGCGCAATTAATTTAAAAATGATTTCTTTTCCTTCCAGTTTTTTTACATCAACAGATATAGAACGTTTGTTACGGTTCCATGCCATAAAGCAGGGAGACTCATCACCCGCTATCCATTTATTCTGAAAGGTCATGCCCCTGTAGATATCACCCTGGCCTATCCGTTCCACTTTTATAATATCAGCTCCTAAATCGCCCAGCATTTGTGAAGCATAAGGTCCCTGCAATAACTGGGAAAAATCCAGCACTTTTATTCCTGCTAACGCCTGGTTCATTGTATAATGTCGTTTTCATTTATTCAATATAACGGGGAAGTGTACACAATCCCCCGTCAACCTTAATATCTTCACCAGTGATAAACCTGGCTTCATCAGAAGCAAGGAAAACTGCTGTCATGGCCACTTCCTGCGGGGTACCCATTCTCTTAAGTGCATGCATAGCCGCACTTTTATCCAAAAAACCCGGCCCTTCTTTTTTTGCCCTCGCTTCATTCAAAGGGGTAAGAATAGCACCCGGAGAAATGCTGTTGAACCGAACATTGTATTCACCAAATTGACCGGCCAGTTGATTGGTCATGGATAGAATTGCACCTTTTGCAGCTGCATAAGCGGTCCAGTTATTCCAGCTACGAAAAGCTTGTGTTGATGAAATATTGATCACACTTCCGGATCCCTGCCTGGTCATATAAGGCAATGCAACTTTAATAGTTCGAAAAACACTTTTAAGATTTACATTCATTAATAGATCCCAATCCGTTTCGGGCATCTCCATAATATTGCCCGCGATGGGTATGGCGGCATTATTAACCAAAATATCTATTCTTCCAAATGCTGTGATACAATAATTGATCAATTTGTTTACGTCTTCCGTTTTACCCACATCACATTTTATACTGCGAACCAGGGAACCCCCGGAATTTACCCGGTTCATTTCAAATGAACATTTTTCCTCGTCTGTATCGGAACCTATTACAGCTGCGCCTTCCATAGCGAATGCTTCCGCTATGGCAAGCCCGATGCCATTGGCTGATCCCGTTATAACGGCAACTTTTTTATTCAACCTCATGGACAGCATTTTTATTTTCAGTCGATGTTTTTAAATTCAACCAATACTTTTCAATGTCTTCAAGTGATTTGCCTTTTGTTTCAGGAATAATTTTTAAAGCAAGATAAAGAGCCGGAGCGGTCATCGCAGCAAATAACCAGAATGTTCCTGCAGCTTTCAACGTTTTTAATAAGTAAGGGGTTAATTGACCAACCAACGCTGTTCCAATCCACAATGAAAAAATGGCCAGTGACATAGCTTTGCCCCTGATTTTTGTTGGAAATATTTCTGATAACAATACCCAGATAACCGGACCATAGGAAAATGCGAAGCAGGCAATGAACAGCAAAATAAACGTAAGTAATAGCCAGGTATTGGTAACATTAAAATAAAACAATGAACCAAGTATTAATAGTGAACTGATAATACCAATCACCCCTGCCAGTAACAATGGTTTTCTTCCCAGGTTATCTATTTTCCAGATGGCAATCAATGTGAACAAAACATTTACTATTCCTATAATTACTTGTCCACCCAGCGCGGCGTCAGTTTTTAATCCTGCTTCTTCCATTATCCTGGGCCCATAATATATAATGGCATTGATACCACTTACCTGGGTAAGAAAAGCTAAAGAAACACCTATGATGATGGCAATCCTGAACCCGCCCTGGAATAATATCCTGAAGCCACCTGTTTCTTTTGCAATGCCTGCTTTGATATCGCTGATTTCTTTTTGTGCCTGTTCCGCAGGAATGATTTTTTTTAATATACGCAGTGCCTCGGGTTCATGTGCTTTTAATGTGAGCCAGCGCGGGCTTTCGGGAACAAAGAATAATAGTACCAGGAAAAGGAAAGCAGGCAATGCTGAAGTGCCAAGCATGCTGCGCCAGGCTTCAGATACCATAATCGTATGTATAAGACCGGTAGTGCCTGATAGTACAGCAGCATGCGAAAGTTTTAACAGGTAAGCGTTACTGAAATAAGAGCAAAGAATACCAAGCGTAATAGCAAATTGGTATAACGCTACCAATCTGCCTCTTTTATGTGAAGGAGATAATTCTGAAATATACAAAGGAGATAACATGGATGCAACCCCGATTCCTAAACCGCCGATAAGCCTGTATATAACAAGTGATGAGAAACCCCCTGCGAACGCACAACCAATAGCGGAAATGCCAAAAAATAGCGCCGACAAAATGAGCACTTTTTTCCTGCCATACGCATCGCTTAGTATTCCTGCTACAGATACGCCTGCTATGCAACCCACCAATGCAGAACTTACATACCAGCCCGTGCCGGCTGCATCTAATTGAAACTGGCTGCTGACGAAATTGATGGTTCCGGATATAACAGCCGTATCATATCCAAAGAGAAACCCACCCAATGAAGCAATGATCGCAAGCGTATTGATGTACCGGTTGCTATTCATTTTTATGTTATTCTTCCCGGTGTTAATCTGTGTAATTGGCAAAGCAGTTAAATTAATTCAATGAAGGCGAAATTTAGCTATCAGCCATCTAATATATTATTAATTTAGTTCTTATTATAAAAAATGAACCACAGAATACAAAGGATACATCAAAGTAGCTAAAGTTTTATTTTCACCTGTCTGGAAATAAGAATAACTACAGGGACCCGGTGAACACGGAGGAATACAAGGAGATTTTGAAAATGATACCTGGTGTTTTTAAGAGTTGTAGCGGCTCTTTCATTTTAAAAACCCTTTCACGACGCTTTTATGATCAAATGATACTTAATATTATTCTGTGTTTTTGTGCCTTTGTGGTTCATTACTCAGCATATTTGAAATAAGCCAAAATAATTAAATGAGAACTTAAGTATGAAAAAAATATTTGAATCATTAAAAAAACTACTGCCGGGTAACTGGGAAGGAGAGGGTTTTGCAAAATTCCCCACTATTCAGGCAACAGTATATAAAGAATCATGGAAATTCCAGGCGGATCCAGATAAGGATACCATTCATTTCACACAACATACATGGTATAGGAACGACACGGCAGACAATGCCAAAACGGTTTTTTGGGACACTGGGTTTGTTCTGCTAAAAGATGAAAAGATAATGTTGGTCAGTGCCCAGTATGCGGGCCGGACCGAAACCTATGAATTGGCGGAACATGATAAGGGCCGTTTTGTTTTCAATAGTAAATACATAGACAACGATACCAAGACCATCCGATCTCAACGGGTTATTACAGTTGATGAAAAAAATCTTTCCTACGAACTAAATATGAGTACCAAACAGGCAGAAACATTTCAAAACCACCTGCAGGCACAGTTGAAGAAAAAGATTGGTTAATAAAGCAGAAAGATCATTTCTTAAACAATATTATTTGATGGTTGTTAAGAAAGGCAAGCCTTAATAGCTAGTGGTATTTATCTTTGGATTCAAATAAACAAATTATGAGTACAGAAAAAGCGATACTGGCGGGAGGATGTTTTTGGGGCGTTGAGGAATTGATACGGCATCTTGACGGTGTCATTTCAACAGTGGTAGGATATACAGGCGGGGATGTGCCAAATGCTACTTACAGGAATCATGGCACACATGCTGAAGGCATTGAAATTGTTTTTGACCCGGCAATATTATCGTACCGGGTATTGCTTGAATTCTTCTTCCAGATACATGATCCCACTACTAAAAACAGGCAGGGTAACGACAGGGGCACTTCTTACCGCTCAGCTATTTTCTACATGGATGAACAACAACAGTTAACCGCTGAGCAATTGATCAAAGAAATGGAAACCTCCGGTAAATGGCCGGGTGCTATCGTTACTGAAGTAGTGCCTGCCAGCGATTTCTGGAACGCGGAGAAGGAACACCAGGATTATCTTCAGAAAAACCCATATGGATATACCTGCCATTTCATCAGACCAGAATGGCAACTGCCCTGAATTAAATGCATGATTGTTGGTTTTGCATGCATAACATAATCCTACTGTTTTATAAACAGGTGTTTTATATTTTGATCAATCATAATAAGAAATATGGCTAGCTAAGGTTACAAAAAAATATTTTATAAATAAGCGAGCATTCACTTATATTTGTTTTTAAAACATTTCCCTTGCGCACAAGAAACGCCGGCAAAGAATTACTGGTAAAAGACGAAGCTGTTAAAATGCTGGTAGCAGACGGTTTCCAGGACTTTAGTATGAACAGGCTTGCAAAGGCCTGCGGTATTTCGGTGGCTACCTTGTACATCTATTACAAGGATAAGGATGATCTTATTAAGAAAATCGGAGTAGACATTGGAATAAAATATTTTAGCGAGACGTTGAAGGATTTTTCACCAGGCATGTCTTTTAAAGAAGGATTAAGAAAGCAATGGGAAAACAGGGCAAGGTTCGCAATGGAGTGTACAGAAGAAGTTGCTTGTTATGAAGTAATCAGGCATTCGCCTCATGGTGATCATATTTTAAAAGAGAGCCTGAAAGGATTCCAGGCAGCTATGCACGGCTTTTTTCAAAACGCTATAAAGAAAAAGGAACTGGCCCCTGTATCGCTGGAAGTTTTCTGGAGCGTTGCCTATGGACCATTGTATACTTTACTTCGGTTTCATAGTGAGGGAAAAAGTATTGGTGGTGCTCCTTTTAAATTATCAAAGAAGGCAATGGATGAGGCATTTCGGCTGGTGATTAAGGCCCTTGCAAAATAGTCAAATCAATTTAAACATAAACCTTATTACTATGGTAACAACTGCAAATAACATACTTGTATTCAAAACCAATATCCAGACTAAATTTGATCAAATACTTATTGAGGATTTATTGAATTCCGTTGATGCTATAGATAAATGGAATATTGATCAACACGATATTGACTGTGTTTTACGAATTATATCCGATACACTAACTCCCGATCAAATCATATCAATTATAAATCACCTTGGTTTCGAATGTTCGGAGCTGGAATAAAAATATAAGCATGAATGAAAAAAAGCATCCCGTTATACCATTTACCGCTTACCAAAAATTTGCCGTTTTTATTTTGGCGATAACACAGTTCACTGTCATACTTGATTTCATGGTCATGTCGCCTTTAGGAGACATTCTAATGAAATCGCTCACCATTAAACCTTCGCATTTTGGAATGGCTGTTTCTGCCTATGCATTCAGTGCAGGTATTTCAGGATTATTAACAGCTGGATTTGCAGATAAATTTGATCGCAAGAAGCTGTTGTTGTTTTTTTATATTGGTTTTATAGCCGGAACCATATTATGCGGTATTGCCAAATCCTATCCGTTGCTGGTAGGTGCAAGAATTATTACCGGGTTATTTGGTGGTGTTATTGGGTCTATTTCGATGGCCATTGTAGCGGATTTATTCAGCCTGCAACAACGGGGTCGTGTAATGGGTTTCTTACAAATGGGTTTTGGCGCCAGTCAAATTCTTGGTATACCAATTGGGCTGTACCTGGCCAATGCTTGGGGTTGGCATACTCCCTTCCTGTGGGTGGCTGCAATGGCAATCATCATAGCATTGATGATAGCGGTCAAATTACAACCACTGACAGCACATCTTGCAATACAGCAGGATAAATCTGCATTCCTTCATTTATTGCATACCATTGCAAAAAAGAATTACCGTATTGGTTTTACGGCCACCGCTTTGTTATCAATAGGTGGATACATGATGATGCCATTGGGCAGCGCTTTTGCTATCAATAACCTGCGAATTACCCAGGTTCAATTGCCACTCGTATTTATGATATCGGGGCTCAGTACTTTAGTCGTAATGCCATTGATTGGTAAATTGAGTGATAGAATAGATAAGTTTCAGATATTGATGGTTGCATCGATCTGGATGATGATAATGGTTGTGCTGTACACCAACCTGGGTACAACCCCATTCTGGCTGGTGGTTACTTTTAATGTGTTAATGATGGCCGGTGTCATGAGCCGAATCATACCATCTACTGCACTGGTAAGCGCAATTCCGGATGTGCAGGACCGTGGCGCATTTATGAGTATCAATTCATCATTGCAACAGATAGCAGGTGGTATAGCAGCGGCAGTTGCCGGAATGATTGTAGTGCAAAAAAATAATTTTAGTCCATTGGAACATTACAATACACTTGGTTATATTATTGTTGTTATTTCGATGATAAGTATAGTATTGGTCTACCGCGTAAGTACGCTGGTTAAATCTAAAAATACGGAAAAGATAGTCCCTAAAGAAGAGGAGCAGTTGAGTGCGCAGGTAGAAATGTAATAAGATTAATGAATTAATGATAAATGCATTTTGTATATAGAAATCTTTTCTCTGGTTATACAATTAATGTGGAAAGGACATCAGGACCCAGCTTCAATTACTAAACAACACGCGGAAGTATTATATTCAAAGATGAGCAACCCGGATCGAAACGTAAAAATAATCTTGTCTTTATCTTTGTTTATATACCTCGCCGTAGGGATTACAAGTTATTTTATTCAGCAGCTTTCTTTTCTCACCACATTTGTGAATCTCATGGCCGGAACAGCTGTTCTATGTTATTGGATAACCAGGCAATTAAAAATTCAACATCATATTATCGAAACCAGGGAAATAATTTTTTTAAGTTTTGAGCTGATGGTTATAATCGTTTCTGTTTATCATCTTGTTTCAGGCATAAAATATAAATGGGTGGAAGTGATGCAATATTTTGTATTTGTTATTCATTTATTATTGATCCTGGCCAGCCTGGTATATATGCTAATGTTTAAAATGAAAAAATTATGGTAGATACGGGCCTGAATTACTGTTGAACCGCCCAGGCAAGACCATCGGGTACACCCCCCACGTCAAGCTTCCCCGTCACTTCTAGTGTTGTAAGATTGATAATTGCTATATAGTTGTCGGCAGAGCAGGCAACAAATGCACGATTCCCTTCCGCATCCATTAATATTCCTGCTGCACCTCGTCCCAGTTTCAATCTTTTTATTTCCGTGTGTGTCTGAGCGTTATATATTGCCAGCTCACCTGTTTGCAGACTTGAAATAAATACCTGTTTTCCATCTGGTGTGAACTTCACCCGGTTGGCGCCGTTGACTTTTGCATCTATTTTAGTTTTCAATTTTTTGGCATTCAGATCCACAATAGCAATGCTGCCATCCTCACTGGCGGCGGTCCATAACTCGGTTTTATCCGGTGAAACATCAAAACCTTCAGAGCCCCTGCCAACAGGAACGATGGTTTGTATCCATTCCTCTCTTGGTTTGGCACCGGGCGGTGCCATTCTTCCCGGTTGAATCAAACTATCGGTTAGAATGCTGACGGTACCCGAAGAAATGTTGGTTGTGTAAATTCTTTTAGTGTCTGCCGAAACATAAATCATATGAGTTCTGTCCTGACCCGTTCCCATGCTCCAATCCAGTTTACCTGTTGCCGGATCAAAGCGACCAATTGATTTGGTGCCTTCCGCAGTGAACCAGGCTTTGCCGTTTACGAATGTTATATCATGAGGGCCGAATAGGGGCCTTGTATCAATATTGGATAAAGGCTTTTGCGCAACCAGGTCAATGAGATTTATCTCATGAAAACTACCACCACCATAAATACAAACGTATGCTGTCTTTCCATCTGTAGACGCAACCAGTTCATGCGGATCTTCACCAACGGGAATAGTGGCTACAATTTTTAATGTAGCAGGATCTACAATTGACAAGCTGTGATTGGCTTTTGAAAGTGCCAGCAGGGAACGTTTTGGGGTTGATTGTGATCTGCAGTCTGTTGCAGCAATAATGAATATCAGTAGCAATAATTTTGACAGGATCTGCGAAATATTGGATCTTTTTAAATTTTTCATAACCGGCAATTTTATGATAAAAAAAATCGAGGTGCAAGGCGTATGTATTTCCGGATACAAATCTATCTGATTAATAACATTAATGCTGACAAAAACAGCTTTTATTAGTATAAAGAGAAATTCAGCCAGCGGTAATGCAGGTGCTTTTACATTTTGCTATTTTCAATTTTGAAATAATAAATCATCGATGCCAGAACTATCTTACTACATTCATTATGGTTTTTCAACTGCTAACTAAATACTTAACCCATGTATAAAAGTACTGCTTGTCTATTACGACTTTCAATTATTACCTTCTCTATTCTTTTTATTTCACAGGCAATATATTCGCAAGAGCTGAATGCTCCAGATGCTCTGACAGCCGTGCTGAGTACAAAAGAAAACGAGATGTTTTCTATTATTACAGACGGTGATAAAAAGGAAGCTGAAAAATTAATTGCCTGGGATTATGTAACCATTAAGGCAGACGGAGTGATGGAAGGAAAGGAAAATACATTGGAAACGATAGGAAAATTTAAAGGCGCTGTTGCTAAATTATCAGACAAGAAAATCAGGGTATCCGGGAATATTGCGATAATCAACAGTAAAGCTAAATTCTACCTGAAACTGATCGTTGTTGCAGAAATATTTACACCGAATTTTGGGAATAAAGGAATGGTCAATGGCAGTTTGTAGGTGGGCAAGGAACTATGACCTGAGTGCCTGGTTATTATCCCATGATATTAACCTGCATTGTACTGATATTATTATCGCTATTAATTAGATTTGCTTTTAGAAGAAAGAAAAAGACAATTGACAAAGCAATTTGAAAATTAAGCATAACAGCATGTAGTGACGTCTGCCGCCAGGTTTGAATAATTTGGTTTGTTGCAGGCCGACTGAACTTACTTTCTCTTTGGCGTATTTTCATTAAGTAAACCCTGCTTAAATAGCTTCGCAAAGCATCAGGAGCATACACTTATTTAAGGCTTTGGTATGCACAACCACATATTAATTGCTGTTAGCAGCCGAAATAACCAGCGCGCAATTAATTAATATGTATAAGGCGCCGAACCAATAAAAGGCACGCCGATCAATTTTGTGCGACAACTGCATCTTTTTCTCATCACCAGATTCGAATAACCGGAGTGTAAAGGTGATTGTAATAATGATTAGTAAAATAAAAATAAATGTAAGCGTGTGTACATTGTCCATTAACGTATTACTGGTAGTTGAGGGAACTATTGATTCCACGATATATTTATTTCCAATGGCAGCGAATACTCCTCCTACGCACAGGCCGAAACGTGAGTCCTGGTTTTCTGAAGAAATAAAAAATACTATGCAAGAAATGAGAAATGCTACATAGGCCCCCGTAAGCATCTTCATTAATTTGAGCCAGGAGCCATTCCTGCGGATTACTATCTCAGCTCTTACACCCGGATAAGTGCTGTTCCCGGTCAGGCCAGGATTGCCATACGTGGTATTATAACTCTTGGTTGTTTCTACAAAGGTAAAACTGTCTATACACCATTCACCGGAATTGAACTTATTGTCAATCCTTGAATTCACTTTATCAGCCATGTAAACGAGTGATGCTGTATCGTTCTGTGCATCTTCTATTTCAATGCCCAGGTGTTGCTTGTCGAACGGGAAATTGGAAACATCCCATTGATGAATCAATTGCGCCCTGCATTTTTCCGCCACCCAGTTCCATTTACCTACTTTTTCTTTTGTATAGTGGCTAAAATCCGCTGATTTGCTGTTTGTAATTTCAATGGCGTTTTCAAACTGGAGAGAGTCGTTCGTATAATTCAACCAAAGCCAGAAGTCTGCCATATAACTCTTGTCATCAATTTTAAAATCATATATAGCATTGACGTAGATACCGGCCCTGCACGTGTCTTTTTGAGCATTCAAATCGGAAGATGAAAATAGTATAGCAATTACGATTAATATGCGGTTTATCATGATAGAAAAAGTAATATTGGTTCCATAGCAGTATAACACGAACATTTTTAATACTGGTATCTGTCAATGGCCAGGTTAGCTGCGGAAATAATAACTTGCACCAGCCTGAATAGAAATGAGCGGAATTTTTCTTCAACTATTTCCGGTATTGCCTTTTTTTACTTCCAGTGTTAACTTTCCTATTTTCTTTTGGTTTCTTGTATTGGCTTTCCATTGGTAATGAATTGGATTAAATAATTACAACTGCGTGATACCATAACTCAATGACCCGATATTTTTGTAAACGAATATCAAATTGAATAACAAGGATTGGTTAAAACGAGTGAATTGGAAAAAGTAATTATACTTAAAGTTCTTATATCAAAAAATCAGTATAAAAATGTGAAACAGCTAATGGCAAAATGAATTTTGTGTCTGTGTAAACGCTTAGACTGGGGTAAGATTAATTGCCGGTTTGAAATAATATATTCCAAATGGACTGTCTATTCCATTACCAGCAGCAGAACGATTATAACAAAAATGTACGTGTGTGTATGCATAAAATTTTGATTGATTACTATTTAGACGGGGAAATATATTTGCACGGTATAATTTTTTTTATGAAGAAATCCGTTTAAAAAAGAATCATGCGCAAGGGGGTGCGCTTTTTCATTTGTAATAACATCCAAAAAAGTCAATGGTTTACTGACAGCCAGCCTTCCAAGGGCGACCAGGAAGTATGCATCAACGCCGGTATGGATGATTACATTCGTAAGCCCGTAAAACTTGATGAACTACCGGGCATGCTCGAAAAATACGATCTACCGCATATCTATACCCGTAAATCGGTTTAGGTACCTGGTGCATGGAAATCAAATTGATCCCTGAACTGTAAGGTTCTCCAGCGAACCGGTAAGATTTGATATAACAAAAAAACAAGAAAGCAACATCTTTTTTAGACTTGTCCAAACTAAACTCCCCGTCCTGTTGTTTAAAGTTGCATGTCAGATTCAGTTACTATCATTTTTCCCCACCAGTTATTTCAGAATCATCCGGCGTTGCATAAAAGCCGTGTAGTATTCCTGGTAGAAGAATGGTTATTTTTCCGACAATACAGTTTTCACAAGAAAAAACTGGTACTACATCGCGCCAGTATGAAATTTTATGAAAACTGGTTGCAGCAGAATAAATATACAGTTAGCTATATTGAAACAAATGTTAAGGAAAATGATTGCAGGCAATTGGTTGCAAGTCTTGCCATGCGAAACGTAACCGATATACATATTGCAGCTGTAGCAGATGACTGGTTGCATAAACGCCTGCAAGAGGCCTGCAAAAAAAATAAAATAACACTCCACATATACAACAGTCCTGGTTTTTTGAATACCCAACAAAGTATCGACGATTATTTCAGTAAAAGAAAAACCTATTTTCAAACTGATTTTTACATTTGGCAACGGAAACAACGAAATATCTTATTGGAAGCAGATGGAAAACCAATTGGAGGTAAATGGACATACGATGCTGACAATAGACAGAAGTTTCCTGCCAAAGAAGAAGTGCCGGCACTTGAATTGCCCAATGATAATAAATATGTTGTTGAAGCTAAACAATATGTGAAAAAGTATTTTCCTGGTAACTATGGCGATATAGAAGGCGTTTGTTTATTCGCAGCAACTTTTGCGGATGCCGAAAACTGGTTTGACGATTTTTTAAAAAACCGTTTTGAAAAATTTGGGATGTATGAAGACGCTATTGTAGCCAAAGAATTTGTATTAAATCATTCTGTGTTAGCACCCATGCTCAATATCGGGTTGCTGCAACCGACGCAGGTTATTGACAAGTCATTGGCAGCGGCAACAAACTACAATATCCCTTTAAATTCCCTGGAAGGCTTTCTTAGGCAGATAATGGGCTGGCGGGAATTTATTCATATCGTATACGAAAGAGAAGGGACCATGCAACGCACTAAAAATTTCTGGGGTTTTACCAGGAAAATTCCGGTAAGTTTTTGGAAAGGAGAGACAGGTATTGTACCCATTGACTTAACCATAAAAAAAATTTTGCAAACCGGCTATTGCCACCACATAGAGCGACTGATGGTGATGGGCAATTTTATGTTGTTGTGTGAATTTGACCCCGATGAAGTATACCGCTGGTTTATGGAACTATTTATTGATGCTTACGATTGGGTAATGGTCCCGAATGTATATGGTATGACGCAGTTTGCCGATGGAGGGCTGATGACCACAAAACCTTATATCAGTGGTAGTAACTATTTAATGAAGATGGGTGACTATCAGAAAGGGGATTGGCAAGTTGTATGGGATGGATTGTTCTGGAGGTTTATGCATAAACACCGCGGATTTTTTTTGAAAAATCCACGGTTGGGCATGCTTGTAAAGACATTCGATAAGATGGCAACCGAAAAACAGCAACGTCATTTGAACAATGCAGAAGTTTTTTTAAAGACATTAGATAGCCAGCTAAAACAATGAAAACGATAAAAAAAGAAAATTTTCCTTCCAAAATTTGTATTGTTTGCAACAGGCCATTCAGCTGGCGTAAAAAATGGACAAAAGTTTGGGACGATGTTAAGTATTGCAGCGATAAATGCAGAAACAAAAAAAATAGCAATACATAGCAAATAAATCTTTTGTAAAATAGATTGTAGCATCGGTGTAGACCGATCCTTTGTAAGACTATCCTTTACGATCGAAATAGATGCAAAGTAAATTCTAAAGTTTAAGCTGACTGGTTTCTGTATTTTAACATAAGAGGCTTTATTAATCAGCGCTTCATCTGCAAACTCTTATCCACCAAAATATTTAAAGAACCATACTATGTTTTAACAAGATGCTGGTGATTTATGACATTCAAAGTAAAAGTACGGCGATACTCACTTGGCATCATCTGTGTCACCTTTTTAAATTGTTTAATGAAGTTAGGAGTATTGGTAAAGCCTGATTCATAAGATGCAGTCTTCACGTCATAGTTGCCGGATCTTAATAATTTGCAAGCATTGTCAATTCGAACTTCAGTTAAATATTCATGGTAGGTTTTCCTGGTATGGCCCTTAAAAAACCGGCAAAATGCCGTTGGGGAAAGAAAGGCTAAAGCTGCAACATAATCTAAAGAAATCGGGTCACGAAAATTATCCAATGTATATTGATAGACGTTTTTAATTCTGGTGAGTGTTTCATTATCAAGGTTAGCAGAGTTATCAATTTTATTAATAAAAGAATATTCTTGAGATTTTGCTAAAGTGTCAAGGATAGAAAGTAGATCAAGTAGCGCATCTAACCCATTTTTTTTACTAATCTTTAATAATTTTTTGCACACGTCTTGCCGGGTTCTTCCAAAGAATCGAAGCCCTTTACTTGAACGGTTTATCAATTCACCGATATGATCTAATTCTTTATATGTAAAAAAAGTACTGCCTAAAAAATCTTTTCGAAATTGTATTACAATCGCTTCAGGTGTTTCAGCTGGATATGTTTCATAAAAACTTTCATCTTTTAAACGCGTGTGTGGCACATTTTCACCATAAAGCAGTAGTTCTCCTTCTTCTATTGTTTCTATACTATTCCCTATATAGTCAGTCCCTTTACCTCTTATGCTGTAAAGCAACTCAATCTCTGGATGAAAATGAAAGGGTGTTTCCAAAGCCCTGTCAATTTTAATATTAAAAGAACTTTTAACTGGATAATTAATCAAAAGAAATTTTGCTTTAAAAGACATTTTGCACTATTTATAGAGTTAGAGTCATTAATTATAAACTGTAGTTATATTTTTTTATACAAATGCTAATAACCTATAGTGATTAGGCAATTTATATAAACTATCGTAAAACCTAACTACATATTTTTGAAAGGTCAATTAAAAAATGAATGGACTTTTTATATTCTCAATATAAAAAGGTTTAGTTGTATTAACGATGCTTTTTAATTTAATCTCAAAATTAAAACTACTAACTGTATGCAGAAATTCTTAATGAGAAATCTTTTGTTTCAAACTTTCCTGGCAATATTCTTTTGCGGCTCAGTTTGTGCAAAGGGCGTCATGGATAATATATTCGATGAGCCTTTAGCAACCCCTGTTACCGGTATCGTAAGAGGAGTTAACGGGCAGCCACTTGGCGATGTTTCCGTTACTATAAAAGGGACTTCAAAAGGGACGCTTACTGATAAAGATGGTAAGTTCTCTATTGAGATAAATAGTAAAGAACCTGTGCTCGTTTTTTCTTCGGTTGGTTATCGAAGCCGGGAAGTCAAAGTCTCCAATCAAAATAATATTGATATTGTTTTGAATGAAGAAGTAAAGTCTTTATCCGACGTAATAGTGGTTGGTTATGGCAATAGAAAAAAAGTTAACTACACGGGTGCAGTGAGTACCGTAGGAACCAAAGAAATTGTTGCGGCACCAGTAGCAGATATCAGCAATTCACTAACAGGCCGCTTATCTGGTTTAATTTCTGTTCAGCGGAATGGAGAGCCAGGCAGGGATGGTTCTAATCTTTTAATACGTGGCGTAAGCACTACAGGTGATAATTCGCCATTGGTAGTGATTGACGGTATTCCAAGAGGTGATTTTTCTCAATTAGACCCCAACGAAATAGAAACAATTACTTTATTAAAAGATCCGGCTTCGGCTGCTGTGTTTGGTGTAAGAGCTGCTAACGGCGTTATTTTAGTAACAACTAAAAGGGGTAAAGCTGGCAAATCTTCTCTTTCCTTTTCTGTGCGTTCCGACTGGCAGAAGCCAACCATCCTTCCTAAATATATGGATTCTTACAATTATGCAAAGTTGTTAAACGAAGGGTCTAAAAATGCAGGCACCACACCTCCTTTCAGCCAGGCAGATTTGGATGCATATCAAAATGGAACTGATCGCGATGCCTATCCTAATACAGACTGGATAAAAGCAACACTCAAGGATTATGCTCCACAGCAACAGTATAATTTATCTTTGAATGGCGGAACAGAAAAAACCAGGTATTTTATTTCTTTAGGCCATGTAAACCAAAATGGGTTGTATAGCAATAGTAATTTCGGACGCTACAACTTTAGGTCAAATATTGATGTAGATGCTACTGCTACTACAAGGATTTCCCTGGATGTTAGTGGCAGGATGGAAAACAGGAATGCGCCTTCTCAGGATGCCAATCAGTTGCTTTATTATGCTTTATATGCCCCACCAATTTTCCCTGCTGTATTTTCAAATGGTTTGCCCGGGTCATTCCCAAGCGGCAGAAACCCGGCTGAAAGAGCCAGGAGTGGCGGATATAGCAAAAACAACTCCAACATATTATTTACCAATTTAACCATAACGCAGCAATTGCCTTTTGTAAAAGGTCTTTCTGTAAAAGGGGTTATTGCGTACGACCGTAGTTTTAATTCAAATAAAACATGGCGTACACCTTATAGCGTTTATACCTATAATAAAACTACCAAAGAATATATACCCATTAATGGTGAAGGCATCAATACCACTTCTCTTTCAGAAGGTTTTGACCAGGGTAGTTCACTAACCTTGGAAGCACATTTAAATTATCAGCGTACATTCGGAAAGCATGAAGTAAGTGGATTGTTTTTATATACACAAAACGAAGGCAACTATAATTTTTTGAACGGTTCCAGGGATAATTTTCTTTCCACTGCTATTGATCAGTTATTCGCTGGAAACGATGCCACGCAACAAACGAGTGGCGGAGCGAATGTATCTGGCAGAAAAGGTTATGTGGGTAGAGTTAACTATGTTTTCGCCAATAAGTATCTAATTGAGGGAAACTTCAGGTACGATGGGTCTTTCAATTTTGCCCCAGGAAGAAAATGGGGTTTCTTCCCGTCGTTTTCGGCAGGATGGAAAATATCGGAAGAAGATTTTTTCAAGAATGTGATCCAGGCTTTTGATTACCTCAAAATTCGGGGCTCCTATGGTATACTCGGTAACGATCGCATAGAGCCTTACCGTTATTTATCTTCTTATCAGTTTGGTAGTGGCTATCCATTTGGTGACGCAGGAAGCCTGGCTATTAATAAAGGCCTGAGTTCTACTGGAATTCCTGATCCTAACACCACCTGGGAAACTGCGAAATCAGTAAATATTGGTTTTGATGGTAGTATGTGGAACAGGAAATTAACCTTTGAGTTTGATTGGTTCCATAAAAGAACTTCTGATATTTTAGGTCAGCGTTTATTATAGGTACCCGCAACTTTTGGTGATGTTTTACCACTGGAAAACTTAAATATAGTGGACAACAGCGGTATTGAATTTTCTTTGGGATACGAAAACAAAATTTCAAAAGATATTAATTATTTTATAAAAGGCAATTTCACTTACGCACATAATAAAATAATTTTTCAGGATGAACCCACTTCTGTAAATCCAAACCAAAGAAGAACTGGAAGAAGCATTAACCAGTATTTTGGATACCAGGCGATAGGATACTTTAACTCACAAGCAGAAATTGATAAAGCTCCCGTACAACAAAATCCTGTCAAACCAGGCGATATCAGGTATGCAGATATTGACGGCAGGGATGCGAATGGTAATTTAACAGGTAAGCCTGATGGTAAAATTGATGGTGATGACGTTACTGCAATCGGATCAACTCCTATACCCCAAATAATCTATGGTATTTCTGGCGGGTTCAGTTATAAAAGTTTCGACGTTAACTTCCTGTTTCAGGGTGCGGCCAAAGTAAATGCTTATTTAACAGGTGAACTGGCCTGGCCATTTTATAATGGAGCTAAATCATTGGTGGAGCAAGCTGATTATTGGACACCGCAAAATACTGGTGCTAAATACCCACGTATTACGGATGTGCCTACTGCTAATAATATTGCGCAATCTTCTTTCTGGTTAAAAGATGCCTCTTATCTACGTTTGAAAAATGTGCAATTGGGCTATAACCTATTTAAAAACGCGCTGGCAAAATTAAAGATAAGTGCAGTAAGGTTTTTTGTTAGCGGACAAAACTTACTTACTTTCTCAAAGTTATCAGTAACAGATCCTGAAGGACCCGGCGAAAGCGGAACAGGATTTAATGGCAATTCATCAAGAGGTTGGTTTTACCCACAACAAAAAGTACTTGCGGTAGGGCTTAATGTTACATTTTAAAATTAAAAATCATGAAAAATTTGAAATCAGGAATAGTGTATTTATTATTATTGATTTGCTTTTTTGGATGTAGAAAAGATATTTTAGATCAGCCACCAAAAGATAAATTAACGGATGCCTCCGTATGGAGCGATTTGAAATTAGCAACGCTTTATTTAAACGAGGCTTACAATGGTGTACCATCAGGCTTTGAACGTGGCTACTATTTATTAGATGCCGCAACTGATGAGGCAGTAACTGGTTATCCATGGGCTTATTCACACAATTGGAACCGCGGCGATTTTTCTCCCTCAGATGCGCCAAGATTTGATGTGCCCTGGGGCGGAACACCCAATCCGTGGGCAAACCAATACCTTTTTATTCGTAAGGTGAATGTGTTTTTAGAAAAAATTGATGCCGTGCCCGGTGATGATGCAGTAAAAAAAGTATTGAAAGGCGAAGCTTTATTTTTACGTGCCCTGTTTTATCATGAACTGGTAAGGCTATATGGTGGTGTACCATTAATTGATAAGCCTCAGTCACTGAAAAATATTGATGCTCTGCTGGTTAAAAGAAATACCGCGGAGGAGTGCAATACTTTTATTGTAGCGGATTTAGATGCAGCAGCAGCAATACTTCCAGATAAGCGCTCTGGTGCAGATGTTGGACGTGCTTCAAAGGCAGCAGCATTGGCACTTAAAGGAAGGCAGTTATTGTATGCAGAAAAATGGACCGAATCTGCAGCGGCTTCCAAAGAAGCTATAGCAATACCAGGATACTCGCTTTTTCCAAATTACGAACAGATGTTTTGGGCAGTAAACAATAACAATAGCGAAGTCTACTTTTCTAAAAACTATTTAACCAAACTTAGAACACACCCAAGTAATCAGTTCAATTCCTTATATACGATGGGTGGATGGGGCGGTACACAGCCTACCCAAAATTTAGTAGATGAATATGAAATGACTGATGGATTATCTTATGATGCATCACCATTGTACGATGCCAGCCAGCCTTATAAAAACAGGGATCCTCGTTTTGGAGCTAGTATATTATATGATGGTGCTATGTGGAATGGGCGTGAAATAGAATTAAAAGACGGAGGTAAAGATGGTATGGGCACGGCTAATGATGCCACTAAAACCGGGTACAACCTTCGCAAATTTATGGATCCCGCTATCGTAAAAGAAGATGTGGATAATGGATACAATAATTGGATTATTATCCGCTTAGGTGAAGTAATGCTTAATTATGCAGAAGCACAAAATGAGGCAGCCGGTCCCGATCCATCTGTTTACGATGCGGTCAATGAAATACGTAATCGACCTGGCGTAAACATGCCTTTATTACCCGCAGGCCTCAATCAATTACAAATGCGTAATAAAATACGGCACGAACGAAGCGTAGAGATGGCTTTTGAGGAGCAACGCTTTTTTGACTTGCGTCGGTGGAAAGGAACAGATGGTAAATACCTTGCAGAAACCATTTTAAATTCCCCTGTTTATGGGTTAAAAACCAGTAATGATCGTACTACCCGCACAAAATTTAAAGTGGAAGACCGGGTGTATTTACCCAAGCATAGGCTCTTACCTGTTCCGCAGTCAGAAATTAATATTGATAAAAATTTAAACCAAAACCCAGGGTGGTGATAAGGGTGTCGTTATTGGTATCCTTACTACCAGGTTTAGGTAATAAATCTTAGCAGCAATTGCCCTTCCACAATGGGCAATTGCTGTTTAAAGTGGTAAATATTATGAAATTTACATCACCAATATTGTTGCTTTTTGTACTGCTTATTTTTATTGTAACGGGTTGTATATCCAAAACGAAAAATTTACTTTTCACAGCAGTAAACTCCTCCAGTTCTAATATTGATTTTGAAAACAAAATAGTTGAAACTGCAGAAAAAAATGTGATGACATATGAATATTATTATAATGGAGCAGGCGTAGCCGCTGCAGATTTTAATAATGATGGTTTATGTGATTTGTATTTTACCGGCAATGATGTAGACAATAAATTATACCTCAATAAAGGCGGGCTATCTTTTGCCGACATCACTGATAAAGCAGGTGTTAAAGGCAGAAAGGGATGGAAAACCGGGGTAACAGCTGTAGATATAAATGGAGATGGGTGGATGGATATTTATGTTTGTTATTCGGGCCCCGTAAAAAAAGAAAACCTATCAGAGGAATTATATATTAACCAGGGTTGTGGAAAAGATGGCTTACCTGTGTTTGTCGAAATGGCTGCAGCGTATGGCCTGGATTCTAAATTTACTTTTACTACGCAAGCGGCTTTTTTTGATTTTGACGGGGATGGAGATTTGGATATGTTTCAATGCAACCATGCTCAACGTTATTATTCTCCGTTTTTTAATACAGAGGAAGTGCGTTACAAACGGAACGCTCAATTTGGCAATCGTTTATACAGAAACGATGGCGGACACTTTGTAGATGTTAGTGAAGCGGCCGGCATACATGGTGGCGGATTAACTTTTGGATTAGGCGTGTCAATCAGTGATATAAACAATGATGGCTTGCCTGATATATATGTTACCAATGACTTTGAAGAACAGGATTTCCTTTATTTAAATATGGGCAATGGTACTTTTAAAGATGTTACTAAAAAGTCTTTTGGGCATCTTTCTAAATTTGCGATGGGATGCGACGTTGCAGATTTTAATAATGATCTTTTGCAGGACGTATTGGTTGTAGACATGCTTCCTGAAAAATTGGAACGACAAAAATTACTAAAAGGCCCTGATGAGTTTGATAAATATTCACTCATGGTAAATAATGGTTTTCAAAGCCAGTACATGCGAAATACACTACAGCTAAACCAGGGTAATACAAAAGATAGTATTCCCTTATTTTCTGAAATTGGCCAACTGGCAAATATCTATAATACCGACTGGAGCTGGTCGCCGTTGTTTGCTGATTTTGATAATGATGGCTATAAAGATATTTTTATTACCAATGGATTTCTACGTGACTTTACTAATCTCGATTTTTTAAAATACACCTACCAGGATGCGGCGGATAAGGCCCGGGATAATGGAAGTATTCTGCCAGTATTTGAGCTGATTAAAAAAATGCCCACGGTACAATTATCCGTTTGCATTTTTAAAAATAATGGGGCGTTAAGTTTTTCAAATGAAACTGCGGCATGGGGGCTTGATCAACCAATGGTATCCAATGGTTCAGTGTATGTAGATTTAGACAATGATGGTGATTTGGATTTGGTAACTAACAATATTAACCAAAAAGCTACAGTTCGGGAAAACCATGCAAACGAATTGTATCATAACAATTTTATAAAAGTAAAGCTTAAAGGAAAAGGCAAAAACAGCAAAGCCATTGGTGCCAAAGTATTAGTATTTTCTAAAAATATACAACAGGTACAGGAACTCAATCCTACCCGGGGTTATCTATCGTCAGTTGACTATATACTGAATTTTGGATTAGGAAAGGATAGTAATAATATTAGTATAAAAGTGATTTGGCCAACTGGCACTATCTCCATTAAAAACAATGTTGGCATAAATAAACTGGTTGAATTTGATGAAATGAGCCCTGCGAATACCTCTATTGATACCTCCGGTAAAAATCCAATACCTGCTCCATTATTTATAGATTGGACAAAAGCATCCGGTATCAACTTTTTGCACAAGGAAAATGATTTTGTTGATTTCAAAAGGGAACAATTAATTCCCTATGAGCTATCGAAACAAGGTCCCTGTTTGTCAAAAGCCGATGTAAATAACGATGGCTTGGAAGATTTCTTTACTGGTGGTGCAGCGGGTTTTGAAGGAAAATTATTTAGACAAAATAGTGATCAAACTTTTTCCGCTTCTATCAATCAGCCGTTCAGCGCTGATAAAGCTTGTGAGGATGTGGCATCTACTTTTTTTGATGCGGATGGTGACGGAGATTTGGATTTATATGTTGTCAGTGGTAGTAGTGAATTTTTAATGGGGGATGCTGCATTGTCTGATCGTTTATATATAAATAATGGAAAGGGTGATTTTAAAAAAGCGGACGAAGGAGCAATTCCAAAAGAGTATTCTAATGGAAGTTGCGTTGCAGCGGCTGATTATGATAAGGATGGCGACCTTGATCTTTTTGTGGGTTGTGGTGTAAATGGAGGGCAGTTTCCTTTTCCAGCATTTGGTGGAATTTTACGCAATGATACAGACCCTAAAACCAGGGGTATAAAATTTTCAATAGCCACCAACGAAGTGAATGAAAAGCTTAAAAGTATCGGCATGGTAACCGATGCTAAATGGGCAGATATCAATAACGATTCCTGGCCTGATTTGGTAGTGGTTGGAGAATGGATGAAGGTACACATCTTCATTAATCATAAAGGCAAACTACAAGATATAGAAAGTACAGGCTTGGAGCAAACAGCAGGATTATGGAGCAAAATATTGATAGCAGATTTTGATGGCGATGGTGATTTGGATATGATTGCCGGCAATACTGGTAACAACAACCAATGGAAGCCTACACCCAATAATCCTATCACAATGTACTCCGCAGATTTTGACGGTAATGGAAGCATTGACCCAATTATTTGTATGCAAATAAATGGAAAGCAGTATCCCATTGCATCCTTAGATGAGTTTGCCGGACAAATCCCATCTATCCACAAGAAATTTATTTATTATAAAGATTTTGCGAGGGCTTCTATTGATGACATTTTTACAAAAGAACAATTGAGCAAAGCAACAAAATTCACATTACAAACACTGCAAACATCCTACATAGAAAATCTGGGAAAATTAAAATTTGCCATAAGACCGTTGCCTATTGAGACCCAGTTTTCAAAAGTAAGTGGCATACTTTATAATGATTATAATCTGGATGGTAAAAAAGATATTTTAATAGCAGGTAATTTTTTCGAAAACAGGGTACAGTATGGCAAGTCCGATGCAAGCTATGGCTTATTGTTGCAAGGCGATGGACAAGGCAATTTTACTTCAGTAATGCCTAAAATTACAGGCTTCTATGCAAGCGGGAACGTTAGAGATATGGTTGAATTAAAATCCAAAAAATTTAATTTAATTATAATCGGAAAAAACAATGATTCGCTACAGGTGATAAAAGTTATAAAATGATTTTAAATAAATCGGTAATCTGCTTTCATAAATTTTATTAAAAAAAAACGTTCATCAATAGAATTAGAAATGCAAAACAAATAAATACCGGTCAAGCTATGCTAATCTTTAAGTTCTTACCAACGGGTAAAATACCTCTTTTAGTTTCCGTTTACTCAACAGGAGATTCAAATATGCAGAGCATATTTCTAAAAGAGGTAAAAATAGTATTGTACAGATAGTAAGTCTTTTTGCTTTGGAGGCAATAGCAACAAATTTCAACGAACGAGGTTAAAATTATAACTACATATCCATAAAAGTATAAGACGTATATCATGAAAAAAAATCTGCTCCTTTTGTTTGCTTGTTTTTCATTTGCTAACAGCTACGCACAATATATTAACTCAAAAGTGGCTAACGTAAATACTCCCGGCAATGAAAAATCGCAACGCCTCAATAACACTAAAAGAGAACTAACGGCACCCACCCCACCCATGGCTTGGAACTCCTGGAATAATTATGGTTGTGATGTTACCAAAGCAGAATTTTGCAGCCAGGTAGATTATGTGGCCGGGAAATTAAGTAAGGTGGGTTATCAGTATAGGACAGTTGATATCTCCTGGTATTCGCCCAGTGTTTCTGCTGATCACCGCAGCCATTTTCACCATTCCACCTATTCAAGGCACGATGCAGAGATGGATGCTTACGGAAGATTTTTGCCAGCTAAAAATAAATTTCCATCAGCCGCAAACGGCTCTTTTAAACCACTGGCTTATTATGTACATTCAAAAGGATTAAAATTTGGCCTGCATATTATGAGGGGTATTCCCTGGCAAGCTGTTGAAAATGATCTACTTATTTTAGGTACAATGCTTACCAGCCGCCAAACCTGATATAATTCTGCTGGCAATTGGAGTAAATGATATGTTTGGAAAAGAAACACACCCGGCAAATTATATTAAAACGGCGGCTCAGCGTTTTCGCTCCCTGTTAAATAAAATAAATCAACTAAAGCAAGGCGTAAAGATAATAGTAGGTACCGTGGAGCCGGTTAAATGGGATTTCAAATGGAGCAGTGATGCAAATGATCAAAGTCTGGGAGCATTAAATGCTACTATCAAATCAATAGAAGATTCTAGTGCTACTGACAATATTTATTTTGCAGATATCCGCAATAAGATGCTGGTCAACTTTGCGCCTGAAGATTTTTGGGATGATCTGCATTTAAGTAAACAGGGAGCCGTTAAAGATGCCAATGCATGGTTTGATGCATTGATTCCTGTGCTGCGTAAAATGCCTGGTACTTTGTCAACAGATGCTGATAAGCCTGGTAAACCAGGGGTAGTATTTAAAAAGTGAATTTTTTCATTTTTTTTTTATAACCTGTAAGTGCTATTATAATTATTTAGAAGTATAGAAACAGAACGAAAATATTAAAATACGAATCAGCTTTTTATAATGTCCTTTATTGAAATCTTTAGTTCAGGATATAAACAACTAAATGCAACAGCACCAATTTCAAAAGGATTCAGTATAAATTAAACCGTTATTTTTTCGATTTACAAATAGAACTATGAAGAAGATTATTTTTATTATGTTCTTAATGCCTTCATCGTCAGCATTTGCTCAAAATAAAAACACTACATGGGAATACCTCTCAACAACCAATGGTAAAATTCCCTTAGCCTGGGCAACTACACAGCAAACAGGTGCTATGGCAGTGGATTTGGACGAAGATGGTGTAAACGATTTTGTAGTTACCAGCCGTGTAGTGGCACCCTCAATTCTATGGTATCGCCGGTATGATAAGGGTTGGCAAGTGTATAAAATCTGCAGCGATTTTTTAACGGTAGAAGCCGGAGGCGCATCGGCAGATATTGATGGTGATGGTGATCTGGATTTGGTGTTTGGTGGCGACTGGCAGAGCAATGAAGTGTGGTGGTTCGAGAATCCCTATCCAAATTTTTATTCCAGGGTTCAATGGAAACGTCACATCATTAAAGATTCGGGAGCAACAATGCACCACGACCAGGCCATTGGAGATTTTAGGCAGAATGGAAAATTACAAGTAGTTACCTGGAACCAAATGAGTAAATCATTGATCATTGCAGATGCGCCTGCTAATCCTAAAACCGATCAGTGGAACCTGGAGACTATTTTTTCAGGCGAAGCCGGTGAAAGGAAATCATGGTATGCAGAAGGCTGTACCAAAGGAGATATTGATGGCGACGGATTTGTAGATTTAGTAGCGGGCAATTATTGGTTTAAATACCGGGATGGAAAATTTATTCCGATTCGTTTTGGTGAAGAAGGTGGACGTGTAGTTTGTGGAAAATTCAAGAGTGGCAAAACAATACAGATAGCGGTTTCTCCCGGCGATGGCGATGGCCGGTTATTATTTTATGAATGCACAGGAAATGCTGAAGACCCTGCCAACTGGAAAGCAAAAGATTTAGTAGGCCGTGAAATTGTACATGGGCATACCCTCGAAGCTGCCGACATCAACAATGATGGTAACCTGGATTTGTTTTGTGCAGAAATGGCAAAATGGTCGGAGAAAGAAACCAAGCCTGATAATCCCAAAGCTGAATCGTTTATATTGTATGGTGACGGGATGGGTAATTTTGAGAAAAGTATTTTCAAAACAGGCTGGGGCTTTCACAAAGGAAGAGTAGTCGATTTGGATGGTGATGGCGACATGGATATTCTTTCAAAACCCTATAACTGGAACGCGCCCAGAATTGATATTTGGCTACAAAACGGTACTGGTAAAAAACTGGCTAGTGTGGGTGAATACATGCAAAAAAGCTGGGGCTTGAAATTTACAGTCTGCGGGATGACTTGCAAAAAGATACCCGTGGCACACTTAAATACATCCGGGATTTAGGCTTTACGGCAATTGAGCTTCCCGGTGGTTATTATAAATTAACGATGAAGGAATTCAAAGCCGAATGTGATCAATTAGGTTTGAAATCAACTTCAATGTTAGCGGGTTTCGAAATGTACCGGGATAGTATTGAGAAGGTGATTGCACAGGCAAAATTTTTCGGTATCAAAGCGGTGGGTTGTGGCTGGATACCACACAATGGAAATAACTTTACCCGTGAAGATGCAGTGGAAGCAATCAACATATTTAATAAAGCAGGTGAGCGTTTAGCAAAGGAAGGCATAACGGTGTTTTATCATTGCCATGGTTATGAATTTAGACCGTCTCCGGAGGTGACACTTTTTGATCTTATGGTTCAAAAAACCAATCCGGAAAATGTAAAGTTTGAACTGGATGTTTATTGGGCCTTTCACGGCGGAGCAATACCTGAATTATTATTAAAAAAATATCCGACCCGTTTTATAGCATTGCACATTAAAGACATGAAAATTGGTCAGGCAACGGGAGAATATTCAGGCGCTACAACGCTGACCTCAGATGTAGCGGTAGGTACAGGACAATTAAATTTTTAAAAAATAATTCGCGCTGCAATGCAAATTGGTATTAAGTATTATTTTATAGAAGATGAAAATGCGGAGGTGAAAAATAATTTACCAATCACATTGAAATATTTAAAAGGATTGAAATAGCGGGACGCAATGCATTATTATTTAATTGAGATTGTACATTGATTTCTCACTCGTAAAATAAAAGCAGTAGCGATTCTAAGCTCCCCTCTCCTTTAGAGAGAGCCTGTCCCGATTCTTTTAGCGGGATGTTGGGGGTGAGGTCATAAAGCCACCGAGGCAAATGAATCAATAACACCAAAGCAATTTATTAATATGAAAAAAATCACCTTGTTTATTTTGCTTCAAATTGTATTGTTTAATTCGTATGCCCAATTTAGCGTAAGCCCAAATAAGCATTACATTTTAAGAGATGGCAAACCTTTCACCTGGTTGGGTGATACCGGTTGGGAACTATTGCAACGCCTAAACCGGCAAGAGGCTGATTATTATTTGAAACGTAGGGCTGAACAGGGTTTTACTGTAATCCAGACGGTGGTATTGGCGGAGTTTGATGGCTTGCATATTCCTAATACCAACGGTGATTTACCATTGAATTCTGACGACCCTACAAAGCCCAACGAAAAATATTTTGAGCAGGTAGATTACATAATCGATAAGGCTGGATCAGTTGGTTTAACGATTGCATTACTGCCAACATGGGGGGATAAAGTGTACAAAGATGGTTGGGGAAAAGGTCCGGAAATATTCACGCCGGCCAATGCAAAAGTTTATGGCAAGTGGATTGGTGACCGTTATAAAAATAAGAAAAATATTATTTGGATAATGGGTGGCGATCGTAATCCGAGGGCAGCAACCAATGATGTAGAAATTTGGCGTGCCATGGCTGCTGGTGTAGAAGAAGGTGTTGGCGGTGAGGACAAAGCATTTATGAGTTTTCATCCACAAGGTGTAGCGGAAGGTGCTTCACAATGGTTTCACAATGATAGCTGGTTCGATTTTAATATGTTTCAAACAGGGCATTGTACAGACCAGCCGGTGTATGATAAAATATTAGCGTCTTACAATCGCCTGCCAACAAAACCTGTGTTAGATGGCGAACCTATTTATGAAAATATTCCGATTTGTTTTGATGAAAAAGATATGGGAAAGTCGAGTGCGTATGATGTGCGGAAAGCGGCCTACAATTCATTATTTGCGGGTGCTTTTGGGCATACCTACGGCTGCAATGATATTTGGCAAATGCACACACCGGCTTATGAAGCAGTACTAACATCTAATTTATTTTATAAAGAAGCCATGGAATTAAATGGTGCCAATCAAATGAAATTTGTAAGAAGATTGTTGGAGTCACGTCCATTTTTAGAAAGGGTTCCCGATCAATCACTGGTGGTAGAAAACAACTTATATGCAGGCGAACGTATCCAGGCTACGCATGGCAAAGATTACGCTTTTATTTATACAGCACAGGGCGTGGCAATTACCGTAAATATGGGTAAAATATCAGGTACAAAAATTACAGCATCTTGGTACAACCCACGCAATGGAGTAAGCAAGGAAGCTGGAAGTTTTGATAACAAAGGCCAACAGAAATTTACTGCTCCCACGGCTGGCTACGGTCAGGACTGGGTATTGATTTTAGATGATGAAACTAAGCACTATGCAAAACCATAAAGCAACACTTCGCTGTGCGATAGTAGGGACGGGCTTTTGGGCTAATTTCCAAATTGCTGCCTGGTTAGAAATACCGGGGGTGCAAATTGTTGCATTATACAATCGTACAAAAGGCAAGGCAGAAGAAGTTAATAGAAAATTTGATTTGAATGCAACAGTGTACGATGATTATGAAGCATTGCTAAAAAATGAAAACATCGATTTTGTGGATATTATCACGGATGTTGATTCGCATGAATTGTTTACAGTAATGGCTGCTGAAAAGGGTATTGATGTTGTTTCTCAAAAACCGATGGCTGCAACATTTGAGCAAGCCAACAACATGGTAGCAACCTGTAACAATGCCGGTGTTAAACTTTTTGTACATGAAAACTTTCGTTGGCAGGCGCCCATCCGGAAGTTAAAAAATGCGTTGGATGGGGGTGTAATTGGCAAGCCGTTCAAAGCACGTGTGTCATTTTGTTCAGCATTTCCTGTCTTCGATAATCAGCCATTTTTAGCAACATTGGATCGGTTTATTCTAATGGACATTGGTTCGCATGTGCTGGATATTTGTCGTTTTTTATTGGGCGAAGTCAGCAGTTTATTTTGTCTTACACAAAGGGTGAATGCAACAATAAAAGGGGAAGATGTAGCCGATGTGTTGATGGAAATGAACAACGGTACTCACTGCTACGCTGAAATGAGTTACGCAAGTATTTTAGAAAAGGAAGCTTTTCCCCAAACACTGGTTTTAATTGAAGCAGAGAAAGGCAGCTTGCAATTAGCCAACGATTTTGAAATAAAAGTTATTACACGTGATGGGGTGATTGTTAACGAAATTATTACCCCAAAAAAATATAGCTGGGTCGATCCTGCTTATGCTGTGGTGCATTCATCTATAGTTGATTGTAATGCCGATATTCTGAATGGATTAAAGGGCGGGTTTTGCGAAACAACAGGAATTGATAATTTAAAAACAGTAGACCTGGTTTGGAAAAGTTATGAGTCGGCAGCAGCAGCAAAAAAAATAACGATATGAAGCTTGGCTTAAAAAATATTGCTAAGTCTTTTGAAGTGGTAAAAGCCTTGCAAGATATTTCACTGGAATTTCAAGAAGGTGAGGTGCATGCTATCTGTGGTGAAAATGGGGCAGGTAAAAGTACTTTGATGAATATTTTAACAGGCAATATTCAACCCGATACCGGGAGTATTTTATTGGACAATCAAACCGTTACTATTCACAATAACCAGCACGCCCGAAGTCTGGGTATCAACATTGTTTACCAGGAACGCAGCCTCACGGATGGTTTGTCTGTAGCGGAAAATATTTTCCCCTTGCCCCCCACCAAATCTTTTGGCAGAATCAATTTTGTACAATTGCATGAGCAAACAAATGCCCTCTTGCAACAATTGGAGATCCGGGAATTTTCTCCGGAAACAATGGTAGCAACACTTTCTCCGGCACAAAAAACGCTGGTGGAAATTGCCAAAGCACTCGCCACCAATCCAGCTATTTTATTGTTGGATGAACCCACCGCTTCTTTAACAGATAAAGAAACAACCATACTTTTTTCGGTTATCCGAACCCTAAAACAGCGGGGCGTTACAGTGCTGTATATTTCTCACCGGATGGCCGAAATTAAACTGATTGCTGACAGGGTATCTGTATTAAAAGATGGTAAATACCAGGCCACTTTATTAACGAATAGCTGTACAACCGAAGATATCATACGCCTGATGGTTGGCCGGGATTTACAACAGGTGGATGTGGCTACGCACAGCATCGAAGAAGTGGTGTTGTCCGTAAAAACCATTTGCGGCAAAGGCTTTAAGGATATCAGCTTTGATTTAAAAAAAGGCGAAATTTTAGGCTTGGGAGGATTGGTTGGCGCAGGCAGAACGGAATTGGCAATGGCCATCTTTGGAGCAATACCTACTGATAGTGGAACAATTTTAAAAAATGGACAGCGCATCAACAACCGGCATCCTAAACAAGGGATCGCAAATGGCATTGCTTACTTACCGGAAGATCGCAAAACCTTTGGCGTGTTTTTACAAAAGTCAATTGCAGAAAACATTGTTTCAGCACAACTTTATGGTAAAGGTTATAGCGAAAAAATAAATATTAAAAAGGCAGTTGAATATTCCAAAACACTTAATATTCTCAGTGCTTCTGTACAACAATTGATGAGTAAGCTGAGTGGCGGCAATCAACAAAAAGTAGTATTGGCGAAATGGTTGAATACGAAACCTGATGTGTTGATAGTGGATGAACCTACGCATGGGATTGACATTGGTGCCAAACTGGAAATTTATAAAATTCTGAAACAACTCACAGCAGATGGCAAATCAATTTTATTGATCTCCAGCGAAATGGAGGAACTATTGCTTTTATCCGACCGCATTGCAGTAATGAGGGAGGGTAAATTAAAAGGCATCTTAAATAAAAAGGAAACATCCGAAAACGAAATAATTAAACTAGCTGCCCAATAAAAGTAATTATGATAAAAGATAGAATAGTTACGCTGAGTGCCACCATTTTATTAATGTGCATTGTCATTTCCGTCCTCTTCCCCAGCCAATTTCCAACGGTCGAGAATTTCTCTCAGATTATGCTCAATTTATCCATTGATACCATTGTGGCGGTAGGCATGATGTTGCTGATGATATCGGGTGTGTTCGATCTTTCTGTAGGGTCGATCGTTGCTTTCTCCGGCGGACTGGCCGGCTATTTAATGTATTACCATAATGTGAATTTTTTGGTGGCCATTGCCGCAGCATTAAGTGGTTCGTTATTGATTGGTTTTATCAATGGATACTTAATTACCAAAATTGGTATCAACCCAATGATTCAAACCCTTGCCATGATGGGCGTGGTTCGTGGCTTAGCGTTAATGCTGAGTGGAGCAGGTATTCAGAATTTCCCTTATGAATACAATTTCATTGGCCAGGTAAAAATTTTGGGTTTACAATCGCCGATCTGGTACATGTTTGCAATCGTTTTGATTTTTAGTTACCTCTTTAAAAACATCGCTTTTTTCAGACGTTATTATTTTATCGGTAGCAATGAAAAAGCCGCTCATCTATCAGGTATTGAAGTAGAAAAAATGAAGCTATGGGGATTTGTTATTGTTGGGCTGTTAGCAGGTATTGCAGGTGTTTTGTTAAGCTCCAGGTTGGGTGCTGCATTGTCTACCAGTGGTAAAGGTTTAGAGCTAAGGGTTATCACGGCTGTTATCCTGGGCGGAGCAAGTCTTGCTGGTGGACAAGGAAAAATTTTGGGTGCATTTTTAGGCGCTGCCTTTATGGGCATCGTTGGCAACATCCTTATTTTATCAAGAGTTTCCGGTTATTGGCAGGAAATTATTTTAGGGATTATTTTAATTCTTGCCGTCGGTATTGATCAACTTATTCAGAAAAAAAAATAGCACAATGAATCTTATAAAAGCATTTTTATTTTACCTGTTTTTTATCGCAGTGTTAGTTGCTTGCGAGGCACCACCCCGAACGGATGGCGACAACAAAACCCTTGAGTCAACAGCATTTATTACCACCGATACTGTTTCTCCCGACGAAGAATATGTGATGATAACAACAGCCATCAATATGCCCTTGTATGTAAATCATGATCAGGCAGCATTTAAAAAATGGGCAACGAAAATGCGAGTGAAGGCCAGTATTTTAGGACCATCTGAATGGGATATCCCGGCACAGATTGCAACTTTTGAACAGGTGATACCACAAAAGCCGGCCGGCTTTTTAATCAATGGTACCGATCCTGGCATTGCACAGGTAATTAATAAAGCCGTAGACGCCGGTATTCCAACTGTGGTGTATGATTCTGATATTCCTGGAGCAAGGCAGCACAGTTTCATTGGATCTGACTGGTACGAGATGGGTCGTTTGCAGGGAGAAAGAATGGTGAAAATATTGAATGGAAAAGGTAAAGTAGTAGTGATGGGGATTTTAGGAATGACGAATATGGAAGCAGGCTTTCAGGGTTTTCTGGATGTGATAAAAAGGTATCCGGCAATGGAGTTTATTGGCAAATATGATGATAAAGCCAATGTTGAATTAGCCGCTAAAATTACGGCTGATCTTATTGTGGCGCATCCAGATTTGGCCGGTGTCGCAGGCTTTGATGGCAATTCTGGTCCGGGCATTGCGCTTTCGGTGAAAGAAGCAAACAAAATAGGTAAAATAAAAATCACGACAGTAGATGCAGAGCCGCAACATTTACAATTGGTAAAGGATGGCGTGATTGATTATTTGGTAGGACAAAAAAGAGAATTGTTTACGCAAATGGGTGCCCAAATGTTATTTGATATGCGGCACAAAACAATTGCTTTTAGTAAAAATGATGCCAAGGCAGGTGTAGTGCCCATACCTAAAAAAATAGTTACCGGTTCAATTGAAATAGATAAATCAAATGTAGACTTATTCATCAAATGATATTAAAAACTACCCATCTCACGGTTGCTTACCAGCATGGTTACTTGCGCTATTTAAAATCGGGCAATGAAGAACTCGTACGCATGATTTATACGGCCGTACGGGATGAACATTGGCTTACAGCCAGCATGACTATTTCTGAAGAGAAAATAGAACAGGAGGAGTATGCTTTTAAAATAAATTACCAGGCCACCTATAGATTAAATGCGATTGAATATTTTGCAAACGTTGAAATTATTGGCAATCCGGATGATACTATTTCTTTTCATTTTCTTGGAACATCCAATTGTGATTTTTTAAGAAACAGAATCGGCATTTGTGTGCACCATCCCATTCAGGAATGTGTTGGTCAAACAGTACAAATTCTTCAAGGGGATGGCAGTAGCATGGTTTCCGTTTTTCCGCAATTGATTGCACCACACCAACCTTTTAAAAACATTCAACAGTTAATTTGGAAAACACCTAACCAGGTGCAGGCAAGGCTTGCATTTGAAGGTGATGTTTTTGAAACAGAAGATCAGCGAAACTGGACTGATAATTCTTTTAAAACCTATTCAACTCCACTCGCCATTCCATTTCCCGTAGCAGTAAAAAAGGGTGATTGCGTAGAGCAAAAAGTGATTTTGACGTTAACAAATACCAATGACATTTCCACTACTTTAAATGACGAACTTGTTGCTGAAACATGGTTTGCTTTTCCTGCAATAGGTTATGCAAAATGTAGCGATACACTTTCTATGGAGCAGGTTGAACTTCTAAATCAAATTATCGTTGATCATCTTCGGGTTGAAATTCGATTTGATCCAGATTGGGAAAACGATTTTGACAATGCTATTGAAGAAGCAGGGTTGCTTCATACAAAATTAGAATTGGCAGTATTTTTTGATGATTATAAAAATGAATACAGCCATCTAAAAAAAGTGTTGAATGCTACAGTTGGGTCAATTATAATTTTGAAAAAAAATGCGGTAGTACCAGATCAGCAGTTATTGGACTTTGTTATTCCGCTCCTTAAAGCTGATTTCCCTTCACTAAATATAGGTGCTGGAACTGATGTGTTTTTTGCTGAATTAAATAGAAACAGGATAACCGATGAACGATTGAACTTCGTCAATTTTTCTATCAACCCACAAGTGCATTTATACGATGATGAAACGCTCATCGAAAACTTAACTGCACAACAATACTGCATTCAAACCATACGGTCATTTACAAAATTGCCCATTCATATTTCTCAGGTAACGCTGAAGCCAAGAGGCTTTCCTGCTTTATCTGTTGATGTAAGGCAACACACGAAATTTATTGCCAACTGGACGGCACTCACCCTAAAATACCTGGCAGGTGCGGCGCAAATTACTTTTTATGAAACAGTGGGAGAGAAGGGAATTGTCAATACAAACGGACCATCACCGATATATGAACTACTAAAAATAATAACAGCTTTTAAACCAAAGTATATCATAACTAAACCGGTAAAAAATCCTTTTGAAAAAGATGAGCTGGTGTTGGAAAATGGAAGGTGTGAACGGAAGATTTTTAATATAAATTTCAATATAAAATAAACAATAAGAGATTCATCATGGCAGAAAGAATAAAGGCAACGTACATTATTGAAACATCCCATCCACTCGAAAAAGCAGTGGCAACGATGGCAGGAGAGCAGTCGTCCGGAACATTTGTAAAAGTGCCGGGAGAAACAGCTGAACTAACAGAAATATTTGGTGCCAAAGTAGATTTTATTGAGCCGATGGGTTCAACTGATATTCCTTTTCTGTCAGATTCAAAATTACCAGCAGGACAATTAAAACCAACATTTCAAAGAGCAAAAATTGGGATATCCTGGAACTATGAAAACGTGGGAAGCAATTTATCTACGGTGATGGCAACCGTAGCAGGAAACCTATTTGAACTATCGCAGTTCTCCGGTATTAAATTGATAGACATTGAACTTCCGGCTGAGTATAAACAACATTACGCCGGGCCTAAATTTGGCATTGAAGGAACCCAAAAACTAACCGGCGTGTACGATCGGCCCATTATCGGCACCATTATAAAACCCAGTGTAGGACTGACTCCTGAAGCTACCGGTATTCAGGTTAAGAGTTTAATTGATGCCGGACTCGACTTTATAAAAGATGATGAGTTAATGGCAGATCCACCCCATTCACCATTTGAAATAAGAGTGAAATCTTGCATGGACGTCATCAACCGGCAGGCAGATGCAACCGGAAAAAAAGCCATGTTTGCATTCAATATCAGTGGCGATATAGACCATATGAAACGCAGGCATGATATAGTGTTGGCACACGGAGGTAACTGTATTATGTTAAGCTTAAACTGGGTGGGTATTTCGGCCACCAAATACATCAGCGATTTTTCCCAACTACCCATTCATGGTCATAGAAATGGTTGGGGCCTGTTTTACAGGCCCGAAGTAATGGGCATAACATTCCAGGTGTATAAAAAAATATTTAGCCTGGCAGGTGTAGATCATTTACACACCAATGGGCTGAGAAATAAGTTTTGTGAAAGTGATGAATCCGTATTGAGGTCAATAGCAAGTTGCCAGAGTGAAGCAGGTGGTTCCTACCAGGTAATGCCGGTCGTGTCAAGTGGACAATGGGCCGACCAGGCTGCTGATACATTTAAATTAGTGGGTAATACCAATCTCATGTATTTGTGTGGCGGCGGAATTACTGCACATCCCGATGGTATGAAGGCGGGTGTGGAAAGTATTAAAATTGCCTGGAGCGAAGGCATGAAAGGAAATCAATTGGCTGACATTGCAGACACCTATCCCCAAATAAAAAAAGCATTGGAATTTTATGGAAAAAAGTAATCCGACATTTTTAAAACTGGCATATTATGGAGACGATTTTACGGGTTCTACTGATGTAATGGAGTCATTGGCTTTGATGGGTATCCCGACTGTTTTGTTCATGGAGTTACCAACAACGGACGCTATTAAAAACTTTAGTTTTAAAAATAAATTATTTGCCAACCAACAGCCACAAGTTGCGGGTGTTGCAGGAATCAGCAGGAGTTTTTCACCGGAGCAGTTACAAAATAATTTACCAACTATATTTAAAAATATAGCAGCTTGGAAGGCAGACTATTTCCATTATAAAATATGTTCCACTTTCGATTCTTCTCCAAAAATAGGCAGTGTTGGATTGGCCATTGATATTGCGGCTAACTATTTTGAAAGCGCGTTTATTCCATTGCTGGTAGGTATGCCAAGACTAAATCGTTTTGTAGTATTTGGTAATTTATTTGCAAGGGTTAATGGGGTTACGTATCGGTTAGACCGGCATCCAACGATGTCGAAGCATCCTATAACGCCCATGGACGAAAGTGACTTACTCAGGCATTTGAAAAAGCAATCCGATAGAAAAAGCAATTTAGTAGATGTGTTGGCGCTCGATGGGAATGAGGAGTCTTTATCCGATAGCTTTAATAAATTGCTGCAGGAAGCAGATGGAAAAATCGTACTTTTCGATACCTTAAACGATCGTCATTTTAATACAATCGGAAATCTATTCAGCAAAATTGCCGTCAATAAAAACCAACTCATCGTTGGTTCGTCTGCAGTAGAGCATGCCATTTTTCATCAAACAATTTCTGAAAATAAGCAACCCATTTTAATTGATCCTGTTGGTAAAGCGGATAAAATGTTAGTAATGTCAGGCAGTTGTTCGCCCGTTACTGCCGGCCAAATTCAATTTGCAAAACAACAGGGCTTTCATACGTTGGCAATTGATCCACTAAAACTATTAAACGATTGTAGCCAGAATGGGGAGGAAGAAAGGATTAAGGTAATAGCTGTTGAATTACTCGAAAAAAACGCGCCATTAATCATCTATTCAGCAATGGGGCCAGATGATTCTTCTGTTGCAGCAGTAAAAAATATTTCAGGAGGGCAAGAACATTTGCCCAATTTATTAGGCAATTTACTTGGCAGGATAGTTGAAAATACTCACACTGAAAGAGTGATAACTGTAGGCGGAGACACGTCTGGTAAAATTACCCAACAGTTACAAATTTCGGCATTGGAATTTTTGATGCCTGTTGCACCCGGGGCGCCGATGTGTTTATCTCATTCAACGAAACCTGCAATGGATAACCTGCAGATTATTTTAAAAGGGGGACAAAACGGAGATGAAACATTTTTTGAAAAAGCATATTTAGGAATTACTCAGCATTAATCTTTAACAAGCAAAATAAAATAAACGATGAAAGTAGCATTAGTAGGAGCAGGCGGCAAAATGGGATGCAGGCTGACAGATAATTTTCTTCTATCAAATAAATTTGAAGTCTCTTATGTTGAAATAAGTGATATCGGTAAAGAAAGATTGAAAGAAAGAGGCGTTGCCATTTCTGGAGATGAAGCAATAATAGCTGCGGATGTTGTGATCCTTGCTGTTCCCGATGTGTCCATCGGCAAAGTTGCTACGGCATATGTAGATAAATTAAAGTCTGGGTGTATTGTTGTTACGTTAGATCCTGCAGCCGCTGTAGGTGGTCATTTACCTGCCAGACCGGATATTACTTATTTTGTTGCGCACCCAACTCATCCCTCTGTTTTTAATTGGGAAAGTGATGAAATCAGGCACTTCGATTTTTTTGGAGGAATAGGAGCTAAGCAAGTAATTGTTTGCGCATTATTTCAGGGTCCCGAAGCACATTATCAAATTGGAGAAGATTTGGCTAAAATATTTTATGCGCCCGTAAGTAAATCCCATAAAATTACTGTTGATAATATGGCGATGCTTGAGCCTGGATTGGCTGAAACATTCTTAGGTGCTGTGATGGTAACCATGCGGGAAGCATTGGATGAAGTGATTCGCAAAGGGGTGCCAAGAGAAGCAGCGTATGATTTTTTTATGGGCCATATCAATATTGAATTAGCACTTTGTTTCGATAAAATACCTGGCGGTGTATTTTCCGATGCCTGTTATAAAGCCATTCAAATTGGAAAGCCACTAATTTTTAAAGACGATTGGAAAAAAGTGCTGGAGCCAGTACATATCAAACATCAAATTAGTATTATGACGGATGCTGCTGTACCGGTGGTTAAAGACTTTTAGAGTTATTCATTTAGAAGAAACAAAATATCAGCTGAGGCAATCAATTGCCAACCTAAAGTTGATGAAAACAAAAGAGATTGATTTGTTTAACCAAATCAATCTCTTTGTAACAAATTGAAAATCTGTGACCCCGCCAGGATTCAAACCTGGAACCTTTTGATTCGTAGTCAAATACTCTATTCAGTTGAGCTACGGGGCCGGCTTTTTAAGCGGGCAGCAAATATAGAATAAATATCAAAACAGAAAAAATTGAAGAATGATTGTTCAGGGTTCATAAATCTTCATTGCACCATTCTCCATTATTGATTTTGGTAGTAACCAGGTTAGTACAGCGCCTGCTTTGTTTATGAATCCTGGTATCACTTCTGCTTTTCCTTTCAGCATTGCATCTACTGCAATCTTTGCAACCATTTCTGGCGACATGTTTACTCTATCTGCCAGTTTCCTTGCCTTTTCTCCTATCTGAGCCTGGTTTACAAAATTGGTATCTGTTGAACCCGGACAAATGCACGTAACCCTAACAACGGAGTTTCTTAATTCTTTCCTTAAGGCACGGCTGAAACTTAATACGAAAGATTTTGTTGCAGCGTAGACGGCAAGCCCTGGTACTGCCTGGTATGATGCTGAACTGGCGATGTTCAGGATATAAGCTTTTTTCTGTTGTTTCAGTTGTGGTAAGAACAAACTGCACAACGATACGGGTACACTCATATTCACAGCCATCATTGCGGTATGTTCATCTGCTGTATATTTTTCAAATGCCCCGCTTAAGCCATATCCTGCATTATTGATCAAAATTTTAATTTCATAGTGATTGATCTTGCACCAATCATATATTTTTTCCGCCGCACCGTGTAGGGTAAAATCAACCACAATGTATTTTGCTTCAATTCTATATTTATCCTCTAGTTCGGAACAAATTTTCTGTAATAGATTCTCCGATCTTGCAACCAGGATAATATTGATACCTTTCGATGCCAGTATTTCCGCAATCGATTTTCCAATACCTTTACTGGCGCCCGTTATAATTGCATAAGACATAAAATAAAATTAGCTAAGTAAAAAAAGGTCAACCAATGTTGACCTTTCAATAAAAATAAATATGGTTCTCCTTTCTATATACTAAATACTATTCTGAATAATAAACGCCACAGAAAGATATTTTATCGACCTGTTTTAATTTTGCACTTTTGAAGCCAGGCGATGATAAAAGGGCGTCTTGCTGTTTGCATGTTTGGGCATGTATTTTCCGGTAATAATAGGAACATACATAACTCTTCTCCTGCTTAGTTCACCAAAATGCGGTGATTGTTGCGCGCGGTGCCAAATCCTTCCATCATGTACAGTCAGATCTCCCGCGTTGATATCATACCCTACTTCTTTATTATCCGGATTATTATCGATAAAATATTTTTTACCGAATAGCAATTTCAAAATTCCCTGTTTATGGGTGCCGGGCAATACGCGAAGTCCGCCATTTTCAAACGGACAATCATCCAGGTGAATGCCAACATTCAACATAGGCATGATCTTTTGGCCCAGGAATAAATCTCGGGGACTATCTGTATGCCAGCCCATTTGTGTAAATGCACTGTCCGGGTGCTTGATATAATGGTTAAGAATCAACCCATCTTTTTCATTCTCTGCTATCCTGCCTTCATAAGGTGTTAATAATTGTAATAATGTCTGCATGCGGGGGTCTTGCAAAAGTTGATGCAGGGGTTTACTATGCAATGAGAGAAAACAAAGGCGTTGGATCATTTTATTTCCCTGAGCATCCTTACCAAATTTCAAAGGTACACCATTCACTTTGTCCCTCCCTTCTGCCAGCCACTCTGCTTCAATACGGGTAACTTCATCAATAAACTGGGATACTGTATCTTTTGAAATAAAATTTCTAAAGATTATCACCCCATTCTTGTCGAAGTAGTGAAGCTGTTCGTCGGTTAGCTTTTCGCCCAATACAAAACCCGGGCAAGTCAATTTTGTCATTTTTTAAAATCAGGGGGTTTAGCAGCAATCCTATAAAAAGAATAAGCAATCCGGCTGTTAAGATATTATTATTTTTTTATTATCTGTAAAAGTAACGATTTTTAAATTTCGAGGGTATATTTAACTGCCTATTTCACCCTTATTAACATATAAATACTATCTTAAACGATGATTGTTTGGCTGAAACGGGCAATTTTTCTTTGTAATTTATTGTCACTTATTTTTTTATTGAGCTCGGCATCTGCCCAGCAGGATAGCGCTCAGAATAAATTGCATCTGCTGGTATTGCCAGTAATTGCAAGATCAATTGAGACGAGCTGGTCTTTCGGTACAGTAGGTGCTTTTACCTTTCATATCGGTAAGAAAGATAGTACTGTTCGTACCTCGAATTTCCAGGTGCTCGGTTTGTATTCATTAAAGAAACAGTTGATCACGGCATTAAATGGCACTTTGTATTTTCCAAAAGAGAAATACATTTTAACTGAGCAATTTTCATTTAGTTTTTTCCCCGATAAGTTTTGGGGATTGGGTAAATCAACGCCTGATAGCAATGAAGAGCCGTATAATTTTAAGCAGGTATATATTTACCTGCACGGCCAGCATGCATTGGCAAAATATTTTTACCTCGGTTTTTTATATGAATACCAGAATCTTTTAAAAATAGAATATCAACATGCTGGCCTGTTTGATAAAGAAAATGTTGTTGGCAGAAAGGCATATCATGTTTCTGGTTTGGGTCTGAGTCTTATGTATGATACAAGGAACAATGCATTTGCTCCCGATAAGGGTGTGCTGTTACAGACATCTTTCAATCATTTCGATCCTATTGAGGGGTCTGACTTTTCCTATACCAACTATGTTGTTGACCTGCGTAGCTATATTAAAACCTTTAAAAAGCAGGTGATTGCTTTCCAGGCTTATGGGTTTTTTAATAACGGTGATACACCCCTCAGAAGCCTGGCTTCTTTAGGCGGTGCCAATAGCATGCGTGGCTATTATGCCGGTCGTTACCGCGATAAAAACCTGGCAGTATTGCAAGCCGAATACCGTATTCCGGTGATTGGCAGACTGGGCGTTGTAGCTTTCGGTGGCATCGGCAATGTTACCAATCATCCCAATGATCTCAATTTCGATTTACTTAAATATTCTTATGGGGGAGGAATGCGTTTTGCACTGCGCAAATCTGAAAAATTAAACCTTCGCTTCGATTACGGAATTGGAAAAGGAAAGAAAGACAGCGGATTTTATTTTCAACTGGGCGAAGCGTTTTGATAAAATCAACCACGTATTTTAGCTGCAAGCTTATAACAAATAAAAGTAAATAAAGGCGCAAAAAGAATATCGATTGTATAATGCACATGCTGGAAAATTAATAGCACTCCCACTGCAACACTGCATATCAAGGCAATGATTTTATCGCGTTTTTTTTCCAGGCAAAGAAAAAAAAGAAAAACCGTTGCGGTATGTCCTGAATAAAAGAGATCCTTGGTTATATAATTTCTTCCATAAAACGTATTACTGATCGGATCTGTCAAAGCAATCAGGTGCAAAGGAGCGTTTAATGGGAAAAACCATATAGTGAACATCCTGCTGATAAATAAAAAAATATAACCCCATAATAATACCATGAATATTCCGGGTGTTTGAAAGGCGCGAAACAGGCAAAGTAATGTAGCACCCCAGATAAAAATGAAAATAGCAAGCGATACATTGTATGCAGGCAATTTATTCAGTAACCAGTCATTTAACTGAGAGCCGTTCCGCGTTTCGATAAACTTAAAAAAAAATGGAAGTACTATCAAAATAATTAGCAGGATAATAACCCCGGCATATATTTTTTTTCTGAACAAAGGTTGTTGCCAGGCAATTGTCCAGTTATTTTGTTGATTGGTCATAAAAGCAAATGATAATCCTGACAGGTTAGAACACTGCTAAAGAAAAGACCAGCTAATGTTGAATTGGGTTTGATTAACATGTTAATCAATAGTGCCATCTTACAAAGGCTTCCATGGCCGCATAATGTGTTAGTCCCAGTTGTTCATATAGTTTGGCTGTACTGCGATTGCGTTCTTCGGCTCTTTGCCAGAATTCTCTGGCGTCGCTACCCTGGAAAGGAACCATATCTTTTTGAGATTGATGTATAAAAATGCCAAATCTTTTTTTCATTACCTGGTCCGGGCTCATGGGAATGGCCATTTCAATATCGCTAATGTCCCATTCCTGCCAGGCACCTTTGTATAACCATACCCAGCAATCATTTACCCAGGTTTCACCACTTAATTTTAACCTGCGCATACTTTCAAATACAGTATCCAGACAAACCTTATGTGTACCATGCGGATCCGCCAGATCACCCGCGCAAAATATTTGCTGTGGTTTTATTTTTTTCAACAATTCTACCGTGAGTAATACATCATCCTCACCCATTGGCTTTTTTTCAATGCGACCGGTTTCATAAAATGGAAGGTTCTGAAAATTTATATTATCGTCTTTTATTCCAACATAGCGGCAGGTAGCAGCGGCTTCACATCTTCTGATCAAACCTTTGATGGCACGGATTTCTTTCGTATCCATCTGGTTAGATTTTTTTTCATTTAAAAACGACCTTGCCTGTTGTAAAATTTCCTGCGATTTTTTGCTGTCAATTCCAAACATGTTTTCAAACCCAACTGCAAAGTCAAGGAAACGGGTAACAAACTCATCTGTTACTGCTATGTTGCCACTTGTTTGATAGGCAACATGAACATCATGTCCCTGGTCGTGCAAACGCATAAAAGTTCCCCCCATACTGATGATATCATCGTCGGGATGTGGTGAAAATATAAGACAGGTTTTGGGATAGGGCGTCATTCGTTCCGGCGGATTTGGCAAGGGTACACTTTTACCACCGGGCCATCCCGTTATACTATCGCGGAGCAAATAAAAAACCTGCATATTGATTTCATAAGCGTCACCTTTTTCAACCAGCAGATCACTTAGACCAAAATCATTATAATCTTTACTGGTTAAACTTAATATAGGTTTATTTAGTTTCAGCGCCATGTTTACGATTGCTTTCTTAACCATCTTGGGTGTCCACTCACATTCACCAGTTAACCAGGGTGATTTAAACCTGGTCAGTTCAGAAGCGGCAACTTCATCCAGGATAAATATGGTATCATTATGTTGCTGTAATAAAGATGCAGGGATTTGTTCGCTGACCACACCTTCTACGGATTGTTGTATAACAGGGGCCTTCATGGGGCCCCATGCCATCAGCAAAATCTTTTTAGCTTTCATAATAATGCTGATACCCATTGTGATGGCAAGGCGTGGTACGCGGGAAATATTTTGAAATTCCTGTGCATTGGCTATCCGGGTTGAGTTTTCCAAAGGCACCAATCTTGTTTTAGAAAAAAGACTTGACCCCGGTTCATTAAAACCAATGTGTCCGTTATTTCCAATACCCAATATTTGAAGATCCAGGCCACCGGCTGCCTCAATTCTGGCATCATATGCCGCGCAAAATTTTTTGATGTCTTCTTTTTTTATTTCGCCATCCGGTACATGGCAGTTAGCCGGATCAATATCTACATGGTCAAACAAATGTTCTTTCATGTAAAGGTTATAGCTTTGTAAAGCATCATTGTCTATTGGATAATATTCATCCAGGTTGAAACTGATAACATTTTTAAAACTAAGTCCTTCCTCTTTGTGTAAACGAATCAATTCAGCATAAACAGTTTTGGGCGAAGAACCCGTAGCGAGTCCCAACACACATTTTTCAGCTTTTGCCTGTTTGGCTTTAATAAGACTGGCAATTTCCGCAGCAATAAAATGAGAACCTTCTTTTATGGACGGGAAAATGGAGACGGGAATTTTTTCTAGCGAATCTACCATACTCATAAAACAATCGTTTTCTGGTTAATTGCTACGAAAATAAATAAGAAATGTGGAAATATGCTAATATGCTGATGTGATAAATACCCAGTTACTTATGTTACTCCTTTTTTTTGAACTGTATACATCAAATAAAGGTGGTTGAGAATCGCGCCCAACCAGACACAAAGCATTTCCACATTTGTTACATTTGTCACATTCATCACATTATCTTATCCTATTTTTATCAAAATATCATAATATTTGAAAACAGTACTTACAGAACAACAATTGGCTATTACTATTCAACGGCTTGGTCACCAGATACTGGAAAACCATCTCGATTTGCAGAATACGGTATTAATCGGAATTCAACCGAGAGGTATTTATGTATCTGATAGGATTGTGACCCAGCTGAAAAGGCAATTGCCAGCCGAAAAGATTATCTATGGTAAACTGGATATTACATTTTACCGGGACGACGTGCGTAACCATCTTCATATAGCCAATAAGACTGATATACCTTTTAGCATTGAAAATAAAAACGTGGTTATTATTGATGATGTGCTATATACCGGAAGAACCATCCGTGCTGCGTTAGATGCATTGCTTGATTTTGGAAGACCTGCAAAAGTTGAATTGTGCATACTCATAGATCGAAGATTCAGCAGGCAATTACCCATCCAGGCAGATTATATTGGTAAATCTATCGACTCTATTATCAGTCAGAAAGTGCGGGTATATTGGCAGGAAAGAGATAATAGGGAAGAGGTGTGTTTGCTGGACTAAGCGGCGGTTGATAAATATTATATTATAATAGTTCAATTCCCCTAATTTCGCTTTTTAATGCAACTAAGTACAAAACACCTTCTTGGCATTAGAGAACTTACTCCACAGGATATCACCCTTATTTTAGATACCGCCACTCAATTCAAAGAAGTATTACAGCGACCGGTAAAAAAAGTACCCACGCTCAGAGATATAACAATTGTAAATCTCTTTTACGAAAATTCTACGCGCACAAGAATGTCATTTGAACTGGCAGAACGCAGGTTAAGTGCTGATGTGCTGAATTTCGCTGCCAGCAGTTCTTCTGCTGCAAAAGGTGAAACTTTGCTTGATACTGTGAACAATATCCTTTCTATGAAAGTTGATATGGTAGTAATGCGTCATAGTGCAAGCGGGGCTCCTCATTTTTTGGCAAAGCATATTCCGGCTGCAATAGTGAACGCCGGCGATGGAATCAACGAGCATCCCACACAGGCTTTGCTGGATGCGTTTTCGATCAGGGAAGCGTTGGGTTCACTGGAAGGAAAAAAGATTGCGATTCTCGGAGATATTATGCATTCACGGGTAGCACTAAGTAATATTTACCTGTTAAAGAAAATGGGAGCAGAGATTATGGTGGCTGGTCCGCCTACACTTATTCCTACCTATATGAAGCAGGCATTTGACATACATGTAGAATACAATTTAAAAAAAGCACTGGAATGGTGCGATGTTGCCAATGTGCTTCGTATACAACTTGAGCGGCAAAACCAGGTTTTGTTTTCATCTTTACGTGAATACAATCTTGCTTATGGAGTTAAAAAAAGTATGTTGGATAACCTGGGCAAAGAAATAGTAATAATGCATCCCGGTCCCATTAACCGGGGAGTAGAAATAGACAGCGATGTTGCAGACAGTAAACAATCCATCATTTTGCAGCAGGTTGAAAATGGGGTAGCAGTGAGAATGGCAGTTCTGTATTTACTGGCAGGTGGAAATGTTCAGCAGAATTAATGCAATACATTGTGTCTTGAAAGGTAAAGCCAACCCTATCTATAGTCCGGCTCATAATAATTAAAAAGAATATTTATGGAAAAAGTCTGCCTGTTCCCCGGAACCTTTGACCCGCTCACCCTGGGGCATGTGGATATTATCGACCGTGCATTGCCGTTATTTGATAAAATTGTTGTTGCGGTGGGCAGCAATTCAGCCAAAGCACCCATGTTTTCCGCCGAACAAAGATTATTATGGATACAAAAAATATATGAACACGAACCCAAGGTCGAAGGTGCCGTATATGAAGGGCTAACAGTTGATTACTGTAAAAAAATCAATGCCAGGTTCATATTACGAGGCATCCGCTATGTGAGCGATTTTGAATATGAGAAAACCATAGCAGATGCGAACCGCGCCATGGATAAAGACATTGAAACCATTTTTCTTACCGGTGAACCAAAATATACATCCGTAGCTTCTACCATTGTTCGTGATATTCTCCGCAATTACGGGGACGCGTCCCCTTTCCTACCAGATGTAGTTATTGAATCGCTTAAACACCGTCAATAGAACTATATGCCAATCTGGTTTAAAAAGGATTTGTCGCTACCAGATATTGCCTCATTGGGCACAGGCACGATGGGTGAGCACCTGGGCATTGAATGGCTGGCTCCAGGTGATGACTACCTGCAGGCGCGTATGCCTGTAGATAGCCGTACTTGTCAGCCCTATGGTTTGTTACATGGTGGTGCTTCCGTTGCATTGGCTGAAACCCTGGGAAGTGTTGGAGCAGCAATGATTATCGACCATAGTAAGTATTATTGCGTAGGACTTGAGATCAATGCCAATCATATCCGCAGTGTTAAGCAGGGTTTTGTGACGGGTACCGCAAAACCACTGCATATTGGAAAGACAACACAGGTATGGGATATACGCATACATGATGAAAGAGAAAAACTGATTTGTGTAAGTCGTTTAACGGTAGCCGTGATTAAGCTATCCCCTGTTATCGCAAGCGATAATGGTTAACAACGTCCACAACCGAAGGGAATGCATTTTTTAGACATTCATTGATTTTGCTTTCATTTGCCCAGATAACTTGTTGAATATCCTCTGATGTTTGTGCTGTTAATGGTTGAGCGCCCATTGCTTTCATTTGGTACCAGTAACTCTCTTTCAAAATGAATTTACCGTTTTCGTGATAGGTGTGATAAGTGGTCAGCAATTCATTTTTTAATTCGATAGTAACAAGACCTGTTTCTTCCTGAACCTCCCTGATAGCGCATTCAGCAAGGGTTTCGCCCGGATCCAGTTTGCCTTTAGGAAGATCCCAGTGGCCTCGCCTGAAAATCATCAGCAGTTCATTTTCGTTATTGAGCACCAGTCCGCCGGCTGCTTTTACAATGGTGAACTTTTTCCATAAAGCCTTTTTCAACTCTTCAAGATCCTTGTGCAGGTAGATGCCTGCAAGTACTTTTGGTTGATTCATTTCGTGCAGCATAGTATTGATTGCATGGGTAGAGAACTCATCAATAAATACTGCGTCATCATGGTGCAGGTAAGGTTCCAGCGATCTATCTATTGCATCACAAAGGAACAACGGCTTATCATTAAAATATATCCTGATGTACATGGTAATAATACTGTCTGTTAGATTTACGCTTCAAATTGGCCACCGACGATTTGGTTTTTAATATCTTCGTCGCATGACAAATGAAAAAGCTGTTGCAGAGAAACTTTTACAAATTAATGCTATTAGGTTAAATCCGGAGCAACCATTTACATGGGCCAGTGGATGGAAGAGCCCGATTTACTGTGATAACCGCCGGGTACTTTCATTTCCTTATGAGCGCGAGTTCATCAAGTCTGAAATGAGTAATATTATTTTTTCAGATTTCCCCGAAGCCAATTTACTGGCAGGGGTGGCAACAGCAGGAATTGCCTGGGGTGCACTTTCAGCAGATCAGCTTAAATTGCCTTATATCTATGTGAGACCTAAACCTAAAGAACATGGACTGGGTAACCAGATTGAAGGTTATTACGAGAAAGGACAGAAAGTATTGGTGATTGAGGACCTGATTTCTACTGGTAAAAGCAGTTTACAGGTTGTGGATGTATTAAAAAGCGCCGGTCTTGATGTTATAGGGATGGTGGCAATTTTTACTTATGGTTTTGATACTGCTACCAAAGCATTTGCCACATCCGGTATCCCTTTCAAAACCCTTACAAACTATGAAACCCTGATTGCTATGGCTGTAGAAAAGGGTGCAGTTTCAACAGAACAGCAAAGCGTTTTGTTAAACTGGCAGTCAGATCCTGCTAATTGGAATGGACTTTGATTATTTTTGTCTAAATCTTCTTTAATATGAAAAAAATAATGATGATATTGGCATTTGCAGCGGGTGCCATTCACGTAGCCAACGCCCAGGCGCAAAAGTCTGCCATGACTGTAACCATAAAAACGCCAACTGTGCAGTGCGAAAGTTGCAAGCAGCGCATAGAAAATTACCTGGCAAGGGAGGAAGGCGTTTATAAATCTATCGTGGATTATAAACGTAAAACAACTAAGGTTTCATTTTATACAGAGCGGACTAACATTGAAAATGTAAAAGCCGCAATTGCCAATGCGGGATATGATGCAGATGATGTAGCAGCGAATCCGGATTCCTATAAAAAGTTGCCTTTGTGTTGTAAGAAACCGGAAGACGGAGGTGGACCCGCTAAGAAAAATTAAATTTTTCAAAAATAAGAAACTACAAAGCGCCATCCGGGCGCTTTTTTTATTGATATCACTGAATCACAAATCAATTCAAGCCCAGGTCAATCTTTTGCTTTCCTTCATAGCTAATGGGCAGATTAAAATACAATCCGGCCTTTCCCAATTTGGCAAACCCATCAAGCTTGATATTGGCTTCCTGGGCCAATAATATATCCAGTGCGTTTGAGTAGATCTTTTTCATATCAACTTTCATTGAAACGGGAATCAGAAAACTATCGTTAGCAGGAATTTCAGTCATTGTGTCCAGCAAAGTTTTTCCAATAAAACGGCTGTTGACAAATACGTTCATCTCTCCATACTTCAATTTCATTTTAAAATTGTTAGGATTAAAGTATTTTAAATCTGCCGATACGACAGACTCACCCAATCCAAAAGCACTCACTTTAAAATTAGTAATACCTCCATATTGGGGCGCCACGGGCCGATTACAACCTGTAAGGATACAAAAACAGCCTGTCATCAAAATTATTAGTAAGAAATGGCTTTTCATTTTTTCCAGATTTTAATCCAAAGTAGGAGCTAAATCTTTACTGGCCAAAAATACCATTCAAAATATGTCAAAACTAACTACTAAAAAAATTAGTAAATCGATTTCTATTATTACGTTGTAACTAAAAAACTTCGGCCATAAATTGTGGTTGGTAAATATTTAACTAATTTAATGCTTGAATATAAGTTGTAAATTTAATATAAATAATTAAGTACTAATTATATGCACAATTTTGTTGATTTATTCGATTTCAAAACCGTTTCATCTAACATGGCCAATAATAAAATATAAAATATAATATACAGTTGTATAACAATAATTTATGATTAATATTATATTATTTAATTGAAGTAAGTTTTAATTTAAATTTAAAAATAATATGACGATCATTTTTTTCCTTGTAAAAGCTGGGAACTTTTCGGGATTGGTCAGTGAATTGGGAAAAATCTGAAACGGCTAAATAAAAAGGTCAGGAAAATATTGGGTCGACGAAATATTTTCAAATCTGCTTTAATTGGACAAACAGACCTTAGAAAGTTCAAATAACCTCCGATCATAATTATGGACTATTTGGCAGGGTACATAAAAAAAGATTGGGTTATGATCAATCCAGGAATTCAAATATTAAATTTTAAATTCCATTTGTTAAACCGTCGAAAATTGAACATCTTTGTAGTACCCCAAAAAATAAGCATTCTCCAATCCTGCCTAACCCCCTCCAGTTGATTCAGGCATTTTTCTAACACCAGTAATCAGATTAATCATTTTTTTTTCGGTTGAAGTTCTGGTATGCCCGCACCTTTCAAAGCTTGAATAAACCTTAGGCAAATTATTTTTTATAACCCCTTATGTCAACCTTATCCAGGAAACTGCTGATTATCGTTCTTGTATTGTCTGTCCCCGTTTTATTGCTGGCGCAGGACCTCAGCAATAAAGGGAAGGATTTCTGGTTGGGTTATGGCAATCATCAACAGATGTATTCAGATAACACACAGGGTATGGCGATCTATATTACATCAGATGCCAATACAAATGCAGTGGTTGAAATACCGGGGATTGGTTTTTCGCAGAAAGTAGCGGTTACAGCATTTCAAATTACAACCGTCACTATTCCTAACACGGCAGTTTTAGATAAAGAAGGAAAAGTAAATAAGGGAATACATGTGAAAGCTGAGAAAGCAGTGGTTGTATACGCTCACATTTATTTTGCGTCTGTTTCGGGTGCTACACTTTGCCTTCCGGTGAACACACTGGGAAGAGAATATTATTCGGTCAATTTTACACAGGTGGCCCAATCCAACGTATCCGGTAATTCTTATTCCTATTTTTTCATTACGGCTACTGAAGACAATACTACTATTGAGATAACTCCCTCCACCGTCACATTAGGCGGTAAACCAGCAAATATCCCCTTTAAAGAAGTTTTGAATAAAGGCGAAATTTACCAGGTTCTTTCAAAAACTGATCTTACAGGTTCAATTATCAGGTCAATTAATACCGGCACAGGTTGCAAAAGAATTGCAGTATTCTGCGGAAGTGGTAGAATTGGTATTGGTTGTCCCAACGGGGATGGAGGTGTGTCTTCATCTGATAATCTTTTTCAGCAGATGTACCCGGCTTCTACCTGGGGTAAAAAATATATTACAGTTCCCAGCGCAAACCGGCCACTTAACTATTACAGAGTTATATCTACTAATCCTGCAATTGCGAATATCAGAATAAATGGCGTTGCAGTTGCCGCCGCTTCATTTTACAAAGGATTTTATTATGAGTTCCAGGGAACAACTACGAACATCATCGAATCTGATCAACCGATTTTGGTTGCGCAATATTTTACCACCCAGCAATGTGCAGAGGCTACTGGTAACGGAGATCCGGAAATGATTTACCTTAACCCGGTTGAACAAACAATTAATGATGTAACGCTTACCTCTATGCGCCTGGTGAATATTGGCAGCAATATTCATCATATCAATATTGTAGTTAAAAACCTGCCGCAGGCACTGAATTCTATAAAACTGGATGGTGCAAATATCGGGGCTGGTTTTGTTGCACTGCCACAGGATCCTGCTTATGCATACAGGCAGTTAACGGTCTCGCAGGGTACCCACAGGATTGTATGCGATTCCGGGTTCAATGCCATTGCTTATGGATTTGCCAATACGGAATCTTATGGCTATTCTGCTGGTACCAATCTGAAAGATTTATACCAGTACATTAGTATAGAAAACAAATATGCAGTGATGAATTTTCCGGCAGGTTGTAAAAAATCGCCGTTGAAATTTGCCATGACTTTTCCTTATCAACCAACCCAGGTAAAATGGCAGTTTAATGGATTGTTTCCCGATACCATAATCAAGAAGCCGGTATATGATTCTAGCTGGATGGTGAATGGCAGAACACTTTACCGTTATAGATTAAATAAATCTTACACAATAGCTGTTTCCGGTACATATCCAATTAGGATTATGGCAATCAATCCTACTACCGATGGCTGCACAGGTGAACAGGAAATAGATTACGATTTGCAAATCTTCGATCCACCTACAGCTGGTTTCTCTTTTTTGAATAACAGTTGCGCCAACAACCCTGTTGTATTCAAGGATAATACCAATAATACAGCACATAAAATTATTAAATGGTTTTGGAATTTTGGCGATGGGCAATCTTCCAATATAAATAACCCTTCGCATACTTATGGAAAAGGCGGATTGTTCCCCGTGAAGATGGCAGTTGTGACAGATGTTGGTTGTCTTTCAGATACGGTATCACAACAGTTGACATTGTCACCGATGCCCATCGCAAATTTTCTCCTGCAAGGCCCTGCATGTGAAAACATAACAGCTGTGTTTACTGACAAATCAGCGATTGCTCCCAACGGTAAGGTTGCCAGGTGGAACTGGGACTTTGGCGACGGTACAACACTGAACACAATAACCAATACAAGTATTCAACACCGTTATACAAATGCGGGATTATACAGTATTAGTTTACAGGTAGAATCAGACAAAGGCTGCAAAAGCAAGTTGCAATCAAATGCAATCAGGGTAAACAATACACCGGCTGTTGCATTTTCAACACCGGATATCTGCCTGAATGATCCCATTGCACAATTTTATGACAGCACTAAAATTGCCGATAATTCCCTGGCTCAATTAAATTATACCTGGGACTTCGGCGATGGAGTTACGTCGCACCAAAAAAATACACAGCACAAATATGCTGCAAATGGAATTTATAAAGTTAAATTAACCGTGACGAGCAAAGATGGTTGCGTAAATGAAAATAGCAAATCTTTCACAGTTAATGGATCCTCACCTGTTGCCAATTTTAATATTGAAAAGATAGATCAACTTTGCAGCAATAAAGCCGTAATATTAACCGACGCAGCCACCGTTGATTTCGGAAAAATTATCAGGACTGAAATTTACTGGGATTACCTTAATGACCCCACCATTAAGACCACAGACAATAAACCATCGCATGGCAAGACTTACAGTCATGAGTACCCGGGAAACGCGACCGGTTCGGACAAACAAATCCGTTACATAGTATACTCGGGTATCACCTGCCTGAATCAGTCTGCCCGGATCATTCATCTGCAAGCAAGTCCTGAAATAAAATTTAGTCCCATACCGCCTGTCTGCGAAGAAGCAGTGCCGTTTGCGATCAATGCTGCAAAAGAAATATATGGATTGGACGGATTAGGAACCTATAGTGGCCCTGGTATTGACGAAGCGGGCCTCTTCCATCCAGCTAGTGCTCAACCTGGATCACACGCAATCAAATATCATTTTGAAGGACTAAATGGTTGTAGCACCGATGCTATTCAATCAATAATCGTTTATCCAACACCGGTAGCAGATGCGGGTCCCGACAAAGTAATGCTGGAAGGAGGCTCCGTCATCATTGAAGCAAATGTTGAAGGACATAATCTTTCCTATAGGTGGACACCGGGCAGTTATCTTAGCAGTGATACAATTGCGAGGCCTGCTGTTTCAAGTCCGGAAGATATTGAGTATTCATTATTGATAACCTCTACGGAAGGTTGTAAAGCTTCAGACCGGGTTGTTGTTAAAGTCCTGAAACAAATCAAAGTGCCAAACGCCTTTTCACCCAATGGAGATGGAATTAATGACACTTGGCAAATCCCATACCTGGATGTATACCCCGGTTGCTCAATTGAAGTATATAATCGTTATGGCCAACTGGTTTTTCAATCGAAAGGATACAGTAAACCCTGGGATGGGAAATTGAAAAACCACGCTTTGCCTTTTGGTATTTATTACTGGATAATCAATCCCGGTAACGGGCGAGCCCGGCTGAACGGCTCAGTAACCTTAATCAGATAAATTGTAAATTGCCAGACTGATGAAATATCTCGTTTTGATTTTGTGTACCGCAAGCCTGTTGATGAAGGTGAATGCCCAGCAAGAACCGCATTATACTCAATACATCATCAACAATTATATCATCAATCCTGCCATTACCGGAATTGAAAATTATACGGATGTAAAAATCAGCCATCGTCATCAATGGGTGGGTCTCCAGGACGCACCGGTTACAACTTATCTTACCATTCACAAACCTTTGGGAAAAAAGGACGACAGAACTACTGCCACATCTTTTGAGACCCCGGATGAAAACCCGAGAGGTAGAAACTTCTGGCAGGATTATGAAGCCGCAAAGCCACATCATGGCATTGGTTTAAAAATTATCAATGATCGTACCGGGCCCATAAACCGGTTTGCCGGCTACGTTAGTTATGCTTATCATATAGGTATCGGACCGCAAACCAGTATAGCAGCTGGTTTTGAAGCAGGAATGAGAAATATTTCATTGGATAGAAACAAACTTGATTTTGGAATTACCAATCCAATAGATCCGGCAGTATACAATTCAGGTGAGATCAATAGCCTAAAACCTGATTTTGGAGCGGGCATATGGGTTTATTCATCCAATTATTTTATCGGTGTATCAGCGCAGCAAATCATTCCTCAAAAAATTTATTTTTCAGAAAATACAGTAAAGCAGCAAAGCAAGTTAGTGCCACATCTTTTTGCAACTGCTGGTTACCGTTTGCCCATCAATGATGATATTTCGGTTTTACCCAGCGTGATGCTAAAGTATGTACAGCCAACACCCGTTCAATTTGATCTGAATGCAAAATTTCAATATCGCGATTTGTTATGGGTAGGCGGGGGGTATAGAATAAAGGATGGATTCACGGGGCTTGTAGGACTGAATGTTTCAAACACTTTCAACATTAGTTACGCTTATGACTACACCACGTCTCCTCTGAATACCGTGAGTAAGGGTACACATGAAATTGTACTTGGTTTTCTATTGGGAAATAAATACGGAGATTGGTGTCCGAGAAATGTATGGTAAAATCAAATTTGAATAAAGTACAAAACAATTATTCGTCCAGGCAGTACCGTTATTTGTCAAATGAATTGTCCCATCCTTCATTTTTCAATTCGGAGACTTTTTTTAATACTTCCGATTCAAGGGATTTCTTATAAGCAATAATCTTATCACCAATGCTGGCATCAAAGGCGCCAATGATAGTAGCTGCAAGTATTCCCGCATTTTTTGCGGCATTCAGTGCAACAGTAGCCACAGGTATTCCATTGGGCATTTGAAGAATTGATAGAACTGAATCCCATCCATCAATAGAGTTTGAAGATTTTATTGGAACGCCAATAACAGGAAGCGAAGTGGTGGATGCAACCATGCCTGGTAAATGAGCAGCTCCGCCTGCTCCAGCGATAATAACCTTTAATCCTCTTTGTCGTGCTGTGGATGCGTATTCCACCATTCTCGCCGGTGTGCGGTGAGCTGATACGATAGTGACTTCGGTTGCAATACCAAACTCCTGCAATACGGCAGCTGCTGCCTGCATTACCGGAAGATCAGAATCGCTGCCCATGATGATACCTACCTGGGGATTCATGTGTAAATGTTTGCGCAAAGAAACAGAAAAATTCTAACTACTTAATGATATCACCTTTCAACCGCATCAATTCAGTTTCGGCGAGTTTCAGATTATAGCGAGCGGCAATCAAACGATTGTAGCCTTCTTCCAGGCTTATTTGTGCGGTACGTAACTCGAGGAAAGTTGAAACGCCCTGCTTGTATCTTTCCAAGGCAATTACTATATTTTCTTTTGCAAGATTGATGTTATCTTCTTCCAGTTTCAATGCTTTTTTTTGCAGTTCATAGTCTTTAAACGCATTGTTGAGGCCCACATTCAGAATAGACTGCTGGTTATCGTACAACAACTGCTGGTATTGTATACTCAAACGGGATTGCTTTATCAATCGTTGTGTATTGAAACCATTGAGTATGGGAACTGATAAACCTAACCCGTAATTAAATCCTTTGTTCTGATTAAATAAAGGGGTGAAGCTATTAATAACTGCCTTGTTGGTAGTACGCGAAAAAGAATACGCAGAATTAAATGAAAGGGTAGGGAACAGTAAAGCTTTGTTTTCTTTCAAGACCAGGTTGGCAATATCTATATTTTTTTTGGCAAGTAATAAAGTTGGATTTTTGCTGTTCATCGTATTCCTGAGTTCTTCCAAATTCAAATCAGTTTTTTCAGGAATGGAATCGGTTACATCATATGCGGTACTGCTGATACCAGTAAGCTGATTGAGCTGCTCTTTCAATTGATCAATCAAAGTGTTCTGTTGCAATACAGCAGCCTTCTGTGCATTCAGATCCAATTTCGCCTGTAATAATTCAGGCTTTGCACCCAGGCCAACACTCAATTTTCTATCAGCTAGTTTTACTCTTTCTTCATTAATGGACATTTGTTCCAGGATCGCTTTCAATTGTTGTTTCTGGCGAACAATATTATAATAGTTGTTAATTACAGTAGCCACCGAATTTACGGCCTGGTTCTTTACACCCAATTCTCCCAGTCGTACAAACTCAGCAAGTTTCGATTTAGTTGCAAACATTCTTAAACCGTCAAACAATGTCCAGTTAAGATTAACTGCTGCAGATAGGTTATTTGATTTGAGTCCGGAAGTGTCTTTTTTTGTTCCGTTACCCAATTCCTGTTTTTGCGCATTGATATTCCATTGTTTGCTGGCAGTAGCGTTCAGGCGTGGCAGAAAAGCAGCACTGGCATAAGAGTTGTCGATGGCATAGGCTGCTGAATCATTTTTTAAAAGACGGATATCGTAATTGTTTTTTAACGCAAAGGCAATCGCATCCTGTAATGTTAGTTGCTGCAACTGCGCATGACTGTTAAAGATAATAATGAGTAAGGCAAGGGTTGATATACACTTTCGAATCATAATCATTTTGTTTCCGGCAAACCTTATTTGTTTGTCATTCAGCCATAAAATTTCAATCATATAAACCAATGGTGATGCTAACTTTCTTCCATTCAAATCTGTGATCTTACGATACAGAAGAATGAATAGCCTGGTGCTTTTATTCATCCATTTTTACAGTCACAACATTGTCCAATGCACTTTTTTTCTTTTTAGAGGATAAATAAGAATAGATAGCCGGTATAACAAACAAAGTCAGCACCAATGAAAACATGATACCACCTACTATTACAATACCTAGCGGAATGCGACTGGTTGATGCATCACCCAGTGACAACGCCAATGGCAATGCGCCCAGTGACATAGCAAGACTCGTCATTAATATCGGACGAAAACGTCCGATAGAAGCTTCTATAACGGCTTCCTTCTTTTTCAGGCCAGTTAATTGTTTTTGGTTTGCAAATTCAACAATCAATATGCCATTCTTGGTTACAAGGCCAATCAACATGATCATTCCTATTTGCGAAAATATATTGAGTGTCTGGTGAAAAAGGTACAGGGACAACAATGCTCCTGCAATAGCCAATGGTACGGTAACCATTATGGTAAGCGGGTCTATAAAACTTTCAAACTGCGCAGCAAGCACCAGGAATATAAGTACCAACGCCAGCATTAATGCAAAGCTGGTATTACTGCTGCTTTCAGCAAAATCTCGTGATGTGCCGGCCAATGCTGTTGAAAAACTTTCATCCAGCGTTTCTTTTGCTGCCTGTTGCATAGCTTTGATGCCATCGCCTACGGTTTTACCAGGTGCAAGACCGGCGGATATGGTTGCAGATTTATACCGGTTGAAATGATAGATAGTTGGCGGTGTAACTTCTTCAGTAATCGTAACCAGGTTATCCAACGGTATAGACTCACCACGATTGTTGCGAACGAAAATATTTTTCAAATCATTGGGATCATCGCGCTCATCTCTTGCAACCTGCCCGATAACCTGGTACTGTTTTCCATTTTTTAGAAAATATCCCAATCTTTTATTACTAAGCGCCAGTTGCAATGCCTGTGATATATCAGCCACACTTACTCCCAGTTCACTTACCCGTAAACGATCGATTTGAATTCGCAGTTCTGGTTTATTAAATTTCAGATCAACATCTACACCCTGGAAAACGGGATTGGCGTTTACTTTATCAATGAAGGTGGGGAGCACTTCTTTTATTTTATCGAAATTTACATTCTGAATAACAAATTGTACCGGTAAACCTCCGCGGCGGTTGACAGCAATGGTTTGTTCCTGTATGGCAAATGCTTTTCCTTCATTGTATTTACCGAGATTTCGGTTGATCATGTTTACCACATCCTGTTGGGAACGCTTCCTGTCTTTGGGGTCTACCATCAGTGCTCTCAGGAAACCTGTGTTCACAGAACCGGAGCCGGTAAATCCAGGCGCTACAACGGTGATGAGTACACTCTTTTCGGGAACACTGTCCATAACAAAATCATTCAGCCGGTCAATGTATTTGTCCATATAGTCATAGGCGGTTCCTTCCGGTGCACTGATTTGTAAACGAAATTGGCTGCGATCTTCCATCGGGGCCAATTCTGACTGAATGCCGGAACCGATAAAATAGATAATTCCAAAGCATACCACAATAATTACCAGTGCCAGCCAGCGCAGCCGCATAAACGCAGTTAACATCCGCCGGTAGCCATTTTCAAGTCCGCGGAAAAAAGGTTCGGTTGCGGTATAAAACCAGGAATGCTTATGAACTTTTCGTGTGAGCTTAACGTTTAGAACAGGAGTTAAAGTAAGCGATACAAAAGCAGAAATCAATACCGCTCCTGCCACCACAATTCCGAATTCGCGGAATAATCTGCCCACAAAACCCTGTAAGAAAATGATGGGTAGAAATACAATTGCCAGCGTAATGGAAGTAGATATAACGGCGAAATAAATTTCTTTGGAACCTTCCTTGGCAGCGCGCCATTTATCCATTCCCTGTTCCATTTTTTTATAAATATTTTCCGTCACCACAATACCGTCATCCACCACCAAGCCGGTAGCCAGTACAATGCCCAGTAATGTTAGTACATTAATGGTAAAACCACTAACGTACATAATAAAGAAAGCGCCAATCAATGAAACAGGGATATCTATAAGCGGCCGGATAGCGATGATCCAATCACGAAAGAAAAGGTAAATGATTAGTATAACCAATATGATTGATATGATCAGCGTCTCACGTACTTCAGAAATAGAGCTATTGATGTATTTGGTCTGATCCAGGGCAATACTCAGCGTAAAATCTTTGGGTACCTCTTTTTTTATCTGTTCATATCGTTTGTAAAATTCCTGGGCTATGGAAACATAATTAGATCCGGGTTGTGGTACAATGGCCAGGCCTATCATGGGAACACCACTTTCTTTCAAAATACTTTCTTCATTCTCTGGGCCCAGAACGGCTTCTCCTATATCTTTTAATTTGATATCATGACCTGCAACATTTTTGATGATGAGTTCATTAAAATCATCCTCTGTGGTCAATCTTCCAAAAGTGCGCACCGATAATTCAGTAGCATTGCCTGCGATTTTACCGGAAGGAAGTTCCACATTTTCTTTATTCAATGCATCGGATACGTCCTGGAATGTTAGTCCATAAGCATTCAGTTTGGCAGGATTGAACCAGATACGCATTGAATAGCGCTTTTCGCCCCAAATGGCAATATTGCTTACGCCGGGAATGGTCTGCAGGCGATCCAATAAATTGTTATTGGCATATTCCGTTATCTGCAGGGGGCTCATGGTATTGCTTCTAACGGTCATGGCCAGTATAAAATCAGCGCTTGCATCGGCCTTGCTGATTACCGGCGGCGCATCCAAATCGGATGGCAGAGATCGAACTGCCTGGGAAACTTTATCACGTACATCATTAGCCGCAGCTTCCAGATCCTGTCCCACTTCAAATTCCACATTGATGCTGCTGCTACCCTGGCTGCTGAGCGAAGTAATGTTTTTTACACCCGCAATGCCATTAATAGATTTTTCAAGCGGCTCAGTAATCTGCGTTTCCACGATGTCCGCATTTGCGCCGGGGTAAGAGGTACGCACACTTACGTTGGGCGGGTCAATGGCCGGGTAATCCCGGATTCCAAGGAACTTAAAACCAATTGCGCCAAATAATACAATAATGATATTGAGTACAATGGCAAAAACAGGACGGCGCAAACTTAATTCCGAAATATTCATCTTGCTTTTTTATCTTGGTTATTGGTTGTCGACATGATTTTCATTTTATTATCCCTTTTAATCAGTTGGTTTTAGTAATTGCTATTTTAGCATCTGGTTTAATAAAAAGCAACCCGGTTGTAACAATTGTATCTCCCGCATTTATTCCCGATACAATTTCAATCCTGGACGAATCACGCAAGCCCGTTGTGACCACCTGGTATTTTGCTATTCCATCATGATACACAATCACTCGTTTGTTTCTTGCATCCGGGACTATCGATTCTGTTGGAATCATTAGTGCCTTTGTATTTTCACCAAACATCAGATTAACCTGCGCAAAAGAACCCGCAACAAGATCTTTATCTTTATTGGTCACAATTGCTCTTACCTTAAGACTCCGGCTGTTTTCAGTAATACCCGATTCACTTGCAATTACCGTGGCTTTGTATTTTGGGGCACCTGCGTTTACCGCAAATAATACATTCATGCCATTGTGGATGCGGCTACTGTATTTTTCAGGAACTGTAAATTCCAGTTTTAACTGGTCCACTGCCCGTATATTGGTAACAATGGTGGAAGGGGTTACATAAGCACCCGGACTTATGTTTTTCAAACCCAGTTTACCATTGAAAGGAGCACGAAGTTCAGTTTTGATGATGCTGGTTCTGATAATATCAATATCTGCTTTTAAACTATTTACCTGTAAACTACTTAAATCAACTTCCTGCTGGCTAATGCCATTAATCTTTAATAATTCTGTCTGGCGCTCTACAGTTTTTTGTGCGGTAGCTATCTGCACTTCTAGCTTTTTCAATTGCGCTTGTAGGTCACCGTCATAAATTTTCAGCAACATTGTACCTTTTGTAACGTATGCGCCTTCCCGGATATTTAATTGTACAACGCGGCCGGAGACTTCCGGGTGGAGTTCAGTTTCTTCAAACGGCATAAGGTTACCAGGTACTGTTGAACTTTCATTGATGGTTTGGGGCCTGGCAATAAAGCCTTCCACCTGAACTGTCATAGTTTTTGGTGATGGGGGCAATGCCCGGGGAACATCCGCCTTTTTTTCATGGCAGGAAAAGGCACAAAGTGCGATAATAGTTGAAGGCAGCAGTTGGTTCTTTAAGATTCTCACGTCCGGTTGTTTATTAATAGTTATTCTGTCGGCAAAGAAAAGATTAAAAATTTAAACCTCCCTTTAATGTGGAGTAAAGTTTTTCCTGATTTTAATTTGCGACATATGATTTTAGTTATAAATGCATAAATTAATCATTTTTTAATCATTGCATTTACCATTCATAACTCTGTTCACAATTTTCTATGATATATATATTTCTATATTTGAACTTCCCGTAATATTCAAAAGCATCCTAATGTATTGGCATAACAAATCCTCAGTATTTTATTTTAGCGCTTTTTTCTTTTTAATTTATATCCTCTCCTGCAAAGGTAAACCCGAACCTGCTAACCCAAAACAAGCAACGCCGGTAATTGTAGACGTAATAGTGGTAAGTCTGCAAAATATTTCCAACGTAGTAGAAGCAAATGGAAGTGTAGTGGCAGGAGAGTTTGTGGAACTGCACCCGGAAGTGAGCGGCGGATAATTTATCTGAACGTTCCGGAAGGCGGATTCATTTCAAAAGATACTGTCTTTGCCCGGATCATTGATGCCGATCTGCAGGCCCTATAATCAAAGCTCAGCAAAGTGTAGGACTTGCCAACAATGCAGACTTGTTCCAGGCACAGCTGGATTTGAACAATCTTATACAAAGCAGACAATCGCAACAATTAATAATAGACCAGGCAAAAACAGAATTATTGCGGATACTTACGTTGAAGACCGATTCTGTCATTAATATTAGCGACACCATCATCGTTGATAAAACAATTGTGCTGGGCGATATTGTAAATAATCTTGCAGCCAACCCAGACATTCTTGCTGCCAACGACCAGGTTACTATCAACGGACTGGTGGAAAAAGAAGTGGCAGCACAACGTTATCCAACCTTACGGGCAAGTATAGGGTATAGTTACAACAGGAACCAGCAATCTGCCGGACAAACTTTATTAAACCAGAGTTACGGACCACTGGCAGGATTTAATTTCCTGGTTCCCATTTATAACGGGTCCATATATAAACGGCAACAAAAAGTAGCGGAGATAAATACAAAAAATGCAGACATGCAAAAAAATATCTTGCTGCGCGATTATACGTCCGGTTCAGTTAAAACTTACCAGGCATATTCATCCGCTTTAACACAACTGGAGACCGCCCAGAAAAACCTGGAACTATCTCAAAAATTACTTGATTTGGTATTACAACGTTTTCAGTTAAGGCAGGCAACCATCGTGGATGTTACCCTTGCCCAGCAAGGATTTGAAACAGCGGCATTCAGCCTGATCAACCTTAGCTTTTCAGCCAAATCGTCAGAAGTAGAATTGAAAAGATTAGCTGCCAAACTCACTTTTTAAGCGACTACTTTAATGCAACGCTTAATGCTATGCGCTTTGTGGGTGAGTTCCTGTGTTTCTTTACTGAGTATGGTGATATGGCCCATTTTTCGGCCAACTTTTGTTTTTTTCTTTCCGTAAATATGCACGAAAACATTGTCCATACCCAACACTTCATTAATGCCGTCATATTTTGCGTCACCTTCATATCCATCTGCTCCCAGCAGGTTTACAATAGCGGCCGGCAGAATATGGTCTGTATTTCCCAATGGATATCCCAGCATAATACGCCATAGCATATCAAATTGCGAACTGTAATTTGCTTCAATGGTGTGATGGCCGCTGTTATGGACACGTGGAGCCGTTTCATTTACGTATACTTCCCCTTTCCTGTCTATAAAAAATTCTACCGCAAAAATGCCCGGGCTTTTCAGGTTCTTCACAAGTGTGACGGCAATAGCTTCAATTTTCCAAAGCGCTTTATCAGGAATAGCTGCAGGGCTGATCTGGTAATCCAGTAAATTCAAATCCTGGTTAAAGACCATGTCTACGGCAGGATAAAAAGCAGTTTCTCCTTTTTCGTTGATAGCAACTATCTGTGCAATCTCTTTGTGTATCTCTATCATTTTCTCAAGCACGGACGGTGCATCAAACCCCTTGCCGATGTCCTCCTTCTTTTTTATTACCTGTACACCGCGTCCATCATATCCACCCATTGCCAGTTTATGAACTGCTGGCAAATAATTTTCATTTCTTTTTAGATCGTCCAGCGTTTGAGTAATAATAAAATCTGCCGTTGGTAATTGATTCTCTTTGTAAAATTGTTTTTGTAAGATTTTATTCTTAATAATGCGCAGTGCCGATGGCCGGGGAAAAATTTTTACGCCTTCTGATTCCAGTTTTTCCAGCGCATCTTCATTAACGCTTTCGATTTCTATTGTAATTGCATCCAATCCCCTCCCAAAATTATAAACAGCATCAAAATCTTTTATATCACCTCTGGTAAAATGATGACACAGATGCGCCGCAGGGCATTCCACATCATTTTCCATCATGTATGTTTCAACCGGGTAATTAACCGCTGCCTGTAAAAGCATTCTTCCCAGTTGTCCGCCACCCAATATCCCAATTTTTTGCATATATCTTCTTTGCGGTAAAAATAGGTTAAGAAGATTAAAGCTCATACTCAGGTTATTCAAATACCGGTAAATGACTATAAAATGAGTCGGTAACTTTATAAATGTCGGCAAGCGAGCGCAAAAGCGGAACCAGAAGTTTGGAAGTTCCAACGGGTTGAAAACTGACCAAAAAAGCTATCGAACAGAAAACTTAGCATCTGGGGTCGCCAATACATGAACAAAAAATTGCAATAGGCTTAATACCAATAAAATATAGGTTAGCCGTTTTCCACAATGGTGGATAGCTGGTTTGATTTTTGCAACCCATTTGTAGTAATTTTAACGCCGTTATGGAAAATTAACGGCACTAAAATATATTTTTATCCGTTTTTATGAAAGATGCCAGGACTATGCCCAGAATGTTTTTCCTTCTTATTTTTTCGGGTTGTGTTTTTACTGCGTTTGCGCAAACATCTGCCCCTGCCTTTAACTTCATAAGTTACCAACGTTCTTTTCCAGTTTTCAATGATGCTATGAAAAGGAAGGAAGATACTTTGATGAAACAGTTTGAAGAGAAGAAATTGCAGTGGCCTGCTAAGTATCTTTATATCCGCTCATTTAAATACGACAGCCAGTTAGAAGTTTGGGTGAAACATGATAAAAATGAAACCTTCAAACTTTTTAAAACTTACCGGGTTTGTGCATTGGCCGGAACACTAGGACCCAAACGAATGGCGGGCGATTACCAGGTGCCCGAAGGATTTTATTATATAAATGAATTCAATCCTAAAAGCAATTATCATTTGTCGTTAGGTCTCAATTATCCAAATACTTCAGACAGGATGTTGAGTGATTCCCTGCAACCAGGTGGTGATATTTATATTCACGGAAGTTGCGTAACTACAGGTTGTATTCCTATCACAGACGGACAAATTGAAGAACTATACATTCTTGCTTCCCAGGCTAAAAATGAAGGTGAAGATTTTATACCGGTGCATATTTTCCCGGTATCATTTAAAAATCCACGCAGTGTTGACTATCTTGAACGGTACGTAAAACAATTTCCGGAATACAAAGGGTTGTCAGAAAGATTTAAGCAAGTTTATTATTACTTTGATAAACATAAAAATCTTCCTGTAATCATGGTAAATGATAAAGGAGAATACGTATTGGGTGAAGATGTAAAGATGAATGGCGACGACGAGGTTAAACCAGCGGGCAAAGTGGTCAAACGCAGGGAAGCAACACCTGTAAAATTTGATGAGAGTGAACTGGTGAACTCCGTAAATAAATTACCTGTATACCCAGGTGGTGCGGAAGCTTTTCAAAAATTCCTCGATGATCTTTCACTAAATTTAACAACGATGCTGCCATCTGATCAGAAAAAAACTTTTATTACTGTTGAATATATTGTGAACAAAGAAGGCAAAGTCATTTTGCCAAAAGTAATAAAAGGCGGAACCAATGAAATGAGTAACCTGATCATTGAAAAATTTGAAGCCCTTCCTAACTGGACGCCTGCAATACGGCTGGATAAAAATGTCCCTATCAAACTTAAACAAACCATTTACGTTGAGAGCTGAAAACGGCTCCTGGCCTGAATGGTATTTATCGATTTTCAAATTCATTGAACATGAAATTGCTTCCGAAGCTGCTGCTTCTTTGCATAATGGTATTGGCTAGCTGTAAGTCCACCAAAAAACTTTTCGACGAAGGTCAGTACGATAAAGCCTTGTATTCTGCATTGGATGATCTCAGGAAAAAACCAGACAACGCCACAGCTGCAGCAATTTTACCTCAGGCCTATAATGAAGCAGTTTCAAAATATGAGAACGCAATTGAGGTTGCAAAATCCGGTACACAGACCGCACAGAAACTGGATGCTGTTTATCGTAATTACCGGGCGCTTCAGAAAATGTATGATGCAATTGCAGCAACTCCGGCAGCATTTGAACATGTAAATGCAAAAAACTATACGTCTTCGTTATCAGCCGCTGCAGAGGATGCTGCTGCATTCAGGTACAACACCGGAATGGATTTTTTACAAAGAGGTGATAGAATAAATGCTCAAAAAGCTTACGAAAATTTTAAAGTGACTGCATCCTATGTGCCAGGTTACCGGGATGTAGAAGACAGAAAAGCGGCATCATATGATTTAGCTGTTGCAAATGTAATTGTAGATAAGTTTGATCAACGTTTTGGCAATTTTAATATCAATGGCAACTATTTCCAGAACGATATAGTAAACACCCTGAATAATATTGGCAGTTCTCATTATTATCGCTTTTATGGTACCAACGACTTCAAAGCGAGAGAAGTGAGAGTAGATCAATACATGGATATCAATGTGTATGATATCTGGTTCGGACAACTCGCTTCCAACAGTTACTCTTATATTGTTTCAAAAGAACTGACGGAGAAAGACGATAAAGATCCAAAAATAATAAGAACCATCACCGTTAAGGCAACGGTAAATGTAACAAGACGCATTAAAGATTGCCGGGCCATGATGGACTTTCGAATTACCGACGCTGCCTCAAGAAGAATGCTGTCGAATGAAAGAATACCCGCACAATATACCTGGCAAAAATTAACGGGAAGTTACAATGGCGATTCACGTGCTCTTGGGGATAAGGACTGGGCCATTGTACGTGGGGCATACAATAACCAGCCCGGTTACGACGAATTGTATCGCCAGCTCACCAACCAGATGATGAACAAGTTTAATGACCGGATGCGTTCTATATATGGAAGGTAGGTGGCGGAAAACAGCATACTAAAGTCATTGTGGATTTTTTTCGTTTTTCCAGGTAATATAACGGCAAAGAACAAATGGTAATCATGATCCCAGTTCAATTTTAATAATCTCCTGCTTATCTGCCTGGTGTTTCCATAATTCATTGAATATTGCACTGTTTCTTTTTAAATCAGCAAAGTTGCCTTCATCAACTACATGGCCATCCTGCAAAACATATACATAATCAAAATAACTAAGCAGGTAAAGTCGATGCAGGCTTGATATCACGGCTTTGTTTTTGTATTCTTCAAATAATTTTTCATAAATCTGGATCTCTGTTTTTGGATCCACGCTGCTGGTTGGTTCGTCCAGCAAAATAATCTCGCTGCTCTTTGCTGCAAGAATACCACGTGCCAGCGCCAGTCTTTGTTTTTGTCCACCTGAAAGATTCACGCCTTTTTCCTGAATGTTCGATTGAAGTCCTTTTGGCAATTGTTTGACAACTTCAGAAAAATGCGCTGTCTCGCAAACGGCACTGATATCTTTTTCATCAAAAGGTAGTCCGAGCGTTATATTGTGTTCAATTGTATTTTCAAAAATTTCTGGTTCCTGGGGAAATAATGTAATCGTTTCCGCAATAGTGCCGCCATCAAGATTGTGTTTATTATCAGCAGTTATTAGAATGCCAGGTTCTGTTGGATATAATCCGCGCAATACAGTCATCAATGTGCTTTTACCACTTCCGCTTTCACCAATCAATGCAATCCTTTTGCCCTTGCGAATGGTAATATTAATATCATGCAGGCTATGTGCTTTTTCTTCTGCGGAATAAGTCTCCTTGTGTGAGAAATTCAATCCTTTAATTGAAATCGTTTTCCAGTCTTTTGGTAAATCAGCGCTTGCATCAGGGAGGTGTTGATCTTTATATGACTCTGTAATAAATCTTGCGGTCTGAACATTGGTATTGTGCTGAACAATCTGCGTATACTGCCAGGCAATATCATGAAATACACTGGTGAATTGATTTACAAATCCAAGCAATGCAACCAGGCTGCCAAGCATAAAAACACTGCCGGGTCTTGTATGCTGGTAAATGTATCCAACGGCGGTAATTACATAGATTAAACTAACAAGGATATCGGCCACAAACCATTTGTATTCATTAATCCTCACGCTGCGGCCAAACGGAGCAAACACTTCGGCAACTTTTTTCATAACACTATTTTCCATTTGCTTTTCCAATCGCAATGTAATGACCGTAATTATGTTGGACAGGCTGTCAAATAATGTACTTGATACTACGTGTTCTTTTTCATTGGTATCGTCCACGGCTTTCATAAAAGGAGTATCAAATTTAAATATCAGGAAAACGGTCAGCGCGCCAATGGCTACACCCACAGTACCAAACAAAGGAGAAAAAAATATCATGGCAATAAAGGAAGAAAGAAATTTTGTAAGTGTATACAGGTACATAAATCCATTCTGAAAAAAATCCTTTAATGCTTCATATGCTTTACGGATGCGATTGATGGTTGCGCCACTGTGATGATCCTGGTGCCATCTAACGGGAAGGTGCAGGGTCTGGTGATATAGTTCCTGTAAAAAATTACGGCTAAGGTTAAACGCGAGATATCGTTCCATGATCCGGGCCGGACCATGAAATAACCATTCCATTAATTTCAACAGCATAAAAACACCTGCATAAAGCCAGGCATAATGCAATCGGGTTATGCCATCTTTTTGTACGGCGTTGATAAACCAACCATATAATAATGGATTCATAGCTGAAACGATACTGGCCAGTATAAAAAGAGAATAGACCAGTACATATCTTTTCTTTTCCTGCCGGGCATAACGCCAGGCCGTTTTCATGAGTGAAACATATGGATTTGGCATAGTGCAAAAATAGTTACGGCTAAATTAATGTATCCGTTTTCCGGGCAGGGATTGGATGGTTTTTATTTCAGGCAGGTAACGTGAATTCCCGCCGCCTTTAGGCAATAGTATTTTCAAAACTGATGTAAACTTGTACTGATCAAAACCTTTTAATTTATTTCATCAACACCTGCACCGTATCTTCACTTTGTTGCCTTAATACAATTTGCTTGCCCGCAATTAAGTCCTGCAGTGTACTTTCTTTATAATGACGAATGGTAAGTAACGTTAGTCCTTTCTCCACTATAACTTCAAACAATTCCGATGCAGCCAATGCTAGTTTTTCAATTTTATCGGAACGGTCGTCCAGGCATACTACAAGGCTTACAGCACCTGTCTGGATAAGATTGGGTTTTGTTTTTATTTCAGCAAAAATTTCATACAAGCGACTCATGGGCTTTTCACCAATAAAAGAAAAATCCTGCGTATGTAAATGCACCAGCACTTGTTTTTCCTTTAGTACAATAATCGGTGGTAAATGGGCTATATTTTTATTATGAATGATGGTACCGGGTAATAAAGGATCCAAAAAACATTTAACTTGTAACGGTATGTCTTTGTTTTGTAAAGGTTTGATGGTTTTAGGGTGAATCACTTGCGCACCGTAATAAGCCATCTCAATTACTTCGTCGTAATTCAGCTCGCTAATAAACTGGGCGGAAGTAAATTGTTTGGGATCTGCATTCATTACACCTTCAACGTCTTTCCAGATTGTAAGATGTGTTGCATTTAACAGGTTGGCAAAAATGGCCGCAGAATAGTCACTTCCTTCCCGCCCCAATGTAGTACTTTCATTTTCATCAGTAGCGCCAATGAAACCCTGGGTAATGATCAAATCCTGTTGTTTAAAAAGCGGTACAATTACATTATTAATTTTACGCTCCGTAAAATTGAAATCAATATTTGCATCGCGAAAATTATCATCGGTTCGCAAAACATCACGTACGTCAATCCATTGATTCAGGATGCCTTCTTCATTTAGAAAAGCGCTTACAATGATTGTTGAGATCAATTCACCGCAGCATACAACCTGGTCATAATAATAGTCATAATCACGTGCCGGTTTATCGTGTAACAACCATTCAACTTCAGTAAAAATATCTCTCAGTTGCGCTTCGCTGGCAAGATAATTTTTTACCAATAGGTATTTAGCGGTGATAAGGTGTTGCTGCTTCACTTGTTCGAACAATTGCAAAGCCTGTTCCTGTTGCCCGCTGTAAAATGCTTCAGCCACCTTTTCAAGTGCATTGGTGGTCTTGCCCATAGCAGAAATAACTATCAATATTTTCTGGCCCGCATGATTTCTTATGATGCTGGCAACGTTCTTTATTCTGTCAATTGTATTTACACTGGCACCGCCGAATTTAAAAACCTGCATGCTTCGAAATGATTTAAGTAATCTGTATTTGTCAAATTATTTGCAAAGAACGCAGATATCCGAGAGATTTTGCCATTTCAGGTCCGGTAAATCATTTCTCCATCCTATATTAAGTAATATAAACACCTGCAAGGAATTGATCCATTCCAACAACTCGTTTGTCATTCGCAGAGAGAGTCCGTCCGGCCCTCTGAAGCGGGGGTAAGCTGGCGGGTAAATCTTTTGCTGATATGCGTGCCTTGCAATATTTTTGCGACTCTATAAATAGAAAATATGGCCAGATCAATTGCATTCAGGGAAGCATTGCGCGAAGCAATGAGCGAGGAAATGAGAAGGGACGACAGGGTATTTTTATTGGGTGAAGAAGTAGCAGAGTACAATGGTGCATATAAGGTGAGCCAGGGCATGTTGACTGAGTTTGGACCCAAGAGAGTAATTGATACACCTATTTCTGAGCTAGGTTTTACTGGAGTTGCGGTAGGAGCTGCACAAAGCGGTCTGAGACCTATTGTGGAATACATGACCTGGAATTTTGCCGTGCTGGCATTGGATCAAATTCTCAATACCGCTTCCAAAATGCTGGCCATGAGTGGGGGGCAGATTTCTTGTCCCATTGTTTTTCGTGGGCCAAATGGTTCTGCCGGCCAGTTGGGCGCGCAACACTCAACTGCATTCGAAAGTTACTATGCCAATATTCCTGGTTTAAAAGTAGTTTCTCCCAGTAATGGGTATGATGCCAAGGGTTTATTAAAGCAGGCCATCCGTTACGAAGAAGATCCCGTCATATTTATGGAGAGTGAGGTAATGTATGGTGATAAAAGTGATGTGCCGGAAGAAGAATATTATATACCTATTGGTAAAGCAGATGTAAAAAAAGCAGGTCGCGATGTAACCATCGTTTCATGGAATAAGATGATGAAAGTGGCATTGGGTGCTGCAGCGGAGTTAGAAAAAGAAAATATCAGCGCGGAAGTGATTGATATGAGAACGATTCGCCCTATGGACTGGATGACCGTATTGGAAAGTGTAAAGAAAACAAACCGCCTTGTAATTGTTGAAGAGCAATGGCCATTTGCCTCTATCTCATCAGAAATTGCTTACCGGATTCAGAAAGAAGGATTCGACTATCTCGATGCTCCAATACGACGCATTACAGCTGCCGATGCGCCATTGCACTATGCACCAAACCTTGTAGCACTTGCATTACCTGATGTTGCCAGAACAGTAACGCTTGTTAAAGAGGTGATGTATCTGAAAAAATAATTAATTAAAAACGATTGATAAATTTATCCCGGAGTGAATGCTCCGGGATTTTGTTTTTCATTCGTTTCAAATCTTCCTATCTTAAGCCACAAAACATTAAAAATATACAGCATGATAAAGACAATGCTTGCTTTTTTATTTTCTCTTCTTGCTATGACCGGTTTTTCACAACATAGTTATACACCCACATTGGCAAACCTGCAGGCAAGGCGTTGGTTCGACAGTGCGCGATTTGGGATGTTTATTCATTGGGGCGCATCCAGCGTATTAGGAGATGGTGAATGGGTAATGAACAACCGTAGTATAAGAGTGGATGAGTATAGCAGGTTACAGCACATATTCAATCCCATCGATTTCAACGCAAAGGAATGGGTGGCTGCTGCAAAATCTGCCGGTATGCAGTACATAACCTTCATAACAAGACACCACGATGGATTTAGCAATTGGGATACCAAAGCATCTGACTGGAAAATAACCAACACCCCTTATGCAAAAGATGCGTTGAAAATGCTATCTGAAGAATGTCACCGGCAGGGTATTAAACTTTTTGTTTACTATTCATTGTTGGATTGGTATCGCAATGATTATCCATGGCAGACCGGTCGTACAGGACATGGTTCTGGCAGAACAGGTAACAGCAATTATGCGCATTACCTGCAATTCATGAAAGATCAGTTGACTGAGTTGTTGAGTAACTACGGAGAAATTTCCGGAGTCTGGTTTGATGGACACTGGGATCAGACAGCCCCCGAAGGTGCAACCGATAGATCCAGCAAACTGGATTGGAAATATGAAGAAATATATGAGCTGATACACAAATTGCAACCGCAATGCCTTATTGGAAACAATCACCATCTTACTCCATTTGCCGGCGAAGATTTTCAGATGTTTGAACGTGATCTGCCGGGTGAAAATAAATCTGGTTTGAGTTTCCAGCAGGTTACGGATAAAATGCCAGTTGAAACTTGCGAAACGCTCAATGGAAGCTGGGGATTTAATATTACCGATCGCAATTACAAATCACCCGCAGAACTGGTACACCTGCTCGTGCGGGGTGCAGGTTATGGAGCCAATCTATTATTGAATATTGGTCCATTACCCAGTGGAAAAATACAAACTGAGTTTACGGATAGGTTATCTGCTGTAGGCAATTGGTTAAAAATTTATGGTGGTTCAGTATATGGAACACATGCCGGGTTTATCAAACCACAGGATTGGGGAGCAGTAACGGAGAAAGGGAATAAAATTTTTGTGCATGTTTTCAAAAAAGAAACCGACAAATTTTTCCTGCAACTTCCGGGTAAAATTAAATCAGTAAAATTGTTCAGAGACGGAACAGCGGTAAAATATCAATTGTTACAAGACAACTATATTATGATTGATTTAAAAACAGTACAAAAAGACGATTTCGATACGGTACTGGAAATCGAAAAATAATAAATGCAAATTGCGCCAGGGTGAGTAAGCCCGGTACCTATTAAGAAAAGGCTTTTAAGATGCTGTGAATGGTTAATAGAAAACAATAACTATAAGCCATTAAAATACCGGCAAGTAAAATCAATCTTCCGGTAAGTTGCCATACATTATAATCGGAAACGGAACGGGTAGGTAGTAGTCTTGCTTTCATAGGGTTGTTTTTAATTATCAATTACTGGATGTCTCAAAACTAATACATAGAACCTTCCCTGTCAAGTACCGCATACCTGTTTTTAGATGGTAATTCTACGATGTGATTAATCGCATCAGAAGCGTCAGGGCCAGGTTTTTAACTGGCTGGTTTTGAATACCCATTCAGGTGTTTCTATGGTGGTCTTCGCGGAAACTTTGTACCAGGGCTGTTGATTGTCATTTGCCGGATTGATGACAACGTGGATATCCTGGGCCGGCATATAACTTTGAGCCAGCAAATAAATCTTTTCGCCGGAATGATTAATTGCAACATCAACCACCAGCATGGCATGTCCCGGAGAGCCACCATATATAAGTACATCGCCTGCTTCAACCTGCTTAAAATCATGTACGGGTTTTAACTGATTGCTCAGCGACAATGTGCCGCAGTAAGAAAAAATTTTTGCCAGGTATTGATCGAATTCATTTCGGTTTGCGTGGTCGGCAAGCCTGTAGTGGTGATGATTATTATCACAAAAATCAATTTCGTTATAGCGATGCTGGCTATATAAATATTCGGATCTCAATCGAATAACTGCATCGGCACATTGCTGCAAATCTTTTTTGCCAACTGATATATCAATTACAGCAAACTGAGCATCCTGGTTTGCCTTGCGCTCACCATTATACAAAAAGACTGTTTTATTTTTTTTTAATGGCAGCGCACGGAGCCAGGATGCAAATGAACCATTACTTTCAATCGTTCGCTTAAACCCCGACGGCAAAGGAATGGAAGCAATGGTTTGATAAGGATTGCGCCAGTAATCTTGGGGGAGATTATTTTGAGGCGAATGCATAAAACAGGGTAAAATAATTACCAAAACAGTTTCTAATCTCATTAATTGGTATTTTTGAAATGTTTCAGCAAAGAGTAAATGCATTAAAGATTCCATAGTTATAAATTGTTAAGAATAATTGAAATCAAAAGAGTATGTCAAACATCCTGATTGTTGATGATGAGAAAGCCATCCGTAAAACCCTGGGAGAAATTCTTTCTTACGAAGGATATAAAATGGATGAGGCGGCAGATGGCGAAGAGGCACTGAAAAAATTTAAAGAGAAATCTTACGATGTTGTATTATGTGATATTAAAATGCCCAGGATGGATGGCATTGAATTTCTTGAACGTGCCCGTGAAGCCAATCCGGATACACCCATTATAATGATCTCAGGTCACGGTACTATTGAGACGGCCGTGGAAGCAGTTAAGAAAGGCGCATATGATTATATTTCAAAACCACCTGATCTGAATCGCCTGCTGATTACCATCCGCAACGCAATGGATAAAACTTCGCTGGTTACAGAAACAAAAGTGCTGAAAAGAAAAGTAAGCAAGGTGCAGGATATGATAGGAAATTCGGCCCCTATTAAAAAGATTAAGGAAACGATTGAAAAGGTAGGTCCTACAGAAGCCAGGGTAATGATTACTGGTGAAAACGGAGTGGGAAAAGAATTGGTGGCAAGATGGCTGCATGAAAAAAGCAACCGGGCAACCGGTCCGTTGGTTGAAGTAAACTGCGCAGCCATTCCAAGCGAGTTAATAGAAAGCGAATTATTTGGGCATGAAAAAGGATCGTTTACTTCTGCCATCAAACAACGCATTGGAAAATTTGAGCAGGCTACAGGAGGAACACTGTTCCTGGATGAAATTGGTGATATGAGTTTAAGCGCCCAGGCAAAAGTACTGCGTGCCCTACAGGAAGCAAAGATTACAAGAGTAGGAGCAGACAAAGATATTACGGTAGATGTACGGGTTATTGCTGCAACTAATAAGGATCTTTTAAAAGAAGTGGAAGAAAAAAATTTCCGGCTGGACTTATACCATCGCCTGAGTGTAATTCTTATTCATGTACCATCATTAAATGATCGTAAAGATGATATTCCGCTGCTCACTGAAAAATTCCTGGAAGATATCTGCAGTGAATATGGTATTGCAAAAAAAGGAATAGACAGTGCAGCATTGGATGAATTAAAAGAATACAACTGGACCGGTAATATACGCGAACTGCGTAATGTAGTGGAACGATTGGTTATTCTGTCTGGTAAAAATATTACAAAAGAAGACATCCAGACCAATGTTGTTCCCAGGAAGTAATGCCTAATTTTTCTTTGCATTTCCAAATTCTATAATATCATTCAATGAATGATGCAAGATGACGCCGGGCGGCAATGCTGCCGTTATATTCTTCATCAGCGAACCTGCTGCAATTATTTTTTTTCCAGGAAATAGTGTAGCAAGTTGTTGCAGGTAAGCATGCGTTTCAAAATCTGTAAAATTAGTGATGAGGTGAAAATAGAGATGGGAAACATAATGATGTTTACAATAATATTGCAATGTTGACAGTGCAACATTCTTTCCCAATTGGATGGTTTTATACCCTTGTTTTTTTAGCAGGTAATTGGCAATCAGTATGGGAATTTCATGTTCCTCGTTTTCCGGAGTAAACAAAAGTATCCTTTCATTATTATGCACTACAGGCACCTGCAGCCTGTCTGTTGCTACTATAATTTTTTTCTGTATCAGGTGACTGCAGAAATGTTCCTGTGCTGGTAACACATGGTCTGTCATCCAGAGCAAACCAATCTTGTGCATGAAAGGGTATACAATTTGGTCAATCCATTTTTCAAGACCCATCATAGAGAATGTCATATCTAATATTTGCTCAAATCGTTGTTGATCGTAGTCTACAGATGCTTCTACCAGTTGATTGATAAAAACATCAAATTCATTGTGGCCAAGTTGTTTGGAAGCAAGGTGGCTGATTTGCGCTGTTGCCAGGTTCGCTATTTTAGAGATTTTATAACCATTGTGATAGAGATAGGCAATTCGCAGGATATGTTTGAGACCCTCGTTGTCATAATAACGGTGCTGGCTCTCTTTGCGTTTACAGGAGCAAAGCCCGTAACGTTGTTCCCAGATTCTGATCGTATGTGCCTTTATCCCGCTCAGGTTCTCTACGTCTTTAATACTGAAATGCTGCATATAATCAATTGTTAATGCAAAAATAAATAACCCTGGTTACTGTAATATTATAAGTTTACCGGCGACTAATTATTTGCCAAACCTGGCGCTAAACAATTTTTGATTAGCGCTATTAGTTGGAGAATGGTATTTTTGCCGGAATTTAAAATTAAACGAATGCCTGGACACGATTTATTTGTTATTTACCTGATTGCTGTTTTACTGGTGTTTCTCCCTACTTTTGGCTTGGCCAAATTATTTGTGAAAGCCGGACTTCCTGCATGGAAAGCCTATGTACCTTTTTACAATACCTGGGTTATGCAGGAAACCGCTAAACGACCTACGTATTGGGCCATATTGCAACTGGTGCCTATCGCGGGCTGGTTCATTACAATGGGCATTTTTATTGAATGGGTAAAATTGTTTGGAAAGTTTTCGTTGGTGGCTCACGCATTGTCTGCCTTTGTGCCCATGTTCTATTTCCTCTATATTGCTTCACACAAAGACACAAGATTTATTGGTGCGGAAGCGGTGAAAAAGAATTATAAAAAATCCGGAACCCGTGAATGGATTGATGCGGGTGTTTTTGCGATTGTTGCGGCAACTCTTATTCGCACTTTTGTTTTTGAAGCCTATACCATACCAACGGGTTCAATGGAAAAGACTTTGCTGATCAATGATTTCTTGTTTGTTAGTAAACTCAGTTATGGGCCCCGCATTCCCAATACACCGTTATCGGTACCCTTTATTCATGCTACCTTACCTGGAAGTTTGTCGAAATCTTATTCGGAGCTGATAAAAATTCCATACACCCGCTGGTTTGCGAGTCCCGTAAAAAGAAATGATGTGGTGGTATTCAATTTTCCGGCCGGTGATACTATGATTAATAAGGAAGGGTATCTTTCTGAAAAGCCTTTTTACCAGGTATGCAGATTTGAAACAGGAAATGGAAATATGAATGTGGGCAGGGCTTATGTACTTGCTAACCCCGATGAATACCCGATAGTGACAAGACCGGTAGATAAAAGAGAGAATTATGTGAAGCGATGTGTAGCCATATCGGGCGATTCGCTACAAATAATCGATGGCACCCTGCATATAAACGGGCAGGCAGTTCCATTTCCATCAAAGTCTGAGATGTATTATGATATTGAAACAAAAGGTCAGGTACTCGATCCAACCACTATGAAGGAAGAATACGATGTAAATATGGACGCGGATAAGGCAACTGAATTAATTCCCCGTACAGACAAGGGAGCCAACAATTTTATTATGTTGTTAACCTGGGATGCAAAGGAAAAAATGATAAAGAATGGTTTTGCAAAGAGCATTGCATTGCATATGGAAAAAGACAGGACTCACTTTCCTTATGACTCTATTCATACAAACTGGACAGTGGATAATTATGGACCTGTATGGGTGCCTAAAAAGGGATCCACTATTACATTGACAGCCGATAATTATTCTATTTACGACAGAATCATCAATGTATATGAACACAGTAAAGCCGAATGGAAGGATGGTAAATTATATATAAACGATGTAGCCGGCAATCAATACACTTTTAAAATGAATTACTATTGGATGATGGGTGACAACAGGCATGGTTCACAAGACAGCCGGTTCTGGGGATTTGTACCAGAAGACCATGTAGTTGGTGAGGCCTGGTTAATATGGATGAGCTGGGATCATGGTGTAAGGTGGAATCGTTTGTTCCATCGTATTCATTAATGCTGTTTAGTTTGTAACTTTAATAATCCTTCCGGCATCAATAAGCGGAAGGATTTTTTATCTGGCAGGTAAATTTTTCACAATGAAAAACGTAGCATACGAGTTTTCCTACGAAGAATATGATTCAATAAATCATCTGAATGAGCATGACGCATGGCTTTTAAATGAAGCGATTGAAGTTTCGCAAAATGCTTATGCACCGTACTCGAACTTCCAGGTTGGCGCGATTGCCAAATTGGTAAATGGCGAAATAGTTGCCGGATCCAACCAGGAAAATGCTTCCTACCCGGCAGGCATATGCGCAGAACGCGTATTATTATCATCGGTAGCAACTTTGTTTCCAAATGTGCCCATCCATTCAATTGCTATCAGCTACCGGAGTGCAGAGGTTGAAAGCGATCATCCCATTACACCCTGCGGTATCTGCAGGCAAAGCTTACAAGAATATGAAATGCGTGTAAAAGAGCCAATTCGTTTAATACTGGGCGGCATGCAGGGAAAGATAATTATCATACCTGCTGCCAGTATGTTGTTACCGCTGTCTTTTACAGGAGAAGATTTGAAGTGAAGGATGAAATTTGAGTTGTGAGTTGAAAGTAAAAAAAAGTAATGTAAGACAGCATAAATGAAATCTGACTTCAGAAATCAGACGTCTTATTTCAGACATCAAATAGCGTTTGTACACCATAGGTAAGTTTCATTTCCATATCCAGCAAGAATTTCTTCCTCCACAAGCCACCGCCATAACCAACCAATTCATTGTTGGAACCGATGACCCGGTGACAGGGTACAACGATCGCTATTTTATTTTTTCCATTGGTAGAAGCCGCTGCCCTTATTGATTTTGGATCACCCAATCGTTTTGCCAGTGTCAAATAAGAGATGGTTTTGCCATATGGAATATTCAGCAGCTCACTCCACACCCTTTGTTGAAAATCTGTTCCTTGCTGATAAACAGGCACTTCAAATATTTTGCGTTTGCATTGAAAATATTCAATCAACTCTTCCATACATTGTCTTAATATAATTGGAGCATTGGGAGGAAAATCTTTGGTCATTACCTGTTCCTCTTCTTTATTCAAAAAATGTACTTCGGTTATACAGGTATTATTGCAACTGATGCGCAAAATTCCAACCGGTGATGCATAGTAGGCAGAATAATTTCCTTCAACCATTATTAACCAATTTTTAATCCGTTGGATACCGTTCTGTCAGGCGCTAATAAAACTACATGATTTTCTTCTGTATATACCCCTAATACAAGACATTCACTGAAAAAATTGGCAATCTGTTTGGGTGGAAAATTTACGACAGCAATAACTTGCCGGCCAAGCAAATCTTCTTTTTTATACATGTTAGTCACCTGTGCCGAAGATTGTTTCATACCCAAAATGCCGAAATTTATTTTTAATTGATAAGAGGGTTTTTTCGCTTTTGGAAAATCACTAACTTCCGTTATTGTACCGGTTCTGATATCAATTTTTTCAAAATCATCCCAGGTGATATTCATGGTTTATCTATTTAATCAAAAATAAAAAAAGTTATTTAATGAAACGTACAGCAACAGCCGTTTGGAACGGTTCGGGAAAAGATGGCAGTGGAAATTTAACCACGCAGAGTACTACACTTGATAAAACACAATATTCATTTAAATCCAGATTTGAATCCGGTGTGGGAACCAACCCGGAAGAATTGATTGCTGCCGCTCATGCGGGTTGTTTTGCAATGAAGCTAAGTTTTGTTTTAGGTGCAGCAGGATTTACACCAGAATTACTGGAAGCAACTTCCACTGTCTCATTGGATGACGGGGTGATTACTGCTTCAAATATTGTGGTGACTGCAAAAGTGCCGGGTATTGATGCCACAAAGTTCAAAGAATGCGCGGAAGACGCTAAGGCAAATTGTCCGGTAAGCAAGGCCCTCAACATGGCCATAAGTTTAGATGCAAAACTTGTTTAATTATTTATAAATAACGAAAGCTATATTATGAGCCATCAGAAAAAAAAGAGTCATGAACTTTCAAGAAGAAAGTTTATCAGGAAGACTGCCCTAGCCGCAGGAGGTTTTTTTATTGTTCCGCGTCATGTTTTGGGACGTGGCTTTGTTGCTCCCAGTGATAAATTAAATATTGCCGGCATTGGCGCCGGCGGTAAAGGAGAAAGTGATTTATTTGAATTTTCTAAAAGCCCCAATGCTAACATTGCAATACTATGTGATGTTGACGACAGGCAGATAGGCACATCCTTAAAGCGTTTTCCCAATGCCAAAAGGTATAAGGATTTCCGTGAAATGCTGGACAAGGAACATAAAAATATTGATGCGGTTTCAGTTTCAATACCAGATAACTGTCATGCAGTAGCAGCTATTTCTGCCATGCAACTGGGTAAACACGTATATGTTCAGAAACCACTTACCCATGATATTTATGAAGCCCGTAAACTGACAGAAGCTGCGAAGAAATTTAAAGTGGTAACCCAGATGGGCAACCAGGGATCTTCGGGTGATGGTGTACGTTTGATGCGTGAATGGTACAATGCAGGAATAATTGGCGATGCTCAGGCAATTCATGTTTGGACCAACAGGCCGGTATGGCCGCAGGGATTTGGTAGGCCTAAATCTACAGATGAAGTTCCAAAAGAATTGAATTGGGATCTGTGGATAGGACCAGCACAAATGGAAGAATATCACAAAGAATATGTTCCTTTTAACTGGCGTGGGTTTTGGGCCTTTGGTACAGGCGCTTTGGGCGATATGGGATGTCACCTGATTGATCCGGCATTCAAAACTGTTGGTCTCGGTTATCCATCAGAGGTAGAATGCAGTGAAGGAGCAGTATTTGAAAAAATGTGGAACGCTTCTTATTATCCTGAAAGCTGTCCTGTGTCTTCGTCCATTAAATTAAAATTTCCGGGTAAAGATGGTAAACCCGATGTTAAATTATATTGGATGGATGGCGGTCTTGCACCTGAACGTCCGGATGAACTGGGACCTGATGAACAAATGGGTGGTGGCGACGGCGGTGTAATTATTACCGGAACCAAAGGAAAGATAATGTGCGAAACTTATGGTGCCAACCCACGGTTGTTGCCAACCTCTAAAACAAAGGAAATAAATGTTCCTCAAACGATTGCTCGTGTACCGGAAGGGCATTATGTACAATGGGTGAATGCTTGTATCGCAGGTTATGGTAAAAAAGAACTGAGCTCTTCATTTGATTATGCGGGTCCATTAACGGAAACGATACTTATGGGCAACCTTGCATTAAGAAGCTGGAATATTAAAGGATCCAATGGAAAAGGTTTTCCGGGAAGAAAAAAGCTATTGTGGGATGCAGCTAATATGAAAATCACCAATTTTGATGAAGCCAATCAATATGTGAAAAGAGAATACAGGGATGGTTGGAAGATCACTTTCTGATGATGATAATAAGATAGTTTTTAACCCCTAAATCTCCCGACGAAAAAGCAATTTTGTTTTTCGTTCTTCCGTAAAAAAAGCCACTCGAAAGAGTGGCTTTTCGTTTATAAGAAAGCAATTCATTATTTAAGATAACTCCGGATGAACCAGGCCATCTTCTCGTGCTGTTCCATAAGCCCTGTTACAAAATCTGCTGTACCGGCATCTTTGTATTTATCAGTAAAAACATTGATGTTTTTGCGAAGATTGCGTATAATACTTTCATGATCATCGAGTAAGTTTTGCAATTGTTTTTTTTGATCGGTAGTATAGCCATCTTCAGAAAGTCTTGTCAACTTAATAAAATCTTTTAGCTGTCCCTCTGCATAATGACCCAATTGCCGGATTCTCTCTGCTGTATTGTCCATGATTTCATCCAGCTGTTCATACTGGCTCTCATAGAACTTGTGCATCTCCATAAAATTACTACCCTCTATGTTCCAATGATAATTGCGGGTTTTGGTGTACAGTACAAATTCGTCTGACAAAACTTTTTGCAATTCGCCGGAAACCGCCTGGAGGTTTTTTTCCGTGATACCAATATCAGGTTTCATAATAAATGTTTTTATTGAAATTGTTATTTAATACCTTAACAAACCAGTCATGCAAATGGTTAAATGAATTTACAATAAAACTTTAAACCTGCGGTAAAGCTATGTGTGATAAATGAGCATAAGGCTCAATACGTCATTCATTCAGGGAATCTGCCAGTATCAGTAGCTCCTGTTTTTTATACTGGTTTTTGTCGTCGTCGAAACAACGGGCAAATTCTTCCAGCAAAAACTGAATGATTCTTTTCTTGGTTACCGGCTTAAAATAAGAGGTAGTAGGAGGTATAGCGATCCGTTTGAAATAAGCTTCCACATCTTTATGTGTGAATATATGACCCGTCATGGGGTCAATGTAAAATTGAATCTTGTGGGCCGGGTTGGAAGGTACCTGCCAGTTATAGTCTACATCAAAATACGCCATGATAAATTGCCTTGGAATGTTAATGGCCCTGATGGGAACGTCCAGCAGTTCGGCGAGTATCACATATATGATACCGTTAGAAATTGCATTGCCTCTTTTGCCATCCAGTACTTTATTAATCAGGAACTCATTGGGTTCGCCATAAGTAATTTCATTGCCTTTCAGGTTATAATAATTGTATAATATAGTGGTCATTACATTGGTTTGTTCCAATGGTGTGAGGTAGCTGTTTAATTCAAGCCAGATATTGCGGCGCATTTTTTCTATTTCTGCATACACGCTGCTGGTCAGCAGTTCGGGATATTGGTATTTGGCAACCAGTATGGCTCCATTTAATAAGTCGGGATCGGGATGATTCTTCCATGCATTGAATTCATCCGTCAGGTCGCGGTAATGCAGCCGGTGAATGAGTAATTCAATTCTTTCCTGTATAACATCGACAGGTGAATTTTCCCAGAGGTTTTCAAGATTGGGAATGATGCCTTTTCCAAATGATACAATTCTTTCACTGATGGAAATAAAAACTTCTTCATCAGGATCATCGATCAGGTGAAAAAGGGCCGATATTTCTTTTGTTTCTTCCATGCAGTTGGTATGGGTTGCACATGGATTGTTTTTAGCATAATTAATACGCATCAACCCTGATAATTATTGTGTGCTTTCAGTTATTAAAATTCGTTGGAAGAAGGGAGATGAACTAATTGAAATTATCCACAGGTGTTGATGGGGCAACGTCCTATTGCCAATCACTGCTAAATAGGGAAGTGTAAAAATGTGATAAATGTGAAAAATTCTTTTATTGCGGCAGCTTAACTTATGATGAAAATGGAATCATTCAAAGATCATTGATGATGAATGCATGAGGTAAATTTTAGATATTGTTTAATTTATTGTCAGCTGCTTTTCTTTTTACGATAAGATTTCTTTGGCGGATTTGCTTTCAGTTCCTCGATGATCGCTTTTACTTCCTCGATGGTTAAGTCAGCTACTTTTTCCTGCTGTTCTTTATTAAGTTTGTAATTGCGCAAACCCTGTTTGATATAGGGTCCATAAGGGCCGCGCAGTAATTGAATTTTTTCTTTTTCAAAAACTTTAATGGTACGTTCATCCTTTGCTTTGCGTTTTTCAGCAATCATCGGTGCCACTTCTTCCAGTGTGACCGTATAAGGATCCATTTCTTTGTTAAGCGAATAAAACTTTTTATCGTGCGCAGCATACGGACCAAACCGACCGATATTGATCAACACATCCATGTCTTCAAATTGTCCAACATTCCTTGGTAATTTGAACAATTCCATCGCATCTTCCATGGAAATGGTTTCAATACTCTGTGTTGGTTTAAGCTTGGCAAATTTTGGTTTTTCATCTGTTTCTTCCAATGCCTGTGCACCTATTTGTACCATCGGACCAAACCTTCCCATTCTTGCAATAACGGGTTTGCCAGTGACTGGGTCTGTACCCAATGCTCTTTCTCCCTTCGCTCTTTCGGCCGTTTCCAGCGTCAATTCAATGCTGCTGTGAAAGGGTTTATAAAAATCACCCAGCATCTGGTGCCATTCCATTTTTCCTTCAGCAACTTTATCGAACTCTTCTTCTATTTCTGCAGTGAAACTATAATCCATTACTGTTTTAAAATGTTGCTTCAGAAAATCTGTCACCACCATACCTAAATCGGTTGGAAACAATTTCCCACGTTCGGCACCGGTAGTTTCTGTTTCCATTTCCTTTACCACCTCATTTTTTTTATCCAACCGCAATACAGTAAACGACCGCAACACACCTTCTTTGTCTCTTTTCTCTACGTAATTTCTTTTTTGTACGGTTGAAATGGTTGGCGCATAAGTGCTGGGTCTTCCAATTCCAAGTTCTTCTAATTTTTTTACCAGCGACGCTTCGGTGTATCTTGGTGCAGGCCGTGAGAATTTCTCAGTTGCAAGCATTTCTTTAAAATCCAGGACCTGTTTCACTTTCAATGGTGGCAACATGCCTTCGGTATCTTCTTCCTCTTCCTCTTCGTCTTTTCCTTCCAGGTATACTTTTAAGAAGCCATCAAATTTCATTACTTCACCACTCGCTGTCAATTGGTCTTTATTGGTGGAAATATCAATCTTTGCAGTCGTTTTTTCAAACTCGGCATCACTCATCTGGCTGGCAATGGTACGCTTCCAAATCAATTCATATAATCGGCGCAAATCACTATCGTCTACAGTGCGGCTATCCATATACGTTGGCCTGATGGCTTCATGTGCTTCCTGCGCAGATTCATTTTTGTTTTTGAATTTGCGAGGTTGATAATAATTATCGCCGTAGGAACTTTTTATTTCATCCCTTATCATATCAATGGCGGTATCACTCAATGCAATACTATCGGTACGCATATAAGTAATCTTACCACTTTCATATAATTTTTGAGCAAGTAACATGGTCTTACTAACCGAATAACCAAGTTTGCGGCTCGCTTCCTGTTGTAAAGTGGAAGTGGTAAATGGCGCGGCGGGCGTACGTTTGCCAGGTTTTATGGTGATATCACTGACGGTGTAATTTGCTTTTTTACAACTGTCCAGGAATTTTGTAGCATCCTCCTGCGTACTTACTTTGGTTGGACCATCTGCTTTAAAAGTTATCTTTTTCCCATTTACATCATCTGCCAGGAAATAAGCTTCTATTTTATACGTACTGACTGCATTAAACTGGTTGATTTCTCTTTCCCTTTCAACAATTAAGCGAACCGCCACACTTTGTACACGACCAGCACTTAAGCTCCGTTGCATACCAATTTTTTTCCAGAGTACCGGACTCAACTCAAAGCCCACAATCCGGTCCAGTATGCGACGTGCCTGCTGTGCATTCACCAAATCCATATTAATGATACGCGGATTTTGTACAGCTTTTTTTATAGCGGGAGCAGTGATTTCATGAAAAACAATGCGTTTGGTAGTTTTGGGATTCAGTCCCAGCACTTCGGCCAGGTGCCAGGAAATGCTTTCTCCTTCACGGTCCTCATCCGATGCCAGCCATACTTCACCGCTTTTTTTGGCGATGCTTCGCAGCTCTTTTACCACCTTTTCTTTTTCCCCAGGCACTATATAACGGGGTTCAAAATTGTTCTTCAAATCAATCCCCATCTCACTTTTTTCAAGATCCCGGATGTGTCCGTAACAACTCTTTACCTCGAAATCATCACCCAGGATTTTTTCAATGGTTTTGGCTTTCGCAGGAGACTCCACAATCAATAAATTCTTCGCCATACTATAATTATATCGGTTTTAAACAGGCCTGTTGGCGTGCAAGTTTAGTGTATAACGGCCAAATCAGCAAATTGGCCCGAAGTCGAAGGAAGGATAATCTCACCTAGAAGATACTGTTTATTGTATAAGGATTAGGGCTTAAGCGGTAGGGTCTGAAGTTAATGATTGCATCAATTTTAAACTTTTACCTTAGACTTTTTACCTTATACCCTTAACCGGATACCTAATACAATCGAGCTTTGACCAGTCTCCCAACCATGTACTATCTTTATTATAATGAGCAACCCTTATTGTATATTCCCACTGGGTGATTCTGCTGCTACCATTGAACTTGGGAATTATATAAACGAGCCGTTGAATCACAAAATTATTGCCATGCAACGATGGCTGACGCAAAACTGTTTTGAAGGTTTAAAAGATACCATTGTTGCGTACAGCTCGCTTTCTTTAATTTATGATCCTGTATTGATAAAAAAGAAATACAATCCCGCAGGAACTGTTTTTGGGTTTGTGCATAATATATTGCAGGAAGCTTATCGGAATGCGGTGGTAGTTTCCAGTCAGATGGGAGATTTAATAAAAATACCGGTATGTTATGATGACGAATTTGGAATTGATTTGAATGCAATGGCGGCACAAAAGAAAATTACAAAAGAAGAAATAATTCAACTGCATACTGGCAAAACTTACCGTGTATATATGATTGGCTTTTTGCCAGGCTTTCCTTATATGGCTGAAGTAGATGAAAAATTGTTCGCCGTAAGAAAAAAAGAACCGGTTATGGTAACACCCGGAAGTGTTGGTATTGCCGGATCCCAAACCGGAATTTATCCATTTAACAGCCCGGGTGGCTGGAATATAATAGGACGAACATCCCTGCAACTGTTTGAACCAAATTCAAAAAACCTGGTAAAATTGAAAGCAGGCGATCGGGTAAATTTTTATCGGGTTAGCAAAGAAGAGATGCTGGCGGGTTTACAACTTGATTACTGACTGACTATGGATCAGAGTAAATAGTTTTTTTAATTTTTGCTTAATTAAATTATTGATGTCTATATCCATTATCAAACCAGGACTATTGGGCACCATACAGGATATGGGCCGTTATGGCTATGGCAGTATGGGTATTAACTGTGGTGGTGCAATGGACAAATATGCGGCCCAGTTAGCCAATATGCTGGCCGGTAATGATATGGGTGAAGCAATTATGGAAATTCATTTTCCTGGCCCGCAGATTTTATTTGAACAAAATGCGCTTATCAGTATAACCGGTGCCGATTTTTCCGCGACGTTAAACGATGAGTTATTGCCTGCCTGGCAACCTTTGCTGATTCGCAAGAATACCATTTTACATTTTCCTGAATTGAAAAATGGCGCAAGATGTTATATTGCTGTACATGGCGGGTTTTATATTGATAAATGGCTGAATAGTTATAGTACTAACCTGAAAGCCGCTGTGGGTGGTTTTTTCGGAAGGAAATTTGAAAAAGGAGATCAATTGTGCTTTAAGGAAAGCCCCATCTATTTTCCTGCTTTGATGAAACCTGGAAAAGATGTTCGTGCACTCGGATGGAAACCAGACATCGGTTCTACCTATCAGTATCCAAATGAAATTTATTTTATTGAAGGAAAGGAATATCCATTATTGACTGACAATTCAGTGAATGATTTGCTGGAAAATAAATTTATCATAAACCCTTCCAGCGATCGCATGGGATATAACACAAAAGGTCCGGAATTGATATTGCAAAACAATAATGAAATGATTTCTTCCGGTGTTTCATTTGGCACGGTGCAATTATTACCAAACGGGCAATTAATTATTCTCATGGCAGATCACCAGACTACTGGTGGTTATCCCCGAATTGGTCATATTATATCTGCGCACCTTCCCAAACTGGCACAGTTAAGACCTGGCGAAATTATTCAATTCAGAAAAACAGATATTTCAACTGCGGAATTTATGTTGTGCGAACAGCAAAGAATTTTAGGCATTATTCAAAACGCGTGTATTGATAACCTGAATAAACTGGTATGCTAACAATTGATATCAATTGCGATATGGGTGAAAGCACCTTGCTCTGGCAATACAGCATCGAAAAAGATATTGACCTGCTGAAGTATATTAGTTCAGTAAACCTTGCCTGCGGATTTCATGCTGGCGATGCACATACGATGCATGAACTGGTAGATGCATCGTTGATGGCGGGAGTTGGAATAGGCGCGCATCCCTCATTTGAAGACAAGCACAATTTTGGACGAACCAATATGGCTATTGCACCTGGTAAGATATATGATATTGTTCTTTACCAGCTGGGTGCATTGAGTGCATTTCTGAAAATCCAGGGAGCTGTATTACATCATGTAAAACCTCACGGAGCTTTGTACAATATGGCTGCAAAGGATTTTGCAATGGCAGAAGCAATTTGTAAAGCGGTGAAAGATTTTGATGCGGGTTTAATATTTTACGGGCTGAGCGGAAGTGAGTTGATTCATGCGGCGATGGCGCTGGATTTAAAAACCTGTTCAGAAGTTTTTGCTGATCGAATTTATCAGGATGATGGCAGTCTTACTCCCAGATCACATAAAAATTCCATGATCGATGATGAATTACTATCTCTGAAACAGGTATTACAAATGATTGAGAAGAGAACCGTTACTTCATTAAATGGAAAGGAAGTTCCCATCATTGCCGAAACAATTTGCATTCATGGAGATAACCCGCACGCGCTGAATTTTGCGAAAAAAATTTATGAATCATTGAAAGAAAGAAATATAGACATCAGTTATCCTGCCAACCAGTAATTATTTTGAAAACAAAAGATTCAACTGAAGTTCCCAATCAAGTTCCGGCGCATGATAAAAAATGGGGAGGACCTTTATTGGGTGCCGCTTTTTTAATGGCAACTTCGGCTATCGGACCCGGATTTATAACGCAAACAACAATATTTACAGCACAACTGCTTACCAGTTTTGGATTTGTTATTTTGATTTCAGTGTTACTGGATATTGCGGCACAATTAAATATTTGGCGCATTATTGCTGTAGCAGAAATGCGTGCACAAGACGTAGCCAATAATGTTTTGCCGGGAATGGGATATCTGCTTGCATTATTAGTTATGTTGGGCGGTATAGCATTTAATATTGGCAACGTAGCCGGAGCCGGCCTGGGTATTAATGTAGCGTTTGGTATTGATACTTTAACAGGTGCTATTATTAGTGCACTAATTGCATTGTTTATTTTTTGGATCAAAGAAGCAGGCGTTGCGATGGATTGGTTTACAAAAATTTTAGGGTTCATAATGATTGGTCTCACCTTGTATGTAGCCATCTCATCTCACCCCCCGGTTGCTGAAGCCATTCATCATAGTTTTTTCCCCGCAAAAATCAATACAACTGCCATAGTAACGATCGTAGGTGGTACGGTGGGTGGTTACATCAGTTTTGCCGGAGCCCATCGTTTGCTGGATGCCGGAGTAAAAGGTCAGTCACGTCTAAAGGAAGTAACGAAGGGAAGTATAACTGCTATTTTACTCGCATCAACAATGCGTATTTTATTATTTCTCGCTGCATTGGGCGTAGTCATGGCTGGCGGAATTTTGAATAATGAAAACCCGGCCGCATCTGTTTTTCAGATTGCAGCCGGAAATACGGGATATAAGGTTTTCGGTGTGGTATTATGGAGTGCTGCCATTACATCAGTGGTGGGATCAGCTTATACTTCTGTTTCATTCCTAAGGACTTTTCACCCATGGATAGAAAAAAACAATCGGTTGATAACAACTTTTTTTATTCTGTTCTCTACATTGATATTTGCTTTTATTGGAAGACCTGTCAAAGTGCTAATCATTGTTGGTGCTTTGAATGGATTAATATTGCCGGTAGCACTGGCATTGATGTTACTGGCAGTTTTCAACAAAAAAATTACCGGTACTTACAAACATCCCCTATGGATGAGTATCGCTGGTTGGTTGGTTGTTATTATGATGGCGATTATGGGCGCGAATCTGATTATGTCCGATCTGTCAAATCTCTGGAAATAACTAAAATGATAGTTTAGCTTTTCACTTTTCATTTACAATTTCTATAATACTCCGTCGTTATTTCACAGTTCCTCCTTCAACTCTTATCATTTATTACTTCATTCACCCCTGTAATTAATTTATTATGGCAAATCTCAATGGCCAGGTGGAAAGCCTGTATAACTACGACAATTTTTCCGGGAACAATCAAAAAATGGATGATTCAAAATTTTTGTGGTGGTGCGCCGGCGCTCACCAGAATTTGTTGAAGGAATTTCCATCAGAGCATACCAAATATTCCGGATTGGGTGGTGTAATACTGGCCACTTTTATTTTAGCAGCACTTTCTGGCGGATATGCTATTTACAGCGTTTTTGGAAATATCACGTGGCCCTTAGTATTTGCAATCATATGGGGACTTATTATTTTTAATTTTGATCGTTTTTTGGTTTCAACTATGCGTAAATATGGCGTTAGTAAAAAAAAGCAGTTGTGGATGGCTGTTCCAAGAATGTTGCTTGCATTGTTAATTGGGTTTACTATTGCAAGACCGATTGAGTTAAAAATCTTTGAAAAGGAGATCAATACCAGGGTGGTACAGAATATGCACCAAAAAATAATCCTGAACGACAGCCTTTTGCAAAATGAACACAAACGAGCGATAGGAGCAGCTTCTACCGAAAGGGAAAGACTGGTAGCCCGGAAATTATTGCTGGAAGATAGCCTGCACAGTTTACAACAGGCATATGTACACGAAGCAGATGGAACTGCTGGTTCGGGCAGGCGTGGCATTGAAGATATAACCCGCTTAAAAATGGACGCTTACCATTCTACTGAATTGCAGTATGCCCCCGAATTGATGCAGTTGACCTCAGCCATTGCACAGCAGGATAGTATTATCAACAATACAAGAACAGAACTTGAGAACAAGAGAAAACAATACGAGACAAATATCACCGGAAATATAGGTTTCCTGGAACGTAATAAAGCTTTGTCTGATCTTGCTTCAGAAGAAAGCAGTATATTCTGGACCAGCCTTTTGTTATCATTGCTTATTATTTTGATTGAAACTGGTCCCATATTGTCTAAATTAATAATGCCCGTTGGTCCTTATGATATAGCGCTGGCAAAGGAGGAACTAATAGCTATGGCGGCTGCCGAAAATGAAATGCGGAAAGACAAAGAATTGGGTATGGAAAGGAAAAAACCTTTTTATCAAAAACAAAAGGAAACATCTGAAATGCTGGCCGGTAAGATGAATGTACTGCAGCAAAAATATATAGACGAGGAACTGAACAAATGGGAGCGGGGAGACTGGAGTGAAAAGGATCATCGGGCATCGATGGATGAAGTTATGCGAAAGATAAAAGAACGCTATCACTTTAAAGAAGAGAATTTATTATAAGAGTTTATACCCGTTTACTATACGGAGCAGGTACTAGTATTACTACTCCATAACTTGATTACAATCATTTTTTATCCTTTATTGAAAATCGGTTATGCACAAATGTGCATTTAATCAGATTTTAATTTAAGTTTGGTATGCAATCCATTTGCAACCGTCCAATGTCCAAATTTGATCCCAGTATTCTATGAGAATGATCCATTCCTGTTGAAAAACCTTTAGGAAAATTCAGTTTCCAGTGAAAAACAACCCACCCGGTTGTTTTTCTTTTTTTATTACGCCAGTTAACATTTGTTATTAAAACGCACTTCTTTTACATTTTACCTCAATATTAACCGGAAGATGTTTTAAAATATGAGGAGTACTAAATTCATTACAATTTCTAACTCATCTCCATGGCTTTTTTGAATATTGAAATCAAAGCGAGGACACAAAGGACAAACCAGATCAGAAAATTTTTGTTAGACAATGGTGCAGATTTCAAAGGAACCGATTACCAAACCGATACCTATTTTAATGTACCCAATGGACGTTTGAAACTCCGGCAGGGAAATATTGAAAACAGTCTTATTTATTACGAAAGGGCCAACACAAAGGGTCCAAAACCCTCTGATTTCAACCTCGTAAAAATAGACAATGGAAATGAATTGAAAGAATTACTTGCTCATGCTCTTGGTATGAAGATAACGGTTACCAAACAGCGCGAAATCTATTTCATTGAAAATGTAAAGTTTCACTTAGATACCCTGGGGCAACTGGGTAATTTTGTAGAAGTGGAAGCCAGTAACATACACAGGCCTTTATCTTTGGAACGACTGAATGAACAATGCAATTATTATATTGAACAGTTTGGAATAAAAGAAGAGGATATGATAAATTTTTCATACAGTGATATGCTATTAGCATTATGACTGACTTCAACAAAAAAGAACTGTTGTCTGGATTACATGACCGGACTGAAGTAGTGAGAAAAAACCTGCAGCCCTTCCTGCGTTTGTCCAATGAACAATTGAATTTTAAAATGGCTCCGGATTCATGGAGCATCGCCGAAGTGTTTGAACACCTCAACATAACCCACGGTATTTATCTTCATTCGATCAACGAAGCTTTGAAGGATGCCGCTATTAATGGGAGAGAAATTTTCAAAAGTAACTGGCTGGGAAATTTAGCTTATGAAAAAATTATACCCAGAGAAGATGGTAGTATTTATAAAATGAAAGCGCCAAAATTTCTGTGCCCCGCAACCAGTAACCTGGATGGTATGAGGGTGCTGGATAAATACCTGGCTCAATTGGATGAGTTCGACCATGTTCTTGAATTATCCCAATATGTAGATTTGCGAAAAGTAAAAATTCCATTCTCTTTTACTAAACTGTTGAAACTAAGATTAGGTGATAACCTCCGGTTTATTGTGGCGCACAATGAACGTCATTTATTGCAGGCACAACGGGTACTTAAATTGTTACCTACCGTATAATAACCGTGCCTGCCAACTGCAATAAACTTCTTTCCATTTGTTTAAGATGCTGATGTGTTTGAATCAGCATCAATTGTTCTTCTGAAGTGTGAGGTTGTTCCAGGTCTTGCTGGTTTTGGTCTATCATTCGCTTTATCTTCCGCAATTTCAGGTAGTTGAGAGTTGAAGTGACCTCTTCCTTATAAACATCTTCCCTGGTTGCCACTGACATTTCAAATTCTGATTTCCATTTGTTGCTGAGTTCATACGGAAAATCCATTATCGAAACTACCAGGGTACTGAGTTGCTGATCTTCGTGGTAAAGAAAAGTTTTAGCAGTGGGTTCTAATTTCTCATTGTACCAGGTCCTGTAAATATTAATAATGCGGAGCAGTTGTTTATTATCGAAAAGATCTTCGTCAATCATTTCCTCAAAAAGATAATCGGCCACTCTTTTGTTTTCATCCCAGGATCTCAGCCCGAACTCAACCAGCGAACGTACTACGGCCCGCTCATGTAATTCATCTTTGAAAAGAAGATTGAAAGAATCATCCTCAGCAGCTGACGCAGGAAGATCATATTGATTTCCGGTAATTCCTGTTTCTGGCGGGGTCTGCCTGATTTCAGTCCTGGTTACCTTTTCCCTAATAAATTTATTAACCAGGTTATTCAAACCAATTTCATCAATTTTTAGCAGTTGAGAACATTGACGGATATAATCCTGTTGCTTTGTAAAATCTTCAGCCTTATTGATTTTTGAAATGGTTTCTGCTATCTGGTTTACAACGCTTGCTTTTTTATTACTGTCTGTACCTGCATCTTTCAATGCTATATCCAGCTGAAAAAGCACAAAATCTTTTTTATTGGAGGCAACGAAAGTGCTAAAAGCGGAAGCTCCTACTTTGTTTACATAACTATCCGGGTCTTCCTTATCAGGTATCAGAACAAGTTTTACATTGAGACCTTCTTCCAGTGCCAGGTCAAGACCCCGCAACGCGGCTTTAATTCCCGCATTGTCTCCATCATAAACAATGGTAAGATTATTCGTATATTTTTTTATGAGCCTAAGTTGATCCAGCGTAAGAGAAGTACCACCACTGGCAACTACATTTTCAACACCAGCCTGGTGCAGGGAGACAACATCGGTATAACCTTCTACCAGCAGACATTCGTTATTCTTGTCGATGGCGTGCCTGGCAAAATAAGTTCCGTACAGCAACTTGCTTTTAACATACAATTCATTCTCTGGAGTATTGATGTACTTCGGAGCCTTGTCATTATTTTTTATGACCCGCGCACCAAACCCAATGACCTTACCACTATTGTTATGAATTGGAAATATAATGCGGCCCCTGTAGTTGTCAACCAATTCATCATTTCGCATTGCAACCAGGCCACTTTTTACCAGGTATTCCGGATTGAATTGATTGGCAACTGCAGTTTTTACAAATGCTTTTCTTTCTTCGAGTGAATAACCCAATTGAAATTTTTTGATGGTATCTTCTCTGAATCCCCGATGCTTTAGATAGCTGAGTGCTATATCTGTTCCTTCTTCTGTTGTAAAAAGCTGATCCGTGAAAAACTTTTGTGCAAAGCTGTTAATGGCATAAAGACTTTCTGCAACCTGCTGCTGTGCTTTGATTTCGGGGCTGGCTTCCGTTTCTTCTACCTCAACATTATAACGGTTGGCAAGCCATTTCAGCGCTTCAACATAACTGTATTTCTCATGTTCCATGAGGAAACTAATGGAGTTTCCGCTGCGGCCGCATCCAAAACATTTATAAATTTCTTTGGCAGGACTTACTGTAAATGAAGGAGACTTTTCATTGTGAAAAGGACAAAGGCCCAGGTAGTTGGTTCCTCTTTTTTTCAGTTTTACGAATCCGCCAACAATATCGATAATGTCTATGCGGCTGAGAATTTGTTGTATGGTATGCTGACTAATCAAAATATTTTAATCGAAAAGCAAATTAAGTAAAGGATATTAAAATAGACAATAGAAATGAAAGCCTTAATTATTGAGACAAGCAAAAAATACAGGTTTTAAAACAGCAAACGGCATAAATTTAAAAAGACTGGGGTATACAAAACTTATTCTATTTTATAGTTGTGATTTTAATTCATCCAAAGTGGCAATACCCTGTTTGCGCCATACAGGTTTCCCATTCTTATAAATAATAAACACAGGCAATGCATCTACATTTAATTCCTTCATCACATTGGTATGAATTCCACCATCTATTTTTACCAGTTTGAATTTATTTCCCTCTTCATTTTTTAATTTTTCCAAAACCGGTTCCATTTTCTTGCAAGGCGGGCACCATTCAGCGCCAAAATCTACAAGAACTGTTTCACTTCCTTTTATTAAAGTATTGTATTCTTCCCTGTTCATCTGGGGAATATCAGGCATACCCTCAACCTCTTTGTTTGCCTGTTTCCAGGCATTGATACCGCCTTTTAATGAATATATCTTGCCATAGCCTTGCTGTTGGAACCATTCAGCGGCAGCGTTGCTTCTGCCTCCGCTGAGACAGTAAATAAACAATGGTTTTGCTTTGTCGAGGTGTTGAGTTCGATCCTTAAATTGTACAGTATTGTTCCAGTCTGCTTGTAACGCATGTTTCAAATGACCAGTCTTAAATTCACCCGCCGTGCGAACATCCAGCAGTTGAACATTTGAAGCCTTAGCGCCTTTTTCAAATTCGTCAACACTTAAAAGTTTTACTTCCTGGGCATGCAAAAAAGCAAAAGGGATAATATAACTGAAAAGAAATACTGTAAATATTTTTGACATAAATCTTGTATTTACTGCAAAGTTAGTCAATCATTCTATCAGGAATAATGATAAACACAGCAATAAGAGTGTAGCGCCGACAATTTAAACTATAAGGGAAATGCTGCCTGTAATTGGAACAATGAACTAAAACTAATCTTCGTCCTCTTCGTAATAGGCATCCTGGTTATTATTGAAAATTGTTTCCCATTCTTTCACTTTTTCGTCACTCAGCAATTCAATGATATCGTGAATAGAATCAGTTTTCTTTTTCCATTCCTGTACTTCAATCTCCTCATATTTTGAAACAAACACACAATGATCAGACTCGAAGTTTATTTTAATAAGGGTGATAGCAGAATCTTCTTTCTCCTGCACCAGGTAATAGCATCCTGTTTCCATTAATGTATACGAATACATACAACACAATTTTTAATCTTTAAATAATACTAATGGGTAGTAAGCGAAGAATTTATGGGTGTGTAACCATCCGATTTTTGAAAGTCAAATTAATGCGGGTTGGTTGACAGACTGAAATTACATTTTTAGAGTCTATTTTGGACAGGTGGGTGAATGAATTTTGAGATTTTTGTAAAAATTAACTTTATAGTATTGGTTATCAATTAGTTAATTTCAGAAATGCGGCCATTCTCCATTTTAAGGAAATGATTCACACAAGCTGGAATATCCCTGGAATAATGGCTCACATAAACCAGTGTTGTTCTGAATTGAGTGCAAATTTGATTGATAAGTTCTTTAAAAAAAGCAGTTTGTAACTCGTCAAGACCCTGGCAGGGCTCATCCAAAACGAGTAATGGCGGATTTTTGATGAGTGCTCTTGCCAGCAGTGCAAGTCTTTGTTCGCTCATAGACAATTGATAAATAAATTTATGTTGTAACAGTTCCAGCTTCAACAACTGCATCCATAAAATTACTTTACCTTCTTGTTCTGCTGTTAAGATCCTGAAAAGTCCAATGGTATCAAATAATCCGGACGCAATCAACTCAAAGCAAGAAACAGATTGATCAAAATACAAATGCAATTCAGGTGAAACAAAACCTATCTTCTTTTTAATATCCCAGATACTTTCACCGCTACCACGCTTTCTATCGAATAAAATGATATTATTTGCATAAGCCTGCGGATTGTCTGCAGTTACAAGACTTAACAAAGTCGATTTTCCTGCACCATTTGGACCCGATAAACTCCAGCATTCAGATTTCTTTACCTGCCAGTTGATATGGGTGAGTATTTTTTTACCCGAATAACTAATGTTTACATTGTCCATCGCAATAGCAAATTCAAATTCGTCATCCAAAGCTGGTTGCAGCAACTTTAATTTAGCAGGGTCTGGTAGTGCCGGTTTTCCCATAAATTCCGGGTGCAATGCAAAATAACCGTCACGCACACCCGAATATTGCAACTGTCCCTTGTCAAGAAACGCTATATGTGTAATAGAGGACGGCAATTCATGGGGAGTTGTAATAATTATTACACAAATGCCGTTGGAAGTAATTTCATTTATGATATGATGGAGAATTTGCCTGCCCGTAGTGTCCAGACCTACAAAAGGATTGTCAAGTATAAGCAATGTTGGATCCTTTGTTAAAGACTTAACAATCTGAAGGCGTTTACTTTCGCCATTCGACAATTGTATCAATGGTTCATTCATCAATGCTGTTAATTGCAGTAAGGTTAACCAATTCTTTTTGTCGTCGTAACCCTGCAATGCCTGTTGAACGGTGATACTGTCTTCAGCCTCTGATGCATTGAAGCGTTGCTGGTAATAAAACTGGCTGGTATTGGAGAGGTTTTTAAAATGTTGCTGTTGTTCTACCAGTTCGATGCCATGAATCTGACCGCTCGTAATATGGAAATCAATTTGTCCAAGATGAAATATTTTACCAGCAATTACATTTGCCAGCGTAGTTTTTCCACTACCAGAAGGCCCGATGATTGCCCAATGCTCACCTTCGTGAATTTCCAGATTAATCTCCTGAAGAATTAAGTTTTCTCCGGACCTCACAGAGATATTTTTTAACAAAATAAACGGGGATCGTAAGTTCAATTTTTTACGCGGTGCGATGTTAAAAATAAATTTCTAAACTAATCAAATAGGTGACTCCGCAGAGGCTCGAACTCTGGACCCGCTGATTAAGAGTCAGCTGCTCTACCAACTGAGCTACGAAGTCGTTTTTTCTTACAGGACGTAAATATAATTTTTTATACCGTAGTTAAACAAGCCGTTTTATAAATGCTTTTTTCGAATACCATATATATAAAAAGCAGGATCCGGTGAAAGATCCTGCTTTTAATTAATAACGCTTAGAAAATTACTGGCTAAGTTTGATTTCACCTACATTCGTAGGTTGTCCGTCAGTAACTGCTACATTATCCTTTGCTACATTTTTATAAGGTGGTTTTGCTTCAATAATAATTCGGTAGGTACCGGCTTTCGCGTTGGCAATTTCAAAACTTCCATTCATAATATCTGATTTCAATGTATCAGTACTTGACAATGCCCATACTTTGCTGGCTCCTTCGGCCGGAGAAACTGTACCCTTTATAGAACCTGAATCGATTCCTTTAAATGCAAATAATCCCGCGGTAGCAATACCCAATGCAACTAATGTTGTTTTAACTGTTTTCATAATTATCAATTTTAAAATATTAAAAAAAGAATTCCATTACATTTCAATTCTCTGTTTGATCAGATTCTCACTTTGATCATTTTCACTTAAAGATTGATAATGGAGGTGGGGTTATTTTTTTCGGGAGGCAAGTGGATTAAACCGTCATGAGGGGTATTTGCAGTTAGGCAACTACTGTGCCACTTAATATTCAACAATTTTCCTTATTAACAGAAAATTAAAAAAAAATTAATTTTTTTTCGATATTGGTATTAAAAAGAAGGACTGGATTATGTCAGCATATTTATTTTTTCAATTCTTTTCCACATGCGTGAATAAGTACATTTAATAGGTGGGCCTTTCGTTTCACTATATTTGCCTCGCCAGAAATACTAAAGGGTTTAGCAGCAGTGCAGTTACCCGGTTATTTATGACAGTAGCATAAATCATGTGAATAAAAGTTAACTGTTCCTGGAAATTGAATTGCAGGGTTGTATAACAAATTATAGTTAGTCGTCAGCAATTAAGAATCATCCCCATGGCCGAAAAGGAAAAAAATTTATTTGATTATACAGAAGACAGTATTAAGAGTCTCGACTGGAAGGAACATATCAGGCTGCGCCCCGGTATGTATATTGGAAAGTTGGGGGATGGCAGCAGCCCAGATGATGGTATCTATGTGCTGTTAAAAGAAGTGCTCGATAACTGTATTGATGAGCATACGATGGGTTATGGAAAGAGTGTAGATGTAACTATTGAAAAAGGAACCGTGACCATTCGTGATTATGGAAGGGGAATTCCATTGGGAAAAGTAGTGGATGTTGTTAGTAAAATAAATACCGGTGCCAAATACGACAGCAAAGCTTTTCAAAAAAGTGTTGGATTGAATGGCGTGGGTACGAAAGCAGTAAATGCACTGAGTGGTTATTTCAAAGTAACGGCCTTCAGAGAAGGAAAGGAAAAGACTGCGGAGTTTGAAAAAGGTTTGCTGATCAAAGAACATAAAGAAGCAAAGACCAGCGAAGAAAACGGAACACTGGTAACATTCATTCCTGATGAAACAGTTTTTAAAAAATATCATTATATACATGAATACCTGGATAACCAGTTCTGGAATTATTGTTATTTGAATGCGGGGCTGGTGATCAATTTCAACGGTAAAAAATATATTTCTAAGAATGGTTTGCTGGATTTGCTGCATCGTAAAACCAATGAAGATGAATTGCGATACCCAATCATACACCTTAAAGGAGATGATATTGAATTGGCCATTACACATGAGAACCAGTATGGGGAAGAATATTATTCATTTGTAAACGGACAGTTTACTACTCAGGGAGGAACGCACCTGGCAGCATTTAAGGAAACATATGTTAAGACCATCAGGGATTTTTATAAGAAGGATTACGATGCGAGTGACATCAGAGGTAGCATCAGTGCAGCCATCTCTATAAGAGTACAGGAACCGATTTTTGAAAGCCAGACCAAAACGAAACTGGGTTCGCAGGTTGTTTATGAAGGTGGTCCTTCCATGAGAAATTTTATCGGTGATTTTCTTGCCCGCGATCTCGATCTTTATCTTCATCGCAATCCGGCCGTTGCTGAGGCCCTCAAGAAAAGAATTGAACAAAATGAACGGGAACGAAAAGAATTAGCGGGCATAAAGAAACTGGCAAATGAAAGGGCCAAGAAAGCAAATCTTCATAATAAGAAATTGCGTGATTGCCGTTTTCATTACAATGATGAACCAACTGGTAAGGATAAAGCAAGTATACTTGAAAAACAAAAAGAAAGCACCATTTTTATTACGGAAGGAGATAGCGCCAGTGGTTCAATCACAAAAGCAAGGCAAGTGGAAACACAGGCAGTATTTAGTTTGAGAGGTAAACCGCTTAATTGTTTTGGCCTCACCAAAAAAGTTGTTTATGAAAATGAAGAATTCAACCTGCTGCAACACGCATTGAATATTGAGGAAGGTTATGAAGGTCTTCGTTATAATAATATTGTGGTGGCAACGGATGCTGATGTGGATGGTATGCATATTCGTTTATTACTGATGACTTTTTTTCTTCAATTTTTCCCGGATATCGTAAAGAATGGCCATGTTTATATTTTGGAGACACCCCTTTTTCGTGTGCGTAATAAACAGGAAACCATTTATTGCTACGACGAATCTGAAAAACAAGCGGCTGTCAAAAAGCTGGGCAGCAAACCAGAAATTACAAGGTTCAAGGGTTTGGGTGAAATCAGTCCCGATGAATTTGCCCAATTCATTGGAGCTGATATGCGAAAACAGCCTGTATTGATTATGCCTGAAACACATATACAGGATATTCTTGATTATTACATGGGGAAAAATACGCCGGAACGGCAGGAATTTATCATTGGCAATCTAAAAGTTGAATTGGACCTGGTAGAAGGAGAGAAGTAATTAGTAATCAAAACTCTTTTATTAGAATGATTCATATTGTTTTCAATGAAGCAGATGTACATGTGTTGAAAAAGGCAATAGAGTTGGATGAAAGCCTGCAAGGGGAAGTTATCCAGGTGAAAGATGACTATGCTGTAGGACCCGTTGCTGATATTTATACGGTGGAAGGAATAGAAAACCGTAAGCAATGGTGGCGCGGAGTGCTGGCCGGCGGAGATTATGAGGGTTATGTAGAAAAGGGAATCGTTCAAGATGAAAAAGTAGTTGCCGATCTGAAAGAAAAACTTGAAAACCCTGCTGTACAAGTCTGGATCTGGGCCGCGCAAAACAAACACGATGTAAGTGGTTATTACTGGCTCATGAGTCAATTGAAAGAATACCAGGGGCGTGTATTTATATTATACCTTAATAACCTTCCATTCATCAGTGATAAGGGAAATATATTCTACCCCGAATGGCTACACGTTATTCCACCAAAGGAGTTTATCAAAGCAAAAAGACTCGCACGACCTATCACGTTGAGCGAATTTGAAGTTGACCCGGATGAATGGACAAAATTATGCAATGAACAAAAAGGCGTTCGTGTTCTGGAAGGTGGTAAGAAGCTTACGCAGCACGACTTTGATTTTTATGATAAAGAATTAAAGGGTTTTATAAACGCAGACTGGCAGAAAGCTGGTAAATTGATTCACCAGTTCCTGGCGAAAGCAAAGCATACTACCGGAGATGCCTACCTGCTGTGGCGGTTGAAAGGATTTATCGCCGAAGGCCTTGTAGATGTACAGGGCGAAATCAAAAAAATGAAAGATTTCGAAGTGAAAGTCAAATCTGAAATACTTCCGGCAAACGAATAGAAACCTTAAAAACCTATATGAGAAAAATTGTAGCTGCAGGGTATTTTATTGTTATCAGCCTGTCACTTGTTGCGCAGGATATGGCTCAAAAGCTGGATGAACTGGTGAAGGCCTATGCAAAGAATGCAAGATTTAACGGGACTGTATTGGTTGCCCAAAAGGGAACCATCCTTTTGCAAAAAGGCTATGGCTATAAGAATGTCGCCAAAAAAGAAATGGATGATGGTAACACGATTTACCAGATTGGTTCTATTACAAAACAATTTACTTCAGCGCTTATTCTCCGCTTGCAGGAAAAGAAAATATTATCCATTCACGATAAACTTAGTAAGTATTTCCCCGAATTGTCTTTTGCGGATAGTGTCACCATTGAACACCTCCTTACACATACCTCGGGTATTTTTAATTATACCAATAATGCGGATTTTATGAAAACTGAAGCAGTTAAGCCTGCAACGCAAGAAAAAATTCTGGCTTTATTCAAAGACAAACCGTTAGAGTTTCAACCCGGAAGCAAATTTAATTATAGCAATTCAGGTTATATGTTATTGGGTTATATTATAGAAAAAGTAACCCGTAAGCCGTATGAAAAGCTGATACATGAAATGATTTTTGCACCGCTCCATATGAATCACAGTGGTTTTGATTTTGTTGCATTGTCGTCGCTCGACAAGGCTACCGGATATTTTTCGCTGAGTAGTACAAGTAATATGCCCGCTCCAGTTGTTGATTCTTCTGCGTCTTTTGCCGCAGGTGCTATTTATACAACAGTAGGCGATTTATACAAATGGGACAGATCATTGTATACCGAAAAAATTATCAGCAAAGCTTCTCTCAAAGATGCATATACGCCTCGTAAAGAAAAGTATGGATTTGGCTGGGTTATAGATTCTGCCTATGGTAAACAAGTGTACAGTCATGGAGGTGGAATTTTTGGATTTTCTACAAACATTTTCAGAGATCCGGAAGAAGATATCTGTATCATTTTGTTTGATAATAAGGGAGACGGCGGGCTGGAAAAAATATCGGATGCACTGAATGCTGTTTTGCACAAAAAACCGTATGAAATACCCAGCGAAATAAAGGAAATAGTAATGGATTCTCTTGTATTAAAACAATATGTGGGTGAATACCAGTTAGCACCCGAATTTATTATTACCATCACATTTGAAAATGGAAGGCTTATGGCAGCTGCGACAGGTCAGGGTAAGGCAGAAATGTTCGCCCAAAAGGAAAATTTCTTTTTTTTGAAAGTGGCAGACATACAGTTTGAATTTACAAAAGACGCAGACGGTAAAACTGATAAATTAATTCTGCACCAGAATGGACAGGACACACCGGCTAAAAAAATAAACACAACAGATTCACCAAAAGAAAAATCAAAAGAAAGAGTAGCTATATTGGTTGACGCAAATGTATTAAAGCAATATGTGGGTGAATATGAACTGGCACCCAATTTTATGCTGGCTATAACCCTTGAAGATGGTAAATTAATGGCACAGGCTACCGGGCAGGGCAAAAATGAAATGTTCGCTGAAAAAGACAATTTCTTTTTTCTTAAAGTAGTGGATGCGGAGGTAGAGTTTACAAAAGATGTCAATGGCAAAACGGATAAATTAATTTTACACCAGAATGGGCGGGACATGCCAGCGAGAAAAATAAAATAGTTTATATAGCAATGAGTGCAGCAAAAAAAAAGACAGAAGATTTCCTGACAAATGACAGTGGATTGCAGGGTCAATATAAAACTTGGTTTCTTGACTATGCTTCTTATGTAATACTAGAGCGGGCTGTTCCGGCAATTGAAGATGGGTTGAAGCCCGTTCAGCGGCGCATCCTTCATGCCATGAAAGAAATGGATGACGGACGTTTTAATAAAGTAGCAAATATCATTGGGCAGGCAATGCAGTACCACCCACATGGAGATGCCAGTATCGGGGATGCATTGGTTAACCTGGGTCAAAAAGATTTATTGGTAGATACGCAGGGAAACTGGGGCGATGTGCGCACCGGTGATGACGCTGCGGCATCAAGATATATAGAAGCAAGGCTTTCAAAATTTGCTCTTGAAGTAGCTTTCAATGCAAAAACTACAGAATGGCAACTGAGTTATGATGGAAGAAAGAATGAACCCATAACGCTGCCAATGAAATTTCCCTTGTTGCTGGCACAGGGTGCAGAGGGCATTGCAGTTGGTCTCTCTACTAAAATTTTGCCCCATAACTTTTGTGAACTATGCGAAGCTGCTGTCAAATATTTGCGTGGCAAAAGATTTGAACTATTCCCTGATTTTCTTACTGCGGGAATGATAGATGTTGACAATTATAATGAAGGTAAGCGGGGCGGCAAAGTAAGGGTGAGGGCCAGAATAGAAGAACTCGATAAAAAAACCCTGATCATTAAAGATGTTCCCTACGGCGTAACAACCGCAACATTAATGGATAGTATTGTTAAGGCCAATGACCAGGGGAAAATTAAAATTAGAAAAGTTACTGATAATACGGCAGCCAATGTTGAGATACTGGTGGATCTTGCCCCCGGTATTTCACCCGATATAACCATCGATGCACTCTATGCATTTACAGATTGCGAAGTAAGCATCTCGCCAAATGCCTGTGTTATCATTGATAATAAGCCCAGGTTCCTGGGTGTGCATGAACTACTGAAAGTTTCTACCGATAATACCAGGGATTTATTGAAAAGAGAATTGGAAATCAAACTGGCAGAACTGCAGGAAAAATGGCATTACACCTCACTTGAAAAAATATTCTTTGAAGAGAAAATCTATAAAGAATTAGAAAAAAAACATGCCACCTGGGAGAAAGTGCTGGAAGCCATCATGCAGGCATTTTCACCTTACCGCAAGCAATTGCGCAGGGACATTACCAGGGATGATGTGGTTAAACTAACGGAAAAGCCTGTCCGCCGTATTTATAAACTGGATATTGATGAACTCAACGAACAGATTAAGGGTCTTGAAGCGGAAATTAAGAAAGTGAAACACGACCTGGCCAATCTGGTTGACTTTGCGGTTGCTTATTATGAAGGATTGCTGCAGAAATATGGAAAGAACAGGCAACGCAAAACAGAAATCAGGCAGTTTGATACGATACAGGCAAAGCAGGTGGCCATCGCCAATGTGAAGCTTTATATGAACCGGGAAGATGGCTTTATTGGTACTAGTTTAAAGAAAGATGAATTTATCTGTGATTGTTCTGACCTCGATGATATCATTGTTTTTACAAAACGCGGAACAATGAAGGTTGTAAAAGTGTCGGACAAAGCTTATATAGGCAAGGACATTCTTCATGCGGCTGTATTTCAGAAGAATGACGAACGTACTACCTACAATATGATTTATATGGACGGGGCCACTGGGATCGGTTATGCAAAACGATTTAATGTAACAGGGGTAACCAGGGAAAAAGAATATGATCTCACCAAGGGGCATGAAAAAAGTAAAGTGCATTATCTTACGGTTAACGCCAACGGAGAAGCTGAAGTTGTGAAAGTGAATCTCACGCCAGGTAGTTCTGCCCGCATCAAGGAATTTGATTTCCATTTTGAAGAGCAGGAAATAAAAGCAAGGGGAAGCATGGGCAACCAGGTGACAAAATATCCTATTAAAGCAGTTAAGTTTAAGGAAGCCGGAAAATCTACCTTGGGGGCTAAAAAACTTTGGTTTGATGATAAGTTCGGAAGACTGACAGCAGACGAAAAAGGAATTTACCTGGGAAGTTTTGAGGCGGAAGACAGGATCGTAATATTTTATAAGGATGGAACTTATGAGATAACGGACCAGGAACTAACGCAAAGGATTGACGCTGAAAAGGTGTTGCTGATTGAGAAGTTTAATTCAGAGCAGGTTGTAACTGCTGTTTATGTTGACAAAGAAAAAGTACAGTTCAACATCAAACGTTTCAAAATTGAAACAACCACTTTGCATAATAAATATTCATTCATAAAAGAAGGGGAGGGCAATTACCTGGAAGCGGTTTCTACTGAGCAAGAACCCATCCTGGCTGTGCAGAGTGGAAGAGGCGATCAGGTACGGAAGGCAAAATTCAAAGTAATAAAATTGGTAGAGATCATGGGTTGGAAGGCTGTAGGTGCTAAGCTGGTAGATTATAGCAAAAGCGTTAAAATGGAATGGGAAAAAAAGAAAGGCGATAAAACGCAGCCGGAATTGTTTAATTAACCCTTCGTTAGTCATTTTCTGATTTTTTCCTGCAACGGAATGTTGATTTAAAATGTCAGGTAGATAAAAGAGTATGAAAAAGGGAGGATTTTTATTTTTCGCAATGCTGATGATGCTTTCCTGCGGCAAAAATAATATTTCCAAAACCGATCAACTTGTTGGAAAATGGGAACTGAGAGAGTCTGCAGGAGGTATTGCAGGTACAATAACTTACCATCCGGGCAATGGAGTAATCCTGGATTTTATTGATAACAACGCCTATAAATTTGTCATCCCGGGAATGCCATCACGATCAGGTGTATACGAACTTCATAAAACAAGCCATCCGGATGATTTACTGCTTAAGATTCATTACATAGCAAACGGGCAACCACAGGTAGAAAGTGATTCAATAAGGCTTGAAGAAGGTAAATTAATTTTTCTTCCATCTGCTCCCTGTTGCGATATACCCAGTGTCACTTATTCCAGGTTAAATTAATGAGCGGTCTGCCTTTTCTTTCTTTTGATTCTTACTGCAGAATTTTGAGTAAGACTGCTGGAGAGAAACACTTCATGTCTCTTGTCTCCGTCAGTGATAATCATGAGAGCTGTATTGGGTGGAAATTTACCGAGATTTTCTGCATACATGCTGATGTCCGTTACAGGGTGAGCACTGTCCATGGCCATATACATATTCAATGCCCGGTCTGACAGCAATTGATGGGTAAGTACAGGCACTTTATTTACAAAAACACTGATGCTGTCTCCGTCTATATCCCCGTTATCATAGTAACTGATACGGATAGAATCACTCTCCACTTCTATTTCATTACTGAAAATTGTTTTTCTCTGTTCAAAAGATTGTACAAGATTTTCCAACGCTTTTTTTCTGTCTTCTTCAGCTATTTTTTTATCGGTAGAATCTTTTGACATAAAATTTTTTGCTGTATCCTCACTAAAAACAGGTGCGGCAACAACATCGTTGGTATTTACCACAAGCTCATCATTTCTGGGTTGCCAGTATTTTTTGATTTTGGCAGTTGTATTATGAATGAGACTGTCCTGGTTTTTCTCATCTACATCCAGGTAAAAATTTACTTTTAATTCAGGACAGGTGTATTTGTACTTTTCTTGACTTACGAATATACCGTTGAGTGAACTTTTCACTTTTGATGCCTTGAAAACAGCGGAAAAATTCATCGGGCAGCTAACGCCATCGATATCCCTGTTCTTCAAATAAGCAACGGGTATATTGGATATTGTGAGTATCCTGGTTTTTGGATTGTATTTGCCCCGCACAAAATAACTCTGGTAACCGGTACGAAAATAATAACCAAACACACCTTCCACCTCGTTGCCTTTCTGTTTGATGACCAGCTCGGTAAGATAATTGTTGTTGTTATTACCTCCGTTGGTAGCATCTGCAATACCATACCAGCTTCCTGTAACCGTCTGTGCATCTGACCAATAAATTCCCACTAAAATGAAGACTGTAACTAAAACAATTCGCATCATATGAAGATAAGAGAAAAAACAGTGCCATATGTTGCGGTTCGGATTGAAATTCTTTCTGGTCGGGCATCTAATTTTCAACGCTTGTGAATAAAAGAATCCTGCAGGTGCTACCTGTCATCGGTCTTCAAAATTATTACGATACTTATTGCCGCTCAGCGATCGCTTTTAATTCTTATTATCTACCGGAAAGACATTTAGAGTGTTGTATTTGAAAAAGGATTAACGCGTTTCCAAAGTGTATTTATAATAAAAAACGATATCAGTAACTGTCGGCAGAGATAAAGTTTTTATTAATTGATTGTTATGATATCATTATGTATGGCCAATCATGGTTTGGTTCCAGGGCTGCCTTATAATTTTAACAGTAATGCGACAATCAGTACAAGCAATAAAACAAAAAATCTTTTGCGGCACAAAAAATGTGGTGATTATTAAAAATGGCCTGTTCATTTTGTTTTTGTTTTCCTGTTGTGCATGTGCTAAAGAAATCCACCGGCCAGCGGATTCTTATGTATTTGTAAAATTTATTGAAGCAGAAGAATACTGCAACATTGAATATGTAGCAGGTAATTGGAATTATCAAAACAAAACTGTTGCGCTGGATGCCGAAGGCTATAAATTTGAAAAATTCAAACTCGCTATCACTCAACTCACAGACACGGGATATTATACTAATCTTACAACTTCAAATTTGTACTTTTCCGAATCGCAGGACTTCATTCCAACAAAGTTTATCAGCGGGGGCATTCATATTACCTATGCAGATTCAGTTGCTTTAAAAGGAGATTTCCAGGTGGTGCTTGAAGACAGTGTACAGGGCATGGTTAGAAAAATCATCATCGGGAATTTTGGAATTAATCATCACTAAATATGGCTTAACTTTACATTATTTGTATTTGTTCAGGTATCTTTTTATTTCCCTGTCGGTATCTCTTGCTTTAATAGTTTCTCTTTTATCGTGTAATTTTTTTCCTTTACCAATACCGATTTCAATTTTGGCGAGGTTTTTCTCATTGAAGAAAATGCGTAAAGGTACAATTGTGTATCCTTTTTCTGTCGTCTTGCTTTGTAATTTTTTTAATTCTCTTTTGGTGAGCAATAATTTACGTTCCTGCAAGGGCTCATGTTTTTGTGTAGTACCAAAAGCATATTCAGAAATATGCAGGCTTCTTACAAAAAGTTCGCCGTCGGCAAAATAACAATAGCTGTCGTTAAAACTGGCCTTACCAGCGCGTAATGCTTTTACTTCCGTTCCCGCCAATACCATACCGGCCATGTAAGTATCCTCGATGAGATATTCATGAAAGGCAGATCTGTTTTTAATTTCCATTCTATGATAATAAAATAAAATATTTTTTTCAACCTTTATTCAAGTAACCCTTGATATCTTATTTGTCGATGGTGCCAGGTTTCTCCTGCAAGAAATCATTCTTACCGGCATTTTTATTTTTGTGTCAATTTGATGAAAGTAAAAGTTTCTGTGTAGAATAAATAATTACAATACTTGAATGATGAAAATATACCGCATTGGATATTGATTCTAATTTTTAAACAGCATCAGCAGGGTTGCCAGTTTGTCTTTCAGATGCTTTCGATCCACAATAAAGTCAAGGAACCCATGATCTAAAAGAAATTCGCTTCTTTGAAATCCTTCCGGCAAATCTTTCTTAATGGTTTCTTTGATTACCCGTGGACCCGCAAAGCCAATAAGTGCGCCGGGTTCAGCAATGTTTAAGTCACCCAACATTCCAAAAGAAGCAGAAATACCACCAAAAGAAGGATCTGTTAGTAGCGAAATATAGGGAATACTTGCATCTGTCATCTGCGAAAGTTTACCAGACACTTTTGCAAGTTGCATCAATGAGAAAGCACTTTCCATCATCCGGGCACCGCCGCTTTTACAGATGATCATTAGTGGCGTATTGTGCTCGATACAATAATCGATTGCCCGCGAAATGCGTTCGCCCATAACACTTCCCAATGATCCACCAATAAATTCGAAATCCATGCAGGCAATTACGATGTCATTCTCTTTTACTTTTCCGGCGGCAACTCGTATTGAATCTGTAATATCAGTTTTTTTCCAGGTTTCATCCAGTCGTTTGGCATAGGATTTAAGATCAGTAAAATGGAGAAAATCTTTTGAGCGGATATTCTCAAACATTATCTCATATTCATTGTCATCAAACATGAATTCGAAATATTCCGCACTGCCAACGCGGTGGTGGTGGTTGCACTTGGGGCATGTAAACAAATGTTCACGTAGTTCATTAACGGTGCATATATAATTGCATTCAGGACATTTTACCCAAAGTCCTTCAGGCGTTTCTTTTTTTTCAGCAGTGGTGGTTAAGATTCCTTTTTTGATGCGTTTAAACCAACTGGTTTTTGATTCTTCACTTTGGCCTTCTTCGCCCGCCAGGTTCGCATCAAAGTCCTCAACTTTTTTTGACATGCCAATTTGTTTAGGGCGGCTAAGATAAGAAACACTTGTCATTTCACGCTTGAGTTTGTATGATGGGTTATTTCAGTAAAAAAAATGCGCAATTGTATGATGCTAATGCTTCATGCATTATTTTTGCACGATTGCTTTTAAAAATTTTCTAATCTTTCTTTGAACTTCAAAAGCTCTCATTTGTTTCTTAATTAATACTTTGCAAATGAAATGGTCTGAATTCTTCACTTCTTCGGTAGGCAAGAAGTTCGTAATGGCGTTAACTGGTATCTCTCTAATTCTCTTTTTGGTTGTGCATGCGGGAATAAATGCCTGCATCTGGGCAAATGATGATGGCGAAATGTTTAATAAAGCGGCGCACTTTATGGGTTCTATGGTGGTTATCCGGATCCTGGAAATCGGCTTGTTTGCCGGAATTATTCTCCATATTTTACAAGGTTACATTCTAACCGCACAAAACAATAAAAGACGGCCTGTTGGTTACGCAATCAGTTATGGCAATAATGGCAGTAAATGGTATAGTCGTAGTATGGGATTGCTGGGTACTTTAATTTTATTGTTTCTCATTATGCATATTTATCATTTCTGGACGCCGAGCCGCCTGGGTGGCATTGCCAGCATACATTCACTGGACCCTGTAACTTATAGCGATGGAAGAGAAATTCATAACCTCTATGCTGAAATGCTGAAAGTATTCCAGGGAAATATCCTCGTTGTTATTCTGTATGCGGCCGGTTGTATTTCGCTTTCTTATCACCTGATGCACGGTTTTCAAAGTTCCTTTAAGACTTTGGGTGTTCACAACAGACGTTATATTCTTTTGCTGAAAAGCATCGGTTATGGATTTAGTGTTATTGTGCCACTAGTTTTTATTATGATGCCGGTAAGTATGTATTTGGGTTGGGTGAAGTAAGGAGCGTAAGGAAAAGCGAGTGGCTAGGGGGGTTAAATAAAATGATTTGCAAGTTGATTATATTTTCACTGATACAATAGATTTTTGCTAAAAGCTCATAGCAATAACAGAACTACGATTAAATAACAAACAATGCTCAATTCAAAAATTCCTGGCGGACCACTGGATTCAAAATGGAGAGACTATAAGGGTCACGTAAAACTTGTAAATCCTGCCAATAAAAGAAAAATAGAAATCATCGTTATAGGTACAGGTTTGGCGGGTGCATCTGCGGCTGCTTCATTAGGCGAATTGGGATATAAAGTAAAAGCATTTTGTTTCCAGGATTCTCCCCGCCGTGCACATAGTATTGCCGCGCAGGGCGGTATCAATGCGGCAAAGAATTATCAGAATGATGGCGATTCAGTTTTTCGTTTGTTTTATGATACTATCAAAGGAGGCGACTATCGTGCGAGGGAATCCAATGTTCACAGGCTCGCCGAAGTAAGTGTCAATATCATTGATCAATGTGTGGCGCAGGGCGTACCTTTTGCCAGGGAATATGGTGGACTATTGAGTAACCGGAGCTTTGGGGGAACCCAGGTACAAAGAACGTTTTATGCAGCAGGTCAAACCGGTCAGCAATTATTAATAGGAGCGTACCAGGCATTGGAACGGCAGGTTGCGTTGGGCAATGTAAAAATGTATTCGCGGCATGAAATGCTGGATGTTGTTATGATTGATGGCAAGGCCCGCGGCATTATTGCAAGAAATCTGATCAATGGGCAATTAGAGAGACATTTCGGACATGCGGTACTGTTATGTAGTGGTGGTTATGGCAATGTGTTTTATCTGAGCACCAACGCCATGGGTAGCAATGTAACCGCTGCCTGGAAGGCACATCGCAAAGGTGCTTTGTTTGCCAATCCCTGCTTTACGCAAATTCACCCTACCTGTATTCCGGTTAGCGGCGATCACCAGAGTAAACTAACGTTAATGAGTGAAAGCTTACGCAACGATGGTAGGATCTGGGTGCCTAAAAAGCCGGGTGATACAAGAAAAGCAATCGATATTCCGGAAGAAGAAAGGGATTATTACCTGGAAAGAAAATATCCTGCTTATGGAAACCTGGTGCCCCGTGATGTTGCATCAAGAGCAGCTAAGGAAAGATGTGATGCAGGTTATGGTGTTGGTTCATCCAGGCAAGCCGTCTACCTGGACTTTGCGGCTGCTATTGAACGTTATGGAAAAATAGCAGTTGGAACTACCGGAAAAGACAACGCATCGGCCGCTGAAATAATTGCAATGGGAAAAGATGTTGTGAAAGAAAAATACGGCAACCTTTTCGATATGTATCAAAAAATAACCGGTGAAGATCCGTATGTATTACCTATGCGAATTTATCCGGCGGTACACTATACCATGGGAGGACTTTGGGTGGATTATGAATTGCAAACCACTATACCGGGATTATATGCATTGGGTGAAGCGAACTTCAGTGATCATGGCGCCAACAGGCTTGGAGCTTCTGCATTGATGCAGGGACTGGCAGATGGATATTTTGTAATTCCTTATACGATTGGCAATTACCTGGCCGATGAAATTCGCACTGCTTCTATTCCAACAGAACATCCCGCATTTGCAGAAACAGAGAAAGCGGTTGCCGACAGGATTCAGCAATTGATGAATATCAAAGGCAAACAAACCGTTGAAAGTTTTCATAAACGTCTTGGTAAAATTATGTGGGATAAGTGCGGAATGGCACGCAATGCACAAGGCTTACAGGAAGCAATAGCCGAAATTCAGCAATTGAAAAAAGAATTCTGGAGCGATTTGAAAATACCGGGCAGCATACAGGAAATGAATCCTGAACTCGATAAAGCCAACCGGGTTGCAGATTTTATTGAACTGGGAGAATTAATGTGTATTGATGCATTAGACCGGAATGAAAGCTGTGGTGGACATTTCAGAGAAGAAAGCCAGACAGAAGAAGGTGAGGCCAAGCGGGATGATGAAAATTACGCTTTCGTATCAGCGTGGGAGTTAAAAGGAGATAGCCATTGGGAATTGCACAAAGAAAATCTTGAGTTTGAAGTAGCGAAACCATCTCAACGTTCATATAAATAACGTTCATATAAATAATGTGACAAGTGTGACAAATATGATGAATGTTGTAATTGAGATAAAGACGATAAGGGGGTTAAAAAACTTAAAAAATGCTGTTGTAGATGCGTGAATGTGACAAATGAAAAATTAAATTGAAGCATTATTCATTTCAAACAGATTTTATGAAAATAAAAAACGTTATTGTAGATAACTCTTTGGCTTTTTCTGTTGAGATTATCAAATTTTGTGAGCAATGGGAAGCTGAAAGAAAATTTGTTATTGCAAAACAATTGCTGCGCTGAGGCAATTCAATTGGTCCCAATGTTTTTGAAGCACAACATGCAGAAAGCAAAGGAGATTTTATTCACAAAATGAAAATTGCGATTAAGGAAGCTAACGAGACGTTTTATTGGTTGTTATTGTGCGAGAAAGCGGAAAGCTTTCCATCAAACTTACATTTGAAGAATTATTCTGAAGAATTGATGAGGATTATTTCGAGAATTATTTTTAGTTCTAAAACAAACGTTTAATTACAATTGCTTTTAAATTTATAATGAGATGAGCCTGTGAATTGAATGGTTTATACATTCACCACATTTGTCACATTTATCACATTAAGAATTATGGAACATTACACAATGAATCTGACATTAAAAGTCTGGCGTCAAAAGAACAGCAAAGAAAAAGGTGGTTTTGAAAATTACCAGGTTTCGGATATTTCATCAGAAATGTCTTTCCTGGAAATGATTGATGTATTGAATGAGAGATTGATCCGGGAAGGAAATGATCCAATTGCATTTGACCATGATTGCCGTGAAGGTATTTGCGGGTCCTGTTCAATGTACATCAACGGAAAACCGCATGGACCCTGGGCGGCCAATACAGTCTGCCAATTACACATGCGTGCATACAAAAATGGTGATACCATTGTCATTGAACCATGGCGCGCCAATGCATTCCCGGTAATTAAAGATCTGATAGTAGATCGTTCTGCTTTTGATCGTATAATACAGGCAGGTGGTTACATAAGCGTGAATACGGGTAACGCTGTAGACGGTAATGCGCTGCCCGTTCCAAAAGACGATGCAGATACTTCATTTGCCGCGGCCATGTGTATCGGTTGCGGTGCCTGTGTAGCAGCATGCAAAAATAGTTCTGCCATGTTATTTTTATCAGCAAAGGTTGCACACCTGGCCTTATTGCCGCAGGGAGCGCCTGAACGTAAAAGCCGTGTGTTGAATATGGTGGCACAAATGGATAAAGAAGGTTTCGGTAGTTGTACCTGGACGGGTGCTTGTGAAGCAACCTGTCCGAAAGAAATTTCTATTACAAATATTGCAAGGTTGAATGCAGAATACCTGTCGGCAGGGTTAAGTATTGATAAGTAAAGGATAAAAAATAAAAACTCAAAACGCACTCTGATCTCACAGGTGCGTTTTTTTATTTAAATGACCACTCAAAACAAATTCATCATTATTCATGTTTCCGTTCATAATTCTTAGTAAATTGATGCACTTAAAATTTTCGTATGCAACCAAAACTATTTGCAACTGCTGCAATATTTTTACTCATTGCCTGTAACAATAACAAAACAACTGTGGAAAAACAAGAAGCAAATAAATGGCCCGAAGGAATTGCTGCGCCTGTAGCAGTGAAAAAGCCTCACGACCGGGTTATACATGGAGATACCGTAGCCGATCCTTATTACTGGATGATTGATTATTTTAAAAAGGGCCCGGATAGCAGCCAGGTAGTGGATTACCTGAAAGCAGAAAACAATTACCTGGATACGATGACTGCAGGAACCAAAGATTTGCAACAGAGACTCTTTCAGGAAATGAAAAGCAGGATCAAGGAAAAGGACGAATCAGTACCGGTTTTTAAAAATGGCTATTTTTATTATACCCGCAGTGAGGAAGGAAAACAATATTATAAGTATTGTCGTAAAAAAGAGAACCTTCAGGCAAAAGAAGAAATTTTACTGGATGTAGATGCATTGGCGGAAGGCCATCCATATTTTGCGGCAACAGGTTTTAACGTGAGTGAAGACAATAAGCTATTGGCTTACGGGATTGACACGGTCTCCAGAAGGCAATATATTATTCATGTAAAAAACCTGGAGACTGGAGAGATTTATAAAGATGCCATGCATGGAACCAGTGGCGGTGCTGAGTGGGCCAACGATAATAAAACGCTATTCTATACGCAAAACAATCAGGTTACCTTACTTACGGAAAAAATAAAACGCCATACACTTGGTACTGAAGAAAAGGCAGATGTAGTTGTTTACGATGAAAAAGATCATTCCAATTATATTGGAGTGGGCAAATCAAAATCCGGTAAATATATTTTAATCGTTTCCCAGGCCACCATGTCTTCTGAATTTCGTTTGCTCGATGCTTCCAAACCCAATGAAGCGTTCAGGGTATTTCAGCCACGGATGAAAGATGTATTGTATGATGTGGTGGATGATGGAAATAAATTCATAATCGTTACCAACTGGAACGCGAAAAATTTCCGCATGATGGAATGCAGTTATGATAAAACTGATAGCAACAGTTGGAAAGAAATCATTCCCAACAGGACAGATGTGCTATTGGAAGGAGTGGAAGAATTCAAAAACTTCCTGGTAATATCTGAACGTAAAAATGGTTTGCGTCAAATGCAGATCCGCAGCCAGGCTGACGGGCAATCACACTATCTTGATTTTGGTGAACCCGCATATGCTGCAAATCCCGGGGCCAATCCTGAATTCAATTCAACCACACTTCGCTATAATTACACGTCATTGACTACCCCCAATTCCGTTTACGATTATAATATGATAACAAAAGAAAGAAAATTAATGAAACAGCAGGAAGTGATGGGAGGATATGATGCGAAGCAATATGTAACAGAAAGAATTTATGCAAACGTCAAGGATGGAACAAAAGTTCCTATTTCATTGGTCTATAAAAAAGGACTGGTGAAAGATGGGAATGCTCCGTTACTTTTATATGCTTATGGTTCCTATGGTAATAGTACGGATGCAACTTTCAATAGTGCCAGGCTAAGCTTATTAAACCGGGGTTTTGTTTATGCTATCGCGCATATACGTGGTGGTCAGGAAATGGGCCGTTCCTGGTATGAAGATGGTAAACTGATGAAAAAGAAAAACACGTTCACTGATTTCATTGATTGTGGTGAATACCTGGTTGAACAAAAATATACCAGTAAGGATCATCTCTATGCGCAGGGTGGAAGTGCCGGCGGTTTATTAATGGGTGCAATTGTTACGATGCGCCCGGAACTCTGGCATGGTGTAATTGCACAGGTGCCATTTGTTGATGTTATCAATACAATGCTGGACGAAAGCATTCCCCTTACTACCAATGAATTTGACGAATGGGGTAATCCTAAAAACAAGGAAGCCTATGATTATATGAAATCTTATTCACCTTATGAAAATGTGCATAGCAGCTATCCAAACATGCTGGTAACAACTGGCTTGCATGATAGCCAGGTACAATATTTTGAACCAGCGAAATGGGTGGCAAAAATAAGGGCCGCAAAAAACGATAGCAATATTTTATTGTTACACACCAATATGGAGTATGGACATGGTGGTGCTTCAGGAAGGTTTGATTACCTGAAAGACGTGGCACTTAACTACGCGTTTATCTTTGCATTGGAAGGAATTAAAAATTAATTTTTGTTGCCTGCAAAGCTCATTGGTAAATCTATACTTACAGTACTTCGTGCACTCATTTGTACCACTCGGTAGTGAGCATCGGTCTGTTAGTGCTATAGTCTATAGTTCATTCCCACCCTAAAATGACCTGCCTGGGTAGCAATATTGATTTGAAAATAAGTGGTGACTTTGTCACTGGTAAAATGATAAGTATTTGAAAAATAAATCAGGTCGCTATACTGCGCTTGCTGGTTACCGGTATAGTTGAAATTGTAATATAGTCTGCGCAGATATGTTCCACCGGCGAATTTTATTCCGAATTTTCGATTGGAGCGACCTTTAAAAACAAGCTCTGTACTAATACCCAGCGAACCGAAATATTTTTTTTTGTCTATCACATCTGCCACAGAGTCCGGAAGATTTTTCCGGAATGAATAATAATCGCCCAACTCATTATACAAACTACCTTCTAATCCCACATAACGCCACTCACCTTTTTTGCCCATCGGCGCGGTAAAACTAATGCCAGCATTGGCACCAAAAGCACCGAACGTTTTGTGTCCGGAACGGTCATTAAGAGCGCTGTCTGCGGTATATTGATTATTGTTAAAGTATCCATATGGTTTTACATTATAAGAACCCAATGACGCGCTTGCTCCATAATAGATTCTAACGTTATCCAAAACATGTGCCTGGTGAACATCTAATTGAAAAGAATAAACCTGGTCCCGCCACTGATCATTAAGTCCTCCAATGGTAAAAGCTCCATCCGCATATGTGGCCGATTTTAAAGAATCTGATTGCACGGGCATAGCGTGATAACCGCTGGTATTTCCCTGCAATGGACTGAAATAATATGCTCTCCTGATACAGGAGCTGGATAGGCAAACTAATATGAGGTAGAGGGCAAGCTGAGTTTTCAATAAAGGCATACAGATATGACAACCGGAAAAATTGATCCGCTGCCTTCATCCGTAAAATAGCATTTAACGCTCTTTCCTGTTGAAAAACAATAGCTTCGGGCAATAAATCCATATTTTAAACGCTAATTAAGAAACCATTTCGGGCTGTGCGGCAACTGATTTTTTTGTGTTCAATATGCTTTGGTTTAACCATGTCTTTGCGGGCACAAGCTCCCCGTGCTGGAAAACCTGTTTCTAATCTACATGCGAAATGGATCAGTACAAAAGTTGATAAAGTTCAATTAGACTCACTTAGTATTTTACCAAACAGCGTTGCAGTTCCCGGTATAAACAAAGAATCATATACTGTAGATAATATTAACGCGGTACTTAGCTGGAATGTAAGGCCACCTGTTGATAGTGTTTGGGTGCAGTACCGTGTTTTTTCAAATAGACTTAACGCAGTTACGAAACGATTTGCCTTCGACAGTGTGATGAGTAATTTCATGACACCATTTGTTTTTAACGATAATTCATCGCAACAAAACGACAGGTTTTTTGATTTTGGAACCATTAATTATTCAGGAAGTTTTGGGCGGGGGATTGCTTTCGGAAATAGCCAGGATGCAGTGGTAAGTTCCAGCCTTAATCTGCAGTTGAATGGATATTTATCTGACAGTATTGAAATTGCCGCTGCTATTACAGATAATAATATACCCATTCAACCAGATGGAACCACGCAACAATTGAATGAATTTGACCGTATTTTTCTTCAATTCAAAAAAAGAACATGGTCACTCAGCCTTGGAGATATTGATGTGCGACAGAATAAAAGTTATTTTCTAAATTTTTATAAAAGATTGCAGGGTGTTGCCTTTGAGACTACCAATCAACTTTCTCCAAAAATAACCAATACCAGTTTGATAAGCGGTTCGATTGCCAAGGGAAAATTTACCAGGAATATTTTCCAGGGGCAGGAAGGCAATCAGGGCCCCTATCGTTTAACAGGCGCCAACAATGAATTTTATTTTGTACTGCTGGCCAATACAGAACGAGTCTATATAGATGGTGAATTGTTACAAAGAGGAGAGGACAGGGACTATGTGATAAATTACAATACGGCAGAAGTTACGTTTACGCCTAAACGTATGATAACTAAAGACAGCCGTATCCAGATTGAATTTGAATATGCAGACAGGAACTATCTGAATTCAAACCTTTATTTTACAAACCTTACCAACTTTGGGGATAGGTTAAGGGTTACACTCAGTGCATTCAATAACAGCGATGCAAAAAGTTCACCCATCAATCAATCGCTTGATGCAAACCAGAAAATTTTTTTGCGTAGCCTGGGTGATAGCATTAACAACGCGTTTTATAAAATCGCGGTACCCGACACTTTTTCGGCGGGGAAAATTCAATATAAAAAGATTGATAGCACGTATAATAACGGGACAAACCATGATTCAATTTTCGTTTATTCCAATAATCCCGATAGCGCCATCTATAGTTTGTCGTTTGTAGATGTTGGTGCAGGAAAAGGAGACTACCTGCCCGATTTTAATGGAGCAAACGGTAAGGTATATAAGTGGATTGCCCCGGTAGCCGGCGTTCACCAGGGGCAATTTGAAGCCGCTACATTCCTGGTAACTCCCAAAAAGCAACAACTGGTAAGTTTGGTGGTTGACTATGATTTATCTAAAAAGACAAATATATCAACAGAGCTGGCTTATAGTAACTATGATGTAAATACTTTTTCTGCAAAAGATAAAGCTGATAATAAAGGATATGCTGCAAAGATTCAGTTAAAAAACACTGCCGATCTTGGTAGCGCTCACAAATGGCAATTACTGACCAATGGGGGTTTTGAATACGTGGATGCAAAGTTTCGTCCTTTGGAGCGATTGAGAAATGTTGAATTTCTCCGCGATTGGGGCTTGCCATATTTGGTGCAACCGGAAACAGAAACTCTCATTACGGGAGGAATGCAACTGCTGGATAAAAAAAGAAATTCATTGCGTTACCAGGCCACCAGTTATAAAAGAGGTGCAGATTTTAATGGATTCCGCAATAGCATTTTTCAAGTCCAGGATATAAAAGGCTGGCAGTTTAATAACCAGGTAAGTATTTCCCATACCAATAGTTTACTGGAACAGGGATTATTCCTGCGACCCAATTTTGATGTTTCAAAAAAATTAAAGCGGTTGTGGAATTACACTATAGGCGCTAATTTTTCAATTGAAAGAAATGAAATAAAAAACAAAAGTGGTGATTCTCTCAACCTCTCCAGTTTTTCATTTCAAACTACCCAGGTATCATTTAAATCGCCCGAAAGGCCTAATAAGTGGGCCATTGTTTATTCAACCCGTATAAACAAATATCCTTATGGCAAGTCTCTGATTACGTCGGATAGAAGTCAGAATATTAATCTCACCGGGGAATTTACGAAGAACCAGCATCACCAGTTCAGGTGGAATATTACTTATCGCAAACTGGAAATCCTGAATGAAAAAATTACCTCTCAAAAATCAGATCAAAGTGTATTGGGCAGGGCCGAGTACCAGGTAAATGAATTCAAAGGCCTGGTTACAGGTAACCTGCTGTATGAAGTGGGTGCGGGACAGGAACAAAAAAGAGATTATTCATTTCTTGAAGTGCCGGCTGGCAGGGGAGAATATACCTGGATTGATTACAACAATGATGGCATTCAACAATTGAATGAGTTTGAAATTGCCTTGTTCCAGGACCAGGCAAAGTATATTCGGATTTATACACCCAGCAATGAATTCATCAAGGCCAATTATAATACTTTTAATTACAGCATTAATTTAAATCCACGTGCAATCATTGATTCAAGAACCGCAAAAGGAGTAAAAAAATTGTTGGGTAAATTCAATTTGCAGTCTTCTTTACAAATTTTGAAAAAAGAAATTGCAGATGGTATCGTGCAACTGAATCCGTTTAAGACACCTTTGAGTGACACTTCATTGATAACATTAAACTCAATTTTTACCAATTCACTTTCATTCAACCGGTTCAGTACAAAATGGGGTATAGATATTACCAATACACGTAATAGTGGAAAATCTTTGCTTACTTATGGATTGGAAAGTCGCCGGCTCATTGAATGGAGTGGCAGAACCAGGGTTAACCTTAGCAAGTCTATGCAAATTGATGTAACAGGCAAAACGGGTTCAGGTGAGTTGTCAACCAGCAATGCAAAATTTGAAAATCGCAATTATTTAATCAGGCAATATTCTGTAGAACCCCGGATTAGTTTGAATAAAGGAACAGTATTTCGTTTTGCCACAAGTTATAAATACAGTAATAAACAAAACCAGTTGGGGGATAAAGAAAAATATGCCTCCAATTCGATAAATACGGAGATTAAATATAGCATTCTCCAATCGAGTTCTATAATTACTAAGTTTACCTACAGCCAAATCAGCTTTTCCCCGGTTGCCAATGCAAACTCTACGGTTGGTTACAATATGCTGGATGGATTGTTGCCGGGTAAAAACTTTTTATGGAACATAGAGTTAACAAAGCGGCTTGCAAATAACCTCGAAATAAATATACAGTATGAAGGACGTAAGCCCGGGGAAGCAAACGTGGTTCATATTGGAAGAGCTTCATTACGCGCTTTATTTTGATTTAGCTTTTTAGCATTATCACAGGCATGCTACCGGACCGCATTGTTTAAATTCCCTGAGCATACTATCCATAAAAAAAACCGCCCCAATTGGAGCGGTTCATTTTTATATCTGGTATCTGAGTAAGTGCGAAGTACTATCCAAACAAACCACCTTTCTTCAACTCACGTGTGCCTTCACCAATTTTGAAACCATTGTGATAGATTTCAATTTTGTAGTTACCGCGTTGGAAATCGCTATTTTGTTTCCATGCAAATTGTACTGATTTTTTCTTTCCAGCTTCATAATCAACAGGAACTTTTGCGGTGTATAATTTATCACCTTCTTCACGTGTAGTGAATGTACCTGATCCCAGCGCTTCAACAGTAATTGGTTTGCCATCAGGACCTGTGATGCATACATAAATGTCTGCGCTGCCAGATTGAGCAATGCGGTTGTCAACATCAAAACCAATAACCAGTTTATCAACTCTTTTTGCAGTGGTTGTTACCTTTTCTTTACCATTTTTTCTCTCATTAATTGGAGTAATAGAGATATTGGAAGCATTAAATGTCATTGCAATATCAACTTTCTTTTCAGCTTCTACTTTTTGTGTAGTAGTAGCAGCTAAATCAGAAGTCAACTGAGTTGTTTTGCCTTTTTCAGAAGTTAAGTCTGTATTCAACTGTGTATTTTGTGCTGTCAGCTCTGTAACTTGTTTTTCAAGTCCGGCAATTTTATCGTTCAATTGACCGATTAATTCTTTCGCCCTTGTAAGTTCTGCTGCAGTTGCGTTTTTCTTACTAAGAATGCTGCGGATTTCTGCTTTCTTTTTCGAAATGTCATTGTTGGCTTCTGTCAGTTTGCTTTGCAATTGGTTGTTGTTACCAGTTACAGAATCCAAACGTGCGAGAGATGCATCAAAACTGCGCTGTATTTCGCTTTTCTCGTCTGTTACTTTTGCAATTTGTGTGTCTTTTGTTTGAATCGTTTGCTCATTTTTGTTGTTGTTCCAAAGCAAATAACCCCATGTTCCTAAAAGTCCAATAGCCAAAAGGCCAATAATTAAGCCCCTGTAATCTTTTTTTGGAGGCTGACTCTGCGGTGTAGCAGAAGGGTAATTAGATGTACTCATATTGGTTTCGTTTTTCTGTTTATTAATACGTTCCCTATAAACGGACTGAATTTTTTCAGTCATCTACCCTTTTGACTAAAATCATGCCAAAAAACAGCTATAGGCTTCAGTTTCACTCATTTTTAGGCAATCGGCTAGGTTTTGAAAGTCAGTACCAGTAAAGGTTTCAGAAGAATTCAAATTATTTTTTAAAAAATTACCTCCTTTAATACACAAGTCTTAATAAGCCGTTTTAAACATTTTTTATTTAGCTAATATTGCAGACTATGTCTGTAGAAAAAATTTTAACTGATTGGAAGAAGGGAAAATTTAAGCCGGTTTATTGGCTGGAAGGAGAAGAAGAGTTTTACATCAACCAGGTAATGAACTATGCTGAACACCATATTTTATCTGATGCAGAAGCTGGATTCAACCTTACGGTATTCTATGGTAAGGATGCTAACTGGGCTGATATAGTGAATGCATGTATGCGTTATCCAATGTTTGCAGAACGCCAGGTGGTGCTGCTGAAAGAAGCGCAGCAAATGAAGGATATTGATAAGCTGGAATCCTATATTGACCATCCTTTGACTTCAACCGTTTTTGTGGTGTCGTTCAAAGAAAAAAAGGTGGATGGTCGTAGCAAGCTGGCAAAATTGCTGAAGGAGAAAGGAGAAGTGCTCTCGACAAAAAAAATATATGAAAACCAGTTGCCGGAATGGATCAAAGATTTGGTGACTTCAAAAAATTATGAAATTTCACAAAAAGCGATAATGCTTTTAGCGGAACACATTGGTAATGATCTATCCAGGATCAATAATGAAATAGAAAAACTTACTGTAAATCTTGGTAAACGCAAATCGATTACCGAAGACGACATAGAGCAATACATCGGCGTTAGCAAGGAATACAATGTGTTTGAATTGCAGGATGCACTGGCAAAAAAAGATCTTGCCAAAGCCATTCGTATTATTCAATATTTTGAAGGCAATCCAAAAGCCGGACCCATTCAGTTGGTATTACCTACAATCTATAATTATTTTGCAAAGGTTTTTTCAATTTTTGGTATGAATGATAAAAGTGAAAATTCAATCAAACCTCTTTTTTATAATAATGTATTTGCCGCACGTCAGGCGCTGGAAACCTTGAAAAACTATGGTTATGAAGGAGTGGAAAGAGTGATTTTATTGTTACATAACTACAATCTCCGGAGCCTGGGTGTCAACGATGCAGGTACAGAAGATGCTTCATTGATGAGAGAACTGGCGGTTAAGATGATGATGTGAGCTGGAAAGTTATAAGTTTTAATTAGTAAGTTATAAGTTCTCCCCGAATTTTAGAATTGCATTTTGCTAAGCAACTGTTGCATTGAAATGATTCCTGAAATTTTAATGAAATGTCGAATACAGTACCTCATTACCAAAATCTGAGAAAGGGAATCATGCCCGATATAACACCTAATGTCAAATGGAATAACTTATTACTTAAAACTTCCCACTTAAAACTTCCTCCGCCTGTTCCTTATCCTCGGCCAACTGGGTTTTCAATGATTCAAGCCCATCAAATTTTTTTTCGTTACGTAAATACTTTTTAAGATATATCCTGATTGTACTTCCGTAAATATCTTTGTCGAAATCAAAAATATTTACTTCTATTGTTTTTTTTGTTCCATCTACCGTGGGACGAACACCTATGTTCATCATGCCGTTAAAACGTTTTTTACTTGAACTATTATCTATTGATACCGTTACTGCATAAACGCCGTTTGCAGGAACCAGTTTGTCAGCGCCCTGAATTTGCAAATTTGCAGTTGGGTAGCCGATTGTCCTACCCAATTTGTTTCCCTCCGTTACCAGGCCCTCAAAAAAATAATCATAGCTGAGAAAACGGCTGGCTTCTTCGGGTCTGCCATTTAACAAAGCTTCCCTGATTTTCGTAGAACTGATAGTGGCGTCATTTATCACTTGCCCGGGAATTTCAATCAGTTCAAATGCATGCTGAGCGGCGTAGTTTTCCAGTAGTTTAAAATCACCCCTGCGTTCTTTTCCAAACCTGTGATCATAACCTATAATTACGGTATGGGGGTGAAAACGCTTAATCAGGAAGTCTTCAACATATTGTTCTGCAGGTTGCGCAGAAAAGATTTCTGTAAAAGGAACGACAACAAGATGGTCAATCCCTTTTTTTGTTAGCAATTCAATCTTCTCATCCAGTGTATTAATTAACTGTAGTGGTTTTTCACTGACTACTTTCCTGGGATGAGGGTCAAAGGTCACCAACACTGTTTCACCGTCAATCCTATTCGCCTCCTTTTTTAATTGGGCAATGATCTGCTGGTGTCCAAGATGAACACCGTCAAATGTTCCGATGGTAACCACTGCTTTATTAAAAGCAGGAAGAGATGTTATATTTGAGTGGACTTTCATTTTTAGTGTTGCAAAACTAATTGATAATTGAAATTGATTATTGATTCCTGAATAATTAGTTTTGCCGCTCAATTGGCAATATGAGTTTATATTCTAAAAGAGGTGTGTCTGCCCAGAAAGAAGAAGTGCACAAAGCAACAGAGAAACTGGACAAGGGATTGTATCCTTACGCTTTTTGCAAATTGTATCCGGATTACCTGGGTAATGATGCCAATTGGGTAAATGTGATGCATGCCGACGGAGCCGGCACCAAAAGCATTCTTGCCTATTTGTATTGGAAAGAAACCGGAGACATTTCAGTCTGGAAAGGAATAGCCCAGGACGCTGTGGTGATGAACCTGGATGATTTACTATGTGTTGGAATTCACGATAACCTCTTATTTTCATCCACCATCGACAGAAACAAAAGATTAATACCAGGGGAAGTGCTGGAAACTATTATCAACGGCACACAGGAAATTTTTGATTCCCTTAAACTATTTGGCGTTAATATTCAATACCTGGGTGGTGAAACTGCAGATGTGGGTGATGTGGTAAGAACAATCGCTGTTAATGGCACCATGGCTGCTAGATGGCCAAAAGAAAAAATTATTAGTAATGAAAAAATAAAAGCGGGTGATGTAATTGTTGGATTTGCCAGTTACGGAAAAGCTACTTACGAATCGGTATACAATAGTGGTATTGGCAGCAATGGTTTAACCAGTGCCCGGCACGATGTATTGCAAAAAACATATGGCGCAAGATTCCCGGAATCGTACGATACTCATTTAGATGAGAGTGTAGTATATATCGGACCGCATTCCTTTAACGATGAGCTGCCAGCTGCACTACTCACTTCTCACGACCTGCCTACCGGACAGGCAGGTTCACGACTCACTATCGGCCAACTCATCTTATCACCCACAAGGACATACGCTCCTTTACTGAAGACTATATTTGAAAATAATTTTGAAAGTATACATGGCCTTATTCATTGCAGCGGTGGCGGGCAAACCAAATGCATGAAATATTTACCGGGTGATTTTAAAATTGTAAAAGATAATTTGTTTGAAGCACCTCCTGTTTTTAAAATTATTCAGCAGGCATCAGGGTCAGATAATCGTGAGATGTACCAGGTATTTAATATGGGCTGCCGGCTGGAAATTTTTACCGATGAAAAATCTGCAGACGTTTTAATTAAGACAGGAGGACAGTTTGGAATTGAAGCAAGAATTATTGGTAGGGTAGAAGCCTCAAATAAAAAAGAATTGTTATTAAAAGTAAATGGAGAATATATAGTGTATTGATTTTTTAAACATCCGTAATTTTTTTGAAACTACGGATGTTTAAAAAATTGGATTATCCCTGACGTTCTAATCTGTAAGTAATAGGTTGCCTTTTGTAAGCCGCAACCTTCTGACCCTTTTCAATTGCAGGTATCCATTTACCACTTTCCTTTATAACCCTTACACTTTCTACTTTTAATTCTTTAGGCCCGCTGATTGCTTTCACATCACTGGTGTTCCCGTTTTTGTCTATAATAAACTGAATGAGCACTGTACCCTGTATTTCTTTATCCTGTGCTTTTTGAGGATATTTAAGATGACTTTGCAAATAGGTTATCCATCCATTTCTGCCACCCGGGAAATCTGGTTCTATTTCAACTTTTTTGTAAATTTTTTCTTTGCCCGATGGTTCTTGGTTATTTACTTCTTTATCGAACTCATTTAGTTTTCCTTTTAAGTATTCTTCAATTAATTTTTTCTTGTTTTTATCAGAGCCATTATCGTCAAAATATGCAGAAGAAGCAGTATCAGCAATCCACACATTGTTTGGACCGGGTCTAATTGTTTTCTCCCCGGCAGCTGCATCAGTAGAAAATAATTTAACATCAACTATTGTATCTATGGCCACCTTTTTTCCTTCAGCAAGCCTGATATTTATGATGGTATCATTTTTTGCAATGCCGTAATTACCTGGTGAAGCATTGCTGTACTTTACGATACCTTCTAAAATATTTCTGGCAATCTTCTCCTGGTTGTTTTTATCGGCAATAAAACTCAGATCTTTTGGGTTATTAATATAGCCGCATTCTAATATAATGGCAGGGCAAATATTTTCATCCAAAACCCTGATGCCAACTTCCCTTTGTTTGATAGTTTCTGAAGTGGAATAAATATTCTTCAATTCATTTAAAATAGATAGACCTAATAACTTAGATTTTTCATTCTCTTTTTTGCTAGTCACAAATACTTCAAACCCCGAAGATTCTGCTACAATTGAGGCGGTAACAGACGTATTTACGTGTATAGATACAAATAAATCTGCCTTTTTTTCTTTGGTTAATTCAATACGCTTAGCAAGACCTTCATCTATAGAAAAAGCATTACCTGGTAACACATCGCTATTGCGCGTTAGTTCCACATTTACGTTGAAACCTGCGCTTAATTCTTTTATTTTTTGCGCAATCGCCAGGTTTAAATTCTTTTCAACTATGCCGTTTTCATTAATTGTGCCATTATCTATACCACCATGGCCAGCATCAATTATAACGGTAAGCGTTTTGCCAGATGAAGAATGATTGTTGTTGACTTGTTTATTGGTTAGCTTAATTGCAAAAGCAGATACCAAAACAAACAACAACGGCAAAGCCATCATGCGGCTTAAATAACTATTGCGACGGATAAGGTTTGATTTCGTAATCATGGTAATACGACGTTTTATTTGGTTATGAAAAAAAGGATGGGTGATATCGGGCGTTTTTTGATTGATGGTATGCAAAACCAGTAACTCCGCATAGTCGTACCGGTTATTCGAATAAATTGCATATTCATCTGCGAGGAATTCATGAATGGCTTTTATTTCTTTTTTCATTAAATGGTAAAACGGGTTGAGCCAGGCGATGCAGGTGAGCAGCTCCATCAATAGAATATCCGAGCTATGATTTTCTTTTACATGAAACAATTCGTGCCGGAAAATCTGCTGACCCTCTTTAGTGTTAAAGTTCAATTGGCTGTTCCAGAAGATGAGCCGGAAAAATGAAAAAGGTGTCCCTTTTTCATTCGTGTTGTAAAGCTTTATTCCATCTATTTTTTCAAAAGCATATTTCTTTTTAATGCGAATGATGTAGATGAGGGATTGCAGCAATAATACAAATCCCGTTATAGCACCTGCTAGGTATAAAAAAAGCAGCGCATTTTGAATGGTCAGCAGGTTGTGCCATATGCCGCGATTGGCATAAATTATTACCGGCTTTTCCCATTCGCTCACACTTATTACACGCAAAGTTTTTAAAAGGACCGTTTTTTCTGCTGCACCGGAGAATAAGCTTACCGGAATTTTGAAGAAAGGAAGTACGATTGAAAGCAGCGATGCGAGTACCAGGTAAAACCTGTTGTAACGGTGGAAGGTCTTATTTCGGAGGAACAGGTAATAGTAACCATATAACAATCCCGATGCAACGATGAGTTTGCCAACGTAGAAGAGTATTGTCATCATTCAGGTTTTTTGGATGATTTAATTTGTTCCAGCAATGTTTCCAGTTCTTCCAGGCTGAGTTTATTATCATTTACAAATTGAGATACCAGTTTGGCAGGAGAGCCTTCGAAATAGCCTTTTACCAACTGGTTAATGCTCTTTTTTCCGTATTCAGATTTACTGATTTTAGGCTTATACAGGTTATTCCTTCCCTGCACTTCATAATCAACAAACCCTTTTTCAACAAGGATTTTGAGCAGGGTAGCTATGGTATTTGAATGGGGTTTGGGCTCGGGGCTGTTTTCGAGAATGTCTTTTAGAAAGCCCTGCTGTAATTTCCATAGTAATTGCATTACCTGTTCCTCCGCTTTAGTGAGACTTTTTATCATAACTAATTATTTAGTTGTATCCAAATGTATAACTAAAAAACTAGTTACCAAATTTTTTTAAAAAATATTTTTATTTTTTTTGAACAAATGTGAATAGCGCAATCACTACTCTTTCATAGTTCTGTATGTCAATACAGGTGCTGGTTACAGTGAAATTCGACCCACACTGTATAAGTGTATTTTTTGATTTTAACGGTCTTAATTGTGACTTTTATGAGATCGTTTTTACAATGAGGGCTATGAGTTCTCAACTTTGAAATGTACTTTTGTATCGGTTCTGGACGGATCAGCTAAGCTTAACGGCTTTTTAGCATGCGTTGTGCAACCTCCCCCGAACATTATTTATCTTTTGATCGTTGATTACGTACCCGCCCTGGTAACGTCATTTTTACACTTATAGATAAGATATGAGACAATTAAAAATTGCTACACAGATAACCAATCGGGATTCGCAAGCAGTAGAAAAGTATTTACAGGAAATTTCTAAAATTTCCATGATTACTCCTGAAGAGGAAACAATACTTGCACAGCGAATTAAGATGGGTGACCAGAGAGCGCTGGATAAATTAGTGCAGGCTAACCTACGTTTCGTGGTATCTGTTGCGAAGCAGTACCAGCACCAGGGCCTTTCACTCAGCGATCTTATCAATGAAGGAAATCTGGGTTTGATAAAAGCCGCTCAGCGTTTTGATGAAACAAAGGGTTTTAAATTCATTTCATATGCGGTATGGTGGATTCGCCAGTCTATCTTACAGGCTTTGGCAGAACAGGGAAGATTGGTTCGCCTACCTCAGAATAAAATTGGAACATATAACAAGGCCAACAAAGCTTATATGGCTTTTGAGCAGGAACACGAACGTGAACCTTCTACAGAAGAGCTGGCCGAGTTATTGGAAATGAGTGAAACGGAAATCAATAATATATTCCAGAGTAATACCCGTCATACTTCTCTGGATGCACCGGTTCACGAAGCGGAAGATGTGGCAATGGGCGATTTACTGGAAGGTGGAGATGATACAGATGATGATGTGATGAAAGATTCACTCCGTAATGAAATTCGCAGGGTTTTGAAATCATTGAGTCCACGGGAAGCTGAAATAGTAAATGCTTATTTTGGATTGGATGGCGAAAATGGTGTTACGATTGAACAAATCGGTCAGAAATACGATTTGACCAAAGAACGCATTCGTCAAATTAAGGAAAGAGCCATCAAGCGTTTGCAAAAGGCCCGCTATAGCAATGCATTAAAAGCTTATTTGGGTTAGTTTTCGTTTCTATATTTTTATAAACCCTTCGCAAATTGCGGAGGGTTTCTTATTTAACAAAAACCAATCCGGGTTGTTATTAATGGTTGAATCTTATTTTTGTATTATGAAGTATTGGCTCCCTTTTTTTTTATTCGCATTGTTAATCAGTTCCTGTGAAAAGGCAATTAACTTTAAATTAGACAATTCAAAGCCATCACTGGTAGTGGAAGCAACTATTGAAAATGATCAGCCACCCCTTGTGACATTATCTGGAAGTTTTGATTATTTCAGTAAAATTTCACCTGAAATACTGGCTGGCTCCTTTGTTCACGATGCAGTGATCAAAATATCCAACGGTTTTAAAACACATCAATTAAAAGAATATTCATTTACCACTTCATCGAATATAAAATTGTATTATTATTCAGTGGACTCCTCCAATCTGGCTACCGCTTTCACTGGCAGCCTTAATACCAATTATTCAATGGAGATCCAGGTTGCAGGAAAAACCTATACATCTATAACCAGTATTCCGCCATTGGCTAAAAAAATTGATTCTTTGTGGTGGAAGAAAGCGCCCGACAATCCGGATACAACCAAAGTTGTATTGGTTGGAAGAGCGGCAGACCCCCCGGGCTATGGTAACTATATCCGCTATTTTACAAAAACCAACAGCGACCCTTTTTTTCCCGGACTCAATTCTATTTTTGATGATCAAATTATAGACGGTAAAACTTATACGGTAGATATAGAGAGAGGTGTAAACCGCAATGAAAAACTGGATGCGGAAAATTATTCTTTTTTCAACAAGGGAGATACCATTACAGTAAAATTTGCCAATATTGACAAAGCTACTTTTGATTTTTGGCGCACCATGGAATACAGTTACGGCAGTATTGGTAATCCATTCGCATCGCCTACCAAAGTATTGAGCAATGTAAAAGACGCACTGGGATATTTCGGTGGTTATGCTGTTCAGTATAAGACGATAATAGTTCCTAAATAAGATTATACACACGAAATACAGGTCGTCGGATAAACGACGCCGGTTTTGCGTTCTAACCACTATTTTTGTCCACCCATTTTAAATTTTTTTAAAAAAATAACGCAATCAAAGAAGTGCTATGGATAATATAGAGAGAGTTCATTGTTTGATAATTGGATCCGGACCCGCAGGCTACACTGCGGCTATCTATGCCGCACGTGCAAATATGAAACCTGTATTATATCAGGGCATACAACCTGGTGGCCAGTTAACCATTACAACAGAAGTGGAAAATTATCCAGGTTATGCGGAAGGCATTCAGGGACCCGATATGATGGTTCACTTTGAAAAACAGGCAAGCCGTATGGGCGCAGATATACGTTTTGGGTTAGCTACAAAAGTTGATTTTTCGAAACGACCTTTTAAGGTGTGGATAGATGAAGATAAATTGATTGAAGCGGATGCAGTCTTAATTGCCACAGGGGCCTCAGCAAAATGGCTGGGTCTTGAGAGTGAACAAAGGTTGAATGGATATGGCGTTAGCGCTTGTGCTGTTTGTGATGGTTTCTTTTTCAGGGGTAAAGAAGTGGCAATTGTAGGTGCAGGTGATACAGCATGTGAAGAAGCGTTATACTTATCTAAACTTTGCAGCACTGTTCATATGATTGTTCGTAAAGGCGAAGATGGAATGAAGGCATCCAGGGTAATGCAGGATCGGGTAAAAGCAACTTCAAATATTACAGTTTACTGGAACACAGATACAGAAGAAATCATTGGCGAACATAAAACAGAAGCGGTTCGGATAAAGAACAACAAAACAGGTGAAGAAAAAACAATCCCCGTGTCGGGTTTTTTTGTTGCCATCGGACATCAGCCCAATTCGGATATTTTTAAAGATTGGCTTGATTTGGATGAAGCAGGCTATATCAGAACCATTCCGGGTACCGCTAAAACAAACAGGGAAGGCGTGTTTGCTGCTGGAGATGTGCAGGATAAGATATACCGCCAGGCAGTAACTGCTGCAGGAAGCGGCTGTATGGCCGCATTGGATGCCGAAAGATATTTATCTGCCAATGGTTTGGCATAAGTCCATTTAAATTTAATATACCTGCTATCATTTTCTCTTTAAATTGAGGCGATATAATTGTATCATTTCTATTGTATGTTAACTGTCCATTTGAACGATCTGCGTTTTTTTGCCTACCATGGAATTTATGAAGGAGAATCAAAGTCGGGCAATGAACTCCTGGTGCATTTGCTGGTTCAGTATGAAGAAAAAAATCTGAGGTTCGATAGTATCAGGAACGTCCTCAATTATGTGGAACTCTATAACATTGTTAAAAAACGGATGTTAATGCCCACTCCATTACTAGAAGAAGTGGCAGAAAGCATTATTCGCAAAATCAGGCACGAATATTCCTTTGTAAAAGAAGTAAGTATTTCTATCTTTAAGCTGCAGCCTTCCATTGAAAATTTCCAGGGAAGTGTAGGCATAACATTGCACAAGAAATTTGACGACCAGTGAGAAACCGTTTTATAACCTTATTCTTTTTATCGATCCTACCTTTTTTTTGCCTGGCACAGGACGTTGCTGCGTTACAAAAAGAAGCCGAACAACTGGAACTAACCAGTGATGAAGCGGCTTTTAAAAAATACCAGGAGATTTTACATATTCAACCTGTTAACCTGCAAGCCATTTGCAAAAGCAGTGAGTTGTGCAGTGCCATTGGTCACAAGCAGACTGCAAAATCATTGAAAATAGATTATTTTAAAACTGCAAGACGTTATGCTGAAATAGCCCTTAAATTAAATCCAGCCAATTCAGACGCAAATTTTGTGATGGCTATCGCTATGGGAAGGATGGCACTTGTGACAGGTGGAAGAGAAAAGATAGAAGCGGTAAACGATATAAAAAAATATTCTGAACTATCGATCAAATACAACCCTTCCAATTATAAACCTTACCATGTTTTGGGACGCTGGCATTATGAAGTGAGCAACCTCAGTGGATTGGAGCGTGCGGCTGCTAAGTTGTTTTACGGAGGGCTACCACCTGCTTCATTGAAAGATGCTATTTATAATTATGAAAAAAGCATGTCGCTGAGCCCCGGGGCAATGGTTAATTACACTGAGTTGGCAAAATGTTATATCCGAAACAATGAAAAACAAAAAGCCATTGCATTGCTGAATAAGCTGATGAGCATGCCAGATAAAATTCCTGCCGATATAAGAGTAAAAGATGAAGGCAGAAAATTAATCAAAGAACTTAATTGACTGTTTTAATCTGATATGCCGGTTGCTTGTATTAAATTACTTTTCCTTTCCACTTCCCGCTTCGCAGGTAAATAAAAGATAAAGTAAACATTGAGCCCCAATATATCCATTCGCTCATCCAACCCACTACAATTGACAGGTTCAGGTATTCCAACACCCACCATATATATACGCAATACATTACAATAGTAATGAATTCTATCAACAGGCTTATGCGTGTATTACCGGTACCCGTAACCGCACTTACACTTACAATGGAAAAAGACATAAAAACCAATGCAGAAGAAACAATTCTCACAACTGGTATTGCTTGTGTAACCCATTCCTCATTTTGACCATACACAGAAAGAAACAGCTGTGGGAAAATATTTAAAAGTGTAAATACTATTACGGCTATCCCGGTACTGATTTTAATTACTTTAAGGATCAGCTCCGGCACCCGGTGCTGTAATCCCTGCCCTATAATATTACTGACCATACTGCTGCAGGTAGCTGCAAGAGCCCATGAAAACATGCCAAACAAACCAAATATATTTCGCATGGTATTGGAAATTGATAAATCTCTTTCCCCATGATGTTCAATTAAAATATAAAAAAACTCCCAGCTAAGAATACTGATTGCATGCTGAAATATCAGTGGTGAAGACTGGCGGAAAATGGAATTGGCACTGGTACTATCATATTTAAAACTGCTGAACAAAGCAAATCTTTTACCGATACCTTTGAAGTGAATCACCGCGAATACAACCGTCATGCCCATGAACTCTGCTATGATTGAGGCAATAGCGGCACCGTTAAAACCAAGCGCGGGCATACCAAAATGGCCGAATATTAAACCATAATCAAAAAATATATTTGATATTGCCTCTGCCAGTGTACCTGCCACCAGGTATTTACTTAAATTGGTGCCCACCAGCAAAGCATTGCTCATCTGGTAAACATATAAAAAAGGCAGTCCCCATATCCTGATTTTCAAAAATGAAACTGCTTGTTCACGAAGTACAATATCGTGAATACTAAATTTTAGAACCCATGGCGATATTGTATATGTAAGAAAAATACCTATGACAGCAATGCCCATAGATAGTGCAACACCGTGTATAAAAAGTTTTCCAATTTCACCGGGCCTGTTCTCACCGGCACGCCTGGATATCAATGCCTGCAGGCCATTGTTCAGACCAAATCCAATGGCAGCGAATATCAGGTAGTAAACTCCTGTGATGGCCGCGGTTGCCAATGCCTGTTCACTTAACCTGCCGAGAAAAATATTATTGGTAATAAAATTTAATTGAGGAACCAGTATTCCAAAACTAATGGGAATGGCAATTTTTAATATCTGCCGGTTACTGATATCTACCTGTAAACTGTTATGTGTGGATGATGACGCCATGGCAAAATGGGTGCAAACCTAACAAATATTGTGAAAGGGAAAGTGACCGGAAGATTCGGTGCATAAAATATACTATTTTGCAGCACTTAAAACTATGTCCAAGCTTTTATTCGATATTCCGGCAGATGAAAATTTTGACTGGCAGCATTGCCAGCTTATCATGGAAATAAGCCAGCATATTTTTGCCTATACTATTTTGAATCAATCGAAACAAGCCGTATGCATCAAAGTGTTTGAAACAGATGCGCCGGATAAAAGAGAACTGGTAGCAGAACTGGAAGAAATTCTTTATGATGAAGAAACATTGAGAAATAAAGACGTAAAGGCAACCCTGATATATAATTTTCCCGAATGCCAGCTGATACCCACCAACTATTTTAACCATAATTCTACTAATGAATTAAACGAATTATTATACGGAGATTTAAACCGTGGTATTGTCCTCAGCGAAAAAATAAATGAATTCAGCGCTTTCAATGTATATCATGTTCCTTCAGAGGTTCAGCAACTTTTTCAAAGGATATATTCAAATCCTCAATACCGGCACTATTATAGTGTCTGGCTGGAATGTATTTATAGAGAACAGGAAAAGCAAGAAGAATTTATCTCCGTATTGTTTTATCCCGGCAGGATTTTAGTAGCATGTTTTAGAGAGGACCAGCCGGTTTTAATGCAAAGTTATTTTTATGAAGTGGTGGAAGATGTGGCATACTACCTGCTAAATATATGCGACAAGTTGAAGTTTTCTACCGGGACAACCAGTATCAGGCTGTCCGGTATGATTGACGAATCGTCTGCCTTGTATTCAGAAATCTATAAATATTTTGGACAAACGTCTTTGGAATCATTTCCGATCTTGTCTTCAGCTTCAGCCCTGAATGAATACCCACCACATTTCTTTTCACCTCTATTGAAATTTGCCACATGCGTATCATAGGCGGAAGTTTAGGAGGAAGAAAATTGAACCCACCTGCAAACATGCCCTTTACCAGGCCAACAACTGATATTGCGAAAGAAGGATTGTTTAACATACTTCAAAATAACCTCGATTTAGAAGGAATGAAGACGCTTGATTTGTTTGGCGGAACAGGCAATATCAGTTATGAACTCGCTTCGCGTGGTGCAGTTGATCTTACCATTATCGAAAAAGATCCTACAATGCATGCATTCATCATTAATAACATTGCAATGCTGAAAATTGAAAACTGTAAAGTTGTTAAGATGGATGTATTCAAGTTTATAAACCAATGTAATGAGTCTTTTGATTTTATTTTTGCCGGTCCGCCTTACGCATTATCAACCATAGATGATCTGCCGAAACTGGTTGCAGATAGAAAATTATTAAAACCTGGTGGCTGGTTTGTATTGGAACATACCCCCCGGAATAACTACCAGAAATTTGCCTTGTATAAAACCGAACGCAACTACGGCACTACAATATTTTCTATTTTTATAGAGCCAACTGGCTGATAAATATCGAAATCACTATAAACCTCATTCAGATCTTGGTAAAAACATTTTTTATAACAGGAATCGGTACCGACATTGGAAAAACCCTGGTCTCCGCAATTATTGCAGAAGCATTACAGGCTGATTACTGGAAACCGGTACAGGCAGGTGATCAAAACTCAACGGATGCGCAGTGGGTCAGGAATGCGATTACAAATGATGTTTCTACAATTCATCCGGAAATATATAAACTTAAAATGCCTGCGTCACCACACATATCCGCACGCGAAGAGAATATTCACATAGATATCACCGTAATAAAAGAAAGGTTGTCTGATTTATACAGGGACAAACGGGATCCCGCAGCAACTTTTATCATCGAAGGCGCGGGCGGATTGCTCGTACCATTGAATGAAAGCGAATTTGTAGCCGATTTGATCCGTCTCCTGGATGCAAAAGTCATTCTGGTAAGCAGGAATTACCTGGGAAGCATCAACCACTCATTACTTACAGCAGAAGTTTGTAAATACTATAAATTAGATGTAGCCGGTTGGATATTTAATGATCAATATCTTTCTTATGAAGATGAGATTGTGCACTGGTCGGGATATCCGAAAATTGCCAGCATTCCCTATACAATACAGGCGGATAAAAAATTCGTATTTCAGCAGGCGGTTTCAATCAAACAAGCCCTGGAAAAAATATTATGACAAAAAATCAACTGAGGGAACAATACAAAAAAAAAAGAGCAGCATTGCCCGAACCGGAACGCTTGCGTGCGGAAGACTTATTGCTGATACAATTTCAGCAGCTTAAAATTTCTTTTGATACCAAAGTATTGCTCAGTTACCAGCCATTGCAACTACATGCGGAGCCCAATACTCATTTGCTGACAGACTATCTGCGATTCAGGATACCCGGATTGCAAATAGCCTATCCCGTTACTGATTTGAGGAACCATAGTATGGAAATATTTTTGACCGATGATACCACAGAATTTAATTTAAATGAATATAGTATTGCCGAACCAATAAATGGTATTCTAATAGACCCTGCAACAATTGATTTGGTTTTTGTGCCGCTACTGGTATTTGATACCAATGGTCATCGCGTTGGTTTTGGAAAAGGATTTTACGATCGGTTCTTACCAACCTGCAGGGAAAGCATTGTAAAAATCGGCTTTTCATTTTTTGAACCGGTAGACGTGATTGAAGGTGTCACGCAATTTGATGTACCTTTAACAATCGGGGTTACTCCCCAGGCTATATATGAATTCTAATTTTCCTTTTCTGAAAACCATTCGCGTTTTATTGTTTCCTTTTTCACTCATTTATCTTGTTCTGATTTATATCCGCAACCGGTTATACGACTGGAATATTCTTAAGTCAAGTTCATTCAACCTGCCGGTTATTTGTGTAGGTAATATTGCGGCAGGGGGTACCGGTAAATCTCCAATGGTTGAATATTTAGTTTTACAACTCAAGGATCAGTTCAGGATTGCGACGCTGAGCCGTGGTTACAAACGAAAGACCCGTGGCTATGCATTGGCAAATGATAGTAGCACCGCGCTTGAAATTGGTGATGAGCCTATGCAGTTTCATTTGAAATTTCCTGATGTAGCGATTGCGGTAGGTGAACAACGGATTGAAGCCATTCCTCAAATTCTGCATGACAAACCAGGTACTCAGGCTATCATTCTGGACGATGCTTTTCAGCACCGGTCAATTGTTGCAGGATTGAATATAGTACTTACGGACTATGATAATCTTTATACAAGGGATTGGTACCTGCCAACCGGTGATCTCAGGGATGAGAAGTCAAGTATTCAAAGAGCCGATATTATCATCGTCACAAAATGCAAACTCAATTTATTGCCCAAAGAAAAAGATGCCATTATAGAAGAGATAAAACCGGCTGAAAGCCAGCAAGTTTTCTTTTCGGGTATTCGTTACGGACAACCTTACCATATTCTTTCAAAACATCCCCGCCGCCTATCGCAGGACATGGAAGTTTTATTGGTAACCGGCATTGCGAACCCTGCACCATTGAAAAATTTTCTCGCCGATAAATCAAAGGCCTTTTATGAGATTACCTATAACGATCATCATATTTTTACCATTGATGATTTGAAAGAAATAAAAAAACGGTTTTATGGAATCCCTGCCGCAAATAAGATATTGCTGACGACAGAAAAAGATGCGGTACGATTGGTAAAATTCGAACAGGAATTGCGCGATATACCATTGTATATTATGCCCATTGAACTGCAGTTTTTATTTAATGAAGAAAGCAGGTTCAATGAATTAATCGGTAAATTTATCAGTGAATTTAGCAGCAAACCGGAAAAAAGGCGCCAGCCTGTATAAACAATCGGGCTTTTAAATTTTTAAATAAAAAGAACTTTTCCTCAAAATTGAAGAAGGAAAAAAATGAAATAAAAGATGGCAAAGAAACAAGAGAAAAAGAAAAAGAAGAAAACATCATTTGAGACTTTATACAAAGGAAGATTAGATATTACAAGGTCAGGAATGGGTTATGTGATAGTTGATAAACTGGATACGGATATTCTTGTAAGACCCAATGGCTTCAATACTGCATTACATGGCGATACAGTGAGGGTACGCATTACAGGCGATCAAAACAAGAGCGGTCGTAAACAGGGCGAAGTGGTGGACGTTATAGAACGCAAACAAACAGAGTTCCTGGGAAAAATTGATGTGAGCGGGCATTTCGCCTTTTTTACAGGCGAAACAGAAAAGCCAATGCCGGATATTTATATACCGCTTGATAAATTAAACGGCGCAAAAGACGGAGATAAAGTGGTGGTAAAACTATTAAACTGGGAAAAAAATAAAAAACCCAATGGCGAGGTCCTGGAAGTAATGGATGCGGCGAATGTAAATGAATTGGCCATGAAAGAAATCATAGTGGAAAACGGCTTTCCTATTGGTTTTAGCGATGATGTGATTGAAGCAGCTGAAAGATTACCGGAAACCTTACCGGAAGATGAAATTAAAAAAAGAAAAGATATACGAGGAATACTAACATTTACAATTGACCCAGCTGATGCAAAAGATTTTGATGATGCTATCTCATTCAGGGTATTAAAAGATGGCAACTATGAAATAGGTGTTCACATTGCAGATGTAAGTTATTATGTAGAACCGGAGACAGCATTGGATGAATCAGCCTATGAAAGGGCCACGTCAGTTTATTTACCGGATCGGGTCAATCCTATGTTGCCGGAGAGAATTTCCAATGAATTGTGTTCACTCAGGCCCAATGAAGATAAATTTACATTCTCTGCAATTTTTGAAATCACACCCAAAGCAGAAGTAAAAAAATACTGGTTGGGTAAAACCGTCATTCATTCAAATAAACGATTTGCATATGAAGATGTACAGTCCATTATTGAAAATGGCAAAGGAGAACTGGGTGACGAAATTCTATTGTTGAATAACCTCGCGCAGCGATTCCGCAAGCAACGTTTTAAAATGGGGGCAATCAATTTCTCAAGTACTGAGGTAAGATTCAAGCTGGATGAAACTGGAAAGCCTATTGGTATTGTTGTTAAAGAAAGCAAGGAGTCTCACCAATTGATCGAAGAATTTATGCTACTGGCAAACAAGGTAGTGGCTGAGCACGTTTCAAAAATTAAGATAAATAAAAAACCCATCCCTTTTCCTTATCGAATACATGATACACCCGACGAAGAAAAATTATTGCCCTTTGTTGAGTTTGCGAAAAAGTATGGTCATAAATTCGATACAAAGACGCCTGAAGGTATTGCTGCTTCATTCAACCAGATGTTACAGGATGTTGAGGGGAAGGCGGAGCAGCACGTGTTGCAGCAATTGGGAATACGTACCATGGCAAAAGCTATTTATACTTCGGAAAATATTGGCCATTACGGCCTGAGCTTTGAACATTATACGCATTTTACTTCTCCCATCCGGCGTTACCCCGATATAATGGTACATCGGATACTGGAGCAGGTGTTAAAAGGTGAATTACCCGTTGATAAAAAAATGGAGATTAAATGCAGGCATTGCAGTGAACGTGAACGTGCGGCGATGGATGCCGAAAGAGCTGCGAATAAATACAAACAGGTGGAGTTTATGCAAGATAAGATAGGAGAAACGTTTGACGGGGTAATCAGTGGCGTTTCTTCATTTGGCTTCTGGGTGGAAACCGTTGAACACAAATGCGAGGGATTGGTAAGTATCAATAGCCTGTTCGACTTTGACGATTTCAGACACGTAGAAACTGAGTATGCATTGGTTGGAAGAAGAAGCGGGCGCACATTCAGGATGGGTGATAAAGTTCGTATCCGACTCATCTCAGCCAATCTTACCAAACGCCAGCTGGATTATGAATGGGTGGTATCTGCGGTTATGGGTGTGGGTGAGAACAACGGAGACAAGGCAAAACATGGAAAGAAAAAATAATTTTTTGAACATGGTTTTTCTTGAACCACAGAGACGCAAAGACGCTGAGGGTCACAATGGTTTTTTTAATGAAAAGTGACACAAAGTAATGTTGAACTGAATCGGAAAATAATTTCTCTGTGGCACTTCTGTGTTACGATGATTAGGTTTAAAATCTAACAAATTACTTTGTGAAACCACCTTGTCTCTGTGTCTCCTTGGTAAACTATCATTTTTCTCCGTTACGCTGGTTAAATTTTAAAACCAAACAAATTATTTTGTGAAACCACCGTGTATTGGTGTCTCCGTGGTAAAACTATCATTTAGCCATTCAGCGTTACGATGGCTAAATTTTAAAACCAAACAAATTACTTTGTGAAACCAGCGTGTCTTTGCGTCTACGTCGTAAAACTATCATTTAGCCATTCGGCGTTACGATGGCTAAATTTTAAAACCAAACAAATTACTTTGTGAAACCACTGTGTCTTTGTGTCTCCGTGGTATAACTATCATTTAGCTTTTTGAATAACGACTTTCCAGTCTGGTCCGCTGGCAATTCCAAATTTCTTTGCAAAGTCACCCATATTTAATGCAAAAGAAAAATTCAATAGGCTATTCAGGTAACACAATGGTTGCTGTTCTGGCACAGAGGTAAAAGTGGAAACAAATGGTATGCTGCCACTGTATTTCAAAACATCCCTATCAAAAATTTCAACGATAATTTTATCATTTTGCTGAATATTTAATTCCTTGATCATCTTAGCCGGAATATTTGTCCATACATTACCGAATTGAACATCCAGTATAGGGATATTGCCTTTGATAACCCCGTTTACAATAACTGCTGCCTGGTAGTCTATTGATACAACCTGGTTTGGAAGTTTGGGACCTACCTGCTGATAAGTGATCTTACCTGCTGCAAGCCTGGCTGCAGTATATGCATATACATCCCTGCCATGAAAGGTATACGATTCACCAGAACCCGGTAACCGATTCAATTTTTCATCAATCTCACGAAGTTCTTCAATCCCCAGCGATTTTGCAATCAATGTAAGCGTTCCATTATCAGGTGATACAAAATAATGACCTGTCTTTGTTTTCAACACAACTGATTTCCGCTTGCTTCCCACACCCGGATCAACTACTGAAACAAATACAGTACCCTTTGGCCAGTACTGCGCGGTTTGTTCAAGGCGATACGCAGCTTCCCATATATTGTAAGACGGAATTTCATGGGTGAGATCATATAATTTCAAAGTTGGAGATACTTGCATGGAAACACCTTTCATTGCCGAAACGGCGCCGTCTTTTAAACCAAAATCAGTTTGTATAACAACGATACCATTCTGGCAGAATGCATGTTGCAACAAAAAGACGACAGCGATGGTTATACTATAAATTCGTTTCATGTTGCGTTATTTATCTTTGGCGGCTAAGTTAATAGAATATGAGGCAAAGAAGTTAAACGATGCATTATTAAAATTCAATATTTTAGCAAATTAAGAACCATACATGCAATCATTCGACGAGTTATCAAAACAGTTTCAACAACAATTTGAAGTCAGTCATTTTCCTGAACAACCAGCTACCCTGTATGCGCCCAATGACTATTTCCTAAGTATCGGCGGCAAAAGAGTAAGGCCCGTTATGTGCCTGATGGGGAATGAACTCTTTGATGAGATTGGCGCAGATGCGTGGCATGTGGCAACAGCCATTGAACTCTTTCACAACTTTACATTGATACATGATGATATTATGGACAAAGCTCCGCTGAGACGTGGCATGCCTACTGTTCATGAAAAATATGACGCTTCAACTGCTTTACTTGCGGGTGACGTAATGCTGGTGCGGGCCTATGATTACCTCAATAAAATAAGTACGCATTACCTGCATGCAATCCTGCACCTTTTCAATAAAACTGCTACTGAAGTTTGTGAGGGTCAGCAACTGGATATGGACTTTGAAAAGAGAGAGGAGGTCAGTATGATAGAATACCTGCACATGATAGAATTGAAAACATCTGTTTCACTGGCAGCCAGTCTAAAATCTGGCGCTATATTGGGAGGGGCGGGAGATGGCAATCAACATCATTTGTATGAATTTGGAAGGAATCTTGGCATTGCGTTTCAGGTACAGGATGATTACCTGGACGCGTTTGGCGATCCCAGCAAATTCGGAAAAAAAGTAGGTGGTGATATTGTTGCCAATAAGAAAACTTTTTTAATGATCCAGGCACTTGAAATTGCCGAAGGGGCCAGCAAGAAAGAATTGAAGACATTGTTAAAAACAGATCCAGCCAATAAAGTTGAAAAAGTGCAGGAGATTTTTAAAACATCGGGGGTAGATAATTGGGCGATGGAATTAAAAGATAAATATGTAAGTGCAGCATTCCGGCACCTGGAAGATATCGCGGTCGTGAATATACGCAAACAGCCATTGAGGGCACTTGCACAGTTCCTGGTGCAGCGGGAATATTAGGGATGTTTGCATTTGACTATTAATGTCGTAATTAATATAAATATGTGGAAGGTCTATCCATTAATAAAGCTTGCTCATGATTAGCAACCAGCTGATATTGTTTTCATATAGATTCGCAAACCGTGTACCATTATGGAAATATGCGGAAGAAAATCATAAAGCATTTTATGTTGATTGCCTTCAAAGAAAACTTTACCATTTAAATGAATGCAATCGTTTATAGATTTCTAGGATTCTTCCATTCTTTCATCAATCTCTCTATTGTTCCATCCAGGCGTTCTTTTTTTGTCTCTTCTCTTTTGGCTGTTATTATCCATTCAACATATTCTTTGCGATTTGTAAAGGAAAGACTATTAAAAAAAATCCAGGCTTTCTTATTCTTCTTTAACAACTTTGAAAGATCTTCCGGCAAGCGAATTGTTTTTTTTTCGGCATCTATATATTGAAGTATTTCGCGTTGCCTGGGTATGGTATCTTTTTTCTTATCAGCATTTGTTTTCAAACGACAACCAAATGTGGACCAGGTTTCATCAAATGAAATAAGACTTATCCAGGTAAGTGTATCGCCGTGTGCCAGTAGCGCTTCCCATCCTTTGTCTCTGGTAAGATCAGTTTGAATAGAAGAACTTCCTTTAGGATAATAAATCCAGCATATTACTCCGGTATGTATAAGTGGCAACACTTTAATCATTTCTTTTTCCAACTGTGATTGATGTTTTAGAAACCAATGCAATTGCTGATAAGTTTTAACTGAAGAAACTATTTTTACACTTGCCGGTAATGGTTGCAAAACTTGTTTGAATGTTTTAGGTTCATTTATCGTTAGGAGAGTATCTCCTGCTTTTATCCTGAGTTTATGAATAATATTTAGTGACATCGTTTCAATTTTCAATAAAGATAATCCCGGAATGTGGTATGACATTATTGAAAATTGCGATTTTCTATTGTGGATTATTACTGTATGATGGCTGACGAATCATCAATATGATGGGAAACATTTGCGGCATCTGATGCTAGTATTGGCAATGTTGACAGTACCTGAATAAATCAAATATCATTGAATCAGACATCAGGAATTTTTGACTATCTTAATCCTTTAAACCAAAACTGCATGTCCAATTCTCTTTTTCGTACAAAAAAGATTTCCTCCATATTAGCAGACGGATCAGATGACAGTCATGGTACCGGTGGGTTAAAACGGGTATTAACCATGCGCGATCTTACATTTTTTGGTATTGCAGCTATCCTGGGCGCAGGTAGTTTCAGCAGTTTAGGAGGTGCAGTGTTTCATGGCGGGCCGGGCGTAGTAATTTTATTTGTTATCACCGCTGTTGCTTGTGCATTTACAGCCTTTTGTTATTCTGAATTTGCCAGCCGGATACCCGTGGCGGGCAGCGCTTATACTTACGCTTATGCATCATTTGGTGAGTTGTTTGCCTGGGTTATAGGGTGGGCTTTAATTATGGAGTATTCTATTGGTAACATTTATGTAGCGTATAGCTGGAGCGATTATTTTACTTCATTCCTTGGAAAAATAAATGTTCACCTTCCTGAATATTTATGCACCAGTTATATGGAAGTGAAACACGCCATGGCAGATGGCAATGCAACCAAAGATGTACTGGATGCATGGAATAGTGCACCCGTTATTGGAGGGTTGCATATAATTTTTGATTTACCTGCTATTATTATCAACCTGCTCATCACCTACCTGGTTTACCGGGGGATAAAAGAAAGCCGGAATTTTAGTAATGTAATGGTGATATTGAAAATGATAGTGGTGGGGCTGGTAATATTGGTAGGGGGCTATATCGTTTTTTCAAAAGGACTTACTATAAATTGGACACCTGCTAATGATGCAGGCATTCATTCTTTTATGCCCAATGGCTTCGGAGGAGTGATGGCTGCTGTCAGCGGTGTTTTCTTTGCTTATATAGGATTTGATGCTGTAAGTGTGCTGGCAGAGGAAAGCAAAAACCCTCAACGCGACTTACCAAGAGGTATGATACTTTCACTGGTGATCTGTACAATTGTTTATATTTTGCTTACATTGGTTTTAACCGGCGCTGTCAATTACCGCAATTTTGAAGGGATAGGGGACCCGCTTGCTTTTATCTTTGAAAAGCAAAACCTGGATGTAAGCTGGATGCAGTTTTTCGTAGCGATAGCAGCCGTAATTGCTATGACGAGTGTGCTGCTGGTGTTTCAAATGGGACAACCCCGTATATGGATGAGCATGAGTCGCGATGGTTTATTGCCACCGGTGTTTCAGAGAATTCATCCGAAATTTAATACCCCTTCATTCTCTACCATCGTAACGGGGCTAGTTGTAGGGATACCAATTTTGTTTACGGATAAAACTTTTGTGCTCGACTTCACCAGTATTGCCACTTTATTTGCTTTTGTACTGGTTTGTGGTGGAGTATTATTAATTCCTCGAAAAGAGAAACAGGCTGGAAAGTTTCACATTCCTTATATTAACGGGCAATATATATTCCCCGCAATTATTATTGGAAGCCTGCTGATTATTTATATTTTCAATCACCAGTATATACAACAGTTGTTGGATTTTAATTTAACAAGTTCCGAAGCGAAGGCGGCCGTTGCCGGAATAGAAACAACAAAAACCGATTTAACTACAACTGCATTGGATAATGCCACGCTCGCAAAAAAAACCATCAATTTATCTACCATCATTTTTTGGATAGCCTGTATTGTTATCTGTGTCTTCACCCTTATCAAAAAATATTCATTAATCCCATTGCTGGGATTAGTAACCTGTTTGTATCTATTAACAGGCATGACAGCTAAAAACTGGGCATGGTTTGCCAGTTGGCTGGCGCTGGGTTTGGTAGTCTATTTCTTATATGGATATAAAAAAAGTAAACTGGCGAAAAGAACGGAATAAGGCAAAAGGGGAAAGCTGTAAGTTATAAGATATAGGGTGTACAGTAGTGGTTGAGCGGTTGAAGACCTTATAGCTTTCATCCTCCACCTTCCTTCAAACTCTTTCACTATTTTTGCAACATGAAATTTGAAATTGGTGATAAAGTAACCGTACTTCATTCCAATGAAGACGGCGAAGTGGTAGATATTATTAATGATAAAATGGTGATGGTGGATGTTCGGGGTGTAAAATTTCCAGCCTATACTGATCAACTTGATTTCCCTTACTTTAAACAATTCACGCAGCAGAGAAAGGTACCGGAAAAGAAACCGAGGACCTATATTGATCAATTACCAAAGGAAAAAAAATCATCTGCACTGGCAGAAAAAAATCCGGCTGGTATGTGGTTGATGTTCCTTCCAAAATTTGAAACCGATGAATTCGGCGACGATATTGTTGACTTGTTAAAGGTTCACCTTATAAATGGAACAGGAACAGATTATCATTTTCATTATAAGATCAATTATTTTGGAAAAGCAGGCTTTGAATTAAAAAACGAACTGTTTGCCAACCAGGATTTCTACCTGCACGATGTTCCATTTGAACAATTAAATGATAATCCTTCATTTGATTGCGAATTTTCCCTGATCAACCCGGATAAATCGAAGGTAGATTATTTTGAAACTTCACTTAAACTGAAGCCAGCGCAATTATTCAAAAGAATTGAGGAAATAAAATTAAAAGGCGAACCTACTTTTAGCTATAAATTATTTGAGACTTATCCTGCTAAAAAAGAAGAAGAAAAAATTGAAATGAGCCCATTGGTAACTGCGGGTTATAAGATGTATGAAGCTTCCAAAGCCAGACATCATTTGCCGCCGGCACGTACCGTAGTTGATTTACATATAGAAAAACTAACCGATGAATGGGATCGTTTAAGCAATTTTGAAATACTAACCCTGCAGATGAAAGAGTTTGAAAAATATTTTGAACTGGCAGTTGCACACCGGCAACCTACTGTCATTTTTATTCATGGCCTCGGCACCGGTCGTTTGCGGGACGAAATACATGAACAATTACGTTTGAAAAAAGAAGTGAAATCTTTCGTGAATCAATACCATCCATCTTACGGATATGGGGCTACAGAAATTTTTCTTCAATTTTGAAACCGCGAAATAGTATTTAATATTTGATTGCAATAGACTTTGGCTTCCTGCTTAGCTTTAAGTTTGCAATAAATGCCATTGCATGTGGAATAAAGCAAATCCACCAGGTGCATTTTCACATTTCCACCTTACTTAATTTTCTCTTACTTATTTTTGCTCTTACTACCAACCGAGCTATCGATCTTGTGGCAACATAAGATAGGAAAGTCCGGACAGTACAGAGCAATGCACCGGTGAATAGCCGGGTTCTCCTGCTGAAAACAGGAGGAACAGATAGTGCCACAGAAAATAACTGTCCCGCAATAGGGATGAGGGTGAAAACGTAGGGTAAGAGCCTACGACCCCGGATAGTAATATACGGGGTGGGTAAACCTTGCATTCTGTAATGCCACGTATATCCCGGTTTGTTGTTGATTGAACTATTTTATTCAGTCAATAAGCAAGGTGAGCTGCTCGTTCACTACCATCTACAGATGTACCGGGAAGGGTAGGCAGCAAGATTCCGCCAGTAATGTCGGAGCCAGATAAATGATAGTTTAGAAACAGAATCCGGCTTATGAGTTGGTAGTTTTTTATTTCTATAACAAGTACGTCAATCAAAACGGTTGTTCAACCTGGTTTTATCAACCAGATATGGAACGCTATCGCCTGTACAGATTACCAAAATAACCGCCAAGTTCCATCATCCACGCAATACCCAGGTGCACCACCATTCCTCCGAGAATGGATTGTGTGCGGTAAGCAACAATGCCCAGTAACATTCCACCAAAAAAAGAAGAAATACATTCAAACAATGGTTTGCCAAAATGAATGCTGCAATAAAAAACTGCCATCGGTAAAACGGCGTCGACGCCTACATATCTCACGAATGCAAAAACCAAGAATCCACGAAAAAAAAGCTCAATACTAATAAAGTCAATCCCATAAGAAATTTCAAACAACAATTTGTAGAACCAGGGCTTGGTGGTATTGGTTTCAATAAATGCAACCTGCCTGAGTTTTGGGTACATCTGGAGAAAATCTGTTTGTGTAGAAGCAAATCCTATCAACGGCAACATTACCAATAACATCAGCGCATAAGGATGCCAGTCAAAATTTTTAATGGTCAGACCCCAGAAAGAGTTATTATTTTTTTCAAACCAGTAAAAAAGTATTAAGGGAATTACAACCAGGATCAATCGCGAAGGCAGGTTGAGAATAATAGCATAATATTTCGTCCACAGGTTATTTTCATTTGCCGTTGGCCAGGTTCCGGGCCCGGGAAAACTTACTTTCAAGGCAAAAATGGCAGGCGCTGTTATCAGCAAAAGCCAAAACATTTTTGATTGGACTACGTGGCAGTGTTTTGTGAGAATCAGCAAGAGGAATGGTATTATAAATGCGATACTGTAAACCGCATAAAACCCCATAAACTTACCAAAGCGATTGTGAATATTATACAACCATTTAGTTTCTACACCAAACCTGTAATTTATTGCGATGATAAGGGCAACGAAGCCAACACAAAAAACCAAAAACCATTTATCCGCACCTTTGAAAAAATCCTGGATATAGCTGAAGATAAAATTCATACTTGCAATGAGCGGGAAGATATTCAATTGCTGGCAAAAGATGCTTTCATTTTAGTCATCAAATCTGTTTCAACCATTTTTACTGCAAGTGCAATCATGTTCTTAAATGCTTTTGCATGTGAAATACCGTGGCCGATGATCACTGGTTTGGAAACACCCAATACAGGCGTACCACCGTAGTTTTCAAAATTGAAACAGTCGAGGAATTTGTGTTGTATATTTTTCGCCTGTGTTATATCATAAATCGATTCAGCCATTTTGAGAATTATATTGCCTGTAAAACCTTCGCAAACCATAACATCTGCTTTATCAAGCAAAACATCACGCCCTTCAATATTTCCTATAAAATGAATTTGTTTGTTTTCTTTAAGCAGGGGATAAGTAGCCTGTGCCAGGATATTACCTTTGCCTTCTTCTTCGCCAACATTCATCAAACCAACCCTGGGTTTACCAATGCCAAGAATATATTGTGCATACAGCGAACCAAGCGTAGCGAATTGATTCAGGTTTTCCGGTTTGCAATCGGCATTCAAACCTACGTCGAGCAGGATTCCTGTATTACCGTTTTCTTTTGGTATTACACTGGCAATGGTAGGTCTTGTAATGCCATTGATAACTTTTATACTGAACATAGCACCTACCAGCATGGCACCAGTATTACCAGCACTGATAAAAGCATCTATTTTACCAGAAGCGAGATGTTGAAACCCTGATGCTATGGAAGATTGTTGTTTTTCTTTGAGGGCCTTGGTGGGATGTTCATGCATTTCAATAACCTGTGGAGCATGAATTATTTTGACTTTATCCTTGTTAATATTTTCAGACGCCAACAGCGGTTCAATCTGTGCTTCATCTCCAAATAAAAAAAACACTGCCGGAACCACTGGCTCAGTTAAAAATTGCCGGATGCCTTTTACAGCTTCCAGCGGAGCGTAGTCACCGCCCATCATATCCAAGCCTATATTCATATGAGTTATCCAAAAATAAAATTCCAATATCCAAGGCTTTCATTTGCTGTCAACCATTGAATGCTGGATTTTAATAATGAGCAGCAATTATTTTTTGATTGGCGCTTGTTCAGCCACTACTTTTCCTTTATAATACAGTTTACCCTCACTCACATGTGCTCGGTGTCGAACATGTAATTCTCCTGTGGCGCTGTCTTTACTAAGTGTTATAGCACTTGCAGTGTAATGCGTACGACGTTTCGCGCTGCGTTGCTGAGAGTGTCGTCTTTTGGGATTTGGCATAATTCAACTATTTATTAAATACTAAAACTTGTTATTAATTATCAAGGTTCTTTTTAAGCTTTTCAAGGTCTTTCCAAATAGGGTTTTCCACACTAGCCGGAAGTTGAGCATCTTCGTCCCTGCTCAGTAAATCCAACACATCGTTGTTACAAAAAGCACTTCTTATCTGATCCGGACCACAGGCTTTCTGCATGGGTATGCTCAGGATAATAAATTCGTATATCCAGTCACTTACTTTCAGATGGCTTTCTCCCCGGCTGATATAATAAACATCAGGATCATCTTCCTGTTCATTCATGGGGTCTGGATTCTCTACCAGTTTAACAACGATATTAAACTCGTCCCATAAACTGAGCGGTAAGGCATTACTTCCACACCTGTCGCAGGTCACTTCAATAGTACCGCCAATTTCAAACTTTAATAGCAAGAATCCGTTTTGTTTGTCAAGGGTCAGCTTTACGTTGGCCTGGCAATTACGGAAATCCTGCGGCTGATAATCCTCAAAGAACTTATCATTTACCTGGTACCCGAACTCATGAATGCCTGGTTTTAAACCCACAAACGCTATATCAAACTCCCGGCGACTCATGGCTATGAACTTTTAAAAGATGGCAAAGGTAAGGCAAATTAACCAATTATGAAGTACAAAAATCGCACAATTTATAGGGTTAAATTCAGCAAAAAGCGAAGTCAGTATTAATCCCTGTCCAACTTTTCAAATCAATGATGTTTTTCTACCTGCGTATTTTTGATAGCCGAACTTTTATTCCTCTTAAATTAAAATGAAAAAAAATTCTGCTATCTCCCTGATTGAATAACAGGATTTTAATTTCATTTTAATTGGCTGCAAAGTATTAGTTAGGATCTTGCCGGTTATATTACAGAACTTACATACTAAATATTTTCACTATGGATGGCACAAGGATATTGCTGGTAGAGGATGAAAAGAAAATAGCAGACGCACTCAAAAAAGGATTGACAGAAAACCAATATGATGTAGAAGTGGCATATGATGGATTGGCAGGCAAGGATTTATTTAATTCTCAATCATTTGACCTGGCAATACTTGACATCAATCTGCCAGGTATGAATGGGTACGACTTGTGTAAGGAAATCAGAAGCCATAACCAGCAAATACCCGTAATGATGTTAACTGCCCTTAATGCGATAGATGATAAGATTGAAGGATTTGATGCGGGTGCAGATGATTATGTAGTAAAGCCCTTTGATTTTAAGGAATTACTGGTAAGGATGAGAGCACTATTAAAGCGTTTGCGACAGGCTGTACCACACACTAATCTTCTTAAAGTGGCCGATTTGCAAATGAACCTGGATAGCAAAGAAGTAATACGCGATAATAAAATTATTTCGCTCACTGCAAAAGAATTTCAATTGCTGGAATACCTTGTAAAAAATAAAAACAAAGTAGTGTCCAGGGCAGACATTGCATTAAATGTATGGGATATTGATTTTGATACCAAGACTAACGTAATAGATGTTTATGTAACTTTCCTCAGGAAGAAACTGGACAGGGACTTTGCCAATAAACTAATTCATACACAAGTAGGCATGGGATATATGCTGAAAGAAGCCTGAAATGAACATACGTTTAAAAATAATGCTGCTTTTTACCTTATTGGTAACAGGCATTCTTTCTTTAATCAGCTATTCCGTTTATTACTTTACTGATCTCAGCCGCCAGGAAATATTTCAAATGCGTTTACAGGCAGGTGCCAGCAACCGGGCAAATTTATACGCTATTTTGGGTGACAATACCATTAGTACCCTTCAAAAAATAGATAGCAGTTCCCTGTCTACTATTCCCAAAAGAGCAATTGTGATTTATGACAGTAAAGATGAACCGATTTATTCTTTTTATGGTTCCGGAGTGGCTCCACTTGTTATCACGTCTCAATTATTATCGGAAGTAAAAGAAAAGAAAAGTTTGTTTTATTCTGCGGGCGACCTGAATGTTTCAGCCATCTATCATTCTACTAAAAACCAGAACAACATTGTATTTTACGCCGGCAATGATGAAGATGGCAAAGGCCGGATAAATGATCTTAAACAGATATTATTGGTCTGTTTGCTGGCCGGGGTTTTCATTACAGTGGCGGTTGGTTATATTTTCTCTACGCAACTGGTGCGGCCCATCAATAGAATTATCAGCGAAGTGAACGATATCTCTTTCAATAATTTATCTGACAGAATATATCGTGGTAAGGGCCAGGATGAGTTATCCGGGTTAGCCAGTACTTTCAACAACCTGTTAAACCGGTTGCAGGAGGCTATCAGTATACAACGTCGTTTTATTTCCAATGCTTCGCATGAACTTTCAACACCACTTACTTCCATTTCAAGCCAGTTACAGGTAACTCTTCAGAAAGAAAGAAGTTCAGAGGAATATAGGCTGGTATTGCAATCACTCCAGGAAGATGTGGAGCAAATGAGGCAACTTACTAAAAGTCTTTTGGAAATTGCAAAGACGGGTTATGAAGGAGGTATTGAATTAAGTGAAGTAAGAATTGATGAGGTAATTTTTAAAATTGTAGCCGATGTTAAAAAAATAAACCCAGCATATGAAGTTGATCTTGATTTTGGTGAATTCCCCGACGACGGAAAGCTCTGCCTGGCATATGGCAACCCGGATCTTTTGTACAGCGCCCTTCACAATATAACGGAAAACGGATGTAAATATTCTCCGGATAAACACGTGTACCTTTCACTGTATTTTGATAAAATGCAAATCATCGTGCAGATAAAGAATTTCGGAGAAGTTATTTCTCCAAAAGAAATTGAAGACATTTTTCACCCGTTTTACAGAGGCACAAGTGCAGCCGATACGAAAGGTTTTGGACTGGGATTGGCATTGTCCAAACGCATTATTAACCTGCACAAGGGAACAATCAGGGTTGAATCAACTGTTAATACCGGAACTATATTTACCATCACTTTTCCCTCCCTAAGTATTTATTAACTGGCAGGTTTAATGGACTTTTAATTACAATTAAATGAATCATATACCATTAGCAACCAATTTTGTACTTTAATTGTTATGGTTTTCATATAGGTGGTTTTAGGTTGAATAAAGGGATGTTGAGATAATCAACATCCCTTTATTGATTTCAGGTTCTTGTATAAACTAGTATTGCTCATTGTCATTGGGAAAATCATTGGCTTTTACATCTTTTATATAAGCATGTACGGCATTGGTAATTTCATCATACAGATTCAGGTATTGACGAAGAAATCTTGGTTTAAATTCGGTATTGATGCCAAGCATATCATGCATCACCAAAACCTGTCCATCACAATACTTACCTGCACCAATACCAATGGTAGGAATAGTGAGACTTTCAGCAACTTCCTTCGCGAGCAATGCAGGTATCTTTTCCAGCACAACAGCAAAACAACCAGCTTCTTCTAATAACAGTGCATCTTTTTTTAATTTAGCGGCTTCTGCTTCTTCTTTGGCACGAACTGTATAGGTGCCGAATTTATAAATGGATTGCGGTGTTAACCCAAGATGACCCATTACTGGAACACCTGAAGAAATAATTCGTCTTACAGATTCCAGCACTTCTTCTCCACCTTCCAATTTAACAGAATGCGCACCTGTTTCTTTCATAATGCGGATCGTAGAACTCAGTGCTTCCTTTGAATTACCCTGATAAGAACCAAAGGGTAAATCCACTACAATCAATGAACGATGGGTGCCACGCACAACAGATGATGCATGATAAATCATCTGGTCCAAAGTTATCGGCAAAGTGGTTTCGTGACCGGCCATTACATTACTGGCAGAATCGCCTACTAAAATGATATCAATTCCGGCGGCATCAAATATTTTAGCAAATGAAAAATCATAGGCGGTAATCATGGAGATCTTTTCACCAGATGATTTCATTTTCAGCAATGTGTTGGTAGTAATCTTTTTTACTTCTTTATTTACAGACATATCGTTTTTTTGAAAGTGATGCAGGTACAGACAGCAGCTCCGGATGAATATGGCTCTGCATTAGAATAAAACATATCCGGCGAACGCTATCAGCAGGGAATTGCCTGTAAAATTAATGATCCTCTTGGATTTGTTATACTATGATTTGTTTCATTTTTACTTCTTCATATAGAGTGTGCAACAGTCCGTCAGCTAAACCTATCTTGGGAACAAATATGTCATCAATAGAAGCCCAGCGCATTACATTGATATAAATCTGGATTGCCGGCAAGATTACGTCGGCCCTGTCTTCGCGAAGGTTATAGGTACGCATGCGATCGTACAAAGTAAAACTATTGAGCTCTTTATAATAGTCCTTTAATAAATCAAGTGAGAGTGGCTTGCCATCTTTCTTTTTTGACATAGAGAAAACCTTGTTGATATTTCCACCGGTACCGATAGCAATTATTTTTTTATAAGCTTTTGTTTTTTCACGGATAAAATTTTTCATTTCATCCCATAAATCTTCATTTACCTGGTTCTTCAGCAAACGAATGGTGCCTACATTAAAAGAATGCTTAAACACCAATGCGTTCTCACTAAAGAAGGTTAATTCAGTACTGCCACCACCAACATCAATATATAAATAGGCGTGATCTTTATCAAGACTTTCTGCCACATGGTTCTCATATATCACCGATGCTTCTTCATCGCCGGTGATAATTTTTATTTCTATCCCCGTTTCAGATTTTACACGTTCGATAATATGCTGTGAATTATTTGCATCACGCATGGCAGACGTTGCACATGCCTTTACATATTTTACATCATAAATATCTATCAGGTATTTATAAGCTTTGATTGTCTTTACAATCATTTCTTCTTTTTCACTGGAAATTTCTTTTCTTTCAAAAACGTCGAAACCCAGTCTGAGTGGAACACGCACCAAATTTAATTTATTAAAGTCGGGTCTGCCGTCCCTGTTTTGTACAATATCAGATATCAATAATCTTGCTGCGTTACTTCCGATGTCAATGGCTGCCAGTCTCAATAGTTGTGGTTTTATTAGTTGAATTGGATTGTGACAATGATTCCGTGCTCATCTGTTCGATAAACCCATCGTCTTTCGGTTGCCTGATCATACTATACAGGAAGTTATAAATTTCAACCTGTGCACGAATTTTTTTACCGGGGGTACGAACGTATTCATTCGTCAAATCATTGTTCAAAATTCTGGGTTTCACATTAGCATTCAACTGAATGTTGAGAATAGTTTTCAACACTTTCTTAATATCCTCATTAAAAACCGGGCAGGTTACTTCTACACGATGATCAATATTTCTCACCATCCAATCAGCAGAAGAAATAAATACCCGCTCTTTACCGCCGTTATGAAAAATAAAGACACGGGCGTGCTCAAGGTATTCATCTATAATACTGATGGCTTTTACCGGGATAATAAATTTTTTGTTTTCAGTAATCATACAAAAAATCCCCCGCACAATAAGCTTGAGTGCTACACCCGCCCTGGCAGCGTCGTATAATTTAAATATCAGTTCTTCATCTGAAAGAGAATTCATTTTAAGCGTAATGGATGCCTGTTTGCCTTTTGATGCAAGCTTTATTTCTTTTTGGATCATTCTCAATAACTGAATGCGCAGGCTGGTAGGGCAGGGAATCAGTGTTTGGCAGGCACTTAAAAATTTCTCTCCTTCTTTTGGCTTTTCCAGGTAAAGAAATATTTTATTTACATCAGCCATAATACTCCGGTTAGAAGTAAGCAGGCAATGATCCCCATAAATCGTCGCCGTTTTTTCATTAAGATTACCAGTACTTACAAAACCATAATGTGTTGTATGATTGTTTACTCTTTTCTTAATCAAACACAATTTGGCGTGCACTTTCATGTTGGGAACACCAATCAGCACTTTTACTCCTTCTTCTTCTAATCTTTCTTTCCATTCCAGGTTTGCTTCTTCATCAAACCTTGCTCTCAACTCAATCATGACAGTAACATGTTTACCATTTCGCACCGCGTTTATAAGCGCGTTGATAACTTTGGAATTAGCCGCCAGCCGGTATGCTGTTACTTTTATTGCTGTTACCTGCGGATCCATCGCTGCTTCTCTCAGCATATCCAGCACTGCATTAAAGGAGTGATAGGGAAAGCTGAGTAATACATCTTTTTCTAAAACAACATCAGTTACACGTTTGTTGCCTATAAGTGCCGGGTGTGTAAATGGCTTTTTACGCTGACTTTTTTTATAAATTATATCTGGGAAATCCATAAAATGACGGAAATTATGAATACGTCCGCCAGGGATAAGATTGTCCTTCTTCGTCAGGTTCATCTTTCGCATCAAAAAATCCAATAAACCCGGATCCATTTCTTTATCGTATACAAAACGCACAGGTTTGCCTTTGCGCCTGTTCTTCAAACCTTTTTCTATTTTTTGGATAAGCGTGGTTGACACATCGTTGTCAATATCTATTTCCGCATCACGTGTTACTTTAAAAATCCACGAATCAAATTTGTTGTAACCAAAATAGGAAAATATTGAAGGCAGGTTGAATCGGATAATATCTTCCAGTAAAATGATGTATTGTTCTCCCGTTGCAGAAGGCAGTAATACAAACCTTCCCAATGCTTTGCTTGGAATTTCAATCAGCGCATACTTTTGTTTAAGTGAGGAGTCCCGTATCGACATTACTACTCCCAGGAAAATTGATTTATCACGAAGATTGGGAAATTGTTGTATGCTTTCGATCATCAGCGGAATAATATTGGAACGGACTTCTTCTTCAAAGTGGCGCTGTACAAACTGCCGTTGTTCCTTATTGAGTTGTTTCTCTGTAACTATAAAAATTTTTTCTTTCCGCAACTCTTCCCGGATATTCTCCCACACGCGGTTGAACTCATTTTGCTGCCTTAAAACGGTTTCCTGAATTTCTTCCAGGATTTTTTCAGGGCTTTCTTCCAGGTGCATATTGGCGACAGCCTTGTGTGCCTTGTTATCCAGTTCAATCATTCTCTTGAGCGTAGCCACACGTACCCTGAAAAATTCATCGGTATTATTTGAAAATATTCCTAGGAACTTTATTCTTTCTTTTAAAGGAACGGTAATATCAGCCGCCTCCTGTAACACCCTCGCATTAAAGGAAAGCCAGCTTATATCCCGAATGATCGTTTTACGCTTCATCTTTTGCTTTTGAATCATATTAATCAACCTTTTGCCTACAAAGTAAGAGGCTTGTTGATCTCCTGAAATTAAATAATTATTAATTCACTTCCGGTGAATCTAACTGTTTCCAATGAATCAACTGTATCAGGTTGTTGTGCTACCTTTCTTAAGGAAATAATAGGATCAGACCCATAACTTTGCCAGGAATCGCAATCAAATTTGGGCCGAATTCCGCAATTCACAGTTGTGAACAATCTTTATACTGAAAAACAAGGAATTTCTTTTTGATATTTGGTTGCCTTTCCCGACCTTTGCCGTCCAAAATTTTTGTACATCATGGCTAGAGTATGTCAGGTTACGGGCAAGGTTCCGGTGTCAGGACACAAGGTTTCCCACTCCAATATTAAGACTAAACGTCGTTTTTTGCCCAACTTGCAAACAAAGCGCTTTTTCCTGGCAGAGGAAGATAAATGGATTACACTGAAATTAACTACAGACGGTATTCGTACCATCAATAAAAGAGGCCTGTATATAGTGGTTAAGGAATTAAGAGCTGCCGGTACACACATTTAATAAGTATAACAACCAATAAATTCCATAACAATGGCAAAGAAAGGCAACAGGGTTCAGGTAATTTTGGAGTGTACCGAGCACAAGACCAGCGGTAAGCCGGGTACCAGCCGTTATATCACTACAAAGAATAAAAAAAACACGCCTGAGCGTATCGAGCTAAAGAAGTTCAACCCGATTTTAAATAAAGTAACTACTCATAAAGAAATTAAGTAATCATGGCAAAAGCAGCTAAAACCGCCCAGAAAAAAGATGCGAAAGCAGCACTGGATGCAAAAAACTGGACCAAGGTTATTAAGGCTATCCGCAGCCCCAAGACCGGTGCTTACACATTTAAGGAATCGATCATTCACAAAGACAAGATCAAGGAATACCTGGCTAAATAAATGGTAAAAAAATAATTAGAAAGCTGTTCTGGCATTGGCCCGGACAGCTTTTTCTATTTGGTTATTCCCCTCAAATATTTAGTTATTGAACTAATTTGCATACTACCCGGCTGGTATTATTAAAAACAATCTGGATTAATCATGAGTCTTTTTAATAAACTTTTTGGAATAAAGGAAAAGGAAACATTGGATCAGGGTCTGCAAAAAACCAAGGAAAATTTTCTGTCCAAAATAACCAAAGCCATTGCAGGTAAAAGCAGTGTGGATGAAGAAGTTCTTGATGAACTGGAGAATGCGCTGGTAAGTGCCGATGTTGGTATTGATACAACCGTTAAGATTATTGATCGTATTGAAAAACGAGTTGCGAAAGACAAGTATGTAAATACCGCTGGTTTAAATAAAATCCTGCAAGAGGAGATAGAAGCTGTTTTAGTAGATGCACCAGAGACCAGCCGCTATAGTTTCAATTCTGAATTGCCATCCAAGCCCTATATCATATTGGTTGTAGGTGTTAATGGTGTTGGAAAAACAACTACCATAGGAAAATTGGCTTATAATTTTAAAAAAGCGGGAAAGCAGGTGTTGCTGGGTGCGGCAGATACCTTTCGTGCAGCCGCTGTTGAACAATTGACCATCTGGAGCGAAAGAGCCGGCGTTCAGATTGTAAAACAAGATATGGGCAGTGACCCTGCTGCAGTTGCTTTTGATACGGTGCAAAGTGGTGTTTCCAGGGGGAGTGATATCATAATTATCGATACTGCGGGCCGTTTGCACAACAAAGCATACCTGATGGAAGAGCTGAGCAAAATAAAAAGAGTGATTCAAAAAGTGATACCGGAAGCACCACATGAAGTAATGCTGGTGCTTGATGGTTCTACAGGACAAAATGCATTAGAGCAGGCAAAACATTTTACAGCAGCTACGGAAGTAACCGCACTCACTATTACTAAATTGGATGGTACTGCAAAAGGTGGTGTTGTGCTGGCCATTGCAAACCAGTTTAAGATACCGGTAAAATTTATTGGTGTGGGAGAGAAGATGGAAGATTTGCTGGTATTTGATAAACATGAATTTGTTGACAGCTTGTTCAGCCTGGAAAAAAGAGACTGAACCAGTTTATAAATTGTACTTATATGAACAGATAAACACACCACCCATCCGCTTTCTCAATAATTCTTATAATAGAAAATAAAAAAGTATTATAATATCACTTTCCGGCAAAGAACTTACCACATCTATGGTTTTTTTATAGACTGGCTCATGAGCCACATTACTGCAGCCGATCTTGCGGGGTCGTGAGAATTGGCCGCGGTATCAGCATTTACAATTTCATCGGGCATAATTTTTCCTTCACAGATTTTACCGGTGCGATCTGCTTCCATGCAAACCGTTAAAACCAGCATAGAATTATCAGATAAAGTGTAAGTAGCGTTAGCAGTCGTATATCCAGCAGTGGGTTCACCATAAAAATACACCTGTTCCTTTCCTTTAAAGGCAAGTGCTATTATTTCACCCGAGCTTACTGTTTTACGCCCGGTTAAAATGATGATTGATTTTTTATCCGATTTTGTTTTGTAACCCATGTTACTGGTTTTACAACGAATATTTTTGCCCTGGAACGCGATCCCATCCGAATAACGTATCGGAATTTTTTCATTGGCAGAAACAAAATAACCACATACGCCGTTGCCAAGTAAGGGTCCTATACCTGCCAGCATGGGCCAGCAATTACCACCGGTATTTTTTCTCAAATCAATAATCCAATTATTAACCGGGTTGGCATCCAGCCGGGCGATTAAATTTTGAAGGCTGTCTGCTACCTGCATACACATAATAGAATCAGTAGTACTAACCCAGGGCACGGTGATATAAGCAATATCGTCTTCAATCAATTCGCCCCGGATTTCACCAACAAAATCTGATAGCAATTGCTTTTGCTTTATAGTGGCTGTATCATTGATATAAGCTGAAGCTTTTTCAGGTAACATTAAAAAGCTATGGGTTTCTTTTAATTGCCTGAAACACCAGGTGATAATATCGTAGCTGTCTTCGCAACTATTGGAAGCAGCCAGTTGAGCTTTAGCTGTTGCTATTAATGTATCCCATTGCACATAATTTTTTCTATAATAATATTTCTGCATAAATCCCAGTGCTTCGTCAAGCAAATGTTTAGCTTTTAACTGGCAGGAAACAGTAGCAGAGTCGTGGATGTTGATTGATTTGCGGCTATAGGCGTTGTTTGCCAAAAGCAATACAGCCAATATAAGCAGGATAATAAGTCTTTGCATAAGCAATGATTTTTTACCAGGTTTGGGCTTTTAAAAGAGCAGTGAGATGCTTCCCCTGTAAGATTCCATAAAGATCCTGGTTGGCACCTGTTTGAATTCAGCAAATTCTGGCAATTGGGTGCCTGCTATCTCAGCATTTCGAGGTTAGTTAAATAAGTCTTTAAACAGTAATCGTAACCTGATGAAAAAACTAAAGAAAACAAGCCATTTTGAACATCGGGACTGAAAAAAAATTAAATTAGTGCATTGGTAACAAGATTGCCTGATTAGCCATTTTAAATAATTAACTATGTACAATTCAAGACGAAATTTTATTAAGACAACATCGCTTGCAATAGCGGGAACAACCTTTTTTTCCGACCAGCTTTTTGCTGCTATTAAAGACAATGAGATAGTAGGTATACAATTGTATTCCGTGCGTGATGAAATGAAAAAGGATCCAATGGGAACTTTGAAACTACTGGCAGATATGGGTTGGAAATATGTAGAACATGCAAATTACATCAACCGTAAATTTTACGGCTATTCTGCTGCTGAGTTTAGAAAAGTACTTGATGATCTGGGATTGAAAATGCTGAGCGGACATACCGTAATGGGTAAACAACATTGGGATGAAAACAAGAAAGAATTTACGGATGCCTGGAAATTCACCGTGGAAGATGCAGCGGTAGTTGGTCAAAAATATGTAATCAGCCCCTGGCTGGATGCCAGTTTGCGTACAACATACGACGACCTGCTTCGCTATATGGAGGTATTTAATAAAAGTGGTGAATTGTGTAATAAATCGGGTATGAAATTCGGATATCACAATCATGATTTTGAATTCAGTCAGAAACTGAATGACAAAAGTGTTTTCGATATCATTATGGAACATACCGATCCTAAACTGGTAGCGCAACAACTGGATATGGGTAACTTATACAATGGTGGAGCAAAAGCGATCGATGTAGCAAAGCAATATCCGGGTCGTTTTGAATTGATGCATGTAAAAGATGAAATTAAAAGCAGTGCCGGTAATGAAAAATATGAAAGCACTATATTAGGCAAAGGCATAGTGGGAACAAAGGAAATGGTTGACCTGGGCCGCCATTCAGGAGGTACTACTCAATTTATCATCGAGCAGGAATCTTACCAGGGAAAACCTCCGCTGGATTGCTTGAAAGAAGATTTAGCAGTGATGAAACAATGGGGATATAAATAAGTTTATTGGCAGGATGTTTATAAAAAAAATCAAATACTGTTTACTTTTCTTGACTAGTTTAATACCGGCTGCTTTATTTGCACAGGCAGATAGCAGCCGTTTCTTTTCTTCCTTCGATGGAACAAAAATCTTTTACGAAGTGAAAGGAGAAGGTGAGCCCGTGTTGCTTATACATGGCTTTATTGCAAATGGCCAGTCGTGGAAACGAACGGCATTGTATCATGATTTGCTGGAAAAGGGATTCAAAGTGATTGTGCCGGATTTGCGCGGTAACGGTCTTTCAGATAAACCGCATCAACCCGAATCTTATGCCAATGATGCAGAGGCAAGAGACCTGGTGAAACTGGCAAATGAACTGGGGTTGAAAAATTATAAAGTAGTTGGCTATTCCCGCGGTTCCATTATTACCGCCCGGCTGCTGGTACTTGATAAACGCATAACCCACGCCGTTATAGGAGGTATGGGGGCAGATTTTACCAACCCCGAATGGCCGCGGCGTAAAATGTTTTACCGCGCACTCATGGGCGATTCTGTTCCGGAACTGCAAGCCATGGTAAAAAATGTGAAGTCTTCCGGACTTGATCAACTTGCGCTGGCCTATCTTCAAAAAGAACAACCCTCCACCAGCAAAGAAGAACTGGCTACATTGAGAAACAAAGTGCTGGTTATTTGCGGCAGCGAAGATGAGGACAACGGATCAGCCATTGCATTAACAAAATTAATTCCCGGTGCTGTATCAGCAACCGTTCCTGGTAATCATGGAACGGCACTTGTTTCAAAAAAATTTTCAAATGCTGTTATAATGTTTTTGCAAAAATGATCTGACCATTGTCTTGGAGTTATTTCCTTTTTTATATGGCACGCTACAAGTTCGTTGTTAATTTTCCTTTTGATTTTTGATAATTTCATCAATGAAACGCAGTTTCTCTGTCACAGGTGATGAAATGATGAAAGGATAAAAATCAGGATGACCCATACTTCTGTTTAAACTATTGACAGCGAAAGTAAGTGGCAGCCACATCTTAATAATTTGATCAAAATTGTCAGCATGGTAAGGGTCCTTGCTGATGTTGACCTGCAAATCCTGTTCATCTTTTGATTTTTTTGGGTCGATTCGGATGCCAAATGCATAGGCCGTTTCCAATGTATCCAGCATGTGCAAATAATGCGCCCAGCTCTCGGCCCAGTCCTCCCACGGATGTGCGCTTGCATATGGACTGATGAAATTATCCATCCAGTTAACAGGAGCGGCAACATTGTAATATTGTTCTAAAGCAATGGCATAATCTTTCTGTTCATCTCCGAATAATTGCCTGAATTTTTCTATGGCTGAACTATTTTGAATCAGCACCTCCCAATAATAATGTCCTATTTCGTGGCGGAAATGCCCCAGTAATGTTCTGTATTTTTCACCAAGATCCAATTTATGTTTCACCCGTTGTGCTTCATCCGCTTCTTCAATATTCAAAGTGATCGTTCCGTTATTATGGCCGGTCATGATCTTTTCAATGGGTGATTTATCTGCCAAAAAATCGAAGGCAATACCAATATCTTCATTTTCGGTTTTGGCTTCAACAGGAAGGCCCAAACGCAAGAGAGAGTAGACAAGCCTGTGTTTGGCAACTTCAATCAGTTTCCAGCGTTTAAGGTTTTCCGTGCTTGTAAGGTCGGGAATGGTTCTGTTTAACTGGCAGGCAATGCAAAAAGCAACTGTTTGATCCGCGGGAACCATCCAGTTGCAGGTGCCGTGTACAGCGTTTTCACATAACCGGTAGACTGCATTTTTTCTTGCTATGTTAAAAAAAAGACCATCATCTTTTTTCTCCAGTGTAACCAGTGAAAGTGTAGCAGCATCAAAGCCAACGGCGTGGTTGCAACTAAGGCATATATTGTTTTCAAAGTATAGCAGGTTGTGACAATGACTGCAGGTATATAATTTCATTCAATCTTTTTGTGTTGAAAGATAACAATATCTGTACCTGTACTGGTGAATCAATTTTTTTACGGCATAAGAACTTTAGCAACTCAATTTTGGGAATAATACAGATAATTTACTATGCAGGTAACTACAAAAAGCCTATCTTAGCGGTTCTTATATGTTATTTCTCACCTCGTTTGTTTTGTTCCATTCCATTCAAATATTGTGAAGGTTTAACGTAAGGCTGGTAAAGTATCATCCCGTTTGTTGATAGCCTTACCATATTTTTTAATCAAATTATTATTACAAGTGTCATTTAACAATTTACAGCTCATTGAGCCGTTGCTCAAGGCTTTGACCAATGAAGGTTATACAAAGCCTACACCCATCCAGGAACAATCTATTCCAGTAATTCTACAACACAAAGACCTGTTGGGTTGTGCCCAGACTGGTACCGGGAAAACCGCGGCATTTGCGCTCCCGATGCTTCAGCTGATGCATTTGGAACAACAAAAATCCGCACAAGGTCAGAGAAGAATTAAAGCGTTGATATTAACTCCTACAAGGGAACTGGCTATCCAGATTGAAGAAAGTTTTGCCAATTACGGTAAATACCTGGATTTAAAACACCTCGTTATTTTCGGAGGCGTTTCGCAGGTAAACCAGGTAAATGTATTGCGCAGGGGTGTTGATATTTTGGTTGCTACTCCCGGCAGGCTTTTGGATTTAATGAATCAGCATCATGTTTCATTGCGCGATATAAAATTCTTTGTTCTTGATGAAGCAGATCGCATGCTCGATATGGGATTTGTTCATGATGTAAAAAAGATTATTGCAAAATTGCCAGCCAAAAGACAAACCTTATTTTTTTCCGCTACTATGCCACCTGAGATCCAGCAATTGGCCAATGTATTGTTATCCAATCCTGTCAAAGTAGAAGTAACACCCGTTTCTTCTACAGCGGATACCATTGTACAATCCATGTATTTTGTAGAAAAGCAAAACAAAAAGTTATTGCTGTTGCATTTACTGAAAGATGGCAGCATTAAAACTGCGCTGGTATTTGCCCGCACCAAGCATGGAGCTGACAAAGTAGCCAAAGAATTAAATTACTCAGGTATAAATGCTGAAGCCATTCACGGTAATAAATCGCAAAATGCAAGACAGTCTGCGCTCGCAAATTTTAAATCGCGCAGAACAAGGGTTTTGGTAGCAACAGATATTGCAGCCCGTGGAATTGATATTGATGATCTCACACATGTTATCAATTTCGATCTCCCCAATGTGCCTGAAACCTACGTACACCGCATTGGACGTACAGGCAGGGCGGGTGCGAATGGGATTGCCTTGTCATTCTGTGACGCGGAAGAGAAGGAATATTTACGCGATATACATAAGTTGATATCGAAACCAATTCCAATGATAGAGGATCATCCCTTTGCAATGACCAATTCCAGTATTGCCATTCAACGCAATGCGCCGGCTGCTTCTTTTAATAACAGGAGATCCTTTTCCAACCGCGGAGGTAATTCCAATGACGGCAGAAAAAGATTCGTAAGAAAATACGCTTAATATCAGTAAATAAAAAAGCCGGACCAATCGTCCGGCTTTTTTATTTAAATTTTTTTCGGTGGAAAAAACCTGGCCGCATATCAAGAACCTGGGATACATTTTTTTATCCTTTACTATTTCCCTGTCCAGGTATTGTCTGCTTCATTGGCGTCAACAAAAATTCCACCGTCCAGAACAATTGACTGAATTTGCTTTTTTGTACTGATACTAACGGTAGCTGATTGCTGGTTGTTTGCCCAAATACTAACTGTCTGATGAAAAGAAGCAGCACTGCCATCAGTATATTTTATTTTCAGATCTACCGGTGACGCATAACCTCCGATATTTTGAATGGAAACGCTATATCCATCAGCTGATTTTTTTACTTCTTTAATAGCGAGATCTATATATCCATTGCTAAAATACCAATTGGTCCAGAACCAGTTAAGATTTTTTCCTGCTGTACTGTTGAAGGAATAAAAGAAATCCCAGGGTAAAGGATGCTTACCGTGCCATTGCGCCATATATTCATGCAAACATTTTTTAAAAAGGTCGTCGCCGAGCCAGTCCTTCACTGCCAGGTAACCCAATGATGGTTTGCCATACGCATTGTTACCATATGCTACGCCTCTCAATACATTAGCAGGTGTTATAATGGGTAAATCTTCTTCGGCAGCAGGATCGTTTATCCAACCATTTACACGAAATCGTTTATAGAAATTTTCTGCTCTTGCCACACCCAAATCTACCCTTCCTATCAATAGTTCAAAAGTTGTAGCCCAACCTTCATCCATGAAACCATAACGTGCTTCATTGATACCCATATAAAATGGAAACCAGGTATGGGCAATTTCATGTTCGGCCACAAACCTTGAAAAATCAAGATCCTCCTGTGTACCATCATTTACCATCATAGGATATTCCATATCAGCATATCCCTGGAATACTGTTGTTTTGGAAAACGGATAAGGAATGCCCGGCCAATTGTGCGACAACCAATCCAGTGAATGTCGCGCAAACTCAACCATGTGATGAAAGTCTTTGGCAGTATCATTATAAGCGGACTGTACACTGGCGCGGCGATGTGATGCATCATCAACCACCACACTCGATGCATCCCAGACAAAGTGATCACTCAACCCCAGTGTAACGTCTGTAATATTATTGGCCTTCCATCGCCAAGTATTGGCTGCATTTTGAATCGTAACTTTTTTTGACTCCAGGTCAGACTTGCCGGCAATATTTGTAATGCCGTCATTTATCAGCGACTCTTTCAATTTTTTTGCATAAGGTGCCTGCAGTAATTCATCCCCGTTCTGCAAATCACCTGTTGCCCATACAATATAATTTTTAGGTACAGTTACATTGAGTGTATAGTCATTAAAATCATTATAGAATTCCTGTTGATCGGTAAAGTCCAGAATATCCCATCCATAATAATCATCATAAACTGCTATACGCGGATAAAAATAGGCCATGAAAAAAGTAGTTGAATCGATCATTCCTTCCCGGTTACTTTGAAGGGAGATCTGGTAATGCCAGTCGATATTTAGTTTTACCGAATCATGTGGTGACAAAGACCTGGGTAACCTGATACCCTGCCAGGTAAAATGGCCTTCAGGATTGGACCATTCAGCAACCTGACCTTCTACGCTAAATTTATCAATCTGAATTCCGGTAGTCATATAAGCATCGCCTATTTCTCCATACCTCAATGCACCGGGTTTATGAATATTCAGAATGAGCTTAATAACCAGGTTATTCAAGGTATCCGGGCTATTGTTGATATAGGTAATCTGTTCTGTGCCTTTAATATTTCTATCCGGGGGCATGGCAGTGACTGAAATATTATAGCGCCCATAATTCTGCCAGTATTTTTTACCAGGGCGTCCATCCATTGACCTCGTTTCATTTCTATATGCCTGCTTGATATTTCGTGGCATATAAAGGGACTGAGCAAATGTGTAAAAACTTACAAAGGATAATAGGGTTAATAGTAACAGTCGGTACATAAAAAATATTTACAGGTAAGTTAAAGTTAATTTGAAAACAAACGGTCGGATTTACATCAGTGGTGAGTATAATAATTATGTGAGTCTCTTTAATGCTTTGATATAATCGTATTGCAGATCTTCATGCATACCATCAATCACCATTTTTATTTTTTTGATTTGATTTTGGTACAAATTTATGAGCACCGGGCTGTTTTCAAAGGCGATCCCGGATTCTTTAAGTTTGCTGCAAAAATGAATCAGCAATTCAGCTTCCGCCTGTGCAGCGCCTGTATAACGGATATGCTTGCTTGCGATTCTTAAAATCTTTCGTAGTGTTTTTTTGGCGAAATATAAATGACTGCTGTTGATTGATTCAAAATGTTCATCCATTTCCTTTTTTACACTATCTATATAAGCCTGCAAATCATTTGCTTCAAATAAAAGGAAGGTGAGCAATTCCTTGTTTTCTTTCTTAAACTTTGCCAGGCGCAGACAGAGCTCCCCGAGTTGACGGGGATTGACATTTGTTAATTCCTGTTTTAATTCACTGATGCTTGCAGTTTTCATTTCAGTGATGCGTATTTAAAGTTGACGGGTGTATGATTTGATTATCCGGCAATATTTTATCAATACCCTTCAACTCCATCAACAATGTGTTCATAATTTATAAATAATTCCTCACCCAGTCTGATATCACGGAGGGCTTCAAATTCTTCGCCATCCTGTATTGATTTTATGTTTGGCGAATGAGAATGATTAAGATAATTAACCAGGTCCATGACTTTAAAACCATAATCCGGCACATAATAATTTTCTTTATCATATAGGCAGTATGTTTCTACTAATTCCTTTGCATGTGATGGTAATGTTTCCACATCGGAGACAGGTAGTTTTATCCATTCACCAACATTCCTGGAAAATATATCCCTGCAACCCTTTGGAATTTCACGGATAGCAAAAACTCCAATCCCGTGGAGGGGAGAAGTTTTAAGCATAACATAGGTCTGATAACGTAACTGCAATAACAATTCTTCTTTGGTCATAATGCTATTTCTTGTTCCTGTCTATGATGTTTAAGGCCGGGCAAATGTAGCTTAAATAAAGGTTTTCATCGCCAGACCTGTTTGGCCAGTATTTCCAAAATAATATGACCAAAAATACGTTGGAAGAGAGGCAAAAATGATTAACTCCCGGTTCCACCCATAAGCCTGATGCAGGCGCTATGAGAATTTCTAAATTATGTCTAAGTTTATAAAAATTATCAAATGAAAAACCTGCTTATCCTCCTGTTAATGCTATTTAGTGTTAGTTATGTCTCTGCTCAGGCCAAAACGCCCGCAAAGCCAGCCGCAAAAAAATCTGCCACTAAAAGCAAGAAAGTTGTAAAAAAGAAAACATCCGCCGTTAAAACCGAGTTTGACGAACTGGTTTGCTATGAAGACGGCCCTTGTACTTTCAGTATTCACAAAGGAGATACGTTGATCTATGATGTTTTCACCTCCGGGAAGCAGTATAATTTAATGGTAATACCAAACAAATTTGATGCAGGGGTTGTGGCGGATTTTAATTGGCTCACTACTGGTGCTGAAAATAAAAAAGGGCATGTCAGCATCAGTTCAAAAGCATTGCTAAACGGAAAAACCTATCTCAGTTCATTACCCGAAGGCGAACTGAAATTAACCGATGCGTCTGCCATCTGGCTGGGAGCTGATAATTTCAAAGACCTTTCCAAAAAGCAAACGCCTATAACGTTTGACAAAGGGACTTCAGAAACTTTTCTAAGTCCGGATGAAGACGCAGTAAGCGCCCCGGTAAACTATAAAGGAAAAGATATCAGTCTGGAAGGGTTTGCTATTCAAACAAAAGCAGAAGGAGAACCAGATCGCAAAGAGATTTGGGTATTGAATATTTCCAGCAACCTATTGATGTTTAAGATTACCAGCAATGAATTTACGATGCAGTTAAAAGAAGTGCATGAGAAAAAATTGAAAAAATAAAAATTAAAAATTTAATAAGAAGGCTCCTTTTAAGGGGCCTTCTTAGTTTACATTCTTCAGTATTCAGAAAATAACTGATGACCAAATTATGGAAGGAACCATTGATCGTTCTCAAAAATTTTAAACCACCGGAAGTGTTGCAACCTTTAAATAAATTTCCACCCACTGATATGTCCATCCGGTAAATTATAATCCGCCGCTATTCAGCGATGGAATATGTAAAGTCAATAGCCGATTATTTAAAAAATCATTTTACCGGGTATCTGAAATTAGGTACAATTGACACCTATCAATAGTTTTGATGCTGGCTGAACATAATGAAAGGCATACATTGCAGATTGAAGAAGTAATGGCAACAGCAGGATTTCCAAAAGAATAACATCACAGAAATAATGCATAAAATTAATAGCCCTTTAAAGGGGCTTTTTTTTTGGTTTTTTGGGGAAAAATGTCACGCTCTGGAAAAATGTTATATCTATTGTATAATCATTAATGATTCGCATATGGCAAGTGTTTAACAGGAAATCTGTTGACGGCTCAAAAGGCATGGCACGCTATTTTTCTCCATTTTATTAAAAATAAATTATGAGCAATCCAACTAATCTCGATCAAAAGGACGCAGTGAAAAAATTGCAGGAACTCACAGAAGACATCAATATCGCAATGTTTTGTACCAATTTGAAGACAGACGATGGTTCTACCTGCCGCCCAATGGGTACACAAAAGGTAGATGAAGAAGGAAACATATGGTTTTTCAGCGAAAAAAACAGTGAGAAGAACAGTGAAATTTTAAGTGATAACCGAGTACAGCTTTTTTATGCTCATCCGGGTAAAAACAGTTACGCTGTTGTGAATGGGGAAGCAAAAATTTTGTTTGACCGGGCAAAGATTGATGAGCTATGGTCGCCCCTTGTAAAAACCTGGTTTAAAGAGGGGAAAGATGATCCTTCCATATCATTGATTAAAGTAGTTCCCACATCTGCATATTATTGGGATACAAAAGGGAACCGGATGATTAATTTCTTTAAAATGCTGGCTTCTGTAGCTACCGGTAAAACACTCGTTGACGCAGAGGAAGGCAACCTCCGGATAAATAAGTAATTACAACTTTTTGTAATGGAATGGGATGGGTGATGCGAAAGCATCGCACTTTTTTATATAACAGTAAATTTGTAAAGGAAAATTATCATACAGTTTTTCCAAAAAAGATGTTAGATTCATTTTCTCTTAAATCAGAAATCATGAAAAATATTATTCGGCCGATCGTATTTGCTACTTTATTAATGACGGGTTTGTCATTCACACACGCTCCTTCGGATGAGTGGGTTTCACTATTTGATGGAAAGTCGTTGAATGGTTGGAAGGTAGGAGAGAATGCCGGGAGTTTTTCTATAGAAAATGGTAGCATAGCAGTAAATGGAAATGTTGCCCATTTATTTTATGTGGGCGATGTTCAAAAACACGTGTTTAAGAATTTTGAATTTAAGGCAGATGTAATGACACTGCCCGGCTCAAATTCGGGGATATATTTTCATACAGTTTACCAGGAAAGTTCCTGGCCGCAAAAAGGATATGAGGTACAAGTAAATAATTCGCATACAGACTGGCGTCGTACCGGTAGCTTATATGGTATACAGGATGTGAAAGAAGTTTTTGTCAAGGATAATGAATGGTTTACTGAAAAAATTAAAGTTGAGGGTAAAAGAGTTGTTATCAGTATTAATGATAAAGTAGTAGTGGACTATACCGAGCCCGACAATGTAAAACGCGATGCAGGTTCGGAAGGACGTGTTATTTCTGAAGGCACGTTTGCATTACAGGGACATGATCCAAAAAGTAAAGTATATTTTAAAAATATAATGGTGAAGACTTTGCCCGGGTAAGGAGGTTGACCAGGTACTTTAATTTTTTTTCTATCTCGGTAAACCCGGGCGGAGTTCAAATTCTAGCATGGGAAAATGAATGAATAATAATATTTAAAAATCCAGGTGGTTTGTCGCAATCCACCCTTTACTTGTCCTTTTATACCCTGCCTGTTTCATTTTTACAAACTAGGTTTGTAAAAGAAATGTAATTCTTTCACCACTAAAATGAAAACATGCAAAAGATAACACCGTTTTTATGGTTCGATGGCCGGGCACAGGAAGCCATTCAATTTTATACTTCAATTTTCAAAAATTCATCCACTGATAATGCCGGAACTTTTTCACTGGACGGCCAGGAATTCATTGCCTTTGATGGAGGCCCCATGTTTAAGTTTACAGAAGCGGTTTCTCTTTTTGTAAAATGTGAAACACAAGAAGAAATAGATGAATACTGGGAGAAATTATCAGCAGGAGGGGAGAAAAGCAGGTGTGGATGGCTGAAAGACAAATTTGGTTTGTCCTGGCAGGTTGTACCACCTGTATTGGGAACATTATTACGTGATAAGGATCCTAAAAAATCAAAAAATGTGATGAATGCGATGCTAAAAATGAATAAGATTGTAATTGCTGATTTGTTGGAAGCGTATTATAAGGAATAGGGAATAGGGGATAAGGATAAGAAATTGGGAATTGAGAATTATAAACATCATTAGTGATTTAATTTTAATTATGCGGAAGGAACCGGGTTTTATTGCTGCAAAAACAGTTGATGAGTATTTGCATGGTTTACCAGCGGTGCAACGTAAAATGTTGGAGCAAATGCGCAAAGCAATAAAAGCCGGTGCTCCAAAAGCTGCAGAAGTGATAAGTTATAATATTCCCACTTATAAGCACCAGGGTCCTCTTGTACATTTTGCTGCATTTAAAAATCATTGTTCTTTTGTGACAGTAAGTAAGTCCATTACAAGCATTTTTGAAAAGGAACTTTCTGGTTATGATCATTCAGGTCGAACTATACACTTTAGTGTTGAAAATCCTATTCCTGATGCATTGATTAAAAAAATTGTACAGCAAAGAGTAAAAGAAAATGAAGGTTTGAAACCGATGAAAAAAGTTGCAAAAGCAGGAATAAGGAGTAAGGAATAAGGAGTAGGGAAGTGAAATATTGCTTTACTACCTTTTGTTGAGACATTATTTAAATCAGGAAGATTACCAGTTACGGTAATCTTTTTTTTGTTTGCTATCCATTGACCGCCTGCCTAAATTTAATTTTCTATCTATAAAAGAAAACAGAACTTTAGAAATTGCCCGCTTTTTTTTAAAATCATTGGGATGTTTAATTCAAAACTAACATAACATGCATAAGTTATTGCTGCCTGTATGCTTATTCATTCATACAATTGTGGTTGCACAATCTACATCTGAAAGTTACCCGGTAGATTCTGCATCAGTTGAACATATGGGTGTGCCTAAAGGAGAGGTCTTAAAATTTACCTTTGAAAATTCTAAAATCTATCCGGGTACCTGGCGCGAATACTGGATTTATGTTCCGGCACAATATCGTCCGGAAAAGCCAGCCTGTGTATACATCAACCAGGATGGAATTCAGTGGAAGGCACCTACGGTGTTTGATAATCTTATTTATAAAAATGAAATGCCCGTTACGATCGGGGTTTTTATAACGCCGGGCAGAATAGTGGCTGCAAATGCAGACGCGGCCAACGATCGATACAACCGAAGTTTTGAATATGATGGATTGGGGGATGCATATGCTCGTTTTATCCTGGATGAAATTTTACCGGAGGTAGAGAAGCAAAAAACAAGTGATGGACGCGCTATTCATTTGTCTAAATCCGGAAATGACCGGGCCATTGGAGGATCAAGCAGCGGTGCCGTTTGTGCGTTTACTGCTGCCTGGGAACGACCAGCAGAATTTTCACGCGTCTTTAGCGCAATTGGAACTTATGTAGGATTGCGAGGTGCAGATCGTTATCCTATACTCGTCAGGAAATATGAACCGAAACCCATACGCATTTTCTTACAGGATGGTTCCAATGATCTCAATATTTACGCAGGTGATTGGTGGAAAGCCAATGAAACAATGGAACGTGCGCTTGGTTATTCGGGGTATGATTTAAAACATGTCTGGGGAGAAGGCGGACACAATGGTAACCAGGGCACATCATTGTTTCCCGATGCCATGCGCTGGCTTTGGAAGGATTGGCCCAAGGGAGTTACAAAAGGGATTTCTAAAAATCAATATCTAAATGATTTAATAATGCCCGGAGAAAACTGGGAACTGGTAGGAGAGGGGTATGGATTTACAGAAGGTTCAGCGGCCAATTCCAAAGGCGAAGTATTTTACCAGGATATTCCTAATTCAAAAACTTATAAGGTTGGTTTGGATGGTAAACTTACCACGTTACCATTGGATGCAAAAAAATCGAGTGGGACCGCATTTGGACCTGATGGTAAACGTTATGTTGCTGCAGGTGGTTCGAAACAAATCATCAGTTATGATGCTGCTGAAAAAGAAAAAATAATTGCTGATAGTATTTCGGGTAATGACCTGATTGTTGCAAACAATGGAAATATTTATGTTACCGCCCCGGATGGAACCGAAAAACCAAGTAAGCTGTATCTTATCCGGCCCAATGGTGAAAAAATTGTTGTTGATGAAGGATTGAAATTTGCGAACGGCCTGGCATTAACGCCGGACCAGACACAATTGTACGTAACAGAATCTGCTTCGCATTGGGTATGGGTTTATAAAATTATGCCCAATGGCACGCTGGCTTATAAACAACGATATGGTTGGTTGCATTATCCGGATACCGAACAAAATGCATGGTCTGATGGACTCAAATGCGATACTGCGGGCCGCATCTATGTAACTTCAAGACTGGGTATACAAGTACTTGATCAATTGGGAAGAGTGAATGCAATATTACCGATACCAGCTGGCCAGGCTTCAAACTGTTGCTTTGGAGGTCCCAATTTCGATGTACTCTATGTAACTGCAGGATCAAGAGTGTTTCGGCGGAAATTAAAAGTTCGGGGAGCGAATTCATTCAGCAATAGCATCAAACCCAAAAAGCCGAATATGTAATTTACAGGAGGGTTGAAAATACTTTTGAAAAAAAATATTTTTGATATGAACTTAAATTTTTACTGTTTGCCGGTTGCTATTTACTTGTAATCTGATCTACATAGGCGGATACCCAACCTACCTGGCCATTTTTAACCAGCATGAATTCTTTTTTTTCATTGACAGATTCAAACTGCCGCATGATTTTTAACAACAGTGCAGTACCCGCCATCAATGAACGTTGATCGAACACCTGCAGAACTCTTTTTATTTCTGCTGACGCAGATGTTTTGTCGATGCGCTGGTCTTTGATATTTTTCAAAAGCGCTGTGTCAGAAAATGAAGTAAAATTTGAAAATAATTTTTCATTAAACTTAGCCACTTCGTTGAAAGTAACATTTACGGTGGTGCTATTGATCATTTCGGGATGTAACAGGTTGGCTACTGACCACGCAATGCCGCCACTGAATGCAATTACATCACTTTTTGGGTATGAGCCACTTTCGTTCACCGCATAAATTATTTCAGCATTCTCCGCTTCTGTTGCTACCCTTGCCAGTTGTTTGTTGTAGTTAGGAAGGCTCTTATCTTCTGTACATCTTTTTTCGGCTGCATTACCTGTACTTTTTGTGCCCCAGCTCAATTGGAAGAGTCTGAAGTCCCTTGTGTTTCCAAAGGGAAAATATCCACCTTTTGTATTACCGCTGCCAATGTCAATAAGAAAAGTAACATATCGCCTGGCTTCCGGTACAATGCCCAGGTGTGATAATTTTGCTTCCTGTTGTACATCTATCACGGCCACTTTTCTTTCCGTGTCTTTCACTTTCAATTTAAATGAGTCCACCAGGTTTTTTATCCATCCATTCTTATTTTCTTTTTCTGCCTGAATTTTTACGCCGCTGCTCACAACAGTAAAAATATTTACCGGCATAATATTGTAATCTTTGATGGCACTGGCATACAAATTATACAAGGCGCTCAACGTGGCATTGAAGGAAGATGGAGAAAATGATATAAAATCTGTGTTGATGGCGGTATCCTTCAACCCATTAAATGCCTTGTGACTCTGATCATTTTTATCAACTTCAACCAAACTCATTTTTACACCTTTGGCGCCTACTTCAATACCCGCATATACGGAAGAAAGATTATATTTTAATTTCAGGTTTTGCTGGCCAAATGATAAATAACCACTGGCAAGGAACGTAAACGATAATAAAATAACTTGTTTCACAGACATAGCGCGCATGGTTTAGAAATTGGTTTTGGCGGGTAACATTTAATGCTGCAATGTAGATTATTCGGCCGGCAACAAATGCAATTCACATCCATCATGTGAAGAAGATGTGGCTAACTATTTTTAAATTTTAGTTCGCTAAAAAGAAAGCCCCGCGCTTACACCTCCCCACCTGTGATAGGTGCCCGTACTGAATTCTTTACTTAGATAGGACTGCGTATAGGAAAGAAATATTTTGTTGAAATTGACGACTATGCCAGCATCTGCCTGATAAACGATTCTTGCGATTTGAACCGATGGGATCGTATATTCACTATAGCGGTTAAAAAGGCCTCCCTGCAGCGTTGCATCATAGCCAATAAACTGTAACCTGCTTTGGCCATAGAAATACCAGCTTGTTTTCTTTTTGCCTTCGATAAATTGGTAAGGATTATTAAAATGACCTGCCATAAAATTGAAACCAGCACCCAGTTTATCATTGAGGGTTCCGAATCTTGCTTCCACCGTATTGTTGAGGAGAAACCAGTCTTTAATACCGATCAATTTTTTTTCGTAAGCAATATTATAGTTCACTATAACATCATTTTTTACCTGGTGTTGCCATCCTTTTGGCAGTACATTTTTTAACCAGCGATGAATGCCTGTTTGAATTTCCCTGCCTTGTGCTGCCGGTCCTATTACACCCAGGGTAAGGGTTGATGAAATACGTTGTTGTTTTATATTATTGCGGGCAATTGAAAAAACGCTAATGGACATACAGGATGCATAAGGTCTGTCGCCGTAAAGAATATCATCGCTCCTGATACTGGTAGGAGTAAAGCCAAAAATATTGAATGCGAGACCATACTTTAATTTATTTGCGGATGGTTTGATCAGCAGTTTGACAGGCAAGAATTTCTGCAGGTTTGGATGAACATATTCAAGTGTAATGCCCTGTGAATAGTAATAATCTGTTTTTGTAAAATAATCATTGTCGTAGTGAAAACGGAAATAAGATTTTTTTTGGAGTTCCCGGAATGAATAATTGTAATCGATGCGTTGCGCGAAACTGCAAAAATAGCAACCAGTCAAAATGCATAAAATGCAAAATTTTTGAGCCAATAGTTTCATGCTGCATATACGAATGATTATATAGAGCGGATTGATTTACGTACGGAGGATTTTTTTACCGCAGAGGTTAGTGAAGGAGAAACACTGAATCACAGTGGTTGTAAATTTTCTATATTCAGGTATGGCGGCAGCTTTTTTAGTTATCGACCCATCGCCAGGCTATTCTCTTGGACTTTTCAATCTGTATTTTTTATAAAATACTTGGTACACTTCTTTGCTACCATATAATTCAAGAGCCTTGAAATTATAACACACCGTGGCCTATAAAAATACTCGCTTAACCATGTATTATTTTTTTTCTACTGCTTTGTCAATATTATGTCCAAAAAGATATCCGGCAAGTGCACCCAAAGCTAATCCTGTTATCATCCAGCCCATGCTTTCATTGCTGCTTATATAAGCAATAAAGAAACCAATCGGGGCGCCAATAAGTGCCAGTATAATAGCGGCTTTTCTTTTCGGCTTGCGATGTGCAACCGGATGTGATATGGGGTGATGGGCATGTTTTTGTTTGTGACGGTGCGGGCTATGTGGCATTTTTTTATTCTCAAGTTACGAATAACTTGTTTTTTAACTATGACTAAACTCATTCGTCTGAAATATAAAATGGCGCAGTTCAATTGCGCCATTTTATGAAATGTATCACCAGTAAATGATATTCGTTAATATTTCGCGGGTTCACCTGCTTTTGGAAGAGATTCTTTTATAAACTGCCTGATATCATCATTGGCAGTTGCAAGATCTTGTTTACGGAGATACATCATGTGTCCGCTACGATATCCTTTCCAGCTTAGTCTGTCCTTTAACCGACCACCCGGATCCATTTGCCACATACTGTATTTTGCATTAAAATAGTCGCAGGCTCCGTCATAATAACCAGATTGTATCATTACATGCAGGTAAGGATTTTGTGCCATTGCCTGCCTGAGGTTATCACCGGTTTTATCATTTGATCTGTCCCATGGATAAACCGATCCAAACATCAGGTATTTGAGATCGGTTTTATAGTTCAGTTCATTTCTCATGTACATATTGATTGCCGGTGTAAATGAATGCAACCAACTGGTGAGTTCAGAATTGAAGTCGGGGTTTTCACCAGCATCTTCTTTATCAATTCCGCGGTAGCGCGAATCAAGACGTCCAACGGTGAATCCTTTGTCCCTCAATAAATCTTTCCAGAAAAAAGAAGGTGGAATATCAAAATTGTGTTGCAGCACTGCCGTAACTGAAAGACCGGAATAACGCGATACTTTTTCAGCAATGTATTTCTTCTTATCCGCAGGTAAAAATCCTCCCCGGCTGATTGCAGGAATGAGTTCATTAATTGTAAACTCTTCTACCTCCGGCAGCATATCTGTTAAATCTTTATTTTGTAAATCTGCTGCCAATGCTTTGTGAAACCAGGCAGTAGCTGCAAAGTAAGGAAGGCGCAAAGCAGCATCAACCGGCCCTTCGCGTTGTATTCCCAGTTCGGTAGGAGAAACCAGTATCACGCCGTTGAGGTACATCCATTGCGCATTCTGAAGTTCCAGTGCAAGTCCGGACACACGGGTAGTACCATAACTTTCACCAATCAGGTATTTCGGAGAAGCCCAACGGTTATTGCGGGTTACAAAAGTATTGATCCATTCTGCCAGGTACTTGATATCAGCATTTACACCAAAAAATTTTGTGGTTGGTATGTCCTTACTTACTGCTCTTGAGTAGGCAGTGTTAACCGGGTTCACATAAACAACGTCTGCTATATCCAGGATGGAATAAGGGTTTTCTTTGATGCCATATGGTTGCACCGGATATCCTTCATCGTCAATATTAAGCAAACGGGGACCAGTATACGCTATTTGCATCCAAACGGAAGCGGAACCCGGGCCGCCATTAAATGATATAACCAGTGGCCTTGTTGAACGGTCTTTTATATCTGATCTTTCATAGTAGGTATAAAATAAACCGGCAATACATTTGCCTTCTTCATCCCATACCGGTAAGGTGCCCGTAAAAGCCTTGTAAGGAACATGCTGCCCTTTTATTACTGCTTCATGTTCAGTAACCACAGTTGTTTCAGGATTAAAAATAATATTGGGTAAATTGGAAGGAACAATTTTTTCCTCTTTGGCAGGCGCAGGAGCAGCTGGCGTGGGTTTCTGTTGCGACCATAATTGTGCTGACATAGCGCATACAGCTAAGCAAATGAATAGCAGTTTTCTCATGTTTGTTCTGGTTTATTAATGAAAGTATAAAAAGCGAATGACTGATCTTACGCGGATAAAGTTGTACTAAAATAAGGGATTTGTCAAAATAAAATGGTTGAACGGAAAGAGAATAAGTTTACAATGAAGTTTACGCCAGTAAGAAATACTACTGCAGATGTATGATAAGATTTTAATGAAATTTTAAAGCCGCATTTTGTATCTTCATTGTTCACCAAAAAAAAGGAGGTATTCATGCAATCTACAGATAAATCATGGACGCCTTCGGTTATTCTCGCGTAACCGGGCTTTCTCCAAAAATAATCTGCTGACGAGGAGGTCAGGGGCCACTAAACTTAATTAGTGGCTTTTTATTTTACAATCATTGGGTCAGAACTTTTATGAATGGACTGCCGTTGAAATATTTGAGTTCAAATTCTTTGGCGACATACTATTTTGATGCGACTTCAGACCTATTTGTCTGCTTGAACGCTTTCCAGTATTTTACCGGTATTGATGCATCTCTGTCAAGTTCTTTCTAAAATAATTCAATGAATGTTATGTTCTGTTATTTTAGACAGCTGAGAAAATAGGCAGCACTGAAAACACTTTGGCAGCGCCATTTTTAATATTCTACCGGTAACATTTTCATGTAATCGTTCAGCTCAATATGATCGGTCTTAATAAAAGGCCTGAGTGTATTTTTTAATTGTCGAATCCGGGATACCTTGAAATCGCGGTACTCATTTCGCATATTGCACCAAGCAATCAAATGCCAGTTCAACGCATAGAATATAAGCCCGATGGGTTCTATTTGCCGATTGCTTATCTCGCCGCTGTTATTTTTATATTCCATTTCCATCACATGCTTCGAAGCGATAGCGTTTTGTACAACGGACAAATAATCGTAGTTATTGATGAAGCAGGCCGGAATCTGTAATTTCATATTTGCTGAGAGGGTTTCTATCTTATCTTTCTCTGCAGATCTCAATACAGCTTTAATTTTATTGAGTCCGTTTGAATAATGTTTCCGGATAGAATTATCCGCAAAACCTGCTATAATGGTTTCCATCAATAAAAATGCATTTGCTTCTTCTGAGCTAAATGCAACCGGTGGTAAAAAATATCCCTGTACAATAAAATAACCTTTGTGTGGTTCAAAACTTACGGGGATACCGGCTTCGCCCAATGCTTTAATGTCGCGGTACACAGTACGGATGCTCAGGTGAAACTTATCAGCAATTTTTTCAGCCATCACATATTTTTTTGATTGAAGCAACGTGAGTATACCAAATAACCTGTCAATTCTATTCATGCAATAGGTTTAGCATTGTAAAAAATAAAAATTGAGGCAATAAGATTCAAGGCTGATGGCTGAATGTTTAAAATAAAGAAGTCCCGGTGTTACCCGGGACAAGAAATAATTATTTATCATTAACTAACTAAAGTATTACAACTAATCAAATCAGAAACGATTGCGATTTCTGTCATTACCCCCTCTTCTGTCGTTATATCCACCACCGCCGCTATTACCCCCGCGATATCCACCGCCGCCGCTTCCACCAGGACGGCCACCACCACCAGGTCCGCTTCTTTCCTCGGCTTCTTTCACCACCAATGGTTTTTTGCCCAGTGAAATATCGTTCAACCCTTCTATGGCTTCTTTGGCTTCCGTAATATCGGGCATTTCTACAAATGCAAATCCTTTGCTTTTACCTGTTTCTTTATCCATTGCAACTTTTGCCGAAGTAACGGATCCAAATTTTTCAAAAATCTCCATTAACTCATCATCATCTAAATCATAGGGAAGGCCAGCTACAAAAATTTTCATACCATTAATTTTTGTAAAAATAAGAAACTTAAATTGGTATTTGAACAGTCCCGGGGTGGATGTTTTTCAGATAAGCATAATATTTAGGGGGTTGGAATTAAATGGGCAAAAAGGTAACAGCGCCTTTGCTATGTTAATCCCTCATTTGACAACCTGATATTATCTAGAAACACTCAATTTCTTAATGGGAACAAGCAAAACTTTCCTGAATTCCACTTCAGAGCCTTCTGCCTGCAATGCAATATTTCCTTTGTGGGCTGTACAATTGGTTCCATAATTGACCAGGTCTTTATTTACCCAAACTTTAATTGTATTTCCCAGGCATTCAATAACCATCGTATTCCATTCGCCAACCGGTTTTTCAGAGCCATCGGTGAGATTTATAATGCGCCTGCCTTTTCCTTCTGTAACACCCCATTCATTTTTCGGTCCACGCCTTTTTTCCATACCTGGTACTGTTATGTCTTCACCAATACACCAGAAATCACCGGCATCTTTATGCATCATCTGGCATTCAACAGACTTTGGAAACATTTTGTAAAGAATACGGGGCGTAGATGCATGCACCAACACACCGCAATTACCAGGAGCGCCGGCAAAGCGGTATTCAACAATCAACCGGTAATTTTCGTAAACCGCATTTGTTATGAGATGACCATTTGGTTCACCCATGCTTACCAGCAATCCTTTCCTGACGAGAAATGGATTTTTTGTCATTTTGTTACTATCCATCTCCGGAACGTCGGCGTGCCAGCCGGTAAGATCTCTTCCATTGAATAAACTATGGGATTGTGATTTACATACTGAATTTGCGAATAGTGAGAAGACAAAGAGGCAAATAGTTAGGAGTATTTTCATAAATGTTTTTTTGCGAACGATCACAAAGATGCTGCATGTACATTAATAAAACACCAAGTAAACTAATTGAATCATACCCGTTTTTAAATGCCTGCTACTCGGATTGCTGATTTCTTAAGGCAAGGTCATTGTTCTTCCTGTTGCGGAGAATATTTACATAATTCAGGGCAAGCCTGTTATTATAGTTTTCGTAAGATTTCTGTGCCCATTGAATAGCGTTGTCAAGTTCCCCGTTTATTTCACAAATAATAGCCATATTATAACAAGCCCTTCCGGCTATTTTGCCAACAGGATTAGTCGTTTCTCTTTTCCATAATTCCCCCGCTTCGTTCCAGTTGCCGGTTTGCGCTTTCCTTTTTGCAATTACGAAATTATCGCTTCCTTTTACATAATAGTCGCGTGTAACTCTTATCCAGTAAGGAATAAGTCGTAGTGCATAGGCATGACCGGTTTTGTCGCCAACTTCTTTCACTGCATCTTTTCTGCCAATCAACGCATTGGCTGCCACTACAGGATTAATTCCCTTACCATAATAGCTCAATTGCCTGCTGATGGCGTCTTCATCCAGGATATTCCTTTCAGAAGGATCATAAATTCTCCAACCGGTTTTTACCAGGGTTTGCATATTGGCCTTATGCTCTATAGCAGGTACATTGCCCAATGGAGTTTTTACAGAAACCGTATTGGCTGAATAGCTAATTTTAGAATCCGTGTCGAATAATTCCAGGGAGAATAGTGCATCAGTGTTTTGTTCCCGGCAGATTTTTTCAACCAATTCCCATGACAGTGGAGCAGGAAACAATCCAGGTGTATTGGTGCTGAGGTTAGCGTCCGATAATAATTTTACCTCTGTAAACCGGTTATTCTTTATCAATTCATCGGCGAGCCCGCTGATGCCGGCGAAGGAACCTTCCTTATCAAGGTTGGCTCCCTCCATCGTAAATATTTTATCTACTACGTCAATAACTTTTGTTTTTTGGGAGGCCAGACTTCTGTTTACAACACCCACCGTTCTTATGTGAGAGGGGATGGTAACGGGTGCAGGTTCAAGTACGCTGATATAAACCAATTGAGTTGATCTGCAGGAGCAGAAAATAAAGCCAACAACAATCAGGCTGGTTATTTTATACATGGTATTGGATTTTATGACAATCAATGAATATTGCCAATAATAAAACGATAATACCCCGTATCTAGTATGGATTTGAGTTTGAATACTGAACCAAAAATATATGCAGTTGTAAAAAAGAATTACAATTGGCCCGGTTTTGATTTCGGAACAGCCTTACTACCGGCATAAAGTTCATATTCCAGCAAACGACAATCAATGGTACTGGTATAAAATTCTATACGTCTTTTGGCTTTTAACCCTATTTTTTTTGCCAGTTCCAGGTTACCGGTAAAAATATAACCCGTATAGCCACCGCACTGCTGTTTCATAAAGTCCCCGATCCTGGAATAGGTCTTTTCCAGCGCTGCTATATTCCCCAATCGTTCACCATATTCAGGGTTCATAAAGACAATCCCATTTCCCGGCGGCACTTCAGTGTCTGCAAAATCGCATACCCTGAATTCAATCAAATTGATAACTCCGGCAGCGATAGCATTTTTCTTCGCATTATCTATTGCCCGTTCACTATAGTCACTTGCTATTATGCGAAGTCCGGGTACTTCAATAATCTGTTCTTCCAGTAAAGCATCTTCCTGCTGATAGACTTTTTCATCATAACCCTGCAGGTGCATAAAAGCGTAATTGGTTCTGAAAAGCCCGGGTCTGCGGTTAGTAGCTATCATGGCAGCTTCTATTGCAATGGTGCCGGATCCACACATGGGATTAATAAAAGCGGATCGCCTGTCCCATGCCGATGCATAGATGGTAGCGGACGCAAGGGCTTCCAGCATCGGCGCCTGGCCCGGGATCTTTCTATAACTGTGACGCGCAAGCGAATCTCCGGATGTGTCTATAAATATCTCAGCATTTTCATTTTTCCAGAATAAATGTATTACTGCACCGGTGAGTTCTGCGCCAGTAGAAGGGCGGGTTCCTCTTTTATTGCGAAGCCTGTCTACAATAGCATCTTTAACCCGTAGGTTTGCAAACATGCCGTTATTGATGCTATCATTCTGCACATTGCTGGTTACAGAAAAATAACCGGGGTCGGGTAATATCGTTTCCCAGGGATAATCAACAAGTTTCTTATATATATCGTCTGCATGATTGGCTTCAAATTCCTGCAGACTATAAAGTACCTGGCTTGCGCAGCGCAGGTTAAGATTAAGTTTAATACATTCATTTATACTCGCGGCTATTCTTATACCGGTAACAAAACTGTTTTCAATTTCAAATCCCAGTTTCCTTACTTCCTCTTCAAGAAAAGGAGTAATACGTTTGTGACAGGTAATGGTAATAGCAGATTTATTGGTGAAAACGTTCATCAGGTGCTAAAGATAAAAGCTTCCTAAAATATAGGGCTATTATATTTTAAGAAGCTTTACACTGAAATTATTTGGTAGCCGGCATATGTATTTCAATTCAGCTTTTCTTGCCACGCTCGTTTCAACGGATTGCTTTCATGGCATCGACTCAATTTTTAGTGCTAAACAAACATTACATTTTACCATGCTTCATCATAAACCATGGAGCGGCAGTAAAAATTAACCCCACTTGAAATTGTGTAAGTTTATCTTCCGGAGCATTTGCAAGTGTTTGATCATCTGAGCTTCGCCATGCCTTGCTTTTAAATCCACCAGTATAGGCGGCCTGCAATCCAATAGAACTGGATGGATATTTTGGATTTTTAAATGCAAGCCCAAAACCCAACCGGTAAGTAAGAAAAGTATTCTTAAAATCTACGGGGCGAATACTGTTTTGAACAGTAGGGGAATTCAATACCGTGTTAAAATCTACAGCAGTATTGTCTTTAAAGAAGCGGGCCTGGTATTTTTGAAAACCCAATCCTGCCAATGGATAAAGCATTACCGTACGACTATTCAGCACATTATATCCAAAATAAAAGCCGGCACCTAAATAGCGGATGGTACTACTTTTCTTATCGCGATCTCCACTCATGCTGCTACCCACCATGGCGTCTGCCCCGGTAATGAAATGATTATATTCTGTTAACCATCCCAGGCTAAGTGTTGCCGTATAATCCTTGAGTTCCTTGTACTGTGGTAACCCAGCAACCCGGCTATTGATACCATCAAATTTTTGAAAACTGGCCCCGAGACCACGTGTGATAACCGGCATAAATCTTTCTCTTTTGTCTGCATAATTATCATGTTTTTCATGATCCTTGTCGTGGTCTTTATCGTGTTGTGCAAAGGAGGAATAAGAAGCCACCAACAACAATAAACAAATAATCGATTTCATATAAATAATTTTAACTGCCTATACAAAATGCAGTCCAAAATGTTTAAGTAGGGTTTGGATTTCACAAGTTTTTATATATGATAGGAATTGGGATGCACTAATAGTTTTGTTTCCATAGCGGGGAAAATTTGCCACATAACTTTTATTGTACTACGCAAGAAATGTCCCGTGTTTATGGAAATACAGACAAGAAAAATCCTGGTTCTGTGTGATTAAAGATTGGAATGCAAGTCAACAACCAGGATCGCATTAGTATAAGGGGTTAATTGTCAAGGACAGTAATTATACCAACAGCCAAAACCAGTAAATTTTCGATGAACCAATGATTTTCTACGGCAGATGATTAAGGGTAAACTTGTATTGCATTTTTATTATTGCAAACTTGCATCATCAAATAAGGTTAGACCCGATATCCTGAATCTTCTATAAAAAATAGAATTTTCAATCCGAAAAGCCAGAATGCTGTTTTTATTTCAACGTAAACGTACCCAAATGAACCCGTACCCTGGTAAATCACAAGCAGTTTTTGCTGCAGCAAGGCACCACAAAAGGTCTAAAAACCCTTTTCTGATAAGGATCTTGCTTATGTTAATGTCATTCAGTTTTGTAAGTCCAAATATAAGCGCTCAATGTGTCGCGCCCACCATGACTTTTCACAGCCCGGTATTAATTAGTGGTGTAGATAACCAGATAGGTGCTGTTTATCGTTTTCCGGAAGTAATGCCGGGTGTGGATGCAAATATCGAAGTAATTGACCTGGTAGGTGGTGCTGTACTTTATAATATAGACGATAGTGCCGGCGTAGGTTATTATGACGCATTTCAACCGTATGTTGTTGCGCCAGCCAATACAACTTCTTACCTTGAATGGAATATTACGTTTAAAAAAGCAGGCACAGCAACTGATACGGCCATCGCCTGTTTTTCCATAACCGGGGTGGATGTTGATGGAAATGGATCTTCATTGCAGGAATTTATAGAAGCGGCTACCCCTGGTGGTTATGCGCTGGATCCGTCTACCATTCTAAATTTTTCTTTTGACGGTGTGCGCAGCAAGGCCATATCGCAGGTTGACAACATACCATTGATAGATACCGCGCATCGTGAAGCAATGTTCCAGATGAATTTTACAAATATAGCAACGTTACAATACCGCAATGGCGCTATTTCTACCTATGGAAGTGATATGGTGCGGCAAACCTGTATTTATTTCAAATCTTTCTTCGACAATTTCACCGCTTTGCTTCCGGTAAAGCTTATGAACTTTACTGCGAGGAACAATAAGGGAACGACTTTACTGAACTGGTCTGCAACCAACGAAAATGATCTTCAATATTATGTGCTTCAGAAGAGTGTTGATGGCAGTAACTGGAAAGATGTAAAAAAGATAATGCCCGGTGCTGCGGTTACTGATAATTATTTTGTTAATGATGAAGAAAAAAACACTGGCATTACTTATTACCGCCTGAAGCAGGTTCAAAGAAATGGTCAACCTGTTTATTCAACGCTCGTGAAAATAAACGCAAATGATTACAACGAAGCTACTATTACCCATAACAGCTTTTCTCATGGTTCAGTGAACTTGCAAATCACTGCGACTAAACCAGACAGTTACCGCGCCGAAATTTATAATATAAGTGGAAGTAAATTGAAGCAGCAGTTAATCAATGTAAACACAGGTTACAATTCCGCCATTGTTAATATGCCTGCAGGCCTGGCAAATGGAATTTACCTTTTGAGTATAAGAAATACCAGCGGACAGCAAATTCACCAGTCAAAAATTATTGTTGATTAATGATTGTAATAGAATTTCGTTTAGTTATAGGTTGTTCTGACAAAAAAATAAGGTCCGGTTTACGGGCCTTATTCGTTAAAAAAAGTAATATTTATACTATTAAACCAGGCTTATCTTTTTGCCTGTATCCGCAGCCTCATAAATACTCATCAGAATTTTTGTATCGCGCAAACCTTCTTCACCTTTGATATGCTCAGGAAATTTACCTGTTTCAATAAATGATTTACAAATTGCTTCCATCATTACCGTCTGGTGATGTACAACCGGCATATTCATTGGCCCGGCACTGGTGGATCCTTTGATGGGTCCATAACTATAAGCGGGACTCATTTGTATCCAGCCATTGGTGCCCGCAGAAACATAGAGTTGCTCTATATTAGAGCGGTAAGAAGTAAAACCGTTCGCAACTGTGCTTTCCGGAAATTGTAATTGCCAGGAAAGGCTTTGCTCCACATCTTTAAAAACTTCTTTGTCGGTGATTGTTCCGTATTGCGCGGTAACCCAAAGAGGCTCCTGTCCTGTAACATAACGCGAAGCCTGCACACAATAGATTCCTACATCCATTAAAGGACCGCCACCTGCCATTGCTTTTTTCAGTCGCCATTGTGTAGGATCGCCAATGGTGAACCCGAAATTTGTTTGTATAAACCTTACATCACCCAGCACTTTTTGCTGACTCAATCGCATCACCTCTTTTGTAAATGGCTCAAAGTGCAGCCTGTAACCAATACCCAATTGTACATTCGCATCTTTGCATGCTTTGATCATCTCTTCGCAATCCTCCACAGAAATGGACATCGGCTTTTCGCACATTACATGCTTGCGTGCTTTTGCCGCGCGTACAACATATTCCTTATGCATAGAGTTGGGCAATACCACATAGATAATATCAATGTCCTGGTTGTTTGCTATTTCGTCAAAGTTTTGATAGTTGTAAATATTCTTTTTTGGAATGTTATATTTCTTTGACCATTCCGCTGCCTTGGCTGGAGTGCCTGTAACAATTCCTGCCAGGTAGCAATTGCTGGTCTTTTCCAGTGCTACAGCCAGTTGATTTTTGGCATAACTGCCCAATCCTACCAATGCAATACCCAGTTTTTTTTGATCCTTCCCACGGATTGCATTTGAATTCAACAATGGTACAGTCATTGAAGCAAATGCTGTTCCGGCAAGGCCACCACTTAATGTTTGTAAAAAACTGCGGCGAGAGTGTTGTTCCGACATAGTTAGCAGGTTAATTAATAGGAAATAAATGATTGCAATGTAATTTAATAATTAACGACATAACGCCAGTAGCTAATTTATTAACCAGGTACGGCTGCTGGCCATGCAGACAATTGTGCTGTTAAAAAGATATAATCCGGACTTTTCTAAATTTTATTCTATAATTTTAAAGTGTAGGTGTAAATAACAGTTAAATCAATCTTTCATTTGTATAAAAAATAATAATAATGAACAGCAAGAATTCTTCTATACTTTATTTTTTACTGGGCATTTATACCTTGCTCATCAGTTGGCATTATAACCATTCTATTTTATTTCTGATCTTCCATTATATATTCTGGCCCATTTATTTAATTTATGAATTATTGAAAGGCAATCTTTCCCACGATTTGTGGAGAACCATACCTGAATCCTATTTTAAATAAGCTTCCATTCAAAAAACTGTTTGCACTTTGTTTTCAATAAAACCCATTTGCCTGTAAAAGCGATGGGCAGTATCTCTTTTTATATTGCACCTGACTTTCAATTTATATATTCCTTTGTTTAGGCTCGATTGTCTTGTGTGATCTGCCAGTTTTGATCCAATAACTTTATGTTGCCATTGTTCGTGTACTACCACTCTGCCAATTTTGCAAAAAAGACCAGACTCCAGCCGAACAGTTTCAAAAACATGTATCCAGCCAATTATTTGTTTTCGTTTACTGCAACAAAAATTTTTTCATAATTGTTTTGCAGGATTGCACGCAGGTTTTGCCATGTTGTATCCACCGGCATTGCATAACCTAATTGAACCGACAGCGTGTTCAGTCCATACACGTCTTCATCCATAGCTTCCCGTATGAAAATGTTCATGATAGTAGAATCAAAATGAAAATATTATTTTGAATAACCTGTTGTTAATTATCGTGTCGCGCTTAATTGCAAATCCGCATAGTTTGTTTAGTAAATGTACTGTCAAAAATTGAGTGTTTGTTGGTATTGCAAGAAGGCAAAAATTGAATTTGCTTTGTACTATATTTTAGCTGCCATGAAACTCATGATGTATATAGGAAACGATTTGATTGAGTCCATTCCGCTGGACCAGGCCAATATTCCCAAGCGGGGTTATTTAGGCAGCATCAAACGCAGTCTGAAAGAGAAGTACCACGAACTGATTGAAACCATCTCAGATAAACCAGAATTTTTGGTAATTGATTTACCGCAGCATACTCAATATTTCAGATAGTGATTTCTAAGCCGGTGAGGGTTTTTGTTCAGTACAAGTGTGCGCTACCCCGCCATCCTGTGTGGGGGAACTGAACAGGGATTGAGTGCGTGGCTCACACTTTTCATTCTCGGTTATACCTACCTGTTATATTCACTCAGCCAATGAAATTGTTTCTCAGTAAGTTGAAAATGCCGTTGGATTCTCTTTAAGACTACATACAAACTATCATTGTGTTGCCTGCCCCATAGTATCACTGTATTGCTATCGGGTGTATCAAACCGGAATGAAAGGATGGGCAGGCTGTCTCCGGGTTGCTTTTTGAAAAAAAGTGATCGACTGCTGCTGTCAAGGTTGTAGCTGAAATACGCCCGTTTATATCGTAGACGAAAGGCGGTATCAGCCGTTTTTATGCTACCTGTTCCATCTTCAAAGATTACATCCTGCCATCGGAGGCTATCACTGGTTCGCAATGGTAAACTGTCCTTGTTGACGGCGAATACCGCCACTTCATATACGCCATTGTTGACGGGCTGTTTCGGAACAGGTTTTTTGGTTGAGCGATAGTATTCCAGCGAATTACTGAATTGCAATACCACGGCCAGTATGATAAATGTTAGTTTAAGTATAATTCGTGTAAACTTCATCCACCTTTTTGTATACCTGAAATGATAGAGTTGGCAGGAAGCGGCAGGTTTGTTCAGGATAAAAAAGCAAATGATGCGATTGCTTTCATTGGCCAGCAGGAAAAGACAAACAAATACCAGTTCCATCGAAAATATTTTTACCGGAATATCATAAGTTAGATTAAGCATCATAACGTTGATGAATACTGCCGTTGCAAACAATGCCCCCAGGGTACTGGTTCTGCGATACAAGAGCAACAATCCTGCAATGGTTTCCATGATACCTGAGAAAACCTGGTAAGGTGTGGAGTAACCTATGAACAACCAGGAAAAGCGCATGGGCAAAAAATCGCCAAGCGGTGTGGCCAACTGGTGCAGGCTGGGAAAATACATTTGCAACGCAAATATTTTAATGATGCCATATGTAAATGCAAAAAAAGCGATATAATAACGGGCAAAAAGACAGAGCCAATAATTCAAGTGCGTGTAGCTAGATCGTTTCCGGTCCAGCAAACTCCAGATGATGCATCCTATAACGGAGAGGGACAGTAGTAACCAGAGTTGCGCCCATCCGTAAGAAGTATCGCCACTTCCATTGAGTGGTACCAATACATCCCTTACATGAAAAATCTTTGCATTGGATTTGTTTACGGCCCAGTCCATTAACTGGTAATAATATTGGGTGACATAACCGACACCAGGTATGGCATCCAGCCAGGTCCAGGGGGAAATTAAGAAAGCAAGAAAAATAAAGAGAAACCGGAAGATTATTTTTCTTTCCAGGGACCATTGCGTATCAACAATAGCAGTCTCCATAATAGTTGTTTTGGTAATTAAAGATGGGAAATTTTATTAATAATTTATTAATTGGCCTACGTAGGCGCTGTAAGGAGTGAATTGTGAGAGGTGAATAGTTTACGAACCCATAACCACTGCTTTCAGGCTAACAATAGTTATCTTTGCGTTTGAATAAATTTATTATGAAGGAAGTATATATCATCGCCGCTGTTCGTACACCCATTGGAAGTTTTGGTGGCTCATTAAAAGACTTGTCTGCAACCAAACTGGGTGCCATTGCCATTAAGGGCGCGATTCAGAAAGCGGGTATTCAGCCCGCACAGGTTCAGGATGTTTTAATGGGATGTGTGATACAGGCAAATACAGGACAGGCACCTGCGCGCCAGGCTGCAAAATTTGCAGGGTTGCCGAACGAAGTAAATTGCACAACGGTTAATAAAGTTTGTGCAAGTGGGATGAAGGCAATCGCTCAGGCCGCACAAAGTATATTATTGGGCGATGCAGAAATTGTAGTAGCCGGTGGAATGGAAAGCATGAGCAATGTACCTTTCTATATAGACAGTATGCGCTGGGGCAACAAATATGGTAACAGCAACCTCATAGATGGACTTGCTAAAGATGGACTAACGGATGTGTATGATGGAAAAGCGATGGGCAATGCCGCAGAGCTTTGTGCAAGGGAATGCGGTATCAGCCGGGAAGCACAGGATGCATTTGCAATTGAAAGTTATAAAAGATCGCAGGCTGCCTGGAACGAAGGCAGGTTCAGCAATGAAATAATACCAGTTGAAATTCCGCAACGAAAAGGTGATCCTGTTTTTTTTACAAAAGATGAAGAACCTTTCAATGTAAAGTTTGATAAAATACCAACTTTAAATCCGGCATTTCAGAAAGATGGCACGGTGACCGCTGCCAATGCAAGCACGATGAATGACGGAGCCGCTGCATTGGTATTGATGAGTAAAGAAAAAGCTACAGCTCTTGGATTGAAACCCATTGCTAAAATATTGTCTTACGCAGATGCGGAACAGGCACCAGAATGGTTTACTACCACGCCATCCATAGCCGTTCCAAAAGCAGTAGCAAAAGCAAATCTCTCAATGACAGATATTGATTACTGGGAACTGAATGAAGCTTTTGCAGTAGTAGGAATTGAAAACAGCAAGCGGATGAATCTTGATCCTGCAAAAGTTAATGTGAATGGGGGAGCGGTGAGCCTGGGGCATCCACTTGGCTGTAGCGGTGCAAGGATTATTGTAACGCTTATCCATATACTAAAACAAAACAATGCCCGCTATGGCGCAGCAGGCATATGTAATGGCGGAGGCGGAGCCAGTGCAATGGTTATTGAAAACATAATGTAGGGTATTCCATAATGTTCAATTGAACGCCTTCTGAAAATTTCAGAAGGCGTTCTTATTGTCATAAGGGCATCAGGAAAAGAGTGAATCTTTAAGATGCAATTTGTTTTAAGCAATGATTTAATTTGTTATCATAAGGGAATGCGCATTGTTTTAATTTCCGATCCGCTAATTTCATATAACCTGATATTTCCTTTTTCTTCTGCAATTGCAAATTGATAGTAGGTATAAGCACCAATGGCAGGAAATTCTTCTTTCGTGAGCAAATCTGGTGAAAGCCTGAGTATTTTGTTGTTAGCGTCCAAAAAATAAATTCTTTCTTTGCTGTCTTTAACCAATCCAGTTGAACTACCTGAGGTAACAGTAATACCTCTTAAATAATTACCATTGACAGGATTTCTTACTTCTATATTGCTATATGAATCATTCCTGCTAGCGAGGTAGGCGCTGCCTCCCTGCGATGCATAGACAATACTAGCGCCATGACTGGAACTAGCCAGTGAAAAGCTGCCAGGACTGGACAGATCATTTAAGTTACCATAAGTAATTTTACTGCGCATAGTCATCACGTATAGTTTATCGGCCACTGCCACATCATAAGATTCTCCCCAGTAGGGACTAGTAGGCCCAGTGTTGGACGGCATCTTAATTACTTTTGACAATACCAGCGTATTGGTTCCGATACCGGTCAACTTATGAAAATCGGTATTGTTTGCGCCACCCATTACGTACAAATCATTTCCAAAAATCCTGATTCTTTTACCTTCAGAGCCGTTGTTGCTGTTCCATTTTCCGTCATTAAAAGTAAATACAACCAATGCCTGTTTAGTCTGCGTATTTAATTGCACAATTGAATAACCCAGTGAACCAGGTTTGTACATATAGCAGTATAAATTTTTTGAACCAGCATGATAATCCATGCCGCCCAATGATTGTCCCGTTGGAACAAAGTCTGAAAATTTTATAAAACTTGTAAAGGCGGTATCTTTTCCGGTTCCTGCATTTGCAGCGACATTTTCTTTTTTACACGAGGATAAAATAACGAAAATAAATATGCAGGTAAGTAGATGTTTCATGGTTTTGTTTTTAATTGATTACTGACAACCTGTATAGGTATAAGATTTAGTGTATTGCTGGCTGATTTTTCCATTACCGTCTGTGTAAACCACTGCGGTAGTAGTGGGTAGATCATGACTGTTGTACTGGTAAGTGTAGTCGGAATGACCTTCCGGGATTTCTGCACCTGCAGCTGTTACATAAATACTTTCGTCTTTAATTACATTGTGAGTAAACGAGCTAAAATTGAAATGGCCACTAAAAAAAGTAAAATCAGGTTGTCCTTTGAGCGGCCGGGTATATAAAGCGTATACATTTTGTTTGTTATCTAATGTAATTATTCTTATGTCTGTTTTCTTGCCACCATACCATTGTTCCTGCTGTAAGCGATTCCCTTCTGCATCGTATACATTCCTGGTTTCATCGGTGGAAGTGACTAGTTTAGTAACATAGCCCTGGCTGTTTATTTCTATTAAAGGGGTAACAATACTACTACCGGAACTATATGAATATTTAGACACTTTACCATTGCTGTATTCATATAACACAAAGCTGTTGCCTGATGAACCGTCCGAAGCGGAATAAACATTAGCATATTTGGACAACTTACCGTCCGCTGTATATTCACAAGTAACAGTACCAGTAGAGTTAACGTTTTTCCCACCAGTACTGGAAATGCCGGTGCTTATTGATTTTGTCAGTCTGTTGTTAGAATATTCAAACGTTGTTGTATAGTTATTGGAATTGTAAACGCCTGCTATATCAGTGCTACTGCTTTGTGCTATTTGCTTTATTACAAAGCCATTTGCGTCATACTGGTAATTGTTGGAATAGGAATAATTTGATGTCTTTTTACTTTTGTATACCGAAGTGGTTTGACTGGTAAATCCAGATTGAAGATTTTTATCATTGTAATCAATTTTTTCAGTAGTGGTATAGGTATAAGGATCGGCAGATTGCAGGTTCCCGCTTCCGTTGGTCAGCATTTCAGTTATTTTGCAATTGCTGGTTATATTGGCAGGAGTGTTGTCTTTTTTACAGGATATAAATCCGCCCAATAACGATAAAATTAAAATGGAGAAGATTGCTTTTTTCATGATGGTTATTATTAGAGAATGAAAACTTTGATAATTGTATTTTCCTGATATTTTTATATAAGGCATTTTATTCGATTGCCATAACAAACTTACCAATTGCCGGATCCCACAGAAATACACAATCGATAAACAGCTTTTTAAATAGATGAACAACGTGAATCATTCTCCCAAAATAAATTTGCAATTAAAGTGTAAATTTGAGCACGTTCAGGAACCTGTTCGTATCTGTAAACTGGAAAAATGAGATGCAAAAGACCTATAACTGCTTTATTGTAGATGATGATGAAATTGACAGGCTTACTACGCTGTCATTTGTACGCAGGTATCCGTTCATACATATAGCAGGGGTATACGATAGTACCGCAACTGCACTGGAAGCAGCACTCAAACACCCACCCGATATACTATTTCTTGATATTGATATGCCGGGTATAACTGGGCTGGAACTACGCAAACAATTGGCCCACATACCTGCCTGTATTTTTATTACCTCTTACCCGGATTATGCTATCGAAAGTTTTGAAGCTGCAGCATTGGATTTCCTGATAAAGCCGTTAAAAGGTGAACGGTTCGCCACGTCAATGGATAGACTGAAAAATTTTCTTGAAATACATGCCAAGGCAGCCTTACTCGATTATACGCTGGGTGGCGATACACTTTTCATAAAAGATGGTCACGAACAAATCAAACTGCAGCTCCATGAAATTGTTTATCTGGAAGCGTTGAAAGACTATACGAGTATTGTAACACCCGCAAAAAAATATTGCGTACTTTCTACATTGGGAAACCTGCTTGAACAAAAAGCTTTCCAGATGTTTGTCCGCATTCACCGTAGTTATGCCGTGCAAAAACATTTTGTGAATAAAATTACTGCCAGAGAAGTTTATGTAAATGACCAGGTATTGCCGGTAGGAAGAAGTTACAAAGACGCACTCGGCTTTTTAAAAAATTAATGTATGAGAATAACTGCTGCTTGTCTTGCAATATTGCTTTGTGCGCAGTTGAACGCGCAAAAAAAAGGGAAGGAATTACTGGACTCCATGTTGCTGGTTTTACCCAAAGCTGCAGACGATACCAATAAAATAAAATTGCTGACGGGTATCTCCCAATTGTACATTTCCATCAATCCAAGAGAGGGTTTTCAATATGCCAATAAAGGAATGGCACTGGCTGAAAAAATGGGTTGGAAAAAAGGAATGGCCAATGTAATAAATGTATTGGGTTTGATGACCGGCGATACGGGGAACAACACAGCAGCGAGGGATTATTTTCAAAAAAGTTTCACCATCAACAAAGAAATTGGTGCAGTGCCGGCCATGATCACCAATATGAGCAATACGGGCAGAAGTTATCAGCGGGAAGGTGATTTTGTAAAAGCTTCAGAATATTATTTCAAAGCGATGTCAATTGCGGAGGAAGCAGGAAACAAAGAACAGATGGCATTGGTTGGAACAAATATAACTGCTATGTACCTAACCCAGAAAAATTATACTAAAGGTGAAGAATATGCGCTGTTGACCATCAAAAACGCGGAAGCATCCAATTCATTGGTGAATGTAGCAAAAGCGTCCGAGTTGCTGGGAGTTATCAAGCAGGAAATGCAGGACACTGCAGCGGCTGTCCGAAACTTTGAAAAAGCAATTTCATTGTATGAAAAAATTGGCAACCGGATGGGAGTGGTTCAGGCCATGACCAATGAAGCCACTTTACAGCCTACCGCTGAAAAAGGTATTGTAGTATTGCTCAAAGTACAGGATGAAATTGATAAAATTGCACCTGCTTCTATTCTTGCAATTGTCAATCTCGCAAATCTTGGTTCAAACTATTTCAACCTGGGGTTGAATAAAACCGGTTCAGAAAAAAAAGAACTATTCAATAAAGGAGAAGTGTATTTAAACAGGGCAATTGATATTTGCAAAGTTGTTCATTCACCCCAGTATGAGGCGAGTGTAAAAGAATCCATGGCCAACCTGCAGGAAGCAAAAGGCAATTACCAGGCTGCATTGAATTATTTTAAGTCGTTTACTAGCATCAATGATTCCATTTATTCGCAGCAAAATAAAAACAAGATAGCGGCTCTTGAAAGTCAGAAAGAAATCAATGTCAAAAACAAGGAAATTGAAATCAATAAACTCGCACTCGCCAATCAACGGAAATTACAGATTGGTTTGATTGGCGGGGTATTACTGCTGAGTATTATAGGGATGTTATTATATTGGCAAAGCCGGACCCGCAAAAAAACAAATACAACTTTGATGGTGCTCAATAATGAATTAGATGAAGCAAATAAGATAAAAACAAAGTTTTTTGGAATTCTAAGTCATGACCTTCGCGGACCGGTTAGTAATCTTATTAATTTTCTTCACTTGCAGCAACAAGCTCCAGATTTGCTGGATAAGCAAGCCGAAGAAGTACAAACAAAAAGGATTACTGCATCTGCCGAAAACCTCCTGGATAATATGGAAGGCCTGTTGTTATGGAGCAAAGGACAAATGGAACATTTCACACCCAATAAAAAAACGGTTGAAGTAAGTGGTCTGTTCAAGGAAATAGAAAAGAATTTCCTGGGCACCCAGTCTGTGCAATTTAAATTTAGTAACAATCAAAATCTCAATATCTATACCGATGAGGATTACCTGAAAACCATCATGCGCAATTTAACCGCCAATGCTGTTAAAGCTTTAAACAATAAAACGGATGCAAAAATAGAATGGCGGGCCTGGGAAGAAAACGGAAAACACTTTTTAAGCATAACAGACAATGGTCCCGGGGTGTCTGAGCAACAACTTAGCGCACTCAACCAGGCAGATGCTGCAGTGGGCATAAAAAGTGGGCTGGGACTTCACCTTGTAAGGGACATGGCAAAAGCAATTCAGTCTACTATTTCATTTCAGTCGCAACCCGGTACAGGTACTACTTTCACGCTGGCAGTTTAGTAATAAATTCATTTATTGTTTATAACTATGATCAATATACGTTATGGAACGGCGCCAGATGCAGCATCTATTACTGCTATTAGCCGACAAACATTTTATGACAGTTTTGCCGGGCAGAATACAGCGGAAAATATGCAAAAACACCTGGACAGCTATTATTTGGTATCAAAACTGAAAGATGAACTGGATGATCAACTGAACACTTTTATACTTGCAACGGAGGATGAAGAAATTATCGGGTATGCGAAGATGAATGATAGTTTGAAATCGGAATCCCGGGTTTTGCAAAATCCAATTGAAATAGAAAGGATATATGCGGTGAAAATGGCGATAGGAAAAGGGGTAGGGTCTGCTTTGATGAAACATTGTATTGATATCGCTATTCAAAAGCGAAAGGCAACCATCTGGCTGGGCGTTTGGGAGCATAACCACCGGGCCATTGACTTTTACACAAAATGGGGTTTTGAAAAATTTGGCCAGCATGTTTTCGAGGTAGGGGATGACCCGCAAACGGACTGGCTGATGAAGAAGCAATTGTAGTTAAGCGTCTTTATGGTCAACCTTTTCAGTCTTTTTTGCGTATGGTATCATAAGGGTTTGTAAAATCTTCAGCATCCTGATAATGGTCATTTGGATTATGGATTGTAAGTATTTATTTTGGAATCACTTAACGAGTGATTACAATCTCGACACCGGTGTTTACTAATTAGATAAAGCTTTTGATATGAAATCTTTTGGGCGTATTGCGGTTATTGTGGCGGTCTTTTTTACTTCCGTTGTATCCTGTAAAAAGGCAGATGATTCGGTAGGCGGGGTCGTTGTTCCCCCGGGGTTTAAATTAAGCTATGGAGATTCAGTTTTTTTTCTGCAAAACCAGTCCGCTGATTATATGGTGCAACCAACTCAGTCCGTCACAGGCCAATATACTGGTTTTCCTGAGGGGATAGAAATTGACGCCAATACCGGCGCCATCAACGTTTCAAAAAGTGAAACCGGTCTCCGTTACAAGATCAGTTTTATACCAACTGGGAGCAAGGATACTTTCAGTACTGTTGTATTGCTGTCGGGAATTAATTTCCTGGATGGATTTTATAAATTGAATACGGCTGATTCAATACTGAGGCCTGTTTATAATGCCAATGTTTCTAATGCAGTTCCGGGTGTCAATAGTGGTAGTGTATTTGACGAAGGTTCGAATTGTAACAGTAATGGTTGTACGGTAAATGTAAATGCGGGAACCATTAACCTGGCACAAACCGTGCGCAACGGCGTATTTGGCACAAAGCCCGCCAATAACGACCGGCATGAATTTCAAATGAATTACCGGATAAATGACAAAAGTGGTAAAGCCCTGAATGTATTAAAGGTTAAGCTCTATTATTTTGATACCATGGCAGATGTTACCCCGGAAGTTTATGATATCATCACTTCACGTGAAGGCACGTTGCTGCATTTTAATTCATACAATAATTCAGCCATCAGTGGCTTTGCAAACGGACCTTCCGGTGTTCTAACGGGCATCAATGGAATCGGTGGTATCAGTAAGCCCGCAAAGCCTCGTCCGCCCTGCATTTTTTTGATTGCCCACTGATCAACTTCTCTAAGCATTACGGATTGTTTTGTAATTTACCCGTTATTAAAAGGTATAAAAATCATTCCGGATGTATCGTTATGGATGTTTATCAGTGCTCCTGATACTTTTCACTTTCTCACCCCATAGCCAACAGGATACCGCTGGTAAAACCGGCTATAAGAAATGGTTTCAGCAGGCAGAAAAATGGTATACCTCGTCAAATTCAACAACAGTAACAGATAGCCTGGCACTTACTGCATACCAGCATGTGCTATCCCTGTTAAATAAGGAAAATATCATCAATGAAACTTTGCTGGATTGTTACCTGAAAATTGGTATCCTGCAGATGACCAATAATGAGAACGATTTGGCGCAGGTTAATTTTATGAAAGCAATGGATGCCTGGCAAAAAAATGGACAGTTACCCGATTCATTGCTGTTTCAACATTTCTTGTATACCGGCAGTATTCAATATAGTCATAACGATCTGGACAGCGCTATCCTTTACTATAAAAAGGCGGAAGTAATCAGCAGTCGATTTCCGGAAATTGCTGACGTACAACGATTGTATAATAAACTGGGCGCCTTGTATTATGAAACAGGTGATTATAATAAAAGTATACGGTATTTTGAAAAAGCAGTTTCTGTTGAAGAAGCTAAAAAAAGTCCGAATAGTTCCTTTATTGTTAATTATAAAAATAACATCGCAACAGCACTATTGAAATTAGGCGAATACGATCTGGCATTGGTCAAATACAAAGAGTTATTACGGTACCAGGTAAGTGAAGATGAGTTGTATATCAATATTGGAATTGCGTGTATCGAGAAAGGTAGCCCGGAAGAAGGGCTTGCATATTTAAGACAGGTTAAACAAAACGGACCGCTGAAGTACAATAATCTTTCCCGGGCATTTTTAAAAGCAAACCGGTATGATTCTGCCCTGTACTATAATCAACTTGCGATTAAATTTTTTTCCGGAAAATTCAGCGTGACAAAAAATATTGATTTAGGATGGGCACTCCGGTACAAAGCAGATATAGAAATTAAGAGGGGCCATCCAAAATTGGCTTTAAACGACTATCAGTCTGCCATGACCCGGTTGCTTCCTGATTTCAATGATACAAACATTGTAAAAAACCCCGAAGCTTTCAGCGCGCTTCAAAATTTTTCATTCCTATTTGATTTGTTAACAGCAAAGGGGAATGCTTTTAATGAACTTGACAGGCAGGAGCCGGATAAAAAATATTTACAAAATGCATTGAGCGCTTATTCAGCAGCGTTAGATCTTGCCCGGCATGTAGAACGCACTTATTCTTCGGATGATGCAAGATTGTTTCTCAAAAACAAAGTTAACCCCGCCTGCAGCAATGCTATTTCCCTGGCGCTTTTGCTTTATCATCAGACAAAGGATGCACAATATATTGCTAACGCTTTCAAATATGCTGAAAACAACAAAGCCTCCGTTTTGCAGGCAGGTTTACAGCAACTGGAGCTGTCTGGTATCGCTGGTTTACCGGCTGATTTGCTGGCAACAGAAAAAAAATACAAAACGCTGATCGCAAAGCTGGGTATACAAGCAGCACAGTTAGTTGATAGTGCGGTGCTGCGTCCGTTGCAAAAAAAATCACAGGAGACAGAACTATTACTTGCAACCGTACAGGAAAAACTGGATGATAACCCATCCTACCATAGCCTTAAATTTGATTACAGATCAGTAAGTGCCGACAGTGTCATCAATGCCATTAAGAATGATGAAGCAGTGCTTGCTTACTATTATACCGCGGAGAAATTGATTTGTTTTGTTTTAACAAAAGAAGGATTAGATTTTTCAGCCATTGAAATGCCAGCAGACCTTATAAATAACATCAATGCGTTGAGAAAAGAACTGGCTTCCGCAAGTGGCGCCGACAGAAAATCTACGGATGAACTTGCCCGTCAGTTGAATCAAATCCTGGTTGAACCAGTGATGGAGAAGATAAAATCAAAAAAGCACCTGGTCATTATTCCGTATAATGAAATTTGCTATGTTCCATTTGAGTTATTAAAAGATAGAAAAGAGGGCACCCTGTTGCTGAACCGGTTCGGTATTACCTATAACTATTCCGCCAATTTTCTTTTTGACGATGAAAAGGACAACCCCGAAAATTATAAGGTACTTGCCATGGCACCTTTTGCCGGCGAAGCAAAATCAGATGCCATTCTTCCTGCACTTCGATCTTCAGCCGCTGAAATAATGGGTTTGCCAGGCAATAGTATCGTTGATAGCAGTGCTACAAAATCCAGGTTTATTGCATTGGCAGGTAATTATCCGGTGATACACCTGGCAACGCATGCTGTAGCAAATGATGAGGATCCGCTGGGATGCTATGTTGAATTTTACGGCGTAAAAGAAGATGAGACAGCCAATCACCGGCTATATGAGAAAGAGATATACAATATGAATTTGAAGTCTGCAAAACTTTTGATCTTGAGTGCATGCGAAACGGGCAACGGTTTGCTGGTTAATGGAGAAGGTATTGTTAGTTTGTCACGCGCTTTCTCCTATGCAGGATGCAAAAGCGTGATTACGAGCTTATGGAAGGCAGACGATGTAGCCACAGCTTTTATTACGAAGAAGCTTCACTTATACCTTCAAAAAGGAATTTCAAAAGACATTGCATTGCAGCAGGCGAAAATGGATTATTTAAATAACAGCGATATAGAAGATCGTTATAAGACGCCTTCATACTGGGCACACCTGGTGTTGATTGGGAACCATCAGCCTATCGTACGTGCGAAAGCCAATTGGATTATTCCGGCAATCTTATTTGTAGTTTCTTCCATAATGCTTATATGGTATACAAGAAAAAAAACCGGGTGCAATAAATGCACCCGGTAATGGTGGGGTTCAATCATAGGACCGTAGTTATTTATGTAAGGTAACGGTAGGTATTTTAATATCTTCTTTTGTTCTGATAACAACATTGCTGATGGTAGTATCAAGATAATTGTTGGCAGTGGCATGAACAACCAGTGAATACGTTCCCGCTTTCAATCCATTGATCCTATATTCTCCTTCAGGTTCAGGTTTTGCGGTTGCCGTATCTGTTCCACTGATGGCCATTACAATTGCATTGGCATCTTTAGGAAGCACACGGCCTTCAAGTCCGCCCGCTTTTTCTTTACTGAATATTTTTACACTGGGTTTTAATTCAAAATCATTTCCGTGTAACCTGATAGAACGGCCGGCATCAATATCAATCCAGAAATTGGTAACGCCACCACTGTTCAATTGCACAGTTGATTCATCAATTTTAATCATAATAATATTGTCATTTCCTTTTACCGTTAGCGGAAAGCTGGTGCCATTGAACACTACACTATTTCCGGCACCCAGTGTAACACGAACTTTTCTGAGACCAAGTGTTGATGGAAAAGTACCATTGGCAAATAAAGTATCCAGGCCATTACGAAATTGCAAAATATCGTAAATGCCGGGGTTTATTGAAATCGTCATCCACCCACCGGATGTATCCCCGTGGTGATCGTTGTCATCTACATCGTTCTGCTGTTCACTTTCATGTTTCATCTCTGAACTGTCTTCAACTTTTATTTCCAGCTTTCTGATGTCAAGCAATACTTTATCAAATACCAGTGAAGGATCATCTGTTAGGTAAACATTCACTACAGACTTACCGGGAGGCGCAATTGCTTTGTGTTCCATGGACGCGTTTTTCTGACAGGATACAGCCAACAATGCGATTGCCAGTGTTGCGGCCGTAATTGTCTGGCGGATAAAAGATCTTGTTTTCATACTGTGTTTTTTTGAGTGTTAACTGGTTGAAAGCATCCATATTTTCGGCTGCTTTGATAATTGGTAAATGCTGGGAATAAAAATGTAACCACCCGAATAAAAATGCCCCCGGATTACCAGGGGCTTGACAAAAAATGGATTAAACCGGACTATTTTTTTTCCGTTGCCAACCTTTTTAATTTAGTGATAAACCAGCTACCAGCCTGCCGGTAATAAGGATGCTTGTTATCTGCATGAATGTTTTCAAAAATTGGTAGTGCTGAAGCGGCATCGTTGTTTTGCAAGTAAGCCAATGCCAGGTAGTATTGAGTATCTTCCTCAAATAAATGTGTGTTTTCTGATTTGTTTTTTTGTTGCAAAGCCAGGAACGATTTGATGGCTGCTGATGGATTGCCGGACTGTAACGCGGCATTGCCATTCAGAAAATAATCTTCTGCCGTTGGACTGTTCAGTTGATTGAAAATTTTCATAGTAGTTTTCATATCACCGGATTTATAGGGTTGTTCAAGTGCAGAAACGTCGGTGCTACCCCTTGATTCGTGCAGCACAAAGGCATTGTAGTTGTTACGAAACAATTGATCAGGTGTTGCAGAAAAATATTGATACAGCATTGCGATTCCCAGTACAAGAATTGCCATTGCCGCAATCCTGCTGCTGTATTTCAGGATTTGTTTGAGGCTGATAACCCTTGCTATTGTTTTTGTTGTATTCAATTCTTTCATCATTTCACTATGAACAGCAGCAACGGTGTTTCTGATTCCGTAAGATTTAATTGCATCTTTTGCATAGCGCAGGTTTTCAAGTTCTGCGGCAAGACTATTGTCGGTATTTAATTGTTCTTTTAATGCTATCAATTCATCATTTTCAAGTTCGCCATCGATGAATCTGATTAATAATTCAGTATTGGTAGAATTGTTATTCATAAAATAAAACTGATTTTAAATTTTTTGCCAACTGAGGTTGTGCTGTCATCATTTGCTCCAGTTGTTTCAGGCACTTGTATTTTTTATTTCTTACCACCTGTTCGTTCTCATATTGCATGGTTTTGAGAATATCTTTCATTGCAAGATTTTCAAAATAAAATGCCAGCAATATTTTTTTACAGGTATCTCCCAGGCTGTCCACCACCTGCATCAGTTGTCTTTTTATTTCACGGTTTACTATTAAATGACTTATATCCATTTCAGTACTGTCTTTTGCTTTTTCAAATTTTTCATCTCTTAATTTGGATCGGCCCCTTTTCTTCAGTTCATTCAGCCAGGTATTTCTTGTTATGGCATATAGAAAGGTGGCGACACTGCTTTCTCCCCGGAACTTATCTTTTTTTACCAGTTCAATAAAAGTCACAATCACTTCCTGGAAAATATCTTCTGCATCCTGGTCACTGCCGTTGTTTTGGTTGATGTAAGCCTTTGTAACAGTATACTGAGACCTGTACAGGTATTTAATTCCTTCATCAGGCGACTCATTTGATTTAAGTAACTGCAATAAAGCGGTATCCGTAAAGTGACTGCCTTTTTCCATCCTGTTGCTATTATTTGTAAAAGATAAGATTCAGATTGTAACCAGTTTTTTGTTTTTTTTAGCTTTTGGCTGAAAAGTTATTGGATGAATGATGACCGTTCATCAACGTTTTCTCAATATGTTATTGATAATATTGGTAGCATGCACTCTTGAATTTTCGATGAAAAGACGATGCGTATTCATGCCGCCACAGATAACACCTGCGAGGTACATGTTTTTAATATTCGTTTCATGGGTTTCTTCATTATAACTGGGCTTCATAACATCGTCTGCAGAAAGATCAATACCCAATTTCCGCAGGAATGCAAGGTTGGGTTGATAACCAGTTAAAGCAATCACCCAGTCGTTCTCGAGTGTAACCAACCCATCAGGTGTTTGAATATCCACTTCCTGTTGGCGAATAGCTATTACCGTTGAATGATAAAATGCATTTATTGACCCTTCTTCAATCCGGTTAATAATATCCGGGCGCACCCAGTACTTCACACGTTCTCCCACTTGCTTCTCGCGTATTACCATTGTAACAGCCGCGCCTTTGCGCCATGTTTCTAACGCAGCGTCTACCGCAGAATTTTGTGCACCTACTACCAATACTTTCTGGAACGCATAAAAATGTGGCTCTTTATAATAATGTGTTACTTTAGGTAAATCCTCACCTGGTACATTCAATAAAAAGGGAATATCATAGAAACCGGTTGCGATGATGATATGTACAGCCGTATAATTACTTTTCGTAGTCTTTACCTGGAAAAATGATTCGTTTTTTTTACCCGGTGCCGGTAACTGATGAATGTCCAGTACTTCCTCAAATAAATTAATGTGAAGTTGTTTATTAGTACTTACCCTGCGATAGTACTCCAATGCTTCCATGCGGGTAGGTTTAGGGTTGTTTGACACAAATGGAATTTCTCCAATTTCCAGCCGTTCAGAAGTGGAGAAAAAAGTCATGTTTGCGGGATAGTTATACAATGAATTAACCAGGCACCCTTTTTCAAGAATTAAATAATCCAATCCTGCCTGTTGTGCTTCCAGTCCGCAGGCCAGTCCAATAGGGCCAGCTCCAATAATGATAATGCTATAATCCTGTTTTTTTTTCGTCACCTGCCTTTTTTTTTGCAAATGTAACTTTAAAAAGAGAAGTTCGGGATGAGGTTCAGCAGTCGAATTTCACCAGGATTATTCAACACCATCTAACCGAAGAGTTGATGTAATAGTAAACCATTGTTTAAAAACATATTTTTGCAAACAGTTTAATCATCCAAAATTAATCTTATGAGTACAGTTAACCGGCAGGTATCTACGCTGGACGAATTTACCATTCAGCAATTGAGAATGTTTCCGCATGCTACCGGCGAGCTGAGTGGATTACTACGCAATATAGGATTGGCGGCTAAACGAGTAAATGTTGAAGTAAACAAAGCGGGATTGGCAGATATTTTTGGAGATGCAGGTGCAATAAATATCCAGGGTGAAGATGTAAAGAAACTGGATTTGTTAGCCAATAACCAGTTTATGGGAGTTTTAAAACATGGTATCAGTTGTGCAGGAATTGCCAGCGAGGAAATAGATGATTTTATTGCGTTCGATGATGAAGTGAGTAATCAATCCAAATACGTTTGTATGTTTGATCCGCTGGATGGCAGCGGAAATATTGAGGTGAACATTTCTATCGGTACCATATTTGGCGTGTACAGGCGTATCTCACCGACAGGCACACCCGTAACCAGGGAAGATTTTATGCAGCCGGGTAAGAACCAGGTGGCGGCAGGGTATGTAGTATATGGTTCATCTACCATGCTTGTATATGCCACCAGGAGAGGCGTTAATGGTTTTACATTGGATCCTTCTATCGGGGAATTTTGTATGAGCCATCCTGATATCAAATGTCCGCCGGCTGGCAAGATTTATTCAGTTAATCACGGCAATTTTTTTCAGTTTGATAAAGGCGTTCAAAAATATATCAGTGCCTGCCAGCAAAAAGATAAATCCAACGGCGGTCCCTATTCGCAAAGGTATATTGGCAGTATGGTTTCAGATGTTCATCGCAACCTGATCAAAGGGGGTATTTTTATGTACCCCGGTACCACTGATAAACCTGGCGGAAAACTTAGGCTGATGTATGAATGCAACCCTTTTGCTTTTATTGCTGAGGTAGCCGGTGGTAAGGCCAGCAATGGAAAAGAGAGGGTACTGGACATTGTACCCACCGACTTACACCAGCGGTCTCCTTTTTTCATTGGAAGCAAGTACATGATGGAGGAACTGGAAAGCTATCTCGGTAATCAATAAACGCTTAAAATAAGATAATAAGTTATGATTGAAATCATTCCATTTGACGACAGGTACGCGGCCGATTTTAAGCTGATGAATTTAGAGTGGCTGGACAAATATCATTTAACAGAGAGTCACGATCTGAAGGTATTGGATGATCCCCGCGGAACCATTATTAACAATGGCGGTTGTATTTATTTAGCGCGGGAAGGATCTGAAATTGCCGGCAGTGCGGCATTGATGAAAGAGCATGATAGTGTTTATGAACTGGCAAAAATGACAGTTAAAAAAAAATACCAGGGTAGAGGCATCAGTAAATTATTATTGAACCGATGCCTTCAGGAAGCAAAAAACAGGGAAGCAAAGTCGATAATACTTTTTTCAAATCACCAGTTACAAACAGCATTAAAATTATACGAGCAATTCGGATTCCGGCATATACCTGTGGAAGATTCTCCCTTTGTAACGGCAGATGTAAAAATGGAGCTCGTGCTTGATTACACATACTTTTAATAAAATGCCGGCCTGGTTTTAATCAGACCGGCTTATAAAGACAAGCAAGCATAGAGACCTTCTTCAATTATGTTAAAAGTGAAACGATATCTGTTAGATTGGCTTTTTCGGCCAGTTTGGAAATGTTACTCGGTCCGATGACGAAAACATATCCCACCATTTTATCCATGCATATACCCTCTGCATGCGAAGTTTCGGTAAGAAAAAATCTGGTGAGGGTAAGGCCAGCGACAATGCCGGCGGGCCAAAGCAAAATTTTAAATATTGCTTTCATTATAGCTGGTTTTGGTTAACGAATCCGAAAAAAAGCGTGTTAAAAAGTCAGCCAAGATAGGGTTTTCATTTATAACAGTCAAAGGATTTTAAATTCTATTTTCGAAAAGCGGAATAGATGGCACTGTATTCAACCATTACCGGTGCTAAAAGTTATCATTATGAATTGTTTTATTACCTGCTGAAAGAATAACTTTGCCAATTCAAAATTTACACGATCTGATGTATAATGTTACATTTAAGTTTGAGCAGAAAGGTTTGCAGCCGGTTACATTTAATAATGTGGAACCAGAACAAAGCCTGCTGGAGATTGCCCTTATCAATGATATTGATCTTCATCACAATTGCGGCGGTGTTTGCGCCTGCAGTACCTGCCATTTGTATCTTGAGGCGGGAGAGGATCTCGTAGAAGAGTTAAGTGATAAGGAGGAAGATTTTATTGACAGGGCCGTTAATCCGCGCATAAATTCAAGACTGGGTTGCCAATGTGTTTTGCTCAGTGGAAAAGGAGGGCAGATAACAGTTACATTGCCGGATCAAACCCAGTTTTTGGGCGAATAGCAATTGTTTTGATTATTAATTCTCAAATGCTTTCCTTCATCGATAGTTCATCGTTTATATATCAGTGATAGAGCCGTAATTTTTAGACCATTAAATTTCAAATTCAGGTATGAGCCATTTTGAACCGCCCATTAAGTGGAATGATCATGAAGATATAGCCATGAAATTATACGAACGTTTTGGTGATGAATTCAACGAAGGAAAAATTTACCGCATCCGGTTTACTGAATTGCTGGAATGGATTCTTCAAATACCCAATTTTGAAGGAACGCGTGAACAAAGCAATGAAGGTCACCTGGAAATGATCCAAAGTGCCTGGGTTTATGAATGGAGGGATAATCAGAAGTAGGGGCTGGTTGATAGTTGAATGGTTGATTAGCCCAATCCCTAAGGAATGACATCAATATAGGATGACATTGAAATAAATTTCACATTTCATCATTATAATAGATAATTTTTGTTACAGCAATTTAAACAAATAAAATGTTTTGTTTTTGACATCGATGGTGTGCTGACAGACGGTACGTTGCTGATAATGGGTGATGGACAGATGTTGCGCAGCATGAACATCAAAGATGGGTATGCATTGCAATTGGCTGTGAAAAAAGGATATCATGTTGTAATAATTTCAGGGGCAGACAATGAGGCGGCCAGGATAAGAATGGATATGCTGGGGGTTAAAAATGTTTTTTTGAAAGTAACAGATAAGCTCCAGCAACTGAATGATTTTTTATTGGCCCATAAAATTGCTGCTGCGCAGGTATTATATATGGGAGATGATATACCAGATTATGATGTGATGAAAAGTGTAGGTTTGCCTTGCTGTCCGGCAGACGCAGTACCTGAAATAAAACAGGTGGCCCGGTATATAGCCATTGCCAAAGGCGGCACCGGTTGTGCAAGGGAAGTTATCGAGAAGGTGCTTAAACTAAATAGTCATTGGGAAATTGATGCCACCGTAACAAGCAAATAGCAGCTTTTTATTTCTCCCATCAATGGCTATCTTCGGCACCGAATTATCGCTGATGAAATTATTACAAGCTTTTCTCAGATTAATAAGATGGCAGAACCTGGTATTTATCGTTCTTACCCAATGGCTTTTTTATTATTGCATTGAACTACCTGCATACCATGTACAATCAATCAACAATGCCTGGTTCCTGACACCTGTTTTGCTTGCCTGGCTTAGTTTTGCTTCTGTGCTGATTGCCGCAGCCGGATATATCATCAATGATTATTTTGATTTGAATATAGACCAGGTGAACAAGCCCGATGCCATCGTTATCCAAAAAATAATAAAAAGAAGATGGGCTATATTCTGGCATCTTTGTTTTTCAGCAATAGGGGTAGTAATAACACTCTATGTAAGTTGGAAAATCGGGAATTGGGTGCTGGCGCCGGCTAACTTTGCCTGCGTTTTTATATTATTGTTTTATTCCACCACTTTTAAAAAGAAATTTTTGATTGGCAATGTTATCATTTCATTACTTACTGCCTGGGTAGTATTTGTTTTGTATTTCTGCGAACTTGACCTGGTTACCATTGCCCGTGAACCAATGTATCATACAGCGCTTAATAAAATATTTAAACTGGCTGTATTGTATGGTGGGTTTGCATTTGTTATTTCTCTCATACGTGAAGTAGTAAAGGATATGGAAGACAGGCAGGGTGATGAAAAATTTGGATGCAAGACCCTGCCCATCGTCTGGGGTATACCTGCCAGTAAAATATTTGCTGCAGTGTGGCTGATGGTTTTGATACTTGCTGTATTTGCTATGTTGATTTACGCGATGATGATTGGCTGGTACCTGGCTGCACTTTATGCGTTGCTGTTAATTGCCGTTCCACTTTTACAAATTCTGCGTGATCTCTTCAAAGCAATCAACACCCAGCAATTTCATAAAATCAGTAACTGGATTAAAATGGTTATGTTAACCGGAATTGTTTCAATGATTTTTTTTAAATGGCATATCTGATGGAAAGAATTGTCCTGGCTTCTCAGTCTCCGCGCAGGAAGCAATTACTGGAATGGGCTGAAATTCCCTTTGATGTGATCGTTAAAGAAACGGATGAATTATACCCGGCAGATTTGGCAATTGCCGATGTACCGGTATACATTGCCAGAAACAAGGCGCTGACCGTACAGGCAGAATTAAGTCATGATCGCATTATTCTCGCTGCAGATACCATTGTAGTGCTCAATGAGGAAATTATAGGTAAACCAAAAGACCGGCATGACGCGATACGTATTTTAACATCTTTATCCGGTCAAAAACACCTGGTAATTACGGGTGTAATAGTTTTAAATGGTGTGCAGGAGACTGCATTTGCAGACATAACTGAAGTATCTTTTCATGAACTAACTCACGACCAGATTATTTTTTATATAGACAAATACAAACCATTTGATAAAGCAGGCGCTTATGCTATACAGGAATGGATAGGCGTAACGGGCATCAAATCCATCAATGGAGATTTTTACAATGTGATGGGTTTGCCGGTAAGCAGGGTAGTGCAGGAACTGAAAAAATGGATGTAATCTCTTACATGCCATTACAATCTAAAGTTATAAAAATTTGGTTCTGATTCTAGCGGTTTTAAAAAATTATAACCATCAGAACCAATCAATATGAATGAGCGGCTTCTCCAGTATATCTGGCAATTTCAATATTTCAACCATTCAGAATTACAAACCACAAACGCTAATGCAATTCAGGTTATATTCCCCGGTAAATACAATACCAACCAGGGACCAGATTTCCTGGAAGGAAGGATTCGGATTGATGATACTTTGCTGGTAGGACACATTGAATTACACATCAACGCATCTGATTGGGACAAACACCAGCACCAGCAAGACATCAACTATAGAAATGTAATACTGCATGTTGTATGGCATGATGATCTGCAACAGCAATCACCAGAAATTCCCCTGCTTGTATTGGAAGATCGCATTGCAAATTCATTGCTTTATCAATACAAGGAATGGATGGGTCAAAAGACTTTTGTTCCCTGCAGTCATTCAATAAACACCGTGATAGATGCCATTTGGGTAGCCTGGAAAGAAAGGTTATTGACAGAAAGATTACAGCGAAAAACAGGGCTTGTATTACAGTTGTTTGAAGCAAACAATGGCCATTGGGAAGAAACGTTCTGGCAATTGCTGGCAAAGAATTTTGGTATGAAAATAAATGGTGCCGCCTTTGAAAGCATTGCCAAATCATTGCCCCTGTCGTTGCTGGCCAAACATAAAAATCAATTGACTACTTTGGAAGCGTTGTTCCTGGGACAGGCAGGATTACTGGAGAAAGACTTCAGTGAAGAATATCCAAAACTTTTACGGCGCGAATTCCTTTTTCATCAGCATAAGTACCAACTGCGTAAAATAGATCAGTCCATACATTTCCTGCGCATGCGACCTGCGACTTTTCCTACCATAAGACTGGCTCAACTTGCGATGCTTATTCATCAGTCCGACCATTTATTTTCACAAATGAAGCAGATACAGCTGGTAAAAAAGGTGAAAGAATTATTGGATATCACCGCAAATGATTACTGGCATACCCATTATATGTTTGAAGAAGTCTCACCTTATAAAATCAAGCATTTAGGTGACGATATGGTGAATAATATTATTGTGAATACAATTGTGCCGGTCTTATTTGCATACGGGCATTATCATAAGGAACAACTGATGAAAGACAACGTATTAAAATGGATGCAGGAAATGCCTGCAGAAAAAAATACGATTACCCGCGGCTGGCAATCACTTGGTATTGTTAATCAACACCTGTATGACAGCCAATCAGTGATTGAATTAAAAACGCAATATTGCGATGCTAAAAAATGCCTTGATTGTGCCATCGGGAATGCCCTGTTAAAAACAACCATCAAATAGTTTTTTCCATAATCACAAATTCCAACGGTTGTTTGGGTATTCCAAAAGAAGGATCGGTAGCTGGAAATGGTTTTGTTTCGCCGGTTTTGTGATAGCCATGTCGTTCATACCAGGCTATCAGTTCATGCCGTACAGATATAACGGTCATGCTTATAGTACGGCAGGACTGTTCTTTGGCATAGCTTGTGGCGGCTGCTAATAATTGCTTCCCAATCCCCGCATTTTGTAACTCTGGTGAAACGGTAAGCATGCCAAGATACATGGATGAACCTTGATTTTGAAGATAGACGCAACCAGTTAATCCTTTATTTTCATCGCGGCAGATTAGCATGCAGGCACCGGGTTTATTTATCATTGCAGATAATGAATTTTCATCGGTGCGGATACCACCCAGTAAATCTGCCTCTGTGGTCCAACCTTTTTTTGAGCTTTCTCCTCGGTACGCGCTGTTTACAAGTGTTACCAGCGCAGGGATATCATTTGAATCAGCAGGGAGTATTTTCATCCTATTAAAATAAGGCGCGAAGGTATTGATGAATGAGCATTAAGGCTGATAAATGTTGTAAATTTACCGTAAGATAATCGTCATGGATATTTTTAAAATCCTTTATAATGAAGTCGTTTCTTTTTTTGGTATCAGCCACTGGCTTAAAATGTTTAAGTCGGGTGACTATAGCAGTCTGCAAACCTTCGATGGAATTATTTCAGCCATCGGGCCATTGATTCCCCTGATTTTGATCATTGAGATAGGCAGGGCGGTTATATACAAAAGGTTTAAAATAGACGATTATAAAATTCCTTTTTTCATTTTTGTAGTCAACAGGTTTATATCCAGGTTTATTTCATTGGCGGTAGTTAGTTTTTGTATCAGTGTATTTGAAAAGCATGGCTTGTTCAAAACAGGTTTTACCTGGTATTGGTTTCTCTTTGGTTATATAATCTGGGAGTTTTCGCATTTCATTTATCATTACCTGGGTCATAAGATAAGATTGTTCTGGTGCCTGCATTCAACCCATCACGCACCGGAGCAAATGAACCTGTCTATTACATTTGCTCATTTTTTTCTGGAAGCGCCTTATGCTGATTTTATCCGCACTTCTATTTGCATTTTAATGGGATTGAATCCACCCTTGTTGTTTTTTATTATGTTTATTGACGGTACCTGGGGAGCATTCATTCATGTAGGGGAAAATATTTTGAAAGATGGAAGAATGGGATTTTTAAACAGGATCATACTCACGCCTTCGCATCACCGTGTACACCATGCCCGCAATCCATTGTATATGGATACCAATTTTTGCAACCTGTTAAATATATGGGACCGGGTATTTCGCACATTTCAATATGAAAAAGAAGATACGAGACCAGAGTACGGCATTACGAGAAAAATCAATCCGAAGAATTTTTTAGATGTGTATTTTGGAGAGTTTGTTTTACTGGTAAGAGATATTGCACGCGCGCCAGGTATAAAAAATAAGTTTTTATATATTTTTATGCCACCTGGATGGAGCCATTCCGGTGCGCACAGAACAGCGAAGCAGGTGCGCGATGAATTCCTTGGAAAAGGAATAAGGGATAGGGAATAGGGGGATAGGGAATAAGAAAAGGACGGAGTCCTGTATAGAAGACCTTAAACCTTCTCCCTTAGACTTTAAACCTTTATCACCATTCATAGATAATATTAGCCTCCAAATCCGGGTGAATACTTTTTTTAACGGGACAGGTATCACCAGCGCGTTGCAAAATAATTTTGTTTTTTTCGTCGAGCTGTAGCGCTGTTGGGAATTTAAGCAGAACATCAATCCTGCCAACCCTGCGCGGATCGCTCAGCATATGTTTTTTCACCTGCACTACTGCACCCGATAGATCAATTCCCATATCACTTGCTTTAATTCCCATCGTAGTGACTACACAGGTACCCAACGAGACACATAATAAATCCGTAGGTGAAAAGCGTTCCCCCTTACCACGGTTATCAGTAGGCGCATCGGTTTCAATAACAGACCCGCTTTGATTGTGGGTGGCATTACAGCGTAATTCTCCTTTATAAATGATGGTTGCGGTCATGGATAAAAATGTTAAAACAACAAGTGGATGGATTATTTTTGTCTAAATTTACGTTAATAGATTAAACAGCAAAATTGTGAAGAAAATATTTGTCATTGTAACTCTTTCTTTGATCGCTTATGGCATTCAGGCACAGGAAAATGATAAACAGCGGATCCAGAAGCAGGAACGTAAATCAGAAAAAAGAGAACGCATCAACGCTTTGTTGAAACTGGAAGAAGAAGGAGACCCGGCTTTTAAAAAGCACAGCATATTTGGGATTAAACTCGCAACAGATGGGTACGGCTTATCTTATGAAAAGGGAAAATACAGAACACCCAAGAGAACCGTGCTTTATCAATTCGAATTAAATGAAAAAAAACATCCTAAAGAAGAGAAGATTCCTTTTACACAGGATCAATTTACGGGTCAGATAAATTCTGTAATTGTCGGTAAGCAGAATAACTTTTACCAGTTCAAAATTGGAGTGGGCCAACAGTACCTGATAGGTGGAAAAGCCAACAAAAGTGGCGTTGCTGTTTCCGCACTTTATGCGGGCGGTATTTCTGTTGGACTGGCGAAACCTTATTACGTGAATGTTGAAACTACTTCGGCTAATTCGCACCCCAAAGTAATCTGGGATTCTATTTTTGCCAATCCTGCAGCTTATCCTATTATAGGTGCTTCGGGGTTTACTTATGGATGGAAAGATGTAAAAATTAAACCGGGTCTTCACGCCAAAGCCGCTATGCGTTTTGACTATGGTCGTTTCAATGAAACAGTTACTGCCATTGAAGCAGGACTTAATGCAGAATATTACTTTAAAAGTGTAAACCAGATGATTTATAATAATCCCAAAAATTTCTTCTTCAACGCTTATATCACCATCCTTTTTGGCAGGCGCAGATAGCGGTTTGTTTATGATTGGAATAATTGAATCTTGAACTATTTTTGCCTTTTATCGTTTTAATTGACGCTGCTTTTCGTTGCTGTATGAATTAATTGAAAGTACGCGGTTTAGTTTATAATTTATTATATGCAGGAATTACCCATTATTGCCTCTGTAAAAGAGCATGAATCAAAAATAAAAAAGCCAGACTGGTTGCGGGTAAAATTGCCAACTGGTGAAAATTACCGGCATGTTCGTGACCTGGTAGATACCCATAAACTTCATACCATCTGTGAAAGTGGTAACTGTCCCAATATGGGTGAATGCTGGGGTGAAGGCACGGCTACATTTATGATACTGGGCAACACTTGTACAAGAAGTTGCGGTTTCTGTGCGGTAGCAACTGGCAGACCCGATCCTATTGACTGGGATGAACCCCAGCGGGTAGCGGAAGCCATTTATTTGATGAAAGTAAAACACGCGGTTATTACTTCAGTTGATCGGGATGAAATAAAAGATGGTGGATCTATTGTCTGGTTCAATACCATCAAAGCAGTGAAGCAACTCAATCCGCAAACCACACTGGAAACGTTGATACCCGATTTCAAAGGAGAAAAAGAAAATATTCAGCGCATAATAGATGCTGCACCGGAAGTAGTGTCTCATAATATTGAAACAGTGGAGCGCCTTACGCGTCGGGTACGCATCCAGGCAAGATATTGGCGTAGTATGGAAGTGATCAGAACTTTGAAGACAGGAGGTATGAGAACCAAGAGCGGAATTATGCTTGGTCTGGGAGAAACTAAGGAAGAAGTGATTCAAACATTAAAAGATCTTACTGATAATGGCTGTGATGTTGTAACCATTGGCCAATATCTGCAACCAACAAAAAAACATTTACCTGTAAACCGTTTTGTACACCCCGATGAGTTTGCAGAGCTGCGAGAAATTGGATATGAACTGGGCCTTGATTATGTTGAAAGTGGTCCGCTGGTCCGTTCTTCTTATCACAGCGATAAACATGTTATAGCGGGATTTGGGAGGAAGAAGTGGATGGAGTCCAGGGTTGATTAGTTGAGACGTTAATCCCCACAGATTACATGAATATATAGGGGTTGATTCGTGAATCAGATTTCCAGCGCAATAATCTTTTTCGCAATAAAGGCCATAAACCTTTTTCCCTCCACCCTAATCCTTTTTCTTAGAGCTGTGTTTTCATCTCCCATGCCAAGGCGCTTGCACCCAGTATTGCGGCATCCGATTCTTTCAAATGACTGATTAGAATCTTTACTTTATTTTGAAAAATCTGGATCAGGTTTTCCTCCATGTGTTCACGGGTGGGTTTTAAAATCAGATCACCCGCTTTTGCCATTCCTCCAAAGAGAATGATGGCTTCCGGACTTGAAAACATAACGGCATTGGCCATGGCAATTCCAAGTATCTTGCCGGTAAAATCATATACTGCCTTGGCTAGTTTATCACCTTGTATGGCAGCTTCATAAACTTTTTTTGAATCCATTTCGGCCGCTGGTATTTTGCGTAACAGGCTTTCTTCATTACTTTTTTCCAGGAATTCCAGGGCTGTATACCGTACACCTGTAGCCGAAGCATAACTTTCAAGCGAACCATGCTTGCCGGTACCAGGGTGCAGGCGTCCGTCAGGAATAATGATCGTATGCCCCAGCTCGCCGGCAAACCCATCATGCCCGTAAATAAGCTGGCCATTGGCAACAATACCACTTCCAACACCGGTGCCAAGTGTAATCATGATAAAATCTTTCATTCCTTTAGCAGCGCCATAAGTCATTTCTCCTATAGCGGCCGCGTTGGCATCGTTGGTTAGCGTTGCCGGAAGTTTGAATTTATCTTCAATCATCTTCGCAAGCGGTATGATGCCTTTCCAGGGAAGATTAGGCGCGTATTCAATAGTTCCCGTATAGTAGTTACCGTTAGGAGCGCCCACGCCAATACCTTTTATTCTGCCGGGTCCGCCTGCTTTCTTTATCAGTACATATAAAGCTTCATGCAGTTCTTCAATAAAACTTTCAACGGTGGGGTGTTTTTTGGTTGATATTTCATCCGAAAACAGAACATTGCCATCCTTATCAACAATACCAAATTTGGTACCCGTGCCACCAATGTCTATACCAATAACCAGTTGTTCCAATGAAGTAGTAGCCATATCTTAACTTTTGCCAGTTAACAATTAATGTCCGCCGCCGATCTGTGAGTCGAAATCAAGTCCCTGCGATTTCAGTACACTTTTTAATTTCAATGCCAGCATTGCCAGTAAAGCAAAACACAATGCCGCAACAAGGTATGAATTGTGCATTCCTATTGAAGGAGTATCGCCTAAAGCACCCTGGAAAGGAGGAATAATTGCCCCGCCCAAAATCATCATAATTAGAAAAGCAGAACCCTGGCTGGTATATTTTCCCAGTCCCGCTACACCAAGAGAGAAAATACAAGGCCACATAATAGAGCAGCAAAGCCCTCCGGCCATAAAAGCATATACTGAAATAATGCCTTTGGTAAATACACCAAATAACATGGCGAAAGTAGCGAGCAGGGCCAGGGTTAATAGTGTTTTAACAGGTTTTGCCTGTCCTATAAAAAAAGCTGCAATCGCAATTGCAATTACGCCGGTATAGGGAAGCAGGTCAGTTATATCGTTGCCGTATATGCGATTTACAAAAAGAATTACAGCAAAAGCAATAAAGGGCACTATGATAGTGGCAATCGTTTTACCTTGTTTGGAAAGATTGAATACGCTGATGGCACCGGTCCACCGGCCAATCATCAGGCTTCCCCAATACAAAGAGATGTATTTTGAAATTTCACTGTCCAGTAGTCCGCTTTCAGTTATATATCCGGGTGTTTTTAACAATGCACCAAAGTTGTTGTCTATAGTAACTTCAACACCTACATAAAGAAAAATACCCAGCATACCAAAGATGAGCTGTGGATATTTCATTGCACCCCAGCCTTCGTTATTTTGAGTGGCTTTACCATTTGAATAAAAAAGTATCGCAACCACCGCAATAAACGCAATCACCAGCATAGGCAATTTACTTACCTCTGTAAGCTGACCAATTGTAATAAGTATACCAAGAACCACTGTCATTACTATTAAAGACATGGCAGCTTTCATAGAACCTTCAAACTTAGCATCGTCTTTACCAGCCGGCAATTTTGAAAAAGCAAAAAACAAAGCAACCGCCGCAAAAACGGCAGCAACAATCAGGTAAAGGGTGTTCACATTGGTTACAGTAACTTCTTTGTGTGCACCACCCACAGATCCGAATAGAAAGAAACTCACAATGAGTGGACCGAGTGTTGTCCCCAATGAATTTACTCCACCTGCAAGATTGAGCCTGTGAGAACCTGTTGAAGGATCACCTAATGCAATGGCGAAAGGTTGGGCTGCGGTTTGTTGTAATGAAAAACCAAGCGCCACTATAAAAAATGAAACCAGGATCAATGGAAACGAGTTTGCATTGGCCGATGGAATAATTGCCAATGCACCAACAACTGATATAAACAGACCATAAATAATTCCCTTCTTATAGCCAATGCGATTGAGTATATCGTAACCCAGCAAACTAGACACCAGGTAAAGTATTAATGAACCTATAAAATAGGCGCCATAAAAAGCAGAACCTATTAACTGGGATTGAAACTGTGTGAGACTGAAATGAGTCCGGCAAAAAGGAATAAATATACTATTGCTGGCAGCAATAAAACCCCAGAAAAAAAAGACCATTACTAAAGTTGCAAGCGCACCCGTATTGGTTGGCTGTTTGATTTGGTTCATGAGCAATCGGTTGAGTTTATGATTTACTAAAAGTAGCGGATATTTATCACGCAATTTTATTGTTTGATTAAATGCCTTCTCTACTTACCAGAATATTAACGGGCTAAAGATAGGGTTTGTAATCATTTTTTTGCAATCAAATAAAATTGAAAATTGTGTTCAGCAAAAAATATTTGCATCTCATGCAACAACCAATCGAAAACCTTCCTAAATTGAATATAACAATTTCAATTTCATAAGAATGGAGATATTGCATGTATCTGCAGAATGTTATCCCGTTGCAAAAGCAGGTGGTTTGGGAGATGTGGTGGGGGCATTACCAAAATACCAGACTTTGCTGGGCCACGTGGCAAAAGTGGTGATGCCCATGTACCGTACCAAATTTTTGTACGACAATGATTGGGAAGTAGTGCATAAAAGCGGCGCTTCATTGGGCAATTGGTGGTTTGAATATACGGTCATCAAAGAAAAAACAAATAAGCTGGGCTTTGATTTGTATCTCGTGGATATTAATGGCTTGCTGGACAGGGAAAAAGTATATGGTTACTCAGATGATGCCGAACGATTTACTTCCTTTCAAATTGCGGTGGTAGATTGGCTGGCAGCCTGGAAACACAAACCATCTGTGGTGCATGTTCACGATTATCATGCGGGACTTGTTCCGTTTATGATGCAGTCCTGTTATGATTACCAGTCATTGAAAAATATTCCGGTTGTACTTACCATTCACAATGCTCAATACCAGGGATGGATGGGATGGGATAAAACAACTTATATTCCACGCTGGGATGGATGGAAATGGGGTAATCTTGATTGGAAAGGCGGCATCAACCCGCTGGCATGTGCAATCAAATGTGCATGGAAAGTAACCACAGTAAGTAATAGTTATCTGGACGAACTGCGCTTTAATAGTAATGGATTAGAAGAATTGTTTGAGTACGAAAGAGGAAAATGTTCAGGTATATTAAATGGTATTGATACAAAAGTGTGGGACACAGAAACAGATTCTTATCTTGACGATCATTATTCGCTGGCAACCATTGAAGAGGGCAAAAAAGCAAGTAAGGAAAAATTATGCAAGGCTTTTCACTTGAATCCCGACAAACCATTAATCATTTTTATTGGTAGATTGGTAGGTGAGAAAGCCGCGGATCTTTTGCCAAAAGCAATCGGGGACTCGTTGTATTATATTGGTCAAAAAATGAATTTCCTCATATTGGGTAACGGAGAACCACACGTGGAATACCAGCTTGAATCTATGAGAGGACCATTGATGGGATACTTTAACACCCAAATATCTTACAATGAAAAGCTGGCACACCAGATGTATGCCGGTGCAGATTTTTTATTGATGCCAAGCAGGGTAGAGCCCTGTGGTTTGAACCAGCTGTATTCTATGCGGTATGGTACGGTACCCATTGTAAGAAGAACTGGTGGCCTGAAGGATACCGTGAAAGATTTTGGTGAACCGGGAGGTTATGGCGTTTGTTTTGACCAGGACATAGTGGGTGATATCACGCATGCTGTCTATAGGGCAATGCATTTATATGCACAGGAAAAAAGGATGAAAGCGATCCGGAAGCAGATCATGCAACTTGATTTTAGCTGGGATACAAGCGCTCAAAAGTATATTGACTTATATGAAAGTTTATAATGCCGGTAATGATCTTATAATAGAAAGTTCAGAGATGTCTGCCAGTTAAAATGTATTTTTCCATGATTATTTTATTTTCAAAAACATTCAACCAATATTAATGAATATTAAAAGCTTGCATATATGAGTAAATCAACGTTAGCCGTTATTCTTGGCGGAGGTGCCGGTTCCAGGTTATATCCACTTACTGCCAGCAGGAGCAAACCCGCTGTTCCTATTGCCGGTAAATATCGGTTAGTAGATATTCCTATATCAAACTGCATCAACAGCAGCATCAACCGTATGTTTGTTTTGACACAGTTTAATTCGGCTTCTTTGAACAGGCATATCAAAAATACCTATCACTTCAGCGCTTTCAGTTCGGCATTCGTTGATATTCTTGCAGCAGAACAAACGCCGGATAATCCTACCTGGTACCAGGGTACGGCAGATGCGGTGAGACAAAGCCTGAGGCACCTGCAGCCATTCGAAAGTGAATATATTTTAATTCTTAGTGGTGATCAGTTATACCAAATGGATTTCCAGGAAATGATCAACAACCACAAAAAACTGGGTGCAGACATTTCAATTGCCACTATACCGGTTGGTGACAGGGAAGCACCTGAGTTTGGTATTTTGAAAAGCAATGAAGAAGGCTTTATTACTTCGTTTATTGAAAAGCCTAAAAAGGAATTATTACCCGAATGGGTAAGCGATACTGGTGCGGAAATGCAACGTTTGGGTCGCAATTACCTGGCTTCAATGGGTATTTATATTTTTAACCGCAAACTGATGTTCGATTTGCTGGAAACAGAGTATAAAGAAGCTACTGATTTTGGAAAGGAAATTATTCCGCAGTCAATCGACAAATACAGAGTTGTAAGCTACCAATACGATGGATACTGGACCGATATTGGGAATATTTATTCGTTCTTTGAAGCCAACCTCGGTCTTACACAAGACATCCCCGATTTTAATTTGTTCGATAACAACAATGCTATTTACACCCGTGCCCGCATGTTACCTCCTGCAAAAATCAGTGGAACTACTTTAGAAAAAACTATCATCGCAGAAGGTTGTATCATCAATGCTTCCCGCATAGAAAACAGTGTAGTGGGCATTCGTGCACGTATTGGTCATGGTACTACAGTGGTAAGCAGCTACCTGATGGGTAATGATTATTTTGAAACGATTGCAGAGATGGCCCATGCACAACAACATGGAATACCCAATGTTGGTATTGGAAATCGTTGCTATATAAAAAATGCCATTGTTGATAAGAATGTGCGCATTGGTGATGATGTACGCATCAATGGTGGCGCGCATCTTGAAAATAGCGATCATTCACTTTATACAGTGAAGGAAGGTATAGTGGTTGTGAAAAAAGGCGCGGTGATACCAAACGGATTTGTGATATAGGTTTAAAGTAGAAAGTATAAGGTTAAAGGTTTAAGGTATAAGGTATTTTAGTTTCGGCTATTAGATTTGTTTTTCAAATAAAGGCGCTAAATTTTATACCCTGTCCCTTTAACCTTTTTTTTAAAATAGGTTTCCACGCTAAACGTTTGCTATGTCATCTGCTTTCACCGGTATCAAGCCCAAACTAAGTCTCAGCCAGATAATAAATATGAGTGTTGGATTTTTCGGAATTCAATTCGGATGGGATCTGCAGAGAGCAAATATGGGACGCATCTATGAAAACCTGGGTGCCAATCCCGACCAGGTTCCCTTATTATTTCTTGCTGCACCGCTTACCGGTTTAATTGTTCAGCCAATCATTGGTTATCTAAGTGATAGAACCTGGCATCCGCGATGGGGTAGAAGAAGACCCTACTTTATGATAGGTGCCATTACCAGTTCCATTGCGTTAATATTTATGCCACATAGTTCAGGTTTATGGATGGCTGCCGGACTATTATGGGTACTGGATGTTTTTGGTAATGTGGCAATGGAACCGTTCCGTGCATTTGTAACGGATAAACTACCTGATGCGCAGGTGAACAGGGGATTTGTAATGCAAAGCCTGATGATTGGATTTGGGGGAAGTGTTGCTTCCGCATTGCCCTGGCTGATGAAAAATGTTTTCCAGGTTGCCAATACAGCCCAACAGGGAAGTATACCTGAAAATGTAAAATGGTCTTTCTATATCGGTGCTTTCTTTTTTCTGTCGGCAGTACTATATACTGTATTTACAACAAAAGAATATCCACCTTCTGATATGGGATTCAGGGATAAAATAAAAGAATCCAATAGGGGCTTTGGTGGCGGTGTGAAAGAAATTAAAGAGGCATTGTCAAATATGCCGGCAAGGATGCGCATTGTTTCGCTGGTGCAATTTTTCACCTGGCCAGGTTTATTCCTGATGTGGTTTTATTATACTACGGCAGTTGCAGTAAATGTATTTGGAGGAAAAGATGCAAGCGATCCTGTTTATGCAAAAGGCGCCGATTTTGGCAGTCTTACCCTGGCGTTCTATAGTGTAGTTACTTTGCTATTTGCATTTGTATTGCCTTTCATTGCCGATAAATTAGGAAGAAAACTCACACACACGTTATGCCTGTTGTGCGGCGCGCTTGGATTGATAAGTGTTAGCTGGGTGCACGATAAGAATATGTTGTTTGTTAGTATGGTTGGCATCGGTGTTGCCTGGACCAGCATTTTGTCAATGCCCTATGCAATGTTGAGTGGTTGTTTGCCCAAAGATAAAGTTGGAATTTACATGGGTATATTCAATTTTTTCATTGTATTGCCCGAAATCATTGCTTCGCTTGGTTTTGGATGGCTCATGAAAAATGTTTTACACAATGATCGGCTGGCAGCAGTGCAGATTGGTGGCGGACTGATGATTCTTGCTGCACTTATTTGTTTCTTTTTTATAAAAGAATCAAAAGTAGATGAAATAGAAGCCGCCAAATTGGAAATTGAGGAACAAAGATCAGTTTAATTATGAAAAAGATATTAACGTTTGCAATCTTCTTCCTGGTATTGATCATTTCATTTGGTCAGCAAGTAGAAGTTTATCCAACTCACTGGTGGGTGGGAATGAAAAATCCAAAACTGCAAATCATGCTGCATGCCGAAGGTATCGGCAAGGCGTCAGGTTTTACAATTAATTATCCCGGTGTTACGTTGAATAAAGTCACGAAGGCAAATAACCAGAATTATGTATTTCTTGATATAACGGTTACGGCTGCTGCAAAATCCGGTAGTTTCCAAATCAAACCCAGTGGAATTCCGGGAGTAACGGCATTCAACTATGAGCTAAAAGCCAGAAGAACCGGCAAAGGAACAAAGTATGCGCAGGGAGTCCATTCTTCAGATTTTATTTATTTCCTGATGCCGGATCGCTTTAGTAACGGTGATCAAAGCAATGACAGGATTCCCGGGTTAAAGGATCAATCCTTAAACCGTGATTCCATATTTCTGAGACATGGTGGAGATATGCAGGGTGTACTTAATCACCTGGATTATATTCAAAACCTTGGCGCTACTGCATTATGGATGACACCGGTGATTGAAAATGATATGCCAGACAGAACTGAACACGGTTATGCCTTTACCAATCATTATAAAATTGAACGCCGGCTTGGAGGTGAAGAAGCGTACCTGAAACTTAGTGATGAATTACATAAGCGCGGAATGAAGCTCATCCAGGATGCCGTGTATAACCATGTGGGATTGTACAATTTCTTTGTGCAGGATCCGCCTGATAACACTTGGTTACATCAATGGCCTGCGTTTACCTCTCCTAACTACAAAGAACAGGTGTTTTTTGATCCGCATGCATCCATTGCTGATAAAAAGAAGATGGCAGATGGCTGGTTCACCAATATGATGCCGGACGTTAATCAAAGCAACCCGCTGGTAGCAACATTCCTGATTCAACATGCCATTTGGTGTGTGGAAGAATTTGGCGTTGATGCATGGCGGATAGATACCTATAAATATGTTGATCTTGATTTCATGAACCGTTGCAACAAAGCGCTGACAGACGAATATCCGCACATTACCATGTTTGGGGAGAACTGGGGAGAGGGTGTGGTGAACCAGGCATACTTCACTAAAAACAATTTCAACACAGCATTTAAAAGTAACCTGACCGGTGCCCTGGACTTTGAATTTTTATTCAGTGGTATTCAACCTGCGTTGACACAAGCGCCCGGCGGCATTGGTAAGTTGTATAACACCGCCAGTCTTGATTTTATGTACCAGGATCCCATGGCCAATGTGATTTTTCTGGATAACCATGACATGACAAGATTTTTTTCAACAGTGGGAGAGGATGTGGCCAAGCAAAAAATGGGAATCACCTGGTTGCTCACCTATAGGGGTATTCCGCAGATGTATTATGGTACAGAGATTATGATGAAAGGGGTTGCTAACCCCGATGGATGGGTGCGACTGGATTTTCCCGGTGGATGGAACGGCGACAGAAAAAATGCATTCACGGCAGAAGGCTTATCAGATGACGAACTATCCGTTCAAACACTTACCAAAAGATTTGCCAACTACCGTAAAACATCAAGCGCACTTAAGACGGGTAAGATGATGCAATATGTACCTGAGAACGGAATCTATGTTTATTTCCGTTACGACAGCAAGCAAACCATCATGTGTGTAATGAATACTAATAACAATGAAATCAGTTTTGATCTTTCCAGGTTTTCTGAACGCATGAATGGTTATACAAAAGCACTGGATGTTGGGACAGGAACAGCATTTAACCTGGATAAAAAATTGACGCTGGGTGGAAAATATCTATTGGTGATGGAACTTCGTAAATAAAATATCTGGGCGCTAAAGCATCACTGCTTCGAGGTTTCGTTGCTTATCCTTACCCCAGTCCTTCATTCTATCATTCAATAAATCTCTTAAAGTTTTATAATTGGCTTTTTTCCCCTTAACAGGAATTTTGATTTCCTGTGCACTCACCTCTTTGGCAGATACTTTTGTTGCGAACCAACTAACGTGCTGGTGGGGTAAAGACACACCCAAAATCATTCCGGGTAAACCAGAAAAAGATTCCGGACCTCCATCGGTAATAATTTCATCAGTATAAAAAGCAACCACATAGATTGAATCCATGATAATGGCATTTGCACGCCTGCATTGAAATCCCACAATGTTGCGCGTTTCATCAGTTATTTTCCATTTAATCTGGCGCATACTGTCTTCAATCAGGAACAGATCTTCAAATATCTTTTTCTGGCTGATGCTACGATTGCTATCCAGTTCAGAATAGACTACGTTTTCTTCGGCTATGTTAAAATCCCACATCATTTTGTCGTTATCGGGATTTGCTCTTCCCGGCAGATAGAGTGTTTTGTTTTTTTTAAATACCAGATCAAAATAAGTTGTCTTGAATTTTGGTTGGGCCTTTTTCATGAGATCGTTGAACGAATTGTCTTCATCCATTTGAGAATAAAGGTTTATTTTCTTTTCAAATTCAATTTTGCCCTCAGAAAGAAATACAGTGTTTTGAGCATTTGTTCTTAAAAAAGGAGTAAACGCAAAAAGAATACAGCATAAACAGAATGATAGTTTCATGACAGATAATTTAATGGTAATTATTTTTGAGGAGCTGCAGCTGCAGCTGCAGCACCGCCCATTTTAGTAAAGTTCCATACAATAGAAAACAAAAAGTACCGCTGTATAGTATTATAAGTATTCTGAGAAATAAAATTACTTTGTACATTTCTCATGAAACCTACATTTTGATTTAAAAGATCAAAGCCCGAAACTTTAATCAGGAGATCATCTTTTTTGAAAAACTTTTTACCTATCCAGGCATTCCAGAATGTTGGATTGGTACTGATGTCAAATGCTGATACTTTTTGCCGGAATGCAAAATCCAAATCTGAATGTACCTGGAATTTCAATGGAAGAAAAACATCAAAATTTGGATTAATATTATATGTCCAGTAATGAGTAGATGCCAAAGCTTGTACAGATGATATACTGGTTGTATAGGTAGCGTTTGAAGATAACCTGATTTCATACTTTTTGTCCTTGGATCTAGATAAATCAATACCAAAGTTATAACTATTATTCACTGTCTTATTCAATACTTTATTTACAATACTGACATTGTTCCCATGGTTATAACCCCCATTGAAGTTGATCCTGATAGCTGGTTTTTTCCATTTGAATCCATAACCGAACCAGGAATTAATATTGCTGTTGCCATTGAGGTTTACTGATTGATAAGTTCTTTTTCCACTTGAATCAACAATGTTGCGGCTTGAAATCTGGTTGTTGATAACACTGTAGTTTATACTTGCATATATATTTCGTTCAGACAATACCTTATAGTCATTGAACCAAAGTTGAAAATTATTGGAAAATTGAGGTCTCAGATTTGGATTACCAATAGATACGTTGAGGGGATCATCATTGGTCCTGGTAGGTTGTATTTGCTGAATGCTGGGTTGTGAAGTTTGCCCGTTATATTCAAAAGACAATCTTCTCATTGTATTAAATGAAAAAGTAATGGAAGCACGTGGATACCAATTGATAAAACTTCTGTTGGCAGACGTGTCGGCCCGCAAATCCGTCTGTGAAAAATTGGTAAAGCCAATATTAGAACCTGCATTGAAACGAATTTTTTTCTTCACAAGATTATATGCAAGCCCCGTTTTATGTGTAAAAACATTAAACCGGTAATCATTGCTGTAAAGCGAATCATAGTCCGTGTATTTCCCACCTGCTGATTTATTGAAGGATGATCTGTTAGAATTATTATTGTCGAATGAAACTCCGTAGTTGGCAACCAAAGATGAAACGGATGAAAGCGGTTCGGAGTACGTAATTTTCGAATCGAATGCAAAGTTTTCTTTCTTATTTTGTTTGTATTGATCAGTAATTTGTTGTTGAAAAGGCACGCCTCCTTTGTAAAATTCATTGTCGGCATAAAGAAATCCGTTGGAAGTACTGTTTTCATAATTTTCCGACAGGCTTACCGATACGGTGCGACCTTTTTTAGGGAGTTTCTTCTTCCATAATAACCGGCTGTTAATTGAACGGGTATCGCCAGTTGTGGCTATGTCTCTTTTACCGGAATTCACCAAAGCACTGTCGGCAGCAAGTGCTTCAGTTAAAAAATGACTATCGGTAATCTTATGGTCTGTTCCGGCGTCTGCTGAAATCTTAATGGAAGAAGTGGAATCCATCTGAAGTTCATAACTACCGTTTAGCCGGTTTCTTAAAATCTGGTTATTGTAGGTCTCCCGTTGCTTATTAAAATACAAGGTATCTGGCAGAATATACTGGGTATTGGTTCCGTTTTCACCGGCGACATTCATCTGCATTATTTTATAATTACCATTTACAGTTTGTTTGTCACTGTTCCATTTGTCATTATAATGCAAACCACCAGACTTAACTATAGGATAGCCCTGCCCGTTATACTGCCCGTTCCATCCTTCCAGTTCATCATTATTGCCGCCGGAATATGAAAAGCCATTGGCTTCATCATAATCAAAGTTGCTCGCAAAACTTTCGCCATACTTTTCTCTTTCCTCCCAATTCAAACCAGTTTTGCCTGTATTGGATAGAATTCCATAAACGGAGAATTTCTTTTTGTTTTTAAAATAGTTGTACATGACCTGGTTATCATAATAACCATCCGTTCCACCACCCGCATTCACTTTTCCAAAATAGCCATTCTTTTTACTGTCTTTGAGTTTGATATTAATCGTCTTTGTTTTCTCACCGTCGTCAATACCCGTAAATACTGCCTGGTCGCTTTTCTTGTCAAATACCTGAACTTTATCAACCATATCTGCACGCAGGTTTTGAGTAACCAGTGTAGGGTCGTCGCCAAAAAATTCTTCCCCGTCCACCAATACTTTCTGAACTTTTTCTCCCTGTGCAGTGATCTTTCCATCTTTATCAACCTGTATTCCCGGTAATTTTTTTAAGAGATCTTCAACCGTAGCATTGGCTTGCACATGAAAACTATCCGCGGTAAATTCAGTAGTGTCTCCTTTTATTTTTATTGCCGAAATCTTTTGTCTCACCACCACTTCCTGCAATAATTTGGCTTTTAGAATCAGAGAAATTTTACCAAGATCAATTTCAGCACCCGCTGTGATACTTAACTGTTCAACATAGTCGGCATACTTGGGATAGCTGACCAATAGAATAAATTTGCCGGTATCCAATCTACGGAATGAAAATTTACCCTGCGGGCCGCTCCTTACGAATTTATATAGTATTGAGTCTTTTGATCGCAGTATTGAAACAACAGCGTTGGTAAGATTTTCCCTGGAGGAAGTATCTGTAATTGATCCGGTTATGGAGGCATTCTGAGCGTATGAAATGGAAACAATTGTCTGAAGCAATAATAGAAAGAACAGAATTTTTCTCATGAGTTTTAGCAGTTCAGATAATAAGGTTTAAGAATTGGCTAAGATAGTATGCAGCAAGTCGAAATTCGTTACCGAATATCATTTAATTTAATCTAACTTTAAGAAGACGCATTCTTAATTTTAGGTTAAAGCATTTTACCGGATAATTTAAGGGATGCTTAAAAGAAGAAAATCCATAAATTAAATTTCGTTATAAAAACATCTAACCAGACATTTTAAATTATTCGATATGGAACAGCCGGTCGCACGTCGTTATGAAGAAGAGCATTTTGTAGATACCACTAAGAAAGTTTGGAACTATACCCTACTAACAGACGACGATATACGCAATTTTCAAAATGGAACCCATTACAGGTTGTATGAAAAATTTGGATCGCATTCTATCCAGGTAAATGGACAGTGGGGTATGTATTTCGCAGTCTGGGCGCCCAACGCAACCGCTATTTCAGTAAAAGGAAATTTCAATGACTGGAAAAATTTTGAGTACGAGCTATTTGCACGCTGGGATAAAAGTGGTGTATGGGAAGGGTTTGTTCCAGGTTTCAAATTGGGAGAAGTCTATAAATATCATATTGTAGGATACAAAGGAATTGAAACGGATAAAGGAGATCCATTTGCCAACTTCTGGGAAAGGCGCCCCGACACCGCATCTATAACCTGGGATATATATCATGAATGGAATGATGATGAATGGATGAAAAACCGTAAAGATCATAATTCCCTGAATGCCCCCTGGAGTGTATATGAAGTACATCTCACCAGTTGGATGCGACCAGATAAAAATGATGAAGAGTCTTATAGCACTTATGCACAGATACGGGAAAGATTGGTGCCTTATGTAAAAGAAATGGGTTTTACGCATGTTGAATTAATGCCTATTATGGAGCATCCATTTGATGGAAGCTGGGGTTACCAGGGCACCGGTTTTTTTGCATCTACTTCGCGGTTTGGTTCACCACAGGAATTTATGCGCATGGTAGAAGATTTTCACCTCGCTGGTATTGGGGTAATACTGGATTGGGTACCATCTCATTTTCCTTATGATGCACATGGGCTCTTTATGTTCGACGGAACGCATACCTATGAATATGCAGATATGCGCAAAGGATTTCATCCGGATTGGAATTCTTATGTGTTTAATTATAAAAGGGGAGAAGTAAAATCCTTTCTTATCAGCAGTGCCAGGTATTGGCTGGATAAGTTTCACGCTGATGGAATTAGGGTGGATGCTGTTTCTTCCATGCTAAAATTAAATTATTCCAGGAAAGCGGGTCAATGGGAACCCAATGAATTTGGAGGCGATGGAAACCTGGAAGCCATTGCCTTTATCAAAGATTTGAATGAAACTATTTTTCGCGATTTCCCGGATGTACAAACCATTGCAGAAGAAGCAACCGACTGGCCGGGTATTTCAAAACCAACTTTCGCAGATGGATTGGGTTTCGGCATGAAATGGATGATGGGATGGATGCATGATACACTCGATTATTTCAAACTGGATCCAATACAACGCCAGTTTCACCAGGACAAGTTCGGATTCAGTATGATGTATTACTATGATGAAAATTTTATGTTGCCTTTAAGTCATGATGAAGTGGTGCATGGCAAATCACCTATGATTTATAAAATGCCGGGTGACGAATGGCAAAAATTTGCCAACCTCCGTTTGATGTACAGTTATATGTTTACACATCCAGGTGGTAAACTATTATTCATGGGTAATGAGTTTGCGGCAACCACAGAATGGAATTATAAAACAGAACTTCCCTGGCATTTATTACAATTTGATCCCCACTATAAGATGAAAGATTGTGTGCGCGACCTGTGTTTGTTATTGCGCAATGAACCAGCTATGTATGAAAAGCAATTCAAATCAGGTGGATTTGAATGGGTAGACATGGATCATCGAAGTGAAAGTGTCATAGTTTATAGAAGGAAGGGTGAAAACCCTGATAATGATCTACTGGTAATCCTGAACATGACACCCGTAATCAGAAAAGATTGGAAAGTTTATACCTATGGCAAAGAATCCTGGAAAGAAATTTTTAACAGCGACGATAAAAAATACTGGGGAACCGGAGATGTGTTCAACCCCGAGATCAGTGTAAAGTTGGTTGATAAAATCACTGATCGGTTTGAAATAAATTTGCATTTACCTGCGTTAGGAGCTATAGTTCTGAAGTAGTTTAAACTGGTAATTGAAGTTTTATAGCTGCACTATGAAAAATCTTATGACATTTTTATCCATCCTGGTATCCGTTGCGGTCTTCGCGCAAACAGATAGCTCAGATTATTATTTTAAAAAGGGAAATGAATCCAGGTCTGGCCGCCTATTTTTAGTGGCTTCCCAGCAATATAGAAAAGCACTTGAATTCAATGCTGCAAATCTTGCAGCCAGACGCGAGTTGGGTGTTGTTTCCGTTGAAATGCGTAAATACCCTGATGCTATACTTGCATTTGCAGAAGTAGTAAAAAAGGAACCAAAGGATCCGGTTGCTGTAGAAAATCTAACCAACTTGTATTTCTGGACCCGCAAATGGAATGACGCGATTGCCAACGCAAAAAAAATGCAGGAGTTGAAAATCGGCAGGAATAATAATTATGTAATCGGTAAAAGCTATTATGAATTGGAAGACTATGGTCAGGCTTATTCATTCCTGCAGGCAGCTGCAAAGGAAGATAGCAGCAATGCAGATATCCCATATACTATCGGCAGAAGTTTTGTTGAAATGAGTAACTATCGGAATGCGGCTCCTTTTTTTGTAAGAGCCATACAATTAGATACAACCCAGGTACGATGGATTTATGAATGTGCGTTAAATTATGCAGCCATACCAGATGATAAAACGGCTATTCGGTATTACCTGCTTGCAGCGGATCGTGGTTACAAAACAGACAACGACTATTATGAAAACCTATCCATATCATACCAGGCTACGGGACAAATGGATAAATGTATTGAGCTGCTTAAAAAAGTGTTGGCAAAAAAACCTGCTGATCTGGATCTGTTGAATAGTGTTGCAGAAATACATTATAAAATGGGAAAATACCAGGAAGCAATTGATTACTGGGATCGGATTCTTGCTTTCGACAAACAAAATGCAAAAGCACTTTATATGATTGGCCTGTCTTATCAGAAAAAAGGTGATAAAGAAAAAGGGATACAACTTTGTGAACAGGCTATTAAAATGGATCCCTCACTGGCCAATCTTAAGCAAAAGAAATCTATGCCGGGAATGTAGTAGTTGGTTGATTGGTTGATTGGTAATTAGGAATTAGTCCATAGTATTGCAATCCAAAAGTATTATTAATTGCATTTTAAGGAATAAAGCCAAATTCCTAATCCCCTAAACTCTTTACATTCTTTCCGGAACCCTTATCCCCAAAAGTGCCATTGCAGATGAAATTACATTTGCTGTCATCTGGCACAAACGTAAACGCAATTGTTTTTTTTCAGCAGATTCTGCATTACTCACTGAATGCTCCGTATAAAAAGTATTATAAGTTTTGGCGACATTGTAGACATAGTTGGCAATCAGAGAAGGATTGTGTTCTGAAGCTGCCTGTTCAATTATTGAAGGATATTGTTCCAGGATTACCAATAGTTTTTTTTCCAGTGGTAGTAAAGAATTCGTAACTCCGGTACCTGATGTAAGATTGATACTCGTTTCTTTGCGTAGAATAGATTTGATTCTTGCATGGGTGTATTGTACAAAAGGACCGGTAAATCCGTGGAAGTCGATACTTTCTTCCGGGTTAAAAAGCATTTTCTTTTTTGGGTCCACTCGTAAAAGGAAAAATTTGAGTGCACCCAGTCCAATGATATCAAACAATTCATTTAGTTCTTCAGGGCTGAAATCTTTCACCTTGCCGAGATCTGCTGTTTTTTGTTTTGATACGTTCACCATTTCATCAATCATATCATCGGCGTCCACCACCGTTCCTTCTCTTGTTTTCATTCTGCCTGTAGGTAACTCAACCATGCCATAACTCAGGTGAAATATTCCATCCGCACCTGGCAATTGAAGTTTCTGACAAATTAATTTCAATACCTTGAAATGATAATCCTGTTCGTTTCCTACCACATATATACTTTGCAGGCATTTGTATTCTTCATATTTCTTAACTGCCAATCCTATGTCCTGCGTTATATAAACTGCTGTACCATCTTTCCTGCGAACTATCTTTTGATCCAAGCCATCTGCAGTCAAATCAATCCATACACTGCTATCAGGGTTTTCAAAAAAGACAGCTTTACTTAAGCCAAATTCAACCAATTCTTTCCCCAGTAAGTAGGTGTCACTTTCATAATAGGTTTTATCAAAATCACTTCCGATTCTTTTATAAGTAATATCGAAACCACTGTAAACCCAGCTATTCATTTTTTTCCATAAATCAATAACATCAGATTTTCCGGCTTCCCAATCCCTCAGCATTTGCTGAGCTAATTTCATAATGGGCGCTTCTTTTTCTGCCTCATCTTTGGGCACCCCTTTATTGATGAGTTCCTGCACTTGTTTCTTTAATTCTTCACCAAACTTCACATAATAATCACCAACAAAATGGTCACCTTTAATTCCTGTTGCAGATGGTGTAGCACCATTTGCAAATAATTGCCATGCCACCATGCTTTTACAGATATGTATTCCCCGGTCATTGGCGATGCAGGTTTTTATAATATCATAACCGTTGGCTTTCAGAATTTCTGCCGTGCTCCAACCCAGGAAATTATTTCTTAAATGTCCCAGGTGCAATGGTTTATTGGTATTTGGGGAAGAATATTCCACCATTACCCGTTCATTTTTTAATTTGAATTTTCCGAAATCATTGTCTGCATAATTATTGCTAAGTACATCGAACCAGTATTTGTCGGAGATGGAAAGATTGAGAAAGCCTTTAATAATATTGAAACCGGAAATAAGATCCGGATAGCCCGACAGTAGTTGAGTACCCAATTCATTTCCCAGTGCATCGGGTGATTTTTTTAATTGTTTTACCAATGAAAACAAAACTACCGTATAGTCACCTTCAAATTCAGGTTTTGTTTCATTGATCTGGAAGTCTTTACCGGAAAAGGGTTGTTGGTAAAGTTTGTCCAGGCACAGGAGAACATTTTTCTGTAAGGTTTGTGTAATAGCCATGCATTTTTAATAAGTGCAGCAAAAATAATGGGTTAACTCCTTTAAAAACAGGTTTCCGGGAATTCTGGCATAAAATTATAATCTATTTCTAATGCATTATTCAGTTATAGATAAGCTTGTTTGCCTAAATTCCGGAACTTATTTTAAATCAAACTGCCTATGATATCTGTAGTTATACCTGCACTGAATGAAGAAAAAACGATTGCAGGTGTTATTCAACTCGCCAAAAGGAATGAGCTGGTTTCGGAAATTATTGTAGTAGACGACAGGTCGATGGATAATACCGTAATAGAAGCAAAAAAAGAAAATGTTCGAATTATCACCAGTACTAACCTGGGTAAAGGAGACTCTATGCGCGAAGGTATGCTGATGGCAAAAAATGATATCATCGTCTTCCTTGATGCAGACATTCCAAACTATCACAAAGACATTATAGAATTACTTACCCGGCCAATTATCGAAAATGAGGCAGATTTTGTAAAGTCATATTTTGAACGACAGGCCGGTAGAGTTACAGAATTACTGGTAAAACCAATGCTTGAATTTTTTTTCCCCCACCTGCTTGCTTTCAAACAGCCGTTGAGTGGCATGATAGCCGGTAAAAAGAGTTTTTTTCAAAAGGTTGAATTTGAAAATGACTATGGTGTAGATATAGGGTTACTTATCGACATGCATAATGTGAAAGCCAGGATTTTGGAAGTATGTATTGGCGAAATAGAAAACGACATGCAACCACTTTTGGCTTTAGGGAGAATGGCCAAGCAAATTGCTAATGCAATTTTTAGGCGCATTAATATATTCTCATCTCCAAAAGAAACAGATATCGCTCATGCAAATATCATTCGTGAACAAATGGAATTTGCCATGAAAGAAATGGTGAGAGCCCCCAGGAAAATGCTGGTATTTGATATGGACAATACATTATTGAGTGGAAGTTTTATTTATGCAGCCGCTGAAAAATTTAATTTTAAAAAAGAACTGGAGGAAATTGTTGCCCAGAATAAAAATGACTTTGTGCGGACAAAAAAAATTGCCAGGCTGCTGGAGGGAAAAAGCTTCGCAGAACTTATCGCCGTGGTAGAAACTATTCCTTTGATTGGTGATGCGGTGCAGGTAATAAAAGAAATACAATTGAAAGGTTATGTTTGTGGTATCATCAGCGACAGTTATCACTTTGTAACCAACCATGTTAAAAATATACTCGGCCTGGATTTCTCGCTTGGTAATGAATTAGAATTTAAGAAAAGTGTAGCTACAGGAGAAGTGAAAATACCTTCTCAATTTCTAAAAGATACGTCCAGTAAATGTGATCATGATTATTGCAAGGCCAATATGTTCATTGATATTCTAAACCGGTTCAGGATCGATATCAATAATTCTATTGTGGTAGGCGACGGTGAAAATGATATTTGCATGGTAAAATTTGCCGGCAAGGGCATTTCATTCAATTCCACCCACGCGAGGGTTGATGATGTTGCTGATCACATAATCCGCCATCACTCCCTGGCACCCATCATACGTTTTTGTAAATAAACAGCCGCATTGCTGCGGCTGCGGACGGATTCAGGGTTTGTGGGTATACGGGTAAAAACTTATATGGTAAAGCCTTTAAATTTTTATGTAGTCACACAATGGGATGAAGATGGTTTGCTTTTTGGAATGGTTGTATGAAGGCAAAATATTTTATAAATAATTGGTTAACCATGCGCTGCCTGTAATTGAATTGATCCTGAATAATTACCTTCGCCCTGCAAAAAATCTAGCTTGGTAAGAAACGCAATTACAACTTCAATAGATTTTTTTTATCCGCCGTTCAGGAAATGGATGCCGTTGCAGACATTTCGTTATGCGGTATGTGGTGGCAGCAATACTGTTATTGGTTTCCTGATCTATAGCCTGAGTTATACATTTGTTTTTCACAAACAGGTTGTAGACATTGGTTTTTACGCATTCGAGCCACATGTGGCGGCGCTGATTTTATCTTTCTTTTTCAGTTTTCCACTTGGTTTTGCCTTATTAAAATATGTTGTTTTTATAGAATCCAATATCCAGGGTAGGGTTCAGCTCTTTCGTTATTTTTTTGTATTTGTATCGAACCTTGTATTGAATTACATATTCCTTAAAATACTGGTTGAGAAATTAAAAATAAATGCCATTATCTCGCAGCTTATTTCCACAGCCATATTAATTAGCATCAGCTATTTATTACAGCGACATTTTACTTTTAAGGTTGAAGACACCCGCGTTGATTAGTGGGTTGTGACTTCCTGAATAATCTTGTATAATAGTCAGACATTGCTGGATTTCATACTTATAATGACATCAAGGAGGAGGTTGATTTCGCAAAAGCTGCCAATTTTTCACCCCATAGGTCAGTGGCATAATGATTGACAAAGAAAGCTGAACATTAAATTCTTTAAATATGGGAAAGATTATAGGTATTGATCTTGGAACAACCAATAGTTGCGTTTCTGTTATGGAAGGAAACGAACCGGTAGTGATTGCCAATGATGAGGGTCGTCGTACCACCCCGTCTGTAGTGGCTTTCCTCAAAAATGGCGAACGCAAAGTAGGTGATCCTGCAAAACGACAAGCCATTACTAATCCGCAAAATACAATATCCAGTGTAAAGCGATTTATGGGTCGCAGATTTGATGAGGTAACGGAGGAAATCAGTCACTGGAGTTATAAAGTAGCAAAAGGTGACAATAATACCGTACGTATTGACATAGATGGTCGATTATATACTCCCCAGGAAATTTCAGCGATGGTACTACAGAAAATGAAAAAAACAGCTGAAGATTACCTGGGAACAGAAGTAACAGATGCTGTTATTACGGTTCCGGCTTATTTTAATGATGCACAGCGCCAGGCTACCAAAGAAGCAGGGGAAATTGCAGGCTTAAATGTTCGTCGTATAGTCAATGAACCAACTGCTGCTGCTTTGGCCTACGGTTTAGATAAAGGTGGAAAGGATCATAAAATTGCAGTATTTGATCTTGGTGGCGGAACATTCGACATATCTGTTCTGGAATTGGGTGACGGTGTGTTTGAGGTTAAATCTACCAATGGAGATACACACCTGGGAGGCGATGACTTTGATAAAGTAATCATGGATTGGTTGGCAGAAGAATTCAAAAAGGAAGAGAACGTTGACCTGCGCAAAGATCCTATGGCCTTGCAACGTCTTAAAGAAGCGGCAGAAAAGGCAAAAGTTGAATTGAGTTCTTCTTCTGAAACAGAGATAAACTTACCTTATATCACAGCAATCGATGGAGTGCCGAAACACCTGGTAAAAAAACTCAGTCGCGCAAAATTTGAACAAATTGCTGATAATTTATTTTCACGTTGTTTGAAACCCTGTGAACTGGCATTGAAAGATGCGGGTTTAAACATTTCGCAGATAGACGAAGTAATCCTGGTAGGAGGCTCAACCCGTATTCCAAAAGTGCAGGAAATAGTTGAGAAATTTTTTGGTAAAAAACCAAACAAAGGTGTGAATCCGGATGAAGTAGTTGCAGTGGGAGCAGCGATCCAGGGTGCCGTTCTAACCGGGGAAGTGAAAGATGTTTTATTGTTAGACGTAACACCTTTATCGCTTGGCATAGAAACAATGGGCGGTGTTATGACCAGGTTAATAGATAGTAATACGACCATCCCAACAAAAAAATCTGAGGTATTTTCTACCGCCAGTGATAATCAGCCAGGTGTGCAAATTCATGTACTGCAGGGTGAGCGGCCAATGGCAAACCAGAATAAGAGTCTTGGAATGTTTAACCTGGATGGCATTCCGCCTGCACCCCGCGGTGTTCCGCAGGTTGAAGTAATTTTCGATATAGATGCAAATGGAATTCTTCATGTAACGGCTAAGGATAAAGGAACTGGTAAAGAACAAAAAATAAGAATTGAGGCAGGAAGCGGATTGAATAAAGATGAAGTTGAAAAAATGAAAGCAGAAGCAAGAGCAAATGAAGCAACAGACAAAGCAGAACGCGAAAAAGTAGATAAGGTGAATGCTGCAGACAGCCTGATTTTCCAAACAGAAAAGCAGTTAAAGGAATATGGAGATAAAATTCCGGCCGACAAAAAGGCGCCGATAGAAGCTTCACTTACTAAATTGAAGGAAGCACATAAAAGCCACGATATAGCGGCTATAGATGCTGCCACTACTGAGATGAATACGGCCTGGACTGCAGCCAGTGAAGAAATGTACAAGGCTACCCAGGGTGACGCTGCAGGTGGTGCTGGTGCTGAAGGTCATACGCAACCTAACGGTGGCGCACAACCTAATACAGGGGGAAGTGAGAATGTAACAGATGCAGAGTTTGAAGAAGTAAAATAAAAAAAATTGAAGTGCAGGTGCAGGACGAGCTTTTCTATTATTTGAAAAGCTCGTCTTTTTTATGCCTTTAAAACAGGGAATGGCCCAATGGTTTTCTTAACAATTTATTTCAAATTGCGCTTGCAAATGTGGGTAGTATATAGTAGCTTTGCGCCATCAATTTGAGCATTAAATAGTACGTACTACAACAGGGTGATAAAAGCTTAGCCACTTCTTTCTAACGATTCTCAGGTATTTTCTTCCCGTTGCTCAAAGATTAAATTGTAATAACAAAAAACAAATATTATGAACAGTGATGTAATGCCATCTCGTGTACAGATGGAAACCAGCCAATTGAAACAATTGGTTAAAGAAGTAAAAGAAACGGTCGCAATGGGAATAGAAACCCCAAAAAACCAAAAACCCTTATCCTTTGGAGTAGTTGATTTATGGAACATTCAAAAGACCGGCAGGTATGCCACACATCTTTTGAGACGCAGGGCCATTTAAGCCTTCCATGAATCCAATAAGGAAATAATTCTTTTACATAATAAAACACCGGCTTTTAGCCGGTGTTTTTGTTTTATACGGGATTAATTTTTGCTTTTTAAACCAATCTTTCCGGAAGGGTAGATACACTGTAAAATATAGAAAAATATATTGCCTTCACAAATCCCAGGCGCATGGCTTCAGATTTAAAGGAAGTAAAAACCGGCTTTTTATAACGTATTTCTCTTACGTAAATGACCGTTGATCCTCCTCCGGGAACCTGGTTTATTTTGTATAAAATAAATCTCTTTTTCATTATAGCGGGTACTTCACCTTTCGGATAACTTATTGGATACAAAATACAAACTCAAAATTGGTAGAAGAAAACACTTAGCCCAGTCGTTGAGATTGAACGATGAACGGACTGTTTTACTCTTTTTACCGATCCTGGAATAACTGCTTAAAAACAAAACCACCACTCATTTGAGCGGTGGTTTCTATAATATTGAATACCTGAAAGATGTTACATAATATCCATTGCTTTAACAAATGAGGTACACTGAAAAGGAAGAATGAGTGTAAGCCACTCCCAATGCAAATAAATTGCGGCAATCAGCGCTACAGTAGACGCCAAAAAAACGAGCCACCATAATCCTGTGTTCTTTTTCTGTGTATCCATGCTTTAGAATTTTGTGCGAAAATAAGGTAAAACAATAAATTTTCAAGTATGGTACAAAACAAATCACTGCTTTGTGCAATAATTACGCTGATTGCTTTTTTGTGCTATTTTCGCCCCTATTTAAAAAGTTGCCGATGAAACTCCATTTTTATGTTCGTTTTCATACCAGCACAGGCCAGAAATTAAGTATCACTGGTAATATCCGGGAACTGGGCAACGAAAGTCTTTCCGGCGCCTTACCCATGAATTTTCTAAACAACGATTTTTGGTACGCAACCATTGAAGTTGACAATTCAAAATCAAGCAAACTCTGTTACAAATATGTACTGACTTATGCCGATGGATTTGAAGTGATTGAATGGGGAGATGATAAAGAAATTGATCTTGGAAAATCCGGGATAGAAGAGATACAGTTGGTTGATTCATGGAACCACGCCGGGGAATATGAAAACGCATTTTTTAGTGTAGCCTTCGATAAGATATTGCTGAAAAATAATGAAACCCGCACCAAAATCAAATCGCCCAAAACTTTCACACATATCTTCAAAGTAAAGGCACCACTGCTCAAAAAAAATGAAATCGTCTGCCTGGGAGGATCTGATTTTGCTTTAGGTGACTGGGATACAGCTTCAACGGTTGGTATGTGTAAAGAAGGTCATTGGTGGATAGTCAAAATTAATATGCCCAGGGAATCTTTTCCTTTACAATACAAATACGGTGTGTATAATTTGAAGACTAAATCTTTTGTAAGGTTTGAAGACGGGGAGAACCGGTTTCTTTTTGGCGATGGCAGCAAACATAAACTAACGGTAATACATGATGGATTTGTTCATCTTCCCAACAATTCCTGGAGGGGAGCCGGTGTGGCTATACCCGTGTTTAGTCTGCGTTCAAAAAATAGTTTCGGGGTGGGAGAGTTTGCTGATTTAAAACTACTGGCAGACTGGGCGGCAAAAGTTGGAATTAAATTAATACAGATATTACCTGTGAATGATACCGGGGCCACCAACACATGGGTTGATTCATATCCTTATGCTGCTATTTCAGCCTTTGCATTGCATCCGCTTTATGTTAACCTTGAAAAGATACCAGGCAAGAAAAATGAAGCCATCATCAAGTCACTGAAGAAAAAACAAAAGCAACTCAACGAATTGCCGGAAGTAGATTATGAACAAGTGATGAAATTTAAATTGTCGGCGTTGAAGGAATTATATACAGTAGAAAAAGAATCATTCCTGAACGATGATAAATTTCACCAGTTTTTTGGAGTTAACAAACATTGGTTGATTCCATATGCAGCTTTTTGTTACCTAAGGGACAAGAATGGAACGGCAGATTTCAGCCAGTGGAAAATTTACAATACATACAACAAGGAAGCCATTGAAAAATATGTTTCGCCAAAAGCAAGACATTACGATCAGATTGCTTTACAGTATTTCATACAATATCATTTACACCTCCAGTTAAAAGATGCAACAGCACATGCACACAAAAATGGAATTATTGTAAAAGGTGACATACCCATCGGTATATATCGTCACAGTTGTGATGCCTGGGTAAACCCTGATCTTTATCACATGCAACTGCAGGCAGGAGCACCGCCGGATGGTTTTGCAATAAAAGGACAGAACTGGGGTTTTCCTACTTATAACTGGCAAAAAATGGGAGAGGATGGATATGCCTGGTGGAAGCAACGATTTGATGAAATGAGTAATTACTTCGATGCATTCCGTATTGATCATATTCTGGGATTCTTCCGTATATGGTCTATCCCGTTAAATTCAGTTGAAGGAATTATGGGTCATTTCGTGCCGGCATTACCGGTTCACAGGAACGAATTTAACGAACGATCTATCTGGTTTAACCAAGACCGTTATACCAAACCGTTTATTACTGATCAGGTATTGTTCGAAATATTCAATGAGCAGGCAGATTTGGTGCGGCAGGATTTTCTTCAGCCTTCAGTCAATGGGCAATACCAGTTGAAAGAAGCATTTAATACACAAAGAAAAGTGGAAATATTTTTTTCAGTGTTAGAAAAAAATGATCACAATAGCCCCTTGCAACAGGGTTTATATGATCTTATTTCCAATATTATTTTAATTGAACAGGATGACAGCAATGGTGAGCAATACCATTTCCGTTTTCTGATGGAAAATACTACTTCGTTCCGGCACCTGGAATGGAGCACGCAGCAGCAGTTAAAAAATTTATATGTAAATTATTTTTTCCAGCGGCAGGATGCATTCTGGATGAAAGAAGCGATGCAAAAGCTGCCTGCGTTAAAGGCCTCTACCAATATGCTTGTATGCGGGGAAGATCTCGGACTGGTTCCTCATTCGGTTCCGGATGTAATGAAGCAACTCGGTATTCTCAGCCTGGAAATTCAACGCATGCCCAAGGATCCAACAAGAGAATTTTTTCATCCCGGCGATGCGCCATATTTGTCTGTCGTAACACCTTCAACACATGATATGAGTACCATTCGTGGGTGGTGGGAAGAAGACAGGTGGAAAATTCAAAACTTTTTTAATCACGAACTGGGACAATGGGGAAGTGCACCTATGTTTTGTGAGGCATGGATAAACAGGGCAATTGTTAACCAGCATTTGCATTCACCTGCCATGTGGAGTATTTTTCAATGGCAGGATCTGCTGGGTATGAGTGAAGAACTGAGGCGTCAGAATCCTCACGATGAACGAATCAATGTCCCTTCGGATCCCAAACATTACTGGCGTTACAGAATTCATATTGGTCTGGAGCAATTACTTAAAGAAAAAGAATTTAACCACGAATTAAAAGATCATATCGTAGCAAGTGGAAGATAATTGCTGAACCCGGCAGTTAATCGTATTGCAGATTAGGTTGCAGCTTGTCACGCAAAAGTTATTGCGTTGCACACTTGTATGGTATAACATCATTCAACAATGAAAATTCATTACCGTAATTTTAACCTGCCATTCAGGTATCCGTTTACAATATCCAAAGGAACGAAAACACATCAACCCAGTTTAGTAACGGAACTTGATTTTAATGGAGTTAAAGGTTACGGTGAAGCACCTGCGATAAGTTATTATAATATCCCGGTAGAAAAAATGGTGTCGGATCTTGAAAGTAAAAAAATATTGGCTGAGAAATATGCCCTTACAGATCCGGAACGATACTGGCATTACCTGCACCACCTTTTTCCTGCAAATTCTTTTTTAGTATGCGCACTCGATATCGCAGCATGGGATATATTTGGTCAACTTCGCCAGCAACCCTTGTACAAATGCTGGAGCGATCAATTTACTGCACCCATAACAGATTATACCATTGGAATAGACACAATAGAAAAAATGGTTGACAAATTGAAAGAGAAACCATGGCCGGTATATAAGATAAAATTAGGCACACAGGAAGATATAGAAATTATTGAAGCGCTGCGTCGGCATACAGATGCTGTTTTCAGGGTAGATGCCAATGCAGGCTGGAAGCTGGATGAAGCGCTGGAATTGATTCCCGCATTAAAGAGGCTGGGTGTTGAACTGGTAGAACAACCACTGGCAAAAGACAATTGGCAGGATATGAAAATTTTGTTTGAAAAATCTTCCCTGCCTTTGATTGCTGATGAAGCTTGTGTGTCTGAATACGATGTTGAAAAATGTTATCAGCATTTTCATGGAATAAATATTAAGCTCACCAAATGTGGCGGCATAACACCAGCTGTAAGAATGATCAATAAAGCAAAGTCGCTGAACATGCAGGTAATGATTGGTTGCATGAATGAAACAACCATTGGTTCGTCGGCAATTGCGCACCTGGCGCCATTGGCAGATTATATAGATATGGATGGCCCGCTTTTATTGTCAGAAGATATTGCCAAAGGCATTACTTACGACTATGGTAAAATCGGCATTTCCGGAAAACCCGGATTGGGTATTCAGCTCAAACATCAATTCATTTCATAATATTTCTTTTGAAAAAAAAACTGGGCTCACTAATTTTACTGTTGCTGAGTGCGGGATGTAGCGCAGCCCGGTAGCGCATCACGTTCGGGACGTGGGAGTCGCTGGTTCGAATCCAGTCATCCCGACCTGGTTCGGTTAACAGGTAGTCTTTTTGAGATTACCTGTTTTGTTTTTATTCAAAATACGCTGCAGCGTACAGACAGCAGTGAAAATAGAATTAACCATGGTGGTTCGAACGCTGTTGCTTTTCCTGAGGTATAAAATTTCTTCCGGAAATACGAGATATTGAAGTTTTTGTTTTTCGGTAAAACATCCGGAAGCTCACTTTTATATTTATTCAAAAATATTCACTTGATAGTTCAATACTAATTGCACAACAAAGGGTGTTTGAACTTCGGTATTAACCACAATGGAATGTATTTGCCAATGGAGGCCTGAATGCTCTTACATTTCCACGCTGCCCAACTGCATCGGCGTTACTGTCGGTATCACTTACGCAAAAACATTATTTGATGGTCGCCAAAGAGCAATCAATCAGCGAAGAACCATCACCTTACTGAAAGTCACAGGCCTATCAAGAAAATTTCATCAATCAAAAACTACAAAAAGAAATAATCTTTTAGAACAGGTAAAAGCATTTGATCAAAGAGCAACTTAACTGAGGCACACGTAAAAGAGTATGACAAATTACTGGGCTACTATAAACAGGAATTAATAAAAGGCCAGTAATCGGTGATTAATTATGCTAATACCATTAAAAATGGCAATACGCGCATTACTAATTATTGCCGGAACAATAGTATTTTGGATTTATTTTATGCAATGAAGGCAATTACCCGAAAGGTGTGGATATTATCATTGGTCAGTCTCTTTACTGACACTGCCAGCGAAATGCTGTATCCCATTATGCCATTGTATTTAAAGAGCATTGGCTTCTCCATAGTATTAATCGGTGTATTGGAAGGTCTCGCGGAAGCAACCGCAGGATTAAGCAAAGGTTACTTTGGTAAATTATCAGATAATACGGGTAAGCGGATACCATTTGTTCAATTGGGATATACTTTGAGTGCAATATCCAAACCTTCAATAGCTTTATTTATTACACCGGTCTGGGTATTTTTTGTAAGGACAATTGACAGATTGGGAAAAGGTTTGCGAACAGGTGCAAGAGATGCAATACTTTCTGATGAAGCCACACCGCAAACGAAAGGAAGGGTTTTTGGTTTTCATCGTTCAATGGATACCTTCGGAGCAGTACTTGGCCCTTTGCTTACCTTATTATATTTACAGTGGCATCCGCAAGATTATAAAACACTTTTTTTTATAGCTTTTGCCCCCGGCATATTAGCTGTCCTATGTTCTTTTCTGCTGAAGGACAAGAATGTGAGTCAAAAACCGCTTGAACCGAAAGTCAGTTTCTTTTCATTTCTTGGTTACTGGAGAAAAAGCCCTTCATTATACAGAAAACTGGTAACAGGCTTATTAATATTTACCTTATTCAACAGCTCTGATGTATTCCTGTTGTTAAAAATAAAACAGGCAGGCTTGAATGACAATAATGTAGTTACGGTGTATATCTTCTATAATTTGGTATATGCTATTTTCTCTTTTCCAATTGGCATAGCAGCAGATAAAATTGGGCTGAAGAAAATTTTCATTACCGGGTTAATCCTTTTTTCATTGGTGTATGGAGGAATGGCTTTTGCCAATCAATCATCTCATTTCTATATCCTCTTCTTTTTATATGGTTTATATGCCGCTGCTACCGAAAGCATTTCAAAAGCATGGATAACCAACATTTCATCTAAAGACGCCACTGCCACTGCTATTGGAACCTATTCCGCTTTTCAAAGTATCTGCACTATGCTTGCAAGTTCTCTGGCTGGATTTATATGGTATCAATTTGGAGCAGGAGCTACATTCATACTTTCTGCAATTATTACTATGGCAGTGGCAGCATACTTTGTATTCATTCCTACTATCGGTGAGGGTAAATAGTTCCTTTCAGGATCTGCCTGAAAATGAAATAATTCGTTTGTCTATTGTATTAGAGCAGAAATCCGAACATCCTATTTCCTCATGGGTCTTGCAAAAGCAAAATTTTAAGTATCACAATTCCTACATAGAAAATTTTAATGTCATTATAGAAAAGGATGCGGACCCTTTGGAATTTCTTCGGTTAATTCGCCTGCGAAACTGCAAGCTCGCTTTTCCAGAAAATTCGAGGTACTTACCCGAATAGGGTGAGAAAGTATCCATCAGCGTGTTGGCAGATAAGAATATTTTTATTAGTTGATTTACAAAGTTTCACCACCGGTATGAATAGCTGTTGTTACAAATGACTTAAAAGCACAATCGGTCTTTACCTAAAGTAATAATGCATAACTCAAAAAACTCAATGTCATCTATTACAACTTAAGTTTAGAAAATTTATTTTAATTTATTATACTTTAAAAAATTAGACAGATTAAATCTTGCCGTACATTTAGGAGAAAAGATTACTATTACTTTTTTAAAACTTACCTTCAATATAAACAGTTTTTCATGAAAAAGGCAATTGCGATTATTTTGCTTGGCTCTCTTTATTTTTCCGTTGTAGCACAAAATCATTATGAGCCGAACTGGAAATCTTTGAACGAAAGAAAAATACCGGGCTGGTTTCACCAGGATAAATTTGGCATTTTTATTCATTGGGGTGTGTATGCTGTTCCTTCTTATGCCCCGGTAATTTCCAATAGTGGATACAGTTATGCGGAATGGTATTGGTACAGGTTGAATGAAAAAGAAAAACATTTCACAACATTTCATAATAATAATTACGGCGCTGATTTTCTATATCCACAATTTGAGCCCATGTTCAAAGCTGAAATGTTTGACCCTGCCCATTGGGCCGATGTGTTCAAAAGATCCGGTGCAAAATATGTAGTGCTTACATCAAAACATCACGAAGGATATAGCCTTTGGAACAGTGCAGACGCTGATAGAGACTGGGGTCATCCCTGGAATGCTGTAACGGGAACACCTAAACGCGATTTACTGGGCGACCTCTCCAAAGCAGTACGCAATGAAGGATTAAAAATGGGATACTACTATTCTTTGTATGAATGGTTCAACCCTCTATGGCAAAAAGATAAGCAGCGATTTGTAAACGATCACCTTTTCCCTCAATTTAAAGACCTTGTTACAAAATATAAACCTTCTATTATTTTTTCAGACGGTGAGTGGGAGTTATCCGACACTGCCTGGCGCAGCCCCGAATTACTGGCCTGGCTTTTTAATGAATCGCCGGTAGCTAAGGATGTGGTAATAAACGACCGGTGGGGCAGTAATACGCGTGGCAAAAACACGGGTTGCACTTATACCACATCAGAATATGGAAGTGGTAAAGATCCAAATGTAATATGGGAAGAAAGCCAGGGCATTGGATATTCTTATGGATATAACCGCAATGAACAATTAAATGATTACAAAACAAGTCACGATTTAATCTTAATGCTTTGCGATATAGTATCAAGGGGCGGAAATCTTTTGCTGGATATTGGACCGACCGCAGACGGAAGAATACCCGTAATCATGCAGCAACGTCTCATTGATATGGGAGATTGGCTAAAAATAAATGGCGAAGCTATTTATGAAACGAAGGCATGGATACACTCCGCTCAATGGAGTGATGGCATCCGTATTTCTAATAAAGGCGAAAGTTTTATGGCAGATTATAGTGCCGCTAAATTGGTGGTGCCAAAAAAAGACACGGCGCATATTGAATGTTTTTTCACCCGTAAAAATAGCGATGTTTATTGCATTGTTCCTGCCTATTCAGATAAATTAACATTGAAAAATATAAAACCTGCTGCCGGTGCCAAAGCAATGATATTAGGATCGAATAAATTGTTAAACTGGAAACAACAGGGTAAAAATGTAGTCTTGGATTTATTGACTGTGAAACCCGGTGATATTGCTGGTGTTGGTATTTTTGTAATTAAGCTTTCCAATATAGGTAGTAATGAATAATTGTGCTGTGCCATTTTGTTCTACCCTCATTCATTTCATTAAATCAGCTCCTCGTCAATGCTGATACTATCATGATTTAATAAGTAAGTTGATGAGTAACGGCGAATACAAAAAGGCATATTTACAGCGCTTTGTAAAATCGATAACAATAAGTGTAGCAGCTCACGATTGCGAATGTTCAATGAAGTATCTCCCGGCATTACAAACCTCCAAATAATATACGCAATCCTACAAGTCCAAGGCACACAGCTAAAGCACGAATGATAATATTACCATGTATTTTATGAGATAAATATGCGCCAAGCTGTGCTCCGCCAATTACGCCGATACTCAACAATATTACCATTCGTAAAACCTGTGGATCATTGTAGCTGCCATTGATGATATGCACAATAACACTTACTAAAGCCATAATGGCCAGGATAAAATGAGAAGTTGCAGTTGCTATCATAACCGGAAAATGCAACCAGTTTACCAATGCGGGAACATGAATGATACCGCCACCAATGCCAAGAACCGGAGAAAGATAGCCAACAAGTATGCTAATAATTATCCCGGTGTTTTGATTGAAAACATATTGGAATTTTTGTCCTTGCCTGTCCTCAATAGTATGCATTTTCAAACGATGTTTATCAGTTAAGGTTTCGGTTGCAACAATCTTATTCTTTTTAATGAAAAGAAAAGCCGCCAGGAAAAGTAGTAATATGCCAAATATTATATTGAACAGTGATTTAGGAATATATTGAGTTGTGTAAACTCCCAAAATGGATCCGGGTATGGTAAAGGCCGCAAAAATTAATCCTGCTTTGTAATCAATACGTTTCATACGGGCATAAGCGATAGAACCGGAAATGGCATTACTTACCACTACCGCCATAGAGATTGCTGTCATTACTTCTGGGGTGAATTCCGGATGGGTTAATAAAAGAACTGGTATGAGAATAAAGCCGCCACCAGCACCTATCAGTGTTCCAAGGGTTCCAACTAAAAACCCAACAACAATTAAGACTATACTATTATCCATATTTCTTAATAATGGGAAGCAGATTTTGTTTTTTCAAAAAACAATCTTTCGAGTAATCATTTTATAAAGCAAATATAAAAACCGGTTCTCAAAGTAGTGGTAAGGCAAAAATAGGCTTCTTCATTTCAGTATGTATCTAACTTTGTAAAAGCCAGCACTCTTTATTACCGGTTAATTGCCAACAGACTTGTAACTGAGCTGGCATCCCTGGCAGTAATAGAGAAATTGATGCCAACCAGAGAAAAGGCTGATACAATAAGTTAGCACCAATAAATTGTAGAACAAGGTATACACATGCCGTTCCTATTACTTAACAATTTGTCAACTGGGAAGAAAGTTGATAGGTAAATCGAGCAAGCGGTTCCGTTAGTAACTTTTCCCATGTAGTTTGTAACTTATGTAACAGAAATTGACCGTTGTTCAAAACAACTTTGCAGTCACATAAATAATGATAATGGAAGTATTGGGTTATTTATTGGCGGCGCTGGTAGGTATTTCATTGGGATTAATTGGTGGTGGGGGCTCTATATTAACTGTTCCAATACTTGTGTATGTAATGAGAATAAACCCGGTTTTGGCTACTTCTTATTCTTTATTTATTGTAGGTTCTACGTCAATGGTTGGAGCGTTTAATAATTACCGTAAAGGTTATGTAAGCATTAAGACTGCATTACTTTTTGGATTGTCTTCCATATTTACTGTTTTCTTTACTAGGAAGATTTTAATTCCCAGGATACCTGATGTTCTTGTCAATCGCCCACATTTGCAGGTTACGCAATCCATGGCCACCATGTTACTATTTGCAATACTGATGATGCTGGCATCAGTTTCGATGATAAGAGAAAAGAAAGAAATGATAGACAATGCTAATGACAAATTAATTGTCAGGGGCAACATAAGATATGATTCACATCTAGCAAGACTGTTATTGTATGGTGTTCTGATTGGTTTGGCAACGGGATTCTTGGGTGCAGGTGGTGGATTTCTTTTAATTCCTGCACTGGTAATAGTGCTGAAAATGCCAATGAAAAAAGCAGTAGGAACATCTTTGTTGATTATTGCGCTCAATTCTCTTATTGGTTTTACGGGTGATATAGGTCATTTTAAATTTGACTGGAATTTTTTAACCGTTATTACGCTAATTGCTGTGGCAGGAATATTTGTTGGGGGTTTCCTGGCAAAAAGAATCGAAGGGGATAAATTAAAGAAAGCTTTTGGCTGGTTTGTTTTAATTATGGGGATATATATATTTGTCAAGGAAATATTTTTTTAATTGAAACAGCATTCAATGTAACTAATGTTACAGGTGATTGCTGTTATTTCTTTGAAATTTATAGTAGCAAAAAATATGACAATGGAAAATCAAATGATCAATACAATGCCCCGGATTGGAGATAAGGCACCGGATTTTGAAGCAGTTACTACAATAGGTAACCTGAAATTTTCTGAATATAACAAGGGAAGCTGGGTCATATTCTTCTCGCATCCGGCAGATTTTACACCTGTGTGTACAACGGAGATGAGCGGCTTTGCACTGGAAAAAGACTTCTTTACAAAACGCAATACAAAATTGATGGGACTGAGCATTGACAGTATTCATGCTCATATAGCATGGGTAAACGCCGTAGAAGAAAAAACTGCGGTACTGTTCGAGTTCCCGATAGTTGCTGATATAAGTATGAGTGTGGCCAAACTTTATGGTATGTTGCAACCAGGTGAAAGTGAAACCGCTGCCGTGAGAGCCGTTTTTTTTATTGATCCTGAAGGAAAGATCCGACTGATAATGTACTATCCATTGAATGTGGGCAGGAGCATGGCGGAAATTAAGCGAGTTTTGGTTGCGCTGCAAACATCTGATACATACAAATGCGCGATGCCGCTCAATTGGCAGGAAGGAGAGAAGGTAATTGTTCCTGCTCCTAAAACTTTGGAAGGCCTGGCGGAAAGAAAAAAAAGTAACCTTGAAATGGTGGACTGGTACCTTGCCAGGAGAGCATTATAAAAATCGGCAAGTGGATCCAGCAAGAAGTATAGTAGGAAAAATTGAATTTTGCATTTAATGGGTGCAAGATTATTACCTATTATTAAATGCCGCAAATGTTACTTAGAGCATTAGCTATTTTGAACAAATTTAAATTTCGTAAATTTATAAACACGCTATATGAAAATTGAACAAATCTATACGGGATGTATTGCTCATGCCGCTTATTATATTGAAAGCAAAGGTGAAGCGGCTATTTTTGATCCATTAAGAGAAGTACAACCCTATATTGACAGGGCAGCAAAAGACAATGCCAGTATCAAATATGTTTTTGAAACTCATTTTCATGCTGATTTTGTAAGCGGGCATTTAGACCTGGCAAAAAAAACAGGGGCAAAGATAGTTTTTGGACCCACCGCAAAACCAGGTTATGATGCTATTACTGCAACAGACAACCAGGTTTTTAAAGTAGGTGACTACACGATCAAGGTCATCCATACACCCGGTCATACCTTGGAAAGTACTACCTATCTATTGATTGATGAAAATGGAAGAGAGCACGGCATCATCAGCGGAGATACTTTATTTATTGGAGATGTAGGCAGGCCTGATTTAGCACAACATGTAATAGCAGATTTGACGGAAGAAAAATTAGCGGGATACCTGTACGAATCTTTGCGAAATAAAATTATGCCTTTAAGCGATGAACTGGTTGTTTATCCCAACCATGGAGCAGGTAGTGCCTGTGGTAAAATGATGAGCAGCGAAACAACAGATACCCTGGGGCACCAGAAAAAAGTAAATTATGCATTGAACCCTTCACTTACAAAAGAAGAATTTATAAAAGTAATTCTTACAGGGTTGACGCCTCCCCCGGGATATTTTCCGCAAAATGTTTTAATGAACATCAAAGGATATGAAAGCCTGGATACTGTAATGGAGAGAGGTAAAAAGCCAATGAGTGTTGCAGCATTTGAAGCAATGGCCAATGAGACAAGAGCACTGATCCTCGATACCCGGGATGCTTCTGTGTTTGCACGGGGATTTATTCCCAATAGCATCAACATCGGTATCAATGGCAACTTTGCTCAATGGGTTGGTGAAATGATTCCAGATGTAAAACAGGAAATTCTTTTGATAACAGAACCTGGTAAAGAAGAAGAATCGATTATACGTTTGTCAAGAGTTGGCTATGATCATGTATTGGGTTATTTAAAAGATGGTATCAATGCCTGGATAAACGCAGGAAAGGAATTTGAAACAAACAACCGCATAACAGCGGAATCGTTTGAAAAATTAGACTCAACTGCAAAGCCGACAGTCATTGACATCCGGAAGAAAAGTGAATTTGATTCGGAACATGTAATGGGTGCCATCAATGTTCCACTTAACCAGATCAATAATAACCTGGCAGCATTTCCAAAAGACAAATACTTTGTACTGTATTGTGGCAGCGGTTATCGCACCATGATAGCCAGCTCTATACTCAAACAGAGAGGCTGGATTAATTTTGCAGATGTTTTGGGTGGTTTCAAAGAGATTGAAAAAACAGGTGTGACCAGATCAACTTACGTTTGTCCTACCACTTTGCTGTAATATTTATCGACATACTCAGAGAAGCCCTGGTTGTTCAACCGGGGCTTCTTTATAAGCAAAATTTTATTTGTTAGAAAATTATAATGACGTTCGGTTTTTTTTGGTTACTTGATTTGAACAAACAACCCGCGCTATGTAACAAAAGTTACCAGGATAACAGTAATCAGGAAATAGATTTACCAGCAACAGTTTTAAAAAGAAACGATATGCCTGCTAAAAAAATCATTATTGTCGGTGGAGGCAATGCCTGAATTTCGGTTGCTTCTCAACATTTACGTAAGGACAAATACCTTGGCGTAAGTATTATTGATCCTTCAATTAATCATTATTATCAGCCCGCCTGTACTTTGGTTGAGGCAGGTATATTTGACATTAATAAAACGGTGCGTGCAGAAACGGACTATATTCCCCATGGTGCTAAGGGGATAAAAGATGTGGTCACCTCCTTCTTTCCAGAACAAAATAAAGTGGTTTGCAAAAGTGGTAATTCCCGCTTGTCCAAATCCATTTTTATCACACGCAATAATATTATTGATTCCAGTTTGGCTGGTATTCCTGATAACAGCTTCATGCGAATTTAACCGGGCAGCGGGAGAGGGGCTGCTGATTCCCGGTTCATTCATGATATTGAATCATACATATTCATTCCCTTTATATTTAATTGCAATAGTTCTTCATCATGCCACGAGTTCGGTAAGCTCGGCATCGGTGGGAAATTTGCCAGTGAAATTATGTTGCTACAGTATGACAAATACATGTTTTTATTTTCGTTCTTTCAGGTTCTGTAAAAAAATATCCACGTTTGTTTTATCTATTTCAATAGAACCGGTAATAATTGTTTTTGGTACCGGCACCACGCCAGCCAATGCATCATTGCCAGATAAGGCCACTGTTTTATGCCGCATATCAAATAAAAATTGCGCACCGAGCCAGGTAAATAATTCTCTTTTTTGTCCTATGAGATAATCTATAACTCCTTCTTTTACCAAACGCAGATGCTCCGGTTCAAAATCCACGGTTGTTAATTTTACCTTACCCACTCTACCTGCTTCTTTAACAGATAACGCCATACCCGGACCCGTGTTTGAATCGAAGCCCGCGATACCTGCCAGGTCAGGATTTGCTGATAGCAGATCGGCCGTAATACGTGCTGCTGTTTCAACATTTGCTTTATCATCATAGGTTCCGAGAAATACCATCCCCGGATATTTTTTTAAAACATCTTGTAGTCCCCTAAATCCGGCTTCCATGTTTTCAAGTCCTAATATTCCGATGCAGGCAATTTTTCCTTTTCCATTTAAAATCTTTGCCATTCGTTCACCCTGTAAGCGACCCATTTCATACCAATCACTACCAATAAAGCAATGTCTGTCACTGTTAGGAATTTCAGAATCATAAACAATAGTTGGGATACCAGCGGCCACTGCTTTTTTAATGGCTTGTGCTATTCCGGGATCGGTACCATTTACCAATAATCCGGCAGGCTTTCCTGTAATCACCTGTTCCAGGGTGGCAATTTGCGCGGGCACGTCCCATTCTGCGGGACCAAGAATAGAAATACGAACGCCCATTTTCTCACCCCACTTTTTAAATGCAGCCTGGTCGTGGTTTACGTATAAAGGAAGATTGATAGCAGTTGTTACCATCACATATTCTTCATTTGGATTGATGACATCGCTGGTTATAAATTTTTCATTGGATTTTATTGCTGTACTTGAAGCAGCAGGTCGTGGGGGTGCTTCGCAACTCCAACAGGCAGCAAAGGCAAGCAATAAGAAAATATTCTTGGCTATCATAGTGCGATTATTTATTTTCTATTTTTTTCAATAACCATTGATCCAATCCTACCGCAAGTATCAAAATGCACCCTAAGATTATTTCCTGCCAGTAACCCGATACACGGCTTATGATAAGCATGTTGTTTATCAATGCCATAAATAAAGCACCCAAAAAAGCACCCGCTATTCTTCCATAACCGCCGGATAGACTTGCACCGCCCAATATAACGGCAGTGATTGCACGCAATTCCAAACCTTTACCTGAAGTGGATAAGGCTGCGCCCAATCTTGATGATAGCAATATGCCCGCAATGCCAGCCAGCAAAGCCGATAAGACGAAAGCCCATATTTTCATTTTTTCAACCCGGATACCGGAAAACCTAGCTGCTTTTTCATTGGCACCAATAAAATAGTATTTGCGAAAAAATATGGTGCGCCTGACCAGGAAAATGAAAAGCAATACAATTGCCAGCATGTACCATACGGGTGCCTGCAGGCCCAATAACTTGGACTGACCGATATAAACAAATTCGTAAGAAAAATTTTGTATGCCGGCACCACTTAACATTAGCGCCAGTCCGCGTACGATTCCCATCATGGCCAGCGTTTGAATCATTGGATTAATCCGCGCCCTTGCAATCAGCCATCCGTTCAGAAAACCAATGATAACAGATCCACCAATACCAGCGGCAATTGCCAATAGAAAATTTACGTTGTGATAATACATAAGATAACCTGCCATACCTCCTGAAAATGCCACTATGGAACCCACCGAAAGATCAAACATTCCTGCTATCATTAAAATCATCATGCCCACTGCTACAATGGTATCAATAGACAGATTCAGCAATAACTGGGAGAAATTATCAATGGTTGCAAATTGTGCCGGGAATGTTACCGCCATAACGATACAAAGTATCACAATGATCGCTGTAAGGAAAAAGACTTTGTCGCGCAGATAAAGTGCAGGTTTCATAATTCAGTTTCTTTTTTAAATGCCGGTAGCAATAGCTGTTATGGTTTCTTCTGTCATTTGCGATCTTTTTAAGATTGATCTTGCTTCACCATTGTACATAACCATTACCCGGTCACTCAATAGCAATAGTTCCGGCATGTCACTGGAAATAAGTAAGATGCTGATGCCAGTGCCGGTCAGGTATTTCAGGATTTCATAGATAGCGGTTTTGGCGCCTATATCAACGCCATGAGTTGGTTCATTGATAATTAAAACATCGGGATGCGTGTGAAGCCATTTGGCAATAACAACTTTCTGTTGATTGCCGCCACTTAATTGCTGAACGATGGTTGTGACCGAGTTTGTTTTTATATCAAGTTGCTTTCTATAAGTTTCAGCCAGCACATTATTTTCAGCTTTATCATACCAAAGACCATTTAAACCGGTCACAATGATATTCGATGCAATGTCCATAGTGCTGAACAAGCCAGATCCTTTTCTTTCTTCGGGGAGATAGGCAATACCAGCGGCTATTGCATCAGCAGGATGTCTTGCTTTAAACAGATGTTCGTTTTTCAATACATGTCCCGAAATAATTTCTTCGTCACCAAATATAGCACGCGCCAATGAGGTTCTTCCTGATCCTTCAAGACCGGCAATACCCAAAATTTCTCCTTTATTGAGTTTGAAACTGATATCGTGAAAATATTTCCCGGTTAATTTTTTTACTTCGAGCGCAGTTTCTTTTTGTATATGGGTCTCATATTTATAATTCAACAATTGTCTGCCAACCATTTTAGTTAATATAATTTCGGTAGCAGTTTGTTTTGCGTCGAAACTTCCCTGGTATTCACCATCCTTCAACACAGATATGATGTCTGAAATGGCGGCCAGTTCGGCCATTCGATGAGAAATATAGATTATTGCCGTTCCTTTTTTGGCCAATTTTCTGATTATACTAAACAAGCTATTTGTTTCCGCTGTCGTCAATGAAGCGGTTGGTTCATCCAGTATTAGTAACGAATGTTCCTGAACAAGTGCTCTTGCAATTTCTACCATTTGCTTTGCAGCAGGTGATAGTGTATCCACCGATCTGGTTGAAGGAATCGCCTGTAAGCCAAGTTCATCCAGCATTTGTCGGGCGTTAGCATGTAATGACTGGTAATCGATCAACCCAATTTTATTCCGGGGCGGATTGGCCTGGAAGATATTTTCAGCTACGGTTAGCGAATCTGCGAGTGTGCGTTCCTGGTAGACGATAGCAATCCCCAGTTGACGCGCTTGCTGAACATCCCTGATGGAAACAGATCTGTTATTCCATAAAATTTCACCACTGTCGGGTAAAATGCTACCTGCTATTATGTGCATGAGCGTAGATTTACCTGCACCATTTTCCCCGCATAGCGCATGCACCTGACCGATGTTAAATTCCAGGGAAACATTTTTTAGCGCCTGCACACCAGGAAATGATTTTGATATATTCCTTAGTTTCAGCATTCAATTATTTTATTACTGGCTGCAGATTCATAAGCTGCCCATACAAGTTCTGTTGTTTTCAGGTTATCAATACCGGTAGTTTCAGCCTGGCCGCCTCTTATTCCTTTAATCAGATCCCTGTTACAATCTACAATGCTTGCATGTACCAGGGCATACTCAGGATCGGCCCAACTATAAACAACGGGTTGAATGGTTTTTGAAGTGGTGCCGTTACGGGTGGTGGTTTTTAATACAAAATCATGCGTCAACTGTAAGGATCCTTTATTGCCTTCAACCAGTATCAAAGTCTGTGGAAATGATTCTTTTTCCAAAACAGAGGCATAAGACATTTCAGCAAAGCAATGCACGCCACTCTGCATATGCATCATCACATTGGCTACATCTTCACCTTTAATTTCCGGGTTGACTGTTTTACAAAGACAATATAAATTTTTGGCTTCGCCAAAGAGGAACCTGCAAACATCCAGTATGTGAGAACCAATATCTGTCAGAATAAAATTAGGTAGGTCTGCAAGTGCGGGTTGATTGTCAAATACAGGAAAAGCTGAACAAAATGAAACCCTTGCTTTGAAGGGATTTCCAATTACACCCGTTTCGATTGCCGCTTTCATTGCCCGGATAGGTGCCTGCCAGCGAAAATTTTCATGTATAAAAAAAGGCACTCTGTTCTCCGTACAATAATTTGACATAGCCCTGGCCTGTTGAATTGATTCGGCCATTGGCTTCTGGCAAATTACCGGGATGCTTTTAACGGCAGCAAGCAGTGTAAAAAGCGAATGTGTTTCAACGTTAGTAATAATGTCAACACAATCCGGAGATTCTTTTTCCAGCATCTCTTCGGCATTGGCATAGATTGCAGGAATTCCAAATTGACTGGCGATTGACTGTGCTTTTGAAATGTTGCGGTTATAGATCGCTGCAATTTCTACGCCTTCTATCTCTTTCCATGCAGGAACCTGGTACCTGGACCAGAAGCCAGCGCCTATTATAGCTAATCGCAATGGTTTCATATGCAAATAAGATTACGAAAGATAGGATTCTCATTCTTCAGAAAATTGTCTAACTACGGGTTATGTCCCGCACCTGGAGTTTGATATCTTCCATTTCGAATATTTTTTTCCAGTCGTCTTTAAAAAGTATGGGTTTGGCTCTTTTACTGATTTTATACGCGGCATCAGAAAAACTTCCATTCACTTCCTTGAATAGAACGGCAATCTGTATGCGTAGATGCCCGAGTACAAAATCACGTGCGGCGGCTTCCGGCACACCCAGCTTTACAATGGTATCAAAACCTTCCTTCACTACTTCCATACAAGTTTGTGCAAGTGTTTCAACCATGGCCGGCTCCAGTATTGCCATTTGTTCCAGTGTAATGCGGTATTTATTTTTTATGGGTGCATACATATCTGCGGCTATTTGTTCACCCAATTCATAATGCGATTCGGTACCACTCATCAGCGCTGCAACAATAGACTGTTTTGCAGATATACCGCCATAAAAATCCCTGAAATCATTTTCTGCAGGTTCCCAATTGAAAACGGAAGGATGACAGGGATGCGCGATTACATAACCCAGATCATCACGATGATGAATAACGCCATCCAATGGTGCAGCAGGATCCAACGTGAGTACCAGTGCACCCGCTTTCATTGCGGGTATAATCTGTGAAGAAATTTTGCCAATGCTGATATCCGGCACTGCGAGTATTACTACATCTGCAACAGGTATTATATCTTCTGCAGCCGACACAACTACGTTACGGCTTTTAAGATTTTTGATCCCCTGTTCACTTACTTCGAGGTAAGCCAATTTGTATTGCGGGCATTTCAAAAAATTATCGGTGAGCCGGCATCCCATTTTCCCGCCGGCACCAACAAGGACAATAGTTATCATAATAGTATTATTTTTTTAAGGTATTCAATACTTTTTTTTGCAATGCGCCGCTCATTTGCAAGTGTTGCTTCATCAGAAAGTTCAGGATTACTCCAGCATTCCAGTATTGCGGTCTTGCATTTGTTATATGGTTTTAATTGGTCAATAATCCAAACCATGTCCAGCATACCTTCGCCTGCTATAGCACCTTCAACTACAAATCCCATTTTATGATCCAATCTTTTTATACGGATGTCTTTCAGGTGCAGGTTGATGGTATAAGGTGCCAACTTTGATACCGTTTCACGAATGCTTTCTCCACAACCGAACGAATTTGCTGTATCAAGGCAAATACCGATATGGTCCTTATCGGTTGATAATATTATCTCTTCAAGCAATTCAGCGGCAAACCGATCATGATTTTCAATCGCGAGACGAATGTTTTTTTCTTTTAACAATGATAAAATATCATTGATGATTTTAATTACCTGTTCCTTCTGAGGCTGATAAGTTCCATCATCAATTATTATCCTGATAAACTCCGAATTCATGACGGCAGCAATATCCATGTATTTTAAAATATTTTCTATTGTCAATCCTTTTGTTCCAACCTGGACATGGATACCCATTTCTTTTGCATTTTGTTTTATCGCCAGCAACTCCGCAGGGGAAAACAAATGCAGGAGAATATTATCTCCAAACTGGACGAAATGAATGTTTTCCTCCGCAGCATATTGAAGGATGGTCAATGCTATAGCTGTTTGCTGATCGGAATGCTTTTTCAATTCAACAGCCCAGGGATGGGTATAGGAGCCTGTGCCAAGCAACATATCGCAATTAATTTTTGTAAAAATGAAATTATGTTTGATAGAGAGCTGTCAAAAAATTGCCATCTGTTTGGACTATTTTATCTATTTTGTAATCACGATGCTTCAATGATGAAATAAATAGTCGTATGACTGAGCCATCTTTCCGTTTAATTGCCCCACAGGCCAATCGTTCATATGTTTTTAAATGGGAACCATTTGATCTAACAACCCGCTGGCATTATCATCCTGAAATAGAATTGATATATTTTATCGACGGAAAAGCCAATGGGGTTATCGGAGAAGGGTTTCAATATTTTGAAGCCGGAGATTTAGTAATACTCGGTCCAAACTTCCCGCATGTATTACAGGAGAATCGCGAATTTGCCCGGCAACATCCGAAAACCCGCCCATTCGGTCTCATCATACAATTTCGTCAGAATTTTTTAGGCGATGAATTTTTACAGAAGCCGGAGTTCAAAGCCATCCAATTGCTTTTAAAAAAATCACACCGCGGTCTGCGGTTTCAACCGGAAGTAGTGCAAAGAGTCTCTGGTGATTTGTTAGCCATGCATCAGTTATCCGAACCCCGCAAACTTATCTCATTGCTGGATGTACTCAATACGCTGGCCGAAGATCATGCCTATGATTACATGACGCCGCGCGATTATAGCTATGATGCTTCTTATGATGAAGACCGGATGCGTTGTGTCAATCAGTATGTCTATGATCATTTCACTGAACATATTAGTATCCGGCAGATTGCGGCAGTAGCCAATATGACAGAAACTTCATTTTGCCGGTATTTTAAAACAAGAACGCTGAAAAATTTCTCTTTGTTCCTCAATGAGGTCCGTATTTCCTATGCATGCAAATTATTAAGCAATAGCAATTATAATGTTACTGAAGTTTGTTTTGAATCTGGTTTTAATGCTTTGTCTTATTTTACCCGGCAGTTTAAAAAAATTACAAAACTTACGCCACAGGAATTTCAACGAATGAAAAAAGCTTCTGGTAAAGTTTTATATTGAAGCCCTTTTGATAAACGTGAATGTGTTTTTTATCCTTTCTTTCCTGTGCTTAAGAATTATTGCTGCAGCCATATCTTGCTAACTGCAGGTATTTTGGGGTGCGACGTTTGTCATCAATCTCAAAAATGGCTTCGCTATACAATCGTTTTTTATGTGAACTGAACCAAAACGTTTTCACGAATTGCTTCATTTTATATATAAGCACAGGAACTGAAAGAAAAATTGTAATGGTGTTCTTCCCGTCACTTTCAATTATTTGCCTCGTATTAGCACAATCTTGTCCTATTTAAAAAAGAAAGGGATGATTTATGTAAAATATAGCCAAATTTGAAAGTTAGATTTTACTTTGCAATACGTGAAATCTTAGATCAATTTGCTGTTGAACTTTCCGTATTCTGATTCTGAACAATATTTTTAAGGGATATTTTCATTAATTCAGGTACTGATCAGTAAGGTCACGAATACGAACTGGTACCATGAACGCTATTGATTTGAACACGGGTGATTTTGTTTTGAAAAAGCCATTGGGAAATGATACCAGTTTTAAAAATAAGTTGGAGCCAACGGGTACAGAGAATTACGGGGCTTCTGTTGTTACAGCCGGTGGATTGCTTTTTATTGCAGCAACCAAAGATGGCAGGCTTCGTGCATTCAATAAACGGAATGGGGATTTATTATGGGAAATTAAGTTGCCCGCAGCCGCGTTTGCTACTCCGGCGGTTTATCAGTTGAATGGAAGAAAATACATAGTGGTAGCTTGTGGCGGTGGAAAGTTGAAAACAAGTTCCGGGGATAGCTATATTGGTTTTACCTTACCCGCCAGATAAATCAGTCAAATAAAAAAATATATTATGAGAAGTGTTTTATTACTATTATGCCTATGCGCTTTTTCATTATGCGGATTCACACAATTCAGTATCAGCCCCAACCACCGGTTTTTATTGAAAAACGGAAAACCATTTTTTTGGATGGGCGACACCGCCTGGGAGTTGTTTCACCGGCTGGACAGCAATGAGGCCGATACCTATCTGAAAAAACGTGCTGAACAGGGTTTTACAATGATCCAGGCAGTGGTGCTGGCAGAATCAGACGGATTGCATACACCGAATGCCAATGGAGATATGCCTTTAATCAATGACGATCCGTCAAAGCCCAATGAAAAATATTTTAAGCATGTAGATTATATCGTTGATAAGGCAGCATCTTATAATATCAATATTGCAATGTTGCCTACCTGGGGCGATAAGGTTTTTAAAGACACCTGGGGAATGGGACCTGAAATTTTTAATGAACAGAATGCAGCAGCATATGCAGGTTGGCTGGCCAACCGTTATAAAAACAGGAATAATATTGTTTGGGTGCTGGGCGGCGATAGAATACCGCGCAATGAATCTGATGTAAATATCTGGCGCGCGATGGGTAATGCAATTATGAAAGCAACCGACAATAAAGCCATCATTAGTTTTCATCCCCAACCCAATCAATTGGGTTCGGCAGAATGGTTTCACAAAGACCAGTGGTTAAGTTTTAATATGTTTCAAACCGGGCATTGCAGAGACGCTGTTGTCTATGATAAAATGCAATCGTTGTACAATATGGCACTCATTAAACCAGTAATGGACGCGGAGCCGATTTATGAAGACCACCCGGTTTGTTTTAATGTAAAAGAACTTGGCACGTCCAATTCACTGGACGTAAGAAGGTCAGCTTATCTTGATCTTTTTGCCGGCGCATTTGGTCATACGTACGGATGCCACGATATATGGCAAATGAATTCGTCTAAACATGAACCAGTCAATGGTCCTCATTATAACTGGAAAGATGCAATGGATTTACCGGGTGCCAACCAGATGAAATATGTAAGACGATTGATAGAATCATTTCCAATGTTAGAAAGGGTGCCGGATCAATCCCTGGTTTTTGAAAATAATTTTATGCCGGCCGATAGAATACAAGCAACGCGCGGCAATGACTATTTATTAGTTTATACCTGTACCGGTAGAACAATTACCGTAAACATGGGAAAGATCCGTGGCAAACAAGTGACTGGATGCTGGTATAATCCACGCAATGGCAAAATTACAGCCATTGCCGCAGCGGATAATACAGGCACAAAGAAATTTATTCCACCAAATTCTGGCTATGGACAAGATTGGGTGCTGGTATTGTATGACGTTGCTTCAAAATACACGTTAGACAAATAATAAAATAATCACCGAAGTTACAAGTCCATGCGATGGAATCATTTGCATTCATACTCCCGGTGGCGGGACGGTATCCATATAATGCAAACATAAAGCGATTGAAGTGGCAAAGCCCAAATTGTCAGTTAGTGTATTGATTCAATACCTGGTATCTGGATTTTCTGATAATCTCAACAGCAAACCACTCATTTAATCTTACCGTTTACTCAATTATTTAAATCAATCTGATCGCCAGTAAATAGTTTTACCTTTTAGGACTTTATTTTAAAGTATGATTTTATTAAAAGCTACAACAGGCTGGATATTTTTTTTTGCTTTGCTTCAATTGAACGCAGGTGCTCAATACACACTTCATTTGGTAGCATTGGCTCCATCCAAAACCAAAGAAGTTTATGTTACCGGTTCATTCAACAACTGGGATCCGGGAAATAGAAATTGTAAATTAAAATATATAGCTAATGACAGCAGCGAAATTGTATTGAAAAACATAAAAGCCGGAGAATTCAGGTTTAAATTTACCCGTGGCAACGTTACCTCTATTGAATGTTCTTCAACCGGAACAAATATCAATCCCAGGCTTATAAAAATATTACATGACACAACGGTTTACGTTGCGATTGCAGCGTGGTCCGATGGTTATTTTGATCTGAACCATCTTTCGGATTCTATGCTCTATGAGGCCATGATGGCCAGGGCAGGATATTATGTGGAAATAAACCTTGACAGCAGTTATCAATATGCTCTTCAATTGTACCGGCAATCAAAGAAATTACATCTTCCGTTGAAGGAAGCCCGTGCACTTGATTTACAGGCAACCATTTTTACAAAACAAGGCAATGGCGAAAAGGCATTGGAATTGTTAATGACCAGCCTGGCCATTAAAAAGAAAATCAATGATTCATCGGGCGGTACCTCTTTTACCTATAGCAGTATCGGAAAAATTTATGATGGCGCGGGTGATTTCAATAATGCCAAAGAGAATTATACCAACGCTGCAAATTGGTTGAGTAAACCATACGAAATATTTAAGTGCGCTTCTTATACTGATATAGGAAATTTGTTCATTCGTGCGAATATAATGGATTCTGCCATTTGGTATGTTAAATATGCTCTTCAGTTTAACCCGGATTATTTTGCTGCATTGTTGCTGATGGGAGATATAGAATACAAAAGATTGAATTACCAAAAAGCGCTTATAAATTACCGGGCCGCTCTTGCCTCCGGCTCAAGAGGCACTCCTGGAACTGCCCTGTTTAATAATGCTGTGGAAGTTTATAATAAAATAGCCGGCGTTTTTGACATGCTGCAACTAAATGACTCAGCTTATTATTATGCAAGGTATGCGTTCGCTATGGCCAGGCAAGTCAACAATCCTTCAGCAATAATCAGTAGCAGCAGCGCGCTTGTTGACTTATTCGGCAAAGACAAAAATTATGATAGCGGATTTATCTATCAACTACTGTTGATGCGAAAAAAAGATAGCTTATTTACAATTGAAAAAGATCGGCAGATACACAACGTATATTTTAATGAGCGGTTGCAGCAACAGGAATTACAGGCTCGTTCAGAAAAAAGCGCTGCACAATTAAAAATCTACCTGTTATTCGGCCTGGCTATTCTGGTCGTTTTGCTGGCCATTGGATACCGGTTGATCTTAAAAAACCGGTTTCACAAGCAATTGGCAGAGATCGAAATGCGTGCGCTGCGGGCACAAATGAATCCTCATTTTATTTTTAACTGCCTTGCCAGCATCAATCGTTATATTGTAAAAAGCGATACCAAAACAGCATCTGCTTATTTAACCAAATTCTCAAAGCTCATCAGGCTTATACTCGACAATTCTGCTAATGAGCTGATCAGTATTGATGCAGAAATCCAGACCCTGCGATTATACATGGACATGGAATTGCTTCGCTTCGATAAATCTTTTGATTATGAAATTCAATATGACCAACTTTCAAGAACGGATAATACGGCCATGCCTGCTATGATAATACAGCCTTACGTTGAAAATGCCATTTGGCACGGTTTGATGCAGAAAACCGATGTCCTGAATGGAAATGAAAAAAAAGGCAAATTGTGGTTAAGATTTCTGCCTCATACTGAGGATCTGATGAAAATTGAAATTGAAGACAATGGTATTGGAAGAAAAAAGGGAGCTGCATTTAGAAAAACTGATATGATTAAAACAAAATCATATGGCATGCAGATCAGCAAAGACCGGATTGAGCTGATCAATGATCAATACAATGTGCGTTCATCTGTAACCGTTATTGATCTGTTCGGCGAAGCCGGTGAAGCCACGGGAACAAAAGTGATTTTATACCTTCCATTAATTGAAATGACAGTGCCATCCGGATCTGTAAACAGGTTGCTATGATAAATGCTATATTGATAGAAGATGAAAAGAACGCATTGGAATTGCTGGAGTGGCAATTACACACTTATTGCCCGGAAATAAACATTATTGCTTCCTGTAACAGCGCAGATGCTGGAATTGCTGCTATAAAGCTGTATCGTCCGCAACTGGTATTTCTTGACATTGAAATGCCCGGAAAAAATGGATTTGAAGTAATACAGGCATTTACTGACCCTTTTTTTGACGTTATATTTACTACCGCCTATAACCAGTTTGCTCTAAAAGCTTTCCGGTTTGCGGCACTTGATTATTTACTAAAGCCGGTAGATGCAGAAGAATTGATTGCGTCTGTACTGCGTTGCAAAAACAAGGCACTTCAACCGGGTCTTCAGGCACAAATGGATTTACTGATCCAGCAATATGCAAAGCCCGGTATATTACCCGAAAAAATAAGTTTCGCCACCCAGGAAGCCATCCATTTTATAGCACCGGAATCAATTTTGTATTGTGAATCGAACAGCAACTATACAACGCTTCATTTTGCAGACAAAGCGAAACTGGTTATTTCCAGAACTTTGAAAGAAGTGGAGGAAACACTTGCGGATTACCGGTTTTACCGTATCCATCATTCGTATATCGTTAATCGCAAACACATCCTGCGTTACATTAAAAGTGATGGAGGATGTATTGAAATGACTAATGGCGCTCAGCTACCGGTTTCGCGACAGCGTAAAAACGAAATTATACGGGAGATTACCAACAACAATTACTAGGTCTTTGATTCCTCGGCACATCGAGCACTGCACACCCTATTGAGTATCCTGCAATATTATCTGCAACATTTTACTCATCGGCGATAACCTTTCACTCATCTGCTTAAATTTTCCCACCGCTGGCTTTTAATTTAGCAACATCAAACACGCATGTGTCAACAATCAATTTAATCAATCTAAACTTCAAATTATGTATCAAAGTAAGACATTAGCAGCCGTAATGATCCTGATCCTGTCAGCTGGTTGCAGCAAAAATAGTGTAAATCCTGCCCCACCATCTGATTTCGTTTCAATTTTGCAAAATGGCGACTGGCAAATGACAACATTCAATATAACGCCTGCTTTGAACGGCGTTACTGATGTAGTTGCTAATATGCCTGCTTGCGCAAAAGACAATTTGTTACAATTTAAAGCCAATGGCGTTTTTTATCTTGATGAAGGAGTGAGCAAATGTGATCCTGCTGATTTGCAAACCGATAAAGGAATCTGGGCTTATGAAGCTATCACCAGGCAGCTCACTTATAGTTCTCCAAAGGCGGGTGACTTCCTGATTAATGTTACCGCATCTGACGCGCATAGCATTTCCGGAACGCGGAATGTAGTTATAAACGGGGTTTCTTATTTATTCACTGGTACACTGACAAAGCATTAAAAAATAATTTTTTGTTAGCCTGGATAAACAGGTTGATGAACTAGCTAAAACAAACAACACTTACTATGACAAACAAAATACCTGTCTGGATATCTGTGCTCGGCTCGTTGCTTACATTGTCTGGTATAGCATTTTCAATCAACCTGTATTTTTCGCCACAGACTTTTTTTCCGGAAGCTGATTTTTTGGCTAAGGATGTAAAGCATTTTACCGACATGTGGGCAATGCGACAGTTTGCGTTTTCAGGACTACTGGTTTATGGATTGATTGCGCAAAAAGGGTCAACGTTAAAAATAGGTATGTGGCTATTGATAGCAATGAATTTACTATCAATCGCAGATGCGTTTTTAGTGCTTAACTATAAAGTGATTATAGAATCTATTGTCTATACAGTACCTGCCGGTATTATCATAAAGGTGCTTAACAGCAGGGTAGCTATGAAATTACCGGCTATACAAAATAATAATTGAACGGATAACAGCTATTCTCCGGCATTAAAAGAACTAGCAAAAAGAGGACAATGGTGTGCTTACTAAAATCAGGACGATTACCAACCTTCGTCATGCTGCAATTTATTACATCTGTTTACTTTGTAGCTACAACAAAATACTCACCAATCAATTTTATTTATATGAGAAAAATACTGCTCCTGGTATTGCTATTCCCTGTACCCGGCGTTTATGCTCAGAAATGGGAGAAAAACTATGATTTCGTTGACAATTGCGTTTGCGGCCTTGCGAAAGTGAAAAAAGATAATAAGATTGGATACGTTAATAAACAAGGGGTTGAAATCATCAAACCTCAGTTTGAAGATGGCCTTACATTTAATGAAGGTTATGCTGCAGTAAAAATCAACAATAAGTGGCAATACCTTGACAGTACAGGAAAAATTGTTACACAACCGGTTTATGACGATGCTTTTGATTTCAATAATGGCATGGCTGTAGTAGTTAAAAACAACCTGTTTGGTTACATTGATAAAAAAGGAGAAGTGGTAATACCTATGAAGTTTTTCAATGCCCATGGTTTTGCTGATGGCCTGGCAGCTGCTGCTAACGAAAAATCTGAATGGGGTTTTATAAATAAAAGCGGAGACTGGGTGATCAAACCCATGTACAATTTTGCCAATAATTTTGAGAATGGTGTGGCCAGGGTAATGAAAGGAGATAAATTAATTTGGGTTGACAAAGAAAACAAAGTGGTTCGTGAATGAAGGTAGAATAACCACATTATAATGTAATTCAAAAAGTCCGCCCGGCGGACTTTTTTTATAACTATTACGACTCTATGTGTCATTTTTGCAGACTTTAACTTTTTATAAGTGGCATTCGAAACTCTTAATGATATCTTAAAAAGCAGGTACACATAGACGTTACAAGACAATATTAGGGTAGTTGTAATCCAATACTGCCGCCGGTTTTCGGGTGCCGGTCAATTGCTGTGGGCTTTTTAACGCGGAATACAATAAATTGAATTGCCCGGCGTTGCTGCATATTCGCTGCTTAGCAGTCCATTGATTTTAAGTTTTTCTTATCAATCAGCTATATTAAAATCTTCTACATTTATTAGCGATAACCCTTTTCTGTATTTACGATACAACCGGTTTTAGTATGAAAAAAAGATCGGGAGATTTCCTGGGCTCCCTAAAAAACTGGCTTATACCTGAAGGCAAAGAAACCTCTTCCTTTATCACCAACAATGATATACTGAATGAATTGCTGGAATGCTTTGACAATTCCTGCAATACTGAATCAGTCGGATATAGCCTTTTGTTCAATATGCATTTCCTGATAATCCTGCACCCGGATGTATACGAGCAAAGATTGGCTTCCTTCCCCGTGGTTGTGAAGGAAGCGGTAAAAATGTTTTACCGCAAATTGCAGGTCTACCGAAAGAACTTTGAAGAACTTTCCCCTGTATCTGCACGCTGGCAATTTCGTTTTGGCCCCGCCAGTAATTTCAATGCCGAGAAAATTGGCTTGTACGATATTAAAGTCATTGGCATGTTAACTGGTCTCCGCACTGATGCGGCAGCTGGCGAAAGAAGGCAGACAGCAAAAGTTACTATGAAATCGAAAGTCACCAATGTATTTGATAAGATGGATATCAATCTTGATGTATTAAGGCATATTCATTTTGCAGAAAATGGAAATTTTACAATAAAGTTCAATCCTGAGTTTTCTCTTGCCGCTAGTGCGGTTGGTTTATTAAAGGCAACACGGAATATGGAAAATGGAATTGCGAGTATCGATTATTTTATGGGAGATAAAAACAAGGGTGGTACTTATTCAATGAAGGATACAGAGATCGTCATTGCGCGAAAGGAGGCTGATAACCAGGGATACAGCAACTACCTGCTGATAGATTCTCCTTATGTTTCAAATCCACATGCCCGTATCCGTTATAACGAAAGTAGCAGCAGGTGCCAGATAGCTTCTTTTAGTTCCAATGAGACAAGGGTCAATGAAATCATCATAAGCCGGAGCGATGCTGAAAATCCTGAGTGGGTTGACCTGGAACCGAAATGCCAGTTATTGCTGAATGGTATTGTAACACTTGAATTCAAACAACAATTGTAAGACATGGCAGATACCATTGCAAACTGGGCATTTTTTTTATTTGTCGTCTTTTTACTCGTAAGACATTTCAAAAAACTGCCTCAATAGAATGGATAACATTCAATTCGCCGGAACGACTCATCCTGGCCGCCGGCGCAAAGAGAACCAGGATGCATTTATTAGCCGGCAATTATGGTCACCGGACAAGATTCTGCTTACAGTGATTGATGGGGTAGGTGGCTATACCGGTGGCGAAAAGGCGGCATCGATTGCAAAAGAATGTATCGGGCAATATATGCAGGTACCAAGTGGCGATACGCTTACTATGTTAAGAGAGGCTTTAATTTTCGCCAACAACAGCATTGTTGAAGAAAGAAAAAAGGATCGGCTCACCAGCGAAATGTGTTGTGTATTAACTGCTGTTGTGGCTGATGCTGCGGCGCAATGCATATATTATGCACATGTGGGCGACACAAGACTGTATCGATTCCGGGATGGTAAATTGCAAAAAATAACCAGTGATCATTCTTTTGTTGGCATCAGGGAAGATGCGGGCGATCTTTCGGAGGAAGAAGCCATGCAGCATCCACACCGCAACCAGATTCTCCGCGAAGTAGGTTCTGTATTACACTGGCTGGATGATGAAGATTTTATGGATTATGGCCGTGAAGTACTTATTGGAGGTGATCAATTATTGTTGTGCAGCGACGGACTAACGGATATGATCAACTCGCAAAACATCATAAACTTGCTGGCTGGCAAATTTTCACTGGAAACAAAAGCTGAAAAACTGGTTGAACTGGCAAATGAAAAAGGTGGCCATGATAATATTACTGTTGTATTATTCGAATTGGAATCAGCAACGCTTCCGTTACCGGAAATAAAAGTGGCGATTGATCCCGTGCAAGTCTTTCAACAAACACTCATCAAAAATGAAGACAAAAGAAAAAAATCATCACAGGGAAAAAATACCTTGGTTTGGTTAAGTCTGCTGTTGGTTTTGTTGTCTGCAACCGGCTGGTATTTTGCGGTTCCGAAAAAACCGGTAAATGTTGCTGCTTCGGGGTTGCCCGTCTTTTTCAAAGACAGTATCACAACGGATACTAGTGTAACGGTTATCCCTCCACGCGAAGTGCATGCCGCAATAGAAGGACCAGTGGCTATTGAAATAGTTGATACCCTCCGGATTTCAGCTACTAAAAATTTTGCTGATATCAGGCGGTATTCTGATAGTTCCGGTCGTACATTATTGTTAATGCCGAAAAAAAATTCAGGTCAGTTTGCGGCCATGATCATCAACCTGCAGTCTGCAAAGCCCGGGGATACCATTGCCATTAAGAACATTCATATTACGGGCTTTGATACCGGCATCCTTATAAAAATACCTGTTAAGTTAAAAGCTGAAAACCTGGTTTTTGAAAATACGGCTATTCCTTTGCGTTATTTGTATAAAACTGATCCGAAACAGCAGGCAGTCTTTTTCATTAATTCAACGAAGCAATAAATCATGGCCACTTCAATATTTAAAGAATATTTTAAGGGGTATGAGATCCTCGGTGAACTGGGAAGGGGAAATGCACGTGTGCTGAAGGCAAAGAACCTGCAAACAGGAACACTGGTGGCCATCAAACATTTTGCATTTAATACAGAACCTGATACGCTCCGCCGTTTTCAACGCGAGTCCGAAATCATGAAATCTATAGAGCATCATTATGTTGTAAAAATACTGGAAGTACACCTGGATGCGGAACTGCCTTACATTGTTATGGAACTGATAGAAGGCGGTGATCTGAGAAGTCTTTTGAAAAGTTATGGTTCGCTGGACATAAGTACTGTTGTTACACTGGCGCAACAGATGACGGAAGCATTGGATACCATTCATGGCAAGGCCATCGTACATCGTGATGTTAAGCCGGAAAACATCATGTACCGCAGATTGGATTCAGGTGAACTACAATTTTTACTGACCGATTTTGGTATAGCAAGATTAAGAGAGCAGTCGGACGCCATTACCGTAACCGGTGCATCCATGCTTACCTATGATTATGCATCACCAGAGCAATTCAATCAATCTAAAAACCTGTCGGCGGCAACTGATTATTATTCTTTGGGAGTAGTACTATACGAATGTTTAACAGGAGCCGTGCCATTTGAATATGAGCAGGATGATCTGCTCATGCATATCAACAGGGTCATCAGTGCGCCCATACCTGTTCCCCTGATTCCACACAGGCAGGGATTTCAACATGGTCCCCACGATCAGCAATTACCTCCGAGTTTATTGCAGTTACTGGAAAACTTATTGCGCAAACAGTCTTCTGTTCGTTTATCCGATCCTGTTAGTATCCGGCATTTATTGAAAATGGCAGTCTGGGAAGATTTGCAAGGCATTAAGGCTACACCGGCCGATCAGTCGTCGAGAACCCTGCAATATCAACCAGCGGTAGTAGCACATTCGAAAAGAAAACACCGACCTTCTTTTGCATTGGCATTGTTGCTGATAGCCATCGCCATACTTTTTTCATGGACCAATATGGCCAGGCGCACTAATAAATCATTTGAAACAGGCAATCCGGTAACTGCAAGTTTGCCATTGGTTGAAACGCGGCATACATTGCCAGCAGAGGCTTCTCATATTGTGCATACAAGGCTTACACCCGAAGTAAATACGGGCAATACCCATTCATCAATAGTTGATCCGGGTATCGCATTAATAAACGGGATTTACTATAATGATTTTGATCAGCAGGATAGTGTATGGGAAACAGGCAGGGATGAAAACAGTGAATTCATATTGCTCGATGGCAAATATACCATGCGGGGGTTCAGGGACTCCCTGAGTTATTCATCCTCGATAAAATTAAAAATGGATACTGAAAAGGATTTTACTATTGCAGCTACAGCGGTACACGAAGGAGACGGTGCCGGAGATCCTTATGGTATTATTTTTTGCGGGGATGAAGTAAAGGACGCTTACCTTGTTTTCTATATTACTTCAAATGGGTATTATTCCATCGGTACTTCCGTAAAAGATGCATGGAACGCATCAACCGACTGGACGGCTTCTCCAAACCTGCGTCAGGACGCCGAAATGAATACGTTTTCCATTGAGAGACGTGGTAATGTTCTCCGGTTCATTATCAATGACAAGCTTGAAAAAATATTACCATTTGCGGTTGGGTATGGCAGTTATTTCGGTTTAAGGGTAGATGGCGAACAAACCATATCATTTGACCAGTTTGTAGTGAAAGGTTCTTCAGCTTCTGTCAAGCCAATCTAATTAAATGAATATAAAAAAAGTAAATACTAGCAGTACATCAGTAGCCGAAGGCTGGTTTGTGTTGCTGTCGGCAGCATTGATATTATTGCTTTTATTTTTTAAATTATTTTATGCCCTGCAGCCCGATTTAAACAAGGCAGATACTGCGTTGCATGAGCGCCGCGCAATCAGGCTGGAAGCTGGACTTGACAAATCACTGCTGAAAAAAATTATTTCAGACGGAAATTATTTTGCTGATAAACGGGACATTGACTTACTTACTGATTCGTTGTCGGCAAAACTTATAACTGGCAATAAACCTGATAATCTTGGTGCGCTAAATAAAACTTTCTTTGCACTTGCCGTTCCGCTTGCATGGAAATCTTCCATTGGTGGCAACGATTTCCAGGGCAGGTTGATTGCATCGAGAGAAAGGCTTGGATTTGATTCAACTTTGTATGTGCAGGAATTGAATCGTCCCGAAAAAAAGCCCCATACATTGAAAGTAGATAACGGCGATATGGAGATGCAGGGAATTGTTCAGTATAATGATCAACCGATGCCCGGTGTACTGGTTCAATTAAGACAACACCTGGCAACGGACCAGGATTCAGTAACCGGATTAACTGCGTATGCACGTACAAATGATAAAGGTGAATTTTCATTTACAGGTTTACTACGGGATTCTGGATATAGTGTACTGCCTATGAAACCCGGGTTTGAATTTGGCAATAGACGGGGTACCAGTAAACTGGATAGAAAGACAAATTTTGTTTTTACCGCAAAGCCACACCGGATAAGACTGATAGGGCCTATCGTGTATGCACAAATGAAAGAAGATGGGGTGTTGATGGTAAGAACCCCGGCTTCATTCAAAACCAGCTTCCAGGTAATTGCAGCTGGGTTAATAGCTGTTTTCTTCCTGGCTCAATTAATTCTTTCTTTCAGAAAAAAACATCCTGACATTTTCCTGTTACCCGTGTTGATGCTATTGTGTGGTGTGTCAATATTGCTGCTGCTCAGTATTCAGGATCCAATGACAGATACATTGTATGCTTTTCAATCTTTGCAGGGAGTAGTGGCGGGGTTGACCGGTTTTATCCTTGTCAGCAGCATTCATACCGGTAGCGTATATACGAAATGGTGGTTCGACTGGATGGTGAATTTTAAAAAAAGAAATATTTACCAGTTAAAAGGCTGGACCTGGCTGCTGATGGCTATACTATTGGCGTTACTGACTGTATTTATCGGCACCGGGCCGGAAGGTAGCGGCGTTAAAGTAAATATACAGTTGGGTGGAATCAGTTTTCAACCGGGAGAGATAACGAAATATTTTCTTTTATTTTTCCTGGCGGCTTTTTTTGCTTCCAATGGAGAACAAATCCGTAACCTAACTGATATACGCTGGCGCCTGTATATCAACCTTGGGGTATTTGCTGGTGTGGGTACGCTGCTTGTGCTATATCTTATGATGGGTGATATGGGTCCGGCCATGGTGGTATGTTTTACCTTTCTTTTCTTTTACAGCATAGCACGGGGTAATCTATTGTTTACTATTATAACAGCAATCGTCTATTGCTTACTGTTATGGCAATTGCCAGGTTGGCTGGCAACAGCCATTGCATTCACAGGGGTTATTGTTGTTTTATTGTTACAGGGAAATTTGCGTAGTATAAAATGGTATGGAGCTTTTGCTGCCATTGCTGATGCACCCGTTATTGTTATGATGGTGATTGCTGCATTTGCATTTGGCGACCAGGTGCCAGGCGTTGGAATAAGACTGGCCGAAAGAAAAGAGATCTGGTTGAGCCAATGGAACAATGATGTATTTGGTGGTGATCACCTGGCACATAGTTACTGGACATTATCCGCTGGAGGCTTATCAGGACAAGGTATTGGTCGCGGTTTTTCCAATACCATGCCGGCTGCGCACACAGATATGATATTACCCAGCATTGGCGAAGAACTTGGCTGGCTGGGCCTGGTAGCAGTATTCCTTTTATTTGGTATGTTGATACACCGGACTTTTTTGCATGCGCGCAGGTCAGGTCAACCTTTTACATTTTATTTGTGCGCGGGCATTGCAATTGCCATGGGCGTTCAATTGTTTTTGATTGCGGGTGGTTCTATCGGGCTTCTTCCTTTAACAGGTGTTGCCGTTCCCTTTCTAAGCTATGGTAAGATATCACTGATTATTAATCTAACGGCAATGGGTATCGTCGCGGGTATATCAGCCAGGGAGGGCCAGGTTGTGCAGCAGGAATACGTTCGAAAAAATTATGATCCGGTACTGGCAACGGGAATATTATTTTTTATGGTTGGTATTATGACGCTGGGCGTTAAATTATTTTTTGTACAGGTAATTGATCGAAGAGAATACCTGGTGAAGCAGGCGCGGGTAATTATGCGCAACGGATTGCCGATATACAGTCACAATCCACGCATAGATAAATTGATGCGTTTACTGGCCGCAGGTAATATTTATGATCGAAACGGATTGATACTTGCAACCAGTGAAGCTAATATGTTAGAACATAGTATTGATACACTGGAACGTGCGGGTCTTGGCCGCTTACAGTTGAATGAACTATTGAGGAAAAGAGTACACCGTTATTATCCTTTTGGCGAACAGATGTTTTTCTGGACCGGTGATTACAATTCAAAATTATTCTGGGGTCAAAGCAATGGCTATTTCGCCGAAGCCAGTCACCTGACCGCATTGCGCGGTTTTGGTATCAGCCGGGCAATAGAGGATTCCGTACGCAGCTTATACCAACCCGATCGCTTTACAAAACCATTCTATACAAATACACAGCTTGCACGTTACGACTATACGGCACTGGTAGATGGATTGAGTGAAGGAATTGACAGTAGTAAACCTGCTATCAGGAAGGTACGGGATAAAGACCGTTCGCTGCACCTGAGTGTTGATGCCGCTTTACAGGTGGAACTGCAGGATTCATTACACAATGGTTTGTTTCACAACAAGCGGATTGCAGTGGTGGTGATGGATGCTGTCTCAGGTGATATTCTCGCATCGGCGCTTAATCCATTGCCCGATCTTCAGTCACCGGAGTTAATGGAATTGCCCGACCGGGAAAGAAATCAATTACACATACCCGTTACAGACCGTGACCTGGGAATGACCTATGCCACAGCACCAGGATCAACCATCAAAATACTAACAGCGATGGCCGGGTTAAATAAACTGGGAATGGCTGCTGCCGACGTAAAATACAATGATATTTTCAGGGATGAAATATTCCGTGACAATAAAAATGAACAGGAACCATTCATCCCCAAAGTGTCTTTTGTTGACATGCATGAAGCCATTGTTAATTCAAGTAATATATTTTTTATTCGTTTCGCCAATGAAAACAACCTAGAAGACCAGATGGCGGCTCTTTACCAATCAACGGGTATGCGGTTGAATCAGCGGGGTGGTTACAACTACTCAATGGTAACAGACAGAACGAAACAATCTGAAGACCTGGCTTCATGGCGTCAACTGGTTTTGGACAATGATAGGAAGGCGTACAACAATCCCGGTTATGCACATACGACAAAACGTTACCGAAGTTTATTTTCAGGCCTGGCATGGGGCCAGAGCGTACTAACGGCTACACCGGTTTCTGTTGCAAGAATGGCGGGTGCCATTGCGAATAAGGGTTTGATGCAACCATCCAGGTACGTGCTGCAGGAGGCAGGTCAAACACAGGCGATTGGTGAGGCTGTTCCTATTGCAAAGGATACCGCATATGCGTGGTTGTTGAAACAATTTATGATTGATCAGTCGAGCAGACCGGGTAAACAAAAGATACATAACCTGCGGGTAGGAGGTAAGACAGGAACGCCGGAAAGAATCGTGAATGGTGTGAAGCAATCTGATGGTTGGTATGTTTTCTTTGCACCAAAGCCTGGTAGCTTATCTTATACGGTAACCTGTATTCGTATTGAAACCGGTCAAAGTTCAGCCAATGCTGTATTGGTTGCCAATGCGGTTGCCAAAATATTGCAGAAGAGATCTTATATCATTTCATTTTAAATTATGAATATGAAAAATATTATCAGCAGATTAAAAAAGGGTTTTGGATTGACGGAAACTATTACTGCCGAATCAACAGATGTACCGGTACAAAAAAAACCAGTATCATTCATTCCTGCTACACAGGTATTACGCGGAGCCATCACCAGTTTTATTATTGAATCGTTGCAACCGTATGTTGATGAAAAAAGCTTATTTGTTTCAGGTCTGCATTTTTATATTGCTTGTTCCGATCAACAGCAGGAAGAAGCCGCCAGGGCAGCCCTGTTTGCAGATAGGCCCGGCATGTACAGGACCGAACATCTTGAACGAAAATTATTGGATTATTTTATTCAGCTGGAACCGGGTTGGTTTTTCGAATGGCATATCGTAAATGATAAGTTGCCGGCCCAATGTATGCAGAAAGGAAATTTTGGATTGAAAGTAACTGGTGCCGGTGAATATGCTCATGAACAATTTACGAAGGCATTTATCCAGGTATTGGCAGGGCAGGCAGAATACAGTGAATACATACTTGATCCGCGCAAGCAATTGAGATTTAATATTGGTCGAAGCAAAGCACCGCAATTGTTTACCGGGAAGATTCAGCAAAACGACATTGTTTTCCTGGGCAAAGGAGATCCGGGTTTCAGTGATCTAACGGGCAGCCCTAATCTACATGTAAGCCGCAACCATGCATATATTGTGTATGATCCAAAATCGGGTCATTACTTGTTGTATCCAGACAGGGGCGGCCTGCCCGATAATGGCAATAAATTAAAAGTACATACCGCCAATGACAAAATGAAGTGGTTGAATATATATGGAGTGGCACATTGTCTTTGTGACGGAGACCAGGTAGAACTGGGCGGTGTAGCCGTTTTTCGTTTTCAAGCGCTGGGATCTATATAAATGAATTTAATGGGATCGCATTAATGAATTCATTACAGCTTACAAGATAAGTTTATTAAAAAAAATGGGGAGTGTCAAAAACGAACAACCACTGTTCTGAAATCGTACACCTTTAATTTGACAGACAATTGTAAAAGGTTGATTTGTAGCTTCCACAAACATGGCATTTACTTGGTAGTTACTTTTTCACTATGATTAAAAATTATCTGAAAGTTGCCTGGAGAAACCTCTTAAAGAATAAAGGCTATTCATTCATCAATATTCTTGGACTTGCCACTGGTATGACGGTGGTAATGTTAATTGGTTTATGGATACATGATGAGATGTCTATTAATAAGCATCATAAGAATTATTCTTCGCTGTACCAGGTGATGATGCACCAGACCTTTGATGGACACCGCGGATCCCAACAGGCTTTACCTTATCCAATAGGTGAAGAATTGAAAACAAAATTCCCGGACTTCAAAGGAATTGCCATGTGCGACTGGGGCAGTGATCACTCTTTAATTTATAGAGAAAAAAAGATCAACAAAAGTGGTCATTTTATTGGCGAACAAGCCATTGATATGTTTTCGCTCAATGTGATGGCGGGGGATAAAAATCCATTGCATGAACCTTATTCCATTGTATTGACAGATGAAACCGCTAAAATACTTTTTGGGAGCGAGGATCCGATTGGCAAGACATTAAAAATGGACAATGCCACAAACCTGAAAGTAACCGCAATAGTTTCCAAACAACCGAAGAACAGTTCCCTCACCTTCGATTACCTGATGCCCTGGCAATTGCAGGAAAAAATTTACACTTATATAGAACAATATCATAAAACCAATTGGGGAAATAATTCGTGGCAGGCATTTATTCAGCTAAATGAAAACGCCCGTCCGGAAGCCGTCAATGCCAAAATAAAAAACCTGGTCATTTCACACTTCAAAGACGAAACCACAGTTAAGAATGTGAAACCGGAAGTATTCATTCATCCCATGTCAAAATGGAGGTTGTACAGTGATTTTGAAAATGGAAAAAATGTAGGAGGATTTATTAAGTATGTAAGGATGTTTGGCATATTGGGCACTATCGTTCTGATTATTGCCTGCATTAATTTCATGAACCTGAGCACAGCAAGATCAGAAAAAAGAGCGAAAGAAGTAGGAGTGCGGAAAGCAGTTGGATCAGAACGCAAACAAATCATCCACCAGTTCCTGAGTGAATCCATGATGATCGCCGCGCTGGCATTTTGTTTTGCAATAGGTATGGTTGCAATTGCCCTACCGTTTTTCAATCGGCTTACCGACAAAGAGATGACACTTCAACTGGCGAATCCCTTATTCTGGGCCATCATGATCCTGTTCACGATTATTACAGGTATGATTGCCGGAAGTTATCCTGCATTTTATCTTTCCTCTTTCAAACCGGTAAAAGTGCTGAAAGGAAATCTACGGGCAGGTAAGTCCGGTTCGCTTCCAAGGAAAATATTAGTGGTGATACAATTTTCAAGTGCGATAATACTGATGATTGGTACGATTGTGATTTATCAACAGATTCAATATGGTAAAAACAGGCCCATTGGATTTAATAATAAAGGTTTATTAACGGTTAATTGGACCGACGATATTCAAAAAAATTACGAAGCCATCAGGCAAGAGCTGCTTAGTTCCGGTGCGGTGCAGTCCATTTGCAAAAGCAATTCACCACCCTCAGAAATTTTTAGTAATAATAATGGATGGGAGTGGCCCAATAGCCAGCCGGTAGAAAAGTCCGTTGTCTTTTCAACCATTGCTACCGACTATGACTATACGAAAACCCCGGGAATTAAAGTAATGGCCGGAAGGGATTTTTCGCGCGATTTTGCAGATTCCAATGGAGTTTTACTCAACCAGGCAGCCGTAAAAAGAATGTCATTGAAGAATCCGGTTGGAGCACAGCTCAAATGGAATAATAAAAATATGACCGTATTGGGAGTTGTACCGGATATTCAAATGGAATCCCCTTTCAGGCCTATTTCTCCATTGACTATTATATTCAATAAAAATTGGGTGAGTTATGTAAATATCCGGATGAATGATAAACTGTCAGCTTCCAAATCTATTGCACTCATGAAACCGATATTTGAAAAGTATAATCCTGCTTACCCTTTTGAATATAAATTTTCAGATGAACAATACGCGAAGAAATTTAACTATGAAGAATTGGTTGGAAATTTAGCTGCCATCATTGCAATACTGATTGTTTTCATTTCCTGCCTCGGTCTTTTTGGACTGGCATCTTTTACAGCTGAGCAACGCATCAAAGAAATTGGGGTAAGAAAAGTATTGGGCGCCAGTGTACAAAGTTTATGGCGATTGCTGTCAATGGATTTTGTTATCCTTGTATTGATTGCCTGCGCCATTGCCATACCCATTGCATGGTATGCAATGAATGAATGGCTAAAGCAATACGAATATAAAATCAATATCGGCGCAGGTGTTTTTCTATTGGTAGTGATTGCCGCTATTGCAATTACGTTGCTAACGGTGAGTTACCAGGCTATCAGGGCGGCCTCTGTAAACCCGGTCAAAAACCTGAGAACAGAATGATTGATATTTTACCTGGTTTGTTTTATTAGTTGTATTTATATGCATTTATCCGGTATTTACCGGGCATTTTTTATTTTGCCGGCAATATTTACAATTGGTATTACAATGATTCAGACGTTCATTTTGTGCAATAATTTTTTATATGGGTTCGCCGGCAAAATATATATTTGCAGCCTCTTTTATGAACCATTCACAAAGAAGCCGCAGCCAAACTTTTTTCCTGATATTGATGCTTGGTGCTTTGAATACCATTACACCGTTTTCAATAGATATGTACCTGCCGGCATTTCCGCAAATTGCAGCTGCATTGCATACCACTATTTCCAAAGTTGCATTGTCTGTGTCAACTTATTTCCTGGGTTTTGCTATCGGGCAAATATTATTTGGTCCATTACTGGATAGATTTGGAAGGAAGCGCCCGTTATACGCTGGTTTGATATTTTATATCGCGGCAACAACCGGGTGCGCGTTATCGCCATCAATCAATACATTTTTAATAATGCGGTTTTTTCAGGCCCTCAGCGGCTGTGTTGCTTCTGTTGCTGCTATGGCGATGGTGCGTGATTTTTTCCCGGTTAACAAAAGCGCTGGAATTATATCGTTCCTAGTGTTGATATTGGGTGCTTCGCCCATGCTGGCTCCAACCATTGGAAGTTTTATTGTAGTGACATGGGGTTGGCATTTTGTTTTTATTATGCTGGCTGTAATTGTTTTTTTGATGCTGCTATTGGTTTTTTTCTTTTTACCGGAGGGACATCTGCCAGACAAATCCGTTTCATTAATGCCTGCACCCATTTTAAATGGGTTTCGTGTGATTCTAACAACGCCGCGTTTTTACTTGTTTGCGTTAGCTGGTAGTTTTTCATTTTCGGGTTTGTTTGTGTATGTAGCGGGTTCGCCTGCATTGTTCATGGATTATTATCGTTTATCGGCAACTCAGTACGGTGCTGTGTTTGCGCTGCTGTCTGTTGGATTTATCGGGGGAAGCCAGCTCAATCATATACTTACCCGCTGGTATACCAATGAGCAAATCTTTAAAGCAGTGCTTTATTGCCAGTTAATATTTGCACTGCTTTTTTTACCAGGCGCATGGAATGGTTGGTATGGATTTACAATGGTGCTTGTATTTCTTTTTGTTTTACTCTCGTGTGCAGGACTTACTTACCCTAACGCGGCTGCTTTGGCAATGGCCGCTTTTTCCAGGAATGCCGGAACCGCTTCCGCGTTGCTGGGTTTTTTACAAATAGGAATTGGGGGTTTAATTTCAAGTGCCGTAGGATTGCTCACTTTCAAAGGTAGTTTAACCATGGCCGTTATAATGGCCAGTACGGTTATTATTGCCTTATTGATTTTGTGGTTCGGTAAATCATGCCTTGTTCAGGTTAATTCACCGCATGTACCTGGTAGCAAAACTATTTCTTAAGATTGTTCCTGTTTTTATAACCTAATGGACCACTTTTGCTTTAAATCTTATCAAAATCTTTTATGCTGGTACTTTGCGTGATTTTTCTCTATCCCAGAAACGATGCATCGCTATCGCTTTGGTAAAATCGCCCGACAATTTTTTTACATCTTCGTTGATCAATACACCGTCTTCCCGTTTTTTAGCCTGTAATTTTTTTGCAAAATAAGTAGCTTCCAAAACCTGTATGGCAGATTGGTGTACGGCGATGGCCTTGCAATGTTTATATGCTTCATTAATAAAATGAACAGCATCTGGCTCCGCTGCCAGTGTTGCCGAACTATTTGTTCCACCCGCTACATACACCGCATCATATAAGACCGACGCAGCAGTGAGAAAACTCTGGTCGACTGGTAATGCTACTTTCCCTGTCGTTTTTACCATTCCAAGTTTAGGTGCGATGATGTGTACAACAGCTCCTCCCGCCACAAGAGCGGCTTTCATATTTGTAATCGTCATTTCTTCAACACCATCAGCAGCGAGTATCGCAATCTTACGGGTGCGAATGCTATTTTTAATAGTGCCTTCCATGCTCAATGCAGCAGATTTTTCAAGGGTGCTTTTTACTTTTACCGGTTGAAATTTTTTCGGATCACCATCAGCAGGTATGCTGTGATTCATTGGTTCTTCCGGCGTATGCGGCACCTGCAATCCCAGGTTGTATGCAACGGCGGTGGCCAATGATTTCTCAATCTGATTGAGTATGCCCAGCATTCGTTCACGTATAGCAATGGTTTCCACTTTTCCCAGTTCAAACGAAAGTGCATCAATCAAGTGATTTTTTTCGGCATCTGACTGACTATTGAAAAATAATTTCGCCTGGCTAAAATGATCAAAAAAACTTTTGCTTCTTTCTCTTACTTTAACTGCATCTATTTTTTCTGAAAAGGAACTAAATCCACCCTCCGTCATCTTTGCCTGGAAAGGACAACCAGCACCGAGGCTGTTGGGATGATAGCTGGTTCTTCCCGTATTTATTTGTTGACGCATGTGTCCGTCGCGTTGATTGTTATGTATCGGTACTACCGGACGATTAATTGGTATCTCATGAAAATTGGGTCCACCCAAACGAATTAATTGTGTGTCGGTATAAGAAAAAAGCCGCCCTTGCATCAATGGGTCATTGGTAAAATCAATTCCCGGAACTACATGACCCACATGAAAGGCTACCTGTTCTGTTTCGGCGAAAAAATTATCAGGATTTCGGTTCAAAGTCATTTTTCCAATTCGTAGCACAGGAACAATTTCTTCCGGTATTAATTTGGTAGGATCCAATAAATCAAATTCAAACTTGTGTTCATCTTTTTCAGGAACGATTTGAACACCTAGTTCCCATTCAGGAAATGCACCGTTTTCTATGGCTTCCCATAAATCACGCCGGTGAAAGTCAGGATCTTTTCCGGATATATTCTGGGCTTCATCCCAGGCTACAGCATGTACACCCAATAAAGGTTTCCAATGAAATTTTACAAAATGTGCTTCGCCTTTCGCATTTATCAGCCTGAATGTATGTACACCAAATCCTTCCATCATTCTCAGGCTGCGCGGTATGGCGCGATCGCTCATCACCCACATAATCATATGTGCAGATTCGGGCATCAAAGAAATGAAATCCCAGAAAGTATCATGGGCAGAGGCTGCTTGAGGAATTTCATTGTGGGGTTCCGGTTTTACAGCATGAACGAGATCAGGAAATTTTATGGCGTCCTGAATAAAAAATACGGGCATGTTATTTCCTACCAGGTCAAAATTTCCTTCCTGCGTATAAAACTTTACTGCGAATCCCCTTACATCACGTGCAAGATCACTGGAACCCCGCGAACCTGCAACGGTTGAAAATCTTACAAACACGGGTGTTTCAATGGATGTATCGTTCAGGAAACTGGCCATTGTGTAAGGCGCTATTGATTTATACAATTTGAAAACTCCATGAGCTGCTGATCCCCGTGCATGTACAATACGTTCGGGTATTCGCTCATGATCAAAATGCGTAATCTTTTCACGCATAATAAAATCTTCCAACAACGTAGGACCGCGGTTACCTGCTTTTAACGAATTTTGATCGTCATTGATTTTTACGCCATGATTGGTGGTAAGAAAACTGCCTTCTTTGTTTTCAGTGTTTTCAGCAAGTGATTCAATTTTTTTATTTGAAGTACTAAATGACCGGGATTTTGCTTTTGATTTAGCCATATTGTTTGTCTGTTTTAGTAGTGAGATTATACATCAAACAGAAACAATCATGCCTAGGGAAATGATACGGGGATACAAACATTTTATAACCCGGCTATCGAAGAATGAGGTTTGAATAATTTTATCAACGTTGTTATTGAGGAATAAATTCTACAGTATAAGGTTGAAAAGATTTATCTCGAATAAACCGCTGCCTGCTTATTGTATTTAGTCCGGTAATCAGCCGGTGTTATGCCCGTGAGTTTTTTGAAAACCTGCCGGAAAGCTTTATTATCGTTATAACCCACTTCATACATTACTTCATTTACATTTTTGCCAGAATTTTCCAGTTCCTTCTTTGCAGCTTCAATTCTCACTCGTTGCATATATTCTACGGGAGTATTATTGGTGGCTTTTTTGAACCTTCTTTCAAAGTGACGTTTTCCGATGGCATATTTTGAAGCCAGTTCTTCTACAGTAATTTTTTCAGACACATTGGATTCAATAAATTCCTGGGCTTGTTTGATGGGTTCATCCTCATGTTTTTTTTGACCATTAAACATGGCAAAAGGAGATTGTGTTTTTCGATCAATTTCCAGCGCATAAACCTTGGCTGCCTGAATGGCCATGGAACGGCCAGCGTATTTCTCTACCAGGTGTAACAACAAGTTCCAATAAGAAGTAGCGCCACCACTGGAGTATAAACCATCCTGCTCGGAAATAATTCTTCCATCCACTAAATTTACTTCCGGGAACATTTCTCTGAAATCGTTGGCAGTTAACCAATGGCTAGAACAGTCTTTGCCGTTCAATAAACCGCTTGAAGCCAATAAAAAGGAACCAATACAAAGACTCGCTACTTCAGCTCCATTTTTATATTGATTAATTATCCAGGGAATAAAAGCCTTATTTTTTTCAATCGCCTCTTTCAAATCACCACTAATAGCAGGGACAATAATAAGATCCGTCTTTTTTACATTTTGTATCACAGCATCGGTGTGTACAGAAAAAATGCTATTGCTCAACCCAACATCTTTTGTGAGGCCCACCAATTGTACATCGAATGCAGGATCGTGCCCGGCCTGGAGTAGAAAATTATTTATTCCAGTAAACATGGTATGCGGGTCTACAACACTTGCCATCACCGCTTCTATGGGTACCAGTATAGATACTTTTTTCATTTATCTGTTGTTTGGGATGAGAAAATGAGCCACTACTATTCCAGTTTATTCCATATTTTAAAGTTAGGAACAAAAAGTTTTCTTTACCAGGCTAAAAATTATTTTTGGCTTTTTATAAAGTAATAGTATTTGGCGGAAGTCCCGATTACCACCTGTCAAAGTCTTTACAGCCCCCACTCTAAAAGCATTCGGGAATTTATTTTTATGCTGTTAAATACTGTTGGTTTTACCACGCTTATTCCAGCATTGGTTATAAGATTATGAGAAAGATTATTGTGTCTATGAATATTACATTGAACGGGTTTATGTCCGGGCCAGGTAATGCCCTGAACTGGCATCTTGAAAACTGGAATAACCAGATAGCAGACTGTCTAACAGAACAATTGAGTAAAGCTGATACCATATTATTTGGTCGTATTACGTATACCGCGATGGAACATTATTGGAGTGCGGCAATTGAAGAAAAAAATATTGCAAGAGACGATATTGCTTTTGCGACCCTGCTGGATACCTGTAAGAAAATAGTTTTTTCGAAAACATTGGTAACAACCAACTGGTGCAATACAAGCATCGTGAAAAATAACCTGGATAGTGAAATAAAAAAATTAAAAAATAGGAGGGGCAAGCACATTATTGTATATGGCAGTGGAAGTCTGGTAGAATCTTTGTTGGGCTTGGAACTGGTGGATGAGTTTAGTATTTGGGTTCACCCGGTAATGATAGGTGAAGGAAAATCTTTTTTTGATTTACTCCATAAGAATTATAAATTAACATTAAAGTATTCTAGAATTTTCAGCTCCGGAGTTGTATTGTTATATTACCAGGCAACAAAATCAAATAATAATTTTTAACAATAAAGAATTATCTATGTCATTCCAGGCTTACTTAGACAATATTCAATCAAAGACAGGCAAATCCCCTGAAGACTTTAAAAAATTAGCTGCAAGAAAAGGATTTACAGAGAATGGCAAATTGAAGGCAGACGTAAAAGCCGGGCAGATAGTGGAATGGTTGAAAAAAGATTTTGATCTTGGACACGGGCATGCCATGGCGATCTATGCTTTGCTCAAAGGAATTAAGAAATGAAAATTCTTTATGTATTAAAATCTTAACATGAAAAAGACAAAAACACTGTATTGGATTTTTACCGGTTTGTTTGCCGCTGTGATGGTAATGTCTGCGTTACCAGATGTTATGTCCGCAGAAGTTGCGGTAAAAGGAATGCACCAGGATCTTGGATATCCGTTGTATTTTATTCCTTTTATTGGTGTGGCTAAACTACTGGGTGTAGTGGCAATCCTGATTCCCGGATACCCAAGACTGAAAGAATGGGCTTATGGCGGATTATTTTTTGATTTGGTTGGCGCTACCTATTCTATTATAGCAGCAGGAAAATCCATGTCTGAATGGTCCTTTATGTTATTACCCTTGATGCTGGCAATTTTATCTTATACCTGGTATCATAAAAAGTTACACGCAACCATCGGGCCGGTTCAATTTTCAAATGCAATAGACTAAATTCATGATAAAGAACAAGTATGAGAAAAATTATATTATTAATGCATGCATCACTGGATGGATATGTTGCCGGGCCGGAAGGAGCAATGGACTGGATTTTATTTAATGATGAACTGGCTACTTATGTTGATAAATTTATTGCTGGTTGCGATACCGCCATTTATGGCAGGATCACTTACCAGATGATGGAAAGTTACTGGCCATCTGCAGCGGATGATCCGAAAGCGGGTCAACATCAAATTACCCATGCAGCTTGGGTAAATAAGGCAGAGAAAATTGTTTTCTCTAAAACGATGACAAAATCAGCTTGGTATAATACTACTTTTATCAATGGCGATATCGAAAAGGAAATGCGCAAACGAAAATTGCAGGAGGGAAAAAATATGATACTTATTGGCAGCGCCAGCATCGCGCACCTGTTTATGCAGCATGATTTAATTGATGAATACCTCGTCAATATCAACCCGGTAATATTGAGTGGAGGAACTCCTTTGTTTAAATCTATAACAGACAGAAAAAATTTAAAGTTACTATCCGCCACTACATTTAATTCTGGTGTTGTTGGATTGCATTATCAACCTGGCAAATAAAAATATAGTTGCAGGTATACCCCCACTATTTATCGAGCCGGATAAACTTTCCTGCATCTATTTTTCCATTGGTGACTGTATACAATGTTACACCCGATGGCATCTGTATAATACCTTGTTCGGACGGACCAATAACAGCACCTGTTTGTTCAAAACGTGTGTTGAGTCCTTCCAATGAAAATTTTTGTTGAAAATGATAATGCCCGGCCAATGCGAGCGGGTAGGGATGATTTTTTAATATGGTTAATACTTCATCTGCATTAGATACAATATGCCTGTAACGGGTAACACCTTTTTCATTTTCAAGTGATCTTCCCAATCCATCGGCTTCAAAGGGAGCCATGCTCAAACCACCAGTAAAAAAGGGTACGTGCTGAAAGGTAACAATGGGCGTGGCAGAAGTTATAGTAGCTACATCTTTTTTTAGCCATTCAAGTTGCATGCTGTCAATATGTCCATAGTAATATAAGTCGTCAAAGTCCAGGCTATTCAGTGCAACAAAATGAATGCCGCCATAATTGAAAGAATAGTAATCGGGACCGAAATAATGATGGTACATATTTCTGCCATATAAAGGATTCTTTGGGCTTACAAGAGACAGATGTCTTTCAATTCCAAAAATTTCATGATTGCCGGGAACCAGCCAGAGCGAGCCTTTTATTTTTGCGCTTTCTTTTTTAAAGAGTTCGTACAGTTTGGTGGCTTCAGATTCAGGAACACGCAATGCATCTTTTACCAAATCGCCGGTTATTAAGACAAGGTTGGGGTGAACAGAATCTGTAATAGCCCTGAACTTATTCATGCGTTCAATGCTGGCCTCACTGATATGGGTATCCGAAGCCTGGATAAACGTGAACGAAGTGGGAACGGGTTGTTTGATTAAACCGAAATCAGTAGGACCCGTTTTTGCTGGATTTTTCCAGAATGAACCAACCAACTGGTATGTATCCGGAACTGATATAAATATGATGTCAAAGCCAGGAAGGGTCTCAAGCTGGTAATATCCGTTATTATCGCTAACTGTTACATTGACCTGGTCCGAAACGGCCACTCCTTTGATCCCCCGCTCAGCATTGTCTTTCACACCATTTTGATTCTTGTCTTCAAATACATAACCTGAAACATTGCCGGTAGTTATGAAGTTCCCTTTAGCATAAGTACCGGGTACCATGATAAGCAGGAAAGGAATGAGTAACTGGAGTAATAATTTCATGCTGCAAGATTTGATTGGAAATATACATCAAAACAATTATTTCATTTCTGTAAAACATATGAATGGTACGTTGGTGGAATGCATTTGAAAATTTAGATTTGGGAATGAAAAAAAATAAATCACCCAGGAGAAGTTTTATAAAGATATCCGCAATGGGTCTCGGAAGCCTGGCTGTTGCTCCATTTTCGGATAACACTGTTGCTAGAGAATCATTAAATGCGAAAGCCGATAAGAAATTGAATATTGTATGTGTTGGCGCGCATCCCGGTGATCCTGAATTTGGTTGTGGTGGTACCATGGCAAAGTACAGTGATGCTGGTCATCGTGTAACATTCCTTTATTTAACAAGAGGGGAGGCAAGTGATCCAAAGATTTCATACAGTGAGATGGCTGCCATGCGAACAAGGGAAGCAGCGGCAGCCTGTAAAATATTAAATGCAAACCCGGTGTTCGCCAGCCAGACAGATGGCAGTACTGTATTGGACAGATCGAGGAATGAAGAAATGGCAAAATTGATATTGAATGAGAAGCCAGATATTGTTTTTACACAGTGGCCGGTAGACGCGCACCCTGATCACCAGGTGGCCGGGTTATCTGTATTAACTGCATGGACAAAAGCAGCAAGGAGTTTTCATCTTTATTTTTATGAAGTGAATACAGGTATTGAAACAATGGGATTCACACCGACTGATTATGTTGATATAACCCAGCTGCAGGAAAGAAAAAAGCAGGCAATGTTCTCACACAAAACACAAAGCCCGGTTGAAACGTACAATGACTATTTCAAACAATTAGAAATATTTCGCGGATTGGAAGCAGGTGTAAAAGCTGCGGAGGCTTTTATTCATTTTAAGTCAAAAGATAGCCGTGCCAGTATTATTGGGCTATAAATTTTGTATCACAAGCGTTTTTTACAGCTGAACGGTTTGAAAATATTGATAAATTATACTTGTGAATCTTTTAGTGGGTTGATGTTACTATCACTTTAACCGGGTCACTCAATCTTGTATTTCCCTTTTCGTCCTTCCAGATTGCCTGGATACAATAACGATAGACAAAGCCTTGTTCAATTGTATTATCGTAAAATAATTTATCTTCTTTATTAATGGATCGCATTGGTTTAAATGATTCGTTGTTCCGGGACCGGGACAGAATGAAGAAATAATTACCTGTTTCATTGTACTGCCAGGAAAGATGAATGTTTTTCTCTTTTATATCATAGGAAGCTTGCAATGTTGTGATGGCGGGTCTTTCCATGCGCCGGTTAATGCGGGCATGGACTGGTAATGAAGCAGGGGAGTAAAGGCTGTCTTCATCTATAGCTTTCGCAAAATATACATACGCAGTATTTGGTTTTGCAGTGCTGTCTTCAAAGTGAAATGATACCAGGCCGGCGGAATGTTTATAATTTGAAATGACCAGGGGCACATTGTTATCTTCTGCACGATAGATAACATATGATGTTACATCTTCGCTGCTGCTTTTAATCCAATCCATTGAAACAGCATTGTTTTTTACAATTACATTGGTTGGCACTGGTGCCGTAGGAGGAACAATATCTGGCTTCTTTAACCGGATGGCTGTTGAAAATGCTGAATGGTTATTATTGTAATCAATCGCTGCTATCTTATACCATATATCTTTTGTAAGTGTTTTCAATGTGATCGAATCTGTAAATTCAGATGTTGTATCAGGTTCTGTTGTTAGTTGTGTAAATACATGATCCGCTGCATTGGCAAAATATACTTTGTAACCTTTGATGTCCTCCTCCTTGTTGGCATTCCAGGAAAGATGAACCAATCCATTTTTTTCAATATTGCCTTTGAGCCCTGAAGGGATTGCCGGTGCGGTATTATCAGGTATGATACCCATCGCAGGAACTGAAGAAGAAATATTGTTGGCTGTATCAACTGCCACTACTATATAAAAGCTCCCGCCATGAGCAAATGCATTATTATCTGTAAATTCATTTAATGATGGTGAAAGTATCTGTTGGTTAAGTGTTTCATAAGGTCCGTTGATATTGTTTGCGCGTGTAATAAAATAACCTTTACAGTCAGGTTCAATAGGACTCTTTTTCCAAATCACTTTCATTTTTCGCTCTCCCATAAATAATGGATTTAATATATTCACTGCAACGGGTGCGGTCATGTCTTTACCAATCAAAACCACCGGGTTGGAGTATTCACTTAATTCTGCGAAAGCGTTAATACCCCTGATTCGATAGCTATATTCTTTATAATTACGTGCCAGGCTATCAATATAAATATGTTGTGTTTGCAACAAGCTGTATAATCTTGTTTTTGAACTATCCCTGTTCATAAGGGAGGAATCAGGTACAGACGATATGAAGGGAAGACTGTTCAGTGAACTAAATGTTTTACCATCATCGCTGCGTTCAATATAATAACCACTCCAGTTTTCCGAGTTATTCCTGTTCCATCGTAACTCGCATACGTGATCAAATGCCTGTCCACCGGAAATTTCAGGTTTGGCGGCAGGCGATGCTGTGTTGTTAATAACGACGACCGTACCGGTATCAATAGTTCCCTGTGTGGCTATACCGGCAGGCATTACAAGATAAATATATTTCGCTCCCTTTTTTACATTCTTATCTGTAAACCGTAGTGCTGTAGCTACACCAACATTAGCGTCATAGTCAGCAACCATTAAAGTATAAGAATATCTTGCATCAGAAACAGAAGCCCTGTCTTCAATAGCGGCCTGTCCCTGGCGAAGATTTGTTTCAAAATTTTTACCATACAAACATTGCGCAGCGATAGCAGCATTGTTATTGCCGGGTTTAAAAACAGTTTTGAATTTTTCCAGCGAATAGGGTTTTAAAGGATTCATGGTCAGCAGTTCCTTTTTTGCATTGTCTTTTTCACCCAGTTCTATGCGCTCAATTTTATATCCAATGTTATTGAGCTTATGCCATGCCCATGGTTTTTCCGGTGCCCAACGCAATACGATTGAGTCGCCATAGGATTTGCCAATAACTTTTATACTGGATTGTAAAACTGGTTTATCCAGGTTTTTATTTACATCTTTCTGCGCGATTATGATATTGCTGAATAGTAGCGTAAATATAATAATGGTTCCGAATCGGTTCATGTGTGTGAATTTAATAGTTAAATGTTTTGTTGAAAGTATTGCCCTGGTTATTGCCTGCTTTGTAATAAAACTGTATGGCGCGGTTGCCTTTGGGATAAGGAATAAAGCTTGTATTCTTCAGTGCATTTATACTATTCATGTATTTTGCATCAGTATACAGGTAATAAAATTTATTCCATGGCATTGTTACATTGCCACCCAGGTAGTTGGCGGCAAAATCAATATTGCCACCCAATTTGCCAAGGTAATTTTCAGTGTAGTTGGCCGACCAGTTGTAGAATGCACCTGCGTTCCAGGTAACTGCGTTGGCAAAATCTTTCATGAGCTGGTAATCTGCCAGCAGGTATTTTTCACGATCCCATACAATGGTCTGATAACCTAAACTGAATGAGACAGTTTGATTTTTATTTGCATTCATTAACGGAATCTTCATGGAATATCCACCGCCGGAATAGACTTTTGGCGTATTGGATGGAGGCAGCGGTTCACCTGTTTCAGATACACTCAAAGGTTTATCGCTGTATAATTTACTTAGATCAACGGTTTTTACGGGCTTTGCAATAAGTTGTTCACGGAGCCAGTTTACCCCGAAATCTGTTTTCACATTTTTAAATGCCAGTGAGAATGCATTGGTGTATAACTGCTCTTCTGCAAACCGATCATTTTGTTGATTGGTATCCCAGGGAATACCAATGTTTAGCAAGGCCGGGTATGCATTTTTGCCATTTGGAGCAGTAAAGCCATTTGTTTCAAATTCGTCAAAGTGTTCGGTCGACATAACATCATTGGTAATATAAAGTGCATTGTTTTTCTTGCCGGCACTCCAGTTGCCCATAGCGTTTATTTTTTCAGATAGTGTATTGTATGCACTGGTGCGGAAGTACATGGTATATATCGGTTTTAAAATCTTCAATGCTGCAGAAACAACTTTTGTATCTTTTTTCTCAATATCAACTCCATGCACATTGCTGGGACTCATACTGGTCTGTGTTTTCAGAAAAGCAGGTGCTATCATCATTCCCTTTTTCTCGAACGACCAGAATTCAAGTTTGTATGCAGTATTGTTTTTTAATGTGGAGGGCAGGTTGTATTCTATATTGAGCGTTTGTTCGTTCCAGGTAAAATCAGTTTTGATGGTATCGGTAGTACCTACTGGTATAAAATATAATTTATATGCTCTGAGGGCATTGATGCCTTTTCCATCACCCAATAAGATATTACTTTGTTCCTGGTCCAGTTGAAGCACCGCTTTACCACTCATTTCATTTTTCAGCACATAACGTTGTTTGTTAACCGGGTAATTGAATGAAATATTGCCATCCCAGATCTCATCGGGTTGCGGGCCGGTTGTAAATTGAAATCCACTGGTTTCTTCCACGGCTTCATAAGTATTTTTTTTATCGTTCCATGGATTTGTCCATCCCTTTCCTTCTATATACTGTAAAGCGTAAGCCTGTATTTCACCGGTGTAATGCGTATAGGCATCTAAAATTTTATTTCGTTTGAGCGATACCGTATTGTAATCACTGCTGTATTCCAGCCCGGCGCTTTCCACTGCGGTATTTCCATTCTTTAACAACCGGAATGATTTTATTTTGAATTGAAAGATTCTTACTTCGCCATCAGGATGTGATTCAGTAGGAGGCACACTGATTTCATAATTTTTTTCCAGGCCAACATTGGAGGCACCATAAGGATAGGCAAACACACTTTCCTTGTTTCCTTTGGGACCATAGTCTGCAATTATTTTGATGTCTTTTAATGGATCGGGATCAGGATAACATTTATCACCAATACTGAAATGTGCTTTGGTATTTACTTTTACCAATCCACCCAGTACTTCACCGCTGATAGCTACGGCACCATCCATCCAGGTTGGATTGGGAAGTCCGCCCCGCAAATACGCACCCGCAGCAAATTTCGCCAGGCTAATTTTACCACTGTAAAACCAGACATCAAGATTTAATCCTACATCCAGTTTCAAATACGCATATAGTTGCCCGGTAGCATACCAGTTCTCCCAGCCGGCAGACTTTCCGCCGTTGCAGGTGAGTGACTCGAAATTCTTCAGCATCATATCGAACCCAATAATAGCTTCCGCATCCGCATAGATGATCGCAACATTGAAACCCAGGCTGCCATGTACTTCTGCACCAAACATCATTCCTGAACCGGGCGTTTTATTTAATTCACTCAGGAATGATTGTATATTGGGATCGGTAGTATTGCCCAGCATGTTGCTAACCTGTATGGGCAGATCCGGCAATTGCGGATTGATCAATGAACCCACAACAAAGTAAGCGGAGGCACCCACTTTATAGTGATAGAAGGCAGTTTTGGATTCAGGAAAATCCAGCGTTACTTTTTGTGCCCAGGGATCGCCTACTTTAAAATACCAACCATCCGGTCCCGTATATAGGTTAATCGGTACCGTTAGTTTTGCGGCTGAGAAATTCGCATCCACTTCCGCATTCAATGAGAATTTTTCTGCGGGTATGTCATAAATGATCGTGACTTTGCCTTTTACAATTGCACGGTCATTTTGCGGCGGGTTGGTGAAAACAAATACATCGCCCGTTAAATTTAGATTTTGAAAAGCGCCATTGGCTATTTCAGCACCCAAAGTAATTTTTGCATTCATGGCCTTGGGCCCGGCACCCGTTACCATACACACGAACACCGTCGCGCGCAATCCAAATGTTCCGGCGCTGGGAACAAAATTGATGCCCGACATGGAGGTGCCTGGTGTGCCGTTATTGGCAGTATTCTTTGCTTTCATTTCATTGTCCTGCGGCGGTTCATTCTGCATCTTCATATTGTAATAAGCACCTCCACCAAATCCATTGATACCAATAGGACCTACCACTGGTATTGGATTTCCAAATTGTGCACAGGCATCAATAAACCAGTAATTGAAATTATTTACATTGCCGAATTGAGCAGTGGCTTCAATTTTAATCATGGGGAAAGTAGCCGCTACATGCCCTTTGATACCATCTCCATAAACATTGTCTTTTTTATAAAAAGCCAGCCAGCCGTCTACTTTCAAAGGACCTACATCACCAAACAATCTTATAGAGTCAGCACGAACACCTCCACTAACGCTGAAGTTTGGCCGAAAATCATCCAGGCTTAATTTCATAGCGCCATACACCGCCAGTTTGGCTTCAGCGCCGATGATTGTTTTATCTGCACCACCAATTCCCATCGACAGTTTAAAACTCAGTCCGGCTTCTATTTCAGATTTCATGGTGATATAGGGAGTGATGCCACCGAGGTTAACAGGAAAGCCACCCACTGATTTCTGCGGACTCGCAAATGCCCAGGTGCCCGGGCTCATCCAGAATTCCTTTTTCTTTGTTTTTATATTTCGATTGGAAATGCCAAGGCTATCGAATTTGATGGCTTCAAATTTTAATGCTGGTGTACCATTTGATAGAATAATGCTTACATCGCCATGCATTAATGCTGTAACGGCGGCGCCCAGCGAGTCTTTTTTCACTTCTATATAAGAATTTGGTTTTAATTCAACAGAAGCCTTCCAGATATCCCAGTCCATTTTGGCCGATGGCTTAATAACAAATGCATAACTGATAGAATCTTTTCCAAGATGTAAGTCGCCGGTATAATCCAATGGCGTGCTGCTTACGGGCAGGAGGAACTGACCTTCCATTTTGCCTTTTTCAAAACTGGTATTGGTGATCTGCACTTCTATATTACTTAGTGAATAGCCCCAGCCTCCCATATTACCGGTCTTGATATCAATCACATTTTTTCCCTGTACATAAACAGTGATGCCGCTGGTATCAAGAATGAGGTCATTGGCTGTAAAACTGGTTCGTTCATCTTTTTTCTGGTTGAAGGTTTTGAAATCTTCTGGCAATAATATTTTGAATTCATGCATATATAATCCTTCAAACTCATTTCCTTTATTCCCTTTCCAATTGGTTGGATAAGAGAAACCTGCCGGATTTGATTTTAGAGAATGATCATAGTAAATAATGCTGGGTTGAAAACTCAATCCTTTTACATCCTTCACCTGGAAATGCGGCATATCAATATTGGCTACCCAATCGTGCCATTCTTTAAAACGAAACATGATTTTTGCAATTACCGATCCGCCGGTGATCTCACCCTTGTCATCTTCCGGAACAAAAGCATTCTGGGGAAATGCGATTTCAGCATGTGCTACGATGTCTGTTAATTTATTATTGCTCCAGGCTACATAAGTACCATTGGTTGAATCAGCATTGGCACAGCCTTTGAATTTTATATTCAATGCTTCTTTACCGGTACCGATATTAAAATCCCTGTCTGTTGGTAAAAACAAAGTACCCTGGCTAAAACTTACACCGGTAGGATGAATACAAAAATCCGAACCCGCTAATGTGAGCCAACCGTTGGCTTCTTCGAGGTTGATATCAAACAATACACTTGCTGTAGCGCCTTTTGCTGAAAATACAATGTTCATAATAGCGAAAGTTGCTTTGGTTCCACCCAGGTCCTTATCATTTAGTCCGATAGGCAAATCAACCGGGGTATTGCCAGTTAACTGGCTGAGTAACCGGGTGCCCGCGTTTTTATTGATAAAACCTTCTATGTCATTTGCCAGTTTATCCAGATCATTCCCCGTTTTTTTCGCGAAGTCTTTGAACTGGCTAAAGGTTTCATTTTTAAAAACACCCGGATTTGTTTGGGTTACCAACTGTCCATCAATAACTGCATTATCCGTATTGATTTTAATTTTATCAAACGACACTTTTAATTTTGCCACACCAATAACCGGGTTCCAGTTAACAGTTCCCTCGCCCGAATATGTGCCATCGTTGTTACGTGTGATCTTGGTTGGAATCAATTTAAATTCGCCCACTTTTATTTCGGTCTTCGATAGATCAAGCGTGCTGTTTAATTTTGTATTACCCGGTATACTAATTCCGCAATCACCTCCCACAGCATTTACCTGGATAGGATTGTTTTTACTGGAATCGACGACCTTGTCATCCGTTGCAATTTGGCTGGTATCTTTTTTTGTTGGCGGTGCGGATGGTTGCACGATATTGCCATATTGAAAAGCTTCAATGCGACTGTAACCATTGTTATCTATTTTTTGAACCATTGCGTTGGCGGCGGCATTGGCCTTTACCCTGATAACATATTGCTTGCCGATCATCAGCACATCTTTATTCAATAGGGTATCAAAAAGAAAGCTGGAAGAAGTCAGTTGCGTTTTTATAAATAAAGGCGGATTATTAATGGCATCGGTGATGGTTTGGCCAGAAAATATTTCATGGATTTCAAAATCATAACTAACAATACCTATTGATGCGCCGCAAGTGCTGGTGGGTGGCGTCCACGCAAATACGATGGGCGATACTTTCTGAACCGTCACCATTTGCCCGCTGATATTTAAGTTGTTTACGGGCTGAATGAATTGTGGTGGATTAACAGTGGCGCAGATCCTGAAACTTGCACAACCTAATGAAGGGTCAGAGGCATTGCCTGCCAGTGCACCTGAAGCATCGAGATACCTCGCATAAAAGCAAATACGGTAACTACCATCGGGCAATACAAAATTATTGGCCCCGTCTTTTAATTCGTTTGATGCTATGCCGGAGATGGTTAAGTTATTATCGACAAAATTTCCAAATGCGTCTGCTACCTGGTTGGGTGATAATTGCAAAGGCATACCAGGTGCAATAACAATGGCCTGTTGCTGTGCATAGTTTGCATTCAGTGAAATGCTGAATGGAGCAGGAGCAATTCGTTCTATCTTTCCAAAAACTTTAACCTGTGTACCCGGACCGCCTGCGTTATTATATTGCAATGTTGGTTTAACAGCAGCTTTTGCAATGAAGGAGACAATTTTGTTCTCTGCCGGAGGAATGATCATTGTATTTATCACTACAGCGTTGGCCTGTTGCTGGTTTTGAACGGTAAAATTTCCACAACCAAGATTGGGATCTGACAAATTAATGCCTGGTTGTCCACTTGCCGCATCCGGTTGTTTTGCAACTATGCATATACGGTATATCCCTGAGGGAAGTTTTATATTGTTATTGCCATCTTTTAAACTGGCAAGGTTGATGCCGGTTGCCACGAGGTTATTGTCGTTAAAAAATCCAAAGGCACCCAATATTTGAGTGGAAGATAGTTGCAGTGGAATGCCGGCTGTTAATGTAACGGTTCCTGCCTGCATATAAGCAGGATTGACAGCAATGGAAAAAGGAGTGGGAGAGAGGCATTCTATTTTGCCTTGTACATATACTTGGATCGGCGGCGTTCCCACCGCCCCATATTGAAGTGAAGACATGACTGTTCCTCCGGCTATGTATTGGCTGATAACGGGATTCACCGGCGGCACTGCCGTTGTATTTACATTCACAGAATAAGGTTGTGCGTGAACCTGCAGCAATCCGGTTATCGTTACAAAAATAAGTACAGTTAATTTTTTCATGTTGCTGTATTTGTTGAACTCAAAATGAATAGTTGTATGAAATACCACCTGCCATATTTTTAGTAGCTACTGCCTGTGATACATTTTTATAAATAATATTATTAATAGGGTTATAAGGCGTATAGATATAATTCGCATAGGCATTCAATGCATGATGTTTGATATGATAACTGGTATTGAATGAAAATGTAAGATTGCTCTGTGCCGTACCGTAAGAGGAATGGTTGAATAAATAACCGGCTGAACCCTGCAGACCCAATTGTTTATTTTTCAAAAGCTGTGCGGCACCACCGAAAGTGGCACCATAGGTTCTGTAATAATTTGTATCCTGGTTGTATTGAGAATATAATCCCGACAGCGTTACGCTGCTGGCTTTCTTAATAAAGCCCATTGTGTAATTAAGTGAACCCGAGATATTATTACTGTTAGTGAAGGCTTTTGTACCCGGGTTATTATCGTTCAGCAACATATAATTAACACTTGCACTGATACTATGCGTATAAATGCTGCCAGGTATGGTATACGAGGGCATAATGCTAAACTGGTGTATTTGTTGGTTGAGTCTTGCTGAATCAGTTAATTTTTCAGTACCATCTTTCTGCAGCAAACGGTAGCCTGAGTAATTTGCATTGAGATTAAAATTTCGGGTGAGCAGGGCATTTATATTCAGGTTACCGGTGAATGTATTTAACTGGTTACTGAGTTTGCCGTTTAGGTTGTTGTGCTGGTTGGCTATACCAGCGGTGATATTCAGTTTACCACTTGCTACAGTAAGACTATTCATCCAGTTCCATAATTCAATGTCATTGATCATATAAGGTGTGCCCAGCGATTTAAAGCCAGGTTGCACTCTCCTGTACCCGAGTGTGCCGGTATATCCCTTTAATAGAAATTGCAGGGTAGATTGACCCGCCCAATTTGCAATTGTAGAACTATTCGATTCAACAAACCCGGTCATTATTTTTTGTAAAGAAGTATTGCCGGAATCAGTAGTGTTTTTTACTGCTGCAATATCCTGCGTTAAACCACTGATGGCAAGATCCGTGGTAAAAACAATTTTCTTAATAAAACTGAGCTTGAAAGAAGATCCCATCACCGTATTTTCCTGCGGGCGATAGCTAAGTTTATTGATCACTTTAGCAGAACCACTGTCGTCTTTTGCATGGAAATAGATCAGGTCAAAATAATTACTGTTATTACCAACTCCTATTTTAATGCCATAACCTGTTCTTGAGAATTGCGGCGACGCAAATTTGCCACTACTGGTGTCTTCATTTATTTTTCGGTTGAGTTTTCCATAAAATGCCGCAAAGCGAAATCCTTTGGGGTTCAGTTCAAGTCCCGCTCCTCTGAAGCTTTGTCCCTCAAAACTCATGGGTGAGAATTGAATACTCCGATAACCGAGGTGTAGTTTCGCCCATTTGTAAGTTGGACTCATACCAAATTGTGCAAATGGTTGTGTGTAGCTTTTGCCATATTGATTGATGGTAAAGGATAACGGTAATGCAACACCGTAAATGGTTGGGGTGAAATTTCCATACAGGTTCCAGGCAAAGGGCGGTCTTGCGGCAATGGGTTCATTGGATTGATAGAAATTGGCCGATGCGCCGATACTACCGCTGATGGTAAAAGGCTTTTGCTTTTTTATATTTCCAAGGTCTTGCGCACTCAAAGAAAATGCGTGTAAAAGCAATAAAAAGGGAATGATAGATTTTATAAGGCGCATGGTGTTAGCGGGATAAATTATTTGTTTGCGTTACTATTCAGTTGCATAAAAGCCAATATCTGTAAGTCCGAACAACAGGTGCAGGCCGAATACCGTAAAATTTGTTTTATCCGGGAATACCGGGGTTGGTGAATCGATGCTGGTATACATTCCCTCTCTTATCTGGATATTTCCTTTTAAGGCAGGAAGAAAATCACTGTTGACACCTGTTTTACTCATCATATACCATTGCCGGTTACCAGCGCCAACGGTTAATGATGAAGTGTTTACCGTAATGACATAGGTCTTTCCTGCTGCTATGTCAACTTCTTCGTTATTAGAAGAGGACGATAGATCAATATAGGAAAACGAACTGCTGCTGTAGTTGGTAATTGTCTTCTGTTTGATGATTTGATGTGATGCGGAATCCCATAACGTTACTGTAAAATCTTCCCCAGCCTGCGGCATACGGACTCCCATTGCGTACAACTTTCCTTTTTTTGTTGACTGGAATGCATAACCTACTTCTTTCTGTTGTGGGTCATGAACCTGTAACTTCACAACTCCGGGATCGGAGTTGATATAGGCAGCCAGCGGTTCTTCGTTTATACGAGGTATAATGACCTGAATTTCCAGGTCGGTACTTTTGGTGCAGGAGACTATAGCAACAAGCACTATGGTTGTGAAGAGATAATTTTTTTTCATGCTGGTTATTTTAAGGATGTCTAATTAGCTGCAGTAATTGCCGTGTCTGTACAGGCATCAATGTTCAAATCGTTTTGTGATACCGTACCCTGGGTGATATTGTTTATTTTGAAAGTCACAGCACCTGGTGTGCAGTGAATAGATAAGGCCGATGCGCCATCTGTGTTATAAACAATATTATTTGCCATAACCATATACTTATTTGTTGGTGAATTTGCAGGGAAGCTGATTTTGATGGTTCCGTAATTATTTACTTCGCAATCTTTTTTTGCATTGTCTTTTTTGCAACCAGTAAAAATTGCAATGGCTGTCGCCAATACTAAATATGCTTTTCTTGTTTTCATTTGAATAATTTTAATTGGTTAAAAATTGAATAACGTTGTTGGAAGCGGGTATCCTGCTATTTACCAAACAATCGTGGATCCATAACCGGTAGAAGAAGGATGATCCGTGTAGTTGCCAGATGGATCATCGCAGTATTGAGGTTGTTGATCTGTGTTGTTTTGGAGGATTCCTGCTACCATACCCTGGAAAGTCTCATTGATGGTGCGCCTGCCGTCTTTATTTAAGTCGAAAGGATCAGTAGTGAACGATTCAAGCCCAACAGCATTTAACAGCGTAGCAAAAAATATATCAATTGTTGGCGTTCCCCATGAATACTGGAATTCGGTTGCTGAACTGATAAGTACCCGGTTGGGTCCCCTGAGGTCATAAATTAGTCCACCACTATAGCAAGGAGCCAATAAACCAATCATACAACCAAACTTTAGCTGATTGATATAATTTCTAAGATTATCATCAGTGAAGTTTTTATTTTCATTGTAATAAGAGATCGTCTCATCGGTCATATCATTGATCCCGTTGCGCTCATCATCATTGTCGGTATCATTGGCTCCGGAAAATGAAGCGCCACTATTATAAGTATTATTGCCTCCACCATGATTGGAAATGGCCAATACAAAAGTGTCACGGGCCGTCATCCTGTTTTTCAATTGGTTTATTGCAGATTGGAAGCCTGCGGCCGTTGCAGGGTAATTAACCGGTATGTTATCATAGGAACTGTATCCATGATCCGGATTCCCGTCCTTGTAGACAACTACAATATTGTCAGGAGAAAATCCCTTTGCCATTAACATCCTGTAAGTGGCCCCGATATCATTCCAAAAGCGGATAGCAGCCTGCGCCTTATTAATGCCCCCGCTGTATAACAATGCATATTTGTTTGCAACCACCGGCCCGAAAATATAGGAAGGACAGCTGGAAGGGAATTTGCTGCAAAGATCAGATGCAGACGGGTTTTCAAAGTATTGGGTTGCGGATGTTTTTGTAACGGGCGACTTTATACGCAGGCGCGCCTGTGAAGCATCATTCGTTAAATCCGATGTAGCAATAATGGAATGATCATCTGTTGCTTCAAGAACTCCTGTAAGCTTTACCTTGTATCCGAAGAATTCCTGTAAGTTTTTATAATTACTACCATTTACATTTAAGTTGATAAACCGTGCTTCCGGGGTAATTGTATTTATCAGGTAATCTTGTTCATTCGCATAAAGTGTAGCAGAACCATTTCCTTCGTCTACCAGGATTCCTTCAACTTCAAATTCTTTGCCTATATTATCTCTCCAGGCCGCAGATTTAATTAATGAAAAATCATGCACGGTACTGGTAACTGGATTTTTCGTATCCTTTTTGCATGCACAAATGATAAGAATACAGAATAATAAAAATAACCTGAATGTAGATTCCATCTTATTTTAGTTTAACGATCATAAATTTGACATATATGAACTGATGTCTTTTCTATTGTCTGTTTTTTAAAATATCCCTGACACTATACCCGTCTGTTGAAAAGCTAAATGTTGTCGCTGTGATGCTAATGGTTTCCAACCCCTTTTTTCCACCTGCTTCCATTTCCGCCCATAGGTAATTTTGATTCAATACTGGTATGGCCATCGGATTATTCTTCAATGATTCTTCTTTGTTTTGCATAGCCGCGGCAGTTGCGCTATTACCAGCTCCCGCCGTATAGATTTTGATGGGATTGAAATCCGCTTTTATGTACCAGCAGCTATATTGCCCATTTTCATTTTTTATTTTGTATTCGTAAGCAGGGTAACCACAAATGGTTTTTGTGTTACCGGTTTTGGTTACGGTCATTTTAAAATCATCTTGTTTTTTGGGCGATTGTTTTTTTATTTTTTCTGCTAGTTCCTTTCCCATTTGCGCGCCTTCACCTATCATCTTTGGCATGTTCATCACCATGATTGTTTTTTCTTTTTCATCAATCATGCACATTGTTCCCTCTTTTGAATAAAGAATGGTGGCTTTTTCGTCTTCACCGCCTGATTCTCTTTTTGCCATGGCATAGTCGCCATTAACGGTAAAGTAATATGTGGTAGTTGCTTTTCCTTTTTCACCATTGTTTTGCTGTACTACCTTTCTTTCGAATTGAATAGTAGCTGGAAGAAGGGATGTTTGTCCGAAAAAGCAAAGACAGATTAAACTGCTGCTGAATAAAAGAAATAAGATCTTGTTCATTGTGTAAAATTTATCAGGTATAAAATCGATTTTCGCAGGGATGCATTTGTTATTACTGATGTGAAACTATCTTTTGTAACCATCAGCACATATGGCGGCTGTATGCATGGATGGCATGGTTAAATAAGTGGCGGCTTTTATCAAACAGGTGATCCTGATGGTCGAATCAACCGGGTATGGGTCTTTACCCGCCATTTACGCAACCATTCTTGCATAGTATTGAGTGCAAGCTGTAACTATACTTCAAAGCGGTAGGTTTGCTATGGGAATCAAGCCGTTTATTCTTACATTAGTTGAGGCTTGAGAAATAAAAGGACCGGTACTTCCGGTGTAAAAATTCTTTCTATGTCTACTTGTATTAAATACTTCCATATTAAAAGAAGTTTCTTATTCATTATAATAGTGGATTGCCTTTTGATAACAACAACTTTTATTAATGCGCAGGATGTAAGGGACATTGATGCATTGCCATCTTCTTATGCAAAACTGGGTACAGATACGGCTCGAATGCATTTTTTGATGAATGCCATTAGTGATTCACTGAATGAAGACAGGCTTACTTATGTGCATGATTGGGCAAGAGCGGGACTGAGTATGGCTGAGTTGAATCATGTGGACACGATGAAGGGCATCTTTAATTTTTTCATTGGCAAAGCATTTACTTACAAATTACTGAAACCCGATAGCGCCATTGTTTATTATAAGAAAGTTTTACCCTACTTCCCGAGGGTAAGAAAGTACAATGTGTTTGCAGTAAGGGAAATCATGGAACGATATGCTGAACTGGGTAATAAAGATTCTTCCTTCGTGTATCTCGATACATTGAAGGCTTTTATTGATACCATGCCGGAGTCTTCACCAAAGAGAATTTCGCTTTCACAAAATATTGCTACCAATTATCAATGGTTCGGAATGTTTAAAACGGCCATACTATATTATCATGTTGCGGTTAATGGTGAACGAAAGAATGGCAATGCTGGCGGCCTGGGACTGGCTTTAGCAAACCTGGGAGAGTTGTATGACGAGTCTGAAGATGATATAAAAGCCATTCAGTATTCAAAGGAGGGCCTGGGCTACCTGTCCGGGATAAATATGCCTTACATGAAAACAGCATCTAATATTGCTACTTACTATACCAACCTCGGGCAGTTTGATTCGGCACTCGTCTACCTGCAAAAATCGGCTGTCCTGGCAAATGAACTCAATGATGCGGACCAGCAGAATGCCATACAATTGGCGTTTGCTGAAGTTTACCTGGGGCAGAAAAAATTTAATCTGGCCCGTCAATTATTAGAGAAAAGCTTAAGTGAGTTAAAGGAAAATGGAAATCATTGGAACCTGGTCAAAAATTATTTAAGTCTCGCCAACCTGGACAGCAGTCTTCATAATTATAAAGCGTCGAGAGAAAACCTGCAGCATGCATTAAATATTGCACGGCAGGATAAGCAACAGGTGCTAACGGTGATTGCGCTTAACAACCTTTCGCTTGTGAATGCAAAGCTACATGATTATAAGGCCGCGTATGAATTACAGCAGGAATATTTTTTACAAAAAGATTCCATGACCAGTGTAAAAACAAAAGCAAGCCTGGGTGATCTTGAAATTAGTTACCAGACTCAGCAAAAGGAGGAACAGATAGGATTATTAAAAAAAGACAATGATATTAAGAATCTCCAATTGCAAAGCGGACGGAAGTCACTCATTTTTTATGCGCTTGCTTTTGTGATGGCACTGATCATTATCGGTGTCATTTTCTACCAGCGAAACCTGCGCAATAAAATAGAAACAAAGAAAATAAAAGCTGAACTGGAAACCAAAGTGCTCCGGTTGCAGATGAATCCGCATTTTATTTTCAATAGCCTTAACAGCATTGAAAATTTTATTATGCAGAATGAAAAGCGGCTCGCCAGCGATTACTTAAATAAATTTGCCAGGTTGATAAGGATGATCCTGGACAGCAGCCGTACCGAGGTAGTACCCATAGCAAAAGACATGGAAGCGCTGCAATTGTATATCGACCTTGAACAATTGCGTTTCAATAATAAGTTTAGTTATAAAACTTATATCGATCCTGAATTGTTGGGTGGCGATTACCGGGCTCCGTCACTCTTGATACAACCGTATGTTGAAAACGCCATCATTCATGGACTGGCACACAGCGATGAAAACAACCTCAACCTAACTGTTACTGCCACACTCGAAAACAACAAAATAAAATACATCGTACAGGATAATGGAATAGGCAGGGAAAAATCGAAAGAATACAACCGCCAGAACAAACCTAATCATCATAGCATTGGCTTAAAGATTACAGAAGACAGGATAAATATTTTTAACAAGGAATTTCATGGACAGGGTGCCGTTAGTATTACCGATCTTTATAATGAATACAAAGTACCAGATGGAACCAAAGTAGAAATCACCATTAATGCAATCTGATGGAACCATTGAAAGCAATATTAATAGATGACGAACTGAGCAGCTTGCAAAACCTGCAGCAAAAGCTGGTGGAATTTTGCCCGGACCTGCAAATCGTTGCCAGCGCACAAAAGCCTGAGGAAGCCATAATACTCATCCGGCAGCACAAACCAGATGTTATATTTCTTGATATAGAAATGCCACGCATGAATGGTTTTAGAATGCTGGATGAACTAGGAGAATATGATTTTGATATCGTTTTTACTACGGCTTACAATCACTATGCAGTGGATGCTATCCGCATCAGTGCATTCGATTATCTTACAAAACCTGTAGCCATCAAAGATTTGCAAAATACGGTGGAGCGATTGACCAAACACCGCAGCCTTCATACCAAGGATAAAATGGAACTGCTCCGTGCATCCCTTCAATCAGTAAAAAGCCAGGAAGAAAAGATAGCGATACCCACCAGCGAGGGGTTGGAATTTATTCCCATCAAAAACATCGTTCATATTGAATCAAGTTCTAATTATTCAAGGATTTTTTTTGTAGATGGAAAAAATATGCTGGTCACCAGGTTACTGGGGGAGTTTGAAGAAATGTTGCAACCTTATCATTTTTACCGGGTGCACAATTCACATATCATCAACCTGTCTTATATAAAAAAATACATCCGTGGCGAAGGTGGGCAGGTTGTTATGCAAAACGGTGATACGATTGATGTAGCACGGAGAAAGAAAGAGGAATTTTTAAAAATCATTGGTTAAGTCAAATAAAAATATAAACCTGTACTTCGGCATTCATGTTATGTACAGGCTTGCTATCTGGGGGCTATCTCCTGATTGTTTTATTAACTGACCAAATAAACCATAGTTCTCGTCATCTGGTCAGGCAGTGAGGTACAAACGGTCAGGGTCAACCGAAGTTGTAGTGGCAAGTGGAAAACTGATGGCCCATGAGCCCGGTATAACAATGGTATTGCCATTGTTATTTTTAACCGTTTCACCCATTGAACAGTTGCTTTAAATGCGTTAATGCGACCGTCGCCAAAATTGCCAACAGGAAGCAATGGCTGATCATCATCTTCATGCCTGCCGGTTTTATGATCAGAGCCGCTGTTGCCATGATCGTCATCATCATAATTATTAAAAATTCTGCAGGGGTTGCCTCAATAAAAAATCAGTTAAAATTTTTATTCTGTTGCTTTAGGAACATCTTCCAACCGGAAAAAAATTTTCAATCCTCTTTCTTTTGCAATTCTTACATCTTCATCGGCACCTTTGGAAGCACCTTCCAACCTTAAAACAGCATCACATTTTTCCAGTAATCTTTTTGCAACCGGGTATAAAATTTCTTCATACGGTTCATCGCCTGGCTTTACGGAACCGGCCAGGTGCAATAGGGGTAAAGCAACCCATTCACCAATCATGGGAATATGTCCCATCCGGAACAAGGGCAGTGCAACGGATTCGAGATAATCGAGATTTTCTTGCATGCGTGTTGGGTCGTCATTTGTGCCGCTTCTATAAGGGCCGGCAATAAGTATCATCATGGATTTTTTTTTATTTGATACAAAATAAACAAGATGATACCGTATAAAACTTAAGGTAGATTAAGAAATACCGCGGTGGGATTTATTTTTTCGGATGCTGCTCAGAAATTCCGGGGTAATACCAAGGTAAGAAGCAATTTGTTTTTGGCTGATTTGCTGAACCAGTTGCGGGTATTTTTCCAGGAAGTTATTATATCTCTCTTCTGCTGGTAAAGACAGGTTTTGCATTACCCGTAGTTGTTCCCTGATATACGCGTTCTGCATCAGTATCCTGAAAAATTTTTCAAATTTTGGAAGGGTGATCAATAGTTGATCAAAATTTTCTTTTGTTAACTGGAAAACCATACTGTCTTCAATCGCTTCTATACACATCATGGCAGGCTGTTGATTGATAAAACAATGCATGTCTGTAATCCACCAGTCTTTTACTGCAAACATAATAGTAGATTCTTTGCCTTCTTTATTTCTATAAAACGCGCGGAGGGCACCGGTATGAACATAGCTGATGGTTTTACAGGTTTGACCTTCCGTTAATAACCTATCTTTTTTAGCCAGTATTGTAGATTTCAGCAAGGAGATCAGATAATCCGTTTCTTTTTCAGAAGGCGAAATGTGCCGGTTGATATTTGAAATGATAGAATCGAAATTCATATTATAGCAGGAATAACAGCAAAAATGGAAATTTATTTTGATGAAAAGGTAAAGATATACATATTCCGGAACCATGATTTGTTGCAGGTTGCCGAAGTCATATACTATTGGCAAACTGGCGGCAACACTTTAAGAAGCCTTTCGTGCAGTATTGGCGTGGAGAATAATGCGTAAAGAAAAGCCCGGCATGAATGCAAGGCTTTTCTATTATTCGTAAGATGTAAGATCGGGCTCAGAACTTATCCCAGAAAACTTTTGTGGTCACAAGGTCGCCCCCCACAGCAGTAGCTGCAGCGTCGTAATTTGATTTGTTTAGATTGGGCTCAGTGGCCGGATACGTATAACGGACAGGGATAGCTGTTAATGCAAGGCTAGGAGCGTTCAACTGCGGGTAATCCAGTCTTCTCCAGTTCACCCATGCATCATAGCCCCTGGTGAAGTAAGCGATCCAGGTTTGAACGCCCAGGCTTTTTTTCCAGTTAACAGCATCAAAAGTATTGATGGGTTTGGCGAGGTAAGTTGCTGCATCAGTTGCATCTCCCCCCCAGAATTCTATAGAAGCCGTCACGCCATTAATATAATGTTCTGCGGCAGTTCCTCCAACGTTGAATCCTCTTGCCGCTGCTTCCGATAGCAAGAATTCTACTTCGGCATAATCGAAAATAATGGCCGGATAATCTGCTTCTCTCAGTTTGGTGGAAACATGAGAGAAATTAGAGTATTTGTTACCGTTACCATAGATACCACCAACATAATTACCACTTACGGATGTAAAATAAAATTGTCTTCTTGGGTCACTCCGGGCATTCAAAGTATCTACGAAGGTGTTGGCAATGACGAAATCATTTCTTCCGCTTTGCACCAGGTTGGTCCACACCGGATTCACATTTGGGGGGGTTGTAGTATATTTTAGCAAAGCGTTATCGTCATTAGAAGTAAATACATTTGGTGCCGCGGATTCAACAATTGATTTTGATTTAGCCGCATCATAATCTGCAATGGTAATCCCCATTTTTAACTTGATTGAATTGGCCAATTTGGTCCAGGCGGCTACATCACCGCCATAAATCAAATCTGCATTGTCGAAGCTTCCACCGGAGGGATCTAATTGCGTAATGGCTGCATCTACACTATCCAGCAATGCATAGTATACAGTTTTTTGATCGTCATAAACCGGCGTTGTATTTAAACTGCCCATCAATGCTTCTTTATAAGGTATATTGCCATAGGTATTTACCAGCACTGAAAAAGAATAAGACTTAAGAATTTGTGCAATGGCTATTCTATTCTGGTAGGCAATTTTTTGTTCAGGCAGTAAAGACGGATCAGCCTGTTCCTGTCTCATCAACATAATACTCCTGTCTAAATCTTCAATTACGTCGCGGTACCATGTGTTCCACCAGTTTAATGGAATATTACGATTGCCCAAATCATATTGGCTCTCCTGCGGATAAGTAGTCTCTGCCCAATATTGAGATATCAGTTCAAAAATGTTTGTATTCACATTAGGAGTAGTCATTGCATCCGCAAATGCTTTCTCCGCGTTGGAGAAAAGTGTTAACCCCTGCACATTCGTAGCTACTTTTGAATTTGTATTTAGCGAAGTAATATCTTTCTTACACGAAACGGAGAGTGCCAGCAACGGCACGAGAAATTTTATATAGCTGAAAATATTTCTTTTCATATCAGTAAGATTTAAAATTGAAATTTAAGATTGAAACCTACGGTGCGATACGTTGGATAACTACCCACCTGGTATCCCTGGATATTTCCTGAGCCGCTACCATCTTCCGGATCGGCATCGGGCAGATTCTTGTGTATGATCCAGAGATTTCTTCCATAGACAGAGATATCAATTCCTTTGATTGGATTCATTTTTGCCATTGTCTTTTTAGGAAAAGAATAAGTGAGGTTTACTTCTCTCAGTTTTACATAACTGGCATCGTAAACATAACCTGCATTGGGAAAATTGTTATAACCATAACCCTGCAGACCAGTCAACGCAGCATGCTGTGTATTGGTTTTGCCATCTTCGGTTACACCGGCAAATAGCACACCACCACCATCCAACACAGGATCACGAACGGGCTTTCCATTGTCGTTTAACCCTACTGTATTGGCTGTTAAACCAGTGCCCTGTCCATACCATTGGTCGATTGAATAAACCGAACCACCTTTCTTAATATCAATTAAAGCACCCAGCGAAATCTGTTTGTATGTAAATATATTGTTGATACCACCGGCCCAATCCGGATTGATGTTACCGATGATATTATTGGTTGACGCGCTTACTTCATAATAACCGTCCCCATCAACCGTTTTCTGTCCCTTTGTATAAATATAATCGCTGCCTCTCAATACACCGAAAGGCTGGCCTACGGTTGCGTTCAATGTAACACCACCCTGGAAAGTGCCCAGCAAAATGTTTTCAGTACCACCCGTCAGGCTCAATACTTTATTGCGGTTACGCGTCCAGTTTAGATTCATGTTCCAGGTGAAATCTTTTGTCTTTACGGGTGCCAGATTCAGCGCCACTTCAAAACCTTTGTTTTCTACATTACCCGCATTGATGATCTGCGTTGTAAACCCGGTTGCCGCGGAGATGGTTACCGGAATGATTTCATCGATGGTATTGGTCTGGTAATAAGTAACATCCAGTCCAATCCTGTTTTTCAGGAATGAAAGTTCAACACCCGCTTCTTTACTGCTGGTTCTTTCCGGTTTCAGATCGGCATTCTTTTTTGTACTTCCTACTGAAAACAGTGGTACAGATCCAAATGGTGTCGGTTGCGTATAGGCATCAACAATAAAATCGAATGGCGCATCTTTACCCACTTCAGCATAGTTTACTCGCAGTTTTCCAAAACTCAACCAGTTCTGTCCGGGCAATAATTTTGAGAATACAAATCCACCGGATACTGATGGATAGAAATAAGAATTGCTTCCTTTTGGAAGGGTAGATGATTGGTCGCGTCTGGCCGTTGCATCCAGTATGAGCATATTGTTATAGGTTAATGTGGCACCTGCAAATACACCACCTACTTCTACGCGTTGTTCTGTTTCTGTAGGTGCTGTTATAGGATTTGAAGAATTAGCAAGATCATAAATGTCTGGAAGAATCAGTCCACCATTGGTAGCTGCAAAAATTGATTTGCCATAATTCTTGCGCAGGTTTCCGCCCAATACCGCTTTCAGGTTTAACTTGCTGGTTAAATCTTTGTTTGCACTTGCCAGCAAATCATAGTTGGTCTCCCGGAAAGTTTGATTGAAACGGGAATAGCTGGCAATGTTGATGGACCCGTAGCCATTTCTTTCTTCCTGCAATTCATCATAAGAATCCAATGAAACGCGGCCAAGTATATTCAACCAGTTTGTAACATTGTAATTCAAACTCAATGATGAAATGAACCTGTTTCTTTCATCGTTTTCGTAACTCTTATAACGGGCGAAATATGGATTGTCCCAGTATATCGGTCCGATATCTTCGGGTGGGCTCTTCATGTTCCAGGTAATATTCTTACCGCTGCGGAAATAAGCGTCTTTCAGTTCTTTTACGTCTACGTTCATCTCCCACCATTCCCTGAAATTGGATGCCAGGCTATTGGCATCGCCGTATCCGTTTCCATAACGGCCCAGGCCGGTAGTCTTTGAATAATTTACACTGGCCGTTGCCGTTAGTTTGTCGGTTATCTTATAGTCTGAGGAAAAGTTAAAAAGGTCTTTTACCAGTTTGCTGTTTGGCAAAATGCCCTTGTCTTCATTGCGGGTATAACCCAGTTTGAAATTTGTTTTATCACCACCGCCTGTTAAGAAAATACTTGTATTGACAGACCAGGGGTTTTCGAAAAAAGTAGTGGGATCGTTTTTAGCAGCTACCCATGGAGTGGCTTTAAGGTAATTGGGTGAACTGGGATCAAACGCGTTCCATTGAAACACATTCAAAGCCGGATTAAACTTTGCACCAAAGGAGGCGTCTTCAGTTGTAGGCACTACTAGATCAGGAACACCATCACCATTTACATCATAGTAACCAAAATGCGCATCGGGAGAAGGTGGTGCATCTGAATAAGTATATGCACTGGCATCATAATAGCCCGCGCCATATTCATGCTGGTATTTTATCCAGGTAGATTTATCCATGAAGCCGGTAGAACCACCCAGGTTTACGCTGATACCCAATCCTCTTTTTGCTTTCTTGGTTGTAATAAGAATGACTCCATTGGAAGCCCGGCTGCCATACAATGCCGTTGATGCGGCTCCTTTTAATACGTTTACCGATTCAATATCATCCGGGTTCAAATCAGCGGCCGCATTACCATAATCATATCCTCCAAATCCCTGGGCCTGTGAAGAAGTGTTTGAATTATTATTATTAACCGGTACACCATCTATTACAATTAAAGCCTGGTTGTCGCCGGTGATGGATTTGTAGCCGCGCAGTACAATATCGGTGGACCCCCCGAGATTATTATTGGCTTTGATCTGCAGACCGGCTACTTTTCCTGAAAGAGAATTGGCAAAATTGCCGGTCCGTGTTTTTACAATTTCATCGGCCTTGATTTGCTGGGAGGCATATGGCAGATCGTTTTTATTTCTGCGTATACCCAGCGCCGTTACAACCACTTCATTGAGGTTGCCGGAACTAGTCAATGCAAAATTCAAAGTAGTCGAAGCGCCGGTTATTACTTCCTGCGCGTCAAATCCCGCAGCGGTAATAACCAATGTAGCTCCCTGCGCCGCTTCAATTTTGTAATTACCATTTGCATCAGCTGCAGCCCCGTTATTGCTGCCTTTAACTTTAACTGTAGCATAAGGTACGGGGTCACCTTTACTATCTCTTACCTGCCCCGTATAGGTTTGGGTTTGTGCAAAAGCTCCGACAAGCCAAAGGATGGCTGTGGACATCAGGATTAGTTTTCTCATGTAATAATTTTTTAGAAAGTGCATAAAACATCTCCTTCCATATGTACTATGGAAAAAATAGGCAAAGACTGTTAAAATATTCAGGGTGTTTACATTGTTGTTACCAACAATGATGAGGTTGTAAAACGATTATTAATAATAGAGAAGGAGTTATAATACTAACAATTAGACATATGCAAATTATTGAAAGCTGCATACAAAAATTTATGTTAAGAGCCTTTTAATAATCTTTTAATTAACAGAATTGAATTTAATCAAGTTTCGTTTTATCAGATGATAGTTTATAAAATGTCACCATTGACTTGCTGTTTTTGTGTTACTCTTAATCACATACCAAATGCGTTAAGTGACAAACCCAACGAATGCGATATGTTGGCCGGCATTATTTGCAGATTAACTACTGGTATGTTTCAAAACTTAGGTGAAATCTCAACATTTGTTAACCGGGTAAAATAGGTAAACAGGCAGCAATTTTCAATCAAATGCCCGCATATTTAATGTTTATTTTTGAAGATTATTTAAAATAAACTTTATGATACAACCAAACTGGCAAGGTGTTTATCCTGCAATGCTTACTCCCTTCAACGCCGATGATACGATCGACTTCGATATGTTTAAATTAAATCTCAATGTTCAGCTGGAAGCGGGTATTGACGGAATTGTAATGGGTGGATCTTTGGGTGAAGCCAGCACGCTGCTGAATGAGGAAAAGGCTGAACTGTTGCGCTTTGCAAAAAAATCTATGATCAGGCAGGTGCCTGCTATTGTAACGATCGCGGAACAATCCACCAGGGTGGCAGTTGCGCTGGCACAGGATGCTGAAAGAAATGGTGCAGATGGATTAATGGCTTTGCCTCCGATGCGTTACAAAGCAGATGACCGCGAAACAGTGGAATATTTTCGGACCATTGCAGCCAATACAACATTGCCAATTATGATCTATAATAATCCTTATGATTATAAAATTGAAGTAACCCTTTCCATGTTTGAAGAACTGGCAAAAATCCCTTCCATACAATCTGTAAAAGAATCAACCCGCGATGTGACAAATGTAACCCGCATGAAAAATGCATTTGGCGACCGGTTTAAAATTCTTTGCGGTGTTGATACACTTGCGCTGGAGGAACTGGCATTGGGTGTAGACGGTTGGGTAGGTGGATTGGTTGATGCATTTCCGGCAGAAACAGTCGCCATTTATCGCTTAATGAAGGCCGGTAGATACAACGAAGCTTTAAAGATTTACAGGTGGTTTTTGCCGGTGCTGGAACTGGATATTCACCCCAAACTGGTACAATATATTAAACTGGCGGCTACTCAATGCGGGCTGGGTTCTGAATATGTAAGAGCGCCAAGACTTGTGCTGGAAGGGCAGGAGAGAAGAAGAATCCTCGCGACGATTAATAATGCAATAGCTACAAGACCCGTTTTATCAGATTACCTGAACCTTTCTAAAAAGCAACCAGCTGAACAATTGTAGTGTTTGGTGATTTCCTTATTATGTTGTCCAAAAAGTTTTTTTGTATAGATGCACATACCTGTGGGAACCCCGTGCGGCTGGTTGCCGGCGGCGGACCATTCTTGCAGGGTAACAACATGAGTGAAAAGCGGCAGCATTTCCTGAGAGAATATGATTGGATCCGAAAAGGGCTCATGTTTGAACCCCGCGGTCATGACATGATGAGCGGAAGTATTTTGTATCCGCCGCATGACAATGCAAATGACGTAGCGGTATTGTTTATTGAAACCAGCGGTTGCTTACCCATGTGTGGTCATGGTACCATTGGCACCATTACGATTGCAGTTGAAGAAGGATTGATAAAACCTAAAACGCCCGGAATCATAAGGATGGAAGCACCGGCGGGGCTTGTTTTAATCAGCTATAACCAGGAAGGGAAAAAAGTAAAAAGTGTTAAGCTTACCAATGTTTCTTCTTACCTGGCTGCGGAAGAATTGACTGCCGAGTGCCCCGAACTGGGCGAACTGGTGATTGATGTTTCCTATGGAGGTAATTTTTATGCGATAGTGGATGTGCAGAAAAATTTCAGAGGAATAGAACATTATAATGCTGATAAATTAATTGCCTGGGCAAGAATATTACGTCAACGCATAAACGAAAAATATGAGTTTGTGCATCCGGATAATCCCACTATCAACGGTTGCTCACATATATTGTGGACAGGAGCCGTGCTTGATAAAACCTCTACGGCGCGCAACGCTGTATTCTATGGCGATAAAGCGATTGACCGTAGTCCGTGTGGCACAGGTACATCTGCAAGAATGGCACAATGGTATGCAAAAGGGAAATTGAAAAAAGGCGATGCGTTTATACATGAGAGTATCATTGGCTCTAAATTCATTGGCACCATCGAAGAAGAAACAACCGTTGCAGGAAAAGCGGCCATAAAACCCGGCATTGAAGGATGGGCCCGCATTTATGGTTACAATACCATCAGTATTGATGAAGAAGATGATCCTTATGCTTTGGGATTCCAGGTTTTATAGTTCCCTTTTGTTCTTTCTACTTAATAATTAGCCATGGTGATTTAGTTAGTTACTGGTAAGCCGGTTAAAGTTTCAGCATCAGTAATTCTGGTTATCTTCGGACGGCATTTGTTGTTTAGCCCTGCAGCTTTTGTACGCCATTATTATGAACCCGTTAATTAAGAGGCTGGTGGTAAAAGCCGTCCTCGAAAAAAAGCATAAGAAACATTATTCTGCATTCGATTTTGCAAAAGGATTGCATGAATTGAAGATGAATGTGCTGCGTGTAATAAGGGATATTGTTTTCATTGTTATTGGCATTTTCTCTGCTGCTTTTGGATTCAAAGGATTCCTGTTAACCAATCATTTTATTGATGGCGGAGCAACTGGTATTTCGTTGCTCATTTCTGCACTGACAAAAATCCCATTGTGGTTATTGATAGTCTGTGTAAATGTCCCTTTTATTTTTCTTGGATATAAAAGTATCGGTAAAACCTTCGCTGTGAAAACGGCGCTGGCCATATCCGGACTTGCGTTGTGCCTGGCAACGGTAAATTTTCCGAATATCACACGAGACAGCTTGCTGGTAGCCGTCTTTGGCGGTTTTTTCCTGGGTGCGGGTATTGGCCTTTCTGTAAGGGGCGGAGCCGTGATAGATGGAACCGAAGTGCTGGCTATTTACCTGAGCAGGAAGTTAGGGACCACAATTGGCGATATCATAGTGATCATTAATGTATTCATTTTTTTGGCTGCAGCATATTTTCTATCTGTAGAAATTGCCTTGTATTCCATGATTACTTATCTGTCTGCTTCCAAAACACTTGATTTTATCATTGAAGGAATAGAGGAATTCACCGGTGTAACTATTATCTCTACCCGAAACGAAGCGATCAGGAAAATGATCATAGAAAAAATGGGCCGGGGAGTTACGATGTACAGCGGAAAAAGAGGATATGGTAAATCCGGTGAGACCACGGAAGTGGATATTGTGTATACAGTTGTTACCCGGCTGGAGTTGAATAAACTGAACACGGAAATTTCCAATATCGATCCCAATGCATTTGTTGTTATGAGCAGTGTAAAAGATACCAAAGGGGGAATGATCAAAAAAAGACCATTAAAACACTGAGGAAGAAAAAAAATTCAAAATAAAAAAATAAAAAAATGAAACTCTTTTTATCAATGACATTCCTGGCAGTATTTATGATAGCCTGTATGGATAATTCAAAAATATCCAAAGTGCACGGATTGCCATTGCAAGGAACCTGGAAACTCATTTCCGGCACTTTGATAGAAAAAGGTGATACAACGGTTACCTGGTATACAAAAGACGTTTCGTTCATCAAGATCATCAATGATGGTCATTTTGCTTTCCTGAGTCACGACCTCAAAAAAGGCAAAGACAGCGCTGCAATGTTCAGTGCTGGCGGGGGCGCATATTCGCTTAGGGATAGCCTTTATACCGAACACCTGGAATATTGCAACGACCGGCAATGGGAAGGGAATGATTTTTCATTTTCAATTACCATCAATAATGATACACTCATCCAAAAGGGTATTGAAAAAGTTGAAAGTGCGGGTGTCAACCGGCTGAATATTGAAAAATATGTCAGGCTGACCAAACCGATGTGATAAAAACTTACTATTTGGAATTGAATGAACTTATTGTTCCAGTACAGTCGTGTCATTTATTCCCCAATAAAAAAAATAACAGGGTGAACAAAAGCCTATCTGTATTCGAACAGGCATGGCATATTTTTTGGCTTGTATAGTTCATGAGAAAAATAAAATTTATTCAGCTGATTGCTGTGGCAGGTTGCTTATTAGCATCCCAGGTTGTCAATGCACAAACAAAAAGAACGGGAAACTTACGTACTAGACAAGATAACAACGCACCAGTCAGGGTGGGAAGTGTAACCCTCAATCTCGGCGTAGGACCGGGCAGCGAATACAAACGTAATTATTACAACACCGCATTTGGAACAAAAGCAGCCGTAGAATGGGGTCTTTGGCATGCGGGCCCCGGTACTATTACACTTGGGGTGGAAGCCGGGGGATCATTTTCACATGGTGGGTCTCATTATGATGATTTTCGCAGTCGCACAATTATTATTGCCGGAAGATCTGCATGGCACTATGGCTGGAAAGTGAGAGGACTAGATACTTATGGTGGACTCTCTGCTGGTATTGGCTTTCACCATTACGATTATCAAAACGACAGGAAATATGATTACAATGAAGTTATTCCGGTAATTGGTGCATTTGTAGGCGCATCATATTTTGTAAGTCCCCAATTTGGATTTAACGCTGAAGCAGGTTATGATATCACTAATTTTCAAGTGGGAGTTATTTTTAAACTCCGGTAAACAAAAGTTTACCTGTAAATATTAAAGTGGGATTAAAAATTACATTGTAAGTAGGATTTGTGAACTTCCTGTAATGGGAATTTAATTATCTAATATAATTACCCGGAAACCCCGGGTATTTTTTTGTATTTGCCTCATGAAATTGCGTTGGTAAAGACCGTTTTAAAAAGTATATTTGAGTTTGTCAGCGTTTGACTACTAACGGTTAACCAATTTTGCATGAAAATAACTGCTGTTAACGGTACCTTGGTATTTATTATTTTATTTACAATTTCTGTTCAAAATACTACGGCGCAATTATCAACTGCTGATAGTTTGTTTTATAGTAAGGCCGTCAGCCATGCAATAAACGTATACCATCAATCACTTGGCGATCAGACGGGCCTTTATAATGGCATTCAGTATATTGGATACCCGTTTGCCTTTAAGGAAGGCCATCCCTTTTTTTATAGTCCTGAATCGACCAATGGGTCCATCACTTACGATAGTGTTTATTATTCCAATGTAATGTTATTGTATGATGAGATTGCAGAAATCATCATCATGCAGGATTCTGCCCACCGGATCCAGTTGCACAGCAGCCGGGTATCAGGTTTTACAATTGCTAATAATACTTTTATTCGTTTAATAAAAGACAGCACGGCTGCTAACCTCGAGAAAACCGGGTTTTATAATTTATTATACAATGGCAAGACCAGTCTTCTTAAAAAAGAGATCAAGCGCATCCGTGAAGAAGTATTGAATGTTACAGATGGAGTGCAACGATTTGTTGATACCAAAACATATTATTACATCAAAAAGGATGAAAAATATTTTACCCTCAACAGGAAAAAAGATGTCTTCAGGATCTTTAAAGAACATAAAAAGGATATCCAGCAATTTGTCAAAACCAATAACCTGAGTTATAAACATGACAAGGACAACCTGCTTATAAAAGTAAGCGCATATTACGACCAGCTAACAAAATGATATGAGACAAATCGGCACTGCAATCCTGTTTTTTTTAATTGTATTATTTTCTAACAGGTCGTACGGACAGAATGATAGTTTACCAACGGTAACGCTGGATTTGAAAAACGTTACATTGAATGAATTTATTACGCAGTTAGAAAAGCAGGCAAGCGCCCGCTTTTATTATGATAGTACCGCTTTCGATAGTATTGCTATTACCGTTGTAGTGCAGCAGCAACCGCTCATAAAAGTATTGGAACAGGCATTCGCCCATTCAGATGTTTATTATTCAACAGATAATAACAAACACTTTTTTATTACCAGGGGTAAGCCAATTGACCTATTGTTGCCAGTTGGTTTTTTTGGAGGAAGTAAAACGGATCAAAATAAACAACAGCAAACCAGCCTGACAGACAATAGCGACAAAGAAGATAATAAGCCAGTAGAGAAAGCTGTACTCGAAAATAAATTGTATGAAGTAGGAGATAAGTCGGTTATTAATCCGCAAGCCACTGTTACCATGGCAGGTTATATAAGAGACGCAAAATCCGGAGAGCCCATTGTTGGGGCATCGGTCTATATTGATAAACCGAGAATAGGGGTCTCTACTGATCAATATGGTTATTATTCCCTTTCATTACCCAGGGGAAGGCATATATTGAATATTCAGAGTATTGGAATGAAGGATACGCGCCGTCAGATTGCGTTGTATACAGATGGAAAAATGAATATTGATTTGCAGGGAACCGTGCTTACGTTAAAACGTGTAATCATTTCCGCCCAGAAACTCAATAACGTAAAGGGTACGCAAATGGGTTTGCAGAAAATCGATATCAAGACAATCAAACAGGTTCCGGTTGTATTTGGTGAAGCCGATATTTTAAGAGTTGTCACAACATTGCCCGGTGTGAAAACAGTGGGAGAGGCCAGTACTGGTCTCAACGTAAGGGGAGGATCTTCTGATCAAAATCTTATTTTATTCAATGATGCTACTATTTATAACCCATCTCATTTCTTTGGGATGTTTTCAGCGTTCAACCCGGAAGTAGTAAAAGATGTTGAGTTGTACAAAGCAAGTATCCCTGCGCGTTATGGTGGAAGACTGTCGTCGGTACTAAACATAAACAGCCGTGAAGGAAATAAGAAAAATATCACCGGTTCTGCAGGGCTGGGATTATTAACCAGCCGGCTGGATATAGAAGGCCCGTTGATCAAAGACAAATCATCTTTTATTATTGGCGGGCGAACCACTTATGCAAACTGGTTATTGAATCTTTTGCCCGATCAATACAAAGACAGCAAAGCATCGTTTTATGATGTTAACCTGAATATCAGCCACGAATTCAATAAAAAGAATTCACTGTTCGTAACCGGTTACCTGAGCAGCGACCGGTTTAACCTCAACAGTGATACAGTGTATGGATACAATAACAAAAATATTTCTTTGAAATGGAAACATATCTTCAACAATAAACTGAATGCACTGATTACGGGTGGCTATGACCGTTATGAATACAGCATCAACAGTAAAAAATTGCCATTGAGTGCCTACAGACTGGGCTTTGATATCAACCAGACTTATTTTAAAGCACATTTCAACTATTACCTCAACAATAAGCACACACTTGATTTTGGATTAAACTCATTGTTATATAAACTACATCCTGGTTCTTACCAGCCCTTAGGTGAAAAATCGCTTGTAGTACCCGATGAGTTACCTGCTGAGCAGGCCCTTGAAAGTGCTTTGTACCTGAATGATCATTATAATATAAGCAATTCATTGTCGGTTGACGCGGGTATAAGGTATTCAGTGTATAATTACCTGGGACCACAGAATGTGAATAACTATGCGGAAGGCATCCCCAAAACTGAAGACAACCTTGTTGGTGTAACACCTTACTCAAAAGGAAAATTTATTAAAACATACGGAGGCCCTGAATACCGCGTATCGTTGCGATATGCTTTCACCGACAGCTTTTCAATAAAGGCAGGTTTTAATTCGCAAAGACAATACATCCATTCACTCTCCAATACGGCGGCCATGGCACCAACTGATATCTGGAAGCTGAGTGATCCAAATATCAAACCACAACGTGGAGAACAATTTTCATTGGGACTATACAGGAATTTTAAAGCCAATACAATTGAAGCTTCCGTTGAAGTGTATTATAAAAACATAGAAAACTACCTGGATTATAAGAGCGGCGCAGTATTGGTTATGAACCATCATATAGAAACAGACGTATTGGGTACTAAAGGAAAAGCTTATGGTGTGGAAGTATTGATTAAAAAATTAACCGGCAAATTGAATGGCTGGATAAGTTATACCTGGTCGCGCATACTATTAAAGATGGATGATCCTGCAGCAGGCGAATTGATCAACCGTGGTATGTTCTATCCGGCTAACTATGACAAGCCACATGATGTTACTGTGATAGGCAATTACCGCATCAATCACAGGTTCAGTCTTTCCCTTAATGCAACTTATAGTACAGGGCGGCCCATCACTTTGCCAATTGGTATTTTCAATTATGGCGGATCGCTGCGCACGTTGTACGCAGACAGGAATGAGTATCGTATTCCGGATTATTTCCGGTCAGATTTCTCCATGAATATTGATGGCAATCACAAAGTACATCAGCTAACACACAATTCATGGACCATTGGCGTTTATAATCTTACTGGCAGAAAAAATCCTTATTCCGTTTACTATGTTTCAGAAGGAGGAGCGGTCAACGGGTACAAACTTTCCATATTTGGAAGTGCCATTCCCTATGTGAATTTCAATATCAGATTTTAACTAACAGGTATGGTAAAATTATTTTGTTGGTTGCTGGTTCCATTATTGATTGGGTGTAAACAAGGATATGAGGCACCGGCAAAATTGCCTGCTACCGGTTACCTGGTAGTTGAGGGTGTTGTACACAATGGTAATGATACAACAGTAGTAAAATTGAGCCGTACTACTAAACTTAATAATAAAGCATTGCAGCCGGAAAAAGCTGCGTTGATTGAGTTACATGGGAAAGATAACAGTGTATATAAATTTACGGAACATGCAGAAGGAGAGTATAGGGCAGATCATTTGGGCCTGGATAAAAATCAGCAATACCTGCTGGAAATCAGAACTGCTGATGGAAGAAAATACCTGTCAGAATATGTGCCGGTGATTCCCAATCCTCCAATTGACAGCATCAGTTGGTTACAGGAAAACGGCGGTTTACAGTTGAATGTTAGTACACACAATCCGCTAAACAATACCCGGTATTACCAATGGGAATACGAAGAAACATGGGAAATTAATTCTCAATATTTTTCGTCTATGAAGTACCTGATACAACAATTTCCCACCTATCAGATTTATGATGTAGTGTTCCGGGATCCGTTAACACGTAATAAGGATTCTTCTATCTACTATTGCTGGCAGTATAATAAATCCGGTAATCTTCTATTGAGATCTTCTGCAAAACAGAGCCAGGATATCGTTAATATCCCTCTTGTGTTTATACCTCATGCATCACGTCACCTGAGTGTTTTATACAGTATCGATGTAAAACAATATGGATGGTCCAAAAGAGGTTATGAATACCTTGAAGTAATGAAAAAAAATACCGAATTGATTGGGTCCTTATTTGATGCGCAACCATCGCAGTTGAACGGCAATATTCATAACGTAGATGATCAAACGGAACCGGTCATCGGCTTCTTTAATATTTCTCCTTTACAGGAGAAAAGAATTTTTTTACGGAACATTGATTTCCCTGACTGGGGTTACAAGACAGATTGTTCCCAAATTAAAATTGTGAACTTAAGTGATAGCATAAAGCGGAATGGAATTGGGTTGGTGCCTGTTGAGGGATTTACAGTTAATGGATTGATTGTGGAGTTTTGGGCTGCAAAAGAAAATTGCGTGGATTGTACTTTGGTCGGAAGTAAAATCAAACCATACTACTGGCCGCGGTGAAAAATATTAAAAAATGTTAGGTAGTGACAGGTAGCGATGAAATTTGAAACTGCTGGTACAAATTTGAATTATGAGAAGAACGCATTTTTGTTTATTTATTTTGTTATTGTGCGGGTGTAAGCAACGATACGAAGCACCGGTGAAGTTGCCTGTTACCGGTTACCTGGTATTGGAAGGTATTGTTGACAGCGGTTCAGATACAACCATCCTGAAACTTAGCCGCACAACAAAATTAGATAACAGGAATATACAATCGGAAACAAATGCTATAGTAACATTGCACGGACAAGATAACATCGTTTATGCACTGACTGAAAGTTCTGCCGGCGAATACCGGGCAGATCATTTGAATCTATCAAAAAACCAGCAATACAGGCTTGAAATCAAAACAACGGATGGGAGAAAATACCAGTCGGACTATGTACCAATCATTACCAATCCACCGATTGACAGTATCAGTTGGTTAAGGGAAAAGGGCGGACTTCAATTGTATATCAATACGCACAATCCACAGGACAATACCCGTTATTACCAATGGCAATATGCAGAGACCTGGGAAATTCATTCTCAATATTTTTCTTCATTAAAATATCATATTGAACAAATGCCCGGCGAGCAGATTTACAGTGTTGAATACAGGAACCCGGTTACACGCAATAATGATTCCTCCATTTATTATTGCTGGCAATATAATAACTCTTCCAATCTGCAACTGGGTTCTTCAGCAAAGCTCAGTCATGATATTATTAACCTGCCAATTGTTTATATACCGAAAGCGTCGCGTGAATTAAGTGTTCTGTATAGTATCGATGTAAATCAATATGCCTGGTCCAGGGCAGGCTATGAGTACCTGGAAATAATGAAAAAAAATACAGAAGCAACGGGTTCTGTTTTTGATGCACAACCATCCCAGTTAAATGGAAATATTCATAATGTGGATGATCAAATGGAACCTGTTATTGGATTCTTTAATATTTCTTCTTTGCAGGAGAAAAGGATTTTTTTACACAACATTGATTTCCCTGACTGGGGTTACAGAACCAATTGTTACCAGATTAAAATACCAAATTTTAGCGACGAAATCAAGAGAAAAGGCATTGGTCTAATACCAACCTACGAGGGTCTTTCTTTTGGCGGTACAATAATGGATTTCTTTGCTTCAGCTGCTGATTGTGTTGATTGTACTTTAACGGGTAGTAATAAGAGACCAGCTTACTGGCCGCAGTGAAAAGACCATTAAAGATTACTGTCACAAATGAAATTTGATTTATAAAGGCGTTCGAATATTAATTGTTATGAGAAGAATATATTATTGTTTAATGTTTTTGATGATAGCGGGCTGTAAACAGCGTTATGAATCACCTGTAAAATCTGTTGCTTCCGGTTACCTTATATTGGAAGGTGTTGTTAACAGCGGACCTGGTAATACAACGATCATCCTTAGCCGTAGCGTACCACTTGACAGTGCCGGGAAAGTTTTTGAACAGGGTGCAGTTGTAACACTACTGGGTGAGGATAATAGCAATATATCACTCCCTGAACAAAGTGCCGGTCATTACAGTGCCGATAACCTCAGTTTGAACGAAACTGTTAAATACCGAATCAAAATACAGACTTCAGGTGGTAAGGAATATCTCTCAGATTTGGCACCCGTATTGACGAATCCACCCATCGACAGCATTAGCTGGCTGAGAGAAAACGGCAATGTGCAGATGTATATCAATACACATAATTCATTAAACAATACCCGCTATTACCAATGGGAATATGAAGAGACCTGGGAATTCCACTCTAAATATTTTAAATTTTTAAAGTACGAGATCGAACAAAAGCCGGGAGAACAAATTTATAGCGTCGTATTCCAGGATTCCAGTACGTTTTCTTATGACCAAAATATTCATACCTGCTGGCAATTTAATAATTCAACAAAGCTGTTATTGGGAAGCACCGCTAAACTGAGCCAGGATATTGTTTACCTGCCGATTGCTTCCATTCCGAAAGATTCATGGGAATTAAGTGTTTTGTACAGTATCCGGATAAAGCAATATGCATGGACAAAAGAGGGATACAATTTTCTTGATATTATGAGGAAGAACACAGAAATAGTCGGTTCTGTATTTGATGCACAACCTTCACAGCTGAATGGAAATATTCATTGTGTAACAGACCCGACTGAAAAAGTAATTGGATATTTTAATATTTCGCCGTTACGCGAAAAAAGAATTTTTATTAATAACAGCGAAGTACCTGACTGGAATTACGAATCTGGTTGCTTTTTGACTACCGTACAGAATCAGAGCGATAGTATAAAAAAGATTGCGCTTAACCTGCTCCCATCAGATATCGTTTTTCAGGCACCCGGAGGTCGGATCATTTCGTTTAGTGCTGCGAAACCTACCTGTATTGATTGTACCTTAAGTGGTACCAATGTTAAACCGGCTTATTGGCCCTGATGGTTATTAATTTTGGAATTGTTATCTATTGTAGTTGGATAAAAAACAAGCGATGATGAAAGGAAACAATAAATATTTGGCACTGGCTGTTTTAATTCTGTTGTCGAACGCTGTTAATGCTCAGTCAACAGGGGACGCCGTTTTACAGCAGCAGTTTGCAGATTACCGCGAGAATACTTTACAGGAAAAAATATTCCTGCATACAGATAAGGAAACCTATTTGTCGGGGGAAATTTGTTGGTTTAAGATTTATAATGTAGATGCTTTTTTTCACCGCCCACTGGCCTTGAGTAAAGTGGCTTATGTAGAATTCCTGGACAAAAACAATAAACCTGTTTTACAGGGGAAAATAGCATTGAAAGAAGGTGATGGCAACGGTTCACTTCGTTTACCCGTTACACTTGGGTCTGGCAACTATAAAATGCGTGCCTATACAAACTGGATGAAAAATTTCAGTGCCGGATATTTTTTTGAAAAGACAGTCACGGTAGTCAATACACGCAAAATTTATGAAGCGGATACCAGTGTTACAAAATCCTCATATACCGTTCAGTTTTTCCCCGAAGGTGGAAACATAGTCAGTAATATACAGTGTAAAATGGCTTTCCAGGTATTGGATCAATATGGAAAGGGTGTTGATTGTAACGGTATTTTGTTTAATGACAAAATGGATAGTATCGGTAAATTTTCAGCCTTGAAGTTTGGAATCGGAAATTTTTTGTTTAAGGCAGAAAAAGGGCATAGTTATAAGGCGCTGATCACTTTACCAGGTGGTAAGAAATTATTACAGGATTTACCCCGCGCTTATGCGGAAGGTTATGTGATGGCGCTTTCGTCAAACGACAATAACCAGGTTTCTGTAACAGTTCAATCAACCGATAACAGTTCGCTTGCTTCAACAGTTTACCTGTTTGTCCATACCAGGGGTGCCATAAAACTCGTATCAGTCGGACAGATCAAAGACAACGAAACCATATTTATGGTTGATAAAAACAAATTGGGCGATGGCATTTCTCATTTTACAGTTTTCAATTCCGAAAGGCGACCCGTTTGTGAAAGGCTTTATTTTAAATTCCCCCGAAATGTATTACAGGCAGGTATAACCGCAGATGCCCAGGAATATGACCTGCGTAAAAAAATCGGGTTACAGTTACATGTTGCAGACCCTGAAGGAAAGCCGGTAGCAGCTCGTATGTCTATGTCAGTATACCGCATCGATTCATTGCAAACTGGCATGCAAACAGACATCAATAGTTATTTGTGGTTAAACTCAGACCTGGAGGGCCATGTTGAATCACCGGGATATTATTTTACTGGTGATGAATCAGCCGAAGCGGCTATGGACAACCTGATGTTAACCCATGGATGGCGGAGATTTCGCTGGGAGGATGTGCAGCAAAATAAAAAGCCGGTATTTGAATTTGCGCCTGAGTTTGTTGGACATGTCATCAGGGGTAGAATTACAAAACAGGGAACGGGTGCGCCAGCCGGTAACACTGCCGCTTTTCTATCGGTGCCGGGTACACGCACACAGTTCCGGACTGCCATGAGCGATAAAAGTGGGTTTATAAAATTCGATTTAAAAGATGCCTATAATGATGGCGAAATCATCGTACAAACAGATACCCGTGAAGACAGTTCCAATTCGATTGAAATATTCAACCCTTTTTCAACAAAATTTTCAACGAAGCCCGTTTATCCTTTTGCATTGAATGTATTCAATAGTGGTGATTTGCAAAATCATCATGTGGCAGTCCAGGTGCAAAATGTATTCAACGATAAAAAGTTCAGGCAATTTCTTTTTCCACCAGTTGATACCAGCGCTTTTTATATTAATCCTGACGTGAGCTACCAATTGGATAATTATGTTCGTTTCACAACAATGGAAGAGGTATTGAGGGAATATGTAGCGCCAGTAAATGTAAGAAAAAGAAATGGCAGGTTTCATTTGCCTACCATGGATGAATCACGGAGAACTTTTTTTGACCTGGATCCCCTGGTGTTGCTGGATGCGGTGCCTGTTTTTAACCTTGACAAAATAGTGAACTATGATCCGCTGAAAGTAAAAAAGATAGATGTAATATCCCGTATGTATTTTTTCAACAACATGGCTTTCGAAGGCGTAGTTAATTTAACTACCTACAATGGTAACATGCCGGGTTTTGAACTGGATCCGCATGCAACAGTTATAGATTACGAGGGATTGCAATTACAGCGGGAGTTTTATTCTCCTGTCTATGAAACAAAAATTCAATCAGAAAATAGGTTACCAGATTTCAGGAATGTATTGTATTGGTCGCCGGATTTGCGCACCAACGCTACTGGAAAAGCAGCTGTCGGTTTTTACAGCTCGGATTTACCGGGTAAATATGAAGTGGTATTACAGGGAATAACGGCAAGCGGACAAAGCATCAGTAAAAAAATTCAATTCCAGGTGAAGGAACCTGCAAGCGTTACCCGAAAATAAATTCACCCGCTCTGAAGTCAGCATGTCTTACTTACCATGAGATTTGGTTTTTTACAGTGGCTGCTGCATTGTTTTGACAGAATAAGCGCAACTGATAATAAATGATAAATACCCGGTAAAATTAGTTGTCAATGTATGAACCAATAACGCCTATTATGAATTAAGTTTACAGAGACAATCATCAATCAAACTTTACTGGTATGAACAGAAAATTTTCCCTGTACTGTTTTGTGAGCATCCTTTCTTTTCATTCATTTTGCCAGAGTTACGTACCTGAACTGAATAATCCTAAAATTAAAATCAGACCAGTTGCCAGTTTGAATGCTTATGCATTTAACCTTGCCGATGTAAGGTTGCTGGATGGCAGTCCTTTTAAAAACGCGATGGATAAAGATGCCGCTTATTTATTAACGATTGAACCCAGGCGACTGCTGCATCGTTTCTATCTCAATGCAGGTTTACCGGTTAATGGGGATGTATATGGGGGATGGGAAAGTGGGGGGCTCTCCGGTCATACTTTAGGTCACTATCTTTCCGCATGCGCAATGATGTATGCCTCTACCGGCGACAAGCGTTTTAAAGACAATGCTGATTTTATTGTAAATGAATTGGAAAAATGTCAACAGGCCCGTAAATCAGGATATGTAGGCGCCATACCCAAAGAAGACTCCATTTTTGGAAAAGTGGCAAAAGGTGAAATAAAAACAAGTGGGTTCGATTTGAATGGCGGCTGGTCGCCCTGGTATACAGTTCACAAAGTAATGGCTGGTTTGGTAGATGCTTATTTGTATTGTGATAATTCAAAAGCAATGACGATTGTGACCCGCATGGCAGATTGGACCGGGAATACAGTTAATAACCTGACAGCGGAACAACTGCAAAAAATGCTTACCTGCGAATACGGTGGAATGAATGATGTGCTGGCAAATATCTATAGCATCACGGGCAACAGGAAATATCTTGATTTATCTTATAAGTTTTATGATGATTTTGTAATGAAGCCTTTGTCTCAACGCATTGATCCGATGGCTGGAAAACATTCCAACACCAATGTGCCCAAAGCTATAGGCAGTGCACGCCAGTATGAATTAACCGGCAATAATTCAGACAAGACCATCGCTTCGTATTTCTGGGATATTATGGTACACAAATATTCTTATGTAATTGGCGGAAACAGCAATTATGAATATTGCGGCGAGCCCGGCAAATTGAATGATGCATTGAGCGATAATACTTGTGAAACATGCTGCACATATAATATGCTTAAGCTGACCCGTCATTTGTTTTGCTGGCAACCCAGCAGTAGCCTGGGTGATTACTATGAACGTGCGTTGTACAATCATATACTCGCATCTCAAAACCCTACCGATGGTATGATGTGTTATTTTGTTCCGTTGCGCATGGGAACAAAAAAGGAATTCAGTGATCGGTTTAATACATTCACCTGTTGCGTTGGAAGCGGAATGGAAAATCACAGTAAGTACACTGAAAATATTTACTACCAGGGAAAAGATGGAAGTCTCTATGTAAATCTTTTTATTCCCTCTGTACTTAACTGGAAAGATAAAGGAATTACGCTAACGCAAATATCCAGTTACCCCGAAAGCGATAAGACAGTATTAAAAATACAATCCAGGTCAACTAAAAATTTTGCCTTGCGTATTCGATATCCCTGGTGGGCAACAAAGGGAATGGAGATTAAAATCAATGGTAGCAAACAACATTTAAACAAGGATGCTTCAGGTTATGTGGTTGTCAACCGCGGTTGGAAAAACAATGACAAAATAGAAATTAGTTTCCCAATGAGTTTGTATACGGAAAGCATGCCCGATAATAAAAATCGTGTGGCATTGTTGTATGGTCCGGTAGTTTTAGCCGGAGAACTGGGAAATAAAATGCCTGACCCGGTTTATGGAACTCCTGTTTTACTTACCGATAATCACAACGTGAGCGATTGGGCACTACCGGTACAAAACGAACCACTGGTTTTTAATCTTAAGAATGTAGGTAAGCCATTTGATGCAAAGCTGGTTCCTTTTTATAAAACATATAACCAGTACTACAATGTTTACTGGGATTATTTTACGAAAGAAGACTGGGTTGCGCGTCAAGCTGAATATGAAGCCGATAAAAAGCGGGAAAAGATAATTGAAGACAGAACCATTGATATCATGCGGCTCGGAGAAATGCAGCCTGAAAGAGATCACCACCTGGAAGCCTCAGAAAATTCATTTGCAAGCGATGCATTGGGGCGTATGGGACGTGAAGCAAGGCGCGGCGGTTTCTTTTCATTCGATATAAAAGTAAACCCTGTAGTGCCCAATAGCCTGTTGTGTACTTTTCTCGGCGATGATAAGAACCGGGCATTTGACATATTAATTGATAGTGTAAAGCTTGCTTCTGTAGAATGGAATGGCGGACAGACAGGCAAGTTCTATGATAAAGAATATCCATTGCCGGCAGATATGATTAAGGATAAAACGAAGATCACGGTTCGTATTGCCGCCGTAACAAGTAAAACTGCCGGACGAATTTTTGGATGCCGTACCATTAAATCATCTGACTAAAACCAGACAATTACTTACCCTTTGTTGCTGGTCCACACAGTTTCAGTTTTCTTATGGTATTCTTTAATGAATTCCCGGGGTGATTTTTTGGTGATGCTCTTGAATACGCGGTTAAATGTAACCACGTTATTGAACCCAGACTGATATGCTACGGCTGAAATGCTTTTGAAATCCATAGCGGTAAATTTTTTACAGGCCTGGTTGATTCTTATTTCATTTAAAAAATTGATATAAGTTTTAGAAGTATGCTTCTTAAAATAGCGGCAGAATGATTGAGGTGTTAGGTATACCACCGCTGCTATTTGTGCCAGCGTTATATTTTCTGTATAGTTGGCCATCGTATACTGGTAAACGTCATTCATGCGCAGTCCTTCTGAATCAGTAATTGCGTGTTCAAAAGAATCGGTTGAGAGGTATTTCCATTTTTTTGCCTCGGCCATGATCTGTAACAACTCAATAAAGGAAGCAAGCCTGAATCCGCCGCTGGCTAATTTCACTTTATTCAAATAATCTTTTATGTTCTGTAGTTCTTTTTCGGGAGCCTGCATACCGTAAACACTTGAATCCACAAATTTCTTAATGCTTCTTAATTCCGGCAGCGACAATAATTGTTCAATGAATCCTTTTGGATCGAAAAACATATTGAAGGAATGAATGCTTTTCTTTTTTCTTTTATCAAAATAATCGGGATCACTCTTAAAAAGATGGGGTTGGTTAGCACCTATTACAAATACATCTCCGGACTGGAAACGCTGCATATTATTACCTGCTATAAGTGTGCCTTCGCCTTTTATCACCCAGGTTACCTGGGCTTCATTATGACGGTGCAGGTGTTCGTAGAAATGAGGTAGTTTATCTTCCTGCAGATAAATTGATTTATCCAAACCAACAGGTATTGTAAACTGAACCACCTTCATATTTTACCAATATTACCGCAATATAAAGCATATTAGAATAATGGCGGTAAGATTAGTTAAATCTAATCCAGGCCCGCATAGAAACAACCATAAAAAAGCCCTTACATAATAAGGGCTTTACAGTTAGTTATTATTGGATGGTTAGTCAACCTTTGTAATTTTTAAAACGTTGGTAGGAAGGTGCAGGTGCACGGGAGTGCTGCCTGTACTGATCACTGTATCGCCATTTTTCAGGAAGCCACGTTTTTTCAGAATTTCTATCTGGTCTTCGATGATTTCATCAAGACTGTCTTCTTCTGCATAGTGAAAAGCCCGCACACCCCAGCTTAAACTTAATTGATTGATAAGGCTTCTTTCCTTGCTAAAAATATGCAGGGGAGCTTTAGGACGATAGCTGCTTAAGATAAAAGCAGTGTAACCGCTTTGCGTCATACCTATCAATGCATCTGCGTTTACATCTCTTGCTATTTTACACGCGTTATAACAAATGGCATCACTTAAAAAAGAAGGAGAGTGGGCCTGTGGTTTTAAATCATCTTCGCGGTTGTAACGGTATTCGGTATTTTCCACTTCCATTATAATCTTGCGCATGGTTTCCACCACCAGGGCCGGGTGATTACCAGCCGCTGTTTCACCACTTAACATTACTGCATCTGCACCTTCCAGCACTGCATTGGCAACGTCGGTTATTTCACTCCGGTTTGGTTTGGTACGTTCCATCATACTCTCCATCATCTGGGTAGCCACTATTACCGGTTTACCACGGTGCAAACATTTGCGTACGAGTTGTCTTTGTATCAAGGGAATTTGTTCGATGGGAAGTTCAACACCCAAATCACCACGCGCTACCATGATGGCATCACTTTCAACAATGATATCCCTGATGTTTACAAGTGCTTCTGGCTTTTCTATTTTTGCAATGATTTTTGTTTTGCTTTTCTTTTCATCCAATTTACTGCGCAAAATCACAATGTCTTTTACACTGCGCACAAATGAAAGTGCCACCCAGTCCAGTTTTTGATCTATGATGAATTCAAGATCGGCAAGGTCTTTGTCCGTTAATGCAGGCAGTGATATTTTTGTATCCGGCAGGTTAATCCCTTTTTTGGAAGATAAAACGCCACCCAGGGTCACTTCAACTTTTACATCATTGTTTTTGCAGATGTCCACCACTTTTACTTCCAGCTTACCATCATCAATCAGGATAATGTTGCCAACTTTTACATCTTCGTGGAGGTTGGGATAGGATACATAAATGCGATCTTTGTTTCCCACCAGTTTTTCATTGGTAAAAGTGAGTATATCGCCTGCAACAACCGGTAGTGCATTGTTCTCAATTTCGCCCACCCTCAATTTTGGACCTTGTAAATCTCCAAGTATGGCAATATTAAATGGTTCGGTATTATTGATGTTGCGGATGTGTTCAATGATTTTTAATTTGTCTTCATGGGCACCATGTGAAAAATTGAGACGAAAAACATTCACACCAGCTCTTACCAGTTCAAGTAATTTATCGTAAGTGTCGCAGGCGGGACCTACAGTAGCAACAATTTTAGTTCGGTGAAAAGCGTGATCTATACCAGCTTGCTTGTCCATAGATTCATGCAGGTATTTGGCAACGTTCTTTGACATTTTCTTTGTTATAAGGGTTTGTGAACTTTTGTTTTAACAAATTAATTATTGAGATCAGCTGGCAAGAATTTTTACAATCTTCATCCATTCATCGCTGATTTTTTGTTTGTCTTTCACCGCCTTCTCCAGCGGGGTGTAAAGTAATTTATTATTCATGATGCCTACCATTACATTATGCCTTCCCTCCATTAAACTCTCCACTGCATGATATCCCATGCGACTGGCAATAAGCCTGTCGAGGCAACTGGGTGAACCCCCGCGTTGAATATGTCCCAATATACATACCCGGATATCTGCGTTCGGAAGCCGGCTCTTGATTACTTTGCAGGTTTCTTCTGCGCCGCCAAATCCATCTCCTTCCGCCACCACAATCAAGTTCACCAGTTTTTTGCGTTTCTCTTTTTCAAGTAAAGAAGCCACTACATCCTCGATATCGGTTTTGCGCTCAGGTATGAGTATGTGTTCTGCGCCGGTGGCTATACCACTGTGCAACGCAATATATCCTGCATCACGACCCATTACTTCAATAATGAAAAGGCGGTCGTGTGCGTCGGCAGTATCACGTATTTTATCAATCGCTTCCACGGCAGTATTTACGGCAGTATCAAAACCAATGGTAAAATCTGTACCGGCAATATCTTTATCAATCGTACCCGGAAGTCCTATGCATGGAATATCAAATTCCTGGCTGAATTTCAATGCGCCTTTGAATGAACCATCCCCACCAATTACTACCAGTCCATTAATTCCTCTTTTCTTCAGATTGGCGTGTGCCCTTTTTCTTCCCTCAAATTCAAAAAATTCTTTGCAACGTGCGGTTTTCAGAATAGTACCGCCTCTTTGTATGATATTGGCCACAGAGCGGGATTCCATTTCCACAATATCATCTTCAATCATACCGCTGTATCCGCGCATGATTCCATACATTTCCATTCCGTGGTAAAGACCGGTGCGCACAACGGCTCGTATTGCTGCATTCATGCCTGGTGCATCGCCCCCAGAAGTGAGTACCCCAATCTTTGTAACTTTCTTGTGTTCGCTCATTAATTAAAGCAGTCGGGTTTTATTTAAAAATTTTCAAGTAGCAGCAAGCAACGTTAAAAATTCTTTATGTATTGGCTAAAATAAGTTCCAAAAATAAGGATTTGGTTTGATTCAGCAACAACAGCCTTTACCATTAATTATTTCGTAAAATTGCAGTCATCAAATCCAACATAATACGAATTTTATTGGCTCTTATGCATCATTTCATTCAATATAGCACTGAATAATCAACGGGCAAGATCCAGTAAGCAGGAAGATCAGGCTCGGCCTCTGGAACTCGGGCATAGACAGCTGAATGCTAATGTAAGCGACTAGAAGTCAATAGTGATATATTACGAACATGGGCCAGAGAAGAAAGAAAAATTTATTTGGTTTTGACAAAATTTCTTTCAGAGTAATATTTAAAAGAGTTAGTTATCAAAACAATGGAAAATGTATTGATTACAGGGGTCAATGGTTTTTTAGGGCAACACCTTGCAAGTTTGCTATTGAACAAAGGTTATTATGTTACAGGAATCGGCAAAGGAGAAAATCGTTTGCCATTTTCCAATCACGCCAGCTTTGTTTATTATTCAGCAGATATCACTGATGATTTATTGATGCAGGGGTTATTGCAAAAAGAAAAACCTTCTGTCATTGTACATGCCGCTGCCATGACGCAGGTTGATGAGTGCCAGTTGAACCAGGAGAAATGTGAATCAGTTAATGTAACAGCTACGGCACAATTGCTGGTAACCGCGGAGGCGTTTTGCAAGCATTTTATTTATGTTTCAACCGATTTTGTTTTTGATGGAGAAAAAGGAGATTATAGTGAAGAAGACAACCTGAACCCTTTAAACTGGTATGGTTTTACCAAAGTGCAGGCTGAAAGCGTTGTTGAAACAAGTACGGTTCCATTTGCGATTGTGCGTACCTGTCTTGTTTATGGCAATGCTTTATCAGGAACCCGTAGCAATGTAATTGGTTGGGTGAAAGAAAACCTGGAAAACAAAAGCCATATAAGAGTAGTAAGTGATCAATGGCGAACGCCCACCTATATCGAAGATTTAGCAAAGGGTATTTTATTGATCATTCAAACAACCTCGACCGGTATCTATCATATTTCGGGAAAAGATAAATTAACACCTTATACAATGGCAATGGCAACTGCAGCGTATTTCAATTTAGATAATAGTTATATTGAAAAAGTGGATGCATCAACTTTTCAGCAACCAGGTAAAAGGCCCTTAAAAACAGGTTTGAATATCAGTAAGGCAATGGATGAACTGGGATTTGATCCCATCAATTTTAATGAAGGATTGAAAAAAATGTTTTCCTGATTTATTTATTTGAGGGGCAAATATACTTCCGCCAGCATGCATCTGGCACTGCCGCCACCATTGGTTTCAATAGTCGTCAAAGAAGAATGAATGATTTTGTTATAAGCGGATAATTTTTCGACCTGTTCTTTACTCAATGAATCAAATGCCTGGGATGACATTACCAGTAATTTTTCACCCTTGTCATTGTGTACCTGCAACATATTACCAGCAAAATGATTCATCTGATCCTGGCTGATTACTATCATTTCTTTTCCCGAATTGCCAATGCTCAATGATATACTTTCTTTTTCGTGCTCAGCAGGTATGGCATCAAGACAAATGACAACATATTTGTCGGTTACGCACATCATTACATTGGTGTGATAAATTGGTAAACCTTTTTTATCCATTGCATCAAATGATTCGGGTCGGTATCCCGTCTGTTCACAGAATTCTGTTAATACCAGAAAATCGGTTCGCGGCGAAAGGCATGCATAGGCAATTTTATTATCCCTGTCCAGCACCATGCTGCCAGTACCTTCCAGGAAATTGTTTTCGTTTTCATTGGTAGTCAGATCAACTGTTCTATTGACAATAAATTTGTTTTTTAATTCCTGCAACACAGCAGGTTTTCTTTCCAACCGGCGGTTTTCCGCAAACATCGGGTATAATACAATAGTTCCATCTTCGTGAAATGAAATCCAGTTATTGGGAAAAATAGAATCAGGTGTATAGGGGTCCTTGCTATCTTCCATCACCGTTACATCAACGCCATTACTTTTCAATAAGGTTACAAATGCATCAAATTCCTGGCTGGCTTTTTCCTGTGCCGCTTCATCCTTGCCTTCAACCTGGAAAGCGTTGTTCACAGCGGTTTCTGAGTTGAACCCAAAATTAACCGGACGAATCATAAGAAGATGAGAAGTTGTTTGCATGGTATAAGTATAAGTACTGAGTATAAAGTATAAAGATCAGCGTCTTCAAGATTGAATCCCACTGGCTACTAGCTATTCCACCTCATCTCGCAACAACGGCATACTCATACAATGAAAGCCGCCACGGGCGCGGGAAAGCTCAGCAGAAGGCATTAATATGAGTGTATCTTTAATTTTGCCGACCTCCATTTCTCCCGATTCAAGTTTGTCGATCAGTTCATGTGCATGTATTATAGTAAACCCATTTTCTTTAAAAGCTTCTACTGTTTTATCATTGCGATCATAACCCAGTATAACTCCTTCTTTCAGCGCCAGCAGGTTACAGGAATCCGTCCATTGTTCCCTTGCATCAAACGGGAATTCATTATTGCCGGAGTAAATAAATTTTACTTTTTCTTCGCAACCCAAGTCATTTTCACTGATGTCTTTTAGTAAATCTTCCAGGTTATCGAAATGTTTCGGATTGTCAATTTCTTTCTTCTTAAACTGAATGATTTTTAATTTGTCGTCTTTTTTTCTTTCTTCCAATATTCTTTGTACAGGGTCCGCATCTTCCATTTTAACCGCTTTCTTTGAAAAATGCCCCAGTAAGACCCATACATTTTTCTTCACTTGTGTGAACACCGTGTCAATATGCATGTAATCTCTTTTCTTTGGAATTTTTACAATGCTTATTTTCTTAACTACATTTTTTTCAAATAGAGATTTAAGGGCCAGTTGAGCGGCTTCCATACTGGTGCGTTCGCTAACGCCAATCAGTAAATGATCTTTGGTTACTACCATTACGTCGCCACCTTCCAAAGTAACTTTATGATCATCGCCTTCTTTTGGCAACAGGAAATGGTGAAAGGTATCAGGAATCTCAATGATATTATCATGAGAAGCTTTAAAAAGAGGATGGTTGAAGAAAATATACTTTGCCAGCAACGCTTCCCGGGTCCGCGCTTTTTTAGCGGGTTTGTTTAATAAAACAAAATTGTTGATCACAATACCTATATCGCGGGTAAAAATGAAATTAGGAATGGGTGCAAATATCATCCGGTTGTTATGCAACATACCGCTGATAAATGTTTTTGCCAATTGAACAGGTACCACTTCTTGTAATTCTTTCTGCATTTCATAAGAACAACCCTCTAAAGCGCAAACAGATGCAACGAGTTTCATTTTGATTGCATGGTCATTCAAAACCTCCGCCAGCAACCACTGCAATTCTATTACTTTATCAGATTTGAAAAAGTCAGCATTGTCAGGTTTGTAAAAACTACGGTTGTTTTTTTCGCTGTCAATGGTTTTTAATTTTCCTTTTATTTTTTCCGGATCAAGAAAATACAGCAGAATCTTTGTATAAAAGTCATATTCTTTCTTACGGATGGTTGCCAGGTGTACGATGTCTTCAAAAAGCCAGTCCTGCGCTTTGGACGGAACTACTTTACCCAGACCGCTATCGGGGCTGTGCACCAATAAACGACGCAGCGTACCTATTTCTGAAGTTACCTGTAATTGAACAGTATGTTTGGACATAAAAAAATTTGAATGATAGAATAAAGAGGAGCTATACTTATCCTGGTAAACGAATGCAACATTCATTAATCTGGAATGTAAAAGTTGGCCGGAAGAAACTGTTCGGCAAAGCTGTAAATGGCAAACGTTGAATTAAAACTGGCCAGCATAAATAAAATTCCCTGTAAAGATAAGGCTTTACAGGGAAGTGAAATATTTGCGAACCGGCAGCATTATAGCCTTCTGCCGCTGGTTATTCATGAATTGCAATCAACGGCACATGGCTATGGTAAGCCAGTTTTTTGGTATGACTGGTCTTGAACAAACCAGTGAGGAATGAATGATTTTTCGGCACCGTAATGATTAAATCAACTTTGTAATCAGATGCGAACTGGTTGATGGCTTCCACAAAATCATACAAGCGGATAAAATAATACTCACGTTGATAGCCGGCAATCATATTATCTATTTTGGCCCGTTCCACTTTGTACTCTTCTGTTACTTCTACGTAGTGTTCGCTGTCTACATTCACTACATAAACCATGGGGTTAAAAATGCCCAATATTGTCTGCAGGGATCGAACCGGTATTGTATTTTCAACATCTTTAAAATCAGATGTCAATACTACTTTTTTGATACCGGTATAGGTGGCCTCCGGTGGTACGATCATTACCGGGCAAACGTTTTTATTCACCATACTTAAGGCATTGCTTCCAATAAAAATCTGCCCCAGTGGTGTTGCGCCGGTAATTCCCATTATTATCATGTCTGCTGTCAGATGGCGGGCTTGTTTTTCCAGGCTTTGAATAAAAGAACTTTCTTCTTCTGCTAAAGCAGTTATACTAATGCCTGGTGCAATAGACAGCATTTCAGATTTTACACTCTCTAATGCCAGTTCCATAATTTTTCTACGGCTTTCATGATCGTTATAAATAACGGAACCATCGCTTCCTGTTTCAATTTTATCAAATACATTATAGAGGATGATTTGGGCACCAACCTGTTCAGCCACCTGGGCAGCAAAACGGGCAGCATTCTTTGATGTATCCGAAAAATCAGTTGGGACAATGAATGTTTTCATTATTAATAAAGTTTTTATTGTTCCATCAAAGATAAGGGATATGGGTTCACAAGAAAAGATCGCTTCCGGTGAATCAAAAAAAGCTGTAAAAAAGCCCTTCTTTGCAGGAAGGGCTTTGAATAAGAAAATTTTCTTTCAGGTATTATCCTTTTTTCTTTTTGGACGCATCTTTATTTGCCTTGTAACGCATGTCGGCACTGCCATCTTTCTTTGTTGGACCAGCAGCCACCGGTTTTGCGGCTTCTTTATTTGCTTTAAATCGCATATCGGCGGTTCCATCTTTTTTTGTTCCCGTTGCTGTTTTTGTTACGGGTACAACCTTGGCTGCATCTTTTTTGTCTTCCTTTTTAACTACCGTTAATTTAGCATCTTTCTCTTTTTTTGGTTGCGCTTGCGCAAATACACCGGATGTTATAAAAAAAAGGCTGGCAGCAATCAGTAATTTTTTCATGTTGAGTTTTTTTTGGAGAAATAATTCTTTTCAGATAGCACAATTTATATACTAGTTGGCTGCAACTGACAAAATCTTTGTTAATGAAGGGTGAATGAAAGACGCTTAAAAAAAGATTTTTTAGATTATCATTTTATGGGTGTTTAAAATTATCATGGTAGCAAACCCATAAAAATGCTAATTTTCCGCCGCCTATTTAATCTTTTGAAGTTAAAATGCTGCTCATATGAAAAAAATGACTCTGTTAGTATGTTTAATTATTGCAAGTCAGTATGCTTATTGCCAGTCCGCCACAGATATTGCAATCATACCTCAACCTGTTTCTGTTACAAAATCCGCAGGAGTTTTTAGCTTACCAAAGCAAATTATTATCCAGTCTGGTGATAATCCAGATGTTAAACGTATTGCCGGTATGCTTGCTGGAAAATTATCGGTGGCAACAGGCTTCTCCGGTTCTGTAAGGCAAGCTGTAGCAAACCCAACTATATTACTCTCTCTCAATAAAACTGCGGTTGTCCAATTGGGTAAGGAAGGATATAATCTTTCAGTAACTGCGAAAGGCATCAGTATTTCTGCTAACCAGCCTGCCGGGATATTTTACGGAATGCAAACATTGCTGCAATTATTGCCAGCTGCTATAGAGAGCAAAACAAAATTGAATAATATAGCCTGGAACCTGCCAACAGTACAAATTACAGATTATCCCAGGTTTGGTTGGAGGGGATTGATGTTTGATGTATCTCGCCATTTTTTTACCAAGGCTGAAGTGAAGCAGTTTATTGATGATATGGTAAAATACAAATACAACTTATTTCATTTTCACCTCACAGATGATGAAGGATGGAGAATAGAAATTAAAAGCCTTCCCAGACTTACTGAAGTAGGCGCCTGGAATGTAAAAAAGACTGGTTACTTCGGTACCTTTTCAGTTCCTGATCCAAACGAACCAAAAGATTATGGTGGGTTTTACACACAGGACGACATCAGGGAGATTGTACAATATGCAAAAGACCGGTTTGTAGACGTTTTGCCGGAAATTGACGTACCAGGTCACAGTCTTGCAGCCATTGCAGCATACCCGGATTTGTCTTGTTCTAACGGAGCAGATAATCATGGCGTTGGCTCTGGCGAATCCATAAAAGACTGGTCAAAACATTTGGCATTGGTTGACGACAATCTCTGTCCTGCCAACGAAAATGTATATGCGTTTTTAGATAAAGTAATTACGGAAGTAGCAAAGCTTTTTCCGTTTGAATACATACACATGGGGGGTGATGAAACATTCAAAACCTATTGGGAAAAAAGCGATGCAGTTAAAGCACTGATGCAAAAAGAGGGATTGAAAACAATGGAAGAAGTACAGGCTTATTTTGGACGACGGGTTGAAAAAATTGTTGAATCAAAAGGTAAAAAATTCATGGGATGGGAAGAAATACTGGAAGGTGGCGGACTTGCCAAAAGTTCGGTAGTGATGAGTTGGAAGGGAATAGAAGCTGGCATTGAAGCTGCTAAGACCGGTCATGAAATTGTGATGAGCCCGGCAACATTTGCATACATTGATTATATGCAGGGAGATCCGGCCATAGAGCCACATATATATGCAAGCCTTTATCTCAACAAGGCATACCAGTTTGAACCGGCACCGGAAGGGGTTGATCCAAAATTTGTTAAAGGTGGACAGGCAAATTTGTGGACAGAACAAATTTATAACATGCGTCACCTGCAATATATGGTATGGCCAAGGGCCTTTGCTATTGCAGAATCAGTGTGGACACCCAAAGAAAAAAAGAACTGGAATAATTTTGTGGGCAGAGTAGAGAAACATTTTGAAAGATTCGATGCGGCTCAAATGAAATATGCGCCCAGCATGTATGATGCAACCGCAACTGTAAAAAAAGATGAAGCGGGTAATCTTTGGGTAGATATGCTTACGGAGATTGAGGGATTGAAGGTTTATTACACATTTGATAATTCCTTTCCGGATAATTTTTATCCTTCCTATACATCGTCGGTTCAAATACCTAAAGATGCGTTTATGCTCAAAATGATAACTTACCGGAACGGGAAACCAATTGGGAGATTAATAACCATTCCGGTAACTGATCTGAAGAAAAGAGTTCGGGCAGAAAGAAATTAATTTTTTTATCCCTTTACATAAAATTTTTTTAACAAATCGATTTTTTTGTTTGTCTTTCCTGCCGAAAATGTGCTAATGCTATTTTCGTGTTAACGGTTGTGTATAAATATAATCAAATGACATTCGCTGAATCAGAAAATCTAAATCTGATGTAGAGAAAAAAGGCCTTTTATCATTGCATGGCTTAACAATTGATTTGCGGCAGTGATTAAAAGTAACTGCATATAATTTATCCGGGCATGCAGAATCAATTAGGCAACAACTACTGCATTTATTTATTCCTTACGCAAAATTTCTTTTACATTTCTTTACCAACTTCTGAACCTGCTGGCATAACTCTTGTCTAACGGGCCGTATATGTTGCCCCAAACTATTCCGTAGAATTTTTATTAACAATTAAAAATGGAATTATGAAGTCAGCAACATTTAAATCTTTCATCGCAATCGCATTCTCATCAACCCTGTTATTATTTGCTTGTAAAAAAGATGATACCAGCAGTTCCGTACAACCGAGATCCAAAGAATATGCTTTGACCCCGGTAGACAGTTCTGGTGTAACGGGTAAAGTGATAATTACAGAAAACACAGACAGTAGTTTCAATGTATTGGTAGCACTGGATAAATCAGTGAAAGACACCATGCATATTGTAGAATTGCGCAATGGAAGTATTACCAGCCAGGGTGGTCCGTCGCTATCGCTGAACAGTATTAGCGGAACGGGTGCTGCCGCCAGCAGTACAACCAGTAATATCAAGCAATTAAAATTGGGTGATAACACACTCAAAACAATGACCTACGACAGCATTATTGCATTCAATGGGTATGTGAATGTTTATTACAGCGCAAGCAGGTTAGACAGTGTAATTACGCACACTAATATTGGTAACAACAATTAGAATTGATGTATTAATACTGCGCGGGTAAGATCTGCGCAGTATTTTTTTTGAAATTGGTTTGAGCCTTGTGATGGGAAGAAAATGACATTGAGCCTTTGAAATTCAATAAAAGCCGGATATTCGTGTTCTTAATTCTTTTAAATTATGTTTAAAGATTCATCAGCACAAGAAATTGACGGTATATTAAACGAAGCCTGGAGCGCGTTTCATCAATACAGGAGGCTACCACTAAAATCCCGGTCTGCATTCATGCGAAGCATTGCTGCCGGACTTGAAAATTCCGGTGATGCCTTGATTCAATTGGCAATGAAGGAAACTAATTTGCCCGAAGTAAGATTGAAAGGAGAGCGGGCAAGAACCGTATTTCAATTAAATAGTTATGCAGATGCTTGTGAAAAAGCTGTTTGGCTGGAAGCAAGAATAGACACCGCCATACCGGATAAAACACCTCCCAAACCAGATATCCGAAAAATGCTGGTGCCTTTGGGACCTGTAGTTGTATTTGGAGCCAGTAATTTTCCATTTGCGTATTCAACTGCTGGTGGCGATACGGCCTGTGCATTTGCCGCTGGTTGCCCGGTAATAGTGAAAGCTCATCCCGCGCATGCTGAAACATCTCAGATGGTTGCAGATATTATTTTAAAAGCAGCAGAGGACTGTTCAATGCCCAAAGGAATATTTGCGCATGTGCATGGTGGTAGTTTTGAAGTTGGTAAGACCCTGGTCACTCATCCCTGTACAAAAGCAGTTGCCTTTACCGGTTCTTATGCGGGCGGTAAACAATTGTTTGACTGGGGCAGTCAACGCAAAGAACCCATTCCCGTGTTTGCTGAAATGGGAAGCGTAAATCCTGTTTTTTTATTGCCGGAAAAAATAAAACAGTCAGCTGTAGAAATTGCTAAGCTTTATGCCGGGTCGATAACTTTAGGTGTGGGACAGTTTTGTACAAATCCAGGTTTGATTTTTGGCATTGAAGGTTCTGCGCTGCAGGATTTTATTAACGCATTAGGTAAGGAAATACAACAAGTGCAGCCTGCCACCATGTTACACCCGGGCATTGCCAAAGCGTATACAGATAAAAAAACAACTGCATTGGCACAGGATGGAATTTCAATTGTAGCCGCATCAGCTACTGAAGAAAAAGAGAACCAGGGCAGGGCCACCATTGCTTCTGCAAGCGGTGGGGCATTTCTCAATAATCCTGTTTTGCATCAGGAAGTATTTGGACCCTATTCGCTGGTGATACGTTGCAAAGACATTGCTGAAATGACAAAAATAGTACAACACCTGGAAGGGCAGCTGACCGCCACCCTGATGGCAACCGATAGTGATATTACCGGCAATATTGAACTGGTGGAAGCTGTGAAAAATATTTGTGGCAGGTTTATCATCAACAATGTTCCAACCGGGGTTGAAGTATGCATGAGCATGCACCATGGCGGACCTTTCCCTTCAACTACAGATTCCCGTTATACCTCTGTAGGCGCGGATGGTATCAAACGTTTTGCAAGGCCCATTTCGTTTCAAAACTGGAGCAATCAATTATTACCTGATGAATTGAAAAATGAGAACCCTTTGGGAATATGGAGAACGGTGAACAACGAACTCTCAAAATCACCCATCTGAAAAGAATTGTACAGCGACACAACATCCTGTATCATTATCTAAATGAAACTGGCAACGACAGCAAAGGAATGTAAAAGGCTGGTTGAATCAGGAGATAGGCTGGAAGTTAACAATAGTTTTTATGCAGTTGATATTGTGCAGGTTGAAAATAACGATGTACCTGTGTGTGGGAAACAACTATTGCTCGAATTGGAAATAAAAAATATTGCCAGTGCAGTTTCACAATAAAAAAGATGTAAAGAAACTAATGCATGAAGCCTTTGTACAACAATGGCAAAACAACAAAATAAAATATCAACGATTCTATTACGGTACGATGGAAGCTGTTAAACAGATACCGGGACCTGTGATTTACTGTTGTCATAAAAAACGAACCAGCCAGTAATCATCATTGATAAAATAAAATAAGCAATCAATACATATTTAATGGAGACTGCATAAGTTTCGGCACCAAACCAATCTCCCGAATACCAGATGATCCCCAATCCAAAAATGCTTTTTGTTATTTCCCAGTACATAGCATATCGATTTCCATCCAGTAATTCCGCTAATGCATAAACAAACACAAAAATATACGCCCCATAGAAATACATTGCCGGGTTTCCAATCCTGGCGATATTGCCAAACAGGTAACTGGTAAAAACAAGCAACGAGATCATTTGTGCCCACGCCCAGGTGACCAGCAATTTTGAATGCCTTGTATCATATTTATCAAAATGATAAACATCTTCTATTTTATATACGGGGTATTTTTGAGTAACATCTGCTGGTCTCCACCCGGTTGGCATGAACCAGATACGCAATTTATCTTTCCAGTTTTGTGCATGCCACGCATCTTTTATTAATAACAATAGATGAATGAAATTTATCTTAACTGGATTCCAGGTACGCACTGGTCTTGTAATTCCGTAAACCGGTGTAACATCATTTAATTCTTCCTGGTAGGTTCCAAACAGCTTATCCCAGAAAATAAATATCTGGCCGTAATTCTTATCAATGTATTCTTTATTGATAGCGTGATGTACCCGGTGGTGTGAAGGGGTTACAATAATTTTTTCCAGCCAACCCATTCTATTGATGTGTTGCGTATGATACCAGAATTGAGCAAACAAATGCAAAGGCGCAACAACGGCAATCACTTTTTCGGGTACACCCAATAAAGCCGCGGGTAACAGGAAGACAACAAATATTTTTGCGAAAGATGAAATGCTTTGTCTTAATGCGCAGGCAAGATTAAATTCTTCGCTGCTGTGATGAACAATATGACCGTTCCAGAAAAAATTGAAAACATGTTGCACGCGATGTGTCCAGTAACCTGCAAAATCAAGTGCAATAAATGCAACCAGGTAAGTGAGAATGGAAGATTGAATATGTACAATGGCAATTTTATCAACTATCCATTGGTAAGATATAATGACAATGCTGAGGCCCAATACATCTTTTGTAACATTGGTAACACCGGAACTGAGACTTGAAATCATGTCCATGTTATGCACGGTATCCTTTCCTTTCCGCCAACCCCACCATTTTTCAAATAATACAAGGCCGAGAAATACAGGCATAGCAATTAGGAGAATTTTACCGTAAGCTTCCATATAGCATGAGTGAAAAACAAATGTAGCAAAACAAAATCAGGGTTTCAACAAAAGTGACCGCGGTCAAAAATATCATGTATTTTACCCCTGTTGTAACATTTCTTCACCTCTGTATTGAAAACCATCTGCATCTTTTTTGAGAAGGCAATATGCGGCTATATTTGCAGCTTTAAAGAATGGCATCATGAAAGCAATGGTTATTGGCGGGGGCATTATCGGGCTCAGTTCAGCTTACTATCTTAATCAATCAGGCTGGGATGTAACGGTAATTGACAAGGGCGATTTTTTCGACAATTGTTCTTATGGCAATGCGGGTTATGTATGCCCAAGCCACTTTATCCCAATGGCAACACCCGGTATCGTAAAGCAGGGAATTAAATGGATGCTGAATGCAAAAAGCCCGTTTTATGTGCAGCCGCGCCTGGACAAAGCACTCATAGATTGGGGTTTTAAATTTATGCGCAGTGCAAAACCCGGTAATGTAGAAGCTGCAGCACGTCCTTTAAAAGACATTGCTGTGATCAGCCAGCATGAATATGAAACCTGGACCAGGATACCCGACTTCCATTTTTCCTATGAACACAAGGGGTTGTTGGAAATTTTTCAAACAGAAAAATCGGCTGAGCATGCAAGGCATACGGTAGAAAAAGCACATGAGCTGGGTCTCGATGCTGTTTTGCTGAGTTATGAAGAATTGAAAAAATTAGAACCACAGACACCGATAAATGGAATAGGGGCGCTGTTTTTTAAATGCGATGCTCATTTGTATCCCAATAAATTGATGAATGGGTTAATTAAATTGTTACAGCAGCGGGGCGTGAAATTATTACCCAACGAAGAAATGATCAACCTTGAAAAAAGCCAGGATGCAGTAAAAAAAGTAATCACTAATAAAGCTTCGCATGAAACTGATGCCGTAATTATCGCAACGGGTTCATGGAGCAGGGAGGCAGCTGCATTATTAGACATCAACTTGCCATTGATGCCTGGCCGTGGTTATTCAGTTACCTTGGAAAATTCTCCTTTCAAAGTAAATCATCCGGTTATTTTAGTAGAAGGACGTGTTGCTATTACACCCATGGATGGAAATAAAATCCGATTTGGAGGCACCATGGAAATCACTTCCACCCGAACCCCGCCAAGGATGAACCGTGTGCAGGGCATTCTTGATGCAGTGAAACGATTCTTCCCGGAATTTGATATTCCTATGCCTGCTGCTGATAAAATCTGGTATGGTTACCGGCCATGTTCGGCAGATGGACTTCCTTATATTGGCCGGACAAAAAAATGGAAAAATGTTGTGCTGGCTACCGGCCATTCCATGCTGGGATTGAGTCTTGGTGCAGGTACCGGTAAATTGGTGAGTGAAATCATCAATGAGCAATCTCCCAGTATGGATATAACTCCTTTTGCCGTTGAGCGATTTGATTAAATAATTTGTTTCTAATTTGTTTCTGTTCCGATGAACTATTTAAAGGCTTCATCTGTAATTTAGCGCAAACTATTATTTATGAAAAATATACTGTTACTGGCAGTTATTATATTTGCTGCAGCCGCTATATCCAATAAGTCTGCAGCGCAGCAACACCAACTGACAAAATTATGGCAAACTGATACGCTATTAAAAACACCGGAATCTGTTTTATATTTTGAGAAAGGCAAGAACCTTTTTGTTTCAAATATAGACGGGGATCCTTGGGAAAAAGATGGCAAAGGTTCGATAGGTAAAGTAGGTCTTGATGGAAAAATTATTAGTGTTGACTGGGTAAAGGGATTGAATGCTCCAAAGGGTATCGGCGTTTATAACAATATGTTGTTTGTGGCCGATGTAGACAATGTAGTGGTAATTGACATCGCAAAGGAATCTATCGTTAAACGCATACCTATAGAAAATGCAACTGGTCTGAATGATGTATCAGTGGATCAGAAAGGGATGGTATATGTTACCGATTCCAAATCGGGAAAAATATATTCAATACTGAATAATCAACCATCACTTTTTACAGAAGGATTGAATGGATTGAATGGTGTACTAGCCATTGGCGCTGATGTTTATGCACTGGCTGCCGGCAGTCTGTATAAGATCAGCTCAGACAAGAAATCAGTTAAAATTGCAGAAGGCATGGAGCCGGCAACCGATGGTGTTGAGCAGGTTGGTGGTGATGAATTTATCGTTTCTGCCTGGAACGGTGTTATATACTATGTAAAGGGAAATGCTGTTCAGCTATTATTGGACACGCGCAATCAAAAAAGCAATACGGCAGATATTGGTTACGATAGTAAAAATAAAATAGTGTATGTACCCACGTTCTTTAAGAACAGTGTTGTTGCGTACCAGCTTAAATAGTAAAGATGGTTTGTTAAAAATGACCAATGGATTTTTACAAACCCCGTAATTTGTATTTTTACAAACCAATATGAATTGTACTTCTACCAGTTTGCTATATGTCGATACAGGTTATTTTTCCAGGATTGTTTCAGATTATCTGCAACAGGTAAATGACCTTCGTCCATTTTATAATCATTTACCTAATCTGGAAGGAATCAAAGCTGCTATTGAGGCCCGAAATTTTTTTACTGGTCATCGTTCCTTATTAAGCAATGAATTGGAGAAACAATATGCCGGCATGGCAACTTCAGCAGCCGTACTTTCAAATATAAAGCTCCTTCAAAGTGATAATACTTTTACCATAACAACGGCGCATCAGCCCGCCATATTTACCGGCACTCTTTACTTTGTATATAAAATATTGCATACTATTAAACTGGCAGCATTTCTCAAGGAACAGCTTCCGCAAAACAATTTTGTTCCGGTATTCTATATGGGCAGCGAAGATGCTGATCTGGATGAACTTGGCAAAATTTACCTGCATGGCGAAAAAATTACCTGGGATACCCGTCAGACGGGTGCAGTAGGCAGAATGAAAACAAAAGGCCTTGACAAAATCATTGCGAGAATAGAAGGAGAACTTGCTGTGTTGCCGCATGGTAAAGAACTGGTGACGATATTGAAAGAATGTTATACTGCGGACAGCAATATCCAGACTGCTACTTTTACATTAATCGATAAGCTGTTTGCTGCTTATGGATTGATTGTATTGATACCCGATAGTGAAGGTTTGAAAAAGGTGATGCAACCTGTTTTTGCAGAAGATTTGATGCATCAATCGGCATCTGTTTTGGTTGGCGGGACTATCAGCCGGCTATCCCAACATTATAAAGTGCAGGCAAATCCACGCGCCATTAATTTATTTTATTTAAAGGATGATAAGCGCGAACGCATTGAAGTAAAAAACGAACGGTATACTGTGCTCAATACTTCTCTGCAATTTTCGAAAGATGAAATACTGAAAGAATTAAATGACCATCCGGACCGTTTTAGTCCCAATGTAATATTGCGTGGTTTATTCCAGGAAACAATATTGCCCAATATCGCATTTATCGGCGGGGGCGGGGAAATGGCTTACTGGCTGGAATTACAAGATCTTTTTAAAGAAAATAAAGTACCATACCCGGTACTGGTATTGCGGAATTCATTTCTTTTGATAGAAAAGAAGTGGACAGAGAAAATATCCAGGCTTGGTTTTACTTCCCATGATTTTTTTCATCCTGCACAGCAATTGCTAACGTCGCTGGTTAACCGAAATAAAAACGGGGAACTGAAATTGGAAAATGAACTGGAAGAAATGCGTAAACTATACCATGTATTGAAACAGAGAGCTGGTAACATTGATAAAACCCTGCAACATCACATTGAAGCCCTGCAAGCTCGTGCCGTTAAACCATTGCGGGAACTGGAAAAGAAAATGCTGCGGGCTGAAAAACGCAAATATGAAGATCAGCAGCGCCAGATACAATCGGTAAAAAACGCATTGTTCCCATTCAACAGTTTACAGGAACGCATTGAAAATTTTATGCCCTGGTATGCAAAATGGGGAGCGTCTTTCATTGATACGATTTATGATAACTCACCCACGCTGGAACAGCAATTTACCGTGCTGGAAGAACAATCTTAATGGGAATTCAACAACTTTCAATTCAGTTTTCCGGAAGTGCGCTTGCCATCAGTGAATGGCTGTTATGCTTACTTTTTCAATTCCTTTCAGGTGCATTTCTATATGACGGTTATGCGCCTTGTTGCCATATTCACTGATGATTTCAAGAATATCATAATCAATAAAATTGCATTCACTGCCATCAATGGTTAAAACAGAATATTCAGGAATTCTGTCAAGAGCATCTTTTAGCTTCACTTTATTGAGAAACGTAACATTGCTGTTCAACTTAATGTAAAAAATCTCTGTTTCATGTTGCTTTGTCCTCTGAATTTTATACTCTGCTTTGAAATTATTCTGGATGATAAAGTATATTGAAATCACGAGGCCAGTTACCACACCAATGAGTAAGTCTGTTAATAAAATAATAACAATCGTAAATATAAAAGGAAGAAATTGTTTCCATCCCAGGCTCCACATATTGCGGTATAATTTCGGTTTTGATAAATTGTAACCAGTAATAATCAACACGGCGGCCAAAGCCGCATATGGTATTTTATTAAGCAGAAAAGGGATAAACAAGACCGTTAGTAACAGGAATAAGCCATGTGTGAACGCAGATAGTTTTGTTCTGCCGCCTGCATCAATATTAGCGGCTCCTCTCACAATGACTGCCGTTATAGGAATCGCTCCCAGTAGCCCGCAGAGCATATTGCCGGTTCCTTGTGCCAGCAACTCGCGGTTTACCGGGGTGATGCGGTTGCGTTTGTCGAGTTTGTCAATTGCTTCAACACATAATAATGTTTCCAGGGTAGCCAGCAATCCCATAATGACACCATCTTTCCAGACCTGGGCATTGGTAAACAATTTCGGAAATGCAGGGAACGAGATATTACCAAAAATATTCGGGGGAATATTTACAAGCTGGGTTTGCTTCAATGAATATCCAACGGTAAAAATTGAAAACAATACATTGATTAGGATAGCTGCAAGTACAGCCAGCAACGGTGCGGGAATAAATTTTAATCGCTTTGCAAAATTTTGTTGCAACAACACCATCACACTCAGTGATACAAGGGTAATTAAAATTGCTCCCCGGGTAGTATGAAGGTTTAGATTTTCAATATTGACGAAAAAGTGTTTTGAAAAAAGTGTAAGAAACCCACTGCTCCAGAAATCTGGTTGATCATAACCCAATGCAACAGGAATTTGTTTGGAAATAAGAATAATTCCGATGGCTGCTAACATTCCTTTGATTACGGCGGAAGGAAAGTAATTGGCAATCACTCCCAGTTTAAGCAGGCCCAAAATTACCTGGAACAATCCTGACACCACAACGGCCAGCAAAAAAAGCTGGTAATCACCAAACGAAATAATAGATGCGGCCACAATTGTAGATAAACCTGCCGCTGGTCCTGAAACACCTAATTGTGATCCGCTGATAAGTGATACCACCAGGCCACCTATTATTCCGGAAAGAATACCCGCGTACAATGGTGCTCCAGAAGCTAAGGCTATACCAAGGCAAAGCGGTAATGCAACCAGGAATACAGAGAGACCTGCAGGAAGATCATGCTTTAACCAGATAAGCCGGTAATACCTGATTTTTTTTCTCAATACCGGGGGTTTGGTCAAAGATAATGAAACGGAAGTTGCAGGGTATTGAGCAACGTCACTTATGTAAACATATTTCAGCTAGTTATGAAAAGAATAGACCGCTCCATCTGCGAACTGTTTGAATAGTTTCATTTTTTTTTCAGTGCTGATGAAATTTGCATCTACCTGGTCGGGGTTCTCTCCGTTGTTAAACCAGACCACATAACAATTGGGTTTTTGCAGGAACAATGCCTTTTCATTTGCAAAATCTTTATGGGGCAATGACATTGCATGTTTACCTGTAAAAAAATAGATGGCATCATTGGCGTTTGAATAAATAGTAATGCTATCCGCCAATAAAAACAGGTTTTGCTGTACATATTTTACGGTTGGAGATAGTTTCCATTCATCTTCTGTATAACCAGGAACCCCCGCATCTTTCACACCATCCCAGGTTTCAAGGTCTGCTCTTAATTGCTGGTATTGAAATGCGATAAAAAAGATAGTTGCGGTGGCCATTGAAAAAAACTTTGTCATTGACTTCCTGGTTTTTTTTATCAAAGTTGAAATCAGTGCAATGTTTATCCATACAAAAGGAATAAATAACGGGGATAGCAGCCGGCTATTTAATTCTTCAAAACGGGAAAGACTGGCCGATGCGATAATGAAGAACATATAAACCAGGAAAAAAGTAGTTGCTATAAGTTCAAAGGAAGATTGTTGTTCCAATTGTGTGAATTGCCAAAACCAAAGCATTATAAATCCCAGTGTTACGATTACAAAAACAGCGGAAGCTAGATTGTTATGGCCATGAACGAATGGTAACCAATCACAGAATACGGCGCCTGCATCGTGAATATTAGTTGCAAGCGACCTGATGGCTTTTTCCCGGTGACCCATTAACGTGCCGCTGATATAATAGTTTCTGGCAAGATTGATAATAAATAAAAGGGGACTAACGCTGATGAATACGATCAAACCAGTCATTTTCTTTTTTATACCTGGCTGTTTATCCAGTAATAATAGCAAAGTACCTGTTGCTATCATTGTTATACCTGCATAACGGGTAACGGTGGCGAGTGCAGCAATGCCCGCAGCAATAAGTAAGGCGCTAGTCTGGTGATTTTGAAAATATCGACGAAGCGTAACAATAAAAATCAGTAACAATAATATGAAAACGGTTTCTGACCATAGCATTGGGTAGATTTCAATCAAACAGGGACTGATGACAATGCAACTCAGCGCAAAGATCCCGGGCCACCTTGAAAAAATGTTCAACCGGTTCATGGCTCGTCCGCTCAGAAATATAACAATGGCAAAAAGAAAAGCGTTCAACACAGGCGCAAAGACAAGTACTTTTGTGCCTGTAAGAAATCCAATCAGGCTGAGAAATAACGGATATAATAATGGAAAATCCGTTACTGCACTTTGATTATAGTCTTTTGGATACCCATATTGCAAAATGTGTTCAGCAACGCTGGAATAAACAACGGCATCTGGTGAGATCCCGATTCCACTGTGACGGGTAAAAAAGAAGATAATAACCATTCCCGCCAGTGCAGCAATTATGCTATCGGCATTTTTTAATAAAACAGGTTTGATTCGGGAAGATTTCATATTACTGAAAAAAATCCCTGCTTTGGTTTATTGCGGCTATCAGTTCTGAATGACGCGATCTTACTTCTGGCTTTGGGAAAAAGATTTTATTTGCAAACTAAAATAAAAACGGATTACCAACTTACGTAAGTTTTGAACAAGTAGCTTTTTCCCGTGTCGTTATCTGCCACAAGATGCAATTTCAGACTGTGGTCTTTTTCAGACTGGATACAAACGGACTCAATTTTAAAGCCTTTAAATTTTTTATCGGCATCATTTAAATCAATCAACTGATTCACTTTAATGGATAATTTCTCACGACCTATTTTTCGGTATAAGTTTTCAATAATACCCAGGTAACTCTTTCCGATGGTACCATCATCTATTGAATTGGGCTTATTTTCAGTTGAAATGGTAAGGAAAAGATCTTCGTGTTTATCTGAATAGGTAAGACCGGATACTCCTAGGTTTTCCTTGCTGAGATTTGAAAAATCAATTTTTAGTATTTCAAGGGGAGCGTCTTCCTGTTGTTTATAAAACCCCGGTTTTGTAACAATAAGATGGTTGTGAGGATATGTATTGTTGCCCCTGTTAACCATTACCAGGTAGTCGTAGACCAATGCAACCCCTTCTATATTCAGGGAGTTAATTCCAGCAGCTTTTATTCTTTGGTAAAAGACCGTAAGATCGAGCCATGTTTTGGCCCTGGACTTAATATTAAAAAGTAGCCCTTTATTGCTGCCAACTGATGAACCAGAACCGATGATCAGCAAATGAGGCTTTTTTTCCAACTGTAAAACGGTCATCGTCTCCAGGTCAGATTTTGATTCCTTTGGAATTTTTTTTGCTGCCGAATCAAATAAGTTAACCAATTCAGGTTTATTCCACTTTTTATTCATGATCAGCAAATCCTTTGCATCATCGCCTACCATGTAAACCTTATCGTCAAAAAATTCGATGCCAGAGCCGGAAGGGTAATTTTCCAACTCCCTGAAATCCAGAAGTTCAAGTTTCATACTCGTAAATTGCCACGAATGTAAGAGAATAAAGACAAACCAAATATTAAGATTCGTGCTAAGAAAAAGTAAGTTTTATAAGATCAACAACCGTCAAATTTACTTTGATAGCACAGGGATTAATTAATAACAAGTACAAAAAATAAGTAAATCAGGAAGAAGCGCCGGGTTAAATATAAATGATACGTTGTTTTTTCAATTCCTCCTGCGCCTGTTTTTGTTTTTGAAGTAGTTGTTGCCGGGTGGACTGCATCTTTTTGTCTGATGCTTTCAGGAGTTGATCGCTTTCCAGCAGTTGTTTATTGATCAATTCGCTATTGGTTTCGTATTGCTGGTATAGTTTAAGCAGGTTTTCCTGGCGGATTGCCTGTACTGCTTTTTGGATATGTTCGCCCTGCATTTCAGTTTGTACATCCTTATTTATTTGCTGCCAGTTGAGATTGACCAGTTCCCTGGTTATTTCAGATTTTAATTTTGCCAGATCGCGGGCGCTATATTTCATTTGCTTCTCAATTTTTTGCCAGTTGATAACATTCATTGCTTTTTTCGCTTTTATCAAAGCCTCCCTTGCCAGCAACTCCTGGTAAGTTTCGCCTTTGGTTTTCGGCACAGTAGTATCCTGGATAATATGATAAGAAAAACTATTGGCCGGAACATAAGGTGTTACAGTTGCCAATTCTGGTGCAGGAGCCACAGCAGTTTCCCCTTCGGGTAATGCATAATCAATGGGTGAAGAACTTGCGGCAGTTTGCGGTTCATCTCCGGCTGACCCATCCCCTGCAGTCACAACGGTACTCCAACCTTCATCATTTGAATTGATGGGCAGATCTTCACAGTTTGCTGATATAGTTTTTGAACGGGTATTTTTTTTATGTTGAATGGCGGTTTGAGTTTTTATCTTACCGGTCCCGCTGATGGAGTAATTACTGTTTGTTTGGAACTTTGAATTAACTACTGCTACCGATACTGCAGGAACACCGTTTTTACTTGTAACCATTTTCACCGGGTTCATGGTTGCAATTAGTAACAAAGCAATCACTGCTGCCAGGCAAGCTTTAAAAGAAGGTCTGATGGGTTGCTTTCTATTTACACCTGCAATGCGTTCTATACGAGCCAGTAATTGTTTTGTATTTTTCCCGCTGACAGCAATTCCAAAAGTCACAGGCATCCTGCGATTTTTTTCTAACGTGAGCAAGGCTGCAGCATATTGACGGGGCTGAAACTGGAATTGCATCACCATATCGTCGCAACTGTATTCTCTTTCTTTTCGGATTGCATTTACCAGTAGTGAAACAAATGGATTAAAGAAGAATACAATTTCCGAAAAAGCAACGAAAAGATTTATTAAGTAGTCATTGCGTTTGATGTGTACCAATTCATGCAATAAAATTGCTTCCAGTTGAGCGGTTGTCAGTTGACTAAGACAGGCAAAAGGCATTAAGATAACAGGCTTGATAAATCCCAACACCTGTGGTGTGTCTACCTGCATTGATAGTAAAATCTTCACGGGTTTCTCAATACCCAGCTGATCAGCCACTGTTTTTACATAAGTTCTCCAACTCGCACTCATTTTTTGCGTTTCTTTTGCCGGCAGCGCCTGTGAATATTTCACGAAAACTGAAAATTTAATAAACAGGGCCAGGATCCAGCAGATATACATAACCGCGCAATAAGGAATGACCACATCTGCCAATGAATTTGCGGTATGCCAGACGCTATAAAAGAATGAATCCCTTAATATAAAAGCATCTGCAACCGAACCTGCTGACTGAATAGAAATAAATTTCCATATAAGGATAAAAAGAAAATAAATGCAGCCGGCAAACAGCAGGTATACAGCAATTGCATGCTTTGCCATTGCGGTCATTCTTTTGAAAAGTGTTGTGATAAACCAATATACCAGGCACAACAACATAAACTGCCAAATGCTGTTCAGCAGTGCCCAACCCAATACTTTTAGAAATGGAGAGGCGGTAAAGAAAGACATGAAAAATTATTTTTTAAGATGATTGAGTAATTGCTGGATTTCCTCAATTTCTTCTTCACTTGCTTTGTAATTACCCAATGCCTGTATTACCAGTTGGGTAGGGGAACCGCCAAACAATCCATCAATCATTTTGCCAAGCAGGTGTTTCTGGGTTTTTTCTTTGCTCACGGCAGCGGTATAGTAATGTGCCCGGCTCGACTTATCCCTTTTCACCAATCCCTTCTCATTCATGATCTGCATTAGTTTGAGGGTTGTGGTATAGCCTACATCTTTTGTTTTGGCCAGTTCTTCATGTACATCTCTAACGCTGGCCAGACCCTTTTCCCAAATCACGCGTAATATTTCCAGTTCGCCTTCTGTAGGTTTTACATATTTGCTGGTTGCCATAATAGTTACTTTGTCCACTAATATACGATCATTTTCGTAATAATATCACTGGATTTCTCCACGAGGTTGGATTTACGGCTTTTTAAGGTAGCATTAACAGAAGATTTGTTTCAGGATTTATAGAAGTTTTTTGGAACGGGCGGAATTTTGTCGGTCGATGGAAAAATATTTTGGTGAATTATTCCTTATTGAAGTTGCCATATAGATGTTATTGGGATCATCCTGGTAGCAGTTACTAAAATTAAAAAAGCCCGATGTAGACACAACGGGCTTTCGGTATTATGTACCTAATTAATGCAATGCGAATATATTATTTATCTTCAATTTTGATAGAAAAATTTAAATCTTTTTTTCCATCAAAATATGGTTCGTACTTTTTGATGATTTCTGAAGTTTGTTTTTTCCCATTTATAGACAATTCGCCATTTTTCAATTCAACAGAAAGATTTCCATTGTCATCCATCTTGTCTGCTTTCAGGGCGTCAACTAATTTTTGCAATTCCTTTCCGGCATCGTTTCCATCTATTGTTATTGTCGCATCTGATTTATCTCCTGATTTATCAACCATAACTTTCATTTCAATCTTTCTTTCGTTGCTTGCAGTATTACCGGTATGATGCATACCAGCCAGTGTGGGAGCAATAACCAATGAAACAATTGACATCAGTTTAATTAAAATGTTCATAGACGGGCCCGAAGTATCTTTAAAAGGATCACCCACCGTATCGCCGGTAACAGATGCTTTATGCGGGTCAGATCCTTTATAGTAAATCTGTCCGTTAATATCAACTCCTTTTTCAAAAGATTTTTTAGCATTGTCCCACGCACCACCCGCATTATTTTGAAACATACCCATTAATACCCCACTAACCGTTGCTCCTGCTAAAAAACCGCCCAATACTTCCGGACCAAAAGCAAATCCAATGATCAGGGGAGAAAGTATCGTAATCGCGCCAGGGAGCATCATTTTTCTTATGGATGCATCAGTTGAAATAGCAACGCACTTATCATATTCAGGCTTACCCGTTCCTTCCATTATGCCGGGAATGCTGCGAAACTGCCTGCGCACTTCTTCTACCATTGCCATTGCTGCTTCACCAACTGCACGAATGGCCAGCGAAGAGAATATGAATGGAATCATTCCCCCCACAAACAGTCCGGCCAGGACGGGCGCTTTATAAATATCTATACCACTGATACCTGAAATGCCAACAAAAGCCGCAAACAATGCCAGCGCAGTAAGGGCAGCAGAAGCAATGGCAAAACCTTTACCAGTCGCAGCAGTTGTATTTCCTACTGCATCAAGTATATCTGTTTTTTCACGAACTTCTTTGGGCAATTCACTCATTTCAGCAATCCCGCCAGCGTTGTCTGCAATTGGACCGAATGCATCAATGGCCAATTGCATAGCTGTTGTGGCCATCATACCTGCGGCTGCGATTGCAACACCGTATAAACCTGCACACCAGAAGGAAAGATAAATGCCGGAAGCCAAAACAAGTATTGGCAGAAAAGTACTTTCCATACCCATTGCAAGTCCACCAATTATATTAGTGGCATGACCTGTTGATGACTGACGAACGATACTTTTTACCGGGCGTTTACCCATGGCAGTATAGTATTCGGTAATCATGCTCATCAATGTGCCCACTGCAAGGCCAACAATGATTGCTCCATATACACCATTCTTTGTAAAATCATGTCCACGCAGCGTCAATGTATCGGGTAGTAGATAATTTACCAGGAAATAGCAACCAATAGCCGTCAATATTATGGAGCCCCAGTTTCCCATATTCAATGCTTTTTGCACTGCACTGGTACTGTTGCCAGCCGATTCAGAAATCTTCACAAAAAAGGTTCCTATTATAGAAAAGACTATTCCAAAACCAGCTATTAACATTGGCAAAAGAATAGGAGACAATCCACCAAATGAATCGCCATGCGCAGTTGTTTCTCTTCCCAACACCATTGTTGCCAATACTGTTGCAACATAAGAACCAAACAAATCGGCACCCATGCCTGCTACATCTCCAACATTATCGCCTACATTATCTGCAATGGTTGCAGGATTACGGGGATCATCTTCCGGAATACCTGCCTCTACTTTACCAACTAGGTCTGCACCAACGTCAGCAGCTTTTGTATAAATACCGCCACCTACCCGGGCAAATAATGCAATTGATTCGGCACCCAATGAAAAACCAGTCAGCACTTCAATGGTTCTTTCCATTTCCTGGCTGTCCACCGCACTTCCTGGTGCAAAAATCATTTTAAAAATAATGAATAAACCGCCTAATCCAAGTACTGCTAAACCTGCAACACCCAATCCCATCACACTACCCCCGGTGAAAGAAACCGCAAGTGCTTTTGCAAGGCTTGTTCTTGCTGCATGTGCTGTTCTCACGTTGGCTTTTGTAGCAATACGCATTCCGATAAACCCAGCCAATGCGCTGAATACAGCACCAATTACAAAGGCAATGGCAATTACCGGACTTGATTTAGGATTTGAATAACCCATGAACGCAAGCAGCAGCCCTGCAATAATTACAAAATAGGTAAGTATTTTATATTCTGCTTTGAGAAATGCCATTGCACCTTCTGATATATATTTGGCAATTTCAGTCATCCTTTCATTCCCGGCATCTTGTTTAGATACCCATGCACTTCTTACCGCTGTAAATAAAAGGCCAATGATGCCCATTGCAGGAACCAGGTAAAACAATTTGTCCATATAAGTTTATTCTTTGTGTTTAATTTTCAGGGATGGCAAAAATAGGGTAAAGCCCATTAAAATCACAGTTTGGGCGTGTTTTTTTGGAAGCTGCTTTGCGCAGCTTACCTATCAGGCTTTGAAGTGAGATTTTGCTGATTAGTGAAGTGATCGCAGCTGTTGTACATTCAGATATCAGAAATGCTAATCAATCTCTTTACAGCGGTTCAAATTGAATATTGGTATTAATGTTTGGTGCTGTCTGTTGCCGCTTTTTTCTTTTTAAAAGGATTGATATTTTCCAATAAACCTTTAGCAGACTCTTCGGCTTTCTTTTTTCCGTCGTTTGCGCCAGCTTGTGTAGAATCTTTCTTACCAAATAATTGTTTTTTCAATTCTTCTGCTGCGCTTTGCATTACTTCTTTCTTTAAAGCTGCTATGGTATCTTTTACTGCACTGGTAACTGCCGTTTTACTACTGTCAAATTTTGCTTTGGCAAAATCAATTGCTTGTTTCTTCAAATCATCCGCCAGTGAAGAGGCAGCCTGTTTTAAATCTGTTTTTAAAACTGGGTTGGTAATAGTGCCTCCCATATGTATTTTTAGGTTAACTATATCGCTCACTTTAACCGGCACTCCTTTGCTATTAACCTGGTTGACCAAATTATTTAGATAGCTGTTTCCTTTTTCACCCATCAGCGCCCTTGGTAATTTTATATTAATTACATAATCCAATGATTGATCAAAACCATGCATACCACCAATTTCCATTTCTATGTCTTTTACTTTTACTTTAAAGGGTTTTACCAGTACTTTCCCATTAGCGAACTCAATATAATTTTTAATGTCCCTTATTGTAATGGATTCCAGATCAGCTACATTCAATGTTGCAGCTAATTTTTCCAGAGGTGCAAATTTTTTAAGAAACCCTTCTATCAGTAAAAGATTTCCATTGCCTGTAAGTGAATTGAGATCAGGCATCATGTTTTCGCCCAATTTGCCGGTAAAGCTTAGTTGAGAATTAATTTTACCCCCCAGGAATTTACCTACAGGCATCAGTTTCTGGACTGTGTTAAAAGCATTGAATGTTTTTTGTACATCAAGCCCTTTCACATCATAGCTCAGATTTATATCGGGATTCTTCTTATTAAGTTTGGTTGAATACAGCCCGCTTAGATTTATCGTTCCATCTAAAGCATTGCTTTTCACATTTTGTATAGAAACAGTTTCATTTTTAATTGAAAGTGTGCCAGTCAGATTTTGGAGGTCCAGATTATCGTAATGAACTTCATCAATCCCTGCATTAACAATCAAATCCAGGTTGGCCGGAACTGCAAAAGGAGCCGATGTTGATGATTGTTTTGTACTGGTATCGGCTGATGTACCCATCCAGTCGTTCAGGTTCATTTGATCTGCTTTTACATTAATTATTCCGCTTAATGCCTGATTTTTGAGTGTATAAGCCAGCAAATTATCAATGGAACCATTGGCCGAAAAATTGGTTTTAAGGTATTGGCCTGCCAGATTGCTGAGTGTTACATTGCGCGGATTAAAACTTGCGAGCAGGCTGTTCAATTTTACGGGATCCGGGTATGCTTTCGACGCGTAGAAGAAATTGCTGAGGTTAACGGTACCTGCAGCACTAAATTTGTCATATTGTTGCTTTTGAATTGCGGAGATGTAACCGTTTACATTGACATCTGCATTTATCAAACCGCTCAGCGAGGTTCCAGCTTCCAATTTTACCAGTTGTGCCACTTTTGAAAGATCAAGTTTTCCTTTTGCGGCGGCATCCACAAACATATCGCTCACCGGAGTTTTAACAAGCACCCTGAAATCAAATGGTTCGTTGTCTAATTCAATATAGCCCTGCGGAATATTAACCACTGTATGATCAGTAATACCATCAGGGTTATCCACTTTCACAGTTACATTAATATTTTTTACAGGTCTGGGCAGATCAGGGTATTGAAAAAAACCATTCTTAATATCGAGGTTGAGATTGTAAGCGGGAATTTGTTGACTGCTGTACGTTCCTTTCACAAAACCATCGAATATCGTACTACCGCTGGTTTTTACAGAAGCAAAATTTTTCTGGTACACAACCGGAATCAGGGATAGTATATTTTTGAAATCTGTGGATGGTGCGTTGTACTTTATGTCCATGTTATACACGCTATCGTTGACCAGTTGAAAAAACCCCTCTGTGTTCAATTTTAATTCATTCAATAAAACCTTATCCGTTTTAAAGCTGTATTTGTTTGTCTTATTGTCTACCTGGATGTCTGCATCAATACTCGTTTTGGTCCTGGATAAATAAGGGATATTGCCATAGATAAAACTCACTTCGTCTGCTGTTGTTTTGGTGCTTAGTGTAAAAAGATCTGCAGTGAAATCGCCACTTCCGCTATGATTGAGATTGATAATCTCACTGCTCATGTTGCCTGCTGCATCTTCATACTTTATGTAACCCTTGTTAACAGAGTAAGATTGAAGATTCAACTGGAATGGCTTAGTTTCTGTTTTTTCAGCGCTGGCTGAACTGTCGGGTTTTACGATGTCCCAATTTGCTTTTCCCTCTTTTGTAACGATGGCGTGTATGCGCGGTTCGTCAATGTTTATTGAATATACTTTAAAATCAGTGCCTCTAATGACACTCATAAGGTTCAGCGCTACATCAATATTCTGTGCCGAAATCAATGTGTCTCCGGCAAATTCATTTTGACCGGTTACCTGTAGGTTTTTTAGTGATGCGGCTACCCTGGGGAAATGCCTGAAAAATGAAATATCAATGTCGGCAAACTCAACATTTGCATCCAGGCTTTTATTGATTTCTTTTTTTGCCAATGTTATTATTTTGCCTTTGAATACAAACGGCGCTGCAAAAGCGACACCTACTAATACAAGCAATACAATTAAGATTATTTTGATGATTTTTTTAAGCATATTATATTGGTTTGCGCTTTTTATGGTTAGATTGCCGCAATAAGGAAAACCAGGAGAGGAAACCAGGCGGCAGTCTGTGAGTCGGGTGTTTTCAATGAAGGAAATAAGGGTTTAAATGTATTTTTTGTTAATCAATCACCGGTTGCAAATATGACGCCAGAAAGGGAAGAAAGATTGCTAACGGTTTTAAATAAACGGCAGGGCAATATTACTATTGTGCTGGAAAATGTATTTGATCCGCATAATATTTCCGCTGTTATGCGAACCTGTGACGCAGTGGGCATACAAGATATATATGTATTGAATACAAAAATACCAGCTCATAAAAAATTTGGTCAGAAGAGTTCGTCAAGCGCTGCAAAATGGCTCACTATTCACCAATTTACAGATGCTGTAAAATGTTTTGATGAATTGCGACAAAAGTATGGTAAGATATTGACGACGCATCTTGGCAGTAACGCTATCCCGTTACATAGTTTAGATTTAACGCAATCCATAGCTTTGGTATTTGGAAATGAACACAGCGGTGTGAGCGAAGAAATAAGAGCATTGGCAGATGGTAATTTTATTATTCCTCAGGTGGGGATTATTAAATCCCTGAACATTTCCGTAGCCTGCGCAGTTACAGTATATGAAGCCCTGCGTCAAAAAGCGCAGGCGGGCCAGTATGAAAAAACAGGATTACCGCAAGCCCGTTACAATAGCTTGTTAAACGAATGGAGGTTTAAAACTGAATCATAAAAAAAGAAAATGAACTTGCTGAAAAAATATATATTATCCGTCATATTCAGCATTATTTTTTTCATTGCCCATTCGCAGCAAATAAAAAAGATGAATGCAGAAGAGCTGGCTGCTTTTATTTCAAAATCAAATAAACCGCTGGTCATTAGTTTCTGGGCTACCTGGTGCGGCTCCTGTGTTGAAGAGATTCCTTACTTTATTTCAACTATTAATGGGAAATATAAATCTGATATAGATTTGGTGCTGGTGAGCCTGGATATAAAGTCATACTACCCGCAAAAAATCGCCGCTTTTATTACCCGTAAAAACTTCGATTGCCCGATAGTTTGGATGAATGAATCAAATGCGGATATTTTTTGTCCGAAGATCGATGCCGGGTGGAGCGGTGCCATTCCATCTACATTGATGGTAAATAATAGAAAACAGTACCGGAAATTTTATGAAACAGGGCTGACCGCTTTTCAATTTGAAAAAGGGCTGAAAGCATTGTTGGAATAATTATACTCCCGTTGTTATCCTTTACGCCTGATAGCGCATCCTATAGACCGTGATTCTTTAACACTGATATCTTTTCCGATGATTAGTTCATTTATTGCATCTTTAAGATGGGTGCGTTTTACTTCATTGATATCAGGAGGGCTATCATCTATCGCGCCGTGATAAACAAGTTTATTATTCTTGTCGAACAAAAAGCATTCGGGCGTGCGGGTGGCACCAAAGGCATCGGCGAGTTCATTCTCGCTATCCAGTGCATAAAAATAACTATAACCCTGTTCTTTGGCATATCGCTGCATATCGGCCAGGGATTCTCCGCTTCTTCTGCCGCCTTCATTTGAATTTAATAATATAACACCAATGCTTTTCGCTTTTGCATAAGTGCAAATACTTTTTGTGCGCCCCTGATTTTTAATTACGTATGGACAGGTATTGCAACTAAACATTACCAGCAGACCATTGGCATCTCTTACCTGTTTTAACGACACAAGATCTCCGCTGATATCTTTCATCATTACATCGGCCTTTGGCATTTCTGCTCCAATAGGTAGTACGCCCACGGGTAAGTTAAATGCAGTCAATGCAATGCAGGCAGCGATTGTAAAAAATACCTTTTTCATATAACCAGGTTTTAAGTAAGACAAATAAAAAGGGTAAAAAGATGTTTGGTATTCAAAGACAGGGTTATTCTAATCAATGTTGCACTAATTAGCAGCGATTTCCTGTTGTTGCCGTTGCTCCGCCATTACCCGCAATGAATGAATACTAACATTTAATTCATAGCCAATCAGCAATGAGAGTGAATTGATGTAAATTAAAATCATTAGAACAATCACTGTTCCAATGGAGCCATATAATGCATTGTATTTCCCAAAATTATTTACAAACAATGAAAAACCTACGGTAGCAATAATGCTTAAAGTAGTTGCCAGTATTGAACCCGGAGAGGCAAGTTTCCATTTTTTTTGTATGTCTGGTGCGTACTTGTAGATAAAAGCAATGGAAAAATAAATCAATCCAACTATAAATACCCACCTGGCGAATACAATTGTTTTTAACAGCGTGTTATTAGCAATACCCAACCATTTCAATACTGCTCCCTGCATGATTAGTAATAAAAGACAGGTCATCAGTAACAGCATGATCAATATCGTAAGGCGAATGGCAATCCAGCGTTTCTGCAACCCTGTTCTTCTGGCGGCACCCAAATAGTTTTTATTGAATGACCGCATTAAACCCATCATGCCATTGGAGCCAAAAAACAGCAGCAATATGAAGCCGAAAGAAAGCAAACCAATTTTTGGATGGTCAAGGAAACTGTTTACAAAATCAATCATGTTCTTATTGTGCTCTTTCGCTGGCACTATATCGGTAATCAATGCACGAAGTTGCGTTTCAATGGTCCTTTTTCTTACAAAAGGAAGGTGCGGTATCAAGGTAAACAGGAAAAGACAGATAGGAGGAATGGCCATGATAAAATTATAAGAAATGGCAGAGGCCCTTTCCGTTAAACTGCTCCTCTTTATTTGACGTATAAAGAAATTGATGACGTCGTATAAAGGCACTCCCTGGAAACCTGGCAATATTACTTTCTTGCTTTTTTCCTCGAGGAACCGAAAAACAAATGAGCGGCGTATTATTCGTTCCAGTTTAATCATTGCCAGAAGAAGCTTTTAAAATTATGGTTTTTTCTGCTGCATCATTTTATCCAATGCCTGCTGATATTCCTTTGCGTATTTAATGTGTTCAGTATAGGTTTCTGCAAAATTAGAATAGCCATTCAAATCTGCTTTTGCTACAAAATAAATATAGTTGGTTTTGGGCGAAGTTAATACCGCATCAATTGTTTCAGCAGCGGGCGTACAAATGGGACCCGGCGGCAAACCATAAATTTTGTACGTATTATAAGGTGATTCCACCAGCAAATGTTTCTGATAGATTCGTTTTAATCCAAAATCGTGCAAAGCAAATTTTACGGTAGGGTCAGCTGATAGCCGCATGCCTTTATCGATCCTGTTTAAGTAAACGCTGGCTATTTTTCCTTTGTCGTCTTTTTTGTTTGTTTCTTCTTCAACAATAGAAGCAAGGGTATAAGCCGTTTGTGCATTTAACTTGTGTTCCTTTGCTTGTGTCAGTCTTTCAGTAGTCCAGAAGCTATTATAATTTACCTGTAACTTATTGAATATTCTTGAAGGCGTAGTATTCCAGAAATAAGTGTAAGTATCCGGAAAAACGGAAGTCATCACCGTGTTACTATCCAGGTCATATTTTTTCATTGAATCATTATTGTTGAGAAAATGAATGAACGATGTTGAATCGCATTCAAATTTTTTGCCAACCAATGATGCAAAATCTTCTTTGGTTCTCAATTTGGTAATAACAAGGTTAACAGGTTCCTGCTGACCGTTTTTCAACATACGCACAATATTCAGCAGGCTCATTCCTTTTTGAATATTATATCTGCCTGCTTTTACTTTTTGCGGGTAGTCAAAACGGTTAGCTATCATTCCAAATATACCGGCGTTACTAATTACCTGATCCGTTTTCAGCGTGGACAATACATCTTCATAGGTACTGCCTGTTTTGATATGCAGGTAATAATTTTTGGTTTCGAAACTGGTAGCGGGCCCTGCTATTTTCCACACAAAATACCCGCCTGTCGCTAAAAGGATTAAAATAGCATAAAGAAATATTTTTTTCATAAATCAAAAGTTATTTTCCTTGAATTCCTCCGTCGAATGCATTTGTATCAACGGTGATCAAAATAATGAAAAAACCCCGCCAGAGAAGACGGGGGTTTAAAAAATATTATTGTATGGAAGTTATTATTTTTTTAAAGGGGCAGTTGGTTGTTGCTGAACAGGAGCAGATTGGGTTGTCTTAGGCTTGGTATCCAGTTCATTCACCAGGTTAGAACCATTACCCGTACCTTTTGGTATAAAAGCAGCGGAAAATAGGCAAAGTAGCGCTACGATAACAGCAAAAATCCACGTACCTTTTTCCAGCACATCGGTAGTTTGTTTTACACCCATAAACTGGTTACTGAAACCAGCAATGCTTCCGGAGAGACCACCTCCTTTAGGGTTCTGAACCAACACAATAAAACCCAGTATCAGGCACGCCAGCACTATCAAAACCACAAATAAAATGACCATATAATTAATGTTTTAAAGCTTCAATTCTGCCTGCAAAATAAGCGGATTTACCGGGATTGAGCAAACTTAATTTATGGTAAACTTCAACTGCTTTATCATGCAATCCCTGCTTCTCATACACCTCCGCCATGGCTTCCGTTATTACTTCTTTGGATTCGATGGATTGACTGGCCGCTTCAACTACCCGCGATTCTTCATTTTCAGCCAATATCTTATCAACAGATATCTGCGGTAACTTCTTCATCATTTTCAACCATTCAGTAAAACTTTTTAATTGCCTGCCGAGTTTGTCTTTTGGTTCAGGTTCTATTTTACTCAATTTGATTCCCTGTGAAGCAAAGTAATCAATTGTATGATAGGGTTCGAACAGCAAATCATCTTTTGCTGCAGCAGATTCAATGATTGTTTTCAGCAATGGCATTTGTGACACTGCTTCGGTTGCCTGTTGTGTTTGCTGAATCTCAGTATCATCAGCATCAAGTGCTGCCTGTTTTTCAGTTAAAAATAATTCAGCAGTTTCAACGGCCGACTGCATCACGGTTTCGGAAGGCACTGTTGCTTTTGGTTCTTCAACCAATTCAGTTATTGTTTCCTGAGCAGTCAATTCTGCGTTGCCTGGAGTAACCTGGTCATTATCAGCATTGATTTGCAACGGTAAAGATTCTGCATTCAAATTCATTTCCCCCGAGGAAGGATACTGTTGGGTATCAACTTTCTGAACTGATTCATTTTTGAAATCAAATTGTTCAGCAATTTCCATTGCAGATAATGGTTCGCTTTGTACTGCCAGGTCAATTCCAGATGAAAGTTCGACTGATTTAATTTCATTTTCATATTCAGCGGTAATAGGTGCAGTTTCCGGAACTCTATTTTCCTCCAATGAATAATTTGTATCCTTTTCCCTGTCCTTTTCAGCATTAATGCTATTCATTCCGACTGGCTGATCAAAATTAGCAACGTTATTATAAGTTTGTTTGGATTCATTTTTTGGTTGTAATAAAAATTGCAACCACAATGGGTTATTGAAATAAAGCGTTGTTTTATGTAATTGCTGAGTAAATCCGGGATGTTCCGTTTCCTGCATTTTTTTGAGCAATAAAAATTGTGCAACTGCAAAGGAAGGGTTTTGCCGGGCAACTCTTTCCAATTCATCCATGGTAACAGATTGAAGGGAAGGTTGGTGAAAAAGATGCTGGACAATATTATCTAATGGTGCATTCATAATTGAAACAGCAATTTACTTTCAAATTACCAGTTGGAAAAAATACGATTGAAGATTTCGTCCGTCAGGTTTTTAAGAATGCTTTCATTCAATTGTTGCTCTGCCTGCTGGATACTGATATTGGCATCAAATTCAAAACTGCGGCTTACATCCGCGTCTATATTCTTTTTTTCATCTATACGGTTTAATAATTTGATATGTACGGTTACCGTAAGACGATTGGTGGCCGTACGGTTATCCGCTATACCGGAAGTACTGAATGAATAGTCGGTGATGGTTCCGGTAATATCATAATCTGCATTTTCTCCCTGTACCAATGTTCTGTTGGTTTGATTATTGATCTTCTGCCGGAGCCGATCGGTGAGCTGAGGACTCAACTGCGGATTTACATACCGGGCCTTATTCTCTATGTAATTTATCCTGATTGTCTTTACTTCTTTGGGAATAGATGATTCCTTCAGTGTATAATGTAAACAACTCTCGTTTACAATTGCCATTATACAAATAACAAGTACGAACAATTTGTTGCCTGGTTTCTGCATTGCCATGATTGATTATTCTTCTATGTCATATTCCTTCAGCTTGCGGTAGAGTGTCCGTTCGCTGATGCCCAGATCAAGTGAAGCGTCTTTTCTTTTACCACGGTGTTTTTTCAAGGCTTTTATGATCAGTTCCTTTTCTTTATCCATTATGTTAAGCGACTCTTCAACTTCTTCATGCGTATGAATATCATTGTGGTTCATTATCACAGACTGACCATTTTGTGTTTGCGGCGAATGCATAATGGCAGACTGCCCAATGGCTGGCTTCAGTTCATTGGTTGAAGGGTATTCTCTTAATAACGATTCATTGGCAAATTTGGCTGCGGCAGCTGTATTTGCCGGGTTTTGCAGAATATCAACAAACATTCTTTTTAATTCAGTAACGTCTTTTTTCATGTCGAAAAACAACTTGTAAAGAATTTCGCGTTCGTTTGCAAATTCTGAATGACTAATACTACCGTTGCCGGTTGCCAGCACTGGTAAACGATTATTATTATGTTCCGGTAAAAATTTTCTCAATGCTGCTGCAGTGATTAATTTTTCTTCTGAAAGAACTGATAGTTGCTCCGCAATATTCTTCAATTCACGAACATTACCGGGCCATGGATAATTATTTAACAGATCTTTCGCCTCATCATCCAGTTGCACCGGAGTTGTTTTATAACGTTCCGCGAAATCAATAACAAATTTTCTAAAAAGAAAAATAATATCTTCTTTCCGGTCGCGCAATGAAGGCACACGGATAGGTACTGTATTCAAACGGTAATAAAGGTCTTCCCTGAATTTTCCTTTTTGTGTAAACTCCAGCAAATCTTTGTTGGTTGCCGCGATTACCCTCACATCGGTTTTTTGTACTTTGCTGGAGCCCACCCTGATGAATTCACCACTTTCCAATACACGCAATAACCGCGCTTGCGTACCCAATGGCATTTCACCAATTTCGTCCAGGAAAATCGTTCCCCCGTTTACTGTTTCAAAATAACCTTTGCGACTGTCTACGGCACCAGTGAAAGATCCTTTTTCGTGGCCAAATAATTCCGAGTCAATAGTTCCTTCGGGTATTGCTCCGCAATTGACCGCAATAAAAGGATTGTGCTTTCTTGCAGACAAAGCATGTATAATAAGTGAGAATGATTCTTTACCAACACCGCTCTCACCATTAATCAATACACTCAGATCAGTATTGGCTACCTGCGAAGCAACGTTTAACGCATGGTTCAACGCAGGGGCATTACCGATGATCCCAAATCTGTTTTTCAATGACTGTAATTCCATTTTCAAATCTCCTCCGCTACAATTTTTTTTGTCCGTTAATTATCTTTCCCAATAATGTGCCAGCTGTACATTCAATTACTTTTACATTCACATAGTCACCTTTTTTCAGCAGGTAGTTTTCTTTCGGGAATATGACCATTTTGTTTTGATCATTTCTTCCAGCCCAATCCAGATCGCTTTTTTTGGAATTTCCTTCAATCAGTATCCTGAAATTTTTACCGAGATCACGTTGCATACTTTCCAGTGAATGCCGGCGAAGCAACCCTACAACTTCCTGAAGCCTTCTTTTTTTAATTGCATCCGGAACATCATCTGTGTACCGGCGCGCAGCCAATGTACCCGGGCGTTCACTGTAGAAATACATATAAGCCAAATCGTACCTGCAGTATTCCATCAGGCTTAAAGTATCCTGGTGATCTTCTTCCGTTTCTGTACAAAAACCTGTGATGACATCAGTAGACAAGCCACAATCAGGAATAATTTCCCTGATGCGGTTTACTTTGGCAATGTACCATTCACGGGTATATGTACGGTTCATCAATTGTAAAATGCGGGTACTTCCGCTTTGCACGGGAAGATGAATGTAATTACAGATATTATCATACCTGCCTATTACGTGCAAAACATCGTCGGTGATATCTTTTGGATGTGAAGTACTGAATCGAACCCGCAACAGCGGAGATATCAATGCAACATTTTCCAGGAGCGTTGAAAAATTGACTTGTACATTGTTGCGCTCATCATGCCAGTAGTAGCTGTCAACATTTTGTCCCAGTAAAGTAATTTCCCGGAACCCGCTATTATATAAGTCGCGGCATTCCTGCAAAATTGAGTTCAAATCACGGCTTCTTTCCCTGCCTCTGGTAAATGGAACCACGCAAAAAGAACACATATTATTACAACCACGCATAATACTTACAAACGAACTCACCCCGTTACTATTCAATCGTACAGGCGAAATGTCGGCATAAGTTTCATCACGACTTAGCAATACATTTACAGCTTTTTGTCCGCCTTCAGCTTCTTCTATCAACGCCGGAAGGCTTCGGTAAGCGTCAGGACCGACAACAATATCTACCAGTTTTTCTTCTTCTAAAAATTTAGATTTCAATCTCTCGGCCATACAGCCCAGTACAGCTACCAACAATGCAGGCCGTTGCTTTTTCAATTTCCTGAATTCAGTCAGCCGTTTGCGTACCGTTTGTTCAGCCTTTTCGCGGATAGAGCAGGTGTTCAGTAAGATCAAATCAGCTTCTTCCGTATTGCGGGTTGCGCCAAAACCATTATCATTCAAAATGGATGCTACCACTTCACTGTCAGCGAAATTCATCTGGCAACCATAGCTTTCAATATAAAATTTCTTCTGGTAATCATTTTCATCCAGAACAAAAGGAGCAAAAGCTTCTCCCTGCCGGTTTTCATCCTGAACTTTATGAATAAACAATTCCTGCATCTGGTCACCCTTTTTATGGAGGGCAAAGATAGCTAAATTGCAATAAAAGTGACAGGATGGCAGAATTAATAAGCTAATTGATCTATTGCTTTTTTTTCAGTTTTAGGATGTGAAGATTGATAAGCGTTTGACGAAGATTAATTCATAATAAAGCAAACAGACTGACTTTATTATTACGATGTCAATTGCGGTCGGAATCCAATTTCGTTTTCATAAGATTTGATAATTTGCTGGCGTTGTTCTTTTGTTTTGTTTTTTGCATCTACAAATTTTTCGTTGACTACAGACTTTCCAGCTTTTTGAAATCGGTATTTCATAAACAATTTGCCGGTTTTTGCAGTATACCTGATTTCTTTTGTGTACGGATGTTTGCCACCTATTGTATAAAATTCATTTAAATCGTCTTTTGAACTTAGGCGCGGACCATCCGTCTCGTCTGAACTATTAATAAGTTCCAATGCTGCAGTAGAGGAGGGTGGGGCTGTTGCAACTGTTGGATCGGGTAATCCAAGGCTATCATAAATATTGCGCTTAATGGCATCCCTTTCATCCTTATTCATTCCACTTACATCAAAACTATGATCATAGTCTACGGTCTTACCATTTACCAGGCCTTTAATTTTTATGTCGAGTTTTTTTCCATCATCATTAATAGAATGGTTGATAGAAATATTTTTTTGTGCACTCATGCACAGGCCAGTAAACATAATTACAATTAAGAAAATAGGTTTCATAATAATTTGCTTTTTTGAATGATAAAAAATACCGGAACATCCACCACTTAAATGTACGAATATTTTCGTTGATTAAAAGTTTCCGGACAAAATTGTTTCAACAGGATTATTTAGAGACAAGTGGTGATTGCAGCAGATTATTAAAATTATCTTGTTGATAAAGATAAACCGGTTAAAAGGATAGGGGGATAAGCTATAAGGTGAGCAGCCCTGTCAATCGCGAGATTTACTGGTTGTAAAAAGGGCGACCCACCAGCAGATCGCCAGGTGGGTCGCCCTTTTTGTTATTTGTTAATAATTATTTTAAATGAGCGGCTCACCCAGATTAATAATTTAATTATTCCCTTATTAATGCGTGATTGATAAAAAAATCAATTTTAAAAGATTGGTTTATTCTGATAGTAGTCCAAAATTTTTGTTCGGAGCACATAATCGTAACGAGCAATGATTAGATTGCTTTTTGCCTGGTCGAGCCGGTTTTTAGCCAGTAAATATTCAACGATGCTATTGGTTACTCCTTCGTTGAAACGTATTTCTGCCGCCCGGAATGATTCGGTATATGCCGTTACCTGGTCGTTTAACGCTTTGTATTTATCAACTGAAGCCAGCATATTAAAATAATCGCGTTCCACGCTTTGCTTCAATTGTATCTGTGTTGTCTGGCTTACATAGTCGGCACCCTTCAGATCAATTTTCGCGAGCTTAACCTGGTTGCGGAATCGAAAATTATTCAAAATAGGAATATTCACACCAGCGCCAATATAAGTACCGTAGTTATTGCTAAGCTGACTGTAATAAGGGATTTTGGCATTGGCCTGGTCCAATGCGGTGCTCGAAAAATTGGTCGCGATACCCGCCTGCAATCCCACACTTGGTAATAAATTTCCTTTTGCTGCGCTCACTTCCTTTTCAAAACTTTTCTTTCTTAAGTTAACAGCTTTTATAATAGCCAATTGCTGCGTGGCAACCTGGTAAATACTATCGGGTGTACTGCTGTAGTTCATGTCAAAAGCGTCTATCCCTAACCGTTCTACTTTCAAATCTTTGTTGTAAGGCACGTTCATTAATTGAGCCAGTGTAATTTTGGCCAGGTCCAGTGTATTCTGGATATTCACAACATTCAGCTGATCACTTGCATATTGCCCTTTCAGATCATAATAGTCAGAAGGTTTGATGGCACCTTCTTTATTCATGGTTTCCAGGCGATCCACCTGTTTTTTTGAAACATCTTGCTGACGAAATGCCTGCTCCAGCTGATCTTCGTTGTTCAATACCTGGAGGTAAGCCAGCATTACATCCAGCATGAGTCTGTCTTTTGACTGCTGCCATTCCATTTTGCTGGCTTCATATGCAAACTGGTTTTGTTTCAGCGAATTCAACAACGCGAACCCATTGAATAAGGTAACATTGGTGGTCAGCTGGTAGTTGGCCGTGCTGAATTGCTGATTGATATAACCATTATTGGAAGGGTCTATACCACGGCCCTGGTTAATGTAATGACTTATATTACCGTTCAACTGGGGAATCATATTTCCTTTTGACTGGTTGAATCTTACCGCAGCGGCTTCCATTTGCAGTCCGCTTTGTTTCACCGGCAGGTTATTGGCGATAGCAGTTTCCACACATTGTTTCAAAGTAAGTGTGTTATTCTGCGCGATAGCAGCCATTGAAATAAAAATAATGACTTGAAATAGAAATAACTTCTTCATAAATCGTGTTACTGTTTTATTTGAATTCCGTTGGTGAAAATGAACCTGCTTGCAGCAGGCCTTTCTTTGTTCTCTTTCTCCAATGAAAAAAGACCTGGGGTATTTTATTTATTATCAATTCTTCCGTCTAATAAATTAATGATATGTGATCCATAAGTTGCATTCTTTTCAGAGTGTGTTACCTGTATGATGGTCACTCCTTCTTTGTTCAGCTCTTTAAAAAGATCCATGATCTCTTCACCCTGTTTCGAATTCAGGTTACCGGTTGGCTCATCGGCCAGTAGTAATTTGGGTTTTGCAATCAGCGCACGGGCAATACCAACCAATTGCTGCTGTCCACCGGAGAGCTGAGTAGGAAACAAGTCTTTTTTGCCAACAATATTAAACCGATCCAGTATATCCGCTACCATTGCCTTGCGTTCGGATGATTTAATGTCCTGGTAGATCAATGGCGTTTCAATATTTTCATAGACCGTTAATTCATCAATCAGGTGATAGGCCTGGAAAACGAATCCTATGTATTGTTTATATAAAGCGGATCTTGCCTTCTCTCTTAATTTATGTACTGTTTCATGCAGAAAATTATATTCACCTTCGTCTGGTTCGTCCAGCATGCCAATAACATTCAGCAAAGTTGATTTTCCTGAGCCCGATGGTCCCATTATAGACACAAATTCACCCTCATTGATAGTGAGGTTAATGTCTTTTAGCAGGAATGTTCTCACACCAGCAATATTTATCCATCTTGAAATGTGCTTTAATTCAATCATTGATTTTCTTTTTACACTTGGTTGTTATTTTTTTACAATTCTTTTTTTAACAATGAATATCATAAAGATTCAATTGTAATTTTTCAAACCTGCCTCCCGGAAGGCAGGTTAATATATTCAATTATTCCGTTCTCAGACATTTGACAGGGTTATTCAAAGCAGCACGGATACTCTGGTAGCTAACCGTCAGTAAGGCTATCATTACTGTGATTCCCCCGGCAATGGCAAACATCCACCATTCAATGGTTATTTTATAAGCAAAGTCGCGCAGCCAGAGGTTCATAGTATACCACGCAGCCGGAACTGCAATCAGCATAGCCATGGCAACGGGCTGTAAAAAATTTACTGAAAGCAATGAAACGATATTGCCAACAGAAGCCCCCAAAACTTTGCGTACACCAATTTCATGGGTTCGTTGTTCTGCAGTAAAAGTAGCCAGTCCAAACAAGCCCAGGCAGGAGATAAAAATTGCCAGAAATGCAAAATAGTTAGAAAGTTTGCCTACAACCTCTTCACTTTGATAAAGTTTGGTAAATTCTTCATCGGAGAACTGGTATGAGAATGGAAATTTTGGATTTAAAGCCTTGCATACTTTTTCCAAACTCACCATCGCTTCTTTTGTTTTTCCGGCCGTTGTGCGCACCAGGATGGTACCCGATTGACGCCCTTCATTCAAACGCATAATAAATGGTTCGATGGTTTCATGCATTGTATTGGTATGAAAATCTTTCAATACAGCAATTATTTTTCCTTCGTGTTTTCCCCACCACATTCTTTTTCCCAGCGGATCTTTGTAACCTGTTTTTTGTACTGCCGTTTCATTTATGATAAAAGAAGCAGAATCTGTTCCAAAATCAGCAGAAAAATCGCGGCCTGCTGCCAATTGTAAGTGCATGGTCTTAATAAAATCATATCCAACATCTGTATTTACAAAAGAAGCAATCGTATTGGGATTTTTTCCTACCCAGCTGATCTCACCTGTATGATTGTAGATTGCCGTGGGAGCGGCTCTTATTTTTGAAATTGCCAGTATGCCGGGTATTTTCCCCGCCTCTTCTTTGAATAGTTTGTATTTATTTGCCAGTTCACCTTCTACCGGCAAATAAACAAGGTTCTCCCTGTCATAACCCAGGTTTTTACTTTGAATATAATTGAGTTGCCGGTAAATAACCAGCATTGCAGTTATGAGTAATATAGAAAGACCGAATTGAAATACCACCAGGCTTTTGCGGAGCAATACATCACTTCCTTTGAATTTCAAACTGCCCTTCAACACACGGATAGGGTTAAGCGAAGAAAGGAATAATGCCGGGTAGCTGCCAGCTACCAGACCTGTCAATAGGAAGATGCCGGTTAATATCAGCCAGAAAATTGGTTGTGTAACAGGTATGGTTAGTTGCTTACCTGTTAGCTGGTTGAAACCCGGAAGAAAAACAATGGCCATAACAATTGCCAATACAACTGATAGAAAAGTGATCAGCAATGCTTCGCTGATGAATTGCGCCACCAGCGATGATCGAATGGCACCCACTACTTTGCGCACCCCAATTTCTTTTGCCCGCTTTGCGGATCGGGCAGTAGCAAGGTTCATGAAATTGATACAGGCGATTAGTAATATAAATACTGCCACCAAGCTGAATAGTCTTACATACTCAACCCTGCCCCCCTCTATATAACCATTCTTGAAATTGGAATGAAGGTATTTTTCAGGAAAGGAAATCAGCGCCAGTTCAGTAAGAAATTTTTTACTTTGTTCCTTGTAGTTGGCAATAAAATTTTTAATTTTTGCTTCTGTTTGCACCGGGTCTGCATTGTCACGAAGTTGAATAATTGTAGCAGGATCGGTATTACCCCAGTTGTTCACCCATGTATTTTGTTTGATAAAATCCGGCCAGGTTCTTAAAAAATCATATTGCATCGAAGAATTGGAATGCATGTTTTCAAAGACGGCGGTGATCCTGAGGTCTTCCTGATTTTCAAACTTGATTGTTTTTCCCAATGCGTTTTCCGGCGAATCAAAAAATAGCCTTGCCATTTTATCTGAGATAGCAATATCTCCGGGATTTTTTAAAGTTGCATCAGCATTACCCCGCAGTAAGGGAAAGCTAAACATCTTAAAAAAATCTTCACCAACAAACCTGCCTTCCAGTTTGATGATTTTATTGGCAGCTTCAAATGTATTGCTGGTGCCACTTTGCGCGACATATTCAATTCCGCTTGAAAATTCTATTTCGGGAATCTTTCTTTTTAATTCTGTTGCCAGTAACCCTTGTGTTGAAAAATTTGCCTCCACTTTGCCATCAAAAAAGCTGCGTTCATACACCTGGAACAATTTTTTTCCATTGGCATGAAAACCATCCACTGCTTTTTCATCCATCACCCAAAGCATGATCAGCAGGCTACAGGTCATTCCCAAAGCAAGGCCCATAATATTAATGGCGGAAAAAGATTTATTGCGAACCAAATTTCGCCAGGCTATTTTGAGATAATTCTTGAACATGATGGTTCTTGTGTATACTAAACTTGATTCATTACTGTTAATCACATGCCAGAATGCAGAACTATGATTTACAGACTTCTATGAGGTTATTAGAATGGAATAGTACGTTTTTGATACAGGCAGTGTTCGTTTTTGATACAGTTTAAATTTTAATCAAAGCATAGGTGCCGATGACTGTATCTGGAAGATTTTTAATGATTGATTCAAATATTCAATTGAAAAATGTTTTGCGTCTTAGTTTTTGATAAAAAATCGTTTATTACTGCGTATGATCATGATATAATCCGGCGGCCCCAAGTATTCCGCTGTTTTCAAGTTCAGATAATTCAATCTTCAATCCCTCTATTGACTTTCGGAAAGCAAAAGTTTGAATGCGTTGCCACATGCACTCTCTAAAAAACGGATAGGCATGCCGTACCGAACCGCCAAAAATGATCAGTGAAGCATCATAAGTGTACAGGATCATTTTGATGGCATTGCCCAGATGCGTGCCCATTTCGGCATACCATTCAAGTGCTTGTTTATCGCCCGCGAGCGCTTTGCTGAAAACGATTTCTCCATCCGTGTGATAGACGTTTTGAAAAAACTGCCCGCTTCCATAATATTCATAACAATGATCCAGGTAGTCAACCATTCCAAATTCGCCGGCACCACAGTTTGGACCAGCAAATAATTTCTTATTGATTATGATTCCTGCGCCAATGCCCGTACCGATCGTAAGCCCAATCATATTGGTTGTTCCTGCACCTTTGCCAAAATAATATTCTCCCAGGGCAAAACAATTGGCATCGTTGTTAACGAGTACAGGAATATGGTATCGGTCTTCAATAATTTTTTTCAAATGCACTTCTTTCCACGACGGTATGTATTGTACATCATAAACAATCCCACGCGCTATATCCACTACACTGGGAACGCCAATACCAATGGCCTTTACATCTTTGTCAGCAAGCGTGTCAATAACCGAAAACACATCTTTCATTACTTCATCTGCTGTTCCGCTGTTGTTGATACGCTTAGCATCCATTTTAGTAATGTTAGATCCAACCACCAAACCCCCTCGAATATTGGTTGCGCCTAAATCAATACCAATGATTTTATCTTCCATACCAGAAACAATTATTATTGAGATGATTTTTTCTTGCTAGTCAATTTAATGATCTTGTTGCTAATAATTGGTTTAGCCCAGAATCCAATACTGAAGATAAAACCCAGTGTTATATATAAAAAGCACATACCACTTCGTAAGCCAATATGATCGCCCAGCCATCCAACAATTAATGGAATGATCGCTCCACCCACTATGCCGGTAACCAGTATACCCGAAAAGGATCCATGGTGTTCATCCATTGAATTAAGTGCCAGTGAAAATATAACCGGGTAAATTACGGAAGCAAAAAATCCTACCATGGGAAAGGCGACCAATGCAATATTTCCCGGACCAAAAAGACCTGCACTCAATGATACAATTGCCAGCGCAGTAAATAAAATTAAAACATAGCGGCTATCCATCAACTTTACAAGGAATAAGCCCAGCACGCCGCCCGCTGTCATCAGACCCCAGAAATACGCAACGGTTTCTGCTCCTTTTTTTTGTGGATCGTAACCATGATAAGTAAAAAGGAATTGAGATATCCAGTTGGCAACTCCCTGTTCTGTTCCTACATAACAAATCATTGCAATAAAAAATAACATCACCATCCGTTTCCTGAAGAGCAGGATATGAATTTTCAAAGCGCCCGGCTTCTCATCTGTTGTCAATTCTACTTTGGGGAACCGTGAAAGTATCAATATAACAATCATGAAAACGCAAATGACAGTAAACAACCAATACAATGAAATCCAGGGAAGATTTGCGGGAACATGTTTACCCAGCATTGAAAAAAAGCCTTCTGTATTTTCTTGTTTTAGTTTGGTGACTATACCGGAATATACAAGCGGACTGATAAAAGAAGCCAGCCCGAATATAAGTTGCGCCATAATGGAGAAGAATGCATAGTTTTCTTCTCCGCCTGCTGTGCGCAATAATGGATTGATCACTACCTGCAGCATTGCCATTCCGCAGCCGATTAAAAACAAAGAAAATATCGCGGAAAGATAATTTGGAAAAATGGCCAGCATCAGTGATCCGGAAAATGCAACCATAAAAGCAGCGATGGTGATTTTCTTCTCGCCGAATTTTTCAATCAGCATACCCGAAGGGATTGACATGACACCATAAGCAATAAAAAACGCGAATGGAAGGATTGCTACCATTGTAAGGCTGAGCGAAAATCCCTGTATCATATCCGGTACCAGGGGGCCAATGACATTCGTCAAAAATGAAATGACAAAAAAGATGAGCATGACAAGTCCAACTATGTAATTACTTCTTTTCATAACAAAAAATCGTTAGTGCCGGGGCGTGAAGGATAAAGCAGGATACAATCTTACCGTAAAAATGCTAAGCAGACAAATCTTATTGGATCCACTGTTGAATCATCCGTTGATATGCAACGGGAAAATATATCAATGGATTTATTGAAAAAGCTTTAATTAATTATAAATTCACTGTATAAACTTGCTATATGATTAGTATCAATAAAATCGGTAAACCGGCTTTACTGTTTTCACTCTTTATTTTATGGATGTTTAATTTTGGTGGGCAACCCCTCACAAATTCAAATCAACAAAAAGAATGGCGTCAACTATTCAATGGTAAGGATCTTGCCGGCTGGAAACAAGTTGGCAAAGGTGAACATTATGTTGAGGATGGTATGATTGCGAGCAAAGGAGGTATGGGGCTATTATACTGGACCAAAGAAAAATTCTCCAATTGTACTATCAGGGTTGTTTTCAAGATGCAAAAGAGCAACAGCAATTCCGGTGTTTTCATTCGCATTCCTATTCAACCCAGGGAAGAATGGATGCCTGTTTTCTATGGTTATGAAGTTCAGATCGACAATCATCCTGAAACGTCCAACGAAGACGATTACCATATAACCGGTACACTGTATTCACTTACCAAACCATTGGCAAAGCCCGGTAAACCAGGACCTGAGTGGAACAGCATGGAAATTACGCTTAATGGTCCGCGTACGATTGTGTATGTGAACAATGAAAAAGTAACAGATTACAAGGAAGGTGATCCAACACCAGAACGCAAATTTGACTTTGAACCATTTCCCGGAAGAAGACCCGATGCTGGTTATTTTGGATTACAAAATCACGGTGCAGAAGACATCGTCTATTTTAAAGAGGTTTCAGTAAGGCCCATTATCAAAAAATAATTCCCCGCCATGAAAAAGAAAATTGAAGCATCAAAAAGAAATACAATCAGTCGCAGTCAATTTATAAAGAATACGGCACTGGCAACTGCCGGGTTTTACATTATTCCCCGACACGTAATGGGAGGCAAGGGTTTTATTTCGCCCAGCGATAAATTATATATCGCAGCGGTAGGTTGCGGTGGCGAAGCTGAAAATGATATACATCACTATGCAACGGCGCCTAAGAAAAATGCGCAAATAAGTTTTTTATGTGATGTTGATGACAGGCAGGCAGCACCTAGAAGAAAAGAATTTCCAAAAGCAAAATTTTATCAAGACTGGCGCGAAATGTTTGAAAAGGAAAATAAAAATTTTGATGCAGTAACGGTTGCTATCCCTGATCACAATCACGCTATTGTAGCACTTGCAGCCATGCAATTGAATAAACACCTTTACCTGCAAAAACCGCTTACCCATGACATTTATGAAGCGCGCCTGATTACACAAGCGGCAGAAAAATATAAAGTGGTTACTCAAATGGGCGATCAGGGCTCGTCCTGTGATGGTATGCGTACCATGCGGGAATGGTTTGAAGCCGGGTTAATTGGTGACATAGAAAAGGTTTATTGCTGGACGGACAGACCTGTTTGGCCACAGGGAATCTCATGGCCAAAATCAACTCCTCCTGTTCCGAAAGAACTGAAATGGGATTTATGGCTGGGCACTGCACAAACCACAAACTATATTGATAACCTGGTACCTTTTAACTGGCGCGGATGGTGGCAGTTTGGTACAGGCGCATTAGGTGATATGGGTTGTCACATCATAGGTCCGCCATTTAAGTTAATGGAACTGGGTTATCCAACAGAAATATCCGGAAGTGCCAGCACCGTTTACAGCGGAATTTTTAAAGAAGGTATTTACCCGGAAAGCGGTCCCGTTTCGAGTTCATTAAAATTTAAATTCAAACAAAAGAATGGAAAAGATGTGGATCTGTTCTGGATGGATGGGGGCATAACACCTGAAAGATTGAATGAGTTAGAACCGGGTGTAAATGCTAATGAAGCACTGGCAGACTGGCCCGGTGAAAATGATTTTGAAGGAGGTACTTTATTTGTTGGAACAAAAGGAAAAGTTTCCTGTGGATGGGGAGGAAGTCACCCAAGGTTATTACCATTGTCGTTGAATAAAGATGTGAATGTTCCTGAAAAATATCCGCGGGTTACCGGCGGGATGGATGGTCACTGGTGGCAATGGGTGGATGCCTGTATTGCGGGTTATGGGAAAATGGAAGTCGATTCGCCGTTTATCGGTTATGCGGGACCGTTAACCGAGACTGTACTGTTGGGTAATTTGTTACTGAGAAGTTTTAATATCCGTGAAAAGATAAAACGCAATGATCCGGTGTATGGAAACATGGAGGGATATAAATTCAGTGGGCGCTATACCGCATTACAATGGGATGGGGCAAATATGAAAGTTACTAATTTTGAATCGGCGAATCAATTTATTAAAAGGGAATATAGGAAGGGATGGGGTGAGTTAAAAATGTGACAAATTTGGTAAATGCATTAATTCTAAATGGGTAAATTAATTATTGGGTCGTTCTTTATTAATTTTCATACCTGCTTGCCGGCAGGCAGGTATCCACATTTTCATATTTATCACATTTGTATTATTCCGTTCGTAAGCTTTTCACAGGGTTACTCAAGGCTGCTTTAATTGCCTGGAAACTTACCGTACTGAATGCAACTATAACGGACAATATGCCGGCACCAGCAAATACCCACCATTCTATATTTATGCGGTATGTATAATTATTAAGCCATGTATGCATAGCATACCAGGCAAGGGGAGATGCAATTATAAAAGCTATTAGCACCAGTTTCAAAAATTCTTTAGATAATAATGCAGTGATACTTGCAACACTTGCTCCCAATACTTTGCGTACGCCAATTTCTTTGATGCGGTTCTCTGCCATATAGCTGGCCAAACCAAACAATCCAAGGCATGAAATAAAAATTGTAAGTCCTGCAAACAATGCTGCCAGTTTACCTGTGCGTTGTTGCGAATTAAATTTATTGGCATAGGACTCCTCTGCAAATGCATATTCAAATGGATATTGCGGATTGTATTTTTTAAATATTTGTTCTGTCTTCGCAAAACTATTACCTGTACCATTGGCCGGGTTCAGTTTAATATGAATAACCTGGAAAAAATACGCCGGGCCAGTTACCATAACCGGACGAATCTTTTTTTCAAAAGGTGATTCAAAGACAAAATCTTTTACAACTCCTACCACATGCCAGTCTTTATCTCCATCGCGTTTAACTATCTGCCCAACCGGGTTTTTCAAATGCATTTGTTTAACTGCAGTTTCATTTAAAAGAATAGCGGTAGTATCTGTTGGATAATTGTAGATATCAATATCACGTCCCTCAGATAATTTAACACCCATGGTTTTCACAAAACCAGCATCGGCGCCCAGTAGTACAAAATCAATTTTATTATCTGCCACTGTACTGCCGGGCCATGAAAATCCCCAACTGCTGCTCCAGGGTTGTGTAATGGGATTGGCTGATTTGGTAACACTCACAGCGGCACCGCTGCTTAATAACTCCTGTTTGATCAATTGATAGTTTTTATCTGCATCGCCCTGCGTGAAAGCATAGATAAGGTTTTCACGATTATAACCTGCGTCCCGGTTTTGAACAAATTGTATCTGGTGTTCTACAATTACAGTACTAATGATAAGGATAATGGCAAAAGTAAATTGTACTGTAACCAGAATTTTTCTTGGTGCTATCAATGCGTGGTTTTTTTTGAAAGTTCCTTTCAAAACTTTAACCGGGGTAAAAGCAGAGAGATAGAAAGCGGGATAACTGCCGGCGATCAAACCAGTAAACAAAACAAAGCCCGTAGCAAATAACCAGAAATAAATATTGCTGTAATCTATAAAAAGTAATTTACCAGTAAGCTGATTGAATGATTGCATGCATACCTGTACCAGGAATATTGAAATTACAAATGCCAGTGCAGACAAGAGTACGCTTTCACCAATGAATTGTATCACCAGGCTGTTCCTGTAAGCGCCTGCTACTTTTCTGATACCTACTTCTTTTGCTCTTTTTTCACTTCTTGCCGTAGAGAGATTCATGAAATTGATACAGGCAATCAGTAAAATAAACGCGGCAATGATTGAGAAAAGCCTCACGGTTTCAATTTGTCCTCCGGTAAGGTTTCCGTTTTCGTCTTTTGAATATAAATGCAATCTGTTGAAAGATTGAGTAAATACTCCTGTTGATTCTGTACTGTGACTGCGTGTTATATTCTTCACTTTTTCATCGAAGCTTGCCTGAGATGCATGAGGTTTCAATAAAACATAGGTGCGGGTGGAGTTATTGCCCCAGTTCTCATCGGCCCAGCCCAGTTTTTTGAAAAATGACCAGGGAAGGAGGTATTCAAAATCAAATGAAGTATTGTCTGGTAAATCCTTTAATACTCCCGCTACTTTAAAGTTGGCATTGCTATCCACCCGGACCATTTTACCCATTGGATCTTCATTGCCAAATAATTTTTTTGCGAGTTTTTGGGTCAGTACAATATCTTCATTACCGGTCAGCGCCAGTTGGGCGTTCCCGGATAACATGGGAAAACTAAACATACAAAGAAAGCTGCTGTCTGTGAATGCTCCGCGTACATTCAGGTGATTGTCGCCGTTAGTAACCAGGAAAGTAATATTGGTAAATCTTGCCGCGTCTTCCACTTCCGGGTAATCTTTTTTCAATGCAGCAGCCATTGGTTTAGGTGTTGAATTCCAGACACTGATCCCGGCGTCCACCTTATCTCGGTTATACATCATGTACAGCCTGTCTGTATTGGAATAAAACTTATCGAATTGCAGTTCGTCCTGCACCCATAATAAGATGAGCAGTGCGCTGGCCATTCCAACAGCGAGCCCGATGATATTTATGAACGAAAATCCTTTATTGCGGATAATGTTTCTATAAGCAATTTTAAAATAATTTTTTATCATGGTTAAAGTATGATTTTAAGATGTCTGATGTCTGAAGTCGGATCTCTGACTTCTTTATTCTACCCATTATTAAAATTGGTGTTAGTCGCTTCTCAAACTTTTTGATGGATTCATTAATGCAGCTTTTACTGTTTGAAAACTGACAGTCACCAGCGCAATTAGTACTGCTGTCAAACCAGCTGCCGCTATCATCCACCAACTGATATTGATTTTATACGCAAAATCCTGCAACCATTTATTCATGGCCCACCATGCAACCGGGGACGCAATAACGATTGCAATGGCTACCAGCTTAATAAAATCTTTCGAAAGCATGGCGGTGATACCGGTGACACTTGCGCCCAGCACTTTTCGTATACCAATTTCTTTATTGCGTTGTTCAGACATAAAAGCAGCCAAAGCAAATAAACCAAGACAGGCAATAATGATCGCCAGTACTGCAAAACTGCTGAATATGCTTCCCATTCTTAGTACATCTGCATACATATTGGAAAATCGCTCATCCAGGAAAGTAAAACGAAATGGCTGTGACGGAGCAAAATTTTTCCAGGTTGCAGCAACTGCAGCGATGGTGTTTTTTACTTCAGCACCATTTATTTTTACAGCAATCATGGTAGCGGTATTGTTATTAACTGTCAGGCAGAGCGGACCCACTGTTTGCTTCATTGTTTCAAAATTGAAATCTGCCACTACGCCTATGACTGTTGCATGCTGCCACCCGTTTGTAATTTGCTGCCCAATAGGATTTTTTAAATTCATTTGTTCTGCCATTGTTTTGTTGATGATGACAGACGAAGAATCTGATTTCATGTCTTTTACAAAATCTCTGCCTTCAATCATTTTCATTCCCATGGTTTTTATATAATCAGCATCCACGTTCCAAATTTGACCACTTACTCCTATATCTTCTTTTGTTTTGCCTTCCCGGTAAAAAGTATTACCATTTCGTTTACTGCCCGATATAGGAAGATAATCACTGATGGTAACAGTTTTTATTTCAGGTCGCTTTAATAATTCATCTTTAAAATTTTTTGTTTTATTACCGAGTGTACCGGTTCCTTCGATCAGTAATACCTGGTCTTTATCAAAGCCTGCATTTTTATTCAATATGAAATGCGTTTGTTTATAAATCACCAATGTACCAATGATGAGTATGATAGAAGTGGTGAATTGAAAAACAACCAACCCGTTTCTTAAAAGGGAACTTTTGGTTCCCCTGCTTAACTGGCCTTTCAACACTTCTATGGGCCTGAAAGATGAAAGATAAAACGCGGGATAAATTCCGGCTACTAGGCCTATCACTATTGCACTTACCATCATCATTGGTATCAGCCACCATGTACTCCAGGGGATAGTAAGCGATTTACCGGAAAGTGTATTGAAATATGGTAGCATTAGGGCAGCCAATCCAATGGCAATAAGAAAAGACAATACGCTAAATAATAAAGATTCAGTAAGGAACTGATTTACGAGGCTTATCCTGTTTGAACCAACAACTTTTCGTAGTCCAACTTCTTTTGCGCGGTTAGCTGATTTTGCTGTTGACAAGTTGATGAAGTTTATACCGGCGATAATTAATATGAAGCAGGCAACAGCGCCAAATAGCCACACAAAACGGATATCGCCTTTTGATAAACCATCATCTATATCAGCAGATCTAAGATGAATATCAGCAACAGCCTGCAATGAAATCTTTGCATTTTTTATTAGTTCCTGCCCGCGCTTATCACCCTGTTTTTCCATCATTGGCAGGTAATATTTGGTCAATATCAATTTAAGTTTATCCTGCAGTTGTGCAGCATTGGCGTTCTGTTTAACCAATACGTATGTTGGGTAGTTGCTGGCACTCCAGTTAGTTTGTTCTCCATCCCATAATTGGTAACCACTCATAGTAAGAAAAAAATCATATTGAATATGAGAGGTGGTTGGTATATCCTGTATAACGCCACCAATCTTATAGGTTTTGTTTTTATCATCATTCAATACCAGCAATTTCCCGACAGGGTTTTGGTTGGGATAATACTTATCGGCTTTCTTTTTTGAAATAACAATTGTATTGGGTTCGGCAAGTGCGGTCTTTCGATCTCCATAAATCATGGGCAGTTTAAATATATCCAGCAGGTCCTGATCGGCATAAACAAATTTATCTTCAAAACTGTTTTCGGTTTTTTCAGGTGTTCTTACTTCATTGCTGCCGGCTCCATAAAAAAGTGAACTGGCCATTAACCTGCCCGATTTTTCTACTTCCGGAAAATCTTCTCTCAATGCTTTGGCCATTGGTGCTGGCCAATCAGCACCTGTTATTTTTTTACCATTGTCACTGGCCTCAACCGTTACCCTGTATATGCGGTTGGCATCCGGGTAAGATTTGTCATAACTCAGCTCATCGTTAATGTAAACTGCAATCAAAAGACATGCAGCTATACTCAATGCAAAGCCACCAATTTTGATAGTGGAATACATTTTCTGTTTGCGCAATTGGCGGAGAGCGATTTTGAAATAATTTTTTATCACGTCTATGTATGATTTAAGATATATGATGCCTGATTTCTCACTTCCTGTTTAGTGAACCGCAGTTACGTTGATATTTCAAATACCCACATTGTATCATTCCGTTTTCAAACTCTTAACCGGGTTGCTCATTGCTGCTTTAATTGCCTGGAAACTTATTGTTAAAATCGTGATCAACAAAGCCACAATAGCCGCGGCAACAAATACACCAGGTCCAATACTGATTCGGTATTCATATTTCAGCAACCATCCCTGCAAAAAATACAATGCTATGGGTGTGGCAATGATGCAACTAATCAAAACCAATAAAATAAATTCTTTAGACAACAGCAACCACAATTGTGTTACAGTTGCACCCAAAACTTTTCGTATTCCTATTTCTTTTGTTCTTTGTTCTGCTATAAACGCTGCCAGTCCGAATAATCCGAGACAAGAAATGAAAATAGCCAGTGCCGCAAATATCCCTGCCAGTTTACCAATTAATACTTCCTGCCTGAATTTAGCGGCATAATCTGCATCTGCAAATTGGTAATCGTATGGAAATGCGGGATTGTATTTATTGAAGATCGCAGTAAGTTGTACAAGCGCATCAGTGGTTTTGATCTTTGGCGATAAACGATACAAGAGATTGCCTTGCGAAGATGGCTCTATCAGAAACATAGTTGGATCGGCAGGTGCAAAAGGCGAAACCATCAATGCATCTTTTACTACGCCTTCTATCAACAGTTGGCGATCCTGCCAGGTAATTAATTGTCCTACCGGATTCTTGATCCGCATTCTTCTAATAGCACTTTCATTAAAGATAACACTGGTAGAATCGTATGCATTTTTAAAATCATGTCCCTGCGCAAAGTTCATACCCAGTGTTTTGAAATAGTCTTCATTTATTATGATGGTGCCCATTTCAATGGTCTCACCCGGGTTTTTACCGGGCCAGCGATCCACATCGGAATGCCAGTATACATCTGTTGCCGGACTGGTAGCTGTGCTAACACTTTCAGCAATCCTTTTTTCCAGCAACTCGTTTTTCAGTGCGGTGTAATTTTTATTAAGATCACTGTTCATATCAGTCACCATTAGACGATTTAAATTGTATCCTGATGGACGATTCTTAGCATGCTGCACCTGCTGGTAAATAATAATGGTACTGATAATTAAGGCAACAGAACAGGAAAATTGCACAACTACCAAAATTTTTCTTGGTAATGAGGCTGATTTACCAATTTTTAAATTGCCCTTCAACACTTTTACAGGCTGAAAAGCGGAGAGGTAAAAAGCCGGGCGGCTGCCGGCAATAAGGGCGGTTGCAACTACACATACCAGCATTAGTAATAAGAAACGGGTATTGGAATAGGGAATATGAATTTCATTACCGGTTAATATATTAAATGCGGGCAGGCTAAGTTGTACAAAAAGCACAGCAAATACCGATGCAATGAGTGTAATTAAAAAAGATTCTGCAAGGAACTGCAGTATCAAATCTTTTCGTTGAGAGCCGATGGCCTTGCGAATTCCAACTTCCCGGGCTCTTTTTTCTGAACGCGCTGTGGTAAGATTGATGAAATTGATACAGGCAATCAATAATACCAGTATGCCAACGATACTAAAAATATTTACATATTCCAGGAAGCCTGGCTGGTCTTTTCCATTTACATAATTGCTATACAAATGCCAGCGTTGTAAAGGTTGAAACGTTACATAAGAATTCATCGCGTTGTTGTTGCCTTTCTCTGTATGTTCAATATTCCTGATCTTGGGCGCTACCTGCGCATATGATATGCCCAGTTTTAGTTTTACAAAAATTTGGTAACTGTTCTGACCATATCCACCTTCACGGGCTTGTTTAACGTACTGCGAAGTCTGCTCAAAATAGCTGAATGGTACAATGAAATTGAACTTTAGAGAGGAATTGTTTGGCAGATCTTTTAATACACCCGTTACTCTTAAATCATTTTCATTATCGAAACGAACCATTTTATTAATGGGGCTCTCATTTCCAAACAATGCTTTTGCTGTAGATGCCGTTAATATAATGGAGTAGGGATCCTTCATTACAATGCGGGCATCACCCTGCAGCAATGGGTATTGAAACATTTTTAGAAAATCGCCGCCTATACGTGCGCCACGGGTATATATTTTTTTTTCACCAAACATTAAACCGTGCTGTCCCATCCAATCGCTTTCTGCTACATATTCTATCTCAGGAATTTCTTTGCGCAGAACATCTGCCAGTTTTAATGAGGTAGTCTGGAAAGTAAGGGTGTCACCATTGCTGTCGTAATTGCGTTGTACCCTGTACAATTGCTGATATGCAGGAAGAAACTTATCGTAGGCATATTCATTGAAGACCCAGAGCCCTATTATCAATGCTACTGCCATACCAGTGGCCAGTCCAAAAATATTAAGGGCACTATAACCTTTACTCCTTGTTATATTTCGCCAGGCGATTTTGATATAGTTCTTGATCATGTCCGATGTCTTGTTTTAGGATGCCTGAAGACAGTAATCAGATGTCCGATACCTGAATTCTATCTTGTGTTTTTTTTATTTGAAAGTCAGATTTATCCGTCCACCACCACCATGAACAGTAACTGGTATACCGCCGCCATTCAGCGTTCCTTCTATATGTGTTTTTTCAACATCTCCTTTGAAATTATTAAGGGTTCCTACTTTTATTTTATCCGCATATAATTTAAGATCAACTCCTTTGTCCTGTGGTATTTCCAAATCGATGCTTCCCCCGGAATTGGTTATCTTGATATACTTGCCCAGTGCTTTCATGTTTACATCAATGTTACCACCGCTGGTAGAGGTTTCCAGGCTGCAGGATAGATCTTTCATGTCTATATTTCCACCGGAAGTATGGGCAGTGAGTTCACCTTCAATAGAAGTTCCATCAACATTACCACCACTGGTACGGGCTTTAATATTTCCCTGCAGATTCAGTATTTCTACAGAACCACCCGATGTAACCAATTTAAGGTTACCATGACTGTTTTCAGCATGAATATTACCGCCACTGGTACTGAGATCAATTTCATCTTTTGAATCTGCTAATTCAATATTGCCACCGGAAGTCCGGCCGGTAACGTTACCACTGAGATGATCCACACTGATATTGCCTCCACTGGTTGTAAAATCCTGTGTACCATCCAATGCTTTCAAATCTATGTTTCCACCACTTGTAGTAAGATCCGAAGAAACTACATGGGGAACATAGACCCTGAATGAAATGCTCAGGCTGTTATTGCCATTATTAAAACGATGTTTTGGCTTAGCGATGGCCGTTAGTTTGTGATTGGCGGCAGTGACAGTTAAATCATAATCCTCTTCCAGTTTTTTCTTTAAATCTTCTTTTGATAAATTCCGGAAACGGCTATTACTGGCCCATACAAAAACTTCAATCCTTGCATCTCCATCCACTCCCGAAACCGAGATATTGCCACCGGTTGTTTCCACTTTAATATTTTGTATCGTTTCGTTGGTCAGCGACTTTGTCAAATAGGGTTCTTTAGAATTATAGTTCTGAGCGGATACTACGAAACTTGCACTTATTGCTAATAAAACGGTGAGATACTTTTTCATATTGATAGTGTTTATTGATTGCTATTGTTTAATTAATTACTATTCTGTTCTCAAACTCTCTACCGGGTTAGCCACCGCTGTTTTTATTGTCTGGATACTTAAAGTAATCAATGCCAGTAATAGCAGGGCGGCGCCGCTGATTGCAAAAACCCACCAACTCATAGAAGTTTTGTAGGCAAAATTCTGCAACCATTTGTATACGGCCCACCATGTAATGGGAGCCGCTATTATAAAAGCGATGATGACAAGCCGTACAAAATCTTTTGATAAAATAGAAACAATGTTTATCACAGAAGCACCCAGGATTTTTCTAATGCCAATTTCTTTGGTACGTGTATTGGTAGTATAAATAACCAATCCCAGTAATCCCATACAACTGATTAAAATTGCCAGACCGGTAGCCCATTTTAAAAGGCCGGCGGTCTGTTGTTCAGATTCGTACATTTTTGCAAGCGTATCATCAAAGAACCGGTAATTGAAATCTTCTTCGGGATAAATCTGTTTGAATGCTTTTTGCATGGCAGCGATAGTGACTTTCCATGAAGTTCCGTTTGCAGCGTTTGGCTTTAATTTGATATGAAAGAAGGATCCATTGTTACCGCCCAATACAAGTGGGCTGATCAGGGCATGTGTATTCTGGTCATGAAAATCTTTCAGAATGCCCACGATAGGAATATTTTTACCATTGAATTGAATAAATTTATTCAACGCCTGTTCGGGATGTACAAATCCAATCGCGCGTGCATAGGTTTCATTCACCAGGAATTCTTTAATACTATCACTGGCTTCTACGTTTCTTCCAGCTACCAGCTTTAACTGGTACACTTTAATAAAATTGGGGTCGCCCCAGCGTATTTGTGTATTGGGTTTTATTTCTTCTTTACCATTGTTATAAGAAATATTCGTGAATGCAACACCATTGTCGGCGGGCGAGAAAAAACCGGTACTGGCTATGGATACGCCGGCAAGAGATTGTATTTGGTGCAAGAGCAGTTTACTGTTTGCTGCTGTTGTATCGCGTGCAAGGTTAAATGGAAGATCAAATTTGATGATGGCCTCCTTATTAAAACCAATATCCGAATTAATGGAATAATTAATTTGCTTACTCACCATTACTGTTGCGATAATAAAAAATTGGGCTATTACAAATTGAACAACGGTGAGTGTTTTTCTTACTCCCGCCTTCCTGGTCCGGCCAGCATTGGCAAATGCGGGGCCTTTTAATACCAGTACCGGGTTGAATCCGGAGAGTATCAACGCCGGATATAGACCAGAAAAAAAACTGACTGTAATGATCAACAACAAGAGGAAGATTACGACACTTCCTTGCTGCATTAAATTAAATTCTAAGCCGGGAGGTGTAAAGTCTGAAAATATTTTTAATAAAAAGGGTGTTAACGCAACAGAAATTAAAGTAGCAATAGCGGTTATACAAAATGTTTCACTAAGGAACTGGAACACGAGCTGCTTTTTTGAGCTACCCAATGTTTTACGGATGCCAATTTCTTTTGCCCTTTGGGTTGATTGTGCTGTTGTAAGGTTAACAAAATTAATACAGCCAAGCAGTAGGAGGAAGGCACCGATAGCGATTAATCCATACAAAGCAGGTTTGTAACCATTGCGCATACCGAAAGCCTGGTAATTACGGTTAAAATGAATATCAGCGAGAGGTTGCAGGTGAAAGGATGTATAATTGTTGGCATCTTTGTACGCATCCTTGTTATATTTCTTCAGCAATTTATTTATCTGCGATTCCAGTTGCGGAGCTGAGCTGCCTTTTGACAATTTTATATACAGATTGGAATAAGCCATCCAGTCGTTCCATACATTCATCATAAACTGATCCTGCAAATGTGTTTTAGAAATGGTTGCAAGCGAAATAAAATCAGTAGCAGTAAAAGCAGTGGTTTCGTCCAGTTCTTTTACAATTCCGGTAACTGTTACCTTGTTTTTATCATAATCGATTTTTTTACCAATGACATCTGCCGGCGGCATGGAAGGAAAATACTGCTGCATACGTTTTTCTGTGAGCACAACACTAAACGGTTCTTTCAATGATGCTTCCGGGGAACCGGATATCCATTTATAAGGAAGCATATAAAAATAGCGTTGGTTGACATAGATAATGCCAGCCTGCTTTTTATAGATAACGGGGTCGGATGAACGCAAATTGGGTATGCTGACTTTTGCCGTTCCTTCATCCTGGTACTGGAACAATGGTACCGTCTGTTCTACACCCGTGAGTTCATTTTCTATAGCAGGCCCCAGCGGAGCGGGGATAGCAGCACTATGTCCTTCATTACCTGAATATTTAGCATCCAGTACCACACGGTAAATACGTTCCCGGCCTGGTTCAAACCTGTCAAAGCTGAATTCATAGTAAACAATCAGAAATATAACCATCGAAGCACTAATGCCAACAGCAAGACCAAATACATTGATCAATGAAAAAACTTTGTTGTGCCAGAAGTTTCTGATGGCGGTGCGGAAATAGTTTTTGATCATGGCGAAAAGTTGTAAGTATTAAGTATATAGTATTAAGATAGTAACAGGCATTGGTTTTTCATAGCAGCATCGTTGTGTCACTCACTTGTGCCATTGTATCAATGGTCAACTGCTGCTCACTGTTGTTTTGATCAGCAGAGCTTCAATTGTGCAAGTGTGCGACGCAACAAAAGTTTCGTATTTATTCTCTGCCGGGCACGTCCTATTCCTTCCTTCATTTATCACGGTTGTCACATTTTCTATTTTCCAAATCCATTTAATCTCCTAAATCGTGTTGTAGACTATTCCGTCTTCAAACTATTCACCGGGTTCATCATCGCTGCTTTGATGGCCAATACACTTACTGTTAGTATTGCAATGAGTAAAGCAACCAATGCTGTTAGCATAAAATACCAGGCTTGCAGGTTTACACGATATGAAAAATCCTGTAACCAGCGGCTCATGATCCACCATGCCATTGGTATAGCTATGATGATTGCCAGCAATACCGGGCGGATGAAATCTTTTGATACCAGCGTGGCAATACCGGTAACAGAAGCACCCAGCACTTTGCGTACACCAATTTCTTTTACGCGTTGCCTGATAACAATCAGTGTAATACCAAACAATCCCATGCAGGAAAGGATGATGGCCACCAATGCTGCTATAGAAAACATTTGCGTTAAGCGTTTTTCATTATCGTACCAGCGATCAATATTTTCATTGACAAATGAACCTTTAAAATCTTTACCGGGTTCCACCTGTGCATAAGCCTGTTTGATGATGTCCATTGTGGCGGAAGGATTATTACTGGTTACTTTTACCAGTATATAGCTAAGCGCTTTGTCTTTTTTAATGCGAATGGTAAGCGGTTCATTTTTTTCAAACATGGAATACAAATGAAAATCCGGTATCACTGCAACTACCGTCATTTTAGGCTGACTGCTATCTGCATAAAATGATAAACCCGCTACATTGCCTTCGCCCAATTGCCTGGCCATGCTTTCTGTAACCATCACGGCGTAGTTGGTTGTATCAGCAACATAAGCAGAAGAAAAATCACGACCCTGGATGGGTTTTATGTCCAATGTTTTGAGGAAATCAAAATCGGCATTCATCCAGTTGGTACTGACACTTTTTCCTTTGTAACCAAAATTGGACGAGGTTTTACTTGAACTTTTGTCCTCGCCAATGCCAAGGTTGATGGATGTACCGGTAACAGCTGTTACAGATGGCTGCGATGCGAGCCGTAAACGCATTTGCTGCACCAGGTCCTTACCATTTGATTCATTGTAAACAGGAATACTTACCAGTGCCGAAGTAGTATAACCCAGGGGTGCTTTGCGCAAATGCTGAAATTGCTGGTATATAACAATGGTGGTACAGATCAGTACACAGGCAATTACAAACTGACCCACTACCAGTGCATTGCGGAAGACGCTGTTTGTGCGGATGGTTATTTTGCCTTTTAATATTTCAACCGCTTTTAAATTCGTCATGATAAAAGCGGGATAACTGCCAGCAATAAACGAAACCAGCAATAATATGCCAACCAGTAATGTAAGTATTGCCGGTTGAAACAATAGGGACGCATCTATTTTGGTGAGAAAGATTTGATTGAAACCTTTAATCAACAAGGTAACCGCAACAATACCCAGCACCATTGAAAGAACGGCGGTAAACAAAGTTTCGCCCAATACCTGCAACCAAACCTGTTTTTTATCTGCGCCCAGGCATTTGCGTACACCCATTTCTTTGGTGCGGGTAAATGAAAGACCAATATTGAGATTAATAAAATTGAAACACGCAATTACCAATATAACAATGCCGGTAAGGATGAGAATATATAAAAATGATTTACCAACCGCAGTGTTGCTGCCTACCTGCAGGTTAAAATGCCATTCGCTCAATGGCAATAAGCGGTAACCAGTAATATCGCCATTGGCATCGGGATGGTATCCACGTGATTTCAATTCAGCCGAATCTGATGCCTGGTATTCATTATGAAAAGACCTTAGCCTGTTTTCAACTGCAGCCTGGCTGGTATTTCCTGCCAGTTGAACATACACCGGGTGATGCTGGTGGTTCCATTCGTTTTTATCGGTTGCATAATCTCCGCTAATTTCCGGTCTTACGAGTATATTGTAATTGATTGAAGAATTTAATGGCCTGGTTTGAATAATGGCAGCAACAGTTAGCGTCTTCCAGGTTTTATCAATTTCCAGGTCGATGGTTTTACCTATTGCTTCTGTATTGCCGAAAATTTTTTCAGCGGCTTCCACACTGATAACTGTGTTCTCTGTGCTTTCCAGCGGATTTATTTTATTGCCTTTCAGAATGGGAAAAGAAAACATGCTGAAAAAATCATTGTCCACCATGGTGCTGGATAATTCCAGTTCTTTGTGTTGGTAGCGAACCTTGCTGCCACCATATTTTATGCGGGTGGCCTTTTCAATTCCAATCTTTTCAGCTTTTAGTGTGGGTGCAACGGGATAACCCATTGCGGAATTGAGTTCAGGTCCGTCTGGCCCATTGGCATAACTGTATATTTTATAAAGTTTGTTTTTGTTGGCGTGAAATTGATCAAAAGAAAAATCACGGTATACAGATAAAAACAACAGGATACTGCAGGTAAAAGCAACAGACATGCCCGTTATATTCAGAAAGGCATACAGTTTATTTTTCTGCATGCTGCGCCAGGCTGTTTTTAAATAAGCTTTTATCATATTTTAAATTTTGACTTCAGTTGTTATCCCGGTTAAATAATAAACTGGCTTTTTTGTTGATATAAAAGCATTGCCGGCGAAGGTACTTGTGCTGATAAGGTATACGGTTCAATACAAAACTCAAGTCTATACAATTAAACACATGCCAGAACACAGTGAGGTGATTTGCAGGCAACTATAAGGACAATAGATAGAGAAAGGTCCGGTTTTGATACAGCGGGTGTTCGGTTTTGATACAGTATGAATTCCATCATTTGATTGAAGGGCAATGATTAATAGGATTTCAAGTAACGAATGAAAAAGAGCAATGGATTTTTATTTCAGGGTATCTCACGCAACGAACGCAAAGGAGCGACATGGGTCAATTAGAACCTGATGCAGTATTATACTATTTACTTTCAAGCAACGAACGAAAAAGAGCAACGGCGCGACATAGATTTGAAATAATACGCATTTTTCGCAACTGCCTGTCGGCATTCAGCTGCTAAATCTTTTTCATTCCGTTCTTAGCGACTTCACCGGGTTTGCCGATGCTACTTTCAGGGCTTCAATGCTAACCGTGATCAAAGTAATTACAACTGCAAAAATCCCCACAGTTGCAAATATCCACCAACTGATAGCTGCACGATAATGATAGTTTTGCAACCAGCTATGCATGCTATAATAGGCCAGGGGAGTTGCCATTAGAAAAGATAGGGCAACCAGTTTTATAAAGTCACGCGACAATAAATTCCATACACTGAATACGGATGCTCCTAACACTTTTCTTACCCCAATTTCTTTGCTTCGTTGACGGGCAGCATAAGAGGACAAACCAAATAATCCCATACAGGCAAGTGCAATGGCGATGGCAGCAAAGAGATTCATCATTTTGCCCAGCCTTTGCTCTGAACGATATAATTGATTATAATCTTCATCCATAAAATGGTATTCAAAAGGTCGGTCAGCTATCAGCGTTTTCCATTTAGATTCAATAAATGATATATTTTGGGCAAGATGTTGTCCTTTTAGTTTTACCAGCATTGTTCTGCACCAGGTGAGTGGAAACAATACCAATGGTTTTATTTCATTCTGCAAAGATTGGAAATGAAAGTCTTTGACCACAGCTTTCACATAACCGGGCCGTGAATTATCCAGGAACATTTTCTTACCAATCGCTTCCTGCGCGGTCCAGCCCAGTGTTTTTGCAGCCGATTCATTGAGGATAAAATGAAATTGTCTTTTCTTTTCGTCGTCCATCTGCACATCTTTGACATCCTGTTCAGTAAAATCTGCACCGGCAATAATTTGAAGCCCGGTGGTTTTTATAAATTCTTCGTCTACCGGATCCGCCGTTACATTGATCTGTTCATTCTCTGGCATTACTGCTGATCGCATATTATAACCTCCGCCGATATCAACGGGTGTACTGGCACAACCTGTAACGCTTAATACTTCAGGGTTTGATTTAAATTGTTGTTTGATAAGTGGTAGTTCTGCAAAAATCTTGTCGTCTACCGGTAGAATTAACACATGTTCACGGTCGTAGCCCAATTTTATATGTTGTATATAATAAAGTTGTTTCTGTATGATGAGAGTAGCTACCACCAGGAATATAGAAATGGTGAACTGAAATACAATCAACGATTTTCTCAGCCCTTGAGCCCCGACTGTGTTTTTAAAAGCGCCTTTTAAAACTTTTACAGGTTGATAGGCGGTGAGCACCAATGCCGGATAACTTCCTGCTAATATACTAACGCAGACCAATACCAGTAATGATATGCTTATAAATGGCAAAGATAAAAAGGATGCGGCTTTTAAGTGCTTATCAGAAAGTTGATTGAATGCCGGCATCAATAAAACGGCCATTACAATACTGAGTATAAGCGCCACCAGGCATAATAAAAAAGACTCCCCTAAAAATTGCCGGAACAATTGTTTCCTGCCAGCGCCGATTATTTTGCGGATACCTATTTCTTTTGCTCTTTCCATGGATCTGGAAGTGCTGAGATTTATATAGGTAAAACATACTATCGCCAGTATCAGCAAAGCAACTGCACCCAGGATATAGATATAAGTGATGTTGTTGTTGGGAACAAAGCCAGCAAATTCAGAATAGAGGTGGATGTTTTTAAAGGGCTCAAGATAGAAGTTGATACTGGCTCCTTTTCCTGCCATTTCCTTTTTCATAAAGGCAGGTAATTTTGCCTGCAGGGATGTTATTGCGTTTTCATTTTTTAATAACAGGTATGTTGTATAATTCGCATCCCAGTAAGATTCTTCATAATCCTGTGTTAATCCAAGTGATGAGAAAGATGCCAGGAAATCAAAGGCAAATTGTGAATTGGAAGGACAATCTTCTATAACGCCGGAAACCTGGTATAAACTACTGTCGTTACTTACCCGCAATGCTTTTCCTACGGGATTATCATTTCCAAAATATTTTTTTGCGGTAGATGCTGTTAATAAAACCGTGTGAGGTGCATCCAGTAATTTTTTTGGATCGCCCAGCAGCAATTTGTAATGGAATAAATCAAAAAATGAAGAATCTGCATACATGAAGTGTTTTTCACTGAAAATCTTTTCCTGGTAAGCGACTACTTTGTTGTATTGATTCATTTTTATTGCCGCTTCTACTTCAGGAAAAGTCTTTTTAAAGACGGCAGCCACCCGAACACTCGTAAAATTTCCTTTTTTAAATTCGGTACCACCATCAAATTTATACTCCATGAGTACACGTACAATCCGATCCCCTTTCGTTTCGAAATCATCAAAACTCAACTCGTGCTGAATGTATAAGCCAATGAGCAAACAACTTGTGATGCCGATAGTAAGCCCGATGATATTGATGGCAGAGGTAGTTTTATTTTTCCAGAAATTCCGGAAGGCAGTTTTGAAATAATTTTTTATCATAACGGTTCAATTTCTGATGTCTGACTTCCGACTTCTTTGATTAAACAAAAAAATTATTAATAAAGCTTTTCCACAATCATATTATTCCGTTCTCAGGCTTTTTACCGGGTTTGCCATTGCTGCTTTGATGGCCTGGAAACTGATGGTAGCAAAAGCAATAATGACGGCTGTAGATCCCGTCAATGCAAATATCCACCATCCAATACCAATGCGGTATTCAAAATCCTTTAGCCAGTTATGCATTCCAAACCAGCTAATGGGACAGGCAATAATAAATGCAATAAATACCAGTTTGATGAACTCAGCTGATAAAAGGTTGATTATACTGGGAACACTTGCACCCAATACTTTTCTAATACCTATTTCTTTTGTTCTTTGAACAGTACTGTAAGAAGCCAGACCCAACAACCCCAGGCATGAAATGAAAATAGCAAAGATGGCAAAATTGACGAAGAGATTTCCGAACCTATCCTCTGCCCGGTATTGTTTATTAAATGAATCATCCAGAAAATTATAATCAAATGGGCGGTTGGGTACGATGGAATTCCATTTGGTTTCGATTGCTTTTATTGTAGCGGGGAGGTTGCCGGGTGATACTTTGATTGAAATTAAATTAAAAGCCCATTTTTCATACCGCATCGCCAATGGTTGAATTTTTAGTTGGAGCGATTTATAATGGAAATCTTTCAACACACCAATTATTTTGCCTTTCCTGCCCCACTGACTGAAATTCCGTCCCACTGCATCTTTCGGTGAGGCATAGCCTAAAAGTCTGGCTGCACTTTCATTTATCAGCATAGCCTGACCGCTATCTGTCTTAAATTCGGGAGACAATGAGCGTCCTGCTATTATCGATAACTGGTATTGATTAATATAATTGAAATCAATAAAATACAGATCAAGGTTTGTTTTCTGGGTTTCTCCGGCTTTATTTTCCATTTCAGAATAAGCCGAAGAATGGTCGCTTCCCGGAACACTGGATGAATAGCTTGTAGAAATAACACCGGGAACAGAAGTTAATGATTGTTTGAACGCATCTTTGTTTTTATCGTAGTTGGTATTAATGATAATAGTTTGTTCTTTGCTGAAACCAAGATCCTGGCTGCGCATATAGTTGATCTGGTTGTAAACAACAATGGTTCCTACTATGAGTACAATTGATATTGTAAACTGGAAAACAACCAACACTTTTCTTAATAATAATCCAGTGGTGCCTCCAGTAAATCGTCCTTTTAATACGCTTACAGGTTTAAAGGAAGAAAGAACCAGCGATGGATAGAAACCGGCTATTACGCCGATACATACCGACAGTGCAAATAAAACCACAATATTAGATAGGTCATTAAAAATACTGGTAGCAATGGTTTTGACTGCCAGTTGGTTGAATGCTGGTATCAACAACGAACAAAGCAAAACGGACAGAACAAATGCGAGCAAACAAATGGTTACAGATTCACCTATAAATTGCCAGGTTAATTGTATTCTTTCAGCACCAACTACTTTTCGGATGCCTACCTCTTTTGCGCGTTCCGCGCTGCGTGCAGTGGTAAGATTTATGAAGTTAATGCAGGCAATCAATAATATAAAAACAGCTACCATTGAAAAAATACGCACATTCTTAATACTGCCTGTTTCGAAGCCGTCTCTTTTTGATTTCAGGTATACATCGCGTAATGGTTCAAGGGATAAATGATCCTGCATCTGTAACTTCTTTGCTTCTTCTCCATGATGTCTTTCCATAAACGCAGGGAATTTTGCTTCCAGCGCCTTGGCGTTGCTTTTTGGTTTGAGTAATATGTAAGTGTAATAATTATGATTTGTCCATTCGCTGTCTGAAGTTGGCCGGCCATAAATTTGTTGATGAGAAGACATTGATACAATCATGTCTGCTTTCACCTGGGAATTTTCCGGAATATCTTTCATAATTCCAGTAACGTTTGCATTTATGGCGGCCCCACTTAGTTGCAATTGCTGGCCCATTGGATTTGCATTTCCGAAATACTTTTTTGCGGCAGTTTGTGACAATATAATACTCATGGGTTCCCGTAGGGCAGTGTACTTATCTCCAAAGACAAGTGGAAAATCAAATACGTCAAACAAGGTTGAATCTGCCATCAGTGTGTTCTTCTCCTGGAACTTTATATTTCCTTTGTGAACCAGTAATTCATCCCTTCCAATTCGAACGGCTGCTTCTATTTCAGGAAAATCTTTTTTAACATACACTGCAATCGGGTCAGTTGTCAACCCGGTTGTAATGGTTTCTGAAGGTGTTTTTACATCTGTAACGATACGATAGATACGATTAGCCTTACTATGAAAATTATCATAACTCGTTTCGAATCTCACATAAAGAAATATCAGGAAACAAGCAGTCATACCGATAGACAATCCCATGATATTGATGAAAGAAAATACCTTGTGACGAAAAATGTTTCGGATGGCGAGTTTGAAATAGTTTGTTATCATTTGATTTCTGATTTATGAAACCTTATGTCAGATTTCTACTACCTATTTCTGACTTTTTTTAATTCAAATTATACTTATCAATTTAAAGAAAAAGCATTTTTACATTTATCACACTTACCACACTTATTACACTTTCACATTCTTCATTCTGTCCTTAAACTCTTGACAGGATTTGCGATCGCTGCTTTGATGGCCTGCAAACTCACCGTTAGCAACGCAACAACCATTACAGCAATCGCAGCCAATGCAAATACCCACCAACTCATGGTTACTTTATAGGCAAAATCTTTCAACCATTGATCCATGAACCACCAGGCAATGGGAAATGCAATAATGGCAGCAATTGCAACCAGTTTTATAAAATCTTTTGATAATAATTGAACCACGCTTCCTACACTGGCTCCTAATATTTTTCGGATACCTATTTCTTTGGTTCTTCTTACAACGGCCAGTGTGGCCAGTCCAAATAAACCCATGCAGGCAATGAAAATTGAAATGGCACTGGCTATTTTTACGATGCTACTGGTGCGTTGTTCGGTTTCGTATTGTTGAGCGATGGTATCATCCAGGAATTTATAGTCAAAATCCTGGGAAGGAGAAATGCTTTTCCATGCAGTCTGCAGGATATTAATGTTAGTAGCCAGGTTACCCGGTTTCAGGCGTACTGATATACGCGGTTGCGGTGATGCACTGAAATTAATGTTTTCGGCCCTGCGTAAAACAGAGTCGGGAGAAATAGTAAGCAACAAAGGCTTTACTTTGGTATGCAACGATTCATAATTGAAATCCTGCACTACACCAATTATCTGCTGCTCAAATTTACCCGGTAACTTTTTTCCTATTGGGTCAACGATATTAAATTCTTTTAGGAAAGCTTCATTGACCACTGCTGCGGTATTAATATCTGCTGTATTTTCAGATGAAAACCCTCTTCCTTTAACCAGCTGTATATTCAGCGTTTTCAGAAAATTGGCATCTACGGCATTGTATTGAAAACTGTGATATACTTTTTTATCATCCGTAAACCCCAGTTCAGCCCAGGGTATTTCTGCCATGCTGAAAATTGAAATGCCTGCGTCTGTTACTTCAGGATGCTTTAGTAATGCTGTGCGATATAATGTTGCGAGCGGAATTCCGTCTTTTCTGTTTTTATTGGTTTGAACAACCACAACCTGTTCCTTGCTATATCCCAGATCTTTGCTCTTCAGGTAATTCATTTGTTTTCCTATTGTAAAAGTACAGATGATCATTGCAATGGAAGTGACGAACTGTCCTATCACCAGGCTTTGTCTCAACCATCCCGTATTGCCTTTCATACTGAGCTTTCCTTTCAATACTTCTACCGGGTTGAATTTGGATAATATGATGGCGGGATAAATGCCGGCAATCATCGCAATCAAACCAACCATTAATATACAAAACAGTATAAAAGTTACATTGAATTGAATCGATAGCCCGCGGTTGATGAGTTGGTTAAATGGATTTACCAATACAACTGCGAGTAACAATCCAATGATCACAGAAATCATTGTTACCACAAATGCTTCCCCCCAGAATTGCCGGATCAATTGTTGGCGTTCGGCACCCAATGCTTTGCGTACGCCAACTTCCATTGCACGGGTAGCCGATCTGCCTATAGAAAGTGTGATAAAATTAATACAGGCTACCAGTAGGATCAATACGCCAATGGTTGCCAATATATAAGCGTATTTGGGATTGCTGGTAGGTTCTATGCCTGCAGGTAAAATTGTATTAAGATGAATATCTGTAATGGGTTGCAGGTGTACCACAAAACTTCCTTCTTTGTAATCCTCACCCAATACCTGTTTCATCATAACCGGGAATTTTTTCTCCAGTGCGACTGACTGAACACCTGGCTTCAGCAATATATATGTTTCGGTAAATACATTTCCCCAACTGCTGAATAAACGCGGCCGGAACAGGTAGTGGCCGTTGGACCAGGGAATGAGCATCTTAAATTTTATACTGGATTCTTCCTGCGCTTTTCTTACAATACCTGTTACACTGAACAATACTTTTTCTTCACCCAATTGCATTTCGATGTTTTTACCAATGGCGTTGACAGTGCCGAAATATTTTTTTGCCTGTTCCTCCGTTAGAATAACTGAATTACTATTGGGAAACGGGTTGCTTAGATTTCCCTGCAACAAAGCAAAGTTGAACAATCTAAAAAAGTTTGAATCTACCATGCGCACATCTTCCGCAAATGAATTTTGATCAATCTTCACCACTGGGTTGAAACCATACACCCGGCAACTGGCTTCTACTTCTGGATAGTTTGCCTGCAGGATGCCGGCCATGGGCAAAGGTGTTACCGTGTTAATGAAATCCTGTCCTTCATATTTCTCGTGTTGCCATGCGCGGTATAACCGATCAGACTTACTATGAAATTTATCATAGCTGAATTCACTTTGAACAAATAGCATAATCAATATACAACAAGTAATACCTACTGCCAGCCCCAGTATATTTATAGCAGTATACTCTTTATGCCGCATTAAATACCGTAGCGCTACTTTCAGATAGTTTTTGATCATAAAATAGTATTTACGATGTATGAAGAAATACCTGATGCATGAAGTCTGATATCAGTTTTCTAACTTCAGACTTCAGAATTTCGTCATTCCGTTCGTAGTGACTTCACCGGATTTGCCAATGCTGCTTTGATAGCCTGAAAGCTAATTGTTGCAAATGCAATGATGATGGCGATGCTTCCTGAAATGGCAAACACCCACCAACTGATATTAATGCGATATGCAAAATCTTCCAGCCATTGATGCATGATAAACCAGGTAATTGGAATGGCCACCAGGAATGCGATGGTTACCAGTTTCAGGAAATCTTTCGATAATAATAGCAATAGTTGATTAACGGAAGCGCCCATTACTTTACGTATTCCAATTTCTTTCCTGCGTTGCAAAACATTGTAGGAAGATAATCCTGCAAGACCGAAGGAAGCGATGAGTATGGCCAATAATGCAAATACGGTAAAGATGCTGCCAAACAATTCGTCCGATTTGTATTGACGGTTAAAAGAATCATCCAGGAAGAAGTAGTTAAATGGATCGGCTGGAAAATATTTGGCCCACAAGCCCTCAACGGAAGCAACTGTTTTATGCACATCGCCTTTGTCCAGTTTAATGGAATAGAAATTACGGGTACCTGGTCTGAGGAGTACTATCATTGGCTGCACTTTTTTCTGTAATCCTTCCTGGTGAAAGTCGGCCACTACACCTGCCACCGTCAATGTATCACCGTGGTTTAATTTCTGATTGATGGCGCTTTCCGCGTTTTCAAATCCCAAAAGTTTTACCGCTTCTTCATTTAATAATACAGCTTTACTGTCTGAAGGGAAATCTTTTGAAAAATTCCGGCCAGCTTTCATTTCAATATTGTAGGAAGGGATGAAATCATAATCAATTCCAAGGTGATAAAGCGTAATTCTTTTACTATTAGGGATTAATCTTTGTACGCTACTGGTCCAGTAAATTTCACGACCCATTACATCCGTGGATGCGGTAATGCTTTTCACATTGTTTTGATTCAATACCGCCTGGCGGAATGGCTGAAAGAGATTGGTATAAACTGAATCCTGCATAGAAGCTGCGCCTTCAACCACGAGGGTTTGACTGATATTGGTACCCAGTTTCTGACTGCGCATATAACTGATCTGCTGGTAAACAATGATGGTGCCCGCAACCAGTATCACGGAAGTAATAAATTGGACTGTAATCAATGCCTTCCTCAAAAGCACACCACTGCTGCTGTTTTTGAAAAAACCTTTGAGCACTTTTACAGGTTGATAACCGGATAATACAAATGCCGGATAAATACCAGCCAGGAAACTACCTGCAAAAAACATCGTTAAAAAACCGATCCAATAAACGGCTGGCATTGTAAAGCCAAGAGAAGCTTCCCTGCCCACAAAGCGGTTAAACGAAGGCGTTAGCAAATACGCAAGTGACATTGCAAGGCACAGAGCGATGAAGTTCAGCATAAGGCTCTCCGTTAGAAACTGCCTCATAAGATCGGTACGCATAGCGCCCAGTACTTTTCGTACACCCACTTCCCTTGCTCTTTCAACCGAACGGGCGGTAGCCAGGTTGATGTAGTTGATCCAGGCAATTATTATTATCAGAATGCCTATGAGGAACAGAAAAGATACAGTCTGTCCATCTCCATTCACTTCCGCTTCCTGGTTATAATTTGAATACAAATGAATATCCGTCAGCGGTAATGCATGTAATTCAGTTTTTACATTATTGGTTTTTGCGTATTCCGTGTTATTCATATGATTGTTACAAAAGGCAGGAAATTTGGCCTCGAGGCTTTTAAGATCAGTACCAGGTTTTAGTTTAAGATAGGTATAGAAATCATACCAGCCCCAGCTGGTTTCAGTTGAATTAGTGGTATCGCCCTGTAAGCGACTTAACTTGCCCATGGTTGAGTAAGAAACCAGGTAATCAATAATCAGGTGAGAATTTTGAGGATAGTCTTTGAATATACCTGTTATCATATACGATTCCATGAACCGCGGATCTTTTGATACCAGTGTTTTTCCCACGGCATCCGAATTTCCAAAATATTTTTTCGCGAAAGACTGTGAAACAATAATTTTATCTGGCGCATTTAATACTTCTTTGGCATTTCCATTCAATAATTGTATATCCAGCAGGTCAATGGATGAGGGATCTGCATAGTATCCTTTTTTTTCATTGAACTTATTATTGTTTACCGGGTTCGTCAGTAATAATTCAGCATCATGTAGCCTGCAAAAATCTTCTACTTCCGGAAATTCTTTTTTCAATGTGGGACCTATGGCCGGATAAATTGTTGCCGATTTCCAGGCAAGTTGTCCCTGCTGGTAATCATCAATTCTCAGTCGCACCATATTCTTTGCCGTCTCATTGAATTTGTCATAACTTTTTTCAAAAGAGACGTATTGAAAAATGAGCAGGCAACAGGTTACACCTATAGCAAGTCCAATTATATTTAACAATGCATAGCCGGTACGTTTGGTAAGATTTCTAACAGCGATTTTGAAATAGCTTTTAAACATGGTAATTGATTTAGATGTCTGATGTCTGATTTAGAGTTGCTGATTTCTTTGAGCTTGATTTTACTTTTTTATTTTCAAACTGATGCATTTCCACATTTCTATATTTGTCACATTTATCACATTATTCAGTTCGCAGGCTCTTCACCGGGTTCATCAACGCTGCTTTGATACTTTGAAAACTCACCGTTGATAAAGTTATGATCAAGGCCGCGGCGCATGCCAGTATAAAAATCCACCAGGATATTTCAGTTCTATAAGTATAACCCTGCAACCAGTTGTTCAGGAAATAATAGGCCAATGGCACAGCAATTATGCAGGAAATTAATACCAGGAGTATAAATTCCTTTGAAAGCAACCCCCATAAGTTAAATACGGTTGCACCCAAAACTTTGCGTACACCAATTTCTTTGGTACGTTGTTCTGCTACAAAAGAGGCCATGCCAAATAAACCAAGACAACTGATGAATATCGCCAGGACCGCAAAGAAGCCTGCAAGTTTACCGATGCGTTGCTCATTGCCGAATTTCCGTGCGTAGACATCGTCGACGAACTGGTATTCGAATGGCTGCGAAGGGTTGTATTTTTTAAATACGGTTTCAATCTTCCGGAGTGCTTCACCTGCTGCCGCCAAAGGATTTATTTTTGCAATTACCACATTGCCGCCACCATTTAACAAATGAAACAGGGTAGGCCTCACCGTTGTATATGGAGATTCAATGACCATATCTTTTATGATGCCGATGATCTGGTAGGGAACGCCATCCCATTTCAATATTTCACCAACAGGATTTTTTAATCCCATGAATTTTGCAGCGGCTTCATTAATTACAAATGCCGTAGAATCTGTCAGAAATTCCTTTGAAAAATCACGTCCAGCTATAAATTGCCAGCCCACTGTTTTTCCATATTCATAAGACACATCTATATTTGGAAAATCCACTGCCTGAGTTGGATCTTTTCCTTTCCAATCAAAACCGGCATTGGTTGACCATATTGCAGTTGTAGGACTTCCTGCTTCTGCAATATTTGTAACAGCCCTGCTATTAAGCAATTCATTTTTCACCACATCAAAATGTTTGTGAATATCAGGGGTAATCATTTCTAAACTCAGTAAGCCATCCCTGCTGTAACCAATGGGCCGGTCTTTTGCAAATTGGATCTGACGGAAAACTATAAATGCTCCGATTATAAGAGCAACTGAAACGGTAAACTGAACAACCACCAACACTTTACGCGGAACAGCAGCCATCCGGCCGGCTTTGAATGTCCCTTTTAAGACTTTTACCGGGTTAAATGATGATAAATACAATGCAGGATAACTGCCGGCAATTAAACCTGTAATAATACTGAAGACAAGACCGGTTATCCAGAACAGGGGATTGCTCCATAGCAAAGACATATGTTTATCGGATACTTCATTAAAGAAAGGGAGAGTTAGTTGTACCAGTGCAATAGAAATAACAAAAGCAGACAATGCAACCAATATTGATTCACAAAAGAATTGGGAAATTAACTGGCTTCGTAAAGAACCAACCGATTTCCTTATACCAACTTCTTTGGATCGTTTTTCTGAACGCGCTGTGCTCAGGTTCATAAAATTTATACAAGCGAGTAACAATACAAAAGCGCCAATGATGCTGAATAGCCATACATACTGGATGGCGCCACCAACCACCACTCCATTTTTAAATTCAGCATACAAATGCCATTGATTCATCGGGTATAAGAATATTTCCGGTTTCTGTTTTAACTCGCTTTTTTCTACCTTATCGAGTTTAAGATCTTTAATGCGTGCTGAAACTTGTTTGATATCTGCCTGCTTTGTAAGTTGAACATATCCTAAATAACAATTGCAACGCCATGGATCTTTTTCCTTATTGAATTCACGCTGTGTGGCAAGCAATTGCCAGGGTGCAATGAAATTTGTATTGGCAAAAGTTGAGTTGTCAGGGAAGTCTTCATATACGGCAGAAATTCTTAACTCATCTTTATTGTCCATCCTGAGTACCTTACCTACCGGATCTTCATCTCCAAAATAAGATTTTGCTGTAGCAGCTGATAACATTATTAATAATGGATCATTCAGTGGGTTTTTATTTCCCTTTAAAATTTTAATAGAAAACATGTCAATTGCGGATGGTTCCAGGAACAACCCGTTTACATTTAATTTTTTTTCCTCAAAGGCCAGGATATGACTTTCATTCCAGGACGACATGGTTACATGATCAAAGTTCTCACCAAAATCTTTTCTCAACGTTTCTCCAAGGGGATGCGGGATAGTGCTACCGGATCCAACATCATTGTTAATGGTAAACCGTTGCATGACCTGCGCGATTCGGTTATAATTTTTGAAATGGGTATTAAACGACAGTTCGTCGTAAATCCAAAGGCCAATAAGAATAGCCACCGCCATGCCTATTGCCAATCCGCCAATATTAATGAAGGAAGCGAACTTATTTTTTATAAGTCCCCTGAACGCGATTTTGAAATAATTTTTTATCATAACTGCTTAGTTTCTGATTTCTGATTTCTAATGTCTGAAGTTTGAAGTCTGATTGCTGACTTCCTATGCTGACCTTTTTCTCATTCTGTTCTCAAACTCTTGACCGGATTTGCAACCGCTGCTTTGATGGCTTTAAAACTGATTGTAACCAGCGCAATGAACAAGGCTGCAATTCCTGCAATGACAAACATCCACCACTCAATTTTTATACGGTATGCAAAGTCGTTGAGCCAGTTGTTCATAAAATACCAGGCAAGCGGTGTAGCAATGAGAATGGAGATCAATACCAGCATTGCAAAATCTTTTGAAAGATGCGCTACAATACCGGGCACATTTGCTCCCAGTACTTTGCGGATACCGATTTCTTTTACTTTCCGCTCCACAACAAATATGGAAAGGCCAAACAATCCCAGGCAAGCAATAAAAAGCGATAATCCTGCGAAAACATAAAATATGCGCTGCATTTTTTGTTCATTATTATATTGTTCCCGGATGCGATCGTCAATGAAAGAATATTCGAGAGGCAAAGAAGGAACCATTGCGGTCCAGGTTTTTTTAATGTGATTCAACGCTTCATCAATATGCCTGGCGTCTATCTTCAGCGACATTTCATTTGCATTGCGTGCATAGCCTATCTGCAATGCTTCCACAGGTTTGTGAAGCGCTTCAAAGTTGAAATCCCTTACAACACCTATTACATATTGTGCATTCCGGCCAGTATCAAATCTTTTTCCGATTGCATTTTCTGCAGTGTTCCATCCAAATGTTCTAACGGCAGCTTCGTTTACCAGTACAGATTTATTGCTGTCTGCAGGAAAGTCTTTTGAAAAGAAACGACCAGCTGCAAGTTTCATCCCGTAAGTATCAAAATAGTCCGCATCTACATTCATTCGATACAGGCTGGTTGAAATTTCTTTGCCACCAGGAGACTGCGTAGTGGTCCAACCATTACCCAGTCCACCTACCACATTTGCATCGTGCCGGCAAACATTCAGTATATAGGGGCTTGATAAAAGTTCATCGCGTATGGCCTTGCTTTGTTTTGTTACCTGCTCACTTCCATTGAAATTAATTTCAAGGACTGCATTACTGTTAAAGCCCAGTGATTTGTTTTCTATATAATTCATTTGTTTAGAAATGATCAGGATTGAAGCAACCAGCGCAATTGAAATAGAAAATTGAAAAACGACCAGCAATTTCCTGATAAAGTTGCCGCTGCTACTGCCCAGAAAATTTCCTTTGAGTGTAATAGCCGGTTTAAATCCGGAAAGCATCAAAGAAGGGTAGAGGCCAGCTATTAGCGATAACAACACAGTAACCAACATTAACAATGAAAAATTTTTAGCGCTGAAGTTGAATTGATAAACCTGGCCCGACCATGTGGAGAAAGCTGGTAACAATATTTTGAGTAATATAATCCCGGTAGCAATAGCAATTAAGCAAATAATAAATGTTTCAGTATAAAACTGTTTTACCAGCTGAAACTTAGTTGCACCAATTACTTTTCGTACCGAGGTTTCTTTTGCTCTTCTGATGGCACCCGCAGTTGTAAGATTTATGTAATTAATGCATGCAAGCAATAAAACAATCAACCCAACCACCGTGAAAATATTGACCCTGGCCTGGCTGCCATTATTGGGAGTATCATATCTTAAATTAGAGTTGAGATGGATATCGCGGATGGGTTGCAGGAAATAGTGGTAAGACATTTTATTGGCTTTCCATTCTTTGTTTGAAAATTTTGCAGCTATTTTATTGATATCCGCCTCAGTTGTTTTCCATTTTAAGGGGTCATCAAGCTGCACATAAGTAAGCGGCCAACCGCCCACCCATTGGTTATTCATATCAAATTTGTATTCATTCATCATTCTTCCAATGATATACGACGCCGGTAGCAAGAGATCAAATTGTATCTGCGAATTCAGGGGAGCATTTTCAGCAATGGCGCTAACGGTAAAAATAAATTTATCGTCCATCATCATTGTTTTACCAATGGGGTTTTCGTTACCAAAATATTTTTTGGCGGCATTTTCTGTCAGTACAATTTTATCCGCTGTTTGCAGGCAAGTTGCAGGATTCCCGGATTTTAATTTAAAACCAAAAAAGTTGAAGAAGTTGGAATCTGCTATTGTCAGGTTGTGTTCGATAAAGCGGTTGGTTCCCTGTTGAAACTTTCCAGATGAGTTAAAAATCCTGCAGGCCGATTTGACTGACATCAGTTGCTTTGGCAATTGTGCACCAAATGCCGGACCACTGGGAGCCTGTGAGAAAGTTTCACTTTCGCTTTTAAAACTGTTTGAAACCCTGAATATGGCTTTTCCATTTGGATGAAAGTTGTCAAAGCTCAGCTCGCGTTCAAGCCATAAACTCATAAAAAGGCAAACAGTAACACCCAGGGCAAGTCCGGTAATATTCAACAAACTAAATACTTTATTGCTGGATAGACTGCGCCATGCGGTAATGAAAAAATTTTTGAACATACAATTGCATTTGTAAATGATAAAAAATTCGCAATAACTAATTCTTACCGGTTTTCTCTTGTATTATTCAATTAGTGTTCACATAGTACAGACTATTATTCTTAGTTCGTACATTTCTCACATTTACCACATTTTTTTAGCTTATTATGTCTGAAAAATGTTTTTTGATTTCTTTCTGAATTACTTGTATGATGTATTAAATTTCACGCAACAATCACAAAGAAGACACGGCGTAACGAGTTTTTGAAAAGGTCTTTTATACTAAGCTTTCTTTGGATGCCGAATTCCGATTGCTGACTTCTTATTGTGATGATAGCATCAGTCTCCTTTCAATACATCGGTTGCTCTTGCGCGCAGTGCTACCCAAACCCTTGACCCTACTGTAAGGGCAGTAATCAGCATCACGCATAAAAAGGAAATCCAAAGTGTTGTAAGATTTACGCCGGCATTGATCCTGAAAATCAAATCCAACAATAATTTTGAAAGTATAAAGCCGGCATAGCAACCCAGAGCTGAAGCCAGCAAAAAAATCAGCACGTAACCTTTCAATATCAGTTGGTAAATATGTTTGGCATCTGCACCCACAACTTTTCGAATGGCAATTTCCCGGGTCTTTTTCAATACCGTCAGCGAAATGAGTGCAAATAAACCGGTAGCAGTTAACAATACAGAAATGATAGCGAACCAAAAAAATATGCTGGCCACGCTGTTGTTGGTGCGCATGGTTTCTGCAAATGCGTCACTCTGGTAAAATCCCCTGAATGGTTTAAGTGGAAACAATTTAGCCCAGCTGTCTTTCACATGGCTGTAAACGTTAGTAAGCTCGCCCGGTTTAGCCCGGACTACTATTTGTTCATAGTTGGATGAGTTAATTTGCCGGATAGCAAAAGGCGATATTGGATCAAAAAGATTTCCCGGGGTAAAATCTTTTAATACACCTACTACAGTACAAAGACTGGTATCGATTTTTATCTGCTTACCAATGGCGTCGTTTTCTTTCCAGCCAAACTGGAATGCAAGTTTCTGGTTAATGAGCATTGAACGATCAAGATCACCTTTACCTTCCGCATAAAAATCTCTGCCGGCAACTAATTTTAATTGCAGGGTGTTGACATAATTTTCACCCACTTCCAGGTACTGGCTTTCTTTTTTTTCACCGTTGGATTCCAGTGTGGCCGTCCTTTGCCAAAAGCCAATATGTTGCCTGGCACCCGCAATATTTTCAATGCCGGGTATTTTATTTATTTCATTTCGCAATGCATGATAATCATTTTCTGATTGCACGAAAAATCCGGTTAGGTTGTCTTTGTTATAACCATAATTATAATTTTTCTGAAAGTTGGCATTGCGGGAAAATGCAAGACCAGCAATTACGGTAATAAAAGAAATCACAATCTGGAAACCCAGTAATACCCTGGAAAAAAGATTGCGGCCACCAAATTTTACTGACCCCCTGAAGATATTAGACGCATTGAACCGGCTGATATAAAAGGCAGGATATCCACCAGCTAATAAAGTAACACCCAATAATATTATCCCAAGGATTAAAATCAGCTTGTAATCGGAAGTATAGTGTGCTGTTACATTTACAAACCCAAACATGCTGTTGAATGCCGGTAGCCACCAATTATTAATTAATATGGAAAAAGCAACAGAAATAAAAACGATCAATGAACATTCGGTCAATTGTTGAAAAATTATTTGATAGCGGGAACTACCCATCACTTTTCTTACACCCATTTCTTTTAACCGGCTATTGCTTTGAGCGATAGAAGTATTTGCAAAATTTAAACAAGCGGATAATAAAATTAGCAACGCCAGTACAAAAGGACCAAACATGGCGGCGTCGCCAGGTCTTTCTGCAAGACTGTTGCTGTCGACCAGTTTTGATTGCATAGCCAGCGCAGCAATGGATTCCAATTTGAAACTTGTTACTTTCAGATCCTTGCGGGCTTCGGTTTGCAATGGAATAAATTTTGCCAGTTCTTTTCCTAAACGTGCGGCATCTGCAGGATTGGATAGTTGCAGGAATATTGCATCCGCAAACCAGCTCCAGTCATCACTCTTTATGATTGTACCATCACTCTTTAAAAGATTCTCAATATTTGTAATCATTTCAAATTGCAAGGAGGAATTAAAAGGGGGGTCTTTCAATATGCCGGTTACAGTGAGCGGTCTTTTGTAAGACTCGGCAGAATAGATCAACAAAGTTTTACCAATGGGATCTGAGTTGCCAAAATATTTTTTAGCAGCTCCTTCTGTAAGTACGATACCTGATTTGTTATTGAGGTCCGCTTTACCCTTTAATAAAGGGAAGTTGAACATGTCAAAAAAAGCAGGATCTGTAAAATTTGCATACGTAGAAAATGGCTCATTTTGTTCTGCCTTGATATCAACGTTTCGTGCATGCCAATGAATTGCCTGCTGTATACCTGAAAAATCTTGTTTAGCGAACTGACCTAACGGGAAAGGGCATATGCCTTTTAACCGGTCGGCACCCTGCATTTGTGACAATACCCGGAAAACCTGTTGCTTGTTATTATGAAATTCATCAAAACTCATGCTATAGCGATATGTCTGCACACCCCATACAAATGCGGCGATGCCAAGGCTTAGGCCAATCAAGTTGATGGATGTATACAACTTGTTACGCCAGAGGTTGCGAAGAATTATTTTGAGATAGTTTTGTAACATGTCTTTTATTTCTGATGAATGATTTATGAGTGTTTGATGGCTGATTTCTTTCTGTTCAATATCACTTTTTCATACAAACCTTAAGCATTTTCTCATATCGCACATTTGCCACATTTCTCATTTCCACAAAATCCTTTTAATCCAATAAACCTGCCTACCGCCAGGCAAGTCGTAGTTCATACATCCTGGTTCAGACATTACTCCGTTCGGAGTGACTTCACCGGATTGGCGATAGCCGCTTTGATGGATTGAAAGCTCACCGTTATTAATGCAATCAGCATGGCAGCTGCGCCTGCAGTAGCAAATACCGTCCAGCTGATATTGGTCTGGTTGGCAAACTCCTGCAACCATTTTGTCATCATCCACCATGCAATGGGTGTAGCAATAATAAATGCGATGAATACCAGTATTAAAAAATCTTTTGATAGCAATGCGAATAGTGAAACAGTGCGCGCGCCCAATACTTTGCGGATACCAATTTCTTTGGTTCTGCGCTTGGCGGTAAAAACAGAAAGGCCAATAAGACCAAGACAGGCAATGAGAATAACAAATACAGAAAGACTTAATCCTATTACGCCAGCTCTTTGTTCATCTGCATACTGTGTGTTATAGGTTTCTTTCAATATTTTATACTCAAATGGGTTGCCCGGGTAAGTTTTGTCATACAATGATTTGATAGTGGACATCTTTTGAGGAAGATTATCAAAATTCATTTTCAGCGAATAACAGGCGGTGTTATGTTGGGGGACAAATACAATAGGTTCTATTTTTTCTTTCAGTGAACGGTGATGATAATCTTTAACAACGCCTGCTATCTGAAAGGATCTTCCCCAATGAATAAATGTATTGGTGGCGGTTGCCGGATCCAGGCCAAGTTGCCTGGCAGCCGTTTCGTTGATGATTAATTTATCTCCTTTGAATCCCTTGCCGGCGTCTGCGGCAGTGAAATTTTGTCCGCCGGAAAATTTAATCTGGTAAGTATCGAAATAATTTTCATCTACAATGGAGATCAGGTAATTTTTATTTTCATCTCCTTTGGCCGGATTTAATTTTGTAATACCATCAACGCTAAAATTATGGGCAAAGCCTACACCGGGCACACTACCAGTGCTGCTTAAGTTTTCTACAAATGGAAGTTTTGCCAATTCATCAGCAAATACCGCAGAACTTCTATTGATGGCAGAATCTCTGGTAGCGGGCCCGTTGATCACCACCAGGTTGTTGATGTTCATTCCCAGATCGTGTTTTTTCATGAACTGTAGCTGGTCATAGGCAATCAGGGTACAGGAAATAAAAAGTATTGATATAATAAACTGGAATGTAACCAGTCCTTTGCGCAATAATGCGCTGCCCATATTTCCTTTGCTGTTGAAGCGAATGGCAGTAATGGGCTTAAAGCGAGACAATAACCATCCCGCATAAGCGCCGGATAATAAAATACCGGAAAATAAAACAAGTAATCCCTTTAGCCATACAGCCGGGTTGTTGATATAGTGAAGTGCCAGTGGCTTACCGGTAACATAATTGAAAAGACCCTGTACAAGATTCACCAGCACGAATGCAATGAATATACCCGCTACATTTAAAAAAATTGATTCGGCCACATAGCGGTATACAATTTTTCTTTTGTTACTGCCAATAATTTTATGAATGCCTATTTCTTTTGCCTGGCTCAATGCAAAAGCTGTTGAAAAATTAATATAATTGATCCACGCAATGCAAAGCACCAGTATGCCTAGTCCAAGAATGAAATATACCATGGGTCTTGAACCATAAGCAGGATTATCATCATTTAAACTACTGCCAAGGTGAATTTCACCCAATGGTTGTAACTGTATTTTGCCATCTTCTTTTTTATAATCCGTTTTATTTTGTGCATACAGCGCCGAAGCGGTAGCCGCTATAGCAGCGGGATTTACTTTATCATCCAATTGTACATACGTGGTGTAGGAATTATTACCCCAGCTATCCAGCCGGGCCCAGTCCGAGCCTTTGATATAGGTGGCGTTGTTTAATTCCTGTATAGAAAAAAGGTAATCGACTTTAATATCACTTTGTTCGGGCATATCTGTTATTACGCCGGTTACGGTAGCGGATAATTCACCAAACTGGTTATGCAGGTGTATGATTCTACCTACCGCGGATTCATTGTTAAAAAACTTGTGTGCAACGGCGTTAGTAATGACAACCGTATTGGTTTTCTCCAGTTCATTGGTTCCATCTATCAATGGAAGACTAAACGCATCAAGCAAAGACTTGTCTGCAAATACGCAGCCATCTTCACGAAAAGATTTTCTTTTGGACGCGTCTGCTCCGGGTTGATAGGAAACAATAGCGCCCGAATTGAAATTGTCGGCAATACGGATGGCATTTTTGATTCCCGGAATTCTTTGCTGTATCAAGGGTGCGATAGTGGGATAGGTGGATGCAGTTTTATTACTGCCATCAGCAAGATTCACCCTGTAGAGTGCGGGTAGATTTTTATGAAACCGATTAAACCCCGTTTCAAAGCTATAGTACTGCAAGCTGAGCAAGAAAACGCTGATACCCAGACCCAGCCCGGCAATACTCAGTATGGAAAAAACTTTTTTTCGACTGATACTTCTAAGGGCTGATTTGATATAAAATCCCAGCATATTTATGTGTTTGATGTTGGCTGGCACCGGGTTAGCCTGAGCCCACTGTACCCTGTTGCTTTTCCAACAGTTGTGCCAATACCGAAACCCTTGCTGATAGCGGGTTCTACATGCCACAAGCCCCGAGGTGTCCGGAAACGTACAGTTTGGTGTACGCTAATGAACCAAAGTTCTTTTCAGCATGAAAAGTTTAGCGCATAGTATTCCAGCGGCTATGGAATCGGCCATAGCATTTTTATATATAAAAAGTGATTCCGTTACTCCGTTCGCAGTGATTTCACTGGATTAGCAGATGCAGCGCGGAATGTACGGAAGCTGAGAATGATGAATGCCATGATAAACATGATTACTCCACCGGAAGCAAATATCCACCAGCTGACAGAAGTTTTAAAAGCAAAATTCTCCAGCCATTTGTGTGCGCCCCACCAGGCAATGGGAACGGCAATTACAAATGCTACTGCTACCAATTTCAAAAAATCGATTGATAACAATGTAATAATTTGTGCAATGCTGGCACCAATCACTTTGCGGATACCAATTTCTTTTGTGCGTTGGTTGGTCACATACATTACCAATCCCAGCAATCCCAGGCAACTGATAAAGATGGCCAGTGAGGTGGCCCAGATGAGCAAGTTCGAAATATTTTTTTCGCTTGTGTAATATTTGGCAATGTTTTCATCCAGGAAACTGTATTCAAATTCATCTTCAGGAAAAATTTCTTTCCAGGACTTTTCTATTTTGGCAATCGCAGCTTTCCAGACCGTGCCCTGTGCGTTTTGCGGTTGAAGAGCAATATTAAAAGTGCGGCTTTGAGATGAATTGCTGGTAATAATAAGCGGTTTGATTGTTTCATGCAAAGAACGCTGGTGAAAATCTGATACCACGCCGACAACAGGCAGCTGTTTGTTATTCCATTCAATCAATTTATTGAGCGCATCACCGGGCTTTTTGAACCCAAGTATTTTCGAGTATGCTTCATTAATGATTAAATTATTGACAGTGTCGCTATAAGGCAGATTGCTCCCCGCCAGCAATTTCATTTTATACAAATTGATATAATTGGTATCTGCTATCTTAACCTGTACATCGTTTTCCTTTTCTGTTTTTCCATCCTTGTACTTCATGGTGCTGGTCCAGATACTATTGGAAGAAGGAGCACTGCTGGATAAACTGATCATCGCTATTTCCGGGATGGCCTTTAATTTTTCCGCGAATATAATTTTATGGCTGGCTACTGTGTCCCTGTAATTTATAGAAACCGTCAGTATCGCATCTTTTTTAAAACCCAAATCGGCATTCAAAGCATAGCTTATTTGTTTACTGACCAAAATGGTAGCGATAATAAATACCTGGGCTATTACAAACTGGGAAACCGTTAATGATTTTCTCAGGAGAGCACTCCGGGTCTTACCGGTATTGCTAAATGCCTGGTTCTTTAATACCAGTACTGGTTTGAAACCAGATAAAACCATGGCAGGGTAGAAGCCTGATAAAAACGTAACCACCATTATCAATCCAACCAGGAACAATGCAATGCCGGGTTGTTTTAATAAATTAAAATGCAATCCTTCGGGAATATAGTCAGCAAATATTTTTAACAGCAAAGGTGTGATGGCAATCGAAAGCAGGGTAGCGATAAACGTTATAAAAAAAGTTTCACTCAGGAACTGCATTACCAGTGCTTTCCTGGAACTTCCCATAGTTTTTCGTATACCAATTTCTTTTGCCCGCTGGGTGGCTTGCGCAGTGGTGAGGTTGATAAAATTAATGCAACCGAGTAACAGTAGAAAGGCAGCTACTGCCAGTAATCCATATAAAGTAGGTTTGTGTGCCCGTCTTTGATCAAAATTGTCATAATCATTGTTGAAATGAATATCACTCAATGGTTGCAACATAAATGCTACCGTACTGTTGTCACCTTCCTCTTTTTTGCGGTATTTGTCGTATAGCTTATAAAATCCTTTTTCTACTGGTGAAACGGCTGTTCCGGGTGATAATTTCACCAGTAGTTGCGAAGAAGAAGTGGTGTTGTTCCATTCTTCCCAATCATCGGGCTTCATGCGTTTGGTTTCAAATGTAGCACGGGATATAAATGTCGTGAAGCTAAAATCAGTATTGTGATCAAGGTCTGCTACAATTCCGCTGATGTTGGTGCGCACAGTATCATTAAAATAGATTTCTTTGCCAATGATATCTGTCGGGTTTAGATTGGGAAAATAGATCTTTGCCCTGGACGCTGTTAAAACTACTTTATAGGGCTCGGCCAGTGCCAATTGGGGAGAACCTGCCAACCATTCATACCGGATAAGTTTGAAGTAACTTTCATCGGCACCTATAATATTCTTTTGTTTTTTGTAAACGGTGGGTTTCTTATCATCTGAGACGGGTACAGAGATTTTTGTATCTGAATCCATCATTCGAAACGGAACGATTAGGTCGAGGCCGGTCATTTCTTTTCTTGCCGCATTGCCCATGGGATAAGTAATGCCTGAGTTCCTTACGCTTTCCCCGGCAAAGGAAAAATTTGAAACCAACCGGTAAATATGCTCCGGATCTTTGTGAAATTTATCGAAACTAAAATCATACTGTACAATGAGATATATAACCAACGACGCACTGATGCCAATTGCCAGGCCAAGAATATTTATCAACGAAAATATTTTGTTGTGCCTGAAATTCCGAAAGGCGATCGTAAAATAATTTTTTAACATCGGTTTGTCTTTAAGTGTGATTCGATCGCTGATTTATTCAGCCTTTATTATTTTTTAAGCAATACAAAGTTCCATCTGTACTACTGATGACAAGGGAATTGCCGGATACAGCAGGTGATGAAAATACTGCACCCCATTTCAACTGGGCATTGATATAATCTACATTGTTTTTGATAAACTTAAATACTTCATCGCGCAAGGTTTCATTGACGTTAAAAAATTTATCATGATTTTGTTTGTAACCATCTGTATAAAATGTCCATTGAATTGCACCGGTCTTACAATCGATTCCAAAAACTTTTCCTGCCAGTGTACCTACATATAACATCGTTTGAGTAAAAGCAGGAGCTCCAAAAATATTGAACCTCACATCGGTGCGCCACAACTCTTTTCCATCTGCAGGATTAATGGCTGCTATGAACTTATCTTCTGATGTGCCCACATATAATAAAGAATCTTTAACAGCGTTTGCAAGGGCCCAACCGCGCTGATACTTTTGATTCCATTGACAGTACCCTGTTTCTGCATTGATCGCATATAAATTATAATCTCTTCCGGCAGCGTAAACTACGCCATTAAACGCAAGGAGATTTCCCTGCATTTCTCCCTTTGGAAAATATTCATGTCCAACGGATTTAAATTTCCAGATCAATTGGCCGTTTGTACTATTCAGTGCATATAGGTTTCCATCAAATGAGCCCACAAATAATTTTCGGTTATACAGTACCGGTGTGGCATGAATGATATCATTGGTCTGGTAGCTCCACAACAATTCCCCGTTTTTTGCCTCCACGGCATTGACCCTTCCGTCGCCGGAACCAAAAAATAATGTATTGTTATCCATCACTGGTGAACAAGTATAATAATCAGCAATATCATATTTTCGTTCCCCCAGTATTTGCGCATTCTTATTAAATACCCTTTTCCATATTACCCTGCCCGTTGTTTTATCAAGTGCATAGAAAACACCATCTCCCCCTGCTAAAAACAAATTATTGTTGTCGATAAGTACATTTGACCTGATTTCTCCTCCTGTTGATAGCCGCCATTTGATTTTTCCATTGCTGAGATCAACGGCATATAGTATGCTATCCAGCCCACCAATGTATACAAGGTTCTCACTGATAACAGGAGATGACAGGAAGGGTTGGCTGATATGGACTTTCCAATTAATAACAGGTAGATTTTTAAAATCTTCCCCTTGACTAAGACCTGTTGTGACAAAAAATAATGCAACAAGAGTCGAAATGCCCCTCAAGAATTTGATGCTAAATGATCTTACTTTCATGTTGTTATTATAAGGTGAAGTCAAAAAAGGAAAAATTAAAAGTAAAAAGTCTGACACATTAATAGCGCTTTTGGGAATAGCAGGGTTTTAATTTTTAATTTTTAATTTTGATTTTTTATTTTTTTTCTGTTTCTGAACTGTCTTTTCAAGCCATACCGAAATTCCATCACTCTGTTCTTAACGACTTCACCGGGTTCATCAATGCTGCTTTTACTGAATGATAACCCACGGTAAATAATGCCATCAATACAGTTACCAATGCAGTCAATACAAATACATATACTTGTACCGGTATACGAAAGGCAAAATCCTGCAACCATCGGTTTCCTGCCCACCAGGCAAGCGGTACAGCAATTAAAATGGCAATGCCAATCAAGTGAAGAAAGTTTTTTGCCATTAAAAAAATAATGCTTCCGATATTGGCACCTAACACCCGGCGTATCCCAATTTCCTTAGTACGTTGTATAGTAGTGAACGCGGCCAGTCCAAATAACCCAAGACATGCAAGTATTATTGCGAGACCAGCAGCTACAGCAAATAGGGTGGAACTGCGCTGTTCCGCGAGATAAAGTTTATTATAATCGTCGTCCAGGAAATGATAATTGAATGGCCGATCAGTAATACGTTGTTTCCATACAGACTCCAGTCTTCCCAATATGGCCTGCACATTGTTCCCATTAATACGTACCATGAATGTTCGAACTAAATCACGACTAAAAAATATCAGCATAGGGCCAATAGGATCGTGAAGACTGCTGAAATTAAAATCTTTTACAACAGCCAGTACAGGGCCATCTGCACTTTTGCTCACGTTCTTACCAATAGCTTCCTGGGGGCTCCAGCCAATTTTTTTTGCCAGTGCTTCATTGATGATATAGGGCTGGCGAAAATTGACATTGTTATGGGCAGTATCCATTAATGCAAAATCCGATTCCTGGAAGTCCCGGCCCGACAGCAATTGCATTTTCATGGTTTTGGTAAAATCTAAATCAACAGGCATTGCATTCACAGAAATTTCATGTTTACCTTTGTCGTCATTTACGGTAAGTCCATCTCCCCATTCCACATATTCTGGTGTTTCATAGGCAGCGGTCACCGATTCTACCCCCGGAACCTGGGCCAATGCGCCTTTTATATTTTTAAAATTTTGCAACATTTTGGTATCTATGGGTAAAACCACAATATGATCCTTATCGTAGCCAAGATTTTTATTTTGCATGAAATTCATCTGTTGCAAAATGATGACCGTATAAATGATCAGGAAAACAGAAATACCAAACTGTACTACAATCAGGGTTTTTCTAAGAACATTATTTCCACCCCTGAATCGGAATCCTTTTTTTAGAACACCCATAATTTGTGTGCCCGATAAAACCAATGCAGGATATAAACCCGCAAAAAAGCTTACCATTAAAGTAATTGCAAGTAATATTATCAATGAAATTGGTTGCCATAGCGCATCGGCAGTGAATTCTTTGCCGGTGATATTGTTGAACGACGGGATTAATAAAATACCCAGAACAAAAGCGAGCAAGGCTGCCAGCAGTGTAATGAAAACCGATTCACCCATGAACTGTGTAAATACCTGGGTTTTAGAGGCACCCATTACTTTGCGCATACCAATTTCTCCGCTACGCCCTACAGATTGTGCGGTGGCAAGATTGGTATAATTGGCACAGGCAATTACCAGTATTAAAAATGCAATGCTGGCAAACATGTAGACATAGGAGATACTGCCGTTGGGTTCAAAGCCGGCAAGGGCTGAATATAGATGGACTTTTAGCAACGGCTCCAGGTGATAGTTTAGGGTGTTGTTACCCGTTAGTCCGGCATCTGCCTTTAAGGCTGATGATTTCATATATTCGTTTACCTGTTGTTGTAAAAGTGATATGCTTTTTTCATCGCGCAGCAAAAAATAGGTAACCCAGTTGGCGGTCCACCAGGTTTCATCTTTTACATTGTCACCCAGATTGAGGAACCGGGTAACGAAATCAAATTTTAACTGTGAATTTTGCGGGGCATCTTCGCATACCGCGGAAACTTTACAAATCTTGCCTGAAAGGGTTAATGTTTTATTTACCGGGTTGTCACTGCCAAAGTATTTTTGCGCCATAGATTGAGTTAACACCACTTTGTCTGGTGCATCCAATGCTGAAGCAGCCTGGCCATTTAAAAATTTGAATGAAAAGATTGAGAAAAATGCGGGATCTGCAAACAATATCCTTGGTTCATCAAATACTTTGTCATTTGTTTTAACCAGGCTGTGTTTTATAAATGTTCGTGCATATTTTTCTACTGCCGGAAACATTCTTGCGAATTGCGGTCCCACTTTTGTACCAGTAGATGCGGTTGCATTGCTGGTGCCGGAGTTGGTAAATTCCATGGTGGCCCGAACAATTCGACTGGCATTTGCATTGAACTTGTCATAACTCAGTTCATGATGAATATAGACTGCAATAAGCAAGCAGGCGGCCAGCCCCACCGTAAGTCCAAAAATATTAATGGTCGAATACAATTTATTTTTGCGCAGGTTGCGCATTGCTGTTTTAAAATAGTTTTTGATCATTAGTGAAGCTTTTAGCTACCAGCTATGAGCCTTGAGCTATTTATTGATTAATGTTTGTCTTTAACTACTTTTATTTTATCCTTTCTTCAATTCTATATTTAAATTGCCAATTAGAACACCCCACTAGCCCTTAGCTACTTCCCACTCCCCACTTACTCATTCCGTTCTCAAACTCTTCACAGGGTTACTCATCGCTGCTTTTACTGAGTGAAAAATAACAGTTAGTAAAGTAATCCCCAATACAACCAATGCTGATAAAATAAATGGAAGGATTCTTATACCGGTATTATAGGGAAATACTTTTAACCACTGATTCATAAAGTACCATGCAATGGGAAACGCTATAAAACAAGACAGACCCACTAACAACACAAAATTCTTTGTTATCATCGGTACAATTTCTACTAAACCGGCACCCATTATTTTGCGAATGCTGATTTCTTTTTGTCTTTGTTGGGTAATAAAGGCAATCAAACCCAATAAACCCAGGCAGGTGATCAAAATAGTCAAAATAGAAAAGGAAGTGAATATTTTTCCGCGTTTCTGATCAGCTGCATATTGCGAATCAAAGTCCTGGTCGAGGAATGTATATTTGAAGGGAAGATCAGGGAACAAACTCTTCCAGGTTCGTTCAATTGATCCAATGGTTGATCCTATATCTGCCGGACTAAGTTTTGCTACAATACTGTTTGAATGGGGTCGATAAAAAAGGATCAAGGGTTCCAGTGGATTATACAAAGACCGTTGATTAAAATCTTTCACCACACCTACCACTTCATAATAATTGTTGGACGTATCTCCGGATTGTTGTACTTTTTTGCCCAATGGATTGTCCCAGCCAAAATATTTTACGAAGGTTTCATTTACAATAATGCTTCTGAGTGTATCGGGTAAACCAGCAAAGTTTCTTCCTTTATCTATCTTCATTCCAAGTGTAGGGAAATAGTCTTCATCAATACCATAACATATAACGCCTTTATCTACTTTTCCATTTTTTGAGTCAATTGAAAACAGGAGCAGATTCATGCTGCCAGCACCGGGCCTGCTCTCGGAAGCGCTCACTGATTTTATTTTTGAATTTTTCTGCATTGCATTTTTAAACGCAAGTATTTTGCTTCGCTGATCACCTGGCTGATCTACATTCATTAACATCACCTGTTCTTTGTTAAAGCCTAGATCTTTACTTCGTAAATATTTCAACTGTCCATAAACTACCCAGGTGCAGATAAGCATGATCATTGAAATAGAAAATTGAACTACTACCAGGGCTCTCCGCAGATTGGTATTGCTGGAACTTTTGGAAAGACTTCCTTTTAATACGGATACTGGGTTGAATTTGGAAAGATAAAAAGCAGGATAACTTCCACCAGCAAGTCCCACAAAAAGGATAATGCTGATTAAAATAAGTACTGTGCCGGGCTGCAGCAAAGCTGATACAGAAATGGACTTGCCAGATAACGAATTGAAAACAGGTAAAAGTAATACCACTAAACCCACACTAATAGCCAATGCCAGGGCAGCTGTTAACGATGATTCAATTAGAAATTGTGCAATCAACTGTGTTCTGGTAGATCCTGTTACTTTGCGAATGCCAATCTCTTTGGCCCTGCGTGCTGACCGGGCAGTGGTAAGATTCATATAATTGATGCAGGCGATCAGTAGCATAAAAAAAGCGACCGCTGAAAAAATATAGATATAAGACATACTGCCAGGCTCCCCGGGCTCATTGGCTACGTCTGAATGAAGATGTATATCGGTGAGTTTTTGAATACCGTATCGGATGGTTATGTGGAATTGCGCAAAAATTGATTTCATGTATTTATCATACATTGGAATTAGTTTCTTTTCGAACAAATCCAGGTTTGTGTTGGGTCTTAATAAGGCATAATTATAAATATTAAAATTTCCCCAGTCTTGCCCGTAATCTTTTGGTAACGTACTAATGGAAATAAGCGCGTTGAATAATATATGAGAATTTTTAGGTACATCTTTGATTACCCCGGTAATTTTAAATGCATCTCCCTTACTGTTACGCAGCGATTGTCCAACAGCGGCTGTATGCTTGCCAAAATATTTTTCTGCAGACGACTGCGTTAACACAAGTGACCTGGGTTCTATTAAAGCCTTTGCCGGATCGCCCTCAATAAATTCATAGCTGAAAACCTTAAAAAGATTACTATCGGCGCAATAAACAATATCCTCATAAAAACTGGTTTCTCCTTTTTTAAACAGGGTACGGCCATTGTTTACAAATCGCACGGCTTCTTCTACTTCCGGAAAATCATGTTTTAGCGTTGGTGCCAATGGAAACTGGCTGATGGCAAGCTTCATACTATTTTCCGGTTCTTTGATAAACGAATTTATCCGCACAATCCGATCGGCATTTTTATGGTAGCGATCATAACTCAGTTCATCCATGATATAGAAAATGAGAAACAAACTGAATGTAATGCCGATGGTGAGTCCAAGTATATTGAGCAAACTATATCCCTTGTCTCTCTTAAAATTCCGGATGGCGACGAGCAATAAATTTTTTATCATAGTGTAATAATTAAGAAGTCAAAATTTAAGATTTAAAAACGTCCCTGACTGAGTGAATATCCTTTTTACTTTTGCATTTTTACTTTTGATGTTGTTTCTATTCATTTTTTAGACTCTTCACCGGGTTGGCAACTGCCGCTCTTATCGCCTGCACGGCAATGGTACAAAGGGCGATGGCGATAGCAAATAGCCCGGTAAATAAAAATACCGTCCAGCCTATATTGATCCGGTATGCAAAATCCTGTAACCATTGCTGCATAAACCACCAGGCGAGGGGAGATGCAATAAGTATGGATACAGCAATCAATTTGAGGAAGTCTTTTGATAATAGGGTAATGATGCTCGTTATACTGGCGCCCAGTACTTTCCGTATGCCTATTTCTTTTGTGCGGTTGATGGCGGCCAATGCTGCCAGTCCGAATAAACCCAGGCAGGCCAGCAAAATGGAAATGCCGCCGGCTATACCGATAATGTTATTTGTTTTTTGTTCTGCCTTATAAAATCTTTCAATGTCCTCATCCAGGAAACTGTATTTAAGTGGTAACTGGGGCACCAGGCTGCTCCATGTATTTCGTATAGCGGTAATAGCTGGGGCCGGATTACCGGGTTTTAATTTTACAAAGAATTTAAAGGGAACATAATCAGCAAACTGGTGAAACAGCTGTGGTTTTACTTTTTCTTTCAGAGAGAGATAGTTAAAATCTTTCACCACACCAATTACAACAGGCGTTTTAGTTTCCGAATAACCGGTTAATGGTTGCCCTACTGCATTTTGCAGGTTCCATCCAAAATCATTCATCATTGTTTCATTGATAATAACGGATGTAGCAGTATCTGAATTGATAGCAGGATTAAAATTTCTGCCTGCCACCAGTTTAATACCCATTACGTTCAGGTAATCATGGTCAACAAAATACTCAAAAACATCTCTGTGTTTACCCTTGTACTCGAAACTGCTGGAACTCCATCCCATATCGGCACCAAGGCTAAGTTCTGCATTGGCAACACCGGCAATATCATTGCGCTGAACAATTGCTTGCTTAAACAATGGATAAATTTGTTTGCTCTTTGTTTCTTCCGCATCAACCACCAGTATATTCTCTTTATTAAATCAGGGATATTTGCTGGTCATGTACCGTGTCTGTTGCATGATAATGATGGTACATATAATCAAACCAACCGATAATGAAAACTGGATTGTTACAAGCGAACGGGTAAGTAAATTGGATCCACCCACGCGTATTTTACTTTTCAATACGTCAATAGGTTTGAAACCTGAAAGTACCAGTGCCGGGTAAGCGCCCGCCAAAATTCCGACCAGTAAGATCAGGGCTGTGATCATCCAGATCATTTCAGGATATTCTGTAACTGAGAAATGCAGAGATCTTCCGGAAAGTTCATTGAAATAAGGCAACAATAACCTGGCGAGCGTGAGTCCAATGAATGCTGATAACGCACTCATGATAAAAGATTCGGCAAGAAATTGGTAAACCAGTTGTTTTCTTTCACTGCCAATTACTTTGCGCACGCCAATTTCTTTAGCCCTGGCAGCAGAACGACCTATAGACAGGGTTGTAAAGTTGATGCAGGCAATTAACAATACTGCACCTGCAATACTCAATAAAATCCAGATCGTTTTTGGATCGATGTTAGCTACGACTCCCTCGGTTACAAGTGTGTTGGTATGCGCTTTTTGTATGGGTTGCATTCCATACCGGACGGGTAATATATTTCCTTTCCAGCTAACTCCGGCTTTTTTTAAATTCGTCTCCGTATCCGGAATATATTTCTTATAAAAATTACTTAGTTTTTCAGCATCATTGGGTAAACCACTTCCTGGTTGCAATTGAACATAAGTCAGGTAACCCGATCTGTGCCAGTTATTGTAACCACTTTTTGCTGAAGTGGCTGTTTCAAAAAAAATAAAATTGCCCAAAACATCGAACCGGATTGAAGAATTAGCCGGAACGTTTTCAGCAACTGCGCTTACTGTGAAGGGTAAGAAATCGTCATCTATTTTTATTTGTACGGTGCGACCAATTACATTATCCGTTCCAAACAATTCTTCTGCTTTTTCTTTTGTAAGTACGATGCTATGTAAATCCTGTAACGCAGTTGACGGGCTACCATACTTAAGCGGGAAAGAGAAAATAGAGAAAAACTGGGGATCCGAATAAGACATTTTTATCCGGCGTACATCATTGTCGGCAACTCTTATAAAATTAGTGCTCCAACCCGTTGTAAAGCGGGTAAAATTTTTTACATCGGGCAAATCCTGTTTCATTGCGGCACCCAGTGGCATCGGCATGTATGGGGAACCGCCCGGTACATTATCCTGGTATGCGTCGTTCCAACGATAGACCTCGTAAATATTTGCTGCATTTTTATGGAAACGATCAAAATTGAATTCATTCACGGCAAATAACAGAAAAAGGCTAAAACAGGCAATCCCTATTGATAGCCCGATTATATTGATGCCGGAAAGTATTTTCTGGCGGCCAATGCTGCGGAAAGCAATTTTGAAAAAATGTTTAAGCATAACTTAAATTTTTATTAGAATTCTTTATTGTTAACCTTTGAGCTAGTATAAAAGTCACTCCCACACTTTCAGATACCTGATTTTATGATCTCTGGCGTCTTCTAAATTAATTTTCATTATTAATATTAAAGCGTTTGCAACTTTCATATTTCCACATTTCATTTTATTCCGTTCTCAAACTCTTTACCGGATTGGCAATTGCGGCTTTTATTGCCTGGAAACTGACCGTAAGCAATGCAATGACTAGTGCTGCCAATGCAATTATTGCAAACATCCACCAGTGCATGTCTATGCGGTAGGCGAAATCGTTCAGCCATTTGCTCATGCCATACCATGCCACAGGAAATGCGATGACTACGGAAACAAGTACCAGCCTTATAAAATCTTTTGCCATTAACTTAGTGATGGTGAATGTGCCTGCGCCCAATACTTTTCTTATCCCAATTTCTTTGCTGCGCTGCTCTGCCATAAATGTTACTAAGCCAAGTAATCCTAAACATGCAATACTGATGGCAACAAAAGTAAACACACTGGTGATTGTTCCTATGCGGTTTTCTTTTTCATATAGCTGGGTAAATACTTCGTCCAAAAAATTAAAAGAGAAGGGCTGACCCGACGCCATTTCTTTCCATGCTGTTTGTAATGAACTTATCAATGAAGCAATCTGCGTGGTTTTACATCTTACATTGATGTAGCTGGGATAACCATTAGGAAATAAAACCATGGGGCCAATTTTACTATGAAGGCTTCCATAATTAAAATTCTTCATTACCCCCACAATACTATACATCTGTAGTTTGCCTTCATCCTGTGGCAAACCAATCTCCTGCCCAACTACTGGTTTTGAAGGATAGCCAAATGTTTTGGCGAATTCTTCATTAATTAAAACAGCATTGCTGTCGCTGACATTTGTTTTGGAAACATCCCTGCCCTGTACAACTGTGATGCCCATTGTTTGTACAAAATCAGCATCGGCCCAGATATTATCTACCAGCACCGTATTCTCAGTTGATGGGTTTTTGCCTTTTATAACAGAAAAGTGGTCACCGTCTTTGCTTACAGCAAGATAATTGGAAACAGAAACATTGCTTACCGAAGGTAATTGCAGGAGCTTCTGTTTAAAAGCCTGCACCTTATCACCAAGCAAATACCCATTATTTATTACGAGAACCTGTTCTTTATTAAAACCTAAGTTTTTATTGCGGATATATTCTAACTGCTGATACACTACAAATGCGGAAACAAGTAAAACCGTTGTAATAAAAAACTGGAATACCACCAAACCATTTCTGAGCAAGCTCTTGCTGTGTGATGTTTCCTTTGCACCTTTTAAAACTTTTACAGGTGTGAATGATGAAAGAAATAATGCAGGGTATAAACCTGCGAGGAAGCCCGTAACAACCGTAATTAAAAATGAAACCGGAAGAAACTGCCATGAGAAAATATCACTTGCAGAAAATTGTTTTCCTGATAACTGGTTAAACAAAGGAAGCAACACCCGTGCAAGCGCCAATGCCAATATCCACGATTGGGTACTTATGAAAAAACATTCACCCAAAAATTGTTTGGCAAGCCCGGAACGGGTGGCTCCAGCCACTTTGCGAATGCCCACTTCTTTGCCCCGCTTTGATGCACGGGCAGTGGTGAGGTTGATAAAATTGATACAGGCCAATGCCAATATCAGTATGCCTACAATCGAAAAAATATAAACGTATTTAATATCACTATTTACATCCAGTTCATCCTGCAACTGCGAATACAAGTGAATCTTCAGCAATGGAATTAATTCCAGTCTTGCATAATTGCCTGCTTTTGTAAAATCTTCCCACGTGGTGTTTAGATATTGCTGAAGTACGTGAGAAAAATGTTTGATGAAACTTTGTGTCATTGTTCTTGAGAACTGGTCAATATTTGTTCCTGGTTTTAAAACCAGGTAAGTAATATAGCTGGTGTTTCCCCAATTCTCCTGGCGGCTGTCTTCCAATGATGCCATAGATAAAAACATATCACATTTAAAATGTGTGTTAGCAGGAATATCTTTCATTACAGCTGTAACTTTGTACAACTTACCGTTATCCAATTTTATGGAGCGGCCAATGGCATCACTGTTACCAAAATATTTTTTTGCCATCGTGGCTGACATAATAACTGCGTTGGGTTCTGTTAATGCAGTAGCGGCACTGCCCTCTAGTAAAGGAAAATTGAACACACGGAACAAACTGCTGTCAGCAAACAATACATTGCTTTCATTGTACGAATTGTTTTCGTATTTCACGATGGCGCCTGCATGTTGTTTTAACCTGCATATCTCTTCTATCTGCGGCATTTCTGTTTTGAACACTGGCCCGGCAAGCGCAGGTGTTAATGCAGTAGTTGCATTCTGGTCGCCCAGCTTCGCAAAAAAATTGATGCGGTAAGTGCGGTCCCCGAGCGGGCTGTAATTATCGTAGCTCATTTCATCTCTTACATACAGAAAAATTAAACAGGAACATAAAATACCAACAGTAAGACCTGCAATATTTAAAAATGAATACAGCTTGTATTTCATTAAATTCCGCCATGCGGTTTTAAAATAATTTTTAATCATAGTTATAAGCTGTAAGTAATATGTAATAAATGTTGTACTTATTTTTTTGCGCTCTAACCATCTTTCGTTGTGTCACTCACTTTTACGTTCAGATCATTACTGAATAAAGCGTACAACGCAACAATGCTTAATTTATATTCTATTATTTGGTTCATAAAACAATTTAAATTTTGTAATTATTCCGTTCTCAAACTCTTCACCGGGTTTGCCAATGCTGCTTTTATGGCCTGGAAGCTGACAGTTGCCAATGCAATGATAATTGCCATAATTCCTGCCAATGCAAAAATCCACCAACCAACTGTTGTCTTATAAGCGAATGCATTTAACCACGAATCCAGGGCAAACCAGGCGAGTGGTGCAGCGATGGCCATTGCTATCATCACCAGTACAATAAATTCCCTCGACAACAAAAAAAACAATGATGCAATGCTTGCGCCCAATACTTTTCTTACACCAATTTCTTTTGTACGTTGTTCTGAAGTGAACATGGCTAAACCCAATAGACCAAGGCAGGAAATGAAAATGGCGAGAAAAGCAAAACCGTCTGACAGTTTACTGACCACCTGCTCGCTTTTATATAACTTCTGGTATTCTTCATCAGCGAAACGAGGAGTAAAAGGGAATTTAGGGTTTAGTTGTTTACAAATCTTTTCCAGGTCTGCCAGGGCCTGTTTTGTTTTCCCCGCTTCGGTGCGTACCAATATATTACCATAATTAACGGTCTCGGCTAACCGAATAACAAGTGGTTTGATGGGATCATGCAAAGATGAAAAATGAAAATCTTTTAATACGCCTACAATTGTCCCTTTTTTGTCCCAGAACGTTAACGACTTACCAACTGGATCTTTGTAATTAATGATTTTGAGTGCCGACTCATTAATAAGATAACCGGCAGAATCGGTCGGAAAATCTTTTGACAGATCCCGTCCCGACATCAATTTTAAATTCATTGTCTTTACAAAATCGTAACCCGTACCGGTCTGAGAAAACATGGGACTTGAATTGGGATCTTTGCCCACCCATTGAACACCGCCGGTATTGCTCCCGATATTGGTTGGAACTTCAATGATGCGTGAGACATCTTTAACACCCGGGGCATTCAATGCCGTTTGTTTAAACACATTGAACTGTTTGCCAAGATCACCTTCTATTGGAATATATACCAAATTGCCCCGGTCGTACCCGAGGTTAATGTTTTGTATATAGTTTACCTGTTTTGAAATGATGATGGTGCCAATAATGAGAAATATTGAAAGTACAAACTGGAAAACCACCAAACCTTTCCTGAAAACTGTTGCGCTATTACTGAACTTCAAAGTTCCTTTTAAAACTGTAATGGGTTTGAACGAAGAAAGAAACAATGCCGGGTAACTTCCAGACAATAAACCCGTAACTATCGTGAGACAGGCAATGCTAAACCAGCAATAAACATTGTTATATGGTAAAGTTATTTGTTTGCCGGTAAGCTGATTAAATGACGGAAGCAGAATAGCCAGTAAAACCAAAGCGATAGCAACCGCTATCGATGTGATCAACATTGCTTCTGTTAAAAACTGTCGCATGATTACGGTTCTTACTGCACCTGCTACTTTTCTTACTCCTATCTCTTTGGCTCGCTTGGCAGAACGTGCCGTTGTAAGATTCATGAAATTGATACAGGCTATCAGTAAAATAAATATGGCCACTACACTAAATAACCTGACATATTCAATCCGACCACCCGTGATGGCACCATTTTTAAAATTAGAATTCAGGTATACATCACTGTAATGTTGCATGCCCAGTTCAACCCTGAAGGATGCGGATTGTTCTTTGTTATAATTGTCGAGGAATTTTTTGATTTTTGATTCAACCAATACCTGGTTCGTGCCTGGTTTTAGCATGATATATGTTTGTGGTCCATTGTTCCCCCATTCCTTTGCCCAGCTGTTTTGTACCAGGTATTCGAACCAGTTAATAACAAAATCAAATTTCTGAAAGGAGTTATCCGGTACATCTGCAAACACAGCGGTGACTTTTAAATCTTTCATGTTTTCATACCGTAAAGTTTTGCCAATGGCTATTGCAGCGGATCCAAAAAAACTTTTTGCCATTTTTTCAGAAATAGCAATGCTTAAAGGAGTATTCAATGCTGTAGCAGGTTTGCCTTCAATCAAGGGATAACTAAACATTTTAAAGTAATCCGAGTCTGCATATCCGCCTTGTTCCTTGATTATTTTATCGCCTACCTGGAAAGTATATCGTTCATCCAAAGAACCGTTGCTGGCATATTCAATTTCCGGTGTCATTCGTTTTATTTCATTGGCCAGCACACCGGGTGTATAATAACCTGCATCAATGGTTTTGTCTATGTACTGGCGTTCGTAAATCATAAAAAGCCGATCTTTATTTACATGAAAATCGTCTACACTTTTTTCATCGCGCACCCAGAGCAATATCAACAGGCTGCAGGTCATGCCCAATGCAAGGCCCATGATATTGATGAAAGAAAACGCTTTGTTTTTTTTCAGGTTCCTGAATGCAACTTTTAAATAATTTTTTATCATATAACCAGCTTTGAGTTATCAGCTATGGGCCCTGAGCCCTGAGCTGATATTTAATAATAGTTTGTCTATAACAGGTATACTTATTTTTTCACCTTAATATTTAATCGGAGGTCCGCTTACCATTCCCCACCAGCCACCTGCCTACCGGCAGGCAGGCTTGCTACTATCTCATTCAGTTCTGAGCGACTTCACCGGATTCATCACCGCCGCTTTGATAGCCTGGAAACAAATGGTACCAAATGCAATGAAAAGTGCAACCAATCCCGCTGCTACAAAAATGATCCACCCCATGTCTATGCGATAGGCGAAATCCTGTAACCATTTACTCATCATCCAACCTGCCAGCGGAAATGCAATCAATGCTGAAATCAACACCAGCTTTAAAAAATCTTTGGAGAGCATGCCTACGATATTGCCAACAGAGGCTCCCAGCACTTTTCGGATGCCTATTTCCCTGGTACGTTGTTCTGCAGCATAAGTAACAAGACCGTATAATCCAAGACAGGCAATGAATATTGCCAGCATAGCGAAGGTGATAAAAATTTTGCCTGTTCTTTGTTCGGAATCATACATGCGGTTGAAATCGTCGTCCATAAATGAATAACTAAATGGCTGACCGGGTGCCATCGCCTTCCATTTATTTTCTAATTGATTAACCAAATCATGGGAGTTCTTTGCATCTATCCGTATAGCAATTGCCCCGGGCTGATTCCGGTATAACAGTGCCAATGGAGTTACCTGTTCTCTTAATGAATTGAAATTGAAATTTTTTATCACTCCAATTACGTGCAGCTTTGTCAGGTCTTTTGAATCTGTAAAGCTGTTCATTGAATAGAGTGGTTTATCAATCGGATCTTTAAATCCAAGCAGGTTTACGGCGGCTTCATTAAGGATGATACCGGAAGAATCAGTGAGAAACTGTTCCGAAAAATTTCTTCCTTTAATTATCTGCATACCAAGTGTAGGAATATAATTTTCATCTATGTTCCATATCTGGGCAGATAATGCCCTTTTCTGGTCGGGTATCGCATCGGGGAACAGTGGATTATCACTTCTCCATGCTGATGTAGGCAGAAAACCTGTCATTGTGAGGTTAAGAATACCGGGTATTTTCAGGACTTCATTTTTAAAAGCTTTTGCCTGTGTGCCCAAAGCGTTGGTATTTCGCATCACTAATACCTGCTCTCTGTTAAAGCCAAGATCTTTGCTGCGGATATAATTCAACTGACGATAAATAATACCCGTGCTAATCAATAGTATAATAGAGATCCAAAATTGAAATACCACTAAACCACTTCGTAACCAACTGTTTTTAAACCCGCCCGCCAATTTTCCTTTTAATACTTCGATGGGTTGAAAGGCGGAAAGAAAAAATGCCGGATAGCTTCCTGCAAGAAATCCTACTATCAACACCAATGCAATCAATGCTGGTAATAGCCACGGATTACTGAGGAAACCAATGGACATTTCCTTTCCTGCAAGTTGATTGAAATAAGGTAACAGCAATACTGAAAATATCAATGCCAGCAATAGCGCAAGAAAGCTAATGAGTATGGATTCTGTTAAAAACTGTTTGATAAGATTTCCCCGCAATGAACCCAATACTTTTCTAATACCTACTTCTTTCGCCCTGCCTGATGAACGGGCGGTTGAAAGATTCATAAAATTGATACAGGCAATCAGTAAAATTAAAATGGCGATACTTGAGAATATATATATGTATAACATATTTCCATTCGGACCCAGCTCTGCTGTTTTATTGGAGTGAAGGTGAATTTGTAGTAATGGAGTAAGCGAATTACGATCCCAGTTACCACTTTTCTTAAAATCATCCATGGTAATATTCATTACCTGCTTTACCTGGGGTCCTACATATTTTTCTATCATGCCAGGGAACTGTGCTTCCAGTATTTTTGGATCAGATCCTTTCTTTAATAAAATATAGGTGTTAAAATTGTTGCTAACCCAGTTGTTCTGGCGACTTTCTTCAATAGAAGACATGGACACAAAAAAATCAAAATCAAAATGCGATTGTGCCGGTATGTTTTTGATGACAGCTGTAATCTTATAATTGCTGGTATCATTCATAATAAGACTTTGGCCTATTACATCTGTACTGTTAAAGTATTTTCGCGCAATCTTTTCCGTTATAACAATAGTGTTAGGGGCAACCAGTGCAGTTTTAGCATCACCACTTATTACAGGAAGGGTGAACACGTCGAACAAAGTAGAATCTGCATAGATAACCCTGTCTTCCCTGAGATTATCATTTCCTTTTTTAACAAGGAAACCGCCATACCCGCGGAAGCGCGTGTATTGTTCAACGGCCGGGTAATCTTTTTTTAGCGTGGGCCCCATAGGATCGGGTGCTACTGCCAGTATAAAATGATTGCCGCCAAACCGGATGTCTCCATCCACCCGGTAAATCCGATCTGCATTTTCATTGTACCTGTCATAACTCAATTCATCTATTACATATACCATAATGAGCAGGCAGGTAGCCAGTCCTACCGCAAGACCAAAAATATTGATGGCGGAATAACCTTTGTTTTTCCAAAGACTCCGATAGGCGATTTTAAAATAATTCTTTATCATGGCTGATGTCTGATTTTAAGATTTCTGATGTCTGACCGCTGCAATTTGTTATATGGCCAAACCTGCCTGCCTGCAGATTTTCATACTATTTCACACAACGACCGCAAAAAAGCAACGACGCAACGCTGTTGTAATTCATGGCTATGCCTTTTCACATTGTTTCACGCAACGACCACAAAGAAGCAACGGTATTTCTAATTCAAGACCGTGCATTTTCACATTTCCACACTTTATCCAATGTTCAGTTTTGTTGCCGTCGCACAAGTGTGCGACGCAACGATGCCAGGTTTTGTTACAATGTTTGGCCAATTTGTCCGGATTTTTTATACTCATTTATGTAAAAAGTAAAAATGAATGCCTGAATACGTAATTACTTTTTTTAATTTTAATTTTGACTTTTTTATTTATTGCTATTCCGTTCTCAGCGACTTCACCGGGTTGGCTGATGCTGCTTTGATAGTTTGAATGCTGATGGTAATAACAGCGGTTAAAAACAATACTGCGCCGGCCGCTATAAATAGCCATGCACTGATACTAGTGTGATACGCAAAATTTCCCAGCCATTTATAACCTGCCCACCATGCAACAGGCATGGCAATTACAAACGCAATCAGCACCAGTTTTAAAAAATCTTTTGAAACCAGGTTCACAATTTGAAGCAGGCTGGCACCCAACACTTTTCTAACACCAATTTCTTTGGTGCGTTGATTGGTGGTATAGATAACCAGGCCCAGCAATCCCATGCAACTGATAACAATGGCGAGACCAGTAGCCCAGGATAACAAAGTGGAAATATGTTGCTCAGCTTCATAAAATTTCGCTATGTTATTATCTAAGAATTCATATTTGAAGGTTTCTCCGGGATAGATTTCTTTATAGGCTTTTTCCGCTGCCGCAATGCTGGCTTTCCAGTCCCCTTTTGTAGTTTGGGGAGGTAAAGCGATATGCAACTCAGATGCTAAGAGATACTGACAGTAAAAAGCAAGTGGTTTAATGCTGTTATGCAGCGATTGCGAATAGAAATCATGCAATACGCCAACGATAGGAATATTGCCATTATCATGCGTAATAAATTTGCCAACGGCGTCAGCAGGATTTTTAAATCCCAGAAATCTCGCATAGCTTTCGTTGATCACATACTCAGTTAAGCTATCACTTCTTCTGAGAAATCTGCCTGCGATTAATTTCATTTTGTATAATTCAAAATAGTCGGCATCGGCATTTTTTATTTCAACTGTTGTTTCAATTTCTTTTTTGCCATTGTTAAATTTCATTGTTTTGAAAGAAGAACCTGATTGGGCAGGTGATGCACCGCCGATGCAAGCTTTTGCTATTCCCGGTATCGACTGAAGCCGGTGCAACAATACTTCTCTGGTATGTGTTGAAGTCGCTGCTTTTTCTCTACTGTAAAAATCGTCGAAGCTGAATGGAGTTGATACCGCAATAATGCCATCTTTCTTAAATCCAAGATCCTTGTTCAGCATGTAGTTAACCTGGCTGCTTACAATCATGGTTCCGATAATGAAAGTCTGTGCAAATACAAACTGTGTGACCGTCAATGATTTTCTTGTCCAGGTTCTTCGGTTGGTGCTGGCTGTAATCAGATGATTTTTTAAAACAATTACCGGGTTGTATTTTGAAAGAATGATGGCGGGGTAAAATCCTGCAAATAAAGTAACACTCGTTATTAAAAGTATCATGAAGAATAGTACATCGCTGTTGTAGAGCATGGAAAAGTTGATTTCCGGTGGTATAAAATCTGCAAACAGTTTTATAATCCATGGCACCATGCACACCGATAAAAGAGTAGCCGTTAACGTAAGTAAAAAAGTTTCGCCAAAGAACTGAATCAGCAACTGCTTTTTTGAACTGCCCATGGTTTTTCGGATGCCAATTTCCCGGGCTCTCTTTACAGACTGGGCAGTGGTGAGATTGATAAAGTTGATGGAGGCGAGTAAGAGAAGAATGGCTGCTACGATTAATAATCCGTACAAAGTTGGCTTATGCGCTTGTCGCTGATCAAAATTGCTGTAATCTTCATTGAAGTGGATATCGGATAATGGTTGAAGGGAAAAAATATTCGCGAGGTACGATTCTTTCTGGTGTTTATTGAATAGTTGCTGTACCTGTTTTGTAATATAGGAAGGAGTTGCATCGGGGTTTAATTTAATAAATAATTGGTCAGTAGAACTTACACTGCCCCATTGCTGTTCATCTGTAAACTGCGCGTTTGGTAAAGTATTGTAAGAGATGAATTCATTGAAGCCCAAATCAGTTGATTCGGTAAAGTCTTTTACGATGCCGGTCACCGTTGTGCTGATACTGTCGTTATAAGTGATAATTTTTCCCAGGTCCTTTGAAACATCATCATAGGGAAAATAGGTTTTCGCGCGACTTTCAGTTAGTACCACTGAATGGGGTTCTCTTAAAGAATTGGTTGGCGAACCGGCCAGCCATTGATAGGGTAGTAATTTGAAATAGTTATTATTGCTGTATATAATCCTGGTTTGACTTTTATAGATGTCGGGTGACTGTATGCCGGCAACAGCGATTGTTACTTTCATTCTATTGGCAACGGTGACAGGAACAAAAATTTCCACCCCGGTTATATCTTTTTGTGCGGCAGGTATCAAAGGAAGTGGAACGCCTGCATTTTTAAAATCACTATCCGGAAATTTCATATCACTCACGACCCGGTAAATGCGCTCCCCCTTTTTTTCAAATTTGTCGAAACCAAAATCATATTTTACAATCAAAAAAATCACCAGTGCGGCGCTGATGCCAATAGCGAGTCCAGCAATATTGATAAACGAGAAAATTTTATTTCTCCAAAAAGTTCTGAATGCAATCAGCAGGTAGTTTTTATACATGTAGTTTCTTTTATTCGGTGCGTAAACTTTTTACCGGATTTGTCATGGCTGCTTTGATTGCCTGGAAGCTGATAGTTCCCAATGCAATAATAACAGCGGCAATTCCAGCAACGGCAAATACCCACCATGCAATTGAAATTCTGTAAGCAAAATCCTGTAACCATGCATGCATGGCCCACCATGCCAGTGGAAATGCGATCAATGATGCAATCAATACCAATTTTAAAAAATGAATGGACAGCATGCTTACAATATTTGAAGTGGTAGCACCCAATACTTTACGAATGCCGATTTCGCGTGTGCGTTGTTGTGTAGCATAGGCGGCCAATCCAAGCAATCCAATACAAGCTATAAAGATGGCGAGTGATGAAAAGAAGGTGAATATTTTTTGTGTCGTTTGTTCAGCCAGGTATTGTGCTGCTACTGTTTTATCAAGGAATGAATAGTGGAACGGCCGATCCTGCACAAACATTTTCCATTTTTGCTCAATGGCATTGACCGAATTTTTAAAATTATCAGACTTGATACGTACTGCGGCGAAGCCGTTCCGATCGTTGAATCGGGCCGCACTGGTAAATACCAATGGTGTGATGGATTGATGCAGCGACTGGAAATGAAAATCCCTGAGTACTCCAATTATTGTATACATGTATGTTTTACCATCTGCAGAATTGTAAAAGCCATCGGGGCTGGTAAGCCTTGTACCAACAGGATTTTTCAATCCCATTTCTGCAACGGCTTTTTCGTTTAACACAATACTTAAGGAGTCGGTTGGAAAGTCAGTTGAAAAGAAACGCCCTTCTTTCATTTGAAGGTTGAGTGCTTGTTGATATTGTTCATCCGTAATAATTCCCCTGACGGTTACGGGCTCTTTGCTTCCTATTGGCTGCCAGCTGACGCCAAAATAGTTTTGCTGGCCGGGAACTGCGCTGGTACTACTGATGTTTTCTACACCGGCAATGGACCGTAATTCGTTCTTAAAGGACTTAGTTTTATCGGCCAGCAAATCGGCTCTTTCTATAATAATCGTGTTGTCTTTGTTAAAACCCAATTCATTCCCGCTGGTCATGTAATTCATCTGTGAATTGACAACGATAGCACAGATGATAAGTATAACCGAGATGGCAAACTGAAAAACGACGAGGCCGTTCCTTAATGCAAGTCCATAAGAGCTAGATTTGAATTTGCCTTTTAATACTTCAATCGGTTTAAAGGAAGACAAAACCAATGCAGGATATAAACCGGCAACCAATCCAGTGAAAAGGGAAACCAACAACATGACTGAAATGTTCTTTGCCGTGAGGAAAGCAGATAGCAGGAGGTTTTTCCCCGAGACCTGGTTGAAGAAGGGCAAAAACAGGAATACCAGTAAAATTGCTACCAGCATACTTACAAGGCTAAGAATAGTGGACTCGATCAGGAATTGATTGATCAGCGATTTTTTTTCAGAGCCAAATGTTTTCCGGATGCCAACTTCTTTGGCCCGCTCCGTTGAACGGGCGGTAGAAAGGTTGATGAAATTGATACAGGCAATTAATAATATAAAAACCGCAACAACTCCAAATATATAAACAGAACGTATACTTCCATTGGGTCTTAATTCAGCCTCCAGATGAGAAGTGAGGTGAATTTGTTTCAGCGGCTGAAGGTAATACGTGTATCCATTACCGTTGGATTGGAACTGTTTGAAAGATTGTTCAAAACGTTTTTCAATATCGCCGGCCGCATATTTCTCAATAATGTGCGGCATTTTTGATTCTATGTCCCCGGGTGACGTATTTTTATTGAGTAGCAGGTAAGTGTGCGCCCCAAAATTCACATAATTAACCTGTGACAAATTTTTATTACCGGCAGTGGTCAACAGCAGGTCAAACTGAAAATGCGAATTTTCCGGCCAGTCAGCAATAACAGCGGTTACTTTTAATGGTTCAATGTTTTGACCTTCGGGAATCAATAATTTTCCCATTGCCTGCTCAATGGTTCCAAAATATTTTCTTGCGGTAGTTTCATTGAGTACAACTGAGTTTGCTTTTTCCAGTGCATTGTTTTTGTTACCGGCCAATACCTGCGAACTAAAGACATTGAAAAAATTTGAATCTACTGCCAGTACTCTTTTTTCTTCGTATGATTTATCGCCATACTTTAACTGGAAAACGCCACCACCGGTAAAATCAAAAACACGCATGGCTTCCTGTACTTCGGGTAGTTCATGCTTTACCGCATATGCATAGGATTGGGGAATCATTGAATAAGAAGTTGTTCGTCCCGGATATTGGCGCTTTACTACCATGCGGTAAATATTATCTGCATACAGGTGCGACTGATCATAACTCAATTCATCACTGATAAAAAGAATGATTAATACGCAAATGGCCATCCCCGTGGCCAATCCAAGCACATTTATCAATGTATAACCTTTTCTCTTTAAAAGATTACGAACAGCGATTTTCAGAAAGTTTCTAAACATAATAAACGTTTTTAGCTTTCAATCATTCTTATTGAAGTCAAAAGTCAAAAATCAAAATTCAAAACCTAGCCATCCTTTTTTTATTTTTACTTTTTATTTTTCAATTACTTGTTATTCCGTTCGAAGTGATTGCACCGGGTTAGCCAATGCTGCTCTTATTGCCCGATAGCCAACCGTTATCCATGCAATTAAAAGCGATGAAAAAATAGCCAGCAGGAATACACCCATTCCAATATTGATTTTGTATACAAAATTTTGCAACCATCCGTTCATAAAATACCAGGCAACAGGTATAGCGATTAAAAATGCAATACTGATTAAAATGGTAAACTCTTTTGAAAACATGATGACAATATTTCCTACACTGGCCCCCAATACCTTGCGGATGCCCACTTCTTTTGTTTTTTGCAATGCCATAAACGAAACCAGTCCGTATAATCCCAGGCAGGAAATGAATATGGCAATACCCGCAAAAATTTTATACAGGAGAGAGAGTTGTGTTTCCTGCCGGTAAAACCTTTCAATCGTGTCGTCGGAGAAATGACTGGTATACGCAAATTCAGGATATGCTTTTTCCCAAAGCTTTTGAATTTGGGCAGTAGTCTGTGATAAGTTCGCCGTATGCAACTTTATAGCAAGCTGGAAATAATTATTCTTTTTGGGAGCAATGGTAAGTGGTTTGATTTCTTCGCGAAGCGAATTGGTTTTAAAATCTTTTACCACACCCACCACTGGCAGCCAGTGTTGTCCGCCAATGCGCAATAGTTTTCCCAATGCTTTTTGCGGATCGGTTATTCCAAGTTTTTTTAACAATGTTTCATTTACCACCAGTTCCCTCATGGTATCACTCTGCGTATATTGCCGGCCTGCTACTAACTGCAATCCAAAAGTTTTGAAATAATCTTCATCACCAAATTTGTGAAATACAGGATAATCTTCATCTTCCTTGTTATCGAACGCGAAATTGGAAGCCCAGTTGTTATCAGATGAGGCTTCATCACTGGTAAAGGAAGCACTGGTTATGGCTGGATTTTGCAATAGTTGTTGTTTCAACGGCATCATGCGGGGGAGGTAGATGCTATCGTTGTATGCATTTAGTATTAATATGGCTTCTTTGTTAAAACCAAGATCCGCGTTGCGCACAAAATTCATCTGGCTTACCGCTACGATAGTGCCAATGATCAACACCTGGGAAATGGCGAACTGGGTCACCACCAGCACTCTCCTCAGTGAGAGCCCGCCTATATTGGCCGAACTGATTTTGCTTTTTATGGCCAACACGGGTTTGAATCCCGAAACTACCAGTGCCGGGTAAACGCCGGAGAGAATAGTGACAACCAGCAATACAGCAAACAGAAACAGTAAGCTACTGGTGTCAAAAAGTGGAATGTCTGATGGTACACTTGCAACTGAAGATAAGAACGGCATTGATAATTTCGCCAATCCTACTGCCAGCAAAATGGAAAATAATACTATCAAAAAGGTTTCACCCATAACCTGTACTATTAGCTGTGCCCTGGAACTTCCCATTACTTTGCGGATACCAACTTCCCTGCTGCGACCCACTGCCTGCGCAGTGGAAAGATTAATGAAATTGATCGAGGCCATGATTATTATAAGCACACCTATTAAAGAAAGCGTCCATAAAATGGTTTTGCTGGAGCTGTGATCACCCATTGTACCATACCGATAATCAAAATGCATGTCCTTTAATGGTTGCAGCATTTCAGATCGGAGGCTCCGGCCATTGGGTTTGAAATATTTTTTATTAAATGCATCCAGTTGAGCTTGTAACTGAGAGGGGTTGCTGTTTTGTTTTACCAATGTATATACCTGGTTGCTGCTGCTGACCGCACCCCAGTCATCTATGTAGTTATACTTGTCGTCATTTTGTTTCAGCGTTTCATAGGAAATAAAAGCCTTGATTGGAAAATCTGAATTTTTCCTGGCATCATCCACTACACCACTTACTTTCAGCAATACGGTATTGTCGAGCTTAAGGAATTTTCCATTGGCGTTTTTCCAATCTGCAAAATATTTTTCTGCGGAACTTTTGTCGAGTATAATATTGCCAGGGTCTTTGAGAGAAGATGCATTACCTGATAACCATTGCACGTTGAAAATTTCAAAATAGGAGGGCTGAGTAAATACAATGTTATTGTCTTCAATAAATTTTTTACTCAGGGCTACATCGCTATTCGGATTATCGCCCAGCACTGTTATCTGGTTGCCATTGGTAGAATGCACCGGCGCAATTTTTTCAAATAAGGATATGTCTGTATGAAAAGCTTCCAGTGCGGGAACGGGTATACCTGGATTATGACCTTCACTTCCATCCCCTTGTTTTGAATTGGTTACCACCCTGTAAATACGAAGGTAATTCAACTGGAATTTATCGTAACTCCATTCATACTTTACTACAATAAAAATGAGGAGGCACGCAGTAATACCCACCGCTAAACCTGCAATATTTATTACTGCATAGGTTTTGTGTTTGATGATATTCCGCCAGGCGATTTTGATATAATTCTTAAGCATAGGTAGTTATTTCTGATCTCTGATGTCTGATTTCTTTTAATTTAATATTGCTTACTAAACTTAAGGCCAAAGTATTTTCACACCTGCCTGCCGGTAGGCAGGTTTCTCACATTTTCATATTTATTCTATTCCGTTCTTAAACTCTTAACCGGGTTTGCGATGGCAGCTTTGATAGCTTTAATGCCAACTGTTATCAATGCAATTCCAAAAGTCAAAAGCGCTGCCAGAACAAAAATCCACCAGCTTAAATTTGTTTTATAAGCAAAGTTTTGCATCCATTTATTCATCACCAGATAACCAGCGGGCAATGCGATGCAAGTGGCAATTAATACAGGTTTTAATAAATCTTTTGATAATAAAACAACGATTCCCTGCACTGATGAACCCAACACTTTCCGAACACCAATTTCTTTAATACGTTTTGTTGCCGTGAACGATGCCAGACCAAACAATCCTAAACAGGCAACAAAAATTGCCAAACCTGCAAACACAGATAAAATAGTTTGCTGCCGGATATCTTTCTGATACAACTGATCAAATTGCTGGTCTAAAAATTTATATTCAAACGGAAAAGCCGGCGCTGCTTTGTTGTAGGCGTTTTTTATCAATGCAATTCCAGCCTGTAGATGGCCCGGTTTTAATTTGACCAATATTTGCCTCCTGTCTTCTGCAGGTGAAATCACCAGCGCATCAACATCTTGTTTCAAAGATTTAAAATTAAAATCATCAACCACTCCTATAACGTTTCTTTTTTTATTGTCGCGAACTGAATTAAATATCCATTTGCCAATTGCTTGTTGCGGCGTCCAACCTAATTTACTTGCCGCTGTTTTATTAATCAGTACTGCATCGGTTGTATCGGTTGGGAATTGTGCGGAAAAATCTCTGCCCGCAATCATTTTTAAACCCAGGGTTTTAACATATTCAAAGTCTGCAAACTCCGTACTGGCGTTCCATTTTTCTGCATGATTTTCCACGTCAAACATTTGTCCGTCAAAATAACCACCGGGCTCACCACTCATAGCGGAAACTGATTGAACAGGCGTCTCATTTTGTAATTGTGTTTTAAAAGTATTCAGGTTGTTGTAGATGTCATTGTTATCAATAGGAATAATTAAGGTCTGTTCATTATTATACCCGAGTTGTTTGCCCTTTACATAATTCATCTGTTTTGAAATGATAATGGTGCCGATTATTAAAAAAACGGATATGCTGAATTGAACAACGACTAAAACCTGCCTGAAAGATGCACCGCTTTTGCCCAGCTTTAATTTGCCTTTCAATGCCTGTATCGGTGAAAATGCCGATAAGAAAAATGCTGGATAACTTCCCGCCAAAAATCCAACGATGACAATGATAGCAGCAAGAAATAAACAGATGGACAATTCATTTGATGATGCGTTCAATGTATACCCCAGCAATTGATTATACCAGGGCATCACCAGCAACAATAAAGCAACCGATAATATACATGAGACAGTTGTTAACAAAACAGATTCGCCGATGAATTGCCAGACAAGATTATTACGTACTGCACCCAGCACTTTACGCAAACCAACTTCCTTAGAGCGCTCTGCAGCACGGATGGTTGAAAGGTTCATGAAGTTGATACAAGCAATAAGTAATATCAGAATTGCAATTGAAAGAAAAATATATACTACTTTTTTATCGCCATGCTTTGCATTATCAAGCCCTATGCTGTCAAAGTAAACGTCTTTCAAAGATGTTAATGATAAAGACCATTTAAACCCATATTTACGCAAATCATTACCCAAATATTTTTCCACGAAAGCCGGCAGTTGTTTTTCAATTTGTTGCTGCGACACATTTGGAGCAAGTTGTATGTACGTGTATGTTCCATTGTTTATCCATGAAGTCATCCAACCGGCATCTTTATGTCGTTCAAGGGGCATAACAATGTCAAAGTCCAGGTGTGAACCAGCAGGAATATTTTTCGCGATACCTGTAACTTTTAAAGACGTCTCTTTATTCAGCGTTATTATTTTCCCCATTGCATCATCAATACTTCCGAAATATTTTTTTGCAATTGATTCAGTTAGCACTATACTGTTTAAATCTTTCAGTACGGTTGTTGGATTGCCTTTAATCAATGGAAATGAAAAGAGGTTAAAAAAGCCTGTGTCAGCGTCTATTTCTTTTTTTTCATGAAAAGATTTTGCGCCAACTGTAAAAAGATTGTCATTTTGACTTACACGAACAGCACTAACAATTTGTCCTTTGAAATCGTTTATTAGTGCCGGTGCATGCATACCGGATAAATAAGCCACACTTATGGATTTATCACCTACCGCCGCGCCGCGCATTACCCGATAAATATGGTCTTTATTTTTATGAAAATTATCAACGCTGAATTCATTTAATATAAATAGGTAGATCATCATGCAAACAGTGATGCCGATGGTTAAACCAAGAATATTAATGAAAGAAAACATTTTGCTTTTCATCAAATTGCGCCACGCAGTTTTGAAATAATTTTTAAGCATACCAGATAATTTAAAATAGTAAATTCATTTGCCCCATATTGCTACAACTGCACAAGTGTGCGACGCAACGAAAGCTTAATTCATATTTTTAGTTTGGTTCATAAAAAGTCTTCAAAAGCTTTTAATCTTTCCAAATCTTGCCTGCCGGTAGGTAGGGTTCAGACTTTATTCAGTTCTTAAACTTTTTATAGGATTCGCCAATGCTGCTTTAATGGCCTGGTAACTCACCGTCGCCAACGCTATGGTAGCAGCAAGTAGTCCAGCCAGTACAAATACCCACCATTGAATGCTGATGCGATATGCAAAATCCTTTAACCAGTTGTGCATAGCAAACCATGCCACAGGAAAAGCAATGAATGCTGCAACTAAAATGAGTTTTAAAAAATCTTTCGATAATAATGTAACAATACTTCCTGTGTTTGCTCCCAGTACTTTGCGCATACCTATTTCCTTTACCCGTTGCGTAATGGCAAATGCAGATAAACCAAACAAGCCAAGGCAAGCAATGAATATGGCGATACAGGCAAAGCTGGTGAAGATGGTAGCCTGCCTTTGTTCTGATTGATACAACTTGTTGAAATTGTCATCGATGAACGTGAATTCAAACGGTGTTTCAGGAAAAAATTTCTTCCAGCTTTTTTCCATCGCATTAATTGCTGCGGCTGTATTTTTACCACTGATCTTTATGGAGACATTGTTAAAGTAAGCATTGGAAGGAGGTAACATTATTAACACCATGGGAACTATTTTCTGGTGCAATGATTCAAAATGAAAATCTTTCATAACTCCAATAATATGTCCCTGGCGGTTTCCATATTTAAAATCTTTTCCTATCGCATCCTGGTCGCTTTTATTGCCAATTGCATTTACAGCAGACTGGTTGATCACATAACTCATTGTATCGGTTCCAAAATCTTTCGAAAAAAATCTGCCTGCCGAAAGGGAAATGCCATAAGTATTAATAAACTGGTAGTCGCAGTTAACATATTTTATGTCACTCACCACCGGTTGCAATGAATCCCCATTCATAACCGATGCACCCATATTGTCGAGTAACCTTCCGGTGGGTATGCGGGAAGATCGGGTAACATCTTTGAACAAAGTGTTTTGCAACAAATCTGTCCGGAACGCTTCATATTGTTTTCCAACTTCACTGTAATAGTCCATGGTTACCACCTGGTCTTTATCAAATCCCAGTGCCTGCGTTTGAATAAAGTGCAATTGCTGAAAAACGATAAATGTTGTTATGATTAATATAATGCTGATGGTAAATTGTGTAACCACCAATGCTTTTCTGAATGATATACTGCTTCCACCTGCTTTGAACAATCCTTTTAAAGTTTTTACTGGTTGAAACGAAGACATAAACAACGCCGGGTATAAACCAGAGAGCGTTCCGATAATGAATGGTGCAAGTACCAGGGGGATCAAGATTTTTACCTGCATCAAAGAATGAAAGTTAAGTGGCTGACCAGAAACTTTACTAAGCCATGGAATCGTTAGCCAAGCAATGAGCAATGCAATAATTGCTGCTACCAGACATACCAGTACCGACTCACTCAGGAACTGGAAGATCAATTCGTTTTTCCTGGCACCAATTACTTTCCTGATACCAATTTCTTTTGCACGCAATGCAGATCTTGCAGTGGAAAGATTCATATAATTGATACAGGCAATCAACAAAATGAACAAAGCAATCGCTGAAAAAATATACACACGGGTTATGTCTCCGGGTGGTTCCTCCTCGTCATCTGTATGGGAATAAAGATGGAGGTTGGTAAGTTTTTGTAAACTCAGTTTGGTGAGTGTAGATGGTTTATTGCCTTTGTATTGGCCGGCCATATGTTGATCAAGAAATGCGGGGAACTTGCTTTCCAGCGTTGCAGGATTGAAACCTGCGGGTAATTGCAGGTAAGTGAGAAAAGAATTATTACCCCAATTGGTACGAAGGTTTTCTTCACCATACACCGCAGAGTCCTTCAGCGTACTAAATGCCAGCAGCATACCCGGATGGATATGCGAATTTTCCGGGAAAGCCTGGTAAATGCCGCTCACTTTTGCATCAAACTGGCTGTTAAAACGTATTACCTTGTTCATCGGATCTTCATCACCAAAATATTTTTTCGCTGTTTCCTCAGTGAGCATGACAGAAAATGGTTCACTTAAGGCAGTTTTGGGATTTCCCTTCAATACTTTTAAAGAAAATACATCAAACAAGTTTTCGTCGGCCATAAAAAGACCCCGCTCGGTAAGTATTTTATCCTTATAACGTGCAGGGATAGGTCCGTTATCAAGCAGCCTTGTCATCTTCTTTATTTCAGGAAAATCGTTCGGAAAATAATAACCGAAAGGAGGGGAGACGGTACACAACGTGAGGGAGACCGCGCCATTTGTATTGTTAAACGAACGGTGAACACGGTAAATATTCTCCGCATTCACATTATATTTGTCATAACTGAGTTCGTTGATAATATAGGTTGTAATCAGCAGGCAGCACGCAAGCCCTATCGTCAATCCAAAAAGATTGATAAAAGAGATGAATTTATATTTCATCAGGTTGCGAAGTGCTGTTCTCAGGTAGCTGCGAATCATGGCTGTACTCTTTTAAGTGGTCATTAAAAATCTTCTCACGTCAAGAGTTTCATAGATTGGATTAAACCAGCTACACAGTCGCAGCTTAATTAAACCATTATGTTTTCCATTACAGTTTGTCCATCAAGCATACGAATGATCCGGTGACTAAAACGTGCATCATGCTCGGAGTGCGTTACCATTATAATGGTAGTTCCCTGCTCATTCAAATCAGTAAGCATTTCCATTACTTCATTACCATTGCTCGAATCAAGATTACCGGTAGGCTCATCCGCGAGGATCAACTTTGGTTTATTTACTACTGCCCTGGCAACAGCCACACGTTGCTGCTGTCCACCCGATAATTGTTGCGGGTAATGGTTGCGACGATGCATGATCTGAACCTTGTCCAGTACCTCTTCCACGCGTTTTTTTCTTTCATCACTTTTCATTCCCAGGTAAATCAACGGTAGTTCAACATTTTCAAACACTGTCAATTCATCTATGAGGTTGAAACTTTGAAATACAAAACCAATATTTCGTTTACGCAGTTCGGCTCTTTTGCGTTCATTGAATTTTGCCACTTCAATTCCGTTGAATAAAAAACTGCCAGCATCGGGGTCGTCCAGTAAACCAAGAATATTAAGCAAGGTAGACTTGCCGCAACCGGAAGGTCCCATTACCGCTACAAATTCTCCATCTTTCACTTCAAAAGACAATTTGTTGAGCGCAACAGTTTCTACTTCCTCAGTTCGATAAATTTTTTCGAGGCCTGAAATGTTTATCATTTTATTACTGTTTAGATTGAATAGTTGAAGGGTTATTATTAAAGATTAAATAAAAGGTTATGAAAGGGAAGCAACGTTAATTGCGCTGCTTCTTCTTCATTGCTGTAAATATTTTTTTTCTCAATGGTTCCGGTGCTTTTCAAGCCTTTTGTCCCTGCCATTTTTAAATTACAGGCAGTTGTGCAATTATTGGAAGAAGCCATAAAATGCGTTCCCACCAAAACAACCACAATACAAATTATTTTTAGTTTCATAAAAAAAGGTTTAATGATGAATGGTTGTATTATTAGAGCTGTCAGCTGTCGGTTGTGAGCCGTCAGCTTTGAGCGAATAAAAATTATTTAAGTCTTAAATCAATTATGCTGAATAAGAAAATCAAAGTAAGATGTAACCTGCTTACAACTCTCTACTTACCACTTACAACTCTTCACTACTTCTTCAACACCAATTCCTGTATATTTCCATACGTTTCATAACTGGAAGTAATTACTTTGTCGCCCGGATTCAGTCCCTGTAACACTTCATAATAATCAATGCTCTGACGACCTAACTGAATATCTACCTTGTAAGCACTCTTTCCATCTGCACTTACTTTAAATATCCAGTTGCCACCGGTTTGCTGGAAAAAGCCGCCTCTTGGTAAAAGAATGGCTACTGTTTCATCACTCAATGCAAGTACTATCTGCAAAGTTTGTCCGCGGCGAATACCTTTAGGTACTTCGCCTACAAATTCCATATCAACCTGGAACCGTCCGTTGGTTACTTGAGTAAATACTTTTTTGATCTTTAGTTTGTAACTATTATTGGCGAAAGTAAAATCGCCTGTTTGACCAATGAAGATGCGCGATAGATAATGTTCATCTACATCCACCCTTACTTTGAATCCATCCAGTACATCAATTTGCCCCAGTCGCTGACCCTGGTTTTTGTTTTCACCAATTTCAGCATCCAGTGAAGTCAACTGTCCATCAACGGGAGATCGTACAATCAAGTCACCCACTTTTTTCTGCATTATATTCAACGCTTCAGTTGATCCTTTGTAAGATCTTTTATCCTGCGCATTTTGTTGCGCCCTTGATACAGAATCCTGTGCTAAGATTTGCTCAGTCAATTGCTTTTTCTGACGGTAGTAATTGTAATTGTTCTCCGCCTGTTTAAATTCCTGCAGGCCAATAACTTTCTGATCAAATAACCGTTTGTCAAGCGTATAAACCCGTTCTGCCTCATTATACTGACTTTCCACGTCTGCCATGGAAGTTCTTTTATTAACTGTATTCTGTAACGCAGCATTCTGATTGATCTGCATTTGCGTCAAAGTATTGTACACGGTATTCTGCTGGCTCATCATATTCATCATCAGGTTGGTATTGGACAAGCGCAGAATGGGTTCTCCTTTTTTCATGATGGCGCCGTCTTCTACATATTTTTCTTCCACTCTTCCGCCTTCAGTAGCATCAAGGTAAATGGATGTAAGCGGCAGGATAACTCCATTTACCGGAATATTGTCTTTGTAAGGCCCCTTTTTAATTTCACTGATGGTAATACGTTCTGTATCCACATTCAATTTTGATTTGCCGGAAGTGAAATAATAGCTGGCCGCTATTAATGCCACAACTGCAACAATGCCCGCAATCGTTAAAATTCTTTTGGTAGACCATTTCTTTTTCTCAATAACTCTGTCCATGATACTGTTTAATTTTTAAAAAAGTAGCCCGGATTGGTAAGCGTCCGGGTTACTTTAACAAACAACTGGAGAAACTTCCGACTGTCTATTAGATAAGAATGTGCCAGTCTTATAGCCGTATGATTTTCAAACGCTTGTCCTACGATAAATTTCGTTATTGTACGGTAATGTTACAACCTGTGTACGGTTTCGATACAGTCAATTCTTATCGTGTTCGGCCTTAAAAATTGTTTGTCACCGCTTTGTATTTATGGTATAATTGTAGAAACCAGCCTGCTAACCATAGATTTGCTTTTTCCGGCAGTAAAGAAAACCCTTGAACGGAAATAGAAAGTAGAATCATTCATTCATTTTATAAAACATACAGACCTTGATTCTTAAAAATGCTTCAGTATTGGTTATAGACGATGATATCGATGTATTAACCGCGGTAAGATTATTACTTAAGACAGAGGCCCGTGAGGTAATTACTGAAAAAAACCCGGAGAATATCCGTGCGCAGTTATCGAAGCAGGCATTTGACGTGATATTGCTGGATATGAACTTTAATAGTTCCATCAATACCGGCAATGAGGGATTGTTCTGGCTAAAGAAAATCAGGGAATTCAAGTCAGATGCCGCGGTGATCATGATTACAGCTTATGGCGATATAGATCTGGCAGTACGTTCTTTGAAAGAAGGTGCCGCAGATTTTGTTGTGAAACCCTGGCACAATGAGAAACTGATCAGCACTATTAAGGATGCTTTAAAGAAAAATGTCGGCCGTACCAGTTCTACTACCGTAGTCACTACGGAATCAATAAGCAATTCAGAGTTGATTGGTGAAAGTGATGTAATCAAAGAAATACTGCTGAAAGTGGAAAAAATTGCACCCACCGATGCCAATATCTTAATTCTGGGTGAAAATGGTACAGGGAAAGACCTGATTGCAAAAGCCATTCACCAGCATTCCATGCGATCTGAAAGACCATTTGTAAAAGTAGATGTGGGAGCACTCACGGAAACACTTTTTGAAAGCGAGCTATTCGGACACAGGAAAGGAGCGTTTACAGATGCACGTGAGGACAGGGCCGGTCGGTTTGAATCTGCCAGTGGCGGTACCGTTTTCCTGGATGAAATTGCCAACATCAATTTACAGCAGCAAGCCAAATTATTGAGTGTACTGCAAAACCGGCAGGTTACCAGGCTGGGAAGTAATGAATCAGTGGCCATTGACATTCGGTTGATATGCGCAACCAATGTTCCCATCAGTGAACTGGCCAATGAAAGCCGTTTTCGCAAAGACCTCGTTTATCGCATCAATACGGTGGAAATTATGGTACCAGCATTGCGTCGCCGGGGAGATGACATTATGTTACTTGCAAAGCATTTCAGCAAAGTATATAGCAATAAATACCTGAAACCCGTATTGGGATTTGATGAAAAGGCAATGGATAAACTTATGCATTATCATTACCCGGGCAATATTCGCGAGCTGCAATACAGTATAGAACGGGCGGTCATTATGTGCGATGGCAATGTGCTGGAGGCAAAAGACATTATTTTTTCTCCCATAGAAAGTGCCACCTTACAGGAAGAAGAACCCGGTGAATTAAAGCTGAGCGCTATCGAGAAGAACACTATTTTGCGGGTAATAGAAAAACACAACGGTAACATTTCAAAAGCCGCCAAGGAACTGGGACTAACCAGAACTGCATTGTACCGCAGGCTTAGTAAATACGATATTTAATTAAGTGGCTCGTTGAAACAGACGATTCACTTCATATTGATATATTATGTTTTTCAAAACTACAGAGTGGAGAATTTTTATACGGGTGATCTTGCTGATGGTTACACTAAGCGCAACCTCTTTTCTATTGGTCAGTGGGATTTATGTTTACCTGGTCCTGTTAGCACCAGTAATTATTTATCAACTGGTAGATATGTACCGTTTTCAGAAAAAAGCGCATGATGAATTGAACCAATTTGTAGAATCCATCCATTACCGCGATTTCTCCCGCTATTTTGATGTTAAACATGCACCGGTAGATTTGCAACCATTGCGGCAGGGATTTAATGAAATCAATTCAACCTTCAAAGTAATCAGTAAAGAAAAAGAAACCCAGTATCAATATTTACAAAAAATTCTTGAACTGGTGGATACCGGTATTTTATCTTATGAAGTAGAAAGTGGTGAAGTGGTATGGATGAATGAATCACTTAAAAGGATGCTGCAGTTGCCTTACCTGAAAACAATTCATTCACTTGAAAAAAGAGATGAGGGGTTGTACAAAAGTATCATTACTTTGAAACCGGGAGAAGGAAAAATTGCGACGGCGCATCCTGATAAGAGTTCTTTTAAAATTTTGCTTTCGGCAACAGCTTTCCAAACGGAAGGAAAAAAATACAAACTGATTGCCTTCCAGAATGTAAATGAAGCATTGGATGAAACTGAATCAAAAGCTTGGCAAAAATTGCTGAGCGTAATGACCCATGAAATCATGAATTCTGTTGCGCCCATTTCATCCCTGGCCGCCACATTAAAAAATCGATTGCAGCAATCAGTTAATAAATTGAATAACGATACTGGCTCCGTAGATGATTTAGAACTGGGCATAGAAACCATCCAAAGAAGGAGTGAGGGATTATTGAAGTTTGCGGAGACTTACAGAAATCTAAATAAGATTACGACACTCAACCTGAAAAAAGTTTATATCCGCGATATTTTTGAAAACTTACACCGGCTGATGCAACCCACGCTGGATCAAAAGAACATTGATTTGGAAATCATTCTTAAAGATCCTGAACTGGTATTGGAAGCCGATACCAATTTGGTAGAACAGGTGCTGATAAACCTGGTTGTAAATGCCATAGAGGGCGTGAAGGAAAAAGCGACACCCCGCATCATACTTTCTGCTTATGTTGCCAATACAAAAAAGACCATCATAAAAGTTACGGACAATGGTACCGGCATGACGGAAGAAGTAATGGATAAAATTTTTATCCCCTTCTTTAGTACAAAAAAGCATGGCAGTGGTATTGGTTTGAGTCTATGCAAACAAATTATGATGCTTCACAAAGGGAGTATCCAGGTGCAGAGTGCCGAAGGGGAGGGCACTGCATTTATATTACAATTCTGATATGCAACTATACATATTCTCATTTTTAATTTTTTGGTTGATTTTACCGCAGCCTTAAAATAAAATAATTCACTGGCTTACAGTAAGAAAACCGCACCGTGTTTTTACCGCTTTCCGGGTTATTCTACGGTTTTCCATCAGTACAAAACTCAATGATTTTTCTCATTGCATTTGGCAGATCGTAGATGTATCTTGGCAGTACTTTATTTCGCTGTTTTAATTAAATCCTATCCTATGAAAAGAATTTTACAAATTCTATTGCTGGTTGCTGGCTTCCGGAACTTTGAGGTCTATGCTGAAGGTACAAAGGAAATGATGCCAAACAATGTAAACGGAACCGGTCTCATTGTTTCAACTACCGCTGCTTTTCCGCTTGGAAATGTTGGGAATTATCTGAATTGTCCCGCCGATAACAGGATATACTTCAACATCAAAGATTTTACAAAAGAAAATTTTTATTATGGCTTTCACTGGGTATTTCTTGCACCCGGTGGGGTAATAAAAACTTATACAGACGTATACATGCGGTTGTATTCGCCCGTAGGTGCCCTGGTTTCAACCATTAATCTTCCAGGGGTAGCAGGTAATGGTTTTATTTCTACTTATGCAAGTGCAGTAAACGGGCCCAATATCGGTGGTGCCACGCCTGCCGGGTATAGTCCATTGGTATTTACACCAACACAAAATGGAAACTACTGGGTTGAATTCTACAGGAGCAGTGATGGGGGTGTAACTAAAATTGCCGGAGGCGAAACCATGATGAGTCCACAATTTGATATGACAGTTGCGCAGGCAAATAATACGAAATTCACCGGGCGTGTACATTGCAGTAAATGGGCTTTTACCGTTTATGATCCTACTACCAACTGGCAATCGCCTTCTTTGTCATCACAGGCAAAATTTTATGCTTATACAACAGACTCCGTTACTACCAGGGTAGATTTTCAATCTGGTTTCAGGCCACTGGCTTTTATTATTGCTGTAAACAGTTATGGCGTTCAGAATACAGGTAACTGGCTGGTTGATAGAAAATCAATCAACTCAACTTCGTTGCCGGCGTTGGTGGGTGGATACAACGTTTTCCTAAATCCGCCTGATCCAATTCTTTACCCACCATCAGCTATTCCGTTGCCACCTTCACTAGTGAGCCCGGTCATTTCAGGATGTCCGCCGGGGCCCTATAATGTAAGGTTTAATGCACCACAGGACGGTGACTATTATATATTGCTTGATCTGAATGGCGTGCCTGGATTTCAGCTGGGAACAGCAGACAGGTATTTTGAATTGATCAATCAGGTAAAAGGAATTATTAATATTGTATGGGATGGCAAAGACGGTTTGGGTAACCCGGTTCCGGCCAATACAAGTTTCCCTATTACTTTTTCATTCAGGAAAGGAAGAATTAATATTCCGCTTTATGATGTGGAATTGAATGTGAACGGATTTAATGTGGCGGCTATTTCTCCAATTGTATTACCCAATTCCAGATTGTACTGGGACGATAGCCAGATAACCACCATCGGTGATGGTAGCTGTACCAATGCAACCAATAATTTTAACAATACTGGTATCGGTTATATGAACGACATTGCCGGCCAGGTTTCCCCGGGTCACGCCTGGAACGGAAATGGTAATTCTGCATTCGCCATTCCTTCTCCTGCGGTTGCTGGTAACGATGTTGATAATTTGCAGTGCAATGATTTTGGAAATGCGCGATTGATAAATACCTGGGCATGGGGAATTGAATTGTACATCACTCAAAGTTTGACATTGGGTTGTATCAATGCAACGGGAACAGTCTGGGATGATGCAGACAACAGCGCTGCGGGAACTTTCACCAATATAAGAACCAATGGTGAACCAGGTACCAATGCATCAAATGGTTTATACGCGATACTGGTAGATCCGGTTACCAATACTGTAATGAACAGTGTTCCTGTAAATGCGGATGGTACCTATGTTTTACCAGGTTGCCCTATCAATGCAACGGGACTGAAAGTTGTCATTTCTACAACAGCTGCTGTGGTTGGTTCCGTAGTTCCTGCTGCCGGCATTCCTTCTAACTGGGTAAATACCTCTCCACTTACAAGGACATTTAATACTGTTACTTCAGATGTTTCCGGACTTGATTTTGGGATTGAAAGATTGCCCGATTCTGATCCAAAAGGTTATGTCATCTCTACCCCTGTAATAAATAGTTTTCTTACATTGAATGGCCCTAATCTGCCCAATTTACCAGGCCCATTAACTGGTTCTGATCCGGAAGATGGCCTGATGGGTGCTGGTAAAAAAGTAGTGATTACACAGGTGCCCGCCATTGGAGAATTGTACTATAATGGAGTATTGGTTACGAATAACACCACCATAATAAATTATAATACTGCATTACTTAGGGTGAAATTTACAAACCCGGCAGCAATGGCTATTTCTTTTAAATATGCTTTTATAGATGCGGGTAATTTACAGGATCCCACACCTGCTACTTATACCATCAGCTGGTCAAGTGTGTTGTCCACAAAACTGGTTTCTTTTTCTGCGAAAAATAACAGCAATGCAATTGTGCTTAACTGGAAGGTAACCGACGCTGGTAACAATATCCGTTATGTTGTCGAAAAATCTGTAGACGGGGGTCGTTTTGACGTTGTAGGCGACATACAAGGCAATACAAACAATTCCGATTATGCGTTTACCGATAATAACCCGGCTGCAGAGACTTCCAGCTACTACCGTATAAGATTAACCGATAATTATGGCAGGACTGCCTATAGTGCTATCCTGGTCATGTCTTATACAAACAAATTTGCCACCACCATATTCCCGAATCCCGTAAAGGACCAGGTTAATGTGCAGGTTAATTTAACAGCGGGCGGAAATGTAGTGTTGCGTTTGATGGACAGCAAAGCAGTTGTGTTGCAGCAGTTGCAAAAAGAAGGGAATAAAGGTGCGAATTCATTCCAGTTTAAAAACCTGGAGACTTTGAGCCGGGGTATCTATTTTATTCAAATTGTTTTACCGGGTGAAACCACTGTTAAAAAAATATTTAAGCAATAGATCACCAGAAATTAAATGACCTACCCTATGACTAAACCGTACTTGTTTGCCCTTTTGCTGCTGATAAGCATGAAAGGTATTGCTCAACCAACGAACCTATCGGTTACTTCAACCGAAGTAGATAATATACTGAAAGGGAGCTATGTTCCTTCTGCATACAATGCATCGGTGGTAATATCTGATCCTAATATCATTTCAGCAGGTCTGCTGAATGAAATATCTGCCGATTCAATGAAAGCAACCCTGTTTGCATTGAAAGGATTCAAAAACAGGAACACCGGATCCGATACCGTTTCATCTACCATTGGAATCGGTGCTGCACGCCGTTGGGTGTTCAGGAAATTTCAACAATTCAGCGCGGCCAATGAAAATCGTTTAAGATCCGCCTACCTTCAATTTGATCTCAATATTTGCGGCGCAACCAGGCACAGGAATGTATTGGCCGTGTTGCCAGGAAGCCAGGTAGCTGACAATTCAGTCATACTGATTGAAGCGCATATGGATAGCCGTTGTGAAAGCCTCTGTGATATTGGTTGCAATGCCTTCGGAATTGAGGACAATGCCACCGGTACTGCACTTGTTATAGAACTGGCAAGAGTGATGAGCCGGTATACTTTTAAAAATACCATTGTATTTGCCGTTGTCACCGGGGAAGAACAGGGAACAGATGGTGCACTGGCAATGGCTACTTATTTTAAAAATACCGGTATTGACATCAAAGCAGTGAATAATAATGATGTTTCGGGGGGTGTATTTTGTGGTCACACATCTTCAGCACCCAGTTGTCCTTTCTATGGAAATATAGATAGTACAGCATTGAGAATATTCTCACTCGGCGGGTTTAATTCCCCGCACAAACAGTGGGCGCGGTATGTTAAGCTGCAATACCAGGAGCAGGTAGGTAGCCTGGTAACAGTGCCAATGGATATACAAATTATGACCAACGAAGACCGTACCGGCAGGGGAGGTGATCACCAGCCATTCCGTTCGAAAGGATATACAGCGGTACGTTTTACTGCTGCCAATGAAAATGGAAATGCGAATGTTGGTCCGGGTTATATAGACAGGCAGCATTCAACCAGGGACGTACTTGGTGTTGATAACAATAGTGACGGTATTGAAGATTCATTATACGTGAGTGTGACTTATCTTGCCAGGAATGCTTTGATTAATGGAGTATCTATGGCAATGGCTGCATTGAGCCCAGATACCGCAACGCTTGTTCCAACACTGGTCACTCAAAACCGGGTAAGGGTTCAGCTTAGTTCGGCAACGCCACAATCGGTTTACAGGGTAGCAGTGCGTTCGTTGAACAATGATTGGGATACTGTATTTACCATTACCGGGCAGTCTACTGATACCATTGCCGTTCCCTATGGAAGCAACAGCACATTTTTTATCAGTGCTGCTGCCGTGAACAGCGAAGGCGTGGAGAGTCTTTTTTCAACGGAATACAGCATGACGCTACAGGCGTTTACGCTCGCGCTGAATGATACGCCCTATGTTCAGCGGCATGACAAGCCCTATACCAATATCAGTTTGTTGCAAAATAAGCCCAACCCTTTTGATGAAAGCACCATGATAACCGTTCTTTCCGGAACCGATTTGTTTTATGATCGGGCATGGATAAGCATAGCTGATCTTTCTGGTCGTATCGTTAAACGTTTAAAAATTCCACTTAAAAAAGGTGTAAACGAAATCAGTTTCAACCATGGTTATGGTAGCATGAATGGCGTGTATGTATATACGCTGTTTGTAGATGGATTGCCTGTTCAGAGCAGAAAAATGTTGTTGGGTAAGCAATAGCGCCTGTTTTTAAATTTCACTGATCCATTTTTTAAAGGCACTGGAATTTTCCTGGCTGATGATGATTTCTTCATTGACAGGTAAAACAAGTTCAACACTGATTTTACTTTTGTCAAGCGGTTTGAATCTTTTAATGTAATTGGCATTGATGATGTATTTCCGGTTGGCACGGTAAAAATTTTTCTGGTCGAGTTCTTCTTCCAGTTCGCCGAGGTTGTTTTTTTCCGCCAGGAATTTGTGATTCTCTTTATCTACCAGGAAGATAAGTTTATGTTCTGTAAAAAAATAAGCAATGTCTTCTACCTTGATCGTCTGGAACTCCAATCCTCTTTTTACGATAATCCGGGACTTGGTTTTTTCAGGGCTGTTGAATTGTGTAAACAGTGCCTGGAAGTTATTGGTAAAATGATGCTGCAAACTTTTGTATTTCTTAACGGCCTGGGCTAATTTTTCAGGTTCAACAGGTTTTAAAATATAATCGATGCTATTGTATTCAAAAGCTTGTGCAAGGTATTTATCGTATGCTGTTACAAAAATTACCGGGCAGGTGACAGTACAGGATTTAAATATATTAAAAGACAAACCATCAGACAGGTGAATATCCATAAATATCAGGTCTGGCTCTCCCGCATGTTGTTGCAACCATTGTACACTTTGCCGGATACTGTCGCTGGTGCCTATGATCCGTATAGAAGCATCAATATTGACAAGTTCGTCTTTTAAGTTTTCCAACGCCGGAATTTCATCTTCTATGATGAATACTTTCATGGTTAAACTTTTAATACCGGTAATTTGACAACGAAATTCTTGAAATTATTTTCTATCAGGATATTTCGCCTTGTGATCAATTTATAGCGATGATCAAGATTGCTCAATCCTATCTTTGAACTTTTCATCTCACCGGTTTTTGGCTTCAGTACATTTTTCACAAAAATAAAATGCGATGATACTGAAACTTCTATATTCAGCGGAGAACTGTTGTTGAATTCATTATGTTTAATAGCGTTTTCAATAAGTGCCTGCATAGAGATGGGCGGGATCAGGAAATCTTCTGACTCAAGATCATTTATTTCGATAACCATATTGATGGCATCTCCAAATCGAATCTTCAGCAGGTAAAAATAATTGCTGATGAATTCAATTTCCTCTTTTAGCATTACCAGGTCTTTGTCTTTGTTACCCAGGATATATCGATAGACTTTGGCCAGGGTATCATTGTACAATCTCGCGCTTAATGGATCTTTCGTAATTAGGAAAGAAAGGGTATTGAGCGCGTTAAAGATAAAATGGGGATCAATCTGGTTCTTCAGCGCCTCCAGTTCTGCCTGAGCTTTTGCAATGTTCAGTTGATTTACCTTGTCATGGTTAGATTCTGCCTCCTGGGTTAGAAAAATTATTTCGTAAATATTGGTGACAAAAGTAGCTGCTATTATAATAACAAGTACGCTGTTAACCATGGCTGCCGTGTGATTTACTTTTTCACGCGCAAACAATATCCAGATATTTAACAACAGGGTGGATGCGATTCCGGAATACACAATATTGGTGAAAAAAAGAGCAATGATGTTTTTGTAATATTTCTTTTGCTGCCAATAGTATTTCTTCCGGATGAAATTCATCAATGAAACGTTTCCATGCCAGACCAGGAAAGAGACCAGGATAAAAAAGATATAAGTCAGCAATAATTCAGGAATACTGTACAACGTATTGGTGATAAGACCCGTTAAATTGGGTATCAGTATTCCGAGCAGCGGCACAGCAATCATTTTTACCAGCGTATCGTTCACCAATGTTTGTTTACTCATGTAGTTGTTTTAGTAGTGGCCTTCAATAGAGGGATAGAATTGCCCGCAATTATGCTGCTTTTACATAAATAAAAATTATATCAATAAATCAATATTCAAGTATCAAAAAGTACGAACGGTTTCTTTTTATGATCACAGACGTATTGTTGATAAGATTGTTACGGTGCACAATGAATAACGCATACTCATGGTAAGTATAAATTTAACCGGATAAAATAAATTCCGGTTTTACGCTGCAAATATCCTGCTTGGGTAACCTTTTGCAAATGCACGCGGCTATTGGATTGTATGTTTGTTGTATTAGTTTTCTCATGTACACATACGCAGGTGGTTTCTACTACCTGCTTTTTTATGCTGCAACAATAAATTGTTAAAAATATTTTCTGCCCCGGTTGTAAAATTTCCCGCTTCAGTTTCAATAAATCCTGTTTCGGTATTAAACAAGACTATCCGTTGCGTCAGTTGCTATAATTTATTTGTCTGAAAGGAATCATTGAAGCGGTGATGGTAGTAAAACACACCATTTGAAGCTTCTGATTATTAACCAGCATATCAAAAATTAAGTTATGAGAAAAAAATTTCAGTATCTCCTGTTGTTTCTCATCTGTTGCTCATCCACCGTTGCCATCGCACAAATGAAACAGGTGTCGGGGAAAGTAACAGATGAAAAAAACTCGCCCATCGCAGGCGCCACCGTACTCGAAAAAAAGAGTAAAAGGGCCACTACCACTGATGCAAACGGCGATTTTAAAATTTCAGTAAACGCCGGCTCAACATTGGTGATCTCTTATGTAGGTATGGAAAAAAAAGAAATCATTGTCAACAATGAACAGGAACTAAACATCTCCCTTAAACCAGCAAACCAGTCTTTGAGTGAAGTAGTTGTAACTGCATTGGGTATCCGGCGCGAAAAGAAAGCGCTGGGATATGCAGTTTCTACTGTGGGCAAAAAGGAGTTGGAGTTAAGACCTGAAGGTGATGTTGGCAGGTTGTTGAGTGGTAAAGCGCCGGGAGTAGATATTTTAAGTACCAGTGGTTTATCAGGTAGTGGAACCAGTATCGTGATAAGAGGGGTAAGCACAATTACAGGAAGTAATGTTACACCACTTTTCATTGTGGATGGTGTTCCTTTTGATGGAGGAACCAATAATCTGACGGGTTCTGCCAATGGATGGTTATATGGTAACCAGACATCCAGCCGGTTTTTGGATTTAGACCCTAATAATATTGAAAGCATCAATGTATTAAAAGGACTGAGTGCTACTACACTTTATGGTGACCTGGGAAGAAATGGAGTTATAGTAGTTACCACAAAAAATGGCTCCGTAAAAAAAAGCAATAAAAAACTGGACGTAACAGTATCTCAGTCTTTCTTTACAAACAATGTTGCCAATCTTCCAGATTATCAAAATACCTATGGCGGTGGTTTTCACAATGCTCCTTCGCTGGCATTCAGTAATTGGGGGGCCAAGTTTACAGATCCTCCCGCAAAATTTACCCATCCTTATAATAAAGCAGCGCTTGCAGATGCTTTTCCAGAATACCAGGGAGCAACTTATGATTACAAACCCTACAATAGTGTAAAAAATTTTTTCCGTACTGGCTTGGTCAGTACTTCATCCGTCAACATTGCTGGTTCTGGTAATGGCACCAATTTTAGCGCTAACTTTTCTTATTTAGATGACAATGGATTTACACCCAATAACTCGCTTACTAAAAATACTTTTGGTATGGGAGGCTCTGCAAAACTCAGCAACAATATTACATTGAGCGGAACCATTAATTATGTTGTTACAGATTTCAAAACACCAGCAATCGGCACAAGTAACGGAAGTGGTGCTGACGCGGGGATTTCTGTTTTTGGTGATCTTATTTATACGCCCAGAAGTGTAGATTTAATGGGTTGGCCTTATCAAAATCCATTAGATGGTTCTTCTATCTATTATCGCGGAGGTAATGATATACAAAATCCGAGGTGGACAGCGGCCAACGCACTATCAAGGCAGAAGGCCAACCGAACTTTTGGAAGTTTCCAGGTAAAATATGACATCAGTAAGGCGTTGAATGTATCATATAAATTAGGTATCGATAATTACAGCGAACTGCAATCGCTCTCCGTCAATAAAGGAGGCATCGATGGTGGTCCGTCTTATACCGGAGGATTGTACCGCACAGTTAACGATGCCAATACAATATGGGATCATACATTGATTGCAAGTTTCAACAAAAAGATCAGCAATGACTGGGATTTAAATATTGATGCGGGTGCAAATTTGAGGGAAGATACTTATGTTCAATCGGGACTTAAGAGTACCCAGCAATTGGTATTCGGTTTGTTTGATCACAGTAATTTTATTTCACATGAAAATATAGCCGAAGATAATTTTGCTGACCTGGATTTTATTAACCAGGAAAAACGTTTTGGCTTGTTTGCACAAGCAGTAGCAGGATTCCGGGACTATTTCTATTTAACCGCGGGGGGAAGGGAGAGCTGGACATCTACATTGGAAAAACCAAACCGAGCTATTTTTTATCCGAGTGTAAGTGCTTCTTTTATTCCAACAGCCGCCATAGGTATGCTCAGGGAAAGCAAAGTAATCAACTACCTGAAAATACGTGCGGGTTATTCTACCAGTGCCCGTTTTCCGGGAGCGTATAATACAAGACCAGCATTGTCTATTCAAACCAATGCTTTTGTAGACAAAGCCGGCAATGCCGTGAATGTAAATTCAATCAGTGACCGGTTGGCCAATTCGGAATTAAAACCAGAATTGTTAAGAGAAGTGGAAGCAGGGATAGAGGCAAAATTTATTAATAGCCGGTTGAGTGTTGACCTGACATTTTATAAAAGAACCGCTAAAGATCAAATTCTTGACAGGCAACTGGATCAATCTACCGGATACCAGGTTGTGGCTGTAAATGCTGGCTCTGTATATAATAAAGGAATTGAATTGGCATTGGGTTATACAGTAGTGAAGAACAAAGATTTCAACTGGCAACTGGATGGTAATTTTACTTTAAACAGGAGTAAAGTATTTGATATGCCTGACGATATCAAACAGGTAGTCATTTCCGGCTTCTCCAATCTCGGCACATTTGCTATCAATAACCAACCACTGGGAGTAATACAGGGTAATTATGTAGAACGTGATCCAAAATCAGGACAACCCATTGTAGATGCTTTGGGTAATTACCTAATCTCAACCGGCATACATGTAATCGGAGATCCAGCTCCCAAATACAAACTAACGGGTATCAGTACACTTAGTTATAAGTCTTTTTCTTTCAGGATGCAGTGGGACTATACCAGGGGAGGAGATTTTTATTCAACAACTGTGAGAGCATTGCTTGCAAGAGGTCTAACCAAAGACACCGATTTTGACCGGAACAAAGGTTATATTTTACCGGGCGTGAAACAAGATGGTAGTCCCAATGACTATGTACAGGATGCAACCAATATTTATTTTAACAGTTACGGCCTGGGTTCAAATGACGTAAGTATCTGGGACGCTACCATTGTTCGCTTACGCGAACTAAGCATTTCTTACTCTATGCCGGAAAAAATTCTGAACAAGACTCCTTTCGGAGCAGCGTCATTTACACTGTCTGGTCAAAACCTATGGTACAATGCGCCTAATTTTCCACGGTACACCAATTTTGATCCGGAGACCAGCAGTTTTAGTGTAGGCAATGGTGCAAGAGGATTGGAAAGATTAACTGCCCCTTCTTCCCGCCGCATTGGTGCTAGCTTAAGGTTGTCATTCTAATTTTTAAAAACTTTTTAATATGAAACTTAAAGAAATAATTGTTGGAATTCTTTTTCTGGTGCTGGTGGGCTCCTGTAAGAAGCTGGACAACAGCTTTGATAGTTTACTGAATAATCCCAATATCCCAACGCCAACTTCTGCCAATGTAGATTTATATCTTAACCATGCGCAGCTTAATTTTTCAGCCTTCCTTACCAGTTATGATGGAGTAGGAAACATTACAGGCATCGCGGATTTTGCTGCACAGGTAACCCGTATGGAGCAAATGGCCGGTCCTACATACCTGAATGCCTACCAGGCGCAGAATTTTAATACTATATGGGGATCTGCTTATATGCAGGAATTCAAGAACCTGAATGCCTTGTTTGACATTGCAACCCAGCAAAAAAAATACATCCACGTGGGAATTGGCAAAATTCTAAAAGCATATACCATGATTACGTTAGTAGATTGCTTTGGGGATATTCCTTATTCAGAAGCAAACCTGGGGCTGGAAATTTCTAATCCCAAAACTGATAATGGACGTGCAGTGTATGATTCGGCGCTTGCATTATTGAATGATGCGATAACAGATTTAGGAAAAGTAACAGCCGGAACAGCGCTTCCTTTAAACGATTTGTTTTTTAATGGCAATGCAACAAAATGGAAAACACTGGCTAAAACGTTAAAGTTAAAAGCGTATGTCCAAACCCGTTTGGTTGATCCAACTGCAAAAGACAAAATTGCTGCATTGCTGGCAGAAAATGATCTCATCGACACAGAAGCCGAAGATTTTGTATTTCAGTTTTCCAGTAAGAATGCAGCACCGGACAGTCGTCATCCAAAATTCATAAACAACTATGCGGGAGCCGGTGGTGCGCAGGATTATATCGGTAATTATTTTATGTGGTCTTTGATAGTTGAAAAAGGTATTACTGACCCCCGGAGAAGATATTATTTCTACCGGCAAACACTTGATATTACCACGTTGGATCCAACAACGTTGCAGTTTACGATACCTTGTTTGTTCAGGGCTTTTCCATCGAATTATCCACCCGGAACGCCTTACTGCCTGGTTGATAATGGATATATCGGAAGAGATCATGGAAACGCTGAGGGCATTGGACCAGATAACCTGTTGCGTACGACTTTTGGTGTTTATCCTGCAGGCGGTCAATTTGACGATAGCCAGGGCAGGGCTGGAAAAGCCACCGACGGTGGAAAAGGTGCAGGCATATTCCCCATATGGTTGTCTTCATATACTGACTTTATTAAAGCTGAAGCTGCATTGACTTTGGGAACAGCAGGCGATCCGGAGGTTTTAATAGAATCTGGAATCCGAAAATCATTTTCAAAAGTATTCGGCTACCCGGCAACGATAGGTGTTGCGGTTCCGGCAGCTCGTGTGCCAACAACCGCCATACAGGATCAATATGTAAACAAGGTTAAATCATTGTATGAAAATACAGGAAGCAAGGATGAAAAACTTGACGTAGTAATGAAGGAATATTACATTGCTTTATGGGGTAATGGTATTGAAGCTTATAATAATTACAGGAGAACTGGTAAGCCATCCAATATGCAACCCGCACTTCAACCAACGCCCGGCGACTTTATCCGCACGTTTTTTTATCCGTCTGTTTACGTGGATTTAAATAAAAACGCTACTCAGAAACCAGGAACCCTGGTAAAAACATTCTGGGATACCAACCCGGATCATGGCTGGGTAAATTAATTATACATCAAGAAAATTTCATCAGATGAAAAAAATAACAATCGCATTTATAGTAATGATAGCTGTTCTGGCTGGCTGCAAGAAGACAGACATTAAAGGTGACAAGGATACGCTAAAAGAAGGGGCCTATCTTACTTTGCAAAGTACAATCAATACAAAAATAGACTACGCTGCAAGAACAACCAGCACTGTTGCCATCACAATTGGCAGTGTGGGTCCAGCGGTCGATAAAATAAATGTATACGTTGTTAAGGGCGCTGACCTGGATAAAACTAAATGGAAAGCAGTAAAAACATATCCATATTCTGATGGTTTGAAACTAACTGTTGCAGCGACAGAAATTGCTGCCGCTTTAGGTGTCTCTGTAGATGATCTCAATCCCGGTTCCAGTTATACTTTTTACAATGAAGCAATAACCAAAGATGGCCGTTCTTTTTCACTCGCAAATATTACAACTGATTTTGAATCCCAGGCCCCTTATAATATGGCCTTGCGCTGGACGGCGGTGGTAGTCTGTCCCTTTGTTGGACCCATTGCAGGAACCTATAAAATAATTGAAGATGGTTGGCAAGACTGGGTGCCAGGAGACCTTGTGAAGGTAACTGACGGACCTGGTGCCAACCAGGTTAACATTAGCCAGGTTTGGCCGAATCCTGCATTTGGCAATGTAACAAATCCATTGCTGGTAGATGTTGATCCCGCAACTGGAACGGCAACGATAAAGCCAAACAACAGTTGGGGAGATTATGGAAATTATGTTGCATCTACAACCGGTGGTAGTGGTTTTGTTTTTTCCTGCACCGGACTTATTGATCTATCCATTAATATAACAGCCACCGGCTTTGGCGACCAGGGGTTCGTAAAACTTAAGTTACAAAAGCAATAGCATTAACAATAACTGGTAATGTTATTTTCAAACCATATACCGGCACGCCATCGCAAACCGGTATATGGTTTATTCATAAAAACAATTGTCAATAAAAATTATAAAATAAATGAGGCCAGTTTTAATGACATCCATGCTTTTACTGGCAGTGGGTGGATCATTTGCACAGACCAACCAGAATTTTGATCGTTCAGGTGCGATTCCCTGGTTAATGCAGGATGATATGTCTGCAAGGGTGCAAGCATTTGTGAGTGACAACAAGGTATTAATTGGTAAAGACAAAAACATTGAAGGATCTGTTTTCCTGGATGATAAATGGAACAAAGGATATATCAAATTAACTGACGACAAAATAGCAACCAACTTGTTCCTACGTTACAATGTTTATGCTGATAAGCTTTATTTTTTAAAGGATACAGTGGAGCTTGTATTGCAAAATCATGTTGCAGAATTTGGATATGAATACAGCAATGATGCAGGCGTTGTTCTCAGAAATTGTTTCAGAAACGGATTTCCCGATATTGATAATAATACAGGTGCCAGCTTTTATGAACTTATTATGAATGGAAACATCATTCTTTTAAAAAAACACCAGAAGCTGGTAAAACAAAAATTACAAGCTACCGGAGATATTACATATAAAATCGAAGATGTTCCATCCTGGTATGCTTATTCGGCATCAAAAAACAAGATGGTAAAAATTAAAAAAGACCCACACACACTCAGCGAATTATGCGACCCGGTATCCATGAAAAAACTGGATGAAATTATTAAATCATTTAATTTTAAGTTGACGAATGAAAAAAAAATCATCAGTTTTTTTGAAATTTTAAACCGGGAGGGGATTTGATCTTTATATGTTGTAAATTGGCCAGGCAGGGATCTTTCCATGCTTTTCATCTATGACAAAATGAATACATTCTCACTTGTATTTTCAAATAACCCCCGTTACCGTATTACCCGGCATGTATTATTCTGGTTGCTCTGGATTATCTATTTCACATTAATGTATACGTTTGCCCGGCTGGATCAACTTTCCATTTCTCGTAGTTTACTTTCTTCGTTCAAAGAGTTGCTGGTGCTTACACCTATCGATATAGTGCATTGCTATGTGATCATTTACTTCTTATTACCGCGTTATCTTTTTAAAGGCCGGTACCTGATGATGATTTTTTTATGGCTGATTAGTACATTGCTGGCAATTGCATTGACTGAACCTGTACTCTATTATATTATAGCGCCCTTACGCGAGACAGCGGGGTTGAAGCGGCCGGCGTTGCCTTCGCGCCAGTTCGTTTACTTCTATAACAATTTTGCTTTTTTTAACCTGCAGGGTTGTCTGGCCGCCGCAATCAAGCTTGGCAAGATGTGGTTTATCAAACAACAGGAACTGGGTTTGATAAAATTGGAAAAACAAAAAGTTGAAGTGCCGGCACAAAATGATAAGATCAGGCCGGTGTTTTTAATCAATGCGCTGAACAGGATTGAATTGTTATCGGCTGAGAAGCCAGCCATCATTCCTGGTATGATCAAGAAAATTCGCAATCTATTGTTATATGTGATATATGATAATAATCAATCGAGAATTGGATTGAAAAAGGAACTTGATTTACTGGAAGAATATGTGGAGCTTGAAAAAATTAGCCGAAAAGAAGTAATCAATGTAAGCCTGAAAATTATAGGAGATATTCACCACGAAAAAATAGCGCCATTTATTATTTTGCCGCTCGTTGAAAATAGTTTCCAGCAACTTTCCGTTTTGCCACTCGCAGAAAAATCCATTGATATTGAAATCAAAGTTATTGAAGGAAATCTTGCTGCAAAAATAGCATGGACGAAACCGGTAGATACCGCAGCGCTGGCCAATGGAATCAACAGCTTTCTCAATAACCTGCGTAAGCGATTGAATTTATTGTACCCGGAAAGCTATGACATGAAGCTGGTAATTGAAACAGGTTTACTGGTTATTTGCCTCAACATTGCACTCAGGCGGGCCATCAATTGACGGAATGATTATAAACCTGAGGTTTCCGTCTTTGTTATTTTTTTAGCCAGCCAACTTTCTTTTAACGGTATCATCCAGTTATTTTCTAACTCATCTTTGGTTAGAACGAGGTTATTAAAATAAATACTCTCAGTATTGATAAATTGATTGTCGAGTGCATATTTCAATTGAGACATGGGAAGCAGCTGAACTTTTTCTTTTGCAATGAATGCCAGCAATTGCCTGTCGAACATATTAACTTTAAATAATTTTTCTATTTCCTTTATTAGTCTTACAGAACCATCGGTACTGCATCCACTTACACCCGTTGCAGATTCGTCGGCCATTAAGATTATAAACTGCCCGAAGAAAAGGTTTGCATGACCTTTCACTTTATCGCCATGAGATTGCCAGTTTGCTGAAAATTCCGCCAGCATGTCTTCCAATTGCAAGGCTTCACTCAATGAAAATAAACGATTGCTTTGGTAGATCCAGACCTTTGAATCATGAGCAAAATTGTCTGGCAATAAATGCCGGTATTCAAAATTTGTCATTCCACAAAATTACAGAGAAACAATATGCCAAAAGTTATTATTTCCGCTCAATTTCCAGTAATTGCGTTTGATCTTTTGCGGTAATTTTCCATTTCCCATTTCTAATTTCTGTCAATTCTTTTCTGGCGATCACTACGGTTTCTGAACTGTCAAAATGTTTGAGAAAACTATCATGAATAGCACCTGCAGTCAAAAGCCCCGGATAAAAATAAATACTTTGATGGCCGATATCTTTGATTTTTAAATAATAAATGATCACGCCATCCGAAGTTTCCTTCTGCATTTTATAGATATCGCCTGTTTGAGGATCGGGAAAATAACTGTCTATGGAAGCGGCCCGCTCTTTCTTTACATAATACAGATAGATCGCAGTAAAAGTACCAATGGAGAGAATAAGAATAAAAAACGTCTTTCTGGAAATCATGATTTATGATTCAATACTGGCAGCGATCAATTCTGCTATATCTACTACCTGCACACTATTTTCTTTTTCTTTGTTTTTTACACCATCTGTGAGCATCGTATTGCAAAACGGACATGCGGCTGCAATCAGTGCGGCACCGGTATTGATGGCTTCATTGGTTCTCTCATAATTGATGCGGGTATTTCCTTTTTCCTCTTCTTTAAACATCTGCGCACCCCCCGCACCGCAACACAAACCATTGCTGCGACAACGTTTCATTTCCACCAATTCAACATCCAATGCTTCCAGTACTTTACGGGGTGCTTCATAAATATCATTCGCTCTTCCCAGGTAACAACTATCGTGGTAAGTGATTCGCTTGCCTTTGAAAATGCCGCCTTCTTTTAATTTTATCTTTCCCTGGTCAATCAACTCCTGTAAAAAAATGCTGTGATGAACAACTTCATAATTTCCACCCAAAGCAGGATATTCGTTTTTGAGGGTATTGAAACAATGCGGACAGGCTGTTACAATTTTTTTTATTTCATAATTGTTCAGCAATTGAATATTCTGGTAAGCCATCATCTGGAACAGAAATTCATTTCCTGCGCGGCGGGCCGGATCTCCGGTGCACATTTCTTCTTTACCTAGAATGGCATAACGGATACCAATTATGTTTAGAATCGTTGCAAATGCTTGGGTAATTTTCTGAGCCCGCTGATCAAAGCTTCCGGCACAACCCACCCAAAACAATATTTCGGGAGATTCGCCATTGGCAATCATTGCAGCTACAGTTGGTACTTGCATGAATATTAAAATTTTCAGTAAATCTAGTTAATAGAATTATATGCATCAGAACTTTTTAGTCCTATTGTTGTAATTTGAATGTTGAATTATATACAATTATGAGTGTTGATGAAAAAATGCTGCTGATCAGAAACTATGATTTGTGGTGCGATATTGCTGAACATGAATATGAGGAGCTTAACGTGGTTCATAATTTTATAGAAGCTAAAAAAGGCGCCTATATCTATTTTGAGGCGTTCAATCACAATAAGCTCTACTTTATCAAGGAAGGATATATCCGTATTGGCTATATTGACAATGATGGAAACGAGATCATCAAAGAGATTATCCGGGAAGGAGAAGTATTTGGACAATTTACGCTTGAGAAAGATAATTTAAATGGTGAATTTGCCCAGGCATACAAAACAGATGTGAGCCTTTGTGCTTTCAATATTGAAGATTTTGAAAAATTGCTGCAACGTAAACCTTCCATTGCATTAAAATATACCAAGCAGGTTGGTACCAAACTTCGCAACATCCAAAACAGACTGGTTAACCTGCTAAACAAAGATGTAAAAACAAGATTACTGAATTTTCTCTGGCAGCTTGTTCAGTCAGATATTGCAGAAACCCGCCCCGACGGTGTGTGTATCCCAAATTATCTCACCCATGAAGACATTGCACATCTTATTGGTTCCAGCAGGCAGACGGTTACTACTATGATCAATGAAATGACTGCGGATGGAATACTTTCTTACAATCGGCAAAAAATTTGTTTCCTGGATGTTAAAAAAATTCAAAAACTGGTAACTGTCAGTTGAATGACAAGTGGTAACGCGCCCCTCGATTAGTTTTGGCTCTTCAATTAATATTGCAAATATGAAACGAGTTCTGTTATTTACAATTTTTGTTCCCTTATTGTTGAGTGCCGTGGCACAAGATCCATCTACACTTCGAAAGAAACAATTTAACCTGGATGACGGGGTTGCCATTGATGGCTATGATCCAGTTGCTTATTTTACACAAAATAAGGCCGTGAAAGGCAGCAAAGACAACGCGGTTGCGCATGAAGGGATCATTTATTATTTTTCCACGGTGGCAGATAAGGAAGAATTTAAAAAGAATCCTTCAAAATATGAACCACAATATGGGGGTTGGTGTTCGTATGCAATGGGTTCAAAAGGAGAAAAAGTTTCCATTGATCCCAAAACTTTTAAAATTATTGATGGAAAACTGAACCTGTTTTACAATAAATTTTTTAATAATACACTTACGGACTGGAATAAAGACGAAGTCAACTTGAAAAAGAAAGCCGAAGCTAACTGGTCCAGGATATTTCATTAATTTTTTTATCTTTCTTATTCAAACTAACTGTTATGAGAATACGCTTGATCATCATCTGGATATTAAGGCTGGCTGCGGCCTATATCATGTTACAAACATTGTATTTTAAATTTACAGGTCATCCTCAATCGGTTCATTTATTTACTGAACTTGGAATGGAACCCTGGGGAAGAATTGGCACAGGTGTTTTAGAACTGATTGCATCTATCCTTATCCTTTATCCCCGGTCCACCGGTATTGGTGCTGCGTTGGGAGCCGGCCTTATGGCAGGTGCTATCTTTTTTCATATAACAAAACTCGGGTTAAAATTCGATGGTGACTATGGTTTATTCAGCATGGCAGTTATTGCATTTACTTGTTGCGCCATATTGTTTCTGATATATAATAACCAGGTATTTTCTATATTAAAACCCAACCGGCTTGCCTGATGCAATCGAAAAATTATATTTTTTTAACATACATTGGCGGAAAATTTGAACTATGCAGCCCAAAAACTATGAATAAATTTATTACATTTTTTACTGCAATACTATCAGTACTGGTAGTGAGCGCCCAGCAGTATGAACCGATTGATGCAAAATCTGAAATTAAATTCGGGATCAAGAATTTTGGATTCAATACAGGGGGCCATTTCAAAGGCTTGGAGGGTATTTTAATATTTGATCCTGCCAATACCGGCAATGCTTCCATTGATATTAGTATTGACGCAACTTCGGTGAATACGGATAATGATTCCAGGGACAATCATTTGAAGAAAGAAGAATATTTTAATGTAAGCAATTTTCCCAAAATAGTTTTCAAATCTGATAAAATCACTCAATCAGGTAGTGGCTTTAAAGTACAAGGTAAATTAACCATAAAAGGTATTAGCAAAGACATCCAGTTTCCTTTTAAGGCAAATGCTAAAGAGGGCGGTTATTTATTTGAAGGCAATTTTAAAATCAACCGGCGCGATTTTAAAGTAGGCGGTAACAGTTTGGTATTAGGGGATGAAGTAAATGTTTCCTTGTCAGTTTTTGCAAAGAAAAAATAGCCGGAATTTTAGAGTTTAATTGTTTTTTTTGTCGGGTGGCCGATTAATTTACAATAGATATTCTCTTAACTTCGGGAAGTGTTTATAACCCTGATTTGAACAATCCAATACGGTCCGGGTATCGTATTTAATGAAGAAATAATCCTCAATTACATGCAACTACAACAAACCATAAAGAATGTTTTTGCCCAACTGAGCGCAACCCTTGAGTTATTGACAGACGTGCAATACGTGTACGCCGGCAAAACGCTTTCTAACGCAACCATTGGACAGCATGTACGCCACATTGTTGAAATGTTTATTTGCCTGGAAGAAGGCTACGATGGGGGTACCATTAATTATGAAAAAAGAAAGCGGGATCGCCTGATTGAAACAGATAAGTCTGTTGCCATTGCACGCCTGCATAAAATATATGAAGGGTTGAACAAGGAAAACAGGAAATTGGTGATGGAAGCAACATTCACTGATGATGATTCCGGTTACATTCACTTCGAAACAAATTATTACCGGGAGATTGCATATAACCTGGAGCACACCATACATCATATGGCCCTGATAAAGGTTGGTATCCGGGAAGTATCTGATATCGAAATACCTGAGGGATTTGGTATTGCTTCTTCTACTATTAAGTACCGTAAGGAATGTGCACAGTAACTTTTATTCCTTGCGGCAATAAAATATACATTACGCATAACCGTGATGAAAAAAGCATTCGTTCACTGGCCCTGCCTCCCAGGCAATATACAGTTCACGGACATCGTCTTTTATTTCCAAAAGATAGCCAGGCCGGAGGTACATGGATTGCAGTTAATGAACATGGCAGTATCGCTGTTTTATTAAACGGCGCTTTTGTAAACCATTCATATAAACCACCATATAAAAGAAGCCGCGGTCTTGTATTGCTGGATATAGTGGCAGCAGCTGATTTGTATATTTCATTTACCCGGGCAGCGCTGGAAGGGATCGAGCCATTTACCGTTATTATCTGGAATAGTTTTTCGCTTTATCAATGCCATTGGGATGGAATAGATAAACACATCAAAGAATTGGATCCAACCCAATGCTATACATGGTCTTCTGTTACATTGTATGATGACACTATACTGGCAAAGCGTAAACAATGGTTTGAGCAATGGCAACAACATCATATAAAACCTTCCATGCAGGAAATCATACGATATCATTTGTTGGGGGGTGATGGCGATAATCAAAATGATTTACGAATGAACCGTAATGGCCAGATGCTTACAGTAAGTATTACCGGAATTGAACTGGAACCCGGCAAATGCAACATACAATATTTGGATTTGCAGGAAAATAAAACCTATCTCAGTGAAATGAATTTTACAAAAGCCGGCGTAATTAAACAATGAATTACATTCAGCGCATTTTTCACCAACCTTTTTTTATAAGGCTTTTTCATTGGGAATACTGGTCATTCAATGCTGTATATGGATGGATTTTGCCGGTATGGGCCCTGCTTGCTGTAAGAGCCAAATCATTCTTTTTTTTTGCTGCCGCCAACCCTTCGATTGAAAATGGTGGTTTTCTGATGGAATCAAAAAAGAAGATATACGATATCATGCCATCGCATTTTTATCCTGGAACCGCTTATTTTTTTGCCGGAACCAGGACGGATGTTGTGCTGGAAAAAATAAATGAACTCGGCTTTGCCTTTCCGCTGATAGGTAAACCAGATATTGGTGGAAGAGGCAGGGGTGTAAAGAAATTGCACAATGAAAAGGAATTAATTGACTATGCAAGAACTTCTCCATTGGACTACCTGGTACAGGAATTTGCACTGCAACCCAATGAAGTGGGGGTTTTTTATTACCGTTATCCAAATGAGCAGTTCGGCAAAATTTCTGGCGTTGTAAGAAAGGAATTGCTGGCCGTGACTGGCAACGGAACCAAAACCATGCGGGAACTTTTAATGAAAGAAAAACGTTTTATTTTACAAATGCCGGTATTAGAAAGTTTGTATGGTGATGAACTCAATGAAATTTTGCCGGCCGGCAAAAAAAAAGAATTGGTTCCTTATGGAAATCATGCAAGAGGAGCTAAATTTTTAGACGACTCTCACCGGGTAGACGATACATTCACAAAAAACATGGATATACTCTGTAAGCAGATTCATGAATTTTATTTCGGAAGGCTGGATATCCGCTACAATACCTGGGATGAATTAAGGGCCGGTAAAAACTTTTCTATCATTGAAGTAAATGGTGCAGGTTCAGAGCCCACTCACATGTATGATCCCCGTCACTCACTATTTTTTGCATGGAAGGAAATCATCCGGCATTGGTTTATCCTCTGGCGCATCAGTCGCATCAATCACAAAAAAGGGATACCGTATCTTACACAGCAACAGGGTTTGAAAATGATGCAGGAGAATAAGGCGTTTGAGAAAAAGCTTGATAAATTATATGCCTGAATTAATCAAAGTCTTTTTTACGGGTATGTTGATTAGTTTCCTGGGAGCACTGCCACTGGGAAGCCTCAATGTTACGGCTATGCAACTGGCGATTGCGGAAAATACAGCGCGGGCAGTAAAATTCTCACTGGGTGTGGCGCTGGTAGAAATTATATATGTGAGAATTTCACTTAAAGGCATGGACTGGGTGATTGAACATCAGGGGTTGTTTTACTTACTGGAATGGGTAACCGTTTTTTTGTTTTTTGTATTGGCAATCAGCAGTTTTATAACGATGCGGAAAAAAACGGCTCAACCAAAAAATATTTTACTGAACAACCCGTTGAACCGCTTCTGGCTGGGCTTTGTGATGAGTGCCATCAACCCTGTACAAATTCCCTTCTGGTTTATTTGGAGTACCTACCTGCTCAGCAATAAGGTATTGCTGCCAAATGAAGCAACCTTCAATATATATACCATTGGAATAGGAACAGGTACGTTGATCGGTCTGGCCATTTTTATCTATTCCGGTAAATGGCTGGTCAATAAATTAAATGCCAGTAACAGGATTATTAACCTGGTAGTTGGATTTGTATTCCTGATCTCTGCATTCATACAACTGTATAGAGTACTGCATCAGCCATTTCGTGATCAGTTAAAGCAAAGTGCATTGATCTTAAAGGAAAAGATTGCCGCTTAGTAACAATTTTTCAACAAATAGTTAAAAAATCGTTTAACAAATCTTTTGGCATTATACGTGCATAAGAATTACGCCCAACCGTTAAAGTTGTGTCTCAGTAAGCTATCCAGGCTTATAAACCTCCCGTAGAATTCTCGTATCCACCGAAAACCGCTTGCACTATTGTTATTCACCTAAAGAAAAATTATGCGAAAAATTATTTTGCTGCTGGTTTTTATTCCATGTCTATTGAATGCACAGCGATTACATGTGGACCTGTTTGGTGGTTTTAGCAATTACCAGGGCGATTTGCAGGATAAAACATTTACAACAGAACAAGCAAAGGGAGCTGTTGGTTTGGGGCTAAAATATGATCTCACGCCCCATTTTTCATTACGTACAAATTTTACTTATGCTTCTTTATCGGCTGCGGATAAATATAATCGTCAGGCAGATTTGCGTGCCCGTAATCTGAGCTTTCAAACAAAAATTACTGAGGGAAATTTTTTAGTAGATTATAGTTTGTATAACCTGGAAAATTATAAAATTACTCCTTATGTTTTTGCAGGATTAGCTGTTTTTCATTTTAACCCTTATGCATATGACAGCGCTGGGAATAAGACCTATTTACACCCGCTGGGTACAGAAGGGCAGGGACTTGCGGGTTATAACCGTAAGGCATATCATCTCACACAACTGGCCATTCCATTCGGCATTGGTGTTCGGTGGAAATTTACAGAAAATATTACATTGAGTTATGAAGTGGGTTGGCGAAAATCATCTACCGATTACCTGGACGACGTGAGCAGCACGTATGTTGATCAAAATTTGCTTGCGGCAACCAATGGAGCCAAAGCGGTTGAAATGGCTTATCGCGGTGGTGAGTTAAAAACCGGTCAACCTTATCCTGCTGATGGTAGCATCAGGGGTGGAAGCAGGTTACAGGATTGGTATTATTTTTCAGGTATTAATATAAGTATTGGAATTAACAACGGTAAAAGATTGCATGGATTTGGTAAGGGCAGGGGAAGTACGGCTTGTCCGCCAAGGGTTATGTAGTTTATATTTTATTTCAATGAATAAAAGCAGTCATGAGACTGCTTTTATAATTTATTTGCTCCAACCCTGAAATACTTTGATGATTAAGAACAACATGTCGTTCATTTGTGTTTTACTTTTGCAAATGAAACACGCAATATGGCTTATCGCTCACTGGAAGAATGTTTGAATGATCTTGAAAAAGGCCGACAATTGGTTCGTATCAATGAAGAAGTTGATCCATATTTGGAAATGGCCGCCATTCAACTGCGTGTACACGAAGCCGGTGGGCCTGCTTTATTATTTGAACGTGTAAAAGGTTGCCGGTTCAGGGCTGCATCCAATATTTTTGGAACGCTGGAAAGAAGCAAGTTTATTTTCCGGGATACGCTCAGTGCTGTACAACGATTGATTGAATTAAAAAAAGATCCGCTTGCTACCCTCAGGCACCCCATTGATAATTTCAGCACAGGTATTGCCGCTATAAAAGCACTGCCATTAAAAAATCCTGCGCAAAAACCAGTATTGCATCAGCAGATCCAGGTTACAGATCTGCCCCAGGTGCAGCACTGGCCAATGGATGGCGGCGCGTTTATTACTTTACCACAAGTATATACAGAGGATATTGATCAACCGGGTATCCGGCATGCCAACCTGGGTATGTATCGAATTCAATTGTCAGGCAATGATTACATTTTAAATAAAGAACTGGGATTGCATTACCAGTTGCATCGTGGTATAGGAGTTCATCAATCAAAAGCTAATAAAAAGGATCTGCCACTGAAAGTAAGTATTTTTATTGGCGGCCCCCCGGCTCATAGCGTTGCGGCAGTCATGCCTTTACCAGAAGGTATCAGTGAAATGAGTTTTGCCGGGTTACTGGGAGGCCGCAGGTTCAGGTATTGTTATGAAGATGGATACTGCATCAGTACTGATGCAGATTTTGTCATAACCGGTGAAGTGTACCCCGATGAAAATAAGCCTGAGGGACCATTTGGTGATCACCTCGGGTATTATAGCTTGCAGCATTTGTTCCCGTTAATGAAAGTACATAAAGTCTATGCAAAGAAAAATGCCGTGTGGCCGTTTACGGTAGTTGGCAGACCACCACAGGAAGATACCAGTTTTGGGCAATTGATACATGAAATTACCGGAACTGCATTGCAGCAGGAGATACCCGGACTGAAAGAAGTGCATGCTGTTGATGCAGCAGGTGTTCACCCTCTGTTGCTGGCAATTGGCAGCGAACGATACACGCCCTATCTGCCATCTAAACAACCAGCTGAAATACTAACTATCGCCAATCATATATTGGGCACAGGTCAATTGAGTCTTGCAAAATTTTTGTTTATTACTGCAGATGATACCGACAAATTGAACTGCGGGGACATTCAGCATTTCCTGGATTATATTTTGCAAAGGATTGATTTATCAAGAGACATTCACTTCTATACCAATACAACTATTGACACGCTGGATTATTCAGGTGCCGGACTCAATAGCGGCAGCAAAGTTGTATTGGCCGCTTATGGAGAGGTGAAAAGAGATCTTGTAAAAACTGTTCCTGAATTGTTAACAAGCCTTCGGCTTTTTGAAAATCCAAAATTGATAATGCCAGGGGTAATTGCATTGCAGGCACCAAAGTTTTCAGACTATGAAATGGCTGCCCGGGAGATTTCGATATTGAATGAACAACTCAGCTATTCAACAAAAGAGCTGAAAGAATTGCCATTCATTGTCATTTGTGATAACGCTGACTTTGTTTCCGCGAGCCTGCGCAATTTTTTATGGACAACATTTACCCGCTGCAACCCATCGCACGACATACATGGCATTGACAGTTTCATCATTAATAAACATTGGGGTTGTAAAGGTCCATTGCTGTTTGACGCGAGGTCCAAGCCACACCATGCACCTGCAGTGGAAACGGATCCAGCAACTGAAAAGCAGATAGATCGTTTGTTTGTGAAAGGTGCCAGCCTTTATGGAGTCATTTAGATGATTCAGCAATGACTTTTCTATTCTTTTTTGATTACAATTCTCTGCGCGTCTTCCTTCAGTACATCGTCAAAGAATGTTTTCACTCCCGCATATTTTGCAGCGGGTATTTTATGTTGTGTCAATACCAGTTTGGCTGTGCTATAGACAGATTTATCAGTTGCGCTATACCAGTATTTGCTATCGTAACTGCCGTATTCGCATTTGATGTTTTTTTCAACCGGCAAAGCGTCTGCAGTATAACCTTCTGGTAATTTAAAAACTGTGGTATCCGTTTTTTCGAATGGACATTCGAAATAATAATCCAGTCGCCTGTTTTCAGATTTGGGCAATTTCATTGACCAGATTTTATACATACGCGGTGTAAGAAACATTTTTGAACCTGCTACAAATTCAGGTATCTTTTCAATGCTCATGTTTAGATTGGTTACAAATTTATTACCTTCTTCAATTTTCTCTACATTGAATTCATCAGGTTGTTTAAATCCGTAATAATTTACAATAACATACTTTTGATCGTCTTTCTTTTCATTGAACAAGTAATTTACCATGTCTTGTTTATATTCACCGGATGTGTTCAAAACAGTTTCTGTTTTGCCAGAACCATCACCTTCTAACTTAATTCTTGTCATCGCATTAAAGACATTATCAGAAGATTTACTTTTTGGAGTAGGAACCAGCACGCCACCGTTTTCTGTTATGAGCAAAGCATTGCGATTCTCTGTAAAATTTCCCAGAACGGCGAAATCATTGGTATTGCTTGTACATTCCAACCAAATACTATCTTTCTTTTGTGGTATACAAAGAATCATATGATTAAATTGGTTGCAGGGAAAATTGGGATCAACAGGTTCTTTGTTGTATTCTGCATTTATGAGTGCCACATAACTTTTAATACCAAGTGCATTTAAAACGGCATGCGTATAAAAACTTAACCCCTTGCAATCACCGTATTTTTTTTGATCAGTAAAACTGGCGGGAAATGGTTTATATCCACCTATACCGAGCTGTATACTCACATACCTGAAATTCTTTTGAAGATAATCATACACCAACTTTATTTTTTCACGATCGTTTTTTGCTTCTTTGACAAGTGCGGTAAAAAATTGCTTTCTTTCTTCTGGTAAAACATTCAAACCCTGAATTAACCCGTTTTCCCAGGAGCCAAAATTTTTCCAAGAACTTAAGTCTCCATCATAATCATACAATTTAAAACGATTTGGCGCCAGAATAATTGTTGGGTATCTACCCGAGTAACTTACTGTACCTTCTTCATACTCAATCGGGGCCAGGTTATTGACAGCCCATTTGTAAGTTTTGTATTTGTCGTCTGTCGTAATCTCCGGAGCCAGCTTAATATTACTTTCCTTGTATCGCAGATCGAGATCTTTTGGTACCCGTGCTGTAAAAGAAGAATGTTCAACTCCTTCTGATGCGCTTTGAATTTCATAGGCCGGATAGTTGAGTGTGCCTTTGAATTTCAATTCGTATTTAAATTGAACGGTAATAGGATAGTTTGTAGTAGTGACAACAAAATAGGTAATCTTTCCTTCCTCAATCAAACCTTCTCCATTTGCTACTGTACTCATGTCACTTTTTTTATATTTTGCCGTCTGTTTTCCCGCTGCGTCAAATACTTTTATTTCAGCGTCAGTGAGTTCCCTGTATTTGTTTGAAAATTCCTGGAACATCAATTCTTTTTTGCCGGTTTCATTAGTAACTGTGAAAGTCTTTTCAATATTGAGATAAGCTTTATCAATGTCTTTAACATCAAAAACAATGGTTTCCGCACGTTTAATGACAGCAGCGTTTTTCTTTACATTTTCGGGCACAGTAGCAAGTTCATAGGAAGTAATTTGAGCCTTGCAAAAACTTATTGTGATGATAGAGCAAAGGATAGAAAAGATCTTTTTCATGGAGGTTTATTTTTTCTTTAATACCAATTGTTCATTCAGGTATCCAAACATTTTTTTGTAAAAGTCTTTTAACCCATCATATTCATTGGCGAGGTACAGGCTTTTCTTAATTTCCATTGATAACATACAGGCCAGTTCCATTTTTTCTTTATCGTAAAATACTTTGCGGGTAAAAACGATACTTCCATCTTGGTTCATTAACTTAATAGAAGCAGGTATTGCATCAACAGTATAGTTGTCTGGTACAACCACATGGGTGTTCAAATCAAATGATTGCGGGTATCCAAAATTGATATTGGTAAATCGGTTGTCACCAACAAACGGGTTACTGTTCATGCCGGGTAACATATTCAGCGGCACAAATTTATATTCGCCTGAAGCAGGCAACGGAAATGAAAAATTACATTTTTGCTCCAGTGGGAGTGAGTCGGTGGTTTCATTACTTATTTCAACATCTGCAACTGAGATACCAGTTACCATATTCTTAAATTGTTTTTCAATAAAGCGTAGTTTATTATCGCTATACTCCTGTAGTTTGGTAATTTTTGCATAGCCCGAACTATTAACATATGCGGATCCGGAAGCATTGCCATCTTTGTTTACTAAAATATTAATATTGGTATGGTCACTGTTATGAAATGCATCATCAGTAATATTCAGCATTTCATTTTTTTTGCGCGAAATAAAGAAAGCGGTAGTATTCAGTATATCAAATGGTGTTGTTTGTGCCGGTGTGAATTTATCAGTCGCATCCAGGAAATACCTGTTCGTATCAATCTTAACTGCTGCAAAAACAGAATTGAATTGATCCACGAAGGGATAATCAAGATGTACTTTGCCATGAGAGCGCTCGCATACCAATAACGGGTTCGCGTCCAACCCGGATGCTTTCAAGAGATTTATCAGTAGTAAATTGATTTCGCCACTGGTTCCGGTTTTTTTAGCCCAGGCACTCCTGATGCCATCATTTGTAAATTTGGTATAATAGCCGTTCCAACTGATATTGCCACGCACATAATTATACACTGCTTTCATTTTTTCCAGTGGAGCAGAGATAATTTTTACGCGGGCCAGGAAGTCTTCTGTACCCGGTATGCTTTTTTCAAGCTGGCTACCAAATGAAGATTCGTTTCTCAATTCCCTGGCCACCTCTTCCCAGGAAGACATGTATTTGTTGGTGCCAAAACCATTGTTATAGGCGCTCAACTGAAAAGTAATACGCTGCAGGTATTCATCTCTTGCATCCATATAGGGTTCATCTCTCAACCCTGCAATATTTTGCATTTCAAGATAAAGTGAACCTTCCCGGTTATCGGGTTTAACAGTTATGGGTAAATCAGTTCTTTTATAAATACGATAGGCAAATTCGGTATTGGGAAGTATATAAAGTTTGTATTTACTCAATAGCACGGGAAGTTCTTTCTGGAAATACCAATCCTGTAATCCCCCATAATGTTTCATGGTGCTCTGGTAACGGTATTCTATAATACTGCCCACCTTTACAGATGGAAAAGCAAACTTATATTCACTGTATAAATCGTTGGTTTTTTTGGTAAAAACAGATTTTCTGTCCAGCTCCTGCGAGGAATAGAAACCGCTTCCGTTGTCATTATAAACAATTCCTTCAAGATCACTGATGAATTCAAATTTATCTTTGCTATAAAAGGGGATAGAAATATTGGCGACATCAATCCCTTTTTCGCGCAGTATTTTAATGCGGATATGACGTTGTGTAATCAGGTTATGTTCCTCATTGTAATTGGAAGTCGCCTCATCCACCAGGATCACAGCATCTGCATCCTTATCAAACGGACAAACTTTCAATTGTTTTTCTTCATTGCTGATGCTTCCATAGCTCCCGTATTCCTGGCAAAAATTCTGCAAACAACAACATAGGAACACAGCTGTCAAAAATCCCGGTCTTTTTTTCACTTGTTAACTGATTTAAGGATTGGCTTTCTTCTTAATTACAAATTGTTCACTTAACAACCCATATAGTTTTTTATAAAATTCTTTAAACTCCGGGTACTCCTCAATGTTATAAATTGGTTTTTTAAATTCAAGGGTATAGCGTACTGAAAGGGTTTCTTCATTTGCACCTACCAACCGGGTGAAACTAATGCTGGTATCGGGCATGATCATGCGCACATTCTTAGGAAGCTCCTCAAAATTATAACCGTCTGGTATATTGAATGAACCAACAATATTGTAACGTTGATTGGCGCCAAAGAAGATATCTGAAAAGCGACTGTCTGCCAGGAAGGGATTTTTTTCTAAACCGGTAAACAAGTTCGTATTAAAATATTTATACTCTCCGGAAGAACTGGTAGATTGTTTGAAATGAATTTTTTGAACAAGCGGCAAAGAATCATTTTCTTCATTTTCAAGTTGCAGGCTATCTACTGAAGAGCCTACATTCTGAGAAGTAAAATAGGCTTCGATAAATTTTTGTTTGCCTTCTTTTACTTTGGGCATGCGCACAACCCGCGCATAGTCTGCAGAACTAATGGTTGCGTCGCCACTCATTTCTCCGTCTTTGTCTATTGCTGCCTGTATAACTATTGTATTCTTAAATTGCTGTGTGGGATCCCAAAGCACCTGCCAGCCCCATTCATAGGTATCAAGTTTTTCTATTACCAGGCCTTCAGAGGCGGTCACATCCAATGGTATCAATTGAGAAGGAGTAAATTTTTCCGTTGCATCCAATGTATAGGTTCTGTCATTCAATTTTACATAAGCCATTACCTTATCAAATTGTTTGTAGTCAGCCAATGCGGGGTCTACTCTTCCATTTTCACGGGTACTCACCAAAACCGGATGGGCATTGAGACCTGCATCCTTTAAAAGATTTACCAGTATCAGGTTAATTTCACCACTTGTTCCCTTCTTGTCTTTCCAGGCAGATTTCACTCCATCCATTGCCCAGATATTATCCTGGCCATTCCAATCCATGTTTTTTCTTACATAATGATGAATAGCCACCATCTTGTCGTATGGGGAATTCAATTTTTGCAAAATCAAATCCAGGTCGCTGGTGCGGGGGATATTTTTTTTCAGCTGCGTTCCAAAATCTTCATCTTCCATCAGCATCTTGATTACTTGTGGCCAAGTATGCAACTTGTTTATGGAAGGCTGTCCGGGATAGTTAAGCGAAACAAGAATTGTCTGCAGCCTCTGCCTGTAATCATCATCGCTACTTATATAAGGCTCATCTCTCAATGCAGGAACATTGGTCATCGTGTATACCTTTCGCTGGCCAGCAGCTTTCTCATCGCTTTTAACATCATAAGGCAATACGCAATGTGGTACCGTACTTACGTAAATTTCCGGCGAAAAATCTAATTTCAGTTGACTGAGTTTTACCGGAATGGAACGTTGAAAATACCATTCGCCCTGTAACTCATCTTCGTCTGCAAATTTGTATTCTATTACGCTTCCGGCTTTTACTTCGGGGAATGTGAAAGCAATTTCGGAATAATGTTTATTGATCTTTTTATCGAAAATCTGGTTTTTGTCTACCTTGGTGACAACGATATTACCGGCAGCATCAAGGTTATAGGTTTGTGCCACCAGGTGAGAGATAGGCTTCACATTGTTTACGAGCCTGTATCGCAAATGAATACTGGCATGATCAAATCCTTTATCAGTGAGAATTTTAATCCTAACATGACGGTCAGTTTCAATTAAATTCGAATTGTAATTGATTTTACAAATCACTTCACCGGCATCGAACAATACCATGGCTTCCGCGTTCTTATCAAAATCACATTCCTTTAATAACAACTCTGATTTGTCAACTTTTCCAAAATCGGGGATATCTTTACTTTTCTGCGCAGGAAGGCTGCCTGCAAAAAGCAGGGCGATTGCAAACGTTAAATATGGCTTCATTTCAGGGGTTTAAAAAACAAAATAATAAAAAAACCTGTTTATTAATGATTTATCAATTTTATTAACTGATGCTAAGTAGAAACATTTATCTCGCCTTTTTTGTCGTTTTCAGTTTCCCGATAGCAAATGGTCAGAATATTTTGCAGGTCCATACAGGTAAACCTGAGGAAGCAATAACGGAGAAACTGGCCAATTCATTGCTTTGGGAAATTAGTGGCAAAGACATTAAAAAGCCTTCTTACCTGTTTGGAACCATGCACCTGCTTTGTGCAGATGATGCGAAGCTCAGCGATTCATTGAAATTTGCCATTGAAAATACAAAGCAGGTATATTTTGAAATAGATCTGGACAATATGATGGAGACCCTGGGCGCAATGCAGTATCTCAATATGAATAATAATAAACGGTTAAGTGATTTATTAACCGCGGCAGAATATCAGCGCGTGAAAGATTATTTTAAGAAAAACAAAACCATGTTACCATTGAGTATGATGGAGCGACTGAAACCATATTTTATCACATCTCTGATATCTGAGAGCAAATTCCCTTGTGCTGCAAAAGATGGAATGGAACAGGTAATAATGAAGGAAGCCAAAAAAGACAAGAAACCGATCATGGGTCTTGAAACCGTACAATTCCAGGCAAGCGTATTCGACAGTATTCCTTATGAAAGGCAGGCAAAAGATCTTGTCAAAATGATAGACAGTGCCGGAACCGGGTCCGATGACAGTGATATAAAGCTGATGGAAGTGTACAAATCTCAGGACCTGAATAAAATGCAGGAAATGACAGCTGATGAAGAAGGCATGAATGAATTTCTGGATTTATTGTTGTATAACCGTAATGCAAACTGGGTTGATAAAATGCCGGTCATTATGAAAGAAAGCGCAAGTTTGTTTGCAGTAGGGGCGGGTCACCTGGGAGGTGATAAGGGAGTCATTAATTTATTAAGAAAAGCAGGTTATACGGTACGACCTATGATACATAAACCTGGTGTATTATCGGATATGAAATATAATACAGAATAGACAGCTACTAATAATAAATGATGTTATAAATGATTGTATCCCCGTCAAATAAAAAGGCTACCATAACTGGTAACCTTCCATTATTGAGATCGGGGTTTGTCAAAAACATTCCAGCCCGCTGAAGAAAAAATCGCCTTCTATCTTTGCGTTTTCATCGCTGTCACTTCCGTGAATAGCGTTCTCACCGAGAGATGTGGCAAATAACTTTCTGATGGTTCCTGCTTCGGCTTTTGAAGGATCTGTTGCACCAATCAACTTACGAAATGCTGCAACTGCATCCTCCTTTTCAAGTATAGCTGCCACCAATGGGCCACTGCTCATAAAACTAACCAGCTCGCCATAAAATGGCCTGGCTGCATGCACAGCATAAAACTCTCCGGCTTTTTCAGGACTGAGTTTTGTTAGTTTAAGGGCTACAATGCGATAACCTTCTTTAATGATTCTGTCAATGATTGCTCCGGCATGACCATTGATCATTGCATCGGGTTTAATCATAGTGAATGTTCTGTTGTTCATACAAATCTTCGTTTTCTTTTGGGTGGCAAATCTACACTAAAGTTGGCAGCTGCCAATGCCCCTGTTTTTGTTTACCATCTTAACAAACCACTGTTGTTTTCAACACTTAACTCTGCCGCGATTTCCCTACCTTCGCCACCGTTTTATGAAACCCATTGCAGATATATATCCGTTATTGACAAAAGAGCCTAAAAAGGTGGTAATTACAATGCATCAGAAACCAGATCCGGATGCAATGGGCTCGGCCCTGGGGCTTTTTCATTTCCTGAATTCTTTAGGCCACAGTGTTCAGGTAGTTTCTCCTACTAACTGGGCAAATTTTTTAAACTGGATGCCGGGTTGTAATAAAGTGGTGGACTTTGAATATAAAAGAGAGCCCGCCATGGCGGTTTTGCAAAAAGCAGAATGGTTGTTTTGCCTCGATTTTAATACCCTTTCCCGTGCAAAACATATGGCACCTGTATTACAACAGATGCACTGTGTAAAAGTGCTTATCGATCATCACCAGCAACCCGAAACATCGGCATTTGACTATGGCATCAGCGACACGCAAAAAAGTTCTACCGCTGAAATGGTCTATGATTTTATTGCGCAAAGCGGTCATATAGATAAAATCAATAACGATATTGCTGAATGCCTGTATGCAGGCGTTATTGGGGATACCGGTTCTTTCCGGTTTAAATCAACTACAGCAGATGTACATAGTATGGTGGCGATATTGAAAGGAACTGGTTTTAATCACAACCAGGTGCATGAAAATATTTATGATAATTTTTTGGAGAACCGCCTGCGTTTTACCGGAATGGTGTTGCTGCACCGCATGGAGGTCATGTATGAATATAATACGGCGCTGATTGCCGTTACCAAAAATGATTTACTAAAATTCGATATTAAAACAGGTGATACAGAAGGATTGGTTAACTACCCCCTCACTATCCAGGGTATCAAACTGGCCGCGATTGTGATTGACCGCGATGAAGAACGCAAGTGGAGTTTTCGCAGCAAGGGTAATTTTGACACCAATACTTTTGCCCGACAATATTTTGACGGCGGTGGCCATTTCAATGCCTCCGGTGGCAAAAGCAGTGAATCATTGGAAAAGACCATTCAAAAATTTAAACAAGCTATAAAAGACAACGCATCTTTATTACAATAATAATCATCATGAAAAAACAAACTGGGTACTTTTTAGTATTACTGATTGCAGCAGTAACAATCTTTTCCTGCAAGAATTCCGCTGATTACCAGAAAACAAAAAGCGGTTTGTTGTATAAGATATATGGCGACAGTAAGGATTCTGCTGCCAGGGACGGCAATATTCTCAAATTCAATTATATCATTAAGATTTCGAGCACCGATTCGGTGCTGAATACAACTTATGATAAGTCGCCGCAATATGCACAGGTGCAGCCAGCACCGGAAGATGCTTATTCTCCTGTTGAGTTGTTTGGCAAATTGCACAAAGGAGATAGCCTTGTTATCATTCAACTGGTGGATACGTTATTGAAAAAGAGCCAGGGTAACCTGCCGCCCTTTCTAAAGAAAGGAGATAAAATTGTAATGGCTTTCAAAGTCATCAATGTTTTTAAATCTTCTGATGAAGCAAAAGCAGACAGGGTAGCCGAAACTGAAAAGGAAAAAATTAAGCTCGATAAGGAAGTGGAAGCGGATCTGGTAAAGCAGAACAAAGACATGGAAGCCTATCTTGCAAAAAATAATATCACGGCGCAAAAAACCGGCAAAGGAACCTATGTTGTAATAAAAGATCCGGGTACAGGTTTGCAGGCAGATTCCGGAAAGTATGCTACCGTAAGATATGCCGGCAGAACATTGCGTGATAACAAAGAGTTTGAAAACACAATGGATCCCAAAAAGCAACCTTATACATTTATGGTTGGTGTGCAGGAAGCAATGCCTGGTTGGGACGAAGGATTGAAATTATTTAAAAAGGGTGGAAAAGGTACTTTGTATATTCCAGGTGCTTTGGCATATGGTAAACACCCCCGCCCGGGTTCACCTTTTCAGGTAGATGATGCAATGATATTTGATATCGAAATAGTAGATGTTTCCGAAACAGCACCTGTGCAGCAACAACAGCAGATAACTCCGGAAATGCGCGAGCAGTTGCAAAAGCAAATCCAGGAACAACAGAAACTTCAGCAACAACAACCTAAACCCAATCATTGATTGAGGTGAAGCCATTGTAAAGAAATTTATTATTGCGCCGCATCATGCATTCATGGTATGTTGTGGCGCAATTTTTTTCTGACACTTTCCCCTTTATTTCTTCAGGCATTTTTGTTGTAGATTTAACGCATGATACAATTAGTGCTGGATGATACCCGCATCAAACAACATTTATTCCCTTTTACACTTACAAGATCAGCGGCAGATATCCGGGTTGGCATACTCACCATCCGGGAAAAATGGCAAATTTTATTGGGACAAAAAGTAACGGTTAACGGTGATGCATACCTGCAACCAGCTCAGGAGGCCGAACAACCGGTGGTATTTTCTGCAAATATTGTACCCTCTAAAACATTTGTTGAAAGTCTGCTGAATGGTAATTTTTCGCAGGAGCAATTCGTTCAGCAAACTACGGTGCGGATACTACAGTACCCCTGGCATATTTTTAAATACAATGACTGGGCCATACGGGAAGATTACGCGTTGATTACATCCGGCCGTCAATCACAATCTCTACCCTCATCAGTAACGGTAATGAACCCGGCCGGTATATTTATTGAGCCAGGTGCTAAGTTGCAGCATTGTATTCTTAATGCATCCGCTGGTCCCATTTATATTGGAAAAGATGCTGAGGTAATGGAAGGATCCTTCATTCGGGGACCTTTCGCACTGTGTGAAGGAGCAACCGTAAAAATGGGTGCAAAGATTTATGGAGCCACCAGCATCGGACCCAATTGTGTTGTTGGCGGTGAAATAAAAAACAGTGTGTTTTTTGAAAACAGCAATAAAGCACACGATGGATACCTGGGCGATTCGGTCATCGGCGCGTTCTGTAATCTTGGTGCCGGAACGTCGAATTCCAATATTAAAAATACTGCTTCAGAAGTAAAGGTATGGAGCGAGGCCAGTAGGGACTATATCAATGCGGGTTTAAAATGTGGTTTGCTGATGGGCGACTATTCCCGCAGTTCAGTCAACACATCTTTTAATACTGGTACAGTGGTAGGCGTTTCGGCAAATGTTTTTGGCAGTGGGTTGACGCCTAAGTATATTCCCAGTTTCAGCTGGGGTATTGATGGCAAAGAAAAGTACACACTTGAGAAAGCATTGCAGGACATTAGTAACTGGAAAAAACTTAAAAATCAATTGCTTGAAGAAAAGGAAATTCAAACACTACAACATATTTTTGATCGGCTTTAGTTTCACCAGTATTGATTTTTAAAATCAATATCAAACCAATAAAAAAAAATGAGAAAGCAAATTGCCGCTGCAAACTGGAAAATGAATTGCACTTATCAGCAAGCTGAGAAATTGCTGGATGATATTCTCAAAACCGATGTACAATTAAAATCTCATCAGCAAACTATCTTTGCGGTGCCATTTCCTTATCTCATTATGGCCAATAGTGAAGTGTCTGAACAGGAAAATTATGCTGTAGCGGCGCAAAACTGTTATACAAAAAAATCAGGCGCTTATACCGGTGAGATCTCTGCTGAAATGTTGCATTCCATTAATATAAAATATTGCATTATCGGGCACAGCGAACGGAGGGAATATTTTGGGGAAAGCAACCAATTGCTGGCCGATAAATTAAACATATTACTTGATTTTGGTATCACGCCTATTTTTTGCTGCGGGGAACCGTTGTCAATCCGCGAAGCGCTTACACAAAACAGTTATGTTGAAACACAGTTGAAAGAATCTCTTTTTCATTTATCCGCTGCACAGGTTTCACAGATTGTAATCGCTTATGAACCCATCTGGGCAATTGGTACCGGTAAAACAGCCAGTACGGCACAAGCTCAGGAAATTCATGCTTATATCAGGTCAGTATTATCCGCTCAATATGGCAAAGCTATTGCCAGTGACATTTCTATTTTATATGGTGGAAGTGTAAAAGCATCAAATGCTGTGGAGCTGTTTAGTTGTGAAGATGTTGATGGCGGATTGGTGGGTGGCGCATCGCTGTTACCAGCGGAGTTTGTTGAAATTATCAAGGCGTTGAAATAGCTGCTATCATATCCAAAATTTGTTGTCGCATTAATTGGTAATTAAATTTTTTAGAATTTGAAATTGCATGGCTATACAACATTTCCAGCCACGATGATTCGGTACTTAACTTTTTAAAGATAATTTTCAGATCGTTCTCGTCTTCGAATTTTATAGTACTTGAACGGATTTCTTCAGGAACGATTAAAAAATCCGGCACCAGGTAAGGTTTTGCATAGCGAATGGCATCATAGAGGTTGCCACTGGTCTTAGTAACACCGTATTCCTCAGTGGCATTGCCGGAAACGCTCGTACTTACCCGTAAAGGTGACAGCAAAACCGTTGCATCTGTTATTATTCTTTGAAATTCTGTTTCGGGTATTTCATGATCAAAAATCTTTACTGTTTGTTTTAACAAAGTATCATCATTCAATTTTGTTTTTACAGCCAGGCCATAGTTGTTGACAATTCCGGCTAATATCAATTCCGACGCAGTACCCTGTTCTTTCACAAAATTTTTCCATGCGTTTAATGCCAGCAGGTAATCCCTTCGTCGCAAATCAACGGTACCTGCAATCACTACAATAAATTTATCTGCATTGAATGGCGGATTGGTTCCTTTATAATATACTGGTGAAATGACAAAACAAGGTTTGCCGGTAAGACGATGTTGCCCAATATATGATTTCATACCGCGGTCGTTTACCATATAAGCATCGGTCACTGTTGCCAATACTTTTTTACTTATACTCCGTAGATTCAGTTTTATATTGAAACCAAACGTCGGTTTAAAAAAACTATTCAGTTCATGAACATTCACCAATAGTTTCATACGGCTGAATTTCAGTTTGAGCAACACAAACATAAGATGCTTGCTGTCGTCTGTATTCAACCACAAAAGATCATATTTCGCTTTCATGAAATAGCTGTTTAAACTGCGAAAGCGATTGTAAATAAATTGATCATCGAGGTAAATCCAATTATAACGACTATAGACATTATCTTTCAATGACTCCATCACATCGGTCTTCATTTTTTGATGTATATAAAATGTGATTGCGTGTGGCGTATCAGTTAATAACTCCGCCAATGGTAGTATACACTCAAGGTGAACGGTGTCGTAAATCGCGATCTTCATCTCTACAATAATAATTCAAGTATTCAAACGCTGCAAATTTTATAAATAGGAGGAAAGTAAACCCTCCGGATTCACACATCGCTTATTAATAAAAGTTGCCTATTTTTAATTTTCATTAAAAATGTTCAACATTTACAGATGACTGCAATATGAAGCCTGCAAACCGGGTAGTTTATAACACATTTATTCAGTATGCCCGGGTTTTTGTGACGATGGGCATTTCACTGTACACGGTAAGACTGGTACTATCTGCGCTAGGTGTAGTCGATTTCGGTATTTTCAATCTCATAGCAGGAGTTATTTCGCTATTTACATTTTTTAGTGCGGCCATGTCATCTTCTACGCAAAGATTCCTGTCCTATTACCAGGGGAAAGAGGACATTAAAATGCAGGAAAAGATTTTCAGTAACATCTTTCTTCTTCACCTCGTAGCCGCGGTGTTGGTGTTTATGATCCTGGAAGCCGGAAACGCATTTCTTTTCAATAAGTTTTTAGTCATACCGGCAGAACGCGTAAACGCTGCAATATTATTGTATCATTGTATGTGCCTGACGATATTTATTAGTATTGTGTCTATGCCTTTTACCACCTTACTCATAGCGCATGAGAACATGTTTTGGGTTGCTCTGTTCAATACGATTGATATTATATTAAAATTTATCGTAGCGGTCTTGTTATCCGGATTGACTGTTGACAAACTTGTTTTTTATGGCATTTTTACAACCGCTATTGCTGTTGTTGGATTCATATGCATTGCATTTTATTGTATGAAAAAATACAAAGATTGTAAAATCCGCAATTTTAGCGGCAGTGATTTGCCATTGATAAAAGATATCACCACTTACACTGGCTGGAATTTGTTTGGCGCTCTTTGTGCATCCGGCAGGTATGAGGGACTGGCAATATTGTTCAATTTGTTTTTTGGTGCAGTCATCAATTCAGCATTTGGTATCGCCGGCCAGGTAGCGGCGCAGTTGAGTTTTTTTTCCAGAAATATGTTACGCGCCATACAACCACAGATCATCAAAAGTGAAAGTGCTGTCAATCGTCCAAGAATGCTTCGTCTTTCAATGATTGCAAGCAAGTTTAGTTTTTTCTTACTGGCTTTCTTTGCTATTCCATGCATTTTTGAAATGCAGGCCATACTCCGGTTCTGGTTGAAAAATGTTCCTGATAATACGGTTGTCTTTTGCAGATTGATATTGTTGGGGACACTGGCAAATCAGTTAACCATTGGATTGGAAGCTGCGTTGCAAGCGACAGGTAAAATCAAAATGTACCAATTGGTAGTTGGAATTTTGTTATTAAGCAATATCCCCCTGGCTTATGTATTATTGAAATTGTCATATCCCGCTTTCACAGTATTGGCAGCTTACGCAGTTATTGAATTGATCGCTTGCATTGCCAGGTTATATTTTGCAAAAAAGCTGACCGGATTATCCGTTCGTGATTACCTGGACAAAGTGATTGTAAAAGAAATCATACCCGTTTTATTGGCAACCGGCGTATGTTTTTTAATTACTGGCTATACACACTTCAATTACAGATTCGTTCTTACGGGAATGGCATCGGCCAGTGTGTTTTCGGCTGGCTTCTATTTTTATGGATTGACCATTGAAGAGCGGAATTTACTTCGTCAGATTTTCAATACATTTATAACCAATCTCAAGAATAACTTGTGGAATTAATTTGCTAATCCTGTTTGAAAAGTGATGAATAAATGAAGTTTGTATCAATTGAATTAAGCAAAAATAATTTTGGTGATGATCTCAACGGATGGTTGTGGCCAAAGCTATTCAGTGGCATTCATTCAAACGAAGAAATATACCTGCTGGGTATTGGAACAATCCTCCTGCATGATAGTCCTGGTTTAAATAAATTGCTGCACTCGCGAAAAATAGTTTTTGGTTCGGGTGTGAGACCTTCAGAAACATATCATTTATTCAAACCGGATCCTTTGATGGAAATTAAATTTCTCCGGGGTCCTTTATCTGCACAGGTACTTGACAACAAGTATGAATTCATCACCGATGCGGCCTATGCGATGCGCCAATGGAACGGTTTCCATAATCTTAAAGAAACTAAAAAAGAATACGAAATCAGCGTGATGCCATATTTCCTTTCTGTTGACTATTTTGACTGGGAAGCAATTTGCAGGCAATTGGGATATCATTACATTTCACCCTGTTCTGAAAAAGGTGTTGAGTTTACGCTGAGAGAAATTGCCGCTTCAAAATTACTCATCACCGAGGCAATGCATGGTGCAATTGCTGCGGACATTCTGCGGGTACCCTGGCATCGTTTCATATTGACTACTCCGTATACTGAAGGTGAATTGGTTTCGGAATTCAAGTGGCGCGATTGGCTGCAGTCTGTTAATATTCAAAACCCGGAAATAACATTCATACCCTTTTACAGGAAAACACGTGTCCACAATTGGATTAAAAAAATAACAGCAGGTTCCATTGCAACGCAATACTTATTCAAACCTTATGTAAAACGGCAGATTCTTCAGGAACTGGCAAGCAGTAAAAAGTATTACCTGTCGGGGGAAAATTTATTATCGGAGATCGACCAGAGAATTCAGGATCAGATAGCCAATATGTATCGTCAGTTTATCCAACCCTGAACGCAATTACCTATTAACCTTCTATTGATTTATTTTACGATTTTAATTTTTCCACCAGGTTAACATACTCCTGCATGGCCTCTTCTTTTGTTTTGCCTTTTAATGACGACCATGCTTCATATTTTGCCTTGGCAACAAAATCATACATGTTGGGAGCGCCGCCATTTACATCGCCAAGGGTAGCTTGTTTAAATAAGGAATAGAGTTGCAATAAGCTATCGTTACTGGGTTTTTCTGATAAATCCTTACTGGAGGCAACAGCCTGTGAAAAAAGAGCGTTCAAATCCATATGCACTAATTTGACGCGAATGTAAGATTTTGTTTTGGTGTTTTGGTTTGAAGCTTAATGATCAAAACTTTCATGACATAGAAATAAAAAGGCCCACCGTAGAAAAGGTAGGCCTGTGTGTGTGAAAAAATCCCACTATACACCAACCGATTTAAATTAATTGGGCATTACAACAGTGTCAATAACATGTATTACTCCGTTGCTTTGATATACATCTTTGATAGTTACCGTAGACATTCCACCTTTTTCATCCGTTAGCACTAGCTTAGAGCCTTTCATTGAAGCGGTCAATGTGCCGCCACTTACAGTGTTTAATTTGGCAGAACCACCACCGGCTTTAATGAGTCCAGCTATCGCTTTTGAATCAAATTTACCAGCAATAACGTGATACGTTAAAATTTTAGTAAGCGTTGCTTTGTTTTCAGGTTTCACCAGGCTTTCAACCGTGCCTTTGGGTAATTTATCAAAAGCTTCATTGGTTGGCGCAAAAACTGTGAAAGGTCCGGCACCCTGCAATGTTTCAACCAACTCCGCTGCTTTTACAGCAGCTACCAGGGTTGTATGGTCTTTAGAATTGATGGCGTTTTCTATTATATTTTTAGAAGGATACATTGGTGCGCCACCAACGGTTACTGTTTTTTCTTTGGACATATTATCCTGCGCTTCGGCGGCATTCACTATGGAAGCAACTGCCAGGAACATTGCGATGGTTTTTATAAATTTCATTTGTTTAATTCTTTTAATAATTTTTTTTAAAATAATAGAATAGTTTCCGGCACAGGGTTGTTATTACATGTAATTCACCAACCCAGATACGGGAACTGGTGGATCTTAGATTTGCACCTGTAATATTTTTTAAACCAGCGCCATACTCCACAAAACATTATACTAATTCATGTAATTTCATTTTCAAATTACATCACATGGCATTTTGGTTAATTAAATCGGAACCGGCTGCTTACAGCTGGCAACAACTGGAAAAAGATAAACAAACTGTCTGGAATGGGGTCCGCAACTATGCCGCCAGGAACAACCTGAGGGCAATGAAGAAAGGAGATGAAGTTTTTTTTTATCACAGTATCGAAGGCATAGAAATAGTGGGAATTGCCAAAGTGATAAAGGAGTCTTACCAGGATCCAACATCAGAAGATCCTAACTGGGTGGCGGTAGATTTCAAACCCGCGCGAAAATTGAAAAAACCAGTTTCCTTAACCCAGATAAAGGCCGATAAGCGATTGGCAAATATGGATTTGGTAAGAATCGGCAGGCTATCTGTGCAAACAGTGAAACCTGCAGAATGGAAAATTATAATGGAAATGGCGGGGGAGAAGTAACTATTTTTCATGGGCATCGTTCAACAATTTATCTATTTTGTTGTGCGAATGTTTTTATTTCACGCAGGGAACGCAGAGTAGATAAGCCGCAACGTATTTTTTATTTCACACAGCAAATGCAATGAAGATAAGGAGCAATGTATTTTTATTTCATGCAACGAACGTAAAGTAGACATAGAACAATGTATTTATTTTCAAGCAACGAATGTGGAGAAGATACGGCGAAACTCATTTTTCGTTTTAACTCAATCTGTTAATTTATCAATGTTTTGTACGCTGCTCTGTCAGACTTATTTTTGGGGATGCAAAAAAAGAAATTGGTTGTATTAACGGGTGCAGGTATTAGTGCTGAAAGTGGTTTGAAAACTTTCCGCGACAGTGACGGACTATGGGAGGGTTACAATATTGAAGACGTGGCCACTCCGCGTGCATGGAAAAAAAATCCACAATTGGTACTGGAATTTTATAACCAGCGGCGGAAGAATGTATTGGAAGCTGAACCCAATGCAGCTCACCTGGGCCTGGCAGCATTGCAAAATGATTTTGATGTCCGTATCATCACACAAAATATAGATGACTTGCATGAAAGGGCAGGCGTTTTAAATGTACTTCACCTGCATGGTGAAATATTTAAAATGAGAAGTGAAAATAATACGAACGAGATTTATGAAATAAGTTCTGATATTCAATTGGGTGATAAAGCGGCAGATGGTTATCAATTGCGCCCGCATATTGTTTGGTTTGAAGAACCTGTACCATTGATTGAAAAAGCAGCAGACATTGTACGGATGGCGGATATTTTTGTGGTGATAGGCACATCACTGGTTGTTTACCCTGCCGCCGGTTTAATTCATTTTGCTTCACCCGGCATTCCAAAATTTATCATCGACAAAACCATTCCCTATACTTCATCAACAAGAGATTTAACTGCTATTGAAAAGCCGGCTTCGGAAGGAATTGCAGATTTGATAACAGCGCTCAGTACACTAAAATAATAACGCACTGCTTTCGCCTCCACCTGGTCCGTAAAAAATTACCCAGGTTGCGAAGTCGACAGAAAAATTTTCAAAGCGATGCTCCATTCCAGCCGGCACAAACAATACATCACCCTTACTACATTTAATGGTATCGTGATCGCGGTAAAAATCTGATTGACCGGAAGCAATCACATAGATCTCATCCTGTTGATGGGGCGTTTGGGTGTCTGTTATATTCGGCGCAAAATATTCTACCTGCATGCTGCCGTGCTTCGCTACAACAACAAAGGGTTTTTTATCTTCCTGGTGATGGAGTTTATTTATTGCATCCTGCAATCCAATTTTAAACGGAATCATAGTTGCCTGAATGTTTCATTAAATTTGATACCGTGCCATGCAAGTTCTTTTAAAATGGGTTCATAAATTTCAGGAATAACAGGAATGTGCAAACCGGTCAAAGATAATTTCCCCTGCAGAATAAGCTTTGTTGCAATTCCAATTGGAAGGCCCACTGTTTTTGCCATAGCAGTGCGCAGGTTGTCTTCACCTTTAACCACCAGGTGACTGTTCACCACAAAAGTTTTATTCCCTACACTATATTCAATATCATGCAGCATTACAATCATGTCTTTATCTTGGGGACGTAGTTCCAATTTTTTCTCCAGCGCAAATTGTAATACATCGGCTGCGCTGCATTTTCCTTTGTTAATAATGGTTTCATCGTCATCCATTCCCAGGTAAAACAATTGTTTCATGGAGAGATTGGCTTCATGCATCTGGCCCGCAACTGTTGCAGCTGCTGTATTTTTTACTGCTTCAAGATTTATATCTGCCAGCTGGCCCGCTTCGTCAACCATCATAAATTCCTGCATCGCTATCTTGTCACCGGGTCCGGCCCCTTTCTCCGTTTCTATCAATTGCATTAATTTTTCAAGCAATTGCTTAGTCTTATCAAATTTACCAATGAGCTTTTTTTCCAGCCAATCGGAAAAACCGTGGTTGTCAAAATGAAGTTTAAAAAATTGTTGCAGTGACATGCCATTGGTTTCGTATTGAATGGTTTCATCTGTCAGTTTCAAATCAATGATATGTTTCCACCCAAAACAAAATTCAGGATACCGAAGTGTAGTGCGGATAAATGTATGTGCAGAATTCAGTTGGTACAAATTGATATAACCCAGCGAATCCCTGTTTGGGTACCAGGCCAGGTACCCAATTTCCGGAATATCTACAACCCTGCTGGAATCAAATAAATTATCATAACTCATTTTTTCAATTTCATCGTTTTCTTTATACACCGCACCGGTCTTACCAGCCATTACAACATTTCGCGGGTTCCAGCTAATTTTATAATGCCATGGATTATCATCACTCTCCGGAGCTACCAATCCACCACAGTGTGATTTGAAAGAATTTACAACGCCCTGTTGATCCTGTATGTGATGGATCAGTTGCATAGCACTCATGTGATCAATTCCCGGGTCAAGTCCCATCTCACATAAAAAAAGAAGTTTTTTTTCTGCTATAGAAGTTGCTAGGCTTTTTATGTTGTCGTCTGCATAGGAAGCAGTCAGCAGATTTTTTTCAAATTGTACACAATCTTTTGCTACCAGGTAATGCAGTGCTGCTGGTAACAGCGATATCACAATGGCAGCCAATTTAATCAGTTCGTTCCGGGCTTCATCGTCTTCCACACTAATGGAAACTGCTTTTGCATATATACTGCCGCCGGCTTTTGAAACCGCAGCTTCCAGGTTGCTGTCTGCAATTATGAGCTGCCAGTTGTTTAACGCTGCTTCTTTGAGTAAATAATCTATCAAACAGGCAGACGATTTGCCTGCACCGAAAAGAAGTATGTTTTTATTCATCACGGATAGTTGAATGTATTGCAAGTTAGTTTTTTAAGTAGAAAGCATGAAGCCCGCGGAAAAAATAATAGCCGGTCGTTTAAGCAACCAGCTATCCACTTTCATAGGGAAATAATGCGAATGGTTAGTGAAGTATAATTTATTTTTTTACGAATAAAAATATGGATGAAAATTATCCGGCGCTAGGGCAGTAATCAGCGGGTAACTTAATGGAAATCGCAAATTTGCCTCATTGCAATTTCAACTACTGTGCCAATCACCCTGATTGTGGAAAAACGATCATTAAAATTAAATGCCTGGTGGCATAAGGATCAAGACTTGACGGTAGTATTCAATAACCCAAATTCTTTGGAATTGATCTTAGTAATTTTACCGGTTACTTTGATGCCGCGGGAACTTTTTGGTGCCATTAATGTAACCTGTGTTCCTGCCGCAATATTGTTGAATGAAAGAATTTCAGTTTTATAAACTTTTTCATTTGATTGTATATATTGAACGGATACTTCAACCATATCCAGCGTAAATTTTGAATCATTCACCAGTGTACATTGCAATTCGGAAATTCCTCCAAAAGCACCTACTTTAAAACCATGTGTTGTAAGATTCAGCTGACTGGATAACAATTCAAAAGAAGGCGTAATAACTGGTTTTTTCAAAGCATCCTTTGACGGGTTATCTGATCCATTGTTGCCTGGAATATTCTCTCGTTTGTTATTTTCAGGTTCCTGACCTTCGGCTGTGGCGGAAGGTGAGTTGCTTTTAATAACTGCATTTCTAATTAATGCTTTGTTCTCATCGGTGGCCGGTTGTTTTGTACTGTTAGCAGTACTAAGGTCATCAGTGGGCTTATCTTCTTTTATTACCGGAATCTGGCTGCTATTGGTAGCAGGTTGTTTTAAAGCAGGCATGTTTTTTTTAGCCAATGCAGCAGCCAGTATCGCTTCATTATTTGAACGGCTGATCGAAAGACCAATCATTATTCCTAATCCAACCAGCGTTGCTATTCCAACAAATAAACCCAGTAATGTCGTCCATTCATACCCCGCAAGAGATGCTACCGGGTAAGCAGGATGTTGAAACTTAGCCGTAGTGTTATTGTCAATATTTTCTGCAACGATTGCTGCCGGTTTCTGGTTTTTCAAAGGTTCTTTGATACCGGATAAAATGTTTTGTGTTGATATAGTTTTGTAAGGCGCAGTTATATTTTCTGTAAAGGAAGTTTTTTTATCTTCAGTTGTGATCAGAGATTGATACAATGGCTTTTCTTCATTGGTTTCTTTTTTTATTGTCTTAGTTAGGCTCACGCTATTGCCAGATGGAAGCGTTACGTGAATATGCCTGGCGGTAACCGGCATAATACTGTAGGTTGCAGGTTTAAGAGCCGGCTTTTCTTCTCTTTCTTTCCAGTCATCCTTTAATATGGATGTTACAGAAACAGGAGTAACAGAAGTTCTGTCTTCAAACCTGGAGTGTTTTTGTTGCGTAGGTTTTTTATAAAACCTATCGTAAGGCTGTTCTTCAATTATTGGTGCAAATGATTTTAATTCTGAAATTTCACTGGGATAACGCCAGCCTGCACTTTTCCCTTCCACCCAAATTAAATCGTAGGGTTTAAAACCTTTCGCGATTATTTCTTCCTGCGTATACGGTCCGGATTCTTTATTATCCCTCAGTAAACGATAATGGTTCATACAAAGCACATGTTAAGTAAAATGACAAAAAACATTCATTAGGATAAATGATTTGTCTTAAAGGGTAAGAATTGAGTCAGAAGTTCAATGTGGATGGATCGGACCAAAGTTAAGCAGCGGCTGACTCTGTTCCAAAATTGCCGGCCCAAAAGTTTAAAATATGCCGTTAAAAATAACATTGATCCCAGGTTCTTGTAATAATACGCATATTTCGATGGTTTGGTTTGTTGAGTGGCAGTCTTCGGTAACCAGCAGGTGGATCCCCAACTGTTCCAAAAACTAAAATTTGTAGTCTGGAAATCCCGGACTTTCGACTGATATTTTTTTCATTTACACCTATTCACATTGGTGGAAAAAACTATCTAAAAAACAGTTCCTTTTTCCATGTTATACGCCTCAAATAGGATAGATTTGCCAACCCCTGAAAAAACCTGATTGCATCAGCAAGATCATTGACAAAAACAGGATTTTTTTTAAAAGTTGAGTGATAAAATATGGATGAAAATACAATACCACAGGAAACGCAGGATAACAACCGGATTATTCCCGTAAATATCGAAGAACAAATGAAGACGGCATACATCGATTATTCGATGAGTGTCATCGTAGGACGGGCGCTTCCCGATGTAAGAGACGGGCTAAAGCCCGTTCACCGGCGCATATTATTTGCTATGAATGAGCTGGGTATGGGTCATAACAAAGCGCATAAAAAATCTGCCCGTATAGTAGGAGAGGTGTTGGGAAAATATCACCCGCATGGAGATCAATCGGTTTACGACGGTATGGTGCGGATGGCGCAGGAATGGAGTATGCGTTACGTAATGATCGATGGCCAGGGAAATTTTGGTTCACAGGATGGAGACGGTCCCGCTGCCATGCGATATACCGAAGCAAGGTTGCAGCGTATTGCAGAAATGATGTTGGAGGACCTTGACAAAGAAACGGTAGATTTTCAACTGAATTTTGACGATACATTAAAGGAACCAACGGTATTGCCTACCCGTATTCCGCACCTGTTGATAAACGGAAGCAGTGGTATTGCCGTGGGTATGGCCACCAATATGATGCCGCATAACTTAACGGAGGTGATTGATGGCTGTATTGCATTTATTGCCAATAAAGAAATTACCATTGAAGAATTGATGCAATTCATCAAGGCACCGGATTTTCCAACCGGCGGTATTATTTATGGAATGGAAGGAGTGAGGGCCGCCATGCATTTTGGAAGGGGCAGGGTAGTGTTGCGGGGTAAACTGCATGTAGACACAAAAGCAAGTGGCCGCGAAACAATCATTATTACCGAAGTTCCTTACCAAATCAATCGGGATGCATTGTGCGACAGAATTGGTCAGCTGGTAAATGAAAAAGTAATAGAGGGCATCACGCATGTGAACAACGAATCCAATAAAAAAGAAGGAACAAGAATTGTAATCGATTTGAAGCGCGATGCCATTTCAAATGTTGTCATTAATCAATTGTATAAGTATACTGAGTTACAAACTTCGTATGGCATCAATAATGTAACGCTTGTCAAAGGCAGACCCCGCACGCTGAATGTAAAAGATATCATCAGTGAATTTGTAGACTTCCGGATGGAGGTTGTTATCCGCAGGGCGAAATATGAATTGAGAGAGGCTGAAAAAAAAGCACATCTCTTACTGGGTTATTTAATTGCATTGGATCACCTGGACGAAGTAATTGCTCTTATCCGTGCTTCTGCAACTCCTGACATAGCGAGGGAAGCTTTGATAAATGCAGGTTGGGGTCTGGATGAAATTCAGGCAAAAGCAATCCTTGAAATGCGTCTGCAGCGCCTTACCGGTATGGAGCGGGAAAAAATAAAGGCTGAGTATGAAGAATTGCAAAAATTAATCGGGTCATTAAAAGAATTACTGGAAAATGAAGGATTGCGTTTTGAATTGATAGTAAAAGAGCTTACCGAGATAAAAGAAAAGTTTGGAGATGAACGCAAAACAGAAATAACGTATCTTGAAAATGAAGTAAGAATCAAAGACCTTATCAAAGACGAAGCGGTTGTTATAACCATTTCACATCTCGGTTATATAAAAAGAACCCCGGCTTCTGAATACCGTGCTCAACGTCGTGGAGGCAGGGGAGTCATAGGTGGTAAAACCAGGGATGAAGATTATATTGAACATTTGTTTGTTGCCTCTACCCACCATACTATGTTGTTTTTTACAGAGAAGGGCCGGTGCTTCTGGTTGAATGTCTATGAAATACCAGACGGGGAAAAAACAAGCAAAGGCAGGGCCATTCAAAACCTTATCCAGATTCCGCCAGATGATAAAGTGCGGGCTATTATTGACGTGAAAGATTTGAAAAATGAGGAATTTGTAAATAATCATAATATTGTATTGTGTACCAAGAAGGGCACCATCAAAAAAACTTTACTGGAAGATTTTAGTCGCCCACGCCAGAATGGGGTAAATGCGATCAACATCATTGAAGGCGATGAATTGCTGGAAGCAAAGCTTACTGACGGCAATTGCGAAATAATGATGGCAGTTAAGAGTGGAAGGGCCATTCGTTTTCCGGAAGAAAAAGTTAGACCAACCGGCAGGGGAGCCATTGGTGTTGCTGGCATAGAAGTGGATGATAAAGAGGATGAAGTAGTAGGAATGATTTGTGTGGCAAAAGATGATAAATCAAAGACGGTGCTGGTGGTAAGTGAAAAAGGATTCGGTAAACGTACCATGGTAGAAGAGTATCGCATTACCAATCGCGGCGGTAAGGGTGTTAAAACCATAAATGTTACAGATAAAACAGGCTCACTGGTTGGCATACTTGATGTACATGAGAAAGAAGATCTGATGATAACCTGTAAAAGCGGTGTTACCATTCGTATGCCGGTAAATGGAATCAGCGAACAGGGAAGGGCTACGCAGGGGGTAAAATTAATCCGGGTTGATGAAGGAGATGAAATAGCAGCTATCACCAAACTGGATGAAACGGCTACCAATGGAAACATAGATAACCAGGCTGCAACAGAAATGTTAAATGATGTGCCTGGTACAACTGAATTAAATGATTCAGCATCTGAGAAAAGTGATGAAAATTCCACGGCATAAATACATATAAATAAAACGCATCGTAAATGAAAAAGATTCTATTAACTACTTTATTGGCCGTTGTTGGCTTTGGATTGTTTGCCCAGAAATTGGATAAAGCAAAAGATCTTTTAAATGCAAAACCACCAAAACTGGCGGAAGCAAAAACAGAAATCGACGCTGTTTTGAATGACGCCAAGAATCAAAAGAATGGTGAAGCATGGTACACCAAAGCCAAAGTATACAACGCCATTGCAAACGACAATGCCCTGGGTGCACAAAACCCCGAAGCGCGTTGGCAGGCATTTGAAGCCATTAAGAAATATGCAGAAGTAGACGATAAGAAAGAAATATTTATCCAGATAGATCAGTTCAAACCCGTATTGGATATTTATCAGAATTATTATAAAACAGGTGCTGCACAATTTGGCGAAAATAAATTTGCAGATGCTTACGGTAATTTTAAAAATTGCCTGGCGGTGAGTGATTTTATGTCGTCAAAAGGATGGACGCCTGTTAAATTGGATACCACCGTTGTTTTATATACAGGTATCTGCGCAGAAAAAGCTGGTAAGAAAGATGATGCTTCAACTTACTATGCAAGACTGGCCGATGCTAAAGTGAAAGGTGAGGGCATGGTGGAAATCTATAAGTGGCTGTCTGATTACTATGCAAAAAAGAAAGACAATACCAGTGCTGGCAAATACCTGGCAATGGGTAAAGAGTTGTATCCAAAAGATCCATTCTGGACTGGCTATGAAATAGACATGCTCAGGGAACAGGGAGATCAGAAAGCATTATTCGCTAAATACGAATCAATGATTGCTGAAAATCCTGCTGACTATGCAATGTTGTACAATTATTCCGTAGAGCTTTACCAGGCAGCGTATGATACAAGTGTAGGAAAACGTCCGGCCAATTCTGAGGAACTGATTACAAAGGTTGAAACCAATATGAAAAAAGTTACTGAACTGAAACCAGATAACAGCAATGCGTTCCTGGTACTGGGTCAGATAGCTTATAATAAGGGTGTTGACATCAATACCGAAATGAAAAAGATTAAACCGGCCGGCGCCGTAAAATTAAAACCCGAAGAATTAAAGAAGAAAGAAGATTTGCGTGCCGAAGCAGGTAAGAAATTTGACGAAGCCATACCATATTTTGAAAAAGTAGATCAGATACTGGGACCGCAGGGTAAATTGAAAATGGAAGATAAAAAAGCTTTGAAAGAAGCTTATGATTTACTGACTACTATTTATGAAAACAAAAATGTAAAGGATAAAGCGAAAGTGTACGAAGATAAATTTAACAATGTAGAAAAGCTTCATTAATAGAAAAAGGATTGCGATATATATTAGGCTGCTCTTAACCGGGCAGCTTTTTTTATGCGTGTAAAAAAAAGGGGTCTGGATAAAAATCCAACCCCGGTTTAAAATCCAATATCAAGTGAAAATCTATCTATTACTTTTCAAAGTTCGGGCCAATTCAATTTTAATGCTTTTTCGCACTAAAATTGTGTTTCAGTAACCCTTTAAAGGGAACCATTCAATCACCTGGGGAAATTATGCCTCAAAGTTTGAACAAAACTATGTACACAATCGAAATCAAATAACTGTTAAAGGTATCCCGACCCATCGTAGCTGAATTTCAAGAAACAACTTTACTCAAATTCATTTTTCAACAACCAGCTGTCTTTGTATTGTAAGTATTCGTTCCACCGATCATTGGGCATTGTTTGTGGCTGATGACAAAGAATCTTTCCGTTCATAAAAGCAATGGAAGGAAGTTCCTTTTCAAGATCCGGTTTTTCATCTGCAAAGTCGTCACAGAATGTACTGAAATCTTCGGCTGTTAATTCTTTTGACATAATCATAATTTTAATAGTTAAATAATATCAATCTGGTCTAAAACAATGCCATTGTTATCGAAAGTGAAATAATAATTGTTTTGATTTAAAATTGTTGATGGACCGCTGGTTTATTGATAAAGGAATGCTACAGACAAATGCAATGCTTTTAAAAATATATTTTGCTGCTACAAGTGAATCGCGTTAATTATATAAGCGCCACGCCAATAAATAAAATGAACATTAAAAATAGTGTGTTGAAATTTTTATAACACGGCTAATGCTTGTAGAGCGTTCATCAATTCTTCCTTAACGAAGAAACGCAAAGATGATGGCAGGCTGGCTTTTTTGGGGTGAGAAAACAATTAGACAGGTGAGCCGATAGGCGAACTCGGAGATGCACTATGTGACGTATATAATTTTTAAGAAGGCGCTTACTGGTTGACAGGGGGGTACTAGTTAATACCTCGGGCGGTAAGCCTTTGTTTATAAGAAACTGTAGCACCTTACATATTCTTACAAATTTACCCACAACAATATTTGCTTCTTCATTATTATATCTCTCTGAAGTTTCGTAATTGTTTAATTTTTTAAAAATAATATTACCTCTTTCTGAAAATTCTTGAAGTGCTTTTTCTGAGAAATCAACCGAAGCATGAGCAAATACATTTCTTCTTTCGATTAAAGAACTAATGCCTTTTATAATCCGCATAATAACTACTATAAAAATTAGGACTATGTTTTTCTAATAATAGTAAAAATATTTCTTTCTTAATCCTTAGCACAAGCTTTGAAATAACAATTAAGAAAAACTCATCCGCTTTTTCTGATGTTTCGGTAAAATGTTCTGAAATATAAATATTCATACACATCTCCATCTCGGTGGCAAATTGTACGCGCCCTCCGAATATAACCCTTTAACCGAAAGGGCAGTGTGTTCCCCAACTGAAGCCTAGCCGTTTTCTTATCCCTTAAAAGCCTTGCTGTGCGGCTATTTAACATAATATAAATTATAAGACGAATTGATTGTCTTTGCATATAAACCGATGGCGCCTTGAAACCCGCTATAGCGGCAGGTCCTGTTATAGTAATAATAAACAGCCTGTTTATTTTTTTGAAACCAAAAACATTTACATTCAATTATTATGAAACTACGTGAGCAGATTTTAAAGGAACACAGCAAATCAAATTGTGAAAAAATTGTGCGCTGGATTGGCAGCAATCAACAAAGATTTGATGGATTATTTTATTTGTTTTTAAATGACGAATACCGGGTTGTTCAACGGGCTTCCTGGCCATTGAGTTTCGCTGTTGCAAAAAATCCGTCGCTGATAAAAAAGCATCTTGGAAAATTGCTGAAAAACCTGCAGAAGCCCGGTATACACGATGCCGTAAAAAGAAACAGCATTCGTCTATTGCAGGATGTTGAAATACCCACAAAGTACCAGGGTGCTGTCATGGACATTTGTTTCAACTATATTTCCTCGCCTATCGAGCCCGTAGCCATAAAAGCATTTTCATTAACCGTGCTCCAGCATCTTTCCATTCAATACCCCGAAATTATTCCGGAGATGAAATTGCTGATCGAAGAAAATTATAATCGTGAAACTGCGGCATTCAAAGCCAGGGCAAAAATGGTGTTGAAAAAATTGAAGTAGTTTTCTTTTCTAAATTATAGGTTATTGACTTTACGGAATCTCTTGTCTCAAAACGGATTTGTGTTGCTGAATTAATAATCTGCACTTGAAACCTTCAAGTGTTTACAATACCTTCTGTAAGCTTTTATCCTGCTTCCTCGTCGCTGTGTCTACCACTCCTTTTAATATTAATCGCAGCGACTGATCCCTTGTGACATAATTGTACAGCCAGTTACAGAAAACAAAGAACCGGTTTTTCACACCCACTATCAACATCAGGTGCAAGCCCATCCAGATAAGCCATGCAAAAAAACCACCCATGTGTAATTTCGGTAAATCTACTACTGCCAGGTTTCGGCCAATGGTTGCCAGCGATCCTCTGTCGTGGTATTCAAAATCATATTTCATTGGACTGTTATCCTGTAATAGTTTTAGATTTTTAACCAGGTTATCGGCTTGTTGAATGGCGGTCTGGGCCACCTGCGGATGAGCATTGGGATAAAGCGGGGTTGTCATATATGCAACGTCACCTATCGCGTATATGTTTGTGCTGTTCATTATTTTATTATATCGGTCCACTTTAATCCGGTTGCCCTTTGCCACCAATTCCGGTTGAATACCAGCAGGAATATTTCCTTTAATTCCTGCGGCCCAGATTACAATTTTCGTTTGAATGGTAGTTCCATCATTTAATGTAACTGTTTGCCCATCATAATCTTTTACAATACTGTTCAATAATAAAGTGACACCCAATTTCTGCAGGTATTCTTTTGATTGAGCCGATGATTTATCACTCATGGTGGGCAGCGTTTCAGCCGAACCTTCCAGCAGGTAAATCTTCATCTTTCTGAAATTAAGTTCAGGATAATCTTTTGGCAGCACATAATTTTTCATGTCTGCTATTGCACCAGATAGTTCAACGCCGGTAGGTCCCGCGCCAACTACCACAATAGTGAGTAATTGTTGAATCGTTTCCTCATTCGTAGCCGATACTGCATCTTCAAAATTCTGGATAAGCCGGTTTCTCAATTGTAAAGCTTCAATGGTTGATTTCATGGGGGCAGTATGGGCGGCGAGTTGCGGGTTGCCGAAGAAATTTGTATCCGCACCAGTGGCCAGTACCAACACATCATAATCTATCTCTGTACCATTGTCAATCCTGATTTTTTGCTGGTCGTTTAATATTTCCCTGAGGGCTCCCAACCTGATACGAATGTTTTTGCTGTGCTGAAAAACTTTTCTAAGCGGGAATGAAATATTGCTGGCATCCAGTCCTGCAGTGGCTACCTGGTAAAACAAGGGCTGGAACTGGTGAAAATTAAACCTGTCTAATAATACTACATCGAAACCTGGTTTATTATTGAGCTTGCGGGCCATTCTCAAACCACCAAACCCGCCACCGACAATCACAATTTTCATGGTTATAAATTTATTGTTTTACAAAGTTATTAAATTTTCAGTATTTATTGAAAATTTAATTTTGCCGCAGCACGCCGGACCAGTTGTATAGAATAAATCCGATGCCATAAATACCCATTAGTACCAGGGAAGGCTGTGGAAAGAAAATATAAAAAACCAGGGAGACCAGGCCCAGGCCTACCAGGCTAAGTGAGAAAATATTTCTGCCGGTTTTGTTTGAAAAATCAACAGGATAATTTAATTCTCCCATTGGAAGGGCCATAGATAAGCAAATCAGTCCCGCAATGATCAGCGAATCTTCGTAAGCGCTGCCTTTGGTAATGTTTGTAAAGATGGCCAGTACAACAATGACAAAACTGGTAAATAGCGTACTCACTACCGTTATAGCCGACCATTTTTCTGAAACCGTCAGCGCATATTTGCCATCCGGGTGAAACAGTAAGAAAAAATTTGCAATAGAGTTCATGGTCCAGCTACCAATAACAAATAATAGATACAAACCGCCCAGCGTCCATGCCAGCCCGGTAGTTGCGTCATTGCTTTTAAAAATGATGATCAGGAAGCGGAAGACGATATACAAAATAATTGGCAAAGCGGTCCTCACCTTTTTTGCTTTGTTATTGATCCAGAAACTGTATTGAAGCAACCATTTATAAGGAGGTATTTTAGATTTCAAAGCTTCTTTTAACCCGCTTTTTGCATTTTGTCGCATTGGATCGATGCGCAATGCTTCCCTGAAATGTTTGGCCGCTTCATTGTGTTTTCCGCTTTCAAGCAAATTCCAGCCAATACTGGTATGGGTGAATTCATTGTCCGGATCCTGTGCCAGTGCATTTTCCATAGTGGCAATGGCAGCATCGGTTTTCTTAAGTTTATTGAGTGCCATGGCTCTTGCATTCAGGCAGGTAAGGTTTTCTGCTTCAATTGCAAGACCTTCATTGGCTTTGATCAGACCTTCTTCAAATTGTTTTTCGTTGATGAGCACAAATGCAAGCAATCCATAAAATTCAGGATTGTATGGATATAAACCAATTGCTTTCTTTATGTTTTCAATGGCTTCAAATGTGTTTCCTTTCTGATAGTGACCAAATCCTAAAAGATAAAAGTAAAAGCTTGATTCCGGATCAAGGCCAATGGCACGCTGAACTGCTTCAATGCCTTTATCATATTGCTGCGTATTGTAAAAACATCTTGCCAGGAGTGATAAAGCAAAATCGTTTTCGGGATCCAGTTCCAGCGCCTGTTTTATTTTTGCTTCTGCATCTTTTGATCTTCCCTGGTCCAGTAATAGTTGTGCCTGTTCCAGAATAACATTTGAATTAATCATTTGAACGATAGTCAGAATTAATTGATAAAAGTAAACAGCATTGTGTGATGTATTGAAATCTCTCCAGATGAATAAATCCATCATTCAATACCAGGATCTCCTTTATTCATGTTCGAAAGAAGGTAAGCTTTAAGAATTTAATATTTTGATTTTTAGTTAATTAAAGTATTTACCTACTTTTTTATTTTCAAATATTTTAAGATATCATCGTATAGGCCGGATTCGTTTGCATACAACGCATAATTACGGGCGGAAGCAAACCACTCCAGTGTTGTGGGCCGGTGTTGTTTGATTGCTTTCAATAAATCTTTTGTATTGATGGGCTGGATACTACCCGCGGCCATAGATGCAGTTAACTTATCTTCTATCGCTACATCTACAATGGCTTTGAGATCAGCGCCGGAATATTCGGCGGTTGATTGTGCGATTTTTTTTATGTCAATTTCAGCAACCGGCTTTCCATTCAATACAGATTTAAGAACCTCTTCGCGTCCTTTCTCATCGGGTGGTTCTACAAATATTATCCTGTCGAAACGCCCGGGTCTTCTGAATGCAGCGTCCACACTCCAGGGTGCATTGGTAGCTGCCAGTATTAAGACACCCTCATTGTTCGATCCTACCCCATCCATTTCGGCAAGAAACTGGTTAATGACATGTCGCATGGCGGATTGCTTTAAATCGCTGCGACTGGCACCCATGGCATCCACTTCGTCAAAAAACAATACGCAGGGTTTGTTTTGCCTTGCCAGTTCAAAGATTTCATGCAGGTTTTTCTCGCTATTGCCAATCCACATATCGAGGATATCATGCAATCCAATATTGATAAATTTTGCGTCAATTTCACCGGCAGCCGCTTTTGCAATATAAGTTTTGCCACATCCGGGAGGTCCGTATAATAAAATGCCGCCACCAATTTTCTTTCCGAATGCCTTGAATAATTCAGGATTTTTTAATGGCTGAATGATCTTCATACTGATCTCATCTTTGATCCGCTGCATGCCGCCTACATCTGCAAACCGGATATTGGGACGTTCCATAAAAAAATTATCGTTGCCGGTCAAATCGTCTTCTTCACTGTTCATTTCAATGGGGGAAGAAGCCAAACGCAGGTAGCTGTCAATTTCCTCATCTTTAAAAGAAGGATTGGATTGCAATACCTTTTTATAAAGTTCTGCAGCCTGTTGCATCGACTTTTCTTTGATCAGGCATTTTATAAAACGAATATTGTCTTCCAGTGTCAATTGGTTTTCCAATTGCTCATATATAATCAGGGCAGCAGAATATTTACCGGTATTATAATAGCTATTGGCAAGACCAGTCTGTGCTTTTGTATTGCCATAACTGCGTTGCAATACTTCACTGAATTGTACCGCAGCTTCGGCATACATTTTTTCAGACAACATGAGTTCAGCCAGGTGTAAACGCAGTGGTACATTATCGGGAGAAACTGCGATGGCCTCGATCAGGCTTTTTATATTCTCGTTTATCATGCCTGAAGTAATGTTTCTTTTTGTAGATAAAAATTATATTTGAAGGTATAAAGATAGGTTGAAGGTATAAGGAGTAAGATGTAAGGCCTTATTGCAAAATGTTATATTTATTTGACGTCAAAAAAACTTTAATCCTTATACCTTCCGCCTCTTTCCTCAATATAAAAGTCTGACCTTAATAGTCTCCTTCAATTCTTTTAATAATTGCAAGGCCTGGGTAGAAAGCTTTTTATCTACATCCAGCACCACATAGCCAACTTCATCGTTGGTCTTTAAATATTGTGCCAGTATATTGATATGGTGTTGCGACAGTGCTGTATTAATAGCAGACAATACACCCGGCACATTGTTATGTATATGTAAAATACGATGCGTGCCTTCCTGCGGCGGTAAACTCAGGGATGGAATAGTATGGGAACCTGTGCTGCTGCCCATTTCCAGGTATTGCAGCAATTTATTGCTCACATCTTCACCAATATTCATTTGTGCCTCCTCGGTAGAACCGCCTATGTGCGGGGTAAGTATTACGTTGGGAAGATTTTGTAATGGCGTTTCAAACGTATCACCATTTTTTTCAGGTTCCCAGGGATATACGTCTATTGCCGCGCCGGACATGCTTCCGTCGGTAATAGCTTTTGACAATGCATCCAGGTCAACAACTTCACCACGGGCATAATTTATAAGGATTCCGCCTTTTTTGAAATTCTTAAGGGTAGATTTACTGATAAGATTTTTTGTTTGAGCCGTTTCAGGAACATGGAGTGTAACAATATCAGCCTGGCTCAATACATCTTTTAATGTTTTTTTTGCGATTGCATTGCCCAGCGGAAGTTTGGTGACAGCATCATAGAAAATCACTTTCATGCCCAATCCTTCTGCAAGAATGCTTACCTGGGAACCAATATTTCCATAGCCAATGATGCCCAGTGTTTTCCCGCGCAGTTCATAACTACCTTTCGCTTCTTTGTTCCATTTGCCTTCGTGGGCAGCTTTGTTTTTATCCGGAATGCGACGGATTAACATAATGGATAGTCCTATCACCAGTTCTGCTACAGACCGGGTATTACTATACGGGGCATTGAAAACGGCAACACCATTTTGCCGCGCACTTTTCAGATCTACCTGGTTTACACCAATGCAGAAACATCCAATGGCCTGCAGCTTTTTTGCGGCATCCAATATGTTTTTTGTGATCTGTGTTTTGGATCGGATGCCCAGCAGGTGCACATCTTTTACTTCCTTTATCAACTGTTCTTCTGAAAGCGCGCCATTGAGTTTTCTTACAGACGCGTAACCTGCATCCCTGAATTGTTTTACTGCTGCGTCACTGATATTTTCCAGGAACAGGATGTTGATTTTTTCTTTTGGATAGCTGGTCGCCTTTTTATCTATAGCCATTTTATCATATTACAATTAGGCCGCAAATATCCTTTATTAACATCATACAATAAAAAACGGCTGTTAGCATTATATGATGTAGCATAATATTTGCTGTATCAACGTTCTAAACACTAAATTGTTCCTGTTGAAAACCATTATAAGTATTCTGGCGTTTGCATGTATACTTTTCGCATGTGGCCAGTCGGCCGATAAGAAGCAAGCAATTTTGCGAATGGATTCGATTCCTGTTACCCTGCAGTCTTCTTCACTTCCCAAGGAAAAGTTACAATATTACAAGTATGCTTGCACCTCATTTTTTGATTCTCTATTATTGAGAAGGGGTGCATTTAATGGTAGCATCCTGGTTGCCAAGGATGGTAATATTGTATATGAAAAATATGTAGGGTTCCTCAACCCAAAAACAAAAAAAGATTCACTGTCTACCAATAATGCCTTTCATCTTGCATCTGTTTCTAAAACATTTACGGCAATGGCTGTGCTTAAATTGTGGGAACAGGGTCGTGTGAGCCTGGAAGATACATTGGGGAAGTTTTTTCCAAAATTTCCTTATCCTGGAATTACCTTAAAAATGCTGCTCAGTCACAGAAGTGGCTTGGCCAATTATGTACATTACCTGGAACGCAATGGCTGGGATAAAAGAAAAATGGTCAATAACATAGATGTTCTCACTTCATTGTATATGATGCATCCACCGCTGGAATTCGCATCTGGTAAGCATTTCAGTTATTGTAATACCAATTTTGCATTGCTGGCGCTGATCATTGAGAAAGTAACAGGGCAAACATATCCTGATTTTCTCAAGCAAACTTTTTTTGATCCGCTTAAAATGACAGATAGCTATGTATTTTCTTTGAAAGACACAGCACGGTCCATGCATTCTTTTGAATATAATAATCGGGAGTGCCGTTTGGAGTTCCTGGATGAAGTATATGGCGATAAGAATGTATATAGTACAGTTAGGGATATGCTGAAATGGGACCAGGCATTATACGCTGGTACCATTTTCAAACAATCCACACTTGATTCTGCTTTTGCGGGCTACAGTTTTGAAAAGCAGGGCAAGCGCAATTACGGTTTGGGTTGGCGCATGACATTCCTCGATAATGGAAAAAAGTTACTTTACCACAATGGTTGGTGGCATGGAAATAATACTGCCTTCATACGATTAACCGACGAAAAAGCTACCATCATTGTATTGGGAAATAAATTTAACCGCCAGATCTACGCCAGTAAAAAACTTTCTGATCTTTTCGGCAACTACCTGCAACGTAGTAATAATGTAGAAGACAATGAAGGCAATGGTAATGCCGTAGGCGGCGGAGAACCAACAGCAAAAAAACAAAGAAAGATAGTCCATCACAGGCATCGCAGGAAATGATTCAATTGCTGCTAACAGCAGATATATTGTGATTGATAATAGAGATATCATGTGATGAGTACTTTTTGTTGCCGTTACATTAAAAGCCTTTATACCTTTATCTACCATACTCCTCTCCCCTTCTTTCTGTACAGCTTCGGGTAAATCATTAACTTCAGGCTATGTTAATTCTCACAGCCAGCCAGATACGCGAATGGGATTTATATACAATACAAAATGAACCCATTGCTTCCATTGATTTAATGGAGTCCGCGGCTATCCGCTGTTTTCAATGGTTGCAACAAAACAATTTTAGCCTGCAGGCTTTTCATGTTTTTTGTGGTAAGGGAAATAATGGTGGTGATGGATTGGCGGTTGCCAGGTTGTTGTGCCGGGCCGGCGCCAAAGTATCTGTTCACATTCTTGAACTGGGCCAGAAGGGTACAGAAGATTTTCAAATCAACCTGGCAAGATTGCATGAGACAACCGCCGCTATTCACTACATACAATCGACCGAACATTTTCCAACAATACCCTCCGGTAATATCATTATCGATGCATTATTTGGTACAGGACTTAACCGCAGGCTGGAAGGTTTGACGGCGCAATTGGTGGAACATATTAATTCATTTCCTAATGCTGTTATATCAATTGATATGCCCAGTGGTTTACTGGCAGATGAATCTTCAAAGGGATTTCCTGTAATGATAGCCACTCATACCATATGTTTCCAATGTCTCAAACTGGCGTTTTTGATGGCAGAAAATGAATCCTGTATTGGTGCTATACAAGTGCTTGATATTGGATTGCTGAGAAATTATATTACCAAAATTAATTACCAGGCCCTATTGGTGGAAGCGGATACTATTAAAGCAATGTACAAACCACGAAAGCGATTTAGTCATAAAGGCAATTATGGTCATGCGGCGCTTATTGCTGGTAGTTATGGTTTCATGGGTGCCGCAACATTAGCGGCCAATGCCTGCCTGCGAAGTGGTGTGGGAAAATTAACTGTTCATATCCCGGAATGCGGTTGTAAAATTATGCAGCTGGCGGCACCGGAAGCCATGTGCAAAGTGGAAGAAGGCAAAAAGTATATTAAGTCAGTTACAGGCTTTGAAAAATATAGCGCAATCGGTATCGGGCCCGGCCTGGGTACGCATGATAATCATAAGGAATTGCTTGAAATTATTTTCTTCAGTTACAAAAAGCCAGTAGTAGTAGATGCCGATTCACTCAATACAATTGCTGAAAATAATTTTCTTTTAAAAAAGATAACACCCTTCTCAATTCTTACCCCCCACCCTACTGAATTTGACCGGCTGTTTGGAAAATCTGAAAATGATTTTGACCGGATGAGGTTGGCTTTACATAAGGCAAAAGAATTGCAGTTGATAATAATATTGAAAGGTCACAGAACTTTTATTGCAATGCCGGGAGGTAACCAGTTTTTTAATAGTACCGGAAACCCGGGAATGGCTACCGGGGGCAGCGGGGATGTACTAACGGGTATCCTTACCGGATTATTGGCGCAAGGTTATGCACCTGAACAGGCCGCATTAATGGGTGTGTATTTGCATGGGTTAGCAGGCGATCATGCCGCCGCAGCGTTAACCGAAGAGGCCATGCTGGCTTCCGATATTACGCGATACCTGCCCGGTACATTTTCATGGCTTAAAAGCGCTGCGCTATAAAATGTGAAATAACTTTTGTTATGCAGATTCCGGCTTAGGAATCATCCCAAAAAATCATCGGCTTCCCGGTATGCTTTAATTAAAGCCTGCTCACCATCTTTACCCGGCTTTACATTTCCGTGCTCCATCCCCAACACTCCTTTGTAATCTTTACTGTGAATGTGTTTGAAAATATTTTTGTAATTCATTTCACCGGTGCCGGGTTCATTCCTGCCGGGATTGTCACCAATCTGGAAATAGCCAATTTCATCCCATGCCTTATCAATGTTGGCAATGATATTTCCCTCATTACGTTGCATGTGATACATGTCAAATAATATCTTACAAGCCGGACTGTTTACAGCCTTGCACACCATGTAGGTTTGATCAGAATGTCGTAGAAATAAATCAGGGTTATCACTCAGCGGCTCCAATACCATTGCAAGATTATGGGGTGCAAAAATATCGGATGCAATCCGAAGTGCTTTTATCACATTGGACATCTGGAATTCAGGCGATAAACTTCTTTCATAATTCCCCGGAACCACTGTCATTACTTTTGCATTGCAGCGTTTGGCAACTTCTACCGCTTCCTTACAGTCTTTAACCATTAAATCTATCCACTCCTGTTTACCTGTAGTAAGGGTAGTTTTCCAATGCCAGTTGTTAGATGTAACCACAAAGACACCCATCGACATTCCCAATTTGGCAAGTGTATCTCCTATTTTCTTTTGTTGATCTACCGGCCGTCCCATCATACCGTTGTCTTCTATAGCGCGAAAACCCATGCTATGCGCAAATTTTATTTGCTCAATAAAATCATCACCGGCGGTATTTTTAAACATCCCGTCGTGTGTGCCGTAGTTAAGGTGAAATGGATTAGCATCAAACGGCAATAAATTTTTCTTTTTATCAGCCAGTACAGCTGTTGAACTTAATAATGCGCTGCCTGCTAGAAAAGAGTGCTGCATAAATTTCCTGCGTTGCATAGTTTATAATGTTTGTGCGTTAAATTTACCGGAATTCATTTGTAAAAAGCAAAATATTGTTTCGTACCATTTTTTTATTTGTCTTTTTAGTAGCCGTAACATTTGTATGTACGGCGCAATTGAAAAGATATTCATTTTCACATCCGAAAATGGGTTCACCCTTTACCATCATTTTTTATACGACAGATTCTGCAAAGGCAGGTATTATAGCAAGTCTTTGTTACCAACGGGTAGATTCCCTGGTTAATATATTCAGCGATTACATAGATAGCAGTGAGCTTAACAGGCTATGTGCCTCCGCCAATGACGCGCATAAGAATTTTATTGTATCTCCTGCACTGTTTGATATTTTATGGCTATCAAAATCTGCTTATGAAAAAAGTAAAGGAAGTTTTGACATAACATTGGGTCCCGTTACAAGGTTATGGCGCAAAGCAAGGAAAGAGCACCGGTTCCCGGAAGACTCATTGGTAAAATTGAAGTTGGCGACAACAGGATTTGATAAAATAAAAATGGATAGCAATTCGCATGTTGTAAGCATAACAAAACCAGGAATGCAATTGGACCTGGGAGGAATTGCGCAAGGTTATATTGCACAAAAGACAATTGATTTTCTGAAATCCAATGAAATTGACTGTGCATTGGTGGATGTAAGTGGCGACATTGTTTGCATAGGGAAACCACCCGGCAGCAAAGGATGGAAGGTTGGCATTAACGTTCCGGAAAGTGAGCATAGATTGTTGAATAATATTTTACAACTTTCCAATTTGGCTGTAACTACATCGGGTGATGTTTATCAATACATGGAACACAATGGAAAAAGATACTCCCATATCATCAATCCTACAACAGGGTATGGTATCACCTCACGGAGAAATGTAACCGTAATAGCTGCTGATGGTACAACGGCGGATTGGTTCACAAAGGCTTGCAGCCTGTTGTCAATTGCTGCCTCAAGAAAGCTGGCGGCGGAATTAAAAGTTGAATTCCTGATCGCCGAAATTATTAGCGGGAAAATTGTTTTTCATGCTACGAAGGGCTTTGGGAGGTATTGGGAGAAATGAGTAGTAGATAGTAAGTAGTGCGGGGAGTGATTCCATTTGATGTTTTTTTTACTATATTGAATTTTCTTTTATACAAAAATATACCGTGAAAAAAGCAGTTGTTTTTTTATTATGCTTGCAGTGTTATATTGTTTTATCTGCACAATCCGTAAACGATAGTTTTAATGTGTATATGCAAACAGTTCCGGGATCTTCATTGCAATTTAAAATGGTTCCTATTAAAAGCGGTAGCTTTTTAATGGGCAGCCCTGAAACAGAAAAAGATCGCAAAGTTGATGAGGGTCCGCAGAGAAATGTCAGTATTTCTTCATTTTGGATGGGTGCTTTTGAAATGAGCAGGGATGCGTTTGATGTTTTTTATACAGATGCAACAGTGAGCCAGACTTCAACACTAGATGCTGTTACCAGGCCTACCGCTCAATATATTGATCTTACCTGGGGAATGGGAAAGGAAGGCGGTTTTCCTGTAAACAGTATGTCCCAGTATGCTGCGATTATGTATTGCCGTTGGTTATATGTCAAAACCGGTGTTTTTTACCGGCTGCCTTCAGAAGCTGAATGGGAATATGCTTGTCGCGCGGGAACCACCACCACTTATTATTTTGGCAACGATGCCAGGGAGTTAGGAAAGTATGCGTGGTTCAAAGACAATAGCAAAAATAAGTACCAGAAAGCGGGACAAAAACTTCCCAATGCATGGGGACTTTATGATATGCTGGGAAATGTTGCTGAATGGACCCTGGATCATTACGAAGATAAAGCATTGGAAAAAACAGCGGATAAAGCAGTGGACCCTTTTGCAGAACCCAATCATGCACATTATCCAAAAGCATTGCGGGGTGGCGGTTTTGCAGATGATGCAACGCAATTGCGGTCGGCCAATCGCATAAAATCTGAAACGAGGTGGAACCGCCGGGATCCGCAAATACCTAAAAGTAAATGGTGGTTAACAGATGCCGCATCAGTTGGGTTCAGGGTTGTAAGACCTTTGAAACAGCCATCAAAGGAAGAGATAGATGATTTTTTTAAGAAATATTTACCTCCGCAATAAGCAACGGTTGTTGATACATACAGGATTTAAACCGAGGATCAACTGATTATTAAAATGGATATTTGAGACGCGTTCTGCGAAAAATAACGCACAAGTTTATATCGTCGCAAATTTCCTGGTTCAGGTGATAAATACAAATGCCGGTATCGCTTTTTTTTCGATAATTTTAATATCCAAAGAATCTATACTCATCATTCAACAATTACACATTATGAACAACGATGCTTCCAAATCAAACAGTCCTTCGCGCAGAGCATTTGTAAAGCAAACCGGATTACTGGCAGGTGGATTAATTGCTGCTCCGTTTTTATCCCAGGGAAATTATTTTTCAGGTGCCGACGATACCATTAAGATCGCACTGGTGGGATGTGGTGGTCGGGGAACAGGTGCCGTTACGCAGGCTTTAATGACCAAACAAAACATTAAACTGGTGGCCATGTGCGATGCGTTCAGGGATAATCTCGATAACTGTTATAAAACCATTACCGCAGATGATATGTCTGAAACGACTGGTAAACCTGGTAATTTTAAAAGTAAAATAGATGTTCCGGAAGAAAGAAAATTCACCGGTTTTGATGGGTATAAAAAAGCAATAGCCCTGGCAGATGTGGTGATTCTGACCACCCCCCCTGGTTTTCGTCCCATTCATTTTGAAGAAGCCATTGCTCAGAACAAACATGTGTTTATGGAAAAGCCTGTAGCCACTGATCCTGCCGGTATACAACGTGTATTGGCTACCGCTGCTATTGCCAAACAAAAAAAATTAAATGTAGTCGTTGGATTACAACGTCATTACCAGAACTCCTATCGCGAATTATTTAAACGCAAGGAAATGATTGGTGATATCACCAGTGCACAGGCCTGGTGGAACAATGATGGAGTATGGGTTCGTCCGCGTAAAGAAGGACAAACAGAAATGGAATACCAGATGCGCAACTGGTATTATTTTGTTTGGCTTTGCGGTGATCACATTACGGAGCAGCATATTCACAACCTGGATGTCATTAACTGGTTCAAGGGTGGACATCCGGTGAGGGCGCAGGGTATGGGTGGACGCCAGGTAAGAAAGGGTAAAGAACATGGTGAAATTTTTGATCACCACTATGTAGAGTTCGAATATGCCGACGGAAGTTTATTAAACAGCCAGTGTCGTCACATACCCGGCACCATGAGCCGTGTGGATGAGTTGTTGATTGGAACGAAAGGAAAAATACAGGCTGGTGCCGCCAATATTGTTGATGGTCATGGCAAAGTATTGTATCAGTACGACAGAAAAGCTGAGAACAATCCATATCAGACTGAGCACGATGAATTATTTGCGTCTATAGCAAAGGGTGAGTACAAATTTGCGGATGCTGAAAATGGCGCACACAGCACCATGACTTCTATCCTGGGTCGTTTAGCAACTTATAGCGGACAGATTATTGAATGGGATAAGGCCATCAACTGTGGATTGGATCTTCATCCCAAAGTATATGATTGGAATGCAGTTACACCAGTTACCCCCAATGCGGAAGGTTATTATGCCATTGCTACACCTGGCGTAACGAAATACGTGTGATAAGTAAAAATTAAAAAGGCCCTGCGGTATTATACTGCGGGGCTTTTTAGATCTTCAGAGTCGCAGGACTTTAGTAGATGGAACAGGCAATGCCATCGTTGATGATTTCACCAAAATAAGATTGTAAAGACATCAATCAATGATTGGTTATAAGTTGTTGTTTAAAAGACCAGCGTCGGCGACCAACCATAACTCCGGGCATGAAAACGGTAGAAATATTTTGGAAATTGTCCTTTGCATTTAACACCGTTCCTCATTGTTTTGATTTTTCATTTTACATCATTTAAAACTCAAACAATGACAACGCAGGAAGTAGCCAACAAACTTGTAAGTTACCTTCGCCAGGGCCGTATTGTGGAAGCCCAGGAGGAATTGTACGCAGATGATATTGTGTGTATTGAACCCGAAGGCAATATGGCACCTCATAACACAAAAGGAAAAAGGGCGGTGGCAGAAAAAGGAAAACAATTTGCTGCCATGATTGAAGAAAGACATGGTGGTTCCTGTTCAGACCCGGTAGTGGGCGGTCGTTATTTTAGCATCGCTATGTCCTTAGATGCAACCATGAAAGGGATGGGCAGACAATTGTTGGATGAGGTTTGTGTATATGAAGTGAAAGATGGCAAGATTGTGCATGAGCAATTCCTTTATTAAAAGAATGACCAGAGATATTTGTAGCGGGTAGTTTCCTTTCGTTTAATTAATACTGGCAGGAATCTCTTTTTTCCATACCTTGAAAATAAAACCATCATGAAAAAATTTGTTTACGTAGTTGGTACCGGATTCATTGTATTATTATCTGCCTTTTCATTTGTGACAGATAAACTTACCGGGTCCTGGCAGGTTCAGACCGGCGAAGGTCCGGCCAATGTGGATTTTGCAGCAGACGGTTCTTTCAAAGTACTTGCCAATGGTCAAACCGTTAACGAAGGAAAATATAAAATGCAGGCAGATACTTTTTTCATGACCGATAACAATTGTGGTCTGCAGGAAGGTAAATATAAACTCACATTTTTTACTGCTGATTCTACCAGTTTTAAATTAATTACCGATCCCTGCACTGAAAGAGCCGGCCAGGTGGATGGAATTATAATGACGAGAGTGAAAGATGCCCAGAAATAAAATTACGGTACGAAAGGCTTGATTATCGTAGTTACGATAATGTTGAACATTCCAATTGCCTGCTCAAAAGAAATTTTCAGTAGAAGAAACCATGGACAGCAGATCCAGCTTCGGTTCCGCTTCCAGGTTACTTGCCAATAATGCTGATGCAAATTTTTTGAAAGATTCGAGCGATTGTAATATTAAATGGGCCTCTTCATTTTCAAATTGATCAAAATGCATAAATGTTTTGCCATCTGCCAAACAATATGCACTGTATTTGATGCCGGGATGTTCCAATTTTTTTAATTCATCTACTACCCGGCGAATGTTCTCCTGGTTGATTGGAGCATATTCCTGCTTTGTCGTGTATTGAACTCTTACAATTTTCATTAGTAAATTTTTTGTCATAAATAAAAATATGAATTATTCTTAGTGGTAAATTATTTTTACCACCGAGTAAAGGAGGTTGACACAGCGGTAAGCAAAGACCTGTGTGTAACCCTTTGATATTCCTCTGTATCCTAAGTGGTTAATCTTTTTTATTTCTTAGGCAACATTACCAGTATTTAATTCATTAAATTTCTTAAATTAATTGGTCCCGCCATGTATATGCCGGGACCTGTGTTTATTCATGCTTAATACGGATCAATCTTCTATTAATGAAATAGTAAGTGTAAGTTGTTTAATTATTGTTTTTTGAATTGTAAATGTTCGTCTTCCAATATTTCTGGGTTTTCCAGTTCAATGAGGTTGACAGATTTTGATTTCAGGTTCCATGTTTTCGTGAGGCGCCTGAATGGATTATCGGTTCCCATACTCAAATTAAAGGCTTCTTTAGACGAGGAACCATAATAAGTAACCGCAGGTGTATAACGCCAGCTGCCATTTGTCTGTTTACCATTCTTTGAAGCAGTCAGCGTTCCATTTGCAGAAAAAGTAAAAACATATCCGGCAAACTGCGCCGTATTGTCTTCTGTTTTTTGTGTCATAGAACTGATGGTCCAGGTACCATTGGTTACAAAACCGGAAAGTGTATCTGTTGATGTAGCTGCATTACTGTTGGTTCCGGTTTTAGAGCAGGATGCAATACTCAAGACAACCAAGAGAGACAAACAACCCAGTGCATTGTTAAAAGATTTCATATTCTTATTTTTTTAAAATGAACGTAATATTAAAGAGTAAGCACCGGGGTTAAGAATATAACCAGTTCTGCAAAATATTTTTACGGCAGGGTGAAGAACGCAGTTTAATCTGTGCTATAAGTTCATACTTTTATATTTCAATCAATCATTTTCTGAATATGAACAAAGAATTCTTTGAATCAGTTGATCAGTACATCAGCGGGTTGCTGGGTGCGGAAGATGAAGCACTCCAAGCCACAACAGCATCTATTGAAAAAGAAAATATTCCACAGATTAGTGTGTCTGCTAACCAGGGAAAATTTCTTCACATACTGGCAAAAGTTTGTAATGCAAAAAAGATACTTGAGATAGGAACGTTGGCAGGGTACAGTACCATCTGGATGGCAAGAGCACTCCCCGCTGACGGTCGTTTAATATCGCTTGAGTTTGACCAGCACCATGCCGATGTTGCCAGGAAAAATATTGATCGCGCAGGTTTGGGCAAACAGGTTGAAATAAAAGTGGGGAAAGCCATTGACTTATTGCCGAAACTAAAAGCAGAAGATGCAGGTCCTTTCGATATGATTTTTATAGATGCAGATAAGCCTCCCTATGCTGAATATTTTGAATGGGCCCTGAAACTTTCAAGACCAGGGACGCTGATTGTAGCAGACAATGTAATTCGTGAAGGAAAAGTATTGGATCCCGGATCGCAGGATCCAATGGTGGGTGGTGCCCAAAGATTTAACCGGGTATTGGCTGCAAACAAAGACGTAACCGCAACAATCATTCAAACAGTTGGTTCCAAAGAGCACGATGGTATGGCAATTGCGGTCGTGAACAAATTAATATAATCCTTCAGAAATATCTCAGGTCTTTTTATGATTAATGATAAGTGCTAACCGTTAATCTGCTAATAAAAAATAAGCCGCGCTGTAAGTTATAGAAAGTAGTGGCTAATTTTCATGGAACCCATTAATACCCGATCCATGAAAAGCCATTTGTTGAAATTTAAACTAATTGTATTTTTAGTCAGTTCAGTTATTTTACAAACCAATGCCCAATGTACGGGCGGATCTTCACTGGTTACTGTTTCTTATGATACTACTGGTATGGGTACCGGAAATGATTCATATATATTTACCTTGCCCAAGTTTAATCCCGCATTAGGAACATTGATGAGTGTTTCTATTTCATCTGATGTGCAGGTCAATTATATTTACTCAATTGGAAATACAAGGTTTGCAAGCGCATTGTTCAAAACAAGAATACTGAGAACAGATGATATCAACAGCAATGCGATGGATCCAATGCCCATTTCAGTAGCCAATCAAACAGCATTGTTGAATACCATCGTACCTGGCAATACAACTGTGCAGGTAGGACCTTCATTAATGAACTATTCCGTTTCCGGCCTCATCAATGACGATCGCGTGGTCAATTTCCTGGGTGCAGGGAATGTTGATTTTACATACGACAATACCAGCTATGTAGCATTTTCAGGGCCATCAGGATCAAACGTGGACTTTACTCAATTGTATGATACGCTTCATTTCAAAGTTTCTTATAATTATTGTACAGCTTCCGCATTAGATTTGAACCTTTTCAATTTCATGGCAACCATAAAAGCGGGGGTCAGTTGTTTATTGAGTTGGCAACAACAGGGCGATGAACAAGATAAAAATTACTTTTTAGAACGCAGTTCAAACGGCATAGCATTTAATACTCTTGTTGAAATGCCAGCAAATCATCCCGGGAATTATTCGTATCTCTATACTCCTGGTAAAGAACAGGGACAGCGATTGTTTTTTCGTTTAAGACAGGTGGGTTCCGATATTAATGATATTAAATATTCCGAGATTCGCGCCATTAATATAAATAATGATCTCCATGCCGCAATGCAACTATATTCATCAACAACTCCCAATAAATTTGAGCTCATATTTGGTAGTGAAGATGACAGAAAAATTATTCTATATTCAATGACGGGGCAAGTTGTCTGGACCAATATCTACAAAAATAGCAGCGCAATACACTTACAGCTACCTGTTCATTTATCCAGGGGCGTATATGTTGCAATTAATCTTCGCAGCAATCACAAAGATGTTACCAAAGTTTTACTGCAATAACTGTTTAAAGAATTATACGCTTCATGGAAACATGTAATTTTGAGAAGCGGGCTTAATAAGGCTGCTTTTATGGTATGACAAAAAATGTAAAAATTCTCCTGTTTTGTTTAATCAGCGTAGCATTTATTGGATGTGACCAGGCAACAAAAGAATTGGCAAGGGGTCATTTGAAAAACAATCCGGACCGTTCATACTATCATGATACGTTTCGGTTGACGTATGTTGAAAACACAGGCGCTTTCCTTAGCATGGGCGATAACTGGCCAAAGGCAGTAAGTTTTTGGTTGATGAGTATACTACCTCTTTTGTTCTTAATTGGCCTGTTTGTTTATGGCATCAAAAAAATTACCCGGCTGTCTTTTATTTCCGGGTTGCCTTACGTATTGATTTTTTCTGGCGGAGTAGGAAATATCATGGATCGGATATTAAACGATCGGCATGTTACAGATTTTATGAACATTGGTTTTAAAAATTTAAGAACTGGCATTTTTAATGTGGCGGATCTCTATGTTACTGCAGGCGTGATCATATTAGTATTCTCATCTTTTAAAAAGACAATGCCAGGTACCAATAACACCACTATAAAAACAGGTGAATAATATTCATTTGAAAAAGCAATAGCTTCCGGGTTAATTCTACACAGAATTTCTTCCGGCATTGATGATGCCGAATGAACAACGTATAATTAGTTTTTCATAATTTTCCTTAATAGGATTAACAACGGATACCTGTTCTTCCATTTTGCGAATTCGCGCCATGGCATATTGCTGTACAGTAGTTAATGGCAACACGATCCGTTCCCGCATTTGAATAGACAATTGTTCAACAGGGTAATCACCCATTAATTCTGTTTTACCCGAAAGTTGCAGGGCATATTTTTTTGTAAGTTCAAATTCCGCGTAGATTTTATTCCATATTTCTCCGTATACCGGGTGATCAGACAGATATTCTGTAAGCGGGAAAAAAGATTTTTTCATAGACATTTCACAATTATCCATCAAAGTTTTAAAAAACAGTGAATGCCGGTACAAAGTCTTTAGATCATTAAATTTTCCTTGTTTGTCTAATTCTCTTAATGCACTACCCACACCATAATAACCGGTTACATTTTGTTTTAACTGGCTCCAGGCGCCTACATAAGGAATGGCCCGTAGATCTTTCAGGTTCAGCCGCGCAGAACCGCTGCGTTTGGCGGGCCGGCTGCCAATATTTGTTTCGGCATAAAACTTCAACGGACTTACATGAGAAAGATAATTTAGAAAATCGGGGTGGTTTTTTAAATTGGTATAAGCTATCAGACTTTCATCAGCCAGTAATTGTAACAGTGTTTCTTCCTGTGGTTCCAATGTAATTTGTCTTGTTGAAAACAATGCATTGGATATTCCGGCGTTCAGCAACTGTTCTATATTAAACTGGGCAGAATCAATGGTTCCGAAATTTGAACTCACGGTCTGACCCTGTATGGTTAATTGAATTTCCTTATTGGAAATATTTTTACCCATAGAAGCATAAAACTTATGCGTTTTGCCTCCTCCTCTTGCAGGCGGTCCGCCCCTGCCATCAAAAAATACTACGTCAACATCATATTTTTTTGAAATACTGGTTAATTTTTCTTTCGCTTTGTAGATACCCCAGTTGGCCATAAAATAACCTCCGTCTTTTGTACCATCAGAAAATCCAACCATAATGGTTTGCCGGTTATTTCTTTTCCGGATATGGTTACGATAATCTTCATTTTCATAAAGCGTTTTCATGGTATCTGCTGCAGCTTCCAGGTCATCAATGGTTTCAAATAATGGAATGATATCAATGCTGAGTTCATTTTTCTTCCAGCCACCGAGCAGGAACAATCCGAAAACTTCTAATACATTGAGTGCACTGTTACATTGGCTGATGATATAACGGTTACAGCCATCCGCACCATTGTACAACTGAATTTCTTTAATAGCTTTTATGCTTTTCAGTGTGTCGCTGATAACGCCTTCTTCTTCTGTTATTTCAATATCGGTTGCAGCAGGCAGTGCAGTCATTATTTTTATCTTCTCATCTTCTGTCAATGATGAATAATTGAGCGGCACACCGTTGGTTTTACCCGCTATGCTATTGAATACTTTCGTGTGAATGGTACTCTCCTGCCGGATGTCGAGTGATGCAAAATGTAAAGCGAAAACCTGGATCTTGCTGATTAGATTGTCGAGCAATTCAAGAAAAAGACCATTGTGCTGGTAGATGACAACATCTCTTATCTTGATTAAAGGATCGAGAATATCATTTTTTTTCAATTGTGTGCGTTGCTCCGGTACAAATATATTATTGTATAAAGTTTTCTCCAGATCAGCCAATACCATTTCAACCCCTTTAAATGTCAGGCGGCGTTTAAGTCGCCTCACATCCAGGTAATAACATTTGATAATACTGGTGCGTAATGCTTCTGCTACTTTTAAAGTGGTGTCTGCGGTAACATTGGGATTGCCATCCCTGTCGCCCCCCGGCCAGAAGCCCATGGTAATTACCGGATTTTTATCGCTCAGTGCATTGGGGAATTGGTTCTTCAAAAATGCAATGATGCGCCCCGATGCGGCATAGAAAACATTTTCCAGGTACCAAATCAAACTAACGGCCTCATCCAGCGGAGTAGGCTTTACATGTTTGAAGAACGGCGTTTTACCCAATTGTTGTAAATACAAATGTACCTGAGCAGCATTGTTTTCTGATAATGATCTGGAAAGATCATTAATGATGCCCAGTACAGAACCCGGATAAAATTGCGTGGGGTGTGCTGTTAGTACCAGGCGGATTGCGAAGTCTTTTAATTTTTCCGCTAATTCTTCTTCTTTCTGTCCCTGTATAATTTCAGACTCCAGGTGTTTGAGTGAACCCGCTCCGTTGAAATCATTCACTTCACGGAAGGATGCGTCTTCTAAAGCGTCAAACAATACTACCTGGCGTTCTACGTACTGAACGAATCGGAATAATACATCCAGCCGATCTCTTTCATTTACCTGTGTTGTATGTTTTTGAAAAAATTCATCAATGATTTGCGCGGGACTCATTTTCTTTTTGAACCCATCTTCGCAATCAGATAGTAACAAAGAAAGCAGGATGCCTGTTTTCTCAATCCGGTGAAAAGGAAGCGATGTAAAAAGACTGTTGTACAGTTGAAATTTTATTCCAACATAGTTTTTAAATTGCTGCAGCCCGCGCGATGACTGGATGTCCATTAATAGATAGATTTTAAATACTGGAAATGATAGCAAGCGGCAACCGGCAATGAAAATACGTTGAAAAAATGAATTGAAGCAAGGGGTTGCTTTTTTATTTCATTTTAAATTAATAGTGAATAGATCGAACAATGTCATGTTACGTGCGAATGCGAAGCCATGCCGGCTTGAGGCAATATGATTTTAGCATTATTGTTACTCTCTATAAATAGTACGTTTCGGCTCAGGCCGCCGGGCTTCGTTTCAGCTTGACAAATTGCAAATGCATCCTGTCTTGAAGTGCCATCAAAATTTTACGAATTGAAAATTTGCAGTCAAACATCAGCATTCCCTGTGAAGTAATTGTAATAACAGCAAAAAATTCAATCAAACTAACGATTGTTATATAAGCATGTCTTATTACCTTCGGCGTCTTAAAAAAAGTGGTACAACAACACAAACATATCCAGCAAACCATTTCTACCGTATCGTCAGCAGGTACAGCTACTGCAATTATTACCACTATTACAACCCGTTAAGGGTTGCATATTTCAATATAACCATTGGGCTTTATGGCTGATACAAATACCAGGTGGTATTTACACTCAAAAAATTCAATTCAATTAATAATAAGTATATGCAGGTTTTAAAATTTGGTGGCAGCTCTGTAGCGAACGCTGAAAATATTAATAAGGTGGTGGCCATCGTGGAGCGGGCAATGAAAAATGACAAGACTATTTTGGTAGTCTCTGCGTTGGGTGGAATTACAGATTCATTAATCAACAGTGCCGTACTGGCAGCAGACGGTGATGAAAAATATAAAGAACATTTGCTGGAAATCGAGCAAAGGCATATGATCGTTGTAAAGTCGCTGATACCGGTTGCACAACAAAGCGCTGTATTAAGTATGGTGAAAAAAAATTGCAATGAGATAGAAGATATTTGTAATGGCATTTTCCTGTTGCGCGAATTGTCGGCGAGAACCAGGGATCGTATGGTAAGTTATGGTGAAATGCTTTCCTCACAAATCATTGCGGCCAGGTTTAAAACAATGGGAACAGATAATATATGGAAAGATTCCCGTGAATTAATTATTACCGATTCAAATTTTGGAAATGCCACGGTAGATTTTGCTTCAACCAATCCAAAGATCAAGTCTTATTTCTCTGGTACTTCCAGTCAGTTGTTTGTATTGCCGGGTTTTATTGCGGCTGATGCAAATGCAGTCACTACAACGTTGGGAAGAGGTGGTTCTGATTATACCGCAGCAATACTGGCCGGTGCAGCAGATGCAACTGTGCTGGAAATATGGACGGATGTAAGTGGTATGATGACAGCAGATCCAAGACTTGTCAGTAATGCAAAAGTGATCCCCCATATTTCTTACCAGGAAGCAATGGAACTTTCACATTTTGGCGCGAAAGTTATTTATCCACCCACCATTCAACCCGTAATGACCAAAAGTATCCCGGTGTGGGTGAAGAACACTTTTGCAGCACAGGATTACGGAACGGTGATCGAAAACACAGCAATTAAGAACGGTGGAGGTATACGTGGAATATCCAGTATCAATAAAATGGCTTTGCTGAGTTTAGAGGGAAGCGGTATGGTAGGAATACCGGGCTTTTCAAAAAGATTATTTGAATCACTTGCCAATGCCTCCATTAATGTTATCCTGATAACACAGGGTTCTTCTGAACATTCTATTTGCGTGGGCATAGATGATATACATGCTGCAAAAGCAAAGGAAGTGATAGATAAAACATTTGCCTGGGAAATTGAAACGCGGAAGGTAGAACCGCTGTCGGTAGAAAAAGAGTTATCTATCGTAGCGTTGGTAGGCGATAATATGAAGAGTCATCCCGGAACCAGTGGTAAAATGTTTGGTGCCATGGGTAGAAATGGCGTAAATGTAAGAGCCATTGCACAGGGATCATCCGAGAGAAATATTTCAGCCGTAATTGCTACAGCAGATGTAAAGAAAGCGATCAATATACTGCATGAAGAATTTTTTGAAACCACCTATAAGCAAATAAATCTTTTTATCACCGGTGTAGGAAATGTTGGTAGTAAACTGATAGCGCAATTACTGCAGCAACAGGCATACCTGGAACAGCACTTACGCCTGCAGGTTAGAGTAGTTGGAATGGCCAACAGTAAAAAAATGTTGTTCAATGATGAAGGGATCAACCTGGGTAAATGGAAGGAGTTGCTGAAGGAAGGAAGTCCGATGAACATTGGCGTGTTTATTGAAACCATCCAGACTAAAAATTTACGCAATTCCGTTTTTGCGGATGTGACAGCCAATGATGAAGTGGCCAAGATTTATGATTTGTTATTGCAGCGAAGTATCTCCGTAGTAGCCTGTAATAAAGTTGCCTGTTCATCTCCTTATGTGTATTACAGAAAATTAAAGGACCTTGCGCGGGAGCACAATTGTCTTTTTCTTTTTGAAACCAATGTGGGTGCAGGTTTGCCGGTGATTGGCACTTTAAACGATTTGTTGCGCAGTGGTGACAAGATCAATAAAATTGAAGCAGTATTAAGTGGCACACTTAATTTTGTTTTCAATCAATACAACGGCGAAAAGAAATTTGCAGAAGTAGTGAAGCAGGCACAGGATGAAGGTTATACAGAACCAGATCCACGATTGGATTTAAGTGGAACGGATGTAATGCGCAAGATCATGATCCTTGCAAGGGAAACCGGTGAAAAACTGGAGATGGAACAAATCAGCAATCATTCTTTTATGCCTGCGTCCTGCATGACCGGGACAGTTCCGGATTTTTATGCAGCCATGGCAAAGGAAGAAACACATTTTAAAAAGATCTATACGGAAGCTGCTGCTGCAGGAAAGAAATTAAAGTTTGTAGCAAAATATGAAAATGGTAAGGCGTCAGTAGGACTACAACATATCGATCCCCGGCAGGATCTTTATCATTTGTATGGAAAGGACAATGTGGTACTTTTTTACAGTGATCGTTATCCTGAACAACCATTGGTAATAAAAGGTGCAGGAGCCGGCGCAGAAGTAACTGCATCCGGTGTATTTGCAGACATCATCAGGGCGGCCAAAATATAATAGCAATGAATCGGATAAAAATAAAGGCACCGGCAACAGTTGCAAACATGGTCTGTGGTTTTGATGTTCTGGGTATGGCATTGAATGATCCACAGGATGAAATGGAACTTTCATTGAGCAGTGAACCCGGGCTTCGCATAAAGCATATCGATGGATATAACCTTCCCGTTGAACCCTCACAAAATGTAGCAGGTGTAGCATTGTTGGCGTTGATGCAGGAGTATGAAAAAAAGATAGGTTTTGATTTGGTGGTTGATAAATGTATTATGCCAGGCAGTGGACTGGGTAGTAGTGCGGCCAGTTCAGCAGGTGCGGTGGTGGCAGCCAATCATCTGCTCAATAATTGTTTTTCGAAAGAAGACCTGGTGCGTTTTGCAATGAATGGGGAGAAACTTGCCAGTGGTGTAAAGCATGCCGATAATATTGCACCCTGTATTTATGGAGGCGTTACTTTGATCCGTTCTATATTTCCATTGGACATCATACAGCTCAATGCGCCTTTGTTATATGTAACTGTTGTGCATCCCCAAATTGAAGTAAAGACATCCGATGCCAGGCAGATCCTGCGAAAAGAAGTGTTGTTAAAAGATGCTATTAAACAGTGGGGTAATATAGCAGGATTGGTAGCAGGATTTATGAAAGCTGATTACGATCTCATCAGTCGTTCACTGGAAGATGTAATCATTGAGCCCGTTCGCAGTATTTTAATTCCGGGCTTCGACCAGGTAAAAAAGCAAAGCATTGAAGCAGGCGCATTGGGAGGTGGTATTTCGGGTTCTGGTCCATCGATCTTTATGTTGAGTAAAGAAAGATCAACGGCAGAAAAAGTTGAGCGGGTCATGAAAAATATTTTTGCTGATATGGGAATTGATTTTAAGACTTATGTGACTACGTTGAATGATAAGGGCGTGAGCGTGGTGAGTGTTGAGTGTTGAGTAGCTAGTAGGTGTATAACTTTTAATTTTTAATTCAAAATGAATTATTACAGTCTTAACAAACAGTCACCTATAGTTGATTTTAAGGAAGCCACGATCAATGGACAGGCGCCGGACAAGGGATTGTATTTTCCCGAAAGTATTCCAAAGCTTGACAGGGACCTGGTTCAGGATATAGAAAATTATTCCAATGAAGAAATTGCATTGAGGGTTATAAGTCCCTATGTCGGTAATACAATTCCCCTTGAAGAATTGAAACGCATTGTTGCAGAGACTGTCAATTTTGATATTCCATTGGTAAAAGTGACCGAACTGATTTTTTCACTTGAGTTGTTTCATGGCCCTACCCTTGCATTTAAAGATATTGGTGCAAGATTCATGAGCCGGTGCCTGGGTTATTTTGTAAGAAACAATCATCAGAAGGTTACGGTACTGGTGGCAACTTCCGGAGATACGGGAGGTGCAGTGGCCAATGGTTTTTATGATGTACCAGGTGTTGAGGTAGTTATTTTATACCCATCTGGCAAAGTGAGTTCTGTACAGGAAAAGCAATTGACTACTCTTGGAAAAAATATTCACGCGATAGAAGTAAAAGGCAATTTTGATGATTGCCAGCAAATGGTTAAAAAAGCATTTGCGGATGAACAGCTCAACAAACAATTATTTCTTACATCCGCCAATTCCATCAATGTGGCAAGATGGTTGCCACAACAGTTCTATTATTTTTTTGCCTGGAAGCAATGGTGCGATAAAGACAATCCGCCCGTGATAGCAGTGCCCAGTGGGAATTTTGGAAATATTTGTGCAGGGATGCTGGCACATATTTCCGGGTTGCCGGTTAAACATTTTATTGCAGCCTGCAATGCCAATAACACCGTCCCCATATTTTTACAAACCGGTCATTATGAGTCCCAAAAAGCGGTGGCCACTATATCCAATGCAATGGATGTTGGTGATCCCAGCAATTTTGTTCGTATTCTTGAATTGTTTCACCAGCAATTGGGGGATCTGAAAAGAACATTGAGTAGCGGTAGTATCAGTGATGAACAAACGAAAATGATTATTCAATCGGTGTATCAGCAATACCATTACCTGTTGGATCCACATGGAGCGGTGGGTTTGCTGTCACTTCAGCAATATCTTCAGCAGCACCCGGGTGAAAAAGGTATATTCCTGGAGACGGCGCACCCGGTAAAATTTTACGATGTGGTTGAACCTGTTATTGAAACTACAGTGCCGGTACCTGGTTCAATAGAAAAAATTTTACGGGATAAGAAGGTTGCTACTGAAATGCACAACAGTTACCCGGAATTGAAAGATTATCTGCTCAAATAGATTCACTTTTTTATACTCAGCATTGATGCCATTTTATTCAAACGATGAAACGAGCGTGGCAACGATGTTCAATTGAAATACAAATGCTGGTCACAAAAAATGGTTCCTGAAGCGGAACCATTTTTTTTATCAATGAGCGGTTTTCATTATTGCTGTTGCGCATCCTGCACGCCATCCATTCCACTTCTCATATTCTTGCGTTTGAATAAGGTTACGTCCAGTTTACCAAAGCGGTAATTAAAATTCAAGCGGAATATCTGCGGATCTCTTGTGCGGGAATAATCCTGCGTTACAATGGTTGAATAGGAATAGTAGCTATACTTCCTGGTTTTGAATATATCGTTCACGCTTAATGTAAGTGATGCGGCTTTATTTTTCAGGAATTCTTTTTTGATGGCCATATCAAATCCATAATTAGAATTGATATAACCTTGCGCAGAAGGTTGAGGTCCGCCTCCAAACATACCACGTCCTCCCCCGCCACCATTGCTTTGTGGTAATACAGATTTACTCTGGTAATCTCCTGAAAACTGAATACTGAAATTTTTGGGGAGTTTGAAGCTATTGTTCCATTTAGCGAAATAACTCAGTCGCTGGCTCGAGCCACCTGCATTTGTAATATTGGTAGCATTGATAGTAGCATTGTAAAAGTTTATGTTCGTTGTCATGTCCCACCATTTGGTCAGCGGGTTTCTCGATGTCACTTCCAATCCATAAGAAGTAGCGCTGTTTGCATTTTGATAGGATGTAAATGTTGCACTATCTGGCGCATTGTCTGCAATAACATCCTTAAACTGGTAACGCGTAATCAGATCTGTGGTATGTTTTAAGTAGACTGACAATAATAAACTGTGATTCTTTACAAATGTTTTCTGGTAAGACATTTCAAAAGAATTGGTGAATTCAGGTTTTAATCCTGGATTACCCACTGTTGGATACTGGGGATTGGTGATATCCTTGAATGGGATCAACTGGAAAAAATTGGGCCTGTTGATTCTTCTGGAATAATTGATTTGAAAATCCTGTTTGTTGCCAAGGTCTTTTGTTAAAAACAGACTTGGAAAAAGGCTGATGGGATAACTGGTTTTAAATGTTGAGTCTTTTACTGTCAGCAGTTTGGTACCTGTGTAGTCAGAACTTTCTGCTCTTAAACCAGCCTGGTAACTCAGGGTTTTTATTTTTTGTGAAAAACTAAAATAGGCAGCATACACCCTGTCGTCAAATTTATAATTACTGCTCAGCGAGCCGTTGTACACATAGGTATTGGTGCCGGGGTCAAAAACATAGTTGTTGCTGATGCTCTTGTTGTTTCGGATCGCCGCACGGGCACCCATTTCAATTTTAATTTTATCTGTTACAGGGTTTGTATAATCAACCTGGGCGGTAAAAAATTTATTGGCACCTTCCCCGATTGTCTTACGTAAAAATTCTCCGCCTTTGGGAGTGTAATCTGGTTGAAACAAACGGATGTCATACAAACCATTATTGTTATTGGTGCTACTGTTAAAATTCAGATCAGAAGTTAGTTCCTTTCCTGCTTTTGCAAAATTATGTTTGTAACCCAATGCACCGCCAAAATTCCGGAAAGTGGCATCCGTATTTGTCAACTGGCTACCCCTAGTAAAAACGGAAGCATTATTGATAGAATCAAAACTAAGGTTATCATTATTCTTAAAATGACCTCTTACCGCAACTCCGGAAATAGTAATGGTATTGCGATTGTCAATAAAATAATCAAGCCCGGCTCTTCCAAATGCAAAACTTCCATTGGAAGTAGTTTTTGAATGCTGGCTTACATCCGAAATAGGATCAGTTAGGTTTTGACTGAATACGGAACCATTAGAAATAGATTTGCGCTGGTTATAGTTGCCTGCGGCAAAGAAATTTACTTTTTGCTGTTTGATATTGATATCACCACCGGCATTTATTTTACCACGGCTATCTATACCCGCTCTTATATTTCCATTGTAACCTGCCTTGCGGTTTTTCTTCAATACAATATTTAATATACCGGCCGTTCCGCCTGATGCATCAAATTTCGCGGATGGATTGGTGATTATTTCCACACTTTCGATGGCATCCGCAGGTATCTGATCCAATGTAAGTGTAGTGGGCCTTCCATCAACAAATATGGTTGGCGCTGCATTTCGCAATGTTACGTTTCCGTCTATATCAACATTAACGGACGGAATATTTTTCATCAGCTCCTGTGCGGTCTGTCCGACACTGATTAAACTCTTGTCCACATTAAATATTTTTCTGTCAACCCCCATTTGAAATAAAGGTTTGGAGGCGGTGACGGTAACATTCTCCAACAATTTTGCATCAGTCTCCAGTTTAATATTGCCCAAATCCTTGTCAATTCCTGCCAATGCCTGGCTCATGTCTGGCGTGCCACCTGCATCTGTTCCCCCTGGTCTTTTCATTTCGAAAGCTACTTTTTGTTCTATGGTCTTATAACCGATTGCGCTTATCTTTAACCGATAGCTTCCAAACAAAGGAAGATTTTCAAGACTGAATTCCCCGTTGGATCTGGTAAGCATACCGGCAATAATAGTATCTTTTCTTTTTTTAGCAACGGTATCCATTTTACTCATCAGGAGTTGCACAGATGCAGCATCTATGCCCCTGTTGGTTTTTCCGTCTACAAGTTTGCCATAAAAATGACCAATGTTTGTATTTCCGCCCATTCCACCACCTTGTCTTGCCCCGGGGAACTGAGCTGAAAGAACCATATTACTGATGATTAACAATACCAGGAAAGAAATTTTTCTCATGAATTTGTTGTTGATTATTTAAATGAATTGCAAATTTCTGCCATCAATAGTTGAAATTAAACCTGCAAATGATGAGCGGTTTTCAATACAGATTACCCGTCTAAATTGTTTAGACGTTCTTATGTATAAATTCCTTCCTTCTGATTGAAGTAAACTTTAACTGAGGTATAAACGGTAAAATAATGCAGCAGACCGGTTGTATTTTTATTTGATGATTAAATGGCACCGGCTCTGGAAACCAGCAATGACATCAGTAATTGGATAAGGCCAATTAGAAACCCTGTAATGGCACCTATTATTTTTATTTTTTGGAATTCAGGTTTAAGGGCCGATTTTATCAACCACTCAATCTTATTGTTTGGGAAAGTCAATATTTTTTCACTGATTGTTTTGCGGATATCGGTGTCTTCTCTCAGTTTATCTATATAACCGTTCATTATTTGAGGAAAAAGTAATTCAAGTTCAGCTAAAAAAACAGATTTCAGTTGTGCAGTAGTCTTGTCTCCAACGAACATTGCAATCATGGGCATGGACTGCGGCAACTTCACTTTTAAAAAATTATCAATATGCGCATCCACCTGTGGCATAATCTTTTGAAAATTATCCGGGTGGGTAACTTTCTCCTCTATTTCATTGAAAGAAATGATATCACGGCATATTAATTCTGCCAGGCTATCCGCGATTTTATTTTTTTTTGCCGGAAGAAGTCCCAGTATTGTAAAACCCAAAATTTTTTTTGGCTGCCTGGGTTGAAAGATTGCACAAATAAGCAAATGATTTATCAGCCATCCCAATAAAGCCGATATCAGTGGTAATAGATAAAGCCAGCCATTCATTGTGCAAAAACATTGGTGGTTGCAAAGAAACAGTAAATAACAACGATTCTGCTACAACAAGGATTGTTTTTGAATGAAGATCAAATTCCATTATTTTTGCCGCTTACACGGTAGCTGTAGCTCAGTTGGTTAGAGCATCAGATTGTGGTTCTGAGGGTCGTGGGTTCGAAACCCATCAGTTACCCCAGGAAAACCCGGAACATTATTTGTTCCGGGTTTGTCATTAAAATGATTCCCCGTTCATATAATATTTGGATAACTGGCTGTTAATTGTGATAGAAAGGGGCAACAAGCCAGTTGATTATTCGTTAATTTTGAGACAATGCAAAAATTTATACAATTTATGATTAGTAGACGTAGTTTGCCCATCGTGCTAACAATATTAATAGCAGGTGTTTTTATTGCTTTCCGCAGCCTTGGAACTGGTAATAGCAATCCACCCACCCGGTATGAAAAAATCCTGCACAATGTAGGTGAAATGCTATCCGAGATTCACTACAGTCCCAAAGACATCAACGATAAATTTTCAAAAGAAATTTTTAATAAGTACCTGGCGATAGTTGATGTGGACAAGAGTATCTTTCTTCAGTCCGATGTGACTGATCTAAAGAAGTTTGAAACAAAAATTGATGATGAGATAATGGGTGGACCGGTAAATTTTGTACCGGCTGTTTCTGAATTGTTTAGAAAGAGAATGCCGGAAGCTGAAAAATTGTACAAAGAATTATTGAGCCAACCTTTTGATTTTACGAAAGATGAAATATTTGTAAGTGATCCTGAAAAAAGAGAATTCGCTGTGAATGATGCGGCAAGAAAAGATTTCTGGCGCAAACGTTTGAAGTACCTGGTGTTGGATCGGTATGTAGACATGCTGGAATTGCAGGAAAAGAACAAAGGGAAAAAAGATTTCGCAGCAAAAAGCAATGAAGAGTTAGAGAAGGATGCCAGGGCCAAGGTGCTGCGCATTATGGACAGAACTTTTGATAATTATAATGTGAAACTTACCGAAAATGATCTCTTCAATAAATACGTGAATTCAATTACACAGGCCATGGACCCGCACACCGATTATTTTCCGCCTGTAGATAAAAGATATTTTGACGAAGAAATGAGCGGCAAGTTTTATGGTATCGGCGCTTCACTGCGAAATGATGAAGATGGTACCATCAAAATAGGTACATTGGTTACCGGTAGCCCGGCATGGAAAAGTGGCGAAGTAGCTATTGGAGATGTTGTATTGAAAGTTGCCCAGGGAGAATCAGAACCCGTGGATCTCGCTGGTTATTTTGTACCCGATGCAGTAAAAATAATACGCGGAAAAAAAGGAACTGAAGTAAGATTGACCTTACGCAAAACAGATGGTGCAATCAAAGTAGTCAAACTCATACGCGATGAAATAGTACAGGATGAAACTTTTGCCAAAAGTTCCATTGTATCAAATGGCAAATCAAAAATTGGTTTTATTTACCTGCCGGAGTTCTATGCAGATTTTGATGATCCAAAAGGACGTCGCTGCGCGGATGATGTGGCCAAAGAAATTATCAAATTAAAAGAAGAAAAGGTTGATGGAATTATAATGGATCTCCGCGATAACGGTGGCGGCTCCCTGTATGATGTGGTAAAGATGGTTGGATTATTCATTGATGAAGGTCCAGTTGTACAGGTAAGAGACAGGGATGGTAAACCAAGTGTATTGCGCGACAGAGATAAAACGGTATTGTATGATGGTCCGCTGGCGGTTATGGTAAATGAGTTCAGCGCATCGGCATCTGAAATTTTTGCTGCAGCAATACAAGATTATAAGCGTGGTTTAATCATAGGTAGTACCAGCACTTACGGTAAAGGAACGGTGCAAAGAAATATTGGTCTTGATAAGGAACTTGGATTTATGTCCGCCAATAGTGAATTGGGAACCATCAAACTCACTTTGCAAAAATTCTATCGCATCAATGGTGGTTCTACCCAATTAAAAGGTGTGGTATCTGATATTGTATTACCGGATTTTTATGAGTATTCAAAACTTCGTGAAAAAGACGATCCGGATGCGTTGCCCTGGGATGAAATTCAAAAGGCAGATTACAACACCTGGAAATATGGTTTTGATGCTACCACGTTACGTGCTTCCAGCCAGGCGAGGGTAACAAACAATCCGGCTTTCAACCTCATCAAAACAAATACAGAGTGGCTGGCAAAGGAAAATGATAAAACCTATTCTCTTAATATTGATAAGTACCGCGATGAAAAGAAAAAAATCAGTGCTACTGTAAAACAACTGGAATCATTAAATAAATTGCCAAAGGAACTGGAAGTGAATGCACTGACTTCTGATGCTAACAAATACGCAAATGACAAAGACAAGGACGATCGTTTTAAAGCATGGTTAAAAAGCCTTCGCAACAATCTTTATCTGGAAGAAACAGTAAATATCATGAACGATATGGTGAACCAGCACAACCTGGCTTTGAATAAAAAGTTACAATTACCATAAAAGTTTCAATAAATAAATCAAAACCCGCCTCTGAAATATCGGGGGCGGGTTTTTTGTTTTAAAATGCATCTTTTGAATTAATGTGTTCGTTGAAATTTCTTTCGCATCTCTACCGACAAAAATGAGAAACAAAAAGGCAATTTTTATTTTATTCATTGCATTCGAAACGCTGCAATCTTGCTTGGTTCCGCTTGCGCCTAAGTATCATTATTTTATTTCTACTGACAATATTGAAAAAGCCAACCCAACAGTTACAATATTCAGTACTCCCGCACATAAGAATTATATTGTTACAAATGTTGATACGACTACGGATGTATTTATAAAATCTCCAGCCTTTGGAAACCCCAATGAATTTTATTTAATGAAGAACCAAGGCTTTTTCGAAAAAAAAGCAAAACAATATGAATTAGTCAGAAGGGATGGTAAGTTTTACCGAACAACAGATTACAAGAAAATAACATTGAAGATCGTTGATAGAAAAATAGAAAAGATAATCGATTATAAGATAGTTGAAAAGTAAAAATTTCCGCTAATGTTGGTACACCAGTAGAGGAGCTTGACCTTGGAGCAATCAGCAGGCTTGAATGCCTGAAGGCAGAAATGTCCTATTGTATTTCGGTTCGGGGCTTTACGAAAAAGCCCCGTTAGTTTTTACTATTTGACTTTATCAATAATCAGGCAGTTGTTCCCGGCGGATGAATATAAGATTCCCACCATTGACAATACCTGACGAAAGACGAACATCTCTAATGGAATTACATATCAGAATTCGAACGCCGCTCATTTATCAATATGCGACAATGATATTTTTGGGTTCTTAACTCAGCTATCATTGTACCATTATTAATAAAAACTTACCTAACTCCAGAGCCTGTCATGAGATCTTTTATCGTTCCAATCTGGTGTTGGAGCAAAATAAGATTTATCGGATGGTAATAAATGTTTTTTTATTTCTTCTTCCACTAATTCAATTCCTAACCCAGGTGCAGCCAACGGTACATTCGCGAAACCCTTTTCAAATAATTTTCTTCCATCCGTCGTTTTAACCAGGCCCTCCCACCAATCGCTGTCCAGTGAATGATGTTCTAGTGCGAGAAAATTTTGTGTAGCAGCCGCGCAATGCACATTCGCCATAAATGAAACGGGGCTGCCTGCAAAATGCATGGCCATGGCAATTCCGTGTTCTTCGGCATAATCACCAATTCGTTTTGTTTCCAGCAGGCCACCGGATGTTGCCAGGTCAGGATGTATGATGTCCACGGCTCTTGCATCTATCAATGGTTTGAAACCACTTAATAAGTATATGTCCTCTCCCGTTAGTACCGGTGTTTCAAGTGCATCAGACATGGTCTTGTATTGATCGGTGTATTGCCACGGAACCATGTCTTCTAACCATGCAAGCCGGTAGGGTTCAACTTTTCGCCCGAAGCGGATGGCATTGTTTAGATCAAAATGCCCGTAATGATCAGAAGAAAGTGGTATCTCATTACCAACCACCGCTCTTACTTCACTGATTATTTTTGCCATTTCATCCAAACCCTTTTCATTGATTTGTATACCAGTGAAAGGATGTTTGGTATTGGCATAATCCATATAACCGCCGTTCCATTGTCCCAGGTTAGTGCCCCAGAATTTACTATTGTTCAATGCACCCGGAACATCTTTTACTTCACCAATTGAGATATCCATTTTCAACCAGGTCATGCCCTGCACTTCCAGGCGGTGTTTTATTTTGGCTTTAAATTCGTCCAGTGTCGGTGCTTCAGGTGTATCAGCGTACATTCTAACTTTATCACGGTAACGGCCACCCAATAATTGCCAGGCAGGAACATTGTATGCTTTACCGCAGAGATCCCATAACGCCATTTCAACACCGCAGACTCCCCCGCCCTGTCTTGCATGTCCTCCAAATTGTTTGAGTGTTTTAAAAATCATTTCAACATTGCAGGGATTTTGTCCGAGTATCCGGCTCTTTAGCATCAGCGCATATCTTTCATCGGCGCCGTCTCTTACTTCGCCCAAACCATAAATGCCCTGGTTGGTATCAATGCGTAATATGGGTGTACGACCAACATTCTGAATAATACAGTAACGCATATCCGTAATTTTCAGATCTGTGGGACTGGAGAAGCGATTTACTTTTTGTGTACTTTGCGCGATGATTTCTTCAATGGGAGAAAACAGCAAAGCTCCACCCAGCGTTATACCGCCTAAAGCAGATTTCTTAAAAAAATTGCGGCGACTATTCTCTCTCTCGTCCAGATGAAATGCATTCATCTCTTCTGCAGGTACAGGGTCCGTTAGTCCTATTTTAGACAAGAATTTTTGGGAAGGCGTCATATTAATAAGTTTTGAAGTGATTTGATTTATATGTTGGTCTATTTTTTACCAGGTACGATCTTTCATAAAATCATCCAGCTCTTTCCTGCTCATGGGTAATTTGCCCGGGTAATTTTTAATCCAGTCCAGGAAATCGTTTTTAATCGTGTCAGTCCATTTGGTATCTATTTGTCCGGGCGTGTACTTTCCTTCACGCAAACGCTGGTGACCAAATTCATCCCGCAGTTGAACAAATTCTGAATTGATAACAAGGTCATCCACCAGGTATGCGGGAATAAATATGGTTCCTGCTTTTTTGGCCAATACAACATCACCGGGCAATACGGTAGCGCGACCAATACGAATTGGGGTATTGATACCCGTTAGCATCATCTGCTGAATATATGACGGGTCCTGGCCTTTGATCCAAAAATTGAATCCCTTAATTTCATTCAGGCCCTCCACATCTCTCACAGACCCATAAAAGATAACGCCCCGTTTTGATTTCGCATAAATAGCATTTCCAAGATTGTCACCTATTAATGTGCCATCAACAATCTTTCCGTAGCTATCGGCTACGTAAACGTCTCCATTTTTTAAAACATCGATGGGCCAGGAATTGGTGGCGCCGATCCGACCATCCGTCTTTCCTTTGTCTTTTATTAATTTGTCAACATCCGGACGCAAAGGCATGTATTGGGCAGTAACTACGCGACCGGTCATGCTGCTGTCGGGATATTGAGTCATCCAATCACCCTCATACTGGTTTTGAAATCCTTTGTTGCGCAGGTAGCCCCATGCTTCTTCTATTGAAACATTTTTCAGTCTTTCCATAATTTGATCAGACACATAAGGGCGACCATCAGCAGAACGATCACCCTTCCAATCTGGTGTAAGTGAAACTATCTGTGCAGGCGTTAATGTTACCTGTTGTGCGTGAAGAAAAAATGTAAATAGCAAAAAGACAAAAGGGAATAGCAGTTTTTTATTCATATGGCTTTTTTTAGCGATTGTGTTATGTTGTTGGAATAAAATATTCAAGGTATAAAAGATAGCATTTTTAACAAAGCAATCTTAAAATATTTTGATAGTATTTACGGGGATTTATTATAGTTAAAAAATATATTTTCCTGTAACTTTAGCAATATGAAAAATGCAAAGAAAATACTCATTGTTACCGGCGATGCCGGAGAAAGTTTTGAAATTTTATATGCTATGCATCGGTTGAGAGAGTCAGGTTACGAACCCGTAATTGCCGCTCCTGCAGTAAAAAGGATGAACCTGGTCATCCATGATTTTGAACCAGGTTGGGATACGTATGTAGAACGCAAAGGTTACCTGGTAGAGTCGCAGATATCCTTTGATGATGTGGAGCCCGACGATTATCACGCCATACTGTTTCCCGGTGGTCGTGCGCCTGAATATTTACGCAATGATATTCGTGTCATTAATATGTTGAAAGCATTTAATAAAGCCAATAAATACATCTTCGCTATTTGTCATGGAGTTCAGATATTGGTAACGGCTGGTTTGGTGGATCAGAAAAAAGTAGCCTGTTATGAGCATGTAAAATTTGAAGTGGAATCCTGTGGTGGTATATACGTTTCACCCGATGAAGCTGTACAGGATGGAAGAATCGTAACCGGAAAGACATGGCAATCTCATCCTGAATTTTATCAACTGGTATTTAAGTGCCTGGAAGAAAGTAACCGGGAAATAACAGCAAAGAAAGCCAGTGTTGCATAAGTAATTAATCAATGCTGTATAAAAATTACAACCAGGCTGCACTCGATCGGCAATACAATGTGCGGCTGCATACACCTGATTTCAATGATTATTTTGAAAAGTGGGAACGATTAAGCAGGGAGACAGAAAAAAAACTTTCAGTTAATAGAGATATTTCCTATGGTGAATTGACCCTGGAGCAATTGGATATTTACCCCTCTTCACAACAGCATTCGAAAGTGCTGGTGTTTATTCATGGTGGTTACTGGCAAATGCTTGATAAATCAAACTTTCACTTTGTTGCCAATACTTTTTGTGCAGATAATATCACAACAGTTTTATTGAATTATCCGTTGGCACCGGATTATACAATGGATCAAATTGTGCTTTCATGCAGCAATGCGATCAGTTGGGTCTACAATAATATTGCAACATACAATGGAGATCCCAATCAAATATATATAGCTGGTCATAGTGCGGGTGGACATCTTGCGACAATGATGATGACAACCCAATGGTCCGCTATCGATAGTAAGTTGCCTTTAAAACTCATTAAAGGTGTTTGTTCAATAAGTGGACTATCTAATTTAGTTCCCATTCAATTGTGTTATCAGAATAATGGATTGAGAATGGATATGGAAACTGCTATAAGAAATAGCCCGGTCAGCCTGGGGCCTTTAGTTACCTGTCCACTACTCATCGCGGTCGGTGGCGGAGAAACTGAAGAGTTCATTGATCAAAGCAGGGAACTTGAAATAGCCTGGAATAAAACAAATGACCAGATAAAATTAATACAGGTACCGGGGAAAAATCATTATTCTATCATGGATGAATTCATCAATAAGGATACTGCAATCGTTAAAGGCATTCATCTGCTGATGAAAGTTTGATAGTAAAAAGAGCCAGGTTCAAACCTGGCTTTCAATTATGCTTTATCAAAACTGACACATTCTTTCAACTCCTTCTCCGTGTAGGCAACACCGTATTGTTTCAATACATCATCTGGTACTCCGTTCCATTGATTGGGAGTATTACCCACATAACCCAGATCTTTAAAACCCATTTGAGTTGTATAAAACCCAGTTAAGGTAAGGTCGCGCATTTTATTAAAGAATGCAATGCCCTGAGTTAGTTCCGGCTTGTCTTTTGTTTTTTCGGGATAAGCTATCAGGTCCACCATTTCTATCTGTTGCTGCTGACTGCAATCCTTAAACGCTTTTTCATAACGCTTCATGCATTGTATATCCAGCCAGCGCAAACCACCGCGCATAGGTGTCTGGTGATAGGGCATGTCCTTTACAATGAATTCAATGAATGCAGGCACGCCAGCCTCGGAGGCACTGCCACTTACTTCATCTTTGGGAAGAATGATGTCGGCCAGTACCGTAATGGTTGCCAGTTCATCACTGGTAAAGAATTTCTCAGCATTTAATTTCTGTATCTGTGCCAGTTCTTCGGGCGTGCGATCGTAATTGAGCGTGCCGGCATTGGTTGGTGCCACTTCAACTTTTGTATCGGTATTTTTACAGGCAGCCGCAAATGTACTGGCCGATACAGTACCCAGTACTAACGCTTTGATGGAATTTCGTCTATCCATAATAGTTTGATTTCTGTTATTTGATGGTCAATGCTATACTTATGTAAAAGCTAATCCGGAACTGATATTAAATATTATTCTTTTTAAGTTCACTTACTATATACTCTGAGGCGCGCATACTCAGTGCCAGGATGGTCCAGGTAATATTTTTATCTGCCTGGCTCACAAACTGGCCACCATCTACGACGAACAAATTTTTGCAATCATGTCCCTGGCTAAATTTATTCAAGGCAGATTTTTTTGGATCGCTACCCATTCTCACCGTACCCGCTTCATGAATAATTTTGCCGGGCGATTCCAGTCCCCAGTTATTGTGCGGGCCGTTGTCTCCTCCAAATGTAATGACAGCACCCATTTGATGCATGATTTCTTTGAAAGTTTCATTCATGTGTTTTGCCTGGTTGATTTCATTGCTGTCATATTTCACATTGAAACGCAATACAGGAATCCCAAATTTATCCACTACGTTGGGATCTATCTCACAATAGTTCGATTCTTTTGCAAGCGCCTCACCACGTCCCGCCATACCTACTTCCGCACCATAGAAAAACCGTACATCTTCTTTCAATGATTTACCATAACCACCGGCATCTTTCTTTTTCCCGTTCACTGCATATTTCCCATTCATTCTTTCCATGCCCATACCAATACCATAGCCCGGCATATCCATTCCACCACCATATTCAATATGATAACCGCGTGGGAAGTCTAATTTTTTATTATCCAGCCACCAGGGAGAATAAACGTGCATACCTCCTACTCCATCTTCGTTATACCTTTTTCTACCAAAAAGATTTGGCAGATAACCACCTACACCTGAGCCGGTAGAATCATGCAAATATTTTCCCACTACATTACTCTCATTGGCAAGTCCATTAGGATGACGCTGAGATTTTGAATTCAATAATAACCTGGCACTCTCACAAGCACTGGCGGCAAGTATCACTACTTTGCCTTCTACCTGGTATTCCTGCAAATCATCTTTATTGATATAAGAAACACCCGTTGCCAAACCTTCCTTATTGGTCAATACTTCCCTTGCCATTGCATTGGTGATAATATCGGCATTTCCACTGGCAATTGCTGGTTTTACCAAAACGGAAGAAGAAGAGAAATCGGCATAAACCTGGCAACCCCGGTTACACTGACCACAAAAGAAACAAGCTTTGCGATCTTTATTATCTGGCAGGGCCTTTGTCAACATAGATAATCTTCCGGGTATTACTCTTACGCCTGCTTTTGAGGCCGCATTTTTTATCAGGAGTTCATGCAGCCGTGGTTTTGGCGGTGGCAGAAAAAAACCATCGGGATCGTTTTCCAAACCTTCATTGGTTCCAAAAACACCAATTAATTTATCAACGGCATCATAATAAGGTTTTACATCTTCGTAGCCTATGGGCCAGTCATCACCCAGGCCATCAATACTTTTTCTCTTAAAATCTTTTGGACCAAAGCGCAATGAAATTCTTCCCCAGTGATTGGTTCTTCCACCCACCATTCTTGCGCGCCACCAATCCCATTCTGTTCCTTCCGTATGGGTATAAGGCTCTCCTTCTATTTCCCATCCATGATAGCAGGCATCAAAATCTCCGAATGGCCGGAATTTGGTACTGGCACCACGGCGCGGACTTTCCCAGGGGCCTTTGAGCTGTGTAATATTTTTTGCAGGGTCATACATTGGTCCTGCTTCAATGAGGCAAACTTTCAGCCCGGCTTTTGTGAGCATATAGGATGCCATACCGCCACCAGCGCCGGATCCTACTATCACCACATCATACTTCTTAGGTTGTTTTTTAATATTCAATTGTCCCATGAAATGATTTATTTCTTTAAAAGCTGTTATTGAAAGAATAAATGTAAACAATTCTTGCATGCGGATTAAATGAAAATTTATTAATGCGGTACAAAAAGATAATATGTTACACAGTCGGTATTATTCTTATTCAATTAAAATCTTTTGGTACGAAATGAACTGATATTTTTATATTCGGGTATTCTATATTATTATGCATTATTTGATAGGGGTTGATATTGGCACTACACATAGCAAGGCAGTTATTATTAATACGGCGGGAGTGGTTTTGGATGAAATAAAAGAAGGGTATCCAACCAACCAGCCTCAACCGGGTTACAGTGAGCAAGATCCATCTCTTGTATTGAATGCCGTGTGTTCGGTGATAAAAAAAGCCGTTTCAAAAATTAAGACAACAGATAGTGTGCTATGCATATCATTCAGCGCGGCCATGCACAGTATAATGGCCGTTGATAAAAATGGAAAACCTTTAACGCCGTTACTTACATGGGCAGATATCAGGAGCAATCAATATGCAACCCGGTTGAAGGATACCAGCATGGGACAGCAGATTTATGAACAAACCGGTACGCCCATCCACCCCATGTCGCCTCTTTGTAAAATTGCATGGATAAAAGATCAGCAGCCGGAAATATTTGCAGTTACACATAAGTTTATTTCCATGAAAGAATATGTTGTGCAGCAGTTGTGTAACGAATACCTGGTGGATTATTCTATTGCATCTGCATCGGGTCTGTTTGATAATAAACAATTGGAATGGAACAAAGATGCCATGAGTTTTGCGGGCATTACAGCAGATCATTTATCAAAACCTGTATTGCCAACTTATACCATTAACAATTATGCTACTCCGTTTTCAAATCTTACCGGCCTTCCAAAGAACACCCCAATTGTAATGGGTGCGGGTGACGGTTGTCTTGCAAACCTTGGCAGTGGAGCGGTTTTACCGGGAGAAGCGGCCATTACCATTGGTACCAGTGGTGCTGCGAGAAAGTTCAGTGATGAGCCCATCACTGGTACAAGCCATCAGTTGTTCAATTACCTGGTGGATGATAAAACTTATCTCTGCGGTGGTGGTATTAATAACGGTGGCAATGTCTTAAAATGGTTTGCTGTTAATTTTTTGGAAAACAATTTTGTTTCCAAAGATGAATTTGATGCGTACATGACCCAGGCGGCTTCCATCCCTGCCGGATCAGACGGACTTGTTTTTCTTCCTTATATATATGGTGAAAGAGCGCCGGTATGGAATGCTGAAGCAAAAGGAATTTTCTTTGGTATCAGTGCAAATCATACAAAAGCACATTTTATGCGGGCCATAATGGAAGCCATTTGTTTTGCATTGCTGCAAGTTTTAAACCTGATGGAAGAAAATGGCGAAGCAATTGAAGTTGTTTATGTAAGCGGTGGGTTTATTGAATCTGCTTTGTGGGTGCAAATGATGACCGATATCATAAATAAACCGGTGAAAGTATTTCATGGCGCAGATGCATCTGCATTGGGAGCCGCATTCATGGGAATGAAAGCATTGAGATTAATAACGCATTGGTCAGATGTAAAAAAGTTCATTGCTGCAAATAAAGCATTTACTCCCGATGCTGCCAATCACAAACGATATATTCCAAATTTTTTGGTATTCGAAAAGTTATACGACAAGTTTAAAGACGAATTCAGGTAAGGCAGTTCACCAGTCTGGGCGGGGCACATCATATAAGAATCATCATTAAGTTGAGCTGAACCTATAGAACGAGTCAATTAAAAATTATTTAGGGGCGACCCAGCTTCCAAAACCGCCAACTTTTTATTACTAATTCCCGCTGTTTTTGGTGATGATTAAAGCCGTTTCAGTGGTTAATTATCACTCATTTCTGTTTACCTTTGCGCGGCATGAAAACAAGAACACTCAAAAAGGATAAGGTCAATATTATTACACTGGGTTGCAGCAAAAACATGGTGGACAGTGAAGTGTTGAGCGGGCAATTGATGGCCAATGATATTGAAGTGGTGCATGAAAATGCCAAATTGGATCATAATATAGTGGTGGTAAATACCTGTGGATTTATTGACAAGGCAAAAGAAGAAAGTGTAAATACCATACTGGATCAATTGGAATTGAAACGTCGCGGAAAAATAGATAAAGTATATGTTACCGGTTGTCTCAGTCAGCGTTACCGCGATGATCTTGAAAAAGAAATCCCCGATGTGGATGCATGGTTCGGTACCATGGAGTTGCCACTCATGCTCAAACAATTTGATGCGGATTATAAAACGGAGTTAGTGGGAGAACGCTTATTGGCTACACCTAAACATTATGCATACCTGAAAATATCGGAAGGCTGTAACCGTACCTGTTCCTTTTGTGCTATCCCGCTGATGCGTGGCCAGCATGTAAGTAAAACAATAGAAGAACTGGTAAAAGAGGCTGAAGGGTTGGTAAGAAAAGGCGTTAAAGAAGTGATGTTGATTGCCCAGGAACTAACTTACTATGGCCTAGATATCTATAAAAAAAGAATGCTCAGTGATCTGCTGAACCGCCTCGCGGATGTACAGGGACTTGAATGGATTCGATTGCACTATGCTTATCCTTCAAAATTTCCATTGGAGATATTGGATACGATGCGGCAACGCGACAATATTTGCAATTACCTGGATATGCCTTTACAGCATGCCAGTGATAATATGCTGAAAGCAATGCGCAGGAATATTACCAAATCGGAAATGAAAGAATTGTTATCGGCAGTCCGTGAGAAGCTGCCCGGTATTTGTTTGAGAACAACACTGATAGCTGGTTTTCCGGGAGAAACAAATGAAGATGTTGAAGATTTGAAAGAATTTTTAATGGAACAACGGTTTGACCGCGTTGGTATTTTTCAATATTCGCATGAAGAAGGAACTTCTGCACATGAATTGAAAGATAATATTCCGGCTGCGGAAAAAGAAAGACGCGCACAGGAGATCATGGAAGTGCAACAGGAAATTTCTTTTGAGAAAAACGAAGAGAAAGTTGGAAAAACGTTTAAAGTATTAATAGATAAAAAGGAAGCGGGACGGTATCTGGGTCGTACAGAATTTGACAGTGTAGAAGTAGATAATGAGGTAGTGGTACACAGCAATAAGAAATTAACCATTGGCAATTTTGTGCAGGTAAAAATTACAAAGGCATTTGATTACGACCTGGAAGCTGAAGTGATTGAATAACACTAAAAAATATTTACTTCTCTTTCCAGCTCAACACCAAATTTTTCTTTTACGGAATGGAGAATTTCCGTACTCAGGTCAAAAATTTCAGCACCACCGGCATTCCCATAATTCACCAAAACCAATGCCTGCCTGGCATGCACGCCGGCGTCTCCCCGGCGAAAACCTTTCCAGCCACACTGTTCAATTAACCAGCCGGCAGCAAGTTTTATTTCATTGTTATTTACAACGTAACCAACTATACCCGGGAATTCCTTTTTCAGGCTTTCATAAATGGCCTCAGTTACTTGCGGGTTTTTAAAAAAACTGCCGGCATTACCAATGACTGCGGGGTCGGGTAATTTTGAAGAACGTATATTGCTCACCGCCTGCGAAATGGCTTCAATAGAAAGATGTTTTGTTCCCATTTTTTCCAACTCCTGTTCTAATGCTCCGTAACTGGTATTGTACTGAGGGTGTTTCCTTAGCCTGTACGTAACCGTTAGTATTGCGAATTGATCTTTGTATTTTCTTTTAAATACACTATCGCGGTATTCAAATGCACAATCATTTAATCCAAAACGGGTCATTGTTCTGTCCCGCAGGTGATAAGCTTCCAGTTCATGAAATACTTCTTTGATTTCAACACCATAGGCCCCTATATTTTGCATGGGACTGGCGCCTACATTGCCCGGAATCAATGACAAATTCTCTACTCCGGCATAACCATGCTCAATACAATACAACACAAACTGGTGCCAGTTCTCCCCTGCCCCTGCTCTTACATAAATAAATTTATCATCTTCATGAATTTTCGCAATGCCTTTGATCTCATTTTTTAAAACGGTGCGTTTTATGTTTTTTGTGAAAAGTATATTGCTTCCACCGCCCAGCAACAGCGGTTGATCGTCTTTGTTATGAATCGAAAATTCTTTTAGATCATCTGCTGAATTAAAGACGCCAAACCTTGGGGCAATTGCGTCAATTCCGAAGCTATTGAGTTTTTTAAGCGAAATATTTTCCTGGATTTGCATTTGTAATTTTCTCCGTTGGCAAAATACATAAAATTATGGGAGCATTTGATTTTGGCGCGATAGTTAAATAACCACAGTGCAGTCATATAATTACTTTACGGGAAAGATTTGTTATTACTGTGGGGCAGTTTCCTGGTGCCATCATCTGAATTGCGTTAACATACATTCAAATCATGATTATTATGCGGTACGTTCACAATATCAAATTCCGGGATATCGTTATCATTGTATCAAAGCAAAAAGCCAGGAAATTTCATTGAACTCATGATAAACATTGTTTCATAAATAACATCAAAATAAACCACTGTCAAAAGGTGAAAAAAGAAGAAGCCGTAAAATTTATGAATTTGAGATTGGTCCATAGAAAGATATTTTCAGCATCAAATTGCATCAACATCCGGTATCACCTGTACACTCCTGTATTTTTTATCTGCGTGCATCATGGCAGTGGAAGTATATATCAAATGCTTGCACTGTTGAATAAGGCCCGCATTTTTCGGAAGCTTAAGCATCAGCTCCATTAAGAACAGGTTTCTCACTTTGCCTACAACGGGTTGTGCGGGCCCAATCATATATTGTGCCAGGTAAGGCTTTAACTGTGCCGCAAAATTTTGAGCAGCCCCTGCAACAGTATCCTTATCCTTGTGCCTGAATAAAATATTAATGATCCTGGTAAACGGCGGATAAGAAAATTGTTTCCGGGCTTCTATTTCTTCGGTGTAAAAACTTTTATAATCGTGTTGCTGCACTTTTAATAACACTGGATGATTTACATTTCTTACCTGTATCAATACTTTTCCTGCAATGTCTTTTCTTCCGGCCCTTCCACTTACCTGTTCCATCAGTTGAAAGCCGCGCTCATTCACCCTGAAGTCTGTAAAGCCCAGGATTGCATCTGCATCCAGAATGCCTACCAATTCCACATTTTCAAAATCAAGCCCCTTCACTACCATTTGCGTTCCAACAAGAATTTGTATTTTATGTTGTTCGAATAATTGAATCAGCGCATCATGACCGTGTTTCCCTTTAACACTGTCCACATCCATCCTGGAAATCTTTGCTTCCGGGAATAGTTCCTGCAGTTCTTCTTCAATTCTTTCCGTACCAAAATTTTGTTGTGCAAAGAGATGGTTGCCGCAGGCTTCACAGGTTTGAACCAGCGGGTATACGGTACCACAATAATGACAAACCAGTTTTCCTTTTGTCTTGTGATAGCTCAGCGATACATCGCAATATTTACAATGAGGTATCCATCCACAAACCTGGCAAACCTGGTAAGGCGAATAACCGCGCCGGTTTTGAAAAAGTATCACCTGCCTGTTGTGTTCCAAACTGCTTTCAATTGATTCCTGTAATCTTGGTGAAATAATTACTTTGCTCTTGTCTGTTGTTTTAATGAGCCTGGTATCAACTATCTCAATCACCGGCATATCCATGTTTCCATAACGTTCATTCAGTTCCACCAATCCATATTTGCCGGTGCTGGCATTGTAATAGCTTTCCAATGAAGGAGTGGCACTTCCCAATAAAACTTTTGCATTGAACAGGGAAGCAAAGTAAACTGCCGCATCTCTTGCATGGTAACGCGGCGCCGGATCCTGTTGCTTATAAGAAGCATCATGTTCTTCATCACATATTATCAAACCAAGTTCCTGGAAAGGAAGAAACAAAGAAGACCTGGCACCCAAAATTATTTTTGCCTCACCCGATTTTACTTTGTTCCATATCTCTACCCTTTCATTCTGGCTGAATTTGGAATGATAAATTAGTATATAACCGCCAAAATGTTTCTGCAACCGCCGGATGATTTGAGCGGTCAGTGCAATTTCAGGTAGCATGAAAAGAACCTGTTTACCTTTTCTAAGTGCTTCTTCCATCAAACTGATATAAACCTGGGTCTTGCCACTTGATGTGACACCATGCAGCAGGCAAACATTTTTATTTTCAAAGCTGACCTTGATTTCCTGCAATGATTTTTTCTGCGCGGGGCTCAATTCAAAATCTATCACTATGTTTTTGGGCAATTGCTTTAACCTGTCAACCGATCTTTTCTCGACCAATAAAATATTCTTGTCAGTAAGCCCTTTCAATTGAGCAAGTGAAGCGCCGGACTTTTTTAACAGCGCCGGTTGTGTTACCTCTCCCTCCGTTTTTATTAAATGAAGAAATGCAAGCAATAGTTCCATTTGTTTTGGCGCGCGGCTCCAGTTGTTCAGTAATTCTCCCAGTTGCTCTTCATTGTTGTATGTTGGATTCAGCAATACATAAGTTTCCTTTTTTTCTTTATAAGTAGTTTTTAGTTCCTCCCAGACAAAACAAATTTTTTTATCGATGAGTCTCTTGATAACCGGGTACACATGACTGGCATCCAGTATCTGCTGTACTTCTGTTAGCTTTAACTCTTTCTTCAGCAATAAAGCCTCGGATACCAGGAACTCATCATTGTCCAGGTCACTGAAATCTTCGCCGGCATCTTCATTATATAATAGGATGGTCTCACTGCTGAGTTTGAAATGAGTGGGTAATGCAGCTTGCATTACTTCGCCTTCACTGCACAAATAATAATTAGAAATCCATTCCCAGAGTTTTAATTGCTGCGGAAAAACAATGGGCTCATTATCGAGTATATTCAATATTTCTTTTGGTTCAAATGCAGCCGGCGCGTCAGAATGCAATCGCTTCAGTAATCCGGCATATTTTTTATTTTTCAACACTACTTCCACACGGCAGCCTTCTTTAACGGAGTCTTTTAAATGTTCAGGTACGGCCCAGGTATAATTTTTTGGAAGGGCAAGCGGAATGAGTACTTCCGCAAACAAAGTGTGCGTAATATGAAACAATTCTTCCGTATGTACTTGTCCGTTCAACTTATTACTTAAAACTTATTACTTAATACTTCTTCCTTAAACCTTACACCTTAGATCTTAGTCCTTCTTTCTTACACTTTATACCTTTTCAGCCCTTCCTCCATCAACACAAACACACGCTGTTTCAAAGCAGGTACATCCTCTATCGTCAAACCTTCCACGTCAACCTCATCCAGGAAGATGGCCCTGCATGGACCGGGTGTAAAACTAAAAACACTTTTATAATGCAAACGTTCAACCGTATCAGGGAAAATGATTGGTTTTAAGGGTGTCTGCGTTTCTATGGCAATTTTAAAAGCACCATCATAGAATTCTTTCAGTAAGGCAGGTGATTCATTAAATGTTCCTTCCGGGAAAATGAATATGGATATTCCCTTCCGTACAATTGATTTTAAAGTGATCACGCTTTTGGTACGGTTTTCCGGGCTGCTGCGATCCACCATCACCGCAGCGTTCCTGTACATAAAACCAAATACCGGTACTTTGCTCATTTCAAATTTCCCCAGTGCACGTACGGGCTGACGAATTACTTTCACAATCATTGGAACATCCATATATGAAATATGGTTGGCTACAAAAATGTATTGCCTGGATTTATCAACAGGTGATTCAAATATTTTTTTTGCATAAACTGCAATAAGAAAAAACCAAACATCGGACCAGTAACTGCAGAGCCCGTAAATAATATTGCCACCCCTAACCTTACCCAATAACGAAGCAATCAATACAAAAGGAAAAACAACCAGCATCAATAAAATAAAAAGAAGCATTGCATATAATGAATACAGTAGTTGCAATGGTTTTAAGATCGGCTTCATAAATACGCATTCTCCCGGGGTTATTGTTCATGCTTGTTATCATCTCCCGCGCAATGACATTCAAACTCCTGGTCCAGGTCAATGCAGGTTACAACTTTTGTTTTATAATCGCATTGTGCAAAAACAATACGCAGGTGTTGTTTTTCGGGGGAATAACCTTCTAAAGCATAAGTGGGACAGGGATGTCCACTTGCTTCACTTTTCTTATAATTGATTTGCCCGTTTTGAAGAATATACTTTACCTCCTCCTGTGTTATATGCCTGCAATCCATGCGGCATTTTGCATGCTGTGTATATTCCAGGAAACTGATCCGCCTGTCCAGCCCATTGTTGCGGTTAACGTTATCGGTTTGTTCCCGTGGATTGGTAATGGTTGTGCTACCCCGTTTACAACGTTTGATTGTTAGCGCGGCTATCACAAGCAGCGCAAGTAAAATATAAGGAAGTGCTTTTTTATTCATTGTTAATTGAAGCAATTAGTGAAAGAACGGGTAAGTTTTTAGCGATTCATTGCTCGGACATGCCCTCAAATCTACTGGCTGCAATCTACATTCTAAAATTTAAAATGCTTTACCTTTGCGCCTCTTATGGCAGCAGCAAGAACGGTAGCGTTTCATACACTGGGTTGTAAACTGAATTTTTCAGAGACTTCCGCAATTTCAAGGTTACTTGAAAATGAAGGCTTTGAAAAAAAGGCGTTTGATGAAACCGCTGATGTATATGTAATCAATACCTGTTCTGTAACGGATAATGCAGATAAGGAGTGCCGGCATCTTGTGCGTCGCATTCAACGAAAAGCTCCCGAAAGCCTGGTGGTTATTACTGGTTGTTATGCTCAATTAAAACCCGCCGAAATAGCGGCCATACCGGGTGTGGATTTGGTATTGGGCGCTGCTGAAAAATTTAATATCGTTCAGCATGTAAAAGAATTATCCAAAGGAGATTCTGCAAAGATCTGCAGTTGTGATATTGATGACGTTTCCGGTTTCAATGCTTCATTTTCTGTGAATGATCGCACCCGCACATTTTTAAAAGTGCAGGATGGTTGTGATTATAATTGTTCTTTCTGTACCATTCCGATGGCAAGAGGAAAAAGCAGGAGTGATTCAATTGTCAATGTGGTTAAAACGGCTGAACAACTGGCTGCAACAGGTGTAAAAGAGATTGTATTAACCGGTGTAAATCTCGGAGATTTTGGAAAAGGACCGGATGGTAATTTGGCTGCAGAAGATTTCTTTCAGCTTATACAAGCGTTGGAGAAAGTGTCGGGGATTGAGCGGTACCGCATTTCTTCCATCGAGCCGAACTTATTAACCAATGAGATCATTGAATTTGTTGCCGGCAGCAACAAGTTCATGCCGCATTTCCATATTCCATTACAAAGTGGCAGCAATAAAGTACTGGCATTGATGCGAAGGCGGTATAAAAGAGAATTATATACCGAGCGGGTAAGATTGATCAAAAGCCTGATGCCTCACTGCGCCATTGGTGTTGACGTAATTGTTGGTTTTCCGGGTGAAACAGAGGAGGCTTTTGAGGAAACGCTTGCATTTTTGCAGGCGTTGGATATATCCTATCTCCATGTTTTTACTTATTCTGAAAGAGATAATACCAGGGCATTGGAAATAAAACCGGTCATTCCCATCAATACTCGTCTTCAACGCAATAAGATTTTGCGCAACCTGTCTTATATGAAAATGCAATATTTTACTGCACAGCATCTTGGACAAACCCGCAAGGTATTGTTTGAGGCATTTGCTAAGAATGCCATGATGGAAGGCTATACAGATAATTACATTAAAATAACCACTCCTCACAGGGCGGAATGGGTAAATAATATTGTTGAATGGACAATATAATTTCTGTAGAATTACCATTCTGTTAGGAAACTTTTTCCCTTTATTATCCGTTATTACAGGTAAGCAGCGTGACCCTATATGGACAAGAAGAAATTCCAGGTAACAATAAGTTTTGAATTAGACGATGATATTTCAGCGCTGATACCAGCACACAGAACATATATAAACATGCTTATTAATAAGGAGATAATTGATCACTACGCGGTAAGCATGGAAACAAAGAGAATATGGATCACCATCAACGCGGAAGACAAAGCTGGGGTAGATGAATTGCTCGCCAAATCTCCCATGTTCAAATATTGGATATATGAAATAGATGAATTATTTGTACTGGACGGGATTACTTACAGGTTGCCACACCTGCAGCTTAACTAATGTGATAAATGTGGGAATGTGAAGACTAAGAAACCAGAAATCGGAAAAAGGATGTCGGACATCAGACCTCAGTTCTCATACCTCTTAAAATCAGCGAAAAGTATGATAGTTACTTAGTAAACGATCAAATACTTATAAAAAGCCGGTAACTCTCTCAAGGTTCCTTCAATATCCTGCCAGCTATATCTTCCGGACGATGCATTAAAAACGTTTTTGTAACCAAGCTTGCGAAAAATATATTTTATCCGGGTGATATGGTAAAATTGTGAAACAACAATCACTGATTGGTAGTGGTATTGTTCATTCCACTTAATAAAATTCTTTGCTGTTAGATAAGTATTTTGTCCTGCATTATCTGAAATAATATCGTTGGCGGATACGCCTTTTTTCAGCAGGTAATTTTTCATGGCATCGCCTTCAGGTTGTCCGCCGTCTTCAGTATTACTAATTCCCCCGCTCGCGAATATTTTTTTTACCCTCCCCTGCCGGTACAATTCAAGTGCCTTGTCTACTCTTCCCTGTAACCAGGATGATAAAGACCCGTCAGCAAAAACCCGGTTGCCAAGAATTACGGCTACATCGGCTTTCCCTTCATAGTCGTTAAAACCATCGATACTAATATAAATAACATGCAACATCAGCCAGCTTAAAAAAAATACAACCGTTCTTTTCACCCATTTTTTTCGAAGAAACAGCTTAGTCTTTTGCAGCATGCCATTTTGGTTTATGCTTCAGTACTTTTTTATATACGGGGCATGACTCAACATGTGCACCCGGCAGGTATCCCGTACTCATTAAAAATTCATTGACGATTTCGCCACCGGTAAAGTGGAAATGCTGTTTGAATAATTTCACCCACTCTTCTTTTGTTTTAGGGTGATGATGATCCAGCCATTTTTTAAAAGATCCAAATTCCTGCTGTATCTTCTTTATGCATTTTGCATTGTGAATGGTAGCTGCCACTTTTAACCGGTTCCTTATAATACCGGCATCTTGTAATAATGCAACTACCTTTTTATCTGTATACCTTGAAACCTTATCTATATTGAAATTATCAAACGCTTTGAAGAAATTATCTTTCTTGTTTAATATAGTAGTCCAGCTTAAACCTGCCTGGTTTATTTCAAGTACCAGCCTTGCAAAAAGAAGATTATCATCAACTATCGGAAATCCATATTCGGTATTGTGATAATGCACGTGGACATTGTCTCTTTCCATGCTAACAATTGCTGAGCAGTAACTGGGTTTTTCCATTTTTAATTAAATAACCGGTTTTGTTTTCTTTGATAACTATTGCAGGTAAGAAAATATTTTATATTGTAGTTTGAAATTAATTATTTCTTTTTTTTGTATTGCTTACTCAAATCAATGATCTCAACTTTCCTGAATTCAACCGGGTGACTTTCACTCTGAAGCGAGATATAACCGGAAGACAAAAGCTGGCCGTCTTTTTTGACTTTTGGATCGTAATTGTTTACCATCCCTCCTCCCAGTTGCGGTTTTGTATAAGTTAACACCGTATCGCCATTTACAATGTGTTTAATAATTGAATCTCCCAATACCAATACTTCGGCCCTTATCCATTCTTCGCCCCGGTAAGTTTTTGAAACAGAGTTTACGCAATGGTCAGTGATAAGTTTATTATCCATAACAATATTCGTTCCTGGCGTACATACATTGCAGGTAGGTCTGTCACCGGTGGAATCGCCACCCAGCAACTGTGCTTCGATAGAAATGGGAAAATCCTGGTCTTTCAACATGGTTGCGGGGTTCTGGCAGTGAAGCATGATACCGCTGTTCTTAAAGGCCCAGCCTTCGCCGCCTTTAGCCTGTTTGCCAACAAAACGATATTCAACAGCCAGCAGGAAATACGAGTAAGGCGTCTTATAAAATATATGGCCATATTGCGCTTTAAAACTATCATAGGCATCATAACTTACTTTCATTAAGCCATTTTCCACGCGGAAGGTGTTGCCAAAATTCTCATTCAGCAGATGACCTTTGATTTTTATATTCCAGCCCTGCAAATCCTTTCCATTGAATAATTGTTTCCAGTTTCTTTTTTGCTGGGCCGAAGCAAAAAGGCTTAAGAGCAATAACGAGATGATAATAAAATGTTTCATTAAATGTAAATTGGAAATTAAGAACAAAACATGCGATAATATTTTTATAAAGTCAGGTAAGCTGTAAAAATATTAAATGCGATTCAACTGCCTGGTGTTTTTCACGGCAATTTTCTGTCGCAGCCACAAAGGATAATTACTATCGTCTTCAGCGTCATGGATACACAGGTTTTGTAATGGATCCGGTTTTATCAGATCAGCCTGGCGGCAGTTAAGAATTATTGCTGCAGTTTGTACGCCGGAATAACTGGCCCCTGCAACACCATGCGAAAGAATACTGGAACCACATAAATACAGGTTCTCAATTTCAGATTTTGCTTTAAAAGAAAAAGGACCGGTTTGCATAAAACTTTTTTCTGTGCCGTACACACAACCATTGGTAGATCGTATATAATGTTCATTGGTAACAGGCGTTCCCAATTCCTTTTGAACAATTTTACTGCTGATACCAGGTACAACTTTCTCCAGGCTGTTGATTATTTTTTGAGCCAGCCGTTCTTTGAATTGCGTATACGCCGTTGAACGAAGTTCCGTTTCTTTTTTAAACTGGTTGAATGAATCATAATTAATAAAGGTGATGGCCTCAATGCAATGATACCTTCCATCAAAACTGGTAGGATCTTTTAGGGTGGTACAGCTGATAAAAACGCCGGGAAATTCATCTGCGGTGCTGATATCCTCCGCCATCATTTCTTTATACAGGTCATCCATATCCCTGTTGGGCATTATCCAAATGTTACCGGAATCCAGTCCTGCTTTTCGCAAATCCATATCCACCGTTAGAAAAAGCATCAATGAAGTGCAGGAATATTTTGTTTTGGAAAGTTGCTTCAATAATTTATGACCCAGGTTTTTTGCTCCTACCAATTCAAGATATGTCTTACCGGGATCAGTATTAGAGATGATATGCCTGGCAAATATTTGTTCGCCGGTTTCAAGTGCTACGCCGATTGCAGACTTCTTTTTATCACCCGACAATAAAATATTTCTAACGGCCTGCCCTGTACGCAATTGGCCACCGTGCTTTTTAAATGTTTGGGTCATGGCTTTTACAATGGCAGCACCGCCGCCCATGGGATAAAACGCGCCATTAAAATAATGATCCATCACTGCGCAATGGAGGGGAAAACTTGCTCTTGCCGGAGGCAGTCCATGATCACCGCATTGTACATTCAGCACACGTCGCAACAGCGGATCTTTGATATGCCAGCCAATGACGGTTTTTAAACTAAACAATGCATATTTACCCAGGTGTTTTGTGCGCCAGGGAATACTGATATTATCCCAGAATCCGTTCATCAGTGGAATCAACTGCAGTTCGCGGCTTACGGTTCGTACCATACGGAGGTATTGCAGCAACCCCTTTTTTTCATGCGGAAATCTTTTTGCCAGCGAAGCATATAACTGGTCAAATCCAGCCGGCAGATCAATGCGTTCATCACCCAGCCAGCAATGCTCGTAAGCATTCGCATTCATTCTAAAAAAATGAAGATCGTTGGCAATACCCAATCCTTCATATAATTCACTGGTGGATTCTCCTTTTTCCAGGAGACCTACATAATGTACACCGGGAGTGAACCGGTGGCCATCCAGGTAAAAGCTATGACACCAGCCACCCGGCACATCATGTTGCTCAAGCACCAAAACTTTCTGACCCGCCTTGGCAAGGCAGATGGCTGCAGAAAGTCCACCCGCACCAGAACCAATGATTATTGTATCTAATTCCATTGTATTTACAATATAGCGATAAGAAAGCGTTCTTGTTTTTCTATTTTGGTACGCAAATGGCCGCCTTATAATGACGGCATTCAACTTATAAATTCATTCATCCACTATCCATTTCAATTGCAGCAGCAAGATGGGATCAGAAAGGCTTCCTAAAAAACCAATTATCTAAGATGTCTGATTTGTCCTTTTTTGTCTGATTTGTCTGAATCTTGAGGGGGATACCTCATACATACCTCATGTATGACCCATTTAAAGTGTTCATTGGAGCTTAACCCAGTTTTAGATAATTACCAGCGGGAATTGTAAATACTGTAATAAATAGCATTTTGATCCAGCAATGTTTTTTTTCTGTTTGCTTACAGAATTCCATCATTTTATAATAATTTACCGGCATTGCAACAAACTATTGTACAAATTTTTATGTAAATAATCTGCACAGCATTTAAAATCAATCCATCTAAAAAAAATTTGGGAAGAAACCATCAGCCCCTATCTTTGCACTCCGGTAAAAAAAGGGAGTTTAGCTCAGTTGGTTTAGAGCATCTGCCTTACAAGCAGAGGGTCGGCGGTTCGACCCCGTCAACTCCCACTCAATACAGGCAAGGGTTTCAGCGAAAGTTGGAACCCTTTTTTTTCCGGTTTAAGCATGGTTTAAACAAAGTATATTGAGAATGAGAAAATAATGTTTAACAAAGCTGGGTTTACAACATTAAGCGTACACTTAATGATATGAACATTGTCAGATTGAAGATGTGCTTATCGGAGGATAATGTAGCTTAGCACTACAGCAATACACTAAATTCCTACACTTTAAAACATGCCTGTATTTAATTCTGAAGCAGAAAGGTTGACCATTTGAATTGGTACCTGGGATTTGAAAGAATTTTTGGACTGCCAGAGAACATTTCATTTGATATTAAGTTAGCCCGTTAAGAACGTTTACTTGATGTCAAATCTTTCAGAAGCGTTCCTGTAAAGATGGAAACGAAGCCTTCAACATAATTGAAAAGATTATTATTCCCGGTGATGCCAATGCTAGGTAGCGTGAAAGAATTAAACAGCAAATGCGAAATGATGAAATAACTGTTAACAATCCTTGGTTGCATGTAATCACACATGATTTATTAATCCTAAACTATTGAAAATAGAAGATATAATATCTTGAAGTTCTTAAATTGAACAAGACGGTTGGATTAAATTAGATGGTTTCCCAAATAGCATAACATCTGAATTTATTAGCTATTCAATGAAAGAAGGTAGTTGGAATCATGCAATAATGAGTAACCTTCTTGCACAAAGAAAATGGATAGAAGAAAATAGCCAACACCCCTGGGAGTTGGAATACCATCCAAAAACAAAACTAGCTAAGCTTGAAATATTAAGCAAAATAAAATACATAAAGGTAATTTGCTATTGGATTCTGGCAAGGTAAATTTGGATTTTCCAGTAAGCATGAATAATTTACTAATACGTAACAAATCTGGAAATTGTAAACATTGAAATATCATTATCGAAGGTTTTATTGGTTGCAATGGAAGAAAGGATCTTTCCAATAACACTTGAAAATTTAAATCCGTGCCCGGAGCAGGGACTGGCAATAATTATGTTTCGATGATGCGGATGAAGATCGATGATAAAATTTTCATCTGGTGTATTGGTGTACATGCAGGTAGAAGAATAATTAAATTTGGCATCAATATTTAAATACAGCTGCGTTATCAATTCAATATCTTCTATCTCCTTTTCACTGACCTCTGATGTAAGCTCATCGGGTATTACAGGCAAGCCATCATGGTGACGCGCTATTTTTATTCCGTCCCCAAGATCGGGAAATCCATAAAACATTTTGCCAGGCTCGTATTCCCAAATATAAACGGGCATTTCAAACGGTAAAAAATATTGTTGCAATTTTTCATCCTTGTTTTTCATCCAGAATAATACCTGCCTTTTTATGCTTAATGGCAAATGCAGATCTGGCAACAATTCATTTAACCAGGCACCAGCACTTACAATTAACTGGCTGGTGGTATACCTGGTTTTATCAGTTATAATTTCTACTGTATTGCCATTGGGTATAATACGGACTATTCGTTCATTGTAATAAAGCGATGCGCCATTTTTTTGCGCCAGTTGGAGAAAGGTTCGTATACATTCTTCCGGAAAAAGTATGCCAGCTTCTTTTTCCAATACGGCAACAGTATCAGCAGAAGGGCGGAAAGCAGGGAATCTTTTTTTAATACTAATGTTGTCTAAATATTCATATGCAATGCCATGAGTATCGGCGCTTAACTTTGACCCCCTTACAACGTCGCTATTTTCAGCACCCAGCATAAGGCCGCCTGTTTTTAAAAATAGTTTTTTACGCGACAGTTTTTCAACGTCACCCCAAATGGTATAGGCTTCTTTTAAGAGCGGAACATAAAACGGGCTTTCAAAATAAGCCTGGCGGATGATGCGGCTTTGTCCGTGCGAAGAACCATGTGTATGCGGCGGCGTAAACTGATCTATGCCACAAACCCTTGCGCCTGTTTTAGAAAGATGATAAATAGCAGAACTGCCATTGGCACCAAGCCCTAATACGATAATATCAAAATGTTGATTCATAATAAAAGCAGTTGGACTCAGCGGACGTTAAAAAAATCGCTTTTTAAATTTGCATTCCGGAATGTGTTATTGATCATAAATAATCAAAAAATAGGTTTTAGGGTGCCATGTATTTATCAAACCATTCAAATGTTCTTACAGATACATCGATCATATCATCAAGTTTATAAAAACCATGCCCCTCGCTGGGGTATATCATTAATTGTGTTGGAACATGCAGTTCTTTCAATGCATGCCAAAACTGTAAAGATTGTGGAGGAGGGGCTTCACCATCCAGTTCGCCGACAAGCACAAGTGTAGGTGTTTTTGCATTTTTGATATGTGTCATTGCGGAAACTTTTGCATATGCAGCCGGGTCATCATAAGGGGAGGCACCGAAATACGGCCACATCCATTTATCAATCGAATTTTGCCCATAGTAGCTTAACCAGTCTGCAGCGCCGGCACCAGCAACGGCGGCCCTGAATTTATTGGTTTGCGTTATCGCAAACATACTCATTGAACCCCCATAACTCCAGCCGAGAATACCAACCCTGGTGGAGTCTACGGGAAATTTGTTTGTAATGGCATCAACACCGCTGATAATGTCTCGCAGATCACCAAAGCCCCAGTCACGGCGGTTGGCCAAAGTAAATTTTTCACCTTGTCCGTAACTTCCTCTTGGGTTAGGAAAAAAAACGAAGTAGCCGAGTTTGGTATAGACAGTAGTATTGAAATCAGGCGCACTCCAGGCAGGCGTTGTGATCCAAGCAGGGCCTCCATGTACCGCTACCAGCAAAGGATATTTTTTTGAAGTGTCATAACTTTCAGGGTATAATAACCAGCCCTGAACTTGTTGTCCTTCATTTTTCCACGCTACATTTACTGAGGCAGACATAGGATGTTTATTGGAAACATTCAGTTTTGTAAGCTGTTTCAATTTATCCAGGTTACCACCCCACACTTCGGGCAGCATGTTCCATGACGTGCGCATAAATGCAAATACAGGAGCATTAGTATTGCCACCAATTGACAGACTCATTTCTTCATTACCAGCATGAATGGACTCATCTCCTTTCCACAAGGGAACTATTTTTCCATCGGTAACACCTAAGGTATTGATAGCAACAGAACCACCAACAAATTCAGTAAATAAAATATCGCCATTGGGGCGCCATGTAAACCAGGATGGTGAAGATCTGCGATCTGGTGTAAGGTTCTGCGACTTTGCATTGGCGGAGGAAAGAATAGTAAATATTTCGCCACCTGTACCACCCTGATCGCTCATGAGCCCTTCAATAAATGCAATGTGGATTCCATCCGGCGACCATTTAGGTAATGCTATTTGATTCAAAGGGTGGTAAAGTAGTATGGTGTCTTTTGCAGCAACGCTTTGCCGGTACAGTTGCGCTAAATACCAGTTATCGTCACCGGGTGGTAACGATGCTGTATATACGAAACTTTTACAATCGGGCGACCAGTCATATTCGAAAATATACAACCCGGTTGGTGTTATTTGTTCTGTTTTGCCGGTAAGCCGGTTTACTATTGCGATACGTTGTATATTTTTATTTTCAAGCGAATCAATTAAACCAACTACTTTATTTTTTGCTGCCCTTGGCGAAGGTTCGCGGCTTGCACTTTCAACATACAACACACTTAGATATTTTCCATCCGGCGACCATTGTAAGTGCGATACATACCCATTAAATTTTGTAAGTGCTTTTTTGGTAATAAGCACTCCTGTAATGGCATTGGCAACAAATATTTGCGACTGGTGTTCTGTGTGAACTTCAGAAAGAAATGCAATCGCTTTTCCATCGGGCGACCATTGCGGCTCGGCCTCATCTACTTTTTTTCCCATTGCTGCAGTAATTCGAACCGCAACATCGCTATTTGACAAGGCTGAACGGTATATTGATTTTGTGCCGTCCTTTCCCTCGGCATTCCACACAATGGAGGTTCCATCCATGTTTAATTGAGCCTGGTATATATTATGCACCCTTGCCTGTTGCTCAAAAAAATGTTTGATAATGGCACGATGGTCTGTGATTTTTTGTGCACAAATATTATAAGCAAAGCCGGTGAAAATAATCACAGTGAAGTAAATACGAAAAAATGGAATAATCTTTTTAAAAAGAAGGTCTGCAGAAAAATATTTTTTTACAGTCATGAGAAAAAATTTAAGCAACAATTAATTGTGTAGTTATTTATTTACCATCACGGTTTGCTATTGTAATAGCAATTTTTATTAAACCTGGAAAAATAAGCTTTTTAAGGAACGACTATTTAGCTTTCTGTTTTGTGAGAAGTGCTTAAATTATTCTGCAAATCATAAAACCTACCTTCAACTTTCCTGACGATCGGTGATCTGTTTATTGTACCGATATCCGGCGCAAAGTCCGAGCAACAAAAGGTATGTATTGATTGAAGCAGTTCTGGCGCATAATAACTTTTTATTTTGAAGCATTATTTATCGACGACATCTTTACCATTTCATCATCTTTATATTTTCGCTCCAACCGAATTAATTGTTTTTTTAATTTTTTTTGGATGTCTTTATATTCCACCTGATCATATACATTGTGCAATTCATTTTGATCATTCAATAAATCGTACAACTCCCATTCTCGATTTTCATAAAACCAAATAAGTTTATATCTGTCAGTTCTAACACCAATGTGTTTAGCCACATTGTGTTCGTCACCGGATTCATAATAGTGATAGTATACAGACTTTCTCCAATTGCCCGGAGTTTTACCTTTCAGTAATGGCAGCATACTTTTACCCTGCATAGAAGTGGGGATGCTAACCTTTGCTGCATCAAGCAAAGTTTCTGCGATATCAATGTTCATCACCAGATCTTTATTAACTGTTCCGAACTTTATTTCGGAGGGCCAGCTAACGATAAGGGGTGTTTTAAAAGATTGTTCATACATAAACCGCTTATCGAACCAACCATGCTCTCCCAGGTAAAATCCCTGGTCAGAAGAATAGATAACAATAGTATTTTTATCCAGTCCGTTTTCCTTCAAATAATCAGTCAGCCTACCCACATTGTCATCCACAGACTTAATACAGCTTAGATAATCTTTTATATAACGTTCATATTTCCACGTAGCCAATGCTTCACCACTCAGGCCCGCCTTTCTAAAGGCATCATTCTTGGGGGTATATGCTTCTTTAAACATTTGTTGCTCTTCGGGGCTTAACCTGCCAAATATTCCTTTCCAGCTAGCGTCTAATAGTTGGTCGGGTATATCTGTATTAAAGTTCTCTTTGAGATCATAATTGGGGGTTAACGATTTACCAACCTCCATTTGCTGTTCATGGGCCGCCTTTGTACGTGTACCATAATTATCAAAAAAGCTGGAAGGCAAAGGGATCTGCATATTATCAAATTCATGGAGATACTTAATCGCTGGCATCCAATTGCGATGCGGCGCTTTGTTCCAAATCAATACACAAAAAGGACGAGCGGAATCACGATGATCTAGCCATTTCAATGCAAAATCCGTGGTGAGATCAGTAACATATCCTTTAACGACGCCCTTTACTCCATTATCGATAAAATCGGGATTGTAATAATCGCCCTGCCCCGGAATTATATTCCAATAATCAAAACCTGTAGGATCAGACCCTAAATGCCATTTACCAATCAGCGCTGTTTGGTAACCTGCATGCTGTAATAATTTTGGAAAAGTTAACTGGGAGCCATCAAATTGTTCCTCACCATTTCCCCTGATGCCGTTCAGGTTGCTGTACTTGCCAGTAAGAATAGCTGCCCGGCTGGGAGCGCACAAAGAATTAGTCACAAACGCGTTCCTGAACAAAATGCCTTTTTTCGCTAACTGATCAATATGAGGCGTATGATTTAATCCATAACCGTAAGAGCTAATAGCCTGGTAAGCATGATCGTCGCTCATAATAAAAACGATATTGGGGCGTTGCTGGGCAAACAGAGAAGATTGAAATAAAAATATTAATACATAGTAACTTTTCATGTAAATTATTCTTTCTTAAATTATGAATTGTGCTTTTCACCTTTTCTCTATACTGGTTGCCAGATTCGTCTGTTACGTCTTATATCACTGTTTAGAAAACTCAAAACTTTCAGGGGCCAGACGGATTCTCATCACGAGACACTTCAATCTGCCTTACCCTTACTACGGTATTAAATGTAAAAAATCGATTACCTGAAAGTTGAAGAGATTTATTTAGTAAATGCGAGGTGTTATTATTGGGCTTATCGAGATACACATACCATGCTTCGACCATAAAAAAAATAAGCAAGAGTATAATTTTCACACTTCCAATTTTTACACGTTTTAAAATATCCTATATCATTTTATCGCTATCTCTTTCTCCATCTATTTTTTTCGAAATATCAAATTAACGGGTCCCATAAGCCCTGCTCTCTGCACTTTAAGGTCTCCTCTCCTATACCATTTGATACGAGATCTTTAATAATATAGGGTTGATTGGTTTTACAAAATTTTTCAGTGTCGGGTAAATTCATATCACCAGTTAGTCGGTTGATCCACATATTGGTAATTTTTATTTCAAGATGATTTTCTCCCTCGTAAAGGTAGTCCTGAATATTTAATCTAAATGGACTGGTCCCCAGTATGCCGGTAGATTTTCCATTCACCAATACTTCAGCAACATCCGGCACCTCGCCCAAATCAAGGGCGAAGTTGATGTGATCTTGCAGCGATTGTTTTGAAATAATAAAGCGGTTAATATACGATGCAGTACCTGAAAAATATGATGTATTCCACAGACTCATCTCCTATAAATTGTGGGCTATTACCATTGAAATATTTCTTTGGAGCATCTTTTAAACAAATTTGTAAACTTTGACTGGCGCAAGACTTAACGAAGCTTTGTGAACCCATGAAAAAAGATGAAAAAAGTTTCTATCACGCCTTTAAAACGTTGGTCAGGCGATAAAAGGAAACTGCAAGATAGTTTCTAAAAACGGAGATAATGAAACCTGGGAATTGTATGACCTTTCAACAGATAAAGATGAAAATAGTAACCTGGCAACACAATTTCCCTCAATGCTTGCTGAAATGATTAAAGCGTGGGATAAATGGTATGCATCTATGCAACCACGGCCGGACAGCGAGCCGCAAGAATTTTTTGTTTGAAGGTGCTAAATAAATTTGTTTGATAATTTTACAGGAATGAAAATATATACTGTTATTACTATTTGTTTACTTTTTCTTTTTGCCTGCAATATTAACACCAGTGAAAAGAGTGTAGCGGAAAAAGACACTGCTCATTTCTGTATGGCACTGCCTTCCCGCTTTGGTAATAATGATAGTGCAACTGCAGGCATTGCGGTCAATGGCGATACTTCTGTTACTGGTATGGTTTTTATTTCGGGCGGAACATTTGCTATGGGTGGCGACAATGATCAGGCAGCTCCGGATGAATATCCAAAGCACCAGGTAGTAGTAAGCCCTTTTTACATGGATATTACCGAAGTGACAAATGCACAATTCAAAAAATTTATTGACGCCACAGGGTATGTAACAACCGCCGAAAGAAAACCCAATTGGGAAGAATTAAAAAACTCAGTACCGCCGGGCACACCTAAACCACCGGATAGTGTATTGGTGGCAGCTTCGCTGGTATTCAGGCAAAGTAATAGCCCCGTTAATTTAAATGACTATTCCCAGTGGTGGAGTTGGATAAAAGGCGCAGACTGGAGACATCCCGAAGGACCAGCCAGTAATATTAATGGAAAAGAAAATTATCCGGTGGTACAGGTATGCTGGGATGATGCGACAGCGTATTGTAAATGGGCTGGAAAACGTTTGCCAACAGAAGCAGAATGGGAATTTGCTGCAAGGGGTAAATTGACTAATAATATTTATCCCTGGGGTAATGAGCATGTAAATGCTGGTAAACCAAAAACAAACAGCTGGGAGGGGAAATTCCCATACCTGAATGAACAAAAAGATGGTTATGTAAAAGCCGCGCCTGTAAAAAGTTTTTCTCCCAACGGTTATGGTTTGTATGATGTGGCTGGTAATGTTTGGGAATGGTGCAGTGACTGGTACGATTATAATTATTATAAGTCACTGGTGGGAAAAACCACAGTTAATCCAAAAGGCCCTGCAAAAAGTTATGACCCTGAAGATACTTACACTGCAAAAAGAAGTTTAAGAGGCGGAAGCTTTTTATGCAATGATTCTTATTGTAGCGGTTATAGGGTGGCGCGGCGCATGAAAAGCAGCCCCGATACGGGTTTAGAGCATACAGGGTTCAGATGTGTGAAGGATAAAAAAACTTTTTAAAGTTTAAAAAATCCTCACGGCAATGCGGGGTTTTGTTTTACCTACTATACTTTTTTACTTTCAACAGTTAGTCCATTATTAAACACATCAATTGCTTTTCCCGGAGATGATGGAGGCCAGAAAAAATCTTTTGGACGTTTGCGAAGATACCTTCCCAAAAGAGAAAAGAATTCGGGATAATCTTTTAAGCGAATGCCCCTGGACTTAACGGCTACATAAAATGCAAGGGAAAAACTAACGAGGAAATTAAGAAAACCAATCATCAATACGCCTCCTATAATTGTTATTAGATAACCAGTTTCCACCTTGTGGTCCAATCCATAAAAACCAATGGCGGTATTACCGGCGGAAATGGTGATGTGACGAATATCGAAAGGAATACCGAGGAACTTACCCAGTGGACCGGCGCAACCTAAAAAAAATCCAAGGCAAATACTACCTGCCAATGCACCGGCACTTTTATCAACCCTATTTGCCAGGCGGTTCAGTCTTTTCGGGCTCATGGTATTGGTAAAAATGGGATGGGTTTTTAGTCTTTGTGAAATGCGTCCATATACAACATGGTTATCTACATATCCTGCAATTAATCCGCTCACAAATAAAAAGAAGCCGGTAAAACAGGCATATAATAAAGCAAGGCTGTGAAAAGGATGCTGTTCTTCCAGCAGTTTGGTGGCGGCCGCACCTTCTGCAATTTTAAAGCCGGTAACGATCTTAAATACCCAGGCCAGCAGGTAAGTCATTGGAAAAACTATGATCAGGTTCCCTGTAAAAGAAGCAATCTGGCTGCGACTGACTTTTGTAACGGTAATAACAAGATTGCGCAAATCGGGATGACCACCTTGTTTTTGTACATCCAGGGAACTGGCAACCGCTGATGCGGTATAAGCAGGTTGTTTGGTGGCCAGCGTGGTACCAGTTTCATCCATCATTACAAATCCGGCAGCATAATTGGTTCCATAGGAAAATCCCTGCCAGAAAATAGGAAGATGAATTATGCTCAATAAATTTTTTATGATGGTAACAAAGGAAACAATCACACCTCCACCCATGGAGCTTCTGAATAGCAAACGAAAATCTTTTTTGGTTGAACTGATGTATTTCTCACCTTTTTTTCCTTTGTGTTCGGCAATCTGGTAGGCCAGCAATCCAAGATTATCGGAAAGAAATTCTCTTAGACTGCTTTTTTTGTTCTCATTTTTTATAACAGTCACAAAATAATCAACGAAACGATCTGTATTGAATAAATTATCCGCGTTCAGGGCATCAATAATAATCAGCATTCTTTTTATTTGTTCTTCCAGTCGCACCAGTATAAATGTCTGGGCAAGACTGGTACCATATTCAATTCGCTGGTTTCTCACCCATTCATTGCTCTGCCGGCAGTTGAATAAATTTTCCTGGATATTGGAAAGCAGCATATGCTTTTCATCAATACTCAGTTGAGTGGCTCTTTCAATATATAATTTAACCAGTTTGTTTTGTTCAACAAAAGGTTGAATGGCGTTGTCAAAATGGCTATAGTGATTGGCAACTTCTTTTTCCATACCCAACGTTGTCATCCTGTATGAAAGAACCTGCAACGATTGAATTAATTGTTTGGTGAGTGCGGTATCTGTGAGATTAACTTCAATACCCAGTAATTCAAAAAAACTTTTCCATAATTGGCGGTCAATACCTGACACCCATACATAGTCGCTTTTTTTATAGAACACCCGGCTGATAACAAACAGGAAATCGTCTGGCTGTTGCAGGGAGGGTAAAAACTTATGTTTTAATTTACTAATCAACTCCTGAACAAACCCTCTTGAACTTACAATACCACTTTCGGTGAGAGCCATAATCAGGCTGCTGTTCATGAATTGTAACAAGAGTGATTTTCGCAGCGCAAACAATAGTGATCGCTCCTGTTGCAGTTGAAAAAGCAATGCCTTAAACCGCATCTCTGCATCGTCAATGTCCTTGGGATGCCGGGGTCGTATTTTTTTTACCAGTTCAACCAGGTAGTACAATCCGCGATGAGTACTGTTCAATGACAGTACAATGGCTTTGCCATCATTTTCTGTTAAGGGCGCAGTCTTCTTTCTCTGTAACAGTTTGAACATTACTAAATAAAGGGGAAAATTATGCCAGAATATACTTTGCTCTTAGAGAAGACAGGCTCTCAGCTATAAATGTTGCAAACACTGGCATATTGCAATCATTATCTCTATTTTTGCTGAAACTATTCCGTTTATGCATTCGTATAAAGAACAACCCGGCACATTGATTTCAGAAGAAGTATTGCTGGAAACGGAACTTGAAAAAACCTGCCAGCTGATTGTCTGGAACGACGAAGTGAACACTTTTGAATGGGTGATAGAAACACTAATAGCTATTTGCGGTCACACACCCGAACAAGCAGAACAATGTGCCCTTATCATACACAGCCAGGGTAAATATGCCGTAAAGTATGGTAGTTATGAAGACCTGAAACCGCAGTGTGATGCCATTACGGAACGCGGAATCAATGCAACCATTGAAATAACTGCTGATTAGTAAATGAATTACCTGGATAGCCGGCAGCGGATATTAAATCATCTTTGCTTGCGTCGCACACTTGTACAGCCGATACTTATTTCAACTGCAATTATCTTCAGTAAGCATCGTTAATCATATCTGATATTTAGACCAATCATCTATGCCTTTATTCGCCCTTGACAAAGAAATTGCATTTCCCCCTGTTCATTTGGCGGAACCCGATGGTTTACTGGCAATAGGTGGTGATCTTTCTGTAGATCGCTTGCTGACGGCGTATAAAAGCGGCATCTTTCCCTGGTTTGATGGGGTCACACCATTGTGGTGGTGCCCAGATCCGCGTTTTGTGTTGTACCCCGCTGAATTGAAGATCAGTAAAAGCATGAAGCAGTTACTTAAAAAAAATGCCTTTGAATTCAGTATTGATAAAGCCTTTGCAGAAGTTATCAGCCATTGCAAAACAACTGCCCGTAAAGATCAGGACAGCACCTGGATAACCAATGAAGTAAAAATTGCCTATATAAAATTGCACGAACTGGGTTACGCACACAGTGCGGAAGTTTGGTTAGGCAATGAATTGGTAGGTGGCTGTTACGGTATCAGGATGGGGAAAGTATTTTTTGGAGAAAGTATGTTCAGTAAAATCAGTAATGCAAGTAAATATGCATTTATCTGCTATGTAGAACAACTTAAAAAAGAAAATGTGGCGCTGATCGACTGCCAGGTATATACCGAGCACCTGCAGAGCCTGGGAGCAAGAATGATTTGCAGGAACGATTTTATTGCTGAATTAGGCAAATTAACCAGCTACGGGTAAATTCAGAACCTGGATCCCAGGTAATGAGGCAACATTGCCTTCCATGTTGGCCAGTCATGTTTCCATTCCGGCCCCCAGATATCAAGTTCATAGTTTATACCCTTGTTATACATTACGCCGCCAAACCGGCGGTTTGCTTCCGGATCCTCATGATCTCCGCTTCCGGTAACAATATGTACATGATTGCTGCGACGAATTTGTTCAAGTACATTATGATCGTTTAAATTGGGCAGGTAATGAATCGGGCTGTTGAAATAAACATCGTCGTTGAAATAGCCCTTTGTGTACTCCGATAAATCATACACCCCGCTCATTGCAATACAACCATTTATTATATCCGGTCTTTTAAAAAAAAGATTGGCGCTGTGTAATGCGCCAAAAGACGCGCCACTGGTAATAATCGGCGTTTCCCAACTTGTGTTGTTTCTGATAAAAGGCACCACTTCATTATAAACATAATTGTTGAATTGCTGGTGACGGACTGCTTTGTGGTAAGGATCCATATGATTGTTCATCCAGCTTTCTGTGTTGATACTGTTAATGGAAAATATTTTTACTTTACCGGCATCCACAAAAGGAGCGATATGATCCATTAATTGAAATCGTTCATACTCCAGGTAGTCGGCCCCTGCCGTGGGGATCAATATCAATGCAAATCCATAGCTACCATATACTGCAACGGGCATTTCTTTGTTCAGTGAAGGGCTGTACCAGGAACTAATGGTTCTTTCCATAACCGGCTAAATATTTAGCCCCAAAATAGCAATAAATCGCCTTCCGCCTCCGTTAATAAAAAATCCGTTCCTAAATTTGCAACACAGGAAGAAAGTCAATATCTTGCGAACTGATAGGCGTCTAAAGTTTGTTAGAACAGGCATAACCCGATAGCTCAGTCCTTTAATCGAAGAAAAGCCCCCGTTGACTCCCCCTTGAAGACTAAACCGTAGTCCATTCCCTATTATTGGTTCATGCTTAAAAACAACATTTATGAAACTAGATTTATCTCACAGCAGCGGATTCAAAATCGCACTTATCGTAATTGTTCTGTATGCAATAATCGCTACAGTAACATATATGGCCTGGAGTTAATTTACCAGGTTGTATATTAACAGCTTGTTTCAACTACCCTCTGTAACCAGTTGAACGAATTAATTTTGTCCTAAACATTTTGTGTGGTTAGGACAAAATTTTTATTTTTTTATCAGGATACTTCTCAACAAATTGGTAAATCAGGCCCCGGATATAATCATTGTCGGGGTAAATAGTAATCTTCTCTTTTATAGACGCGATATCTGTGTAGTCTTTAAGAACCGGTCCCATTCCAATAAATTTCCCCTGCTCCATTAAAATGCAGTTTGCATTTTCGTCATCATGATCAGTCACCAGGAAAGTTGGCAATTGTTGCTGTAATTGTTGAATGGCACGGTTTACTTTTTCATTGTATAAAACGGGTGGTTCCGTTACCAAACTGGCTTCCGTACCAGTAATAAAACAAAGCGTTTCATTCAACTCAAATTCATCAATCATCTTTCGCAACAAAACTTTTCCTTCGTGCAACAGGTTGAAGGTATGAACCGGGCTGAGATGTTTTTTCTTTTTTTCTATAAATAAACGCAAATAACCATTTCTGTCTTCATAGGTGTACAATCCATATTCATGATGGTATTTTTTCTGACTGCGGTTATATTTTGGCCAGATGCGTCTTATCTCTACACTTTCCAGTATCAAAGCAGATAATTCGCTGCTGCAGTTTTTAAAAGAAACACCATGTATGTTGCGTAAAAATTCCTGTTTGCGTTTCCCTCCGTCATTATTACTGAAATGGCTCTTCACGCGTTGTTGCAGGTTGGTAGCTTTACCAACGTAAATAATTTTTTTCTTTTGATCATGGAAATAATATACACCCGGACCAACCGGTAATTTTTCAATATCCGGCACGGGCAAATGTGGCGGTAGATACTGATCCTTTGTTTTTCCTTTTAACATAGCAGTCACAACGCTATTGGTATCTGCAGCCAGTATCAGTTCAAACACTTTTGCGGTGGCCGCTACATCACCCATTGCTCGGTGACGATCAGCAATAATAACATCCAGTTCCCGGCATAAATTTCCGAGGCTATAACTGGTAAACCCTGGAAAAACTTTTCGCGCCATGCGAACAGTGCAAAGTTTTTTTGCAAACCAATCGTAGCCCGCTTCACTAAAATGATGTTTTATAAAAGAATAATCAAAATTTACATTGTGTGCCACAAACACCCGCCCCTTTAATAAATTGAACAGATTACCGGAAAGCTGATCAAAACGGGGAGCATGCTGTACCATTTCATTGGTGATACCGGTGAGCGATGTAATATAACGGGGAATGGAAATACCCGGATTGATCAATGATTGAAACCTGCCCTCTATCTCTTTTCCGTTGTGTAATATAATGGCAATTTCGGTAATGCCGTTGGCAGTTGCATGTCCGCCTGTTGTTTCTATATCAACTATTGCATACATAAATAGGGACAATGAAATTACGGATTTTTGGAACCATGAAGCAAACTCAATTTGCTACCTTTGCCAGCCAAATAAGAATGGTTTTATATGATGGAATTGAGCAAAAATTATCTACCCGGCAGCACCGAAGACAGGTGGTACAAACACTGGATGGCCAAAAGATATTTTAACAGCGTTCCGGATGAACGTCCTGCGTTTACTGTAGTGATACCACCACCCAATGTAACCGGTGTATTGCACATGGGTCATACACTGAATGAAACGGTACAGGACATACTTGTAAGAAAAGCAAGAATGAGCGGATTCAATGCTTGCTGGGTTCCGGGAAGTGATCATGCCTCTATTGCAACAGAAGCAAAGGTGGTACAGCTGTTGAAAGAGAAAGGCATTGACAAAAATAAACTAAGCAGAAAAGAATTTCTGGCCTATGCTTTTGAATGGAAAGAAAAATATGGTGGCATTATTTATAACCAGATTGAGAAACTGGGTTGCAGTGTAGATTGGAACAGGACCACATTCACAATGGATGATCATTACTATAAAGCGGTCATTAAAGTATTTGCTGATCTGTATAAAAAGGGGTTGATTTACCGCGGTGCCCGTATGATTAACTGGGATCCGGCAGCCAAAACGGCATTGAGTGATGAAGAAGTTGAATACAAAGATCTGCAGGGTAAATTATATTATATCCGTTACCAGCTGGTTGATAAAAATGGTGAAGCCATTGCCGATACAGCGGCCGGTGGAATTACAATCGCTACACAAAGACCTGAAACCATAATGGGCGATACGGCTATCTGTGTAAACCCTAGCGATGACCGTTATGCGCATTTAAAAGACGCATTTGCATTGGTTCCGCTGATCAACCGGCGCATTCCAATCATTGTTGATGACTATGTAGATCCCGCATTTGGCACCGGTGCATTGAAAGTAACACCCGCACATGACATCAACGACTATAATCTTGGATTGAAACACCAGTTAGAAGTAGTGGATACACTTAACGAAGATGGAACCCTGAGCGCAGCCGCGCAGATTTATGTGGGCATAGATCGCTTCACGGCACGCAAAAAAATAATTGCCGAACTAAATGAAAAAGGTTTTTTATTAAAAGAAGAAGAATACCCCACCCGGCTGGGATACAGTCAGCGCAGTGGTGCAGTAGTAGAACCCAGGATTTCAACACAATGGTTTGTAAAAATGAAAGAACTGGCAGGACCCGCACTGGATGCCGTGCTGAATGCCGATATCTCCATTCACCCAGGTGAAAAATTTTTAGCAACCTATAAATATTGGATGGAAAATGTAAGAGATTGGTGCATTTCCAGACAGCTTTGGTGGGGACAACAAATTCCTGCCTGGTACGATGAACAGGGCAACTGTTATGTAGCCGAAACAAAAGAAGATGCGGAACAACAAGCCAAACTCGCTAACCACTCACTACTCACCACGCACGATTTAAAACAAGATGAAGATGTGCTGGATACATGGTTTTCTTCCTGGTTATGGCCCATGGAAGTTTTTAAAGGCATTACTCAACCCAGCAATAAAGAAATAGAATATTATTATCCCACAGCTGTTTTGGTTACCGGGCAGGATATTATTTTCTTTTGGGTGTCAAGAATGGTGATGGCAGGTATGGAATATAAAAAGCAAATTCCATTTAAAGATGTGTATTTCACCGGTATGGTGAGAGATAAGCAGGGAAGAAAAATGAGTAAGAGTTTAGGCAACTCACCTGATCTGCTTGAACTGATTGAAAAATATGGAGCAGATGCAGTGCGCTTTGGAATAATGATTGCCTCGCCCGCTGGCAATGATTTGTTGTTTGATGAATCTTCATTGGAGCAGGGCAAGTTTTTTAATAATAAATTATGGAATGCGCTGAAGCTGGTGAAAATGTGGGAAGGAAGACAAGTTGAAAGTAGTATGACATCCGCGGAAGCTTTCGCCATAGACTGGTTTGAAAACAGGTTAAATGAAGTAAGAGCAGAAGTGGAAAATTTAATGAAACAGTTCAGGTTAAGTGAGGCATTAAAAACTATCTACTCGCTTATTTGGGATGATTTCTGCAGCTGGTATCTTGAATGGATCAAACCTGGTTTTGAGCAGCCCATTGATAAGACCGTCTATGCTAAAACAAGTGATTTTTTTACAAGCCTGGTTCAGGTGCTGCATCCGTTTATGCCATTTATTACAGAAGAATTATATCATTTGCTGGAAAACAGAAAGGATGATTTATGTGTTAAGCAGTTCGGTGCTATTCAATCAGTAAATAAATCGCTGCTGGAAACTGGTAAATTATTAAGAGATTCGGTTACTGCTATCCGTGATGCCAGGAACAAAGCACAACTAAAACCAAAAATAGAAATCGTATTGCATATTCAGCCGGAAGCACCTGGTAAATACAAACAAATAGAAATACTTCTTGCCAAACAGGTTAATGCAAAAGCCATTCACTATACGGAAACCCAGGTTTCAAACAGTATTGCAGTTGTAACGGGCAAAGATAAATTTTATATAGAAAGCGAACAGCCCTTACAAAATGGCAATCAGAAAGAAGACTTACTGAAAGAAAAAGAACACTTACAGGGGTTTTTATTATCAGTAGAAAAAAAACTGGGCAACGAAAGATTTATCCAGCATGCAAAAGAAGAAGTACTGGCGTTGGAAAAAAAGAAAAAAGCAGATGCGGAAGCAAAACTGAAAATTATTGAAGATAGTTTGGCGGCTTTATGAAGGAAACTAATATAGGAGGGTCGCTGATAAAGGTGGGTCGCCCTTATTTGTATTCATGATTTGTCAGTCTTTTTATGGGCGGCTCACCTTATAATTAAGACAAATAAGAATTATACTTTGCAAATGCTTTCGATGTAATGTTTGAGCTGTAAAGTGAGCCACCCTTCAAGGGTGACCCACTTTTGAAATGATTTAGTTATCGCTGAAACAAATTAACTGGCAATACAAATTCAAATCTTTCCGCACCTGTTGCACCAAACAGATCTGCATCCAGCAAATGACTGTACCGAACCCCAAAATTCAGCGGCAACTGGTTCCACCATTTGGTATCAAAAAATATTTCTGCACCGGTGGATCTGAATTTTGTATCAATGCGTTGTCCGTTACCGTATGCTACGCGCCCGATTGAATAATCATAAAACAGGTTGGCCCTTATTCGCATAAAATAAACAATATTTGCAAAACCCCAGTCGGGGTATGCCAGTGGAAAATGATAATTGGCTCCCAGTTTATACATATTGCGCAGGTTGGCAGATTCATATCCTCTTGAAAACGGGAAGCTGTTGGTGAAGCGATAAAAGCTAAGCGTATCCCTGAATTGCCAGCCTGCATTCAGCACCAGGTTATGCGTATAAGCAAAACCAGGAAAATACAAGGAACCGGCAGCCAGGAATTGCCAGGCATCTGCATGTTGAACCGCCTTACTATAGTTCATGTTTAAAGCCTGTGCAAAACGAGGAAAAATTTGTTGCCGCGCTTTTTGCGACTGCCTTACGAATGACAAATTAGAACTGATATAGCCCAGGTTTTTATTGCCAATGCTGTCTTTAAAAATTCCTTTGTACATAAGATTTTTAAAAACATAGTCCGAGCTTATGATAAGGCTGGACAAGGTTCTTCCTTTGCTTAGGTTCAATGGAATACTCAAGCCGCCATTGAACTGTGATTCATTCCAGTAAACAGGTTGATTATTACTCAGCAGATCTTTTCGATCAAATATATAACTGCCCCCAAGTGAAATATATGGAAACAAACCACCGTAGGTTCCATTAAAGCCCACTTGCTTGTATTTTTCATTGCTGTTATAGGCTGCAAACAATTCCGTCTGCATGGTATTGAGAATATTGTTTCCTACCAATGAAAGCAAATAATCGCGATCCGATATATAAGGAAGCAGGCTATGAAAGTTAAAAAGCCCTTTTGTCTTTGGGTATTTAGTTTCGGTAACATCTTTTGGTTCAACAGATGATAATAAACCTGCCGCGGGATTCTTTGAAAAATCAATGCCGAAGTGCTGAGCATTTGATTCCCAGGCTGATTCACTCATTTCCTGCCACACCGTTTTTTGGCTGGCCGATTCCTGTAATTGATAACCGTTAGCAGTAAACGTAGAAAATAAAAGACTGCCGGAATGCATGGCCGGCTGATACGTACCAATGCCATTGGTTGACAATGATAATTTATATAACTTTTTATTATTGATCGAAACGGCAAACAGTTGATCATCCTGGTTATCCGACGCGGTAAAATAAATGGTATCGCTTTGTATCGAAGGAAATCCTATTACCCTGTTGGAAGGTTTGGCAAGATATTCCATGCTGCCATCCTGGATTTTAATCAGCGCCAAAGTCATTTTTCCATCGGGCAGGCGCACGGCGCTCACAATTCTTTCTGCATCCACAAATTTTGGATAGGTATAAAATAGTTTTTCATTATTGGGTATTTCTTTTATTAAGGAACCCTCGACCGCGTCTATTATATGCAAGTGACTGATTGTGGCCGCCCGTACATCCACCGTAACAATTTTTTTACCGTCTGCGCTGATATCGGGTGAAAAATATTTTGATTGATGTGTCAGGGTTTCCTGCTTACCGGTTTTTACATCGAGTAGTTGTACTTCATTGTAATCATTCCAGCTCCAGCGGGTACCCGGCCGATATGAAACATAAACAATTTTGCCGTTGCGGTAAGAAAACTGGTTATCTAGGCTCACATCGCGGGTTCTTATTTTTCTTTCTATGTTATTCTTTCTTTCAACAAAATACGGAACATGTTTGTAACTGCTCTTCATGTACACCATGCCATCATCCGTAGTGAATGCAGGAAATTCTTCATCGGCCAGGAAATGCTGTTGATTTTTTTTACCGGTTCTTTGTTTTAGTATTTGTTCTTTATAATTATTCAACGCGCCTGTTTTGAACTGCTCAAATTTCACTCCTGCATTTTTCTTCACTGCTTTTTGAAAGGGATAGAACAATCCTTTGAATGAAGCCGCCTCCTGTGTTGTCTTTTTCCAGAAATCATTCCCGTACTTTTCCCTGCCATACGCCACCAGCATAAAACCCAAACGGTAATGGTCAGGTGTAAAATCACGCAGTGATCCATTTCGCAATTTCATATAACTATAGTCTTTTCCAGCCAGCCATAAGGAACGGAAATCGTTATAAAAAAACGGCAGGCGTCCCCTGCCCTGTTGGCTGACCAATGTCTCCTGGTATACAGCATCACCTTCCCAAAACCAGTTCGGTATTGCCAGTGCATTGGCCAATTCCTGTCCTTCCTGTCCAAATAAAACCCTGAAAACTTTTGAAAGACCCACATTGAAATTATTATACTGCTGAACATGCCGGTATTCATGGGCCGATAACAAATCCTGCCATTGAAGACTTCCGAGTTCAAAGCTGTTCTGCGTTGGCGTTAAATAAAATTCACTTCTGAAGGGACCCAGCGATACATATCCATTTGAAATGACAGTATTGGGATGAAGTACAATATCTATTTTCTTTTTTTGTGAACCGATGGTAGATAGTGTGGATGCGTCTAATTGTTGTGTGATGCCGGCTATTCTTGCCGCGGCACTATCCAGGCCACCTGGAAAAATGATGCGGGCCACATTTGTATTCACCTGTTTCCATTGAATGGAGGGTTTATCGCCACCAAAACGTTGTGCATGTAATAGGTCCGCTATAATTGTTATGATGCAAAAGGTAAGAATGGCTGACTTCATAAGGAGCTGCAGAATATTTTTCAAGATACTCATTAAATAGAAATCCAGTCTGTAAATTGTTGCCTTAACAAAATGCCACTCATGTTATTACTTGCATTGGCCATAGCTCCGGGACTTGCTATCATCTGGTATATCTATCATAAAGATATTTACGACAAAGAACCAAAGAAATACCTGCTTGTTTCATTTTTGCTTGGAATGTTAAGTACCCTGCCCGCGATTATTATACAAACCACCGCTGCCGCTATTTTTGGAAGCATTGGTAGCGCATCCTCTGTTCTTTTTTATGCTTTCAATGCATTTATTATTGTTGGTTGCAGCGAAGAAGGAAGCAAATTTGCAATGCTTCGTTTGTATGCTTATCCAAAAAAATCATTCGATGAACCTTTTGATGGAATTGTTTATTCTGTGATGGTGGCCATGGGTTTTGCAACACTGGAGAATATCGGGTATGTAATGCAACACGGGATCGGTACCGCTATTATCCGCATGTTCTTGTCCGTTCCTGCTCATGCCTCGTTTGGTATCATCATGGGATATTATACAGGACTTGCTAAATTCAACAAAGAGCAATCAATATTGCTTTTTGCAAAGGGACTTATACTGGCCATATTTTTCCACGGTAGTTTTGATTTCTTTTTATTCCTGCAAGACAGCATTATTGTAAGACCTTATGTAAGCAGCGGATTGCTGATATTGGGTGCAGTGGCATCTTTTTATTTCGCGGTCCGGTTTAGTCTGCGGTCCATCAAACTACACCGCGAATTATCCAGGATTGAATATGAAAAAAGACAACAACAAGGATAGTAATCTGGCTATGAAATATGAAATTTCTATCCGGCGGGCTACAACCGATGATATTGGTTCTATTCACGACATCGCTTACCAGGTATGGCCGGTTACCTATGGTGATACGATAGCATCAGCGACGCTTGAATATATGCTTGAATTCATTTATCATCCCGGATCATTGCTCAATCAAATGAAAGAGCAGGTCTTTTTAATAGCGGAAAGAGCAGGCGAAGCGATCGGCTTTGCGTCTTAAGCAGTTACCACAGAAGCCGAAATTTGCAAGTTGCATAAATTATATGTGAAAAATGAATTACAGGGATTGGGTCTTGGTAAAGAATTAATGACGTCAGTGATAGACCAGGTTAAAACTGCTGGCGCTAAAAAGTTATTGTTAAATGTTTACCGGCTCAACAAAGCCATTGCATTTTATAAAAAACTTGGATTTGATATTATTAAAGAAGAAGATGTTGATATTGGCAATGGTTATTTTATGAACGATTATGTGATGCAGAAACTTTTGTAATAAAGACTACCCAAGGTGTTCTGCAATTTTAGCTTTGCATAGCAGCCTGTTTCATTTGCTTGGTCACTTCATGACCCAGGTATTTTTCTATCCTGCCTTCAATAAAATATATAAGTGGTGTGAGTATGATGGCTAACGTTGCTTTGTATGCATAATTAACCATTCCGATGGCGAAAACTCTCTGCCACGACCAGTCCTTACCCAATTTAAAAGCAATAAATAAAACAATAAAGCTATCCACCAGTTGAGAGACAAGCGTTGAACCGGTGGCCCTCAGCCACACTTTTTTTTCTCCTGTTACTTTCTTGATTTTATGAAATACAGTTACATCAATAATCTGGCTCACCAGGAAGGCAGTGAGGCTACCTATTATGATCCACATACCCTGGCCAAAGATGGAGTTGAATGCTTTTGACATATCCGGAACACCATCCTGCGCACCGGTACCGAACCAGAAATCAGCCGCTGGTACGCTCATTGCCATGTAAAACATCAGGAATGCATATGAGATGAGGATAACAGCCGTATATGAAATTCGCTTCACAGCTTTGGGACCATAATATTCATTTACGATATCCGTCATTACAAATTCCAGGGGCCACAATAAAACGCCGCAGGTAAGGCTTAGTGCCAGTCCTTTTTCGCCAAACAAGGAAAAACTCAGCGGATGACTGCCAAATAATTTTTCGAGTGAAAATATTTTTGTCCCAATACATTCCGCAATGAGCGCGTTGGCAACAAAAAAAGCGGTGAAGAAAATAAATAGCCGGGTGGGTTTATCTTTTAATATAGCATGTATCATTTGAAAAACAGGTATAGTTGCGGGATTAAGAAAATAAAGTTTGTAATCATTAACCAGCCCGGTATACCTGCTGGTAATTTTCTTTGCGATAACAGGAAACCCGTCCAAAGGTTTACGAAACCATTTACAATATTGGCAATAACCAACCCCGTAATGATAACAGTAGATTGCAAATCTCCTTTGGGAATAAAGACATAATATTTCAATATCCATGTCAGCAACCAACAGATATTAGCAATGAATGCAAGTTTGTGCCAGAAAGAGAGTTTGTTCATGCGGTGTTTTGGGTGTGCCTGATGATTACTTATAAATATTGGAATTGGAAATAAGGAATTGGGCTTACTATTTCAGACTTCAAACTACTATCAAGTTTCCAGAACAAAGGTCAAATTCCGGATTCCTTATTCCCAATACCTATTCTTCACCAGCGCCAAAAATGCAACAATTCTGCCTAAAATACCATTATTTTGCTTCTCAGAAATTTTAATCTATGATAAAATCGTTTTGGCAAAAGAACTGGCAACATTTTGCGGCAATTGGCATTTTTTTATTAGTTGCTGTGATCTATTGCAAACCGGCCCTGGATGGATTGGTATTAGATCAGCATGACATACAGGGCTGGAAGGGAATGGCCCAGCATTCTGTTGAGTACAAAGAAAAATACGGACACTATCCTTACTGGACCAATAGTATGTTCAGCGGCATGCCCGGTTACCAGATTGCATTTGAAACACCCAATAAGATATCTATCGGTGTTTTACATAATTATATATTTACGCTGGGGTTGCCAAAGCCTATCAATTATTTTTTCCTGGCCAGCATCATGGCGTATTTTCTTTTTTGCGTATTGCGAATAAATCCATGGATTGGGATGATGGGCTCCATCGCTTATGCTTATGCCGCATTCAATGCCATCATCGTTTTTGTAGGTCATGATACGCAAATGATTTGTATTGGCTATGCGCCGGCGGTGATTGCATCCCTCTTATTGCTTTTTGAGAAAAAATACCTGGCAGGAACGGTTCTCACTACGTTTTTTTCAGCCATGATTGTATGGCAAAACCATGTTCAAATTACATACTATACTTTCATCACGGCGTTTTGCATTGGGGTGGCTTATATTGTTCATGCTTATAAATCTGGCCAGGTAAGAAACGCGTTCATGGCCGCGGCACTTGCCATGATAGCCGGAGCCATTGCATTGGGAGTGAACACCATTAACATCTGGCCCATCAATGAATATGCAAAAGAAACCATGCGCGGTGGCAGAAGCGAACTAACGGATACGGCTACCGCAAAAACAAAAACTGTTGGGGGTCTTAACAAAGAGTATGCTTTTCAATATAGTTTGGGAAAGGTGGAAACATTTACATTTATCGTGCCCCGCCTGTATGGCGGCAGCGGCAACCAGGTAGTTAATAATGAATACCGGAGTGAATTTAAAACAGATTCAAAACTCGCTGAAACATTATCAGAAAAGGCAGGGCTTTCTGAAGACCAGGCTTCGCAAACCGTTATCCAGATGGGACTTTCACCTTACTGGGGGGATCAGCACGGTACCGCCGGTCCCGTTTATTTTGGAGCAGTCATTTGTGTGTTGTTCATATTTGGACTGGTCTATGTAAAGAGCTGGCACAAATGGTGGTTGCTGGCAGCTACCATCATTGGTATATTACTGGCCTGGGGCAAAAACTTTGAGAGCCTCAATTTTTTCCTGTATGATCACCTTCCTTATTATAAAAAATTCAGGGCAACTACCATGTCGCTGGTGATACCGCAGTTAACCTTTCCGGTACTGGCCTGTCTTGCCTTGCAACAATTTTTCACGGACAGTGATAAAGTTGCTGTATGGAAGAAATTAAAACTTACGATGTATATCACGGCTGGCATTTTTGTTATACTGGCGATGCTTTATTTTTCCTTTGATTATATTTCACCGGTAGAGAAAGATTTGAAGCAGGGTCTTACCAATATGATGATGCAGCAGTTATCGCGCGGACAGCAGGCAACCGCGCAGGTACAACAACAGGCCGAAGATTTTGGTCGCTCGATGATAAAAGCATTGAAAGAAGATCGGCAGGGTTTATTTGGAAGCGATCTACTGCGTTCATTTATTTTATCAGCGCTTACCCTTGCATTGCTTGCGCTTTATGCAAAAGGTAAAATAAAAATGGGAATCAGCATTGCCGGAATTGCTATTTTAAGTTGTTACGATATTTTTAATGTTGATACCCGATATCTCAATTATAAGAATTATGCAGAGCCTGCAGTTGCAGACGCGGTATTCAATACCAACCCTGCTATTGAAAAAATAAAAGCAGATCCCGAACACGACAAATTCAGGGTATTTGATCAACTGGATTTTTCAAGTTCAACCATTTCCTATTATTTCAATTCCATTGGTGGTTATAGTCCGGCAAAGCTTGCATTGTACGAAGACATCATTGAGCGGCAGATTGACCAGGGAAATATAAATGTGCTAAACATGCTCAATGCAAAATATTTTGTTGTCAGCAATCCATCAACACGTGCGCCGGAAGCGCAGTTAAACCCCGGGGCCCTGGGCAACGCCTGGTTCGTCAAAGGATTTAAAATAGCAAAGAATGCTGACGATGAAATGCAGACACTAACCGGCCTCAATACAAAAGACAGCGCCGTAATTGACGAAAGGTTTAAAAATATTGCCGGGACACAACCAGTTTTCGATTTGGCGGCTAAGATTCAGATGACGGAAAATATTACAGACAAAATTGTTTACAAGACATCCGCCGCTTCCAATCAGTTTGCAGTGTTGAGCGAAGTTTATTACCCGCACGGTTGGGATGCATTTATTGACGGAAAGCAGGTTGAATATGCAAGAGTGAATTATGTATTGCGGGGATTACCGGTTCCGGCAGGCAACCATACCATTGAGTTCAGGTTCGAGCCGCGTTCGGTTGTATTGGGCGATAAGATCACTATGTGGATGTCGGTATTATTATACCTGATGATGTTTGCCGCTGTATTTTTATTGGTTCGTAAAAAGAAAATTGTATAAAATAAATTGAAGTATTTTTAACCGCCGGGCCAGTCCTGGCGGTTTTCTATTATAATTTATGGCTATCATCCTATCCATCGTTCCTTACAAAATTTTTCCTGCCAGGGTAGGCGGACAAAAAGGAATAGCACTTTTCAGTGAATACCTCGCAAAAGAAATTAAACTAATTTGTATAACTGTTCGATCAAACGATCCAACCTACGCAAACGGATATACGGTGTTAAATGTTTTATCCAACGCTACCTTGCGTTATATCAATCCATTTTATTTTTTTAAAATTTCAACATACCTGCGTCAATACAAAGCCACCCATCTCTTACTGGAGCATCCTTATTATGGATGGTTAGGCATCCTGCTGAAAAAATTTACCGGCGTAAAACTCATCATTCATTCGCATAATATTGAATCAGAAAGATGGAAAACCCTTGGTAAATGGTGGTGGAAAATTTTATGGCGATATGAAAAAATAACGCATCGCATAGCCGATTATAACTTCTTTATCCATGACGAAGACAGGGATTATGCGCTACAACAGTTTCAGTTGAAGCCGGCAAAATGCCTCACGGTTACTTACGGGATTGAATGGAACGAGCCACCTGCAGCAACAGAAAGAAATCGCTGTAAAGCCATGTTACAACAACAGCATCAACTGGCACCGGACAAAAGAATTTTTTTATTTAATGGGGCACTGGACTATAAACCCAACCTGGATGCAGTATACAATATCCTGCATAAAATAAATCCGTTGATGCTTTCTTCGGGTTTTTCGTATACCATAATTATTTGCGGAAGAGGATTACCGGCAGTGCTGAAGGAATTAAAAGATTTCAACAATAAAAATGTGGTTTATGCCGGTTTTGTAGATGATATCACCGTTTATTTCAAAGGAGCGGATGTTTTCATTAATCCATTGCTGGATGGCGGAGGAATCAAAACAAAACTGGTGGAGGCCCTGGGATATAATACCAGCGCCATCTCAACTCAAAACGGAAGCATTGGTGTAAGTGTTGGTGAAACCGGCGGACTGCTTACGGTTGTGCCGGACAACGACTGGGAAGCCTTCACCCGGCAGATGATGAAAACTACCGGTATGGAACAGACGATTCCGGCGAGCTTTTATGACAAGTTCTATTGGGGCAATATTGCCAAAAAAGCGGCTGCCTTTATCAGTTAGTGTGTTCTCATTTTTATCAGCATATATTTTTAAAAATGTTGGCCAGTATTTCTATCATAACCATTTGCTTTAATAATTTGGAGGAGCTGAAGGCCACCTGTACTTCTGTTGATAAACAGACTACTTTACCCGTTGAGCACTGGATCATCGACGGTTCTTCCAATGATGAAATAAGAAATTACCTGGCGGGTAATCCGCAACCGTCTTATCGTAAATGGATAAGTGAAAAGGACAATGGGATTGCTGATGCATTCAACAAAGGTGTTCAAATGGCCAGCGGGGATATTCTGAATATGCTCAATGCTGCCGATTATTATATTGATGAAAAAGTACTGGCTACGGTTACTGCTGCTTTTGAGAAACATCTCAACCTGCAATGGCTGCATAGCAAATACAAATTGGAACGGGCGGGCATTTGGGTTACCATTGGAAAACCCTTTGAAAAAAACAAGCTCTATCGCGGAATGCGCAGCCTCAGTCACCAGAGCATGTTTGTAAAAGCGGCATTGCATAAAAAGTATGGCTTGTATAATACCAGCCTGCGCAATGCAATGGACTACGATTTTGTGTGCAGGATTGCAGCGGAACCCATGATGTTTATTGAAAAGCCACTGATAGTATTTGCACCGGGTGGTACCACTTACCAGCATTATTTAACCGGTATGCAGGAAGCCAGGAAAGTTTATGAAAAATATTTCGGTTTTTCCTTGCTGCTGCTGATCTGGCAACTGCGTTTAAAATTATTGCACTTTATAATAACCAGCCCCGTTGGACAACTTCTATATAAGATTAAAGTTTGGCTAAGATTGGAGAATATATAAATCTTTTCTTATTGATTTTTATAGTAGGCAGTAAAAAGTATATTCGAATAAAGTCCGTTTGCGCTGTTAAATGGACCGCGTACAACAAGGTTTGTTTCGGAAATGCTCATAATATAATAATAACGCTCACCTGCTGTATTTTTATCTAATACATAATAATTATCCGAAAGAAGTTGCCATGTTCCGATCGTTGTTCCGCCAAGGTCAAAAAAGGCAGTCGCACCAGTTGATTTGAAATCCATATAATAACCAAGACCGTTGAAATCTTCCTGTTTTTTAGAAATAAGAGTATTGCCAGAATAGGTTTCTAATTCATGGTTGTTTAATATCCATTTCTTTGTCATCCATTTCAGTACATTGTACCTGATTATTACTGAATCATGAAAAATAGAATCCCGGTAAATAGAATCGCGGATAATTGAGTCATGCTTATAAATGACTGTAGTGTCATGATAGATTTCTTTAACAATGGTTTCTTTTTTGCAACTGGTTGACAGGGAGAACAAGAAACTCAAAACTACTATTGACAATACAAAGGTTTGGGGAAGATATCTTTTCACTTGTAAGGTTTTGGCGAAAATAATAGTTGAAGTGCATTAATCAAAACATTATTCCAATAATTTCACGATTTTTGTATTTAGTGTGTCAATATTAAAAATAAGGCTTATTGGATTGATCTCTTTCAATTTAAATTATGATAAATCTTAACTACTATCGGGGTTTAAACGCAATTACAGCATGTTTTAGTTGAATGATCGGAATCCAGGAAGGGTGATTTTTAGCATGATTATACGATATTTAAATAAAGTTGAATTTCAAAATGGGTGGATTTGTTTTTTTAAAATTGATTGCACAGCAGTTGTTAAAGGGAAATGCATCTGCAATCCAAAACATCAGGTATTATAAACGCTGGAAAGATTCTATGCTACCGGGCCATAACTCAGTTACTGATCGACTGCCCTGGCTCACTTTTCCTGCCATTGATGTGCTCTCACAATGTTTAACAAAGAAGTCAAAAGTATTTGAATATGGCGGGGGTGGTTCTACTTTATTTTTCCTCGACAAGGCAGGCAGTGTAGTCACTGTTGAGCATGATAAGGAATGGTTTGACCTGCTGAAAGACCGGGCTTCTGAATCGCAAAATAGTGATTGGGAACCTAAGTTGATCTTGCCTGAAATTAAAGATACCAGCGCACAGCTTGATTTTGCAAATCCTGATGATTATTATACAAGTGATGAAAATTTTGTCAACAATACTTTTCGTTCCTATGTCGGTTTTATCGACAAGTTTGAAGACAGGTATTTTGATATCATCCTGGTTGATGGCAGGGCCAGGCCCTCTTGTTTGAAGCATGCTATACCCAAGCTAAAAAAAGGCGGGTTACTAATTTTGGACAATGCAGAAAGGACTTATTATTTGGCCGGTCATCTAATTAATGATAATCAGTTCAGGTTAATTTTAAACAGCATGGCCCCTATCCCATTTATGAATTTTTATTCTCAAACAAATATTTGGGTGAAGGAATTTGTTGAATAAATCAAAGAATGGATACAGCTCCTGTAATATTATTTGTTTACAATCGACCCGTACACACGGCCCGCTGCCTGAACGCACTGGCAAAAAATGAAGATGCATCAGCTACAGAACTTATTATTTATGCTGACGGTCCCCGCCCCTCTTCAAATCAAAAAGAACTGCGACAGATAGAAGCCGTTCGTAAAATAGTAAATTCGGAAACCAGGTTCAAACATATACAAATAATGCAGGCTGAAAAGAATAAGGGCCTGGCAAATTCAATTATTGAGGGAGTTACTGAAACCGTGAACAAATACGGCAGGGTCATTGTGATGGAAGACGACCTGGTTTGTTCAAATCAATTTTTACGGTTCATGAACAATGCGTTGACCTTTTTTGAAAATCATGAAGAGGTGGCTTGTATTTCCGGTTATATTTATCCGGTTAATGAATTATTGCCCGATCTTTTCTTTCTGAAAGGCGCAGATTGCTGGGGATGGGGTACCTGGAAAAGAAGTTGGGATTTGTTCGAAAAAGATGGCACTACTTTACTTGAGCAGATCAAATTGCAAAATTTAAGTGTTGATTTTAATTTCTATGACAGTTATCCCTACACTAAAATGCTGGAAGATCAGATCAATGGGAAGAATAATTCATGGGCAATCCGCTGGTATGCTTCAGCGTACCTGGCTGGCAAACTTACTTTGTATCCCGGTAAATCTTTAATAAACAATATTGGCTTTGATGGAACAGGCACACATAGCGGCAGACAAAATATAGTATCTTCCATTTTCACAAATGAGGAAAAAATCATTCAACCATTGGCATTAAGTGAGAGTGAAGAGGCAAAGTTAAAAATTGCCGGTTATTTCCGTGAATCAACGAATAAACGCCTTACAACAATCATCAGGCACAAATTCAACGCTTTGCTGTCGCGATTCAGCCAATGATTCGTTTGCTGAGTTGAATTAATTAAAGTTTAAACGAATGAAATATATTAAAGCGATAGTCAGTTATTTCCGGTTAAAAAAAAATTTGAGGAAGTATGGTACAACCAATATAGTCGTTGGTGCCAGTGGTGTATTTGAAGAAGGCTGGATCCCGACAGATGTTCATACCCTCAATTTGCTGAAACCCAAAAGATGGCTGCTTTTTTTAAAACCCGGTACAATCGACGTAATTCTTGCAGAACATGTATGGGAACATCTTACAACAACTGACGGACAAACAGCCGCGACTACCTGCTATATGTTTTTAAAAAAGAATGCACATTTAAGAATTGCGGTACCGGATGGGTTTCATCCTTCCAAAGAATACATTGATTACGTAAAACCAGGCGGTACTGGTGCGGGGGCAGATGATCATAAAGCATTGTACAACTATAAAAGTATTTCCACCATGCTCCAGCAGTGTGGGTTTTCAGTTAAATTGCTCGAATATTTTGATGAGTCCGGGAAATTTCATTTCAATCCCTGGGACCGAAAAGATGGAATGGTACATCGTTCTTCCAGGTATGATGAAAGAAACAGCAATGGGGAACTGAATTATACATCACTGATAGTTGATGCGATCAAATAGAATTATCAGCTATAATTTATAAAATTTGGTTCTCAAGGATAATCGTCTAATCGATATAAAATAAATAACCATTCTATTTTATCCTCTTCGGCCATATAACCCAGTTTTTACCGCAGTTTCCATTATTTTTACGCCTTTGAGCAAAGCGGCATGATTCAAAAAGCATTAGTTATCTACAGGCGATATTTCAAACCGAAATTATTTGGATGGTTTGGAGATTATGACAATTGGCGCAACGCCCGCAAGGATTGCAGCGGATATGATACAGACATTATCTTAAAAAAAGTAACGGATGCTGCTGTGAAAGTAAAGAATGGCATTGCTGTGTATGAACGTGACGGCGTTTTGTTCGACCACATACAATACTCCTGGCCCCTTTTGTCTGCACTTTTATGGGTGGCGGCAAAAAATAACGGACAGTTAAACGTGATTGATTTTGGCGGATCACTGGGTAGTAGCTACTTTCAAAACAGAAAATTTCTCGATAAACTCAGCAATATAAAATGGAATATCATTGAGCAGGGAAATTTCGTTACAACCGGCCGAGAACAATTACAGGACGACCGTCTCAAATTTTACTATGACATAGAAGAATGTATTGCCGGGCAGGGTACTCCGGATATATTGATTATTTCCTGTGCGTTGCAGTATATAGAAAAGCCCTATGAATTAATTGAAAAAATTACCAGTTTAAATATTCCTTATATTATAGTAGACAATACAACTTTTAATTTTGAAGATCGTGACCGGATAACCGTACAAAAAGTGCCACCGTCCATTTATAGCGCATCCTACCCTTGTTGGTTTTTTAATTATTCCACCATAAAAAAAGGGTTTGAAAAAAAATATGCAATGGTAAGTGAACACATGAATGATGCTGTGATTGAATTGGACGGCAGGAGAATCACGTACAGTGGTTTTCTGATGGAATTAAAAAAGTAATAAAATGCAAATCGTCTCAAAAATATTATCCTCATCATTTTTCCTACACCGTCCGCCGGTACTAATCGATATTGGCGCCAGTGGCGAAATCAATGCAAAATGGAAACCAATAGCGGCGCATTCAATTTGTATTGCTTTTGATGCAGATGATCGTGAATTCAAGGTTTCCGAATCGCAGGCCGCAGGATATAGAAAGTTAATTACTATTAACCGTATTGTGACAGCCAACGAAACGCCTGTTGCGGATTTCTACCTCACCGCCTCTCCTTTTTGTTCGAGTTTGTTATCTCCTGAAAACGATAAGTTAAAACCATGGTCCTTCCATTCCTTATTTGAAGTGGAGAATAAATTGCAATTGCCTGCAACAACTATTTCACAGGCATTAAAGCAAGCTGGTATTGATTATATCGACTGGTTTAAAACTGATACGCAAGGAACTGATCTGCGTTTGTTCAGCAGTCTTCGGGATGAACTGCGCAATCAACTTCTGGCTGCTGAGTTTGAGCCTGGCATTATTGACGCATATAATGGTGAGGATAAGCTTTTTATTTTGATGAAAGAAGTGCAGCAAGCTGGTTTCTGGTTATCAACCATGGAAGTAAAAGGAACACAAAGGCTCAATGAGAAATACCTTGTTCAATGGGGAAAATTTGCCGGTAACAGAATGATACGCAAATCCCCCTGTTGGGCAGAAGTTACTTACCTGCACAACCCGGTTTTTAAAGATCAACGGTCTTTGTTATTATTGTATGTATTTGCTTTGCTGGAACGACAATATGGATTTGCACTTGAAATATGTGATATCGCTGATCAATTGTTCCGCGATGAAATTTTCACTGACTGCCGGGTAGCTGTTTTTAAACAGTTGAAAAAAGAAAAAATGAAAGTCCCACTGGTAATGCTGAAAAAGCAATTCAATAAACTATTCGCTCATATCAATGCTTAATTTCTGTACGCTCTTCGATGCGAATTATATTACCCGTGGATTGACCATGTACCAATCACTGGAAAAAGTGTGCGGTGATTTTCGTCTTTATGTGTTTGCATTTGATGATCGCACTTATGAGTTTTTAACGGCCAATAAAGCATCCTGGCCGCGTCTGGAAGTTATATCGTTATATGAGTTTGAAGATGAAAAATTGTTAAGTATCAAATCTACCCGTTCGGCTGCTGAATATTGCTGGACCTGTACCGCTTCCACCATCTTGTATTGCATCCGGCAATTTGAATTAGACCATTGTACTTATATTGATGCAGATATGTATTTCTACAGTGATCCCAAAGTTTTACTGGACGAGATGGGTAATAAATCTGTATTGATTTCTGAGCACCGGTACACAAAAGCATATGACCAATCCTGGTACAGTGGCATCTATTGTGTGCAATTCATGGTTTTTAAAAACACAACACAGGGTATGACCGTGCTGAACTGGTGGCGCGAACGTTGTATTGAATGGTGCTATGCGAAGATGGAGGACGGAAAGTTTGGTGATCAGAAATACCTTGACGACTGGACAACCCGTTTTGAAGGAGTACACGTTTTGCAACATCCCGGCGGAGGGGTTGCCCCCTGGAATGTGCAACATTACAGTATTGATGAACATTTGAATCTGTCAGAAACTACAACCGGAAAAATATATTCGCTTGTATTTTTTCATTTTCATGGTTTAAAGTTTTATTCAAATCACATGGTTTCGTTTTGTGGAACTTTGTATGAATTAAACCAGGATGCCAAAGAAAAAATTTATTTTCCCTATGTAAAACAGTTACTGATAACAGAGCAGGTACTAAGCGAAAAAGGAATAGCTGGTAATATAACTGGAGCCAGTATGCCTGCACCAACAAAGTCTGCATTGAGAATTGAGTTTATCAAGAAGACCATTATACAAATAAAAGAAGGCAGACTTTCTTTATTCGATTCCAAAACTTATAACTTTAACCTTCATTATCATTTATATCCATTAGAAAAGTTCCGGTAAAAATCATGGCATACCTTATTGATCTCAAGACATTCACTGATAAGCGCGGAAACCTCACTGTTATTGAAAAAACAATTCCATTTGATATCAAACGTATTTTCTATATCTACGGGGTGGACGATTCATTGCGCGGTGGACACCGGCACCATAAAACCATTCAGGCCGCTATCTGCCTGCAGGGATCCTGTCGCATTAACAACGATAACAATTCAACCAAAGAAACCTTTGTGTTAGACCAACCCAATAAATGTCTTATACTTGAACCAAAGGACTGGCACACGATGGACAATTTCACACCCAATGCTATTTTGATGGTACTTGCCTCTGAATATTTTGACCAAAAGGATTATATCTTTGAGCCCTATGGCAGTAATTGATTATGAAAACCTGGGCAAGGTAAATCAACCTTTTTTTGACGACTACCGTAAAGCATTTGATGCTGTTCTCAACAGCGGTTGGTATATCCTGGGTAATGCCGTAAAAAAATTTGAACAGGAATATGCAGGTTATTGCGGAACAAGTTTCTGCAGCGGAGTTGGCAATGGACTGGATGCATTGATCCTGTCTCTTAATGCTTTTAATTTTGAACCCGGATCGGAAGTCATTGTGCCTTCGAACACCTATATAGCCACCATCCTTTCGATTGTGCATAACCGTTTGCAACCGGTATTGGTGGAACCGGATATCAACACCTATAACATTGACCCGGCAAAAATTGAGGAAAGAATTACTGCAAAGACCCGGGCTATTATGGTTGTTCACTTGTATGGCAAGATCTGTGAAATGGATAAGATAATGGCCATTGCGAAAAAGCATGGATTGAAAGTTATTGAAGATTGTGCACAGGCACATGGTGCCGCTTTCAAAAACATCAGGGCCGGCAACTGGGGAGATTATGGTGCCCATAGCTTTTACCCAACAAAAAACCTTGGAGCCATTGCAGATGCGGGAGCTATAACAAGTAATACAGAAGCACTCAACAATAAAATAACCACTTTAAGAAACTACGGTTCAAAAATTAAATATTATAATGAGGTGGTGGGATTTAATTCAAGGCTGGATGAAGTTCAGGCTGCCTTTCTATCCATCAAATTGAAAAAACTGGATGACATCAATGATCACAAGCGATCACTGGCGGCCATGTATACCGCAACGTTAAAGAATGATTTTATAAAACCGGTCGTTCATCCGGACTATTATGATGTTTTTCATATTTACAATATCCGGCACCCCAAAAGAGATGCACTGAAAGAATATTTGATAAAAAATGATATAAAAACTGAAATACATTATCCCGTTGCGCCCAATAAACAACAGGCTATGAAAGGTATTTTAGATCACGAGATAACGCCCATTGCAGAGGAGATACACCATACAACATTAAGCCTGCCTGTCTCCTATTTTCATACAGCAGATAATATAAACCGGGTGATAGAAGTGATGAATAAATTTTAACACAATGGGGCAAATCCGCAAACAAACCATACAATCTTCCTTTCTTTCTTATGTCGGATTTGTGATCGGCGCCATCAACACTTACTTCTTTGCACGCAAAGGTTTGTTTACGCCGGATCAATACGGGCTTACTCAGGTATTTATCAGTATGTCGCAGATACTGGCGCCGCTTGCAACATTTGGTATGGTGGCTTATATGAATAAGTTCTTCCCTTATTACCACGATAACCTTGAAAATAAAAAGAATGATCTACTCACGGTGGCGATCATTTTTAGTTTAATTGGTGCAATACTTGTTTTCGGCGGCGCACTTGTTTTCAAACCATTCGTGGTGCAAAAATTTGCCAAGAAGAGTACGGAGCTGGTTGTTGAATTTTACTACTGGATGCTGGTATTTTCTTTTTTCTATTTGTGCTTTCTTATACTGGAAAGTTATCTTGGAACATTAAAGCGAACCGTATTGCCCAACTTCATGAAAGAGACGGCTTACAGGCTGGGTGTTTTGCTGTTGATTGGACTGTATGCTTTCAAGTTGATCAATTTCAGGGTCTTTATGATACTGTTTTGTTGCATTTACCTGCTGATAGTTTTGATAATAGTTATTTACCTGCTGGTCACAAAGCAATTGCATCTTTCACTCCAGTTTAGTTATGTAACAAGGCGATTTAGAAAAAGCGTAAAGACTTACGTGAGTTTTATATATGCGGGTATCGTGATCAATGGAATAGCAAGACAAATTGATACACTTGCATTGGCGGGAGCAAAGAGTTTAACGGATACCGGGATATATTCCTTAAATCAATACCTGGCAGCAATTCTGCAGGTGCCTTATCGTGGTATGCAGTCCATCGGTGGCGCGCTAATTGCACAGCACTGGAAAAACAAAAACAAAAATGAGATTGAAAGAATTTACCAGCGCTCAGCTATCAACCTTTTATTGATCAGTATGTTTCTTTTTTTTAACATCTGGCTCAATTACGATGATGGACTTAAGTTCCTGGCTATCGAATCGAAGTTTGCCGCAGGTAAGACAGTTTTCCTGATTTTAGGAATATATAATATGATGGAACTGGGAACCGGTATCAACGGAGCGGTTATTTCTACCTCACCCGCCTGGAGATTTGAATTTTATTCCGGATTGATATTATTGGCTATTTCAATTCCGCTTAATATTTATATGGCAAGATGGAAAGGCATGGATGGGGTGGCCATGGCTACTTTTGCAACGTTCAGTGTTTACAATTTTATCCGCCTTTACTTTATTAAGCGAAGATTCAATATGTGGCCTTTCTCAATAAAAACAGTCTATGCAATTTTACTGGCACTTGGTTCTTATTTAATCGCTTACCTGCTTATTCATTCATTTACTGGCATTGGTGCCATTATCAGTCGTTCTTTTATCTTTTCCGGATTGTTTCTTGCCGGAGCTTATTATCTAAAACTAACACCAGACTTTCACGAACTATTGCAGATTGTTCAGGGAAGATTAAAGAAAAAGCCCGGCAATTCATAAGTAAGACTGCTGTAGCTTTTGTAAAAACAATTCCAGTCCCCTCTTTTTGGCTGCATCCAGTGTATAGCTGATGCGATGGGTGAAATAATCATGCAGATCAAACAGCCGGTATGGATTTTCTTTTATTACATTGTCCAGTTGTTGCAATCCAAATCCTGTTGCAGCATTAAACGAACGGATGAATGCGGGTTGCAATGGCTTATTGCTAATCCATGCAGCAAATACAAAAGGCAAACCAGTAAATTGTTTCCATGCTGCTCCCAGGTCGTAGATAAATGGTGAAATCTTTCTCTGCTCAAAAGCTCTGTCACCAATAACCAGTCCCGCGGTTGTGCCTTTGATATGACTGCGGAAATCTTCATCGGCATCTGTAATAACCGGGTTTACGTTCCAATATTCTTTCAATAAAATTTTAACCAGTTGTACGGAAGTCTTACTCTGGTAATCGAGCAATACTTCTTTTACCTCTGTGATGGGTACATGGCTGAACAGGCAAACGGAGGCAACTTCACCAACAGCGCCAATGCAATAGTCACTAATGATGTGGTATTCTTTTAATGCCGGAATGATCGCAACGGGCACCAACCCAATGTCAATTTCATCATTCAATAACATACCCGCAATGTGTGAAGGATAATCTTCTACCAGCTCAATTTCATCTTTCATGAAGCCCTGCTGAAAGCCATAAATCAGCGGCTTTGTATTGAGATAACTTACTGCACCAACTTTTATTTTACTCATTTTCAATTGTCAACCTCTTTCATAGTAGTACTACTGATAATTTTAGCGCGAAGCAAAGCTTTATTTACGGATTCAATGGAATTGTTACTGATCCGCACCATTTATTATCACTATTGTTAACCAGAATTGGTTTAATTTTGAGCACAAATATACAGTACCCGCCCAGAATACCTTAACTCATCAAAATGGAACTCAATTCACTTACCGCCATATCTCCCATTGACGGGCGTTATCGCCGACAGTTACAGCACCTGGCAGATTATTTTTCTGAATTTGCATTAATGAAGTACCGGGTATTGGTGGAAATTGAATATTATCTTTTCTTAGCTGAAAAGAAATTTTTTTCCATTTCAGCAAAGGCCCGGAAAGGTTTGCAGGACCTGGCTGCTAATTTCAGTATTGAAGAAGCCAGGGAGATCAAAGACATCGAAAAAATAACCAACCATGATGTGAAGGCGGTTGAATATTTCATTAAAACAAAGCTGGATAAATTTGGGTTGAACCAGGAAAAAGAGTGGGTGCATTTTGGATTAACATCACAGGATATTAATAATACCTCTATTCCCCTGGCGTGGAAACATGCGGTTGAGTGCGAGTACCTGCCCGCCATATTAAACCTGAACAGAGAATTAAGTATACTGGCAGAAAGCTGGTTGCATATACCGATGTTGTCGCGCACCCATGGCCAGCCCGCAAGTCCAACAAAACTGGGAAAAGAAATAATGGTTTTTGTTGAACGCCTGCAAAACCAGATCGAACAATTCATAAATATTCCTTTTACCGCAAAATTTGGTGGAGCAACCGGTAATTTTAATGCACATCACGTTGCTTTTCCCAATAAGGATTGGATAACACTGGGCAATCAGTTTGTAGAAAAAACATTGGGTCTGCATCGTCAGCAGTTCACTACACAGATTGAACATTACGATAACCTTGCCGCGCATTTCGATGCAATGAAACGAATCAATAATATCCTGATTGATTTCAGTCGCGATATCTGGAGCTATGTGTCGATGGATTATTTCAAACAAAAAGTAAAAAAAGGTGAAATAGGTTCTTCTGCCATGCCGCATAAAGTGAACCCGATTGATTTTGAAAATGCCGAAGGAAATTTTGGTATAGCCAATGCCTTGCTGGAACATCTTTCCGCAAAATTGCCCGTGTCAAGATTACAAAGGGATCTCACAGATTCAACTGTATTGAGAAATATTGGTGTTCCGTTCTCACATATTATCCTTGCTATTAAATCGGTAGAAAAAGGTTTAAGTAAACTGGTATTGAATGAAAAGAAATTGGATGAAGATTTAGAAAACAACTGGGCCGTGGTTGCAGAAGCCATTCAAACCATTTTACGCCGGGAGAATTACCCCAATCCATATGAAGCACTCAAAGACTTAACAAGAGGGAACGGAGGTATTAATAAAGAAAGTATTCATCGTTTTGTTGATGATTTAAAGATTGCCGCATCAGTAAAAAAGGAACTGAAAAAAATTACCCCTCAGAATTATACCGGTGTTTCGGCGGAATTTTTCTGACCTCATCGCTTCGCAAATCTAAGCAGTTATATGATGTTTGAACCAAAGTGACACAGAGGAAAAGTGAAGCACAAAGGATCAAGGATAATTAAAAATCCCGACCAGCTTAACGGTATAATAGTAACAATGTTGGTTTAATCAGGGAGACACTAAGTATTTCATTACAACCATTCCCCTGTAGGCCGATTTCATTTGTTCAAACTCAAGACGAGTTTTTCCGCAAATTTCAAATCCCATTTTATTGTAAAACGCAATGGCTTCCTGACTGCTATCCATTGCCTTTAGCCAGACTATCTTTTTATTATATTCACGGGCAAGCTCAAACGTAAATTTCACTAAATGTTTACCGATGCCTTTTCCGGAAAAGCGTTTTAATAAATAAATCCTCTCTAACTCCAGGCCCTCAGTTGAATTAATATTTTCCCAGGCAGCGTCTTTGTTTAATTTCAAAAAACCTGCTAAAATCTCTTTATAGTACACAAGAAAAAAAGAACTATTGGAATCATTGAATTCAGTTTCAAGGATATTTTGCCCGAAACATTTTTCAATATACCATGCTCCTCCATCATGCCAGAGATGCAGGTAATGATCACTATAGGATTCAATGGCTATGTCTCTCAATAATGGAATAGCAGTGGTTGTTACGGGTTTTATCTGTACCATTCAATAAAAATAAAATTATCAAATCTGCCTTACTTTCTTTTTCCACCACAACAGTCCGTTTTTTTTTGCCACCAATTCAAAATTGTTTTTCTCCACGATTCGCAGCGAGGCCTTATTGGTTTCATCAATGGATGCTAACATCACTACAATCTCTTTTCTTTGTTTTGCCCACTCCATCATTCCGGCTACTGCTTCCGTCATATAGCCCCTGTTCTGATGACCAGGCATGGTACCATACCCAATTTCAATGGCACCTGCATCATCGGGCGGACCTTTAAAACCAAGTTCTGCTACAATTGTATTAGAAGATTTTTCAATCACTATCCAGGAAGTTATATATAGGTAATCATCATTTTCCGGATTCTTTATGGCGGGCAAAATTGACCTGGTTATATTTTCTTTTATCGTTGCCGAAATGTTTCGGCCGGTCTGTTGTAAACCCAACGCTGTTTCAAACAAATCACCTGCCTGCAGGTAAGTGTATAGTTGATCATAATTGAGCGGGATAATATTTAACCGTTGTGTTGAAACCATTGTAAATTTAATTGCAGTCTCCGGCATGAATGATACATAAATAGGTTTATTGTCTTCCATGCAAAATCATCTGCCATCTCATTTTTTCAGCTGTTCAGCCCGGAGACTTGTATTCATTATCTCAAACAAACAAACCTCTTTCCCATTCTCCTGGAAATTGGGTAGCTGCGTGAAATGGCATTTCAACAATACTTTTTGAGAAAGGATATTCCTGGGATCAGTAATAGCATAAACCCGTTCAATATGTAATTCGTCAAATGCAAATGACAGTGCACGATTTGTTATTTCCGTAGCATAACCCATACCCCACTTATTTTCAAAAAATGCGTAACCAGTTTCTGTACCTCCCATAACTGCGGAAGGCCGCAATAAGAAATTGCCGATATATTGCCGCGAATATTTTTCTATTATGGCAAATCTTCCGGATTGCGGATTCAACCGGTAGCCACTGAGCTGTTCATCCAATAACGTTGCGGTTGCTTCCAAGGTCAGTGGCGGACGGATGTATTTCATCACTACGGGATCGGATGAAAAACGATACAGATCATTCAAGTCATTTTCCGTAAACTGCCGGACATATAGTCTTTCTGTTTCAAATAAAATCAAACTGTCTCTTTATGAATTTCCGAGGTAAAATGAAATGTAATGTCCGGGTTATTGGTTCTTTCAGTATTCAGGAACCACTCACTTTGCGCCAGGTAAACCAGGTGACCATCTTTATCTTCAGCAATATTGGCTTGTTTGAACCTTGCAAATTCTACCAGCTTATTGGGATCCTTGCTGGTGAGCCAGCAAGCCTTGTAAAAAGGCATGGGCCTGAATTCTACCGAAGCCGTATACTCGTGCAGCAAACGATACTGGATTACTTCAAACTGTAACTCTCCTACACAACCGATAATTTTCTTATTGCCTCCAAACTGGGTAAACAATTGTGCAACGCCTTCATCCGTCAATTGCAGCAATCCCTTCTCCAGTTGTTTTGTTTTCATTGGATCTTTGTTCACAACCTCTTTAAATATTTCCGGTGAGAATGAGGGAATACCGGTAAAATAGAAATCCTCCCCTTCTGTAAGTGTATCTCCAATTTTAAAATTACCGGTATCAAATAATCCTACCACATCACCGGGATAAGCTTCTTCAATTACATCTTTGCTTCGTGCAAGGAAACTGTAAGGATTGCTAAAGCGAATCTCCTTATCCAATCTTACGTGATGATAGTATTTGTTTCGTTCAAATTTTCCAGAACAGATACGCATAAACGCAATACGGTCGCGGTGCTTGGGATCCAGGTTGGCATGTATCTTAAAAATAAATCCACTCAACTTATCTTCCTCCGGGTCTACTTCTCGCAAAGTGGTTTCCCGGCCCTGGGGTTCCGGTGCAATGCGGATGAATGTATCCAGCATTTCTTTCACTCCAAAATTGTTGATCGCACTGCCAAAGAAAACCGGTGCTACTTTACCGGTTCGATAGTCTTCTACATTCAGTTCGCCATGAACACCGTCAACCAGTTCAACATCTTCGCGCAGTATGGCTGCATCTTTCTCTCCCAGTTTTTCATCCAATAACGGTGTATGCAAGTCCGTTATCTCTACAATGTCTGCTTCATTGGCTTTTGTGTTGGCGGCAAACAAACGTAAACTTTTGTCGTATAAACTATACACACCTTTGAAATCTTTACCACTGTTGATGGGCCATGCCATGGGGTGCAATGGAAGATTCAATTCCTTTTCAATTTCCTCCAGCAGATCAAACCGGTTCTTACCATCCCTGTCCATCTTATTGATGAAAACAATTACGGGTGTATCGCGCATTCGACAAACTTCCATCAGCCGGCGTGTCTGTGCCTCTACCCCATTTACACTATCGATCACCAGGATAACACTATCAACTGCGGTGAGCGTTCTGTATGTATCTTCTGCAAAATCTTTGTGACCCGGCGTATCCAGCAAATTAATTAAGGTACCCTTGTATTCAAATGTCATTACACTGGTGGCTACAGAGATACCACGCTGACGTTCTATCTCCATGAAATCGCTGGTGGCGTGTTTTTTTATTTTATTGCTTTTCACTGCACCCGCGGTTTGAATGGCACCTCCAAACAACAATAATTTTTCCGTGAGTGTTGTCTTTCCGGCATCAGGGTGAGAAATGATAGCGAATGTTCTGCGTTTGTGAATCTCGTTGCTGTATTTCATAATCGGCCGCAAAGGTAAGGTTTGAGAGGGGATTTTTAACAGTATCTACAGGATTCAATACAACTTCATTTGTACATCAGTGACAGCTGTTTAAGCAATGGCCACCGATGATTTTTTTCTTTGCCAGCGTTTATCAACCTTCTGATTTCAACTATATAAAAAGCGCAATCCGGCGTTTTTATAAAATCTTTTCTATCTTGTACGGCTTGCTGTAATGAATACCGGTAAGCAAAGTGAAAATAGTGTAACATTTTTTCGGTTTCTTGATTCGATTGCGAAAAGCCCGCGCTGCCGAAAAATTTAATTACCTGTATTACACTTCTTCCTTCTTTTACCATTCATTTTTCAATATTACAAAATGAAATATTTTTTATTGCCGGCCCTTACCGTGTTATTTCTCTTCAACCAATTGTTTGCCCAGCAATCAAAAGACAGTACTAAAAAACCTATTACCGTAAACGGTTCCATCAGTATAAATAACAATGGTATTGATCCCGTTCCTGCATTTGCTTTGGGCGAGCCGGCATTGATGTCTAGTATCTATATTAAAAAAGGAAATTTTACTTATAATCCCCAATTGAATTATTCTTTGAAAGGAAAACCATGGGCAGTAAACAATTGGTTTCTATACAGGATCCCGGTTAGCAAAAGATTTTCATTCAGAACCGGTTTTAATCTTGATTTCTTTTTTAAAACGGAAAATATTATTGATGAAAATAACAAGCCGGCAAAAGTGCAGGTGAGCAATGAATATATTGATGTAGAACTGTCTTGCCTTTACCAGCTTTCAACCAATGCTACCATCGGAATTACCTACTGGAATACACATGGTATTGAATATGATGCTTTGCATTTGGGAAATTTCGTTAATCTATCGGCCTATTTTTCAAATATACCGTTGGGAAATTTTTTAAACCTGGAGTTAAGTCCGAGTGTATTCTTTATCAAAAACCAATTGCCATTTAAAGGGGTGTATGTTGCCAATACAACTTTCCTTTCTGTCAAAAAGATCCCGGTTTATCTCTTTTACCAGGCAGTGCAGCCAATAAAAGTTACGCCCAGGCAAACATTTTTGTGGAATATGGGAATTAACTATCGGTTTTAAATAATTCAATTAAACAATAGAATCTGAAGATTCAGGCTGGTTAAAAGTTGCTTTCCCTTCGCCAAACCATTTTTCTTTCCTTCAAATGCTCTCCATCCGCAACTTTTACAATAAGTATAACGCGGAGGAATCTGCGGCAGGTAAGAAGGTATAGAGTTATCAAAGAATAATTAATATTGCAATGTCCTCTGTCAGTGGAATTTTTTTTCTGATCCTGATGTGAGAGACACTGCGGAGAAAGAAAGATCGTATCTGATTCAATTCAACAAAGAATAAAAAGGGGTTTTAACTAATAAATGAACAATGGAAGAGACTACGATAGACCTGCATTTCCGTCCGAAGGATTTCCGGGAAATATATTATTCAGGAGGTAAAGCAAGTATCTTCACTTATTCAGGAACCCGGATGTATCTTTTGTTAACGATCGCAGGCGCTTTAGTTTCCGGGTTATTTTATTTTCTTTCTTTGCAATCTGATAGTATCAATTTTATAGTGCCATGCGTTTTGTCGGTGATTGTAACACTGATATGTTTCATGATGTTGATTGTTGCTATGATCAGGTATTGTGAATGGAAACGAAGTGTTGAAGTCTTCATAAAAAGATCCGGATCATATAAATTGAATAAGATAATACTAAATGAAGCTTGTATTCAAATAATACAAGATAAGGAGCAGAATATTGAAAAATGGGAGTCGCTAAATTCGGTAAATGTTCAGGATAATTTTATATCAATTACAGGGAGTGCAACCAACTATATTTTTCCTGCCAAGTCCATGCAACCCGTGGAATTTGAATTGCTAACAACAATAATAAAGGAAAGGATCACTAATAAAATTCCGGAGGTGAATGATTTGAAATAAGGTGAATTCCTTTCGCAGAAAGTTGTCGCCGCTGTCCGTCGCAAAATAATGATGTTTCTTTCCCAACAGAGTCTCTCCATCCGCAACTTTTACAATAAGAATAAAGCGGAGGACTCTGCGGCTGATAAGAAGATATAGATGTATCAAAGAATAAGGAATGTTGCAGAGTTCTATGTCAACAGAATTTTTTTTCTGATCCCGATTTGAGCGAATCTGCGGAGAACGAACCTGATAAATCTTGCCTTAGTTTTAGCCGCAACAGCACCGTCATTGGGAGTTTTCTCCAACCACAGAAAGTTTATTAATAAGAATAATTGAATGTGGGTCAAAAAGACCAACAATGGGGAAAGGGAATAAAACTCTCCGGAAGATCAGAAATTTCATTTACAACCCCGAAGGGATGAAATTAATAAAGCATGCGGATATTAAATTTTCGCAAACCCCTTTGATGGTTTCACCCAGGGATTACAATTGATTTCATGCTGATTGGTTTTGTATAATTTTCGGAAGCACTATTATACATAGTGTTTGTTATACAGACATTATAAACTCCAGCCCTCCCTGTAATCGCGTTTTACAAACTGGTTGGCTTCATCAAAGTTGGTAATCTTCATATTGGGGCCATCCCATAATAATTTAATAAAACGACCGGGATATTCCATTTCGTTTCCTTTTTTCTTTTGAATATCATAACTGCGAATGGCCAGGTTGCCCATTAAAATACTTTCTGTAAGCGGACCAGCAATATCAAAATGCGAGCTCAATGCTTTTGCCTCTTTGCTGCCAAAACCTGCTATGGCCGCTTCTACCCATGCAGCATAGTGACCGTCTTCACCGTTTTTTACACGGGCAACTGTTTTCGGAACTTTCACTTCTTTTGTTTTTGAAGTGGGCAGCAACTGCGGATTTATACCGTAGGTGCCTGCCATCATTTTTCCTTTGGTTCCCAAAAAAACAATACCATTGCCGCCATCTCCCATCATTTCGTTTGCACCCAATTCTTTTGGTCTTGAAGGTTGGATACCTCCATCCATCCAATGAAGCTCTATATCTGGCTGACCATTTTTGCCTTTAAAGTTTAATGTGATGTGAGAAGCAATCGGCCCGCTTTCCGGATAATACCCTTTGTTCCAGTTTTCAATGTATTTAGTTGCCACACTACATTCTGCACTGGTAGGATAACCCAATCCTAAAACAGCAAAAGCAGGCGCCATAATATGACAAGCCATATCGCCCAATGCGCCGGTTCCATAGTCCCACCAGCCACGCCAGTTAAATGGTAGCATACCTTCAAAATAATCTTTTTTTGGCGCGGTACCCAGCCACAAATCAAAGTCAAGTCCTGCTGGTATAGGTGAAGAATTGGTGGGTCGTAGCACGCCCTGAGGCCAGATGGGCCGATCTGTATAACAGTAAATCGTGTGTACATTGCCGATAATTCCCGCATTGTACCAGTCCTGCAATTGTCTTACTCCATCGCCGGAGGAACCCTGGTTGCCCATTTGTGTTACTACCTTATATTGATGTGCTGCTTTTGTAAGCATACGTGCTTCGTAAATATCATGTGTTAGCGGCTTTTGGACATACACATGTTTGTTTAACTGCATAGCAGCCATGGCAGCCACCGCATGCTGGTGATCGGGTGTAGAAACAGACACCGCATCAATAGACTTTCCTTCTTTGCTCAGCATCTCCCGGAAATCCTTATAGTATTTTGCGTTGGGAAATTGTTTACGCATGTCTACGCTCTGGCGATCATCTACATCACACAAAAAACCAATTTCCGCTTTTCCGGATTTAAAGAACTGGCTAATATCATCCGCACCTTTACCCCCTGCACCAATACCGGCAATCACTAATTTGTCACTGGGTGCTACAAAACCGCGACCCAGTACATGACGGGGAACTATATAAAAACCTGCGGCGGCCAATGCTGAATTTCGGATAAATTTACGGCGGGAGTCCCGGGAGGCGTTTGTCTTTTTCATAATCGTCAATCGTATTTAACAGGTGATGTATTTAAAGGTAATTTATACAAATTAATATTCCCGTTCAATAATTTCTCTAATTTGCAAAGCAAGTCAATGCCGATAAAAGGAAGTTGTTCAATTTCCTGCCTGGTAACAATGTTAAGTATTTTCATTTTTTAAAAGCACAATTATTCTTTTTTAATTTCTGCGAACAATACAAAATAGGTAATCAAAAAAAACAAGAAAAAATGGACAAAAGATATTTTGTGATGCTCCTGGTTTCCCGGCAGACCCGATTTTGTTTTCACCATGACTGAAGATGATCATATCACTTCTTCAGCTCGTGGCAAAAACAATTATCTTCATGCCGTTTCAAATCATCAGTGATGCCAATTTTCATGGATATTCATTTAGTGCCGGGCGTTAAAGCAAAGGACGTTGCAGAAGCGCACCGCAAAGATTTGCTTCTCCAGGGGGAACATGGTTGTAAATGCATGACTTACTGGATTGATGAAGTACGGGAAAATATATTTTGCCTGGTAGAAGCACCCAACAAGCAAGCTGTAGAGCAAATGCATAGCAAAGCACACGGATTGATGCCAAATAAGATTATTGAGGTAAGCAGCAAACTGGTAGAGTCTTTTTTGGGGCGTATTTATGATCCGGGCGATGCCGAAATAACAAATGACGGACTAAAAGTTTTTAAAGATCCTTCTTTCCGTGTTTTGATGCTGACCAAAACTTCAGACCCTTATTTGCTGGCACATCAGTTGGGATCAGAAAGGGCTGGAGAATTACTCTCCCTTGTTTCCTCGGTTATAAGGAATAATATTATTCAATTCAACGGCCGCGAAGCCGAGCACAGGGGAACCGGGTTTATTGTTTCATTCTCTTCAGCTGCAAATGCCGTTTCCTGCGCGCTCGAGATCCAGCAAGAAATTTCAGCTGATATTAAAAATACATTGTGCTTCAAGATTGCGATCAATGCCGGTGAACCAGTTGAGAACAGTAGTCAATTGTTTGGTGATGCTATACAGTTTGCTGTAAATATGTTTACCGTTACTAAACCTGCGCAGATTGCCATTGCATCAGTTGTCTGTGATATAGTCTCGAAGGATTTATTTAAAGTCGACAGTAACAATATTTTTGCCTTTTCGCCGCAGGATGAAAAATTATTATTGATGCTGTTTGCCTGTCTGGAAAAAAACTGGCAGCACGCGGAATTCGATATAGCAAATTATTGTCAGTCCATGGCTATGAGTAAATCACAACTGTATAGGAAAACGATTTCACTTACAGGCTTATCTCCCAATATACTTCTGAAAGATTACCGGCTCGAAAAAGCCAGGGAGTTGATGAAGCAACAACATTATAATATTGCACAGATAACTTTTGATTCAGGATTCACCAGCGCGTCTTATTTTACCAAGTGTTTTAAAAAGAAATATGGTTTGCTTCCCATGGCATACCTGGATATGATGCATTGATTCTATACCGACTGGCTCAATTTTACCATTTATTGAATTGAATTTTCTATTCGCATTGCCATTTTTTGGATGATTTGTTATAGGCATTTCATACTAGGAGAAGTTACATTTGATTATTCTTAATCATTCAAAAATAATGTTATGAAAAAAGCAACCAACCATTGTTTGTTAACTGCAATACTGCTTATCACAGGATTCGCAGCAATGTCTCAAACCAGTTCTTCCACCGACAATTTAAAAACTACCAAACCAGTTATCATGAAAACATACCTGATTGAAAGAATAATACCTGATGCAGGCAAATTAACACCTGAACAATTAAAAGGAATTTCGCAGAAGTCATGCAGTGTTTTAAAGGAAATGGGACCACAAATTGAATGGCTACAAAGCTATGTAACCGGCAATAAAATATACTGTGTATACAAAGCGGAAAACGAAGATTTGATCCGCGAACATGCGAAAAAAGGAGGCTTCCCTGCCAATGTAATTACCGAAATTGGAACTATCATCAGCCCGGCAACTGCAAAAGATTAATTGACCAGGAATAGTCAGAGCGCAGCATGTGAATCACTTCCGGCAACAAATCTGCTTCATGCGGGTTTGTTGTTTTATTAGCAGCTACTGTAAGATCTAATTTACTAAGAGAGTTTACTGACCTATTAAAATGTTAAAATAAACTACACGACAGATTCTTTGAAACATGAGCGTTAAATTTAGAATACACTTTAAAACCAACGCTTATGAAGTTTAACCGGGTAAATAATATTGCTGGATGGCTTGTTTGCGCAGTTGCCTGCTCTGTCTACCTGATGACCATGGAAGCATCTGCCAGCTTCTGGGATTGTGGCGAATTTATTTCCGCCTGTTATAAACTTCAAATACCCCATCCGCCCGGTGCGCCGTTGTTTGTGATACTGGGCAAAATCTTTATTATACTTTTCGGAAACGATCCAAGTACAGCCGCTGTTGCTGTTAACTCAATGAGTGCTGTTGCCAGTGGCTTTACCATATTGTTTTTATTCTGGTCGATAACACATTTTGCCAGAAAAATGATCCAGCGAAAAGATGAGGCATTAACCAGTATTCAAATTTTTACCATTATAAGCAGTGCTGCCATCGGTGCGCTTGCCTATACTTTTTCAGATTCATTCTGGTACAGTGCGGTGGAAGGGGAAGTATATGCATTGTCTTCTTTTTTTACAGCTATCGTTTTCTGGTCCGCGTTAAAATGGGAAAGGCAGGCTGATCAACCTAACAGTGATCGTTGGTTGATTTTTATATTTTTTATGATGGGGTTGTCTATTGGAGTGCACCTGTTGAACCTATTGACCATTCCTGCTATCATCATGATCTACTATTTCAGGAAATACAAGCCTACTTTGCGTGGAACTATTTTAGCCTTTGTTATTGGATGCGTGATCACGGGTGTCATACAGAAATTCATGGTTCAAACAACCATTAAAGGTGCTGGCTCGCTGGATGTGTATTTTGTGAACGGCCTGGGATTGCCCATGTATAGTGGATTTGCATTTTTCTTTTTGTTGCTGACCGGACTCATTGTTTGGGCCATGCGATATGCAACGCGAAAAAATCACCGGCAGATGAAACTGGCTTTATGGAGCATGAGCTTTTTATTACTCGGTTATTCTACTTACCTCACTACAATGATTCGATCCAACGCGGATCCTGCGGTTGATATGTTTAATGTTGACAATCCCGTTAGCCTTGCCGGCTATCTCGGCCGTGATCAATATAACGACTGGCCCATACTTTATGGTCCTGATTTTACAGACCGTGCGCCTTACACCGAATCCGGAATGCGCTATACAAAATTTGATAATAAATATGTTGAAGCAGGAAAGAACGTTAAGTCTGACTGGAGTAATGCTTCATCATCACACCTGTTTCCGCGTATGTGGGACAATGCCGATGACAGGCAGCAGGCTGAATGTTACCGGACCTTTACTGGTTTGGAAAAAGATGAAGCGCCCGGATTTAAGGATAATATTTCTTATTTCACCCGTTACCAGGCAGGTTGGATGTACCTGCGTTACTTCATGTGGAATTTTGCCGGTAAGCAAAATGATCTGCAGGGATTTGGAAATGTAAGAGACAGTAACTGGGTCAGTGGAATTTCATTTATAGATAATTCGCTTTATGGCAACCAGAAACAACTACCGCAAACCATCAGGGAGAATAATAAGTCGAACAATAAATTATTCATGCTTCCGCTCATTCTTGGCATTGCCGGTCTTGCACTCCAATATTCAAAAAACAAAAAAGACTTTATCATCAATGGCTTACTGTTTTTCTTTACCGGTCTCGCCATAGTGATTTATCTTAATCAGTCAGGTTATCAGCCACGGGAAAGAGATTATGCATATGTAGGTTCTTTTTATGTGTTTGCAATATGGATTGGATTAGGCGTGCTGGCGGTTACATCATTTTTACAACGGGTGCTGAAAAAATCCATTGCAAGTTATATTGCTGTATTCGTTTGTTTATTGGCCGTTCCCGTATTAATGGCTTCACAGGAATGGGATGATCATGACAGAAGCAATAAAACGCTGGCCGTTGATATGGCACGTGACTACCTGGAAAGTTGTCCGCCCAATGCCATCTTATTTGCTGGCGAAGACAATGATACCTATGCGCTGTGGTATTTGCAGGAAGTGGAAGGAATCAGAACAGATGTAAGAGTTGTGGTTAATACAATATTCGCTGCTGATTGGTACATTAATCAACTCCGTTATAAAATAAATAAGAGTGATCCCTTTAATGTTGTTTTTACACCCGAACAAATTCGTGGTGGTATCCGTGATATTGTTTATTTCGATAAGCTGAGCGGATTCGACAGCGATAAATATTACGATCTCTATAGTGTATTGACAAAAGTGACAGCCAGTGAAAACGCTCAGTATGTCAGGCAAACAGAAGATGGGGACGACATGCATCTTTTACCAATATGCAAATTCAGTATCCCGGTAGATCTGAATACCGTAAAAAACAATGGAACCGTTGCGGCAACCGACAGCGTGGTGAATGAACTTCAGTTTGATGTAAGTAGCAAACATTACCTGTTAAAAAATGAGCTGGCCATGTTAGCCGTGATTGCTGCCAATAAATGGCAGCGGCCTATTTGTTTTACATCTGAAAGAACACTGGCAGATATCGGTTTGGATAAATACGGCCGGCAGGAAGGCATGACTTTCCGGTTAACACCTGTCTTGAATAGCAGGGTCAATAATGATCTGGCGTATAAAAACATCATGCAAAAATTCAGGTACGGAAAATTATCAGCAAAGAAGACGGTTTATTATGATGAGGAAAATCGCCGGCGGATGAATTATATCAGGCTCGCACATGCGCAGGTGGCATTGAGCCTTGCCCAGGCAGGTCGCAAAGCCGAAGCCAGAGATGTGTTGCAGAGATTCGATCAAAATGTAAGTGAAAACGATTTTCCATACGGAATGACCAGTAATCGTGGTAACCAGCACAATGCAATTGCATTTGAATTTCTGAGAGTTTGTTACCTGGCGGAGGACAAAGAATTAACAAAAAAAGTGGCGACTTCCCTGAAAAAAGATTTGCAGGAACAACTACACTATTATCAATCTATCGGTGACGGACAGTTGAATACTGAACAAATGGTACAGACCGCTTACAGCATTCTACAGGGTAAAGGCGGGGAGATGCCGGCACGACAGGTTTCATTTGCATATGATATGGTGAGTTCCTGGCAACTTTTGCAACAGATAAAAGAATGGGAAAAAGTAAAACCAACGGGATTGGAGCAGAATTAACACAGTCGAAATTTATTTCTTCCAATGCAGCGAATTAATGTTTTCACCAACGCTGGTTCCTTCTTTTGTGCCCACATCATTGTCTTGTTGTGTATGAATGCCACCCAGGAACCGGCTGTAGGCGCATTCATTCGCCGCTTCCCAAAAACTATTGAAATTTCTTGCCGGGTAAGTTAATCCGAGAAACCGCGGACTATCGTAGCGACGGAAACCTTCGTGTGAATTATCTGTAAAAGAAAATGAATCGCCAAACAAATTAGTCAATACAGCCGCGGCAGCGGCTCCCTGTGTTGCATGACCCGAAGGAAATGCAGGGAAAGGCGGCTCGGGCCAGAACTGCACCCAATCGCTTTGAATATATTTCTTAACATAGCTGGACGGACGTTCATTAAAATAAACCACTTTGGCTTTCCAACAATTAATAAACGCATCTGCAACTGCCATACCGGTTCGCGCATAAGCTTCTGCTGCTTTCATCAGGCTGGCATTTGATTTTTTCACTGCAAGAGTAGCTACATAGTAAGAGTGGCCGGGAGGAGAAAATGTTTCTGTGGGATCATCACCCCACCATGCAGCGATTTCCATTTCTTCCTGGGTTAGCGAATGATCTTTATCAAACACGGCCTTGTATAATTTATAATAAGCCGAACTGGTATCGGTAGAAAATGGAACGATGGAAGGGATAGGAATATTACTGTTTGCAGTTACAAATGTGCGGTTGTTACCCCAATGAGGATGAAGCGGATTAGCGCTGACAACCTGTCCCCGAACCGGAGGTACCCAATAAGAAGGTCCTGAAGGAAAAGCATAACCCGGATCAAAATTTCTGGAATACCCCTCGTCACCTCCATCTGTCAATGACCATTGATACAGAGCCAGCGCAATGGCCTGCCCAAATTTCACAGACTGACCGGTAATTGATAATGAAATGTATTTTGAGTGATCAGCATATACTTGCCTGTACAATGAATCTATTTTATCATGAATAAAACGATGCGAATTGCCGGGTGCAGGATACAATAATTTCAATAAGGTATCTTCAGCCGCGTTCAATACCAATTCCCACTGATACCCTGTGTTTTTTTCGGGCGATGGAAGTGTTAAACCATTTAACTGACCATTCATAGACAAATGGGAGGGATCCCCATTTACTACAGATTCATACATGGCAAGTCCAAGGTAACCAAGGCTCCTGGACGTATACGTCGGAGAGTTAAATGCGGAAAAGCGAATAGTGTATAACGTCATATCTCCCCACTGCACAGCCACTGCTGAAGACATAGTGTTGAGAGGTAAAGGGTCTGCACTATCCTGGCTGGTTTTATTGCAGGAAAAAAATAAAAAGGATGCAGTTAAATACAAAGCCATCCGTTTGCAGTTGCTGTCAAATGAACTTACCATATTGATCTTTCTATGCAGCATATTTTTTATGTAACCAGTATTATCGTTTATTATAGAGTACCCTGTATTCACTCAATACAATTATATCCCCTGCAGGCAGCAGTAAGAAAAAATCCGGTTGTAAAGTATTATTGATCCGGTGAAAGCTGAAATTGCTATTTGAAGCCGGACCGCTGTGAACACTAAATTGTAATAAAGGTGCGGCTAAGTGGTTGTCTTCCCGGATGGCAACAAATTTCTCTATGCCGGTGTGGGCAAATACATAGTTGTTTGCAGTAGAGGAAATAATATTTTCATAAAAAACCTGTGGTTTGATTTTGCCGATGTAATAATCAATTTGATTCTTTAGTGTCTCTTCGTAAGTAGTAGCATAGCTTGTATCCATCCGGTTAAATATAAAAAGCGGAAATTGGTAGGCAACATTACAAGAGAATGATTGATAATTGGAGCTCACAACCGCATGAATCGGATCTGCGAAGACAATACTATCTATAAGGCCTGTTCCATTATTATTACCTGGAATAGTAATATAATCAAAATAGTATTTGTCATCACTTGCGAACTGGCTTATTATGGTTGGATCAGTAATCTCTCCCCCGGAATTAAAAACACGTATCAGCCCGGGTTCTATGCTGGATCTGAAATAAGTAGTTCCTGTAGAAACCGGTAACTCATCACTTTTTTTACAGGAAAAAAAGCAGGAGATAATCAGGTATGGTATCAGCAATCGCAATAACTTCATCTGTAGAAAAGGTTGGTCTTTAAAAATAGACTTTTTTTACTTTCATTTATAATTTAAGCGCAGACATTTCTGCAGAAAAATCAATCATTCAGATAATCAATTAATAAGGATATGAAAGAGGAAACAAACCTGAATGTTTTACTGCGCTCATTAAAACCGGAACTGAATGAGGGTGAGTTTGTGTTTTGTATTGTGAGTGACTACAATGCGCTGCAAGCAGATGAGGTAATAATGCAGTTTACAGAAAATGAAGGAACCACTATCATTATCAAAAAAGAATTGGCAGATCGCTTACTGCTTAGCTATTCATTTGTTGCGTCCTGGATTACTTTGACGGTACACTCTTCGTTAGAAGCGGTTGGTCTCACTGCAGCTTTTTCTTCAGCCCTGGCCAATGCGGGTATTAGCTGCAATGTGGTGGCTGCATTTTATCACGATCATATTTTTGTTGATAAAAACGACGCCGCCAAAGCAATGGAAATCATTAACAGGTTTGCTGAATAAATAAAAGTGCATTTCTGCCTGCTCCTATACATTCTCCACAGTCATTCCTTCATGTGTGAGTACCAGTGTTTCAATAGCCAGTCCGCCATCATTTGAATAAAGAACAGGGCCGTAATAGTGAACAGGAAAAGCATTTCTTACTTTCCATCTTACTATCGGTGTATGTGTTTCGCTTAATAAGGATATAACGACATCTCTTCTTTCAATAGTACCAATTTGTTTTGTGTTGATCCAGTTAAAAAAATCATTATCGCCTTGTACAATACCACGTTTTAAAGTGATGTCAGTATATTTCCGCAATCCGGGGATCTTCCTGAAACTATCTTCCGGACTGGATCCTTCCCTGAATGATACTGCTTCAATCTCAATATCTAAACCGGATACTTCCATGAATCCAATCCTGGTGCCGCCCCACTCTACACTAAAATGATAATGATTGATGATGTTCTGTAGCATAAAAAAAGGTTTTATAATGAAAAAAAATATGAGAAGGATTACTATAGCAATCAACAACATTAATAAAATTATGTGCATGCTGCTTAATTTAATCGTAAAAGTAGATGATGTTGCAGCAACATAAAATGACACTTTAAGGGTAGTGCTTACAGCGATTTTAAAAAAATAAATTACTGTCTGAAAGCTTTCTTATCTTGTACGCATAAAATATGATATGAAAAAGATAATTTGTTCCCTGCTAATCTTAATTACAATGTCTGCCGTTGTCAATGCTCAAACTTCTCATTCAGGTTCCGGAAAATTATTGCGTCATGTAGTGCTGTGTAAATTTAAAGCAGATGCCTCCGCTGCTGATATTAAGAAAGTTGAAGATGGCTTTCGTGCGCTGCCTTCAAAAATAAAAGAAGTAAAAGCATTTGAATGGGGTAAGAACAACAGCCCTGAGCAATTGAACCAGGAATTCACTCATTGCTTTTTTGTAAGTTTTGGTTCTGAAAAAGATCGGGAAATCTACTTGCCCCACCCTGCACATAAGGCATTTGTAGAAATACTGAAACCAGTGCTCGATAAAGTTTTAGTGATTGACTACTGGGCAGAAAAATAAAAATCGATTTTCCAATTCAATTTACACGTCGGCAACCCGGAATGGATGCACTTCAATTGTTTGCCAAACACCCTTTGTAATATAAGGTTCGTGGTTATACCAATCCTGAAATTGTTCGGCTGTTTCAAATTGAAGGATCTTTACAGACCCTTTCATTTGTCCATCTTCATTTAACATGGCACCGCCAATAATAAAATTATTATTGGTTTTTAGTTTCCTGGCAGCTTCCAGGTGAACGGGCCTGGTTGTTGTTCTCCTCTTCCAAGCTTCATCATCCTGCCCATCACGTGCAATAATTACATATTGTTTCATTGTTTTATGATTTGGCATTTAAAGGTTCCACCAATAGGTCCATTTAATTACAAATGCACGGTTGCGGACAGACAAAGGTGCTGGTAAGTAATTATCTGTGTATACAAAAAAGAAGTCAGAGGCTGGTTTGTAGCGCCATTGCACCCGGGTGTTAAGATTCATGTTCTTTAACTGCTGATTGTATTGAAGAAAGGCAGTAATGAAGAATTTATTGCTGAGCGTTGCATCAATTCTTGGGCCTATCAACCAGAAATCTGTGGTGGACCAGGGCTTGGGTAATTGAAGTGAATTATAACTCAGGCTCATGATAATACTTACATAGGGTTGAAAACGATAACCAATATCACTTGCCAGGCTTAGCTTTTTGCCATCAGCATAATAACCACCATACCTACCCGAAAATGTATAGGTAAATAATTGTTGTGGGCGTGAAACAATATCAATACCAGCTGTTGTCCATTCATGCTTGCTTCCTTTGAGCAGTGAATCTTTTCCGGAGTTGGTAGGATCAAATGGCTGAAGCAATTGAACATAATCATACAATAATAACCCGGAAATAGTGCTCCTGTCGCGCAATGTCACTAAATAAGACAAGGCTGTTTCATTGTCGGTTGCGTGAAAAGCAGTTGAAAGAAAATATACACCCGCCAGTTGAGGTCCATGACTCAATATTTGGCCCGCTTTTGGAAAAAATGTATAAGCAATTTGCGGATTGAATTTTACATAATCACGTCTTGGTACATAACCTACTTCTGCCGTGTAATTTTTTCCTACATATTCATATTGTCCCAGAATATTCCAATGACGACTCGCATATTGAAGATGACCTGCCTGTGTTATATTCTGGTTGCTCTTGTCTGCATTAAAAGATTTCAGGAATAATAATTTACCAGTAAATAGATTATTGGAGGAGGCGAGATTGTATTCCAACCCAAAATTTCTGTTGTACTTTGAATAGACAGGTTTGCCATTGGCGGTATCCAGGTGATAATTCACTGACTCTTTATTAATGAAAATAAATCCAATGTTAGATCGGGCAAAGACTTTGCGTTGCAAGGCAACTACTGCAAAATTTTGAGCGGGCAGTGATTGTGCATCATCGGATCTTGTTTGCATATCCATCACGCCTATACGCCATTTTTTATCCAGTTTACCACTCATCCTGGCCCCAAAATCTATATGGGTATTTAATCCAATGCGCCTCGAAAAAAATGGACGGATGGATGCATAACCGAAATTTGAAAGCTGGTCACCGTTTTCCAAAAAGAATTGTCTTTTCTCAGGGAAGAATAATTCATAACGGTCCAAATTTGTCACCTGCCTGTCTACATCTACTTGTGAGAAATCCGGGTTAACAGTCAGATCCAGGTTCAAGGAAGACGTAATGGCAATTTTTGCATCTATTCCAGCCTGCTTATCAAATGCAGATGCTTTTTTATTTTCATAGTCCTTTGATACGCCACCCAACAAGTATGGAATGAGCGAGATATTCATTTCAACATCTGGCGGAGGAGTGTCCCAAACCAGTATTCCTGTATAGGCAAGCGAAGCGGTTGGAAATTGCCTTGGCACGGGTGCCCAACTTGATTTTTCTCTTGATTTTAAATCGTTCCTGCTAAAATTGATTCCCCATTCTTTGATTCCTTTTTTATAACGAATGCTTTTAAATGGAATCGAGGCTTCAAACACCCATTTATCAGCATCGTTTTTTACAACAGATTCCCATTTATTATCCCAGCTCAGATCAACTTTTCCGCCTTCATACATGGTGCCATCCCATTGTGCACCGGCGGCATTGGCACCAAAAGAAAAACCATTGGTCTGATCGTCAAAAGGATCCATAAACAAAAGAAAGTTATCATTTTTTCCAAAATTGAAATCACGCCGCAATGATTCAACCATATAAGGACCTTTTCGTTCATTATAACAAACGGCAACCAGGTAAAGATTTTTGCTGTCATAAGTCATCCTTACTTCGGTTTTAACCTGCGCAATGCTGGTATCCATGGGTAGCACCATAAAAAAATTGTCTGCAGCATCGGCAGACATCCAGGCAGCTTCATTCATTACGCCATCTATTACGATGGGTGAAGAAGCAGGATGAATATGCAATTGATAAGATTGATTCTTTTTTTGCGCAGGGAGTAATAAATGAATGGCACAGAAAAGCAACGATAAAGAAACTATTCTCACGATGGTAGCAGGTTTTTGTAATATAAAATACAATTTAGCTATTGTATTTTATAAACTGCATTTTCAAAGAATAAAATAGTTGACATATATAAAAAAAAGCCATTGCTATAAAAGCAATGGCTTTGATGATGAAATATATTTTTAATTATTTTAAAACAATGGGAAATGTATATCCAAGAATGGTTACTGTAGCATTGTTATCACAACCAGTGCTGCCGTAATCCAATGTTCTTACTGCTTTGCCTTCTGGTGTTACATCTAGTGTACCACTTTCAAACCAATAGCAATTCATTTTACGTACCAAGGGTTTTGTGATAGTAATGGAATAAGCCTGGCCGGATGCTTTTATTCCGTTGGCAGTTCCTGTTATTGAATAAACATCATCATTCCATTCAGGCGTGGTGAAACCCGCTACCCACTCTCTCTGGCGGGTTGACGCCCATGAAATAGTGCCGCCACCATTTGCTTTAACAATCTGGCCATCTACTGAAATATTAATCACAGGGTGTCCGGCATTATTCAGTCCCATATAGGTATCTGTTTTTGTGCCTTTGATTTGGTTGTCATTTACAAAATAGCCATCAAAGGTTACAGAGACTGCCATTCCCGGACTACCAAATTTACCGGCAAAACTTGCAATGATTTTACCACGGCGATTTCTTCCGTCCTGACACATACAATTAGTTATACCAAAATCAATAATGATTTTGTGGGGACTATTTACCGTGTCTATCGAAACGGTTGCGCAGGGACCCGTGAGTGTACCTTCAGTTCCGTTAACTGAATTTCCACCCGCAATACCAAGCGTTACAGATCCGCTCGCTGCGGCCTGAACTATTATTGTGGTTACATCATTATAATGTGCTTCAGCCAATGAATTGTCTTCTGCAGATTCTACATCTGAATCTTTTGAACTGGCTGCATCTTTTTTACAAGACACCAGGTAAAGAGACGATAACAATAGGGTTGCAGAGATAAATAGGGAAAGTTTTTTTAAGTTCATGGGGGTGCGTTTTTTAGTTTTTAAGGCATTTATGACCCGTGGCCATGTGCGAAGTTTAAAACGTATGAAAATAAATTTTGGTATTATCCGTGAGCTGCGGGAGCGGTATTAACAATTTAAAAGCTAAACCGCTGATTTATAGGCAAAAAAAACCGGCTGCCATAGGCAACCGGTCAAATTTAAATGGAGATCTTTATCTTATTTAACTGAAGCAACCAGACTTTTGAAGGTTTCAGGGTTGTTCATGGCCAAATCTGCCAGTACTTTCCGGTCCAGTTCAATTCCTTTTTCTGTAAGCTTATGAATAAACTGGGAATAGGTTAATCCTTCTGCTCTTACTGCGGCATTGATACGGGCAATCCATAAGCGACGGTATTCTCTTTTCTTTAGCTTACGGCCAACATAACTATAAGTAAGACCTTTCTCAACGATGTTTTTTGCAACTGTGTAAACGTTTTTACGTTTACCATAAAATCCTTTGGCTTGTTTTAAAATTCGTTTTCTGCGTGCCTTTGACGCGGCAGAATTTACTGAACGTGGCATATCTTAAATGTGTTTAATTTTTTAAAGATGTTTACAGGAGATCCATTATTTCAATCTCAACAGGCGTTTTACAAAGTATAAATTAGCGGGACTAACCGTGCCTTTCATTCTCATGGCTCTTTTGCGTTTGGTAGATTTTTTGGTAAGAATGTGACGCTTAAACGCTTTTTGAAAAGTAATTTCTCCTGTGCCCGTTATTTTAAAACGCTTTTTGGCACTTGAATTTGTTTTAACCTTTGGCATTATAAATGCGATTTTTAGATGCTACCCTGGCGGCGGATTCGCACTGGCGAAACACTTGTGGAGCCGGTTGGGCAATAGTAAAATTTGGCGAAGGAATTTTACGGACCTTTTTTATGGGTCGCAAAGATAGGGTTTTCCTGCTTAAAACCGAATCAGGAAAACAATTTTCCAGTGTTTAATGAACACGCAGAAATAAAAAAAAGCAGCGTTAAAACACTGCTTTCATAAAAAGATTTCTTTTATTCTGCTGAAGATTCCGGTGTAGCAGCTTCTGGTTGAACCGGAGCTTTAGGTGTTCTTGGATCTCTTGGATCAGTATGCTGCTTCGGTTCCCTGGGTGCTTTTGGTTCTTTAGGTCCTTTGTCGGTTTTTTTCTTCTGACTTTTAGGAGCCCAGATAGCCAACATTCGTTTGCCTTCCATTTTGGGCAAACTTTCCAGCACGCCAAATTCTGCCAGTCTTTCCGCAAATTTCAAAATCAATAGTTCGCCACGCTCTTTAAATTGAATGGCGCGGCCTTTAAACTGAACATAAGCTTTTACCTTATTGCCTTCTTTTAAAAAGTTTTCGGCGTGTTTGGCTTTGAAATCGAAATCGTGATCATCTGTATTGGGGGTAAAGCGAATCTCTTTCACTTCAGAGACTTTGCTATTCGCTTTCATCTCTTTTTCTTTTTTCTTCTTCTCGTATAAAAATTTATTGTAGTCAATAATTTTACAAACGGGAGGATCGGCCTGCGGAGAAATTTCTACTAAATCAAGTTGCTGGTCCTGTGCTATACGAAGTGCATCCTGGATGCTGTATACACCTACTTCAATATTCTCGCCAACCAATCTTACCTGCGGAACCCTGATCATATGGTTGGTGCGGTGTTCCTGGTTTTGTTCTTTTCTAAACCTTGGATTAAAGGCGCCCCTTGGGGGTCTTGGTGGTCTTGGTGGAAATGCCATTTACAAATTTTAGTTTTAAATATTGTTTTACTTACCCGGCGACATCAATATGATGATTGATTTTCGTGTCGCACTTTTCAACATTAATTTTAATGAGTGAACCTACCTACTCTCAAAATTCATTCCCCTTTTCTTTCTTTTATCTCTGCACTGATTTCACGAATAAATTCTTCAACTCCTTTTATTCCAGCATCCCCTTTGCCCTGGCGCCGAACAGCCACCGCATTTTCATTCATCTCCTTCTCTCCTACTACCAGCATATAAGGCACTTTCATCAATTCTGTATCCCGTATTTTTTTGCCTATTTTTTCATTCCTGTCATCAACTTCAGCACGAATATCCGCATTTTTCAGTTTCTGAGAAATACTTTGTGCATAAGGTAAAAATTTATCACTAATGGGCAACACTTTTACCTGCAAAGGTGCCAGCCATACCGGGAATTTCCCGGCATAATGTTCCAGTAAAAACCCAATAAAACGTTCATGGGTTCCCAAAGGGGCCCGATGGATAATCAAAGGTGTTTCGGCTGTATTGTCTTTGTTGGTAAACTCTAATTTGAATCTTTTGCCCTGTGCAAAATCTACCTGGTTGGTGGCGAGTGTGAATTCCCGTCCAATGATACTCCAGATTTGAACATCTATTTTAGGTCCGTAAAATGCACCTTCATCCGGAACTTCCACATAAGGTGTATTGGTATCTTTTAAAACCTGCCTAACCATTTCTTCCGTCTCCAGCCACAACTTCGGTTCATCAATATATTTCTGTCCCAGTTTTGTTGGATCGTGCAATGATAATCGCATCACGTATTTATCAATTCCAAAAATCTTAAAATACTTCAGGTACATTTCATTCACGGCTTTGAATTCTTCCGCAAATTGTTCCTTTGTACAATAGATATGTGCATCGTTCATGTGGAGGCAACGCACTCTCATCAAACCAAACAATTCACCACTTTGTTCATAACGATAACAGGTTCCATATTCTGCCAACCGCAAAGGCATGTCTTTATAACTCTTAGGCTCAGCCGCAAATATCTTATGATGATGCGGGCAGTTCATTGCTTTAAGATAATACCTGGTGCCATCCAGTTCCATGGGCGGATACATACTATCCTGGTAATAAGGCAGGTGCCCACTGGTGAGATATAAATTCTCTTTTGCAATATGGGGTGTAACAACTCTTTTGTAACCTGCTGCTGATTCAGTTTCTTTGGCTAACTTTTCCAGCTCTTCGATTATAATTGTTCCATTGGGCATCCAAAGAGGAAGACCCGGACCAATATCGTCATCCATAGTGAAAATGCCAAGCTCTTTCCCGAGTTTGCGGTGATCTCGTTTTTTTGCTTCTTCCAGCATCAACAGGTATTCATCCAATTGTTTCTGTAACGGGAATGTAATACCATATAAGCGGGTAAGCATTTTATTTTTTTCATCTCCTTTCCAGTATGCACCGGCAATGTTGGTAAGTTTAATGGCTTTGATAAAACTGGTATTGGGAATATGCGGTCCGCGACAGAGATCCGTAAAATTTCCCTGAGTATAAAATGTAATGCCACCATCATTCAACCCATCCAGCAGATCTAATTTATACTCATCCCCTTTTTCAGTGAAATATTTTACCGCATCGGCTTTCGAAATTTCTTTGCGGATGTAACTATTGTTCTTCTTTGCCAGCTCATTCATTTTGACTTCCAGTTTGCGCAGGTCCTCTTCCGTTAGCTGACGACCTCCCAAATCCATGTCATAATAATACCCATTTTCCAATGGCGGTCCTACCCAAAACTTTACACCCGGAAACATACTTTCAACAGCCTCAGCCATTAAATGTGCGGATGAATGCCAGAAAGTTGACTTTCCATCCGTATCATCCCATGTTAATAATTTCAATGCGGCATCATCATTAATGGGCCTTGTTGCATCCCAAACCTGCCCGTTCACCTGGGCAGCCAATACTTTCCTGGCCAGTCCTTCACTGATAGATTTGGCAATATCGAGGGCAGTAACGCCACTTTCAAATTCTTTTATTGCACCATCCGGTAATGTTATCTTTATCATACTATGATTACTCCAATTTTTCGAACAGCAAATTTAACGAAGTCTTGGCAGATAAAACTTTTGATTTCCATGAAATTGCAATGATTATTTTGACGAAATCAATCGTAATTTGTTCTATGCGATATATTATTACCTTGTTAGCTTCCTTATTGTTTTTTTCGGCAAATTCACAGGATCTCACCGGTATCTGGCGTGGCAGTTTTCTTTCTGCCGACAATAAAATGATGGATTTGTTTAACCTGGAAGACCGTTATAAATATGAAGTACAGATTGACCAGCACAATAAAAATCTTGCCGGGGTTACCTATTCCTATAAGACAACGGTGTTTTATGGAAAAGCATCCGCCAATGGTTCCGTAAATGCAAAAACGGGCAAAGTGGTACTGCAGGAATTGAAATTGCTGGAACTAAAAATGACACCTGAAAGTTATGCCTGCTGGATGATTTGTTTTTTACAATACACAAAAAACGGTGATGAAGAATTCCTTGAAGGCAAATACAGTAGTTATCGCGAAACAGACTCTTCTTTCTGTGGACGTGGAACGGTATTCCTTCGAAAAGTAGTCACCTCGGATTTTTACAAAGAACCATTTTTAACCAAACGTGAAAAAGAAAAACAACAGCAAAGGTTAAACGAAGAAATAAAATTGGATTCAACAAAAATTGGAGCAGCTACTTTAAAAAAACCGGTTAATAAACCCGTGATTGCAAAAACAAAACCCATTGCCAAAGCCACAGCACCGGCAATTGCGAAAAGCAATAAATCCGCAAAACAAAAAACCAGGATCGCCAGCGTTGTACCGCCCGGAAATGATCCCAAAGGAATAGCACTGATTCCACGGGTGGAGAGTGATAAAAAAGCGCCTTCCATCAAGACAAAAGATTTGGCCATATTACCACCAGTATTAAAAAACCGTGAGAATGAAGTGGTGCAAACAATTGTGGTAAACACCAACGATATTTCCATCAGCATATATGATAACGGAACCATTGATCATGATACAGTTTCCGTTTACCTCGATAAGAAATTGATTGTGTCAAAGCAAATGCTCACCACCAATGCCATTGTGGTAAAACTAAAAATGGATGAGAGTACAGACTACCATGAATTGGTAATGGTTGCCGAAAACCTGGGTGATATACCACCCAATACATCATTAATGGTTGTACAGGCGGGCGAAAAAAGATACGAAGTGCGCATTGCATCCACCGAACAAAAGAATGCAGTAGTTATTTTTAAGTATGAAAAGCCAAAATAATCAAACCGCTCATCCTGTTTTTTTATGGAGGTTTAACCGTTAAACGATAATTTGTTCTCTTATTAATATCAATGCGCAACTGCTTTTTAATTATTTTGCTCTTTACCAATTTTGCGTCTGTGTCGCAGGATTTGAATGGCATCTGGCGTGGCAAGCTTTTACAGGAAGCCGGTGGCTGTTTTCCCGAATACAATATTGAACTACAGATCAACTTTATTATTACGGCCAACACCATGAGTGGAAAAGCGTATGACTATTATGATACTGCGAAGTTTGTAAAGCTTGATTTCAGCGGACGTTATAACAGCACTACCAAAAGAATGGTATTAATAGAAAATACCCTGATGGAATCCAGGATTCCCGCGGGCTGCGTGCCCTGTATTAAAACCTATGATCTTACCTGGTCCAGGAATGGCAATGAAGAAGTTTTAACCGGCGAATGTAAAGGCCGCGAATTTGGCAGCAACAACAATTGCCCGGCTTATAAAATAATTTTGAAGCGTGCAGCCAAATCTGATTTTGTAACAGATATAGAACAGAGCCCGGAATTGATTGCCTTACAAAAAAAACTGAATCTTGAACCCCGTGAAAAGGACCTGGTAAAGACCCTTGTTATTGATACCGGTATCATCCGTCTTGACTTTTATGATAATGCTGAAATTGATAATGATACCATCACCGTACTACTCAATAACAAACTGCTATTGTATAAGAAGATGCTTACGGATAAACCACTCACAGTTTACATCAATGCGTTTTCCGGTACAGACTATGAACTGGTGATGTATGCGGATAACCTAGGAACCATTCCGCCCAATACCGCCCTGATGATGGTAACTGCCGGAAATAAAAAATATGAAGTAAGGCTTTCTTCAAGTGAACAAAAAAGCGCGGCAGTTAAGTTCAGGTATGATAAGAAATAAAGAAAAATGATGAAAATGCATCATTCAGCCGGTGGTTCAAATAAGTGAAGTGGTACGCTGATAAAATAAGTTTTTACAGGAATAAATTCCAAATGAAGAAATAATTCTAAACAACCAGGTTCAGATTAATTTGTTTCACACCTGCCTGCTAACATACTACTTTTTTCTTTTTCGTAGCAGAAAACAAGGCTTTCGTCGCATGATTTTCCAAAGCGGCTGTTTTCCTGAAATATGTCGTTAATTTGGACACATGAAAGCCGGATGGTATACAAAGAAATGGGTTATTGTTACTGTGCATATTGCAGCGTGGACCCTGCTTTTTTCATTGCCCTACCTCCTGGGTTCTCCCGATAATGATAAGCAACCTCCTCACAAACAAGAAGGAGTGAAAAGTGCGATTAATTATTTTGGATGGATTATGAACCTTTCCTGGGTAGCTGTTTTTTATTTCAATGCATATGTGCTGGTTCCCCGTTTTATATTTAAAAAGAAATATCTCTATTTTACACTGGCGCACCTCTTCACATTCTTATTCATTGCATTGGAGGTTTTTCTGCTGCTAAAAATGTTGTATAATGATTCTCATTTTAATTCGAAAATTATTTTCTTTAACCTACTGATTTATATTTTCATTTTCGCGCTCAGTACAGCTTACCAGCTTATCAGCGATAAAGTGAACAGTGATAAGCTTGCACAGCAAAAGCAGAATGAAATGCTAAAAACAGAACTTTCACTGCTTCGCTCGCAGGTTAGTCCGCATTTCATGTTCAATGTACTCAACAATATGGTTTCAATGGCCCGTAAACAATCAGATTTACTGGAACCTTCATTGATAAAACTTTCTTCGCTTATGCGATACATGTTGTATGAGGCTGATGAAGAAAAAGTGTCTCTCGAAAAAGAAATGGATTACCTGCAGAGCTATATTGACCTGCAACAGCAAAGGTTTGGTAAAAAAGTGCAGATTCGGGTGAACATGCAGTCGATGGATAATCAGTACGAACTGGAACCGATGCTGCTGATTCCTTTTGTTGAAAACGCATTTAAACATGGTACAGGAATGATAGAAGATGCGCAGATTGACATAGATTTGAAGGCTGAAAAACACATCCTGCAGTTCACGGTTAGAAATAAATTCAATCCGGCCTCTGAGGAAATAAAAGATAAAACATCGGGCATTGGATTAAACAATGTAAAAAGAAGACTGAACCTGTTGTATGGAAAAAATCATAGCCTGATGGTAACGAAGAATGATAATTGGTTTATAGTATCCCTGCAAATTTATCTTAACCCATCATGATACGTTGTATAGCTATTGACGATGAACCGCTGGCACTGGAACTGCTGGAAGACAATATCAGCAAACTTCCTTTTTTGCAATTGGTTGCCAAATGCGACAATGCCATGGAAGCGATAGAGATTATGCAGCAACAACCGGTTGATCTTATTTTCCTTGATATACAAATGCCCGGCCTTACCGGCTTGCAGTTTATTAAAAGCATGACCGAAAAGCCCATGATTATTCTCGTTACTGCTTATGAGAAATATGCATTGGAAGGATTTAACCTGGATGTAGTGGATTACCTCGTTAAACCCGTTTCACTCGACCGGTTTATTAAAGCGTGTAATAAGGCAAATGAATTGTTCCAGTTAAAATCAAAACCAAAAGAAGCAACAACCACTGCGAATACAGAATATTTTTTTGTCAACGTTGACTATAGTTTGCTTAAAGTGATCTTTGCAGACATTGTTTATATAGAAGGATTGAAGGACTATATAAAAATTCACCTGAAAAGCACTTCCAAAGCCATTATTACCAGGCTTAGTATAAAATCACTGGAGGAGCAATTACCAGCCTCACAATTCATACGCATTCATAAGTCCTATATTGTTTCGCTGAAATATATTACCGCTGTAAGAAAGAGCAGCGTATTCATTGATGCAATAGAATTGCCTGTAAGTGATAACTATCGCGAAACCATTGCCACGCTCACCGGTAAACAAGGATAAATCCTCATCATTCCCGCATTACGTCGCAACATCTTCCCCTTTCATCTCTTTATCAATTCACGTAATTAATATCAGACTAGTTTTGTTCTGGAATTAAAACAAACATAAAATCATCACCATAAAAAAAATTACAATGAAAAAGAAAATCCTCACCATCATCGCACTTGCAATACTTACCGTTACAACCAGTTTTGCAAACAATACAGACATCAGCAAAAACGCAATGGCAACTTTTGCATCCAATTTTTCAAATGCCACAGAAGTTAAATGGGAATCTTCGGACAACTACTATAGCGCATCGTTTCATTTGAATGGCCAGATACTGAATGCACTTTTCGCAGAAAGCGGCGACCTGATAGCGGTATCACGAAATATCCTTTCTACTGAATTGCCAATAAATTTACAAGTCGCAATCGGAAAAAATTATCCTGGTTACTGGATTTCTGAACTTGCTGAATACGCAATTGACGGAGAAACCAGGTATTATATGACCATTGAAAATGCAGACAAAAAAATAGTCACGCAAAGTTTTGGTGTCTATACCTGGACCATGGTTAAAGAAACCGCCAAATAATATTAACTTTTGAACTACTACCAGAAAGCATTGCTGAAAGCGATGCTTTCGGTGGTTTTTGAAATGAAATGTATAACTTCAATTTTTAATCAATAAGCCATCATATTTAAAACTTATTACAATGAAAAAGGTATTTTTTGCACTGGTGATATTAGCAGCGGCTGGTGTTTCTTTTGTTCATGCACAAACCGCGGATGAAATAATAGCCAAATACGTAGATGCAATTGGCGGAAAGGAAAAAATCAGCCAGGTAAAATCCGTTCGGATCGAAAGTTCTTTATCTGTAATGGGAAATGAAGCGCCCAGCGTAACGACAGTATTAAATGGAAAAGGTTATAGGAATGAAACGGATTTCAATGGTCAGATGATTATACAATGCTTTAACGAACAAGGTGGATGGAGCATCAACCCGATGGCGGGTGGCACTTCAGCGGAAGCACTGCCCGATGAACAATACAAAATAGGAAAGGACCAGATGGATGTTGGCGGTGCTTTGTACGATTATGCGGCCAAAGGCAGTAAAGTAGAGTTAACAGGTAAAGATGGTAATAATTATAAAATTAAGCTGGTTTCAAAAGACAATGCTGAGACCAATTACGTGTTAGATGGAAGTACCTACTATATTACTAAAATCACAAAGAAAGGAAATATGATGGGACAGGATGTTGAAGTAGTTGTTAACCTGTCTGACTACAAAAAAACAGACTTCGGATATGTAATTCCTTATACCATTCAAACCAACATTGGGGACCAGTTTTCACTTACAGCCACTGTAAAAAAAGTGGATATAAACGGCACCGTGGACCCCGCCATTTTTGCAATGCCCAAATAGATCAATAAAAGTCAGCATGTTTCAAAACCGGTGTCATGCACCGGTTTTTTTATTTTCAGCAGGTTCATGATAAAACAGGTAAATGTCAAAAGCAATATCAATGAATTTCGTCGCAACATTTCACCTGCTTGTCTCATTTGCAGAAAAACCTTGTTATCCCGGGATAGATTTGTGTCAGCAAAAAAATAAATATGAAAAAGATCGTTTTTGTTTCAATAATACTGTTAGTGGCCCTGGGTACTATATCAGCCCAAATGCCGGGAGGCGCGCCAGGCAATATGAAAGCCGGGCAGGCTCCTCCATCTATCGGACATCTATATGGTAAAATCGTGGATACTGCAGGAAAACCTATCAGCGATGTATCTGTGCTGTTGCTCCAAAATCGTGTTGACCCGTCAAGTAAAAAGGCAAAAGACATTTTGCTGAAAGGATTTACTACCAAGGCAAATGGTGAATTTAGTTTTGAAGAACTACCCGTGATGGGAGCCCTGAAATTAAAAATTTCAATGAGTGGTTATACTCCTATCAACCAAACCGTTTCTTTTATGCCTAAAAATCCGGGAGCGGGTGGAATGCCTTCATTTGACAAGGACCTGGGTAATCTAAAGATGGAGATAGACATCAAGCAATTGCAAAACGTAACGGTTACGGCAAAGACTCCGTCTATCAGATTGGATGCAGATAAAAAAGTATTTAATGTTGAAAAAAATATTGTAAGCGCTGGCGGTACTGCATTGGATGTAATGAAAAGTGTTCCTTCAGTTAATGTGGATATTGATGGCAATGTTTCGCTTCGCAACGCACCTCCTACTATTTATGTAGATGGCAGACCCACTACCCTTTCATTGGATCAAATACCCGCAGATGCAATTGAAAGTATTGAAGTTATTACAAACCCTTCTGCCAAATACGACGCTTCGGGCGGGGGTGCAGGTATTCTGAATATTGTATTAAAGAAGAATCGCAAAACTGGTTATAATGGCAACGTTCGGGTGGGTGTTGATAAACGCGGGGCTGTCAATGGCGGGGGCGATTTTAGTGTGCGCCAGGATAAAATTAATATATCTGCCAGCTTAATGGCCAACCAGATGAAAGGTCGTACAACCGGTACAACCGATCGTCTCAGCTTGCTTGATTCGCCTCAGACTTCCGTTAATCAAATCAATAGCAATCGCACCAATGGTGGATTTGTATTCGCCAAACTGGGAGTTGACTATTTTGTTTCTAACCGGACTACTCTTTCGCTGACAGGCTTTAAAGTACACGGAGAATTCAAACCAACAGAAACCATCGATATTTTAACTGACAGTCTTTTCAATTCAGGAAAAGTTTCCGCCAACAGTGACAGGGTTTCAACCAGCAAACGTATTTTCAATGGCCAGGGTGTAGTTTTTGGAATGAAACATTTATTTCCGAAAGAAGGAGAAGAATTAACCGCAGATGCCAATTTCTTCAGTGGAAAAAATAGTGGCAATGCATTGTACACTACTAATTATTATGCCAGTGGCACATCTACGATAGCGGCAACTGAGTTACAAAAAGTGCTAAGCGATGGAAGCGATAAAAACCTGGTGGTTCAAACAGATTATACGAAACCAATCAGTAAAAAAACAAAACTGGAAACAGGGCTAAGAGTTGCTTTACGTAGCAGGATCAATAACAATAACAATTACCTGTTCAATGATTCAGCTAATAATTACCTGATTATAACTTCCGCTACCAGCAACTACAAAAACACCGATAATGTTTATGCTGCTTATGCTACTGTTTCCAGCAGCATCAAAGACTTTAGTTACAAACTGGGTTTGCGCGCAGAAAGTTCTGAGTATTCTGGTGAACTGTTGAACAACAACCAGCAATTCAGTAATAAATACCCGGTAAGCTTATTTCCTTCTGTATTTCTGACACAAAAATTAAAAAGCAACCAGACATTGCAGGTGAGCTATAGCCGCCGTATCAACAGGCCCAATTTCTTTCAGTTGATTCCTTTTATTGATTATTCAGACAAACTGAACATCACCAAAGGTAATCCGGGCCTGGTACCAGAATTCACCAATTCACTCGAAATGTCTTATCTCAAAACATTTAAAGGAAACAATACATTACTCGCATCAGTATATTATAAGCATACCACTAACCTGATAACACGTTTTCTTGATAAGGAACTGAACCCGGTAACTGGTAATGAAGATTTGATCAATACTTATATCAATGCTAATTCGAGTTATTCGGCTGGTGTTGAGTTAACGGCTCAAAATTACCTTACAAAATGGTGGGACATTTCCACCAATGTGAATGCTTATAATTCAAAAATTAATACCAGCAACACGGGTACGCCCTCACCGGATGCTTTGTGGAGTTGGTTCGGAAAATTCAATAGCAATTTTAAACTGCCTTCCAGTTTTACAATGCAGTTAACGGCTACCTACCAATCCAAAACAAATTTACCGGTGAATACCAACCAGGGTTTTGGCGGACCTGGATTTGGACAGTCTCAAAGTTCATCACAGGGTTATATCAGTGCATCCTGGGGTGTTGACTTAGCGGTAAAGAAAAGTTTTCTTAAAAACAATGCAGCCTCGGTAACTTTAAGTGTAAACGATATTTTCAAAACACGTGTATCCAATCAATATTCAGCAGGACAATATTTTATCCAGAACTATAACCGCATACGTGACCCGCAAATGTTCAGAATTAACTTTGCCTACCGTTTTGGTAAGATAGATATGTCTTTGTTCAAACGCAAAAACCTGAAAGCTGAACAAGGTGCCGGATCCGATAGCATGCAACAATAACAAATCTTAGTATGAAGCGCAAGAACATAATCAGTCTCACAATATCATTCGCGGTCGTTTGTTCAGGTGTTACAGGACTTCTGCTCTATTTCGGATTAAAACCCCAGGCTGTTACAGCTATTCATGTATTGTTTGGGTTGTTATTTATTGGTTTTATTATTTTCCATATCAGGAATAATTGGTCATCGCTGAAAGTATATACAAAAGAACGCAAGGGCAGTGCCATTCACAAGGAATTTTACTTAGCGGCTGGTATTGCAATTGTTGTTTTAGTAGGGGCGGGTTTTAACCTGCCCCCTTTTGCTGAATTGGTACATGCTGGTGAGGAATTGGGGAGAGGGGAAGGAAGAGAAGCCCGTTTCAACAGCACCATGTTTACTGATGTCAGTACCAACAAGGACGCGAAAGGAACTGAATTGAATTTTATCATACAGAAAAAACAGAACATAATAAATCCAATCATAACAATTTGGGTGGAGGACAGTAACCGGCAGTTTGTGCAAAATCTTTTTGTTCCTGCCAAAACAATGAAGGTTGAATCCGATGAAAAAGACATCCGCCATGCCATTCAAGAAGGAGAAACCAGTTTTGAAAAATTGAATACTTCCCTTCTCCCCCATTGGCAATCCAAAGCAAAAGATACCAGCAGCAACTATGCTGATGCAACGCCAGTTGATCATTTTTTTCTTCATACAAATACGGTTGCAGCCAATAAGTACTACGTAGTATTGGAAATACGATACGACAATAAGGATGAAGTCTATGAGTCCTTTATTGATCATACTGCCGGCAATGTGTTTGCTTTCCGAACAGCTAATAGTAAACTACTCGAACGCGGTATAATAGAATCTGAACTGTAGAATGCTGATAAAAATGAAGCATACAGCAATGCAAGTCTCACCGTCATTCTGCATCGTAATCAATTCACCTGTTTTCTGTCAATATTTTGCTGTTACTCACCGGGTCGTTATAGGGAAATGTTACTGATGACAAGGTCTCAATTGGAAGCTGAATTTTGTAACGGTATAGCATGGCTGGTAACATTTTCTCAAAATAGTTACAACATATGGCAATGAAATTATACAATGATATCTCTTTGTATGATGATAATGATTGTTTAGGCTGCAGGCTGTTGCCGGCACACCAAAAACAAAGAAATTGATGCCGGTAATAGGGATACTTTAAGAAATTCACGGCAAATGAAAAATACAATTAACAGCAAAAGCGGTTATTTACCTGTCAATGGAATAATAATGTATTATGAAACACATGGAAACGGTGATCCGCTGGTATTGATTCATGGTGGTGGTTCCACCATCAGCACTACATTTGAAAAAATATTGCCATTGCTGGCGAAGTCACATAAAATTATTGCTGTAGAACTGCAGGCACATGGACATACTTCAGACAGAGACGCACCTGAAAGTTTTGAACAGGATGCCAATGATGTAGCGGAACTTTTAAAACAATTGGACATTAAGTCGGCCGATTTTCTTGGCTTCAGCAATGGAGGACATACTGCAATACAATTGGCCATCAGTCATCCAGCACTTATCCGTAAACTGTTAATTGTATCTGCATTTTACAAACGCGAAGGTGCACGGGCACAATTCTGGGAAGCCATGAATCATACAACATTTGAACAAATGCCACAACCATTGAAAGACGCGTTCCTGAAAATAAACAATGACGTTACTGCACTGCTCAACATGTTTCATAAAGATGCCAGTCGCATGCAGCATTTTACAGGATGGGCAGATAAAGAAATTAAATCAATAACTGCCCCTACCCTGATAATTGCGGGCGACAAAGATGTGATTCTTCCAGAACACGCTGTTGCAATGGGCAGGATGATTCCGAATAGCCAGCTGGCAATACTTCCCGGAACACATGGAACCTACCTCGGAGAAATTACAACATTGGTCAATGGAAAATGGGAACAGGAATACGCAATTGGTTTATTGGAACAATTCCTCGGCACAACGAATAAATGAGCCGATACTCAAAATTGAAAACAGAACTTGATTGCTAAGGAAAACAGAAAGAAATTTCAACCTGATAAATAGCAAGAACCTCAAATGAAAAATCACCTCCGCACTTCAAAATTCATGAACTGAGATTTTGTAATCAAGCAACAGCATTCCCGTAAGAAGCCTTGTTTTATTTGAGTTAGCTTCTACTGATGATTCTGCTGCTGATGAGGAAAGTTATAAAGCTTAAACACCTCCTTAGCGTAAAACAGAGGTTCGTCGGGAATGCGAAGCCCCGGCAGCTTGAGGCAATAGCATTTCCAACATTGATTAACTTACTGCCGTCTGTAAATTATTACTGCCATTCAGGATACTTTATTTTCTAAACGGCAAAATTGATTCAATTTTAATTTCAATCCCACACCATTCAAATTACTACAATGAAAAAACTTATCCTTGGCCTTTCAATGCTGCTGAGCTGCAGCATCAGCAGTTTTGCCCAATGCGGCAAGAAAATTATTTTTACTTCTTCAAAAACAGAATACCTTGATTCCAGTGGAAATTTACAGAATTCAGAAGATGAAAATACCGTCATTGAATCAGATGGTAAATCAATCACAATTATGCCGGGCAACAACCAGATGACCGGCACCATCCAGTCTGATTCCTGTAATTGGAAAATTCCCTTTAAAGAAGGAAGGTCAGTTATCAGGGCGGTACTCACTTCAAACGGAGAACAAAAAAATATAAAACTGACCATCGAAGGTAAAAATGGGCAGGTAATTCTCATTGCCGAAATAGAAGATTTGAAGGATCGTAAAATAAGAGTAGTAGCAGATTCCTTCGGAGAAAAAAAGTAGTCAATAAAATTTTACTATTCATTGATTTAATCCGGTTAAATGCCGGATTTTTTATTGCAATTACAAGTGATTAACAATTTTTCCCCGGCAAGGCAGTTACTTTAGCGGTCTTCGTATACAAAGGATGCTTCCATAAATTAAAACAAAATTTTTCATGAGCGATATCAGCGATACCATCCAGGAATCGGTTGAACAATCCGTTAAGAGTAAAATAAACGCTCGGGTTGCCTTATTCGTAGCACTAACGGCTACCTTCATGGCATTATGCAATGTAAAAGACGGAAACATAGTGCAGGCTATGTCCCAGGCACAAGCGCATGGAATTGATGCCTGGTCTTATTTCCAGGCCAAAAGCACCAAGCAGGCGATTGCAGAAAATGCGCTTGAAATATTAAAGACACAAAAGACCGCTAACAGTGAGGAACTGATAAAAAAATACGAAGAGGAAGTGAAACGTTATGAAAAAGAAAAAGCGGAAATTAAAGTTCAGGCAGAGGGTTATCAGAAAGAATATGAAGATATCAACGTTTTTGATGACCAGTTTGATATGACAGATGCGCTACTCACTATTGCCATTGCAATGTTTGGTATCACAGCGCTTACGCAAAAGAGATGGCTGCTTTATTTTGCGACCGCAGTTAGTTTGATCGGAATTATTCTGGGGTTGGCGGCATTTATGAAGATTAGTCTTCATTCTGATCTTGTTTCAAAAATATTGGGTTGATATAGATACTGGTAACATACCCTGGCCAACCAGGGAATTGTTAAAAAAATTAACAAACCGGCGATTGCATTTGGTCGCGCTATTTTGCCCGTTCGTCGCAATTTTTAAAACCAACCCTGATCATTCCACTAATTTTATAGAGTAATAAATTTTCATTTTACTAAAACCAACACAATAATGAAAAAACTTGTTTATCCACTTGCGGCCCTTGTCATCGTCATTGGTTCGGCCTTCACTTTTATTCAATCACAGGATTGGAAAATAGCTGATAATTATTCTATTAAATTTGATGGCGGCGATCCTTCCGGGGAATTCAAAGGTTTGAAAGGTACGATCAGTTTTGATCCGGCCAATCTAGATGCATCAAAATTCAATGTATCAATTGATGTTGCCAGTATCAACACGGGTAATGGAATGAAAAACACGCATGCAAAAAGCGCCAAATGGTTTGATGCGGAGAAATTTCCAGCCATTACTTTTACTTCTTCTGCTATAACAAAAACTGCTGCTGGGTTTGAAGCAAAGGGAACACTTGAAATGCATGGTGTAAAAAAGGAAATCGCCGTACCATTTACATTTGTCGATAATGTTTTTGCTGGTTCTATTGAAGTGAACCGGCTTGACTATAATGTAAATACTGAAGAACCTGCGCATGGTTCGGCAAAATTTAAGGTTGATATCAATGTACCGGTTACAAAATAGCATGGATGTTTAAAAAAATATTTTACCGCAGTTTATTATCAGGGTTATTGGCGGGCCTTGCAGGATTTATTTATAACCGCATTTATTTTTTTGCAACCCAGACCGATTATTCCAAAGTGCTAAATACAACAGGCATTTTCAGTCTTGCGTTGTTAACCTGTATAGTTGCAGGAATGATCTACTGGGGTTTAACTGGCTGGCTCGGAAAGAGAGGCGAAATAATATTCAATTTTTTATTTTCAATACTTTCATTCGCGGCGGTTATGATACCTATTTCTGTGTCATTACCATTATCGGTGCAGTTACCCGAATTATTTCCGGGCCTGGCGGTTCCGATGGTATTTTTCCCGGTCATTGCCTGGCATACTGTTAGACCACTTTTTAAATCTTGAGATAATTAAGCATCTGAATAATAAAGAAACACTGCTCTTACCGGCGGTGTTTTTTTAGGGCCATACTTTGCTAGTTTCAAAGTCTGCAATGTTGTATTGACTCACTATCGTTGCCAGGTGTATAGATTCCTGCGTTTTTTTTAGTAAAGCAGCTTAATTTAGATCGATTGCACCAAAACATGCTATATGAAAAGATTTTGTTTCTTTATTTACCTGCTGCTTCATATCAATATAATTTGTGCTGCTGATTCATTGTTTGTTTTATCGCCTGATAAATCTATCCGGGTTAATATTAGGTTTGATAAGGATATATCGTACAATGTAATGGTGGATAACAAAATGATTGTATTGCCTTCAGCGATCGACCTTGTATTGGCGAACAACAAGAAATTGTCTGATGAACTTTCTATCCAGTCTAAGAAGCTGGTCACTATTAACCAGGTAATTACTGCAGCTGTTGCGGTTCAACGAAAGAACATACCGGATCACTATAATGAATTGACTATTCAGCTAAAACAACCATTCAATCTTATATTTCGTGTATACAATGACGGAATTGCTTACCGCATTGGAACAAGGTTTAAAGATTCTATAACCATAAAAAACGAGACAGCTAAATTTCAATTTGCTGTGGGTAGCAGGGCCATTGCGCCGGTTATGCAGCAAAGAGAAAATGAAGATAAATACCATACCAGCTTCGAAGAATTATACCAGCAGAAGCCATTGGATAGTTTTTTAGTCAATCAAATGATGTTCTCTCCTGTATTGCTGGATTTAAATACAATAAAAATTGCTGTAACAGAATCTGATCTGGAGGATTATCCCGGTATGTTTTTAAAAGGTACTGGTCAATTTGCATTGGAAGGTGATTTTGCTCCGTATCCATTGGAAGAAAAAATAACCGATGCTGACTATGCAGAATCTATTGTGACCAGGCGCGCAGATTATATTGCAAAAACGAACGGTACTCGCAATTTTCCCTGGCGTGTGTTGATTGTTAGTCGCGAGGATAAACAACTTCCAGTTAATGATATCGTATACCGTTTGGCGGCGCCCTCCAGGGTAAGTGATATTTCATGGATTCACCCGGGCAAAGGCACCGATGAATGGATCATCGACGTTAATCTATTCAACGTTCCATTTAAGACAGGGGTTAATACTGCTTCGTATAAATATTACATCGACTTTGCCCGTCGCTTTGGTTTTGATCGCATCATGATGGACGCGGGCTGGAGCGATGCAAAGGACTTATTTAAGATAAATCCGAATATCAATATGGATACGATTGCGGTATATGCAAAAGAGAAAGGAATTAAAATTAGTATGTGGACGCTTGCCCTCACCTTAAACAGGCAATTAGACAGCGCCCTTAATCAATTCAATAAATGGGGCGTTGATTTTATTATGACAGACTTTATTGATCGGGATGATCAGAAAACGGTCAACTTCTATAAACGAATTGCAACAGCCTGTGCGGCACATAAATTAATGATTATGTTTCACGGAGCTTATCCACCCAAAGGATTCAATCGTACTTATCCCAATAACATTACAAGGGAAGGCGTGCTGGGTTCTGAGTATAATGCATGGAGCGATAAGCCTTCACCGGATCATGATTTGATATTACCATTTACTAGAATGCTTGCGGGACCATTGGATTATGAACCCGGCATTCTAGACAATGCAACCAAAACACAATTCAAACCTATCTGGGGAAAAGTAATGAGCCAGGGTACCCGTTGTCACCAGTTATCCATGTTCGTAGTATTTGATAGTCCATTGCAAATTTTTTCCGGAAATCCGTCACAAGGGTTGATGGAACCTGCATTTATGGAATTGTTGGGGAGCATTCCAACCGCCTGCGATACTACTGTAATTGTGGATGCAAAATTCGGCGATTATATTATTACAGCACGAAAAAAAGACAATAATTGGTTTATTGGCGCAATGACCAACTGGACCGCAAGAGCGCTAGACGTATCGCTCGGTTTTTTACCAGCCGGAGATTATACAGCTACTATTTGTTCAGATGGCATCAATGCAGACAGGTATCCTTCGGATTATAACATCAGCACTTCAAATTTAAAAAGTGGCGATAAGCTTCATATAAAGATGGCGGCAGGTGGCGGTTACTTTGTGAAACTTGTAAAACATTAATTTCCCCTGCGATATAAATTTATGATGTTATTGATTTCTCCTGATTTTTGCTTTTTTGTAAATTAAATCGCCACTGGCTGTTATACCCGTCACTGTAATAGTATAAGTGGTGGGTAGATCTGCCGTATAGAATTCCACGTTTGCCTTACCGTTAGGATTACTATATACATGACCATTCCAGAATATAGTGGAACGATAATCCTTGAATGCCGCTTTTTTTAACTCCTTATCACCATAATCCGGCATACTGAAATGTGGCGCCAGGTAATAAGACCTGGGTGAGTATTGTAAGGTGCCATAACTCTCGAAACGATTGCGGAAATTCGACGTCCGGTTTGTATTCACCAATATAACGCCATTGCTCGACCTGGTACCATAATATGCAGCTTCCGGACCTTTCAATACTTCAATAAAGTCGATTATATCTGGTGGTATTTTGCTGATTTCCTGCAATACTTTGCTGGCAGAAACTGTTGATGAGCTCGCATCCAGTCCAATCACAGGGCCAACGCCACCTGCACCAGCGGGAGGCGTTACCAATTCGGGGGACGCTTCAGTTTGTACCGGTACGCCGTCCACTACCAATAATGGTTCATCTTTGGAACTGGCTCCAAAAGAAGCAAACGCCCCTACCGTCAAAAAGCCGCCTCTTAAATGCAATCCCGGTACTGTCAATAATGCAGGGCCTGCTTCATTGGGACTCATTTGCTGAATCTTCTCACCGGTAAGCACATACGAAAAATTACTTACTCTTTTGCTGGTATTATAACTAGTTTCTTTTCGTTTCCCTTTTACAATTACTTCTTTTAACCATTCCTTACCGGTGCCCAGTATCATATTGTCAAGGTGTTTGGCACGGAAGGCCTGTACCTGTTCGATTTGGTTCAACGAGAATTTCTTTTTTAAGTTTTTTGGCGTAGAAAATTTTGGGAAAGGCGACTTGGTATCTACAATTATTTTCTCATCCACTTTTACTCCTTTGATGTTGCTTACCTGCAAAGTGAAAGCAATACTATCCGGGTACATGGGCATATGAAATTTAAAAGCTCCGTTGTTATCTGTTGTATCTGAATCAAACAAACCAAATTGCTTGCTGGCATACAAGGTTACAATCCTATTGGCAACGGGTAAATTTTTACGGTTTAATATGGTGCCACTGATATCTGTAATGGTGCTGTCAATATCTGCCATTGATTGTTTTGAAGATGCATAGATATTTGTTTTATTATAATTTTTTCCGGTGAATTGTTGTGGTTGTATAAGCATCAGTAAATCGGAAGTATCTGGAATGTTGACACTGGTTCCTGATACCTGTAATGGCTCCTGTACAAGACTGTCGTCCGTTACGGCAATGGATAATGCCGCCAGGGATGGATGCTGCAAAGAATCCCCGGAAGTGATAGTGACCGATATTTTTTCCCTGGGCCCGTAATTTTCTTTATCGGTTTGAATACGAACTTCTTCTTTCGGTTTGCTGATATAAACCGAACGTTCACTTACCACTTCCTGTTTTTCATTAAACAGTATTAAGCTGGCTTTTCCTTCCGGGAAATTTTTCTTGCTGATATTTACTTCATACATATCATTTCCAACACTTGCAAAACAAAGGCTGTCGCGACTGATGCCCAATAAATAAGAAGTTCTCCCTTTTCTATAAAGTGAATCTCCCAGCGATACGGTTACTTTAATATTATTTGCGTCCTGCTCTTTGATAGATAACTGGCTCGCGTATTGATTGATGGCCGGTAAGGGCCAGCTTAAAACCTGGTTGTTCCATTTTGCATGTGCCACATATTTCCTGCTTTTAAAAATGTAAAAACTGCAGGAACCCAATCCTTTTGAATTTGTCCGGAAAGTTGTAACTATACTGTCCCAGCTATCTGTAATATAACCATCAACAGCCATTGGCCTGCCAGACTTGTCGGTTGAATGCAAACCAACAACAGCATTCGTACCGGAGATCATAGCACCACCTTCAGGAAATAAATCCAGTTGCGGTTGCTCACTACCGTTACCAATGCTTTTATTGGAAGAAGGTTCTGCTGTGAGTTTGGATGGGAAACGATTGTTTACTACATATAGTGGCGTGACAAAGATTGCATTTTTATCATGTTTAACCATATTACTTGTGTAAACCCGTAGCCAATAATATCCTTCAGACAAAGAAGCAGGCAATGCTATATAACCTTCGGTTTGCTGACTGGGTACATTGAATAATAGCTGGGCAACGGCAGTATCATTTTCATCAACTAGGTCGGCAAATAAAGTTTTGCTATGCGAATAATATTTTTGCGACAGTGCATTTACAATCCATGCTTTGAACCATAACTCCTCTCCTGCTACGTAGAACCATTTGTTGGTTTGCACAAATAGCTTTTCTCTTGTATCCGTGCGCAGGTCTTTGATAAATCTTCCAGCGAGACTATCGGCATTTTCATTGGCATCTTGAGCTGATAATTGAATAGTGCATGCCAGCAAAAAAGAAATTAGGCAAGGTTTAATGAATCTGGTCATATGGCTTCGGTATTGTTCGCCTGTAAGGTACATTTTTTTTACCAGCACAGGTATCATTGGTACTCCAGAGATGCTTTTATAAAGTAGTTTAAACCGGCTGTTAATGTTGAGGAGGAAACACAATACGATCAATGTCCATTGATCCACTTTTTTTGACCGATAACTAATAATAAACTTCCGGCAAAAAAGCCGGTAAAGCAATGGAATAGCAATAATTTGAAAGTTCAGCTTGTTCGAATAAGAAGCAGGCTGATGGTATATTCTTCATTTGTTTTTAATATAGGCAGTTCTCATGGTTGCGCAATCTGTATAGTTATCTTTTGTATATTTAGTCAACAATAATATTGTCATTATGAAAAATTCCCGCCGACTTTTTATCAAACAAACCGCCATGGCCGGTGCCGGTGTTTTGATTGCAAAATCCAGTTTCTCCGCCAGCAGCTACAGAAGAATTATAGGTGCCAATGATCGTGTGCGGGTGGGCGTTATAGGTTTTTCAGACAGGCACCGCTCAACCCATGTACCCTGTTTCATGAATCATTATAAGGAAATGAACTTCGACGTGGTGGCCGTTTCTGATATCTGGAAAAAAAGAAGAGAAGAAGGTGCGGCCTTATGGAAGGATAAAATGGGACATGAAATTACGGCCTGCAGGAACAATGAAGAATTGTACGATAAAAAATTAGCAGATGCTGTCTTTGTAAGTACGGCAGATTTTCAACATGCCACGCACGCTATTGAGGCGGTAAAAGCTGGTTGTGACGCTTATGTAGAAAAACCTTTTGCTGAATCAATGGAAGATAACCGCGCTGCTCTGAAAGCCATCAAAGAATCCGGCAAAATTGTGCAGATAGGTTCACAAAGAAGAAGTGGCGCTAATTACCATGCCGCGAACGAATTTATTCGTTCCGGGAAGTTTGGCCCTATTACAATGGTTGAATTAACCTGGAACGTGAATCAACCCGGTCGCTGGAGAAGAACGGCATTGTTGCCGCAGATAAAAGAAGAAGATACCGACTGGAAGAGATTTATATTAAACAGGCCATTCGAAAATTTTGATCCACGCAAATATCTGGAGTTTCGATTGTTCTGGCCCTATTCTTCCGGATTACCCGGACAATGGATGAGCCACCAGATAGACACGGTGCATTGGTTTACTGGTTTACCACACCCGCGCAGTGTAGTGTCCAATGGCGGTATCTATATGTGGAAAGACGGCAGAAAAAACTGGGATACCATTACGGCTGTATTTGATTATGGTCCCGCTGATGATCCTTCCTCCGGTTTCCAGGTAACCTTTGCTTCGCGTATGCATAACGGTGATGAAAACCCTGCCGAAATTTATTATTCAAATGGAGGTGAATTAAATCTTAATACAAATAAAGTGTCACCACGTGGTGGGCTCAACAAGTCCATGGCAGAAGCCATGAATATGCAACCCAACCTGTTACCTGAAATGGACTTATCCGCCGCAGAAAAAGTAAACACTTCCGCCAATACCGGGGGCGACAGGCTAACGTCTAACCATGTGCGAAACTGGATGGAGTGTGTACGGAGCCGTAAGCAACCCAATGCGCCGGTGGAAGCAGGTTACAGTCATTCAATTGCCAATATCATGACAACGGCATCTTCACACACCGGACTGAAAGCTACTTTTGATGAGAATACCCAGGAAGTAATGGTGGGAGGAAAAATATTTAAATACTAATGATGTTTTATTCCAAGCGTGCCATCAAATATTTCCTTTTGCTGTTGCTGTTGCCTGAATTTTGCATCATCGCTAAAGCACAGCAATTGCAAATGGTGAAACTCGTTAAATCGAATTCAGGCAAGGCCATTGATATTTTCATTGACAATAAGTTATTCACCATTTTTTTATACCCCGATTCATTGGAGAAACCTGTATTGTATCCTATTCGCACTACAGCAGGCACTTTGGTTACCCGTGGTTATCCTTTATCAACAAGACCTGGTGATCCGGATGATCATCCGCATCATGTTGGACTTTGGCTAAATTTTGAAAATGTAAACGGGCTTGATTTCTGGAATAATTCATTTGCGATACCTGCTGATAAGAAAAAATTGTATGGCTGGATTAAAACGGATCATATCCTGCAAATGTCTGACGGTATCAAAGGCATGCTTTCTTATCATGCCAATTGGGTGAACCAGCAAAATGATGTATTGCTGGAAGAAACTACTCATTTCGAGTTTAGTGGAGATGAACACAGCAGGATAATTGACCGGGTAACTATTTTGAAAGCAAATGTGGATGTGCTTTTTAAAGATGCCAAAGATGGATTACTGGGACTGAGATTTGCACATGAACTGCAAATACCGTCTAAACAGGATCAGCAATATGCAGATAACAAGGGGAATATGACTAAAGTAAAAGGAGGAGCTGATAGTATTGCCAACGGGAATTATATTACCAGTGAGGGCAAACAAGGTGATGATGCCTGGAGTACGAGAGCCCGCTGGTGTAAGCTGTACGGAAAAATGGGAAATGATTCAGTGAGTATAGTAATAATAGATCATCCCAAAAACATCAACTATCCTACTTACTGGCATGCCCGCGGGTATGGACTCTTTGCTGCTAACCCGCTTGCGGACGCTGTTTTTAGTAATGGAAAGCATATCACGAACCTTCAGATTAAAAAAGGAGATTCTATTACATTCCGGTTCAGGATTGTCATTGATGAAAGTAAAAAAACTATTTCAGCGGATAAACTGAATAAATTGGCGGAAGAATTTAGTGAAAGAGATTAGCGGGCTCATTGCTATGTTAATAGATACTGCCGCTTTCTTCATTATCCAGTAAAGTATTTGTAATTGAACTGTCAAAAACAGTTTCTTTATTTGCAATCACCTGTCTTAATAAATCATGTATTGTAATGACACCTGCAAACTCGTCTGCATCGTATGCCAGCAGGTATCTTGTTTTTTGTTCATTCATGAAGTTCATACAATATTCTACAGTATCTGACAGTGCAACTTTAGGTAATTCAGTTGTCATCACCTCAGCTACTGTAGTGGAATCGCTGGATCTGCCTTTAAGAACAACATTGCGGCTATAATCCCTTTCACAAAAAATTCCTTTGAATTTTGGACCCTCTTTTACTATCAGGTAACTGAGGTTAACGGAATTCAATAGTTTCAGCGCATTGAAAACAAGCGTATCCGTAGGTATTATATTTGACGCTTCAGGTTTACTGGCTAGAATATCTTTCACATTTCGCATGCTGGATATTTTTTATTAAAGTTCGCATTTTCTTATTTAAAAAGAAAAGACTGAAAAAGAAAAATTGATTTCGGCAGCTCGCTCAAACCTTCAAAACGGAAGGAACAATGTACATGCGATATGACCCGATACCGTTTTGGGGGTATTATGCGAAAAAAAAAGAAGAAAGTTTTACAAAAACACTTGCAATCCGCTGGTTTCACTGGATAAATTTCCCGGTGCTCACTTATGATTTGGAGCGGCTTACTAATTTATTGGGCAAACGGCATCTACAAATAGGTTTTGGTGATACCGCGCAGATTAAATTTTTTCCACAAAAATTTTATGATTTCCTGAATATACCGCAATGCCATGGCGAAGGAATGGCCTGGCATTTTTTATGGCTATCCCGGATAATGAATATTATGTAGGGGTAGATATTCTAAGCGTCTTACATCCGCAAACACTAATTTGTTATGAAATGAACGGAAAGCCATTGCCCATGAACCAGGGTTTCCCTTTGCGTATGATTATACCCGTTAAGTAAGGTATAAAGAGCATAAAAAGAATGGTTGCCATGTATTTTGATAATGAACGGCCACCAGATTATTGGTTCGAACGAGTTTATTATTATTATTCCGGCTTGTAATTCCTGAAAAAACATATTTTTTGGCCCTGTCTGCAATTAAGGGGCATTTTTGTTATTAAACCAGGGTTTTGTTTAAGTAAACCCTTCATTTGTTCGAAAGTCGTAAACAATTCAATGACAAGACTGGGATATACTGCTTACATTTTTTACTAAGTGCAAATATGTTTAAATGACAAGAATAAAATAAAGTTTTACCTGTTTAAATCCGGAATTACCTGCATATCGTATTTATCCTGAACAATTCATAATTAAAAAAAGTAAAAAATGAAAAAGACAAAAATCATTGTTGTTGCTGCTGTGGCCGTAGTTCTCGGCGGTAGTATCCTATGGGCAGCAGATCACATTGATGCGCCTGCTGTAACCAATCAAACAACGGACATTACCGATGTGTATGCATTTAAAGGTGCGGATGCAAATAGCCGTGTATTTGTTGCAAACACTCAGGGCCTGTTGGATCCTACAAAAAGTGCTACTGCTAAATTTGATGCCAACACGCTCGTTGAATTTAATATTGATAATAATAATGACAATGTGGAAGACCTGGTTATACAGGCCGTCTATGATGGTACGAATATTAAATTTTATGGACCTGTGAAGCCATCCGCTACCGGAACAAAAAGTAAATTGGAAGGCCCTGTTACTGCTACCGTAGCGGTTACACCCTATGGTGCTGCCACACCAACCGTTGCTACGGGAACCAATGGCATGAAAGTTTTTGCAGGCCCACGTGATGATCCATTCTTCTTTGATCTTACACAATATAAGCATGTTATTGCAGGTGATACCACTGCTTTCAGAGCAAAAGGCACAGATACATTTGCAGGAACCAATGTAATGAGCATTGTTGTAGAAGTTCCGGTTGCTTTGTTGGGTACATCATCTGGTAAAGTAAACCTTTGGGTAGAAACAAAGAAAAAACTCTAGCAGTCCTGAAACATCAAGAAAAAAACATTCAATTTTAAAAAATTATAATAATGAAAAAGACATTCATCAATATATTTCTGGTAAGCTCGGTGTTACTTGTAACCGTGGCTTCCTGTAAAAAAGACACCGCAACTACACCTGCCACAGTTGTTTATTACGAAGGTGGAGACCAAATGGCACGTCCGGCAATTAACACTGTATTTGTAGACGCTGCAGCCAAAGATTCCTTTAACAATACCATTCCAACTATGATGTCTGGCAGGTTTTTAAATAAATTTAAAGCCAGGCTTGCTGCATTGAACCCCGGTTATACCACAAATGCATTGGGACAAACGGCAGATGTGTTATCAGGATTGTTGGTAACCGATGTGCTGAATGTATCAACAACCGGCACCACCACATTTTTTGATGGCACCAATGTGCTAACCGGCCGAACATTGGCTGATGACGTTATTGATGTGGAACTTATACTTCTTTTTGGTGGACCCGATGGTAAAGGCAATCCGGGCCTGACCAGTGACCATGTAAATGCGAATGATAAGGCTTTTTCTGCCACATTCCCATACCTGGCAAGCCCCTGGTAATATTTAATATTTTTATAGTTTTTTGTGAAATAAGGCCGGGGTTTACACTCCGGCTTTTTTTAATTTTTATACTCTTTAAAAGACATTTGTCTATTTAGCCTTTATATAAAAATCTAATTGTAAAACCTGTTCGTAAATAGAAATGAAGATTATTGCTCCCAATTTAAACACTCCTGCTCGTTGTTGAAAAAATGAAAAAAGCATTACTATACCTGCTCCTCTTTTCTTATACAACCATTGTGTTTAAACCATTGTTGCCTTCTATTTCCGATACTATTGCCCATATCTTCTGGTATTCAGAACATATGGCAACTGTACATTATGAGCACGGTAAGTACCATGTCCACTCCGAAAACGTGGAAGCAGCAAAAAGAAATTATCCGGACAAAGACGCAAACCTTCCCAAATCCGAAGTGGCTGCCGAACATCTAATTGCTGCAGATTCCTTTAGCTTTTCAATTACACCCTTTTTACAAAAGCGTTTTCATATATCATCTTCTAGTTTATTGCATACTCATTTGAATGCTGATTTTCTACCTCCAAGGGCATAACTTCTATGCGATTGTCTTATCTGAATTTTAAAAGTATGGGTATAAATAGTACCCGGCAGTAAATTGCTTATTGCTACATAAGTATTGTTCCGATGAACATGTTCATTTAAAATTCTACGGACAGCCGTTACTTTAAGAATTACAGCATTATTCATATTCGGTTGCTGCAATTTTTTAAACGAATTATTATTTTAAATTTCATTGTATGAAATATATACATTGCCGTGTTTGTATGCTGCTATTAAGCTTTCTTAGTATCGGATATTTTACCAATGCGCAAACTATTGTCAAAGGCAAAGTTATTGATGCAGCCAATCACCAACCACTAGAAGGCGTAACCGTGCTATTATTACCGGAAAAAGTTTCTGGCGTTACTGATCAATTGGGGAATTTTATTTTTAAACAAACGAAAGAAACTACAAGCAGTTTGCAGGTGTCTTCTATCGGATATGAAATAAAAATAATTTCACTATCAGACCTGAAAAAATCTAATTATAGTATTTCATTACAGTCGCAAACCGTAGAATTAAAAGAAGTAACGGTGTCTGCACATGCAGGTGACATGTATAAGGTGATTAGTAAAACAGATATTGCTATGCGGGGTGTAAATAATTCGCAGGAAGTATTGCGCATTATACCCGGTATAGTTATTGGCCAGCACCAGGGCGGTGGCAAGGCCGAACAGATTTTTTTACGCGGCTTCGATGCTGATCACGGCACAGATTTCAGGCTCGATGTAGATGGATTGCCAATAAACATGGTATCGCATGCGCACGGGCAGGGTTTTGCGGACAGCCATTTTATTATACCAGAAACAATAGAAAATGTAGATTTTAAAAAAGGACCGTATACAGCGGGTAAAGGTGATTTTGCGACAACAGGTTCTGTAGATTTTAATACGAGGAATGCGATTAATAACAATCTTATCAAATTAGAAGGCGGACAATTTAATACATTCCGCGGATTAGGTATGTTTAATTTGCTGAATGCAAAAGCGAGGGAAAAACCGCAATCCTGGTATGTAGCGTCGGAATATAGATATTCAGACGCCTATTTTGATAACCCCCAACATTTTAAACGCTTTAATTTATTTACAAAATACAACGGCAGGATATCGTCGCATAGTTACCTTACTTTATCAGCCAATACTTTCTGGAGTAAATGGGATGCTTCCGGGCAAATACCGGATCGGGCGGTTGATAAAGGCCTGATTGGTTTTTACGGAGCCATCGATCCCTATGAAGGTGGCATTACATACCGCACTAATATAAATGCGCAATTGCTTACTTCTTTTGCCAACGGGGATTTTATAAAAAATCAATTGTATTATTCCAATTCTCATTTTGATCTGCATACCAATTTTACTTTCTTCCTGGTTGATACTTCAAATGGTGATGAGATACGCCAGAAAGAGGCCAGGAATTTAATGGGTTACAATGGAAGCTATAATCATATCTCTTACTTCGGTGCTACCAGACTAACTACAGAAGCCGGTCTGCAAATTAGATCAGATATCACAAAAAATTCTGAACTATCCCATACGTTAGATCGATTTACCCTCTTAGACAGAATAAAGTTGGGTGACATTACAGAATTATCAATATCTCCTTATTTAAGTGAAACATTTAAATTCAATGAACACTTTAGTATTAATGCTGGTCTTCGTTTTGATCAGTTCTATAATAAGTACAATAATAAACTTGCTACTGATGCTACACTGCCCGGTATGGGCATTTATAAAGCCAATGCGAATACGGTTAGTCCCAAGCTAAACCTTTACTACCGTGTAAATGATGGCTTGCAATTCTATATTACAACAGGCAGAGGGTTTCATTCAAATGATACAAGAGCGGTGGTAGTGCAACATGGTTACCAGGTATTACCTTCTGTTTATAGTTCAGACATTGGTACGGTATTTAAACCCGCTAAAAATGTAATTATTAACGCGGCTGTCTGGTACATCTACCTGCAGCAGGAATTTGTTTATAGCGGAGACGGCGGCTTTGTGGAGTTCAGCGGTAAAACCCGCCGCGTTGGATTTGATTTTTCGGGCCGTTATGAACCAGTGAAATCATTGTATTTTGATGTTGATGTAAATTATGCACATGGTCGTGCTATTAGTGAAATAAAAGGGGCGGATTATATACCGCTGGCACCCGTATGGACCAGCAGTGCCGGTATTACCTATACCAATAAAAATGGATTCAACGGAAGTTTTCGTTACCGGTTTGTGGGTGACCGTTCTGCCAATAAAGATTACAGCCTTTCAGCAAAAGGATATTTTATCACAGACGCAGTAATTAATTATTCAAAAAATAATTATGAAATTGGCCTGGTAGTGAATAATGTTTTAAATACCAAATGGAAAGAAACACAATTTGATACAGAGAGCCGTTTAAAAAATGAACCACAGTCTGTCGATGAAGTTTGTTTTACGCCGGGTACGCCCTTTGCTGCGAAACTAAGTTTTAGTATAAAATTTTAATTTACAGAATGAAAAAAACTTTCTTCTCACTCACATTATTTGCCAGGATAGGATTCTTGATTTTATTTAGTGTAATATCAAGTCAGCCACTATGGGCGCATGCCGTAGTAGGCGAGCTGGAAAAAATGTCAAAAACAGATACCGCTATTGTATACCTGCTTCTTGGCTATAAACATATTCTTCCTTTAGGCTTCGATCATATTTTATTTATCCTGAGTTTGTTCCTGCTGAGTCCGAAATTAAAACCCGTACTATGGCAGGCCACCGCTTTCACCATTGCTCATTCTGTAACGTTGGGACTGGCCATGTATCATATCATTACACCACCGGCGAAAATTATTGAACCACTAATTGCATTGTCAATTATGTATGTGGCATTAGAAAATATTTTTTCACCCCGGTTAAAAACATCTCGCATTGCCGTTGTTTTTTTATTTGGATTGGTGCATGGTCTTGGCTTTGCCAGTGCATTGGCAGAAATGGGGTTGCCACAAAACGCTTACCTGCTTTCCCTGGTTATGTTTAATGTGGGGGTTGAACTAGGGCAACTAACGGTAATCCTGCTGGCTTTTTTCGTGTTGGCAAAATGGTTCGGCAATAAACCTTTTTATAGAAAAACGATTGTAATTCCCATCTCAGTGATGATCGCCATTATTGCTGCAGTGTGGACCGTACAGCGATTAACCTGATATCTTTTTCAGATCTGCCTGCATGGCAGGACTTAAATCATAATAATTTTTATTGGCCGCTTTAAAAAACTCCTGTGCATTATACCCTTTTGCCAGCCCCTGCATTAATTTCCCCATCCAGTACAATTCCAGGCCTTCCAATGGTTTTCCGGAAACCGATTGTTGGTATACTTTGTATGCTTCCTCATTTTTATGATTGCAAAATAAACTAAAAGCATACCATGCATTGGTTTGTGCGGTATTGCGGTTACTCAATTCATTTTTTGCAAGAATTTCAGCTTTGGCGGGATCATGCAGAATACCGGTGCAAATTTCAATTAAATATTTGTTGTACATATTACCATAGATGGTATCTGTAGCGCGTGCAGCAAATTCACTGGCATACTTTGCCTCCAAAACACTATCTCCCCTCCCCTGCGCCATCTGGTATAATTTGAATAATGGGTCGGGTAATTTACTTTTCGTATGTACGAATTGAAAAATTTGCTCCGCGAGTGAATCATTTTTATCGTGCACCAGGGCAATCCATCCTAAGCCAGTAATACTATGGTAATCGGCGCTGTTCATCCTTATACATTGTTTATATAAATCACCCGCCTTTTGTAATTCACCCGCATGTATATACAAATCAGCTGCGTTTGATAAAGCCACGCACTTAAGATATTCTGAAGATTCTGCCAGTTCAGCTGCTTTTAACATGGCCTGTATGGCGCTGTCCATATTTCCATTAAGATGATCCAGTTTGGAGCGACGAAAATAATAGCCATAGTCTGCTTCCGGTTGTAATTGTTTTACATACAACGCCGCATTGCTATACCTGCCCAATTCAAAATCCACATCAAAAGAAACGGTTAATGATTCATATCTTTTTAAGCCAATCTCCCTTGCTTTTTGCAAGTATGCATCTGCTTCCTTAAACCGGTGTTGTAAAATAGCATAACCGGCTAAAGTAAGGTTGGGAGAAGCTTCTTTATAATTAAAGTCAGCATTTACTTTTCTCATAACGCTATCAGCCATCTTAATATCTTTTATATCTCCAAACTGGTGAAAACGGCTGATAAGGGTGGACGCATATTTTGATTCGCTGACAATTCCTGCTTGGTTAGGGTCTATCCTGTTTTTCCAGAACTGCATTTCAACTTCCGTGTTTTTTGCAGAAGATGGTGTTTCATAATGCTGCAATAGGCTATCGGTATATGCCTGATCAACAATAATTGTATGCTGTCGGTTACAAGAAATACAAAGCATGAATAATGCTAAAACTGGGATAATTTTTTTCACACGTTTAGTTTGAAGTATTTACGTAAAAGGGTGTGAATTAGTTTATCTGAAGGTAAGCACATGGAGTTATCAATCCTGCCCCTACTTAAAGATTGACAGCCAGTACGTCGGCAATGTGCATAGTCTTTAGGTTAAGCTCCTTGTGCCGGATATATCCGTCGATGTGCATAAGGCACGAAAGATCTGTAGAAATAATATAATCTGCACCGGTTGCCAGTGCATTCGTTACTTTTTGGTCAGCCATACTGATGGATATGGGTTCGAATTTCACCGCAAATGTTCCCCCAAAACCGCAGCAGGTTTCAACATCATTCATCTCAATTAATTCAAGCCCTTTAACATTACCCAATAACTTCCTGGGCTCTTGTTTAATCTTGCATTCCCTCAATCCTGCACAACTGTCGTGGTAAGTTGCTTTTCCTTTCAAGGTTGCACCAAAATCTTCGATCTTCAGCACATTGACCAGGAATTCAGAAAATTCGAAAGTTCTTTTTTGCAAATCTTTTACATCGTTGTGTAAAGAAGAGTTATCAAAAAGTTTTGAATAATAGTTTCGTACAAAACCAACACAACTTGCGCTGGGTGCAACAACGAAATCTGCCCCTTTAAAATCCTTTATGAATTTGCTGCATACATCTTTGGCATCATCCCAGAACCCTGCATTAAAAGCCGGTTGACCACAACATGTTTGATTGGTATTGTACTGCACCGTACATCCGGCTTTCTTCAGCACTTTTACCATGTTGAACGCGGTATTTGGATAAAGCTGATCTACAAAACAAGGTATAAATAATTGTACCGTCATTTTACGCCTTTTGAGGGTGGGAGAAAAGATTTTTGCAAGAATATCATTTTTATTGCGGTGATGGCTGCTTCTTCTCCCTTATGTCCGTGCTTGCCACCTGTTCTTTCGTCTGCCTGCTGCTGGTTATTTACCGTGAGTATTCCAAATATAACGGGTACGGGTAACTGTAGATTAAGTTGCAATACACCGTCTGTAACCGCTTTGCACACATAGTCAAAATGCGGTGTATCGCCTCTCAGCACGCAACCCAATGTAATGAATGCATGCGGACGATGCTCACGGTATTTATTGGCTTCCCAGTAATTTTTTACAATGAAAGGTATTTCAAAAGCGCCCGGTACAGTAATATCGATTATTTTTTCAATTCCCTGTGCGATAAGACTTTTTTTGCACCCTTCTTCAAGCTTATCAACGATGCCTGCATTCCATTCCGTTCGGACTATAACAATACAGGCATCCTTTAAAAGAATGCCTGTAGTTTCCAATAATTTACTGTTGCTTACTTCAGCCATAATTTATTGATTACTCAACAGAACCCAGTCGGCCCAGGTATTTGTCTATATCGTATTCTTTGTATTGAGGATATTTTTCTTTTATTAGTTGGTACATTTCAATCGCATCCTTGGTTTTGCCCATGCTTTCATATAAATACCCGGCACGGAATAAATATTGAGGACTGAAAAAATCATCCTTATCAAATAAGGTTCCCGCTTCTTTATACAGTTTCGCCGCTTCTTCCTTCTGACCGAGTTCGCTGTTTGCATCCGCTAATAATGACTTGGCCCTGGCTTTTACCAATGGTTCTGAAGTAGAAAAATCCTGCAGGTGTTTTATTGCGTTTTTAAAGTCGCCCATTTTTATGTAGCAACTACCGGCATAAAAATGTGCAAGGTTTCCAGCTTTGGTGCTGCCGTATTTGCTGATGATTTTAAGAAAACCCGGGTTGAGATTGTCTCCATCCAATGCAAGTCTGACAGAATCCTGCCTGAAATATTCTTCCGCATATCGCATCGATTCAGTGGCCTTTTTTTCATTGGGCGCGGAAATAAAATAGCTGTACCCAAAAATAGCCCCGCCTATAACAACGATCGCAGCAATGCCAATTAATATTTGTTTGCTGTATTGATACCAGAAGCCTGTTACTTTATCAACCGCATCATTTGTTTCGGGAACCACTACCTGATTTTTTTCTGTCATGATATTTGTAATCTGTTTTTATAAAAGGCCTTGTCATTTCAATTTCAATCCAATCAATCTATTATGAAAGGATAGTTTTTATCCATGTAAACATCTTTCAGTACTTCATCATCTGCCGGCCATGGACTTTCTTCCGCAAATTTTACCGATTCATTTACCACATCCTGAACTCTTTTATTGATAGCGTCCAAATCCGCCTGTGTAGCGAGTTTGTTTTTTATAATAGTGCCCTGTATCTGTTGTATGGGATCACGCTGTTTGTATTCTTCAACTTCTTCTTTGGTACGGTATTTCTGCGGATCGGAAATGGAATGCCCTTTATAACGATAAGTTTTTATTTCAAGTAATGTTGGTCCACCGCCTTCCCTGGCTCTTTTAACTGCACGGGCAACGCCTTCGTGTACGGCTTCACAACTCATGCCATCAACAGAATCTGCGGGCATTTCAAACGCATCGGCCAGTTTATAAATATCAACTACATTGGAAGTTCTTTCTACAGAAGTCCCCATGGAATACCGGTTGTTTTCGCATATAAAAATCACTGGTAATTTCCAGGTCATTGCAATATTGAATACTTCGTTCACCATACCCTGGCGCGCGGCCCCATCCCCAAAAAAAGTAAGACTTACATTGTCTGTGCCTTTGTATTTTTCCGCAAATGCCAGGCCGGCACCGGTTCCAATCTGCGCACCTACAATTCCATGACCACCATAAAAATTTACATCCTTTCCAAAAAAGTGCATGCTACCGCCTTTTCCCTTTGCGCAACCTGTTGCTTTACCATACAATTCTGCCATACAAGCATTAGCACTCACTCCTTTTGAAAGGGCTAAACCATGGTCACGATAACTTGTAATAAATGGATCTTCCGGGCGGGTAGCCGTCATACAGCCCGCGGCAATAGCTTCCTGGCCAATATAGGCGTGATAAAATCCGCGGATTTTACCCTCCATTTTATATTTTTCTTCAGACAGTAGTTCAAACTGGCGGATGAGTTGCATTAACTCGTACCAGTACAGGTATGTTTCTCTGGAGAATTTTGTAGCCACGGGCGTTTCCAATTTTAAGGTGGCAAAGATAAGGGGGAAATGCCAATTTACGAAGTCCTTTTAGGCGTATGAATTTTTGATTTTTAATGATTTAATGCTGTGAAATTATCATAATGAAAACAACCGCTAAATTGATTTAATTAAATCATTTCTGCTGAGGTCTATAAAGCCTGTTATTTTATGAAACACGCTTATTTTATGAAACATGCTGGTTCTACAGGCTGCCCATTTTCTTCTACAAAATCAGATATTACACGCAGAGGAAAGCAGGCATATAATTTGGGCACTATAAACAAACGCTTGCTTTATGTTTAGGAAAATGCAATCACATGCAGTGGAATTTATTACAGACGTTAATAACTTCCTGAAAAACGAGGCCGAGATCATTACCGACTTCAAAACAAGACTCTCCAACGGTATTCGCGAAATAGAAGCATACCAGTCAAAAAAACATATTACATACAACCGCATCATCAATAAGATGAGTGAATTGGAATGCACGCAATTCCTGGCAGATGAGTCGCTTTTTATGGAAGAGAATTATTAAGCAACTTTTGCTGGCTTATATTATCTCAGCAATTCTATTATAATTAACTTGCGGCAACAAGTCAGAATCATTTTGCTGCAACTGAAAAATATATCTCTTTTACAATTCAAAAATTATCCGCAAGCATCATTTTCATTTTTGGAACGCATCATTGGTATCTGCGGTAGTAATGGAATTGGAAAGACCAATTTGCTGGATGCTATTTATTACCTCTGTTTTACACGTGGCTATTTCAGCAAAACAGATGCACTGCATGTATTCAATGGAGCCCAGGGTTTCCGTATTGCGGGAAATTTTTCTATCAGCAATCATTTAAACAACACTGAAGAGGAAGCCATTTGCATTTTAAGGGAAACTGGCAAAAAGGAATTTTTATTAAATGGAGAACTGTATGAAAAATTTTCTCATCACATTGGTAAATTTCCTTGTGTATTCATTGCGCCAGATGATGTACTGATCATAACCGGTACCAGTGAAGAACGCCGTCATTTTTTAGATGCGCTGCTATGCCAGGCCGATGTTTCTTACCTGCAGCATTTAATGGCATACAACAAAGTTTTACAACAACGAAACAGTTATCTGAAAACACTCTCCGGCAGAAATGTGGTGGATGAATCGCTTATGGAGGTGTACGACAGGCAACTGACAATAAACGGTAATTACCTTTTCAGTCAGCGAAAAGTTTTTCTTGAAAAATTGATTCCGCTGGTAAATGATTTTTACAAAGACATTGCGGGCAGTAAGGAAGCCATTCTTCTGAGTTATGAGAGCAGCTTGCTGAGCAATACTTTTGAAAAGTTATTGTTGCAAAGCAGGGAAAAAGATTTATTGTTGCAGCGAACCACGCAGGGTATTCACAGGGATGATATCGACATCAGGTTAAATGAGCAGGTATTCAAATCAATCGCTTCGCAGGGACAGCGAAAAAGTCTGTTGTTTGCATTGAAACTGGCAGAATTCGAAATCTTACAGCGTGCAAAAGGCTTCCCTCCTATTTTATTACTCGATGATGTTTTTGAAAAACTGGATCAGCAAAGAATGCATAACCTGCTGAAGCGGGTATGTATACAGAACCGCGGACAGGTATTTATTACCGACACCCATCGTGAAAGGCTTGAAAAGGCATTGCTGGAATTGAAACAAGCTTACCAGTTAATAGAATTATAGGTGTTTTTTATTTTTATCAGGCTGAACAAGTTTTTCTATTTTCATTTTTCTACCTTCGCAATATGAGTGAATTTTCAATGGCTGAAGCCCTGAATAAATTCCTGCGGGGAAGTAAATTGAAAGGAGATTTGCAGGCAATGCAGATTCTTGATATATGGGAAAGACTCATGGGTAAAACCATTGCGAAATATACGGACAGCATTAAAATATATAGTGATAAATTATACATCAGTACCAAAGTAGCTCCACTTAAACAGGAACTGATTTTTCAGAAAGAAAATATTATTGCAAGGGTGAATGAAGCATTGGGAGAAAAGGTAATCAGGGAAGTTATTATCAACTAATTATTCCAACTTCACTCTTGGATCTACCAGGCCATATAGCAAATCCGCCAATACATTAATGGCGATAAAAAAAGCAGAAGAAATTAATACAGATCCCATTACTACCGGGAAGTCTAATTTTTCCAACGCATCCACGGTCACTTTTCCAATTCCTTTCCATCCAAATATGTATTCAACAAAAAAAGCACCTGCCAGTAACTCTGCGAACCAGCCGGTGACAGCCGTAATAACGGGGTTAAGCGCATTCCTCAATGCATGTTTCCAAATTACTGTATTTCTTTTTAAGCCTTTGGCATAGGCAGTTCTTATATAATCCTGGTTCAATACATCCAGCATTGCGCTGCGGGTCAGTTGCGTGATGATTGCCAGTGGTCGGATGCCAAGCGTTAAGGCAGGCAAAATAAGGTTGTGTAAAGTGAGATGCTTTTCACCCGTTATTTCATCAAGATCGAACCAGCTTCCTGCCATGTTTAAACCAGTATACTTACTTAGCATAAAACCAAACACGTAAGCAATGATTATTCCCATAAAAAACGAAGGTGCTGAAATACCAATGATACTCGAGAAAATTGAAGCAGCATCCATCCATGTTCCTTTTTTTACTGCAGCCAGTACACCCATAAAAACGCCCAAAAAAACCGCGAAAGTCATTGCGGCGCCTGCCAGTAATAATGTACCGGGCAAGGCTTCCATCAATACCAGCCACACTTCTTTTTTTGTTTGATACGAGCGTCGCAGGTATGGAATTTTGAAAGCAATTTTTGTATGGCCACCAATAAACAATCCTCTTAATTGTTTTTTTTCGATAGCTGAAGATGAATGAACACTAACCGGGGAAACATCATTAAGGTAAAAAATAAATTGTTTCCATTTGGGTTGATCAAGATAGAGTTCTTTACGGATATTGTCCTGTGTTGCGGCATCGGCACGCTGACCAATGATCAATCTTGCCGGATCTCCAAAGCCCTGGAACAAAAAAAATACCATCACCACAACGCCCAGCATGACGAGTAATCCATATAATAATTTTCTTGAAATATATCTGAGCAAGCGGATCTATTTACGATAGTGAGTATGTTATTTTAATTGTTGCAAAAGAATGAAGGCTTTTTTAATATCTGCAAAAGCCCATTTGTTTTGAATTGTTCCATTTTGTAATAAATATAAAGTAGGATTGGCCCTTGCAGCGGTTTTAATGGCAACTGCATCGCATAAAAAGGAATTTGTACCGGCGGTAAAGGAACTATCTTTTGTAGCAGTTAAAAATTCTGCGCACACGTCTTTTGTATTTGTAATGGTGTAAACGGGTATATTTTTAGCTTTCGCTACATCAAGTACAGAACGAAGTTGTTTGTTCTCATCCCTGTTGTAATCAGTATTTACCTGGTCTTTGGCAAAAATATAAATGGCAAATCCCGGTTGACTTATTATTGCCTGGGTGCTATCATTACCATTTAAAGAGCTAAGTGCAAAATCCCTGATAGCGGGTTCGGCGTTTCCCTTCCTTATCAATTTATCATATCGTTTAACAAAATGATACAATGAATCATCAAAGTCGTCAGGGAAACCATCAGAAGTAAATTCAACCTGTTTACCCTGCTTGTTGTATACAAAAGTGATAACTGTACTATCGGCAATTGCACCTGGGGCTACTTTCATCTGTTGCTGAATATTCTTACCAATTTTATAGGGCAGGCAATCTACAATTGGCAGATGGCGAAAAACATAACCCTGCAATGCAAATGAAAGTAACGTGGTTAAAATTAGTATCCGACCATTGATAAGAGGTTTGAACAACGGTTGCACCTGGTTTTTAAAAAAGAATATGAATACAATCAGCACAGTTAATATTAAATCTTTTATAAAGGATTGTTCCGCAGTTAAAGGAATACAGTCCCCAAAACAACCACAGGTTCTTATTTTTCCGGAGAAAACTGCATAGGCAGTGAGAAAAGTAAAAAACAAAATGAGCAGCAGTAAGAGCCAGCTAAAAAGTTTCATTCTCCATCCCAGCAACACAGCCACACCGGCAATGATTTCAAATGCAATCATGAGAATGGAAAAAGACAAAGAGAAATTATCCAGGAAGGCCATACCCCACACTTCAAAAAATTCCTGCATTTTATAACTCAATCCCAGCGGATCATTGGCTTTCACAAGGCCGGAAAAGATAAACAAGATACCAACGATCCAACGTGCTGCAGTAAGCGCTGCTTTCATGTAATTAATTTAATTTCAGGAACGGTGTTTTCCTTCTGCTAATAATATTAATGCAAATACTGAATAATTAATAATGTCATAGTAATTGGCATCTATACCTTCACTTACTATCGTTTTGCCGTCGTTGCCGATGATTTGTTTAATGCGGAGTAATTTCGATAATATCAAATCTGTAAAACTTTCCTGGCTCATATCGCGCCAGGCCTCGCCGTAATCATGATTTTTATCTTCCATCAGCGCCTTTGCCTTCAATGTCTTATCGTCATAAAACAATTCTACCGCTTCAACCGGTAATTCTTCTATTTCATCTTTGCCAAGTTCCAGTTGAATAAGACCAATGACCGCATAGTTCAGAATGCCTTTGAATTCTGAAGCAATATCATCCCTTATTTTTTGTGTTCTGTTTTCTTGTATTGTCCGGATGCGCTTGGCTTTGATAAAAATCTGGTCTACAATTGAAATGGTACGCAAGACCCTCCAGGAAGTGCCGTAGTCTTTGGTTTTTTTAATAAAAATATCCCTGCATGCCTGGATAGCTGTATCATACTGCCGGTTCGTTGTATTCATTTGCTAAGAGTAAGAATTATTTCTCAACTTTAGCTTCAAAAGTAATAATAACAAGGCAATGTTTACACTGAATTGTAAGGGCCGACTATTGATAGCTGCATCGCCATTGGTAATGGGCATTATTAATGTTACGCCAGATTCATTTTATGCTGGTAGCCGGGTTGAAGCTATTAATGAGGTTCTAAAACGAGCATCGGCGATGATCAAAGAAGGCGCTGATATAATTGATATTGGTGGTCAAAGTACCCGGCCTGGTAGCCAGTTGTTAACTGCTGATGAAGAAATCAACCGGGTAATTTCGGCCGTTGAAGCAATACATTCAAATTACCCTGATATATTTATATCTGTAGACACATTTTATTCAAAAGTTGCTAAAGAAGCCGCGGGTGCCGGTGCGTCAATAATAAACGACGTCAGCGGTGGTGAAATGGATGATAAGATGATTTCAACAGTTGCAGCACTTAGACTGCCTTATATCTGCATGCACATGAAGGGCACTCCGCAAACAATGCAAGATGAAGCTTCATATGATGATGTAGTGAGAGAGTTGCTGGAATATTTTATTCAAAAATTGGAGACCTGTAAAAAAGCAGGTATTCATGATGTAATCATAGACCCCGGTTTTGGCTTTGGAAAAACAATTCAGCATAATTTTCAAATCCTTAAACATCTTTCTGTATTTAAAATCTTAGAAAAACCTATACTTGCCGGGTTATCACGTAAATCAACTGTTTACAAAACAATCAATACTACGGCGGAGCATGCTTTAAACGGAACCACGGTACTCAATACGCTGGCACTTCAAAATGGTGCCACATTATTACGCGTACACGATGTAAAAGAAGCGAAGGAAACCATTCAATTGTTTACGGCCTACAGCAAGGCATAAAAAAATCCCTTCCTTTTTACCGGAAGGGATGATGATTTTGCTTTATGTAATCGAAATACCTTAAGCCTTCTTTGCGTATTTCTTCTTGAATTTGTCGATACGGCCTGCGGTGTCAACCAACATCTTCTGACCGGTAAAGAAGGGATGAGAAGTATTTGAAATTTCCAACTTTATCAGTGGATAATCATTGCCGTCTTCCCATTTTGCAGTTTCCTTGGTAGCAGCGGTTGAGCGACTGAGAAATGAATATCCATTACTCATATCTTTAAAAATTACGAACCGGTAATTTTCCGGGTGGAGACCTTTTTTCATATTGTAAATTTTAAGGTTGTACGGATTTTGCCGTACAGTTTATTTATAAGTTTGCAAAGATATGTTCTATTGAACTGTCTGCCAAACCATTTCAGTATTAATTGCGCATATTTTCAAATTGCAGTGGTATCCCAAGTTCTGAACTGCGGCACAATTGAATAACTTCCTGCAATTCATCCAGTTTTTTACCCGTTACACGAACAATATCATCCATGATCTGCGCCTGAACTTTTAACCCTTTATCCTTTATCAGTTTTACGATTTTCTTTGCGTCCTCCTGCTTTAACCCATTTCTCACGGTTACTTCTTTTTTTACAATTTTGCCGCTGGGAAAAGATTGTTTGGAAAGGTCAAACGCTTCCGGGGCAATACTTTGTTTGTGTGCCCGGCTAATCAGTACATCAATCAACTGGCCCATCTTCATATCGTCCTCCGTTTCTATATTCAGTTTGAATTCTTTTTTATTCAAGTCAATTACAACATGTGAATTTTTGAAATCAAAGCGATTGGTGATTTCTTTTCGTACAACGTTTACAGCATTGTCCAGCGCCTGCGGATCAACTTTACTTAAAATATCAAATGAAGGCATAAACAGAATTTGAAATGGAAATTATTAATACAGTTTCAAATGTAAGACTGTTTCGGAAACTTCATACAAAAGCCTGTTCTCATAAAAAGCAGGCGATCGCCGTGGCATATAAAAAACTTTGTCAATTATCTGCCGAAATAAAAATCCCGTTCAACTTTGAACGGGATTTTTTATTGGTTTAATGATTATTGATTGAATTAGTTATTGCCTCCAACTTTTACACGGTTCTGCTCATCATCTGCACCACCTTTCTTTCTGTTGTTTTGCGGTCCTTTAAGTGGTTTACCAAAGCGATAGGTAAATGAAATACCGGCTACGCGTGAATCTCGTTTGTTGACAAAAAAGGCTTGTGTAGTCTGAAAATTGATGGTTCCTTTCACCCAGTTGGTATAGAAAATGTCACGCACATTAAACCTGATGCTACCCTTACCTTTCATAACTTGTTTTGAAATACCGGCCGATGCCTGTCCTAGTGGATCAATCTGTATCTGACCCTCAATTCCCTTTGTTCTGTAAAAGCCACTCAGTTCGGCACTCCATCCTTTATTAAAATTGAACTGGTTGTTAACATTGAATAGCACATTGGATGCACTTACGTTCAGCATTTCTCCGTACAACTCTCCTTTGAAGCTGCTGTAATTGTAATTACCATAGAGTACAGCTGTCCACCATTTCGTTACCGGCACCTGCGCACTCATACTCAGTCCGGCATTTTGTCTTACGCCAATATTTCCTTGTCTTACAATTGTAGCATAATTATTTTGCTCAAAGGTTTCGGTGAAAAAGTTTTCAGTGCGACTATAGTTCACCGTTGTATTTAAAAAACCTTTGAATGTATGATTCAGTTCAATATTGTTTGTGTATTGTGGCTTAAGGAAGGGATTGCCTGCCTGGTAAGTATAATTATCAAGAAAGAACAGGAAAGGATTCAGATCCTGGTAAGCGGGCCTGTCAATTCTTCTGCCAACCGACAAACCGAACTGATTGTTCTTATCGGCTTTGTAACTGATAAAAACAGTTGGGAAGAGATTGTTATAAGTTTTCGTGAAGGAAGAATCTGATCCGGGTTTCTGCGCATTGCCAAACTGGTGACCGTTATAGTTGGTATTTTCAAATCGCAAACCAGCCTGCACACCAAACTTCTTAAACTGTTTACTATAATTAAGGTAGGCAGCATTCACGTTTTCTTTATACTGAAAACGATTTGTTTTATCATAGTCCACCTGGTCAGTTCCCCCAATAATGTTATAATAATTTGCTGCGTTATCCGTGTTAACATAACTGCTTTTCAAACCTGCTTCCAGCTTGGCTTCCTTTTTTAAAGGATGCGTGTAATCTAATTTTGCTGAATAAATATTGATATCAACTGGAAGCATGCTTTTCAAATCGGTTTGACCTTTTTTAACCCAGTCTGAATAATAAGAAGTGTTGGTGAATAACTGGTTGTGACTGGATGAATATTTTGAATAGTCCAGATCTGCTGTTAATTCACGTCCGGTTGAATCAAACTGGCGACGGAAATTAAGGTTCAATGAACCATTTTTCCATTTGTCTTTATCCTTACTGGTTGAATAAACAATGGAATCTACAACAGCGTTTGGATTCTTCAGGTAGGAAGTGTTGAAGTTATCATTGCTTTCAGGACTTATGAATCCTGTTGCCACAAATCCTACGGTTGTTTTTTTAGAAAGGAAAAAATCCATTCCAAATTTCAGGTTATTATTGGTACTCGACTTGGGCATGAATGCAACCTGGTCGAACATGGCTTTTACGGTCTTGCCATCGCTTTCTTTATAGATTCTTTTAATGCTTAATTCCTGGAAGCTATTGTTATTATTATAGCTATAATTAAGGTAGGCATTGTAATTACCATTTCGATAATTGAGATTGAGGCTTTCATTGGTTCTCCAATATGAACCCTGAGAATAACCTGCGGTTATACTACCATTAAAACCTTTCGCTTTATTCTTTTTCGTTTTGATATTAATAATACCTGAGTTTCCCGCTGCATCATATTTTGCCGGGGGATTTGTCATGATCTCTATCTGGTCCAGTTGATTGGCATTCATATTACGAAGCAGGTTCACTAAATCTGCACCACTCAGGTAGGATGGTTTTCCATCAATAAATACCTGTACACCCTGCTTACCTTTTAAACTCACATTTCCGTCTTTATCAACTGTAATGCCCGGAGACTTTTCCAGTACTTCCAAAGCAGTAGCACCAACATTGGAGACCGCCGCATCTACGTTCACCACGGTACGATCAATTTTTTGCTCAATTAAAGGCTTTCGACCCGTAACCGTAACTGCCGCCAAATCTTTTGAGGCAGGAATTAATTCAATGGTTTTCAAAGAAACAGCGTTATTTGTTGAATTAATTTCAAAGGTTTCAGAAAATGCTTTTTTGTGACCAATTGCTGAGACTGCTACAAAATACTTACCGTCCGGAACTGATTCAAATTCAAAATTTCCATCTTTACCGGCTGCGTTCATTTTAGCTACTGAGGAATCCTTTGCTCTTAACAGGGTTATGGTGGCAGATTCAATTGTTTTTTGATTGCCATCTATTACGTGGCCAGAAATCTTACCAGCATTTGTTTGCGCCAGGCCAATCAGGGATAAGGTTAAGACCGCTGCCAGCGCCATCATTTTTTTCATAATACAATTTTTATAATGTTTGGTACTTTGTTGTTAATATTACAGCCTAAAAGTAAGTACTATGCAATACTTAGAACATTGCTTTGTGTTAGAAGGCTTATTTTATTGATAATTGGCCATTTTACGACGAGTCTGGGACGATTTGCTGCTATTGCAGGTTACATCGACTGGGGAGATTTAGTATGAGAGGCAAGAAAGGTAAATAAATGGTATTTTAATGCATATGTCAGCAGACGTAATACTATTAAGGATTTTGCAGTCTTAAGAACAACCAATATCAAAGTATGGAGATGGTTAAAAGATTCTTTTTATCAATTGTATAAACTTATTAGAGAGTGTTTAAGCATTGGCCAGTTTATCTGCAGCCCTTTTTGGAAGATAAATCATGAGGAACAAACCGCTAATGATCAGCAATAATGAAATGATCTCGGCCTGGGTAGGTTGAAAAGGAAGGCTTTCATATTTTGTATTTACTCTTATTTTTTCGACCAGGAATCTTTCAATACCATTTAAAAAAAGATAAAAACCAAATAACGTACCGGCTACTTTGAATTTCTTACGAACCAACCAAAGAAGAACGAATAATAAAGAACATCCAATAATTTCATAAATGGGTGTAGGAAAAACCGGCAGTGGCAGTACATTGCAATAATCACCCCAATTACAACTTGGTATCAAAACACCTTCTTTGTTTACATTATGAGGATACGTATAAGCAAACATCCAGTCAGGTAAGAAAGATGGTCCTTTGAAACTGAAGTGTTTTACTTTTTCAAGCGTTCCAAACTGGCGGATATAGAATTCTTTGTTTGCTTCCAAACTTTGTTGAAACTGGGTGGCGTTGGCTACGCTGGTAACTACACCCTGGCTACTGGAAGTGTATGCGCTGTTCAATATACCCCAATCTCCATCGCCACTAACCTGGCAGCCAATTCTACCAACTGCATAAGCGATCATAAGGGCTGGCGCAGCTGCATCATTCAAATACCAGAAACCAATTTTATGTTTTTTAGCATACCACCAAATGGCCAGTGCAGCACAAATTAAACCACCGTAAAAAGTTAAACCACTGGGTGAAAGAAGATTTCCAATCGGGTCTTTTATAAAACGATCCCAGTTCTCCAGGTTATCAAATATTTTGGCACCGAGAAAGCCAAATACGGCTCCGAAGATAATAATGTCTCCTACCCTGTCGTGCGGCCAAACCCTTATGGTTCTTTCCTCTGGCTTTTCTAATTTTTGTTTATTCTTCTCCCACCATTTCATTCCCGCAAAAAGCAATCCCAGTGCAATACCAGCAGGCCAGCTTCCTTGCATCGAGAAAATATATTCCTGGATATCCGCGTTGGCATTACTCAGAAAAGCGCCAATGATTTTGTAACCCAGTAAAAAACCAAGCAAGAAATTGACCAGCAATTCAACCATTCCTGCCGGCTGACCCACAATGATTTTTTCTTCTTCGCAATGCAGTAAACCTTGTTTGCTTTTACGTTTTAATTCGGCCGATATAACAATAGCTGCTGTAATGAAAGCCAATGCTACCATAAAGCCGAACATATTGATAAACCGGAGACCCTTCCACTCAACGCCAAACATATCTCGTAAAACAAAATAGAGGTTAGGATACATACATTTTATTTTCTTTAAAAGGCTAAAAGTGACACAATGTTAGCGTAAAATTTCTTTGCAGGAAGAATTTACTATAGAGATTTGGATAGCTGTATTCCTTGCTTCACCTGCAAACAGTGAAACATCACAGATCACTAATGAAAAACCCCTCCTGTAAAACAAAAGGGGCTATCTAAATTAAATTATTTGTCAGCAATTCTCATCAAAAGCAGCTATCAGGTTGTGCGCAATCATTTGTGCAGAGCGACCTTCAATCTGGTGACGTTCTACAAAATGAACCAACTGACCATCCTTAAACAATGCTATTGCCGGTGAAGAAGGAGGATAAGGTAACAGGTGTTCACGCAATTTTTTTATCGCATCAATATCAAAACCCGCAAAACTGGTAGTGAGATGATCTGGTTTTTTATTGGCATTATGTACGGCCATTAAGACGCCGGGTCTTGCCGTACCTGCTGAACAACCACAAACGGAATTAATCATAACCAATGTGGTTCCTTTCTGAGACAATTGCTGATCAACTTCGGTAGCTGACACCAATTCTTCAAAACCATTCTCGGTTAATTCCTCTTTCATGGGTATAACAATTTCTGCTGGATACATATTTCTTTTGTTTTTAAGAACGCAAATCTATTGAAAAAGTTCATAGAGTGTTTTTGAGATACGGAAAAACGGAAATTTTGTCATTGTATCCAGATAAAACTGAATATATGGCGGAAATAAAACAGTGATCGAGAAATAGAGTCAGGTAACCTACTCAAAAAAGGCGATGGTATGCGCTTTGAGATCAACATAGCGTCCTTTAAATTCTTAAAAAATTAAAAATAAAAATGATCATGACACTCGTAAGAAACAACTACAGACCTGCACAACGCACATTCAACAATTTGTTTGATGAGTTTTTTAATGAATTACCGGTGTTCACTGAAAAAGCTGGTTTCAATTTTCCTCCGGTGAACATTGCAGAAACGTCAGACGCTTATCATCTTGAATTAAATGTACCTGGCAGAAACAAGGAAGATTTTAAAATTGGAATCGAAAACGGTTTGCTCAGCATCGCTTATGAAAAGAAAGAAGAAGTAAAAAATGAAGATGTAAAATATGTGCGCAGCGAATTTAGTTTCCAGAGTTTTAAACGCAACTTTAGCCTGGATGAAAAAGTTGATACTGCCAATATCCAGGCAAAATATGAAAATGGTTTACTGAAACTATTACTTCCTAAAAAAGCAGAAGTGAAAGAAGCAGCAAAACAAATTAACATACAATAAGCAATAAAGACATTACTGCCCCGGCATTTAATTGAAGGCAAAGAATCTTAAAGCAGTTGGTTTTGGTTTAAACCCCGTTGTTTCCACATCGGGGTTTCTTATTTTTATGTGTAATGTTTTCCAACTCCGTTCTACTAAAAGTATTGGAAAGATTCAACAAGCATGTACTCAGAACAGGAATTTATCAACGCTGTCAGGGATAACCAGAATATTGTACATAAAGTGTGCAACCTGTATATGCAGCATGACGGGGATAAAGAAGATCTTTTCCAGGAGATATTATTGAATGCGTGGAAAGGAATCAAAAATTTTAAAGGGGAAGCAAAGTTTTCAACCTGGTTGTACAGAGTTGCATTAAATACCGCTATCACATTTTACAGGAAAGATCAACGAAAAGTTGCCTTTTCTGAATTAAATGAACAACAAGTAAGTGTAGCCGAAAATACACAGGGAGAAGAAGACCAAATGATAGCGATGTACAAAGCCATATCCACCCTGTCAAATATTGATAAGGCATTGGTGATGCTTTACCTCGAAAATTACGACTACCTGGAGATCGGCCATATCATGGGCATTACCGCTAATAATGTAGCCGTAAAGATGAACCGGATAAAAATAAAACTGAAAGAATACAGTAAAAAGTATTTGTAATTAAAATCGTGAAAAATGGAGCTGGACGAGTTTAAACAAATTTTACAGTCAATTAAATCCGAAGAGCATTTTGTGCATTCAGATGAGACCCTGCAGCGTATTATCCATTCTAAAACTTCCTCTGTTATTGATAAAATAAAGAAGAGTATAGTCTTTGAATTTGCAGTGGGTATTATTTTTATTGCCGCGTCGATCTGGACATGGTTCAGTTACCCGGGGGGGTATGTGAGGCCCTTTTCAATGCTTACTATAATGCTGTGTTGCTATTTTTTTATTTACCTGTTTAATTTATACAGGAAGATGAATACTTATGAAAGCGCATCCCCAGCGGTGAGGGAAAAACTTCAGCAGGTCATTAATATTTTGCAGGAATTTGTAAGGGTCTATTTCCAGCTTTCGATTCTTGTATTACTGATTGCATTTATTTTTGGCCTGATTACAGGGTACCTGCGGGTAGCAGGTGATGCTGCAATAATAAAATTTAACTGGCAAAGAGCACTCTTCCTGTATATTGGATGGTTCGCCATCTGGTCCGTCTTTACTTATTTTTTTTCGAAATGGTATGTAAAGAGACTATACGGCAACTATTTACAGCAATTAAAAGGTCATTTAAAAGACTTAGAGAATGGTTAAATAGCACAAAATCTGAACAGCTGTTAGGGTAAAATGGACTAATATTGCAGTCTTTCCATCAAATCCTTAACGAAAACATGAGAGTCGTATTCCTGGTTGTACTACTTATATATTTGTTTTTTCCGGTCAGGTCCTTTGCTCAGCAGCACGATACCGTCACTACTCATCAGGTTGAAGCAGATTCTGTTCTACGGATCATTAACCTGAATCCTTCGTTCTCCATTCATGTTGATTCAACCCTTAACTACAATCTGGAAATTAACAAGGACGAGACTAAATATTACTGGTATGTTCGCAATGCACCGGTAGGGTTGAGAATTAACAAAGACAACGGGTTGCTTACATTTAAAGCAGAAAAATCTTTTTTTCTTTCCGGTAAACTAAAATATGATGTTGAATATAAAGTAAATGTTGGTGTACAGAATCTAAGTGATGCCAGGGAAAGAACGGACACCACTTTCACCATCATTTTCTATAATACAGATATCATCAATTCAAAGGTAAAGCCCTCTGTAAGCTCTACCTTGATTGTAGACGAGGGTGATACCGTCAGTTTCAAAGTGCAGTGTGAAAATGGCAGTTTCCCCATTGAAAACATCACTTTTTTTGCCAATACTCCACTAAAAAATTACACGCTTGTAAAAAAATGTGATGATGATTTTACCTGGATGCCACCTTTCGATTTTGTAAAAGAGTCTGATTCAGCGAAAGTAAAAGTGCTTACCCTCAATTTTGTTGGCGTTAATAAATTCCAGATAAGAGATACCGCTACCGTGCGCATAGTTGTAAAGGACGCATTGAATTATCCCCTGGCCCTGGAAGATTATAAACTTACTATTAAAAACATCAATACTTATGTACTGCAATTAAAGTATACATTCTTACAACTTGATAAAAGTGTAAAAGGCACCAAATCCACCCGCACCACTTTTGATATTACCAGTTCCACCACTGCATTAACCGGTAGCATTCTTTCTTCATCTGCCAGTAACAGTACTCAAAAAATTGGACAGGTATTGCCGAGTGTGGGTGTATCATTGGTTCCCATCAAAGAAGCAGTAGCGCCCCAAAAAGTTTTTGATCAAAACCAGGCTTCTATGGTTCGCGGTTCTATCAAGAGACTAACTTATATGTTGGGTGACAATGGCCTTATCGGCGACAGAGATTCGGACATTCTCAGGAAAACAACCCGCTTAAAAGAAGAATTGAAACAAACCCAGATTCAGTTGATAGATATACCGCTGGAACTTGCTAATAACATGTCTGAAGAACAACTGAACCAGTATTTCAATAGTCCGAAAGTGCAAAAGAAATACCGTGTTAAAAGATAGTATACTGGCAGAAAAAATAAATAACCAACAGTTTCATTTTCATTCACAACCCTGTTTTCTCCTGGTATCAATCAGGTATTGAATTTTCCATAGTCCTTTAATTCTTACCAGCTGATAAGAATCAACTCCACAATGACTGAATTGCCCGTTATAATAGAATTTATAAGGGGTCCATACGGAAGCCAGCGGACCATCAATTTTTATGGTTTCAAATTGAATCCTTTCATCTGCCGCTCCTTTTGGTAATTTGCCGATAGATGTAGCGAATTCTTTTACCGATTCGTTCCTTATTATAATACTCCCGTCTTTGGACCCTCCGATGGTTTGCAAGACTGCGCTGTCTGCAAATGCAGCTTCCAATTTTGCGGCATCCGCGTTTTTCATGGCATCAAACAAAAAATTGACAGCGGCTTTTACGGAATCTTCCGTTGACTGAGCCTCTGATGATACATTCATCAGTAGTAAAGCCAATAGAGGAATAAATATTTTCATTTACATTTTTTTTTAATCAATTGTTAGATGACTGCTCTACCGGTTACATGTATCCCAGTATCTTCAGCATACTTTGTGCAGTTTGCTCCTTGGCATACAACCAGTCAACCAGCTTGCCATTTTTATCGTGACCAACAATAATGTGTTTGGGCGAAGGAATCAAGCAATGTTTTATACCACCATAACCACTGATTTGATCCTGGTAAGCGCCGGTATGAAAAAATCCTACCACCAATGGTTCTCCATTGGTAACTTTTGGCAGGAACACTTCGTTGATGTGTTCTTCAGAATCATAATAATCATGGCTGTCGCAGGTAATGCCTCCCAATACTACCCGTTGATACTCTTCGTTCCATTTATTGATGGGCAGCATTAAAAACCGCTCCCCTATTCCCCATGTATCTGGCAGCGTAGTGATAAATGATGAATCGATCATATACCAGGTCTCGCGATCGTTTTGCATTTTCTGACCAATGACACTATAAATATGCGCCATGCTTTCACCCACAGTATAGCTACCAAACTCCGTAAAAATATGGGGCATCGGCACATTGCTTTTCTTACAGGTGGTTTTGATGTTCCTGACTATTTCATTGATGATAAACTGGTAATCATAATCAAATCCCAGTGAATGTTTTATTGGAAACCCGCCTCCTATATTAATGGAATCCAGTTCCGGGCAAATCTTCTTGAGCTGGCAATACAGGTTAATGATTTTGTTCAGTTCACTCCAGTAATAGATATCGTCTTTAATACCTTTGTTTAAAAAAATGTGCAGCATTTTCAACTGGAACCTGTCTTCATTTCCTTCAATTTTATCTACATAAAATTCCAGGATATCTCTTGGCCTGAATCCCAGTCGCGAAGTGTAAAAAGGGAAATTGGGTTCTTCTTCCGCAGCCACCCGGATGCCTAATTTAAAAGGAACTTTTACGGTCTTTTTATAGTTCTGCAATTCGTCTTTATTGTCCAGGATAGGAATTACGTTTTTAAATCCTGCATTCAGCAGGTTGGCTATCCTACTTGTATAAGGCTTTTGTTTATATCCATTACAGATAATAAAAATGTCTTTTGTAATCTTTTTTTTCTCGTATAGTTTTTTTATGATCTCAATATCGTAGGCATAGGAAGTTTCAAGATTGATATCATGTTTCAGTGCTTCCTCCACTACAAATGAAAAATGCGAGCTTTTGGTGCAATAGCAATAATTGTATTCACCTGTATAATGATGTTTTTTAAAAGCTGTTGCGAACATTTTTTTAGCCTTTTTTATTTGCATTCCAATTTTTGGCAAATAAGAAAGTTTCAACGGTGTACCATATTTGTCAACAAGCGCTTTTATGTCCAGCCCGTTAAATTGTAAGTACTCATCTTTCACTTCAAAACCTTCCTGGGGAAAATTAAATGTTTGTTTTACCAGGTCTAAATAAGTATTGTTCATTAATGGAGATAGATAAATGGGTAAAAAATGCGGTTATCAATAACTGAAAAAGATTAATTTTTTTGTATTTAAAATTGGCTACAAATGTAATAGATTGATCAATGCTGCTAACTTTTTTTACCCTGTATTTATAAACCGGGCAAGGCTTAAAAAGAATAATTCATTACCATCCGCCTTTCAACCCTTCCTTCAGCGCTTTGTGGTATTTGCGCAAATCAAATGAATAGAGATAAGGGGATTTATAAGCGACGCCTTTCTTTTTGTCCTTGAGTCTTTTTAAAATCTGGTAGCCCAGGATCTTTCTTTGAAAGTTGCGCCGATCCAGGTTTTTGCCGAGTATACTTTCATATAATTTCTGCAACTCAGGCATGGTAAATTTTTTCGGTAACAAATTATAGCCAACGGGGTGATAGTTGATGTGCAGTCTTAAAGCTTCCAGCGCTTTTTGAAGTATTTGCCCGTGATCCATCATCATTGCAGGCAGTTGATTGATATTCCACCACTGGCAATATTCAGACAAAACATCTGGCAGGGGACTAACCTCAGAAAATTCTACGAGCGCATAATAGCCGATCGTAATAAACCTTTGAAGTATCCAATGAGTTGCGCGATTATATCGAACACCATTCCTAATCATATTGTTTTCATGGATTGCTGTATCCGAACGGTCCGGTTCTCCAAAGACATGAAATTGCTGCAGGAATACTTTATCAAGGCCCGTACGTTCTTTTAATACGCGTGTAGCGGCGTCGTTGGTATGCTCATGTTTGAAGATAAAGCCACCGGGATGGCTCCACTTTTGCTCGAAATGTATTTTTAGTAATAAGACTTTCAATTCATACTCATGAAAACTGAAAATAACACAGTCTACAGACATAGATGGCATGAATTGTCCGGGTGCCTCTTCAATAAATTTTACAAAATCCGGATTTGCTGTCATAAAGGTTTAATATTTGCTAAGTAAATTAAAAATTGCCGGTTTATTTGAAAAAATGTAAAAAATTAACCCAGTTGTGTCTCGCCGACGCAATGAAATGCTGACTACATTTGTATGCTTAAAATGCCACTTGTGCCAAACAAAAAACTGATTTTACTGCTGCTGACGCCGCTTTTGGTTATTAGTATGCTGTCCTGGGTTTATCAATCGGACAACAATGCTGCGTCCACCAATTACGCTACTGTTAAAGAAGATAGTGCCTTAACAATTTTATTTGAAAATAATCCCGGTGGTCCGAAGCTTGGTTATTCGTCCAAATCGGGGGTATCCATTTTGAGAGTGGGAAACCTTTCATTTAAAGACTTAAATAAGAATGGAAAGCTGGACCGGTATGAAGACTGGCGGGTGCCGGTTGACGATAGGGCAAAAGACCTGGCTTCTAAAATGAGTGTAGAGCAGATATCCGGACTGATGTTATACAGCAGGCACCAACCCATACCCGCCGCGGCGGCAGGACCATTTGCGGGTACATATGCTGGTAAGAAATTTAATGAAAGTATTGCAAAGGCCTATGACCTTTCCGATCAGCAAATTGAGTTTCTAACCAAAGATAATGTGAGACATGTGCTTATCACTTCAGTTCTTACACCGGAGATTGCAGCAAGATGGAACAATAATGAACAGGCATTGGTGGAAGGTATTGGACTCGGTATTCCGGCGAACAATAGTTCAGATCCAAGAAATGGCACCATTGCCAATGCAGAATACAATGCAGGTTCCGGAGGCAATATTTCTATGTGGCCCGGTTCACTTGGATTAGCCGCTACATTTGATCCTTCCGTTACGGAACAATTCGGACATATCGCTGCTAGAGAATATCGCTCGCTGGGTATTGCGACCGCGCTTTCACCGCAAGTGGATTTAGCAACTGAACCAAGGTGGAACCGTGTTAGCGGCACATTTGGTGAAGATCCGCAACTGGCTACCGATATGGCACGTGCTTACATTGATGGATTTCAAACATCAACAGGCGACAAGGAAATCAAAGATGGCTGGGGTTACAATAGTGTAAATGCAATGGTGAAGCATTGGCCCGGTGGTGGTACCGGCGAAGGTGGCCGTGATGCACACTATGGCTATGGAAAATACGCTGTATATCCCGGTAATAATTTTGCCGGGCATTTCGCTCCTTTTACGGAAGGTGCATTCAAATTGCGGGGTAAAACAAAAATGGCATCTGCTGTAATGCCGTATTATACCATCTCTTTTAATCAGGATACAAAGAATAAAGAAAATGTTGCGAATAACTATAACAGTTATATCATCACAGATTTGCTGAGAAAAAAATATCAATATGATGGGGTTGTTTGTACTGACTGGCTGGTGACGGGTGATGAAACTGCTGTTGATGTATTTCTCACCGGCAAATCCTGGGGCGTTGAAAACTTATCAATCGCGCAGCGACATTATAAAATCTTAATGGCAGGCGTTGACCAGTTTGGTGGCAACAATGATGCAAAACCGGTTATCGAAGCTTATAATATGGGCGTCAAAGAACATGGAGAAGCGTTTATGCGTGCACGCTTTGAACAGTCGGCCATCCGCCTCCTGAAAAACATCTTCAGGGTAGGGTTGTTTGAAAACCCCTACCTCGATGCAGGTCAGACAAAAACAATTGTAGGTAACCCGGATTTTATGAAGGCGGGTTACGATGCGCAATTAAGATCGATGGTACTGTTAAAAAACAAAGCAGGCGTTCTTCCGCTGAAACGTATGAAGACCGCTTATATTCCAAAAAAATTCACACCCGCCGGTCGCAATTTCCTGGGCATGGAAACGCCGGAGAAACTGGATTACCCCGTTAACCTGGAAATCGTAAAAAAGTATTTCAAGGTTACCGATAATCCGGACGATGCGGATTACGCTTTGGTATTTATCAGTAGTCCCAATTCAGGAGGTGGTTATAACAGCGCGGATGCAAAAGCAGGTGGAACCGGTTATGTGCCGGTAAGCCTGCAGTATGAAAAATATACGGCTATGGATGCCCGTGACCCCAGTATAGCAGGTGGTGATCCATTGGAAAAATTCAGCAATCGCAGTTATAGAGGAAAAAGCGCTTCGGCGCTGAATGCTACTGACCTGGGAATGGTAAATGATACTTATACCAAAATGAAAGGGAAACCAGTCATTGTATCCGTTACTGTATCCAATCCAATGGTATTTACTGAGTTTGAAAAAAATGCCAATGCAATCCTTGTTAACTTCGGCGTACAGGACCAGGCTTTAATGGAGTTGATAACCGGTGAAAGAGTACCCACTGGTTTGCTTCCATTGCAAATGCCGGCCGATATGATTACAGTTGAGAAACAGTTTGAAGACAAACCACACGACATGAAACCGTATAAAGATGCGGAAGGGCATTTGTATGATTTTGGATTTGGTATGAACTGGAATGGCGTTATCAACGATAGCCGGACAGCGAAATATAATATGCCGAAACAATAAAGAATTATTTTCTTTTTATTATTTACTCAAATGTAAACTTTGCCATATGCAGAACAGAAGAAAGTTTATCCAACAGTCAGGGGTAGCCGCATTGGGTGCGCTCGCCCTTTCAAATAATTCATTGGCCGCGTGGCTGAAAAAAGCAACGCCGCACCCGGTAGGTTTGCAGTTATTTACTTTTTTTAATGAAATTGACAATGATGTTCAGGGAACATTGAAAAAAATTGCCGGCGTTGGTTACAAAGAAATTGAATCTGCTTTCAGCAAGAAAGGTGGTTATTACGGAATGAAACCCAAAGAATTTTCATCCATGTTGAAAGACATGGGTATGTCCTGGAAATCTCATCATGTACTGGGTGCTCCGTTTAAAATGCCTGCAGGTGCAAAAATGCCGTTGGATAAAGATGGCAAAGAAATGGTGATTCCGCCAATGAGAAATTTACGGGACGATTACCAGGAACTGGTGAATGAAGCTGCTGAAGGTGGCGTTGAATTTCTTGTTTGTGCCAACGCGCCTACCGATACCCTGGAAGAAATTAAGCACACAATTGAAATACTCAATAAATCTGGGGAAGCCTGTAAGAAAGCGGGGATCGGTTTTGCCTATCACAATCACGATGCAGAATTTCATAACATCGGGGGAAAAGTTCCGTATGAATTATTGTTGTCTGAAACAAATCCCGCCGATGTAAAGATGGAACTGGATCTTGCGTGGGCCATTAAAGGCGGAAAAAATCCGGTTGATCTTTTTAAACAAAATCCGGGTCGCTTTCCACTCTGGCATGTAAAAGACTTGGATGCAAAACGGGAAACTGTTTTACCTGTTGGCAGTGGCACAATAGATTTCAAGTCCATATTTGAAAACGCCTCAGTTGCAGGCATGAAACATTTTTTTGTAGAACACGATATGCCCAAAGACGCGATGTCCAGTATTACAGAAAGCTTTAAATACTTAAAAAAACAATTTGCATAATCATACCAGTAAAAAGATACTATCATTTATCACCCCTCAATCTTGCATATGAAATTTACTTGTTACCTGCTGCCACTGATGCTGCTGGGCAGTTCAGTTTTTCCACAGGCAGACTATCATACAAAAGCGAAAGCCCTGCTCGCAAAAATGACATTGGATGAAAAAATTGGTCAGCTCAACCTGGTAACGCCCGGCGGTGGTATGGCAACAGGTGCAGTGGTGAGCCAGGGGGTGGAAGAAAATATAAAAAAAGGAAATGTGGGTGGATTGTTTGGTATTTATGGACCGGAGAAAGTGAGAAAGGCACAGGACCTTGCTGTGAAGGACTCACGGTTACATATACCCTTAATTTTTGGATTGGATGTTATCCACGGTCACAAAACCATTTTTCCTATACCATTGGGGTTATCAGCCAGCTGGGATATGGACCTGGTTGAAAAGGAAGCAAGAGCCGCTGCCACAGAAGCAAGCGCCGATGGTTTGAACTGGGCCTTTTCTCCCATGGTAGACATTGCGCGTGATGCGCGCTGGGGAAGAATTTCGGAAGGTAGTGGTGAAGATCCTTATCTGGGAAGCCAGATTGCAAAAGCCATAGTGAAAGGATACCAGGGCAATGATCTTTCAAAGAACAATACCATAATGGCCTGTGTAAAACATTTTGCCTTGTATGGCGGCGCAGAAGCAGGAAGAGAATACAATACGGTTGATATGAGCCGGATTAAAATGTATGAATATTATTTGCCACCATATAAAGCAGCGGTAGATGCGGGTGCGGGCAGTATCATGAGTTCATTCAATGAAATTGATGGCATACCGGCTACCGGAAACAAATGGTTGCTCACAGATCTGTTGCGCAGGCAATGGGGCTTCAAAGGATTTGTTGTTTCTGATTATACTTCATTAAATGAAATGACCAATCACGGTGTGGGTAATTTGCAAACAGTTGCTGCTTTGGCTTTGAATGCAGGATTGGATATGGACATGGTAGGCGAAGCATTTTTAAGCACCCTTAAAAAATCTTTGAAGGAAGGTAAAGTTACTTTGCAACAAATTGATGAAGCCTGTACATTAATTCTTGAAGCAAAATACAAACTTGGTTTATTTGACGATCCGTATCGGTATATCAATGAAGAGAGAGCGGCGAAAGAAATTTTATCAGCGGAGAAACGACAATTGGCCAGGGAAATAGCCGCCCACTGTGCTGTATTATTAAAAAATGAGAACCAGTTACTGCCATTAAAGAAATCAGGTACCATCGCTTTGGTGGGACCACTTGCCAATAATCAACGCAATATGCTGGGCACCTGGGTGGTGGCAGGTGATTGGACAAAATCAGTTCCGGTTTTCGATGGTATTAAAAATGTTGCGGGCAACGCGGTGAATGTTCTATATGCAAAGGGTTCCAATATTTCTGATGATACTGCCTTTGCAAAACATGTAAATGTTTTTGGAACAGAAATAGATATCGATAAACGTTCACCCGAAGAATTAGTGAACGAAGCGGTAGATGCCGCATCAAAAGCAGATGTGGTAGTGGCTGTACTGGGTGAAGCGGCTGATATGACCGGAGAATCATCCAGCAGATCAGATATTAATATTCCAGAAGCGCAGGAAACATTGTTAAAGGCATTGGTAAAAACAGGCAAGCCAATTGTATTGGTGTTGATCAATGGAAGACCGCTTACACTAACATGGGAAAATGATCATGTAAGTGCTATTCTTGATGTTTGGGCACCCGGTACGGAAGCCGGTAATGCAGTGGCCGATTTATTATTTGGCAATTACAATCCTGCCGGTAAAATAACAGCAACATTTCCAAGAAGTGTAGGACAAATTCCCATCTATTACAATCATAAGAATACCGGACGGCCCTATGCCGGCGGGGTAGGAAAATTCACCTCCAATTATCTTGATATTTCAAATGAACCCTTATTTCCTTTTGGATATGGTTTAAGCTATACCCGGTTTGAATACAGTAACCTTGAATTAAGCAGCAACAAGCTTACGGGCAATGAGCGGTTAACCGCCACCGTTACCATTGCTAACAACGGCAAATACGCGGGTGAAGAGATAGTGCAACTCTACATAACAGATCCGGTTGCCAGCGTAACCCGGTCGGTAAAAGATCTCAAAGGCTTTAAAAAAATATTGCTGCTACCCGGAGAAAAAAAGCAAGTTAGTTTCAGCATCAGTACGGAAGATCTTAAATTTTACAACAGCGAATTGAAAAAAGTATGGGAGCCGGGAGAATTTATCATTCATATAGGAACGAATTCCAGCGAAACGAAATCGGCTTCGGTTCAATGGTCCAGGTAGGCTATATTTTTATTTTGAATACCCTGTCATTGCCGGCCGGGTGTTTTTTTATGTCATCGCCAAAGGAATACTACATTCGTGTTTCATCGATTAATTAGTGATATGAAGACTATTTTGTTTTTTGCTATGGCATTATCTGTTTTGCAATTGCGCGCACAAAAGATTGAGCTGGTTACATCAGGTAACAAGACATCTATTCGTGGACTTAGCGTAGTCAATGATAAAATCATCTGGGCCAGTGGCAGCAACGGAACCGTGGCCCGCAGTATCGATAGCGGCAAAACATGGAAATGGATTACGGTACCCGGTTATGAAAAAAGAGATTTCCGCGATATAGAGGCATTCGATGCGGTAACCGCTATTATTATGGGTATTGCTGAACCAGCAGTGATTTTAAAAACAGTAGATGGTGGCGAACACTGGAAGCTGGTGTATGAAAATAAAATGAAGGGTATGTTTTTAGATGCGATGGAATTCTGGAACGAAGAAAGCGGAATTGTTATAGGCGATCCCATCAATGGTAAATTTTTTATCTCACGCACGTATGATAAGGGAAAATCCTGGCACGATATCTCATTTGATAAACTACCGGTGGCGGATAGTGGCGAAGGATGTTTTGCTTCCAGCGGTACCAATGTACGGGCGCTGAGTTTGGGGGAAGCCTGTTTTATCAGCGGCGGCCTATCGTCTAAATTTTACTGGAAAGGAAAATCAACGGTGCTTCCCATATTGCAAGGCAAAGACTCTTACGGAGCCAATTCCATTGCCATCCGTGATCATGAAAACCGAAAAAAGAGTGATTATTTTATTGTGGTAGGGGGAGATTTTACGCATGATACTTCAACAGAAAAAAATTGTGTGCTTACCAAAGATGGCGGAATTACCTGGATTGCGCCTGCTACCCCACCCCACGGTTATCGTTCCTGTGTAGAATTCATTAACAAGACAAAACTTATCACTTGTGGCACCAGTGGTGTTGATATTTCAAACGATGGCGGTATGAACTGGCAACTGATCAGTAAAGAAGGATTTCATGTTTGTCGCAAAGCGAAAGAAGGGAAAGCGGTTTTCCTGGCGGGGAACGGAAAGATTGCCAAACTAATCCTCACCGCTTCACTATAATTAATAGCAGCGCTCGCAGTTATTTTGAAAAATCCGTCAGCGCCCATGTACGATGTTGCTGTTTAATTCTGCAATCCTTTATTTATTTTCCGGCAAACTGGTATCAACGATGATAACTATTTTAATAAGCAGTGAAGCTGGCGCGTACTAACGGCAGGAAATATCCGAAAATAAAGCAGTTAATCTACTATTGGGTTACGTAATGCCCGAACTTAACTTCGTAAGAGTAATCAGAGGTTGCTATTCTTGTTTTTCTAACAAGACGGATGTCGGTCGTTGGCTCGGCCGGCATTCTTTTTTTATAACGCTGCAAAAAACTGCTCAGTATATTTGTGCGTAATTAAGTTGAATTATGCGGACGGTTATTTTGTTACTGGCCTCCAATATTTTCATGACGTTTGCCTGGTACGGTCATCTTAAAAATACAGAAATGCCCTTGTGGAAAGCAATTATTATTAGCTGGGGTATTGCTTTATTTGAATATGTGTTGATGGTGCCCGCCAACCGGCTCGGATATGAAAATGGGATGAATGGATTTCAATTGAAGATTACACAGGAAGTAATTACACTGATTGTATTTACTGTTTTTGCTGTTCTTTATCTCAAAGAACCATTTCATTGGAAATACCTGGTGAGTTTTGCGTTTTTAATGAGTGCTGTTTATTTTATGTTCAAGAAATGATATTTCTTTCAATAAGAAGTGAGAAGATAAAACCGGAAGCGCGTATTTATAATAATTTTATCCTGTCCTCGTGCTATTTTAAATGTTCGCTTCAAGTCGACTGGGATTCGTATCTCCCACCGCGCTGATTTCTTCTCTAAGGACTGATATCAACATTTGTAACTACTATCATCCGGACCCCTTAATCAAATTTAGAATATAACTGACGAAGAAATAGGCGCGTTACGGGGATACTGGTGTCAACCTGATAAATTGCAAGCGGCAACTTGTTGTAAAAAATCTCTCAATATTTAATGAGCTTGAATTTTGTAATCAAACAAGAAGCACGCCGGCTTGAGGCAAAAGTTCAATTAAAACCTATAAAATTATTGTATTGAATCTTACTCAAGGCTCAATAAAGGATTAATACAGATGTGGAAAAACAAATGCTTATTAGAGAGATACTGTACCTCTCCTTCTCCTTCAGGAGGAGGAGAAGGAGGAGAAGGTTAATTACTCAAACTCCTGAAGTCTACCGGCACTAATTTACTCACACCCGGTTCCTGCATTGTAACACCATAAATAACATCTACCGCTCCCATGGTTTGCTTGTTGTGCGTGACAATTATAAACTGGCTCTCTTCACTGAATTTGCGAATCATATTGGTGAATTTACCCACATTGGCATCATCCAATGGAGCATCCACCTCATCCAATATACAGAATGGTGCAGGCTTAATTAAATAGATTGCAAATAACAAGGCTGTTGCAGTCAAGGTTTTTTCTCCACCGCTTAACTGGCTGATAGAAGACGGACGCTTGCCCTTTGGTTTGGCCACAATATCAATACCGGTCTCTGCAAGATTTTCAGGATTTTCCAAAATCATATCGGCTGTATCATCTTCCGTAAACAATGCCTGGAACACTTTCTGAAAATTCTCTCTTACTTTATTAAAGGTTTCAAGAAACGCCTGGTTGGCGGTGGCTTCTACTTCCTGTATGGTTTGTAACAGGCTGTCCTTGGCCGTTACCAAATCATTTTTTTGTTCCAAAATAAAATCATATCGTTTTTTCATTTCCTGGAAAGCTTCAATGGCGGTGGGATTCACCTCTCCTAAATTCTCCAGTCGTTTTTTCATTCTATCACTTTTCTCCTGTAATTCTTCAACGGGTGTATCGCTGGTACGGGGTTGATCAATGATATCATCCAGGTTGATCCTAAACTCTACCTGTAAACGCTCTTTCATTCCGGCCAGTTGCAATTTCAATTCATTCAGTCGATCTTTTATTTCGCTGAGTAAATGTTCCGATTGCTCGCGGTCCTTTACTTTATGACGCAGTTCACTTTCTTTTTCATTCAGTTGATTGCGCAGGTTATAATAAGCCTGGTCGGTTTCATTCAATGTTTTTTCTGCCGTTTCCTTCTCGTGTAACAGGTCAACATGTTCCTGTGTTGCAACGGAAAGCAATCCGCTTCCTTCGGTGATCTGTTCCTGCGTTTGTTTTAACTGCGAAGCATTGGTTTCAATTTGAACGCGCAAATCATTTAACTGGTTGCTCTTAAAATCCAGTTCCTGTTTCAATGCGGCAATTTTACTATGCTGACGCGTTACCTGCAGGTTGAAATCATTATAACCCGCCATCACTTCGTTATAGGCTGTTTCAGCAATCCTGTAATCGTCTTCGCTGAACCTTAATTTATCGCGCAATTCATTCAATACACTTACCAGTTGCATCCATTCATTGCGAACACCCTCTACCCCACCCGCGGTATCTTTTAACTGTTGTTCCAGTTCTTCCAGGCGGTTTTGCGAACTGTGTTGCGATGCATGCAGGTTCTCCGTTTTATTTTGCAGGGAAAAAACCAGGTTCGTAATCCTGCTGATATCTTCCTGTGCCTGCCTGATGGCCGTTTCTTTCAATTGCTCATTGAAGCCAATCACTTCATTGTGCTTTAATTGAATCACCGCTTTTAATTCATTCACCACGGTTTCCTGCGCGGTGATTTCTTCGCGCAGCTTTTCTAAATTCTTGGCGCGACCGATCTTTTTTCCTTCAAACAAACCAACGCTGCCGCCGGTTAAAGAATATTTTCCTTTTACATACTTACCATGTTTCTCCAATACAATAGCGCCATTGCTATTGCTAAGGGCATCTTCGCTTTCAGCAATGAATACGTTGCCGAGTAATTGTTCGGCCAACTTGCGGAACTGTTCATCTACCTCTATTACCTGCATAGCGGGTATGGTGCCATCTGGTTGGTGGGCATCTCCATTCTCAAATGCATTGAATTTATCCAGCAAAAAGAAATTCGCCTTTCCTTTTTTATTATCATCCAGTAAATGCACCGCCTGCAATCCTTCCTGTAAATTATTTACTACATAATAATTAAGATAAGGCTCCAGCACATTTTCAACAGCCGCACGAAATTCTTCTTTCACATAAATAATATCAGAAAGAATGGGCGCAGTATGGTTCCAGTTAGGATTGTTGTGTAAGAACTTTACACTCTCGGGGTAGCCTTCCATGGAATCAATCAGGCTCTTTAATAAATCATATTCGTTCTTGCGGCTATCCAACTTTCGATTTTCATCGGCCAGTTGCTGGCGCAATGTTTCTACTTCGGCCTGCGTTTGTAAAATTTGTTCCTTGGTTTTATCCTGCTGTTCCTGTAGTTGAGTAAGATCTGTTTTCCTGCTTTGCAGTTCCTGTTCTTTGGCAGTATGATCTTCTTCCAATTGTTTCAACTGGCTGTTACGCAGTTCTCTTTCTTCTTCCAATTGTTCAATGGCCCTTTGTAAATTTTGTATAGAAGTATCAGCCACTGCTACTTTCTTCTCTGCTTCAAACTGGCTGCGTTGTACGGATAAGTTTTCACTGCGGAGGCTGTCTACATTGGATCGTTTCTCATCAAACACTTTGCGTTTGTCTTCTACACTTTCTTTTAATGCAGAGAGTTGTTGTTGCAACCCTTCTAATTTTCCCTGTTCTTCCAGTCCCTGTTGCTCAGTAAATAAAATACTTTCTTCGAGCCCTTTTAACTGACCCTCGCTTTTATTTAAAAAATCTTCGAGGCTTGACATTCTTTCATTCAGAAAATTCAGTCGCTGACCCGCCAGGTTTTTTTCATTTTCCTTGGTGCGCAAATTTTGCAGCAGGTCATTGAATGCATGCTGCATGGTTTGCAGGGCACGTTCTTTTTCAATAAAGCCAATCTTCTCCTGTTCCAGCGCTGCTTCTTCAGTTGCTATCTGTGCTTCTAACTGGATTTTTGTATTGGTTGCTGTTTCTGTTTGTTCATTCAGATCGCGGTAGGTAAGATTGAACCCTTCCAGCGATGCTTTGGCCAGTTCAATACTATGGGTGCGGTATTCTTTTTTTATCTCCTGGTATTTCTCTGCTTTTTTGGCCTGGCTCTCTAAACTTTTTAACTGGTTATTGATCTCAAAAAGAAGATCCTCAATACGTGCCAGGTCCTGTTCGGTAGCATCCAGTTTTAGTTTGGCTTCGCGTTTACGGGTTTTATAGATAGTGATGCCGGCGGCTTGTTCCAGCATGCGTCGGCGACTGTTCTCTTTGTCTTTAATAATTTCATCTACCATGCCCAGTTCAATAATGGCATAGCTATCGGTGCTAACGCCGGTATCCATGAACAGGTTCTGGATATCTTTCAGCCGGCATTGTACGTCGTTTAGCCGGTATTCACTCTCTCCGCTTTTATAAAATTTACGGGTAACCGTCACCGTATTGAACTCGGTGGGCAGCAGGTTGCGGGTATTCTCGAACGTGAGGCTCACTTCTGCCAGTCCGGAAGCGCTGCGGGTTTTGGAGCCATTAAACACCAGGCTCTCCAGGTTTTCGCTGCGCAGGTGGCTGATCTTTTGTTCGCCAATTACCCAGCGAATGCTATCAATGATATTGCTTTTGCCACAGCCATTGGGGCCAATGACACCGGTTATTCCTTCGTCAAAATTCAGTACGGTCTTGTCCGCGAAACTTTTGAATCCTTTGATTTCTAAGCTCTTTAATCTCACAGGTCTATAATTTTATAATACAACGGGCAAATATAATTTTTGGCTGGTAAAGAAAAATTTGGTTTTTACGATTGGCCCTTCTTCTTATTCACTTATTATACACAAAGACCAATCCGTGATGAGGTTATTAACAGGTTGGGGAGAAGTTGCTAGTGGGGAGTAGCCAGCCTGCCTGCCGGTAAGAAGGTGCCGAGTAGGTTTGGCGGTCTTCGGATAGCAAGATGGAGTATTACCTGCGATGCCGACTTAATGGGAATACAATCTCTAACTGGTAAGTTCTGTCAAACTGAGGCGGAGGTGAAGGATCTTAATTTATGGTGTTATTATGAACCCAGCGTTCGTAATCCTATTGGACATCGTTGCGTCGCACACTTGTAGGGGATAACTTTTTTGAACCATGGATAAAACTTGTAGCAATACTTTAGGCAAATAATATAGATTTAAATACATTGTGTTTGTGTCAGCTCCGGCATTAATCATTATAATCTTAAACCCACCAACATGCCTTCAAAGAATTCTACACGCAGTGAGTGTTCAAATAACTTTTGTACTTATTATAAAGAAATTTATTGCGTAAATGCAATTGATATGGCGCATTGGTGCGATAAATTAATTGGGTTGCACAAATGCAACAGTTGGCGGTCATTATAACGTACCGAAAGAGACCAAGACTAACAGACGAAAATTTAAAAAATGAACAATCAAACAATAGACCTCAAAAAAACCGCAAGGATTGCAGGACTTTTATACTTAGTTATTGCTATTACAGGAGCATTTGGAATAATTTACGCACCCTCAAAACTTATTGTAAGCAATGATGTGACTTTGACTGCAAAGAATATCCTTGACAATGAATTTTTATTTAGGCTTGGTATATATAGTAGTTTACTTTGTCAAACTGTATTTGTGTTTTTGGCAATTGTTTTATATAACCTTTTTGAAAACGTTAGCCGACGCCTATCACGAACTTTATTTGCTTTAGTAATTGTTGCAGTACCAATAGCATTTCTTATTATTTTGAATCAGTTTTTTGCTTTGTTGTTGTTGAAAGAAACTTATATGAAAAATTTTCAACAAATTCAACAAAACTCATTGGCTATGGCTAGTATAAAAATGTATTTAAATGGAAATATAATTATTGGAATTTTTTGGGGACTTTGGCTTATTCCATTTGGACAATTAGTTTATAAGTCAAATTTTATTCCTAAATTTTTAGGAGTACTCCTAATTTTTGGTGGCTTATCTTATATAATTGACACAACCGCATTTATTTTATTTCCAGAATTTCATAACAAGACAAATATATTGGTAGCAATATTTTCGGCAGTTGCAGAATTTGCAATGGTTCTTTGGCTACTAATAAAGGGAGTTAAAAAAAATAGCAATGACAAAGACACTTAAAAAGAATAAAAGAACAACGAACCGCTAACATGCGGTTTGTCAGTCTTACTCCACCCCTTGTTCTTTCTATTGTTATTCTTTTCTAATTACTAAATTTATTGAATTGTAAACATAGGATATGGTTTGGCAATATTGGGGCAGGACGTTGTTATCTTCATCTTCAGCAACATGGCAGCAGTTGTTTCGGGCAGGACAAACATCGGTGGGCATTTGTAGGTTACCTTGTACATTTGTTTTTCAATCGGCAGCGGTTACGGGCGGACGATTTTCAAATACCCCAACATCGCCAAGCCCTGATCGTTGGCAGTTATGTTTGGGCGACCTTGAAATCTTTAGATTATTATATCGTCAATTAAAATTGCTTTTATGAAAAGACGAAACTTTCTTTACATCATTACTCAGCGTTCCTGCAGCTTCATTTGCAAAATTCAATAATAACATGAAAAAAATTACGCCACTTTTGCTTATTGCAGGCTTCCTCTCTTTCACGCATTGTGCGCAGGCGCAAAAAAAGGAAATAAAATCTGCAGCCGATTTGCCTGTTATTAATTATTCAATGGCAACCCTTAATGTTAATGACTCATCAGTAGTAAATAACTGGATGAAAAACACTGCTTGGCAGGAGGTGAAACATATTGACAGTATTCTTGAAAACTTCATCATTACTGATCCGGATATCAACAGGCAATTATTGGAAACAAAGGTTTATTGCTATTTCATTTTAAGTAACTGGGATAGTACCCTCACTGGTATTGACAGGTACAGGGCAGTTGCTCTCATTCCACCGGAAGCTAAAAATATAATTTGTGGTGAAATTTTCCCTTACGCAAAAAGCAAACAATTGCCGGGGAATGATTTTGCCAAAAACTATGTCACTTTTTTTAATGATGAATTCACCTGGATGGGCGAAGATGACAGGGAAAGCCAGCCCGTTTGGTTTATTTCGCAATACCTGGAACCCGGCGCTAATTCCATAAACGATAAATTAAAAAAAGCAGTTGCAGATGGCATTGCTTCAGGAAGTGGTTTAAATGATCTGCTGTTAACCTATACAGATGCAGCCATTGCAAAAGAAGCAACTGTACCATTAAAAGAACTTAACCTTAAAACCGAAGCAGAAAACTTTAGTACGATTGATACCCATGTGCGCATCCCATTAAAAAACGGGTTGAAGCTTAGCGGAATTTTGATATTACCCAAAAAGTTTGAGTTGCCTTTACCAACTGTGCTGAGAGTAACCTGTTACCCTACGCAGGGAAATGAGAACGAGATTTCGAGAGCAAAACAAATAGCGAAAAAAGGCTATGCAAGCTTGGTGGTTTTTCCAAGGGGTAAGAATGAATCGGAAGGCATTTTTTATCCATTTGAAAATGATGCGGATGATAACTATGATATAATAGACTGGATTAGTAAACAAAGCTGGTGCAATGGCAGGGTAGGCATGATCGGTGGATCGTATGGCGGCTTTACCACCTGGGCTGCTACAAAAAAAATGCATCCTGCTTTAAAAACAATTGTACCGCAGGTAGCTGTTGCGCCTGGTTCTGATAAGCCTCAGGATGGTATCTGGAGAACATTTGACTTGCAATGGATAAAGCGCGTTCGAAACGGCAAATACAATGATTACGATGACTTTTCGAATGAAAAAAAGTGGAGCAATATTAAAGAACAATACATCACAAAAGGCATTGCCTTTAACAGGCTTGATTCACTGGAAGGCAATGGGATGGATACAGTATTTCAACGCTGGCTGCAGCATACGGTATTAGACAATTACTGGGATAGCATGACGCCATACAAAGATGAGTATGCCAAAATAAATATTCCCGTTCTCACAATGACCGGTTATTTTGATGGTGAGCAACGCGGCGCCATGTATTATTATGCCATGCACAATAAATATGGAACCAAAGACGGTGCAAAGAACCATTACCTGTTCATCGGCCCTTATACCCACGGAGGTACGCAGGGTTATGCTTCATCTTCCCTTCCACCTTACGAAATAGATGCTGCAGCATTGATTGACAAAGATGAAATGATTATGCAATGGTTTGATTATACACTGAGAAACGGGAAGCAACCTGATTTTCTTAAAGACAGGGTTTCTGTGTTTGCCCTGGGCGAAAACAAATGGCACTATTTCAATTCCGTAAGCAATATGAATAAAGATACCATGCAGTATTTCCTATCTGCTTCGCCGGAAATAGAAGACAAAAACCTGCTGCTTACCCAAAACAAGACATTGCTGAAACAGGATGCTGTTCAATTAGATTTTGACACCCGCAATGTTGAAAACGACACACTGCATATTTATGATGGCGATAACCAGATAACGGAAAATATTTTTAAGAAAAAAGATAAACTTGTTTTTAAATCAGCAGTCCTGGGTAGGGATATAATTCTTAACGGAACCATTACTGCTGATCTGTATGCATCACTTTCTTCGCCTGATACAGACCTGTTGCTAAGCTGGTGGGAAGAAGATGCAGAAGGAAAACTATGGCCGCTGTCGGAGACTGTTCAACGCTTATCGTATAGTTTCGATAAAAGAAAACGTGTATTATGGAAAAAAGATAAAGTGTATCACATCAACCTCAATAATGGCTGGTGGATGTGCAAACAAGTAAAAAAGGGAAGCAAATTAGTAATGACAGTTTCTCCTTTATCAGACACCGATTGGCAAAAAAATTATGGAAGCGGAAAAGAAGTAAGCACAGAAACAATAAAAGATGGCAGGCCTGTTGTATTTAAAATTTATACGGGCAATAAATTTTCCAGCCATATTAATATACCTGCTATGAGATAAGTATAATTTTATGTGGTGGAAGGTGAATTTATTTTAAAGGTGGGCGAAGATGAATTTCATGCATCTGCGGGCGATTCCGTGTTTGCCCTACTCTGGCGCAAGGTTATAAAAATTGCAAGAAGCTGGCTTCCCGCATGTACGGGATTTCGAAGTGCGATTTTGGATTTGCACTGATAAGAAACAACTGCCCTTCGAACTGCTTGTGTCTGCATAAAGGGATTTAAAATCTAAATATATCTACGCATAGTAAATCTATTATTCAGGCACGGCCGGTCTAACTGTTATACATTAGATAGAATCTTTGATTGAATAATCATAAGACACGCTTGCTTGTGAGAGATAGCTTTTTTGAACAATGAATAAAATTTGTAGCAATGCTTTAGGCAAATAATATAGATTTAAATACATTGTGCTTGTGCCAGCTCCGGCATTTTCAACCATAACCTTAAAACTGTTTTATGACTGCAAAGTATTCGAACCATACTAATAAATGCCAATCTTTTATACGGATACAATTTTCAGATTACTTCTTAGTATTTAGAAAATGGTAAAATTTTGTTTCGTAAATGCAAGTGATTATGCGTATTGGCGTACTTGGTAAATTAGGGTGCGTAAATAAGACAGTTGGCTGAAATGCTATAGACATCATTGTACACGAATAATTTTTTAAAAATGCATATTAAACTTTCAATTTCTTACATTGTAGCATTTCTCTTGTTGACAATTATAATGCTGGAACTTCATGAGACTGTTCATATTTTAGTTGGGCGATTAATCTGCGGTTGTTGGGGCATACGTGACTTTAATGTATGGGCATTATGCGATGACTGTGATAAAACTCACCCTAATTCTTGGCTTGCAACACTTGCAGGTCCACTTTTTTCGTTTAGTATAATGTGGATAGGAATGTTCTGGCTCTCCTCTCCTAATTCAAATAAAAAAGCTATTGGTTTTTCTCTAATTTTCGCCAATATCCCTTTTGGAAGAATTAGTGAAGTAATGAAGGGTGCGGGTGATGAAATGGTTTTAACAAGGCATTTACTTAAAGCGAGTTTCAGTTCAACACAGATGATTTTAATATGTTCAGTACTTATTTTAATACTCGGATTGCCTCCCATTATTAAAGCATTTCGAATATTAACCAATAAATACTCTTGGTTATATATTCTTGGCTTTTTAACTCTGCCCATTGCATTTATCTTAATTTATATTCTTATTGGGATGAATTCTTTATTAAAAAATGGATTCTTATCAAAAGTTGGAATTATGGGTACTCCTTTATTAATAACTATACACACTATTGTAATATTTGCTTTTCTAATAGTATTGAATAAAAAACTTTTTCTTCTAGACGGTTTGAATAAAAGTTGATCAGTTGGGTGCCAAATTTCTAGAAAGCACTTCAGCCAACATGCGGTTTGTCAGTCTTACTCCACCCCTTGTTCTTTCTATTGTTATTCTTTTCTGATTACTAAATTTATTGAATTGTAAACATAGGATGGGGTTTGGCAATATTGGGGCAGGACGTTGTTATCTTCATCTTCAGCAACATGGTAGCAGTTGTTTCGGGCAGGACAAGCATCGGTGGGCATTTGTAAGTTACCTTGTACATTTGTTTTTCAATCGGCAGCGGTTACGGGCGGACGATTTTCAAATACCCCAACATCGCCAAGCCATGATCGTTGGCAGTTATGTTGCGACAGTACCAATGAAGTCAGCAGACTAAATAGAAACTCCTGAAATAACAGACTATCGCTCCGTTTTTAGAACTTCGGCAATGTGATTGATTTCAAATTCTTCAAAGTGACAGGTGTAAATTAGTACTGTGAAGCACATTCCTTGACCGCAAAAAAACACTTAAATTATTAGGACAAGACAACGATAATTATTTTAATCAAGTTGCAAAACCTTTTGGTACAAACAGAGACACGTACATTTAAATGTTACTTACAAAACTGGTTTTGCTGACAGCGGAATAAAATTAACGCCCGGACATTTTTTTTGGGCATATTTTAATTTTCCCCTTTCCTGACGGATGTCCCCACCCGACATTCTTCAATCATAACTTATCCATGGTTTAAATATATATGTCCCGTATATTTCTCAAAGATTTCCTTTGGTGTTTCTTTATCATTCATTTTTATTTGTTCCCATAATACATGAATATGATTCGGCATCACAACATATCCGTAAATATGAACTAACTCATGCTGAACAAGCCATTGAAAACTTTGTATGATAATCATCTTCATTTCATCGTTCTTCAGCAGATGTTTCCAATCTTTTAGCTTTATTTATTTAATGATAAGCGGCTTTTACTTCTGAAAGCGTTTGCAAATATCGGTTTGCCAGAAACATTGCTCTGCGGAAACAGTAATCCAGGGCTTATTATTTTTCATCCAATAACCTCCTGGCGATTGCAAGTTCAAAACTGTGCGAATAACAGGATATGCAAGATCAAAAAAACGTTTATCAGAAGTTATTGAATATAGTGCAGCACAGCCAGGCGCAACTTTTGCTGCCCATATCGTACTAAGAGCCTTACTGCCACATTTTTCGAGCACTTTGGCAAATTGATTGGCCAAAAAAAGAGGCCTGCTATCGAAAGTTTCAATATAGCGGGCGATAAAGAAACAAGCGGCCCCTAAAAAGTAGTAACATTCATTTTCTTCTCCTATAGTAATATAATACGTTTTAAGATCAGCTTCGGAGGGAAAGGTCTTGATTACTGATCCATCTGTTTTTATTCTTAACCAGAATTTTTCCTCTTCATCTTGTAAAGAAAGTATGGTTTCAAAATAATGAAGTATTTTATCCGCCAGGTTTTTATCTTTCAGCTCGCAGGCTACCATACCCAAAAATGCTGTAGAAACGGGATCTTCAGTAATTATGTCCTGTTCTGCAGGAAAGGTTGCCAGTCCTCCTGTCAGGCTGTTATGGTATTTTAGAATAAAATCGAGTAATTTTTTAGTGAGTGCGGTATCCCCAAGCTTAATGGTTGCCAAAACTATCCAAAGAGTTGAATAATTATGAAACTCTTTATGAAACCCTGAACGGCTGGAAACATAGTCGCCATTTTCAGCCAGGCACTGTTCGTTAATCCAGTTAAGAAGCCTGAAAGCCTCATCCTTCTTCTCCCGTGAAATTAAAGTTAGTGGCCACTTGTAATACGATACGGGATCATCATGACGGCTTGTATATAAGTTTTCGTCAGAAATATGCTTTAACATCCATTTCTCAGTTAAGGCTGCAGCATTAGAAATTTCTTCTATTGTTTTTGTTAAGTTGTTCATCATATATTTGTTTTTTATAAAAATTCCAAACTTCCTGGCGAGTGTCCGACATTCCTCAATTATAACTTATCCACATAATGATTTTTCAAAAGAGATTTCCATTCTTTAATAACCGTAGTTCGGAAATAGACTTCGTTAAGTGAGAGATGACTTTTTCTTACTCGAAAATACTTAAAATCGCCTGGCATTTTTCCAAGATAATATTAATTCATGGAAAGCCGGGTTAGGAACACCCGCCGAGAAAGTGAGAAATGAAAATTACTAATGGTGTAGGGCTAATCTTACTTTTATTTGGATTATATAAAAGTCTCAAATTCTAACACGGCAGCTTACATTGGCTTTGCAATAGGCTGGCAGACGTGGTAACAATCGGCTACAGTGCGCTATCAGCAATAGTTCCAGTGGAGAGGAAGTAAATCAGCTTTTGTTGCTATCTTCATCATTAAATTATAAATCAACTATAGTTCCGGCTGACGATTTTCAAATGACCGTCCATCGCAAAGCCGTATCGTTGGGCGTAATGCTAAAAGCATCTCACGATCATGAAAATACTTATAAATATTTACCTGCTTTTTTTTCATTACTCCTTTTTGACAGACTAAGAAATATGACCTTGCAATAAAGTAATATAAATAAGCGCTCCCTAAAAACTATAAATGCTTTATGCACCTACAAATATTTCAAACAATATAAACCATTTCCTTTTTCATTTATTGCTTGCTTGTCTTTTTTCTATTAACTACTAAATCACCTCCAATATTTTTTTAGTCGGTTTTTTTGATGCTCATTTTATCAGACATTGCGGCCTCGATATTGCCAAATTCACTAAATGGCAAACCCTTTATTAATGCCTTACGTATGGTCTTTGCCATGTTGCAAATGCCTGTTTTTTTCTTATATGTCAGAAAAGTTTGTTTTATAGATTTTAAGTTGCGTATCAAACATCTTTGGCATGGAGCAGTATCTATATTTTCTGTGATTGCTTTGTTGTTTCAGGTTTCTATATTCCGCAATTTTAATGTTCCAATACTTAATTATCCTTCCGATGATTTTTCTTTCATTTTTAATGTTATCCTTAAAATTCAAAGTGCTGTTTATTTATTTCCTATTTTCAGATACCTTAATTATTATAAAAAAATATATCTGCAGAACTATTCCCAACAGTTGGCAGTAACATATACTTGGCTCAGACAAATCTCATTTTTAATACTCATTGCTCATTTTTTCTTGTTTTCTAAAATTATCGCTATCCTGCTGGAATAAAACTGATAGGATGGATTACAATTTTAATCACATTAATGAGTTTGGTATTAGTTTGCTTTATGGTGCTAAAAGCACTGCGGACTCCCGAAATATTCCGGGGAGTTTTATTCAGGCATGAAAATAGGAATGAAGAAGCCGTTGTTAATAATGAGCTGTTGTTAAATATTGAAGATTCCGGTTACATTACAAATAATGGAACTACTGAAACAAAAATTGATTTACAAAGCCCAAATAAATACAATAGTAATATACTTATTACAGATGACACAATTAATAAAACTGTTGAGCTAAAAGAACGTGATACAAAAGCCCCCAACATGGCGCAAGCTTGTTATGACTATCAGAGACCTGGCGCAAGTGTTTCGAAGGGCCATTTTGATTATGCAGTTTAAAAATGTTACGGCCCTTCGAACTACTTGTGCCTGCATAAAGCATTTTTAAATTAATTTCTTAATTTTTTGTTACAGAATATTAATCCAGCACAAACAGCTCTAACTATCTTGCACTAACGATAAGATACATTAACTAACCGTTAGGCACGCCTGCGCCAGGTGCTTGGTTTTGTTAAACCATGCTTGCACAATTGCGGGGAGGTTGCTCGCTGAACAGTCAAATCTTTTTTGAAGGCTTAATAAAATTTGCAGCAACTCTTTAGGCTGACAATATAAGTTTGAATAGATTGTGACTGTGTCAGCCCTGGTATTTTCACTATAACCTTAAACTTATTTCATGACTGCAAGGAATTTGAACCATACTAACAAACACAAAACTTTTATGCGGATACAATTTTCAGATTACTAAATAGTATTTAGACAATAGTAAAATTTGGTTGTGTAAACGCAAGTGATTGGGCGTATTGGCGTACTTGGTAAACTAAGGTGCGTAAATAAGACAGTTATAGGCAACCCTACAGCAGACGTTACATCGTAGGGCTTGATACAAGGAACTTCAACAACCCAACGTACATTTTGGCACATTCACAGGCTCACAAAACTCCGACACCAAGCTAACATTGCAAAAAGGCCAAATTTTCCAGGCACAGCAATCTTCAACCAGACTCATGGCTTACCTTTGTAACAGTGAAAACATTTACATTCATATTTGCTATTTATATTCTGTTGCTATCAATAGTTCCCTGTTGTACAATGGACAATTGCAACGACCGAACAGAACAATCCAGTTCTAACGACACTCACAAACATAATGACGATTGTACAAACTGTTCCCCTTTTGCATTATGTGGCAATTGTGCAGGCTTCGCTATCACGACAAACTACCTTCAGCTTTACACACCGCCACAGTTGAGCAACCCTGCTTTTCCACATTACACACAAATATATTTTCCACAATACATTTCGTCTTTTTGGCAGCCGCCTAAAATTGGTTGACACATCTTTATTAATACAACCAGTGTTTGAAATAACACCGGTTACTTCTATTTATCGTCAATCAAATTAAAAAATGAAAAAAATATTCCTCATTTGTATACTTCTGCTATGTACTATGATAACTAATGCCCAAAATACTTTTAAAGCCTTTATTAAAGGCGGCAAAGAAAAACAGCCATTACAGGGAGCTACTGTTACAATTAAAACACTAAACAAATCAACTGCTGCTGATAGTTTGGGTTTTGTTATCCTGAAAAATATTGCGGCAGGTAGACAGGAAATTGTTATATCTTATATTGGTTTTCAAGACAAAGAATTACTGCTAATCTTTCCGCTTGTTTCCGATGAAACAATTGAAATACTTTTGGATGAAGCAGAGAAGGAAAATGAAGAAGTAGTTGTTACTGCCACGAGAAGCAGCCGTTCCATTGCCAATATCCCTACAAGAGTTGAAACAATATCGGGCGAAGAATTGGAAGAGAAAGGAAATATGAAACCTGGCGACATTAGAATGATGTTGAATGAAAGCACAGGAATACAAACGCAACAAACATCAGCCACGAGCTATAATTCTTCAATCCGCATACAAGGACTTGACGGAAAATACACTCAAATAATTCGTGATGGCTTCCCTTTGTATTCGGGCTTTTCGGGTGGGTTAGGACTTTTGCAAATTGTTCCACTTGATTTGAAACAAGTTGAAGTAATTAAAGGGAGTTCATCTACACTTTATGGTGGCGGGGCAATAGCAGGTTTGGTAAATCTTGTTTCAAAAGTTCCTAAAGAAGAAAGAGAATTGAAATTTATGCTCAACGGAACATCTGCCTTAGGATTGGATGCAAGTGGTTTCTATTCTCAGAAGTTTAAGAAAGTAGGAACAACAATTTTTGCATCATACAATCACGGCACACCTTATGACCCTGCAAAGATTGGCTTAACAGCAATTCCAAAGTTTGACCGTTACACAATTAATCCAAAAATATTTTTCAACTTCAACAGCAAAACAACAATGTACTTTGGAGTAAATGCAACCCTTGAAAATCGCATTGGTGGCGACATTAAATTCATTGAGGGAAAAGCGGACAGCATACATTCCTACTTTGAAAAAAATAGAACAGACCGTTACAGCACACAACTTTCGTTTGAGCATAAAATAAATGACAACTCAAAAATGAGTTTCAAAAACAGTGTGAGTTATTACGACCGCTCAATACAAGTTCCAGGTTACACATTTTCGGGAGTGCAACTGTCCACTTACACCGAAGTTGATTACAATTACAAGAAAGAAAAATTAGAATGGATTACAGGAGTAAATTTTCTTACAGATAAATTTACCCAGGACAAACATGATACAATAATCCCAGTCAATTACAATCAAAATACGATTGGTGCATTTGTACTAAACACCTGGAACGCTTCAAAAATATTTACCCTTGAAACAGGTTTGCGAGGTGATTATCAAAACGATTATGGTTTTTTTATTCTTCCGAGAATTTCCGCTTTGTTCAAAATAAATAGTCATTTCACTTCACGAATTGGCGGTGGACTTGGTTACAAAACCCCAACTGTTTTTACAGAGGACGGAGAGAAAATTCAGTTTAAAAATATTTTGCCTATTGATGTGAAAAGCACAAATGCAGAAAAATCATATGGCGGTAATTTTGACATCAACTACAGAACAAGTTTATGTAACAACAAGGTTTCTTTAAGCGTCAATCAACTTTTTTTCTATACACGAATTGATAATCCTTTAATGCTTACAGCAACTGTAAACGCTTATTTTGAATATTTGCAGCCATACGGTTTTAATGACACAAAAGGAATGGAAACAAACATCAAACTCACTTACAAAAACTTTAAACTTTTTGTGGGTTACACTTTAGCAGATGTAAAACAGCACTACACAACTACAACAGAATTTCCTTTGGTAGCAAGACACCGTTTGAATAATGTTTTGGTTTACGAGATTGAGGACAAATTGAAAATTGGTTTGGAGGCGTATTATTTCAGTTCGCAAAAACTAAATGACGGAGCAACAGGAAAACAATATTGGCTCACAGGATTTATGATTGAAAAACTTTGGAAAAACTTTTCAATCTTCGCCAACTTTGAAAATTTTAGTGACACACGGCAGACAAAGTTTGACACGATTTACACAGGGACAATTACAAACCCAACCTTTCGCGACATCTATGCACCTGTTGACGGTTTTGTTTTAAACGGTGGACTAAAAATAAAGTTCTAAACAACCGACACACACGGCACACCCATACCGCAGGCATATAAAGCCAGTCACAAAGCAAACCTGCGTTATCGGTGTGCCTTTTCCTTCGCTGCATTTTCCTATTCTGGCGCAAGGTTGTCATATTATCAAAAACCTGGCGTCTGGCATGTACGGGATTTTGATGGGCGATTTTGGATTTGCACGCATAAGAAATAACTGCCCCTCGAACTACTTGTGCCTGGATAAAGTAATTTAATATCTAAGTATATTTACTTATAGTAAATATATTATTCAAACACTAGCCGGTCTTACTATTATGCATTCGACAAAACCTTTGATCAAATAAGCGTAAGACGTGCTTGCGCCAGTGCGGGGGAACATAAACTCAGATAACAATGAAAAAAAGGATGATAAAATATTATTTTCTTGTTTTCTTATCTCTGATTTTTTCGTTCCTGAAATTGCATTCTCTCAAAAAATAAATATTACATTTCCGAATTCAACTTGGGAGGAATCAAATCTTGTAAAAAGTGGATGGTCGGAAAGAAAATTAAAAGCGACTAAATCTTTTTTTGATAGTCTGCCACCCGCCAGTTTACTGGTAATTGACAAAGGGAAAGTAGTTATAAATTGGGGTAGTGATACTATGCGTATCAAAATCAGCTCTATGAGAAAAAGCCTTTTAAGTTGCTTATATGGCATTCATGTGAATGATGGAGACATAAACATTAATAAAAAACTTGAAGAATTAGGAGTTGATGATAATCCACCTTTAGCGCCAGAGGAAAAGCAAGCTACCATAAAAATGCTGTTACAGGCACGTTCGGGTATATATCATTCTTATGTTGCAGGTACGCCGGCTATGCGGTCAAAAATGCCTGTGCGAGGCTCTCATCAGCCTGGGACATTTTGGTATTATAACAACTGGGATTTTAATACATTGGGAAGTATTTTTGAAAAGCAGACACATATAAAAATTGCTTCAGCATTCTATAAAGACATTGCAGTACCACTTCATATGCGAGATTTCAGAGAGCAGGATATGTATTATTTATACGCTGCTGCAAACGCTCCTGATTATGAAAAATCTGTTTACCCGGCTTATCATTTCAGAATGAGTGCACGTGACCTTGCGCGTTTTGGTTATTTCTATTTGTGCAAAGGAAACTGGGATGGAAAACAAATAGTGCCGGCTGATTGGATTACCGAAAGTACACAATCATACTCTGTTACAAATGACGGAGGTGGTTATGGCTTTTTATGGTGGGTTAATAATTTTGGACCTGATATTAAGTGTTTCAGCGCTGAAGGTGCTCTTGGAAAATATATTATTGTTATTCCCGAAAGAAATCTGGTTATCGTTTATCTCAACCATACTGAATTCCCTGACAATACACAGAATATGTCGGACGATGATATAAAAAAATTACCCACTGAAACTAATGCACAAATGAATCAACTGTTGAGAATGCTGCTTACTGCGCAGCAGTTTAAAAATACCCCTGATAAGTAAAATTCAGTCTCCCCTACTCAGGCGCAAGGTTATAAAATTTCAAGAACCTAGCGTCCTGCATGTGCGGGATTTCGATGGGCGATTTTTGATTTTCACTGACAAGAAATAACTCCCCTTCTAACCACTTGTGCCTGCATAGAGGGATTTAATATCTAAATATAACTACGCATAGTGCCTGCTTTGCTGTAGTACAACCAAAATCGCTACTATTTGAATACTGGGAAGTTTAGTAACTTTAAATTCCGTTTAGCTTTGGTATAGGAGAATATTCACACTGCTTCTACTATTGAGCTAATTCAATATGAATTATAAATTTTGGCAAGGAACTCATAGGTAAAAGTATTACAGCAGATTAATATGAATTAAAAAGCGGTCAGGCCGATGACTAAAAACTTCTTTCCTTCCCGGTCGAGTGAGTCGGTCACAGCCCCCGCAGTTCGCAGGCGATGTGTCCGCAACAGTCACTTTGAAAAAAAAGAAAAAAACGCGGCACTCGCCGTCGAATAAAAACATAAGATGATAAACAAAAGGACGCCGAGTCCCGCAGTAACAAAATAAAAATTTTAAATTGCTATGGCGGAGACTCGGCTGGAAAGAAATTTGGTGACAGCAGTAAATTATATTTTATCAGTTATGCGGTGGTTTACTGGGTTGATGTTTTTATAAGGAAGGAATACAAAGACATAATAGTAGATAGCTGGAAATACTGCCAGCAACAAAAAGGGCTGGAAATTTATGGCTGGGTAATTATGCCCAGCCATATTCATTTAATTATCGGTAGCAATCAATGCAAGTTGGAAGATATTGTCCGTGATATAAAAAGCCATACTTCGGCGAAGTTAAAAAAATGCATTGCCGATTACAAAGGAGAGAGCAGAAGAGAATGGATGATATGGTTAATGGAAAGAGCGGGTAAAAAGAATAGTAACAACCACGATTGGCAATTCTGGCAGCAACACAACAAGCCTTTGGAAATACTAAATGCAGAAATGTTTTACCAAAAATTGAAATATATACATCGCAATCCTGTAGAAGTTGGGTTTGTAGAACATGAGGAAGACTGGCTATATAGCAGTGCCATGGATTTTTATGGCAAGAAAGGACTGATTGATTTGTCGTATATTTTGTAGTAGAATAATATGGCAACTTTCGACTATTCGGGCACAAGCCGGTCTAACTATTTTCAAGCTGTAATGATCCTGGCTTTCCTATCCGTTAGACTCGCTTGCGCCTGACTGCGGCCGAGTCCCGCAGTAACAAAATAAAAATTTTAAATTGCTATGGCGGAGACTCGGCTGGGGAAAAAAAAGCGCGGCACTGGCCATCAAATAAATTTAACCACAATCATCGAACTAAAGAAAATTGGTATAGAGGAAATTCCAGAAATACAAAAGATAGCCTATGGGACCTGGCCTAATACATTTGGTAAGATCATGCCGACAGAACAAATAAACTATATGTTGGAGTTGATCTATAATGACACAGCTCTCAAAAGTCAGATGAATGACAAGGGGCACCAATTTATAATCGCCTAAAGTAATAGCAAACCACTTGGTTTTACGTCTTTTGAGCTAAATTATAAAGCCGAGCCACAATTAATGATTCATAAAATCTATCTTCTTCCCGAGACACCGGGATTGGGCATGGGGACAAAATTGTTGAATATGTTTGCTGACATAGGTAAGCAAAATCTTTTATTGAGACTTCGGCTAAAAGTATTTTTTAAAAACGACAAAGCAATCGGCTTCTACGAGAAATATGGTTTTAATACTTCTGGAACTGAAACGACTGATATTGGCAGCAATTATGTGATCATTGACAATGTAATGACAAAGGAATTGAAATAGTAAAAACTGCCACCAACATTGGGGACTTGGCGTTATTCTTTCCCTTCCGAGTGAAAGCAAGGAGCTATCAATTCGTTCACAGGCGATGTTTCTGCATGAGTGAGATATAATTAAAGGCTAATAGCAGCGGAACTCCCTATTGTGGCAAGATTGTTAAACCATAAAGAACCTGGCGTTCCAAATCTGGCGCAAGCATATTCAAACCATTAAAAACCTGGCGTCTCGCATGTGCAGCATTCAAAAGTGTTACAAGATTCAATGCTGCAATAACTTAATGCAAGCCTGACTGCCGTGCCTGAATTGAGGCCAAGCCGGGCCAACTAACTTACTTAAAAAATATCTTTGTCTTTATAACTATTGGCCTTGCGCCAATGAAGGTAAGATCAAGGCAGTGTCTCCCTACGAACTTCCACTTCAATTATATTTCATAGCAGGTACCTGCCGGTACAGGGAATCTTTACATGATAAACTATCGTATCAAGAATCAAACGCTCCTTCCAGTGTATCAATATTTGCAATAAACTCCATACAATTGTTGATGTATATATCTGCCGGCACCGATTGCTTAATAGCCGGCACATCTTGCAATAACCTGGTATTATCGAATACCTGGCCAAGATCCATAAATTCAAGATAGGGTTCCAGTCCGGCCAGTAAAATTCGCAGCGCACCTGGATCAGGAAATACCTGTTTCCAGTACGCAAGATAAAACGGGTACCCATTTAATTTACTACCTGGGTCAAGCCGATTTTTTGACCATCTTTTTACCTGCTCAATCATTTTTTTATCTACAAACTGAAATGGGATCTTCTCATCAAAATAAGCAGAAAGGCTCAAAGAAAGTTTATAAGCGGTGGTAGCTGCATCTTTACCCGATGTGATATGATAAACACGATGGTTTCTTTTTACGAATAACAAAGCCACAATGGCTTCAGCCGCATAATCTACAGGAATCATATCCAGCAAAGCATCTTCATTGGCTGGAATCAGTCTTAACTGGTTAATGGTAGCCACTGCCCATAAGATAATCGGTGACCGGGGTAATACATTGCGGCTGTCGCCCATAATAATAGAAGGTCTCACCACCAGTATTTTTTCGGGTGGCAGTAAATTTTCAAGTAGTAATTCGCCCTGCATTTTGGTATAGGTATATCTCACCAGGTGATCGGCTGCAATATTTGGTGATTCGTTCTCGAAAACAAGCCGGTGACGAATGTTTTTACCACAGATAGTAGCAGTACCAATGTATAAAAATGTTTGCAACGCTGCTAAGTCTTTTGCCCAAATCAATATTTTCTCCAGCCCTCTAATATTGATATCTTCTACCAGCGTATTATAAATTCGCGAAAAGGAAGTATTGGCGGCTGAATGAATGATTACGTTGATGTCCTTCAACAGCCTATTTTCTTTAAGTGACCGGGCAAGACCTTCATCCTGGAGGTTACCAAGAACAGGAATGATCTTTTCCGGGTCATAATCATCATCATGCAGACTGAAAATGTTTTTAATCTTTACCAATGCTTCATCAACGGATGATGCCCGCATAAAACAATAAATTTTACTTATTTCAATGCGCTTGGAAAGTGTAACCAATAATTCACCACCAACAAAGCCTGTAGCGCCGGTTAAAAAAACATTCATACTATCTTAATTAGTCAAACAATTCCAATCCTAGTATCCCCACTAAAATAAAAGCAAGTGAAATAATTTTTGCCAGCGATACAGGTTCTTTAAAAAAAACAATTCCTAAAACGGCAATCAGGGCCGTGCCGGCACTGGCCCATATAGCGTAAGCAATACTTACCTGCATTTTTTCCAGCACAAAAACAAGCGCCACCAGGCTGATGCCATAAAAAACAAATACCAGTACAGAAGGAACCAGTTTAGTAAACCCTTCCGCATATTTCATGCAAATGGTGCCAAGTACTTCAAATAAAATACCCGCAGCCAGTATTATCCATTTCATACCTATCATTAGTTGATTAAATGCAAATGTAAGATGAAGTAAAAAACAGCCGTAATTAAGATGTTTCTTTTGTTAACGGGCTGTTATTGAACTGCGACAATGAATGTGAATGTATAAAGGGATTTAATATCTAAATATATCTTCGCATGGGATATCTATTATTCAGGCACGGCCGGTCTTGCTATTATACATTAGATAGAATCTTTGATCAAATAATCTTAAGATACTCTTACGCCAGGTTCCTTTAAATGTAAGAAGCGTATACGCGTGATTAAGTACAAGCCATGATTGTATTGGCAGATCATTTTGGATTCGTATCGTTCAGTTATTAACATCGACCAAAAAATAAATCTCTACTCAGGCGCAGGATTGTTAACCGATCAAGAGCCCGACGCAAGCGTTCAACCGGGTTATAATGTGTAACGCTGTAATAATTTACTGCAAGGTTGATTGCTTGTGCCTGAATTGAGGCTAAGCCGGGCCAACTAACTTACTTTAAAAATATCTTTGTCTTTATAACCATTGGCCACGCTTGTACCCGTGAGGAGAACTAATCTAAACACGTTAATAAGCATGTTTAAAAAGTTTATTTTCGTAAAATAAAAAACGGCAACCAACAAAAGTATGCAGTAACTTTAATGAGTCTGAGTTCGAGTTTGACGGAAGCCTGTTCAGCTTTTAGTTGTTGCCTTCCAAAACAAAATTCAATAAAAATTCTATTGTTAATCGCAACGTCATCATGATGGCATACAGCTTAATCAATTAAACCTAAAATAATGAAAAATACATTATCAGCACCCGAAGCATTTACTTTTAAAGCCTTAGTCATTTTTACCTGCATAACGTTTGCCTTTGCAGGCTTTACCCAATGTGATGCACAATCTGTTGTTGGTAAATGGAAGCAGGTATCGGGTAAAAATTACTTTACCGCGGAAGCTGTTAAAAAATCACATGGACATTTGCAAAGTGTTATGGAAATGAGCATAGTGGAGGCAATTGATGATTTTCATGCAGACAATACACTTGTTGAAACAATAACTTCCGGAGGCACAAAAACCACCACCACCTGTACCTGGACCCAGTTTGGAAATAAAATTAAAATATCAATTAAGGGACAGGAGACATTAAGTGGAATTGTCTCTGGTGATGGCACTACATTAATTCTTTCTGTACAGACACCAATGAGCAAAAGAGAATGGACATATTCGAAAATATGAGCTTAACAATTACAGTTCACCGTAACAGCAAACACCCATTATGGCGCAAGATTGTTATACTATCAAGAACCTGGCGAAAGTGTTTCGATGGGCAATTTTGGATTTGTACTGATAAGAAAAAACTGCCCCTCGAATTACTTGTGCCTGCATAAATGGATTTAAAATCTAAATATATCTACGCATAGTACATCAATTATTCAGACACAACAGGTCTCACTATTATACATTAGATTGAATCTTTGATCAAATAATCGTAAGACACGCTTGCTTGTGAGAGATAGCTTTTTTGAACAATGAATAAAATTTGTAGCAATACTTTAGGCAAATAATATAGATCTAAATACATTGTGTTTGTGTCAGCCCTGGCATTTTCAACCATATCCTTACACCTATTTTATGACTGCAAAGTATTCGAATCATGCTAACAAATGCCAATCTTTTATACGGATACAATTTTCAGATTACTTCATAGTATTTAGAAAATGGTAATATTTTGTTGCGTAAACGCAAGTGACTGTGTGTATTGGCTTACATGGTAAACTAATTTGCGTAAATAAGACTGTTGGGTGGCATGTTAAAGCTGTAACAAAAACAATTATTACCTTATAAATAAATTATAATATGCGGCTTGTATTATTTATTCTTCTTTCTTTTACATGCACAAAACTTTTTTGTCAAAAACTACATCCATTCAGTATAAAAGGAAAAATCGTCTCTGATACCTTCAGTGGGAAAATGTATTTGCACTACGAAATTAATGGGAAAGGAAATTTGGATAGTTGTCAAATACAAAATAGGAAATTCAATTTCTCAGGAAATATTTTGCATCCGGTATTTGCAATTTTAAGTAACAATTATGGAACAATAAATTTATTCATAGAGCCGACGCCAATGACGATATTATTGAAAGACTTCAAACTTAAAAAATTTGAGCTATTGGGTTCCAACAGCGATTACGAGTACAGAAAAATCGAAAAACAACTCAGCAAAATAAATGAACGCTGGAAAATAGTTTTAGATACTCTAAATGCAATTAGTGTACGAAATATTACTCAATTTCAGGAATTGAAAGACTGGGTGCTGCTACCTTATTTTGAGGAATGCAGAGAACCCTACCTTGATTTTTTTAAGAAATACCCCCAATCTTTTGTAACTGCTTATTATTTATCGCTGAATGTCATAGAAATGAATCAAGGAAGTTTTCCGACTGACTCACTACAGGTTTATTATAACAGATTTAAAACACCTATCAAAAATAGTTGGTACGGAAAAAACATTATTGAGGAACTTATAAATAGAACAGTTGCTGTGCCTGGTTCAGCGGCATTAAATTTTACCAAGACGGATTTAAATGGTCACCTTCTTTCTTTATCCTCTTTTCGTGGGAAACATGTATTACTTGAATTTTGGGGAAGCTGGTGTGTTCCATGTAGAAAAGGAAATCCTCACTTAAAAGAACTTTACTATCAATATAAAGACAAAGGCTTTGACATAATCGGAATTGCAAAAGATGATGACACAAAAAAAGCATGGGCGAAAGCAATAGAGAATGACGGGCTTCCATGGCACCAGATATTAGTTGGCGATCTTGATACCAAATATAACGTTACATCTTACCCTACAAAAATATTGATTGACCAACAAGGCTTAATAATAGGGCGTTTTGGCGAGGATGAAAATGAGCTTGATGAAAAACTTAAGTCAATCTTTAAAGAGTAAATAACTTGACAGACAACACGATCGCACAACAAAAGGTTTTGCGCAATGGGGGCTTGAAGGAAGTACAATCATTGGCAGTGCATATCTAACTTTATATCCAGCGCACGGAATTCTGCCAAGCATTAATTCTTAACATCAACTATCAATTATAAATTTAGCTTTAGTTCCGGACCGACAGTTGGTCAATTCCCAACTGCACAATGCCTCGAACGTTGTATGTCACACGGTTGAAACAATGCGTACTAATTTAAACACATGACTCTAACATGCTCCCCAACGCCATTTTTAGCACATTGCAAGGCTCACAAACGCCAACACAAAGCCACCTTTCAAAAAGCTAAAATGCCAACGTACAACCTATCATAGCGAACGAACTCACCTCAACTTCTCCACAACACATCAGCAAAAAAACTTCCATCAACAAGCAACCTTCTAACATCTTCTCCTCAATTATTTACCGGCAACAGATTTTTCATAAGATCTATAAAAAAAGACAGGAAAGAAAAGTGCTACAAGCAATACAACACCTATCAGTGTAAGAATATCAGCATATGGAGAATGCAATAATTTAAAAGTACCGCCAATAGCTATTATTGCTCCTGCACCTGCACCCGATACTATTTGTACTTTCTCGTTTACAGGTTTTTTGCGAAATCCTGCTAACGAATGAGAAAACCACAGCAAAGAGTATAGCAATAAAATGCCAAAACCTGCTAACAAAAAAATCCATCCACCGTCCCAGTGAAAGGCTTTAAGCATAAAGCCTAAAGAAATGCAGGTAGCGGCAATATAGCCACTGAAGAAAACGACTTTTTTCATTGTTAAAAGTTTATGGTTTAATAAAAAAGATTTTTCTATTTCTATTTCACTGATGCCATTGTGGCATACCAATATAATCGCATCAGCTAACGCCTGTTCAAAAGTAGTTTCCCCAATCTTGCACGTTTCTTCTATCACGCAACAAACATGGTCAAGTATTTCAGGCTCTATACCATTGTTTAATATAGAGCTTGACATTAGTTTGTCATGTATTATGTTTATTTCGTTGTTGCTAAGCCGGTACATTGTTGGGCAGGTTTGGAATTAATAAACTTTGCATTGTTTCAATAAAACTTTGCAATTCCTGTATAGCGGCTTTAGTATGTTTTTTTCCAGGAGCTGTTAGGCTATAATATTTCCTTACTCTTTTACCTATATATACTTCTTCGGATTTTATAAATCCGTCTGCTTCTAATTTATGCAAAGCAGGATAAAGTGAACCTTCTTTTATTAATACTGCACTGTTTGATTTTACTTTTACCAATTGGGTAATTTCGTAGCCGTACAGC